>NZ_CP043438.2:0-4636526 GCF_008271405.2 Enterobacter sp. LU1 | reverse complement strand
GGCGGACTCCACTCGAACAATAAAAGAAAACTATTGAATATTCATGATTGTTGGCGCACATCGACATGACCCCATCAGGGTGATGTGCGAACCGCTATCTGCGGTTATACACGCTATCGTTGATACAACCTGAACGATGTTGTGTCTATGCCCGACCAGGATCGCTGGATCCCGATCGGGACCGCGGATCATAGCCTAAACTGAGCCAGAGATCTTCTGTTTCTCACAGATTCTTCCCGATTTATCCACAGGAAGATCCGGAATCGGGTAAGTGTAAACGATCCTGACGCGAGTGCCTCGCGATTTAGGCCGCATATTGGAAAATTTAATGAGCACAGACAATTTTTGGCTTAAATGATCTAACGAAGATCCGGGACGATCCTTGCGCTTTATCGTTGAGCCCGTATAATCCTCGACCCGGCGCGTGATGCTCATCTTCCTGCGTCGTCCGCTGCTCATTTTCCACGCGAAAACGTGCGGAAATACACAGGGATTTAAGGAAAGAGAATTGACTCCGGAGTGTACAATTATTACAATCCGGCCTCTTTAATCACCCACGGCTTCGGCGTCCGTCATTCGAAACTCGGTCGGGCATCCGCAAAAGTCATGAATTTTTTCAAGTTTAGGTAGAAATCGCCATGAAACGCACTTTTCAACCGTCTGTACTGAAGCGCAACCGTTCTCACGGCTTCCGTGCTCGTATGGCTACTAAAAATGGTCGTCAGGTTCTGGCACGTCGTCGTGCTAAAGGCCGCGCTCGTCTGACCGTTTCCAAGTAATAAAGCTAACCCCTGAGTGGTTAAGCTCGCATTTCCCAGGGAGTTACGTTTGTTAACTCCCACTCATTTCACTTTCGTCTTCCAGCAGCCATTACGGGCTGGCACGCCGCAAATCACCATCCTCGGCCGCCAAAATTCGCTGGGGCATCCCCGCATCGGTCTCACAGTCGCCAAGAAAAACGTTAAGCGTGCGCATGAACGCAACCGGATTAAACGTCTGACGCGTGAAAGCTTCCGTTTACGTCAGCACGAACTGCCTTCAATGGATTTCGTGGTGGTGGCTAAAAAAGGGGTTGCCGACCTCGATAACCGTGCTCTCTCGGAAGCGTTGGAAAAATTATGGCGCCGCCACTGTCGCCTGGCTCGCGGGTCCTGATAGCCCTCATTCGGGTCTATCAACGCCTGATTAGTCCGCTACTCGGGCCACACTGCCGTTTCACGCCAACATGCTCAAGCTACGGAATTGAGGCATTGCGCAGGTTTGGAGTGATAAAAGGCAGTTGGTTGACGGTGAAACGCGTATTAAAATGCCACCCTTTACACCCAGGTGGAGACGACCCCGTCCCTCCAGGACCTTTTGATACCAGAGAACACTAACGATGGATTCGCAACGCAATCTTCTTATCATCGCTTTGTTGTTCGTGTCTTTCATGATCTGGCAGGCATGGGAGCAGGATAAAAATCCTCAACCCCAGCAGCAGACCACGCAGACCACGACCACCGCAGCGGGTAGCGCCGCCGACCAGGGCGTACCGGCCAGTGGCCAGGGGAAACAGATTACGGTTAAGACCGATGTGCTTGAGCTGACTATCAACACCCGTGGTGGTGATGTTGAGCAGGCGCTGCTGTTGACCTACCCGAAAGAGCTGAAGTCTACCGAACCGTTCCAGTTACTGGAAACCACGCCTGAATTTATCTACCAGGCGCAGAGCGGCCTGACCGGTCGTGATGGCCCGGATAACCCGGCTAACGGTGCGCGTCCACTGTATAACGTCGAGAATGACACGTTTGTGCTGGCTGATGGTCAGAACGAACTGGTTATCCCGATGACCTACACCGACGCGGCAGGCAACACCTTCACCAAAACCTTCACCCTGAAACGCGGTGAGTATGCGGTGAACGTGGGCTACAGCGTACAGAACGCCGGTGCGAAACCGCTGGAAATCTCTACCTTTGGTCAGCTGAAGCAGTCCATCAATCTGCCGTCTCACCGTGACACCGGAAGCAGCAACTTTGCGCTGCATACCTTCCGTGGCGCGGCTTACTCCACGCCAGATACCAAGTACGAGAAATACAAATTCGACACCATTGCCGATAACGAAAACCTGAACGTCAGCTCTAAAGGCGGTTGGGTCGCAATGCTGCAACAGTATTTCGCGACGGCGTGGGTACCGAATAACGACGGTACGAACAACTTCTACACCGCGAACCTCGGCAACGGTATTGCAGCCATCGGCTACAAATCTCAGCCGGTTCTGGTGCAGCCGGGTCAAACCGGGAAACTGGCAAGCACCCTGTGGGTCGGCCCGGAAATCCAGGACAAAATGGCTGCCGTTGCGCCGCACCTGGATCTGACCGTCGATTACGGTTGGTTGTGGTTCATCTCTCAGCCGCTGTTTAAGCTGCTGAAGTTCATCCACAGCTTCCTGGGTAACTGGGGCTTCTCCATCATCGTTATCACCTTTATCGTTCGTGGCATCATGTACCCGCTGACTAAAGCGCAGTACACCTCCATGGCGAAGATGCGTATGCTACAGCCGAAGATTCAGGCTATGCGTGAGCGTCTGGGCGATGACAAACAGCGTCAGAGCCAGGAGATGATGGCCCTGTATAAAGCAGAGAAAGTGAACCCGCTGGGTGGCTGCTTCCCGCTGCTGATTCAGATGCCAATCTTCCTTGCGCTGTACTACATGCTGATGGGTTCCGTTGAGCTGCGCCACGCGCCGTTCGCTCTGTGGATCCATGACCTGTCCGCACAGGACCCGTACTACATCCTGCCGATCCTGATGGGCGTGACGATGTTCTTCATTCAGAAGATGTCTCCGACCACCGTGACCGACCCGATGCAGCAGAAGATCATGACCTTTATGCCGGTCATCTTCACCGTGTTCTTCCTGTGGTTCCCGTCAGGTCTGGTGCTGTACTATATCGTCAGCAACCTGGTGACCATCATCCAGCAGCAGCTGATTTACCGTGGTCTGGAAAAACGTGGCCTGCATAGCCGCGAAAAGAAAAAGTCCTGATTCGGTAACTTAACGCTAAAATAAGGGCGGTCGATTGACCGCCTTTTTTATTTGTATTGAACGAGAGCAACCATGAGCCATAACGACACTATCGTCGCCCAGGCAACCCCACCGGGACGCGGTGGTGTAGGCATTCTGCGCATCTCCGGCCTGAAGGCGCGTGAGGTGGCCGAAGCGGTGCTGGGTAAACTGCCAAAGCCGCGCTACGCTGATTATCTGCCGTTTAAGGATGCCGACGGCACACCGCTGGACCAGGGCATCGCGCTGTGGTTCCCCGGCCCAAACTCCTTTACCGGCGAAGATGTGCTGGAGCTTCAGGGTCACGGCGGCCCGGTGATCCTCGACCTGCTGTTAAAACGTATTCTGACCCTGCCTGGCCTGCGCATTGCAAAGCCGGGTGAGTTCTCCGAGCGTGCTTTCCTCAACGATAAGCTCGACCTGGCGCAGGCCGAGGCGATTGCCGACCTGATCGACGCCAGTTCCGAACAGGCAGCCCGCTCCGCGCTGAACTCGTTGCAGGGGGCATTTTCCGCACGCGTGAATCACCTTGTGGAAGCACTTACTCACCTGCGAATCTATGTCGAAGCGGCTATAGACTTCCCGGACGAGGAGATCGACTTCCTATCAGACGGTAAAATTGAAGCTCAGCTCAACCAGGTGATGAACGATCTCGATGCCGTTCGCGCCGAAGCGCGCCAGGGCAGCCTGCTACGTGAAGGAATGAAGGTGGTGATTGCTGGTCGCCCCAATGCCGGAAAATCGAGCCTGCTGAACGCCCTGGCGGGCCGTGAAGCGGCGATCGTGACCGACATAGCCGGCACCACCCGCGATGTCCTGCGCGAGCATATCCATATCGACGGCATGCCGCTGCACATCATCGACACCGCTGGCCTGCGCGATGCGAGCGATGAAGTCGAGCGTATCGGTATCGAACGCGCCTGGCAGGAGATCGAGCAGGCCGACCGCGTGCTGTTTATGGTGGACGGCACGACAACCGACGCCGTTGACCCGGCTGAAATCTGGCCAGACTTTATCGCCCGTCTCCCGGCTAAACTGCCGATCACCGTGGTGCGCAACAAGGCCGACGTTACCGGCGAAACGCTGGGCATCAGCGATGTGAATGGTCACTCACTTATTCGCCTGTCGGCCCGTACCGGTGAAGGCGTGGAAGCCCTGCGTAGCCATCTCAAACAGAGCATGGGCTTCGACACCAGTATGGAGGGCGGCTTCCTGGCACGTCGTCGTCACTTGCAGGCGCTGGAAGAGGCGGCTCGCCACCTTGAGCAGGGTAAAGCCCAGCTGATCGGCGCGTGGGCCGGTGAACTGCTGGCGGAAGAGCTGCGTCTGGCGCAGCAGAACCTGAGTGAGATCACCGGGGAGTTTACGTCGGACGATCTGCTGGGTCGGATTTTCTCGAGCTTCTGCATTGGTAAGTAATTCCCGTTAATACAGGGTGATTTCCTCCAGGGAAATCACCATTGTCCAAATGGCAACTCGCTTAATCCCTCCACGCCCCCTATCCTGCTTGCCTGCATCTATGGGGGATTTATGGCTCGTTTTCTGTTCTGTAGTTTTGCGCTGGTTCTGCTGTATCCGTCCGGCATTGATATGTATCTGGTGGGGCTACCGCATATTGCCCGCGATCTGGGCGCCAGCGAGGCGCAACTGCACATCGCGTTTTCGGCCTACCTCGCGGGAATGGCGTCGTCGATGGTATTTGCCGGGAAAATCGCGGATAAAGCAGGCCGTCAGCCCGTCGCCATTACGGGTGCAGTTATCTTTGCGCTGGCATCAGTACTGTCTTCAGTAGCTCAGGAAAGCACAATGTTCCTGTCAGGCCGTTTTATCCAGGGCATTGGCGCGGGTGGCTGTTACGTGGTGGCGTTTGCTATTCTTCGCGATACCTTAAGCGCCCAGCGCCGCGCTAAAGTGCTGTCGATGCTGAACGGCATTACCTGCATCATCCCGGTGCTGGCACCGGTTGTAGGCTACCTGATTATGCTTAAATTTCCGTGGCAGAGCCTTTTCTGGACCATGGCCGCAATGGGCGCCATCGTCTTTATCCTGTCCGTGACGGTGCTGAAAGAGACCCATCCCGGTTCGCAACAGCCATATCACACCGCAACCCTCCATCCGGCTGAAAAGCTGATGAATCGCTTTTTCCTGAGTCGGCTGGCAATCACCACGCTTAGCGTGGCGGTGATCCTCACCTATGTAAACGTTTCCCCGGTGTTACTGATGGAGACGATGGGCTTCGATCGCGGTGAGTATTCGACGGTGATGGCGCTAACCGCGATGGTGAGCATGGCGGTTTCATTCTCCACGCCCTTTGCGCTCAACATCTTCCGCCAGCGCACGCTGATGCTCACCTCACAGACGCTGTTCCTCGCCGCAGGCGTGATCCTGGCGACCGCCACCTCACACGCTGTAATGCTGGTGGGCATTACTCTGATCTGCGCCGGATTCTCCGTCGGCTTTGGTGTGGCAATGAGTCAGGCACTTGGCCCGTTTTCATTGCGGGCAGGCGTGGCAAGCTCGGTGCTGGGCATTGCGCAGGTCTGCGGTTCGTCACTGTGGATTTGGCTGGCGGCGGTGATCGGCCTTAACGCGCTGAATATGCTGATCGGGGTTCTGATTGGCTGTAGCATACTCTGCATTACCTTACTTATGGTCATCCAGCCCGCGGCGCACTATGAAGAAGCCCATCAGCAGTCTCGATCTTAATCTTTTACTTTGCCTGCAACTTTTGTTGCAGGAGCGCAGCGTCACCAAAGCCGCGAAGCGGATGAACGTGACGCCGTCCGCGGTGAGTAAATCGCTGGCGAAGTTGCGCGACTGGTTCGACGATCCGCTGTTTGTGAAAACGCCTTTAGGGCTATTGCCCACGCCGCTGACGGTGAGTCTGGAACAGGATTTGGCCGACTGGATGCAGATTGGCAACCAGATCCTCGATAAATTCCACCATAGCTCTCCTGGCGGGCTTAAGTTTGTGCTCGCCGCCGAAACACCGCTGATGCTGATCCGCTTTAATACCCTGCTGGAGCAGGTGAATGAACGCTACCCACAGGCGACGGTGAAGCTGCGCCAATGGGATTACGATTCGCTGGACGCCATTACGCGCGGAGAAGTGGATCTGGGCTTCACCGGGCGTGAAACGCACCCTCGCTCGCGCGAACTGCTAAAGCTGATGCCGTGGTTTATCGACTACGAAATCCTGTTCAGTGACCGTCCGTGCGTGTATTTGCGCGAGGATCATCCCGCGCTCCAGGAAGCGTGGGATCTGGAGACGTTTCTGCGCTACCCGCATATCAGCATCTTCTGGGAACGCAGCGACACCTGGGCGCTCGACGAGGTGCTAAGAGAGATGGGTCGGGAGCGTAACATCGCCATGAGTTTGCCCGGTTTTGAACAGTCGATGTTTATGGCGGCTCAGCCGGATCACAACTACATTGCCACTGCGCCGCACTACTGCCATCACTACAATCAACTCCACCAGCGTAATCTGGTCTGTCTGCCCATTCCCATCGATGAGGCGCAGGCAGAAAAGCTCACCGTCCCCTTCACGCTGATCTGGCATAAACGGAACAGCCATAATCCGAAAATCCTCTGGCTGCGCGAGACGATCAAAGCGCTGTATACCGCACCAGGTCAGGTTTTTGCCTAAGATAATGTAAAGTTCGGTGCTCAGGCTTCTCTTATTTCCATTTACTGATTAAAACAGAAGCTGAGTTAAGCGATAATCATGTAACCGTTTAACCGACTACGACCATTATCAAGGAGCGAAAAATGGCTACGCACTTTGCACGAGGAACATTAACGGAAGGGCATCTCGTATCGGCCAGACTTTCTTCAGCCTGTCACAGTGAGGCGCTCAAACTACCTGAACACCGCAGGACGCGGTTTTTAGCTTCCCGAGCGCTCCTCGCAGAACTGCTTTTTATGCTCTACGGCACCAGCGAATTACCGGACATACTCACCCAGCCAGAAGGTCGCCCGGTTTTTGCGGACCCGGCACTCCCCCATTTTTCCATTGCGTACACCGGCAACATTGTTGGCGTCGCGCTGACGACGGAAGGTGATTGCGGCCTGGATATGGAGCTACAACGCGTCACGCGCAGCTTCCATGGTGCTAACGCGCTCGATGAATACCCGCTCTCCAGCAATGAAAAGCTGTGGATACGTAACCAGAACGACCCCGTTGAAGCCAGAGCGCAGCTCATTACCCTTCGCCAGAGCATCCGCAAACTGAGCGGCGCGGCGTCAGACGACGCCAGCCTGTTGCAGCTGCTCCCCGGCTCCGGACGCCTGCGCGCGACAAAAGCCTCGCTGGTAGAGGCGCTCTGCGACGCTGAGGACGTACTGATCTGGTCCGTTGCGGTGACCCCCGCCATCGAACGGCTGAAAATCTGGGAGTTTGACAGCACTCGCGGTTGGCGTAGTCTTCCGGATGTACCTGAGCGCGCCAACGAGCCCGCCGCGCGCCTGATGCGATTAACCAGTTTACCGGCAGAAAAAGCATACACCCATAGCTGATCCGTCCAGGATCATCATGATGAAACAGGAGTAATCATGTCTGATACGTTGAAAGTTGTTACGTTACTGGGAAGCCTGCGCAAAGGTTCTTTTAACGGGATGGTTGCCCGTACGCTGCCGCAGCTGGCGCCTGCGGGAATGGAGATCAGTGCCCTGCCGTCCATTGGCGACATCCCGCTTTATGATGCTGACGTTCAGCAGGAAGAAGGGTTCCCGCAGAGTGTGGAAGCGATAGCCGAGCAAATCCGTCAGGCTGACGGCGTGGTGATTGTGACGCCTGAATATAACTACTCGGTGCCGGGTGGTCTGAAGAACGCCATTGACTGGCTGTCCCGTTTACCGGAGCAGCCGCTGTCTGGTAAACCTGTGCTGATCCAGACCAGCTCAATGGGCGCCATCGGCGGCGCGCGCTGCCAGTATCACCTGCGTCAGATCCTGGTGTTCCTGGATGCGATGGTGATGAACAAGCCGGAATTTATGGGCGGCGTGATTCAGAACAAGGTCGACCCGCAGACGGGTGAAGTGGTGGATCAGAGTACGCGTGACCATCTCTCTGGCCAGCTGACCGCGTTTGGGGATTATATTAAGCGGGTGAAGGCCTGATAAAAAAGCCCGGTGGCGCTAGCGCTTACCGGGCCTACACTCGTCAGTAGGTCAGGTAAGCGAAGCGCCACCTGACACCACCAGCATCTTAGTGTGCATCAATAAACACAATCTTCAGCACAAACAGCAGCGCCACAATAATCACGCACGGGCTAAGTTCGCGGAAGCGGCCGGTACCGATCTTCATCACGCAGTAAGAGATAAAGCCCAGCGCGATACCTTCGGTGATCGAGAAGCTGAACGGCATCATCACCGCGGTAATAAATGCCGGAACGGCTTCCGTCAGATCTTCCCACTTCACGCGCGCCAGGCTTGAGGTCATCAGCACGCCGACGTAGATCAGCGCGCCGGCTGCCGCGTATGGTGGCACCATCCCCGCCAGCGGAGAGAGGAAGATCACCAGCAGGAATAGCAGACCCACAACTACCGCCGTCAGGCCGGTACGACCACCCACGGACACACCGGAAGAGGATTCAATGTAAGCGGTAACAGACGAGGTACCGATGAAAGAGCCAGCAACGGAAGAGATGCTATCCACATACAGCGCCTGCTTCATGCGCGGGAATTTGCCTTTTTCATCTGCCAGACCCGCTTTGTCGGTCACGCCAATCAGCGTACCGGAGGAGTCAAACAGGTTGACCAGCATGAAGGAGAAAATCACCCCGGCCAGTCCCAGGTTCAGCGAGCCCGCCAGATCAACGTGGCCAATCACGGTAGAGACGCTCGGTGGCGCAGAGACAATACCGTTGTAATGCACGTCACCCAGCATCCAGCCCAGCAGTGTGGTCACAATGATAGAGACCAGCACCGCAGCATGGATGTTGCGCGATGCCAGGATCGCGATGATAAAGAAGCCCAGCACGCCCAGCAGCACGCTGTGAGAGGTCAGGTTACCAATGCTCACCAGCGTTTCCGGGTTCGCCACGATAACGCCAGCGTTTTTCAGCCCCATCATGCCGATGAACAGACCGATACCGCTGGTGATGCCCACGCGCAGGCTCACGGGAATGTTCGCAATCATCCAGTAGCGCACGCGGAAGATGGTCAGCAGCAGCAGGCCGACCGCGCCCCAGAAAATAGCGCCCATCCCAACCTGCCACGGCAGGCCCATCGCCTGAACCACCACGAACGCAAAGAACGCATTCAGACCCATTGCCGGGGCCAGCGCCACGGGCAGATTAGCGAAAACGCCCATCAGGATGCTGCCAAGGGCCGCGATCAGACAGGTGGTTACAAAGACGGCGCTGGTGTCCATGCCAGCCACGCCCAGAATTTGCGGGTTAACGAAAACGATATAGACCATCGTCAGGAAGGTAGTAAAACCGGCGATCACTTCGGTGCGTGCCGTTGTGCCGTGCTCGCGCAGTTTGAACACGCGCTCAAGCAGCCCCTGACCAGACGTCTGGGTAGTGTGTTGTTGACTCATCATCAATTTCCGAACAAGGAGGGAAAATTCGTCGCTATCCTATACCAAAATGCGACAATAGTGGCGGTTACGGGATACTTTTTTCATTGATTTTGCTTATACGGCAACGATTGCGTCCCGGTGAACTGCCGTACGAAAACGTTAAACTTGTTAAAAGGGAAAGGCATGTCCGGAATTGAAGCGGTATTTTTCGACTGTGACGGTACGCTGGTCGACAGTGAGGTCATTTGTTCCCGCGCGTATGTCGCCATGTTCCAGGAATTTGGTATTACGCTCGATCTCGAAGAGGTGTTTAAACGCTTTAAGGGCGTGAAGCTGTACGAGATCATCGACATCATTAACGAAGAGCACGGGGTGGATCTGGTGAAAGCGGATCTGGAACCGGTGTACCGCGCCGAGGTCGCACGCCTCTTCGACGCCGAGCTGGAAGTTATCGCCGGCGCTAACGCGCTGCTGGATGCGATGACGGTGCCGATCTGCGTAGTCTCTAACGGCCCGGTCAGCAAAATGCAGCACTCGCTCGGCAAGCTGGAGATGTTGCACCACTTCCCGGAAAAACTGTTCAGCGGCTACGATATCCAGCGCTGGAAGCCCGATCCGGCGCTGATGTTCCACGCGGCGAAGGCGATGAACGTCAACGTGGAGAACTGCATTCTGGTGGATGACTCATCTGCCGGCGCGCAGTCAGGGATTGATGCGGGGATGGAGGTGTTTTACTTCTGCGCCGATCCGCACAACAAGCCGATCGACCATCCAAAAGTGACAACCTTTACCGATCTGGCGCAACTGCCAGCGTTGTGGAAGGCGCGCGGGTGGGATATTACGCGTTGAATTAACGTAGGGCGGGTAAGCGTTAGCGCCACCCGCCACACATATCACTCTTTCGGATCTTTACCCGCCAGCAGCTTGTCCAGCTCGTCGCCGCCCACGTGTCGGAAATCCTGCCCCTTCACGAAATAGAAAATGTATTCACAAATGTTCTGGCAACGGTCACCGATACGCTCGATGGAGCGCGCGCAGAACAGCGCGGTCAGTACGCTTGGAATGGTACGTGAATCTTCCATCATGTAGGTCATCAGCTGACGCACAATGCCTTCGTATTCCTGGTCAACTTTCTTGTCTTCACGGTAGATACGGACCGCTTCGTCCAGATCCATGCGCGCGAAAGCGTCCAGCACGTCGTGCAGCATCTGCACGGTGTGGCGACCGAGAGACTCCAGGCTCACCAGCAGCGGCTGGTGCTGCTGGGAGAATTTCTCCAGCGCGGTACGGCAGATTTTATCCGCCACGTCACCGATACGCTCCAGCTCGGCGATGGTTTTGATGATCGCCATCACCAGACGCAGGTCGCTCGCCGTCGGCTGACGCTTCGCAATGATGCGCACGCAGGCTTCGTCGATGGCGACTTCCATCATATTGACGTTGTGGTCGCCTTCAATAACGCGCTTAGCCAGCTCGCTGTCCTGGTTGTGCATCGCCGTGATCGCGTCAGAAAGCTGCTGCTCGACCATGCCGCCCATGGTCATCACCTGGGTGCGAATGCTTTCCAGTTCTGCGTTAAACTGGCCGGAAATGTGTTTATTAAGATTGAGGTTGTCCATGGTTTCTCCACATGCACTAAGGCAAATCAACCGTAGCGGCCAGTAATATAATCTTCGGTTTGTTTCTTCGCCGGACGAGTGAACAGCGCGTCCGTATCGCTGAACTCAATCAACTCGCCCAGATACATAAACGCCGTGTGGTCAGAACAACGTGCAGCCTGCTGCATGTTGTGGGTCACGATCACCACGGTGTAATCCTGCTTCAGCTCGGTGATCAGCTCTTCGATACGCCCGGTCGAGATCGGGTCCAGGGCTGAGCACGGCTCATCCAGCAGCAAGACTTCCGGGCGAATGGCGATACCGCGCGCAATGCACAGACGCTGCTGCTGACCACCGGAGAGAGAGTACCCGCTCTGGTGAAGTTTATCTTTGGTTTCGTTCCATAATGCGGCCTTGGTCAATGCCCACTGCACGCGCTCGTCCATATCCGCACGGGAGAGCTTCTCAAACAGACGCACACCAAAGGCGATGTTGTCATAGATCGACATCGGGAACGGCGTGGGTTTCTGGAACACCATCCCCACTTTCGCACGCAGCAGGGCGATATCCTGGGTATTGGTCAGGATGTTGTCACCGTCCAGCAGAATTTCACCTTCTGCGCGCTGCTCCGGATAGAGCGAATACATTTTGTTAAAGGTGCGCAGCAGCGTGGATTTGCCACAGCCGGACGGACCGATGAATGCCGTTACCTGGTTCTTTGCGATATCCAGGTTGATATTCTTCAGGGCATGGAATTTGCCGTAGTAGAAGTTCAAATCACGAACCTGAATCTTACCCGGGGCAGTATCAACCATACTCATTGACTCATTTCCTCATTCGGCGCCGCGATGTGCCGCGCCGTAAAAATTTAACCGTGTTTCTTCTTCGCGAAAATGACGCGCGCCAGAATGTTCAGCAACAGTACGCAAAGGGTGATGATCAGCACCCCGGCCCAGGCCAGCTGCTGCCATTCCGCGAATGGGCTCATCGCAAATTTAAAGATCGTCACCGGCAGGTTGGCGATCGGCTGCATCATGTCCGTGCTCCAGAACTGATTGGAGAGGGCGGTAAACAGCAGCGGTGCGGTTTCACCGGCGATACGGGCGATAGCCAGCAGGATACCGGTCATGATCCCCGAGACGGACGCTTTCAGGGTGATAGCCGAAATCATCTTCCATTTAGGCGTACCCAGCGCGTAAGCCGCTTCACGCAGGCTGTCCGGCACCAGTTTCAGCATGTTTTCAGTGGTACGAATAACGATAGGCACCTGCAACAGCGCCAGCGCAATCACACCCGCCCAGCCGGAGAAGTGTTCCATTTGCGCCACCACGATGGTGTAAACAAACAGACCCACGACAATCGACGGGGCAGAAAGCAGAATGTCGTTAATGAAGCGGATGACTTCAGCGATCCAGGACTTGCGGCCATATTCCGCCAGATAGATACCCGCCATGATGCCCAACGGCGTACCGAAAACGGTCGCCCACAGGATCAACAGGCCGCTGCCCGCCAGAGCGTTTGCCAGACCACCACCCGCCGTGTTCGGCGGCGGCGTCATCTCGGTGAACAGCGCCAGGGACATTCCATCAATACCCCGGGTGATGGTGGACATCAGGATCCAGATCAGCCAGAACAGGCCGAACGCCATCGTCGCCATGGAAAGCGTCAACGCAATGCGGTTTTTAATCCGGCGCTTTGACTGCATTTTGCGACGGGATTCCGCAAGCTGAGCGGTGTTTTGCATGTCGAGAGTCGCCATTAGCGTGCCCCCTCGTTTTTAGCCAGACGCATAATCATCAGCTTGGAGATAGCCAGCACAATAAAGGTGATAACAAACAGGATCAGGCCCAGTTCCATCAGCGCCGCGACGTGCAGCCCGGATTCCGCTTCGGCAAATTCGTTCGCCAGCGCGGAGGTAATACTGTTCCCCGGCATATAAAGCGAGGCGCTGTCGAGCTGGTAGGTGTTGCCGATGATAAAGGTGACCGCCATGGTTTCACCCAGCGCGCGGCCTAAGCCCAGCATAATGCCGCCAATCACCCCGTTTTTGGTGAACGGAAGGACGATGCGCCAGATAACTTCCCAGGTGGTGCAGCCGATGCCGTAGGCAGACTCTTTCATCATCACCGGGGTTTGTTCGAAGACATCACGCATGACCGCCGCAATGTACGGAATAATCATGATGGCGAGGATCACACCTGCCGCCAGAATGCCGATACCGAATGCCGGGCCGGAGAACAGCGCCCCCACAAACGGAATGGCAGAGAGAACGTTACCGACCGGCTCCTGGAAGTACGTTGCAAACAGCGGCGCGAAGATAAACAGGCCCCACATGCCGTAAACGATACTTGGGATGGCCGCCAGCAGTTCAATGGCGATACCCAGCGGACGTCGCAGCCAGCCTGGCGCCAGTTCCGTCAGGAACAGGGCAATACCAAAGCTCACCGGAACCGCAATCAGCAGGGCGATAAAAGAGGTCACCAGCGTGCCGTAAATCGGCACCAGCGCACCGTAAATATCGTTCGGCGCATCCCACTCTTTGGTCCACAGGAAGGCGAAACCAAATTTTTGAATGCTCGGCCAGGAGGAGAAAATCAGGGACACGATAATGCCGCCCAGCAGCAATAGCACAATCAGCGCAGCCAGTTTCACCAGCGCGCTGAAAATCATGTCACCTTTTTTACCCGGAGGGTTAAATGCAGGCTTGGTTGCAGCCATAAATTACTCTTCTTTTTGAGACGTTTTTACGAATATGCCCGGTGGCGCTGACGCTTACCGGGCCTACAGAGTAAACCGTAGGGCGGGTAAGCGCAGCGCCACCCGCCATCTTCGTTAAATATATCCTGTTAGTACAGCGCTTTACCGCTGCTGTCTTTCACGTTGGTTTTCCATGCAGCACGGATCTGCTCAACCACGCTGTCTGGCAGGCTGGCGTAATCCAGATCGTTAGCCTGTTTGCCGCCATTTTTATATGCCCAGTCGAAGAACTTCAGCACTTCAGCACCCTGCTCAGGCTTCTTCTGCTCTTTGTGGACCAGAATGAAGGTGGTAGACGTGATAGGCCATGCATCGTCGCCTTTCTGGTTGGTCAGGTCCTGCGCGAAGGATTTGCTCCAGTCAGCGCCTTTCGCGGCGTTGGCGAAGTTCTCTTCGGTCGGGCTAACCGGTTTGCCGTCGGCAGAAACCAGTTTGGTGTAAGCCAGGTTGTTCTGCTTAGCGTAAGCGTATTCTACGTAACCGATGGAGCCTGGCAGACGCTGTACGAAGGCTGCGATACCGTCGTTGCCTTTACCGCCCAGACCGGTTGGCCAGTTAACGGTAGAGCCGGAACCGACTTTAGATTTCCACTCTTCGTTCACTTTCGCCAGGTAGCTGGTGAACACGAAAGAGGTACCAGAGCCGTCAGCACGACGAACCACCGCGATATTCTGCGAAGGCAGCTTAACGCCCGGGTTCAGCTTAGTGATGGCTTCGTCATCCCATTTTTTGATTTTACCCAGGTAGATGTCACCCAGGGTTTTGCCGTCCAGCACCAGCTCGCCTGATTTCAGGCCAGGGATGTTAACAGCCAGCACAACGCCGCCGATCACGGTCGGGAACTGGAACAGGCCTTCCTGATTCAGTTTCTCATCAGACAGCGGAGCGTCGGATGCGCCGAAATCAACGGTATTCGCGGTAATTTGTTTTACGCCACCGGAGGAGCCGATACCCTGATAGTTGACCTTGTTACCGGTCTCTTTCTGGTAGGTATCCGCCCATTTGGCATACACCGGCGCAGGGAAGGTTGCACCAGCGCCAGTCAGGCTTGCTGCTGCAAAGGCAGAGAAAGCGCTCATTGATAAGGTCGCGGCGACAACAGTTGCGACAGTGGTACGCATAACTTTCATAATGTCTCCTGCAAGGATTTCGTAAATCATTGTTTAAGTGGCTACGATGAGCAAAATAGGACAAACAGGTGACAGATAAATGTACGAAATATGACAGTTTTATGACAAAGCCAGCGATGGATGTAACCACATGAAAAATAAAGCCATTAATTCACAGCATGGTCATATTTTTGTCATCTTTTTTGCAATGAATCAGTTTTAGCGTAGCTGATATGACAACGGCTGTCATAAACAGCCGTTGTCATTTTAATGAGCGATTTCAATCGTCAGAGTTGCCGTTGCATTGAACTGGCCTGGTTTGGGCCTCGCTCCTGTCGCGCTGGCAGGCGCGCTTGAAAATGTCAGCGTGCCCAGCGTATCCCCCATGATGTCGGGAATTTTAGTCGTTTCCGCTTCAAGGGCACCGCCATTCGTATTCACTTCCCGATTATATTTATCGTAGACTTTAATTCCTACGTCTTCGTTGTCCGTCGCAATCATCGAATTATCAGAAGCCACGGCTGAGGCATGCAGGGTTGCGTCGAGCTTGTCGTAGAACATCATATCGGTGCATTTGATGTTCACGGTACGAGTGATTTTGCGATCGGTCAGCGCTTTCCCTTTCGTCGACGAAAACTCTGACGCCAGGATTTCATTGAAATCAAAAACAATGGCCTGCCCCTCGTCAATCTCACAAGATTGAGGAACCGTCACTGTTCCCTGAACAATCACATCAGAAATAATCTCATTCGAAACAGTACGCGGGTCGATCGTGGCATAGATATTCGCCACCAGCGTCGCCGGGATCGTCATCACCCCGGTAAAGGCTTTTTTAACGTACAAATAGACCTGCCCCGAGCCGCCACTATAAAACGTGGTGGCGGAACTTACACCGCTGTGACATTGATAGGGAGTACCGGTTTTATTCGGCAGATGATCAAAAGGCACGGCCGTATAACCGACACCAAGTATGTAAACAAGCAGGCCGATATCAACGTTTTCATTCAGGTTAAAATAGGCGACATTGTTCCTGCTTCCCGCAGGCACCAGCGCCGGATTAACGACGCTGGTTATGTAGGTGTGATCGTAACTCTGATTCGGCCCGGTCAGACAGTAGCAGGTACCTTTAAACGAGGTGTTGTTATTATTCACATTAATAAGCGTTGTCGTCCCGGCTATATTGTCCGTAATGGAAAACTGCTCTGTAAAATTGAGGTAGTTATGATATTTGCCATTGTCTGGCACACAATAACCGGTTGGGGCTGCATGCGCATAAAAGACGCAGGTCAGTAAGGCTAAAAGCCAGTATTGCAGTTTCATTTTAATCCTTTATCGACACGTGACGGGCATCTGCACCAGTCCAGCGTCAGGCTGTTGTTGAAGCGTGTATTCCGCCCGACAGGTTGCGCCGTCGTTTAGCGTCAACGTAAATTGCCCCTTTTCCGGCAGGCCTGAGAGATAGAGTTCGCCCTCTTCTCCGACAATGCCCGTAACGCTTCCGGTGTCCAGCGTTGCCGATCCCGTTGCCCCAAAAGGCGCAGGTTTGCCATTGCTGAGATGAACGTTGAAAAGGATGCGGTAGCCGATATGCGTAACGAATTCCGCTTTTACTACCGCTCCACGGGTGGGAACCAGATTCTGGACGCTTTTTTCCAGTTCAATATTGCCAGAGGCAAAGTCGCTGTCGCCAATTGCGATACGATTTTCATCATAGGGTGACAGCTGCGTTTTTACGGTGTAGCCGCGCCAGTCCGTCGCGACACCGCTGCTGTTTTCCACCGCCAGGCCCGCCGCTCCTGGAGCTTTCACCAGCGCGACGGTTTCTCCCATTTCCTGTGAGAAGGTGACACCTTCTGAATGCAGTAGAATGCCGCCGCTGACGCCATAATTGAGACTTCGGGTTTCGTTGCTCCAGGCATAGTTACCTTTCATGGAGCCATAAGCCGCGTCCCATGCCAGTCCCGCATTCCCCCCCGTACTGCCGCCACTTTCATCAACGGATTGCTGTATGTTCCAGTTCAAGTTGTTGTTCTGAAGCAGCCTTCCGTTCAGGCCTACCTGATGGGAGACGCTGTTTTTATTGTTGCCAGTAACGTTATAGTTGGCGTAGGTGTTCGGTAACCACTGGGAGAGCGGAAGCGAGAGTGACAGCATGAAAACGTGTTCGTTTTCGCCATCCTTTTCCCAGTCCCCATCGTGATGATTCGCAGTATCGGTATAGTTCCATGACGCATTCCACGTCATCTGTTTCCAGCTGTTGCTGTAACCAATCTGGATCAGCCGTTCAACGTTATCCGTTCGCCAGTACTGTTCACGGCTCAGCGTCAGGTAAATATTTCCATACCCCTGCGCAAAAGGTTGTGTCCACGTTCCCTCCAGACGGCTTCTGCGGTTACCCGTTTGCCAGAACGTCTCGCTATCGCTCCTGCGGGAAGCCCACTCATCCAGGGTATAAAATCCTTCCGTTGAATAGCGATAGCCTACTATTCGCAGGCTGGTATTACTTACATCGAACGTCTTGGAATAGAGAAAACGCCAGGATTGCCCCTGCTCCGTATCATCGACAAAACGAGACGCCGCATGGGTGACATCCATCGATATCGCCCCGATTTCGCCGAGATCCTGACCAATACCAGCCGCTATGGCAGTGTAATTCTCAGCTAACTGTGTGCCGCCATACAGCGTCATTCCCCCTTGCATGCCGCGTAAAAGCTGAGCCTGCAATAAATCAGGTGAATAGCGATCGCTGTTGTTCAGTTCGCCAATGCTGATATCAAAGTCCGTCTGGCCTTCCCGTCGCAATATCGCCAGGGAAGCATAAGGCTGCGTAAAATGCTGCTCACTACCGTCTTCTTCTTTGATCGTGACGTCGAGATCGCCCCCACTGCTGGTAGTGTTGAGATCGGTCAGGGCGAACGGCCCCTGAGGAACAGCAGATTGATAGATAATGTAGCCATTCTGACGAATGGTGACGACGGCATTACTTTTAGCAATGCCCCGGACGACGGGTGCGAAGCCGTTCAGACTATCCGGCAGCATGTCATTATCGGTGTACAGGCGCACGCCGCGCACCTGGCTGCTATCGAATAGATCATTTGCCGTCCAGGTATCCCCCATCATTATCTGGCTTCGCAGGCTGGCAATATCACGTTGTAAATACGTACTCGCAGAATGATAACTGCCGTTGCTGTTTACCGCATTGAGGGTGCTGTAGTTGCGAAGTCGCCAGCTGCCAAGGTTAATACCGCTACGCATGTTCAGATAATACAGATCGTCACTGTCATAGTCTGATTTCAACGTCTGGGTGGTTGAAAAATCATAATTCACCATCAGGGCATTAATACCCTGATCCCAGCGTGAAGGCGGAATGGCGTCACGCGCTGAAGAATCCATATAAATCTGCGGGATAGAGACCCGTAACGCGAGCTTTTCGTCATCCAGAACCCATGTAGCTCCCGTAAGCGGTGGAACGGGCTCGCAGCGGCTGGTGTTAATCGTAGCCAGTGCTTTTATGGCATCCACTTTTATGCCAAACGTAGCCAGCGTATTTTTTAAGTCGCGGAAACAGGGCTGGAGTGCGCTCTCGTTGTTTGTTCGAAAAAAATGGATTTCACGGCGCTCAAAAAAGCGCTCGTTGATATAAATATCAACCTGATAATCCCCTTCAGGGAGATTATCAGGCCGGCTAAACTGACTGATATCAATGTCGACCGGATGTTCAAGTTCTAACAATCGTGAGTTAAAGGTTTCACCAGCAGCGTGCCCGGAATACGTGCCGCTGACCCACAGCGACACCAGGGATAACATAAAATAGATGCGCTTCAACGTTAACCATCTCGCCTGAGTCAAAGGGGGTATTTGATGACGTCGCTTATCGCGCCATAATCATTGATGCTATGCCAGGTGAGTGTCTTACTCGCGACGCCAGCGGGTAAGGGAATGTTGAGCGTCTCAAAGGGCTTAATCATCGCCAAATCCAGCGGTTTGCCGTCTACAGCAACATCAATAACGTTGATATGGATAGCCGTAGGATTATTAACCACCAGGGTATTGCCTTGTTTGCGCCAGATGACTTTTAGGCTGGCGGTTTCAGGCTTTTCAGTAATGCTGGCAGGGCGCCAGAATAACTTAATGCGCGTTTTAATCGCGATTTCCAGCTTGCTGTTCTGTTTGTCCGGCGTTGGAGGGATATTCTTAACATTCAGCCAAAAGACAGATTCCCGCTCGGTGGGTAAATCGCCTTTTGTTTTAATAATGCGCAATACGCGCTCCTGTTTTGGCTCCAGCCTTGAAACAGGAGGAATAACGGTAAACGGTGGTTTCGTTTTCTCTGTGGCTAAAAAAGGATCAATCCATGCCTGAATCAGATAGGGTAAGGAAGTATCATTATTAATTACAGAAATAGTGGTATCTGTTTTATTGCTGGGGAAAATAACCCGCGTACCACCGATAATAATCCCACCCCAGGAGGGAGAGGCACACACGACTAAAAAGAGAATAATAAAAATGTCGATAAAACGCCTGCGCATATCATATCCTGTGACAGGCCTGCGAGGTTTCGCTGTCCATTAGACGTAAAGAAACCTGCCTTGCCAGGCCTGATTATATTTCGGAAAGCTAGAGGTTAATTACTGTAAGTGATAGTAAATTCAGAATCCGCATTTGCCACACCAGGCGTTACGGCTGCGGAGGTAGCAATATAGCGAGCCATGAACGGCAGTGTCGCCTTGCCATCAGCGTCGATATCTGCACTGACTGACTGGTTGTAGAGCTTCAGCAAGGTGTTGTCAGCACGGTTGTAGATGGCAACGGCAACCCCTGTAGCTCCACCAGCGTTCAGTTTAAGGTAACCGTCTCCATCTTCTGTACCATCAAAGCGAGCGGTGGCTTTTTTATATGTATCAGGGCAATTTTCAAGATCGATCTGGAAAGCCTGTACGGAAGCCGTCGAGCCTGCACCAGAAAAGGCGGATTTATTGACTTTACCAAGGTCAACGGTTTGAGTTTGTGTTGGCGCAGTAACCTCACAGGTGCTGTCAATAATTTCGCCTGTAAAGTGTACAGTACCATTGCCGTTCCCCGCGTGCGCCTGCCAACCTAAAAGCAAAGATGAGCAAACTAATGCGCTTTTAAAAAGTTTTCCATTCATTATGACATTATCCTGAAGTTATGAATAATCATGTTTCATTATTAAAACAAATATTGCCGAACCATCCCGGCCAGGAAATAGTAAACTGAAAAATGAAAATAACAAGGAGAAATAATATTGTATTAATTATTACTGATGGAATAAGAGAATAAACATAAGCGTTTTATTACTTAATATAATTTTATATCACACTGAAAAGTCGACACACTGTAATTAGTTTTTATTTAATAAGAAGTGGAAAAGTTTATTTTTCAGAAAATATTTATGTTTTGATATAAAAATAACCCCGTAATCATAAATTAACGGGGTTATTCCTAAGTGATATATAATATTATTCTACGGTAACAGACTTCGCCAGATTTCGCGGCTGATCAACGTCGGTGCCTTTGATCAGCGCGACGTGATAAGCCAGCAGTTGCAGCGGAACGGTATAGAAGATCGGCGCAATCACCTCTTCCACATGCGGCATCTCGATGATGTGCATGTTGTCGCTGCTGGCGAAACCGGCATCTTTATCCGCAAAGACGTACAGAACACCACCACGGGCGCGCACTTCTTCGATGTTAGATTTCAGTTTTTCCAGCAGTTCGTTGTTCGGTGCCACCACGATAACCGGCATATCCGCGTCGATCAGCGCCAGCGGGCCATGTTTCAGTTCACCTGCCGCGTAAGCTTCAGCGTGAATGTAAGAGATCTCTTTCAGCTTCAGTGCGCCTTCCAGCGCAATCGGATACTGATCGCCACGCCCCAGGAACAGGGAGTGATGTTTGTCAGAGAAATCTTCCGCCAGCGCCTCAATGCGTTTGTCCTGAGACAGCATCTGCTCGATACGGCTCGGCAGCGCCTGAAGGCCATGCACAATGTCGTGTTCAACGGAGGCATCCAGACCTTTCAGACGCGCCAGTTTCGCCACCAGCATCAGCAGAACGGTTAACTGAGTGGTAAACGCCTTGGTGGAAGCCACGCCAATTTCAGTACCGGCTTTGGTCATCAGCGCCAGATCGGATTCACGTACCAGCGAAGAGCCCGGCACGTTACAGATGGCCAGCGAGCCCAGGTAACCCAACTCTTTAGACAGACGCAGCGCCGCCAGGGTATCAGCCGTTTCGCCAGACTGAGAAAGGGTGATCATCAGGCTGTTACGACGCACCGCAGATTTGCGGTAGCGGAACTCAGACGCGATTTCCACATCACACGGCACGCCCGCCAGGGATTCAAACCAGTAGCGCGAGACCATACCGGAGTTATAAGAGGTACCGCAGGCCACGATCTGAATGTGCTCGACTTTGCCCAGCAGTTCGTTGGCATTGGCGCCCAGCTCGCTCAGATCCACTTCGCCGTGGCTGATGCGCCCGGTAAGGGTGTTTTTGATGGCGTTTGGCTGTTCGTAGATCTCTTTCTGCATGTAGTGACGGTAAGCACCTTTGTCGCCCGCGTCGTATTGCAGGTTTGATTCGATCTCCTGACGCTTAACCTGCTCGCCTTTCGTGTCGAATACGGTCACGCTGCGACGTGTCACCTCGGCAATGTCTCCCTCTTCCAGGAAGATAAAGCGACGGGTAACCGGCAGCAGCGCCAACTGGTCGGAAGCGATAAAGTTTTCACCCATACCCAGACCAATCACCATCGGACTACCGGAACGCGCGGCCAGCAGCGTGGACGGGTCGCGGGAATCCATGATCACCGTACCGTAAGCACCACGCAGCTGAGGGATAGCGCGCAGCACCGCATCACGCAGTGTACCGCCCTTTGCCAGCTCCCAGTGCACCAGGTGAGCAATCACTTCGGTGTCGGTTTCAGAGACGAAGGTATAGCCGCGCGCTTTCAGTTCTTCACGCAGCGGTTCGTGGTTTTCGATAATGCCGTTATGCACCACCACAATGTGTTCAGACACATGCGGGTGTGCGTTGCCTTCAGATGGCTCACCGTGGGTCGCCCAGCGGGTATGTGCAATACCGGTGCCACCGTGCAGCGGATGTTCTTCCGCAGCCTGGGCCAGCATCTGCACTTTACCGAGACGACGCATACGGGTCATATGACCTTCTGCATCGACCACAGCCAGACCGGCTGAGTCGTAACCACGGTATTCCAGACGACGTAAACCTTCGAGAAGGATTTCAGCAATATCACGCTGCGCAACTGCGCCAACAATTCCACACATAGTTAGATTTCCTGATTATGGCGTTATGCCATGCGTTGTCGCTGACCTGTATTTGCCCTTTCCGGGCGCCCCGAGCCTTGTAGAGAGTGGGGTTATTTTTATGGGTACTGCTTGTGGGGGGAGATATATATTTATCTCCTCACCCGGGTTTGCCTGATGACGGCTACGCCTTATCAGGCCTACTCAATCGTAGGGCGGGTAAGCATAGCGCCACCCGCCTTGTTGTTACTTCTTCTTCACCGGGCGTTTCCAGCCCTGCTTGCTGACCTGCGGCACACGGCTTAACACCAGCTCGTTCTCGGCCACATCGCGCGTAACGGTTGTCCCGGCGGCAATGGTCACGCCTTTGCCCACGGTGACAGGCGCCACCAGCTGGGTATCGGAGCCTACAAACACATCATCACCGATGATGGTTTTAAACTTATTGGCACCGTCATAGTTACAGGTGATGGTTCCAGCACCGATGTTTACGTTGTCGCCAATTTCCGCATCGCCCAGATAGGTCAGATGACCGGCTTTCGAGCCCTTACCCAGACGCGCTTTTTTCATTTCCACAAAGTTACCTACGTGAGCGCCTTCCAGCAGCTCAGCGCCCGGGCGCAGACGCGCAAACGGGCCGATGGTACATGCCGCCTCAAGATGGGCATCTTCCACCACGCTGTACGGGCTGATTTCGCAGTCGTCACCGATCACGCTGTTTTTAATCACGCAGCCAGTGCCGATTTTGACGCGGTTGCCCAGCGTGACGTTACCTTCCAGGATAACGTTAGTATCTATTTCAACGTCGCGCCCGTGGGTCAGCGTGCCACGCAGATCGAAACGCGCCGGATCGCGCAGCATAACGCCCGCGAGCAACAGCTTTTCTGCCTGCTCGGACTGGTAAATACGCTCCAGGCGAGAAAGCTGGAGACGGTTGTTTACCCCGTCCGTTTCGCTGATGCGAGCCGGGTGAACGGCGGCAATCTCACGCCCTTCCTGGTACGCCATCGCAATGATGTCGGTGATGTAGTATTCACCCTGCGCGTTGTTATTGTTGAGTCTGGACAGCCAGCGCTTCATATCCGCACCGTTCGCAATCAGGATGCCAGTGTTGATCTCCTGAATCTGGCGCTGTTCGTCAGTGGCATCTTTATGCTCAACAATCCCGGTTACCTTGCCGTTTTCACGCGTAATGCGGCCATAGCCGGTTGGATCGTCCAGCACGACGGTCAACAAACCGATGCCGCCCTGCGGTTTGGCTTCACGTAGGCGAGTGAGGGTTTCAACGGAGATCAGCGGGACGTCGCCGTAGAGCATCAGGATATCTTCATCATCAGAGAAGAAGGGTGCAGCCTGCTGCATCGCATGGCCTGTACCCAACTGTTCTGCCTGTAGCACCCAGTTGAGATTGTCATCACGCAGCGTTTTTTTCAGCAGGTCGCCGCCATGTCCATAAACCAGATGCACCTGGCTGGCGCCCAATTCATTCGCTGCATCAATAACATGCTGAACCATTGGCTTTCCTGCCAGCGTGTGGAGCACCTTAGGCAGATCGGAATACATGCGGGTACCTTTGCCTGCGGCAAGGATCACCACGCTCATCGCACTGTTTAACATACGCATCCTGACGGTAGTTTGTGTGAGAAGTAAAAACGTTTGATGCTTAAAATTCTACATCTTTTTCATCATGAATTAAGGCCGAAAAAAAAAGCCAGCCTGGGATCCAGACTGGCTTTTGTGCTTTTCAAGCCGGTGTTACATCGCTTTTTTGGTCAACTCGATAACGCGCAGTTTCGCGATCGCTTTGGCCAGCTCCGCAGACGCCTGAGCGTAATCCACGTCACCATGAGAGCTGCTAATGTGCTCTTCAGCCTTACGCTTCGATTCCAGGGCTCGCGCTTCGTCGAGATCCTGGCCACGAATAGCGGTATCGGCCAGAACGGTCACACTGCCTGGCTGCACTTCAAGAATGCCGCCGGACAGATAGATAAACTCTTCATGACCGAACTGTTTAACGATGCGGATCATACCAGGCTTAATGGCGGTGAGCAGCGGTGCGTGACCCGGGAAAATACCCAGTTCACCTTCACTACCCGTTACCTGGATTTTCTCGACCAGACCAGAGAACATTTGTTGCTCTGCGCTGACGACGTCCAGGTGGTAAGTCATTGCCATATCACCCTCCGATTAAGGCGTTAAAGTTTTTTGGCTTTTTCCACGGCTTCTTCGATGGAACCAACCATGTAGAACGCCTGCTCTGGCAGGTGATCGTATTCGCCTTCCATGATGCCTTTAAAGCCACGGATGGTGTCTTTCAGGGAAACGTATTTACCAGGTGCACCGGTGAATACTTCCGCAACGAAGAACGGCTGGGACAGGAAGCGCTGGATCTTACGCGCACGTGCTACCACCAGTTTGTCTTCTTCAGACAGTTCATCCATACCCAGGATGGCGATGATGTCTTTCAGTTCCTGATAACGTTGCAGCAGGGACTGTACGCCACGCGCGGTGTCGTAGTGCTCCTGGCCAACAACCAGTGGATCCAGCTGACGGCTGGTGGAGTCCAGCGGGTCAACGGCCGGGTAGATACCCAGAGACGCGATCTGACGGCTCAGTACCACGGTTGCATCTAAGTGAGCAAAGGTGGTGGCTGGGGATGGGTCAGTCAAGTCATCCGCAGGTACGTATACCGCCTGAACGGAGGTGATAGAACCGGTTTTGGTAGAGGTGATACGTTCCTGAAGAACACCCATCTCTTCCGCAAGCGTAGGCTGATAACCTACCGCTGAAGGCATACGACCCAGCAGTGCAGATACTTCAGTACCGGCCAGGGTGTAACGGTAGATGTTATCAACGAACAGCAGAACGTCACGACCTTCGTCACGGAACTTCTCAGCCATGGTCAGGCCGGTCAGCGCAACGCGCAGACGGTTTCCTGGTGGCTCGTTCATCTGGCCGTAAACCAGGGATACTTTATCCAGAACGTTGGAGTCGGTCATTTCGTGGTAGAAGTCGTTACCCTCACGAGTACGTTCACCCACGCCCGCAAACACGGAGTAACCGGAGTGCTCGATCGCGATGTTACGGATCAGCTCCATCATGTTTACGGTTTTACCTACACCCGCACCACCGAACAGACCGACTTTACCGCCCTTCGCGAACGGACACATCAGGTCGATAACTTTGATGCCGGTTTCCAGCAGTTCCTGAGAGCTGGACAGCTCTTCGTAGGAAGGTGCCGCGCGGTGGATAGCCCAACGCTCTTCTTCACCGATGTCGCCTTTCATGTCGATTGGCTGACCCAATACGTTCATGATACGACCCAGTGTTGCTTTACCTACCGGGACTTCGATCGGGTGCTCAAGGTCTTTTACTTCCAGACCACGACGCAGACCGTCGGAAGAACCCATGGCGATGGTACGCACGATACCGCCGCCGAGCTGCTGCTGAACTTCCAGCACCAGGCTCTCGTTACCATTCTGTACCTCAAGCGCGTCGTACACGCGTGGTACGGCGTCCTGAGGGAACTCGACGTCCACCACGGCGCCGATTACCTGGACAATCTTTCCAGTAGCCATCTTGAATCCTCTACGTAATTCGTAAACCTGGTTAAACCGCGGCGGCCCCCGAGACGATCTCGGTGAGTTCCTGAGTAATGCTGGCCTGACGAGCTTTGTTGTAAACCAACTGCAGCTCTTTAATCAGGCTGCCGCCATTATCGGTCGCGGCTTTCATCGCCACCATTCGTGCGGCCTGCTCGCTGGCCAGGTTTTCTACAACGCCCTGATAAACCTGAGATTCAACGTAACGACGCAGCAGGGTATCCAGCAGCGGTTTCGGATCGGGTTCATACAGGTAATCCCAGGCTTTCTGTTTCAGCTCGTCATCTTCTGATGCCGGTAACGGCAGCATCTGAGTGAGCGTAGGCACCTGAGACATGGTGTTAATAAATTTGTTGCTGACAACGTACAGTCTGTCCAGACGGCCTTCATCGTAGGCCTGCAACATCACTTTAACCGGGCCGATCAGTTCGGACAGGGACGGGTTATCACCCATACCGGTCACCTGAGCGACAATGTTGCCGCCAACGGAGTTAAAGAAAGAGACGCCTTTAGAGCCAATCAGTGCCAGATCGCACTGAACGCCTTTATCGGACCAGCCTTTCATATCCGCCAGCAGTTTTTTGAACAGGTTAATGTTCAAGCCGCCACACAGACCACGGTCAGTCGACACCACCAGGTAGCCCACGCGCTTAACGTCGCGTTCTTCCAGGTAAGGGTGCTTATATTCCAGATTACCGTTCGCAAGGTGACCAATCACTTTGCGCATGGTCTCTGCATAAGGACGGCTGGCCGCCATGCGATCCTGCGATTTACGCATTTTGGAAGCGGCGACCATCTCCATCGCTTTAGTGATCTTTTGCGTGTTCTGGACGCTTGCGATCTTACTACGTATCTCTTTTGCGCCGGCCATGAGCTTCTCCTCAATGCCAGACGGCTTGTCCTGAGACAAGCCGCCGGACGATTACCAGGATTGGGTTGCTTTGAAGGAATCGAGGATAGCTTTCAGCTTGCCTTCGATTTCGTCGTTATAGCCACCGGTCTGGTTGATCTCTTGCATCAGCGGAGCGTGATCACGGTCGACGTAAGCCAGCAGAGCGGCTTCGAAGCTACCGATTTTCGCCAGTTCCACATCTTCGAGGTAACCGCGTTCAGCCGCGAACAGTACCAGGCCCTGCTGAGCAACAGACATTGGCGCGTACTGTTTCTGCTTCAGCAGCTCGGTCACTTTCTGACCGTGGCTCAGCTGTTTACGGGTTGCTTCGTCCAGATCGGATGCGAACTGAGAGAACGCAGCCAGTTCACGATACTGTGCCAGCGCGGTACGGATACCACCGGACAGTTTCTTGATGATCTTGGTCTGAGCAGCACCACCCACACGGGATACGGAGATACCCGGGTTAACCGCCGGACGAATACCGGAGTTAAACAGGTTGGTTTCCAGGAAGATCTGACCATCGGTAATGGAGATTACGTTGGTCGGAACGAACGCAGAAACGTCACCCGCCTGGGTTTCAATGATCGGCAGAGCGGTCAGAGAACCTGTTTTACCCTTCACTTCACCTTTGGTGAAGTTCTCGACGTATTCCGCGTTAACGCGGGAAGCACGCTCCAGCAGACGAGAGTGGAGGTAGAATACGTCGCCCGGGAATGCTTCACGTCCTGGTGGACGACGGAGCAGCAGGGAAACCTGACGATAAGCAACGGCCTGTTTAGACAGGTCATCGTATACGATCAGCGCATCTTCACCGCGGTCACGGAAGTATTCGCCCATTGCGCAACCGGCGTATGGCGCCAGGTATTGCAGTGCAGCAGATTCAGACGCGGTTGCTACCACAACGATGGTGTTAGACAGTGCGCCGTGCTCTTCCAGTTTACGAACCACGTTGGAAATGGTGGACGCTTTCTGGCCGATAGCCACGTACACACATTTGATGCCGGAGTCACGCTGGTTGATGATGGCGTCGATAGCCATCGCGGTTTTACCGGTCTGACGGTCACCGATGATCAGTTCACGCTGACCACGACCGATTGGGATCATGGCGTCAACGGACTTATAACCCGTCTGCACTGGCTGATCAACGGACTGACGGTCGATAACGCCTGGTGCGATAACTTCGATTGGGGAGAAGCCATCGTGCTCAACCGGACCTTTACCGTCGATTGGCGCACCCAGGGTGTTAACAACGCGACCCAGCAGGCCACGGCCAACCGGTACTTCCAGAATACGGCCAGTACACTTAACCTTCATGCCTTCGGCAAGGTCAGCGTATGGACCCATCACAACGGCACCTACGGAGTCGCGCTCCAGGTTCAGTGCGATAGCGTAACGGTTACCCGGCAGGGAAATCATCTCACCCTGCATACAATCGGCCAGGCCGTGGATGCGGATAACACCGTCACTTACAGAAACAATAGTACCTTCGTTGTGAGCTTCACTCACAACATTGAACTGAGCAATGCGCTGCTTGATCAGTTCGCTGATTTCGGTGGAATTCAGTTGCATGCTCCAGTCCCCTTAAGACTGCAAGACGTCTGCAAGGCGCTCAAGACGGCCGCGTACGCTGCCATCAATGACCATATCACCCGAGCGGATGATTACGCCTGCCATTACAGACTTATCGATTTTGCAATTCAGCTTAACTTTGCGTGACAGACGTTTTTCCATCGCGGCGGTGATTTTCGCAAGCTGTTCGTTACTCAGTTCAGTCGCAGAAGTTACTTCAACTTCAGCGGTAGCTTCACTAAGGGCACGTAAGTGCTCAAACTGCTCGAGAACATCCGGGAGCACACGGAGACGACCATTTTCCGCCATCACCTTAATCAGGTTCTGGCCGTTGGCATCCAGTTGCTCTCCGCACACGGCGATAAACGACGCGGCGAGGGTTTCAGGCGCTAACGCACCAGAAAGCAACTCGGCCATTTGTTCGTTTTTCGTCACCTCAGCGGCAAACGCCAGCATATTCTGCCAGCGATCGACATTTTGGTGTTCGACAGCAAAGTCAAAAGCTGCTTTGGCGTAGGGGCGAGCTACCGTAACAAATTCAGACATCAGCCCCTCCCTCCTTACAGTTCAGCGACAAGTTTGTCCACGATGTCGCTGTTAGCAGCTTCATCCACGGAACGTTCGATGATCTTCTCGGCGCCAGCAACAGCCAGAATCGCAACCTGCTTACGCAGTTCTTCACGAGCACGTTTACGCTCAGCTTCAATTTCAGCCTGAGCCTGTGTCACGATCTTAGTACGTTCCTGTTCTGCTTCAGCTTTGGCTTCGTCCAGGATCTGAGAACGGCGTTTGTTAGCCTGTTCAATGATTACCTGAGCTTCAGCTTTCGCTTTTTTCAGCTGGTCTGTCGCGTTGGCCTGTGCAAGGTCCAAATCTTTCTTAGCGCGTTCTGCGGAAGCCAGACCGTCAGCAATTTCTTTCTGACGTTTTTCGATGGCAGCCATTAAAGGCGGCCATACATACTTCATGCAGAACCAGACAAAGAGAATAAACGCGATGGCCTGGCCGAGGATTGTTGCGTTCATGTTCACAGCACAATACCTCTTAAATTTCTGTGGCTTGGGGTTTTAAAACAACTACTACGCGACAGCAAACATCACGTACAGACCCAGACCTACAGCGATCATTGGGATTGCATCCACCAGACCCATAACGATAAAGAACTGAGTACGCAGCAGAGGAATCAGATCAGGTTGACGCGCTGCGCCTTCCAGGAATTTGCCCCCGAGGATGCCGATACCGATCGCAGCACCGATAGCCGCCAGACCCATCATCACAGCGGCAGCCATGTACAGCAGATCCATATTCAGGTTTTCCATGACAGTCTCCAGTTTGTTTCAATTAAAACGTAGTAGTGTTGGTAAAAAATCAGTGCTCTTCAGACGCCATCGACAGATAGACGATCGTCAGAACCATGAAGATAAAGGCTTGCAGCGTAATGATCAGGATGTGGAAAATGGCCCATGGCACATTCAGAATCCACTGTGACCACCACGGCAGAAGACCCGCGATCAGAATGAAAATCAGCTCACCCGCATACATGTTGCCGAACAGTCGCAGACCCAGTGAAACAGGTTTGGACAGCAGGCTAACGCCTTCCAGGATCAGGTTGACCGGAATAAACGCCCAGTGGTTGAACGGCTGCAAGGTAAGCTCTTTCACAAAGCCGCTTACGCCTTTCATTTTGATGCTGTAGAACAGAATGAGGATAAATACGCCCAGCGCCATCGACAGGGTGATGTTCACGTCGGCAGACGGAACCACGCGCAGTGCAGGCAGGCCGAGTACGTGCTCACCGATCCAAGGTAAGAAATCGATAGGCAGGAGGTCCATCAGGTTCATCAGGAAGACCCAAACGAACACGGTCAGGGCCAGCGGAGCAATCAGTTTGCTCTTACCATGGTACATGTCTTTCACGCTGCCATGGACGAAGCCGATGATCATCTCGATGAACGTCTGGAATTTCCCTGGAACACCGCTGGTCGCCTTTTTAGCAACGCTGCGGAACATGGCCAGGAACAGAAGACCCAAAACCACCGAGAAGAACATGGAGTCGATGTTGATCGTCCAGAAGGTGGCCGGGGGGTTATGTGGATCCACCAGCGAGAATGTACGCAGGTCCAGCTGAAGGTTATTCAGATGGTGACCTATGTAATCCTGCGGCGTCATATTTTCTGAAGCCATGATGCCTTTTACCCTTTGTTATTGATTACAGCTGGAGCCAGAACTTGTACCACCAGCACCAAAACCCACGTTGCTATCAGCGGCATGAATACCACTTTCAAAACCGCCAGCGCCATCACCAGTAGAGCAAAGGTCAGCAACACCTTACACACTTCGCCGAGAGCGAAGGACCAGGCCACGCGGCCTTTGGCGGGTGTATGCGCCTGATGACGCCAGGCAAAAATCATAAACAACACGTTTGGCAGAACCACCGCCAAACCTCCGCACGCGGCGGAGATGCCCCAGAAGGGGTCTTTGAGGCTAAACAGCAGTCCACTTGCTATCACAGCCAGAAACTGAATGAACAGAAGCTTACGAGCAACGTTTCTACTCAAGAGCGACACAGACATCACGTTTTTACTCCTGCTCCCTTCGAGGTATGCCGCGTGTCGTATAAAACGTCCTTTAAGGCTCAGAGTCAAGCATCAAAAAGCGGTCAAATTATACGGTGCGTACCCGTGATTTCAAACATTAAGTAGCGAAAAGGTGAATAAATGTTTAAATATTTTTCCCCAGTCCTATTTTTCAACTTTTGACCTAAGTGCCGACCTTCAGGCAAAACTGCAAACAGCGCGGAAACGTTGGTGATAAAGCGTGCACGAGATCACAAAATACACATTTGCGATAAAGTGGTATTTATCAAAGACGTAAAACGATTTATTTCATCTGTATGAAATTAAAGCAAAAAAATCGCAACTATTTTTAAAACAGAGCCGTATACAACAAAAACCTTTTATTGACATTCTTAATAAATATTTAACATTCCATTCTTGTTGCCTTTACCCACTTTTAGCAGGCTGATATTTTCATGGTTGATTATCCTCAGAGTGAACAACTCACTTCAGGTTAACCATAAGAAAACCCATGGTAACAACAAGGTTAAATTAACAACGGCCAAAACAGACGGGATGTGCTGCTTTTTAACACGATCAGAACAGCACAAATTCCACATTTTTTATTAATTTTTAAAAAGTGTTTGGCTTAATTATCACCAGATGACGCTCACCTTCGAGCTGAGGGATCTGAAGTTTCTCAATGGATTCGACAGCAAAACCGTCCGGAAGCTGCTCGATTTCGTCCCCCGGAAGTTGCCCTTTCAGCGCATAAAAACGCCCCTTCTCCGCCGGCAGGTGTTTGCACCAGCTCACCATGTCATTGAGTGACGCAAATGCGCGGCTGATAACGCCGTCAAACGGTGGCTCAGCCGGGAACTCCTCTACCCTGCTCTGCACGGGCGTGATGTTTTCCAGCTTCAGCTCATGCTGGACCTGGCGTAAAAAGCGTACGCGCTTACCCAGGCTGTCCAGCAGCGTGAATTGACTCTCCGGTCGAACAATAGACAACGGAACGCCCGGCAAGCCCGGGCCGGTGCCCACGTCGATAAAACGTTCCCCGTTCAGATATGGCGCCACGACGATGCTATCGAGAATATGGCGAATCAGCATCTCGTTGGGATCGCGTACGGAGGTGAGGTTGTACGCTTTATTCCATTTGTTCAGCATATCGACATAGGCCACCAGCTGATTTTTCTGGTGATCGGTGAGCGAAATACCTGCCTGTTCCAGCAGACGAGAGAGTTTATTGAGCACGGTGGATACCTGTTGAGAAACTTAAGTGGCGGGTGGCGCTTCGCTAACCCGCCCTACGGGTTCAGTAGGCCCGGTAAGCGCAGCGCCACCGGGCAATTTTCAGAGCATTACGCGCTGCGGCGCAGCATACCCTGCTTTTTCAGCCACACCAGCAGAATCGAAATCGCAGCAGGTGTGACGCCGGAGATACGTGAGGCCTGGCCAATCGACACAGGTTTGTGATCGTTCAGCTTAGCGATCACTTCGTTGGAAAGGCCCGTCACCTGACGATAGTCCAGCATTTCCGGCAGCAGCGTGTTTTCGTTGCGCTGCTGTTTTTCGATCTCATCCTGCTGACGCGCGATGTAGCCTTCGTATTTCACCTGGATCTCGACCTGTTCAGCCGCTTCCGCGTCTTCAAGGCCCGGCGCGAACGCGGTCAGTTTGACCAGATTCTCGTAAGTGACTTCAGGACGACGCAGCAGATCTTCCCCGCTGGCTTCGCGCGACAGCGGTGCTGTTAAGTGAGCGTTTACTTCGGCAGCGGTTTCCGCCTGCGGATTCACCCAGGTGGTTTTCAGGCGCTGACGTTCCTGTTCGATACGCTCCAGCTTCTCGTTGAAGCGCGCCCAGCGTTCGTCATCCACCAGACCCAATTCACGGCCCACCTCAGTCAGACGCAGATCGGCATTGTCTTCGCGCAGCATCAGGCGATATTCCGCACGAGAAGTAAACATGCGGTACGGTTCTTTGGTCCCCAGCGTGCAGAGATCGTCGACCAGAACGCCCAGGTAAGCCTGAGAACGCGCCGGTGCCCAGCCCTCTTTCTCGGCAGAGAAGCGAGCGGCGTTCAGACCGGCCAGCAACCCTTGTGCGGCAGCTTCTTCGTACCCGGTGGTACCGTTAATCTGGCCTGCGAAGAACAGACCCTGGATGAATTTGCTTTCCAGCGTCGGCTTCAGGTCGCGCGGATCGAAGAAATCGTACTCAATAGCGTAGCCAGGACGAACGATCTTCGCGTTTTCCATGCCCTGCATTGAACGCACAATCTGCATCTGCACGTCGAACGGCAGGCTGGTGGAGATGCCGTTTGGATAAATTTCGTTAGAGGTCAGCCCTTCAGGTTCGAGGAAGATCTGGTGCTGGTTACGATCGGCAAATCGCATCACTTTGTCTTCGATCGACGGGCAATAACGTGGGCCGATCCCTTCGATCACACCGGCGTACATTGGGCTGCGATCGAGGTTATTGCGGATCACGTCATGGGTTTTTTCATTGGTGTGCGTGATGTAGCACGGCACCTGCTGCGGATGCTGAGCCGCATTGCCCATGAACGAGAACACCGGCATCGGATTATCACCGTGCTGTTGCGCCAGCACGCTGAAATCAATGGTGCGCGCGTCAATACGCGGCGGTGTACCGGTTTTCAGGCGGCTGACGCGCAGCGGCAGTTCACGCAGACGACGTGAAAGTGGGATAGACGGCGGATCGCCAGCACGGCCACCGCTGTAGTTATCCAGGCCGATATGAATTTTTCCGTCCAGGAATGTCCCGACGGTCAGCACAACCGCTTTTGCGCGGAACTTGAGCCCCATCTGGGTTACGGCACCCACGACGCGATCGTTCTCGACGATAAGATCTTCAACTGCCTGCTGGAAGATCATCAGGTTCGGCTGGTTCTCCAGCGCGGTGCGCACAGCCTGACGGTAAAGCACGCGGTCTGCCTGTGCGCGGGTCGCACGAACAGCAGGCCCTTTACTCGCGTTTAGTATCCTAAACTGGATGCCTGCATGATCGATCGCTTTCGCCATCAGGCCGCCAAGTGCATCCACTTCTTTTACCAGGTGTCCTTTCCCAATGCCGCCAATCGCCGGATTACAGGACATTTGTCCCAGCGTGTCGATATTGTGTGTCAAAAGCAGGGTCTGCTGACCCATTCGCGCTGCGGCCATTGCGGCCTCAGTGCCTGCGTGACCCCCGCCAATGATGATGACGTCAAAAGGATCCTGATAAAACATGGTGGTCTGCCTCGCGTAAAGCGGTATGAAAATGGATTGAAGCCCGGGCCGTGGATTCTACTCAACTTTAGTCTTTCGAGAAAGCATTGGGATCCTGGGCTATTAAAAAGAAGATCTTTTTATTTAGAGATCTGTTCTATTGTGATCTCTTATTAGGATCGCAGACCTCTGTGGATAAGTCCGATCCCATAAATAAGATCATGCAGTTAGGAAGGATCGTTTGCTGTGAATGATCGGTGATCCTGGACCGTATAAGCTGGGATCAGATCGCCACTTTATACACAGGTCAAAAACTAAACCAACGTTGTTCTTTGGATAACTACGGCTTAATACGAGCTTTTAACCAGAGTTATCCACATCTGATCGCACGATCTTTAATCGTTTTTGAGTAAATTTTTCCATTCCGCGAGCCAGATCTCGGCTGGATCTTCGGGAATATCATGATCGAGGATGTTGATCTTTAGCGTTTCACCCAGCTGTTTTGCTCCGCAGGCGGTCACCGCAGCTTCTACTTTCTCTATGGCGCCACAGAAAGTGTCATATTCACGGCTGCCGATCCCCACAGCGCCAAACCGGACGTTTGACAGATCGGGCTGTTGTTCCAGCAGTTCGTCATATAAAGGTTGCAGGTTATCCGGCAGATCGCCCGCGCCGTGCGTGGAGGTGATCAGCAGCCAGACCCCGTCAGTCGGGAGATCTTCCAGCAGCGGTCCGTGCAGCGTTTGTGTAGAAAAGCCCGCATCTTCCAGCTTCTCAGCCAGATGTTCCGCTACATATTCCGCACCGCCCAGGGTGCTGCCGCTGATAAGAGTAATGTCCGCCATTGATCGCTCGCTCAGATAAAGAGGCGGCCATTGTACGCTGTGAACGAGCTGGGATCTACCTGTGGAAAATGTGGGAATGAAATTGCCCGATCACGGGCGGATAGTACGCATGATCGGGTTTTGCAGGGAGATCAGGGTTTCAGTGGACTGAATTTCATCGATTGTTTGGATCTTGTTGATAAGTACCTGCTGGAGGGCGTCAATGGATCGGCACATCACCTTTATAAAGATGCTGTAGTGCCCGGTGGTGTAGTACGCCTCGGTGACTTCATCCAGCGCGTTCAGTTTCTCCAGCGCGGAGGGGTAATCTTTGGCGCTTTTCAGAATAATGCCAATGAAGCAGCAGACGTCGTAGCCAAGTTGCTTCGGGCTGACATCAATGCGTGCGCCGGTGATGATCCCGGCCTGCTTCATTTTCTCGACGCGAACGTGAATGGTCCCCGGGCTGACGCCAAATTGTTTCGCCAGTTCGGCATACGCGGTGCGTGCGTTGGCCATTAGCGCTTCCAGAATGCCGCGGTCCAGATTGTCGATCTGATAATTTTCCATAGGTTTTTCTTATGAAGATTAATGATTCCCTCTATTCTAGCGTCTTATTTTAACGAATCAAAAGTGAAGGCGGCTTTTTGTTGATGGGTTATTGAATTAAGCGCCTGTTCTGTTGCTTAATCAGTATCAACAGGACGCAGGAGTATAAATAATGAAAACCGCTTACATCGCAAAACAACGCCAGATCAGTTTCGTAAAATCCCATTTTTCCCGCCAGCTGGAAGAGAAGCTTGGCCTTATTGAAGTTCAGGCGCCGATTCTGAGCCGCGTGGGTGACGGGACGCAGGATAACTTGTCTGGTTGCGAAAAAGCGGTACAGGTAAAAGTGAAAACACTGCCAGACGCCCAGTTCGAAGTGGTTCATTCCCTGGCGAAGTGGAAGCGTCAAACCCTGGGACAACACGACTTCAGCGCGGGCGAAGGGCTTTACACGCACATGAAAGCCCTTCGCCCCGATGAAGACCGCCTTTCCCCGATTCACTCTGTCTACGTTGACCAGTGGGACTGGGAGCGCGTAATGGGAGATGGCGAGCGTCACGTCGGTACGCTGAAATCCACTGTTGAGGCGATCTACGCCGGGATCAAAGCAACCGAAGCGGCCGTGAGCAAAGAGTTTGGTCTGGCACCGTTCCTGCCGGAAACGATCCACTTTGTTCATAGTCAGGAATTGCTGAGCCGTTTCCCGGATCTGGATGCCAAAGGCCGTGAACGCGCGATCGCCAAAGAGCTGGGCGCGGTATTCCTTATCGGCATTGGCGGGAAATTGTCTGATGGTAAACGTCACGACGTCCGTGCGCCGGATTACGATGACTGGAGCACCGTGGGCGAAAGCGAATATGCCGGTCTGAACGGCGATATTCTGGTCTGGAACCCGGTTCTGGAAGATGCGTTTGAACTCTCTTCGATGGGGATCCGCGTGGATGCTGAAGCACTGAAGCGTCAGCTGGCCGTGACCGGTGATGAAGATCGTCTGCAACTGGAGTGGCACCAGGCACTGCTGCGCGGTGAAATGCCGCAGACCATCGGCGGTGGTATTGGCCAGTCTCGTCTGACCATGCTGCTGCTGCAACTCTCTCACATTGGTCAGGTACAGTGTGGGGTCTGGCCGCAGCAGGTACGTGAGAGCGTCGGTTCTCTTCTTTAATTAACGTCGCCAGCGTCTGAGCAGGCGGCTACGCAACCCGGTATCAAAGCGCCAGATGTGATCGAAGATGCGCATGATGCCGGGTTTTCCATGTGCAGACATCGCCACGGCATGGAAACGGTGCTGGTGCACGCGCTGCATCTCCTTCACTTTATTCACGACGTCGTCCGGCAGCCGCTGGGCGATAAAATCGGAAATCACCACCGCATCCGCGTCGTACCAGTCACCGCCCTGCATGCGCTCAATGATGCTGCGAAAACAGCTGGCCAGATCGGTGCCGCCGCGAAAGCGCTGGCTTAAAAAGCGGATCGCCTGCTCCAGCCCCTGTGGGCTGGTCAGTTCATACCCAACAACTTCGCTGGAAAAGAGCATGATGTAGCAGCGACGACGATCGGCAAGCGCCACGCGCATCAGAGCCAGGCAGAACGCTTTTGCACACTGTTCATTAAAGCCCCCCATCGATCCAGACGTATCGACGCAAACAATGAATGGGCCGCGCGGTTGCTCATCAAAATCCTGGTGTACCACCGGACGCTGGCTGATCTTCTCGCGCCAGGCTTCGCCATGCAGTCGATAGGTAATGAGCTGTTTTTCCACCAGCCGACGATAAAACTCATACTCCAGTTCGGTCATGCCCAGCGTGCTGAGTTCCGTAGGCAGCAGGCGCAGGATGTCATCGCTTTGCTGTAGCCCGTCCACCTGCTCCGGTACGGTGGAGGGTTCACGTACCAGCGTACGGAAGGTTTCCATCGGCGCATCTTTCTTTGGGACCGACCGGGCCTCCCGGGAACGGCCGAGCTGTTCTGCGAGCTTCATCAGCTCCGGCTGTTGTGCCAGAAAGTCGCCGTACTTCACGATCAGCTGATAATCGCCCCGCTTTAACTGGCCGGCACTCATATCCCAGAGTCGACCGGCGGCGTTTTCATTCTCCACCAGCACCTGTTCTAACTGGCCGCTCAGGGTCATTCGCTCCTGGACTTCACTGAGCAACTGTTCGCGCTCTTCGTCCAGCAACTGCTGATTAAGGGCCGTGGCCTGGACCACAAGGCTCAGACGCCAGCGCTGTAAAAACAGCGTATGCAGGGCGGGAGTAAAGCTGGGGTTGTCCGTGACCAGCGCTCTGGCCTGGCTGGCAAACGGGGAGTGAACGTTATCAAGCAGCGTCAGGGTTTGCTGTAGCTGGGCAATAAACTGCGGCGTTGAAAGCCGCTGGCACTGCTGGTAACCAGCCACTTCCTCTGTCAGTTCCGGCGGGACTTCCGTCTCCTTAAACCGCTGTCGCAGGTTATCGCGCCAGCGGGGCAGATCGTCCGTCATTGCTTTTCGGAGCTTCGGGAATTTTTCAAAGAAGGCCGCCAGCTGCGGTGAAGCGAGCAGGGTAATGACGACCTCTTCGATCAACCCTTCTTCGCTAACCGCCAGCATGACGTTAAGCGTGTCCAGCGTTAGCATTGACGCGCCTGTTTGATCTGCGCGCTGACATCCTGCAAGCTGGCTTCAATGCGACCTAACCAGTCGCTATGGATAAAGAGGCATTTCTGCTGCTCGCTGAAGCGCGTGTGCTGCTGATGCCATTCGTTATCCAGCGCGTCGAGCTGCTGTTTGATCTCCTCCGGAACAGTATCGGAGGCCGTGCCCGGCAGCGCCAGGCGCGATCCCTGAAGGCTGACGTCACGGATCACAAGGTGCTGGCTGCTGTCGACTTCCATCGACAGCGGCTGTGCAAAGCCTATACCGTTGAGTTTACCGCGGATCTCACCGCCTTTATCCAGCCACTGAACCAGCGCAACGCGTTCGATCGTCACGTGCACAACCTGCATATCATGAAGCTTCAGCGGTTGCTGAAGAAGAAGCGTGAGCGAGGCGTCAGTCAGCCCGGCGGGCAGTTCATAGTGCGGTTTACGGGCAAACATCCCGCCAAGACGGTTCACCTTCAGCGCGGTTTTGTCACTTTGCTGCTGCTGGAGCTGAAGGCGACGTTGGGCAATCGCGCCCAGTTGATTAAGCATGGATTGTTGACCCCACGCGTGTCCGGTCATCAAAACGTCCAGCTGCTGTTGCATCAGATTCATCCCTTCTGCGTCGTGCCACAGGCAGTCTTTCAGCAGGATCAGATCGATTGGGGCGACAGCATCGCGGCCGCTAAACAGCGCGCTTGCCTGGAGCAGGCGAATGGCTTTTTTCCAGCGACGATCGGAGACGTACGGCGCGGAGGGCAGCAAATCAAGCTGCTGGCGCAGCATGAAGATCAGCTCAAAAACGGGATCGGGCAGTTTTATCTTGCCGATCTCCTCCTGCCACTGGTGGTATTCCTCGTCCGTGACCTGCAATGACGCTGCCACCGGGTTTTCGTTTTCATCCTGCTGGCTTACCAGCATAGAACGGAAGTTTGATTTATCCTGGACTTTATCCAGCCACAGACGGATCAGCATACGGTCATACAGCGCTTCCAGGCTGCTGTCGGCTTCGGGCAATTCGTTAGACGCGGCCACCAGCAGGCGCATGGGGATCTTCTCTTCGCTGGCGCCGTTACGGAATCGACGTTCGTTAATTGCCGTCAACAGGGTATTCAGTATGGCCGGGCCGGCTTTCCAGATCTCATCAAGAAAGACGATTTCCGCTTCCGGAAGATAGCCCGCCGTCAGACGTTCATAGCGTCCCTCATCTTTTAACGCCTGAATGGAGAGTGGGCCGAAAACTTCTTCCGGCGTGGAGAAGCGCGTCATCAAATACTCGAATGCGCGCGCGTTCTGGAAAGCGAATTTGAGGCGGCGTGCGATCAGACTTTTGGCAATGCCCGGCGGGCCCAGCAGAAATACGCTTTCCCCACTCAGCGCCGCCAGTAAACAGAGGCGAATGGCGTGGCTACGCTCGTAAAGGCCTTTCTCCAGCGCACTGCTGAGGCGGGAAATTCTTTCTGCTAATAAATGTGAGTGAGCCATAATAGTTTTGCATCCTTTCGCCGTCGTGGCGGCTAATTGAAGCGAGTATAGACGTTTCGGTCTGGCCTGGTAATAGGCTGAAGTGCGGCGCTATTTTCTTTGCGCTACATTAATGCGGCTGCATTTAGGGGTACGATTTTGCATTGAATCGTGCATACTGTGCGCTTTTTGTGGGCCAAGGGACTAAGCACACATTTGTTATTCAAACGAAAAGACTAGTCTATGAGCACTGATAATAAGCAATCATTACCCGCAGTAACGCTTGCGGCGATCGGGGTTGTCTACGGTGATATCGGCACCAGCCCGCTTTATACGCTTCGTGAATGTCTGTCCGGTCAGTTTGGTTTTGGTGTAGAGCGTGACGCCGTATTTGGTTTCCTCTCGCTCATCTTCTGGCTGCTGATCCTGGTGGTCTCCCTTAAGTATCTCTCTTTCGTAATGCGGGCTGATAACGCGGGCGAGGGCGGTATTCTGACCCTGATGTCCCTTGCCGGGCGCAATACGTCCGCAAGAATGACCTCCGTGCTGGTCATCATCGGCCTGATTGGCGGCAGCTTCTTCTATGGAGAAGTCGTGATTACGCCGGCGATTTCTGTAATGTCGGCCATAGAGGGGCTGGAGATTGTCGCGCCACAGCTTGATACGTGGGTGGTGCCACTCGCTATTATCGTGCTGACGTTGCTGTTTGCCATACAAAAACACGGTACCGGGCTGGTGGGTAAGCTGTTCGCGCCTATTATGCTGGCCTGGTTCCTGATCCTGGCGGCGCTGGGCTTACGCAGTATTATCGCCAACCCGGATGTCCTGCACGCGCTGAACCCAATGTGGGCGGTGCATTTCTTCCTTGAATATAAAGTGGTGTCGTTTGTGGCGCTGGGCGCGGTGGTGCTGTCCATTACCGGTGTTGAAGCGCTGTATGCGGATATGGGTCACTTCGGGAAACTCCCTATTCGCGTCGCCTGGTTTAGCGTGGTCTTGCCTTCACTGGTGCTGAATTACTTCGGTCAGGGCGCGCTGCTGCTTGCACACCCTGAAGCGATTAAAAACCCGTTCTTCCTGCTGGCGCCGGACTGGGCGCTGGTTCCGATGCTGATCCTGGCGACGCTGGCGACGGTCATTGCCTCTCAGGCTGTCATTTCAGGCGTATTCTCCCTGACGCGTCAGGCCGTGCGTCTGGGTTATCTCTCCCCAATGCGCATTATCCATACCTCGGAGATGGAGTCTGGCCAGATCTACATTCCCTTCGTCAACTGGCTGCTCTATTTCGCGGTAGTGATTGTTATCGTCAGCTTTGAGCACTCCAGTAATCTGGCGGCGGCGTACGGTATCGCGGTAACCGGAACGATGGTGTTGACCTCTATTCTCTCCACTACCGTGGCGTACCGTAACTGGCACTGGAATAAGTTCCTCGTGGGGCTGATCCTGGTTGGCTTCCTCTGCATCGACGTGCCGCTGTTCTCTGCGAACCTCGACAAGATTGTCTCCGGCGGCTGGCTGCCGCTGACGCTGGGTCTGGTGATGTTTATTGTGATGACGACGTGGAAGAGCGAACGTTTCCGCCTGCTGCGTCGTATGCACGAGCACGGTAACTCTCTTGAGGCGATGATCGCCTCGCTGGAGAAATCCCCACCGGTGCGCGTGCCGGGCACAGCGGTGTATATGTCTCGCGCGCTGAACGTGATCCCGTTTGCGCTGATGCATAACCTCAAGCACAACAAAGTGCTGCACGAACGCGTGATCCTGCTGACGCTGCGTACCGAAGATGCGCCGTACGTTCACAACGTGCGTCGCGTACAGATTGAACAGCTGTCCCCAACCTTCTGGCGCGTGGTGGCAAGCTACGGCTGGCGCGAAACGCCGAACGTGGAAGAGGTGTTCCACCGCTGCGGTCTGGAAGGCCTGAGTTGCCGCATGATGGAGACGTCGTTCTTTATGTCCCATGAGTCGCTGATCATCGGCAAGCGCCCATGGTATCTGCGCCTGCGCGGCAAGCTGTATCTCATTCTGCAACGTAACGCCCTGCGTGCGCCTGACCAGTTTGAGATCCCGCCTAACCGCGTGATTGAGCTGGGGACGCAGGTCGAGATTTAACCCTTCTGAATATGCCGGGTGGCGCTGCGCTTACCCGGCCTACCAGACCCGTAGGCCCGCGCAAGCGTAGCGCCGCCGGGCAATTTTCCTCTATTGCATTTCACTTAGCGAAACGTTTCGACGTTGATCACAAATCCGTTACGTCATGATGGTTTTCTGAACACTTCTGCGGCTACACTGTTTTTAGCGAAACGTTTCGCTAGTGGAGCAAAAAATGAAGAAAGGCACAGTACTCAACTCAGAAATCTCATCGGTGATTTCCCGTCTTGGGCATACCGATACGCTGGTGGTTTGCGATGCAGGCTTACCGGTTCCGCGCAGCACAACCCGTATCGATATGGCGTTAACGCAGGGCGTACCCTCGTTCATGCAGGTACTGGAAGTGGTCACCGCGGAGATGCAGGTTGAGGCGGCCATTCTCGCGGCGGAAATCAAACAACATAATCCGCAACTCCACGAAACGTTGCTCAGCCACATTGAGCAACTGCAACAGCACCAGGGAAACACCATAGAAATTCGTTACACAACGCACGAGCAGTTCAAACAACAAACCGCAGACAGTCAGGCGGTGATTCGCAGCGGGGAGTGCTCCCCGTATGCGAATATCATTCTCTGTGCTGGCGTCACCTTCTGAGGCCATCATGGACGTATTACTGCAACTCAAAGGGATCGATAAGTCGTTCCCGGGCGTAAAAGCCCTCTCCGGCGCGGCGCTGAACGTCTATTCCGGGCGCGTCATGGCGCTGGTGGGCGAAAACGGCGCCGGCAAATCCACCATGATGAAAGTGCTGACCGGTATCTACCAACGCGATGCCGGTTCGCTGCTGTGGCTGGGTAAAGAGACCACCTTTAACGGCCCGAAATCCTCTCAGGAAGCGGGCATCGGCATCATCCACCAGGAGTTGAACCTGATCCCGCAGCTCACCATTGCGGAGAACATCTTCCTCGGCCGTGAGTTCGTGAACCGGTTTGGCAAAATCGACTGGAAAACCATGTATGCCGAAGCGGACAAACTGCTGGCGAAGCTGAATCTGCGCTTTAAGAGCGACCGACTGGTGGGCGACCTTTCCATCGGCGATCAGCAGATGGTGGAAATCGCGAAGGTGCTGAGCTTCGAGTCGAAGGTCATCATTATGGATGAACCGACCGACGCCCTGACCGATACCGAAACCGAATCCCTGTTCCGCGTGATCCGTGAGCTGAAATCCCAGGGCCGCGGCATTGTCTATATCTCACACCGCATGAAAGAGATCTTCGAGATCTGCGACGACGTCACCGTCTTTCGCGACGGGCAGTTTATTGCCGAGCGCGAAGTGGCAACCCTGACCGAAGATACCCTGATTGAAATGATGGTGGGACGTAAGCTCGAAGATCAGTATCCGCATCTGGAGAAAGCGCCGGGAGAAATCCGCCTGAAGGTGGATAACCTCTGCGGGCCGGGCGTGAATGACGTCTCCTTTACCCTGCGCAAGGGCGAGATCCTTGGCGTCGCGGGCCTGATGGGCGCGGGGCGCACCGAACTGATGAAAGTGCTCTATGGCGCACTGCCGCGCACCAGCGGCTACGTTACCCTTGACGGCCATGAGGTGGTCACCCGCTCGCCGCAGGATGGCCTGGCGAACGGCATTGTCTATATTTCCGAAGACCGTAAGCGCGACGGCTTAGTGCTGGGCATGTCGGTGAAAGAGAACATGTCCCTGACGGCGCTAGGCTATTTCAGCCGCAGCGGCGGCAGCCTGAAACACAAAGATGAGCAGCAGGCGGTCAGCGATTTTATCCGTCTCTTTAACGTTAAAACCCCATCGATGGAGCAGGCGATTGGCCTGTTGTCCGGCGGGAATCAGCAGAAAGTGGCGATTGCCCGCGGGCTGATGACGCGCCCAAAAGTGTTGATCCTGGATGAACCTACCCGCGGCGTGGACGTGGGCGCGAAGAAAGAGATATATCAGCTGATTAACCAGTTCAAGGCCGACGGTCTGAGCATCATTCTGGTCTCTTCCGAGATGCCAGAGGTATTAGGCATGAGCGATCGCATTATCGTCATGCATGAAGGGCATCTCGGCGGTGAATTCACTCGCGAGCAGGCCACCCAGGAAGTTCTGATGGCTGCCGCTGTGGGCAAGCTTAATCGCGTGAATCAGGAGTAAGAAGATGACTACCCAGGCTGTTTCTGGTCGCCGCTATTTCACAAAGGCATGGCTGATGGAACAAAAATCGCTGATTGCCCTGCTGGTGCTGATCGCGATTGTCTCGACCATGAGCCCGAACTTTTTTACCGTCAATAACCTGTTCAACATTCTTCAGCAGACCTCCGTCAACGCCATTATGGCGGTGGGGATGACGCTGGTGATTTTGACCTCGGGTATCGATCTGTCCGTCGGTTCCCTGCTGGCCCTCACCGGCGCGATCGCCGCGTCGATTGTTGGTATTGAGGTCAACGCGCTGGTGGCCGTTGCCGCTGCGCTGGCGGCAGGTGCGGCAATTGGCGCCGTAACCGGCGTGATTGTGGCGAAAGGTCGCGTTCAGGCGTTCATCGCCACGCTGGTGATGATGCTGCTGCTGCGCGGTGTGACCATGGTGTACACCAACGGCAGCCCGATTAATACCGGTTTTACCGATAACGCCGATCTGTTTGGCTGGTTCGGTATCGGTCGCCCGCTGGGTGTCCCGACCCCGGTCTGGATCATGGCTATCGTCTTCCTGGCGGCATGGTACATGCTGCACCATACCCGTCTGGGTCGTTATATCTATGCGCTGGGCGGTAACGAAGCGGCAACGCGCCTGTCCGGTATTAGCGTTAATAAAGTCAAAATTATCGTTTACTCCCTGTGCGGCCTGCTGGCGTCTCTGGCGGGCATCATCGAAGTGGCGCGCCTCTCTTCCGCGCAGCCAACGGCGGGTACGGGCTATGAGCTGGATGCCATCGCGGCAGTGGTTCTGGGCGGTACGAGCCTTGCGGGTGGTAAAGGTCGCATTGTTGGGACATTGATCGGCGCACTGATCCTCGGTTTCCTGAATAATGGTTTGAATTTGTTAGGTGTTTCCTCCTATTACCAGATGATCGTTAAGGCAGTGGTGATTTTGCTGGCGGTACTGGTAGACAACAAAAAACAGTAACTGACGACACTACAGGACATCTTAGATATGAACATGAAAAAACTGGCTACCCTGGTTTCTGCTGTCGCGCTGAGCGCAACCGTAAGTGCTAACGCCATGGCGAAGGACACCATCGCGCTGGTTGTCTCTACCCTGAACAACCCGTTCTTCGTCTCTCTGAAGGATGGCGCGCAGAAAGAAGCAGATAAACTGGGCTACAACCTGGTGGTGCTGGATTCTCAGAACAACCCGGCGAAAGAGCTGGCTAACGTTCAGGACTTAACCGTTCGTGGTACCAAAATCCTGCTGATCAACCCAACCGATTCCGACGCGGTCGGTAACGCCGTGAAGATGGCAAACCAGGCGAAGATCCCGGTCATCACCCTTGACCGTCAGGCAACGAAAGGGGATGTGGTCAGCCACATTGCGTCTGATAACGTACTGGGCGGTAAAATCGCTGGCGACTACATCGCGAAGAAAGCAGGTGAAGGCGCGAAAGTGATCGAGTTGCAGGGGATCGCCGGGACTTCCGCGGCCCGTGAACGTGGTGAAGGTTTCCAGCAGGCTGTAGCGGCGCACAAATTCAACGTGCTGGCGAGCCAGCCGGCAGACTTCGACCGTACAAAGGGCCTGAACGTCATGCAGAACCTGCTGACCGCGCATCCTGATGTGCAGGCGGTATTCGCACAGAACGACGAAATGGCGCTCGGTGCGCTGCGTGCGCTCCAGACTGCGGGTAAATCAGATGTGATGGTTGTCGGATTTGACGGCACGCCGGATGGTGAAAAAGCAGTAAATGATGGCAAACTGGCTGCGACCATCGCTCAGCTGCCTGAGCAAATTGGCGCGACTGGCGTGCAAACTGCCGATAAAGTGCTGAAGGGCGAAAAAGTTCAGGCCAAATATCCTGTTGACCTGAAACTGGTCATTAAGCAGTAAAGGCGATTCAGGCAGTCGCTGGCTGCCTGAGGGACACCAAATAAAAGAAAAGTGTGGCATACGCCACCGGGTAATACCGGTGGCGCTCTCAGATGGACACCTCAATACATGAAAACCGCAGGCAACCTCGTCGTCCTTGGCAGTATCAATGCCGATCACATTCTTAACCTTGAAACGTTCCCCACTCCGGGCGAAACCGTCACTGGCAATCAGTATCAGGTGGCGTTCGGCGGTAAGGGCGCAAACCAGGCGGTTGCCGCCGGACGCAGCGGGGCGAATATCGCGTTTATCGCCTGTACGGGTGATGACGATACCGGCGAGCGCGTACGCAAACAGCTGGCAAGCGACAACATCGACATTGCACCCGTCAGCGTGGTTGCAGGGGAATCTACCGGCGTGGCGCTGATTTTCGTCAATGCGGAAGGTGAGAATGTCATCGGTATTCATGCAGGGGCTAATGCCGCGTTAACGACTGAACGCGTCGAAGCGCAGCGTGGAATCATCGCCGGAGCGGAAGCCCTGCTGATGCAGCTGGAGTCACCGGTTGAAAGCGTGCTGGCCGCCGCGAAAATTGCGCATGAAAATCATACGTCTGTCGTACTTAACCCTGCGCCTGCCCGTGTATTATCAGATGAGCTGCTGGCGCTGGTGGATATCATCACCCCGAACGAAACCGAAGCGGAAAAGCTGACGGGTATCCGTGTCGAAAATGATGACGATGCCGCGCGTGCCGCGCTTGCACTGCATGAAAAAGGCATCGGCACCGTAATCATCACCCTCGGCAGCCGTGGGGTGTGGGCTAGCGTCAATGGCGAAGGCCGTCGCGTACCGGGCTTTAAGGTCAAAGCCATTGATACCATCGCCGCAGGAGACACCTTCAACGGTGCGCTGGTAACGGCGCTGCTGGAAGGAAAAGCAATGGATGACGCGATCCGCTTCGCGCATGCCGCCGCTGCGATTGCGGTGACGCGTAAAGGCGCTCAGCCTTCTGTTCCATGGCGTAAAGAGATTGATGAATTCTTAAGTCAGCAGGGGTAACGCTTGGCCACAATGAAAGATGTCGCCCGTATGGCGGGCGTTTCTACCTCGACTGTCTCCCACGTAATCAATAACGATCGCTTCGTCAGCGAGGCGATTCGGGAGAAAGTTGACGCTGCAATTAAAGAACTCAACTATGCGCCGTCTGCGCTGGCCCGCAGCCTGAAGCTCAACCAGACGCGCACCATCGGCATGCTGATCACGGCCAGTACCAACCCTTTTTATTCTGAACTGGTGCGCGGCGTGGAGCGCAGCTGCTTCGAGCGCGGCTACAGCCTGGTGCTGTGCAATACCGAAGGCGATGAGCAGCGCATGAACCGTAACCTGGAAACGCTGATGCAAAAACGCGTCGACGGGCTGCTGCTGCTCTGTACCGAAACGCATCAACCTTCGAAAGAGATCATCCAGCGTTATCCTTCTATTCCCACGGTGATGATGGACTGGGCGCCGTTCGACGGCACCAGCGATCTGATCCAGGATAACTCGCTGCTGGGCGGCGATATGGCGACTCAGCATCTGATCGATAAAGGTCATACCCGCATTGCCTGTATTACCGGCCCGCTGGATAAAACCCCGGCGCGCCTGCGTCTGGAAGGCTATCTTTCGGCCATGGAACGGGCGGGGCTTGCCATTCCTGATGGCTATCGCATCACCGGCGATTTCGAATTTAACGGTGGATTTGAAGCAATGCAGAAACTGCTGGCGCAAGAGCCGCGTCCGCAGGCGGTGTTTATCGGTAACGATGCGATGGCATTCGGAGCATATCAGGCGCTGTATCAGGCGGGATTACGTGTTCCGGACGACATGGCGATCGTCGGTTACGATGATATCGAACTGGCGCGCTACATGACGCCCCCACTGACCACCATCCATCAGCCGAAGGATGAACTGGGCGAGCTGGCCATCGATGTGTTGATCCACCGCATGGCCCAGCCCACGCTGCAACAGCAACGTTTGCAGCTTACTCCTGTTCTGATGGAACGCGGTTCGGTTTAGCCTTCTCTTTGTGACGCTCTTTAATCAGGTTCCGGCCGTCTTTTGGTTTTAACAACATAAAGACCACCGCCGATACCACGGTAAGCGCGCCCATAGTGATAAAGGTATAGTGGAACTGCTCAACGGTATTTGTACCGTCAAACCCTTCATAAAACCGCAGTACCGCCGCGCTCACGGCAACCCCGAGGCTGATCGACAGCTGTTGAGTGACCGCCAGTACGCTGTTGCCGCTGCTGGCATTCTCGTCGGTGAGGTCCGCAAGGGTGATGGTGTTCATCGACGTAAACTGCGTCGACATGGCCATACCCAGCACAAACAGCGGCAGGATCAGCATCCAGATTGGTAACGCCGCAGATTGCAGGGAGAACTGCGCAATCATCAATCCGATAAAGATCGTCACGCCAACCAGCGTCTTACGATAGCCAAACCAGCGCAGCACCTGCGTGACCGTCGATTTTGCCAGAATCGAGCCCATCGCCGTGGGCGCCATCATGCAGCCAGCAATCAGGGCCGGATAGCCGAAACCGACCTGGAGCATCAGCGGCATCAGGAACGGTACGCAGCCCGTGCCCAGACGCGAGGCAATATTGCCCGCGATCCCGACGGAGAACGTTCGGGTGTTAAACAGAGATAAAGAGATAAGCGGTGTCGGATGGCGACGCGCATGACGTATATATAGAAGGAACAGCAGAATACCGCTGAGGATGACGGCCATCGCCAGCCACGTCGCTACGATTTTCTCGCCAAACAGCTCCATCCCGCTGGAGAACAGGACCAGGCTCAGGCCAAACAGGAAGAAACCACCCATATCGAAGCTGCGTCTTGGCGTGGTGAAGTTCGGCATATATTTGCGGGCATAAATCAGCCCTGCCACACCAATCGGAATATTAATCAGGAAGATCCAGTGCCAGCTAGCCCAGGTCACCAGTACGCCGCCGAGAACCGGGCCAAGTATCGGGCCGACCAGGCCAGGCATAGTCACAAAGTTGAGCACCGGGAGCAGTTCGCTGCGCGGATAGGCGCGTAATAACGCCAGACGCGCGACGGGCATCATCATCGCGCCGCCTATCCCCTGTAGAACGCGGAAGATAACCAGTTCCGTCAGAGAGGTGGAGAGGGCGCAAGCCAGAGAACCGAGCGTGAACAGCGTCACCGCCAGCATGAACACTTTGCGTGTGCCAAAACGATCGGCCAGCCAGCCGCTGACCGGAATAAGCATCGCCACTGTCAGGGTGTAGCTGATGATGGCGGATTGCATCGCCAGCGGGGAGCGGTTAAGGCTTTGGGCTATGGCGGGAAGGGCGGTATTGAGGATAGTGGCATCCAGTGCCTGCATAAAGAACGCCATGGCTGCAATCCACGGCAGTCCGGCCATACTGCGTGCTTTTTTCTCTGTCATTTATTTACCTGCTGGTGGGTTGGCGCGGCCAGCAACGCCTGGCACGCACTCAGGGCTCGCTGCCCGTCGCTCTCCTGAATGGCATCGACTATCGCCTGATGCAGATCCAGCTTCACCACCTCATCCTGCGTAATAGAGGTAAAGTAAGTGTGGTACACAGAATGGAATAAAGAAGCAAAGGAGGTCAGGAAAGGATTTCCGCTCATATTATAGATATGTTCATGCCAGGCCATATCGACCGCTATCCAGCGCTCGCGGTTAAAGTGCTTTTTCAGATCCACCATCTCTTCCATCAAAGTATTGAGCTGCGCTTTTTGCTCGGCTGTGCCGAGCGTGGCGGCAAGCAGGCAGGCCTGAGGCTCAAGACTGCTGCGCATGACCAGAAAGTGATCGACGACCTGATTAAAGTTATCTTCGGTCATCCACCAGGTGAGTAACTCCTGATCGAGAAAGTTCCAGTTTCCCTGAGGCATAACGCGGGTGCCAATGCGCGGACGTGGAAGCACCATCCCTTTCGCCGTTAATGTTTTTACCGCTTCGCGAACGGCGGTACGGCTAACGCCAAACTGATCTCCCAGCTCCATCTCGCTGGGCAGGATGCTACCTGGAGCATATTTACCCGCTAAGATCAGCTGCGCCAGTTTCTCTGCCAGCACATAGGACAGGTTTTTTTGAGCTGCCAGCTGTTGTGCGCTTAATGGCATCGCTTTTATTCCTTAAATATTGATGCGGTTAATTATGCCATCTCAGGTGTGATTGTGGTTGCAGATACATCAAATAGAACAATTTGTAGCTGGATCTCATCGCTTTTGGTGAAAAAAAACACGGTCAGAAACTTTTTTTAAATTTCCTCTTGTCACTTCAGAAGAACTCCCTATAATGCGCCTCCACTGACACGGAACAACGGCACGCAAGCCGCCGGGTCGGCAGAGAAAAGCAAAACAAACGCTTGACTCTGAAGCGGGAAAGCGTAATATGCACACCCCGCGCCGCAGCGAAAACGAAGCGGCACTGCTCTTTAACAATTTATCAGACAATCTGTGTGGGCACTCAAAGTGACATGGATTCTTAATGTCCTCGGACACTAAATGAATACCAAGTCTCAACGAGTGAACACGTAATTCATTACGAAGTTTAATTCATTGAGCATCAAACTTTTAAATTGAAGAGTTTGATCATGGCTCAGATTGAACGCTGGCGGCAGGCCTAACACATGCAAGTCGAACGGTAACAGGAAGCAGCTTGCTGCTTCGCTGACGAGTGGCGGACGGGTGAGTAATGTCTGGGAAACTGCCTGATGGAGGGGGATAACTACTGGAAACGGTAGCTAATACCGCATAACGTCGCAAGACCAAAGAGGGGGACCTTCGGGCCTCTTGCCATCGGATGTGCCCAGATGGGATTAGCTAGTAGGTGGGGTAACGGCTCACCTAGGCGACGATCCCTAGCTGGTCTGAGAGGATGACCAGCCACACTGGAACTGAGACACGGTCCAGACTCCTACGGGAGGCAGCAGTGGGGAATATTGCACAATGGGCGCAAGCCTGATGCAGCCATGCCGCGTGTATGAAGAAGGCCTTCGGGTTGTAAAGTACTTTCAGCGGGGAGGAAGGCGATAAGGTTAATAACCTTGTCGATTGACGTTACCCGCAGAAGAAGCACCGGCTAACTCCGTGCCAGCAGCCGCGGTAATACGGAGGGTGCAAGCGTTAATCGGAATTACTGGGCGTAAAGCGCACGCAGGCGGTCTGTCAAGTCGGATGTGAAATCCCCGGGCTCAACCTGGGAACTGCATTCGAAACTGGCAGGCTAGAGTCTTGTAGAGGGGGGTAGAATTCCAGGTGTAGCGGTGAAATGCGTAGAGATCTGGAGGAATACCGGTGGCGAAGGCGGCCCCCTGGACAAAGACTGACGCTCAGGTGCGAAAGCGTGGGGAGCAAACAGGATTAGATACCCTGGTAGTCCACGCCGTAAACGATGTCGACTTGGAGGTTGTGCCCTTGAGGCGTGGCTTCCGGAGCTAACGCGTTAAGTCGACCGCCTGGGGAGTACGGCCGCAAGGTTAAAACTCAAATGAATTGACGGGGGCCCGCACAAGCGGTGGAGCATGTGGTTTAATTCGATGCAACGCGAAGAACCTTACCTACTCTTGACATCCAGAGAACTTTCCAGAGATGGATTGGTGCCTTCGGGAACTCTGAGACAGGTGCTGCATGGCTGTCGTCAGCTCGTGTTGTGAAATGTTGGGTTAAGTCCCGCAACGAGCGCAACCCTTATCCTTTGTTGCCAGCGGTTAGGCCGGGAACTCAAAGGAGACTGCCAGTGATAAACTGGAGGAAGGTGGGGATGACGTCAAGTCATCATGGCCCTTACGAGTAGGGCTACACACGTGCTACAATGGCGCATACAAAGAGAAGCGACCTCGCGAGAGCAAGCGGACCTCATAAAGTGCGTCGTAGTCCGGATTGGAGTCTGCAACTCGACTCCATGAAGTCGGAATCGCTAGTAATCGTGGATCAGAATGCCACGGTGAATACGTTCCCGGGCCTTGTACACACCGCCCGTCACACCATGGGAGTGGGTTGCAAAAGAAGTAGGTAGCTTAACCTTCGGGAGGGCGCTTACCACTTTGTGATTCATGACTGGGGTGAAGTCGTAACAAGGTAACCGTAGGGGAACCTGCGGTTGGATCACCTCCTTACCTTAAAGAACCTGCCTTTGTAGTGTCCACACAGATTGTCTGATGAAAAGTAAATAGCAAGGCGTCTTGCGATTGAGACTGTACGTCCCCTTCGTCTAGAGGCCCAGGACACCGCCCTTTCACGGCGGTAACAGGGGTTCGAATCCCCTAGGGGACGCCACTTGCTGGTTCGTGAGTGAAAGTCACCTGCCGTCATATCTCAAAACTGACTTGCGAGTCATGTTTGAGATATTTGCTCTTTAAAAATCTGGATCAAGCTGAAAATTGAAACGACACACAGCTCATGTGTGTTCGAGTCTCTCAAATTTTCGCAAGTCGATGGTGAATCGAAAGAAACATCTTCGGGTTGTGAGGTTAAGCGACTAAGCGTACACGGTGGATGCCCTGGCAGTCAGAGGCGATGAAGGACGTGCTAATCTGCGAAAAGCGCCGGCGAGGTGATATGAACCCTTGACCCGGCGATGTCCGAATGGGGAAACCCAGTGCAATCCGTTGCACTATCGTTAACTGAATACATAGGTTAACGAGGCGAACCGGGGGAACTGAAACATCTAAGTACCCCGAGGAAAAGAAATCAACCGAGATTCCCCCAGTAGCGGCGAGCGAACGGGGAGCAGCCCGGAGTCTGAATCAGCTTGTGTGTTAGTGGAACGGTCTGGAAAGTCCGACGGTACAGGGTGATAGTCCCGTACACGAAAGCACACTTGCTGTGAACTCGAAGAGTAGGGCGGGACACGTGGTATCCTGTCTGAATATGGGGGGACCATCCTCCAAGGCTAAATACTCCTGACTGACCGATAGTGAACCAGTACCGTGAGGGAAAGGCGAAAAGAACCCCGGCGAGGGGAGTGAAAAAGAACCTGAAACCGTGTACGTACAAGCAGTGGGAGCCTCTTTATGGGGTGACTGCGTACCTTTTGTATAATGGGTCAGCGACTTATATTCTGTAGCAAGGTTAACCGTATAGGGGAGCCGAAGGGAAACCGAGTCTTAACTGGGCGTTAAGTTGCAGGGTATAGACCCGAAACCCGGTGATCTAGCCATGGGCAGGTTGAAGGTTGGGTAACACTAACTGGAGGACCGAACCGACTAATGTTGAAAAATTAGCGGATGACCTGTGGCTGGGGGTGAAAGGCCAATCAAACCGGGAGATAGCTGGTTCTCCCCGAAAGCTATTTAGGTAGCGCCTCGTGAATTCATCTTCGGGGGTAGAGCACTGTTTCGGCTAGGGGGCCATCCCGGCTTACCAACCCGATGCAAACTACGAATACCGAAGAATGTTATCACGGGAGACACACGGCGGGTGCTAACGTCCGTCGTGAAGAGGGAAACAACCCAGACCGCCAGCTAAGGTCCCAAAGTCATGGTTAAGTGGGAAACGATGTGGGAAGGCACAGACAGCCAGGATGTTGGCTTAGAAGCAGCCATCATTTAAAGAAAGCGTAATAGCTCACTGGTCGAGTCGGCCTGCGCGGAAGATGTAACGGGGCTAAACCATGCACCGAAGCTGCGGCAGCGACACTATGTGTTGTTGGGTAGGGGAGCGTTCTGTAAGCCGTTGAAGGTGTGCTGTGAGGCATGCTGGAGGTATCAGAAGTGCGAATGCTGACATAAGTAACGATAAAGCGGGTGAAAAGCCCGCTCGCCGGAAGACCAAGGGTTCCTGTCCAACGTTAATCGGGGCAGGGTGAGTCGACCCCTAAGGCGAGGCCGAAAGGCGTAGTCGATGGGAAACAGGTTAATATTCCTGTACTTGGTGTTACTGCGAAGGGGGGACGGAGAAGGCTATGTCAGCCGGGCGACGGTTGTCCCGGTTTAAGCATGTAGGCGGAGGTTCCAGGTAAATCCGGTACCTTGTTAACGCTGAGGTGTGATGACGAGGCACTACGGTGCTGAAGTGATAAATGCCCTGCTTCCAGGAAAAGCCTCTAAGCATCAGGTAACACGAAATCGTACCCCAAACCGACACAGGTGGTCAGGTAGAGAATACCAAGGCGCTTGAGAGAACTCGGGTGAAGGAACTAGGCAAAATGGTGCCGTAACTTCGGGAGAAGGCACGCTGATGTGTAGGTGAAGCCCCTGCGGGCGGAGCTGAAATCAGTCGAAGATACCAGCTGGCTGCAACTGTTTATTAAAAACACAGCACTGTGCAAACACGAAAGTGGACGTATACGGTGTGACGCCTGCCCGGTGCCGGAAGGTTAATTGATGGGGTTAGCGGCAACGCGAAGCTCTTGATCGAAGCCCCGGTAAACGGCGGCCGTAACTATAACGGTCCTAAGGTAGCGAAATTCCTTGTCGGGTAAGTTCCGACCTGCACGAATGGCGTAATGATGGCCAGGCTGTCTCCACCCGAGACTCAGTGAAATTGAACTCGCTGTGAAGATGCAGTGTACCCGCGGCAAGACGGAAAGACCCCGTGAACCTTTACTATAGCTTGACACTGAACACTGGTCCTTGATGTGTAGGATAGGTGGGAGGCTTTGAAGCGTGGACGCCAGTCTGCGTGGAGCCAACCTTGAAATACCACCCTTTAATGGCTGGTGTTCTAACGTAGACCCGTTACCCGGGTTGCGGACAGTGTCTGGTGGGTAGTTTGACTGGGGCGGTCTCCTCCCAAAGAGTAACGGAGGAGCACGAAGGTTGGCTAATCCTGGTCGGACATCAGGAGGTTAGTGCAATGGCATAAGCCAGCTTGACTGCGAGCGTGACGGCGCGAGCAGGTGCGAAAGCAGGTCATAGTGATCCGGTGGTTCTGAATGGAAGGGCCATCGCTCAACGGATAAAAGGTACTCCGGGGATAACAGGCTGATACCGCCCAAGAGTTCATATCGACGGCGGTGTTTGGCACCTCGATGTCGGCTCATCACATCCTGGGGCTGAAGTAGGTCCCAAGGGTATGGCTGTTCGCCATTTAAAGTGGTACGCGAGCTGGGTTTAGAACGTCGTGAGACAGTTCGGTCCCTATCTGCCGTGGGCGCTGGAGAATTGAGGGGGGCTGCTCCTAGTACGAGAGGACCGGAGTGGACGCATCACTGGTGTTCGGGTTGTCATGCCAATGGCACTGCCCGGTAGCTAAATGCGGAAGAGATAAGTGCTGAAAGCATCTAAGCACGAAACTTGCCCCGAGATGAGTTCTCCCTGAGACTTTAAGTCTCCTGAAGGAACGTTGAAGACGACGACGTTGATAGGTCGGGTGTGTAAGCGCAGCGATGCGTTGAGCTAACCGATACTAATGAACCGTGAGGCTTAACCTTACAACGCCGAAGGTGTTTTGGCGAAGAGACAGACAATCAAATTTCAGCCTGATACAGATTAACAGAATTTGCCTGGCGGCTGTAGCGCGGTGGTCCCACCTGACCCCATGCCGAACTCAGAAGTGAAACGCCGTAGCGCCGATGGTAGTGTGGGGTCTCCCCATGTGAGAGTAGGGAACTGCCAGGCATCAAACAAGTGAAGAGGCCATCCGGAAGGATGGCCTTTTTGCGTTTGTTTGCTGAAAAACGGCAGACCGGGTAAGGCGAAGCCGCCACCCGGCAGATCTCAGACTGCACACCACGCCAAAATAAACGCTGTAATCCCCTCCACATTATTCAAATCCAGAACCGGTACTTCCAGCGACAACGCAACGTCACTGGCCACGGCAATCACATGCTCATCCAGCATTAGTTCGCTAACATCATGCCCGGCGCCGTTTCTGAACAGCAAGATCTTAGGCACGGCCTCATGCTTAAACCCCTCAACCAGCACCAGATCCAGCGTGGAGTGATCCATCCGGCTGACAAGATAAGCGAGATCCAGCGGTGCTTCATCCGGTGTTTCTGTCATTAACGCCCAGCGCTGGTTACTCGCCACCATCGTTTGTGCAGCGCCAGCCTTACGCAGCTCATAGCTATCTTTCCCCGGCTTATCGACATCCATGTTATGGTGCGTATGCTTAATCAATCCGGGACGAATGCCTTTGGCGCAAAGTGCAGGTATTAGTTTTTTTAGCAGCGTAGTCTTCCCGGTGCCACTCCAGGCAGAGATCGCTAATACGGGTATCATTTCTTCTCCTGCATTATCTGCAAATCTTCCGTCGTGTTTACATTCACAAACGCCGATTTCATGTCGCTGAAATCAACGGAATGCCCTCCGGACTGACGCATAAATACCATGACGCGCCGCTCTCCTGCGGCCAGGTAATCTTCCAGCGCGGATATTAACGAGCGATTAATCAATGCGATCGTTGGATGGTCGCGTTCACCGTCGTGTGCCCAGACGACGGGAGCACCATCGCGCCCCTGCATCAGACGTTCAACCAGACAGGACGGGATGAAGGGCGTATCACATGAACAAAAGAGAAACCACTCTCCATGCGACTGCTGCATAACGGAAAGCATTCCCGCCAGCGGACCGGGGTAGTCCACCAGGTTATCCTGATAAACCGGATACCCGCTGCGCTGATAAATATCAACATGTCGGTTAGCGCTGATCGCCATCGAGGACACCTGATCTGCAAGCGTATCAGCAACATGCTGCCATAATGGTGTGTTATTCAGGAGCTGAAGCCCCTTATCCTTTCCGCCCATTCGCGTTGCCCTGCCCCCGGCCAGAACAACTCCGATGATTTCCTGGCATTGATTCACGAATATCGCCTCTTTTATTGTGGGATTGACCCTGCTAACGTGTCTCTCTAAATGAAAGGAGCACTACCATGAAATGTAAACGTCTTAATGAAGTCATTGAGCTTCTCCAGCCGGCCTGGCAAAAAGAGCCAGAGCTGAATCTGATGCAATTTTTACAGAAACTGGCGAAAGAGTCAGGTTTTGATGGCGAACTGGCAGACCTTTCTGACGACATCCTGATCTACCACCTGAAAATGCGTGACTCGGCTAAAGATGCTGTTATTCCTGGCATTCAGAAAGATTATGAAGAGGATTTTAAAACCGCATTACTGCGTGCCCGAGGCGTAATTAAAGAGTAAAAGCTTGTAAGCGGAGCCACCGAAATCGCCACAAGATGATATCCTGAATCATTCGTATAATTTCCGGATGATCGGATGAACGACCAGGCTTTTACTTTCCAGACACTACACCCGGATACCATTATGGATGCGCTGTTCGAACAGGGTATTCGGGTGGATTCCGGGTTAACCCCTTTAAACAGCTACGAAAACCGTGTCTACCAATTTCAGGACGAAGAGCGCCAGCGCTTTGTCGTAAAGTTTTACCGTCCACAGCGCTGGTCCGCAGAACAAATTCAGGAAGAGCATCAGTTTGCCCACGATCTGCTGGATGACGATGTTCCCGTTGCGGCACCCATTAAATTCAATAACCAAACGCTGCTGACCCATCAGGGCTTTTACTACGCGGTATTTCCGAGCCTGGGCGGAAGACAGTTTGAGGCAGATAATATCGATCAGATGGAATGGGTTGCCCGCTATCTGGGGCGCATTCATCAGACGGGACGTAAAAAACCGTTTGTTGCCCGTCCGACGATTGGTGTTCAGGAATATCTTATTGAGCCGCGACAGGTATTCGAAACATCGGCGCTGATCCCGAATGCGCTAAAGGATAATTTCCTCACGGCGACCGATAAGCTTATTGATGCTGTAAAAGCCTGCTGGCGGGATGATATTACTACTCTGCGCCTGCACGGTGACTGCCACGCCGGGAATATTCTCTGGCGCGATGGCCCACTATTTGTCGATCTTGATGACGCACGTATGGGACCCGCGGTGCAGGATCTGTGGATGCTGCTCAACGGTGATAAAGCCGAGCAGCGCATGCAGCTTGAGACCATAATTGAAGCTTATGAAGAATTTAGCCCCTTTAATTCAGACGAAATTGCCTTGATAGAACCTTTACGTGCGATGCGATTTGTTTATTATCTCGCGTGGTTAATCAGGCGTTGGGAAGACCCGGCTTTTCCCCGAAATTTCCCCTGGCTTACCGGGGAGGATTACTGGCGCAACCAGATATCCACATTTACCGCGCAGGTTAAGGTTCTACAGGAACCCCCTTTGCAATTAACGCCGATGTATTAATTGGACACACCCAGGAGAGAGTTAATCATGAAAAAAATTTGGCTGGCGCTGGCTGGTATGATTCTGGCATTTAGCGCAACTGCTGCGCAGTTTACCGACGGCAAGCAGTACATTACGCTGGACAAGCCTGTTGCTGGCGAGCCTCAGGTGTTGGAGTTCTTCTCCTTCTACTGCCCGCACTGCTACGAGTTTGAGCAGGTACTTCATGTTTCTGACAACGTGAAGAAAAAGCTGCCGGAAGGCACCAAAATGACGAAATACCACGTTGAGTTCCTTGGCCCACTGGGTAAAGATCTGACTCAGGCATGGGCGGTCGCGATTGCGCTGGGTGTGGAAGATAAGATCACCGCGCCTCTGTTTGAAGCCGTACAGAAAACCCAGACCGTACAAACTACGGCAGATATTCGTAAAGTGTTCGTGGATGCCGGTGTTAAAGGTGAAGACTACGACGCTGCGTGGAACAGTTTCGTGGTGAAATCTCTCGTGGCACAGCAGGAAAAAGCTGCCGCTGACTTCCAGTTGCAGGGCGTGCCGGCGATGTATGTTAACGGCAAATACCAGGTGAATATGCGTGGTATGGACACGACCAGCATGGATATCTTCGTACAACAGTACGCTGATACCGTGAAATACCTGGTTGAGAAAAAGTAACAAACATAAAGAAAAACGCCGGTCACTGACCGGCGTTTTTGTATGAAGATTTAATCTTAGCTATCTGCTCGTCTTTCTCTTTCCAGAGTGTATTAAGCCAAAGCTGGAAACGACGTTTGAAGTTTTTATCGTTGACATAATCCCCGTGCAGTTCAGTGCTGACGGGCATCAGATCAACGCGGACAACGATACGCGTCAGCCTGCCGCTGAGCATATCGTAGAACGGCGTCCTGTCATTTTCCGGATAGCAGAGCGTTACGTTCAACAATTTATCGAACTGCTCACCCAGCACGTTGAGCGCCATTGCGATGCCCGCAGCCTTTGGCGGCAACAGGTTCTGATAAGGAGAACGAGTCTGCTGGCGCTTCTCTTCGGTAAAGCGTGATCCTTCGACGAAGTTAACAATGGTGGTGGGATGCGCGCGAAACTTCTCGCAAGAACGGCGCGTGGTTTCCACGTCCTTACCGCGGCGTTCCGGATGACGAATTAAATAGCTGCGTGAATAGCGTTTCATAAACGGCATATCCAGCGCCCAGCAGGCCAGTCCAATGAAAGGCACCCAGGCCAGCTGCTGTTTCAGAAAGTATTTGTTCATCGGAATGTGTTTGCGAAACAGTACGCACAATACAACGATGTCGGCCCAGCTGTGGTGATTGCAGATCAGCAGATACCAGTTCTTTTTGTTCAGCTTCTCCAGCCCCTGAACATCCCACTTCAGCCAGGGGTTCAGATGCAGCAGGATCGCCAGCCCTTCACACCAGCAGTACATCATAAAATTACAAAAAGCAGACACCGCGCGCCATACCGGAGGGACAGGCAGCAGAAGTTTAATTATTCCGGCAACGATGATTGGCACAGAACAGGCGATGGTAACCAGAATAGTTAAAATGACGCTTAACCATAATGTTATCGCTGCGAGTATTCTCGACATAATGAATTTATTCAGATAGTTAGCTGTAATTGAGCAGCCGGCTATCCGGTGCTGGGCGCCGATCTTATCAGAAATTCGCTCAGACCTGGGCGGTTTCACACCAGGAGGCTGCGGCTTTTCCTGCCAGGCAGCGAATTTTTGCATATAGACAGAGTGCTTAAGTCTTATATCCACATAGACTAAATAAACATCAGTGAAGCGCGATCTTAAGTGATCTTATAGCAATGCCTTGATTTTATTATATAAATAAGTTTTCAGTATCACTTTTATAAAGCTGTTATTCACCTGTATTAAAAATATGCACAAACTTATCCACAGTTTTGTTTTGCGAGCGATCTTCCCGATCGCAAAATCTTTTTCTGTATAAAGCGCTAAAACCTGATGTTTTCATCCTTCTGTGGCATCCTTTACCCATAAATTCATAAAAGGCACGGACATTATGGTTCAGATCCCAGAAAACCCACTTATACTCGTCGATGGCTCTTCTTACCTGTATCGGGCGTATCATGCGTTTCCTCCTCTGACCAACAGCGCAGGGGAACCTACCGGCGCAATGTACGGCGTGCTGAATATGCTTCGCAGCCTGATTCTGCAATACCACCCAACCCATGCGGCCGTGGTGTTTGATGCGAAGGGTAAAACCTTCCGCGATGAATTATTTGAGCATTACAAATCTCACCGTCCCCCTATGCCTGACGATCTGCGTGCGCAAATTGAACCGTTGCACGCTATGGTGAAAGCGATGGGGCTGCCACTGCTGGCGGTCTCAGGCGTTGAAGCTGATGACGTAATTGGTACCCTGGCGCGCGAAGCGGAAAAAGCAGGCCGCCCGGTTCTGATCAGTACCGGTGATAAAGACATGGCGCAGCTGGTAACGCCCGGGATCACGCTGATCAACACCATGACAAACACCATTCTTGGCCCGGAAGAAGTGGTCGCCAAATATGGCGTGCCGCCAGAGCTCATTATTGATTTCCTCGCCCTGATGGGCGATTCCTCGGATAACATTCCTGGCGTACCGGGCGTAGGCGAAAAAACAGCTCAGGCGCTGCTGCAAGGGCTGGGCGGGCTGGATACGCTATATGCAGAACCCGACAAAATTGCCGGTCTTACCTTCCGTGGCGCAAAAACCATGGCCGGAAAGCTCGCCGATAACAAAGAGGTGGCTTATCTCTCCTATCAGTTGGCCACCATCAAAACTGACGTAGAGCTGGAGCTTACCTGCGAGCAACTGGAAGTGCAGGAACCCGCCGCCGACGAACTGCTTGGCCTGTTCAGAAAATACGAATTTAAACGCTGGACCGCGGATGTTGAAGCCGGGAAATGGCTTCAGGCGAAAGGGGCTAAACCTGCGGCGAAGCCGAAAGAGACCATCGTTGTCAATGCCGAAGAGCAGGCAGAAGAGGCGGTAGCGCTCTCCTTCGACAACTATGAAACCATCCTTGAAGAGTCACGGCTCATCGCCTGGATTGAAAAGCTAAAAAAAGCGCCAGTATTTGCTTTCGATACCGAAACGGACAGCCTTGATAACATTACGGCTAATATGGTGGGCCTGTCATTCGCAACGGAGCCGGGTATTGCAGCCTATGTTCCGGTAGCTCATGACTATCTGGATGCGCCGGAGCAAATCTCCCGCGAGCGCGCCTTAGAACTGCTGAAGCCGATTCTGGAAGACGAGAAAGTGCTGAAGGTTGGGCAAAACCTGAAGTACGACCGCGGTATTCTGCAAAACTACGGCATTGAGCTGCGTGGTATCGCTTTTGACACCATGCTGGAATCTTACATTCTGGACAGCGTGGCGGGCCGCCATGATATGGATTCCTTATCCGATCGTTGGCTGAAACACAAAACCATCACCTTTGAAGAAATTGCCGGTAAGGGCAAAAATCAGCTGACCTTTAACCAGATCGCGCTGGAAGAAGCAGGCCGCTACGCCGCGGAAGACGCTGACGTCACGCTACAGCTGCATCTCAAAATGTGGCCGAAATTGCAGAAGCACGAAGGGCCGCTGAATGTGTTCCAGAACATTGAGATGCCGCTGGTGCCTGTGCTGTCCCGCATTGAGCGCAATGGCGTTAAAATCGACCCAACGGTGCTGCATAACCACTCTGGTGAGCTGGCGCAGCGCCTGACCGAGCTTGAACAGAAAGCGCATGAGCTTGCTGGCGAGGCATTTAACCTGTCTTCACCGAAACAGCTGCAAACCATCCTGTTTGAAAAACAGGGTATCAAGCCGCTGAAGAAAACCCCGGGTGGCGCCCCTTCAACGTCTGAAGAGGTGCTGGAAGAGCTGGCGCTGGACTATCCGCTGCCAAAAGTTATTCTGCAATACCGTGGTCTGGCTAAGCTGAAATCGACCTATACCGACAAACTGCCGTTGATGATCAACCCGAAAACGGGCCGCGTGCACACCTCCTATCACCAGGCTGTGGCGGCGACCGGGCGACTTTCGTCAACCGATCCTAACCTTCAGAACATTCCGGTGCGTAATGAAGAGGGCCGCCGTATTCGCCAGGCTTTCATTGCGCCAGAGGATTATCTGATTGTCTCCGCGGACTACTCGCAAATCGAACTGCGTATTATGGCGCACCTGTCACGCGACAAAGGCCTGCTGACGGCCTTTGCCGAAGGGAAGGACATCCACCGGGCAACCGCTGCCGAAGTGTTTGGGCTGCCGCTGGAGAGCGTGACAAACGAGCAGCGTCGTAGTGCAAAAGCGATCAACTTCGGTCTGATTTACGGCATGAGTGCCTTTGGTCTTTCACGCCAGCTCAATATCCCGCGTAAAGAGTCGCAGAAGTATATGGATCTCTACTTCGAGCGGTATCCGGGCGTGCTGGAATATATGGAACGTACCCGCGCACAGGCGAAAGAGAAAGGCTACGTTGAAACGCTGGATGGCCGTCGTCTCTACCTTCCGGACATCAAATCCAGCAACGCCGCGCGCCGGGCTGGTGCTGAACGTGCTGCGATCAACGCCCCTATGCAGGGCACTGCGGCGGACATCATTAAACGCGCAATGATTGCCGTCGATGCCTGGCTCGAAAAAGAGAAACCGCGCGTGAAAATGATCATGCAGGTACACGATGAACTGGTCTTTGAAGTTCATAAAGACGATCTGGAGACGGTCTCTCAGAAGATCCATGAACTGATGGAAAACAGCATGAAGCTGGACGTTCCGTTGCTGGTGGAAGTGGGTAGCGGCGAAAACTGGGATCAGGCTCACTAAGGGTTATCGGAATAACGCGCGTTTTATGTAAGTAAGCAACATAAGTACGCGCGTTTTGTGACGATCATTAGAATTCCCTATGTAAAGAATGAAAAAAAACTACAAAAAGTGCTTTGTCCAGCGATAAAAAAAGAGTAGAGTTAACGACGTAGGGTACAGAGGTAAGATGTTCTATCTTTCAGACCTTTTACTTCACGTAATCGGATTTGGCTGAATATTTTAGCCGCCCCAGTCAGTAATGACTGGGGCGTTTTTTATTGCGGCAAAGAAAGTTTCAGGCGAAAAAAAGCGCGGTCATCGCCGCGCCTGTTGTTACTCTGCTTCCGCTTCAGTCGCCGGTTCCAGATCGTTAAACCAGCTGTCGAGCTTCTGTCGCAGTTTATCCACGCCCTGCTTTTTCAGCGAGGAGAACGGTTCAACCTGTACATCACCGTTGAATGCCAGCACCGCTTCACGAACCTTGTTCACCTGCGCCTTGCGCGCGCCGCTCGCCAGCTTATCTGCTTTTGTCAGCAGCACCAGCACCGCAATATCGCTTGCCACCGCCCAGTCAATCATCTGCTGGTCGAGATCTTTTAGCGGATGACGAATATCCATCAGCACCACCAGACCTTTCAGACACATGCGTTTTTCCAGGTATTCACCCAGCGCACGCTGCCATTTGATCTTCATCTCTTCCGGTACCTGCGCGTAACCGTAGCCCGGTAAATCGACCAGGCGTTTGCCTTCAGCCACTTCAAACAGGTTAATCAGCTGAGTACGGCCAGGTGTTTTTGAGGTACGCGCCAGGTTTTTCTGATTGGTGAGCGTATTCAGGGCACTGGATTTTCCCGCATTGGAGCGGCCAGCAAATGCCACTTCAATCCCTGTGTCTGAGGGCAGGTGGCGAATATCGGGCGCACTGGTGACAAAATGCGTCTGTTGGTAGTTCCAGGTAGTCACGTGGTCGTCTCCAAAAATCGTAATCTGCGGGGATTATACCTGAATGCGGGCAAAAGGCTTTTCCCTTCGTCATTGACATGTAAGTGAAAGCCCTACGGAATGTAAGAGATCTGCCCTTAAGCGTATGAGAAATTTAAGAGAAATCGCAGACGCTAAAAAACTCAAAATATTAAAATTCAAAGAGTTATTAATGAGTAATTATCTGAAAATCCGGTTTTGTACCTTTTCATAGCTTGTTAGTTTAAGGGAACAAGGTAAAGTGTGTGCCAGGGCGAGGATGCCAACAGGATAACGACTTAAGGATAAGGGTCAGGAGCGCCAGGAGGCGAAGACTCAGGATTGTCAGGACGACCGGCGCCTGGAGGCGTTTTTAACAGGAAACGGAACCGTATCACGGACGGTAGTAGCCAAGGGATAAACAGGGTTTGTTGCAGGCAAACAGGGAATGTCTGACCCGTTAAGGGTTGTGAGTCAGGAAAAAAGGCGACAGATTGCTCTGTCGCCTTTTTTCTTTGCTTGCTTTCTGCTAGATTTCGCCGCAATTCTATACTGAAGAAAACGACTTAAAGATAAAACATCATGAAAAAACCGACCTCCGCTGCGGGCGTGAAACGCCCTGCAAAAGCACGCCGCAAAACGCGCGAAGAACTGAATCAGGAAGCGCGCGATCGCAAACGCGATAAAAAACATCGTGGCCATGCTGCGGGTAGCCGTGCTAACGGTGGCGGTGCCGCAGGCGCTTCTGCAAAAGGCAAACAGCAGAAAGATCCTCGTATCGGCAGTAAAACTCCCATTCCACTGGGCGTGACAGACACGCCGGTCACTAAGCAGCACAAACCAAAGAGCGAGAAACCTATGCTTTCACCGCAGGCTGAGCTGGATATGCTGGAGAACGATGAGCGCCTGGATGCGCTGCTGGAACGTCTTGAAGAGGGTGAAACCCTGACCGCTGAAGAGCAGTCCTGGGTGGACGCCAAACTGGACCGCATTGATGAACTGATGCAGAAGCTGGGTCTGTCCTACGATGATGAAGAAGACGAAGAGGAAGACGAAAAGCAGGAAGATATGATGCGTCTGCTGAAAGGTGGAAACTAACATTTGCACCCGGCAGGTATACTCGTCCTGCTTATAACCCTTCCGGTTATATGTTATCTGGTGTGGTTATTCGTTAAACTACGGCGGTTGTCGCGGCGACAGAAGTGGCTGCGCACCCGAATGATGGCCCGCAACGGGACCAGAACGGGCCGCCGTATACGAACGCGACACCAACGGAAGGAGTGAGCATGTCTGTACCATCTATCGACTGGGATTTGGCCCTGATCCAGAAATATAACTATTCCGGGCCGCGTTATACCTCATACCCCACCGCGCTGGAGTTTTCTGACGCTTTCGGCGAGGCGGATTTTCAGCAAGCTGTGGCGCGCTATCCCGAGCGCCCGCTGTCGCTCTACGTCCATATTCCGTTCTGCCATAAGCTCTGCTACTTCTGCGGCTGCAATAAAATCGTTACCCGCCAGCAGCACAAAGCCGATCAATACCTCGATGCGCTCGAACAGGAAATTCTGCACCGCGCACCGCTGTTTAAAGGGCGTCACGTCAGCCAGCTTCACTGGGGCGGTGGTACGCCAACTTATCTGAATAAAGCGCAGATCAGCCGCCTGATGGCGCTGCTGCGCGGCAATTTTAGTTTTAACGACGACGCCGAAATTTCGATCGAGGTCGATCCGCGTGAAATCGAGCTGGATGTGCTGGATCATTTACGCGCCGAAGGTTTCAACCGCCTGAGTATGGGCGTACAGGACTTCAACAAAGAAGTACAGCGCCTGGTAAACCGCGAGCAGGACGAAGCGTTTATCTTTGCCTTACTCAACCATGCGCGTGAAATCGGCTTTACCTCAACGAATATAGACCTGATTTACGGCCTGCCGAAGCAGACGCCGGAGAGCTTCGCCTACACGCTTAAACGCGTGGCTGAGCTTAACCCGGACCGTCTGAGCGTCTTTAACTATGCGCACCTGCCGACGCTGTTCGCCGCTCAGCGCAAAATCAAAGATGCGGATCTGCCTTCCGCCCAGCAGAAGCTGGACATTTTGCAGGAGACCATCGCCTCGCTGACCGAAACCGGCTATCAGTTTATCGGAATGGATCACTTTGCCCGCCCTGACGATGAACTGGCGATTGCCCAACGCGAAGGTGTTCTCCACCGTAACTTCCAGGGCTACACCACCCAGGGCGATACCGATCTGCTCGGAATGGGCGTCTCCGCCATCAGCATGATTGGCGACTGCTACGCCCAGAATCAGAAAGAGCTGAAGCTGTACTATCAGCAGATAGACGAAACCGGCAACGCGCTGTGGCGCGGCATCGCGCTAACCCGCGACGACTGCATCCGTCGTGATGTGATTAAGGCGCTTATCTGCAACTTCCGTCTCGAATTTCGCGAGGTGGAGTCGCAATGGGATCTGCAATTCAGCGATTACTTTGCCGAAGACCTGAAGCTTCTGGCGCCGCTGGCGAAAGACGGGCTGGTGGATGTGTCGGAGAGTGCGGTTGTCGTCACGCCGAAAGGACGTCTGTTGATTCGTAATATCTGCATGTGCTTCGATGCCTATCTGCGTCAGAAGGCGCGTTTACAGCAGTTCTCGCGGGTGATTTGAGCTGTAATGCCGGGTGGCGGCTTTGCCTTACCCGGCCTACTTAAGTGCGAGATGTAGGCCGGGTAAGCGAAGCGCCACCCGGCTTTTCATCGACAGCTCGTTAGCTAAACAGCCCAACCAGTGCCGCACACAATACCGCCGCAACGGCAGTTTGTGGCGTGTGGCTTTCTGCTGCTCCGCTCGAAAGCAAAGTCACTAATGATTCCAGCATGATGCTCCCCCCTGTTTCCGGGCACGATCATACAAAACTCATCGGAACAGTAAAGCGCAAAATAACGGCACTTTGCGCTCAATTAGTAACCTTTACACAGCGGAGTAAGATCACTCCATTCCCAGCTCTTTCAGCTTGCGCGTCAGGGTGTTTCGACCCCATCCCAACAGGCGAGCCGCTTCCTGTTTGTGGCCCTGGGTATGACGAAGCGCGGTAGTCAACAGCGTGCGCTCCATCTCAGGCTGCGCTTCGGAGAGCAGATTTTGATGACCGGAACGCAGCGCGCGATCTGCCCACTGCGCCAGCAGCGTCGCCCAGCTGTCCGGCAGCGCATGTCCGGCGGTGCTTTCGGGCACGGTGGCTTCAAACAGCTCGGCGGGGAGATCCTGAATCAACACTTCCTGTCCGGCGGCCATCACGGTCAGCCAGCGACAGGTGTTTTCCAGCTGACGCACGTTGCCCGGCCACGCCAGACGGGTGAGGGCGGCATCCGTTTCCGGATGAAGCTGCTTGGCTTCCACGCCCAGCTCGCGGGCCGCCACTTGCAGGAAATGGCGCGCCAGACGCGGGATATCTTCCCGACGCTCGCGCAGCGGCGGGAGGTGGACGCGGATCACGTTCAGACGATGGAATAAATCCTCACGGAATTTCCCCTCCTGCACGCGCAGCTCCAGGTTCTGGTGCGTCGCGGCAATAATACGCACGTCCACCTTCACCGGCGCATAGCCGCCCACGCGGTAAAACTGGCCATCTGCCAGCACGCGCAGCAGTCGGGTCTGAACATCCAGCGGCATATCGCCGATTTCATCCAGGAATAGCGTTCCGCCGTCAGCCTGTTCAAAGCGTCCCTGACGAATGGTATTTGCCCCGGTAAACGCCCCTTTTTCGTGGCCGAACAGCTCAGATTCAATCAAATCTTTGGGGATCGCCGCCATGTTCAGGGCGATGAAAGGCGCTTTCGCCCGCGGGCTGTGGCGATGCAGGGCGTGCGCAACCAGCTCTTTACCGGTCCCTGATTCACCGTTAATCAAGACGCTGATAGACGAGCGCGACAGACGCCCGATGATGCGAAACACGTCCTGCATGGCTGGCGCTTCACCGATGATGTCCGTCGTAGGCCCGAAATCCGGCGCGTGGCGGGGCTGCTGTTGCTCCTGATAGTGGCTGATGGCGCGTTCGACCAGGGCAACGGCTTCGTCGATATCAAACGGTTTTGGCAGGTAATCAAACGCCCCCTGCTGGTAGGCGCTGACGGCGGCATCCAGGTCGGAGTGGGCGGTCATTATGATGACCGGAAGCATAGGGTGGCGCTGTTTGATCTGCTTTAAGAGCGCCAGTCCGTCCATGCCCGGCATGCGAATATCCGAGAGCAGAACGTCCGGCGTTTTGGTGGTGAGTGCGTCGAGCACCTCGCTGCCGCTCTCAAACGTCGTGCAGCTTAATCCCGCTCCTGTGAGCGCGCGTTCAAGCACCCAACGGATGGAGCTATCGTCATCGACTACCCAGACTATCCCTCGTTGCATAAACGTCACCTTTATTTTTTAATCGGCAGGAAAACCGAAAACTCGGTATGTCCCGGCCAACTGGTAAATTCAATTTTGCCGGAGTGTTGGTCAATCAAATTACGGGCGATGGATAACCCCAGCCCGGTGCCGCCTTCGCGACCGCTGACCATCGGGTAGAACAGGGTGTCCTGGAGATGCGGCGGGATCCCCGGCCCGTTATCTTCCACATCAATACGTGCCGCCAGACGATAACGCACGCCGTGCAGCGTCAGCTGGAACGCGGTGCGGGTACGCAGAATAATTTCGCCACCCTCCGGGCCCAGCGCCTGCAACGCGTTACGCACAATGTTCAACAGCACCTGTTCAATCTGGTCTGGATCGTGCGCCAGCTCCGGCAGGCTTGGGTCGTAATCACGTACCAGCGTGACGTTATCCGGCAGCTCCATAGAGACGAGTTTCACCACCCGCTCCGCGACCTTGTGAATGCTTTCTGAAACATGCATCCCCGGCTGCTGCGGCCCGAGCAGGCGATCGACCAGATTACGCAGACGGTCCGCCTGCTCGATAATGACGTTGGTATACTCCGCCAGGGCAGGGTCAGGCAGCGCTTTGGTCAAAAGCTGTGCCGCACCGCGTAAGCCGCCCAGCGGGTTTTTAATTTCATGAGCCAGCCCGCGTACCAGGTCGCGCGCCGCAATCTGCTGAGCATGCTGTAGCTGCTCCTGGCTGAGACGACGCTGGTTATCCATCGGCGCCATTTCCAGCAGAATCATGCCATCTGGCAGGCGCTGTGCGGTGAGGGACAAAATATGCGAGCGTCCGTCAATCACCAGCGTCACTTCGTTATCGGTGAAGCCCTGACCCGCCTGCAAACTCTCCTGCATCAGACCAATATTCAGCGAGAAATAGCTCAGCAGTTCAGGCAGCGGCGTGCCAAACAGTTTACGGGCGCTTTGAGCGAGCAGCTGCTGCGCCGCCGGGTTGGCGTAATGCACCGCCAGCTCGTCGTCGACCAGCAAGATACTGTTAATCAAAGAATTGAGGATCTGCCCAGCATCGGGCAGCGTGCCAGTTGCCATTCAGCAGTCTCCTGGAGTCGTTGCACTATTTTAGTGCAGTATAGCGTTTTAGAGGTAAAAAGCGCGTGAGATCAGGTTGTTGGTGGAGAAAAAAGCCCATCCGAAGATGGGCTAAAGTTTCCACGGCAACTACTCCCGACGCGTATGCGCCGGGTAAAACAAATCAATTAAACGCTGTAGTACAGTTCGAACTCAACCGGGTGCGGCGTCATGCGAACGCGGTCGTTTTCTTCGGTACGCAGCGCGATGTAAGCGTCGATTGCTTCATCGGTGAACACGCCGCCAGCGGTCAGGAACTCACGGTCTGCGTCCAGCGCTTGCAGGGCTTCTTCCAGCGAGCCAGCGACCTGTGGGATCTCTTTCGCTTCTTCTGGCGGCAGGTCGTACAGGTTTTTGTCCATGGCTTCGCCCGGGTGGATCTTGTTCTTGATACCGTCCAGACCGGCCATCAGCAGTGCTGCGAAGCACAGGTATGGGTTAGCCGCCGGGTCCGGGAAGCGCACTTCGATACGACGCGCTTTCGGAGACGCCACCACCGGGATACGGATAGAAGCAGAACGGTTACGGGCAGAGTACGCCAGCATCACCGGTGCTTCGTAGCCTGGGACCAGACGCTTGTAGGAGTTGGTGGTCGGGTTCGCCAGGGCGTTGATCGCTTTAGCGTGTTTGATAACACCGCCGATGTAGTGCAGCGCCTGCTCAGACAGACCCGCGTATTTGTCGCCAGAGAACAGGTTGGTGCCGTTCTTGGACAGGGACATGTGGCAGTGCATGCCGGAACCGTTGTCGCCGAACATGGGTTTTGGCATGAAGGTCGCGGTTTTACCGAAACGGTGCGCAACGTTGTGCACAACGTATTTGTAGATCTGAATCTCATCCGCTTTTTTGGTCATGGTGTTGAAGCGGGTTGCGATTTCGTTCTGGCCAGCCGTTGCCACTTCGTGGTGGTGCGCTTCAACAACCAGGCCCATCTCTTCCATGATCAGACACATGGTAGAACGGATGTCCTGTGAAGAATCGACCGGAGGAACCGGGAAGTAACCGCCTTTCACGCCCGGACGGTGACCTTTGTTACCACCTTCGTATTTGGTGGAAGAGTTCCATGCGCCTTCGATGTCATCGATAGCGACGTGGGAACCAGAAATGGAAGCACCAAAACGGATGTCATCGAACAGGAAGAACTCTGGCTCTGGCCCGAACAGAACGGTGTCTGCGATACCGGTAGAACGCAGGTACTCTTCAGCGCGTTTTGCGATGGAGCGTGGGTCACGGTCATAGCCTTGCAGCGTGCCAGGTTCCAGGATATCGCAGCGGATGATCAGCGTAGGTTCTTCGTAGAACGGGTCAATGAGCGCAGTGGTTGCATCTGGCATCAGAACCATGTCGGATTCGTTAATGCCTTTCCAGCCGCCAATGGAGGAGCCGTCAAACATTTTGCCTTCTTCAAAGAATTCGGCGTTCACCTGATGAGCAGGGATCGTGACGTGCTGTTCTTTACCTTTGGTATCGGTGAAGCGCAGATCAACAAACTTCACTTCATGTTCGTTCAGCATCGTCAAAACGTGTTCAGCGGACATACTTAACTCTCCAGATTGGTCATTGTCGTCGTGGTAACGAGGTCTTCAAATCGGCTGGGCTGCCATATTTTTACTGTATTTCTGTAAAGCGAAATCTGTGCCAACTTTTAAAACACCCCAAAAAGGCGTTATCATGCGCACCATAGTGCAGAAGGGCTGCACCACATTGGATTTGTTGCACCATTATAGTGCTTCTGTGTGAACATCGGGCACCATATTGGTGCAATTTACGTTAAAGTGCCCTTTTACCGCTCCGTGAAAGCGATCACAAAGCATCTCTGCAATACTTGTTTGCGGGGGATGTTTGTGATCCTGTTTTGTAGTGCGATTAATCCGTGTACAATAACGCGCTATTTCTAAATGCCTGAGGCAAAGTTGTGATCGAAAAATTGCGTAATATCGCCATCATCGCGCACGTCGACCATGGTAAAACTACCCTGGTTGATAAGCTGCTACAGCAGTCCGGTACGTTTGATGCTCGTGCCGAAACTCAAGAGCGTGTGATGGACTCCAACGATTTGGAGAAAGAGCGTGGGATTACCATCCTCGCCAAAAACACCGCTATCAAATGGAATGACTACCGTATCAACATCGTTGATACCCCAGGGCACGCCGACTTCGGTGGTGAAGTTGAGCGCGTGATGTCCATGGTGGATTCCGTGCTGCTGGTGGTTGACGCATTTGATGGCCCTATGCCGCAAACGCGCTTCGTGACCAAAAAAGCATTTGCCCACGGCCTGAAACCTATCGTTGTGATCAACAAGGTTGACCGTCCTGGCGCGCGTCCTGACTGGGTTGTTGACCAGGTCTTCGACCTGTTCGTTAACCTCGACGCGACCGACGAACAGCTGGACTTCCCTATCGTTTATGCGTCTGCGCTGAACGGTATCGCCGGTCTGGATCACGAAGACATGGCGGAAGACATGACTCCGCTGTACCAGACGATTGTTGACCGCGTTCCTACGCCAAACGTTGACCTGGAAGGCACCCTGCAAATGCAGATCTCTCAGCTCGACTACAACAACTACGTTGGCGTAATCGGCATTGGTCGTATCAAGCGCGGTAAAGTGAAGCCTAACCAGCAGGTCACTATCATCGATAGCGAAGGCAAAACCCGTAACGGTAAAGTCGGTAAAGTTCTGACTCACCTGGGCCTTGAGCGTATCGAGAGCGACATCGCTGAAGCGGGCGACATCATCGCCATCACCGGTCTGGGTGAACTGAACATCTCCGACACCATCTGCGATCCGCAGAACGTCGAAGCGCTGCCAGCCCTGTCCGTTGATGAACCAACCGTATCCATGTTCTTCAACGTCAACACCTCTCCGTTCTGTGGTAAAGAAGGTAAGTTTGTTACCTCTCGTCAGATCCTTGACCGCCTGAACAAAGAGCTGGTGCACAACGTTGCGCTGCGCGTTGAAGAAACCGAAGACGCTGATGCATTCCGCGTTTCGGGTCGTGGTGAGCTGCACCTGTCTGTTCTGATTGAGAACATGCGTCGTGAAGGTTTCGAGATGGCGGTTTCCCGTCCGAAAGTTATCTTCCGCGAAATCGATGGCCGTAAACAAGAGCCATTCGAAAACGTAACGCTGGACGTTGAAGAGCAGCACCAGGGTTCTGTGATGCAGGCACTGGGTGAGCGTAAAGGCGACCTGAAAAACATGAATCCAGATGGCAAAGGCCGCGTACGTCTCGACTACGTGATCCCAAGCCGTGGCCTGATCGGCTTCCGTTCTGAGTTCATGACCATGACTTCCGGTACCGGTCTGCTGTACTCCACCTTCAGCCACTACGACGACGTTCGTCCGGGCGAAGTGGGCCAGCGTAACAACGGCGTGCTGATCTCCAACGGTCAGGGTAAAGCGGTTGCGTTTGCGCTGTTCGGTTTGCAGGATCGCGGTAAGCTGTTCCTGGGTCACGGTGCTGAAGTTTACGAAGGCCAGATCATCGGTATTCACAGCCGTTCTAACGACCTGACGGTAAACTGCCTGACCGGTAAGAAACTGACCAACATGCGTGCGTCCGGTACTGACGAAGCAACGGTTCTGGTTCCACCGATCAAGATGACCCTGGAGCAGGCTCTGGAATTCATCGATGATGACGAACTGGTCGAAGTGACGCCTCAGTCAATTCGTATCCGTAAACGTCACCTGACCGAGAACGATCGTAAACGTGCAATGCGCGGTGCGAAAGAAGAGTAATTCGGTTATGCCGTAGGCCGGGTAAGCGCATGCGCCACCCGGCAACGAAAAAGCCGCTGAGCGATCAGCGGCTTTTTTTATTAGAACGAATACCGCAACCCTAAACGGATCCGGTACTGCTCGCGGTTGTAATCATTCCATCGGTCCAGCCACTGTAGCTCAAGATACGGCAGCCAGTTTCTGTCGATCTTATAGCTGAATTTATTGGTAATTTCCCAGTGATGGTCTTTGCCATTTTTGCTGTGGTAATCATTCACCCGCTGGAAAAAGTGCGGCTCAAAGGTGTAGAAAAACGCATCCGTCACTTTGAAATTCCAGTAGTTGGCAAATTCATGTGTGTCGTTCTTATCCATCTGCCCGTTATAGTCCGGCGTATCGTAATTGTTATGGTTATAGCGATAGCGGAACGTCAGATTAAACCAGTCCGTAAATTTATAGTTAGTATCTAAATAAACCGCGCCACCTGATCCTGCGCTGCTGTCATTAATCAAGCCGCCGGGCTGGAAGGTCAGTTTGTGGGTCGGTTTGAAGAGTGGATACCACCCCTCAATTTCGTTATAGCTGTGCTTCAGTTCGTCCCATTTCCCCACGTTATAAGCGTTGGTGAACATCAGTCCCGCGCCCATATCGAAGTTATAGCCCGCACGCAGGATCACTTCGTGCAGCTCAGAGGCGGTGTTGTAGGCTTCGCGCGTTTCGACATAGGCCCCGGCAAAAACCGGGCAGGACACAGACGACACGATCAGTACGGTGATGATTCTTTTCATAATTTGTCCATGTATCAGGTACAGAAAGGCCTCCCTCCTGATAAACAGGAAGGACATACTGGCCGGATTTATTGTTATAAAGTGACTGCTGACGCTTTATTGTTGGTGGTTATCTCAGGGGTATTTGCTGTCTGTTTTTTCCGTTTTCCAATCTCCTCGATAATAAAGGCGAAGCGCGCTTCGTTGAGTTTATAAAACAGCCCCATGGTCACGGCGGCAACGATCGCCAGGCCGCACGGCCAGAGGAAAATAAGCTGACGCAACCCAAGCAGCGTGCCTGCGCTCTGTACGGCATGGGGAACATAGCCAATCTGGGTCAGCATGATACCGGGCAGAAAACCGGCCAGCGCCGCGGAGATTTTGCGCGAGAAGGTATAGCCGGTATACACCGACCCTTCGGCGCGGATCCCGGTTTTCCACTCGCCGTAATCAACCGTATCCGGCACCAGCGCCCAGTTCAGGCTGTTCACAAACGCGGTGCCGAAAAAGGCCATGCAGGAAAAGAGCACGAACAGCAGGGAACTGGTTCCCCAGACGAAGTTCAGCACGTCGCCCACCGCCCACAGCGTCAGCCCGCCCAGATAGACCGGCTTCTTGCCAAAGCGCTTCACCGCGCCAGGCACCAGAAACACGCCAATCAGAATGCAACCCATGCTGAAAAAGCCCATCCACGACAGGAGATGCAGATCGTTCAGCACGTACTGGGTGTAATAGACCTGAATCGCCAGCTTGATGTTAAACGCGGCGAGGGTACACAGGTTGGCGATGCACAGCACCAGCAGCGGCGGATTGCGGAAAATCGCGCAGAACGATTTCAGAATGCCGGGTTTATGGTGATCGGGCGTAAGCTCGACGTAGCGCTCTTTCACCCCGCTGTAGCACCACCACATGCAGAACAGTCCCCCGGTGACGAACATCAGCGCGGCCACCAGATAGCCGAGTGAGGGCTGGCTGACGAACAGCGCCTGAATCGGCATAAAGCCGACAGTGCAGAGCAACAGTCCTACCGTTGCGCCGCCCTGACGCCACGCCGCAAGCTGCGCGCGCTCGTTCGGGTTTTTGGTGATGGCCGGAACCATTGCACCGTAGGCACAGTTCATCAGGCTGTAGCAGAGCCCAAACATCATGAAGAGCACGGTGGCGAGAGCCGTTTTCACCGTCAGGCTAAAGTCGTTGGCCATAAACTGCGCCGTGGCCACCAGCGCCACCGGCACGGAGGCGTAGAGAATGAATGGCCGGAATTTCCCCCGCGCGCCGATATTACGCCGGGAGTCCAGCAGCACCCCGGTCAGCATGTCGGTAAACGCGGTAAAGAACTTGGCGACCAGAAAAATGATGCCGCCGTAGAACGCGGGCATGCCCAGCTCGTCCGTGTAAAACTTCAGCAGATACAGCGTGCCAATACACAGCATCAGGTTCGAGCCAAAATCACCCATCCCGTAGGCGCACTTCTCTCGCAGGCTCAATTTCAGGGTTAACGGATCAGTATTATGTGTCATGGTCGATCCTCAAAGCGCCCCGCAGGGCGCTCAATCACGTCATTTATGCCGTACGTTTGCGCAGCTCAATTTCTTCCACGATGCGCACATACATCTTCTCGTTAAGGTTGTAGAAGCAGCCCATCGCCACGATGGTGATGACTGCCAGCAGACTCGGATAGATAAATATCAGCTGCCGTAGCCCTTCAACCGTGCCGGCGGATTGCACCACGTTGGGCACATAGCCGATCTGCGTGAGCATGATCCCCGGGAAGAAGCCCGCCAGCGCCTGCGATACCTTACGGAAGAAGGTAAAGCCGGTGTAGACCGTCCCCTCGGAGCGTACGCCGGTGCGCCACTCGCCGTATTCCACGGTATCGGACACCAGCGCCCAGTTCAGGCTGTTCACGAACGCGGAGCCGAAGAACGCCAGGCAGGAGAACGCCACGAAGCTCACCGAGCCGCCGCCGAAGAAGTAGTTAAGCAGATCGCCCGCCACCCAAATCATCAGCCCGCTGATGTAGACCTTTTTCTTACCGAAGCGCCGCACCGCGCCGGGCATCATAAAGACGCCGATAAAAATACAGCCCATGCTGAAGAAGCCCATGTACGACAGCAGGATCGGGTCGTTCAGTACGTACTGCGTGTAGTAGACCTGAATGGCGAGCTTAACGTTAAAGGCGCCCAGCGTGCACAGGTTAGCGATGCACAGGATAAACAGCGGACGGTTCCCGGCGATGGCGCGAAACGACTGCAACAGCCCCGGTTTCTGCGCCGGGTTAGCAGGCTGCGTCTCGACGTAACGCTCGGTTACGCCTTTATAGCACCACCACATAAAGAACAACCCGAACAGCGAGAAGAGGGTGGCGGCAAAGATGTAGCCAAGCTGGTCGTTGCCCTCAATCAGGTTCATCACCGGGACAAAGCCCACCGTACAGAGCAGCAGACCCAGCGTGGCGCCGCCCTGGCGCCAGGCGGCCAGCGAAGCACGCTCGTCCGGGTTTTTGGTAATGGCGGGCACCATCGCGCCGTAGGAGCAGTTCATCATGCTGAAGAACAGGCCGTACAGCATGAACAGCACCGTCGCCATCACCGTTTTACCGGTAATTTCAAACGGTGTGCCGACGAAGTTAGCTATCGCCAGCAACGTTACCGGGAAGGCTGCATACAGCACGAACGGGCGGAATTTCCCTTTCGGGCCGATCTTGCGCCGGGAATCGAGCATGATCCCGGTGCCCATGTCGGTGAAGGCGGTAAAAAACTTCGCAATCAGGAAGATAATCCCGCCGTAGGTGCCAGGCAGCCCCAGGACGTCGGTGTAGAACTTCAGCAGATACAGCGTGCCGATATCAAGCAGGATGTTAGAGCCGAGATCGCCCATCCCGTAGGCGAGTTTTTCTTTAAACGGCAGGCGCAGGGTTGCCGGATCAGAAGTATGTTGACTCATTATTGTTCTCCGTCTGCCCGCAGGTTTCCCCGCGGGCGAGCCTTATCAGATATGACGTAAGGTGCTAAACAGATCTGCCCATTCGCTGTGCTGGCGATAGAAGACCGGCGGTTTGCCGAGCGGGGCATCAACGGTGATGTCACCGCCCTGGCAGGTTTCCCCGGTCCACGCATTGACCCAGGTGTCCTGCGGCAGATAGAGCGACCAGTCGCGGCGTCCCTCTTCATGAACCGGCGCCACCAGCAGATCGCGGCCAAACAGGTACTGGTATTTCAGCGTGTAGGCGCGCGCGTCGTCCTCGTAGTGCAGGAACAGCGGGCGCATCACCGGTAGGCCGCTCTTCGCGTTCTGCGCTACCGCAGCTTTGATGTACGGCTTCAGAGTGGTGAAGACGGTGGTCATGCGCGCGAAGTGGGCGATGGTGTCCGCGTCGCCGTCGAACTGCCAGTTGTCGCCAGGGCGGTTGCCCTCGTGGGTACGCATCATCGGCGTAAAGGCGCTGAAGTCGCACCAGCGCAGCAGCAGCTCTTTGCTGCGCTTCATCTCGAAGAGGGTCGTATAGCCGCCAATGTCGCTGTGGTGCAGCCCGTGCCCGGTCATCGCCAGCGACAGCGCCGCCGGTACGACGGACGCCAGACCATCGTCCAGGCTCCAGTCGACGTTCTGATCCCCCGCCCACATCATCACCGAGTGCTTCTGGCTGCCGGTGTAGCCCGCGCGCATGAAGAACAGGATCTCCCCGAGCTTGCCGGTCTCCTCCAGCGCTTCGTAGTTACATTTCGCCCACAGGGCAGGCCAGGCGTTATGCATGATCTCCGCGCTCACGCCGTTGTGCAGGAAGGTATCGGTCGGCAGATATTCCCCGAAATCGGCCATCCAGCCGCCGCAGCCCAGTTCGATCAGGTTCTTTTTGATCACCTCTTTGTACCAGCTGTAGGCTTCCGGGTTAGTCAGGTCGATAACGCCCGCGTAGAACTCGCCGAACTCAACGTGGTAATCCTTGCCGTCGGCATCTTTGGTCAGATAGCCGCGCTTCGACGCCTCTTCGCAGAGATCTTTATCGCTGGCGACGTACGGGTTGATATAGGAGAGGAACTGCACGCCTTCCTCTTTCCACTGCGCAATCCGCTCATCAAGCTGCGGATAGAGCGTGCTGTTCCACTTCCAGTTCCACATTACGCGTTTACCAAAGGAGGTCATCCGGATGCCGGACCAGTCCTGCGCCCAGATGCCGTTTACCTTCACGCCGCCCTCGCGCATGGCGTCGAGCTTCTGCTGACACACCTCGGTGCCGCCCTGAATACCCAGCGTCACGCCGTCGTAAACCCAGTCCGGCAGTTCAGGCTGACGCCCCAGCAGGCCGGTCAGTTTTTCCAGCAGATCGACGTAGGTTTCTGCGCATTCGAAGCGCAGCGTGGCGTTATCTTCCCAGAATGCCAGCTCGTGGAAGTCCGGCGCGCTGAAGTCGAAGTTCATATAACAGCTGTTATCCATGTGGCAGTAGTACTTCTGGGTGCTCACGAAGGTAGGCTGTGGGAAGAAGGTCCAGTAGTAATCGCCGCCCGCGTTCTCTTTGCAGTCGGCCTGCCAGGTGACGTAGGTCTGCTTGTTGCGTCCCACGCCCTGCTCGCTGGTCCACAGCGGGAACGGCTTGCCGCGCAGATCGAAATACGAGAACTGCTCGCCGCAGCCGTAGATATGATCGTCAGGCTGAGCCGCCAGCCGCAGCCAGATGCGGTTATGGCTGGCGGCGTCATTTTTCAGCTTCAGCTCCAGACGGCCCTCACCATCCACGCCCACCAGCAGCGTCGCGCTCACCGCGTCGCCGCGGGTAAAGCGGATTGCCCAGCCCGCGCTTTGCTGCGTGACGGTCGCGTTCGTCAGGGCAATCTTTTCGTTAAGCTTGTCTTTGATGCTGAAATTGCCGCGAAACATCTCGATATCCGCCTCACCTGCGCCGATCCACAGGCAAGGGGCATCCGCGGTGTGGGATAAAATCAGACGGTCCTGCCAGCGCAGGGTGAAACCACTTTCGTTATTTTTCAGGTCAATATTGTGTAGGGTACGCATAAAAACTCCGTCTTTATTATTTGGCCAGGCTATCCAGTAATCCGGCGGCGACGGCAGGGGCTAAGCCCGGCGCCAGCGGCAGACGAGGGATCACCAGGCAGTGCAGCAGGTGGTAAATATCCTGCTTGCCGTCCCAGACTTTGGTGGTCACTTCGTTATTGGTGTCCAGCTCCTGCCACCAGGAACCGTTTTCGTAATCCATCAGGTACTTGATGCAGTAATCCCACCATTTCTGATACCAGGCTTCGTACTGCGCCTCGCCAGTGACGGTGTAGAGCGCGTAAGCCGTGCCCATCGCCTCGACGATTGGCCAGCGCACGCGTTCGCGCACGATAGGCTTGCCGTCCCAGCCCACGGAGTAGACAAAGCCGTCCGCCCCGTCGGGTGCCCAGGCGTCGCGAATAGTGGCGTGAAACAGGCCTTTCGCATCTTCCAGCAGCCACTCCGGCGGGGTTTCAAAGCGGGCTTCCAGCGCGGCGCGCAGGTGCAGCATCAGGCGGCCCCACTCGATCCAGTGCCCCGGCGTGCCGCCGTAGGCGCGGAAGCGGTGGGCAGGGTTATCGATGTTGTAATCGCGGATCGGGTTCCAGCTGGTGTCGAAATGCTCGTTAACGCGGTACTCCCCTTTGCGCGCCACGTCGTGAATAATCACCGAGGCGATGCGCAGGGCGCGGTCGAGCCATTTCCGGTCGTGGGTCACGTCATAGACGATGAGGAAGGCTTCCACGGCGTGCATATTGGCGTTACCGCCGCGGTAATCTTCCGTTTTGCTGAAGGCTTCGTCCCAGGACTCCAGGCACATCTGCTCCTGTTCGCTCCAGAAGTAGCGCTCAATCACCTCGATGGCATCGTCCAGCAGCTTGCGTGCCTCGGGGTGGCCGGTGGTCACGGCGCTCGCCGCGCCCAGCAGGACGAAGAAGTGCTGATAGCCCTGCTTGGACGCATCAATCACGCCTTCATCGTTTACGCAGGCGTACCAGCCGCCGTGCTGTTTATCGCGCAGCGGACCGTTCAGGGCATTAATGCCGTGCTCAACCAGGGCGTACGCGCCGGGGCGCCCCATGTTCGCCGCCACCGCGTAAACGTGCAGCATGCGGGCGGTGATCCACAGATGGGTGCCCATATCGCTGCGCACCTGCCCGTTATTGCCCAGCCAGCCAAAGCCGGTCGGTACGGCGGCGTTTTTACCGAAATCGAGAATGCGGTCGGTCTCTTGTTCGAGCCAGCGGTTATGGCTCAGGGTGTTAAACCATTTCATGTTCGGGTCCTTTCTTAACGGCGAGCCATCATTTCGTCGACGATCTCACCCAGACGCTGAAGTTTTGGCACGGAAATATCACGCAGCATCATCTCGGTGTCCGGCAGGCCAATCACCGATGACCAGACGGCGCGACCGGCTAAAAAGCCCGATGCCCCCGCCTGCATGGCGACGCTTACGGCACGCGGGAATAACTTATCGTCCACGCCGGAGGAGAGGATCACCCACGGCATGGCGATGTTCTCGTTCAGCTTCTGCGAGGCCGTCAGTAGCTCGTGCTGCGTGCCCTTACCAAACAGCGGCATTTCCACTTTGTAGAGGTCGGCACCGCTGTCGCCCAGCTCTTTGGCCGCATCGATAATCGCCTGCTCGCGGTCAAACGCGGCGCCGCGGCGCGGGGGACGCACCACCGGCTCGATAATGCTCAACAGTCCGTTGTCGTGGCACAGCGTATTGAACGCTTTCACCATTTCCAGGCGCTGCTGCGGATCTTCATCGCTGCGCCACAGCACCAGCAGCTTCAGCGCCTTACCGCCATCGCGTTTGACCGCCTGCGCGTCAACGTTCTTGTCGATCACCACGCTGTCGACCGGAATGCCGTTCCCCGGGATAAACTCGTCGGCGGCGACAATCATTGCGCAGCTTTTGGCCACGGCCTGCTGCTCGACAATCTGGCGGTAGCAGAACTGCTGGTCGACGAGGATCGCAGAGGCGTACGGCGACAGAATTTTCGCCGCATTGACCTTAAAATCCGTCAGGTGCTGATCGGTTACCGGCACTGGCGCGCCTGCGGCAGCAAACATCAGGCGCATCGCTTCGCGCTGATCCACGGCCAGCATTGCAAAACCGCCGGAAGGTCGGGTGATATCTTTCAGGGTGTACATCGTCATTCCTCAGTCCTTTCGTATCAGTGTGGTTTTTTCAGCCCGGCAGATGCGCGAACCTGTTCAAGAATGGCTGTCCAGTCTTCGCGCCCGCGCCCGGCGGCGCGTGCCTGGTTGTATACTTCGCGGGACGCCGCGCCCAGCGGCATCGGAACGTGGAGCTGGTTGGCCACGTCGAGGGCGATCCCCAGATCCTTATGCGCAAGGTCGATCATGAAGGCGGGTGAAAGATCCCCTTTCAGCACCTTGTTCGGCCAGGATGTCGTGAAGTGGCCTTTACCCGCCGGCGTGCCGCTCATCACCTTGAGCGCCACGTCAAAGGAGAGGCCAAGCGCTTCGCACAGTACGGCGGCTTCGGCGGAAAGGGCGTTCAGGGCGATGCTCATGTAGTTATTGATGAGCTTCACGCGGATGCCCATTCCCGGCCCGCCAGCGTTAATCAGTTCATTGCCCATCGCCATTAAAACGGGGGTGGCGCGCTCAACCTGCTGCGCCGTACCGCCCGCCAGCAGAAGCAGCGTACCGGCGATGGCATGATCAGAGGTGCGTCCGACGGGCACGTCCATCAGGCTGAAGCCTTGCTTAGCCATGTCGCGGATCAGTGCGTCGGTTTGCAGCGGGTGAATGGTGGACATATCAATGACCAGCGCGTCGCGGGATAACCCTTCGCACACGCCGTGCTCGCCGAACAGCACGCTGCGCACCAGGTCGCCGTTTGGCAGCATAGTGATCACGAATTCGGCATCCGTTGCTGCCTGTGCGGGCGTAGCCGCCGCCCGGGCGCCGCTCTCTACCAGCGCCTGAACCGCCTGCGGGTTCACATCAAAAACGTTAAGCTGGTGGCCCTGTTTCAACAGATTCTTCGCCATGGGCGCGCCCATCTGTCCTAAGCCAATAAATGCGATTGCTGACATGCCTCTCTCCTGTCACATCGTGTCAATTTTTGCGCGTTTGTGGTGTCTGTTTTTGATCGTATTTGTAATTTATAGTCAAAAAATTGACACGGGTCACTTTTTAAACATTTGGTGAAATTAAAATGAAGGCATCAGAAATCGCAGAAGGAATCACCATGACTCGCATCGTTTGTGTCGGCATTACCGTGCTGGATCGCATCTGGTATCTCGATGATTTACCGAAAGAAGGTGGGAAATATGTCGCAAAAGACTATACGGAAGTGGGCGGCGGCCCGGCGGCAACGGCGGCAGTGGCAGCCGCGAAACTGGGCGCGGAAGTGGATTTTATTGGTCGGGTGGGAGACGACGATACCGGCAGACGGCTGCTCGCGGAGCTGGAATCCCTGGGGGTGAACACCCGCTATACGCGCATAGTTAAGGGAGCCCGATCGTCGCAATCGGCGGTGCTGGTGGACGCAGGTGGGGAAAGAGTGATTGCCAACTACCCCAGCCCCGATCTCCCTGCGTCGGCAGACTGGCTGCAAGAAATCGACTTCTCTCAGTGGGACATTGTCTTAGCCGACGTGCGCTGGCATGACGGGGCAAAACAGGCATTTACCCTGGCCCGCCAGCAGGGCGTACCGACGCTGCTGGATGCGGATGTCACCCCGCAGGACATCGCGGATCTGATTGCCTTAAGCGACCACGCGGCCTTCTCCGCGCCAGGACTGCGGCGTTTAACGCAGCTGGATGAAACCGAAAACGCGCTGAAGAAAGTACAAACGCTCACAAATGGACATGTGTATGTTACGCAGGGGCGAGACGGCTGTTTCTGGCTGGAAAACGACACGCTATGTCATCAGCCTGGTTTTGAAGTGAACGTCATTGATACCACCGGGGCGGGCGACGTGTTCCACGGTGCGCTGGCGGTCAGCCTGGGGCAGAAATTACCCGCCGCAGACGCCGTGCGTTTTGCCAGCGCCGTCGCAGCACTGAAATGTACAAAGCCCGGCGGGCGCGCGGGTATACCCGACTGTGATCAAACCCGCTCTTTTTTGTCACTTTTTGTATAAAATGCGGGGCGTGATGGTTTTCAGAGGACAGCCCATGAGCCTTACCGAACTGACCGGCAACCCGCGTCACGATCAGCTGCTGACGCTGATTGCCGATCGCGGCTATATGAACATTGATGAACTGGCGCAGCTGCTGGATGTCTCCACGCAAACCGTGCGCCGGGATATCCGTAAGCTCAGCGAGCAGGGGCTGATCACCCGTCATCACGGCGGCGCGGGCAGGGCATCCAGCGTGGTCAACACGGCGTTCGAACAGCGTGAAGTCTCGCTTACCGAAGAGAAACGGGCGATTGCCGAAGCGATTGCGGACTATATTCCCGACGGTTCGACCATTTTTATCACCATCGGGACGACCGTGGAGCACGTTGCCCGGGCACTGCTTAACCATAATCATCTGCGCATCATCACTAACAGCCTGAGGGTGGCACACATTCTTTATAAGAATCCGCGCTTTGAGGTGATGGTGCCCGGCGGTACGCTGCGCCCGCATAACGGCGGCATTATCGGTCCTGCGGCAACAGCGTTCGTGTCAGGATTTCGCGCAGATTACCTGGTCACCAGCGTCGGGGCGATAGAGCACGACGGCGCGATGATGGAATTTGACGTTAACGAAGCCAGCGTGGTGAAAACCATGATCGCTCACTCCCGTCACATTTTACTGGCGGCCGATCATACGAAATACCACGCCTCCGCGGCGGTTGAAATCGGCAACGTGGCGCAGGCGACGGCGCTGTTCACCGATGAGCTGCCCGGCCCGGCGCTGCAAAATCACCTCAAATCCAGCAAGGTTGAGGTTGTCGAAGTCAATTCCGGAGAAGAGCAGCAGGCTGGCTGAAAATCCTATGGCCCGATATTGCGATTCGGGCCTTTCCTTTCTCTAAGCTGAATCTGGCGCATAGCTAAAGTTTCTCTTTCCCGCTACAGTTACTTTTCCACGGCGAAAGGAGATAAACATGCTTTATATCTTTGACTTAGGAAATGTAATCGTCGATATCGATTTTAACCGGGTGCTGGGCGCATGGAGCGATTTTAGCCGTGTTCCGCTGGCGACGTTAAAGCAGAATTTCGCGATGGGTGAGACTTTCCATCTGCACGAGCGCGGTGAGATCAGCGATGAAGCGTTCGCAGAGCGTTTCTGTCAGGAAATGGGTCTCTCGTTAAGCTACGAGCAGTTTTCCCACGGCTGGCAGGCCATATTTGTCGCGATCCGCCCCGAAGTGATCGACATCATGCACAAGCTGCGCGAGCAGGGGCATCGTGTCGTCGTCCTGTCGAATACCAACCGCCTGCATACCACCTTCTGGCCGGATGAATACCCGGAAATCCACGCGGCGGCAGATAAGGTGTATCTCTCCCAGGAGATGGGGATGCGTAAACCTGAGGCGCGTATCTATCAGGCGGTATTGCAGGAAGAAGGATCCACGGCGGCGGATGCGGTCTTTTTTGACGACAACGCCGATAATATAGAAGGGGCTAATCAGTTAGGTATCACCTCCATTCTGGTGACCGGAAAAGAGACGATACCGAACTACTTTGCGAAGCAGTTATGCTAAAAACCGTTCATCAAAAAGCCAATCACCACACGCGCCCGCTGAGGGCGTGGCTGAAACTCCTCTGGCATCGCATTGACGAGGACAACATGACCACGCTGGCGGGCAATCTCGCTTACGTGTCCTTGCTCTCGCTGGTGCCGCTGGTGGCGGTGATTTTTGCGCTTTTTTCGGCGTTTCCGATGTTTGCCGATGTGAGCATGCAGCTTCGCCATTTTGTTTTCGCGAACTTTATTCCTGCCACCGGCGATGTGATCCAGAACTACATTGAACAGTTTGTCGCTAACTCCAGCAAGATGACGGCGGTGGGGGCATGTGGGCTTATTGTTACCGCGCTGCTGCTGATGTACTCCATCGACAGTGCGCTCAACACCATCTGGCGGAGCAAAAAAGTCCGCCCGAAGGTTTACTCCTTTGCCGTCTACTGGATGATTTTAACCCTTGGCCCATTGCTGGCGGGGGCAAGCCTGGCGATCAGTTCCTACCTTCTTTCGCTGCGCTGGGCGACCGACTTAAACAGCGTGATCGATAACGTGCTGCGTATCTTCCCGCTGATTTTATCGTGGCTTTCGTTCTGGCTGCTCTACAGCGTGGTACCAACCACGCGCGTACCCAACCGGGATGCCGTGGTGGGTGCGCTGGTCGCGGCGTTGCTCTTTGAGCTGGGCAAGAAAGGATTCGCGCTTTATATCACCATGTTCCCCTCTTATCAGCTGATTTACGGCGTGCTGGCGGTGATCCCCATTTTGTTTGTCTGGGTCTACTGGACGTGGTGTATCGTCTTGCTTGGCGCCGAAATAACTGTCACTCTCGGGGTCTACCGCGAACTCAAAAAAGCAGCAGAAGCTGAAAAACAACAAGAAGCAGACCAACCATGATTGCATTGATTCAGCGTGTAACCCGTGCCAGCGTCACCGTGGCGGATGAGGTGACGGGTGAAATTGGCCCAGGACTTTTGGTGCTCCTGGGTGTCGAAAAGGACGACGACGAACAAAAAGCCAACCGCTTGTGTGAGCGCGTACTGGGCTACCGCATTTTCAGCGATGCGGAAGGCAAGATGAACCTGAACGTTCAGCAGGCGGGCGGCAGCGTGCTGGTGGTCTCCCAGTTTACGCTGGCCGCGGATACCGAACGCGGCATGCGCCCGAGTTTTTCGAAGGGCGCGGCACCGGATCGCGCAGAAGCCCTTTACGAGTACTTTGTTGAGCGCTGTCGCCAACAGGACATGAATACACAAACCGGACGATTCGCTGCGGATATGCAGGTTTCGCTGGTGAACGATGGCCCCGTCACATTCTGGCTCCAGGTATGAGCCAACTGGCGGCATGGCCGCGGGTAACAAGAGAGAGTACAGCTATGTATCACCTTCGAGTACCGCAAACGGAAGAAGAATTAGACGCTTATTACCATTTCCGCTGGGAAATGCTGCGCAAGCCCCTGCATCAACCTAAAGGCTCTGAACGCGACGCCTGGGACGCGATGGCGCACCACCAGATGGTGGTTGATGAAGAGGGCAACCTCGTTGCCGTGGGACGTCTGTATATCAATGCCGACAACGAAGCTTCAATCCGCTTTATGGCCGTTCATCCCTCCGTGCAGGACAAAGGCCTTGGAACGCTGATGGCTATGACGCTGGAATCCGTTGCCCGTCAGGAAGGGGTCAAGCGTGTCACCTGTAGCGCCCGCGAAGATGCCGTTGAGTTCTTTGCCAAGCTTGGTTTCGTGAATCAGGGGGAAATCACCGCCCCGCAAACTACGCCGATTCGTCACTTTTTGATGATCAAACCCATCGCCACGCTGGACGATATTCTCCATCGCGCCGACTGGTGCGGGCAGCTCCAGCAGGCGTGGTATCAGCACATTCCGCTCAGTGAAAAAATGGGTGTGCGTATTCAGCAATATACCGGGCAAAAATTTATTACCACCATGCCGGAAACCGGCAACCAGAACCCGCACCATACCCTGTTTGCCGGCAGCCTGTTTTCACTCGCCACGCTCACCGGCTGGGGACTGATCTGGCTGATGCTGCGCGAACGTCATCTCGGCGGCACCATTATTCTGGCCGATGCCCATATCCGCTACAGCGCCCCGATCAGCGGCAAGCCGAGCGCGGTTGCTGACCTGGGCGCACTGGGCGGCGATCTCGACCGTCTGGCGCGTGGACGTAAAGCACGCGTACAGATGCAGGTGGAGCTGTTCGGCGATGAAACGCCAGGCGCGGTGTTTGAAGGCACCTATATCGTTCTGCCAGCGAAGCCGTATGGCGCGTATGAAGAGGGCGGGAACGAGGAGGAGTAGTCTCCTTTTCACTCTCGCCCGGCATGGTTAATGCGCCAGGCAATATCTCGCATAACGTCTCGCGCTGACTGGCTAATTCCACCCAACTGGAAGAAGCCGTGTATTACACCCCGCCATCGTTGAGCGGTACACTTCACGCCTTGCTCCGTGAGGCGCTGATAAAGCGCCTCGCCTTCGTCGCGTAACGGATCATACTCCGCGGTAACAATATGGACCTTCGGCAGACCGCTAAAGTCGTTGCGCCACAGTGGGCTGACGTCAGGATGTTGACGGTCGGCTCCAGCCAGATACATTTCATAGCCGCTCAAAAGGGTATCGCGAGTAATCACGTAATCCATGCCATTGAGGGTATAGCTTTCAAAACTGGCCGTAGCGTCGAGCATGGGGTAGATAAGAATGAGCTGCGCGGGATCCCAGAGACCTTTGGCCTTAAGCCGCAATGACGTTACCAGCGCAAGATGACCTCCCGCACTGTCTCCACAAAGTGTAATCCGGTTTTTATCCACACCTAATTGTTCTGCATTTTGCCAGACAAGATCTGCCGCTCTCTCTGCATCGTCATGCGCAGCGGGGAAAGTATGCTCGGGTGCGAGTCTGTACTGAACCGCAATGACCCGGCAGTTACCGTAAAACGCCAGTTGGCGAAGCTGATTATCATGGGTTTCAAACCCACCGCTGACAAAACAACCGCCATGATAGTAGAGGGCACAAGGTAACATTTCAGGGGCATTGAAAGGCGAAAAGACCCGAAAGGTCATATTCTCAAGAACAAGCGTTTCAACCTGGATACGCGTTTCTGTTTCCCCGGCCAGCGCTGTGCTGGCGACATACCCGCTTCTCCGGTCATCAATACTCTGCTTTCGCGAGGAAGGTCGTCCTGCGGCAATAAACTCCTGTACCAGCTTATCAATACCCTTTTCCAGTGCCATGATTACGTCCTTTTACTGTGTTTTTATACAGTTTATAGCCTGGTTTACAGCAGATGAAAACAGAGAAATGTTGAGAGGTGCATATTGTGGAAAGTGGCTCGCAAAATCGATCATTCCCTAAAAAACGTCCTTTCACCCTAAATTGATAAAGAGTATTTTGCCTGAAAATTAACCAAAGATGATATACTAAGGTGATATATGAGCGTTTTGGCGGAACTTGATATGGGCAGAATACTTATTGATTTGTCTGATGACGTGATTCAACGTTTGGATAATCTCAAGCAATTGCGAAATCAGCCACGTGCTGAACTGCTTCGGGAAGCGATAGAACTGTATCTCGACCAGCAGAGTTCTTCTGTTATCCGAAATGCGCTTGGTCTGTGGGGAGACAGAAAAGAGGACGGGCTTGAGTATGAACGCAAGCTGCGTGAGGAGTGGTAATCATGGAGCACATGGCAGTGTTTGATACCAATATTCTCATTGATCTCTTCAACAACCGTATTGAAGCTGCGGATGCGATTGAGCATACCGCGTCGCATCGTGCCATCAGCTTAATTACCTGGATGGAAGTAATGGTGGGCGCTCGCAGGCATGGTCATGAAGCGAAAACGGCAGCCGTTATGGGCGCTTTTGAAATTATTGATGTGTCTCGGGATATTGCGGAAAGAAGCGTTTTACTACGTGAGAAGCATGGAATGAAACTGCCTGATGCTATCATTCTGGCCACAGCGCAGAGCAGAAAATGTCCGTTGATTTCTCGCAACACGAAAGATTTTGCGGGTATTGACGAGGTCCTTACGCCTTACCAGGTGTAGGCCGGGCAAGCTCGCGCCGCCCGGCACTCTCACAGGAGATTACTCCCCTTCACCCGGGAACAGGAACGGGTTGATCGAGCTGCGGGCAAAGCCCTCCTGCTCCATCTTCGCGTCCAGAATCAGCGAGGCGAGATCGTCGGCCACGGCTTCGACTTTCGGGTCTTTTTCCTGATACAGAATCTTCAGGTAGGTCCCGCAGTCGCCGCAGCTCTCCGCTTTCACCGCCGCGTCTTCATTTTCCAGCGACCAGTAGTTCAGATCGCGGGTCTGTTCGCAGTTGCTGCACTTGATGCGCACCACGTGCCACTCGGTTTCACACAGGTTGCAGTGCAGGTAGCGCAGCCCCTGAGTGGTGCCGATTTGCACCATGCTGGAGACCGGCATTGAACCACACACCGGGCAGAACTGGCGCGCTTCGCCGTATTCGGCGCGGGCTTTACCTGGAATCAGGCTCGCCATTTGCGCCCAGTAGAGAGACAGCGCAGCCCAGATGAACGGCGCTTTATCGCTGCTCACCAGTGAGAAGTCGGAAGCAAACAGCGCGCTCGCCATCTCTTCCAGCTCCTGATCGGAGGCTTTTTCCAGGTTCTCAATGACTGCCAGCGCCGTGCCGCTCATCTCGGGCTTCAGCTCGGCGATCAGGGAATGCAGCAGCTTATGCCAGTGCTTGTCGCGCGGCAGGACGTGAATATCCAGCGGCGGTTTGCCATGCTCATTGGCTTCTTTGATGCGTGCGGTCAGGTCCATTTGCAGCGGATGGTCGTACAGCACCACTTCCTGCGCATGGGCGACCAGCGCGGCAAAACGCAGAAAATCGCCCAGCGGGTTGTTCTCTGCCAGCTCGCGCAGACGCTCTGCGCGGCGGTTGTAGAGGTTCTTGAGTCTGGGGAATAACAACGGCGGAATATACTCCGCCGTACGTTTCTCGCTCGACCCCAGCTCATCTTGCGGGATTATGCGAATACTCATTCAGATGACTTTTCCTGTTTCTGGCGGACTTCTCGGTACCAGCGCGGGTGATGTTTCTTCGCCCACGTTTTGGTGACCCAGCCTTCCACCATCGCGGTAATGGTGCCTTTCACCCAGAGGGCGGCGTAAATATGCACCATGATAACCACAATTAACGCCACTGCGGCAAATGAATGCAGCATCAGCGCGAATCGGATCACCGGGATTGAGAAAGCAGGCGCAAAGTACGGACGCCAGATGATCACGCCGCTCACCAGCAACAGGACCAGGAAGATAATCGCCGCCCAGAATACGCATTTCTGGCCGAAGTTATAACGCCCGGTATCACCCACTTCCTCGTTGACGACGATCTTACGAATATTCTTCGCCCAAAAGATATCATCCCGATTGATTAGGTTATGGTGCCAGTAGCGGAAAAACATGATGATGAACGAGGCAAACATCACCACACCCACGAACGGGTGAAGGATGCGCGCCAGCTGCGGCGTGCCCAGTATCTGCATCAGCCAGTTGAAGGACGGGAAGAAGAAACCCAGCCCGCTTATCGCCGCCAGCATGAAGCAGAAGGCGGTGACCCAGTGGTTGATGCGTTCCGGCGCGGTGTAGCGCACGATGGTGTCACGTTTTCTCATTTGCGCACCTCGTCTTTCTCTTCATGCAGGTTGTCGTCTTCCTCTTCCGCACGGTTCGGACCAACGCCGACGTAGTGGAAGATGCTCGCTGCGAAGGTGGCCGCAAAACCGACCGCGGCCAGCGGTTTCCAGATACCTTTCCAGAACTTCACGGTCGCGCTGATTTCCGGGTTCTCCGGCAGGCCGTGATACAGGTTCGGCTTGTCGGCGTGGTGCAGCACGTACATCACGTGCGTACCGCCAACCCCGGCCGGATCGTACAGGCCTGCGTTATCGTAACCACGGGTTTTCAGCTCGCCCACGCGCTCTGCCGCCAGCGTTTTCATATCCTCTTTGGAGCCAAAGTGGATAGCGCCAGTTGGACAGGTCTTCACGCACGCTGGCTCCTGGCCGACATTTACGCGGTCAACGCACAGCGTACATTTGTAGACGCGGTTGTCTTCCGGGTTCAGGCGCGGCACGTCAAACGGACAACCCGCGATGCAATAGCCGCAGCCAATACACTGCTCGGACTGGAAGTCGACGATGCCGTTGGCATACTGAATGATAGCCCCTTCTGACGGACACGCCTTCAGGCAGCCCGGATCCGCACAGTGCATACAGCCATCTTTGCGGATAAGCCATTCCAGTTTGTCGTTCTGCTCCACTTCCGAGAAACGCATTACCGTCCAGGACTTGGCGGTCAGGTCCGCCGGGTTGTCGTACACCCCGACGTTGTGACCCACTTCGTCACGGATGTCGTTCCACTCTGAACAGGCCACCTGACAGGCTTTACAGCCGATACAGGTGGTCACGTCGATAAGCTTCGCCACTTCCTGCTGGTGGTCCCGCGCCTGAGGCGCGGGCGTGAAACCGTTAGTCGCGGAACGACGGATAATGTCTTGAGATTGATAAGCCATAAGTCGTCTCCGTTACACCTTTTCCACGTTCACGAGGAAGGCCTTAAACTCCGGCGTCTGCGTGTTCGCATCACCGACGAACGGCGTCAGGGTGTTCGCAATGAACCCTTTCTTCGCCACGCCCTCATAACCCCAGTGAATTGGGATGCCGATGGTATCCACCTGCTGACCGTGAACGTTCAGCGTGCGAATACGCTTGGTCACCACCGCCTTGGCTTTGATGTAGCCGCGGTTAGAGGAGACCTTCACGGTATCGCCATGGGCAATGCCGAGTTTGTTCGCCAGCTTCTCGCCGATCTCCACAAACTGCTCCGGCTGCGCGATGGCATTCAGCAACGCGTGCTTGGTCCAGTAGTGGAAGTGCTCGGTCAGACGGTAAGTGGTGCCGACATACGGGAACTTGTCCTTTTTACCCAGCGCTTCAAAATCGCCCTTGAAGATGCGGGCTGCCGGGTTAGAGACCACGTTCGGGTGCAGCGGGTTGGTACCCAGCGGCGTCTCAAACGGCTCGTAGTGTTCCGGGAACGGACCTTCCGCCATCTTATCGATAGCAAACAGGCGCCCCATCCCTTCAGGCTGCATGATAAACGGCCCGACATCGCTGCCTGGTGCGGCAGTGCTGTAGTCCGGAATATCCACGCCGCCCCATTTCGCGCCGTCCCACTTCAGTAGCTGACGCTTCGGATCCCACGGGTTGCCTTGCGGGTCAGCAGAGGCGCGGTTATAGAGGATGCGGCGGTTAAGCGGCCACGCCCATGCCCAGCCCAGCGTATTGCCGAGGCCCGACGGGTCGGCGTTATCGCGGTTGGCCATCTGGTTGCCTTTCGGCGTCCAGCTACCGGCAAAGATCCAGCAGCCGCTGGAGGTCGTACCGTCATCGCGCAGGTGCGCAAAGGTGCTGAGCTGATCGCCTTTCTTCGCCAGCACCGCACCGGTCGCCGGGTCGATAACGTCCGCCAGCGCCTTACCGTTGCTCTCCATCGCCACTTCTTCCGGAGACGGATTCTCTGGCGTCGAGTAGTTCCAGGTCATGTTCAGCACCGGCTCAGGCGTTGCGCCGCCTTCAGCCGCGTACATTTTACGCAGACGTAAGAAGATACCGGCCAGGATCTCGCCGTCGTTCAAGGCGATGCCCGGGGCATCCGCGCCTTTCCAGTGCCACTGCAACCAGCGGCCGGAGTTGACGATAGACCCGTTCTCTTCCGCGAAGCAGGTAGACGGCAGACGGAACACTTCGGTCTGAATCTTCGACGGATCGACATCGTTCGACTCACCGTGGTTCTGCCAGAACGTCGACGTTTCGGTATTGAGCGGGTCAATCGTCACCAGGAACTTCAGCTTCGACAGAGACTCGACAACCTTGTTCTTGTTCGGGAACGACGCCACCGGGTTAAAGCCCTGGCAGATATAGCCGTTGACCTGGCCCTGGTGCATCATTTCGAAGTACTGAAGTACGTCGTAACCTTTGTCCCACTTCGGCAGCCAGTCAAAGCCCCAGCTGTTTTCCGCCGTCGCCTTGTCGCCGTAGAAGGCTTTCATCAGCGAGACGAAGAACTTCGGATAGTTGCCCCAGTAGTTCACCTGGCCTTCGAGCAGCGGTTTTGGCGTGCTGGCCGTCAGGTAGGTTTGCAGATCGGTCTGTTTCTCGCTCGGCAGGTTCATGTAACCCGTCAGGCTCTGAGACAGCAGGCCGAGGTCGGTCAGACCCTGAATGTTGGAGTGACCGCGCAGGGCGTTCACGCCGCCGCCTGCCATCCCCATGTTGCCGAGGAGCAGCTGAACCATCGCCATGGTGCGGATGTTCTGCGCGCCGATGGAGTGCTGCGTCCAGCCGAGCGCATACAGGAACGACGCGGTTTTATCTTTCGCGCTGGTTTCCGCTATCAGCTCGCACACCTTCAGGAAATCCGCCTTCGGCGTCCCACAGATGTTTTCGACAACCTCCGGCGTGTAGCGGGAAACGTGCTCTTTCAGCAGGTTCCACACGCAGCGAGGGTGTTGCAGGGTGGTGTCGCGCTTCGCAAAGCCGTTTTCGTCCAGCTCGTAGTTCCAGCTGGTTTTGTCGTATTTGCGTTTTTCGGCGTCATAACCGCTGAACAGGCCATCTTCGAAGTGGTAATCCTCACGCACGATCAGGCTGGCGTTGGTATAGGCTTCGGTGTACTCGCGGTTATATTTTTCGTTGGTCATCAGGTACAGCAATACGCCTGACAGGAAAGTGATGTCAGTACCTGAACGAATAGGGGTGTAGAAATCCGCCACTGACGCTGTACGCGTAAAGCGGGGATCGATCACAATCAGCTTTGCGCCGTTGTGGATTTTGGCTTCCATCGCCCAGCGGAACCCGACAGGGTGCGCTTCAGCGGCGTTACCGCCCATCACCACAATGAGGTTGGCGTTTTTGATGTCGACCCAGTGGTTGGTCATCGCACCGCGACCAAATGTTGGAGCAAGACTTGCTACCGTTGGTCCGTGTCAGACACGCGCCTGGTTGTCGACCGCGAGCATACCGAGTGCGCGCGTAAATTTCTGGGTTAAATAGCCGGTTTCGTTACTGGACGCAGAAGCACACAGCATGCCAGTGGAGAGCCAGCGGTTAACGGTGGTGCCTTCGGCATTCTTCGCGATAAAGTTGGCATCGCGGTCTTCTTTCATCAGCTTAGCGATGCGATCGAACGCTTCTTCCCAGCTGATTTGCTGCCATTTGTCAGAGCCGGGAGCGCGATACTCAGGAAACTTCAGGCGGCTTTCGGAGTGGATAAAATCTACCAGACCGGCCCCTTTCGGACACAGCGCACCACGGTTGACCGGGTGATCCGGATCGCCTTCGATGTGGAAAATGGATGCTTTGGCGTTTTTCGCACCGTCGCCGAGGCTATACATTAACAGCCCACAGCCGACGGAGCAGTACGTACAGGTGTTACGGGTTTCGCGGGTGCGCAGCAGTTTATACTGCCGTGTTTCCGCCAGCGCTACACCGGGCGCAAAGCCCAGTGCCGCCGCCGTGGTGCCTGCCATACCGCCAGCGCAGATCTTAAAGAACTGCCTTCTGCTGACCTGCATGGGTCACTCCTTGGTTCATTACGACATTGCTATGTAGTTTTACTTTGCGGTTGAGAATTAACCGCAAAGGAGAAAAATTTGCATTAATCCCTCATTTCTCCGAGGGATAAGCCCAGAATACCACAATGTCGGTACGCCTGTTCTAACGGGGTTAAAACAAAGTGAACGTATTATCACGGCATTGATTATAAAATGTGATATCAATCACATTTTATCCTGTGCATGTTAAAGAGGTGTAGCAGCTGATCGGTTGCACCCCTCCGTATTGAGTAGGAGAATGGTTGCTGAAAAGTTGATCCATACTATGCGTAAGGCCTGCCGTTTGTGTTGCAATAGCAGGCTCACTTCCGTGGTTGTTCAGGAATACCGTTGTGTCTAAACAAAACCGTGCTGCCCACGTGTCGCCACTGCCTGCGGGCATTGTGGAACTGTCGGTACACAGACCGCCTCACATTTCACATGCCACGCCGGATTTTCTGGCGGAAGAGGTCCCCGTTGCCCTGGTTTACAACGGGATTTCGCATGTGGTGATGATGGCTTCGCCGAAAGATCTGGAACTGTTCGCCATAGGTTTTTCCCTCTCGGAAGGCATCATTGCGCATCCGCAGGAGATCTACGGTATGGATGTGGTTCAGGCCTGTAATGGCCTTGAAGTACAAATCGAACTCTCCAGTCGTCGCTTTATGGGGCTGAAAGAGCGCCGCCGGGCGCTGGCCGGACGTACCGGCTGCGGCGTGTGCGGCGTTGAACAGCTTAACGATATCGGTAAGCCCGTCGCGCCGCTGCCGTTTACCCAGACCTTCAACCTCGGTAACCTCGACAAAGCCCTGGAGCACCTCAATGATGTCCAGCCCATAGGTCAGCTGAGCGGCTGTACACATGCTGCGGCGTGGGTGCTCCCGTCGGGCGAGATCGTCGGAGGTCATGAAGATGTAGGCCGCCATGTGGCGCTGGATAAGCTGCTGGGCCGTCGCGCGCGTGAAGATGCCGTCTGGCAGCAAGGGGCCGCGCTCGTTTCCAGCCGCGCCAGCTATGAAATGGTGCAGAAAGCGGCCATGTGCGGCGTGGAGATCCTGTTTGCGGTGTCGGCTGCGACAACGCTGGCGGTCGAAGTGGCAGAGCGCTGCAACCTGACGCTGGTGGGGTTCTGCAAGCCGGGCAGGGCGACAATTTACACCCATCCGCAGCGATTAATTGTTAATCAGTAATTTTGAATGAGTATAGCAAAACCTTCCGCTTTTAGTTGTTCATGATGAGGGCTAGTATTTATCTCATCAAGGCACGGTGCCTTATCTAAACAACTTAACGAAAAGGTTTATCTCATGAAAAGCATCAAAACTTTTGTCGCTGTAATCGCTCTGGCTGCTTCTTTCGGTTCTTTCGCTGCGCAGACTGTGACTGCATCCGCCTCTACCCTCGATGGCGCAGAAGCCAAAATCGCCGCACAGGCTCAGGAAGCGGGCGCGTCATCCTACAAAATTACCCAGGCATTCACCGGTAACCGCGTACACATGACCGCTAAACTGAACAAATAAGTCATATAGCCGCTGTCCCTTGCTCTTCGGAGCAGGGACAGGTTTCATTCTGCTCCCCTGTTTTTATCCCGCCTTCCTGTACAAACCGCCTGTATTTTCAACCTGACAGAAAATAGCCATATCCTCCGGGATATTTCTTATTGGTTGAATAATAACTATAATGTTCCGTCCGGTTGAGTTACCCTTACTTAAAAATCAGCAATCTCATACATGATCTAAATACAAGGTCTGACCAGTTCTTTTAATTCATTTCAATAATGTATGATTTCATGTCTTTCAGACTGTATTTCGGGATTTATTATATAAATAATCAATAATTGATCCCAAATAATAAGGAAATCCTCAGGCTTTAATCCTAAAGAGATTCGGAGTCATTGACCCCGGTTATTCATGATGATAGTTTCAAAAACAATATTAAATCTTTACCCCTAAAACCAAATATTTCTCTTTTGGTTTATTTTGTATTTAACTCATATAAGGAAATTAAATGAACGCGATGTTTAAAAAAGGAGTGCTGGCATCTGTACTGGCAGTAGCGGCGTCTTCAGCAATGGCGGCTTCCAGTGTTGATATTCAGGTTACGGGGAAAATTGTTCCGTCTTCCTGTACACCGGCATTTATTAGCGGTGGCGGTATTGCTGATTTTGGTACCATGAAGGTGGCTAGTCTGAATTCCACCACCCCAACCCCTCTGGCGGATGTTAAAATTATCCCTATTTCTATTACCTGTGAAGAAGCGACCCGCGTTGGCGTGACCTTTAACGATTCGCATGTGGATTCTGCGCCTACGGAGAATATGCCGGTGAACTTTATTGATTCGGATTTCATTACCAGTGCGGGTTTTACGGCTGGCCTGGGGATGTATGGCGATAAGAAGATTGGCGCTTATTCAATGGGTATCCAAAAGACCGACGGGGCGACGACCAACGGAGACGGTGTAAACCTTTATCCAATCTTCACCAGCGATAACGGCGCATCATGGGGAGTTAAAAGCGGGTTTCGCTACTTACAGGTGAAACCTGATAAGAGTGAGATTTATTCCTTCACAGATCAAGCGACCGGTACAGTGGCACCTGTTGCACAAACTAAAATTAACTTCAACGTGGGCATTGCCGCGATGATTAACCCAACCAACGATTTAAATATCACGGATGAAGCTACCCTGGACGGCTTAACCAACGTTGAGCTGGTTTATCTGTAATCACCCCCACGTATCATGAAATACCTGACACCTCACTTCGGTGGGGTGTCCTATACCAATATTAATGGACTAATATTATGCTGCTTTTAAAGAGAACGCTGATCTGTGCCTGCCTGCTGGCCTCGTTCAACGGTATGGCTGCCGGGATGGTGCCGGATACCTCGCTGCTTATTGTCAATGAAGACAAGCAGGGGGCCAGCATGGATGTTAAAAACACCGATGCTGAAGCACAGCTGCTGTACACCAAAATTATTGATCTCCCGGACGACCCCAAACCGGGTCTGATTGCCACGCAGCCGGTTGTGCGCGTAGATGCGGGTAAAACCCAGCGCGTGCGTTTTGTGCTGAAAAACAGTAATGAGCCGCTGAAGGTGGAACATTTTAAGCGTGTCATTTTTACCGCTATCCCTCAGCGTGAAAAAAATAAAGTTAAAGTGGTGTTTAGCCAGAACCTTCCCGTCATTATTCACCCGGCTGGCCTGGCGGTAAATATTGAACCCTGGAAGGCACTCACCTGGCAGATAAAAAATGGCAATGTCACGGTTGAGAATAATACGCCTTATGTCGTCCGACTGGAGCAAAAGGTGAAATTAATGGCCTCGGGTACGATCGCGACATTAGCTAAGACTTACATTCTTCCTGGCGAAAAAATGACGGCCAGCGCCCCAGCCAAAATATCAGCATCCGAAAAACAAATCGAAATCTATCCGGCAACGCGTTATGGCTATAAGGCAGGGAATTATATCGCCGACCTTCAGCAATAAAATCACTTAACAAACATGGAGTAGTTATGTTAAACGGTTCCTGTAAAAAGGGAATGCTCGTGTTTTGCCTTAGCGTGCTGGCATTTAATATTCGGGCTGAGATTTCCTCTAATGCGAATGAATCTCTGGAACTGGCGCGAGCCATATTTGACAGCGATGCTTTAAAAAATAACGGGCTTGATCCGGCCATTGCGGATTACTATTCCCTCACTCCCCGTTTTACCCCTGGCTACCATAATGTGACGGTTAATATTAATGGTAAGCAGCGCAATATTATGCCCGTGAAATTTGATGAGGAAGGAACGCCCTGTATTGATAAAGCGTTTCTGGAAAACGCGGGCCTGATTAAACAGACGAAAAGAGGCACCTGCCCGAAGATTTATCAATACTGGTCCGGATCAACGATTCAGACTTCGCCGGATATTGATGAAATATCGGTTGTTGTACCGCCTGAAGCGATCGACCCTGATTATGGCCGACAGTTCGCCGAGGTGCGTGGCGGACGTGCAGCCATGCTGAATTACTCCATGTTTGGCACCCATAATCACTATGATGATGAGAACGCTGACCGTTTCCAGTCGACCTTTGAAATGGGCTTTAATGCCGGAGACTGGATTGTGCGCAGCACGCAGTTCATTAGCGACGGCAGCGATCAGGATTTTGAGGTCGACTCCCTCTACACCTATGCCCAGCGTACCTTTACCGATTATGGCGTGATGGTGCAGGGTGGCCAGATTAACATCGCCAACAGCCGCTTCAGTATTCCGGGAATTTACGGGGTCCAGATGATGCCGGATACCGCACTCACTCCTCAGGTGGGGACGGGCGTCGAAGTCAGCGGTATTGCCCGTAATCCGCAGGCGCGCGTCGATATCCGCCAGGGCGGACAGCTCATTTACTCAACGCTGGTTCCTGCCGGTCCGTTCAACCTGGATGACGTGCCGCTGGCGAACCTCAACACCGACCTGAACGTAACGGTCACCGAGACTGACGGCAGCGAAAACCGGTTTACCGTTTCGGCGAGCACATTCCGCAGCAACCACGTGGGCCGCGCCCCGGGCTTTACGCTGGCTATGGGCCGCGTTGAAGACATGGACTCACGCTTTGAAAATCCGTGGGTGGTGTCCGCCAACAACGGCTGGTCTGTCAATAAGCGTGTCAATTTTCTGGCCGGTATGGTGATGGCGGATAACCACTATTATGGCTTCTCCGGCAACCTCGATACCATACCGATGCAGAACCTGTATGCCTCGTTGGGTTTTCTGGCGTCAATAGACAACCAGACGCAAACCGACGGCAACAAAACGACGCTGGATCTGGGTTACTCCCTGCCGTGGGGCATTGGGCTTTCGCTGGGCGGTAGCTATGGCACACCGGACTATCGCGAGATGGCGGAACTTTACGGCGAGGATGACGATATGTCGCAAACCAAATACGACACCAGCGTCGGTATCAACTGGTCGAGTACCACGCTGGGCCGCTTTTCCCTCAGCTATTATCGCAACGAGAGCTGGAACAGCGACTATGACAGTCGCCGGTTTATCTCGTCGTGGTCACAGACTTTTAAATACTTCAACGTGAGCGTGAACTGGGAGTCGGATGTCAGCCGGCACGACAGCAGCGACAACGATCAGTTTTACGTAAACGTGTCGATCCCGCTGGGACGCTCAGGCGTGACAACCAGCTCCTGGTATCGCGAGAGCGAAGGTAAGCGTTCTTACGGCACGCGGGCAATGGGCTCGCTCAACGCTGAGAACCAGTACACGGTGGGGGCCACTCAGGACCAGGAAGAGAACACCACCAGCTGGGACAGCTCGCTGAACAGTAATCTGCATTACACCAACCTGGCGCTGGCGGCAGGAGGAGATAACGACAGCAATACCAACTACTCAGCAGCATTAAGCGGCGGGATTGTCGCCCACAGCGACGGGGTGACCTTCTCGCCTTACCGCGTGACCGATACGTACGCCATTGCCAGACTGGATAAACCGGTGGCTGGCATCGAGATAGGTACCCCGCGCGGCGCGGTATGGACCGATAAATGGGGCCAGGCGATTATTCCTGCGCTGTCGCCGTTCCGTGAAAGCACGATTGAGATCAACACGGAAAGCCTGCCAGGCAATCTGGACGTAAGAAATGGCAGAACAGCGATCAAAGCGTCTCACGGCGCTGTGGCGAAGTGGGAGTTTGCGACGTTAAGCCAGCGCCGCGTGCTGCTCAGTATACGCCGTGCGGACGGTACGCCGCTGCCGGAAGGTGTCTCGATTGTGGACGCGGCAGGGGAGTATGTGACGAGTGCGCCAGAAGACGGCGTGATCTTCCTGAACGATATCTCTGCCAGCCAGCAGCTGTATGCGAAGCTGGATGAAGGGCGTTGCAGGCTGACGTACACCCTGCCGGAGGCAGAACCGAATAAATTCTATGAAGAGGTGACAGGGAAATGTCTCTGAATAACGTTCGTCAATACGCGCTGATGCTTATGCTGCTCTGCGGCGCAGCGGGACTTTCGGGAATGGCGCAGGCCGATGACGGCGCCTGTGAAATGATGTCGGCGGTGAAGAAAGTCGATTACGGGCGCTACCGTAAAGAGGATATGCGGCAAACGTCCGCTGAACATATTGGCAAAGTGTACAACGGTTATGCTTCTGTGATGCGTGAAGTTCAGGTTTCGGTGCTGTGTCCGGATGTGCGCAAAATGCGCATCTCCGTAGACGGGATTGCCCGACAGAACCTGGCGTATCGTTTTACGGACAGCGGCGCGATGAAAATCGAATTCAAAGATGGGCGGGTGGACGGGAACCCCGTGCAGCTGGCCGCGGTCGATATTGGCGCGGTAGCCGTTCAGGGAGGCGCTTCTCAGGTGACGCTGAAGCCGGAAAAAGCGCTGGCGGCGGTAAACGGTACAGAAGTGGCGGGCGAGCAGTTTGTCGCCACTATGATGATCACGACCTATCTTTCTGACAAGGCGTTTAGCGTTACTAACACCACGGATTTTGAAGAAACGCTGACGCTTAACGTCGATACGCTTCCTGCGCGCTAATCGTTCTGTCCCTGCTCTTCTGTGCAGGGACAGTTCCTTTCTTCAGCGCAATAACGCAATAAATGTCTCGTAACTGTCCACACTGTCGATCTGCTGCGGCGAATGACTGCTTAACATGCCGGCCAGAAAACTAAATACTTTCTGCTCCTGCCGATTTTCCACGCTGGCACAGGCGATAAGGGCGTGCTTCACGAGTTCGCTGTTCACGTGAAGCGTGCGTTCCAGCATAATAAAATATCCGCGAAATGGCCCCGCGGCCTCGCTCCAGCAGTGGGGGATCGCCACGTGGTTGACGATCAGATTCTCGCCCTCCCGTTCGCGCTGACTAATGCGTAGCGCTTCATCTTCGGTAATTAACTGCCTTTCACAGAGACGCGCGGTAATGGCGGCGATGACCTCATCCCAGCTCTCGCAGGTGCGGTTCGCGTAGTAAAAAGATCCCTCTGGCGGGAAAAAGCGTTCAGGTTGCTGGCGAATAAACGCCGAGGCCAGGAAATCCTTAATCTGATCGATACCCGCCGCGGTAATGATGTTGCGTATAACCAGTACGTTACGTAGGCCTTCATCCAGCAGAAAGTGGCTGTTATTCACAATCAGCGCCGGATGGTTTTCGTCTGCCAGGGCCACAAGTTCATCGGGCGTGAAGGCGACAACGACCCGGCAGTTCATCACCTCTCGCTCAATGGCCATTTTATTGATGGTCGCAATGGCGTTTTGATCGGCAAGCAGAAAGATGGGCGTCCATGCGCTGTGGTGTCGCTCCAGTGCACAGGCGAAATAGAGTCCCGGCAGATCGCTGTCGATAAGCGGGATGTCGATCTCCATGCGCAACTGGTTGATGAATTTTACGCTCATATCAAACGCGGCAGGCCACGCGGCCTTAAGGTTATTCATGGAGCCGGGTCGGCTTTCCGGCAGCCAGTTTGGCATCGCCACGCAACGTTTCAGGTGGGCGGTCAGGTCATCTTTCAGCTGAGCGTCGATCACCTGCGGCTGCCCTGCGGCGGACAGCCTCGCCAGCTGGCCGGCGACATACTCTGATGTGATACCATTGGCGTGTTGCTGTAGCCGATTGAGCGTGCTGGCGATGACGTTAATCACCGTCGGACTGAGCCAGATCCCCGTCCGCTCGCAGCAGTCGCGAAGCGCGTCAGATTCGGCGACGTCGGCGTAAACCGGAAGCTGCTGGCGCAGGGCGTATCCGGCCAGAACCATGCTGGCCCGATAATCTGCCTGAATATCCGGCCACGCCGTCAGGCTCTGACAGTGCGCGTGCAGCATGGATAAGGTTGCCGGGGCAATCCCCGCCAGCGGAAACGCCAGCGGATCCTTTTTGAACAGGTTAGCCAGCAGGATCAGGCGCTTATCCGGGTCGACATCAATGAAGTACCCGGCGCCGGGACGGCTGGCGAGCGGGAATGCGCGCGCATAGCGCTGCCGCAGGCGCGGCAGACGCTCAGCAATCCAGGCATCGGGAAGGTTTAGCGCATCCGCCAGCTGCGCGCGGGACATCACCGGGCGGATCAGCAGCAGCGCCAGCAGCCGGTCATCATTATCATGGCGCTGTAACAGCCGGAAATACTGTTTTCTGTCGGCAATCTCAAGCTGGTACAGGGCACTGCCCGTCGCCCTGATCCGCGCCGTGCCGCTGAGGGTGAAATTGATGTAGTCGATATCACGCAGGATGGTGCGGGCAGAAACGCCGGTATGCTGGGCCAGGCCGCTGAGTGCCGCAGGCTGCGACTCCAGCGCATCGAGTAAAGCAAACTGACGTTCGTTGAGCATGGCGGGTCCTTAGCGAAAATCCGTTAGCGCGGCGACCTGCGTTTCATCAAGCGACATCAGCAGTTCATGCACTATGTTCAGCGCCGCGTCATAATCCTTTTGGGAGATCATACTGTTGTTGGCGTGCAAATACCGTGTCGGCAGACAAAGCGCCACCACGGGCCGCCCGCCGCCCATCACGTTATACCGTCCGCCGTCGGTTGCGCCGGTTTTCATGGTGCTGAACTGTAACGGCGCGCCTTGTTTTTCTGCGCTTTGCCTGAGCAGGGCCACCAGCTTTTGACTGGCAAAATAGCGTTTGTCGAACAGCATCACGCCGGGGCCGTCGCCCAGGTTTAGCGGATATCTAATGGCGTCGATGCCCGGTACGTCGCCTGCGACGGCGGTATCCAGCACAATCACCACGTCAGGCTTAATGCACTCGGCGGAGGTTTGCGCCCCGCGTAAGCCCACCTCTTCCTCGACGCTGCCCACGCCGTACAGGGTGATATTCGGGTTGTTCACCGTCAGCAGCAGCTCGGCCATTAAGGCGCAGCCCACGCGGTTATCCAGCGCTTTGGCGACAATTTTGTCCTCGCCCCAACGGGCAAAGTTCGCTTCCGGGCAGACGAAATCCCCCATTGCAATCCCGTATTTTTCCACCTCTTCGCGGCTGTTCGCGCCTATATCGATAAACATCTCATCAAATGTCATCGGCTGCTGCTTTTGCTTTTCGCTCAGCGCATGGGGCGCGACTGAGCCAATCACCCCCGAAATATTTGCGCCGCTGCGGGTGCGGATTGTCACGCGATGGTTGAGCATCGACTGGCTCCACCAGCCGCCGATGGTGTCGAAGCGGATAAATCCCGCCCCGGTGATATGGGTGACCATAAAGCCCACTTCATCCATATGCCCGACAATCGCCACCTTCGGCCCGCGCGTGCCCTTGCGGGCGATAACGCTGCCCAGGCCGTCAAAGGTGATCTCATCCGCATGGCCTTCAAGGGTGTCGATCAAAATATCCCGCGCTTCCTGTTCGTCGCCGCTGACCGCGCTGGCATCGCAAAGGGATTTCAGTAAATCAATGTTCATTTGCCTTCTCCATACGGGCAGCTTTGCGCTTCAGCCACCCGCTTTTCAGAACGATAATCAACGCAATGTTCAGCGCCAGGCCGATGGCCAGCACCAGATAAAACGAGCCAGCTGGTGACATCAGGCCAATCAGCGGATCGAACACGCCAAGACCGGGTGCCAGGCGTTGAATACCAAACGAGATAGTGAGCATGCCCGCGATCCCTCCGCTCAGGGTATTTGCGGTCAGCATGGGTAGGGGGGCCGCCAGCGCATAAGGGATGGCAGGTTCGGTGGCGACGGTCGCGCCCACCACAATGGCGCTGCTGGCGGCCGCTTTTTCCTGTTCGGTAAACAGCTTCGGCGCCAGATAAGTGGCGATACCTGCGGCAACGGGTGGCATCAGCGCTACCACGCCGACGATGGCGTACCAGTCGTAGATATGTTTTTCCAGCAGCGAGAAGCAGAAGAACCACGCGGTTTTATTGACCGGACCGCCCATATCGAACGCCAGCATCGCGCCCACCAGGAAGGCCGCGCCGAGCTTCATCGACGGTGGAATGGTGTTGAGGAAATGCAGCAGGCCGCCCATCAGATCGGACATTAGCGGCCCGACAACGTACCAGGTCAATACGCCAAACACCAGCAGCGTCACGAACGGGATCAGCATCGAGCCCAGCAGCGGCTGCAACGCTTTCCCAAGCTTCAGCTTGCGAAACCACAGCACGAAGTAACCTATTGCAAGTCCCAGCACCACCGCGCCAAGAAATCCCGCGCCGGACTGCGTGCCCAGCAGCCCTTTATCGTTCGCCAGATAGCAGACCAGGAACGCTGGAGCAAAAGCGGGTTTGTCGGCAATCGACGAGGCGATGTACGCCCCCATAATCGGGATCATAAAGGTGAAGCCCAGGTAACCGATCGATTCGACAACCCAGCTAAACGATGGTGCGCCTTTCGACATATCGCTATAAGGCAAACCGAACTGCACCAGCATATTGGCGAGCGCTACCAGAATCCCCCCGCCGATAACGAACGGCAGCGCGGCAGAAACGCCCGCCATCAGATGACTCATTACGCTGCCCTGCTGCACATCCTGTTTTCCCAGCTTCACGCTGCTATCGGCGGCGAAAAGCTGCGACTGCGTGTGTAAGTTATCAAATATGGCCTCTATGTTTTTCAGCGCCTGGGATATGGGGAGCTGATAAACCTGTTTACCGGCAAAGCGCGCGCGATCGTCGGCGCTTAGTCCGCGCCCGGTCGCCAGAATCACGTAGTCTGCGGCGCGGATAGCCTCGTTGCTCAGATGGTTTTCCACTCCGCTGGCGCCCTGCGTTTCAACCTGAATGCTATGCCCCAGCTCGCGGGCCTTTCGCTCCAGCGCTTCGGCGACCATATAGGTGTGCGCGATACCCGCCGGGCAGTTGGTGATGGCCACTAACCGTAACGACGTTCCCATTGTTTGCTCCTTATTCGCTCAGCGTCTGGTTGAGCAGCGTGAGGATCTGCTCCTGACCGCCCTGTTTGAGTTGTGAGATAAATTCGGGGTGAATAATCTTCCGGCACAGGGTGCCAATCAGCTTCACCTGCGCCTCTTCTCCCTGCTGCGGCACGCCAAGGCAGATCCAGCAGGTTGCTGCTTCGCCGTCGCTGGCCTGCCAGTCCACGCCGCAGGCTTGACGGGCGAACAACACAAACGGTTGTGTGACCACGTGACTTTTACCGTGCGGCACGGCGACCCCGTTGCCGAAGCCGGTGGAGTGCAGTTTTTCGCGTAAAAGTAGCGTTTGTAAAAATGCGGCGCGGTCGGTCACAAAGCCGTTTTGCCAGGCCATCTCCGCCAGCTGTTTCAGGATGGAATAGGGGCTGTTGCCCTGAATGTTGAGATCGATACAAGCGGTCGTCAGGTGCGCCATCGCTTCACTCCGTTGAGAATTGCGTAACCTGATTCTACGGGTGAGGCGATATAAGGCTGAGCATGAAAATGTCAGCGGGGTATGACAAGACGACGGTGAGGAAGAGATGATTATTGTGGACGAGGCCACATTCCTGAAGGGACTGATTTTCCTGACGAATATATCATCGCCAGGAAAGGAAAGTTTTTAATGTAATCCCGCCAGACGCAGCAGCGCCGTCACCACCGCCGCCGCGACGATCACCACAATTAACGGCATTTTGCGCCAGGCCAGAAACACCGCGAACCCCACCCCCAGTACGCGCGCCATCCCGGCAAAATGGTCCCCTTCATAAAACGTTGTTGCCAGCGCGACGGAGAACAACAAAACGGTTGCCGCGTCTGAAAGCAGCGCCTGCGACCGTTCAGAAAGCGCCAGCCGGCTACCGAGTTTCGCCCCGCCGAGACGCATCAGATAGGTTCCGGCAGAAAGAATGGCGATGCCGAGAATAAAGACCGTCATATTTTCCATTATTTTTTCCTCGCGGCAAGGCCGAGCAAAGAGAGCAGCACCGGCAGGCCAACCGGCGCAAACGGTACGGCGGCCAGCGACAACACTGCGCCGCTACATGCGCGGATCAGCGTGGTACGGTTTTTAAATGCCGGCACCACTAACGCCAGCAGGATCGCCGGGAACACCGCGTCCAGCCCGATGGTTTCCGGATCTGGCAGCAGCTTGCCGACCATCGCGCCCAGCACCGCCCCCAGCGGCCAGATGATTGCCACGCCCAGGCCGCACAGCCAGTAGGCCGCTTTACGCTGCTCGGCGGTTTTTTGCGACAGGCCGAACACCACACTTTCATCATTCATGATATGACAGCCCAGAAAGCTCAGGCCGCGCTTGCCCACCAGTTCACGCACCGTAACGCCGAACGGCACATGGCGCGCGTTAACCAGTAAACCGGCCGCTGCCGCTGCCAGCGGATTGCCGCCGCTCGCCACGATGCCGATAAACATAAACTCGGATGCGCCTGCCAGCACCGTGAGGGAGAGGACAAACGGCACCCACAGCGGGAAACCGTAGGCCATCGCCAGTGAGCCATAAGACATGCCGACCACGCCCACCGCGAGGCAGACCAGGACGATCGCTTTTATCGTGTCGCCTTTCAGGCAAGAGAGGTGATTCTTCATACCATTTTAGCCATATCGAACGTATTTCCATTATAATGAACGCATCAGAAACGTTTTACAAGACGAACGATTCGTTCGTTATAGAGAGAAAGAGGCCGTTATTATGACGCAGCCAATCAGCGTGATCGCCAAAAGCCTGGTGCGAGAACGCTTGCGAACCGGGCTCTCACTGGCGGAAATTGCCCGCCGTGCCGGGATCGCCAAATCCACGCTTTCTCAACTGGAGTCTGGCAACGGCAATCCTAGCCTGGAAACGCTGTGGTCGCTTTGCGTGGCGCTGGATATTCCGTTTGCCCGGTTACTGGAGCCGCAGCAACCCGTCACGCAGGTGATCCGCCGCGGCGAGGGCACAAAAGTCGTCGCCGGGCAGGCGAACTACGAGGCGATTTTGCTCGCGGCGTGTCCGCCTGGCGCGCGTCGTGATATCTATCTGCTGCTGACTCAGCCGGGGGCAGACCGTATTTCCCAGCCCCATCCGCCTGGGTCGGTTGAGCATATTATCGTGACCCAGGGGCGGGCGGTGGTCGGTCTGATCGACGCGGCGGAAGAGCTCGGCCCGGGAGATTACATTTGCTACCCCGCTGACCAGCCGCATATCTTTAAGGCGCTGGAGCCAGATACGCACGCGCTGCTGGTGGCGGAACAAAACTAACAAAGATACGGAAAATCATGTCGCTTAAAGCCATTGCCAAAGAACTGGGGCTGTCTGTTACCACCGTCAGCCGCGCCCTCAACGGGTATGACGACGTTTCTGCTGAGACGCGCGCCCGCGTGGAAGCGGAGGCCCAGCGCCGTGGCTACCGACCAAATACCTTTGCCCGTCGCCTGAAGATGGGCAAAATCGACGCCGTCGGGCTGGTGTTTCCGGTGCATCCTGTTCCGCTCAATAACAGCGTTTTTATGGACATGGTCGGCGAAATTAGCCACGAACTGGCGCGACATGAGATTGACCTGCTGCTCATCGCTGACGACGATCTGGCGGACAAACACAGCTATATGCGCATGGTGCAGAGCCGACGCGTGGATGCGCTGATTGTGGCGCATACGCTGGATCACGATCCGCGTCTTGAGCAGCTACAGGCCGCCGGGTTCCCGTTCCTGGCGCTCGGCCGCAGCCAGCTCCCGCAGCCGTACGCGTGGTTCGATTTCGACAACTATGCCGGCACATATCAGGCCACCCGCTGGCTGATCGAGAAAGGCCATCAGCGCATTGCGCTGCTGGGCGAAAGCAACAACCAGGCATTCATCACCCAGCGCCGCCAGGGCTACCTAGACGCGCTGCGGGAAGCCGGACTTTCCAGCGAATGGCTGCGTGCCATGCCCCCTTCGCGTCGCGTGGGGTATGCCACCACGCAAGAACTTCTCTCCCTGCCGCAGCCGCCCACGGCCATCATTACCGACTGCAACACCCACGGCGACGGCGCAGCGATGGCCCTGGCGCAGATGGGGCGCTTAACCGGTGAAAATGCCGTTTCGCTGGTGGTCTATGACGGCTTACCGCAGGACAGCATTGTCGATATCGACGTCGCGGCGGTGATCCAGTCTACCCGTCAGGGTGTCGGGAAACAGATTGCCGATATGGTGCGCCAGCTGATTAATGGCGACGACATTGACACCCTTCAGGTGCTCTGGCAGCCAGAATTCTCCCCAGGCCAGACGGCCTGATTACACCAAAAATTCCAAACCCGATCACAGATCCGAAACGTTTTGGTTTGTATCCGAAACGTTTCGGATCAACACTCAGGACATCCCGATGACAGGAGATGTCTGATGCAAGATTCCATTTTTCGACTTGAAAGCAATACGGTTGACGTGGTGGTAAAAACCCACCCGTTCGCCGAAATTCTCTACTGGGGGCCACACCTTCAGCACTTTTCGCCGCAGGATGTGCTGAGTATTGCGCGCCCGGTTGCTAATGGCAGGCTGGACGTCGACTCCCCCGTCACGCTGATGGCAGAGCTGGGGCATGGGCTGTTTGGCTCGCCGGGCATCGAGGGGCACCGCCAGGGGCTGGACGGATCGCCGGTATTTAAAACCACGCAGGTGCAGCAGGCGTTAAACGCCCTGACAATCACTGCTGAAGACGAGCATGCAGGCCTGCGTCTGACCAGTGAAATAACGCTGGATGCCAGCGGCGTACTGGTGGTGCGTCATGGGTTAACCAACCTGAAAACGCAGGCGTGGCAGGTGGATCGCTTTGCCGTGACGCTGCCGGTGGCCGAACGCGCGCAGGAGGTGATGGCCTTCCACGGTCGCTGGATCAGGGAGTTTCAGCCGCACCGCGTGATGCTTGAACATGACAGCTTTGTGATTGAAAACCGTCGGGGTAAAACCTCCCATGAACATTTCCCGGCGCTGATTTCAGGTACGCCGTCATTCAGTGAAATGCACGGCAACGTCTGGGGTATACATCTGGGCTGGAGTGGTAACCACCGCTTGCGCGCAGAGGCGAAAACCGATGGCCGCCGCTATATGCAGGCCGAAGCGCTCTACCTGCCGGGTGAAATGGCGATTGAAGAGGGGGAAACGCTCTGGACGCCGCGCCTGTATGCCAGTCACTCCCCGCACGGGCTGAACGGCATGAGCCAGCAGTTCCACCGCTACCTGCGCGACAATGTTATCCGCTTCCCGGAAGATAAACCGCGCCCGGTGCACCTCAACACCTGGGAGGGGATCTACTTCAACCACGATCCGGACTACATCATGCGCATGGCCGACGAGGCCGCTGCGCTGGGCGTGGAGCGCTTTATTATCGACGACGGCTGGTTTAAAGGCCGCAACGACGACCACGCCGCGCTGGGCGACTGGTATCTGGACAAGAAAAAATACCCGAACGGCCTAAAGCCGGTAATCGATCACGTTAAACAGCTCAGCATGGAGTTTGGTATCTGGGTTGAGCCGGAGATGATTAACCCCGATTCCGATCTGTATCGCGCGCACCCTGACTGGGTGCTGGCGCTGCCGGGCTACGCCCAGGCGACCGGGCGACACCAGCTGGTCCTCAATCTCAATATTCCGCAGGCCTTTGAATATCTGGTCGAACGCATGAGCTGGCTGCTGGGCGAACACGCGGTCGACTACGTGAAATGGGATATGAACCGCGAGCTGGTGCAGCCAGGGCACAAGGGCAAAGCCGCCGCCGACGCCCAGACGCGCCAGTTTTACCGCCTGCTGGACGTGCTGGGCGAGCGCTTCCCGCACATTGAGTTTGAATCCTGCTCGTCCGGCGGCGGGCGAATCGATTATGAAGTGCTGACCCGCTGCCACCGCTTCTGGGCGTCCGACAACAACGACGCGCTGGAGCGCAACACTATCCAGCGCGGCATGAGCTACTTCTTCCCGCCGGAGGTGATGGGCGCGCATATCGGTCACCATAAATGTCACGCCACCTTCCGCCAGCACAGCATTCAGTTCCGCGGGCTAACAGCGCTGTTTGGTCACATGGGGCTGGAGCTGGATCCGCTCACCGTCGATGCGCAGGAGCGTGAAGGCTATCGCCATTACGCCGCGCTGCACAAGCGGTGGCGAGAGGTCATTCATCACGGCACCCAGTGGCGCGTGGATATGCCGGACGCCACCACCCTGGCGCAGGGTATAGTGAGCGAAGATAAGACGCAGGGGCTGTTTTTGGTCAGCCAGCTCGCGATGCCGGATTACACCCTGATGATGCCGCTGCGCATGCCGGGGTTAGACGCCAGCGCGCTGTACCGCATCACGCTGCTCGATCACCCGAACATCCAGATTACGGGCGAGGGCGGGCACACCATGCGTAAGCTGCCGGCGTGGATGAACGCGCCGCAAACGGTAAGCGGTGAGTGGCTGATGCAGGCGGGTATTGCACTGCCGATTCTGGATCCGGAAACCGCCATTCTGATTGGTGTGGAACGCGTGTAAGGGTGACGGGCCGGGCAACCGGCCCTCCGTTGAGGATAAAAATAATGAACACAACAACCTGTACCCACAAAGACAACCCTAATTTCTGGATCTTCGGGCTGTTCTTCTTTCTCTACTTCTTCATCATGGCCACCTGCTTTCCGTTCCTGCCGATCTGGCTGTCGGACATCATCGGCCTGAACAAAACCCATACCGGGATTGTTTTCTCCTGCATCTCGCTGTCGGCCATTGCCTTCCAGCCGGTGCTGGGGGTCATTTCGGACAAGCTGGGGCTGAAAAAACACCTGCTTTGGATCATCTCGGTGCTGCTGTTCCTGTTCGCGCCGTTCTTCCTGTACGTCTTCGCCCCGCTGCTGAAAACCAATATCTGGCTGGGGGCGCTGAGCGGTGGGTTGTATATCGGCTTTGTCTTCTCAGCGGGGTCGGGGGCGATTGAGGCCTATATTGAGCGCGTAAGCCGCAACAGCTTTTTTGAGTACGGCAAGGCGCGTATGTTCGGCTGTCTCGGCTGGGGGCTGTGCGCCTCAACGGGCGGCATCCTGTTCGGCATCGATCCGTCGTACGTCTTCTGGATGGGGTCGGCCGCGGCGCTGTTGCTGATGCTGCTGCTGGTGGTCGCGAAACCGAAGCCTAACCAGACGGCGCAGGTGATGAACGCCCTGGGCGCGAATCAGCCGCAGATCACCGCTAAAACCGTCTTTACCCTGTTCCGCCAGCGCAGAATGTGGATGTTCATCCTGTACGTGATTGGCGTGGCCTGCGTGTATGACGTCTTCGACCAGCAGTTTGCCACCTTCTTCAAAACCTTCTTCGCCACGCCGCAGGAGGGGACCCGTGCCTTTGGTTTCGCCACCACGGCAGGGGAAATCTGTAACGCGATCATTATGTTCTGCTCGCCGTGGATCATTAACCGCATCGGCGCGAAAAACACGCTGCTGATTGCCGGGGTGATCATGGCGACGCGCATTATCGGCTCGTCGTTTGCCACCACTGCCGTGGAGGTGATTGCCCTGAAGATGCTGCACGCGCTGGAAGTCCCGTTCCTGCTGGTGGGGGCATTCAAGTACATCACCGGGGTGTTTGATACGCGCCTGTCGGCCACCATCTACCTGATTGGCTTCCAGTTTGCCAAACAGTCGGCGGCGATCTTCCTCTCCGCCTTTGCCGGAAATATGTATGACCGGGTCGGCTTCCAGGAGACGTATCTGATACTGGGCTGCTTCGTGCTGGCGATCACGGTGGTGTCGGCGTTTACGCTGAGTGGCAGGCGGGAGATTGCTGCCGCCTCGGGGGCAGCAGCGTTAACACATCAGTCCAGGTAAAACACCTCTTTCAGCGCCGAACTCACCGGGCTGTTATCCGGGTTCGACGGCATAACGTCACCCATATATTTCCACCAGCGCTGGCAGACATCGGTGTTTGCCACCGCGTTCCAGCGCTCTTCCGATTCAATCTCCACCGTCGCAAACAGCAGGTTGCGAGCTTTGTCGAGATAGATGGCGTAGTGGTGCGCGCCGTGGGCTTTCAGTACCGCCTCCAGCTCAGGCCAGATCGGGTTGTGGCGACGTGCGTACTCCTCGTGCGCGTCCGGGTTTACCTGCATCACAAACGCTTTGCGGATCATAAAGCCTCCAGGTACAGCTCGCGGACCTCATCGCGGCTGGCGGTGCGCGGGTTGCACGGCGCGCACGGGTCGGCGAGGGCTTTATCCAGCCAGCCTTCAATATCGGCTTTGGTGACGCCGAGCTGGCTAAATCCGGACGGAATGCCGACCCGGGCGCTCAGGTCACGAATCGCCTGAATGGCTGACATGCTGGCCGCTTCATCGCTCATGCCGCGCGTGTCAACGCCCATCGCCTGCGCCACGCGGGCGAAACGTGCGACCGCGTTGGGCGGTTAAAGTTTTCGATGATCGGCAGCAGAATGGCGTTGCACACGCCGTGTGGCAGGTTGTGCGTCGCGCCCGGCTGGTGCGCCAGGGCGTGCACCAGCCCCAGACCGGCGCTGTTAAACGCCATGCCCGCCAGATACTGACCAAAGGCCATCTGCTCGCGCGCTTCCAGGTTGTGACCATCGTCAACCGCTTTCGGCAGCCAGAGGTTGATCAGGCGAATCGCCTCCAGCGCGTTAGCATCGGTCAGCGGGTGCGCGCCGACGGACACGTAGGCTTCAATCGCATGGGTCAAGGCATCCATGCCGGTTGCGGCGGTCACGGAGGCCGGAATATCAAGCATCACGCTGGCATCGTCCACGGCGATATCCGGGATGATGTTCGGGTCGATAATCACCTCTTTCACCTGTCGCGCGGCGTCAATGATCACCGCGTTGCTGGTCATCTCCGCCGCCGTGCCTGCGGTGGTGTTGATCGCCACCAGCGGCACGCCCGCGTTTTTCACCTTGCCGACGCCGGAGTAATCGGTTGACGGACCTGGGTTGGCGGTGAGGATTTTGATCGCCTTGGCAGTATCAATCGGGCTGCCGCCGCCAAAGGCAATCAGGTAATCACACTCCGCATCCTGATATGCCGCATAGCCTTTTTGCACCAGCGCTTCCGTCGGATTCGGGAATACCTCATCGAACAGGTGATACGACATCTGATGGGCGTCGAGCGCGGAAAACAAACTGTCGAGCAGGCCAAGTTTCACCAGCTGGCCGTCGGTGACAATCAGCGCTTTTCCCCACTGTTTGTTTGCCACCAGATTGACCATATCGCCGATCGCGCCCGCGCCGTGCAGGCTGATTTTGGGGAGTGCCAACATAAAGCTCATGATAATTCTCCTTAATTACTGTGATTTTTATGCCCGGCGGCGCTGCGCTTGCGCGGGCCTACTGTTAAGTAGGCCGGGTAAACGCAGTGCCACCCGGCTATGAGATCCGTCTTCGCTGCATCACCCGGCGGGTAATAATCGGCAGCGAAATCACCACGATCAGCATCGCGCCGATAATCACCGACATCACAATGCCGGGCACGTTGAGCAGGCTCAGGCCGAAGGTCACCAGCCCCATCAGGAAGGCGGCGATAATCACGCCCACCATGCTGCCGGACCCACCGAGAATATTGACGCCGCCGAGCACCGCCATCGTCACCACCGCCAGCTCCCAGCCCATCGCGATGGTCGGGCGGGTACTGCCCAGACGCGAGGTGAGCAGCACCGACGCCAGGCCGGACATCAGTCCTACCAGCGCAAACAGGATCAGGTTGTGGCGCTTCACGTTGATGCCGGAGTACCACGCGCCGGTCGGGTTGTTGCCGATGGCGTAGGTGCGGCGGCCAAAATTGGTGCGGTGCAGCACAAAGGCAAACAGAGCGGCCAGCACGATAAACAGCGCGAACTCAAACGACAGCGCACCCCAGACGTAGCCCTGGCCGAACCAGGCGAAGCTCTCCGGGTAGCTGTTCAGCGCCTGGTCCCCGAGCAGGATGTAGGTGATCCCGCGGTACAGGCTCATGGTGCCGATGGTGATGACGATGGACGACAGGTTAAAGCGCGTCACCAGAATACCGTTGAACAGCCCGCACAGTAGCCCGACGCCTAATCCCACGCACACCAGCAGTGGCGTATCGACGCCCGCTGCCGCGCAAAAGCCCATCACCGTGGAGCTGAGCGCGATGGTGGAGGCCACAGACAGGTCAATTTCCCGGGCGATAATCAGCATCGCCATCGGCAACACAATGATCGCTTTTTCCGTGAAGTTGAACGTCGCGTCGGAGAGGTTCCAGATATTGAGGAAGTAGGGCGAGGCGAGCGCGTTCACCACAAACACCGCCAGCGTCACCGCCAGCAGGAAGCCCTCCCAGCACAGCAGGCGCTGGAAGATGCCCGGCGCAGAAGTGGGTTTGAACTCTTCAGATGTCATCATTTTGCTCATGGTTTCACCGCCAGTTTCTGACGTGCCAGCGCCGCGTCGCGCAGGATCAGCCTGCCTTTGCGCTTGTTGCCGCGCTCGTTCAGCAGCACAGCGATGACAATGACCGAGCCGGAAATCGCCATCTGCCAGAACGGGGAGACGCCGATCACCGGCAGGGCGTTGTTGATGACGCCAAGGAACAGCGCCCCGAACAGACAGCCGAGCACGCGGCCGGTGCCGCCCATGGTGCTGATCCCGCCAATCACACAGGCTGCCACCACCTGCAATTCAAAACCGTTAGCGACGTCAACATACGCAACGGCAAAGCGTGATATCCACAGGTAGCCGCAGAACCCGGCCAGCAGACCGGAAAGGCAGAAGCTGATGAACTGCATTTTCCCGGCGTTGATCCCGGTGTAGTACGCTGCCGTGGCGTTCCCGCCGGCGGTGTAGAGCGCCCGTCCGGTGCGACTGTAGCGCAGGAAGTAGCCCACCAGCAGCAGTACGGCGATGGCGCACCAGCTCAGCACCGGCAGGCCCAGCACTGACGCACGCGGCAGGCCGAGGAAGTTTGCACCCATCTGGTTGGAGTTCACCCAGCCGCCGCCGGAGAGCAAAAAGATCATTCCGCGGTAGATGCTCATGGTGCCGAGCGTGACCACAATCGCCGGAATGCCCAGTTTCCACACCAGCAGGCCGTTTATTGCGCCCATCAGCAGCCCAAGCGCGCTGGCAAGGATCAGCAGCGCCCAGACGGGCACGTCCGGGTAATGGAAATTAATCAGGGCGACAATCATCCCGGTCAGGGCCAGATTAGCCGCCATCGACAGGTCGATGCCTTTAGTGAGCAGCACCAACATCTGCCCGAGCGCGAGGACGATCAGAATGGCGGTGTCGTTAAACATCTCCACCAGGTTTCCCGGTGCGATAAACGATGGCACGCGGCTGCCAATGGCGACGACCATCAGGACAATCACCGCGCCAAGCAGCGCCTCGCGGTGTTTTAAGAGTGAGCTAAGCATTTATGCCGCCTCCTGTTTTGCACCGCTGGCGGCGCTGACGATGGTTTCCGCCGTCGCGTCTCCCGCCTGGTATTCGGCCACCATCAGCCCCTCGTGCATGACGATAATGCGATCCGCCATGCCCATCACTTCCGGCAGTTCGGACGAGACCATAATCACCGCCAGCCCCTGACTGACCAGCTCGGACATAAACTGATGCACGGCTGCCTTTGAGCCGATATCGATGCCTTTTGTTGGCTCATCGAGGATGATCACGTCAGGGTGCGTCGCCAGCCATTTGCCGATCACCACCTTTTGCTGGTTGCCGCCAGAGAGGGTCTCCACCGCCTGCTTCCAGCTGAAGGCTTTCACTTGCAGGCGTTTGGCGTACTCGTCTGCCAGCTTCCATTCGCGGTCGTCGTGCAGTACGCCGTTCGGATTGAGCCTGCTGAGCTGAGGCAGGCTGATGTTCTGGGCAATCGGCAGGGCGATAATCGCCCCCTGTTTCTGCCTTTCTTCCGGCACGCAGACGATACCGGCTTTGATCGCATCCGCAGGCTGGCGGAAGCGCCGGGGCTGGCCATTGAGGATAATTTCCCCGGACGATGGCCGCGTGACGCCGGAAAGCGCCTGCATCAATTCGGTACGCCCGGCACCCACCAGCCCGTAAAAGCCGAGGATTTCCCCTTTACGCAGGGAGAACGAGATATGCGCAAACTCGGTCGGATGGCAGAGGTTTTTCACCTCCAGCACCGTCTCGCCTTTTTCGCAGTCGATTTTCGGGAAGGTTTGGGTAATGGCGCGCCCGACCATCATCGACACCATCCGCTCCTCGGTGATCTCATTTATTGCCCCTGCACCGACGAACACGCCGTCGCGCAAAATGGTGTAGTGATCGGCCAGCTCAAAAATCTCGTCGAACTTGTGGGAGATAAACAGGATGGCTTTTCCCTCCTGCTTTAAGCGCTCCACAATCTGGTAAAACTCGAGGATTTCATGTTGTGACAGCGCCGCCGTGGGTTCATCGAGGATCACCACCTGCGCCTCAAACGACAGCGCGCGGGCAATCGCCACCATGTGACGCTGGGCGATGCTCAGGGTTTTCAGCGTTGCGCGCGGGTCGATTTGCACCTCAAGGCGGGCGAGAATAGCCTGCGCCCGGCGGTGCATTTCCGGCCAGTCGAGCTTTTTCAGGAAGCCTTTGTGAAGGTACTGACCGACAAAGATATTTTCGGTGACCGAGAGTTCATCGAACAGGACGGTTTCCTGGTGAATGGCGGTGATGCCCATTTTATGCGCCGACTCCGGCGTCGGAAGGTGAACGGGGATCGCCTTGTAGAGAATTTCGCCCTCGTCGGGCTGGTATATGCCGGTCATCACTTTGACCAGCGTCGACTTGCCCGCGCCGTTTTCGCCGATAAGCGCCGTCACTTTGCCGGGCCACAGCGCAAGCTGCACGTTCTCAAGAGCACGCACGCCGGGGAACACCCTGGTGATGCCAGAAAGCTGTAGCAATGGGGTCATGATAGTTCTCCTGGACAGGGGAATTTGTAGGGCGGGTAAGCGGCAGCGCCACCCGCCTTTTGCCGGATGGCGCTACGCTTATCCGGCCTACAAATCACATCAAAAGATTTTTGAGAACTTATCAATATTGCTGGCATCGTAAACGAACGGCTCGGCCATCGCGCCGTTGCCGTCGGCATCCAGCTTCACTTTGCCCAGCTTGCCCATGCTGGCCTCGCCTTTCGTGGCGTTGCCTTTCACCAGGTCATCCGCCAGGTAGGTTGCGGCATAGCCCAGGTCAATCGGGTTCCAGATGGCAAAGCTCTTGCTTGCGCCGGACTTCACCGCGCCCGCCATCTCAGACGGCAGGCCTAAACCGGTGACGTACACTTTGCCAATCTTGCCCTGGTCCTTCACCGCCTGCGCGGCAGCCACAATGCCCACGGAAGAAGGCGAAACAATCACTTTCAGCTCCGGGTAGGTTTTCAGCAGGCCGACCGCTTCGCGGTAGCTCTTGTCAGAGAGATCGTCCCCGTAGGCCACGGTCACCAGATTGACGGACGGGTACTTCGGCAGCACCTTTTTCATCTCCGCAATCCAGGTGTTCTGGTTGGTGGAGGTTGGCGTGGCGCTCAGCACCGCCACATCGCCTTTCTCCACGTTCAGCGCTTTCAGGGCATCGGCGGCGAGCTTGACGTTGGTTTCGCCAATCAGGGCGTTATTGGACGGGTTGAGGTGGATCTGACGCCCGGCTTTCGCCACGCCGGAATCCCACGACACAACCTTGATGCCGCGCTGCATCGCTTTTTTCAGCACCGGCACGACGGCGTCCGGATCGTTCGCGGAAATCGCGATCGCATCCACGCCCTGGGCGATCAGCCCGTTCAGCACCTCGATCTGCGCTTCCGCCGTGGTGGTGGTCGGGCCGGTATAAATCACTTTTACATCGCCTAACTCTTTGGCCGCCTCCTGCGCGCCGACGTTCGCTGCCTCGAAGAATCCATTCCCTAAGGACTTCGCCACCAGGGCGATTTTCACTTCTGCTAAAGCGGAACCGGACAACGCCAGAGCGGCAACGGTGAGGATCAAGCTTGCTTTTATTTTCATTGCTTTTACTCCACTGACTTGAGTTAGTTGTAGGGATAGCAGGTGGTTTTCGCCCCGTCTCGGTGAGCGGGGCGCGATGTTGTTATTGGTACAAATCTAACGCCGACTGCATGGGGGTGACGCCAAAGCGTTTACCCAGGGCGATCAGTTCTTCCCGGGTGATGGTCTGCTTCATGCCGCCCATGGAATAGACCTTCACCAGCACTTCCGCGGATTTCTCGGCGGTGTCGATCAGGCCGAAGGTTTCATCCAGCGTCGGGCCGCTGCCGAAGACGCCATGGAACGGCCACAGCACCAGTGAATGTTTCTGCATGTCCGTCGCGGTTGCCTGGCCGATTTCGTCGGTGCCCGGCACCATCCACGGCAGAATGCCGACGCCGTCCGGGAACACCACCAGACACTCGGTGCTGCCTTCCCACAATTTGCGGGTGAAGAAATCAGAATTGTTTTCCAGCACGTAGGTCAGGGCGATCAGGTTGGTGGCGTGGCAGTGCATGATCACGCGGTCCTTGCCATTGGTCGCCTTGATGCGCTCGCAGTGGGAGAGGAAGTGCGCCGGCAGCTCAGAGGTTGGCACCGCCTCATCCGTCAGCCCCCACAGAATGTGGTAGCCCGCGCCGTCGCTATCCACTTTCACTACGCCGAGGTTGGCCTGCGGGTCGAGCTGAACGTTGCGGAAGAACTTCCCGGAACCGGTGACGATAAACGGCGTGTTGGCGAGCAGCGGCATCGGCTGGCTCAGGGCGATATAGCGCGGCTTCTGGTGGAAATCGGCTGCGAACGGTTCGATATCCGCATCGTCCAGGCGCAGCGTCAGGTTGCCGCCGTTGCGCTCGTCCCAGCCCTTCAGCCAGGCGTCGGAGGTGGCTTTGATCATGCCCTGGACGAACCAGGAGGTGGTGATGGTCTGCATACTGTGTTTCCTTTGAAAATGCCGGGTGGCGCGTTGCTTACCCGGCCTACTTTTACCTGTAGGCCCGGCAAGCAACACGCCGCCGGGCAATGTTTTTTACTGACGAGCGGCAAGAACGTCTTTCTCATATGCCCGCACGTTGTCCAGCCACTGGCTGCCCGCAGGCGCATCGTGACGCTGGCAGTACATCTCCCACACCGCCTGCCACGGCAGGGATTTCTGCTCTTCCAGCAGCGCCAGGCGCGCGGTGTAGTCGCCGTTTTCTTCCAGCTGTTTCAGGGCGGCGACAGGCTCCAGCAGCGCGCGCAGCAGGGCTTTCTTCATGTTGCGGGTGCCGATAACCCACGCCGCGATGCGGTTGATGGAGGCGTCGAAGAAGTCGAGGCCAATGTGTACGCGGTCGAACAGATCGTGGCGGATGATTTCGCTGGCAATCGCCTGGGTTTCGTCATCCAGCAGCACCACGTGGTCGCTGTCCCAGCGCACCGGGCGGCTGACGTGCAGCAGCAGGCGCGGCACGAAGAGCATGGCGGCGGAGATCTTGTCGGAGATCACCTCGGTTGGGTGGAAGTGGCCGGCATCCAGGCACAGCGCGGTCTGGCGGCTGGTGGCATAACCCATGTAGAACTCGTTCGAGCCGACGGTGTAGCTCTCGGCGCCAATGCCGAACAGCTTGCTCTCGACGGCGTCGATGTGGTGCGCCGGGTCCAGCTTCTCGCTGATGGCTTCATCCAGCGCGGCCAGCAGGCGCTGGCGCGGGGCCAGTCGGTCGACGGTGATGTCCTTCATGCCGTCCGGGATCCAGATGTTCATCACCGACGGCGTGCCAAGCTGCTCGCCGAAATACGCAGAAACGCGGCGGCTGGCTTTGACATGGTCGATCCAGAACTGGCGGATTTCGTCGTTGGCGTGCGCAAGGGTAAAGCCGTCCGCGCTCAGCGGGTGCGAGAAGCAGGAGGGGTTAAAGTCCAGGCCCAGCTTGTTGGCTTTCGCCCACGCCACCCAGTTCGTAAAGTGCTCCGGTTTGATTTCATTACGCGCCACCGGCTCGTCGGATTCGAGATAAATGGCGTGCAGATTCAGGCGCTTTGGCCCGGGGATCAGGCTCAGCGCCAGCTCCAGATCCGCACGCAGTTCGGTGGCGTTGCGCGCTTTGCCCGGATAGTTACCCGTGGCCTGAATCCCCCCCGTCAGGGAACCGCCCGGGTTCTCGAAGCCAGCAACGTCATCACCCTGCCAGCAGTGCATGGAGACGGGCAGACGGTCGAGCTGGCGCAGCGCCTCTTCGACATCCACGCCGACGGCGGCGAAACGCTGTTTAGCCAGGTCCCAGGCTTGTTCAAGTTGAGTGGTCATGCGCAAAGCTCCTTAGTCAGTCGTTTTTGCTGAAACTGCGCCCGGTAGCGGGCAATTTCATGGCAGGGATGGGGGGTGAAGGTGGTCAGGCTGTTATTCGCCGTCACCACCGAACGGAAATCGTCGACGTTTGAAAGTTCGTCCAGGGTCATCAGCTGAATGCCGATATTGCCGAGCGTGGAGGCTTCAATCGGACCTGCCACCACGGTAATGCCGCAGGCATCCGCGCAGAGCTGGTTCAGCAGCTGGTTCTGGCAGCCGCCGCCCACGATATGCAGCTGCGTGAACGGTTTGCCGCGAAGGTCAGCCAGCTCGCTCAGGATGTCGGCATAGAGCAGGGCGAGACTGTCAAAAATGCAGCGCGCCAGCTCGGCCGGGCTGGACGGCACCGGCTGCCCGGCCTCGACGCAGGCGGCCTGGATTTCGGCGCTCATGTGCGCCGGATTGATAAAGCGGTCGTCGTTCGGGTTAATCAGGAAGGTGCAGGCCTTCAGCGTTTCGGTTTCCGCGATAAGCGCGGGCAGGTCGGTGATGTTCTGCTCTTTCAGCACCCGCTGGAGCAGCCACAGGCCCATGATGTTCTTCAGCACCCGGTAGCGCCCTTCGGCGCCACCTTCGTTAGTGATGTTCGCCGCCAGTGCGGCATCGCTGGTGTAGGGTGTTTTGCTCTCAAAGCCCATCAGCGACCAGGTGCCGGAAGAGAGGTACGCCGCGTCTTTGCCGGCGAGCGGCGAGGCAATGACCGCGCTCGCGGTGTCGTGACTGGCGACGGCGACAACAGGGATTTCATTCCCCTGCGGGCAAAGCCAGTGGCCGATCACATTGCCCGGATGGGTTGGCGCGCCGAACCAGGACGGCGAGGCGCCCGTCCAGGCCAGCAGATGTTCATCCCAGTTATCGGTGTTGATGTTAACCAGCTGCGTGGTGGTGGCGTTGGTGTATTCCCAGTTCATGTTGCCGGTCAGACGGTAGCTTAAGTAGTCCGGGATCAGCAGCGCATGCGCCACCTTTTCGACCAGCTCTGGCTGTTGCTCAACCAGCGCGCGCAGCTGATACAGCGTGTTAAACGGCAGAAACTGAATGCCGCTGCGACCATAGATGTTCTCCTTGCCAAGCTGGGCGATGGCGTGCGCCATTAGCCCATCGGTGCGGCTGTCGCGGTAGGAGACGGGCAGGCCGACGCGTTCGCCGTGACTGTCCAGCAGTACGTAATCCACACCCCAGGTATCAATGCCGATACTGTCGATGCGAATACCGTCTTCGCAGACGTTGTGAAGTCCGGTGCGGATCTCTGCTTCCAGGGCGTCGATATCCCAGGTAACAAAACCGTCCTGTTTTTGCAGACAATTGGCGAAACGGTGCATTTCGCGAAGCGTAAGGGTGTGCAGGTCGCAGTCCCAGGTGGCGAGCATTACACGGCCGCTGGATGCGCCTAAATCGACAGCCACACAATGGCGAAAAGTCATGGTCGGGTCCTTTCTTAAGTCATTAGCGAGGAGTGTAAGAAAGGGAAGAAATAGCCACCTTCTCGCCACTGACAGCCCAAATCTCGCGCTGGCAAGAAAGCAAAGATGAACGTGAGGGAGTTCACAGTTTCCAGTAATGGCGGGGTTTGCAGGCAGTGTGACGCTGACCGCATTTCCTGATCTTTCCGTCTGTTTCTTGAAAAACCGACAGCTTTTGCGCGGTTTGCTGTCAAAAATTTAAGGTGAGCGTGGAAGGCCTTAATTACTATTTTGAGAACTTTTCTCATTGGTGGGGGCCGTTATGACCGTACTGCACAGCGTCGATTTTTTTCCTTCGGGGGCTTCGCCGGTCGCGATTGAGCCACGGCTGCCTCAGGCTGCGTTCCCGGAGCATCATCATGATTTTCATGAAATTGTGATTGTTGAGCACGGAACGGGCATCCACGTGTTTAACGGTCAGCCGTATACCATCAGCGGCGGTACGGTGTGCTTCGTGCGCGATCACGACAGGCACCTGTATGAACATACCGACAACCTTTGCCTGACCAATGTGCTCTATCGTTCTCCGGATGCGTTCCAGTTTCTCTCCGGGCTGAATCAGCTGTTGCCGCAGGAGAAGGACGGTCACTACCCCTCGCACTGGCGGGTGAATCAGTCCACGTTGCAGCAGGTGCGTCAGCTGGTGAGCCAGATGGAGCAGAGCGAGGATGGACAGGAGACGCACGCCATTGCTACCCGCGAGCTGCTGTTTATGCAGCTGCTGGTGCTGCTGCGGCGCAGCAGCCTGGTGGAAGGGCTGGAAAATAACGACGCGCGCCTGAATCAGCTGATGGCCTGGCTGGAAGATCATTTTGCCGAAGATGTCTGCTGGGAAACGCTGGCGGATGACTTTTCGCTCTCGCTGCGCACGCTGCATCGTCAGCTCAAGCAGCATACCGGGCTGACGCCGCAGCGCTACCTCAACCGTCTGCGCCTGATCAAAGCGCGGCACCTTTTACGTCATACCGACGAAAGCGTCACCGATATCGCCTATCGCTGCGGATTCGGCGACAGTAACCACTTTTCGACGCTTTTTCGCCGGGAGTTTAACTGGTCGCCGCGCGATATTCGTCAGGGGAAAGACGCGTTGCTTCAGTAACGCGAGGGCAGTCACCGTTTTTTTGCTGCAAAAAGGCTAATAATGTCCGGTTATTCGCCGTAGAGGTTGTGGTGTGGCTGCTCAGCTCATTCTTCGCAAAGATGATTTTTTTGCCTCCGCGAGTCAGGCCGTCGCGGTGGCCGACCGCTACCCGCAAAACGTCTTTGCCGAGCACACCCACGAGTTTTGCGAGCTGGTGCTGGTATGGCGAGGCAACGGCCTGCACGTCCTCAACGACCGCCCCTACCGCATCACGCGCGGAGACCTGTTCTACATCCGCGCTGAAGACAAACACTCCTACGCCTCGGTTAACGATCTGGTGTTGCAGAACGTCATCTACTGCCCCGACAGACTTAAACTGAATGTCGACTGGGCGGGCAATATCCCCGGTTTTCATGATGCCAGAGGCGAACCGCACTGGCGCTTAAGCAGCAACGGCATGGCTCAGGTGCGCCAGACGATTTCCCAGCTGGAGCAGGAGAGCCAGAAGAGCGATCCGGTGGCAAACCAGATGTCGGAGCTGCTTTTTGCCCAGCTGGTGATGACCCTGAAGCGGCATCGTTACGCTACGGATAATCCCTCTGCTACCACACAGGAAGCGCTGCTGGATAAGCTCATCACCCGGCTTGCGGGCAGTCTGAACAAGAGTTTCGTGCTGGAAAAATTCTGCGAGCAGGAGCAGTGCAGCGAGCGCGCGCTGCGTCAGCAGTTCCGCACCCAGACGGGGATGACGGTCAACCACTATCTGCGCCAGCTGCGCATCTGCCACGCCCAGTACCTGTTACAGCATACGGAGCTGATGGTGAGTGAAGTGGCGATGCGCTGCGGCTTTGAGGACAGTAACTACTTTTCGGTGGTGTTTAACCGTGAGGTGGGGATGACGCCGGTTCAGTGGCGTCATCGCAGTCGAAAGGCAGCGTAATCAGTTCGCCATGCCGAGGCCGACGATATTGGCCGCAATGATAATCACCACACAGCCCAGGCTCAGCACGCCAACCGGACGACGCCCGGCGTTGTTCCACTCTTTCAGCACCAGCCCAACCAGCCCGCCGCACAGCACGTAGAAGCTCATGTGCAGCATCCAGCTCATGTAGTCATACTGCGCCGGAATACTGGCGTGACCCCAGGCGTAGAAGAAGAATTGCAGATACCACATCAGACCGCCGAGGGCGGAGAGCAGGACGTTGGTGACGATCAGCGGTTTTGCCAGCGAGAAGTCGGCTTTTACCGACAGGTTCTTCACTTTTGCCAGACGAATGAAGCAGAAGCCGAGGTTTACCAGCGCGCCGCCGCCCATGATCACCACGTAGCTTGGCAGGGCAACGTACAGCGGATCGACGCCCAGCGCCGCAGCGGCGTCGTGCATCGGTTTGGCGGCGTTCATGGCGAACGACATGCCCGCCGAGAATACGCCGCACATCACCGCCAGCAGCAGCCCTTTCTTCAGGTTGAACTCTTCGGCTTTGATGCCCATCTTGCGTTCTTTCAGCTGGCCTGCGCGGGTGACGATGCCCACGCCGATCACCGCCACCAGCACGCCCAGCAGCGTCATTCGCCCGCCCTGAGTGTTGATCAGCACGTCGAAGTGGCCGTTGAGGATTGGCGTCATCAGGGTGCCAACAATCAGCGTAATGCCAATCGCGATGCCAATCCCCATCGACATGCCTAGGTAGCGCATGGTGAGGCCGTAGTTGATATTACCGATGCCCCACATCGCGCCAAACAGGAATACCGGCAGCAGGGTGGAGGCGTTGAAGGAGGAGAAGTAGCCCCAGAAATCGGGCAGCAGCATGGCGCTGATTGTCCATGGCAAAATCAGCCAGGACACGGTGCCGCCAACGGACCACATGGTTTCCCATGACCAGCCTTTCACCTTTTTAAACGGGGCATAGAAACAGGCTGCACTGGCCGCGCCTATCAAATGCCAGAAAATACCCATCGTAATCGCATGATTCATTTTTACATCCTCATCGTTTTTATAGCCGGAGGCTTCCCGCCGACTTGATGAGTGTAAAAATGAGGCGGTTTGGGAACCTTCAGAAGGTTGCCGCACTTTTGTTCAGGATGGCAATCAGCACGTTAAGCACGTGAGCAGACTCACAATTTTGTCATTTATCAAAAATCTAATAACCTTATAAAAACTACGGCATTGATAATCATTTTCAATATCATTTAATTAACTATAATGAACCAACTGCTTACGCGGCATTAACAGCTGTGCCGCCCGACAATAATGGAGAGGATTATGAGTTATACACTGCCATCCCTGCCGTATGCCTACGACGCACTGGAACCGCATTTCGACAAGCAGACGATGGAAATCCATCACACTAAACACCACCAGACCTATGTGAACAACGCGAATGCTGCGCTGGAAAGCCTGCCAGAGTTCGCTAATCTGCCTGTTGAAGAGCTGATCACCAAACTGGACCAGCTGCCGGCAGACAAGAAAACCGTGCTGCGCAACAACGCGGGCGGTCACGCTAACCACAGCCTGTTCTGGAAAGGCCTGAAAACCGGCACCACCCTTCAGGGCGACCTGAAAGCGGCTATCGAGCGTGACTTCGGTTCCGTTGACAACTTCAAAGCGGAATTCGAAAAAGCCGCTGCAACCCGTTTCGGCTCTGGCTGGGCGTGGCTGGTCCTGAAAGGTGACAAACTGGCGGTCGTTTCTACCGCTAACCAGGACTCCCCGCTGATGGGTGAAGCTATCTCTGGCGCATCCGGCTTCCCAATTCTGGGTCTGGACGTGTGGGAACACGCTTACTACCTGAAGTTCCAGAACCGTCGCCCTGACTACATCAAAGCCTTCTGGGATGTAGTGAACTGGGACGAAGCAGCAGCGCGTTTCGCCGCTAAAAAATAAGGTTGCATTGACGCCTGTGAGAAGCGAGTCTGATGACTCGCTTTTTTTGTATCTGAAGGAGTGGAGATGCATTACCCGGTGAATGTGTTTACAGGCAAGGTAAGGGAGTACGAAGGCAGCCGCCCGAGCGCCATCGCCAAAGTGCAGGTCGACGGTGAGCTGACGTTGACCGATCTCGGGCTTGCGGGTGACCAGCAGGCTGAAAAGAAAATCCACGGCGGGCCTGATCGCGTGCTGTGCCACTATCCGCGCGAGCACTATCAGCACTGGAAAGCCGAATTTCCTGAACAGGCGGACCTCTTCGTCGCCCCCGCGTTTGGCGAAAATCTCTCAACGGAGGGGCTGACGGAGAAGAACGTCTTTATCGGCGATATTTACCGCTGGGGCGATGCTTTGATTCAGGTCACCCAGCCGCGCTCACCGTGCTTTAAGCTTAATTACCATTTCGGCATTCAGGATATGTCGGCCCAGCTGCAAAACGCGGGTAAAACCGGCTGGCTGTATCGCATTGTGCAGGCGGGACAGGTTTCGGCGGATGCGCCGCTGGAGCTGGCTTCGCGCTTGAGTGAGGTGTCGGTATACGAGGCCTGCGCAATTGCCTGGCATATGCCGTTTGATGACGAGCAGTATCACCGCCTGCTGTCAGCGGCGGGATTATCCACCAGCTGGACCAGAACGATGCAGAAGCGGCGGTTAAGCGGCAAGATCGAGAGCAGTTCGCGGAGATTGTGGGGGAAAGAGGTTCCGTAGAAAGTAGGCCGGGTAAGGCGAAGCCGCCACCCGGCACATACGGTTACGAACGCTTATACAGCGGCAGCCACAGCGTTAACCTCAGCCCGCCCAGCGGGCTGTCATCGGCTTTCACCCAGCCACGGTGCTGTTGCATGGCGGTTTCAACAATCGCCAGACCTAGCCCCGTACCACCAGATTCACGGTCGCGCGCCTCGTCGGTGCGGTAGAACGGACGGAAAATCTGCTCGCGATCTTCCGGGCTGACGCCAGGACCATCGTCATCGACAATGACGGTAATCCCGTCTTTATCCACCGAAAACGCCACTTCAATCTTCGTGTGCGAATAGCGCAGGGCGTTACGCACGATATTCTCCAGCGCGCTTTCCAGCGTGTTGGGGTTACCGTAGAGCGGCCACGGGCCCGGCGGGAAGTTGACGGTGAACGATTTGCCCATCTGCTCCGCTTCGAACGCCGCGTTGTCCAGCACCTCATGCCAGAGGTGATTGGCTTTCACCGTTTCGCTCACCAGCGCGTTTTTCTGCTGATTGCGCGACATCACCAGCAGATCGTTGATCATGCTGTCCAGGCGATGCGCTTCCGTCTCAATACGCTCCAGCTCTTTGCTCTCACCGCTGCGGCGGCGCAGCAGGGCGGTACCCAGCTGTAAGCGCGTGAGCGGCGTCCGCAGCTCGTGGGAGATATCCGACAGCAGGCGTTGCTGCGCGGTCATCATGCGGTCAAGAGCAGAGACCATCTGGTTAAAACTGGTTCCGGCGGCCAGAAACTCCTGCGGCCCGGATTCCAGCTCCGGATGTTGCCTCAGGTTGCCCTGCGCCACTTCGTCCGCCGCATTTTTCAGCTTACGCGCCGGTTTCGCCAGGCTCCACGCCAGCCATAACAGCAGCGGGGAACTGACCAGCATCGTGACAATCAACAGCAAAAGCGGACGGTCAAACAGCAGGTTGATGAAGTCGGACTGGGAACTGCTCGCAGGGCGGATCAGGTAGAGCTGGTAATTGTCTTCCCCATCCCGCACCGAGAAAGGACCGACCATCTCTACCCGACCATATTTCTTTTTCTGTGGGTGATCGGCATTATCCGCCTGGCCAATAAAGTTGCGGATAATCTGCATTTCATTGCGATCGGCCCCAATCACGCGGCCTTCACTGGTGACCAGTAAAAGACGTTGTCCGGGGGGCGCCCACTTGTCGATAGCGCGAAACAGCCTGCGCCACCACATTAAATCGTTCGGCGGATCGTTTGCCAGCTCCGCTTCCACGTGCTGCTCGATCATCACGCCCTGACGTTGCTCGCTGTCGAGTAGCTCCGTCATCTGGCGTGAGTCGAGTTTTGGCAACATCAAAACGAGCATTAAAACCAGTGCCAGCGTCAGCCAGAAGATGGCGAAGATGCGGGCGGTTAAGCTGCCTATCATGAAGCGGAAACCATCAGATAACCGCGACCACGCAGGGTTTTAAACCAGGGGTGACCGTCTTTACGCTCCGGCAGCTTACGGCGCAGGTTCGAGATATGCATATCGATGGCGCGGTCAAACGGGGTGAGGCGTTTGCCCAGCACTTCCTGGCTTAAGTGTTCACGCGACACCACCTGGCCGAGATGCTGCGCCAGCAGATACAGCAGGGTGAACTCGGTGCCGGTTAGCTCCAGCGTTTCACCGTCGAAGCTCGCTTCCTGGCGGCCCGGGTTCAGGCTCAGGGAGTCCACTTCCAGCGTAGGTGAGCTGTTGTCGGTATTCTGCTGCTGCTCGCTCCAGTGAGAGCGGCGCAGGATCGCGCGAATACGGGCCACCAGTTCACGGTCGTTGAACGGCTTAGGTAAATAGTCATCCGCACCCAGCTCAAGGCCGAGAACGCGGTCAAGCTCGCTGCCGCGTGCGGTCAGCATAATGACGGGGGTCTGGTGTGTCTGGCGAAGCTCTTTCAACGTATCAATACCGTTTTTCTTCGGCATCATGACGTCGAGCAAAAGTAAATCGATGCTGTCGTCAAGGAGACTCAGCGCCTGCTCGCCATCATGGGCAACCAGGACGTTGAAACCTTCCATGTCGAGCAACTCCTTTAAAAGAGATGTGAGCTCTCGGTCATCATCAACTAACAGGATTTTATTCATTGTTTAAATACCTCCGAGGCAGAAATTACGACATCAAGGCTATCTAATCCATGACTTTACGTTGTTTTACACCCCCTGACGCATGTTTGCAGCCTGAATCGTAGACTGTCTCTCGTTGAATCGCGACACGAAAGATTTTGGGAGCAAGTGATGCGCAAAGTTACCGCTGCCGTCATGGCCTCAACGCTGGCCTTCAGTGCGTTTAGCCAGGCTGCTGTAGCTATCATCAGCGATAACGGTTCCTCAGCAGAGGGCGCAACGCAGCACAGCAGCCAAAGCCATATGTTTGACGGCATAAGTTTAACCGAACATCAGCGTCAACAGATGCGAGATCTGATGCAGAGGGCAAGACACGACCAGCCCCCTGTTAATGTTAGCGAAATGGAGACAATGCATCGCCTTGTCACCGCAGAAAATTTTGACGAAAGCGCTGTACGCGCTCAGGCCGAAAAAATGGCGCAGGAACAGGTTGCCCGCCAGGTAGAGATGGCGAAGGTTCGCAACCAGATGTTCCACCTGCTAACGCCCGAGCAGCAAGCGGTTTTGAATACCAAACATCAGCAACGGATGAACCAGTTGCGTGAGGTTGCACGGATGCAGCGAAGCTCAGATATGACGCTTTTCAGTAGCAATAGCAGTACCCGTAGTAACCAGTAAACCCTGTTTTCCTTGCCATAGACACCATCCCTGTCTTCCCCCACATGATGTGGGGGTTTTTTTTGCCCATTGTTCAGGTTTGTTAACGCTTTATTCATCCTTTCACTCCACCACCATCCGTTATACTAGCGCCATGGCATGACAGGAGTGTTTATGAATCAATCCTATGGACGGCTGGTAAGCCGGGCCGCAATAGCCGCGACGGTGATGGCGTCGTGTTTGCTGATCATTAAAATTTTCGCGTGGTGGTACACCGGGTCGGTCAGTATTCTGGCGGCACTGGTGGATTCACTGGTGGATATTGCCGCCTCGCTGACCAACCTGCTGGTGGTGCGCTACTCGCTGCAACCGGCGGATGAAGAGCATACGTTTGGCCACGGCAAAGCGGAATCGCTGGCCGCGCTGGCACAAAGCATGTTTATTTCGGGCTCTGCGCTTTTCCTGTTTTTGACCGGTATTCAGCATCTTATTTCGCCTTCTCCGATGAACGATCCGGGCGTTGGCGTGGTCGTAACGGTAGTTGCACTTATAAGCACACTTGTTCTTGTAACGTTCCAGCGCTGGGTTGTACGCAAAACACAAAGCCAGGCTGTACGGGCCGATATGCTTCATTATCAGTCTGATGTTATGATGAATGGGGCTATTCTTATTGCGCTTGGTCTGGCCTGGTATGGCTGGCATCGGGCCGATGCTTTGTTTGCGTTAGGGATAGGGATCTATATTTTATACAGCGCCTTGCGGATGGGGTATGAAGCGGTACAGTCGCTTCTTGACCGTGCGCTTCCGGATGCAGAACGTGATGAAATTTATGCCATCGTGACCAACTGGCCTGGCGTCAGTGGTGCTCACGATCTTCGTACGCGGCAGTCAGGGCCGACCCGCTTTATTCAGATTCATTTGGAAATGGAAGACAACCTGCCACTGGTTCAGGCGCATATGGTCGCTGAACAGGTGGAGCAGGCGATTTTGCAGCGTTTCCCTGGGTCAGACGTCATTATTCATCAGGATCCGTGCTCTGTCGTACCCAGGGCGTTTTGAGCTTTCGTAATTCGTTGTAAAAAAGTGAGCCAGAGCAGCATTTTGTGGATAAATTACCACCATATGGCCTGACCTGAATCAATTCAGCTGGAAGGGATTGATATACTATTTGCAGTATTCGACGGTTGAACAGTTTCTTCCGGCAGCAGATTTCAATTTTGCATTCCTAAGTTCAGAGGTAGTCATGATTAAGAAAATCGGTGTGTTGACAAGCGGCGGTGATGCGCCGGGCATGAACGCGGCAATCCGTGGGGTTGTCCGTGCAGCGCTGACGGAAGGTCTGGAAGTTTTTGGTATCTATGACGGTTACCTGGGTCTGTATGAAGACCGCATGGTTCAGCTCGACCGCTACAGCGTGTCTGACATGATCAACCGTGGCGGTACTTTCCTCGGTTCTGCACGCTTCCCGGAATTCCGTGACGAACACATCCGTGAAGTGGCTATCGAAAACATGAAAAAACGGGGTCTGGATGCGCTGGTGGTTATCGGCGGCGACGGCTCCTACATGGGTGCAAAACGTCTGACTGAAATGGGCTTCCCGTGCATCGGCCTGCCTGGCACCATCGACAATGACATCAAAGGCACCGACTACACCATCGGTTACTTCACCGCGCTGGGTACCGTTGTGGAAGCGATTGACCGCCTGCGTGACACCTCTTCCTCTCACCAGCGTATTTCTATTGTTGAAGTGATGGGCCGTTACTGCGGTGACCTGACTCTGGCGGCGGCAATTGCCGGTGGCTGTGAGTTCGTGGTGGTGCCGGAAGTGGAATTTAGCCGTGAAGATCTGGTCGCTGAAATCAAAGCCGGTATCGCGAAAGGTAAGAAACACGCCATCGTTGCTATCACCGAGCACATCTGTGACGTTGACGAGCTGGCGAAGTACATCGAAACCGAAACCAAACGCGAAACCCGCGCGACCGTTCTGGGTCACATTCAGCGTGGTGGTTCCCCAGGCCCGTACGACCGTATCCTGGCGTCCCGCATGGGCGCGTACGCGATCGAGCTACTGCTTCAGGGCCACGGCGGCCGCTGCGTCGGTATTCAGAACGAGAAACTGGTTCACCATGACATCATCGACGCCATTGAAAACATGAAGCGTCCGTTCAAAGGTGACTGGCTGGACTGCGCGAAAAAACTGTACTGATTGGCTCTGTTGCCCGGTGGCGGCAAGGTAAATGCAAAACGGTAACCCTTGGGTTACCGTTTTTTATGGTTGCTCCCTCTCCCGTGGGAGAGGGTTGGGGTGAGGGCATCAGGCCGCTCATTCACTTTTTTTTTATTCCTGCACGTTATAGCCAATCTTTTTTTATTCTTTAATCATCGGTTAGCTTTCTGGCACGCTGCATTCATCAAAACACTACACAAGAGAGCTGGGCGATGAATAAATGGGGCGTGGGGTTAACATTATTGCTGGCATCGACCAGCGTTCTGGCAAAGGACATTCAGTTACTGAACGTGTCGTACGATCCGACGCGTGAACTATACGACCAGTACAACAAAGCTTTCGCGGCGCACTGGAAACAGGAAACCGGCGATAACGTGGTGGTTCGCCAGTCTCACGGCGGTTCCGGTAAGCAGGCGACATCGGTGATCAACGGTATTGAAGCCGACGTGGTGACCCTGGCGCTGGCTTATGACGTGGACGCGATCGCGGAGCGTGGCCGTATCGACAAAAACTGGATCAAGCGTCTGCCGGACAACTCTGCGCCATACACCTCGACCATTGTCTTCCTGGTGCGTAAAGGCAACCCGAAACAGATTAAAGACTGGAACGACCTGATTAAGCCAGGCGTGTCTGTCATTACCCCGAACCCAAAAAGCTCCGGCGGCGCACGCTGGAACTATCTGGCAGCCTGGGGCTACGCGCTGCACCACAACAACGGCGATCAGGCCAAAGCACAGGGCTTCGTCAAAGCACTGTTTAAAAACGTCGAAGTGCTGGACTCCGGCGCGCGCGGTGCAACCAACACCTTCGTCGAACGCGGCATTGGCGACGTGCTGATCGCCTGGGAAAACGAAGCCCTGCTGGCGACCAACGAGCTGGGTAAAGACAAGTTCGAGATCGTCACCCCGAGCGAATCCATCCTCGCTGAGCCGACCGTCTCCGTCGTCGATAAGGTTGTTGATAAGAAGGGCACCAAAGCGGTGGCGGAAGCCTATCTGAAGTACCTCTACTCACCTGAAGGGCAGGAAATTGCGGCGAAAAACTTCTACCGCCCACGCGATGAGGCCGTCGCGAAGAAATACGAAAACGCCTTCCCGAAACTGAAGCTGTTCACTATTGATGATGTGTTTGGCGGCTGGACCAAAGCGCAGAAAGAGCACTTCTCTAACGGCGGCACCTTCGACCAGATCAGCAAGCGCTAAGCGTTTTACAAAGAACGACACGGTAACCCGGTGTGAGAAATCCGCCGGGTTTTTTATTTGGTCATCATTTTGCGTTACTCTTTTGCCTCTATTGAAAACAGGGAACGCGTTGTGAAAAAAATTATCTTACTGATTCTGATCGTTATCGCCCTTGCCGCAGGCGGCGTGTACTGGATGAAAGCGGGTAATCCGAATGCGTTGCGTCATATCGTTCTCGACCAGTGTGTGCCCAACCAGCTGCATAACCGTAACCCGGCACCGTGTGCGCAGGTGAAGCCAGATGCGGGCTACGTGGTGTTCAAGGACCGCAACGGGCCGCTGCAATACCTGCTGATGCCCACGTACCGTATCAACGGCACCGAAAGCCCGCTGCTGACTGAGCCGCAGACACCGAATTTCTTCTGGCTGGCATGGCAGTCTCGCCATTTTATGAGTATGAAACGGGGGGCCGACGTGCCTGACAGCGCCGTTTCGCTGACCATCAACTCCCCGACCGGGCGCACGCAAAACCATTTTCATATCCACATCTCCTGTCTGCGCCCGGACGTGCGTGAGAAGCTGAACGCGTCGCAGGGGCAAATCAGCACCCAGTGGTTACCGCTTCCGGGCGGGCTGGAAGGGCATGAATACCTTGCCCGTCGGGTGACGGAGAACGAACTGGTGCAGCGCAGCCCGTTTATGATGCTGGCGGAAGAGCTGCCGGAAGCCCGCGATCATATGGGACGCTTCGCGCTGGCGATGGCGCAGCAGTCGGACGGCTCGTTTGTATTGCTGGCGACAGAGCGTAACCTGCTTACCTTTAACCGCGCGTCGGCTGAGGAATTGCAGGATCATCAATGCGATATCCTGAAGTGACCCCACCATAAATAGCGTTTACTCGCCCTGCCTGTCGCCGTAGACTTGCTGAAAAATTCTACAGGAGACAGGTATGTCGCTCTGGTTAACGCATCCTCTGCTGCTTCCCTCGCTGATCGTCGGCGTCACCATCGTGCTGTGGGCGACGTCGCTGTTGCCGGAATTTATCACCGCGTTGTTGTTTTTCACGGCGGCGATGACCGCCAGAATCGCCCCGCCGGAAGTGATCTTCGGCGGCTTCGCCTCGTCTGCCTTCTGGCTGGTGTTCAGCGGCTTTGTGCTGGGCGTGGCGATTCGGAAAACCGGCCTGGCGGACAGGGCCGCCCGGGCGCTGTCGGCAAAGCTTACCGACTCCTGGGTGCTGATGGTGGCGAGCGTTGTGCTGCTGAGCTATGCCCTGGCATTCGTGATGCCGTCGAACATGGGACGTATTGCGCTGCTGATGCCGATTGTCGCCGCGATGGCGAAGCGGGCCGGCATTCCTGATGGCTCGCGGGCCTGGTTTGGCCTGGCGCTGGCGGTCGGGTTTGGCACCTTCCAGCTCTCGGCCACTATTTTGCCCGCCAACGTGCCCAACCTGGTGATGAGCGGCGCGGCGGAAGGCTCATACGGTATCCACCTCAACTATGTCCCGTATCTGCTGCTGCACACCCCGGTGCTGGGTATTCTCAAAGGCCTGATTCTGATTGGCCTGATCTGCTGGCTGTTCCCCGGCAACCCGAAACCGGCGAAGGATCTCACGCCATCGGAACCGATGGGGCGTGACGAAAAACGACTCGCCTGGCTGCTGGCGGTGGTGTTGACGATGTGGGTGACGGAGAGCTGGCACGGCGTTGGGCCAGCGTGGACGGGGTTGGCGGCCTCGGTCATCGTTATGCTGCCGCGCATCGGTTTTATCACCGGGGAAGAGTTCTCGGCGGGGGTGAATATGCGCACCTGTATTTACGTCGCGGGTATACTCGGGCTGGCCATTACGGTGACGCAGACCGGTATCGGTGCGGCCGTAGGCGAGGCGTTGCTCCATATCATGCCGCTGGATGCAGACCGCCCGTTTACCAGCTTCCTGGCGCTGACGGGGATCACCACGGCGCTCAACTTCATTATGACCGCCAACGGCGTTCCTGCGCTGTACACCACGCTGGCGCAGAGCTTCTCCGACGCGACCGGCTTCCCGCTGCTGTCGGTGATCATGATTCAGGTGCTGGGGTATTCCACGCCGCTGCTGCCGTATCAGGCGTCGCCGATTGTAGTGGCGATGGGCTTAGGGAAAGTGCCTGCGAAGGCGGGGATGCTGCTTTGTCTGGCGCTGGCGATTGCGACGTATCTGGTGCTGCTGCCGCTGGATTATTTGTGGTTTAGCGTGTTAGGTCGTTTGTAGGGCGGGTTAGCGAAGCGCCACCCGCCACAAAGGCAATTACGCCTGCTTAGCCGCTTCTGCCGCTTTAACGATCACCGCGAAAGCGTCTGCTTTCAGGGATGCGCCGCCAACCAGTGCGCCATCGATGTCTGGCTGGGTGAACAGCTCAGCTGCGTTTGATGCGTTAACGGAACCGCCGTACTGGATGATGACCTGCTCAGCCACTTTCGCGTCTGCTTTTGCAATATGGTCACGGATGAACTTGTGCACCGCCTGTGCCTGCGCTGGAGTTGCAGATTTGCCGGTACCGATCGCCCAGACTGGCTCGTAAGCGATAACCGCGCCTTCGAACGCTGCCGCGCCCTGGGTTTTCAGCACAGCGTCGATCTGACGTGCGCACACTTCTTCGGTTTTGCCTGCTTCGTTTTCTGCTTCGGTTTCACCGATGCACAGAACCGGGATCAGACCCTGCTCTTTCAGCACAGCGAATTTCTTCGCGATGAACTCATCGGATTCTTTGTGATAGGTGCGACGCTCGGAGTGGCCGATGATGATGTATTTCGCGCCGATATCTTTCAGCATTTCAGCGGAGGTTTCACCGGTGAACGCGCCAGACAGGTTAACGTCAACGTTCTGCGCGCCCAGAATGATGTGGCTGCCGTCAGCGGCACGTTTAGCCAGATCCAGGTACATATCCGGCGGAGCGATAGCAACCGCGCAGCCGGTCACGCCAGCCAGCTCTTTACGCAGGTTAGCAACCAGTTCGTTTACCATGTGGCGGCTGCCGTTCAGTTTCCAGTTACCCATCACTAAAGGATGTCGCATTTCAATTCTCCACGCTCAATAAGCGAATTAAGGAATATGGCCGCCCTGTCGGGCAGCATGGTCTGTGAATCAGTATAGAGATTTTCCCTCGAAAGGCTTTGCTTTTTGTCATTAATTCGCCCCCTCGAGTGCGTCTGATAGGGCCAGCTTAATCGGTTCAACCGCGAAGGTCAGCCCCTTTTCGCCGTTATCTGCGACGACATAGCGAACGGCACCTTCCGTATCGGCGTAATAGCGTTTGTTTTTCCCGGCGGTAAGCAGTTTTTGCAGCTTTTGCTGGCTTTGCGCTTTCGTGAAGGTGGGGGTAAAGGCGCGCAGAATAGCGCTCATGTACTCCAGCGCTTTCGCTTTCGCCGCTTTCTGCTCTGGCCCCTGAATCGGCAGCCAGGTGATCTGCATACTTTTGATTTTTAACGTTCCGCGCTCAAGGGCGGTAGAGGCATACAGATTCTCGTTAATTTTGCTGGCCGCGCGGGTCAGGGTCGGCGTATCGCGGGCGCTGTCAATCGCACGGAACTCTCCCAGCGGAAGTGAGGGGTTTTCTTTGTTGAAGGCTTCGCGGAACTGGCTGATAGATTGATCGAAAGAGGGGGCGCCCGCCAGAAGATAGGGGGCGGTGACCGGGGAAGCCGTTTCCGCGGCATAGAGGGAAAAACTGGCGCTCAGCATCGCTAAACACAAATAAAGAGAGTGTGCCGAACTTTTCATCAACATTGCCCCTGGCCATCATTGCCCATGATTAAAACGATATCTTGTCGGCTTGTCAAAAGGTCACAACTCCAGGGTAAAATGCGGGCTAAACAATAATAAGGAACCTTACATGACCATACAGCAGTGGCTGTTTTCATTCAAAGGGCGTATTGGACGCCGTGACTTCTGGATCTGGATTGCAACGTGGGTTGTCGCCATGCTGCTACTGTTTTTTGTTGCCTACAACGCATGGCTGAGCACGCAAACGGCGGCATTTGCGCTGGTCTGTTTACTGTGGCCAACCGCCGCCGTAGTGGTGAAACGTCTGCACGATCGTGGCCGCTCCGGCGCATGGGCTTTCCTGATTATTCTGGCGTGGATGCTGGTGGCGGGGAACTGGTCAATGCTGCCCTCAATCCTCCCATGGGTGGTGGGCAGACTGCTGCCGACGGTTATCTTTGTAATGATGGTTGTCGAACTGGGCGCGTTTATCGGCACCCAGAGCGAGAACAAATATGGAAAAGATACCCTTGAGGTGAAGTACCGCTGATCACCAGTAGTGTTCGGCGGTCATGTGGCCCGGCCGGCGGCGAAGGTGCTTCGTCATCTGCCGGGTATCCTTCAGCAACTGCTGCGTATCGCGTACCATCTGCGGGTTACCGCACAGCATCACATGGCTGGTTTCGGTATTCATCGGTAAACCCACCGCTTCTTCCAGCGCGCCGCTTTCAATCAACGCCGGAACGCGACCGGTTAACGAGCCGGCTGCGGTTTCGCGGCTGACCACCGTCTGAATTTTTAACTTCCCGCCATATCTCTGTTCCAGCGCCTGCATCTGCGGCAAATAGCTCAGGTCTGCGGCGTAGCGCGCGGCGTGAACCAGCACGATATTTTTAAAGCGCTCCAGATCTTTGCCGTATTGCAGAATGGAGAGATACGGGCCGATGGCCGTCCCGGTCGCCAGCATCCAGAGCGTGTCACAGTCGGGAATTTCATCCAGCACGAAGAACCCCGCCGCGTCGGAGACAATCTGCACTTCATCGCCCGGCTTCAGCGCGGCGAGGCGTGGGCTGAGCTTACCGTCCGGGACGGTGACCAGATAGAACTCAAGGTCCGGGTTATCAGGCGCATTAACGTAAGAGTAGGCGCGCTGTACGCGTTCACCGTCGATATCCAGCCCGAGCTTGGCAAACTGCCCGGCAGTAAACGGATGAACGGGAGCGTGCAGCGTGAGGCTAAATAGCGCATCGGTCCAGAACTGTACCTTTGTGACTTTACCTGTTACCCAGTCCGCCATGATCTTCTCCTGTGCTGTTTCTCTCTTCTATCTTCCGTACTTGTGGGAAACATTTCCAGCCCATTCGGGCCGGAAAGCTCTATCGATCAAACGGTTTTACAGAATGTGCGTCTGTACGTCCGGATCTTTACGATCGAGATAATGAATGGACTTAATGCGGCGAATAGTGCGGGATTTACCGCGGATCAGCAGGGTTTCAGTGGTGGCCATGTTGCCCTTGCGGGTGATGCCGTCCAGCAGATCGCCTTTGGTGATGCCGGTTGCGGAGAAGACCACATTATCGCTGCGGGCCATCTCGTTCAGCGCGAGCACTTTATTGGCCTCGATGCCCATCGCCGCGCAGCGCGCCAGTTCGTCTGCACCAATGCGAAGGTTCTCGTCGCTGTCGCCTTTGACCTCATGGCGTGGCAGCAGACGCGCCTGCATATCGCCGTCCAGCGCGCGGATCACTGCCGCAGAGACCACACCCTCCGGCGCACCGCCGATGCCGTAAAGCACGTCGACTTCGCTGTCCGGCATGCAGGTCAGAATAGAGGCGGCAACGTCGCCATCCGGAATAGCAAATACGCGCACGCCGAGCGCTTGCAGGTACGCGATGGTGGCGTCGTGGCGCGGTTTCGCCAGAATGGTCACGGTGAGTTCGCTGAGCGCTTTACCCAGCGCCGCAGCGATATTGCGCAGGTTGGCGTCCAGCGGCAGGCTAAGGTCGATAGCGCCTTTAGCGCCAGGACCGACGATCAGCTTTTCCATGTACATATCGGGCGCGTTGAGGAAGCAGCCCTTATCGCCCACCGCCAGTACCGCCAGCGCGTTGGCCTGGCCCATCGCCGTCATACGCGTGCCTTCAATCGGGTCGACCGCGATATCCACGGCATCGCCTTTGCCCGTCCCGACTTTTTCACCGATGTAGAGCATCGGCGCTTCGTCGATTTCGCCTTCGCCAATGACGATAGTGCCATCGATATTGACCTGATTAAGCACAATGCGCATGGCGTGGACGGCTGCACCGTCTGCGGTATTTTTGTCGCCACGGCCCAGCCACTTGTAGCCTGCGAGGGCGGCAGCTTCGGTGACGCGGGAAAACTCGATAGCAAGTTCACGTTTCATGAGGTACTCGTACAATCAAAAGGAATTGCACGAAGTTTATCACAGAGTGGGGAGGGGCGAAGGGACCGGTGCGGTCGGAGCCCCTCACCCTAACCCTCTCCCAGGGGAGAGGGAATATAGGTTTACTCGTCGTGCTCTTCCCACGCCAGGGCACGTTTCACCGCTTTCTTCCAGCCGCTGTAGCGGTAGTTGCGCTCGGTGGTTTCGATGCCAGGACGGAATTCGCGTTCGATAACCGCTTTTTCCTGAAGCTCGTCGAGGTTTTGCCAGAAGCCAACCGCCAGACCTGCCAGATACGCCGCGCCCAGCGCCGTCACTTCTCGCACCTCAGGACGTTCAACGCGGGTGCCCAGAATGTCGGACTGGAACTGCATCAGGAAGTTGTTGGCTACCGCACCGCCGTCCACGCGCAGGGCGTGCAGACGAATGCCGGAGTCAGCCTGCATCGCTTCCAGCACGTCGCGCGTCTGGTAGGCGATGGATTCCAGCGTCGCGCGAATGATGTGGTTTGAGTTCACGCCGCGCGTCAGGCCGAAAATCGCGCCGCGGGCATACGGATCCCAGTACGGTGCGCCCAGACCGGTGAACGCTGGCACCACGTACACGCCGTTGGTGTCTTTCACTTTGGTCGCGAAGTATTCGGAGTCAAACGCGTCGCTGATCAGCTTCATCTCGTCGCGCAGCCACTGAATGGAGGCGCCCGCCATGAATACCGCCCCTTCCAGAGCATAGTTCACTTCACCGCGTGGACCGCAGGCGATGGTGGTCAGCAGACCGTTTTCTGATTTCACCGCTTTCTCGCCAGTGTTCATCAGCATAAAGCAGCCGGTGCCGTAGGTGTTCTTCGCCATCCCTTCCTTGACGCACAGCTGGCCGAACAGCGCCGCCTGCTGGTCACCGGCGATACCAGCGATAGGAATACGGGTGCCGCCTTTACCGCCAATGTTGGTCTGGCCGTACACTTCTGAAGACTTACGGACTTCTGGCAGCATCGCGCGCGGAATGTCCAGCGCGTCCAGCATCTTGTCATCCCACTCCAGGGTGTTGATGTTGAACAGCATGGTGCGCGAGGCGTTGGTGTAGTCGGTGACGTGAACGCGTCCCTGAGTCATCTTCCAGATAAGCCAGGTATCGACGGTGCCGAACAGTAGCTCGCCACGACGTGCACGTTCGCGTGAACCTTCCACGTGGTCGAGGATCCACTTCACTTTGGTGCCCGAAAAATACGGGTCAACCACCAGGCCGGTGGCGCTGCGCACGTACTCTTCCATTCCTTCGCGCTTCAGCTGTTCGCAGATCTCTGACGTACGGCGGCACTGCCAGACGATGGCGTTGTAGATGGGCTTACCGGTTTCGCGCTCCCAGACCACAGTCGTTTCGCGCTGGTTGGTGATACCGATAGCGGCAATCTGGTCAGAACTGATGTCGGCTTTCGCCAGCACTTCCACCAGCGTGGAGCTTTGTGACGCCCAGATCTCCATCGGGTCGTGTTCAACCCAGCCTGGACGCGGATAAATTTGCTCAAATTCGCGTTGAGACACGCTGACAATGTTCGCGTCATGATCCATTACGACAGCGCGGGAGCTGGTAGTGCCCTGGTCGAGCGCAACGATATATTTTTTTTCGGTCATGGTATGTGTCCCGTAGTCAGATTACAGCGAAGCTTTTTGTTGTGTGGTGGACGTTGTCTCTTTTTCCTCTTCCACACAGGTGTCGCACGGTAAGTGGCGACCAATTAATTTGCGATAGCCGAATGCGCCCAGCGCCGCCCCTACGATTGGCCCGAACAGCGGAACCAGGAAGTAAGGAATGTCTTTGCCGCCCGTGAAGGCGACATCGCCCCATCCCGCAAAGAAGGCGAAGGTTTTTGGACCCAGGTCACGCGCCGGATTCATCGCAAAGCCGGTCAGCGGACCCATGGATGCGCCAATTACCGCAATCAGAAGGCCAATCAAAAGTGGCGCCAGCGGGCCGCGCGGAATGCCGTTTCCATCGTCGCCCAGCGCCATGATGACGCCCATCAGAATAGCGGTAATCACCATCTCAACCGCGAACGCCTGCACAAAATTGATATGCGGATTCGGATACGTTGAGAAAATGCCTGCCAGATCCAGACTTTCGACACTGCCACGCACCATATGATGCGTCTGTTCGAAGTCGATGAAAAGATTGTAATAAAGCCCGTAAACTAACGCCGCTGCGCAAAAGGCGCCGGCAAATTGCGAAATGATAAAAGGAACAACTTTGCGTCCGTCAAAACACGCGAATAGCCACAACGCGATGGTCACCGCCGGGTTAAGATGTGCACCGGAAACCCCTGCGGTCAGGTAGATGGCCATCGCCACGCCCAGACCCCAGATAATACTGATTTCCCACTGACCAAAACTGGCACCCGCCACTTTCAGTGCTGCGACACAGCCTACTCCGAAGAATATCAACAACCCGGTACCCAGGAACTCGGCAATACACTGGCCTTTTAAGGTTGATGTCTGACTCATAATCGGAATCCTGCAAAAGAGTAATGTTTATTGTTTGCGTGACCGCCCGTGACAGTCACGATGCCCTGTAGACATAGTGTTAATTTATCGTTAACGAGCACAAACGAGAAATATCGAAATCTAAATGTGTGGTCTGCGTCAATAAAATGAGCGTTTTCGCGCCATAAAGCGCGTTTTTGCATCAGATAATGATTATGGGCTGAATCATTTCTTTAACTTATGGGTTAACAACTTAGGGGTATATGCGGCGAACGCACCAGGACGAGGCCGAAAAGTGTTGCAAACCGCGATCTGCGTGGCATGCCGCTGGACAGGGGCGACGGCGCTCCATACAATCGGAACATATGTTGTGCGCGTTTACGTTAAAGCGTCGCCTTGCAATTCAGGAGAGGTAGGATCATGTCTTTAGAAGTGTTTGAGAAACTGGAATCGAAAGTACAGCAGGCGATTGACACCATCACGCTGCTGCAAATGGAAATTGAAGAGCTGAAAGAAAAGAACAACTCCCTGTCACAGGAAGTTCAGAATGCTCAGCACAGCCGTGAAGAACTGGAGCGCGAAAACAACCAGCTGCGCGAACAGCAGAACGGCTGGCAGGAACGCTTGCAGGCGCTGCTGGGACGTATGGAAGAAGTTTGATTTCCTTAGGGAATGCATTGAACAGGCCGGGTAAGGCGAAGCCGCCACCCGGCTTTTTTATGGTTTCCCTAACCGATATCAAACCATAAAAAAGGCCGCCCTGGGCGGCCTTAACGCTACTTGTCCTGCGCTGTCGTAGCAAAAGCAACAAACCCAACAGGTTCATCGCTCTTTACAACGAGTACGCTGGCGACAATGAACGCGATACATAAATAGCGTTTCATTATGCGGTCCCTGCTGCTTACCGCTCCACCGTTCACCACCGGTGATAAGTCGGTGGACACAAGCCTTGATGTTAGCCTGCTTTACGGTAGTGAATACACCTTTCCCTGGACCGATGCCCATTTGCGAGATGGCGGAAAGGGACGCGGTATCATAATGAGCATCAACCAGGTAGTTAAGGTATTCACAGACAATTAGGATTTTATAAAGGTTAGGAAGGGTTGCCCAAGGTTTGGGCGAGAGTATGATGAAGTTCCTTGGTGTTAGTCTGTAAGACGTCCCAACGGACCGCGAATCCCGAGGGACAAAAAAAACCGCCACATTGCTGTTGGCGGTTTTTTTATGCATCTCGCTTACCGATTAACTACTCAATATCCAGCGCATCCTCAGAAAGGATAATGCCGGTATTGTCAGCATAAAGGTGGTCACCCGAGAAGAAGGTCACGCCGCCGAAGTTAACGCGCACGTCGCTTTCGCCGATGCCTTCACCCGCTGCGCCAACCGGAATGGCGGCAATGGCCTGAATACCGATATCCAGGTCTTCGAGATCGTCCACCTGGCGCACGGAGCCGTAGACCACAATCCCTTCCCACTCGTTTTGCACCGCAAGGCGGGCGAGGTCCGCATCGATCAGTGCACGGCGCACTGAACCGCCACCATCCACCAGCAGGACGCGACCACGACCGTTCTCTTCGAGCAGATCGTACAGCAACCCGTTGTCCTCGAAACATTTCACCGTGATGATTTGTCCGCCAAACGACGACCGTCCACCAAAGTTGGAGAACAGGGGTTCAACGACGTTGACATCTTCCTGGTAGATGTCACAAAGCTCGGAGGTATCGTATTTCATAGGTTTAACGCTCTTTTGCTGCGAATGTGTTCAGTATATCGTGCGAAATGCGTTGTTGGCAAAATCATCAATTGTTAATTGATATTTGTCAGCTAACTCAGCGTCTGGCTTAAGACAATCCCGATGACGAACAGCAGGTTAGTCAGTAACGCGTCTTTTACCGTACGTTCCAGCATCGGTGGCATGGCGGCCGGGCTGAGTTCACGCATGACGTAGCGGGCCTGCTTAATCAGCAGCGGTGCGGCGAGCACAAACAGCCAGCCCCAGAGGCTGTGCAGCGAAATCAGATTGAACAGCGCCAGGCAGACCAGCGCGCCGATGAGCAGGCAGGCGTGATAGCGGCGTGCATTCACCGGACCCAGACGCACGGCCAGCGTGTTTTTACCGTTCTCGCGGTCGCTATCGATGTCGCGCAGATTATTGATATTCAGCACCGCCGTCGCCAGCAGACCACAGGCGGTCGCCGGCAGGAACAGGGCAGGGATCACCGTGTGCGCCTGTAAGTACCAGCTTCCCATCACGCTCAGCCAGCCGAAGAACACCAGCACGGAGATGTCGCCCAGACCAATATACCCGTAAGGACGCGTCCCGACGGTATAGGTAATGGCTGCAATAATGGCGAGCAAGCCCAGCACCAGGAAGCCAATGAAATCACTGGTGGTTTTCGAGGCGACCGTCACCAGCGCCAGCCCGGACAGGCAAATCAACACCACGGTGATAATCAGCGCCCGTTTCATCTGTGCCTGGGTAATCACCCCTTTTTGCATCCCGCGCAGCGGCCCGATGCGGTCAGGCTTGTCGCTGCCTTTTACCGCATCGCCGTAATCATTGGCGAGATTAGAGAGGATTTGCAGCAGCCCGGCGGTGACAAGCGCCAGACCTGCTACCAGCGGATCGAAATGACCCTGCCACCAGGCAAGCGTGGTACCGACGATAATGGCGGCAAAAGCCAGAGGAAGCGTTTTAGGACGCAGACTTTCGAGCCACGCCTGTGTACGGCTGATATCAGTCATAGTTATTTAGCCAATAAAAATGGGGGCCATAGCCCCCATCAACAGTGATGAAAATGCATTGAACGCGATTATAGAATAAAACGGCTCAGATCTTCATCTGCCACTAACGCATCCAGGTGTTTGCCCACATAGTCTGCGTCAATGGTAATGCTTTGACCGTTAAGGTCGCTCGCATCATAAGAGATGTCTTCCATCAGGCGTTCCAGCACGGTGTGCAGACGACGCGCACCGATGTTTTCGGTGGTTTCGTTGACCTGCCACGCGGCCTGGGCGATGCGCTTGATACCGTCATCGGTAAATTCAATGTTCACGCCTTCGGTCGCCATCAGCGCTTTGTACTGTACGGTCACAGAAGCGTTTGGCTCAGTCAGGATACGTTCGAAATCTTCGGTGGTCAGCGCCTGTAACTCGACGCGGATTGGCAGACGTCCCTGAAGTTCCGGGATCAGGTCAGACGGGCTGGCAATCTGGAACGCACCGGAGGCGATAAACAGAATGTGGTCAGTTTTAACCATGCCGTGCTTGGTGGAGACGGTGCAACCTTCCACCAGCGGCAGCAGGTCGCGCTGAACGCCTTCGCGTGAGACATCCGGGCCGGACGCGTTACCGCGCTTACAGATCTTGTCGATTTCGTCGATAAACACGATACCGTGCTGCTCAACCGCGTCGATAGCATCCTGTTTCAGCTCTTCCGGGTTAACCAGCTTCGCGGCTTCTTCTTCAATCAGCAGCTTCATCGCGTCTTTGATTTTCAGCTTACGCGCTTTCTGCTTCTGTCCGCCCAGGTTCTGGAACATGGACTGCAACTGGCTGGTCATCTCTTCCATGCCCGGAGGCGCCATAATTTCCACGCCCATTGGCGCGGCAGCGAGATCGATCTCAATCTCTTTGTCGTCCAGCTCGCCTTCGCGCAGTTTTTTGCGGAATGCCTGACGCGCAGCAGAAGGTTCAGGCTGCTGTTCAGCCTGTCCCCAGTTGTTTTTTGCCGGTGGGATCAGCACGTCGAGAATACGCTCTTCGGCCATCTCTTCGGCGCGATAGCGGTTTTTCTCAATTGCCTGGACACGCACCATCTTAATCGCCGAGTCGGTCAGGTCGCGGATGATGGAGTCCACTTCTTTACCCACATAGCCCACTTCGGTGAACTTGGTGGCTTCAACTTTGATGAACGGCGCGTTAGCCAGTTTGGCCAGACGACGGGCGATTTCGGTTTTACCCACACCGGTCGGGCCGATCATCAGAATATTTTTTGGCGTCACTTCGTGGCGAAGCTCTTCGTCGAGCTGCATGCGACGCCAGCGGTTACGCAGTGCGATAGCCACGGAGCGCTTGGCGTCGTCCTGGCCGATAATGTGTTTGTTCAGTTCGCTGACAATTTCGCGTGGGGTCATTTCAGACATGGGCGATCCTTACGCTTTAGACGGTAATTCTTCGATGGTGTGATTGTGGTTGGTATAGATGCAGATATCACCTGCAATATCCAACGCTTTCACCGCGATATCGCGCGCGTTCATGTCGGTATTTTCCAACAGCGCACGGGCTGCGGCCTGGGCGTACGGGCCGCCAGAGCCGATGGCAATCAGGTCGTTTTCAGGCTGAACCACGTCGCCGTTACCGGTGATGATCAGCGAGGCGTTTTCGTCAGCCACGGCCAACAGCGCTTCGAGCTTGCGCAGCATGCGGTCGGTACGCCAGTCTTTTGCCAGCTCAACGGCGGCTTTCACCAGATGACCCTGATGCATTTCCAGTTTGCGTTCAAACAGTTCAAACAGCGTGAAGGCATCAGCCGTGCCGCCTGCGAAACCGGCGATCACTTTGTCGTTATAAAGACGACGTACTTTCTTCACGTTGCCTTTCATGACGGTATTACCCAGCGTGGCCTGGCCATCACCGGCAATTACCACCTGGCCGTTACGGCGTACACTTACTATTGTTGTCACGAGCAGACCCCCTGGTTACAGATTCGGGAAACAGAAGCCCTGAGCCTGTGCTCAGGGCTGAATTAAATGATAGATGGGGGGGATTTTGGGGGTTTCAACCCCCGGAGGCGAGTCGAATGCAGTTTGTGTGGCCAGCCACTTTCAAACGGGAAATGGTGCCGTCTGCGTTTTCTTTGCCTTTGACCGGTCCAATCACTACGCGATTCCAGCCGTTATTGGTGGTAATGCGTGAGTCAAATCCTTCAAATGCCAGCTGAGCACGCACCGTTTCTGCCTGTTCGGCGCCTTTAAACGAACCGCACTGAACCATCCAGCGGCGTTCATCTTTTTTCTCAGCCGTCTGCTTCGGTGCCTCGGTCTCTTTGGTGACCGGCGCAGCCTGCTGCGTTTTTGGCTGTTGCGCAGTGGTATGCGCAGGCGTCTGCAACAGATCCTGATACGGCTGTGCCGTTTGCTTCTGCGGCTGCGCCTTCGGTTGCTGCTGGACAGGCTGAGTTTGTACGGTACGCGTCTGCTGCTGCGGTTGTGTACGCGGCTGCTGTACCGGCTGCGTCTGCGTCCACTGCTGCTGTTGCGTTTGCTGCTGAGCCTGACGCTGGCGCTGCAACGTTTGCTGACGCTGCGCCGGGGTTTGTTCGTTCCACGGTACTTCGTTCAGCTGCGTAGGCTGCTGGCGCATGTCCGCCTGCATCTGAGCGAGCAATTGACGCTGTTCGTCCGTCAGCTGATCGGCATTCTTTACTTCACCCCCGGCAGAAGGCTCGGTAGGCGCACGTACGCCAGGCTGGCGGCTTTCCAGCTCTTTAATGTAGCGCCAGCGCTCTTCAGGCTTCGGCGGCAGGCCGTTGCCAACGACCTTGTTACCCTGAAGGGCTTCAGACTCTTCTTTTTTATGATGCGTAATGAAGTAGAGGCCGCCAATAAAGGCCACCAGCACAGCCGCAGCAATGGCGACCATAGCTGGGGAGACAGCAGACAGGCTGCGTTGCTTGCTTTTTGAACTACTCTTTTTGCGTCGCGAAGGTGCCGGCTGGCCGCGACGTACATAATCTCGTTGTGCCACTATCGTTTCGCTGTATTTATTCGTTCGTCAGCCCGCCATGTTACTTAAGCGACGGGGCTTTGACCAGATAAGGGTGTCGAAAGGTATTTACTTTAAGTTAATGCCTGGGTAGAGCCGCGCACAATCAGCTCACAATCCAGTAGCCGTGACCCACTGCTAACTGATTGACCGTGCAGCTGATCCAGCAAAAGCAGCATCGCTTCACGGCCGATGTCATACCGCGGCTGTGCAACGGTCGAAAGCGGCGGATCGCAAAACTCCGAAAGTGAAATATTATCAAAACCGATTATCGACAGGTCCTGCGGCACGCGCAGGCCGTGACGTTTGGCGTAGGATAACGCCCCCAGCGCCATCACGTCGCTGTGGCAGAAGACCGCGGTGGGCGGTTCTGGCAAGGCCAGCAATTTTTCCAGCGCCTGCCCGCCCGCTTCAAAGGTGAAATCACCGCGCGCAATGTAGTGCGGATCGACGATAGCCCCGGTACGGCGCAGCGCCTGAACGTAGCCCTGCAAGCGGTAATGACACAGCGGCATCTCTTCTGGTCCGGCGATACAGCCGATACGCTTATGCCCCAGTTCCTGAAGATAGTTCACGGCGTTGAATGCGGCGGTGAGGTTATCGATATGAACGGTTGGCAGCTCCAGCTCCGGCGCGAATTCGTTCGCCATGACCATCGGCGGTAAATTGCGCTGTTCTTCAATGCTGGCATCAAACGGCAGGCGTGAGCCAAGCAGCAGCATGCCATCAATCTGCTTGGTGATGATCAGGTCGATGAACGTTTTTTCCTGCTGGTTCTGGTGAGCACAATCGCCAATCAGCACCAGATAGCCCTGGGCGGCGGCCGTGACCTCAATGCCGCGGATGATTTCGCTGAAGAAGGGATCGCAGATATCCGGCACGATCACCAGGATGGTGCGGGATTCGTTGCGTTTAACGTTGCGCCCCATGGCTTGCGGGAAATATCCAACCTCAAGCGCCGCCTTTTCAACCCGGTTTCGGGTCGCCTGGGAGACTTTGTCAGGGTTCATCAATGCGCGGGACACGGTTGCTGTTGAGACTTGTGCTTTCTCGGCAACGTCTTTCATGGTCGCCGAGGCAACCTCTTTCCTGGACTTCAACGTCTTCTCCTCGCCTGAACACCGAACTGCGGACAGCACCATTTTTACAGATAGTTAATGGAATCGGTTACAGAATTTTCATAAAAAGTGTGAGGCGCATTAAATTTTTCGATCCGTCTTCAGCCTTCAATCGGATCGACGTCAAGAACCCACTTCACTTTTCGCGCTTCCGGTAGGGTATTGATCAGCGCCAGCGTGCCGCTGACGATCTGCTGTAAACGGATACGCGAGGGGTGCTGAAGTAAGAGTTGCCAGCGGAAACGGCCCCCGCGTTTCGGGGCGAGCGCGGGTACCGGGCCTAAAATCCACAGCTGATTATCCACCAGCGGGCTGGCTTGCAGGAGGTTCCTCAGCTGTTGCAGGAACAGCGGCGCCTGCTGGTTATTATGATCTTCCGCACGGATGATAACGTGGCTGGTCCACGGGGGAAGCTGCATCGTCTGACGTTCGGCCAGCGCCTGGTCCGCGAAGGCGTCATAGCCTTTGTGCAGCAGAGTTTGCAGCAGCGGATGTTCAGGGTGGTGCGTTTGCAGCACCACCTCGCCCTGCTTACCCGCTCGACCAGCGCGACCGGCAACCTGGGTATAAAGCTGGGCAAAACGCTCGGCGGAGCGAAAATCCGCGGAGAACAGCGCGCCGTCGACGTCCAGCAGGGCGACCAGCGTCACGTCCGGGAAGTGGTGCCCTTTCGCCAGCATCTGAGTACCAATCAGGATGCGCGCGCCGCCGCGATGCACTTCCGCCAGTTGCTGCTCCAGCGCCCCTTTACGGCTGGTGGTATCCCTGTCGATACGGGAGATGGGTACGTCCGGGAAGAAGGGCGCGAGCGCCTGTTCAAGCTGTTCCGTTCCCAGACCGACCGGCACGATGTGCGTTGAGCCGCAGGACGGGCATTGACGGGGGACCGGACGCTGGCTGTCGCAGTGGTGGCAGCGTAAATGGCGCTGAGCCTGGTGGAAGGTGTAGTAGTGATCGCAGCGCGGGCACTCCGCGATCCAGCCGCAGTCGTGGCACAGCAGCGCAGGCGCGAAGCCGCGGCGGTTCAGGAACAGGATCACCTGGTTGCCCGCCTGCAAATGCTGGCGCATGCGGCTAATCAGCGCAGGCGCTAACCCGGCCTGCACCTGCTGGCCTTTCAAATCCAGCACATGCTGAATGGCCGGGCGGGCATTCCCCGCACGGCGCGTCAGGCGCAGCATGTGGTATTTACGCTGGCGAACGTTGTGCAGCGTTTCAAGCGCGGGGGTGGCGGACCCGAGAATAATGGGGATTTGCTCGCTGTGGGCGCGGTACACGGCTAAGTCGCGGGCGTGATAGCGCCAGCCTTCCTGCTGTTTATAGGAGCTGTCATGCTCTTCATCGATTACGATAACGCCGAGATTTTTAAAGGGCGTAAACAGCGATGAACGGGTGCCGATCACAATTGCTGCTTCGCCGTTTTTCGCTTTCAGCCAGGCGCTGAGGCGCTCGCTGTCGTTCAGGCCGGAGTGCAGGACCTCAACGGGCGCATTAAAGCGTTCACGAAAACGCGCGATGGTTTGCGGCGTCAGGCCGATTTCCGGCACCATCACCAGCGCCTGTTTGCCCTGCGCGAGCACGTTTTCCAGCACGCTCAGATACACTTCGGTTTTACCGGATCCGGTGACGCCCGCCAGCAGCCAGGCGGAAAAATGGTCGGCGGCGCTGTGAATCGCGCCTACGGCGGTGGCCTGCTCGGTATTCAGACGCAGGCGATCGCCCGAGACGGAAAAGCCGTCGCGCCAGTCGTGAAGGGCAGGGGCTTCACTGGCCAGCTCGCTCAACCCTTTCTTCCTTAATGCCTGCAACGCGGTTTCGCTTACCTCAAGCTCGTCGACCTGATGGCGCCAGATTTTTCCCTGGCGCAGCGCGGCCAGCGCCTGCTGCTGTTTCTGCGAGCGCTTCAGGCTGTTAATGTCCACAGCCTGGCCCTGCTCGGTGGCAAACCAGTACCACATTGGCGCGTGGCTGGCGCTCTTGCCCTGGCGCAGCATAATGGGCAGGGCATGGAACAGCACGTCGCCAATCGGATGATGATAATAATCTGCCGCCCACAGCAGCAGTCGCCAGGTGCTGGTGGAGTAAACCGGCTCGCTGTCCAGCACCTCAACAACCGATTTCAGCTCGTTAAGCGGCAGTTCGCTGTGTTCGCTGACGGACACCACGATCCCCACACGCTGCTGTTTGCCAAACGGCACGGTCACGCGACAGCCCGCTTTGGCGCTCATGCTGTCGGGCAGCAGGTAGTCAAAGGTGCGGGGAAGCGGAACGGGCAGGGCAACGTGAGCGACGGGCATCGAATCTTCCTGACTTGAAAAGTGGCGCGTTAGTATACACATTAGTGAAAGCGGCGTGCGGATCAGTTTGCATACGTTGGTCAAATTCTGTATGATTCGCCGCCTTTGGTGTATTTTACGCCAAAGAACTTACATTCAACATCGCGTGGTGTCTGGCGTTAGGGCTGGAAGAGCGACGCGGCCTTAACTGAGGTTCTCCCATGAAAAAAGATATTCACCCGAAATACGAAATGATTACTGCAAACTGCTCTTGCGGTAACTCTATCCAGATCCGCTCTACCGTGGGTCACGATCTGAACCTGGACGTGTGCGGCAAATGCCACCCGTTCTACACTGGTAAGCAGCGTGATGTTGCAACCGGTGGCCGTGTTGACCGCTTCAACAAGCGTTTCAGCATCCCGGGCGCTAAATAAGTTTCCCGAAAAAAAGGCACCGCAAGGTGCCTTTTTTGTATCCGCTTATCAGTATTCCCACGTATCCGGGTCGATACCCAGTTCACGCATGATCACCTTCGCCTCTTCTGGAATTTCGTCACTGCGCTCTTTGCGCAGATCGTCATCGTTCGGCAACGGTTGGCCGGTAAACGCATGCAGGAACGCTTCGCACAGCAGTTCGCTGTTGGTGGCGTGACGCAGGTTGTTCACCTGACGACGCGTACGTTCATCGGTGAGGATCTTCAACACCTTCAGAGGAATGGACACCGTGATTTTCTTGACTTGCTCACTCTTCTTACCGTGCTCAGCGTATGGGCTGATATATTCGCCGCTCCATTCAGCCATGAGATACCTTTAATCCTCTCAGTCATTAATCTAAAGGTGCAAAACCGGTAACCATCAGTTTTGAACCGTAATCTTGCGTAGTTTACCGTAGAGACGATACCGAGGCACGGATATTGCCGCTGTAGCGTGTCCTAAAGCATATAATTTTAACGGCTATTTGCACATTGCTCAATCTATACGCAAAGAAGTTTAGATGTCCAGATGTATTGACGTCCATACTTTCAATGTTTACTCTGGTGCCTGACTTTTCACCTCATTCGCCAGGAAGCCTCACCATGACGCGTAAACAGGCCACCATCGCAGTGCGTAGCGGATTGAATGATGACGAGCAGTACGGCTGCGTTGTCCCGCCAATTCATCTCTCCAGCACCTATAATTTCACCGGATTTAATGAACCCCGCGCGCATGACTACTCGCGTCGCGGCAATCCTACGCGTGACGTCACCCAGCGCGCGCTGGCGGAACTGGAAGGCGGCGCGGGTGCGGTATTAACCAATACCGGCATGTCTGCCATTCACCTGGTGACTACGGTGTTCCTGAAACCTGGCGATCTGCTGGTGGCGCCGCACGACTGTTATGGCGGTAGCTATCGTCTGTTTGATAGCCTGGCGAAACGTGGCTGCTACCGTGTGCTGTTTGTCGATCAAAACGACGAACAGGCGCTGAAACAGGCGCTTGCCGAGCAGCCGAAGCTGGTGCTGGTGGAAAGTCCAAGCAATCCATTGTTGCGCGTAGTCGATATTGCGAAAATTTGTCAGCTCGCAAGGGATGCGGGAGCGATAAGTGTAGTGGATAATACGTTCCTCAGTCCGGCACTTCAGAACCCACTGGCACTGGGTGCCGATCTGGTATTGCATTCATGCACTAAATATCTGAACGGCCATTCTGACGTGGTGGCGGGCGTGGTGATTGCAAAAGATCCCGACGTTGTCACCGAACTGGCATGGTGGGCCAATAACATTGGCGTCACCGCGGGCGCGTTCGACAGCTATTTGCTGCTGCGCGGTATCCGCACGCTGTCTCCGCGTATGGACGTGGCGCAGCGTAATGCCCAGGCGATCGTGGATTTCCTGAAAACCCAGCCGCTGGTGAAGAAGCTTTATCACCCGTCGCTGCCGGAAAATCAGGGGCACGAGATTGCCGCGCGCCAGCAGAAAGGATTTGGCGCGATGTTGAGTTTTGAACTGGACGGTGACGAGCAAACGCTGCGTCGCTTCCTGAGCGGGTTGTCATTGTTTACGCTGGCGGAATCCTTAGGGGGAGTAGAAAGCTTGATCTCCCACGCCGCAACCATGACGCACGCAGGTATGGCACCCGAAGCACGTGCCGCCGCCGGGATTTCCGAGACGCTGCTGCGTATCTCGACCGGTATTGAAGATTCTGAAGATTTAATTGCCGATCTGGAAAATGGCTTCCGGGTCGCAGCCAAGGGGTAATCATGAGTGTGATAGCGCAGGCAGGGACGAAGGGTCGTCAGCTGCACAAGTTTGGTGGTAGTAGTCTTGCTGATGTGAAATGTTATCTGCGTGTCGCAGGGATCATGACCGAGTATTCACAGCCGGGGGACATGATGGTTGTCTCTGCGGCGGGCAGCACCACCAATCAGTTGATTAGCTGGCTGAAACTGAGCCAGACCGATCGCCTCTCTGCGCATCAGGTGCAACAGTCCTTACGTCGTTACCAGAGTGAACTGATTGCCGGTTTGCTGCCTGCGGACGTGGCAGACGGGCTGATTAGCGCTTTTACGCACGACCTTGAGCGTCTGGCCGCTCTGCTGGACAGCGGCATTACCGATGCAGTGTATGCGGAAGTGGTTGGCCACGGTGAAGTGTGGTCTGCGCGCCTGATGGCCGCCGTGCTGCAACATCTTGGTGTGGAAGCCGCCTGGCTCGACGCGCGTGATTTCCTGCGTGCCGAACGTGCCGCACAGCCGCAGGTGGACGAAGGGTTGTCTTACCCGCTGCTGCAACAGCTGCTGGTGCAACATCCTGGTAAACGTATTGTCGTCACCGGTTTTATCAGCCGCAGCAATGCTGGCGAAACCGTTCTGCTGGGCCGTAACGGCTCTGACTACTCGGCAACGCAGATTGGCGCCCTGGCGGGCGTGTCCCGCGTCACCATCTGGAGCGACGTGGCCGGTGTCTACAGCGCGGACCCGCGCAAAGTAAAAGATGCCTGCCTGCTGCCGCTGCTGCGTCTCGACGAAGCGAGCGAACTGGCGCGTCTGGCGGCCCCGGTGCTGCACGCGCGCACGCTACAGCCGGTTTCCGGCAGCGACATCGACCTGCAACTACGCTGTAGCTACACGCCGGATCAGGGTTCCACCCGCATTGAACGCGTGCTGGCATCCGGTACGGGCGCGCGCATTGTCACCAGCCATGATGACATCTGCCTGATTGAGTTCCAGGTGCCTGCGGGCCAGGATTTCAAACTGGCACACAAAGATATCGACACCATCCTGAAACGTGCCCAGGTGCGTCCGCTGGCCGTTGGCGTACATAACGATCGTCAGCTGTTGCAGTTCTGCTATACCGCTGAAGTGGTGGACAGCGCCCTGAAAATTCTGGATGAAGCGGGCCTGCCGGGCGAGCTTCGCCTGCGTCAGGGGCTGGCGCTGGTGGCGATGGTGGGCGCGGGCGTCACCCGTAACCCGCTCCACTGCCACCGCTTCTGGCAGCAACTGAAAGGTCAGCCGGTGGAGTTCACCTGGCAGTCGGAAGAGGGCATCAGCCTGGTTGCCGTTCTGCGCAAGGGGCCAACCGAAAGCCTGATTCAGGGTCTGCACACCTCCCTGTTCCGCGCGGAAAAACGCATCGGGCTGGTGCTGTTCGGGAAAGGGAATATCGGTTCCCGCTGGCTGGAACTGTTCGCCCGCGAGCAGGTAACGCTTTCGGCGCGTACCGGGTTTGAATTTATTCTGGCAGGGGTGGTGGACAGCCGCCGCAGCCTGCTGAACTACGAAGGGCTGGACGCCAGCCGGGCGCTGGCCTTCTTTAACGATGAAGCGGTTGAGCAGGATGAAGAGTCGCTGTTCCTGTGGATGCGCGCGCACCCGTACGACGATCTGGTGGTGCTGGATGTGACCGCCAGCGAACAGCTGGCCGATCAGTATCTGGATTTCGCCAGCCACGGTTTCCACGTCATCAGCGCCAACAAACTGGCGGGCGCGAGCAGCACTGATAAATACCGTCAGATCCATGACGCATTCGAAAAAACGGGCCGTCACTGGCTGTATAACGCCACCGTTGGCGCGGGCCTGCCAGTGAACCATACCGTGCGCGACCTGATTGAAAGCGGCGACAGCATTCTGGCGCTGAGCGGGATCTTCTCCGGCACGCTCTCCTGGCTGTTTTTGCAGTTTGATGGCACCGTTCCGTTCACCGACCTGGTGGATCAGGCGTGGCAGCAGGGCTTAACCGAGCCGGATCCCCGCGTTGACCTTGCCGGTAAAGATGTGATGCGTAAGCTGGTGATCCTGGCGCGTGAAGCCGGCTACGACATTGAGCCGGGTCAGGTACGCGTTGAGTCGCTGGTGCCTGCGGGCTGCGAGGAAGGGTCCGTCGATCACTTCTTCGAGAACGGCGACGAGCTGAACGAGCAGATGGTGCAACGTCTGGAAGCGGCTAACGAGATGGGCCTGGTGCTGCGTTACGTGGCGCGCTTCGAGGCGAACGGTAAAGCGCGCGTGGGCGTGGAGGCGGTGCGTCCTGAACATCCGCTGGCGGCGCTCCTGCCGTGCGATAACGTCTTCGCCATCGAAAGCCGCTGGTATCGCGATAACCCGCTGGTGATCCGTGGCCCGGGCGCGGGACGCGATGTCACCGCCGGAGCCATTCAGTCTGACATTAATCGTCTGGCTAAGCTGCTGTAATTTCGCTTGTTCCCTCTCCCCGTGGGAGAGGGTTAGGGTGAGGGCAGCAGACCGCACTCACCCCCATCATGAACGCCCTTCATCTTGCCTGAACAAACCTCACCGTTATTGTTGATTATTTCTGTTGACGTCATCCCGCTTTTCCGTCATTTTTACATCTGGACGTCTAAACGTATAGAAGTTCACAACACAACAAACATCGACACGCGAAAGATAGAGGTAAGGTATGAGCTTTTTTCACGCCAACCAGCGGGAAGCACTGAATCAGAGCCTGGCCGAAGTAAACGGCCAGATTAACGTCTCTTTTGAATTTTTCCCGCCGCGCACCAGTGAAATGGAGCAAACCCTGTGGAGCTCTATCGATCGCCTGAGCAGCCTGAAGCCGAAGTTCGTCTCCGTGACCTACGGCGCCAACTCCGGTGAGCGTGACCGCACGCACAGCATCATTAAGGGCATTAAAGACCGAACCGGTCTGGAAGCGGCGCCGCACCTGACCTGTATCGACGCCACCCGTGATGAACTGCGCGCCATTGCCCAGGACTACTGGAATAACGGCATTCGCCACATTGTGGCCCTGCGCGGCGACCTCCCGCCAGGCAGCGGCAAGCCGGAGATGTTTGCCGCCGATCTGGTCGGGCTGCTGAAAGACGTTGCCGACTTTGATATCTCCGTGGCCGCCTACCCTGAAGTTCACCCGGAAGCCAAAAGCGCCCAGGCGGATCTGCTCAACCTCAAGCGTAAAGTGGAGGCCGGTGCTAACCGCGCGATTACGCAGTTTTTCTTTGACGTGGAAAGCTACCTGCGCTTTCGCGACCGCTGCGTCTCGGCGGGTATTGATGTCGAAATCATCCCTGGCATTCTGCCGGTCTCGAACTTCAAACAGGCGAAGAAATTCGCGGATATGACCAACGTGCGCATTCCGCTGTGGATGTCCAAAATGTACGAAGGACTGGACGACGACCCGGAAACCCGCAAGCTGGTGGGGGCCAATATCGCGATGGATATGGTGAAGATTTTAAGTCGCGAAGGGGTGAAAGATTTCCATTTCTACACCCTGAACCGCGCGGAAATGAGCTATGCCATTTGCCATACGCTCGGTGTTCGCCCGGCGCTGTAAAGTAAAAAACCCTCATAAAATGAGGGATTTTTAATCGAACGGAGAGTTAAAAGGTATTAGCTATCGAATCTGTGGATTAATTCAACTATCTCTTATCGCTAGTGGTGTATATCGTAACGGTAACACTGTAAAGGGAGCATAGCGATGAGCATGTCAGACGAGACCAATAACGCGGCATCCGCCGGCAAATGTCCGTTCCACCAGGGCGGCGTCGATCATAGCGCGGGTGCAGGTACCGGCAGCAAAGAATGGTGGCCTAAACAACTTCGCATCGATCTACTTAATCAACACTCCAGCCGTTCTAACCCGCTGGGTGAAGACTTCGACTACCGCAAAGAATTCAGCAAGCTCGACTATTCCGCCCTTAAGGGCGATCTCAAAGCACTGTTAACCGACTCACAACCGTGGTGGCCTGCCGACTGGGGCAGCTATGCGGGCCTGTTTATCCGTATGGCCTGGCACGGTGCGGGTACCTATCGCTCCGTTGACGGTCGCGGCGGCGCCGGACGCGGTCAGCAACGCTTTGCACCGCTGAACTCCTGGCCGGATAACGTCAGCCTGGATAAGGCTCGCCGCCTGCTGTGGCCAATTAAGCAAAAATACGGACAAAAAATCTCCTGGGCTGACCTCTTTATCCTCGCGGGTAACGTGGCGCTGGAGAACTCCGGCTTCCGCACCTTTGGTTTCGGTGCCGGGCGTGAAGACGTCTGGGAACCGGATCTGGACGTGAACTGGGGCGATGAAAAAGCCTGGCTGACCCACCGTGACCCGGAAGCGCTGGCGAAGCGCCCGCTGGCGGCCACCGAAATGGGTCTGATTTATGTGAACCCGGAAGGGCCAAACGCCAGCGGTGAACCGCTGTCTGCGGCGGCGGCGATCCGCGCTACCTTTGGCAACATGGGCATGAATGACGAAGAGACCGTCGCGCTGATTGCGGGCGGCCATACGCTCGGTAAAACGCACGGCGCAGGTGAAGCCACGCACGTGGGCACTGACCCGGAAGCGTCGCCGATTGAAGCACAGGGCCTGGGCTGGGCCAGCACGCACGGCACCGGTATTGGCGCTGACGCCATCACCTCCGGGCTGGAAGTTATCTGGTCTCAAACCCCGACCCAGTGGAGCAATTACTTCTTCGAGAACCTGTTCAAATACGAATGGGTGCAGACGCGTAGCCCGGCGGGCGCCATTCAGTTTGAAGCCGTGGATGCGCCTGAAATTATGCCTGACCCGTTCGACCCGTCGAAAAAACGCAAGCCAACCATGCTGGTCACCGACCTGACGCTGCGTTTTGATCCGGAATTCGAGAAAATTTCCCGTCGCTTCCTGAACGATCCGCAGGCCTTCAACGAAGCCTTCGCGCGTGCCTGGTTCAAGCTGACCCACCGCGATATGGGGCCAAAAGCGCGTTACATCGGCCCGGAAGTGCCGAAAGAAGATCTGATTTGGCAGGATCCGCTGCCTCAACCGGTGTTCCATCCGACGCAGGAAGATATTGAAAGCCTGAAAGCAGAAATCGCGGCCTCTGGTCTCTCCGTGAGCGAGCTGGTTTCCGTGGCCTGGGCGTCGGCATCGACCTTCCGCGGCGGCGACAAGCGTGGCGGCGCTAACGGCGCGCGTCTGGCGCTGGCGCCTCAGCGCGACTGGGATGTGAACGCCGCGGCGGTGCGGGCGTTACCGGCTCTGGAAGCAATCCAGCGCACCACTAATAAAGCCTCACTGGCCGATATCATCGTGCTGGCGGGTGTTGTGGGCGTTGAGCAGGCGGCGAAAGCCGCGGGCGTTTACGTCAACGTACCGTTCACCCCGGGCCGCGTGGATGCGCGTCAGGACCAGACGGACATCGAGATGTTTAACCTGCTCGAACCGGTTGCTGACGGTTTCCGCAACTACCGTGCGCAGGTGGATGTGTCCACTACGGAGTCGCTGCTGATCGACAAAGCCCAGCAGCTGACCCTGACCGCGCCGGAACTGACGGTGCTGATCGGCGGTCTGCGCGTACTGGGTGCAAACTTCGATGGCAGCAAGAATGGCGTGTTTACCAACCGCGAGGGCGTGCTGAGCAACGACTTCTTCGTTAATCTGCTGGATATGAACACCCAGTGGAAAGCGACCGACGACTCAAACGAGCTGTTTGCCGGTAGCGATCGCGCCAGCGGGGAAGTGAAATACACCGCGACCCGCGCCGATCTGGTCTTCGGTTCAAACGCCGTCCTGCGTGCGCTGGCCGAAGTTTACGCCAGCAGTGATGCACACGAGAAGTTCGTTCGTGATTTTGTTGCCGCATGGGCGCGAGTGATGGATTTGGACCGGTTTGATGTGAAGTAACCATTGTGCCGGGTGGCGGCTACGCCTTACCCGGCCTACAAATTAAAGTGCCATGTAGGCCGGGTAAGCGCAGCGCCACCCGGCTTTTTTCGTTACTCCCACTCCTGCAAGAACCGCTGTCCGTACTGGTCCGCCACCAGCAGCGCCGCATAGACCTGATCCGGCGTTACGCCGCCAGGCATGTTGTGAATGGTTTCCCCTTCGGCACAGGACGCCTCCGCGATCAGCCGCATTTTGGCCGGAATATCCTCTTTGATATTCAGCTGCGCCAGCGTGATCGGCAGCCCAACACTGTGGCAAAGCGCGGCGACGGTCTCAATTTCTTCAACCGGCGCGTTCTCCAGTACCAGTTGCGTCAGCGTGCCGAACGCGACCTTTTCACCATGGTAGAAATGATGCGCATCCGGCACCGCCGTCATGCCGTTGTGAATGGCATGCGCCGCCGCCAGCCCGCCGCTTTCAAAGCCCACGCCGCTGAGATAGGTGTTGGCTTCGATAATGCGTTCCAGCGCCGGTGTGACCACGTGCTGTTCCGCCGCCAGCATCGCTTTCTCGCCCTCTTCAACCAGCGTGTTGTAGCACAGCTCTGCCAGCGCTAACGCTGCCTGCGTGCACTTGCCGCCCGCCATGGTCGTCGCGCCGCTACGTGAGCAGGCACGCGCTTCAAACCAGGTTGCCAGGGCATCGCCAATCCCGGCGGCCAGCAGGCGTGCAGGTGCGCCCGCCACCACTTTGGTATCGACAATCACCATGTTCGGGTTGTGCGGCAGCATCAGGTAGCAATCGAACTCGCCGCTGTCGGTATAAATCACGGAAAGGGCGCTGCACGGCGCATCGGTGGAGGCAATGGTCGGGGCAATGGCCACCGGCACGTCCATAAAGTGGGCCAGCGCTTTGGCAGTATCCAGCGTTTTTCCGCCGCCGATACCCAGCACCGCCAGACAGTCAGTGCTGTCGGCCAGCTTTTTCAGGCGATCGATTTCATTTTGCGAACATTCGCCACCAAATGGTGCAATTTCGGCATGGAGTCCGGCTTTTTTAAAACTCTGGCGCAGGGTTTCTTCAGCAAAACCCAGCACAAATTTATCGCCCACCACCAGCCAGCGATTTGCCAGCGGCTTCAGGTAGTCGCCGAGGCGAGTGAGAACATCTGCGCCCTGGATGTATTTTCCCGGGGATTGAATGACACGGTCCATAACATTACTCCCTTAGTGTTTGAGGTAAATTCTGTCCTGTTCGAACTGCACTAAGAGTGACTCTACTCCCGGCGTGCCGGTCATTTGTTGCGCTACGTCTAAGGGAAACGTGATTGCCTTACCGGAGGTAAAGATTGAGAGGGAAATCAGGGAAGGGGGAAGATCGAGAAGTGCCCGGCAAGCGTAGCGCTGCCGGGCACTGAGCATTAACCGGTGTTGCGCATACCTGCCGCAACGCCAGCTATCGTTACCATCAGCGCCTGTTCAACGCGCGGATCCGGCTCTTTACCTTCCTCTTCCGCCAGACGCGAACGGTGCAGCAGTTCAGCCTGTAAAACGTTCAGCGGGTCGGTGTAGATGTTACGCAGCTGGATAGACTCGGCGATCCACGGCAGGTCTTCCATCAGGTGGGAGTCGTTAGCGATATCCAGCACCACTTTAATGTCGCCTTCCAGCAGCTCGCGCAGCTCTTTACCCAGCGCCCACAGCTCTGGTTTCACCAGACGCTGATCGTAGTATTCCGCCAGCCACAGGTCGGCTTTCGAGAAGACCATCTCCAGCATGCCCAGACGGGTAGAGAAGAATGGCCAGTCGCGGCACATGGTTTCCAGTTCGCTCTGCTTTCCGTCTTCCACCACTTTTTGCAGCGCCGCACCGGCACCCAGCCAGGCCGGCAGCATCAGACGGTTTTGCGTCCAGGCGAAGATCCACGGAATGGCGCGCAAGGATTCAACGCCGCCGGTCGGGCGACGCTTGGCCGGGCGCGAACCCAGAGGCAGTTTACCCAGCTCCTGCTCAGGCGTGGCTGAGCGGAAGTAAGGCACAAAGTCTTTGTTTTCACGCACGTAGCCGCGATAGAGGTCGCAGGAGATGTCAGACAGCTCGTCCATAATCCGGCACCAGGACTCTTTTGGCTCCGGCGGTGGCAGCAGGTTGGCTTCCAGGATCGCACTGGTATAGAGCGACAGGCTGCTGATGGTCACTTCCGGCAGGCCGTACTTGAAGCGGATCATCTCACCCTGCTCGGTCACGCGCAGGCCGCCTTTCAGGCTTCCTGGTGGTTGAGAGAGCAGCGCTGCGTGTGCAGGCGCACCGCCACGACCAATGGAGCCGCCGCGTCCGTGGAACAGGGTCAGTTCAATACCGGCTTTTTCGCAGGTTTTGATTAGCGCATCCTGCGCCTGATACTGCGCCCAGGAGGCTGCCATCACGCCCGCATCTTTCGCGGAGTCGGAATAGCCAATCATCACCATCTGTTTGCCCTGAATAAAGCCGCGATACCAGTCGATGTTCAGCAACTGGGTCATCACGTCGTTAGCGTTGTTCAGGTCGTCGAGGGTCTCAAACAGCGGGGCCACTGGCAGAGCATAGTCAATGCCCGCTTCTTTCAGCAGAAGGTGAACGCCCAGCACGTCGGACGGGGTCTTCGCCATGGAGATCACATAGGCGGCCACCGATCCTTTCGGCGCATCCACGATCGCTTTACAGGTGTTGAGCACTTCGCGGGTGTCGTTGCTTGGCTCCCAGTTGCGCGGCAGCAGCGGGCGCTTGGAGTTCAGCTCGCGGATCAGGAACGCCTGTTTGTCGGCTTCTGACCAGCTTTCATAGTCGCCGATGCCGAGGTAGCGGGTCAGCTCGCCCAGTGCTTCGGTATGACGGGTACTTTCCTGACGAACGTCGATACGCACCAGCGGCACGCCGAAACACTTCACGCGGCGCAGGGTGTCGAGCAGTTCGCCGTTGGCAATGATGCCCATCCCACAGGCCTGGAGCGATTTATAGCAGGCGTACAGCGGCTCCCAGAGCTGTTCGTTCTGGCTCAGCAGACCTTCCGGCTTCGGCAGGCGCTGGCCTTTCAGGCGCGCTTCCAGCCAGGCCTGAGTGGCCATCAGCTGACCGCGCAGTTTTTTCATCAGGAAACGGTACGGCTCGCTGGCGCCTTCTTCACCGGCCAGCGCGCGCAGTTCCGGCGTGGCTTCCACCATCGACAGCTCGGAGATCAGCACCTGAATATCTTTCAGGAACAGGTCGGTCGCTTTCCAGCGGCTCAGCAGCAGGACATGGCGGGTGATTTCCGCCGTCACGTTCGGGTTGCCGTCGCGGTCGCCGCCCATCCAGGAGGTAAAGCGCACCGGAACAAAATCAACCGGCAGGCGGTAGCCCAGGTTCTCTTCCAGCTGTTCGTTCAGCTCGCGCAGGTAGTTGGGGACCCCTTCCCACAGGCTGTTTTCCACCACCGCAAAGCCCCATTTGGCTTCGTCGACCGGGCTTGGGCGATGCTTACGAATTTCATCCGTGTGCCAGGACTGGGCAATCAGCTGGCGCAGACGGCGCATAAGCTGGTTACGTTCGTAGTCGGCAATGTCTTTGTTATCCAGTTGCTTCAGACAGTTGTTCACTTCCACCATTTTGTGGATCAGCGTACGACGGGTGATTTCGGTTGGGTGTGCGGTCAGCACCAGCTCCAGCGAAAGGGATTCCACCGCTTTTTTGATGGTCGCTTCGTTGAGGTCGGGCTGGTCTTTGAGTTTACGAAGGGTGCGGGCAATGACTTCCGGGTTGCTGGCCGCTTCGCCTTTTGGCGAAATGCTGTGGTATTGCTCAGCGGTGTTTGCCAGGTTCAGAAACTGGCTGAAGGCGCGGGCAACGGGCAGCAGCTCATCGTTAGAGAGGTTCTGCAAGGTGGTGAGCAGCTCCTGACGATTGGCCTCGTTACCGGCGCGGGAAGATTTGGACAGCTTGCGGATGGTTTCAACGCGGTCGAGGATGTTCTCCCCCAGTGCGTCTTTGATGGTATCTCCAAGCACTTTGCCGAGCATACTGACATTACTACGCAACGCGGAATATTGTTCGTTCATAAAAACCCAGTCACCCCATCATTTTTGTTTATGCCCATGCGAAAATCTTCTGGACATTATTTTGTCATCTCCCTTTATAAAGCCACGTAAAACCCCCGTCGTCAATTGCTGCGAAAACGGTTCAGCAAACGAATAAATGTGGGCAATTTACGAAATTTAATTCGTATTGCGTCAGATAAGAGATGCTTATGGGAATGTGACGAAGATCATGCGATTTGTTGCCCTCACCCTAACCCTCTCCCACAGGGAGAGGGGACTGTTCGGTGCGTTTTTAATGCCAGCAGAAGTGATGCACAACCTGGGTAATGAGTTCGCGAGTGGGCTTGATGAAGCGGGTTTCGAGATATTCGTCCGGCTGGTGGGCCTGGTTGATGGAGCCAGGGCCCAGAACCAGCGTCGGGCACAGCGTCTGAATAAACGGCGCTTCGGTGCAGTAGTTCACCACGTCGGTTTTCTCGCCGAGCAGTTTTTCCACCACCTGAACCAGTTGATGGTCAGGCGGACATTCGTAGCCTGGAATCGGCGGATGCAGTTCGGAGACCGTCAGACGGCCCGGCCAGCGCTCGCTGACCGGTGCCAGCGCTTCGTTCAGTAAGCCATCCAGATCGCTCAGCGTCATGCCCGGCAGAGGACGGATATCCATATGCAGTTCGCAGCAGGCGCAGATACGGTTGGACGCATCACCGCCGTGCAGGCTGCCGAGGTTTAGCGTCGGATACGGCACGGTGAACGCCTCGTAGTGATAGCGCTCTTTCAGATCGTCGCGCAGGGTCATGATGCGGCCAATCGCGTCATGCATCAGCTCGATGGCGTTCACGCCGCGCGCCGGATCGCTGGAGTGGCCGGACTGTCCGAGCACGCGCACCGCGGTAGAAATATGGCCTTTGTGCGCCCGAATCGGTTGCAGAGAGGTCGGTTCGCCGATGATCGCGCAGTCAGGACGAATCGATGTGTTTTCAGAGAAATAACGTGCGCCCGCCATGCTGGTCTCTTCATCGGCGGTCGCCAGAATGTAGAGCGGCTTTTTCAGGGTTGTCACGTCCACGTCACGCAGCGCGTCGAGGATAAAGGCGAAAAAGCCTTTCATGTCGGCGGTGCCCAAACCGTAGAGTTTGTTGTCATGTTCGGTCAGCGTGAACGGATCGCGCGTCCAGCGGCCATCATCAAACGGCACGGTGTCAGTGTGGCCAGCCAGCAGCAGGCCGCCCGCGCCATGTCCGGTACTGGCGAGCAGGTTAAATTTGTGGCGTGTTCCGGGGACGGGCTGAACCTCAACGTTAAACCCAAGATCGCTAAACCAACCCGCCAGCAGATTGATTAAAGACTCATTGCTCTGATCCAGGGCTTCTTCCGTCGCGCTGATGGAGGGTGTGGCAATCAGGGCGCGGTAAATCTCGATAAATGGCGGTAAGTTCATTTTCATTGTTGACACACCTTAGGTCGTGATAGTATCAATATTCATGCAATAAATGTGAATAAAAATACATTATCGTTGAGCATAAAGGAACCCGATGTTGAATACGCTGATTGTAGGCGCTAGCGGTTATGCGGGCGCAGAGCTTGTAAGCTACGTAAATCGCCACCCTCATATGACCATAACCGCTTTGACCGTGTCAGCGCAAAGCAATGATGCCGGAAAGTTAATTTCCGATTTGCATCCACAGCTTAAGGGCGTGGTTGATTTGCCTTTGCAGCCCATGTCTGACATCAGCGAGTTCACCGACGGCGTTGACGTTGTGTTTTTAGCCACGGCGCATGAAGTTAGCCACGACCTGGCACCGCAATTTTTAGCGGCTGGCTGCGTGGTCTTTGATCTCTCCGGCGCGTTTCGCGTTAACGACAGCGCGTTCTACGAAAAATATTACGGTTTCACCCATCAGCACCCGGATCTGCTCGAAAAAGCGGTGTACGGCCTGGCGGAGTGGAGCGCTGACAAACTGAAAGAAGCGGATCTGATTGCCGTGCCGGGCTGCTACCCGACGGCGGCGCAGCTTTCCCTGAAGCCGCTGATCGACGCCGGTCTGCTGGATCTGCATCAGTGGCCGGTGATCAACGCCACCAGTGGCGTGAGCGGCGCCGGGCGCAAAGCGGCGATCTCCAACAGCTTCTGCGAAGTGAGCCTTCAGCCGTATGGCGTGTTTAATCACCGCCATCACCCTGAAATCACCACCCATCTGGGCGCGGACGTGATTTTCACCCCGCACCTCGGCAGCTTCCCGCGAGGGATCCTCGAAACCATTACCTGCCGCCTGAAACCGGGTGTGACCAAAGAACAGGTGAGCGAGGTCTTCACGCAGGCGTATGCGGATAAACCGCTGGTGCGCCTGTATGACAAAGGCGTGCCGGCGTTGAAAAACGTGGTTGGCCTGCCGTTCTGCGACATCGGCTTTGCCGTGCAGGGCGAGCATCTGATTGTGGTCGCCGCAGAAGATAACTTACTCAAAGGCGCTGCCGCACAGGCAATGCAGTGTGCAAATATTCGTTTCGGCTTCCCTGAAACGCAGGCTCTTATTTAAGGTGTGATGATGAATCCATTAATTATCAAACTCGGTGGTGTACTGCTGGACAGCGAAGAAGCGCTGGAGCGCCTGTTTACCGCACTGGTGAACTATCGCGAATCACACCAACGTCCGCTGGTGATTGTGCACGGCGGCGGTTGCGTGGTGGATGAGCTGATGAAAGGGCTCAACCTGCCGGTGAAAAAGAAAAATGGCCTGCGCGTGACGCCAGCGGATCAGATTGACATCATTACCGGCGCGCTGGCGGGAACGGCGAACAAAACGCTGCTGGCGTGGGCGAAGAAACACCATATCGCCTCCGTTGGCCTCTTTCTGGGCGATGGCGATAGCGTAAAAGTGACCCAGCTCGACGAAGAGCTTGGCCATGTTGGACTGGCGCAGCCAGGTTCGCCTGAGCTGATTAACACCCTGCTGGAAGGCGGTTTCCTGCCGGTGGTGAGCTCAATCGGCGTGACCGAAGAGGGCGAACTGATGAACGTCAATGCGGACCAGGCGGCGACGGCGCTGGCGGCAACGCTGGGCGCAGACCTGATCCTGCTCTCCGACGTGAGCGGCATTCTGGACGGCAAAGGCCAGCGCATTGCGGAAATGACCGCCGCAAAAGCCGAGCAGCTGATCGATCAGGGCATTATCACCGACGGCATGATCGTTAAAGTTAACGCCGCGCTGGATGCGGCCCGCACGCTGGGCCGCCCGGTGGATATCGCCTCCTGGCGTCACGCAGAGCAGCTTCCGGCGCTGTTTAACGGCACGCCGATTGGCACGCGTATTCTGGCTTAAGATTCTGTGCCGGATGGCGCTTCGCTTATCCGGCCTACGTGAATTTTGTAGGCCCGGTAAGCGCAGCGCCACCGGGCAAAAATATCATCATTAAGGAAATTCGTTATGGCACTTTGGGGTGGGCGTTTTACACAGGCAGCGGATCAGCGGTTCAAACAGTTCAACGACTCTTTGCGCTTCGACTACCGCCTGGCCGAACAGGATATTGTCGGCTCTGTGGCCTGGTCCAAAGCGCTGGTGACCGTTGGCGTGCTGACCGCAGACGAACAGCAGCAGCTGGAAGAGGCGCTGAACAACCTGCTGGAAGAGGTGCGTCTGGATCCGGAGCAAATCCTCCAGAGCGATGCCGAAGATATTCACAGCTGGGTGGAAGGCAAACTGATCGACAAAGTCGGCCAGTTGGGTAAAAAGCTCCATACCGGGCGTAGCCGTAATGACCAGGTGGCGACCGACCTGAAGCTGTGGTGCAAAGAGACCGTCGGCGAACTGCTGGCGGCGAATCGTCAGTTGCAGAGCGCGCTGGTGGACACCGCGCAGAGCAATCAGGATGCGGTGATGCCGGGTTATACCCACCTGCAACGCGCGCAACCAGTGACGTTCGCGCACTGGTGTCTGGCCTACGTTGAGATGCTGGCGCGTGATGAGAGCCGTTTACAGGATACCTTAAAGCGTCTGGACGTCAGCCCGCTGGGCAGCGGCGCGCTGGCCGGTACGGCGTATGAAATCGACCGTGAGCAGCTGGCAGGCTGGCTGGGCTTTGCCTCCGCCACCCGCAACAGCCTGGACAGCGTCTCTGACCGTGACCACGTGCTGGAGCTGCTCTCGAATGCCTCTATCGGGATGGTGCACCTGTCGCGCTTTGCCGAAGACCTGATCTTCTTTAACTCTGGCGAAGCCGGGTTTGTAGAGCTGTCCGACCGCGTGACGTCCGGCTCCTCCCTGATGCCGCAGAAGAAAAACCCGGATGCGCTGGAGCTGATCCGCGGTAAGTGTGGCCGTGTGCAGGGCGCGCTGACCGGTATGATGATGACCCTGAAAGGGCTGCCGCTGGCATACAACAAAGACATGCAGGAAGACAAAGAGGGGCTGTTCGACGCGCTCGACACCTGGCTGGACTGTCTGCATATGGGCGCGCTGGTGCTGGACGGCATTCAGGTGAAACGTCCGCGCTGCCAGGAAGCGGCGCAGCAGGGGTATGCTAACTCTACCGAGCTGGCGGACTACCTGGTGGCGAAAGGCGTACCGTTCCGCGAGGCGCACCATATTGTGGGTGAAGCGGTGGTGGAAGCGATTCGTCAGGGTAAAGCCCTTGAAGAGCTGGCGCTTGCCGACCTGCAAAAATTCAGCGCGGTTATCGGGGATGATGTCTACCCGATTCTGGCCCTGCAATCCTGCCTGGATAAGCGTGCAGCGAAAGGTGGCGTGTCGCCGAAGCAGGTAGCGCAGGCGATTGCGGATGCGAAAAACCGGTTGGTTTGAATAGTGCGGGCTGGTGCCCTCACCCCGGCCCTCTCCCACAGGGAGAGGGAGAAAAACGGAGCCTGGCTTAGTGCTGGGCTTTTTTTTACGCAAAAAAAAGCGGACCACGGGGTCCGCAAAAGTTCACGTTGGCTTTAGTTTTTCGAGTTTTGAGAGAAACTCGCTGACGGTGCGGGGACGTCAAGGGTCAAACACGTGCCGCCTCGTCTATGTGATGTATTATTCAACAGAATGCTTGATAGGGATAATCGTTCGTTGCTATGCTATCTATCGCCATGAACTATCGTGGCGACGGAGGATGAATAATGAATATTCGTGATCTTGAATACCTGGTAGCGTTAGCTGAGCATCGCCATTTTCGCCGCGCGGCAGACTCCTGCCACGTCAGCCAGCCAACGCTGAGCGGTCAGATCCGCAAGCTGGAAGATGAGCTGGGCGTGATGCTGCTGGAGCGCACCAGTCGTAAGGTACTGTTCACGCAGGCAGGTCTTCTGCTGGTGGATCAGGCGCGCACCGTACTGCGCGAGGTCAAAGTGCTCAAGGAAATGGCAAGCCAGCAGGGGGAAGCGATGTCCGGCCCGCTGCATATTGGCCTGATCCCAACCGTTGGCCCGTACCTGTTGCCGCAAATCATTCCGATGCTGCACCAGACGTTCCCGAAACTCGAAATGTACCTGCATGAAGCGCAAACCCATCAGCTGCTGGCGCAGCTGGACAGTGGCAAGCTCGACTGCGCGATCCTGGCGCTGGTCAAAGAGAGTGAAGCGTTTATTGAAGTACCGCTGTTCGATGAGCCGATGATGCTGGCGATCTATGAAGATCACCCGTGGGCGAACCGCGATCGCGTGCCGATGGCCGATCTGGCCGGGGAAAAGCTGCTGATGCTGGAAGATGGCCACTGTCTGCGCGATCAGGCGATGGGCTTCTGCTTCGAAGCGGGTGCCGATGAAGATACCCATTTCCGCGCAACCAGCCTGGAAACGCTGCGTAATATGGTGGCGGCGGGAAGCGGTATTACGCTGCTGCCTGCGCTGGCGGTGCCGCACGAGCGTAAACGTGATGGCGTGGTCTATCTGCCGTGTATTAAGCCGGAGCCGCGTCGCACCATTGGTCTGGTTTATCGTCCGGGGTCACCGCTGCGCAGCCGCTATGAGCAGCTGGCAGAGGCCATCCGGGGTGCGATGGATGGCCATTTCGACAGCGCGTTAAAACAGGCGGTTTAAGCCGTTCAGCGCAGCTACCCGATAGGCTTCCGCCATGGTCGGGTAGTTAAAGGTGGTGTTAACGAAGTACTCAATGGTGTTGCCACCACCTTTTTGCTCCATGATCGCCTGGCCGATATGAATGATTTCCGCCGCGCGTTCACCGAAGCAGTGAATACCGAGGATCTCTTTCGTCTCGCGATGGAACAGGATCTTCAGCGTACCTACGCTCATCCCCACGATTTGCGCCCGCGCCAGATGTTTAAACTGGGCACGACCCACCTCGTAAGGCACCTTCATGGCCGTCAGCTGCTGCTCGGTTTTGCCGACAGAGCTGATTTCCGGAATGGTGTAGATCCCCGTCGGGATATCTTCAATCAGATGCGCCGTCGCTTCACCTTTCACCAGCGCCTGTGCTGCGATGCGGCCCTGATCGTACGCGGCGGAGGCCAGGCTTGGGTAACCAATCACGTCACCGACCGCGTAAACGTGCGGCAGCGCAGTCTGGTACATGCTGTTGACCTTGAGCTGACCGCGGCTGTCGGTTTCAAGCCCGATATTCTCCAGCTGCAATGAATCCGTGTTGCCGGTACGGCCGTTGGCGTACAGCAGGCAGTCCGCCTTCAGCTTCTTACCGGATTTCAGGTGCATGATCACACCGTCGTCGCAGCCTTCGATTTTCTCGTACTCTTCGTTGTGGCGAATCACCACGCCGCTGTTCCAGAAGTGGTAGGAGAGGGAATCTGACATCTCCTGATCGAGGAACGCCAGCAGCCGGTCGCGGGTGTTGATCAGATCAACTTTGACCTCCATTCCCCGGAAGATCGACGCATATTCACAGCCAATCACGCCCGCGCCGTAGATGATCACATGGCGTGGCTCGTGGTGCAGGCTGAGGATGGAGTCGCTGTCGTAAATGCGCGGGTGCGAGAAATCCACGTCTGCCGGATGGTAAGGACGGGAGCCGCAGGCGATCACAAATTTTTCAGCGGTGAGCGTCTCAACCGAACCGTCGTGGCACTCTAGCGCCAGGGTGTGTTCATCCACAAAATGCGCGTTCCCTTGCAGAATTTCACAGTGGTTGCGCTCATAGAAACCCTGACGCATGCGCGTCTGCTGGTTAATGACCGTGTCTGCGTGATTCAGGATATCGGCAAAGGAGGAGCGAAGAAGTCGGGAGTGGTCGCTGTAAAGAGGGTTCTGGTTAAATTCGATAATGCGGCTAACGGCGTGGCGGAGGGCTTTCGAAGGGATGGTGCCCCAGTGGGTGCAACCGCCGCCGACGTTATGGTAGCGCTCAATAACCGCTACTCTGGCTCCCTGTTTTACCAGACCCATAGCAGCACCTTCGCCGCCGGGGCCGGAACCAATAACTATTGCGTCGTAATCGTAGGAATGTGGCATGGCAAGGCTTACCTGTTCTTATACATAAAAGCAACAGAATCATAACATCATTGCCAGGGTAACCCAATTATCGTTGTGCTTTTTTCGGGCAGTGGAGCACAAACCGCCCGTAAACAATCATTCACAAAGCCAGGTAAACAGATTAATTTTATTCTCTGGTATAGTGCCAACGGGCCTTTGGAAGGATTCAACTATCGTGATGGGCGTAAGAGCACAACAAAAAGAGAAAACCCGGCGTTCGCTGGTGGAAGCCGCATTCAGTCAACTGAGTGCTGAGCGGAGTTTTGCCAGTTTGAGCCTGCGTGAAGTGGCGCGCGAGGCCGGGATTGCGCCAACGTCCTTCTATCGTCATTTCCGTGATGTGGATGAACTGGGCCTGACCATGGTCGACGAGAGCGGTTTGATGCTGCGCCAGCTTATGCGTCAGGCGCGTCAGCGTATCGCCAAAGGCGGCAGCGTGATCCGCACCTCCGTGTCGACATTTATGGAATTTATCGGCAATAACCCTAACGCGTTTCGCCTGCTGTTGCGTGAGCGTTCCGGAACTTCAGCCGCGTTTCGTGCCGCCGTCGCGCGTGAAATTCAGCATTTCATCGCGGAACTTGCCGACTATCTTGAACTCGAAAACCATATGCCGCGTGCGTTTACTGAAGCACAGGCCGAGGCGATGGTGACGATTGTTTTCAGCGCGGGTGCCGAAGCGCTGGATGTCAGCATTGAACAACGTAAGCAACTCGAAGAGCGACTGGTATTGCAGCTGCGGATGATTTCTAAAGGTGCGTACTACTGGTATCGCCGTGAACAAGAGAAGTTGGCACATCAAAACGATGAGTGAAGGTGAGTAATGAAACAGTCAGGTCAGGATAAAGGAACGCTGTTGCTGGCATTGATCGCTGGCTTATCCATTAATGGTACGTTTGCGGCGGTTTTTAGCTCAATTGTACCGTTCTCGATTTTCCCGATTATCGCGCTGGTGCTGACGGTGTACTGCCTGCATCAACGTTATCTGAACCGCACCATGCCGGTTGGGTTACCGGGACTGGCCGCAGCCTGTTTTATTCTGGGTGTACTGTTGTACAGCACCGTGGTGCGCGCAGAGTATCCGGATATTGGCTCTAACTTCCTGCCTGCGGTACTGTCTGTGGCGCTGGTGTTCTGGATTGGCTCGCGCATGCGTAGCCGCAAGAGCCAGTTACCGGAGTAATGAATTATTTGTAGGGCAGGTAAGCGAAGCGCCATCTGCCAAAAAATGCCGGATGGCGCTACGCTTATCCGGCCTACAGATCACCGTGCGGTAAGTAAAACGCCGCACTCCATATGGTGCGTATACGGGAACTGATCGAACAGCGCCAGACGTTCAACCTTGTGCGTCTGGCTTAATGTTTCCAGATTCTTGCACAGCGTCTCCGGGTTACAGGAGATGTACAAAATACGCGGGTACGCCTGCACCATCTTCTCGGTTTCGCTGTCCAGGCCACTGCGCGGCGGATCGACAAAAATTGTCTCACACTGGTAGCTCTTCAAATCAATCCCTTGCAGGCGGTTAAACTCGCGTACGCCGTTCATCGCCTGGGTAAATTCTTCTGCCGCCATACGAATAATTTGTACGTTATCAATATGGTTAGCGGCGATGTTGTACTGCGCGGCTGCCACCGACGGTTTGGCGATTTCCGTCGCCAGCACGCGCTCGAAATTACGCGCCAGCGCCAGCGAGAAGTTGCCGTTACCGCAGTAGAGCTCCAGCAGATCGCCCTTAGACCCTTCTGTCGCCTTCAGCGCCCACTCAAGCATCTGCACGTTCATGGCGGCGTTCGGCTGGGTGAAGCTGTTCTCTACCTGACGGTAAACCATCTCTTTACCTGCTACCGGCAGACGCTCGTCGATGTAATCCTGGTCCAGCATGATTTTGGTTTTGGTCGCGCGGCCAATCAGGTGCACGTTGATGTTCTGCGCGCGCAGCGCATCGCGCAGGGCTTCTGCCTGCTCGCGCCACTCGTCGGTCAGCGCTTTGTGATAGAGCAGAGAAACAATGGCCTGATTGCTTTGGGTGGTCAGGTAGTCAATCTGGAACAGCTTGTTGCGCAGCACCGGATTGTTGCGTACACCGTCGATCATTAGCGTCATCAGCTGGTTGATGAGCTCACTCGCCGCCGGAAAACTGTCTACGCGAATGCGGGATTTCGTCTGCTGATCGAAAATGATGTGGTACAGGTCATCGCCATCGTGCCAGATGCGGAACTCAGCGCGCATACGGTAGTGGCTGACCGGAGAACGAAACACCTCGGGAACCGGCGCGTTGAAAGGCGTCATCATACTTTGCAGGCGGACAACTTTTTCTGCCAGCTGTGCGTCGTACTGTTCTGTCGGGAGGTGTTCGGGGGTCATGATGCGTCCTGAGTGATAAAGAATTACGCGGGGATTGTAGGGATTGTGCAGTGGATGTCCAGATTTAATGGCTAATAGCTATCTGGACATCTATACGTGTCTAATTGTAGCATTCTGTTTCCGGTCTCCTGAGAGTGAAAAGGGAATCCAGTGCAAATCTGGAGCTGACGCGCAGCGGTAAAGACTGGCGGGATGAGAGTTGTAGACACTGTGAAAATGGGAAGTCTTCATCCGTATAACGCCACCCAGCCCGAAGACCTGCCGGGATCACGTCGCATTTGGTTTCATCATCGCGTGCTATCGATGAGGCCTGCGGCATCCTTCTTATATTGTGGATGCTTTAACAATGATTAAAAAAGTATCGCTGTTGACGGCGTTTTCCGTCACGGCATTTTCGGGCTGGGCGCAGGAAAGCGCCGACTCGTTGGTGGTGACAGCAAACCGTTTCGAACAACCAGCAAAAACCGTTCTGGCTCCGACCTCCGTCGTGACCCGTGAGGATATTGAACGCTGGCAGGCAACGAGTGTTGTGGAAATCATGTCACGCCTGCCGGGTGTGGACATCGCACAAAGCGGCGGGATGGGGTCAACCTCTTCAACGTTTATTCGCGGTACGGAATCCCGCCATGTTCTGGTACTGATTGATGGTATCCCCCTGAATAATGCCGGGATCAGCAATGTTCCCGATTTAAGCCAAATTCCGACGTCGCTGATTCAGCGTATTGAGTACATTCGCGGCCCACGTTCGGCGCTGTATGGCTCCGACGCGATTGGCGGTGTGATTAACATCATTACCGGGCGCGACAAGCCGGGTGCAGAAATTTCTGCGGGTGTCGGTTCAAAGGGGTATCAAAACTATAACGGTGCCTTCCAGCAGGTGTTCGATAAAACCAAAATCACCATGGCCGGTGATTATACCTATACCCGTGGTTTTGATATTGCCGCAAAAGATGCCCCGCGCCAGCCAGACCGCGATGGTTTTATGAGTAAATCGCTATTTGGCTCGGTGGAGCAGCAGTTTACCGACAGCGTCAGTGGGTTCTTCCGTGGCTTTGGCTACGATAACCGCTCCGCGTATGACGGTTACGATCACTATGGTGCGACCGGCATTGATGGGCGGCCGGACACGCGTCAGGTTTACAGCCAGAATTGGGACACCGGGTTGCGCTATAACCAGGGTATTTTCCAGTCACAGCTGGTGGCAGGGTATGGCCGTAGCAAAGATCAGAACTATGATCCGAAAAAAGGCCGCTACGCTGACTCCGCAACCATGGATGACGTGAAGCAGTACACCACCCAGTGGCTGAATACGGTTGAAGTGGGTCACGGCAATATCGGCGCGGGTCTGGACTGGCAGAAGCAGAAAACCCAGGCGGGTACGGGCTATCTGGAAAAAGGTTACGAACAACGTAATACCGGCGTGTTCCTTTCGGCGATGCAGCAGTTCAACAGCGTGACGCTGGAAGCGGCGGCGCGTAATGACGATAACTCTAATTTTGGCAATCACGCCACCTGGCAGACCAGCGCCGCATGGGAGTTCATCGAGGGGTATCGCATCATCGGTTCTTACGGTACAGCGTATAAAGCACCGACCATGAGCCAGATCCACAGTAAAGATTACGGTAATCCGGATCTGAAGCCAGAAGAGAGTAAGCAGTGGGAAGGTGGCTTTGAAGGTCTGACGGGGCCGGTAAACTGGCGTGTGACGGGCTATCGTAATGATATCGATAACCTCATTAATAGCGACCCGCGGACTTACCGTTATTACAACGTCGATGAAGCCCGTATTAAAGGAATCGAGGCGACGGCCCAGTTCGACACTGGCCCGGTAGGGCATCAGATTTCTTACGACTACGTCGACCCGCGTAATGCGAAAACTAACGAAGTCCTGGCTCGTCGCTCAAAGCAACAGGTTAAGTATCAGCTTGACTGGCAGGTGTGGGATCTCGACTGGAATCTGGCGTACCGTTATCTGGGCACTCGCTATGACGTTGCCGTTGATCCGAATACCTACGCCACAGAACGCGTGAAAATGGGCGGCGTCAGCCTGTGGGACGTCGCGGTTTCATATCCTGTCACCTCTCATCTCACAGTTCGTGGTAAAATAGCCAACCTGTTCGATAAAGATTACGAGACAGTTTATGGCTACCAAACTGCAGGACGGGAATACACCTTGTCTGGCAGCTACACCTTCTGATCCGCGTCCCACCGTGCTGGTGTTTGATTCCGGCGTCGGTGGGCTGTCGGTCTATGATGAGATTCGGCAGCTCCTGCCGGATCTCCATTACATCTACGCCTTCGATAACGTCGCGTTCCCGTATGGGGAAAAGAGTGAAGACTTTATTGTTGAGCGCGTGGTTGAAATCGTCACCGCGGTACAAAAGCGTTATCCCCTGGCGCTGGCGGTCATTGCCTGTAATACGGCAAGCACGGTCTCTCTTCCTGCCCTGCGCGAAAAATTCCCGTTCCCGGTTGTGGGCGTTGTTCCGGCAATCAAACCTGCGGCGCGTCTGACGGCGAACGGCATTGTGGGGTTGCTGGCTACGCGCGGTACGGTAAAACGTCCTTATACGCGTGAGCTTATAGAGCGCTTTGCCAATGAATGCCAGATCGCCATGCTCGGCTCCGCGGAGCTGGTGGAAATGGCGGAAGCGAAACTGCACGGCGAGACGGTATCGCTTGAAGAGCTGCGTCGTATTTTGCGTCCATGGCTGCGGATGCAGGAACCACCGGATACGGTTGTTCTTGGCTGCACCCATTTCCCGCTATTACAGGAAGAGCTGTTAAAGGTTCTGCCTGAAGGGACCCGGCTGGTGGATTCCGGTGCTGCGATTGCGCGTCGGACGGCCTGGCTGCTGGAACACGAGGCGCCGGATGCGAAATCAGCGGATGCGAACATCGCTTTCTGTATGGCGATAACAAAAGAAACCGAACAACTTTTGCCCGTTTTACGTCGTTATGGCTTCGAAACGCTCGAAAAACTGGCGCTGTAGCACGGTTTTGAGCAAAAAAGAGACGGTTGAACGTTTTTTTTCAAAGAGGGGTTGTCAACGTCGGAGAACTCCCTATAATGCGCCTCCACTGACACGGAACAACGGCTTACAAGCCGCCGGGACAGCGGGGTTCAGAGATGAACGCCAACAGAGAAAAGTGAAAATAATTGCTTGACTCTGAATGAGGAAAACGTAATATACGGGACCTCGCAACGATGAGCTGAAAGCCGCGTTGCAACTGCTCTTTAACAATTTATCAGACAATCTGTGTGGGCACTCAAAGTGACATGGATTCTTAATGTCCTCGGACACTAAATGAATACCAAGTCTCAACGAGTGAACACGTAATTCATTACGAAGTTTAATTCATTGAGCATCAAACTTTTAAATTGAAGAGTTTGATCATGGCTCAGATTGAACGCTGGCGGCAGGCCTAACACATGCAAGTCGAACGGTAACAGGAAGCAGCTTGCTGCTTCGCTGACGAGTGGCGGACGGGTGAGTAATGTCTGGGAAACTGCCTGATGGAGGGGGATAACTACTGGAAACGGTAGCTAATACCGCATAACGTCGCAAGACCAAAGAGGGGGACCTTCGGGCCTCTTGCCATCGGATGTGCCCAGATGGGATTAGCTAGTAGGTGGGGTAACGGCTCACCTAGGCGACGATCCCTAGCTGGTCTGAGAGGATGACCAGCCACACTGGAACTGAGACACGGTCCAGACTCCTACGGGAGGCAGCAGTGGGGAATATTGCACAATGGGCGCAAGCCTGATGCAGCCATGCCGCGTGTATGAAGAAGGCCTTCGGGTTGTAAAGTACTTTCAGCGGGGAGGAAGGCGATAAGGTTAATAACCTTGTCGATTGACGTTACCCGCAGAAGAAGCACCGGCTAACTCCGTGCCAGCAGCCGCGGTAATACGGAGGGTGCAAGCGTTAATCGGAATTACTGGGCGTAAAGCGCACGCAGGCGGTCTGTCAAGTCGGATGTGAAATCCCCGGGCTCAACCTGGGAACTGCATTCGAAACTGGCAGGCTAGAGTCTTGTAGAGGGGGGTAGAATTCCAGGTGTAGCGGTGAAATGCGTAGAGATCTGGAGGAATACCGGTGGCGAAGGCGGCCCCCTGGACAAAGACTGACGCTCAGGTGCGAAAGCGTGGGGAGCAAACAGGATTAGATACCCTGGTAGTCCACGCCGTAAACGATGTCGACTTGGAGGTTGTGCCCTTGAGGCGTGGCTTCCGGAGCTAACGCGTTAAGTCGACCGCCTGGGGAGTACGGCCGCAAGGTTAAAACTCAAATGAATTGACGGGGGCCCGCACAAGCGGTGGAGCATGTGGTTTAATTCGATGCAACGCGAAGAACCTTACCTACTCTTGACATCCAGAGAACTTTCCAGAGATGGATTGGTGCCTTCGGGAACTCTGAGACAGGTGCTGCATGGCTGTCGTCAGCTCGTGTTGTGAAATGTTGGGTTAAGTCCCGCAACGAGCGCAACCCTTATCCTTTGTTGCCAGCGGTTAGGCCGGGAACTCAAAGGAGACTGCCAGTGATAAACTGGAGGAAGGTGGGGATGACGTCAAGTCATCATGGCCCTTACGAGTAGGGCTACACACGTGCTACAATGGCGCATACAAAGAGAAGCGACCTCGCGAGAGCAAGCGGACCTCATAAAGTGCGTCGTAGTCCGGATTGGAGTCTGCAACTCGACTCCATGAAGTCGGAATCGCTAGTAATCGTGGATCAGAATGCCACGGTGAATACGTTCCCGGGCCTTGTACACACCGCCCGTCACACCATGGGAGTGGGTTGCAAAAGAAGTAGGTAGCTTAACCTTCGGGAGGGCGCTTACCACTTTGTGATTCATGACTGGGGTGAAGTCGTAACAAGGTAACCGTAGGGGAACCTGCGGTTGGATCACCTCCTTACCTTAAAGAACCTGCCTTTGTAGTGCTCACACAGATTGTCTGATGAAAAACAGCAGTAAAAAACCTCTACAGGCTTGTAGCTCAGGTGGTTAGAGCGCACCCCTGATAAGGGTGAGGTCGGTGGTTCAAGTCCACTCAGGCCTACCAAATTTTTGCTGATGCTGCGTTGCGGCGACACTCACATACATAAGTATGCTTCGTGTCACCACGCCTTGCCTCAACAAAAATTACCGGTACAGAGGTGACTACGATGGGGCTATAGCTCAGCTGGGAGAGCGCCTGCCTTGCACGCAGGAGGTCTGCGGTTCGATCCCGCATAGCTCCACCATCTTTTACTGCGAACACAAGAAAACTTCAGAGTGAACCTGAAAAGGTGCACTGCGAAGTTTTGCTCTTTAAAAATCTGGATCAAGCTGAAAATTGAAACGACACACAGCTCATGTGTGTTCGAGTCTCTCAAATTTTCGCAATCAGAAGTGAAACATCTTCGGGTTGTGAGGTTAAGCGACTAAGCGTACACGGTGGATGCCCTGGCAGTCAGAGGCGATGAAGGACGTGCTAATCTGCGAAAAGCGCCGGCGAGGTGATATGAACCTTTGACCCGGCGATGTCCGAATGGGGAAACCCAGTGCAATCCGTTGCACTATCGTTAACTGAATACATAGGTTAACGAGGCGAACCGGGGGAACTGAAACATCTAAGTACCCCGAGGAAAAGAAATCAACCGAGATTCCCCCAGTAGCGGCGAGCGAACGGGGAGCAGCCCGGAGTCTGAATCAGCTTGTGTGTTAGTGGAACGGTCTGGAAAGTCCGACGGTACAGGGTGATAGTCCCGTACACGAAAATGCACATGCTGTGAACTCGAAGAGTAGGGCGGGACACGTGGTATCCTGTCTGAATATGGGGGGACCATCCTCCAAGGCTAAATACTCCTGACTGACCGATAGTGAACCAGTACCGTGAGGGAAAGGCGAAAAGAACCCCGGCGAGGGGAGTGAAAAAGAACCTGAAACCGTGTACGTACAAGCAGTGGGAGCCTCTTTATGGGGTGACTGCGTACCTTTTGTATAATGGGTCAGCGACTTATATTCTGTAGCAAGGTTAACCGTATAGGGGAGCCGAAGGGAAACCGAGTCTTAACTGGGCGTTAAGTTGCAGGGTATAGACCCGAAACCCGGTGATCTAGCCATGGGCAGGTTGAAGGTTGGGTAACACTAACTGGAGGACCGAACCGACTAATGTTGAAAAATTAGCGGATGACCTGTGGCTGGGGGTGAAAGGCCAATCAAACCGGGAGATAGCTGGTTCTCCCCGAAAGCTATTTAGGTAGCGCCTCGTGAATTCATCTTCGGGGGTAGAGCACTGTTTCGGCTAGGGGGCCATCCCGGCTTACCAACCCGATGCAAACTACGAATACCGAAGAATGTTATCACGGGAGACACACGGCGGGTGCTAACGTCCGTCGTGAAGAGGGAAACAACCCAGACCGCCAGCTAAGGTCCCAAAGTCATGGTTAAGTGGGAAACGATGTGGGAAGGCACAGACAGCCAGGATGTTGGCTTAGAAGCAGCCATCATTTAAAGAAAGCGTAATAGCTCACTGGTCGAGTCGGCCTGCGCGGAAGATGTAACGGGGCTAAACCATGCACCGAAGCTGCGGCAGCGACACTATGTGTTGTTGGGTAGGGGAGCGTTCTGTAAGCCGTTGAAGGTGTGCTGTGAGGCATGCTGGAGGTATCAGAAGTGCGAATGCTGACATAAGTAACGATAAAGCGGGTGAAAAGCCCGCTCGCCGGAAGACCAAGGGTTCCTGTCCAACGTTAATCGGGGCAGGGTGAGTCGACCCCTAAGGCGAGGCCGAAAGGCGTAGTCGATGGGAAACAGGTTAATATTCCTGTACTTGGTGTTACTGCGAAGGGGGGACGGAGAAGGCTATGTCAGCCGGGCGACGGTTGTCCCGGTTTAAGCATGTAGGCGGAGGTTCCAGGTAAATCCGGTACCTTGTTAACGCTGAGGTGTGATGACGAGGCACTACGGTGCTGAAGTGATAAATGCCCTGCTTCCAGGAAAAGCCTCTAAGCATCAGGTAACACGAAATCGTACCCCAAACCGACACAGGTGGTCAGGTAGAGAATACCAAGGCGCTTGAGAGAACTCGGGTGAAGGAACTAGGCAAAATGGTGCCGTAACTTCGGGAGAAGGCACGCTGATGTGTAGGTGAAGCCCCTGCGGGCGGAGCTGAAATCAGTCGAAGATACCAGCTGGCTGCAACTGTTTATTAAAAACACAGCACTGTGCAAACACGAAAGTGGACGTATACGGTGTGACGCCTGCCCGGTGCCGGAAGGTTAATTGATGGGGTTAGCGGCAACGCGAAGCTCTTGATCGAAGCCCCGGTAAACGGCGGCCGTAACTATAACGGTCCTAAGGTAGCGAAATTCCTTGTCGGGTAAGTTCCGACCTGCACGAATGGCGTAATGATGGCCAGGCTGTCTCCACCCGAGACTCAGTGAAATTGAACTCGCTGTGAAGATGCAGTGTACCCGCGGCAAGACGGAAAGACCCCGTGAACCTTTACTATAGCTTGACACTGAACACTGGTCCTTGATGTGTAGGATAGGTGGGAGGCTTTGAAGCGTGGACGCCAGTCTGCGTGGAGCCAACCTTGAAATACCACCCTTTAATGGCTGGTGTTCTAACGTAGACCCGTTACCCGGGTTGCGGACAGTGTCTGGTGGGTAGTTTGACTGGGGCGGTCTCCTCCCAAAGAGTAACGGAGGAGCACGAAGGTTGGCTAATCCTGGTCGGACATCAGGAGGTTAGTGCAATGGCATAAGCCAGCTTGACTGCGAGCGTGACGGCGCGAGCAGGTGCGAAAGCAGGTCATAGTGATCCGGTGGTTCTGAATGGAAGGGCCATCGCTCAACGGATAAAAGGTACTCCGGGGATAACAGGCTGATACCGCCCAAGAGTTCATATCGACGGCGGTGTTTGGCACCTCGATGTCGGCTCATCACATCCTGGGGCTGAAGTAGGTCCCAAGGGTATGGCTGTTCGCCATTTAAAGTGGTACGCGAGCTGGGTTTAGAACGTCGTGAGACAGTTCGGTCCCTATCTGCCGTGGGCGCTGGAGAATTGAGGGGGGCTGCTCCTAGTACGAGAGGACCGGAGTGGACGCATCACTGGTGTTCGGGTTGTCATGCCAATGGCACTGCCCGGTAGCTAAATGCGGAAGAGATAAGTGCTGAAAGCATCTAAGCACGAAACTTGCCCCGAGATGAGTTCTCCCTGAGACTTTAAGTCTCCTGAAGGAACGTTGAAGACGACGACGTTGATAGGTCGGGTGTGTAAGCGCAGCGATGCGTTGAGCTAACCGATACTAATGAACCGTGAGGCTTAACCTTACAACGCCGAAGGTGTTTTGGCGAAGAGACAGAAGATTTTCAGCCTGATACAGATTAACAGAATTTGCCTGGCGGCTTTAGCGCGGTGGTCCCACCTGACCCCATGCCGAACTCAGAAGTGAAACGCCGTAGCGCCGATGGTAGTGTGGGGTCTCCCCATGTGAGAGTAGGGAACTGCCAGGCATCAAATTAAGTAGTAAGCCGGTGCATTAATCCGGTGGTTACAGAAGTATTCGGTGGAGCGGTAGTTCAGTCGGTTAGAATACCTGCCTGTCACGCAGGGGGTCGCGGGTTCGAGTCCCGTCCGTTCCGCCACTTATTAAGACATTAAGCCTGCCCTTCCGGCAGGCTTAATGGCAAAAACTTTAGGGGCGTAGCTCAGTTGGTAGAGCACCGGTCTCCAAAACCGGGTGTCGCGAGTTCGAGTCTCTCCGCCCCTGCCATATAGAATCCTTTGCTTCGGCAAAGGATTTTTTTTGCCTGCAAAACAGCTCAACACCTTCCTGAAGAATAAGCAGCCTGCGTTTCCGCAGGCTGTTGCGTTAATCCAGTATGCTGGTTTTTAACAGATCTTTTATCTGTGACTGCTTATCGCTGTTTTGCAGCCAAATGGCATACAGCGGCCTGGAGAGCGTTGTCGAATCGGTGACAACATGGAGTGCGGGTTTATTATCCGCCCAGCGAACAGGTAACCAGGTACAGCCTTTCAATGCGGGAAGATGCTGGCATGCGATCTCCGCTGAGCTTGTCGTGAGCTGCGGGATATCATCGCTGGCAATTAACCCCGTCTCGTGTTGCTGAAAATCAGGCCCCCATTCCAGGCGTAAATAATTCAGGTCGGCCTTCATCATTGCAGGCTCCGATGCATAGAGCGCCAGGCTAAACTGTCCAACAATCTGGCTGCTAAATTCGTCCATCTTGGGGGCTTCTGTGGTGATCAGCAGATCAAGCTGCCGCTCGTGGAGTTGCTTAACCAGCGACTGACGTTGCGCAATCCTCGCCTCAAATTGCAGATGATTGTGTGTGCGATATAGCCGCATAAGCCACTGGCTGAGCATGCATTCCCATAGTGAAGCGCTGGCACCAATCGAGAATTCATTATGCCGGGAGGTGTGCGCAACCTCCTTTCGCGCTGCCTGCCAGGTATTCATCAGGGTTTCTGCATAAGGCAACAACTTTTCACCAGCCGGAGTTAAACGAATATTGTTGCGATGGCGGGTAAAAAGGTTCACACCCAGTTGATTTTCCAGCTGTCGAATACGAAAACTGACTGCTGACTGCGTCAGGTAGAGGGCTTCAGCTGCTCGCCCAAAGTGTCGCGTTCTGCTCACTTCGAGGAAAGTTTTTAGCAATTCCGTATCCACATCTTTCTCCACAAAATTATTTGTCGTTATGATTTAAATGTTTTGTTTTACACTCTGTCAAGCGTAACTAATACTCCGCGCCATAAATAGCTCGGCCAAAGAATTAGGAGCGTGTAGGATGGCGGAAAGCTTTACGACGACTAATCGTTTTTTCGACAATAAACATTACCCGCGCGGGTTCTCTCGTCACGGCGATTTCACTATCAAAGAAGCTCAACTTCTTGAGCGCCATGGTTATGCCTTTAACGAGCTGGATCTGGGTAAACGTGAACCGGCAACCGAAGATGAAAAACAGTTTGTCTCTGTTTGCCGTGGTGAGCGTGAGCCGCAGTCTGATGCAGAACGTGTATGGATCAAGTATATGGCTCGCATTAAGCGTCCTAAGCGTTTCCATACGCTGTCTGGCGGTAAGCCGCAGATGGAAGGTGCAGAAGACTACACCGAGTCTGACGATTAAGAAGAGAAGGGGCTACGGCCCCTTTTTTTATGCCAGCATTTTTTGCAGATGCAACAGCAGCCGATCGATCGCACGATAACTTAATGCCTCCTGCAAATGCCGCCTCTCTATTCCGGGGCAGCCCTCCACGTCGGCGACCGTGCGCGCTACTTTCAACAAACGCTGCCACGCGCGAATGGATAGCCCAAACCGCGTCAGTGTCTCTTCCAGCCAGCCTGCATCTTCAGCGTTGAGAGAACAAAACTGTCGGATCCCGCTGTTATCCAGCCGGGCATTCAGCCTGTTCTGACGAGCATACTGCCGCGCCTGCGCCGCAATAACCCGTTCACGCACAGTTGCTGAGCTTTCGCCCCTAATACCGGTTTGCCTCAGCAGACCGGGCGGGGGCAGGGGGATCTCGAGAGATAAATCAAAACGGTCGAGGAAGGGGCCAGACAGCTTACTCAGATAGCGCAGCGTCTGCTCCGGCGTACAGCGGTTATGATTGCCCTGATAATGACCCGTAGGGCTAGGGTTCATCGCGGCGACCAGCTGAAACTGCGCAGGGTAGCTTATTTTGGCCCGTGTACGAGACAAATGGATTTCGCCGGATTCAATCGGCTCCCGCAATGCATCCAGCACGCGGCGTTCAAACTCTGGCAATTCATCCAGAAACAAAATGCCGTTGTGCGCCAGTGAGATTTCACCCGGTCCGGGGATCGAACCCCCGCCCACCATCGCGGTAAGAGACGCACTGTGGTGTGGAGAGCGGAAAGGACGGCGGCGCCACTGTTTATGCAGCGACGTAGAACTGACCAGGCTAAATATCGCGGCGCTTTCCAGTGCTTCATGATTATTGAGGGGTGGCAACAGGCCGCTCAATCTGCTCGCCAGCATCGTTTTCCCCGTGCCTGGCGGACCTATCAGTAACAGGTTATGCCCACCCGCGGCCGTTATCTCTAACGCCCGTTTACCCTGTTCCTGACCCATAATATCGCTGAGATCCTCGGGCGAAGCTGGCGCCACCTCGTCATTCTCCTGCGGCTCGGCAAGCTCGTGTCGGCCTTCCAGCCAGGCGCAAACCTCTTGCAAATGTCCCGCGACAAGACACCCCTTTTCGGCGATAAGGCTTACTTCAGAGGCATTTTCATTGGCCACAATGATTTGTCTTCCCGCGCGTATGGCTTCAAGCGCACCCGAGATTGCTCCGGGAACGCCTCTTAACGCGCCTGTAAGCGCTAATTCACCCACGAACTCACACGAGCTTAGCCCTGGCGTATTGAGCTGTTCAGAAGCCGCGAGAAGCGCTATAGCAATAGGTAAATCATATCGCCCTCCCTCCTTTGGCAAATCGGCGGGCGCAAGGTTAATGGTGATCTTCTTCGCCGGAAAAGCATAACCGCTATTAATAATTGCGCTGCGCACGCGATCCCTCGCCTCTTTAACGGTCGTTTCTGGTAAGCCGACCAGCGTCAGTCCGGGCAGTCCATTACTTAAATGAACCTCTACAGAAATAAGCGGTGCCTTCACGCCGATGGCCGCGCGTGTATAAACAACTGACAGTGACATAAGCCCTCCTTGGCGGTGACTATGCCAGCATCATTTTTTCCTGTTTAGCACTAATTCACTGAATTACGGCGCTCGTTCCAGCCTTTTAGCGGCAAAATGTAATCCTTACATGTCGGTGGAGTCGGCCTCGCAGAAAAGAAATCATGCGCGCCTTGCCGGATGAAGCAGGACAAAAAAATGAAAAATCTTCATTTCTATTTTTTCCCTATATAAAACAACGATTTTGAAAGAAATAGTTCGCATGCTACAGATATAGGTCATAAAAAAATCTTGTGTCAGATGAAATATCTGTGGTAACTCTTTAGGTATTCCTTCGAACAAGATGCAAAAAGAACTGAAAATGACAGCCCTTCTACGAGTGATTAGCCTGGTCGTGATTAGCGTGGTGGTGATTATTATCCCACCGTGCGGGGCTGCACTTGGACGAGGAAAGGCTTAGAAATCAAGCCTTAACGAACTAAGACCCCCGCACCGAAAGGTCCGGGGGTTTTTTTATGACTAAAAAACTTAAATGAGGAGCAGAGAATGACGACTAGCACAAAATTCTGTTTCTCCAGATTTATGACGGGGAACTAACTATGAATGGGGCACAATGGGTAGTACATGCGTTGCGCGCGCAGGGAGTCGAAACCGTATTCGGTTATCCGGGTGGCGCAATTATGCCGATTTACGATGCACTGTATGACGGCGGCGTGGAACACCTGTTGTGCCGACACGAGCAGGGCGCAGCGATGGCCGCCATCGGTTATGCCCGTGCGACCGGTAAAACCGGCGTCTGTATGGCCACCTCCGGTCCGGGCGCAACGAACCTGATCACCGGCCTGGCTGACGCGCTGCTCGATTCCGTACCCGTGGTGGCGATCACCGGCCAGGTGGCCTCTCCGTTCATCGGCACCGATGCCTTCCAGGAAGTGGATGTGCTCGGTTTATCGCTGGCCTGCACCAAACACAGCTTCCTCGTTCAGTCTCTCGAAGAGCTGCCGCGGGTGATGGCCGAAGCGTTCGAGGTTGCCAGCTCTGGCCGTCCTGGCCCGGTTCTGGTTGATATCCCGAAAGATATCCAGGTTGCACTCGGCGATCTGGAGCCGCATTTCTCTACCGTGGAAAGCGATAATGCGTTCCCGCATGCAGAGGTGGAAGAGGCGCGTCAGATGATGGCGCAGGCCAAACAACCGATGCTGTACGTAGGCGGCGGCGTGGGCATGGCGCAGGCTGTTCCGGCGCTTCGCGCGTTCATTGCGACCACGCAAATGCCCGCCACCTGCACGCTGAAAGGTCTCGGTGCGGTAGAGGCAGATTACCCGTACTACCTCGGCATGCTGGGGATGCATGGTACCAAAGCGGCAAACCTGGCGGTGCAGGAATGCGACTTGCTTATCGCCGTCGGCGCACGTTTTGACGACCGCGTTACCGGCAAGCTGAATACCTTCGCGCCGAACGCCAAAGTGATCCATATGGACATCGACCCGGCGGAGATGAGCAAACTGCGTCAGGCGCATGTCGCGTTGCAGGGCGATCTTAACGCGCTGTTACCGGCGCTGGAGCAGCCGCTGGATATCAACCCATGGCGTCAGCACACCGCTGATATGCGTACTGAACACGCGTGGCGTTACGATCACCCAGGCGACGCCATCTATGCGCCGCTGCTGTTGAAACAGCTGTCAGACCGTAAACCCGCAGACAGCGTGGTAACGACGGATGTCGGCCAGCATCAGATGTGGTCAGCCCAGCACATGACCTACACCCGCCCGGAGAACTTTATCACCTCGAGCGGCTTAGGCACGATGGGCTTCGGTCTGCCAGCAGCCGTTGGCGCGCAGGTTGCCCGCCCGAACGATACCGTTATCTGTATCTCCGGTGACGGCTCCTTCATGATGAACGTCCAGGAGCTCGGCACCGTGAAGCGTAAGCAGTTACCGCTGAAGATCGTCTTGCTCGATAACCAGCGTTTAGGCATGGTTCGCCAGTGGCAGCAGCTGTTCTTCCAGGAGCGTTACAGCGAAACGACCCTGACCGATAACCCCGATTTCCTCACCCTGGCCAGCGCCTTCGGCATTCCTGGCCAGCACATCACCCGTAAAGACCAGGTTGAAGCGGCACTCGACACCATGCTGTCAAGCGAAGGGCCATACCTGCTTCATGTCTCAATCGACGAGCTTGAGAACGTCTGGCCGTTGGTACCGCCCGGTGCCAGTAACTCACAAATGCTGGAGAACTTATCATGATGCAACATCAGGTCGCCGTGCAGGCTCGCTTCAACCCGGAAACGTTAGAACGCGTATTGCGCGTGGTTCGCCACCGTGGCTTTCAGATTTGCTCTATGAATATGGAAACGGCCACCGACGCGCAGAACATCAGTATCGAATTAACCGTTGCCAGCCCGCGGCCGGTCGACTTACTGTTTAGTCAGTTATCAAAACTGGTAGACGTTGCCCATGTTGCCATCTGCCAGAGCACAACCACATCACAACAAATCCGCGCTTAAGCGTGACAGGACGAAAAAATGACGACAAAAAAAGCTGATTACATTTGGTTCAATGGTGAGATGGTTCGCTGGGAAGACGCGAAAGTTCACGTGATGTCCCACGCGCTGCACTACGGCACCTCCGTGTTTGAAGGGATCCGTTGCTACGACTCTCACAAAGGGCCAGTGGTGTTCCGCCATCGCGAACACATGCAGCGTCTGCATGACTCAGCCAAAATTTATCGTTTCCCGGTCTCCCAAAGCGTTGATGAGCTGATGGAAGCCTGCCGCGAGGTGATTCGCCAGAACAAACTGACCAGCGCCTATATTCGTCCGCTGGTCTTCGTGGGTGATGTTGGCATGGGCGTCAACCCGCCCGCTGGCTATAACACCGATGTGATCATTGCTGCGTTCCCGTGGGGCGCCTACCTGGGCGCGGAAGCGCTGGATCAGGGGATCGACGCAATGGTTTCTTCCTGGAACCGCGTGGCGCCAAACACTATCCCGACTGCGGCTAAAGCGGGCGGTAACTACCTTTCCTCACTGCTGGTCGGCAGCGAAGCGCGCCGTCACGGCTATCAGGAAGGTATCGCGCTGGATGTGAATGGCTACATCTCCGAAGGTGCGGGCGAAAACCTGTTTGAAGTGAAAGACGGCATTCTGTTCACCCCGCCGTTCACCTCGTCCGCGCTGCCGGGCATCACCCGCGACGCCATCATCAAGCTGGCAAAAGATCTGGGTATCGAAGTGCGCGAGCAGGTACTGTCCCGCGAATCCCTGTACCTGGCTGACGAAGTGTTCATGTCCGGTACCGCGGCTGAAATTACGCCGGTGCGTAGCGTCGATGGCATTCAGGTGGGCGAAGGCCGCTGTGGCCCGGTCACCAAACGCATTCAGCAAGCCTTCTTCGGCCTGTTCACCGGCGAAACAGAAGACAAATACGGCTGGTTGGATCAGGTTAATCACTAAATATAAATTTGGGACGGCACGCACCGTCCCATTAAATAGTCAGACGGGAGTAAATAAAGCATGCCTAAGTATCGTTCAGCCACCACCACCCACGGCCGTAATATGGCGGGTGCCCGCGCACTGTGGCGCGCCACCGGAATGACCGACGCCGATTTCGGCAAGCCAATTATCGCCGTGGTGAACTCCTTCACCCAGTTTGTGCCGGGCCACGTGCACCTGCGCGATCTCGGTAAGCTGGTTGCCGAGCAAATCGAAGCCTCCGGCGGCGTGGCGAAAGAGTTCAACACCATTGCGGTGGATGACGGTATCGCAATGGGCCACGGGGGGATGCTCTATTCACTGCCGTCGCGCGAGCTGATCGCCGACTCGGTGGAGTACATGGTTAATGCCCACTGCGCCGATGCGATGGTCTGTATCTCCAACTGCGACAAAATCACCCCGGGGATGCTGATGGCTTCCCTGCGCCTGAACATTCCGGTGATCTTCGTCTCTGGTGGCCCAATGGAAGCGGGGAAAACCAAGCTCTCCGACAAAATCATCAAGCTCGACCTGGTCGATGCGATGATCCAGGGCGCGGACCCGAAAGTCTCTGACGAGCAGAGCGACCAGGTGGAGCGCTCCGCGTGCCCGACCTGCGGCTCCTGTTCCGGGATGTTCACCGCCAACTCCATGAACTGCCTGACCGAAGCGCTGGGCCTGTCTCAGCCGGGCAACGGCTCGCTGCTGGCGACCCACGCCGACCGTAAGCAGCTGTTCCTTAACGCGGGCAAGCGCATCGTTGAGCTGACCAAACGCTACTACGAGCAGGACGACGCCAGCGCGCTGCCGCGTAACATCGCCAGCAAAGCGGCGTTCGAAAACGCCATGACGCTGGATATCGCCATGGGCGGTTCCACCAACACCGTTCTGCACCTGCTGGCCGCCGCGCAGGAAGCTGAAATCGACTTCACCATGAGCGACATCGACAAGCTCTCCCGCAAAGTGCCGCAGCTGTGTAAAGTCGCGCCGAGTACCCAGAAGTACCACATGGAAGATGTCCACCGTGCGGGTGGCGTGATTGGTATTCTCGGTGAGCTGGATCGCGCCGGGCTGTTGAACCGCGACGTGAAAAACGTGCTCGGCCTGACGCTGCCGGAGTCGCTGGAGCAGTACGACGTGATGCTGACCAAAGACGACGCGGTGAAAAACATGTATCGCGCCGGTCCGGCGGGCATCCGTACCACCCAGGCGTTCTCGCAGGATTGCCGCTGGGACACGCTGGATGACGATCGCGCCGAAGGCTGCATTCGCTCGCTGGAACATGCCTACAGCAAAGACGGCGGTTTGGCCGTGCTGTACGGTAACTTCGCGGAAAATGGCTGCATTGTGAAAACCGCAGGCGTGGACGACAGCATCCTGAAATTTACCGGCCCGGCAAAAGTGTATGAAAGCCAGGACGAAGCGGTAGACGCTATCCTCGGCGGCAAAGTGGTGGAAGGCGACGTGGTGGTCATTCGCTACGAAGGGCCGAAAGGCGGTCCGGGCATGCAGGAGATGCTCTACCCGACCACCTTCCTGAAATCGATGGGCCTCGGCAAAGCCTGCGCGCTGATCACCGATGGTCGTTTCTCTGGCGGCACGTCAGGCCTCTCCATTGGCCACGTCTCGCCAGAAGCGGCAAGCGGCGGCAATATCGCGATCATCGAAGATGGCGACCTGATCGAAATCGACATTCCGAACCGCGGCATTCAGCTGAAGCTGAGTGACCAGGAGATTGCGGCCCGTCGTGAGGCGCAGGAAGCCCGCGGCGACAAAGCCTGGACGCCGAAAGATCGTCAGCGTGAAGTCTCCTTCGCCCTGCGCGCTTACGCGAGTCTTGCCACCAGTGCAGATAAAGGCGCGGTGCGCGATAAATCTAAACTGGGGGGCTAATGATGGCCGAGTCACAACCCTTATCCGCCGCCCCGGAGGGGGCGGAATACCTGAGAGCGGTACTACGCGCGCCGGTCTATGAAGCGGTGCAGGTCACGCCCCTGCAAAAAATGGACAAAATCTCTTCGCGTCTCGACAACGTCATTCTGGTGAAGCGTGAAGACAGGCAGCCGGTGCACAGCTTCAAGCTGCGCGGCGCCTACGCGATGATGGCCGGGCTGACGGACGAGCAGAAAGCGCGCGGGGTGATTACCGCCTCGGCGGGCAATCACGCGCAGGGCGTGGCGTTCTCCTCGGCGCGTCTGGGGCTGAAGGCGCTGATCGTGATGCCGGTCGCCACCGCAGATATCAAGGTCGACGCGGTGCGCGGGTTCGGCGGAGAAGTGCTGCTTCACGGCGCTAACTTTGACGAAGCCAAAGCCAAAGCGATTGAGCTGGCGCAGCAGCAGGGCTTCACCTGGGTGCCGCCGTTCGATCACCCGATGGTGATTGCCGGGCAGGGTACGCTGGCGCTGGAACTGTTGCAGCAGGACGCCCATCTCGACCGCGTTTTCGTCCCGGTGGGCGGCGGCGGCTTAGCCGCAGGTGTGGCGGTGCTGATCAAACAGCTGATGCCGCAGATCAAAGTGATTGCGGTTGAAGCGGAAGACTCTGCCTGCCTGAAGGCGGCGCTGGACGCCGGACATCCGGTAGATCTGCCGCGCGTCGGGCTGTTCGCCGAGGGCGTGGCGGTGAAGCGCATTGGCGACGAAACGTTCCGCCTGTGCCAGGAGTATCTCGACGATATCGTCACCGTCGACAGCGACGCTATCTGCGCGGCGATGAAAGATCTCTTCGAGGATGTGCGTGCGGTGGCGGAACCATCCGGCGCGCTGGCGCTGGCGGGAATGAAAAAATACATCGCCCAGCACAATATTCGCGGCGAGCGTCTGGCGCACGTGCTTTCCGGTGCCAACGTGAACTTCCACGGTCTGCGCTACGTTTCCGAGCGCTGTGAGCTGGGTGAGCAGCGTGAAGCGCTGCTGGCGGTGACCATTCCGGAAGAGAAGGGCAGCTTCCTGAAGTTCTGTCAGCTGCTGGGCGGTCGTTCGGTAACGGAGTTCAACTACCGCTTTGCCGATGCCAAAGATGCGTGCATTTTTGTCGGCGTGCGTCTGAGCCGTGGCGTGGAGGAGCGCAAAGAGATCCTCAGCCTGCTGCATGACGGCGGCTACAGTGTGGTCGATCTCTCCGACGACGAGATGGCGAAGCTGCACGTGCGTTACATGGTCGGCGGCCGTCCATCGAAGCCGCTCAGGGAACGCCTGTTCAGCTTCGAGTTCCCGGAATCGCCGGGCGCGCTGCTCAAGTTCCTGCACACGTTGGGCACGCACTGGAACATCTCTCTGTTCCACTACCGCAGCCACGGCACCGACTATGGCCGCGTACTGGCGGCGTTCGAGCTGGGCGAGCACGAGCCGGATTTCGAAACGCGCCTGAACGAGCTGGGCTATGAGTGCCATGACGAAACCCACAACCCGGCGTTCCGTTTCTTCCTGGCGGGTTAAGTTGTTCGGGAAAATGCCTGATGGCGCTGCGCTTATCAGGCCTACGTTCTAAGGGTTGAACTGCGTGTAGGCCGGGTAAGCGCAGCGCCACCCGGCTTTAGTGGTTCGGCAATATCGTCCAGAACGCATCAATAAGCGGCTCATGCAGCCGCTTTTTTTGTGCGCACACGCCGAGCTCGAACGGCGTTTTCTCGTCGCTGCGCTCCAGTATCATCACGCGATTGCGCACCGGCTCTGGGCTGTTTTCCAGCACCACTTCCGGTAGCAGCGCTACGCCGCAGCCGAGCGCCACCATCGATACCATCGCCTCATGGCCGCCGACCGTGGCGTAAATCGACGGGTTACTGATCTTCTGGCGGCGGAACCACAGCTCAATGCGGCGGCGCACCGGCCCTTGATCGGCCATGATAAACGGCACCGTGGACCAGTCCGGTTTCTCCACCGAAACCTGGTTGCGCACCGGGCAGGGCAGCGCCGGGGCAATCAGCACTACCGCCAGATTCTCCAGCATCGAGAACGCCACCGCCCCCGGCAGCGTTTCAGGTTTTCCGGCAATCGCCAGATCCGCTTCGCCCGTCACCACTTTTTCCATCGCGTCGGCGGCATCGCCGGTGGTGAGCTTAATTTCAACCGACGGATGTTCCGCGCGGAAGCGGTCGAGAATGGGGGGAAGATGGCTGTAGGCAGCGGTCACGGAACAGAAAATATGCAGCTCGCCGGAAAGCGACGGCCCCTGCTGGTCGATGGTGTGCCGCAGCTGCTGATACTGTAATAACGTCTGCTGAGCAAAGATGCGCAGCTCTTCACCGGCTTCCGTGAGAGTGACGGTGCGGTTATCGCGCACGAACAGCGGCTGGCCGAGGTCTTCCTCAAGGCGCTGGATCTGGCGCGACAGCGTGGAGGGGCTGACGTGCATCGCCCGGGCGCTGCGGCCAAAGTGCCGGCTTTCCGCCAGGTGCAGGAACATTTTCAGATCGCGTAAATCCACCGATTCCACTCCCTCTTTTTACATTGCAAAAATTGCAATGTGACGTTGTGAATATATCAATTTCCGCAATAAATTTCCTGTTGTAATGTGGGTACATTCTCGCTGAAACGCGAACCGAACAATAAGACACACAACATCACGAGGTATCACCCATGGCTAACTACTTTAATACACTGAACTTGCGCCAGCAGCTGGCGCAGCTGGGCAAATGCCGCTTCATGGCGCGCGATGAATTTGCTGATGGCGCGAGCTACCTTCAGGGTAAAAAAGTGGTCATTGTCGGCTGTGGCGCACAGGGTCTGAACCAGGGCCTGAACATGCGTGACTCCGGGCTGGATATCTCCTACGCCCTGCGCAAAGAAGCGATTGCTGAGAAGCGTGCTTCCTGGCGTAAAGCGACCGAAAACGGCTTCAAAGTGGGCACCTACGAAGAGCTGATCCCGCAGGCGGATCTGGTGGTTAACCTGACGCCAGACAAGCAGCACTCTGACGTTGTGCGTTCCGTACAGCCGCTGATGAAAGACGGCGCCGCGCTGGGTTACTCCCACGGCTTCAACATCGTTGAAGTGGGCGAGCAGATCCGTAAAGACATCACCGTGGTGATGGTGGCACCGAAGTGCCCGGGCACCGAAGTGCGCGAAGAGTACAAACGTGGCTTCGGCGTACCGACGCTGATCGCCGTTCACCCGGAAAACGATCCGAAAGGCGAAGGCATGGCGATTGCCAAAGCCTGGGCAGCGGCCACTGGCGGCCATCGTGCGGGCGTGCTGGAATCTTCCTTCGTTGCGGAAGTGAAATCTGACCTGATGGGCGAGCAGACCATCCTGTGCGGCATGCTCCAGGCCGGCTCTCTGCTGTGCTTCGACAAGCTGGTGGAAGAAGGCACCGATCCGGCATACGCGGAAAAACTGATTCAGTTCGGCTGGGAAACCATCACCGAAGCGCTGAAGCAGGGCGGCATTACGCTGATGATGGACCGACTGTCCAACCCGGCAAAACTGCGCGCGTTCGCACTCTCTGAACAGCTGAAAACCATCATGGCGCCGCTGTTCCAGAAACATATGGACGACATTATCTCCGGCGAGTTCTCTTCCGGCATGATGGCGGACTGGGCGAATGACGATAAGAAACTGCTGACCTGGCGCGAAGAGACCGGTAAAACCGCGTTCGAAACCGCACCACAGTATGACGGCAAGATCACCGAGCAGGAGTACTTCGATAAAGGCGTCCTGATGATCGCGATGGTGAAAGCGGGCGTTGAGCTGGCGTTCGAAACCATGGTGGATTCGGGCATCATTGAAGAATCTGCGTACTACGAATCGCTGCACGAGCTGCCGCTGATCGCAAACACCATCGCCCGTAAACGTCTGTATGAGATGAACGTGGTGATCTCCGATACTGCCGAGTACGGTAACTACCTGTTCTCTTACGCCTGCGTACCGCTGCTGAAAGAGTTCATGACCACCCTGCAAGCGGGCGATCTGGGCCAGGCGATTGCGGAAGGAGCGGTTGATAACGCGCAGCTGCGTGACGTCAACGAAGCGATTCGCAGCCACGAAATCGAGAAAGTGGGCCAGAAACTGCGTGGCTACATGACCGATATGAAACGTATCGCGGTAGCAGGCTAAACACGACGAATCGGGTGGCGTAAGCCACCCGAACTGTTTTAGCTACGCAATATCGCGCCGGGATAACCCAGCTGGCGCCACGCCTCATACACCACCACCGACACCGCATTCGACAGGTTCATGCTGCGGCTGTCCGGCATCATCGGAATACGAATTTTCTGCTCAGCGGGCAGGGCATCCAGAATGGTGGCCGGCAGGCCGCGGGTTTCCGGACCAAACATCAGATAATCCCCGTCCTGATAGCTTACGGCGCTGTGCGCTGGCGTACCTTTGGTGGTCAGGGCGAACATGCGCTGTGGTTTTTCGGATCCCAGAAACGCGGCGTAATCGTGATGACGAACGACGGCGGTAAACTCATGGTAGTCCAGCCCCGCGCGGCGCAGACGTTTGTCGTCCCACGTAAAGCCCATCGGCTCAATAATGTGCAGACGAAAACCGGTGTTGGCGCACAGGCGGATAATATTGCCGGTGTTCGGCGGAATTTCTGGTTCGAATAAGACGATGTTAAGCATGCTGCCCCCTTAATTGCGGGGGCAGAATAGCAGAAAAGAGAGGGACTAGGCGACGCCCGGCTCCTGCGCGCGGCTATACAGCATTTTGTAGACGGTTGCCGCCGCAGCCACGAGAGCAGGTACGCTGAGGATCATTAAAATACTGTCCGCCTGCCACTGCATGGAAAGAAGCTGGGCGCTGGTCATGGTGCCCGCCACGCCGCCGAAGCGGCCGATCCCCTGCATCCAGGCGATACCCGTCGCACGGCACTCGGTAGGGTAAAAGGTGGCGGCCAGGGTCTGCATGCCCGACTGCGCGCCGTTCATCGCGATCCCCATCAGGAAAATTAACCCGCCAAACAGGGCGATATGGTTATGCTCAATGCCGAGTAAAAGAATCAGGCCCATCGTCAGCACGAAACCACACGCGACCACCTTGTGCGCTTCCCAGCGATCCATCATCCAGCCCGCGAGCAAAATGCCAGCGGTGCCGCCGAAGGTGAACAGCGAGGTAAGCCAGGCGGATTCCGCCAGCGCATATCCCATCCCCTGCATCAGCGTTGGCATCCAGCTCAGCAGGACGTAATAAATCACCAGCCCCATAAAATAGGTGACCCACAGCATCAGGGTGCCGGGCAGCCAGGGCATGGAAAACAGCTGCGACACGCTGCCTTTTTTCGACGCGACTTTCTCCTCCGCGAGGAAAAAGCCCGTGACGCTATCCAGCGTGCTGCGGGCGAACCGGCTGGCGATGCGGCGAACCTGGGCGACGTCTTTCCCGCGCTGCACCAGAAACTTCACCGACTCCGGCAACAGCAGCGCCAGCAGCACCGTTAAAATCAGCGGCGCAATCGCGCCGGTCAGCAGCACGCTTCGCCAGCCGTGGTGAGGGATAAGCCAGGACGAGATTGCTCCGCCGCCCGCCGCACCCAGAGGGAAGCCGCAGTACATGGTGTTAATTGCCATGGCGCGGCAGCGCTGGGGGGCAAACTCGGAGATCAGCGTGATGGCGTTAGGCATGGCGGCACCCAGCCCGAGACCGGTCAGAAATCGCCATAGCGTCAGGGTATTCAGACTTTGCGCCCAGGCCGTGCCCAGGCTCGCCAGGCCGAAGAACAGACACGAAAAGACCAGCACGCGCTTGCGTCCCATCCGGTCCGATACCGGACCTGCAATCAGGGCACCCAGCGACAGCCCCAGCAGCGCCGCACTCAGCACCGGCCCCAGATCCTGTTTATGTATTCCCCACTCCGTCGACAGCGTAGGCGCAATGTAACCCATCGCTGCGGTATCAAACCCATCAATCGCCAGCACCAGAAAGCCCAGCACAATTAGAAGCCAGTGAAACCCTGAAAAAGGACTTTCATCGATCACCTGCTGAATATCCACCTTACCTGAATACGCCATACGCTCCACTCCGATCTGATGTTGTTTTTGTGTTCTTGTATTTGCTTGTCTATACAATTGCGGACGGCAGGTGGATGTCAAATTTTCTTATCCAGAATGTTACGCAGGTGTTATTTTCGACAAAAAAAGCGCCCGAGGGGGAAGTCGGGCGCGGAAGAAGGGGAGGCTAACCGGGGGAGATCAGGCCGCGTTTCCCTGAGAAAGAGGGGCCAGCGCCGCAGGCAGCTTACTGAGCTCCTGCACCAGAGAGTCTTTGCTGATTTCACCGATTGTTTTCGCACCGGTCAGCGTCATCGCCACCTTCATCTCTTTCTCGATCAGGTTCAGCAGATTCGCCACGCCCGCCTGGCCGCTGGTGGCCAGCGCGTACAGGTAAGCACGGCCCAGCAGCACGCTGTCCGCGCCCAGGGCGATCATGCGCACCACGTCCAGCCCGTTACGGATGCCGCTGTCGGCCAGGATCGCAATATCGCCTTTCACCGCATCGGCAATGGCCGGCAGGGCGCGGGCGGAGGAGAGCACCCCGTCAAGCTGGCGGCCACCATGGTTAGAGACCACGATCCCATCGGCGCCAAAACGTACCGCGTCGCGGGCATCTTCCGGGTCGAGGATCCCTTTGATCACCATCGGGCCGTCCCAGAATTCGCGGATCCACTCCAGGTCTTTCCATGAGATCGACGGATCGAAATTGTTCGCCAGCCAGCCGATGTAATCTTCCAGCCCGGTCGGTTTACCCAGGTAGGCCGAAATATTGCCCAGATCGTGCGGACGGCCGTTCAGCCCGACATCCCACGCCCACTGCGGGTGCGTCACCGCCTGCCAGTAACGGCGCAGGGCCGCGTTAGGGCCGCTCATGCCGGAGTGGGCGTCGCGGTAGCGCGCGCCGGGGGTCGGCATGTCGACGGTAAAGACCAGCGTTGAGCAGCCCGCCGCTTTGGCGCGCTCCAGTGCGTTGCGCATAAAACCGCGATCGCGCAGGACGTACAGCTGGAACCACATCGGGCGCTTGATGGTCGGGGCGACTTCTTCAATCGGGCAGACGGACACGGTGGAAAGGGTAAACGGAATGCCTTTGGCATCTGCGGCGGCGGCGGCCTGCACTTCACCGCGACGGGCATACATGCCGCATAAACCGACAGGTGCGAGCGCTACCGGCATGGAGAGCGTTTCGTTAAACAGCTTCGTCTCAAGGCTCAGGTCAGACATATTCTTCAGCACGCGCTGGCGCAGGGCCACCTCCGACAGGTCTTCCACGTTGCGGCGCAGGGTGTATTCGGCATACGCCCCGCCGTCAATGTAGTGGAACAGGAACGGGGGCAAAATGCGCTGCGCCGCGGCGCGATAATCACTGGCTGCTGAAATAATCATGCTTTGTTCTCCCTGGAAATATCACTCTCGCCAGGCAGACGGGTAATACGCGCCTGTCGGGCCTGATCTTCATCGAATCGTTTAATGGTGGTATGCACGAAGCCGAGATGCGCCATCATCGCCTTGCGCGCGGCCTCGGCATCACCGGCCAGAATGGCGTTGAGCACCGCCTCGTGCTGTTCGGTCAGCTGAGCAAACACCGGCGGGACCAGATACATGCGCTGGCGGCTCTGCTTCACGGAGGATTGCAGCAGGTCGAAGAACCCGCGCATGGTTTGCAGCAGCACCACGTTGTGCGAGGCCTCGGCAATCGCCAGATGGAACCGCACGTCCGCCTGGGAGGCGATGTCCGGGTCGCTGCTTTGCGTGGCTTCAAAACAGGCTTTGAGCTTCTCTTTGTCGGCGTCGGTTGCCCGCATCGCCGCGTGCCACGCTGTACTGGTTTCGATGGCGTGACGCGCTTCGAGGATGTCGAAGCTGTAGTCCGGGTCGTTTTCCATCAGCGTCTTCAGCGGCTGCACGATGTTTTGTTCGGACCAGTCGTCATGCTGCCAGCGCACAAAGGTGCCGCCGCCGCGACGGCTCAGCAGCACCCCTTCACTAACCAGCGTCGCCAGCGCCTCGCGCAGTGAGTTGCGCGACACGCCAAGCTGAGCGGCAAGCTGACGCTCGGCGGGCAATCTCATGCCCGCTTCCAGCTGTTGTTCTTCTATCAGCGCCCGTACGCGAGTGGCAATCTCGTCGGACAGGCGTCTGGGCATCACTATCATGGAATCATCCAGGTTAAGACATAGGCCTGCAATGTGGTGATCACGCCCACCATGCAGGTAAATATCAGGCTGTGTTTAACGGTAAAGCGGAACAGATCCGACTCTTTGCCTACCAGCCCCACCGCGGCACAGGCAATGGCGATGGACTGCGGCGAGATCATCTTCCCGGTCACGCCGCCGGTGGTGTTCGCGGCGACCAGCAGCACGTCCGAGACGCCAATCTGCTGCGCAGCCGTGGCCTGTAGGGCGGCAAACAGGGCGTTAGATGACGTATCTGAACCAGTCAGGAACACCCCCAGCCAGCCGAGGAACGGCGAGAAGAAGGTAAACGCGTGGCCGGTATGCGCCAGCGCTAACGCCAGCGTCGACGACAGGCCGGAGTAGTTCGAAATAAACGCGAACGCCAGCACCATGCCGATGGAGTAAATCGGCAGCATCAGCTCTTTAATCGTCGCCGCAAAGGTCTGCACCGCGGCGGCAGGCTTCATGCGCAGCCACACTACGGAAAGGATAGCGGCAAACAGGATGGCCGTGCCGGTGGCTGAGAACCAGTCGAACTTAAACACTGCCGCATATGGCGTGGCGTCGTGCACCACCGGCGGCATACGGGCGACCATTTTGTCGAGGAACGGCACGGAGATATTAATCACCATGTCGTACAGCGCGCCGCCCGGGGCGAACAGGGCTTTAAAAGGCGGAATGCTCCACAGCGTCACGGTGGCGGTCAGGAACAGGAACGGTGACCATGCGCGCACAATCTGTCCGGCGGTATAGCCGGTGCGCGCCAGCGTCTGATCCACGTGCGATGCGCCCATGTCAGCAAAGCGGAAGATACGTACCGGCTGCCAGCGTTTCAGGAACAGCGTCAGGCAGACCAGCGACACCAGGGAAGAGATGATGTCCGGCAGTTCCGGGCCGAGGAAGTTGGAGCTGAGATACTGGGCAATGGCGAACGAACCGCCCGCTACCATCACCGCAGGCCAGGTCTCCTTCACGCCGCGCCAGCCGTCCATAATCGCCATGATCCAGAACAGCACGATAATGGTCAGGAACGGCAGCTGGCGACCCACCATCTGGCCGATCTCGAAGCTGTCCAGCCCGGTCACCTGGCCCGCCACCAGAATCGGAATGCCCATCGCGCCAAACGCCACCGGGGCGGTGTTCACAATCAGGCACAGGCCAGCGGCATACAGCGGGTTAAAGCCCAGCCCGACCAGCAGAGCGGCGGTGATCGCCACCGGCGCGCCAAATCCTGCCGCCCCTTCAAGGAACGCCCCGAAGGAGAAACCGACAATCAGCATCTGTAAACGCTGGTCCGGTGTAATAGAGAGAATCGACGAGCGAATAATATCGAACTGCCCGGTTTTGACCGAGATTTTGTAGACAAAGACGGCGGCGATGATGATCCACGCAATCGGCCACAGGCCGTAGAAGAAACCATACACCACGGAGGCCAGCGCGCGATCGACCGGCATTTTATAGAAGAACAGCGCCACCAGCAGGGCGATGGCAACGGTGTACGTTGCGGCAAGGTAGCCCTTCAGCTTGAGCTTAATTAGCGCAAAGAAGAAGAACAGGATCGGTAGCGATGCGATCAGGCTCGACAGCCAGATATTCCCGGCCGGATCGTAGTTTTGTTGCCAGAGGCTCATGCAGGTCTCCTGAGGACCACACAGGTGTTCGTCGGGTGAGTCTCTGCTCATCTCAGCGTCACACTTAGTGTAAAAGTGGTCCATCCAATATTGTGATGTAGGGTTAATGGCAATAAATGGTTAACCAAGTGTTGCTATTCGGCAATGGTTTTGTGAAGTGGAGCATCAAAACTGTGAACGATGGATAGCTTTGCGCATGATTGGTAGGACCAAAATCGCAAAATCAACTCACCGTGTGCGATGGGAGCGGTAGTCAGGTGGAGAGCATTACATTCGTCTTTTGAGCAGATACGACGCGTAAAAGATGTTGAATAAAATGGGGAGGTGATAATATTACGTGAATTGAATGAGGTTTGTTTGCTTTATTTGTGTTTTTGAAAAGCTGTATATATGTGAGCAGAGTGATTTATTTCCTATAAATAAAATTTTTTTTGGTTAAAAATGCGAAATCTAAGCTGTAGCAAAAAATTTTAATTAAGGTAAATTTCACATATAGATTTTAACAGTGTATTACAAACGATCAATTGCTGATCGATAAAGAAATATCCTGTTTAACCGTGATTTTTCAGGATAAAGGGCAAGAATTTTTTGCTGAAGTGACATTTTTTGGCTAATAATATTCTGAAATAAATTGATCAAACAATGATCAGTTGGCTCTCTTGTAATTTAGTTACGGTATTAAAAGCAAATTAATAATTATCAGGGCAATCGAAAGGGGTTAAATTTGTTAGCTGAGTGTTAATTCCAGAGTGTTTACAGACGCGGCGTACTGCTTTTCAATACGTAGACGCTAAAAGGCATATGATTTACTATTTATTCAGAAGCAACGTTACAGAAGACATTAAATTTATTACTAACCACAACGTATTCAGTGTTATTTTCGGCCAGAAGTCATTTCCTCAGTTGCAGGATATCTGTGTATGGCCTTCTGAAAATATACGGATTATCACCATGGGATGGACCCTGCTTTATTCTATAAGGTCGCGTCACCCATTCTGCTAAAACCCTTTTGGTGGCGTTTTTAAATCCTTATAGCGTTTATTGTACCTGGTACAACAAGTCTATATCTGTTTAATTTACAGAGGGGAAAGTGTTCCAAATGAAAATCAAAAATGTGGCGCTGGCGATTGCCGCGGCGGGGCTGCTGTTATCTTCTCAATCAGTACTGGCAAGCAGTGATTCTGGCGTTAATGCTTCCCTGGATACAGGCGCTGGCTCGCAGAGTACAGGCGGCGTGATCAACTTTACCGGGAAAATCACTCTTATTTCCTGTGATATTACCCCTGCGTCAAAAAGCAAAACGGTAGACCTCGGCGCGTGGGCGAAAAGCTACTTCGACGATCACAGCGAAACGACGCCGCGTGAGTTCAAAATCAACGTAGAGAACTGCCCGGAGACGGTTGAATCTGTTGCGGTACTGTTTGACGGAACCAAAGATACGGTGAATGACACACTTCTACAGGTTACCCCAGGCGAAGGTATGGCGACGGGCGTCGGCGTGAAGCTTTATAACAGCGATCGCAGCACCGCGATTAAACCGGGTACGGTATCTGAAACAACCGCACCGGATGCTGAAGGCAATGCTGAATTAACGTTTTATGCCTCTCTCGACAAAGACGGGTCGGAAATTAACGCGGGCGACGTCAATGCCGTTTCCAACTTCCTGATGGTTTATAACTGATTTCACTCTCAGCCACCTCCAGAGATAATAATGATGAAACGTTTATCGTATATTATGCTCACTGCATTAATGGTTAGTTCTGCGTCAGTTTCCGCTGGCGTTGTAATGGGGGGAACACGGATCGTATACCCACAACACAGCAAGGAGGTGGCATTTTCTGTTTCTAATATGGAAAGTGCGGTTCCCTATCTTATTCAGTCGTGGGTTGAAGGTGATGGGCAGGATAAAAATAACGCTGCGCCATTTATTGTTACACCACCTCTGTTCAGACTTGATCCGGAGCAGACCAACACGCTGCGTATTCAATATACCGGCGCTCCGCTGCCCACAGATCGTGAATCTGTATTCTGGCTCGATATTAAAGCGATTGCGCCAAAGCCAAAAGAGAGCAGCAACGAATTACAAGTTAACGTTAAATCGAAATTTAAAATTTTCTACCGCCCGGACAACCTTAAAGGGGACGCTGCCACTGCCTGGCAGAAAATAACGTTTTCGCGGACGGGAAAAGGGCTTAAGGCCGCCAACCCGACGCCATACTACGTCTCTTTTTATCGACTGTCCGTTGGCGGGCATAAAATTGAGCAGCCGGGCATGATCGGTCCAGGGGAAATCCGCGAATGGCCTGTGTCCGCCTCCGGGGGCGTAAGCTGGTCGGCTATTAATGATTTTGGTGCCATCACCGCCACCCACACCCAGCCTCTTTAAGACCATGTCTTTTCGCCTGTTTCGTTACGCGCCGCTTTCGGTGTTGCTGCTTAGCTTCAGCCGCGCGGGGATGGCCGAGGATTACTTTGATCCCGCCGCGCTGGAGCTTTCCTCTACCGAACAGAAAACGGCGGATCTGCACTATTTCTCTGAAAAGGGCGGGCAGATGCCAGGCACCTGGCTCGTGACGCTGGAGATTAACGGACGCGAGGAGCGGCATCAGGAGATCACCTTCGTCAATGAGAAAGGCAGCCTGCAACCCGTTTTTAGCGTATCGCTGCTGGAAGCGCTTGGGGTGAATGTCAGGGCCATTCCTGCATTCTCACGGTTGCGGGAGGGAGAAACGTTCACGCACCTCGCGGATTTCATTCCGGCAGCGCGAACCTCCTATGATTTCAACCAGCAGCGTCTCTTTCTCAGCCTGCCGCAGGCGGCGATGAAACACCGCAGCCGTGGCTACGTGCCGCAGTCGCAGTGGGACGATGGTATCCCGGCGGCATTTACTGATTACAGTCTGTCGGGCGGCCAGGCACATCATCAGCGTGGCGTCACGACATCCAGCTATCTGAGCCTGCGTAACGGTATCAATCTGGGGGCGTGGCGGTTGCGCAACACCTCCGCCTGGAGCCACAGCGACGCGGGCGGCGACCATTTTCAGTCGCAAAGTAGCTGGCTGACCCGGGATATTCGCCGTCTTAACAGCCAGCTACGGATCGGCGATGCCTGGACCGCAGGCGACGTCTTCGATAGCGTGGCGTTTCGCGGGGTACAGCTTACATCAAGCGAAAGCATGTTGCCCGACAGCCAGCGCGGCTTCGCACCAACCATCCGCGGCGTCGCACACAGCTTCGCTAAAGTCTCCGTTTCGCAAAATGGCTATGTGATCTATGAAACCTGGGTGGCCGCCGGGCCATTTATCATTAACGATCTGTTCCCCGGCGCACAAAGTGGCGATCTACAGGTGACGGTCACGGAAAGTGACGGCTCAACGCGCGTCTTTACCCAACCCTATTCTGCGGTGCCGTTTATGCGACGCCTGGGCAGCCTGAAATACAGCCTCAACGCCGGACGATTTCACTCCGGCTCCGGCGATGCGCGTTCACCTGAGTTTGTTGAAGGCGCTTTCTTCTACGGCCTGCTCTCGAGGATGACGGTGTATGGCGGCTTTCGTACGGCGAGCAACTATCAGGCCGGTGCAATTGGCGTAGGCAGAGGGTTTGGCGCATTTGGCTCGCTGGGCATTGACGATACGCTGGCAAAAAGCCGTTTACCCAATGGCAAAAGCGCGATGGGGCAGGCGTGGCGCATTCAGTATCAGAAAGATTTCAGCGCTACCGGCAGCGCCTTCAACCTGGCGAGTTATCGCTATGCCTCGCGCAATTACTATGAATTCAGTGAACTGAATCAGTCTGACAGCCAACAGCTGCAACTCAATAATCGCCGTAGCCGCTCGCAGGTCACCTTCTCACAGACGCTGGGTCAGTTCGGCAGCCTCAGCGTCTCGGCATGGATGCAGGATTACTGGCATACGTCCGGGCAGGATAAAACCATCCACATTGGCTGGTACACCAGCTGGCGAGGCATTACCTGGGGCGCGGGGTATGACTACACCGACTCAGCGCTTGAGCAGCATCCCGATCGTACCGTGTCGTTTAACGTCAATGTTCCGCTTGGTCACTGGTTACCGGACAGCTCGGTCAGTTACTTCATCAACCACAACAATCGTGGGATGACCACGCAGCAGGTGTCACTCAACGGCAGTGCGCTGGCGAATCGCAACCTTAATTACAGCGTTCAGCAGAGTAAGGCCAGCGAGGGACAAGCCGACAGTACCAGCCTGGCGCTGCAATACAACGGTGGCTACGGCAACGTCAGCCTCGGTTATGACCACAGCCGAAGCGGTAGCAACGCGAGCCTCGGACTCGCCGGAGGCGTTATCGCCACGCAGTATGGCGTCACGCTTAGCCAGCCGCTGGGCGATACCGTCGCCCTGCTACGCGTGCCCGGCGCGGCGAACGTTGAGCCGGAGGGCTACAACGGGATCCATACCGACAGCCGCGGCTATGCGGTCATGCCAACGCTCTCGGCGTACCGCAAAAATACCGTCAGTCTTGATACGGCGACGCTGGGTGAGAACGTCGACGTTGAGCAGAGCGGTCTGACGCTCATTCCCACCAGCGGCGCGGTGGTGCTGGCCAATTACAAAACCCACATTGGTTATCGCGTTCTGTTTTCCCTGCGCTACCACGGCGAACCGTTGCCGTTTGGCGCGCAGGCTGAAGTGGTGGAGCAGAACCGCCATTCTGCAAACCGAAGCATGGTCGCTGACGGCGGTCAGGCCTACCTGAGCGGGGTACCAGAGCGCGGCACCCTGCGCGTCAGCTGGTATCAGGACGGGGAGCAGCAGCAATGCCAGACACCTTTCAGACTGGGGAAAGCTCATATGGCCCCCGGTATCGCCACGCTATCCGTTGAGTGCCATTAGAGGAATATCATGCGTCGTTTTATTCACTGGTTTTTCTACCTGAGCCTTCTTTCGCTTTTTGGCATGCTGAGTTTTCATGCCCATGCTCAGACCTCATCTTGCCGCACCACGCGCGATCAGTGGGTCGTTCAGGTGCCCTACGCCATAGGGTATGCGCCCGGCACGGCGGACTGGACGCCGATATCTGCGCCGATACAGTCTACCGGGGCGGATTTCTACAGCTGTGATGGCGGGAATGATGCCTGGCGTAGTATCGGCTTTGTCGACGTGGATAACCCCGTCGGCACCGTGGTTGGTGAAGACGGGGCGTCACGTCACGTCTATAAAACTCAGATCGACGGCATCGGCTATGCGCTGGGGTTCCGGGAACAGCAGTACTGCGGCGCCGATGCGGTACGCTACATTGACGGCACAAGTCAGGTGAATGGCAATGAGTCCCGGCGCATTTGCGACGCATCGCAAAACCCCGCCTTTGCCAGCGCCTCAATGTATAAAATGCAGTTCTGGGTGGTGTTTTACAAAATTCCAACGACCAGCGCCATGCCTGACGATAACGCCAATTCCCAGGAGCAAAATGTCGGATCGCTGATATTGCAGGCGGGAGAAAATCAAGCCAGCGCCACCAACGTGGCGACACCGGTACAGATCCATCTCGCCAGCTTCACCGTCAGGCGTACCAGCTGTTCAGTGGGCTCTCGCAGCATTCTTGTTCCCATGGGGAGCGTGAGCCAGCGTGAATTTCATGGCATAGGCTCCCGCGCCGGAGGCGGACGCTTCAGCATTCCGGTGACCTGCGAAAATAACACGGCGGTGAAGATGGGTTTCTTTGGCGATACCACGCCGGGCAACGATCGGGCGCTGGCATTGACGAAGCAGGAGGATAGCGCCAGCGGTGTCGGGATCGAACTGCTTTACGGTGACAATACCGGTTCGGTTCAGGGGCAGGTGGTACCATGGAACATCCCACAGGTGTCAGCATTTGGGCAAGTGGGGGATAACCAGACGCAAACCTTCTGGTTTGATGCGCATTACCTTCAGACGGAAGAGAACGTGACGGCGGGAAAAGCGGATGCGATGGCGACGTTTAACCTGATTTACAACTGAGTTTCCCCTGCCGCAGCGGCAGGGGAGGACGATCAGAACGCGGTCTTACAAAAACCCGTCATCTCTTTCAGGCCCATTTCGCGACCAAGCTCAGTCATCGGGTGCACCACCACCAGGCCACGGACGCTTTTCTTCAGCTTGCCCATGTCGGCCTGCTCTTTTTTGGTGATCGCGCGGCGATGCGGCATGTTCATCAGCTTCTGCGCTTCTTTACTCAGCTTCTGGCCTTTCACTTCGCGCAGGCGTTCAATTTCCGCCTCCAGCTTCACGGACTCTTTTTCCAGCTCGGCATATTTCTCGGCGGAATCGACCAGGGAGAGGCCAGCCATCTGATGGCGGATCAGATCCAGACGGTCGCTCAGGCGTTTAATTTCGTTCTTTTCGACTTCTTTCATGACAAATAACTCTGAAAACGGGGAATTTACAGGGAAGGATACACCAATGTGTGCGGGCTTACTTCTGAAACGCTTTTTTTAAGCTGATTTTAGAAATCAGCTCAGTCAGGGAAAGCACCATGGTGGAGCGCACAACCTGTTGATAACGCAGCTTTTGCATCGCGTACAGCTCAGGGTCGCTGTTATCAAACTGAGGTGCGGGAGGGAGCGCGGATACGCAGTGCAGTTCGCCGAAGGGCCCCAGTATCTCATCATCGGTAAAGGTGTACTCATTACCGTCATGATTGAGCTCTTCGCGCAGCGCCATTAACAGCTCGGCGTCTTCATACTCCTGGCGGTTCAGCACGCCAAGACCGTAAATCAGCTTCAGCCGTACCGATAAATCGCCCAGCGGTCCGTCTCCGTCCAGTAACGGTTCTACAGCATACTTTACCGCGTAGTCGTCTTTGCGAAACACCTGAAGCACCAGAATGTTCACCGCCTCGGTTAACAGCTCGACGGCGGCAATCAGGAAACTCCGTACGGTTTTGCCAGCATTCAGACGCTCAAGCACACGATTTTCAAAGGCCTGGGTTTGTTCCATTATTGCCTGCATATCTGACAATCTGTTATTCGGGCGCAGGCTAACCTGCGCCGGACTCTGCATCATTTGGTTGCGTTGTATGCGCTGACCGCCTCCGCAACTACGTCACTGTTGGCATCCAGACCGGAGATCTGCGCCAGCGCAGCCTGCGCGCCTTTGTCATCAATCAGCTGAGCCAGCTCAATCGCCTGCGGGTCCTGCTCGCTGCGGTAGTGCATGGCGGCAGCGATGCCCTTCACCAGGTTTGCGTGCGGCAGGCCGTATTCCAGCGTGCCCAGCAGCGGTTTAATCAGGCGGTCGCCCGCGCTCAGTTTACGCAGCGGCTGACGACCCACGCGCTCAACGTCATCTTTCAGATACGGGTTTTCAAAACGACCGAGGATTTTCTGGATGTATGCCGCGTGTTTATCAGCATCAAAACCGTAGCGTTTGATCAGCACCGCGCCGCTCTCTTCCATTGCCCCTTTGACCACCGCACGGATGTTCTCATCGAGGATCGCGTCACGAATCGTCTGATGACCGGCCAATTTTCCGAGGTACGCGGTTATAGCATGCCCGGTGTTCAGCGTGAAGAGTTTACGTTCGACAAATGCCATCAGGTTATCGGTTAATTCCATTCCCGGAATGGTCGGCAGCGCGCCCTTAAACTGGGTTTTATCAACGATCCACTCGCTGAAGGTTTCCACGGTCACTTCCAGCGGGTCGTTGGTGGCGGATGCTGACGGCGGAACGATGCGGTCAACGGCGGAATCCACAAAACCCACGTGCGCTTCAACCCAGGCTTTATCTTCGTCGGCGACGGCCGCAAGAACGTGGCCTTTCAGCTGCGTGGTGCCGCGCACCATGTTTTCACAGGCGATGATGTTCAGCGGTGTTTCAACGCCCTGTGCTTTACGCTTCGCCAGGCCTTTCGCAACCGCCGGGGCGATACGCTCAAGCACCACCGGACCCACGGCGGTGGTGACCAGATCAACGCTCGCGATGAGGTCAATCACGTCGTCGCCAATGCTGCTTACCGCGTTGACGCCAGAGACCGTTTCAACCTGTTCGTTTTCACCCACCACGTGAACCTGATAGCTATGACGGGCATTCAGGGCATCCAGAACCACCTGATTCACATCGGCGAATGTCAGGGTAATGCCCGCGTCTGCCAGCAGTTTACCGATAAAGCCACGACCGATATTACCTGCGCCAAAATGTAATGCTTTCATAGTGTTAACCTTTATCAATGTTTTTACCCGAGAGGGCTGGGGTGAGGAACGTTTTCCCCTCACCCTAGCCCTCTCCCCGGGGGGAGAGGGAAGAGGCGCTGTTATTTGTTCAGCAGGGCCAGAACTTCTTCAACGCTGGTGGTGTTGGCCAGACGCTCAATAACCGTTTCGTCATCCAGCGCGTTGGTCAGGCTGGTAATCACCTGGATATGCTCGTTGTTGCGAGCGGCGATACCAATCACCAGACGGGCGATGTCGTCCTCTTCTTCACCGAAGCGCACGCCATCAGGATACTGACAGAACACCACGCCGGTTTTCAGCACGCGGTCTTTGGCTTCCACCGTACCGTGTGGCACCGCGATGGATTCACCCAGGTAGGTTGGGGTCAGCTTTTCGCGTTCCAGCATCGCCTCAACGTACTCAGGCTGAACGTAGCCGCCTTTCACCAGCTGCTCACCGGCGAAGCGAATGGCCTCTTCTTTATTGGTCGCCGTGCGGCCAAGGAAGATGTTTTCAGCGCCCAGTTTGAACAGATGCGCGTTGCTCTCGTCGAAGCTGTCTTGCAGGCTGGTACGCACTTTCACTTCGTTATCTTCATGGCGCTGCGCCGCCACCAGGCGTTCGGTCAGGCTGGCGTACAGGCCGCTGTCGAGGAAGTTGGTCAGGGAAATGTGCTGCGCCTGCGGTACCTGACGCATAGCGCGTTCGGTCAGATCGCGGTGCGTGATCACCAGGTCAACGTCCGGCGGCAGGCTGTTAATCGCGCTGTTGGTGACGGAGATGTTGGTCAGACCCGCATCCTGCACTTTCTTCCGCAGTACGCCCGCACCCATTGCGCTGGAGCCCATACCGGCATCACAAGCCACGATGATTTTACGCACGTGGCTCAGGTCGTTAGAGACATCTCCCGCCGCCAGCGGCGTTGCGCCTTTGGATTCGGCTTTCATGTCATGCATACGACGGGTTGCCGCTTCGATATCGTCGTCTTCTTTCACCTTGCTGGTTTTCAGCAGGATAGCGGAGGCCACGAAGGAGACCGCCATGGCCGCACAGATCGCCGCGATGTTCGCGAAGTAGGCGCCTTTCGGGGTCATCGCCAGCACCGCCAGGATAGAGCCTGGAGAAGCAGGAGACACCAGACCACCGCCCAGTACGCTCAGGGTGAACACGCCGGTCATACCGCCAAGGATAACGGCCAGGATCAGACGTGGGTTCATCAGCACATACGGGAAGTAAATTTCGTGAATACCGCCCAGGAAGTGAATGATCGCCGCGCCGCCAGCAGACTGTTTCGCGCTGCCGCGACCAAAGAACATGTACGCCAGCAGAACGCCCATACCCGGACCCGGGTTCGCTTCAATCAGGAAGAAGATGGACTTGCCGAGATCGTGTGACTGCTGAATACCCAGCGGTGAGAAGATACCGTGGTTGATGGCGTTGTTCAGGAACAGGATTTTCGCCGGTTCAACGAAGATAGACGCCAGCGGCAGCATGTCGTGCGCAACCATAAAGTTAACGCCTGCCGCCAGAATTTTGGACAACACTTCAACCGCAGGGCCAATGCCGAGGAACGCCAGAATGGCGAGGATCATCCCGATGATGCCCGCAGAGAAGTTGTTCACCAGCATTTCGAAGCCGGATTTGATCTTGCCATCAACCCAGACGTCGAATTTCTTGATTGCCCAGCCGCCCAGAGGACCGGCAATCATCGCACCGAGGAACATCGGCATATCCGCACCGACGATAACACCCATGGTTGTGATGGCACCCACGACGCCACCACGGTCACCACCCACCAGACGACCACCGGTATAACCGATGAGCAGCGGCAGGAGATAGGTAATCATTGGGCCAACAAGTTTCGCCAGCGTTTCGTTAGGCAACCACCCTGTCGGAATAAATAATGCGGTGATAATACCCCACGCGATAAACGCGCCGATATTTGGCATCACCATGTTGCTGAGGAAACGACCAAAGCTTTGCACTTTGATCTTGAAATCGGATGACATAAAACACCCCTTCTTATGTTTACGCTTAGGCTTGTGGCCCGAGGTTTATCGTTAATGTGCGGCGGCAGAGGTAGCCGGGCCCTGTTCTGATGCTGTGAAATCTGGCACTGAATCGTTCAACTGTCCAGACAGCGAAATTTTGTGTGATCTGAATCACATGAATGTAGGGGGTGAGGACATTAATGAAGTGATCGCGATCACATAACGAGTGTGTGAAAAAAATACATCGCTCAAAATTACGCCAAAACGGACGGTGTTTTGTGATTTATATCACAATGTTAAGTTGGCTGTTTGTTTCCGGATTGTGATTTGATTCACAAAATATTTTTATGCAGATTTCTCCCGTATCCCCTCATGGCAGGAATGCGATACGCACACCTGCCTTTTTCCACGGCTTGATCCATACTGACCTCTTTGTGGGCATTAAGGATAAGCAATGAAACTCATCGGCAGTTATACCAGTCCTTTCGTGCGTAAGATTTCGATTCTCCTGCTGGAGAAAGGAATTGAATTTGAATTCGTGAATGAACAGCCCTACAACGCTGAGAACGGCGTTGCGCAGTACAACCCGCTGGGGAAAGTCCCGGCGCTGGTAACGGACGAGGGCGACTACTGGTTTGATTCCCCGATCATTGCGGAGTACATCGAGCTGCTTGGCGTTGCGCCAGCCATGCTGCCGGCGGACCCAAAAGCAGCGCTGGCGATGAAGCAAATTGAAGCCCTGGCGGATGGCATTATGGATGCGGCATTGACGTCCGTACGCGAGCAGGCAAGGCCCGCCGCCCAGCAGTCAGAAAATGAGCTGCTGCGCCAGCGCGAAAAAATCAGCCGCAGCCTGGATATGTGCGAACAGCTGATCCGCGACGGAAAAATTCAGAGCGATAGCCTGAATCTGGCGACGATCGCCATCGCCTGCGCCATTGGCTACCTCAATTTCCGCCGCGTCTCGCCGGGCTGGTGCGTGGATCGTCCGCTGCTGGTCAAACTGGCGGAGACGCTCTTCCAGCGCGAAAGTTTTGCCCGGACTGAACCACCAAAGGCTTGATGCGGGTTATAACACTTCCTGGCGGGAGGCGGTACAATCCCCCCACATGTTAACTCCCTCTCCCGTCGGGAGGGGGGAAGATATTTACTCGCCAGGCGTATTCATGACTACTCATCATTCCCTCTACAGCCAGATCCCCGCTACCGATCGTCTGCTTCGTGACCCGCGCATCACTGCGGTGCTGGAGCAGTTTGGCCATACTGCAACGGTCGACATGCTACGCCAGCTTCAGGACGATGCGCGTCGCCATATTCAGGCTGAGAACGCGCTACCCGGCTGGTGCGTGGCGTGGGAGCAGGAAGTTGAACGCAGGCTGAGCAAGCACGGGCAAAGCGCGTTGCGCCCGGTTATTAACCTGACGGGCACGGTTCTGCACACCAATCTGGGCCGGGCACAGCAGGCAGAAGAGGCAACAGAGGCCGTCACCCGTGCCATGCGCTCGCCGGTGACGCTGGAGTACGATCTGGACGGCGCCGGGCGTGGGCATCGCGATCGCGCACTGGCGGATCTTCTCTGCCAGATCACCGGCGCGGAAGATGCCTGCATTGTGAATAACAACGCGGCGGCGGTGCTGCTAATGCTGGCGGCCACCGCGAGCGGAAAAGAGGTTGTCGTCTCTCGCGGCGAGCTGGTTGAGATCGGCGGGGCGTTTCGTATTCCGGACGTCATGCGCCAGGCGGGCTGCACGCTGCATGAAGTGGGCACAACCAACCGTACCCATGCAAAAGATTATCGCGCGGCGGTGAATGAAAACACCGCCCTGCTGATGAAAGTGCATACCAGCAATTACCATATTGAGGGGTTCACCAAAACGGTGGAAGAGGCCGAACTGGCCGCCATCGGGCGCGAGCTAAACGTGCCGGTGATTGCCGATCTCGGCAGCGGGTCGCTGGTGGATATGCGCCAGTACGGTCTGCCGAAAGAGCCCATGGTGCAGGAAATGGTTGCCGCGGGCGTAAGCCTGGTCAGTTTCTCCGGTGATAAATTGCTGGGCGGGCCGCAGGCGGGGATTATCGTCGGCAGGCGCGAGCTGATTGCGCAGCTACAGCAGCACCCGCTGAAGCGCGCCCTGCGTGCCGATAAAATGACGCTGGCCGCGCTGGAAGCCACGCTGCGGCTCTATCTCCACCCGGAGAAACTGGCTGACCGCCTGCCCACGTTGCGTTTGCTGAGCCGTGATGCGGCCTCCATTCGCGCGCAGGCGGAAGCGCTACTGCCGCAGGTTGCTCCTCATTACCCTGAGTTTGACGTTCGTATCGAGCCTTGCCTGTCGCAAATTGGCAGCGGCTCGCTGCCGGTGGACAGGTTACCGAGCGAAGCGCTGACGTTCACCCCGCGCGACGGACGCGGAAGCCAGCTTGAGGCGCTGTCGGCGCGCTGGCGCGCATTACCGACGCCGGTGATTGGCCGGATCGGTGACGGGCGCATGTGGCTGGATTTACGCTGTCTGGAAGATGAAGTGCGGTTTCTGGAGATGATGTTGAAATGATTATTGCCACCGCCGGTCATGTTGACCACGGCAAAACCACGTTATTGCAGGCCATTACGGGCGTGAATGCCGATCGCCTGCCGGAAGAGAAAAAGCGCGGCATGACCATTGACCTGGGTTACGCCTACTGGCCGCAGCCCGACGGTCGCGTGCTGGGCTTTATCGACGTGCCCGGCCACGAGAAGTTTCTTTCCAATATGCTCGCGGGCGTGGGCGGGATCGATCACGCCCTGCTGGTGGTCGCGTGCGATGACGGGGTGATGGCGCAAACGCGCGAGCATCTGGCGATCCTCCAGCTGACGGGAAACCCGCAGTTGACCGTCGCCCTCACCAAAGCGGACCGTGTGGATGAGGCGCGTATCGACGAGGTGCGTGAAGAGGTGCTGGCGGCGCTGAGTGAGTACGGTTTTAGGGATGCCGCACTGTTTGTCACCGTGGCGACAGAAGGCCGCGGTATCGACGCTCTTCGCGACCATTTGCAGCAGATCCCGTCTCGTGAACATGCCAGCCATCACCGCTTCCGTCTGGCGATCGACAGGGCATTTACCGTGAAAGGGGCTGGGCTGGTGGTGACCGGCACCGCGCTGAGCGGCGAAGTGAACGTGGGCGATACCCTGTGGCTGACGGGCGTGAACAAACCGATGCGCGTGCGCGGGCTTCACGCGCAAAACCAGCCGGTGGAACAGGCCCACGCCGGGCAGCGTATCGCGCTGAATATTGCCGGTGATGCCGAAAAAGACCAGCTTAACCGCGGCGACTGGCTGCTGGCCGACGCGCCGCCGGAGCCTTCTGAACGGATCATCGTTTCTCTCCAGACCCATACCCCACTGACCCAGTGGCAGCCGCTGCATATCCACCACGCGGCCAGCCACATCACCGGACGCGTGTCGCTGCTGGAAAACGATCTCGCCGAACTGGTGTTCGACTCCCCGCTCTGGCTGGCGGATAACGACCGCCTGGTTCTGCGCGATATTTCGGCGCGGGAAACGCTGGCGGGCGCGCGCGTGGTCATGCTGGATCCGCCCCGTCGCGGCAAGCGTAAGCCCGAGTATTTACAGTGGCTGGCCGCACTGGCCCAGGCCCGCGATGATAAGTCTGCGTTAGATATCCACCTTGAGCGTGGTGCGGTGGATCTGGCGGCGTTCGCCTGGGCGCGCCAGCTCAGCAGCGAAGGATTGCGTCTTCTGACGCAGGAGCCAGGTTTTATTCAGGCCGGCAACAGCCTGCTGAACGCGCCGGTGGCGGCGCGCTGGCAGCGCAAAGTGCTGAGCACGCTGGCGACCTACCATGAACAGCATCAGGATGAGCCCGGCCCGGGCCGTGAACGTCTGCGGCGCATGGCGTTGCCCATGGAAGACGACGCGCTGGTGCTGTTGCTGATTGAAAACATGCGTGAAAGCGGCGTGATTGCAAGTCATCACGGCTGGCTGCACCTGCCGGCGCACAAGGCCGGTTTTACCGCTGAGCAGGACGCGGTCTGGCAAAAAGTGGCGGCGCTGTTTGGCGATGAACCGTGGTGGGTGCGCGATCTGGCGCGTGAAACCCATACCGATGAGCAGCTGATGCGTCAGGTACTGCGCCATGCGGCGCAGCAGGGGATGATTGTGGCGATCGTGAAAGATCGTTATTACCGCAACGATCGGATCGTGGCATTTGCGAACCTGATCCGGGAGCTGGATCAGGCGCGCGGATCAACCTGCGCCGCAGACTTCCGCGATCGGCTGAACGTAGGACGCAAACTGGCGATTCAGATCCTGGAGTATTTCAACCGCATCGGGTTTACGCGTCGTCGTGGCAATGACCATGTGCTACGCGACGCGCAGTTATTTCCCTAAGCGTTAAGCGCTGCGCGCCTGCTTCTGCTTAGCCAGCCAGACCGCGCCCAGCCTTCCCGCCTGGTTACCCAGCTCGCAGGGAAGGATGGGCACCCGGAGCGCTTCCCACTCCTCGAATCGCTGTAGGTATTTATCCAGCAGGAGATAGATTTTCTCCTGCTCGCTAATGCCGCCGCCAATCAGCACCGCCTGCGGATCAAACATGGAGATCACGCTGTAGATGCCCCGCGAGAGGAAATGCGCCCACTCTTCTATGGCCTCACGCAGATGCACGTCGCTGTCCATGCGTCTAAACAGCTCCTCACCGTCAGGCATCTCATCTTCCGACACGGCCAGCGCGCGGCGGCAGGCTTTCATCAGGCCGCTGGCGGACGCCACTTCGTGCATCGGCTCGCCGTTGTTGCCAACGGGCAGCACGCCAAACTCACCCGCCCGGTAGTGCGACCCACGGTAGAGATCGCCCTCCATGACGATACCGCCGCCGATGCCGGTGCCGATGGTGATGCAGACAAAATGCTCATAGTCCTTACCGGCGCCCTGCCAGCGTTCGCCCAGCGCCGCGCAGTTGGCGTCATTTTCGGTTGTTACGGGGAGATCGGTCAGCTGTGCGAAAAGCTCGCACAGGTTTTCACCGTCAAGGTAATCCAGTGCCCCGGCCTTGGCCGCTTCGCCGGTATGGTGATTGATGTGGCCCGGAAAACTCACGCCGATGCCGACGATCTCATGCTCCTGGCGGTACTTATCCACCACCGCTTTCCACTTCTGTTTGAAGGTGCTTTCATCGTCAGGCGTATCATATTCATCGGATGTCAGTTCTTCGCCGTTTTCGTTGATCACGCCGTGTTTGATGTGGGTTCCGCCCACGTCAAAGCCGATAAATAGCTGCATTGCATTGTTCCTCATGAGCCCCTGAGCTATTAAGTATGGCTCCGGCGGCAGAAACGAAACGTAAAGTACGGTAATCCGTGATACGGCTCGTAAACCCGTTACCGACTGGCGAGAAAATCACCAGCCGGAACTACCCTTGTTGTACACCTACTGCAAGGAGACGGTCATGACAAACAATCCTCCCTCATCGCGTATCCAGCCAGGCGAGTATGGTTTTCCTCTTAAGCTGAAGCCCCGCTATGACAACTTCATCGGCGGCGACTGGGTGGCGCCCGTCGACGGTGAGTACTATTCCAACCTGACGCCCGTTACCGGCCAGCCGCTGTGTGAAATTGCCAGTTCGGGCAAGCGGGATATCGATTTAGCGCTGGATGCGGCGCATAAGGCGAAAGATAAGTGGGGACAAACGTCCGTTCAGGACAGAGCGGCCATTTTGTTCAAAATCGCCGATCGGATGGAGCAGAATCTGGAGCTGCTGGCGACCGCGGAAACGTGGGACAACGGCAAGCCGATCCGGGAAACCATGGCGGCGGACGTGCCGCTGGCGATTGACCATTTCCGCTATTTTGCGTCCTGCATTCGTGCCCAGGAGGGGGGAATAAGTGAAGTTGACAAAGATACCGTGGCGTATCACTTCCACGAGCCGCTCGGCGTGGTGGGGCAAATTATTCCGTGGAACTTCCCGCTGCTGATGGCGAGCTGGAAAATGGCGCCCGCGCTGGCGGCGGGTAACTGCGTGGTGCTGAAACCTGCACGCTTAACGCCGCTTTCGGTACTGCTGCTGATGGAGGTGATTGGCGACCTGTTGCCGCCGGGGGTCATTAACGTGGTCAACGGGGCCGGGGGAGAGATCGGCGAATATCTGGCTACTTCAAAGCGTATTGCTAAAGTGGCGTTTACCGGCTCAACGGAAGTGGGTCAGCAGATCATGCAGTACGCGACCCAGAACATCATTCCGGTCACCCTGGAGCTGGGCGGGAAATCGCCGAACATCTTCTTTGCCGACGTGATGGATGAAGAGGACGCCTTCTTCGACAAAGCGCTGGAAGGGTTTGCGCTGTTCGCGTTCAACCAGGGTGAAGTCTGCACCTGTCCGAGCCGCGCGCTGGTGCAGGAATCCATTTATGAGCGCTTTATGGAGCGGGCGATCCGGCGCGTGGAGTCGATTCGCAGCGGTAATCCGCTGGATAACGTCACCCAGATGGGAGCGCAGGTATCGCATGGCCAGCTGGAAACCATCCTCAACTATATTGATATCGGTAAAAAAGAGGGGGCCGATGTGTTGACCGGCGGTCGTCGTAAGGTGCTGGGCGGCGATTTGCAGGAGGGTTACTACCTTGAGCCGACCATCCTGTTCGGTAAGAACAACATGCGCGTTTTCCAGGAGGAAATTTTTGGACCGGTGCTGGCCGTCACCACGTTTAAAACCATGGACGAGGCGCTGGAGCTCGCCAACGACACGCAGTATGGCCTGGGGGCGGGCGTCTGGAGTCGTAACGGTAATCTGGCCTATAAAATGGGCCGCGGCATTCAGGCCGGACGCGTATGGACAAACTGCTATCACGCCTATCCGGCTCATGCGGCGTTTGGCGGCTACAAGCAGTCGGGCATCGGGCGTGAAACCCATAAGATGATGCTGGAGCACTACCAGCAAACGAAATGTCTGTTAGTCAGCTACTCCGATAAACCGCTGGGGCTGTTTTAATCTCCGGGCTCAGGCCGTTCCGGGTGGGGTGACCTGAGCCGGGTTAAAGCCGGGTGGCGGCTTCGCCTTACCCGGCCTACTTTTTACTCCCTCTCCCGTGGGAGAGGGCTGGGGTGAGGGCAACAGGCCGCAGTTATTCAGCTTTCATCCACCCATATCCGCATTTCCCCTTCTCCCCGGTTTGCCCAGCTGAACCACGGAATAAAGGTCAGCGTCCGGGGCTGACGTTCTACCGGCGAGTGGTCGTACTGCCACAGGGCATCAGTGTCCTTCGCCTGACACCCGATCCCTTCCGCCTGTATCAACATCTTGTGCGCGAAAATGCCTTTGCCTTCAAATACCCGAAACGCGCTGTCCTGGGGCAAAGAAAGGTTATGCAGATTTGCGCCGTTATCGGCTTCTTCCAGGCAGTAAACCAGCGGTCCACGCTGCAATGCGACTTTCCCCGCCTGCTGGCGCACCTGCGGGTTGCCGTACACGCGGCGGACCGGCATCGGTAACGTCAGCGTCAGCGTGTCGCCTTCCTGCCAGCTTCGGTTGAGGTATAAGTATCCACGGGAGACCTCGCCTGTAATGGCCTGACCATTGAGCGAAACAGCCGGTTCCGCACACCAGTCCGGCAGCCTCAGGGCCAGCGTGTGAGTCACCGGAACTGGTGAGGTAATCTCGATTTTCACCTGCTCATGCCACGGATAGTTCCCGCTAATCCGCAGCTGGAGGATGTTATCCCCAACCGGAATGGCGACGTCGTTCCCCACGTACAGGTTGATCAACAGCGCGTCCGGGCGAACGGTATAAATGTAGTGCCCCAGCGAGGTCAGCACGCGCGCAATATTCGGCGGGCAACAGGCGCAGCCGAACCAGCGCTGGCGCACCGGTTTGACGTGGTCATAGATATGGTTAAAGGCCAGGGTTTTCGGGTGCACTTCCAGCGGATTCACATAAAAGAAATGCTTACCGTCCAGCGCCATGCCGCCCAGCACCGTGTTGTACAGCGCGCGCTCCATCACGTCGGCGTAGTGGCCGTCCGCCTCCATCTCCAGCATCCGGCGGGCAAACATCATCAGGCCGATGGAGGCGCAGCTTTCGGCGTAGACCGTATCGTTGGGCAGATCGTAATCGCTGCTGAACGCCTCGCCGCTGCTTTGGGAGCCAATCCCGCCGGTGATGTACAGCTGGCGCTGTGCCATGTTGTTCCACAGCCGCAGGCAATCCTGACGTTTCCCCTCGTCGCTGCTCAGGCGCGCCAGATGTGCCATGCCCGCCATCAGATAGACAAAACGCACGGCGTGGCCGATGGCCGTTTGTTGTTCCGCAAGGGGCAGATGCGCCTGGCTGTAAGCTTTGTCCTTGACCATCCACGCCGGGCCATAGGTGTTCCAGTATGACGTTCTGCCGCGCTTCTCGTATTCGATATCGTAGAAGTGAGGCTGCGCGCCGCGTTCCTCAATAAAGTATTTCACCAGATTGAGATAGCGTTGCTCCTGCGTGACGTCGTACAGCCGCATCAGCGCCAGCTCGATTTCCGGGTGGCCAGGGTAACCGTGCAGCTGGTTTTCGCCCGGGCCAAACACGCTGTCGATATGATCCGCCAGCCTGCACACCACGTCCAGCAGGCGGCGTTTTCCGGTTCCCTGGAAATACGCCACGCCCGCTTCAATCATATGTCCGGCGCAGTACAGTTCGTGGCATTCGGCCAGATTGGTCCAGCGCTCGGCCGGTGCTTTCACCGTGAAATAGGTATTGAGATAGCCATCTTCGCACTGCGCCGCTGCGACCAGCTCGATCACCTCGTCGGCGGTTTTTTCCAGTTCAGCATCCGGCTTCTGGCACAGCGACCACGCCACGGCTTCGAGCCATTTCGCCACGTCGCTGTCCTGAAAGACCATCCCGTAGAACTCCCCCTGTTCCAGACCGGCGGCGATGCGGAAGTTGGCGATGGCGTGGCTGGGTTCGGCCTCCGCCACGCGATCGTTAAGCGCATCCCACTGGTAGGGGATCACCACATCGCGGACCAGCCGTTGGTACTGACCAAGAAACGGGTCGTTGATTTTCAGCTGATGCAGGTCGGCTTCCATTATGGTCATATCGTTCTCCTCAGGACTGTACATGACGCTGGCGCAAATCGGTGGCAATGCGCGACATCACGGGATTGTTAAGCCTGCACCAGCGGATAGCGACCGCCAGCAGCAGGTGGAAAAGGGCAGGAAGCAGCGTCTCCATGGAGGTGATGCCCTGCAATGAGGCGGGTGTCTGGTTACCTGCGCCTGGCTGATAGGCCACGGCAATAAACACCAGGCTGATGATCCCGGCGCTGGATGCCCACGCGAGCTTGATGAAAAACAGATTGAAGGCGAAGTTCATCCCCGATGAGCGCACGCCGTTTTTCCATTCGCCGTAGTCATCGGCAAAGGCCATCAGCGAGAAGTGCAGCGGCAGGGTGAAGCCCAGGATCACGCCGTTACTTAAAATCACGATCAGCCAGAGCGTCTGGTGCGCCGGGCCACCCGGCAGGAACCACATTCCCACCGCAAGCGCAGCGAGTATCAGGTTGGTGTAGTAGTAGAGTTTGACGGTATCAATCCGCCGCGACAGCGGACTGACGATCACCGCGCCCAGAATAGCGGCAAAGGTCACCATGGTGAAAAACAGCGAGGTGTACGCCGTGCTGCCCTGAAGCACGTAGGTGATGAAGTACATGTATCCGCCGCCGCGAATGTTGAAGACGTTGATCAGCAGAAACGACATCACCAGCATCAGCAGCAGCTGATCGTTTTTCCGCAGGCCCGCCAGGTGCTCGCGCAGGGTGAATTTACCCATCAGCGCAAGCGGGACGCGCTCGCGCACCCAGAAGAAGCAGCACAGGAACATCACCACGGCGATGGTGCACAGCACGCCGACGCCCAGCTGATAACCCCGGGCGGTATTGCCCTGTCCCAGCTCTGACACCAGCCACGGCAGGCCAACGGAGACCAGAAAGCCCGCCACGCCGCACAGTACGAAGCGCCAGGACTGGCAGGATATAACCTCGTTGTGGCGGGTGGTCATGGTGTTGATCAGCGCGCAATATGGCACGTTGATGGCGGTATAGCCCACTGAAAGCAACAGATAGGTGCCGAACGCCCAGGCGATTTTCACGCCCATGCTGGCGTCCGGGACGGTGAAGGTCAGCACGCCGACGATCCCGATGGGAAGCGCGACCCACAGCTGCCAGGGACGAAAACGCCCCCAGCGGCTCTGCGTGCGGTCGGCAATCACGCCCATCACCGGATCGGAAATCGCGTCAAATACCCGAAGGGCAATAAACAGCGTGCCCACCAGCGCGGGCGTCAGGCCAAATACATCGGTATAGAAAAAGGTCAGAAAGTTCATGATCAGGCAGGTAATTACCGTGCCGCCCGCGTCGCCCAGGCCGTAGCCAATTTTCTCGCGGACTGACAGCCGGTCATCGGCTGCCTGTTTTGCAACTTCTGCGTCTGTAATCGGTGTGGAAGTCATGGGGTAACTCCTCGATAAACGATTTTTTATCGTATTTGTGCAAGGTACCCCATTTATTCTGCATTCAACGGGCAGACCAACAAGGGAAGGGAAAAGTATAAAAAGGTGACGATTCCGACCTGATGGTAAAACTGTGAGTTTGATCGAGCTGTTCTGCTGATATTTATTAATAATCAAGGGATAAAGACAATATTAGCCACCAAAAAAGCGGAAAAATGAATATCCATGCTTGAATTATCCATAGCACTTCCGATTAGAGTTCAAAATGGCGGGTTATTTATCTCCCGGGGCGTGGGCCGTCATCCCGCACGAAAATTATCTTCGTGGGAGATAATTTTTGTCGAAAAAGGGACATTAACGATCCAGGAGGAAAATACGCTGTTTGAGGTAAACGCTGGCGAGAGTTTATTACTTTGGCCGAAGCGGCGGCATGTCGGCGTGGAAGATTTTCCGGGCGATCTCAAATTTTACTGGCTGCATTTTGAGGTGGATGAACGCTTGCCGGTGTTGCCAGGCGCGACGCCGCTGTCGATTGAGCAACACTGTAGCGTGCGGGATCCGCAATATGTTATTGCGTTATTCCGTCAGTTTTTAAGCGAGCAGGAAAAATTACAGCGTAGCCAGGCGCTGGAGATAATTTTGCTGTTAATTTTGCAGCAGATATCGCTCTCGCCGGGATATGAAGATAAAGCGGATGATGCGGGCGCAGCAATGGCGTGGAAGGCCAAGCAGCTTATCCGCACGCACTTTCATTTGCCCCTGTCCACTTCGCAGCTGGCAAAAGAGCTGCACTGCAACGCAGATTACCTGGGGCGGGTATTTCGTCGGACGTTTCATTTAACCCTGACGGAGGCAATTCACCGCCAGCGCGTCAGGGCCGCTGAAAAACTGCTGCTGAACGATGCGGCCTCATTAACTGAAGTGGCCGCCCGGTGCGGTTTTAATGACGTGGGTTATTTCCGGCAAATATTCTCAAAACATACCGGGTTAACGCCCGCCGTCTGGAAACGGCGGTACTGTAAAGAGCATATTAATTCCGGATGATCACTGGCCGTAATAGGCATTTGCGCCATGCTTGCGCAGGTAATGCTTCTCCAGCAATTCCTGCTGCATAACCGGAAGCTGAGGTGCAAGCTGGCGCGAGAAAAGCCCCATATAGGCGCACTCTTCCAGCACCACGGCATTGTGTACCGCATCGGCAGCGTCTTTGCCCCAGGCAAACGGGCCGTGAGAATGAACCAGCACCGCCGGGACCTGCATCGGGCTTATGTCGCGCTCCTCGAAGGTTTTGATAATGACTTCCCCCGTCTGGTATTCATATTCACCCGCGATTTCAGCCGGGGTCATCAGCCGCGTGCAGGGGATCGCACCGTAGAAATAGTCCGCGTGCGTCGTGCCCCACGCGGGTAAATCCTGCCCCGCCTGCGACCAGATGGTGGCGTGGCGGGAATGGGTATGCACAATGCCGCCAATTTCCGGGTAACGACGATACAGCGCGAGATGGGTCGGAGTGTCGGAGGAGGGTTTTTTACTCCCCTCGACCACTTTACCCGTGGCGATATTTACCACCACCATATCTTCTGCGGTCATCACGTCGTACTCCACGCCGGATGGTTTGATCACCATCATGCCGCTGGCACGGTCAACCGCGCTGACGTTGCCCCAGGTGAACGTCACCAGCTGGTGGGCGGGCAGGGCGAGATTTGCCGCCAGCACCTCGGCTTTAAGTTGTTCTAACATGTCATGCCTCCTTCCTGCATTCGGGCTTCAATCCAGCGGCGCGCCTGGATGATCTCCAGCACCGGCTCTTTGGCTTTCTCGGTCCACATTTCAATCAGAAATGCGCCGCGATAGTTAAGTTGATTCAGCGTATTAAACACGCCAACGAAATCGACGCAGCCCTCGCCAAAGGGCACATCGCGGAACTGTCCGGGGCTTTTTTCGGTAACGGGCCGGGTATCTTTCAGGTGGATAGCGGCGATGCGGTCAATGCCCAGCGTCAGCTCGGCGGTGACGTCGTTGCCCCACGCGCTCAGGTTGCCGACGTCCGGGTAAACGCTGAACCACGGCGAGGCGAGCATGTCGTCCCACTTTTTCCACTTGCTGATGGAGTTCATAAACGCAGTGTCCATGATCTCTACCGCCAGCATTACCTGCGCGGCGGCAGCCTGCTCTACGGCCCACGCCAGCCCTTCGGCAAAGCGCTGTTGCGTGCCCTCGTCGTGCTCCTCGTAGTACACGTCATAACCCGCAAGCTGGATGGTGCGAATACCCAAATCACGGGCCAGCCGGATGGCTTTGGTCATGATCTCGCGGGCGCGTTCGCGCACGATTTCATCGCGGCTGCCAAACGGGAAGCGACGATGGGCAGACAAGCACATCGACGGGATGGCCACGCCGGTCTCCAGCATCGCTTCCACCAGAGAGGCGCGCTGCGTGGTACTCCATTCAAGGCGCGATAAACGCTCGTCGGTCTCATCCACCGACATCTCCACAAAATCGAAGCCGCAGCTTTTTGCCAGAACCAGGCGCTCCGGCCAGGAGAGATCTTTTGGCAGCGCTTTTTCGTAAATGCCTAACGGATGCTGACGCATGGTTACTCTCCCCAGATGTCGCGGATTTGCGAATGGAATGCCTGTGCCACCTGCGGCGGATTATCGGCGCCTGCCAGCGCGCGACCGGCAATGAAGGCTTTGACGTTGATCTGCTTAAACAGCGGCAGGTCGGCGGGGGTGATACCGCCAGTGATGGAAAGCTGTAGCCCGATATCGGACAGCGCCTTCATTTTGCTGAGATCCGCCTCGCCCCACTGCTGGCCGCTGGCCTGTGCGTCGCGCCCGCGGTGGTAAATCGCCTGCTTCACCCCGATGCGGTGCCACGCGCGGGCGTCGTCCAGCGTCCAGTTGCCAAACAGCTCCATCTGGATCTCGCCGCCGCCGCGCAGTGCGACCTCGTGACCACGTTCAACGGTGGCCAGCGGGGCGGCACAGATGATGGTCATCCAGTTTGCGCCTGCGCCAAACGCCTGCTCAGCCAGCGTTTCTCCGGCATCGGCGACTTTCCAGTCCGCCACGATAATTTTATCCGGACACTGCGCACGCAGGGCGCGAACGGCGTTTAGCCCTTCGGTCAGGCACAGGATGGTACCGGCTTCGACGATGTCGACGTGATCGGAAAGCGTCGCGACATCGCGCTGCGCGGCCTGAAGCGAGGTGTGGTCGAGCGCCAGCTGCAATAATGGTCGGCTCATAGGTCGTACTCCTTAACACGGGCGTGATAGCCCTGTAATGCTGAAATCAGTAGCTGGTAACGGTGATATTTGCGCTGGTAGGCGGCATGAGCACACATGTCAGGTTCAATCATCCGGATGTCATGCCTGAGGGCGCGCTGAGCGGCGTAAAAATCGGGATAGAGGCCTGTACCGACGAGCGCGGCCAGCGCCGCACCGGAACAGCCGGTCTCTTCCACCTGCGGGAGTTCAATCGCCAGGCCGCTGACGTCCGCGAGCATCTGCATCCACACGTCCGAATGGGTGGGGCCGCCCGTCACGCGCAGGGCCTGCACGTGGGGAAAGCGTTCGAGCATACGGTTGAGGTGGGTCATGTGGCTGAATACCACCCCTTCATAAACCGCCTGGAGGAGGTGCGCGCGGGTATGCAGCGCCTGCAAGCCATAGAAGCCGCTGGTCATCTCCAGCCCGGCGTTGCTGCCGTAGAGGAAAGGCAGGAAGAACACATCGCTTTCAGCTTTTGGCAGGCTGGCCACGGCGTGGTTAATCTCATCGAATGACATATCGCCCCATTGGGCCGTCAGCCATTCCAGGTTGCCGGACGACGTGGGGCTGGCTTCATGAACGATGAACTGCTGCGGATGGACGTAGCGGCCATAGACGTAGGGGAAAGGCTCGTTGTCGCGGATGCCGTGGGCAATCCCACTGGTTACGGCCCAGGTCCCCATTACGGCATTCAGCGTATGTTCGTCATGCAGCCCGGCGCAGATCGCGGTGGAAACCACATCAAACAGTCCACCAACGACGGGAGTACCCGCCGTGAGACCGGTCAGTGCGGCTGCCTGAGCGGTGATTTCCCCGCAAATTTCTGCTGAACCGATAATAGGCGGCAGGGCACCGTCAATGTCGCTGATGCCGAGCCAGCGCGTGAGCTGCGGATCGTACTGCCCGGTATTCATGTTGTAGAGATTGGATTCCGAGATGTTGCTCTCTTCGCAGCCTTTGACCCCGGTCAGACACCAGCGCAGGTAATCGTGCGCCATCATCACGCTGCCAATTTGCTGATACCGCTGCGGCTCGTTCTCTTTAACCCAGCGCAGGAGTGAGGCCGGATGCCCCGTCCACAGCGTCTGGCGAGTATGCGGATAGAGCTTTTCGGGTATACCGTCCTGCTGCCAGCGTTGCACGATCTCCAGCGCACGGCGATCGGAGGAGAGTATGGCGTTACCCAGGGGGCGATCCTGTTTATCGAGCAGAAACAGCCCCTTGCCCTGGGCTGAAATGCCAACGCCTTTGATCTGACCGCCGTCAGCGCCTGAATTTTTGAGCAGCAGGGCGACAGTTTTGTGGCAGTGCTGCCAGAGCTGGTGCATATCCCGCTCGGCGTAGCCGGCGCGGGGGCTGAGCGTGGCCACTGAGCGGCGTTCAATACAGACTTCTTTGCCCTGGCTGTTGTATAAACCGGCTTTCAGATAAGTACCGCCACAATCGATACCCAGCCAGAAGGGCTCTTTTTCACTCATCTTCTTCTCGCTTAATTGCCGGGTGGCGCTTCGCTTACCCGGCCTACGGTTTGGTTTAGTGGGTCAGGTGAGGGCCTCAGGCCGCACGTTTATGTGGAGTCACCGTGGGGTTGGGCTCTGCTCCGGCATCGCATTTCGCCGGTAACAGCAGGGCCAGCAGCGATGCCAGCGCCAGCGAAACTGCCAGGCAGTAAACGCCTGCGTCTTTGCTGTACAGGGTGATCAGTACGCCTACCGCATAAGGACCGCAGAACCCGCCGAGGTTGCCCAGGGCATTAATCACGCCGCGAGCGCCACCCGCCATCTCAGCGCTGAACAGACGCGCCGGTATGGTCCAGAACACCCCCGCTGCGGATTGCAGGAAGAAGCCACAGCCCACCAGCGCGGCATAGGCCAGCCAGGTGTGCTCTTTCAGCGCCACGGAGAGGAACATGCAGAGCGCAAAGCCAATCAATGGCAGGGAGACAAACAGCTTGCGCTTGCCGGTGCGGTCAGAGAGCGAAGAGAACAGGAACATACCGGCAATAGCGCCGATGTAAGGCAGAATGGCGAGCATTCCCACCTGGCCGATGCTGGTGTGCGTCAGCTCCTTCAGAATGGTGGGCAGCCAGAGGGTGTAACCGTAAATGCCAGTCTGGTAGAAGAAGTTGAGGGCGATCAGCTGCCACATGGTTTTGTCAGACAGCACCGCGCTGAGCGAGGCGTTTTTCACCTCTTTACCCGCAATGGCCTGCTGCTCTGCCGCCAGCGTTTGTACCAGGTAGTTTTTCTCGGCCTCAGAGATCCAGCGTGCTTCCTGCGGTCGGTCGTAGACGGTGAACGCCCACAGCACCAGCACAACAACGGACATCAGACCTTCAATAATGAACAGCCAGCGCCAGTCGAGAGCGGTAATAATCCAGCCCGACAGCGGGGCGGTGATGATCCCGGCGATGGGCACGAACATGATCACAATCGCGTTGGCGCGGCCGCGCTCGGCATCCGGGAACCAGTTACTGATCATCGTGAGCACAACGGGCAGCATCCCACCTTCCGCCACGCCGAGTAAGAAGCGCAGCACCAGCAGCTGATACTGGTTGGTCACAAGCCCGGTCAGAACCGAGATCACCGCCCAGGCAACCAGCGACCAGCCGATAAACTTCTTACCGCTGCCGTGCACGGCAATTTTGCCGCCGGGAACTTGCAGGAACAAATAGCCGATAAAAAAGATCCCCCCCGCCAGGCCCGCCATCGTGGCGGAAATGCCCAGCTCTTCATCCATACCGCCGGGCATCGCAAAAGCTATATTTACGCGGTCCATATAGGAAATAATGCAGGCGATAAGAATAGGGGGAATGATCCTTAGCCAGCGCTGGCGCGGAATGTCCGCGTGTAGAGCATTTGAAGAAATATTCATAGTTAATATCTCATTGAAGGTAACCGGAAAATGTATTCTTTATTTTTATTGTGACGCTTTATTCATAGCGCTAATGCCGTCGCGCAAAATAGCGATGCGATGGCTGACGTCAGCATTAGCATTTATTTCCAGTAATTTAATACCGGAGAATTTCAATGTTGCGGCGCTCGCCGCAGTAAACAGCGTTTTTACATGTTCAGTGGACATGAGACTGTCGGCGCAGAACGAAGAAAACGGCGCGTGCAGATCCTGCCATTCTCCATACTCACCGTGAGGGGTCGTGCCCGAAAACATCAGCGCCCCCAGCTTCCCGGCAGCGAGTGCCGCCTGAACATGTTCCAGCGGAAGGGCGGTGTTGCGACCTTCGATGGCCGAACGTGCCCAGTTGATACAGACGCTGATATCGGTCTCTTTCACTACCTCCAGCACCTGCTCTAAGGGCAAGAACCCTTTACGCGGCGCCGGGCCATTCATCGCATCACAGTGTTCCAGCACCAGATCGCAGCCCCAGTCCCAGCTCGCGATTTCCCGTACTGAGCGGGAGAATGCTTCTGTCGCTTGCTCGACAGAATCATTACCCGCCTGCGGTGCGGCCTGCATTTCCAGAGCGATCACTTTCCCGGGAAAGCGGGTATTAACGGCATCAATCTTTTGATGCAGATGGCGGTAATATTCAATACACGCTTTACGCTGTTCTTCGTCCGCGGACGCCAGGCCAAACGCGCCGTTGCTGCCGCGGCGGCGCATGGTTTCCATAACGGCTGTGACAACGATCTGCCAGTCGCCCGGCGTATGACAAAACAGCCATTCATCACCAAACGGATGGAGGTTTTCAAGGCAAGGTTGTTCCAGCCCGCGAATATTTGGCGTGTCGGAAAGTTCCCGCCAGAAGGCGTGTTCTTCCTGCTCCCCTTTCTGGTGAAACGAAGGTGCGCAGGGGTACGCACCAATAATAAAACCGGTGTTGGTCATTTCGCATTCCTGTATTTATCAGAAAATTAATCTAATTCGCTGATGGCCACTTTCACCACAATTTTACGAATTGCGGATCCCTTGTTTTTAATACAGGCAGGACGATGAACATCCTGCGGGAAAAATATGGCGTAACTGCCAGGTATCATTTCGATAAATGACTCATGTTCGCTGTCGTGATAAAAAATAATATCCCGTTGCTCCAGCAATGATTCGCTGATTTTGTTATTCCCGGTATCAATAGCAATACCGATTTTTTCTTCGCCCCAGGCCAGAAACTGGATATCCAGATAGCGGCGATGGACTTCAGGGCGGTTCTCGTGTTGTTCCTTTGTGGTGAGGTCGAGAACCTGGGCAAAAATGTTGCGGCCTTCAATTTCGATCACGCCCGGCGCCAGGGTGGTGAAATCCGTGGTACGCAGAAAATTAAGCGCCTTTTCTATCGCCAGCGGCAGGCGACATGGATTTGGCTGTGCAATATGTCCGAATATCATGACCCACTCCTTACAGAGACTGGATTTTCGCCCACACACTGTCGTCAACCGTGATGCCGTTGCGGCGATTCTCCTCCAGCAGGCGTGTGAACTCATGGCCTGGCAGACGGACGGCGACATTTTCATCAGCGCGTTCTGCGGTGGTGATGAAGTCCATGATGCGCTGTAGTTTGGCATCGCGGGTTGGACCGTCGATCAGGCGATCCACTTCGATGGCGATAAAGATCTGCGATACGCCGTATTCGTCGCTGTTGTCCTGGGTCACTTCCGCGACGGACGCGCCGTCAGAGAGCAGGGTGGCGATCATGTCGAGCACAATCGACAAGCCGGAACCTTTCCAGTAGCCCATGGGCAGAATGCGACGGTTTTTCTCAATCACGCCCGGCTCTCTGGTCAGATTGCCTTCATCGTCAAAGCCGCCGTCGACCGGTAATTCGCGTCCGGCCAGGCGATTCACCTCCAGCATGCCGTAGGAGAACATCGACATCGACATATCGACCATGGTGATTGGATTCGACGGGATAGCGACGATCAGCGGGTTTGTGCCGATGCAGCATTCTTTTGATCCCCACGCGGGCATCACGGCAATAGAGTTGGTCCAGCAGATGCCGATATAGCCTTTCTCCGCCGCCTGCCAGCCGTAGCTGCCGCCGCGCATCCAGTGGTTAGCGTTACGCAGCGCCACCAGGCCGATCCCGTGATCGGACGCCAGCTCGGTAGCACGGTCCATCATCTTCTTCGCCGTCAGGTTGCCGATGGAACGCTGGGCATCCCACTGTTCGATGGCACCTAATGTCGTTACGCGTTTCGGCTGGGCGTCAGGGATGATGTCGCCTGCGTCAAGCTGCTGAATAAATCGCGGGAAGCGGTTGACGCCGTGTGAATAAACGCCGGACTCCGTGGTGCGGGCGAACATCTCGGCGCAGGCGTCTGCGGTATCCGCTTTTACACCGCGATCGAGCAGAACCCGATTGAACGCCGCTTTCAACTCTTCGAAGGTCACTTTCATCCCTGTTCTCCTGTTTTTTTAGGGGCAAGTGCGAGTGCTTTTTTATCGCTAAATTTCACTATACGAAATCTGATTTCAAATATAACGATCAAATTTTGTCAGATCAACGACATTCACGTTTTTCAAAATCGATTAAAATCAAATGGTTGTGTTTTTTCTGTTGAGATCGTGAACTAAACCACACTTTGCGCTACCATCAGGGCGCGATAAACAGGAGCCATTTGATGAGCATAAAAGAGAGCGAAATGACGCAAGAAAAAGAGAGGCCAGCAGGTAGCCAGAGCTTGTTTCGCGGCCTGATGCTGATTGAAATCCTCAGTAACTATCCGAACGGGTGTCCGCTTGCGCATTTATCAGAACTGGCGGGGCTGAATAAAAGCACCGTGCACCGGTTATTGCAGGGGTTGCAGTCGTGCGGGTACGTGACGCCGGCGCCGGCGGCAGGGAGCTATCGTCTGACCACCAAATTTATCGCCGTCGGGCAAAAGGCGCTTTCATCGCTCAATATTATTCACGTGGCGGCGCCGCACCTCGAGGCGCTGAACATTGCCACCGGCGAAACGGTCAACTTCTCCAGCCGTGAAGATGATCACGCGATCCTGATTTATAAGCTTGAGCCGACAACCGGTATGCTGCGCACGCGCGCATATATCGGCCAGCATATGCCGCTCTATTGTTCTGCGATGGGCAAAATCTATATGGCGTTTGGCCATCAGGATTACGTGGCGAGCTACTGGGAAAGCCACCAGGAACAGATCCAACCTTTGACCCGCAACACCATCACCGAACTGAGCGCGATGTATGATGAGCTGGCGGAAATTCGCGATCACAGTATGGCGATGGATAAAGAAGAGAACGAACTGGGTGTGTCATGTATCGCCGTGCCGGTCTTTGATATTCACGGGCGCGTGCCCTATGCCATCTCCATTTCGCTGTCGACGTCGCGCATGAAGCAGGTGGGTGAGAAAAACTTGCTAAAACCGCTGCGTGACACGGCGGAAGCTATCTCGAAAGAACTGGGGTTTAACGTGCGCGAGGCGTAACTGATGAACCGATTTATTCTGACGGATCCAGAAAAATGTATCGGGTGCCGCACCTGTGAGGTGGCGTGCATGATGTCGCATCAAAGCAGCGCCACGCCAGAAGCGCTTACGTCACGGATCCGCGTGGTTAAGGGGGGTACCTTCACCACGGCCGTGGGCTGCCACCAGTGTGAAGATGCGCCCTGCGCGAATGTCTGCCCGACGGGGGCCATTCACCGTGCTGCGGGAGCCTGGCTCGTTGAGCAGGCTCGCTGTATCGGCTGCAAAAGCTGTATGGTGGCGTGCCCGTTCGGGGCAATGCAGGTTCGGGTCGTGGAAGATCGCGTTCAGGCGCTGAAATGTGATTTGTGCGCGCATCGCGAGGGCGGTCCCGCCTGCGTCGAAGCCTGTCCCACCCACGCGCTGCGCTGCATAGACCCCGCCAGATTACGCGCGGAACGGCTGCGTAATCTGGCCTGAGGTTTTATTAACCGGCTTCGCGCCAGGCGTTCTCAATCTCTTCGGCGAGAATTTTCACACCCGCTTCGATTTTTTCCGGGTCCGGGACGTAGTTCATGCGCATGCACTGGTGCGTGTGCGGCCACGGCTTATCCAGCCCCGGGAAGAAGTAATCCCCTGGCACCATCAGTACGCCACGTTTTTTCAGACGCTGATAAAGCAGCTCTGTCGTAATGGGCAGATCCTTAAACCACAGCCACAGGAAAATTGCCCCTTCCGGTTTATGGATCAGGCAGCGTTCTTCCGGTAAGTAGCGGCGAAGGATGGCAATAGTTTCCTGAACGCGCTGAGAGTAAAACGGCTTAATCACCTCATTCGACAGGCGCAGCAGGTCGTTACGCCTGATCATCTCGCACATCATCGCCGGGCCGATGCCGCCAGGAGAAAGGCTAATAATGCCGTTCATGTTGGTAATGGCGGTGATGATTTTCTCGTTAGCAATGATAATGCCGCAGCGGCTGCCCGGCAGGCCCAGCTTGGAGAGGCTCATGCAGAGGATGATATTCGGGTTCCATAGCGGACGCGCTTCGCTGAAGATGATCCCCGGGAACGGTACGCCATAGGCATTATCGATCACCAGCGGGATGCCGTGCTGATTCGCCAGCGCATCCAGCTTCATCAGCTCGTCGTCGGTGATCACGTTGCCCGTCGGGTTGGTGGGACGTGATACGCAGATCATGCCCGTCTCTTCACCGATATGCAGATGTTCAAAATCGACGTGATATTTGAACTGGCCCTCTGGCAGCAACTCGATATTCGGACGTGCGGAAACAAACAGGTCTTCTTCGAGGCCGGCATCGGCATAGCCGATATACTCCGGTGCCAGCGGGAACAGCACTTTTTTCGTGGTGCCGTCGGCGCGGCGTCCGGCGAACAGATTGAATAAGTAGAAAAACGCGCTCTGACTGCCGTTTGTCAGTGCAATATTCTGTGGTTCGATATCCCAACCCAGCGCTTCCCGCAGCATTGCCGCCAGAAGCGTCAGTAGTTCTGTTTTACCCTGAGGGCCGTCGTAATTACATAGCGCATCGGTTGCTTTACCGTTTTCCAGCATCTCTGCCAGCAGCGTCTGGAAGTAGGTGTTCATCTCCGGAATTTGAGCCGGGTTTCCGCCACCAAGCATGATAGCGCCTGGGGTGCGCAGCCCGTCGTTGAGGTCCTCCATCAGGCGGGTAATGCCTGAATGGCGGGTAAATTTGTCGCCGAATAGTGAAAACGTCATAGCAGGTGATCTGTCGGGCTTAATATGAAAGGCAGTAACCATAACGCCAGCACCGTGTTGGTGCAAATCGGCGAATGTGGTCGGATTTGTTGTTTTATGTGGTAGGTTTGTATTTGTGTGGTGAATTGTTCTGGTGAACGCCCCTCACACCGGCCCTCTCCCCCTGGGGAGAGGGTTAGGGTGAGGGGGTCTATTGATTACCCGCCCACACCACCATCACCTTATCGCCCTTGTGCTCGCGCACAAAGCCGTAGCCCTCTTTCATTGACAGCGTTGTTTGCTTGCCTTCACCCACCGCCGGATGACGGGCGCGGAACTGCCCCAGAAGCTGCCAGTGGGCGACAGTTAACGCCTGTTTACCCGTGACGTCCTGCCAGTTCATATCCGAACGGGTTCCCTGTAGCGGATCGGAGCCCGTCGGGCCGAATGGACGCTCTGATTCATCGCCGTAATAGATCTGGACGCTTCCCGGTGCCAGCAGCAGTAACTCAGCGGCGCGCTGGCCCCCTTCACGGAACAGACGCGTATCATGGGAGGAGAGATAGCTCAGCACATTAAAACTTTGCAGCTTTTCTGCCATTTGCTGCCAGGTCAAATCCATATCGGCCAGACAGTCCACCGCTTTCGCCGCCTGCTCCTGATAGTCAAAGTTGATCATCGCATCGAAGCCGTGGCGGTAATAATCGCTCTGCATCACGCCGTGGCCCCAGGATTCACCGGTCATCCAGAATGGCGCATTGTCGAGTTTTTTGTCCGGGTTGGCGGCTTTCCACGCGGCCAGCGCCTGGCTGGCCTGGTTTTTCAGTTGCTGCCAGGCTTCAGGCTCAACGTGCTTAGCGGTATCGACCCGGAAGCCGTCGATGCCGTAGTCACGTACCCACTGGCTGAGCCAGTGGGTCAGGTAATCTCGCGGCGTGAAATTCGTCATCACTTTCGCGTTGGTGTCGGGCTTGTGTTGATAAAAGTTCGGCAAACCTGACGGGATCTTAGATTCCGTTTTCAGATCCGGCAGGAAGGCCAGCGACATGGTCAGATCGTCAAAGCCCGGGTTGTCATAATCACCGATATCGGTACGGATCCATTTTTTACCCCACCATTTTTCCCATGCGGCTTTGTCACTGAAGTTGATGTAATCGTTGAAGCTGTGCCAGCTTTGACCGGCGCCTGGCTTCCAGTCAGTCCAGCGCTCGCCGAGGGTTTTTTTCAGCTCATCGCCCTGCAAATAGAGCGCGCCAAACTGATACTCCTGCATATCTGCAAGCGTCGCATAACCCGCGTGGTTCATGACAATGTCAAACAGGACGCGGATACCGCGCCTGTGCGCGTCGTCGACAAGCTGGCGTAAATCATCTTCGCTGCCCATGTTGGCGTCGAGTTTCGCCCAGTCCTGAGTGTAATAGCCGTGATAGGCGTAGTGGGGGAAATCCCCTTTGGTGCCGCCGCCAACCCAGCCGTGGATTTGCTCCAGCGGTGAGCTTATCCAGAGCGCATTCACGCCCAGTTGCTGAAGGTAATCCAGTTTGCTGGTAAGCCCTTTCAGATCGCCGCCGTGGAAAGTACCAATCTCCTGCATACCGTCTTTATGGCGGCCATAGCTGTTGTCGTTGGTGGGGTCGCCATTTACGAAGCGATCGGTCAGCACGAAATAGACGGTGGCGTTTTGCCAGCTGAATGGCGCGGGTTTGTCCGTCTCGGCGCGCTCAAGCAGCAGCAGGCCATTGCTGTTGGCGGCTGGCTGAAGAATTACTTTGCCGTTTTGAACGGTCGCGGTCTGTTTGCTGTAAAAATCACGCACCACCGTGCCTTCCGGAAAGGTGTTAACGACATCGATCGTGAGCGGTTTGCCGTCCCACTTCGGGCACTGGCGGGTAACGTTTGCGACAGGCTGTGGCGCCGCACTTTGTACCGTCAACATCAGCGTCGGCGTTCCCGAGCGCGTATCAATACGCATCTGATAAACGCCGTCACGGAATAACCGCCACTGCGGTGGGGTCCCTTCGCAGGGTTTGAGCGACAGCATCTCGTTGAGTTTGTTGGCACCTGTCGGCTGCCAGCACGCGTTATCAAGACTCAACGTCAGCGGGCGGGTACCCTTCGCAAGCGTTGCCTGGCTGGTAAAGACGCCGGTACCTTCAGCGCTAAACGCGTTAAATTCCGGCGATGACCAGTCGGCATGCGCGAATGCGGGTAACATCAGAACAGCTAATGCAGTGCGTTTCATTCCATTTTCCTGTCGCGGCATTTTTGACCAGTGTGCCACTCGGCTCAGGGGAAAAACTCCTCCTCTGAGGCTTTCTGCCAGGAGGACGCGAAGGGATGAGTGATCCCGCGCAAAATTAGGCAGTTATCTGCGATATCGCGCACATTTTTCCAGTGCTGGTGATTTAATGAGCATGTTCCGGATGACATAGTTTCGGAATTGGACTATTTGTATACGTGCTCTTGAGGACTATTTTTGGTATGATTTGAGATTCCGCTCTCAAATTTTTGAAGAAAATAAGGTGTTGGAATGTTTATATCCGACCAGGAGACCTAATGATATCGACTCCCATTCGACGATATGGGGCCGCGATACTCATGTTACTCACCATGGCATTTTCAGGTGAGGTGCTTGCAAAGACGCACGCGGATACAACGAGTAAGAAAGCCCACGTAATAAAGACGACAAGCAGTAAGGTTAGCAGTAAACAAGAGTATTCTCGCAATAGTGCAAAGAGTAGTTCACTTCCTGATTTGCGAAAATACCCTTCCGGGACACCAAGGAAAAAAGCGTTTCTCCGGACGGTAATGCCTTACATTAAAAGTCAAAATGCCGCGATTACTGCGGATCGTAACTGGCTGATCTCCAAACAGTACGATAGCCGCTGGTCGCCGTCTGAGCGCACTCGCCTGAAAGACATCGCCAAACGCTATAAAGTGAAGTGGAGCGGGAACACGCGTCGTGTGCCGTGGAACACTCTGTTAGAGCGTGTGGACATTATTCCAGGCAGTATGGTCGCGACAATGGCCGCCGCCGAAAGCGGTTGGGGCACCTCGAAGCTGGCGCGCAACAACAACAATCTGTTTGGCATGAAATGCGCAAAAGGTCGTTGTACTAATGCACCCGGCAAGGTGAAGGGCTATTCACAGTTTGAATCGGTGAAAGATTCCGTGAATGCCTATGTGGTGAACCTGAACACCCATCCGGCCTACTCCTCGTTCCGTAAGTCACGCGCTCAGCTGCGTAAGGCGGATCAGGAAGTAACGGCTACGGCGATGATCCACAAGCTGAAAGGTTATTCCACTCAGGGACAGCGTTATAACAATTACCTGTTCTCCATGTATCAGGATAACCAGCGTCTGATTGCCGCACATATGTAATGAAAAACGCCTTCCCCTGGAAGGCGTTCTTTTTTCTAGAGCAGGACTTCACTGTACCGTTCCCGGTACTCCTTCGGCGTGGTGTCATACTCTTTTCTGAACACCGAATAGAAATACTGAAGCGACGGATAGCCGCACATCTGTGAAATCTCGTTGATCGACAGCGAGGTGGAGATCAGCAGACTGCGCGCTTTCTCCAGCTTTTCCGCATGGATCACGGCGTGAATCGTCTCACCGACTTCCTCTTTGAACCGCTTCTCCAGATTCGAACGTGAAATGCCGACCGAATCGAGCACCTGATCGACCTTAATCCCTTTGCAGGCATGATTGCGAATGTAGTGCATCGCCTGAATCACGGCCGGATCGTTTAAGGAGCGGTAGTCAGTTGAGCGACGCTCGACCACGCGAACGGGCGGAACCAGCAGACGCTGGAGCGGCAGGGATTCGTTGTCTAACAGTCTGTGCAGCAGCTTTGCGGCCTGATAGCCCATCTGACGGGTACCCTGAGCCACGGATGAGAGCGCCACGCGCGACAGATAGCGCGTAAGCTCTTCGTTATCAATACCAATCACGCACAGCTTTTCAGGCACCGGAATATGCAAATGTTCGCACACCTGTAATACGTGGCGGGCGCGGGCGTCCGTCACGGCGATAATCCCTGTCTGGGGTGGCAGCGTTTGCAGCCAGTCAGCCAGGCGATTTTGTGCGTGCTGCCAGTTTTCTGGCGCGGTTTCCAGCCCCTGATAAACGACGCCGCGATATTTCTCCTGGGCAACCAGCTGGCAGAAGGCATATTCACGCTCCATCGCCCAGCGCTTTCCGCTGGTGGCGGGCAATCCGTAAAACGCAAAACGATGTACGCCTTTCTCCTTTAAATGGAGGAAGGCGGTCTCGACCAGAGCATGGTTATCCGTGGCGATATAGTGAACGGGGGGGTAATGTTCCGGTGTATGGTAAGAGCCGCCAACGCCCACGATAGGCACGTCGACGCCACTCAGCAACTGTTCAATCACGGGGTCGTCAAAGTCAGCGATGACCCCATCTCCCAGCCAGTCTTTGATGTTCTCCAGACGGGTACGAAAATCTTCTTCGATGAAAATATCCCATTCGGATTGCGACGCCTGCAAATATTCGCCAACCCCTTCAACCACCTGCCGGTCATAGGCTTTGTTGGCATTGAATAACAACGTAATGCGGTGACGCTTTTCAAACATGGCTCATTTCCCAAATTAGTCACGATAGTGTTATCAGGCGCGCCGCTTGGTGGCAGAGTCCATCCAGACTGCCAGCAAAAGAATGGCACCCTTGACGATATACTGCCAAAACGTCGGCACGTCCATCATACTCATCCCGTTATCCAGCGAAGCCATAATAAATGCGCCCATCACCGCCCCCGCCACGCTGCCAATGCCCCCGGCGAGGCTGGTCCCGCCAATCACGCAGGCGGCGATGGCGTCCAGCTCGGCAATGTTACCCGCAGACGGGGAGCCCGCCCCCAGTCGCGAACTGAGGATCAGCCCCGCGATGGCCACCATCAGGCCGTTGATGGCAAAGACGGCGAGTTTGGTGCGTTCTACGTTGATACCAGATAAACGCGCGGCTTCCAGATTGCCGCCGATGGCATAAATACGGCGACCGAATGCGGTACGTGTGGCCATAAACATCCCACCTAACAGCAACAGCGCCAGCAGCAGAACGGGCGTTGGGACACCGCGATAATCGTTTAACAGCCAGATGGCCCCCAGCACAATCACCGCAGTAAGCGCCTGACGGCCGACAACCGAGGTTGAGGCAGGCGAGGTCAGCCCCAGCGCCTGGCGACGCATGCGTCCTCGCCATTGCCACGCGACAAACGCCATCAGCCCAACCACGCCGATCGTAAAACCGACGCCATCAGAGAGGTAGCTTTGGCCAATCTGGGACATCGAGGCGCTGGTCGGGGAGACGGTGGTGCCGTTGGTGATCCCAATCAGAATGCCGCGGAAGGCCAGCATCCCCGCTAAGGTGACGATAAACGACGGGACTTTACGGTAGGCCACCCACCAGCCATTCCACGCCCCCAGCAGCAGACCCAGCACCAGCGTGACCGCAATCGTCAGCGGCAGCGGCCAGCCTAGCCAGACGTCAAAAATTGCCGCCACGCCGCCGAGCAGACCCATCATCGACCCTACCGACAGGTCAATTTCCGCTGAGATAATCACAAAGACCATCCCCACCGCCAGGATCCCGGTGATGGCGGTCTGACGCAGCAGGTTAGAGACGTTACGTGCGCTTAAATAGGAGCCATCGGTCATCCAGGTAAAGAACAACATGATCACGATAATGGCGGCAATCATTACAAAAACTTGCAGATTCAGCGATTTAAGTCCTGCGAACGCACCGGGCGTCGGAACAGCGACTTTAATATCAGACGGGTTGCTTTTCGACATGGCGTTCGCTCCTTAAGGCAGCTTCCATCACCTGCTCTTGCGTCAGGTTTTGGTTGTTCAGGTTGGCTTTGAGTTTCCCTTCATGCATGACCAGCACGCGGTCGCTCAGCCCCAGCACTTCAGGCAATTCGGACGAGATAACAATGACGGCAATCCCTTGCTGTACAAGCTGGTTGATCAACTTGTAGATTTCATACTTCGCGCCGATATCGATCCCGCGGGTGGGTTCGTCCAGAATTAAAATGCGCGGATTAAGCAGCAGGCAGCGCGCCAGAATCGCTTTCTGCTGGTTGCCGCCGCTCAGGCGTCCTATCGCCAGCTCCGGCGAGGAGGTTTTCACCTTGAGCCGGGCAAGCGACTGGAGAATACACTGCTGTTCTGCGGCATCATCCAGGCTGCTCAGCGCGCCGGAAAACTGGCTGAGCGCCGCCAGCGTGATATTTTTTCCCACCGCCATTACCGGCACGATGCCGTCTTTTTTGCGGTCTTCTGGCACCATGGCAATGCCCTTAGCAATAGCCTGCTGGCAGTTGTCGATTTTTACCGGCTGACCGTCGATATAAATTTTGCCTTCCCAGCGCCCCGGCCAGACGCCAAAGAGACACTGCACGGCCTCGGTTCTTCCCGCACCCACTAAACCCGCAATGCCGAGAATTTCGCCGCGGTGCAGCGAGAAGGAGAGGTTATCCACGCGCTTGATATGGCGGTTAACGGGATGCCACGCCGTCAGGTTTTCCACGCGCAGGAGCTCTTCGCCGATGGTGTGCGGTTCGTTGGGATACAGCGCGGTGAGTTCGCGACCCACCATCATGGTGATGATGTCATCCTCGCTCATGCCTTCTGCTTCACGCGTGCCGATGTGCTGCCCGTCGCGGATGACGCAGATGGTGTCGGAAATGGCTTTCACCTCATTGAGCTTGTGCGAAATATAGATGCAGGCGATACCGTGGTTTTGCAGATCGCGGATGATATTGAGCAGTACGGCGGTTTCCTGTTCGGTGAGTGAGGCGGTTGGTTCGTCGAGGATCAGCAGGCGCACCTGTTTGTTCAGCGCCTTGGCGATCTCGACCAGCTGCTGCTGGCCTAAACCTAAGTCGCCCACGCGCGTATCCGGTGAGATAGCCAGGCTCACCTGAGCCAGCAGTTTTTCGCAGCGCAGCGTCATGGTGTCGTAATCCAGTACGCCGTGGCGTGAGAGTTCGGCACCGAGAAAGATATTTTCCAGCACGGTAAGGTGCTTCACCAGCGCCAGCTCCTGGTGAATGATAGCGATGCCTTTACGTTCGGTATCGCGAATGTGCGTGGCCTGGAGCACCTCACCGGCAAAAACGATTTCGCCCTCGTAGCTGCCGTGCGGGTAGATCCCGCACAACACTTTCATCAGCGTGGATTTTCCCGAGCCATTTTCACCGCACAGCGACATCACTTCGCCGGGATTCAGCCGCAGGCTTACGTTATCGACTGCTTTCACCGCCCCGAAGGCTTTGGTGATGCTTTTCATTTCAAGTAAATAAGACATAACTGCTCCGCATAGCCCAACAGATGAACAGGGCAGGTCAATGCGCCCCTGCCGGGCAGGGGCTGCGCTGGATTACAGTTCACTCTTCTTATGGAAACCGTCTTTCACCACGGTGGCGTCAATATTCTCTTTGTTGACTTCGATAGGGGTAAGCAGGCGAGCAGGTACGTCTTTCAGGCCGTTATTTAACGTCGCGTCTGCTTTAGGTTGCTGGCCATTGCCCAGCTCAACGGCAATTTCGGCGGCCGTATTGGCAAGCTCGGTAATGGGCTTATACACCGTCATGGTCTGGGTACCCGCGATGATGCGTTTTACACCCGCAAGGTCGGCGTCCTGTCCGGAAATAGCGACTTTCCCGGCCAGTCCCTGCGCGCTCAGCGCCTGAATGGCGCCACCCGCAGTGGCATCGTTAGAGGCCACCACCGCATCGATTTTGTTGTTATTTGCGGTCAACGCGTTTTCCATAATTTTCAGCGCGTTTTCCGGTAACCAGCCGTCAGCCCACTGGTCGCCGACGACTTTAATTTTGCCCTCGTCGATATACGGCTTCAGCACTTTCATTTGTCCCTGGCGGAACAGTTTGGCGTTGTTATCCACAGGCGAGCCGCCCATCAGGAAATAATTCCCCTGAGGCACTTTTGCGACCAGGCTTTTAGCCTGTAATTCGCCCACCTTTTCATTGTCGAACGAAATATAATAATCAATATCGGCATTATTAATCATGCGGTCATAAGCCAGGACTTTTATCCCTTCCTGTTTCGCTTCTTTCACCACGTTGCTTAATACCTGGCCGTTATACGGGATAATGACCAGCACATCGACGCCACGGTTGATCATATTCTCGATTTGCGACATTTGCGTCTCTTCGTTGCCGTTAGCGGACTGAACGAACACCTCCGCGCCGAGAGATTCCGCTTTTTTAACAAAGATATCGCGATCTTTTTGCCAGCGCTCCAGGCGTAAGTCATCAATCGCCATGCCGATTTTGACCTCTTTGGCATGTCCGGCAAAGCTTGCAAGCAGGAGAGTAGTGCAGAGCGTTAGGGTCAGGTTCTTTATCTTCATAATTATTAGGCCTTTTTGTAGGGGTATGTGTAGCTGAGATAAAAGAAACGTTCACTGCTGAGACGCAGCAAATTTTTAACGTGGAAAGGCCTGCTGGCAATTACAGATTTTTATCTTCTCATTACGATATTTGGTTTATTTCTGAATTTATGACCGCGATCGGATTTTAAAAAGCGTAACCTATTAATTACATTTGATTCTGGAATGCGCGCCGAAAAATAGTTTGTCTGCACATTATTTTGCGAGCCAGCGCACAATTGCGCATTATCTCAATAGCAGTGTGAAATAACGTAATTGAGCAACCTCCAATGTCTATTCACTATTACTCCAGAAGCAAGACCACGCCGCATACCCTGATTATGGAGCTCAATATGCAAGCTTATTTCGACCAACTCGATCGCGTTCGTTTCGAAGGCACGAAAACGACCAATCCTTTAGCATTTCGTCACTACAACCCGGATGAGCTGGTGCTGGGTAAGCGCATGGAAGATCACTTGCGCTTTGCCGCCTGCTACTGGCACACCTTCTGCTGGAACGGTGCCGATATGTTCGGCGTGGGCTCTTTTGACCGTCCATGGCAACAGCCGGGCGAGGCCATTGAGCTGGCGAAGCGTAAAGCCGACGTCGCGTTCGAGTTCTTCCATAAGCTGAACGTGCCGTACTACTGTTTCCACGATGTGGACGTGTCGCCGGAAGGGGCATCGCTGAAAGAGTATCTGAACAATTTCGCGCAGATGGTCGACGTACTGGCTGAAAAACAGCAGCAAAGCGGCGTGAAGCTGCTCTGGGGTACGGCTAACTGCTTTACCAATCCTCGCTATGGCGCGGGTGCGGCAACCAACCCGGACCCGGAAGTCTTCAGCTGGGCGGCAACCCAGGTCGTGACCGCGATGAACGCCACGCATCAGCTGGGCGGTGAGAACTATGTACTCTGGGGCGGTCGTGAAGGCTATGAAACGCTGCTGAATACCGACCTGCGTCAGGAGCGTGAGCAGATTGGTCGCTTTATGCAGATGGTTGTGGACCACAAACACAAAATCGGTTTCCGCGGCACGCTGCTGATTGAGCCAAAACCACAGGAGCCAACCAAGCATCAGTATGATTATGATGTCGCCACCGTGTATGGCTTCCTGAAGCAGTTTGGTCTGGAAAAAGAGATCAAAGTGAATATTGAGGCTAACCACGCTACCCTGGCGGGCCACTCGTTCCATCACGAAATTGCCTCTGCGATTGCGCTGGGCATCTTCGGCTCTGTCGATGCTAACCGTGGTGATCCACAGCTGGGCTGGGATACCGACCAGTTCCCGAACAGCGTGGAAGAGAATGCGCTGGTGATGTACGAGATCATCAAAGCGGGCGGTTTCACCACCGGCGGCCTGAACTTCGACGCCAAAGTGCGTCGCCAGAGCACCGACAAATACGATCTGTTCTACGGGCATATTGGCGCGATGGACACCATGGCGCTGGCGCTGAAAGTAGCGGCCCGTATGATTGAAGACGGTGAGCTGGATAAGCGCGTGGCGAAGCGCTACAGCGGCTGGAACAGTGAGCTGGGCCAGCAAATTTTGAAAGGTCAGTTATCGCTTGCGGAGATCGCGAAGTACGCTGAACAGCATCAGCTTGCGCCGCAGCATCAGAGCGGCCATCAGGAGCTGCTGGAAAACCTGGTCAATCACTACCTGTTCGATAAATAACAGCATCCAGGCCCGGTAAGCGCAGCGCCACCGGGCATTTTCGTCAAAGGAGCCACCACATGTATATCGGGATCGATCTTGGCACGTCGGGGGTGAAAGCCATCCTGTTAAGCGAGCAGGGCGATGTATTAGCCACGCAGACTGAAAAGTTGCAGGTTTCACGTCCGTATCCGCTTTGGTCGGAACAAGATCCGGAGCAGTGGTGGCAGGCGACAGAGCGTGCGATGAAAGCCTTAGGCGAGCAGCATAGCCTGCGCGACGTGAAAGCGCTGGGCATTGCCGGGCAAATGCATGGCGCAACGTTGCTGGATAGTCAGCATCGCGTTCTGCGCCCGGCTATTCTCTGGAACGATGGCCGCTGTGCGGAAGAGTGCGCGATCCTTGAGGAGCGTGTGCCTGCGTCCCGCGAAATTACGGGCAACCTGATGATGCCCGGTTTTACCGCGCCAAAACTCCTGTGGGTGCAGCGTCATGAGCCTGAGATTTTTCGTCAGGTGGCGAAGGTTCTGTTGCCGAAAGACTACCTGCGTTTTCGCATGACGGGGGATTTTGCCAGCGACATGTCTGACGCCGCGGGCACGATGTGGCTCGACGTGGCGAAACGGGACTGGAGCGAGGCGATGCTGGATGCCTGCCAGCTGACGCGCGACCATATGCCTGCGCTGTTTGAAGGCAGTGAAATCACGGGCGCTTTGCAGCCTTCTGTTGCTGAACGCTGGAACATGCCAGCCGTACCTGTCGTCGCCGGCGGCGGCGATAATGCGGCGGGTGCGGTCGGCGTGGGGATGGTCGAGGCAGGGCAGGCCATGCTCTCGCTCGGCACTTCCGGCGTCTATTTTGCCGTCAGTGACGGGTATCGTAGCAACCCGGGAAGCGCCGTACACAGCTTCTGCCACGCGTTGCCGGGTAAATGGCATTTGATGTCGGTGATGCTGAGCGCGGCTTCCTGCCTTGACTGGGCGGCAAAGCTAACCGGAATGGCGGACGTCCCGGCGCTTATCACAGCGGCACAGCAGGCAGATGATAATGCCGGTGCGGTCTGGTTTTTACCGTACCTTTCCGGCGAGCGGACGCCGCATAACAACCCGGAAGCGAAAGGGGTGTTCTTCGGTCTTACCCATCAGCACGGCCCGGCAGAGCTTGCGCGCGCGGTGCTTGAAGGCGTTGGCTATGCTCTGGCGGACGGAATGGATGTCGTGCATGACTGTGGACTGACGCCATCCAGCATTACGTTAATTGGCGGCGGTGCACGAAGCAGCTACTGGCGGCAAATGCTTTCCGATATCAGCGGGTTGCAGCTGGACTATCGTACGGGAGGCGATGTCGGCCCGGCGCTCGGTGCGGCACGGCTGGCGCAAATTGCGCTGAACCCGGATAAACCACTGCACCAGCTTTTGCCCCAGCTGCCGCTTGAACGGCAGCATCGTCCTGATGCGAAAAATCATGCTCGCTATGCTGAAAGACGAGACGTGTTCCGCAAAATCTATCAGCAGCTTTTGCCGCTAATGTCATAAACAGGAGCCGGGTGGCGCTAACGCTTACCCGGCCTACCAGCCTTCAACCGGGTTAGCTTACAAACCTGCGCGTATCGATTCTTTGCAGCAACATTGACAGCAGCAGGCTGACAACCAGCGTAACGGTAAATATCCAGACAATATCCAGCACCGGCCAGCTTTTAAGCTCAACGCCGCGGGTGCGCAGGGCGTGGATCACCAGCGCGTGAAAACCGTAAATGCCCAGCGAGTGGCGAGAGATAAACCCCAGCACCGGAAGCGGGCGGGCATTCAGGGTGTTTTTAACCAGCGTCAGCAGAGAGATCGCGCAGATAAAGACCATCGGCCCGCAGTAGAGATACCAGGTATCGGCAAAGTTGCCGCGCCATTGCAGCTCATGCAGCGTCCCGCGAGAGATAATAAACACACCGACGAGAAACGCGGCCGCGCATAGCCAGTTTATTCCTCGCTTTTGCGTCTCCATCATGCCAATGGCGCGCCCCAGCATGCCGTACAGCACGTAATAAAACGTATCCCCGGTGATATAAAGGTTAACGGGCAGCCATTCAAAGCCATCAATTTTCTGTGAAACGGTATTCGGGTTGGCCACGATCCCGATTATTACCATCAAGGCCAGCAGCATTTTACCGCTGACGTTTTTTACCTGAATTAACGGTGACACCAGATAGATAACGATTATCGCGAAGAAAAACCACAGATGATAGAACACCGGTTTTTGCAACAAATTGAGCAGGGAACGTTCAGCGTTAATTGAAGTGAACAGGATGATATAGAGCAGCGAAATGGCGCTGTAAAACAGCAGACAGGAGACAATACGGATGAAATGTCTTGGCTGCGCGCTACGCTCGCCAAAAAAGAGAAAACCGGAAATCATAAAGAACAGCGGGACGCTCACGCGGGAGACCGAGTTCAGAATATTGGCGACATCCCAGTTAACAGGGCTGATACTGTGCGCGTTCGTGACATACCAGGTCGTTGTGTGGATCATCACCACCATCAGACAGGCTATTCCCCGCAGGTTATCAATCCAGTTAATTTTTGACTGCATCAGTTCCTCTGTATTCCTGATAAAAAAAGTGTGACTGCGATTGTGTAAAACTTTTCCCTTGGAAAATTCTGAGTTTAGCCAGGCTAACTTGTAGGGAGCTGGCGAGATTCGCAGAATGACGGACTTTAATCTATAAACGTGTTGCTACTAAAAATAACAGCCACTGACCAGGGCGGTAATAAAAATGATGATGAAGCGTGGGGTGTCACTCTTTCTGCTGCTCTTATTAACAGGATGCAGTGCTTCTGAGGAGATACCTGTCCAAAAAGCGCAGCAGGGGAAAATGAGCCCGGAGCGTTCTCTGAATATGGAACAGCTGTGCAGGGATCAGGCGGCTCACCGCTATAATTCCGAAGCACAAAAAATTCATATAAACGGCTTCGAGCGCTTTCAGGGAAGCTATGAACTGAAAGGCTATACGGCGCGTAAAGAGGGCTTTGTCTGCTCTTTTGATGCAGACGGCCAGTTTTTACATCTCTCAATGCGTTAAATTGCTCGTATAAGCAGCAACCAGAGCCTTCGCAGGTTCTGGCTGTAGGGCTTATTCCCCAATTTTCCCTAAACAACCCCGTTTCGTACTGTATATCTTGCAGCCAGCGGGTATACTGATCCCTTCCATTTAAAACCACACGTATCCAGCACGAAATACTATGCAAAAGTTTGATACCAAGACCTTCCAGGGCCTGATCCTGACCTTACAGGATTACTGGGCTCGTCAGGGCTGCACCATTGTTCAACCTTTGGACATGGAAGTTGGCGCAGGCACCTCACACCCGATGACCAGCCTGCGCGCGTTAGGGCCAGAGCCAATGGCGACCGCCTATGTGCAGCCATCCCGTCGTCCGACCGATGGACGTTACGGCGAAAACCCGAACCGTTTGCAGCACTACTATCAGTTCCAGGTGGTGATTAAGCCATCACCCGACAACATTCAGGAACTGTACCTCGGGTCACTGAAAGAGCTGGGTATGGATCCAACCATTCACGACATTCGTTTCGTGGAAGATAACTGGGAAAACCCAACGCTGGGTGCCTGGGGTCTGGGTTGGGAAGTGTGGCTGAACGGCATGGAAGTGACCCAGTTCACTTACTTCCAGCAGGTTGGCGGTCTGGAATGTAAACCGATTACCGGCGAAATCACCTATGGTCTGGAACGTCTGGCCATGTACATTCAGGGCGTAGACAGCGTTTACGACCTGGTCTGGAGCGACGGCCCGCTGGGTAAAACCACCTACGGCGACGTGTTCCATCAGAACGAAGTGGAGCAATCCACCTATAACTTCGAATACGCGGACGTGGACTTCCTGTTCACCTGCTTCGAGCAGTACGAGAAAGAAGCCCAGCAGCTGCTGGCGCTGGAGACTCCGCTGCCGCTGCCTGCCTACGAGCGTATTCTGAAGGCTGCCCACAGCTTCAACCTGCTGGATGCCCGCAAAGCGATCTCCGTGACTGAACGTCAGCGCTACATTCTGCGTATTCGTACCCTGACCAAAGCCGTTGCAGAAGCTTACTACGCGTCCCGTGAAGCCCTTGGCTTCCCGATGTGCAACCGAAACAAATAAGAGGCGGCCATGTCTGAGAAAACTTTCCTGGTGGAAATCGGCACTGAAGAGCTGCCACCAAAAGCCCTGCGCAGCCTGGCTGAATCTTTCGCTGCGAACGTCACTGCTGAGCTGGATAACGCTGGCCTGGCGCACGGTAAAATTGAGTGGTTTGCTGCGCCGCGTCGTCTGGCGCTGAAAGTGGCAAACCTGGCGGCGTCCCAGCCGGATCGCGAAGTTGAAAAACGTGGCCCGGCCATTGCTCAGGCGTTCGACGCGGAAGGCAAGCCGAGCAAAGCGGCAGAAGGCTGGGCGCGCGGCTGCGGCATCACCGTTGATCAGGCTGAGCGTCTGACCACCGACAAAGGTGAATGGCTGCTGTACCGTGCCCATGTGAAAGGCGAAAGCGCCGAAGCGCTGCTGCCTGACATGATCGCGACCTCGCTGGCAAAATTGCCGATTCCTAAGCTGATGCGCTGGGGCGCGTCCGACGTACACTTTGTGCGTCCGGTTCACACCGTGACCCTGCTGTTGGGCGATACCGTTATCCCGGCGACCATTCTGGGCGTGGCGTCCGATCGCGTGATCCGCGGCCATCGCTTTATGGGCGAGCCGGAGTTCACTATCGACAATGCTGACCAGTACCCGCAGATCCTGCTGGAGCGCGGCAAGGTCATTGCTGACTACGAACAGCGTAAAGCCAAAATCAAAGCGGACGCAGAAGACGCGGCGCGCAAAATTGGCGGTAATGCCGATCTGAGCGACAGCCTGCTGGAAGAGGTGACTTCGCTGGTCGAATGGCCGGTTGTACTGACCGCGAAATTCGAAGAGAAATTCCTGGCCGTTCCGGCAGAAGCGCTGGTTTACACCATGAAGGGTGACCAGAAGTACTTCCCGGTATACGCCAACGACGGCAAGCTGCTGCCAAACTTCATCTTCGTGGCGAACATCGAATCGAAAGATCCGATCCAGATTATCTCCGGTAACGAGAAAGTGGTGCGCCCACGTCTGGCGGATGCCGAGTTCTTCTTCAACACCGACCGTAAAAAACGTCTGGAAGACAACCTGCCGCGTCTGCAAACCGTACTGTTCCAGCAGCAGCTGGGTACGCTACGCGACAAGACCGACCGTATCGCGGAGCTGTCCGGCTGGATTGCCCGTGAAATTGGCGCCGACGTTAACCACGCTACCCGTGCGGGCCTGCTCTCCAAGTGCGACCTGATGACCAACATGGTGTTCGAATTTACCGACACTCAGGGCGTGATGGGTATGCACTACGCGCGTCACGATGGCGAAGCGGAAGACGTGGCGGTAGCCCTGAACGAGCAGTATCAGCCGCGCTTTGCCGGTGACGATCTGCCGTCTAACCCTGTTGCCTGCGCCGTGGCGATTGCCGATAAGATGGACACCCTGGCGGGTATCTTCGGTATCGGTCAGCATCCGAAAGGCGATAAAGACCCGTTCGCGCTGCGTCGTGCTGCGCTGGGCGTGCTGCGAATCATCGTAGAGAAGAACCTTAACCTCGATCTGCAAACGCTGACCGAAGAAGCGGTACGTCTGTACGGCGATAAGCTGACCAACGCGAAGGTTGTGGATGATGTTATCGACTTTATGCTCGGTCGTTTCCGCGCGTGGTATCAGGACGAAGGTTACTCCGTTGATACCATTCAGGCGGTGCTGGCGCGTCGTCCGACCCGTCCGGCAGATTTCGATGCGCGTATGAAAGCGGTATCCCACTTCCGTACGCTGGAAGCGGCGTCTGCGCTGGCCGCGGCCAACAAGCGTGTATCCAACATCCTCGCGAAATCCGACGAAACGCTGAACGAGCGCGTCAACGCTGCAACCCTGAAAGAGCCGGAAGAGATTTCTCTGGCGATGCAGGTTGTGGTGCTGCGCGACAAGCTGGAGCCGTATTTCGCGGAAGGTCGCTACCAGGAAGCACTGGTGGAGCTGGCGGAGCTGCGTGACGTCATCGACGCCTTCTTCGAGAAGGTGATGGTGAACGTGGAAGATAAAGAGCTGCGGATTAACCGTCTCTCAATGCTTGAGAAACTGCGTGAGCTGTTCCTGCGCGTGGCGGATATTTCGCTGCTGCAATAACGTAAAAAACCCGCCCCTGACAGGCGGGAAGAACGGCAACTAAACTTTTTCTCTTCGTAGGCCGGGAAAGCGTAGCGCCTCCCGGCAAAAGCCCGATGGCGCGATGCTTATCGGGCCTACGTTACTTTGAGATACTTTTCCTTATTTACACCCTCTCAAACACCGTCGCGATACCCTGACCCAACCCAATACACATCGTTGCCAGTCCGAACTGGGCATCTTTGCGTTCCATCAGGTTAATCAGCGTGGTACTGATACGCGCCCCGGAACAGCCCAGCGGGTGACCGAGGGCGATCGCGCCGCCGTTGAGGTTAATCTTCTCGTCGATCTGATCCATCAGCCCCAGATCTTTAATGCACGGCAGGATCTGCGCGGCGAACGCTTCGTTCATCTCAAAGAGGTCGATATCACTTGCGCTCAGCCCCGCTTTTTTCAGCGCCAGTTTTGACGCCGGAACCGGGCCGTAGCCCATGATGGAAGGATCGCAGCCCACGACTGCCATCGAACGCACGCGGGCGCGTGGCGTCAGGCCTAATTCGCGGGCGCGGCTCTCGCTCATCACCAGCATCGCGGCGGCACCGTCGGACAGGGCAGACGAGGTGCCCGCCGTTACCGTACCGGTGACCGGATCAAACGCCGGACGCAGGGTAGAAAGCGCTTCGACCGTGGTTTCCGGGCGGATAACTTCGTCGTAGCTGAACTGCTTCAGTACGCCGTCTGCGTCGTGACCGCCGGTTGGGATGATCTCATTCTTAAAGGCACCAGACTGCGTGGCGGCCCAGGCGCGGGCATGCGAGCGCGCGGCAAACGCATCCTGCATCTCACGGCTGATGCCGTGCAGACGGGAGAGCATCTCGGCGGTCAGGCCCATCATACCGGCGGCTTTCGCCACGTTGCGGCTCATGCCTGGATGGAAATCGACCCCGTGGCTCATCGGCACGTGGCCCATGTGCTCCACGCCGCCCACCAGACAGGCCTGCGCATCGCCGGTCATGATCATCCGTGCCGCGTCGTGCAGCGCCTGCATCGACGAACCGCAAAGACGGTTGACGGTGACGGCCGGAACCGAATGCGGGATCTCCGCCAGCAGGGACGCGTTACGGGCGATGTTAAAGCCCTGCTCCAGCGTCTGCTGCACGCAGCCCCAGTAAATATCGTCCAGCGCTGCTGGGTCCAGCGCCGGGTTACGCGCCAGCAGGCTACGCATCAGGTGCGCGGAGAGATCTTCCGCGCGCACGTTACGGAACGCACCGCCTTTTGAACGGCCCATCGGGGTGCGAATCGCATCAACAATGACAACCTTTTCCATTGTGACTCCTTAAGCCGTTTTCAGTTCGCCAACCGGACGGGCTGGCTCAACTGCTGGGTAGTAGGGTTCGTTATGGCGCGCTTTGTTACGCAGCCCTTCCGGCACCTCATAAAGCGGGCCGAGGTGCTGGTACTGCTGAGCCATATCGAGATAGCGGGCGCTGCCGAGCGTATCCAGCCAGCGGAACGCGCCTCCGTGGAACGGAGGGAAGCCGAGGCCGTACACCAGCGCCATATCCGCTTCTGCCGGGCTGGCGATAATGCCTTCTTCGAGGCAGCGCACCACTTCGTTGACCATTGGGATCATCATCCGTGCGATGATCTCATCGTCGGTGAAGTCGCGTTTTGGCTGACTGACGTCGGCCAGCAGGCCATCCACCGCCGGATCTTCTTCTTTCTTCGGTTTGCCTTTGCTGTCTTCTTTATAGCGCCAGAAGCCCAGACCGTTTTTCTGCCCGAAGCGGTTGGCGTCGAACAGGGCATCAATGGCGTCGCGATAATCTTTCTGCATGCGCTGCGGGAAGCCCGCCGCCATCACCGCCTGCGCGTGATGGGCAGTGTCGATGCCGACAACGTCCAGCAGATACGCCGGGCCCATCGGCCAGCCGAACTGTTTTTCCATCACTTTGTCGATTTTGCGGAAGTCTGCGCCGTCGCGCAGCAGCTGGCTGAAACCGGCGAAGTACGGGAACAGCACGCGGTTAACGAAGAAGCCCGGGCAGTCGTTAACCACGATCGGCGTTTTGCCCATCTTGCTCGCCCACGCCACCACTTTGGCGATGGTTTCGTCGGAGGTTTTTTCCCCTCGGATCACTTCGACCAGCGGCATGCGGTGCACCGGGTTAAAGAAGTGCATCCCGCAGAAGTTTTCCGGACGCTTCAGCACGCTCGCCAGTTCGCTGATAGGAATGGTGGAGGTGTTAGAGGCCAGCACGGTTTCCGGACGCACCTTGTCTTCGGTTTCGGCCAGCACCGCTTTTTTCACTTTCGGGTTCTCGACGACCGCTTCAACCACCACGTCCACACGGTCGAAACCGCTGTATTCCAGCACTGGCTGGATGGTGGAGATCACGCCTGCAAGCTTCAGACCATCAATTTTGCCGCGCTCAAGCTGTTTATTCAGCAGCTTGGCCGCTTCGGTCATGCCCAGCGTCAGGGATTTCTCGTTGATGTCCTTCATCACCACCGGCACGCCTTTCCAGGCAGACTGGTAGGCGATGCCGCCCCCCATAATGCCCGCGCCGAGTACCGCCGCGTGTTTTGGCGTTTCAACGTTTTTGGTGAGTTGTTTGGCTTTGCCTTTCACGAACTGATCGTTAAGGAAGATACCAACCAGCGCGCGGGCTTCGTTGGTGTGCGCCAGCGGGACAAAGCTCTGGTTTTCAAGCTTCAGAGCGTCATCACGGCCCAGACGGGCTGCCGCTTCAATGGTTTTCACCGCCGTGATCGGCGCCGGGTAGTGTTTACCCGCCGTCTGCATCACCATGCCTTTGGCGATGGTGAAGCTCATGGTGGCTTCAATTTTGCTGAGCTTTAATGGCTCCAGCTTTGGCTGACGTTTGGCTTTCCAGTCGAGATCACCGTTAATCGCCTGACGGAGGATGGCGATAGCACCCTCAATCAGTTTTTCAGGCTTAACCACGCCGTCCACCAGGCCGATTTTCTGCGCCTGTTCTGCGCCGACATCTTTACCCGCGGCAATGATCTCCAGCGCGCTGTCGGCACCCAGCATGCGCGGCATACGCACGGAACCGCCAAAGCCCGGCATGATGCCCAGCTTGGTTTCCGGCAGGCCGATGCGCAGGTCCGGCGTCGCCAGACGGTAGTCGGTCGCCAGCACGCACTCGCAGCCACCGCCCAGCGCGTAGCCGTTAACGGCGGAAAGGGTCGGGACAGGCAGATCTTCCAGACGATTAAAAACGCTGTTGGCAAAGTGCAGCCACTGGCTCAGCTGTTCTTCGGGCACCAGGAACAGCGACAGGAATTCGGTGATATCCGCGCCAACGATAAAGGCCGCTTTGTTGGAGCGCAGCAGCAGCCCTTTCAAATCTGATTGCTTTTCAAGTACATCCAGCGCCTGGCCAAGACTGGCCACCGTCGCGGTATCAAGCTTGTTCACTGAGCCGGGGGCATCGAACACCAGTTCGGCAATGCCATCTTCCAGCCAGTCTACGTACAGGGTGTCGCCTTTGTAGAGCATGTCGGTCTCCTGAATCCAGCAATTGGATCTGGTCATACCAGATGAAACGGAGTGTGGAATTTATGTTAATAAAATGCAAATTAGTCATTAAGAAATTGCTGCGCTGATCACGGTCGGTGGAAATCACGCAGCCGCAGTGAGGTGTGCTAAGATGCGATGACTTGAGGTCAATAAAACGAAAGGAAGAATGATGGACTCACTGGCTTCGCTTTATAAAAATCATATCGTTACCCTACAGGAACGTACCCGCGATGTACTGGCCCGCTTCAAGCTGGATGCCCTGCTGATCCACTCCGGCGAGCTGATGAATACTTTTCTTGATGACCATGCTTATCCCTTCAAGGTTAACCCGCAGTTTAAAGCCTGGGTGCCTGTCACGCAGGTTCCAAATTGCTGGCTGCTGGTGGATGGCGTGAACAAGCCGAAACTGTGGTTCTACCTGCCGGTCGATTACTGGCACAACGTGGAGCCGCTGCCGACCTCATTCTGGACCGAAGAAATTGACGTGATTGCGCTGCCAAAAGCAGACGGCATTGGCAGCCAGCTGCCAGCGGCGCGCGGCAACATCGGCTACATTGGTCCGGTTCCTGAGCGTGCGCTGGGTCTGGATATTCCGGCAGATAAACTCAACCCGAAAGGCGTGCTGGATTATCTGCACTACTATCGCGCCTACAAGACCGACTACGAACTTTACTGCATGCGTGAAGCGCAAAAAACGGCGGTGAATGGCCACCGTGCGGCGCATGAAGCGTTCCAGTCCGGTATGAGCGAGTTCGATATTAATCAGGCCTACCTGACGGCGACCGGCCACCGTGATACCGACGTGCCGTACAGCAACATCGTGGCGCTGAATGAACATGCCTCGGTTCTGCACTACACCAAACTGGATCATCAGGTTCCGGCTGAGATGCGCAGCTTCCTGCTGGACGCGGGGGCTGAGTACAATGGTTATGCGGCAGACCTGACCCGTACCTGGGCGGCGAATGCGGATACCGATTTTGCGCAATTGATTAAAGACGTGAACGACGAACAGCTGGCGCTGATTGGCACCATGAAGGCCGGAACCAGCTACGTGGATTATCACATCCAGTTCCATCAGCGCATCGCTAAACTGCTGCGTAAGCATCAGATTGTCAAAGACATGAGCGAAGAGGCGATGGTTGAGAACGATCTGACCGGGCCATTTATGCAGCACGGTATCGGTCACCCGCTGGGTTTGCAGGTTCATGACGTCGCGGGCTTTATGCAGGACGATACCGGTACGCACCTGGCGGCACCGTCTAAATATCCTTATCTGCGCTGCACCCGCGTTCTGGCGCCGCGTATGGTATTGACCATCGAGCCGGGCATCTACTTTATTGAATCCCTGCTGGCGCCGTGGCGCGAAGGACAATTCAGCAAGCACTTCAACTGGGAGAAAATTGAAGCGCTGAAGCCGTATGGCGGCATTCGTATCGAGGATAACGTGGTTATTCACGAGAGCAGCATTGAGAACATGACGCGAGATCTGAAGCTGGCCTGATGGAAAGCTGGCTGATACCGGCCGAGCCGGTCACCTTTGTTGAGGAAATCAAGAAAAGCCGCTTTATCACGCTGTTGGCGCATACCGACGGCGTGGAGGCGGCGAAGGCGTTCGTCGAGTCCGTCCGCGCGCAGCACCCCGATGCCCGCCATCACTGTGTGGCGTGGGTCGCCGGGCCGCCAGACGACTCACAGCAGCTTGGGTTTTCTGACGACGGTGAACCGGCGGGTACGGCCGGAAAACCGATGCTCTCCCAGTTGATGGGCAGCGGCGTGGGTGAAATCACCGCCGTCGTGGTCCGCTACTACGGGGGCATTTTGTTAGGCACCGGAGGGCTGGTTAAAGCCTACGGAGGTGGTGTCCAGCAGGCGCTTAATCTGCTGATAACAACCCGCAAAACGCCACTTACGGAATATACTTTGTTATGCGATTACGCCCAGCTATCGGGTATCGAAGCACTGCTTAAACAGTTTAACGGTGTCATCGCACACAGTGATTATCAGGCAATGGTGCAATTACGCGTGGCGCTTCCTCAGGCGGAACTGGCTGCTTTTTCAGCAAAACTCGCTGATTTTAGTCGCGGTTCATTGCAATTACTGCCGATTGAAGAATAATCCCCACCTCACAATTTTGAATACCTAAGGAAGCGGCAGAGATGCATTTTCGTGCCATTACCCGAATCGTTGGATTGCTGGTCATACTTTTCTCCGGGACAATGATCATTCCCGGACTGGTGGCGCTCATCTACCGGGACGGCGCGGGGCGTGCATTTACGCAAACCTTTTTTGTCGCGCTGACGATTGGCTCCCTGCTGTGGTGGCCAAACCGCCGTGAGAAAGGTGAACTGAAATCCCGGGAGGGGTTTCTGATTGTGGTCCTGTTCTGGACGGTACTGGGAAGCGTGGGTGCGCTGCCGTTTATCTTCTCCGAACAACCGAATCTCACCGTCACGGATGCGTTTTTTGAATCGTTCTCCGGATTAACGACCACCGGGGCTACCACGCTGGTGGGGCTGGATTCGCTCCCGCATGCGATTCTCTTTTACCGGCAGATGCTCCAGTGGTTCGGCGGTATGGGGATCATCGTCCTGGCGGTAGCTATCCTGCCCATTCTGGGCGTCGGGGGGATGCAGCTTTACCGGGCGGAGATGCCCGGCCCGCTGAAAGATAACAAGATGCGCCCGCGTATTGCGGAGACGGCGAAAACCCTGTGGCTTATCTATGTCCTGCTGACGGTGGCCTGCGCGCTGGCGCTGTGGTTTGCCGGGATGCCTGCGTTTGATGCCATTGGGCATAGCTTTGCGACTATTGCTATCGGCGGGTTCTCCACCCACGACGCCAGCGTCGGCTACTTCGACAGCCCGACAATCAATACCATCATTGCCATCTTTTTGCTGATCTCAGGCTGTAACTACGGTCTACACTTCTCGTTGCTTAGCGGACGGAGCCTGAAGGTGTACTGGCGCGACCCGGAATTCCGGATGTTTATTGGCGTCCAGCTGACCCTGGTGGTTATCTGTACCCTGGTACTGTGGTTCCACGATGTTTATAACTCGGCGGTCACGACCCTGAACCAGGCCTTCTTCCAGGTGGTATCGATGGCGACAACCGCTGGTTTCACCACGGACAGTATTGCGCGTTGGCCACTGTTCCTGCCGGTGCTGCTGCTGTGCTCTGCGTTTATCGGCGGTTGCGCCGGGTCAACGGGCGGCGGTCTGAAGGTGATCCGCATTCTGCTGCTGTTCAAGCAGGGGAACCGTGAGCTGAAACGTCTGGTCCACCCGAATGCGGTTTACAGTATTAAGCTGGGGAACCGCGCGCTGCCGGAGCGCATCCTCGAAGCGGTGTGGGGATTCTTCTCCGCTTATGCGCTGGTCTTTATTGTCAGTATGCTGGCGATTATCGCCACGGGCGTGGATGATTTCTCTGCCTTCGCCTCTGTGGTGGCAACGTTAAACAACCTGGGGCCGGGGCTGGGCGTCGTGGCGGATAACTTCGCCAGTATGAACCCGGTGGCGAAGTGGATCTTAATCGCCAATATGCTGTTTGGGCGTCTTGAGGTCTTTACGCTGCTGGTGCTGTTTACCCCAACATTCTGGCGTGAGTAAGGAGACTTTGGTGAAAACGTTAATTCTTTTCTCAACGCGTGACGGACAAACGCGTGAGATTGCTTCATATCTGGCTTCTGAACTCAAAGAGCTGGGCATTTATTCTGATGTGGTGAACCTGAATCGCGCAGAGCAGATTGCCTGGCAAGATTACGACCGCGTGGTCATTGGCGCTTCAATTCGTTACGGCCATTTCCATCCGGCGCTGGATCGCTTTGTGAAAAAGCATACGGCGGAGCTCGCTCAACTGCCTGGCGCGTTTTACTCGGTCAACCTGGTTGCCCGTAAAGCGGAGAAGCGTACGCCGCAGACCAACAGCTATACGCGCAAGTTTTTGCTAAGTTCGCCATGGCAGCCCGATATCTGTTCTGTCTTTGCTGGCGCGCTGCGTTACCCGCGTTACCGCTGGTATGACCGCTTTATGATCCGCCTGATCATGAAAATGACGGGCGGGGAAACGGATACGCGTAAAGAAGTGGTTTATACCGACTGGGCCCAGGTCGCCAGTTTTGCCCGTGAAATTGCGCGTTTAACGGACGATGCGCGGGATAAATAAGCGTTGAGTTTGAAAAGTGAGCGAACGGAAAGTTTTTTGTATTTAGTGCTTGTCACTTCAGAAGAACTCCCTATAATGCGCCTCCACTGACACGGAACAACGGCACGCAAGCCGCCGGGTCAGCAGAGAAAAGCAAAACAAACGCTTGACTCTGAAGCGGGAAAGCGTAATATGCACACCCCGCGCCGCAGCGAAAACGAAGCGGCACTGCTCTTTAACAATTTATCAGACAATCTGTGTGGGCACTCAAAGTGACATGGATTCTTAATGTCCTCGGACACTAAATGAATACCAAGTCTCAACGAGTGAACACGTAATTCATTACGAAGTTTAATTCATTGAGCATCAAACTTTTAAATTGAAGAGTTTGATCATGGCTCAGATTGAACGCTGGCGGCAGGCCTAACACATGCAAGTCGAACGGTAACAGGAAGCAGCTTGCTGCTTCGCTGACGAGTGGCGGACGGGTGAGTAATGTCTGGGAAACTGCCTGATGGAGGGGGATAACTACTGGAAACGGTAGCTAATACCGCATAACGTCGCAAGACCAAAGAGGGGGACCTTCGGGCCTCTTGCCATCGGATGTGCCCAGATGGGATTAGCTAGTAGGTGGGGTAACGGCTCACCTAGGCGACGATCCCTAGCTGGTCTGAGAGGATGACCAGCCACACTGGAACTGAGACACGGTCCAGACTCCTACGGGAGGCAGCAGTGGGGAATATTGCACAATGGGCGCAAGCCTGATGCAGCCATGCCGCGTGTATGAAGAAGGCCTTCGGGTTGTAAAGTACTTTCAGCGGGGAGGAAGGCGATAAGGTTAATAACCTTGTCGATTGACGTTACCCGCAGAAGAAGCACCGGCTAACTCCGTGCCAGCAGCCGCGGTAATACGGAGGGTGCAAGCGTTAATCGGAATTACTGGGCGTAAAGCGCACGCAGGCGGTCTGTCAAGTCGGATGTGAAATCCCCGGGCTCAACCTGGGAACTGCATTCGAAACTGGCAGGCTAGAGTCTTGTAGAGGGGGGTAGAATTCCAGGTGTAGCGGTGAAATGCGTAGAGATCTGGAGGAATACCGGTGGCGAAGGCGGCCCCCTGGACAAAGACTGACGCTCAGGTGCGAAAGCGTGGGGAGCAAACAGGATTAGATACCCTGGTAGTCCACGCCGTAAACGATGTCGACTTGGAGGTTGTGCCCTTGAGGCGTGGCTTCCGGAGCTAACGCGTTAAGTCGACCGCCTGGGGAGTACGGCCGCAAGGTTAAAACTCAAATGAATTGACGGGGGCCCGCACAAGCGGTGGAGCATGTGGTTTAATTCGATGCAACGCGAAGAACCTTACCTACTCTTGACATCCAGAGAACTTTCCAGAGATGGATTGGTGCCTTCGGGAACTCTGAGACAGGTGCTGCATGGCTGTCGTCAGCTCGTGTTGTGAAATGTTGGGTTAAGTCCCGCAACGAGCGCAACCCTTATCCTTTGTTGCCAGCGGTTAGGCCGGGAACTCAAAGGAGACTGCCAGTGATAAACTGGAGGAAGGTGGGGATGACGTCAAGTCATCATGGCCCTTACGAGTAGGGCTACACACGTGCTACAATGGCGCATACAAAGAGAAGCGACCTCGCGAGAGCAAGCGGACCTCATAAAGTGCGTCGTAGTCCGGATTGGAGTCTGCAACTCGACTCCATGAAGTCGGAATCGCTAGTAATCGTGGATCAGAATGCCACGGTGAATACGTTCCCGGGCCTTGTACACACCGCCCGTCACACCATGGGAGTGGGTTGCAAAAGAAGTAGGTAGCTTAACCTTCGGGAGGGCGCTTACCACTTTGTGATTCATGACTGGGGTGAAGTCGTAACAAGGTAACCGTAGGGGAACCTGCGGTTGGATCACCTCCTTACCTTAAAGAACCTGCCTTTGCAGTGCTCACACAGATTGTCTGATGAAAAACAGCAGTAAAAAACCTCTACAGGCTTGTAGCTCAGGTGGTTAGAGCGCACCCCTGATAAGGGTGAGGTCGGTGGTTCAAGTCCACTCAGGCCTACCAAATTTGCCTCGCAAATTTGAAGAGGTTGTAAACGATGGGGCTATAGCTCAGCTGGGAGAGCGCCTGCCTTGCACGCAGGAGGTCTGCGGTTCGATCCCGCATAGCTCCACCATCTTTTACTGCGAACACAAGAAAACTTCAGAGTGAACCTGAAAAGGTGCACTGCGAAGTTTTGCTCTTTAAAAATCTGGATCAAGCTGAAAATTGAAACGACACACAGCTCATGTGTGTTCGAGTCTCTCAAATTTTCGCAAGTCGATGGTGAATCGAAAGAAACATCTTCGGGTTGTGAGGTTAAGCGACTAAGCGTACACGGTGGATGCCCTGGCAGTCAGAGGCGATGAAGGACGTGCTAATCTGCGAAAAGCGCCGGCGAGGTGATATGAACCCTTGACCCGGCGATGTCCGAATGGGGAAACCCAGTGCAATCCGTTGCACTATCGTTAACTGAATACATAGGTTAACGAGGCGAACCGGGGGAACTGAAACATCTAAGTACCCCGAGGAAAAGAAATCAACCGAGATTCCCCCAGTAGCGGCGAGCGAACGGGGAGCAGCCCGGAGTCTGAATCAGCTTGTGTGTTAGTGGAACGGTCTGGAAAGTCCGACGGTACAGGGTGATAGTCCCGTACACGAAAGCACACTTGCTGTGAACTCGAAGAGTAGGGCGGGACACGTGGTATCCTGTCTGAATATGGGGGGACCATCCTCCAAGGCTAAATACTCCTGACTGACCGATAGTGAACCAGTACCGTGAGGGAAAGGCGAAAAGAACCCCGGCGAGGGGAGTGAAAAAGAACCTGAAACCGTGTACGTACAAGCAGTGGGAGCCTCTTTATGGGGTGACTGCGTACCTTTTGTATAATGGGTCAGCGACTTATATTCTGTAGCAAGGTTAACCGTATAGGGGAGCCGAAGGGAAACCGAGTCTTAACTGGGCGTTAAGTTGCAGGGTATAGACCCGAAACCCGGTGATCTAGCCATGGGCAGGTTGAAGGTTGGGTAACACTAACTGGAGGACCGAACCGACTAATGTTGAAAAATTAGCGGATGACCTGTGGCTGGGGGTGAAAGGCCAATCAAACCGGGAGATAGCTGGTTCTCCCCGAAAGCTATTTAGGTAGCGCCTCGTGAATTCATCTTCGGGGGTAGAGCACTGTTTCGGCTAGGGGGCCATCCCGGCTTACCAACCCGATGCAAACTACGAATACCGAAGAATGTTATCACGGGAGACACACGGCGGGTGCTAACGTCCGTCGTGAAGAGGGAAACAACCCAGACCGCCAGCTAAGGTCCCAAAGTCATGGTTAAGTGGGAAACGATGTGGGAAGGCACAGACAGCCAGGATGTTGGCTTAGAAGCAGCCATCATTTAAAGAAAGCGTAATAGCTCACTGGTCGAGTCGGCCTGCGCGGAAGATGTAACGGGGCTAAACCATGCACCGAAGCTGCGGCAGCGACACTATGTGTTGTTGGGTAGGGGAGCGTTCTGTAAGCCGTTGAAGGTGTGCTGTGAGGCATGCTGGAGGTATCAGAAGTGCGAATGCTGACATAAGTAACGATAAAGCGGGTGAAAAGCCCGCTCGCCGGAAGACCAAGGGTTCCTGTCCAACGTTAATCGGGGCAGGGTGAGTCGACCCCTAAGGCGAGGCCGAAAGGCGTAGTCGATGGGAAACAGGTTAATATTCCTGTACTTGGTGTTACTGCGAAGGGGGGACGGAGAAGGCTATGTCAGCCGGGCGACGGTTGTCCCGGTTTAAGCATGTAGGCGGAGGTTCCAGGTAAATCCGGTACCTTGTTAACGCTGAGGTGTGATGACGAGGCACTACGGTGCTGAAGTGATAAATGCCCTGCTTCCAGGAAAAGCCTCTAAGCATCAGGTAACACGAAATCGTACCCCAAACCGACACAGGTGGTCAGGTAGAGAATACCAAGGCGCTTGAGAGAACTCGGGTGAAGGAACTAGGCAAAATGGTGCCGTAACTTCGGGAGAAGGCACGCTGATGTGTAGGTGAAGCCCCTGCGGGCGGAGCTGAAATCAGTCGAAGATACCAGCTGGCTGCAACTGTTTATTAAAAACACAGCACTGTGCAAACACGAAAGTGGACGTATACGGTGTGACGCCTGCCCGGTGCCGGAAGGTTAATTGATGGGGTTAGCGGCAACGCGAAGCTCTTGATCGAAGCCCCGGTAAACGGCGGCCGTAACTATAACGGTCCTAAGGTAGCGAAATTCCTTGTCGGGTAAGTTCCGACCTGCACGAATGGCGTAATGATGGCCAGGCTGTCTCCACCCGAGACTCAGTGAAATTGAACTCGCTGTGAAGATGCAGTGTACCCGCGGCAAGACGGAAAGACCCCGTGAACCTTTACTATAGCTTGACACTGAACACTGGTCCTTGATGTGTAGGATAGGTGGGAGGCTTTGAAGCGTGGACGCCAGTCTGCGTGGAGCCAACCTTGAAATACCACCCTTTAATGGCTGGTGTTCTAACGTAGACCCGTTACCCGGGTTGCGGACAGTGTCTGGTGGGTAGTTTGACTGGGGCGGTCTCCTCCCAAAGAGTAACGGAGGAGCACGAAGGTTGGCTAATCCTGGTCGGACATCAGGAGGTTAGTGCAATGGCATAAGCCAGCTTGACTGCGAGCGTGACGGCGCGAGCAGGTGCGAAAGCAGGTCATAGTGATCCGGTGGTTCTGAATGGAAGGGCCATCGCTCAACGGATAAAAGGTACTCCGGGGATAACAGGCTGATACCGCCCAAGAGTTCATATCGACGGCGGTGTTTGGCACCTCGATGTCGGCTCATCACATCCTGGGGCTGAAGTAGGTCCCAAGGGTATGGCTGTTCGCCATTTAAAGTGGTACGCGAGCTGGGTTTAGAACGTCGTGAGACAGTTCGGTCCCTATCTGCCGTGGGCGCTGGAGAATTGAGGGGGGCTGCTCCTAGTACGAGAGGACCGGAGTGGACGCATCACTGGTGTTCGGGTTGTCATGCCAATGGCACTGCCCGGTAGCTAAATGCGGAAGAGATAAGTGCTGAAAGCATCTAAGCACGAAACTTGCCCCGAGATGAGTTCTCCCTGAGACTTTAAGTCTCCTGAAGGAACGTTGAAGACGACGACGTTGATAGGTCGGGTGTGTAAGCGCAGCGATGCGTTGAGCTAACCGATACTAATGAACCGTGAGGCTTAACCTTACAACGCCGAAGGTGTTTTGGCGAAGAGACGAAATTTTCAGCCTGATACAGATTAACAGAATTTGCCTGGCGGCTTTAGCGCGGTGGTCCCACCTGACCCCATGCCGAACTCAGAAGTGAAACGCCGTAGCGCCGATGGTAGTGTGGGGTCTCCCCATGTGAGAGTAGGGAACTGCCAGGCATCAATCAAGTGAAGAGGCCATCCGGAAGGATGGCCTTTTTGCGTTTCTGCACCTGCTTCCTTTCCATAAACAAATCACCTATCCCCCCATATATACGGTAAACTATCCCGGTTTTTGCATCAGGATAGCGTCTATGAATCACTCCCTTAAGCCCTGGAATACCTTTGGTATTCAACGGAATGCTAATCAAATTGTACGTGCCGACAGTGCTCAGCAGTTGCTGAATGCATGGCAAAACGCAACAGAAAACGGTGAACCCGTACTTATTCTGGGCGAAGGAAGTAATGTCCTGTTTCTCGATGATTTTGCGGGGACGGTAATCGTCAATCGCATCATGGGGATTGAGCGTAAAGAGAGCGCTGACAGTTGGCATTTACACGTGGGTGCTGGCGAGAACTGGCACCATCTGGTGCAATATACCCTTGAAAAAGGGATGCCAGGGCTGGAAAACCTGGCTCTGATCCCGGGCTGTGCAGGATCATCTCCTATTCAAAACATCGGTGCCTACGGCATCGAACTGAAACACGTCTGCGAATATGTCGACTGCATCGAACTCGCGACCGGAACGGCGAAGCGCCTGACCGCAGAGCAGTGCCGCTTTGGCTATCGCGACAGCATTTTCAAGCACGACTATCAGGATCGTTTCGTCATTGTGGCCGTTGGCCTGTGCCTGGCGAAAGCCTGGAAACCCGCTCTGACTTACGGCGATCTGACCCGTCTCGACCCGGCTACCGTCACACCGCGTGAGGTATTTGATTCCGTTTGCCACATGCGAATGACCAAGCTCCCGGACCCGAAAGTAAACGGAAATGCGGGTAGTTTCTTCAAAAACCCGGTGATCAGCAGCGAAAATGCAAAAGCGTTTCTCGCCGGCTGGCCAACGGCCCCGCATTATCCTCAGGCGGATGGTAGCGTGAAGCTGGCCGCAGGCTGGCTTATCGATCAGTGTGAATTAAAAGGTACGACTCTTGGTGGCGCTGCTGTTCATCGTCAGCAGGCGCTGGTACTGATCAACCAGTCCAACGCGACAAGTGAGGATATCGTCAACCTGGCGCATCATGTTCGCCAGCGCGTGGGCGAAAAATTCAACGTCTGGCTGGAGCCTGAAGTTCGCTTTATTGGCCGAACGGGCGAAGTGAATGCCGTGGAGACCATTGCGTGAAGGACAATACTATTCCGTTAACTCTCATCGGTATCCTTGCCGATGGCGAGTTTCATTCTGGCGAGCAGCTGGGCGAACAGCTGGGCATGAGCCGTGCTGCGATCAATAAGCATATTCAAACGCTCCGCGACTGGGGCGTGGATGTGTTTACGGTGCCGGGAAAAGGCTACAGCCTGCCGGAACCGATCCAGTTACTGAATGAAGAGGTCATCCGCAGCCAGATTGGGCACGGTAACGTCGCGGTATTGCCGGTCATTGATTCGACGAACCAGTATCTGCTGGATCGCCTGAGCGAGCTGAAATCCGGTGATGCCTGCGTTGCCGAGTACCAACAGGCAGGACGTGGCCGCCGGGGGCGTAAGTGGTTCTCACCATTTGGCGCCAACCTCTACCTTTCCATGTACTGGCGGCTTGAACAGGGGCCAGCTGCGGCCATCGGGCTGAGCCTGGTCATCGGCATTGTGATGGCAGAGGTGCTGCACGATCTGGGTGCCGATCAGGTGCGGGTAAAATGGCCCAACGATCTGTATCTCAACGATCGAAAGCTGGCGGGGATCCTGGTTGAACTGACGGGAAAAACAGGCGATGCCGCACAGATCGTCATTGGGGCGGGACTGAACATGGTGATGCGAAACGTGCAGAACGATGTCGTGAACCAGGCCTGGACCAACTTGCAGGAAGCGGGGATCACCATCGATCGCAATACGCTTGCCGTCCGCATGATCAATGAGTTGCGTAGTTCGCTTACGCTCTTTGAACAAGAGGGGTTAGCGCCATTCCTGTCCCGCTGGGAAAAACTGGATAACTTTATTAACCGACCGGTGAAGCTGCTGATTGGGGATAAAGAGATTTACGGCACATCACGCGGCATTGACGCGCAGGGCGCGTTGCTTCTTGAACAGGATGGCGTGATTAAGCCCTGGGTGGGCGGTGAAATTTCGTTACGAAGTGCGGAGTAACCCTCTCCCCACAGGGGAGAGGGTGTAGCAGGTCATCACTGCGGATACGGCACCCAATCCCCGGCATTCAGTCGGACATAAGGCTTATTCTGATACTGGATCACCACCGCATTGGCGTTTTCCGATACCTCCGCCGTCTGCGGCAGCCCGCTGGTGAGCTGATCCCAGTTCACGCTATCTTCCACAAACAGCTTACCGTCTACAGCGCGAGCAACCAGTTCCGAGATAGCCAGATAGCTGCTTGGCTGGGTGATTTCAATGGGCGCTCCCTGATGCGGCGCCTTCATGCCAAAGAACTTAATCCCGGCCGGAACGTTAGTGATGGACGGGCTTGGGATATCGCGCAGACCAGACACCTGCATCCTGTCGCCTTTCAGCGCCCCTCCGTGTTCTGGTACCACCACCACCATCACTTTGCGACCTGATTTTTCCAGCTCGTTGAAGAACGCGTTCAGCTCGTCAAAGAACTTCTGAGCACGGGCCTTATAATCGGCCGTTTTACTCACGCCGGGATAATGGTTCCCGTCGTGCAGCGGCAGCGTGTTATAGAACGTCGCACTACGTGTCCCTTCCTCTTTGCCGACGGTATCTAACCAGCGCTGAAGCACGGCGGTATCGTCATACACTGGCGAGCCATCAAAGCCCAGCAACGTTACCGGCAGCCCTTTCTGGTCCATCAGCGGGGCCTGCATGCCACCCTGTTCACGCACTTCTTTCAGGAAGTTACCGAACTGACCGTTATGGCCCATCATCAGGTGCTGGGTAAAGCCCAGTTTTGCGAGGTTATCAAACAGATAACACTGGTTAGCTGCCGGCTGGTAGAGGTTCTTATGCGAAGGCTGTCCGCAGCTGGCGCGCAGCAGGCGGATAGCCGCCGGGCCGCTGTACGACGTGGCCGAGTTGAAGTCCTTAAACTGAATATCGAAATGCGACCACAGCGGGTGCGACATCAAACCAGCCGCGTCAACGTCAGCCCAGGACAGAGAACAGATGTTAATGACCAGCAGCTCAAACGGCTGAGCATCGGCAGGCAGCGCGTCCGGGAATTTCGTCTGACGCTTATCTTCCGCAGCGTAAAAACTGGAGAGCCACGCGTTCAGGTTAGTGGATGTCGGCGGTGCAGTCTGCGCAGGAATATCCCCAACCACAGGCGTATCCCCTGCTGTCGCAACGGTCGCGGCGGCGGAACCACCCGTGGTGGTAACGGTTGTTGTCGGCTGACCGGCTGGCCACAGCGAGAAGCTCGGGCCCGTCAGCGTCAGGACGTTAAGCCAGATCATAATCGCGACGACAAACACCGTCACCCGGATCCACTGAGACAGGAACAGCCAGGCGACCAGCAGGACAAATACCGCGCCAATCATCTGCCAGTTAATAAAGCGCTCAACCAGATCGAGCATATAGTCCGCACTGAAACCTGCGACCTGGGAGCCCTGGCTCATGATGCTTTCAGGGCCGGGCAGCCAGGTATCATGCCAGAACAGGGCGAAACCGATGGGGATAGCGACCCAGTGACGTATACGGTGCAGCCTGAAGTTCGGGATTGGCATCAGCAGGAATGCCATAAACACCAGGTTAAGCAGAGGGTGGAAATTAAGATAGCCTGCCCACAGCAGACCAAACTTCACCAGAAAGTAGAAATTCCAGCCGGACAGGCCGCGCCAGTATTGCCAGAGTGGCGAGGGCGCCGAAGAGGTATAGGTAGAATTAGTCATGTTTTCGGTTTGCCTTGACGTTCGGAGCGCGAGTCAGTGTTCCGGCGGGTTTAATATAGCGAGGTTTGACGAACAGTAATCTGACCGTATCGCGAATACGGCGCAGGGAATGGCGTGCATAGTAGCCAAGCGGCAAAAAAATCAGCGCGCACAGAACAACCAGTTGGATGATATCGCTGATATTCATAATGGCGCGCTCTCCTTGTTCTCATCCAGTAAGCGTAGCGGCTCGGGTACCCGTCGCCAGACATGCCCGTCATGTTTCGCGTTCAGAACCGGTTTGGCGCCGCTTGTGACAGGCAACGGTTTGGCCCACTTTTCAGGTGGCAGGGCACGCATCTGGACAAGCTCAGCCGCGATCAGGTTATCTTCAAACCAGACCATACGGTTCGAGAAGATATCCGCGGTAGGAAGCGGGAAGATATGGTTAAGCGCAGTATCCAGATCGTTCACCCGGCAGAAGGAGAGGAACAGCACCAGGCGGTTATCGCCAATGGTCATGATGTCCCCGATACGGTTAGGGCGGCACAGAGTGAGCGCCTGCTCAACGCGAATACCCGGCACGGGGCGCAGGGCAACCATCACCCCTTTTCCGTCTGCCGGTAACAGCGTATTGCTCATCATGTTGCCCACCGCATCGCAGAAGGTGTCCCATTTCTGGTAGCCGCGCAGTTTCATCGGCTGCGTCATTGAAAGCAGGGTGCTGATATCTTCCGGAACATGTCGATTAAACTGCTGGCCCTGGATGCTTTCGATCAGCGTCAGACAGCGCGACAGGGGAGCATTCCACGGAATGACCATATTCGCGCCGCAGCCCAGTAATAAGCGCTCATCGGTGGCGCGCAGGCTGGTATTATTTTCACGCACCACAATTTTTAACGCGCTGCCGCGCTGGCGACGTAATGTGTGAATGTGCCTTGCCAGCGTTTCGATTTGGTTATTCTGGATCAACGAGAAGATAATAGTCGCCGCCTGCGTGGTGCGCGCCTCATCAAATAAGGCTTCATTGGTATCGAACAGTGACCAGTGCTCAGACAGTGCAGGCGCACCTTCCAGTACCGCAATATGGCTCAGAACACGTTTTTCATCACTGCGTGGCTGAACTACCGTCTCTTCCTGTTGAGCAAGATGCCACTCATCCCCGACTTGTTTGAGTGTAAGTTGTTGTCGGGAGCTCACCCCTTTTTCATTGCACCAGAAAGCCACGTCGTAAAGATGGCTGTCGGTCTGGACACGAATACTGGCCAGGCCATAGAGGGAACGGTATTCACTCATTAAAAGTGAAAAAAGCTTGTCATTATTACTGCCTGGGTTAACAACCAATAAGGTGCAATTTTGATTTTTTGCCCATCTGTTGATTCTTCCCAGCCATTTCAGCAGTTTTTCAGACGGGATATTTTGCAGGCCGTTATTAGAGCATTTTAGAATCAGTAAATAGTGTTCAGGAACAATAGAACACTGAATATCGCGGGGTAAAAAGTATAGACTGTCAGCCTCCGCAGGCATGGAAAATAATCGTACTGTCTGGGGTCCACGGTCACTGTCGAGCCTGATGATTGACTTCGGCTCTTCGCCCATCGTAATGACGGCCACGCGGGAATCCTTCCCCTGCGCCGCTATCGTCTGGTTTACCAGACTGATGGCATCTTCATTACGATCCGTATTAACCCACCAGACTCCTCCGACTGGCATGTGGCGCAATTCGTCCCATAATGACTGGATGCCAATAGAAAATATGGAGTCCACGGTGTCCCTCTTTTCGTCGAATTTCTATGTCTCTCAGTTTACTAGCGAAAGCGTAGAAATAAACCTAACATTGAAATTAAAGAACATCAGATTTAGCATGTAAATGAAATTTAATGGGCAGGACGCCTCGCTGCATCTGAATCTTATGATTTTACTCAAAGGGATGAAAAAAGAATGCAAAATAACGAACCCGCAACCCCAGTCGACTCAAGTCTGGGTTACACATTCCAGAACGATTTTTTGGCACTCACGCAGGCTTTTTCTTTGCCTGAAATAGATTACACCGATATTTCCCAGCGTGAACAGTTGGCGGCGGCTATTAAACGTTGGCCGTTATTAGCTGAGTTTGCCCAACAACAATAAGGAAGCCATTGATGGCTGTACTAGGATTACAGGGCGTCCGTGGTGGGGTGGGTACAACTTCCGTTACCGCGGCGCTGGCGTGGTCATTGCAGGTATTAGGTGAATCGGTACTGGTCATTGATGCCTGTTCCGATAATTTGCTGCGCATGTCATTCAATGTCGACTTTACGCATGCAAACGGCTGGGGACGCGCGCTTCTGGACGATAAAGACTGGCGGGATGCGGGTTTGCGTTATACCTCCCAGCTCGATTTGCTTCCCTTTGGTCAATTGACCGAAACCGAGCGCGGGAATGAAGCCGCGTACCAGCGCCTGTTCTCTCGCTTCATCACCGCATTGCAGAGCCTGAAAGAGAGCGGGCACTATCAGTGGATCCTACTGGACCTGCCGCACGGTGCCGCGTCGCTGACCCGCCAGCTGCTGGCGCAGTGCGACCATGTGCTCTCCATCGCGAACGTAGATGCGAATTGTCATATCCGTCTGCATCAGCAGCCGATGCCTGCCAATGCACATATTCTGATCAACGATCTGCGCATTGGCAGCCAGATCCAGGACGATCTCTACCAGGTCTGGCTCCAGAGTCAGCGCCGCCTGTTGCCGATGGTGATCCATCGTGACGAAGCGATGGCGGAGTGCCTTGCGTCCAAACAACCTCTCGGGGAGTACCGTAGCGATTCACTGGCGGCGGAAGAGATCCTGACGCTGGCCAACTGGTGTCTGCTGCACTTTGCTAAACGGCCGGAGCCTGCCGGGAGTTCAGTATGAGCCGCCTGACTAACTGGCTGCTCATTCCGCCGGTCAGTTCGCGCTTAAGTGAACGCTACCGCCATTACCGTCATCACGGCGCCTCGTCGCTGAGCGCTGCGCTGGGCTGTTTGTGGATGATTCTGGCGTGGATGTTCATCCCCCTCGAACATCCCCGCTGGCAACGCATTCGTGCGCGCCACGGTGAACTCTATCCGCATATCAACCCTGACAAGCCGCGTCCGCTGGATCCCGCGCGCTACGCTATTCAGTCCATCTGGCTACTAACGACCTCAACGGGCGCGGAGAAAAAAACGTCCCGCTGGCGCAGCTTCGATCGTGTGCAGAACCTGCGTGAACACTACCACCAGTGGCTTGACCGGCTACCTGACCGGGTGGGCGACAAAACGGGTCATTTAGATAACCACAAAGAGCTCGGGCACCTACACCCGGGCTTGCGGCGTTTTATTCTCGGCGTGGTTGTGGTGTTCTCGCTGATTCTTGCGCTGGTCTGTATTACCCAGCCCTTCAATCCGCTGGCGCAGTTCACCTTCCTGATCCTGCTGTGGGGCGTGGCGCTGCTGGTGCGGCGCATACCAGGGCGTTTTTCTGCCCTGATGCTGATTGTGCTATCGCTGACCGTTTCCTGCCGCTACATCTGGTGGCGATATACCTCAACGCTGAACTGGGACGACCCGGTCAGCCTGGTGTGCGGCTTAGTCCTGCTGTTTGCTGAGACTTACGCCTGGATCGTGCTGGTGCTGGGTTACTTCCAGGTTATCTGGCCGCTGAATCGACAGCCGGTGCCGCTGCCAAAAGACACGACCCAGTGGCCTACGGTTGACCTTTTCGTGCCGACCTACAACGAAGATCTGTCGGTGGTAAAAAACACCATTTACGCCGCGCTGGGTATCGACTGGCCGAAGGATAAAATCAAAATCTGGATCCTCGATGACGGTGGCCGTGCCGAGTTCCGCCAGTTCGCGGACGAAGTGGGGGTAGAGTACATCGCCCGTACCACGCATGAACACGCGAAAGCCGGTAACATCAACAATGCGCTGAAATATGCCAAAGGGGAGTTCGTCTCTATTTTCGACTGCGACCACGTGCCAACGCGCTCGTTCCTGCAAATGACCATGGGCTGGTTCCTGAAGGAGAAAGAGCTGGCGATGATGCAGACGCCGCACCACTTCTTCTCGCCGGACCCGTTTGAACGTAACCTCGGCCGTTTTCGTAAAACCCCGAACGAGGGCACGCTGTTCTATGGACTCGTGCAGGACGGGAACGACATGTGGGACGCAACGTTCTTCTGCGGCTCCTGTGCGGTGATCCGCCGGAAACCGCTGGATGAAATTGGCGGGATCGCCGTCGAGACGGTCACGGAAGATGCGCACACCTCGCTGCGTCTGCACCGTCTTGGCTATACCTCCGCCTACATGCGCATTCCTCAGGCGGCGGGGCTGGCCACGGAATCCCTGTCGGCGCACATCGGCCAGCGTATTCGCTGGGCCCGCGGCATGGTGCAAATTTTCAGGCTCGATAACCCGCTGATGGGTAAAGGGCTGAAGCTGGCGCAACGGCTGTGCTACGTCAACGCCATGTTCCACTTCCTGTCCGGTATTCCACGGCTTATCTTCCTCACTGCGCCGCTGGCGTTCCTGCTCCTTCACGCTTACATCATCTATGCGCCTGCGCTGATGATTGCCCTGTTCGTTCTGCCGCACATGATCCACGCCAGCCTGACGAACTCGAAGATTCAGGGGAAATATCGCCACTCCTTCTGGAGTGAAATTTACGAAACGGTGCTGGCCTGGTACATCGCGCCGCCAACCATGGTGGCGCTGATTAACCCGCATAAAGGGAAATTCAACGTCACCGCGAAGGGCGGGCTGGTGGAAGAGGAGTATGTTGACTGGGTGATCTCCCGGCCCTATATCTTCCTGGTGCTGCTGAATATTGTGGGCGTGATTGTTGGGATCTGGCGCTACTTCTACGGCCCGGAAAACGAAATTCTGACGGTCTTCGTGAGTATGGCGTGGGTGTTTTATAACCTGATTATCCTAGGTGGCGCGGTGGCGGTATCGGTGGAGAGCAAACAGGTTCGCCGTGCGCATCGCGTCGAAATCAGCATGCCAGCGGCCATTGCCCGCGACGATGGACATCTCTTCTCCTGTACCGTTCATGACTTTTCGGATGGCGGTCTGGGTATCAAGATCAACGGTCAGGCGAAGGTGCTGGAGGGGCAGAAGGTCAACCTACTGCTTAAGCGCGGCCAGCAGGAGTATGTCTTCCCGACGCAGGTGGTGCGTGTGGGAGGAAATGAAGTGGGTCTGCAACTGATGCCGCTGACTAAAAAGCAACACATTGATTTTGTGCAGTGTACGTTTGCCCGCGCGGATACGTGGGCTCTCTGGCAGGACAGCTTCCCTGAGGATAAGCCTCTGGAAAGCCTGCTGGATATTCTTAAGCTGGGGTTCCGTGGCTATCGTCACCTTGCAGAATTTGCCCCGTCGTCGGTGAAATTAATTTTCCGGTCACTTACTTCACTGGTTTCCTGGGTCGTGTCGTTCATTCCGCGTCGACCTGAGCGAGATGAAGCGAAGCAGGCGGACCCGGTTATGGCTCAACAATGATGATAACGCGATGAAAACAAAACTTTCCTGGTTATGTGCAGTGGCAATGGGGATGAGTGCGCTCCCTGCAACAGTGGCTAACGCAGCGCCTGATAACGCAGCGACCACGCCCGCGCCAACGGTGCCTGTCGTCGCGCAAGCGACCGATCCGGTTGTGACGGCCGCGCCGGGGCAGACGGAGAACGTTGTCCCGAATCAGCCGACGACGGGGAATACGCTGCCCGCCGACAACCCGGTGGTTGGGCAGGTCATGCCTGGCGTGCCGGGAGCCAGTGCGCCGGTGGTTGCCGAAAATACGCCGTCGCGTGACGTTAAGCTGACGTTTGCCCAGATCGCGCCTCCTCCGGGCAGCATGGTTCTGCGCGGCATCAACCCAAATGGCGGTATCGAATTCGGTATGCGCAGCGATGAAGTCGTGTCGAAAGCGATGCTCAACCTGGAATACACCCCATCGCCGTCGCTGCTGCCGGTGCAGTCCCAGCTTAAGGTCTATCTGAATGACGAGCTGATGGACGTCCTGCCCGTCACCAAAGAGCAACTGGGTAAGAAAACCCTGGCTCAGGTGCCGATTAATCCGCTGTTTATCAGCGACTTTAACCGCGTGCGTCTGGAGTTTGTCGGCCACTACCGCGATGTCTGTGAAAACCCGGCCAGCAGCACCCTGTGGCTGGATGTCGGGCGTAACTCTTCGCTTCAGATGACCTATCAGCCGCTGGCGTTGAAAAACGATCTCTCCGCCTTCCCGGTGCCGTTCTTCGACCCGCGTGATAACCGTCCGCTGAACCTGCCGATGGTCTTTGCCGGCTCTCCCGATGTGACCGAACAGCTGGCGGCCTCTATCGTGGCATCCTGGTTTGGTTCCCGCTCCGGCTGGCGTGGTCAAAGTTTCCCGGTCATGTACGACAAAATGCCGGACAAAAACGCGATCGTGTTTGCCACCAACGCCAAACGTCCGGCTTTCCTGCGTGACCATCCGGAGGTGAAAGCGCCCACCATCGAGATGATCAGCCATCCGGACAATCCGTACGTGAAGCTGTTGGTGATCTTCGGCCGTGATGACAAAGATCTGGTGCAGGCGGCGAAAGGCATTGCGCAGGGGAATATCCTGTTCCGCGGTAACAGCGTTGTGGTGGACGAGGTGAAACCGCTGCTGGCACGTAAGCCTTATGATGCGCCGAACTGGGTACGTACCGACCGGGCCATCACCTTTGGCGAACTGAAAACCTATGAAGAGCAATTGCAGTCAACCGGGCTTGAACCTTCTCCTGTCAGCCTGTCGCTGAACCTGCCGCCGGATCTCTATCTGCTGCGCACCAACGGCATTGATATCAATCTGAACTACCGTTACACCGCGCCGGCGACCAAAGACAGCTCGCGCATGGATATCAGCCTCAACAACCAGTTCCTGCAATCGTTCAGCCTGACCAGCAGCCAGGAGACAAACCGGTTGATGCTTCGTCTGCCTGTATTACAGGGGCTGCTGGATGGCAAAACCGATGTGTCGATCCCGGCGCTGAAGCTCGGTGCGGTGAACCAGCTGCGGTTTAACTTCCAGTATATGAACCCCATGCCGGGTGGATCGGTGGAAAACTGTATTACCTTCCAGCCGGTGCAAAACCACGTGGTGATTGGCGATGATTCCACGATCGACTTCTCGAAGTATTACCACTTTATTGCGATGCCGGATCTGCGTGCCTTTGCTAACGCCAGCTTCCCGTTCAGCCGCATGGCAGACCTCTCTGAATCGATTGTCGTGATGCCAAAAGCGGCCAACGAAGGCCAGGTTACCACGCTGCTGGACACCATGGGCACCGTCGGGGCGCAAACCGGCTTGCCGGCTATCAACGTGACGGTGACGGATGACGGGAGCCAGATCCAGAACAAAGATGCCGATATCATGGTCATCGGCAACATTCCGGACAAGCTGAAAGACGAGAAGCGCGTCGATCTGCTGGTGCAGGCGGCTCAGTCGTGGGTTAACACGCCGCTGCGTCAGACCGAGTTCCCGAGCATCATGCCGGACAGCGGCGATCGTCAGGCCAATATCAGGACGACCGTAAGCTCAACGGGTCCGATGGCCGCGATTGTCGGCTTCCAGTCGCCGTATAACGACCAGCGCAGCGTTATCGCCCTGCTGGCGGACAGCCCGCGCGGGTATGAGCTACTCAACACGGCCATGAACGACAGCGGTAAACGGGCGGCAATGTTCGGTTCCGTCTCGGTGATCCGTGAGTCGGGGGTAAACAGCCTGCGCGTGGGGGATGTCTACTACGTCGGTCATCTGCCGTGGTTCGAACGCCTGTGGTACGCCCTGTCTAACCACCCGGTGTTGCTGGCCGTGCTGGCTGCGCTCAGCGTTGTACTGCTGGCGTGGGTACTGTGGCGTCTGCTGCGAATCATCAGCCGTCGTCGTCTTAACCCGGACCATGAGTAAGCGGTGATGAAAATCTTTCGCGGGTGTGTAGTCGCAGCGTTGATGCTGGCGGCGGCGAATCTTCACGCCGCCTGTCGCTGGCCTGCCTGGGAGACGTTCAAGCAGGATTATATGAGCGAAAGTGGACGCGTCATTGATCCCAGTGACGCGCGCAAAATCACCACCTCCGAAGGGCAAAGCTACGGACTGTTCTTTGCCCTCGCGGCAAACGATCGCAAGGCGTTCGATCTGCTGCTGGCATGGACGCGCGATAACCTTGCCGAGGGAGATTTAACCCAACATCTCCCGGCCTGGCTGTGGGGGAAAAAGGACGACGAAACCTGGGCGGTTATCGACCCTAACTCCGCGTCTGATGCCGATATCTGGATTGCCTGGTCGCTGCTGGAAGCCGGGCGGCTGTGGAAAAATCCCGATTACACGCGCACGGGTAAGGCGCTGTTGACGCGCATTGCCAGTGAGGAAGTGGTGAAGGTGCCGGGGCTGGGTTCTATGCTGCTGCCGGGTAAAGTCGGTTTTGCCGAAGAGAGTGTCTGGCGCTTCAACCCCAGCTACCTACCGCCGCAGCTTGCGAGCTATTTCACCCGTTTTGGCGCGCCGTGGACGACGCTCCGTGAAACCAACCTGCGTCTGCTGCTGGAGACCGCGCCTAAAGGATTTTCCCCGAACTGGGTGAAATACCAGAAAAAGGGCGGCTGGCAGCTGTCGCAGGATGCATCCCTGATCGGCAGCTACGATGCGATTCGCGTCTATCTGTGGGTAGGGATGATGAACGATAACGATCCGCAGAAAGCCCGACTACTGGCGCGTTTCAAGCCCATGGCGACCACCACAATCAAACAAGGCTTGCCGCCGGAGAAAGTGGACGTCGCGACCGGGAAACGCACCGGAGATGGGCCGGTAGGGTTTTCTGCCTCCCTCCTTCCGTTTTTACAAAACCGGGACGCGCAAGCGGTGCAACGCCAGCACGTCGCCGATCGTTTTCCCGATAACAATGCTTATTACAGCTACGTTCTGACCCTCTTTGGACAAGGGTGGGATCAGCATCGTTTTCGTTTCACCGTGCAAGGTGAATTACTACCGGACTGGGGCCAGGAATGCGCACGTTCACACTGAATCTACTCACCTTATCGCTTGGCCTGGCGCTAATGCCCCTGGCCCAGGCCGCCAACTCCCCGCAGCAGAGACAGCTGCTGGAACAGGTCCGTCTGGGGGAATCCACCCAGCGTGAGGATTTAGTGCGCCAGTCGCTCTATCGCCTTGAGCTGATCGACCCCAACAACCCGGACGTGATTGCCGCGCGCTTCCGCTACCTGTTACGACAGGGCGATACGGCGGGCGCGCAAAAAGAGCTGGATCGCCTGAAAGGAATGGCGCCCGATTCCAGTGCCTATCAGTCCTCCCGTACTACCATGCTGCTCTCCACGCCGGATGGTCGCCAGGCCCTCCAGCAGGCTCGCCTGCTTGCCACCACCGGGCACACCCAGGAAGCCATTGCCGCGTATGACAAACTGTTTGACGGTAAGCCGCCCAGTGGCGACATCGCGACGGAGTACTGGAACGTGGTGGCGAAAGAGCCAGCCCGCCGCAACCTGGCCATTAATCAGCTTAAGAAAATAAACGCCAGCAGTCCGGGCAACGTCCCGCTACAGTCCTCGCTGGCACAGCTTTTGTTCCAGAGCGGACGGCGTGATGAAGGGTTTGCGGTGTTACAGGAGATGGCCAAATCGAATAATGGCCGCAGTCAGGCGTCGGACATGTGGTACCAGCAGATCAAAGATCAGCCGGCCAGCAGCGCCAGCGTTACCGCGCTGCAACAATACCTGAGCGTGTTCAGCGATGGCGATAACGTGACGGCGGCGCGCGCCCAGCTTGAAGCGCAGCAAAAACAGCTTGCCGATCCGGCGTTCCGCGCCAAAGCCGAAGGGTTAGCCGCAGTGGATGCCGGGCAGGGCAGTAAAGCGGTAACGGAGTTGCAAAAAGCAGTCAGCGCCAACCACGCCGACAGTGAAGCCGTAGGCGCGCTGGGGCAGGCCTATTCTCAGAAAGGCGATCGCGCGCGTGCGGTTGCGCAGTTTGAAAAGGCGATCGCCCTCGATCCGCAGAGCGATAACCGGGGCAAATGGGACAGCCTGCTGAAGGTCAACCGATACTGGCTGCTGATCCAGCAGGGGGATAACGCCCTGAAAGCCAACAATACGGCCCAGGCCGAACGCTATTACCAGCAGGCGCGCAATATCGACAATACCGACAGCTACGCGGTTCTGGGCCTCGGTGATGCGGCGGCGGCGCGCAAAGATAACGACGCGGCCGAGCGCTATTACCGCCAGGCGTTGCGGATGGACAGCGGCAACAGCAACGCGGTACGCGGTCTCGCCAATATTTATCGCGCGCAGTCTCCGGAGAAGGCGACGCAGTTTATTCAGTCGCTCTCTGCCAGCCAGCGCCGCAGCATTGATGATATAGAACGTAGCCTGACGAACGAGCAGCTGTCAGCCCAGGCCGAACAGCTGGAAAGCGAGGGGAAATATGCGCAGGCCGCAGAAATTCAGCGCCGACGCCTTGCGCTTTCCCCGGGCGACGTGTGGATCACCTACCGACTGTCACGCGATCTGTATAGCGCGGGTCAGCGCAGCCAGGCGGATAACCTGATGCGTCAGCTGGCAAGCCAGAAACCGGGCGATCCGGATCAGGTTTACGCCAGCGGGCTGTACCTGTCCGGTAACGATCAGGACCGGGCGGCGCTGGCGCATCTGAACACGCTGCCGCGCGACAAGTGGAACGGCAACATTCAGGCGCTGGCGGACCGCCTGCAAAGTAACCAGGTGCTGGAAACCGCCAACCGCCTGCGCGACAGTGGAAAAGAGCAGGAGGCGGAAACGTTGCTTCGCCAGCAGCCTCCGTCCACCCGTATCGACCTGACGCTGGCGGACTGGGCTGAACAGCGTGGCGATCATGAGGCCGCGAAAACCGCCTACAACACCGTCCTGCAACGCGAACCGCAGAACGAAGACGCGATCCTCGGCCTGACCGAGGTCTCTCTTGCCCAGGGCAACAAGGACGCGGCGCGCGCGGCGCTGGCGAAACTGCCCGCGGCACAGAACGGCGAACCGCTCTCGATCAATATGCAGCGCCGGCTTGCCATGGCGCAGGCTGGCCTGGGTGATCGTGCCGCGGCAGAAAAGACCTTCAACGCCATTCTTCCACAGGCCAAATCGCAGCCGCCTTCGATGGAAAGTGCGCTGGTGATGCGCGATGCCGCCCGTTTCCAGGCACAAAATGGTCAGCCTAAGCAGGCGCTGGACACCTGGAAAGATGCGATGGTCTCATCGGGCATCACAACGACCCGTCCGACCGATAACGACAGCTTTACTCGGCTCACGCGTAACGATGAGAAAGATGACTGGCTGAAGCGCGGCGTGCGCAGCGATGCAGGCGATCTTTATCGTCAGCAGGATCTGAACGTCACGCTGCAACACGACTACTGGGGCTCCAGCGGCACGGGGGGCTATTCCGACCTGAAAGCGCACACCACCATGCTCCAGGTTGATGCGCCGCTGTCGGACGGACGTATGTTCTTCCGTAGCGATCTGGTCAATATGAACGCCGGTTCCTTTGACACCGACAACGGAACCTACGATCCGACATGGGGTACCTGCGCCGAAACGCCATGTCACGGCAGCACGAACCAGTCGGCCAACGGCGCCAGCGTGGCCGTCGGCTGGCAGAACAAAACCTGGTCGTGGGATATCGGTACAACGCCGATGGGCTTCGACGTGGTCGATGTGGTGGGTAGCCTGAGCTACAGCAACGATTTAGGGCCGATTGGCTACACCCTGAACGCCCATCGCCGTCCGATTTCCAGCTCGGTGCTGGCCTTCGCCGGGCAAAAAGATCCCAATACCGACACCACCTGGGGCGGCGTGCGTGCCACCGGTGGCGGCGTGAGCATGAGCTACGACAAAGGCGAAGCTAACGGGATCTGGTCAAGCCTGAGTGCCGACAGCCTCACCGGGAAGAATGTCGAAGATAACTGGCGCGTCCGCTGGATGACCGGCTATTACTACAAGCTCATCAATCAGAACAACGAACGCCTGACGGTGGGCGTGTCCAACATGCTCTGGCATTACGATAAGGATTTAAGTGGCTATTCGCTGGGCCAGGGCGGTTACTACAGTCCCCAGGAGTATGTGTCGTTCGCCTTACCGGTGAACTGGCGTAAACGCACAGAGAACTGGTCATGGGAGCTGGGCGGCTCCGTCTCCTGGTCTCATTCAAAAACAAAAGATGTGATGCGTTATCCGTTACAGGGGCTGATCCCGGACAATGAGCCAGGCCGTTATACCGATAAAGGTGTAATGGAAACCGGAAGTAGCTCGTCAGGGACGGGTTATACCGCAAGGGCGATTGTTGAACGCCGCGTGACGTCCAACTGGTTTGTCGGACTGGGCGTCGATATTCAGGAAGCAAAAGACTATACCCCGAGCCATGCGCTGCTCTACGTTCGGTATTCTGCCGCGGGCTGGCAAGGTGATATGGACTTACCACCGGAACCGCTGGTGCCTTATGCAGACTGGTGATCGGATTTTTTCTTAATCTAATTGTAAGTCTCTCTTAAAAGTGCAGCTATCGGGTATACTCGGGCGCACCAGGTTTACACCCTGGTGCGCCCTGCGCTTCGAGTTTTGTGGAGAGTCATTTTGCGTGTCAGCCGTTCCTTAACGATCAAACAGATGGCGATGGTGTCTGCCGTCACAATGCTGTTTGTCTTCATCTTCTGCGTCATTTTGCTGTTTCACTCCGTACAGCAGAATCGCTATAACACGGCTTCGCAACTGGAAAGTATTGCCCGCTCGGTGCGGGAACCCCTGTCAGCCTCGATCCTGAAAGGGGATATCCCCGAGGCGGAATCCATCCTGAAGCGCATTCAGCCCGCCGGTATCGTGAGCCGCGCAGATGTCGTGCTGCCGAACCAGTTCCAGGCGCTACGGATGAGCTTTATCCCGGAGCGTCCCGTCCCGATGATGGTGATGCGCCTGTTTGAACTGCCGGTGCAAATTTCCCTGCCTCTCTATTCCCTGGAAAGACCGGCTAACCCGCAGCCGCTGGCCTACCTGGTGCTACAGGCCGACTCGTACCGCATGTATAAATTCGTCATGAGTTGGGTTGCTACGTTAGTGACTACTTACTTACTTTTGACACTAATGCTGAGCGTGGCGCTGACGTGGTGTATCAACCGGTTAATTGTGCATCCGTTGCGCCGCATAGCCCGGGAGCTGAACGACCTCTCTCCACAGGAGCACATGGGGCATCAGCTTCCCTTGCCGCGCCTGCATCACGACGATGAAATTGGCATGCTGGTCCGGAGTTACAATATCAACCAGCAGCGTGTCCTGCGTCAGCAGGAAGAGCTCAGTAGCAACGCCACCCGTTTTCCGGTATCCGATCTGCCAAACAAAGCGTTTTTAATGGCCTTGCTGGAGCAGACCGTCGCCCGCCAGCAGACCACCGCGCTGATGGTGATTGCCTGCGAAACCTTGCAGGACACGGCGGGCGTGCTGAAAGAGAGCCAGCGCGAGATGCTGTTGCTGACGCTGGTGGAAAAGGTGAAATCCGTTCTGGCGCCGCGCATGGTGCTCACCCAGGTCAGCGGCTATGACCTGGTGGTGATCGCGCACGGTGTTAAAGAGCCGTGGCACGCCATTACGCTAGGTCAGCAAGTACTCACTGTCATTAATGAGCGGCTGCCCATTCAGGGTATCCAGCTTCGCCCGAGCGCCAGCATCGGTATTGCGATGTACAACGGGGGGCTGACCGCCGAGCAGCTTTATCGTCGGGCCTTCTCGGCCGCGTTCACCGCGCGCCGGAAAGGCAAAAACCAGATCCAGTTCTTTGATCCGGAGCAGATGGAAAAAGCCCAGCAGCGCCTGACGGAAGAGAGCGACATTCTGACGGCGATGGACAATCGCCAGTTTGCCCTCTGGCTACAGCCGCAGGTCAATTTGCGCACGGGTGAAGTGTTCAGCGCCGAAGCGTTGCTGCGTATGCAACAGCCGGACGGCACGTGGGAGCTGCCTGAGGGGATGATCGAACGTATCGAGTCCTGCGGCCTGATGGTCACCGTCGGCTACTGGGTGCTGGAAGAGTCCTGCCGCCAGCTTGCGGCCTGGCAACAACGGGGCATCACGCTGCCGCTGTCGGTGAATCTCTCTGCGCTACAGCTGATGCACCCGACCATGGTGCCGGAGATGCTCGAGTTGATCCACCGCTACCGCATTCAGCCCCACACGTTGATCCTGGAAGTCACCGAGAGCCGTTGTATCGACAATCCTGACGACGCTGTCGCCATTCTGAAACCGCTGCGTAATGCCGGGATCCGCATTGCGCTGGACGATTTCGGTATGGGGTATTCCGGCCTGCGTCAGCTCCAGCACATGAAAACGTTGCCGGTGGACGTCCTGAAAATCGACAAAACCTTTGTGGAAGGGCTGCCGGAGGATTGCAGCCTGGTACAGGCCATTATTCAGATGGCGCACAGCCTGAATCTGCACGTAATTGCCGAGGGTATTGAAACCGACGCCCAACGTGAGTGGCTGGCTGCGGCGGGCGTGGAGAGCGGACAGGGCTTCCTGTTTGACCGCGCCGTACCGACGGATATCTTTGAGCAACGCTATCTCGCCGACGCTGGCAATAACGCAAAAGTGTAATTTTGTTGCTGGCTTGTGCGAGCCAGCTCAAAGTTCTTAACATTTGTGTTTCAAATTTGAACCCCGTTTATTTCTGTCCTGTTATGTGGGTGTTATTTTAAAGCCGCAGGTTAACCATAACCTTACAAAGCCTGTAGTTTTTCTTTCCAGGGACACCCTATGAAAACCTCACTCTTCAAAAGTCTTTACTTCCAGGTCCTGACAGCCATCGCCATCGGTATTCTGCTCGGTCACTACTACCCGGAGCTGGGCGCGCAGATGAAACCGCTTGGCGACGCGTTCGTTAAGCTCATCAAAATGATCATCGCGCCGGTCATTTTCTGTACCGTGGTGACCGGTATCGCTGGCATGGAAAGTATGAAGGCGGTCGGGCGTACGGGGGCGGTTGCCCTGCTGTACTTCGAGATTGTCAGTACCATCGCGCTGATTATCGGCCTGATAATTGTCAACGTGGTACAGCCTGGCGCGGGCATGAACGTCGACCCGGCCACGCTGGATGCGAAAGCGGTGGCGGTTTACGCTGAACAGGCGAAAGATCAGGGGATTGTTGCCTTCCTGCTGGACGTGATCCCGAGCAGCGTGATTGGCGCGTTCGCCAGCGGAAACATCCTCCAGGTGCTGCTGTTTGCCGTGCTGTTTGGCTTTGCCCTGCACCGTCTTGGCAGCAAAGGCCAGCTGATTTTTAACGTCATTGAAAGCTTCTCGCAGGTGATCTTCGGCATCATCAACATGATTATGCGTCTGGCCCCAATTGGCGCCTTTGGCGCGATGGCCTTCACCATCGGGAAATATGGCGTCGGCACGCTGGTACAGCTGGGCCAGCTGATCGTCTGTTTCTACATCACCTGTATTCTGTTTGTGGTGGTGGTGCTCGGCTCCATCGCCCGTGCGACCGGCTTCAGCATCTTCAAATTTATCCGTTACATTCGTGAAGAGCTGCTGATTGTCCTCGGCACATCCTCTTCGGAGTCCGCGCTGCCGCGTATGCTCGATAAAATGGAAAAGCTGGGCTGCCGTAAGTCAGTGGTGGGGCTGGTTATTCCTACGGGCTACTCTTTTAACCTGGATGGCACCTCGATATACCTGACGATGGCGGCGGTCTTTATTGCCCAGGCCACTAACAGCCACATGGATATCTTCCATCAGATTACGCTGCTGGTGGTGCTTCTGCTCTCTTCAAAAGGGGCGGCGGGCGTAACGGGCAGCGGATTTATCGTGCTGGCGGCCACCATTTCGGCGGTGGGCCATCTGCCGGTAGCGGGCCTGGCCCTGATCCTCGGTATTGACCGCTTTATGTCTGAAGCCCGTGCGTTAACCAACCTGGTCGGCAATGGCGTGGCGACGATTGTGGTGGCGAAGTGGGTGAAAGAGCTGGATCACAAGAAGCTTAACGATACGCTGAATAACCGTACATCTGAGGACAAAACCCCCGGTTTATCCTCTTAATCCCTCATAAATGCCCGTATTCCCTTGTGGGGATGCGGGCACCTGCGCATAATAACCGTTCATACCTGTCATAATTCGACAAGATTTTTTTTGGGTATATTTCACTTCCGCCCGTGACGTTTAGCCGAACACGCTGTCTAATCGGAAGGTTTTCATCGTCATCTTTGAGTGCTCACGTCGCGAGACACTCTCTTTAACCAGGAATGTTGATCAGGGGTTCACATGCAGGGCACAAAAATTCGACTCTTAACCGGCGGTTTGCTGATGATGGCAGCAGCCAGTTATGTGCAGGCAGATGCGCTCCAGCCAGACCCGGCCTGGCAACAGGGAACACTGGCGAACGGTTTCCAGTGGCAGGTATTATCCACTCCGCAACGTCCGAGCGATCGCATTGAAATCCGTCTTTCTGTGAATACCGGCTCCCTCACTGAAAGCACCCAGCAGACCGGCTTAAGCCACTTTATTCCTCGACTGGCGCTCACCCAGAGCGGCAGTTTGCAGGCGGTTCAGGTGCGTTCTTTATGGCAACAGGCCATCGATCCGAAACGCCCGCTGCCCCCGGCTGTGGTCTCCTATGACTACACCATGTTTAACCTGAGCCTGCCCAACAACCGTAACGATCTGCTTAAAGAAGCACTGACCTATCTTTCGGATGCCACCGGCAAACTGGCGATTACGCCTGAGACCGTTAACTATGCGTTGAGCAACAGCGACATGGTGGCGACCTGGCCGACGGATACCAAAGAAGGCTGGTGGCGCTACCGCCTGAAAGGGTCAACGCTGCTTGGCCACGACCCGGCAGAGCCGCTGAAACAGCCGGTTGATGCCGCGCAGGTGAAATCTTTCTACCAGCAGTGGTACACCCCGGATGCCATGACCCTGATTGTGGTGGGCAACGTGGACAGCCGTGCGGTGATAGAACAGATCAACAAAGCATTTGGCGATCTGAAAGGGAAGCGTGAAACGCCCGCCCCTGTTCCTACCTTGTCCCCGCTGCGTCCTGAGACGGTCAGCATCATGACGGATACCGTGCGTCAGGATCGTCTTTCAATGATGTGGGATACGGCCTGGCAGCCGATCCGCGAGTCTTCTGCGCTGTTGCGTTACTGGCGTGCGGATCTCGCGCGTGAAGCGCTGTTCTGGCACGTTCAGCAGACGCTCAGCAAGAACAACGTGAAAGATATTGGCCTGGGCTTTGACTGCCGAGTGCTGTTCCAGCGCGCCCAGTGCGCCATTAACGTGGAATCGCCGGGCGATAAGCTGAATGCCAATCTCGGCGTGGTGGCGAAAGAGCTGGCTAAAGTGCGGAAAGAGGGCCTGTCTGAAGAGGAGTTTAACGCGCTGGTGGCGCAGAAATCCCTCGAATTGCAGAAACTGTTCGCCACCTATGCCCGCGCCGATACCGATATCTTAATCAGCCAGCGCATTCGCTCCTTGCAGAATCAGGTGGTGGATATCGCGCCGGAGCAGTATCAGAAACTCCGTCAGGACTTCCTGAACGGTCTGACCGTGGAGATGCTGAATCAGGATCTGCGTCAGCAGCTGTCGCAGGATATGGCGTTGATTCTGTTGCAGCCGAAAGGTGAGCCGGAATATGACATGAAAGAGTTGAAGGCCACCTGGAACGCCATCATGGCGACGCCGCCGCAGCCAGCGCAAACGGCAGCCGATGATTTACACCAGGATGCGAGCGATATTCCGCAGGGCCAGTAAGCTCTGCGTTCCCTCAGCCCTGAGGGAGAGGGTTAGGGTGCGGGCATCAGCCCGCACAGTCCTTAAGCAGGCATCGCCTCGCGCGGAATAATCGCTCCGCGATACTGAATCACCGTGCTGGCCGTCAAGTGACCGCGCTGCGCCGCCGCTTCCGGCGTTCCCCCCGTCAGACGTACCGCCAGATACCCCGCGCTGAAAGAATCTCCCGCCGCCGTGGTATCGATTACCTTCTCTTTCGCCAGCTTCACCGCCGGCACCTCTGTCACGGCTTCACCTGCAACCGCCACCAGGCAAGACTCCGCCCCACGCTTGATCACCACTTCGCTGACCCCGGCAGCCTGCGTCCGGGCAATGACCTCATCAACCGGTTTTTCGCCCCACAGAGCATCTTCATCATCCAGCGTCAGGAAGGCGATATCGGTGCATTCGAGCATCTGCTGGTAGACCTGCTGCGTCTCTTCGCGGCTGGCCCACAAACGCGGACGGTAGTTGTTATCGAAAATCACCTTACCGCCATTGGCCCGGCATTCGCGCAGCAGTGACAGCAGCTTTTCACGGCTCTCCTGGCTCAGGATCGCCAGGCTGATCCCGCTCAGGTAGAGATAATCGAAGGTCGCCAGTTCTTCGCAAATGGCAGCGGCGGCCTCGCTTTCCAGCCAGAATTTGGCGGCCGCTTCATTACGCCAGTAATAGAAGGTGCGCTCGCCGGTGCTGTCGGTTTCGATGTAGTACAAACCCGGCAGGCGGTTTTCCATTCGCTGGATGAGCGAGGTCCCAACGTTTTCACCCTGCCAGGCTTCCAGCATCTGCTGGCTGAAGCTGTCCGTTCCCAGCGCGGTAACGTAGCTCACGCTCAGCGCGTCGGGGGCGACCTGACGGGCAATGTAAACGGAGGTGTTCAATGTATCGCCACCAAAACCGCGGCTGACTTCCGCGCCTTTCTGGGACAGCTCAATCATGCATTCGCCAATCACGGCAATTTTTTTAGACATAGTCGTGAACCTGAACAAAGTAATTAAGGGTAGTGTGCGCTGTGTGTTTTTTATGGTCAACTATATTAAAACGACGTTCCATTATTTTTTTTGAGCCAGCGCGTATTCCGGCATATTTCTGTCATCTTAATTTCATTTTCCCGGTGAATTGAACATAAAGTTCTCACCTGGCGGGCCGATAACTCAGTGACGAGTCCAGAAAGGCTATCCCATACAACAGGACATCCGAAATGAAGTCAGAGCAGGTTATCCAGCGGCTGAGCACTACGCCTGAGGCAAGTATTGAGAACTTGCAGGAGCATCGCTACTGGCTGCAATGTGAGCGAGCGTACACCTATCAGCCCATCTACCGTACCGACGGTCGGTTAATGGCGATTGAGGTGTTAACGGTCGTCACTCATCCATCGAATCCTTCACAGCGTATTGCACCGGACCGCTATTTTGCGGAGGTTGCCGTGCGTCAGCGTATCGACGTGCTGGAAGAGCAGCTGAGAATGCTGGCGACGAAGCAGGCGTTCTTCGAGCAGCACGGTATTCTGGCGTCGGTGAACGTGGATGGCCCAACCCTGATGGCGTTACGTCAGAACGCGACATTGCAGGCGCTGATTGCCACCTTGCCGTGGATGCGCTTCGAGCTGGTGGAACATGTTCAGCTGCCACAGGACTCCTCGTTTGCCTCGATGTGTGAGTTTGGCCCGCTGTGGCTGGATGATTTCGGTACCGGTATGGCCAACTTCTCCGCCCTGAGCGAAGTGCGTTATGACTACATCAAAGTGGCCCGCGATCTGTTTATCATGCTGCGCCAGACGCCGGAGGGACGGAACCTGTTTACGATGCTCCTGCAACTGATGAACCGCTATTGCCAGGGCGTCATTGTGGAAGGCGTAGAGACGCTGGAGGAGTGGCGCGACGTGCAAAATTCCCCGGCAGCGGCGGCACAGGGTTATTTCCTCTCTCGTCCTGTCCCCATGAATACCCTGGAAAAGGTGATAACCACCCTCTGATCTGCCCGCTTCCCTTTGTCTGAACTATAGTTTTAGAGGCAAGTTCATCAGGAAAGGGGACAACAATGACAAAAACAACCAGGGTGATTTCCTGGACAGCAGGGATTTTCTTGTTGCTGATCGTGGTCTTAATCATCATTATCGCCACGTTTGACTGGAACCGGCTCAAACCGACCATCAACCAGAAAGTCTCAACCGAGCTAAACCGCCCCTTCGCAATACGTGGCGATTTGGGTGTCGTGTGGGAGCGCCAGAAAGAGGAAACCGGCTGGCGAAGCTGGGTGCCATGGCCGCACGTTCACGCCGACGACATCATTCTCGGCAACCCGCCGGACATCCCCGAAGTGACCATGATCCACCTGCCGCGCGTGGAAGCCACGCTGGCGCCGTTAGCCCTGTTAACCAAAACGGTGTATCTGCCGTGGATCAAACTTCAGCAGCCCGACGCGCGGCTGATTCGCCTGTCAGAGAAAAACAACAACTGGACGTTTGATCTCGCCAGCAGCGGCGATAAAGATCAGAATGCGCAGCCCTCTTCGTGGTCTTTCCGCCTCGACAATATTCTGTTCGATCGGGGGAGGATCGCCATTGACGATAAGGTGAGTAAGGCTGACGTGGAGATCCTCGTCGATCCGCTGGGTAAGCCTCTGCCGTTTAGCGAAGTGACGGGCAGTAAAGCCAAAGGCGATGACAGCAAAGCGGGCGATTACGTCTTCGGCCTGACGGCGAAAGGGCGCTACAACGGCCAGCCGCTGACCGGTAAAGGCAAAATCGGCGGCATGCTGGCGCTCAGGAGTGAGGGCACGCCGTTCCCGGTGCAGGCGGATTTCCGCTCGGGCAACACCCGCGTGGCGTTCGTGGGCACGGTTAACGACCCGATGAACATGGGCGGCGTCGACCTCCAGCTTAAGTTTGCCGGGGATTCGCTGGGTGAACTGTACGATTTGACCGGCGTGCTGCTGCCGGATACCCCGCCGTTTGAAACGGACGGGCGCCTGGTTGCCAAAATCAACACCGAAAAATCGTCCGTCTTTGACTACCGGGGATTCAACGGCCGCATCGGCGACAGCGATATCCACGGCACGCTGACCTACACCACCGGTAAACCGCGCCCGAAACTGGAGGGGGACGTTGAATCCCGCCAGCTGCGTCTGGCCGATCTTGGTCCGCTGATTGGCGTAGATTCGGGCAAAGGCACGAAGTCTAAAGAGGTTAAAAAGGACGTTCAGCCTGCGGGTAAAGTGCTGCCCTATGACCGCTTCGAAACCGACAAATGGGACGTGATGGATGCGGATGTGCGCTTCAAAGGACGTAAAATTGAGCATGGCAGCACGCTGCCGCTGAGCAACCTCTCGACCCATATCATCCTGAAAAACGCCGACCTGCGCCTGCAACCGCTGAAGTTTGGCATGGCCGGGGGAACCATCTCATCGAATATCCACCTGGAGGGGGATAAAAAGCCGATGCAGGGAAGGGCGGAGATCCAGGCGCGTCGGCTGAAGCTGAAAGAGCTGATGCCGGACGTGGAGCTGATGCAGAAAACCCTCGGTGAGATGAACGGCGACGCGGATATTCGCGGCACGGGTAACTCGGTAGCGGCGCTGCTGGGTAGCGGAAACGGCAACCTGAAGCTGCTGATGAACGACGGGCTGGTGAGCCGTAACCTGATGGAGATCCTGGGGCTGAACGTCGGGAACTTTATCATCGGGCAAATCTTCGGTGACGACGAAGTACGCGTTAACTGCGCGGCGGCAAATCTGGATCTGGTCAACGGCGTGGCGCGTCCGCAGATCTTCGCTTTCGACACGGAAAACGCGGTTATCAACGTCACCGGTACCGCCAGCATGGCGTCCGAGCAGCTGGATTTAACCATCGATCCGGAAAGTAAAGGCATTCGTATCATCACCCTGCGCTCGCCGCTGTACGTTCGCGGGACCTTCAAAGATCCGCAGGCGGGCGTGAAGGCCGGGCCGTTGATTGCGCGTGGTGCGGTCGCCGCCGCGCTCGCTACGCTGGTCACCCCTGCGGCGGCGCTGCTGGCGTTGATTTCGCCGTCAGAAGGCGAAGCGAATCAGTGTCGGACGATTTTGTCGCAGATGAAGAAGTAGTCCCGTTTCTCCCTCTCCCTGTGGGGAGAGGGGGCTCCAGTAATTTGAAAGCAAAAGCTATAACGTTGCCTCAGAATAACTGAGGGCTTTCAGCGATGCCTCGGTCCGGCTGTAAATCGCTGAGGCGTTTCCTGTAGGCCGGGGCGAGGCGCAGGGATGCGCCGAGAGGGCGGGCTTTACAGGGATGTTACCTCCGCCCGTCCCTGATAAGCCGGAAGGAATAAGCCGAAGGCACCGCGAAGCGGCGATTTTCCGCCGGAAGCCCGGGTCGCCAGGGTGGTGGCGACTGAGCCACCCTGGCACGTTCACCGGTCATGTCGTGACAGAGTAGCAAGGAACATAAAGTGAACGGAATGACCACCAGAGCCGTATGTTCCCCCTCACCCCAGCCCTCTCCCTCAAGGGAGAGGGGGCCGTCTGTGCAGGCATTATTTTGTGGGGAGCCCTCAGCCCTGTGGGTGAGGGCTGAATCGTAGGCCGGGTAAGGCGTAGCCGCCACCCGGCATTCACTTACAGCGCCTGATGCTTCGTCTCGTGCGTCAGCAGCAGCGCAATCAGCGTCAGCGCTGCCATTGCCGCCAGATAGGCACCCACATAGAACAGGCCATAGTTCGCCTGAAGCCATGTGGCGATATACGGAGCCACCGAGGCGCCCAGAATCGACGAAACGTTATAGGAGAACGACGCGCCGGTGTAACGCACTTCAGTCGGAAACAGCTCCGGCAGCAGCGCGCCCATTGGGCCAAAAGTCAGCCCCATCAGGCTCAGGCCAATCAGCAGATACGCCATCACCAGCGCAGGGCTACCTGACCCCAGCAGCGGCGGGAAGACAAACAGCGCGAACAGAATAATCAGCGAGGTGATGACGATCATGCTTGAACGACGGCCAAATTTATCCGCCAGCAGGCCCGCGATGGGCACCATCACACCAAATCCGATGACCGCCATCATCAGCATCCACAGCACTTCGTTACGCGGCAGGCCCAGGCCGACCGGCGCGGCGGCGGTACTGAAGGTCATGGAGTAAACGGTCATGATGTAGAACAGCGTGTAGGTTGCCAGCATGATGAACGTGCCCAGCACGGTCACGCGGAGGTGTTTGGTCAGCAGCGTCCCCAGTGGAACTTTAACCTGCTTTTTCGCCGCGGCGACTTTAGCGAAGACCGGCGTCTCGTGCAGCGACACGCGAACGTACAGGCCAATCAGCACCAGCACGGCAGAGAAGACGAATGGAATACGCCAGCCCCAGTTCATGAACTGTTCATCAGTCAGCAGCCAGGAGAGGAGCAGGAAGGTGCCGTTAGCAAAGAAGAACCCAATCGGTGCGCCCAGCTGCGGGAAAGAGCCATACAGGGCACGTTTGCGCGCCGGGGCGTTTTCGGTCGCCAGCAGTGCCGCGCCGCCCCATTCCCCGCCCAGCCCCAGACCCTGCCCAAAGCGCGCCAGCGCCAGCAGCACAGGCGCCAGAATGCCAATAGTTTCATAGGTCGGCAGCAGGCCGATGGCGACGGTGGAGATCCCCATCGTCAGCAGCGAGGCAACCAGCGTCACTTTACGGCCGACGCGATCGCCAAAATGCCCAAAGACCGCTGAACCAATCGGACGCGCAACGAAGGCGATAGCAAAGGTGGCTAAAGACTGTAGCGTGGCTGCCGTCGGGTCGCCCTGAGGGAAGAAAATATGCGGAAAGACAATGACCGCAGCGGTGGCGTAAATATAAAAGTCGAAGAACTCAATGGCGGTGCCAATCAGCGATGCGACGACGACTTTATTGCGCGAGTTGACCGGAACGTGTTCCGCCCCTTCGTTAAGTGTGGTGGCTGTTGCTTGCATAATATTTTCTTATTTTTGGACGAACGAAGGGCCATATTAGGCATAGCGAAAGCGACATTTCAATCTGTAACAAAGGCGTGGTGTGGTCATAAAAGCAACAAAAAGCGGATAATTTTCAGACCAGCGAAAACACTTCTATGAAATGCTTCACACTTTTTAAATATCAGTCATTAAAACTGGTTTTGCGTTAAATAAAAGTTACGGCCTGGATTTATATGCTGAAATGGCGAATCGGGCTGAAATATCAGCCCGACATGATATCAGCGGTGGGTTTTACCCGGCATGCGCGGGTCATCTTTATACTCTGCCGTGGCGATCCACGCGGCGCAGAACAGCGTCAGGCGAGCGAAGAAATAGAAGAAAGCCATCAGCCCCAGCACCGAACCAAAGGCCGCGCCGGAGGGAGACTTCACCAGCGACGGCAGCGTATAGGTCATCACAATCTTGATCACCTCAAAACCAATGGCGGCAATCAATGTCCCGCGCATCAGCGCCTTCTTGCGCGGACGATGGCGGGGCAAACGCCAGAAGATCCAGAAGAACAGAAGGTAGTTAGCAAAGATAGAAATGGCCAGCCCAATGCCGCGCCAGGCCGGTTTCAGCCATTCAATGTAATCCAGGTACAGCGCGGAGATAATCATCTGCTGCGCGGAACCGGCGACCGAGGTGATGGAGAGCGTAATGACCAGCGCCACCAGCAGCCCAATCAGCGAAATAAAGTCGCGCAGATACTTCACCCATATCTTCTCCTGATCCTGCGGTCTACGCTCCCAGACGTCACGCGACTGGGCGCGAATAGCCTCACGCAGGTTGCCCATCCAGTTCACCCCGGAATAGAGCGCAATCAGCAACCCGACGATACCCACGGTGGTACGCTGCTGCACGGCGGTGTTGATGGTGCTTTTGAGCGTTGCGGCGAGCGTCTGGTCGCTGACGTTGGTCAGGATCTTATTGAAGATGTCCTGCAACAGCGTCGGGTGAGACGCCAGCACAAAACCGGCGGCGGCAAATGACACCATCAGGATGGGGATCATCGACAGGAACGAGAAATAGGTAATCGCTGCGCCAAACTGATTTCCCATGCGGTCGTTAAAGCGCTCAGCGGCGCGTATCAGGTGAGCAATCGCGGGTATCTGCTGAATTTTTTCGGCTATGCCGGTCACGGTGCCCAGCGCTTTGCTGGCCGTTCCAGGCTCTTTCGGCGCTTCAGGTTCGTTATCCATCTTTTTGATGGGTTCATAATCTAAATGTTGAGTCGGTCGTTGCGGGTTATTTTCCGGCGTCACGCGCATTTTCCTTTTCGTTGAGCTGGATGTTACTGAATTATAGCTTGTGACTAGTCGACGTAACCTTTTGTGAGTTCGGTAAGCCACTCCATAAACACATGCACCCGGCGGGAGAGGTTACGGCGGTGGGGATAAATGAGGGAGACGGGCATCGGTTCAGCCCGGTATTGCGGCAGGATCTCAACGAGTTTTTTCGTGCGCAGGGCATCACGTACCCCGACGCGCGGAACCTGAATAATGCCAAGCCCGGCGATACAGGCGGCCTGATAGGTTTCAGTGCTGTTAACCGTCAATACGCCTCCCGTTTTTACCCACTGGGTCGCGCTGCCGTTGTAATACTCAAAACCCTGCGGACGCGTGCCCAGCGTGGCGGAGTAGTGGATGAGGGCATGCGAAGCCAAATCGTCCAGCGTCTCAGGGTAGCCGAATCGCGTCAGATAATCCGGGCTGGCGCAGTTAATCACCGAGAGTTTCCCAAGCGGGCGGGCGATAAGCCCGGAGTCCTTTAAGTTTCCCACGCGAACCACACAGTCAAATCCTTCGCGGATGACATCGACCAGACGATCGCTGCTACTCAGCTCCAGCTCAATGCCGGGAAACTGTTGTAAAAATGCAGGCAGTTTCGGAATGACTACATTTCGCGCAATGGCAACGGGCATATCCACACGTAGCCGACCGCTGATGGTTGAAGGGTCGTGCAGGAACATGCCGTCCAGTTCGTCCAGATTCATCAGCAGATCTTTAGCGCGCTCGTAATAAACCATGCCGTCCTGCGTCAGGCTGACGCGGCGGGTAGTGCGGTGCAGCAGCTGCGTGCCCAGTGCGTTTTCCAGTGCCTGGATCTGTCGCGATACGCTCCCCTTTGGCAGGCTTAACGTCTCCGCCGCGCGGGAAAAACTTTCCAGTTCCGCGACCCGAAGGAAAAGCTGCATTGCGTGTATTTTATCCATAGATGTTGGTCATTGTTGTTATGAATGAAACAGTGAAGCGCTGACGGCACTATTTATTGATTTTCTACCATCTAATAAGCTCTTTCTCAATCTTCATCACAGCCGAAACGAGGTGAATTATGAGTGAACGTATTGCTTTAGTGACGGGCGGTAGCCGCGGCCTGGGGAAAAATGCCGTTTTGAAGCTGGCCGCGGAAGGGACAGGCATCATCCTGACCTGGAACAACAGCCAGCAGGAGGCGCAGGAAGTTGTGCGCGAAATCGAGGGAACAGGTGGAAAAGCGGCAGCATTGCAGCTTAACGTCGGCGATACGGCAAGCTTTTCGCGCTTTGCTCAGCAGGTGAAGGATACCCTCAAACACGTCTGGCAACGTGACACCTTTGACTATTTAGTGAACAACGCAGGCACGGGCTTGTACGCACCCTATACCGAGACGACGGAAGCGCAATTTGATGATGCGCTGAACATTCACTTCAAAGGGCCGTTTTTCCTCACGCAACAGCTGCTGCCGCTCATAAAAGACGGAGGGCGGATCCTGAACGTCTCCAGCGGACTGGCCCGTTTTACTCAGCCCGGTTCAGGCACCTACGCGGCAATGAAAGGGGCGATGGAAGTGCTGACCCGCTATCAGGCAAAAGAGCTTGGTGCGCGTGGAATTTCCGTCAATATCATCGCGCCCGGCGCGATTGAAACCGACTTTGGGGGCGGACGCGTGCGGGATAATGCGGAGCTTAACCAGCTGCTGGCCTCGCAGACAGCGCTGGGACGCGTGGGCCTGCCCGATGATATTGGTGACGCCATTGCGGCGTTGCTCAGTGACAAACTGGGCTGGATGAATGCGCAACGTATTGAAGTTTCAGGCGGTATGTTCCTGTAATGTTCAGTCTTGAGGGGGAGGGAACCCTCTTAAGGAAATCCTTAAAACAGGTATGTCTAAATGCTGGAAGATATAAAGAGAGCTGGGTGATTTGTAACCTCTCCATTCATTGAGTTTTTTCTTAAAAAATGCCTCTGTAGAATCCCCCTTCGCTATTCTCAGAGGAGTAAAACGATGCGAGTAATCATGTTTGACAGGCAGTCATTATTTATTCATGGAGCGATGTACAGTTTGCAGAAGTTAATTCCGAAAATAGAGATGACAGGGGCTCGTCAGACTGATGAATTATGGGCGCAATTATCCGCGTCACCCTCCGCTATCGTCATGATAGATGGGTATTTAATTCGTGATAATGGTGTGGCTTTACTGGAAGAGATTATGGATCGTTTTCCAGCGTCGCGCGTGGTGTTGGTGTTAACGAAAAAAGAGCGACGTTGGGTTGAGCAAATGTTTCAGCGCAACGTGGTGGCGATAGTTCCCCGCAATGCGAATCCCGAACGCTTTTCCGCAGTGCTGGATTCCGTATCGCGTGGAATGGTCTGTTTTCCCGGCGAGTGGCTGAAGCAGCACTCCTCTCAGGATGAACTGGCAGTGTTAAGCGAGCGCCAGCGTGAGGTATTGAAGTTACTGGCGGCCGGAGAGTCCAATAAAGAGATTGGTCGTAATCTCAATATCAGTGCGGCAACGGTAAAAGCCCATCTTGAGACGCTTTTCCGGCGTCTTGATGTCAAAAACCGGACGCAGGCCGCGATGTACTACACCCGGGCGACGGCCTGAAGGATCTTCTCAGGCAGAGGGGACTCTTCCCCAAAACTGAAGAGGGTTAATATCAGGGCGTCATGCTGCTGTTGGGTTAATGGGCGTTTGTTCATTTCCCGCAGCAGCGCCTCACATAATTGAATATCATTAAAAAGCAAATTCTCCGCCTCAATCGGCGTGATGAGACTGTTAAATTTTTCCCACTGGCGAATCACGTGACCATAACCAATAACCCATATACCCTTTTCGTCACGGTATTTCTCCAGGGAAAGACCCTGTTGTTTTTTAATTAATGCGATTGCAGCAGAAGATATCTGCATTGCATAACCCGTCATAAGCGTTTCCTCTTAGTGGCGCGACTATAGAGGAAACGCCGCCGGGGAAATATCCGCCAAATGGCTGTTGATCAGGTTTAACTGAACGGGAATTCCTTTTTCAGTAAACCGAATAGCCAGTCGTTATGCCATTGCCCTGAAAGGAAATAACTCTCACGCAACTCACCTTCCAGTTGAAAACCTGTTTTTTCCAGCAGTCGCCTTGAGGCGATATTTCCCGCCGTCACGGTGGCGGTGAGCCGACGGATATTACCCTTAGTCAGCGCGAAATCACACACAGCCCGCAGAGATTCAAAGCCGTAACCTTTCCCCTGCGCAGAGGGCGCAAAGAGAAAACCGACTTCAGCACAATCTGCTTCCCGGTGCACATAGCCGGTTACGCCCAGCGGCGTCTGGCTGGCCGTCTCACGCACCACAAGGCAGAGCCAGTGCGAGCTGCCCGGCATCCACGGCAACAGACGAGACTCAAAGGCTTCCCGAATGTCCGCCTCGCTACGCGCAGGGGCGACAAAACGCATCACCTCAGGATTTTGCTGTAGCGACAGAAAAAAGGGCCAGTCTTGCTCTTGCAGCGGCGAGCAGGTGAGACGCGCGGTGGTTAAGGCGGGCATGACGATCCTCCGGAGGCATTGCAAATGATTATAAGGTTGTCACTTTATTTCAACAGAAAGTCAGGTATGTTTAACCTCATATAAATAAAAAGAAAAACGACTTTTAATGCCGCTTTAGCGGTACTCATTGTCTCTCAAGGAAAACAATGATGATTAGCTCATCGCATCATACCCGCGAACAGTTTGAACACTGTCTGGCGGCGATCCGTCAGGCGTCTGTTGAAATTTTACTTCTGTTGAATGTACATGTTTCTGAAGGAAAAGATCCACGCTGGTTTCTGGAGCAACTGGATAGCGCCCGCCTGGGGCTGGGCGGGTGGGGCGCCGTAGCCAGGAAGCTGAATCTGAATGATGCGGAAATGACGGCCTTTACGCTGCAATTACGCTTGCTTCAGCAGCGTGTTCCCCAGTATGAAAGCGGGCAGGATGTCAGCGAAAATCAGCTGATTGCGGCGATGCGCTTCGTCACCTCCCTTGAATATCTGCGTCTGCAACAGCCCCTCCTGACCTACGATACCGGGAGTGTGCCAGAGAAGGAGAGCCAGCTTCAGGCGCAGAAACAGGTGCGTGCCATTGAGCTGATGATTAAAGGGCTGATACAGCAGGCGTGGCCCGATCCGGTGCGGCTGAATAATCATCTTAAGACCTTGTTTAACGCTGAACGCGTGCGTCGCTGGCTGAAAAACGGTGAGATTAATGATGTTCTGAGCGGCATGTTGTTCAGCGAACTGGCCCAGCTGCTGGTGGATAAAAAAGAATTTAGCCGCTACTACGCGCCGCTGTTTAACGCTCCGGACATGCTGACGCTGCTGGTAGAGCCCCGCAAAACCCTGCAAACCTTCCTCGAAGATATTCGACAAATCCGCAACAGCATCACCGTGCAGCAGCCGTTAAGCGGGGCGCAAATCCAGCTGCTCGACTGCTATTACACGCAGATCACCCGCTCCGTTCAGCGCGCGTTTGAGGAAGGGCGGACACGCGTTAACCCGGCGGCGCTGATGGCGGTGGACGAAAGCGAGCTGCACGCGTTCTGGGAAAAGGCGCAAAAAATGGACCGCACCACAGGCGGCGATCTTTTTGAAGTGCGCGACAGTATAGAAAAACCGACTCAGCGCGCCGCGCGTACGCCAGAGCAGCGCGAACAGCTGATTTCCGGCGTGCTGTGGGGAGCGGTTGGCGTGATGGTTATCGCGATTGTCGTGGGGGGATTCTGGCTGGTGACCAGCAGTAAACCGCAGCCGGCTGTGGCCAGTACGGCATCTCCCGCGCAGGTGCAGGAGATGCGCGAAACGCCTTCCTCACGCGAGACGTTAACCCGCATGGGTGTTACCTGGGATGAGAATAATTTCCGCTCGGCCATCAATCGCAATGACACCCGCGTGGCGCTCCTGTTTTTGCAGGGCGGGATGGACTGGAAAATGTCATGGACGGAGGAGGCGTTGTCGGCAGGCTACGACGATGTACTGGAAGTAATGTTGCGCTACCGCCTGCAAATGACAGAGCAAAAGCCCTGCCGACGCTTTATTAATACGCTTAGCCATGCGATGGCGAACGGCGAATCGCTGACGCCTATGCGTAAGCAGTACCTGGAAGCATTCTGTACCGTTCCCGCGGTGGTGAAACGCCAGCAGCACGACGCCGATATGGCAACGCGCCGCGCGAAGACGCAGCCCGATGCCAGCACAAAAAAATGGCAGTCCATCCAGACTGCCATTTATGAAGTGATCCGCTGATTATTTTTCCCCCTCACCCTGCCCCTCAGGGGAGAGGGGCAAGGTTAGGGGTGAGGCTCAGGGCTCCCCATACAGCCCAATCAACCGCCGCACCACGCCATTCGTCCAGCCGAAGCCATCCTGCAACGGATACTCACCCCCGCCACCTTCGCGTGGCGTGCTGCTGGCGATGTGGTACTTCTCAATCAGCTTATGATGGGTTTTGTAGTAATGGTTCACCGTGTGCAGCCAGCTCCAGGCGATCTCATCTCCCAGCGAGTCGTTGCCGTACTGCTTGAACCCCTGGATCGCCATCCACTGGAGCGGCGCCCAGCCGTTCGGCTTATCCCACTGCTCCCCGGTTTCATATTCGGTGGCGAGAATACCGCCCGGCGTGAGCAGACGGGCTTTAACGGCATCGGACAGCCGTTCAGCCTGCTCATGCGTCGCCATGCCCACATACAGCGGCACAATGCTGGCCGCAGAGAACAGCGCCAGGGCTTCACGCCGCCAGTCGTAATCACGATAACAGCCGTTCTCTTCGTCCCACAGATAGCGGTTCACCGCCGCGCGCCGGTCGCTGGCTTTCTGGCGGAACAGATCAGCCGTCTCTTTATCCCCTTTCGACGCGGAGATATTGGCGATAGCGCTCTCCAGTTTGAACAGGAATGCGTTCAAATCAATGGGGATAAATTGTGTCGTGCGGATGCTGGCCAGCCGCGCAGGATCGCGCAGCCAGCGGGATGAGTAATCCCATCCTGAGGCTGCCCCGGCGCGCAGGTCGCGATACACCTCGTTCGGCGGACGACCGGAATGACGGGCGGTTTCCACGTCCTCAATCCACGATTCATCTCGCGGCGTGTCGCGATCGTCCCAGTAGCGGTTGAGCAATGAGCCATCCGGCATGCGTACCGCACTGCGATAGGCCTGATTGAGCAGCAGCGATTCCGCCCCGTCCATCCAGAAGGCGTACTCCATCTTAAGATGCTCAAGATAGCGCTTCGCCCCGCGCACGCCGTCCTCTTCAAACAGCTCCACCATCAGGGCAAAAACGGGCGGCTGTGAGCGGCTGAGATAGTAGGTACGGTTGCCGTTCGGGATATGGCCGTAGCGCTCAATCAGCCAGGCGAAGTTATCGGCCATACATTTCAGCAGATCGTTACGACCGCTTTCAGCAAGCCCCAGCATGGAGAAGTAAGAGTCCCAGTAGTAGGTCTCACTGAATCGCCCGCCGGGCACAATATAGGCCTGCGGCAGCGCCAGCAGCGACGACCACGGGATGTGATCCTGCGGTTCGCGCGTCAGCACCGGCCACAGATTATCAATATGTTCTTTCAGGGACAGGCCGGGGTCAGAGACGTACTCTTTGCTGTAGTCCTCCGGCAGCCAGAAGTGATTCTCCACAAAGCGCGCCAGGTCAAAATCACGGTGACGACGCACCTTGCGATAGCGGATCAAAATATCCAGCGGATCCATCTTCGGCGCGCAGTCGGGAAAGGTTTTGCTGTCCGCAAACAGCCGCGACGACTGGACGTGTTCAAACAGTTCAAGGTAGCGGTCTGCGGGCGTAAGGGCATCGGACGCCGGCAGTCCTTCAATCATTTCCGGTTCCGGCTCTGCCTCGATCATCTCATCCAGTTTTAACTCACAGGGATCGGTTTCGTAGCGCAGCTCTTCTGCAATCTCGAACTCGATATCCTCGGCAGTCTGTAGTTTCTGGTTGAACATGGTGTTCAGGACCTCCGGTTTTTGTCGTAACAAATACGGGTTTTTCCCGGCTATCTTTTAAGCGTAGACATTCGCTTCGGTTAATGCGGTGCGAAGTGTGCGGTAGATCACGCTTTCAAAATGGATTTAAACACGCTGAAAGTCAGATATCCCTTTGATTATGAAATTATTAAATCAGAATCTTTGGAAACAGAGCAGGAATAAAATTCAGAGCATTCGGTATTCTGCATATAAGCACGGATTAATGTGCCTGACGCGCATCGCCCTGAAGGCTGTTGGCGGTTTGATTGGCTTTCTGGCTGGCGCCTTCGCTTTTATCCATCGCCTTGCTGGCCGCTTTTTCCGCATGGGCGGCGCTGTACGCAGCCAGATGGGAAATCACGATGGCGTAAATGCTCATTAACGACACCCACAGAATGCTGTTTTTCCACCACAGCAGGGTAGGAATCGTCAGTATCGCCCATACCAGCGCGAGAACAAGGTGCATTTTGGCCATCAGTTTTGCGGTGATCTTTACGTGCATTTTCATATCTCTAATCTTTTTCCGTAGTAACAGGCGAACGCGTAGCGCTTTCTAAGATTAGTTAATTCCACCGCAGGTAGCGGGTTATTTTGTTACCGTTTGTACAGCCGTTGGGTTTACCTGCCCAGGGCATAAAAAAACCGGCCAGCTGGCCGGTTTTGTTGCGGATCAGACCGATCAGCGCATGGTCACAAACTCTTCCGCCGCAGTCGGGTGGATCGCCACGGTGTTATCGAAGTCTTTCTTCGTTGCGCCCATCTTCAGCGCCACCGCGAAGCCTTGCAGGATCTCGTCCATGCCGAAGCCAATGCCGTGGATGCCGACGATCTTCTCTTCCGGGCCCACGCAGACCAGCTTCATGCGGCACGGCTGACGGTGCGAGGTGACCGCGGTATACATCGCGGTAAACGCCGATTTATACACTTTCACCTGGTCATCGCCGTACTGCTCACGCGCCTGCGGCTCGGTTAAGCCGACGGTACCGATTGGCGGGTGGCTGAAGACCACGGTCGGGATGTTGCTGTAGTCCAGATGTTCGTCCGGCTTGTTATTAAACAGACGCTCGGAAAGACGACGCCCCGCCGCCACGGCAACCGGCGTCAGCTCTACGGCGCCGGTGTTATCACCGACGGCATAAATGCCCGGTACGCTGGTGTTCTGGAATTTATCAACGACAATGTAGCCTTTTTCATTGGTTTTCACCCCGGTTGCGGCCAGATTGAAGTTGTCGGTGGCCGGTTCACGACCAATCGCCCAGATCAGGCAATCAACGGTCTGGCTGCGACCATCTTCCAGCTCCAGAGTCAGGCTACCGTCCGCATTTTTCACCACCGCTTTTGGCACGGCGTTGGTGTGCAGGGTTGGGCCTTCGGCGTTCATCACCTCGACCAGCGTGTCGACGATCAGCGGGTCAAAGCTGCGCAGCGGCGCGTGTTTACGCACGAACAGGTGCGCTTCCGCTCCCAGGCCGTTAATCACGCCGGCCAGCTCAACCGCGATGTAACCTGCGCCCACAATGGCAACGCGTTCTGGCAGAGCAGGCAGCTCGAAGAAACCGTCGGAGTCGATACCGTATTCCGCGCCCGGAATGTTCGGGTGGCTCGGACGGCCACCGGTGGCGATCAGGATGTGATCGGCGGTGATCGTCTCGCCGTTCACTTCGATCGTCTTCGCATCCACGAAACGGGCGAAGCCGCGGATCACGTCGACGTTATTCTTGCCCAGTACGTTATCGTACGAGGTGTGAATACGGTCGATGTAGGCGGTACGGCTGGCGATCAGTTTATCCCAGTCGAAGTGGTTGATGGTGGTGTCAAAGCCGTAGTCCGGGCCATACATATGGATAGCTTCACGGATTTGCGCGGCATGCCACATCACTTTCTTCGGTACACAACCCACGTTCACGCAGGTGCCGCCGAGTTCTTTGGCTTCAATCAGCGCACACTTCTGGCCGTACATGGCTGCACGGTTGATGGAGGCGATGCCGCCGCTGCCGCCGCCGATTGCGATGTAGTCATAATGCTTAGTCATAGCGTTGTCCTTAATCGTGAATTGCCGCGATTGTATACCTGAAATCAATAGTTTCCACCGATGGCTGCGATTACTCCGGCACGATCCAGCTCACGGTGGCGTGACCCGTACCGGCTGGCACCAGCGTTTTGTGCAGCCACGGCAGCACGTTGTTCATCTGTGCTTCGAGCTTCCACGGCGGGTTAATGACGATCATGCCGGACGCGGTCATGCCGCGCTGGTCGCTGTCAGGGCGCACCGCCAGCTCAATTTGCAGGATTTTACGAATGCCGGTCGCTTCGAGGTCTTTGATCATGCGTTTAATTTGCGCGCGCAGCACTACCGGATACCACAGGGCATAGGTGCCGGTCGCAAAGCGTTTGTAACCTTCGTTAATGCCGGTCACCACCGCCTGATAGTCGGTTTTGATTTCGTACGGCGGGTCGATCAGCACCAGGCCGCGACGGGAAACCGGCGGCAGTTTGGCTTTCAGCTGCTGGTAGCCATCGGCTTTGTCGACGCGGGCGCGGTTATCTTTCTGAAACTCAGAACGCAGCAGCGGGAAGTCGCTCGGGTGCAGCTCTGTCAGCTGAAGGCTGTCCTGCTCGCGCAGCAGCTGGCGGGCAATCAGTGGTGAACCCGGGTAGTAACGCAGCTGGCCGTTGCGGTTGAAGTGATTCACCACGCCAATGTACGGCTCCAGCTCGGCAGGCAGATCGTCCTGCTGCCAGATACGCGCAATCCCTTCCAGATATTCACCAGTACGCTCGGCATGCTCGCCGCTCAGCTGATAACGGCCCGCGCCCGCGTGGGTGTCCAGATAAAGGAACGGTTTATCCTTTTCTTTAAGCGATTCGATGATCAGGCTCTGAACGGTATGTTTGAGGACGTCGGCGTGGTTGCCTGCGTGGAAGCTGTGGCGATAACTGAGCATGGGTAATGATATTCCGCTGAATTGACGATTTGCCACAGTTTACAGCAGAACGGCACAGATTACCCGCAGGCCCGGTAAGCGCAGCGCCACCGGGCGTTTTTCGACAACCTTCGGCATTGAAATCCTCTACACTTAACCCCATTACTGAAAACAATATGCACAGCGCCGGATGCGCGCTTCATTCATCTATTTCAACAGGACAGCGTTTATGACCAATCCATTACTGACGCCTTTTTCGTTGCCACCGTTTTCTAAAATCCTCCCTGAGCATGTGGTTCCGGCCGTTACCCAGTCGCTGAACAACTGCCGTGCGGCGGTAGAAAACGTGGTCGCGCAGGGCGTGCCGTACACCTGGGAAAATCTGTGTCAGCCGCTGGCCGAAGTGGACGACGTGCTGGGGCGTATCTTCTCCCCGGTGAGTCACCTGAACTCGGTGAAAAACAGCCCGGAGCTGCGTGAGGCCTACGAACAGACCCTGCCGCTGCTCTCTGAGTACAGCACCTGGGTCGGTCAGCATGAGGGGCTCTACAAAGCCTACCGCGACCTGCGCGACGGCGACCACTATGCCGAACTGAACACGGCGCAGAAAAAATCGGTCGATAACGCCCTGCGTGATTTCGAACTGTCCGGGATTGGCCTGCCAAAAGAAAAACAGGTGCGCTACGGCGAAATCGCCGCGCGCCTGTCCGAGCTGGGCAACCAGTACAGCAACAACGTCCTCGACGCCACCATGGGCTGGACGAAGCTGATTACCGATGAATCTGAACTGGCGGGTATGCCGGAAAGCGCGCTGGCGGCGGCAAAAGCCCAGGCCGAAGCGAAAGAGCAGGAAGGCTTCCTGTTAACGCTGGATATCCCAAGCTATCTGCCGGTGATGACCTACTGCGACAACCAGGCCCTGCGCGAAGAGATGTACCGCGCCTACAGCACCCGCGCCTCCGATCAGGGGCCGAATGCCGGTAAGTGGGACAACAGCCCGGTGATGGCGGAGATCCTCGCTCTGCGCCACGAGCTGGCACAGCTGCTGGGCTTCGACAGCTACGCGGATAAATCCCTCGCCACCAAAATGGCTGAGAACCCACAGCAGGTGCTCGACTTCCTGACCGATCTGGCGAAACGCGCCCGTCCTCAGGGTGAAAAAGAACTGGCTCAGCTGCGCGCCTTTGCGAAAGCGGAGTTCGGCGTGGACGAGCTTCAGCCGTGGGATATCGCGTACTACAGCGAAAAACAGAAACAGCACCTCTACAGCATCAGCGACGAACAGCTGCGTCCGTACTTCCCGGAAAACAAAGCCGTTAACGGCCTGTTCGAGGTGGTGAAACGCATCTACGGCATTACCGCGAAAGAGCGTACCGACATCGACGTCTGGCATCCGGACGTGCGCTTCTTCGAGCTGTATGACGAGAAAAACGAGCTGCGCGGCAGCTTCTATCTGGATCTTTACGCGCGAGAAAACAAACGTGGCGGGGCGTGGATGGACGACTGCGTGGGCCAGATGCGTAAAGCGGATGGTTCCCTGCAAAAACCGGTCGCCTACCTGACCTGTAACTTCAACCGCCCGGTGAGCGGCAAACCTGCGCTGTTTACCCACGATGAAGTGATCACCCTGTTCCACGAGTTCGGTCACGGCCTGCACCACATGCTGACCCGCATCGAAACCGCTGGCGTCGCCGGTATCAGCGGTGTGCCATGGGATGCGGTCGAGCTGCCAAGCCAGTTTATGGAAAACTGGTGCTGGGAGCCGGACGCGCTGGCATTTATCTCCGGCCATTACGAAACGGGCGAACCGCTGCCGAAAGAACTGCTGGATAAAATGCTGGCGGCGAAAAACTACCAGGCGGCGATGTTCATCCTGCGTCAGCTGGAGTTCGGCCTGTTCGACTTCCGCCTGCACGCCGAGTTCAGCCCGGAGCAGGGGGCGAAAATCCTCGAAACCCTGGCTGAGATTAAAAAGCAGGTCGCGGTTATTCCAGGCCCGACCTGGGGACGCTTCCCGCACGCGTTCAGCCATATCTTCGCAGGCGGGTACGCCGCAGGCTACTACAGCTACCTGTGGGCCGACGTGCTGGCGGCAGATGCCTTCTCGCGCTTCGAAGAAGAGGGGATTTTCAACCGCGAAACCGGTCAGTCGTTCCTTGATAACATCCTGACGCGCGGCGGTTCAGAAGAGCCTATGGAGCTGTTCAAACGCTTCCGTGGCCGCGAGCCGCAGCTGGATGCGATGCTGGAGCATTACGGAATCAAAGGCTGATTGCTACGTGAAGATCTGCTTAGTAGATGAAACAGGCGCCGGGGACGGCGCCTTATCTGTTCTGGCGGCCCGCTGGGGGCTGGAACATGATGAAGACAACCTGATGGCGCTGGTGATGACGCCGGAACATCTGGAGCTGCGCAAGCTCGATGAGCCAAAGCTTGGCGGGATTTTTGTCGATTTTGTCGGCGGCGCGATGGCGCACCGGCGTAAGTTTGGCGGCGGTCGCGGTGAAGCGGTGGCCAAAGCGGTCGGCATTAAAGGCAGCTATCTGCCGGACGTGGTGGATGCCACGGCGGGGCTGGGGCGCGATGCCTTTGTGCTGGCGTCTGTCGGCTGTCGGGTGCGGATGCTGGAGCGTAATCCGGTTGTCGCCGCGCTGCTCGACGACGGGCTGACGCGGGGCTACGCGGACCCGGAAATCGGCCCGTGGTTGCAGGAACGTTTGCAACTTATTCATGCCTCCAGCCTGACGGCGCTGACCGATATCACCCCGCGCCCGCAGGTAGTCTATCTCGACCCCATGTTCCCGCATAAGCAGAAAAGCGCGCTGGTTAAGAAAGAGATGCGGGTGTTTCAGTCTCTGGTGGGGCCAGATTTAGATGCCGATGGCCTGCTGGAGCCGGCTCGTCAGCTGGCGACGAAGCGGGTGGTGGTGAAGCGGCCGGACTATGCGCCGCCGCTGGCGGACGTTGCGACCACTAACGCGGTGACCACGAAAGGGCATCGGTTTGATATTTATTCGGGAACGCCAGAATAAAAAAGCCGGGTGGCGGCTTCGCCTTACCCGGCCTACATTCAGTGCCGCTTGTAGGCCCGGTAAGCGTTAGCGCCACCGGGCTTTTTTGCACTTACTCGTCTTCTTCGTCACGCAGTGGAACAATCAGCATATCCACGTGTACGGTGTTAATCAGCTGGCGCGCGGAAGACATCAGCTTGCTCCAGAAGTCCTGGTGATGACCGCATACCACCAGGTCCATATCGTATTTCTTAATCGCATCAACCAGCACCTGGCCCAGATCGCCACTACCGCTTAAGGTTTCAGTGATTGGATAGCCCGCGTTGGTAGAAAGCTCGCTCAGCGCGTGGTGAGTCTCTTCGGAGATGCGTTTCTGCATATCGCCGAGATTCACGTCGATCAGACCGGTGTAGAGGTCGGAGTAATTCACATCAACGTGAATCAGCGAAACTTTCGCGTTGTAGGGACGTGCCATGGATACTGCTTTATCAACCAGCACTTTACTCTCCGGGGAGAGGTCTACCGCGATGAGAATGTGTTTGTAAGCCATAGTGTTACTCCTTCCTTAAGTTATCGATGACTAAATGGGAAAGCCGTCGTCTGATGCTTTCATTACGGCCCAGTTAAACATATTTTTCAAGCTTTGGTGTTGATAACGATTAACCTTGTGGCAAAAAAATTAACGGATCTCCTACACTATTTAATGAGCCGTTCGGATATTAAAACGCGAACCGGATCGACTTTTGGTCATTCTTTCACTGAACTGTCTGTCAGGGCATTGGGGTGCGGTAGCTCAGGAGCCTTGCTTCGTGGGCGGACGCCGGGGAGGATGTATGATTAGCACCGTCGCATTGTTTTGGGCGTTATGCGTGGTTTGCATAGTGAATATGGCGCGCTACTTCTCATCGTTACGTGCGCTGTTAGTGGTACTTCGTGGTTGCGATCCGTTGCTTTATCAGTATGTGGACGGTGGAGGGTTCTTCACCTCGCACGGACAGCCCAGCAAGCAGATGCGTCTGGTGGGGTATATCTACTACCAACGCTACCGCGATCACCACGATGAAGAGTTTATCCGTCGCTGCGAGCGCCTGCGTCGTCAGTTCATTTTGACCAGCGCCCTGTGTGGCCTGGTTGTGGTGAGTATGATTGCGCTGATGATTTGGCACTGAGCATAAAAAAAGCGGGCCAGTTTCCTGACCCGCTTTTTTGTCGCCTTCAGCCAATTAAATCAGCTTCAGCGAAATCCAGTACAGACCGCCAGACAGCAGGATGGACGCCGGGAGGGTGAACACCCAGGCCATCAGGATGTTGGTCACGGTTTTACGCTGCAAACCGCCGCCGTCAACAATCATGGTACCTGCCACGGACGAAGAGAGTACGTGGGTGGTTGAGACTGGCATACCGGTGTAGCTCGCCAGACCGATAGATACCGCTGCCGTCATCTGCGCGGACATACCCTGCGCATAGGTCATGCCTTTCTTACCGATCTTCTCGCCGATGGTGGTCGCCACACGACGCCAGCCAATCATCGTACCGATACCCAGCGCCAGTGCGACCGCCATGATGATCCAGATTGGCGCGTACTCAATGGTGTTGAGCATATCGCCTTTCAGTTTCTTCAGCAGACGTTGGTCGTCAGCATTAACCTCTGGCAGCTTCGCGACTTTATCGGTCACGTCGGAGATACAGAGCATGATGCGACGCAGTTGACCACGCTGTTCAACAGCCAGTTTGTCATAGCTTTCGATATCGGCCAGCATGCCTTTCGCACGTTCCAGCGCGTTAATCGCGTTTGCCGGATGGCAATGGAACTCGCCCGGTGCCGTCGTTGCGCCTGACTCCGGAGAAGGAATCAGCTGGTCCACGCCGGTCGCTTTCTTCAGCAAATCAGGATGCTGCTGGAAGTAAGTCTCAACGTTGTTTACCGCATCACGGGTACGGGTGATTTCGTAACCGGAGGCGTTCATGTTAACCACGAAGCCCGCCGGTGCGACGCCAATCAGAACCAGCATCACCAGGCCGATACCTTTCTGACCATCGTTCGCGCCATGAGAGAAGGCGACGCCAATAGCGGAAATGATCAGCGCGATACGCGTCCAGAACGGCGGCTTTTTCTTGCCGTCTTTCTTCTCACGCTCTGCTGGCGTCAGATGGATACGCGCACGTTTTTTCGTGTTGCTCCAGTAGCGACGCAGGATGAAAATCAAGCCACCCGCCACCACCAGACCGACGATAGGGGAGATGATCAGAGAGCCGAAAATGCCGATAACTTTCGGGATGTTCAGCGCATCAACGACGGAGGTCCCGGTCATCAGGGCATTGGTTAACCCGATACCGATAATCGCGCCGATGAGGGTGTGAGAGCTGGATGCCGGCAGGCCAAAATACCAGGTACCGAGGTTCCAGATAATCGCAGCAAGCAGCATTGAGAACACCATGGCCAGGCCATGACCGGAACTCACGTTAAGCAGCAGATCCGTTGGCAGCATATGCACAATGGCATACGCAACGCTCAGTCCGCCCAGGAGGACACCAAAAAAGTTAAATACCGCCGCCATCACGACCGCAAGCTGCGATCGCATTGCGCGAGTGTAGATAACCGTTGCTACTGCGTTTGCAGTGTCGTGGAAGCCGTTGATCGCTTCGTAAAACAGCACAAAAACCAGAGCAAGCAATAATAAAAGCCCGGTATGTAAATCCAGGCCGGCAAACAAATGTAGCATAGGACGTTACGCCATTTTGAGGACATGAACGCGGCGCATTATCCAGGACAAATGCGCAACGGGCAAAGTGAAATATAGACTTTTTTTGACATACCACCTGATTTGAGAAATGTGCCTGAAAGGATAATCTTTAAATATCAATGAAATGGCTTTGTAATATCTTTTTACGCTGGTGCGACCACTGAGGAAACTTTACAATCCGCGGCAGTTAACGAAGAGGATTTTGACGTGGAAAGGTTTGATGCCGTAGTAATTGGCGCCGGTGCGGCGGGTATGTTTTGTGCGGCGATGGCCGGACAAGCGGGTCGTCGCGTGCTGCTGCTGGATAACGGAAAAAAGCCTGGCCGCAAGATCCTGATGTCTGGCGGCGGGCGATGCAACTTTACTAATCTTTATGTCGAGCCTGCGGCCTATTTGAGCCAAAACCGTCATTTTTGCAAATCTGCGCTGGCGCGCTACACCCAGTGGGATTTTATCGAGCTGGTGGGTAAACACGGTATCGCGTGGCATGAGAAGACGCTGGGGCAGCTGTTCTGCGACGACTCCGCGCAGCAAATTGTCGATATGCTGGTGGCCGAGTGCGAAAAAGGCGGCGTAGTTATGCGCCTGCGCACCGAAGTGCTGGACGTCGCCCGTGACGAGGAAGGCTACACGCTGCAACTCAACGGTGAAACCGTCAGCGCCGATAACCTGGTGATCGCCAGCGGCGGCCTCTCGATGCCGGGTCTGGGCGCCTCACCGTTCGGCTATAAAATCGCCGAGCAGTTTGGCCTGAAGGTACTGCCCACCCGCGCCGGGCTGGTACCGTTCACGCTGCATAAGCCCCTGCTGGAACAGCTTCAGACGCTCTCCGGCGTGTCTGTGCCGTCGGTCATTACGGCCGAAGACGGCACGGTGTTCCGCGAAAATCTGCTCTTTACCCATCGCGGACTCTCGGGCCCGGCGGTATTGCAGATCTCCAGCTACTGGCAGCCGGGGGAGTTTGTCTGCGTAAACCTGGTGCCGGACTGCGATCTGGACGTCTTCCTCAACGAGCAACGCGCTGCGCACCCGAATCAAAGCCTGAAAAATACCCTGGCGATGCAGCTGCCGAAGCGTCTCGTGGAGTGCTTGCAGGTATTAGGGCAAATTCCGGATGTCGCGCTCAAGCAGCTCAACAGCCGCGAGCAGGAAGCGCTGGTGGAGACGCTGACGAACTGGCGCGTACAGCCAAACGGCACCGAAGGCTACCGCACGGCGGAAGTGACGCTGGGCGGCGTGGATACAAACGAACTCTCATCCCGCACGATGGAAGCCCGCAACGTGCCGGGTCTTTATTTCATTGGTGAAGTGATGGACGTGACCGGCTGGCTCGGCGGGTATAACTTCCAGTGGGCGTGGGCCAGTGCCTGGGCATGCGCGCAGGCACTCGCTGAGGGTAAATGACAAGCGGGCGCGGTCATTCATCATTGCATTTTAGGGGCTGACGGCGTCGTCAGTCAGGCGTACAATCTCCAGAATATTGCTGGCGGCCACGGTTCCCATCTTGATGTATGACGCTGCGCTGACGCCGCCAATATGCGGCGAAATGATGACGTTATCGACGGTCTGCCACAGGTTCGGGGCGGTCAGCGGCTCGCTGGTAAAGCTGTCGAGTGCCGCGCTGTGCAAGGTTCCATCCTTTAGCGCGTGTAACAGGGCTTCATCGTTAATTAACCCGCCGCGCGCCGTGTTCACCAGAATCGCGTTACGTTTACAGTGCGCGAGCGTGTCTGCGTTGATCATTCCTCTGTTGTCGTCAGTGAGCGGGCAATGCAGGGAGATAACATCGGCACGGGATAAAAGGTCGGGTAAGGTGTTTGCCCGTTCACAACCAGAAGGCATCGTTTTAGCGTAAGGATCATACGCCACAACCTGCATGCCGAATGCCTGCCCCACCAGCGCAACCCGCGAGCCAATCGCCCCCAGACCGATAAGCCCCAGCGTCCTGCCTTCCAGCTCGATCGATTTGTGCGTGGCTTTATCCCAGTGCCCGTCACGCAGGCGTTTATCAAGGGTGACCACGGATTTGGCACAGGCAAGAATCAATGCCCAGGTATGTTCTGCAACCGCTGCCGCATTGGCGCCAGGGGCAGAACGAACGGCGATATTACGCGCCGCTGCCGCTGGCTGGTCTATCACGTCAATGCCGCTTCCGTGTTTCGATATAACCTGTAATGCAGGGGCTGCATCCATGATCCTTGCGGTTATTTTGCCGTAACGCACCAGGATGGCCACAGGATTGTGCCGTTCGCACAGCGTAACCAGCTGATCTTCAGTGGGCTGATGACCGGCATACACCACGTCAAAGTCTCGCAGCATGTTGACAGCCTGGTCCGCCAGGTCGCATCCCGTGACCAGTACAACGCGTTTGCCTTCCATTACAATGTCTCCCCGTCAGATAACATGCCCGCCTTACGCAGCGCGTCGTTAAGCCAGTGTGGACGTAAATCACCCTCACGAATAGCAGCAAGACGACGGGTCTCTGTTTCGAGTTTCCCTTTGGCCATGGCGATAACGGCCTGTACTTCATCACGCGGGATCACCACCACGCCGTCGATATCCGCGACCACCAGATCCCCGGCTCGTACCGTTGCGCCAGCGATTGAGATGGGGTGATTAACCCGGCCAGGAATTGATTTTGTCGGGCCACAGGGGTTAAGACCGGCGGCGAAGACGGGGTAGTGCCCTTTACTCAGGGTATCGGCATCACGTACCGCCCCGTCAATGATGATGCCCGCAATACCGCTTGCCTGGGCCTGCGTCGCCATAATCTCACCGAGCAGCGCACAGGTCAGGTCGCCTTTCCCGTCAACAACCAACACATCGCCAGGCTGTGCTACGGCCATTGCGGCATGGATGGCCAGATTATCTCCCGGGCGCACCTCCACGGTGACTGCCGGGCCCGCAACGGCCATGTGAGGCGCGAGCGGTTTGATACGACCATGCAATGTACCGCGGCGACCGGCAACATCCGCCAGAATGGCGGCCTGATATTCGGCAGCCTGGTGAACCTGTTCAGCCGATACGCGTTCGACCTGACGATTAATCAATGATTTTTCAGAAACGGACATATATGCCTCCATATTGTTTTACTGTGTACAATGCAGGTGTACAATACAAAACAACTATAGCGGTGTTGCTTTCCCTTTAGCCAGATCTGCGATGGCGTTTGTGATGTAAACACGAAGTGACTCACAAAAATTGAGGTACACTCACTGCCGAGCAGAAAAGGAGATGATGATGGGTAACGAAGGCGTTGTAGCGGTCGAAAAGGCGCTGGCTTTACTGGATTGCTTCCGTCCCGGCGATGAGAGCCTGACGCTGACCGCGCTGGCGCAGCTATCGGGTTATCACAAAACCACGGTTTACCGGTTAATGAATTCGCTTGAGCGAATGAACTATGTCGTCAGGCATGATGACGGCAATTATGCGCTTGGCCCACGTCTGCTTTACCTTGGCAAACTTTACGAACAATCTTTCCATCTTTCCCGGGTGGTGCAGCCTGAGCTTCAGGCGTTATCACAGGCCTCTCAGGAGAGCGCCAGCTGGTATGTGTTAGAAGGCGGGCAACGTCTGTGCCTGTTCCGGGCAGAAGCATCGCACGGGTTGCGTCACAGCAATCTGCCGGGTACTCAGTTTCCGCTGGACGATTCTGCCATCAGTAAAGTGCTTCGCCACTGGGGCCTTAATGACGCGCTGCCAGAGGGGGAGCCCGCTGTTCCACTTTATACCGCAGGCGCCCGTGACCCGCATACCGCGGCGTTCGCGATGCCCGTCTTCGGCGTCAATGACAAGCTGATTGCGGCGCTGGCGTTGACCGGGCCCATCTCCAGACTGACTGAAGATCGCCGTGAACAGGGGATCAGCCAGCTAATGCATGCCACCGCCAGCCGCCTGTCGCAGAAAATGGGGGCCAGTAAGCCTTTCTGCCAGCAGTTTTATGGGGAAACGCAGGATACTGCGGAAGAGAGTCTCTAAGTATAAAGCGGGACGTGCGTCCCGCTTTAGTTGTGTCTAATGGGTGATCTGCTTTTCATGCAACGGAGCATTGCGGGCCTGGCGTCCCATCACCAACACCGCGATACCCCCCGCGACGCATAACGCCGCCAGAGGAAGCATGGCCAGCGTGTGGCTACCCGTCCGTTCGTTGATAACACCGTAAGCGTTGACCATCACCGCGCCGCCGATAAGGTTAGCGATGGCGCCAATTGCAGCCAGCCCCGCAGCCGCCGACGTGCTGCTCATCCAGCCTGACGCCAGCGCCCAGAAAGGCCCCTTCATTGAATACGCCCCTATCAGCATGATGCTCAGGATAACAATGGTGGCGGAAAGAGAGACGCTGACAAAGGCGGCAAATACGCCTGCGGCAATCATGAAAAGGGTCAGAGCGGTATGCCAGCGGCGTTCATTGGTTCGGTCAGAACTGCGTCCCCACACAATCATCAGTACGGATGCCAGACCGTAAGGAATGGCATTGAACAGACCCGTCTCCAGATTATCAAGGTGGAACGATTTCAGCAGCTGCGGTGACCAGACGCTGATGGTGGTGCCCGCTGATGACGCGCCTGCGTAAATCAGCGCCAGCAGCCAGATTTGACGATGCCTGAGCAGCTGCCATGTCGTCTGGTGTCCGATATTTTTTTGCTGTTGACGCTCGGTTTCAAGCGTCGTTTCCAGCCACTTTTTCTGTTCCGCGTTAAGCCAGTTAGCCTGGTGCGGACGATCGCGAAGAACAAACCAGGCGGCAATACCCAGCAGGACGGCGGGTAAACCTTCAATGATAAACAGCAGATGCCAGCCGCGCAGACCCAGCCATCCATCCAGCGACAGAATCAATCCGGACAGCGGCGAGCCGATAAAATTGGCCAGCGGGATCGCGACCATAAAGGACGCGATAATTCGCGCACGGTAGCGGGAAGGGATCCACCAGGTCAGAAAGAGTACGACGCCGGGGAAGAAGCCCGCCTCAGCAGCACCCAGCAGAAAACGCACGATATAAAGCGACGTCGTGTTTTGTACCAGTGCCATACACATGGACACCACCCCCCAGCTGATCATAATGCGGGGGATCCACAGACGTGCGCCAACTTTCTGCATTGCCAGATTGCTTGGAACTTCAAACAGAAAATACGCCACGAAATAGAGGCTACTGGCGAAGCCAAACGCCGCTTTGCTGAGACCGAGATCCTCATTCATCTGTAGCGAAGCCATGCCGATATTGCCGCGATCGATAATAGAGACCAGATAACTGACTATCAGAAACGGGAGGATACGCCAGATCACCTTGCGCATAGTCTCTCTTTCTATGTCCTCAGTGGCGGCAGCGCCATTACGAATATGTTCTGTCATGTGTTCCTCGCAGGGTCTGTTCTTTGTTTTATCAGGTACAACTCGGTTTTATTAAACAAAACCACTATAGCGTCGGCGCCTTCTTTTTATCCAGTTAATGGAAGGTTTAAATGATGTAAATAAGACGTGACTCACAGTTAACGGGCTTTACGTCATGAGCCGAAACGACAGATGCGCCACCCCCCGTTGTGAGGTAAAGTACACACCTTGCGCAGCCACAGAGCTGCGGTTTTGTGGGGTATAGGCGAATAACACGTCCCCCCATTCTCACTTCTGGTTTACGCCAGCCTGCATGGTGTTGTGGTTTGTTTTCTTAAAAGGGTTGTCTATGTCTGCTGCTCATCTCGGTTTCCCGACGGAAACCGTTGTTGTCTTCGTGGTGATGGCCGTTGGGGCGATGTTTATCGACCTCTTCATGCACCGTCACGATAAACCGATCTCGCTGAAAAGCGCGGTCATGTGGTCCATCTTCTGGGTCATGATGGCGATGGCCTTCGCCGGATTCTTATACGTGCACCACGGCGCGGAGATGGCCAGTCTGTTCCTGACCGGCTATGCGCTGGAAGAGGTGCTCTCCGTCGACAACCTGTTTGTGATGATGGCGATCTTCGCCTGGTTTGGCGTGCCGGATAGATATCGTCACCGCGTGCTCTACTGGGGCGTGCTCGGGGCGATTGTGTTCCGTGGTATTTTTGTTGCCATTGGCACCAGCCTGCTGAGCCTGGGACCGTATGTTGAGGTCATTTTTGCGCTGGTCGTCGGCTGGACGGCGGTGATGATGCTGAAACGCAATGAAGAGAGCGATGAAGTAGAAGATTACTCCAACCATCTGGCGTACCGCCTGGTGAAACGCTTCTACCCGGTGTGGCCAAAAATCAGCAGCCATGCGTTTATCCTGACCCAGAAAGAGGTGGATGCCGAACTGGAGAAACCTGAAAACAAGGATGTGATGGTAGGCCGCGTGAAGAAGGCGAAGCGCTACGCGACGCCGCTGCTGCTCTGCGTCGCGGTGGTGGAGCTGTCCGACGTGATGTTCGCCTTCGATTCCGTACCCGCAATCATTGCCGTCAGCCGTGAGCCGCTGATCATCTACAGCGCAATGATGTTCGCGATCCTCGGCCTGCGTACCCTCTACTTCGTGCTGGAAGCGCTGAAGCAGTATCTGGTGCATCTGGAGAAAGCGGTGGTGTTACTGCTGTTCTTCGTGGCGTTCAAGCTGGGGCTGAATGCGACCGACCACTTCTGGCATCACGGTTATAACATCGGCGCCACGGCAAGCCTGTTTGTGGTGCTGGGGGTACTGGCGCTGGGGATTATTGCGAGCGTGATGTTCCCGGGAAAACGTGAGGCCTGATGTACCGCCCGGTGGCGCTTCGCTTACCGGGCCTACGACTGGGATGTAGGCCGGGTAAGGCGTAGCCGCCACCCGGCAAAAGGCTACTTTATTGGTGAATTTCGGCGCTTGCTCGGATGATGAAAATGCCGCCAGTGTGGATCCTGCGCCGCCGCCAGCAACTCGTGGTCGCCACGCGTGTCGCCCCAGGCGCGCAGGTGATACGCGTTCAAATCCCCATACACCTTCTCCAGCCTCGCCACCTTCTGGGCACAACGGCAGTTGTGGCCGGTGATCCGCCCGGTCAGCTTGCCGTCTTTCACTTCCAGCTGCGTGCCAATCAGCTTAATGCCGAGCTTATCGGCCCACGGCTGCAATACCAGCGCCGGGGAAGCAGAGCAAATCGTCACTTCCGCACCGGAATTGACCTCGTTGGCGACGGCCAGCACACCTTCCGGGCGCATCAGCTTGTTCCAGTATTTTTCACAGAAGGCTTCCGCCTGCTGACGTAACCAGTGCTCATCCACCCCCGTCAGGAAGGTTTTGATCAACACCTCTTTCAGCTCATCTCGCGTCAGCTTGCGGCGCACACAGTGCAGCGTAGGCAGGGCCATGCGCACCAGTCGGCCAGCAAAGTAGCGCTTGCCAAAGGCAAAGCGCAGGAACGGGATAAAACTGTCGTGGTGCGTCAACGTACCATCAAAGTCAAAGACAGAGAGCACGCTGGACTTCGCCACGGCTTCGTCGGCAATCATATTGGTCATAAATACGTCTTAGCTGAAATACACATTCTGTTCACTAGTTTACCTGCTTTACCTTCACAGTCCTTATATCAGGTCGCATTTTTTCCTGAACCTGTGGCCTGACGGGTCAAACAATGTCATCCACCACGCCGCCGTCAACGCGCAGCGCCGCGCCGGAAGTCGCGGAGGCCTGCATGGAACAGACATATACCACCATATTTGCCACTTCTTCCACCGTGGCGGCGCGCTGGATCACCGAGCTGGGGCGATTCGCCATCACGAACTCTTTCGCCAGCTGTTCCAGCGATTTACCGGTTCTTTCGATCTCGTCTTTCATCATCGCGGCAAAACCGTCCGACATTGTCGGGCCCGGCAGCACGCTGTTCACCGTCACGCCACTGCCTGCCACGAACTTCGCCAGACCGCGCGCCAGCGAGAGCTGGGCGGTTTTTGTCACGCCATAGTGGATCATATCCGCAGGAATATTGCAGGCCGATTCTGACGAGATAAACACTACCCGACCCCAGCCCTTTTGTACCATGCCGGGCAGCAGGGCACGGGAGAGGCGCACGCCGGACATCACGTTGGTCTGCCAGTAGCGTTCCCAGGTCTCGTCGTCGGTGGAATAAAAATCCTGCTGGCCATAGATCCCGGCGTTATTCACCAGAATATCGACGTGCGAGGCGACCCTGAGCAGTTCGTCAACGCCCTCCTGCGAGCTCAGATCGGCGATGGCGGCACGGACCTGTACGCCAGGCACCACCTGCTGTAGCGCCTGAATGCCTTTGTTCACCGAGTCGACGCTGCGTCCGTTCACGATCACTTCCGCACCGCTCTCCGCCAGCCCGCGGGCGATGGCAAACCCAATACCGCCGGTGGACGCGGTCACCAGCGCCACTTTCCCCGTTAAATCAATTTTCATCATTTGCTCCTTGTCATCTTATGGTTCAAAACTTAAAGCGTAGCAGTTGACGATGACGGCTCCTGTTTAAAAAGGCGCAACAGCGTCTCAACCTGCTCGTCCAGCGGGCTGAGGGAGCGTTTGACGATGAGGTGCAGCGGCGTGGCGCGACGTACGCCGTGGCTGAGCGGCAGCGTTTTAAGGATGCCCTGCTGGAGCGGGGTCTGAATGCGTTCTTCCGGTAACCAGCCGTATCCAACCTGATACATCACCGCTTCGATCGCGGCATCGATGGTGGAGAATGTCCACGACTCCCCGGTGGGGTGAGCGGTGGGCTGGCTGTCTGCGATCTGAATGCGCGGCCACGGTCGTAGCATCTCGTCGTTAAGCGGTGTATCCAGCGCAAACAGCGGGTGCGCGTGATGCGCGACGGCAACAAAATCGATATTCATCAGCCATTCGCCCAGGCCGGTAATGTCCTGGCGGCGGGTTAAGACCATCACGTCGGCTTCATCATTGAGCGCATCCGCGCGGCTGTTTTCCAGCACCTCGGTAAGCCGCACCTGCGTTTGCGGGTACAGCTGCTGAAACTGGCGCAAAATCGCGAACAGCCGGCTGCGCGGAAAAATACTGTCTACCATCAGGTCGATACGGGTTCGCATCCCGCTGCGCAGGGTCGCAGCGCGCGTTTCAACATAGGCGAAGGCTTTCAGCAGCGGTTTAACCTGATTCAGCAACAGCTCACCCGCCGGTGTCAGCACGGCACGCCGTCCCTCTGTCATCAGGAGCGCCACGCCCAGCCGCTCCTGCAACAGCGACAGGTTATAGCTGACCGAGGACTGGCTGCGGTGGGTCTCTTCCGCCGCCTTAGCGAAGCTGCCAGCCTCGATGACTCTCTCCAGCAAGGCCCACTGTTCGAGCGTCGTCTTGTGCATAATTAATCTAAATTTTGGATGAATTTGATTCAAGCATAGCGTTATTTATTCATTTTTTGAAGGGGTACGATCGTCTCATCAAAACAAAGGAGACATCGTATGAGCACCTTCGATAAACATGATTTAAGCGGCTTCGTCGGCAAACATCTTGTATATACCTACGATAATGGCTGGAATTACGAAATTTACGTTAAAAACGAAAACACCCTGGACTACCGTATTCACAGCGGTCTGGTGGGCAACCGTTGGGTGAAAGATCAGCAGGCCTACATTGTTCGCGTTGGGGAGAGCATCTATAAAATTTCCTGGACGGAGCCAACCGGTACCGACGTGAGCCTGATCGTGAACCTGGGAGACAGCCTGTTCCACGGCACCATCTTCTTCCCGCGCTGGGTCATGAATAATCCGGAAAAAACCGTCTGCTTCCAGAACGATCACATTCCACTGATGAATAACTACCGTGATGCCGGGCCAGCGTATCCAACCGAAGTGATTGATGAATTTGCCACCATCACCTTCGTGCGCGACTGCGGTGCGAATGACGACAGCGTTATTGCGTGCGCGGCCAGCGAGTTGCCAAAAAACTTTCCTGATAATTTAAAATAAGCGCGACAATTAACTAAAAAGAAAAGTTCCCGACTCATTTCATATTTATTGGAAATGGTCGGGGATTTTTTTATTTGTTGATGTTTGGTTTAGATAATTGACTTTAATACGGTGAGCGGAATCACATAATAAATAATTCATAATTACTTAACCTATTGTTTAATAATAAATTTATATCAATTCATTCCTCCTTTTTATCACCATCTTAATTTTTCCCTAAGAAATGAACGTTACCTTGAGATGAGTTTATGGTTCGTTGAAATAAACGCATCGGCATTTGGTTAATATCAAAAAGTTGCCATGCATAACTCAAGGAAATTAATAATGCGTGATTTTTTGCCTTTTTCCCGGCCCTCAATGGGCGCGGAGGAAATCGCCGCGGTCCAGGAGGTAGTAACCTCCGGCTGGATCACCACCGGGCCGAAAAATCAGATGCTTGAAGAGGCGTTCTGTACGCTGACGGGAAACCGTCATGCGATTGCCGTCTCCTCTGCCACGGCGGGGATGCACGTCACCCTGATGGCGATGGGGATTGGTCCCGGCGATGAGGTGATTACGCCCTCCCTGACCTGGGTATCGACGCTGAATATGATCGTGCTGCTGGGTGCCATACCGGTGATGATCGACGTCGACAGAGACACGCTGATGGTGACGCCTGAAGCGGTCGACGCCGCCGTTACGCCTCGCACCAAAGCCATTGTGCCGGTTCATTATGCGGGTGCGCCGTGCGATATTGACGCCATCCGCGCCGTCGGTGAACGTCACGGTATTCCTGTCATTGAAGACGCGGCCCATGCCGCCGGAACGTACTACCACAGCCGTCATGTGGGCTGGCGGGGCACCGCAATTTTCTCCTTCCACGCCATCAAAAACATGACCTGCGCCGAAGGTGGGCTGGTGGTGACGGATGACGAGCAGCTGGCGCAAAACATCCGTAGCCTGAAGTTCCACGGTCTGGGCGTTGATGCCTATGACCGCCAGACCCATGGCCGCGCGCCGCAGGCCGAGGTCATCACCCCGGGTTTTAAATACAACCTCGCGGATATCAACGCCGCGCTGGCGCTGGTGCAGCTCGGCAAGCTGGGCGAAGCCAACAGGCGCCGTCGCGACATTGCCGACCGCTATCGGCTTGAACTCTCGGATACCCCTTTCCAGCCGCTGCGCATTCCGTCCTGGCCGCATCTGCACGCCTGGCACCTGTTTATCATTCGCGTGGATGAGGCCCGGTGCGGCCTCTCGCGTGATGCCCTGATGGCCGCGCTGAAGGAGCAGGGCATCGGTACGGGCCTGCATTTCCGTGCGGCACATACGCAAAAATACTACCGCGAGCGTTTCCCTGATGTGTCGCTTCCGAACTCTGAATGGAACAGCGCGCGTATTTGTTCTCTCCCTCTTTTCCCGGACATGACCCATGACGACACAACCCGCGTCATTACCGCGCTCCATCAGCTTGCAGGACATTGATATGTTCAGTGCGCCGCCTGTACAAAAAGTTTCCGTGGTGATCCCGGTCTATAACGAGCAGGAGAGCCTGCCGGAACTGATCCGCCGCACGACTGCCGCCTGCGAGACGCTCGGCAAAGCTTATGAAATTCTGCTGGTGGACGACGGCAGCAGCGACGACTCCGCGCGGATGCTGACCGACGCCGCGCAAGCGGAGGGCAGCCACATTGTTGCCGTACTGCTCAACCGTAACTACGGCCAGCACTCGGCAATTATGGCCGGGTTCAGCCACGTTACGGGCGATCTGGTGATCACCCTGGATGCTGATCTGCAAAACCCGCCGGAAGAGATCCCGCGTCTGGTCGCCAAAGCCGACGAAGGCTACGACGTGGTCGGCACCGTGCGGCAAAACCGCCAGGACAGCCTGTTCCGTAAGCTGGCGTCTCGCACCATCAACCGTCTGATCCAGCGCACCACCGGTAAAGCGATGGGCGACTACGGCTGCATGCTGCGCGCCTATCGCCGCCACATCGTCGACGCCATGCTGCACTGCCACGAGCGCAGCACCTTCATTCCGATTCTGGCGAACACCTTTGCCCGTAAAGCGACGGAGATCCCGGTGCTGCACGCCGAGCGCGAGCACGGGGAGTCAAAATACAGCTTCATGCGTCTGATCAACCTGATGTACGACCTGATCACCTGCCTGACCACCACGCCGCTGCGCCTGTTGAGCGTGTTCGGCAGCGTTATCGCGCTGGCCGGGTTTGCGCTTTCCGTTCTGCTGGTCGTTCTGCGGCTGGTCTTTGGTCCCCAGTGGGCGGCGGAAGGGGTCTTTATGCTGTTTGCCGTGCTGTTCACGTTCATTGGCGCCCAGTTCATCGGTATGGGTCTGCTGGGTGAGTACATTGGCCGTATTTACAACGATGTTCGCGCGCGTCCGCGCTATTTTATTCAACGTGTTGTCCGTCAGGAGCACCTGGCATCTCAGGAGGAAAACCACCCATGAAAACCGTCGTCTTTGCCTATCACGATATGGGTTGCACGGGCACGCAAGCCTTGCTGGACGCAGGCTTCGACATTACCGCCATCTTCACCCATCCGGATGTTGCCGGGGAAAACCACTTCTTCGGCTCGGTGGCGCGTATTGCGGCTGAACACGGTATTCCGGTTTACGCCCCGGACGATGTGAACCATCCGCTGTGGGTGGATCGCATTCAGAAACTCGCGCCGGACGTGATTTTCTCTTTCTACTACCGCAATCTGCTTTGCGACGACATCCTGAGCGTGGCGACAAAAGGCGCATTTAACCTGCACGGCTCGCTGCTGCCTGCCTACCGTGGCCGTGCGCCGCTGAACTGGGCGCTGGTTAACGGTGAAACGGAAACCGGCGTAACGCTGCACAAAATGGTACGCCGTGCCGATGCGGGCGGTATCGTGGCACAGCTGAAAGTGGGCATTGGCGCTGATGAAACGGCGCTGGAGCTGCACCACAAGCTCTGCATCGCCGCGCAAAGCCTGCTTCGCGACGCGCTGCCGACGATCCGTCAGGGGACTTTTACCGAAACCGCGCAGGACGAAAGCAAGGCAAGCAGTTTTGGTCGCCGCACGCCGGAGGACGGGCGACTGGACTGGGCGAAACCGGCGCGTCAGCTGCATAACCTGGTGCGCGCCGTGACCGACCCGTGGCCGGGCGCGTACAGCTTCGCCGGGGTCAGTAAATTTATCGTCTGGAAATCCCGCGTGCGTGAGGACATTCCGGCGGCAAAACCGGGCACCGTCATCTCCGTCTCTCCGCTGATTGTGAGCTGCGGCGAGCAGGCGCTGGAGATCGTCACCGGACAAACGGATAACGGGCTGTACGTGCAGGGGGCGCAGCTGGCGCAGTCTCTTGGGCTGGTGGCGGGGGCGCTGATCACCAGCGCGCCGGTGGTGGCGATCAAACGCCGCACGCGCGTCTTAATCCTCGGCGTGAACGGGTTTATCGGTAACCATCTGACCGAACGGCTGCTGGAAGACGACAATTACGAGATCTACGGTCTCGATATCGGATCCGATGCGATCGGTCGATTCCTCACTAATCCCCGTTTCCACTTCGTTGAAGGGGACATCAGCATCCATTCCGAATGGATCGAGTACCACATCAAAAAATGTGACGTGGTGCTGCCGCTGGTGGCGATTGCCACCCCGATTGAATACACCCGTAACCCGCTGCGCGTGTTCGAACTCGATTTCGAAGAGAACCTGAAGATTATCCGCGACTGCGTGAAATACGATAAGCGCATCATCTTCCCGTCGACGTCGGAAGTGTACGGCATGTGTACCGACAATAACTTCGATGAAGACACCTCCAGTCTGGTGGTCGGGCCGATTAACAAGCAGCGCTGGATCTACTCCGTCTCCAAGCAGCTGCTGGATCGCGTGATTTGGGCCTACGGCGAGAAAGAGGGGCTACGCTTTACCCTGTTCCGTCCGTTTAACTGGATGGGGCCGCGCCTGGACAACCTGAACGCCGCGCGTATCGGCAGCTCCCGCGCCATCACCCAGCTGATCCTCAACCTGGTGGAAGGTTCGCCCATTAAGCTGATTGAAGGTGGCAAACAGAAACGTTGCTTCACCGATATCAGCGACGGTATTGAAGCGCTGTTCCGCATCATCGAAAACAAAGACGGCCGCTGTAACGGAGAGATCATCAACATCGGTAACCCGGACAACGAAGCGAGCATCCGCGAGCTGGCGGAAATGCTGCTGGCAAGCTTTGAACGTCACCCGCTGCGCAGCCAGTTCCCGCCGTTTGCCGGTTTCCGCGAAGTGGAGAGCAGCAGCTACTACGGCAAGGGTTATCAGGACGTTGAGCACCGCAAGCCGAGCATCCGCAATGCGAAGCGCTGCCTGAACTGGACGCCGACGGTGAAGATGGAGCAGACCATTGATGAAACGCTCGACTTCTTCCTGCGCACCGTGGAGCTGTCGGAACAGGCATCATGAAAAAGGTCGGTTTACGCATTGACGTCGACACCTTTCGCGGCACGCGCGAGGGTGTGCCGCGGCTGCTGGAGTTGCTGAGCAAACACAACGTGCGCGCGACGCTTTTCTTCAGCGTCGGGCCAGACAATATGGGGCGTCACCTGTGGCGCCTGGTTAAACCGGCCTTTCTGTACAAAATGCTGCGCTCGCGCGCGGCATCGCTCTACGGCTGGGATATCCTGCTGGCCGGAACCGCATGGCCCGGCAGGCGCATCGGCGCGGAAAATGAAACGATCATCTGCAAGGCCGCGCAGCATCATGAAGTGGGGCTGCACGCCTGGGATCACCATGCCTGGCAGGCCTGGGCGGGCGTGTGGGATATCCCCCGCCTGGCGCGTGAGGTTGAGCGCGGCGTGCTGGAGCTGGAAGCCATTACCGGCCAGCCTGTGCGCTGTTCCGCCGTGGCGGGATGGCGGGCCGACCAGCGCGTGGTGAAGGCCAAAGAGCGCTTTGCCTTTCGCTACAACAGCGATTGCCGGGGCACCGGACCGTTTTTACCGCTGCTGGGGGAAAACCGAACCGGCACGGTGCAGATTCCGGTCACCCTTCCGACGTGGGATGAAGTGGTCGGGCGCGAGGTGAGTGCCGACAGGTTCAACCGTTACATTCTGGATGCGATGCACCGCGATGCCGGTACGCCGGTTTATACCATCCATGCCGAAGTGGAAGGCATTGCGTATCAGCAGGATTTTGACGCGTTGCTTGCGCTGGCGGCGCAGGAGGGCATTCAGTTCTGCCCGTTAAGCCAGCTGTTGCCGGAGGATCCTGGCACGCTGCCCCTGGGAAAAATCGTCCGTCGTGAAATGGCTGGCCGGGAAGGCTGGCTTGGCTATCAACAAACCGTGAGCCCGGCACTATGAAAACAGCCCGCTATGGCCTGACGCTTCTCGCCCTGTTTGTCGTTTACTACCTCCTTCCGGTCAACCTTCGCCTGTTATGGCAGCCAGATGAGACGCGCTATGCGGAAATCAGCCGCGAAATGCTGGCCTCCGGCGATTGGGTGGTCCCGCATTTCCTCGGGCTGCGTTACTTTGAAAAACCCATTGCCGGTTACTGGGTGAACAGCATCGGGCAATGGCTATTTGGACACACCAATTTTGCCGTTCGCGCGGGGGCGATATTCTGCACCGGGCTGACGGCGCTGCTGGTGATCTGGCTGGCCTGGCGTCTCTGGCAGGATAAGCGGGTGGCGATCTTCTCCGGCCTGATCTTCTTAACCCTGTTCCTGGTCTATGGCATCGGCACCTACGCCGTGCTGGATCCCATTATCACCCTCTGGCTGGTGGCGGCTATGTGCAGCTTCTGGCTGGCTTCGCAGGCGAAAACGATAGCCGGAAAAGCGGGGGGCTACATTCTGCTGGGGCTGGCCTGCGGCATGGGCGTCATGACCAAAGGCTTCCTGGCGCTGGCGGTACCGGTGATTGGCGTGCTGCCGTGGGTGATTGCGCAACGACGCTGGAAGGAGGTGCTGGTTTTCGGCTGGCTGGCGATCCTCAGCTGCGTACTTATCGTCCTGCCCTGGGGGCTGGCAATCGCTCAGCGTGAACCCGATTTCTGGCGTTACTTCTTCTGGGTGGAGCATATCCAGCGCTTTGCCCGGAGCGATGCCCAGCATAAAGCGCCGTTCTGGTACTATCTGCCGTTCCTCATCGCGGGAAGTCTGCCGTGGCTGGCGATGCTGCCGGGCTCGCTGCGCCTGGGATGGCGAGACAGAGAAAACGAGAGGGCGGGGCTTTATCTGCTGGGCTGGATAGTGATGCCGCTGCTGTTCTTCAGCATCGCCAAAGGCAAGCTGCCGACCTATATCCTGCCGTGCTTTGCGCCGCTGGCGATCCTGATGGCGCGCTACGCCTGCACCGTCGCCGAAAAAGCGTTACGTATTAACGGTGGGATCAATATCGCGTTTGGCGTGCTTGGCATGCTGGCGGCGCTGGTGGTATCGCCATGGGGGCTTGCTAAACATCCGGTCTGGACACCGGTCGAATTGTACAAAGTCTTCTGTGCCGTGGTGGCGTTTCTGGTCTGGGCCTCGGTGGGCTGGTTTACCCTTAAAAATCCGCAGCGCTGGTGGCTGGCGGCGCTTTGCCCTGCCGGGCTGGCCCTGCTGGTGGGTTTTGCGATCCCGGACCGGGTAGTGGATTCCAAACAGCCGCAGTCGCTGGTGGATTCCGTTCGCGAGCCATTGCAGATGAGTAAATTCGTCCTGGCGAACAACGTTGGTATAGCCTCCGGGCTGGCGTGGGAGCTTCAGCGTAATGACATCATTTTGTATGGGCAGAGCGGTGAGCTGAAATACGGCCTGGATTATCCGGACGCTAAGGGGCGTTTTGTGAGCAAAGATGATATCGCGCACTGGCTTGAAGCGCATCGTCAGCAGGGACCGGTGTCGCTGGTGATCCTGCTGTCGAAAAACGACGACCTGGCCCGCGCCGGGCTGCCAAAACCGGACAACCTGACGATTCAGGGGCGTCTGGCTTACCTGCAATATCTGCCGCAGTGATGGCCTGGATCTGGCTGGTGCTGGCAAGCCTGTTGAGCTGCGCAGGTCAACTGTGCCAGAAACAGGCGACCCGGGCAGGCGGCGGTCAGCAGGTCGCCCTGTGGCTTGGGCTGGCCCTGCTGATGCTGGGTGGCGGGATGGTTGCCTGGCTGGTGGTATTGCAGCATCTGCCCGTCGGGGTGGCGTACCCCATGCTGAGCCTTAACTTTGTCTGGGTAACGCTGGCGGCAAAAATCGTCTGGCATGAGCCTGTCCCGCTACGTCACTGGCTGGGCGTCGGGTTGATTATCGTCGGGGTTATTTTGCTGGGAGGAAGCCTGTGAACGGTACGTGTTGGGCGTTATGCAGCGTAGTGTTAGTCAGCGTGGCGCAGCTGCTGCTGCGTCATGCGATGGTAACGCTGCCCCCGATGGGCGACGCTTTCTGGGCAGCCCTCTGGCATATAGCCCCCGGTACGGGCGCGCTGATGCTGGGGCTGACAGGCTATTGCGCCTCAATGGGCTGCTGGTATCTGGCATTGCATCGTATGGCGCTCAGCAAAGCGTATGCCTTGCTGAGCCTCAGTTACATCCTGGTGTGGAGTGCTGCAATTTTACTGCCCGGCTGGGGAGAATACTTTTCCTGGCGCGGGCTGGCGGGCGTCGGCTTGATTATACTCGGTGTGCTGGTCATTTTTATGCCGCAGAAATACCGGAGTAAGTAACCGCTTCCGCCGTTAAGGTGAAAGGCGTAGTGGTACAGACCGCCAGGCTCAGCGAGCCGAAGCGTAGCTGACTGACCGGGAGGGCCTGGGCGGTGCTGTCAATACTGACAATCTGCCACGCGCTGCCGCCACGCTGTTTGACGATCGCCTCTTTGCGCGTCCAGATGCGCCAGAATGCGGAAAGCTGCTCTTCCGGCGCTTCACGTTCCAGCTCGTCATGTTCGGTGAGGCTGAAAACGGCATTCGCCAGCGCCTGCCAGTTTTCCCGCGGGCGGATCACTTCGATATCGCAGCCCACTTCACCTTCATCGCTCATCAGCAGGGCAATGTCGTCCCCGCTGTGGCTCAGGTTAAACCACAGAGGATGGCCGTTAGCGAAGGCCGGTTTTCCCTGCTCGCCGTAAATTATCTCGGGAAGCGGTGAGGGGGATAAGGTTCTGGCGAGCAGCGTCCGGCCTGCAAGCCAGGAAGCGTGTCGTGCACCCTGAGGTGCCATGTCTGCGAGCGTTGACGCCAGCGGGTCCGCGCTAAGGGTGGAGATCTTTCCCAGTACAAACTGGTACATAGTTACGCCCAGCGTTTAATGATTATCGAGGTATTGATGCCGCCAAAGGCAAAGTTATTGCTCTGAATAAATTCGCAATCAATCGGGCGGGTTTCCCCCATAATATAATCTAAAGCGCCGCATTGCTCATCCGGTTGTCTTAAATTGAGCGTTGGCGTGAACCAGCCCTCCCGCATCATGTGCAGACTCAGCAAGGCTTCCAGCGCGCCGCAGGCACCCAGGGTATGGCCGAAATAACTCTTTAAGGAAGAGATGGGCACGCTGTCGCCGAAAATGGCGGCGGTCGCCTGACTTTCGGCGATATCCCCGCGATCGGTTGCCGTGCCGTGGGCAGAAATGTAGCCAATCTCCTGAGGGCCAAGGCCCGCCATCGCCAGCGACTGCGCCATACACACCTGCATGGTTTCACGCTGGGGCTGGGTGATGTGCGCCGCATCGCAGTTGGTGGCAAAGCCCACGATCTCGCCATAGATTGTCGCCCCGCGCGCTCTGGCGTGATCCAGCGCTTCCAGCACCAGCGTGCCCGCCCCTTCGCCAATCACCAGGCCATCGCGCTGAACGTCAAACGGCGACGGCGTGGTTTTTGGCGCGTCGTTACGCTGGCTTGTGGCAAACAGGGTATCGAAAACCGCCGCTTCCGACGGGCACAGCTCTTCCGCGCCGCCTGCCACCATCACCGTCTGGTAGCCGTGACGAATCGCTTCCCAGGCGTAGCCAATCGCCTGGCTGCCAGAGGTACAGGCGCTCGAGGTGGGGATCACCCGTCCGCGCAGGCCAAAGAACAGCCCGGTATTCACCGCCGTGGTGTGCGGCATCATCTGCACGTAGGTGGTGCCGGTGATGTTGTGGGTGTGCTTTTCGGTGAGCATAGAGGCAAACTCGCTGACCGGCCCGGTGCTGCCGGTCGACGAGCCGTAGGCGATGCCGGTCTGACCGTTGGTCAGCACCGCGTCGTCGATCAGTCCCGCCTGCTCCAGCGCCAGCTCGGTGGCGCGGGTAGAGAGCAGCGACACCCGGCCCATGGCGCGAATGCGCTTACGGGTATAGTGAGCGGGGAGAGTGAAATCTTCAATCGGCGCGGCGAGCAGGGTTTGCAGGCCGTCATACGCCTGCCACTCCGTCATGGTACGCACCGCATTTTCATACTCGCGCAGACGGCGCGAGATGGTCGGCCAGTCCTCGCCGAACGCGGTGACGCCGCCCATGCCCGTAATCACTACCCGGCGGGTCATAGCATGCCTCCGTTAATCGAAATCACCTGACGCGTCACATAGCCTGCTTTATCCGACATCAGGTAACTCGCCAGCCCGGCGACCTCCTCGGCCTGGCCCATACGCTGCATCGGGATCATCGACATCGCCGCGTGCAGTGCGGCTTCGTCCATCTCGATCATGCCGGTATCGATCAGCCCCGGCGCGATGCAGTTGACGGTGATTTTGCGTTTTGCCAGCTCGGTGGCGAGCGCTTTGGTGGCGCCGATGATCCCGGCTTTCGCCGCGCTGTAGTTCACCTGCCCACGGTTGCCCATAATGCCTGACACCGACGACAGGGTGATGATCCGCCCGCCCTTGCGGGTGCCGATCATCGGCATAATGCAGGGATGAATGACGTTATAAAAACTGTCGAGATTGGTGTGGATCACGCTGTCCCAGTCATCGTCGCTGAGCGCCGGAAAAGCACCGTCGCGGGTAATACCGGCGTTACTGACCACGCCATACCACGCGCCGTGGTCAGCGATCTCCTGTTCCAGCACCGTGCGGCACTGCTCGCGGTTGCCCACGTCGAAGGTGAGTAAACGGCCCGCGCCGCCTGCCTGGACAATCGCTTCCAGCGTCTCCTGCGCGCCCGCTTCATCACGATGGTAATGCACGCCGACGGTGAAACCGTCCGCCGCAAGCTGAAGGGCGATAGCGCGGCCAATGCCTTTGCTGGCGCCAGTGACCAGTACGGATCTCATGATGGTGTTCCCTGGTTGAAAAGTGTGGTTAATTCATCCTCGCTCGGCTGGAAGGTGTTCACGCGGCCCGTGGCGAGGGAGACATTATCCGCATGAATGGCGCACTCGAAGCTGCCAAAGCGTTCATCCTGCATCAGACGTTCGATGGTGATGGTCAGCGTGCAGCCTGCGGCAAAATGCCCTGCGTCGCACACCAGCTCGCGCGCGCCCAGCACCATGCCCAGCGCACAGTGCGGCAGCCCTTTTTGCATCCGGTGCCATTCAGACCAGACGCCCACGGTCTGGGCCATCAGCTCCAGCGCAAACCAGCCAGGCAGGTTGCCGTCCGCGTCCAGGAACGGAGCCAGAACGCCCCGATCGTTCACCGTCACGCTGCAAACGGCGCGGTCATCGGTGACGTTTTCCACACTCTCAAGCAGCAGCATCGGCGTGTCGTGAGGAAGATAATCCCCGGGAGGTAAGTAGCGCATCATACCCTCCCCAGCAGAAGGCTGGCGTTGTTGCCGCCAAACGCAAAGGAGTTTGACAGGATCGCCGGTTTATTCAGCGGTGCGCTCTGGTGCAGCAGGCCGAAGGCGGGCAGGGTGTCGTCTGGCGCGTAGCGGGAAAAATCCTGCGGCGGCAGCGGCAGATCTCGGGTCAGGATCAGCCAGCTCAGGGCGGCCTCGGTGATCCCCGCTGCGCCCAGCGTGTGGCCGGTAAGATGTTTCGTGGAGCTGCACGGCACGCGGTCGCCAAAGAGATCGTGGATCACCTGCGCCTCAATGCGATCGTTCAGCGGCGTGGCGGTGCCGTGCAGGTTGATATAGCCGACGTCCGCCGCCGTCATGCCCGCCTCGTTCAGCGCCTGGTTGATGGCGCGGATCGCACCTTCGCCCTGCGGATGCGGGGCGGAAATATGGTACGCATCGCTGGATTCCCCCGCGCCCAGGAGCGCAACCTCGCCCGGCTCGCGGGTCAGCACCATCAGTGCCGCCGCTTCGCCAATGGTGATCCCCCGACGGTGGCGGCCAAACGGTTCGCACAGGGTTGGGGAGAAGGACTCCAGGCTGTTGAAGCCGTTGACCGGCATGCGGCTCAGGCTGTCGGCCCCGCCGACGATGGCGACGTCCACCAGCCCGGCGTCAATCAGGCGACGACCGCTGACGATCGCCCGCGCGCTGGAGGAGCAGGCGGTTGAGATGGTATACGCCGGGCCGTCCAGCGCAAGCCAGCGGGCGAGAAAGCGCGACGGATCGCCCAGCTCCTGCTGCGGATATTGCCACTGCGGGCTGCTCTCGCCGTTTTGCGCGCGGCGCACGTACTCATCACCCTCGTCCAGCCCGGAGGTGCTGGTGCCCAGCACAACCGCCACGCGGTCGCGCCCTACGCGCGCAATGGCCGCATCGACGGCGGGCCGGATTTGCGCCAGCGCCGCCAGCAGCAGCTGGTTGTTACGGCTGCGATGGGCGGAAAAAGACTCGGGGACAGGGGGTAGTTCACCCTCCACACCTCCCAGCACGGCCTCGGGTAAGCCCTGTAGCCAGCCCGCACGCTGGCGCATCCCGGGGGCCACGCCAGCGATCAGGTTTGCCGCTATTTCATCAGCCGAGTTGCCGAGCGCGTTGACCATGCCAACGGCAGAAAGGTAAATCATCTCAGTCACCCAGATATTGAATGGTGATGTGGTAGTGAAAAGCGTGCTGCACAATGCTAATCGGTTCGCGCCTGCCGTTACGGTTCAGGTAGACAATTTCCGTGACCAGTTTGCCCTCGGGGTTGCGCAGTTCGCGTCTGGTGTCAGTATCGTTCAGCGTCCAGCCTTTCGGCAACTGCGGCTGCCAGGCGCTGAGTGGCCAGTGGCTCAGCATCACGTCGGCCAGCACCTGGCTGGCTGGCGGCAGCTGCGGCATCACAACCGACTGTTCGGTGTGGATCCCGGTGTTGTCGTAGGTGGCGAGGAACAGGCGGATCCCGACGGAAGAGAGGCCGGCAAGCGTCACTTTATTTCCGTCGGCGTTCAGCATCACCAGCAGCGACTGGGTCTGGCCTTTAAAACTGCCGGTAAGCAACTGCTGCGCGCGGATGGCAGGCGTGATGCCCGGCGGGGGCAGCGTGACGCGGGTGCCGGGCTGGAGCCAGGCCTGAGGGCGCGCGTCATCGCGGTTCGTCGTATGGCTACACCCCGCCAGCAACAGGGCCATCATCACTGCCGCCAGGCGAATGAAACGGGTCATGGTAAGTTCTCTTTGTTAGACGGCATCGCCAGCGGGGCGAGCAGGAACGCGGTGAAGATACCGCTCACCAGCACAATGCCAAAGCTGCTGATGGCCTGAGTGGTGCTGAACACCAGCATCCCCAGCGTCAGCAGGGTAGTCATCATGGCGAGGGTAATCGCCAGCATGGAGGTCAGCGGCGTGCCGCGCGGGTTGCTGAAAAACAGCGTGTAGTTAATGCCAATGCCGAGGACCAGCACCAGCGCCAGCAGGGAAAACAGGTTCACCGGATGGCCCGTCACGGCCAGCGCCGCCAGCCCGCCGCCCAGCGACAGCACGGACGGCACCAGCGCCACCAGCCCTTTTCGCCAGCCGAGGCGTAGCATCGCGCCGCAGGCAATCACCGCCAGCGCCACGCCCAGCAGCCCCGTCAGCAGCGAGCGGTAGAGCGCAAACAGGCTGTCGAAGCTGGCCTTACGGTCAACCCAGACGACCCCGGGATGGCGGGCGGCCAGCTCACCGAGCGCGGCGCTGTTTCTGACGCCATCGACCGGGACCAGCACACCGCTTTTGCCGTCCGGCAACGTCAGCCACAGCAAACGCCAGCCCTCGCTGGCCGGGCTGGCGAGCCATGCTTCCACGCTGACAGGCATGGCGTTCAGGTTCGGTGGGACGGCGTTCAGCCCCGTGCTTTGCAGCATTTTCATCACCGTCGGTGCGGCGTTACGCAGAAGATGCAGATCGCTGTTCTGCCGCGCCAGCGAGTTCAGCGGCAGGGTGCGCCAGCGGGTTAATTCACCGGCTTTTTGCGCCTGCGCCAGCGCCGGGGTAAACGCCTCCAGCCGCTCCAGCGTTTCCTGAGCCGACGCGCCGTACACCACGAACCACTTCTGATCGACATTTTGCCCGGTCAGGGCGGTGATGGTTTTTTCCTGCGCCAGAATGTCCTGCGGCAGCGCCTGAAGCCGGGCGATATCGTCATCCACCCGCAGGCTGGCGATCCCGATGGCGGAGAGCAGCGCCAGCGCTACCGGCAGCCCGACAGAGAGGGGTTTACTGTCGCGCCAGGCGTTCAGCCAGCGCTGCATCATCCCTCTCAGGGGGACCGGGCGGACCGGCATGCCCCGACATAACCACGGATGCCAGAACATTACCGTCAGGCACGAGGCGCTCAACCCTGCGGCGGCGAACACCGCCATCTGACGAATGCCGGGGAAGGGGGCCAGCATCATGAAGAGATACGCCACGACGGTGGTCAGCAGCGCCAGCAGCAGCGCGTTACGTACTTTCGCCAGGCTTTGCCAGGGCGAGTGTTCCGCGCCGTGCACCATCCGCTCCGTGAGGTAGTAAATCGTATAGTCCGCCGAGATGCCGATGATGCTCATGCTCATCACCAGCGTCATCAGGTGCAGTTCACCGAACAGCAGCAGCGTCACGACCGTCCCCGCCAGCGCGCCGATGGCAATGGAGAGCAGGCTCAGCAGCAGCGGACGCACGGAGCGAAACACCGACACAATCAGCAGGATCACCCCGAGCACCGTGGCGACGCCAAGCGTGGAAATATCGTTTTTAGCCTGTTGGCTGGCGTAATCGCTGTAGAACACCGTCCCGCGCGAGAGCAGCTGCGCCTGTGGATACTGGCTTTTCAGCGTCTGCTGCAACGCGTTAAGGGTGGTCACCAGCTGGTGGGTTTGCTGCATATCAAACGATGAGCCCGCCAGCTCGCCGTGCAGCAGATACCAGTAGTTCCCGGCCGCATCTTTTGTCACCAGCCAGCCGTCCATCAGCTGCATCTTCTGGCTGTTTTTCGCCAGCGCGAGCTGCGCGCCGCGCATCAGCATCAGCGGATCGTTTTGCAGCTCCTTGCCGCTCACGCCGGAAAAGGCGGAGTAGAGCTGGGACAGGATCCACTGGGCCTGTGCTTGACCGCCGTTTTGCAGGCGGGCGCGGGTGGCCGGATCGACCAGGCCATTGCGGTGTTGCCAGAAGAAATCTCCCCAGGCCTGTTGCCCGGCGGCATCCAGCGGACCTTTTACGACACTCAGCGCCTGGCTGCGTTGCAGCAGGGTTAACCACTGCTGCGCCACGCGCGGGTCCGGCTGTTTGCCGGGGCTGACCAGCCAGATGAGCTGGCGGTCGAGGCGCTGCATAAATCCGTCGTTGAGAGCGGGAGGGATCGCGCCGAGCGTCTGTTTCGGCAGCATGGCGAGCACGCTGCTGTTCAGCCGCGCGCCGGGCAGCAGCGACAGCAGCACGCCCAGCAGGATCAGGCATACCGCGGCCCACAGCAGCGCCGGGCGCAGGGCGTTACGGTGCGGCAAAGCGCTGGCGTTCTGCATCGGTCAGGCGGGCGGGCGTCAGTTGGTGGCGGGAGAGGGCGATATCCGTCGTGTCGCCCTGCTTATCGTTCAGGCGAATGGATTCCAGATAGATCGCGCCCTTCAAATCAAGGGTAGAGAAAATCTTGTCCAGCGGCGTGGTGACGGGCGTCAGCACCAGCGACCAGCGGCCTTCGCCCAGGTCTTTGAAATCGACGCGGAAGTTCTCTTCCAGCACCTTGCGGTCGGCCTCGAACAGCGCCCGCAGCAGATGGTTGAACTGGAACATCTGCGGGTTAGTGTCGGCGGTAATGGTCTGCGGCGACTGACCGTTGACGATCTGCACCATCCGTTTGTCATCCAGCAGCAGCGTCATCGGGAACGGCGCTTTTTGATCCCACAGCAGGCCATTGTCACGGGCGATCAGCATCTCCCCCTGCGAGCGCAGGGGCTGAGGCATGTCCTTGATCGTGCGGGTCTGTTCGAAGTGTGCGCGTACCACTGGTTGCTCCGCAAACCGCTGTTGCAGTTCATCCAGCGTGATCGCGTTCACCAGCGGGCTTACCAGCAGCGCGAGTAGCGTTATCCATTTCATGGCGCGATCCCCATGCGTTCGAACAGAATGGCCGGGCTGACAAAGCACATCTCCCGGCTTGCTTCTTCCACCGCCACCTGAATCGTGTAGCCGGTGGTGGTGCGTTTCCCGGTTTGCGCGTCGAAGATTTGATAGGCGATGCGCAGACGGTTTTCAACCTCTTCAATGTGGGCGCGGACGCGAATGCGCTGCTCGAAGGTCACCGCGTCGCGGTATTTCACCCGGGTATCCACCACCGGCCAGACGTAGCCGGACGCTTTCATCTGGCGATAGCCGTAATCAAACTGGTTGAGCAGCGCTTCGCGGGCAATCTCAAAGTAGCGGAAGTAGTTGCCGTGCCACACCACGCCCATCATATCGACGTCGTGGAACGGAACGGTGATTTCAACTTCAGCCGTAAAGCGGGGATCGGTCAGCACCCTTTACTCCTTCTCGTTGACCTCTGGCAGCTGCCAGAAATCGAAAAAATTAAACCAGTCGAGCGGCGACAAGAGCGCGTAATGCTCCAGCCGCTGCGCATAGCGGTCGACGGTCTGCTGTAGCGCCTGCTGGCGTTCGCCGCGCGGCAGCAGCAGCGGGTCGGCAAACGGCTCGCAGTGCAGGGTCAGCTTTCCCTGCTGACAGAGGGCAAAAATCAGCACCACCGGGCAGCGCAAAATGGACGCCAGGATAAACGGCCCCTGCGGGAACGGCGCGGGCTGGCCCATAAATTCGCTCCATATCACCCGCCAGCTACCGCCGCGCTGCGGGGTGACGGCGATGCGATCGCCCACGATCGCCACCCATTCGCCGCGATCCAGCTTCTCTTTAATGAGGATCGCAGTCTCCGGGCCAATGTCGGTGACCGGCATCAGGTGAATGCCCGCCTGCGGCGCCATCTCCTCCATCACCTGCTTAAAACGTCTGGCGTTGTCGCTAAAGACCAGCGCGTTGATGGTTTTTGCCCCTTCGCGCTGGGCCAGCGCCCGGCAGGCTTCCACATCGCCAAGATGCGACGCGAGCAGCAGTTTGCCCTGAGGATCGTCGAGCCCCAGCGCCTCCTGCGCGCCTGGCGCAAAGACCAGATCGCGATGGAGTTTCATTTCGCCGCGCCAGCTGGCCACTTTATTCAGCATGGCATGACCGAAGCGCAGGAAGTGGGAAAAACTGTTAAGCCGCGCGAGGGGCGGCATTTGCCGCTGTGCCATCACCGTTTTAACCCGCGCCAGCCACTGCTGCGACGCCTGACGCGCAGAGCGGGCGGTCAGCCAGTAGACGGCGGTAACCGGCCACAGCAGGGCGGTAAACGCCTTACGCCCCAGCAACTGCCAGACGCGCAGCATCAGGCGCATGCCCCATAATCCTTTTACCTCCTGCTGCTGCGCCCAGTGCTGCGAGCGGCGACGCATCAGCAGGGAAGGAATGCGCGGCAGCATGCCGAGAAACAGACGGGTATGCATCAACGAGATGCGCACGTTGTCTTTCAGGGCATCGAAATGGGATACCCCGTCCGGCGGATAGGTTACGCGGGTGGGCAGAAAATAGCTGGTGTTGCCCTGCCAGTAGAGGCGCACCATCACTTCGGTATCAAAATCCATTCGCCTGCCGAGCGGCGTGGTTGCTGCAAGGCGCAGAACCGGGGCTATCGGGTAAACGCGAAACCCGCACATACTGTCTTTCAGTTGCAGGGAGAGGGTTTCAATCCAGACCCAGACGTGCGTTATCCAGCGCCCGTACAGGCGCGAACGGGGGATTGAGTCATCGTAAACGGGCTGCCCGGAAATGAGCGCATCGGGATGACGCCCGGCCAGCGCCAGCAGTTTGGGAATGTCCTCGATAGCGTGCTGGCCGTCAGCGTCCACCTGAACGGCGTGGCTGAAGCCGCGATCGGCGCAGGCTTTCAGCCCCTGCATCACCGCCGCGCCTTTGCCGCTGTTTTCGGCCAGCCGCAGCAGTGTCATCTGCGGACGATCCGCCGCCAGCGCTTCAAGCGTGCGGCGCGTGGTTTCATCGCTGCCGTCGTCCACCACCAGACAGGGCAGATCGAAAGGCGCCAGGCGCGCCAGCACCGAAGCCATCATCGCCCCGTGGTTGTAGCAGGGGATCAGCACGCAGGGACGGAAGGTTACTGACATAAGCGAATCTTCCCGCTGCTGGCGGTGTGGCGCTCGTTACCCGCATGGCGCTGGTAGCTAAAGGTCAGCAACTGGCGTTCAGGCTGCCAGGCAAGGAGCAGCGTGACCGTGTTCTCCGGCAACAGCGGGGCGGCGAACTTCACGTTCTGAATACTGTGAAAACGGTAGCCCGACGCCAGCGCGGCGGCGTAATGCATCACCCAGTCGAGCTGCGCCACGCCCGGCAGCAGCGGCTGTACGGCGAAATGTCCCTTAAACCAGAGCAGGTCAGGATCAAGATAAAAGGTTATCTCCAGATGCTGTGGATCGGGCTGGAGGCGCCCGATTTCAGGGATCTTCATGAAACAACTCCTGTAGCTGCGCAGTCACGCGCTTGTTCATGCTGTTGACCGGGATTTCATCAACGATCCGCCAGTAGCGCGGTACGGCAACCGGTTCAAGCCAGGGGCGAAGGGCGCGTCGCCAGGCGAGCTCCTGCGCTGTTTTGCTCTGTTCGTGTTGCTGACGCACCGCTTCATTCAGCACCAGCAATACGCCAATGCCCTGACGCCCGCCGCGCGTCACCGTCAGCGCGGCGGCCTCGCGGATGCCGTCCAGCGCCAGCAGGCGGTGCTCAATGTCATCGAGTGAAATGCGCTTATCTTCAATTTTGACCACCCGACCACGACGCCCGACGAGGCTGAACTGCCCGTCAGCCGTGAAGTGCAGGATATCATCCAGCACGATTCCCTCCGCCTCGGGGATCAGCGGCGACGTCACGCGATCGCCGTGAAACGCCACGCCGGGGAAAGGCTGCCAGCGCGTGCTTTCCTCCTGACGGTAGCGCCAGGCCATTACGCCCGTTTCCGTGCTGCCGTATATTTCATCCGGCCAGACGTTGAGCCAGGCCTGAACCGCGGCGACCTCCTGCCAGGGCAGCGCGCCGCCGGCGGAGACGAGCAGGTTGACGGGGGGCGGCGTCAGCGACGCGTCCAGCCGCTTGAGAAACGCCGGACTGCTGATGAAAAGGTAGCGTTTATCGTCGGGAAGGGCAGAGAGCTGCTCGGCATAGTTGAGCAGGCTGGCATGCAGCGGCAGGCCGAGCGCCATGGGTAAGACAACACGAAACGTCAGGCCATACAGGTGGTGCAGCACCACGGAAGCCACGACGTGACAGCCCGCCAGACGCTCGCCAAAATGCGCCGCCAGCAGACGAGCCTCACGATCAAGGCTGACCACCGGCTTACTTACCCGCTGCGGCGTGCCGGTCGAGCCGGAGGTGTAAAGCTCGATCGTGCGCGTCTCACCGATGGCTGGCAGCGGTGAAAAGGGATGGCCTGCCCGCTGCGCGGAAGCCACCCGCAGCTGTCGCCCCTGAAAATCGAGCGTGGTGTCGCTCAGGACGCCGCTGAACAGCGCCCGCTGTTCGTTAAGCTGCGCCGCCCGGCTGTGCCCGGGGAGGACCGGCGTTTTACCCGCATGCAGCGTCGCCAGCAGCGCGACAATAAACAGATAACCGTTTTCGATGCACAACGCCCAGCGTTCGCCATCTTCACGACGCAGCGTGTCGACCAGCTGAGTGACGTCGTGGCGCAGATCGCCAAGCGTCCAGAGGCGGTCGTCCTGCCAGGCGACAGGGGTGTTGTCAGGGCGGGGCGCACTGAGCCACTGGCTAAGCGGAAGAGGGTTAAGCATCGTTTTTCATCACCCGTTGTCGCACCAGCCACTCGCCAGCCATCAGCGTGCCCATCAGGAGATAGGCAATCATCCCATTCCACAGCGTCCACAGACGGATATCGGCGTGTAATACGGTAAACAGCGCGATCGCCCCGTTGATAATAAAAAAGCCGCACCAGACCTGGGTAACCCGGCGCGTGTAACGTACCCCGACGGGGGAGAGATCCGGTTCACGCAGGCGCGCCAGCCGTTCAACGACAGGCATTGCCGTCCACAGCGAACCGCCAAACACCACCAGCATCACCAGATTCACCACCACCGGATATAACAGCACCCACTGGTGAGCGTGCAGGACGTAGCTCGCCGCGCAAAGCGCTATGCCGGCCAGCGCCACGCTCACGAACAGATAACGCAGGGGGCCGCCCTGCCGACGGGCCTGGCAGACGCGCAACAGCAGCACCAGCGCCATCACGGGCAGTATCCCGTGCAGGCTATTATTCGCCAGCCCGAAGCCGATCAAAAACGGCCATGCCAGCAGCATCAGCCCCGTCAGGGCGGGAAGAACTGGAATCGAACGCACGTTACGCGTCGCGCTGAAGCTGTTCCACAACGTCCACGACGTCCTGCACCGTGCGCACCGCTTTGAAGGTTTCGGGCTTGATTTTATGGCCCGTTTTCTTTTGCAGGTGCACCACCATATCGACGGCATCAATGCTGTCGAGGTCCAGATCCTCGTAAAGACGTGCCTCAGGGGTAATATCCTCTGGGGCGATTTCAAACAGCGTAATAAGAAGCGCAGAGACTTCCTGATAAATCGTTTGTTGTTCTGTCATAGCGGTCATTCTCAGGCGCGTTGTTGATGGATAAAAGCCGCGAGCGTGGCAACGGAATAGAAGTGCTGACGCATCTCGTCACTTTCGGCAGAAAGCACTACGCCGTACTGATTTTTTACCGCCAGACCCAGCTCAAGGGCGTCGATTGAGTCCAGACCGAGGCCGTCGCCAAAGAGCGCGGCGTCTGTATCAATATCCTCTGGGGTAAGTTCTTCCAGATTCAGCGTAGAGATAATGAGATTCTTAATTTCAAGATAGAGCGCTTGCATCTTTCGTTCCTGACAAAGATTGAAGACCGGTTGTTAATTGATGCTGCATATGCCGGTTTAACTGCCTTGCTGCCAGCGCGGGTTCGTGCTGACTCGCATCATAAAAATCATGAATGTTGATGCGTTCGCGAACATCCACGGTGAAAACAGGTTTGTTGGGGGGCACGTTATACCAGCTGCTCTGTTTATCCAGCATCCGTTCACTACAGTGGATCACCACCACGCGCACGGCGCTGTTGCAGCGAACGGCGATATTCGCCGCCCCACGTTGCAGGGTCATGGCTTCCCCCACCCGGGTGCGGGTGCCTTCAGGGAAGATAAGCAGGGTGTCGCCCTGGGCCAGACGCAGCTGGCTTGCGGCAAGCAGCGTGTCGGCTTCGCTGTTAATCAGATAGTCAGCCGCGCGGATCACGCCGCTGACGAACGGGTTACGCAGCAACGCGCTTTTCACCAGACAGTCGGTTTCGTTCATCACCGACGCCAGCAGAACGTAGTCCAGCAGCGAGGGATGATTCGCAATCACCAGACAGCCCCGCTCGGCGCGCAGAACGTCCAGGTTGTTGAAACGGTAATCCAGTACCCCTGCACCGCGTACCACCGCGAGGAACAGGCGAAAACTGGCAGAAATAGTGCGGCGTGCCAGGCGGCGACGTTGAGTGCGGTCGCGCTGGAAAATCAGCAGCAGGTTAAACCACACCAGCGACAGCGTCAGCCCGCCGAGGCCGAACAGGACGAAGCACAATCCGGTCATCAGCATCCGCCATATCCGATCGAGGCGGGAACGTAACCCTCTCATTGGCGCGTCCATTGCCACAGCAGGCGCTCGCCCGGCAGGGTAAACTGGCGCTCGTCCCGCAGGTAATGGCGCAGGAACTGGAGGCTTTGCGGCAGCGCGGGCTCTTCAGGCGTGCGGTTGACGTGCGTTTCACAGCTGAGCGTATTTCCCGCCTCAATCACCAGCGCCAGCGCGTAGGGCCAGACGGGCATCTGCGGCGGCAGCCCGGCGTGATAAAAATCAGGCAGCAGACCGTCGAAATCCACCAGCAACACGCGGGAGTAGCCCGCATGCAGCAGGCTCAGCACGTCGCACAAGCTCTGCTGGAAGGTATCCATACCGGCGGAAACCGACGAAGAGACAACAGGCTGACGCGCGGCGATAGTGAGATTGCCGACCGCCGAGTTGTGTACCGACATGGCAAAATCGGTGGGGGAAACGGGCTGTTCTGCCGCCAGGGCCTGGAGAATACGGAAATTGCGCTCCAGCTCCCCATGACGGCTGCTGTAGACGACGGCATCGATGCGGTGTTTGCGCAGCATCATCAGGCCAAGATCGACGGCCAGCCTGCTGCCTGAATTCAGGCGGCGGGCGGTCATCATCGGCAGATCGGTCAGTTTCGCCAGCGGTGCAGCGGGATCGATGGCGTCAGACCGGCGTGACCATGCCTGCCATTCGTCGGCATCGCTGAGTCCTGGCGCTCTTGCCTGCCAGTCGATAAGGGTAAGTGTAAATTTCATCTACGCGCGTCCGCGATAAACCTGTTTCTGTGACTTTTTCTTCGCCAGCGCGATTTGCTGCGCACATCGTACAATGTTGTCGTCGCGCTGGCGAATAAACGTCACTTTTGACCCTTTCCACCCGGTTATCCCGGCAAACGGCTTTTTGGCCGACCCGGACCCAGAAGAATGGCGAGTTTACTGCCTCCTTTCGTGGTTTCCATCCAGATTTTACAGACGCTGGTGAGCGGCACGGAGAGCAGCATGCCCACCGGACCCAGCAGCCATCCCCAGATCAGTAACGATAAAAACACCACCATCGTCGACATGCCCAGACGGTGGCCCATCATGCGCGGCTCGAGAATGTTACCCAGCACCATATGCACGACAAGGAACAGCGCTCCTACCAGCATGCACTCATAAAAACCGTTAAACAGGAACGCCTGGATGATCGGCGGAACGGCGGAAAGCACCGCGCCGATATTGGGTACGTAGTTCAGTAAAAACGCCAGCACGCCCCACATCAGCGCGAACTGCACATCCAGCAGTACCAGCCCCAGCCAGACGATCACGCCGGTCCACAGGCTTAACAGCGTTTTCAGCGCCAGATACTTGGATACGCCCTTCAGCGCGCGGTGCAAGCCGGCAATGTGGATCTGAGGATTGTTCAGGGCAAAACGCAGTTTATACGGCACGTGGCGCACTTCGAACAGCATAAACACCACCGTCATCACCAGCAGCAGAATGCTGGCCATTGCCCCGGAAAGCCCGGTCATCAACGTGGTGGCGTAGGTCATCACCTTCTCGGAATCCATCCGACGCAGCATCCGTTCCGGTGAGATATGCAGATTCACGAACGGCAACGTGCGCTGAAGATCGACCAGCTTGCGCGTCAGCTCTTTATTGTACTGCGGCAGCATGGTGGAAAATTCGCTCAGCGAGGCGGCGAGCACGCCGAACAGCGCCGTCAGGACAACCAGCATCACCATCACCACGATGGTAATCGCGACCGGGCGGCTGATGCCCCGGCGTAAAAACCATGTCACTAGTGGGTTGAGCACAATGGCGAAAAACAGCGCCAGCAGAAGCTGAACAATGATATCCGCCGCCGCGTGGATACCCGCAAGGATAACCACCAGGCAGGCAAGTTTTAATAAAATATGAAGTCCGGCTTTGTCGGGCGGGCTGGCAGTCATAAGAATTCCTTTTTCCGGGGGGCGTGTTAATTGTAGTGCGCCGGATGGGCTTCGTCTGGCGTGTTAGTCTGAAAGTCGTGGCAAAAAAATGGCCCCCGGCGCAAGCGACGGAGGCCACGGCATCCTGGTGAACGATTACTGGATCACAAGGGTGTTAATGATGTTTTCAGCGGCGGTCTGCGCTTTCTGCTGATTGTCTGCCGGCAGGGTGATCTGCATGGTCAGCAGTTTATTGTCCACCTTGCCGAGCACCACGGAGGAGTACGCGGTCTGGCCTTTGGCAGAGATGATGCTGTCCAGCTGTTGCAGCGTGTGGCCTTTCAGTTCAACAGACTTGTTGGTGACCACCTGAAGCTGCGGGTCGCGGCTGCGCTGCTGATCTTCCAGGCGTTTGGCCAGCACGCCCAGATCTTCGCTGGTATCGTCACCGACGATCACAATCACCGCTTTTTGGCCGGTGGCATCGGAATAGACGTGCATATTGTTCGCCTGGGTACCCAGCTTACCGCTCTGGTCGGTCATGTCCGCAGGCAGAGAGAAACTGAGTTTGCCATCCATCAGGCTCACCGGCTGACCGGTGGCGTTGCTTTCTGCTGACGCGCCCTGAGCAGGCGTTTTGGTGTCGCTGTTATCACAGGCTGCAAGGCCAACAACCAGCAGGCCAATCCCGACATATTTAACCAGATTGCGCATTGACTTCTTCCTTTCGATAAACGGCCATAACGGCTCATTCGTTCATCTTATCACAACTGATAAAGCGAACCCTTAACCTGCCTGCAATGCGGAGATTTCAGATTTATCCGCCAGCCTTTTCAGCAGCATATTCAACAGCACGCCGTACATCGGCAGGAAGAAAACCAGGCTGATAAGCACCTTAAAGGCGTAGTCCACCAGAGCGATTTCCATCCAGTGTTCTGCCATGAAGGCGTCCGGGCTGCGCCAGAAGGCGATGAAGAAGAAGGCCAGCGTATCGCTCACGTTACCGAACAGCGTGGAGGCCGTTGGTGCCATCCACCAGCGATGGTTTTGACGCAGGCGGTTAAACACGTGGACATCGAGGATCTGCCCCAGGGCATAAGCCATAAAGCTGGCGGTGGCAATACGCGCGACGAACAGGTTGAAGTGCGTCAGCGCTTCGAAGCCCTGCCAGCTGCCCATGTAAAACAGCGAGGAGATGGCGTAGGAGACAAACAGTGCCGGGATCATCACCGCAAAAATAATCCGCCGCGCCAGCGGTGCGCCAAAAATACGCACGGTTAAATCCGTGGCAAGGAAAATAAACGGGAAACTGAACGCGCCCCAGGTGGTATGGAAACCAAAAATGGAGATGGGGAGCTGTACCAGATAGTTACTGGAGATGATCACCAGCAGATGAAATAGCGAAAGCCAGAACAACGCCTTGACGCGCTGCGATTGTGTAAAGGAGTTCATATTGTACCTTTTTGATTAATATTTGGGGTGAGGGAACCCAATAAAGCCGCCGCATGATACTGCTTTGACGACACTTTGCAATGGCTAATTTTCACGCAATCGTTAACCTGGTTTGCATTGGCGATAGCGGGGCGTAAACTACAGCCGTTTTTACCTGAACGAGAAGAAAATGACCGACCTGTTTTCCAGCCCAGACCACACGCTTGATGCTCAGGGCCTCCGCTGCCCGGAGCCGGTAATGATGGTGCGCAAAACCGTGCGCAACATGCAGACCGGCGAAACGCTGCTGATCGTCGCCGATGACCCGGCTACCACCCGTGATATCCCCGGCTTTTGTACCTTTATGGAACATGAACTGGTGGCGCAGCAAACCGAGACCTTGCCGTACCGGTATTTGATTCGTAAGGGGTAAGTGCGGCCTGATGCCCGGCGGCGCTTCGCTTGCACGGGCCTACGGGTGTAGTAGGTCGGGTAAGGCGCAGCCGCCACCCGACAAGTACTCATCACAATTTCGAACCATCGTTTCAAAATTTCGCGCTTTTGTGAGGCGCTTCACCCTCCCTTTTCCAGCCGTAGTCTAATTTTTAAGCGTCAAAAACTAAAACATCGTTTTAACGCTTATCTCACTACCCTGGAGTTGACTCAATGAAAACGACCCTCAAGCCGTTACTGGCCGCGCTGTGCCTGTCTGCTTTTGCCTGCTCCGTTTCTGCCCAGACCATCAAAGCCGCCGATGTGCATCCCGAAGGCTACCCGAACGTGGTGGCGGTTCAGCACATGGGTGAAAAACTCAAACAACAAACCGATGGCAAGCTGGAGATTAAGGTCTTCCCCGGCGGCGTGCTGGGGGATGAAAAGCAGATGATTGAGCAGGCGCAGATGGGGGCGATCGACATGATCCGCGTCTCTATGGCGCCGGTGGCTGCCATTCTGCCGGATATCGAAGTGTTTACGCTGCCCTACGTATTCCGCGATGAAGACCACATGCACAAGGTGATCGACGGGGATATCGGCAAGCAGATCGGCGACAAACTCACCGCCAACCCGAAATCGCGTCTGGTCTTCCTTGGCTGGATGGATTCCGGCACCCGTAACCTGATCACCAAAGAGCCGATCGTCAAACCGGACGATCTGAAAGGGAAGAAAATCCGCGTGCAGGGCAGCCCGGTGGCGCTGGCCACGCTGAAAGCGATGGGGGCGAACTCGGTGGCGATGGGCGTCAGCGAGGTTTACAGCGGCATGCAGACCGGGGTGATCGACGGCGCGGAGAACAACCCGCCAACCTTTATCGCCCACAACTATATGCCGGTCGCCAAAAACTACACGCTGAGCGGCCACTTCATCACCCCGGAAATGCTGCTCTATTCCAAAGTGAAATGGGACAAGCTCAGCGCTGACGAACAGCAAAAGATCCTGGCGCTGGCCCGCGAAGCGCAGTTCGAGCAGCGCAAGCTGTGGAATGCGTATAACGACCAGGCGCTGGCGAAAATGAAGGCCGGCGGGGTGCAGTTCCACGACATCGATAAAACGGTGTTTATCAAGGCGACAGAGCCGGTGCGCGCGCAGTATGGCGATAAGCATCAGGATCTGATGAAAGCCATCGCTGACGTCCAGTAAACCGGAGTACGTATGTCCGAACTCTACCTGAAGTGGATGGACCGTCTGTATCTGTTCGCCATGGCGGTGGCGGGTATTTCGCTGTTGGTGATGACGATTGTCATCCCCATCGGCATTTTTTCACGCTACGTGCTTAATCGCGGCGAATCCTGGCCGGAGCCGATCGCCATTATCTGCATGGTGACGTTTACCTTTATCGGCGCGGCGGTGAGCTACCGCGCCGGGTCGCATATTGCGGTCAACATGCTCACCGACCGCCTGCCCGCGTCGCTGCAAAGAGTGTGCGCGCGGATGGTGGATCTGCTGATGCTGATGATTTCAGGCCTGATGTGCTGGTACAGCTACTGGCTGTGCGTCGAGCTGTGGGAGCAGCCGGTGGCGGAGTTTCCGCTTCTGACCTCCGGCGAAAGCTATCTGCCGCTACCTGTCGGATCGGCCATTTTGATCCTGTTTGTGCTTGAACGCCTGCTGTTTGGCTCGCAGGAAAACCGTCCGGTCGTGCTGATCGGCAATCACAGTTAAGGGGTGAACAATGGATGCGTTTGTTTTGTTATTCACCCTCGCCATTTTGCTGGCGCTGGGGATGCCGGTGGCCTTCGCCGTCGGCTTAAGCGCCGTGGCGGGCGCGCTGTGGATTGACCTGCCGCTGGAGGCGCTGATGATCCAGATCACCAGCGGGGTGAATAAATTTACCCTGCTGGCGATCCCGTTCTTCATTCTTGCCGGGGCGATCATGGCGGAAGGGGGCATTGCCCGACGGCTGGTCAACTTCGCGTACGTTTTTGTCGGCTTTATTCGCGGCGGGCTGTCGCTGGTGAACATCGTGGCATCAACGTTCTTCGGCGCGATTTCCGGCTCGTCGGTGGCGGATACGGCGTCTATCGGCAGCGTGATGATCCCGGAGATGGAGAAGAAGGGCTATCCGCGCGAATACGCGGCGGCGGTGACGGCCAGCGGGTCGGTGCAGGCGATCCTGATCCCGCCCAGCCACAACTCGGTGATTTACTCCCTGGCGGCAGGGGGAACGGTCTCCATCGCCACGCTGTTTATTGCGGGCGTGCTGCCGGGCCTGCTGCTGGGCGTGAGCCTGATGGTGCTCTGCCTGTGCTTCGCCCGCAAGCGCGGCTATCCGAAAGGGGACAAAATCCCGTTCAGGCAGGCGCTGAAAATCATGCTCGATGCTCTGTGGGGGCTGATGACGGTGGTGATTATCCTCGGCGGGATCTTGTCCGGGATATTCACGGCGACCGAATCTGCCGCCGTGGCCTGCCTGTGGGCGTTCTTCGTCACCATGTTCATCTACCGCGATTACAAGTGGAATGAACTGCCGAAGCTGATGTGCCGCACGGTGAAAACCGTCACCATCGTGATGATTTTGATTGGATTTGCCGCGGCGTTTGGCGCGGTAATGACCTACATGCAGCTGCCGATGCGCATCACCGAATTCTTCACGTCGCTGTCCGATAACAAATACGTGATCCTGATGTACCTCAACATCATGCTGCTGCTGATTGGCACGCTGATGGACATGGCGCCGATCATCCTGATCCTGACCCCGGTGCTGCTGCCGGTGACCAACTCGCTGGGGATCGATCCGGTGCATTTCGGGATGATCATGATGGTGAACCTGGGGATTGGGCTGATCACGCCGCCGGTCGGGTCGGTGCTGTTCGTGGCGAGCGCGGTGAGTAAGCAGAAGATCGAGCACGTGGTGCGGGCGATGCTGCCGTTTTACGGTATGTTGCTGGTGGTGCTGGGGATGGTGACGTACATCCCGGCGATATCATTGTGGTTGCCGGGGGTGCTAGGGATGCAGTGACGCCGTTTTATGCCGGGTGGCGGCTACGCCTTACCCGGCCTACGGTTACGGTTCGGAGATGTTGTAGGCCCGGTAAGGCGTAGCCGCCACCGGGCATTTTTACCGACGGCGCAACAGCCGCAACGCGTTCGCCGTAACCAGCACCGTCGCCCCCGTATCCGCCAGTACCGCCAGCCACAGTCCGGTCATACCGAGCAGCGTGGTGACCAGGAAAATCCCCTTCAGACCCAGCGCAATGCCGATGTTCTGCCGAATATTAGCCCGCGTCGCCCGCGCAAGATCTATCATCTGCGCCAGCCCGGTCAGGCGGTTGTGCGTCAGCGCCGCGTCGGCGGTCTCCAGCGCCACGTCGGTGCCGCTGCCCATCGCAATGCCGATGGTGGAAGCCTTCATTGCCGGGGCATCGTTTATCCCGTCCCCGACCATCGCCAGCGGGGCATGACCGTTCAGCTCGGTTACCGCGCTGACTTTATCCGCAGGCAACAATCCGGCCTTAAACTCCAGCCCCAGCTCGCCGGCAATCGCCGCCGCCGCGCGCGGGTTATCACCGGTCAGGATCACGCCCTGTACCCCCAGCTTGTGCAGCGCGTCGACGGCGTCTTTCGCATCGTCACGCAGGGTGTCGCGCAGCGCCAGCATGCCCATCGGTACACCGTCCTGCATCACGGCAACGACCGTCTGCCCGGCCTGCTCTAATGCTTCAACCTGTGGATTCGGGAACGCGCCTGCCGCGGCGATCAGCACTTTTTTGCCTTCGACCACAGCCTCAATCCCTGACCCGACCAGCGCTCGCTGGGCGGTTGCCGGAGGGATGGTCAGCCCGCGCCCCTTCGCTTCACGCACAATCGCCTGCGCCAGAGGGTGGGTGGAGCCCTGCTCCACGGCAGCGGCCAGCGTCAGCAGGGCGTCTTCACTGATGTCCTGCGGATACACGCCGGTCACCTGCGGCTTGCCGACGGTCAGCGTGCCGGTTTTATCGAAGGCGATGTGCTGAACCTGGCTCAGCTGTTCCAGCGCCGCGCCGCCCTTAATCAGCGCCCCGCGACGTGCCGCCGCCGCCAGCCCTGAGGTAATCGCCGCCGGGGTGGAGATCACCAGCGCACACGGACAGCCGATCAGCAGCAGCGTCAGCCCTTTGTAAATCCAGCCCTCCCACGGCGCGCCGAAGAACAGCGGCGGGACGACGGTGACCAGCAGCGCCACCAGCATGATGGCGGGGGTGTAAATCCGGCTGAAGCGATCGATAAAGCGTTCTACCGGCGCGCGGCGCTCCTTGGCTTCTTCTATCAGCCTGAGGATGCGGTCGATGGCGCTGTCGCCCGGTTCGGAAAGGACCGTCAGCAGCACCAGTCGGTCGACGCTGGTGGCGCCCGCAGGCACCTTTTCACCTGCCGCGCGCGCTACCGGGATGGATTCCCCGGTCAGGGCGCTTTCGTCAAAGCTCGCGGTGGCGGTAATGAGGGTCCCATCGGCTGGCAGACGTCCGCCTGCGGGCACTTCAATCACGTCGCCCGGGCGCAGGGTGTTGATGGCGACCGTTTCACGAGTACCGTTTATCACGCGAGTGGCGGTTTCCGGCTTCAGCGCCATCAGCGCGCTCACCCCTTTACGCGCCCGGCTCGCCGCCCAGCCCTCAAGGCGTTCGCCAATTAAGAACAGCAGCAGCACCATCGCCGCTTCCGCCGTCGCGCCAATAAATAGCGCCCCGATAGCCGCCACGCTCATCAGCGTTTCGATGGCAAACCAGCTGCCGCTTCTCATCAGACGCAGCGCCTGACGCGCAATCGGGAACAGGCCAACCAGCGTGGTGGCGATAAACGCCAGGCTGCCGAGCGGGTGGTTGATTTGCTCCAGCCCCCAGCTCAGGGCCATCATGATGATGAGGGTCATAAGGGGCAGATTTTCTTTTAGCGGGGACGTTTTTTCTGCGGGCGCCGTTTCGCTGCGCAGGGTATAACCCGCTTTGCTGACGGCGGCTTCAACCTGTCTGCTGACGTCGTTTTCGGCGCTGACCAGCAGCTTTTCGGTAGCGAACAGCACCTGAACGTGGTTCACACCCGGCACCTGCTTCACTGCATTTTCCACTTTGCGGGCGCAGGCCGCGCAGTCCATGCCGTTGACCACCCAGCTGTAGTGATTGCCGTTTTCAGGCAGCGCTTCGGTCCGGGTTTCGCACGCGCCCTCGCAGCAGCAGTCCTCTTTTGGCGGAACCGGGCTGAGCTTAAGTGCCGAGAATTGGGGAACTTTTTTAGGTGTTTCTGGAGTCGACATGGCAGTCTCCGGTAATGATAATTTTCTCATTAACCGCAGCATACACTCTGGAGTCGACTCCAGAGTCAAGCGTTATTTAGATATACAGCGAACGCACAATCAGGAAGTGCCCGGCAAAGTAACAGGCGGCGGAAATCGCATTATCCGCACGGAAGCGGCGGCGATAGTGGCTGCCCAGCCAGACGATATTACCCAACAGCAACAGTGCGGCACCGAAGAACGCAGACATCGCAGGCGCCGTCGGACGGAAGAACCACAGCTCGCCCGCCAGCCACACCATCACCAGCGTCATGGCGATAAACGTACAGACCGGCAGACGCATCTCTTCCAGACGCGACCAGATTACCGCGATCATCAGGGCGCCAATCACCAGCAGCACCAGCGGCAGCGGCCAGAAGAAGGAGAGCGTCATCTGGCTGGCAAAGTAGATGGTATAGAGCAGATGCGACAGGAAGAACGCCCCCACGGCGTACAGCAGGCGCTGACGCGGCAGCAGGGTTAAGGCATCGCCAATCAGGGAAGCACACAGCCCCGCGAGGACAAGATAGCTAACGGCGTTAAACATCGGGGCCTGCCAGGCAAGCAACAGCAGGAGTAATAGCGTGACGGGTTTAAACAACCAGCGCTGCCAGGCTGGGCCACGGTAGGACGCATCGACGTAAAGCCATGCGGAAAAACAGACAGCGATAAATGACCAAAGCATATTAACTCCCTGTAACTGTTGAGGCTGAATGATCAGTTCCTGATCCAGTGTAGTGACGCGAGCGGGCGTTTGGCAATGCCGGGGCAGGCGAGGTATCCTGAATTCCGCATAATCTGATGGGATTTTTCAATGAGCAAGATGCCGCTGTTTTTCATTATCGTGGTGGCGATTATCGTCATTGCCGCCTCGTTTCGCTTCGTGCAGCAGCGCCGTGAGAAGGCCGACAATGACGCCGCGCCGCTGATGCAAAAGCGCGTGGTGGTGACGAACAAGCGTGAGAAGCCGCTTAACGACCGCCGCTCCCGCCAGCAGCAGGTGACGCCAGCGGGCACAACGATGCGCTATGAAGCGAGCTTTAAGCCGGAAACCGGCGGGCTGGAGATGACCTTCCGCCTGGAGGCGCAGCAGTACCACCAGCTGACGGTGGGGGAGAAAGGCACGCTGAGTTACAAAGGGTCGCGGTTTGAAGGGTTCATGGCGGAGCAGTAATCTGTTGATCGGCGCTGAGTCTTCTTATCAGGGCCGATCGTAAATTCAATAGATATATATAGCGTGGAGTAAATATAATTGTGGTTTATGTTTTATAAAAAATATTCTGTTTTATATTCCCATTAGTGACTTAAAATATCGTTTGTATCACTATCTTACCCAGCATATTCTTAATATGATCTTATCATTGTTATTGTATGAATATATAAATTTATCATTTCAAATGGATAAGGTATTTAGATGGCGAATACAATGTGGTTGACGTTGAAGGGACAATCGCAGGGAATGATTTCTGCTGGATGTGCGTCGTTAGATTCAATAGGAAATAAATCACAGCCTGCCCATCGAGATCAGATTATGGTCATGGCAATTAATCATGGAATGAGTCGGGCGCAAAATGTAAATCATCAGTGTTTGACGTTTATTAAACCTGTGGATAAATCCTCGCCGTTGTTGGGGAAAGCCATTACTGACAATGAAACGCTAAGCTGTGAATTTAGCTTTTATCGCACCAGTCAGACTGGTTTAAACGAATGCTATTACTCACTAAAACTGATTAATGCCAGAATATCCAGCTTCCATCTACAGGTGCCGCATACCATTGATGACAGTGCGGGTCAGCCAGAAGAAATGATCGAATTGTCATACGAATCTATTGCCTGGGAGCATCGTATTGCTGGAACCAGCGCCTACAGTATCTGGGATGAGCGAATTTTTTAAGGACCCATGATGGAAGGTTATAATGACTGGATAGGGGATCATCGTGAAGATATTCTCAGAGGAAATAACTGGCAGCGTAATTTGCGTTTCGAAAATGAAATCAAGCAGCTGAAAAATAGCCTGGGCAACAATGCCAACCACATTATGCTGCTCACGCCTGACGAGGCGCAGGGTGTGATTGACGATTTGTTAGGTAGTCAGCCTGTTGGCTTTTCTACTACCTATGCCGGTAACATCAAAGAGACGGTTTCTGCGACTAAGAATCTGTCGAAGCTATTTTCTTATCAGCAGGCCGGAAAGATTGTTTTCACTTTAAAGGGTCTTGGGATCAAAGCAACGCAATATGCTTATCAGGGAAAAATGTATGTGAAGATTACGGGTTACCCTTCTCTGCGACGCATTCTTAAAGGAACCCGTTACCGGATTAATCATCCCAAAGTGCTTGAGGTTGGAATTGGTAGCGTCGGGTTTCAAAACGGCATTATGTCAGGAGCCAGATTCTGCATCTGGTTTTCCGCATGCTGGCGGTTGGTCGAACTGATCTTTAAATCCGACCATGACGTTGCCGAATTCCTGGGGAATGTGACGATGGATGTGGCGAAAGTGATTGTGGGGGTTTTTGTTTCGAGATTGGTTGGGGAAGGGATCTCGTTGGCTATATCACCATTTATAGCGAGTGTAGCTGTTCCGGTTTGGGGGCAAATAGTCTGTGTGGTTGTAATAGGTTTAGCTATTGCCAATGCGCTCAATGGGCTGGACAAACAGTATGATTTATCAAACAAACTTATAGATTGTATAAAAAAGGGTATGAAAGAGCAGCAAAAAATCGCAGAGTGGAACGCTCGAAACTCAGTAAATGGTAGTTCATTTTACTGGGAGAATTACTGATATGAGCGTTAACATTAATCTTAATAAAATTAAAAGAAGGTGCTTTTTATTTTTCTGTATCTTCTTTTTTGGTATTTTTGCTTGGGGTTTTTATTGGGCTAGCGTACCAGATATAACCGATATCATTGAATCCAGAAGCATTATTTATTTTTTTTTTTTTGGGGTTCTTTTATTATGTTGTTTGTTTTCCCGGTTGCTTGTTGTTTCGTTTTGGTTATTGTCTATATGACTTTTACGAAAAACATGGAGCCACCCAGCTTCTTCGCCAAAGGCATTATCGTCGGTTTTCACGTTATCGGTGCAGGATTTGTTATTGGCAACATTCTCTCGTTTATCGTCATATTTTATCCCCTGGGAACCAACTATGTCTTATGTGAACGTCCAGGGCCCTTTTCGGGAACGTATTACACCAGAACGGAAGAGATTTGCACGCAGGTGAAATACCTGCTTAAAACAAGAGCCAGAGATATCCAAAAATTGAATGATCAGCTGGACGGTGTATCGTCACAGTGATGGTGTTTCGTAGGCCCGGCTCGCTGCGCGCCACCGGGCAATAGCGCACCTTACTTCTTCACCTGCGCCTTAAACTTCTTCATCCACACCAGCAGCTCAAACACGCCGAAAATAAACACCCGCAGCTGCTGCCAGCCGGTCATCGGTGGGCCATCTTTCGGCAGACCGTTTTTCAGCATCACCATCTGCAAGGCATGCATGAACGCGGTAAAAATCAGCGCCACGTTAATAAAGATATTCAGCGGACGCGGGAACGGGTGCACCAGATTCAAAATCAAAAATGCCCAGACGCCCAGCATCAGCACGCGCCCTACGTTAATCAGTACTGGCATCGGATCCTCCTTGTGCCTGACGGTGATACAGACGATAAGCCACCTGGCCGGCGACCTTCTCGCGGTGCAGATCCCAGTGAACGGGAACGGGCGGCAGGCCATTTTCCACTTCGCTTTCAACGTAAATCAGCGCGTCGTCTGCCAGCCAGCCATTTTTTTCCAGCAACGATAATGTCTCTTCCAGCAGCCCTTTACGGAACGGCGGGTCAACAAACACCACGTTGAACGGCGTCCCCTGTTGGGCGAGGAAGCTCAGCGTGTTGGTATTCACCACTTTCGCGTTGGTTGCCTTCAGCGTAGCCAGATTTTGCTGCAACGTCTGCGCGACGCCGCGCTCCATCTCCAGCAGCGTGGCGCTGGCGGCATAACGCGACAGCGCTTCCAGCCCCAATGCACCGCTTCCGGCGAAGCAGTCCAGGCAGTTGGCGTCTACCATAGACGGGGCGAGCCAGTTAAACAGCGTCTCGCGAACGCGGTCCGTGGTGGGGCGTAAACCGGGGCTGTCCGGCACCGGTAATTTCCGGCCTCGCCACTGACCGCCGATAATGCGAATTTGACCGGCCGGGGCGCGGGTGGGTTTCTTCATCTCAGGAAAGCTCTGTTAACCATTGCCCTGCGATTGCGGGCGGTGATGTCAATTAAGTAAAGTGTTAGACTATTTCATCATTTTTTTAGCTTCCCTGTATATAGCGCCGCGAGGAGTGTAGTCGCAGATGGCAAAACAAAAAAAACGTGGCTTCTTTTCCTGGTTGGGTTTCGGTGAAAAAGAGCAAGAAACAGAACAGAAAACCGAAGAACAACAGGTTGTAGAAGAGTCGTCACAGCCTGAAACGCCTGTCGAAACCGCTGCGGTTGTCGAAGCGGAAGAGCCAGCCCACAGCAAAGAAGAGATTGAATCCTTTGCCGAAGAGGTGGTTGAGGTTACTGAACAGGTTCAGGAGAGCGAAAAACCAGAGCCGGTTATCGTAGAAACCCTTACCGAAGCGCCACAGGCCGCTATCGAACACGAAGAACTGCCGCTGCCGGAAGAGGTGAAAGCGGAAGAGGTTTCTGCCGAAGAGTGGCAGGCCGAAGCGGAAACCGTTGAAATTGTTGAGGCGGTGGAAGAAGAAGCGGCCCTTGAGCCTGAACTGACCGACGAAGAGCTGGAAGCCCAGGCGCTGGCGGCGGAAGCGGCTGAAGAAGCGGTCATCGTCGTGCCGGTGGAAGAGCAGGCCGAAGAAGAGATCGTTCAGGAGCAGGAAAAACCGACCAAAGAAGGTTTCTTCGCGCGCCTGAAGCGCAGCCTGCTCAAAACCAAAGAAAATTTAGGTTCCGGATTTATCAGTCTGTTCCGCGGCAAAAAGATCGACGACGATCTGTTTGAGGAGCTGGAAGAGCAGCTGCTGATTGCGGACGTGGGCGTGGAAACCACCCGGAAGATCATCGCCAACCTGACCGAAGGGGCGAGCCGCAAACAGCTGCGTGACGCCGAGGCGCTGTACGGCCTGCTGAAAGACGAGATGGGTGAAATTCTCGCAAAAGTTGACGAACCGCTTAATATTGAAGGCAAAATGCCGTTTGTTATCCTGATGGTTGGCGTCAACGGCGTGGGCAAAACCACCACCATCGGCAAGCTGGCGCGCCAGTTTGAGCAGCAGGGCAAATCGGTGATGCTGGCGGCGGGCGATACCTTCCGTGCGGCAGCGGTGGAACAGCTTCAGGTGTGGGGCCAGCGCAACAATATTCCGGTTATTGCTCAGCACACCGGCGCGGATTCCGCGTCCGTGATTTTCGATGCCATCCAGGCGGCGAAGTCGCGTAACGTGGACGTGCTGATTGCGGATACCGCAGGGCGTTTGCAGAACAAATCGCACCTGATGGAAGAGCTGAAGAAAATCGTTCGCGTCATGAAGAAGCTGGACGAAGATGCACCGCATGAAATTATGCTGACTATCGACGCCAGCACCGGACAGAACGCCATCAGCCAGGCGAAACTGTTCCATGAAGCGGTAGGACTGACCGGGATCGCGCTGACCAAGCTGGACGGGACCGCGAAAGGCGGGGTGATCTTCTCCGTGGCCGACCAGTTCGGCATTCCTATCCGTTACATCGGTGTGGGCGAGCGTATTGAGGATTTACGTCCGTTTAAAGCGGACGACTTTATTGAGGCACTATTTGCCCGAGAGGACTAACAATGATTCGCTTTGAACACGTCAGCAAGGCCTATCTCGGCGGGAGACAAGCGCTACAGGGGGTGACATTCCACCTCCAGCCAGGCGAGATGGCATTCCTGACCGGCCATTCCGGCGCGGGGAAAAGTACCCTGCTCAAGCTGATCTGTGGGATCGAGCGGCCAAGCGCCGGGAAAATCTGGTTCAGCGGCCATGAAATTAGCCGTCTTAAGAACCGTGAAGTGCCGTTCCTGCGTCGTCAGATTGGCATGATTTTCCAGGATCACCACCTGCTGATGGATCGCACGGTTTTCGATAACGTCGCGATCCCGCTGATTATTGCTGGCGCCAGTTACGATGATATCCGCCGTCGCGTTTCGGCGGCGCTGGATAAGGTCGGGCTGCTGGACAAAGCGAAGAACTTCCCGATCCAGCTCTCCGGCGGTGAGCAGCAGCGCGTGGGTATCGCCCGCGCGGTAGTGAACAAGCCTGCCGTTTTGCTGGCGGATGAACCGACCGGTAACCTGGACGATGCCCTCTCTGAAGGGATCCTGCGTCTGTTTGAGGAATTTAACCGCGTGGGGGTCACGGTACTGATGGCGACGCACGACATGGGGCTGATCTCCCGCCGTTCGTACCGCATGCTGACCCTGAGCGACGGGCATTTGCACGGAGGCCACGGTGAATAAGCGTGATGCAATGAACCAGATTCGGCAGTTCAGCAACCGGTTTGACCGTTTCCGCAAGCCTCAGGGCGGCGGGGACGGCAATCGCAATGCGCCTAAGCGTGCCAAAGCGGCACCGAAACCGAACTCCCGCAAAACCAACGTCTTTAACGAGCAGGTGCGGTACGCCTTCCAGGGCGCGTTGCAGGATCTGAAAAGCAAACCGCTGGCGACGTTCCTGACGGTGATGGTGATTGCCATCTCCCTGACGCTGCCCAGCGTCTGCTACATGGTTTACAAAAACGTAAACCAGGCGGCGTCCCAGTACTATCCGTCGCCGCAGATCACCGTTTATCTGGATAAAGCCCTCGACGATAACGCGGCGGCTCAGGTGGTGGGGCAGATTCAGGCCGAGCAGGGCGTGGAGAAGGTGAACTATCTTTCCCGCGATGAAGCGCTGGGTGAGTTCCGCAACTGGTCCGGATTCGGCGGCGCGCTGGATATGCTTGAAGAGAACCCGCTGCCCGCGGTGGCGGTGGTGATCCCGAAACTCGATTTCCAGGGCACGGATTCGCTCAACACCCTGCGCGACCGCATTACCCGCATTAACGGGATTGATGAAGTGCGCATGGACGACAGCTGGTTTGCCCGTCTTGCCGCCCTGACCGGGCTGGTAGGACGCGTGTCGGCGATGATCGGCGTGCTGATGGTGGCGGCGGTGTTCCTCGTCATCGGTAATAGCGTGCGCCTGAGCATCTTCGCCCGTCGCGATACCATCAACGTGCAGAAACTGATTGGCGCAACGGATGGTTTCATCCTCCGCCCGTTCCTTTACGGCGGCGCGTTATTAGGTTTTTCTGGTGCATTTCTTTCATTGATATTGTCAGAAATTTTGGTGATGCGGCTGTCGTCTGCCGTGACTGAAGTGGCGCAGGTTTTCGGAACTAAGTTTGATATCAGTGGCTTAGGGTTCGATGAGTGCCTGCTGTTGCTGCTGGTGTGCTCCATGATCGGCTGGGTGGCGGCATGGCTGGCAACGGTTCAACATTTACGCCACTTTACTCCCGACTAATAAAAGCGTGATATAATCTTTCCCTGCACCGAGATGTTCGCTTGCAGGGAAAGCGTCCCTGTTGTCTCTTCCCCTGTAATCATCTTCATGTCACATTTTGTGCGTAATTTATTCACTGTTGCACCTGGAACTTGTGGATAAAATCACTGTCTGATAAAAGAGTGAATGCTAATCTCGTTGCTCAAACGCTTTGGCATGGTTGTTGCCTGACGGGGACAACCTGGACCAGAAGAAACATTGAGAGGAATGAATGACCAAAGAAATGCAAACTTTAGCTTTAGCCCCTGTTGGTAACCTGGAATCTTACATCCGGGCTGCGAACACCTGGCCGATGTTAACGGCTGAGGAAGAAAAGGAGCTTGCTGAAAAGCTGCATTACCAGGGCGATCTGGAAGCAGCTAAAACGCTGATCCTGTCTCACCTGCGCTTTGTTGTTCACGTTGCTCGTAATTATGCGGGCTACGGCCTGCCGCAGGCGGACCTGATTCAGGAAGGTAACATTGGCCTGATGAAGGCGGTACGTCGCTTTAACCCGGAAGTGGGTGTGCGACTCGTCTCCTTCGCCGTGCACTGGATCAAAGCGGAAATTCACGAATACGTCCTGCGTAACTGGCGTATTGTGAAAGTCGCCACGACGAAAGCGCAGCGCAAACTGTTCTTCAACCTGCGTAAAACCAAGCAGCGTCTGGGCTGGTTCAATCAGGATGAAGTGGAAATGGTGGCGCGCGAGCTGGGCGTTTCCAGCAAAGACGTCCGCGAGATGGAATCCCGCATGGCCGCGCAGGACATGACGTTTGATATGTCCTCCGACGACGACGCATCCGACAGCCAGCCGATGGCCCCGGTTCTGTATCTACAGGATAAAACCTCTAACTTTGCTGACGGCATTGAAGAGGATAACTGGGAAGACCAGGCGGCGAACAAGCTGACCTTCGCGATGGAAGGCCTCGACGAGCGTAGCCAGGATATTATTCGTGCCCGCTGGCTGGACGAAGATAACAAGTCCACGTTGCAGGAACTGGCCGACCGCTACGGCGTCTCCGCTGAACGTGTGCGTCAGCTTGAGAAAAACGCCATGAAAAAACTTCGCGCCGCTATCGAAGCGTAATTTCCGCGAAGTACACCGAGAACCCTCGAATGCAAATTCGGGGGTTTTGTTTTTTTAGCGCCCGCTCTGGCGAATTTCTTCCCCCTGGCAAACACTTACTGATGCGCTAAGCAGGCGACTTTCAGAGGGTGACAGGGTGAAAAATAACGAACTGAACGACCGGCGTTTACAGGCGACGCCGCGCGGTATCGGCGTCATGTGTAACTTCTATGCCGATAAAGCCGAAAACGCCACGGTGTGGGACGTGGAAGGTAACGAGTATATTGATTTTGCCGCCGGGATCGCCGTGCTGAATACCGGGCATCGCCATCCTAAAGTTATCGCCGCCATCGAAAAACAGCTTCACGCCTTTACCCATACCGCTTATCAAATCGTCCCCTATGAAGGTTATGTGGCGCTTGCCGAGCGCATCAACCAGCGCGTACCCATAGAGGGGCCAGCCAAAACCGCCTTCTTCTCAACGGGGGCGGAAGCGGTCGAAAACGCGGTGAAAATCGCCCGCGCGTACACCAGACGTCCCGGCCTTATCACCTTTGGCGGCGCGTTCCACGGCCGTACCTTTATGACCATGGCGATGACCGGCAAAGTGGCGCCCTATAAGCTCGGCTTCGGCCCGTTCCCCGGCTCGGTGTACCACGCGCAATTCCCCAACAGCCTGCACGGGGTTAGTACCTCCGAAGCGCTAAAAAGCCTGGAGCGCATCTTCAAAGCCGATATCGCGCCCGATCAGGTGGCGGCAATCATTATTGAACCGGTTCAGGGCGAGGGCGGGTTCAACGTCGCGCCCGCTGATTTTATGCAGGCGCTGCGTGCCCTGTGCGATACCCACGGGATTTTACTGATTGCCGACGAAGTGCAAACCGGCTTCGCCCGTACCGGCAAGCTGTTCTCCATGGAAAACCACTGCGTGAAGCCCGATCTGATCACCATGGCGAAAAGCCTGGCGGGCGGGATGCCGCTCTCTGCCGTCTCTGGCCGGGCGGAGGTGATGGATGCGCCCGCCCCGGGCGGTCTGGGCGGAACCTACGCGGGTAACCCGCTGGCGATTGCGGCGGCCCATGCGGTGCTGGATGTGATTGACGAGGACGATCTCTGCACCCGCGCGGCGCATCTCGGGCATCATCTGGTCGAGGTGCTGAATAAAGCGAAGGATGGCTGTCCGTATATCGCCGATATCCGTGGGCAGGGCTCGATGGTGGCGGTAGAATTTACCGATCCGCAAACCGGACAGCCGTCGCCCGAATTTACCCGTCAGGTTCAGGAGCGCGCGTTGAACGAAGGGCTGCTGCTTTTGAGCTGCGGCGTTTACGGCAACGTTATTCGCTTCCTCTACCCGCTCACCATCCCCGAAGTGCAGTTCCGTAAAGCGCTGGATATTATTTCCGCCTCGCTGACACGATAAAGCCAAAAGCCCGGCTGAAATGACAGTTGGGCTTATCATATTTTCATTTCAAATTAGCTATTCCAAAATCATAAAAATGGGGTATGTTTTAGCAGAGTATGCTGAAAAAGCGCGAACAGCACACCTATAACTGAAATAAAGCGCTACACAACAACATCACAACAATCGTTATAACCATAATAATGGGGAATCTCAGGATGAACATGAAGGGTAAAGCGTTACTGGCAGGATGTATCGCGTTGGCATTCAGCACTATGGCCCAGGCCGATATTAAAGTGGCCGTGGTGGGCGCGATGTCCGGTCCGGTAGCACAGTACGGCGACCAGGAATTTACCGGCGCGGAACAGGCGGTTGCAGACATTAATGCTAAGGGCGGCATCAAGGGCGAAAAGCTGCAAATCGTAAAATATGACGATGCCTGTGACCCGAAACAGGCGGTCGCGGTGGCGAACAAAGTGGTAAACGACGGGATCAAATACGTTATTGGTCACCTGTGCTCCTCTTCCACCCAGCCCGCGTCTGACATCTACGAAGACGAAGGCATTCTGATGATCACGCCGGCCGCGACGGCGCCAGAGCTGACCGCGCGCGGCTATAAGCTGATCCTGCGTACCACCGGTCTGGACTCCGATCAGGGGCCAACCGCCGCGAAATACATCGTGGAAAAAGTGAAGCCGCAGCGCATCGCGATTGTTCATGACAAACAGCAGTACGGCGAAGGCCTGGCCCGTGCGGTGCAGGATAACCTGAAAAAAGCGAACGCCAACGTGGTGTTCTTTGACGGTATCACCGCCGGTGAGAAAGACTTCTCGACCCTGGTCGCGCGTCTGAAGAAAGAAAATATCGATTTCGTTTACTACGGCGGCTACCACCCGGAAATGGGGCAGATCCTGCGCCAGGCGCGTGCGGCGGGTCTGAAGACGCAGTTCATGGGGCCAGAAGGTGTCGCGAACGTTTCCCTGTCTAATATCGCGGGTGAATCCGCTGAAGGGCTGCTGGTGACCAAACCGAAGAACTACGACCAGGTGCCTGCGAACAAACCTGTTGTCGATGCCATCAAGGCGAAGAAACAGGATCCAAGTGGTGCGTTCGTCTGGACCACCTACGCAGCGTTGCAGTCTCTGCAAGCGGGCCTGAACCAGTCAGCCGATCCGGCGGAGATTGCCACCTGGCTGAAAGCGAACTCGGTGGAAACCGTGATGGGGCCGCTGTCCTGGGATGAGAAGGGCGATTTGAAGGGCTTCGAGTTCGGCGTGTTTGACTGGCATGCCAACGGCACGGCGACTGACGCGAAATAAACGTAAAAAGGCAACGCAAGTTGCCTTTTTTAATGTTTTCTCCCTCTCCCCGTGGGAGAGGGCCGGGGTGAGGGCATCAGCCCGCTCAGCCCTCTTTTGCCCGGTGGCGCTTCGCTTGCCGGGCCTACAATGAGCACCTCGCAGCCGCCACCCGGCTTTCTTTTAGCGCTTCTCCCACCCGTTCGCCTGCGCCGTAAACCCTAACGCCTGCATAAACGCCGCCATCACGCCGCGATCCTCTACGCCCACGTCGGCCATCCACCAGGAGGTTACGCTCGGGTTTTCGCGGATCACCTCTTCAATCAAATACTGCCCGACCCCGCGACGACGGGTCACGTCGCGCACGCGCAGGGAGTCCAGCGCCCCTTCCGTGCCGCTCAGCGTTACGCGGACGGCGGCCAGCAGACGTTCATTAAAACGCGCGGCATAGATGCGGTGGTTTTCATCGACGGCCAGCGATGAAGGGGAATATTCCGGCCAGATCTTGCCCAGGTCGATACGATCCTGGTCGCTAAAGGTCACCAGACGCACGATAGTCAGTTTCATTAGCTGCTTGTCCAAATCAAAAAGAGTAGGGCCAGTGTACTCAATTTATTTGCTCAGGCACTTTCTCTTTTTCTTCCCATTTACCAGGTAATTAGTTTTTTGGCAGCGCGATGGGCAGTTTGAAAACACATGGATCGAAAAATAAGCAGAATTTTAACCTGAAGGGCAGTGATTTATTCGGCGCTTTGTACCGTTATTTTATGCTGCAAACCGCGCTTTTATTTGTTTATCTCCGCCTGATTTCAGAATATTATCTTTGCTTAATCGCCTGAAAAATAGAGATTTTAGTCTGGTTTTTGACAAAAAACTGCGCTAAACCATTAAGGGCACTGGTAAAAATAGCGTTGTTCATTAAAAGTACAGAATGCTTTTTAACCATAATAAAACAAAATATAAACATGACATCACGAATGGGGATTCAGAGATGAAAAGGAACGCGAAGACGTTAATCGCGGGGATGGTCGCACTGTCGATCTCGCATGCCGCTATGGCAGACGACATTAAAGTTGCGGTAGTGGGGGCAATGTCCGGCCCTGTTGCCCAGTGGGGTGACATGGAGTTCAACGGCGCGCGTCAGGCCATCAAAGATATCAACGCCAAAGGCGGCATCAAAGGCGACAAGCTGGTAGGCGTGGAGTATGACGACGCCTGCGATCCTAAACAGGCCGTCGCGGTCGCCAATAAAATCGTTAACGACGGTATCCAGTACGTCATCGGGCACCTGTGTTCTTCCTCCACGCAGCCTGCGTCTGATATCTACGAAGACGAAGGCATTCTGATGATCACCCCGGGTGCCACCAACCCGGAACTGACCCAGCGCGGCTACCAGCACATCATGCGTACCGCCGGTCTGGACTCCTCTCAGGGGCCAACCGCCGCCAAATACATCCTCGAAACCGTTAAGCCGCAGCGTATCGCCATCATCCATGATAAGCAGCAGTACGGCGAAGGCCTGGCGCGTTCCGTACAGGACGGCCTGAAAAAAGGCGGGGCGAATATCGTCTTCTTCGACGGCATTACCGCCGGTGAGAAAGACTTCTCCGCGCTGATCGCCCGCCTGCAAAAAGAGAATATCGACTTCGTTTACTACGGCGGCTACTACCCGGAAATGGGGCAGATGCTGCGCCAGGCGCGCGCCACCAGCCTGAAAACCCAGTTTATGGGGCCAGAGGGCGTCGGTAATGCCTCCTTGTCCAACATCGCGGGCGATTCTGCCGAAGGCATGCTGGTGACGATGCCAAAACGCTATGACCAGGATCCGGCGAATAAGGCTATCGTGGATGCGCTCAAGGCGCAGAAGAAAGATCCGAGCGGTCCGTACGTCTGGATCACCTACGCGGCCGTGCAGTCTCTGGCCACCGCGCTGGACCGTACCGGCAGTAAAGAGCCGCTGGATCTGGTGAAAGATTTAAAAGCACACGGGGCGAACACCGTGATTGGGCCGCTGAACTGGGATGAGAAAGGCGATCTGAAGGGATTTGAGTTTGGTGTCTTTAAGTGGCACGCCGACGGGTCTTCCTCGGTCGCCAAATAATCATCCCACCGCCCGGCTCACCGGGCGGGTATAAAAAGGTTTTCTTATGTCCGAGCAGTTTCTCTACTTCTTGCAGCAGATGTTTAACGGCGTCACGCTGGGAAGCACCTACGCGCTGATCGCCATCGGCTACACGATGGTTTACGGCATTATCGGCATGATCAACTTCGCCCACGGCGAGGTGTACATGATCGGTAGCTACGTCTCCTTTATGATTATCGCCGCGCTGATGATGATGGGCATCGACAGCAGCTGGCTGCTGGTGGCCGCCGGGTTTGTCGGCGCGATTGTGATCGCCAGCGCCTACGGCTGGAGTATTGAACGGGTGGCCTACCGGCCGGTGCGCAGCTCCAAACGCCTGATCGCGCTGATCTCCGCCATCGGTATGTCCATTTTCCTGCAAAACTACGTCAGCCTGACCGAAGGTTCACGCGACGTGGCGCTGCCAAGCCTGTTTAACGGCCAGTGGATTGTAGGGGCCAGCGAAAACTTCTCTGCCACCATCACCACCATGCAGCTGGTTATCTGGGTTGTGACCTTTATTGCCATGCTGGCCCTGACCCTGTTCATCCGCTACTCCCGCATGGGACGCGCCTGCCGCGCCTGCGCGGAAGATCTGAAGATGGCGAGCCTGCTCGGGATTAACACCGACCGCGTGATTGCCCTGACCTTCGTGATCGGCGCAGCGATGGCGGCGGTGGCTGGCGTGTTGCTCGGCCAGTTCTACGGCGTAATCAACCCGTACATCGGCTTTATGGCCGGGATGAAAGCCTTCACCGCGGCGGTACTGGGCGGCATCGGCAGCATTCCGGGCGCGATGATCGGCGGTCTGATCCTGGGCGTGGCCGAAGCGCTCTCCTCGGCGTACCTGAGCACCGAATATAAAGATGTGGTGTCGTTTGCCCTGCTGATTCTGGTTCTGCTGGTAATGCCTACCGGTATTCTGGGCCGTCCGGAGGTAGAGAAAGTATGAAACCGATGCATTTTGCGATGGCGCTGCTCTCTGCCGCCATGTTCTTCGTCCTGGCGGGCGTCTTTATGGGCGTCCAGTTAGGACTGGACGGCACGAAGCTGGTGGTGGATACCGCTCCCGACATCCGCTGGCAGTGGGTGTTTATCGGCACCGCGGTGGTGTTCTTGTTCCAGCTGTTGCGTCCGCTGTTCCAGAAGACGCTGAAAAACGTCTCCGGGCCGAAATTCGTCCTGCCGGCGATCGACGGTACAACGGTGAAACAGAAGCTGTTCCTGGTGGCGCTGCTGGTCGCGGCCGTGGCGTGGCCGTTTATGGTATCGCGCGGGACGGTGGATATTGCCACCTTGACCATGATCTACGTGATTCTGGGGCTCGGTCTGAACGTGGTGGTGGGGCTGTCTGGCCTGCTGGTGCTGGGCTACGGCGGGTTCTACGCCATCGGCGCGTACACCTTCGCGCTGCTGAACCACTATTACGGCCTCGGCTTCTGGACCTGTCTGCCGCTGGCGGGGCTGGTCTCTGCCGCGGCGGGCTTCCTGCTCGGCTTCCCGGTGCTGCGCCTGCGCGGTGACTATCTGGCGATTGTGACCTTAGGCTTCGGCGAAATCGTCCGTATTCTGCTGCTCAACAATACCGAAGTGACCGGCGGCCCGAACGGCATCAGCCAGATCCCGAAACCGACCTTCTTCGGCCTGGAGTTCAGCCGTACCGCCCGCGAAGGCGGTTGGGACACCTTCAGCAACTTCTTTGGCATCAAGTACGACCCGTCCGACCGCGTGATCTGGCTCTATCTGGTGGCACTGCTGCTGGTGGTGATTACCCTGTTTGTGATCAACCGTCTGCTGCGCATGCCGCTCGGCCGCGCGTGGGAAGCGCTGCGCGAAGATGAAATTGCCTGCCGCTCGCTGGGCCTGAACCCGACCCGCATCAAGCTGACCGCGTTTACCATCAGCGCCGCGTTTGCCGGTTTCGCCGGAACGCTGTTTGCCGCGCGTCAGGGCTTCGTCAGCCCGGAATCGTTCACCTTTGCCGAATCCGCCTTTGTGCTGGCGATTGTGGTGCTCGGCGGAATGGGCTCGCAGTTCGCCGTGATCCTCGCGGCTATCCTGCTGGTGGTCTCCCGCGAGCTGATGCGCGACTTTAACGAATACAGCATGTTAATGCTGGGTGGTTTGATGGTGCTGATGATGATCTGGCGTCCGCAGGGTCTGCTGCCGATGACCCGTCCACAGCTGAAGCTGAAACGCACACAGGCGAAAGGAGAGCAGGCATGAAGCCTTTATTATCCGTTAACGGCCTGATGATGCGTTTTGGCGGCCTGCTGGCGGTCAACAACGTAAATCTGGATCTGCATAAGAAAGAGATCGTCTCCCTGATTGGCCCGAACGGCGCGGGGAAAACCACGGTCTTTAACTGTTTGACCGGCTTCTACAAGCCGACGGGCGGCACCATCATGCTGCGCGACCAGCACCTTGAAGGGCTGCCGGGCCAGCAGATTGCCCGCATGGGCGTGGTGCGTACCTTCCAGCACGTGCGTCTGTTCCGCGAGATGACGGTGATTGAGAACCTGCTGGTGGCACAGCATCAGCAGCTTAAAACCGGCCTCTTCTCCGGACTGTTGAAAACCCCGGCCTTCCGACGCACGCAGGAGGAGGCGCTCGATCGCGCCGCGACCTGGCTCGACCGTATCGGCCTGCTCCAGCACGCCAACCGTCAGGCGAGCAACCTCGCTTACGGGGATCAGCGTCGCCTTGAGATCGTGCGCTGCATGGTGACCCAGCCGGAGATCCTGATGCTCGACGAACCAGCGGCAGGCCTTAACCCGAAAGAGACCAAAGAGCTGGACGAGCTGATTGCCGAGCTGCGCGACCATCACGACACCACCATCCTGCTGATTGAGCATGACATGAAGCTGGTGATGGGCATTTCGGACCGTATCTACGTGGTAAACCAGGGCACGCCGCTGGCAAACGGCACGCCGGAAGAGATCCGCAACAACCCGGACGTGATCCGCGCATACCTTGGTGAGGCATAAGATGGAAAAAGCGATGTTAACGTTCGACAAGGTCAACGCGCACTACGGCAAGATCCAGGCGCTGCACGACGTCAGCCTGCACATCAATCAGGGCGAAATCGTCACCCTGATCGGGGCCAACGGCGCGGGTAAAACCACGCTGCTCGGCACCCTGTGCGGCGACCCGCGCGCCACCAGCGGGCGGATTGTGTTTGACGGCAAAGATATTACCGACTGGCAGACGGCTAAGATCATGCGTGAAGCGGTGGCGATTGTCCCGGAAGGGCGCCGCGTATTCTCCCGCATGACGGTGGAAGAGAACCTGGCGATGGGCGGTTTCTTCGCCCATCGGGATGAATTCCAGACCCGCATCAAGTGGGTGTACGAACTCTTCCCGCGCCTGTGGGAGCGTCGTATTCAGCGAGCGGGCACCATGTCCGGCGGCGAGCAGCAGATGCTGGCGATTGGCCGCGCGCTGATGAGCCAGCCGCGCCTGCTGCTGCTGGACGAGCCGTCGCTCGGCCTGGCGCCGATCATCATCCAGCAGATCTTCGATACCATCGAGCAGTTGCGCAAAGAGGGGATGACCATCTTCCTCGTCGAGCAGAACGCCAACCAGGCGCTGAAGCTCGCCGACCGTGGCTACGTGCTGGAGAACGGCCGCGTGGTGCTCTCCGATACCGGTGACGCGCTGCTGGCGAACGAGGCGGTGCGGAGTGCGTACCTCGGAGGCTAAGCCGTCTGTGTTGCCCGGTGGCGCTTACGCTTACCGGGCCTACGGATACCATGTAGGCCGGGTAAGGCGCAGCCGCCACCCGGCTTTTTTCATATTAACCCCCTTCACACAACCATCATCCCCCTGACGCCTGGCTGTCACTTATCTGTAAACAAACAGTTATTTTTCTGTCATTCGAGCATGTCATGTTACCTCGCGAGCATAAAACGCGTGATATCGCGCATCCGGCACAATAAGAGAGATGACAATGACATCGTTACGACACACAGCTTTGGGTCTGGCACTGGGTCTGGCTTTTGCGACGAACGCAATGGCTGTGACCACCATTCCGTTCTGGCATTCCATGGAAGGGGAGTTGGGTAAAGAGGTTGACTCCCTGGCGCAGCGTTTCAACGACACCCACCCGGATTACAAAATTGTGCCGGTGTACAAAGGCAACTACGAGCAGAGCCTGAGCGCGGGCATCGCCGCCTTCCGTACCGGTAACGCGCCTGCGCTGTTACAGGTTTATGAAGTGGGCACCGCGACAATGATGGCCTCCAAAGCCATCAAGCCGGTGTATGAAGTGTTCAAAGAAGCAGGTATTAACTTCGATGAATCCCAGTTCGTACCGACCGTCTCCGGTTATTACACCGATTCCAGAACCGGCCACCTGCTGTCCCAGCCGTTTAACAGCTCCACGCCGGTGCTGTACTACAACAAAGACGCCTTCAAAAAAGCCGGTTTAGATCCGGAGCAGCCGCCAAAAACCTGGCAGGATCTGGCGGAGTACACCGCGAAGCTGAAAGCGGCGGGGATGAAGTGCGGCTACGCCAGCGGCTGGCAGGGCTGGATCCAGATTGAAAACTTCAGCGCCTGGCACGGGCTGCCGGTTGCCACCCAAAATAACGGCTTCGACGGTACCGACGCGGTGCTGGAGTTCAACAAGCCGGAGCAGGTGAAGCACATCGCGCTGCTGGAAGCACTCAACAAGAAGGGCGACTTCAGCTACTTCGGGCGTAAAGACGAATCCACCGAGAAGTTCTACAACGGCGACTGTGCCATTACCACCGCCTCGTCCGGCTCGCTGGCGGATATACGTCACTATGCCAAATTCAACTACGGCGTGGGCATGATGCCGTACGACGCTGACGTGAAGGGCGCGCCGCAAAACGCCATCATCGGCGGGGCGAGCCTGTGGGTGATGCAGGGTAAAGACAACGGCACCTACAAAGGCGTGGCCGAGTTCCTCGACTTCCTGGCGAAGCCGGAAAACGCCGCCGAGTGGCACCAGAAGACCGGCTATCTGCCGATCACCAAAGCCGCGTACGACCTGACCCGCGAGCAGGGCTTCTACAGCAAGAACCCGGGCGCAGACATCGCGACGCGCCAGATGCTGAACAAGCCGCCGTTGCCGTTCACCAAGGGCCTGCGTCTGGGCAACATGCCGCAGATCCGCACCATCGTGGATGAAGAGCTGGAAAGCGTGTGGACCGGTAAGAAAACGCCACAGCAGGCGCTGGACGCTGCGGTAGAGCGCGGGAATCAGCTGCTGCGCCGCTTTGAGCAGTCGACCAAATCGTAATCGCTGAAACGCCCGGTGACGCGTAGCGATCCGGGCCTACGGGGATCGTGCGGGCTGATGCCCTCACCCCAACCCTCTCCCACGGGGAGAGGGAGAAATATTTGTAGGCCGGGTAAGGCGTAGCCGCCACCCGGCATTGTTCAGGAACCTAATCTCAATGTCCTCATCCCGTCCGGTGTTCCGTTCCCGCTGGCTGCCGTACCTGTTGGTCGCACCGCAGCTGGTCATCACCGTTATCTTCTTTATCTGGCCTGCGGGCGAAGCGCTGTGGTACTCGGTACAAAGCGTGGATCCGTTCGGGCTTTCCAGCCAGTTTGTCGGGCTGGACAACTTTACCGCGCTATTCCACGACAGCTACTACCTGGACTCCTTCTGGACGACGATCAAATTCAGTGCGCTGGTCACCGTGAGCGGTCTTGTCGCGTCGCTGTTTTTCGCCGCGCTGGTGGATTACGTGGTGCGCGGCAGCCGTCTGTATCAGACCCTGATGCTGCTGCCCTACGCCGTGGCTCCTGCCGTGGCCGCCGTGCTGTGGATCTTCCTGTTTAACCCAGGGCGCGGGCTGATTACCCACTTCCTGGGCGAGTTTGGCTACGACTGGAACCACGCTCAGAACAGCGGTCAGGCGATGTTCCTGGTGGTGTTCGCCTCGGTGTGGAAGCAGATCAGCTATAACTTCCTGTTTTTCTTTGCCGCGCTACAGTCTATCCCGCGTTCGCTGGTGGAGGCCGCCGCCATCGACGGCGCAGGGCCGGTGCGCCGCTTCTTCCGGCTGTCGCTGCCGCTGATCGCCCCGGTGAGTTTCTTCCTGCTGGTGGTTAACCTCGTGTACGCCTTCTTCGATACCTTCCCGGTGATCGACGCGGCGACCGCAGGCGGTCCGGTGCAGGCGACAACGACGCTGATCTACAAGATCTACCGCGAAGGCTTTGCGGGGTTGGATCTCTCCGCTTCTGCCGCGCAGTCGGTGGTGCTGATGTTCCTCGTCATCATCCTCACGGTGGTGCAGTTCCGCTATGTCGAAAGTAAGGTGCGCTACCAATGATTGAGAACCGTCGCGGGCTGACGATTTTCAGCCATACCATGCTGATTTTAGGGATTATCGTCATCCTGTTCCCACTGTACGTGGCCTTCGTCGCCGCCACGCTGGACACCAAAGCGGTGTTCGACACGCCGATGACGCTGATCCCAGGCGGGCATCTTTTCGAGAACATGAAAACTATCTGGACCCAGGGCGTGGGCGCCAACAGCGCGCCGTTCTGGCTGATGATGCTCAACAGCTTCATCATGGCGTTTGGCATCACCGTCGGCAAAATTACGGTGTCGATGCTCTCAGCGTTTGCCATCGTCTGGTTCCGCTTTCCGCTGCGTAACCTGTTTTTCTGGATGATTTTCATCACCCTGATGCTGCCGGTAGAGGTGCGTATCTTCCCGACGGTGGAGGTGATCGCCAACCTGAAGATGCTCGACAGCTACGCGGGCTTAACCCTGCCGCTGATGGCCTCGGCGACCGCCACCTTCCTGTTCCGCCAGTTCTTTATGACCCTGCCGGATGAGCTGATTGAAGCCGCGCGCATCGACGGGGCCTCGCCGATGCGCTTCTTCCGCGACATCGTGCTGCCGCTGTCGAAAACCAACCTCGCGGCGCTGTTTGTGATCACCTTTATCTACGGCTGGAACCAGTACCTGTGGCCGTTGCTGATCGTTCAGGACGTCAACCTCGGCACCGCCGTGGCAGGCATTAAAGGCATGATCGCCACCGGCGAAGGCACCACCCTCTGGAACCAGGTGATGGCGGCGATGCTGCTCACCCTTATCCCACCCATAGTCATTGTTTTAGCCATGCAGCGCGCGTTTGTCCGCGGCCTGGTCGATAGCGAGAAATAAGATGGCAGGTTTAAAATTACAGGCAGTTACCAAAAGCTGGGACGGTAAAACCCAGGTCATTCAGCCGCTGACGCTCGACGTGGCGGACGGGGAATTTATCGTGATGGTCGGCCCGTCCGGCTGCGGAAAATCCACCCTGCTGCGTATGGTGGCCGGGCTGGAGCGCGTAACGTCCGGGGATATCTGGATTGACCGCCAGCGCGTCACCGAGATGGAGCCCAAAGATCGCGGCATCGCGATGGTGTTCCAGAACTATGCCCTCTATCCGCACATGAGCGTGGAAGAGAACATGGCCTGGGGGCTGAAAATTCGCGGTATGGGCAAAGGTCATATCGACGAGCGCGTAAAAGAAGCCGCGCGCATTCTGGAACTTGACGGCCTGCTTAAGCGCCGCCCGCGCGAGCTCTCCGGCGGCCAGCGTCAGCGCGTGGCGATGGGGCGCGCCATCGTGCGCGACCCGGCGGTATTCCTGTTCGACGAACCGCTGTCAAACCTCGACGCCAAACTGCGCGTGCAGATGCGCCTTGAGCTACAGCAGCTGCATCGCCGCCTGAAAACCACGTCCCTCTATGTGACTCACGATCAGGTTGAAGCCATGACCCTCGCCCAGCGCGTGATGGTGATGAACAAAGGCATCGCCGAGCAGATTGGCACCCCGGTGGAGGTCTACGAAAAACCGGCCAGCCGTTTTGTGGCGAGCTTTATCGGCAGCCCGGCGATGAACCTGCTGGACGGGCGGATCAATGCGGCGGGAACCCACTTCGAGCTGGAAAGCGGGATGGCGTTGCCGATCAACTGGTACTATCGTGGCTACGCCGGGCGTAAGATGACGCTCGGTATCCGCCCGGAGCATATTGGTTTGACGTCTCAGGCGGACGGCGGCGTGCCGCTGGTGATGGATACGCTGGAGATGCTGGGCGCAGACAACCTGGCGCACGGGCGCTGGGGCGAGCAAAAGCTGGTGGTGCGCCTGCCGCATCAGGAGCGCCCGATGGCAGGCAGCACGCTGTGGCTGCATATGCCGGAAAATCACCTGCACTTATTTGACGGTGAAACAGGACAACGAGTATGAGCAACTGGCCTTACCCCCACATCGTCGCCCACCGGGGCGGCGGTAAACTGGCGCCGGAAAACACCCTGGCGGCAATTGACGTTGGCGCGCGCTACGGCCACACGATGATCGAATTCGACGCCAAGCTGTCGAAGGACGGCGAAATTTTCCTGCTGCACGACGACAACCTCGAACGCACCAGCAACGGCTGGGGCGTGGCAGGTGAACTGCCGTGGCGTGACCTGCTGAAGGTGGACGCCGGCAGCTGGTACAGCGGCGAATTTAAAGGCGAACCGCTGCCGCTGCTGGCGGAAGTGGCGGACCGCTGTCGTCAACACGGCATGATGGCCAACATCGAAATCAAACCGACCACCGGCACCGGGCCGCTGACGGGTAAAGTGATTGCCCTCGCCGCGCGCGAGCTGTGGGAAGGGATGACCCCGCCGCTGTTGTCGTCGTTTGACATCGACGCGCTGGAAGCCGCACAGGCTGCCGTACCGGAGTTGCCGCGCGGGCTGCTGCTGGATGAGTGGCGAGAAGACTGGCGCGCGCTGACGACTGGCTTAGGCTGCGTGTCGATCCACCTCAACCATAAGCTGCTGGATGAAGTGCGCGTGACGCTGTTGAAGGAGGCCGGTCTGCATATCCTGGTGTATACCGTCAATAAACCCCAGCGTGCAGCCGAGCTGCTGCGCTGGGGCGTGGACAGCATCTGTACCGATGCGATTGACCAGATCGGGCCGAACTTTATTTATTAAGCATACTGCCGTTCTGCTGGGTCGGCAGCATGTGCTGCTGACCGCTGCTTTGCGACACCCCGCCCCCTAACATCCCACCGTTTGAGTTTGGCAGCGGCTGCTCCCGCATCTGGCCCTGCTGCACGCGCTGGGTGTTGGTATTCATCTGGTTTTGCAGGTGCTGCTGCTGCACCTGGGTCTGCGTCTTTAACTGCTGATTGAGCATCCCTTTCTGCTGCTGTTGCTGGCTCATCATCTCCGTCTGCATACGCTGCTGGCTCGGAATGACGTAGCCCGGCTGGTTCGGGTTGTTCAGGGTGTTGATTGGCTGTGCGAGCGCGGCGAACGGAAGCAGCGCGATCAGGATCAGTAATCGTTTCATGGTTATCTCCTCCTTTGAGGCTTCTCTTAAGTTTACCCTGATTCCGGCATAACGATGATTTTTTAAGAGTTGTGAACCAGGCTTAAGCGGGGAATATGGACCCCTTCACCTGGAGAACAATAATGATGAAACCAACCTTTTTGCGCTGGGTCGCCATCGCTGCGCTGATGGCAGGCGGCACATTTACCGTAGCGGCCAACCCGCCCGCCGCTCCACCGGTCTCTTACGGCGTGGAGGAGGATGTTTTTCACCCCGTGCGGGCGACGCACGGCATGGTGGCCTCGGTTGACGCGCTGGCAACGCAGGTGGGCGTCGATATTCTTAAGCAGGGCGGTAACGCGGTGGATGCGGCGGTCGCGGTGGGATATGCGCTGGCGGTGACGCATCCACAGGCGGGGAACCTGGGCGGCGGCGGGTTTATGATGCTGCGCACCAAAGACGGTAAAACCACGGCCATCGACTTCCGTGAGATGGCGCCGAATCAGGCCTCCCGCGATATGTTCCTCGACGATCAGGGCAATCCGGACAGTAAAAAATCTCTGACCTCGCACCTTGCCTCCGGCACGCCGGGCACCGTTGCGGGGTTCTCGCTGGCGCTGGAAAAATACGGCACGCTGCCTCTGAATAAAGTGGTGCAGCCTGCCATCAAGCTGGCGCGCGACGGCTTCGTCGTCAACGACGCGCTGGCGGACGACCTCAAAACCTACGGCAGCGAAGTTATTCCCAATCATGAGAACAGCAAGGCTATCTTCTGGAAAGACGGCGAGCCGCTGAAGAAGGGCGATAAGCTGGTGCAGAAGAATCTCGCAAAAAGTCTCGAACTGATTGCCGAAAACGGTCCGGACGCCTTCTATAAGGGGCCGATTGCCGATCAGATTGCCGATGAGATGCAGAAGAACGGCGGGCTGATCACCAAAGCGGATCTGGCGGAATATAAGGCGGTGGAGCGCGAGCCGATCAGCGGCACCTATCGCGGCTACGAGGTCTTCTCCATGCCGCCGCCGTCCTCCGGGGGGATTCACATCGTGCAGATCCTCAATATTCTGGAAAACTTCGATATGCACAAGTTCGGCTTCGGTAGCGCCGATGCCATGCAGGTGATGGCGGAGGCGGAGAAGCGCGCCTACGCTGACCGCTCGGAATACCTTGGCGATCCGGACTTCGTGAAGGTGCCGTGGCAGGCGCTGACCAACAAAGCCTATGCCAAATCGATTGCCGACGAGATCGACATCAACAAGGCGAAGCCGTCGAGCGAGATCCGCCCCGGCAAGCTGGCGCCGTATGAAAGTAACCAGACCACCCATTTCTCGGTGGTGGATAAAGACGGTAACGCGGTGGCGGTAACTTACACGCTTAACACCACCTTCGGCACCGGGATTGTGGCGGGCAACAGCGGCATTTTGCTGAACAACGAGATGGATGATTTCTCTGCCAAACCGGGCGTGCCGAACGTCTACGGCCTGGTCGGCGGCGATGCGAATGCGGTCGGGCCGAAGAAGCGCCCGCTGTCGTCCATGTCGCCCACCATCGTGGTGAAAGACGGCAAAACCTGGCTGGTGACCGGCAGCCCTGGCGGGAGCCGGATTATCACAACCGTGCTGCAAATGGTGGTGAACAGTATCGACTTTGGGATGAACGTCGCCGAAGCGACCAATGCGCCGCGTTTCCACCACCAGTGGCTGCCGGACGAGCTGCGCGTGGAGAAGGGCTTTAGCCCGGACACCCTCAAGCTGCTTGAGCAGCGCGGGCAGAAGGTGGCGGTGAAGGAGGCGATGGGCAGCACCCAGAGCATTATGGTCGGGCCGGACGGGGCGCTGTTTGGCGCATCGGACCCGCGTTCGGTGGATGATTTAACGGCGGGGTATTGATTTTTTTGCCCGGTGGCGCTGCGCTTACCGGGCCTACAACGGCACGAACGTAGGCCGGGTAAGGCGAAGCCGCCACCCGGCAACAAACTACTTCATACGCGCCATATAATACGCATCCACATACTCGCCGTTGCGCAGGGCGTAGCGCCTGCCGGTGCCTTCAATCTCAAACCCGTGCTTTTTGTACACCGCGATTGCCGGTTCGTTATCCACAAACACCGTTAACTCGATGCGGTCGACGCGCAGCCAGTTGTCGCACATATCGATCATGGTGCGAATCAGTGCGCTGGCCACGCCGCGGTTATGCCACTGCGCGCCAACGCAGATACCGAAATCTGCAACGTGGCTGCGGCGTGGTCGCTGGGCGACATCAATGGTGAGGTGGCCGACCACGATATCATCAATGCAGGCAACCAGCTGTTTAATGCCCGGCTGTTCGCCTAGCCGCATTTGCCACATTTCCATTGAAGGATGAGGAACCTGTAGCGTGTTGTGGTACACCTCCGGCTGGGCGTGGATCTGACGAATGGCGTCGTAATCTTTCGGTTCAGCGTGGCGTATCACTATCTCACTCATTCCTTGTTCCTCAGTCAGTTAAAAGTCCCCTCCAACATCAGTGACTTTAAAAGTTGAGTCAATCGCTATTTTTTGCAAAAAGTGTTGGACAAGTGCGAATGAGAATGATTATTATTGCTCTGCATTCAGGAAGACCTCCTACGGGAACCTGAAAGCACGACATTGCTCACATTGCTTCCAGTATTACTTTAGCCAGCTTCTCGCTGGCTTTTTTTTGCCCTTTTTCTCCCTCTCCCTGTGGGAGAGGGCTGGGGTGAGGGCAAAACATGCGCTATGGTAAAACTCAGTAACCTTCCAAAAGGACTGAGCCATGACACTACATTGTGCATTTATTGGATTTGGCAAAAGCACCACGCGTTACCACCTTCCGTATGTTCTTAACCGAAAAGAGACCTGGCACGTGGCCCATATCTATCGCCGCCGCGCGAAGCCAGAAGAGCAGTCTCCGCAGTATTCCCATATTCATTTCACCAGCGATCTTGATGAGGTGCTTAACGACCCGCAGGTGAAGCTGGTGGTGGTCTGTACCCACGCCGACAGCCACTTTGACTACGCGAAACGCGCGCTGGAAGCGGGTAAAAACGTGCTGGTGGAAAAACCGTTCACCCCGACCATCGCCGAAGCGAAGGAGCTGTTCGCGCTGGCGAAAAGCAAAGGGCTGACCGTCACGCCGTACCAGAACCGTCGCTTTGACAGCTGCTTCCTGACGGCAAAAAAGGCAATTGAAAGCGGCAAACTCGGCGAGATCGTGGAAATCGAAAGCCACTTCGATTACTACCGACCGGTGGCGGAAACCCAGCCCGGCCTGCCGCAGGATGGCTCCTTCTATGGTCTGGGCGTGCACACCATGGACCAGATCATCTCCTTGTTTGGCCGCCCGGACCACGTGGCGTATGACATCCGCAGCCTGCGCAATAAGGCCAACCCGGACGATACCTTTGAAGCGCAGCTGTTCTACGGCGATCTCAAAGCCATCGTAAAAACCAGCCATCTGGTGAAAATCGACTACCCGAAATTTATCGTTCACGGCAAGAAAGGCTCCTTTATCAAGTACGGTATTGACCAACAGGAGACCAGCCTGAAGGCCAATATCATGCCGGGTGAACCGGGCTTTGCGGCAGATGATTCCGTGGGCGTGCTGGAGTACGTGAACGACGAGGGCCTGGCGGTCAGGGAAGAGCTGAAGCCGGAAACGGGCGACTATGGACGCGTCTACGATGCGCTGTATGACACCCTCACCACCGGCGCGCCGAATTATGTCAAGGAATCTGACGTTCTGACCAATCTGGAAATCCTTGAACGGGCCTTCGAGCAGGCCTCGCCTGCCACGGTAACCCTCGCCAGATAAGCAAAAACGGCTCCTCTGCGCTTGTTCTAAATTTTTGAACAGAGGAGTCAATTTTCACCCTCTATGATCCCAGGGCGTTTGCGTCCACACTTACTCCATCGAAACGAACTGAGGGTGAAAACAATGATCTACTTACGCAAAGCAAACGAACGTGGTCACGCGAATCATGGCTGGCTGGACTCATGGCATTCATTCTCGTTTGCCGACTACTACGACCCGAACTTTATGGGCTTCTCCGCACTGCGCGTCATTAACGACGACGTGATTGATGCAGGCCAGGGCTTCGGTACCCACCCGCACAAAGACATGGAAATCCTGACCTATGTGCTGGAAGGGGCGGTTGAGCACCAGGACAGCATGGGCAACAAAGAGCAGGTTCCGGCGGGCGAGTTCCAGATTATGAGCGCGGGTACCGGGGTGCGTCACTCTGAGTACAACCCGAGCAAAACGGAAAAACTGCACCTGTATCAAATCTGGATCATTCCAGAAGAGACCGGCATCACGCCACGCTACGAGCAGCGCCGCTTCGACGCGAAACAGGGCAAACAGCTGGTGCTGTCCCCGGATGCGCGTGAAGGTTCCCTGAAAGTGCATCAGGATATGGAGCTGTACCGCTGGGCGCTGGCGAAAGATGAACAGTCTGTACACCAGATTGCCGCTAACCGCCGCGTGTGGATCCAGGTGGTGAAAGGTGAAGTGTCCATCAACGGCACCAAAGCGACAACCGCCGATGGCCTGGCAGTCTGGGATGAGCAGGCGCTCTCCGTGCATGCCGACAGCGAAAGTGAAATTCTGCTGTTTGACCTGCCGCCGGTCTAAATAATTTCTCAACCTTCCCTTTAAACGGGGAAGGTTGAGCTTTGTCCGTGATAAACTGAGCAAATCTCTCACTTCAAGATTTCTCAGGACGATGAAAAAGAAACGCCCCGTACTTCAGGATGTCGCCGATCGCGTCGGTGTGACCAAAATGACGGTCAGCCGTTTTTTACGTAACCCGGAACAGGTTTCCGTGGCGTTGCGTGGCAAGATTGCCGCCGCCCTTGATGAACTGGGTTATATCCCCAACCGCGCGCCCGATATTCTCTCCAATGCGACCAGCCGTGCGGTGGGCGTCCTGCTTCCTTCCTTAACCAACCAGGTATTCGCCGAAGTGCTGCGTGGCATTGAAAGCGTCACCGATGCGTTTGGCTATCAGACCATGCTCGCCCACTACGGGTACAAGCCGGAACTGGAAGAGGAACGTCTTGAATCGATGCTTTCCTGGAACATCGACGGCCTGATTTTAACGGAACGTACTCACACCCCGCGCACGCTGAAAATGATTGAAGTGGCAGGCATTCCGGTGGTGGAACTGATGGACAGCCAGTCGCCGTGCCTCGACATCGCCGTGGGGTTCGATAACTTTGAAGCGGCGCGTCAGATGACGGCGGCGATCATCGCCCGCGGTCATCGCCATGTGGCCTATCTGGGTGCGCGTCTGGATGAACGTACTATCATCAAACAGAAGGGATACGAGCAGGCGATGCTCGACGCCGGTTTGACCCCGTACAGCGTGATGGTGGAGCAATCTTCTTCTTACACGTCGGGTATTGAGCTGATGCGTCAGGCGCGACGCGAGTATCCGCAACTGGACGGTATTTTCTGCACCAACGATGACCTTGCGGTCGGCGCCGCGTTTGAGTGCCAGCGTCTGGGTTTAAAAATCCCGGATGATATGGCGATTGCCGGCTTCCACGGCCACGACATTGGCCAGGTGATGGAGCCGCGTCTGGCGAGCGTCCTGACCCCGCGTGAACGCATGGGCCGCATTGGCGCAGAGCGCCTGCTGGCGCGCATTCGTGGTGAGGCAGTTACCCCGAAAATGTTAGATTTAGGTTTCACCTTGTCACCGGGTGGATCTATTTAATCCGACAAATTTGAAGTAGCTCACACTTATTCACTTCGCGCACGTTTGGATATTGCTTCTCATATGCCCCGGCAGGACAATGTTACCGATAACTGTTACCCGTAACAATTGACTGAGGGACACCCTTTGAGCACGACTAATCACGATCACCACGTTTACGTCCTGATGGGCGTGTCCGGTAGCGGTAAATCTGCCGTGGCGAGCGAAGTGGCGCATCAACTCCAGGCTGCGTTTCTTGATGGTGACTTCCTCCATCCGCGCAGCAACATCATGAAAATGGCTTCCGGCGAGCCGCTGAACGACGACGACCGCAAACCATGGTTGCAGGCGCTGAATGACGCCGCGTTCGCGATGCAGCGCACCAATAAAGTCTCCCTGATCGTCTGTTCCGCGCTGAAAAAAACCTATCGCGACCTGCTGCGCGACGGCAACCCGAACCTCTCTTTCATCTACCTGAAAGGTGATTTCGGGGTGATTGAAAGCCGCCTGAAGGCGCGTAAAGGCCACTTCTTCAAAACCCAGATGCTGGTCACGCAGTTCGAAGCGTTGCAGGAGCCGGGTGCTGACGAGCAGGATGTCTTAGTGGTTGATATCGATCAGCCGCTGGAAGGTGTTGTAGCCAGCACCATCGAGGTTATTAATAAAAGGCAGTAAGTTTTGAGTACATTAACGCTAGTTTTGACAGCAGTGGGTTCCGTATTGCTGCTGCTGTTTTTAGTGATGAAGGCGCGTATGCACGCCTTTGTGGCTTTGATGGTGGTTTCTATTGGTGCCGGTCTCTTTTCCGGCATGCCGCTCGACAAAATCGCGGCGACGATGGAAAAAGGGATGGGCGGCACGCTCGGCTTCCTGGCCATTGTGGTGGCGCTGGGCGCGATGTTTGGCAAGATTTTGCACGAGACGGGCGCGGTCGATCAGATTGCGGTCAAGATGCTGAAATCCTTCGGGCACAGCCGTGCGCACTACGCGATTGGTCTGGCCGGTCTGATTTGCGCGCTGCCGCTGTTCTTTGAAGTGGCCGTTGTGCTGCTGATTAGCGTGGCGTTCTCCATGGCGCGGCATACTGGTACCAACCTCGTGAAGCTGGTCATTCCGCTGTTTGCGGGCGTGGCGGCTGCGGCGGCGTTCCTGCTGCCGGGGCCTGCGCCGATGCTGCTGGCCTCCCAGATGCATGCTGACTTTGGCTGGATGATCCTGATTGGCCTGTGCGCGGCAATTCCGGGGATGATTATCGCCGGTCCGCTGTGGGGCAACTTCATCAGCCGCTACGTTGAGCTGCACATTCCGGATGACATCACCGAGCCGCACCTGGGCGAGGGCAAAATGCCATCCTTCGGCTTCAGTCTGTCGCTGATCCTGCTGCCGCTGGTGCTGGTGGGCCTGAAAACCATCGCTGCGCGCTTTGTGCCGGTGGGGTCAACCGCTTACGAATGGTTCGAATTTATTGGTCATCCGTTCACCGCGATCCTGGTGGCGTGTCTGGTAGCAATTTACGGCCTGGCGATGCGTCAGGGCATGCCGAAAGACCGCGTGATGGAGATCTGTGGTGCCGCGCTGCAACCGGCGGGGATTATCCTGCTGGTGATCGGGGCGGGCGGCGTGTTTAAGCAGGTGCTCGTGGATTCCGGCGTTGGCCCGGCGCTGGGTGAAGCGCTGACCGGGATGGGGCTGCCGATTGCAGTCACCTGTTTCGTGCTGGCCGCGGCGGTACGTATCATTCAGGGCTCCGCGACCGTAGCGTGCTTAACCGCCGTGGGTCTGGTGATGCCGGTGATTGAACAGCTGAACTACTCCGGTGCGCAGATGGCGGCGCTCTCTATCTGTATCGCGGGTGGCTCGATTGTGGTTTCTCACGTGAACGACGCGGGCTTCTGGCTGTTCGGTAAATTTACCGGCGCAACCGAAGCGCAAACCCTTAAAACCTGGACGCTGATGGAAACCATCCTCGGCACGACGGGTGCGATTGTCGGGATGATTGCGTTTACGTTGCTGAGCTAATCCCGGTTTTCTCCCTCTCCCCGTGGGAGAGGGCTGGGGTGAGGGCATCAGGCCGCAGAGGGCGTATTTTGTCGGGTGGCGGCTTCGCCTTACCCGACCTACAAAAACCTCAGGTCCCGTAGGCCGGGTAAGCGTAAGCGCCACCCGGCTTTTTTACAGCGGCACGATGCCTTCCTTTGTGCGCAACCAGCGCGGCGCTTTCAGCGTATCACTGTAAAACCCCACTAAATCCTGCAACAAATCTCCTGCGACTCTTTCATCGCTCGCCGAGAGCGTTCGAGCCAACAGCATTTGCGTTAGCAACTGGCAATACCGTCCTAACTGATCCACTTCCGGCTCGAAGACCGGCACGTCCAGCGGCAGGTCATCCACCGTCAGGCTGGCTTTTAGATATTCCGGAACAGGTTCAAGCAGCGTGGGCTGGAGCAGGGCGAGGCAGGCGGAAAGCCGTCCGCATAGCGCCATCTTTTGTGCTGAATCGTCACATTCAACCAGCACGTCTACGAATCGCTCGCAGTTGTCTGCCAGTTCGGTGAAATCGGTAGTGTGATCGAACGGGGTAGTAAATAAAGTGTGAGAAAAGTTAGGGGGAGTAGTCATAAGACAGCCTCTAATGAGTTGAGTTGACCATCTTTGGAGGGACCAACCTCACTGGTGATGGACTGAACGGAGTTGGTCCTACCGGCCTCATCAGCTACCGGCGCGCCTTGCGGCGCCACCGTCCAGCCCACCATTGAAGTGTAACTGACTGCGCGATAAAAAGAGATTCATCGCGGATGAGGATAACAGGGGACCAACCCTGACGCCTGATTTTGCAGGCGCGGCAAGAAGATACTGCGTTGGGGGCGGAGTGGCAAGAGAGGCTCTGGAAGGCGGCTCGCAAAACGAAATATTATTTTAGGGTGCGGCCTGATGCCCTCACCCCGACCCTCTCCCACGGGGAGAGGGGGCAAACACTAAAAACGGCAATCGAAGATTGCCGTTTTGCTTTTACCTACCCTTTCATCCACGCCCGGATCCCGTCCAGGAACATCTGCGTCGCCATCATCACCAGAATCAGCCCCATCAGGCGCTCCAGGGCGTTTACCCCTTTCTCACCCAGCAGGCGCAGGAACAGCGACGACTGCAACAGGATAATAAACGTCCCGCCCCAGGCGATCAGCAGGGCAATCACCAGATGGCTCATCTGATTCGGATACTGATGCGACAGCAGCATCAGCGTCGCCAGAATCGTTGGCCCGGCGACCAGCGGAATTGCCAGCGGCACGATAAACGGCTCTTCACCCGCAGGCAGGCCGCTGCTGCTGCCCTCCGCGCTCGGGAAAATCATCTTAATAGCAATCAGGAACAAAATGATCCCGCCGGAAATGGAGACCGTTTCGGCGCGTAAGTTCAGGAAAGCGAGGATTTTTTCACCGGCGAACAGGAAGATAAACATCACCAGCAGGGCGATGAGCAGCTCGCGGATCATGATCGCCCGGCGGCGCTTCGGCTCGGTATGCTTCAGCACCGACATGAAGATCGGCAGATTACCGAGCGGATCCATAATCAGGATCAATAAAACCGCTGCGGAAATGATTTCACTCATCTTAAATTATCCCTGATACTTATTGTGGTCATTGCGATGATTAGCACTTTTTCTGATTGCCGGGCAATCATCGATTAATTTCGCTTGCGACTTTGGCAGCATTTTGTAATGTGAAGCATATCCCAGTTCAATACTGGCTTGCACAATCAGCACACACCCCTTGCAGGAAAAAAATGCTATGAAAAACGTTGGTTTTATCGGCTGGCGCGGTATGGTCGGCTCTGTACTCATGCAACGCATGGTTGAAGAGCGCGATTTCGACGCCATCCGCCCGGTCTTCTTCTCCACTTCCCAGCTCGGCCAGGCTGCACCGTCCTTTGGGGGTACCACAGGCACGTTGCAGGATGCTTACGATCTGGAAGCGCTGAAGGCACTCGACATTATTGTGACCTGCCAGGGCGGCGATTATACCAACGAAATCTATCCGAAGCTGCGTGAAAGCGGCTGGCAGGGCTACTGGATTGATGCGGCCTCTTCGCTTCGCATGAAAGACGATGCCATCATTATTCTTGACCCGGTTAACCAGGGCGTCATCACAGACGGCCTGAACAACGGCGTGAAAACCTTTGTTGGCGGTAACTGCACCGTCAGCCTGATGCTGATGTCCCTCGGCGGCCTGTTCGCACAGGATCTGGTGGAGTGGGTCTCCGTGGCGACCTACCAGGCGGCGTCCGGCGGCGGCGCGCGTCATATGCGTGAGCTGCTGACCCAGATGGGCCAGCTGCACCAGAGCGTCGCTGCCGAGCTGGCAGACCCGGCGTCCGCCATCCTCGACATCGAGCGTAAAGTCACTCAGCTCACCCGCAGCGGCGAGCTGCCGGTGGATAACTTTGGCGTACCGCTGGCCGGTGGCCTGATCCCGTGGATCGACAAACAGCTGGATAACGGCCAGACCCGCGAAGAGTGGAAGGGCCAGGCTGAGACCAACAAAATCCTCGGCACCGCGAACACCATTCCGGTTGACGGTCTGTGTGTGCGTATCGGCGCGCTGCGCTGCCACAGCCAGGCCTTCACCATTAAACTGAAAAAAGATGTGTCTATTCCGACCGTGGAAGAGCTGCTGGCCGCACACAACCCGTGGGCGAAAGTGGTGCCAAACGATCGCGATATCACCATGCGCGAACTGACCCCGGCAGCCGTTACCGGCACGCTGACCACCCCGGTTGGTCGTCTGCGCAAGTTGAACATGGGGCCGGAGTACCTCTCCGCGTTCACCGTTGGCGATCAGCTGCTGTGGGGTGCAGCCGAGCCGCTGCGCCGTATGCTGCGCCAGCTGGCGTAATAATTTGTTAAACACGGGGGGTGATTGTCACCCCCTTTTTTTGCGTACTACATGGAGTAAAACGCAGATGTCTTATTTTTTATCAGGAGGACCCACGACGTTGGCTATGCTTTAAGGAAGATTTATTTCTCACCTGAGGGTAGGGCGGAGCAGAGAGGATTAACTGCACCGTTTAGGTCACATTAAAAGTCGTCCCGGAGCGCGTAAAAAGGGCGACATAAAAAAACAGGATGAATACCATGTCCGATCGTATTTCGAGAGACGTGATTAATGCGCTTATTGCGGGTCACTTTGCCGACCCCTTTTCTGTGCTAGGGATGCACCGTACAGAGGCCGGACTGGAAGTTCGGGCGCTGTTACCGGATGCAACAGAAGTGTGGGTTATCGAACCCAAAACCGGCCGCAAGGTGGGTAATCTGGAATGCCTCGACTCGCGTGGCTTCTTCTCGGGCGTCATGCCCCGCCGTAAAAATCCTTTTCGTTATCAGCTTGCCGTTATCTGGCACGGTCAGCAAAACCTGATTGACGATCCCTATAGCTTCGGCCCGCTCTTAAAAGAGATGGACGCCTGGCTGCTGTCCGAAGGGACCCATTTACGCCCCTACGAAACGCTGGGTGCCCATGCGGATACCATGGACGGTATCACCGGCACGCGTTTTGCCGTATGGGCGCCAAACGCCCAGCGCGTCTCCGTCGTCGGGCAGTTCAACTACTGGGACGGTCGTCGTCACCCCATGCGCCTGCGCCGGGAAACCGGCATCTGGGAGCTGTTTATCCCCGGCGCGCACAACGGTCAGCTCTACAAATTCGAGATGATCGATGCCAACGGCAAGCTGCGCATTAAATCTGACCCGTACGCCTTTGAGGCAGAGCTACGCCCCAATACCGCCTCGCTGATTTGCGGCCTGCCGGAGAAGGTTGTCCAGAGCGAGGAGCGCAAGCAGGCCAACCGCTTTGATGCGCCAATCTCCGTCTATGAAGTGCATCTCGGCTCGTGGCGTCGCCACACCGATAACAACTTCTGGCTGAGCTATCGCGAGCTGGCGGACCAGCTGGTGCCGTACGCCAAATGGATGGGCTTTACCCATCTGGAGCTGCTGCCGATCAACGAACACCCATTTGACGGCAGCTGGGGCTATCAGCCAACCGGGCTGTATGCGCCCACGCGCCGCTTCGGCACGCGCGATGACTTCCGCTATTTCATCGATGCCGCGCACGCCGCCGGGCTGAACGTGATCCTCGACTGGGTGCCGGGCCACTTCCCGTCGGATGATTTTGCGCTGGCAGAGTTCGACGGCACAAAGCTGTACGAGCACAGCGACCCGCGCGAAGGCTATCACCAGGACTGGAACACGCTGATCTACAACTACGGTCGCCGTGAAGTATCGAACTACCTGGTCGGGAACGCGTTGTACTGGATCGAGCGCTTCGGCATTGATGCCCTGCGCGTGGATGCGGTGGCGTCGATGATTTACCGCGACTACAGCCGCAAAGAGGGGGAGTGGATCCCGAACGAGTATGGTGGCCGTGAAAACCTCGAAGCGATTGAGTTTCTGCGCAACACCAACCGGATTATCGGCGAGCAGGTGGAAGGCGCCGTGACCATGGCGGAAGAGTCCACCGACTTCCCGGGCGTTTCCCGTCCACCGGCAATGGGTGGTCTGGGCTTCTGGTACAAATGGAACCTCGGCTGGATGCACGACACGCTCGACTACATGAAGCTCGACCCGGTTTATCGTCAGTATCACCACGATAAGCTCACCTTCGGGTTGCTCTATAACTACACCGAAAACTTCATGCTGCCGCTGTCGCACGATGAAGTGGTGCACGGCAAGAAATCCATTCTCGACCGCATGCCGGGCGACCCATGGCAGAAGTTTGCCAACCTGCGCGCTTACTACGGCTGGCTGTTTGCTTTCCCGGGTAAAAAGCTGCTGTTTATGGGCAACGAGTTCGCTCAGGGCCGCGAATGGAACCACGATAGCAGCCTTGACTGGCATCTGCTGGAAGGTGCGGACAACTGGCACCACGGCGTACAGCGTCTGGTCCGTGACCTGAACCTGACTTATCGCCACCACAAAGCGCTGCACGAGCTGGACTTCGATCCGTACGGCTTTGAGTGGCTGGTGGTGGACGACCACGAGCGCTCGGTGTTTGTCTTTGTGCGCCGCGACAAGGCGGGTAACGAGATCATCGTCGCCAGCAACTTCACGCCGGTGCCGCGCGAACACTACCGCTTCGGCATTAACCAGCCGGGCAAATGGCGCGAAATTCTCAATACCGACTCCATGCACTACCACGGCAGCAACGCCGGTAACGGTGGCCTGGTGCAGAGCGATGCCATTGAAAGCCACGGCCGTCCGAACTCCCTGAGCCTGACGCTGCCGCCGCTTGGCACAATCTGGCTGGTGCGGGAGGGTGAATGACGCAGCTTACGGCAGGTAAACCCGAACCGCTCGGGGCGAGTTTTGACGGAAAGGGGGTGAACTTCACGCTCTTTTCCGCCCATGCGGAGCGGGTGGAACTCTGTGTGTTTGACGGGGAAGGTAACGAGCACCGTTACGATTTACCGGCGCGCACGGGGGATACCTGGCATGGCTACCTGGCCGGAGGACGGCCGGGGATGCACTACGGTTTTCGCGTACACGGCCCCTGGGAGCCCTCTCAGGGGCACTGGTTTAACCCGGCGAAGCTGCTGATTGACCCGTGCGCGCACCGCGTGGACGGTGAGTTTAAAGATGACTCGCTGTTCCACGTTGGCTACGGCGAACCTGACCACCGCGACAGCGCGCCCGTCGCGCCCAAAAGCGTGGTGGTGCACGATCTCTACGACTGGGAAGACGATGCCCCGCCGCGCACGCCGTGGGGCAACACCGTTATTTATGAAGCCCACGTTAAAGGGCTGACATATCTGCACCCGTCAATCCCTAAAGAGATGCGCGGCACCTACAAAGCGCTTGGGCATCCGACGATGGTCGCGTACCTGAAGCACTTAGGGATCACCGCGCTGGAGCTGTTGCCCGTGGCGCATTTCGCCAGCGAGCCGCGGCTACAGCGTCTTGGGTTAAGCAACTACTGGGGCTACAACCCGCTGGCGATGTTCGCCCTCGACCCGCGCTACGCGGTGCAGCCGGAGAAGGCACGGGATGAGTTTCGCGATGCGGTGAAGGCGCTTCACGCGGCGGGTATCGAGGTCATTCTGGACGTGGTGCTGAACCACAGTGCGGAAAGCGATCTTGACGGCCCGACGCTCTCACAGCGCGGAATCGATAACCGTAGCTATTATTGGATCAGGGACGACGGCGATTACGAGAACTGGACCGGGTGCGGTAACACCCTCAACCTCAGTCATCCGGCCGTTACGCATTACGCGTACGAGTGCCTGAAATACTGGGTTGAGACGTTCCACGTGGACGGTTTTCGCTTCGACCTGGCGCCGGTGACGGGGCGCACCCCGGCGTTCAGCCAGCAGGCGCCGCTGTTTGAGGCCATCAAAAACTGCCCGGTGCTCTCAAAGGTTAAGCTGATCGCGGAGCCCTGGGACATCGGAGAGGGCGGTTATCAGGTGGGGAATTTCCCGCCGCTGTTTGCCGAGTGGAACGACCACTTCCGCGATGCCATCCGCCGCTTCTGGCTGACGCGCGATCTGTCGCTGGGGGAGTTTGCCGGTCGCTTTGCCGGCTCCAGCGATCTCTTCAAGCGTGACGGCAAACGTCCGTCGGCCACCATTAACCTGCTGACGGCACACGACGGTTTTACGCTGCGCGACTGCGTTTGTTTCAATCAGAAACACAATGAGGCAAACGGCGAGGAGAATCGCGATGGGACTAACAATAACCATAGCTTCAACCATGGTATAGAAGGGTTAGGCGGAAGTCTGGATGTGATCGAGCGGCGACGCGCCAGCGTTCATGCGCTGCTGACGACGCTTTTGTTGTCGCAGGGCACGCCGATGCTGCTGGCGGGCGATGAGCACGGCCACAGCCAGCACGGCAACAACAACGCCTATTGCCAGGACAACACCCTGACCTGGCTCGACTGGGGAGAAGCGAATAGCGGGCTGACCCATTTCACCGCGGCGCTGATCCATCTTCGCCAGCGCATCCCCGCGCTCACCGCCGACCGCTGGTGGGAAGAGGGCGACGGAAACGTTCGCTGGCTGAATAAAGACGCGCAACCGTTAAGCGCGCAAGAGTGGCAACACGGCATACCCTGTCTGCAAATCCTGCTTTCGGATGCGTGGCTGGTGACGCTGAACGCGACGGATGACGTCGCAGAGATTGTTTTACCTGACGGGGAATGGCGAGCCATTCCTCCCTTTGCCGGAGCGGATAATCCGGTTGTTATGGCTGTCTGGCACGGGCCTGCGCACGGAGTGTGCGTATTCCAAAGATGATAAAAAAGGAGTTAGTCATGGTTAGATTAGAGAAGAACGATCCGTTAATGTTGGCGCGCCAGCTACCATTAAAAACAGTTGCCCTGATACTCGCGGGCGGGCGTGGTACCCGTCTGAAAGATTTGACCATCAAGCGCGCCAAACCGGCCGTTCACTTTGGTGGTAAGTTCCGTATTATCGATTTTGCACTTTCCAACTGCCTGAACTCAGGCATTCGCCGTATTGGCGTCATTACCCAGTATCAGTCGCACACGCTGGTGCAGCACATTCAGCGCGGCTGGTCATTCTTCAGCGAAGAGATGAACGAATTTGTCGACCTGCTCCCGGCGCAGCAGCGCGTTCACGGGGAGAACTGGTACCGCGGCACGGCGGATGCCGTGACCCAGAACCTCGACATCATTCGTCGCTACAGCGCGGAATACATCGTCATCCTCGCCGGGGACCACATCTACAAGCAAGATTACTCCCACATGCTGATCGACCACGTCGAAAAAGGGGCGCGCTGCACCGTGGCGTGTCTGCCAGTGCCTGTTGCGGAAGCAACCGCGTTTGGCGTGATGCATGTAGATGGCGATGACAAGATTATCGACTTTGTCGAAAAACCGGCGAACCCGCCAACCATGCCGGGCGACGACACCAAATCGCTCGCCAGCATGGGGATCTATGTCTTTGATGCCGATTATCTTTATGAACTGCTGGAAGAGGACGACAAAGACGAAAACTCCAGCCACGACTTCGGCAAAGACATTATCCCGAAAATTACCAAAGCTGGCATGGCGTATGCACATCCCTTCCCGCTGTCCTGCGTGCAGTCCGATCCGAATGCGGAGCCTTACTGGCGCGATGTGGGAACGCTGGAAGCGTACTGGAAAGCCAACCTCGATCTGGCGTCCGTCACGCCTGAGCTGGATATGTACGACCAGAACTGGCCGATTCGCACGCATATGGAATCGTTGCCGCCGGCGAAGTTCGTCCAGGATCGCTCCGGCAGCCACGGCATGACGCTCAACTCGCTGGTCTCTGGCGGTTGCATTATCTCCGGTTCGGTGGTGGTGCAGTCCGTGCTGTTCCCGCGCGTGCGTATAAACTCATTCTGTAATATCGATTCGGCAGTTCTGCTGCCGGATGTCTGGGTAGGGCGTTCGTGTCGTCTGCGTCGCTGCGTTATCGATCGTGCCTGCATCATTCCCGAAGGGATGGTGATTGGGGAAAACGCGGAAGAAGATGCGCGTCGTTTCTACCGTTCGGAAGAGGGGATCGTGTTAGTAACACGGGAAATGTTGCGGAAGCTGCAAATCAAACAGGAGCGATGATGCAGGTTTTACACGTATGTTCTGAGATGTTCCCGTTGTTAAAAACGGGCGGCCTGGCGGATGTTCTTGGTGCATTACCAGCGGCGCAAATCGCCGGAGGGGTGGATACCCGCGTGTTGTTGCCCGCTTTTCCGGATATCCGGCGCGGTATTCCCGATGCAAAGGTTGTTACCCGTCGCGAGACCTTCGCGGGACGTATCACCCTGCTGTTTGGACATTACAATGGCGTAGGGATTTACCTGATTGATGCCCCGCATTTATACGATCGACCCGGCAGCCCGTATCACGATACCAACCTGTACGCCTATACCGATAACGTGATGCGCTTTGCCCTGCTCGGCTGGGTGGGGGCGGAAATGGCCGTCGGACTGGATCCGTTCTGGCGTCCAAACGTGGTGCATGCGCACGACTGGCATGCGGGGCTGGCTCCTGCGTATCTGGCGGCGAAGGGGCACCCGGCCAAATCGGTGTTTACGGTGCACAACCTGGCGTATCAGGGCATGTATTACGCGCATCATATGAATGACATCGATCTGCCATGGTCGTTCTTTAACATGCACGGACTGGAGTTTAACGGACAGATTTCGTTCCTGAAGGCGGGTCTGTACTACGCCGACCACATCACGGCGGTCAGCCCAACCTACGCGCGGGAAATTACCCAGCCGGAGTTCGGTTACGGTATGGAAGGGCTGCTGCAACAGCGCCACCGTGAAGGCCGTCTGTCGGGCATTCTGAACGGCGTGGATGAACAGATCTGGAATCCGGAAACGGACCTCCTGCTGGCGGCGCGCTATGGTCGCGACTCCGTGGAGGACAAAGCGGAGAACAAGCGCCAGCTACAGATTGCGATGGGGCTGAAGGTCAACGACAAGGTGCCGCTGTTTGCGGTGGTCAGCCGCCTGACCAGCCAGAAAGGGCTGGATCTGGTGCTGGAAGCGCTGCCGGGATTACTGGAGCAGGGCGGCCAGCTGGCGCTGCTCGGCGCGGGCGACCCGGTATTGCAGGAAGGTTTCCTCGCGGCCGCGGCGGAACATCCAGGGCAGGTGGGCGTGCAGATTGGCTATCACGAAGCGTTCTCGCACCGCATCATGGGCGGCGCGGACGTGATTCTGGTGCCGAGCCGCTTCGAGCCCTGCGGCCTGACGCAGCTCTATGGTCTGAAATACGGCACGTTGCCGCTGGTACGCCGCACGGGCGGGCTGGCGGATACGGTGTCTGACAGCTCCCTGGAAAACCTGGCGGACGGTATCGCCAGCGGGTTTGTTTTCGAGGACAGTAATGCCTGGTCGCTGCTTCGGGCGATCCGGCGTGCTTTCGTCTTGTGGTCCCGTCCATCCCTGTGGCGTTACGTACAACGTCAGGCGATGTCCATGGACTTTGGCTGGCACGTTGCGGCGCAGTCCTACCGCGACCTTTATCAACGCTTGATGTAACGAGGCGAAGTTACTGATATGAATGCTCCATTTAGCTACTCTTCCCCCACGCTCAGCGTTGAGGCGTTGAAACACTCCATCGCCTATAAGCTGATGTTTACCATTGGGAAAGATCCCGTTATTGCCAACAAACATGAGTGGCTGAACGCCACGCTGTTTGCGGTGCGTGACCGTATGGTCGAACGCTGGCTGCGCTCCAACCGCGCCCAGCTTTCGCAGGAGACGCGACAGGTGTATTACCTGTCGATGGAGTTTCTGATTGGTCGCACCCTCTCCAATGCGCTGTTATCGCTCGGGATTTATGACGACGTCAAAAACGCACTGGAAGAGATGGGGCTGGATTTAGAAGAGCTGATTGACGAAGAGAACGACCCGGGGCTGGGTAACGGTGGTCTCGGGCGTCTTGCCGCCTGTTTCCTCGATTCACTGGCGACGCTGGCGCTGCCCGGGCGCGGCTACGGTATTCGCTACGACTACGGTATGTTCAAGCAGAACATCGTGGATGGTCGTCAGAAAGAGTCTCCAGACTACTGGCTGGAGTACGGTAACCCGTGGGAGTTCAAGCGCCACAACACGCGCTACAAGGTGCGTTTTGGCGGGCGTATTCAGCAGGAAGGGAAAAAATCCCACTGGGTGGAAACCGAGGAGATCCTCGCCGTGGCCTATGACCAGATCATCCCCGGCTACGACACCGATGCGACCAATACGCTGCGCCTGTGGAACGCGCAGGCCAGTAGCGAGATCAACCTGGGTAAATTCAACCAGGGTGACTACTTCGCGGCGGTGGAAGATAAAAACCACTCCGAGAATGTGTCACGCGTCCTGTATCCGGATGACTCGACCTACTCAGGCCGCGAGCTGCGCCTGCGTCAGGAGTATTTCCTCGTCTCGGCAACGATTCAGGATATCCTTAGCCGTCACTATCAGCTGCACAAAACCTATGCGAATCTGGCGGAAAAAACCGCCATTCACCTCAACGATACCCATCCGGTGCTGTCGATCCCTGAGCTGATGCGCCTGCTGATTGACGAGCATAAGTTCAGCTGGGATGACGCGTTTGAAGTAACCTGCCAGGTGTTCTCGTACACCAACCATACGCTGATGAGTGAAGCGCTGGAGACGTGGCCGGTGGATATGCTCGGCAAAATTCTGCCGCGCCATCTGCAAATCATCTTCGAGATCAACGACTACTTCCTCAAGACCTTGCAGGAGCAGTACCCGAACGATACCGGTCTGCTGAGCCGCGCCTCGATCATTGATGAATCCAACGGGCGTCGCGTACGCATGGCCTGGCTGGCGGTGGTGATCAGCCACAAGGTGAACGGCGTGTCAGAGCTGCACTCGAACCTGATGGTGCAGTCCCTGTTTGCGGACTTTGCGAAGATCTTCCCGACGCGTTTCTGCAACGTGACCAACGGCGTCACCCCGCGCCGCTGGCTGGCGCTGGCGAACCAGCCGCTCTCCGATGTTCTGGATGAGAACATTGGCCGCACCTGGCGCACCGATTTGAGCCAGCTGAGCGAGCTGGAGCAGCACATTGATTTCCCGACGGTGAATAAAGCGGTACGGGAAGCCAAGCTGCTGAACAAGAAGCGTCTGGCGGTCTGGCTGGCGATGCATCTGAACGTGGTGGCGAACCCGAAAGCGCTGTTTGACGTGCAGATCAAACGTATCCACGAGTACAAGCGTCAGCTGATGAATGTCCTGCACGTTATTACCCACTACAACCGCATTAAGGCTGACCCGACGGCGGAGTGGGTGCCGCGCGTGAAAATCTTTGCCGGTAAGGCGGCGTCCGCGTACTACATGGCGAAGCACATCATTCATCTCATCAACGATGTGGCGAAGGTGGTGAATCACGATCCGGACATTGGCGATAAGCTAAAGGTCGTGTTTATCCCGAACTACAGCGTAAGCCTGGCGCAGCTGATTATTCCGGCGGCGGATCTCTCTGAGCAGATTTCCACGGCGGGGACGGAAGCATCCGGCACCAGTAACATGAAGTTTGCCCTGAACGGCGCGCTGACTATCGGCACGCTGGACGGCGCAAATGTCGAAATGCTGGAGCATGTGGGCGCGGAGAATATCTTTATTTTCGGGAATACGGCGGAAGAGGTGGAGGCGCTGCGCAAGCAGGGCTACTCGCCGCGTGAGTATTATGAAGAGGATGAAGAGTTACGCCAGGTGCTGACGCAAATCGCCACCGGCGTGTTTAACCCTGAGGAGCCCGGACGCTATCGCGATCTGGTGGACTCGCTGATTAACTTTGGCGATCACTATCAGGTGCTGGCGGATTACCGCAGCTACGTGGATTGTCAGGATAAGGTGGACGAACTGTACCGTCAGCAGGAGAAGTGGACCAGCGCCGCGATGCATAACATCGCCAACATGGGATACTTCTCGTCGGACAGGACCATCAAAGAGTATGCCGAGAATATCTGGCATATTGATCCGGTGCGGTTGTAAAAACAAAGCCCGGTGGCGCTGCGCTTACCGGGCCTACGGGATCGAGTAGGCCGGGTAAGGCGGAGCCGCCACCCGGCTTTTTTTCAATTACGACGCCAACGACAGTTCACGCTTTCCCGCATGCTGCTGCAACCATTGCGCCACGCGAGACTGCTGCTCGGCATTCAGCCACATCCCTTCTTTAGTACGACGCCAGATAGCATCGTCCAGACGGCGCACCCACTCGTGTTCCACCAGGTAGCGCAGTTCCGCTTCGTACAGCTCATGGCCAAAATGCTCGCCCAGATCGGCAATCTCTTTCGCCTCGCCGAGGAACAGTTCGGTGTTGCTGCCGTAGGTGCGGGCATAGTGGCGCGCCATTCCTTCGGTAATGAACGGGAAGCGGCGACGCAGCTTCGCGGCGTAATCGTCGCGGTTATCGCCGATATCGCCGCCAGGCAGCACGGCGCCTTTCGTCCACGCCGGGCCGATGCCTTTGTAATACGGCGCCAGTTTCTCCAGCGCGTGCTCCGCCAGTTTACGGTAGGTGGTGAGCTTACCGCCAAATACCGACAGCAGGGGCGCCTGACCGTCCACGTCATGAATATCAAGCGTATAGTCACGGGTGATGGCCTGCGGTGAGTCAGACTCGTCATCACACAGCGGACGCACGCCGGAGTAGGTCCAGACCACGTCATCGCGCGCCAGCTGTTTCTTAAAGTGCGCGTTGTACACTTTCAACAGGTAGCTGACTTCACTCTCGTCGATTTCAACGTTTTTCGGATCGCCCTTGTACTCCACGTCGGTGGTGCCGATGATGGAGAACTCGTCCATCCACGGGATCACAAACACAATGCGCTTGTCTTCATTTTGCAGGATATAAGCCTGTTTCTGGGTATGCACGCGCGGCACCACAATGTGGCTGCCCTTGATCAGGCGGATGCCGTACGGAGAAGGCAGGTGCATACCGTCATCGAAGAACTGTTTTACCCACGGGCCGGTGGCATTCACCAGGCCGCGCGCTTTCCAGCTAAACTTCTCACCGGTATCCACGTCTTCCGCTTCCACAATCCACAGGCCGTTTTCGCGGCGTGCGGCGGTCGCGCGGGTACGGGTTTTCACCTCGCCGCCTTTCTTCTCGACCATCTGCGCGTTAGCCAGCACCAGACGCGCATCGTCCACCCAGCAGTCGGAATATTCGAAACCGCGCACGATTTCAGGCTTAAGAACCGACTCTGAGCCAAAACGCAAACCTGTCGAACCTGGCAGGCTGGTGCGTTTACCCAGATGATCGTACATAAAAAGACCAATGCGGATCATCCACGCCGGACGCAGATGCGGGCGATGAGGCAGACGGAAACGCATCGGGATCGCCAGATGCGGAGCCATTTTCAGCAGTACTTCGCGTTCAGCCAGCGCTTCGCTGACCAGGCGAAATTCGTAGTGTTCCAGGTAGCGCAGGCCACCGTGGATCAGCTTGGAGCTGGCGGACGACGTCGCGCAGGCGAGATCGTTAGCTTCCAGCATCAGCACGGATAAACCGCGTCCTGCGGCATCAACCGCAATACCGGCACCGTTGATGCCACCGCCTATCACAATCAGATCTTTGGTTTCCATAACACCCTCATGCACTTTCGTTAAAGCTCAAAAATGTTCGATATCGCTCATAATAGCAAAGGAACGCGCTTTTGGTAACATCAAAAAAACAATTTAGAGTGATATGGATAACATAATGGCGTTTACCCGCCGCCAGGACGTACACTACGGGGTAAAATAGTGCGGTCTGATGCCCTCACCCCAGCCCTCTCCCACGGGGAGAGGGTGATCCGTTTCCCTCTCCCTCCGGGAGAGGGTAGGGTGAGGGGAAAACCGCACCACACCTGAATATAAGATGAGAACACCATGGATCAGTTTGAATGTATTAACGTAGAAGAAGCCCATCAGAAGATGCACCAGGGACAAGCGGTGCTGGTGGATATCCGCGATCCGCAGAGCTTTGCGATGGGCCACACGCCGGGCGCGTTCCATCTCACCAACGACACGCTGGGCGCGTTTATGCGCGATAACGACTTCGATACCCCGGTGATGGTGATGTGCTATCACGGCAACAGTAGTAAAGGCGCGGCGCAGTATCTGCTCCAGCAGGGTTACGACGCGGTATACAGCGTCGATGGCGGCTTCGATGCCTGGCATCGTCATTTCCCGGCAGAAGTTGAATACGCGTTTGAGCGCTGATCCCGCTATACTGTCCCCTTTTGTGTGGAAATAAGCGACCGCTGCCCATGTTGATGATCACCTCTTTTAGCAACCCGCGCGTCGCCCAGGCGTTTGTCGACTATATGGCGACGCAGGGCATTATCCTGACTATTCAGCAGCATACACAGACGGATGTCTGGCTGGCAGACGAAAGCCAGGCCGGCCGCGTGAATGACGAGCTGGCGCGTTTTCTGGAAAACCCGGGCGACCCGCGTTATCTGGCGGCAAGCTGGCAATCCGGCCAGACCGGCAGTGGCCTGCACTATCAACGTTTTCCGTTTCTCGCCACCCTCCGCGAGCGCGCAGGGCCGTTTACGCTGCTTTTGATGGCAGCCTGCATCATCGTCTTCATTATTATGAGCGTGGTGGGCGACCAGAGCGTGATGATTGCCCTCGCATGGCCGTACGATCCCTCCCTGCAATTTGACGTCTGGCGCTACTTCACGCATGCGCTGATGCACTTCTCGGTGATGCATATCCTCTTTAACCTGCTGTGGTGGTGGTATCTCGGCGGGGCGGTGGAGAAGCGGCTCGGCAGCGGCAAGCTGATTGTGATCACCCTTATCAGCGCCCTGTTAAGCGGCTACGTGCAGCACAAATTCAGCGGTCCATGGTTTGGCGGGTTATCCGGCGTGGTGTACGCCCTGATGGGTTACGCCTGGCTCAGAGGCGAGCGCGACCCGGATAGCGGCATCTATTTACAACGTGGATTAATAACCTTTGCGTTAATATGGCTTATTGCCGGATGGTTTGATCTGTTTGGTATGTCTATCGCCAATGGTGCGCACGTTACCGGCCTGGCGGTTGGGCTGGCGATGGCGCTGGCCGATACGCTCCATGCGCGAAAACGAACATAATACCCAGGGATATTTCATGAAACAAACACAACGTCATGACGCCATTATCGAACTGGTAAAAAAACAGGGATACGTCAGTACTGAAGAGCTGGTGGAGCAGTTTGCCGTCAGCCCGCAAACCATCCGTCGTGACCTCAACGACCTGGCCGATCAGAACCGTATTCTGCGTCACCACGGCGGCGCCGCGCTGCCGTCCAGCTCGGTGAACACCTCATGGCATGACCGTAAGGCGACGCAAACGGCAGAGAAAGAGCGTATCGCCCGTAAAGTGGCGAGCCAGATCCCGAACGGCGCGACGCTGTTTATTGATATCGGCACCACGCCGGAAGCGGTCGCCCATGCGCTGCTGAACCACGAGAACCTGCGCGTGGTGACCAACAACCTGAACGTGGCCAACACGTTGATGCAGAAAGACGATTTCCGCATCATCCTCGCGGGCGGCGAACTGCGTAGCCGCGACGGGGGCATTATCGGCGAAGCGACGCTCGATTTTATCTCTCAGTTCCGCCTCGACTTCGGCATTCTGGGGATCAGCGGCATCGACAGCGACGGCTCGCTGCTGGAGTTTGATTACCACGAGGTGCGCACCAAGCGCGCGATCATTGAAAACTCACGTCACGTGATGCTGGTGGTGGACCACTCCAAATTTGGCCGTAACGCGATGGTCAACATGGGCAGCATCAGCATGGTGGATGCGGTTTACACCGACGTAATGCCGCCGGCGGGCGTGATGCAGGTAATTAAGGATAACAATTTGCAGCTGGAATTGTGCTAGCGGTTGTGTCGGATGGCGCTGCGCTTACCCGACCTACAAAATTTTCTCCCTCTCCCTGTGGGAGAGGGCCGGGGTGAGGGCATCAGACCGCAGAGGATCTACACTCCATATCCCATCATCTTCAATAGCTGCTGCGCATGTTGCACTGCGTCCTGACGGTGCGCCACGCCCAGCTTCTGATACAGATTGCGAATGTGCGTTTTGATGGTGGTCGCCGCCACCGCCAGCTCACCGGCAATCTGCTCGTTGCTGTAGCCTGAGTAGATCAGCCCCAGCACCTGCCATTCACGCTGGGTGAGCGGGCTGGTGCGGATAAGTTCCGGTACTTCCGGGTGGTTCAGCAGACGTTCAACAAAGTTCTCATCGAAGTGTGCAAACTTGTGGCGATGATGCTGGTTAATCTCGCGCAGAATGCGCTGGGCGCGATGCTGATCGAGTTCCGGCAGCGTGTTGAGCTGAATCAGCTGGCGCAGCTGCTGGGCCATCACTTCACCCTCAATCACAAAGTGGCTGATAAACCCGGTGCGGTTCGCCAGCTGTAACGCTTCCAGCAGTACGCGCTGGGCATCGTTTTTACGGCCCGCCTGCCAGTAAAGCTGGTTTAACAGCAGCAGGTTGCGGTTTAAATCGCTCATCAGGCGCAGGCTGCGGGCGTTTTCGTTTAACTCTTCCAGCACAATCTCGGCAGGCTCAAAGTCACCCAGCAGGATCTGCACGCGAGCGATGTTGCGCCACTGGCTTTGCAGGAAGTGGTTATTGGCAAATTCCGGTTTAGGCGTATGACGCAGCCAGTTGGCGGCGGACTTTTTATCGCCGGTCATCTGCCAGTAAATCACCCGCACCTTATCGGCGTTGGACACCCAGTCGCTATGGTACTGCCCGTTGCCGAGCAGGTTTTCCAGGCGGTTAAGATGGTTGCGGGCATTATCCAGGTCGCCGCGCGCCAGCGAGCACTGCACCAGCAGAGCCAGACACTGGAGCTGCTGCTGCGGCTGGAAGCTCGAAAGGACATTCAGACCCTGGCGGGCGCAGCTTTCTGCTTCATCCAGACGCGACCATGCCCACAGCAGTTGAGCGCGAATACGCAACAGGAACTCGTGCATCGGCAGCTGTTCCAGATGCTGTTCACGGATCAGCTGGAACGCTTTCTCCTGGTTTTCCCAGGCGGCTTGCAGGAACCCCTGAGCAAATAAAATCTCGCTTTGCTGGATCAGGCTCCACAGGGCGTAATGCCAGACATCGTGGCGGCGCGCCATCTGTTCGGTTTGCTGCATGAGTGAAAGCGAACGCGTGAGATCGCCCTTACAGTGCAGCACTTCGCCGTGTACCGAGGTGGCCACAATACGGCTGTAAAAATTCGCCAGCGGCAGCTCATCCAGCGCGACCATCGCCAGCCGTTCGGCTTCCTCAGGGTCACCGTCGTTAATCGCCACCTGCGCACGCAGGGCGTTAAATTCGCCATGCAGGGTGGTATCCATCTCGCTTTCCATCTCCTGCTCGGCGCGCGCCAGCAGGGTGTTCACTTCGCTGTAGCGATGCTGGCTCTGCATCAGCCAGGCCTGGAGCAGCACCAGACGCGGATTCTCCAGCAGGCTTTCCCACGGCAGCGCTTTTAACGACTCTTCCAGCAGCGTCAGTTCACTGTGGTTGAACAGTCCCCACGCGTGGTTGAGCAGAATATCGCGCAGCATACCGGCATCCCCGGCGGCCAGCGCATGGTGGATAGCTTCGCTCGGGAAACCTTGCGCCATCCAGCTTTCGGCGGCGGCGCGGTGAATGTCAGGCAGCTCTGCGGCCAGTTCCCACTGGCAACGCTGGCGCAGGAAGCTGCCAAACAGCGGATGGTAGCTAAACCATTCGCCGGGATCGTCCATGCGCGTCAGGAACAGACCCTGACGTTCAATCTCTTCGAGCTGAAGCTGCCCGTTTTCAATGCCGGTGACGCGCACGATCAGCGCATCGTTCATGGAACGCAGCAGGGAGCTTTTCAGCAGGAAATGGCGGGTGGAGAGGTCAACACTGTCGAGTACCTCATCCACCAGATAATCCGACAGGTGGCTGGCGTTGATGCCCGCCAGGCGGCGTGCGGACTGATGCGTCGGGCTGTTGTTTTGCCGCGCGGAGAGGGCAATCAGCTGAAGCGCCGTGGCCCAGCCGGCAACGTCATCGCACAGGCGGCTGCTTTCCGACGCCTCAATCGGAGACGTCAGGCGGCAGTCAAAGAACTGCTTCGCTTCCTGATGGGTAAAGGCCAGCTGCTGACTGCCGATTTCCAGCAGCTGATCGCGCACGCGCAGGTTGGCAATGCCCAACTGCGGAAGGTTACGCGACAGGACAACCAGCGTCAGGTTTTCCGGCTGATGGCGCAGGAAGAAACGCATGGACTCGTGAATAACCGGGTTGGTGATCAGATGATAATCATCAATCACCACATACAGCGGGCGATGCCATTCGGCCAGCTCGATAAACAACTGGGAGAAAAGAGAGGACAGGCTGGCGTACTGGCGCTTTTGCACCATCACCTCGCTGGTGACGCAGTGTCCGTTGGTTGCCTGCTGAATCGCGGCAATTAAATAGCTGGCAAAACGCTCCTGCTGGTTATCCCCTTCATCCAGGGAGTACCAGCCAAGATCGCTTTTACCTGCCGCCCATTGCGAAATGAGCGTTGTTTTTCCATAACCCGCAGGACTCGTAACCAGCGCCAGTCGGAAATTATGCGCACCGGAAAGTTTAGCCAGCAGGCGCTCGCGGACCACAGTATGGTCAAGACGAACCGGGCGACTTAATTTGGACGGAATCAACATAGTTTTCACTTCACTGTGGGGAACGAGAGAATTTATTTTTTTTGCGCTTCGTAATTAATATCTATAAGTTCGGCCAATAGAGGAACTATTGCAAGTTATGTCTGGGTTTGGAGGCTCTGAATTTGCACTCTGTCACAAAACATTCTCATCACTGATGGAACTTTCCGTAAATGGCTGGATGCCGCGCTGCTTCTGGCTTGTCTGCATAAGTCGCGGTTGCGCTGAAACTGGTTTCAGAAAGAGATAATGACGCTGAAGTTAATTAACTTCGGGGAAAGTTGCATCGGCTTAATAGGGGTGCTGAATAATCCCGACGCGCGGAAATATTATTCTACGTAAGTAATCATTTCAGCGATGATTAATTTCCTCCGAAACTGCATTTCATTTCTTTGACGCTCTTCCGGGATCGCTTTTTCCGCGAAGCGCACACTCACACAGTGGCCTCGATCACACTTTTATGCTCATCCCCGCTACTCCTCCCTGTCTAATCCCCGACAGGAGGAGGAAGAGGCACAATGAGCCAGGCACACTAGCGTTAAATGTTTTTACTCTCTACAGGATGCCGATTCCCTATGTCACAGCCTACTTTCAACAAAGCTCAATTTCAGGCTGCCCTGACACGTCAGTGGCAGCGTTTTGGCCTTCATGCTGCAAACGAAATGACGCCTCACCAGTGGTGGCAGGCGGTGAGCGGGGCGCTCGCAGAGCAGCTGGACGCTCAGCCTGTGACGAAGCCCGTGAAAGGCCAGCGTCACGTCAACTACATTTCAATGGAGTTCCTGATTGGCCGTCTGACGGGTAACAATCTGCTGAATCTTGGCTGGTATCAGGAGGTCGGTGACGTGCTGAAAGAACACGACATCAACCTGACCGATCTGCTGGAAGAAGAGATTGATCCGGCGCTGGGTAACGGCGGTCTGGGACGTCTGGCAGCCTGCTTCCTGGATTCCATGGCAACCGTGGGCCAGTCGGCGATTGGCTATGGCCTGAACTATCAGTACGGCCTGTTCCGTCAGTCGTTTGCCGACGGCCATCAGATGGAAGCGCCGGACGACTGGCACCGCAATACCTATCCGTGGTTCCGCCACAACGCGCAGCTGGATGTGCAGGTCGGGATTGGCGGGAAAGTCACGAAGCAGGGGCTCTGGGAACCGGCGTTCACCATTACCGGTGAAGCCTGGGATCTGCCGGTACTCGGCTACCGTAACGGCGTGGCGCAGCCGCTGCGTCTGTGGCAGGCGAAGCACGCGCATCCGTTTAACCTGACCAAATTCAACGACGGTGATTTCCTGCGCGCCGAGCAGCAGGGGATCGATGCCGAGAAGCTGACCAAAGTCCTCTACCCGAACGACAACCATCTGGCGGGTAAAAAGCTGCGTCTGATGCAGCAGTACTTCCAGTGCGCCTGCTCCGTGGCGGATATTCTGCGTCGCCACCACCTGGCGGGCCGCAAGCTGGCTCAGCTGCCGGACTTCGAAGTTATTCAGCTTAACGACACGCATCCGACCATTGCCATCCCGGAACTGCTGCGCGTGCTGATCGACGAGCATCAGCTGAGCTGGGACGATGCCTGGGCCATCACCAGCCGCACCTTCGCCTACACCAACCACACCCTGATGCCGGAAGCGCTCGAGTGCTGGGATGAGAAGCTGGTGAAAACGCTGCTGCCGCGCCATATGCAGATCATCAATAAGATTAACGACCAGTTCAAAACGCTGGTGGAGAAAACCTGGCCGGGCGATAAGGCCGTCTGGGCGAAGCTGGCCGTTGTGCACGACAAGCAGGTGCGCATGGCGAACATGTGCGTGGTCAGCGGCTTTGCGGTGAACGGCGTTGCCGCGCTGCACTCGGATCTGGTGGTGAAAGATCTCTTCCCGGAATACCACCAGCTGTGGCCGACCAAATTCCATAACGTGACCAACGGCATCACGCCGCGTCGCTGGATTAAGCAGTGCAACCCGCTGCTGGCCGGCCTGCTGGACAAGTCCCTGAAGAAAGAGTGGGCCAACGACCTGGACCAGCTCATCAACCTGGAAAAACAGGCCGACAACGCGAAGTTCCGCGAGCAGTACCGTGCCATTAAGCTGGAGAACAAGGTTCGTCTGGCCGAGTTTGTGAAAATGCGCACCGGAATTGAGATCAACCCGAATGCGATTTTCGATATCCAGATCAAACGACTGCACGAGTACAAACGTCAGCACCTGAACCTGCTGCACATTCTGGCGCTGTACAAAGAGATCCGCGAGAACCCGCAGGCCGACCGCGTCCCGCGCGTGTTCCTGTTCGGTGCGAAAGCGGCGCCGGGCTACTACCTGGCGAAAAACATTATCCTTGCCATTAATAAAGTGGCGGCGGCGATCAACAGCGATCCGAAAGTGGGCGACAAGCTGAAGGTGGTGTTCCTGCCGGACTACTGCGTTTCTGCGGCTGAAATGCTGATCCCGGCGGCGGATATTTCCGAGCAGATCTCTACCGCCGGTAAAGAAGCGTCCGGTACCGGCAACATGAAGCTGGCCCTGAACGGCGCGCTGACCGTCGGCACGCTGGACGGTGCGAACGTCGAAATTGCCGAGAAGGTCGGCGAAGAGAACATCTTTATCTTCGGCCATACTGTTGAAGAAGTGAAAGCCATCAAAGCCAAAGGGTACGACCCGGTGAAATGGCGTAAAAAAGATAAAGTGCTGGATGCGGTGCTCAAAGAGCTGGAAAGCGGGAAGTACAGCGACGGCGACAAGCACGCGTTTGACCAGATGCTGCACAGCATGGACAAACAGGGCGGCGACCCGTACCTGGTGATGGCTGACTTCTCGGCTTACGTTGAAGCGCAGAAGCAGGTCGACGTGCTGTATCGCGACCAGGATGCCTGGACCCGCGCGTGTATCCTGAACACCGCGCGCTGCGGTATGTTCAGCTCTGACCGCTCAATCCGTGATTATCAGGCTCGTATCTGGCAGGCAAAACGCTAAGGAAGCGCGATGGAGAGTAAACGTCTGGACAGTGCCGCGCAGGCGGCGGGAATTAGCCTCAGTTACATCAATGCGCACGGCAAACCGCAGTCTATTGGTGCGGACACCAAAAGACGTTTGCTGGATGCCATGCACAAAACCGACGCGAAAGCGTCGGGTGCGCCGGTGCCGAACGTCAAGGTCTTTACCGCGGGCAAAAAGATGCCGCTGGCGGTGGAAGGGCGCGGCGAGTTCAGCTGGCTGCTCACCACCGAAGAGGGGCATCAGCACAAAGGCCATGCCACCGGCGGCAAAACCCTCAACCTTCCGGCGAAGCTGCCGGAGGGCTACCACACGCTTACGCTGACCCGGGACGACCAGCGTTTTCACTGTCGGGTGATTGTGGCGCCAAAGCGCTGCTATGAGCCGCAGGCGCTGCGTGAAGGCAAAAAGCTGTGGGGCGCCTGCGTGCAGCTCTATACCCTGCGTTCGGACAGCAACTGGGGCATTGGCGATTTTGGCGACCTGAAAAAGATGCTGGCATCTGTTGGTGAGCGCGGCGGCGCGTTCATCGGCCTCAACCCGATCCACGCCCTCTATCCGGCGAATCCGGAAAGCGCCAGCCCGTACAGCCCGTCTTCCCGTCGCTGGCTGAACGTGATTTACATCGACGTTAACGCGTTAGACGATTTCAAAAACAGCAAAGAGGCGCAGGCGTGGTGGAAGCTTGAGACCACCCAACAGCTGCTGAAACAGGCCCGCGATGCGGACTGGGTTGATTACGCCTCCGTTACCGCGCTGAAAATGGCGGCTCTGCGTCTGGCCTGGAAGGGCTTTGCGAAGCGTGACGACGAGCAGATGGCAGCCTTCCGCCAGTTTGTAATGCAGGAAGGCGAGAGCCTTTACTGGCAGGCAGCGTTTGATGCGCTGCATGCGTATCAGGTTCAGGAGGACGAGATGCGCTGGGGCTGGCCGGTGTGGCCGGAAGCGTATCAGTCCGTGGATACCCCGGAAGTGAAGGCGTTCTGTGAGACGCATGCCGACGAGGTGGATTTCTATCTCTGGTTGCAGTGGCTGGCGTACAGCCAGTTTGCCGCCTGCTGGCAGGTGAGCCAGGGCTATAACATGCCGATCGGGCTGTATCGCGATCTGGCCGTCGGCGTGGCGGAAGGCGGGGCGGAAACCTGGTGTGACCGTGAACTTTACTGCCTGAAAGCTTCTGTGGGGGCGCCGCCGGACATTCTTGGCCCGCTTGGTCAGAACTGGGGCTTGCCACCGATGGATCCGCACGTGATGGCGGCGCGTGCCTACGAGCCGTTTATCGACCTGCTACGCGCTAACATGCAGAACTGCGGCGCGTTGCGTATCGACCACGTGATGTCCGTGCTGCGCCTGTGGTGGATCCCGTACGGTGAAACGGCTGACCACGGGGCGTACGTGCAGTATCCGGTGGACGACCTGCTCTCAATCCTCGCGCTGGAGAGTAAACGTCATCAGTGCATGGTGATTGGCGAAGATCTCGGTACCGTGCCGGTGGAAATTGTCAGCAAGCTCCGCGACAGCGGGGTTTACTCCTACAAAGTGCTCTATTTTGAAAACGACCATGAGAAAACCTTCCGCGCGCCGAAAGCGTACCCTGAACAGTCAATGGCAGTCGCGACGACGCATGATCTTCCTACGCTCAGAGGCTACTGGGAAAGCGGCGACCTGACGCTCGGCAAAACGCTGGGTCTCTACCCGGATGAAGAGGTTCTGCGTGGGCTGTATCAGGATCGCGAGCTGGCGAAGCAGGGGTTGCTGGATGCGCTGCATAAGCATGGCTGTCTGCCGAAGCGCGCCGGGCATAAGGCGTCGCTGATGTCGATGACGCCAACGCTTAACCGTGGCTTACAGCGCTATATTGCCGACAGCAACAGCGCGTTGCTCGGTCTGCAACCGGAAGACTGGATTGATATGGCGGAGCCGGTAAACATCCCCGGCACCAGCTATCAGTACAAAAACTGGCGTCGCAAGCTGTCCACAACGCTTGAAGCGATGTTTGCCGATGACGGGGTGAACAGGTTGATTAAGGATTTGGATAAACGGCGAAAAGCAGCCGCGAAGAAGTGATAAAAAACCCGCCAGTGGCGGGTTTTTTATTGCCCGGTGGCGCTAACGCTTACCGGGCCTACGTGCATTAAGTAGGTCGGGTAAGGCATAGCCGCCACCCGACTTAATACATCAAACCACCATATTCAACAGCAGCACCCCGACCAGACCGCACACCGAAATAATGGTTTCCAGCGCGGACCAGGACTTGATGGTTTCACCGATGGTCAGGTTGAAGTACTCCTTGAACAGCCAGAAGCCCGGATCGTTCACGTGGGAGAAAATCACGCTCCCGGAACCAACCGCGATAACCATCAGCTCAGGGCTTACGCCCGTGGTCGCAATCAGCGGCGCAACGATACCGCCCGCGGTAATCGCCGCAACGGTCGCAGAGCCCAGCGCGATACGCAACACCGCGGCGATAGACCATGCCATCAGCAGCGGGGAGACGTTGGTTTCATGCATCATGGCAGCGATGTATTTATCCACGCCGCTGTCGACCAGCACCTGCTTGAACGCGCCGCCACCGCCGATGATCAGCAGCATCATGGCAATGATTTTGATGGAAGAAGTCAGCGTGTCGTTGATCTGATCCATGGAACGGCCACGGTTAAGACCGAAGGTGAACATGGCGATCAGGACCGCAATCAGCGTAGCCATCACCGGGTCGCCCAGGAACTCCGCAACGGACAGGAACGCGTGACCTTTCGGCAGAACCATCTCTGCTATGGCACGCATCGCCATCAGGATCACCGGTACCAGTGAGGTCCAGACGCTGACGCCAAAGCCTGGCATCTCTTCTTCAGTAAAGGTTTTGGCGCTGTACAGCCCTTCCGGGATAGGCTTATCAATGCCTTTCAGGAAGCGCGCATACACCGGGCCTGCCAGAATCACCGTCGGGATCGCCAGAATCGTACCAAACAGCAGGGTTTTACCCATATCGGCATGGAAGATGGTGGCGATAGCCGTTGGGCCCGGGTGCGGCGGCAGGAAACCGTGGGTGACGGACAGCGCCGCAGCCATCGGCACACCCACGAACAGCAGCGGGATGTTGGCGGCAGCGGCGATGGTGAACACCAGCGGCAGCATCAGCACGAAGCCCACTTCATAGAACAGCGCGAAACCGACGGTAAAACCGGTTAACACCACCGCCCATTGAATGTTCTTCTTACCAAATTTGTCGATCAGCGTGGTGGCAATACGCTGTGCGCCACCGCAGTCCGCGAGCATTTTACCGAGCATGGCGCCGAAGCCCATGATCAGCGCCAGGCTGCCGAGCGTACCGCCGACACCGGCTTTAATGGAGCTGATAACTTTAACCAGCGGCATTCCCTGCATCAGACCGACTGCAAGTGCCACCAGAACCAGAGCGATAAATCCGTTCATTTTGAAGCGGATCATCAAGAGCAGTAATAACACAACACCGATAGCGACGATGACTAATGGCATGATTGACCTGGCCTTTGAATTGTTATGGGTAACGTCATTGTTTCAACGACAAATTCCGGTTGTCCCAACTGGGAACAGAGTGTTAACGGCACTCATACTGATGCCTGCGAAAACGTTAAGTTTAGTCGGCTGTTATAAGGGTGTTGAGTGCCCACGAGAATGATACGGGTAACATGCGGTGATTGAGAATCACCCAGGGAGGCAAAATTTGAATTATGAGACGCAGGTCAACATACAGAGGGGGAGGCAAGAAAAAGTAGGCCCGGTAAGCGCAGCGCCACCGGGCAATACAGACGGGGACTGAATCAGTAGTAAGAGTGCTCGCCGCGCTGGTGCTCGGTCAGATCGCGCACGCCTTTCAGTTCCGGAAATTCGTTCAGCAGCTGCTTCTCGATCCCTTCTTTCAGGGTTACATCAACCATGGAGCAGCCGTTACAGCCGCCGCCGAATTGCAGGATCGCCAGACCATCTTCGGTGATTTCCATCAGGGAAACACGTCCCCCGTGGCCGGCCAGCTGCGGGTTGATCTGCGATTGCAGCAGATATTCCACACGCTCCATCAGCGGGGCATCGTCAGAAACTTTACGCATCTTCGCGTTTGGCGCCTTCAGCGTCAGCTGAGAACCCAGCTGGTCAGTGACGAAATCAATCTCCGCATCTTCAAGATACGGCGCGCTCAGCTCATCAACGTACGCGGTGAGCTGTTCAAATTTAAGGGCAGTGTCAGTTGCTTCCACAGCATCCGGAGGACAATAAGAGACACCACATTCTGCATTCGGAGTGCCTGGATTGATCACAAACACGCGGATCTGCGTCCCTTCTTCCTGATTTGCCAGCAGTTTGGCAAAGTGCGCTTGTGCAGAATCGGAAATACGGATCATAGCTTTGGCCTAATAGTTGACTAAATTACCTGGGTATAATCATACGCCCATTGAAGAAGGGCTACAAGGTACGGCACAGACACCATACCTGAACTGACGCGGCGCCGCTTTGCAAAAGCAGTCGGGAAAGTTCAGCCACGGTACTGCCCGTGGTGACGACATCATCCACAATCGCGATATGGAGGCCGTTGACCGGCAATTCAAGGCGAAAGGCGTTTTTCAGGTTCCTTTTGCGCGACCGGGCGTTGAGCCGGTGCTGAACGGCAGTGGCATGAGTACGTTTCAGCGCAGAGGCTGGGTACCGGCAACCCAGCCAGTGGGCGAGCGGACGGCACAGCAGGTCGCTCTGATTGTATCCCCGCCGCCAGTGCCGACGCTGAAACAGTGGCACGTTCACAAGCGTGTCGACCGGCGGCAGCCCGCGCGTTCTTCGCGCCTGTAATACCGCCAGTAACAACAGGCGTGCCAGGGGCTGCGCCAGTGCAGTCTGGCTGGAAAACTTAAACTGATGAACCAGACGACTCAGCGGCAAAACGTAATCATCTACCGCCACCAGCGCGCTCCACGGCGGCGCTTTTTTCAGGCAACGGCCGCAGGGGAGCGTCTGGCTTACGGCAGGCAAGCCGCATTGCGGACAGCCCTTCAGGTAACCCAGTGCTCGCGTGCAAACGGAACAGACGCCCCACGCGCTCATCGCAAGTGGCATTCGGCATAGCCAGCACAAGCCGGGCACTGTTAGCATACGCAACCTCCATGTGAAAAAAGAGAACGTTAACTGATGAAGACGCTGTGGTGGCAGACCGTTGGGACGGGAAATTGTCATCTTGTGCTGCTGCACGGATGGGGACTGAACGCCGAAGTGTGGCGTTGCATAAGTGAGGAACTGGCCTCGCAATTCACGGTACACCTGGTGGATCTACCGGGCTATGGCCGCAGCCACGGCTACGGCGCGATGACGCTCGACGACATGGCGGAGCAGGTTCTGGAAGCGGCGCCGCAAAAAGCCGTCTGGCTCGGCTGGAGCCTGGGCGGGCTGGTGGCAAGCCAGATTGCGCTGCGCCATCCTGAACGGGTCCAGGCGCTGATCACCGTTGCCTCATCACCCTGTTTCAGCGCCCGCGAGGCGTGGCCGGGCATCAAACCTGAGGTGCTGGCCGGGTTCCAGCATCAACTGAGCGAAGACTTCCAGCGGACGGTGGAGCGTTTCCTGGCATTACAGACGATGGGAACAGAAACCGCCCGTCAGGATGCGCGGACGCTGAAGCAGACGGTGCTTTCTCTGCCGATGCCGGAGGTTGAGGTGCTGAACGGAGGGCTGGAGATCCTGAAAACGGCCGATCTGCGCGAGCCGCTGGCGTCGTTAACGGTGCCGCATCTGCGTATTTATGGCTATCTGGATGGACTGGTTCCGCGCAAGGTGGTTCCGCTGCTGGATGCGCTGTGGCCGGAGAGTAAATCAATGGTGGTTGCCAAAGCGGCACATGCGCCGTTCATCTCTCATCCTGCTGAGTTTTGTTCGGCGCTGTCCGGTTTTATCAGCGAAGCGTCCACCACTCCCTGAGACAGGCTTTACCTTCAGGACAACTCTTACAACTGCCGGACAGACAACCGTCCGGCTCTTCCTGAATGCGCACGGCTTTCCCCATGGCCTCCAGCCTTTCCAGCATGGCATCGATCATCGGCTGCGGCGTATGCAGGCTGAGGCTGAGCTGCTTCGCCTCCATTCGCCCCTGTAACGCCAGTAAGTCACGAACCTGAATCAACGATGCCATCTTTCTTCCCCTTAGTGACAGTCGCCCGCAGGGCTGCTACAGCAGGTCGTCGGGGTTTTGCGCGTTGCCAGCAGGTTAACGTCAACGCGGCTACGCGCCCGGCGCAGCAGGCCAATCACCATCACGTTAAACAGGATCACCGCGAGGATACAGACCAGGCTGTAGCGCGGATGCTGGCTGTAATTGACGGCCTGATAAAACACGGTCGCCAGCGAGTAGGCAATGTTCAGCCCCCACAGAATGGAGAAGCCCATCCAGCCGCGGCTGGACTCACGGGCAATGGCGCCCATGACCGAGATGCACGGAATATAGAGCAGGACGAAGATCAGGTAGCTGTAGGCCGCCGACGCGCTGCCAAATTTCTGGCCCATCACGCCCATTGCTCCGGTCGCCATTTCGCCGTCGCCTTTGCTGGCTTCAATCGGGTTCGCCAGTACGCTCAGGCTGAAGGTGTCTTTCAGGCTCTGCCAGGTTTCTTCCACCGCGCCAAGCAGTTCATCGCCGAGGTTGAACGCTGCCGGATTAAACTCCTCTTCCTGGATGTTTTCCGCGGTGTAAAGCGTGTTCAGGGTGCCGACAACCACCTCTTTTGCCATCGCGCCGGTGAACAGGCCCACGGTTGCCTGCCAGTTGTCTTCCTGAACGCCAATCGGTTTGAAGACCGGCGTAATGATCCGGCTGACGGAGGCCAGGGCAGAGTCATTAATGTTGTCCGCGGCCTGGCCGCTCAGAGTGAAGCTGTTCAGGGCGCTCAGGAAAATGCTGACCACCACAATCACCTTACCGGCGCGCAGAACGAAGCCCTTCAGGCGCTGCCATGTCTGAATAATCAGGCTTTTCAGATGCGGAACGTGATAAACCGGCAGTTCCATCACGAACGGCGACGCTTCGCCACGCATGATGGTGTGCTTCAGCATCAGGCCGGTGAGAATAGCCATCACGATACCCAGCACATACAGGGAAAAGACGGCCAGCGCTCCTTCCTGACCAAAGAACGCCGCGGCAAAGACCGCGAAGATCGCCAGCCGCGCGCCGCAGGACATGAACGGCGCCATCATGATGGTCATCAGGCGTTCGCGCGGGGCATCCAGCGTACGCGCGCCCATGACTGACGGCACGTTACAGCCAAAGCCGACAATCAGCGGCACGAAGGATTTGCCCGGCAGCCCCAGCGCCTGCATCAGGCGGTCCATCACGAAGGCGGCGCGCGCCATGTAACCGGAATCCTCAAGGAAGGAGAGGAACAGGTACATCATGCCGATCTGCGGCACCAGCGGCAGGACGGTATTGATCCCGCCGCCGATCCCCTGCGCAAGGAAGATGGTCAACCATTCCGGGAAGTGGAGGGTGTAGCCCAGCCACTGAATACCGTGCACGAAGATAGCGACAGAGCCGCCATCAAAGATAGGTTGCAATGCACCGCCGATGTTAATGGCGAGCAGGAACATCACATACATCACCAGTAAAAAGATCGGTAAACCGAGGAAGCGGTTGAGCACAATCTTATCCACGGCGGCGGTGAAGCGGCTGGGTTCAGCGGTTAATGCATTGCTGACCACGTCACAGATAGCGGCAATGGCCTGATAGCGCGCATCCGCAATGTGCAGGGCCGGGTCATCCAGCTCGTCGCTCAGGCGAGCCTGTGCGACGTCCAGCTTATCCGCCGCATCGCCTGCGTAGGCGCGGCTGTAGATATCGCCTTCCAGCATTTGCAGGCCAAGCCACAGACGTTGTCTGGCGGGCATGCTGTTGTCCATCTCCTGCGCCAGCTGCCCGGCTTCGCGCAGCAGCGGCTGGGCATAGTGCACCAGTTCGACGTCGGCATTGCCCGTGTGGCGGTCAATCGCCAGCTTCAGGGCGTCAATGCCGCGCGCGCGGGTAGAAACCAGCGGAACCACCGGGCAGCCCAGACGGGCGGAGAGGGCATCGACGTCGATGCGCAGCTTTTGCTTCTCCGCGATGTCGAGCATGTTAAGCGCCACGATGCAGGGAATACCCAGCTCCAGCAGCTGTAACGTGAGATACAGATTTCGTTCGAGGTTAGAGGCATCCACCACGTTGATAAGCAGATCCGCGTCGCCGCTCAGAATATAGTGGCAGGCAATTTGCTCATCGAGAGAGGTCTGGGATGAAATCGTGGTGAGGGAATAGGTCCCCGGTAAATCAACCAGCGTGACCTGATTATCTGTCGTGGTGAACTGGCCTTCTTTGCGTTCCACCGTCACGCCTGCCCAATTTCCCACACGCTGGCGTGCGCCGGTTAACTGATTAAATAAGGTTGTCTTGCCGGAATTAGGATTGCCAATTAAGCCAATAGTTAATTTTTTCATTGTAATAGACTCACTGAAACCGCTGGCTTGTTAACGGGATAAAGATTCAACTTCAATTAATGCGAGGTCTTTTTTACGCAGAACCAGATTAACGCGTCGGGTTTCGATATGAACTGGATCGCCCAACGGCGCAACGCGCACAACCTGGAATGATGAGCCGGGTAGCATGCCCAGTGACAGGAGCTTCTGCCGATAGGCCGGGCTTATCTCACGGGTAAAACCGATAATTTTCCACGCACTGTCTGGAGTGAATTGCATAGCGCCTGATTCCACGATAGGTTAAATAATCTACACTGCGATGATAATGAGAATAGTTTTTATCAGCAATAATAAAAATGTGACGGGATGTTGTTAATCGTATTAATTTGCGGTCTGCTTGACCTTGCTCAATATTTTCGAAATTGAGGTGAAAATAAAAAGAGGGCTATTTGTTAATGAGGTGATAATTCGTGGTTTAAATATGGATACAACATATTTATTTTAATTCCCTGCGGCCTGCTTGCCGGGCGGCATTGCGTTTGCCCGGCCTACAAAACCGTAGGCCCGGTAAGCGTCGCGCCACCGGGCATTTACAGCATTAGCGTTTCTTACCCATCGCCGCTGCCAGCGCATCCATCATCGCGCTGTTGCCCGCCGGCTGTGCGTCACGTCCGCGTGGCTTCGCGGCTTTCGCTGCCGGACGCTGCTGTTCACGGCCACCGCCATTACCGCCACGGCGCGCGTTAGTGTCGCCCGGCTGCTCGTCCAGACGCATGGTCAGGGCAATACGCTTGCGCTGGAGATCCACTTCGAGCACTTTCACCTTCACGATGTCGCCCGCTTTGACCACGGTGTGCGGATCTTCAACGAACTTGTCGGCGAGGGAAGAGATATGCACCAGACCATCCTGATGCACGCCGATATCCACAAATGCGCCAAAGTTGGTGACGTTGGTTACCGCCCCCTCCAGCACCATGCCCGGCAGCAGGTCGTTCATGGTTTCTACGCCCTCAGCAAAGGTCGCGGTTTTAAACTCAGGACGCGGATCGCGGCCCGGTTTTTCCAGCTCTTTGATGATGTCGGTGACCGTCGGCACGCCGAACTGTTCGTCGGTGAAATCCACCGCTTTCAGGTTACGCAGCGCGCTGCTGTCGCCCATCAGGTCTTTCAGCGCTTGCCGGGTGGCGGCCAGGATACGCTCGACAACTGGATAGGCTTCCGGGTGAACGGTAGAGGCATCCAGCGGGTTATCGCCGTGATTGATGCGCAGGAAGCCCGCGCACTGCTCAAATGCTTTTGGCCCCAGACGGCTCACCTTCAGCAGCTGCTGGCGGTTCTGGAACTGACCGTTCTCATCACGCCAGGCGACGATATTCTGCGCCATCATACGGGTCAGGCCCGCCACGCGGGTCAGCAGGGGAACGGAAGCGGTGTTCAGGTCCACGCCGACGGCGTTAACACAGTCTTCCACTACCGCATCCAGCTTGCGCGCCAGCTGCGTCTGGCTCACGTCGTGCTGATACTGGCCCACGCCGATGGATTTCGGGTCAATCTTCACCAGCTCCGCCAGCGGATCCTGCAAACGACGGGCGATAGAGACCGCACCGCGCAGGGAAACGTCCAGATCCGGGAACTCCTGCGCTGCCAGCTCAGAGGCGGAGTAGACCGATGCCCCCGCTTCGCTGACGATCACTTTCTGCGCCGTCACTTTCGGGAACTGCTTCTGCACGTCGAGATAGAAACGTTCGGTTTCGCGGGACGCCGTACCGTTACCGATGGCAACCAGCTCAACGTTGTACTTCTCGCACAGCGCGGCGACGACGACAGCCGCTTTCGCTGCCTGACCGGTGTGCGGGTAAATGGTGTCGGTGGCAACCAGCTTGCCGGTGCCGTCAACCACAGCCACCTTCACGCCGGTACGCAGACCCGGATCGAGACCCATGGTGGCGCGCAGGCCAGCTGGCGCCGCCATCAGCAGGTCGTGCAGGTTACGGGCGAAGACGTTGATCGCTTCGTCTTCGGCGCGCTCGCGCACGGTGCCCATCAGCTCGGTTTCGAGGTGCATCAGAACCTTGATGCGCCAGGTCCAGCTCACCACGCCTTTGCGCCAGCTGTCCGCCGGGGCGTTGTTCAGGCGCAGACCCAGATGGTCGATAATGATCTGCTCGCAGTGACTCTCTTTTGGCGGCTCGTCAAACTGCGGATCGGCATTCAGGGAGAGTTGCAGCACGCCTTCGTTACGGCCGCGGAACATCGCCAGCGCGCGGTGAGACGGCGCGGTAGAAATGGGTTCGTGGTGATCGAAGTAGTCGCGGAATTTCGCGCCTTCTTCCTCTTTGCCGGACACCACGGTGGAGACGATATGCGCGTTCTTCCACAGGTAATCACGCACTTTGGCCAGCAGCGCCGCGTCTTCGGCGAAGCGCTCCATCAGAATATAGCGCGCGCCGTCCAGCGCAGCTTTGGTGTCCGCTACGCCTTTATCGGCGTCGATAAATTTGGCGGCTTCGGTTTCCGGATCGTGAGACGGCTCGTTCCACAGCAGATCGGCCAGTGGCTCAAGGCCGGCTTCGATCGCAATCTGCCCGCGCGTGCGGCGCTTCGGTTTGTACGGCAGATAGAGGTCTTCGAGCTCGGTTTTACTCAGGGTACCGTTAATGGCTTTTTCCAGGTCACTGGTCAGCTTGCCCTGCTCGCCGATAGATTTGAGGATCGCCTGACGTCGGTCTTCCAGCTCGCGAAGATAGCCCAGACGGGTCTCCAGGTTTCGCAGCTGCGTGTCATCCAGACCGCCGGTGACTTCCTTACGATAACGTGCAATAAACGGCACGGTGTTCCCTTCATCAAGCAGGCGAACGGCAGCTTCTACCTGTTCGGCTCTGGCCTGAAGTTCACCCGCAATAATGCGGCAGAGCGACTCTTTCATCATGGTCAGTTCATCTTGTGGATCGAAAATCAGGGGGATAGTTATACGGGCTGACACCAAAAAATGCCAGCCGGGGAGGGCGCTCTCGGACTATTTAACATACTCGATTTCGTTGACGTACCAGCTTGCTTCACCCGCAGGCGTCTGGACAACGGCTAAATCGCCTACCTCTTTTTTCAGCAGGGCGCGGGCCATGGGTGAGTCGATAGAAATGTAATCCTTACGACCGAAAATTTCATCGTAGCCGACGATACGAAAACGCAGGGTGTCGCCGCTGTCGTTTTCAATTTCGACCCACGCGCCGAAGAAGACTTTACCTTCCTGCTGCGGGGAGTAATCGACAATTTTGAGATTCTCGAGGCACTTCGTCAGGTAGCGTACCCGGCGATCGATTTCGCGCAGCCGCTTTTTATTGTACTGGTAGTCCGCATTCTCGCTGCGGTCGCCCAGGCTTGCTGCCCAGGTGACTTTTTTGGTCACTTCCGGACGCTCTTCGCGCCACAGGTAATCCATCTCTTTTTTGAGTTTCTCGTACCCTTCACGGGTGATCAGAGGCGTTTTCATGGTGCAGCCTTTAATGCCGGTTAACTGTCTTTGCGCACAATACGTAGCGCACAGTGTAACAGACAAGATTAATAATGATTTATGTGATGAAATGAACAGATAAGCTGCTGTTAAATATGCTTTGTAACAATTTCGTCTAGAATTTATACCAGAATTTGCTGGTCGAACCCGTGCACTTTTTTAGAATACGCTGTTCCAGGCTTATCCGAACCTTTGGGAGTACACACAATGCAAGAGAACTACAAAATTCTGGTCGTAGATGACGACATGCGCCTGCGTGCGCTGCTGGAACGTTATCTGACCGAGCAGGGCTTCCAGGTTCGTAGCGTCGCGAACGCGGAACAGATGGATCGTCTGCTGACGCGTGAATCCTTCCACCTGATGGTGTTGGACCTGATGCTGCCTGGCGAAGACGGGCTCTCTATTTGCCGCCGTCTGCGCAGCCAGAGCAACCCGATGCCGATCATCATGGTGACGGCGAAGGGTGAAGAAGTTGACCGTATCGTCGGCCTTGAGATTGGCGCTGATGACTACATTCCAAAGCCGTTCAACCCGCGTGAACTGCTGGCGCGTATTCGCGCCGTGCTGCGTCGTCAGGCGAACGAGCTGCCGGGCGCGCCATCTCAGGAAGAGGCCGTCATTGCATTCGGTAAGTTCAAACTGAACCTCGGCACCCGTGAAATGTTCCGTGAAGATGAGCCAATGCCGCTCACCAGCGGCGAGTTCGCGGTGCTGAAAGCGCTGGTCAGTCACCCGCGTGAGCCGCTCTCCCGTGACAAGCTGATGAACCTGGCGCGTGGTCGTGAATACTCCGCGATGGAGCGTTCTATCGACGTGCAGATCTCTCGTCTGCGCCGTATGGTGGAAGAAGATCCGGCGCATCCTCGTTATATTCAGACCGTGTGGGGTCTGGGCTACGTGTTTGTCCCGGACGGCTCTAAAGCATGAGGCGAATGCGCTTCTCGCCGCGAAGTTCGTTTGCCCGCACGCTGTTATTGATCGTCACCCTGCTATTCGTCAGCCTGGTGACGACCTACCTGGTGGTGCTGAACTTTGCAATCCTGCCGAGCCTTCAGCAGTTTAATAAGGTGCTGGCATACGAAGTGCGTATGCTGATGACCGACAAACTGCAACTGGAGGACGGCACGCAGTTGGTTGTTCCCCCGGCGTTCCGTCGGGAAATCTACCGTGAGCTGGGCATTTCTCTCTACTCGAACGAAGCGGCGGAAGATGCCGGCCTGCGCTGGGCGCAGCACTATGAATTCCTCAGTCAGCAGATGGCGCAGCAGCTTGGCGGCCCGACGGAAGTGCGCGTTGAGGTCAATAAAAGCTCGCCGGTTGTCTGGCTGAAAACCTGGCTGTCACCCAACATTTGGGTGCGTGTTCCGCTCACCGAGATTCATCAGGGCGACTTCTCGCCGCTGTTCCGATACACCCTGGCGATCATGCTGCTGGCCATCGGCGGCGCATGGCTGTTTATTCGTATCCAGAACCGACCGCTGGTCGACCTGGAGCATGCGGCATTGCAGGTCGGTAAAGGTATTATCCCACCGCCGCTGCGCGAGTATGGCGCATCGGAAGTGCGCTCGGTAACGCGTGCGTTTAACCACATGGCGGCAGGCGTTAAACAGCTGGCGGACGACCGTACGCTGCTGATGGCCGGGGTCAGCCATGACCTTCGCACCCCGCTGACGCGTATCCGGCTGGCAACAGAGATGATGGGCGAGCAGGATGGTTATCTTGCAGAGTCCATCAACAAGGATATCGAAGAGTGTAACGCCATCATCGAGCAGTTTATCGACTACCTGCGCACCGGGCAGGAGATGCCGATGGAGATGGCGGATCTGAACGCGGTTCTGGGCGAAGTGGTTGCCGCCGAAAGCGGCTACGAACGTGAAATTGCGACCGACCTTCAGGCAGGTGAGATTCAGGTACGTATGCATCCGCTCTCCATTAAACGCGCGGTGGCGAATATGGTGGTCAACGCGGCGCGGTACGGCAACGGCTGGATCAAAGTCAGCAGCGGTACGGAACTCAACCGCGCCTGGTTCCAGGTGGAAGACGATGGTCCGGGCATTAAGCCTGAGCAGCGTAAGCACCTGTTCCAGCCATTTGTGCGCGGCGACAGCGCGCGCAGCACCAGCGGAACCGGCTTAGGCCTGGCGATTGTGCAGCGTATTGTTGATAACCATAACGGACTACTGGAAATTGGCACCAGCGAGCGGGGCGGTTTGAGCATTCGTGCGTGGTTACCGGTGCCGGTTTTACGGGGGCAGGTGAAAGAGAGTTAAAAAAGGGGGGCCTGATGCCCTCACCCCGGCCCTCTCCCACGGGGAGAGGGAGAAAACATTAAAAAAGGCAACTTTCGTTGCCTTTTTGCTTTTACCTTGGTCCCGCACTCACCAGCGCAGCACCGGCCGGGGTGTCGGTATACTTCTCGAAGTTTTCGATAAACAGTTTCGCCAGCGATTCAGCCTTCTCACGCCACTGTTCCGGTGAACCGTAGGTGTTACGCGGATCCAGGATACGCGTATCCACGCCCGGCAGTGCTGTTGGGATCGCCAGATCGAACATCGGCAGCGTAAAGGTCTCAGCGTTATCCAGCGAACCATCCAGAATCGCGTCGATGATGGCGCGTGTATCTTTGATGGAGATACGTTTGCCCGTACCGTTCCAGCCGGTGTTCACCAGGTACGCCTGGGCGCCGGATGCCTGCATGCGTTTCACCAGCACTTCCGCGTACTGCGTTGGGTGCAGCGACAGGAACGCCGCGCCGAAGCAGGCGGAGAAGGTTGGGGTTGGCTCGGTCACACCGCGCTCGGTACCCGCCAGTTTAGCGGTAAAGCCGGAGAGGAAATGGTACTGCGTCTGGCTGGCGGTCAGGCGGGAAACCGGTGGCAGCACGCCGAACGCATCCGCGGTCAGGAAAATCACCTTCGTGGCATGACCCGCCTTCGATACCGGCTTGACGATGTTCTCGATGTGGTAGATCGGGTAAGAGACGCGGGTGTTTTCCGTTTTCGAGGCATCGTCGAAGTCGATAGAACCATCGGCACGCACGGTGACGTTTTCCAGCAGCGCATCGCGGCGAATCGCGTGGTAGATATCCGGCTCTGCCTCTTCCGACAGGCGAATGGTCTTCGCGTAGCAGCCGCCTTCAAAGTTAAACACGCCGTCATCATCCCAGCCGTGTTCATCGTCGCCAATCAGACGACGTTTTGGATCGGTGGACAGCGTTGTTTTACCGGTGCCGGAAAGGCCGAAGAACACTGCTACATCGCCTTTTTCCCCGACGTTCGCCGAGCAGTGCATGGAGGCGATACCGCGCAGCGGCAGCAGGTAGTTCATGACTGAGAACATCCCTTTCTTCATTTCGCCGCCGTACCAGGTACCGCCGATCAACTGGATACGCTCGGTCAGGTTGAAGGCGATGAAGTTTTCGGAGTTCAGACCCTGCTCTTTCCACTGCGGGTTGGTGCATTTCGCGCCGTTCATCACGATAAAGTCAGGGGTGAAGTCTTGCAGTTCTTCATCGGTCGGACGAATGAACATGTTCTTCACGAAATGCGCCTGCCAGGCCACTTCAGTAATGAACCGTACGGAGAGACGGGTGTCGGCGTTAGCGCCGCAGAACGCATCAATAATAAACAGACGCTTGCCGGAAAGCTGATGGGTGACAAGTCCTTTCAGATGCTGCCAGGTTTCCGGGGAGAGCGGTTTGTTATCGTTCTTCCCTTTGCCCTTATCAGCCCACCACAGCGTATCGCGGGTGGTGTCGTCTCGGACGATATACTTATCTTTAGGCGAACGACCGGTAAAAATACCCGTATCGACGGCGATAGCACCCAGGTTCGTCAACACACCGCGCTCGTATCCTTCCAGTGCCGGATTGAGCTCTTCCTGATACAGCGTATCGTAATCGGGGTTGTAGACCACTTCCTGGACGTCGTGAATACCATAAGCCTTGAGATCTTGCGGGGTTAAACCATTAACACGCATATCACTGCTCCTTAGCCAATATGTACTGCCTGAAATTGTAGGGTTTTTCTGGGGATGTTAACCGCGACGGGGCTCATAGATTTACGTATCTGGTCAAAACCCTTACTAACGGAAAACGCTGCGACTCCAGTCACAGGGCGGGCAGATTATCGCAGGAATCGCTTTTTGGATGGGGAAAATGTTCTTAAAAGGTTAATCTCTGGTGAATTTATCCAGAAGAATGTGAATGTAATCGCATACATGTAAGAAAATTACGTAAGGGTTACATTGGGAAAACGATTCAGCTTGGGTGGCGTTTTTTACCCCTCACCCAAAGGGGTGAGGGTGTTCAAGTTCCCTCTCCCCGTTGGGGAGAGGGTTAGGGTTAGGGTGAGGGGAAAGAGGTTTAGTGAACCTGCGGGTCCGCTGGAGAGGCGTTATTGCGGATCTCCGCGATATCCATGGAATTGAACACGTAGTGCGTACCGCAGTAATCACAGTGCATATCGATCTCACCGTCTTCCGCCATGATGCTGTCGATCTCTTCATCCGGCAGCGTTTTCAGGGCGCCAGCACAACGCTCGCGAGAGCAGGTGCACTTAAATTCCACATCCTGCGGATCGTAAACCGTCACTTCTTCTTCGTGGTACAGACGCCACAGCACGTCGGTCGCCGACAGGGTGAACAACTCTTCCGCTTTGATGGTTTCCGTCAACGTTGCCAGATGCTCGAAATCATTGGTCTGCGCATCCTGCGCAGGCAGAACCTGAAGCAGCATACCACCGGCAGCAGGCTGACCATCCACTTCACCGGTGCGGATGAACAGGCGGGTTGGCAGCTGTTCGGAACGCATGAAGTAATCTTCCAGGCAGGCGGCAAGCGTGTCGCCTTCCAGACCGACAACGCCCTGATAGCGCTCACCCTCTTCAGGCGAGATCGTGATAACCAGGTAGCCATTTCCGACCAGCGTTTTCAGATCCGCATTTTCAGGGATATCGCCCTGAACGCGCGCCACGCCGCGCATCTGCTGCTGGTTATTGCCGTTGATCACCGCCAGCGACATCGGGCCATCACCCTGCAACTGAACGGTAATATCGCCAGCGAACTTCAGCGTGGCGGTCAGCAGGCTGGTGGCAACCAGCAGTTCGCCCAACAGGGTTTTCACCGGCAGCGGGTAGTTGTGGTTTTCCAGAATCTGTTTCCAGGTTTCGGATACGGTGACCAGCTCGCCGCGCACGGCGAATTGTTCAAACAGATAGCGGTGTAATTGGTCGTGTTGGGCCATTTTCATCTCTCGTGCAGGTGAGGGTTACTCGCTCTCACCGTGTTTAAATTTCATCAGATCGCGGCGCTCTTTTTTATCCGGTCGCCGGTCCGGGTGAGGCATGGTCAGCGCATTCATCTTGCGCGCCAGCGCGGTTTTCTCGCGCTTCTCTATGCTTTCGGCCGTCTCTTCATACAGCAAAACGGCTTCGGTTGCGGGCCGCCGCTGCTCGGTAATGGCTTTCACCACCACCGTTTTCTCATCGTTGCCCTGGCGAAGCGTTAGCGTGGCATTCAGTTCAACCAGCTTGCTCGGTTTGCTGCGCTGACCGTTGTAATGCACCTTTCCGCCATCAACCATTTCACGGGCAAGGGCGCGCGTTTTGTAAAAACGGGCGGCCCACAGCCATTTATCCAGTCTTACCCCATCAGAGGGTTTTTCTTTCATGGCGTCTCCTTCACGGTGAGTGAGGGGATCATCCGGCGATAGTCGTTCAGCCCCGGATGTCGCAGATAGCTTTTTTCAGCCAGGCCGGAATCCGGATTAGTCACGCCCAGACAATAGCGAATGCCAAAAGCGGCCGCAGAATCCAGAATCGGCTCGCTGTCGTCAATAAACAGCGTGCGTTCAGGCTGTAAACCGGTCTCTTCCACCACGGCATGCCACAACCGCTGATCCTCTTTCGGATAACCAAATGTGTGGGTGGAAAGCAATAAATCAAGGTGTGAAGCAAGACCGGTATGTTCCAGCTTCACGGCCAGGTTATGGGGATGAGCATTCGTCAGCAAAATGCGGCGCTTACCGCAGGCTTTCAGCGCATCCAGGAACGGGACCGTATCGTCGCGCAGTACAGCGCGTGCGCCCTGGGCGGTGGTCATGGCACAAATATCCAAACCGAGTCGCTCGCTCCAGTAGTCAAGACAGTACCAGTTTAGCGTATGCTGCACCGCGCTATATTGCGAACGAATGAATTCCTGCGCTTCCGCCGGGGAGATCCCCTGCTGTTCACCGTATGTTTCCGGGACCAGCTTTTGCCAGAAATAGTTATCAAAGGCGAGATCAAGCAGCGTGCCGTCCATATCAAGCAGGACGGTATCGACCGCCTGCCAGTCGATATTAAGATGCATAAGGGGGAACTCCAGCCAGAAGAAACGTGCGCGACAGGGTAGCACAACTTGTCGCGCAGGGACGTTATCCGATCAGGCTCTCGGAAGAGGAGATCAGTTTCGGGTTCAGGCAATTTTCGTAGTAGGCCTGGATTTCTGCCAGCCGCGTGCGGGAACGCTGATAGCGGCGTACGGCCTGATAACCGTTCCAGACAATGCACGCCAGCATTGCAATCAGCAGCAGGGATGTCCCTATATAGCGCCACAGGCCAGCGCTATCCGGCATACGGTGCAGGCCAATATGACGCGTGCCGTTGGCGTCGGTAAAGAGGGTGGTGACGATCCCTTCCGCGCTGAATGGCGTCTGCATCAGCATCTGCGCCAGACGCTGGAATTCGCTCCACTGCTCCTGGGCAGGATAGTCATACAGCGAAACCTGCGGATAAGGTTGATCTACCAGGTCGCTGCCTTCATCGCTGGCAATCACAAAACCGCCGGGCGCCGGGCTGTTAAGCGCCTGGGCGGCACGGGTGGTTTCACGCATCACGAAGGGGGCGGTAGAGGTCGCCACCAGGTTATCCAGCGACTCGGCGCTGACCGGACGCAGAAGCACGTTCACACCGTCCAGGCGTCCCGCTTCGGCCCGTTTCACCAGCGCGTCCCAGTCTTTGCTGTTGCCGAGATTGACCAGCGCGTTCTTGAGCCGGATACAGTCATCCTGGGCGGAACAGAGATCCTCTGTTTTCAGGACGATTTCGCCAAAGTCATCCAGCAGTACCATGCCCGACTTCTGAATAGCCGAACGCAGGGCAGGGCTGACGCGAGAATCATCATCCGGTTTTGGATGGAGCTGGCGATTAATCGTCTGGGTGAGCGCAGTGGCCTTGTTGACCACATCTGATTCCGGCAGCGGCAGCGGAGAGGCGTCATTCCAGATGATCTGAGAGCAGTCGAACGGCGCGAACGGCGAGTTCTGGCGCGTGTTCCAGGCGCCCGGCGTGTGGATATTACACATCCCGGTGCCTTTGAGGCGCAACGTATCTCCCACGCGTACACCCGCTTCTTCGAGCTGCTGTACGCTGGTGGCTTCCACAGTTTGCGCCCCTTTGATCCACGACAGGGTAAATTTAATCGGCATATCCAGCGGCACGAAGAGCAGCAGCATGACGAAGATTAACGCGGCACCACCGGCAATCACCGCGCTGCGGAGCCAGTGCTGAAGCGGGAAGTTTTTCACTTCGTCGTGCAGGGATAAGTAGCGCCCCTGGCGTACAACGTGGCGGTCGAGATAGATATCAATATCCGTTTTGTGGCCAAGGTCCTGCGCTATCCACGGCTGCCAGTGGCGCGGATAGATAAGATCGATGATCCCGAGCGAGATATTGTTGATATGTTCCTGATCGTTCTCACCGAACAGTCCCCAGCGTTTTGGGGTTCCGCGCAGGCAGTGAATTTCGCGTAATGACGTTTTTGCCGGCGGAGCAAATATGCCCCACAGCCCGGCGGCCAGAAGCAGTACTGCGCCACCCGCGAGCCACGGAACAAACACGTCCGGCGTCAGCAGGCAGATGAAAAAGAGCAGGAACGAGGCGACAATCAACACCGCTTCGCGAATGCCATCCGGGCGGCTCAGGACGTACTCTTCATGCGTCTCCTGGCGGATGTTCAGCAGTTCGATCTGCTCAGTCTCTTCACCGCGAATAGAGGCCTGCGTTCCGCTTGCGCGTTCCAGCGCAAAGCGTGGCGCTTCCTGAACATATTCGCTCAGAGTATGACCATTGAGGGAGATAACCAGCGGCAGCGTATCGGTATGGATGAGCTCGACGCTGTTTTCGTCGTTAATATACTGCTCCCAGAAGGGAGGCAGGTGCACTTCAACAGAGTCGAGATAGTAACGCCACTTGTTGGGATCGTCGGTTGTAATACCGTAGCGGGTAATGGAGCGCGTTACGCACAGAACGGTGTCACTTTGGGCGTTCAGGTTGAGCGATACGGGGGCGGCGCTGGCGCCGGTAGGGCCAGGCGAAAGCCGGGATCGGTTCAGCGTGTCGAGATACTGCTCAACGGTGCTGCGTTCCTCTGGCGAAAGCTTGCGCGTGTTTGCCCCGGCAAACGCGTTCAAAAAGGGCAGCCGATAACGGCGATGTACGCGGCGCCTGAATACCCACACCGCAATCGACGCGCAGGCCAGCACAGCAGCGAGAAAAATCAAAATGGTGCTCATGCTTTCCCCATCTTACTTATCTTCTTACAGGTGTTGTCAGTCGCACCTTTTGTACAATGAATGAGATTCTGTGGTCGGCTATCGGCAAGTATGGAGTCTAACTTGAGCATGTTGACGCGCATCCCAGTGACCGGTAATGATAACAAAGCCTGTTCCGGCGCGATATCAGCAAATTCCTGGAAACATTTCAACCTCTTGACATTTGTTTTGAAATGAGAATCGCCTACAGTTACGTTGCATAAATGTAAATAAAGAGCAATTGACATTGCCGAAACCGTGCGGCGTATCGCACAATAAAGCCAGTTCACCCAGCAAAGACCCGTCAAGATGACCAAACCCTTACAAAAGCCCACCATTCTGAATGTTGAAACCGTCGCGAAATCGCGTCTGTTTAATGTCGAAAGCGTGGATCTGGAGTTCAGCAACGGTGTGCGTCGTGTTTATGAGCGTATGCGCCCCTCCTCGCGTGAAGCGGTGATGATTGTGCCCATCGTCGACGAGCACCTGATCCTCATTCGTGAATACGCCGTGGGCACAGAATCCTACGAGCTGGGTTTCTCCAAAGGACTGATCGATCCGGGCGAAACGGTGTTTGAAGCGGCAAACCGGGAGCTGAAAGAAGAGGTCGGTTTTGGCGCGAAAGAGCTGACGTTCCTGAAAAAGCTGAGCATGGCACCGTCCTATTTCTCCAGCAAAATGAACATCGTTGTCGCGGAAGATCTCTATCCTGAATCGCTGGAAGGAGACGAGCCGGAACCGCTGCCGCAGGTTCGCTGGCCGCTGGCTCATCTGATGGATTTGCTGGAAGATCCTGACTTTAACGAGGCGCGCAACGTGAGCGCACTGTTCCTGGTGCGGGAGTGGCTGAAGGGACAGGGACGTTTGTAGCGCCACCATTAAAAACGGCAACCGAAGGTTGCCGTTTTGCATTGATGTTGTAGGCCGGGTCAGGCGTAGTCGCCACCCGGCTTTTTTGTTGGCGTCAGAACAGCTCGTGCGTTTCGCCGTTATCAATCAATTCCGTACCCACCTCATGCACTGCCTGCGTGGTTGGCTGAGTGCCCTCGATGAAATACTCGGCACGGCTGTTACCGCCATTCGCGAGCTGTCCGGTACTGCGGTCGATATTCACCGTCACCACGCCCGGTGGAGGCGTTAGCGGCTGCTCTGGTACGCCCTCGAGAACGGCCTTCATGTATGCATCCCAGGCAGGTTGCGCACTCTTCGCGCCGCCTTCGTATCCGGAAATCTGATCTTTAATCGCGCCAGAGGCGGTGGTGCGCCCCAGATCGCGGCGGTGATCGTCAAAACCAATCCAGACGGAGGTGACAACCCCCGGGCCATAACCTGAGAACCAGGCATCTTTTGAACTGTTGGTTGTCCCGGTTTTGCCGCCGATGTCGTGGCGCTGCAAATCGCGGCCCGCTCGCCAGCCGGTGCCTTGCCAGCCCGGTTCGCCAAAGATGTTGGTGTTCAGTGCGCTCTTAATCAGGAACGACAGCGGCGTGCTGATCACGTGCGGGGCATACTCCTGCGCGCCACTCTGGGCGACCAGCGCCTGATTGGCCTGTTCCAGCTGAGGCTGCGGCACCGCCAGATTCTGACGTTCCTGAGAGATCGCCACATCTTCCATATCCTTGTTTTCCAGGACATTGGATTTTGGCGTGTCGCCGTAAATCACCGGAATATCGCATTCAGGGCAGGCAATTTTCGGTTTCGCTTCAAACAGTACGCCGCCCTGATCGTTCTCGATTTTGCTGATGAAATACGGATCGACCAGGAAGCCGCCGTTCGCCATCACCGAGTAGCCACGCGCAACCTGGAGCGGCGTAAAGGACGCGGAGCCGAGCGCCAGAGATTCAGTATGAACGATGTTTTGCGCCGGGAAGCCAAAGCGTTGCAGATACTCTGCCGCATAATCCACGCCCATCGCACGCATCGCGCGAACCATGACCACGTTCTTCGACTGGCCAAGGCCCTGGCGCAGGCGGATAGGGCCAGCGTATTGCGCCGGAGAGTTCTTCGGCTGCCAGTCAGAGCCCGCACCGGCATCCCAGCGGGAAATTGGCACGTCGTTGAGAATGCTGGCGAGAGTCAGCCCCTTATCCATCGCCGCGGTATACAGGAACGGTTTGATGTTCGAACCAACCTGACGCAGCGCCTGGGTCGCGCGGTTAAATTTGCTCTGGTTGAAATCGAACCCGCCAACCAGCGCCATCACGGCGCCGTTCTGCGGATTGATGGAAACCAGCGCAGAGTTTACGTCCGGCACCTGCGCCAGCCACCAGGCATCGCCGACCTGACGCACCCAGATTTGTTGTCCGGTTTGTACGACATCGGTCACTTTACGTGGCGTAGGCCCCTGAAGGGTGTCAGAACGGTATGGACGCGCCCAGCGGACACCCTCCATGCGCAGCGAAACGGATGTGCCATCGGCCATCATCGCCACTGCTTCCTGTGGATCGGCCTGGGTGACGACCGCCGGACGCAGCGGGCCATAGGTCGGCAGCGCTTTCAGGGAATCCGTGATTTTTTTACTGTCCCATGCGCCTTCACCCACTTTCCACAGCACGTTGGACGGGCCGCGATAGCCGTGACGCATATCGTAATCCATCACGTTATTACGCACCGCCTGCTGGGCAGCCTGCTGCACCTTGCGGGTCACGGTGGTATAGACGCGATAACCATCTTCATACGCTTTATCACCGTAGCGACTCACCATCTCCTGGCGAACCATTTCAGTAAGATACGGTGCAGAGAAGGCGATTTCCGGCGCATGGTAATTGGCGTCAATAACGTCGCTGCGCGCCTTATCGTACTCAGACTGGCTGATATAGCCTTCGCTCAACATACGCGACAGCACCACGTTACGGCGCGCGGTGGCGCGGTCCAGCGAGTAGAGCGGGTTAAACGTGGATGGCGCTTTTGGCAGGCCGGCAATGGTCGCCATTTCGCTCAGCGTGAGCTGATCGATCGGCTTACCAAAATAGACCTGAGCCGCAGCCCCTACGCCATAGGCGCGGTAGCCCAGATAGATCTTGTTGAGGTAAAGCTCAAGGATCTCGTCTTTGCTCAGCAGTTGCTCAATGCGGATCGCGAGGAACACCTCTTTGATCTTACGCATCAGCGTCTTTTCCGGGCTGAGGAAGAAGTTACGCGCCAGCTGCTGGGTAATGGTACTTGCCCCCTGAGAGGCATGACCGGAGAACAGCGCCACGCTTGCCGCACGGAAAATACCGACCGGATCGACACCGTGGTGCTCGTAAAAACGGCTGTCCTCGGTGGCGATAAAAGCCTTCACCATCACGGGTGGAATTTGATTTAAGGTCAGAGGGATACGACGTTTCTCGCCGTATTGCGCCATCAGTTCACCATCGGCGCTATAGACCTGCATAGGGATCTGAAGCCGCACATCACGAAGCGTGGCGACATCAGGGAGTTGCGGCTCGACATATTTGTACAAACCAATAATCGAGCCTGCTCCCAGCAGAATGCAACAGACTGCAAGGATCAATAAATACTTTACGAACTTCACCGGAGATTTCCCATTTGGTTTAGCCTGGGCAGTTTCTAAACAATCGCGCGGTAGTATAAAGGCAAGCCTGATTCATTGATATAGCCGTCACTCCGACGGGCGATAAGGAGATCGTGAAGCATGGCTTTTAAAACGTGGCAAACAGGCGTTCATATTCAACAGGATAAGGTGGTTGCGGTAGCGCTGACCAGAGAGCGGGCCGGTTGGCGTTTACGGCGCTGGTGGGCGGTACCGCTGTCGGACGGCGTTATCGGGGAAGGCAAAATACTTAAGCCAGAACAGCTGGTTAACGCATTACGTGGCTGGCGGAAAACATTGCCGCACTCGCATCGGGTATTTCTCTCATTTCCGGCGACGCGCGTTCTGCAACGCGCGTTGCCCCGTCCATCCGTTACCTTGCGTGACAGCGAACAGCTCACCTGGGTAGGCGCCGCATTAGCGCGTGAGCTGGAGATGCCCGCCGATACGCTCTGCTTTGACTACGCGCAGGATACGTTCAGCAACACTTTTCAGGTTACCGCAGCGCAAAACAGAGAGGTCGATACCCTGTTGACGCTGGCGAACGCGCTGCGTTTGCGTCTGGCAGCAATCGCCCCGGATGCCGGCGCGCTGGCTAATCTTCTCTCTGCTGTTGCCCCCGCCCGGTGCGTCGCCTGGAGAGATCAACACCAGTGGCTATGGGCGATGCGTCACCAATGGGGGCGGCGCTACACCACAGAAGCGGCGACGGTGAATGAACTGGCGGCGCTGCTTGCGCTTTCTCCTTCTGATATCGCCGTGTTTGATGCTGCCCGCGATCCCTGGGAAGCGGTGACGCTGTGCCAGCCGCCGTTGCCGGAATGCGGTGCTGATTACACCGTCGCCCTGGCGCTGGCCATGAGCGAGGCGCCGTAATGAGCATGCCCAATCTTTTACCCTGGCGTCGGCAGCAACGTAATCAGCGCCTGCGTTTCTGGGGGCTGCTGTTTGCTGGCTCATGGCTGGTGATGCTGGCGGGGAGTATCAGCCTGCGGGCGACGCAGACTCTCGCGTTACAGGCGTTGCAGAGCGAACTGGCCGGGACACGTGCGGTACAGAAAGTATTGAGAGCCCGTCAGCCGCAGTCAGCGGGGCAGAAAACCCCTTCGCTGCCGTCTGATCCGGCCTGGCAACCTGCGCTGGAGTCCCTTGCCAGCGCAATGCCCCGGCAGGCGTGGCTGACGGCGCTGCGTTATCAGCCACCCTCGCTGACCCTGACCGGCTATACCACCTCACTGCCAGCGCTCTCCGCCATGACCGATGCCCTGAAAAGGGTGACGGGATTTAACCCCGGACCGGCAGGCGAAATGCAACAGGATAGCCAGGGGCGATGGATGTTCTCTTTTCAACTACATAGCCGGAGGTAGCAGGTGGGTATCTGGTATCAACGCTGGACTGATGCACGTCCTTCCCGGCGCGTCCTTTGCTGGTTGATCGCATCGGGGCTTGTTGCGTGGGCAATTTGGGGACTGCTGCTCAGGCCCGCTGCTCTGCGTTACGCCGATATTCAGGCGCAGGCCATCAGTGCGAAGCGAATCAACGCCTCGCTGTGGCCAGAGGCCGGACGGAGAGCAGTGGTTACGCAAGTGATGCCCTCGCGGCTCTTTTCTCCCCTGGCTTTTCAGCGTGAGGGCGCAAGGCTGGTGTACTGGAAGCCGCAGCAGAGTGGGGGAGAGCTGGCGCTGGATGCCTCCTGGGGCGCGGTCCCGGCGCTCTTTTCCCGGCTGGCGCTTGAGAACGCGCGGGTGAGTGCGTTTTCCATCACCCCACAGGGCAAACAGTTACGCCTCAGCCTGCAACTGGAGATCGGTCATGCGCAGTAAAGCCCGTTTGCTGATCCTGCTTTCTCCACTTTTCCTTACCGGGATGCGGGATCCCTTCTCTGTACCGGAAGAGCGTTGCGCAGCCGGGCAGCTCAGCCAGTGGCGGTATCAGGGGGTAGTCAGCGGCAGCAGGGATATCGGCCTTATGCAGGACGGGCAGAAACGCTGGCACCGGGTAAATACGCAGGTGCGGTTACCGACAGGCTGGCGGGTGAGCGCGATAGATAAACAACAACTGACCGTTGATGTCGGCGACATGTGCGAGCCGAAGCGATGGACATGGCAACGAGAAGGAACGAAAAAAAGTGAAGATAAGGATAGGGCTGTTACTGGCGGCACTCAGCCAGCCCCTGTGGGCCGCGACGCCAAAACCAGTCACCCTACTGGTGGATGATGTCCCGGTGGTGCAGATATTACAGGCGCTGGTGGCGCAGGAGGATCGCAATCTGGTGGTGTCGCCGGATGTCAGCGGTTCGCTTTCGCTGAATTTAACGCGGGTGCCCTGGAGACAGGCGCTTCAGACAGTAGTGAACAGCGCCGGGCTGGTATTGCGGGAAGAGGGCGGCATTTTTTATGTGCATACGGCGGCCTGGCAACGGGAGCAACAGACGCGTAAAGAGCAGGAGCGGGCCCAGCGTCTGCTCGACGCCCCGCTGCACTCTCACAGCATTCCGTTTGCTTATGCGGATGCAGCCGAATTGCAAAAAGCGGCAGAAAAGCTCTTAAGCCCGAAAGGCAGTCTCTCCGTCGACAAGCGCACCAACCGTTTTCTGGTCAGGGATAACCAGACGGTGGTGGATATGCTCCAGCGCTGGGCTGTGCAGATGGATCTGCCCGTCGAGCAGGTGGAACTGGCGGCGCAGATTGTGACCATCAGTGAAAAAAGCCTGCGTGAACTGGGGGTGAAATGGAACCTCGCTGACGCAACGGAGGCCGGTAAGGTGGGTCAGGTCACGACGCTGGGGGCGGATCTGTCGGTGGCCAGTGCAACCACCCACGCAGGGTTTAACATCGGGCGCATCAACGGCAGGATGCTGGATCTTGAGTTGTCGGCGCTTGAGCAAAAGCAGCAGGTGGATATCATCGCCAGCCCGCGGCTGCTGGCGTCGCACATGCAGCCGGCCAGCATCAAGCAGGGCAGCGAAATTCCGTATCAGGTTTCCAGCGGCGAGAGCGGGGCGACATCCGTTGAATTTAAAGAGGCTGTGTTAGGCATGGAGGTCACGCCAGTGGTCCTGCCGGGCGGCCGCGTGCGCCTGAAATTGCATATCAGTGAAAATATGCCTGGCCAGGTGCTGCAACAGGCAGACGGCGAAACGCTGGCGATCGATAAGCAGGAGATCGAAACGCAGGTTGAGGTAAAAAGTGGGGAAACGCTCGCGCTGGGCGGGATCTTTTCGCAAAAGAATAAAACCGGACGCGACAGCGTGCCCGTGCTGGGCAACATTCCGTGGCTGGGTCAGCTGTTCCGCCATGACGGAAAAGATAATGAACGGCGCGAGTTAGTGGTGTTTATCACGCCACGTCTGGTCAGTATTCAGTAATGGGTAACGATCCCCGCAATGATTTTGCATTCAGTTTGTTGCAGATGTTTGACGTGGGGCATGAATTAGCATACAAGGAGTACCGATTTGAGTTGGACTTACGTCTTATTTCCTTATGCGCCGGGAACGGTGATTTAATCAGTTGCCAAACAAGCCGGAGTATTGAGATAATTTTTCGTCTGACTCTCGCTCTATTGCAAATGAGGTTTCAGTTCATGTCCTGCTACGCCGGGTGTCTGCGCAGCGGGGATTACCATTAACGAATAGTCTTAGTAGTACCGAAAAAATGGCAGAGAAACGCAATATCTTTCTGGTTGGGCCTATGGGTGCCGGCAAAAGCACTATTGGGCGTCAGTTAGCTCAACAACTCAATATGGAATTTTACGATTCTGATCAAGAGATTGAGAAACGAACCGGAGCGGATGTGGGCTGGGTCTTCGACGTAGAAGGCGAAGAAGGTTTCCGTGACCGAGAAGAAAAAGTGATCAACGAACTCACGGAAAAACAGGGCATTGTGCTGGCAACTGGCGGCGGCTCTGTAAAATCTCGCGAAACCCGCAACCGTCTCTCCGCCCGTGGCGTAGTGGTCTATCTTGAGACGACCATCGAAAAACAGCTGGCACGCACGCAGCGTGATAAAAAGCGCCCGTTGTTGCAGGTTGAAACACCGCCACGTGAAGTTCTGGAAGCTTTGGCCGATGAACGCAATCCTCTGTACGAAGAGATTGCTGATGTGACCATTCGTACTGACGATCAAAGCGCTAAAGTGGTTGCAAACCAGATTATTCATATGCTGGAAAGCAACTGATTCTGGCTTTATATACACTCGCCTGCGGGTAAAAGCATTTAAGGTGGATGTCGCGTCATGGAGAGGATTACAGTTACTCTCGGGGAACGTAGTTACCCTATCACCATCGCGGCTGGTTTGTTTAACGACCCAGCTTCCTTCTTACCACTGAAAGCGGGTGATCAGGCGATGCTGGTCACCAACGAGACGCTGGCTCCGCTTTATCTCGACCGTGTACGTCACCTGCTTGAGCAGGCGGGCGTGAAGGTCGACAGTGTGATTCTGCCCGATGGCGAGCAGTACAAAAGCCTGACGGTACTGGATACCGTCTTTACCGCACTTCTGCAAAAACCGCACGGTCGTGATACAACACTGCTTGCCCTGGGCGGCGGCGTTGTGGGCGATCTGACCGGTTTTGCAGCCGCCAGCTATCAGCGCGGCGTGCGCTTTATTCAAATTCCAACCACGTTGCTCTCACAGGTCGATTCTTCTGTGGGCGGTAAAACGGCGGTTAACCATCCGCTCGGCAAAAACATGATTGGCGCGTTCTACCAGCCTGCCTCGGTGGTGGTGGATCTCGACTGTCTGAAAACCTTGCCAGCGCGCGAACTGGCGTCCGGCCTTGCAGAAGTGATCAAATACGGCATTATTCTTGACGGGGAGTTCTTCACCTGGCTGGAAGAGAATATGGATGCGCTGCTGCGCCTCGACGGGCAGGCAATGGCCTACTGTATTCGCCGTTGTTGTGAGCTGAAAGCAGAAGTCGTTGCCGCAGATGAGCGTGAAACCGGCTTACGTGCTTTACTGAATCTGGGGCATACGTTTGGTCATGCGATCGAAGCCGAAATGGGCTACGGTAACTGGCTTCACGGTGAAGCTGTCGCTGCCGGAATGGTTATGGCGGCGCGAGCCTCTGAACGTCTGGGGCAGTTCAGGCCGGAAGAGACAGCACGTATCATCGCGTTGCTTCAACGTGCTGGCTTGCCGGTGAGTGGTCCGCAGGAAATGTCTGCGCAGGCGTACCTTCCCCACATGATGCGCGATAAAAAAGTATTGGCAGGTGAGATGCGTCTGGTACTCCCGCTTGCAATAGGGAAAAGTGAAGTGCGCGGCGGAGTGCCGCACGAAGTCGTACTTGGCGCTATTGCTGATTGTCAGCAGGCGTAACAACTAGAAAGGTCAGACCGCTGTAACAGGTGGTCGTTTTAGCTTCAGGTAAATGCAGAGTCGTTGGCAGAAGCCTTTGAGTGGGGTGTTAAATGGATGAATTCAAACCAGAAGACGAGCTGAAACCCGATCCCAGCGATCGTCGTACTGGTCGTTCTCGTCAATCTTCAGAACGTGATAACGAGCCGCAGATCAATTTTGACGATGTCGAACTGGATGCAGACGATCGTCGCCCTTCGCGTAGCCGTAACGCGCGAAATGAGCGAGAAGACGAGGAGTATGAATCCGAAGAAGAGTTAATGGATGAACAGCCTGTTGAACGTCGTCCGCGCAAACGTAAAAAAGCGGTAGCGGCAAAACCGGCCTCCCGTCAGTACATCATGATGGGCCTTGGCGTTCTGGTGCTGGTCTTGCTGATTGTCGGCATTGGGTCCGCGCTAAAAGCACCTTCTACCAATTCTACCGAGCAGACGGCGTCTGCCGAGAAGAGCATCGACCTGTCTGGTAACGATGCGAGCAACCAGGCGAATGGCGCTCAGCCTGCGCCGGGCACCACTTCCGCAGAGCAGACCGCAGGTAACACCAGCGCTGGCCAGGATATCTCTCTGCCGCCTGTCTCTGCGACCCCGACTCAGGGCCAGGCGCCTGCGACGCCTGAAGGTCAGCAGCGTGTTGAAGTTCAGGGCGATCTGAACAATGCGCTGATGCAGCCGCAGAATCAGGAGCAGGTTAACGCTGCCGTGGTGAACTCCACGCTGCCAACTGAACCAGCCACCGTTGCGCCAGTTCATGGCAGCAATGCCCAGCAGCAAACGGCGACAACGGAAACCAAACCGCGCCAGACGCAGACTGCGCCACGCCAGGAGCGTAAGCAGGCTGTGATTGAGCCGAAGCGTGAGACGAAACCGCAAACCGTGACAAAAGCGCCAGCGCAGACAAAACCTGCGGCGACTCAGCCGGTTAAAGCGCCAACGCCTGCGGCAACCACTGCACCGAAAGCAACGGCGACCACAACCGCGCCTGCTGCAACAACACCTTCTGCAACAACACCTGCGGCTCCCGCAGCCAAAACGGGCGCTGCATCAGGTAAAACGACGGGCAACGTGGGTTCTTTGCAGTCGGCCTCTTCCAGCAACTACACCCTTCAGCTGAGCAGTTCGTCTAACTATGACAACCTCAACGCCTGGGCGAAGAAATCGAATCTGAAAAACTACGTGGTTTATCAGACGACCCGTAACGGTCAACCGTGGTATGTGCTGGTGAGTGGTATTTATGCTTCCAAAGATGAAGCAAAACGTGCCGTTTCCACGCTGCCAGCCGACGTGCAGGCGAAAAACCCGTGGGCGAAGCCGATTCATCAGGTGCAGGCAGATCTGAAGTAATGTTTAAAGCGCAGGATGCTGTCGGAGCTTTCTCCACAGCCGGAGAAGGTGTAATCAGTTAGTCAGCATGAAAAAAAATCGCGCTTTTCTGAAATGGGCAGGGGGGAAATACCCCCTGCTCGACGATATTAAAAAGCACCTGCCGAAAGGCGAGTGTCTTATCGAGCCCTTCGTGGGTGCTGGATCGGTGTTCCTGAATACCGATTTTTCTCGTTATATCCTGGCGGATATCAACAGCGACCTTATCAGCCTTTATAACATCGTCAAACTGCGTACCGATGAGTATGTGGAAGAGGCGCGGAAGCTGTTTACGCCAGAGAACAACAACCCGGATGTCTACTATCAGTTCCGCGCTGAGTTTAATCAAAGCCAGGATCCGTTCCGTCGCGCGCTGTTGTTTCTTTATCTCAACCGCCATGGCTACAACGGTCTGTGCCGGTATAATCTGCGTGGCGAGTTTAACGTGCCGTTTGGCCGCTATAAGCGTCCCTATTTCCCGCAGGACGAGCTGTATCACTTTGCTGAAAAAGCGCAGAATGCCGAGTTCTACTGTCTCTCCTATGAAGAGTGCATGGAGCTGGCGGGCGTAAACTCGGTGGTCTACTGCGACCCGCCTTACGCGCCGCTGTCTGCCACGGCAAATTTCACCGCCTACCACACCAACAGCTTCAGCCCGGCCGAGCAGGCGCGTCTGGCTGAGATGGCGGAAAAGCTGGTCAGCAAAAGAATTCCGGTGTTAATTTCGAATCACGACACGCCTGATACGCGCGAATGGTACAAAGCCGCGAAGCATTTTCAGGTAAAAGTGCGGCGTAGCATTAGCAGCAACGGCGGCACACGTAAAAAGGTGGACGAACTTCTGGCGCTTTATCGACCCTGAGCCTTTGCCCGCCGGTAAACACATTTCAAGGAGATGCGGATGAAACAGTTTTTGATTGCCCCCTCAATTCTGTCGGCCGATTTTGCCCGCCTGGGTGAAGACACTGCCAAAGCTCTCGCGGCTGGCGCGGATGTCGTCCATTTCGACGTTATGGATAACCACTACGTTCCCAACCTGACCATCGGTCCGATGGTGCTTAAAGCGCTGCGTAACTACGGGATCACCGCGCCCATTGACGTGCATCTGATGGTGAAACCGGTTGACCGCATCGTGCCTGATTTCGCCGCGGCGGGTGCCAGCATCATCACTTTCCACCCGGAAGCCTCCGAACACGTTGACCGCACGCTACAGCTGATCAAAGAGAACGGCTGTAAGGCGGGACTGGTCTTTAACCCGGCGACCCCGCTGAGCTATCTCGACTACGTGATGGACAAGCTGGACGTGATCCTGCTGATGTCCGTCAACCCGGGCTTTGGTGGTCAGTCATTTATCCCTCAGACCCTCGACAAACTGCGTGAAGTGCGCCGCCGTATTGATGAGTCTGGCTATGATATTCGTCTGGAAGTGGACGGCGGCGTGAAGGTCAATAACATCGGTGAGATTGCGGCGGCAGGAGCGGATATGTTCGTCGCAGGCTCCGCCATCTTCGATCAACCGGATTACAAAAAAGTCATTGATGAAATGCGCCGTGAACTGGCGAAGGTAAGTCATGGATAAATTGCAGGCTATTCGGGGTGTAGCATTTGACCTCGACGGCACGCTGGTCGACAGCGCGCCAGGATTAACCCGCGCCGTCGATCAGGCGCTGTATGCCCTTGAACTCCCCGTTGCAGGCGAAGAGCGCGTGGTGACGTGGATTGGTAACGGTGCAGACGTGCTGATGGAGCGCGCGCTGTCCTGGGCTCGTCAGGAACGTGCCTCTCAGCGTTCCGCGCAAGGTAAACCGAGTGTTGACCACGCGGATATTCCCCAGGATGAGCAGCAGCGTATTCTGCGCAAACTGTTCGACCGTTTCTACGAAGAGACCGTCGAAGAGGGTAGCTTCCTGTTCCCGGATGTCGCTGAAACGCTGAGCGCGCTACATGCCAAAGGCATCCCGCTGGGACTGGTGACTAACAAGCCGACACCGTTCGTTGCGCCTCTGCTGGAAGCGCTGGATATCGCGAAATACTTCTCCGTAATTGTGGGCGGCGATGACGTGCAGAATAAAAAGCCGCATCCGGAACCGCTATTGCTGGTGGCAGGAAAATTATCCTTAGCGCCTGCGGAGCTGCTCTTTGTCGGGGATTCCCGCAATGATATTCTGGCTGCCAGAGCGGCAGGTTGCCCGTCGGTTGGGTTGACCTACGGCTACAACTACGGTGAAGCCATTACGCTGAGTGAGCCGGACGTTGTGTTCGACCACTTCAAAGATTTGTTGCCCGCACTCGGGCTCTCGCACAGTGAACATCAGGAATTGAATAATGACTAAGCCCATCGTTTTTAGTGGCGCACAGCCTTCAGGTGAACTGACCATTGGTAACTACATGGGTGCGTTACGTCAGTGGGTGAGCATGCAGGATGACTACCACTGCATTTACTGCATCGTGGATTTGCATGCTATCACCGCGCGTCAGGATCCCGAGAAGCTGCGCAAAGCAACACTTGATACGCTGGCGCTGTACCTGGCGTGCGGTATCGATCCAGAGAAGAGCACCATTTTCGTTCAGTCTCACGTGCCAGAGCACGCGCAGCTGGGCTGGGCGCTGAACTGCTACACCTATTTCGGCGAGCTGAGCCGCATGACCCAGTTCAAGGATAAGTCTGCCCGCTACTCTGAAAACATCAACGCCGGTCTGTTTGACTATCCGGTGCTGATGGCGGCCGACATTCTGCTGTACCAGACCAACCAGGTGCCGGTGGGTGAAGACCAGAAGCAGCACCTGGAGCTGAGCCGTGATATTGCCCAGCGCTTCAATGCGCTTTACGGTGACGTGTTCAAAGTGCCTGAGCCGTTTATTCCGAAATCCGGCGCGCGCGTGATGTCCCTGCTGGAGCCGACCAAAAAGATGTCCAAGTCTGACGATAACCGCAACAACGTTATCGGCCTGCTGGAAGATCCGAAATCGGTGGTGAAAAAGCTCAAGCGTGCGGTGACTGACTCTGACGAGCCGCCAGTGGTGCGCTACGACGTGCAGAACAAAGCGGGCGTGTCCAACCTGCTGGACATTCTCTCAGGTGTGACCGGACAGAGCATCCCTGAGCTGGAAAAACACTTTGAAGGCAAGATGTACGGCCACCTGAAAGGCGAAGTGGCAGACGCCGTTTCCGGCATGCTGACCGAGTTGCAGGAGCGCTATCACCGTTACCGTAACGACGAAGCTTTCCTGCAAAAAGTGATGAAAGAGGGCGCGGAAAAAGCCAGCGCGCGCGCCTCCGAAACCCTGAAAGCGGTGTACGACGCGATTGGGTTTGTGGCGAAACCTTAAGCCGCTTTGTCGGGTGGCGCTTACGCTTACCCGGCCTACGGGACCGTGCAGGTCGGGTAAGGCGGAGCCGCCACCCGACAAAACTGACGAAACAAAAAAACCGGGACATCCCCGGTTTTTTTACGCCTGAAAAACGCTTACTGCTGTGCCGCCGGGCCGCAACCGCCGATGATCTTCGAAATGGAAATCGCCGGGTGAAGCAGGTAATCGTAGCTGCAATTATTTTTAGTATTTTGAACGTGACCGGTGCAGGCCGTCAGAGTTGATAACAGGCCGACCAGTACGGCAGCTTTTGCCAGTTTGAACATACGCATTCCTTGTCAAAAAATCAAAAATTGGATGTAACACGAGGGAATAAATGGAAAAGTTCCATTATGCGGGCGGTATGTTATCGACTGAGGTAAGAAGGGAGTAGTCCGCTTAAAGACTACTCCCGGGAGAGATTATGCGTTAGTGGCTGGAGAACCAGTTCAGTTTTTCGCGCAGGGCAACCACGCGACCCACCACGATCAGCGCCGGGCTTTCAACCTGCTGCGCCAGCTCGCCCAGCTGCGTCAGCACGCCATCGATCACGCGTTGCGTAATGGCGGTGCCGTTTTCCACCAGTGCGACCGGCATATCTGCTTCCATGCCGTGCTCCAGCAGTTTCGCCTGAATAGTGGCTGCCTGATTTAGCCCCATATAGAACACCAGAGTCTGCTTTTCAGCGGCCAGATTATGCCAGTCCAGTTCGCTGCCGGTTTTCAGGTGGCCCGTCACCAGGCGCACGCTCTGGGCATAGTCGCGATGGGTTAACGGAATGCCGGAATAGGCAGAACAGCCGGACGCCGCCGTAATGCCCGGCACCACGGAGAACGGAATACCCGCGTTGCACAGGGTTTCCAGCTCTTCGCCGCCGCGACCAAAGATAAACGGATCGCCACCCTTCAGGCGCACCACGCGCTTACCTTTTTGCGCTTCCCGCAGCAGGATCTGGTTGATCTCCTCCTGCGGCACGCAGTGATAACCTGCCCGTTTGCCGACGAACACGCGGTCAGCATCCCGGCGTACCAGGTTCATGATGTCATCAGAGACCAGACGGTCATACACCACGATGTCCGCCTGCTGGATCTGCTGGAGACCCTTCAGCGTCAGCAGGCCCGCATCGCCGGGACCTGCGCCCACCAGCACCACTTCACCGCGATGGTCCAGCGGCTCGCTCAGGAGCTGTTCGGTCGTCTCTTCAACGGCTTTGGTGTCCTGATTGGCAAGGGACTGCGCCAGCCTGTCGTTGACAAAGAACTTCTCCCAGAAGCGACGGCGTTCGCCCACGGTTGCGAAGGTTTGCTTCACGCGGGAGCGCAGCTCTCCGGCGTATTGGGCAATCTGACCAAGATGCTGCGGCAGCACGGCTTCCAGTTTTTCCCGCAGCAGACGGGCAAGAACGGGCGAGCGCCCGCCGGACGACACCGCAATCATCAGCGGTGAACGGTCAATAATCGACGGCATGATAAAGCTCGCCTCTTTCGGCGCATCCACAACGTTACAGAAGATGCGGCGCGCTTCGCAGGCGTCGCTGACGCGCTGGTTAACGTCATCGTTATCCGTTGCGGCGATGGTCAGCCAGCAGGTATCCAGCAGGGATTCATCAAATTCGCCCTGCACCCGCGTGAGCATCCCTTCCTGCGCCCAGACGTCAAACTGAGGGGCGAAGGTGAGGGCGTTGACGGTCAGCCGGGCACCCGCCTCTAACAGCAGGCGCGCCTTGCGTTCAGCCACATCGCCGCCGCCCACGAGCAGGCAGTCGCGGTTGCGTAATTGACAAAAAATCGGCAGGTGATCCACGACGTTACCTCACAGCATTCATGGCGGGGGAAGAATTGACGTCAGGATAACAGCAGGAATCGTACAGAACATACGGTTTTTCCTGCCGTTACCCATAAGGGGTCATAAGCCTTTCCTATTGAAAAGGCGAGGGGTTACGCTTTCAGCTGCACCTCGCCGTCCTTCACGCGGACGTCGTAGTGTTTGACCGAGAAGCTTTCATCTTCCATGCAGAGTCCGTCGGTTAAGCGGAAGCGCTGCTTTTTCAGCGGGCTGGCAACCCACAGCTCGCCCTGGTGCTCCGCAATCAGACCGCGGGAGAGCACGCTGGCCTCGAAGAACGGGTCGATATTGCTGATGGCATAGACCTGTTCATCGTGGCGAGGGCGGAAAATCGCCACCTGCTCGTTGCCCAGCAGGGCACAGACGCCGGTTGCTGGCAGAATGTCGTTAATATTGCAGATGTTTACCCACTGGCTCATGCGTTTTCCTCCACCAGCATCACCGGAATATGTTCATACGGGGTCGCTGGACGATGCTGTTCGCGCTCCGGCACCACCTGCACGTTCGGGTCGCGCTGGGTGCTGTTGATAAAGTGTTTGAAGCGCGTCTGCGCCGCTGGCGTGTTCACGGTTTCGGTCCACTCGCAGATCACCGCCTCGCGCAGGCGAGTCATCTCGGATTCCAGCTGTTCATTCAGGCCCAGCTTATCGTCGATGATGACCGACTTCAGGTAGTCGATGCCGCCTTCGAGATTATCCAGCCAGGACGCGGTACGGGTCAGCTTATCGGCGGTACGAATGTAGAACATCATGAAGCGGTCGAGGTATTTGATCAGCGTATCGCGATCGAGATCGGCGGCCAGCAGATCCGCGTGGCGAGGTTTCATCCCGCCGTTACCGCACACGTACAGGTTCCAGCCTTTCTCGGTGGCAATGATACCCACGTCTTTACCCTGTGCTTCCGCACATTCACGGGTACACCCTGAGACGCCGAACTTCATTTTGTGCGGCGTACGGATGCCTTTGTAGCGGTTTTCCAGCTCTACGCCGAAGCCCACGCTGTCGCCCACCCCGTAGCGGCACCAGGTGCTGCCCACGCAGGTTTTCGCCATGCGCAGCGCCTTGGCGTACGCGTGACCGGTTTCAAAGCCCGCTTCAATCAGCTGACGCCAGATTTCCGGCAGATCATCTTTCTGCGCACCGAACAGGCCGATACGCTGGGAGCCGGTGATTTTGGTGTACAGGTTAAACTCACGGGCGATACGGCCCACGGCGACCAGCCCTTCCGGGGTAATCTCCCCTCCGGCAGAACGCGGGATCACCGAGTAAGTCCCGTCTTTCTGAATATTGGCCAGGAAGTTATCGTTGGTGTCCTGAAGCGGAGTGTGTTCTGGTTTGAGCACATATTCGTTCCAGCATGACGCCAGCAGGGAACCGACGGTAGGCTTACATACTTCACAGCCATAGCCCTGGCCGTGTTTCTCCAGCAGTTCGTCGAAGGACTTAATGCCTTCCACGCGGATTAGGTGATACAGCTCCTGGCGAGAGTAAGCGAAGTGCTCGCACAGGTTGTTGTTCACTTCAATGCCCTGTTTTGCCAGCTCGGCGTTCAGCACCTGAGTGACCAGAGGAATACAGCCGCCGCAGCCGGTCCCGGCTTTGGTTTCCGCCTTCAGCGCCGCAACGGTGTGGCAGCCTTTGTTAATGGCGGAGATCAGCATGCCTTTGGTCACGTCGAAGCAGGAGCAAATCTGCGCGCTGTCCGGCAGTTTATCCACGCCGATGGACGGCTTACCGCTGGAGGCGTGCGCCGGGAGGATTAGCGCGTCCGGGTTCTCCGGCAGCTCAATGGCGTTCAGCACCAGCTGGAGCAGGTTACCGAAGTCGCTGGTATCACCCACCAGCACCGCCCCGAGCAGGGTTTTGTTGTCCTGGCTGACGATGAGACGTTTGTAGACTTCTTTGCTTTCGTCCAGATAAACATAGCTGCGGGAGTTCGGGGTGCGGCCATGCGCATCACCAATACCGCCCACGTCCACGCCCAGCAGTTTCAGCTTGGCGCTCATGTCTGCGCCGGTGAAGGCGTTTTCGCTGCCGAGGATATGGTCAACGGCGACCTGCGCCATTTTGTACCCTGGTGCAACCAGACCGTATACGCGGTTATTCCAGCTGGCGCATTCGCCGATGGCGTAGATATCCGGATCGGAGGTCTGGCAGGTATCGTTGATCATGATCCCGCCGCGCTGCGCAACGGCCAGACCGCACTGGGTGGCCAGCTTGTCGCGCGGGCGAATACCGGTGGAGAAGACGATGAAATCCACTTCCAGCTCGCTGCCGTCGGCAAAGCGCATGGTTTTACGCGCTTCGGTGCCTTCCTGCACGATCTCTTTGGTGTTCTTGCTGGTGTGAACCTTCACGCCCATGCTTTCGATTTTACGGCGTAGCTGGTCGCCACCCATATGGTCCAGTTGTTCCGCCATCAGCATCGGGGCAAATTCGATGACGTGGGTTTCAACGCCGAGGTTTTTCAGTGCGCCTGCCGCTTCCAGACCCAGCAGACCACCGCCGACAACCGCGCCGCGTTTGCTTCGACGTGCGCAGGATTCAATGGCGTTGAGGTCCTCAATGGTACGGTAAACGAAGCAATCCTGGGTTTCCGACCCTTTAATAGGCGGGATCCACGGATACGAGCCCGTCGCCATGATCAGCTTATCGTAAAAAACCGTACGTCCGGCGCTGGAGTGGATCACTTTCTCCTGACGGTTGATGGTGATAGCGCGTTCGCCCACCAGCACTTTTACGCCATGCTTCTCGTAGAACCCTTCACGCACCAGAGAGAGCTCTTCGGCGGTATGGTGAGAGAAGTAGGAAGACAAGTGCACACGGTCGTACGCCTTGCGGGGTTCTTCACAGAACACGGTAATATCGAACTGCTCAGCATCGGCTTTATCGAGAAGATCCTCAATAAAGCGGTGGCCGACCATGCCGTTACCGATGATAGCGAGTCTGACTTTGCTCATTTTTGCCTCGATTTCTTTTCTATTACTGCCTACCTTAACGATTCAGCAGGGGCACTTATTGATGCAAATCAAATACGCCTTCACCTACCCCTTAGTGGGTATATCTATGATTTGTCAGGATTTTTATAAGTGACGGATATTGTTTGATTTTTGTGCTTGCTTATTTTTTGCACAAATGTAGTGGTGTTTTTTACCCATTGGCGGGCAGGGCGGGTGAGCAGGGGAAAACCCCTTTGCAGTACGCAAAGGGGTTACGGCGATTAGTGGGTAGCTGTTGCCGGGTTGTGTTGACGGTGACGGGTCACAAAGCCCAGCACGAAGCACATGATGAACACCACGGCGTACAGACCGTTAGCGGTATGCAGCGCCGCCAGCGGGCCGCTGTGCGCAACAATCGGGCCCGTGACCACGAAGGTCAGCATGGTGCCGATGGTGCCGCAGGTCAGCACGAAGTTCACCAGCTTTGGCGAGGCCACTTTGGTCTGAAGAGAGCCAAGGGTGATGATCGAGGTATAAATCGCGCTGGAGAAGAAGCCCAGGGTCAGGATGAACCACGGCATATGCTCCGGGGAACCGTTGATGAACAGATACATCAGCACGGTTGCCAGACCCGCCAGAACGGTCAGGATCCGTTGCAGGTCGAAGAAGCGCAGGATAAAGCTAAACGCCCACATGCCGAACATGTAAGACATCCAGAAATCGCTTACCAGTTTACCCGCGTCGTTCAGGCTCATGCCCAGACCTTTCGCGTATTCAGGAACCCAGGAGATAAAGCCCAGCTGGCCGAGGATGTAACACAGCGCGGCGATGGAGAGGAACAGTACGCCGATACCCCATTTTTCTTTCGCAACCGGCTCGGACGTAGTCTGCGCTTTTTTGCCCAGCACCGGGAACTCGCAGCCGAAGGTGAGAACAAAGATCGCGACATAAACCAGACCAATGCAGGCGTACACCCAGTACCACTCAATGCTGCGCGCCAGAAGATACGCGGCGACCATCGGGAAAATCATCCCGGCCATGCTGAAGAAGGAGTCGGTGAACAGCAGACGCGCGCCGCGCTGGCGGCCTTCATACATATGCGTAATCAGGAATGTACCGATCGACATGGTGATCCCGCTCACCAGGCCCAGCACGAACATGGCGGCAGAGAAGAGGGCGATGCTGTGGCTCAGCATCAGGCCCGCCACGGCGGCAACCATCAGCACGAAGCCGAAACGCAGCTGCGTTTTCAGCGGCACGATTTCCATCAGCCAGGCATTAAGGAAAATAGAGATCAGGATCCCCGCGTTCAGGAAGGTGAAGGTGTTACTCATGCTGGAAACGGGCAGCTGGAAGTAGTCTGCGATATTTCCCATCACCATCCCGGTGACGATCACCAACGCGCCGGTCAGGGCGTAAGAGAAGAAGCTGATCCATGTGAGCTTGATGCGATTGCTGTTAGTCATGTCTGGCCTGTTAAAAGTAAAGAAAAACGCAATGACTGCGTTTGAGCGGGCAGATTTTAGTCGCGAAAGTGATCTAATTAAATCTTTTCAGAAAATTTTGAGCGCAATTGCAGGTTTTAACGTGATGCAGATCACATTACGTTGCGGGCTGAACAATCGTTTGCGCGGTAATAATTGTTTCAATTTGGTAAAATTAGGTAAAAGACTGGTCTGGGTTCATACTGCTCTTTAGAATCAAGCCATTCGCTTTTTATACTGCGCTTTGTTAAGGAATTCTCATGCTCAAATCAACACTGGCGGCTGTCGCAGCTGTGTTTGCTCTTTCTGCCGTTTCCCCTGCTGCGCTGGCAGCCAAAGGAGACCCCCACGTCCTGCTGACTACCTCTGCGGGGAATATTGAGCTGGAGCTGGATAGCCAGAAAGCCCCTGTTTCGGTGAAAAACTTCCTCGACTACGTGAACAGTGGTTTTTATAACAACACCACGTTCCACCGCGTGATCCCGGGCTTTATGATTCAGGGTGGCGGTTTTAACGAGCAGATGCAGCAGAAACAGCCCAACCCGCCCATCAAAAATGAAGCAGACAACGGCCTGCTGAACAAGCGCGGCACCATCTCCATGGCGCGTACGGCGGACAAAGACAGCGCCACCAGCCAGTTCTTCCTCAACGTGGCTGATAACGCCTTCCTGGACCACGGTCAGCGCGACTTTGGCTACGCGGTGTTTGGCAAAGTGGTGAAAGGCATGGACGTTGCGGATAAGATCTCTCAGGTTCAGACTCACGATGTCGGTCCATACCAGAATGTGCCGTCTAAGCCAGTCGTCATTCTCTCCGCGAAAGTGCTGCCATAATCGTTCCCCCACACGGGCACATCTTGCCCGTGTCTTTCCACCCTCCCTGCGAAAGCGCGTTTTGCTGCTTATACTTGTGGCAAACGGACTATTCAGGGAGGCGTAGTGAAAAAACTCACCGACAAGCAAAAATCCCGTCTCTGGGAGCAACAACGTAAGGTCAATTTTCAGGCCAGCTGCCTCCTTGAAAAAGGTAAGGGTCCCGCTGAACCTGATATCGAGACGCTGGAACTGGGGCCTTCCGCACCGGGTTTACCCCATCTGTGTCTTATTCACCGCCATTTATTCCGCAACGAAATGAAAGGCGCGGGCGAGCTGCGCACCGCCGATATTTCTAAGGGCGACATTCCTTTTTGCCATTTCGAGTACATCGAGAAAGTGGGTAATGAGCTGATGGCTTCGCTGGAAAGTGATAAATATCTGGTGGGCCTTCAGAAAGAAGAGTTTACAGACAGAATCAGTCATTACTACTGTGAAATCAACATGCTACATCCGTTTATGAGCGGTAATGGCGTGGCCCAGCGGATCTTCTTTGAACAACTGGCTATTCATGCGGGCTATGTGCTGAACTGGCAGGGGATCGACCCGAACGACTGGGCAGCCGCCAATCAGAGCGGGGCAATGGGGGATTTGACAGCCCTGAACGCCATCTTTGCCAAAGTTGTGAGCGAAGCGCGGGAATCTGCGTAAAATAGGGCGGCCATTTTTTCAGGAGCCGCCATGATTCTGCTGATTGATAACTACGATTCCTTTACCTGGAACCTTTACCAGTATTTTTGTGAGCTGGGGGCAGAGGTGGTTGTCCGCCGTAACGATGAGATCGCGCTGGCTGACATTGACGCGCTGGCGCCCCAGAAAATCGTGATTTCGCCGGGGCCGTGTACCCCTTCGGAGTCTGGTATCTCGCTGGAGGCGATCCGCCATTATGCGGGCAAACTGCCGATTCTGGGCGTCTGCCTGGGTCATCAGGCCATTGCGCAGGTCTTTGGCGCCACCATTGTCCGTGCCGCGAAAGTCATGCACGGCAAAACCTCTCCGGTCACGCACACCGGTACCGGCGTATTCCTGGGGCTAAACAATCCGTTAACCGTGACGCGCTACCATTCTCTGATCATTGATCCGCCGACCCTGCCGGCCTGCTTTGAGGTCACCGCCTGGAGCGAGACGCAGGAGATCATGGGCATTCGTCACCGTGAGTACGATCTGGAAGGCGTGCAGTTCCACCCGGAAAGCATTCTCAGCGAACAGGGGCACGCGCTGCTGGCCAATTTCCTTAATCGCTGAATATCTGTTGCCTTGTTGTGATTTTTTATGCATATTTTGTGATTATATTTTCACAATCAATGTGACATAAAAATGGATGGTCATGACATGGCAACTGAACAACCAGCAATTACCCGCGCGACATTCGATGAAGTGATCCTGCCGATTTATGCACCGGCTGAGTTTATCCCGGTGAAAGGGAGAGGCAGCCGCGTCTGGGATCAGCAGGGCAACGAGTATGTTGATTTCGCAGGCGGTATTGCGGTGACGGCGCTGGGCCATTGCCATCCTGCGCTGGTGGACGCGCTGAAAACGCAGGGCGAAACGCTGTGGCACACGAGCAACGTGTTCACCAACGAACCGGCGCTGCGTCTGGGGCGTAAGATCATCGATGCCACCTTCGCCGAACGCGTGCTGTTTATGAACTCCGGCACCGAAGCCAACGAAACCGCCTTTAAGCTGGCGCGCTACTACGCAACCACGCGTCATAGCCCGTACAAAACCAAAATCATCGCCTTCCATAACGCCTTCCACGGTCGCTCCTTCTTTACCGTTTCCGTTGGCGGCCAGCCGAAGTATTCCGACGGCTTTGGTCCGAAACCTGCGGATATCATCCACGTGCCGTTTAACGATCTGCACGCCGTTAAAGCGGTGATGGACGATCACACCTGTGCCGTGGTGGTCGAGCCCATTCAGGGGGAAGGCGGCGTCACGGCGGCCACCCCTGAATTTCTGCAAGGGCTGCGCGAGCTGTGCGACGAGCACCAGGCGCTGCTGGTGTTTGATGAAGTGCAGTGTGGGATGGGGCGTACCGGAGACCTGTTTGCTTATATGCACTACGGCGTAACGCCGGATATTCTGACCAGCGCGAAAGCGCTCGGCGGCGGTTTCCCGGTCAGTGCGGTGCTCACCACCCAGGATATCGCTTCCGCATTTCATGTGGGCTCACACGGCTCCACCTACGGCGGTAATCCGCTGGCGTGCGCCGTGGCGGGTGCGGCGTTCGACATCATTAATACGCCGGACGTCCTGAATGGCGTGAATGCGAAACGCGACCTGTTTGTGAAACATCTCCAGCAGATTGACCAACAGTTTGATGTCTTCAGCGACATCCGCGGCATGGGGTTGCTGATCGGCGCCGAACTGAAGCCGCAGTACAAAGGCCGCGCGCGCGATTTCCTGCACGCCGCCGCGCACGAAGGCGTCATGGTGCTCAACGCCGGGCCGGACGTGATGCGCTTTGCGCCATCGCTGGTGGTGGAGGACAAAGATATCGAAGACGGGTTAACCCGTTTTGCCGCGGCGGTCGCGAAGATCGTCAGAGGCTAATACGCGGTTCGTTTTAACCGGCGCGTTAACCAAATCCCGTGATGCGGGCGCTGACGCCATGCCACCGACGAAATGGTGTGCATGGTGTTCAGGTGCCCGAGAACGCGCTGTAAATGCTGCTCAAGGGTGCTCATCGGCCCATGGGTCAGCGTCTCCGGCGCTTCCAGAATGTTCGAATCCCCTGACTCGCCCGGCGCGTCATACTCCAGACGCTGCTGACAGCGCTGCAACGCAATTTCACACGACTGCAAATAGCGCTGCGCCAGATCCGTCGTCAGCATCGTGTGCTCCCGCGCCAGCGTCGTCATGGCATTGATGTGCTCGACGATAAACTGGCTGTGCGTGACCCACAGCTTCATGTCAGCCAGATAGTGCGCGTTAAAGCCCGGCTCCTGCATGGCCTGGTTAAGGGAGTTGAACAGGGCGTTATGCGCCTGGTTGACCTTCATGCGCTCGTAGGCCAACGGAGAGGGCTGCGGGTCATCGCTCAGAATAAGACGAATGGCCTGCTGATCAGCTTCGAGCGCGTCGTGGGCGTTCTGCCTGAGCAGCCCGCTTTGCCACTGCGGCCACAGCCAGACCATGCCGCCAAAGGCGATCAGGCAGCCAATTAGCGTATCGACCAGCCGGGCAATAATAAACTGTTCCCCGTTAAGCGTGAGCAGTTGCAGGGTATACACCGCCGTCACCGTAAAGCCCACCATCGCCCAGCCGTAGTTTTTGCGGATGATCAGGTAGCTCACCAGCGTGATTGCCAGCATACCGGCCAGGGTATAGCCTTCCGGCACGTGGAAGTGCAGCGTCACGCCCGCGATAATCAGCCCCGCCATCGTACCGCCCGCCCGATGCAGAATGCGCACCCGCGTGGCGCCATAGCCGTTCTGGGTGACAAACAGCACGGTCATTAAGATCCAGTAGGGTTTCGGCAGGTGCAGGGCCATTCCCATCAGGCTGGCGATGCTCAGCATCACACTGATCCGCGCGGCATTGCGCAGGGCGGAAGATTTCAGTGATAGATAGCTTTTGAGCGCGGGCAGCAGCGGCAGCCGTTTTTGCTTATCGGCCATCAGGTCCCGGGCATAAAGCGGGCGCTGGGTGCGTAACACCCGGGCGATGCGGCTGAAATGCCAGGCAGCAAATTGCCCGACCGGGTTATCCGCGTGCTGACGCGCAATCTTTTCCAGCGCGCCGAGCTGTTTGTCCATGTTAAAGCGCGTCGGGTAGCGGTGATAGAGGATATCGTCAGCCAGCACCCGCAGGCGGGCCGCGACGGTCTGCGCGTTCCAGCGGATCACCGCTTCCGCATGGCTGCGCTCCACCAGCTTTTGCACCTCTTCCGGATTATGAAGGCTGACGGAGATATGCTCCTGCAAATCCAGCCCGACCTGGAAGGTTCGCAGCAGCCGCTTGTATTCATGATTTTTGTTGGCGGCAAGCATGTGCAACTGCTGATAGCACTGGCTGATCAGATCCACCACTTTTTGCTGGCGCGCCAGCAGCGGCGGCAGGGATTTTTCCGGGTCGGTATGTTGAGTGAGCAGGGTGTATTTTGCTTCGCAGTATTCAGCAAGCTGCACGTAGAGCAGGCTCAGGGATTCGCGCAGCGGCTGTTCCCGCCACAGCCAGAACCAGAACCAGTTAAACAGCCCGTACCACAGCGTGCCGAGGGCGTAGATCAGCAATGGCTCCCACACCGGCATATTGCCCGCAAGGCTTAAGGTGAAGATGGCGGCAATCAGCGACGCGGGAAGCAGGCGGGCGTGCAGCGAGCTGATTTCGGCGGTGACGCCGAGCGTCATCGCCAGCACGGTCAGGATCAACGGCAGAGGAATGTCGCGGGCCAGTAAAAGTTGTACGGCAAGGCTACAGCCGGCAAACAGGCAGCCGCCAATAATCAGACGTTTAAAAAAGCGTTTATGCGGCGTATCCAGACCGGCAATGTTGCAGCAGGCGGGCACGAGGGAAAACAGCAGGCCTTGCTGAAGATGTCCGAGGATCAGGCCCACGGCCACGGGAAGACACAGCACCAGCGTTTGTCGTAGTGCGTAGTTAACTTCCGGGTGATAGATCAGCCTGCGCCACATGAGGAGTAGAGACAAAAACGGCGTGCCACCCTGCGGCGGCACGCCGTTTGACCGAAATTAACGGGTTCCGTAGACCACGATAGTTTTACCGTGTGCAGAGATCAGGTTCTGGTCTTCCAGCATCTTCAGGATACGGCCCACTGTTTCACGGGAGCAGCCGACGATCTGACCGATTTCCTGACGGGTAATTTTAATTTGCATACCGTCAGGGTGGGTCATGGCGTCTGGCTGTTTCGCCAGGTTCAACAGCGTCTGCGCGATACGACCGGTCACGTCCAGGAAGGCGAGGTTACCCACCTTCTCAGAGGTCACTTGCAGACGGCGTGCCATCTGGGAAGAAAGACGCATCAGGATGTCAGGGTTGACCTGAATCAGCTGACGGAATTTCTTGTAAGAAATTTCAGCCACTTCACATGCTGTTTTTGCACGAACCCAGGCGCTACGTTCCTGGCCTTCTTCAAACAGGCCCAGTTCACCGATAAAATCGCCCTGGTTCAGATAAGAAAGGATCATCTCTTTCCCTTCTTCATCTTTGATCAGCACGGCCACCGAGCCTTTAACGATGTAATACAACGTTTCCGCTTTTTCACCCTGGTGAATCAGCGTGCTCTTTGATGGGTACTTATGAATGTGGCAATGAGACAAGAACCATTCGAGAGTCGGGTCTGTTTGCGGTTTGCCAAGCACCATGCGCTGTTATCCTCTGTTATAAGCTGTCACCAGAGTCATAAGATGCATCCGGACTCTGGGGTTGCAATCGAATTCTTACCCATACCTGGGAAGTCGGCTGTCGTAACGTTTCGCAGCCAGTAAAGTTTGATGTCCTCTGCATACATGTGTAACGTCAATGTATTACTGTAGCATCCAGAGTGTTTTAGCATAGCTTTCGCCGCGTGTCTCCTGGTGTCTCGCTTCAGCATGACGCAGGTCGCCTTCCGTTGCGAGAAATGTAACGTACACGTAATCTGTCATAAAAAATGCAACGTTGGAGTGAGTGAATATGCAAGCGCGTGTGAAATGGGTTGAAGGGTTAACGTTCCTGGGCGAGTCTGCTTCTGGGCACCAGGTTTTGATGGATGGCAACTCCGGCGATAAAGCGCCAAGCCCAATGGAAATGGTGCTGATGGCGGCAGGCGGATGCAGTGCGATCGACGTGGTGTCGATCCTGCAAAAAGGCCGTCATGACGTGACCGATTGTGAAGTGAAGCTGACGTCGGAACGTCGTGAAGAGGCGCCCCGCCTGTTCACGCATATTAATTTGCACTTTATCGTCACCGGCAAAGAACTGAAGGACGCGGCGGTCTCGCGTGCGGTTGACCTGTCTGCGGAAAAATACTGCTCTGTGGCGTTAATGCTGGAGAAAGCGGTAAAAATCACCCATTCGTATGAAGTGATCGCGGCTTAATTTTTGGCGGGTGGCGCTTCGCTGACCCGCCCTACAAAAGCACGCCCGTAGGCCCGGTAAGCGCAGCGCCACCGGGCAAAACAATTCACGCGATCTGCTTTCCTTCCATCAGCCGCTGCACCAGCGGTGTCATGATCAGCTCCATTGCCAGCCCCATTTTTCCGCCCGGTACCACTAACGTATTCATGTGCGAAATAAACGAACCCTGTAGCATCGCCAGCAGCCAGGGATAATCAATGCCTTCCAGGTTGCGGAAGTGGATCACCACAAAGCTCTCGTCCAGCGACGGGATGCTTTTTGCAGCGAACGGGTTAGAGGTGTCCACGGTGGGGACGCGCTGGAAGTTAATGTGGGTTCGGGAGAACTGCGGCGTCAGGAAGTTGATGTAATCTTCCATGGAGCGCACCACCGAGTCCATGACCGCCTCTCGCGAATGGCCGCGCTCGCTCATGTCACGCGTCAGCTTCTGGATCCACTCAAGGTTAACAATCGGCACCACCCCCACCAGCAAATCCACGTGGCGCGCCACGTCGTGCTGAGGCGTCACCACGCCGCCGTGCAATCCTTCGTAAAACAGCACGTCAGTCGGTTCCGGCAGCGGCTGCCAGGGCGTGAACGTGCCGGGGACCTGGTTCCAGGGCACGGCTTCATCGTAGGTGTGGAGATACTTGCGGGACTGCCCGGTACCGCTTTGCCCGTATTCACGGAAGGTTTGCTCCAGCAGGCCGAAGTCATTGGCCTCCGGGCCGAAGTAGCTGATGTGTTTACCCAGATCGCGCGCCTTGCGGATGGCCATATCCATCTCCGGGCGCGTGTAGCGGTGAAAGCTGTCGCCTTCTACCTCTGCCGCCCGTAAGTTAAGCTGGGCGAAGATCTTGCGGAAGGCGAGGCTGGTGGTAGTGGTTCCCGCCCCACTCGAACCCGTAACGGCAATAACCGGATGTCTGGCAGACATAGCAACTCCCTGACTGGAAAAGTGTAAAGATCAGCCGTGAAACGCGTTGCGTGGCATGATATTGACCGTCTCATGCAGTTCGGACCATACCAGCACCACGTCGCCGCTTTTAAGCTGGCGCTTAACATCGTTGACCTTTTGTTCAAGCGAACGTTCATGTTCACCATAATCGGTGCCTTCGCGCAAGACAAAGCTTTCAATCAGATTATCGAGCGTGTCGGGAGAGAGATCCTGCCAGGGAATAATCATTATTTACCGTCCAGATAAGCCGTTAACCAGTCGGGAATACGCGTCTCAAGCCACATTTTTGGCCGACGCAGCGTGCCGCCGACAAAGCCGACGTGTCCCCCGAATTGGGTGAGCTGATACTCCACGTTGGCCGGCAGATGATCGGGCGCCGGAATCGAGTGGTGATCCATAAACGGATCATCTTTGGCGTGGATAATCAGCGTAGGTTTCGTGATTTGGTTCAGTAAAGGCATGGCGCTGCACTGACGGTAATAGTCAATCGCATCGGCAAAGCCGTGAATTTTCGAGGTGATCAAATCATCAAACTCGCGCAGGCGCTTCACGCGTTTGAGCTGTTGCAGCGTCACAGGCAGCGTATCCGGATAGGCCTTCAGCTTGCGCGCGGCGTTGGCTTTCAGCAGGTTGAGCAGGTAGCGCTGGTAGACCCGCGAAAACCCCTTTTCCATATGATAGCTGCACTGCTCCAGCATAAAGGGCGCAGAGACAATCACCGCCGCATCCAGCGGTACGGCGTCGCTCTCCTTCGCCAGCAGGCAGGCCAGCATATTGCCGCCCAGCGAATACCCCACCGCTGCCGTTGGCGCCTCGCCGAAATTGTCTCTTAGCCAGCGCAGGAACCAGGTGCCGTCCTCGGTTTCACCCGAGTGATAAATGCGTTTCTGACGGTTAGGCTCGCCGCTGCATCCGCGAAAATGCATCACCACCCCAAGCCAGCCGCGGGCTTTCGCCGCCTCAACGAGACCGTGCGCGTAAGGGCTGTGCAGGCTGCCTTCCAGACCGTGAAACACCACCAGACGGGGTTTATGTCTGGCCCGATCCGGCTCTTCGCTCCAGGCGAGATCCAAAAAGTCGCCATCCGGCAAATCCAGGCGTTGCCAGTGCGGGGTGAACTGTACCTTGCGGCGGATCAGGCGCGGCAGCATGGTTTGCAGGTGAGGGTTAGCCACACCGCGCATGGGCACGAACTCTGCGCTCTCTTCGGCTGCAATGTCGAAGTCTGAGGGAATGATTTGGGTCATAAGGGCGATGCTGATTCTTGTCAGAAATTAACTATACCTTCCGAATTGTACCCCGTTTAGCCCGTTTTTCCGAAACATGAACTGATCCCGATCACAAATATTTACCTTGATTATTACTCTCAGGCTAATGATTTGGCTCTACGCTTAATTGATGCCTTTCTCACCAGAGCGCACACTTTACTCAACGTTAAGCAAATCAGAATGATGTGCTGAATCAGGAGGTTAATAATGTTATCTGGGCAAACACCCACCCGGCAATGGAACACCCGACGCAGTGAGAAAGCGCGTCGTCTGGCGTCCGTACCGGTGCAGGGCAAGGTACTGCCAACAGGCGATCTTGTCGCCATGCTGGAAAAACTGATCGCACCAGGCGACAAAGTCGTTCTGGAAGGCAACAACCAGAAGCAGGCGGATTTCCTTTCCCGTTCACTGGCGGAAGTGAACCCGCAAATCGTGCACGATCTGCATATGATCATGCCGAGCGTGGGACGCAGCGAACATCTGGACATCTTTGAGAAAGGCATCGCCCGCAAGCTGGACTTCTCCTTCTCCGGTACGCAAAGCCTGCGAATCTCCCAACTGCTGGAGGATGGTCAGCTCGAAATCGGGGCGATTCACACCTACATCGAACTCTACTCACGTTTATACGTCGACCTATCGCCAAACGTGGCGCTGATTGCCGGTTTTAAAGCGGACCGCAAAGGCAACCTTTATACCGGGGCGAGTACCGAAGATACTCCGGCGCTGGTGGAAGCCGCCGCGTTCCATGACGGCATCGTCATCGCGCAGGTGAACGAGCTGGTGGACGACGAGTGCGACCTGCCGCGTGTGGATATTCCGGGCTCGTGGATTGATTTTGTGGTGGTTGCCGATAAGCCGTTCTTTATCGAACCGCTTTTCACCCGTGACCCGCGCCTGATCAAACAGGAACATATCCTGATGGCGATGATGGCGATTAAAGGCATCTACGCTGAACACCAGGTGCAGTCCCTGAACCACGGGATTGGCTTTAACACCGCAGCGATCGAGCTGCTGCTGCCAACCTACGGCGAACAGCTCGGACTCAAAGGCAAAATCTGTAAACACTGGACCCTGAACCCGCATCCAACGCTGATCCCGGCCATCGAAAGCGGCTGGGTGGAGAGCGTCCACTGCTTCGGCGGCGAGCTGGGAATGGAAGAGTACATCCGCGCCCGTCCTGACGTGTTCTTTACCGGTGCCGATGGCTCCATGCGTTCTAACCGCGCCTTCTGCCAGCTGGCTGGTCAGTACGCGGTCGATATGTTTATCGGCTCCACGCTACAGGTTGATGGTTACGCTAACTCCTCAACCGTGACCCGCGGCCGTCTTTCCGGCTTCGGCGGCGCGCCAAACATGGGCCACGATCCGCACGGTCGTCGCCACGCCACACCGGCCTGGCTGAACATGATCACCGAGCCTGACCCGATGCAGCGCGGTAAAAAGCTGGTTGTGCAGATGGTGGAAACCTTCCAGGCGGGCGTGAAGCCAACCTTCGTGGAAAAACTCGACGCCGTTGAGGTCGCGAAAGCCTCCGGTATGCCGCTGGCGCCGGTCATGATTTACGGCGATGACGTCACCCACGTGCTGACGGAAGAGGGGATTGCTTACCTCTACCGGGCGAAAGATCTGGAAGAGCGTCGCGCCATGGTCGCCGCCGTGGCGGGTATCACCGATATCGGTCTGGGCGTTGACGCCAAACGCGTGGCGGAACTGCGCCAGAGCGGCAAAGTTGTGTATCCGGAAGATATGGGCATTCGCCGCACCGATGCCACCCGTTCGCTGCTGGCGGCCGGTAGCGTCGCGGACCTGGTGGAATGGTCCGGCGGTCTTTACAACCCACCTGCGAAATTCCGGAGCTGGTAATGAAACTTTTGCCCCAGATCCAGGTTGAAGGCGGTGCCGAATGGCTGGCGCGAACCGCCACGCAGTGTCTGATTGACGAAGCACGTTTAAGCCCGAAGCCCGGTCTGGTGGACAGCCGGGGGAACGGCGCGCACCACGATTTATCGCTTGCGCTGATGGAGCGCTCCGCTCACAGCCTGACCCCCACGTTTCAGGCGCTGGCGCAGCAGAGCTGGCAGCGTCCGGCGGATATTGCCCTCAGGCAAACCGTTGGCCGCCTGGGTCGCGAAGGTGAACGGCAGATGATGGCCGCTACCGACGGCGTGAACACGCACCGTGGCGCGATCTGGGCGCTGGGATTGCTGGTGAGCGCGGTGGCGATGCTGGGCGGCGATGCCCGGGCGCAAACCGTCGCGAACACCGCCGCTCAGCTGGCGAAGTTGCCGGATGACGCGGCGCCGAAAGTGTTCAGCAAGGGGTTACGCGTCACGCACCGCTACCGCGTACCGGGCGCGCGTGAAGAGGCTCAGCAGGCGTTTCCGCACGTTATGCAGCGCGCGCTGCCGCAGCTTCGCCTCAGCCGTCTCAACGGCAGCAGCGAAACGCAGGCCAGACTCGACGCGCTGATGGCGATCATGACCTCGCTCACCGACACCTGCGTGCTGTCGCGCGCCGGCATGGAGGGGCTGGACGCCATGCAGAACGGCGCCCGTGCGGTGCTGAACGCCGGAGGATGCGCAACCCTCGCCGGGCAGCAGGCGCTGGCGCGGTTAGACCGTCAGATGCTGGCGCTTAACGCCTCGCCGGGCGGAGCCGCAGACCTGCTTGCCGCCACGCTGTTTCTTGACCGCGCCGAAACGCCCTATTCAAAGCATTAAGAGGATGTTATGGAAAAAATCACATTGACCGTGCCCGCCAGCCGCGAAGTAAGCGGCAGGGCGCTGGCAGGGGTCGTCGGTTCCGGGGATATGGAGGTGCTTTTCACCGCCGAACCGGGCCAGACCTTAACCATTGATATCACCACCTCCGTCGACAACAGCCGCGGGCGCTGGGAGGCATTGTTCAACCGCCTGCAAACCGTCAGCAGCCTGCCCGCAGGTAAGCTGACCATCCACGACTTCGGCGCGACGCCGGGCGTGGCACGCATTCGTATCGAACAGGTTTTTGAAGGGGTGAACCATGCGTGATGACAGCAGCTTTATCGAATTAAAAGCGCGCCAGCGTGCGCAGGCGCTGCTCGACGACGGCAGCTACCGCGAACTGCTGGATCCGTTTGAAGGCATTATCTCTCCGTGGCTTGGGCCGCAGGGGATTGTTCCTCAGGCCGATGACGGCATGGTGGTCGCGAAAGGGACCATCAACGGCCAGCCTGCGGTGGTGGTGGCGATTGAAGGCACCTTCCAGGGCGGCAGCATGGGCGAAGTGTCCGGCGCCAAAATGGCGGCAGCGCTGGAGCTGGCGGCGGAAGATAACCGCAACGGCATTCCGACTCAGGCGGTGCTGTGCCTCGAAACCGGCGGCGTACGTTTGCAGGAAGCCAACCTCGGCCTGGCGGCGATTGCCGATATCCACGCCGCGATCGTTGACCTGCGTCGCTATACCCCGGTCGTCGGGATTGTCGCCGGGACCGTGGGCTGCTTCGGTGGGATGTCTATCGCCGCGGCGCTGTGCAGCTACCTGATTGTGACCCGCGAAGCGCGGCTCGGCCTCAACGGTCCGCAGGTTATCGAGCAGGAAGCGGGCATTGAAGAGTATGACTCCCGCGACCGTCCGTTTATCTGGAGCATGACCGGCGGCGAAGTACGCTTTGAAAGCGGGCTGGTGGACGCGCTGGTGGGCGACGGCGTGAACGCGGTGAAAGCCGCGATGAACGAAGCCATCGCCAAAGGCGTACCGGCGAAACATCGCACCGATAACTACGACGATTACCTGAACCGTCTGACGAATTTCGACACCCGCAAACAGGCCGATGCCGAACAGATTAAAGCGCTTTTTGCCCGGGAGGTGAAATGATGACTAACTCAATTAGCCGTGGCGAACTCTGGCTGGAAACTCTGGCCCCGAACGCGAAACGTCTGGAGGGGTTATGCCCGTCCGTGAAGGCCGCAGACGGCGAGCTAAACGGTGAAACGGTGCGTTTTGTCGCCGTGGTGCCGGACGCCAACAACCACTTCCCGCGCGCGGCGCAGGGTGAAGTCGGCCTGCTGGAAGGATGGACGCTGGCAAAAGTGGTCAGCGAAACCGTCGCCGCCGACGCAGATAAAGCCGTGAAGCGCCCGATTGTGGCGGTAATCGACGTCCCAAGCCAGGCCTATGGCCGTCGCGAAGAGGCGTTTGGTATCCACCAGGCGCTGGCCGGCGCCGCTGCCGCCTACGCTAATGCGCGGCTGGCGGGTCATCCGGTGATTGGTCTTATCGTCGGTAAGGCCATGTCCGGCGCGTTTCTGGCGCACGGCTACCAGGCTAACCGTCTGATTGCCTTCAACGATAAAGGCGTGCTGATCCATGCCATGGGCAAAGAGTCTGCGGCGCGCATTACGCTGCGTACCGTTGAGGCGCTGGAAAAACTGGCTGCAACCATTCCGCCAATGGCGTATGACATCAGCAACTACGCCACGCTGGGGCTGCTTTCCGACCTGCTGGATATCAGCAATCCGGATGCCCCTACCGAAAGCGATCTGACGCGGGTGAAAACCACCCTGCAACAGGCCATCAGCGACGCTCGTCAGGACACCACGTTGAAAAACCGTCTGGGTGCTGACAACCGCCGCAGCTCGGCGCTCGTACGTGAACGTATGCGAGCCAGCTGGTAAGTAAAAAGAGACCTGCCAGATGCATCACCCCGTGGGCGCGCCCGTTGCGTCCACGCGGGAACCTGCATCCTGAAAATAATAAACATCGCGCCAGTGCTTAAACTTTTTTACTACAGGTGATTTATGACTTACGTAATTGTTCATGCTCTTGCACCGATTTTCGTCATCATGCTGCTGGGATTCTGGGCCGGTAAGGCAAAGATGGTCGATAACAAAAATGTTTCCCTGCTGAATATCTTCGTGATGGATTTTGCACTCCCGGCTGCGCTGTTCAGCGCCACCGTGCAAACCCCGTGGACCGGCATCGTGGCGCAGTCGCCGCTGATCCTGGTGCTCACCCTGGCGATGTGGATCACCTATGCGGTCATCTACTTCCTCGCGACGAAAGTGTTTAAAAAATCCCCGCAGGATGCGGCCGTGCTGACGCTTACCGTCGCCCTGCCAAACTACGCGGCGCTTGGCCTGCCGATTCTGGGCAGCGTGCTGGGCGAAGGCCCTTCAACCTCACTGTCCGTGGCGGTCTCCATCGCCTGTGGTTCAGTGTTGATGACCCCGTTCTGCCTGCTGATTCTGGAGCGTGAGAAAGCCCGCGCCGAAGGCAATAACTCGGGTTCAACGCTTTCCATGCTGCCGGTGCTGATGTGGCGTTCCATTAAAAAACCGATCGTGATGGGCCCGCTGCTGGGTGTGATCCTGTCCGCTATCGGCATCAAAATGCCGGAGCTGGTACTGGCGGCGATTAAACCGCTGGGACTGTCTGCGACCGCTGCGGCGCTGTTCCTGACCGGGGTGATCCTCTCCGCGCGTAAACTTCAGATCAACACCATGGTGATCACTTCCACTATCGCCAAGCTGCTGATCCAGCCAGCGATCGCCTGGGGTATCGTTTTAATCTTCGGTCTGCACGGCTCCGTGGCGATCACCGCCATCCTGATGATTGCGCTGTCCGCGGGCTTCTTTGGCGTGGTGTTCGGTAACCGCTTTGGCGTGCAGTCGCCGGATGCTGAAGCCGTGCTGCTGTTGAGCTCCGTACTGTGTATCCTGTCGCTGCCGCTGTTTATCTCGCTGACTTCAGGAATGTAATCATGACCACAACATTACGCCCACACGACCTCATCTGGCTTACCGCGCGCGACGCCCTGGAAGGGATTACCGAATCCTGGGTGGACGCGGCCTGGCATGCCGGACTACCGGTAGTGGTGCGGCGTGATGTTGATAATGAAGGCCGTATTCCCGTTGGCGTGCGCGGATTGCGCCGCGACCAGCGGGCGGCCGGATGGGTGAAGCCTGAGAACGTGTTGCGCGTGGTGTCGCCCGAAGATTTGAGCGTTGCCGCCGACCTGCTGCGTTCGCCGTTTATCACTCAGCCGCCGGTTCAGGTGGCGCTTCAGCTTGCGCAGCAGTCGTGGCCGTGGACGTGGGGGATAACCGGCAGTACGGGTTACGCGCTGGCGACCGGCATTCCGGTGATCCACGCCGACAGCGATCTCGATCTGCTCATCCGCGCCCCGCGTGCCGTTTCCCCTGAGGCGTTTACTGGCTGGCAGGCTCAGCTCAGCCGTGCGTTGTGCCGGGCGGATACGCAGGTGGACACGCCCGAGGGCGGATTCGCGCTGGCGGAATGGTTACGCGACGGCAAAACGCTGCTAAAAACGCAATGTGGACCGCGCCTGGTGGCGGATCCATGGCACAGGGAGGAGTAATGAAAATACTGTTTACCTTTCCGGGGCAGGGCACACAGCATGAAGGTATGCTGCAAAACCTGCCGGGAACGGAGCTGGAGCAGGCCCGTGCTGTGCTGGGGGCGGAAGTCGATACCCTGGACAGCGCATGCTCGTTAACCCACACCCGTGCGGTTCAGCTTTCGCTGTTGATTGCCGGCGTGGCGTGGGCGCGCGAGCTGGAACGTCGCGGCGTGTCGCCGGATATCGTCAGCGGGCTGTCCATTGGCGCTTATCCTGCGGCGGTTATCGCCGGTGCGCTGGACTTTACGGACGCGCTGAAGCTGGTGGCGTTGCGCGGCGATCTGATGGAGCAGGCGTATCCTCACGGCTACGGCCTGACGGCGATTATGGGGTTGACCCTGCCGCAGGTGGAAAACCTGATTCAGGGGACAGGAACCTATATTGCTAATCTGAACGCCGAAACGCAGATCGTGATTGCCGGAACCGATGACGGCATGGCGCAGGTGGCGGAGCGCGCCCTGGCAAAAGGCGCGAGCAAGGCTAAGCGGCTGGCGGTGAGCGTACCGTCGCACTGTGAACTGCTGGCGGAACCGGCGCAGAAGCTGGTGGCAGCATTTAATTCGGTCACGCTTTCACGTCCGCGCTGTGCGTACCTGAGCGGCAGTACCGGACGCGTGCTCTGGCAGCCGGAGAAAATTGCCGACGATCTGGCGATGAATATGGCGCGAACCGTGCGCTGGCAGGAGGCGGTGATTTCCGCTAACGAGCGTGAAGCGCGGCTGGCGATTGAGATGCCGCCAGGGGGCATCCTGACCTGTCTGACGCGGCAGGCGGCGTGGGAAGGTGAATCCATTTCGCTGGAGCGCAGCGGGGTGGACGTGGCGGTGCATCTGGCGGGTCGGCTTCGTGCATGAGTTTTTAGCCCGGTGGCGCTACGCTTACCGGGCCTACAATTCGGGAGTAGGCCCGGTAAGGCGCAGCCGCCACCGGGCAATAACATCAGGCACTATCCTGCAAACTTCTCGCATACATCCGCCCTTCCGCGGCCAATGCCCGCAGGCTCGGATCCTGCTCGCGGTTGCGGGCAAAGACGATCGCAATCAGCTGCTGCATCTGGTACGGCTGCGCCAGCTTCAGTAGCTGTACCGAATTTTCATACACTTTCTTCATCCTGCCCGGCATCAGCGTAAACCCGACCCCCGCCTGCACCAGACTCAGCATCGAGAAGATATCGTTCACGCGCGTCACAATCTCCGGCTCGAAACCGGCGATATGAAACGCTTCCTGAAACCCGGCGTAAGTGGCGAACCCTTCCGCGAGGGCGACAAACTTCTGATCTTTATAATCACGCAGATCGGCGGGGCCGCTGGTATTCAGCGTGGCAGAGGCCGGTGCGGCAAGGAAAATATCGTCATGGAACAGAGGAAGCACTTCGAGGCTGTTACGGTCGATATCGCTTTCGGAAATAGAGATTAAAATCGCATCCAGCGACCCCTCATCCAGCATATGGAGCAGGGTTTCGTTCGAGCCCATCGTCAGATCCATCTCCAGATCCGGACGGCGCAGCTTCATGCCCATTATCAGGCGCGGCACAGTTTCCAGCGTCAGCGAGTAGAGCGTGCCGACGCGCAACCGTCCCTGGCCGATACCGGCGATCTTGCGCGACTCTTCCAGCCCGCGCTCCATCACCTGCATCACCTCCTGACAATACTCCAGCAGCGTCCACGCGGAGGGGAGGGCAATCAGGTTACGCCCTTTGTGAGCAAAGAGCGGGCAGCGGACGTTCTCTTCGAGGGTATGCAGCGCGCGGTGCACGCTGACACCGCTCAGGCCGAGCGTTTCGGCGGTACGTGCGATATTGCCCTTCTCCATGAACGTCATGAAGATGCTGAGCTTACGGAATGTAATCTCGCTCGTGGTATCGAAGCCCATAACCCTCCCGGCGTGTTAGTCGGCTTGCAGCATCGCTTCCAGCTGTTCCTGCGCGTCCAGCCATGCCATTTCGCACTCTTCGAGGCTGGATTTGGCTTTCGCCTGAGTTTGCAGACAGTCCGTCAGCTCCGCTTTGCGGCTCTGATCGTACAGTTCGCTGTCGCCCAGCTTCTCTTCGACGGCAGCAAGCGTGGCGTTGAGCTTTTCCATCTCTTTTTCGAGACGGGCTATCTCTTTACGCAGCGGCTGCGTCTGGGTGCGCAGTTCCGCTTCACGGCGCTTCTGGTCTTTACGCGCCTGGGCGCTGTTGGCGTTGTCTTTCGCTGACTCTTCCGGCTGGTTTTCCTGCTTCTGCACGTCCGTCAGCCACTGCTGGTAATCTTCCAGATCGCCGTCGAACGGCTCCACTTTGCCGCCGTGCACCAGATAGAGATCGTCGGTGGTGGAGCGGATCAGGTGGCGGTCGTGCGATACGACAACCAGCGCCCCTTCGAACTCGATCAGCGCTTCGGTCAGCGCCTGACGCATGTCGAGATCGAGGTGGTTGGTCGGTTCATCAAGCAGCAGCAGGTTTGGACGCTGCCAGACGATCAGCGCCAGCACCAGACGGGCCTTTTCGCCGCCGGAGAAGCGCTCGGTGTTTTCAGTCACCTTATCGCCCTGGAAGCCAAAGCCGCCGAGGTAGTCGCGCAGTTTCTGCTCCATCTCCTGCGGCGCCAGGCGCGCCAGGTGCTGGATCGGCGATTCATCCGCGCGTAAAAATTCCAGCTGATGCTGGGCGAAGTAGCCTAGCTTGATGCCCTTCGCCAGCCCGATTTCGCCGCTGACCGGGTTAAGCTCGCCCGCCAGCAGTTTGATCAGCGTCGATTTACCGGCACCGTTGCGCCCCAGCAGACCAATGCGTGAACCCGGCACCAGGTTGAGCTTGATGGAATCGAGAATAATGCGCTCGGCATAGCCCGCGCTGACCTTCTCCATCTTCAGCAGCGGGTTAGGCAGGCTTTCAGGCTCGCGGAAGCTGAAGTGGAACGGGTTATCCACGTGCGCCGGGGCGATCATCTCCATGCGTTCCAGCATCTTGATGCGGCTCTGCGCCTGCTTGGCTTTTGACGCCTTGGCCTTGAAGCGATCCACAAAGCTTTGCAGGTGCGCCACGCGCTGCTGCTGGCTTTCATACATTGCCTGCTGCTGGGCTAGGCGCGTCGCGCGCTGGCGCTCGAAAGAGCTGTAGTTGCCGGTGTATTCGAACATGCTTTGCTGTTCGATATGAATGATTTTATCCACCACCGGATCGAGGAAGTCGCGATCGTGGGAGATCAGAATCAGAGTGCCCTGATAGCTCTTGAGCCACTTTTCCAGCCAAATAACCGCATCAAGATCGAGGTGGTTGGTTGGTTCATCGAGCAGCAAAAGGTCGGAGCGGCAGATCAGCGCCTGCGCCAGGTTAAGGCGCATACGCCAGCCGCCGGAGAAATCGCTCACCGGGCGTTCAAGCTGTTCGTTGCTGAAGCCCAGACCGTGCAGCAGGCTGGAGGCACGGGAGCGAATGGTCCAGGCATCGATGGCGTCCAGCTTGCCGTGGACGGTGGCGATGGCGTGGCCGTCGTTACGTTCGTTGGCGGCGTTGAGCTCCGCTTCGAGCTTGCGGTATTCACGATCGCCGTCGATAACATAGTCGAGCGCGGGTTCGCTCAGCGCGGGCGTCTCCTGGTTCACCCAGGCGAGCTGCCAGTTGCCCGGGAAGGTAAAGTTACCGCCATCCGCGCTTATCTCGTTTTTCAGCAGCGCCAGCAGGGTGGATTTACCGCAGCCGTTTTTGCCGACCAGCCCCACTTTCTGGCCCGGGTTGATGGTAGCAGTCGCGTTATCCAGCAGGACGCGCACGCCGCGACGAATTTGTAACGAGGAGAAAACAATCATAGAAGCGCCGTATGTTCCGACTATGTTAATTTGTCATTATGATAATGTAAGGTGTGGGCCATTTTCCCCACCGGGCCGCCATGGTAGCCCAAAACGACAACAATACACAAAAACAGAACCGGGAGGGGAGTGATGTCTCAGACAGCGAAAGTGCTGCTGCTGTATGCCCATCCGGAATCACAGGACTCGGTGGCGAACCGGGTGCTGCTTAAGCCGGCCACACAGCTCAGTAACGTAACGGTGCACGATCTCTACGCGCACTATCCTGATTTTTTTATCGATATTCCTTACGAGCAGGAACTGCTGCGTCAGCACGACGTGATTGTGTTCCAGCATCCGCTTTATACCTACAGCTGTCCGGCGCTGCTCAAAGAGTGGCTGGACCGCGTGCTGAGCCGGGGCTTCTCCAGCGGGGTGGGGGGCAACCAGCTTGCGGGAAAGTACTGGCGGAGTGTCATTACCACCGGTGAGCCGGAAAGCGCTTACCGTCACGACGGGCTGAACCGTTACCCCATGAGCGACATTCTGCGGCCGTTTGAGCTGACGGCGGCGATGTGCCGTATGCACTGGATGAGCCCGATTATTATCTACTGGGCACGGCGGCAGGATCCGAAAGCACTGGCGAGCCATGCCAGGGCCTATGGCGAATGGCTGGCGTCACCGATTCCGGCGGGAGGACGCTAATGGACGGTTCGAATTTACTCCTTGCCGGGGTGCTGTTTTTGTTTGCCGCCGTCGTCGCGGTCCCGCTTGCCGCGCGTCTCGGCATTGGCGCGGTGCTGGGCTATTTGCTGGCGGGGATCGCCATTGGCCCCTGGGGGCTTGGGTTTATCAGCGATGTGGATGAAATTCTCCACTTCTCCGAGCTGGGCGTGGTCTTCCTGATGTTTATCATCGGGCTGGAGCTGAACCCCGCCAAGCTGTGGCAACTGCGGCAATCTATTTTTGGCGTCGGGGCGGCGCAGGTGTTACTCAGCGCGGCCATTCTCGCGGGACTGCTGATGTTGACGCAGTTTTCCTGGCAGGCCGCGGTGATTGGCGGGATCGGTCTTGCGATGTCGTCGACGGCGATGGCGCTTCAGCTGATGCGCGACAAAGGGATGAACCGCAACGAGGCGGGGCAGCTGGGTTTTTCGGTGCTGCTGTTCCAGGATTTAGCGGTGATCCCGGCGCTGGCGCTGGTGCCGCTGCTGGCGGGCTCCGGAGACGATCATTTCGACTGGATGAAGATCTCCATGAAGGTGCTGGCCTTCGCGGGGATGCTGATCGGCGGACGGTTTTTACTGCGTCCGGTATTCCGGTTTATTGCCGCATCCGGCGTGCGCGAGGTATTCACCGCCGCAACGCTGCTGCTGGTGCTTGGCTCAGCGCTGTTTATGGATGCGCTGGGGCTGTCGATGGCGCTTGGGACGTTTATCGCCGGGGTGCTGCTTGCGGAAAGCGAGTACCGCCACGAACTGGAGACCGCCATCGATCCGTTTAAGGGGCTGCTGTTAGGGCTGTTCTTTATCTCGGTGGGTATGGCGCTTAATCTTGGCGTGCTCTATACCCATCTGCTATGGGTTATTGCGAGTGTCGCCGTGCTGGTGGCGGTCAAAACGCTGGTGCTGTATCTCCTCGCGAGGATTTACGGGCTGCGCAGCTCGGAAAGAATGCAGTTTTCCAGCGTGTTAAGCCAGGGTGGAGAATTTGCGTTTGTGCTGTTTTCCACGGCGTCGTCTCAGAAGCTGTTCAAAGATGACCAGATGGCGCTGCTGCTGGTGACGGTTACGCTGTCGATGATGACCACCCCGCTGCTGATGAAGCTGGTGGACAAACTGCTGTCGCGCCGCCTGAATCCCGCAGACGATGAAGACGAAGCGCCGTGGGTGGAAGATGATAAACCGCAGGTGATCGTCGTGGGCTTTGGTCGCTTCGGACAGGTGATTGGTCGCCTGTTGATGGCGAATAAAATGCGCATTACGGTGCTGGAGCGCGATATCAGCGCCGTCAACCTGATGCGCAAATATGGTTATAAGGTGTACTACGGCGATGCGACGCAGCTTGAGCTGTTGCGCTCGGCGGGGGCAGAGGCTGCGGAGTCCATCGTCATCACCTGCAACGATCCGGAAGACACGATGAAGCTGGTGGAGCTGTGCCAGCAGCATTTCCCGCATCTGCATATTCTGGCGCGTGCGCGTGGACGTGTGGAGGCTCACGAACTTTTGCAGGCGGGTGTGAAACACTTCTCCCGCGAAACCTTCTCCAGCGCGCTGGAGCTGGGACGCAAGGCGCTGGTTTCGCTGGGTATGCATCCTCACCAGGCGCAACGCGCCCAGATGCATTTCCGCCGGCTGGATATGCGAATGCTGCGTGAACTGATGCCCGTGCACAGCGACACGGCGCAGATCTCCCGCGTGCGGGAAGCGCGTCGCGAACTGGAGGAGATCTTCCAGCGTGAGATGCAACAGGAACGACGCCAGCTCGACGGCTGGGATGAATTTGAATAAAGGGTAACGAAAGATGGCTGTACGTAAACGCTTTATCGCGGGCGCAAAATGCCCATCCTGCCAGGCGCAAGATACGCTGGCCATGTGGCGTGAAAATAATATCGATATCGTTGAATGTGTTAAGTGCGGTCACCAGATGCGTGAGGCCGATAAAGAAGCCCGCGATCACGTTCGCAAAGAAGAGCAAGTGATCGGCATTTTTCATCCAGACTAGCGATATGCTCTGAGTTTTTTTAAGCTTAAGGGTACACGGGTGCAGATTTCCGCTACAATCTGCGCCAGCAATTTTCCCACGCTCAGGAGATATCATGAAAGTAGCAAAAGACCTGGTGGTCAGCCTGGCCTATCAGGTACGTACAGAAGACGGTGTGTTGGTTGATGAGTCTCCGGTGAGTGCGCCGCTGGACTACCTGCATGGTCACGGTTCCCTGATTTCCGGCCTGGAAACGGCGCTGGAAGGCCATGAAGTTGGCGACAAATTCGACGTTGCTGTAGGTGCGAACGACGCTTACGGTCAGTATGATGACAACCTGGTTCAGCGCGTTCCTAAAGACGTATTCATGGGCGTTGACGAGTTGCAGGTTGGCATGCGCTTCCTGGCGGAAACTGACCAGGGTCCGGTGCCGGTTGAAATCACTGAAGTGGAAGACGACCACGTTGTGGTTGACGGCAACCACATGCTGGCGGGTCAGAACCTGAAGTTCAACGTAGAAGTTGTTGCGATCCGTGAAGCGACCGAAGAAGAGCTGGCTCATGGCCACGTTCACGGTGCGCACGGTCACGACCATGACCACGATCACGGCCACGACGGCTGCTGCGGTGGTCACGGCCACGACCATGGTCATGACCACGGCCACGGTAAAGGTGGTTGCGGTAACGGCGGCTGCGGTTGCCACTGATTCCGTACTCCGGAAAATAAAAAAGCGGGATAATCCCGCTTTTTTTACGCCTCAATAATGAGGTGGTGGCGTCTCTTCTGACTGAGAGGCAATGTTTGACGGCTGCGTGGCCTTCAGCTTTTCCGTCAGCAGGCGCATGTGATCGCGCAGTTTTGCCATTTCAAGCTCATGGGCCGTCACGGTCTGATTCAGTTCTTCGATGGTGATGTCCTGAAAAGCCAGGCGGCTTTCCAGCTCAGCCAGTCTCGCTTCGATCGTTGTATCCTTCATCATTCACCTCGTTTATCTCTCATTCGCCATAATGGACCAGCGGCGGCGAAGTTTAGCTGACTTTTTCCTTAAGTACAGTATCCATCTCCCTGACAAGAAACTTATTTAAACAAAAATAGTCTGAAAAGAAGCGACATTCGGGGGAGTCTGTCTGTAGATTTCTTCCGCAACGTTTTATAGTACGTCACTCATTTACGTTTAACACTGGGGTGAGAGACCTCAGGTCCTGGAGATATGGATGAAATCACTGTTTAAAGTTACGCTGCTGGCGACCACTATGGCTGTAGCGCTCAATGCGCCGCTGTCTTTCGCTGCTGATACTGCTGCGAAGCCTGCTGCGACTACAGACAGCAAAGCGGCATTCAAAAATGACGACCAGAAATCCGCCTACGCACTTGGCGCGTCTCTGGGTCGTTACATGGAAAACTCTCTGAAAGAACAAGAGAAACTGGGCATCAAACTGGACAAAAACCAGCTGATCGCAGGGGTTCAGGATGCGTTCGCAGACAAGAGCAAACTGTCTGACCAGGAAATCGAGCAGACTCTGCAAGCGTTTGAAGCGCGCGTGAAAGGCGCCGCTCAGACCAAGATGGAAGCAGACGCTAAAGATAACGAAGCGAAAGGCAAAGCCTACCGCGACAAGTTCGCGAAAGAGAAAGGCGTTAAAACCTCTTCTACTGGCCTGATCTATAAAGTTGAGAAAGAAGGTACCGGCGACGCGCCTAAAGACAGCGACACCGTTGTGGTGAACTACAAAGGTACGCTGATCGACGGTAAAGAGTTCGATAACTCTTATACCCGCGGTGAGCCTCTCTCCTTCCGTCTGGATGGTGTGATCCCGGGCTGGACCGAAGGCCTGAAGAACATCAAGAAAGGCGGTAAAATCAAGCTGGTCATCCCACCGGATCTGGCTTACGGCAAAACCGGCGTTCCGGGTATCCCGGCTAACTCCACGCTGGTATTTGATGTAGAACTGCTGGACATCAAACCGGCGCCGAAAGCGGATGCGAAAACAGACGCACCGGCTGACGACAAAGCCGCAGCAGCTAAGAAGTAATGCTGAAAAAAACCGCCGCCTTTACAGGCGGCGGTTTTTTTATTGTGGGGCAGATATAATTAACACTGGAAAGCGTTATACACGCTGTATTAATTTAGTTGTCCGTGTAGATAATGAGCCTGCCCTGAAAACCTAACGACAGGCTCCTGAAAAGGAGTGTTTTTTTCATGTCCAGGTCGCTTTTAACCAACGAAACCAGTGAACTTGATTTGCTGGATCAACGTCCATTTGACCAGACCGACTTCGATATTCTGAAATCCTACGAAGCGGTAGTGGACGGGTTAGCGATGCTCATTGGTTCCCACTGCGAAATCGTATTGCATTCCCTGCAAGATCTTAAGTGTTCCGCTATCCGCATTGCGAATGGTGAGCACACTGGCCGTAAAATTGGTTCGCCAATCACCGACCTTGCATTGCGTATGTTGCATGACATGACCGGCGCGGACAGCAGCGTCTCAAAATGCTATTTCACTCGCGCCAAAAGTGGCGTGCTGATGAAATCAGAAACGATCGCGATTCGAAATCGCGAACACCGGGTAATCGGTTTGCTGTGCATCAACATGAACCTTGATGTGCCATTCTCGCAAATCATGAGCACCTTCATCCCGCCAGAAACGCCGGACGTGGGCTCATCGGTGAACTTTGCTTCTTCGGTTGAGGATCTCGTGACCCAGACGCTGGAGTTCACCATTGAAGAGGTGAATGCCGATCGCAACGTATCCAACAACGCCAAGAATCGTCAGATCGTCCTGAACCTCTATGAGAAAGGGATTTTTGATATCAAAGATGCCATCAACCAGGTGGCCGATCGCCTGAATATCTCCAAACACACGGTTTACCTCTATATTCGCCAGTTCAAAAGCGGCGACTTCCTGGGACAAGACAAGTAATGCGTTTTGCGTTAATGGTGACGGGCCCGGCGTACGGTACCCAGCAGGCCAGCAGCGCGCTACAGTTTGCCCATGCGCTGCTTGATGCCGGTCATGAACTGGCAAGCGTCTTCTTTTATCGCGAAGGCGTATATAACGCGAACCAGTTTACGTCTCCGGCGAGCGATGAGTTTGACCTCGTGCGCGCCTGGCAAAAATTAAATGAAACGCAGGACGTTGACCTGCATATCTGCGTCGCGGCGGCACTGCGTCGCGGCGTGACGGATGCGACCGAAGCCGAACGCCTTGGTCTGGCGGGGGCTAACCTGCAACCGGGCTTTTCGCTCAGCGGACTGGGTGCCCTGGCACAGGCGGCGTTGACCTGCGACAGAGTGGTGCAATTTTGATGAAGCGCGTAGCGTTTGTTTTTACTTCTGCGCCGCATGGCAGCGCTTCAGGCCGGGAAGGGCTGGATGCATTGCTCGCGACATCGGCTTTAACCGAAGATATCGGCGTCTTCTTTTTAGGCGATGGCGTATTCCAGCTTCTGGCAGGCCAACAACCGCAGGCCATTCTTGCGCGCGACTACATTGCGACCTTTAAAGTTCTGCCGCTCTATGACATTGAAACCTTCTATGTGTGCGCCGACTCGCTGGCCGCGCGTGGGTTAAACGAGAAAACACCGTTCGTGCTGGACGTGACGATCCTGACATCTGCTGCGCTGCGCGAACAACTCTCTCACTACGATACCGTTCTGACTTTCTGAGGCTGTCATGCTCCATACCCTGAGCCGTTCACCGTGGCAATGCGATATCGACACGTTACTGAGCATGCTGCGCGAAGGTGATGATCTGCTGCTGATTCAGGATGGCGTGCTTGCGGCGCTTGAAGGCAGCCGTTTTGTTGAAATCCTCGCTAATGCCCCCATAACAGTCTCTGCGCTGAAAGAGGATCTGGATGCGCGGGGTCTTTCTGGTCAAATTTCAGCCAAAATTGACGTGGTTGGCTATACTGATTTCGTCAATCTTACTGTGACGCACGCCAGTCAAATGAACTGGTGATTTGAGATCGCTGTATATTTCTTGACACCTTTTCGACGTAGCCCTAAAATTTCGCGTCCTCATATTGTATGAGGTCGTTTTATTACGTGTTTACGAAGCAAAAGCTAAAACCAGGAGCTATTTAATGGCAACAGTTAACCAGCTGGTACGCAAACCACGTGCACGCAAAGTTGCAAAAAGCAACGTGCCTGCGCTGGAAGCCTGCCCGCAGAAACGTGGCGTATGTACTCGTGTATATACCACCACTCCTAAAAAACCAAACTCCGCACTGCGTAAAGTATGCCGTGTGCGTTTGACTAACGGTTTCGAAGTGACTTCCTACATCGGTGGTGAAGGTCACAACCTTCAGGAGCACTCCGTGATCCTGATCCGTGGCGGTCGTGTTAAAGACCTTCCGGGTGTTCGTTACCACACCGTTCGTGGTGCGCTGGACTGCTCAGGTGTTAAAGACCGTAAGCAGGCTCGCTCCAAGTACGGCGTGAAGCGTCCTAAGGCTTAATGGTTCTCCGTTAAGTAAGGCCAAACTGATTTATCTTAATGTCAAACTAAACTCGTAGAGTTTTGGACAATCCTGAATTAACAACGGAGTAATCCCATGCCACGTCGTCGCGTCATTGGTCAGCGTAAAATTCTTCCAGATCCGAAATTCGGATCAGAACTGCTGGCAAAATTTGTAAATATCCTGATGGTAGATGGTAAAAAATCTACCGCAGAAGCAATCGTATACAGCGCGCTGGAGACCCTGGCTCAGCGTTCTGGTAAAAATGAACTGGAAGCCTTCGAAGTCGCTCTCGACAACGTGCGCCCGACTGTAGAAGTTAAGTCTCGCCGCGTTGGTGGTTCTACTTATCAGGTTCCAGTTGAAGTTCGTCCGGTTCGTCGTAATGCTCTGGCAATGCGTTGGATCGTTGAAGCTGCTCGTAAACGCGGTGATAAATCCATGGCTCTGCGTCTGGCGAACGAACTTTCTGATGCTGCGGAAAACAAAGGTACCGCAGTTAAGAAACGTGAAGACGTTCACCGTATGGCAGAAGCCAACAAGGCGTTCGCACACTACCGTTGGTAATCCCTTCGGAGTCGTAGTCACCAGGCGGGCGCTTCAGAGAAGCCGCCCGCTCTGGGTAACTTAACTGAACGCCTAAAGATATAAACGAGGAATCAAATGGCTCGTACAACACCCATCGCACGCTACCGTAACATCGGTATCAGTGCGCACATCGACGCCGGTAAAACCACTACTACCGAACGTATTCTGTTCTACACCGGTGTAAACCATAAAATCGGTGAAGTTCATGACGGCGCAGCCACCATGGACTGGATGGAACAGGAGCAGGAGCGTGGTATTACTATCACCTCCGCAGCGACTACTGCATTCTGGTCAGGTATGGCTAAGCAGTACGAACCGCATCGCGTAAACATCATCGACACCCCAGGGCACGTTGACTTCACCATCGAAGTAGAACGTTCCATGCGTGTTCTTGACGGCGCGGTAATGGTTTATTGCGCAGTTGGTGGTGTTCAGCCACAGTCTGAAACCGTATGGCGTCAGGCAAACAAATATAAAGTTCCACGCATCGCGTTCGTTAACAAAATGGACCGTATGGGTGCTAACTTCCTGAAAGTTGTTGGCCAGATCAAAACCCGTCTGGGCGCGAACCCTGTTCCGCTTCAGCTGGCAATTGGTGCTGAAGAAGGTTTCACCGGCGTTATCGACCTGGTGAAAATGAAAGCCATCAACTGGAACGAAGCAGATGCGGGCGTTACCTTCGAATACGAAGATATCCCGGCAGAGATGCAGGACCTGGCTGACGAATGGCACCAGAACCTGATCGAATCCGCAGCAGAAGCTTCTGAAGAGCTGATGGAGAAATACCTGGGTGGTGAAGAACTGTCTGAGCAAGAGATCAAATCTGCTCTGCGTCAGCGCGTTCTGAACAACGAAATCATCCTGGTAACCTGTGGTTCTGCGTTCAAGAACAAAGGTGTTCAGGCGATGCTGGATGCGGTAGTTGACTACCTGCCATCCCCGGTTGACGTTCCTGCGATCAACGGCATCCTGGACGACGGTAAAGATACTCCGGCTGAGCGTCACGCAAGTGATGACGAGCCGTTCTCTGCACTGGCGTTCAAAATTGCTACCGACCCATTCGTGGGTAACCTGACCTTCTTCCGCGTTTACTCTGGTGTGGTTAACTCCGGTGACACCATCCTGAACTCCGTGAAAGCGGCGCGTGAACGTTTTGGCCGTATCGTACAGATGCACGCTAACAAACGTGAAGAGATCAAAGAAGTTCGTGCGGGCGACATCGCTGCTGCTATCGGTCTGAAAGACGTGACCACTGGTGACACCCTGTGTGACCCGGATCACCCGATCATTCTGGAGCGTATGGAATTCCCTGAGCCGGTAATCTCCATCGCAGTTGAACCAAAAACCAAAGCTGACCAGGAAAAAATGGGTCTGGCTCTGGGCCGTCTGGCGAAAGAAGACCCATCATTCCGCGTATGGACTGATGAAGAATCTAACCAGACCATCATCGCTGGTATGGGTGAACTGCACCTGGACATCATCGTTGACCGTATGAAGCGTGAATTCAACGTTGAAGCGAACGTGGGTAAACCTCAGGTTGCTTACCGCGAAGCGATTCGCGCGAAAGTTACCGATGTTGAAGGTAAACACGCTAAGCAGTCTGGTGGTCGCGGTCAGTACGGTCACGTTGTGATCGACATGTACCCACTGGAGCCGGGCTCTAACCCTAAAGGTTACGAGTTCATCAACGACATCAAAGGTGGTGTAATTCCTGGCGAATACATCCCTGCCGTTGATAAAGGCATCCAGGAGCAGCTGAAAGCTGGTCCTCTGGCTGGTTACCCGGTTGTAGACATGGGTGTTCGTCTGCACTTCGGTTCTTACCACGACGTTGACTCCTCTGAACTGGCGTTTAAACTGGCTGCGTCTATTGCCTTTAAAGAAGGCTTTAAGAAAGCAAAACCAGTTCTGCTTGAGCCGATCATGAAGGTTGAAGTAGAAACTCCTGAAGAGAACACCGGTGACGTTATCGGTGACTTGAGCCGTCGTCGCGGTATGCTGCGTGGTCAGGAATCCGAAGTAACTGGCGTTAAGATCCACGCTGAAGTTCCGCTGTCTGAAATGTTCGGATATGCGACTCAGCTGCGTTCTCTGACCAAAGGTCGTGCATCATACACTATGGAATTCCTGAAGTATGATGATGCGCCGAACAACGTTGCTCAGGCCGTTATCGAAGCCCGTGGTAAGTAATCCACAGGATTAAAACCTAAGTCCCGTGCTCTCTCCGAAGGGGAGAGCACTATAGTAAGGAATATAGCCGTGTCTAAAGAAAAATTTGAACGTACAAAACCGCACGTCAACGTTGGTACTATCGGCCACGTTGACCATGGTAAAACTACCCTGACTGCTGCAATCACCACCGTACTGGCTAAAACCTACGGCGGTGCTGCTCGTGCTTTCGACCAGATCGATAACGCACCAGAAGAAAAAGCTCGTGGTATCACCATCAACACCTCTCACGTTGAGTATGACACCCCGACTCGCCACTACGCACACGTAGACTGCCCAGGCCACGCCGACTATGTTAAAAACATGATCACCGGTGCTGCGCAGATGGACGGCGCGATCCTGGTTGTTGCTGCGACTGACGGCCCTATGCCTCAGACTCGTGAGCACATCCTGCTGGGTCGTCAGGTAGGCGTTCCTTTCATCATCGTGTTCCTGAACAAATGTGACATGGTTGATGACGAAGAGCTGCTGGAACTGGTAGAGATGGAAGTTCGTGAACTGCTGTCTCAGTACGATTTCCCAGGCGACGACACTCCAATCGTTCGTGGTTCCGCGCTGAAAGCGCTGGAAGGCGAAGCAGAGTGGGAAGAGAAAATCATCGAACTGGCTGGCTACCTGGATTCTTACATCCCAGAACCAGAGCGTGCGATTGACAAGCCATTCCTGCTGCCAATCGAAGACGTATTCTCCATCTCCGGTCGTGGTACCGTTGTTACCGGTCGTGTAGAGCGCGGTATCATCAAAGTTGGTGAAGAAGTTGAAATCGTTGGTATCAAAGAGACTGCGAAGTCTACCTGTACTGGCGTTGAAATGTTCCGCAAACTGCTGGACGAAGGCCGTGCTGGTGAGAACGTTGGTGTTCTGCTGCGTGGTATCAAACGTGAAGAAATCGAACGTGGTCAGGTTCTGGCGAAGCCAGGCTCAATCAAGCCACACACCAAGTTCGAATCTGAAGTGTACATTCTGTCCAAAGACGAAGGCGGCCGTCATACTCCGTTCTTCAAAGGCTACCGTCCACAGTTCTACTTCCGTACAACTGACGTGACCGGTACCATCGAACTGCCAGAAGGCGTAGAGATGGTAATGCCAGGCGACAACATCAAGATGGTTGTGACGCTGATCCACCCAATCGCGATGGACGACGGTCTGCGTTTCGCAATCCGTGAAGGCGGCCGTACCGTTGGCGCGGGCGTTGTTGCTAAAGTTCTGGGCTAATTAATTATCCCTGAAATAAAAAGGACGCTCCGGCGTCCTTTTTTGTTTTCTGCCGTTGGGGCATTGTCATAAAAATTCGCATTTTTTGCTTTCTCCCGCCACGTATTCCGACGCCCGCGCTATTGTAATCATAACCATTCTCACTTACACTTTGCGCATATTTTGAACGGGAGTCTTTATGTACGTTTGTTTATGTAATGGTGTAAGCGACAAAAAAATTCGTCAGGCCGTTCGCCAGTTTCAACCACAATCTTTCCAGCAGCTTCGCAAGTTTGTTCCGGTGGGAAATCAATGCGGTAAATGCGTTCGCGCAGCGCGTGAGATCATGCAGGACGAACTGATGCAGATCCCGGAATTCAAAGAGATCGCGTAAGCCTCTATCTTTTTTTTGACATCCCCGTAGCCCGATCTACGCTTCAATGAGTGGAAGCGGAGGGACTATATAATGAAAGGTGATGTTAAAATCATAAGTTATCTCAATAAATTATTGGGAAATGAGCTTGTCGCAATCAATCAGTATTTTCTCCATGCAAGAATGTTTAAAAACTGGGGACTGACTCGCCTCAACGATGTTGAATACCATGAGTCCATTGATGAAATGAAACACGCCGATAAATACATTGAGCGTATTTTATTCCTCGAAGGCATTCCTAACCTACAGGATCTCGGAAAACTGGGCATCGGAGAAGATGTCGAAGAGATGCTGCGTTCTGATCTCCGGCTGGAGCTGGAGGGTGCAAAAGATCTGCGTGAAGCCATTGCCTATGCGGACAGCGTACATGACTACGTCAGCCGCGATATGATGATCCAGATCCTGGCCGATGAAGAAGGGCACATCGACTGGCTTGAGACCGAACTGGATCTCATTAGCAAAATTGGCCTACAGAACTACCTTCAGTCTCAGATCAAAGTGGAAAGTTAATCAGGCTTTCCCAGCCAACGCATAAACCCGCTGCCGCCAGAAATGGCCCAAAAGGCAGTGGGTTTTTTAATGCCTGCTTATCAGGGGTAAACAACGAGAAAGCAACCAGATACAGCAGAGCCATTAACGCGGCCACTAATGCCAGTATTGGTAGTACACACCAGCCATGCCATGCCCCCAGCGCCGCCAGATATTTTATGTCGCCATATCCCATCCCTTCACGTCGGCAGATGAGCCGGTATCCCCAATAGATAATGGCGAATCCGGCATATCCTGTCATCGCACCCACTACCGCGCTCGGCAAAAAATCAGGATGGAGACAAAGCTGGTAGAGCAGGCCCGTCCATAGCAGCGGGCAAAGAAATTTATCGGGAAGAAGCCCCGTGCGGATATCGGTGCGAACAAGCAAGGCCGATAACGCAAAATAGATCAACAGAAAGGGGAGGGACAGTAGCATAGCGAGAGCCTCAAAATGGTTTGAGCGCATACTCGTAATAATCTGCATGCCCGGCAATGTGTAAAAACAGCAATTGCGTAGCGGCTTCAGACAAAGAGTTGAGAAGGGATACTTTGCATAAAAAATTGCGCGGCCTTACGTATAGTACGTCTTTGGCGCTTAATTTCTAAACGGCACTTGCGTCTTTCTCTGATTTACGTATAATGCGCGGGCTTGTCGTAATTGACGGCGGGTTCAATCTGAACCAGAGTAGCTCACTTTGTTACTCAACAATGCTCCCAATTGGGGAGCTACGTAAGAACGGTTACACTCTCCCATCAATCGTAATGGGTTTGAGGAGTAATCATTTTCGTTTATAAAATAATTGGAGCTCTGGTCTCATGCAGAACCAAAGAATCCGTATCCGCCTTAAAGCGTTTGATCATCGTCTGATCGATCAATCAACCGCGGAAATCGTCGAGACTGCTAAGCGCACTGGTGCGCAAGTCCGTGGTCCGATCCCGCTGCCGACCCGCAAAGAGCGCTTTACCGTTCTGATCTCTCCGCACGTTAACAAAGATGCGCGTGATCAGTACGAAATCCGCACTCACAAGCGTCTGGTTGACATCGTTGAGCCAACTGAGAAAACCGTTGATGCTCTGATGCGTCTGGATCTGGCTGCCGGTGTAGACGTGCAGATCAGCCTGGGTTAATCAGGTCATCGAGCGATTGAGAGGTTGAAACAATGATTGGTTTAGTCGGTAAAAAAGTGGGTATGACCCGCATCTTCACTGAAGATGGCGTTTCTATCCCAGTAACCGTAATCGAAGTTGAAGCAAACCGCGTTACTCAGGTTAAAGATCTGGCTAACGATGGCTACCGCGCTATTCAGGTTACCACTGGTGCTAAAAAAGCTAACCGTGTAACCAAACCAGAAGCGGGTCACTTCGCTAAAGCTGGCGTTGAAGCTGGCCGTGGTCTGTGGGAATTCCGTCTTGCTGAAGGCGAAGAGTTCACCGTAGGTCAGGACATTAGCGTTGAGCTGTTTGCTGACGTTAAAAAAGTTGACGTAACCGGTACCTCTAAAGGTAAAGGTTTTGCTGGTACCGTTAAGCGCTGGAACTTCCGTACCCAGGACGCTACTCACGGTAACTCCTTGTCTCACCGCGTTCCGGGTTCTATCGGTCAGAACCAGACTCCGGGCAAAGTGTTCAAAGGCAAGAAAATGGCAGGTCAGCTGGGCAACGAACGTGTAACCGTTCAGAGCCTGGACGTAGTACGTGTTGACGCTGAGCGCAACCTGCTGCTGGTTAAAGGTGCGGTCCCGGGTGCAACCGGTAGCGACCTGATCGTTAAACCAGCTGTGAAGGCGTAAGGGGATAGCAATGGAATTAGTATTGAAAGACGCGCAGAGCGCGCTGACTGTTTCCGAAACTACCTTCGGTCGTGATTTCAACGAAGCGCTGGTTCACCAGGTTGTTGTTGCTTATGCAGCTGGTGCTCGTCAGGGTACTCGTGCTCAGAAGACTCGTGCTGAAGTAACTGGTTCAGGCAAAAAGCCATGGCGCCAGAAAGGTACCGGCCGTGCGCGTTCAGGTTCTATCAAGAGCCCGATCTGGCGTTCAGGTGGCGTGACCTTCGCTGCGCGTCCACAGGACCACAGTCAAAAAGTTAACAAAAAGATGTACCGCGGCGCGCTGAAAAGCATTCTGTCCGAACTGGTACGTCAGGATCGTCTGATCGTTGTCGAGAAGTTCTCTGTTGAAGCGCCTAAAACTAAGCTGCTGGCACAGAAACTGAAAGACATGGCTCTGGAAGATGTGCTGATCATCACCGGTGAGCTGGACGAGAACCTGTTCCTGGCCGCGCGTAACCTGCACAAGGTTGACGTACGCGACGCGACTGGTATCGACCCGGTTAGCCTGATCGCCTTCGACAAAGTCGTAATGACTGCTGATGCTGTTAAGCAAGTTGAGGAGATGCTGGCATGATTCGTGAAGAACGTCTGCTGAAGGTGCTGCGCGCACCGCACGTTTCTGAAAAAGCGTCTACTGCGATGGAAAAAACAAACACCATCGTTCTCAAAGTTGCTAAAGACGCGACCAAAGCAGAGATCAAAGCTGCTGTGCAGAAACTGTTTGAAGTCGAAGTCGAAGTCGTTAACACCCTGGTAGTTAAAGGGAAAGTTAAACGTCACGGACAGCGTATCGGTCGTCGTAGCGACTGGAAAAAAGCTTACGTCACCCTGAAAGAAGGCCAGAACCTGGACTTCGTTGGCGGCGCTGAGTAAGTCGGAGGAGTAATACAATGGCAGTTGTTAAATGTAAACCGACATCTCCGGGTCGTCGCCACGTAGTTAAAGTGGTTAACCCTGAGCTGCACAAGGGCAAACCTTTTGCTCCGTTGCTGGAAAAAAACAGCAAATCCGGTGGTCGTAACAACAATGGCCGTATCACCACTCGTCACATCGGTGGTGGCCACAAGCAGGCTTATCGTATTGTTGACTTCAAACGCAACAAAGACGGTATCCCAGCAGTTGTTGAGCGTCTTGAGTACGATCCGAACCGTTCCGCGAACATCGCGCTGGTTCTGTACAAAGATGGCGAACGCCGTTACATCCTGGCCCCTAAAGGCCTGAAAGCTGGCGACCAGATTCAGTCTGGCGTTGATGCTGCAATCAAAGCAGGCAACACCCTGCCGATGCGCAATATCCCGGTTGGTTCTACCGTTCATAACGTAGAAATGAAACCAGGTAAAGGCGGTCAGCTGGCGCGTTCCGCGGGTACTTACGTTCAGATCGTTGCGCGTGACGGTGCTTATGTCACCCTGCGTCTGCGTTCTGGTGAAATGCGTAAAGTCGAAGCAGACTGCCGCGCTACTCTGGGCGAAGTTGGCAATGCTGAGCATATGCTGCGCGTTCTGGGTAAAGCTGGTGCTGCACGCTGGCGTGGTGTTCGTCCTACCGTTCGCGGTACTGCGATGAACCCAGTCGACCACCCACATGGTGGTGGTGAAGGTCGTAACTTTGGTAAGCACCCGGTAACTCCGTGGGGCGTTCAGACCAAAGGTAAGAAGACCCGCAGCAACAAGCGTACTGATAAATTTATCGTACGTCGCCGTAGCAAATAATTTTAGAGGATAAGCCATGCCACGTTCTCTCAAGAAAGGTCCTTTTATTGACCTGCACTTGCTGAAGAAGGTAGAGAAAGCGGTGGAAAGCGGAGACAAGAAGCCCCTGCGCACTTGGTCCCGTCGTTCAACGATCTTTCCTAACATGATCGGTTTGACCATCGCTGTCCATAATGGTCGTCAGCACGTTCCAGTCTTTGTTACCGACGAAATGGTTGGTCACAAACTGGGTGAATTCGCACCGACTCGTACTTATCGCGGCCACGCTGCTGATAAAAAAGCGAAGAAGAAATAAGGTAGGAGGAAGAGATGGAAACTTTAGCTCAACATCGCCATGCTCGTTCTTCTGCACAGAAGGTTCGCCTTGTTGCTGACCTGATTCGCGGTAAGAAAGTGTCGCAGGCCCTGGACATCCTGACCTATACCAACAAGAAAGCTGCGGTATTGGTCAAGAAAGTACTGGAATCTGCCATTGCTAACGCTGAACACAACGATGGCGCTGACATCGACGATCTGAAAGTCGCGAAAATTTTCGTAGATGAAGGCCCAAGCATGAAGCGCATTATGCCGCGTGCGAAAGGTCGTGCAGATCGCATCCTGAAGCGCACCAGCCACATTACTGTGGTTGTGTCCGATCGCTGAGACTCTGGAGACTAGCAATGGGTCAGAAAGTACATCCTAATGGTATTCGCCTGGGTATTGTAAAACCATGGAACTCTACCTGGTTTGCGAACACCAAAGAATTCGCTGACAACCTGGACAGCGATTTTAAAGTACGTCAGTACCTGACTAAGGAACTGGCTAAAGCGTCTGTATCTCGTATCGTTATCGAGCGTCCAGCTAAGAGCATCCGTGTGACTATTCACACTGCTCGCCCTGGCATCGTTATCGGTAAGAAAGGCGAAGACGTAGAAAAACTGCGCAAGGTCGTAGCGGATATCGCTGGCGTTCCTGCACAGATCAATATCGCTGAAGTTCGTAAGCCTGAACTGGACGCTAAATTGGTTGCTGACAGCATCACTTCTCAGCTGGAACGTCGCGTTATGTTCCGTCGTGCTATGAAGCGTGCTGTACAGAACGCAATGCGTCTGGGCGCTAAAGGTATCAAAGTTGAAGTTAGCGGCCGTCTGGGCGGCGCGGAAATCGCACGTACCGAATGGTACCGCGAAGGTCGCGTACCGCTGCACACTCTGCGTGCTGACATCGACTACAACACCTCTGAAGCGCACACCACTTACGGTGTAATCGGCGTTAAGGTATGGATCTTCAAAGGTGAGATCCTGGGTGGTATGGCTGCTGTTGAACAACCGGAAAAACCGGCTGCTCAACCTAAAAAGCAGCAGCGTAAAGGCCGTAAATAAGGAGCGTCGCTGATGTTACAACCAAAGCGTACAAAATTCCGTAAAGTGCACAAAGGCCGCAACCGTGGTCTGGCGCAGGGTACGGATGTTAGCTTCGGCACTTTCGGTCTGAAAGCTGTTGGCCGTGGTCGTCTGACTGCACGTCAGATCGAAGCAGCACGTCGTGCAATGACCCGTGCAGTTAAGCGTCAAGGTAAGATCTGGATCCGTGTATTCCCGGACAAACCGATCACCGAGAAGCCACTGGAAGTTCGTATGGGTAAAGGTAAAGGTAACGTGGAGTACTGGGTTGCCTTGATCCAACCGGGCAAAGTCCTTTATGAAATGGACGGTGTTCCGGAAGAGCTGGCCCGTGAAGCCTTCGGCCTGGCAGCAGCGAAACTGCCTATCAAAACCACCTTTGTAACTAAGACGGTGATGTAATGAAAGCAAAAGAGCTGCGTGAAAAAAGCGTTGAAGAGCTGAACGCTGAGCTGCTGAACCTGCTGCGTGAGCAGTTCAACCTGCGTATGCAGGCTGCAAGTGGCCAGCTGCAACAGACTCACCTGCTGAAGCAAGTGCGTCGCAATGTTGCGCGCGTTAAGACTTTACTGACTCAGAAGGCGGGTGCGTAATGACCGATAAAATCCGTACTCTGCAAGGTCGTGTTGTTAGCGATAAAATGGAGAAATCCATTGTTGTAGCTATCGAACGTTTTGTGAAACACCCGATCTACGGTAAATTCATCAAGCGTACGACCAAACTGCACGTACATGACGAGAACAACGAATGTGGTATCGGCGACAAGGTTGAAATCCGTGAATGCCGTCCACTGTCCAAGACTAAGTCCTGGACGCTGGTTCGCGTTGTAGAGAAAGCGGTTCTGTAATAGAGTACGCATTCTCAATACGAATAAACGGCTCAGCGATGAGCCGTTTATTTTTTCTACCCATATTGCAGAAGCGGTGTTATAATGCCGCGCCCTCGATATGGGGCTTTTTAACGGCTCTGATTTTAGAGTCTCAGGTAGTAGTTGACATTAGCGGAGCACTAAAATGATCCAAGAACAGACTATGCTGAACGTCGCCGACAACTCCGGTGCACGTCGCGTAATGTGTATCAAGGTTCTGGGTGGCTCGCACCGTCGCTACGCAGGCGTAGGCGACATCATCAAGATCACCATCAAGGAAGCAATTCCACGTGGTAAGGTCAAAAAAGGTGATGTGCTGAAGGCGGTAGTGGTGCGCACCAAGAAGGGTGTTCGTCGCCCTGACGGTTCTGTCATTCGCTTCGATGGTAATGCATGCGTTATTTTAAACAATAACAGCGAGCAGCCTATCGGCACGCGTATCTTTGGGCCGGTAACTCGTGAACTTCGTACTGAGAAGTTCATGAAAATTATCTCTCTGGCACCAGAAGTACTCTAAGGAGCGAATCATGGCAGCGAAAATCCGTCGTGATGACGAAGTTATCGTGTTAACCGGTAAAGATAAAGGTAAACGCGGTAAAGTAAAAAATGTTCTGTCTTCCGGCAAACTTGTCGTTGAAGGTATCAACCTGGTTAAGAAACATCAGAAGCCGGTTCCGGCCCTGAACCAACCAGGCGGCATCGTTGAAAAAGAAGCTGCTATTCAGGTTTCTAACGTTGCAATCTTCAATGCGGCTACCGGCAAGGCTGACCGTGTAGGCTTTAGATTCGAAGACGGTAAAAAAGTCCGTTTCTTCAAATCTAACAGCGAAACTATCAAGTAATTTGGAGTAGTACGATGGCGAAACTGCATGATTACTACAAAGACGAAGTAGTTAACAAACTCATGACTGAGTTTAACTACAATTCTGTCATGCAAGTCCCTCGGGTCGAGAAGATCACCCTGAACATGGGTGTTGGTGAAGCGATCGCTGACAAGAAACTGCTGGATAACGCAGCAGCTGACCTGACAGCAATCTCCGGTCAAAAACCGCTGATCACCAAAGCACGCAAATCTGTTGCAGGCTTCAAAATCCGTCAGGGCTATCCGATCGGCTGTAAAGTAACTCTGCGTGGCGAACGCATGTGGGAGTTCCTTGAGCGCCTGATCACTATTGCTGTTCCACGTATCCGTGACTTCCGTGGCTTGTCCGCTAAGTCTTTCGACGGTCGTGGTAACTACAGCATGGGTGTCCGTGAGCAGATCATCTTCCCAGAAATCGACTACGATAAAGTCGACCGCGTGCGTGGTTTGGATATTACCATTACCACTACTGCGAAATCTGATGAAGAAGGCCGTGCTCTGCTGGCTGCCTTTGACTTCCCGTTCCGCAAGTAAGGTAGGGTTACTGAATGGCTAAGCAATCAATGAAAGCACGCGAAGTAAAGCGCGTAGCTTTAGCTGATAAATTCTTCGCTAAACGCGCTGAACTGAAAGCGATCATTTCTGATGTGAACGCTTCCGACGAAGATCGTTGGAATGCGGTTCTCAAGCTGCAGTCTCTGCCGCGTGATTCCAGCCCGTCTCGTCAGCGTAACCGCTGTCGTCAAACAGGTCGTCCACATGGTTATGTGGGCAAGTTTGGGTTGAGCCGTATCAAACTGCGTGAAGCCGCCATGCGCGGTGAAGTGCCAGGCTTGAAAAAGGCTAGCTGGTAATTACCAATTGAATCACGGGAGTAAAGACAGATGAGCATGCAAGATCCGATCGCGGATATGCTGACCCGTATCCGTAACGGTCAGGCCGCGAACAAAGTTGCGGTCACCATGCCTTCCGCCAAGCTGAAAGTGGCAATTGCCAACGTGCTGAAGGAAGAAGGTTTTATCGAAGATTTTAAAGTTGAAGGCGACACCAAGCCGGAACTGGAACTTACTCTCAAGTATTTCCAGGGTAAAGCTGTTGTAGAAAGCATTCAGCGTGTCAGCCGCCCAGGCCTGCGCATCTATAAGAAAAAAGATGAGCTGCCAAAAGTAATGGCTGGTCTTGGTATCGCAGTTGTTTCTACCTCTAAAGGTGTTATGACTGATCGTGCAGCGCGCCAGGCTGGTCTTGGTGGCGAAATTATCTGCTACGTAGCCTAATCGGAGGAAAGAATGTCTCGTGTTGCTAAAGCACCGGTCGTTATTCCTGCCGGCGTTGATGTAAAAATCGACGGTCAGGTTATTACGATCAAAGGTAAAAACGGCGAGCTGACTCGTACCCTCAACAATGCTGTTGAAGTTAAACATGCAGATAACGCTCTGACCTTCGGTCCACGTGATGGTTTCGTGGATGGATGGGCTCAGGCTGGTACCGCGCGTGCCCTGCTGAACTCAATGGTTGTTGGTGTTACCGAAGGCTTCACTAAAAAGCTTCAGCTGGTTGGTGTAGGTTATCGTGCAGCTATCAAAGGGAATGCAGTAGGCCTGTCTCTGGGCTTCTCACACCCTGTTGAGCATCCGCTGCCGGCCGGTATCACTGCAGAATGCCCGACTCAGACTGAAATCGTGCTGAAAGGCGCTGATAAACAGCTGATCGGTCAGGTTGCAGCAGATCTGCGCGCCTACCGTCGTCCTGAGCCTTATAAAGGCAAGGGTGTTCGTTACGCCGACGAAGTCGTGCGTACCAAAGAGGCTAAGAAGAAGTAAGGTAACACTATGGATAAGAAATCTGCTCGTATCCGTCGTGCGACCCGCGCACGCCGCAAGCTCAAAGAGCTGGGTGCAACTCGCCTGGTGGTACATCGTACCCCGCGTCATATTTACGCACAGGTAATTGCACCGAACGGTTCTGAAGTTCTGGTAGCTGCTTCTACTGTAGAAAAAGCTATCTCAGAACAATTGAAGTATACCGGTAACAAAGACGCCGCAGCAGCTGTAGGTAAAGCTGTCGCTGAACGCGCTCTGGAAAAAGGCATCAGCAATGTTTCCTTTGACCGTTCCGGGTTCCAATATCATGGTCGTGTCCAGGCACTGGCAGATGCTGCCCGTGAAGCTGGCCTTCAGTTCTAAGGTAGAGGTGTAAGATGGCTCACATCGAAAAACAGGCTGGCGAACTGCAGGAAAAGCTGATCGCGGTAAACCGCGTATCTAAAACCGTTAAAGGTGGTCGTATTTTCTCCTTCACAGCTCTGACTGTAGTGGGTGATGGTAACGGTCGCGTTGGTTTTGGTTACGGTAAAGCGCGTGAAGTTCCAGCAGCGATCCAGAAAGCGATGGAAAAAGCCCGTCGCAATATGATTAACGTCGCGCTGAACAACGGTACCCTGCAACACCCAGTTAAAGGTGTTCACACGGGTTCTCGTGTATTCATGCAGCCAGCTTCCGAAGGTACCGGTATCATCGCCGGTGGTGCAATGCGCGCCGTTCTGGAAGTTGCTGGAGTTCATAACGTTCTGGCTAAAGCATATGGTTCCACCAACCCGATCAACGTGGTTCGTGCAACTATTGATGGCCTGGAAAATATGAATTCTCCAGAAATGGTCGCTGCCAAGCGTGGTAAATCCGTTGAAGAAATTCTGGGGTAATTGACCATGGCAAAGACTATTAAAATCACTCAAACCCGCAGTGCAATCGGTCGTCTGCCGAAACACAAGGCAACGCTGCTTGGCCTGGGTCTGCGTCGTATTGGTCATACCGTTGAGCGCGAGGATACTCCTGCTGTTCGTGGTATGGTCAACGCGGTTTACTTCATGGTTAAAGTTGAGGAGTAAGAGATGCGTTTAAATACTCTGTCTCCGGCCGAAGGCTCTAAAAAGGCGGGTAAACGCCTGGGTCGTGGTATCGGTTCTGGCCTCGGCAAAACCGGTGGTCGTGGTCACAAAGGTCAGAACTCTCGTTCTGGCGGTGGCGTACGTCGCGGTTTCGAGGGTGGCCAGATGCCACTGTACCGTCGTCTGCCGAAGTTCGGCTTCACCTCTCGCAAAGCAGCGATCACAGCGGAAATCCGTCTGTCTGACCTGGCGAAAGTTGAAGGCGGCGTTGTAGACCTGAACACGCTGAAAGCGGCTAACATTATCGGTATCCAGATCGAGTTCGCGAAAGTGATCCTGGCTGGTGAAGTTTCTACTCCGGTAACTGTTCGTGGCCTGCGTGTTACTAAAGGTGCTCGTGCTGCTATCGAAGCTGCTGGCGGTAAAATTGAGGAATAAGTAGCAGATGGCTAAGCAACCGGGATTAGATTTTCAAAGTGCCAAAGGTGGATTTGGCGAGCTGAAACGCAGACTGCTGTTTGTAATCGGCGCGCTGATTGTGTTCCGTATTGGCTCTTTTATTCCGATCCCTGGTATTGATGCCGCTGTACTTGCCAAACTGCTTGAGCAACAGCGAGGCACCATCATTGAAATGTTCAACATGTTCTCTGGTGGTGCTCTCAGCCGTGCTTCTATTTTCGCACTGGGTATTATGCCGTACATTTCGGCATCGATTATTATCCAGCTGCTGACGGTCGTTCATCCGGCCCTGGCAGAGTTGAAGAAAGAAGGGGAGTCTGGACGTCGTAAGATTAGCCAGTACACCCGTTACGGCACTCTGGTGCTGGCAATATTCCAGTCGATCGGTATTGCTACCGGTCTTCCGAATATGCCTGGTATGCAGGGCCTGGTATTAAACCCAGGCTTTGCATTCTATTTCACCGCTGTTGTAAGTCTGGTCACAGGGACCATGTTCCTGATGTGGCTCGGCGAACAGATTACTGAACGAGGTATCGGTAACGGTATCTCAATCATTATCTTCGCCGGTATCGTTGCGGGTCTCCCGCCGGCCATCGCCCATACTATCGAGCAAGCGCGTCAAGGCGACCTGCACTTCCTCCTGTTGCTGTTGGTTGCAGTATTAGTATTTGCAGTGACGTTCTTTGTTGTCTTCGTTGAACGTGGTCAACGCCGCATTGTGGTGAACTACGCTAAACGTCAGCAGGGTCGTCGTGTCTATGCTGCACAGAGCACACATTTACCGCTGAAAGTGAATATGGCGGGGGTTATCCCGGCTATCTTCGCTTCCAGTATTATTCTGTTCCCGGCAACCATCGCGTCATGGTTCGGGGGCGGTACTGGTTGGAACTGGCTGACAACAATTTCGCTGTATTTGCAGCCTGGGCAACCACTTTATGTGTTACTCTATGCGTCTGCGATCATCTTCTTCTGTTTCTTCTACACGGCGTTGGTCTTCAACCCGCGTGAAACAGCAGATAACCTGAAGAAGTCCGGTGCATTTGTACCAGGAATTCGTCCGGGAGAGCAAACGGCGAAGTATATCGATAAAGTAATGACTCGCCTGACTTTGGTTGGTGCGCTTTATATTACTTTTATCTGCCTGATCCCGGAGTTCATGCGTGATGCAATGAAAGTACCGTTCTACTTCGGTGGGACCTCACTGCTTATCGTTGTGGTCGTGATTATGGACTTTATGGCTCAAGTGCAAACTCTGATGATGTCCAGTCAGTATGAGTCTGCATTGAAGAAGGCGAACCTGAAAGGCTACGGCCGCTAACTGGTCGCCTGAGAAGTTACGGAGAGTAAAAATGAAAGTTCGTGCTTCCGTCAAGAAATTATGCCGTAACTGCAAAATCGTTAAGCGTGATGGTGTCATCCGTGTGATTTGCAGTGCCGAGCCGAAGCATAAACAGCGCCAAGGCTGATTATTTCGCATATTTTTCTTGCAAAGTTGGGTTGAGCTGGCTAGATTAGCCAGCCAATCTTTTGTATGTCTGTACGTTTCCATTTGAGTATCCTGAAAACGGGCTTTTCAGCATGGTGCGTACATATTAAATAGTAGGAGTGCATAGTGGCCCGTATAGCAGGCATTAACATTCCTGATCAGAAACATGCTGTGATCGCATTAACTTCGATCTATGGCGTCGGCAAGACCCGTTCTAAAGCCATTCTGGCTGCAGCGGGTATCGCTGAAGATGTTAAGATCAGTGAGCTGTCTGAAGAACAAATCGACACGCTGCGTGACGAAGTTGCCAAATTTGTCGTTGAAGGTGATCTGCGCCGTGAAATCAGCATGAGCATCAAGCGCCTGATGGATCTTGGTTGCTATCGCGGTTTGCGTCATCGTCGTGGTCTGCCAGTGCGCGGTCAGCGTACTAAGACCAACGCACGTACCCGTAAGGGTCCGCGCAAACCGATCAAGAAATAATCGGGGTGATTGAATAATGGCAAAGGCACCAGTTCGTGCACGTAAACGTGTAAGAAAACAAGTCTCTGACGGCGTGGCTCATATCCATGCTTCTTTCAACAACACCATCGTTACTATTACTGATCGTCAGGGTAACGCATTGGGTTGGGCAACAGCCGGTGGTTCCGGTTTCCGTGGTTCTCGCAAATCCACTCCGTTCGCAGCTCAGGTTGCAGCAGAGCGTTGCGCTGAAGCCGTAAAAGAATACGGCATCAAGAATCTGGAAGTTATGGTTAAAGGTCCGGGTCCGGGTCGTGAATCTACTGTTCGCGCTCTGAACGCCGCTGGTTTCCGCATCACGAATATTACTGATGTGACTCCGATCCCTCATAACGGTTGTCGTCCGCCGAAAAAACGTCGCGTATAACGCTCGTTTTTTAGGTTAGTTGGAGATAGAAAATGGCAAGATATTTGGGTCCTAAGCTCAAGCTGAGCCGTCGTGAGGGCACCGACTTATTCCTTAAGTCTGGCGTTCGCGCGATCGATACCAAGTGTAAAATTGAACAAGCTCCTGGCCAGCACGGTGCGCGTAAACCGCGTCTGTCTGACTATGGTGTGCAGTTGCGTGAAAAGCAAAAAGTTCGCCGTATCTACGGTGTGCTGGAGCGTCAGTTCCGTAACTACTATAAAGAAGCAGCACGTCTGAAAGGCAACACAGGTGAAAACCTGCTGGCTCTGCTGGAAGGTCGTCTGGACAACGTTGTATACCGTATGGGCTTCGGCGCGACTCGTGCTGAATCACGCCAGCTGGTTAGCCATAAAGCAATCATGGTAAACGGTCGTGTTGTTAACATCGCTTCTTATCAGGTTAAAGCGAATGACGTTGTTAGCATTCGTGAGAAAGCGAAAAAGCAATCTCGCGTGAAAGCCGCTCTGGAGCTGGCTGAGCAGCGTGAAAAGCCAACCTGGCTGGAAGTTGATGCTGGCAAGATGGAAGGTACGTTCAAGCGTCAGCCAGAACGTTCTGATCTGTCTGCGGACATTAACGAACACCTGATCGTCGAGCTTTACTCCAAGTAAAGCTTAGTACCAAAGAGAGGACACAATGCAGGGTTCTGTGACAGAGTTTCTAAAACCGCGCCTGGTAGATATCGAGCAAGTGAGTTCGACGCACGCCAAGGTGACCCTTGAGCCTTTAGAGCGTGGCTTTGGCCATACTCTGGGTAACGCACTGCGCCGTATTCTGCTCTCATCGATGCCGGGTTGCGCGGTGACCGAGGTTGAGATTGATGGTGTACTTCATGAGTACAGCACCAAAGAAGGCGTTCAGGAAGATATCCTTGAAATCCTGCTCAACCTGAAAGGGCTGGCGGTGAGAGTTCAGGGTAAAGATGAAGTTATTCTTACTCTGAATAAATCTGGCATTGGCCCTGTGACTGCAGCCGACATCACCCACGACGGTGATGTTGAAATCGTCAAGCCGCAGCACGTGATCTGCCACCTGACCGATGAGAACGCAGCTATTAGCATGCGTATCAAAGTTCAGCGCGGTCGTGGTTATGTGCCGGCTTCTGCCCGAATTCATTCGGAAGAAGATGAGCGCCCAATCGGCCGTCTGCTGGTCGACGCATGTTACAGCCCTGTAGAGCGTATTGCCTACAATGTTGAAGCAGCGCGTGTAGAACAGCGTACCGACCTGGACAAGCTGGTCATCGAAATGGAAACCAATGGCACAATCGATCCTGAAGAGGCGATTCGTCGTGCGGCAACCATCCTGGCAGAACAACTGGAAGCTTTCGTTGACTTACGTGATGTACGTCAGCCGGAAGTGAAAGAAGAGAAACCAGAATTCGATCCGATCCTGCTGCGCCCTGTTGACGATCTGGAATTGACTGTCCGCTCTGCTAACTGCCTCAAGGCAGAAGCTATCCACTATATCGGTGATCTGGTACAGCGTACCGAGGTTGAGTTGCTGAAAACGCCGAACCTGGGTAAAAAATCTCTTACCGAGATTAAAGACGTGCTGGCTTCACGTGGTCTGTCTCTGGGCATGCGCCTGGAAAACTGGCCACCAGCAAGCATTGCTGACGAGTAACCGGATCACAGGTTAAGGTTTTACTGAGAAGGATAAGGTCATGCGCCATCGTAAGAGTGGTCGTCAACTGAACCGCAACAGCAGCCATCGCCAGGCTATGTTCCGCAACATGGCAGGTTCACTGGTTCGTCATGAAATCATCAAGACGACCCTGCCTAAAGCGAAAGAGCTGCGTCGCGTAGTTGAGCCGCTGATTACTCTTGCCAAGACTGACAGCGTTGCTAATCGTCGTCTGGCATTCGCCCGTACTCGTGATAACGAGATCGTGGCAAAACTGTTTAACGAACTGGGCCCGCGTTTCGCGAGCCGTGCCGGTGGTTACACTCGCATTCTGAAGTGTGGCTTCCGTGCAGGCGACAACGCGCCGATGGCTTACATCGAGCTGGTTGATCGTTCAGAGAAAGCAGAAGCTGCTGCAGAGTAATCTGTAGTAACGTAAAAAAACCCGCCTCGGCGGGTTTTTTTATATCCGCAGAATCTCCACTTATCTACAATGTCTGTATCTTTTCTGCTCACCCCCTGGAGTTCATTATGTGGTTGCTCGATCAGTGGGCTGAACGCCATATTTGCGATGCCCAAAACAAAGGCGAGTTCGAAAATCTTCCCGGTAGCGGTGAGCCGCTGATTCTGGACGATGATTCACATATTCCCCCTGAATTACGGGCCGGTTATCGCTTACTGAAAAACGCAGGTTGTTTACCGCCTGAACTTCAGCAACGCAATGAAGCCGTCGAGCTTGCCGATCTGCTTAAAGGCATTCATAAGAATGACCCGCGGTACTCCGAAATCAGTCGTCGGTTGGCGCTCATCGAGCTAAAACTGCGCCAGACGGGAATGAATACTGACTTTTTGCATGGTGAGTACAGTGAAAGGTTAATGCAAAAAATAAACGAGGAGTAGCCATGTACCGCATAGGTGAACTTGCGAAGCTTGCTAACGTAACGCCGGATACTATCCGCTACTACGAAAAGCAGCAGATGATCGATCATGAGGTCAGAACGGAAGGTGGATTTCGCCTTTATACGGATAACGACCTGCAACGCCTTCGTTTTATCCGCTATGCACGGCAACTCGGCTTCACGCTGGAGTCGATCCGTGAACTGCTGTCGATCCGTATCGATCCTGAACATCATACGTGTCAGGAATCTAAAAGCATCGTTCAGGCCCGGCTGGATGAAGTTGAAGGACGCATTCAGGAGCTGCAAGCCATGCAGCGATCTCTGCAAAGGTTAAATGACGCGTGCTGCGGTACCGCTCATAGCAGTGTTTATTGCTCAATACTGGAAGCTCTTGAACAGGGCGCCAGTAGTGAAACTCAGGGTTGTTGATTTTTTATCAGCCAGGGACTAGACTCCCGCCGACATTAACTATGCTCAGGAGAAATGATGAGCCGCTATCAGCATACGAAGGGACAAATTAAGGATAACGCCATTGAGGCATTGCTTCACGACCCGCTTTTCAGACAGCGTGTTGAGAAGAACAAGAAAGGAAAAGGGAGTTATTTACGTAAAGGTAAACATGCACAACGGGGTAACTGGGAGGCCAGTGGCAAGCAAGCTAATCGCTTTTTTACCACTGGCCTTTCTGTTTCTGTCGCCTGATTAAACGCGGTTGTTCTGCTCTTTTAACAGATCGCGAATTTCAGTCAGTAAGACTTCTTCTTTAGTTGGTGCTGGCGGGGCAGCAGCCGGTTCTTCTTTTTTACGGTTAAGTCTGTTGATAAGTTTGATCGCCATGAAAATGGCAAATGCCACGATCACGAAATCAAATACGTTCTGAATGAATACGCCATAGTGCATTACAACCGCAGGGATATCGCCCTGAGCCTCCCGAAGGGTGAAGGCGAACTGTTTGAAATCAATGCCTCCAATCAACAGTCCTAACGGCGGCATAATAATGTCGGCGACTAATGATGAAACGATCTTACCGAACGCCGCACCAATAATGACACCCACAGCCAAATCCACCACATTCCCGCGCATCGCAAATTCGCGAAACTCTTTAATAAAACTCATTATGTTCTCCTTGTGCCAGCTGACGCCTATAAGTTTAACAAATGATTAGCTAATTGCCATTGGGGATAAATAATCGTTATGAAAAATAAAAGGCATGAAAATTAGAAGGTTAATATTTGGGTGCTCTCGTCTGAGCACCCAAATCATTACAGGAAGAACGGGCTTGGCTGGAATAAACGCTCGACGTCGGTAATAAATTTTTTATCGGTCAGGAACATAATAACGTGGTCACCCTGCTCAATACGTAAATTATCATTGGCGATCATGACATCGTTACCTCGCACTACGGCGCCGATAATGGTGCCTGGTGGAAGTTTAATTTCGTCGATCGCGCGACCAACAACGCGCGACGTCGTTTCATCCCCATGAGCGACGGCTTCAATGGCTTCAGCAACACCACGACGAAGAGACGACACGCCGACAATATCCGCTTTACGTACATGGCTTAGCAGGGCAGAAATGGTGGCTTGCTGAGGCGAAATAGCAATATCAATTACGCTACCCTGTACCAGGTCGACATAAGCCTTACGCTGGATAAGCACCATTACTTTTTTCGCCCCCATACGTTTAGCGAGCATGGCGGACATAATATTCGCTTCGTCGTCGTTGGTGACGGCAATAAAAAGATCAACCTGATCGATATGCTCTTCGGCCAGCAATTCCTGATCCGAAGCATCGCCATAAAACACGATAGTATTCTGAAGCTTTTCAGCCAGCTCCGACGCGCGCTGTTGATCTCGTTCAATCAGCTTCACGCTGTAGTCTTTTTCCAGCCGTCTCGCCAGACCTGCGCCAATATTACCGCCGCCAACCAGCATAATACGTTTATATGGTTTTTCGAGACGCTGAAGTTCACTCATCACCGCACGGATATGCTGAGAAGCCGCAATAAAGAAGACTTCATCCCCGGCTTCGACAATGGTGGACCCTTGCGGACGAATAGGTCTGTCGTGACGGAAAATCGCCGCAACACGCGTATCGATATGTGGCATATGCTCGCGCATTGTCGACAGGGCATTACCAATCAGCGGGCCGCCGTAATAAGCCTTCACAACCGCCAGGCTTACTTTTCCTTCCGCAAAGTTCACAACCTGCAACGCGCCCGGGTACTCAATCAGACGATAAATACTGTCGATAACCAGCTGTTCAGGGGCAATAAGATGGTCGATAGGTACTGCTTCGGAATTAAACAGCTTTTCCGCATCCCGGACATAGTCCGGGGAGCGAATGCGGGCGATGCGGTTCGGTGTGTTGAAAAGCGAGTAGGCCACCTGACATGCAACCATGTTGGTTTCATCTGAACTGGTTACTGCAACCAGCATGTCGGCATCGTCTGCGCCCGCCTCCCGAAGCACACGTGGGTGAGAGCCGTGCCCCTGTACAACACGAAGATCAAACTTGTCCTGCAAAACGCGCAGGCGATCGCCATTGGTATCCACAATGGTGATATCGTTGTTTTCGCCCACGAGATTTTCCGCCAGCGTTCCGCCAACTTGCCCTGCGCCCAGAATGATAATTTTCATCTTTCGTGACCTGTTCTCAACATCACTCTTTGATTAGCTTAGCGTAAAAGAAACCATCACCCTCTTCTGCGCCCGGCAGGTTTTGCAGACCCGGGTGCTCAGGCGTCCCCGTATCATGCAGCGTCGCGTCCGGGGTGCGTTTCAGGAAAGCCGCAATTTGCTGACTGTTCTCTTCCGGAAGAACAGAGCAGGTTGCATATACCAGGGTTCCGCCGGGTTTGAGATGCGGCCAGATGGCATCCAGAATTTCGGATTGCAACTGGGCAAGCTCCTTGATATCACGAGCGCGACGCAACCATTTGATATCGGGATGACGACGAATCACGCCGGTTGCAGAGCAGGGGGCGTCCAGCAAAATACGATCGAACCGGGTATCACCACACCAGTCTGCGGGTTTACGTCCATCGCCTTGCTTAACCTGTGCTTTCATACCCAGACGCTTGAGGTTGTCATAGACGCGTGAAAGACGCTGCTCATCAACATCCACGGCCATCACGCTGGCCTGCGGCGCCACTTCCAGAATGTGCGTTGTTTTCCCCCCTGGCGCTGCACAGAGATCAAGGATCTGCTCCCCGTCTTTCGGTTCAAGCCAGGTCATGCAGCCCTGAGCGGATGCGTCCTGTACCGTTACCCAGCCCTCTTCAAAACCGGGTAATGCATGTACCGGTGCAGGGGAGGCTAAACGAACCGCATCAGGATAAGCAGCGTGTGTGAAGCCGCTCATTCCGGCCTCTTCCAGCAGGGCCAGCCATGCGTCGCGGGTATGATGGTTACGATTAACGCGTAACCACATCGGCGGACGTTGGTTATTGGCATCAGCAATGTCTTGCCATTGCTGTGGGTAGGCTTTTTTAAGGCGATTCAGCAGCCATTCAGGGTGCAGGAAGCGCGCTTCGCTTTGCGCAAATTCTGCCAGCAGTTCGACCTGCTGACGCTGGAACTGACGCAGCACGCCGTTAATCAATCCTTTCAACTGGGGACGTTTAATCGCAACGGCCCCCTCCACTGTCTCAGCCAGCGCAGCATGAGGTGGAATGCGGGTATGAAGCAGCTGGTAGAAACCGACCATGATCAAATAATGCACGGTACGCTGCTTGCCGCTCATTGGGCGTGACATCAGCTTATTAATTAACCATTCAAGCTGAGAGAGGGTGCGCAGCACGCCAAAGCACAGCTCCTGAAGCAGTGCTTTGTCTTTATCGGAAACCTTTTGTTGCAGTGGAGGCAGGACATTACTCAGTGACTGGCCCTGCTCGATAACCTGCTCAACGGCCTGAGCCGCCATAGTGCGTAGATTTTGTCTTTTCATAACCGTAAAAATAAAAATGCCCGGAAACACCGGGCCTTAAGAGTAAATTTGTTCAGGCAAGGCGATTGCCAGGGATGAACCATTCACGACGGGAATTTAATAGATCCTGCGCGCTCATTGCCTTTTTACCGGCCGGTTGCAGCGATTCAAGATTCAGGATCCCTTCTCCGGTCGCAACCTGGATACCGTTTTTGCTGGCGTCGATAATCGTACCGGGCTCTGCCGAAGTATTGCCGTTAATAACTGAAGCTTTCCAGACTTTCACTGGCTGCTCATCAATCATCAACCAGCTCATCGGCCATGGATTAAAGGCGCGGATACAGCGTTCGAGTTGAGCTGCTGACAGGGACCAGTCGATCCGGGCTTCTTCTTTACTCAGTTTTTCAGCATAGGTCACCTGTGCCTCATCCTGCACTTCAGGTGTCGCTGTATTGTCAGCAAGCTGTTGCAGCGTCTCAATCAGCCCCTGCGGACCGAGATCCGCCAGCTTGTCATACAGCGTGGCGCTGGTATCTTCTGCGGTAATGGGACACGCCAGTTTATACAGCATGTCGCCCGTGTCTAAACCTACGTCCATCTTCATGATTGTCACGCCAGTTTCAGCATCGCCTGCCCACAGAGCGCGCTGAATAGGGGCTGCACCACGCCAGCGTGGGAGCAAGGAACCATGAACGTTAACACAGCCCAGGCGGGGCATATCGAGTACCGCTTTCGGCAGAATGAGGCCGTAAGCCACAACTACCATCACGTCAGCGTTCAGGTCTGCCACTAACTGCTGGTTTTCCTGAGGTCGTAATGATGCAGGTTGGAAAATCGGCAAACCATGCGTTTCTGCCAGCACTTTAACCGGGCCAGGCATCAATTTTTTACCGCGGCCAGCCGGACGATCAGGCTGAGTAAATACGCCAACAATCTGATGACCAGACGATAGCAGCGCGTCGAGATGACGCGCTGCAAAATCAGGGGTACCCGCGAAGATTATACGTAGTGATGTAGACACGTTATTCCTTGTATCCGGGGGGCGTTAAGCGCGAGAACGTAAACGATCCAGTTTCTCAACTTTCTGACGAATACGCTGTTGCTTCAGCGGTGAGAGGTAATCGATAAACAGCTTACCGACCAGGTGATCCATCTCATGCTGAATGCAAATCGCCAGCAGATCGTCGGCTTCCAGCTCAAACGGATTGCCGTCACGATCCAGTGCGCGGATTTTAACTTTTTCGGCACGTGGCACCAAAGCGCGCTGTTCAGGGATAGACAGACAGCCTTCCTCAATACCTGTTTCGCCGCTTTTTTCCAGCATCTCAGGGTTGATCAGCACCAGGCGCTCATCACGATTTTCAGAAACGTCGATCACAATAATACGTTTGTGAATGTCTACCTGGGTCGCGGCAAGGCCAATGCCTTCTTCAGCGTACATGGTATCGAACATATCATCGACGATACGCTGAATTTCTGCATTCACTTCTTTAACCGGTTCCGCGACGATGCGAAGGCGCTCGTCAGGAATATGTAACACTTGCAAAACTGCCATAAATTTCCAGAGTCGTGTTCAGGAGTTGATAAGAATATTACTTCTATTCTAGACAAATCCCCGGTCGATTGACAGCATCAGTGACCAATCGCAAAGATTGCTGAGGCTGCTTATGGCAGGGAAAAGGATGACGTCCACAGAGATATGGTTACGGCTTATAAACATCGGGTCGTTATACGGTGACGCGATGCTGGAGATTGCGCAGAGGCTGCTTCGCCAGGCAACCGTCGATGCTGAAGCTGTCAACGCGTCAGGGCTTTTGCCCAAACATGCCGTAAAGTTTTTTTCGTTCAGTGAGAGTGAGCTTGAACGTAGTCTGGAATGGCTGGAACACACCGACAACCACCTTCTCACAGCGGATGATCCTCGCTTTCCGCCATTGTTACGTTCTATACCTGATTTTCCCGGGGCGCTATTTGTGCGAGGCCGCGTTGACGTGCTTAATAGCATGCAGCTTGCGGTTGTGGGCAGCCGTGCGCCCTCGTGGTATGGCGAGCGGTGGGGGAAAATGCTGAGTGAACAGCTATCCCAATGTGGCTTTACGATCACCAGTGGCCTGGCTTGCGGCATCGATGGTGTGGCACATCATGCGGCGTTGTCAGCAAAAGGGCGAAGTGTCGCCGTGCTTGGCAATGGTCTTTTTAGTCTCTATCCGCGTCGTCATCACATTCTGGCTGAGCAACTTATCGCTTCAGAGGGGGCGATAGTATCTGAGTTTTCACTTTCGACATCGCCCAGACCGGGTAACTTTCCACGGCGTAACCGGATCATCAGTGGGTTAAGCCAGGGCGTGCTGGTGGTCGAAGCTGCGATTCGGAGTGGATCGCTGGTTACCGCAAGGTGCGCACTGGAGCAGGGGCGTGAAGTTTTTGCGCTACCCGGCCCGTTGGGGAACCCTGGCTGCGAAGGCCCTCACTGGCTGATAAAACAGGGGGCGACGCTGGTGACCTGTAAAGAGGATATCCTGGAAAATTTGCAGTATGGATTGCATTGGTTGCAGGATGATCTCCAAAAGCGACATATTTCATCGGATCAGGAGGCAGTAGCATTGCCATTTCCCAAGCTCCTGGCTAACGTAGGAGATGAGGTAACACCTGTTGACGTTGTCGCTGAACGTGCCGGCCAACCTGTGCCAGTAACGGTAGCACAGCTACTCGAACTGGAGTTAGCAGGGTGGATCGCAGCTGTACCCGGCGGCTATGTCCGATTAAGGAGGGCATGCCATGTTCGACGTACTGATGTATTTGTTTGAGACTTACATCCACAACGAAGCAGAAATGCAGGTGGATCAGGACAAATTAACACGGGATCTGACCGACGCAGGTTTTGAGCGGGAAGATATTTATAATGCGTTGATGTGGCTGGATAAGTTGGCTGATTATCAGGACGGCCTCGCCGAACCGATGCAGCTTGCTTCTGACCCATTGTCTGTGCGCATCTATACAGCTGAAGAGTGTGAAAGGCTGGATGCCAGCTGCCGGGGATTCATTTTATTCCTTGAGCAGATTCAGGTGCTAAACCTCGAAACGAGAGAGATGGTGATAGAGCGCGTCATGGCGCTGGATACTGCTGAATTTGAACTGGAAGATCTCAAATGGGTGATCCTGATGGTTCTGTTCAACATCCCAGGCTGTGAAAATGCCTATCAGCAAATGGAAGAATTACTCTTTGAAGTGAATGAAGGTATGCTGCATTAATTCTATGTGCAGCAACAAGAGTTGTTATGGCCAAATCAGCACTCTTCACGGTGCATAAAAACGAGCCCTGCCCACAGTGTGGGGCTGAACTTGTTATTCGGTCCGGGAAACACGGTCCGTTTCTCGGTTGTTCACACTATCCGGAATGTGATTATGTCCGTCCCCTGAAAAGCCAGGCGGACGGACATATCGTCAAAATTCTGGAGGGACAGCTTTGTCCACTCTGTGGCGGCGAACTGGCGCTGCGGCAGGGGCGGTTCGGGATGTTTATCGGATGCAGCCGCTATCCGGAATGTGAACATACGGAACAAATTGATAAACCAGATGAAACGGCAATTGCCTGCCCTCAGTGCCAGCGTGGTCAATTGGTGCAGCGCCGCTCTCGTTATGGCAAGACCTTCCATTCGTGCGATCGCTATCCTGAATGCCAGTTCGTTATCAATTTCAAACCAGTAGCGGGCGTCTGCCCTCATTGCGATTATCCGTTACTTATAGAAAAGAAAACCGCGCAAGGCTTGAAACGCTTTTGCGCCAATAAACAATGTGGAAAGCCGGTTTCGGCGGATCAAATCAGTGAATAATAACCTGCCATCAGGCTCCATCGCGCAGGCGGTGGACATACTGAAAAAAGAAGAAGTCATCGCCTATCCAACAGAAGCCGTTTTCGGGGTCGGGTGCGATCCTGACAGCGAAGTCGCCGTTAACCGTCTGCTGGCGCTAAAACAGCGGCCAGTCGAAAAAGGATTGATTTTGATCGCTGCGAACTACGAGCAGCTTAAGCCTTATATTGATGATTCCATGCTGACACCTGCACAGCGGGAAACCATTTTCTCTGCGTGGCCTGGTCCCGTGACGTTTGTTTTCCCTGCACAACCGACAACGCCGCGCTGGCTAACCGGGCGTTTCGATTCACTCGCGGTACGCGTTACCGACCATCCCTTGGTGGTGGAGTTATGCCAGGCATTTGGTAAACCCCTGGTTTCAACCAGCGCCAACCTGACCGGGCTTCCCCCTTGTCGGACAACAGAAGAAGTTCTGGCGCAGTTCGGGAATGATTTCCCTGTAGCCGTGGGTGAAACTGGGGGTCGTCTTAACCCGTCAGAAATTCGCGATGCCTTGACCGGCGAACGTTTTCGCCAGGGATAATGTTATGGAAACCTATGCTGTTTTTGGTAACCCGATCGCGCACAGCAAGTCGCCTCTGATCCATCAGCTGTTTGCAGAGCAATTGCAGATAGATCACCCGTATGGTCGGGTTCTTGCGCCTGTTGATGCATTTATACCGACGCTGAATAGCTTTTTTGATGCGGGTGGTAAAGGTGCGAACGTCACGGTGCCTTTTAAAGAAGAGGCTTTCGGGCGCGCGGATGAGCTGACCGAGCGTGCCTCGCTCGCTGGTGCCGTCAATACTCTTAAGCGGCTCGAAGATGGTCGCCTTCTGGGCGATAACACCGATGGCATAGGTTTACTCAGCGATCTGGAGCGATTGTCGTTTATTAAACCAGGCTTTCGGATCCTGCTGATCGGCGCGGGTGGCGCGTCGCGCGGCGTATTGCTTCCTCTTCTTTCGCTGGATTGTGCGGTGACAATCACCAACCGTACCTTCTCCAGAGCAGAAGAGCTGGCGGCGTTGTTCGCACACACAGGCAGCGTAACTGCGGTAGCACTTGACGATCTCGCGGGTCACGAATTTGATCTTGTAATTAATGCCACCTCAAGCGGTATTAATGGAGAGATCCCGGCGATTCCTGCATCCCTGGTTCATTCCCACATCTACGCCTATGACATGTTTTATCAAAAAGGGAAAACGCCATTTCTGACCTGGTGTGAACAACAGGGGGCAAAACACGTGGCTGATGGTCTGGGCATGCTGGTGGGGCAGGCGGCTCATGCGGTGCTACTCTGGCATGGCGTGTTACCTGCTGTAGAACCGGTGATCGAAAAGCTGAAACAGGAACTGATGGCATGAATCAGGCGATTCATTTTCCCGACAGAGAAATCTGGGATGAAAATAAGCAAGCGGTTTGTTTCCCGGTGCTGGTGCATGGAATGCAGCTCACCTGTGCGATTAAAGGGGAGACGTTGCATCAGCGCTTTGGTGGTTCAGATCCGTTAGCGGTCTTTTGCGAAAATCGCTGGGATCTGGAAGAGGAAGCCAGCGATTTGATCCGCGATCAGCAGGAAGACGATCAGGGTTGGGTCTGGTTATCCTGATCCAGATAGTCATTCTTCCATTTAACGTAATTGTTCGCTGAGTATTTCAATCCTTCGATCTCCGCCTCTTTTAGGGGGCGGATCTGTTTAACCGGACTGCCTAAATAGAGATAGCCACTTTCCAGACGTTTGTTTTGCGGAACAAGGCTTCCTGCGCCAATCATTACGTCATCTTCTACTATGACGCCATCCAGCAAAATCGATCCCATCCCAACGAGAACCCTGTTACCGATTGTGCAGCCGTGGAGCATCACTTTATGACCGACGGTGACATCTTCCCCAATGATGAGCGGATTGCCCTCAGGGTGATAAGATGACTTATGAGTCACATGCAGCACGCTGCCGTCCTGAATATTGGTGCGTGCACCGATTGCAACGTAGTTAACATCGCCCCGGATCGCGACGAGTGGCCAGATGCTGACATCATCGGCCATGCGAACATCACCAATGACCACGCTGCTGGCATCGATCATCACGCGATCGCCTTTTTGGGGGAACAGATCTTTATAAGGACGTAATACTGCAAACATATCTACCTCGATACAGATGAGTGCTATTAAAGAAGACTTTGATCGTATTCCTGGATCGAGGCAAGGCAAAATGCGTCAATTTTTAAGCGGATCGGGTGGGTTTTCAGCGAAAAGCACGGAAAATCATCAGTTGGAAAAAAAGATCTAAAAAATACTTGTGCTAAAAACTGGGATCCCTATAATGCGCCTCCATCGACACGGCGGATGTGAATCACTTCACAGATAACCCGGTCGGTTGAAGAGAAAAATCCTGAAATAACGGGTTGACTCTGAAAGAGGAAAGCGTAATATACGCCACCTCAGCGACAGAGCGCTGAAGCGCGTCGCAACTGCTCTTTAACAATTTATCAGACAATCTGTGTGGGCACTCAAAGTGACATGGATTCTTAATGTCCTCGGACACTAAATGAATACCAAGTCTCAACGAGTGAACACGTAATTCATTACGAAGTTTAATTCATTGAGCATCAAACTTTTAAATTGAAGAGTTTGATCATGGCTCAGATTGAACGCTGGCGGCAGGCCTAACACATGCAAGTCGAACGGTAACAGGAAGCAGCTTGCTGCTTCGCTGACGAGTGGCGGACGGGTGAGTAATGTCTGGGAAACTGCCTGATGGAGGGGGATAACTACTGGAAACGGTAGCTAATACCGCATAACGTCGCAAGACCAAAGAGGGGGACCTTCGGGCCTCTTGCCATCGGATGTGCCCAGATGGGATTAGCTAGTAGGTGGGGTAACGGCTCACCTAGGCGACGATCCCTAGCTGGTCTGAGAGGATGACCAGCCACACTGGAACTGAGACACGGTCCAGACTCCTACGGGAGGCAGCAGTGGGGAATATTGCACAATGGGCGCAAGCCTGATGCAGCCATGCCGCGTGTATGAAGAAGGCCTTCGGGTTGTAAAGTACTTTCAGCGGGGAGGAAGGCGATAAGGTTAATAACCTTGTCGATTGACGTTACCCGCAGAAGAAGCACCGGCTAACTCCGTGCCAGCAGCCGCGGTAATACGGAGGGTGCAAGCGTTAATCGGAATTACTGGGCGTAAAGCGCACGCAGGCGGTCTGTCAAGTCGGATGTGAAATCCCCGGGCTCAACCTGGGAACTGCATTCGAAACTGGCAGGCTAGAGTCTTGTAGAGGGGGGTAGAATTCCAGGTGTAGCGGTGAAATGCGTAGAGATCTGGAGGAATACCGGTGGCGAAGGCGGCCCCCTGGACAAAGACTGACGCTCAGGTGCGAAAGCGTGGGGAGCAAACAGGATTAGATACCCTGGTAGTCCACGCCGTAAACGATGTCGACTTGGAGGTTGTGCCCTTGAGGCGTGGCTTCCGGAGCTAACGCGTTAAGTCGACCGCCTGGGGAGTACGGCCGCAAGGTTAAAACTCAAATGAATTGACGGGGGCCCGCACAAGCGGTGGAGCATGTGGTTTAATTCGATGCAACGCGAAGAACCTTACCTACTCTTGACATCCAGAGAACTTTCCAGAGATGGATTGGTGCCTTCGGGAACTCTGAGACAGGTGCTGCATGGCTGTCGTCAGCTCGTGTTGTGAAATGTTGGGTTAAGTCCCGCAACGAGCGCAACCCTTATCCTTTGTTGCCAGCGGTTAGGCCGGGAACTCAAAGGAGACTGCCAGTGATAAACTGGAGGAAGGTGGGGATGACGTCAAGTCATCATGGCCCTTACGAGTAGGGCTACACACGTGCTACAATGGCGCATACAAAGAGAAGCGACCTCGCGAGAGCAAGCGGACCTCATAAAGTGCGTCGTAGTCCGGATTGGAGTCTGCAACTCGACTCCATGAAGTCGGAATCGCTAGTAATCGTGGATCAGAATGCCACGGTGAATACGTTCCCGGGCCTTGTACACACCGCCCGTCACACCATGGGAGTGGGTTGCAAAAGAAGTAGGTAGCTTAACCTTCGGGAGGGCGCTTACCACTTTGTGATTCATGACTGGGGTGAAGTCGTAACAAGGTAACCGTAGGGGAACCTGCGGTTGGATCACCTCCTTACCTTAAAGAACCTGCCTTTGTAGTGCTCACACAGATTGTCTGATGAAAAGTAAATAGCAAGGCGTCTTGCGATTGAGACTGTACGTCCCCTTCGTCTAGAGGCCCAGGACACCGCCCTTTCACGGCGGTAACAGGGGTTCGAATCCCCTAGGGGACGCCACTTGCTGGTTCGTGAGTGAAAGTCACCTGCCGTCATATCTCAAAACTGACTTGCGAGTCATGTTTGAGATATTTGCTCTTTAAAAATCTGGATCAAGCTGAAAATTGAAACGACACACAGCTCATGTGTGTTCGAGTCTCTCAAATTTTCGCAAGTCGATGATGAATCGAAAGAAACATCTTCGGGTTGTGAGGTTAAGCGACTAAGCGTACACGGTGGATGCCCTGGCAGTCAGAGGCGATGAAGGACGTGCTAATCTGCGAAAAGCGCCGGCGAGGTGATATGAACCCTTGACCCGGCGATGTCCGAATGGGGAAACCCAGTGCAATCCGTTGCACTATCGTTAACTGAATACATAGGTTAACGAGGCGAACCGGGGGAACTGAAACATCTAAGTACCCCGAGGAAAAGAAATCAACCGAGATTCCCCCAGTAGCGGCGAGCGAACGGGGAGCAGCCCGGAGTCTGAATCAGCTTGTGTGTTAGTGGAACGGTCTGGAAAGTCCGACGGTACAGGGTGATAGTCCCGTACACGAAAATGCACTTGCTGTGAACTCGAAGAGTAGGGCGGGACACGTGGTATCCTGTCTGAATATGGGGGGACCATCCTCCAAGGCTAAATACTCCTGACTGACCGATAGTGAACCAGTACCGTGAGGGAAAGGCGAAAAGAACCCCGGCGAGGGGAGTGAAAAAGAACCTGAAACCGTGTACGTACAAGCAGTGGGAGCCTCTTTATGGGGTGACTGCGTACCTTTTGTATAATGGGTCAGCGACTTATATTCTGTAGCAAGGTTAACCGTATAGGGGAGCCGAAGGGAAACCGAGTCTTAACTGGGCGTTAAGTTGCAGGGTATAGACCCGAAACCCGGTGATCTAGCCATGGGCAGGTTGAAGGTTGGGTAACACTAACTGGAGGACCGAACCGACTAATGTTGAAAAATTAGCGGATGACCTGTGGCTGGGGGTGAAAGGCCAATCAAACCGGGAGATAGCTGGTTCTCCCCGAAAGCTATTTAGGTAGCGCCTCGTGAATTCATCTTCGGGGGTAGAGCACTGTTTCGGCTAGGGGGCCATCCCGGCTTACCAACCCGATGCAAACTACGAATACCGAAGAATGTTATCACGGGAGACACACGGCGGGTGCTAACGTCCGTCGTGAAGAGGGAAACAACCCAGACCGCCAGCTAAGGTCCCAAAGTCATGGTTAAGTGGGAAACGATGTGGGAAGGCACAGACAGCCAGGATGTTGGCTTAGAAGCAGCCATCATTTAAAGAAAGCGTAATAGCTCACTGGTCGAGTCGGCCTGCGCGGAAGATGTAACGGGGCTAAACCATGCACCGAAGCTGCGGCAGCGACACTATGTGTTGTTGGGTAGGGGAGCGTTCTGTAAGCCGTTGAAGGTGTGCTGTGAGGCATGCTGGAGGTATCAGAAGTGCGAATGCTGACATAAGTAACGATAAAGCGGGTGAAAAGCCCGCTCGCCGGAAGACCAAGGGTTCCTGTCCAACGTTAATCGGGGCAGGGTGAGTCGACCCCTAAGGCGAGGCCGAAAGGCGTAGTCGATGGGAAACAGGTTAATATTCCTGTACTTGGTGTTACTGCGAAGGGGGGACGGAGAAGGCTATGTCAGCCGGGCGACGGTTGTCCCGGTTTAAGCATGTAGGCGGAGGTTCCAGGTAAATCCGGTACCTTGTTAACGCTGAGGTGTGATGACGAGGCACTACGGTGCTGAAGTGATAAATGCCCTGCTTCCAGGAAAAGCCTCTAAGCATCAGGTAACACGAAATCGTACCCCAAACCGACACAGGTGGTCAGGTAGAGAATACCAAGGCGCTTGAGAGAACTCGGGTGAAGGAACTAGGCAAAATGGTGCCGTAACTTCGGGAGAAGGCACGCTGATGTGTAGGTGAAGCCCCTGCGGGCGGAGCTGAAATCAGTCGAAGATACCAGCTGGCTGCAACTGTTTATTAAAAACACAGCACTGTGCAAACACGAAAGTGGACGTATACGGTGTGACGCCTGCCCGGTGCCGGAAGGTTAATTGATGGGGTTAGCGGCAACGCGAAGCTCTTGATCGAAGCCCCGGTAAACGGCGGCCGTAACTATAACGGTCCTAAGGTAGCGAAATTCCTTGTCGGGTAAGTTCCGACCTGCACGAATGGCGTAATGATGGCCAGGCTGTCTCCACCCGAGACTCAGTGAAATTGAACTCGCTGTGAAGATGCAGTGTACCCGCGGCAAGACGGAAAGACCCCGTGAACCTTTACTATAGCTTGACACTGAACACTGGTCCTTGATGTGTAGGATAGGTGGGAGGCTTTGAAGCGTGGACGCCAGTCTGCGTGGAGCCAACCTTGAAATACCACCCTTTAATGGCTGGTGTTCTAACGTAGACCCGTTACCCGGGTTGCGGACAGTGTCTGGTGGGTAGTTTGACTGGGGCGGTCTCCTCCCAAAGAGTAACGGAGGAGCACGAAGGTTGGCTAATCCTGGTCGGACATCAGGAGGTTAGTGCAATGGCATAAGCCAGCTTGACTGCGAGCGTGACGGCGCGAGCAGGTGCGAAAGCAGGTCATAGTGATCCGGTGGTTCTGAATGGAAGGGCCATCGCTCAACGGATAAAAGGTACTCCGGGGATAACAGGCTGATACCGCCCAAGAGTTCATATCGACGGCGGTGTTTGGCACCTCGATGTCGGCTCATCACATCCTGGGGCTGAAGTAGGTCCCAAGGGTATGGCTGTTCGCCATTTAAAGTGGTACGCGAGCTGGGTTTAGAACGTCGTGAGACAGTTCGGTCCCTATCTGCCGTGGGCGCTGGAGAATTGAGGGGGGCTGCTCCTAGTACGAGAGGACCGGAGTGGACGCATCACTGGTGTTCGGGTTGTCATGCCAATGGCACTGCCCGGTAGCTAAATGCGGAAGAGATAAGTGCTGAAAGCATCTAAGCACGAAACTTGCCCCGAGATGAGTTCTCCCTGAGACTTTAAGTCTCCTGAAGGAACGTTGAAGACGACGACGTTGATAGGTCGGGTGTGTAAGCGCAGCGATGCGTTGAGCTAACCGATACTAATGAACCGTGAGGCTTAACCTTACAACGCCGAAGGTGTTTTGGCGAAGAGACAGACAATCAAATTTCAGCCTGATACAGATTAACAGAATTTGCCTGGCGGCTGTAGCGCGGTGGTCCCACCTGACCCCATGCCGAACTCAGAAGTGAAACGCCGTAGCGCCGATGGTAGTGTGGGGTCTCCCCATGTGAGAGTAGGGAACTGCCAGGCATCAAATTTAGCGTGCTGATATGGCTCAGTTGGTAGAGCGCACCCTTGGTAAGGGTGAGGTCCCCAGTTCGACTCTGGGTATCAGCACCACTTTATACTTAGGTTAAAGTTCGGCAAGAAGTAAAAGAATTTGTCTGGCGGCTTTAGCGCGGTGGTCCCACCTGACCCCATGCCGAACTCAGAAGTGAAACGCCGTAGCGCCGATGGTAGTGTGGGGTCTCCCCATGTGAGAGTAGGGAACTGCCAGACATCAAACAAGTAGAAAGGCCATCCGAAAGGATGGCCTTTTTGCGTTATCGCTCCAGCCAAACCAATTCCCTCATTCGATATTCCTGCTGTCGCCATTAATACCTTACGGACGTATTAAAGCATTTTACCCTACTGAAACTGAAGTTGTGGAATGCATTATGCTGGCTCGCAGCAGCGTTAAATCAATTAAATGTTATGTACAGGTATGGGGTATAGCGGGGAGTAAGGTAGCGTATTGAATTTAATTAATATCTGATGCTATTCGTGATGAGGAATATACGTTCCTTATATCAGGGAAAAATAAAAGCGCGGCGATGGCCGCGCTTTTAGAAGCCTTATTTAGTCAGGGCGACAATACCGAGTGTCAGGCCAGCGATTGCCGCGGCGCCACCAGCAATCGCACCTGCTGTTTCCCAGTTATCCTGGGTAGTGCCCTTCATACAGGTATTGGTGTGAACCAGTCGCCCCTGATCGTCGTATACCGGTACACATGGAGAGTCGTGCGCGCAACCAGCAAGTAGCGCAGCGAGAAGTGCAACGGAAAGGAATCTTTTCATGATGTTACCTCAATATGATCGCTTATTCGCTAAAGAGCCGATACAGCAATTAACGAACTGATGATTATTTTACCACCGCACTAATACCATGCAGCACGGGGAATAATCTCAATTTGTGTGGATTGTAAAAATTATGAAGAAAAAAGCGCGGGCACTGATTATTAATGGAGGAAATGTGAAGAGGGGATGTGTTTTTACATTGTTTTCAGGAAATAAAAAAGGCACCAGAGGTGCCTTTATGATTTTCATTAATCCTTGTGCTTTGTAAACCGTCTCCGGACAACCACAAAGAAAACAGGAACAAAGAAAATGGCCAACAGGGTGGCTGACAGCATCCCGCCCATCACGCCCGTCCCGACCGCATTTTGTGCCCCACTACCTGCACCGCTGCTGATGACCAGAGGCATAACACCAAGGATGAATGCCAGGGAAGTCATCAGGATAGGACGCAGACGCATACGCGAGGCTTCAAGCGTGGCTTCGATAATCCCTTTGCCTTCTTTATCCATGAGATCCTTGGCGAACTCAACGATCAGTATGGCGTTCTTGGCTGATAAACCAATTGTCGTAAGCAGACCAACCTGGAAGTAAACGTCATTGTTCAGCCCTCGCATTGATGCAGCCAGAAGCGCGCCGATCACCCCCAGCGGCACAACCAGCATGACCGAGAAGGGAATTGACCAACTTTCATAGAGGGCCGCCAGACACAGGAACACCACAATCAGTGAGATGGCGTACAGCGCCGGAGCCTGATTCCCGGAAAGTCGTTCCTGATAAGACATCCCCGTCCAGTCGTAGCCGATGCCGGAAGGCAGTTTTGACGCAAGGCTTTCCATCAACGCCATTGCCTCACCGGTACTTTTGCCAGGGGCAGACTCACCGAGGATCTCCATTGACGGCATCCCATTGTAACGTTCCAGACGCGGTGAACCGTACACCCAGTGAGAGCTGCTAAAGGCAGAGAAAGGCACCATTTCGCCGTTAGCGCTACGCACATACAGTCCGTTAATGTCTCCAGGTAGCATACGGAAGCGAGCATCAGCCTGCACATAAACTTTTTTCACCCGTCCGTGATCGATAAAGTCGTTCACATAGGTGCCACCCAGGGCTGTTGAAATCGTCTGATTGACGTCAGACACGCTCACACCCAGCGCCTGTGCCTTCTCCTGATCGACGTCCAGCTTGAACTGTGGCGTATCTTCCAGTCCGTTAGGACGCACGCGGACCAGTAAGTCAGGATGTTCTCTCACCATGCCCAGCAGCTGGTTACGCGCCTGGGTTAACTGCGTATGCCCCAGGTTTGCCTGGTCAATCAGTTCAAAGTCAAAGCCTGTTGCGGTACCCAGTTCAATAATGGCAGGCAGGTTAAACGGAAATACAAGACCGTCTTTGATCTGGCTGAACGCTTTCGTCGCGCGGCTGACAATCGCCTCAACGCCGTTTTCCTTGCCCGGGCGTTCTTCCCATGGCTTCAGGCTGACGAAAGCGATACCGGAGTTCTGCCCCTGTCCGCTAAAGCTAAAACCGTTTACGGTAAAGACCGATTCAACGTTCGCTTTCTCTTTCGTCAGGTAATAATCCTGAACCTGATCCAGTACCTGCTGGGTACGCATCTGCGTCGCCCCTGCCGGCAACTGAACCATCGTCATAAACACCCCCTGATCCTCTTCCGGCAGGAAGGAGGAAGGCAGGCGCAGGAACAGAACTGCCATGCCGCCGACGATGATGACGTAAACCAGCAGATAGCGGCCGGTTTTACGTAAAATGCCGCTCACGCTGTTGCTGTAATGCTCCACACTTTTATCAAAGAGCGCGTTAAACCAGCCGAAGAAACCACCTTTCTTTTCATGATGTTCGCTGGAAACCGGTTTGAGCAGCGTTGCACAAAGAGCAGGCGTTAATATCAACGCTACCAGTACCGACAAGGCCATCGCGGAGACAATGGTCAGCGAGAACTGGCGATAGATAGCCCCGGTTGAACCACCAAAGAATGCCATCGGGATAAATACCGCCGAAAGCACCATGGCAATGCCCACCAGGGCGCCCTGGATTTGCTCCATCGACTTCTGCGTCGCCTCTTTTGGCGGCAGCTTGTCCTCAACCATGACGCGTTCTACGTTCTCGACCACCACGATGGCGTCATCGACGAGCAGACCTATAGCCAATACCATCCCGAACATCGTCAGGGTGTTAATGGAGAACCCGAACGCAGCCAGTACCGCAAAGGTGCCCAGTAACACCACGGGCACGGCGATCGTCGGAATAAGCGTTGCCCGCAGGTTTTGCAGGAACAAGTACATCACCAGGAACACGAGAACAATCGCTTCAAACAGTGTCTTCACCACTTCATGGATTGAGATCTTCACGAAAGGTGTGGTGTCGTACGGATACACGACTTTCAGGCCCTGAGGGAAGAAGGGCTGCAACTGCGCCAGTTTACTCTTGATGGCGGCAGCGGTATCCAGCGCGTTTGCGCCAGTCGCCAGCTTGATCCCCAGCCCCGTTGCTGCCTGGCCATTGATTTTGGTGACCATGTTGTAGTTTTCGCCACCCAGCTCAATGCGGGCCACATCTTTCAGGTGGACCATTGAACCGTCCTGGTTCACCTTCAGCGTCACACGACCAAACTCCTCCGGCGATTTCAGACGCGTTTGAGCAATAATTGAGGCGTTCAGTTGCTGCCCAGGTACGGACGGTGTTCCGCCCAACTGGCCCGCAGCAATCTGGTCGTTCTGCGTTTTTAGCTGGTTAATGATATCCAGCGGCGTGAGCTGATATTTGTTCATCGCGTTGCTGTCCAGCCAGATGCGCATTGCATACTGGGCACCGAACAGCTGCACGTCACCGACGCCGGAAGTACGGCTGATCGCATCTTTTACGTTAGAAGCGACATAGTCGGAGATATCATCCTGCGTGAGGTTTTTATTGTCCGACACAAAGCCTGCAACCAGCAGGAAGCTGCTGCTGGATTTCTCCACGCCGATCCCCTGCTGCTGCACTTCTTGTGGCAGCAGCGGCATGGCGAGCTGGAGTTTGTTCTGAACCTGCACCTGCGCAATATCAGGATCTGTACCCGACTCGAACGTCAGCGTAATGGTGACGTTACCAGCGGAATCACTGGTGGACGACATGTACATCAAATTATCGATACCGTTCATGTTCTGTTCGATAACCTGAGTGACGGTGTCCTGTACCGTCTGGGCATCAGCGCCCGGGTAGGTTGCTGTCACCGCAACCGCCGGCGGCGCAATGGTCGGATATTGCGCGACCGGTAGTTTTAAAATGGCCAGCCCGCCCGCAATCATCAGAATGATGGCGAGTACCCAGGCGAAAACAGGCCGTTGAATAAAGAAATTAGCCATGTCGTTATTCCTTAACTGGCTGGAGTCGCTGCGGTATCAGGAATAGCCACGACGGTGACGCCAGGGCGAACTTTTTGCAGGCCGCTGATAATGACGCGGTCGCCGTTTTTGAGGCCTTCCGTGATCAGCCAGCGATCGCCAATCGCCTGCGGTGCAACGACAGTGCGTGATTCCACCTGGTTTTTCTCATTTACCACAAGCACGGTGGCATCTCCGCGTGGTGTACGGGTTACCCCCTGCTGAGGAACCAGAATGGCATCAGGTTGCGTACCTTCATCGATGCGCGCACGGACAAACATACCCGGTAACAGCATATGCTGTGGGTTAGGGAAGAGGGCGCGAAGGGTGATTGAGCCGGTACTTTCATCTACCGTGACATCAGAGAACTGGAGCGTCCCTTTCAGCGGATAAGGCTGGCCATTTTCCATCAGCAACTCGACGCTGCTGGTGTCTCCCTTTTGCAGGCTCGTCTGCTGCTTCAGGCGCATAAAATCGCTGCTGGATTGCGTCACATCGACATAAATGGGATCGAGTTGCTGAACCGTCGCCAGTGCAGTTGCCTGGCCATTAGTGACTAACGCCCCTTCGGTGACGCTGGATTTACCTATACGCCCGTTGATTGGGGATGTGACTTTCGTATAGGCCAGGTTGATCCGCGCGCTTTCAACGCCAGCCTTCGCGGCAACCACGCTCGCATCCGCCTGCTGGGCAGTTGCCACCGCCTGATCGTACTCCTGCTTGCTCACATATTGCGTACCAACCAGCGGAACGTAACGTTTCACCGTCAGATGGGCGATATTCGCCGCCGCCTGTGCTTTTACCAGTTCACCTTTCGCATTGTCGTAGGCTGCCTGATAGGTGGCCGGATCGATTTGATAAAGGGATTCACCCGCTTTAACGTCGCTGCCTTCGGTAAAATTACGGTGCAGAATGATACCACTTACCTGAGGACGAACCTCCGCAACACGATACGCGTCAGTTCTGCCGGGCAATTCTGTCGTTACGGCCAGTGGCGCGCTTTTAACAATATGAACACTGACCTGAGGAGCTTGCGCATGCTGCTGTGGGTTTTCTTGCCCATCGCACCCGGTGAGCAGCGCGGCACAGACAATGAAACCGGATAAGGGTAAGCATCTGAAGTGATTCGTCATTACTGTTCCTTAAACTACCCTTGAGCCGATATTTGCCATGAATCGGTGAAAGGGTGTGAGGCAAAAAATAGAAATGTAGCCGCGTATAATAATGAGGGTGTTTAATGTTTTTTAATTTATAAGTGCTGATGGAGCTTTTAAAAGTAAAAATCGGAATCTGACACAGTGCATTCGGTATTCTTTTTCTGTCAGGATAATCAACGAAATGTTTTCGGTGAATGCTATTCATATATTTTATGAATTTTATGTATTCGATTTATTCACGTGAATTATAAATTAAATGAATTGACTTTTTTTGTGCAAAATTAACACGGGTTTTGGTTAATACTTTGACTACACGACCACGGCAATATCCTTTGATAACGTATCAATCTTATGAGTAATGAGTAGCAGGTTATGGCGCGCAAAAAGAAAGAAGAGGCTCAAAAGACCCGCCAGCAGCTGATTGAAGCCGCTATCGGGCTATTCGCGACGCGTGGCGTGTCCAGCACCACGCTTACCGACATCGCCGATGCTGCTCAACTCACTCGCGGGGCGGTTTACTGGCATTTCTCGAGTAAAGCGGAAATATTTAATGCAATATGGGATCAGCAATTGCCGATGCGTGAGATGATTCGTGACAGGTTAATACTTTCCGAAAATGACGACCCTTTGTTAATGCTTCGTGAACAATTTATTGTCGCACTGCAATATATTGCGAGCGAGCCGCGGCAATATGCGCTTTTACAAATTTTGTATCATAAGTGTGAATTTCATGACGATGTGATTTCAGAATGTGAAATACGCAAGCGGATCGGTTTAAACGATGATTATCTTCGCAAGACGCTAAAGCGATGCATTGCTCGTAACGTTATCTCTTCGCAAACCAATATTGAACTGGCGCTGATTGTTTTCCACGCCTTTTTTAGCGGTGTCATTAAAAACTGGTTAATGGATAGCAACAATTTTAATCTGTACAAACAAGCACCGGCGCTGGTGGATAATATTCTGGCGACACTAAATATCACCCGAGTGGCACCAGTGGTTTACGATACAGCCTCATGACCGCGTCCGGGGTGGCGACATCTCCCCGTGCTGGCACTGTTCCATAATAGCTTGCGCGGTAATCGGTTTGCCCAGCAGGTAACCCTGTAGCGTATTGCATCCCAGTTCTGTCAGAAAGGTTTGCTGCGCTGCGGTTTCGACCCCTTCCGCCACGACCTTCAGATTCAGCGTTTTTGCCAGGGCGACAATCGCCGAGACAATCGTCGCATCTTCGCTCTCACCACTTAACTCTTTCACAAAAGCACGATCGATTTTCAACTCGCAGGCGGGGAGTCGCTTAAGATACAGAAGGCTTGAGTAACCGGTGCCAAAATCGTCTATCGAGGCTTTTACTCCCGCATCCGTCAGCGCTGTCAGGACACGAACGCTTTCGTCCGGATTGTTCATTGCCGTGGTTTCGGTCACCTCCAGGATCAACATGCCGGGCGGTACGCTATGGCGCGTCAGACAATCGAGAACTGTTTTAACCAGCGACGGCTGTTCGAACTGCAATGTAGAAAGATTCACCGCCATTGACCAGTCCGTGTGGCCCTGAAGATGCCATTCACGCAGCTGGCGGCAGGCCTCGTCGATTACCCAGTTTCCAATCGGAATAATCAGCCCCGTTTTCTCTGCCAGCGGTAGAAACAGGTCAGGGGAGAGTAACCCCTGTTTGGGATGCTGCCAGCGTAACAGCGCTTCGAACCCGAGGACTGGCCCGGCAGGAGCGTGGAATTTAGGTTGATAAAGCAGGCGTAACTCATTACGGTCGATGGCTTGCCACAGATCATTCATCAGCTGAAGATGCGTCTGCGCCAGCGTATTCATTGACGGCTGGAAGAAGTGATAGCCGTTACGACCCATATGTTTCGTGTGGTACATCGCAGCATCAGCGTTAAACATCAGTTCACGATCGGTTTTGCCATCGTGTGGATAGAGCGCAATGCCAATGCTCAGGGTGACCATCAGTTCATAAGGATCGAGATGGAACGGGCTATCAATGACGCGCACCAGTGAATTTGCCAGTGAGGCAGCATCATCCGGAGTGGCGGTTTCGGCCAGCAGGACGAATTCATCCCCACCGATACGCGCCAGCGTATACTGACCTTTCAACTGCAACAGCAAACGCTGAGTCACCGCAACCAGAAGCTTGTCACCGACATCATGACCATAGGCATCGTTGACGGTTTTAAAGCCATCAAGATCCATAAACATCAGCGCGAAAGGGCTTCCTTCGCGATCGGCCTTGCTGATGGCCTGATCGAGGCGATCCTCAAGCAGAATACGATTGGGTAATCGCGTCAGCGTATCATGTAACGCCAGCTGTGCGAGTTCACGATTAGCTTCTGCCAGTGATGAGGCCAGCAGCGAGGTACGAGCCTGAAGGCGGGCATCGAACATCGACACCAGCAGCGTAATCCCCAGAATAGCGAGCGCGACCACGCTAACCAGTATCGCCAGCCAGCTCCCGTTAATGCCATGATGGTGGACCATCGTCGACATTGGAAATTGTGCTGCTTCCATGCCGGCGTAATGCATGCCAGCGATAGCAATGCCCATGGTGATCGCCGCCCCCAGCCGCATCAACGCCATTCGTGCAGCTTCCTGACGTAAACGGAACGTCAGCCAAAGAGCGGCCAGTGAAGCGGCAAGGGCAATGACCACAGAGATAGCCACCCACGTTTTATCCCAGACAATACCCGGTGTGACCTCCAGGGCAGCCATACCGGTGTAGTGCATGGCAACAATGCCCGCTCCCATCACGACGGCGCCAGGCAGCAGCCGGCGCAAACGTAGCTGCTCGCCGCTAACGAGCCACAGGGCAAACATTGACGAGCTGATGGCGATAACCATCGAAAGCACGGTCAGGACCGCGTTGTAACTCATGCTCATGGAAAGATCCATCGCCAGCATACCGATGAAATGCATCGCCCACACGCCAATCCCCATCGAAACACCGCCACCTGCCAGCCAGACGCGTGCAGCGATGCCCTGGCTTCCGGCAACGCGCGCAGCCATATTCAGCGCGGTATAGGCGGCAAGAATGGCAACAACAAAGGAGATGACTACGAGGATTTGGTTGTATTGGCTAACCAGCATGGTCTGTTCACTCGTTGTGAGACGTTAAGCAAGAGCGGTTGGAAAGGGCACAGACATTATCATCGTCAGGAAATGACGAAAAGTGATTTAAATCCCTGTTTTTATTGAGTGATAACAGGGGGGGACAGGATGGAAGCGGTTAGTCCAGCTCTGAGCAGTTGACCAGTTTAAGCGGGTTCACGGAATTCATATTGCGACATTTATCGGTTTCGGTGCTCATCAGTTCAATCCACTGCATCAGCAGCGCATCAAAAATGAAAACAGAGACAGCAAAAACGACCAGCCACCAGTATTTACGAATCATGTGTCATTCCGTGAAAAGAGAGCCTGTAAGTTGCTGGAAATATACACGAAAAGCGGGCGTTGAAAAGTGGGGAAAGAGAAGGTTTACAAAGCATTGACGGTTGCCCGTCCGGACGATAAAAAAGGCGCTTCCCCATGCCGAAGAGCGCCTTTTTAAACAAGCAGTTAGCTAATCGAAATTAGTTCATGCCGTATTTTTTCAGTTTCTTACGCAGGGTACCACGGTTGATGCCCATCATCAGGGCAGCGCGGGTTTGATTACCACGGGTGTATTGCATCACCATGTCCAACAGTGGCTGTTCAACTTCAGCCAGTACCAGCTCATACAGGTCATTAACATCCTGACCGTTCAGTTGAGCAAAATAGTTCTTCAGTGCCTGTTTAACCGAGTCACGCAGGGGCTTTTGAGTCACCTGATCCTGAGAGTTAACGGTAGAAACGGTCAGTACGTCAGAATTTACGCGTTGTTCGAACATAGTTCTGTCAGCTCTTTATTTCATTACGCAAGATTTTCGAAGTATGCCTCCAACGCCTCCAGCTGTTCGCTGGCATCCTCAATGGCGTTGAATGTGCGCCGAAACTGGTCATTTGGAGCGTGCTCCTGGAGATACCAGGAGACGTGTTTACGCGCAATTCGGTACCCTTTTGCCTGGCCGTAGTGGTCATGCAGTTCCCGAACATGCGAACAAAGCAAGCGCTTAACCTCTGCCAGAGGCAGTGGGGCAAGCAGCTCCCCAGTGTCCAGATAATGCTGGATTTCCCGAAAGATCCAGGGTCTTCCCTGAGCGGCACGTCCTATCATCAGAGCATCAGCTCCCGTATAGTCGAGCACAGCTCTGGCTTTAAGCGGGTCAGTAATGTCGCCATTCGCGATAACCGGAATGGAAACTTTCTGCTTAACTGCCCGAATGCTGTCGTATTCAGCTTCACCGTTGAACAAACAGGCGCGAGTGCGTCCATGAATGGTCAGGGCCTGAATGCCACAGTCTTCGGCCAGTTGGGCAATCTCTACGCAGTTACGGTGTTCCGGCGACCAACCCGTGCGAATCTTCAACGTAACAGGAACGTCCACTGCGCTGACAACCGCCGTCAGGATTGACTTCACCTGGTCGGGGTATTGCAGAAGGGCTGAACCTGCAAGCTTGCGATTCACCTTTTTGGCCGGGCAACCCATATTGATATCAATAATCTGGGCGCCACTTTCCACGTTAATACGCGCGGCATCTGCCATCTCTTCAGGCACGCTTCCGGCAATTTGCACGGTGCGGATACCTGGTTCATCAATGTGCACCATCCGTAGGCGGGACTTATCGCTTTCCCAAACCTGCGGGTTAGACGACATCATCTCGGAAACGGTCAGGCCTGCTCCCATCTCGTAACACAGCGTCCTGAACGGCCGGTCGGTAATACCTGCCATTGGGGCTGCGATCAGGCGATTTCTGAGCTGGTGGTGTCCGATGCGCATGAGTTAAGAAATGACCATACTGTGACTGCAAGGCGGCGTATATTACGCATTTTTTGCACGAGATGAAAGGCCAAACTTTGAACAATCCTCTGTTGTAGATCAAGGAATCGCCAGTCATTCTTTTTGGATAAGATTATTCGCTATTTAAATCATTGTGTTATGAATAAATGAACATTTTGTGGGCGCTTACAATTTCCCGTAACTTCTCATCATTTCTGAATAAATGAATCAATTGTCCGGGATAATCTGCTGCTATAAGCAGCAGATTATGGCGCTTCTTTGCGATCTGCGTCGCATTTCAGCACAGGATATCAGCGTAAAAAAATCGACTTATTCAACAACCAGACGGCCATGAAGCGGTTGAACCGGGCGGCTGTTTTCATGGTGCATGGTGTGAGTGAATTTTTGCAGCTGTTCAGCAGAGACGGTCAGCGGGTGCTTGAGCACCAGCCATGTCACCCCTTCTGAACACGGTGGCGTGGTCAGAGAGCCGCTAAAACGCCAGTAGGTTTTATCCGTGGGCAGTAATTTATTCATATCGAGGGTTGGCTTAATCGTTACGTTCTGGTCAACCTGTCCGGGCATCACGCCCCAGAGTTTATCCAGTTCAGTGTTTGCCGCGCCCTGATCGAACATAACGGCAACGACCGTCAGTTCGCCGTCAGCGTTTTTATGGACCAGATGCATTTCCATTGCGTATTTTTTACCGTGCACCGTATTTTCGGATGGCGCATGGAAATGGAACTGCTGTAACGTCCAGCGCTGTTTATCAAGCGTGATGCTGTCGCGTGTATCGGCATTTTCACTTGCCTGGATAGTATGGCCGTTGTTTGTCAGAATGACCGGGCCGTCGATATAGTGCGTTTCCAGCGGAGAGATGTGGGCTTTGACCGTGTTATCTATGTTGACCGGCGACTGATACATTCCGCTTTTACACGTCTTGTACGCCTCGTCCAGTTCGCCCCAGTGTTCCGGTGCGCCTTCTCCCTGATAACTCCAGTGTGATGCGTAAGCCGTAGCCGAAATCATGCTCAGCGCCAGCAGCGCTGCCTTGCCTGAAATGTGTTTCATCATATTCGTCCTGTGAATTTTATTATCCAAATCAATGATTAACATTATGATTTGTGCGGTTATTTTATCGAAGAAAGGAAGAAGGCGGGAGAAAAAACCGAAGGGAAAAGGCGTGGTCAGACGACCACGCCAAACGCTTATTTTTTACGGCCGGTGATGCGACACCACTCTTCTTTTTCGACCACCGGGTCGAGCGCGAAGAGATCGGCGTAGGCCTCACAGACGCTGTCTGCCTGGCTGGCAAGGATACCGGACAGGCCCAGCAGACCGCCTTCAACCGGCAGCACGCTGATTAACGGCGCCAGCTCGCGTAACGGGCCAGCCAGGATATTCGCGACCACAACATCGGCTTTCATCGCCTCTGGCTGTGCATCGGGCAGATACAGTTCAAGGCGATCGGAAACGCCATTACGCTCGGCGTTATCACGGCTGGCCTGAATCGCCTGCGGATCGATGTCGATCCCGATGGCTTTTGCCGCGCCCAGTTTCAGCGCCGCGATAGCAAGGATCCCGGATCCGCAACCGAAGTCGATCACGGTTTTGCCTTCCAGATCCAGGCCATCCAGCCATTGCAGGCACAGGGAGGTTGTCGGGTGGGTGCCGGTGCCGAACGCCAGACCCGGATCCAGCATCACGTTGACGGCGTTTTTATCGGGAACTTCACGCCAGCTTGGGCAGATCCACAGACGCTGACCAAACTGCATCGGATGGAAGTTGTCCATCCACTCGCGTTCCCAGTCTTTGTCTTCCAGCTGTTCAATTTTATGCGCGAAACCCACGCCCAGCAGCGGATGGTTTTCCAGAATCGCCACGACCTCTTTCATGTCGGTTTCTGCATCGAACAGGCCGATAACGTCCGTATCACCCCACAGGCGCGTTTCGCCTGGCAGCGGCTCAAAGACCGGCGTGTCATGCGTGTCCTGGAAGGTGATAGAGACCGAACCGGCCTCCATCAGCGCATCACTCAGTTCTTCGGCGTTCGCGCCGGTTGTGTTCAGTTTTAATTGGATCCACGGCATGGCAAAACTCTTTATTTATCAGTAGAAATCAGGGCAGTTTGTGGCACCGGTCGACCAAAACGGTTTCCCACCACAAACGCCAGTAAACTTATCAGTAACGAAGGCACGATCGGATGGAAGCCCAGATACTGAATTTTAAACGTGGCGAGAACAGCATACAGGACGCCCCCGACAATCATGCCGCTTAATGCACCCGCGGCATTCGCGCGTTCCCAGTAGAGCCCCAGCACCAGCGGCCACAGGAAAACGGCCTCCAGCCCACCAAAGGCGAGCAGGTTCAACCAGATGATCATCTCCGGTGGACGCCACGCGGCCAGCAGCAGCAACGCCCCCAGCACCAGGGTAATCACCGCCGACATGCGCTTGAGGCGTCGCTCATTTTCGACCTGTTCAGGACGTAAATTCAGATAGAGATCTTTAATGATCGTAGCGGAACTTTGCAGCAACTGAGCGTTGATGGTCGACATAATGGCCGCCATGGGTGCGGCGAGGAAAATCCCGGCGGCAAACGGCGGAAGCACTTTCACCATCAGGGTTGGAATGACCAGATCCGGTACGGTAAGGTCAGGGATCACCGCGCGTCCCAGCGCACCCGCCAGGTGCATACCGAACATCAGGATCGCCACCACAATTGTCCCGATAATGATCCCGCGGTGCACCGCTTTGCTGTCTTTATATGAGATGCAGCGCACGGCGGTATGCGGCAGGCCAATCACGCCAAAGCACACCAGTACCCAGAACGAGGTCATAAAGGTTGGAGAGAGGATGTCATCCGCCCCCTGCGGTGAGACCAGTTTCGGATCGATCGCTTCCAGGGTTTCAACCGCATGGCTCAGGCCCCCTGCGGCATGCACGATACCCACCAGCAGAACGAGGGTGCCAATGAGCATCACCATCCCCTGCATCGTGTCGTTGAGTACGCTGGCGCGGAACCCGCCAAACGCGGTATACAGCGCGATACTCACACCGAAAATGACCAGGCCCGTCTCATAGGGGATCCCGGCAGCCGTCTCCAGCAGTCGCGCCCCGCCGATAAACTGCACCGTCATTGCGCCAATAAACGCCACCAGCAGACTCAGGCTTGCCAGCCATACCAGCAAGCGACTCTGATAGCGGGCAAACAGCATATCGTTCAGCGTTACGGCATTGTAGCGACGGGCCAGAATGGCAAACTTTTTACCCAGTATGCCCAGAGAGAGCCAGATGGCAGGCAGCTGGATCATGGCCAGCAGTACCCAGCCCAGCCCGTACTTATAAGCGGCGCCGGGGCCACCGATAAACGAGCTGGCGCTGATGTACGTGGCGGTCAGCGTCATGGCCAGCACGACGCCACCCATAGAGCGGCTCCCGAGGAAATACTCGTTCAGAAAGGTGCCGGTCGAACGTTTACGCATCGCATAAACCGACAGGCCAAACACCAGGAACAGGTAAGCGATAAGGGGCAGAATGACTTCAAGCTGCATCATCGTCCTCCAGTGATATATCGCGATAGATGAATTTCACCATCGCCCAGCACAGCAGGATAAACACCAGCGGCAGCAGCAGGCAGGCCATTTCAAACCAGTGCGGGAGGCCGGTAATGCCAATCGCCGAATCAGGTAAGTAAGCAGTTACTAACCACGCGGCGAGATAGAGAAGGGTCAGCCACAGCGCCCAGCGCGCTTCTTTATGGGCCTGAACAAAACGTTTGTCCATTTTTTGTCCCTTGTGGATGAAGAAAGCGGGGATTGTACATGATGGGGCTTAGCGATCCCCAGAAATAAAAAAGGCCGGATAATCCGGCCTTTTAGCAACACTGGTCTCTTACTTCTCGTTCAGACCGAGTTTTTTCTCCAGGTAGTGGATGTTAGTCCCACCATTCTGGAAGTGCTCGTCGCTCATAATGCGCATCTGGAGATCAACGTTGGTTTTGATCCCGTCGATGATCAGCTCCTGAAGGGCGTTCTTCATGCGGGCAATGGCCACGTCACGGTTTTCGCCGTAGCAGATCAGCTTACCAATCATTGAGTCATAGTACGGCGGTACGGTGTAACCGGCGTAGATATGGGACTCCCAGCGCACACCAAAGCCACCCGGCGCGTGGAAACGCGTAATTTTACCCGGGCTTGGCAGGAAGGTGTTCGGGTCTTCGGCGTTGATACGGCACTCTACCGCATGGCCTTTAACCACAACTTCTTCCTGTTTGATGGACAGCGGCTGACCGGCTGCGATACGCAGCTGTTCTTTGATCAGGTCAACGCCGGTGATCATTTCGGTAACCGGGTGTTCAACCTGAATACGGGTGTTCATCTCGATGAAGTAGAACTCGCCGTTTTCGAACAGGAACTCAAAGGTACCCGCCCCGCGATAGCCGATATCGACACACGCTTTAGCGCAACGCTCGCCGATGTAGCGACGCAGTTCAGGCGTAATGCCCGGCGCTGGCGCTTCTTCGACCACTTTCTGGTGACGACGCTGCATGGAGCAGTCACGTTCTGCCAGATAGATTGCGTTACCCTGACCGTCAGCCAGCACCTGAATTTCGATGTGGCGTGGGTTTTCCAGGTATTTTTCCATGTACACCATGTCATTGCTGAAAGCCGCTTTCGCTTCCGCTTTGGTCATGGAGATGGACTGCGCCAGTTCAGCATCGCTGCGTACAACGCGCATACCGCGACCGCCGCCGCCGCCGGACGCTTTGATGATCACCGGATAGCCAATGCGTTTAGCATGGGCGCGGTTAGCATCCATATCGTCGGTCAGCGGGCCGTCAGAGCCCGGTACGGTTGGCACGCCGGCTTTTTTCATCGCGGTGATGGCAGACACTTTGTCACCCATCAGGCGAATGGTGTCGGCTTTCGGGCCAATGAAGATAAAGCCAGAGCGTTCAACCTGCTCAGCAAAGTTGGCGTTCTCAGAGAGGAAACCATAACCCGGGTGAATCGCGACCGCGCCAGTGATTTCGGCGGCGCTAATGATAGCCGGGATGTTCAGATAGCTTTTTACGGACGGAGCCGGACCGATACAGACCGTCTCATCCGCCAGCAATACGTGTTTTAAATCGCGATCCGCGCTTGAGTGCACGGCCACGGTCTTGATGCCCAGCTCTTTACAGGCACGAAGAATACGCAGTGCAATCTCGCCACGGTTGGCGATAACAATTTTATCCAGCATGTTCGCCTCGTTACTCGATGACGACCAGCGGCTCGTCAAATTCTACCGGCTGACCACTTTCGACCAGGATCGCTTTCACAGTACCTGATTTGTCTGCTTCGATCTGGTTCATCATTTTCATGGCTTCAACGATGCACAGGGTATCGCCTACGTTGACTTTCTGACCCACTTCGATGAACGCCTTCGCGTCCGGGCTCGGGGTGCGGTAGAAAGTACCAACCATTGGGGAACGTACGATGTGACCACTGATTTCTGTTGCAGCCGCAGGTGCCGCTTCTGCTGCCACTGGCGCAACGGCTGCGGAGAGCGCAGGCTGCTGCACTGGCGCAGCGTAAGCTTGCTGCATTACCGGGAAGCTAGCGGCCGGGGCTGCACGGCTGATGCGTACAGACTCTTCGCCTTCAGAAATTTCCAGTTCGGAGATGCCTGATTCTTCAACCAGCTCGATCAGTTTTTTAATCTTACGAATATCCATGAGTGGGTTCCGTACTCTTGTTTAGTGTGATTGTGACAAGCGTTTTACCGCTGTCTGTAAAGCGTATGAATAGCCGTCTGCACCCAGCCCACAAATCACGCCTGCGGCGATATCTGACAGGTAGGAATGGTGGCGGAACGGCTCTCGGGCGTGCACGTTACTCAGGTGGATCTCGATAAACGGGATACTCACCGCGAGCAGTGCGTCGCGTATAGCAACACTGGTGTGCGTAAACGCGGCCGGATTGATCAGGATATAGTCCACAGTGTCTTTAGCCTGATGAATACGGTCGATGATTGCGTACTCCGCGTTTGACTGAAAATGGTCCAAATCCACATTCAGCGAGGCTGCTTCCGTACTCAGACGGTTAACAATTTCGCTCAATGTCAGCGTGCCGTACTTCTCTGGCTCACGGGTGCCGAGCATGTTCAGGTTCGGACCGTTCAATACTAAAATTTGGAATTTGTCAGCCATTGTGCCGCTATCTCCTGCGATTTTCGGGTAAAAAACAACATATACCCTCAAAGCGCAATTGTCACCCTTTCAGAGGCCTAAAACCCCTGTCCGGAAAACCGAAGTCGCACATTATAACGATTTCGTAGCATTTGGCAGCTAAATACTGGTCTTATCAGGGAAGATTATCAACCGCTATCCGAAAAAGATTCGCGGTTGATAAATAATCTGCGGGAAAACGCACAGTTTCGTGAACTATCGCAACCACTGGCGGAACTTCTTGTAACGCCACGCTAAAAGGGCTAGGGCCAGCAGGGCGTAGATGACTGGCTGAGGGGATAAAATCTTCACCGACCACAGGTAATGAATAGGGGCGAGGATCGCGACAAGATAGACGAAGTTGTGCAGCAGTTGCCAGCGTCGACCCAGTTTTCGCTGCGCATACTGCGTGGATGTCAGCGTCAGCGCCAGTAAAACCAGCCAGCTTACGATACCCAGCGTCAAATAGGGACGCGTCACCAGTTCGCTGCCAAGGAGTGCCAGGTTGTTAATGCCCAGTTCCAGCAGGGCGTAGCTGGTGAGATGCAGCGTCGCCCAGGCGAAACACCATAGCCCTAAAAGCCGACGGGTGCGTATCAATAATGGCTGTTTAGCGTAGCGCGCCAGCGGTGAGACGAGCAAGGTCGCCAGCAAAAATTTCAGAGCCATCCGACCCGTAAAATGCTGAATATCTTTCGCCGGATCGGCACTGAACTGTCCCTGGCTGGCTGCCCAGAAGAGCCAGATAAAGGGGAGCAATCCTGCTAAATGCAGGAGTACCTTCAGCCAGGTTATCTGCTTTGCCGTTAAACGCACTTAGAAGTTCTCCCGTAAATTCAGCCCACGGTAGAGGGATGCCACCTCATCCGCATAGCCGTTAAACAGCAGCGTTGGCTGGCGTTTAACATCCAGCGCGCCGCCGGAGCCGATAAAACGTTCCGTCGCCTGCGACCAGCGCGGATGGTCAACGTGCGGGTTAACGTTGGCAAAAAAACCATACTCGTCAGGCGCTGCCAGGTTCCAGGTGGTGGGGGGGCGTTCACGGGTGAGCTTAATGCTGACGATCGATTTGATGCCCTTGAAACCGTATTTCCACGGTACGGTCAGGCGAATGGGCGCCCCGTTTTGCGGCGGCAGCGCTTTGCCGTAAACCCCAACGGTAAGCAGCGTAAGCGGATGCATGGCTTCGTCGAGACGTAAACCTTCAACGTAGGGATACTCCAGCCCGCCGCCGATAAACCGATCCTTCTGGCCTGGCATCTCGTCCGGGGCGTAGCGCGTCTGGAAGGAAACATACTTCGCGTTGCTGGTGGGCTCAACCAGCGCCAGCAGTTTATGCAAAGGGAAACCTACCCACGGCACCACCATCGACCAGGCTTCCACACAGCGCATACGGTAAATGCGTTCTTCAAGTGGGAAGCGGGTGGTGAGGTCATGATGATCCAGCGTCAGTGGTTTTGCCACCTCGCCATCTATCTTCAGCGTCCAGGGATCGGTTTTCATGCTCCCGGCGTTGGCGGCAGGATCGGCCTTATCGAGACCAAACTCATAGAAGTTGTTATAGCCGGTGACTTTATCTTCCGGCGTCAGCGCCAGTTTATTCTGCCACTGCGCCGGTTTGGTGAAGTTAAGCGGTGCGCCGGAGGGGGCTCTCGGGCGATCGTTGCCCTTAAACCAGTCGAGCAGATCGGCATGGGCCGCAGGGGTGAGCGTCAGGGCGGTGGCGCTGATGCCAAGCATTTTCAGGATCTGGCGGCGCTGTAGCATAAAGACAGATTCAGACGTTACGTCGGCTTCCGTCAGTTTTCGGGTTTTCATGGCATCCTCCGTCAGGCGTTTTTCTAAGCATGACGGAGGAGGAGGGTTAGCGCGAATATGTCACGAAAATTTGAAGATTAGGCGATTTTAACCAGCGCACGACCGTGGAACTGGTTGTCCATGATTTTATTGGCGAACTCTGGCGCCTGGCTCAGGGTAATCTCAGTGGCGCTCTGGTCAAAGAATGAGGCTGGCAGATCCTGCACCAGACGTTCCCAGGCCTCAGCTCGCCGCTCGGCTGGGGTCATGACCGAATCGACACCCTGAAGACGCACGTTACGCAGAATAAATGGCATCACCGTCGTCGGCAGGGCAAAACCGCCCGCCAGACCACAGGCCGCCACGCAGCCGCCGTAATTCATTTGCGCCAGCACCTTCGCCAGCACTTTGTCGCCGACGGTATCTACTGCGCCAGCCCAGACCTGTTTTTCCAGCGGGCGGGTCTCGGCAAATTCGTCGCGGCTCAGAATGCGGCTTGCGCCCAATTGACGTAGATAATCATGCGTACTTTCGCGGCCTGAGACGGCAGCGACCTGATACCCCAGCTTGTGCAGCAGCGTGACGGCCGTGCTGCCCACGCCGCCGCTGGCGCCGGTGACGACAATTTCGCCAGAGTCAGGGCGGATCCCGGCCTCTTCCAGCGCCATCACGCACAGCATGGCGGTGAAACCTGCCGTGCCGATGATCATCGCCTTACGACCGTCCAGGCCTTTCGGCATCGGGACCAGCCAGTCACCTTTTACGCGCGCCTGCGCTGCCAGTCCGCCCCAGTGGTTTTCACCTACGCCCCAGCCGGTGAGCAGCACCTGCTGTCCGGCGTGAAAACGTGGATCTTCACTGGTATGTACGCGGCCTGCAAAGTCGATTCCTGGCACCATCGGGAAATTTCGGATGATTTTACCTTTTCCCGTAATGGCCAGCGCATCCTTATAGTTCAGGCTGGACCAGTCGATATCTACGGTCACGTCGCCCTCCGGCAGGCGGCTCTCCTCGATGGCTTGCACTGAGGCAACGGTTTTGCCGTCCTGCTGTTCTAAGATCAAAGCCTGCATACTGGGTCCTCACTAGGTTTGATGATGGGAAAATATGTTCTGATGACTATACTCGCTCAATGAAACGCAGTGCCGATTTAACGCAATAAATTGCCAGATACGCCAGGTTTGGTAGTATGCCGCATTTGAAATGCAAGTTAGTGCTCACTTGCACCCCCTTCAACCCACGGAGTAATCTCAAGGATGCGATTAACGACGAAGTTCTCAGCTTTTATCACCTTGCTGACGGGGCTGACCATATTTGTCACGCTAATCGGCTGCTCGCTGAGCTTTTACAATGCCATCCAGGATAAGCTGGTTAACCGGGTTGAATCGGTTGCATCGGTTATCGACACTCGCCTGATTGCAACCTCCTTCCCGGCGCTTTCGCGTGAGCTGGATGAGTTAATGGTGCCTGTGGATATCGTGCAGATCGACATTAAACAGGGGAAGCAGACCGTTTTCAGCCATACCCGCCAGGGCAGCTATCGTCCTGCCGGCACGGTAGATCAGTATCGGGACGTCACGGTTAATTCACTTAAACATCCGGGTATGACAATTCATCTAATGTACCAGGATCCGATGAGCAACTATTTACGCTCGCTTATGACCACCGCGCCCTTAACCATCGCCGTTGCCTTTATCGTACTGCTGATTTTCCTCGCCGTTCGCTGGCAGCGTCGTCAACTTTCCGGCCAGGAGCTGCTGGAAACACGCTCCGTGCGGATACTGAATGGCGAACGGGGTCCACAGGTGCGGGGATCGGTTTATGAATGGCCATCACGCACCAGTAGCGCCCTGGACGTGTTGCTCTCCGAAATCCAGTTTGCCAGCGATCAGCGTAGCCGTATGGACACGTTGATTCGCTCTTACGCCGCGCAGGATAACAAAACGGGCCTCAACAACCGTCTCTTCTTTGATAATCAGCTGGCTACGCTTCTTGATGACCCCGAAAAGGTGGGTACGCATGGCGTGGTAATGATGATTCGCCTGCCCGACTTCGATCTGCTCCGTGATACCTGGGGTCAGCGCGTGGCGGAAGAGAACCTCTTTACGCTGATTAACCTGCTGTCCACCTTTATTATGCGCTACCCCGGCGCGTTACTGGCACGCTACCACCGCAGCGATTTTGCCGTCTTGCTGCCGCATCGCACCTTAAAGGAGTCCGAGAGTATCGCCAGCCAGCTGCTGAAAGCCGTCGATGCGCTGCCCCAGAGCAAAATGCTCGACAGAGACGATATGGTGCATATGGGCATCTGTGCCTGGCGCGGCGGTCAGTCGACGGAGCAGGTGATGGAACATGCGGAAGCGGCCACGCGTAACGCCGTATTGCAGGGGGCGAACGGCTGGGCAGTCTATGATGATACGCTGCCGGAGAAAGGGCGCGGCAACGTGCGCTGGCGAACCCTGATTGAACAGATGCTGAGCCGGGGCGGACCGCGCATCTATCAAAAACCGGCGGTCATGAAGAATGGTCATGTTCATCATCGTGAGCTGATGTGCCGTATTTTTGATGGCACTGAAGAGGTTATCTCCGCGGAATATCTGCCCATGGTGTTGCAATTCGGATTGTCCGAAGAGTATGACCGTCAGCAAATCACCCGTCTCATTCCGTTTTTATCGTACTGGCCTGAAGAAAATCTGGCTTTACAGGTGACCGTCGAATCGCTGATCCGTCCGCGTTTCCAGCGCTGGTTACGTGACACGTTAATGCAATGCGAAAAATCGCAACGCAAACGCATTATTTTTGAACTTGCAGAGGCAGATGTAGGTCAACACATCAGCCGGTTGCGCCCGGTAGTGCGTTTAATCAATGCGCTTGGGGCTCGCGTGGCGGTAACCCAGGCGGGTTTGACGCTGGTGAGCACCCGCTGGATCAAAGAGCTGGATGTTGAATTATTGAAGCTGCATCCGGGTCTGGTAAGGAATATTGAAAAACGCACGGAAAACCAGCTGCTGGTACAAAGCCTGGTGGAAGCGTGCAAAGGAACGCAAACGCAAGTATTTGCCACAGGCGTACGTTCACGTAGTGAATGGCAGATGTTGACAGAGCGCGGCGTGACGGGCGGTCAGGGGGATTTTTTTGCCGCCTCTCAGCCGCTTGACACCAATGTGAAAAAATATTTGCAAAGATACTCTGTTTGACCTGCCGTTTACTTTGTTTTCACGTAGAATATCGCGCCTGTAGCTTTGAGTAAGACGAGCATAAAAGCCAGTGAACGACCTTTAGTGGGTTACAAGTGAAAGTGAGGGACGCTGCTGTTTACTCAGCCCTGAGGGATTCAGGGGATGAATTTGTAACAAAGGAAACGTGCTGCACTAATTTTCACCGTAGCAGACGATTTTTGCGCCTTGTCGCTGCTGCGTGTGGTTGGTAAAGTAAGCGGATTTTGTTTTCCGCCCCAGCTTTCAGGATTATCCCTTAGTATGTTGAAAAAATTTCGTGGCATGTTTTCCAATGACCTGTCCATTGACCTGGGTACCGCGAATACCCTTATTTATGTAAAAGGACAAGGCATCGTATTGAATGAGCCTTCCGTTGTGGCCATTCGTCAGGATCGTGCCGGCTCGCCAAAAAGCGTGGCCGCAGTAGGTCATGATGCGAAGCAGATGCTGGGCCGTACGCCGGGCAACATCGCCGCGATCCGCCCTATGAAAGACGGCGTTATTGCTGACTTCTTCGTGACCGAAAAAATGCTTCAGCACTTCATCAAGCAGGTTCACAGCAACAGCTTCATGCGCCCAAGCCCGCGCGTGCTGGTGTGTGTGCCGGTTGGCGCAACCCAGGTTGAACGCCGTGCGATCCGTGAATCCGCTCAGGGTGCCGGTGCGCGTGAAGTGTTCCTGATTGAAGAACCGATGGCTGCGGCAATTGGTGCGGGTCTGCCGGTTTCTGAGGCTACCGGTTCTATGGTGGTGGATATCGGTGGCGGTACCACTGAAGTGGCCGTTATCTCCCTGAACGGTGTGGTGTACTCCTCTTCCGTGCGTATCGGCGGCGACCGTTTCGACGAAGCCATCATCAATTACGTTCGCCGTAACTACGGCTCTCTGATCGGTGAAGCAACCGCAGAGCGCATCAAGCATGAAATCGGTTCTGCCTATCCGGGTGATGAAGTACGCGAGATCGAAGTTCGCGGTCGTAACCTGGCTGAAGGCGTGCCACGCGGATTCACCCTGAACTCCAACGAAATCCTGGAAGCGTTGCAGGAGCCGCTGACCGGCATCGTGAGCGCGGTGATGGTTGCGCTGGAACAGTGCCCGCCAGAGCTGGCTTCCGATATCTCCGAGCGCGGTATGGTTCTGACCGGTGGTGGTGCGCTGCTGCGTAACCTCGACCGCCTGTTAATGGAAGAGACAGGTATTCCTGTCGTAGTTGCAGAAGATCCACTGACTTGCGTCGCCCGTGGTGGTGGCAAGGCGCTGGAAATGATCGACATGCACGGCGGCGACTTGTTTAGCGAAGAGTAGTCGGGTGTGAGAGGGTAGCAATTCGCTACCCTTTCTCTCTGACGCGAGAATACGCATAGCCTATGAAGCCAATTTTTAGCCGTGGCCCGTCGCTACAGTTTCGCCTGATCCTGGCGGTTCTGGTTGCGCTCGGGGTCATTATTGCCGATAGCCGCCTCGGTACGTTCAGCCAGATCCGAACGTACATGGATACCGCCGTCAGTCCTTTCTACTTTATTTCAAATGGTCCCCGTGAACTGCTCGACTCCGTGTCGCAAACGCTCTCATCGCGTGACCAGCTCGAACTCGAAAACCGTGCGTTACGCCAGGAACTGCTGCTGAAAAATAGCGAGCTGCTGATGCTGGGGCAATATAAGCAGGAAAACGCCCGTCTGCGCGAACTGCTTGGCTCGCCGCTGCGCCAGGATGAACAGAAAATGGTCACCCAGGTGATCTCCACCGTAAACGATCCGTACAGCGATCAGGTGGTGATTGATAAAGGCAGCGTGAACGGCGTATACGAAGGTCAGCCTGTCATCAGCGATAAGGGCGTCGTGGGCCAGGTTGTGGCGGTTGCCAAACTGACCAGCCGCGTGTTGCTGATTTGCGATGCCACCCATGCACTGCCGATTCAGGTGCTGCGTAACGATATTCGCGTGATTGCCGCCGGTAATGGCTGCACGGACGATCTGCAACTGGAACACCTGCCTGCCAACACGGATATCCGCGTGGGCGACGTGCTGGTGACGTCCGGTCTGGGCGGTCGTTTCCCTGAGGGCTACCCGGTTGCGGTTGTCTCTTCCGTGAAGCTCGACACTCAGCGTGCCTACACCGTGATTCAGGCGCGTCCAACGGCCGGCTTGCAGCGTTTGCGCTACCTGTTGCTGCTGTGGGGCGCCGATCGTAACGGCGCTAACCCGATGACACCGGAAGATGTGCATCGCGTGGCCAACGAACGCCTGATGCAGATGATGCCGCAGGTGCTGCCTGCGCCGGATGCGATGGGGCCACCTGCACCCGTACCGGCTCCGGCGACGGGGTTAACGCAGCCACTGCCGGATGCGCCGCCACCGCCGCAAGTCTCGGGTGGAGGGCAGTAGTGGCCAGTTATCGTAGCCAGGGGCGCTGGGTAATCTGGCTCTCATTCCTCGTTGCACTGTTGCTGCAAATTATGCCCTGGCCGGACGACATTCTTGTTTTCCGGCCAAACTGGGTATTGCTCATTTTGCTCTACTGGATCCTTGCCCTGCCGCACCGCGTAAATGTCGGCACAGGTTTTGTGATGGGTGCCATACTGGATCTTATCAGTGGCTCTACGCTTGGCGTCCGCGCCTTATCCATGAGCATTATTGCGTATCTCGTCGCACTCAAATTCCAGCTCTTTCGTAACCTTGCGCTCTGGCAACAGGCGCTGGTAGTGATGTTGTTGTCGCTCGCTGCGGATATCGTTGTTTTCTGGGCAGAGTTTTTAGTGATCAACGTCTCTTTCCGACCGGAAGTGTTCTGGAGTAGTGTAGTAAACGGTGTGCTCTGGCCGTGGCTGTTCCTGCTGATGCGTAAAATTCGTCAGCAGTTTGCCGTGCAATAAAAGGTTTCTATGACGTCTTTGTATCTTGCCTCCGGTTCTCCGCGTCGCCAGGAACTGCTCGCGCAGTTGGGTGTCTCCTTCGAACGCATCGTTACCGGTATCGAAGAAAAACGCGCTGAGGGTGAAAGCGCTCAGCAGTATGTCTCTCGTCTGGCGCGTGAAAAAGCGCAGGCGGGCGTTGCATGCGTGCCGCGTGACTTACCGGTGCTGGGTGCGGATACCATCGTCATTCTCAATGGTGAGGTGCTTGAGAAACCTCGCGACGCAGACCATGCGGCGCGGATGCTGCGTAATATGTCCGGACAAACCCATCAGGTGATGACGGCGGTAGCGCTGGCTGATAGCCAGTACGTTCTGGATTGCCTTGTGGTAACGGAAGTGACGTTCAGAGTCCTCACCGACGAGGAGATCGCCGGCTATATCGCCAGCGGTGAACCTATGGATAAAGCAGGTGCATACGGTATTCAAGGGTTGGGTGGCTGTTTTGTCAGGAAGATAAATGGCAGCTATCACGCCGTAGTCGGCTTACCGCTGGTGGAAACGTATGAGTTGCTGAGCAATTTTAACTCACTGCGTGAGGGAAGGGATAATTATGACGGCTGAATTGTTGGTAAACGTAACGCCATCGGAAACCCGTGTGGCCTACATTGATGGTGGCATTCTCCAGGAAATTCATATTGAGCGTGAAGCGCGACGCGGAATCGTAGGCAATATCTACAAAGGTCGTGTCAGTCGTGTCCTGCCGGGTATGCAGGCGGCTTTTGTAGATATTGGGCTCGATAAGGCGGCGTTTTTACATGCCTCCGATATCATGCCGCACACCGAATGTGTGGCAGGCGAAGAGCAAAAGCAATTTGCTGTGCGCGACATCTCTGAGCTGGTGCGTCAGGGCCAGGATCTGATGGTACAGGTGGTAAAAGATCCGCTTGGCACCAAAGGCGCGCGTCTGACCACCGACATCACCCTGCCTTCACGCTATCTGGTCTTTATGCCGGGGGCGTCGCACGTCGGCGTGTCACAGCGTATTGAGAGCGAAAGCGAGCGTGAGCGCCTGAAAAAAGTGGTCAGCGCCTACTGCGACGAGCAGGGCGGGTTTATTATCCGTACCGCGGCGGAAGGGATCAGCGAAGAAGATCTGGCCTCGGATGCGGCCTACCTGAAGCGCGTCTGGACCAAAGTGATGGAGCGTAAAAAACGCAACCAGACCCGCTACAGGCTGTACGGTGAGCTGGCGCTCGCTCAGCGCGTATTACGTGATTTCGCCGACGCCCAGCTTGACCGCATCCGCGTGGACTCCCGTCTGACGTATGAAGCCTTACTGGAGTTCACCGCCGAGTACATCCCGGAAATGCCGGGGCTGCTGGAGCATTACACCGGACGCCAGCCGATATTTGACCTCTATGACGTTGAAAACGAAATCCAGCGTGCGCTGGAGCGTAAGGTTGAGCTGAAATCGGGTGGCTATCTGATCATCGATCAAACCGAAGCGATGACCACCGTCGACATCAACACCGGCGCGTTTGTCGGACATCGCAACCTCGATGACACCATCTTCAACACCAACATCGAAGCGACGCAGGCCATCGCGCGTCAGCTTCGTCTGCGTAATCTGGGCGGCATTATCATCATCGACTTTATCGATATGAACAATGAAGATCACCGCCGTCGCGTGCTGCACTCACTGGAGCAGGCGCTGAGTAAGGACCGCGTGAAAACCAGCATCAATGGCTTCTCGCAGCTCGGTCTGGTGGAAATGACCCGGAAACGGACCCGCGAAAGCGTGGAACATGTCCTGTGTAATGAGTGTCCAACCTGCCATGGACGCGGAACGGTAAAGACGGTGGAGACGGTCTGCTACGAGATCATGCGTGAGATTGTCCGTGTCCATCATGCCTACGACTCAGACCGTTTTCTGGTCTATGCTTCCCCTGCGGTGGCGGAGGCCCTGAAAGGGGAAGAGTCGCACGCGCTGGCAGAAGTGGAAATCTTTGTCGGCAAACAGGTAAAAGTGCAAATTGAGCCGCTCTATAACCAGGAGCAGTTTGACGTCGTCATGATGTAAACGCAGTTCGCTGCGAGATTTAAGGCTGACAAGGAGAGACGCGTGAGGCGATTGCCGGGGATTTTACTGCTTACAGGGGCAACGCTGGTCGTGATTGTCGCGTTGCTCGTGAGCGGGCTGCGTCTCGCCTTGCCGCATCTGGACAGCTGGCGGCCGCAGATCCTGGCAAAAATCGAATCCGCCACCGGCCTGCCGGTGGACGTGAGCCATATCGAGGCAAGCTGGCAGAACTTTGGCCCGACGCTTGATGCCCGGGATATCAGCGCCGGCCTGAAAGATGGCGGCCACCTCAAAATCAAACGCGTCACCCTGGCGCTGGATGTCTGGCAAAGCCTGCTGCATCTGCGCTGGCAGTTTCGCGATCTCACCTTCTGGCAACTTCAGCTGATGACTAACACGCCGCTGCGAAGCGGCGACAGCGATCGGGGGCTGGAAACCAGCCGTATCAGCGATCTGTTCCTGCGGCAGTTCGATCATTTCGATCTGCGCGACAGCGAAGTGAGCTTTATTACTCTTTCCGGCCAGCGCGCTGAGCTGGCGATCCCACAGCTGACCTGGTTAAACGGGAAAGATCGCCACCGCGCCGAGGGGCAGGTGAATCTCTCCAGCCTGAACGGGCAGCACGGCGTTATGCAGGTGCGGATGGATCTGCGTGACGACAATGGCTTGCTGAACAACGGCAGGGTGTGGCTACAGGCGGACGACGTGGACGTGAAGCCGTGGCTCGGTGAGTGGCTACAGCAGAACATGCAGCTGGAGACCGCGCGCTTCAGCCTGGAAGGCTGGATGACCCTGACGAACGGGACGTTCGCCAGCGGCGATATCTGGCTTAAGCAGGGGGGCGCGAGCTGGAAAGGGGAAAACCATCAGCATCAACTTTCCGTCGATAACCTCACCGCACACGTGACGCAGGATAAAGGCGGCTGGCAGTTCGCTATTCCGGATACGCGCATCTCCATGGATAACAAACCCTGGCCGCGCGGCGCGCTGACGCTGGCGTGGATGCCGGAGCAGGACGTCGGCGGGATAAACGGTAAACGCAGCGACGAGCTGCGTATCCGCGCCAGTAACCTGGATCTGACGGCGATCGAAGGGCTGCGTTCAATGGCCGCAAAACTCTCCCCGGAGCTGGGCGAAATCTGGCTGGCGACGCAGCCGAGCGGGCAGATAAACCGGCTGGCGCTGGATATTCCGCTCCAGGCTACGGAAAAGACGCGTTTTCAGGCGGCATGGAAAAATCTCGCATGGAAACAGTGGAAACTGCTGCCGGGTGCCGAGCACTTCAGCGGTAAACTGGAAGGAAGCGTGGAAAACGGCAGGCTGACGGCAGAAATGCAGCAAGCAAAAATGCCGTACGAAACGGTCTTCCGTGCGCCACTGGAGATCGAAAAGGGAAATGCCACCCTCAACTGGCTGAAGAATGACAAAGGTTTTCAGCTCGATGGCCGCGATATCGATGTGAAAGCCAAAGCGGTACATGCCCGCGGTAATTTCCGTTATCTACAGCCTGAAGGCGATGAGCCGTGGTTGGGTATTCTGGCGGGCATCAGCACGGATGACGGTTCGCAGGCGTGGCGCTACTTCCCGGAAAACCTGATGGGGAAAGCGCTGGTGGACTATCTCAGCGGCGCTATTCAGGGCGGCCAGGCGGATAACGCCACGCTGGTCTACGGCGGCAACCCGCACCTGTTCCCGTATAAGCACAACGAAGGCCAGTTCCAGGTTCTGGTGCCGCTACGCAACGCCACCTATGCCTTCCAGCCGGACTGGCCGGCGCTGAAGAATCTGGATATTGAACTCAACTTCCTGAATGACGGCCTGTGGATGAAGACGGACAGCGTTGCGCTGGGCGGCGTAACGGCAAGCAACCTGACGGCAAACATCCCGGATTACTCCAAAGAGAAACTGCTGATTGATGCGGATATTAAGGGGCCAGGTAAAGCGGTTGGCCCGTACTTTGAAGATACGCCGCTGAAAGACTCCCTGGCAGCCACCCTTCAGCAGTTGCAGTTAGATGGCGATGTGAATGCTCGCTTACATCTGGATATCCCGCTGGACGGTGAAATGACCACCGCCAAAGGCGACGTTCGCCTTAATAACAACAGCCTCTATATCAAGCCGCTGGACAGCACGCTGAAAAACCTCAGCGGTCAGTTCAGCTTTGTTAACGGCACGCTGAAAAGTGAGCCGCTGAAAGCGACCTGGTTCAATCAACCCGTCAATATCGATTTCTCCACCACCGAGGGCGATAAAGCCTACCAGGTGGCGGTCAATATGGACGCGAACTGGCAGCCGTCACGCATGGATGTTCTGCCGAAGCCGATTGAAAATGCGGTGGACGGCGCGGTGTCATGGAATGGCAAGGTCGCCATCGACCTGCCTTATCATGCCGGTGCGCGCTATAACGTCGACATTACGGGCGATCTGAAAAACCTCAGCAGCCAACTTCCCGCGCCGCTGAATAAGAAAAGCGGTGAAGCATTGCCCGTCAATGTTAAGGTTGCGGGCAACCTTAACAGCTTCGATTTAACCGGAAACGCTGGTGGAACAAACCACTTCAACAGCCGCTGGCTGCTTAACCGCAAGCTGACGCTGGACAGAGCGATCTGGACGACGGACAGCCGTACCACGCCGCCGCTGCCGGAGCAGGCGGGCGTTGAACTGAATCTCCCGCCGATGGATGGCGCAGAGTGGCTGGCACTGTTCCAGAAAGGTGTCGGGCAAAACGTCGACCAAACGGCGCAGTTCCCACAGTCCATTACCTTGCGCACGCCTGCGCTGACGCTGGGCGGGCAGCAGTGGAACAACCTGAGTATTGTCTCCCGGCCGACGGTAAACGGCTCAAAGGTCGAGGCGCAGGGGCGTGAGATTAACGGTTCGTTGACCATGCGCGATCACGCGCCATGGCAGGCGGCTATCCGTTATCTCTATTACAATCCGACCTTTACGGCGTCTAAAGCAGAGTCGACAAGCGCTTCTCCTGTCAGTGGCAGTGGGAGGTCGCGCGTGGATTTCAGCGGCTGGCCCGATCTCCAGTTGCGCTGTGCGGAGTGCTGGCTGTGGGGGCAAAAATATGGCCGTATCGACGGTGATTTTGCTATTCAGGGCAATACGCTGAGCCTCTCTGGTGGGCTGGTGGATACCGGCTTTGGCCGCATGACTGCCGCTGGCGAATGGGTGAACAAACCGGGTGAACAGCGCACCTCGCTGAAAGGCGATATTAAAGGCAACAAGCTGGACGCCGCAGCTAACTTCTTCGGCATTAGCACGCCGCTTCGCGGATCGTCCTTCGATGTGAATTACGATCTGCACTGGCGCGCAGCGCCATGGACACCCGATGAAGCTTCGCTTAACGGCATCCTGAAAACCCACTTCGGTAAGGGTGAGATTGCCGATGTGAGCACGGGGCGCGCCGGGCAGATCCTGCGTCTGCTGAGTTTTGACGCGCTGCTGCGCAAGCTGCGCTTCGACTTTAGCGACACCTTCAGCGAAGGTTTCTACTACGATTCCATTCGCAGCACGGCGTGGATCAAAGACGGCGTTCTGCACACCGACGACACGCTGGTGGACGGCCTGGAAGCGGATATCGCGATGAAAGGGTCAGTGGATCTCGTGCGCCGCGAGCTGGATATGGAAGCCGTGGTGGCGCCGGAGATTTCCGCAAGCGTGGGCGTTGCGGCAGCCTTTGTGGTCAATCCTATTGTCGGGGCGGCGGTGTTTGCGGCCAGTAAAGTGCTGGGGCCGCTCTGGAGCAAAGTCTCGATTCTGCGCTATCGCATTACCGGGCCGGTTGATAAACCACAGATTAATGAGGTGCTGCGCCAGCCACGCAAAGAAGCACAGCAATGATTTGACGTGGGCAGGTAATTGCCTCACTCTCAATAAATACGATCTTTATACCGCCACGGGCGGCAACGAACGAGTAGCAATAGATGAGTCTGAACCTGGTAAGTGAACATTTGCTCGCAGCGAACGGCCTGAGCCATCAGGACCTGTTCTCCATTCTTGGTCAACTGACCGAACGCCGCCTCGACTACGGCGATCTCTATTTCCAGTCGAGCTATCACGAATCCTGGGTTTTAGAAGACAGCATCATTAAAGATGGCTCTTATAACATTGACCAGGGCGTCGGCGTGCGCGCCGTCAGCGGCGAAAAAACCGGTTTTGCCTATGCAGACCAGATAAGCCTGGCCGCGCTGGAGCAGAGCGCGCAGGCGGCGCGAACCATTGTGCGCGATACGGGCGACGGACGGGTGAAAACGCTGGGTGAAGTGCAGCACGCTGCGCTCTATACCAGCATCGACCCGCTGCAAAGCATGAGCCGCGAAGAGAAGCTGGACATCCTGCGTCGCGTGGACAAAGTGGCTCGCGCGGCGGATAAACGCGTGCAGGAAGTCTCTGCCAGCCTAACCGGTGTTTATGAACTGATCCTGGTGGCGGCGACGGACGGTACCCTGGCGGCGGATGTTCGCCCGCTGGTGCGTCTCTCTATCAGCGTGCAGGTTGAAGACGACGGCAAGCGCGAGCGCGGCTCCAGCGGTGGCGGCGGTCGTTTTGGTTATGACTGGTTCCTGGGTGATGTTGACGGCGAAGCCCGCGCGGATGCATGGGCAAAAGAAGCCGTGCGCATGGCGCTGGTCAACCTGTCTGCCGTGGCTGCACCCGCCGGTACGTTGCCGGTGGTACTGGGCGCAGGCTGGCCGGGAGTGCTGCTGCACGAAGCGGTCGGTCACGGCCTGGAAGGTGATTTCAACCGTCGCGGGACGTCCGTATTCAGCGGTCAGATGGGGCAGCTTGTCTCCTCAGAGCTGTGTACCGTGGTGGATGATGGCACCATGCTCGACCGTCGCGGCTCGATTTCTATCGACGATGAAGGTACGCCGGGTCAGTACAACGTGCTGATCGAAAACGGCGTACTGAAAGGCTACATGCAGGACAAGCTTAACGCGCGCCTGATGGGCGTTGCGCCGACGGGTAACGGCCGTCGTGAATCCTACGCACATCTGCCGATGCCGCGCATGACCAATACTTACATGCTGCCGGGCCAGTCCACGCCGCAGGAGATTATCGAATCCGTTGATTACGGTATCTTCGCGCCAAACTTTGGCGGCGGTCAGGTGGATATCACCTCCGGCAAATTTGTCTTCTCTACCTCAGAGGCGTATCTGATTGAGAAGGGCAAAGTGACCAAAGCGGTGAAGGGCGCAACCCTGATTGGCTCCGGCATTGAGGCCATGCAGCAGATTTCCATGGTCGGTAACGACCTGAAACTGGATAACGGCGTGGGCGTTTGCGGCAAAGAGGGCCAGAGCCTGCCTGTGGGCGTCGGTCAGCCTACGCTGAAAGTGGATAATCTGACGGTGGGCGGCACGGCGTAAATTTTCCCCCGCACTCTAACCCTCTCCCCAACGGGGAGAGGGGAAAAGCCTACTCTTTCCTTCTACCTCGCATGCCCTGAAACAGCTCCGCCACTTCCACAAAATAGTCCGTCAGATAGTTAATACAGACCTGCACCTTCAGCGGCAGCTTGTCCTTTTCGGTATAGAGCGCGTACACCGGACGCGGATCGGACTGGTAGCGCGGGAAGAGGATCTCCAGCACGCCGCTGTTGATCTCGTTGATCACCCACATCAGCGGTACGTAGGCGATCCCGGCCCCGGCCACCAGCCAGCGTGAGATGGTCATCGGATCGTTGGTTACGAAGCGGCCTTCAGGCAGCAGTTTAGTGGAAAGCCCTTCCGGCGCGATCAATTCAAATTCGTTATCTGGCCGAACGCTGTATTCCAGCCACGAGTGGTTGCTCAGGTCGGCAGGTTTTTCCGGCACGCCATACTGTGCAAGATAGCTTTTCGACGCGCAGACCACCATCGGCATGCTGCCCAGTCGACGCGAGAACAGGCTTGAGTCCTGCAACGCGCCAACGCGGATCACCACGTCTAACCCATCGGCAATCAGGTCCGGTGCCGGAATGCCCGTTACCAGATTAACGGTTAAACCGGGATACTCTTTCAGCATTTCCGCCGTCATGGCAGCGAGAACATTTTGTGCCATAGTTGAAGAACACCCGATACGCAGCGTGCCGATAGGCGTGTTGTTAAAGGCATAGAGCTGCTCGTGAACATCCTGCACCTCATGCAGCATTCGACGGCAGCCCTGATAGTAAATTTTACCCGCTTCCGTCAGCCCGATGCTGCGGGTGCTGCGGTTGAGCAGCTTCACCTGGAGCTCATCTTCCAGTTTTGACACTGTCTGGCTAATGGATGAGACGCTCATTTGTAGCTGACGTGCTGCGGCGGTAAAAGAGCCTTGCTCAACCACTTTCGCAAAGACGGACATGCGTTTTAGACGTTCCATTATTCACTCTGGCTTAAAAGTGATTTAGATCACATATGATAGATAACAGCATAACAGTTACGTTAATATATTATTAATTACATAACGGCTGCGCCACTCTCGCCCGGCAATTCTTGCTCTCCTGCGGCGGCGCGAGCTTAAAAATCCAGTAACCTGCACTCTCTTTAATCAAGGTCAACATGAGTCTGTTTCCCGTTATCGTGGTGTTCGGTTTGTCGTTCCCACCGATATTTTTCGAGCTTCTTTTATCACTGGCGATCTTCTGGCTGGTGCGCAAGGTGCTGGTCCCTACCGGGATTTATGATTTCGTCTGGCATCCTGCATTGTTCAATACCGCGCTGTATTGCTGCCTGTTCTATTTAATATCGCGCATGTTTGTCTGAGGTTGATGTGAAAACGCTAACAAGAAAAATCTCCCGCACTGCCATCACTATGGCGCTGGTCATCCTGGCGTTCATCGCTATTTTTCGCGCCTGGGTTTATTACACCGAATCCCCGTGGACGCGCGATGCGCGTTTCAGCGCGGAGGTGGTCGCGATAGCGCCCGATGTCGCCGGTCTCATTACGGCGGTCAACGTCCACGATAACCAACTGGTGAAAAAAGATCAGGTGCTGTTCACTATCGACCAGCCGCGCTATCAAAAAGCGCTGGAAGAAGCGGAAGCCGACGTGGCGTATTACAACGCGCTGGCCGCTGAAAAACGCCGTGAAGCAGGACGCCGTAACAAGCTGGGCATCCAGGCTATGTCCCGGGAAGAGATTGACCAGTCTAATAACGTGCTGCAAACCGTGCTGCATCAGCTGGCAAAAGCGCAGGCGACGCGCGATCTGGCGAAGCTCGATCTGGAACGTACCGTTATCCGCGCCCCGTCCGATGGCTGGGTGACCAACCTCAACGTCTATGCGGGTGAGTTTATCACGCGCGGCTCAACTGCCGTGGCGCTGGTGAAACAGAACTCCTTCTACGTCCTCGCCTATATGGAAGAGACCAAGCTGGAAGGCGTGCGTCCGGGCTATCGCGCCGAAATCACGCCGCTCGGCAGCAACCGGGTCCTGAAGGGAACCGTGGACAGCGTGGCCGCGGGGGTGACCAACTCCAGCAGTACCAATGATACAAAAGGGATGGCGACCGTCGATTCTAACCTCGAGTGGGTTCGCCTGGCGCAGCGCGTACCGGTACGCATTCGTCTGGATGAGCAGCAGAGCAACCTCTGGCCCGCAGGCACCACCGCGACGGTGGTGATCACGGGTGAAAAAGACCGTGATGCCAGCCAGGATTCTATCTTCCGTCAAATCGCCCATCGCCTGCGCGAGTTTGGTTGATCGCTATGGGCATTTTTTCCATCGCCAGCCAGCACATCCGCTTCGCCGTGAAGCTGGCATGCGCCATTGTGCTGGCGCTGTTTGTTGGCTTCCATTTCCAGCTTGAAACGCCGCGCTGGGCCGTTCTGACCGCCGCGATCGTCGCCGCCGGTCCAGCCTTCGCGGCGGGTGGCGAACCTTACTCCGGGGCAATTCGCTATCGCGGGATGCTGCGTATTATCGGCACCTTTATCGGCTGTATCGCCGCCCTGACCATTATCATCCTGATGATCCGCACGCCGCTGCTGATGCTGATTGTGTGCTGTATCTGGGCAGGTTTTTGCACCTGGGTCTCTTCGCTGGTGAAGGTAGAGAACTCGTACGCCTGGGGTCTGGCGGGGTATACCGCGCTGATTATTATCATCACAATTCAGAGTGAACCGCTGCTTGCTCCGCAGTTCGCCGTGGAACGTTGTAGCGAGATTGTCATTGGTATCGTCTGCGCGATTGTCGCAGATCTGCTCTTCTCTCCGCGATCCATCAAGCAGGAAGTCGATCGTGAGCTGGACGCGCTGATTGTTGCTCAGTACCAGCTTATGCAGCTGTGCATTAAGCACGGCGACAGCGAAGAGGTCGACAAGGCCTGGAGCGCGCTGGTGCGCCGCACGCAGGCGCTGGAAGGGATGCGCAGTAATCTCAACATGGAGTCTTCCCGCTGGGAGCGGGCCAATCGTCGTCTGAAAGCGATCAATACCGTCTCGTTAACGCTGATCACCCAGGCGTGTGAAACCTACCTGATTCAGAACACCCGCCCCGAAGTGGTAACGGATACTTTCCGCGAACTGTTTGATGAGCCCGTGGAGACGGTGCAGGACGTGCATCGACAGCTTAAACGCATGCGTCGTGTGATTGCCTGGACAGGAGAACGGGATACGCCAGTCACCATTTATACCTGGGTTGGCGCCGCAACGCGCTACCTGCTCCTGAAACGCGGCGTGATTAGCAACACCAAAATCAGTGCGGCGGAAGAAGAGGTATTGCAGGGCGAAGTGGTGATCAAACCGGAGTCCGCCGAACGCCACCATGCGATGGTTAATTTCTGGCGTACCACCCTGGCTTGTATACTCGGCACGCTGTTCTGGCTGTGGACCGGCTGGACGTCCGGCAGCGGCGCGATGGTGATGATTGCCGTCGTCACCGCGCTGGCGATGCGTCTGCCCAACCCGCGCATGGTCGCGATCGATTTTCTGTACGGCACCATTGCGGCGTTACCCATTGGCGCGCTCTACTTCCTGGTGATTATCCCCTCGACGCAGCAAAGCATGCTTTTGCTCTGCATCAGCCTGGCGGTGATGGCGTTCTTTATCGGGATTGAGGTACAAAAACGCCGTCTGGGATCGTTGGGTGCGCTGGCGAGCACGATTAACATCATCGTGCTGGATAACCCGATGACCTTCCATTTCAGCCAGTTCCTGGATAGCGCATTAGGTCAGCTGGTGGGCTGTTTCCTGGCGATGATGGTGATCCTGCTGGTGCGGGATAACTCTCAGGCGCGGACAGGGCGTGTGCTGCTGAATCAGTTTGTGTCGGCCGCCGTATCGTCATTGACTACCAACACCGCGCGGCGCAAGGAGAACCACCTGCCGGCGCTCTATCAGCAGCTGTTCCTGTTGCTGAATAAATTCCCGGGCGATGTCGCCCGCTTCCGCCTGGCGTTAACCATGATTATCGCGCACCAGCGTCTGCGGAACGCGCCAGTGCCGATCAACGATGATTTGTCCGCTTTCCACCGCCAGCTACGGCGAACGGCGGACCATGTGATATCGGCATCGAGTGATGACAAACGTCGCCGCTACTTTAAGCAACTGCTGGAGGAGCTGGATATCTACCAGGAGAAACTGCGGATCTGGGAAGCGCCGCCGCAGGTTACCGAGCCGGTAGAGCGGCTGGTGTTTATGCTGCACCGCTACCAGAATGCGCTGACAGACAGCTAACGAAGAGAAAACCGACGCCAAAAGCGTCGGTTTTTTTGTGGCTATACTTATTCTTGCAGGTTCAAACATTCAGGAAGGGAGGACACATGACAACCCAGGCTCTTCAGGACAGTATCCTTTTTCAGACCGGGTATCTGGTTAACGGTATCTGGAAAACACTCGACACCACGTTTGATGTGCTAAACCCGGCCACGGGCGAGGTGGTCGCGAAAGTGGCGAAAGCAGGGAAAGCCGAAACCGAAGAGGCCATTGCGGCCGCGACGAAGGCCTTTCCCGCATGGCGCGCAAAAACGGCAAAAGAGCGCTCCACGATCCTCTATCGCTGGTATGAACTGATTATCGAGAATAAAAGCTGGCTCGGGCGGCTGATGACCACCGAGCAGGGCAAGCCGCTGAAAGAGGCTGAAGGTGAGGTGGACTACGCTGCCAGCTTCATTCAGTGGTTTGCCGAGCAGGCCAAGCGCGCCAACGGTGAAATCATTCCTCCGGTTAAACCCGGCTCCCGTATTCTGGCCACTCGTGAACCTGTCGGGGTGGTTGCTGCTATCACGCCATGGAATTTCCCGATGGCCATGCTCACCCGTAAGCTCGGCCCGGCGCTGGCAGCAGGATGTACCGGCGTCATCAAGCCTGCAAACAACACGCCGCTGAGCGCCTTTGCGCTGCTGACGCTGGCGAAGCAGGCCGGTGTGCCGGATGGTGTGCTGAATGCGGTCGCGGGGAGCACCTCAGAAATTAGTGACGCCATTATGGCCAGCCATGACGTGCGCAAAATCTCGTTTACCGGATCAACCGCCGTCGGGAAAACGCTGGTTCGCAATTCCGCAGAGACCATGAAAAAGGTATCGATGGAGCTGGGCGGTAATGCGCCATATATCGTTTTCGAGGACGCGGATATTGAGGCCGCCGTCAAAGGCGCGATCGCCAATAAGTTCCGTAATGCCGGGCAGGTCTGCGTCAGCGTAAACCGTTTCTATATTCAGGAGACGGTCTATGACAAGTTTGTCAATCAACTTGCCGATGCGGTGAAGGCGCTGAAGGTGGGGAACGGTCTGGACGAGGGCGTCGTTGTCGGCCCGCTGATTGAGCCTTCGGCTGTCGAAAAAGTCCGTGAGCACGTCGAAGATGCGGTAGCGAAGGGCGCCACGGTGCTGGCTGGGGGTAAACCGCACGAACTTGGCGGCAACTTCTGGATGCCAACCGTACTCGGTGACTGCCATGAAGGCATGAAGCTGGCAGAAGAGGAGACCTTTGGTCCCGTTGCCGCCTGCTTCCGCTTCACGTCGGAAGACGAAGTGGTTATGCGCGCTAACAATACGCCTTACGGGCTGGCAGCCTACTTTTATACCCAGAATCTCTCGCGCGTGTTCCGCGTCTCGCAGGCCATTGAGAGCGGCATGATCGGAATTAATGAATGTGCGGTCTCGACCGAGCTGGGTCCGTTTGGGGGCGTAAAAGAGTCCGGGCTGGGCCGCGAAGGGTCCGTGCTGGGGCTGGAGGAGTTTCTGGAAGTCAAAACCCTGCATATCGGGGGATTATAATAGACAGGGCGGCATTTGCCGCCCGCCTGTACCGGGTGGCTGGCAATGAAAATTTATACCTTTGATTTTGACGAAATTGAGAGTCAGGAAGACTTCTATCGCGAGTTTATTCGGGCGTTCGACCTGGAGCGGGGCAGCGTAAGCAATCTTGATATGCTGTGGGATGTGGTTACCGGCGATCGTCTGCCGTTACCGCTGGAAATCGAATTTACCCATCTGCCTGAAAAACTACGCAGACGCTTTGGTGCATTGATTTTATTGTTTGATGAAGCGGAGGAGGAGCTGGAAGGGCAACTGCGTTTCAACGTGCGCCAGTGATAAAAAAGCCCCTGACCGGGAGGTCAGGGGCAAGTCGTATGATGAGATACGACGAGGGTTTATTTGTACAGTTCTGCGGTAGCGTGCCAGTGGTCGCCACTGCGCGCTTCGATGATGCGATAGGATGACGCACCCTGTTCTTCCGCTTTTTTGTTCAGCATTTCGTGCATGTCCATCGGAGACGTACCGATGGCGCCAACAGAAACAGTCCCGATAGCCTGACGGGATTGTGCCTGTTCAGCATTGATGGTGTCGGCTGCAAACGCACCGAATGACAGGACTGACAGTACGCTCAGGGCAGCTACAGTGGTTTTAATTTTCATGATTATTTACCTCGTCAATTATTTTACTGGGGTCTTTGTTCTGTGACCCTCATCACAAAATCAAGTATACACTAATCACGCAAAAAATTAATACCAGACTAATGGTTTCATCTGTTATTACGCGTTAAAAAATTCATTTTTTATAACGAGAATGCATAAAAAAGGGCGTCACAATGCGAGGTTTGTGGTTTTTTCTTATGTAAATCAAAGGGATAGGACAATTTGATTTTTAGTGCGATTTTGCGGCATATCATTCACTGAATGAATATTAACAGGCGGTAAAAAGCACTATTTGCAAAAGTAGCAGGCAGAGAAAAGCAGGGTAAAACGAGGCAAGAGCAGAATGATCCCCGCAGCCAGGCGCTACGGGGCAGACAATTACAGCTCCTGTTCGAACAGGACCAGAATCGCTTCGTAGAGGTCTTTCACCGAGAAACCATTTGCCGGGGTGGTAAAAATGGTGTCATCGCCAGCGATAGTTCCGAGGATCCCCTCTGCTTTACCCAGCGAGTCCAGCAGGCGGGCAATCAGCTGGGCTGCGCCCGGGCTGGTGTGGATCACGACCACGGCATCGTTGTAGTCGATGTCCAGAACCAGGTTTTTCAGCGGGCTGGAGGTCGTTGGCACGCCAAGTTCAGCAGGCAGGCAATAAACCATTTCCATTTTGGCGTTGCGCGTACGCACCGCTCCAAACTTGGTTAACATGCGAGAGACCTTCGACTGGTTGATGTTGTCGAAGCCTTGTTCCTGCAACGCCTGAACAATTTCTCCCTGAGAACTGAATTTCTCTTCTTTGAGTAGCGCTTTAAACGCCTTCACTAATTCTTCTTGCTTAGACGAGCTTCGCATAAGTCACCCGGAATATGACGATAGAAACAACATTATTATGCATGTGGATGAATTTTTATGCAAATTATCTACCTGGCGCCAGGCTGAAATAATGTTATGAAAGGGAGAGATTTTATCAGATTTCGTTATCGGAAAACATGCCTGGGTCACGCCGCGCAAATAAGCTTAAAAGTAAATTAAATGTTATCAAAATGATGTTGTTTTGGTGGCGTGGCAGGGTGTATTGTAACCCCCTCTTAATTCGTTGTTGCCTACATCCCGATAGTATTCAGGTGAAGGCGAAAGACGTGCGACCTCAAATTCTTTAGCGATGAAAATTGTAATTAATGACGTGCTGAATTATGGTCGCCGCAACGGAGTTACAGATACTTAAGTTAACCATAATAAGGAGTTTAGGATGAAAGTCGCAGTCCTCGGCGCTGCTGGTGGTATCGGCCAGGCGCTTGCCCTACTACTGAAAACCCAACTGCCTTCAGGCTCAGAACTCTCCCTGTACGATATTGCTCCGGTAACCCCAGGTGTGGCGGTTGACCTGAGCCACATCCCTACAGCTGTGAAAATCAAAGGCTTCTCCGGTGAAGATGCGCGTCCTGCGTTGCAGGGTGCCGACGTGGTGCTGATCTCCGCGGGTGTTGCGCGTAAACCGGGTATGGATCGTTCAGACCTGTTCAACGTCAACGCGGGCATCGTGAAAAACCTGGTTCAGCAGATCGCTGAAACCTGCCCGAAAGCGTGCATCGGGATCATCACCAACCCGGTGAACACCACCGTTGCTATCGCAGCAGAAGTGCTGAAGAAAGCGGGCGTTTACGACAAGAACAAACTGTTCGGCGTAACTACGCTGGATATCATCCGCTCCAATACCTTCGTGGCTGAGCTGAAAGGCAAGCAGCCAACGGAAGTGGAAGTGCCGGTTATCGGCGGTCACTCTGGCGTGACCATCCTGCCTCTGCTGTCGCAGATCCCGGGCGTGAGCTTCACCGAGCAGGAAGTGGCTGACCTGACCAAACGTATTCAGAACGCAGGCACCGAAGTGGTGGAAGCGAAGGCGGGTGGCGGTTCTGCAACCCTGTCTATGGGCCAGGCGGCGGCACGTTTCGGCCTGTCTCTGGTTCGCGCGTTGCAGGGCGAAAAAGGCGTTGTTGAATGCGCCTATGTTGAAGGCGACGGTGAACACGCGCGCTTCTTCTCTCAGCCGCTGCTGCTGGGTAAAAACGGTGTTGAAGAGCGTAAGTCTATCGGCACGCTGAGCGCGTTTGAGCAAAACGCGATGGAAGGCATGCTGGATACGCTGAAGAAAGACATTACGCTGGGCGAAGAATTCGTTAACAAGTGATCTTATCCCGGTAAAAAAAACGGAGCGTTAAGCTCCGTTTTTTTATGCCCGTCAGTTAGTGGCCGGGTATTCCTGGATGGTGACCTGAATCGTCAGCTTCTTGTCATTACGCATGACTTCAACAGGGATGATGGAGCCCGGGCGAATCTCAGCCACCTGGTCCATGGTTTCCAGCGCAGAGACCGCTGGCGTACCGTTGACGGAAAGGATAACGTCGTTCACCTGGATACCTGCGTTGGCCGCCGGGCCGCCAGGCGCCACTTCGTTGACCACAATCCCCTGGATCTGATCGATACCACCGCCCTGCGTATGCATCGGCGCGATTTCACGCCCGCCAATACCGATGTAGCCACGGATCACGCGGCCATCACGGATCAGCTTGTCCATGATCTTGGTCGCCAGCTGGAACGGAATGGCAAAGCCAATCCCTTCCGGCGTTTCGCCGTCGTTGCTCTTGTCGAACGAGAGGGTGTTGATGCCCATCAGTTCGCCGAGAGAGTTCACCAGCGCACCGCCGGAGTTACCGTGGTTGATTGAGGCATCGGTTTGCAGGAAGTTCTGCCGCCCTGACGGGTTCAGGCCGATTCGACCGGTCGCGCTGATGATCCCCTGAGTGATGGTCTGGCCCAGGTTGTACGGGTTACCGATCGCCAGCACCACATCGCCGATGTGCGGGGTGCGTTTGCGATTAATCGGGATTGTCGGCAGACCGCCCGTGGCGTTGATCTTCAGCACCGCCAGGTCGGTAAGACTGTCCGACCCCACCAGCAGGGCTTCAAACACGCGGCCATCCTGTAAGGCGACGATAATCTGGTCGGCATCGTTAATGACGTGTTTATTGGTGATGATGTAGCCCCGGTCATCCATGATCACACCGGAACCGAGCGTGCGGATCTCCAGCTGGTTATGAGCGGAACTGTTAAGCCCGCGGTTATAGACGTTAACCACGGCGGGGGCGGCACGGCGTACCGCCTGATTGTACGTCGCAGGCGTTTCATCCGTGCTGTCGAACTGAGGAGCCGACAGTTTGTTGAACTGGCGTAAAGATGGCATAGCCACCAGCAGCAGACCGGCAACGATCAAACCAATGACAATTGAACGAAAGAGCTTTAAAAGCATGATGCGTGTGTCGTTAAAAAAGGAACGGTTTGCAGCATAACATGAGTTATCCGGACATCACACGCAGCGGCGATGTCCGGAGTCGCAAATGGTTAACGCAGTAAAATGTAGAGGGTGTCGTTGCCTCGGATAATTTGCAGGGCAATGACCGCCGGTTTACTCTCCAGCACCTTACGCATTTCGGCAATAGACTGCACGCGAGTGCGGTTCACGCCCACGATCACGTCGTCCTGATGTAAACCTGCCTGCGCGGCCGGGCTGCTCTTCTCAACGGTAGTGACGGTAATGCCTTTCGTGCCGTTTTTAAGCTGACCGTCGCTCAGCGTAGCGCCCTGTAGAGCCGGGGAGATCTGTTCTGCGCTGGCGGAAGAGGAGGTGCTCTTGTCCAGCGTCACTTCCACGGTCAGCGGTTTGCCCTCACGGATCAGGCCCAGCTTCACTTTAGCGCCCGGCTCCGTGGTGGCAATACGTGATCGTAATTCAGCGAAGCTGCTCAGCGGTTTATCGTTCAGGCTGACAATAATGTCGCCGGATTTCACGCCCGCTTTCGCAGAGCCTGAGTTGGGAAGCACTTCGCTGACAAACGCCCCGCGCTGGACGTTGAGATTAAAGGCTTTGGCGATATCGGCGCTCATCTCCATGCCTTTGATGCCCAGCAGACCGCGCTTAACCTCGCCAAACTGAATCAGCTGTTGAGACAGGGTTTTCGCCATGTTACTCGGAATGGCAAAACCAATCCCGATGCTACCGCCGCCTGGCGCGAGGATAGCGGTGTTGATGCCGATCAGCTCACCGTTCAGATTAAGCAGCGCACCGCCGGAGTTGCCCCGGTTGATGGAGGCATCGGTCTGGATGAAGTTTTCCAGCCCTTCGAGATTCAGGCCGCTGCGCCCCAGGGCGGAGACAATTCCGGAGGTGGCGGTCTGGCCTAAACCGAACGGGTTACCGACCGCGACGGCAAAATCACCGACGCGCAGCTTATCGGAATCTGCAATGGCGATCTGGGTCAGGTTGCTGGGGTTTTGCACCTGTAGCAGGGCGATATCACTCTGATCGTCACCGCCGATCAGTTTGGCGTCAAACTCCCGACCATCGTTCAGCTGAACGCTGATTTTATCGGCCTGGCTGATCACGTGGTTATTGGTCAGGATATAGCCCTTAGCCGCGTCGATAATCACCCCTGAGCCCAGGCCTTCAAACGGCTGAGCCTGCTGATCCGGCGCATCTTCGCCAAAATATTTCTTCAGCTCTTCAGGAATACGCTGGCTTTGGCGTGCCGTCCCTTCCACCTGAACGCTGACTACCGCAGGCAGGACTTTTTCAAGCATCGGCGCAAGGCTGGGAATGGCTTCTTGTCCAGGCACCTGCGAAGGCAGTGCCGCACTGGCGGGGAAGGACGCCGAGAGAGATAACCCGACACTTAACGCTAAGGCGCTCAACAGCTGGTTTTTTTTCTTCATTGATGCTGACTCTCGTATCCTGGAATGAAAAAGAACGGCCCCAAAAACATCTTGATGTTATTGAATTTTCAACCGCTGAACAATGAGGTGTTTGACTAAATAATAGCTGGGGACGGGAAGAAAGGACGGGCGCATAAGGTACGCCCGTAAAATTTATTCAGGTTGTGCGATTAATCGCGTTTTACGCCACCGCGCAGCAGGCCGGACGCGCCGTCTGAATAGTCGCGTGGCATCTGAACCGGAGCCTGATCGTTACCGGCTTCAGAATCAGCCAGACGATTGCGGAAGGGGTTGGTCTCCGCGGTCATTTCCGGCAGCAGGCTGCTGGAGCTTTTCGCCATGTGCTGGTAGAGCTGGCGATAATCTGTCGCCATGTTGTCCAGCAGCTCAGCGCTACGGGCAAAGTGGCTGACCAGCTCTTCGCGATATTCTTCCAGTTCAGCTTTGTTCTTTTCCAGTTCGTATTGCAGTGACTGCTGCTGACGCAATTTGCGGTTACCGAAACGCATGGCCACAGCACCAATGATGATGCCGACGACTAAACCGATTAGCGCATATTCCCAGGTCATGAACTTCTCCCGTTGTCTTGTTGTTCCGTAGGGTGTTGGCTCGGCTCCTGCCTGTGCCTGATTATGCCACTATAACCGCTATTTCCGCAGAAGTGGAATCCTGACGTATCATCGCGTAGTGTAGAACGGCCTTTTTTTCATCAGCCACGCGCGCTGGTGAGGTTTAACTAAAGGAATAACAACAACATCATGCAAAACCTGTCCCCTTCATCGCGTTACCAACTGGCCCTGAGCGAGGGCACACACCAGCCGGATGATGTCCAGCGTGAAGCGGTTAACCGCCTGGACACGATTTATCAGGAACTTCTGGCGAAACCCGCCGATGCGGTGCAGAGCAGTGGGCTGAAGGCGGCATTCGGCCGTTTACTGGGCAAAAAAGAGCCCACGGTAAACGCACCGGTTCGTGGCTTATATATGTGGGGCGGCGTTGGGCGGGGTAAGACCTGGCTGATGGACATGTTCTACCAGAGCCTGCCCGGCACGCGTAAGCAGCGCCTGCACTTTCACCGTTTTATGCTGCGGGTCCATGAAGAGCTGACGGCGCTCCAGGGCGAAACCGACCCGCTGGACATTGTGGCCGATCGCTTTAAGGCGGAAACGGACGTGCTCTGCTTCGACGAGTTCTTTGTTTCCGATATTACGGATGCCATGCTGTTGGGGGGCCTCATGAAAGCGCTGTTTGCGCGTGGGATCACTCTGGTGGCGACCTCCAATATCCCGCCGGATGAGCTTTATCGCAATGGTCTCCAGCGGGCGCGTTTCCTGCCGGCCATTGATGCTATCAAACAGCACTGCGATATCATGAACGTCGATGCCGGCGTCGATTATCGTCTGCGCACATTAACGCAGGCACACCTGTGGCTTTCGCCATTGAATGCCGACACAGCCCGCGAGATGGATAAACTGTGGCTGGCGCTGGCGGGAGCGCCGCGGGGTAACGCGCCAGCGCTGGAGATTAATCATCGTCCGTTGCCGACGCTTGGCGTAGAAAACCAGACGCTGGCCGTCTCGTTTGCAACGCTCTGCGTGGACGCCCGCAGCCAGCATGACTACATTGCACTTTCGCGTCTGTTCCATACCGTTATGTTGTGGGATGTGCCCGTTATGACCCCACTCATGGAGAGCGAAGCGCGCCGCTTCATCGCGCTGGTAGATGAGTTTTACGAGCGCCACGTTAAGCTGGTGGTCAGCGCCGAGGTGCCTTTATATGAGGTTTATCAGGGCGAGCGCCTGAAGTTTGAGTTCCAGCGCTGCCTGTCGCGCCTGCAAGAGATGCAGAGCGAAGAGTACCTCAAGCGTGAGCATATGCCGTAATAAATGCTCCCCTCTCCCCGTGGGAGAGGGGCTGGGGGTGAGGGCACCAGACCGCACAATACCTGACCCCGAAAAACCCATTCCAAATCACATTTAAGGGTCGATCTTTGACCTCAACTTCTCTATAATCTTGCGACCCCACGTTACGAGAAGGTTTTTTTCCCGAAACTTTCTATGTGTCGGCATGTGCTATTCGAAGGGGTAGGTTTGCCGGACTTTGTCGTGTGAACCTCAACTGACTAAACGTTTGGGTGTTCACCAACGTGTAACTTATTATTTGGGTAAGCTTTTAATGAAAACTTTTACAGCTAAACCAGAAACCGTACAGCGCGACTGGTATGTTGTTGACGCGACCGGTAAAACTCTGGGCCGTCTGGCTACTGAACTGGCTCGTCGCCTGCGCGGTAAGCATAAAGCGGAATACACTCCGCACGTTGATACCGGTGATTACATCATCGTTCTGAACGCTGACAAAGTTGCTGTTACCGGCAACAAGCGTACTGACAAAATGTACTACCACCACACCGGCCACATCGGTGGTATCAAAGAAGCGACCTTTGAAGAGATGATTGCCCGCCGTCCTGAGCGTGTGATTGAAATCGCGGTTAAAGGCATGCTGCCAAAAGGCCCGCTGGGTCGTGCTATGTTCCGTAAACTGAAAGTTTACGCAGGCAACGAGCACAACCACGCGGCACAGCAACCGCAAGTTCTTGACATCTAATCGGGATTATAGGCAATGGCTGAAAATCAATACTACGGCACTGGTCGCCGCAAAAGTTCCGCAGCTCGCGTTTTCATCAAACCGGGCAGTGGTAAAATCGTAATCAACCAGCGTTCTCTGGAACAATACTTCGGTCGCGAAACTGCCCGCATGGTAGTTCGCCAGCCGCTGGAACTGGTTGATATGGTAGAAAAACTGGATCTGTACATCACCGTTAAAGGTGGTGGTATCTCCGGTCAGGCAGGTGCGATCCGTCACGGTATCACCCGCGCGCTGATGGAGTACGACGAATCCCTGCGTTCTGAACTGCGTAAAGCTGGCTTCGTTACTCGTGACGCTCGTCAGGTTGAACGTAAGAAAGTGGGTCTGCGTAAAGCACGTCGTCGTCCACAGTTCTCCAAACGTTAATCCATTCTGCTTACGCAGAACGATTGGCGAAAAACCCGCTTCGGCGGGTTTTTTTATGGATAATGCGCAGGTTATCCACAGTAACATTTCATATATCTTCTCTTTTTCCACATTTCCGGAATCCCCTCACCACAAAGCCATCAAAATCTGGTAAACTATCATCCAATTTTCTGCCCAAATATCGGTGAATACTCGATTTTTGTTCGATTCTTGAACAATGTGTCTTCTCTGGGATGGGCGATACATCATCTGGCTGGCCCCGTTGGGCTGGTAGCAGTAAAAATTCTGAATATACCTGGAGGTTTTCATGGCTGTCGCTGCCAACAAACGTTCGGTAATGACGCTGTTTTCTGGTCCTACTGACATTTATAGCCATCAGGTTCGTATCGTGCTGGCCGAGAAGGGTGTCAGTTTTGAGATCGAGCATGTGGAAAAGGATAACCCGCCTCAGGATCTGATCGATCTCAACCCGAGCCAAAGCGTACCGACGCTGGTGGATCGCGAGCTGACCCTGTGGGAATCCCGTATCATTATGGAATACCTGGATGAGCGTTTCCCGCATCCGCCGCTGATGCCTGTTTATCCTGTTGCGCGTGGTGAAAGCCGCCTGTACATGCAGCGTATCGAGAAAGACTGGTACTCGCTGATGAACGTTATCGTCAACGGTTCCTCTTCTGAAGCGGATGCTGCACGTAAACAGCTGCGTGAAGAGCTGCTGGCAATCGCGCCAGTCTTTGGTCAGAAGCCTTTCTTCCTGAGCGATGAGTTCAGCCTGGTGGATTGCTACCTGGCTCCGTTGCTGTGGCGTCTGCCAACCCTGGGCGTAGAGTTCAGCGGCCCTGGCGCGAAAGAGCTGAAAGGCTACATGACTCGCGTCTTTGAGCGCGACTCTTTCCTGGCATCTTTAACTGAACCGGAACGTGAAATGCGTCTCGGCCGAGGCTAATGACTGTGGAAATGTCACAACTTTCACCACGCCGTCCGTATCTGCTGCGCGCCTTCTATGAATGGCTGCTGGATAACCAGCTCACGCCGCACCTGGTTGTGGATGTGACGTTGCCGGGCGTGCTGGTTCCAATGGAATACGCGCGCGACGGACAGATTGTACTGAATATTGCGCCACGCGCAGTGGGTAACCTGGAGCTGGCGAACGACGAAGTGCGCTTTAATGCGCGCTTCGGCGGCGTGCCGCGTCAGGTTTCCGTGCCGCTGGCAGCTGTGCTGGCTATCTACGCCCGTGAAAACGGTGCGGGCACCATGTTTGAGCCGGAAGCGGCTTATGATGAAGAGGTTGCCAGCCTGAATGATGATGAGGCATCCGATGAACGCGAAAGCGACACGGTAATGTCTGTCATCGATGGCGATAAACCCGATCATAATGACGACACCGATCCGGATGACGAGCCACCACCACGCGGTGGTCGTCCCGCACTGCGCGTTGTGAAATAAACAAACAGGCCCGACGGGCCTGTTTTGCTTTCCGTCCCTTTTCGCCCCCTCTAATTTCCTGTGTTATGATGAACTGTTTTCCTTCAATGGCACCGGACTGCAATGAAACCGACTGATCTTAAAGCTGAAAACTCTGATGAAACCATTGGTCGCAGCCTGCGCCGTCGACCGCTGGCGCGCAAAAAACTGTCTGATATGGTGGAAGAAGAGCTGGAGCAGATGATCCGTCGGAAGGAATTTGCCCAGGGAGAGCAGTTACCCTCCGAGCGCGAACTGATGGAGTTCTTCAACGTGGGTCGCCCCTCGGTGCGCGAAGCGCTGGCGGCGCTAAAGCGTAAAGGGCTGGTGCAGATTAACAACGGTGAACGTGCCCGCGTAACCATGCCGTCTGCCGATACCATCATCAGTGAATTGTCGGGAATGGCGAAAGACTTTCTGACCCAGCCCGGCGGTATTGCCCATTTCGAGCAGCTTCGCCTGTTCTTTGAATCCAGCCTCGTTCGTTATGCCGCAGAATATGCCACTGACGATCAGATTGCGCAGCTCACGAAAGCCCTGGAGATCAACAGCCAGTCCCTGGATGACAACACGCTATTTATTCGTTCCGATGTCGATTTTCACCGCGTGCTGGCGGAGATCCCCGGCAATCCGATCTTCAATGCGATCCACGTTGCGCTGCTAGACTGGTTAATTGCGGCGCGTCCTAAAGTACCGGACGCAGAGCTTTATCAGCATAATGAAGTCAGCTATCGCCAGCATATCGCAATTGTGGATGCGATCCGCCGCCGGGATCCGGATGAAGCGGATCGGGCGTTGCAAACTCACCTTAACAGCGTCTCCGCCACCTGGCACGCTTTCGGCCAGCATTCAAAAGCCAAAAAATAACGATCCTTTAGTGAAGCAGATCGCAATATAAGCGTTCTGTATTCTACTGCTGCTTAATTGATCTGGTATAACAGGTATAAAGGTATGTCGATATAACAAACACACGATCGATTGAGGTAACTATGGCAACGCAATTACGCGGCGTAATGGCCGCACTCCTGACCCCGTTTAACTCTGAGCAGATGCTGGATAAAGAAAGCCTGCGCCGTCTGGTGCGGTTCAATATTGAACAGGGTATCGATGGGCTGTACGTCGGCGGTTCAACGGGAGAGGCCTTTGTACAGAGCCTTTCGGAACGAGAGCAGGTGATGGAGATTGTGGCGGAAGAGGCGAAGGGGAAAATCACGCTCATCGCCCATGTTGGCTGCGTCAGCACGGCGGAAAGCCAGCAGTTAGCCATGGCCGCCGCCCGCGTCGGTTTTGACGCTGTATCCGCCGTCACACCGTTTTACTATCCCTTTAGCTTTGAAGAACATTGCGACCACTATCGTGCAATTATTGACTCCGCGGAGGGGTTGCCGATGGTGGTTTATAACATCCCTGCGCTAAGCGGCGTTAAGTTAACGCTGGATCAGATCAACACGCTGGTAACGCTGCCTGGCGTCGGCGCGCTGAAGCAAACCTCCGGCGATCTCTTCCAGATGGAGCAGATCCGTCGTGAACATCCGGATCTGGTGCTCTACAACGGTTATGACGAGATCTTCGCCTCCGGCCTGCTGGCCGGCGCGGACGGGGGGATCGGCAGCACCTACAACATTATGGGCTGGCGCTACCAGGCGATCGCTAAAGCGGTTCGTGAAGGGGATAACGCCACCGCACAGCGCCTGCAAAGCGAATGCAACACGGTGATCGATCTGCTGATTAAAGCCGGGGTGTTCCGTGGTCTGAAAACGGTTCTGCACTATATGGACGTGGTATCCGTGCCGCTGTGCCGTAAGCCGTTTGCCCCTGTGGATGAAAAATTCGTGCCAGCGCTGAAAGCGCTGGCGGAGCAGCTAATGGCGGAAAAACGCTAACGCATAGCCGGGGGCGCTTCGCCTTATCCGGCCTACAAAAACATGCTACGTAGGCCGGATAAGGCGCAGCCGCCATCCGGCAAAACGACAGAGAAATCGTCGGGAGAGTGAAATGAGTAAGTCTACCCAAAGCATCCCGTGGTACCGCCATCTTACCCGTCCTCAGTGGCGCGCCTTCTCCGCCGCCTGGCTGGGATATCTGCTTGATGGCTTCGATTTTGTATTGATAGCCTTAGTCCTGACAGAAATAAAAAGCGAGTTTGCCCTGACGACAGTGGAAGCGGCGAGCCTGATTTCGGCGGCCTTTATATCGCGCTGGTTCGGCGGCCTGCTGCTGGGCGCCATGGGCGACCGCTATGGCCGCAAGCTGGCGATGATCACCAGCATCGTGCTCTTTTCCTGCGGTACGCTGGCCTGCGGTTTTGCGCCGGGTTACGTCACCCTGTTTATCGCCCGCATGGTGATAGGCATGGGGATGGCGGGGGAATATGGCTCCAGCGCAACCTATGTGATTGAAAGCTGGCCAAAGCACCTGCGCAACAAGGCGAGTGGTTTTCTGATTTCCGGTTTCTCCGTCGGCGCCGTGGTTGCGGCCCAGGTCTACAGCCTTGTCGTGCCCGTCTGGGGCTGGCGGGCGCTGTTCTTTATCGGCATTCTGCCCATCGTCTTTGCCCTGTGGCTGCGGAAAAATATTCCGGAAGCTGAGGACTGGAAAGCGAAGCACGAAGGCAAAGCCCCGGTGCGCACCATGGTTGATATTCTGTATCGCGGCAAATACCGCGTCATCAATATGGCGATGACGCTGTTTGCCGGTACGGCGCTGTGGTTCTGTTTTGCAGGCGAACTCAACAACGCGGGGCTGGTCGTTATTCTCGGCCTGCTGTGCGCCATCGTCTTTATCAGCTTTATGGTGCAAAGCAGCGGTAAACGCTGGCCGACGGGCGTCACGTTGATGGTTGTCGTACTCTTCGCCTTTCTCTACTCCTGGCCGATTCAGGCGCTATTACCCACTTATCTGAAAACCGACCTGGCCTATGATCCCTCAACGGTGGCGAAGGTGCTGTTCTTTAGCGGCTTCGGCGCGGCAGTAGGCTGCTGCGTGGGTGGTTTTCTCGGTGACTGGCTTGGCACCCGCAAGGCCTATGTCTGTAGCCTGTTGGCCTCACAGCTCCTGATTGTTCCCGTCTTTGCGATCGGCGGCGCCAATGTCTGGGTGTTGGGCTTGTTACTCTTTTTCCAGCAGATGCTGGGGCAGGGGATCTCCGGGATCTTACCCAAACTCATCGGCGGCTATTTCGATACCGACCAGCGTGCGGCGGGTCTGGGCTTTACCTACAACGTTGGCGCGTTGGGCGGCGCGATTGCCCCGGTGATTGGCGCGCTGCTGTCGCAGGATATGGCGCTGGGCACGGCCCTGGGATCGCTCTCCTTTGGCCTGACGTTTGTGGTGATCTTGCTTATTGGTCTGGATATGCCCTCCCGCGTTCAGCGCTGGATCAGGCCAGAAGCCCTGCGTACGCATGACGCTATTGACGGTAAACCTTTCAGCGGAGCCGTCCCGTTTGGCGGCGATAAAAGCGCTTTAGCGAAAAGCAAAAGTTAATCCGCTTGCCCGGACCTGTACCGGGCACATTCGTAAGGGATGAAGTATGTCACAACGGGATAAAAACATTTCCGAGCGGGGCGGTGCTATGACGACACTGGCGATAGACATAGGTGGAACTAAACTTGCCGCCGCCCTGGTGGATGACGGTTTACAGATCCACGCGCGACGCGAATGCCCTACGCCCGCCAGTAAGACGCCTGACGCACTGCGTGAGGCGCTGGCTGAGCTGGTCAAGCCGTTACAGACCCAGGCAACGCGTGCGGCCATTGCCTCAACCGGAATCATTCAGGACGGCAATCTGCTGGCGATTAACCCGCAAAATCTCGGAGGATTGCACCATTTTCCGCTGGTGCAGACGCTCGAAGACATTGCTGGTTTGCCGACCCTGGCGATCAATGATGCTCAGGCTGCGGCATGGGCGGAATATCACGTTAGTGCGAAGGAAATTAAAGACATGGTATTCCTGACTGTTTCAACGGGCGTGGGGGGCGGCGTAGTCAGTAACGGGAAACTCGTGACCGGAAGCGGCGGACTGGCAGGGCATCTTGGGCATACGCTCGCCGATCCAAACGGCCCGCAATGCGGCTGTGGTCGCGTGGGGTGCGTGGAAGCCATCGCGTCTGGTCGCGGTATTGCCGCCGCAGCCAGGGGAGAGCTTGCAGGATGCGATGCAAAAACGATTTTTGCGCGCGCGGCAGAGGGAAATAAACAGGCGGCGGAACTGGTCCAACGTTCTGCACAGGTACTTGCGCGGCTTATTGCCGACACGAAAGCGGTGATGGACTGCCAGCGCGTGGTGATTGGCGGCAGCATCGGGCTGGCAGGAGGGTATCTGGCGCGGGTCCGCGCGTATCTTGAGGAGCATCCTTCTGTTTATCACGTTGAATTAACCGCCGCGCACTATCGACACGATGCGGGCTTACTGGGCGCGGCGCTGTTAGCTCAGGGAGAAAGATGATGTTTTTTGGTGAGATTCGGACGCTTCCCTCCACGGGGTTGCATCCCGTTCTTCTGGAGGCGCTAACCCTCGCGCTGGCTGCCCGTCCGCTGGAAAAAGCGGCAGGACGTTATGAGCTTCGCGGTGAGGATATCTTCATGAACGTGATGACGTTTGCCACGCAGTTTCCAGACCAGAAGAAAGCGGAACTGCATGAGCAATATATTGATATCCAGGTGTTATTGACGGGAGAAGAGCGCATCCTCTTTGGCGTGACGGGCTCGGCACGCCAGCGTGAAGATTTTCATCCTGAAGAAGATTATCAGTTGTGCAGTGAGATTGCAGGTGAACAGTGTGTCACCCTCCGGCCGGGGATGTGCGCCGTATTTATGCCGGGAGAGCCACATAAGCCAGGATGCGCAATCCTTGAGCCAGGCGAGATAAAGAAAGTCGTGGTGAAGGTACGCGCCCGCTTGCTGGATACGTAGTTTATAGGCCTGATGGCGCTTCGCTTATCAGGCCTGCGGGCATAACGTAATTTGCAGGCCGGATAAGGCGCAGCCGCCATCCGGCAATGTTATTCGATATTCTGGCGCTTAAACGTCACCGCTTCCGGCTGCGTCAGGTGCAAGGTTGTCTGGCTGGGCACCGTCTCGGCAATCACCTTGCCGTGGCGAACAGAGTATCGTGCCGGCGTCTGGCGACGAACTGCATCAAACCCATTCTCTGCCGGGAGAATCACCAGGTTTGCTGTATTCCCAACGCGCACGCCATAGTCCTGCAAATCGAGCGTTTTCGCGCTGTGGGTAGTGATCAGGTTAAGCCCATCATTTATTTGCCCGTAACCCATCAGTTGGCAAACGTGCAGCCCCATATGCAGAACCTGAAGCATATTCGCGGTTCCCAGCGGATACCACGGATCGAAAACGTCGTCATGACCAAAGCAGACGTTGATCTCCGCTTCCAGCATTTCTTTGACGCGTGTGATGCCTCGGCGTTTGGGATAGGTATCGAAACGGCCCTGCAAATGCGTGTTAACCAGCGGGTTTGCCACGAAGTTAATGCCTGACATTTTTAACAGGCGGAACAGTCGGGACGTATACGCGCCATTATAGGAGTGCATCGCCGTGGTATGGCTGGCGGTCACGCGTGAACCCATTCCGTCACGATGTGCCAGTGCGGCAACGGTTTCAACGAAGCGCGATTGTTCATCATCAATCTCATCACAGTGGACATCGATCAGTCGGTCGTACTTTCTGGCCAGGGAAAACGTTTTATGCAGCGACTCAACGCCATATTCACGCGTAAATTCAAAGTGGGGGATTGCGCCGATGACATCCGCCCCTAAACGCACGGCTTCCTCAAGCAGTTCTTCACCGTTCGGATAAGAAAGAATGCCTTCCTGCGGGAATGCCACAATTTGCATATCGACCCACGGGGCGACTTCCTGCTTCACCTCCAGCATGGCTTTCAGTGCCGTAAGGGTGGGGTCCGAGACGTCAACGTGTGTACGTACGTACTGAATGCCGTTGGCGATTTGCCACTTCAGGGTCTGCATCGCGCGAGTTTTAACGTCTTCGTGGGTAAGCATCGCCTTGCGTTCGGCCCAGCGCTCGATTCCCTCGAAAAGCGTGCCGGACTGGTTCCAGTTCGGTTCACCCGCCGTTTGCGTTGTATCCAGATGGATATGCGGCTCGATGAAAGGAGGGATAACCAGCCCGCATTCGGCGTCCAGCACCTGACCGACTGGCGCAGAGGGGGTTTCCTGAGGATCGATACGGCTGAAGCGTCCGTCCTCAATCGTGATTTGCCATAAACCCTCTTGCCCCTGCAAACGGGCCTGACGGATAGTGAGGGAATTATTCTGCATGGGAAACCTCCGAAGGATTAGCAAGGGTACGTTTGGCGAATGGGTTTAACACCAAATAGCTGAAGACGCCACCCAATACTGCGTTAACGGGGACAATTCCCGGAATGTAGTGCCCGGCAGCAACACCCAGGGCGACCGAGAAAATGGCAATCCAGTTAACGGACACAAATTTTGCGTGGTCGAAGCTGGCATAGCGGCGGCGATTAATCAGGTAGTCGGCGATAATCACCCCGCCAACCGGCGGAATCGCTGCCGACAAAAAGGTCAGCCAGCCAACGAAGTTGTTGTATAGCCACAGCGCGCACAGCGTACCGATAATGCCATTAACCACCGACAGCGTACGGCTGGAAAGGCCAGTAATATTGGCGAAACCCAAACCAGAGGCGTACAACGCGTTGTCATTGGTGGTCCAGATATTCAGGCCAAGAACGACAATGGCCGGCAGCAGCAGTCCCTGGGCGATCATCACGTCAGAAATATCGGCCTGTCCTACGGCGGCAGCGCCTGCCGCACCGAAGATAAACATCAGCGAGTTGCCAAGGAAAAATGCCACCATCGCCACCAGAACGGCACCTTTGGCATTGCGGCCAAAGCGGACGAAGTCGGCGGTCAGCGTGCCTGCGCTGATAAACGAGCCTACGACCAGCGCCAGCGCGCTGGAAAAGTTGAGCGGCGTCTGCGGCACAATGGATTTGAGGTGGTCCAATCCTCCCACGCCGTCCACCGCCAGCCAGACGGAGTAGCTACCCAGGATGACGATAGCGGGTACGGCGATGATGGATAAAATCGTCAGTGCCGAGATGCCAAAAAAAATGGTTAACGTCATCAACAGGCCGGAAACTGCAATCAGGATGTTCACGTCGATGCCCGTGGCTTTACTCACCGGGATGGCAAACATCGCTACGCCGACGCCAAACCACCCTACCTGCGTACCGCCTAAAAGCATGGAGGGAAGCCAGGAACCTTTTATACCGAACGAGTAACGCGCAAGAAGATGGGTTGAGAGGCCGGTTTTTGCGCCAATGTAGCCAAGAAAAGCAGTGTAAATACCGAGGAGGAGATTGCCGAAGAGAACTGCGAGGAAGAAATCATTATAGGAAAGACCGGTACCGAGCGTGCCTCCGGTCCACATACTGGCGGAAAAAAACGTTAACCCTAACATCACAAAAGTGAGTGGAACCACGCCTTTCCGCGCCGCCAGAGGGACGGGGCCCTGGCTATAATTGTTATCTTGCGACACAATGCCTCCTTGAATTTTGGCCAAAAAATCCGCCGCATAATATACATTTTTTTCACGAAAGCAAACGTTTACGTCGGGATTTACGCTGCTTTTTTGCTTAAAAAGGCACCATTAACTTAAGGGTAGGCTACTGAAAACAGGCTCCCCAGCGTTCCGCTTTATGCTTCTGCCGGGGAGTCAGAGGGGCTTACACTTCCAGGAAGTTCATGATCCCGTCAGCCGCTTTACGGCCTTCGGCAATCGCCGTGACCACCAGGTCAGAGCCGCGAACGATGTCGCCACCGGCGAAGATTTTCGGGTTGCTGGTCTGGAACGCGTTATCGCTGCCTTCTGGCGCAATGATGCGGCCTTGAGAGTCCAGCTCTACGCTGTGCTTCGCCAGCCACTCCATGCTGTGAGGACGGAAACCAAACGCCATCACCACGGCGTCAGCCGGGATCACGTGTTCAGAACCGGCCACGATCTCCGCGCGACGACGGCCTTTCGCATCTGGCGCACCCATCTCCGTGCGCGCCATCTTCACGCCGCTCACTTTACCGTTGGCATTCACTTCAATACCCAGAGGCTGGATGTTGAACTGGAACTCGACGCCCTCTTCACGTGCGTTTTTCACTTCGCGCTTAGAGCCCGGCATGTTCTCTTCGTCACGACGGTAGGCACAGATGACATGCGCCGCATTCTGGCGAATGGAGGTACGCACGCAGTCCATCGCGGTATCACCGCCGCCCAGCACCACCACGCGTTTGCCTTCCATGCTGACGAACGGCTCATCGGCGGTCTCGCCGTAGCCCATTAGCTGTTTGGTATTCGCAATCAGGAACGGCAGCGCGTCGTACACGCCTGGCGCATCTTCGTTCTCCAGACCACCGCGCATGGACTGATAAGTGCCTACGCCCAGGAACACGGCGTCGTAATCTTTCAGCAGGTCGTCGAGCTGCACGTCGCGGCCCACTTCGGTGTTGAGTTTGAACTCAATGCCCATGCCGGTGAAGATTTCGCGGCGGCGGGTCATCACCTCTTTCTCCAGCTTGAAGGCCGGGATACCGAAGGTCAGCAGGCCGCCAATCTCCGGGTGGCGATCAAAGACCACCGCCTTCACGCCGTTACGGGTCAGCACGTCCGCACAGGCCAGGCCTGCCGGGCCCGCGCCGATAATCGCTACGCGCTTGTCGGTTTGACGCACACCGGTCATATCCGGGCGCCAGCCCATCTCGAACGCTTTATCGTTGATATAGCGTTCGATGTTGCCGATGGTTACCGCGCCAAACTCGTCGTTCAGCGTACAGGAGCCTTCACACAGACGATCCTGAGGGCACACGCGGCCGCACACTTCCGGCAGGGTGTTGGTCTGATGAGACAGCTCGGCGGCTTCAAAAATACGCCCTTCGTTGGCCAGCTTCAGCCAGTTCGGGATGTAGTTATGGACCGGACACTTCCATTCGCAGTAAGGGTTACCGCAGGACAGGCAGCGGTCTGCCTGTGCTTTGGCCTGGCCTTCTGAAAACGGCTCATAGATTTCAACAAATTCAATTTTACGGATCTTCAGCGGTTTCTTTGGCGGATCAACACGCTGAAGGTCGATAAACTGGTAAACGTTCTGGCTCATCTGAATTCCTTACTGCGCCTGCACGCGCAGCTCTGCTGCGCTACGACTACGGTGACCCAACAGGGCTTTAACATCGCTGGACTTCGGCTTCACCAGCGCGAATTTCGCAGAGAACGCCGGCCAGTTGGCCAGGATCTCTTCGCCGCGCGAAGAACCGGTATGCTGCACGTGTTCGGTAATTAAACCGCGCAGGTGTTCTTCGTGGATGGCCAGCGTATCAACGTCCAGCACTTCCACCAGCTCCGGGTTCACGCGTTTGCGGAACTCACCGTCTTCATCCAGGACGTAGGCAAAACCGCCCGTCATGCCCGCGCCAAAGTTCACGCCGGTTTTACCCAGGACGCACACAATTCCGCCCGTCATGTATTCACAGCCGTTATCGCCGATGCCTTCCACCACGGTGATGGCGCCGGAGTTACGCACCGCAAAACGTTCGCCCGCACGGCCCGCGGCAAACAGACGACCGCCGGTTGCGCCGTACAGACAGGTATTGCCGATGATGCTCGCTTCATGGCTGCGGAAGGCTGAACCAACCGGAGGACGCACCGCCAGCAGACCGCCCGCCATGCCTTTTCCGACGTAGTCGTTGGCATCGCCGGTCAGGTATAACTCAACTCCGCCTGCGTTCCACACGCCGAAGCTCTGACCCGCGGTACCGCTGAAGTGCGCGGTAATCGGATCCGACGCCAGACCCTGGTCACCGTGCGTTTGCGCGATGTAACCGGAGAGGGACGCACCCACGGAACGGTCGGTGTTGCGGATATCAAACCAGAACGTTTTGCTCTGCTTCTCATCCACATACGGCTTCGCCTGTTGCAGCAGCTGTGCGTTCAGCACGCCGTTGTCGAACGGCGGGTTGTTCTCGGTACAGTAAACCGCTTTGCCAGGATGCGGCTGAGCGGTTTCCAGCAGCTTAGACAGCTCCAGCTTCTGCTGCTTGGCCGTGAAGCCCTCAAGCTCTTTCAGCAGGTCGGTACGGCCAATCAGGTCTACCAGACGCTTCACGCCCAGCTGCGCCATCAGCTCGCGGGTTTCACGGGCGATGAAGTCAAAGTAGTTGGTCACTTTGAACGGCAGGCCGTGGTAGTGATTTTTACGCAGCTTTTCGTCCTGGGTAGCAACGCCCGTTGCACAGTTGTTCAGGTGGCAAATACGCAGGTATTTACAGCCGAGCGCAACCATCGGGCCGGTACCAAAGCCGAAGCTTTCCGCTCCCAGAATCGCCGCTTTGATGATGTCGAGGCCGGTTTTCAGTCCGCCGTCCACCTGCAAACGGATCTTGTGACGCAGGCCGTTAGCGACCAGCGCCTGCTGGGTTTCCACCAGGCCAAGCTCCCACGGACAACCCGCGTATTTCACGGAGGAGAGCGGGCTTGCGCCGGTGCCGCCGTCGTAACCGGCGATGGTGATCAGATCCGCATAGGCTTTCGCCACGCCGGTGGCAATGGTGCCAACGCCCGGTTCGGAAACCAGCTTCACGGAGATCATCGCTTTCGGGTTGACCTGTTTCAGGTCGAAAATCAGCTGCGCCAGATCCTCGATAGAGTAGATATCGTGGTGCGGCGGCGGGGAGATCAGCGTCACGCCCGGCACTGAATAGCGAAGCTTAGCGATGTATGGGGTGACTTTATCACCCGGCAGCTGACCGCCTTCACCCGGTTTCGCACCCTGCGCGACTTTAATCTGAATCACGTCGGCGTTAACCAGGTACGCAGGCGTTACGCCAAAGCGACCAGACGCCACCTGCTTAATACGGGACACTTTATTGGTGCCATAGCGGGCCGGATCTTCACCGCCTTCGCCGGAGTTGGAGTTGCCGCCGATGCTGTTCATGGCTTCCGCCAGCGCTTCGTGGGCTTCCGGGCTCAGCGCGCCGATAGACATCGCCGCGGTGTCGAAACGTTTGAACAGCTCAGACGCGGGTTCAACCTCGTCAATGCTGACCGCTTCATCACCTGGATTGAGGGCAATGAGATCGCGCAGCGTCGCTGCCGGACGGTTGTTCACCAGCTCTGCATACTGCTGATAATCGCTGTACTCGCCGCTCTGCACCGCCTGTTGCAGCGTGCGCACCACGTCCGGGTTATAAGCGTGATACTCACCCCCGTGGACATATTTCAGCAGGCCGCCCTGTTCCAGAGGCTTACGTGCCAGCCAGGCGCGTTTCGACAGGTTCACCAGATCCTGCTGGAAGTCAGCAAAACCGGCGCCGCCGATACGGCTGATCACGCCCTGGAAGCAGAGGTTGGCGACGTCGTCATGCAGGCCGACCGCTTCAAACAGCTTCGAGCAGCGGTAAGATGCGATGGTCGAGATGCCCATTTTGGACATGATTTTGTACAGACCTTTGTTGATGCCGTTACGGTAGTTCAGCATCACGGCGCGGTAGTCTTTGTCGATCGCGCGGGTATCTACCAGGCGGGCCAGCGTTTCGTAGGCCAGGTACGGGTAGATCGCCGTCGCACCGAAGCCTAAGAGCACGGCAAAGTGGTGCGGATCGCGGGCGCTCGCGGTTTCAACAATGATGTTGGCATCGCAGCGCAGGCTCTTGTCGACCAGACGCGTCTGGATAGCCCCCACCGCCATTGGCGCAGGCACCGGCAGTCGGTTTTTCGCGATGTTGCGATCAGACAGCACCAGCAGAACGGTGCCGTTACGCACCATTTGCTCGGCTTTATCGCACAGCGCGTTCACCGTCTCTTCGAGGCTCGTTTCGGTCACGTCGAAGGTGATATCGAGCGTGTCGGCGCGATAGTGCTCCTCGGTCATGGTGGTGAGCTGTTTGAAATCGGAGTACAGCAGGATCGGTGATTTAAAGGTCAGACGGTGCGCCTGGCCTTCAGCTTCACAGAAGACGTTCATCTCACGGCCGATGCTGGTGGCCAGCGACATGACGTGGGCTTCGCGCAGCGGATCGATTGGCGGGTTAGTGACCTGCGCAAACTGCTGACGGAAGTAGTCATAAATAATGCGTGGCTGGCTGGAGAGCACGGCAAACGGGGTATCGTCACCCATTGAGCCGACCGCTTCCTGGCCGTTTTCACCGAGCACGCGGATAACCGAGTCCAGCTCTTCCGCGCTGTAGTTAAACTGCTTCTGGAAGCTCGCGAGGGTGTCATCGTCCAGCTCGCGGCTGCCCACTTCTTCGTCCGACAGATCTTCAAACGGCACCAGACGACGCACGTTTTTCTCCATCCACTCTTTGTACGGATGGCGGCTCTTCAGATCGTTGTCGGTTTCGGCGGAATGCAGAATACGCCCACCGCGGGTGTCGATCACCATCAGCTCGCCCGGTCCGACGCGGCCTTTCTCGACCACTTCGTCTGGCTGGTAATCCCAGATCCCGACTTCAGAGGCACAGGTGATGAGCTTGTCTTTGGTAATAACGTAGCGCGCCGGACGCAGACCATTACGGTCCAGGTTACAGGCGGCAAAACGACCGTCGGACATAACGATGCCCGCCGGGCCGTCCCACGGCTCCATGTGCATGGAGTTAAAGTCGAAGAACGCGCGCAGCTCAGGGTCCATATCCGGGTTGTTCTGCCAGGCCGGTGGCACGAGCAGACGCATGGCGCGCACGATGTCCATCCCGCCCGCCAGCAGCAGTTCCAGCATGTTATCCATGGAGCTGGAGTCCGAGCCGGTTTCGTTCACGAACGGCGCGGCATCGTGCAGGTCCGGGATCAGCGGCGTCTGGAATTTATAGGTACGGGCGCGGGCCCACTGGCGGTTGCCGGTGATGGTGTTGATCTCGCCGTTATGCGCCAGGTAGCGGAACGGCTGCGCCAGCGGCCAGCGTGGAACGGTGTTGGTGGAGAAGCGCTGGTGGAACAGGCAAATGGCCGATTCCAGACGCAGGTCCGCCAGGTCCAGGTAGAAGCGCGGCAGGTCAGCCGGCATACACAGACCTTTATAGATGTTCACAAGGTTAGAGAGGCTACAGACGTAGAACTCTTTATCATCCAGAAGACGTTTTTCAATGCGGCGGCGGGCGATAAACAGACGGCGTTCCATATCACGCGGACGCCAGCCCGCAGGCGCATTGACAAAAATCTGTTCAATACGAGGCAGCGAGGAGAGGGCGATTTCACCGAGCACCCCTTCGTTGGTTGGCACATCGCGCCAGCCGACGATCGACAGGGTTTCACGCTGAAGTTCTTCTTCAACGATGCGGCGTGAGGCGGCAGCTTTTTCAGGATCCTGATTCAGGAACAGCATACCGACAGCGTAGTTTTTGGCTAAACGCCAGCCGCGCTCTTCCGCTACGATACGGAAGAAACGATCCGGTTTTTGCAGCAGCAGGCCGCAACCGTCGCCGGTTTTACCATCGGCAAGGATGGCGCCACGGTGCTGCATACGGGCCAGTGCGTGAATAGCAGTACGCACTACCTTGTGGCTAGGTTCGCCTTCTATGTGGGCGATCAGGCCGAAACCACAGTTATCCTTCTCAAGGGATTTATCGTACAACATATCAGTGAACCTCCCCAGGCTCGTCGGGCTTCCCACTGAACTTTACCGTGGCGCACAGGCGCAGAAAGAGCATGGCGACGGGGTTAGCGTTTCATACGCGGACCTCGCATTCGCCCTCTTTTTCATCCTTTCGCGCAGGTAAACAAGTTTGAGGACTTGCTTCAGAGGGAATCTCAATTACTGCATAAATATGATGAGCAGGCCGCTCATCCAGAAAGCTTCCAGCGGATTTCCAACTTATCGGGAATTGGTACACAGGTCAAATGGCAATCTTATTTATACAAAAATGTGCTAAAGCGTAGTTATCTTTTTGTTTTTAATATGTATTTAACTATTTTTACAACCACTTAAAGCACCGGGGAGGTGCAGGGGAGTGTGATCTGACTCACTATATGAAAGCGGTATTATCGATGCAGCGTGCTGAAATGCAGATTTATAGCAGAATATTAATCTGGTGTTGCATTCAAACCCGCATAAAATCACTGTTTTTCAGTCCTGGCGCTATAAATGAAAAAAACCATCAGAACATAAGGAAAAGTAATTACGTACAGGGTGAATGAAATCTCGGTAATCGTGATTATTTATTCAAACAGATAAAGGCCGTCCAGGGCGATTGATCCAGGTCATCGCCGACAGAGGCTAAAAATGGCAGGCTTGTCCCCTTTCTTCGGGACGGTCTATCAGATTATGCAGTTACAAAAATTAGTCAATATGTTTGGTGGGGATCTTTTGCAGCGCTATGGGCAAAAGGTTCACAAACTGACGCTGCACGGCGGCTTTAGCTGCCCGAATCGCGATGGCACCATCGGGCGTGGTGGCTGCACTTTCTGTAACGTGGCCTCGTTTGCTGACGAGGCCCAGCAGCATAAATCTATCGCTGAACAGCTCGCCCATCAGGCGAGTCTGGTGAATCGCGCGAAGCAGTATCTGGCCTATTTCCAGGCCTACACCAGCACGTGGGCTGAGGTGCAGGTGCTGCGCTCGATGTATCAGCAGGCGGTTGCTCAAGCGAACATTGTCGGGCTGTGCGTGGGGACGCGTCCGGACTGCGTGCCGGAGGCCGTGCTGGATTTACTTAGTGAGTACAAAGAGAAGGGCTACGAGATCTGGCTGGAGCTGGGCTTGCAGACCGCGCATGACAAAACCCTGCACCGTATCAATCGCGGGCATGATTTCGCCTGCTACCAGCGCACCACGCGTCTCGCCCGTGAGCGTGGATTAAAAGTCTGCTCGCATCTGATTGTCGGCTTGCCAGGAGAAGGGCAGCAGCACGGGCTGGAAACGCTGGAAAAAGTCGTCGAGACCGGCGTGGATGGCATTAAGCTGCATCCGCTGCATATCGTGAAGGGCAGCATAATGGCGAAAGCCTGGGAAGCGGGGCGGTTAAGTGGTATCGAACTCGACGACTATACGGTGACGGCGGGGGAGATGATTCGCCACACGCCTCCGGAGATTGTTTACCACCGCATCTCGGCCAGCGCCCGCCGCCCAACGCTTCTGGCACCGCTCTGGTGTGAGAACCGCTGGACGGGGATGCTGGAAATCGACCGCTATCTACAGGAGAACGGCGTACAGGGGTCGGCGCTTGGCTGCCCGTGGGTTCCCCCGCTACCGGCGACGGCCGCCTAGCAGACTTCCCAGCATGCCGCGTACTATCTGGTTGGTAATCTGACGCGTCGCGCTTTTTGCCATGGTCTGAACCACGCCATCGCGTTTGCCGCCGCGTGGCCCGGTGCTGCCGAACAGAATATCTTTCAGCCCGCCGAGAATGCCGTCGTCCACGGCAACAGATTGCCCTTTTGCGGCAGGGGCATCCTGCGATTCGGCAGTCGCCTGCACCCCTTTTTGCAGCATCTCGAACGCGGATTCGCGATCCACCTCGTCTTCATACTTCCCGTACACCGGGGAGTGGTTGATCAGGCCGTTGCGTTCATCGTCCGTTACCGGCCCCATGCGCGAGCAGGGCGCAATCACCATCGCACGCTCGACAACTGTCGGGCTGCCTTTTGCATCGAGGAACGAAATCAGCGCTTCACCGGTGCCCAGCGCCTGAATGGCGGTTTCGGTATCAAAGGCCGGATTGGCGCGCATGGTTTGCGCCGCGGCTTTCACCGCTTTCTGATCTTTCGGCGTAAAGGCGCGCAGGGCGTGCTGCACGCGGTTACCCAGTTGCCCCAGTACGTTGTCCGGAATATCCGACGGGTTTTGCGACACAAACCAGACCCCGACGCCTTTGGAGCGGATCAGGCGGATAACCTGTTCAATTTTATCCAGCAACACCTGCGGCGCGTCGTTAAACAACAGGTGCGCTTCGTCAAAGAAGAACACCAGTTTGGGTTTTTCCAGATCGCCTGCTTCTGGCAGTTGTTCGTACAGTTCAGAGAGCATCCACAGCAGGCTGGCGGCGTAAAGCTTCGGCATCTGGTAGAGCTTCTCTGCGCTCAGAATGTTGATAATGCCTTTGCCGCTGCTGTCGGTACGCATCCAGTCTTTGATATCCAGCATTGGCTCGCCGAAGAAGTGTTCGGCCCCCTGTTGCTCCAGCGTTAGGAGCCCGCGCTGAATGGCGCCCACCGAGGCGCTGCTGATATTGCCGTACTGGTTCTGGAAGGATTTGGCGTTATCGCCAATGTACTGGGTGATGGCGCGCAGATCTTTGAAGTCGAGCAGCAGTAGCCCCTGATCGTCGGCGATACGGAAGATAATGTTCAGTACCCCGGACTGCACGTCGTTGAGGTTAAGCAGACGGGCCAGCAGCAGCGGGCCGAGGTCGGAGACGGTGGCACGCACCGGATGGCCTTTTTCGCCGAAGATATCCCAGGCCACCACCGGATTACCGTGCGGCGTCCAGTCCGTGATGCCGATATTTTTCAGGCGCTCGAGGAGTTTTTCTGACGCTGCACCTTCCTGAGCCACCCCGGTTAAATCGCCCTTCACGTCAGCCATAAAAACCGGCACGCCAGTCTCTGACAACGACTCAGCCAGCTTTTGCAGGGTGACGGTTTTTCCCGTCCCGGTCGCGCCGGTGATCAGGCCATGACGGTTCGCCATCGCGGGCAGTAAAAACAGCTCTTTTTCCAGCGTCCTGGCGATTAACAATGGTGTACTCATGATGCACGTCCTCTCGTAGTCCTGGGTGGAGTATAGGCAACCTGACGGCAAAATGTCTGCGTAAATTCCTCACTTTGCGGCGCATTATCCAGTGCGGACTATGCTTTTGCATACGGTAAACAAAATTTTGGGAAACTATGTCCAGATTCTTTTTTAACGACCGCAAACAGCTTGTCAACGATGCCATTGAAGGCATACTTCTCTCCGCGCCGCACGGTAATCTCGTCAAACTGGATATCGATCCGGCCATCCGCGTGGTGGCTCGCGGCGACTGGGATAAAAGCCGCGTGGCGGTGATCTCCGGTGGCGGCTCCGGCCATGAACCAGCACATGCCGGGTTCGTCGGTAAAGGCATGCTTACCGCAGCGGTGTGTGGCGATCTGTTCGCTTCCCCAAGCGTCGATGCGGTCCTCAATGCCATTGTGGCGGTGACGGGCGATCGTGGCTGCCTGCTGATTGTGAAAAACTACACCGGTGACCGGCTTAACTTTGGCCTGGCGGCGGAAAAAGCCAAACGCTACGGCCTGAAGGTCGAGATGGTTATCGTGGCGGATGATATCGCCCTACCGGATAACAAGCAGCCGCGTGGTATCGCGGGAACGGCGCTGGTGCATAAGATTGCGGGATATGCGGCAGAACAGGGGAAATCGCTAAACGACGTGCGGGATATTGCGCAACAGGCCTGCGATAACCTCTGGAGCCTGGGGGTTGCGATGCAAACCTGTAACCTGCCGGGTAGCGATGATGAAGAAGGACGCATCAGGCAAGGCCACGTGGAGCTGGGGCTGGGGATTCACGGCGAGCCGGGGGCATCGGTGGTGGATACGCAGAACAGCAGGGCGATTATCGATACGCTGGTGATGCCGCTAAAAGCCCAGGCGGGTGACGGGCGCTTTGCGGTGCTGATCAACAACCTCGGCGGCGTGTCAGCGCTGGAGATGGTTCTGCTCACCAAAGAGCTGGCGCATTCGGCGTTGAAAGAGAACATTGCGTATCTGATTGGCCCGGCGCCGCTGGTGAGTGCTCTGGATATGAAAGGCTTTTCGCTAACGCTGTTAAAGCTCAACGATTTCTTCGAGAAGGCGATTCACGCCGAGGTCGAGACGCTGGGCTGGCAGAAGCCCGTCGCGTTCGCGCCCCTGCGTACCGTCCCCCATAGCGCCCTTCATGATCGCGTGGAATATACCCCGTCGGACAATCCGCAGGTGAGCGAGGCCGTCGCCTCGGTAACGAAAACATTGATCCAGCTGGAAAATCGCCTTAACGCGCTGGATGCCAAAGTAGGCGATGGCGATACGGGCTCCACCTTTGCGCAAGGGGCGCGGGATATTGCGCAGCGACTTGAGGAGAACAACCTGCCCCTTAACGACGTGCCGACATTACTCCTGCTGGTTGGCGAGCGGCTGGCAACGGTAATGGGCGGATCGAGCGGCGTATTGATGTCGATCTTCTTCACTGCGGCAGGACAAAAGCTTCACGATGGACAGTCGCTACCTGAAGCATTGCTGAGCGGACTGGCGCAGATGAAGCAGTATGGCGGTGCAGATCTCGGCGATCGTACGCTGATCGATGCCCTGCAACCGGCGCTGGAGGCGTTACAGAAAGGCAATATTCAGGCGGCAGCGCAGGCCGCGCAGCAAGGGGCTGAAGCAACGGCGAAAATGGCGAAAGCCGGCGCGGGACGCTCGTCGTACGTGAATAAAGAGAATCTGGACGGGGTGATGGATCCGGGGGCGGTCGCGGTGGCGGAAGTGTTTAAGACCATGGTAGATGCAAAACGGTAACAACCGTTACCGTTTTTAGTGTTTGCGCCCTCTCCCTGTGGGAGAGGGTTGGGGTGAGGGCATCAGGCCGCACATTCCCCGGCAATCTCACATCAGAAATCCGCTTTCAACACCACGCGGTAGCGGGCTTTGCCGTCGCGCACGTGCTGGATCGCTTCGTTGATTTTTGACATCGGATACAGCTCGGTGGTTGGCGCCACTTTTGTGCGTCCGGCAAACTTCATCAGCTTGCGTAACTCATATGGTGTGCCGGTAGCAGAGCCGGATATGCTGCGATCGCCGCCGATCAGGGTAAACGCCGGAACCGGCAGCGGCTTCATCACCGCACCCACGGTGTGGAAGTTACCGCCGTAGGCCAGGGCTTCAAAGTACGGCTGCCAGTCGAGATCGACGTTGACGGTGTTGATGATCAGGTCAAACTGGCCTGCCAGAGCGGTGAGCGCCTGGGGATCGCGACTGTTCACCACTTTATCCGCACCCATGGCCAGCACTTCCTGCTCTTTCGCCGGGTTAGAGCTGAACGCCGTCACTTCACAGCCCATCGCGTGCAGCAGCTTGATGGCGATATGGCCCAGACCGCCAATCCCGATCACGCCCACGCGGCTGGTGGCGGTGACGTGATGCATCAGCAGCGGTTTAAAGACGGTGATACCGCCACACAGCAGCGGACCGGCGGATTCGATATCAATGCTGTCCGGCAGCGGGATAACCCATTGCCAGTCGGCGCGCAGCTTATCGGCGAAACCGCCCTTGTTCAGGATGGTCGGCGTAGCGCCCTCAAGGCAGTTGATCTGATTGCCGCTGATACAGGCGTCGCAGTGGCCGCAGCTGCGTGCCGTCCAGCCGATACCCACGCGCTGGCCCACTTTCAGCCCTTTGTCCTGCGCGGCGCTGCCGAGCGCCACGACGCGGCCAATGACTTCGTGCCCGGCCACCAGCGGATAGCTGGAGAAGCCCCATTCATTGTCGATCATCGAGAGATCTGAGTGGCAGATCCCGCAGTAATCAACCTGTACTTCGACGTCTTCCGCTTTTAGTTCGCCCGCATCGTACTCGTACAGCTCAAGTTCTGCACCCGCCTGCGGTGCGGCGTAGCTTTTTATCTTCGACATCGCATTTCCCCTGTTTTGGTGTGAACTGTGAGTGTAGAGCATTCAGTTTACAGACGCTTAACAGAAGACGGCAGGAACAAAACTTACAGATTTTTCAGCATCCTGACTTCGCAGTCCACGTGGCCCGTGCAGCCCAGTGGCGCATCGATATGCTCAAAGCCGAGATGTTCATACAGGCCAATGGCCTCTTTAAGGAAAGCGGTGGTTTCAAGGTAGCAACGTTTAAAGCCCTGTGAGCGTGCATGTTCCAGGGCGACCAGCGCCAGCTTTTTCGCCAGGCCTTGTCCGCGTATCGTTGGCAGGAAATACATTTTCTGGAGTTCACAGATATCCGGCTCGCTGCAAAGCAGTGGGGCAATGCCGCCGCCGCCCACGACCTGGCCGTCCTGCTCGATGACCCAGTAGGCATGACCCGGCTGGCTGTACAGCTGAAAAAGTTCGTCCAGATTTGGGTCGGCCACGGTGTAGCCTTTGTCGGCGGTCAGGCCATATTCGGCAGAAACCGTGCGGATAACGGCGGCGATAGCCGGGTTGTCGCTGGCGGATATCCGGCGGAGTGTAGGGAGGGACTGCGTGGAGCTCATTTTGTTACTCAATCAATAAAAATTCATCATAGTGATATTTGATACCACCCTCTTTACAATCATGCAAGGCAGAGATAATGACAGGGAAGAATTTTCATCATCCACATGGTGTTTATACCATTTCGCTCATGTTCTCTTTTTCAAAGTTATATTATTTTCTGTTGTTGTGAAGTGCGCTGTTATTATTTATCAGGATGATGAATTATGAATATAGATACGCTTTTATCAATGTCTTTGCCGTGTGAAGTTTTTTCCACGTTCCACCGTTTTGAAAACTATTATGTAGATGATATGCAGTGTGGAGATTTAGTCGATAGGGATTTCCAGTTATTAGGACTTGAGGACATTTCTGCGCGGGTAGACCCGTTCAGGTGTTTGCAATTCAATGCGAATAATTTCTATAGTCCTCGGGTGGCGGACTTCGGCCTACGGAAACCGCAGGGTGTGTCACTTAGCCGTCAGCGCTGCGCTGAGATTATGTTTGATGAGATGATAGAACTCTCGACACAATTTGCTCACGGGCCATACGCCCCGCTTATAGGTGAGTTGATTAATCATTTTCATTACGGTAATGGAGGATCATGGCACAGTGAGCGTCTGAGTAGAGCATATGCAGAAGTGATTAGAGGTACAGAAACAAATCATTTGTTGCATTGCATTCAGACGGAGATAAATGAACGTTTCTATCTGAAACAGCAGATAGGGATTGACTTTAATTTTCTTACGGCTTTAAGCGGACACATCACTAGAAACGTCAGGCTGCCAAAATTTAACCGTTTCATCGATAGGTTTAATGGGTTGGGAATAAGCGTACATGATATTTATGCCCAGAAGGTCAGCCTGGAAAGTTTCCATCGCAATGCTGTAACCTGGGAGGGGGTGCTGTTATTTACCGGACAGGATCATTTTGGTCTTGGGACGGAAGATATTACAAATGACTTCTATAAGAACTTTCGCTTCTTCCGCATTTGGTTTTTTTTGCAACGACATCGCGATTATGCATTTAAACCCTTCATGACAAATTTTAGAGCTTATATTCATATAAACGGTGGCGTTTGATGCTGAATCATCGGAAACGTAAAGCGGCTTTTCTTAGCCTGGTGCTGTTGATAACCTGCTATTTACTCTGGACTCAACGACCAGTGACTATCATCCGCGCCGGTAGCCATGCTGAGTATGATCCCGGATTTGTCCTCAAGGAGTTTGCCAGCAAAGACAGAAAATTTGAGGCCTATGGAATCCTGGTAGACCATCTGGCTTTAACGGAGTGGGGACGTATTCATTGGTATCTGGATCATAAAGAAGAACTGAAAAACCTTTATCACATACCATCATCCGATGGCTATAACATTACCTTTTGGGATATCGGTGATGGCTTTACTGATTTTGCAAGCTCAGGGGATGGCGATATGTATTGCCTGCCTCCGATAAAGGAAACAGAAAAACATTGTGTTGAGAAAAATATGCTTATGAGCGTGGATTATGAGCAAGGTTACTATGAAAAATTCTCCTTCAGCAAGAGTGAGTATTACTGGATAACCATGCCGGACGGGAAGTTGGTGCGAATAAAAAATGCGTTATAAAAGAAAACACCGGAGAGAGTCTCCGGTGTTTTCATGATATTACAGCGCCGCGATAACCGCCTGCTGCTCGATCAGTTTGGTCTTCGCATCGGCGAAGGCAACCAGACGCTCACGCTCTTTGGCGATGACCGCTTCCGGCGCGCGGGCCACAAAGCCCTCGTTCGCCAGTTTGCTTTCGATTTTGCCAATTTCCACGTCGACTTTCGCCACTTCTTTCGCCAGACGCGCCAGCTCCGCATCTTTGTCGATCAGGCCCGCCATCGGGATCAGCAGCTCCGCGCCGTCGATGATTTTGGTCACGGAAACCGGACCTTTGTCATCGGCAGGCAGCACGGTGATGCTTTCCAGACGCGCCATGGTTTTCAGGAAGGTGTTGTTCTCGGTGACGCGACGAACGGCAGCTTCGCTGCAACCGCGCAGCAGCAGCTCCAGTGGTTTACCCGGAGCGATGTTCATTTCCGCGCGGATGTTACGTACCGCAACGATCGCCTGCTTCAGCCACTCGGTATCCGCAGATGCGGCTTCATCCACTTTCGCGGCGTCGAATGCCGGGAACGGCTGGAGCATGATGGTATCGGCATTAATACCGGCAATCACCTTCACGCGCTGCCAGATGGTTTCGGTGATGAATGGAATGATCGGGTGCGCAAGGCGCAGCAGACCTTCCAGAACGGTAATCAGCGTATTACGCGTGCCGCGCAGTTCCGCTTCAGAACCGCCGTTCATGACCGGCTTCGCCAGCTCCAGATACCAGTCACAGAACTGGTTCCAGGTGAATTCGTACAGGATGCCTGCCGCGATGTCGAAGCGGTAGCTGTCCAGCGCGTCGCGGAACGCTTTCACTGTCTGGTTAAATTCCGCCAGGATCCAGCGGTCTGCCAGAGACAGGGTCATTTCGCCGCCGTTAAAGCCGCAATCCTGATCTTCGGTGTTCATCAGCACGAAGCGGCTGGCGTTCCACAGCTTGTTACAGAAGTTACGGTAACCTTCCAGACGCTTCATATCCCAGTTGATGTCACGACCGGTGGAGGCCAGCGCCGCCAGGGTGAAGCGCAGGGCGTCGGTACCGTGAGATTCGATCCCGTTCGGGAACTGCTTCTCGGTACGCTTGCGGATTTTCTCTGCCAGCTGCGGCTGCATCATGTTGCCGGTACGTTTTTCCAGCAGCTCTTCCAGAGAGATACCGTCCACCATATCCAGCGGGTCGATAACGTTACCCTTGGATTTGGACATCTTCTGGCCTTCGTCGTCGCGGATCAGGCCGGTCATGTAGACGGTATGGAACGGAACCTGCGGCTTGCCGTCTTCGTCTTTGATGAAGTGCATGGTCATCATGATCATGCGGGCGATCCAGAAGAAGATGATGTCGAAGCCGGATACCATCACGCTGGTTGGATGGAACTGACGCAGCGCGTCGGTGTTTTCCGGCCAGCCGAGGGTAGAGAAGGTCCACAGTGCGGAGGAGAACCAGGTATCCAGCACGTCTTCGTCCTGGCGCAGGGCAACGTCAGCGCCCAGGTTGTTTTCCTGACGCACTTCCTCTTCGGTGCGGCCAACGTAGACATTGCCTTCGTTGTCGTACCACGCCGGGATACGGTGACCCCACCACAGCTGACGGGAAATACACCAGTCCTGAATATCGCGCATCCAGGAGAAGTACATGTTTTCGTACTGCTTCGGCACGAACTGGATGCTGCCGTTCTCAACCGCTTCAACAGCCGGTTTCGCCAGCACGTCGGCACGCACGTACCACTGGTCGGTCAGCATTGGCTCGATAACCACGCCGCCACGGTCGCCGTACGGCACGGTCAGATCGTGAGGTTTAATCTCTTCCAGCAGGCCGAGTGCGTCAACGGCGGCTACGATGGCTTTACGCGCGGCAAAGCGCTCCAGCTTCTGGAACTCAGCCGGGATGTCGCTGGAATAAACGTCGGATTCGTTGCCTTTGGTGTCATACACTTCTGCGCTTTCGCGGATATCGCCGTCGAAGGTCAGAATGTTGATCATCGGAAGTTGATGACGACGACCGACTTCATAGTCGTTGAAGTCATGCGCCGGGGTGATTTTCACGCAGCCGGTGCCTTTTTCCATGTCGGCGTGTTCGTCGCCCACAATCGGAATACGGCGGTTCACCAGCGGCAGCACCACGAATTTGCCGATCAGATCTTTATAACGCGGATCTTCCGGGTTAACGGCCACGCCGGTATCGCCCAGCAGGGTTTCCGGACGGGTGGTCGCCACCACCAGGTAATCTTTACCGTCGGCGGTTTTTGCGCCGTCAGCCAGCGGATAGCGGATGTGCCACATGGAGCCTTTAGACTCGCGGTTTTCCACTTCCAGGTCAGAGATGGCGGTGCGCAGTTTCGGGTCCCAGTTGACCAGGCGCTTGCCACGATAAATCAGGTCTTCTTTGTACAGGCGCACAAAGACTTCTTTCACGGCGTTGGACAGGCCTTCATCCATGGTGAAGCGCTCGCGCTCCCAGTCTACGGAGTTGCCGAGACGGCGCATCTGACGGGTAATGGTGCCGCCGGATTCTGCCTTCCACTGCCAGATTTTGTCGATGAACGCGTCGCGACCGTAGTCGTGGCGGGTTTTACCCTCTTCAGCGGCAATTTTACGCTCAACCACCATCTGGGTCGCGATACCCGCGTGGTCAGTCCCCGCCTGCCACAGGGTATTTTTGCCCTGCATGCGCTGGTAGCGGATCATGGTATCCATGATGGTCTGCTGGAAAGCATGCCCCATATGCAAACTGCCGGTGACGTTCGGCGGCGGGATCATGATGCAGAAGGACTCTTTGCTTTCGTCGCCGTTAGGCTTGAAATAGCCCTGCTGTTCCCAGTGCTCGTAAAGCGGCTGTTCGATATCGCGTGGGTTATATGTCTTTTCCATTATTTCCAGGTTGCCGTATTCAGGTTAAAACCGGCCAGGCGGTACGCTTTGTAGCGTTCGCGCGCCAGTTGTTTCAAAGATTCTTCGTAAGGGACAAAGTCTACCACTTCTGTGAAAGCGGTGGCAAAATCTGCAAAGTCTGTCCGCAGGCTAATGAGAATGTCGCGCGCGCTGCTGTTGCGTTTTTGCGGCCAGGCAATCTCCACCGGTGCCCCGCCGCGTGGACCTTCGCCCGACAGGTTATGCGGAACAAAACTCTCCGGCGGGCGCGCCCATAGCGCTTCATCCAGGCGAATCGCCTGCTGCTCATCTTCACAGGCAATCAGGACGCGTTTACCTGCGCGCCAACGTTCTGCGGCAATTTCACACACCAGCTGTTCAACGGCGCTGAGGCCATCCTGATGGGTGTCATTGTCCAGAAGGTAGAACGTTGCATTCTTCATATATGGGGCTTCTTGTCGTGGATTTAAATGCAAAGCCGGGTGGCGCTTCGCTTACCCGGCCTACGGTTGAGTGATGCTGTAGGCCGGGTAAGGCGAAGCCGCCACCCGGCGTTTTTCATCACTCGTCGCCGTTAAAACCCGCACGATTGAGCAGGAACTGCGACAGCAGCGCCACCGGACGTCCGGTCGCGCCTTTGGCTTTACCGGAGCGCCATGCGGTCCCCGCGATGTCCAGGTGCGCCCAGTTGTACTTGCGGGTAAAGCGCGCCAGGAAGCAGCCCGCGGTAATAGCTCCGCCAGGACGACCGCCGATGTTCGCCATGTCTGCGAAGTTAGACTCCAGCTGTTCCTGGAACTCGTCCCCCAGCGGCAGACGCCACGCGCGGTCGCCGGCCTGCTCGGACGCGCCGATCAGCTCATGCGCCAGCGGGTTGTGGTTCGACATCAGGCCGGTGATGTGATGGCCCAGCGCGATCACGCAGGCGCCGGTCAGGGTAGCCACGTCGATAACCGCTTCAGGTTCGAAACGCTCAACGTAGGTCAGCACGTCACACAGCACCAGACGGCCTTCGGCGTCGGTGTTCAGCACCTCAACGGTCTGGCCGGACATGGTGGTCAGCACATCACCCGGACGATAAGCGCGGCCGCCAGGCATGTTTTCGCAGCCCGCCAGCACGCCGATCACGTTGATGGGCAACTGAAGTTCCGCGACCATGCGCATGACGCCGTAAACCGCCGCCGCGCCGCACATGTCGTACTTCATCTCATCCATGCCTTCTGAAGGCTTGATGGAGATACCGCCGGAGTCGAAGGTCAGCCCTTTACCGACGAGCACGATGGGTCGCGCATCTTCTGACGGATTGCCCTTGTACTCAATGACCGACATCAGGGATTCGTTCTGGGAGCCGTTACCGACCGCCAGATAAGAGTGCATCCCCAGCTCTTTCATCTGCTGTTCGCCGATAACGCGGGTGATGACGTTCTTGCTGTACGCGTCAGCCAGCTGGCGCGCCTGAGATGCCAGGTACGCGGCGTTACAGATGTTTGGCGGCATATTGCCAAGATCTTTTGCCGCTTTAATACCGGCGGCAATGGCCAGACCGTGCTGAATGGCGCGCTCGCCGCTGGTCAGCTCGCGACGGGTTGGCACGTTAAAGACCATTTTACGCAGCGGGCGACGCGGCTCGCTTTTGGTGGTTTTCAGCTGATCAAAGCTGTAGAGGCTCTCTTTTGCGGTTTCGACGGCCTGGCGCACTTTCCAGTACGTGTTGCGGCCCTTAACGTGCAGCTCCGTCAGGAAGCAGACGGCTTCCATCGAACCAGTATCATTCAGTGTATTAATGGTTTTCTGAATAACCTGCTTGTACTGGCGCTCATCAAGCTCACGTTCTTTACCACAGCCAATCAGCAGAATACGCTCGGACAGGACGTTCGGAACATGGTGCAGCAACAAGGTCTGCCCTGGTTTGCCTTCCAGTTCGCCACGGCGCAGCAGGGCGCTGATATAACCGTCGCTGATTTTATCGAGTTGCTCGGCGATCGGGGAGAGTCGGCGTGGTTCAAAGACGCCCACAACGATGCAGGCACTCCGCTGTTTCTCCGGGCTACCGCTTTTTACACTGAACTCCATGCACTACGCTCCTGAATCTTAAAGACAACGGCGGCGGCTACGGATAGAATTGAAACCTTTCGTAACTCATGTCCGCCGTTGTGGTGACTTCGTGTTAATCTTACGTTACTACGGTTTCGACACGTCAATAAATGTCATGAAGCGCGAATCCGCCGGGTTTTTTAATCTTAGCGATGATTTCGACGACTCAAGAGAATAAATGACGTTTAAGCCATGAAACAAGCTAAATTCCTGCATAAGACGAGTTTTAACGGGCGTATTTAAAGTGATAATCATAAGATATCTGGTTCGGGAGACGCTGAAGAGCCAACTGGCGATCCTCTTTATCCTCCTTCTGATCTTTTTCTGTCAGAAGCTGGTCAGGATCCTCGGCGCGGCGGTTGATGGCGAAATCCCAACGAATCTGGTGCTTTCCCTGCTCGGGCTTGGCGTGCCGGAAATGGCGCAGCTTATCCTGCCGTTAAGCCTGTTCCTTGGTCTGCTGATGACCCTGGGTAAGCTCTATACCGAAAGTGAAATCACCGTGATGCATGCCTGCGGCCTCAGTAAAGCCGTACTGGTAAAAGCAGCCATGGTGCTGGCGCTGTTTACGGGCATTGTTGCCGCGGTTAACGTCATGTGGGCGGGGCCGACCTCCTCTCGTCATCAGGATGAGGTGCTGGCGGAAGCAAAAGCTAACCCGGGGCTGGCGGCGCTGGCGCAGGGGCAGTTCCAGCAGGCGACCGACGGTAACTCCGTGCTGTTTATCGAAAGCGTCGATGGCAACCGCTTCAATGACGTGTTTCTTGCTCAACTGCGCCCGAAAGGTAACGCCCGGCCTTCTGTGGTGGTGGCGGACTCCGGTCAGCTGTCTCAGCGTAAAGACGGCTCTCAGGTTGTCACGCTGAACAAAGGAACGCGTTTCGAAGGCACGGCTATGCTGCGCGACTTCCGTATTACCGATTTTCAGAACTACCAGGCCATCATTGGCCATCAGGCCGTCGCGCTCGATCCCACGGATACTGAGCAGATGGATATGCGCACCTTAATGAATACCGATACCGATCGTGCGCGTGCTGAACTGCACTGGCGTATCACGCTGGTCTTCACCGTATTTATGATGGCGCTGATGGTGGTTCCGCTGAGCGTGGTAAACCCGCGCCAGGGCCGCGTGCTGTCGATGCTGCCAGCGATGCTGCTGTATCTGGTGTTCTTCCTGCTGCAAACCTCAATCAAGTCTAACGGCGGGAAAGGAAAAATTGACCCGATGATCTGGACCTGGGTCGTGAATGGTTTGTATCTGCTGCTGGCAGTCGGACTCAACTTGTGGGACACGGTGCCTGTGCGTCGTCTTCGTGCCCGGTTTACGCGTAAAGGAGCCATCTAATGCAGGCGTTTGGCGTACTTGACCGCTATATCGGTAAAACGATTTTCACCACCATCATGATGACCCTGTTCATGCTGGTGTCGCTCTCGGGCATTATCAAATTTGTAGACCAGTTGAAAAAAGCCGGGCAGGGGAGTTACGACGCGTTGGGCGCCGGGATGTATACCCTGCTCAGCGTACCAAAAGATGTGCAGATCTTCTTCCCGATGGCGGCCCTGTTGGGGGCGCTGCTGGGCCTGGGGATGCTGGCTCAGCGTAGCGAGCTGGTGGTTATGCAGGCATCGGGTTTTACCCGTATGCAGGTTGCGCTGTCGGTGATGAAAACCGCGATCCCGCTGGTGCTGTTGACCATGGCGATTGGCGAATGGGTCGCGCCGCAGGGCGAACAGATGGCGCGTAACTACCGTGCTCAGGCTATGTACGGCGGTTCACTGCTCTCCACGCAGCAGGGATTATGGGCGAAAGATGGTCAGAACTTTGTCTATATCGAACGCGTGAAAGGGGACGATGAACTGGGCGGCGTGAGTATCTATGCCTTCAATAACGATCGTCGTTTACAGTCGGTGCGTTATGCCGCCTCCGCTAAATTTGATGCGAACAACAAGCTTTGGCGGTTATCCCAGGTTGATGAATCTGACCTGACGAACCCGAAACAGATCACCGGTTCGCAGACCGTTAGCGGTACCTGGAAAACCAACCTGACGCCGGACAAGCTTGGGGTGGTAGCGCTCGATCCCGATGCGCTCTCCATCAGCGGTCTGCATAATTACGTGAAGTATCTGAAATCGAGCGGACAGGATGCGGGGCGTTACCAGCTCAACATGTGGAGCAAAATCTTCCAGCCGCTGTCCGTGGCCGTGATGATGCTGATGGCGCTATCGTTCATCTTTGGACCGCTGCGTAGCGTGCCAATGGGGGTTCGCGTGGTAACCGGTATCAGCTTTGGTTTTGTGTTCTACGTCCTCGATCAGATTTTCGGTCCGCTGACGCTGGTGTATGGCATTCCGCCAATTATCGGCGCACTGTTGCCGAGCGCCAGTTTCTTCCTGATCAGCCTCTGGATGCTGCTAAAACGCTCCTGATAAACCTTCTTCCTCGCTCCCGGTTGCCCGGGGGCGAGGCTAATCTCCTGTTTCACCCCGCACTTTTTCTCACAACCTTCAACGCCTCGCCGTGAATTTGAGTATTATTGAGCGATAAAGTCGTGAAGGGATCCTCTATGAAGCAAATTCGAATGCTGGCCCAGTACTACGTCGACCTGATGATGAAGCTCGGGCTGGTGCGTTTTTCCATGCTGCTGGCGCTGGCGCTGGTCGTTCTGGCCATCGTCGTGCAAATGGCCGTGACCATGGTTCTGCATGGTCAGGTCGAGAGCATCGACGTGATCCGCTCTATTTTCTTTGGCCTGCTGATTACCCCATGGGCGGTCTATTTTCTCTCCGTGGTGGTTGAGCAACTGGAAGAGTCCCGACAGCGTTTATCGAAACTGGTGGATAAGCTGGAAGAGATGCGCGAGCGCGATCTCAAACTCAACGTTCAGCTCAAGGACAACATTGCCCAGCTGAATCAGGAAATTTCAGACCGTGAGAAGGCGGAAGCCGAGCGTCAGACCACGCTTGAGCAGCTAAAAGTTGAGATGAAAGAGCGTGAAGTGACGCAGATCCAGCTTGAACAGCAATCCTCTTTCCTGCGCTCGTTCCTCGATGCGTCGCCGGATCTGGTGTTCTACCGTAATGAAGATAAAGAGTTCTCCGGCTGTAACCGGGCCATGGAACTGTTGACCGGGAAAAGCGAAAAGCAGCTGATCCACCTGAAACCTCAGGATGTCTATTCCGAAGAGGCGGCAGCAAAAGTGATGGAGACGGATGAAAAGGTCTTCCGCCATAACGTTTCGCTGACCTATGAGCAGTGGCTGGACTATCCTGACGGGCGCAAAGCCTGCTTTGAGATCCGCAAAGTGCCTTATTACGACCGGGTGGGGAAACGTCATGGTCTGATGGGCTTTGGCCGCGATATCACCGAGCGTAAGCGCTATCAGGATGCGCTGGAGCGCGCCAGCCGGGATAAAACCACCTTCATCTCCACCATCAGCCATGAACTGCGCACCCCGCTGAATGGCATTGTGGGGCTGAGCCGCATTCTGCTGGATACCGAGCTGACCAGCGAGCAGGAAAAATACCTGAAAACGATCCACGTCTCGGCGGTCACGCTGGGCAATATCTTCAATGATATTATCGACATGGATAAGATGGAACGCCGTAAAGTTCAGCTCGACAACCAGCCGGTTGATTTTACCGGTTTCCTCGCGGACCTGGAAAACCTGTCAGGTTTACAGGCTCAGCAAAAAGGGTTGAGCTTTGTGATGGAGCCAACGCTGCCGTTGCCGCATAAAGTGGTGACGGACGGCACACGTCTGCGGCAGATCCTGTGGAACCTCATCAGCAACGCCGTGAAGTTTACCCAGAAGGGGCAGGTTGCGGTGCGCATTCGCTATGACGAAGGCGACATGCTGCACTTTGAAGTTGAGGACTCGGGTATCGGCATTCCTCAAGAGGAACAGGATAAGATCTTCGCCATGTATTATCAGGTTAAAGACAGCCACGGCGGTAAACCGGCGACCGGTACGGGCATTGGACTGGCGGTGTCGAAACGTCTGGCGAAAAGTATGGGCGGGGATATCACCGTTGCCAGCCAGCCGGGTAAAGGCTCCACCTTTACGCTTACCGTCCACGCGCCTGCCGTGGCGGAAGAGGTGGAAGATACGTTTGAGAACGACGATATGCCGCTGCCAGCCCTGCACGTTCTGCTGGTGGAAGATATTGAGCTGAACGTCATTGTCGCTCGGTCGGTACTGGAAAAACTCGGTAACAGCGTGGATGTGGCGATGACCGGGAAAGCCGCGCTGGAGATGTTCACGCCGGGCGAGTATGACCTGGTGCTGCTCGATATTCAGCTACCGGACATGACCGGGCTGGATATCTCCCGCGAGCTGACGCGCAAATATGCTCCTGACGAGCTGCCGCCGCTGGTGGCGTTGACCGCAAACGTGTTGAAAGATAAAAAAGAGTATCTCGAGGCCGGTATGGACGATGTGCTCAGCAAGCCGCTGGCGGTACCCGCCCTGACGGCGATGATCAAGAAGTTCTGGGATACCTGTGATGAAGAGGAGAGCACCATGACGTCTGTTGATAGCGCTAAAGCCCAAACGATACTGGATACCGCCATGCTGGAGCAGTATATCGATCTGGTGGGACCAAAACTGATCACCGATGGCCTCGCCGTGTTCGAAAAAATGATGCCGGGCTATCTGAACGTGCTCGAATCCAACCTGACGGCGCGTGACCAGAAGGGCATCGTCGAAGAGGGACATAAAATCAAAGGCGCGGCAGGATCTGTCGGGTTACGCCATCTCCAGCAGCTGGGCCAACAGATTCAGTCTCCTGATTTACCTGCCTGGGAAGATAACGTAGGTGATTGGGTCGAAGAGATGAAACAAGAGTGGCAAAACGATGTGGCAGTGCTGAAAGCCTGGGTGGACGCCAGAAAAAAATGACCCCGGCTATACCGGGGTGCGCGAATACTGCGCCAACACCAGGGAAATCGTGGCTGCGCCTGATTTTTATGGGTTGTTTTCGCATGGACGCCGCCTGAAAATTGAGGCCGCACGCAGATAAGATAGCAAATCTTAAACAGTTTGTTACATGAATCAGTGAAATGTGTGAAGCATAGCGTTTTAATCAGAATTTTTAATGTGCTTCAGCGAGTTGCATAGAAGGATCGTCAGAATGAAAAAGATTGGTGTCGTGCTGAGCGGATGTGGTGTTTACGATGGTTCAGAGATACATGAAACCGTATTAACGCTGCTGGCATTATCGCGCCAGGGGGCAGACGTTATCTGCTTCGCCCCGGATAAAACCCAGGCAGACGTGATTAATCATCTCACCGGCGAGCCAATGGCGGAAAGCCGTAACGTGCTGATTGAAGCGGCGCGTATTGTGCGCGGCGATATTCACCCGCTGGCACAGGCCGATGCCGCTGAACTTGATGCGCTCATCGTGCCGGGCGGTTTTGGCGCGGCGAAAAACCTGAGCACGTTTGCAACGGAAGGCACGGCGTGTCATGTCGATCCCGATTTGAAAGCGCTATCGCTGGCGATGCATGCGGCAGGTAAGCCGCAGGGCTTTATCTGCATTGCGCCGGCCATGCTGCCGAAGATTTTTGATTTCCCGCTGCGGCTCACGATCGGAACCGACATTGATACCGCTGAGATTGTCGAGGATATGGGCGGCGAACACGTGCCATGTCCGGTAGACGACATTGTGGTGGACGAGGACAACAAGATCATCACCACGCCAGCGTATATGCTGGCGCAGAACATTGCCGAGGCTGCCGCAGGCATTGAAAAGCTGGTGGACAGAGTGCTGGTCCTGACCGAATGAGTCGTAAATTCTCCCCCGGCGGGTGGTTAAAACGGATCCTGCTGCGTATTGTGATGGTCCTGGCTGTGTTCTGGGGCGGCGGTATTGCGCTGTTCAGCATCCTGCCCGTCCCGTTCTCGGCCGTGATGGCAGAGCGGCAGATTAGCGCCTGGCTCTCTGGGGATTTTGGCTATGTTGCCCATTCTGACTGGGTCAGCATGGATGCAATCTCGCCGTGGATGGGGCTGGCGGTCATTGCGGCAGAAGATCAGAAATTCCCGGACCACTGGGGTTTTGACGTGGCGGCTATCGAGAAGGCGCTGGATCATAATGAACGTCATGAAAACCGCGTCCGCGGCGCATCGACGCTTTCTCAGCAAACGGTAAAAAACCTGTTCTTATGGGACGGTCGCAGCTGGGTGAGAAAAGGGCTGGAGGCCGGGCTGACGCTGGGCGTCGAGACGGTGTGGAGCAAAAAACGCATTTTAACCGTCTACCTGAATATCGCGGAATTTGGTGACGGCGTATTTGGTGTCGAAGCGGCATCGCAGCGCTATTTTGGCAAGCCCGCCAGCAGGCTGACTATGTCCGAAGCGGCACTGCTTGCCGCCGTGCTGCCGAACCCGCTGCGTTTTAAGGCCAGCGCCCCGTCAGGCTACGTGCGAAGCCGCCAGGCGTGGATTATGCGCCAGATGCGTCAGCTGGGTGGGGAAGGGTTTATGGAGCGAAATAATCTTATGTAGGGCGGGTAAGCGAGCGCTACCCGCCGACATGGCGAACGTTAGTCTTCGTCAAACCCGGCGTTAAACAGGGCAATCACTGCCGCCAGCGCTTCTTCTTCCTGCGGGCCGGTGGCTTCAACTTCAATCTGGCGGCCTTTGGCAGAATCCAGCATCAGCAGCGCAATTACGCTGTTGGCTTCTGCCTCGGTTCCCTCGTCGTTGCGCAGCAGCACCTCAGCATCAAAACCCTGCATCAGTTCAAACAGCTTCATCGCCGGGCGTGCATGCATGCCCAGCTTGTTGGTGATCTCGACGGTCTGTTTTACGGTCATGTTTTACGTTTTTCCAGCGTGCGATGACGGGACTGAACGTTCTTTCCGCGTGAGCGGAAGTAATCGGCCAGCTGTTCGGCAATGTAGACCGAACGATGTTTACCGCCGGTACAGCCAATCGCCACCGTCAGGTAGCTGCGATTGTTTGTTTCCAGCATAGGTAACCATAGCTCAAGGTAGCTTCGCGTCTGGTAGATAAAATTGTGTACTTCTGTGTGTCTGTCGAGGAACGCTGCCACCGGCTTATCCAGACCGGTCATCGGACGCAGTTTCGGATCCCAGTGTGGGTTCGGCAGGAAACGCACATCAAAAACGTAATCCGCATCGATAGGTATGCCGTGCTTAAAGCCGAAGGATTCAAACACCATCGTCAGTTCGCGCTCGCGCTTGCCGAGTAAGCGCGTACGCAGCATTTCCGCCAGCTCGTGGACGGACATTTCGGAGGTGTCGACAATCAGGTCGGCCCGGGAACGCAGCGGCTCAAGCAGATCGCTCTCTTTATCGATGGCGCTTTCCAGCGAAAGATTTTTACTGGAGAGCGGATGCAAACGACGTGTATCGCTGTAGCGACGGATCAGCGTGTTGCGGTCAGCGTCCAGGAACAAGAGCTGAGGCGAGAAGCATTCCGGCAGGCTGTTCATTGCCTGCTCGAAGATTTCCGGCGATTCCGGCATGTTACGCACGTCGATACTGACGGCGGCAGAGATTTGCCTGTCCGCCAGCGTCCGCGCCAGATCGGGTAACAACACTACCGGCAGGTTGTCTACACAGTAAAATCCCATGTCTTCCAGCGCGCGCAGGGCCACGGACTTCCCGGACCCCGAACGACCGCTGACGATCATCAGCACCATGTTCCGTTTCTCCTCAGGGCAGCCGTTCTGAAGGCCCTTTCCCGATTATGCCTCATCCTGATTGCCTTCTGCTTCAGTGATAATTTGATAAAGCTCTTCATCACTTTGGGCTGAGCGCAGTCGACGACAAATGGTTTTATCCGCCAGACGTTTGGCAACCAGCGACAGCGTGTGCAGGTGGGTTTTGGTCTGATCGGCAGGAACCAGCAGCGCGAAAAGCAGATCCACAGGCTGGTTATCGATGGCGTCAAAAGCGATAGGTGTTTCCAGTTGCACAAACACCCCCACGGCACGCAGCGTATCTTCTTCCAGCTTGCCATGCGGGATCGCAATGCCATTGCCGATGCCAGTACTGCCCATTTTTTCACGGGTCAGAATGGCTTCAAACACGATCTGCGGCGGCAGACCCAGCTGTTTTGCGGCCAGCTCACTGATGATTTCCAGCGCGCGTTTTTTGCTCTGGCAGTGAACGCCACTGCGGGTACAATCCTGGTTAAGGACATTGCTCAGTTGAAGAGCGGAATCGTTGTTTATCATAATTTCACCTAAGCGCTAACTGTACAAATGGCCTGTTGTGTTTCACAACAGGCCGTCCTGCACCCGTTAACTGCCCGGACAATTAGTGTTGTTTCAGTTTATCTTTATGTTTATTGAGCTGTCTCGCAAGCTTATCAATCAAGCCGTCGATAGCCGCGTACATGTCTTGCCCTTCCGCACTGGCATGGAGTTCCCCTCCGTTGACGTGCAGGGTCGCATCCGAGATATGCGTCACTTTCTCCACTTTCAACACAACATAGACCTGGTTGATCCTCTCGAAATACTGCTCGAGTTTCGCAAACTTAGTGTTTACAAAATCGCGTAAAGCCTCAGTAATCTCGACGTTATGTCCGGTGATATTGAGCTGCATAGTGTCTTCCTTATCGGTTGTGTCAAACCAATTGTTTACGCTGGTTAGACGGCGGAATGGATAAAGACTCTCGATACTTCGCGACAGTACGACGTGCCACCATAATACCCTGATCGGACAGCATGGTGGTTAACTTACTGTCACTGAGTGGCTTCGCGGGGTTCTCCGCGGCGATCAACTTCTTCACCAGTGCGCGAATAGCCGTTGACGAGGCTTCGCCGCCGCCTTCGGTGTTCACGTGGCTGGAGAAGAAATACTTAAGCTCAAAAATACCGCGTGGGCTGTGCAGATATTTCTGCGTGGTCACGCGGGAAATGGTTGATTCATGCATCTCGACGGCCTGGGCGATGTCTGCCAGCACCATCGGTTTCATAAACTCTTCGCCCTGCTCAAAGAACGCCTGCTGCTGTTCGACAATACAGCGGCTGACGCGCAGCAGCGTGTCATTACGGCTCTCCAGGCTCTTGATCAACCAGCGTGCTTCCTGAAGGTTGCTGCGAATGTATTGATTATCAGCGTCATTACGTGCGCTGGTGCACATGGAGGCGTATTGCTGGTTGATTTGCAGGCGAGGAATGCTGTCGGCGTTCAGTTCAACGACCCAGCGGCCATTGTGTTTTCTCACCAGCACATCGGGGATGACATATTCCGGTTCGCTGGTCTGGATCGACTGCCCCGGACGCGGATCGAGCGACTGGATCAGATTCACCGCTTCCTTCAGCACCTCTTCTTTCAGGCGTGTGACGCGCATCAGGGTGCGGAAGTCGTGATTCGCCAGCAGATCCAGATGATCGCTGATGATGAGCCGGGCTTCGTCAATCCACGGTGTCTCTTTGGCAAACTGCGAAAGCTGGATCAGAAGGCAGTCGCGCAGATCTTTCGCGGCGACACCTATCGGGTCGAAACGCTGAACGCGTTTCAGGACGGCTTCAATCTCTTCCAGTTCAATCTCGTCATTGCCGATGCTTTCCAGAATCTCGTTCAGCGTCACGGTCAAATAGCCCGTGTCGTCAACGGCATCGACAATCGAGGTGGCAATGGCGCGATCGGTATCGGAGAAAGGAGTCAGCTCTACCTGCCACATCAGGTAGTCCTGAAGCGACTGGGTGGTTTCGCCCTGGTAGACCGGGAGTTCATCGTCCTGGTAGTCTGCGCGCGTCCCGGAAGGGGTACCCGCGGTGTAGATTTCATCCCAGCTGGCATCCAGCGGCAGTTCGTCCGGCATCTCTTTCTGTTCGAGCGCATCTACGGAGTCGAGCGTTTCTGTGTCCTGCGTCTGCTGGGCGTCTACCTCGTCATGAAGATCGGTTTGCTCCAGCAGCGGATTGCTGTCCAGCGCCTGCTGGAGCTCCTGCTGGAGTTCTAACGTGGACAGCTGCAACAGACGGATTGCCTGCTGTAGCTGCGGCGTCATGGCCAGTTGCTGGCTGAGCCGTAATTGCAAACCTTGCTTCATGTTCAGAGCGTTTTTCTCCGGTTCGGCGTGACTTAACCTCTACCCTATCAGAGTCTGAAGTCTTCCCCAAGGTACACGCGCTTAACATGCTCATCTTCGAGGATTTGCTGCGGCGTACCGTGGGCAATCAGATGGCCCTGGCTCACTATGTAGGCGCGCTCACACACGGCCAGCGTTTCACGAACGTTGTGGTCCGTGATCAGTACGCCAAGCCCGCTGTCGCGCAGGTGCTCAATGATACGTTTGATATCGATAACGGAGATGGGGTCAACGCCCGCAAACGGTTCATCCAGCAGGATGAATTTTGGGTTTGCTGCCAGCGCGCGCGCAATCTCAACGCGGCGGCGTTCACCACCGGACAGCGCCTGGCCGAGGCTGTCACGCAGATGTTCGATATGAAACTCTTCCATCAGCTCGTTCGCACGGTCAGAGCGCTGCTCGCTGGTCAGATCGTCACGGATCTGGAGCACGGCCATCAGGTTGTCGAACACGCTTAAGCGGCGGAAAATAGACGCTTCCTGCGGCAAATAGCCGATGCCACGACGCGCGCGGGCATGCAGCGGCAGCAGGCTGATATCTTCATCATCGATGATGATGTTGCCGGCGTCACGCGGGACGATGCCCACCACCATGTAGAAGGTCGTGGTTTTACCCGCCCCGTTAGGGCCAAGCAAACCCACGATTTCGCCGGAGTTGACGGTCAGACTGACATCTTCGACGACGCGGCGGCCCTTATACGCTTTCGCGAGGTTTTTTGCAGTTAAAGTTGCCATAACGAATTAGTTACTCTTTTTCTGTGCCGGAGCCTGACCGTTGTTCTTGTCCTGCAACTGCGAAGGCACAAGCACGGTCGTGACGCGTTTGCCTTTTTCGCTGGAGGCCTGCATTTTCTGCTCTTTCACCAGATAGGTGATCTTGTCGCCTTTGATATTGCTGTCCAGCTGTTCCAGGTAAGCATTACCGGTCAGGATGACCAGATCCTTCGCCAGTTCATAGTGCATATGCGAGGCATGGCCTTTCACCGGCTTGCCGTTGTCCTGCATCTGGTAGAAGGTGGCCGGGTTGCCATAACCATCGATAATCTCTTTGCCCTGCTCGCCGCCCGGACGGGTAACGACCACTTTGTCGGCGTTGATTTTAATGGTGCCCTGGGTCATGACGACGTTGCCGGTAAAGGTGACGACGTTACCCTGCATATCCAGAGACTGGGTATCGGATTCAATATGAATCGGCTGTTCGGTGTCGCCAGTCACAGCAAGCGCGGGAAGACTGGCCGCCAGCAGCGCGCTGGCGATAACAACTTTAAGGCTGAGTTTGTTTGTTTTGAATTTCATAGGAGGTTCTAACCTTTTCAATCAGCTCGGCGTTTTTGCTGCGTAAGTTCCCGCGCATTCTTAAACCGCTGGAATTAAATGTTGTGCCATACAGGGTGACTAGATCCTGCGACGTGACATCCTGGGTGACCAGGTTGATCTGGGCGTTATCCGTCGTAATTTTTCGCAGTTGCGCGTCAGCGGTCAGGGCGTTGACTTCAACGTGACCATACAGGTAAAGCATACGGTCATTTGTCAGTTTTGCCCGGTCAGACTTGATAGACCACGTCGGCACTTTGTCCGTATCAAAGGTGGTCATGACCGGTTGGGTAAACCACGAGGTACCGTCATCTGAAAAATATTCTACATGCTGAGCAACGAGGCGATAGTTCAGCGCGCCTTCCGGGCTATAGACCACGGTGTCGCTGTGATCGCTTTTGTAGGTCGGGTCGCTCGTGTTAACCACTTCCGCTTGCGTATCATCGCGGTCAGCGAGGTTGACGCCAATCAGTACCAGGGCGACAAGCGCAAGCAGAATGATAACCCAACGTCTGGTTTTACTCATATCGATTGCCCTTTCGCCTCATCAAGCTTGCCCTGCGACAGCAGAAGCAGATCGCAGACTTCACGGACGGCGCCGCGGCCACCGTGAATATGGGTAACGTAATCAGCACGCGGGATCAGCAGCGGGTGCGCGTCAGCCACGGCGATGCTCAGACCCACCTCCGCCATCACTGGCCAGTCGATCAAATCATCCCCGACGTATGCCACATTCTCTGGTGCAATGGCCAGTTTTCCCAGCAGATCCCGGAAAGCTACCATCTTATCAGACTGCCCCTGATAGAGATGGGTAATGCCCAGCGTTTCACACCGATCTTCTACCAGTTTAGCTTTCCGCCCGGTGATGATAGCAACTTCAATACCGGACGTGAGCGCACAGCGGATACCGTAACCGTCGCGAACGTTAAAGGCTTTCAGCTCTTCGCCGTTATTGCCCATATAAATCAGACCGTCGGAGAGCACACCATCCACATCGAGGATCAGCAGGCGGATATTTTCCGCCTTTGCCATCATGTGGGCGCTCACCGGGCCATAACAGGTTGCAAGGGATGCACCCGCATTACTCATTGTCTTATCCTTCATTACACTACGCCAGCGCGCAGCAGATCATGCATATGTACCACACCCAGCAGTTGGTCGCCATCGGCAACCATCACTGAGGTAATATGACGGGACTGCATCAGGTTCAGCACATCTACCGCCAGCGTGCCCGGACGGACGCGGATCCCGCCTGGCGTCATCACATCAGCAATGCCCAGCGTTCGGACATCTACACCCATATCGAATACCCGGCGCAGGTCGCCGTCGGTGAAAATGCCCTGAATCTTCATCAGATCGTCGCAGATAACCGTCATGCCCAGGTTTTTACGGGTGATCTCCAGTAACGCGTCGCGCAAAGAGGCCTCTTTGCTCACGTGCGGGATCTCATCTCCGGTGTGCATAATATCGTTAACCCGCAGCAGCAGTTTGCGCCCGAGCGCGCCGCCGGGATGAGACAGGGCAAAATCTTCAGGCGTAAAACCGCGGGCTTCCAGCAGCGCAACGGCAAGGGCATCGCCCATCACCAGCGCGGCGGTTGTGCTGGAGGTCGGCGCCAGCCCCAGCGGACAGGCTTCTTTAGGCACTTTCACGCACAGGTGAATATCCGCCGCACGCGCCATGCTGCTTTCCGGTCGGCTGGTCATGCAAATCAGCGGTACGTGCAGACGCTTCAGTACCGGGATCAACGCCAGGATTTCATTCGATTCCCCGGAGTTGGACAGCGCAATAACCACGTCCTGCGGCGTAACCATGCCGAGGTCACCGTGCGCGGCTTCACCGGGATGAACGAAGAATGACGACGTGCCGGTACTGGCAAAGGTCGCCGCCATTTTGCGTCCGATATGGCCGGATTTGCCCATCCCCATCACCACGACTTTGCCGGCACAGTAGAACATCTTCTCACAGGCCAGACTAAAATCCTGATTAATGTACTGATCTAACTGCGCCAGACCTTCACGTTCAATCTCCAGAACGTCTTTGCCTGCTTTCTGAAAGTCAAAACCCGGCTGCAATTCTATTTGCGACATAATGCGTTTCCGTTTACCCAGAGAGAAGAGGCGAAAGCCAGTACAGCATCGCCAGCCATACGATAAATCCACCCGTCAGCAGCGCGCCTGCGCCTTTGCCGATCTGCTCTTTTCGCCGCCAGCAGAGCAGGGCGAAAATCACGCTGACCAGCAGCATCACACCGTAATCGCGCGTGAAAACCATAGGGTTAAACGGCCCCGGCGAGATTAGCGCCGGCAGCCCCGTCACGATTGCGATATTGAAAATATTCGAGCCGATGATATTGCCGATGGCGATATCATCTTCCCCTTTACGCGCCCCGGCGATGGCGGTGGCCAGCTCTGGCAGGCTGGTGCCGATGGCGATTACCGTCAGACCGATTGTCAGTTCGCTCATCGCAAACGCGTTCGCCAGCACCGTCGCGTTATCGACCACCATCCGCGTGGCCATTGGCATGATGATTAGCGCGACGCCCAACCACAGCAGGGCGACGGGTAAGGTTCCTTCCCGGGGCAGCTCGGCGAGATGCTCACGCGTGAGGCTATCGTTACCCTGTTTTTCCGCCAGACGTGCGATCTTCACGCTGTAAAGCAACCAGATCACGGCCAGGGCGAGCAGGAATATACCGTCACCGACGCTCAGCACCCCGTCATAAAGTACGTAGCCTGCCAGCAGACTGACGACTAACATTAACGGCAATTCCCGGCGCAAAACATCAGAATGCACGCGAAATGGATGCAATAATGCGGCTAAGCCTAAAATCAGTAAGATATTGACGATGTTAGAGCCAATCGCGGTGCCGATAGCGAGGTCGACCTGCCCATGCAGCGAGGCTGAAACAGAAACGATGATTTCAGGAAGCGATGTGCCTACACTGACCACCGTCATGCCGATAATGATGGGCGGCATGCCAATGAGTCGACAGAGAATGGATGCGGCAAAGACCAAACGGTCAGCACTGTAGACCACCAACAGTAAACCAATTATTAACAGTGCTGTTGCTAAAAGCATCAAAAGTCCTTTCTTCAGGTATACTCGCTGGTCCACTGCGCACGAATGTTGGCGCCAGAAGAAGTCTGAGACGTAACGAATTCCTAATTTTGACTTTATGCGCCGGAAAAGTAAAACAAATGCCAGCTTTCGCTAACCCCAATAGTGAATATTCTGTAAAAATGCGGGGTTTAGGGCTGATTTACGCTTCATGCCAGCCGTGAAGCAAGGTAAGTAAGGAACCATAAATGAGCCAAACGATGGCGAATATAGTCGATGTCCGGGGCGTCAGTTTTTCTCGCGGCAACCGGTTAATATTTGATGATATTTCGCTGACCGTGCCGCGCGGTAAAATCACCGCCATCATGGGGCCGTCAGGGATCGGTAAAACCACGTTGCTGCGTCTTATCGGCGGGCAAATCCCCCCTGACAGCGGCGAAATTCTCTTCGACGGCGAAAATGTCCCGGCGATGTCTCGCTCGCGCCTCTACACGGTTCGCAAACGGATGAGCATGCTCTTTCAGTCGGGCGCGCTGTTCACGGATATGAACGTTTTTGACAACGTGGCCTATCCGTTGCGTGAGCACACCCATCTTCCTCCTGAGCTGTTGCACAGTACGGTGATGATGAAGCTTGAAGCCGTGGGGCTGCGGGGGGCTGCGAAACTCATGCCGTCCGAACTCTCGGGTGGGATGGCGCGCCGCGCCGCGCTGGCGCGTGCTATTGCCCTGGAACCCGATTTAATCATGTTCGATGAACCGTTCGTCGGGCAGGACCCCATCACCATGGGCGTGCTGGTGAAGTTAATTTCGGAGCTGAACAGCGCCCTTGGCGTCACCTGCGTGGTGGTTTCCCACGACGTGCCGGAAGTGCTGAGTATCGCTGATTACGCCTATATTGTGGCTGACAAAAAGATCGTCGCCCACGGCAGCGCGCAGGCGTTGCAGGAGAATGGCGATCCGCGCGTGCGGCAGTTCCTGGACGGTATCGCAGATGGGCCGGTGCCTTTCCGCTATCCGGCGGGCGACTATCATGACGATTTACTCGGAATAGGGAGTTAAGCCACTCATGCTGTTAAATGCGTTGGCGGGTCTTGGACACCGTGGCCTAAAAACCATCAGTACGTTCGGGCGTGCCGGATTAATGTTGTTCAACGCGCTGGTCGGCAAACCGGAGTTCCGCAAGCATGCGCCGTTACTGGTACGGCAGCTTTATAACGTCGGCGTGCTGTCGATGCTTATCATCATCGTGTCGGGTCTGTTTATTGGCATGGTGCTGGGGTTGCAGGGGTATCTGGTGCTGACAACCTACAGCGCGGAAACCAGCCTTGGCATGCTGGTGGCGCTCTCGCTGCTGCGTGAACTCGGGCCGGTGGTTGCCGCGCTGCTGTTCGCCGGGCGTGCCGGGTCAGCGTTGACGGCGGAAATTGGCCTGATGCGCGCCACCGAGCAGCTCTCCAGTATGGAGATGATGGCAGTCGATCCGCTGCGCCGGGTAATCTCGCCGCGCTTCTGGGCCGGGGTTATCTCCTTGCCGTTACTGACTATCCTCTTTGTGGCGGTAGGTATCTGGGGAGGCGCGCTGGTTGGCGTTAACTGGAAAGGCATTGATGCCGGATTCTTCTGGTCTGCCATGCAGGACGCCATCGATCTGCGGATGGATCTGGTGAACTGTCTGATCAAGAGCGTGGTTTTCGCTGTGACGGTTACCTGGATTGCGTTGTTTAATGGTTACGATGCCATTCCGACGTCGGCGGGCATTAGCCGTGCAACGACGCGTACTGTCGTACATTCGTCGCTGGCCGTTTTAGGTCTGGATTTTGTGCTCACCGCACTGATGTTTGGGAATTGAGTTCATGCAAACGAGAAAAAATGAAATTTGGGTTGGCGTGTTTCTGCTTCTGGCGCTGCTGGCCGCGCTGTTCATCTGCCTGCGAGCGGCGGACATCACCTCTGTTCGCGCCGAGCCGACGTATCGTGTCTACGCGACTTTCGATAACATCGGCGGCCTGAAAGCGCGCTCACCGGTGCGTATTGGTGGCGTCGTTATCGGACGTGTCGCTGACATTACGCTTGATGAGAAAACCTATCTGCCGCGCGTCGCGATGGATATCGAAGAGCGCTATAACCACATTCCGGACACCAGCTCGCTTTCTATCCGCACCTCTGGCCTGCTGGGGGAGCAATATCTGGCCCTTAACGTTGGTTTTGAAGATCCTGAGCTGGGAACGACTATCCTTAAAGACGGTAGCGTAATCCAGGATACCAAGTCAGCGATGGTGCTGGAAGATATGATTGGTCAGTTCCTTTACAACAGTAAAGGGGATGATAAAAAGTCTGACGATGCCCCTGCGCAGAGTGAAGACCACACCAACGTCGAACCGACGCCAGGCGCGACGAATTAATTTCAGGAGAAGTTATTCATGTTTAAACGACTGTTAATGGTTGCCATGCTGGTCATTGCCCCTCTTACCGCGGCGCACGCTGCGGATCAGAGTAACCCGTACAAACTGATGAATGAGGCCGCGAAGAAAACCTTCGACCGTCTTAAAAACGAACAGCCAAAAATCCGTTCTAACCCGGATTATCTGCGTGATGTGGTGGATCAGGAACTGCTGCCGTATGTGCAGATCAAGTATGCGGGCGCACTGGTGCTGGGCCGTTACTACAAAGACGCGACCCCGGCGCAGCGCGAGGCTTACTTTGCGGCGTTCCGTGAATACCTGAAACAGGCTTACGGCCAGGCGCTGGCGATGTACCACGGGCAGACCTATCAGATTGCCCCTGAACAGCCGCTGGGCGATGCCACTATCATTCCTATTCGCGTGACGATTATCGATCCAAACGGTCGTCCACCGGTTCGTCTGGACTTCCAGTGGCGTAAAAACAGCCAGACCGGAAACTGGCAGGCGTACGACATGATCGCTGAAGGCGTCAGCATGATCACCACTAAACAGAACGAGTGGAGCGATCTGCTGCGCACTAAAGGCATCGATGGCCTGACGGCTCAGCTTCAGTCCATCTCTCGTCAGAAAATTACCCTGGACGAGAAGAAGTAATGTCACAGCAGCTTAGCTGGGCGCGTGACGGCGAGACGTTGACGCTGACGGGAGAGCTGGATCAGGATCTGCTTAACCCGCTGTGGGACGCTCGCCATAACGCGATGCAGGGCGTGACGCTGATTGATCTCCATGGCGTTACGCGGGTAGATACCGCCGGTATCGCCCTGCTGGCGCACCTGGTGGCCACGGGCAAAAAGCAGGGGAGCAGCGTTACCCTGACGGGGGTAAGCGATAACGTGATTACCCTTGCACAGCTTTACAATTTGCCCGAAGACGTATTACCTCGCTAATTTTTTCAGTACGTTACTTCTGAAAGCCCCGACAGTTTACGCGTCGGGGCTTTTTGCTTGTTTAAGACCGCGCCACTTTGCTCTAAGATGTTGAGCTTGTTTTCACTATCAGATGATGTAGACCCCATGGAAAATAATGAAATCCAGACTGTGCTGATGAATGCACTCTCCCTTCAGGAAGCCCACGTCTCTGGCGATGGCAGTCACTTCCAGGTTATTGCTGTGGGTGAGATGTTCGACGGAATGAGTCGCGTGAAGAAACAGCAGGCTGTGTACGCGCCGCTGATGGAATACATTGCGGATAACCGCATCCACGCCCTGTCGATTAAAGCGTTCACCCCACAGGAGTGGGCACGCGATCGCAAACTAAACGGTTTTTGAGCTGAGGGCGAAACGCCCGCAGCACGGTTGAATTTATAAGAGAGCAAACGATGGATAAATTTCGTGTACAGGGACCCACGCGTCTCCAGGGCGAAGTCACAATTTCTGGCGCTAAAAACGCCGCGCTGCCCATTCTTTTCGCTGCGCTGCTCGCAGAAGAGCCGGTAGAGATCCAGAACGTACCGAAGCTGAAAGATATCGACACGACCATGAAGTTGCTCGGCCAGTTGGGCACCAAAGTGGAGCGTAACGGTTCCGTCTGGATCGATGCCAGCAACGTGAACAACTTCTCAGCGCCGTATGAGCTGGTGAAAACCATGCGTGCTTCCATCTGGGCGCTTGGTCCGCTGGTGGCGCGTTTCGGTCAGGGACAGGTTTCACTGCCGGGCGGATGCGCTATCGGCGCGCGTCCCGTTGACCTGCATATCTTCGGCCTGGAAAAACTCGGCGCAGAGATCAAGCTGGAAGAGGGTTACGTTAAAGCGTCCGTCAATGGTCGTCTGAAAGGCGCGCACATTGTCATGGACAAAGTGAGCGTGGGCGCAACGGTCACCATCATGTCGGCTGCTACGCTGGCAGAAGGCACTACCATCATCGAAAACGCCGCCCGTGAGCCGGAGATCGTGGATACCGCGAACTTCCTGGTCGCGCTGGGGGCGAAGATCAGCGGGCAGGGCACAGACCGTATCACCATCGAAGGCGTTGAACGTCTGGGTGGCGGTGTGTATCGCGTACTGCCAGACCGTATCGAAACCGGTACTTTCCTGGTGGCCGCGGCCATTTCTGGCGGTAAGATTGTCTGCCGTAACGCCCAGCCGGATACCCTGGATGCGGTGCTGGCGAAACTGCGCGATGCGGGTGCGGACATTGAAATCGGTGAAGACTGGATCAGCCTCGATATGCACGGGCAGCGTCCTAAAGCCGTTAACGTGCGTACTGCGCCACATCCGGCATTCCCGACGGATATGCAGGCACAGTTCACGCTGTTGAACCTGGTGGCCGAAGGCACGGGCTTCATCACGGAAACCATCTTCGAAAACCGTTTCATGCACGTACCGGAACTGATCCGTATGGGTGCGCATGCTGAGATTGAAAGCAACACGGTAATTTGCCACGGCGTTGAAAAATTGTCCGGTGCGCAGGTGATGGCGACCGATCTGCGCGCGTCTGCGAGCCTCGTGCTGGCAGGTTGTATTGCGGAAGGGACTACAGTTGTCGATCGTATCTACCACATCGATCGTGGTTACGAGCGTATTGAGGACAAACTGCGCGCGCTGGGTGCAAATATCGAGCGTGTGAAGGGCGAGTAATCGTTCCGGCACCCCCCTGCCAGAACAGGCCGGGGGATTGCTGTTCCTGTCAATCCTGGTGCATCAGTCCTGATGCGCTTTCTTCGTTTTGCTCTGGCGCATCATGCGCGTTCTGTCGATAAATTCATGGGTAATGGGATCGTGGTAGCGTGACGGCCATATCACCCACGGATGCGTATCCAGCGCCGTCGCGATAATCAGTTCCCCCTTCGGCCATGGGCGGGTCAGGGCGTTTGCCAGCGTCGACGAGCTTAGCCCATGACGACGTGATTCGGCAGCCTGCGATGTGCCTTTTTTACGCAGTGCCGCAATAATGTCAGCAGAATGCCAGTCGATGAATTTTGTATCCATAATGCTGTCCTTGTGTTCGTTATCGTCCACGTCGTTTCGTGTGAAAAGACAGCATTACTATACTCACTTCGAACATGTGTTCTAAAAAGTTCATGTTACGAGAAGCAATATTCAGAATAAGGCACGGCTTTATACATGCGGCCTGTAACCCGATGGGCTTACGCGGAAATGTAATTTATTGGTGTGTACTGGAATCTCCCTGCGTGGGCGCAGGGAGATGAGGAGGGGATTATCGGTCGCGCTGGACGGCGATGTGCGCGAGGCCGATTAGCGCATCACGCCATGGGCTGTCGGGAATGACCTGAATGGCGGCGATGGCTTTGTCCGCTTCTTCTTCAGCGCGCTGACGCGTCCATTCCAGGGAGCCGCAGATAGCCATTGTTTCCAGTACCGGTTCCAGAAGATGGCGTCCATTTCCCTGCTCGATAGCCTCCCGGATCATTTTCGCCTGCTCTGGTGTGCCATTGCGCATCGCGTGGAGCAGCGGCAGCGTTGGCTTGCCTTCGTTCAGGTCATCGCCGACGTTTTTACCGAGCGTTTCGCCATCCGCGCTGTAGTCCAGCAAATCATCAATCAGCTGGAACGCGGTGCCGAGGTAACGGCCATAGTCCTGAAGGCCCTTTTCCTGAGCTTCGCTACAGCCTGCCAGAATGCCGGAGCATTGCGCGGCGGCTTCGAACAGACGTGCGGTCTTGCTGTAAATCACCCGCATATAGTTTTCTTCGGTGATGTCCGGGTCGTTGACGTTCATCAGCTGTAGGACTTCACCTTCAGCGATAACGTTCACGGCTTCTGACATCACTTCCAGCACCTTCAGCGAGCCAAGGCTGGTCATCATCTGGAAGGCGCGGGTATAGATAAAATCGCCTACCAGAACGCTTGCCGCATTACCAAACGCGGCGTTGGCGGTGGCTTTTCCACGACGCATGTCTGATTCATCCACAACATCGTCGTGAAGCAGGGTGGCGGTGTGGATAAATTCGATCAGCGCCGCGATCGTGACGTGGGCATTTCCCTGATAGCCAACCGCGCGTGCGGCCAGAATGGCAATCATCGGACGAATACGTTTACCGCCGCCGCTGACGATGTAATAGCCCAACTGATTGATCAGCTGAACGTCAGAGTTGAGTTGCTCCAGGATTGCTGCATTCACACCCGCCATATCTTGCGCGGTTAACTCATTGATTTTTTCTAAATTCATCGCAAAAGCCGGGCTTTTTATCCTGTTTATCCCACACGAGATGGGTACACAAAGGGTTTCGGTTTATAAATAGTATTGCTGATTGTACTGAAAAAACGGCTCAGATAAACGTTACCGTACGTGTTGTGTTTTTTTTCTTCATGTATTGATGGTAGCACTTGTCAAAGGCTCGCGTTTTGCGTAATATTCGCGCCCTATTGTGAATATTTATAGCGCACTCTGAATCATACGAGGATGTGCGCGGAAGCGGAGTTTATATGTACGCGGTTTTCCAAAGTGGTGGTAAACAACACCGAGTAAGCGAAGGTCAGACCGTTCGCCTGGAAAAGCTGGACATCGCAACTGGCGAATCTGTTGAGTTCGCTGAAGTTCTGATGATCGCAAACGGTGAAGAAGTCAAAATCGGCGTTCCTTTCGTTGATGGCGGCGTTATCAAAGCTGAAGTTGTTGCTCACGGTCGTGGCGAGAAAGTTAAAATCGTTAAGTTTCGTCGTCGTAAACACTATCGTAAGCAGCAGGGCCACCGTCAGTGGTTCACTGATGTGAAAATTACTGGCATCAGCGCCTAAGACCTGAGGAGAGATTTAAATGGCACATAAAAAGGCTGGCGGCTCCACACGTAACGGTCGCGATTCAGAAGCTAAACGCCTGGGCGTTAAGCGTTTCGGTGGCGAATCCGTTCTGGCGGGTAGCATCATCGTTCGTCAGCGTGGCACCAAGTTCCACGCGGGTACCAACGTAGGTTGCGGTCGTGACCACACTCTGTTTGCTAAAGCAGACGGTAAAGTGAAATTTGAAGTTAAAGGCCCGAACAACCGTAAATACATCAGCATCGTTGCTGAGTAAGGTTTTCTCGGTCCGGTAACGGATTAAAGCCCCGCAACGTGTTGCGGGGCTTTTTACATTGGAAACCCGGAAAATTTTCTGTAGGGAAAACGGGCATGAAGCAGCAGGCCGGCATGGGTATTCTTTTGGCGCTCACTACCGCAATGTGCTGGGGTGCGCTGCCAATTGCAATGAAGCAGGTACTGGAAGTCATGGAGCCACCGACGGTGGTGTTTTATCGCTTCCTGATGGCAAGCATAGGCCTGGGCGCCATTCTGGCCGTCAAAGGTAAGCTGCCACCGCTGCGCATCTTCCGAAAACCGCGTTGGCTGGTGTTACTGGCTATCGCGACGGGCGGTCTGTTCGGTAACTTTATTCTGTTCAGCTCTTCCCTGCAATATCTTAGCCCTACAGCGTCGCAGGTGATTGGTCAGCTTTCACCGGTCGGCATGATGGTCGCCAGCGTATTCATCCTCAAGGAGAAGATGCGCGGCACGCAGATCATCGGGGCAAGCATGCTGCTTTGCGGGCTGGTGATGTTCTTTAACACCAGCCTGATTGAGATTTTTACCCGCCTGACGGATTACACCTGGGGTGTCATTTTTGGGGTGGGTGCAGCAACGGTCTGGGTGAGTTATGGCGTCGCGCAAAAGGTGTTATTGCGCCGTCTTGCCTCACAGCAGATCCTCTTTTTGCTGTACACTTTGTGTACACTGGCATTATTGCCTTTAGCGAAGCCGGGTGTAATTACCCAGCTCAGCGACTGGCAACTGGCGTGCCTCATTTTTTGTGGGCTGAATACGCTGGTCGGTTATGGCGCGCTGGCTGAAGCCATGGCGCGCTGGCAGGCAGCACAGGTGAGCGCCTTAATCACGCTTACCCCGCTGTTTACGCTGTTATTTTCAGATTTGTTATCAATGGCCTGGCCCGATGTCTTCGTCAAGCCGATGCTCAACCTGTTGGGTTATCTCGGTGCGTTTGTCGTGGTTGCGGGCGCGATGTATTCCGCCATTGGTCATCGTCTCTGGGGGCGTTGGCGCAAAAATGAAGCGGTTGTAATAGTCCCCCGCTCAGGCGAATGAGTTACGGAGAGTAAAATGAAGTTTGTTGATGAAGCGACGATTCTGGTCGTGGCAGGTGATGGCGGTAACGGTTGTGTAAGCTTCCGCCGTGAAAAATATATTCCTCGTGGCGGTCCTGACGGCGGTGACGGTGGGGACGGTGGCGACGTGTGGCTGGAGGCGGATGAAAACCTCAACACGCTAATCGACTACCGTTTCGAAAAATCTTTCCGCGCCGAGCGTGGCCAGAACGGCCAGAGCCGCGACTGTACCGGTAAACGCGGTAAAGACGTGACGATCAAAGTGCCGGTGGGTACGCGTGTCATCGATCAGGGCACGGGCGAAACCATGGGTGATATGACCAAACACGGTCAGCGCCTGATGGTGGCGAAAGGCGGCTGGCATGGTCTGGGTAACAGCCGTTTCAAATCTTCCGTTAACCGTACCCCGCGTCAGAAAACCATGGGTACCCCGGGTGATAAGCGCGACCTGCAACTGGAACTGATGCTGCTGGCGGATGTGGGGATGCTGGGTATGCCAAACGCCGGTAAATCGACGTTTATCCGTGCGGTCTCTGCGGCGAAACCCAAAGTAGCGGATTATCCGTTTACGACGCTGGTGCCGAGCCTGGGCGTTGTCCGTATGGATAACGAGAAGAGCTTTGTGGTCGCTGACATCCCGGGTCTGATTGAAGGGGCAGCAGAAGGCGCCGGTCTGGGTATTCGCTTCCTGAAGCACCTTGAGCGTTGTCGCGTACTGTTGCACCTCATCGACATCGATCCAATCGACGGTTCCGATCCGGTTGAAAACGCCCGTATCATTATTGGCGAGCTGGAGAAATACAGTGAAAAACTGGCGCAAAAACCGCGCTGGCTGGTATTCAACAAGATCGACCTGATGGACAAAGCGGAAGCTGAAGCGAAAGCTAAAGCGATTGCCGAAGCGATGGGTTGGGAAGATAAGTACTATCTGATCTCTGCCGCCAGCCAGGTTGGCGTGAAAGATCTCTGCTGGGATGTGATGACCTTTATCATCGAGAATCCGGTTGTTCAGGCAGAAGAGGCGAAACAGCCTGAAAAAGTCGAATTCATGTGGGATGACTACCACCGCCAGCAGCTCGAAGAGCTGGAAGCGGAAGAAGATGATGAAGACTGGGACGATGACTGGGATGAAGACGACGAAGAAGGCGTCGAGTTCATCTACAAGCACTAACCCCTGTATAAAGCCCCTTAACGGGGCTTTTTTTTATCCTATTTTCGCCGGTAACCAACAGCTGGCGATGAGGCCGCCCTCAGCGCCGTTCTCCAGCGTTAAATGGCCATGATGGAGTTGTACGATACGCTGTACGATGCTCAGCCCAAGGCCGCTGCCGCCGTAGCGCTGGTCGAGACGTCGGAAAGGTTCGGTGATCGACTGGCGGTGCGCCTCATCAATACCCGGCCCCTGATCGGTAACGCTCACCCGGGTACCGCCCTCCGTCGCTGTTAATGCCACTTCAATGGTTGTGCCTGCCGGGCTGTAGCGGGCGGCATTCTCCAGAAGGTTCCTTAGCATCAGACGTAACAGGACGGCGTCCCCCTGAACCGTCAGCACGCTGTGGGCCGGCCATATTACCGTATGCTCTTTGGCTTCATGCTCCAGGCTGAGCGGAGCAATGATCGTCTCTGTCCAGTTCACGGTATCGTAATGGCCGCTGGCCATCGCCTGTCCGGCACGCGCCAGCATCAGCAGCTGTTCCACCGTGTGCATCAACTGATCGATACGGCTTATCAGTGGCGTGGCCTGCGGGGAACCGGACTGAGCCATCAGTTCCAGATGGAGCCTGATCCCCGCAAGCGGCGTACGTAACTCGTGTGCCGCATCGGCGGTAAACAGGCGTTCCTGTTGAATAGTGTGGTCCAGCCGGGCGAGGAGTTGATTGAGCGACGTGGTCACAGCGCCTATCTCTTCCATATCGGAATACATCGGCAGGGGAGTCAGATTATCCGCCGAACGGTTCGCAAGGCTGGCGCGAAGTTTGTTGAGTGGTCGGGTGATCCAGGTGACGGCCCAAAATGAGAAGAGCAGGGTAAAACCGACCATCACCAGAGAAGGGACCAGCAGAGAGGCAATGGCTTCGCGGATCTCTTTTTCGACATGGTTGTTGCGCGCTTTGGCGGACAATGTTTCGTTCACCAGAAAACCGATCTGCTCGCGGCTCTCATGCCACAGCCAGACTACGCTAATGAGTTGAAAAAATAGCAGAATAACCGCCAGCAACACCATTAATCGCCGGCGCATACTGTTCATTTCTGGCTCTCCAGACGGTAACCCACGCCGCGTACGGTTTTGATGCGATCTTTACCGAGCTTGCGCCGCAGATTATGAATGTGAACTTCAAGCGTGTTTGATCCTGGATCGTCCTGCCAGGAGTAGATGTCCTGTTGCAGCGTTTCACGGTGCACGGTCTGCCCGCTGCGCATGATCAGGCGCGTCAGCAGAGCGAACTCTTTTGGCGTCACTTCCACAGGCTGAGACTGGCGCAGCACCTGCTGAGTTTGCAGATTGAGGGTGATATCTCCGTCCGTCAGCAGGTTGTCGCTGTGGCCCTGATAGCGGCGGATCAACGCCCGTACGCGAGCCTGTAGCTCGGCAAGGGCGAAGGGTTTTACCAGATAATCGTCAGCGCCAGAATCCAGCCCGTTAATTCTGTCTTCAATGGCATCGCGGGCGGTGAGAATCAAGACGGGATTCTCAACCCCGCGACGACGCCACTGGCAGAGCAGCGTCGCGCCGTCTTTATCCGGCAGCCCTAAATCCAGGATCACGAGGCTGTATTCACCGCTCTGGATCAGGGCATCAGCTTCAGCGGCCGTGGTGGCACAATCCAGGGCGTAGCCTTCATTCCCCAGCGCCAGCGCTAACCCTTCCTGCAATAACAGATCGTCTTCAACTATCAGTAGTTTCATCGCTAGTTATTCTGGTAGATGTCCTTATAGAGCCTGCTTTCGAAACGCACCAGTGGAATACGGCGATTGCGCTGGTCAGCCGGTTCGACGGCATAGCCGGAAAGATACTGCACAAATGCCATGCGTTGTCCGCTGGCGGTAGTGATAAAACCGGCAAGGTTGTAAACGCCTTGCAGGGAACCCGTTTTGGCTGACACTTTGCCATCCACGCCCGCAGCGTGAAGGCCCGCGCGGTACTGAAGAGAGCCGTCGTGTCCGGCAAGCGGCAGCATCGTAATAAAGTTTAGCTCAGCGTCATGCTGAGCAATGTACTGCAACACCTGCATCATGGTGGCCGGCGAGATCAGGTTATGACGCGATAAACCGGAACCATCAACGGCGATCGTATTGCCCAGATCGATACCCGCCTGCTGGCGCAGGATCTGACGTACGGCATCAGAACCGGCCCGCCAGGTGCCCGGCACACCAAATCGCGCGTGCCCAATCATGCGGAACACCGTGTCGGCAATCATGTTATCCGACTTTTTCAGCATAATCTTAAGCAAATCATGCAGTGGCGCGGACTGTTTGCTGGCGATCACCGTGCCTGGCTCATTCACCTGCGTCTGGCGCAGCAGCGTTCCGGTGTAGGTTATGCCCGCCTGCTTCAGTTCATCTTTAAAAATGGCACCGGCATAGCCCGCGCCATCCTGAATGGCGAAGGCCAGCGGGAGGGGATCGGACCGCTGGGTCAGGCAGCCGGTGAGCGTATAGCGATTGAGATCGCCCGGTACCACGTCCAGCTCGCAATACTGCGCCTCCGGGGAGCCTTTCGCCAGCGTCCGCACCTGGCTGAACATCGTGACCGGGTAGTATGAGGCCACGCGGATAAAAGCTAAGTCATTTGGTTTTGGCGCGCTGTAAAGCGATACGGAGAAGCAGTTACGGTCAACGATGGCGGCGGCTGGCGGGGCGCTAAAGCACTGCGTCATGTCGTTCCACGGCCAGCCAGGCGCTTTATCGTGGCTGGCGAAAATGGAGGTGTCGATCAGCACGTTGCCATCAATTTTTGTTACGCCGGATTTTTTCAGTACCGCCACCATATTGCGGACATCCTGGCGCTTAAAGGTGGGATCGCCACCAAAACGGGCGATAAGATCGCCTTTCAGTTCGCCACCCTCAACGTTACCTCTGGTTTCAAGGGTGGTAGTAAAACGGAAGTCAGGCCCGAGCTGGAGCAGGGCGGCGAGGGCAGTGATCACCTTCTGGGTACTGGCAGGCAGCGCCATCTGTTGACTGTGATAGTCAATCTCGGGAGCCTGCGCGCCAACCTTCTGCACCATCAGGGCAAGGTTCGCGCCGGCGGGCAGTTGATTAATGTACTCATCAACATTCGCGGCCTGAACGGTGAACGTTATACTGGTAGTCAATCCGATGATAAAACTGGAAAATCGCATAATCTCGCGCTAACAACCCGAAAACAAACCGTCATACTACGGTGCATGGCACTGTAAAGTAAACGATGACCCATAGTGAACTTCGCGGTAAAATACGTATCAAATTGAAAAATTGCTGCTGACCTGGGGCGTTGCTCCCGGGTCGGTTTTCTTTTTGCTTCTGGCCTGTTCAGGTGGGCTGGAGCAGGGAACACTGCTCCCAACAGGAATGTTTAAGAGGTATAACAAATGCAAGCTATTCCGATGACCTTACGTGGTGCCGAAAAACTGCGCGAAGAGCTGGATTTTCTCAAATCCGTGCGTCGCCCTGAAATCATCGCCGCTATCGCGGAAGCGCGTGAGCATGGCGACCTGAAAGAGAATGCTGAATACCACGCGGCGCGTGAGCAGCAGGGTTTCTGTGAGGGGCGCATTAAAGATATCGAGGCGAAACTGTCTAACGCGCAGGTTATCGATATCACCAAAATGCCAAATAATGGCCGTGTGATCTTCGGTTCTACCGTCAGCGTCCTGAATCTGGACAACGACGAAGAGCAGACCTATCGCATCGTGGGTGATGATGAAGCGGACTTCAAACAGAACCTGATTTCGGTGAACTCGCCGATTGCTCGTGGCCTGATTGGCAAAGAGCAGGACGATGTGGTCACCATCCGCACCCCTGGTGGTGAAGTGGAATACGAAATTATTAAGGTTGAATACCTGTAATTCGCTTCTCTACTAAGATGTTGATACATTGTAAAGAAAAGAAAAAGGCCGCATAGCGGCCTTTTATCAACTCAAGGAGCATGGCATTTTGCTCGCCTGCTGAAAGAAATCCCTCGTTTCACACAGAAAATGTGTTCGATTCAGGATATCCTTAACGTGGCAGCGAGATTTTGCGCTCTTTAGATGGGCGATAGAGCACCAGCGTTTTACCGATGACCTGTACATTACAGGCGCCGGTTTCGCGCACGATGGCTTCCACGATCAGGTTTTTAGTGTCTCTGTCTTCAGAGGCGATTTTCACCTTGATCAGCTCGTGGTGTTCCAGCGCTTGTTCAATCTCGGCAAGCACCCCTTCGGTCAAACCATTGTTGCCAAGCATCACTACAGGCTTGAGCGGATGTGCCAGACCTTTAAGGTGCTGTTTTTGTTTAGTACTCAGATTCATCGTATATTTTTGCTTACGTTGGGATTGAAAACGGTTCATTCTACCGCCATCTCCCTAATATCGCCAAATAGCTGCGTAGAAATTTACGTCACAGGCAAGCAACGATGAACCAGGACGGAAATGTTAAATGACAGGTAAAAAGCGTTCTGCCAGTTCCAGCCGCTGGCTTCAGGAACACTTTAGCGATAAATATGTTCAACAGGCGCAGAAAAAGGGGTTGCGTTCCCGCGCCTGGTTTAAACTTGATGAAATACAGCAAAGTGACAAACTTTTTAAACCGGGAATGACGGTGGTCGACCTCGGTGCGGCACCTGGCGGATGGTCCCAGTATGCGGTTACGCAGATCGGCGGAACGGGCCGAATCATCGCATGCGATCTTTTACCAATGGATCCCATCGTCGGTGTCGACTTCCTTCAGGGCGACTTTCGTGATGAATTAGTGCTTAAAGCACTACTTGATCGTGTAGGTGACAGTAAGGTCCAGGTTGTCATGTCGGATATGGCGCCAAATATGTGTGGAACACCGGCGGTGGATATCCCCCGCGCCATGTATCTGGTGGAACTAGCGTTAGAAATGTGTCGTGATGTACTAGCGCCTGGTGGTAGTTTTGTTGTGAAGGTGTTTCAGGGCGAAGGTTTCGAGGAGTATCTTAAGGAAATTCGCTCCCTGTTTGCGAAGGTCAAAGTTCGTAAGCCGGACTCTTCCCGGGCCCGTTCCCGTGAAGTGTATATTGTAGCGACCGGGCGAAAATGATAACCGGTAGATTTCAGGCGAAAGTTTGAATGAAACTGGATATAGAGTATCCTGACGCTGTTTTTAACACAGTTGTAATATGAGGTTAATCCCTTGAGTGACATGGCGAAAAACCTAATACTCTGGCTGGTCATTGCCGTTGTGCTGATGTCAGTATTCCAGAGCTTTGGGCCCAGCGAGTCGAATGGCCGCAAGGTGGATTATTCTACCTTCCTGCAAGAGGTCAATCAGGACCAGGTTCGCGAAGCGCGTATCAACGGACGTGAGATCAACGTTACCAAGAAAGATAGTAACCGTTACACGACTTACATCCCGGTGAACGATCCTAAGCTGCTTGATAACCTTCTGACCAAAAACGTCAAAGTGGTAGGCGAGCCGCCGGAAGAACCAAGCCTGCTGGCTTCTATCTTCATTTCCTGGTTCCCGATGCTGCTTCTTATCGGCGTCTGGATCTTCTTTATGCGCCAGATGCAGGGCGGTGGTGGCAAAGGTGCCATGTCGTTCGGTAAGAGCAAGGCGCGTATGCTGACGGAAGACCAGATCAAGACCACGTTTGCTGACGTAGCAGGTTGTGACGAAGCAAAAGAAGAGGTGGGTGAACTGGTTGAATACCTGCGCGAGCCGAGCCGTTTCCAGAAACTGGGCGGTAAGATCCCGAAAGGCGTCCTGATGGTCGGCCCTCCGGGTACCGGTAAAACCCTGCTGGCAAAAGCCATCGCGGGTGAAGCGAAGGTGCCGTTCTTTACTATTTCAGGTTCTGACTTCGTTGAAATGTTCGTGGGTGTCGGTGCATCTCGTGTGCGTGACATGTTCGAGCAGGCTAAGAAGGCAGCACCGTGCATCATCTTCATCGATGAAATCGACGCCGTAGGCCGCCAGCGTGGCGCAGGCCTGGGTGGTGGTCACGATGAACGTGAGCAGACGCTGAACCAGATGCTGGTTGAGATGGACGGCTTCGAAGGTAACGAAGGTATTATCGTTATCGCGGCAACTAACCGTCCGGACGTACTCGACCCTGCGCTGCTGCGTCCAGGCCGTTTTGACCGTCAGGTTGTGGTCGGTCTGCCGGATGTTCGCGGTCGTGAACAGATTCTGAAAGTGCATATGCGTCGCGTACCGCTGGCGCCAGATATCGACGCGGCAATCATCGCGCGTGGTACTCCAGGCTTCTCCGGTGCGGATCTGGCTAACCTGGTCAACGAGGCAGCACTGTTTGCCGCTCGCGGTAACAAGCGCGTGGTGTCCATGGTGGAATTCGAGAAAGCGAAAGACAAAATCATGATGGGTGCGGAACGTCGCTCCATGGTGATGACGGAAGCGCAGAAAGAGTCCACGGCATATCACGAAGCGGGCCACGCGATTATCGGTCGTCTGGTGCCGGAACACGATCCCGTACACAAGGTGACGATTATTCCGCGCGGTCGTGCGCTGGGTGTGACCTTCTTCCTGCCTGAAGGCGACGCGATCAGCGCCAGCCGTCAGAAGCTGGAAAGCCAGATTTCAACCCTGTACGGCGGTCGTCTGGCTGAAGAGATTATCTACGGTGCGGAACATGTTTCCACCGGTGCGTCGAACGATATTAAAGTGGCGACAAACCTGGCGCGTAACATGGTGACTCAGTGGGGCTTCTCCGACAAACTCGGTCCGCTGCTGTATGCAGAGGAAGAGGGCGAAGTATTCCTGGGCCGCTCTGTGGCAAAAGCGAAACATATGTCCGATGAAACGGCACGTATCATCGACCAGGAAGTGAAAGCGCTGATTGAACGTAACTACGCTCGCGCCCGTCAGATCCTGAACGACAATATGGACATCCTGCATTCGATGAAAGATGCGCTCATGAAATATGAGACCATCGATGCACCGCAGATTGACGACCTGATGGCGCGCCGCGAAGTGCGTCCGCCGGCAGGCTGGGAAGACCCAGGCGCGTCTAACAATTCTGACAACAATGGCACCCCGCGTGCGCCGCGTCCGGTCGATGAACCGCGTACGCCAAACCCGGGCAACACCATGTCAGAACAGTTGGGCGACAAGTAAGTCACTGCTGTTGAAGCGTTTGTCTGTATCTCAAACCCTGGAGCTTGCTCCGGGGTTTTTCTTATCTGTTTAACCACATTAATCCCAGGGACTTCACCATGAAACTATTCGCCCAGGACTCGCATCTCGACCTTTCACATCCCCATGTGATGGGGATCCTGAATGTCACGCCTGATTCCTTCTCTGACGGCGGCACGCATAATTCGCTTATCGACGCGGTTAAACACGCGAATTTAATGATTAACGCGGGTGCCACCATCATTGACGTTGGAGGGGAGTCAACGCGGCCTGGCGCGGCGGAGGTTTCGGTGGAAGAAGAGCTGGCGCGCGTGGTGCCGGTGGTGGAGGCTATCGCCCGGCGCTTTGAAGTGTGGATCTCCGTTGATACCTCCAAACCCGAAGTGATCCGTGAAGTGGCGAGAGTGGGCGCTCACATTATCAATGATATCCGCTCGCTGACCGAGCCGGGCGCGATTGAAGCCGCCGCAGAAACCGGGCTACCGGTGTGTCTGATGCATATGCAGGGTCAGCCTAAGACAATGCAGGAGGCGCCAAAATATGAAGATGTGTTTGCCGACGTCACCCGCTTCTTTATTGAGCATATCGAACGCTGTGAACGTGCGGGTATCGCAAAAGAGAAATTGCTGCTCGACCCGGGCTTCGGTTTCGGTAAAAATCTCTCACACAATTACGCGTTGCTTGCGCGCTTATCAGAGTTTCATCAGTTCGGCCTGCCACTGCTGGTGGGAATGTCGAGAAAATCGATGATTGGTCAGTTGTTGAATGTCGGGCCGAGCGAACGTCTGAGCGGCAGTCTGGCCTGCGCGGTGATTGCCGCGATGCAAGGTGCACACATCATTCGCGTCCATGACGTAAAAGAAACAGTAGAAGCCATGCGTGTGGTAGAAGCCACACTGGCAGCGAAGGAAAACAAACGCTATGAGTAATCGTAAATATTTTGGTACCGATGGCATCCGTGGGCGCGTAGGCGATGCGCCAATTACCCCTGACTTTGTCCTGAAGCTGGGCTGGGCAGCGGGGAAAGTGCTGGCGCGTCATGGCTCCCGTAAGATCATTATTGGGAAAGATACCCGTATTTCGGGTTATATGCTGGAGTCCGCGCTGGAAGCCGGGCTGGCGGCGGCGGGGCTTTCAGCTTCCTTTACGGGGCCAATGCCGACCCCTGCTGTTGCCTATCTGACCCGCACCTTCCGTGCGGAAGCGGGCATCGTCATTTCCGCTTCCCATAACCCGTTCTATGACAACGGTATCAAATTCTTCTCCATCGACGGCACCAAACTGCCGGATGACGTGGAAGAGGCGATTGAAGCGGAAATGGAAAAAGAGATCACCTGTGTTGACTCCGCTGAGCTGGGTAAAGCAAACCGTATTGTCGATGCCGCAGGCCGCTACATTGAATTCTGCAAAGGCACTTTCCCGAATGAGCTGAGCCTGGCACACCTCAAAATTGTGGTGGACTGTGCCAACGGTGCGACTTACCACATTGCGCCGAATGTGTTCCGCGAGCTGGGTGCCAAAGTGATCACTATCGGCTGCGAGCCGGATGGTCTGAACATCAACGAAGAAGTCGGCGCGACAGACGTGCGTGCCTTGCAGGCGCGTGTGCTGGCTGAAAAGGCCGATCTGGGTATTGCCCTGGATGGCGATGGTGACCGTGTGATCATGGTTGACCACGAAGGTAACAAGGTCGATGGCGATCAGATCCTCTACATCATTGCCCGTGAAGGCCTGCGTCAGGGGCAACTGCGCGGTGGCGCGGTGGGCACGCTGATGAGCAATATGGGCCTGGAACTGGCGTTGAAACAGCTGGGCATCCCGTTTGTTCGTGCGAAAGTGGGTGACCGCTACGTGCTGGAAAAACTCCAGGAGAAAGGCTGGCGTATTGGCGCGGAAAACTCCGGCCACGTGATCCTGCTCGATAAAACCACCACCGGTGACGGTATTGTGGCGGCGCTTCAGGTTGTTGCCGCGATGGCGCGTAACCATATGAGCCTGCACGATCTGTGCAGCGGCATGAAAATGTTCCCGCAGATTCTGGTCAATGTGCGTTTCACCGCGGGTAAAGGCGACCCGCTGGAAAATGATAACGTGAAAGCGGTGATGGCAGAGGTGGAAGCGACTCTTGGCAGCCGTGGGCGCGTCCTGCTGCGTAAGTCGGGTACCGAGCCGCTGATCCGCGTGATGGTGGAAGGCGAAGACGAAGCGCAGGTAACTGAATTTGCGCACCGTATTGCGGATGCAGTCAAAGCTGCATAATCTTTCAGAATAAGTGTTTAAAAAGGCGGCGTTTGCCGCCTTTGTTTTAAGCAATGAATGGCTTTTTGCTGTTTTTTTCCGCAGTTGATACAATGCCTCGAAAATGCCCTTGCGAAGGTGATTCGCTTTGGTTAGTATTCACACCCGCTTCAGTGGGAAACAAAATCCTGCTAATTGGTCGAAGCATTGGTATGCGGCAAATCCGCAAGGAACAGGTTGATTATGTACGAAGCTCTTTTAGTTATTTTCCTTATTGTAGCCATCGCTCTCGTAGCGCTGATTATGCTACAGCAAGGTAAAGGCGCTGATATGGGAGCCTCCTTCGGAGCAGGCGCTTCCGGTACGCTGTTCGGTTCAAGTGGTTCTGCGAACTTCATGACCCGTACGACGGCGATTCTGGCTACGCTGTTCTTCATCATCAGTCTGGTGCTGGGCAATATCAACAGCAACAAGACCAGTAAAGGAAGCGAGTGGGAAAATCTGAGCGCGCCAGCAAAAACTGAGCAAACTCAGCCAGCTGCACCGGCTAAGCCAACCAGCGATATCCCGCAGTAAGTATTCCGTACCGAGGTGGTGGAATTGGTAGACACGCTACCTTGAGGTGGTAGTGCCCTAACGGGCTTGTGGGTTCGAGTCCCATCCTCGGTACCAATATTCCAGAAGAAAGACGTCGCAAGACGTCTTTTTTTTCGTCTGTACATTCTGTGTATCCGATCTTTTGTAGGGCGGGTAAGCGCAGCGCCACCCGCCGTTTTGCCCGGTGGCGCTGCGCTTACCGGGCCTACGAAGAGCATAAAAAAGGCGCCCAATGGGCGCCTTTTGCATGACTTGCTGTCGATTATTTCTTATCGCTGTGTTCCAGGTTCTCAACCTGAGGGAGGCCATTACCGGAACTGGCGGAGAGCAGGCCATTCTCAACATAGTTGAACAGCTTCTCACGGGTATCGGTGATGTCCAGGTTACGCATGGTCAGCTGGCCAATACGATCGTCCGGAGAGAACACTGACTCACCTTTCTCCATGGTCAGACGCTCTGCTTTATAGGTCAGGTTGTCAGACACGGTATTGAGGATGGAGTAATCATTGCCGCGACGCAGTTCCAGCGTCACTTCGCCGGTGATTGCGCTTGCCACCCAACGTTGCAGGGCGTCACGCAGCATCAGCGCCTGTGGATCAAACCAGCGACCCTGATACAGCAGTTTGCCCAGCTGACGGCCATGAGAGTGATACTGCTCGATGGTGTCTTCGTTGTGAATACCGGTCAGCAGACGCTCGTAAGCGATGTGCAGCAGCGCCATCCCCGGCGCTTCGTAAATGCCACGGCTTTTCGCTTCAATGATACGGTTTTCGATCTGATCGCTCATACCCAGACCGTGACGACCGCCGATGCGGTTTGCTTCCAGCATCAGTTCAACATCGTCGGAGAAGGTTTTACCGTTCAGGGCAACCGGATGACCACGTTCGAAACGCACGGTCACTTCTTCCGCCGGGATCTTCACGTTCTCATCCCAGAACTTCACGCCCATGATCGGGTTAACAATTTTTACGCTGGAGTTCAGGAATTCCAGGTCTTTCGCTTCGTGCGTCGCACCCAGCATGTTGGAGTCGGTTGAGTAGGCTTTCTCAACGGACATCTTGTAGTCAAAGCCGCAGGCAATCATAAACTCAGACATTTCATGACGGCCACCCAGCTCGTCGATGAAGTCGGTATCCAGCCACGGTTTGTAGATCTGCAACTCGGCGTTGGTCAGCAGGCCATAACGATAGAAACGTTCAATATCGTTGCCTTTATAGGTGCTACCGTCCCCCCAGATGTTCACGCCATCTTCTTTCATGGCGGCGACCAGCATAGTGCCGGTGACGGCACGACCCAGCGGGGTGGTATTGAAATAGGTCAGGCCGCCGGTCGTATTATGGAAAGCACCGCACTGGATCGCGGCAATCCCTTCGGCAACCAGCTGCTTACGGCAGTCGATCAGACGTGCGTTCTCTGCGCCATATTCCATGGCACGACGAGGGATCGCGTCATAATCTTCCTCGTCCGGCTGACCCAGGTTCGCAGTATATGCATAAGGAACCGCTCCCTTCTGGCGCATCCACAGCAGTGCAGCGCTGGTATCCAGGCCGCCAGAAAAAGCGATGCCAATACGTTGTCCTACCGGGAGATGCTTGAGAATCGTCGTCATATAATAAAACCCTGCTTGATTGACTGATTAGAGACCGCTTTCGCTCTCGATGCATGTTTATGCAAAATAAGTGAGTATTCATTTAATCATCTTTTATCGACGACCGAAAGAGACGTGTGCGTTTTTTGTAAAAATTTCCCTTTTATTGCCCTGGCTGAAGTTGGGTTGACAGGTGGGGTCAACTATCAATATACTGAACGCCGATTTTACGTCCCGTCTTCGGTACCAAATCCCAGCATTATTTGCAAATTCTGTCCAAAACGCGTAGAATTTGCCACGTTTCAGGCGCGGGGTGGAGCAGCCTGGTAGCTCGTCGGGCTCATAACCCGAAGGTCGTCGGTTCAAATCCGGCCCCCGCAACCACTTTCCTATAAAGTTCTTTTTCAAATATACTGTGAAGACTTAGAGCCTTCGTAGCTGGATTTGAAAAAATGCTTTCGGAGAGTGCTCCAGGCCACAGTTGTGGCTATAGGGTTCAGTTATCTAAAGCCCCGATTTATCGGGGTTTTTTGTTATCTGACTACAGAATAACTGGGCTTTACGCCCTTTTTTTATGTCTTGGGGGTGGGCTTGTCCACATTAGAGCAAAAATTAACAGAGATGATTACTGCGCCGGTCGAAGCACTGGGCTACGAACTGGTCGGCATCGAATTCGTTCGCGGCCGTACATCCACACTGCGCATCTATATTGATAGTGAAGATGGCATCAATGTTGATGATTGTGCTGATGTCAGCCACCAGGTGAGTGCGGTTCTTGATGTTGAAGATCCGATTACCGTTGCGTACAACCTGGAAGTTTCCTCACCTGGCCTCGATCGTCCGATGTTCACGGCCGAGCACTACGTGCGCTTTACCGGTGAAGAAGTGGCTCTCGTTCTGCGTATGGCCGTACAGAACCGCCGTAAATGGCAGGGAATTATCAAAGCCGTTGATGGTGAAATGATCACGGTGACAGTCGAAGGCAAAGATGAAGTGTTCGCGCTGAGTAATATCCAGAAGGCGAACCTGGTTCCCCACTTTTAACAGTCTGGATTGAGGTGAAAAGCCCGCGATGAACAAAGAAATTTTGGCTGTTGTTGAAGCCGTCTCCAACGAGAAATCACTGCCGCGTGAGAAGATTTTCGAAGCGCTGGAAAGTGCACTGGCTACAGCAACCAAGAAAAAATACGAACAAGAGATCGATGTTCGCGTAGAAATCGATCGTAAAAGCGGTGACTTCGATACATTCCGTCGTTGGGTAATCGTTGAAGAAGTGACCCAACCGACCAAAGAGATCACGCTGGAAGCGGCACGTTTTGAAGACGAAAGTCTGAACGTGGGTGACTACGTTGAAGATCAGATTGAATCTGTTACCTTCGACCGTATCACCACCCAGACCGCGAAGCAGGTTATTGTGCAGAAAGTGCGCGAAGCCGAGCGCGCGCTGGTTGTCGATCAGTTCCGCGATCAGGAAGGCGAAATCATCACTGGTGTGGTGAAGAAAGTGAACCGCGACAACATCTCTCTGGAGATCAAATCCGAAGGGCTGCCGGGTAACGCTGAAGCCGTGATCCTGCGTGAAGACATGCTGCCGCGTGAAAACTTCCGCCCAGGCGACCGTATTCGTGGTGTGCTGTATGCCGTACGTCCTGAAGCGCGTGGTGCACAGCTGTTCGTGACGCGTTCTAAACCAGAAATGCTGGTTGAACTGTTCCGTATCGAAGTGCCGGAAATCGGCGAAGAAGTTATCGAAATCAAAGCGGCGGCCCGCGATCCGGGTTCCCGTGCGAAAATTGCGGTGAAAACCAACGACAAGCGTATCGACCCGGTCGGTGCTTGCGTCGGTATGCGTGGCGCACGTGTTCAGGCGGTTTCTACCGAACTGGGCGGCGAGCGCATTGATATTGTTCTGTGGGACGATAACCCGGCGCAGTTCGTGATCAACGCAATGGCACCGGCTGATGTGGCGTCTATCGTTGTTGACGAAGACAAACACACCATGGATATCGCTGTAGAAGCGGGCAACCTGGCGCAGGCGATTGGCCGTAACGGTCAGAACGTACGTCTGGCGTCACAGCTGAGCGGCTGGGAACTCAACGTGATGACCGTTGATGACCTTCAGGCCAAGCATCAGGCTGAAGCCCACGCGGCGATCGATACCTTCACCAAATACCTGGACATTGACGAAGACTTCGCCACTGTGCTGGTTGAAGAAGGTTTCTCTACGCTGGAAGAACTGGCCTACGTGCCAATGAAAGAGCTGCTGGAAATTGACGGTCTGGATGAACCAACCGTTGAAGCCCTGCGTGAACGCGCTAAAAACGCACTGACCACCCTGGCGCTGGCTCAGGAAGAAAGCCTTGGCGATAAGAAGCCGGCTGATGACCTGCTGAATCTGGAAGGTCTTGATCGTGCGATTGCGTTCAAGCTGGCTGCCCGTGGTGTTTGTACGCTGGAAGATCTCGCTGAGCAAGGCGTTGATGACCTGGCCGATATCGAAGGTTTAACCGACGAGAAAGCCGGCGAACTCATCATGGCCGCACGTAATATTTGCTGGTTCGGCGACGAAGCGTAATAAACTGTAGCAGGAAGGAACAGCATGACTGATGTAACTGTAAAATCGCTGGCTGCTGAGATTCAGACCTCCGTGGACCGCCTGGTACAGCAATTTGCTGATGCAGGGATCCCGAAGTCCGCTGATGACTCGGTGACCGCGCAAGAAAAACAAACCTTGTTAGCGCACCTGAACCGTGAACACGGCTCTACGCCTGACAAGTTAACGCTACAGCGTAAAACGCGTAGCACGTTGAACATCCCTGGTACCGGTGGCAAAAGCAAGTCGGTACAAATTGAAGTCCGCAAGACGCGCACCTTTGTAAAACGTGATCCGCAAGAGGCAGAACGCCTTGCCGCGGAAGAGCAGGCACAGCGTGAAGCGGAAGAACAAGCTCAGCGTGAGGCAGAAGCCACTGCCAAACGTGAAGCAGAATTAAAAGCTGAACGTGAGGCCGCAGAAAAAGCGAAACGCGACGCCGGTGAAAAAGCGAAGCGTGACGCTGCGGAAAAAGACAAAGTGAGCAATCAACAGACCGACGAAATGACCAAAACTGCCCAGGCTGAAAAAGCCCGCCGTGAAAATGAAGCTGCCGAGCTGAAGCGTAAAGCGGAAGAAGAAGCCCGCCGCAAGCTTGAAGAAGAAGCTCGCCGCGTCGCCGAAGAAGCGCGTCGCATGGCAGAAGAAAACGAGAAGAACGGTGTGAATACCGCTGAACCAACTGAAGATACCAGCGATTATCACGTCACCACGTCTCAGCATGCGCGTCAGGCAGAAGACGACAACGACCGCGAAGTTGAAGGTGGTCGTGGCCGTACTCGCAGTGCAAAAGCTGCGCGTCCTGCGAAAAAAGGTAACAAACACGCCGAATCAAAAGCTGACCGTGAAGAAGCGCGTGCAGCGGTTCGCGGCGGTAAAGGCGGCAAGCGTAAAGGTTCCGCTCTCCAGCAGGGCTTCCAGAAGCCTGCTCAGGCCGTTAACCGTGACGTTGTGATCGGCGAAACCATCACCGTTGGCGAACTGGCTAACAAGATGGCGGTGAAAGGCTCTCAGGTCATCAAAGCGATGATGAAACTGGGCGCAATGGCCACCATCAACCAGGTCATCGACCAGGAAACCGCACAGCTGGTTGCCGAAGAGATGGGCCACAAAGTTATCCTGCGTCGTGAAAACGAGCTGGAAGAAGCAGTAATGAGCGACCGTGATACGGGCGCAGCGGCTGAACCGCGCGCACCGGTCGTGACCATCATGGGTCACGTTGACCACGGTAAAACCTCTCTGCTTGACTACATTCGTTCTACTAAGGTTGCCTCCGGCGAAGCGGGTGGTATTACCCAGCACATCGGTGCTTACCACGTAGAAACCGAAAACGGCATGATCACCTTCCTGGATACCCCAGGCCACGCAGCGTTTACCTCAATGCGTGCTCGTGGTGCTCAGGCAACGGATATCGTTGTTCTGGTTGTTGCTGCCGACGATGGCGTGATGCCACAGACCATTGAAGCTATCCAGCACGCGAAAGCGGCGCAGGTGCCTCTGGTTGTCGCAGTTAACAAAATCGATAAGCCAGAAGCCGATATGGATCGCGTGAAGAACGAACTGTCCCAGTACGGCGTTATGCCGGAAGAGTGGGGCGGTGAAGCGCAGTTCATCCCTGTATCTGCAAAAGCAGGTACCGGTATCGACGACCTGCTGAACGCTATCCTGCTTCAGGCTGAAGTTCTGGAGCTGAAAGCGGTTCGTAAAGGTATGGCGAGCGGCGCGGTAATCGAATCCTTCCTGGATAAAGGTCGTGGTCCGGTTGCAACCGTTCTGGTTCGCGAAGGTACTCTGCACAAGGGCGACATCGTTCTGTGTGGTTTCGAATACGGTCGCGTTCGTGCGATGCGTAACGAACTGGGTCAGGAAGTGCTGGAAGCGGGTCCGTCCATTCCAGTGGAAATTCTCGGCCTGTCCGGTGTTCCGGCTGCCGGTGACGAAGTCACCGTGGTACGTGACGAGAAGAAAGCGCGTGAAGTCGCTCTGTATCGTCAGGGTAAATTCCGTGAAGTGAAGCTGGCTCGTCAGCAGAAATCTAAACTCGAGAACATGTTCGCCAACATGACCGAAGGCGAAGTTCACGAAGTGAACATTGTTCTGAAAGCGGACGTTCAGGGTTCTGTGGAAGCGATCTCCGACTCCTTGCTGAAACTGTCTACCGACGAAGTGAAAGTGAAGATCATCGGTTCTGGCGTAGGTGGTATCACCGAAACCGACGCAACCCTGGCAGCAGCGTCCAACGCGATCCTGGTTGGCTTCAACGTTCGTGCTGACGCATCTGCGCGTAAAGTGATTGATGCTGAAAGCCTGGATCTGCGTTACTACTCCGTTATCTATAACCTGATTGACGAAGTGAAAGCAGCGATGAGCGGCATGCTGTCTCCTGAGCTGAAACAGCAGATCATCGGTCTGGCTGAAGTACGTGACGTGTTCAAATCACCGAAATTCGGTGCGATCGCGGGCTGTATGGTTACCGAAGGGACCATCAAGCGTCACAACCCAATCCGCGTACTGCGTGACAACGTGGTTATCTACGAAGGTGAGCTGGAATCCCTGCGCCGCTTCAAAGATGACGTTAACGAAGTCCGTAACGGCATGGAATGTGGTATCGGCGTGAAGAACTACAACGACGTTCGCGTTGGCGATATGATCGAAGTGTTCGAGATCATCGAAATTCAGCGTACCATCGCGTAATCTTCGTCAACTGAAGATTAATTAGCGTAGGCCGGGTAAGCGAAGCGCCACCCGGCAGTAATTTTAAAAAGGGGCTTAAGCCCCTTTTTTGTCTGGAGAATTTATTATGGCGAAAGAATTTGGTCGCCCACAGCGCGTCGCGCAGGAGATGCAGAAAGAGATCGCTCTCATTCTGCAACGTGAAATCAAAGATCCACGCGTGGGTATGATGACCACCGTGTCGGGTGTGGAAATGTCCCGCGACCTGGCGTACGCCAAAGTGTTTGTTACTTTCCTGAATGACCAGGATGAAGACGCCGTGAAGAACGGCATTAAAGCGTTGCAGGAAGCCTCTGGTTTCATCCGCTCTCTGCTTGGCAAAGCAATGCGCCTGCGTATCGTGCCAGAGCTGACCTTCTTCTACGACAACTCGCTGGTTGAAGGTATGCGTATGTCCAACCTGGTGACCAGCGTGGTGAAACATGACGATGAGCGTCGTGTTAACCCGGCGGACGACAGCAAGGAGGACTGATGAGTCGTCCTCGTCGTCGCGGTCGTGACGTGCATGGCGTGCTGTTGCTGGATAAACCACAGGGCGCATCCAGCAACGACGTGCTGCAAAAAGTGAAGCGTATTTATAACGCCAACCGTGCAGGGCACACTGGCGCGCTGGATCCGCTGGCAACCGGTATGCTGCCGATCTGCCTGGGGGAAGCGACAAAGTTTTCCCAGTACCTGCTGGATTCGGATAAGCGCTACCGCGTGATTGCCAAACTGGGCCAGCGCACGGATACCTCCGATGCAGATGGCCTGGTGGTGGAAGAGCGCCCGGTGACCTTCAGCGCGGAGCAACTTGATGCGGCGCTGGACAGCTTCCGTGGTGATACGCTACAGGTGCCGTCGATGTATTCGGCGCTGAAATATCAGGGCAAAAAGCTCTACGAATATGCGCGTCAGGGCATTGAGGTTCCGCGTGAAGCTCGTCCGATTACCGTGTATGAGCTGCTGTTCATTCGCCACGAAGGTGATGAACTCGAGCTGGAAGTACACTGTTCGAAAGGGACCTATATCCGCACCATCATTGATGACCTCGGTGAAAAGCTGGGCTGCGGCGCGCATGTGATTTATCTGCGTCGTCTGGCGGTCAGCAAATATCCGGTCGAACGTATGGTGACGCTTGAGCATCTGCACGCCCTGGTTGAGCAGGCGCAAGCGCAGGGCGTTGCGCCAGCCGATCTGCTGGACCCGCTGCTGATGCCAATGGACAGTCCGGCAGTGGACTTCCCGGCTGTTAATCTTCCTTTAACATCGTCCGTTTACTTTAAGAACGGAAACCCGGTTCGCACATCGGGGGCGCCGCTTGAGGGCCTGGTACGCGTGACGGAAGGTGACGAAGGGAAATTCATCGGTATGGGCGAAATGGACGGCGAAGGGCGTGTGGCGCCGCGTCGTCTGGTCGTCGAATATCCGGTCGAAGCGTGACGGTGATAACGCCTCACCTTGCGATAAGCAGGGGAGACGAGTAGAATATCGCCGCTTAACGCCTGGTAAATTGTTTAACAATCTGCGGGGCGTACATGGGATAGCTGAATTAGAGATCGGCATCCTTACATTCTTTATACTTTGGAGTTTGAAAATGTCTCTAAGCGTTGAAGCTAAAGCTAAAATCGTTTCTGAGTTTGGTCGTGGTACTAACGACAGCGGTTCTACCGAAGTTCAGGTTGCACTGCTGACTGCACAGATTAACCACCTGCAAGGTCACTTTGCAGAGCACAAAAAAGATCACCACAGCCGTCGTGGTCTGCTGCGTATGGTTTCTCAGCGTCGTAAACTGCTCGACTACCTGAAGCGTAAAGATGTTGCACGCTACACCGCGCTGATCGAGCGTCTGGGCCTGCGTCGCTAATTCTTGCGAGTTTCAGAAAAGGGGGCCTGATGGCCCCTTTTTTCAACCAGACGGCAGCAATTCAATGGAAACTATTGTATTGTTGCTATAAATGATCTTCATTGCAGAGGTTCGCGCGGCTAATGAGAGGCTTCACCCATGGGGGTGTCGGTTGTCATTAGTCGCGAGGATGCGAAGAAGGTCGGGTTAAATCGTCAGCACACCTGAGGTGTGCTTTCAAACATTTAAGAAAGGACAGAATTTTGCTGAATCCGATCGTTCGTAAATTCCAGTATGGTCAGCATACCGTCACGCTGGAAACCGGCATGATGGCGCGTCAGGCTACTGCTGCCGTTATGGTAAGCATGGATGACACCGCTGTATTCGTTACCGTAGTTGGCCAGAAAAAAGCTAAACCAGGTCAGGACTTCTTCCCTCTGACCGTTAACTACCAGGAGCGTACCTACGCTGCCGGTAAAATCCCGGGTGGCTTCTTCCGTCGTGAAGGCCGTCCAAGCGAAGGCGAAACCCTGATCGCGCGTCTGATTGACCGCCCGGTTCGTCCGCTGTTCCCGGAAGGCTTCGTAAACGAAGTTCAGGTTATTGCGACCGTTGTTTCCGTTAACCCACAGGTTAACCCGGACATCGTTGCTATGATCGGCGCATCTGCGGCCCTGTCACTGTCTGGTATTCCATTCAATGGCCCAATCGGTTCCGCGCGCGTTGGCTACATCAACGACCAGTACGTACTGAACCCAACTCAGGAAGAGCTGAAAGAGAGTAAGCTGGACCTGGTTGTTGCCGGTACTGAAGCAGCGGTTCTGATGGTTGAATCCGAAGCTGAACTGCTGAGCGAAGATCAGATGCTGGGCGCTGTGGTATTTGGCCACGAGCAGCAGCAGATCGTTATTCAGAACATCAACGACCTGGTGAAAGAAGCCGGTAAACCACGTTGGGACTGGCAGCCAGAAGCGGTGAACGAGGCGCTGAACGCACGCGTTGCTGCACTGGCAGAATCTCGTCTGAGCGACGCATACCGCATCACCGACAAACAGGAGCGCTATGCTCAGGTTGATGTGATCAAATCTGAAGTGACCGCGACCCTGGTTGCCGAAGACGAAACGCTGGACGCTAACGAGATTGGCGAAATCCTGCACGCCATCGAGAAAAACGTTGTTCGTAGCCGCGTCCTGGCAGGCGAGCCGCGTATCGATGGCCGTGAAAAAGACATGATCCGTGGTCTGGACGTGCGTACTGGCGTACTGCCACGTACTCACGGTTCTGCGCTGTTCACCCGTGGTGAAACGCAGGCGCTGGTAACCGCGACCCTGGGTACCGCACGTGACGCACAGATCATCGACGAACTGATGGGCGAGCGTACTGACAGCTTCCTGTTCCACTACAACTTCCCTCCGTACTCTGTGGGCGAAACCGGTATGGTTGGCTCACCGAAGCGTCGTGAAATTGGTCACGGTCGTCTGGCGAAGCGCGGCGTGCTGGCAGTGATGCCAGAAGCAGACAAATTCCCGTACACCGTACGTGTGGTGTCTGAAATCACCGAATCCAACGGTTCCTCTTCTATGGCTTCCGTGTGTGGTGCCTCTCTGGCGCTGATGGATGCAGGCGTGCCAATTAAAGCCGCCGTTGCGGGTATCGCAATGGGTCTGGTGAAAGAGGGCGACAACTACGTTGTTCTGTCTGACATTCTGGGCGACGAAGACCACCTGGGCGATATGGACTTCAAAGTAGCGGGTTCCCGTGACGGTATCTCTGCCTTGCAGATGGATATCAAAATTGAAGGTATCACCAAAGAGATCATGCAGGTTGCTCTGAACCAGGCTAAAGGTGCGCGTCTGCACATCCTGGGCGTGATGGAACAGGCGATTAATGCGCCGCGTGGCGACATTTCTCAGTTCGCTCCACGTATCCACACCATCAAGATCAATCCAGACAAGATCAAAGATGTTATCGGTAAGGGCGGTTCTGTTATCCGTGCACTGACCGAAGAAACGGGCACCACCATCGAAATCGAAGATGACGGTACTGTGAAAATCGCAGCAACCGACGGCGAGAAAGCGAAATACGCTATCCGTCGTATCGAAGAGATCACGGCAGAAATCGAAGTGGGCCGTATCTACAATGGTAAAGTGACCCGTATCGTTGATTTTGGCGCATTCGTTGCTATCGGTGGCGGTAAAGAAGGTCTGGTACACATCTCTCAGATCGCTGACAAGCGCGTTGAGAAAGTGACCGATTACCTGCAAATGGGTCAGGAAGTACCGGTGAAAGTTCTGGAAGTTGACCGCCAGGGCCGTATCCGTCTGAGCATTAAAGAAGCAACCGAGCAGTCTCAGCCTGCTGCGGCACCGGAAGCCCCGGCTGCTGAACAGCAAGGCGAGTAAGGTTGCCATTTGCCCTCCGCGCAGGCGGAGGGCTTATTATCAGGCAGGACGCCTTGTTAAGCCGCCGGGGGACAGGACGTTCATCAATAGTTGTCTTCGGGAGTGGGAAATGAAGCCTTTTTTGCGCTGGTGTTTCGTTGCGACAGCTTTAACGCTGGCAGGATGCAGCAACTCTGCCTGGCGTAAGAGCGAAGTCCTCGCAGTGCCATTGCAACCGACTTTGCAGCAGGAAGTCATTCTGGCACGCATGGAACAAATACTTGCCAGTCGGGCTTTAACCGATGACGAACGCGCACAGCTTTTATATGAGCGCGGAGTGTTGTATGATAGTCTCGGTCTGAGGGCACTGGCGCGAAATGATTTTTCACAAGCGCTGGCGATTCGACCTGATATGCCTGAAGTATTCAATTACTTAGGCATTTATTTAACGCAGGCAGGCAATTTTGATGCTGCCTATGAAGCGTTTGATTCTGTACTTGAGCTTGATCCAACTTACAACTACGCGCACTTGAATCGCGGTATCGCATTGTATTACGGCGGTCGTGATAAGTTAGCGCAAGATGATCTGCTGGCGTTTTATCAAGACGATCCTAATGATCCTTTCCGCAGCCTGTGGCTTTACATCGTTGAGCAGAAGCTCGATGAGAAGCAGGCCAAAGAAGCACTGAAACAGCGCTTCGATAAATCGGACAAGGAACAGTGGGGATGGAACATTGTCGAGTTCTACCTGGGCAACATTAGCGAAGCAACGCTGATGGAACGCCTCAAGGCGGACGCAACGGATAACACCTCGCTCGCTGAGCATCTCAGTGAAACCAACTTCTATTTAGGTAAGTACTACCTAAGTCTGGGGGATATGGACAGCGCTACGGCACTGTTCAAATTAGCGGTTGCTAACAACGTACATAACTTCGTTGAGCACCGTTATGCATTGTTGGAATTATCGCTCTTGGGCCAGGAGCAAGACGACCTGGCAGAATCGGACCAGCAATAGCTGACGACATAAACATCAGCCCGTAATCTTTTGATTGCCATCACCTTCACTGGTGAGGGCGTTGTTGTTCGTCAATACACCTAATTTGAGCCGGTTCACACTTTTCAATGAAAATTGCTAATCATTTTCACGATGAGCTAAGTAGACTGGCCGCCATTAATATCGAGGCACTTGTACTACATGGCTGAATTCGAAACCACTTTTGCAGATCTGGGCCTGAAGGCTCCTATCCTTGAAGCCCTTAACGATCTGGGTTACGAAAAACCATCTCCGATCCAGGCTGAGTGTATCCCACACCTGCTTTCTGGTCGTGACGTGCTGGGCATGGCCCAGACTGGTAGCGGTAAAACCGCAGCATTCTCGCTGCCGCTGCTGAACAACATTGATCCGGACCTGCGCGCGCCGCAGATCCTCGTCCTGGCTCCAACCCGTGAACTGGCTGTTCAGGTTGCTGAAGCCATGACGGAATTCTCTAAACATATGCGCGGCGTAAACGTGGTAGCCCTGTACGGCGGCCAGCGTTATGACGTGCAGTTACGCGCCCTGCGCCAGGGTCCACAGATTGTTGTCGGTACGCCGGGCCGTCTGCTGGATCACCTGAAGCGCGGTACCCTGGACCTCTCTAAACTGAGCGGTCTGGTACTGGACGAAGCCGATGAAATGCTGCGTATGGGCTTCATCGAAGACGTAGAAACCATCATGGCGCAGATCCCGGAAGGTCACCAGACCGCTCTGTTCTCTGCAACCATGCCAGAAGCGATCCGTCGCATTACCCGCCGCTTCATGAAAGAGCCGCAGGAAGTGCGCATTCAGTCCAGCGTGACCACTCGCCCGGACATCAGCCAGAGCTACTGGTCTGTATACGGCATGCGCAAAAACGAAGCGCTGGTGCGTTTCCTGGAAGCGGAAGATTTTGATGCGGCGATTATCTTCGTTCGTACCAAAAACGCGACCCTGGAAGTGGCTGAAGCCCTGGAGCGTAGCGGCTACAACAGCGCAGCGCTGAACGGCGACATGAACCAGGCCCTGCGTGAGCAGACTCTGGAGCGTCTGAAAGACGGTCGTCTGGATATCCTGATTGCAACCGACGTGGCAGCACGTGGCCTGGACGTTGAGCGTATCAGCCTGGTTGTTAACTACGACATCCCGATGGACTCCGAGTCTTACGTTCACCGTATCGGCCGTACCGGTCGTGCGGGTCGCGCGGGTCGTGCGCTGCTGTTCGTTGAGAACCGCGAGCGTCGTCTGCTGCGTAACATTGAACGCACCATGAAGCTGACCATTCCAGAAGCCGAGCTGCCAAACGCAGAACTGCTGGGCAAACGCCGTCTGGAAAAATTCGCTGCGAAAGTACAGCAGCAGCTGGAAAGCAGCGATCTGGATCAGTACCGTGCGCTGCTGTCCCAGATCCAGCCTGTCGCTGAAGGCGAAGAGCTGGACATGGAAACCCTGGCCGCAGCACTGCTGAAAATGGCGCAGGGCGAACGTAGCCTGATCGTGCCACCTGATGCGCCGATGCGTCCTAAGCGTGAGTTCCGTGACCGTGACGATCGTTTCGAACGTCGTGGCGACCGTAACGACCGTGGTCCACGCGGTGACCGTCCAGAGCGTGGTGGTGAAGACCGTCCACGTCGCGAGCGTCGTGACGCTGGCGAAATGGAACTGTATCGCATTGAAGTGGGCCGTGATGATGGTGTTGAAGTTCGTCACATCGTTGGCGCGATCGCTAACGAAGGCGATATCAGCAGCCGTTACATCGGTAACATCAAGCTGTTCGGTTCCCACTCCACCATCGAGCTGCCAAAAGGCATGCCGGGCGAAGTACTGCAACACTTTACTCGCACCCGCATCCTGAACAAGCCGATGAACATGCAGCTGCTGGGCGATGCACAGCCACGTCCTGACCGTGGCGGCGAACGTCGTGGCGGTGGTCGCGGTTTCGGTGGCGAGCGTCGTGAAGGCGGTCGCAGCGAAGGTCGCGGTGGTGAAGGCCGTCGTTTCTCCGGTGAGCGCCGCGAAAACCGTGGTCCACGCCGTGAAGAAGGCGCCAGCCGTCGTCGTTTCGGTGACGCGTAAGCCTTTCGCTTCTGACGTAAAGTAAAATATACAGCCCCGATAGTTGCTATCGGGGCTTTTTTTATTCCTTTTGTACTCTTGTACTGGTACAGTGCAGCACACTAAAATGCAGAACCACATTTTTCACTGGAGATAAGGCCGCATGGCAACACTAACCACCACCCAAACGTCACCTTCGCTGCTTGGCGGCGTGGTGATCATCGGCGGAACCATCATTGGTGCCGGGATGTTTTCCCTGCCTGTGGTCATGTCCGGTGCGTGGTTCTTCTGGTCGCTGGCGGCGCTGGTTTTCACCTGGTTCTGCATGCTCCATTCCGGGCTGATGATCCTTGAAGCAAACCTGAACTACCGCATTGGCTCCAGCTTCGACACCATCACCCGGGATCTGTTGGGCAAAGGCTGGAACCTGGTGAACGGGCTGTCCATCGCGTTTGTACTCTATATCCTGACCTACGCGTACATTTCAGCGAGCGGGTCGATTCTGCATCACACCTTCTCAGAGATGTCGCTGAACGTTCCGGCGCGTCTGGCGGGTCTCTGCTTCGCGCTGGGCGTGGCGTTTATCGTCTGGATGAGCACCAAAGCGGTCAGCCGCATGACGGCGATCGTGCTGGGCGCAAAGGTCATCACCTTCTTTCTGACCTTCGGCAGCCTGCTGGGGCACGTGACACCGGCCACGCTGTTTAACGTTGCCGAAGTGAACACCTCCTACACGCCGTACCTGCTGATGACGCTGCCATTCTGTCTAGCGTCGTTCGGCTACCACGGCAACGTACCGAGCCTGATGAAGTACTACGGCAAGGATCCGCGCACCATCGTGAAATGCCTGGTTTACGGCACGCTGCTGGCGCTGGGGCTGTATGTCATCTGGTTGCTGGGGACGATGGGTAACATCCCGCGTCCGGAATTTATCGGCATTGCGCAGAAGGGCGGTAACATTGATGTGCTGGTACAGGCGCTGAGCGGCGTGCTGAACAGCCGCAGCCTGGATCTGCTTCTGGTGGTATTCTCTAACTTTGCGGTGGCGAGCTCATTCCTCGGCGTGACGCTGGGCCTGTTTGACTATCTGGCGGATCTGTTTGGTTTTGATGACTCTGCGATGGGGCGCTTCAAAACCGCGCTGTTGACCTTCCTGCCGCCGATTGTGGGCGGCCTGCTGTGGCCGAACGGTTTCCTGTACGCCATCGGCTATGCAGGACTGGCGGCCACCATCTGGGCGGCGATTGTACCGGCGCTGCTGGCGCGCAAATCACGTAAGCGCTTCGGCAGCCCGAAATTCCGCGTCTGGGGCGGAAAACCGATGATTGCGCTGATCCTGGTATTTGGTATCGGCAACGCGGTGGTGCACGTGCTGTCGAGTTTTAACCTGTTGCCGGTATATCAGTAAGTTTTTGTGCCGGATGGCGGCTACGCCTTATCCGGCCTACGCGATCCCGTAGGCCCGGTAAGCGAAGCGCCACCGGGCAAAGCAAAAAACTACCCCACCAACTCCTCTTTCACCTGCATCGCCAAATCAAACGAATGCAGACGCGCCTGGTGATCGAAAATCTGGCCGTTAACCATAATCTCATCCGCCTGGGTTTCACGCAGCACCGCCTCCAGCCCGTGACGCACTTTCGCCTTATCACCCACCAGCGACATACTCAGAGCCTGCTGCACGCCATACTGCTCGGAGGCCGACCACAGCTGATGCATATTCTCTACCGGCGGCGGCAGCTGGCCCGTCTCGCCGCGACGCAGCTTCACAAACGCCTGTTGCATAGAGGTAAACAGGAATTCCGCGTCGCGGTTGCTGTCGGCGGCAATGATATTGATACACACCATCGCATACGGCTTCTCCAGACGTTCAGACGGTTTGAAGTGCGTACGATAAAGATGCAGTGCCTGATGCAGCATATCCGGTGCGAAGTGGGAAGCGAACGCGAACGGCAGCCCCAGCTGAGCGGCGAGCTGTGCGCTGTACAGGCTTGAGCCTAACAGCCATACCGGGATCTTTTCCCCGTACCCCGGCACAGGTCGCACGTGTGGGTTCGGATCCCGCGCGTCAAACCAGTCCACCAGCTCGGCCACATCGCGCGGGAAGTTATCGATATCGCCGCTCATATGGCGACGCAGGGCGCGCATGGTCGGCTGGTCGCTGCCCGGCGCGCGGCCAAGCCCTAGATCAATACGGCCCGGATAAAGGGTATTCAGCGTCCCGAACTGCTCGGCAATCACCAGCGGGGCGTGGTTCGGCAGCATCACACCGCCGGAGCCCAGGTGCAGAGTGGTGGTATTCGCCGCCAGATAGCCAATCAGCACCGAGGTGGCGGCGCTGGCGATGCCCACCATATTGTGGTGCTCCGCCAGCCAGTAGCGGTGATAGCCGCGCTTTTCGGCAAGCTGAGCAAGATCGAGAGAGTGCGTGAAGGCTTCTCTGGCCGAGGAGCCTTGTGGGATCGGCGCCAGATCCAGCACCGAAAACGGAATGGTTTTGTCAGTCATAACAGCTCACTTTGTCGACGGTCAATCTTTAATACTGCATTAAAAAATGATAACCGTTGTTAACAAAGTGAGCCTTTTTTACGCCTGCAATTCCAGCCCGGCGAGACGTCTCCAGTAACCGTTGCAGTCGCTGTTTGCCGTCAACGGCAGCGGTGAGGCGCCGTTTTCGTTGGCGCGGAAGGCGTCCAGCATCGCGAAAACGCCGGTATCAAGCGGCGAAAGACGCACCATATCCACCAGCCCGTGCATTGACGCCAGCTCGTTGCCGAGGTTATAGACGTAACCGCTCATGGTCTGAATGCCGTTGAGGACAAACACCTGCTGGTTCTCCTGCGACAGCATACTGCGGCCGTTCGGGTACTTAATGCAGCAGGTTTCGCACTCGTCTTTCGGGCGATCTTCGGAACGTGCGGTGAAGCAGCGGGCAGAGTAGGCCAGCGGCAGATGCCCATAGCTCAGGACTTCCACTTCAAACTTGTTGCGAATGCCCAGCTCTTCGCACTGTGTGAGCAGGTTGGCCAGCCAGTCGCGGGAGAGCTCAACCGGCATGCACCAGCGGGTCATCCCCTGTTTGAGCAACAGGCGCAGGGTCACCGCGTTATAGCAGTTCAGCGCATGTCCGGCGACAAACGGCAGCTTACGCTCGGCGCACAGGTTTACCACGCCCAGGTCGCTCGCCTCCAGCAGGAACTCACCGTTTTCGACGTAGCGCTTCAGCTCGCCCAGTTCAGAGGACGCCTGCACCAGCGCCAGCGTCGAGAGCACCACCTGCTTGCCGCTGCCGGCCAGGTTTTTCGCCATATCCAGCCAGTCGCCCACTTTGGTGGCGCGGCGCTTGCTGCACACCGCTTCGCCGAGGTAAATCACATCGGCGCTGCTGTTAGCCGCCTGCTGGTAAAAATCTTCCAGCGTCTCTTTTGGCCAGTAGTAAAGCACCGGCCCTAATGAATATTTCATGATTATCTCACTGCCATTTACGGTGGTACGCGCCGAGCGTAGTTTGGGTGCCTTCGGACATCGCGCCGAGCGTCTCCATCCAGGCCGCTTGTGGAGCATAGTTTTGCGGGTCCGCCATGCAGCGGTCGATGGCCTGACGCCACACCTTCGCCACCTGGCTCACGTAGGCCGGGCTGCGCTGGCGGCCTTCGATTTTCACCGAGGCAATATTGGCGGCCAGCAGTTCCGGCAGCAATTCCAGCGTGTTGAGGCTGGTGGGCTCCTCCAGTGCGTGGTAGCGCTCGCCGTCCACCAGATAACGGCCTTTGCACAGCGTCGGGTAGCCCGCGTTTTCACCGTCCTGATAGCGGTCAATTAACACGTCATTCAGGCGTGACTCCAGTCCCTGCGGCGTTTGCTGCCAGCGAACGAAGCGGGCAGGCGAGCAGGCGCCGACGGTATTTGGCGATTCCCCGGTGAGATAGGAAGAAAGATAGCAGCGGCCTTCGGCCATGATGCACAGGCTGCCGAAGGCAAAAACCTCCAGCGGCACTGGCGTGACGCGCGCCAGTTGCTTAACCTGATGAATAGAGAGCACGCGCGGCAGCACCACGCGGGCTACGTCAAAGTGTCGATGATAAAAACGCACGGCCTCTTCATTGGTGGCCGATGCCTGAACAGAGACGTGGCGCTCAATATGCGGATAACGTTCTGCCGCATACTCAAGCATGGCGAGGTCGGCCAGGATCAGCGCATCGGCACCCAGCTGGGCCGCCATATCCACGGCGCGCTGCCAGCGGGCATAGCCATCAGGATGGGCAAAGGTATTGATGGCGATGTGCAGTTTGCGCCGGTGCTGGTGAACGAAGTTAACGGCTTCCTGAAGCTTTTTCTCCGTAAAGTTAAGACCCGCAAAATGGCGGGCGTTGGTATCATCTTTCAGCCCGATATAGACCGCATCGGCCCCATTTTCGATGGCCGCCTTAAGCGCCGGAAGGTTTCCGGCAGGGCAGAGCAGCTCCATAATTTATCCCGATGTTGTCGATCGCAGGGATCGTAAAAAATGTTAACGAGCTGGGATTTTAATTAACCCATACGCGACAATTTTTGATTTAAGGCAGCTAATGGCGTATTGATGGCACCAATAATGAGGTATACCGGACAACGGTTTGTTGATTTACGCCGCTATCTTCTTGTCGGGATATGGCAAAATAGCAGGACTATAGCTATCAGGGAGTAAAGCTCGTGCTGGATAAACTGCGTTCACGTCTCGTACAATTTGGTCCATCAATGCTGAGCGTGCCGGTAAAACTGGCGCCGTTCGCGCTTAAACGCCAGGTGCTGGAACAGGTACTGAGCTGGCAGTTCCGCCAGGCGCTACAGGACGGTGAGCTGGAGTTTCTGGAAGGCCGCTGGTTAAAGATTGAAGTGCGCGATATCGGGTTGCGCTGGTTTACTTCCGTTGAGAACGATCGGTTGATCGTCCGTGAAACCGCCGAGGCGGATGTCAGCTTTAGCGCGGATGCCAGCGATCTGCTGATGATCGCCGCGCGCAAACAGGATCCGGACACCCTCTTCTTCCAGCGTCGTCTGGTGATTGAAGGCGATACGGAGCTCGGTCTGTACGTCAAAAATTTAATGGATGCCATTGAGCTGGAGCAGATGCCGAAAGCGCTGCGTATGATGTTGATGCAAATGGCAGATTTCGTTGAGGCCGGGCTAAAAACCCCGCCGGACAGTAAACACACTTCAGTAGGTGAGCCATGCTGATTCGAGTCGAAATTGGGATTGATGCGCCGGGTATCGATGCGTTGTTACGCCGCTCTTTTGCAGGCGACGCCGAAGCCCAACTGGTTCACGATCTTCGCGAAGATGGCCTGATTACGCTGGGCCTGGTTGCCACCGACGATGAAGGGCAGGTGGTCGGCTACGTGGCCTTCAGCCCGGTGATTGTGCAGGGCGAAGAGTTGCAGTGGGTCGGCATGGCGCCGCTGGCGGTGGATGAAAACTACCGTGGCCAGGGCCTGGCGCGCCAGCTGGTCTATGAAGGGCTGGATTCCCTGAATGAATTTGGCTATGCCGCTGTCGTCGTTCTGGGCGATCCGGCGTTCTATGAACGTTTAGGTTTTGAGCCAGCGGCTAAACACGATCTGCGCTGCCACTGGCCGGGCACGGAAACATCTTTCCTGGTGCATCCTCTGGCGGATGATGCGCTCGACGGCGTTACCGGTCTGGTGGAGTACCACGATCATTTCAATCGTTTTTAAGCAGGCTTTCGCGTAGCGCCTCGAAAGAGCCGTCCCCGTTGACGAGACGCTCTTTCTGGCGCTTCGTCAGCTGCTTGATGCGGTATTCCAGCCTGAGCGCCAGGGATCTGTCGCCCACGGCGGCTGAAAACGCTAACTGAAGTTCACCTTTCCCCCGCAGCGCCTTCGCCCCTTTCCCCGTTTGATGTTGTAAAAAACGCCGTGCCACATCGGTAGTGATCCCGGTGTAGAGTGCGTTATCAGCGGTTCGGACAAGATAGAGAAACCAGCACACGGTAAACAGATTCAGTATGTTAAGGTGAACGCACCATAGCATGAGAGAGAGCGAAAATGGAAACACTGGCCGCCATTAACCGCTGGCTGGCAAAGCAGCATGTCGTGACCTGGTGCGTCTGTAAAGACGAGGAGATGTGGTGCGCAAATGCCTTTTATTACTACGATCCCGAGCGAGTGGCCTTTTACGTGATGAGCGAAGATAAAACGCGGCATGCGCAGATGACGGGCCAGCGGGCAAAAGTGGCGGGCACGGTAAACGGTCAGCCTAAAACCGTTGCGCTGATCCGCGGGGTCCAGTTTAAAGGCGAAATTCGTCGCCTGGAAGATGAGGAGAGCGACGCGCAACGTAAACGCTATACGCGCCGCTTCCCGGTGGCCGCGGCGCTAAAAGCCCCGGTGTGGGAAATCCGCCTTGATGAGCTGAAATTTACCGACAACACCCTGGGCTTTGGCAAGAAGCTGCACTGGTTACGCGCCGAGCAGGCGTAGCGCTTCACGGTTAAACGCTGGCAGATCGTCCGGTGTACGGCTGGTGATCAGCTGATCGTTATCGTTCACCACTTCCTGATCGTAGAACTCGGCTCCAGCGTTTTTCAGATCGATAACGATCGGCTTCACCGCGGTGAGCTTACGCCCGCGTACCACCTCGGCGCTGATCAGCAGCTGCGGACCGTGGCAAATGGCAAATACCGGTTTACCGGTGCCGACGAAGTCACGGGTAAAGGTGACGAAACGCTCGTCTCCGCGCAGGGAATCCGGTGAATGACCGCCCGGTAACAGCAGGGCGTCGAAATCCGACGGGCTGACGTTATCAATGGATTCGTCAATGGTCACGCTGGCTTCGCCCTTATGGCCCTTCACGGTTTTACCCGCTTCTTTCTCGATGGTGACCACCTCGTGGCCCGCCTTGCGGAATGCCTCTGCTGGCGACGTAAATTCTGAATCTTCAAACTCGTCGGTAATCAAGACTGCGATTTTTTTACCCATGCTTCCTCCGTTGTTTTCGCTTCAGACTGTTTTTTTCCCGTTTGTGGTAAATACTTACCGGTAACAGACTTTTAAGTGTGGTAGAGCAGGCCCAGAACGCAAACGGACAATTCTGTAAAGGGGATAAGATGAGTCAGGTACTGATTACCGGCGCAACCGGGCTGGTGGGTGGACATCTGCTGCGGCTGCTGATCCAGGATCGGCATATCAATTATATCGCCGCCCCGACGCGTCGCCCGCTGTTGGATATCACCGGCGTCTATAACCCGCACGATCCACAGCTCACCGACGCGCTGGCGCAGGTGCAGGATCCCATTGATATCGCCTTTTGCTGCCTTGGCACCACCCGACGGGAAGCGGGCAGTAAAGAAGCTTTTGTCCATGCGGATTACACACTGGTGGTGGATACCGCCCTGACGGCGAAAAAGCTGGGCGCAAAACATTTCCTGGTGGTCAGCGCGCACGGCGCGAACGCAGGCTCGCCGTTTTTTTACAACCAGGTGAAGGGCAAAATGGAAGAGGCGTTAATCGCGCAGAAATGGGAGCGCCTGACCATCGCGCGGCCTTCCATGCTGATGGGGCACCGTGACGAACGTCGTTTTAACGAGTCTATTTTCGCTCCGCTGTTTCGCATTCTGCCGGGTAACTGGAAGTCCATCGAGGCGCGGGATGTCGCGCTGGCGATGCTAAAAGAGGCGCTGGCTCCGTCGCAGGAGGGGGTTAATATTATCCCTTCGGCAAAACTGCGTGAAATCGCGCAGGGCGAGGCGTAAACTTCCCCGGCTTATTAAATAACACCTTCCGGGGAATGGTATGACTGGTCAGTCTTCATCTCAGGCGGCAACACCTGTTCAGTGGTGGAAGCCCGCACTCTTCTTTCTCGTGGTCATCATTGGCCTCTGGTATGTGAAATGGCAGCCGTACTACGGTAAAGCCTTCACCGCCGCCGACACCCACAGCATCGGTAAATCGATTCTCGCGCAGGCCGATTCCAGCCCGCTACGCGCGGCGTGGGATTACGCCATGGTCTATTTTCTTGCCGTCTGGAAAGCGGCGGTATTGGGCGTATTGCTGGGCTCGCTGATTCAGGTACTTATCCCGCGTAACTGGCTGGTGAAAACCCTGGGACAGCCGCGCTTGCAGGGCACGCTGCTGGGGACGATTTTCTCCCTGCCGGGCATGATGTGCTCCTGCTGCGCCGCACCGGTGGCGGCGGGTATGCGCCGACAGCGCGTGTCGATGGGCGGCGCGCTTGCCTTCTGGATGGGTAACCCCCTGCTGAACCCGGCAACGCTGGTGTTTATGGGCTTCGTTCTCGGCTGGCATTTCGCGTTTATCCGTCTGGCGGCTGGCCTGCTGACGGTGGTGCTTGTCGCTACGCTGGTGCAGCACCTGGTGAAAGACAACGAGGCCGGGCCTGCCTCCGTTGAGCTGGACGTCAGCGAGCCGCAGGGCAGTTTCTTTGCTCGCTGGGGCAAAGCGCTGTGGCAGCTTTTCTGGAGCACCATTCCGGTCTATATCCTGGCCGTACTGGTGCTGGGGGCGGCGCGCGTCTGGCTGTTCCCGCATGCGGATGGCGCTATCGACAACACGCTGATGTGGGTGATTGCGATGGCGGTGGCCGGGTGCCTGTTTGTGATCCCAACCGCGGCGGAGATCCCGATTATTCAGACCATGATGATGGCTGGTATGGGGACCGCACCGGCGCTGGCGCTGCTCATCACGCTGCCGGCGGTGAGCCTGCCGTCGCTTATCATGCTGCGTAAGTCATTCCCGGCGAAAGCGCTGTGGCTGACTGCGGGGCTGGTGGCGTTGAGCGGAGTTATTGTGGGGAGTATGGCGCTTGTGTGAAAAAAGCCCGGCGGCGCTAGCGCTTACCGGGCCTGTAGTCAGGTGGTAATTACTTAATGTAAGTAAAGGCGGTGGTGACGTGTTTCACGCCGCTCACCCGGCTGGCGATATCCGCCGCCGCTTTCCCTTCACGTTCCGTCACCAGACCCAGCAGGAATACTTCGCCGTTCTCCGTGGTCACTTTCACGTTTGAGGATTTCACCTGGTCGGTACCCAGCAGCTGGGAACGCACTTTGGTGGTGATCCAGGTATCAGATGACGCGGTGCCGAGACCAATCGGCTGGCCCTGGCGGATCTCGTTAAACACTTCCGCCGTGCCTTCCACACCCATCGCGATCTGTTTGGCGCGCGAGGCGAGTTCAGGATTTGGCGCCTGGCCTGCCAGCAGCACTTTGCCCTGATAAGCCGTCACGTTGATGCGTGCTTCCTTCTTGATCTGCTCGTCTTTCGACAGCGCACTGTTTACGCGCAGCTCAAGCGTACCGTCATCCACCTGCGTCCCAACGGTACGCGGATCGGTCGCTGCTTTGGTGCCGACCGCTGCGGTGCCGACTACAGCGGCAGCGATGCATCCCTGAAGCAGTAATGCAGACATCACGACTGCAAGGGCCGATAAAACCTTCATGAGAACTCCTTAATCATCCTGGTGAGGGAAAAGCGTGTTATCGATCAGATCGCATAAGCAGTTCACCGTGAGCATATGCATCTCCTGGATGCGGGCGCTACGGTGCGAAGGAATGCGGATCTCCACATCCTGCGGCCCCAGCAGGCCAGCCAGCTCACCGCCGTCGTAACCGGTCAGGGCGACAATCGTCATATCCCGGGTCACTGCCGCTTCAACCGCTTTAACGATATCCCGGCTGTTACCGCGCGTGGAGATCGCCAGCAGCACGTCTCCGGCATGGCCTAAGGCGCGCACCTGCTTGGCGTAGATTTCGTCATGCAGACGATCGTTGGCAATCGCAGTTAAGACCACGTTATCGGTGTTTAGTGCAATGGCAGGTAAACTCGGGCGCTCGGTTTCGAAGCGATTGATCATGCTGGCAGCAAAATGCTGTGCGTTAGCAGCGGACGTGCCATTGCCACAACAGAGGATTTTGTTGCCGTTGAGCAGCGACTGAACCAGCGTCATCGCTGCACGCGAGATCGCGTCCGGAAGGGCTTCCGCCGCGGCAATCTGCGTTTGAATGCTTTCTGTGAAGCACACTTTAATTCGTTCGAGCACGGTATCCCTTTAAAATCTTATTTATGCGTCTTCGCCAAACGCGTTTTTAAGCCAGTCGATCGCATTTCCGGTGAAGGCTACCACATCGAAACGGCAATCCACAGTATCAAAACTCCCATTATGGCTGGCAAGCCACAAGTGGGCAGTCTGTAATAACTTTTGTTGTTTGGCGAGCGTCACGCTGGCGGCAGCACCGCCAAAACGGGACGACTGTCGGAAGCGAACTTCAACAAACACGATGGTCTGACCGTCTTTCATGATCAGGTCAATCTCGCCGCCGCGCCCGCGAACGTTGGCGGCGACAAAGCGCAGTCCTTTGCCTTCAAGCCAGCGACGCGCCTTTAACTCCCACGCGTCGCCGGTCTGTTTACGGCTTAACTGGCCGGGACAATCTGCCCCTGCTGGTATTTGAGCCATGATAACTTCCTGTTAATCACACAATCCTGATCGGCGGTCAGATCGCCGGTATTCCCGTTAAGCTCGAAGCCCGGTACCTGACGCATCTGGGTGAAGTGGTTTGCCAGCGCCCAGGCATCGACGCCCATCGCGTACAGACGCGCCAGGGAATAGTCATTGCGCACCGCGCCCAGCGCCTGCTGCATCAACTGCGGGTTGCTGCCTGCCAGCATGGGGATCTCGCTGTATTGCAGTCCTTCCATTTCCAGACGGAAATCCGGGCCTGCGGTACCCTGTGCGCTGCGTGAGCTGGCGTAGAGCGTTGCGCCGCTCTGGCTGCCGTTACGCATGGCGATCATCGGTTTGATAAAGGCGATCTCTTCCGGGGTAGCGACGATGTATGCCGAATCCACTTTACCGCCGCCGCTGATTTGCGCGTCGGTAGGCGGCGCCGGGATCGTCAGACCGCCGATGGTGACGCTCTGCTGCTGCGGCAGGCTGGCGGATACCGGGCTACCGTTGAGGGCAATACCTGCCCCGCCGTTCACGCCCGCTCTCAGTTCGGCAGCTGAGCCAAATTTCTGCTGCAACACCACGCCACCGCCAAGGGTCTGCCACTCTTGCGCAAACGCGTTGGCAACGCGATCGCCCAGCGTGCTGCGTGGGATCAGCAGCAGCGGCGCCTGCTTGCCCTGCTCGTGAATATGACGGGCCGCATCGCGGGCTTCATCCTCCGGAGAGAGGGCGAAGTAACAGATATTGGCGCGGTTCTGAACCTGCTCAGGCTGGTTAAGCGCCAGCACGTTCAGCGTGGTGTTGCTCTTCATCAGCGCTTCCACGTTGTTTTTCAACAGCGGGCCGACAACGATGCTGGCGCCGTCCTGCTGAACCTGCGCCAGCACCTGGTCAAGCGGCTGGGCGCTGGTGTCGTAGATTTTCAACTCTGCACCCGAATTAGCGCTGGTGGTGGCCACAGCCTGCGGCTGGGCTGCTGGCTGCTGTTCCGGCTGCGCGGTTTGCGGCTGAGGTTGTTCTGCCGTCGCGGGCGCCGGTGTTTCAGCCGGGGCCTGTGTTGCCGCAGGCGCTGGGGTAGCAGGCTGCGTCGTTGGGGCAGTAACCGGATTCTGCATGGTGCCCTGCGCAGGGGTTTGCGCGGTGGTCAGGTCGCTGGTTTCGGCGGCGGACGGGCTGACAACGTCATTCACATTCGCCGCCTGTGCTGCCTGCGCCGGAACTGCGCTGCCGGTGACGGCGGTAGTGCCGTTTTTCGCGGCTTCAAAACCTTGCTGAATGGCGCGACCAAATACCGCAGCCTGGCCGCTTAACGGCAGCAGCAGGGCGATTTTGCTGGTGGAGGCGGGCTTAAAGTTTTGCACGTTCACCAGCTGCGTTGGCAGCATTTTCGCTCCCGGGTTTTGCGGGTAACGCTTTTGCCAGTCGGTAATGCCGGCTTTCAGCATGTTCGGATCGCTGCGGTTGTTGAACCACATCTGTTGCAGATCCAGCCAGCCTTGCAGGACATTTTCATCGGCGTTGATTACCAGCGCTTTGGCCTGATCCTGGGTCATGGAGGCGAGCGCCTGCCAGGTTGCGTCAATATTTTTCTGCTTGTCCGCACCCGCGAGCAGAGGCTCCTGGGCAATCAGCGCGCGGAGTAGCGTCAGGGAAGGGCGACCCTGCTCAGCGGTGATACCGGCCTGCCAGAAACGGGCCTGCTGGTTTTTATCCAGCGTGCTGAGATCGATGGTGCCGAGGATCTTCTTCGCGCCGTCGTAATCTTTTTGCGCGACCTTCAGTTCTGCTGACAGCAGCGTCTGCTCATGGCGCTGAGTGTCGTTAAGATCCTGCGGCAGCTGGCTGAACAGCTCGGCGGCCTGCTGGGTTTTCCCTTCTTTCAGCAGTGCACGAATGGCGAGTAATTGCCAGTTGATCCTGGTATCATTTGTACTCTGCGACATTTGTTGCAGATAAAAGCCAGAATCAGCCTGAGCGGATCCCTGCATATGAGCAGTGCTCTGGTCAGGTGCCTGGGTGCCGCAGCCGGTAAAGATCAGGGCTGCCAGCAGGAGGGGCACGCTGTGCGCGGCTTTTTTTCGAAGAAACGTTAACGGTACCATACTGTATCCAGTGATTTTTTTACGCAATGCTCAATATTAAATCGGCAATACGGACGAAACAATGAAACAACACGAAACGGCAGATAATTCTCAAGGCCAGCTTTATATTGTACCTACTCCTATCGGGAATTTGTCTGATATTACCCAACGTGCGCTCACCGTATTGCAAGCTGTTGATTTAATTGCGGCTGAAGACACCCGTCATACCGGTTTACTGCTACAACACTTTGCCATCAACGCCCGTTTGTTTGCCCTGCACGATCACAATGAGCAACAAAAAGCCGAAACGCTTGTGGCGAAGCTTAAGGAAGGGCAGAACATTGCGTTGGTGTCCGACGCGGGAACGCCGCTGATCAACGATCCGGGTTACCATCTGGTGCGCACCTGCCGTGAAGCCGGGATCCGCGTGGTCCCACTGCCGGGACCGTGTGCTGCTATTGCCGCATTAAGCGCGGCGGGCCTGCCGTCCGATCGTTTCTGCTACGAAGGTTTCCTGCCAGCTAAATCCAAAGGTCGCCGCGATGTATTAAAGGATCTGGAAGCCGAACCGCGTACGTTGATCTTCTACGAATCCACTCACCGTCTGCTGGAAAGCCTGGAGGATATGGTGACCGTCTGGGGCGAAGGGCGCTACGTGGTGCTGGCGCGCGAGCTGACCAAAACGTGGGAAACCATTCACGGTGCGCCGGTCGGCGAACTGCTGGCGTGGGTGAAAGAAGACGAAAACCGCCGCAAGGGCGAAATGGTGCTGATTGTCGAAGGGCACAAAGCGCAGGAAGACGCTCTGCCTGCCGATGCGCTGCGTACGCTGGTCCTGCTACAGGCTGAACTCCCCCTGAAAAAAGCGGCGGCGCTGGCGGCGGAGATCCACGGCGTGAAGAAAAATGCGCTGTATAAATATGCGCTGGAGCAGCAGGGGGAGTAAGCCCCTGCCGCCTGTTTTGCCGGGTGGCGGCTTCGCCTTACCCGGCCTACACCGTGTCAAAGCCTCACTATTTCTCCGGCATCGCCTCAAACACCAGCGTTTCCAGCGGTTGCAGCGTAATCACCACAGCGTTTTTATACTCCTCTGGTACGGTCGAATTACTGCCGTACACGGCTTTCAGGGTAAACTGCGAACGCTCTCCTGCCGGGACTTCAAAATCTTTGGTTAAATCCAGGTAGTAACGTTGCGGCTTATCCGATGGGTTGCGTAAGCCAAAAATCGCTTTGTCTTTACTCCATGAGGCCCAGCCGTAAACCTCAAGCGAAGTTGGGTCTCCGCCAATCCAGTGAGTATCCACCAGCACGCTGGCATTCTCACGCGACCATTTCGCCGCCTGCGCCAGGGTATCCCACTTCGCCTTATTCAGCATGGACGGCGTGATGTACAGCTCCTGAAGCTGAGTTCCGGTTGCGAAGTAGCTCCAGACCTGATCGGCAAAATCGCTGTCTGTTTGCACTTTCTCGAGTCCATAGTAAGCGTTCTCTGCGCTGACGATCCCGTGGTACATCAGTGAGTTAAGCGGGAACAGCGGACCTTTACGCACGATGGATCGCCAGGTTTCGGCATCGCGGTAGGTCATCCACTGCTGCACTGGCGTGCCGGGGCCGTACAGGTTGATATCATCGCCCTGACGCCAGATTGAATCAGCATAGAACAGCCAGGACGGGCTGGCGTCGGTGCCGGTGGTCAGGTTGATAAACAGGTTCGGATTTGCGCTGCGCATGTTGTGCAGCAGGGCAATGGACGCGTCAAAATCCGATGCAAATGGGCTGCCCTTGATATGCGAATTGGCGTTACCCATTCCGTCGAGCTTGAACGAGGTAATATGCTCGTTTTTGATCAGCTTGATGATCTGATCGTTAAAGTTTTTAAAATAGTTCGGCCCTGACAGCGCCAGCTTGCCGTCTACGGTTTCGAAACCATACTCTTTTGCATGCGAGACGCGAATATCGCGCGGCTTGTTGTATCCGCCCCACGGAGAAAGCCACAGCCCAACCGAGCTATGCAGGCTGTCGGCTTTTTCCCTGACTTTGCCAAAACCGTTGCTGAATGCCGGGCCAAACAGCCAGCGTCCGGTGCGATCGTCCCAGCCATCGTCCAGCAGGAACGCGTCCAGCGCCACCCCGCGTCCGGCAATAAATTCTTTATTCCATTCGTCCATCCGCCCAATGACATCCTGCTCGGAGTAAGGGGTAAAGAAGCCGATGTCCATCCAGCTGTTGTAGTGCAGGTAAGGCTTATAAGGCCGCGGACGCACGGCATCGATAAACTGGTTTACGCTGCGGCGCAGCTGATTAGTTTCCGGGAAAGTGCCGAACCAGGTGGTAAAACTAACCGGTGTCTCAGGCAGAATTGGCGTTTTCAGCTCCACGTTGAGGTTCGTGGTGGCTTCATAAGCGTAAGTATTCACAATCGGTTTGTCTGGCAGGATGAAGAACGAGTCGGCCACGATTGGCGAGCTGTTAATCGCCCCGTCAACGTAAGGTGCCTGAGACTGCTTCTTCGTCGGGAAGAAGGTAATTTTCGCTACGTCCCGCGGCTGCCCGACGGCGGCGATGGTGTAGCCAATGCTGGCGTATTTTCCCTTCACCAGGTTCAGTTTCACCGTTACGATAAAATCCGGATTCGTAAAGTCGATGACTATCGCATTGTCCTGCTTTTCGACGTGCTTGATTTTGAAATCAGCGGTGTGGATTTTTGTTTCATCCGGTAGCGTCAGAAAGAACAACTCCTGGGGCGTGAGCGGATGGTTAGCTTTGCTGTCCGTTACCACTACCGTTGCGTTTGCATCATCAAACGAAAGGGCAATATTGTCGTTACTGAGCGCGTAGTTTGCTGCTGCCGCACCATGAGAAACACAGAGAGTCAGCAGCGAGAGAGTGAGCATTTTTTTCATCGGGGTAAGATCCTTATCAGTAATGCTTCAGCATTCGGTTGATGGACTGTTCCAGCCAGTAGCGCTGGGTGCCGAAGTTAATACGCAGGTAGTTTTCGCCGTTTTGTACGTAGTGGCTGCCATCTTCAATGACCACGCCAGCCTGTTTTGCGAAATGTTGAGTTAGCGCCGTCGCACTGCGATCGTCCGCACTGACGTCTATCCAGGCGAGATACGACGACTCCGGGTTCATCATCTTCCATGCAGGGAAGTGGGTCTGGATGGCATCCGCAAGGTAGCGGGCATTGCCGCGCAGATAACCATTCAGCGCGTCGAGCCATGGCAGACCTTGCTGATAAGCCAGAATAATTCCCCACACGCCGAAGATATTGGGCGAGGTAATGGAGTTCTTCTCCAACTGCTGGCGGAAACGCTGGCGTAGCGAATCGTCTGGAATTATCGAGTAGGATGTTTTTAACCCGCCAAGGTTGAACGCTTTATTGGGGGAGGTCAGCACAATCAGGTTGTCCTGGGCGGCACAGCCCGAATTCAGACAGCTGACGAATGTACCGTCCAGAATGTGCTCGGCGTGAACCTCATCAACCACCAGAATCGTGCCGTAGCGCTTACAGAGATCGGACACCTGGCGTATCTCATCCGCGCGCCAGATTCGCCCCGAGGGGTTATGCGGCGAGCAGAAGAACCACAGGGTGGGGCGGTGTGTTCGTAGCTGCTCTTCCACCCGATTAAAATCAAGTTGATAACGGTTATTTTCCACACTTAGCGGGTTAGCAAGTACTTGCACTCCCTGTCGCTGTGTCGCCATCGCAAACGGGTCATACACCGGGGTGTTCATCATCACGCAGTCGCCGGGTTTGCAGAACGCCTGAACCGTATAGTGAAGCGTGGAAACGGTGCCGTAGGTCAGGGTGATCCATGACTTATGCACCTCAACCTGATGACGGCTACGCTGGAAGGCGATGACCGCATCGTAGAATTCGTCGAAGCACCAGGTGTAACCGAAGGTGCCATGCTCCACGATGCGCTGGAAGCCTTCAATCACAGCGGGTGGCGAGGTGAAATCCATATCTGCTATCCACAGCGGGATAAATCCCTCCGGGACATCACCGAAACGCGAGCACACAAACGCATGATCCCATTTACGGCATTTATCGCTTTTACGCTCAATGATTCTGTCGAAATCAAACACAACGTCCCCCTGTTAAATTAAGGCTTCAATGCCGGATTTGACGCTCTGCACCTGCGGACCGATGATCACCTGAACGCTGTGGGCATCAAGCACTACTACTGACAAGGCGCCCGCGGCCTTCAGCGCCTGCTGGTCGATAAGCCCCATATCTTTCACCACCAGACGTAAGCGGGTAATGCAGTTGTCGAGCGACTCAATATTCTCTTTACCGCCAAGCGCGCGAAGAATAAGCCCATGATCGTATTTCGATTTTCCACGTGCCCGGGTATTGGCTTCCACCGCCTGGAGCGCACCCTGCGCGTCAACCTCACGGCCCGGCGTTTTAATATCGTGCCTGAGGATGTACCAGCGGAAGACGAAGAAGTAGATAACAAACCAGGCAATACCCACCGGGAACAGCAGATACCATTTGGTCGACATCCCCTGCATGACGCCGAAGATCAGCAGATCCAGAATGCCGCCGTCGGTGTTGCCGATGGTGACGCCGAGCAGCGCCATCACCATCAGCGCCAGGCCAGACATAACGATATGAAACGCGTAAAGCACAGGGGCAATAAACAGGAACAGGAACTCAATCGGCTCTGAAATACCCGTGACAACTGAAACCAGCACGCCTGAAAGCAGCAGCCCTTTAATCACCGGACGGTTTTCCGGGCGCGCGGTGCGGTAGATAGCGTAAGCCACGGCAGGCAGGCCGAAGATAAAGGTCGGCATAAACCCTTGCGATAAAAATGCCGTAACGTGCGGGCTAAACGGCAGGCCAGCTTTCAGCTCGGCGTAGAAAATGTTCAGCGCACCGGCCACTTCCTGGCCGTTAACCATCTCAATGCCGCCCGCCGGGGTGAAGCGCACCATCGCCAGCAGGATGTGGTGCAGGCCAAAAGGTTTGAGCAGCAGTACGCCCACGCCATACAGGAATGGCCCAAAGACGCTGGTGCTCTGGATGATATGACCAATCCCGGCAATGCCCATTGCCACATATTCCCACAGCAGGGGGATGAACAAGCCGACCAGCGACAGGGTGAGGGCAGTAACAATCGGTACAAAACGAATGCCGCTAAAGAAGGCAAACGCGTCGTGCAGCACCGTGTCCTGGAAACGCTCGTGCAGGAAGTAGGTGATCACCCCTACCACAATGCCGCCGAGCACGCCCATCTCCAGCGTTTGAATGCCAAGCACAATGGATTGTCCCACCTGTCTCATGGTGGCGGCATCCGCAAGCTGGTGGGTGGCGGTCAGGTAGTAGTTGATGCTCATGTTCATCAGCATGTAGCCAACGAATCCGGCAAAAGCGCCCACCGCTTTATTACGTCTGGCAAGGCCCATCGGGATCGCCATGGCAAACATCAGCGGCAGATAGGTAAAAGCAAAGCCGCCGACCATGGCGATAAAACCAAAGGTGAGCTGCGTTAACTCGCCGCCCAGAAAGGGAAAACTTTTGATGGTGGAAGGGCTGGTGACAGAACTACCGATACCTAACAACAACCCCATAAAGGCCAACAGTGAGACCGGGAACATAAACGTCTTTCCCAGGCTCTGGAAAAACTCCCACGCTTTCGATTTAAACGACTTTTCCTGTGTCATGTAGGGACTCCTCGGATTTTTAGGATAATGGAAGGCGCTGTCCGGCTTAAGGACGCGCCTTCATATTTGCGAGGCTTATAGTTATTTTTTTAGGTACTAACGTTATGCGCGATGGGTTCAGGCTTCAGTCGCAAGCAGCAGCCGGTTCGCCGAGCCGCAAACGGTGATTTTGCTTCTGACCACCTCTTTCATGGCATCCATGCCGACGCGCATGTAGAAGCGCGGATCGTTGCCCTGTGGGTTCTCGGCAAACCAGGCTTTGACTGCGTCAGAGAAGGCGATTTTCAGCTCTGTTGCGACGTTAACTTTGCAGACGCCCAGCTCAATGGTGCGGCGCACATCCTCATCCGGCACATCACTCGCACCGTGCAGCACCAGCGGCACTGTCACTACCTCACGGATCTCGGCCAGCCGCTGGAAGTCGATTTTTGGGCGTTTGGTATAAAGACCGTGCGCGGTACCGATGGCAACGGCGAGGCTGTCCACGCCTGTCAGTTCGACAAAGCGTTTTGCTTCCTGCGGGTCGGTCAGGAATGCGCTTTCGGCGTCGACGCTCATGTCATCTTCCACTCCGCCCAGTCGGCCCAGTTCGGCCTCGACGCTACAGTCGTTGAGGTGGCAGAAATCGACGACCGATTTCACCAGCTTGACGTTTTGTTCGAAGGGGTAATGGCTACCGTCGATCATTGCGCTACGTACGCCGGCATGGACTTTGCGGCGAATGTCGTCCAGCGATTCGTGGTGATCGAGGTGTAGCGCCAGCGGCATGTCATAAGTAAGGGAATACGCGTTGCACAAGGCGTAGATCTCTTCCAGCGCAATATGTTTAAACGTCCCCGGCGTACCCGCGAGGATCACCGGCGATCGCATTTCGCTACAGACTTCGAGGATCGCCTGGATCGTCTCGGCGTTATGGATGTTAAAGGCCGGAACGGCATAGCCCTTCGCCTGTGCGTCCTGCAAAAGATATTTGGTAGAAATAATACTCATGAGCCTGTCCTCTTAAGCCTGCCACGGATGAATAACGACGCCCTGGACCACACGGTTAACCGTACCGCTAGCGGATGGCGTATCCGGCGTATTGCCAACGTGCAGAGACTGGGTCAGTGCGAAGACCTGGGCGTACATCAGGAAGCAGAACGCCTGCTCCATATCGTTAAATGAACGGGAAGGCGGCAGCAGGATATGCGGGCCAGCTTCAATGACCGGATCCGTTTCGGCTGCAATGGCTACCACGCGCATAGCCTGACGATCGCGTCGCAGCTCGGCGAGCAGATCCCGATCGTACTGACGCGTATACGGATGGCTGGAGACAAACACGACGACCAGCGTTTCGTTGTCTACCAGCGACTTAGGCCCGTGACGGAAACCCGTTGGCGAATCGTAGAATGCCGCCAGCTTGCCGGCGGTCAGCTCCAGCACCTTCAGCGCAGACTCCCGTGCGGCGCCCTGTAATCCACCGCTGCCCAGATAAACAATGCGTTTCCACGGTTCGTTACCAAAGACGCCGGGACTGAAATCGCCAAGCGATGTGAGGATCGCCTGACAGCGATCGGACACGTCGCGGAACGTTTTGCTGTTGATCGTTTCCGGTGCGAATACCGCCAGGCAGCTCGCCATCATGGTGGTGATGCTGCTTGTCATCGCGAACCCGCGATCGTGCGTTTCGGCTGGCATGAGCAGAGCGCAGGCGTTATCGCTGTCGACGGCATTCTGGTACAGGCTGCCTGCTTCATTACAGGTGATCGACAGGTGGTAGCACTCCGGTACAAACTGATTCGCCAGCTCAACGGCGGCGACGCTCTCCGGGCTATTGCCAGAACGGGCGAAAGAGACCAGCAGCAGCGGGTGCGAAGGGCTGAAATAATCCATCGGGTTGGTGACCAGATCGGTCGTAGGTATCGCGGTGATGTTTTTCCCCGTGTGGCTGGCAAGCCATGGCGCAATGATGTCGCCGATAAAAGCAGACGTACCCGCGCCGGTCAGAACGATCCGCAGATCGGGCTTGCGCAACAGTGGCGTCAGAAAACTGTCGATCGACGCGCGCAGATTATCAATATTGTTGAGCGAGCGAAGCCAGCTGGCTGGCTGCTGGCGGATCTCTTTTTCGGTCCAGGTGCCGGTGGTGGCGATAGTGGTTTGTGGCATAACTCAGTCCTTAGTCGTGTGAATTCCACATCAGACGCTGGCAAATGTGTCGCTATCTTTCGTTTCGTTTCACTTGTTCACTTTAGCAGTTAAAGAAAATCTATAGAAAAGAAATCGAAAGTTCAATGGCGAAAAAGAAATAAAACGAAAAGTGTGATCGCGAAAGGAAAGGTAAAAGTCAAGGAAAGGAAAAGAAAGGCCTTACGATCGTCTTCCGTAAGGCCAACAGGGCACACTGTGAAGGGGCTACAGGGAAAGAGCCTGACCCTGGATCCAGATCTGCCGGAGGTGTAAACCCGCATCCAGCGCAAGAACATTGGCGCGTTTGCCTGGCGCTAACGTTCCCAGCAGGTGATCCATACCGAGCAGACGGGCAGGATGCAGCGAGGCCATATGGATTGCGTTTTCTGGGGCGATCCCCGTATGCTCCACCATATTTCGCACGGCGGCATCCAGCGCGAGCGTGCTGCCCGCCAGCCCGCCTGAGGCCGTGCGGACAACGCCGCCCTGCATCTCGACATTTTCACCACACAACGTATAGCGCCCATCAGGCATCCCCGCCGCCTGCATGGCATCGGTAATCAGCACCGTACGATCCTTCGCGCAGCAACAACATAGCCGCATGGCTCCAGGATGAACGTGATGCCCGTCGGCAATAAGCTCCAGCCACGCGCGTGGGTCCGTAAGCCCGGCGCCAACCATGCCGGGCTCCCGGTGGTGTAACCCCGTCATGCCGTTGTAGCAGTGCACCAGCCCGGCTGCGCCTGCATCAAATGCGGCCAGGGTTTGCGCGTATGTAGCGGCGCTGTGGCCCAGCATGACGCGTATCCCTTTTTGCTTGAGGTGATGGATCGCCTTCAGGGCATCCACTTTTTCCGGAGCAAGCGCCACCACCCGCAGCGTGTTCTGCGAAACCGCAATCAGCTCATCAAGTTCCGCGAGATCCAGTTCGCGAAACAGTTCTGGCGGGTGCGCCCCTTTGTTCTGCGGTGTAAAGTACGGGCCTTCCAGATAGCTGCCCAGGATCTGCGCGCCGGGGCCACCGGCATGACAGCGCCGGGCAATGCGCCGTAACGCGCCATGGATCGCCTCCAGCGGAGCGGTGACGGTGGTAGGCAGAAACGCCCCCACGCCTTCACGCGCTTTGTGCATGGCTAACCGGTCCAGCACGTCGGGCGCATCATCCATCACATCCACACCCGCGCCGCCGTGGACGTGAATATCAATGTATGCCGGGCAAAGCAGGTCTGCCTCGCGGGTATTAACCCCTGCCGGAATCGGCTCGATGGCGGTGATGACGCCTCTATCCATACGCAGCTGATGGTCATCCAGCCAGCCCTGCCCGGTAAGCAGACGACGCGCGCGCAGCAGCTGGCTCATATCCCTTCCTCGGCGGGCGCTTCCTCGCGACAGCGTGCAAGTTCATCCACCAGGCTGGTCAGGCCGCGATGGCCGCACTCCAGCGCCTGCAAACGAAAGGCTTCACTGCTTAATCCGTCGCGCTCCAGAACCATCTCCAGCAAAAGCTGGAGATTGGTGCCGGTGATCACTTCGCTGCCGGGGCGCTGCATCGCGAGGGTAGAGGCCACACGAAACGGCGTACCGCCGAGAAGATCGGTGAGAAACACAATATCGTGCTCTGCATCCAGTTCATTCACTGCCTGCTCAAGCTGCCCGGTCAGCCGCGCAGTGGTGGAGCTTTCCGGAAAATCGATGGCGATAAACTGCGGCTGTTCGCCGAGGATTTGCTTCATCGCCTGTTCCAGCCCGCTGGCAAAACCGCCGTGACCCGTCAAAATAATGCCTAACATCGCAACCTCTTTGCTTTTTACAGGAAGTGACAGAATTTACCGACAACGCCCAGCACCACAGTGATACCAATCAGGCGCAGCGGGCTCCAGCCACGGCGTACCAGCCAGAACATGGTCAGGGTGTAGACCAGCGGCAGAAAGGCGGGCATCAGTTTGTCGATCACATCGGTTTGCAGTTTGACGACTGCATCCCCGGCTTTAATCTCGAGTGTGGTATTCAGGCGCACATAGGTTGCCACCAGCGCACCAATCACTGTCATCCCGACAATGGACGCAGCATGACCAACCTTTTTGGTGTTGGCCTTGATCAGCGGGATCGCGGCGACACCCATTCGGTAGGCATAGTGCGCCAGACCAAAACGCAGGCCGAGATGCACCACGTTAAACAGCACGATAAAGACCACCGCGCCAAGAATGGAGCCTTGTAGCGCCAGGCTGGCGCCAATCCCCCCGCAGATGGGCAGCAGGGTCAGCCAGAACATGGCGTCACCAATGCCACCGAGCGGTGCGCCGACGGCAATTTTAGTGCTCTGGATGCTGTTCACATCCTGCTTGGAACGCTCCATTGCCAGAATAATGCCGATGACGAAGGTCACCAGGAACGGGTGGGTGTTAAAGAAACCCATATGGCCTTTCATGGCGCGCGCCAGGTCCCGCTTATTGGTGTGGATCTTTTTCAGCGCGGGCAGTAGCCCATACAGCCAGCCGGAGGCCTGCATACGCTCGTAGTTAAACGAGGCCTGTAGCAGCATGGAACGCCAGGCGACACGGTTAATATCCTTTTTCGTTAGCTCAGCGCCAATACTCTGGTCTTCGTAGACGTTTTCATTCACGCCGGTCAGCAGTGTCTCTTCACTTTCAGATACGCCCGGCAGGGTGGTGTGATTAGATGCCATCTTCAAATTCCTCTTTCTGGGCCGCAGGCGCCGTGGGTTCAGGCGATTTGCGCAGCAGGTCGATCAGCGCCATCGCCAGCGCAGCCGCGGCAATCGCCAGCACCGGGAGTTTCAGCCAGGCCGCGGCGACAAAGCCGATAATGAAGTAAGGGATGTAAACGTTTTTCATCATGATCTTCAGCAGCACGGCGAAGCCGATCGCTGGCATGATGCCGCCCGCGACGCCGAGACCGTCGATCAGACGTTCCGGCAGCACGTCAATGGCGGTTTTCGCATGTTCAGCCCCGAAGTAGATGGGCAGAAATGCACACAGGAAGTAGAAGACGCCGAGCGCCAGCAGTGCCAGATAGTTGACCCGTTCAATACCACGGGTGTCTGCGTTAGCCGCCATGCGATCGCAACGGGACATCACGCCGGACATCACCGAGAAGAGGAAGGTGATCCCCATCTGAACCGCCACGGCAAACGGCACGGCGACCCCAACGGCGACATCCGGCTTCACGCCTGTAGTAATGGCAAATGTGGTGCCAACGATGGTGCCGATAATCACGTTTGGCGGCTGCGCGCCCGCCAGCGGCGCGAGTCCCATCCAGACCAGTTCTAACGTACCGCCGGTCAGAATTCCGGTGTGCAAATCGCCCAGAATCAGGCCAACCAGTGGCCCGAGCACCACTGGACGGTGCATGTGTGTTAAGCCGTTAAACATATCCAGGCCCGCTATAAAGGCGAGAAGCCCCAGCGCGAAAGCCTGCAACAGACTGATTTCCATTGTGAATCCCTCAGAGCAGTTTAAAGAGATCCAAAGCAGTCTCTGTTGGAACGCCCTGAACGAAGCATTCCACTCCGGCCGCCTTCAGGCCGTTAAACGCGGCGATATCGTTCGCGTCTACAGATACCGTTTTGGCAATTTGCTGTTTGCCACTGGCGTAATGCATATTTCCGACGTTAATACGGGTGATGGGCACGCCGCCCTCGACCAGCGTTAAAAAATCAGCCGGTGTTTTACAGACCAGCAGAATTTTCTGCCGGTCGGCGGCGCGATGAATGTTGTCGATCACTTTTTGCAGGGACCAGAAACGCACGGCGATGCCTTCCGCCAGCACCATCTCCATCAGGTTTTGCTGAACCGGATCGTCTGCAACCTCGTCATTTGCCACCAGCACCAGGTTCGCCCCCGCAAACCCCACCCACTGTACGCCCACCTGACCGTGGATCAGGCGTTCATCAATGCGGCATAAGACAATGTTTGGCATAGCGTTTTCCTCTTTTTAATTATGCGTGTTGAGTCGTTACGCCTTCGCAGGCGGCATGGTACTGCTGGAGTATGTCCTGAATGTGGTCGAGGATGAGTTCCCGTGGTGTGGACCTGAGAGCGCCATCGCGAACTTTGCTGTACTGCAACGGCAGATACTGGCTGATCAGCGGCAGCGGGATCGGTTCATCCGCCAGGTTGCGTACCAGCCGCTCAAAGGCGTCGTCAATCTGGCTGTCTGGCCAGTAATAGCGCACGCGGTCGGAATAGCTGTAACCGCGCGCCAGGCGACGGGCATTGCCGTCGCCGTGATAGTGGCTTTGCCAGTATTCCGGGCGATCTAGCATCACGTTTTCCAGGACGTGACGCAGCCCTGAGCAGGCTTTTGCCGGCAGCAGCTCTTCTTCAATTGCTGCCAGTGAGAACAGCGCTTCGCGCAGCGCGAAGGTTAGCGCAGGGCCGACTTTCAGAATGGCGAAGTGATCTTTCACCAACTGGCGCAGCGCCTGCGGCGTCTGGTAATCGGTAGAGTGTGCTTCAAATACAAGCGTGTCGTAGGCTTCAACCATCTCGCTCAGCGCGACGGCTTTATGCGGTTGATAGTCACAAACCTGCGCATGGTCGAACTCAACGCCAGGCTGAACCACCAGGCCAATAATGCGCGGCCAGATGTCGCTTAACCCTTCCTTCTCGAATGCGTGGCGGTGTGCCTCAAGCGTGGCGCGTGCCGCCTCTGGCGTGGTGACCTCAAGCTCGGTCAGCGTCTCGTGTGCCCCACCGGGAACCGGAACTTCCGTGCCGATAACGTAGACCAGATCGGCTACGCCAAATTGCTCGAGACAGGTGGTTTCGGCAATTTTAGCCAGCCGAGCGGCACGCCCGGCAACGATTGCATCGGTTAACGGAACCGGGTCGTCTTCGCAGGACATGCTGCAATCGAGGTGAATTTTTTTAAATCCGGCCGCCACGTAGCTTCTGATCAGATCGTCGGCGTTCGCCATCGCCTGCGAAGCCGGCAGGTTTTGCCAGCGGTTTGGACCTAAATGATCGCCGCCAAGGATCAGCTGCGAGGTGGGGAAACCAAGAGATCCCGCCAGCTTGCAGACAAACCCATAAAAATCGGCGGGCGTCATACCGGTATAACCGCCAAACTGATCCACCTGGTTTGAGGTGGCTTCTATCAGCAGGGGCGTCTGTTGTGAATGGGCGTAACGTAGAGCAGCTTCAAGTACCAGTGGATGTGCGGAACAGACGGCATAAATCCCGTTTGTATTCCCCCGTTTATGTTGTTCCACCATTTCTGTCAGATGTTTCACTTTCCTCTCCATTTCGGATGGTGTTGGTATTCATCTTTCGTTTTGTTTCATTTGATACTGCATTATGGTGAGGTAAAAATAAAACGAAAGATAATAGTTTTCCGATCTGTTTCACAAAAGAAACATAATGAAAGGTTTCAGCGGCGATTAAGCTTGCGTCCGCACACCATACAGGGCTTGCATTCCCTCAAAAGAAAGGCGTTAATAAGCAAAACGAAATGAAACGAAAGTGTATTTACTAAGGAGCTCGTATGAGCAGCACCGATTCATCCGCAGAGAAGCGCATCACCGGCACCAGTGAAAGGCGAGAGCAGATCATTCAGCGGTTGCGGGCGCAGGGAAGCGTGCAGGTTAACGATCTTTCTCTTTTATTCGGCGTGTCGACGGTGACGATCCGTAACGATCTGGCCTTTCTGGAAAAGCAGGGGATTGCCGTTCGCGCTTACGGCGGCGCGCTGATTTGCGAAGGCAATGCCCCCGGCGTGGAGCCGTCCGTTGAGGACAAAAGTTCCCTTAATACGGCAGTGAAGCGCAGCATCGCGCAGGCGGCGGCTGAACTGGTGAAGCCGGGTCACCGCATTATTCTGGACTCCGGCACCACAACCTTTGAAATTGCCCGCATGCTGCGCCAGCACACCGATGTCATTGCCATGACCAACGGGATGAACGTGGCAAACGCGCTGCTGGAAGCGGAGGGCGTGGAGCTGCTGATGACCGGCGGGCACTTGCGCCGTCAGTCGCAGTCCTTCTACGGCGACCAGGCGGAGCAGTCCTTACAGAATTATCATTTTGACCTGCTTTTCCTGGGCGTCGATGCCATCGATCTCGACCGGGGGGTGAGTACGCATAACGAGGATGAAGCCCGTCTGAACCGCAAAATGTGCGAGGTGGCGGAGCGTATTATCGTTGTCACTGACTCCAGCAAGTTTAACCGTTCAAGCCTGCATAAAATCATTGATACTCAGCGGATCGACATGATTATCGTTGATGAAGGCATTCCGGCGGAAAGCCTTGAAGGATTACGCAAAAGCGGGATCGATGTGGTGCTGGTCTAAAGGGGCTTTTCCTCTCTCCCTAACCCTCTCCCCATAGGGAGAGGGTTCCCCAGTAATTTGAAAGCAAAAGCGATAACGTTGCCTCAGAATAACTGAGGGCTTTCAGCGATGCCTCGGTCCGGCTGTAAATCGCTGAGGCGTTTCCTGTAGGCCGGGGCGAGGCGCAGGGATGCGCCGAGAGGGCGGGCTTTACAGGGATGTTACCTCCGCCCGTCCCCGATAAGCCGGAAGGAATATGCCGAAGGCACCGCGAAGCGGCGATTTACCGCCGGAAGCCCGGGTCGCCAGGGTGGTGGCGACTGAGCCACCCTGGCACGTTCACCGGTCATGTCGTGACAGAGTAGCAAGGAACATAAAGTGAACGGAATGACCACCAGAGCCGTATGTTCCCCCTCACCCCAGCCCTCTCCCTCAAGGGAGAGGGGGCCGTCTGTGCAGGCATTATTTTGTGGGGAACCCTCAGCTCCATAGGGGAGAGGGGACTGCCCGGTGCGGTTTTTTACCCTCTCCCCGGTGGGGAGAGGGCAGGGTGAGGGGCCATCAGGTCACCGGCGCCGGGTTAAACACCGCCAGCGAGTTATGCAATCCCCATTGATCGGAGAAGGTTTTCTTCCGCCCGCTTGCCACATCCAGAATGAAGTGGAACAGCTTCCAGCCCACCTCTTCAATACTCTCTTCCCCGGTGGCGATGGTGCCCGCGTTGATATCCATTAAGTCATACCAGCGGTTTGCCAGCTCGGTGCGGGTCGCCATTTTGATCACCGGTACCGCCATCAGGCCGTACGGCGTGCCGCGCCCGGTGGTAAAGACCTGTACCGTAATGCCGGACGCTACCTGCTGGGTGCCGCAAACGAAATCACTGGCAGGCGTTGCCGCGTAGATCAGACCGCGTTTGGTTGGTCGCTGGCCAGGGGAGAGCACTTCCACAATCGCGCTCTGGCCGGATTTGGCAATCGACCCGAGGGCCTTTTCCACCACGTTCGCCAGGCCGCCTTTCTTGTTACCCGGAGACGGGTTGGCGCTGCGGTCGGTTTTGCCCATGTCGAGATAGTTATCGTACCAGGCCATCTCCTCCAGCAGGCGTTTGCCCACCTCTTCGTTGACGGCGCGCGGCGTGAGCAGGTGGATAGCATCACGTACTTCGGTGACTTCGGAGAACATCACCGTGGCGCCGCAGCGCACGAACAGATCGGAGGCATAACCTACCGCCGGGTTAGCGGTGACGCCGGAAAACGCATCGCTGCCGCCACACTGTGTCCCAACGACCAGTTCAGAGGCCGGGCAGGTTTCACGCTGGCGTTTGTTCAGCTTCTCCAGATGGCGCTCTGCCACCTGTAAAATGTCGTCGACCATCGATCTGAAGCCGACATGGTGTTCATCCTGAAGTCGCACAACACTGGCATCGTCAACCGGAATGGCTTTCACATCCTCCGTACCCTGCAACAGGCGTTCTGGCTGCAATTTTTCACAGCCGAGACCAATCACCATGACCTCACCGCCAAAGTTTGGGTTAAGGGCGATATTGTGAATCGTGCGGATCGGCACGACCGCTGCGGGCGCGTTGATCGCCACGCCGCAGCCGTACAGGTGGTTAAGACCCACCACGCCGTCAACGTTGGGGTATTTCGGCAACAGATCGCGCTCAATAATTTTCACCACATAATCCACTACGCCCGCCACGCAATGCACGCTGGTGGTGATGCCAAGCAGGTTTTTGGTTCCCACGCTGCCATCCGCGTTGCGGTAACCCTCGAAGGTATAACCCTCCAGCGGAGGCAACGGCTCAGGGACGCGGGTAGCCAGCGGCAACGACTCCAGCGGCGGGGCGGTGGGCAGCTCAACCAGCGACTCCTCAATCCAGCTACCCTGCGGGATAGCGCGCACCGCATAGCCGATGACTTCGCCGTAGCGCACGATTTCGCCCTGCGCCGGGATATCGACCAGTGCGACTTTATGCCCCTGCGGAATGTGCTCAATCAGCTCCAGGCCATCCGGAAAGCGGGTGCCAGCTTTTAAGCCATTGTCGTTGACAATAATCGCCACGTTATCGGTATCGTGCACTTTTATATAGAACGCCGTCGGCGACGCCTGTCGAATTTCAATATCGGCCATTGTTCACTCTTCTCCAGCAAAATATCTGATACTAAATATAGCCAGATGGTTAATTGTTTCTTATTGAGGAAATAAAGAATGCCAGGAGAGGAAAGGTGAGAATGTGATAGCGATCGCTCCCGAACCACTAATCGTTGATTCTGTGCATCAGCGCCCACTGTGTTGGGCATATGCTCAAAATAGCGTGCTACTCCCGTTGGATAATTGAGCATTGAGACAATGTGCTGCCGGGTGGTGACGATTATACTGAATGACGATTTTATAACGCCAAAATTCAGTCAGGAAAATAAATATAACGCTGACGCTGAGTCGGAATAAATAAGAAAAGCTACTGGCTAAAACTGCGGAATTAAAAAAGGTATAAGTAATGAGTAACGACATCTTCCCGAATAAATTTAAAGCGGCCCTCGCGGCGCACCAGATTCAGATTGGCTGCTGGTCTGCGCTGGCCAACCCCATCAGCACCGAAGTGCTGGGCCTGGCCGGGTTCGACTGGCTGGTGCTGGACGGCGAACATGCGCCAAACGATATCAACACGTTTATTCCGCAGCTGATGGCGCTGAAAGGCAGCCACAGCGCGCCGGTGGTGCGTGTGCCCACCAACGAGCCGGTGATCATCAAGCGTCTGCTGGATATCGGCTTCAACAACTTTCTGATCCCGTTTGTTGAAACGGAAGAAGAAGCGGTGCTGGCCGTGGCGGCGACCCGCTATCCACCGGAAGGGATCCGCGGCGTGTCCGTCTCGCACCGCGCCAACATGTTTGGCACCGTGCCGGACTATTTCGCCCAGTCCAACAAGAACATCACCATTCTGGTTCAGGTCGAGAGCCAGCAGGGGGTCGATAACGTCGACGCTATTGCCGCGACGGAGGGGGTAGACGGCATTTTCGTCGGCCCGAGCGATCTGGCGGCCGCCTTTGGTCATCTGGGCAACGCCAGCCATCCGGACGTGCAGCGCGCAATTCAGCACATTTTTGCCCGTGCCAAAGCGCACGGTAAACCGTGCGGCATTCTGGCGCCAGTGGAAGCCGATGCCCGCCGCTACCTGGAGTGGGGCGCAACGTTTGTCGCCGTGGGCAGCGATCTCGGCGTATTCCGCGCCGCCACGCAGAAATTAGCGGACGCTTTTAAAAAATAACCATCATTGAGGAAACAGATTATGACGCTGAAAGTGGGTTTTATTGGCCTGGGTATCATGGGCAAACCAATGAGCAAAAACCTCATCAAAGCAGGTTACTCACTGGTGGTTTTAGATCGGAATTCAGACGCGGTGGCAGAGGTGATTGCGGCTGGCGCAGAAACGGCGACAACCGCAAAAGCGATTGCTGAGCAGTGCGACGTAATTATCACCATGCTGCCAAACTCCCCGCACGTGAAAGAGGTGGCGCTGGGTGAGAACGGCATTATCGACGGCGCGAAGCCGGGTCTGGTGGTGATCGACATGAGTTCTATCGCACCGCTGGCAAGCCGCGAAATCAGCGAGGCGCTGAAAGCGAAAGGCGTGGAAATGCTGGATGCGCCGGTCAGCGGCGGCGAACCGAAAGCCATCGACGGCACCTTGTCGGTGATGGTGGGGGGCGATAAAGCCGTGTTTGACAAATACTACGACCTGATGAAAGCCATGGCTGGCTCCGTGGTGCACACCGGTGAAATTGGCGCAGGCAACGTCACCAAGCTGGCAAACCAGGTGATTGTGGCGTTAAACATCGCGGCCATGTCCGAAGCGCTGACGCTGGCCACCAAAGCGGGCGTTAATCCGGATCTGGTCTATCAGGCCATTCGCGGTGGTCTGGCGGGCAGCACCGTGCTGGATGCCAAGGCGCCGATGGTGATGGATCGTAACTTCAGGCCGGGCTTCCGCATCGATCTGCACATTAAGGATCTGGCGAATGCGCTGGATACCTCCCACGGCGTGGGCGCGCAGTTGCCGCTGACTGCCGCCGTCATGGAGATGATGCAGGCGCTGCGTGCGGACGGTCTGGGCACCGCCGATCACAGCGCGTTAGCGTGCTATTACGAAAAACTGGCGAAGGTTGAAATTGCTCGCTAATGACGTCCCGCCCGGTGGCGTTACGCTTACCGGGCCTACGGCTCAGGCATACAACTATGAAAATCGTAATCGCGCCAGACTCTTATAAAGAAAGCCTGTCTGCCACCGAGGTGGCGCAGGCGATAGAAAAAGGATTTCGGGAAATTTTCCCCGACGCTCATTACGTGTCTGTTCCCGTTGCTGACGGCGGAGAAGGTACGGTTGAAGCGATGATCGCCGCGACGCAGGGCACCTGGCAGCAGGCTGTCGTCACCGGCCCGTTAGGGGAAAAGGTGAAGGCCAGTTGGGGGATCTCGGGCGACGGTACCACCGCGTTTATCGAGATGGCCGCCGCCAGCGGCCTGGTGCTTGTTCCTCCCGCGCAGCGTAACCCGCTGGTCACGACGTCGCGCGGGACGGGGGAGCTGATCCTCAGCGCGCTGGATAAAGGCGCGCGCAACATCATTATCGGTATCGGCGGGAGCGCAACCAACGATGGGGGCGCGGGTATGATGCAGGCGCTGGGCGCGAAGTTTACGGATGCGAACGGGACGGAGATCGGCTACGGCGGCGGCAGCCTGATGGCGCTTAACCGGATTGATATTTCCGATCTCGATCCGCGTCTTCAGGGATGCGCAATCCGCGTCGCCTGTGACGTGACGAATCCGCTGGTCGGTGAAAGCGGCGCGTCGCGTATCTTTGGCCCGCAAAAAGGCGCCACGGAGGAGATGATCCTCGAACTCGACGCCAATCTTAGCCACTACGCCGGGGTGATCAAAAAATCGCTGCGCATTGACGTCAACCGGGTTCCGGGGGCTGGCGCCGCGGGCGGCATGGGCGCAGCGCTGATGGCCTTCCTGGGCGCTGAGCTGAAAAGCGGCATCGAGATTGTCACTCAGGCGCTCAATCTTGAAGAACATATTCACGATTGCACGTGGGTGCTGACCGGGGAAGGGCGCATCGACAGCCAGAGCATTAATGGCAAAGTGCCCGTAGGCGTGGCGAGCGTCGCCAAAAAATACCATAAGCCGGTGATCGGGATTGCCGGAAGTCTGACGCAGGATGTGGGTGTGGTGCATCAGTACGGCATCGACGCGGTGTTCAGCGTACTGACCAGTATCGGTTCACTGGAAGAGGCGTTCCAGGGAGCGTATGACAACATTTACCGCGCCTCGCGGAATATCGCGGCCACATTGCAGGTAGGCATGCGTAGCCAGGGGTGACAGCGGCGCGCAAACCCTCTATACTGCGCGCCGAAGCTGACCAGACAGTCGCCGCTTCGTCGTCGTCCCTTTTGGGGGAGACGGGCGGAGGGGAGGAAAGTCCGGGCTCCACAGGGCAGGGTGCCAGGTAACGCCTGGGGGGGAAACCCACGACCAGTGCAACAGAGAGCAAACCGCCGATGGCCCGCGCAAGCGGGATCAGGTAAGGGTGAAAGGGTGCGGTAAGAGCGCACCGCGCGGCTGGTAACAGTCCGTGGCACGGTAAACTCCACCCGGAGCAAGGCCAAATAGGGGTTCACATGGTACGGCCCGTACTGAACCCGGGTAGGCTGCTTGAGCCAGTGAGCGATTGCTGGCCTAGATGAATGACTGTCCACGACAGAACCCGGCTTATCGGTCAGCTTCAACTTCTTACGAAACCCCGCTTCGGCGGGGTTTTTGCTTTCAGAAGGTTGCAGGCCGGGTAAGCGAAGCGCCAAACGACATCAATTCTCAATTTTGCGACGCTAAGCACATTTCACTATTTGCCTGACTGTGTGTTCCTCTCATCTGCTGCGCATGATCGTAATCACAAAATTTAACGCTATAAAATTAGAAAATTTTAGTGTTGATAAGATGTTGTAAATGTTTAGTCAGTGATGCCGAATGTTATTCATTTGATAATTTAATATTGAATCTAAAAACATTCTTCTGGTGAATGTGTGATATATCCCACTCTTTAACCGGAAAGTGAATAAATATTCCTGGTAAAGTTGATAAACCACAAAAATGTTTTAAAGGAATAATGGTGTTTTATTAACCTTTAATTGCCTGAAAGATAGCCTTTATTAATATTTTTAAAGCAAAAAAATTCACGCTGGTTATTGCCATAAAATAAATTTATTACCGCGTTTTTTATTGATCAATATCAGCGTAAATGCGTATTTTTATTGTGATAAGCATTTGATTTATAAAGGCATAAATAGATTTCTGGTGCGATTGAAAACAGAGCGTCCTGGCAAATTGTGAGTAACAGCACATACCCCCTGAAACAATATTGGGTAGAATCCGCTGCGTCATAGGGAAATAAGCGCAGAATATTATGAATACTATTATTCTACCGAAAACACAGCACCTCGTGGTATTTCAGGAAGTCATCAAAAGTGGCTCCATAGGTTCTGCTGCAAGACAACTGGGGCTGACGCAACCTGCCGTCAGCAAAATCATCAGCGACATCGAATCCTACTTTGGGGTGGAAGTGATGGTGCGTAAGAACACCGGCGTAAAACTCACTGCCGCCGGTCAGGTGCTGCTGTCCTACGCTGAGTCGATCACCCGCGAAATGAAAAACATGGTGAGCGAGATTAACAGCCTCAGTTTCAGTACCGTCATGGACGTCTCTTTTGGCTATCCGTCGCTGATTGGCTTCACCTTCCTGTCCGGGATGATCAAAAAATTCAAGGAAGTGTTCCCGAAAGCGCGCGTCTCAATGTATGAAGCGCAGCTCTCTTCATTCCTGCCCGCCATTCGCGATGGCCGGCTGGATTTCGCCATCGGCACGCTGAGCGACGGGATGCAGCTTCAGGATCTTCACGTTGAGCCACTGTTTGAATCCGAGTTTGTGCTGGTGGCGAGTAAATCACGAACGTGCACCGGCCCGACCAGACTGGCATCGCTCACGCACGAGCAGTGGGTGATGCCGCAAACCGATATGGGCTACTACAACGAACTCCTGACCACCCTGCAAGACAACCACATCAGCATTGAAAACATCGTCCAGACCGATTCCGTCGTCACCATCTATAACCTTGTCCTCAATGCCGATTACCTGACGGTGATCCCCCGTGACATGATTGCGCCATTCGGCTCGGACCAGTTTATTGTTCTGCCGGTGGAAGATGAATTACCCGTGGCGCGTTATGCCGCCGTGTGGTCAAAAAATTACAGTATTAAAAAATCGGCGTCAGTATTAGTTGAACTGGCAAAACAATATTCGTCGATGAATATCGAAAAACGACGATAGAAATAATGATGATTTAAAACACCCGGAGCGACGCTTTTAACGCTCTGATACCCTGACTTTGCCTGAAAACAATGAATTATTATAACGAGGATATTATGCACATTACTTACGATCTCCCGGTGACCATTGAAGATATTCAGGACGCCAGAAAAAGACTGGCGGGAAAGATCTATAAAACCGGTATGCCGCGCTCGAATTATCTGAGCGAACGGTGTAAGGGTGAGATATTCCTGAAATTTGAAAATATGCAGCGTACCGGTTCGTTTAAAATACGTGGGGCGTTTAATAAATTAAGCTCGCTGACCGATGCGGAAAAACGCAAGGGCGTGGTGGCCTGTTCCGCAGGGAACCACGCGCAGGGGGTCTCTCTCTCCTGCGCCATGCTCGGCATCGACGGCAAAGTGGTCATGCCGATGGGCGCGCCGAAATCCAAGGTTGCCGCCACGCGTGACTACTCTGCCGAAGTGGTGCTGCACGGCGAGAACTTTAACGACACCATCGCCAAAGTGAGCGAAATCGTCGAGATGGAAGGGCGCATTTTTATCCCGCCTTACGACGATCCGAAAGTCATTGCCGGCCAGGGCACCATCGGCCTGGAAATCCTCGAAGATTTATATGACGTGGATAACGTGATTGTCCCCATCGGCGGCGGCGGTTTAATTGCCGGTATTGCGACAGCAATTAAATCCATCAACCCAACTATCAATATTATCGGCGTGCAGTCTGAAAATGTGCACGGAATGGCGGCATCGTATCAGGCCGGAGAAATAACCAGTCATCGTGTTACCGGCACATTAGCTGACGGCTGCGACGTGTCTCGCCCAGGTAATTTAACCTTCGAAATTGTTCGTGAATTAGTCGATGACATTGTGCTGGTCAGCGAAGACGAGATTCGCAACAGCATGATCGCGCTTATTCAGCGAAATAAGGTGGTCACGGAAGGTGCCGGTGCGCTGGCGTGCGCGGCGTTATTAAGCGGCAAGCTGGACCACTATATTCAGGGCCGAAAAACCGTCTGCATTATTTCCGGCGGCAATATCGATCTCTCCCGTGTTTCCCAAATTACCGGCTTCGTTGACGCATAAAGGATGACTTATGAGCAACACAGAAAGCATTATCGTTGGCCAGACAAAAACGTCCACCTGGCGTAAATCGGATACCACCTGGACGCTCGGCCTGTTTGGTACCGCCATTGGCGCAGGCGTGCTGTTCTTCCCCATCCGTGCAGGCTTTGGCGGCCTGATCCCTATCCTGCTGATGCTGGTACTCGCGTTCCCGATTGCGTTTTACTGCCACCGCGCGCTGGCGCGTCTGTGTTTGTCCGGCAGTAACGTCTCCGGTAACATCACCGAAACGGTGGAGGAGCATTTTGGTAAGACCGGCGGGGTGGTGATCACCTTCCTCTACTTCTTTGCCATTTGCCCGCTGCTGTGGATTTACGGCGTCACCATTACCAACACCTTTATGACCTTCTGGGAAAACCAGCTCCAGATGCCCGCCCTGAACCGCGGCGTGGTGGCGCTATTCCTGCTGCTGCTGATGGCTTTTGTTATCTGGTTCGGTAAAGACCTGATGGTGAAAGTGATGAGCTACCTTGTGTTCCCGTTCATCGCCAGCCTGGTGTTGATTTCTCTCTCGCTGATCCCGTACTGGAACTCGGCGGTGATCGACCAGGTTAACCTGAGCGATATCGCCTTCACCGGTCATGACGGCATTCTGGTCACGGTATGGCTGGGGATCTCCATCATGGTCTTCTCCTTCAACTTCTCGCCTATCGTCTCCTCGTTTGTGGTCTCCAAACGCGAAGAGTACGAACCAGAGTTCGGGAAAGAGTTTACCGAGCAGAAATGTTCCAAAATCATTGGTCGCGCCAGCCTGCTGATGGTGGCGGTGGTGATGTTCTTCGCCTTTAGCTGCCTGTTTACGCTCTCTCCGCAGAACATGGCGGACGCCAAAGCGCAGAACATTCCGGTGCTCTCTTACCTGGCGAACCACTTCGCGTCGATGTCAGGCAGTAAATCCACGTTCGCCACGGTGCTGGAATACGGCGCCTCCATCATCGCGCTGGTCGCTATCTTTAAATCCTTCTTCGGCCACTATCTGGGCACGCTGGAGGGGCTGAACGGTCTGATCCTCAAGTTCGGTTACAAGGGCGACAAGAAGAAAGTCTCCGTGGGCAAGCTGAACACCATCAGCATGGTCTTCATCATGGGCTCCACCTGGATTGTGGCCTACGCCAACCCGAACATCCTGGACCTTATTGAAGCCATGGGTGCGCCAATTATCGCCTCTCTGCTGTGCCTGCTGCCGATGTACGCCATCCGCAAGGCGCCTGCGCTGGCGAAATATAAAGGCCGGACCGAGAACATCTTCGTAACCGTGGTCGGACTGCTGACCATTCTGAACATCGTGTACAAACTGTTTTAAACCAAAGCTCAGGAAGAGCGGAGCCATACCATGATTGAGTTTCCGGTAGTACTGGTCATTAACTGCGGATCGTCCTCTGTTAAGTTCTCGGTGCTGGACGCCGCAGGCTGCGATGCCCTGATGACGGGCATTGCGGACGGCATCAACACAGAAAAAGCCTTTATTTCCGTGAATGGGGGGGAGCCGGTCAGACTGGCTCACCAGGACTACGAAGGGGCGCTGGCCGCCATCGCCCTGGAGCTGGAGAAACGCAACCTGATGGGCAGCGTGGCCTTGATTGGCCATCGCATTGCCCACGGCGGCGACCTCTTCAGCGAGTCGACCCTGATCACGGAAGAGGTGATGGCGCAGATCCGCCAGGTCTCCCCGCTGGCGCCGCTGCATAACTACGCCAACCTGAGCGGCGTGGAAGCCGCCGGGCGCCTGTTCCCCGGCGTGCAGCAGGTGGCGGTATTTGATACCAGCTTCCACCAGACCATGGCGCCGCAGGCGTATCTGTACGGCTTGCCGTACCGCTATTTTGAAGAGCTGGGCGTGCGCCGCTACGGTTTCCACGGCACCTCTCACCGCTACGTGTCGGCGCAGGCGCACGCGCTGCTCGGGCTCTCTCCCGATGACAGCGGCCTGGTGATTGCCCATCTCGGCAACGGGGCGTCCATCTGCGCGGTGCGTAACGGCGTAAGCGTGGACACGTCCATGGGGATGACGCCGCTTGAAGGACTGGTGATGGGCACGCGCTGCGGCGACGTGGATTTTGGCGCGATGGCGTGGATTGCCCGGCAGACCGGCCAGTCGTTCGAGGATCTGGAGCGCGTGGTCAACAAAGAGTCCGGGCTGCTGGGGATCTCTGGCATCTCCTCCGATTTGCGCGCGCTGGAGAAAGCCTGGCATGACGGCAGCGAGCGGGCGCGGCTGGCAATAAAGACCTTCGTCCACCGGATTGCGCGACATATCGCCGGTCATGCCGCGTCCCTGCACCGTCTGGATGGCGTGGTGTTTACCGGCGGGATCGGTGAGAACTCCGTGCTTATCCGCGCGCTGGTGGTGGACCACCTGAAGGTGTTTGGCATCATCCTCGACGAGTCCAAAAATGCCCTGCCGGGCAGCGCGGGCGAGCGCGTGATCTCCACCGAGTCGTCCCGCGCGGCCTGCGCGGTGATCCCTACCAATGAAGAAAAAATGATCGCACTGGACGCCCTCCGTCTTGGGAAGGTTACTCCGGCTGCGGCTTACGCCTGATAAAGCGAGAATCTGATGAAAGTAACAATCGATACGGGCGTCGCGCCTTACAGCGACGCATGGGCCGGGTTTCGCGGTGAAGAATGGAAAAACGCCATTAACGTGCGCGATTTTATTCAGCATAACTACACCCCTTATGAAGGCGATGAAGCTTTCCTCGCGCAGGCGACGCCAGCAACGACGGCGCTGTGGCAGAAGGTGATGGTCGGCATTCGTCAGGAGAATGCTACTCACGCTCCGGTGGATTTTGACACCAACATCGCCACTACTATTACCGCGCACGGGCCGGGCTATATTGATCAGGAGCTGGAGACGATCGTTGGCCTGCAAACCGACAAGCCGCTCAAGCGCGCCCTGCATCCGTACGGCGGGATCAACATGATCCGCAGCTCGTTCGAAGCCTACGGTCGCGAGATGGATCCGCAGTTTGAATATCTCTTCACAGACCTGCGCAAAACCCACAACCAGGGCGTGTTTGACGTTTACTCCCCGGAGATGATGCGCTGCCGCAAATCGGGGGTGCTGACCGGTCTGCCGGACGGCTACGGGCGCGGACGCATCATCGGCGACTACCGTCGCGTGGCGCTGTACGGCATCAGCTATCTGGTGCGCGAGCGTGAACTTCAGTTCGCCGATCTCCAGGGGAAACTGGAGCGCGGAGAAGATCTGGAGGCCACGATCCGCCTGCGCGAGGAGCTGGCGGAGCATAAACGTGCGTTGCTCCAGATCCAGCAGATGGCGGCGAACTATGGCTTTGATATTTCACGTCCGGCGATGAATGCGCAGGAAGCGGTGCAGTGGGTCTACTTTGCCTACCTTGCCGCAGTGAAATCCCAGAATGGCGGGGCGATGTCGCTGGGGCGCACGGCCTCGTTCCTTGATATCTACATTGAACGCGACATGCAGGCAGGACGGCTGAATGAGGTGCAGGCCCAGGAGCTGATCGACCACTTCATCATGAAGATCCGCATGGTACGCTTCCTGCGCACGCCGGAGTTCGACACGCTCTTCTCCGGCGATCCGATCTGGGCCACGGAAGTGATTGGCGGCATGGGGCTGGATGGCCGCACGCTGGTGACCAAAAACAGCTTCCGCTACCTGCATACCCTGCACACCATGGGGCCTGCGCCGGAGCCAAACCTGACGATCCTCTGGTCCGAACAACTGCCGATCGCGTTCAAGAAATACGCCGCGCAGGTGTCGATCGTCACCTCCTCGCTGCAATACGAGAACGACGATCTGATGCGCGCCGACTTCAACAGCGACGACTACGCCATTGCCTGCTGCGTCAGCCCGATGGTGATCGGCAAGCAGATGCAGTTCTTCGGCGCACGCGCCAACCTGGCGAAAACGCTGCTGTATGCAATCAACGGCGGGGTGGATGAGAAGCTGAAGATCCAGGTGGGGCCGAAAACCGAGCCGCTGCTGGAGGAGGTACTGGATTACGACACCGTAATGGCGAGCCTCGATCACTTCATGGACTGGCTGGCGGTGCAGTACATCAGCGCGCTGAATCTCATTCACTATATGCATGATAAATACAGCTACGAAGCCTCGCTGATGGCGCTGCACGACCGGGACGTCTACCGCACCATGGCCTGCGGCATTGCCGGGCTGTCGGTGGCGGCGGATTCCCTGTCGGCCATCAAATACGCCACGGTAAAACCGGTGCGCGACCACACCGGTCTGGCGGTGGATTTCGTCATCGAAGGCGACTATCCGCAGTACGGCAACAACGACGATCGCGTGGACAGTATCGCCTGCGATCTGGTTGAGCGCTTTATGAAGAAAATCCAGGCGCTGCCGACGTACCGCAACGCGGTACCGACGCAGTCGATCCTGACCATCACCTCCAACGTGGTTTACGGGCAGAAGACCGGCAACACGCCGGACGGACGTCGCGGCGGCACGCCGTTTGCGCCTGGCGCCAACCCGATGCACGGGCGCGACAGAAAAGGGGCGGTGGCGTCGTTAACCTCGGTCGCCAAGCTGCCGTTCACCTACGCCAAAGACGGGATCTCCTACACCTTCTCCATCGTGCCGCAGGCACTGGGCAAGGACGAGCCGGTGCGCAAAACCAACCTTGTCGGGCTGCTGGACGGATACTTCCACCACGAAGCGACCATTGAGGGCGGGCAACACCTGAACGTCAACGTGATGAACCGGGAGATGCTGCTGGATGCCGTCGCCCATCCGGAGAACTATCCGAACCTGACGATCCGCGTTTCAGGTTATGCGGTGCGGTTTAACGCCCTGACGCGCGAGCAGCAGCAGGACGTGATTTCGAGGACGTTTACGCAGGCGATGTAATACAGGCTTCATCTTCAGCCTCCTCAAATGGGGAGGCTTTTAATTTTGTGAACGTCGTCAATTTTAGAAAACTTACTCTCCTTTCTGCTATCCCGAAGTAATATTATTCTCTCGCTTTAGAAAATCCCTATAAAAGTTGTGACTTTTTTCTCCCGCGCTCCGGATATGATCTTCCCATATCAATAACTCACACCTGCACCCTCTGACTCGCAATCGCTGGCGATCGGAACCTTATAAAAACAACCAGTTACCCTACAAAATAAGCGAGTGCCCAATGAATATGGCAACAAACAGCAGTGTGATTGTGAGTGATTCCCCTGCGGCAAGGCGGGCGGGAATGAGCGAAAGCGAATGGCGAGAGGCGATCAAATTCGACAGCACCGATACGGGCTGGGTCATCATGAGTATCGGGATGGCTATCGGCGCGGGTATCGTTTTTCTTCCTGTGCAGGTCGGGTTAATGGGGCTGTGGGTGTTTTTACTCTCGTCGATAATTGGTTATCCGGCTATGTACCTGTTCCAGCGCCTGTTTATTAATACGCTGGCGGAATCACCGGAATGCAAAGATTACCCGAGCGTCATTAGCGGTTATTTAGGTAAAAACTGGGGCATCTTATTGGGTGCGCTTTATTTCGTGATGCTGGTGATCTGGATGTTTGTCTATTCCACGGCTATCACCAACGACAGCGCATCCTACCTACACACCTTCGGCGTAACCGACGGTTTGCTGTCGGAAAATCCGTTCTACGGCTTATTCCTGATCTGCATTCTGGTCGCCATTTCGTCGCGCGGTGAAAAACTGCTGTTTAAAGTCTCCAGCCTGATGGTGCTGACCAAATTATTTGTGGTGGCGGCGCTGGGGCTTTCGATGATTGGCCTCTGGCATTTAGCCAACGTCGGTATGCTGCCGCCGATGGGCCTGCTGATTAAAAACGCCATTATTACGCTGCCTTTCACCTTAACCTCCATTCTGTTTATTCAGACATTAAGCCCGATGGTGATTTCCTATCGTTCACGGGAAAAATCCGTTGAGGTGGCGCGTCATAAAGCGCTGCGGGCAATGAATATCGCTTTTGGCGTGCTGTTTGTGACGGTCTTTTTCTACGCGGTCTCCTTTACGCTGGCGATGGGGCACGACGAGGCGGTAAAAGCCTACGAGCAGAATATTTCCGCCCTGGCAATCGCAGCACAGTTCATCAGCGGTGACGGTGCGGGCTGGGTCAAAATCGTCAGCGTGATCCTCAACATTTTTGCCGTGATGACCGCGTTCTTTGGCGTCTATCTCGGCTTTCGTGAGGCGACGCAGGGCATCGTGATGAACATCCTGCGCCGCAAAATGCCGGCGGAGAAAATCAATGAAAGCACCGTCCAGCGCGGGATTATGCTGTTCGCTATCCTGCTGGCCTGGAGCGCGATTGTGTTAAACGCGCCGGTGCTGAGCTTCACCTCCATCTGTAGCCCTATTTTCGGGATGGTGGGCTGCTTAATTCCGGCGTGGCTGGTCTACAAAGTGCCCGCACTTCATAAATATAAAGGCGTATCGCTGGTGATTATTGTGATTACCGGGCTGCTGCTTTGTGTTTCTCCTTTCCTCGCCTTCTCATGAGGTTAAATAAGGTCGTAACGATGTCTGAGCAAATTAATCCTTTATGGAACCATTTTATTCGCGCTGTGCAGGAAGAGGTAAAGCCTGCGCTGGGCTGTACCGAACCCGTCTCGCTGGCGCTGGCGTGCGCGATGGCTGCCGGACAGCTTGACGGTGAGGTGACGCGTATCGAGGCGTGGGTATCGCCGAACCTGATGAAAAACGGGCTTGGCGTAACGGTGCCCGGCACCGGTATGGTCGGTTTACCCATCGCGGCCGCGCTGGGGGCGACAGGCGGTAATGCACACGCCGGGCTGGAGGTGTTGAAAGACGCGTCGGCCGAGGCGCTAACGCGCGCCAAAGCACTGCTGAACGCGGGTCTGGTGCAGGTGAAATTGCAGGAGCCGTGCGAGGAGATCCTCTATTCACGCGCCTGCGTTTACGTCGGTGAATCCTCGGCGATGGTGACCATCGCTGGCGGGCACACTCGCGTGGTGGAGGTAGTTTGTCAGGGCGAAACGCGCTTCAGGCTTGACGATCGTCAGAGCCAGAACAACGACGATCCGCTGGCGGTACTCTCGACCACCACGCTGTCGCAGATCCTTGAGTTTGTAGAGCAGGTGCCGTTCGACGCGATCCGCTTTATCCTCGATGCGGGGCGGCTGAACGATGCGCTCTCCCGCGAAGGTTTGCGTGGCAACTGGGGGCTGCATATTGGCGCGACGCTCAATAAACAGCGCGCACGCGGCTGGATGGCGCAGGATCTGGGTTCAGACATTATTATCCGCACCAGCGCAGCCTCGGATGCCCGCATGGGAGGCGCGACGCTGCCGGCGATGAGCAACTCGGGTTCCGGGAATCAGGGCATCACCGCCACCATGCCGGTAGTGGTGGTGGCTGAGCACGTTCAGGCCGATGACGAACGGCTGGCGCGGGCGCTGATGCTCTCGCATCTGTCGGCTATCTATATCCACTACCAGCTTCCGCGCTTGTCCGCGTTGTGCGCGGCGACAACGGCCGGAATGGGGGCTGCGGCGGGGATGGCGTGGCTGATGGGCGGATCTTACCAGACCATTGCCATGGCGATCGGCAGTATGATCGGCGACGTGAGCGGGATGATCTGCGATGGGGCCTCTAACAGCTGCGCAATGAAGGTCTCGACCAGCGTCACCAGCGCCTGGAAAGCCGTGATGATGGCGCTGGATGATACTGCCGTGACGGGTAACGAGGGGATTGTGGCGCACGACGTGGAACAGTCTATCTCTAACCTGTGCGCCCTGGCGTGCCGCTCAATGCAGGCGACGGACCGGCAGATCATTGAAATTATGGCGAGTAAGGTGTTGTGATTTAATCCAACCCGTTACCCCTCACCCTAACCCTCTCCCATAGGGAGAGGGAACCGATCGAGCGAGGGGGCGTGTTGATCTTACACCGGCAAATCAATCAGCAGCGCGCGCAGCGGCGTATCGGCAACCAGGGTGATATTCGCTTCGTCACGAATAAACGCCCCGTCACCGCAGGTGAGCGCTTCTTTCTCTTCCGTATGCGTGACCGCATGCACCGTTCCGTGAATGGACTGCAAATAGGCACGCGGGCCATGAAGCTGGAAGCTCGCCTGTTCACCTTTTTTCAGTTCGATATGGTGCAACCACACCTGCTGGCGCAACTGCAAGCTGCCTTTGCTGCCGTCTGGCGAGGCAATCAGCTGCTGTTTACCGCCCTTCAGATCGATTTTTTGCACCAGCGGATTTTCCCGCTCCGGACAGGCATCCAGCCACAGCTGCATGCGGGTCAGCGTTTTATCTTTGCTGAGGTTATGCTCGCTGTAGCTAATACCTGACTGCGTGGAAATTAACAGCGCCTCGCCAGCCTTCGCCTGGACATGATTGCCCTCGCTATCGCGGTATTCTGCCTCGCCTTCCAGGATCAGGTTCAGGATATCGACTTTAGGGTACGTGCGCGGCTGGAAGGACGCGCCCGGGGCGAGCACTTCCTGATTCAATACGCGCAGTGAAGCGTAACCGAGGAGTTTAGGGTCAAAGTAGTGTCCAAAGGAAAAGGTGTAGCGGGCCTGCAACCAACCGAAATCGGCTTGTCCGCACTGTTTCGCTGTTCTTGTCGTAATCATAAACTTGACCTCTCTTTACACTAAATCAATGGTAAAGGTATGGACGCTGCATTGTTAGCCAGATATTCTGCCTGGTATGTTCAAATTTCCTGAATGAGAACGAGATGGCTAAAGAGAGAGCATTGACGCTTGAGGCGCTTCGCGTTATGGACGCGATTGACAGGCGCGGCAGCTTTGCCGCGGCGGCAGATGAACTGGGGCGCGTTCCGTCTGCCCTGAGCTATACCATGCAAAAGCTGGAAGAGGAGCTGGATGTTGTGCTCTTTGACCGTTCCGGTCATCGAACAAAATTCACCAACGTTGGGCGGATGCTGCTTGAGCGCGGCCGCGTATTGCTGGAAGCGGCGGATAAGCTGACGACGGATGCCGAAGCGCTGGCCCGCGGCTGGGAAACCCATCTGACGCTGGTGACCGAAGCGCTGGTGCCCACCGAGGCGCTGTTCCCGCTGGTGGACAGACTGGCCGCGAAAGCCAATACCCAGCTGTCGATCATCACTGAGGTGCTGGCCGGGGCGTGGGAGCGTCTTGAGACGGGCAGGGCGGATATCGTGATTGCGCCGGACATGCATTTCCGCTCATCGTCAGAAATCAATTCGCGCAAACTGTACAGCGTGATGAACGTCTACGTCGCCGCCCCGGATCACCCGATCCATCAGGAGCCGGAGCCGCTCTCTGAGGTCACGCGCGTGAAATACCGCGGTGTGGCGGTCGCGGATACCGCCCGAGAGCGCCCGGTGTTAACGGTACAGTTGCTGGATAAACAGCCGCGACTGACGGTAACGTCGCTGGAAGATAAGCGACAGGCACTCCTGGCGGGGCTGGGCGTGGCGACTATGCCGTATCCGTTTGTCGAAAAGGACATTGCAGAAGGGCGGCTGCGCGTCGTCAGCCCGGAATACACCAGCGAAGTGGATATCATTATGGCGTGGCGTCGCGACAGCATGGGCGAAGCCAAATCGTGGTGTTTGCGTGAAATTCCCAAGCTCTTTGCCCACCACAACAAATAAGCGTAGGCCCGGTAAGCGTATGCGCCACCGGGCAGAATTTACGCGCTTGCCTTAGGATCCGGACCAAAGCGGTTTTCGCCCGGCGTTCCGCTCTGACAGTTGAAAATCAAAATCACGATCCAGCCGATAAGCGGGATCAACAGCAACAGCAGCCACCACGCCGAACGATCTGTGTCGTGGAGACGACGAAACAGTACGGCCCATGAAGGCAGCAGAACTAACACACCATAAATGGTGGTGAGAATGCCTTCACCCCCCTCGCGTTCCCAGCCGAGGATCTTGTCCACAATGCCCAGCACCATAATCAGGACGAAGTTCACCAGAACGAACATCCAGTACTCTTTACGGCGGGCACGGCCACCAAATCCAACGTAGTTGCGCAGTACTTTTAAATACCAGTCCATTTTTCCTTGCCTCTTAATCAGTCAATCACTTGTTTTCTAAGCGATCGAGGTAAGGATAGATGTATGCTGTGAATTAAAAAAGGGAATCAATTGATTCCCTAAATAATTATCCGAAACGCACGTCGCGCCCGTGCGGTTCATCCAGGTCCTGCCACGGGCCAATGGAGATAATGCCCGTTGGGTTGATGGTCTTATGACTGCGGAAATAGTGGGTGCGAATATGGTCAAAATTGACCGTCTCCGCAATCCCCGGCATCTGATAGATGTCGCGCAGGAAACCGTGCAGGTTCAGGTAATCACTGATGCGATGCTTGTCGCACTTGAAGTGGGTGACATATACCGGATCAAAGCGGATCAGCGTCGTCCACAGGCGGATGTCTGCTTCGGTGAGGCGATCGCCCGCTAAATAACGATGCTGGCCGAGGATCTGCTCCAGGCGCTCCAGGGATCCAAACACGTTGCCGACCGCTTCGTCGTACGCTTCCTGACTGGTGGCAAAGCCCGCTTTGTAGACGCCGTTGTTAACGTTGTCGTAGATCCAGCCGTTCAGCTCGTCAATTTTCTCGCGCAGCTCAACCGGGTAGTAATCCCCGGCGCGGGCACCGTGCGCGTCAAACGCGGTATTGAACATGCGAATGATTTCAGCGGATTCATTGCTGACGATCGTCTGGTTTTTCTTGTCCCACAGCACAGGCACCGTTACGCGTCCGGTGTAGTGCGGATCGGCGCGCAGATAGAGCTGATACAGGAAATCGTGATGATAAAGCTCATCACCCGTCGCGGCCGGGAAGCCACTGTCGAACGTCCAGCCGTTTTCCAGCATCAGCGGGTTGACCACCGAAACCGGAATTAACGATTCGAGACCTTTAAGTTTGCGCACAATCAGCGTGCGGTGCGCCCACGGACAGGCGAGAGAAACATACAGATGATAACGATCTTTTTCCGCCGCAAAGCCCCCTTCGCCACTCGGGCCGGGTGCGCCGTCGGCGGTCAGCCAGTTACGGAAGGCCGAAACAGAGCGCTTAAAGCGTCCACCGGTGGATTTGGTGTCATACCAGACATCCTGCCAGACGCCGTCTACGAGTTGTCCCATTTTTTACTCCTCCGTCAGATAGCAAAAGCGAGGAGATGTCTCCTCGCTTTGAATGTAATCAGTATAGCCTGCTTACCACTTCTTATTCACAAGACGGTCGATGCTGTAGGCGCCCGGACCCGTGATAGCCAGCAGCAGGAAGCCACCCGCGATGGTCAGGTTTTTCATGAACATCAGGGAGTTCACGCCTTCCGCAAAGTTGCTGTGGAAGATGAACGCGGTCAGCAGGGTAAAGCCTGCGGTGAACAGCGCCGTGGTGCGGGTCAGGAAACCGAACAGGATTGCCAGGCCGCCGCCGAACTCAAGCAGAATGGTCAGTGGCAGCAGGAACCCCGGCACGCCCATCGCTTCCATATACTGCTGAGTGCCCGCATAGCCGGTAATTTTGCCCCAGCCTGCGGTGATGAACAGAACAGGCATCAGAATACGCGCTACCAGTACACCAACATCTTCTAATTTTTTCATTTTACTCTCCAGGAAACCACATCAGCGGCTAAACGTTATTTGCGTGCAAATTCGGGTAGATACCGCGTCTTTGCTGTCGATGGAGAGGAGTGTAAACGGGGCGGATGGCAAATGTTAGCAAGGAAAACTGTTAATCTTCTTCAAAGATATTGAGTAAGGGAGGGGGTTTTGCCGGGTAGCGGCTACGCCTTACCCGGCCTACACGCAATCGTAGGCCGGGTAAGCGCAGCGTCACCCGGCAAGAAGGCTAGCGCAACTGCTGTTGTCGCAGCGTGGTTTTCACCAGACGCCAGGCGCTCCAGGCGCCAAAGCCGCGGCGTGCCCAGCGGATCAGCATGTTAGGATGCCGAACCGACCAGATCGCCATCACGCTGCTGCCGACCAGCGCCCATGAGCGCAGGCTCAGGACCGTGTTCCAGCCGCGGTCAAACCGATGCGTGGCTTCAACCCAGTCTCGACGGCTGGCAGACAAATCCAGCCGCTGCTGCTGGATTTGGCTCAACAGATACGCTTTCCGCTTTTGACGTTCGGCTTTGTCGCTCACGACTTATCATCCTCCAGCAGGGCGCGGTCGTTGGCCAGCTCCTGGCGCGTATGGCGCAGGAAGGTCGACGTGCGCGCTTTATGCAGGGTCCAGATACCGCCTATCAGCGCCGCCACCAGCAGAACCACGGTAGTCGCAATCATCGCGTTCAGACGATACTGTGGATCGATAGCCCAGATGATTAACACCATCAGGCTCATCAGACCAAACGCGGCAAAGAGCATCGTAAGCCCAAGCATGAGCAGCATCTGGAAGAGGTTGGCTTTCTCCTCTTCCAGCTCCACTACCGCAAGCCGGACGCGCGTTTCGGCAATCCCGACCAGCGTCGTAAGAATACGCTGGCCGATGCCGAGGACGTTTTTAGCAGGCCCTTGTGCGTGACGTGGATCTTCCATAATCAACGACGCGTCAGCAGGACACCCAGCACCACACCCACTGCGGCGCCAATACCTACACCCGTCCATGGATTATCACGTACATATTCGTCTGCGCGCGCTGCCGCTTCGCGGGTTTGTTTCGCCAGCGCATCACCGGTTTCGCCCAGACGGTAACGGCTCTCTTTCAGTGCCTGCTCCGCTTTGCTGCGCAGTTTACTTACTTCTTCTTTCGATTTATCCGCAGAAGAGTTCAGCACCTCTTCCAGGGTGTCCGCCAGGGATTTCAGTTCAGCGCGCAGATTTTCTGAAGTTGTATCTTTTGACATGATTCTCTCCTGTTGAGATTTCCGTTAACTCAATAATCGCGAGCTTCCAGCGCTTTCAGTTCGTCCTGCGCCTCTTGCAACTTCCTCTCGCGCTTGGCAATTTTTTCCGCATCACCTTTCTCTTTCGCTTCCTGTAGGTCTTGACGGCGCTCGGCTATCTCGTCCTTCTGTTCAGCGATTTTTTCCTGATGATCGGCACGCAGCTTGCTGTCCGTACAGTTGTCTTTCACTTCGCTCAACGCTTTTTTCAGCCCGTCGATCCGGTGCTGATTGTTATGCTTTTCGGCATAACTGATTTCGCGTTGGATATCCTGTTCTTTCTCCTGACAAAGAGACATAGCGAAGGAAGCTGTGCTTAAAGAAAAAAGGGCCAGAGCCAGAGTGATGCGGTATTTCATTATAGAAACCTTCCATTGTGTTACGGCGTAAGCCGTGTTCCAGAACTATGCGGAGAACATCTGAGGGGTGCTCCGCGTACTTAAGCATAGTAAGTAAACGGGAGTTTCACCAAAGTAGGTGAAAATATTCGGAATCTTAGTCGTTAACCAAATCGATGCGACGTGTCGCGTAACCGTGACATCCAGGAGGCTACGTGGCTGTCATCATCCTGTTGCGCAATGATGTAACCCTGCGGCAGCGTGCGGTCCAGCACGGCTTTCGCCGCGGCGCTTTGCGCACTGGAGTCAAATTTTATCAGCAGCACATCGTCTTGCGGCGTGATGCTCTTAAAGCGGATCCCGTTTGCGTCCAGATGATGCCAGATGGAAAAACCATCCGGCACGCTGGTTCCCTGGCTCACAGGACGGATAGCCAGCGTCGACTCCTGATGCTGTAGCGCAGACCACAGCAGGATAAGAGCGCTGAACATCATCAGCGCGACGATAGCGTAAGAGAAGCGGCGCAGCGCGAGCGGGGAGATAACCATCGTTAACCCCTGGCTCCGTATTTCTTCTTCCACAGTACGACCAGGGACCCGACCAGGCCAAACACCAGCAGAACGACGGGCAGCAGCATCAGGCAAGACATCAGCTGATCTTCATATTTCATAAAGACCGGCGTTTTACCCAGCGCGTAGCCGAGCGTGGTCAGGATCAGCACCCACAGCAAGCCGCTCATCCAGTTAAAGAACTGGAAGCGCGTACTGCTCAGGCCGGACAAGCCCGCAATGGTGGGCAGCAGGGTGCGTACGAATGCGATAAAGCGGCCGATCAGTAAGGCGGAAAGCCCATGCTTATGGAAAAGGTGGTGCGCTCGCTGGTGGTAATGGGCCGGAAGGTGCGAAAGCCAGTTCTGAACGATTCGCGTGTTACCCAGCCATCGCCCCTGAATGTAACTCACCCAGCAGCCCAGGCTGGCGGCAATGGTCAAAAGCAGGACCGTTTGCGGGAAAGCCATCGCCCCTTTTGCACAGAGCACCCCGACCAGCACCAGCAGGCTGTCGCCGGGTAAAAAGGCAGCAGGCAGCAGACCGTTCTCAAGGAACAGGATCATAAATAACACAAAGTAGAGCATGCCAATCATGGACGGGTTGGCCAGCGTTTCGAAATCCTGAGCCCAGAGGGCGTTCAGTAGTTGGGTCAAAAGTTCCATTCAGTGTTCCTGGAAATCGGTTAACGTCACGCCTGTCATTCGGGAAAACAGCACGGCGACATTGTTATGATTTCATTATGGTCGCTCGCGGACACATTGATGTGTGGCCAACACTGTTCCCTGTTAATTGGCTGGTTAGCAAGCACTAACTTACAAAATAACGAAGTGAATCCAATTGTAACAAAGCCCGACGTTCTGCGTCACAGAATTTGAGGGGAAACACGATTTTGGCGTAAGCCACGGAGGGGAGCGAGAAATTTTACAAAGGCTGACACTATAGAGGTTTTCTTACCCTGTCTGGCCGGAAGGCGCGGCGGTGCGCCTGCCAGCAGTTCGGGGAGTTATTTTGCGAGATTGGTCGCGGTATCGAGGTGAACGACCGGATTATCGGCAAAAAGATAGCGGTCAGCGTTAAATTCAAAGTCATCACTTGTTTCATTAAACAGCATCTGTTTGGTGTTCTCCAGGTGCTGCCACATTGCCAGTTTCGCCGCATGCGGATCTTTACGAATCAGAGCCTTAAGAATCTGGTCGTGGTCGTCACACCAGTTGTCTACCGTGCGGGAATCAATGTGATCGTGTAATTTCTTCCAGTACGGGTTGTGAACGCGCTGAGTCCACATTTTTTCAACGATTGCCGCCAGCGCCGTGTTCTGAGTCGCAAGGGCGACCTGGACGTGGAATTGCAGGTCCCATTCGGAATCGCGGAAACATTTTTCTTTACGCGCGTGATCCTGGATTTCCATCAGCTTCATGATGTCCTGCTTGGTCACCTGCGTCGCAGCAAATTCCGCAATGTTGCTTTCAATCAGCTGGCGAGCCTGGAGAAGCTCAAACGGACCGTAGCTGGCAAACTCCAGACTTTCGTCCGGGGTGGGGGAGTGTTTCGCCTGGCTGGAAATCACATGAATGCCGGAACCTTTGCGTACCTCAACATACCCTTCCACTTCCAGCATGATGATGGCTTCGCGGACCACCGTACGGCTGACGCTTTTTTCATCCGCAATGAAACGTTCAGCGGGAAGTTTATCACCGACGAGATAGACCCCTTGCTCGATGCGATCTTTCAGCTCGGCGGCAAGTTGTTGATATAAACGACGTGATTCGGTGATTTCCATATGCGCTCCAGGCAGGGTACGGCGAATGATTTGTTATACCACTTTTGCGTGCCACTCTCCAGATTTCGCCATGAAAAAAGCCGCCCGTAGGCGGCTTTTGAGAAGATTTTGCCGGGTGCGCTTCGCTTGCGCGGGCCTATGGGTTTTGTAGGCCGGGTAAGGCGGAGCCGCCACCCGGCACAACAACGCTAACTCTGCGTCGCCGGTCCCCCAAGGGACTCTTTCGCCAGTTCATCGGCGGATTTGCTCTTCAGCACCGTCCAGATAACCACCGCACCCATCAGGTCGAAGATAGCCAGTACCGCGAACAGCGGGCTGAAACCAATGGTATCTGCCAGCGCGCCGACCACCAGCGCAAACAGGGTACTTGCGGTCCAGGCGGCCATCCCGGTCAGGCCGTTGGCGGTAGCGACTTCGTTACGACCAAACACGTCGGACGAGAGCGTAATAAGCGCACCGGAAAGAGACTGGTGAGCAAAGCCCCCGATACACAGCAGGGCGATAGCCACGTAAGGGCTGGTGAACAGGCCGATCATGCCCGGGCCGATCATCAGCAGGGCACCCATGGTGACCACCATCTTACGGGACACAATCAGGTTCACGCCAAACCAGCGCTGGAACAGCGGTGGCAGGTAGCCGCCGACGATACAGCCCAGGTCTGCAAACAGCATTGGCATCCAGGCGAACATCGCGATCTCTTTCAGGTTAAAGCCGTAAACTTTAAACATGAACAGCGGGATCCAGGCGTTAAACGTACCCCAGGCCGGTTCTGCCAGGAAGCGTGGCAGAGCGATACCCCAGAACTGACGGGTGCCCAGGATCTGCCAGACGGACATCTTTTTGCCGTTGTCGGTCTGATGCTGAGATTCCTGACCATTAATAATGTAGTCACGTTCTTCGTCAGACAGCTTTTTCTGATCGCGCGGGTGTTTATAGAAGATCAGCCACGCCATGGCCCAGGCAAAGCTCAGCACACCGGAGATGATGAACGCCATCTGCCAGCTGTGCATCACAATCGCCCACACCACCAGTGGCGGAGCAATCATCGCCCCGATGGAGGAGCCCACGTTGAAGTAACCGACAGCGATTGAACGCTCTTTTGCCGGGAACCATTCAGAGCTGGCTTTCAGACCTGCGGGGATCATCGCCGCTTCGGCAGCACCTACCGCACCACGCGCCAGCGCCAGTCCGCCCCAGCTGCCAGCCAGCGCGGTCGCCCCACAGAAGACGGCCCAGGCTACAGCGAAGAAGGCATAACCAATTTTTGTACCCAGAATATCAAGAACATAACCTGCAACAGGCTGCATTACGGTGTAAGCGGCAGAGTAAGCCGCAATGATGTAAGAGTATTGCTGCGTGGAGATATGTAACTCTTCCATCAATGTTGGCGCCGCTGCTGCCACGGTGTTACGTGTCAGGTAGCCCAGCACGGTGCCGAGCGTCACCAGTGCGATCATGTACCAACGTAACCCTTTAATTTTACGCATGTAAAACCTCATCGTTATGTTATTTCCGTGTCGGGACACGGCAACAACTCAACCGTTGCCGGGAGCTGTTCTGTAACGGGAGGGGCGTAACCGGGAACCTGTCCCGGAACGGCCCGAACCTTGCCATAAGTAATCGTGCTAAGTCGGCTTCCGTACCGTTAAATCCGATGTATCAAACACCGGTAATGCATTCCGTCGGCTTATAGTTTGCGACGGCGAAAAGATAACTTGTCATACAACTTTAAAAGGTGAGTGACATCACAAAAGTGTGAATCTTTGTAGGGACATTATGCGGCGTGCGCAAAGCCAGAACTGGCGCGGTCTGCGAGAGGGTTTACCCCTTTGAGGGTAATTTATTTGTCGACGTTTATTGATCTAACTCACGAAAAAAACGTCGGACTCTGGAAATTGGTGTGATAACTTTGCAGCATCTGAACATAAGCTTTCTGACGCTCCCGTAATGAGGAAGACGATAATGACACCGTTTATGACCGACGATTTTCTGCTAGATACCGAATTTGCTCGCCGCCTGTACCACGACTACGCAAAAGACCAGCCGATTTTCGACTACCACTGCCATTTACCGCCGCAGCAGGTTGCCGAAAATTACCGTTTCAAAAACCTGTATGATATCTGGCTGAAGGGTGACCACTATAAGTGGCGCGCAATGCGCACCAACGGCGTGGCCGAGCGCCTGTGTACCGGCGACGCGACCGATCGCGAGAAGTTTGACGCCTGGGCCGCTACCGTTCCTCACACCATCGGTAACCCGTTATACCACTGGACGCACCTCGAACTGCGTCGTCCGTTTGGTATCACCGGCAAGCTGCTCTCTCCCGCCACGGCGGATGAAATCTGGGATCAGTGCAACGAACTGCTGGCGCAGGATAGCTTCTCGGCGCGCGGCATCATGCAGCAGATGAACGTGAAGATGGTGGGCACCACCGACGATCCGGTCGACTCTCTGGAACATCACGCGGTTGTCGCGAAGGACAGCACGTTTGACACCAAAGTGCTGCCAAGCTGGCGCCCGGATAAAGCCTTCAACATCGAGCTGCCGACCTTTAACGACTACATGGCGAAGCTGGCGGAAGTTTCGGATACCGACATTCGTCGCTTTGGCGATCTGCAAACCGCGCTGACCAAACGTCTGGATCACTTTGCCGCACACGGCTGTAAAGTGTCTGACCACGCGCTGGACGTAGTGCTGTTCGCGGAATCCAGTGAAGCTGAGCTGGACAGTATTCTGGCGCGTCGTCTCTCCGGCGAAGCCCTGAGCGAGCACGAAGTGGCGCAGTTTAAAACCGCGGTGCTGGTGTTCCTCGGTGCGGAATATGCCCGTCGCGGCTGGGTTCAGCAGTATCACATCGGCGCGCTGCGTAATAACAACCAGCGTCAGTTCAAACTGCTGGGCGCGGACGTAGGCTTTGACTCCATCAACGACCGTCCGATGGCGGAAGAGCTGTCAAAACTGCTGAGCAAACAGAACGAGCAAAACCTGCTGCCAAAAACCATTCTGTACTGCCTGAACCCGCGCGATAACGAAGTGCTGGGCACTATGATCGGCAACTTCCAGGGCGAAGGGATGCCGGGCAAGATGCAGTTCGGTTCCGGCTGGTGGTTTAACGATCAGAAAGACGGCATGGAGCGTCAGATGACGCAGCTGGCGCAGCTCGGCCTGCTGAGCCGCTTCGTTGGCATGCTGACCGACAGCCGCAGTTTCCTCTCCTATACCCGCCATGAATATTTCCGCCGCATTCTGTGCCAGATGATTGGCCGCTGGGTGCACGCGGGCGAAGCGCCAGCGGATATCCAGCTGCTGGGCGAAATGGTGAGAAACATCTGCTTTAACAATGCGCGTGACTACTTCGCCATTGAACTGAACTAAGGCCGTTTGAGGTTGATATGCAATACATCAAAATCCATTCGCTGGATAACGTTGCCGTCGCGCTGGCCGATTTAGCCGAAGGGACGGAAGTGACCTTCGACAACCAGTCGGTGACGTTACGCCAGGCCATTGGACGTGGACATAAGTTTGCCCTGATTCCCATCGCGAAAGGGGAGAACGTGGTGAAGTACGGTTTGCCCATCGGTCATGCGCTGGCGGATATTGCGCCGGGTGAATACATTCATTCCCACAATACCCGCACCAATCTCAGCGATCTGGACGAGTACAGCTATCAACCTGACTTCCAGGCAGAAGAAGGACAGGCGGCCGATCGTGAGGTGCAGATCTACCGCCGCGCCAGCGGGGAGGTGGGGATCCGCAATGAACTGTGGATCCTCCCGACCGTCGGCTGCGTGAACGGGATCGCGCGTCAAATTCAGACGCGTTTCCTGAAAGAGACCAACAATGCTGAAGGCACCGACGGCGTGCATCTGTTCAGCCATACCTACGGTTGTTCCCAGCTGGGCGACGACCACATCAATACCCGCACCATGCTGCAAAATATGGTGCGCCACCCGAACGCGGGGGCGGTGCTGGTGATTGGCCTCGGCTGTGAAAACAATCAGGTCGACGCCTTCCGCGACACGCTGGGCGAGTTCGATCCTGAGCGCGTGCACTTTATGGTGTGTCAGCACCAGGACGACGAAGTGGAAGCGGGCGTTGAACAGCTGCACCAGCTGTATGAGGTGATGCGTCACGACAAGCGCGAGCCGGGCAAGCTGAGTGAACTGAAGTTTGGCCTGGAGTGCGGCGGATCTGACGGGCTTTCCGGCATTACCGCTAACCCGATGCTGGGCCGCTTCTCAGATTACGTGATTGCCAACGGCGGCACCACGGTGCTGACCGAAGTGCCGGAGATGTTCGGCGCAGAGCGCATTCTGATGAGCCACTGCCGCGACGAAGAGACCTTTGAGAAGACCGTCACCATGGTCAACGATTTCAAACAGTACTTCATCGCCCATAACCAGCCGATTTATGAGAACCCGTCGCCGGGTAACAAGGCGGGTGGGATCACCACGCTGGAAGAGAAATCCCTGGGCTGCACCCAGAAAGCGGGCGCCAGCCAGGTAGTGGACGTGCTGCGTTACGGTGAACGGCTGAAAACGCACGGTCTGAACCTGCTGAGCGCACCGGGCAACGATGCGGTCGCCACCAGTGCGCTGGCGGGAGCGGGCTGTCACATGGTGCTGTTCAGTACCGGGCGCGGCACGCCGTACGGCGGATTTGTGCCAACGGTGAAAATCGCCACTAACAGCGAGCTGGCGGCGAAGAAAAAACACTGGATCGACTTTGATGCCGGCCAGCTGATTCACGGCAAAGCGATGCCGCAGCTGCTGAGCGAATTCGTGGACACGATTGTGGAATTTGCCAGCGGCAGGCAGACCTGCAACGAGAAGAACGACTTCCGCGAGCTGGCGATCTTTAAGAGTGGTGTGACGCTATAAGTGCTTTGTCGGGTGGCGCTAGCGCTTACCCGACCTACTAAACCCTGTAGGCCCGGTAAGGCGTAGCCGCCACCGGGCTTTTCTTTTTAACTGCGCAGGGCGTTCTTCGCTAAACGCGCGTCTTCCGCCTGACAGGCCGCTGCGGTAAACAGCACGTCGGTAGAGGAATTCAGCGCGGTTTCGCAGGAATCCTGCAATACGCCGATAATGAAGCCGACCGCGACAACCTGCATGGCAATCTCGTTCGGAATACCGAACATGTTACAGGCCAGCGGGATCAGCAGCAGCGAGCCGCCCGCCACGCCGGATGCGCCACAGGCACACAGTGATGCAACGACGCTCAGCAGCAGCGCGGTTGGCAGATCCACCGGAATGCCCAGCGTATGCACCGCCGCCAGCGTCAGCACGGTGATGGTGATCGCCGCACCTGCCATGTTCACGGTTGCACCCAGAGGAATCGACACCGAATAGGTATCGCGATCCAGATTCAGCTTCTCCGCCAGCGCCATGTTGACCGGAATGTTTGCCGCCGAGCTGCGGGTGAAGAAGGCATACACGCCGCTTTCACGCAGGCAGGTCAGCACCAGCGGATACGGGTTGCGGCGGATCTGCCAGAACACCAGCAGCGGGTTGATCACCAGCGCCACCAGCAGCATACAGCCGACCAGGACGACCAGCAGCTGCGCGTAGCCCCACAGTGCATCGAAACCGGTGGTGGCCAGCGTCGAAGAAACCAGACCAAAGATCCCGACTGGCGCAAAGCGAATCACCAGCTTCACCATAAAGGTGACAGCGTTGGACATATCGTTCACCAGGTTTTTCGTGGTCTCGTTACCATGACGCAGCGCGAAGCCCAGACCGATCGCCCAGACCAGGATGCCGATGTAGTTCGCGTTCATCAGCGCGGTGACGGGGTTAGAGACCATGCTCATCAGCAGACCGCGAAGCACTTCCACAATCCCGGACGGCGGGGTGATATCACCGGCCGCGCTGGTCAGGTGCAGCGTGGACGGGAACAGGAAGCTAAACACCACGGCCGTTAAGGCAGCAGAGAAGGTTCCCAGCAGATACAGGAACAGAATAGGGCGAATGTTGGTTTTTTGTCCGTGCTGGTGGTTGGCAATCGACGCCATCACCAGCATCAGCACCAGTACCGGGGCGACGGCCTTCAGTGCGCCAACGAAAAGGGTGCCGAGCAGCCCCGTCGCTTCCGCGGCAGGTTTTGACACCATCGCTAGCAGAATACCCAGTACCAACCCGACCAGAATTTGTTTTACAAGACTGCCCTGCGCCAGGCGCGCGAACAGACCGCGTGATTGTGTGCTCATACGTTATTCCTGAGTGAAATTGCGTTCCATCCTGGATGTGCTCTAAGTCACATTTGTGTCCGGATGTAAGTATTTGTTTGCCTGGTTGAGTATCAGGGAAAGCAGCGAAAGGCGGAAGCGTAAAATGCTGGATTTTACGTGTTGTGTCATGTTTTTTAACTATTGCTTAACGAAAGTGCCGGGTGGCGCTACGCTTACCCGGCCTACGGGGTGACGTTGTAGGCCCGGTAAGCGTAGCGCCACCGGGCAAAACGCACTAAGCCTGCTGCTTCTTATCGTGCTGGCGGTTAACCCAGGTATTGATAATCAGCGTCACCAGCAGAATGCCAAACACCACGCCGAGCGAAATGGCGATCGGAATATGGTAAAAATCGACGATCAGCATCTTGATACCGATAAACACCAGAATCACCGACAGACCGTACTTCAGCATTGAGAAGCGCTCTGCCGCACCCGCCAGCAGGAAGTACATCGCACGCAGGCCGAGGATGGCGAACAGGTTAGAAGTCAGCACGATGAACGGGTCGGTAGTGACCGCAAAGATAGCCGGGATACTGTCCACCGCGAAAATCACGTCGCTCAGTTCGACCAGAATCAGCACCAGCAGCAGCGGGGTGGCGAACAGCAGGCCGTTCTTACGCACGAAGAAATGCTCGCTCTCGATCTTGTCCGTCATGCGCAGATGACCCCGGATCCACTTCACCAGCGGCTTATCACCGATCCCGGTATCGTCTTCTTTCGCCAGCGCCATTTTTACCCCGGTGAACAGCAGGAACGCGCCAAATACATACAGCAGCCATTCGAACTGGGTAATCAGCCAGCTACCGGCGAAGATCATGATGGTACGCAGGACAATAGCGCCCAGCACGCCGTACACCAGCACGCGACGTTGCAGAGCCGCAGGTACGGCGAAGTAGCTGAACAGCATCAGCCAGACGAAGACGTTATCAACCGCCAGCGCTTTTTCAATCAGATAGCCGGTGAGGAAGGCGAGTGCCTGAGGATCGGCCACCGCGCGGCCTTCGGTTGAGGCCAGATACCACCAGAAGGCGGCGCAGAAGAGGAGTGAGAGGGTAACCCATACCAGCGACCAGACGGCGGCTTGCTTGACGCTCATGCCGTGCTCGCCGCGACGACCCTGCAAAAAGAGGTCGATTGCCAGCATGATGAGCACGACAACCGCGAATCCGCCCCACAGCATTGGAGTGCCGACAGAATGCATACTATTTTCCTTACACATAAAAAACAAAAACGGCCATGGTCAGAAGACGATAGCCGTTAGCTTTTTATGCATAGACCTCGCCTTCCGGCAAGGTCTCACTTACAACCACGAAGGTTGCCCGGCGACCGGATGCGGTTTTGCACGCATCGTAATGACGATCCACCGGCGAAGAAGTTACTCCCCTTTGCAGGTAACAAATTATGTCAGACCATCGGTTTCGTCAATGGTCTGCACGATTTCATTACACAGTTTTACGCGACGGCTTCCACATTCACGCCGTCTGCGGGGAAGATCACGCCAGTCTGTCGGCGGATCTCCGTTTGCAGCTTCGCCGTGGTGCGGCTGATCGCCAGCCCCGGGTGGTTCACTTCGTTGTCTTCTACCAGACGGGCGAAGACCTCTGCCTCATAGAGCATAGTGTTAATATGCTGAGGCTGCGTCAGCTCCTGCGCTTTGCCGCCGCGGGGAACGATGCTTAGCTTCTGGCATTCGGAGATTTTTTCGATCACCAGCGAGCCGTCTTCGCCCTGAATTTCGCTTGGCAGTACGGAGTCACTGACCTTCGAGTGCTGCAACGTCACGCTAAAATCACCGTAGTCCAGCACCACAACGCCGTGTGCATCCACGCCGCTTTCCAGCAGGCTGGCGGTGGCGGTTACGCCGTGCGGTTCACCCCACAGGGCGACCGCAGAGGCCAGGCAGTAAAAACCGATATCCATAATCGAGCCATTCGAGAAGGCCGGGTTAAAGGTGTTCGGGTTTTCGCCGTCCAGGTAGCGCTGGTAGCGCGAGGAATACTGGCAGTAGTTGATAAAGGCTTTACGCACTTTGCCAATTTTCGGCAGCGATTGCTGCAACAGCAGGAAGTTCGGCAGACTGGCGGTTTTGAACGCTTCAAACAGTACCACCTGGTTTTCGCGGGCAAGCGCAATGGCGGCTTCCACTTCCTCAATATTCGAGGCGAGCGGCTTCTCGCAGATCACATGCTTTTTGTGGCTGAGGAACAGCTTCGTTTGCGGGAAGTGCAGAGAATTCGGGCTGGCGATATAGACCGCGTCAATGGCGTCGCTTTGCGCCATCTCATCGAGCGAGGTGAACAGATGTTCAACCAGGTAGTCATTCGCAAAACTCTGCGCCTGCTCAAGGCTGCGGGAATAGACTGCGGTGAGCTTATATTTGCCGGTTTCGTGGGCGGCGTCGACGAACTGGCGCGTGATCCAGTTCGTACCGATGACTGCGAAACGTATCATAAACGTTTACGTACTCCGTAGCAGGGAACCTAAAGCCACTGTAGCACGTCATCATGACATTTCGCGTGCGCTACTGCGCATTACTCTTTAACGATAAATGCGTCAGCCACAAACGGGTATCAAACTCCAGCTGGTGGTACTGCGGCTCCATATGGCAGCACAGGGAGTAGAACGCTTTGTCGTGCTCTTTCTCTTTCAGGTGCGCCAGCTCGTGCACCACGATCATCCGCAGAAAGGCTTCCGGCGCATTGCGAAAGACGGTCGCGACGCGGATCTCCGCTTTGGCCTTCAGCTTGCCGCCCTGTACGCGGGAGATGGCGGTATGCAGGCCGAGCGCGTTTTTCAGCACGTGGATCTTATTGTCGTACATCACCTTGTTGATCGGCGGGGCGCTCTTAAGATACTGGTTTTTCAGATCCTGCGTATACTGCCAGAGGGCTTTGTCAGTCGCGAAATCATGCGTGCCCGGGTAGCGTTTTTCCAGCACCGCGCCGAGTTTTCCCGCGGCAATCAGGTCACGAACCTGGGAAAGTAAATGCTCCGGATAGCCCTGGAGATAAGTCAGCTGGTTCATCAAAACCCCAAAATAGTGTGAAAACGGGTATACTCACGCACCCTTTTCAGGGATACGCCAAATTTTACCATTCAGGAGGGCCGATGAGCCACTTAGACAACGGTTTCCGTTCACTCAACCTTAAACGTTTCCCGGAAACGGACGACGTTAACCCGCTTCAGGCGTGGGAAGCGGCGGATGAATATCTGCTGCAACAGTTGGATGGGACTGAAATCAGCGGCCCGGTTCTGATCCTGAATGACGCGTTTGGCGCGCTGGCCTGCGCGCTGGCGGAACATGCGCCTTACAGTATCGGCGATTCTTACTTAAGCGAGCTGGCGACGCGTGAAAACCTGCGTCACAACGATATCGAAGAATCCAGCGTGAAGTTCCTCGACAGCACCGCGGACTACCCGCAGGCGCCGGGCGTGGTGCTGATTAAAGTGCCCAAAACCATGGCGCTGCTGGAGCAGCAGCTTCGCGCGCTGCGTAAGGTCGTGACGCCGGGTACGCGTATTATCGCGGGTGCCAAAGCGCGCGATATTCACACCTCGACGCTGGAATTGTTCGAGAAAGTGCTCGGCCCGACCACCACTACGCTTGCCTGGAAAAAAGCGCGCCTGATCAACTGTACCTTCAGCGCACCGGCGCTGGCCGACGCGCCGGAGACGCTGAGCTGGAAACTGGAAGGTACCGACTGGACCATCCACAACCACGCGAACGTTTTCTCCCGCACCGGTCTGGATATCGGCGCACGCTTCTTTATGGAACACCTGCCGGAAAACCTGGAAGGGGAAATCGTTGATCTCGGCTGCGGTAACGGCGTGATTGGCCTGACGCTGCTGGCGAAGAACCCGGAGGCCAGCGTGGTGTTCAGCGACGAATCGCCAATGGCGGTGGCGTCCAGCCGTCTGAACGTGGAAACCAACCTGCCGGAGGCACTGGATCGCTGCGAGTTTATGATCAATAACGCGCTGTCGGGCGTAGAGCCTTTCCGCTTCAACGCGGTATTCTGTAACCCGCCGTTCCACCAGAAGCACGCCCTGACGGATAACGTCGCGTGGGAGATGTTCCACCACGCGCGCCGCTGCCTGAAAATCAACGGCGAGCTGTATATCGTGGCGAACCGCCACCTGGACTACTTCCACAAGCTGAAGAAGATTTTCGGCAACTGCGTCACCATTGCCACCAATAACAAATTCGTGGTGCTGAAATCGGTGAAGCTGGGGCGTCGTCGGTAAGATTGGGTATGTGCGGCCTGATGCCCGGTGGCGCTTCGCTTACCGGGCCTACAATGGCCTCGAACCCGTAGGCCGGGCAAGCGAAGCGCCGCCCGGCAATGCCCTAGATCGCCAGAGCTAACTTCGTCCCCTGCGCAATTGCCCGCCGCGCATCCAGCTCCATCGCCACATCGCACCCGCCAATCAAATGCACCGTTTTCCCCGCCTCGCGCAGCGGATCGGCCAGATCGCGCTTCGGCTCCTGCCCGGCGCACAAAATCACATGATCCACGCGCAGCAGCTGCGGCTCACCGCCGATCAGCACGTGCAGCCCGTCGTCGTCGATCTTCTGGTAGCTCACCGCCGGGATCATCTTCACCCCGCGCGAGAGCAGGGTGGCGCGGTGGATCCAGCCCGTGGTTTTTCCCAGCCCTTCACCCGGCTTGCTGGCTTTACGCTGGAGCATCACAATCTGACGCGGGCTTTTCGGCAGTTGCGGACCTTCCGGGCGTAAACCGCCGGACTGACTGAGACTGGTATCAATGCCCCATTCCACGCAGAACTCAGCGATGTTCTGGCTGGTGGCTTCGCCCGGCTGGCTTAAATACATCGCGGTATCAAAACCGATCCCGCCGCAGCCGATGATCGCCACCTTCTCGCCAACCGGCGCTTTGTCCCTTAATACATCCAGATAGCTCAATACCTTCGGATGATCGATGCCTTCGATCGCAGGCGTGCGCGGGGCGATCCCACTCGCGAGGATCACCTCGTCGAAACCGATCAGATCCGCCGCGCTGACAAACTGTTTAAGCCGCAGATCGACGCCCGTCACCTCGATCATCCGGCGGTAATAGCGCAGCGTTTCGTAGAACTCCTCTTTGCCGGGGATCTGTCTGGCGATAGTAAACTGCCCGCCGATTTCCGCCAGCGCATCAAACAGCGTCACGCTGTGCCCGCGCGAGGCGGCATTGACTGCAAACGCCAGGCCCGCCGGCCCTGCACCAACCACGGCCAGACGCTTCTTGTTGACCGCAGGAACGATCGGCATTTTGGTTTCATGGCAGGCGCGGGGGTTAACGAGGCAGGAGGTGACCTTGCCGACGAAGATCTGATCCAGACACGCCTGGTTACAGCCGATGCAGGTGTTGATCTCATCCGCCCGGCCGCCCTGCGCCTTGGACAGCAGTTCGGCATCCGCGAGGAACGGGCGCGCCATCGACACCATATCGGCGTCGCCGCGTGATATCACATCCTCCGCCACCTGGGGATCGTTAATGCGGTTGGTGGTCACCAGTGGAACAGAGACTTTGCCTTTCAGCTTGCGCGTTACCCAGCTGAACGCCGCGCGCGGCACCGGCGTGGCGATGGTCGGGATGCGCGCTTCGTGCCAGCCAATCCCGGTGTTGATGATGGTGGCGCCAGCGGTTTCAATCGCCTGCGCCAGTTGCACGGTTTCGTCGAACGTGCCGCCGCCCTCCACCAGGTCAAGCATTGACAGGCGGAAGATGATGATAAAATCCGCGCCCGCACGTTCGCGTACCGCGCGCACGACTTCCACGGCAAAGCGCATGCGGCGGGCATAGTCGCCGCCCCATTCATCCTCGCGCTGGTTGGTGCGGGCGGCGAGGAATTCGTTGATCAGATAGCCTTCGGAACCCATTACCTCGACGCCATCGTAGCCCGCTTCACGCGCCAGCGCGGCGCAGCGGGCGAAGTCGTCAATCAGCGCCAAGATCTCGTCGTGGCTCAAGGCATGCGGCTTAAAACGGTTAATGGGTGCCTGAATGGCCGACGGCGCGACCAGATTCGGTTGATAGCTGTAGCGGCCAGTGTGCAGGATCTGCAGGGCAATTTTGCCGCCTTCTTTATGAACCGCGTCGGTCACAATCCGGTGATGCGCAAGCTGTGACGCATCGTTCAGCACCGCGCCGCCCTCCATCGTCACCCCGGAAGGGGCAGGGGCGACGCCGCCAGTGACAATCAGCGCCACTCCGTGGCGCGCGCGCTCGGCATAGAAGGCTGCCAGACGTTCAGCCCCGTCCGGACGCTCCTCCAGCCCGGTGTGCATCGAGCCCATCAGCACGCGGTTTTTGAGGGTGGTGAACCCCAGATCGAGAGGGGCGAATAACGACGGGTAGCGGCTCATAGTCTCTTCCAGTGTAAAATTATTGTTATGTGGTCGGATGAGTTACTAATTTAGCCAGCGGCAGCGGAAAGGTAAAAGCGGGATCGAATGATTGTGATAGATCTCAAAGAACTTCCCCGGTTGCGCTGCGCTTACCGGGGCTACAAACCGTAGGCCGGATAAGCGCAGCGCCATCCGGCGTATTTTACGGCGCTGCTGCCCGCACCAGCCCCGGTGCCTGCCACATCGACGTCGTCAGCCCGCTGTCCACCAGCCCAAGCTGGTCGGCATACACCGCCTGCCATTTCTGCATCATGCCGTCGTACAGCTCGCGGTGCTGCGGGTTCGGCGTGAACTCGCGGCTCCACTTCACCAGCCGCTCGCCCGTCGAGGCCATATCCGCAAACAACCCCGCGCCAGCACCTGCCGCAATCGCGCAACCCAGCGCCGTTGCTTCCTTCACTTCCGGCACGCGCACCGGCAGCCCGGTAACGTCGCTTAAAATCTGGCTCCACAGGGCGCCTTTGGCCCCGCCGCCCGCAAACACCAGGCTCTCAAACGTCACGCCGGAGAAGCGCGAAATCTGCGCCAGGTTGCAGGCCGAGACGATGGCCGCGTTCTCTTCCAGCGCGCGGAACAGCGTCGCTTTGTTGCACTTTTCCGGGTCGATGGAGAGGTTAATAAACGACGGCGCTGCGTGATACCACTGCTTAAAATGCATCGCGTCGGAGAAGATCGGCATCACGCCGTGGGAGCCCGCCGGGACGCGGCTCGCCATCTCTTCGAGCAGGGAGTAGGTGTCCATTCCCATTCGTTCGGCAATCAGCTTCTCTTCGGCGCAGAAGGCGTCGCGGAACCAGCGCATGGTTAGCCCGGTAAAGAAGCTGATCGACTCCGCCTGCGCCATGCCGGGGATGACGTGCGGGTTTACGCGGATGTTCATCTCAGGGTCGGTGCGCACCTGTGGCAGATTCACCACCTGCTGCCAGAAGGTGCCGCCGAGAACCGCCGTTTGTCCGGCGCGCACCACGCCCAGCCCCAGACAGCCCAGCTGCACGTCGCCGCCGCCCATCACCACCGGTGTGCCTTCGCGCAGGCCGCTCTGCTGCGCGGCTTCTTTGGTGACAGCGCCCAGCACGGTGCCGGTCTCTTTCACCGGAGAGAGAATATCGGCGCGCAGCCCGGCCATGTCGAGCAGCGCCGGACGCCAGTCGCGGGAGAAGAGATCCAGCATGCCGGTGGTGCCCGCATTGGACGGATCGACCGCCAGCTCACCGGAAAGCTTCGCCGCCAGCCAGTCGCTGATCATGGTGATGGTGGCGGCTTTACGATAAATATCCGGACGATGGTGCGCCAGCCACAGCAGGCGCGGCATGGCGCTGAGGGCAAGCGTCTGGCCGGAAACGTCATACACTTCGGATTCAAACCGGTAGTCGTGGATCTCTTTGAGTTCAGCCACCTCGCGGCTGGCGCGGGCGTCGACGTTGGCGCAGGCCCAGATAGCCTCGCCGTTGCGGTCGTACAGCACAATCCCTTCGCGCATCGAACAGCAGGCGACGGACTGAATATCCGCCGCGCTGAGCCGCGCGTGCTCCAGCGCCTGCTGAATACACCGGCAGGCCAGCCGCCAGTTGGTGTCGAGGTCGAACTCCATCGATCCTGGCACGTTCTCCACGCTCAGGTGCTTCCACTCGGCCTGGCCAACGGCAATCTGGTTGCCCTGTAAATCGAAAATCACGGCGCGAACGCTGCCTGTCCCTGCATCTAACGCTAAAAGGTAACTCATGAGCTTGCCTCGTGTCAGGCGCAGGGCTGCTCTTATCCGGCCAGAGCCAGCACCGCGCGGGCTGTCGTCTCTTCCGTCACCAGGCCATTAATACGGCGACCCTTCAGTGCGGCATAAATCGCATCGGCTTTCTCTTCCCCTCCGGCCACGCCTACGATGGTGGGCAGCTGTGCCAGTTCATCGAGCGTGACGCCCAGTAATTCTTTGTGGATCTCCAGCTCCTCAACGCATTCCCCTTCGGCATTGAGGAAATAGCCGAGGATATCGCCCACCGCGCCTTTACGGGCGTACATCAGCTGTTCACCTTCGCTGATATAGCCGGAGCGCAGTATCGTCGCGTCACGGCGCTGGTTTACCGAGCCAATCCCGACCACCGCCACGTCAGCCGCGGTGGCGGCGAGGATCACGTCCCGCACGCTGGTTTCGCGCTTTAAGATCCCGGCGACTTCAGCGGATGACACGCGAAGCGGGGCGGGGATCATGCTGACGCTACAGGCTGCATCCAGCTGGCCGATACCGGTCATATACGGCCCGACGCCGCCGGAGAGCGTCACCAGGCGGATCTGCTGCGAGCTGATAAAGCCGCTTAAGTGTTGCAGACTGCTCATGGTGGTTTCACCGAAGCCCACCGCTAACAGCTGGCCGGGTTGCAGTACGCCCATCAGCGACTGTGCCGCGCCAATGCCCAGCCGCACGTTCATCGGCGGCGTATTCAGGGCGGGCATCACGCGCACCAGCTTCAGGCCAAATCGTTGTTGCAGCTCGGTTTCCAGCGCCAGGCAGCCCTCGTAGCGGGAGTTGATCTGCACGCGGATCACCCCGGACTGACGGCCTTTCTCCAGCAGGCGGGAGATCTTCAGACGCGGCAGCCCGAGCCGTTCGCCGATGTCGTTCTGGGTCAGCCCGTCGTGGTAGTAGCACCAGGCCACGCGCGCCACCAGCTCCTCTTCCGCCAGTGCCAGCCCGGCAAACCGTCCTTCTTCCGCAGTGCGTTTATCGCTCATAATTGAACTCTTATAAAAATTTAGATCATATGTTCGTGATGGTGCGACGTGAAAATGTGAGCCACGCGACAGAACGGATCTTTTCGATCGTTTCCGCTTTATCTGAATCTCAATCGATAAAACTGTGATCCCTGCACGGTTGTAAATATAGTTCACCGTCTACGCTTTTGAACATTATTAAATCTAAAAATCATTTGTTCAATAGCGGAGCGATGATGACACCACTTCTCGACGCGCGTGATATCAGCAAGCAGTTTTCAGGCGTACCGGTCTTAAAAGGCATTGATTTCACGCTGCTTGCGGGGCAGGTGCATGCGCTGATGGGCGGTAACGGCGCGGGAAAATCGACGCTGATGAAGATCATCGCCGGGGTAGAAACCCCGGATAGCGGTGAACTTTCGGTGGCGGGTGAGTCTTTTGCACGGCTTACCCCGGCGCAGGCGCACAGGTTAGGCATTTATCTGGTGCCGCAGGAGCCGCTGCTATTTCCCAACCTGACGGTGCGGGAAAACATCCTGTTTCGTCTGCCGCGAGAGCGCGATCGGGAAAAACGCCTGGCGGAAAAACTCCGGCAGCTGCAATGCCAGCTTAACCTCGACGCTACCGCCAGCACCCTCGAGGTGGCGGACCAGCAGATGGTGGAGATCCTGCGCGGGCTGATGCGCAACGCCAGAATTCTGATCCTTGATGAACCCACGGCCTCGCTGACGCCCGGTGAAACCGAACGGCTGTTTCGCCAGATCCGCGCCTTGCAGGATCTTGGCGTCGGGATTGTTTTTATCTCGCATAAGCTGCCGGAGATTCGACAGCTGGCGAGTCACGTCTCAGTGATGCGCGACGGCGCGGTGGTGCTCAGCGGCGAAACTGCGCATTTTGACGATAACGCCCTGATCGCCGCCATGACGCCTGTAAGCCGGGAAGCATCCCTGAGCGATACGCAAAAGCTGTGGCTGGCGCTGCCGGGCAACCGCCGCACCCAGGCGCAGGATTTTCCCGTGCTGCGCGTGGAAGCGCTCACCGGGGAGGGCTTTATCGATCTCAGCCTTGAGATTTACGCCGGGGAGATTGTCGGTCTGGCCGGGCTGGTAGGGTCCGGGCGCACCGAGTTTGCCGAAACGCTCTACGGCCTGCGTCCGGTTCGCGGCGGGCGGGTGTGGCTGGAGAGCCAGGAGATCACCGCCGATCCGGTCAGTTCACGCCTGCAAAAAGGGCTGGTCTATCTGCCGGAAGACAGGCAGGTGTCCGGCCTGTTTCTCGACGCGCCGATCCGCTGGAACACCGTGGCGCTGAACGAGCCGTCGCTCTGGCAGCAGCGAAAGCGGGAGTCTGCGGTAGTGGAACGCTATCACCGGGCGCTGGGGATCAAGCTCAACCATGCGGATCAAACCGTGCGCACGCTCTCCGGTGGTAATCAGCAGAAGGTGCTGCTGGCGCGCTGTCTTGAGGCCAATCCGCTGCTGCTGATCGTCGATGAACCGACGCGCGGCGTGGACGTATCGGCGCGCGCTGATATTTATCAGCTGCTGAAAAGCGTGGCGGCGCAGAACGTGGCGGTGCTGATGATCTCAAGCGATCTCGATGAGTTTCCCGGCCTCGCGGATCGGGTGCTGGTAATGCACCAGGGCGTACTCAGCGGCGAGCTGCCGCGCCAGGCCGTCAGCCTCGACCGGATGATGGCGCTGGCGTTTGGAGGGCAATCATGAAGATCTTACTGAAAAACCGCGAGCTGAGCGCGTTTCTCTCCATTCTGGCGCTGTTCGCCGTGCTGGTGGCGCTGAACCCGTCCTACCTGAGCTTACAGACGCTGGGGATGATCTTCGCCAGCTCGCAGATCTTGATCCTGCTGGCTATCGGCGCGGCGCTGGTGATGCTGACCCGCAATATTGACGTCTCCGTCGGCTCCACCGTCGGGCTTTCGGCGATCGCCGTCGGCGTGGCGCTGAACAGCGGCTACAGCCTGCCCGTTTCCATTCTCTTCGCGCTGTCGATTGGCGCGCTGGCGGGGGCGTTCAACGGTTTTCTGGTGGTGGGCCTGCGCATTTCGGCGATTGTCGCCACCCTCGGCACGCTGGGGCTGTATCGTGGGGCGATGCTGCTGTGGACCGGCGGGAAGTGGATAGAAGGGCTGCCGCCGGGGCTGAAATCTCTCTCTGAGCCCGCCGCCGTCGGCATTTCGCCGCTCGGCATGCTGGTGTTGATTATCGCGGCCATCGGCGCGTGGACGCTGTCGCGCACCGCCTTTGGACGTGATTTTTACGCCGTGGGGGATAACCTCGCCGCCGCGCGCCAGCTGGGCGTGGCGGTGAACCGCACCCGCATGATCGCCTTTACCCTCAACGGCATGCTGGCGGCCTGCGCCGGGATTGTGTTTGCCTCACAGATTGGCTTCGTGCCCAACCAGACCGGCAGCGGGCTGGAGATGAAAGCCATCGCCGCCTGCGTGCTCGGTGGCATCTCGCTGCTGGGCGGCACCGGCACGCTGGTCGGCGCCTTACTCGGCGCGTTCTTCCTCACCCAAATCGATACCGTGCTGGTGCTGTTCAGGCTCCCGGCGTGGTGGAACGACTTTATCGCCGGGCTGGTGCTGCTGGGTGTGCTGGTGCTCGACGGGCGGCTGCGTCAGGCGCTCTCACGGCATCAGCGGGCGCTGAAATACAGCCGTTTCCAGCCGGGTAACAAAGGGGGAAAGCACGTTACCCCGTTTCCGAAACGCAAAAAAGAGGTGGCGTAAATGAGGCTTAACTGGGAAAGCGCGCTGCTGATTTTACTGGTGCTGGAGATCCTGCTCTTCGGCGCCATCAACCCGCGCATGCTTGATATCAACATGCTGCTGTTCAGCACCAGCGACTTTATCTGCATTGGCATCGTGGCGCTGCCGCTTACGCTTGTGATTATCAGCGGCGGGATCGATATTTCCCTCGGCTCAACCATCGGCCTGTGCGCCATCGCGCTGGGGGTGATGATGCAGGCAGGGTGGCCGATGGCGGTTGCCATCCCTCTGACGCTGCTGCTCGGCCTGCTGTGCGGGCTGGTGAATGCGGCGCTGATCCACTACACCGGCATCAGCCCGTTGGTCATTACCCTCGGCACGCTCTACCTCTACGGCGGCGGGGCGCTGCTGCTCTCCGGCATGGCGGGGGCGACGGGCTACGAGGGGATCGGCGGCTTCCCGGATGGCTTCACGGCGTTCGCTAACCTCACGGTGGTGGGCCTGCCGATCCCGCTGGTGCTGTTCGCGGTGATTACCGCTTTCTTCTGGCTGATTACCCACCGCGGGCGCTTTGGTCGGCATCTGTTTTTGATTGGGCAGAACCCGCGCGCGGCGCGCTATGCGGCGCTGTCGGTGAACGGCATGCCGTATGCGCTGTACGGCCTGGTGGGGGTAGCCTCGGCGGTTGCCGCGCTGGTGATGGTTTCCTATTTCGGTTCCGCGCGCTCGGATCTGGGGCGTGATTTACTGATGCCTGCACTCACCGCCGCCGTACTCGGCGGGGCAAATATCTACGGCGGGTCAGGTTCGGTTGTCGGTACGGCGCTGGCGGCGCTGCTGGTGGGGTACCTGCAACAGGGTTTACAGATGGTCGGCATCCCCAACCAGGTGTCGAGCGCGCTGTCAGGGGCGCTGCTGGTTGTGGTGGTGATGGGGCGTTCGCTGAGTCTGCACCGCGAATGGGTGCGTTCTCTCTTCAGAAAACTATCCGGAGCGTAAGATGAAAACAAAACTATTCGTCCTGGCAATGGCCCTCAGCTTCGCTTCGGCGCAGGCGGCGGACCGCATTGCCTTTATCCCGAAGCTGGTGGGCGTGGGATTCTTCACCAGCGGCGGCAACGGCGCGAAAGAGGCGGGGAAAGATCTCGGCGTGGACGTGACCTACGACGGCCCGACCGAGCCGAGCGTCTCCGGCCAGGTGCAGCTGATCAATAACTTCGTCAACCAGGGCTATAACGCCATTATCGTCTCCGCCGTGTCGCCGGACGGCCTCTGCCCGGCACTGAAGCGCGCGATGCAGCGCGGCGTGAAGGTCCTGACCTGGGACTCCGACACCAAACCGGAGTGCCGCAGCATCTACATCAACCAGGGAACGCCGGAGCAGCTCGGCGGCCTGCTGGTGGAGATGGCGGGCAAACAGGTCACCAAACCGAACGCGAAAGTGGCGTTCTTCTACTCCAGCCCGACCGTTACCGACCAGAACCAGTGGGTGAAAGAGGCAAAGGCCAAAATCGAGAAAGATCATCCTCAGTGGCAGGTCGTCACCACCCAGTTTGGCTATAACGATGCCACCAAATCTCTGCAAACCGCCGAAGGGATCTTAAAAGCCTATCCGGATCTGGATGCGATCATCGCCCCGGACGCCAACGCCCTGCCAGCCGCGGCACAGGCGGCGGAAAACCTGAAACGGGAAGGGGTGGCGATTGTCGGCTTCAGCACGCCGAACGTGATGCGCCCGTACGTTGAGCGCGGCACGGTGAAAGCCTTCGGCCTGTGGGATGTGGTGCAACAGGGCAAAATTGCGGTCAATGTCGCCGATCGTTTACTGAAAAAAGGCGATCTTAACCCTGGCGACAGCGTCGACGTGAAAGATATCGGGACGCTGAAGGTCGAGCCGAACAGCGTGCAGGGCTACCAGTATGAGGCGAAGGGCAACGGCATCGTGCTGCTGCCGGAGCGGGTGGTGTTCACCAAAGAGAACATCAACAAATACGATTTCTGACGGGGGAGCAAATGGCTGATTTAGATGACATCAAAGACGGCAAGGATTTTGGCATCGGCACGCCGCAGCAGAATGTGCCGTACACCCTGAAGGGCTGCGGCTCGCTGGACTGGGGAATGCAGTCGAGGCTTGCGCGCATCTTCAACCCACAGAGCAACCGCACGGTGATGCTGGCCTTTGACCACGGCTACTTTCAGGGGCCGACCACCGGCCTTGAGCGTATCGATCTCTCCATCGCGCCGCTGTTTGGTGAAACCGACGTGCTGATGTGCACCCGCGGCATCCTCAGGAGCCAGGTGCCAGCTGCGACGAACAAACCGGTAGTGCTGCGCGCCTCCGGCGGTAACTCGATTCTGGGCGAGCTTTCCAACGAGTGCGTGGCGGTGGCGATGGAGGATGCGCTGCGCCTGAACGTCTGCGCGGTGGCGGCGCAGGTGTATATCGGAAGCCCGTTTGAGCATCAGTCGATCAACAACATCATCAAGCTGGTGGATGCGGGGGCGCGCTACGGCATGCCGACGCTGGCGGTGACGGGCGTGGGGAAAGAGATGGCGCGTGACGCGCGCTATTTCTCGCTTGCCAGCCGCATCGCCGCCGAAATGGGAGCGCAGTTCGTCAAAACCTACTACGTGGACGAGGGCTTTGAAAAAGTGACCGCCAGCTGCCCGGTGCCGATTGTTATCGCCGGGGGCAAAAAGCTGCCGGAGCACGAGGCGCTGGAGATGTGCTGGCGGGCGATTGACCAGGGCGCATCCGGCGTGGACATGGGGCGCAACATCTTCCAGTCCAGCGCGCCACTCGCCATGCTGAAGGCGGTGAAGAAAGTCGTTCACGAGAACATGAGCGCCCAGGAGGCGTTCCAGTTCTGGCAGGAAGAGAAACAGGGAGAAGCAAAATGAACGTGACGCTGGTGGAGATTAATATTAAACCCGAGCGGGTGGACGAGTTTCTGGAGGTATTTCGCGCCAACCACGAGGGGGCCATCAAGGAGCCGGGAAACCTGCGCTTTGATGTCTTGCAGGACCCGCGGGTGAAAACCCGCTTCTTTATCTACGAAGCCTATAAAGACGAAGCGGCGGTGCTGGCGCATAAGCAAACGCCACACTATCTGGCGTGCGTGGATAAGCTTGAAGAGCTGATGTCAGAGCCGCGCAAAAAACGCTGTTTTGTGGGGTTGTTGCCGGAGTAGCGGCTTTGCCCGGTGGCGCTGCGCTTACCGGGCCTACGGGGGATGGTGCGGTGTTTGCCCGGTGGCGCTGCGCTTACCGGGCCTACGGGGGCGAGATGGTGCGGTATTTGCCCGGTGGCGCTGCGCTTACCGGGCCTACGGGGGCGAGATGGTGCGGTATTTGCCCGGTGGCGCTAACGCTTACCGGGCCTACGGGTACGGGGGGTGTTGATTTTGTAGGCCGGGTAAGCGAAGCGCCACCCGGCGTTGTTCACGCCAGCTCCAGCAACTGAATACGCGCCGTCGCGCCCGGCATCAGCTTTTGCAGATTGCTCACCAGCTCATCGCCAGCTTCCTGTAATGCCGCCAGCGGCATCGACGGCAGGCTTTCGAGAATAAACCACATGGATTGCGCCTGGCTGTCCAGACGCGTGCGTACCCCCTGTCGCCAGTTCCAGCGGCGGCAGGTGACGCCGAGATCGTCACGCCAGATAACTTCGCCTGGCTCCGGATTTTCTACAACCGGCTCACCTTCTTTAAAGGTATCAAACGGCTCGCTGCCGTCGGCCAGCGTCAGGCGCGGCGCTCCCGAGTAAGCCGCCAGATTTTCTCCCCCTACCGGAATAGCGTAGCGGATACTGATGGCATTATAGACATCCACCACCGGGTCGAGCGGCGGCAGCGAACCGTCTCTCATCACGCGCTTGCGCAGGGCCGAGGCCGAGCAGGGCGTACGTTTGGGTTTTGCACCAAAGGCTTTAAACACCTCATCCCAGGCGGCGAGATGATTTTCTGCCCAGGGCACATCATCATTGAGCATCTGCTGGCAGGCCTGCGCCAGCGCAGCGGGCGCAACCTCCGGTTGGGTAATCGGGGCAGCTTCAACCAGAATGCTCAGCGCCCGAAAGCCGGGCGCGATCCCGACAAGTCGCGAATCTATTGACGGTGTTAGAAGAGACATAAATAATCCTGTATTGACTGTTTTATACCATGGTAGTGACCAATGACTGATAAAGTCAATATAATGACCGATGCGGGCGCCGATGTTGCCCAGGTAAGCCTGGCCGTGGCGAACCGTATCCGCAGCTGGCGGAAAGAGAAAAAGCTGTCGCTGGACGAGCTTTCCCGCCGCGCCAGCGTCAGCAAAGGCATGCTGGTGGAGATCGAAAAAGGGGCTGCCAACCCCAGCATTGCCATTCTGTGCAAACTGGCCGCCGCGCTTGGCGTCTCGGTGGCAGACATCGTTAACGTCTCCAGCGAGCCGCAGGTACACATTATTCAGGAAGAGGCGATCCCGGTTCTGTGGCAGGGCGCACAGGGCGGTTATGCCAGATTGCTGGCAGGCACCGCAGGCCCCGACATGATTGAGCTGTGGCAGTGGGAGATGCATCCGGGAGAGACTTTCACCTCTCCGGGACATCCGGCGGGAACGTTTGAGCTGCTGCACGTGAACGAAGGCGTATTAACCCTGACGGTGGACGAGACGGTGGTACAGGTTAATGCTGGCGCGTCGGCGGTAGCGAAAACGGAAGCGGCGCACGGCTATGCCAATGAGGGAGAAAAAGTGCTGCGCTTTACCATGACGGTAGCGGAGTTTCACCGCTAGTGTCGGTCCGCTGCCAGGATACCCCCGCGAGCAATTATTTCACCGTGCGGGCGATCGAGGGCAATATCCGCCCCTCGTCGCTCAGCGACTGCCAGGTGAGCTGGCACCTGGCAGTCCCTTTACACCAGTCCGTTTGTCGCTGGCTCAGAGGGGCGACAACGCCGGCTTTATCCACCCGCGTTCCGTTAACGGAAAGCTGATACAGCGTAACGTAATAAGGCGACGGGTTTTCAACCGTCAGCCCGTCGGCGGTCAGCTGCCAGCGTAGCTGACGATAGGCCAGCGCCGGTTCGCCCTGAAGCCCCTCCGGGCGATAGATAAACTTCATGCTGGAACGTACCGCCATCTGAACGTTATCGCTGTGACGCTGGCTGGCCGGAATGGAGGCAATGCTTAGCGTGAAAAGCGTTTCGCGATCGGCAGGAAGCGGCGCATCGGCGCGAAACAGACGGATCTTATTCTCACGTCCGGGCTGTAGTGCAAAAAGTGGCGGCGTCGCGGTAAACCACGCGGTGGCCGCTTCGGGGGGCTGCTGCGCCCCCGGCCATCGGCCGCCGCGATAAATTTTTGTGCCAATCAGATACGGCAGCGAGGACTTATTGCGCACGGTGACGCTGATAGCGCGCTGATCCTGAGGATAAACAAACCGCGTGCCGCCAATCACCACCCCGGCCTGAGTGGGCAAGAGCCAGAAAGACGCGGCGGTCAGCAGGGCTATCCCCGCTTTTTTCAGCAGGCTGGCCTCACGCATAGGTCAGCACAAAGGTGGCGGCAGCGTTAGCCACCCCCGGCGTAACGGCGTTCGTCACGGCGAGGTAGCGGGCGTAAAAATGCAGCGCCAGGGTGGTCTGGTCATTGCTTAGCGCGAACGGCAGGCTTTCATCCCCCATGGCGATCAGCGATTTATCAGGATTATAGAGGCCGATAGCCACGCCGGTTGCATAGTCCGGCCCGCCGGTCAGGGCCAGCAGATCGCTATTGTTACCGTCCGGCGTGCCTTCAAAATGGGTGCTGACGGCGGATAACCCGGCGCCGCAGGCTTCAAGGTTAATAGTGAACGGCTCATAGGGCGTTTCGTTTTTTTGCCCGGCCAGCTGGCGGGCCGCCACATCATGCATCTCCACTATCAGCTGTTCCGAGCCGGGGGAGACAATACAGGTTTTGCCTTTCACCACGCCGGTAATATAGACCGTGCCGTCATGGGCGAGCGTCTTGCCTGACAACAGCAGCGCGCAACAGATAAATAACCTGTTCAGGATCGTCATTCTGTCTCCTTACTGGTAAAGCAGATCGAAATACATCACGGCGGTGGCGTTGCCGGTGGTGACCGTCGGCAGCGTAGATTTATAGCGCAGGAAGAAGGTCAGCGTGTTATCGCCCGGCAGCAGGGGATATAGCGGCGACTCGGTATTATTGATCGGGACAGACGCCCGCGCGCTGTCGAGCAGCTCGACTGCCAGTCCGGTCGCCATCATGTGCTGCGTCCCTTTTCCCGTATCTGATAAGGCAAGCAGCTTGGGATCGTTGGCGTCCGCGTCGCCGGTAAACCAGACGGTCGTGCCGCCGATTGCGCGGGTGCAGTTTTTGAGCGTGATGGCAAACTGCTTTTCCGGTGTCGTGGCGCCCACGCGCGGAAATTCCTCTGTCGTAAATTCACCCAGGTCGATCGTTTGCTCTGCGCTGTTAGTATCGACGTTACAGGATTCCCCAACGATGGTGCCGATAAACTGCACGTTAAAGCTTGTGTCGTCAGCCTTCACCAGCGGCGGGTTTAACAGGGCCACGCTCAGCCATACGGTGTTTTTCCATGAAATGGTCATTACGCTTCCTCAGGCGAAATCAATGCGTAACAGCGCCAGCGCCCTGAAGACGCCCAGCTCTGGCGACTGCCCGGTGGTGCTGATGGGGTAGGCTTGCAGCGTCACGTCCGCGCGTCCGGACGTATCCGTGGTAAAGGGGACGCTGCTTGAGAACACGTTTGGCCGCAGGATCTCGCCCTGCGGGCTGGTCACGACGACGGCCACGTCCGGGTTATCCGTCGCCAGCGCGTTGGCGAAACGAGCGTCTGCCGTCCCCTGTACCCGCAGGGTGAGCTGCGCCGGTGAGTTGACATCAGCGTTGCATTCGATCGGCACGGTAAAGGTTTTTGGCGCTACGCTGTCGGGTCGCTGTCCGGCCTGGGTGAAATCGCCGTGGTAGAGTGCCCCAAAATCGACGGTGACGGTTTGCCCGGCGTTAATCACGCAGTTTTGCGGGACGGTTATTACGCCGCTGTAGGTGATCTGATAAACGATTACGGTGGGCCGGTCATTTTCCGTCGTGGTGACATAGACGTTAAACATCAGTTTCGGCGGGATCACGACCGAGCCGATGAACGGCCTGACAATCTGTATTTTGAAGGTCAGATTGCTGTCGTTCACCGGGAAGACGCCGCCCGTATCCACCTCTTCGTGCCCCCCCATGTGGACATACTCCACCGGCGGATAAAAATCGCCGATGGTGGCATCATGGATTTTCATCGCACCGATAATATAATCCGGATCAAGCTGTAAATATTTCCACTCGCCTTCCGTTTTGACCACGGGGAAAGGTGAGATATAGGTACGATAGGTGCGCTTCTCCCAGTTGCCTGGGGGACAGGTGGCGTTGACGTGGATATCCTGGGTTCGGTTCAGCTCTGTACCGTTGCCCTTGATGTTTTGATCCGTGGTGAGCGTGGTGGTCAGATCGTAATTCACCATGGAAATTCCGCCGTTAGCGTTTTTGCACGTTGCGGCCAGGCTGCTCAGCGAAAAAAGTAGCCCAGCGGCAGAGAGAAGCATCATCCTTAATTTCATTTATGAACACTCCATGGTGATCCGCAGCAGCGGCTGTTTGCTTTCAGGTAAGTGGTAGTTGGCCGTACAGCGCTTATCCGCCCCTTCTCCCCATTGCGCCTTCAACACTCCCTTTTGGCTCAGGCCGGAGAGGTAGGTTTCGCCTTCTTCGCCTACGATGGTGTCGCTGCCGTTATCGTCGCGGGAAACCATGGCGCCAAACGGCACCGGCTTGCCGTGGTAGCGCAGCGTTACCAGCGCGCGTGCGCCCAGGCGGGCGTTAAACGTGGCGCGCACAATGGCGCCATGGGTCGGCACCACGCTGGTGACGGCATCATCGATATCCATGGCGTCTGAGAGGGAGTTAATGTCCAGCGCCATCCTGTTCAGATGGTATGCCGAGGCGTAAGGCACCACCGCATAGCCGCGTCCGTCGGTATGGATACCGGGTTCATTCTCGACGCTGACGTCCGCCGCGCCCGGTACGGCAATCAGCACGTTGGTATCACCCAGTGGCTGGCTTAAGGTGATGCCGTTGCGGTGGGCTACCACGCCTCCGCTCAGGCCGTAGGTCACTTCCCGATAATCGCCGTTATCGCTGTAGTTGTAGCCCAGGCTGGCGTTGCCGTAGGCGGCATCGTATTCCAGACTGGCGGAACCTTGCGAGCCAGCCCCCTGGCTGGCATAACCTTCCTGCACGCTGTAGTTAAGGTTGTTCTCCGCCAGCAGCGTGCCGTTAATCCCCGCGTTCTGAGATGTTTCTCCATGTTTATTGGCGCTCATGCCGTAGGTGGCATAGGCGTAGTTCCGCTTCTGACTGACGTCATTGGCAGGTGAAAGCCACTGGTTAAGCGGGAAGGAAAGGTTAATCGCATAAATCTCATCGCTATCCGACATGCCCGGCGATTTGTTGTAGTTGTAGGTCAGGCTGTATGAGATCCCGGCCCAGGTACCGCTGTATCCCACCTGGACGAGCGTGTTTTTGTCGTCCGTGTGCCAGTAGCTCTGCTGGCTTCCGGTCACGAACAGCGAGCCGAGCCCGCCTAGCTGCTGCGAAATATTGAATTGAAGCTTGCCGCGTTTAGTCCAGTTGAGGTTGTAGTAGTCCAGCCAGTTCGTGGCCTCATTCGCGTCATCCTGCTCCGCATCGCCCGTATAGCCCTGCATATGTGTGTAGGTTGTCTCATCCAGGTTATAGAACCCGGACGTGGAGTAGCGGTAGCCCAGCAGCTGGAAGTTCGTACCCATCTTGTTGAGGGATTTGGCATACAGGAAACGAAGAGACTGCCCCGTATGGCTGGTGTCGTCGGCCAGCGTACTGCGCGCGTGGGTAACGTCGAGAGAGACGGCGCCAAAGTTGCCCATATTGAGGCCAGCGCCAAGAGCCAGCGCGTGATAATCGCCGGAAAGCTGTGAGCCGCCATAGACGGTTACGCCCTGCGGTAGCCCCCAAATCAGCGTGCCCTGGGCAAAATTCACCTCGTCCTGCTGACCGTTATTGCTGCGGTACTGTGCCGCCGTCAGGGCATACTTCACCCGCCCTTCGCGCTGGAGGAGCGGTACGGCGGAGTAAGGAACGGAATAGCGGGAGATACTGCCGTCCGTCTCCTTCACTTCCACCGTGAGGTCGCCGCTGGAGGAGGTTGGGAAGAGATCGTTAATGGCGAAGGCGCCGGGCGGAACGTAGCTCTGGTAAAGACTATAGCCGTTCTGCTTGATGGTGACCTGCGCGTTGCTTTTGGCAATCCCGCGAATGGTGGGCGCAAAGCCTTTCATGCTGTCTGGCAGCATGTTGTCGTCCGAGGCGATCTGCGCGCCGCGAAAGGGAAGGCTGTCGAAAATTTCCGACGAGGTATAGCTATCGCCCACCGTCAGTCTGCCCTTTAGCGGAATCACCGTCCGCTCAAGATAGGTGTTGATATGTTCCCATTCGCTATGGCGGTTCTCGTCGCTGTTATAGTAGTTCCACGTCGAGTAGTCCCGCAGACGCCACGCACCAAGATTCACCCCGCTGTTCAGGCCGAGGAAATAGCTTTTGTGGGGTGTGCCGTTTTCGCTGCGATCGCGGCTGTATGAGCCGCTAAAGTTATAGTTCAGCAGCAGAGCGTTAATACCTTCATCCCACTGCTCTGGCGGGATATAGCCGCGCGCGTTGTTGCGTAATGCGGCCTGCGGAATGCTGATTTCCAGACGCTGCTGTTCGAAATTAAAGAGAGTGGCAGCGGCCGGAATAATGGCGGCAATGTCCACGCAGCTGTCGGCTTTCGCGGCGGCCAGCGCCGGGAATGCCTGAACGTTGACGCCCAGGTTTTCATACGCTTTGGGCGTCAGGCAGGCCATTAGCCCCGTGTCGTCGCCCTGTACGGCTCCGTCCGTTACGGTTCTGGCGATAAAGTTGATATCGCGGGTGGTGACAAATGTTCCATTCAGCCAGAGATCCACGCGATAGACGCCCGGCGCCTGGCCATTTGTTGAAAAACGGGAGAGATCCGCCACGGCGGAAGGATCGCTCGACAAAAATGCCGGGTTAAAAAAATACTCCGCGCGCACGGTGATGGACGAAAGGAGTCCCGCAATCGTCAACGCCAGCGGCGTTAGCGACGCTCTGACGAGCGCGTAAAATCTTCGTGGCTGAACACGCTTCATGTCTTCCCTTACCTGCGAGGCTTTTAATGACAAAACGTCATACGTAACGCCGTATACGACTTATTTCGCGCATGACTGAACGGGCGTGTTGGCACCAAAGTCATTAACGGTCTGAAACCTCACGCTGCCAGTGCCGCCACCGGGGATCTCCACCACCAGGTTATTTTTGGGCGCTACCATGTTATTTGCCAGTTGCGTGCTGCCGACGAAAAACTGAACCAACGAAACGTAATAAGGCGATGGATTGGTAATAGTGACATTTCCATTGGTGACTGAGCAGGTTAATGTTTTGGGCGCATCAATAGAGAGCGACGGCAATTTTTTCGGCCGGATAAAAAGTTTAATAACGCTCTGGGTGGCAATTTGTAGCGTATTACCGGAAAGCTTATTTTTCTCGACGGAAGGTATGGCTTTGCTGTTCAGATAAAAAACGCTTTCACGATCGACAGGCAGATCGGGGCCCACGTACATAATACGCAGGGTATTCTCTTTTTTAGGATGGATAACAAACAGCGGCGGCGTAATGACAAAATCCGCTGATTTTGCCCCTTCGGCGTTGGACACCCAGCTCTGAATTAAAAAAGTGGTATTCGTTGAAGAGTTAATAATGGCTAATGAAGCCTGCTTATCACCCTGGGGATAAATCACCCGGGTTCCCCCGAGCGCGATACCGCCTGCGCTGGCAGAACCGGCCACCCCCATCGCGAACAGAGCCGTTAGCGCGCCAGCTATCAGACGAGTCAGTTTACAGCGTGATGTAATGATACGCATTGTTCCCTCAGTTTCTCATGTGTCAGGCTTCTTGCCTGTGAGTCAGTTATTGGTAAAAAACGATGAACCAGACCTGCGCGTTCGCGGTACCAGCGTTGACGCTATCTTCGGTGGCGCGATACCTGGCGATATAGCTCAGCCGGTTTTCACCGTCCTGCAAAGGTCTGTACCAGGGGGGCGCGGTGTCTGGCTTTACCAGGTTCCCCATCGCATCGAATAGACCGATACCAATCCCGGTGGCGGCGCCAGGCCCATAGCCCGCGCGAAAAACCTGGGGATCGTTGCCGTCAGACTCGCCGCTAAACAGCACCCCGGCGCGCTGGCTTACGCTGGTGTCGCATGCTTCCAGCGTGATGAAGAAGGGTACCGGTTTGGCCCAGTCACCGGCGGCGATGAACTGGCTATTGCGTACCTGTCCCATATGCACGATTTGATCCTGGGAATCCATGCTGACGGAACAGGCCGCATTGACGACCTGACCCTGAAAGGTCACGCTTCCATCGTCCTTTGCCGCGGCTGGCAATACGGCAAAAAGCGCAGTGCCGGCTATCAGCAGCGCCCGATTTATGGATTGCTGCATTGCGAACTCTCTAACGCTTGCCGGACAACGCTTCTCCGCCCGCAGGCGAAGAAGCGAGATCGGCTAACGAATCAGGAATAAACCATCTGGAACGTTGCGACGGAGGAGACGTTGCCCGGCTCGGCCGCGCCTGTGGCCACGTAATCCACGCTCAGCGGGATGATGTTTTCGCCGTTGATCAGCTTAACGTTGGAGGAGGTATCGCCAATGTTCAGCGCCTGGCCGTCCGGCCCGAACAGTTGCAGCGCAACGTTTTTGGCCGAGCCTGCGCCAGCGGTGTTCGCCAGGCTGCCTTCTACAGCAGGGTCCTGCTGGCCGTTAAAGATCACGGCGGCATTCTGGCTAACGGTGGCGTCGCAATCTTCCAGAATGATTTTAAAATCTTCTTTCTGGTTGGCCTGCATGCCGACCGTTGTCAGCTTGACGGTACGCACCTGGCTCAGGGTAACGGTCTGGTCTACGGAGTCAGCCGCGACGGAACAGGCGGCGTTTACCACCTGGCCGACAAAGTTGACGGTCCCGCCGGAAACGGTAACGGTATCGGCCTGCGCATTAATTGCCATGCCACCAGCCAGCGCGCCGGCAACAGCCATTGCTATAACTTGCTTTTTCATACAAATCCTTTTTAGATAAACATCATGCTGTCAATTGAAATAATATATTCACAATGTCACGTGAATCTTTTTTCGAGGCAGTGGTATAGGATATGTTTTTAGATTAATATATTATTTTTACCCAAGGCGTTGTTACTGGTTTTATATCATCCGCCACTGCGCTGATGAATGAGGGGATTCTACGGATTAAATAATATTATATCAATGTGATAATGGGTTGATGTTTTATTAGTTTTACTAAATATAAAATTAACTCATAATTTATTTGTTTGAATGATATTGCACGCCGTCAGAACTGCATTTCTATTCGTTGGTCGGTTTTATTAATGTCTGCGATGAATGTCATCGTGGTTTTGTTAATAATGCAAGACGTTACGGCTGTCATTATTCGGACATGCGTTGGGAATGCGTTGGTGTTATTATCCGGCTGCTTTTACAATCTGATATTACATAAAAGATATTTTAAATTTATATGATGAACCGTGTTTGCACTTATGCACATTATTCCTCAGTCTGACTGCATAAAGAAATCCCTGGCGTATCCCAGGGATTTCTTTGCATATCGCCCTGATACTGCTAAAAGGGCAGGAAAAATAAATGTTCAGGCGGATGTTACGGCAATACGTAATGCCGCCAGCGCCTTACGCGCCGCCTTCAGCACTTGCTCACACTGCTCAATGGTAAGCGTCAACGGTGGCTCAATGCGGATGGTTTTCGAGTTGTTAAGCGTTCCCGCCACCAGTACCCGCTGGCGGAACATCTCGCTTGCGAAGCTATAACCGGTTTCGTTATCAACGAACTCAATCGCCATCAGCATCCCTTTCCCGCGCGCATCCTGTACCAGATCCGGATATTCCCGGCCCAACTGACGGAAGCCGTCCAGCAGCATGTCGCCTTTCTGCTCCGCTTGCGCGGGCAGGTTTTGCTCCAGCAGGACGTTGATGGTGGCCAGCGCCGCCGCACAGGCCAGCGGGTTACCGCCAAAGGTGGTGGTATGTAAGAACGGGTTATCGAACAGCACCGAGAAGACCTCCTCAGTGGCGACCGTTGCGCCAATCGGCATCACGCCGCCACCGAGCGCTTTCGCCAGGCACAGAATGTCCGGCTGAACGTTCTCGTGCTCGCAGGCGAACATCTTGCCGGTGCGCCCCATCCCGGTCTGCACTTCGTCGAAGATCAGCAGCGCGCCAAACTCATCGCACAGCTGACGCACGGCGGGCAGATAGCCCTGCGGCGGGAGGATCACGCCGCCTTCACCCTGAATCGGCTCCAGGATCACCGCCGCCACGTCGTCGCCGGTTTTACGGCATTCACTCAGCACGATGCGCATGGCGTTGATGTCGCCAAACGGCACGTGGCGGAAGCCCGGCAGCAGCGGCATAAACGGCTTGCGGAAGGTAGATTTAGCGGTCGCCGACAGAGCGCCCAGGGATTTCCCGTGGAACGCGCCGCTGGTGGCGATAAAGGTAAATTTCCCGCGCGGTGACTGGTACGCCTTAGCGAGCTTGAGCGCCGCTTCGACCGATTCGGTGCCGCTGTTGCTGAAGAAGCTGTATTTCAGCTTACCGGGCGTTAAGGCTGCCAGCGTTTTCGCGAGCATGGCGCGAAGCGGATCGAGCAGTTCCTGGCTATGGAGAGGTTGTTTCGCAAGTTGATTCTGTACGGCGGAAACCACAACTGGATTACGGTGCCCCACGTTGAAAATACCAAAACCCCCCAGGCAATCGATAAACTCCTGTCCCTGGGTGTCGACAAGCGTATTCTGACTGCCCGCTTGCCACTCTACGGCTCCGTAATCCCCGCCGGCGGTAACAGATTTGCGATACTCCAGAAAACCTGGATTCACATGCTCCTTAAAGTAATCAATGACCTCACGGTTAAGTTGTTTCATCTCCTCATGATCAAGCGTTCGCTTCTCAATGAGATTCAGTGCGTGCGCGGTACAGGCAAGAGCCGAGGCGCTGGAAGGTAACCTGTTCAAAATATGCTCCCGGGGATCGCGTATCACATGATACTGAGTTAAGTATTGCAGGGATTACGCCACCTCAGATGCCTTAACAAAAATCGGGATAAACGCCAGGTGAAATCAAAGTTGCACAATATTTAATCATGCCATCGCGCGCCGCACGGGATAAGGGATAACGAGCCGGGGATGGGGTGTCGTCAATTGCACTGCTCCAGGGCAGGGAATGCGCCTTAAGTGTGCACCGGGGTATCATGCTTTGTAGGTAGTTTCATGCCGAAAGTATTTTAAATCAATTAATTAGAAAAACGTACGAAAAGTGCGGTTTAACCGAGATTTGCGATCTCAATCATATTTAACAACTAAAGATAAATTTTTTATCGCCGAAAAAACATAAGCCACAAAATTAACATTCAAATAACCTGCAAGGGATGCTCACTATGTCCTCTCCTGACTATGTCACCCAGAATGAATATCCGCTGGACGATGACACCACGCTTATGTCGACCACCGACCTCCACAGCTACATGACCCACACTAACGACACCTTTGTGCAAGTGAGCGGCTTTACGCTCCAGGAGCTGCTCGGGCAACCGCACAACATTGTGCGCCACCCGGATATGCCGAAAGCGGCTTTTGCCGACATGTGGTACACGCTGCAAAAGGGCGAACCCTGGAGCGGGATTGTCAAAAACCGACGTAAAAATGGCGATCACTATTGGGTACGCGCCAATGCGGTACCGATGGTGCGTAACGGCCAGATGACGGGCTATATGTCCATTCGTACCCGCGCTACCGAGGACGAGGTCGCCGCGGTGGAGCCGCTTTATAAGGCGCTCAACGAAGGACGCTGCAAAAAACGCATTCATAAAGGGCTGGTGGTGCGCAAAGGCTGGCTCGGTAAATTACCGGCGATGCCGCTGCGCTGGCGCGTGCGCAGCGTGATGGCGATACTTTTCGCGGTGATGGCCGCAACGCTGGTTGCCAGTGCCGCGGGCTGGGCTTCGCTGGTGGCGGCAGCCGTGGTGATGCTGCTTGGCACCCTGGTGTTTGAACAACAGATTGTCCGCCCGGTGGAAAACGTCGCACGGCAGGCGCTCAGGGTCGCTACCGGAGAGCGTAACAGCGTGCAGCATCTTAACCGCAGCGATGAACTGGGGCTGACGCTGCGGGCCGTCGGACAGCTGGGGCTGATGTGCCGCTGGCTGATCAACGACGTCTCCAGCCAGGTGGTGAGCGTGCGCGACGGCAGCGACAGGCTGGCGCAGGGCAATGAAGATCTCAACGACCGCACGCGCCAGACCGTGGCTAACGTGCAGCAGACCGTGGCAACAATGAACCAGATGGCGGCGTCGGTGCAGAGTAACTCTGAGACCGCAGCCGAAGTCGACAAGCTATCGATGGCCGCCAGCAGCGCGGCCACGCAGGGGGGCACCGTGATGCAGACCGTGGTGAAAACCATGGATGACATTGCCGACAGTACCCAGCGCATTGGCTCTATTACCTCCCTTATCAATGACATTGCCTTCCAGACCAATATTCTGGCGCTGAACGCCGCGGTTGAGGCGGCACGCGCGGGCGAGCAGGGGAAAGGCTTTGCGGTGGTGGCGGGCGAAGTGCGTCATCTTGCCAGCCGCAGCGCGAACGCGGCTAACGATATTCGCAAGCTGATCGACGCCAGCGCCAGCAAAGTGCAGTCGGGCGCCGAGCAGGTTCACGCCGCGGGACGTACCATGGATGATATTGTCGAGCAGGTGAAAAACGTCACGCAGCTCATCGCGCAGATCAGTCACGCCACCTCAGAGCAGGCGACAGGCCTGACAGAGCTGACCCGTGCCGTGGCAGAGCTGGACAGCATTACGCAGAAAAATGCTGACCTGGTCGAAGAGAGCGCGCAGATTTCCGCGATGGTTAAGCACCGGGCCGGACGCCTTGAAGATGCGGTTACCGTGCTGCATTAAGAAATGCATGCTTCGATAAAGCCGTTTATTCCTCCGGGGTAAACGGCTTTTTTGTTTTTCAGAATAAGTTATGTTGTTAATGAAATATTAAGTAACTAAAAAAAGCGCCCGGTTTTTAATTGTTACAATCCAGATTCATTGAGAGTGAAAAATAAAAAAACGATCAAAGTCATAAAGTTAGCGTGTTTCCTGTCGATAACAGCGATCGTCTGAGAAATAATCACATCGATGGGGTAAATATGTTCATACATGACGTAAAGATCGGCACGAAATTATTTCTGGCGTTTGGATTATTTATTGTCCTGATGGTCGTCAGCGCAAGCTTGTCTCTGATGAGCCTGAATCGGGCAAACAATGGAATGCAAACCATCCTTACCAGCGACTATCCAACGACGGTAAAAGCGAACCAGTTAATCGACAACTTCCAGGAATTTATAAGCACGCAGCAGCTCATGCTGCTGGACGAACAGGGGATGTACACGGCGCAATCAGAGCAGCGTCTGAAGGCGATCAGCGAGCGCATCTCCGCAATCCTGAGCGAGCTGGACAACGCTCTCAAGGATAAAAAATCCCAACAGGTGCTGGCCGATATCCACGGCGTACGCCAGCAATATCTTGACTCGCGCTACCGCATTTTGCAGGCCGTGCAGAATAACGACCGTGCGGGCGCGATAAACGAAATGATGACCAACACCCTGAATCTGCAACAGTCCTATAAAGCGAAAGTGCAGGCGCTGATTGCGATCCAGGACCATGAAATGCAGAGTGCGGGCGAGCAGGTGGAAGGCGATTTCCGCACCAATCGTCTCCTGCTGGTCCTGATTACGCTTTTCAGCGTCGCGGCAGCCAGCCTGACTGGCTGGTTCATTGTGCGATCCATTACCCGACCGCTGAACGACGCGGTGAATTTTGCGGAGGCCATTGCCGATGGCGATCTCACCGGCAGCATTATCTCGCACGGTAAGGATGAAACCGGACTGCTACTCACCGCACTGATGGAGATGAAAACGCGCCTGCTGGAGATTGTGCAGCAGGTGCAAACCGGATCGGAAAACATCTCCAGCGCCGCCGCGCAAATTGTCGCGGGCAACCAGGATCTGGCTGCCCGCACGGAGGAGCAGGCCAGTTCCGTTGAACAAACGGCCGCCTCGATGGAGCAGATCACCGCTACGGTGAAGAACACCGCGTCCCACACCGGAGAAGCGACGAACCTGTCTGCCGATGCGGCTGCCGTGGTCAAAAACAACGGCGAGATGATGAAGCAGGTCACCAGCAAGATGCGCCTGATTAACGAAACATCGAACAGGATGTCCGACATTATCGACCTGATCGACGCCATTGCCTTCCAGACTAATATTCTGGCGCTGAATGCGGCGGTCGAAGCGGCGCGCGCGGGTGAGCATGGTCGTGGCTTTGCGGTGGTGGCGGGCGAGGTACGCCAGCTCGCGCAGAAAAGTGCAACATCTGCGAGTGAGATCCGCCAGCTGATTGAAAGCTCCACAAGCCAGACGCAGGACGGCATGAACCTTGTGGAGAAGGCCAGCGGGCTTATCAACGGCATGGTCGGCAACGTAGAGGAGATGGACGTAATCCTGCGTGAGATTCGCCAGGCCAGCCACGAACAGACGGAAGGCATCTCGCAGATCAACAGCGCGATTGGCCTGATAGACGCCACCACCCAGCAGAACTCCGCGCTGGTGGAGGAGTCCGTTGCGGCGGCGGCATCCCTTAACGAACAGGCGATGCACCTGAAAGAGCTGGTTCGCGTGTTCCGCGTGAGCGACGGCGTGCTGGCTTAATCCAGCTGGGAGATCTCCAGCGCCGCGCGGTCAATCACGCCGATAATCTGTTTCAACTGCGCGTCGCTGAGCTCTCCCTGATTAACCTTCAGATCCAGTACCGCTTTGAAGTTATCCAGCGCCCGCTTCATCTGCGGGTTTTTGCGCAGCTGGAACCCGACGGCGCGCGCCTTGATACGCGTCTGGATCTGCTCCAGCTGTTCCCGGTTATTTTCCAGCCACTGTTCTCCGGCGGCGTTAATCGCAATCCGCTTACGGCCGTTCTCTTCTTCGGTAATGGTGATAAGCGCCTGATCCTGCAAGTAATCCAGCGTCGGATAGATCACGCCAGGGCTTGGCGTGTAATGTCCCTGCGTCAGGTTTTCGATCTCTTTGATCAGTTCGTAACCATGGCTCGCGTTGCGGGTCAGGATATCCAGGATCACCAGCCGCAAATCGCCATGACCAAAAAATCGTGGCCGGCGTCCGCCGCCGTCGTGTTCGTGTCGCATGTTTTTCCCTCAATTTGATATATCTAAACTATATCTAAGATATATTCAGATGTAATCTAAAAAATCTTGATTTCTTAGTTAATAGCAATCATTATCATTAAAAATTCATTCCGATATATCGTATTCACCTGAGAAGGGCATCAACATGGCATCTACCCGTTACCCTCAACGTGTCCGCAATGACCTGCGTTTTCGTGAGCTGAACGTGCTGCGCACTGAGCGAGTCAGCGCAGGATTTCAGCGCATTGTGCTAGGCGGCGAGGCGCTGGAGGGCTTTAGCTCTCGCGGCTTTGACGACCATACCAAAGTCTTTTTCCCGGCACCGGGCACCACTTTCGTGCCGCCTGTGGTGACCGATGAAGGCATCGACTGGGGCGACGGCGTGCGTCCGCAGGCGCGTGACTATACCCCGCTGTACGATGACGAAAAACATGAGCTGGCGCTCGATTTCTTCGTTCATGATGGCGGCATTGCCAGCAACTGGGCGGTGGAGGCTAAGGTGGGCGACAAGCTGACCATCGGCGGGCCGCGCGGTTCGCTGGTGGTGCCGGAAGATTACGCCTGGCAGCTGTACGTGTGCGACGAGTCGGGGATGCCCGCGCTGCGCCGCCGTTTAGAAGGCATCGCAAAACTGCCTGTTCGCCCGGCGATCCACGCCATCGTCACCGTGGGCGATGCGGCGTACCAGGACTATCTGGCGCACCTGAGCGGGTTCAACATCACCTGGGTTATCGGCCACAACGAGCAGGCGGTGGCCGACCATCTTTCCGCGCTGGCCGTGCCGGAAGAGGATTACTTTATCTGGCTGACCGGGGAGGGGAAGGTGGTGAAACGCCTGAGCCGTCAGTTTGAAGGCGACGCAATTGACCCGCAGCTGGTGCGTGCCAGCGCGTACTGGCACGCCAAATAATCAGGCAGCGGGATCCAGCTGCGCTTCGCTCACCTGATGTTCGAGCGAGGCGCATACCTCTTTCAGCGCTTTCTCCTGCTGGGCAAAGTAGGCTTCCATATTGCTGAGCGACGAGACGAGCAGCCAGGACTCTTCTTTCTCCAGCTCTGCCAGCTCGTTCACCAGGGTGTCGATTTGCTCACGCACCTGCGCCATCTTTTTACGAATACGTTCCAGGTCGTTCAGCCTGTCGCTTGCCATCATCGGTTCGAATCCTTGTTGCAGACGGGCGACCAGCGAGCGAATGGCCTTCACGTCGCCGCGCTGTTTGGCCTGGTTGAGTTGCACCATCATCCTGTTGGCTTCCTCTTTTAAATCATCGGCAACCAGATCCGGGTGGCATAGCTTGCTCGCCTGACGCCAGAGCCGCTTCAGCTCGTTCCGATCCTCTTCTGAGAGATCCTTGCCTTTACGCAGGCGAACTTCGGCATCATGATGCTGTTCGCGATACTTCTTGTACTCTTCGTTGGCCTCATCGCGCGCCTGACGTGCCGGCTCTTCTTCACGCGTTAAACCGGTCTCCAGCTCCATTGCTTCGGCCAGCAGGTTGGCAATCAGATTGCTTTGCTGCTGAAGATGTTTGCGCGCCTCTGCCGCCTGAACGGAATCCGCAGGCAGATCTCGCCAGCGCCGGGTGAGCGTTGTCAGAACCTCTACGGCCTGCGCCATATAGTCCTGGCAGCGGCGGTAATCCTCTTCCCGACGACGCGTCTCCGCCTGCTGACGACGCAGGTTAAGCTCCGCCAGCGTTTTACGCAGGGCGAGGATCTGCTGCATCAACGGCCCGAGGCGGGAGAAATAGAGATCGTTGAACTCATCTAGCTGCTGTACCCGGGCGTTACGGCGATCAATCAGATCGCGCAGACGCTCTTCCAGGGCTTTCAGCTCCAGCTTGCTGGCCGCCAGCTGTGGGTCACGCCACGGGGTAACGGCGCGCTGGCTTTGCAGCCAGGCGGTGATAGCGCGAAGGGCTGCGGTGTAGTTTTTCTGCTCAAGCGCCGCGACGATGGACAGGAGATCATCGTCAAAGGCTTCCTCTTTGAGACGTTTCAGCTGGCTCCGGATGATGTCGTCATCTTCCAGCTCAATGGCATTTTTAATGATTTCTAGCCGTTTGATCGGTGTGCTCATGATGCCTTTCGCTCTGGCGCTTAAGTATTTGAGTTAAGGTTAGTTGTTGTAAAAGCTACAGGAAATAATACACACGGATGATGATCGGCGCGATGGGGGATTTCTTTAGTTTTTAGGGTTTGTGAGGGGAAGCGGCAGGCCGGGCTACGTGTGGTGGATTACTTACAAAAAAGCCACTCAATCGAGTGGCTTAACTGGATGATTATAAAGCTAAAATTTGGTGGCCCCTGCTGGACTTGAACCAGCGACCAAGCGATTATGAGTCGCCTGCTCTAACCACTGAGCTAAGGGGCCGTGGCGGTGAATTATAAAGTAACTCCCCTCAGCAATCCAGCCATTCACACCTGCCTGCTGTTTTTATAAACAACGCATAATCAATCCTTTATACTTATCTTATGATGCATAGACAGGAGTAGAGATGATCAACGATATTCTGGCCCCTGGCCTGCGGGTGGTGTTCTGCGGTATCAATCCGGGTAAGTCATCGGCGCACACCGGTTTTCACTTTGCTCATCCGGGAAATCGCTTCTGGAAGGTGATCCACCAGGCCGGATTTACCGACAAACAGCTTAAGCCGGAAGAAGAGCAGCAGCTGCTGGATACGCGCTGTGGCATCACCATGCTGGTCGAGCGACCCACGGTGCAGGCGAGCGAAGTGAATCTGCATGAGCTGCGCGCTGGCGGACGTGAGCTGATCGCGAAAATTGAAGACTATCAGCCCGCGGCGCTGGCGATCCTCGGCAAGCAGGCCTACGAGCAGGCGTTCAGCCAGCGCGGCGCCAGCTGGGGTAAGCAGAACATTACCATTGGCGTAACGCAGGTGTGGGTGCTGCCGAACCCGAGTGGGCTGAACAGGGCGACGCTGGACAAGCTGGTGGAGGCGTATCGGGAACTGGATGAGGCGCTGGTGGTGAGGGGGCTTTAGCTCCTCTGCGGTTTGATGCCCTCATCCTGACCCTCTCCCACAGGTAGAGGGAATAAACAAAAAAAGCTCCCGATTGGGAGCTTTTTCATTTCAGGACCGATTAATCGTCCAGGAAGCTACGCAGCACTTCAGAGCGGCTCGGATGGCGCAGCTTACGCAGCGCCTTCGCTTCGATCTGACGGATACGTTCGCGGGTAACGTCAAACTGTTTACCCACTTCTTCCAGCGTGTGGTCGGTGTTCATGTCGATACCGAAACGCATACGCAGCACTTTGGCTTCACGGGCGGTCAGGCCAGCCAGCACGTCGTGCGTAGCGGCACGCAGGCTCTCGGTGGTGGCAGAGTCCAGCGGCAGCTCGAGGGTGGTATCCTCGATGAAATCACCCAGATGCGAATCTTCATCATCACCGATTGGCGTTTCCATGGAGATTGGCTCTTTAGCGATTTTCAGCACTTTACGGATCTTGTCTTCCGGCATCAGCATGCGTTCAGCCAGCTCTTCCGGCGTCGGCTCGCGGCCCATCTCCTGCAACATCTGGCGAGAGATACGGTTGAGTTTGTTGATGGTCTCAATCATATGCACCGGAATACGGATGGTGCGCGCCTGGTCTGCGATAGAGCGGGTGATCGCCTGACGGATCCACCAGGTAGCATAGGTGGAGAACTTGTAACCACGACGGTATTCAAACTTATCTACCGCTTTCATCAGACCGATGTTGCCTTCCTGAATCAGATCCAGGAATTGCAGGCCACGGTTGGTGTATTTCTTGGCGATAGAGATAACCAGACGTAAGTTCGCTTCAACCATCTCTTTCTTCGCACGGCGGGCTTTCGCTTCACCGATGGACATACGACGGTTGATGTCTTTCACCTGCTCGATGGTCAGGCCGGTCTCTTCTTCAATCTGATGCAGTTTTTGCAGGCCGCGCTGTACGTCTTCTTTCACGTCGTGCAGCTTTTCAGACCACGGCTTGTTCATCGCGATAGCGGCGTTGAACCAGGTTTCGCTGGTTTCATTGCCGGTGAAGAGGGTAATGAAGTTCTTCTTCGGCATTTTGCACTGTTCAACGCACAGCTTCATGATGATACGTTCCTGGGTACGTACGCGATCCATCATCACGCGCATGCTGTTCACCAGGTAGTCGAACTGTTTTGGCACCAGGCGGAACTGTTTGAACACTTCAGACAGCTTCAGGATCTCTTCCTGAGCGGCGGCATGGCTGCGGCCTTTCGCTTTGATGGTGTCACGCGTCACTTCGTACTGGGTACGCAGCTCGGCAAACTTCTCACGCGCCAGTTCAGGGTCGATGCTGTTGTCATCGTCGCTGCTGTCGTCCTCTTCTTCTTCATCTTCGTCTTCGTCGTCATCCATCTCTTCCTGAGACAGCTCAGAACCGACGTGAGTGGCGGTTGGCGCCATATCTTCTTCAGCGTTCGGGTCGACAAAGCCAGTGATCAGATCGGACAGACGCGCTTCTTCCGCTTCGACGCGATCGTACTGCTCCAGCAGATAGGTAATCGCTTCCGGGTATTCGGCAACAGAGCACTGAACCTGGTTGATCCCGTCTTCGATGCGTTTTGCGATGTCAATTTCGCCTTCGCGGGTCAACAGTTCAACGGTACCCATTTCGCGCATGTACATGCGGACCGGGTCAGTGGTACGCCCGATTTCAGATTCCACGCTGGACAGGACCTGTGCAGCAGCTTCTTCCGCATCTTCGTCAGTGTTGTTGGAGGTTTCAGCCAGCAACAGATCATCGGCATCCGGTGCTTCTTCCATCACCTGAATGCCCATGTCATTGATCATTTGGATGATATCTTCGATCTGATCTGAATCGACGATATCTTCCGGCAGATGGTCATTGACCTCGGCATAGGTCAGATAGCCTTGCTCCTTACCGCGTTGGACAAGAAGTTTCAGCTGTGACTGCGGGTTTTGCTCCATAAGACGGTATCCACACTTAATTCGTTTGATTGGTGTCGGCGATGGGCTGCCAACCTTTAAAGCGAGGGCGTACTTATATTTTTGCCGCTGCCTCTCAGTGCGGCTGCCGGGGGCTTCCCGATCGATATTCGGCACTTAAGCCGTTAAATTTTTTATTTCTTCGCCAGTTCCTGGTTAATCATCCAGAGCTCCCGGCGTTCTTCGCTGCTCAGGCCATGGGTGCGCTCGCGAGCTATCAACTCTTCCTGGCGCAACTCAAGCATCGAATCAAACATATGGTTGAGCGAGTCGGTGAACGTTTTTTCTGCGATATCCTTATCTGCTATATCGTCCCACATCGACAGTTTTTCAAGGGTAGCGGCCTCTTTTGTGCCGCGATAATGCTCTAAAAGTTGTCCGGTGGTCAGACCTGGCTGAGACAAACAAGTGTTGACCAATTCTGAAAATAAGCCAAGCCCGGGCAATTTTTCGTGGTTCAAACCCGCCAGCGACGGCACTTGCGGAGCAAGTTCGGGGTTTTGCACCAGCAACCCTATCAGTATACGCATGGTTGTGCGTTTTAGCTGAGGCGCGGGGCGTACCGTGCCGTTTTCAGCCTGTTTCGGCATTAAACGTTCAAGCTGGCTGTCATCCAGAATGCCGAGCTTGTTGCCTAACTCCTGACGCAGATAGATGCGCAGCGTTTCGCCGGGCACCTGGCTGATTAACGGCAGCGCCAGCGTGCTGAGCTGCGCGCGCCCGTCAGGGGTACTCAAATCAACCTGCGGCATCAGGCTGTTAAACAGAAACGTGGAGAGCGGCTGAGCCTGCTCCATCCGCGCTTCAAACGCCGCTTTGCCCTCTTTACGCACCAGCGTATCCGGGTCTTCACCGTCGGGCAGGAACATAAAGCGTAGCTGACGCCCGTCGGTCATATACGGCAACGCGGTTTCCAGCGCTCGCCAGGCGGCGTCGCGTCCTGCGCGGTCACCGTCGTAACAGCAAATCACGTTGTTGGTGACGCGGAACAGCAGCTGGATATGGTCCGCCGTGGTGGACGTTCCCAGCGACGCAACGGCATAGTTAATGTCGTACTGCGCCAGCGCAACAACATCCATATAGCCTTCGACGACCAGAAGACGCGGAGGTTCCGCATTATCCTGCTGTGCCTCATAAAGACCGTAAAGCTGGCGGCCCTTATGGAAAATATCGGTTTCCGGGGAGTTAAGGTATTTCGGCAGGGCATCGCCCAGCACGCGACCACCAAAACCTATCACCCGGCCACGCTTGTCGCGGATCGGGAACATCACCCGTTCACGGAAGCGGTCGTAGCTTCGTCCCTGGTCGTTGGTGACCAGCATGCCTGCGTCGATGAGGGATTTACGATCTTCACTATTGCCGCCAAAACGCTTTAACACGTTGTCCCAGCCGGGCGGGGCGTAACCAATAGCGAAACGCGCAATCACATCGTCACTCAGTCCGCGCTTGTTCAGATACTGACGCGCAGGCTCAGCCGCAGAGTGCTTAAGAGACTGTTGGTAAAACGAATTCAGGCCATCCATCAGTTGGTACAGCGTTTGCCGCTGATGGCGCTCGATCTGACTTGGCCCACTGCCTGCTTCATACGGCACTTCAAGGTTATGCATCGCCGCCAGCTCTTCGACGGTTTCAACGAACTCGAGCTTGTCGTAGTTCATCAAAAAATCGACGGCATTACCGTGTGCGCCACAGCCGAAGCAATGGTAGAACTGTTTTTCACCGTTTACGGTGAAAGAGGGGGTTTTTTCGTTATGGAACGGACAGCACGCATGGTAGTTCTTGCCCTGCTTTTTTAGCTTCACCCGCGCGTCGATGAGATCGACGATATCGGTTCTGGCAAGCAGGTCATTGATGAAAACGCGTGGGATTCTTCCGGCCATATGCCCCAAAAATTTAAGCGACTTATAAACGAAAACAAGCCGCGCATTCCTTCCGGAAGCACGGCCTTACGACTACAACTCTGTCTGTCAATTGAGGGCTGTGGCCCTCAACAGATTAGTACAGACGAGTACGGCGTGCGTTTTCGCGAGCCAGTTTCTTCGCGTGACGTTTCACAGCGGAAGCTTTAGCGCGCTTACGTTCGGTCGTTGGTTTTTCATAAAACTCACGACGACGAACTTCAGCCAGAACACCTGCTTTCTCGCATGAACGTTTGAAGCGACGCAGTGCTACGTCGAACGGCTCGTTTTCACGTACTTTAATTACCGGCATGTAACTCTCACCTTTAATAAATTCGGTTTGCCGCTGGCATCAACGCCAGCTTATTTCAAAATGGTGCGGAATTTTACTGCAAATGCTGCTGCTTTGTAAAGCACCGATGCGATTTTGAAAGGGACTTTAATAAGGGTGAGGAGTATACACGAGGCTTCTTCCTGGGGCGAACAAAGTTTTACAACAATCCGCCCAGGCTCTACACTGCGCGGTATTGAAACGAGGTAAAACAAGTCATGCGTGTACTGGGTATTGAAACATCCTGCGATGAAACCGGCATCGCGATTTACGACGACGAAAAAGGGCTTCTGGCCAACCAGCTGTATAGTCAGGTGAAATTGCACGCTGACTACGGCGGCGTCGTGCCTGAACTGGCCTCTCGTGACCACGTGCGTAAAACGGTTCCCCTGATTCAGGCGGCGCTTAAAGAGGCCGGGTTGAGTGCAAAAGATATTGATGCCGTGGCCTATACCGCAGGGCCGGGCCTGGTCGGCGCGCTGCTGGTCGGCGCAACGGTAGGGCGTTCGCTGGCCTTCGCGTGGGATGTTCCGGCCATTCCGGTTCACCATATGGAAGGGCACCTTCTGGCGCCGATGCTGGAAGACAATCCGCCAGAGTTCCCGTTTGTGGCGCTGCTGGTTTCCGGTGGGCATACCCAGCTGATTAGCGTAACGGGCATTGGCAAGTACGCGCTGCTGGGCGAGTCGATCGACGATGCTGCCGGTGAAGCCTTCGATAAAACCGCCAAGCTGCTGGGGCTGGATTACCCGGGTGGCCCGATGCTGTCGAAAATGGCGTCGCAGGGAACGGAAGGGCGCTTTGTCTTCCCGCGGCCGATGACCGACCGTCCGGGGCTGGACTTTAGTTTCTCTGGCCTGAAAACTTTCGCGGCCAATACTATCCGCAATAATGACGACAGTGAGCAGACCCGTGCCGATATCGCCCGTGCGTTCGAAGACGCGGTGGTGGATACGCTGATGATCAAGTGCAAGCGCGCGCTGGATCAGACCGGCTTTAAGCGTCTGGTGATGGCGGGCGGCGTGAGCGCTAACCGCACGCTGCGCGCGAAGCTCGCCGAGATGATGCAAAAACGTCGCGGGGAAGTGTTCTATGCGCGTCCGGAGTTCTGTACCGATAACGGGGCGATGATCGCCTACGCCGGGATGGTGCGTCTGAACGCCGGCGCAACGGCTGACCTGAGCGTGTCTGTGCGTCCGCGCTGGCCGCTGGCGGAACTGCCTGAGGCGTGAGTTTCTTTGCCCGGTGGCGCTGCGCTTACCGGGCCTACAAGATCCACGTGTGCTAACGTGCAATAAACCACCCTACACCCGCAACATTCCTTTCTCTTCCAGAAACGCAATAATCGTCGCTAAACCGTCGCCCGCCTTCAGGTTGGTAAACGTCCACGGACGCTCGCCGCGCATGCGATTAGTGTCGCGCTCCATTACCTCCAGCGACGCACCGACGTACGGCGCGAGGTCGGTTTTGTTGATCACCAGAAAATCGGATTTGGTGATCCCCGGCCCGCCCTTGCGCGGGATTTTTTCCCCTTCGGCCACGTCGATGACGTAGATGGTGAGGTCCGCCAGCTCCGGGCTGAAGGTCGCGCTCAGGTTATCCCCGCCGCTTTCCACGAAGATCAGATCCAGATTGCCGAACTTCTCGCTCAACGCTTCCACCGCCGCCAGGTTCATTGAGGCATCTTCGCGGATGGCGGTATGCGGGCAGCCGCCCGTTTCCACCCCCACGATGCGCTCTGGCTCCAGCGCACCCGCCTCGGTCAGGATGCGCTGATCCTCTTTGGTGTAGATATCGTTGGTCACCACCGCCAAGTGATAGGTGTCGCGCATCGCCTTGCAGAGCGCTTCCAGCAGGGCGGTTTTGCCCGACCCTACCGGGCCGCCCACGCCAACGCGCAGGGGATGTTTGTAATCAGCCATGTTGACTCCTCAGGAACGGAATAGTCGTGAATATTGGGTTTCATGGCGCGCGGAGGCGATGGCCGACAGCGGCGTAGCGGCCCCCAGCGCGTCGTCGCCACGTAAAAATGCCTGTTCAAACCCGGCGGCAAAATGGTCGCTCAGGTCGATAATCAGCTGTTGTGCGGCCTGCTGCCCAAACGGTACCAGCTTGACGCCCGCCATCACCGCGCTCTCTATCCAGCTGTAGCCCAGGCTCAGCGCCAGCTCGCGCGCGCTAATGCCCCAGCGCACGCCGAGCCACGCCATGCCGCCGAGCTGGCTTCGCATCAACAGCGACAGCCATTCTGGCGGGCAGGCGGGTTCCCAGCTTTTAATCAGGCGCGTAAAGGCCGCGCCACGGTTGCGTTCTTCATCGCGCAGCTCGCGCGTTTCCCGGCAGGCGAGCAGGTATGCCGTCCAGCGTTTTGCTGCCGCGATGTCCTGCTTCTCGCAGGCACAATACAGGCGGATAAACAGCGGCAGGTCGACGCAGAAAAAGCTCTGCTCCATCTGCTGGATCTGCCAGCGCCTGAAGGCCTCAGCGTCCGTGACCCACCCGGCCTCAACGGCCCACTCCAGCCCCTGCGACCAGGTAAACGATCCGACCGGCAGGCTACTGCTGGAGAGCTGCATCAGGCGCAGCCGCTGGCGGGCATGCTCCATCAGCTCATCAGCGCCAGCAGGGCGGAGACGATCAGCCCGCCGCCGAAGGTTTTACGCAGGCCGTCGTGACGGCGCAGCAGCAGCCCTGCCGCGAAGCTGGCACACAGCACCGTGGCGCTGGCTAACATAAACCCGCTGGTGAAGAGCCAGAAGCTGTGGCCGGACATCTCCACGCCGTGCGCCCAGCCGTGGAACATCGCCAGGGCTGGCACCGCCAGCAGCAGGCGATTTTCAGTCTTAAACATCATCACGCCGCAGACCGCCAGCGAGGCGATAATCAGCATCTCCATGCCGCTAAAGCCGCCGAGCAGGCTGCCCGCAACGGCACCAGCAAGCATCATGCCGAGCGTCGCTAACGGCAACAGCAGCTTGCGGCCGCTCAGGGCGGAGAGCACGCCAGCCCCCGTCAGCATCAGCAGGTGATCCAGCCCGGTCAGCGGATGGAGAAATCCTGCCTGAAAGCTGTCGGTCCCGTGGCCGGGATGGGCAAGCGCGGGAACGGAAAAAGCCAGCAGTAACAGCGGTAAGTACTTGCGCATGATGAGTCCTTAATGTGAATGAGCGTGAGAGTGGCTATGGCTGTGGGCATCGCTGGTGTAAGCGCCCGCTTCCGGTTCAAATGGCAGGCTGGCGAAGGTCACCTCCAGCCCGAACTGACGCAGCATATCGTCGAGGACGTGATCGTGGTGGTAGCGCAGTTCGCCAGGCATTATTTGCAGCGGTACGTGACGATTGCCCAGGTGATAACAGGCGCGGGCGAGCAGGAACGGGTCGGCGCAGCGCACCACGGAAACCGACTCCGGGGCGGCGATCACTTCGATCACCTCGCTGCCATCGTCGGTAGTCAGCAGGTCGCCCCCGCGCAGCAGCAGGCCGCGCGGCAGCATTAGCCCGGCTTCGCGGCCGTCGTTCAGCGCCACGCGGGCGCGGCTTTTTACCCGCACATCAATCGTTAGCGTGACGCTGGCGGTAATCGGATGCGCATGGTCCAGGCGTTGGGTTAAATAGATCATCATGACTCCTCAAAACAGAAAATAGCGTTGCGCCATCGGCAAAACCTCTGCCGGTTCGCTGGTGATCAATTCGCCGTCGACGCGTACCTCATAGGTTTGCGCGTCAACGGTGATATTCGGCTGTAAATCGTTGTGGATCATGTCGGCCTTTTTCACCGACCGGCAGCCTCTCACCACCGCGGTGGCGCTTTGCAGTCCGAGCCGTTGCGGAATGCCGCTGGCATCAGCAGCCTGAGAGACAAACGTCAGCCGCGTGGCGTGGCGTGCGGCACCAAGGGCACCAAACATCGGGCGGTAATGTACCGGCTGCGGCGTGGGGATCGAGGCGTTGATGTCGCCCATCGGCGCGCAGGCGATCATCCCGCCTTTGACGATGGTGGCGGGTTTGACGCCAAAGAAGGCGGGGGACCAGACCACCAGATCCGCCAGCTTGCCCGCCTCAATAGAACCGACCTCATGGGCGATGCCGTGGGTCAGCGCCGGGTTGATGGTGTATTTGGCGACATAGCGCTTCACGCGGAAGTTATCGTTATCGCCGGTCTCTTCCGGCAGTGCGCCGCGCTGCACCTTCATGCGGTGCGCCACCTGCCAGGTGCGGATAATCACTTCCCCCACGCGGCCCATTGCCTGTGAATCTGACGAGGTGAGCGAGAACGCGCCGATATCGTGCAGCACGTCTTCGGCGGCGATGGTCTCCCGGCGAATGCGGGATTCGGCAAACGCCACGTCCTCGGCGATATCCGGGTCGAGGTGATGGCAAACCATCAGCATGTCCAGGTGCTCGTCGATGGTGTTGACCGTGTAGGGCAGCGTCGGGTTGGTGGAGGAGGGCAGAATATTCGGGTGCGCGCAGGCGGTGATGATATCCGGCGCATGGCCGCCGCCCGCCCCTTCGGTGTGGAAGGTGTGGATGGTGCGCCCGCCGATGGCCGCCAGCGTGTCTTCGACAAAACCGGACTCGTTCAGCGTGTCGCTGTGCAGCGCCACCTGAATATCCATCTCTTCAGCGACCTCCAGCGAGCAGTTGATGGCCGCAGGCGTCGCGCCCCAGTCTTCGTGGATCTTAAGCCCGATGGCACCTGCCACGATCTGCTCGCGCAGCGCGTCCGGGTTGGAGCCGTTCCCTTTACCCAGCAGGCCAATATTCACCGGTAGCGTATCGGCTGCCTGCAACATGCGGGCGATATACCACGGCCCCGGCGTGCAGGTGGTGGCGTTTGTGCCTGCCGCAGGCCCGGTGCCGCCGCCGATCATGGTGGTGACGCCAGACACCAGCGCCTCTTCCGCCTGCTGCGGACAGATCCAGTGGATGTGGGTGTCGATCCCGCCTGCGGTGACAATCTTCCCTTCGGCGGCGATCACCTCCGTTGCCGCGCCAATCGGGATTGTCACGCCGGGCTGAATGTCCGGGTTTCCGGCTTTGCCGATGGCGAAGATCCGCCCATCTTTTACGCCGATATCCGCTTTCACGATCCCCCAGTGATCGACGATCAGCGCGTTGGTGAGCACCAGATCCACGCAGTCGTCGGCGGTCATCTGCCCCTGTCCCATACCGTCGCGGATCACTTTTCCGCCGCCGAATTTAACCTCTTCGCCGTAGATCGTGAGATCGTCTTCCACTTCGATCCACAGCTCGCTGTCGGCCAGCCGCACTTTATCCCCGGTAGTGGGGCCGAACATATCGGCATACGCCTGGCGTGAAATCTCAGCCATGTTTCACCTCGCCCATGACCTCGCCGCGAAAGCCGAAAATGCGCTGTGCGCCCGTCACCTGCACCAGCGTCACTTCCCGCTTCTGGCCGGGCTCGAAGCGCACGGCAGTGCCGGCCGGGATGTTCAGCCGGTAACCTCGGGTGGCTTCGCGATCGAACTTCAGCGCCGGGTTGACCTCGTAAAAGTGGTAGTGCGATCCGACCTGGATCGGCCTGTCGCCGTGGTTTTCCACGATCACACTTCGGGTTTCGCGCCCGACGTTGAGAGCAATGTTTCCGGACTGGATCCGGTATTCGCCTGGGATCATCACGCGCTCCTTACACGATCGGGTTGTGGACGGTGACGAGCTTGGATCCGTCCGGAAAGGTGGCTTCCACCTGGATATCCGGGATCATCTCCGGCACGCCCTCCATCACCTGATCGCGCGTCAGGACGTGGCGGCCGGCTTCCATCAGCGAGGCGACGGTTTCGCCATCGCGCGCGCCTTCCATAATAAAGGCGCTGATCAGCGCGACCGATTCCGGGTAGTTGAGCTTTACCCCGCGCGCGAGGCGGCGTTCGGCAACCAGCGCGGCGGTGAACAGCAACAGCTTGTCTTTTTCTCTGGGAGTCAGTTCCATAGCGTTTCTCTTATGTTTGCCAGATGCGCGGCGAACAGGCGGTTTTGGAAGTTAAAAGCGGGCGAAGCGACTGCCAGATATCGCGCATCACCCGCTGACAAATCAGGTTGTCGTGGGAGAGAAAACGCACCGACAGCAGATCGTCGGTGAGCGTCGCCCCGCCAACGTTTTCCAGCGGGGCGAGAAGCGCACGCACCGCGTCGAGAAGTGCTTCCCGGGCCGGATAGAACAGCAGCGTGCCGACCCACGGATGGTCCGCCACGGGCGTCAGATCGCCACCGCTGAGATGCAGTCGCTCAATCAGACGCGGCTCGCCATCCACCCACACCTCAAGGCGGTTCTCCAGCGTGCCGTGGCTGAAGGTTTCGTTTATCACCGGACGGCCCAGACAGTACAGCTCCCACGCCAGCAGCGTGCTGGTGGCGTGCAGGTGAAAGACGGAACGCAGCGCGGCGTTAGCGCCGGGGAAAATAATGGTGTCCTGCGGCAGCCACTCCAGCGTGGCCTCTTCGTCGAGGTAAAAATGCTGACTGAGGCAGGCCAGCGGGCCGTTGCTGCGATAGAACTTACTGGCGCCGGGCATGGTGATGAGGGCATGGCTTTTGGCGTCGAGCCGCACGGAAATATCCAGCGTATCTCCGCCCACAATTCCGCCTGGCGGGTGCAGCAGGTAAAGGTGGCAGGTTTCCCCTTCGGGATAAAACGGACGCTGAACGGTGAGCGGCCCGCTGTGACGCGCGGAATGGAGAAGGGTTTTCTCAGGGGTATGACAAAACTGGAGGGCAAGCGAGGCCTGCCAGCCTTTGTATGAATTATCAGTGACCTGAGTTGCTAACATGGTGCTTCCAATTCCACACTATCGGGGTACGTTTCAGTATGCCCTGGCGGAAATGAAGGCTGTCATATGAGTCGCTTATGGATAAAAAAACCGGCTCATGTGAACCGGTTTCAGTAATGTAGGCCGGGTAAGCGCAGCGCCACCCGGCAAGAAAGGCTACCGATAATCCTCTGCATCCACATCATACCCCGACGGCTCCCAGCGGATCGCCAGCAGCGACGCCAGACCGATAAACGGTGCCAGCGCAATCACCCAGAACACGGCGGTATCCAGCGAGGCGACCAGCAGCGGGAACAGAAACAGTGACAGCGTTGAACTGCTGCGCATCAGCGTCTGGTTAAGCCCCACACCCACGCCGCGCAGCGAGGTCGGGTAGCTCAGGGAGGCAAACGTCATGGTGTGCGCACCTGGACCAAAACCCTGACCAAACAGGAACAGCGCCAGCATCGCGACGGCGACCACGCCTTCCGTGGCCCCGTCAGGCCGGCCAATCAGCGCCAGGCCGAGCAGTGCCGCAAGCTGGCACGCATAACCCGCCAGTGACATCCGCCATGCGCCGAAGCGCGGAACATAGCGCACCGCCAGCAGCCCGCCGACAAACGCGAACAGCAGGTTAAGCGCCAGCGAGATCAGAATGGTCGTCAGCATCGACTGCACAAAGAAGCTGGAGATGATCACCGGCAGGCCAAAGGCTACGGCGTTATAGGCGAACGAGGAGACCACTGACAGCAGCGTGGCGAGCGTGGTACGCCGCAGATAGATACCGCGGAACAGGTTCAGGTAGTTCGACCATTTTGCTTTGTTCACGACAGGCGCGGGCTGGTCGAGCGCATCCTGCGGTACGTGGGCATTAATATTGTAAGACTGCCGCAGGATGGACGCCGCCTCCTTCAGATTGCCCTGATTCGCCGCCCAGACCGGGGATTCGCTCATATAGCGGCTGCGGATGGCGATAATCACCAGCGCGGGCACCGCGCCAAAGCCAAGGATCAGACGCCAGAGCCAGTCGCTGTGGCTTTCCGGCAGCACGGCGTAAAAGAAGAGCACCAGAAGATAAGAGATGCTGATGGCCGCGTACCAGGTGGGGCACCACATTGCGACGCTGGAGGCTTTATTCCCCGGGCCTTTCAGCCTGGCGAACTCGCTGAGAAACGCCATCGCGACGGGAAGGTCGATCCCAACGCCAAGACCCATCACAAAGCGCGCGCCCGCAAGCACATATTCGTTCGGGGCCAGCGCACAGGCGATAGCGGCAACGACAAAGAACACCATGTCGGCCATAAAGACGCGGTAGCGCCCGATTTTATCCGTAAGATAGCCGCCGAGCAGCGCCCCGACAATCGCGCCAAAGGTAATCGCCGAGGCCACCATGCCGGTACCGGCGGGCGTCAGGTTAAATTCGCGGGTGATGTCTTTGATGCCGAATGCCAGCGCGCCGAGATCGTAGGCATCGAGGAAAATTCCCCCGAGCGCGATACCGACCACGATGCGGGCATTGGCCCGGCCCTGAGAGCCGTCATTAACGAGACGTGAAACGTCCGATGCGCTGCGTACCCACTTGATGTCGCCATCCGGGGTATTTCCTGCCGTTGGAAGGGGAGTTGAATCTGTGATTTCTGCCATTTTCTTTTTGTGTGGTTGTGTTGTGTCTCTAACAGTTACCACAGGCAGAAGGTGACAAAAATCACATTTGGTTATAAGGCATAACGAACGGTTTACTGAGCGTCTTTCTTTTTACGCCTGAGCTTCGTCCAGATCTTGGTTTCCTTACGCCGCCACAGGCGCTGAATGTTGTCGTGGTGGCGCAACAGGATCAGACACGAGAGCATCGACACCGGGAAGGTAAACTGCGGTTTAAACCACCAGACATAAAACGGGGCGATCAGTGCGCTGACGATGGCGCCCAGCGACGAATAACCGCTCAGCAGAATGGTCAGCAGCCAGGTGCCCGCCATCACGCCGGTGAGATCCCAGCCGATCGGCGCAATCGCGCCAAACGCGGTGGCAACGCCTTTACCGCCTTTAAAACCAAAGAAAACGGGCCAGATGTGGCCGACGCAGGCGGCGATGGCAATCAGCCCCAGCCAGAAGGGTGTGACGCCGAGCGCATACGCGCCCCAGACGGGAAGCATTCCTTTCAGAACATCAAAAATCAAAACCGCTACGGCTGCTCCCTTGCCGCCAATTCGTAGTACATTGGTCGCCCCCGGATTCCCGGAACCACTTTCACGCGGGTCAGGCAACCCGGCGATGCGGCAGACCAGAATGGCGCTGGAGATTGAGCCGCAAAGGTAGGCGAGGATAATCATTCCAGGCGCGATTGCACTCATAACGCTGTTCCGTTTTGAAAATGTATCTGTATTCTCAGCATCTGTGGATAATACGCATAATTCGCCGGAAGTGGTATCCGGTTTAGCCAAAAAGCAGGCAGGTCGTGATGGATATTGTATTTATAGAGCAACTTTCGGTAATCACCACAATTGGTGTTTACGACTGGGAACAGACCATCGAGCAGAAACTGGTGTTCGATATCGAAATGGGCTGGGACAACCGCAAGTCAGCAAAAAGCGATGATGTGAATGACTGTCTGAGCTACGCCGACATCAGTGAAACGGTCATCGCCCATGTGGAAGGGCAACGTTTTGCGCTGGTAGAACGCGTGGCGGAAGAGGTAGCAGACCTGCTGCTGAGCAGATTTAACTCCCCATGGGTGCGCATTAAGCTAAGCAAGCCGGGAGCGGTGGCGCGCGCCGCCAATGTAGGCGTGATCATCGAGCGTGGCACAAATCTGAAAGGAAAGATTTAACGTCATAATAGCTAAACCATTTTAGGTTATATCGGTCTTAAAGCTGTATCTTTCACGGTTGTCCGCGTGGGACACCGTTTTTTTATATCTTTTTAGGGGTTTATAGATGAGCGATATGCACTCGCTGCTGGTGGCGGCAATACTGGGTGTGGTCGAAGGATTGACGGAGTTTTTGCCGGTGTCCAGTACGGGCCATATGATTATCGTTGGCCATCTCCTGGGCTTTGAAGGCGATACCGCAAAGACGTTTGAGGTGGTTATTCAGCTGGGCTCTATCCTGGCGGTGGTCGTGATGTTCTGGCGACGTCTGTTTGGTCTGATCGGTATCCACTTCGGGCGTTTGCCGCAGCGTGAAGGAGAGGGCAAAGGGCGCCTGACGCTGATTCATATTCTGCTCGGGATGATCCCGGCGGTGGTGCTGGGGCTGGTGTTCCACGACACCATTAAATCGCTCTTCAACCCGATTAACGTGATGTACGCGCTGGTTGTCGGCGGCTTCCTGCTGATTGCCGCCGAAGTGCTGAAGCCAAAAACCCCGCGTGCGGAAGGTCTGGACGATATGACGTATCGCCAGGCGTTTATGATTGGCTGCTTCCAGTGTCTGGCGCTGTGGCCGGGCTTCTCCCGTTCAGGGGCAACCATTTCCGGCGGGATGCTGATGGGCGTGAGCCGTTACGCGGCGTCTGAGTTCTCGTTCCTGCTGGCGGTGCCGATGATGATGGGTGCCACCGCGCTGGATCTCTACAAAAGCATCGGCTTCCTGACCGTGGGCGACATTCCGATGTTCGCCGTGGGCTTTATCACCGCCTTTATTGTGGCGTTGATCGCCATCAAAACCTTCCTGCAACTGATTAAGCGTATTTCGTTTATTCCGTTCGCGATCTACCGCTTTATCGTCGCGGCTGCCGTGTACGTGGTCTTCTTCTGATGACCGACCGCCCTCAGTCTTTCGGCTGAGGGCAACGTTTTTCCTTCCACGCTGCAACCGCATCAATCCGCCGCTTCGTCAGCTCTTCGCGGATCGCCGGGCCTTTAAACCCTGCCTCCACCACCTCTTTTGTTGGCACCGCTTTCGCCACGTCCCACGCCTCACGCAGCAAACGACCCTGCGGATAATCGGACGCTTCAAACCCGGTGCGGCCGCGCACGTCGGCTTCGCTGGTCAGCGCAATTTGCTCCACGCGCTGCGGTTTGCGCCAGGCGTCGATGTTATCAAACAGCCTGACGATGGTAGCGGGTTTCAGGATCGGGAAGGTGTGGATCAGGTCGTGAAACTCGGCCACCAGTTTTGCCAGATCGCGAATGTCATTCGGCACGCGCAGGCGCTGACAAAGCCCTTCAACCAGCTTCACGCCAGCCGGACCGTGCCCGTGGTGGCGTGGCCACAACTCCTTTGGCGTTAACCCTTTGCCGAGGTCATGGCAGAGGGTAGAAAAGCGCACGTCCACCTCCGGGCTGAGCATGGCGGCCATGCTCAGCGTCATCAGGGTGTGAATGCCGGTATCAATTTCCGGGTGCCATTTCGCCGGGGCGGGCACGCCAAACAGCGCATCTATTTCCGGGAACAGCACTTTCAGCGCCCCGCAGTCGCGCAGAACCTGGAAAAAGACCTGCGGATTACGGGTAGTCAGGGCGTTTTCGGTCTCTTTCCAGACGCGTTCTGGCGTCAGGTGTTCCAGCTCGCCCGCGTCGGTCATGGCCGTCATCAGCGCCATCGTCTCGTCGGCGATGCGGAAGCTGAGATGGGCATAACGGGCGGCAAAACGCGCCACGCGCAGTACGCGAAGCGGATCTTCAGAAAAGGCGGGGGAGATATGGCGTAAAAGACGGTCACGCAGATCGTTCTGGCCGCCGTAGACATCGATAATATGGCCGTTTTCGTCCTGCGCCAGGGCATTAATGGTGAGATCGCGGCGCAGTAAGTCCTGCTCCAGCGTCACATCCGGCGCGGCATAGCAGGTGAAGCCGGTATAACCGGAACCGGATTTCCGTTCGGTACGCGCCAGGGCGTACTCTTCCCGGCTTTTCGGATGGAGGAACACAGGAAAATCGCGGCCTACCTGCTGGTAGCCCGCGTCAATCATCGCTTCGGGCGTGGCACCGACCACGACCCAGTCTTTATCTTTGACCGGCAGACCTAATAACGCATCACGTACCGCACCACCGACCAGATAACTCTTCACGCCAACACTCCCGTTTTCTCTTTTCTCAAGATGATACGTAAGTGTGGCAGAGAAGACGAGTTAGTTCATCCAGCGGTCTTTACGTTTACGGCTTGGAATAAGGTGAGGAAGCACCAGACCCAGCACCAGACCGACGCCCAGCACCCCGCCGCCATACATAAACCACTGCATGATGATGGTGCGTTGTTTGTCATCCAGCTGTAGATTCGCGGCGTTCACTTTCTTCTGCGCGACGATGAGCTCATTTTTCAGCTTCTGATTTTCGTCTTTCAGACCGGCGATCACGCTGTCGCTTTGCGCCACTTTCTGCTGCATCTCTGCGGTGCGCTGGTTCCAGGTGCCGTCAATGTTGTTCAGCTTATCGGTCAGGGTTTTCACCTGATTTTCCAGGTCCGGCACGCGGGTGCGCAGGCTTGGCACCGTGCTCAGCTCTTTCAGCGGGATCCATGAGGTGCGGCCAGAGCTGTCACGAACCTGACCGTAATTGGTGTCTGCATTGGTTTGCAGCAGAGTCACTTCCTCGCCGGCATTTACCGTACCCACGAGGCGATAATTGTCTCCAGGGCCGCTGCGTACCCAGGTATTCAGTTCATCAGAAACGTAACGTTTCTCTTCAGCGTGGACCGCGGTTGCGGCGCTAAAAGCGAGTAAAGTAAGTCCAATCAGGCGTAATTTAAGCATATCAGTCGTTATTTTCATAAAAAGTGGAACGATAGTAGTGGTATCAGTGTCGCTACGCAAAGGATTCATCATCAATCGGAATCATCTGTGTCATGATTTCCACCGCTTTAAACTTTTACGCCCGTCAAATTGCTCATTGCGTGGCAATTTGGCGCAAAATACTATGTACTGACAAACAAATGGCGAGGAAGTTCGCCTTCATCGACGCGTCTGTGACGCACGCAAAAGTACAAGGCTATGGCACAAGAGATCGAATTAAAGTTTATCGTCGAAAAAGACAGCGCTGACGCGCTCCGCCAGCATCTGAATACGCTGTCCGGCGAGCACCATGAACCCGTACAGCTGCTCAACATCTATTACGAAACGCCGGACAACTGGCTGCGCAACCACGATATGGGCCTGCGCATCCGGGGTGCGAACGGGCGCTACGAGATGACGATGAAAATCGCCGGTCGCGTGGTGGGCGGTTTGCACCAGCGTCCGGAATACAATATCGACATCAGTAAGCCAGAACTTGAGCTGGATCGTTTTCCGGCGGAAGTGTGGCCGGAAGGAACGCTGCCCGCAACGCTGTCGGCAGAGGCGCAACCGCTGTTCAGCACCGATTTCTGGCGCGAAAAATGGCTGGTGACGGAAGGCAAGAGCCGCATTGAGATCGCGTTTGATCGGGGTGAAATTAAGGCGGGTGAAGAGCAGGAGCCGATCTGCGAATTGGAACTCGAACTGCTGGAAGGCGAGGCGAGCGACGTGCTGAAGCTGGCGCACAAGCTGGTGAACCAGCCTGGCCTGCGTCAGGGCAGCCTGAGTAAAGCGGCACGCGGCTATCACCTGGCCGCCGGGAATGCGCCGCGCGTGCTGCGAGAAACCCCGATTCTGCGCGTTGTGCCGAAAGCCTCCGTTGAGCAGGGCATGGAAGCGGCGCTGGAGCTGGCGCTCTCTCAGTGGCAGTACCACGAGGAGCTGTGGGCGCGTAACGTGAAAAATGCCAAAAAACAGGTGCTGGCCGCTATGGGGCTGGTGCGTCATACCCTGACGCTCTTTGGCGGCATTGTACCGCGTAAAGCCAGCACTCACTTACGTGATTTGCTCACTCAAACCGAAACGCTGATGCTTTCCGACGTGTCGGCACAAACGGCGATCTACAGCCCGCAAAACGCCGGCGCGAAACTGGCGCTGACCGAGTTTCTGGTGACGCGCGGCTGGCGCACGTTCCTCGATGCGAAAGGGCAGACCAAAATCGCGGAAAACTTCAAACGTTTTGCGGATATCCACCTCTCCCGTCACGCGGCCGAGCTGAGAACCACCTTTGCGCATCCGCTGGGCGACCAGTATGGCGATCAGCTTCCCCGCCTGGCGCGTAACATCGACAGCATGTTGCTGCTGTCAGGTGCGTATGAGGGCGTGAAGGCGCAGGCCTGGCTAGAGAACTGGCAGGGGCTGAAGCATGCCATAGAGACCCGTCAGCAGATCGAAATCGAGCATTTCCGCAACGAGGCCATTTCGCAGGATCCGTACTGGCTGCACAGCGGAAAACGTTAATTCTGGCAAGGAACCCCTGATATGCCGCTTTCTTCGCAGTTACAGCAGCACTGGCAGACCGTTTGCGAACGCCTGCCTGAGTCGTTACCCGCGTCATCGTTAAGCGAGCAGGCGAAAAGCGTGCTCACGTTCAGTGATTTTGTGCAGGAGAGCGTCAGCGCCAACCCGGACTGGCTGGCAGAGCTGGAAAGCGCGCCGCCGCAGGCTGACGAGTGGCGGCATTATGCTGGCTGGCTGCAAACCGCGCTGGCAGAGGTGGCAGACGAAGCCACGCTGATGCGCGTACTGCGTCAGTTCCGCCGCCGGGTGATGGTACGCATTGCCTGGGCGCAGGCGCTGGAGCTGGTGAGCGAAGAGAGTACCTTGCAGCAGTTGAGCGAGCTGGCGCAGACGTTGATTGTCGCCGCGCGGGACTGGCTCTACGCCGCCTGCTGTAAAGAGTGGGGCACGCCGTGCAGCGAAGACGGGGTTCCGCAACCGCTGTTGATTCTGGGGATGGGCAAGCTGGGCGGCTGCGAGCTCAATTTCTCCTCAGACATCGATCTGATTTTTGCCTGGCCGGAGAACGGCTCCACGCGCGGCGGTCGTCGCGAGCTGGACAACGCCCAGTTCTTTACTCGCCTGGGGCAGCGGCTGATTAAGGCACTGGATCAGCCCACCCAGGATGGTTTTGTCTACCGCGTGGATATGCGTTTGCGTCCGTTTGGCGACAGCGGTCCGCTGGTGCTGAGCTTTGCCGCGCTGGAAGATTATTACCAGGAGCAGGGTCGCGACTGGGAGCGTTACGCGATGGTCAAAGCGCGGATCATGGGTGACAGCGACGATGCCTGGGCCAACGAGCTGCGCGCCATGCTGCGCCCGTTTGTGTTCCGCCGCTACATCGACTTCAGCGTGATCCAGTCCCTGCGAAATATGAAAGGGATGATTGCCCGCGAGGTGCGTCGCCGTGGCCTGAAAGACAACATCAAGCTCGGCGCGGGCGGTATTCGTGAGATCGAATTTATCGTCCAGGTCTTCCAGCTAATACGCGGCGGGCGTGAACCTTCTCTGCAATCCCGCTCGCTGCTGCCGACCCTGAGCGCTATCGAACAGCTGCATCTGCTGCCGGAAGGCGATGCGCAAACGCTGCGTGACTCTTATCTCTTCCTGCGTCGTCTGGAAAATTTGCTGCAAAGTATCAACGACGAACAGACCCAGACGTTACCGGGCGACGAGCTGAACCGGGCGCGTCTGGCCTGGGGGATGCGGGTGGATGACTGGGCGGCGCTGACGGAACGGCTGGAAGCGCATATGGCGGGCGTGCGCCGCATCTTTAACGATCTGATCGGCGACGACGAAAGTGAATCGCAGGACGATGCGCTCTCCGAGCACTGGCGCGAGCTGTGGCAGGACGCGCTCCAGGAAGATGACACCACGCCGGTGCTGGCGCACTTAAGCGACGATGCCCGCCATCGCGTGGTGGCGCTGATTGCCGATTTCCGCTTCGAACTGAACAAACGCGCCATTGGCCCGCGCGGTCGTCAGGTGCTGGATCATCTGATGCCGCATCTGCTGAGCGATGTCTGCTCCCGCGAGGATGCGCCGGTGCCGCTGTCGCGCATGATGCCGCTGCTGAGCGGGATCGTCACGCGTACCACTTACCTTGAGCTGTTAAGCGAGTTTCCCGGCGCGCTGAAGCACCTGATTTCCCTCTGCGCCGCCTCGCCGATGGTGGCGAACAAGCTGGCGCGTTATCCGCTGCTGCTGGACGAACTGCTCGACCCGAATACGCTGTATCAGCCTACGGCGACGGATGCCTACCGCGACGAGCTGCGTCAGTATCTGCTGCGCGTACCGGAAGAGGACGAAGAGCAACAGCTTGAGGCGCTGCGTCAGTTTAAGCAGGCGCAGATGCTGCGCGTGGCGGCGGCAGATATCGCCGGTACCCTGCCGGTAATGAAAGTGAGCGATCACTTAACCTGGCTGGCGGAAGCGATCATCGACGCGGTTGTCCATCAGGCGTGGGTGCAGATGGTGGCCCGCTACGGGCAGCCGAAACACCTTGCAGAGCGCGAAGGCCGCGGTTTTGCGGTGGTGGGTTACGGCAAGCTGGGCGGCTGGGAGCTGGGCTACAGCTCCGATCTGGATCTGATTTTCCTCCACGACTGTCCGGCAGACGTCATGACCGACGGCGAACGTGAGATTGACGGGCGGCAGTTCTACCTGCGTCTGGCCCAGCGCATTATGCACCTGTTCAGCACCCGCACCTCATCCGGCATTCTGTATGAAGTGGATGCGCGTCTGCGCCCGTCCGGCGCGGCAGGCATGCTGGTCACCTCGACGGAGGCTTTCGCCGACTATCAGAAGAACGAAGCCTGGACGTGGGAGCATCAGGCGCTGGTGCGCGCCCGCGTGGTATACGGCGATCCGCAGCTCAAAACGCAGTTCGATGCGATCCGCAAGGCGGTCATGACGACCCCGCGCGAGGGCAGTACGCTGCAAACCGAAGTGCGGGAAATGCGGGAGAAGATGCGCGCGCACCTTGGCAACAAACATCGCGATCGCTTTGATATTAAAGCCGATGAAGGCGGCATTACCGATATCGAGTTTATCACTCAGTACCTGGTGCTGCTGCACGCGCACGATAAGCCGAAGCTGACCCGCTGGTCGGATAACGTGCGCATACTGGAACTGCTGGCGCAGAACGACATTATGGATGAGCAGGAGGCGCAGGCATTAACCCGCGCCTACACCACGCTGCGTGATGAGTTGCACCATCTGGCCTTACAGGAACAGCCGGGCCATGTGGCGCTGGACTGTTTCGCCGATGAACGCGCGCAGGTGACCACAAGCTGGCAGAAGTGGCTGGTGGAACCGTGCGTAACAAAACAAGTGTGATATTATCGCGCGCAAATTGTGAATCTTTCTGGAGTCAGGAATGAAAGTAACACTGCCAGAGTTTGAACGTGCTGGAGTTATGGTTGTCGGTGATGTGATGCTGGATCGCTACTGGTATGGGCCGACCAGCCGTATCTCTCCGGAAGCGCCGGTGCCGGTAGTTAAGGTCGACACCATTGAAGAGCGTCCAGGCGGCGCGGCAAACGTGGCGATGAACATAGCCTCGCTGGGCGCGCATTCGCGTCTGGTGGGCCTGACCGGCATTGACGATGCGGCGCGCGCCCTGAGTCAGTCGCTGGCGGACGTGAACGTGAAGTGCGACTTCGTTTCTGTTCCGACCCACCCAACCATCACCAAGCTGCGCGTCCTGTCGCGTAACCAGCAGCTGATCCGCCTCGATTTCGAAGAAGGATTCGAAGGCGTTGATCCTGAGCCGCTGCACGAGCGTATTAGCCAGGCGCTGGGCAATATCGGCGCGCTGGTGCTGTCTGATTATGCCAAAGGCGCGCTGGCGAGCGTGCAGACCATGATCCAGCTGGCGCGTAAAGCCAGCGTACCGGTGCTGATCGATCCGAAAGGCACCGATTTTGAGCGCTATCGCGGCGCAACCCTGCTGACGCCAAACCTCTCTGAATTCGAAGCGGTGGCGGGCAAGTGCAAAACTGAAGAAGAGCTGGTTGAGCGCGGCATGAAAATCATCGCTGATTTCGAGCTGTCTGCGCTGCTGGTGACCCGTTCCGAGCAGGGCATGACGCTGCTGCAACCGGGCAAGGCGCCGCTGCATATGCCAACCCAGGCGCAGGAAGTGTACGACGTGACCGGTGCCGGTGATACGGTGATTGGCGTGCTGGCGGCGACGCTGGCGGCGGGTAACTCCCTGGAAGAAGCATGCTACTTCGCGAACGCCGCGGCGGGCGTGGTCGTTGGTAAACTCGGGACCTCCACCGTTTCGCCAATCGAGCTGGAAAACGCGGTGCGTGGGCGTGCGGATACCGGCTTTGGCGTCATGACCGAAGACGAGCTGAAAGTGGCCGTTGCTGCCGCGCGCAAACGCGGTGAAAAAGTAGTGATGACTAACGGTGTGTTCGACATCCTGCATGCGGGTCATGTCTCGTATCTGGCGAATGCGCGCAAGCTGGGCGATCGCCTGATTGTGGCGGTCAACAGCGATGCTTCAACCAAACGTCTGAAGGGTGAAACGCGTCCGGTGAACCCGCTGGAGCAGCGCATGATAGTGCTCGGCGCGCTGGAAGCGGTGGACTGGGTGGTCTCATTTGAAGAAGACACCCCGCAGCGCCTGATTGCCGGGATCCTGCCTGACCTGCTGGTGAAGGGCGGTGATTACAAACCAGAGCAAATCGCAGGTAGCGAAGAGGTCTGGGCAAATGGTGGTGAAGTGATGGTGCTCAACTTTGAGGACGGGTGTTCAACCACCAACATCATTAAGAAGATCCAGAAAGACAGTCAGTAAAAAACGGGCCAACAGGCCCGTTTTTTTATGTCGGATGGCGGCTGCGCCTTACCCGACCTACGCGTTCATCCAGGCCCGGTAAGGCGTAGCCGCCACCGGGCACAGCAGGCCGCACTTATGCCTGGTCATCCACCGGTGGAATAGCTGGCGCTGGCTTCACTTCTTCCGGCGCATTGCGGCTCTCCAGCTCGCTCAGACGCTGTTCCAGCAGCGCCAGTTTCTCGCGGGTGCGCAGCAGCACCTGAGTCTGCACATCAAACTCTTCGCGGCTGACTAAATCAAGGCGAACCAACTGTGCCTGCAACGTCTGGCGGATTTTCTTCTCAACGTCATCACCAAACTCACGAATACCTTTCGGCATGGACTCATGAACCTGACGCGCGATCTGCTCAATTTTCTTTGGGTCAATCATTGTCGTTTCCCTTGATGAAAAGGTGTTAGTGCCTATTGTAGCGCGTCATGCCGTGGGTTAAACAAAATTGTTTGAAGCTTATGCATTGCCCAGGGTAATCAATAGCGTTATAGTTATCTCGCTTATTCTCAGGGCGGGGCGAAATTCCCCACCGGCGGTAAATCAGCTTAACGCTGAAAGCCCGCGAGCGCTTTGGGTGAATTCTCAAAGGTCAGCAGATCCGGTGTAATTCCGGGGCCGACGGTTAGAGTCCGGATGGGAGAGAGTAACGATCCAGTCGGGCATGGCCCGCTCACGTTATTTTTTTGCCGCTAGTACGGCGCTCCTAAGACTGCCCTGATTCTGGTAACCATAAAGTTAATGAGGTTTTTTTACCATGAATCAGACGCTACTTTCCTCTTTTGGCACTTCAACTCAACGTGTTGAACATGCACTGGATGCACTGCGCGAAGGCCGCGGTGTGATGGTGCTTGACGATGAAAACCGTGAAAACGAAGGCGACATGATTTTTGCCGCCGAGAACATGACCGTTGAGCAGATGGCGCTGACCATCCGTCACGGTAGCGGCATCGTATGCCTGTGCATCACCGAAGACCGTCGCAAGCAGCTTGATCTGCCGATGATGGTTGAAAACAACACCAGCGCCTTTGGTACCGGCTTCACCGTGACCATTGAAGCAGCGCATGGCGTAACCACCGGTGTGTCGGCGGCTGACCGCCTGACTACCGTGCGTGCAGCGATTGCTGATGGTGCGAAACCATCCGATCTGCACCGCCCTGGTCACGTCTTCCCGCTGCGCGCGCAGCCGGGCGGCGTGCTGACCCGTGGTGGTCATACCGAAGCGACCATCGATCTGGTGACGCTGGCTGGCTTCAAACCCGCAGGCGTGCTGTGCGAACTGACCAACGATGATGGCACCATGGCGCGCGCGCCGGAGTGCATCACCTTTGCGCGACTGCACAATATGCCAGTGGTGACGATTGAAGATCTGGTTGAGTACCGCCGGGCGCACGAGCGCAAAGCCAGCTGAACATGCTGATGTGAAAAAGCCGGGGAAACCCGGCTTTTTTGTTTCTAGTGGTAGTTAATTTTGAACAGTACCACGGTTTCAAACGGCCCGGACTGAATCGCTTTCCCTTCTTCCCGTGAAAGTTCAGCCGTGTAGTTTTGCTCAACATTCATCGTATCGCCCGTAAAATCGGCGTACTCCTTGTACTGGTTGAAGGTGTAAGGCTCCGTTCCGTTAAGAATACGCAGCTTTAACCCATTCCCTATCAGTACCGCGGTGTCGTCTGCGCTAAGCGTTTCGGTTGTGTAAAACGACGAGTCCATCTTAAATCCGTCCGAGCATTGGGCATCCTGCACTTTGGTGGTTCGTATTGAAAACGTGCGCATACGCGTCTGCTGATTCACAATGTCGCGCGCGCTGAAGGCGCCGAAGTCGATCTCCTGATTTTCAGGGAAAATGCTAAACGTCGCTCCACAATCAAGCACCGTAATGTTTTGCAGTCCGTTGATGTGATACTTGAGGTTCTTCGCGTCGGCCATCTGATTAACGCCACCCTTACCGTCAAACTGCACAACGATGTAATCGCTGAGCGAACTGATATAACCATGTGGCGGCATAGCCTTAATTCGCACGAAAAGTCGTAATCGGGCGACGAACGTGCGTGAAATATGGATATCATCCGGATTGCCGGAGCAGATGCGATTCTCCCAACCCATCTGGCGGATTTGATCCGCGGTGTAAATGGTGATGTTATCGTTGTCCAGGCACTGGCGGGTATCCACGCCGTTGGGCTGGCCCGTGGCATCGTAATCTATGCCTTCATAGGTGACGCCCAGTTCATAATAGGGATCGGTTGCGGCAGGATAAGGGTTCACCCATGCAAAGACATCTTCCAGCTCAAAATTGCTCGTGACGTTGTTATCACACGTCACCGGAATTTTAATGTCATCAGACTCCCATATTTTTTGGCCAACCTGTGCGTTGCTGGGTATGGCAAAAGGGGTGATCGTTTTTGTCTCCTCGACGGGGCCGCCAGATCCACCCAGATAGCAGTTAAGCGCCAGCGCGTCTTTCAAAGGCAGCGCTGAAAGCAGCAGGGTAACCAGCAAACTAGCGAGCTTTCGCATCTTTATCGATTTTCCGTTCGGTAAGTTTACATTGCGCCGTTCCGGTGCACTGCACGTCGACTTTTTTTAGGGCGCCGTAATCGTCGATATAGCCGATACTGTAATAACTACCGTGGTAATCACCGGTAGAGGCGGTTGCCGTGGCGAAAGGCGCAATCATCAGACTGTCGAAACCCGGCAGCATGGTTTTGGCATTTTTGCTCAGCCACGCCAGCGTGATGTAGTACGGCGTAGGGTTGTGGATCGTGAGTCCTTTCGCGCTGGCGGTAATTTCCATTCGCATTTCAGTCAGTTCGCCAGATTTTTTGCGAATCGCTTCCGGACGCCAGAACAGCTTAATTCGGCTCTGCATGGCAACCTGCATCACGCTGCGCTCCTCGCTGGCGCTGGTGCTTTTTGGCGGTACTTCACGCAGGTTGAAATAAAACAGCGATTCCCTGTCTTTTGGCAGCTGGCGGGTAGCGGCTTGTTTAACAATTCTTACCTGCGACGAGGCGCCTGCTTCGATACGTTGAATGGGGGGAAGCGCCATAAAGTGCGCATCTTCTTTATGCCCCTTTTCATCTTCAATCCAGGAGAGCGCCAGATAAGGCAGCGCCTTGCTCTGGTTGTCCACTTTCAGGCTGCTGGCTTTGTCGCTTTCTGGAAAAACAATGCGGGTGCGGTCCAGGTTAATGGCCGCGTGGGCGGTAAATGCTGTGCTGATTAGCATCAGGCACAGGCTTTTAATCGGCGTTAATTTCATGATGATTTCTTACTGACACGGCAGTATCAACTGCATGCTGTTTTCTAAGTGAGAAGGTAACGAGAAGCGACACTGTTGGTTGTCACCCCATGTCACGCGAAACTGCTGTTCTGGCTCAACGGCGCCCAGCCAGACGTGGCCTTCATCGGCCACCATCCCAACCTGCAAATCGCTTTCTTCCAGGCGAACAATCGCCCCGAGCGGTGGCGTTCCTGATGACATCCGCAGAACACCTGCCACGTCCCGACCTGCACGCGTGGCAATCTGACGAAAACCAATGGCCCCCTCAGTCCAGGTTGAGGTCACGACGCGGTTGTCCACGTCCACGCCATCCGGAAGGTTGTTCATATTGATCTGCACGCTGGAGGGGGAATAGCTGGAGAATGACGGTAAAACGCCGATGCCAAAACGGTTGGTCTCATCTCGCGACATGTTCAGCGGGATATTGCCTACCCCGTCGGTGCTGACCATTACGCGGGGTTCATTACCGTAGCTGCGCCGGTGCAGCGCGGCGCCTTTCACCGTTGAGGTGAAGGAACCGCTCCAGCTTGCGCTGAGGGAGTTATATTCGTCAGCTTTATAGCTGCCGGAGAGATTAAGATCGCCGTACGCAGAATAATGCTGATAATTCCCGCTGAACTGCGCCCCGGAGTCTGGCTTCCCGCTCTCCGCGCCCGCGGAAACGCCCCAGGTGTTATTGCGATCCGACGTGTCGTACCACGACACGTTATGGCTCAGCGTGTCGCGGTTACGCAGGTCATAGTTAAGTCGATGATCGGGATCGAGCGGTACGCTGAGCGAGAGATAGAACTGAGTATCGTCACTTTCGTCTTTCTCATCGTAATGCGTTTTACTCCAGGACAGGGTTACGCCAAGGTTCTTCCAGCGGCCCATATCAAAGTTGTAGCCCGCCGTGATACTGCCGGTCGTGGAGGGTGAATCATTCCACCATGTCTGACGCAGCATATTGACGTACAGGTTCAGGGATAACGCCGAAATGTACTGGCTTGCCGTCACGCTCAGGGTTTGTTTTTCCGACTGGCGGTCACCGTCGTCATAATCAAGGTAGCGGGCGTAGCTCAAAAACTGTGGATCTGAGTAGCGGTAGCTGGCGAGCGTAAGCTGACTGCCGGTGGTATCGAAACGCTTGCTGTAGTTAATGCGATAGCTGTAACCCGTCTGGCTGCGCTGGTGTGGCAGCTGGCTGGTGGCCTGCGTGACGTCAAAAGAGAGCGCCCCCAGCCAGGCCATATTCTGGCCGATCCCGGCAGCGAGGGAACGATAGCGGTCGCCATCGGCCAGCGTACCGCCATACAGGGAGGTGTGCGACAGCATGCCCCAGGAAAATTCGCCGCTCATGAAGGCGTTATCTTCAACGTCATGGGAGGCGCCCTGGCGCGCTTTACCCGCCGCGAGCTTGTAGCGCACCTGACCCTTGCGCGTTAAAAATGGTACGGATTCGGCCGAGACCTGAAAGGTGCTGACGCGTCCATCCTCTTCCGTGACTTTGACGTCCAGCGTGCCCTGAACCGACTGGTTAAGATCCTGAATAACAAAAGGACCTGGCGGCACTTTACTCTGGTAAATCACGCGATCGGCAAGGCTTACGGTTACCGTGGCGTTGGTTTGAGCTATCCCGGTAATCTGCGGGGCATAGCCGCGCAGCGACCATGGCAGCATACGTTCATCGCTGATTAGCGATGCGCCGGTGTAGGTAAAGGCGTCAAAAATTGCGGACTGGAAATCCGTTTCACCCAACGTCAATTTCGCACCGATCGAGGGCAGAGGGCGGAACATATACACGCGTGAAAAACGTCCATTATGCTCCGAGCCTGCGTCAGTATGGCTTTGCGTGTACTGGTAATCGCTGCGTAGCCGCCACGCGCCCATGTTTGCACCGGCGGTGCCATAGGTATTGGCGTTGTCATTGTTGCTGCCGCTATTGGGCTGATAATGGCTGGCAAAAAGATTGTAATCCAGCAGTACGCCCGGCACGCCGATGTCCCAGGTGGATGGCGGCATCCAGTCAACCGCACGGTATTGCAGCCACGCCTGGGGGATGGTTACTTTCAGGGTCTGGCTGCCTTGCTCAAAAGTAAATCGGATGTCGGGTCTGGCGGAGAAATCAACGCATCCCTCTTTCTCAGGCAAAGCGTGGCGAACGTCATCCTGCAACGCAAAGGTATCGACCAGCTCGGGGGGAATACAGACCTGAACGGCGTTATTTATTTCTCGCCAGCGAAGCTGCCAACCATTTGCCAGCGGAATATCATTGACGGCAACCGTAACGAAATAGCTTCCCGGCGTAACCGATATTTGATCTTTAAACAGTGATAAATCGACGCTGCCGCGCTGATCTTTATCGATGGCGTTTATATTAAACTCGGTGGCAGAGGCAACTTTCGTCATTAACAGGGACGCAATGATGATTATCCATTGTAATTTGTATGTCATCATCCTGTTACTCGAGTAAATAGAGAGTGCCGACCGGTATGAATTACCAGTCGGCTGGTGCCGTGACGTAACAGAATTATTTGTACATCAGGACGTAGTTAGCCGTGGCTTCAACCTGGCCTGCCGTCGCAGTTTTACCTGTAGGGACTTCCATAACCGCTTTGAAATGCAGCGTCTGGGTGGTTGAACCCGCCAGCAACTCAACCTCGTTGGCCTCTCCCAGCGTGATAGCAGACTCCGCGTTATCCAGCAGACGCACCCCCACGTTCTGCGCACCGCTTGCATAGGTGTTGCTCATCAGGCTGGTATCCGCCGCGTCTGTCGCTGCGCTGGTAAAGGTCACATCCACTTTGGTAATTGGCGTGTCGGTCTCGTCTGCCGGATCGTCAAGCTGGCAGTTTTCCAGATTGATATCGACCGGTACCGGGGTAGATTTTTTGTTGGCGTTGATAACAGCCGTGGTCACTTCACCCAGATCGACTTCTTTATCAACGCTGTCTGGTGCGATACTGCACGGTGCGTCAATAACAATACCTTTGAATTTGATTTTTCCTGAGCCTTGATCTTCAGCAAAAGCAGAACCCGATACAATGACTGCCATAGCCGTCGCTAACAGTAGTTTTTTACCCATATACATGAAAATATCCTTTTTCAGAGTGATTCATAATGTGAATATTAATTTCAGAATACTCGCGAAGTATACGAATTGGGGTGGGGAGACGCGATTAACATGACTTAAATATATTTTTAGATGGTTTTAATTAATATTTGCAGGCTATCTTAAGAGGCGTGGTTTTCGGGATTTTAACAGGTCTATATTTTTCAGGTTATTATAGGTGAAATATATAGGATTGTTTTTTTGAATAATATATAGCCTCCGTATAAAACGGAGGCATAAATTCTTAGCCAATACCGGCCGTTTGCAGCAGTACCAGACTCATCCCCATCACTGACATTCCACACAGTACGCCGTAGCTGGGGTTATTGTTGGGATCGATCTCTTTCGCCAGCGGCATCAGCTCATCGACAGAGAGCGCGACCATAATCCCGGCCACGGCAGCCATAATTGCAGCCATCACAATCGGGGAGACGAGACTACCGAGGATCAGCCACGCCAGCACGCCGCCGAGAATTTCAGCCATCCCGGAGATACCCGCCCAAAAGACCGCCGTACGTTTTGAACCCGTGGCGGCATAAACGGGCCCGGCAACGGCAAGTCCTTCAGGAATATTGTGCAAAGCCACGGCCAGCGCCACACCAAAACCCATTTCCAGGTTGCTGCTGGCCGTGACATAGGTGGCGATACCTTCCGGAAAGTTATGCAGGCTGATACCCAGCGTCAGCAGAATGGCCGTGCGTTTGATATTGCCCGGGATGGGGGTAACGCTTTTTTGCATTAAATCCTGCGGGTGCGCGTGAGGAAGAATACGGTCGAGCGCAAAATAACCCAGCAGTCCAATGATAAACATGCCATAGCCCAGAACAGGCGACATACCTTCGGTGTGAAGCGCGGCGGGCAGCATCTCCATCAGCGAGATAAGCAGCATGATCCCGGCGGCGAAACCCAGCGAGAAGGCCAGAAGGCGATTAGAGGGTTTTTGCCCGAGTACCCCGAGGAACGCACCGATAAAGGTTGCGGCGCCCGCGAGTAAGGTCAAAATCAACGGTACTGACATGCATTCTCCTTAAGCGATATCTGACATTCAAATTTCCTGATGATGATCTTCACGGTTATCTGCGTTCATCTTCACCTGAATGCGCGTAATGTAGGCCCATCACATTGACACCTTCTCTAAGGATATCACCATGTCTTCTTCTCGTATGCCAGCACTGTTTTTAGGCCATGGCAGCCCAATGAACGTCCTGGAAGATAACGTCTATACCCGTGCCTGGCGTCAGCTGGGTGAGTCGTTACCGCGTCCGAAGGCAATTGTGGTGGTCTCTGCGCACTGGTTTACCCGGGGTACCGGTGTGACGGCCATGGAAGCGCCAAAAACGATTCATGATTTTGGCGGCTTTCCGCAGGCGCTGTATGACACGCATTATCCTGCTCCGGGCTCCCCCGAGCTGGCGCAGCGGCTCGTTGATCTGCTCGCCCCTGTTCCGGTTGCGCTGGACAAAGAAGCCTGGGGCTTTGACCACGGCTCATGGGGGGTGTTGATCAAAATGTATCCGGATGCCGATATCCCGATGGTGCAACTGAGTATCGACAGCACCAAACCGGCTGCCTGGCACATGGAGATGGGGCGTAAGCTGGCTTCGCTTCGTGATGAGGGCATCATGCTGATTGCCAGTGGCAACGTGGTACACAATCTGCGTACGGTACGCTGGCACGGTGAAAATACGCCGTACCCCTGGGCAACAGCCTTTAATGACTATGTAAAAGACAACCTGACCTGGCAAGGGCCGGCCGAACGACACCCTTTGGTGAACTATCTGGATCACGACGGCGGTTCGCTCTCTAACCCGACGCCGGAACACTTCTTGCCATTGCTGTATGTATTAGGCGCGTGGGATGGTCAGGAGGTTATTACAATCCCGGTCGACGGTATTGAGATGGGGAGCTTGAGTATGCTGTCGGTGCAGGTGGGGTAAAAACATGTCGGGTGGCGGCTTCGCCTTACCCGACCTACATATTGAGCGTAGGCCCGGTAAGCGTAGCGCCACCGGGCAAGTCTTACTCGACGAAAATATGCGGGTAGAAACGCGACAGATCCTGCGTAATCAGCGCGCGATCTTCGCGAATGCCAATCCCGGCAGGCTGATCGTTAATAAGCCAGCTGCCGATCAACGTATAGCTGTCGCCAAACTTCGGCAGTTGATAAAACGCCTGGACGATCATCCCTTCTTCACCGTACGGCCCTTCAACCGCTTCCAGCGTTTTACCGTTTTCGATAATCGAGACGTTTGCCCCTTCACGGGAGAAGATTGGCTTAACGACGTATTTCTCCATCGGTGGGAAATCATCTTCAGCAAAGTAAGCAGGCAGCAGGTTCGGGTGATTCGGGAACATCTCCCACAGCATCGGCAGCAGGGCTTTATTGGAGATAATGCTCTTCCAGGCCGGTTCCAGCCAGCGCACGCCGGCGTCTTCCAGTTTGGTAGAGAACATTTCCCGCAGCATGTATTCCCACGGATAGAGCTTGAACAGGTTGCTGATGACCTGATCCTGCATGTCCGTAAACTGACCTTTTTCACCTAAACCGATATCTTCGATATAGAGGAATTCCGTCGCCACTTCCGCTTCGGCTGCGCAGTCCTGCAAATACTGAACCGTACCGCGATCTTCTTCGGTATCGCGGCAGCAGGCGAGGTGCAACAGGTTGAAACCGTGCTGTTCACGCAGTTCGACGAAACGCTCAATCAGCTTTTCCTGAAGGCTGTTGAACTGGTCGCTGCCTTCGGGCAAGTTTCCGGCATTCGCCTGATCTTCCAGCCAGATCCACTGGAAGAACGCGGCTTCGTACAGAGAGGTTGGTGTATCCGCGTTGTTTTCTAAAAGCTTCGGTTCACCCACGCCATCCCATGCCAGATCGAGGCGAGAGTAGAGCGAAGGCTGGTTCGTTTTCCAGGACTGACGAACAAAACTCCAGGTGTGCTTCGGAATGCGGAATTTGGTCATCAGCTCATCGCTGTCGATGACTTTTTCTACTACCTTCAGGCACATCTGGTGCAGCTCTGCGGTTACCTCTTCAAGCTTTTCGACCTGAGCGAGCGTGAGCTTATAGTAAGCATCTTCACACCAGTACGGCTCGCCGTACATGGTGTGAAAGTTGAAACCGTATTCGGTGGCTTTTTCGCGCCAGTCCGGGCGCTCAACAATACTGACTCGTTCCATGATCAGCCGCCCATTGAGCGAGTTGAGGAGCCGGTCGCACTACGCTGCATGGTGGTTTGTTTGGCAACAGACTCACCAAAGCCGCCACGGGTAATGGTGCTGGTGGTGGCTGGTTTCGGCGCCATTGCGGTTTTCGGTACGGTCATCGTACGGCCTGGCGTTGCAGCACCGTAACCCTTGCCGGTGGCATCGGTGTATTTACCGTAGGCCGGGCTGTTCGGGTTTTTGGAGCTAAACAGCGGCTGCTGCTGGTAGCCCGCACCGCCGCTCATCAAACGGCCCATCATATAACCCGCCATCAGCGGCATCCAGAAGCTGCCGCCGGACTGTGCCTGCGCCTGGTTTTCCGGTGCCATACCCGCCTGAGCAGGTGCCTGCTGGCACTGGCCTTCACCGAATTCGGCTACACAGTCTTCGCGAGAGGCATATTTCGGCGCGGTACGTTCCGCTTCTTTGAGGGCGTTGTTATAGGCCGTCGTACACTCAGCGGCTTTACCGGTTGCGCTCGCGCAGTCGTCGGCGTTTTGATACAGCGAAACCGTTTCGTCGTTTTGCTCACAGCCTGCCAGCATAAAGACGGCGGTGACCGCCAGCGCGACAGGTGTCAGGTGGCGTGCGTTCCAGCTTTTGCGGAACGACGCGTGATTCATCGTTTTTGTCCGTTTCATATTTGTCTTCCAGGACCCAGTGGTAATAACGCTCAGGATAGAGGATGAGTGGTTGAAAATGAAGCGAAGAGGGGCGAAATGCGGGGGATCTTTACGTTGGCTTACGTTCAGGTGTGATTTTGCGCCGGGTGGCGCTGTGCTTACCCGGCCTACGGTTAAGTAGGCCCGATAAGCTCAGCGCCATCGGGCAAGGCTTAATGACGGAACGGATTCGTACCGCTGCTGGCAGTTGCGGTGCTACGCGCTGCCGCTGGCTGCGCAAGCGGGGCGCTGCTGTTAGGGGTGAAATTATCAACGGCGGCATCCTGCTGTGGATTTTCCGGCGCGACGCTGTCAGGCGACGTAGGGACCGGTTTGCCTAGCGTGCTGTTCAGCATTTGCAGATCCTGCTCGTTCAGCGTACCCAGCGCCTGCTTGATGTTCAGCTGGTTAATCAGATACTGATAACGTGCGCTGGAGAGCTGCTGTTTCGCGTTATACAGCGTGGTCGTTGCGTCTAACACGTCCACGATGGTACGCGTACCTACGGAGTAACCCGCTTCGTTCGCATCCAGTGAGCTCTGGGCAGAGACGACGGCCTGTTTATAGGCGTTGATGCTGCTGATAGAGGCATTTACGTTGTTGTAGGAAGAACGCACGGTCTGCACCACGTTGCGGTGTGCGCTTTCCAGCTGCTCGCTGGCACCCACAAAGTTGTACTGCGCCTGTTTAACCTGAGAGTTAACCATCCCGCCCTGGTACAGCGGCAGAGAGAAGCTGAGACCCACTTTGTTCTGGCCAACGTTGCTGTCGTCATAGGCCTGAGAGGTCGTTTTAGACCCGCTGTAGCTGGTGTCCGATACGCCGGTAGAGGCGCTCAGGCTCAGAGTTGGCAGGTGACCATCCTGTGCAAGACGGATCTGTTCGCGCGCCAGATCCTGGCTCAGGCGTGCCTGCAACAAGGTCAGGTTGCGGTTTTCCGCTTCTTTCAGCAGGGCGTTAACCGCCTGCGGTTTGTCCGTTTTGAAACTGTCCACGTTCAGAGAGGCCAGCTCAGGATAGTAGTTACCGGTGACCTGACGCAGTGCTTCCAGGGCGTTGTCGAGGTTGTTACGTGCGGTCACTTCGTTAGCCAGTACGGTATCGTACTGTGAACGGGCGTTCTGCACGTCAGTAATGGCGACCAGGCCCACGTTAAAACGCTGGGTGGTTTGATCTAACTGACGGTAAACCGCCTGTTTCTGCGCTTCGGTGTAGGAGAGGGCGTCAATCGCGCTCAGAACCTGGAAATAGGCGGTCGCGGTATTCAGGATCAGCGTCTGCTGATCGGTTTGATAGGTGACATCCTGAATGCCGGCGCTCTTTTCCTGCAAGCTCAGTTCCCGCCATTTGGACATGTCGAACAGGGTTTGTGTAAGCTGTAAAGAGGCGCTGGTGGCATTCGAATCGATGCCATTGTTATCGCGAAAACCGTTAGTGTAGGTATAATCTGCACCTAAGCCTAACTGCGGCAGCAGTGGACTACGTGCTTCGTTAATCTTTTCAAACGCAGCATCACGATCGGCCGCTGATTTACGTAAATCAGGGTTGCCCAGACGTGCCTGCTGGTAGACCTGTAACAGGTTTTCTGCCTGGCTCATTGCACTGAAGCCCGTCAGGCTCAGGCCGATAAGGATGGGGAGCAATTTCTTCATTTGCATTCCTTGTTGTGAAGCAGTATTAGCGCTGATCTAATTAAAAATAATTGCCGATTCTAACAGAATCATCCACACCAAAAGGTTGGCGTAACGTGCCATCTGGCGGTAATTTGCTCCAATCTACCATATAGCCATACAAACGGCAGCCAAACAGCCTTGAAATTCACAATTTCATCACCATTGCTACCAGGACTCGACCGATGCAAAAACCAGAAAACGTGCCTGTCACCTTCGCCAAAAACGATGTAGAAATTATTGCACGAGAAACGCTTTATAGCGGTTTTTTTTCAATGGAACTTTACCGTTTCAGGCATCGTCTGTTTAACGGTGAGATGAGCGGTGAAATCAAACGCGAAATTTTTGAGCGCGGGCATGCGGCTGTGTTGCTACCCTATGACCCAGTGCGTGATGAAGTGGTGCTGGTCGAACAGGTGCGTATTGCGGCTTATGATACCAGCGATACGCCGTGGTTGCTGGAGATGGTGGCCGGGATGATCGAAGAAGGTGAGTCGGTCGAAGACGTCGCTCGCCGTGAGGCGCTGGAAGAAGCGGGCCTGGCGATCGGCCGGACGAAACCGGTGTTGAGCTACCTGGCAAGCCCGGGTGGGACAACGGAACGTTCATCTATTATGGTGGGCGAAGTGGACGCCAAGACAGCGGAAGGGATCCACGGTCTGGCAGATGAAAACGAAGATATTCGGGTTCATGTGGTGAGTCGGGAGCAGGCTTACCAGTGGGTAGAAGAGGGGAAAATCGACAACGCAGCGTCTGTCATCGCCCTGCAATGGCTACAGCTGCATTATCAGACATTACGACACGAGTGGAAAAAATGAAGCGTTATACACCTGACTTCCCAGAAATGATGCGCCTGTGCGAAACCAATTTCGCCCAGCTGCGCCGCCTGCTGCCGCGAAACGACGCGCCCGGCGAAACGGTGAGCTATCAGGTGAGCAACGCGCAGTATCGGTTAACGATAACAGAATCAACGCGCTACACTACGCTGGTGGAGATTGAGCAAACGGCGCCGAGCATCAGCTACTGGAGCCTGCCGTCGATGACGGTACGTCTTTATCATGACGCGATGGTCGCTGAAGTGTGTTCAAGCCAGCAGATCTTTCGCTTTAAAGCGCGGTATGATTACCCGAATAAAAAGTTGCATCAACGCGACGAAAAGCATCAAATTAACCAGTTTTTAGCCGACTGGCTAAGATATTGTTTAGCACATGGAGCAATGGCGATTCCGGTTTGTTAGCGTCATAAACCTACCTAAGGACACCATTTGGAAAGCCTGTTGAACCTGACTGTTGCTGGTGGGGCGCCAGTCAGGATATTACAAATCACCGACACCCACCTTTTTGCCGAAAAGCATGAGACGCTTCTGGGCGTGAACACCTGGGAGAGTTATCAGGCGGTTCTTGACGCGATCCATGCTGAAAAGCGGCCATGCGATCTGATCGTCGCGACGGGCGATCTGGCGCAGGATCAATCCTCCGCAGCCTATCAGCATTTTGCTGAAGGGATTGCGAGCTTTAGCGTGCCTTGCGTCTGGCTACCGGGCAATCACGATTTTCAACCCGCTATGTACAGTTCGCTTCAGGATGCGGGGATTTCACCGGCAAAATGTGTCTTTGCGGGGGACCAGTGGCAAATTCTGCTCCTCGACAGTCAGGTGTTTGGCGTTCCGCACGGTGAGTTGAGCGACTATCAGCTTGACTGGCTGGAGACAAAACTGGCCGCCGAACCGAATCGCAATACGCTGCTGTTGCTGCATCATCACCCGCTGCCGGCGGGCTGTAGCTGGCTCGATCAGCACAGCTTACGCAACTCTGCGGCGCTGGACGGCGTACTGGCGAAATTTCCGCGCGTGAAAAATTTGCTGTGCGGGCACATTCACCAGGAACAGGATCTCGACTGGAATGGTCGCCGCCTGCTCGCGACGCCCTCTACCTGCGTGCAGTTTAAGCCGCACTGCGCCAACTTTACGCTGGATACCATCGCACCGGGCTGGCGTTGGCTGGAGCTGCATGCCGATGGCTCGCTGACCACCGAAGTTTGCCGTCTGACCGGGGCTCAATTCCGCCCGGATACCGCTTCGGAAGGCTATTGATGTCGACGCTTCTCTATCTGCATGGGTTTAACAGCTCACCGCGATCGGCGAAAGCGACGCAGCTTCGCCAGTGGCTAAGCGCGAATCATCCCCACGTGGAGATGATTATTCCGCAGTTGCCCCCTTATCCGGCGGATGCGGCAGAGATGCTGGAATCGATCGTGCTTGAACACGGCGGCGAATCGTTTGGCGTTGTCGGGTCGTCGCTCGGCGGCTACTACGCCACCTGGCTGTCGCAGTGCTTTATGTTACCCGCTGTCGTCGTCAACCCGGCGGTCCGGCCATTTGAGCTGTTAAGGGACTTTCTTGGCGAAAACGAGAACCCCTACACCGGCCAACAATATGTGCTAGAGTCACGCCATATTTACGATCTCAAAGTTATGCAGGTCGACCCGCTTGAAGCGCCCGATCTTATCTGGCTGCTGCAACAGACGGGAGATGAAGTGCTGGATTACCGCCAGGCAGTGGCGTATTACGCATCCTGCCGCCAGACTGTAGAAGAGGGCGGTAACCATGCTTTCACGGGCTTTGAAGATCATTTCACCCAGATTGTCGATTTTCTTGGACTGCACAGCCACTGACAATCAATGCGAATTGCTAGCTTAAATCATGACGCAAACCTATAACGCTGATGCCATTGAGGTACTCACCGGGCTTGAGCCGGTTCGCCGCCGCCCGGGGATGTACACCGATACGACGCGCCCAAACCACCTGGGCCAGGAAGTAATTGATAACAGTGTGGACGAAGCGCTGGCAGGCCATGCCAGACGCGTGGACGTTATCCTGCACGCCGATCAGTCGCTGGAAGTTATCGACGACGGCCGCGGCATGCCGGTAGATATCCACCCGGAAGAGGGTGTTCCCGCCGTTGAGCTGATCCTCTGTCGTCTGCACGCGGGCGGTAAGTTCTCCAACAAAAACTACCAGTTCTCCGGCGGCTTGCACGGCGTGGGGATCTCCGTGGTTAACGCCCTGTCAAAGCGCGTGGAAGTGAACGTCCGTCGCGACGGCCAGGTGTATAACATCGCGTTTGAAAACGGCGAAAAAGTGCAGGATTTGCAGGTCGTCGGGACGTGCGGTAAACGCAACACCGGCACCAGCGTCCATTTCTGGCCTGACGAAAGCTTCTTCGACAGCCCACGCTTTTCTGTTTCCCGTCTCACGCACCTGCTGAAAGCCAAAGCGGTGCTGTGCCCGGGCGTGGAAATCACCTTTAAAGACCATGTTAATAATACCGAACAAACCTGGTGCTACGCCGATGGTCTGAACGACTACCTGTGCGAAGCGGTTAACGGCCTGCCGACCCTGCCGGAAAAACCGTTCGTCGGGAATTTCGAAGGTGACACCGAAGCGGTGGACTGGGCGCTGCTGTGGCTGCCGGAAGGCGGTGAGCTGCTGACGGAAAGCTACGTCAACCTGATCCCAACGCTGCTCGGCGGGACGCACGTCAACGGCCTGCGTCAGGGGCTGCTGGATGCGATGCGCGAGTTCTGCGAATACCGCAACATTCTGCCGCGCGGCGTGAAGCTTTCCGCAGAAGATATCTGGGACCGCTGCGCCTACGTGCTCTCCGTGAAGATGCAGGATCCGCAGTTTGCCGGTCAGACTAAAGAGCGCCTGTCGTCACGCCAGTGCGCGGCGTTCGTCTCCGGCGTGGTGAAAGATGCGTTTACCCTGTGGCTGAACCAGAACGTTCAGGCCGCAGAAATGCTGGCTGAAATGGCGATCTCCAGCGCCCAGCGTCGCCTGCGCGCGGCGAAGAAAGTGGTGCGTAAAAAGCTGACCAGCGGCCCCGCGCTGCCGGGCAAGCTGGCGGACTGTACCGCCCAGGATCTCAACCGCACCGAGCTGTTCCTGGTGGAAGGGGACTCGGCAGGCGGATCGGCCAAGCAGGCGCGCGATCGTGAATATCAGGCGATCATGCCGCTCAAGGGTAAGATCCTCAACACCTGGGAGGTCTCGTCTGATGAAGTGCTGGCCTCGCAGGAAGTACACGATATCTCGGTCGCGATCGGCATCGATCCGGACAGCGACGATCTGAGCCAGCTGCGCTACGGCAAGATCTGTATCCTCGCGGATGCGGACTCCGATGGTCTGCACATCGCCACGCTGCTCTGTGCGCTGTTCGTGAAGCACTTCCGCACGCTGGTGAAAAACGGTCACGTCCACGTGGCGCTGCCGCCGCTGTACCGTATCGACCTTGGCAAAGAAGTCTACTATGCGCTGACGGAAGAAGAGAAAGCGGGCGTGCTGGAGCAGCTCAAACGCAAGAAGGGCAAACCGAACGTTCAGCGCTTTAAAGGGCTGGGCGAGATGAACCCGATGCAGCTGCGTGAAACCACGCTGGATCCGAACACCCGCCGTCTGGTGCAGCTGACCATCAGCGATGAAGACGAACAGCAAACCAACGCCGTGATGGACATGCTGCTGGCTAAGAAACGTTCTGAAGACCGACGTAACTGGCTACAGGAGAAAGGCGATATGGCGGATATAGAGGCCTGATGTCCCCTCACCCTAACCCTCTCCCACAGGGAGAGGATTAGGATCGTAGGCCCGGTAAGCGTTAGCGCCACCGGGCTTTTTTACGTCAAAACTCCATCTTCACCGTAAACTGCACTTCACGCGGGTCGCCAATCTGGTTGCCCAGGTTGTTGGTCGCAATCGACGACGTGTAGTAGGTCTTATCGAACAGATTCTTCACGTTCACCTGTAGCGTCACCGGATATTGCAGCTTCATTTTGTACGCCGCAAATGCATCCGCCACGAAATAGCCCGGCAGATAATAATCCGCACCGTTAGTTGCTGAACGACGGCTTACGCCGTGCCCGCCGCCGCCAATTGTCAGCGTATTCCCGGCAAACGCATTGTGAATATCGTACGTCAGGAACAGGGAGCCGGTATGGCGCGGTACGTTCGGCAGCGGTTTGCCCGCGTAGTCCGGGTCTTCCAGCACCTTCGCATCGGTATAGCCGTAGCTGGCGATAATGTTGGTGTTCTCGGTCAGCGATCCGGCGAGATCCACTTCGACACCCTGCGAGCGCACGCGGCCCGCGGTTTTGGCGACGGTTTCATCACCGACGCTTTCGGTGTACAGCACGTTGCGCTTGTGGATATCAAACAGCGCGATGTTGGCGGTAATGCCGTCGAACAGGTCGAATTTAGCGCCTATTTCATACGCGTTCGACGTTTCCGGCGGCAGGTCGCCGATGTAGCTCGCAATGGACGACTGCGGCATAAACGTCTGGGAATAGTTGGCAAACAGGGAGACTGCCGGCGTGAGCTTGTATACCAGGCCCAGCTTCGGCGTCCACTGGTCGTCGCGGCTGTCGGTGTTGACGTTAAACGGACGGCCTTTGCCCGCGTACTGGGTGTAATACTGGTAGCGCAGTCCGGCAACGGCGATCCATTTATCGGTCAGGTACAGCGCGTCCTGCGCGTAGGCGGAGTAGCTCTCCTGCTTGATGGTTTGATCGCTGTCGGCTGCCGAGACGGTGGTGCACTTGCCGAGGCTGCCGTAGCTCGGGTTGTAAATATTGAAATCCTTAACATTCTTACAACGGATCATGTCCGTGCGCAGCAGATCGTAATTTTCATACGACACGCCGGTCAGTATCTCATTGTAAAAGCCCGCGATGTCCACGTTCCCCTGCAAATCTGCCCGCGTCGTGTGCATACGCTGGGTCGAACCCTGGGTCGCATCCACGCGGCGGGTCAGGTTGCCGGTTTTTGAATCGTAGGCCATCACGCGAGCCTGGTTATCGCTGTACTTATCCTGGCTGTAGCTGTAGTCGAACTTCGCGGTCCACTGGCTGTTGAGCCGATACTCCGCGTTAAGCTGAGCGAGGTCGGACTGACCGTCGGTCACGTTAAATGGCTCATCAAAGCGGGTTTTGCGATCGACGTCGACGGCCTTTTTGGTGTTGAGATCGAAGATCGTTCCGCGATCGAACGGCGTTTTATAGTCGCGATGCGAATAGAGCACGGTCACGGTGGCATCATCGCCGAACCAGGTCAAAGACGGGGCGATAAAGGTGCTGCGTTCGGTGCCGAAATTACGCCAGTAATCCTCGTCCTGATACTCCCCCGTCAGGCGATAGGCCAGACGCGTACCTTCAATTGGACCGGTGACGTCAAACTGTCCGCTACCACCGCCAAAGCTGGTTGATGTGGCAGAAATCGAGCCGCCGAAGGTTTTCTCCGGGCGTTTGGTCACCACGTTAATCAGGCCGCCGGGGTCGAGAATACCGTAAAGGGTCGAGGCAGGGCCTTTTAGCACCTCCACGCGCTCGGTTGCGGCATTGAAGCTGCGCGGCAGCACGGTGCGCAGGCCGTTGGTCATGATCGAGCCATCGCGGTTTGCGCCGAAGCCACGGCGCACGAAGGCATCCTGCGTGCCGCCCAGGGTGTTGGTCTGCACCACGTTGCTGACGTTATACAGCGCCTCGTCTAGCGTGGTCGCGTTTTGGTCTTCCAGCACTTTATCGCTGACGGTATTGACCACCTGCGGGATGTCCAGCATCGGCATGTTGGTCAGCGTGGCGGTGGAGGTGTTCAGGGGCTGATAGCCGCTGGTGGCGTCGGTGGAAGCGTAAGGATCGGCAGTGACGGTAAGCGTCTCACCGTCTTTTGCTGCTGCGTGCACCAGAGGCGCCATGAACAGGAGTGAAAAGAGCGCGCGCCCTTTTACCCCGGCGAATGAAGGTGTGAACTTAGCCATTACATCTGTTTTCCCAAAATATCCTGCGATGAAATGCTCGCGGAAGAATGTGTGAGTCATTGCCCTTACGGTCTGTCCGTTAGCCTCTACGGCATCGGACTTGTAATTGAGAATCATTCAAGCATGAGGGCATGTAGTAGTAAATGGAATAAATAAAAATTTCGCTACAGAGGTTTTTCTCTGGCTAACACGCTTCGATTTCTTGTTTAAAGTATTGAAAATAATTAATAAAAATGAATTTCAATTTGTGCGGTGACGCTCAATTATCCCTGGGATTTACAGGGTGTATCTTCGCTTGACTACTACATGGAGCGGCGGCAAACTCACAAAAGAGAATGAGTTTTATTTTTATTTGTTGGTTTTTTTTCTTACGTTGGCGTTCACGTGGCTCACTACATCAAAAAGCCGGGACTGGTTCTTGAGAACCTCTCCGCGGGTTACCAGAAAAAAATCATCGTTGATGATATCTCCCTTGCGATCCCCCAGCAGAAAATGACTGTTCTGGTGGGCGCAAACGGCTGCGGAAAATCGACGCTGTTAAGTACCCTCGCACGGCTGCTTCAGCCGCTCGGCGGCAGCGCGGTGCTGGACGGCAAAGCCATCCACTCGCAACCAACCAAAGCGGTCGCCCGCCAGCTCGGGATCCTGCCGCAGTCTCCGCTGCTTCCAGAAGGGTTAACCGTATTTGAGCTGGTCTCTCGCGGACGTTTCCCCTGGCAGAACGTGATGCGCCAGTGGAGCGAGGAAGACGAGCGGGCCGTGGAAGAGGCGTTACGCCTGACCGGAACGGCAGAGTTTGCCCATCATCTGGTTGAAAGCCTGTCCGGCGGCCAGCGCCAGCGCTGCTGGATCGCTATGGTGCTGGCGCAGCAAACGCCCTATATCCTGCTGGATGAACCCACGACGTACCTCGATCTTCGCTACCAGGTGGAGATCCTCGAACTGCTGCACACGCTGACGCGCCGGCACGGGCGCACCGTGGTGGTGGTTCTGCACGATCTCAACTTCGCCGTGAATTACGGTGATTCGCTGGTCTTTTTACGTCAGGGAAAGGTCGAGGGGGTACTGCATGAGGGCGACGCCTGCACGCCGGAGCTAATCAAAGCGGTGTTTGACGTCGACGTGCATATGTCGGTTAACCCGCTGACCGGCAAGCCGTTCTTTATGCCGTTCCGTCAGGCTGACGACAAACCATGATGCGCACATCTGTGGCCTTTATTCTCTTTACGCTGCTGCTTCTGGCAGGCGCGATTGCGCACCTGAGCATCGGGGCGCGCGTTATCGCCCCCCGGACGGTAGTAGACGCATTTTTCCACTTCGACCCGCGCAATTTTGAGCATAGCGTGATCGTCAGGCTGCGCTTGATGCGGCTATGCGCCGCCCTGGTGACGGGCGCGGCGCTCGGCGTCGCGGGCGTGCTGCTGCAATCAGTGATCCGCAACCCGCTCGGCGAGCCGCATATCCTGGGGCTGAATGCAGGGGCGGCGCTGGCGGTGGTGCTGACGAGTGCCCTCGGGCTGTCGCTGCCGTTTGGCCGCCCTCTGATAGCCGCAGCTGGCGCCGCCGCGCTCTTTTTGCTGGTGCTAACGTTCTCCTCATCCGGGCGTACCGGTCTCACGCCGATGAAGGTCACGCTGTGCGGCGTGGCAATGTCGGCATTTGCCTCATCGATAACCGCCACGGTGTTGATTCTGGATGAACAGACGCTGCTGGCCGTGCGGACCTGGCTTGCGGGGGATGTGGCGGGAGTCATCGGCGAGACGATCGCTAGCGCCGCGGGGGCCGCTGCCGTGGGTTTTGCGCTGGCGCTCTGGCTGTCGCCGTCGCTGAACATGCTGGCGCTGGGCGAGAGAATGGCGCAGGGGCTTGGCGTGTCGCTGCTGAAAACGCGCCTGCTCGCGCTGCTGGCCATCGCCCTGCTGTGCGGCGCGGCGGTTTCAGTTGCCGGACCGATCGGGTTTATCGGACTCGTGGTGCCGCAGCTGATTCGCCGTCTGGTATCGGTGGACCTGCGCGTGATGGTGCCGCTTTCAGCCCTCTGCGGGGCGCTGGTTCTGCTGATGGCGGATATCGCCGCCCGTACGCTGTTTACGCCGTATGAGCTGGCAACCGGCGTGATGACTGCGCTGGTCGGCGCGCCGGTCTTTATCCTTATGGCGTCAAGGATGTTCAAATGAACCGGGCTGGATTGAGGGCAGTACGATTTTTCTCCTTCTCGGCGCTGGTTCGCCCGAGGGCGCTGCTGTATCTGGCCGTATTATCGCTTGCCGCTCTCCTGCTGCTAAGTTTTGGCCTGACGCACGGTTCGCTGCCCATTCCTGCTTCCGCCATCGGACGTGCGCTGTTTTATCCTGAACGTCTGACGGCGGATGCGCATTACATTGTGATGGATATCCGCCTGCCGCGCCTGCTGATGGCGGTGCTGTGCGGCGCGATGCTCGGCATGGCGGGGGCGGCCATGCAGTCCATTACCCGCAACGGCCTTGCTGACCCCGGTCTTATCGGCGTGAAAGAGGGCTGTAGCGCGGCGGTGCTGCTGCTGATTTTTCAGTTTCCGGGATTGGGGCCGTACTGGCGTCCACTTATCGGCATGGCCGGTGGGCTGCTGACCGCGCTGCTGGTAGTGGCGCTGGCGCGTGATATCTCGCGCCCGCGATTCATCCTGATCGGCATCGGCGTGTCATGGGCGTTTGCCGCCGCGATGGGGGTCTTTATGACGACCGCCGACGTGCGCGACGTCCAGACGGCGATGCTGTGGCTGGCGGGGAGCCTGCATACGGCAAGCTGGACGCTGGTCAGCATCGCTGCTGCCTGGACAGTGCCAGCGTTTGCGCTGCTGCTCTTTACCGCACGCGCCGCAGACGTAGCCTTGCTCGGCAACCACACTGCGACGGGGCTGGGCGTGCGGACTTCACGCCTCGCTCTGCTGCGCGTGTTTGCCCCCGTGGTGCTCACCGCGGCCTGCGTCTCCTGCGTGGGGAGTATCGGCTTTGTCGGGCTGATTGCCCCGCACATGGCGCGCCTGCTGCTGCGCGGAGGGCAAACGGCACTGCTGACGGGAAGTGCCGTACTGGGCGCGCTGCTGGTGCTGCTGGCGGATAACGTCGGGCGGCTGGCATTTCTCCCGTTGCAGCTGCCGGCGGGAATTGTCATTTCACTGATTGGCGGACCGTTTTTCCTGCTGCTGCTCTGGCAGCGTCGGGATCGATTTTAGGGGATAAAAATGCGCGTATTTTTTGCAATGCTGGTGCTGGTGGGTTTTGCTGTAGGAGCCGCAGAGCCAACGCAGACGTTTACTGACGACCTGAACCGCAACGTGGTGGTGCCGGTTAACCCGAAGCGGATTGTGTCCCTGCACGACCTGGATATCACCATTCCGCTGATCGAGCTTGGCGTACCGCCGGTTGCCAGCCATGGCCGCACCCGACCGGACGGCAGCCATTTTCTGCGTTCCAGCGGTATGCTGACGGGCATCGATTTTGATAATTCCGACATCACATTCATCGGCACCGCGGATATCGATATTGAAGCCATCGCCGCGGCGAAGCCGGATCTTATCATCACCGAGCCGACCCGCAACACGCCGGTCGAACAGCTGGAAAAAATTGCCCCGACGGTGAGTATCGATCACCTCGACGGCGGTGCGCCGGAGATCTACCGCAAGCTGGCGCAGCTTACCGGGACAGAGGCGCGGCTGAAGATTCTGGAGCGTCGCTATCAGGAGCAGATCGAGGCGCTAAAGGCGACCATCGATACGAGCAAACTGACCGTCTCGGTGATTCAGGCCAATCAGGGCAAAATCAACGCCATGCACAGCTACCACTCGCTTGGGCGCGTGCTGCGCGACGCAGGGTTCAGGTTCCCGCCGCTGATTGAGAGCATCCCGGAGGGCGGGCGCATCGACGTCAGCGCCGAGCGCCTGCCGGAGCTGGATGCTGATTTTGTCTTTGCCACCTGGCGCGGGGACACCGGCGGAAAACCGCAGGACGAGCTGGCGGCGATGGATGCGGTGATGCCGGGCTGGTGTCAGTTTCTCAACGCCTGCCGAACCGGGCATTACGTGCTCATCTCCCGCGAGGAAGCGATCTCAAATTCATTTGCCTCGCTGGGGCTGATGGCCGCGCAGGTGCAGTCGCAGATAGCGGGCCGTCCGCTGCCGGAGGCCGCACGATGATCCGAAAAATTGATGTCTACGGCGACCGCCTCCGCTCGCGGGCGCACCAGCTGACGCCGCGTCTGCTGCAGGTGGCGAGCTATATCAATGAAAATCGTGAAGCGGTTATGGAGCAGACGGCAATGGAGATTGCCGCTGTGCTACACACCTCGGACGCCACCGTGGTGCGTGCCATTCAGGCGCTTGGGTTTGGTGGGCTGCGGGATCTCAAGCAGACCCTGGAGCAGTGGTTTGGCCCGGTGGTCACCTCCAGCGAGAAGATGTCCACCACGGTAAACACGCTTACCAGCGACGTCGACGCGAGCATCGATTTTGTGCTGGAAGGCCATCAGCACACCTGCGCGGTGTTGTCCGAACCGGGCAACCGCTACGCGATGGCGCAGGCCGTGTCGCTGCTGGCGCAGGCGAGACAGGTCGCTATTTTTGGCATTGGCGCATCCGGCATTCTGGCTGAGTACACCTCGCGACTGTTTAGCCGTATAGGCCTGCCTGCGATCCCGCTCAACCGCACCGGTATTGGCCTCGCCGAACAGCTGATTGCCCTACAGCGCGGTGACGTGCTGGTAATGATGGCGCAAAAATCCGCGCACCGGGAGGGGCAGACCACGCTGCGCGAAGCGAAGCGCCTGGGTATTCCCACCATTTTGCTGACCAACGCCACGGACTCGCGCTTTAGCAAAGAGGCAAGCGTAGTGATCCACGTCCCGCGCGGCGGCGAGAAGGGCAAAATCCCGCTGCACGGCACGGTGCTGCTGTGCCTGGAGATGATTATTCTGTCCGTCGCCTCCACCGAGCCGCAGCGCACCATCAAGTCGATGAAGCGCATCAACGAGTTACACCGCGGATTAAAGCCGGGGAAAAAGAGCGGTTGATCTTCCCCCTCTCCCCGTGGGAGAGGGCTGGGGTGAGGGCGTCAAACCGCACGATGGTTCTTCCTGTACTGCAACGGCGTCTCGCCAATCCCCTTTTTAAACGCGCTGATAAACCACGTCACGTCGGAAAATCCCGCCTGTGCGGCAATGTCACGCACGCTCGAATCCGTGTGGAGTAAACACTCGCACGCCTTACGCAACCTTAGCGTGTTCAGGTAGTCGTGAATTTTTTCGCCCGTTTCCGCATGGAATCTTCGCGATACGTAACTGCGTGATTTACCCAGCTCTTCGGCCAGCGCATCCAGACGAAATTTCTCCTGATAATGCTCGTCGAGCCAGAACATTACCTGGCTGGCGATCCCCTGGCTGTTGCCCGGTTCACCGTCGTGATCGTCGGGGAGCATCGCGAACAGACCGATCAGCAGGCTGGCGATGCTCTCGCCGTTCATCGGCGGTTTATAGCAGCTAAACAGATGGTGGATATGGTGGTGACAGTGGGCTAAATCGGCGACCCACGCTTCGCCGCCACGGCGTGACAGCCGCTCCAGGCGCTGCCGGGTCTGGGGAAAATCCCGCAGGATCTTCAGCACCGCGTGCTGGTCGAGATGAATAATGGTGCGGCGGTAAATTGCCTCCGCCTGTTCGTCCACCATGACCTTGTGCAGCGTAAAAGGCGGGAAGAAAAACAGTCGTCCGGGGCGCATGGTGTAGTGACGATTATCGACAATCGCCACGCCAAAGCCCTCTTCCACATAGAGGATCTCCAGACACTGATGCCAGTGATGGTAGCGCACCGTATTGGCAAACAGGCGGCTGAACGAGGCCACGGTATCATTCAGGGCGATCAGTTCCAGAAGGTCGGATGTCGGCGTGTCGCGCATAGTGCAATAAAACTCAACTTTTTCCCGTCTGATCGTCTTTATAAACCACCTTTTTAAATTTTCTCAACTGGAGGTTTATTCATCGTTCATGCCTGTGACATGGCTAACATTTCTGCCCCTTGCGGATTCACTATGCTTTGCCGCAGTTGATTACGAGGGCGAACCGATGTGGGCGGCAAACAAAGAAAAATCAAATCCGTTGTCTTCACGCCAGGAGGTAGTGGCGTCGTTGAATGCACTTTTACAGGCGCTGGACACGCAATTTCCGGCGAACCGTTCACGATTCCCGCTGGGCGACACCTGCGCCCATTACACCGCGGATATTGCGCAGATGGAGGGACTTTCCCGCGCGCTCTGGGGGCTGTTTCCGCTGATGGCATCCGGCGAAAGCACGCCGTTCAGCGAGAAGTACCTTACTGCCATTAAGCTTGGTACCGACCCGCAAAGCAGCGGCTACTGGGGTGAAACCGGCCCGTACGATCAACGTCTGGTGGAGATGGCGGCCTACGGTCTGGGGCTCGCTCTGCTGGGGGATAAACTCACCGCGCACTTTACCGGGCGCGAGGTGATGAACCTGCACGCGTGGCTCAACCAAATCACCGACGCGCAGATGCCGGACAGCAACTGGAACTATTTTGCCATTATGGTCCAGCTCGGCTTTAAGCGCGCCGGCCTGCCGTACGATCGGGCCGCCATTGACCACCGCTTTGCGCTGATGGACGCCTACTACCTCGGCGACGGCTGGTATTCCGACGGTCCCGGCCGCCCGAAAGATTACTACATCTCCATGGCTTTCCATTTCTACGGCCTGATTTACGCCACCCTGAGTGACGACGAGGCGAGGGCGAAGGTGCTGCGCGAGCGCTCGCGTCTGTTCGCGGAAGACTTTATCTACTGGTCCGCCGCCGATGGCGCCTCGGTGCCGTTTGGCCGCAGCCTGACCTACCGCTTTGCCATGGTTGCCTTCTGGAGCGCGGTGGCCTTTTCTCAACTGGACGTCTTCACCCCGGGCATCGTGAAGGGCATTGTGCTGCGGCATCTGCGCTGGTGGCAGCAGCAGTCGATTGTCGATCGCGACGGTATTCTCACCCTCGGCTTTGCGTATCCGAACCTGGCGATGTGCGAGGATTACAACTCCCCCGGTTCACCGTACTGGGCGCTGAAAACCTATCTGATCCTGGCGCTGCCGGAAGCACACCCGTTCTGGCAGGCGGAAGAACAACCGCTGCCCGCGCTTGCTGGAAAACATGTGATTCCGCATGCGCAGCAGATCCTGATGCATTCGAAAGATTCGCAGCACGTCGTCATGCTCACCGCCGGTCAGCTGGAGCTGAACAACTACGTCAACACCGAAGCGAAATACACCAAATTTGCCTACTCCAGCCGCTTCGGATTCACCCTTGAGCGCGGGCGTTTTGGCCTGAAGCATGCCGCCTGCGATTCCATGCTGCTGCTGGCGGACGGAGATGACTATTTCCGCGGTCGTCGCGAGTGCGAAGAGGTTCGGGTGGATGAAAATTACATTTTCTCGCGCTGGTCGCCGTGGCGCGACGTGCAGATTGCGACCTGGCAGATCCCGTTCGGGGAGTGGCACCTGCGCCTGCACCGTATCAACAGCGCGCGCACTCTGCAAACCGTCGAGGGCGGCTTTGCGGTGATGAAAACCGCCCACCAGGTGCGCGAACGCGGTTGTTATCTGTTGGCTGAAAACGGCAGCAGCGTCATTGTCGATCTTTCGCCGATCATTCATCGCCAGCCAGACAGCATCGTCACGCCGCCGAACAGCAGCATTATGTTTGCGGAGTGTGCCTCCATTCCGCTGTTAAAAGCTGACCTCCCGCAAGGGGAAAGCTGGCTCTGTTGCGCCGTTCTGGCTGGCGGAAAACAGCCCGCTGCGGCGACGCCGCAGCTGAATATAACCCATAACCAGGTCGTGATTAGCGAACCCGGAAGCGAACGTAAGCTGTCGTTCACATTATAAAAATCTGGCCCTACACCCCGGCGAGGATGATATGAAAAGCACATCGACAACCAACAGAACTGAATATTACAAAATCAGCAGCTTTATCTTTCTCTATTTCTTTACCTGGTCTGCCAGTATTGGTCTGCTGGCGATCTGGCTCGGTCAGAAAGCCAACCTGAGCGGATCGGTGATTGGAACCGTCTTTGCGGTGAACGGGATATTCTCCGTTATTCTCAAGCCGATCTACGGCTATATTCTCGATAAGATCGGCATGAGCAAATATCTGCTCTATTTTGTGGTGATCATGTCGGCCCTGATGGCGCCATTCTTTATTTATGTTTACCAGCCGCTGTTAATGTCTAATACCCTGCTGGGGATTATTATCGGCGCGCTCTATTTAAGCTTTGCCTGGTACGCGGGCGTGGCGGCGTGTGAATCCTATTCCGACCGCTTTAGCCGTTTGAATGGCATGGAGTTCGGGCAGATCCGTATGTGGGGATCGCTCGGCTGGGCGGTGGCGTCATCTTTCTCCGGCCTGCTGTTCAACCTCTCACCGGCGTATAACTTTATTCTCGGCAGCGTGGCGTCGGTGGTGATGCTGATTGTCCTGCTGAGCCTGAAAGTGAACACTAACTCCGCTCACGCAGGCGAGGTGCTGACGAAAGAGAAAATAGCCCCGTCTGACGTTTACGCCCTGCTGCGTAACCGCAAATTCTGGGCTTTCTGCCTGTACGTGGCGGGCGTGGCGTGGATGATGTTTATCGCCGAGCAGCAATTCTCGCGCTATTTCGTCACCTTCTTCGATGATATTCATGAGGGCAACGCCGTATTCGGCTATCTCGGGACCGTACAGTCGGGCATGGAATTTGTCATGTATATGGTGGTCCCGCTGTTTGTGAACTTTATTGGCGCCAAACGCGGGCTGTTAATTGTCGGGCTGGTGGTTGGGGCGCGTCTGATTATTTCCGGCATGTGTGATTCACACCTGTTAATTTCAGTGCTTAAGCCGCTGTACGGTCTGGAAATTTGTCTCCTGCTGGTGTCGGTATTTAAATATATCGCCGAGCATTTCGACAAGCGCGTCAATGCCACCATGTATTTACTCGGCTATCAGGCGATGCTCTACGTTGGCAACGTGGTGGTCTCTTCCCCTGCCGGCTATATGTATGACCGTATTGGCTTTGAGCACACCTATATCATCATGGGCGCAACGGCGCTGACCTTTACCCTTATTTCTGCTTTTACGTTATCCGCCTGTCAGAGCAAATGGCGCGGGGCTCGTGCGCTGAACGTAGCAGAAACGTCAACACGATAAATTACGCCGTCAAAGAAGGAACCGAAATATGTTAAGTCGTATCAAAGAAGAACGTCTGCCTGTTATCGTTGCGCCCGTTGACTCCCGCGCATTCAGCGATGAACTGAATTCGGCGCGCAGCCACGTTCTCGACCTGATTAGCCGTCATTTAACGGAGTTCGGCGACAAATTCCCGGCGGAAACCTGCCAGAACGGTTTTTATCCGCTGACTGACAACGTGGAGTGGACCACCAGCTTCTGGACCGGGCAGCTGTGGCTGGCATGGGAGATGAGCGGCGAGGAAAAATTCCGCGCGATGGCGGAAAAACACGTGCGCTCGTTTGGCCTGCGCATCGCCGGGCGCAACGACACCAACACCCACGATTTAGGCTTCCTCTACACGCTCTCCTGCGTAGCCGCGTGGCGGCTGACCGGAAACCGCGAGGCGCGCGGCTTCTCGCTGCTGGCGGCGGAAGCCCTGCTGGAACGCTTCCACGAGAAGGCGAAAATCATCCAGGCGTGGGGCGATCTCTCCGATCCGGAGCAGGCCGGGCGGATGATCATCGACTGCAACATGAACCTGCCGCTGCTCTACTGGGCAACGGAGCAGACGGGCGATCCGCGCTTTGCCGACGCCGCAAAAGCGCACGTCATGCAGGCCGCGACATACCTCATTCGTGACGATGCCTCCACCTTCCACACCTACTATATGGATGTGGCAACCGGCGCACCGCGCTACGGCAACACCCAGCAGGGCTACGCCGACGACTCCTGCTGGTCGCGCGGGCAGGCTTGGGGCATTTACGGTTTCCTGCTGAGCTATATCTATACCGGCGACGAAACGATGATCGCCCTGTCAAAACGGCTGGCAAACTACTTCCTCAATCGCCTGCCGGAAGACTACGTCTGCCACTGGGATCTGGCGCTGGTGGGCACCGACGCACTGCGTGATTCTTCCTCGGCGGCAATTGCGGTGTGTGGACTGCTGGAGCTGGTGAAACATCTGCCGGTCACAGATCCGGATCGCGAACGTTACCTCGAATGGGCGAAAGGGATTATGTCTTCGCTGACAAAGCACTATCTGATGGGCAAAGAAGAGAAGGGCAACGGGCTGCTTAAGCACTCGGTGTATCACCTGGCGAGCAATAAAGGCGTGGATGAGTGCGCGAGCTGGGGCGATTACTTCTACGTGGAGGCACTGGTGCGTTTTACGCAGAGCTGGAAACTGTACTGGTAAAAACAGTCGGGGGGTAACCCCCGACTTATCGATCACGCTTTCGGAATACGCAGCGTCTGGCCGGGATAGATTTTATCCGGGCTGGAGAGCATTGGGCGGTTAGCCTCAAAAATCTTGTTGTACTGGTTGGCGTCGCCGTACACGGTTTTAGAGATTGCGCTCAGGGTATCGCCGGATTTCACCGTATAGTAGGTGGCTTCATCTTTGGCATCTGTTGCGGTGATATTGTTCTCCACTTCGCTGACGCCCGCGATGTTGCCGACGGCGACCTGGATTTTTTCTTTCTGCTCCTGCGTCAGCCCGTCGCCCGTCACGCTGGCCTTGCCGTCAGTGACGTTAACCTGAACCTTATCGGAACCGGGAATGTTGAGTTTCTTGAGGTGCTCGGTGATTTTGTCGCCCTGACCTTTATGATCGGTCAGGTTATCCCACAGCTTTTCGCCTGCTTCTTTTACGAAGTTAAAAAGTCCCATTCCATCCTCCTGTTAACAATGAAGTCAGAATAAGCATAGCAGTTGAGTATTAAGATGATACAAAAAGCCCGGTGGCGCTAGCGCTTACCGGGCCTACGAGTCAGGTTTTGTAGGCCGGGTAAACGCAGTGCCACCCGGCAAATTTCACGGAACTTAAACCCCTTGCTCCAGAATACGGATGTGGGTTTCCAGAACGTCCCCTTTCACCGCGTCGCTCCACGCTTTCATATGCGCGGTCTGCAAATGCGCTTCAAGGTGCGCGACGGTTTCCCACTGCTCAACCATGATGATTGAGTCTGGCGCGGTCGCCTGGAAGCTTGCGCTGGTGGCGGCGTCCACCATCGGCGCGTAGCCGTGGCAGCCTTCTTCTTTCAGTACGGTCGGGATGATCTTCGCGAACTCATCCAGTACCGCCTGGCGGTGATGTTGGCCAGGACGCGTACGGATTTCAGCAATAACGGTAAGCATAATTAACTCCTTCTAATTCCAGGCTACCAGTTAAGCAAAAATTTCCGCGAGATGCTTGCGATATTCTGCGATATAGCGCGGGACGTCCGGCGTTTTAATCACGTCGTTGACGATAAAGGTCGGCAGCGGCTCCATACCCAGGAACTGATTCGCCTTGTGGAACGGCAGATACGCGCCGTCTACGCCCACGCCTTCGAAGAACTGATCTTGCTCAGTGAACGCTTCTAGCGGGGCATTCCAGGTCAGGGAAAGCATGTATTTCTTGCCCTGAATCAGGCCGCCGGAACCGTATTTTTTAGACGCGTCTGAGCGGGTGCGGCCGTCGCTGGCATACAGCGAACCGTGACCTTCGGTAAACACATCGTCCATGTATTTTTTCACGGTCCACGGTGCGCCCATCCACCAGCCCGGCATCTGCCAGATAACCACGTCGGCCCACAGGAAGTTCTGCACTTCGGCTTTAACGTCGTAATCGCTGTCCGCGCGCACGACCTTAACATCATGTCCGGCGTCGCGCAGGAAACCATCCGCGACCTCGGTCAGGGTGTCATTGAGCTGGCCTTTAGAGTGCGCAAATTCTTTCGCGCCGTTGATAATCAGAATGTTGCTCATTATTTGTCCTCGATGCTGAGAGTATGCCGGGTATTCTACGCGCGAGGACGGAGCGGAAAAATAAGCAGAATGTGCAAAGTCTTTTGCGCTCAGCGCAATAATGGCTACCAGCTGACGGTCACCTCAAAGCCCCCTTCCGGCGCATTGCCCAGCGAGACGCGCATCCCGTGCAACGCCGCGATACGCTTGACGATAGACAACCCCAGACCGCTGCCGGTGGCGTCCTGGCCCGGTGGACGATAAAAGCGCTCGCCGAGACGCGCCAGCGCATCGGATGAAATGCCCGGGCCGTTGTCGCGCACGGTAAAGCTTTGGGTATTCAGCGTCACGTCCACCACGCTGCCGCGCGGGCTGTAACGAACGGCGTTGTCCAGCAGGTTACGCGCCAGAAGGCTCAGCAGTAGCGGCTGTCCGTGACGCATCACCTCGGGCGCGTTGACGTTGAGCCGAATATCAATGCCCGCCTGCTGCGCCGGATGCCAGATATCCAGCACCGCGGATTGCAGCAAATCGGCCATCATCACGGGTTCGACGTCATCAAGATTATCCAGTGAATCCAGGCGCGACAGGGTGAGAAGCTGGTCCACCAGCCGGGAGGCGCGGTCGATACCCGCATGCAGCTGCCCCAGCGCTTTAGACTGCGCCCCGGGATCGTCAAGGGAAAGCCGCGCCACGTCGGTTTGCACCTTCAGCGCGGCCAGCGGACTGCGCAACTCATGGGCGGCATCCGAGGTGAAGCGGCGCTCGCGGGCCATCATCTCCTGCGTACGGGCGAAAAGATGGTTAAGCGCATCAAGCAGCGGGCGAACCTCCGTCGGCACGCCGTGGGTGGGTAGCGTATCGGTCGCATCCGGCGAGCGCGAGCGCAGGGTCCGCGCCAGATTTTTCAGCGGTTTCAGTTCCCGGATCAGCAGAACAATCAGCAACAAAAGCATGACGGGCAGCGCCACCAGCCACGGCGTCAGCTGCGAGCTGACCACGTCCAGCGCCATATCCTGTCGGTACTCCCACTCCTGGCCAACCACCACGCGGTATTTCCCGTCCGGAGAAGTCAGCCACAGGAAACGCCATTCGTCGTTGTCATCCTGCAACCGACCGTCATCAAACCCGTCCCGGCGGTAGAGGTAAGGTATGTCGCGCCCGTTTTCGCCGTCGTTAAGCACCATGCTGCCGTCGGCGGTGAAGATTGCGAAGGCCAGCGCATCGTCGTCCAGATGGCCGTGTTTGGCTTTTTTCGGTACCTCGCGCATGCGTTCCGGGGCGCGAAGTTCGTCCACGTCCATCGTCAGCAGCCGTTTGGCAAACAGCATCTGCTGGGTATCGAACAGCTTATCGAGCTTGTCGGTCGTCTGGTGCCAGGCCACCACGCTTGCGGCAAACCAGGCCGCCAGGGACAGCAACAAAAAGAGGAGCGTCAGGCGCAGCTTCAGGCTCAGGCGTTGGGTCAGTTTCATGCGTCACCCAGGGTATAACCGATGCCGTGCACGGTGCGGATAAATTCGCTGCCGAGCTTGCGGCGTAAATGATGAACGTGGACTTCGACGGCGTTGCTGGAGACGTCATCATCCCAGTTGTAGAGCTTCTCTTCGATGGCCTTGCGCGGCAGCACGCGGCCCGCGTTGCGCATCAGCAGCTCCAGCAGGGCGAACTCTTTGGGCTTGAGCACCAGCGTTTCGCCCTCCAGCGTGGCGACAAGGCTTGCCGGATCGAGCGTGACCTTGCCGTGACGCAGCTCGCTGCGCGCCTGACCGTGGCTGCGGCGCACCAGCGCTTCAAGGCGGGCCGCCACTTCAATCAGCGCGAACGGCTTACACAGGTAATCATCCGCCCCCAGGCGTAACCCTTCGACGCGCTGATTCAGCGCATCCCGCGCGGTCAGGATCAGCACCGGTTCGCTCTTACCGCTTTCGCGCCAGGCGCGCAGGATCTCAAGCCCGTCGATTTCTGGCAGCGTCAGGTCCAGCACCACGGCATCATACGGCGCGGTGTACAGGGCCGCCTGCCCGGTTTTACCGTCGGTAAACCAGTCCACGTTAAAGCCCATTTTGCTTAAGCCCGCTTTGATGCCGTCGCCGATAAGCTTGTCGTCTTCTACCAGTAAAATGCGCATATTTCCTCCTTGATGCCGTCAGTAAACCTTCTGCAAGCGCCTGCTGTACAGTAAAAATAAATAAATTTTCCCCTTAAGAAGTTGTTAAGGTTTACCCTGTTTAATGGATTGTGAAACGACATTAAAGGGAGAGATAAAGATGAAAAAATTCGCTGCAATTGCTGCCATCATGATGATGACCACGGCCCCTGTCTTTGCTGCACAGGGTGGCTTCTCTGGCCCATCTGCGACACAGAACCAGACGCAAACCCAGCAGGGTGGCTTTGTCGATAACAACGCCAACCTCACCACCGCGGCTAAAGTGAAAGACCTGAAGGACGATGCCTGGGTGAAGCTGCGCGGGAACATTACCGAGCGCCTGTCCGATGACCGTTACACCTTCCGCGATGAGAGCGGCACGGTGGTGGTGGAGATCGACCACAAGCGCTGGAACGGCGTGACGGTGACGCCCCAGGATAAAGTCGAACTCCAGGGTAAAATCGATAAAGACTGGAACGAGTTTGAAATCGACGTGAAGCAGGTTATCAAGCTGAACAAATAACCCGGAAAGGGCCGCTTATGCGGCCCTTTTTCTTTGTGACTCAACTCGCCAGATGAGGTAGTATCTGCGGCAATATTGCCTGAAACCCATCGGTTTCTGAGTTGAGGAATCACACGTAATGAGCGATATGGCAGAGCGCCTCGCGCTACATGAATTCACGGAAAACGCCTACCTGAACTACTCCATGTACGTCATCATGGACAGGGCGTTGCCGTTTATCGGGGATGGCCTGAAGCCCGTTCAGCGCCGCATCGTCTATGCGATGTCCGAACTGGGACTGAATGCTACCGCCAAGTTTAAGAAATCCGCCCGTACCGTCGGCGACGTGCTGGGTAAATACCATCCGCACGGCGACAGCGCCTGCTATGAAGCGATGGTGCTGATGGCCCAGCCGTTCTCTTATCGCTATCCGCTGGTGGATGGCCAGGGGAACTGGGGGGCGCCGGACGATCCGAAATCCTTCGCGGCAATGCGTTATACCGAATCCCGCCTGTCTAAATATGCCGAAGTGCTGTTGGGCGAGCTGGGGCAGGGGACGGTCGACTGGGTGCCAAACTTCGACGGTACGATGCAGGAGCCGAAGATGCTGCCTGCGCGTCTGCCGAACATCCTGCTGAACGGCACGACCGGTATCGCCGTGGGCATGGCGACGGACATTCCGCCGCACAACCTGCGTGAAGTGGCAAAAGCCGCCATCACCCTGATTGAGCAGCCGAAAACCTCGCTGGACGATCTGCTGGATATTGTGCAGGGGCCGGACTATCCGACCGAAGCCGAGATCATCACCTCGCGCGCGGAAATCCGCAAAATCTACCAGAACGGCCGTGGCTCCGTGCGCATGCGCGCGGTGTGGACCAAAGAAGACGGGGCCGTGGTGATCACCGCGCTGCCGCACCAGGTGTCCGGTGCGAAGGTGCTGGAGCAGATCGCCTCCCAGATGCGCAATAAAAAGCTGCCGATGGTGGACGACCTGCGCGACGAATCGGACCACGAAAACCCGACCCGTCTGGTGATCGTGCCGCGCTCTAACCGCGTGGACATGGAGCAGGTGATGAACCACCTGTTCGCCACTACCGATCTGGAAAAAAGCTACCGCATCAACCTGAACATGATCGGTCTGGACGGTCGTCCGGCGGTGAAAAACCTGCTGGAGATCCTCACCGAATGGCTGGCCTTCCGCCGCGATACGGTGCGCCGTCGTCTGAACCATCGTCTGGAAAAAGTGCTTAAGCGCCTGCATATCCTCGAAGGTTTGCTGGTGGCGTTCCTCAACATTGACGAAGTGATCGAGATCATTCGTACCGAGGACGAACCTAAGCCTGCCCTGATGTCGCGCTTTGGCATCAGCGAAACCCAGGCCGAAGCGATCCTCGAACTGAAATTGCGCCATCTCGCCAGACTGGAAGAGATGAAGATCCGCGGCGAGCAGAACGAGCTGGAAAAAGAGCGCGATCAGCTTCAGGCGATTCTGGCGTCCGAGCGCAAGATGAACACCCTGCTGAAGAAAGAGTTGCAGGCCGATGCCGACGCCTTTGGCGACGACCGTCGTTCTCCGCTGCACGAGCGCGAAGAGGCGAAGGCGATGAACGAGCACGACATGCTGCCTTCCGAGCCGGTGACCATCGTGCTTTCCCAGAGCGGCTGGGTACGTAGCGCCAAAGGCCACGATATCGACGCGCCGGGTCTGAGCTACAAATCCGGTGACAGCTTCAAGGCGGCGGTGAAGGGCAAGAGTAACCAGCCGGTGGCGTTCATCGACTCCACGGGCCGCAGCTACGCCATCGACCCGATCACGCTGCCGTCTGCGCGCGGCCAGGGCGAACCGCTAACCGGCAAGCTGACGCTGCCGCCGGGCGCCACGGTGGACCATATGCTGATGGAGGCCGACGATCAAAAACTGCTGATGGCGTCTGATGCGGGCTACGGCTTTATCTGTACCTTCAACGATCTGGTGTCGCGTAACCGTGCTGGTAAGGCGCTGATTAGCCTGCCGGATAACGCACACGTCATGCCGCCGCTGATCATCGAGAACGAAAGCGACATGCTGCTGGCGATCACCGCTGCCGGACGCATGCTGATGTTCCCGGTCAGCGATCTGCCGGAGCTGTCGAAAGGGAAGGGCAACAAGATCATCAGTATCCCGTCAGCGGAAGCGGCAAAAGGCGTCGATGGCCTCGCGCATCTCTTCCTGCTGCCGCCGCAGAGCACGCTGACCATTCATGTCGGCAAGCGTAAAATCAAACTGCGTCCGGAAGAGTTGCAGAAGGTGGTGGGTGAGCGTGGACGTCGCGGCTCACTGATGCGCGGCCTCCAGCGAATCGACCGCGTGGAGATCGACTCGCCGGCGCGCAGCAAAGCGGACGACAGCGAAGAGTAACCTGTTTCATCCCCCCTCTTTCCGGAGGGGGAATTACCATAAAATTTCCCGTAAAAACGTTGTTAATTCGTGCGTTGCGATTAACAATACGCGCTCGTAATAAAGTCCTTACCTGGCCACAGGTGAAGTATAATTGTCAGCTGTCAGGGCTTCAGAGGTCGCTATGCTATACATTGTTCGTCTCATTCTTACCGTTATTTATTGCATTCTGGTCTGTATTTTCGGATCGATTTATTGCCTGTTCAGCCCGCGTAACCCAAAGCATGTCGCGACGTTTGGCCACATGTTTGGTCGTCTTGCGCCGCTGTTTGGCCTGAAGGTTGAAAAGCGTCTGCCTGAAGGGGCGGAGAATTTCGGTAACGCCATCTATATCGCTAACCATCAGAACAACTACGATATGGTGACGGCCTCAAATATTGTTCTTCCGCCGACCGTAACCGTGGGTAAAAAAAGCCTGCTGTGGATCCCGTTTTTCGGTCAGCTGTACTGGCTCACCGGTAACTTACTGATTGACCGTAACAACCGCGCCAAAGCGCATGGCACCATTGCGGAAGTGGTGGATCAGTTTAAAAAGCGCCGGATTTCCATCTGGATGTTCCCGGAAGGGACGCGCAGCCGTGGTCGCGGCCTGCTGCCGTTTAAGACCGGCGCGTTTCATGCTGCAATTGCGGCAGGCGTTCCAATTATTCCCGTGTGTGTTTCCAATACATCGAATAAGATTAATCTTAACCGTCTGAATAACGGACTGGTCATTGTCGAAATGCTGCCGCCGGTAGATACCTCAAAATACGGTAAAGACCAGGTGCGCGAGCTGGCCACGCACTGCCGCGAGCTGATGGCTCAGCATATTGCGCAGCTCGATAAAGAAGTTGCAGAGCGAGAAGCCGCCGGTAAGATTTGACCCGGTGTCGTGTAAGGGAAAACGAATTCCCGCGTTGTTAGTCGTTTCAGATGGAGCTTATATGTCACTCAGTCGGCGTCAGTTTATTCAGGCTTCGGGTATCGCCCTTTGTGCGGGTGCGATGCCGCGGACAGCCAGCGCCGCCGGGCAGCAACAGCCGCTGCCTATTCCGCCGTTGATTGAATCCCGTCGCGGGCAGCCGCTATTCCTCACGCTTCAGCGTAGCCACTGGTCCTTTACCCAGGGAACGCGCGCGCAGGTATGGGGCATTAACGGACGCTACCTCGGGCCGACCATTCGCGTGTGGAATGGCGATGACGTTAAGCTCATCTACAGTAACCGTACGACGGAAAATGTCGCGATGACCGTCAGTGGTTTGCAGGTGCCGGGGCCGCTGATTGGCGGCGCGGCACGCATGATGTCGCCGAATGCCGACTGGGCGCCCGTCCTCCCGATTCGTCAGAGCGCGGCGACATTGTGGTATCACGCCAACACCCCGAACCGCACCGCCCAGCAGGTCTACAACGGCCTGGCCGGAATGTGGCTGATTGAAGATGAGGTCAGCAAAACGCTGCCGATCCCGAATCACTACGGCGTTGATGATTTCCCGATCATTATTCAGGACAAGCGGCTGGATAACTTCGGCACGCCGGAGTACAGCGAGCCGGGCAGCGGTGGTTTTGTGGGCGATACGCTGCTGGTTAACGGCGCGCAAAGCCCGTATGTTGAAGTGTCTCGTGGCTGGGTGCGCCTGCGTCTGCTGAATGCTTCTAACTCGCGTCGCTATCAGTTGCAGATGAGCGACGGCCGCGCGCTGCACGTGATTTCAGGCGATCAGGGGTTATTACCTGCGCCGGTATCGGTAAAACAGCTGGCGCTGGCGCCGGGCGAACGTCGTGAGATCCTCGTGGATATGACCAACGGGGATGAAGTGTCCGTGACCTGCGGCGAAGCGGCAAGCATTGTTGACCGTATTCGCGGCTTCTTTGAACCGTCGAGCGTGCTGGTCTCCACGCTGGTGCTGACGCTGCGCCCGACCGGCCTGTTGCCGCTGGTGACCGACAGCCTGCCGATGCGCCTGCTGCCGCAGGAGATTGTGACCGGCCCGGCAGTACGCAGTCGCGATATCAGCCTTGGCGACGATCCGGGCATCAACGGTGCGCTGTGGGACGTAAACCGCATTGATATCACCGCCCAACAGGGAACATGGGAGCGCTGGACCGTCCGCTCGGAGATGCCGCAGTCGTTCCATATTGAAGGGGTGTCATTCCTGATCCGCAACGTCAACGGGGCGATGCCGTTCCCGGAAGACAGGGGCTGGAAAGATACCGTCTGGGTGGATGGCCAGGTCGAACTGCTCGTCTACTACGGCCAGCCTTCCTGGCCGCACTTCCCGTTCCTGTTCCACAGCCAGACGCTGGAGATGATGGACAGGGGATCGGTAGGGCAGATGCTGGTGAATCCGGCACCGTAAAACGAGTCGGGTGGCGGCTTCGCCTTACCCGACCTACAGGCCCGTAGGCCCGGTAAGCGTAGCGTCACCGGGCAATAAATACCCCTTCATTTCCCCCGGTAAACCAGCGTATAATCCCGCTCCTTTTGTCTATTTTTTCTTCGGAAGCATTATGAGCGCTATTTCCCTGATCCAGCCGGATCGCGACCTCTTCTCCTGGCCCCAGTACTGGGCAGCCTGCTTTGGACCGGCGCCGTTCCTGCCGATGTCCCGGGAAGAGATGGATCAACTGGGCTGGGACAGCTGCGATATCATTCTGGTAACGGGCGATGCGTATGTCGATCACCCGAGCTTTGGCATGGCGATCTGTGGCCGTATGCTTGAAGCCCAGGGCTTCCGCGTGGGGATCATCTCCCAGCCTGACTGGAACAGCAAAGACGACTTTATGCGTCTGGGCAAGCCTAACCTGTTTTTCGGCGTGACCGCGGGCAACATGGACTCGATGATCAACCGCTATACCGCCGACCGTAAGCTGCGCCATGACGACGCTTACACGGCTGACAACGTGGCGGGTAAACGTCCCGATCGCGCGACCCTCGTCTACACCCAGCGATGCAAAGAAGCATGGAAAGACGTGCCGGTGATCCTGGGCGGCATCGAGGCGAGCCTGCGCCGCACCGCACACTACGACTACTGGTCTGATACCGTGCGCCGTTCGGTGCTGGTGGATTCGAAAGCCGACATGCTGATCTTCGGCAACGGCGAGCGTCCGCTGGTGGAGGTGGCGCATCGCCTGGCGCAGGGTGAAGCGGTCAGCGAGATCCGCGACGTACGCAACACCGCGATCATGGTGAAAGAGGCGCTGCCGGGCTGGAGCGGGGTGGATTCCCGCATTATCGATATGCCGGGCAAAATCGACCCTATCCCACATCCGTACGGTGACGATCTGCCGTGCGCGGATAACAAACCGGTTGAGCCGAAGAAAGCGGAAGCAAAGGCCGTGGTGGTGCAGCCGCCGCGTCCAAAGCCGTGGGAAAAAACCTATGTGCTGCTGCCGTCTTACGAAAAAGTAAAAAGCGATAAAGTACTCTACGCCCACGCATCGCGCATCTTACACCATGAAACCAACCCCGGCTGCGCGCGCGCTCTGATGCAAAAGCACGGCGAGCGCTATGTCTGGGTTAACCCACCGGCGATCCCGCTCTCTACCGAAGAGATGGACAGCGTCTTTGCTCTGCCGTACAAGCGTGTGCCGCATCCGTCATATGGCAACAGCCGTATTCCGGCTTACGAGATGATCCGTTTCTCAATCAACATCATGCGCGGCTGCTTCGGCGGGTGCTCCTTCTGTTCGATCACCGAACACGAAGGCCGTATTATTCAGAGCCGTTCCGAAGAGTCGATTGTTAACGAGATCGAAGCGATTCGCGACACGGTGCCAGGCTTTACCGGCGTGATCTCCGATCTGGGTGGTCCAACGGCCAACATGTACATGCTGCGCTGTAAATCGCCGCGCGCCGAGCAGACCTGCCGTCGTCTCTCCTGCGTCTATCCGAGCATTTGCGAGCATATGGACACCAACCACGAGCCGACGATCAATCTTTACCGTCGCGCCCGTGACCTGAAAGGCATCAAGAAGATCCTGATCGCCTCCGGCGTGCGTTACGACATTGCGGTGGAAGATCCGCGCTACATCAAAGAGCTGGCGACGCACCACGTTGGCGGTTATCTGAAGATCGCCCCGGAGCACACCGAAGAAGGCCCGCTGTCCAAAATGATGAAGCCAGGCATGGGCAGCTATGACCGCTTTAAACAGCTGTTTGATACCTATTCAAAACAGGCGGGGAAAGAGCAGTATCTGATCCCATACTTCATCTCCGCACACCCCGGCACCCGTGATGAAGACATGGTGAACCTGGCGCTGTGGCTGAAGCAGCGTCGATTCCGTCTGGATCAGGTGCAGAACTTCTACCCGTCGCCGCTCGCCAACTCGACGACCATGTATTACACCGGCAAAAACCCGCTGAGTAAGATTGGTTATAAGAGCGAAGACGTGGTGGTGCCGAAAGGGGATAAACAGCGCCGTCTGCATAAAGCGCTGCTGCGCTATCACGATCCGAAAAACTGGCCGCTGATCCGTCAGGCGCTGGAAGAGATGGGGAAAAAGCACCTGATCGGCTCGCGTCGTGATTGCCTGGTGCCAGCGCCAACGCTGGAAGAGATGCGCGAAGCGCGCCGCCAGAACCGCAACACGCGCCCGGCGCTGACCAAGCACACGCCTATTGCGCATCAGCGTTCGAACGGTGTTGCGGGAACGAAGAAGAACGTAAAACGTAAGACCGGTTAAACCTGTAACAATGCCCGGTGGCGCTGCGCTTACCGGGCCTACAGGTCTAACCCTCTCCCCTCCGGGGAGAGGGCAGGGTGAGGGGATTACCCGCCAAACTGATCCGGGTCCGGCCCAAGCCGTTTGCCCTGATCCAGCTTCGCAATTTCACCCAGCTCGTCTTTATCCAGGCGGAAATCCCAGACGTCGAAGTTCTCGGCGATACGCGATGGCGTGACCGATTTCGGGATCACCACCAGACCGCTATCCAGATGCCAGCGAATGACGATCTGCGCCGGGGTTTTACCGTACTTATCCGCCAGTTCACGGATGATTTTCTGGTCAAACACCCCTTCGCCGCCCTGAGCCAACGGGCTCCAGGATTCGGTCTGGATCTTGTGCGTGGCGTTCCATGAATGAAGCTGGCGCTGCTGCATCAGCGGGTGCAGCTCAATCTGGTTAATCACCGGCGCGACGCCCGTTTCATCAATCAGGCGTTGCAGATGATGAACCTGGAAATTACAGACGCCGATGCTTTTTATCAGCCCCTCTTTTTGCAGTTCAATCATCCCTTTCCAGGCATCAACGTAATGGTCGATAGCCGGTACCGGCCAGTGCATGAGATAAAGATCGACGAAATCGAGCTGGAGTTTCTCCAGACTCTCCTGCAACGCTTCGCGGGGACGCTTTTGATCGTCGTTCCACAGCTTGGTGGTGATGAAAAGCTCATCCCGGGGAACGCCGGCGCTGGCAAGCGCTTTTCCCACGCCGTCCTCGTTTTTATAGGCGGCGGCGGTATCGATGGACCGATAGCCGACTTCCAGGGCTTTATGAATGGCGGAGACGACCTCGTCGTTACCGGCTTTCCATACACCTAGCCCCAGCTGGGGCATCACGTTGCCGTCCTGTAGCTTGATTACGGTTTGGTTTGCCATTTTTCCTCCTTCAGGTGCTCATCGCCGGAGGGAACCTCCGACGATGTGATGTGCATTAAGTCTGGACGAAATGTCAAAAAACGAAAGTCAGGATCCTAAAAACGCTTAGCGTGCCGCTTCGTAAATACGACGGCTGACGTCCAGGGTGATGTCGCCATGCTCGCCGATCTGCGTCATACCGTGTGCTTCCAGTTTCGCCAGCAGGGCAGGGATGGAGCTGCCGTCCAGGCCGTAGCCAGAGAGACGCGTTGGCACGCCCAGGCTTTCAAAGAAGTGACGGGTGGCTTCAATCGCGGCATCGATACGCGCATCGTCGGAACCGTCGGTGATGTTCCACACGCGTTCGGCGTACTGGAGCAGTTTGGCGCGTTTAGCGTCACGTTTTTCGTTCCACAGCGCAGGCAGAACCACCGCCAGCGTCTGGGCGTGATCCAGGCCGTGCATCGCCGTTAGCTCGTGGCCGAGCATATGGGTAGCCCAGTCCTGCGGCACGCCTGCGCCGATCAGGCCGTTCAGCGCCTGGGTGGCAGCCCACATCACGTTGGCACGCACGTCGTAATTTTCAGGCTCTTTCAGCGCTTTTGGACCTTCTTCAATCAGCGTCAGCAGAATGCCTTCCGCGAAACGATCCTGAATTTTGGCGTTTACCGGGTAAGTAACGTACTGCTCAACGGTGTGAACAAAGGCGTCGACCACGCCGTTCGCCACCTGACGCGCAGGCAGGGTATAGGTGTAAACCGGATCGAGGATCGCGAACACGGGCTGAACGTGTTCGTTCATAAAGGCCTGCTTGTCACCGGTGGTTTTACGGGAGATGACCGCGCCTTTGTTGGACTCTGATCCGGTGGCCGGCAGCGTCAGCACGGAGCCCATCGGGATCGCACTGCTGATGTCGCTGCCGCCCGTTTCCAGAATATGCCACGGGTCGATGTCGTCAGCGTAATGGGCCGCCGCCGCGATGAATTTGGTGCCGTCCAGCACGGAGCCGCCGCCGACCGCCAGCAGGAAGGTAATTTGCTCCTCACGGGCGATTTTTACCGCGTTCATCAGCGTTTCATAAGACGGGTTAGGCTCGATACCGCCGAACTCGCGCACGTTCAGTCCGTCCAGGGCGCTGTAAACCTGATCCAGCACGCCGGTTTTTTTCACGCTGCCGCCACCGTAGGTGATCAGCACACGGGCGTCAGCGGGGATTTGCGCGCGCAGGTCGGCGATGGTGTCTTTACCAAACAGAATGCGGGTTGGGGTATGAAGATTAAAGTTGTTCATGGCTTGTTCCCTGTAGTGGGTAAAAAATCGTGGTGGCGCAGAAGGCAACCTGATGCTGCTCATTGTGGCGGGCAGGCGCTATCCTCTCAATGCACATTCCTGCCGATGTCTTGCCCATTTCTACAGCGCGCTGGAGAAACGGTAAGAAAATGCGCACACTGTCAGCGTCGGAAACCGTACCCGGAGTAACTGAAAATGAACCGTGATGCCATCTGCCGCCAGCTAACGTCGCAGATTAAAAGACTGATAGATAACGGAAATGATTCGGCTGAGCTGCTGCCGGATATCCGATTGCTGTACGGTACCCAGCCCGGGACGCGCACCCCGGTGATGTATCAGCCCGGCATCGTGTTTCTCTTTTCTGGCCATAAGATTGGCTATATCAATGAGCGCGTGTTCCGTTACGACACCAATGAATATCTGCTTCTGACAGTACCTTTACCCTTCGAATGTGAAACTTTCGCGACAGAGGAGGTACCGCTGGCCGGGATCCGCGTCAACGTCGACATCCTCCAGTTGCAGGAGCTGCTGATGGAGATTGGGGAGGACGAACTTTTCCGGCCGTCAATGGCGGCAAGCGGTATCAACTCCGCGACCCTGTCGGAGGAAATTCTCTGCGCGATTGAACGCCTGTTAGACGTGATGGAAAGGCCGCTGGATGCGCGTATTCTCGGAAAACAGATTATCCGCGAAATTCTTTACCATGTGCTGCTGGGACCGGGCGGCGGGGCGCTGCTGGCGCTGGTAAGCCGGCAAACGCACTTCAGCCTGATTAGCCGCGTGCTGAAGCGCATCGAGAGCCAGTACACGGAAAACCTCAGCGTTGACCAGCTGGCGGCGGAAGCCAATATGAGCGTCTCGGCGTTTCACCATAACTTTAAATCTGTCACCAGCACGTCACCGTTGCAGTACCTCAAAACCTACCGTCTGCATAAGGCGCGGATGCTGATGATCCACGATGGCATGAAGGCCAGCGCCGCGGCGATGCGGGTCGGGTATGAAAGCGCGTCGCAGTTTAGTCGGGAGTTTAAGCGCTACTTCGGCGTCACGCCGGGGGAAGATGCGTCACGTATAAGAACCATGCAGGGAGCCTGAGGGGAAACGGAGGCCGGGTAAGCGGTAGCGCCACCCGGCTTTTATTTATGCGCTGCAATACTTTTTCTTAATCACCACCGCAATGGTACCCACCAGCCCTGCAACCAGCAGGAAAATCGGCAGGATCATCAGGAAGGTCATCACCTGGTCTTCATGGCGCTTAACAAAGGGGATCATATTCAGCGCGTAGCCGAGCGTGGTGACCACGCCTACCCAGAGCAGGGCGCTCAGCCAGTTGAAGAACTGGAAGCGGCGGTTAGAGAGGCCTGAAATACCCGCCATGGTAGGCAACAGGGTACGAACAAACGCCAGAAAACGCCCGGCAAGTAACGCCAGCAGGCCGTGACGGTCAAACATGCAGGTCGCGCGCTGGTGATATTTATGCGGCAGCTGCGCCAGCCAGCCTTTCACCACGCGAGTGTTTCCAAGCCAGCGCCCTTGCAGGTAGCTCAGCCAACAGCCGAGACTGGCCGCAGAGGTGAGGATCACCATTGTCGGTGCGAAGTCCATCACGCCCTTGCCGATTAACGCCCCTGCGAGCAGGAGCAGGCTGTCACCGGGTAAAAATGAGGCTGGCAGTAATCCATTTTCCAGAAACAGCGTCGCGAACATCACGAAATAGACAATCCCGACGACATGCGGGTCCGCCAGCGCGGCAAAATCGTGTTGCCAGAGCGCCGTGATGATATTTTGAATAACAGCCATGGACTTTCCTGTGGAACAGCAGATATAACGCTATTGTACTCCCAATTTTGCCTGTCGGGGTTGATCGCAGGCGCATCTCATACAGACTTTTCTGCTTGCGGTGTTCAGAATAGCGTCCGGGGAGTACATTTCAGCCAGCACTTTACACGATGCGCTCAAATCCTGCCGATAAATCCGCAATTAAATCGTCCACATTTTCCAGCCCAATATGCAGGCGGATTAAGGTCCCCTCGAAGTCCACCTCGCCGCCCGGGCGCAGGGCCGCAATCTGCTCCGGCTGGTTGGGCAGGATCAGCGATTCAAACCCACCCCATGAATAGGCCATGCTGAAGAGGGTAAAGTTATCCAGATAGCTTGCCAGTTCGGCGTCATTCAGGCGCTTTTTAAGAACAAATGAGAACAACCCGCTGCTACCCGTAAAGTCACGTTGCCAGTATTCGTGGCCCTTGCTGCCCGGCAGCGCCGGATGGTTAACGCGCTCCACCTGCGGATGCAGCGCCAGCCACTGTGCAATTTGCAGGCTGCTTTCGTGATGCTGACGCAAACGCACACCGAGCGTACGGATGCCCCGGCTGGTCATGTAGGCGGTATCGGCATCCACCATCTGGCCCATCAGGTAGGCGTTTTCACGCAATTGATCCCAGCAGCGGGCGTTAGACACCGCCGTACCGATCATGCCGTCGGAATGGCCAATCAGGTATTTGGTCGCCGCCTGAATGGAGATATCGATGTCAAATTCCAGGGCTTTAAACAGCACACCTGCCGCCCAGGTGTTGTCGATCATGATGATCGCTTCCGGCGCTATGCTGCGCACCGCCTTCACGATGGCCGGGACGTCATGCACTTCCATGGTGATGGAGCCGGGAGATTCCAGGAACACAACGCGCGTGTTGGGCTGAATAAGCGCGGCAATACCGGCCCCAATCAGCGGATCGAACCAGCTGGTGGTGACGCCGAGCTTGCTGAGTATTTTGGTGCAGAAGTCCTGGCTTGGCTCGTAGGCGGTATTGGTCATCAGGACGTGGTCACCCTGTTCCACAAACGCCAGAATGGTATTGGCGACCGCCGCCGCGCCGCACGGGAACAGCGCGCAGCCCGCGCCGCCCTCCAGTTCGCACATGGCTTCCTGCAACGAGAAATGGGTTAACGTGCCACGACGACCGTAAAACAGCCCGCCCTTCGCGCGATTACGCGTAGCGATTTTTTTATCTTCAACGGTATCAAACACCAGCGAGGAGGCGCGCTGGATCACGCTGTTTACCGAGCCCTGCGTGTATTTCTTACTGCGTCCTGCCTGCACCAGCGTGGTCTCAAGCTGCTTTTTAGTCATGTTCGCTAACCTTTTTTTTATACGTCTGGACGTCCAGACTACCACGATTGTCAGAATGTGCATCCGGATGCTTATCGAATAAGCAGAAAATATTATCAAAAATTCGCATAAGAAATTTTTACTGCGTAAGCGCAAGGAAAGTGAGCGAAAATTACGGCACTATGTAAATACTAATGAGAACTACTATCAATTCGACGACGTTTTGATATTATTACGTTCAGATTTTGTGATTTGCGTCCTGGAGATACAGAGTGGGTAATAATTTGATGCAGACGGATCTCTCCGTTTGGGGCATGTATCAACATGCTGACATCGTAGTTAAGATTGTGATGATCGGCCTGATTCTGGCGTCCGTGATCACCTGGGCTATCTTCTTCAGCAAGAGCGCCGAACTTCTTTCACAAAAACGCCGCCTCAAGCGTGAGCAGAAGCAGCTGGCGGAAGCCCGCTCTCTGGATCAGGCTTCTGATATCACCTCATCCTTCCATGCGAAAAGCCTGACTACCCTGTTAGTGAACGAAGCGCAGAACGAGCTGGAACTCTCCGCAGGCAGTGAAGATAACGAAGGCATTAAAGAGCGTACCGGCTTCCGTCTGGAGCGTCGCGTTGCGGCCGTGGGTCGTCATATGGGCCGCGGTAACGGCTACCTGGCGACTATCGGCGCCATCTCCCCGTTCGTCGGCCTGTTCGGTACCGTCTGGGGCATCATGAACAGCTTTATCGGTATCGCCCAGACGCAGACCACTAACCTTGCGGTCGTCGCGCCGGGTATCGCAGAAGCGCTGCTGGCCACGGCTATCGGTCTGGTTGCCGCTATCCCGGCGGTTGTTATCTATAACATCTTCGCGCGCATGATTGGCAGTTACAAAGCCACACTGGGTGACGTTGCCGCGCAGGTTCTGCTGCTGCAAAGCCGCGATCTGGACCTGAACGCCAGCGCCGTTAAACCGGTACATGCGGCGTCCAAACTGCGCGTAGGTTGATTGTATGGCAATGCGTCTTAATGAAAATCTGGACGATAACGGTGAAATGCATGAGATCAACGTGACGCCGTTTATCGACGTCATGCTGGTTCTGCTGATTATCTTTATGGTTGCCGCACCGCTGGCGACGGTGGACGTGAAGGTGAATCTGCCTGCGTCCTCCAGCCAGCCGCAGCCGCGTCCGGAAAAACCTATCTACCTGTCCGTGAAGGCCGATAAGTCCATGTTCCTGGGCAACGATCCGGTAACGGATGCCTCGGTTATTCCGGCGCTGGACCAGCTGACCGGCGGCAAGAAAGACACCACCGTCTTCTTCCGCGCGGATAAAACCGTCGATTATGAAACCATGATGAAGGTAATGGACACGCTGCATCAGGCGGGATACCTGAAGATTGGTCTGGTCGGCGAAGAGAAAGCGGCCGCGAAGTAAAACGAAAGCTTTTGCAGCCTTCCCTGCCGGGTGGCGGCGTCGCCTTACCCGGCCTGCATTCCGCAACAATCATTGTTGACTCACACTGAAGGCGCCGTCGGCGCCTCTTCATCAAGCGCTACACAGGTCACGTTTGAAGTTCGGTAATGACCTTCCGAGAGTTTACGGGTCAGGCGCAGGGTGGCTGTCTCGCGTGCCAGCAGGTACTGATAGTTCGCCTCCAGTCGCCCGAGGATCTTCTCTTTAAGCTCAGGGCGCTGTTCAATAATGGCGTTCATCACCGCGCCGTAAATCTCCTCCTTGGCCTGCAAGGCGTAAATCTCCCGACGATTCTGCCATTTCAGGCGCACCAGCGTGGCCGGAATCGAAACCAAATCCTGCGTAATTCGCGTCATCTCGTCATTTTTTATCTTTTTCAGGGCGTCGAGATTCTGCTTTAAGATAAATTCATCGCTTTTCTTATCATCTAAAGTCAAATAAACGTTATTACCGCTGTCATCATTCACGTTAATCTTCCCCCAGGTTATAAAAAATGGGATTGTTTTTTTCACGCGTAATTAAATTAAGCCAAATTTCATTGCCGGCCTCATTTATTTGCTGCGTTTTCTCGGTCATTATTTGACTTAGCGTCTGGGCATCTATTTCCCCTTCGGCCTGTAAATCATTTAGTAGATGAACTAAGGCTTCAATCTTGATGGCGCGAAATAAACGCTCTTTTAAATGGCGATCGTGCTCTTCCAGCACCATATTACGGGATTTGCCGGTGCGTGAAACACCAATTAATATGTCGGCTTCATAGTCGGAGAGTTTTCTTTTTCCTTGAGTGAAATTCGCCTCTTTATCTGCTTCCGTCGAAGGCTGTTCCACAGGCGTAATGTGGTACTTTGCCGGGACAAGATTGTCGGGCAGCATTTTAATTTCCTTTAATTTCAAAAAAGGTGGGGATGGAAAAAGGTTGAGATTCGTTGACAATAACATGAGGCAATTTTAAAATCAAAAAAAATGGAGCCTACCCATGAACAGCATTTTCTTTACGGTCATAACGTTACTATTACTGACCGCTGGCGTGCTTTTATTGATGCAAGAGTTAAATAAAACGAAAGCGTCAAAAGACGTCAGTGAACCGCCGCAGCCTGAATTGATGTCGAAAGAGGAGGGGGAAGATCATTTCTCCGTATTGATGAACGCCGTGACGCCGGTCTGGTACTGGCGGGTAAATCACGAATATATCGATTTTCTCCATGCGACAATTAAGCGAATGAAAATGGCTGAAATTAATGATACGCCCGGCCTGTTCGACGCGCAGCGCCGTTGTAGCGACCTTAATTCGGCGGTTTATAAATATTACGACAATATCAAAAAGCGCTGTCTGAATGGCGAGAAGGTGTCGTACTCCGATTTAGACGTATTAAATCTGCGCCAGTGTTTTCGCGAGTTTAGCCTGGAAGCCTACCCGGAACTGGTCGCGCTGGTCTGGCCGGAGTATGCGCGTCCGGATGTGGATCCCAACGAGGTATAGTTGAGATATACTGAGTGCTGGTTTCGTTTGCAGACAGGATTTTATGGAACGCTTCTTTGAAAACGCAATGTATGCCTCTCGCTGGCTGCTCGCACCCGTCTATTTTGGTCTCTCCCTGGCGTTGGTCGCCCTGACGATCAAGTTCTTCCAGGAGATATTTCACGTCCTGCCAAACATTTTCTCCGTGGCAGAAGCCGATTTGATTCTGGTTCTGCTGTCGCTGGTGGATATGACGCTGGTGGGGGGGTTACTGGTGATGGTGATGTTCTCCGGTTATGAGAATTTCGTCTCTCAGCTTGATATCGCCGAGCACAAAGAAAAGCTCAACTGGCTGGGGAAGATGGACGCCTCATCGCTGAAGAATAAAGTCGCGGCGTCGATTGTGGCGATTTCGTCTATACACCTGTTACGCGTCTTTATGGACGCGAAAAACGTCCCGGATAATAAGCTGATGTGGTATGTGATTATCCACCTGACGTTTGTGCTGTCGGCGTTTATGATGGGGTATCTGGATAAGATCAGTAAGAAATAAATCCACCACGCCCCTCACCCTAACCCCCTCCCCGGAGGGGAGAGGGACAGGGTGAGGGCAGCAGGCCGCACTATTTATTTATCCGACGACGCCTGCCACAAATTCAGCTCACCATCCGCAACGTGCTGGTCAATCCGCGTCAGTTCATCTTCGCTAAAGCGCAGGTTATTCAGCGCCTGAACGTTCTCTTCCAGCTGCTCCGGGCGGCTCGCGCCAATCAGCACCGACGTTACACGCTCATCTTTCAACAGCCAGCTTAGCGCCATCTGCGCCATCGTCTGCCCGCGCGCGTGCGCCATCTCGTTCAGCAAACGAAGGCTGCTCAGGTTGGCTTCCGTCAGCATTTTCTCCGTCAGGCCGCGCACTTTTTTCCCTTCGCGTTGCATACGTGAACCGTCCGGAATACCGTTCAGGTATTTTCCGGTGAGCAGGCCCTGTGCCAGCGGGGTAAAGGCGATACAGCCCGTTCCGTTTTTCTCCAGCGCGTCCAGCAGGCCGGTCTTGTCGACCCAGCGGTTAAGCAGGTTGTAAGACGGCTGGTGGATCAAAAGCGGGATCTTCCACTCGCGCATCAATTCGGCCATTACCGCCGTGCGTTCCGTGGAGTAGGACGAAATGCCGACGTACAGCGCTTTTCCGCTCTGCACCGCGTGCGCCAGCGCGGAGGCGGTCTCTTCCATCGGTGTGTTTTCGTCTACGCGGTGAGAATAGAAAATATCCACATACTCCACACCCATGCGTTTCAGGCTCTGGTCGAGGCTGGCGAGCAGGTATTTACGTGAACCGCCCGAACCATACGGCCCTGGCCACATGTCGTAGCCCGCTTTGGTGGAGATGATCAGCTCGTCACGATACCCGGCAAAATCCTCCCGCAGCAGACGGCCAAAATTCTCTTCAGCGCTGCCTGGTGGGGGGCCGTAGTTGTTGGCAAGGTCAAAGTGGGTAATACCGAGATCGAAGGCCTTACGCAGCAGCGCGCGCTGGGAATCGAGCGGCTGAACGTGACCGAAGCTGTGCCACAGGCCCAGCGACAGTGCCGGTAAGCGCAGGCCGCTTTTGCCGCAGTATCGGTACTGCATGTTTTCGTATCGGCCGGTGTAAGGGTGCCAGGACATGATGTCTCCTTTCTTGTCGGTGAATTTTCGAAACAACGTTTTCATTCTATGCCGACTCGATAACAAAAAAGTATATTTTCTGCGGTATCTGCCGATAAAGAGGGTAGTACTCGCCTCTGGGCGAATTCACCCTCACGGCAAGGAATACTCAATGAAGATGCTTCGTAATTTCACCATCCGTTTCGTCATGCTGACGATACTGGGGATCTTTTGTGTCATGTGGGCAGGCGTGGGGCTTTACAGCACCTGGTCTCTGTCTCGTGTTTCTGATGGTAATGATGTTGACCGCCAGCTGGTCCGGCAAATGACGGTGCTGAGCCAGGGCAACGATCAGTATTTCCGTTTCGTCACCCGCCTGAGCCGGGCGATGGAAGTTAAAGCGGCGGGCGGCACGCCGGACCTGGCTCCTGCACAGCAGGCGCTGGATAACATGAGTAAAAAGCTAGCAGAGATGAAAGCTATCTCTCCGGGCCCGATGGATGAAAAGGTGTCTGCGCAGGTGATTTCCACCTGGCAGGCGCTGCTCGATCGTGGCGTGACGCCGCAGATGGCGCAGGCGAAGCAGGCGACGCTCGAAGGCTATCGTCAGCATGCCAACAACGTCACGCCGCCGCTAAGCCGTGCATTCGGGTCAGCGGCTGAGAACTTTAACAACACCGCGGCGAAGGCGCTCGACAGCACGCGCGTGGTGGTCGACGGCCTCACCAGCATGACCCGGACGGTGATTATCACCGCCACGATCGTGGGTCTGTTGATCCTGCTGTTCACCGACCGCTACCTGGTGGCGATACTGGTAAAACCGCTGGATCGTATCCGTCAGCAGTTCCGCCAGATTGCGCAGGGCGATCTCAGCCAGCCGATTGAATCCTTTGGCCGCAACTGCGTGGGGCAACTGGTGCCGCTGCTGAGCGCCATGCAGGACAGCCTGCGGGAAGCGGTCAGCACGATTCGTTCCGGCAGCGAGAATATCTGGCGCGGGGCAACGGAGATCTCCAGCGGGAATAACGATCTCTCTTCGCGTACCGAAGAGCAGGCCGCCGCGCTGGAAGAGACCGCGGCCAGCATGGAGCAGCTAACCGCAACGGTGAAGCTGAACGCCGAAAGCGCGCGCCAGGCCAGCCAGCTTGCGGATGTCGCCTCCAGTACGGCCAGCCGCGGCGGCTCGCTGGTGGAAGATGTGGTCACAACCATGAGCGGCATTTCGGACAGCTCGAAAAAAATCGCTGAAATCACTACCGTCATCAACAGCATCGCCTTCCAGACCAATATTCTGGCGCTGAACGCCGCGGTGGAAGCGGCCCGGGCCGGGGAGCAGGGGCGGGGCTTTGCGGTCGTGGCGGGTGAGGTGCGTAATCTGGCCAGCCGCAGCGCGAATGCGGCAAAAGAGATCGAAGGGCTGATTGCAGATTCCGTTGCCCGCGTGGAGCAGGGGGCGCAGCTGGTGAACGATACCGGCACCACGATGGAAGCGATCCTGCGCGACGTGACGGAAGTGACCGTCATTATGAAGCAGATCGCCACCGCGTCAGAGGAGCAGAGCAAAGGTATTTCTCAGGTCGGCGTTGCCATCACGCAGATGGACGGCGTGACCCAGCAGAACGCCTCGCTGGTGGAGCAGGTTTCCGCCGCCGCCGCCGCACTTGAACGGCAGACCGAAGAACTCCAGCGCTCAGTGCAGAAATTCCGTCTCACCGCGTAACCTCTCGTGTCAGGCCGTCTCTGGCGGCCTGACGTTTATCGCTCTGAATAATCTGTGTCACCTGTGACAGCTGACCAATTTTCACTTCACTTGCCCGCATAAATTTACTTTTGTCGATCAGCAGCAGCGACTGGCTGGCGCGGTTTAACAGCAGCGCCTTAAAGCCCGCGTTGTGCTCGGACGGATCCCAAAGGACGCCATGCTCATCGACCCCTTCACACGAGAAGATGAACAGATCGATCTCCAGCCCTTTTAGCTGCGTCACCAGCGCCGGGTTAACATAGCAGCGATACTTACGCTCAAGCGTTCCGCCGGAGCAGATAAGCGTGATCCGCTCGCGCTTTGCCATCTCGTGGCAGATAGGCAGGCTGTTGGTAAATACGGTGAGGTCGATGTCCGGCAACTGGCGCGCCAGATGAAAGCAGGTTGAGCTGGCGTCGAGGGCGATGGTCATCCCTTCGCTGATCCAGCCCAGCGCGTGGCGGGCAATATCGGCTTTGTCGGCATAATGGCTTTTCAGGCGTGCGCCAAAGGGTTCACCGCTGTCGCGGCTGTCCGGATGAATCAGACGCGCGCGCCCGTGCTGGCGCAGAAGCTTCCCCTGCTGCTGCAACGACTTCAGATCCCGGCGGATGGTCTCTTTGCTGACGGAGAGCTTTTCAGCCAGCACATCGGTAGTCAGCCAGTCGCTTTTGCTCAGCAAGGTGATAAGACTCTGCTGTCGGGTCGCTTTTAGCGTCTGGTCTGACATACGAGGCTCCTTGCGCACGCGTGCTGACGCATTTTTCTCATCGCGGAAGAAGGGCGGCGAACCGCCCGGTCATGGATCAACCCTGACGTTTATCTTCCGTCTGGGTATCGAAGTCGCTTGCTGAATGACGCTCATGTAACTGCTCGTTCAGCTCGCCGTTGGTACGGTTAACAATGCGCCCGCGTTTAACAGCCGGACGATTCGCCACATCTTTTGCCCAGCGCTGCACGTTGGTGTACTTCCCGGCATCCAGGAACTCGGCGGCGTTATACACGCTGCCCAGCGCCACGCAGCCAAACCATGGCCAGACTGCCATATCCGCAATGGTATATTCCTCACCCGCTACGTAACGACCGCGCGCCAGCTGTTTGTCCAGCACGTCGAACAGGCGTTTAGCTTCCATGGTGAAGCGATCGATAGCGTACTCAATCTTCACCGGTGCGTAGTTATAGAAGTGGCCAAAACCGCCGCCGAGGAACGGGGCCGCGCCCTGTAACCAGAACAGCCAGTTCAGGGTTTCCGTTCGTCCTGCCGGATCTTTTGGCAGGAAGTGACCAAATTTCTCGGCCAGGTAGAGCAGGATATTGCCGGATTCAAAGACGCGCGTCGGCGGGGTGGTGGAGTGGTCACGCAGGGCCGGGATCTTCGAGTTCGGGTTCACGTCGACAAAACCGCTGGAGAACTGATCGCCCTCACCAATGCGGATTAACCATGCGTCGTATTCCGCGCCCGTCACGCCCAGCGCCAGCAGCTCTTCCAGCATGATGGTAACTTTCTGTCCATTCGGCGTACCGAGAGAGTACAGCTGGAGCGGGTGCGCGCCCACAGGTAGCTCTTTCTCGTGCGTCGCGCCCGAGACGGGACGGTTGATATTGGCGAACGCGCCGCCGTTATTCTGTTTCCATTCCCACACTTTCGGTGGCTGATAGGTGTTATCTGACATGTTGGCCTGCCTTTTTGGTGTTGTGTTGAGGCAGTGTAGCAGGAGATGCAGGAACCGTTTAACGATGCGAGCGTAATGGGCAGGGCGGGTGTATGATAACGCCACCTCTGTCAGTTAATTACAACGTGCAGACGACGACAACCCAACAAAAAAATTGCCGCCTGCCTGTTTTAGGTTGGACACATGCGTAAAGGAACGTTAAGCAGTGACGCACCCTTCGGGACGTTATTAGGTTATGCGCCGGGTGGCGTGGCGATTTACTCTTCAAATTACGGCAGTCTCGATCCGCGTCACTACCCGGAAGACGCGGAATTCCGCAGCTATATCGGCAACGAATACATGGGCCATAAATGGCAGTGCGTTGAGTTTGCGCGCCGTTTCCTGTTTCTCAATCACGGGTTTGTTTTTACCGACGTCGGGATGGCGTGGGAGATCTTCTCCCTGCGTTTTTTGCGCCAGGTGGTAAACGACAATATTTTGCCGCTACAGGCCTTTGCTAATGGCTCAAAACGCGCGCCGCAGGCCGGTGCGCTGCTCATCTGGCAAAAGGGCGGTGAGTTTCATGAAACCGGCCACGTCGCCGTCATTACCCAGCTGCTGGATGACAGAGTGCGCATTGCCGAGCAGAACGTTATTCACTCCCCGCTGCCGATGGGGCAGCAGTGGACGCGCGAGCTGCGTCTGAGCGTGGAGGACGGTTGCTATACGCTTCATGACACGTTCAACGATACCGAGATCCTCGGCTGGATGATCCAGACGGAGGAGACGGAACACAGTATTCCTCAGCCGGAGATCGACGGTGAACTGCTGAAAATCAGCGGCGCGCGATTGAAGAACAACCGTCAGTTCGACGGAAAATGGCTCAATGAAAACGACGCCCTGCAACAGGCGTACGTTCGCGCCAACGGCCACGTTATCAACAACGATCCCTGCCAGTACTTCACCATTACCGAAAGCGCCGAGCAGGAGCTGATCAAAGCCACCAACGAACTGCATCTGATGTACCTTCATGCCACCGACAAGGTGCTGAAAGACGACAGCTTACTCGCGCTTTTCGACATCCCGAAAATTCTCTGGCCGCGTCTGCGCCTTTCCTGGCAGTGGCGTCGTCACCATATGATCACCGGTCGTATGGATTTCTGCATGGATGAACGCGGCATCAAGGTTTACGAGTACAACGCGGATTCCGCCTCCTGCCATACCGAGGGCGGGCTCATTCTTGAAGAGTGGGTGAAAAACGGCTATCGCGGCACCGGCCACAATCCGGCGGAAGGCTTGCTGGAGGAGCTGACCGGCGCATGGAAGCACAGCCACGCGCGGCCGTTCGTCCATATCATGCAGGACAACGATATCGAAGAGGATTACCACGCGCTCTTTATTCAGCGCTCGCTGATCCAGGCCGGGTTTGAAACCAAAATCCTGCATGGACTGGGGGCGCTGAGCTGGGATGCCGCCGGGCAACTGATTGATGATGAAGGCCGTCACGTCAACTGCGTATGGAAAACCTGGGCGTGGGAAACGGCGATTGAGCAGATCCGCGAGGTGAGCGAAACCGAGTACGCCGCCGTGCCTATCCGCACCGGTCACCCGCAAGGTGAAGTGCGCCTGATTGACGTCCTGCTGCGCCCGGAAGTGCTGGTCTTTGAACCGCTGTGGACGGTGATCCCAGGTAACAAGGCGATCCTGCCGGTGCTGTGGCAGCTGTTCCCGAACCACCGTTACCTGCTGGATACCGATTTTGAGGTCAACGATCTGCTCAAACGGACCGGTTATGCCGTTAAACCGATCGCCGGACGCTGCGGGAGCAATATCGATCTGATCGGCGCCCAGGACGAACTGCTGGACCAGTCCAGCGGCAAGTTTGTTGACCGCAAAAATATCTACCAGCAGCTATGGTGCCTGCCGAAGGTTGACGGCAGATACATTCAGGTCTGCACTTTTACCGTGGGCGGGAACTATGGCGGAACCTGTCTGCGCGGGGATGACTCGCTGGTGGTGAAGAAAGAGAGCGATATTGAACCGCTGATTGTGGTGAAAGATAAATAACGTCTCCCTGTTATAAAAACGCCCCCGCAGGGCATGTTGCGGGGGCGTTTCATTACTGCTCTTCCTCTTCCTGCTGCTCGCTGATCTTCAAATCAATGATCCGGCCAATCTGGTCATGGTAAACCGTCAGCAGGTTGTACTGGCTCATCTCGGACATAATTTGCGGCGTGACGTTAAAACTTTGGGCAAGCTCGTCATGGCGCAACATTACCGGATGACGCCGCCTCACATGCGCGCGGCGGCGATTGTACTGATACCACAGGATCAGCAGCCAGCCGTTGAACGCCGCAATCAGCAGATAGACCAGCACCGTATTAAAGGAGGCGATAATCACGCTCCAGCGGTGATCGCCCTCCTCGGTTAACTGCATCCACAGCCTGGCGTACAGAAAAAACAGGAATCCTCCCCAGGCTATCAGCGTTAATGCGGCATCGAAAAGACGCGGCGCCAGCCGATGTTCAGTCAAAATTAACGTATTCTCGTTCATTGGATGCTCCCTTTACCCCGGTCCGGACTGATCCAGCGCGCGCGGGCGCGTTTACGTTTAAGCATGACTTTCGGAAATGCCACGAGGGTGGTAAACAGGCCAATCATCCAGTACACCATCGGGAACCAGATTACCCAGAACAGCGAGCCTGCCACTTTCCGCTCGTAGCGCCGCTCGATATACAAACTGACGAGGAATTGCAGCAGGCACATCACGCCCAGCAGCAGCCCGGTAAACGCCGGGGGAAACAGGCTCGCAACGGCCAGGTTCGCGGGAAGAGGGATAATATGGCTGAGAATGAACAACACCACGGTCGCCCCATAGGCAAACGCCCACAGCGTTGATAGCGCGTACTCAAGAAACAGGGGCCACATGCGATGATGCTCCCAGCGGGCCATCTTGCGCAGGTTAACCAGAAACACCTCTGCACCCCCCTGCGCCCAGCGCAGACGCTGTTTCCACAGCCCCTTTAGCGTCTCCGGCATCAGGATCCAGCACAGCGCCCGCGGCTCGAAAAAGATATCCCAGTGGCGAAGCTGAAGCTTCCAGCTTATGTCGATATCCTCTGTGATCATGTCCGGGCTCCAGTACCCGACATCCGCCAGCGCCTGTCGGCGAAAGGCGGCGATGACGCCGGAGACGGTAAAGACCCGGCCATAGATCCGCTGCGTTCGCTTGATAAGGCCAATAATGGAAGAAAACTCGCCCACCTGAATGCGGCCAATCAGCGTTGAGCGCGTGCGAATACGCGGATTCCCGGTGACGGCCCCAACGTGGGGATACTGAATCAGCGGTGCCACCAGATACGCCGCGGTGTCGCGGTCGAGCAGGGCGTCGCCGTCAATGCAGACCAGCAAATCGCCCCGGGCCGCCGCAGCGCCGGCCTTGAGCGCCACGGCTTTCCCCTGGTTCTCCGCGAGATTAATCACCCGCAGGCGCGGTTGCTCTCGCGCCAGCTGTTGCAGTACCTCCGCCGTGTTATCAGAAGAACCGTCGTTGATGGCGATAACTTCCACATTCCAGTACCGCTGACCCAGCGCGGCGCTAATGGTCTCCCGTGCGTTGCGTTCCTCATTGAAGCAGGGAATAAGAATCGAGATTAACGGCTCACCGGCTAAGGCGGGGGCGGGTGTTGCGTTATCCCACGACCAGTGCCGTTCAAGCTGAAACCAGAAATAGAGGCCGCCGGTTACCCAGAGCACGGACATAAAAAGCGGCCAGAAAAAGACAAAGTCCAGAATCAGTTCGCCGGTAAACAGCGCGGCTACGCCTAACGGCAACCCGAATACCAGACACAAAATAGAGAAGGCGATAATGCGATCAGTCATTGTCAGGATACCAGTACGAAGAAAATTCAGGTCTGATACGTGAAATATCAGGTTGGTTGTTGAGGAAGTCGTCGGGGTAATAACCGTAATTTTTGATGCCGTTCAGCTGGAGCACCCGCATCCACTCCACCAGACGTTCATCGGCTACGGCACGCTGCGGTTTCTGTGCCCAGTTCCTGGCCTGTAGCTCAAAAATCGTTTTATTCAGCGCGCCGGGGCGTGCGGCGACGGCTTTGACTAAACGCGTCAGCCAGGCATTGCTCTCTTCTGCCGGGACGGACTCCATCAGCGGCATTGCCATCGGCACCGTCCAGTCGTAGGCCGCCAGAAAATCATCGAGATTTTGCGCAAACCATGCCTCGCTTTCCGGCTCGAGAATGGGCAACGCGAACATGTTCCGCGCGGTTTTGATCTGCGGGCCACGGATGTTTTTCACCGCCTGGCTCAGGGTGCGGGTAAAGCCGATAAGCCGCTGACTCTTCTGCCGGGTCGTGTCCTGCCCGGCATCGTCAACGTCCGTCAGCACCGCATCGTCATGAAATAAGATCCCATTGAAGCTGGCATAGCGGGCCAGATCTTCATAGATCTCCGTCACCTGCTGGCGAACCTGCGGACTCCACGGGGAGAGCCTGATATAGGGCTCGGCGGCCACGGTCAACGCTCCCGTTTGACGATCCCGGCGCTGCACGCGCGGCAAGGCTGGACTGAGATCGAAAGAGAGAACCGGCATCCACGCGAAGACTTTCACTCCCGCGCGGGTTTGTAGCTGCCAGGCGACAAAATTAAAGAGATCGGCCCGGACCGGGAGCCGACGGTTGGGGAAATAGAGCGCATCGATCCTGCCGTCGCCCCGCGGATCCGAAAACGCCTGGAGAAACACATGGCTGATTTTCATGTCGTAGACCCGCTGGACGAGTTTGTTGATGTTTTTCGTCTGCTGGGCCGGATCGGGATCGTAGACGTAATCGAGATCGACATGCATGACGCGCACCGGGTCAAACTCCTGAACGCGGCTAACCGTGTTGGAAAAGGTTTTTATCGACGGATTTCCAGCGATCAGCAGGCGCGGGATGTTGCCGAGGTCGCGCACGTTTCCCAGCCCGTCCTCCAGGGTAAAGGCCAACTGATAGCCCTGTTTCTGGGCGATAGCGAGCGACGTACCGTTGGCAGCCCCATAGGGCCACACCCAGGCACGCGGCGCTTTTCCCGTCACCTGGGTGATTTTATCGGTGACTTTGCGTACGTCTGCGGCGATCCGCTGGTTGAAGTGTTCATCGGTTTCGTAATGCCCCGTCGCGTTATCGAAAAAACGGTTGGCGATGGCGGGTTCACGGCTTCCCTGCGGGTTGGCCGGAATGCCGTAATGCGAGGCCCAGGTATGCGAGCCAATCTCAATCAGCGGGGACTGGCTGAGCTCGCGAACCATATCCCAGGTGGCAAAGCGATCGCGGGGCGTCATCAGACCGCCGAAGTTAACTTTTTGATTTGCCGGCGTATCCACCCAACTGCCCACCGGCGCCCACAGCGCAGGAACGTTCCAGGCCTGAAGCAGAGGCCAGACCCGGGTGTAAAAGCTGCTGTAGCCGTCGTCAAAGCTGAGCAAAACGGCTTTCGGCGGCAGCGCTTTTTTCCCTTCATGCGCATCCAGAATGTCCTGCACGCTGATGGCGTGATAGCCGTTGTGCAAAAGCCAGCTTATCTGCTCGTTTAACGCGCTGGTGCGAACGGAGAGGTAGCGCTGATCGGCGGCATCATCTTCAACGTCGTGGTAGGCCAGGACCAGAAACTGATTCTCCGGCCAGGGTTTGCTGGCCTCCAGCTGCGGCCTCTTTTCAGGGGCCATAAAGGAGAGCGGCTGCGCGCAGAGGCTCGCGCTGAGGCAGAGCCAGCCGATGACGATCAGGCTTATAGAAAAACGTGTGTTCAGCATATTCATCCTTAAAAGCGTAAAGTCGCATCTAACGTGACGGAGAGATTGCTCTCGCGTTTGCCGTCGTAAGGGCGCTTATCCCAGTTCAGCATCACGCCAGTATCGACAACGTTGTTCCACTGGATGCGTTGCCCGTAACCCAGCAGGGTAACGGCACTCGCGGACTGATTTTTCTGCCAGTAGCTGCCCCCTCCTGCCACGAACTGCTGGCTCCAGAGGGTGTCGTAGTGGCGGTACATCTCATGGTCAACGGACAGGGCAGCCGTCACGGACAGATCCCGTGCCGGGTTGTAATAGAGCGTATTCCGCAGGCTGTTTTTACTGGCGGCGATCCCCGGTTCGAGATCCAGCGTCAGGGTCGGGGTCTGCCAGAGACGCTCTTTCCCAGAGAGGGTGTATTCCTGACGGCGGTTGTGGTCTGAGAAGCGGCTGACGGCGGCGTTGAACTGGTATTCACGTCGCTCGTTTTGATACCAGCGCACCCCACCTTCACCCCGGTTGGCGCTGATCCCATTGCGTAATGCCCGTAAGGGTGTGGCGCGTGACAAGCGTTCGAGATTACCGCTGACCTGCCAGTTATCACTCAGGCTGTAGGTTGTTGAGAGCCGTGCGCCCGGCCTGTTTGTACCGTGATAGCGGTTGCTGGAGAGCTCGGCTTCGAGCGTGAGGTCACGGGGGCGCCACTCAACGCCGCCCAGCAGGTGGCGGCTGATGCCTTTACCTTCGTCGAAATTCCCTTGGGCATAGCGGGCGCCGGCAAACAGCCGCCAGTTATCCGCCACGGGCGGGCCATAGAGCGTGGCGTCCCAGTTCATGTCGTGGCTACCGCTGACGGGGTTATCTGAGTGCAATCCTTTACCCGCGTTCAGACGCAGCTCAGACATATGGTGGACCGCTCTGAGTCTGTCCAGGCGACGGGCGCTGCGATCGGCGGGGGCGAGAGCAATTACGTCATCAGCCAGTAAATCCATCTGGCGCCACTCCTGAAGGTCCATTGCGACGTAAGCCTGCTGTTTTTCAAGCTCCAGATTCGCGGGTTCAAGCGCCTCTGCTCGTTTAAGCTTTTGCTCGGCCGCGCGCGGCAGGCCTCTGGCCTGAAGCAGGGCGGCATAATCAATCTGTAACCCCTGATTTCCCGGCGCCGTTGATGCCAGACGATACGACAGCTTTTCGGCCTCCGGCAGGGCGTTGGTCGCCAGCAAATAGTTAAGTTTGAGAGACTGTCCGGTGAGCCACCGATCGTTCGGCTGAGCGGTCGGGGATCCGAAATCGTAGCGGGTCCAGGGAACGCTGCGGGTCTCGCGCTCAACGTAGCGGCGGGCGGTCTGATACTGCCCCGTATCCAGCCAGGCGTAGAAAAGCGCATGCACCTCATCCTGCGGATCGGAGGCGTAGTGTGGATAGCGTTGCACAAGCGAGAAGGCGGCGACGGCATTTTTCTCCTGCAAATATGCAGAGATCACCCAGCCGATGGCCCAGTCCGGCACCGGATGCTGTGCGGCCGTCAGCGACTCGTATTCGCTAATGACCTGCCGGTAATCACCCTTCGCATACAGCGCGCCAAGCCGATCGATACGGGCAAGGATGACGTCTTCAGCCGCCTGCGGTTCGTTTTGCCAGCGGGAAAGCAGGGTGTGATAGCGATCTAACGCGTTTTGTGCCAGCCGCAGGCGCTCTTTCTCCGTTCTGCCAGGCACATCCGCCAGGCGTACCCTTTCAGCCGCGGCGTTACGCTCAAGGCGGCGGCGCTCCGCGGGAGACATCGCCGCGCTTTGCGACAGCCAGAGTGCAGGCGTGCTTACCCGGTTTTCCGTTAACGCATCGATCGTCTCGCGAAGAAGGGCATTATTCCCGGGAGCGGCGTTCAGTGCGCGCATGTCCGCCAGCAGCCGGTCCCCGTTTTTTCCCTGGCGCATCCAGACATAGGAGAGCGTCTCAAGGTGCGCGGGAGAAGGATCGTCCTTAACCAGCTGCCGGGCTTCCGAAAGCGCGAGGCGATCTCTGCGGGCATCGGCCAGGGTCTTAACATAGCCGATGCGGTAATCGTCGTTATCCGGCGCAAGGCTGAGCGCCTCTTTCCACAGCGATAAGGCGGATGGCCAGGCTTTTTGGTTTCTTCTGGACCGGGCGACGGCAGCGATGGCGCGAGCGGGCAGCGGCATATAAATACCATAACGCTGCCAGACCCGGATAACCTCATCATCGCGTCCTGCCCAGGAGGCTACCTGTAACCAGTCCGCAACCTGTCCGGGTGTTAAAGCATGCTGTTGCTCATAGCGCTGTAGGTAATCAAGAAACAGCGCGTAATTACCGTTACGTGCCTGTTGTATCTGATGCTCATAAACGGATTCATCAGCCTGAACCAGAACAGGAAAGAGTAAAAGCAGGAGCAATAATATTGTGGTGCGATAAAAGAATAACGTAGTGAAGCTAAGCGATCTTTCCATATCTATTTGCCATTTGTTTATCGTGAATCCATTGCATAACACGGCCGCCTTTTAACTCTGTGTTAAAGGGCATAAAGGAGAACATTAAATCTGAATGATGCTACGTTATGGGGTACTTACTTAAAGGTAATTATGAGCCCTCATCTCAGTGGTCTGATTGGGCTTAATGTACACCCGATATGTTGGGGGATAAATAAGTTGAAAAGCGGCTGGGAGGTTTTGAGATAATTCTGGAAGAAGTAAGTTTTTTAGATAATTCAGTGCAGGATTGTTCTTTTTAACTGATTGATGTTAAATGTTTTTTCTTTTGCTGCTTCCTGTTTTTTTATATTAGAAATGAAGTTCTGCTGAGTTAATTAAAGTACTTTCTGGTGCATGTTTGGGAAGTTTCATGACAAAAATTCTTAATGTTCAGAGAAGTGACTTTTCTGAAATTCTTTTTTATTTATAATTAACGCCAGGCATTGAGTGATAGTCTACAAAAAGTCTAGCTCACCAATGTCATATTGAGGGATGATCAAAGCCAGAAAACATTTGCCGTTAATGTAAAACGCTATAAACGAAAGCGTTCTTGTTTCTTAAGAGGCGGGCTTGCTTTAATCTAAAAGGGATGGTTAGTGGCGACTTCAATAGTGTTAGTGACTCAGGATTGTTTCCTTGTCAGGGGGATGCGGCTATTTTTCCCGGATATAATTTGCCTCAGTTCGATAGACAGAAACATATTTGATACCGACGCAAATGAATATACTGTACTGATTGATAGCCGTACGCCGCTCCGTTTATATGATTACCTGATACGCCATCCGGCCAGAACGAGAAAAACGGTCTGCTGCGTTATGCTGGATATGCGTCCTCGAGAGGAGGATCTTCTCAGTATGAAGCTGTTTATGAACACGTCGCTTACGGCTCCGGATATGGCGTCGTTATTCAATCTGGTGCTTGATATGAAAGGCAGGCGTCTGACAACCAAATGGCTGCTTAACTTACGGCTGAGTCGACACGAAGCGATAATGATCAGGTTGCTGAAGGCAGGGAGGTCAATGGAAGAGATTGCAGATAAGCTGAATATGTCGGTTAAAAGCCTCTATCGCAAGCGAACGGTGCTGTCGGAGCGGTTAGGGGCAGGGAACTTCAACGAGGCGTGTTTGTTTATCTTTAAAAACAAACTGCTGGACGTGGTTGGGAACGATCCCTAGCTTTGTCAGAAGCCAAAAGCAGAAACCCGCCACGAGGGCGGGTTCTTTTAATGGAAATAATTCAGAACGACCAGCGCAGATTGGCGTTAACAGAGTTGACGCGGGTATCCGCACCATATTGTCCCTGGTAACCCACATCCAGCGTCGCAGCACGCGACAGCTGTACGCTCACGCCGATATCACCGACCATCACATCCTCATCCACGGCCTGTCCCTGAGTAATGAACGCGTCGCTGCCCGCAAACGCCATGCGCGAAGAGGTATTCTTATCGCCATAGGCGTGCTGCCAGCCCAACGAACCGTAGAGGTTAACGTGCTTCGGCAACTCGGTCACACCGCGCAACCCGAGTGTCGTATAGAAGGTGTTCATCGTTTCGTTACGGACGCTCAGCGCAGCGGCACCGCCGTCTTCCCTGAAGCTGTCGGTATGCAGCCGGATGTACGATAAATTGACGAACGGCTCAATATTCCTGTCTGGCTGGCCGAAACGGTAGCCCGCTTCGGTGAACGCCAGCAGGGAGTTCGCGTCGTAATCTGATTTCAGCCGATCCGAGAAGCCGCTGAAATCAACATTGCGCTCGCCTTCGATCTTGTGCCAGGTGTAACCCAGCGCGCCGCGAAGGGAGAACGCATCCTGTTGACCCGCCGCATACAGACCAAGGTGATAGTTGTCGGTATCCGTTGAGGAGCGACGGCTGTCGACGTCATAATCACCCCGGCTGTAGCCGAAGTAGCCGCCGACACGCACGTTATGGTCCGCCAGTTTGCGATCTGCCCCCAGCAGGAAGCCGGTGGTGTTGCCGTCCAGCTTGCCCACGTTACCGTCGCCGCTGTTTCGGCTCCAGGAGCTGAAGGTCTGGCCCCAGACGCCATTGTTTTGCGGCTCCGGCTGCTGCACCAGCGACATGGCTAACGGTGGTATCGGCAGGCTGTCGTTATCAAACGCGCGCTGCATCCGCTGGTTTAACACGTTAAACACCTGCGTGCTGCCAGCGATCAGGTTGGACTGCATTGACGGATAAACTTCACCAGAAAGCTGGTTGAACGCCTCGCGCGCTTCCGGTGCGCTCAGCAGAAGCAGCGAGTTATACAGCGCCAGCGACGGGCCGCTTTGCGTCAGCGTGGAGAGCGCGCCTGCGGTATTCCACTGGTTGCTGCTTTGGGCCACGGTCTGGAAAATGCCCGGCTTGCCGCTGCCCGGGTTTTCACCGCCAGGATTCTCACCGCCCGGGTTTTCACCACCAGGATTTTCGCCTCCGGGGTTTTCACCGCCAGGATTCTCACCGCCAGGGTTTTCGCCTCCGGGGTTTTCTCCTCCGGGGTTTTCTCCTCCAGGATTCTCGCCACCGGTCTCTTTCTGCGCGATGGTCAGATCGACGGCGTTGGTGCTTTGCTTAAGCGCCACGTCGAGGAATGCGGATTTGGAGATCGCTCCGGCGAACTCACCGTCGATTCCCCCGTCGGAGGTCAAAATGCGGTAGCTTTGGCCCGTTTTATAGCTGGTTTGCGGATCCAGCGCGGTGACCTGTACCTTAGCCTGATTGCTGATGGTGGTTTTGCCCGATACCAGTAGCTGGTCGCTGCGGCCATCTGCTGCGATATCGACGTCATAGAAGGATTCGCCGATAAAGTTCAGATAGCGTTTCAGCGTCAACGTACCGATATTGCCGTCGCCGGGCGAGATATGTCCGCCGGACAGGATCTCGGTCTGGCCCAGCGTCCCGTTGCCGCCCAGCGTGCCGCCGGACTTGATTGACGCGGCGCTGCTATAACCCACCCCGTTGCTGACGTCTGAACCCGCCGTCGCGTTGAGGATCAACGTGCCGCCGTTCTCCGCGCTAAGGGTCTGGACGTCAAAGATATCGTCTTCTGGCTGGGTATTAATATTGCTGGCAATGATGACTTTACCGCCCCGCGCGGTTACGTTCGCCTTGAGTGCGGAAAGATCGCCGTTCAGCGTCGTCTGCCCGGAGGTGTTGATCACATCACCTTCACCGCTCATCGTGTTGCTGAAGAGGTAATTTCCGTCGGTATGGTTGAAGTAGACATAGCTGCCGAACAGTCCGCCACGAAGGCTGATTGCCGTCTTCGCATCGAGGGTACCTGCGCCGCCCGCCGTGCCAAGCGTTGGCTCAGTTAAACCCGTGCCGGTGTCCATATTGCCGCGGCTGCCGATGATGAGCGCACCCCGGTTCGAGCCGGAACCCGATGTCCCCACGATCAGCGCATTGCTGCCAGCGGAAAATGAACCGCCGTCAATCACAGACAGCACGCCATTGCCGTAATCGCCCACGCTCACGCTGCTGCCGCTGGTAAAGCGCGAGTCCTTGCCCGCAATAACCAGTTCGGCAGTTTTCCCTGCGCCGGAGACGCCCGCCACCTGCACGCCGCCAACGTTAACCGTTCCGCCGTTCAGCACATCCAGGTCGCCATATAGCGTCAACGTACGGCCAACGTTCCACTGTGACCCGCTCCCCGTGACGGTGGCTTTCGGGCTCAGCGTGTCGGTTTCACCCGGCCCGGTACCGTTGCCGATGCGCGCATCGTAAGCGGTGCTGAGCGACGCGCCGTCTTCAATCGCAAGCGTGGAGCGTGCGCCCAGATCGGTGCCTACGCTAAGAAAATTACTGGTCACACGAGAGCCGGCACCCGTGGCGATTAGGTGGCTGTCGTAGCCGCGGGTGGTGCCGACAACGATCTCCTTCGCGCTCGCAAGCGCGCCCTCTTCGACTCGCAGGGTGCCGAGGCCAAGATTCAGGTCGCCGCGCAGGACGTACCGATCGTTCACCGCGTTAAGCTCAGCGTCTGGCCCACGGACCGTGACCACGCTTTCATAAATTTGGCCGTCGAACAGCCGACCGATATTGATGTTATAGGCGGTGATTTTGCCATTATCGATCAGCAGGTTTCCGCGTTGGTTACGTCCAACATAAACATCTCCGGTGTAACCCAGCGTTTCGGTAATACGCGACTCGCCATCAAAAAAGGCATCGGCTGCACGCGCGACATCGGCAGGTAAAAAAAGTAACAGCGGCGCGGAAAATAGAGCGAGGTAAAGTCTGGAAAGCGGTGTCTTAACCGCTAAAGAATGTGATGTAGAGTTATTCACGGGCTATCTCCGTACTCATTAGCATGATGTCAGGAACATCGTTTTTATATGAAAACTCAGATACGTCAGATAACGTAAAAGGCGTTATTTATGTACGCCTTTTAATGCGGTGCTAATTATTTATGTGTGACAACTGGTGTACAGGTTGGCGCGCTCAGCGTCGGTGCAGATCCTAAAATTCCCGGCATCATCATCGATGAACAATCGAAAATACGCCCTTTTTCTGTCGTGGCGCGATAAGAGAGTTTTTGTCCTCCCAGTGCGTCCGGCTGGGCGCCATTAACGTTGGATACGGTTATTTCATCCGATGAGCCCAGTCCCAGCATTTTAGCGGTCTCCGCCTGTAGGAGTGGAATAGCCTGATCGGTTTTCAACGTGGAACAACCGGCTAGCATCAACGTAACGGTTAAAACGATTAGTGGTTTTTTCATAAATTATCCTTGATATCCAACCAGTTAATTTCACTGATTGTATTTATGTTTTCTTTTACCCAAATCAGCGAATAATATATTTCTCTTTCCTAATCGAAAAAACCCTCCTAAAGTAGGGTGGGTAGATAATAATTCATCTGTACTCTAAGATATGCGAAGGTAAAAGGAGGCTCCTTTGGGACAGAATTATGCGTTAGTCGTTGATGACCATCCATTGGTAGCAAGCGGCATCGCCAATTTTCTGATTACACATTGCCAGTTTAAGCAGGCGTGTGTGGTGACGAATGAGGATGATTGCTACCGCCAAATTAGGGATCATGGCCCGCCACGTTTGCTCGTAATCGATTTTTGGCTCTCTTCCGGAACGGCCCTGAAATTACTCAAAGAAGTAAAGCAACTTTACCCACAGGTACGACTCCTGGTGGTCAGCGGGGATGACAATAATGATATCTGGCGCAAAGTTAATGCCGCCGGGGGACACGGTTTTGTATTGAAAAGCGAGCCACCTGAGATGTTCTCGCGGGCCGTTTTCGCACTCACTGATAATCAGACATGGTTTCCTGAGGGAAACGAAATTTCCGTTAAGACGAATAATGAGAAGTTAAGTAAATTTAACTTAACGCCGCGACAAATAGACGTGTTAAATATGATTATGCGCGGCCTGCCAAATAAACGCATCGCCGCCCAGCTTTCAATTTCTGAGCCCACGGTCAAAGAACACATCAGCAATATATTGAAAAAGATAGGCGTTAACAGCCGGGTCGAAGCCATCACGCTTCTGCATGGCAAGCAGGAACCGTCGGAATGAGGTTTTTTCAGAGCTTACAAAATGATGGTATCTCTCCTCCGGCGCAGATCCGTTTGCTAAACAACACCTTTCTGCGGCTGGTATTCAGCTTTAGTGCGGTACCCTTTGTTGGTATTCCTTTCGCCATCTGGATTTATATGCTTGGGGATGAACTCGGCCCGACGATTATCTGGATAATTATTTATCTGCTATGTGCCGTGGCGATACGAATATTGCACCGACGCTATCAGCGTGAAGCGAAAGAAAACGGTGAAAGGGACGTTCTGCGACGCTGGCTTCCGCGTATTAATAATATTGCCTTTATTCACGGGCTGGGAATTTCATCACTCTATTTAATTACGCCACAGACGCAGAATTTTGACTTTTTCCTGTTACTTAATATCAGCATTGCCGCCATCGTCGCCGCCAATGCGACGCATCTGACGCCTGTCATCAGTACCTTTACGCGTTTTTTCTTCGCCTCCTGGGGGGTGCTGAACCTCGGTATTATCTGGCGGCTGGATGAGTTGATGTTCATCGTGCTCATGCTGAATCTGCTTTACGGCTTCGCGATTTACCGCCATGCGTTAACTTCCCATGCGTTCTTTATTCAGCAAGCGCTGCTTGAGGAAAAAAGCTCACGCCTTGCGGAACAGTTTCGTCAGGCCAAAGAGGACGCGGAGCAGGCACTGCTGGATAAAAATCAGTTTCTGACCACCGCCAGTCACGATCTGCGCCAGCCCGTACACGCAATGGGCTTTCTGATCGAAGCCATCCTCCACCGAAACCGGGACGACAGCCTGACGCCGCAACTCCTTGACCTTCAGCAGAGCGTTCGCTCGGTGCATTTAATGCTCAATTCTCTGCTCGATCTGAGCAAAATAGAATCCGGGAATGTCCTCTCTGCCCCGACCAAAGTGGATATCGGTGCTCTGCTCGACTCGGTCATCACGCTGTTTCGTGAAGAGGCCAACAGCCGCGCGCTTAGGCTGTGCATCCGGCGGCCTAAACGCCGTATCGACGTGATGGGCGATCCACTGCTGGTGCGACAGTCCCTGATTAACCTGATTCAAAACGCCCTTCGCTACACGCTCCAGGGCGGGGTGCTGGTCGCCATCCGACCGCGCGGTGACGAGTGTATGGTGGAGGTGTGGGACACGGGAGTCGGTATCGCCGATGAAGAGAAGGGCAAAATCTTCTCACCTTACTACCGCCCCGAGCTGGCATGGAAGATCGACAGCGCCGGACACGGGCTGGGGCTGGCCGTCGTTGCCCGTTGTGCCAAGCTCATGAAGGTAAAATACGGGATGCAATCCATTGAAGGTAAAGGCTCACGCTTCTGGATGCGCTTTATCCAATATGCTGGCGAAGATAGCGTGCTGGACACCCCGCCCGCCGCTGACAACACCGCCACGCCGGTACGCTATGCGCCGCTGCACGGTTCCTGCCTGGTCGTCGATGACGACCCGCTGGTGACGTCTGCCTGGGAGAGCCTGATGAGCGTCTGGGGAATCGACGTACGCTGTGCGGCCTCCGCTGAAGAAGCGTTTGCCATCATCGACGACGGCTTTACGCCGTTCGCCGTGCTGTGCGACCAGCGCCTGCGATCGGGTGAAAGCGGCTTCGACATCCTGAAAGCGCTTTTTGACCGTCTGCCGGATATGAGCGGCGCGATAGTCAGCGGCGAATTTAATTCACCGGTTCTGCTGGAGGCGGAGCAGGAGGGTTACCTGGTGCTTCGCAAGCCTCTTGAGCCGGCTAAACTGCATGCGCTGCTGACGCAGTGGTCGGGGTGTCATTAAGGGAATGCAGAAGTGTCGATTCTGGCGGGTTCAGAATGCAAAAACGGACCTCCGTGGAGGTCCGTTAATATGAAATTTGGTGCCCGGACTCGGCGTAGTCCTTTGAGCTAATGAACTGTTTTAAATACTAAAACTATCTTTGGCTATTTTCAAGACCACCAGGCAGACCACCACGAAACTATCCCTTACAGCATTGCCAGCATTGCAGGCAATTAACATTATTTGCCAGCTATTTTGTACGTCGTCAGATGTGGGTTTGGTTCCTGCCACTATCTGATAGCGAAGGGATAAAAGTTGTTGAACCAGCCTCTTGTACACAACATCAATCAGGAAAGGCTCACGGAATTAAGCGCTCTGAGGGACTTGCGTGCGGTACTCCTGTCTGGTGGTTTTGATTTTCTGGAACCCACAACATACAGACTTAACCAGATTTAATTCGCCATGTTAACGAATCACGTAAATCGTTGCGCATCATAAATACACCACCCCGGCAAATGCAGCAGAACATCTACGGTAAGGGTGTCAGATACAGGTGTTTCCATCAACGCTCGCAGGAGCGCCGGATGAGGGGTTTAAATCCCTTTGCTGTAACGTCAGGTCGCCAGGAAAGAAAATCGCTGGATAGCCCGGTACAAACCAGGTATGAATGAGCGATGTCGTTTGTCCATAAATAATACCACCCAGCAGGTTTGTGGCAGAAAACATCATTACAATCAGTCAGGAAACTTCCGGGGCAGCCTATAACCTTTCGTTAATCGGACATATTCAATTTTTTCCAGGGCTGTGGATATTTTTGCAAAAAGTATCTGCGATAGACAACAGACTGGAAGTCAGAACGCTCATCCCCCGTATATCTCTTCCTTAAAAAAGCCGTTCACTCCACAGACTGTAAGCGCTGGTGCCTGCGATACAGTGTTCCCAGTTAATGCTTTCATAGCTAAACGAGATTTACTCTTCTGGCTGCCCTCCACTGTCGGTAATGGTATGGGGAACGTTCAGACTGATATTCGATATTCGGGCATTAGTCAGTTTGAGCTTGTAGTACAGTTCATTTATGCCAAAACGGTTGGTACGGTAAAAAGTAAAAACACAGGTCAGACACTCATTATCCGAAATCGCCTTACCCAGCAGAGGCGAGGATTTATCCACGGGTTTAATGATGGTCAGCATCTGATGATTGACGTTTTGATCGCGGCTCAGACCGTGGCTTAGCGTACTGGTTTTGTCCTTCTGCTCTTCCAGTACGCTGTTTTCCGGTGCAAAGTCGCGTCCCAGCCGGGACAGCAGACGGTAATCCAGTTCGTTCGTTGCTATTTCCCGTTCCTTGTCTTCCAGCTTGCCCGAAAGCGTCAGGGCGTGGGTGTTATCCCGCAGCGCCGTCAGCGCCCGCTGGAATGGCTGATCGCCGCTGATGATTTGCTCCAGCGCATCCGTCAGTTCCGGCAGGGCTTCATAATCGCGAACGTTGAGGTTATCCATTCCGGCGCGCCAGGTGGCGGTGTAGTCGCTGATATACTGCTCGGTGATATGGCGCTGGATTTCATCCCTGTCGGCGTCGCTGTATGCGACACTCTGCGTCAGGTTCAGCACCCACGAATCCAGCGCGGTCAGCTCGACCAGACTGTTACGTTGTTTCACGAAATAGCTTTGCAGTCCGTAGCGGGTCAGGAATTGCGGGATCACCAGTTTGTCATCATCACCGGAGACAAAGACCTTATCAAAGTTAGGGCCAATATGGTCACGTAAATTCAGGTCGGCAGGCAGCACGCCCATGGCTCTGGTACGAAGCGTCTGGTAGACGCGCTGGTATATTGGCAGTTTGCTCAGTTCACGCTGTGCGGCAGCAACCGGCTTGTCATAGGGTGCCCAGCGGCTGATGGCGTCACTGTCACCTGCCGCCCGCTCTGCGTGCCAGTCGGTATGTGCCAGCGCATAGTCCAGGTGGGACATCAGCTGTGTCTGAATATCGCGCTGGCCGTGGAATTCATCGCTCCAGCGCTTCGCCATGTACTGTTTTACCAGTTCATTATTGCGCCCGCTTTTATCCTCCATCATGCGCATAACCCGCAGGACGGCGAGCTTTTCCTCGCTCTCCGGCTGTGCGTTATTCAGATCGCGGATTAGACCGTTAAGCAGGGAAGGCAGATAACGCTGCTCCAGCAAATGAATATAGGTCTGCTCCACATACGGTCCCACGCGGGCACCCTGATACAGCCCCATATCCGCCAGAAAATTATGGTCGCGGTAGTCACCGTAGGCGAGGGTGGCGTCGCGTACCGGGTTAAGCAGCGGCAGTTGCAGGTTGCCATATTCATCAGTACCCTGCGGCGGCGGCACATTCATAAAGGCTTTGGCCTGCGCGAGTACATCAACGCCGGACTGCCAGTTTTTGTTGTAATAGTGATGCCAGCCGCCTGCCAGCAGAATAACAGCTGCGGCACCACAGACGGAGGCTGTTACAAGGCTGCGCCGTGAACTGCCCAGCCAGACGCTGCTTTCATCGGCCAGATTCGGCTCGGCCAGCAGCACCTCCGGGAACAGGCGGCGGGTGAAATAAGGCATGGTTTCCACTAGCGGCCAGGAGGCCAGCGAACTGCTGCCCAGGCCGTACTGGCGGGCGGCGGACTGGGTAAAAATATCATCCACCTGGCCGCGTTGTAGCGAGGAGGTGAGGTACACGCCGCGCAGCATCACGTCCATATTTTCGCCGTCCAGCAGGGCGGTGAGTAAGGATGCAACAATATCTCCCGTTCCCTGCATCTGGCGGGTAAAGCTGAACAGTGCGCTTCGCTGTGCGGCATTCCCCTGCGCCAGCATCAGATCCGCCAGCGCCAGGTTCATCTGCTGTCCCCACGTCTGCCAAAAGGCGTCCAGTTCACTGCGCCAGTCGTCGCTTTCATGGGCATTCCGGGTGAACGTCACGCCAAGGATCGTTTCACGATCTTTTTTGTCCTGCGCATGAAACAGCGCCGCAAACCCGGTCAGCAGATCCAGCCGGGTCAGCACCACATATACCGGCAGGCGGCAGTGCAAACACTGGCGAATCTCCTGTAGCTGCTGGCGCAGACTTTGTAGCAGGGATTGGCAGCCAGCAGAAACGCGGTATTGCCCCACAAATAATCATCGTGGCGCTGGCTGACATCTTCATTATAACGGAACGATTTTACCAGGTTTTCATCGGTCGAGTAGGGATGGCGCAGCAGGAACCGGGGCGCGGTCAGTCCCAGATAACGGGAATCTTCAGACTCCCGTAGGGCACGCCAGCGGGAGTAAGCCGGGCCTTCGAAAATGGCCCCGGGCTCCTTGACGCCAGGTAATTCCGTCCACGAATCCAGCCCGAAAAATTCGGACGATATTGACGACAGGAAAGGTGAATGGGACATGGCGGACACCTGGCTGAGATATTTCAGCAACTTCATATCCCGCGTGGTATTTTTAAACGCAAAATTACCAATTACCGCCGCCACTGGCTCGCCGCCAAACTGACCATAACCGCTTGAATAAACATGCTTATAATAAGCGGACTGGGTGATATCCGCCGCGAAATCGAAGTCGTCAAGTAACTCTTCCTGGGTGGCGTTCAAAAAATGAATTTTGATGTTTTCACGAGTATCAGCCCGTTCAACCAGCAGCTTCAGGGAACGCAACAGCGATTCCACTTCCTGAAACTCTGGAGTATGGATAATCGCGTCCATCTGCCTGCCGGTACGCGCATCAATATCGGCAATCATGGCATCCACGGCCAGAATATTGACGGGTTCCTCGTTACTGTCGTTCTGTAGCATGGCGGCAATAAAAGCCCCCACGCCCTGGCGGGTAATATCGTAGCTTTCTGATGCAGGCTGGACACGGGTCTGCGCCATAATTTCATCAAGCAGTGACGGCGCTGCGGCAGTCTGTGGCGCGCTGGCGGCGGTAATATCTTCCTGTACTGACATACTGAAAATCCTTCTGCAAAAAATTATTTCTTAGCGGCGATGCCCAGTTCCTGGATCAACTGCTCGCGCGTTTCTTCGTTTTCCAGCAGCGCCTGGATTTGCTGGCGGAAGGCGGGAAGGTTCCCCATTGGTGACTTAAGGGCGACCAGCGCTTCGCGCAGCTCCAGCAGTTTTTTTATCTCCGGAACCTGGCGGGCGATGCTGTCCGGGGAAAGATCGCTCATAGACTTAATTTTCAGGTTGATATGCAGACTTTCATCAGGCACATCACTGAGTTCAGCCGGAACCGAAAATTCCCGCTCGATACCCGCTTCCGCAATTACGGCATCGAGGTTGTGTCGGTTAACAGAAACGGCGGTACGTTCATCCAGCGGGGTTTCATCCGGCGCACCTTTCAAATTGCCGGTAATCAAAAGGTTAAGGGGCAGTTCAATATCTGTTGGCACTCCGTCAATTTTTGGAGTGTATTTTATTGAAATTCGTTCTTTCGGCGCGACACTGCCATCATTTTTGTTTCTCATAAGAAATAATCCATTGATTAATTGCCCAGGCCATGAATGCGGCATGATCCATTCAGGAAGAATACCAGGGACGCTGCTTTAATGGCGATGAAAGATAATTTTTGCTTGTGCAGTTTAGATCGCATTTTACGCGCATGAAAAGTTTTTAAAAGCACTTTTTTAGGTCGCGAAAGAAGGGTATTCTTCAGGGTGTTAATAAGTGTGAGTAAATGGCGGTTTTCTTTAAATCCATTTAAAGCAATAAGTTATGAACTCATTTTGTTGAATCATTCATTGTATTTTAAATATTTATGGATTATGTATAACTACAGCAAATAACAAAATAAACATGCATTATTTTTATCAATTATTGATTTTTATAGGTTTCGAGAATGCTTGTTTAATGAGTGATATTGAAGGGGTTATTAATGAGTATAATATTATTCATGATTCAGCCTTTTCAATTTTAAGTTGTTAGAAAATGCAAGCGTTGATGGGTTGCTTATGGTTGTTTGAATGTGTTTTTTTATAGGGATTCTGTTCGGGATTGTTATGCGTTAAATAATTATCTGTGTATTTTTAATACAGCTCGGGCGAATTGTATTTTCAGCAGTCCGTATATGGAAAAAATGCGGTTTCTGGAGTGAGCCGTATTACTTCTTCTGTCTGTAAGTTTTAACCGCAGGCAGTCATCGTAGTTAGTGTAATTAATCAACAAGGAGTTAATAAAATGCCAACACCGTGTTACATCTCCATTACTGGCCAGACTCAGGGGAATATCACTGCCGGTGCATTTACTGCTGATTCTGTCGGCAACATCTATGTGCAGGGCCATGAAGACGAAATGCTGGTGCAGGAATAGGGTAGTAGGCATTTACCATTATGTTGGCAGCAGTGGACGCTCAGCATGTTCTGCCGAAGGAAGCCACAGTGCCGATTACAGATGGATCGAAGCGGTGATGGATATGAAGAGGCCGGACAGTACGATTTTCAGAAGCTGGGTTTTCAGCCGCTGGAGGAAACCGCAGCGGCGACATGATGTACCGCCCTTTTACCGGGAACTGATGGACGCTATGGACAGCAACCATGACGGAAAGGTGACGGTGGAGGGCAGGCAGGAGCAGAGCACGACGGGGGCCATATAAGCCTGGTGAAGGGGGACCTTCGGTCCACTCACTATGTACTGTAGATAATTTAATAGATTATTTATGGAAGATGTTTATTTAACAGAAGATGCGTTTTAGGATAAAAAGGCAATACTATGAAAGTTCCATTACTGAAGTTCCCCACTATGATATTTAAAACCAAACATCTTATGGATGATGAATCGGCTGAGGATATGAAATATGGTGATTTAACAGAACAGCAATTGCGCAATGATTATCATCTGGAGCAGGTATCAGATACCATTGATCCCTGGCGGAATCAATTTTTTATACCTGGAGTAACACAATTTCCTCAACCTCTTTCTGATGCTGAAGTCGTCAGTAATTTGTTCAGCGATTTCAGACTGGAGAGTGCGAAACTTACATTCATGGGGTATCGCAGTGTATTCCTTGCAATGGTTGATCATCTACAGAACAGAACTTCGGGAGTCTTTACAAGTAAAGATCTGGATCTGGCTGCTAAAGAACAAATTGAGAATGATAAATCAGTAAACAGTACCTATCTGTCAATAAAGAGTGTACTGGATCAAAATATTGATTTTGATGCTGGCGGATATCCTGAATCCCATAGGTCAAAATTGACAAGCGGTATTAAAAATAAAGTGTTGCCTAAGTTTGACAGGAACCAGGATAAAATAAATGGGCTGGGATTATCTGTCCACGATATGTATGCTACCCACATTACGTTAACATCGCTGAAGGTGGTTAAGAATACCTACGAAGCAACCATACATTACAGGATGCAGGATCACTTTGGTCTTGACAGTAATGATATCACTCATTGGCTTTATAGCCATTGGGATGTCTTTAAAATTTGGTTTGTACTTCAACATTATGAGAAAGAGAACTATGCTTTTAAACCATTTATTACAGAGATAAATGCTACCGTAAAAATATCAGGTATTAGAGGGTATTATTCCTGACAGTACATATACTGCTTGTGAGATATTTTTTTAATATAATTAGTCCAATATTCTGCATGAGGAATGTGATTGTGTCATGGATAATAACTAAAAAATCCATTCATATTGTGACTGCCGTCATATTATTTATTATATACTTATGGGCAGGTAGGCCAGTAGAGATCGTGGACATCCATTACGATCCGGGTGAACAACTTAACATTCTCGCCAGACACTTCCCTATTACAGACAGAGGGAAACTGAATTGGTGGAGAGAAAATGAAAGAAAAATACTGGAAAAATACAATCTCCCTGAAAATGATTTTTCTGTATATATATGGAATTTTGGTGATGGTTATCAAAAATTATCACCTTATGATGCTGAGGATGAATTTTATTGTTTCCCTGATATAAAATCAGAATCAAAATGTATAAAAAAAGATATATATATGTCCGTTGACTCAGGTGGTAATTATTATCGGATGTTTTTATTTTCTGGCTCTGGTTATTTTTACCAGCCTAAAAAAGATAATGATATGCTTATCAGACAGAATTAAATGTCCAGCTAATCATAAGTTAATTGCTTGGTGATATGATTGGTTTTGTGATTCTTCTTTTTATGGTTTATATATGGCGTGTTTCACAAAGCCATCAATTCTGCTCGTAAGATGAAACTGGTTTGTATGCATTGAGATGATGTTTCTTTGTTGGAAAAATTAGATTTTTCCTGATGTGGGTGTCATGTTATTTTATTAATTTAAAAGGAAGGTGGTTGTGATAATAAATCCTATTGAGCTTGTTTATAAATCATTAACCGGTATAGTTATCCCTTATATGCCGGAACCAGAAAAAGTTCAGGGGAAATGCTCATGCTGTGAACGTTCGGCTGAAGCGTTTGATTATTACGGCTACAGATTGCTTAACAGCTATAAACAACCCGTTATGCACTGCCCGCAATGCCAGACCTTTTTTGTCTCTGCGCCTGATATTTTAGGTCTTGAACCCTCTAAAAAAATATCAAGTCAGCGGTTTGGCCCGGAACCATCATACCGACTGGAATTATGAAGTTTTAGAATTTCTGGAAACAGACGTTCTCCCGCGTTCGTGCGGGTTATCGATACGTATGCAGATTCGCAAGTTGGGTGCAGGCAACTTTACCGCGTTCGCATTCGCGCTCGTCTGCGGCGTGGCCACTGGCGCGGTTTCTGTTCAGGGAAAAAAGTTAAGCCGGATACGAGAAAATATTCATACCGCTGCCTGCCACCGCAAATCACCGGCGGCAGATATTCCTGAACGACACAGTCCGTATCCGTCAGATTTTATTGCTGTACCGATTGACCAGATCCTCAACCACCATTTTGCAGGTTTTCTTTTTCAGATCTGCAATTTGCTGTTCTGTCATATCTTTTTTATTGTCTGTTTTTCCGGTCAACGGAACAGCCATCAATTCTGTATTAGCCGGTGAGTACGTTGCCCACTCCCCGGTCGCAACATCCACCAGAGCAAACCGGATCAGATAGCGCAGCGATGAGCCGGAAACATTCCCGCCTGTATACTTTTTCCAGACCACCTCTTTTATGGCCGCATTATATTTCCCGGCTTCAAGTTCGCTCCAGTAAACCACAATGTTTTTTTGCCTTCCTTTTGCACCGATGTATCGCAGCGCCTGCATATAATTGGCATTGATCACGCCGTTTTTGCTGTCTGAAAAATTTTCCGTGTCGCTGTCTGTTTCCTTTGCAGGCGTTGCTGGTTTAACCGCCCTTTTTTTCCTGGCGACAGGAATACCGGAGAAAGTGGAAACCCGGTAATATCGCTGCATTTCTTTCTGCATGATAACATCAGGTGCACGTGATCCCGATTCCACCAGAATGATGGCAGAATTTTGCGGGATCTCAAACCCATTCGAGGCTTCCTCCACCGCATTCTCAATATCTTCTTCCGTAATATCCAGCGTCAGCTCATCACCAAAAACATCCCGGTCAGTAAGCTGTGATGCGGGAGTGGAAATCGCATCCATGCGTGGTGTAGCAGCTCCGGTTTTCCTGCCATCAATAGATGATAATTTTGTACATCCGGCCAGTAAAAGGATACAAATTATACCGGGCAGTGGCTTCATATTCATCAGTGAGTCCCTATCTTCATATTATATAGTATCGAAACTACCAAATTGGACAGTCATTATACCGTTATTTTCCTGCAATATTAAAAAATAAATTCAATCACCCCATGAATGATTTAGTTGGTAATATAGTTACAATAAATAAAACAGTATAATCAAACCAGACAAACTTTTGGGTAATGATTTATAAAGACCACTCGCAGGCTAAAATATATGATAATGAAGATTATTTATGACGTGTTCAAATCAACGTCATTATTTTAAATTCTGGCCTGCATAAAATTTATTAAGTCATGAAATATCTTTCTCGAAGGTAATTAAATAGCAGCAACTTTTCCAGGAATACATATAACAAGCACATTAAGTAAGCACGGAAAGCTATATAACACGAAATAACCAGGGATCTGGATTATCAGATATTGAGATATTTTCACAGCTAATGGAGAATGTTGATATGTACCCCATCCTTCGTGACACCCAAAATACATCAATGCCGCAGCGCATATCAACGGACTGGCGGACGAGGAAGAGGCGTTCAGGCGTCAGCATGTTTAAGCGCCTGGAGAACGTCAGCAAGTTGTGTGGGAAGGCAGTCGATACGGCAGTCGCCGGGAGATGGAGGGTGACAGGGTTATCAGTCGGTGGGATGGCAGATGATGGCTGAATGCAGGCAGGCAGTAGTACCGGGTACTCAGTGACAGATACGCCGTCATCCGGCAGGCTCAGGCTGCCTAATGCCGCCGCGCATAAATATACGGGTCAATGTATCTCTCGCGGTTCACGTCCAGATAATCCGACCACCACTGCATCATCTCCATACGCGCCTCCAGATGCTCCGCCTTATGCTCGTACGCCGTTGCGCTCCTTGCGGTTCATCTGACGCTCAATGGCATCCTTTGACCACGCGGACTCGTTCAGGGCGCTACAGGCCACTGTTCTGAAACCGTGACCGCAAGCCTCGGTTTTGGTGTCGTAGCCAATTACCCACAGCGCTTTTTTGATGGTGTTTTCACTCATCAGCTTGTTCATGGAACGCGCCACGCGATGAAAATCTCACTCCCTTAACCGCTTCCCGCTGTGCAGGCACCGTCCAGATACGGGCTTCAGATTGAACTCATCCCAGCGGGCGAGACGTAGCTCACTGGAGCGCAAAAAGACGTGCAGATTCAGCTCTAGCGCCAGACGGGTCAGTTCCCGCCTTACGGGGCAGGGAAGGGCAAACACCGGATACCAACAGCTTACGCGCCGCATCGCGCTTTTCTCGGGCTTCTGCCAGCGTAACCTGCGGATAGGGTCCGAAGGCCAGACGGTTTTCCTTACCTTCAAAACGACAGCGGAAATACCACAGCTTAGAGCCGCTGGCGGATACCGTCAGGTACAGACCTTGTGCATCGGTGAGTTTATAAGACTTTTCGAGGGTTTCGCAGCGCGGATTTACTGTTAGTCAACATGAGGGTCTCTCCGTTCATCGAACTGAATGAACCCTCAATCTGACCCACAATTTTCCGGATACACAGGGATAAACCAAAACGGATCAGGAAAGATTTTACGCTAACTCATTGAATCACAAACACATGGGGATTTATAAGGAAGCATAAAAAAGGAAAGGTGGTGCCCGGACTCGGAATCGAACCAAGGACACGGGGATTTTCAATCCCCTGCTCTACCGACTGAGCTATCCGGGCAACGGGGCGCATTAAACCCGATCCTCCCTCCGGCGTCAACGAAATTTGTTGCTTTCGGTGCAGACTGCACACTCTCTCACCATTTCGTCGCAAACTTAAGCGAAAAAGCGCGTCCAGAGCGCGGAAAGCGGCATCGCGAGCAGCAGGGCAGGGAGCATGTTCACCACTGCAAACATCTTAATGCCACAGATGCGCAGCCCTGTCGCCAGCAGCAACAGGCCGCCGACGGCGGTAAAGTCTGCCATCATCGCTGGCGTTGTCAGCGGCAGGATCAGCGTGGCGCAGGTGGCCAGCGCCAGCTGAATAAGCAACATCGGCACACAAATCGCGGCGACGGCGATGCCGAGGGTGGTGGCAAAAATGGTGGCAGTAAAGAAATCCAGAAACGCTTTCGCAATCAATATGCTGGGATCGCCGGTCATCCCTTCCTGCATCGAACCGAATATCCCCGTGCCGCTGGCGCAGAACAGAATAATGATCGCAACGTAGTTCTGAATAAACGACTCGTGCGTGCCGTGCTTTGCCTTGCCTGGTCGGGCAATCAGATTTTTGGCTTTGCCTACCGCGTGATTAATACCTTTTTCCAGATAGCAAAACTCGCCGATGAGCGCGCCGAGCAGCGTCGCCAGTACCATCACCGGCAGGTTGGCGCATTTCACCACTAAAAGGATACCAATCCCTAACGACGCCAGGCCAAAAATAGAAGGCATGGAGACGCGAATACGCTCCGGCAGGCGCTGACTTAATACTGCCCCAAGTACACCGCCCAGCAATACGGCTCCCGCATTGATAAAGGGTCCAATTACCACGTTTAACTCCTGTTATTTAAGCACTGGTATTGCATGATTATGGCACGTTCGTCCCTGATTACGCTTAGCTTTGGGAGGCGTAACGCATACTGATTCCTTCTTGCACCTGAAAATAAAAGGTGACATGATTGCGCGAATTTTCTCCTTCCTGTCTCGCCGTTCGGTGAGGGTATTTGCGCCTATGAAAACCATGAAAATTGCCGTCAGCCGTGAGCTGGTATCCAAAGTTTCTACGCATCGCGAAAAAGTTATGCTGGATAACACTGATTTCACCGATGTGGCGGCAGTCGTCATTACGGTTGTTGAAAGCTACAGCGGCATTCTCGCATTGCTGAAGCGTACGGGCTTTCAGTTACCGGTATTTTTGTTCTCAACAGAGCCAGGAGAGGTGCCAGAGGGTGTCACGGCGATCATCTCGGGTAAAGCACAGGAATTGCTGGAACTGGAATCTGCCGCCTGCCGGTATGAAGAGAACCTGCTGCCACCCTTTTTTGACACCCTGAGCCAGTATGTGGCGATGGGAAACAGCACCTTTGCCTGTCCGGGTCACCAGCACGGTGCCTTTTTCAAAAAACACCCGGCGGGGCGGCAGTTCTATGATTTCTTCGGTGAGAACGTTTTTCGCGCCGACATGTGCAACGCCGACGTTAAGCTGGGCGATCTGCTGATCCACGAAGGCTCCGCCAAGCACGCGCAAAAGTTCGCGGCGAAAGTATTCAACGCGGACAAAACCTACTTCGTGCTGAACGGCACGTCGGCGGCCAACAAGGTGGTGACCAACGCGCTGCTGACCCGCGGCGACCTGGTACTGTTCGACCGCAACAACCACAAGTCCAACCATCATGGGGCGCTGATCCAGGCCGGGGCAACGCCTGTCTATCTTGAGGCAGCCCGTAATCCGTTTGGTTTTATCGGCGGGATTGATGAGCACTGCTTTGATGAGGCCTGGCTGCGGGAACTGATCCGTGACGTCGCGCCGCAGAAAGCCGCCGAGGCGCGCCCGTTCCGTCTGGCGATCATTCAGCTCGGCACCTACGATGGCACGATCTACAACGCCCGTCAGGTGATCGACAAGATCGGTCACCTTTGCGACTACATCCTCTTTGACTCCGCCTGGGTCGGCTACGAGCAATTTATCCCGATGATGGCGGAAACGTCTCCGCTTCTGCTGGAACTGAACGAGAACGATCCGGGAATTTTCGTGACCCAGTCGGTCCACAAGCAGCAGGCCGGGTTCTCGCAAACGTCGCAGATCCATAAAAAGGATAACCATATTCGCGGTCAGTCGCGCTTCTGCCCGCACAAGCGGTTGAACAATGCGTTCATGCTGCATGCCTCCACCAGCCCGTTTTACCCGCTGTTTGCTGCGCTGGACGTGAACGCCAAGATCCACGAGGGCGAGAGCGGACGCAGGCTGTGGGCGGAGTGCGTCGAGCTGGGCATTGAAGCACGCAAGGCCATCATCGCCAACTGCAATATGATCAAACCGTTTATCCCGCCGGTGGTGGCGGGGCGGCCATGGCAGGATCACCCCACACAGGCTATCGCCAGCGAGCGTCGCTTCTTTAGTTTTGATCCGGGTGCAAAATGGCACGGTTTTGAAGGCTATGCCCGCGAGCAGTATTTCGTCGATCCGTGCAAGCTGCTGCTGACCACGCCGGGCATTGATGCTGAAACAGGTCACTATACCGATTTCGGCATTCCGGCGACCATTCTCGCCCACTACCTGCGCGAAAACGGCATTGTGCCGGAGAAGTGCGATCTCAACTCCATCCTGTTCCTGCTGACGCCAGCCGAGAGCGCGGAGAAGCTAATGCAGCTCGTGGCAATGCTGGGGCAGTTTGAACAGCATATTGAAGACGACACACCGCTCGCGGATGTGCTTCCGACTATCTATCAGAAATACCCGGTGCGTTACCGCGACTACACGATCCGTCAGCTGTGCCAGGAGATGCACGATCTCTACGTCAGCTTTAACGTGAAGGATTTACAGAAGGCGATGTTCCGTCAGGAGAGCCTGCCTGCCGTGGTGATGAACCCGCAGGATGCCAACCAGGAGTACATTCGCGGGAACGTCGAACTGGTGCGTATTCGTGATGCCGAAGGACGCATTGCCGCCGAAGGTGCGCTGCCATACCCGCCGGGCGTGCTGTGTGTGGTGCCCGGGGAAGTCTGGGGTGGAGCAGTACAGCGCTATTTCCTGGCGCTGGAAGAGGGCATTAATATGCTGCCGGGTTTCTCGCCAGAGTTGCAGGGCGTTTACAGCGAGAAAGATGCGGACGGGATTAAGCGGCTGTATGGATACGTATTGAATGTCTGAACGTAGGCCGGGTAAGCGTTAGCGCCACCCGGCGAGTGCCCGGCGGCGCAAGCTTACCGGGCCTACAATACTGCGTCAGGCTTCTGCGCGGCGGTACATCCTTCTCGGATGCCCAATCTTCCCGTACAGCATCTCCACCGTCAGAAAACCCACCTCCACGCAGTGTTCCAGATAGCGCCGGGTGGTGGTTTTACTCAGGCCCGTCTCGCTCACCACCTCATCCACCGTAAAACAGTGCGCCGCCTTGTTGTTAAACAGCATTTGCACCCGCGCCAGCGTGTTCTCCTCTATCCCTTTGCTGCCGTTGTCCAGGCGATAGTTTTTCGCCTGCAATTGATAGAGTGAATCTACGTTCTGCTGGTCGACGATCTTCCAGACGCGCTGCTGTTCGGCAAACTGCACAAAACGTTCCAGCGACTGGCTCAGGCGCTTCCAGGAAACCGGCTTGAGGATGTAGTCGAACGCGCCGTTACGAATTGCCTGGCTACAGGTGTCCATATCGCTGGCGGCGGTGATGAAAATCACCGAGCAGTTGGCGCGGGTGAGCATCGGGTTGCTGATAAGGGTGATGCCTTTGCCGTCCGGCAGGTAGTTATCCAACAGCATCAGCTTCGGCTGTTTGCTCTCCAGTTGTACCTGCGCGTCGGCCAGCGACGCGGCAATCCCCACCAGCCTCAGGCGCGGATGTTTACCGATAAGCTCCGCGTGCAGTTGCGCCAGTTCGTTCTCGTCTTCAACAATCAGTACGTCGATAAGTTCATGTTGCATAGTCGGTATCTTCCAGTTCCTGTACGGGGTGCCGGGCCGTTCCCGTGGCGGGAATAAACAGTGAGAAAATGGCACCGCGTGGGGTGTTATCGGCAACTTCAATTGCACCGCCAGCCTGTGTGACATAGCTTTCAATCAGATACAGGCCAATACCATGATCGCCGCGCGTTTTGGTGGTGATGCCGCGCTCAAAGATCCGGTCGCGGATCTCCGGTGTGATGCCGACGCCCTGGTCGGCGACTTCAATAATCAGTTCCTGCTCGTTCAGCTTTATCAGCACGTCCACCGGGGCATGCGGGAGCGGTGCACGCTGGGTCGCTTCAATGGCGTTATCCAGCAAGTTCCCGATGATCGAGATAAGTTCCGATTCGAGCAGCGGCAGGAACGGTTTATCCACCCGGCAGGCCGGGTCGAAACTCAGCTCAACGCCTTTTTCACGCGCGCGGGCGGCCTTTCCAAGCAGCAAACCACACAGCGTCGGAGAGCTAAAGCGGGACGAGATAAAGTCCAGCAGCTCCTGAGCGTGTTCCGACTGCGCCTGTATGTAGCGAATCGCTTCGTCATAACGGCCCATATGCAGCAGGCCGGACAGCGTAGTCATGCGGTTCAGCTGTTCATGGCGCATGATGCGCAGGTTATCAACGTAGCGCTTCACCTGGCTGAGCTGGGCGCTGAGCGAGTCGATCTCGTTGCGATCGCGAAAGGTGATCACCCAGCCCTGCAACGCATCTTCCAGCATGATCCGCACCCGGCTGGCAATAACTGTGAGATCGTTAAAGCGACAGATCTCATCGTGGGTGTCTTTCGCAAGCATGGTTTGCGCGTTGAAGAACGGAACGGGCGCGATCACCTGGCTGATGAGCTGACCCCGCAGTTCGCGGGCGGGCTGGCGTAAGCCTAATAATTTACGCGCCGCCTGGTTAATCACCTCAATGCGAAGATCGTCGTCGATGGCAATCACCCCTTCATAAATGGATTCCATCATCGCCTTTTGCTGGCGCACCAGCAGGCCGATTTCGCGCGGCTCCAGAGAGAATATCTGCTTCTTGATGCTGCGGGTGAAGAACCAGGAGAAAATAAACAGGGCGATAAGCAGCAGCACGGCGGCAATCAGGATATTAACCACCTTGTTGACGGTGATGGTGTCCAGATAGCTCGTGAGATAGCCTACCGAAACAATCCCCACCACCTGCCCGGCATCATTAAAAATGGGCGCTTTGCTGCGCAGCGAAATGCCTAACCCGCCCTTGCGGATGGTGATGGTGCTTTTGCCGTGTAATACCTCGTCGTTATCTCCGCCAACCAGCGTTTTGCCTACCCGGTCGGCAAACACGGAGTGGAAAAGATGCAGCCCCTTATTGTCACCAATCACAATAAAACTGGCGTCGCTGCGGGCGGCTATTTTCTGCATAAAGTCATGGATACCCAGGATATCCTTTTGTTCGACTTCTTTTCGCAGGGTAGGAATAAGCGCAATTTCTTCGGCCTGTATTTTTGCGCGCGCGCTCATTTCCTGATAAAGCTGCCTGCCGACATCGACATAATAATATCCGCCCAGTAATGTGAACAGCACTGAGAAAAAGGCGACCAGCGAAATAAACAGCTTGATCTGAAACGATACTTTCATAACTATCACGCGAGATATCAACAGGTCGGCTGAATATATCATCTTTTAAGGCCAGGATGCCCGCTTTGCCGAAAACTTGTGATCCCTTGCACAGCGCAGCCTGTAAAAGATTTTTCCGAAAGTCTCATCCTCTTAAGGTTAAATGAATAAATGTTATTTCTTTGTTCAGTTAAGAAAAGAAACCATAAAAACCACGGCAATAAATAAGGCGTAAATCACATTAAATAAAAGAAACCATTAAAACCATAGCGTCCATTAAAACTTCGCTTTTAATATGCCATCCCTCACATAAAGTAAGCCTTTGTGACTCTAAGCTGAACGCACAAAATAACTAAGGGGCTTATTATGAGCACAACTGACGATTCATTCTCTGTTACCCACGACCCGATTGATATTCAGCGGCCATCGCTCAAAGAGCGCTGGTGGCATATTATGGATACCTGGAAAATCGGCATTATTCCTCTGCCGCTGTTCGTTCTGGCGGGCGCGCTGATTGCGATTGATTGCCTGGGCGGAAAACTGCCGAGCGACATTGTGGTCATGGTGGCCACGCTGGCCTTCTTCGGCTTTGCCTGCGGTGAATTCGGCAAACGCCTGCCGATTGTCGGCAAGCTCGGTGCGGCGGCAATTTGCGCCACCTTTATCCCTTCCGCGCTGGTCTATTACGGCCTGCTGCCGGACGTGGTGGTTGAGTCCACGACCAAATTCTATAAATCCACCAATATTCTCTACCTCTATATCTGCTGCATTATCGTCGGCAGCATCATGAGTATGAACCGCACCGTGCTGATCCAGGGCTTCCTGCGCATCTTCTTCCCGATGCTGTGCGGTGAAATCGTCGGCATGATTGTCGGCATGGGTGTTGGGCTGGCGCTGGGCCTCGAGCCGTTCCAGATCTTCTTCTTTATCATTCTGCCGATCATGGCGGGCGGCGTCGGGGAAGGGGCGATCCCGCTCTCTATCGGCTATGCCACCCTGCTGCATATGGATCAGGGCGTGGCGCTCGGCCGCGTGCTGCCGATGGTGATGCTCGGCGGCCTGACGGCGATCATTATCTCCGGTTGCCTCAACCAGCTCGGTAAACGCTACCCGCACCTGACCGGTGAAGGCCAGCTGATGCCGAATCGCGCCAACGCTGATGCCACTGTTTCCCAACCTGCGTTCTCCGGCAAAGCGGACGTGACGACCATCGCCTCGGGCGCGCTGCTGGCGGTGCTGCTGTACATGCTGGGCATGCTCGGTCACAAGCTGATTGGTCTGCCAGCGCCGGTGGGCATGTTGTTTATGGCGGTGCTGGTGAAGCTCTGCAACGGCGCCTCTCCGCGTCTGCTGGAGGGTTCCCAGGTGGTGTACAAATTCTTCCAGACCTCCGTGACCTACCCAATCCTCTTCGCTGTCGGCGTGGCGATTACCCCATGGCATGAACTGGTGGCGGCGTTCACCGTCAGCAACCTGCTGGTGATTGTCAGCACCGTTTCCGCGCTGGTGGCGACCGGATTCTTCGTTGGCAAAAAGATTGGTATGCACCCGATTGATGTCGCCATCGTCTCCTGCTGTCAGAGCGGGCAGGGCGGCACCGGTGACGTGGCGATCCTGACCGCAGGCAACCGCATGAGCCTGATGCCATTCGCCCAGATTGCTACCCGTATCGGCGGCGCGATTAACGTCTCTGTCTCACTGCTGATTCTGGGCAACTTCCTCGTTTAAGTTTTCAGGAAAGAACAATGAAACTCGCAAGCTTTTTATACCAGGGAAAACGCAGCTACGGCATCGTACAGGCCGAAGGCGTGATTGATTTGGGCCGCCGCCTGGGCGACCGCTATGGCGACCTTAAAGCACTGTTGCAGGGGAACGGGCTGGCGCAGGCCACCCGTTTTCTGAACGACGCGGTGGATGTACCGCTGAACGCCATCACCTTCTTACCGGTGATTGTCCAGCCGGAAAAAATCCTCTGCGTGGGCATGAACTATGCCGACAAGCGCAAGGAGTTTGACCAGCACAACCCGGCCCCGACGCTGTTTGTCCGCTTCCCGGATTCACAGACCGGCCACAACGAGCCGGTGCTGAAGCCGCGCCACTCCAGCGAGTTCGACTACGAAGGCGAGCTGGCGGTGATCATCGGCAAAGGCGGGGAGAACATCAGCCGCGACGACGCCCTGCGCCACGTGGCGGGCTACAGCTGTTACATGGACGGCTCCGCCCGCGACTGGCAGCACACCTGGTTCACCGCCGGGAAAAACTGGCGCCAGACCGGGGCGTTCGGCCCGTGGATGGCGACGGCGGATGAGATCCCGGACCCGCACAGCCTGGCGATCCGCACCTGGCTGAACGGCCGCATGGTGCAGGAGGACAACACCAGCAGCATGATCCACAAGGTGGCGGAACTGATCGAGTATATCAGCACCTTCACCCGTCTCAGCCCGGGCGACGTGATCATCACCGGCTCGCCTGGTGGCGTGGGTAAAAAGCGCAACCCGCCGCTGTTTATGAAGGAGGGGGATCGAATTGAGGTGGAGATCGAGCATATCGGTCATCTGAGCAACGTGATCGTGGAAGCGCCAGCCGTCGGGCTCGCGGCAGCGCACTGAGTAAGGCGGCAGCATGCAATCGCAACCCATTGATTTTCGGCACACCGTTGTGGCGAAACACCCGGAACGCTTAAGCCAGATCCGCTACCTGCTGGCAGACAGCGGCCTTGGCCTGGACAACGACATCACGCTCTTTGTCGAAGCCTGGTCCGGCGCGCAGCTGGTGGGTTGCGCCGGGCTGGCTGCCAACGTCATCAAATGCGTGGCGGTCAACGAGCAGCTTCGTGGGGAAAACCTCAGCGCGCGTCTGCTGGCAGAGGTGGAAAACGCGGCGCTGGAGCGCGGCCATTTTCACCTCTTCCTCTGCACCCGTCCGTGCAATAAGGAGCGCTTTGGCCGCAGCGGTTTCTGGCCGATTGCCCAGAGCGGGAACAACGCGGTGCTAATGGAGAACACTCCGCAGGGGATCGCGCGCTACTGCCGATCCCTGCGCGCTAAGCGCAGGTGTGGGGAAAAAACGGGCGCGATCGTGATGAACGCCAATCCCTTCACCCTCGGCCATCGTCATCTGGTGGAGCAGGCGGCGACGCAGTGCGATGCCCTGCATCTGTTTGTGGTGCGTGAAGACGCCTCGTTCTTCCCGTTCAGCGCGCGCATTGAGATGGTGCGTGCGGGCGTGGCGCATCTGCCGAACGTGGTGGTGCATGAAGGCTCGCAGTACATCATCTCCCGCGCCACCTTCCCGGCCTACTTCCTGAAGGAGACCGGCAAAGTGCAGCAGGCGTGGAGCGAGATCGACGTGCTGATCTTCCGGGACTATATCGCCCCGGCGCTGGGCATCACGCACCGCTTCATCGGCTCGGAGCCGTTCTGCGACATCACCCGCCAGTACAACCAGACGCTGCACGACCTTCTGGCCTCGCATATTGAGGTGGTGGAGATGCCGCGCATCAAGGCCACCGGCAACGCCATTTCGGCCTCGGAAGTGCGCCGTTTACTCAAGACACAGCAGTTTTCCCGGATCCGGGAGATTGTCCCGGACTCCACCTTCGCGCACCTCGAAGCACATTATCGTGCGAGTGCGGAAGTCGCATAACTATCAGGAATTTATCATGAATATTGTAAGGGAGGCGCTGGCCGGAACGCAGGAGTCCAGCGACCTGATGGTGAAAATCGCCCCCGCTCACGGTGAGCTGGAGATTGTCATCCACAGTGAAGTGATTAAGCAGTTTGGCGAGCAGATACGCCAGGTGGTCAACGACACATTGCGCGCCATGAACGTGCACCAGGGATTAATCATTATTGACGACAAAGGGGCGCTGGACTGTGTGATCCGCGCTCGCCTGCAAAGCGCGCTTCTGCGTGCCGCCGATGAACAGGCCATCAACTGGGGGGCGCTGAAATGAGCAAACTCCGCCGCAGTATGCTGTTCCTGCCAGGCGCCAATGCCGCCATGCTCTCTACCGCCTTTATCTACCGCCCCGACTCCATCATGTTTGACCTTGAGGACGCCGTGGCCCTGCGCGAGAAAGACACCGCACGCATGCTGGTGTTCCACGCGTTGCAGCACCCGATGTATCAGGATATCGAAACCGTGGTGCGCATTAACCCGCTGAGCACGCCGTTTGGCCTGCTGGATCTGGAGGCCGCCGTGCGCGCGGGCGTGGACGTTATTCGTCTGCCGAAAACCGACACGCCGGACGACATCTACGAGCTGGAAGGCCACCTCGAGCGCATTGAGCAGGAGTGCGGGCGCGAAGTGGGTTCCACCCGCGTGATGGCGGCGATTGAATCGGCCATTGGCGTTATCAACGCCGTGGCGATTGCCCGCAGCTCCCCGCGCCTGATCGGCATCGCGCTGGCCGCCTTTGACTACGTGATGGACATGCAGACCGAGCGCGGCGACGGCACCGAGCTGTTCTATGCCCGCTGCGCCGTGCTGCACGCCGCACGCGCCGCCGGTATCGACGCCTTCGACGTGGTGTGGTCCGACGTTAACGACGAAGCCGGGTTCCTGCGCGAGGTCGACCTGATCCGCAAGATGGGCTTCAACGGCAAATCGCTGATTAACCCGCGCCAGATAGACCTGCTGCACAACGCCTACGCCCCGACTCAGGAAGAGGTGGATCACGCCAAAAGGGTGATTGAGGCGGCAGAAGAGGGCGAGCGTAACGGCCTGGGCGTGGTGTCGCTCAACGGCAAAATGGTGGATGCACCGATTATTAACCACGCGCAGGTGGTGCTGGAGCGCGCGGCGGCCTCTGGCGTGCGTCGGTAAGGATGACATAATGAATCAGACAGAACTTCTCCATGTAAATTTCCCCCATCTGCGGGATCTGAAACCCTTTGATACCGCCCACAGCGCGACGCCGTGGCTGGCGGACAGCGAGGCGAAGCACAGCCGCAAGCTCTGCGCCTCAATTGAAGAGGCGGTTAAGCGCAGCGGCTTGCAGGACGGGATGACCATCTCCTTCCACCATGCCTTTCGCGAAGGCGACCGGGTGATCAACACCGTCGTGGCGCTGCTGGCGCGGATGGGCTTCAAAAATCTGACCCTGGCTTCCAGCTCGCTGATGACCTGCAATGACGCGCTGATCGAGCATATCGAGAGTGGCGTCATCACCCGGATTTACACCTCCGGCATGCGCGGCAGGCTGGCGGATGCCATCTCCCATGGGCTGATGGACGAGCCGGTGCAAATTCACTCCCACGGCGGGCGCGTGAAGCTGCTTCAGGACGGCGAGCTGAACATCGACGTGGCGTTTCTCGGCGTGCCGTGCAGCGATGAGTTTGGCAACGCCAACGGCACGCACGGAAAATCGTGCTGCGGTTCGCTGGGCTACGCCATGGTGGATGCGCACTTTGCCCGTAAGGTGGTGCTGCTGACCGAAGCGCTGGTGCCATTCCCCAATATGCCCGCCAGCCTGGTGCAGGATCAGGTGGACTACATCGTGCAGGTGGAGAGCGTGGGCGACCCGGCGAAAATCAGCGTCGGCGCGGCGCGCGTCACCAGCAATCCGCGCGAGCTGATGATCGCCCGCTATGCGGCGGACGTGATTGAACACTCTGGCTATTTCAAACCGGGCTTCTCGATGCAGACCGGCTCCGGCGCAGCGGCCACCGCCTGCACCCGTTTTATGGAAGAGAAGATGGAGCGCGGCGGCGTGAAGGCGCGCTTCGCCCTTGGCGGCATCACCGGCAGCCTGGTGGATCTGCACGAGAAGGGGCTCATCGAAAAGCTGCTCGACACCCAGTGCTTTGACGGCCAGGCAGCGGCCTCGCTGGCGCGCAACCCGAACCACGTGGAGATCTCCACCAACGTCTACGCCAACCCCGGCAGCAAGGCGGCAAGCTGCGACCAGCTCGACGTGGTGATCCTCAGCGCCCTGGAAATCGACGTCGACTTTAACGTCAATGTCATCACCGGCTCCGATGGCGTGATGCGTGGCGCATCCGGCGGACACTGCGACGTGGCGGCGGCAGCCAACCTGACCATTGTGGTCGCGCCGCTGCTGCGAAGCCGCATCCCGACCGTCGTGAAGCGCGTTACCACCCGCCTCACGCCGGGGGAGAGCATTGACGTGCTGGTCACCGACCACGGTATTGCGGTCAACCCGGCGCGCCCGGAGATCCGCGAACGACTTATGGAAGCAGGGCTGAAGGTTGTAGATATCAACGCGCTGTATGAGCGAGCGATTTCGTTGACAGGCGTACCGAAACCGATTGAGTTCACCGACAAAATCGTCGGGGTGATCCGCTACCGCGACGGCAGCGTGATCGACACCGTTCGACAGGTAAAGGAGGAAGTGTGACTATTGCGACACCCGTGCGGACGGGTGTCAGCCTGGACGAACTGCTGGCGGCGAAAGAGCGCCGCGCAGCGCGCCAGGCTGACATGCTTGCGCACTATCAACAACCGGTGATCTCCCTCACGCTGGTTACGCCCGGGGAAATCAAAGACAGCCTTCGCTATCGCAACACCATGGGCGTGGCGCTGCAAATGTGCGACCAGCTGCTGTGGGAAAACCGCTGGCAGGTGCTGGACCGTAAGGTGCTGTGGCTACCCACCGGACCTGAAGCCTTGTGGTGCATCGCGCATCCGGCGGCGGAAATTAAGGCGCACTGTGCAGAACTGGAGCAGACGCACCCACTCGGCAGGCTGTGGGATCTGGATGTGATCTGCCCTGAAAACGGCCACGTGGGCCGTCAGTCGCTGGGGGAGAATCTCAGACGCTGCCTGATCTGTGACGAGCCCGCCCACGCCTGTTCCCGTTCGCGCAATCACCCCGCTGAGCAGGTGGTTTCCCGCGTGGAGAAGATGATCGATGACTGGTTTGCTCGCGACTGAACCGCGCCCGGTTGATCTCCCTGCGCTTGCCGCAGATGCGCTGTGGCAGGAGCTGGAGCTGACGCCAAAACCGGGGCTGGTGGACAGGCTCAATAACGGCTCCCATCGCGATATGGACCATGCCTTGTTTGTCCGCAGCATTATGGCGATTACGCCGTGGTTTGCCCGGTTTGCGGAACTGGGTGAAGCACATGCGGCCAAACCTGCCGATCGGCAGTTGCGGATTCTTCGCCCAATGGGAATGGCCTGCGAGCAGGCAATGTACGCCGCCACGGGCGGGGTAAATACCCACAAGGGCGGGATTTTTGCCCTCGGTTTGCTCTGCTTCGCCGCCGGGCGTGTGAAAAATATCTCTGCGGATAGCCTCTGTTGTGAGGTAAGTAACATCTGTCGTGGGCTGGTGGCGAGGGAGCTGGCCGGGCGCAGCGGGCATGCAACGGCGGGGGAGCGGCAGTTTCAGCTGTACGGTTTAACCGGCGCGCGTGGCGAGGCAGAAAGCGGCTTTGCCACGGTGCGTAAGGCTTTGGATGCGTGGAACGGTCAGTCGCTTCACGGCCTGCTGTTGCGCCTGATGGCGGTAAATCAGGACAGCAATCTCGTTTCGCGCGGCAGCATTGAGGGGCTGCGCTACGTTCAGGGCTACGCGCGGGAATTACTGGCTAACGGCTGGGACTGCGAGGCGTTGCTGAAGATGGATAAGGCATTGATTGAACGCAATCTGAGCCCGGGCGGCAGCGCGGATTTGCTGTCGGTGGGGTGGGTGCTTTCTGGAATAAAATAGCCGGGTGGCGGCTACGCCTTACCCGGCCTACGGTCTGGTTTTGTAGGCCCGGTAAGCGCAGCGCCACCGGGCACAACAATCAATGCGCGATCGGCTGTGCACCGTGCGGCTCGCGCACGTGCTTGTACTTGAACAGCGCGATGAACGCGAAGAACAGCACCAGCGAGTACCCGGCGAAGATCAGCCACACTGGCTGCCAGTTGGTGATGCCGTTGGTGGTGTACATCTCAACCACTTTACCGCTCACCACGCCGCCCAGAATACAGCCGAAGCCGTTGGTCATCATCAGGAACATGCCCTGCGCACTGGCGCGGATTTCAGGTTTCACCTCTTTTTCCACAAACACCGAGCCGGAGATGTTGAAGAAGTCGAAGGCACAGCCGTAAACAATCATCGACAGAACCAGCAGCACGGTGCCGAACGCGCTTGGGTCGCCATAGGCGAACAGACCGAAGCGCAACATCCAGGCGGCGATACTGATCAGCATGACGTTCTTGATACCGTAGCGGCTCAGGAAGAACGGGATGGTCAGGATGAACAGCGTCTCGGAGATCTGCGAGATGGACATCATCACCGACGCGTGTTCGACGATAAAGCTCCCGGCAAACAGCGGATCGTTATCGAAGCTGTGCAGGAAGGTATTACCGAACATGTTGGTGATTTGCAGTTCCGCGCCCAGCAGCATGGAGAAGATAAAGAAGATCGCCATGCGCTTGTTTTTAAACAGTGCGAAGGCGTCCAGGCCAAGCATGGTGCTCCAGCTCTGGTTTTTCTGCTGATTAGATACCGGAATGGTGGGCAGTGTCAGGGTGAACAGCGCCAGCAGTACGGAGAGCGCCGCGCCGATGTAGAGCTGCATATGGCTCAGCTCGAAGCCCGCGAAGCTCACGCCCCACATCGCCATGATAAAGCCGATGGTGCCCCAGATACGGATTGGCGGGAAGTCGGTGACGATATCCAGACCGGCAGATTTCAGGCGATAGTAGGAGATGGTGTTGATCAGGCCAAGCGTTGGCATATAGGCCAGCGAGTTAAGCAGGATCACCATGAACATCGCCCCCGGCGTGGTCACTTCGGCCGCCATAAACAGCGTCCCCGCACCCACCAGGTGGCAAAGCATATACAGCCATTTCGCGCTTAGCCATTTATCCGCCACGATACCGAGCAGCGTTGGCATGAAGACAGCCGCAATACCCAGCGAGCTGTAAACGGCACCGATCGACGCACCATCGAACTTGAGCGTCACAAACATATAGGAGCCGAGTGTAGTCAGCCAGCTACCCCACAGGCAGAACTGCAGAAACGACAAGATTTTAAGCTGCAGCTTAAGGTTCATGTTACTTTCCTCACAAGTGAGCGGGAGATATGTTGTTTTGGGAACATTCAGGGTTGTTATTTGATGCAATTCTATCAGTTGGCAACGATATGTTTTGTTACCTCCCGCAAAAAAATGCAATCCACATTAATTTGCAGTCTGGATTGTGATGCAAATAGCATTTTCGTATGGGTGGGATGAGATGGGTGCGGTCTGATGCCCTCACCCTGGCCCTCTCCCACAGGGAGAGGGGAAGCAGAACACCTTCTCATTGCAGGAGAAGGTGTGTTGACTAGCGGCGACGGTAGTTCTTCTGCGCCGTATTCACCTTATACAGATAGCGGCGTGATTCCGCAGACGGGTGGCGGGTGGTGAGGGTTGAGTAGACATCCCCCGGCGCCATGCTGTTGATGATGTTCGCGGCCTGCACTTTGTCATTTGAGAAGACGCGCAGCACGCTGCCCGCGCCACCGTTATAGGCGGTGATCACCGCATAGCGGCGTGAGGTTGGGTTATCAATCCCGCCCAGGTAGACATTGTTCAGCATCGCCAGGTAGGCCGTACCGGTATCAATGTTGCTTTGCGGATCGAACAGGTAGCTGCGGCTCGGCGTGCCGGATTTCCCCTGTGCGCGGAACACGTCTTTACCGGCGCTGTGCTGTACAACCTGCATCAGCCCCAGCGCGTCGGAACGGCTTACCGCGTAGGGGTTGAACGAGGACTCGGTCTGCATAATCGCCAGGATCAGCGACTCATCCACGCCATACTTACGCGACGCCTGACGCACCATGCCCAGATACTTATGCGCACGCTTGTCGAGGTGGTTCGGCACCAGGTTGATCGTGACGCTGTAGATCACTTTCAGGCCGTTGGTGCGGCTTTTCAGGCGCGTTTGCAGCAGGTAGTCGGCAAATTTCGTGGCGCGGCCTTCCCAGCGGATCGGCTGACCGGTCTGGTCAACGACCTGGCCATACAGAAACGGCTCTTTGGAGATGGTGATGTCATCGGCATCAGAGTAGAGGTCGATAGACCCCGGATCGTCGCCCATCAGCAGGGTTTTGATGATGGCCTGACGTAAATGCGCCGCAGGTTCAGTCCCTGCGATGGTTTCAACCGTAATCGTACCGTCATCGAAGTTGATGTGGCTACGGGTCTGATAGGCGTCGGTGTACTTAACGTAGTCCTTCGGTCCGGCAATAAGAACTTCGTTAAATCCCCATATGTTCTCGATGTTGTGGGCAAACTGCCCCATCAAAATGTCAAAACCGTTGGTGTCCTTGACCCAGGCTTCGTTGTATTCATCGCCTTTTTTGGAAGAACAAGACACAAGCAACGGCGCAACAAGGGCTAGCGCTAAAAGTTTTTTCATCATTCCGGGAGTGCGTGTTGTGTTTGCTTTGGGGTTGCTGTTGCCGGGTGGCGCTGCGCTTACCCGGCCTACAAAACCGTAGGCCCGTGCAAGCGCAGCGCCGCCGGGCAGCAGCCGCAGAGTATTATTTTTCCGGTGGCGTATAGCCTTCGATATGTACGTCTTTACCCTCGAACAGGAAGTTCACCATCTCCTGCTCCAGCAGTTTGCGGTGTTCCGGGTTCATCATGCTGAGCTTTTTCTCGTTGATCAGCATGGTCTGCTTCTTCTGCCACTGTCCCCAGGCTTCTTTGGAGATCTCGTTGTAAATGCGCTTACCCAGGTCGCCCGGGTAGAGCTGGAAATCCTGGCCTTCAGCGTCGCGCTGTAGGAAAGTACAAAAAATGGTTCTGGCCATACTCATTCCTCTTTGTCTTGCCGATGCTAAACCATTGCACCGACACGTAATTGCTGTAACAGGCGCTCCACGGGAGCCGCCAGCCCGACTGATGGCGGTTGCGCTAAGTTATACCAGAGAGCGGTGCCTTCATCCATGCACGACGTGAATGAGGACACGGGAAGCCACATCGGCACAATATCCAGATGGAAATGGCTGAAGGTATGACGGAACGCGTTGAGTTGCGTCAGGGTATCGGCCGCAATGCCGCGCTGTTCAAGCCATGCCCGAAGTGAGGCTTCATCCTCAAACTGTGGGAAGCAGTATAGACCACCCCACAGGCCACTCGGCGGGCGCTGAGCGAGAAACACCTCGTCGCCATGCTGCATCAGCAGCATGTACCCGGTGCGTTCAGGCAGCGTCTGCTTCGGTTTTTTCCCCGGATACTGCGCCCAGGTGTGGTTCGCATAGGCCATGCAGAGGTTGTTTACCGGGCAAAGTTCGCACTTCGGTTTTGAACGGGTGCAGACCATCGCGCCCAGATCCATCATCGCCTGGTTAAAACGCGCCACCCCTTTCGCCGGAGTGACCGCTTCACTGATCTCCCACAGGCGTTTCTCAACCTCTTTCTTGCCCGGCCATCCATCTATGGCGTAGCAGCGTGCGAGCACGCGCTTGACGTTGCCGTCGAGAATAGGGAAATGTTTGCCTAAAGAGAGGGAGAGGATTGCGCCTGCGGTTGAACGCCCGACGCCGGGCAAATCCGCCACCTCGTCAAAGGTCTCCGGAAATTTACCGTTGTGGCGGGTGGCGACCTGCTGTGCGGCTTTGTGCAGGTTGCGCGCGCGGGCGTAATAGCCGAGGCCTGTCCACAGGTGCAGTACCTCGTCCAGCGGCGCGTTGGCCAGATCGGTGATTGTCGGGAAGCGCGCCATAAAACGCTCGAAGTAAGGAATGACCGTCGCGACCTGCGTTTGTTGCAACATCACCTCGGAGAGCCATACTTTGTAAGGCGTTTTTTCAATTTGCCAGGGCAGGGTTTTACGCCCGTATTTGTCGTACCAGTCCAGCACCTGGGCTGAAAATTGAGAGGCTTGCATGGTCATCGATTCGCTTAATCAGGGACGCAGATTGCAGCACAGCGTCAATCTGCTGTAAACCGGATCTTTCCCATGCTTGCATAGAAGCCTTAACTTTGGATAATGCCCGTTTCCCGAACATTCTCACAAGCAGACAACTCTTTTATGAAAAACGACGTCATTTCACCGGAATTTGATGAAAACGGTCGCCCGCTGCGCCGTATTCGCAGCTTTGTCCGCCGTCAGGGGCGCCTGACAAAAGGGCAGCAACACGCGCTGGACAACTACTGGCCGGTGATGGGCGTTGAGTTCAGCGAGCAACCGCTCGACTTCACCGACCTGTTTGGCCGCGACGCGCCAGTGACGCTGGAGATTGGTTTTGGCATGGGCACCTCGCTGGTGACCATGGCAAAAGCGCGCCCGGAGCAGAACTTCCTCGGTATTGAAGTACACTCGCCGGGCGTCGGTGCGTGCCTGGCAACGGCCCACGAAGAGGGCGTTGAGAACCTGCGCGTCATGTGTCACGACGCGGTGGAAGTGCTGCACAAAATGATTCCTGACAATTCTTTGAACATGGTTCAGCTCTTTTTCCCTGACCCATGGCACAAAGCGCGTCATAATAAACGCCGTATCGTTCAGGCGCCGTTTGCCGAGCTGGTGAAAAGTAAGCTCAAGCTGGGCGGCGTTTTCCACATGGCAACCGACTGGGAACCTTATGCGGAACATATGCTGGAAGTGATGTCGTCCCTGGACGGGTATAAAAATCAGTCTGAAAGCAACGACTACGTACCGCGTCCGGATTCACGTCCGGTGACAAAATTTGAACAGCGTGGCCATCGTCTTGGTCACGGCGTATGGGACTTAATGTTCGAGAGGGTGAAATAATGGCAAAGAATCGTAGCCGTCGTCTGCGTAAAAAGATGCACATCGAAGAATTCCAGGAAGTGGGTTTCTCCGTTGCCTGGCGTTTCCCGGAAGGCACCAGCGTTGAGCAGATCGATCAGGACGTTGATGCGTTCATCAACGAGGTGATCGAGCCAAACAAGCTGGCCTTCGACGGTAGCGGCTATCTGGCGTGGGAAGGTCTGATTTGCACCCAGGAAGTGGGGAAATGCACCGAAGAGCATCAGGCGCTGGTACGCAAATGGCTTGAAGACCACAAACTGGAAGATGTCCGCGTTAGCGAACTTTTCGACGTTTGGTGGGACTAATAAAGCAAGAACGGGCCAGCATTAGCTGGCCCATTTTGTCTGAGGGAGTGTTAAAGATGCGCAAAACGTTGCTGGCTGTTGCTTTACTGGCAATCGGATCCACCGCCCATGCGGAGTATAAATGTAGCGTCACCCCGCGTGATGACGTGGTGCTGAGTCCGCAAACCGTGCAGGTTAAGGGCGAGAATGGCAATCTGGTGATTACGCCGGATGGCAACGTGACCTTTAACGGCAAACCGCAAAACCTGACGGCCGCTCAGCGCGAGCAGGCGATGGACTACCAGGCCGAGTTGCGTACCGCGCTGCCCTGGATCAACGATGGCGCGCTGACCCGCGTTGAAAAGAGCCGCGTGGCGCTGGATAAAATCATCACCAAAGAGGTGGGGGAGAGCAGCAATATGCGCACCCGCCTGACGAAGCTGGATAAACAGCTGAAAGAGCAGATGAACCGTATTATCGAGACGCGCTCTGATGGCCTGACGTTCCACTATAAGGCGATCGATCAGGTGCGTGCCGACGGTCAGCAGCTGGTGAACCAGGCGATGGGCGGCATTCTCCAGGACAGCATCAACGAGATGGGCGCCAAAGCGGTGCTGAAGGGTGGCGGTAATCCGTTGCAGGGTGTACTGGGTAGCCTGGGCGGACTGCAAACCTCGATTCAGAACGAGTGGAAGAATCAGGAAGCCGATTTCCAGCAGTTCGGCAAAGACGTGTGTAAACGCGTGGTGTCTCTGGAAGACAGCCGGAAGGCGCTGGTGGGGACGTTGAAGTAACGCCTCTGCGCGAAGGACCCCTCACCCCGGCCCTCTCCCACAGGGAGAGGGAGTAACCAGTTCCCTCTCCCTGTGGGAGAGGGTTAGGGTGAGGGCATCAGGCATTGCAATCGTTGCAAAATAGCCATCAGCACCTGCTCCTCATTAGTCCTGAATTCATTATTCCAGAACCGTACGACTTCCCATCCGTTCGTATTCAAAAACGCGGTACGACGTGAATCATAGTTCTCCTCATCCTGATGTTGCCCACCGTCCAGCTCAATAATCAGCTTCGCCTTAAAGCAGGCAAAATCCACGATATACGGCCCAACCGGCATCTGACGACGAAACTTATACCCGAAGAAACGACGACCTCTGAGCAAATACCAGAGGCGTAATTCTTCGGGTGTCATTTGTTGCAGAGTTGTTTTGATTTTTCCATCCCCACACTCTGCCAGCCTTTCCCTCAGCCAGCAGAACGGGATGTAAAATTCTGAATCAGCCTTCAGGATTTTCAGCGAGGAACAGCTCAAGAAGGGAGTTTAAGAACAGCTTGCCGTGCTCGGTGATCTGCCAGGACTCATCACACTCGGTCAGATACCCCTGCGCCAGCGCCTCGTCAATCTGCGGACGAATCACTGACTCCGGCAGCCCGGTATAACGCGTAAATTCCGCGCGCGGTGCGGCTTCCAGCAGACGGAAGCGGTTCATAAAGAACTCAAACGGCTTATCCGCCGCCTCGACGTCGTGCTGACGCTCCAGGTAGCGGCCTTCCATATACCCGCGCGGGTGACGCGTTTTAGCGGTACGCAGAATGCGTCCGTCCGGGAAGGTCACTTTGCCATGTGCGCCGCAGCCAATTCCCAGATAATCACCAAAACGCCAGTAGTTCAGATTGTGCTGACACTGATAGCCCGGCTTCGCATACGCCGACGTTTCGTATTGCTGATACCCCGCCGCGGTCAAAAGCTGGTGGCCCTGCTCGAAGATATCCCACAGCGCGTCATCGTCCGGCAGCACCGGAGGACGGGAACCAAACAGGGTGTTAGGCTCAATGGTCAGCTGATACCACGACAGATGCGGCGGGTTCAGTTCAATCGCCTGACGCAAATCGTCCAGCGCTTCTTCGAGCGACTGATCCGGCAGGCCGTGCATCAGGTCGAGGTTAAAACTGCGCAGCCCGAGCCCCGTTGCCAGGTTCGCCGCGCGTTTTGCCTCTTCCGGGCCGTGGATACGCCCCAGACGCTTCAGCTTTGGCTCGCTAAAGCTCTGCACGCCGATAGAGATACGGTTCACGCCCGCACGCTGATACTCGACAAAACGGTCGGCCTCAACGGTACCGGGGTTGGCTTCCATCGTAATTTCAGCATCCACTGCCAGGTTCAGGCGTGCGCGCACGCCATCCAGCAGCGTCTGCATCGCCGGGCCTGAAAGCAGGCTCGGTGTACCGCCACCAATAAAAATGGTCTTCACTTCACGTCCCTGTGCGTACGATACATCGGCATCCAGATCGGCCAGCAGATGCGCGACGTAATCATCGTGCGGCACTTCGCCCTTCAGCGCGTGCGAGTTGAAATCGCAGTACGGGCATTTCTGCACGCACCATGGGATGTGAATATAAAGACTCAGAGGCGGCAAATTAGCCATTACGCAGTGCTTCCAGTAACAGTTTCAGGGCGCGTCCACGGTGGGAGATCGCGCTTTTCTCTTCGCGGGTGAGTTCCGCAGCGGTTTTTCCCTCGGTCGGGACAAAGAAAATCGGGTCGTAACCAAAGCCGCCGTTGCCCGCCGCTTCACGGGTGATCACGCCCGGCCAGCTGCCGTGACAGACAATCGGCGTGGGATCTTCCGCGTGACGCATGTAGACCAGCACGCAGTGGAACTGCGCGGTACGCTGTTCGTCAGGGACGTCTTTCAGGGCCATAAGCAGCTTTTCCAGATTCTGCTGGTCGGTGGCGTCCACCCCGGAATAGCGGGCGGAGTAAATCCCCGGCGCACCGCCCAGAAAATCCACGGCCAGACCGGAGTCATCGGCTATCGCGGGCAGTCCGGTGATCTGCGCGGCGTGGCGCGCTTTCAGAATGGCGTTTTCGATAAACGTCAGGCCGGTCTCTTCGGCGGAGTCCACGCCCAGCTCGGTCTGGGCCACCACGTCCAGCCCAAAATCATTTAATAGCGAGGCCAGCTCGCGCACTTTACCGGCGTTACCGGTGGCGAGAACAACTTTCTGCATGGTTTAGTCCTGTTCTTTCAGAGCCGCGACTTCCGTCGGGATAGATTGCGGGTTAAGGATTTTTACCTGTTTATGCCGGCCAAGTTCACCTTTCTCAATGATGACCTGGCTTTTAGCGACGCGAAACTGTTTAGCCAGATATTTGGTCAGATGCGCATTCGCCTGGCCGTCAACCGGCGGGGCAGTGATGGCGACTTTTAGCTCGTCGCCATGCAGCCCAACAATACTGTCGCGGCTGGCTTTCGGCTGAATGTACAGCCGCAAAACCAGCCCGTCGGCGCAGGGGCTAACTGCACTCATAACGCCATCCACAGCCCCGGCAGCAGCATATTACCCGTCGCCTGTAACAGTTCCGCGATACCCATATTCAGCACGTACAGCAGCAGAACGAGAAGCATCGGGGAGAAGTCGATTCCACCCATTGCAGGCAGCAGGCTACGAATCGGACGCAGCAACGGTTCAGTCAGCTGAATCAACGCGTACTCCACCGGGCTACGGCCCCGGCTTACCCAGCTCATGATCGCCATCACCAGCAGGACCCAGAAGATCAGCGAGCCGACGGTTTTAACCAGGATCAGAACGGCTGAAATCCAGATAATCGGCTGGAAAGTGATGACCATAAACAGCACGATCGCTTTGATAACGCTCAGAATAAACGCCATCAGCAGAGATGAACTGTCAATTGGCCCCATTGCCGGAATGACGCGGCGAAGCGGCCCCACAACGGGCTGCGTGATTTTCACGATAAATTGTGAGAATGGATTGTAAAAATCACAACGGGCCCACTGCATCCAGACGCGCAACAGCAGCGCCATCGTATACAGTTCAATGACCGTTGAAAGCAGGAAAGTCAACGTCTTCATGGCGTTCCTCAGGTTTCCTTATTATTGGGGGTAATCGCGCGCACCGAAAATTGCCGTGCCGATGCGCACCATGGTGCTGCCTGCCGCGATGGCGGCTTCCATATCGTCCGACATGCCCAGAGAAAGCGTGTCTACCGTGTCATAGCGCGCCTTAAGCGCCTCAAATGCTACAGCCATTTGCTGTGCCACGGCAAACTGCCTTTCATAACTTGACTCTGGCGCCGGGATAGCCATCAGCCCGCGCAGGGTTAAGCGCGGCAGCGCCGCCACGTCTGCCGCCAGCGCCTTCAGTTCGCCCAGCGTAATGCCGGACTTGCTGTTTTCATCGCTGATGTTGATTTGAATCAGCACGTTAAGCGCTGGCATCTCCATAGGGCGCTGGTCGCTCAGACGGGTAGCGATGCGCAGACGATCGATGGTGTGGCACCAGTCAAAGTGCTCTGCTACCAGACGGCTTTTGTTCGACTGTAGCGGACCGATAAAGTGCCATTGCAGGTCTGTATTTCCCCGTTCCCGGAAAGCGCGAATTTTATCCACGCCTTCCTGCACATAGTTTTCACCAAAGGCACGATGACCGGCGGCTATCGCTTCTGCGATGGCGCTCGCAGGCTTAGTTTTGCTGACTGCAAGCAACGTAATTTCTTCTGGAGCACGGCCGCAACGCGTTGCCGCGGCTGAGATTTTGTCCCGGACCTGTGCCAGGTTATGCGCAATGTCGTTCATTTTCCGAGGAGTAGTCTATGGATGTGGAAGAAATTGTGGCCCTTAGTGTAAAGCATAACGTCTCCGATCTACACCTGTGCAGTGATTCGCCACCGCGCTGGCGCAGGTCAGGCCGTCTTGAACCTGCGCCGTTTCCGCCCCCGGATGTGGAGGCGTTATTAAAAGCGTGGCTCAACGACGAACAGCAGGGCGCATGGTGGGCAAACGGGCAGGTGGATTTTGCCGTTACCCTCGCAGGCCGTCAGCGGCTGCGCGGCAGTGCGTTTAAGCATATGCACGGCGTTTCGATTGCGCTGCGGCTGTTGCCGCTGACGTGCCCGCAGCTCTCTGCGTTAGGTGTGCCGCGAGCGATCCCGGAGCTGCTGTCCAATGACAATGGCCTGATTCTGGTCACTGGCGCCACCGGCAGCGGGAAATCGACCACCCTGGCCGCGATGGTCGATTTCCTCAATCACCAGACGGACGGGCATATTCTGACCCTGGAAGATCCGGTGGAGTTTATGTACCAGAGCGAACGTTGCCTGATCCAGCAGCGGGAGATAGGCCAGCACAGCCCGTCCTTTGCCGAGGCGCTGCGCAGCGCGCTGCGTGAAGATCCGGATGTGATTCTGCTTGGTGAGCTGCGCGACAGCGAGACGATACGCCTGGCGCTGACGGCGGCGGAAACCGGCCATCTGGTGTTAGCCACGCTGCATACGCGCGGCGCGGCGCAGGCGATCGAGCGCCTGGTCGACACCTTTCCGGCGCAGGAGAAAGATCCGGTGCGTAATCAGCTGGCGGGAAGCCTGCGTGCGGTCCTGGCGCAGAAGCTACTTCAGGATGTCCAGGGCGGGCGCGTGGCGCTGTATGAGCTACTGGTGAATACCTCGGCGGCGGCAAACCTGATCCGCGAAGGCAAAACCTGGCAACTGCCGGGCATTATTCAAACGGGGCAGCAGGCGGGAATGCAGAACTTTGAGCAGAGTCTGGCGGAGCGACGGGCGCAGGGGCGGCTGTAGCCCCGGCGCTCAGTAACCCTGTTCGAAATAGCTTTCGAGGATAATTACGGCTGAAGCTGAATCCACGCTGCCTTTGTTCAGCGCCCGGAAACCACCGTGCTCGAACAGGCCAGCGCGTGCCTCGACGGTGCTCAAACGTTCATCGTGCAGCTTAACGGAGACGCCAAAGCGGCCATGGATTTTGTTCGCGAACTTGCGCGCGCGGGCGGTAAGCGGTTGCTCGGTGCCGTCCATGTTCAGCGGCAGGCCGACAATCACGTCGTCCGGCTGCCACTCTTTGAGCAAGCGCTCAATAAGGTTCCAGTCCGGCGTGCCGTCGTTAGCTTTCAGCGCCGTGAGCGGGCGAGCGGTGCCGGTGATCCGTTGACCCACAGCGACGCCGATGCTTTTGGTGCCGAAGTCGAAGGCGAGAAGGGTGCCGCTCATTACGCGTGCCCCGCAACGCCAGGCATGGTCAGAATATCAATGCCAATCAGTTTTGCCGCGTCACGCCAGCGATCGGCGATAGGGGTTTTAAACAGGATATTCATATCCGCAGGGGCTGTCAGCCAGGCGTTGTCCAGAATTTCTTGTTCCAGCTGCCCTTTTTCCCAGGAGGCGTAGCCGAGCGCAACCAGCACCTCAGAAGGCTGACTGGCAGTGCCCAGCGTTTCAAGCACGTCGCGAGAGGTGGTGACGACGGTGTTATCGGAGATACGAATGCTGGACGAGAAAACCGGCGGGGTATGCAGGATAAAGCCACGATCTTCTGCAAGCGGGCCGCCGAGCATCACCGGTTTATCGAGACGGATTTCCGGCAGCCGCGCTTCAGCAGGGATTTTCAGCTTGTCCAGAATGCCTTCCACCTGGAGGTTTTCCAGCGGCTTATTGATGATAATCCCCATCGCGCCGTCTTCGTTGTATTCGCAAATATAGACCACGGAGCGGCGGAAAATTGGATCTTGGAGAGCAGGCATGGCAATAAGAAAGTGATGCTGTAAATTCATTGTCAGAGGTACTGTTTCCTGGTTTAAAAAGCGACAGCGCCCAGTATGGGGATAAACACAGGCGCTGTCACAGGTTATTTCTGTAAACGTTTTTCGATAGCGTCCATCAGCATTCCGGTGATCGAGATCGGGAATTCCGCTTCGATTTCACGAATGCAGGTCGGGCTGGTGACGTTCACTTCGGTCAGACGATCGCCGATGATATCGAGGCCGACGAAGATCAGGCCTTTGGCTTTCAGCGTAGGGCCGACGCGGCGGGCAATTTCCCAGTCGCTTTCGCTTAACGGACGCGGTTCGCCACGGCCGCCAGCCGCCAGGTTGCCACGGGTTTCCCCTCCCTGCGGGATACGCGCCAGGCAGTAAGGCACCGGCTCGCCGTCTACGACCAGCACACGCTTGTCGCCGTCTTTAATGGCTGGCAGATAGTTCTGCGCCATGCAGTAGCGGGTTTCCAGCTCGGTCAGCGTTTCGGCAATCACGCCAATGTTCGGATCGCCCTCTTTCACGCGGAAGATCGACGCGCCACCCATGCCGTCCAGCGGTTTCATGATGATGTCGCCGTGCTTCTGCCAGAATTCTTTCAGCTGCGTTTTGCTGCGGGTGACGAGCGTTTCCGGCGTCAGGTCAGAGAACCATGCGGTATAGAGCTTCTCGTTACAGTCGCGCAGGCTCTGCGGCTTGTTGACGATCAGCGTTCCTTTCTCTTCGGCACGCTCAAGGATATAGGTGGCGTAAATGTATTCGGTGTCGAACGGCGGATCTTTACGCATCAGGATCACGTTAAGGTCGGCCAGGGCAATATCCTGCTCGGTACCGAATTCGTACCATTTTTCGTAGTTCTGCTCGACGTTAACGATGCGGGTGCGTGCGCGGGCTTCACCGTTGATCAGGTAAAGATCGTTCATCTCCATATAGTGGAGTTCATAGCCGCGACGCTGCGCTTCCAGCAGCATAGCGAAGCTGGAGTCTTTCTTGATGTTAATGTTTGCGATGGGGTCCATCACGATGCCGAGCTTAATCATCTTCTTCTCCGGTTATGGGTCAGGCTTTGCTTCAACCCAGATCGCCAAATCGCACCTGTAGCGCGGTAATGGCGGTGAGTGCCGTTGTCTCAGTGCGCAGAACGCGAGGTCCCAACAGAATATCAGTAAACTGGTAACGCGCCGTCATGGCAATTTCGTCAGCCGACAGGCCGCCTTCCGGGCCAATCAGCAGGCGTACACGCTCAACGGGCAGCGGCAGCGTATTGATGCTGGCGCTGGCGCGCGGATGAAGATTGAGCTTAAGCCCGCTTTCCTCTTCTGCACACCAGTCCTCCAGATCCATCGCCGGGCGGATCTCCGGGATACGGTTGCGGCCGCTCTGTTCGCAGGCCGCAATGGCAATTTTTTGCCACTGCTGGATCTTTTTGTTCAGACGTTCCGCATCCAGTTTAACGCCGCAGCGCTCAGAAAAAAGTGGCGTAATGAGGCTTACACCCAGTTCAATGGATTTCTGAATGGTGAACTCCATCTTTTCCCCACGCGACATCACCTGGCCCAGGTGAATGTGCAGCGGGGATTCCCGGTCGTCCACGTCGCCACGCAGCACCTTCACGTGCACGCTTTTTTTATCGGCGAGCGTAATTTCAGCGTCGAAAACCTGATTAGAGCCGTCAAAGAGCTGAATCGCCTGGCCTGCCCCCATGCGCAGCACGCGACCTACATGGTTTGCGGCATCATCAGACAGGGCGATTTCGCCGCCTGGGGTAATCAGTTCAGGGTGATAGATGCGAGGGATGCGCATAGTCAGAAATTCCATGTGTCATGCGATATAAGCGAATTGCCGTAGTGTAGGTTAGCTCTTTTGCGCCTGGCAAGCCCGCTGGACGTAAGGGTTATGATTCCCCTGGACTTTGGCGATACGTTCGTCGCGCTGGCATTCCCAGTCCGTTACCGGGTAGAGTTTGTCCCAGGCATTGAAGAGCTGCGTCTGCTGGCGGGAAAGATTGAGATCGTAGCGGTCGCGCATATAGAAATAAGTGCGGGCGATGCTGCCGCGCGCGCGGGCAGGCGGTTCGGCGACTTTCTCTTTGAAATCGACCTTCATGGCGCACTGACCGTACTGGCCTTCGCCACCGTTCCACTGGCTGTACATGAAGTTTCCGCGGTCGCCATTGACCTCACCCACGGCGGGTTGCAGGTTGTGCATATCGCTTTCCATCTGGCGGTAGACCGGATCTTTTGCGCAATTTTTACGTCCACCGTCCTGCCAGCACTGGCGCTGGTGGCCAAACTGCCAGGCCGGAACAACGTGTTCCCATTCGATTCGGCTGGCGCGGTTCTCGTTCTTGCGCACCTTATAGCCGCAGGATCCCAGATCCACGACCCCTTTCTTACCCTGCCAGTTAATTTTACAGCCGCAGTAGAAATCACCCGGTACGTCGGCGTTAATCTTTACGCCCGCGGTTTTTGCCTGAGAGAAACTGTGAATACCGTCGGCCAGAGCATGGCCGGAGAGCGCTGTCGCCAGAAAAGCGACCGCGAGAGAAACATTACGGGACATCTTACACTCCGTGTCAAAACGAGCCCGCAACGTAACGAATGTTGTTCCCGTATGCAATCAGTCAGATCAGGAAAGTTCCTGAAAGTTCGAGTGATTATTCCGCAACCAGCGGTTCGCCGCATTTAACGCAGCGATAGGTCGCCTCGCCGCGCACCACACGGTTGTGACGGCGGACGGTAAGCTGGTGCTGCTGACACTGGCAGCGGTAGGGGAAGGTATTGCGGCGTACCGATTCCAGCTCGAACTGATGGGTGCGGCGGGCCGGAACCCCGAGCACCGCCTCCATCATCCATTTCCACTCTTTGCCGTGCGGTGCGACGCGGCCAAAGTGCTTCCACACCAGAAGGTGGGCCAGCTCGTGCGGCACCACTTCGTCGATAAACGCCTGCTGGTTTTCCATCATCAGCACCGGATTCAGGCGGATCTCATACGACTCCAGCCAGGCTGTGCCTGCCGCGGTGCCACGCTGCTGATAGACCAGCTTCGGTTCAGGATAATTGCGGCCGAGCTTCAGGTTGGCCTGGGCGAGTTTTTCCCGCAGGCTGCGCATGACGGCTTGCTGAATGGCGATGGGGAGACGGGGAGCTTTCATAGGGGCAGAGCATAAAGCGGGAAGCGGGGAGGCGCAAGAGGCGCCTCCCGCAGGAGGATCAGTCGTGTGCGCCGATTTCGCGCAGAGGACGACCTTTCATCAGGTTACGTTCAATGTGTTCCAGTGAAACATGTTTGGTTTCAGGAACCAGCCAGATAGTGAGAACGATAAAGAACAGGTTCAGACCGGCGTAGACCCAGAAGGTATTGGCGTTACCCAGGGTATTGAGCATGGTCAGGAACGTTGCGCCGACGATCATGTTGGCAATCCAGTTGGTTGCGGTAGAACAGGTGATACCAAAATCACGCCCTTTCAGCGGCTGGATCTCAGAGCACAGCACCCAAATCAGCGGACCGGCGCTCATCGCAAACCCAATGATAAACATCAGCAGCATCGCCACGGCGAAGTACTGTGCCGTTGGAGAGTGAATGCCCATGTGCATCATGGTACCCAGCACGCCCATCCCGACGGCCATCACCAGGAAGCCCAGCGTCAGGGTTGGCTTACGTCCCCAGCGGTCCACCAGACCGATAGCGATAAAGGTCGCCAGCACGTTGGTCAGGCCGACGATCACGGTGCCCCACATCTGCTCGGTGGTGTTGGTGTAGCCCGCCAGTTCGAAGATTTTCGGCGCGTAATACATGATGACGTTCATCCCGGTGAACTGTTGCATGATCTGTAACAGCACACCGAGGAACACCGCGCGGCGGAAGTTGCTGTTCTCTTTGAACAGCGCCCAGCCGGACTGTTTGACCTTCAGGCTTTCGCGGATCTCTTCCAGCTCGTTTTTGGCTTCGGCGCTGGTATCACGCAGGCGTAAGAGCACGCGTTCGGCATCATGGAAGCGGCGTTTGGCGGCGAACCAGCGCGGACTGTCCGGCAGGAAGAAGACGCCAATCAGCAGCAGGATGGCTGGAATGATGATTACGCCCAGCATCCAGCGCCATGCGCCGCTGTAGCTGAATGCGGTATCCGAGAGATAAGCCCCCAGAATACCGATGGTGATCATCAGCTGATACATGGAAATCATGCTGCCGCGGATTTTTTCCGGAGCGATTTCAGACAGGTACAGCGGGGCAGTATAAGACGCCACGCCCACTGCCAGACCGAGCAGCACGCGGGAGATGATCAGCACTTCAACGTTAGGTGCAGCGGCAGAGAACAGTGAGCCGGCAACGAACAGGATCGCGCCGATCATCAGGCTCTTTTTACGCCCGAGCTTAAAGGAGAGCCAGCCGCTGCCGACCGCGCCGACGGCGGCACCGAACATCATGGAGCTAACCACCCATTCCTGAGTGTGTGCGCTAATCTGGAACTCATCGGTGATGAAAGGTAATGCACCGGCAATTACGCCAATATCCAGGCCAAAGAGTAATCCTGCCAGAGCGGCGAGGAAGCAGACGAAGAACGTCATTGCCTTATTGGACGTACGCCCCTGTTTATTATTGTCAGGCATTATGCCCTCCAGTTGGGTTATCAGTTTTTACGATATTAAGAGTAGGTGAGCGGCTCATAAAAATATGTGAGTCAAATCACAACGGTGTAATCGGTTACATTGACTTGTAACCGTAAAAATAATTAAAGCTTTGAAAATATAGAGGTAAATTAATTGATGTGCATCGCGTTTGCACAAATTTCAGACTTAACTGAAAGGGAATGTAACAGCAGAAGAAATGCGATCATGCAAAGAGAATATTCTGAAAGCGGGGTACAGAGAGTGGGGTGTAAACGGTTCCAAACATTGCCGGGTGGCGGCTGCGCCTTACCCGGCCTACAAAAACTCACTACCCGTAGGTCGGGTAAGGCATAGCCGCCACCCGACATAAAAAAGGCCAGCACAAAGGCTGGCCTGTTTAAGCTACTGGCAGTCGATTATTTCAGACCGGCAGCATCACGCAGCAGGGCGGCTTTATCGGTTTTTTCCCATGGGAAATGTTCGCGGCCAAAGTGACCGTACGCTGCGGTTTCCTGGTAGATTGGGTGCAGCAGATCCAGCATCTGAATCAGACCGTATGGACGCAGGTCGAAGAACTCACGCACCAGCAGGGTCAGCTGTTCAGAAGGCACTTTTTCAGTACCGAAGGTTTCCACCATGATGGAGGTTGGCTCAGCCACGCCGATAGCGTAGGAAACCTGGATCTCACAGCGGTCAGCCAGACCGGCAGCAACGATGTTTTTCGCCACATAACGTGCAGCGTACGCCGCAGAACGGTCAACTTTAGACGGATCTTTACCGGAGAATGCGCCGCCGCCGTGACGTGCCATGCCGCCGTAGGTATCTACGATGATTTTACGACCGGTCAGACCGCAGTCACCCATTGGGCCGCCGATAACAAAGCGTCCGGTTGGGTTGATGAAGAATTTGGTCGCAGAGCTCAGCCATTCAGTTGGCAGAACCGGCTTGATGATCTCTTCCATCACCGCTTCTTGCAGGGATTTCTGGTCAATCTCTTCAGCATGCTGCGTGGAAAGAACCACTGCATCGATACCGACGATTTTCCCGTCGTCATACTGGAAGGTCACCTGGCTTTTCGCATCCGGACGCAGCCACGGCAGGGTGCCGTTTTTACGCACTTCAGCCTGACGCTGCACCAGACGATGGGCGTAGGTTACCGGCGCTGGCATCAGCACGTCGGTTTCGTTGGTTGCGTAGCCGAACATCAGGCCCTGGTCACCCGCGCCCTGTTCCAGCGGATCGGCACGGTCAACGCCCTGGTTGATATCCGGAGACTGCTTGCCAATCGCGCTCAGTACGGCGCAGGAGTTGGCATCAAAGCCCATATCAGAATGTACATAGCCAATCTCACGCACCGTGTTACGGGTGATCTCTTCGATATCAACCCATGCGCTGGTGGTGATCTCACCGCCAACCAGAACCATGCCGGTTTTGACATAGGTTTCACACGCTACGCGCGCCTTTGGATCCTGCGCGAGGATCGCATCCAGCACCGCATCGGAGATTTGGTCAGCAATTTTATCAGGATGTCCTTCTGATACGGACTCGGACGTAAACAGGTGTTTTGCCATGTTTTATTTCACCTAAGAGGAATTTGGTTAGCTCAAGCTGCTGTGTGGAATAGCCATAGGAGATAATTCTACCAAGGCCTACAGGATTTTGACACTGGCAGTCTGAGTGTTAATCGGTATGGATGGATTAACATCTGGACGTCTATTTTAGGTCACTTCTTCACCCGATTTCCAGTTTTTTTTGACTCACCTCTCACTGCGTTGAAAACACGGCTGGAAATTTTTCCTGACGACGCTGGCAACCTGCGCATTTTTGTTTTGCTTTTTAGCGACCTTCTCGGTATAAAACGCGGCGCGCGGCTCATATAAAATAAGCGCTCGATGAACACATCGTGTCGCCACTTCCAGCCGGGTTAAGCAGTGAACTTTTAGCTTTGGCTTGTGGTCCGTTTCAGCAGAGGCGGCCGTGGAGGTGATACCAGATAATGAACCATCGTTTTCCGCTCATTCAGCGCAGCCGTTCTGGCGCGCATTTGATTCCCACCCGCACTTCTGGTCTAAACACCTGCCGATGTTATACCCATCTCGGTGCTTCTCAGGATTCCAGAGCCGGTCACGCTTTGTGAAAACTGAACAAGGGCGCTCTTGTTAATACAGGAGTTTTCTCGTGGTTTCGCCGAACCTTGTCATACAGAGTTCGGATACGTGTTTTACAATGATATGAATAAGAAACCGGTCGCACGGTCTGGATTTCAGCATACTCTGCTGGGAAATGGAGCCGTTAATGGGTTGTTATCGCCGTATAACGCTGCGATAGTAGTCAACTGTTTTACACTTAATACAAAGAGTTGAGGTTCGCTATGTCTGACGACATGTCTTCGCTTTCGCCTTCGTCAGCAGGCGAACAGGGTGTACTACGTTCTATGCAGGAGGTTGCGATGAGCTCCCAGGAAGCCAGCAAGATGCTGCGCACTTACAATATTGCCTGGTGGGGCAATAACTACTACGACGTTAACGAGCTGGGCCACATCAGTGTCTGCCCGGATCCGGACGTCCCGGAAGCGCGCGTGGATCTCGCTAAACTGGTGAAAACCCGTGAAGCGCAGGGTCAGCGCTTGCCTGCACTGTTCTGCTTCCCGCAGATCCTGCAACATCGCCTGCGTTCTATTAACGCCGCGTTCAAACGCGCGCGGGAATCGTATGGTTATAACGGCGACTATTTCCTCGTTTACCCGATCAAGGTCAACCAGCACCGTCGCGTGATTGAGTCCCTGATCCACTCCGGCGAGCCGCTGGGCCTGGAAGCAGGCTCTAAAGCGGAGCTGATGGCGGTTCTGGCGCACGCGGGCATGACCCGGTCGGTGATCGTCTGTAACGGCTATAAAGACCGCGAATACATTCGTCTGGCGCTGATTGGCGAGAAGATGGGCCACAAGGTCTATCTGGTGATCGAGAAGATGACCGAAATCGCGATCGTGCTGGAAGAGGCCGAGCGTCTGAACGTGATCCCACGCCTTGGCGTGCGTGCGCGACTGGCGTCGCAGGGTTCCGGTAAATGGCAGTCTTCCGGCGGTGAAAAATCCAAGTTCGGCCTCGCGGCGAACCAGGTGCTTCAGCTGGTGGAAATTCTGCGCGAGCGCGGTCGTCTGGACAGCATTCAGCTGCTGCACTTCCACCTCGGTTCGCAGATGGCCAATATTCGCGACATCGCCACTGGGGTGCGTGAATCCGCGCGTTTCTACGTTGAGCTGCATAAGCTCGGCGTGAATATTCAGTGCTTTGACGTGGGCGGCGGCCTGGGCGTGGACTACGAAGGGACCCGCTCGCAGTCTGACTGCTCGGTAAACTATGGCCTGAACGAATATGCCAACAACATCATCTGGGCGATTGGCGATGCCTGCGAAGAGCACGGCCTGCCGCACCCGACGGTGATCACCGAATCCGGCCGCGCGGTCACCGCGCATCATACGGTACTGGTCTCTAACATCATTGGCGTTGAGCGTAGCGAAATCACCGAAGCCACGCCTCCGGCAGACGATGCCCCACGTTCCCTGCAAAGCATGTGGGAAACCTGGCAGGAGATGCACGAGCCGGGCACGCGTCGTTCCCTGCGCGAATGGCTGCACGACAGCCAGATGGACCTGCACGATATTCACGTCGGCTACTCGTCTGGCACCTTCAGCCTGCAAGAGCGCGCGTGGGCCGAGCAGCTCTACCTGAATATGTGCCACGAAGTGCAGAAACAGCTCGACCCGAGCAACCGCGCGCACCGTCCGATTATCGACGAGTTGCAGGAGCGTATGGCGGACAAAATGTACGTCAACTTCTCCCTGTTCCAGTCGATGCCGGATGCCTGGGGTATCGACCAGCTGTTCCCGGTTCTGCCGCTGGAAGGGCTGAACCACGCCCCGGAACGCCGCGCCGTGCTGCTGGACATCACCTGTGACTCCGATGGCGCAATTGACCACTACGTCGATGGCGACGGTATCGCAACGACGATGCCAATGCCGGAGTACGATCCGGAGAACCCGCCAATGCTGGGCTTCTTTATGGTGGGGGCGTATCAGGAGATCCTCGGTAACATGCACAACCTGTTCGGTGATACCGAAGCGGTTGACGTGTTTGTCTTCCCTGACGGCAGCGTGGAGGTTGAGCTGTCCGACGAAGGGGACACCGTGGCGGACATGCTCGAATACGTTCAGCTGGATCCGAAAAAACTGCTCACCCAGTTCCGCGATCAGGTGAAAAACACCGGTCTGGACGATGCCTTGCAGCAGCAGTTCCTGGAAGAGTTTGAAGCGGGTCTGTACGGGTATACGTATCTGGAAGACGAGTAAGAAAACCTCCCTCTCCCTGTGGGAGAGGGGCGGGGTGAGGGCATCAGGCCGCTGTGCCGCCGATGCCCGGTGGCGCTGCGCTTACCGGGCCTACGAATGTAGGCCGGAGAAGGCGAAGCCGCCATCCGGCAGAATGCTATACTCACTTGAACCCATATGGATTAACGGCGATAATTCGCCCCAATATGCGATTTACGAATCAATCCCTTCCTCGTCGGGTTTAACGACGCGGAGGGGATTTTTTTTCATCTGTTTTTAATGTATCGACTTTATAAGAGGTCAGGACATGAGCACTTTAGGTCATCAGTACGATAACTCTCTGGTATCTAACGCGTTTGGTTTTTTACGCCTTCCGATGAACTTCCAGCCGTACGACAGCGATGCGGACTGGGTGATCACCGGCGTACCGTTCGACATGGCAACGTCCGGTCGCGCGGGTGGACGTCATGGCCCGGCGGCGATCCGTCAGGTTTCCACCAACCTGGCCTGGGAGCACAACCGCTTCCCGTGGAACTTCGACATGCGCGAGCGCCTGAACGTGGTGGACTGCGGCGATCTGGTGTACGCCTTCGGTGACGCGCGTGAAATGAGCGAAAAATTGCAGGCGCACGCCGAGAAGCTGCTGGCGGCCGGTAAACGCATGCTCTCCTTCGGCGGTGACCACTTCGTGACCCTGCCGCTGCTGCGCGCCCACGCGAAGCACTTCGGCAAAATGGCGCTGGTGCACTTCGATGCGCACACCGACACCTACGCGAACGGCTGTGAATTCGACCACGGCACCATGTTCTATACCGCGCCGAAAGAAGGCCTGATCGATCCAAACCACTCCGTGCAGATCGGCATCCGCACCGAGTTCGACAAAGACAACGGCTTCACCGTACTCGACGCGGGCCAGGTGAACGATCGCGGCGTGGACGATATTCTGTCTCAGGTTAAGCAGATCGTCGGCGATATGCCTGTCTACCTGACCTTCGACATCGACTGCCTTGATCCGGCATTCGCACCGGGTACCGGTACGCCGGTGATCGGCGGCCTGACATCAGACCGCGCCATCAAGCTGGTGCGCGGCCTGAAGGATCTGAACATCGTCGGGATGGACGTGGTGGAAGTAGCTCCGGCCTATGACCAGTCCGAGATCACCGCGCTGGCCGCGGCGACCCTGGCGCTGGAAATGCTCTACATCCAGGCGGCGAAAAAAGGCGAATAAGCCTTACGCGCTGATTGCTGCTGCGCGCCGCATGCGCAGCAGCAACATTCCCCCGGCAAGCAGGGTGACAACCTGCGAGACGACCAGCACCGAAAAGCCTGAACTGACCGACCCCACCGATCTCATCACCATCCCCATCAGCAGCGGAATAAACGCCGCGCAGATATTGCCGATCCCATTGATTATGCCGTAAGCGCTGCCCACCGCTTCCCGCGCGGCGTGATGCTGGATCACCGCCGGAATAGCCGCTCCCTGTAGCCCCCAGAAGACGTTAGCCGAAAGCATAAAGAGCGCCAGCCATGCGGGTTGATGGCTGAGCATCAGTGCGATCACGGAGAGTGCCGTCAACGTACCGCCCACCACAAACAGTACCGGCGCCTGTTCCGGCCGCATTTTGTCGAGCAGCACGCCGCCCAGAAACTTTGACCCCAGGCTCAGCAGGAAGGGGACCGCCGCAAGCATGCCCGTCGCGTGCAGCGAGAAGTGGTGCTCGTCACGCAGCCATGCGGGCAGCCACGCGCTGCTGCCCCACAGATAGCTCAGCGTGGCGATTTCAACCAGCAGGATCCAGCCCAGCAGCGGCGTCTGCCAGGCCAGCGTGAAGGTGTGAACAAACCCCGGTTTTTTCATCTTCACCGGGCTGTGTGGCGCGGGCAGAAAACGCCAGATGAGCCCGCCGCCCAACACCAGATTCATCACCGCCAGGGCGTAAAACGACCCGGCCCAGCCCAGATGCGACATCAGCCAGGTCACCAGCGGAAAGCCCACGGCCAGCCCGAGCGAGACGCCCAGCGCGGTCACGGCGTTGGGTTTGCCGATCTCTTGCGCGCTAAAGTTATCGCTGATAAAGCGCGTTTTCAGTGAAAAAAGCGGTCCCTCCGCGATCCCCAGAATCACGCGGGCGATGAGCATTCCCGTCAGCGAGCCGAGCAAAGGTGAAGCCGCGCAGACCGCGGCCCAAATCGCAATGCTGCTTAATAATCCTTGCCGATAATGAAGTTTGCTTTCAATAACTGGCGTTAATAATAAAGCGGAAAACCCATAACCCAGAAGAAAGCAGGTCATGAGCAGGCCCTGTAACATTCTGTTTTCATTTAACTGAAAATGTTCGGCAAATTCCGGGTTTAAAATCATTACCGAGATATTTACCCGATCGACGTAGGAAATAATAATGAGTAATAAAAGCGCTATCGTGCCTTGCCATCTTGCCGTCATCATGTCCGCCTTACGTTTTTTGTAACTTATATTTTTCATCAATGTGATTGTCACGGAGCTAAAATGGTTCACCTGTGAAACTCTTTGTTTATTAAAGATAAATTAAAGTTTCGTTTCACAGGCGAAACGCGAAAGAGGTGACGTTCATTTATTTTTAGAGAGTAAAAAGAAAAGAAGTCAATATCTTTTATTGAAAATAAGAGACCATTAAAAAAACGTATTTCTCACGCTGCAATAATGAAAATTTCATATCGCTGCATTTTTTCGTGATCCCTTGCACACTTAGTTAATTAATTGCCGATCGATTAACAAATTCGTCACATTGTCGCTTGACGAAACATTCATCGCTTTTATATTGACCGTATTAAATAAGAAACAGAGTTTCATATATGAAACAAAAGCCTGGAGGATCGTGATGAGCTGGATAGGCGTATGTGACGCAGAACAAGTACAGGAAGATTTCCCTTTTAGCGGCAACGTCGACGGTAAAGAGATCGGCGTTTACCTGATCGACGGTGAATATTACGCGCTGGAGGACGTATGCCCGCACGCCTATGCCCTGCTGAGCCAGGGCTTCGTGGAAGACGGCAAGGTGGAATGCCCGCTGCACGAGGCGGTGTTCGACGTCAAAACCGGCCAGTGTCTGCACGGCCCCGGAGGACGCAACCTCAACCGATACCCGGTTCGGGTCTTTGAAAACCAGATTCAGATTACCTTCGTTGAGGAGACCGTGGCATGAGCGACACGCTGAACTACAACCCGGCGCTGCCGGAAAGCCGCCAGTTTACCCCGCCGGCAGAGGGCGGTAATGGCGCCATTCACAAGCCGGGCGAGTACCAGAACCTGATCTGGCAGACCCGCAGCCGCGAGCCGGAAAGCTGGGAAGTGAAGCTGATTGCGACGCTGGAAGATCTCTTCGAGCAGGGCGTTGAAACCCTGCCGGAGCTGGTAAGCGGGCTGAACGCGGTGCGTATGCACGACCAGCAGGGCGAGCCGTGGAGCGACGCCAGTTTCCAGGCATTCTTACAGGTTAACGGCTACTGAGGGCAACGTGATGACGACGACCGTACAAAACTATCTTGATAAAGGCCTGCGCGGCCTCTGGTATCCGGTGCTGGCGAGCTGGGAAGTGCAGTCTGCGCCGGTGGGCATCACCCGCCTGGGCGAGCAGATTGTGGTCTGGCGCAATAAAGATGGCCAGGTGCAGGCGCTGGAGGACCGCTGCCCACACCGCGGCGCGCGCCTGTCGATGGGCTGGAACCTCGGGGACCGCATTGCCTGCTGGTATCACGGCGTAGAGGTGGCGGGCAACGGCGAGGTGAAAGACGTGCCCGCCGTGGATAAATGTCCGCTGGTCGGCCAGCAGTGCGTGCGCAGCTATAACGTGCAGGAGGCGCACGGCGCTATCTTCCTGTGGTTTGGCGTCACCGCGGACCAGCAGCCGGACGAACTGACCTTCCCAGATGAACTCGCCGACACGGAAAACTTCAGCAACTTCCTCTGCACCGCCGCGTGGAAATGCAATTACCAGTACGCGCTGGAAAACGTGATGGACCCGATGCACGGCACCTATCTGCACTCCTCGTCGCACTCGATGGCGGAAGGGGATCGCAAGGCCGACATGGTGCTCCAGCCGACCAAAACCGGTTTTATTTTCGAGAAGAAAGGGCAGAGCGGCGTCAATTTTGACTGGGTGGAGCTGGGCAACAGCGGCACCTGCTGGATGCGCCTCTCCATTCCGTACAAGAAGCGCTTCGGACCGGGCGGCCACTTCTTTATCGTCGGCATGGTGGTGCCGGAAGATAACGACAACTGCCGCGTCTTCTTCTGGCGCATCCGCCGCGTGCAGGGCTGGCAGCGCGATATGTGGCGCTTCATGTACCGCAACCGTCTGGAAAAACTGCACTGGGAAGTGCTGGAGCAGGACCGCGTGGTGCTGGAGAGCCTGGCGCCAAACGCGCGCGATCATGAATACCTGTATCAGCATGACGTTGGCCTCTCGCGCCTGCGCCGCATGATGCAAAAGGCCGCCAAAGAGCAGTTGGCGATGCGTGAAGCACAGCAGGGAGCCGCCTGATGAATGGGCTGCTGAGCGGCAAGCGCATCGTGGTGACCGGCGCCGCGCGCGGGCTGGGCTACCACTTTGCCCAGGCCTGCGCGGAGCAGGGCGCGGCGGTGGTGATGTGCGACATCCTCAAAGGCGAGCTGGCCGAGAGTGCCCACCGGCTGCGCGAGCAGGGCTATGCGATCGAATCGCACGTTATCGATCTGGCCGATCAGCACTCTATCGACCAGGTGTTCAGCGCCATTGGCGAGCAAGGGCAGATTGACGGCCTGGTGAACAACGCGGCGATGGCGACGGGCGTGGGCGGCAAAAACATGCTTGATTACGATCCGGATCTCTGGGATCGGGTGATGAGCGTCAACGTCAAAGGCACCTGGCTGGTGACGCGCGCCGCCGTGCCGCTGCTGCGCGAAGGGGCAGGCATTGTGAACGTGGCGTCCGACACCGCGCTGTGGGGCGCGCCGCGCCTGATGGCCTACGTTGCCAGCAAGGGGGCCGTGATTGCCATGACCCGTTCAATGGCGCGCGAACTGGGGGAAAAACGTATCCGGATCAACGCCATCGCACCGGGGCTAACCCGCGTCGAGGCGACGGAATATGTCCCCGCCGAACGGCATCAGCTCTACGAAAACGGACGCGCGTTAACCGGCGCGCAGCAGCCGGAAGATGTCACCGGCAGCGTGGTCTGGCTGTTAAGCGATCTGTCGAGGTTTATCACCGGACAGCTGATCCCGGTCAACGGCGGTTTTGTCTTTAACTAAGGTAGGGCGATGATGGCAAACGATCAGGAAGTGAAGTATCTGGTGCCGGGGCTAGAGCGCGGTTTACAGCTGCTGTTGGCCTTTGGCGAGCAGCATCGCGATCTGACCTTTGCCGAACTGCACCGGCTGGTGGATATGCCGAAGGCCACCGCCTATCGCGTGGTACAGACGCTGGAGTACATGGGATTTCTGGAGCGCAACACGCGCACCAATACCTTTTCGCTGGGCATGAACGTGCTGCGTCTTGGCTTTGAGTACATCGCCTCGCTGGACGTGGCGCAGGTCGGCCAGCCGGTGATCGAGCAACTGCGCGACGTGAGCCAGTGCAGCAGCCATCTGGCGATCCGCGACGGGCGCGACATTATCTACATCGCCCGCGTCAGCGCCGCCGGGTCGCGCATCAACCAGGTCAGCATTGGTACCCGCCTGCCGGTGCACTGCACCTCGCTGGGCCGCATGTTATTGACCGATATTTCCCGCGCTGATTTCGAACAGCTGTTCCCGCATGAGCGTCTGCCGGGCAACACGCCGGGGCAGCTTCACGACCGCGAAGCCCTGTGGCAGATGGTGCAGCAGGACAAAGCCCGCGGGTATGTCATCGGCGAATCCTTCTTCCGCCACGGGATCTCTTCCATCGTCTACCCGGTGTATGACCGAAGCGGCCGCGTGGCGGCGGTGGTCAGCATTCTGGTGCCGTCGGAGGAGATCCCGCAGAGCGACCGCGAGCGCCTGCAAAACGAGGTTCGCCTCGCGGCGGATAAAATTTCTGGCTTCTTAGGGTATTTGTCACAGGCCAGTTAAATCAGTGAGTTAACGTCAGGCGCTTGACTGCGTCGGGCATGTTTTACGCCCAATCTGGGCCAGATGAGGCAACGAACGATGAGTGTAACCGGAATTGAAAAGCTGGAATTTGGTGTGGAAGACCTGACGCACTGCGCCAAATTTATGCGTGATTTTGGCCTGACGGGCGATGCCAGCGGCCAGCGTTTCACCACCCTGAGCGGCGCGCGCGTGGAGCTTAACCCGATCGACAGCCCCGACCTGCCGCCCGCGTTTGAAGCGGGCAACACCCTGCGCCGCATGACCTGGGCGGTTGCCAGCCAGTCAGATCTGGACGCGCTGCGCCCGAAGCTGGCACAACAGCCAGGTTTTCGCGAAGTGGGCGACGCGCTGGAGTGCCTGGACCCGAACGGCATGACGCTGCGCGTGCAGGTGACCCAGCAAACTGACGTGGAACTGAACGTCGAGCCGATTAACCAGTGGGGCGATGCCCGCCGTATCGACACCCCCAGCCCGGTTTACGATCGCGCCCAGCCGATCAACGTGGGGCATGTGGTGTTCTTCGTGGAAGAGCTGGCGGCAGTGGAGAAATTCTACCGCGAGGTGCTCGGCTTCCAGGTCTCGGACCGCTATATCAACCGCGCCGTGTTCCTGCGCTGCGGCGTGCGCGGCGGCCATCACAACCTGTTCCTGCTGCAACTGCCGAACCGCAAGCGCGGCCTCAACCACGTGGCCTTCACCGTGCGCGATATCCACGAGGTGATCGGCGGCGGTATCGCGATGAATAAACATGACTGGAGCACCTTTATCGGGCCGGGCCGTCATCCGGTGTCGTCGGCGTACTTCTGGTACGTCAACAGCCCGACCGGCGGGGCGTTTGAGTATTACACCAACGATGATTACCTGACGGAAAACTGGCAGCCGCGTGAGCTGGAGCATTCCCTGGTCTCCTTTACCGAGTGGGCGGTGGAAGGCGGGATTGACCATGACACACGCCGCCAGCAGAAAAAGCCGGAGGCGGTATGACATCGCGCATTGTCATTATCGGCGGCGGTCAGGCGGGCGGCTGGGCGGCGAAAACCCTGCGCGATGAGGGTTTCGACGGCGAGATTTGCGTGGTAGCGGAAGAAGAGTGGGATTTCTACGAGCGCCCGCCGCTGTCAAAAGCGTCTTTGCTGGAGCCGGACGCGGCGCTCCCAAGGCTGTTTAGCGACGAGGTGCAGCAGGCGCTGAACCTGGCCTGGTACCGGCCGCTGCGCGCTGAATCTGTCGATCGCGATGAGAAAAAAGTTGTTCTTAGCAATGGCGAGCATCTTAGTTACAACATCCTTTTAATCGCTACCGGCGGTCGGGCGCGCCTGCCTTCGCAGGCGTGGGCCAGCCATCCGCAGGTCTACACCCTGCGCCACTGGCAGGACGCGCAGCGTCTGAAAGGGCGGCTGGCGGAAAGCCAAACCCTGGCGATTGTCGGCGGCGGCTGGATCGGCCTGGAAATTGCCGCGTCCGCGCGCAAAAGCGGCGTGGCGGTCACCCTGTTCGAGCAGCAGCCCGCGCTGTGCATGCGCTCGGTGAGCGGCGAGGTGTCGCAGCGCTTAGAGGCCCTTCACCGCGAGCAGGGCGTGGATATCCGTACCGGCTGCGGCGCGCTGGAGCTGGAGGACGATAACGGCCTGCCGGTTATCCACTGCGACGGCCAGCGTGAAACCTTTGATGCGGTGGTGGTCGGGATCGGCGTCGATCTCAATCTGGAGCTGGCGCGCGATGCGGGGCTGAAAACCGGGCGCGGGATCGTGGTGGATGCCCAGGGACGCACGTCGGATCCGTTCATCTTTGCCGCAGGAGATGTCGCCCAGCACCATCACTACGGGCTGTGCATCCAATCCTGGGCCTTCGCCCAGAACCAGGCGGTGGCGACGGCGAAAGCGATGCTCAACCCCGATGCGCCGGGCTATGACGACGCGCCGTGGCTGTGGTCGGATCAATACCAGCACAACATTCAGATCCTCGGCATTCCGCAGCCAGGCAGCAGAACGGTAGTGCGTGAAGAGACGCTGTACTTCTCGCTGGACGACAACGGGAGGCTGACGCAGCTGGTGGCGTTCGACGATGCGCGTACCGTCAAGCTGGCGAAGCGCTGGATGGCGGCGGGGCGGGATCTGTCCGACGTGCCGCTCGCCGACCCGACCTTTTCACTGATGTCACTGCGATAGCTAACCCGCACCCGTAGGGGGAGAGATGACCACACTCGAGACTAACACCGCACCGGTTGAGGCGAGCGGTGAGGGGACCCGCACGCCCGAAAAAGCGGTGCGCTGGGCCATCCCGCTGTCGCTGCTGGCCTGCGTGCTGCTGGCGTTTTTCGACAAAATCAGCATCGCGGCGCTCTTTTCGGATACCCATTTCCAGCAGGCGATGGGCATTGATTTCGACACCACGCGTCTCGGCATTTTGATGAGCGCTTTCCTGCTGAGCTATGGCTTCTCATCGGTGTTTTTAAGCGGTTTAGGCGACAAAATCGCGCCGCTGCGCCTGCTCACCGGGATGATGGCGGTGTGGTGCGTGCTGATGGTGGCGATGGGCTTTACCCATAACTACACGCTGATGATCGTCCTGCGTATTCTGCTGGGCGTGGCGGAAGGACCGCTGTTCCCGCTGGCCTTTGCCATCGTACGTCACAACTTCCCGCAGCATTTACAGGCACGCGCCACCATGCTGTGGCTGCTGGGTACCCCGGTGGGCGCGGCGATTGGTTTCCCGCTCTCCCTCTGGCTGCTGAACACCTTTGGCTGGCAGAGCACTTTCTTTGTGATGGCCATGCTTACCGTGCCGGTGCTTATCTTTGTGCGCATTGGTCTGCGCGGGATCCGCCTGGAGGCAAAACCCGGCACCTCGCAGGCGTCCCGGGACGAGCGGCGCGCGGCGCGGCGCGAGCTGTTTGTCAGCCCGCACTTCTGGATCATCTGCATCTTTAACATCGCTTTCCTGACCTACCTGTGGGGCATCAACGGCTGGCTGCCGGGCTACCTGATCAAAGGCAAAGGCATTCATCTGGAGCATGCAGGCTGGCTGTCGTCGATGCCGTTCATCGCCATGCTGGCGGGGGAAGTGATTGGCGCGTGGCTCTCGGACAGGGTCGATAAGCGCGCGGCGGCCTGCTTTATCTCGATGGCGGGGGCGGCAGTGGGGCTGGCGGCGGTGATGCACCTCGATACCCCGCTCGCCATCATTGCGGCGATGAGCTTCAGCACCTTCATGTGGGGCACCGGCGCACCCAACATTTTCGCCCTGCTGGCGAAGGCCACCCATCCCCGGGTGAGCGCCACGGCGGGCGGCATCTTCAACGGGCTGGGAAACTTTGCGGGCGCGCTGTCGCCGGCGGTGATGGGCGCGCTTATCGCCTTCACCCACAGCATGGATTCCGGGCTGATTTTTCTGGCGGTAATGGCGGCGGTGGGCTGCGTCCTGTTACTGCCGCTGCTGAGACGTTACTGAGGAGAGTGTCATGACTGATTCAACCGTAACCAACAAAACGGGCATCAAACCTGACCATCTGACGATGGAAGAGTGGGTGGAGTCGCGTATCGCGCGCTTCGAAGGCCGTAAATACGACTGGAACGCGCTGAAGTTCCAGGCCGATTTTGACCCGAAATACCGCCGGGCGCAGATGCGCTACATCGGCACCGGCGCAACCGGCGTGGCGAACGACACCAACACCGTGCAGGCGGACCATTTTACCTTCTCCACCATGGTGCTGCCGTCGAAGTGCGAAGGGCCGCTGCACCTGCACGACGACGTGGAAGAGGTGTTCTTCATGCTCAAGGGGCAGATCACGCTGATGATCCAGGACGGCGACAACTACACCGAAACCGTGCTGCGTGAACGTGACCTGATCTCCGTTCCGCCGGGCATCTATCGCGGCCTGTTTAACCACGGCGAAGAAGAAGCGCTGATGTGCGTCATGCTGGGGACCAACAAGCCGGAAATCCCAACCTATCCGTCCGACCATCCGCTTTCCAAAGTGAAGCGGAACTAAGGGGGGCATGATGACGGGTTTTCGTGAACAGGGAAGCGGCATTCCGCTGATGCTGCTGCACGGGATCAGCTCCGGCGCCGCTTCCTGGCACAAGCAGATGGCGCAGAACGGTTTTCGCGTGCTGGCGTGGGACATGCCCGGTTACGGCGAAAGCCCGATGCTGGCCGTAGCGCGGGCAAACGCGGGGGATTACGCCGACGCGCTGGCGGCCATGCTGGATCGCGCCGGTGTCTGGCAGGCAGTGCTGGTCGGCCATTCCCTGGGGGCGCTGGTGGCCAGCGCCTTTGCGGCAAAGTTCCCGGATCGCGTCATTCATCTGGTGCTGGCCGACGCCGCGCAGGGGTACGGCAATGCCGCGCCGGAGCAGCGGGAGCAGGTCTGGCGCAACCGCGAGCAGCAGATGGCGCTGGGGGGCGACATCCTCGCCCAGACCCGCGCCGCGAAGCTGCTGCGCCCCGGCGCGCGCGCGGAAGATATCGCCACCGTCGCGGCGGGCATGCGGGCGCTGCGCCCGGAAGGCTACCTCGCTGCCGCATGGATGCTGGCACATGACGACATTCACGGCTGGCTTAAACGCTACTCCGGCACGTTTGAAGTCTGGTGCGGCGAGCAGGATGCCATCACCCAGCCGGAACTGGTTCAGGGTCTGGCGCTGCGCTACGGCATGCCGTTTATCGCCATTCCGCAGGCCGGGCACGCCAGCTATCTCGATAACGACGCGTTTTTCAACCAACAGCTTTTACGCATTAACGAAGAGGTGCGCGATGAATGCACAAATTGACGGGCGCGTAGCGGTCGTTACCGGTGGTTCTTCCGGCATTGGCTTTGAAACGCTGCGCCTGCTGCTGGGTGAAGGGGCGAAAGTCGCCTTCTGCGGCCGTGACCCGGACCGGCTCGCCAGCGCCCATGCGACGCTGCAAAACGAATTTCCTCACGGGGAGATTTTTGCTTACCGCTGCGACGTGCTGAACGCCGACGAAGTTCAGGCCTTCGCGGATGCGGTGCAGGCGCGTTTTGGCGCGGCGGATATGCTAATCAACAACGCCGGGCAGGGCTACGTGGCGCACTTCCATGACACCCCGCGCGAGGCGTGGCTGCACGAAGCCGAACTCAAACTGTTCGGGGTGATTAACCCGGTGCAGGCGTTTCAGCCTCTGCTGGAGCAGTCCGACATCGCCTCTGTTACCTGCGTCAACTCCCTGCTGGCGCTACAGCCGGAGGAGCACATGATCGCCACCTCCGCCGCTCGTGCCGCGCTGCTGAACATGACGCTGACGTTGTCGAAAGAGCTGGTGGGCAAAGGTATTCGCGTCAATTCCATTCTGCTCGGCATGGTGGAATCCGGCCAGTGGCAGCGCCGCTATGAAAACCGGGCGGACAAAAGCCAGAGCTGGCCGGAGTGGACGGCGGATATCGCGCGCAAGCGCGGCATTCCAATGGCGCGCCTCGGCAAGCCACAGGAGCCCGCGCAGGCGCTGCTGTTCCTCGCCTCGCCGCTGGCCTCGTTTACCACCGGCGCGGCGCTGGACGTTTCCGGCGGCTTCTGCCGTCATCTGTAAGGACACATCATGAAAAAGGTAATGTTGATTGGTTTTGGCGCCATGGCGCAGGCGGTGATTGAGCGCCTGCCCGCCGGCGTGGCTATCGGCTGGATCGTGGCGCGCGCGTCTCACCATGCCGCCATTCACGACCAGTTTGGCAATGCGGTCGAGGCGCTGACGTCGCCGATGGCGTGCGCGCAAACGCCCGATCTGGTGCTGGAATGCGCCAGCCAGCAGGCGGTGGCCCAGTACGGGGAAGAGATCCTGCGTCGCGGCTGGCATCTGGCCGTCATTTCCACCGGCGCGCTGGCGGACAGCGCGCTGGAGCAGCGTCTGCACGCCGCGGGCGGAAAACTGACCCTGCTTTCCGGTGCGGTGGCCGGTATCGACGGGCTGGCGGCGGCGAAAGAGGGCGGGCTTGAGCGCGTCACCTATCAGTCGCGCAAAAGCCCGGCCAGCTGGCGCGGCAGCTATGCCGAGCAGCTTATCGATCTGAATGCGGTGTCAGAGGCAAAGGTCTTTTTTGAAGGCAGCGCCCGCGAGGCGGCGCGGCTGTTCCCGGCGAACGCCAACGTGGCGGCGACCGTGGCGCTCGGCGGCGTCGGGATGGACGACACCCGCGTGCAGCTGATGGTTGACCCGGCAACGAAACGCAATACCCACACGCTCCACGTGGAAGGAATGTTCGGCGAGTTTCATCTGGAGCTGAGCGGACTGCCGCTGGCTTCTAATCCTAAAACCTCCACCCTGGCGGCACTGAGCGCGGTGCGCGCCTGCCGCGAGCTGGCCCTGAGCTGAGGAGAGACGATGGACGATCTGAAGATTTTTATCGGCGGCCAGTGGCGACACGGCGGCGGCAACCCGATGCAGAGCCACTTTCCGGCAGACGGGTCGATCAACGCGACGCTGAATGCCGCCAGTCTGGATGACCTGGAAGCGGCGGTAGACGCCGGAGAGCGCGCCTGGCGCGATCCCGCATGGCGTAACAGCCTGCCGCACATGCGCGCGAAGATCCTGCATAAGGTTGCCGATCTCATTGAATCCCGCGTCGACGCGCTGGCGCAGATGCAGAGCCGTGATAACGGCAAGCCGCTGGCGGAAGCGCGCGGGCTGGTGATGAGCGCGGCGGGAACGGCGCGCTACTTTGCCGCCGCCTGCGAGCTGCTGGAAGGGGAACTGCCGACGCCGCGCCAGCCGGATCTGCTAACGCTGAGCCGCTACGAGCCGCTCGGCGTGGTGGCGGCCATCACGCCGTGGAACTCGCCGATTGCCAGCGAAATGCAGAAGGTCGCACCGGCGATTGCCGCCGGGAACGCGGTGATCCTCAAGCCCGCCGAAGCCACGCCGCTGATGGCGCTGGAGCTGGCGCGGATTTTTGAACAGGCCGGGCTGCCCGCCGGGCTGCTGAGCGTGCTGCCGGGCAAAGGCTCGGTGATTGGCGATGCGCTGGCGCGTCATCCTCGCGTGCGCAAAATTTCCTTTACCGGCGGAACCACCACGGGCCGTCATCTGGCGCACGTGGCGGCGGAAAAACTGATCCCGGCCTCGCTGGAGCTGGGCGGCAAATCGCCGACCATCGTGCTGGAGGATGCCGATATCGAACAGGCCGCGCGCGGGATCTGCTACGGCATTTTCAGCTCGGCGGGGCAGGCGTGTATCGCCGGGTCGCGGCTGTTTATCCACGAGAGTATTTACGCCCCGCTGATGTCGAGGCTGCTGGAATTAACTCGCGGGCTGCGCGTCGGACACCCGTTTACCGACGGCGTGCATGTCGGGCCGCTGATCGGCGAAAAACATCGCCAGAGCGTGATCCAGTACGTCGAACTGGCGAAGCGTGAAGGGGGGCGGGTGCTGTGCGGCGGTGAGATACCCGCCGATCCCGCTCTGGCAAACGGCAGCTTTTTCCAGCCCACGATTATTGAAGGGTTGAGCAACAGCGCCCGCGCCTGTCAGGAAGAGATCTTCGGCCCGGTGCTGGTGGCGATGCCGTTTGCCGATGAAGCCACGCTTATCCGCGAGGCGAACGACTCGGTTTACGGCCTGGCGGCGGGGATCTGGACGCGTGATACCGGTCGCGCCCTGCGTCTCAGCGAGCAGCTGGAGGCAGGCACGGTGTGGATCAACACCTACAAAGTCTTTGCGATTTCGACCCCGTTCGGGGGCTTTAAAGAGAGCGGTCTGGGCCGCGAGAAGGGTATCCAGGGGCTGAAAGCCTGGATGCAACAAAAGAGCATTTATCTGGCGACGGGTAACAGCGTCAACCACTGGTGCGACTGAGAAAGGGTGAGCAATGAGCGAAATGATAAACGTCGGCGACGCCATCGCCAGAACGCTGGAGCAGTATCAGGTTGAGGCCATCTACGGCGTCATCTCCATTCACAACCTGCCGATCGCGGATGCGGTTGGGCAGCGGGGCAATATCCGCTTTGTGCCCGCGCGCGGTGAAGCCGGTTCCGTCACTATGGCCGATGCCCACGGGCGCTTTTCCGGCCTCGGCGTGGCGCTGACCAGCACCGGCGCGGGGGCGGGTAATGCGGTAGGCGCGCTGGTGGAAGCCATGAATGCCTGCACGCCGCTGCTGCATTTAACCGGGCAGGTTGAGAAAACCTGGCTGGATGCCGACACCGGGTTTATCCATGAAACCCGCGACCAGCTGACCTTCCTGAAGGCCAGCTCAAAACGGGCGTACCGCATCAGCAATGCGAATCAGGCGATAGCCATTCTGCATAAAGCCATCCAGGACGCGCAGACCCCGCCATGCGGACCGGTCTCGGTGGAAATACCGATTGATATTCAGGGCGCCAAGATTCCGCTATCGCTGGTGACTAAACCGGTTAAACCGGCATCGGTTCCAGCCGTGGATACCGGAATGGTTGACGCGCTGTGGGCGCAGCTCAAACAGGCGAAACAGCCGCTGCTGTGGCTGGGGGGCGGGGCGCTGGGCAGCGCTGAGGCGGTGAAAACGCTGGCGGATGCGGGAATCACCGTGATTTCCAGCACCCATGCGCGCGGCGTGCTGCCGGACAGTCACCGCGCCAGCCTTCGCGCGTTCCACAACTCGCCGTCGGTTGAGGCGCTGATTGCGCAGTGTGATTTTACGCTGGTGGCCGGTTCTCGCCTGCGCAGCAACGAAACCCGATCCTGGACGCTTGAGCTGCCTTCCCCGCGGGTGCAGATCGATATCGACCCGGCGGCGGCAAGCCGTAACTACCTGATGGATAGCACGTTGATAGCCGATTGTTCAGCGGTGCTTGGCGCGCTGGCTGCAAAAGTACAGGGCCGCGAGTGGGGCAGTCCCCAGTGGGATATGCAGGTGCAGCAGGCGGTCGGGCAAGCCGAACAGGGGCTGCGCGAGCAGTGCGGCGCCTATGCGAAGCTTAACGACGCCATAGCAAAAGCCCTGCCGACAGACGGCCTGCTGGTGCGCGATATCACCGTGTCCGGCAGCCTGTGGGGTAGCCGCCTGTTCAGGGCTAACGGTCCGATGATGAACATTCACTCCCTCGCCGGGGCGATTGGTATGGGGCTGCCGATGGCCATCGGCACCGCGATTGCCAACCCGCAGCGCAAGGTGGTGGGGCTGGTGGGCGACGGCGGCCTGAGCCTCAATTTAGGCGAGCTGGCGACGCTGGCGCAGGAGAAAGCCAACGTGACGCTGCTGATCATGAACGACGGCGGTTACGGCGTGATGCGCGGTATTCAGGATAAGTATTTCGGCGGGCGTCAGTACTATAACGAACTGCATACGCCGGACTTTACCCTGCTGGCGCAGGCGATTGGCCTTCAGGCGTGGAGCGTTGAGCGGGCAGAGGATTTTGATGCGGTGATGACGGAGGCGCTGGCGATGCCGGGGCCGTCGGTAGTGGAAGTGCGGATGGGGCAGATTGGCGCCCTTAAGTTTGCGGGGCCGCCGCAGAAGACGCTTTACTAGCTGTTTCCCCTCATCCTAACCCTCTTCCACAGGGAGAAAACGGTAGGCCGGGTAAGGCGAAGCCGCCACCCGGCTTTTTTCATCAGAACACGTTAAACGGGTATTCCACGTAAGCGCGGATCTCGTCCCCGCCCACGTTGTACTCGCTGGCGTTGCTGGAGACGCGCAGTACGGAGTAGCGCAGCTTCAGCTTCAGATCTTTCGCCGGGCCATCCTGCACCTGGTACTGGATCTGGTTAAACCACTCGTGCTCTTTGCCATTGCTGGTTTCAGAGGTTTTGATGTTATCGCCGCGCACGTAGGCGGTGGTCCAGCTCAGGCCCGGTAAACCAAGGCCGCCAAAGTCCAGACCGTAGGATGCCTGCCAGGAACGTTCATCTTCGCCGTTGAAATCAGACCAGTAGGAGTTCGCCAGCCAGATGGTGTTACCGCCGTCACCCACTCCGCCTTTGTCGCGATAGCCGCCGTAGTTGTAGCCGGTACTGCCGCTGCTCTGCTGGTACGCCACTTTGAACGTGTGAATGTCCCAGATATAGCTCGCTGCCAGGCTCCAGATGGTGTTGCTGCGGCCCGTGTTGAGGCTGTCCGCGTAATGCTGGTCGAGACGGGAGTTATAGCCGTTGAAGTCGAGCACCAGCTGCTGCCCGGTACTGAACGGCTGTTTGAAGTTCATGCCCAGGTACTGCTTGTTCATCACCTCTTCGTTATGAGAGGCGTACAGCGCGCCGCTGAACTGGTCGTTAAACTGATAGCTCGCACCGCCGAAGGAGAGGCTCTTCAGTCCGCTGTCGTGGCGGTCATCGCTTTTACGCTGCTCGTCGGTGAAGTAACCGGCGTTGACTTCCAGACCGTCGATCTCTTTCGAGGTCAGCATGGTGCCGGTGTAGCTTTCAAACAGCAGGCGGGAGCTGTCGGCATTCACGATGGGCAGCTCAGGGCGCTGATTCCCGTAGCTCAGTACGGTATTGGAGATGCGCATTTTGGCGGTTGCGCCAAACTTTGCCAGATCGGATTTTGCCCGGCCGTCGTCTTCCTGCTTAAAGAAGTCGATGCCGTCCGCGCCGCTCTTGCCGCGGCCACCGTCCAGACGCACGCCATACTGCGCGATACCGTCCACGCCGAAGCCCACCAGCCCTTCGGTATAGCCGGATGCAAACGTGGCGATGATCCCCTGACCCCATTCGGCTTTGTCCTGCTGGCCCTGATGGTAGTCGCGGCTGATATACGCATTGCGTAAAAACAGATCCAGATGGCTGTCGTCAATAAAACCCTTGCTGTCGGATTGCTGGCTTGCGGCGGCAGGTAATGCGGCAAATAAACTTAAAGCAATTAATGATAATTCTTTTTTCACGGAGGGAACGTCTCTGTCTGGATATATTAATTTGAATAACTGCGGAAGAGATAATTACCGGAAAAAGTAACCTTTGCAATAATTATGTGACCAGACATTTCAGAGTGGCAGGGTAGATTTGGCGGGGCTTTCAGGGGGGTTATCGATACGTGCTTTTAAGTTAACAATTCATGCGAAATAAAAAGGAGGCAAAACTGCCTCCTTCTGAAATTATTTAATTCCGTCTGCCGCCATACGGTCGCGAATATGCTGTGCACGCTCTTCCGAAGCCGGGTGATCGTCAAACATGGAGCTTTGACGGCCCTCCTCCAGTTTCGCCAGTTTTTCGAAGCTGGTAGCTAAACCCGATGGATTGATGCCGCGTTTGCGCAACAGATCGTAAGAGTAGTCATCCGCTTCCGACTCCTGACGCTGGGAGAACTGCGAGTTCACCAGTTTTTCGCCCACGTCGCCCAGCTGCGACTGGGACAGGCTGCCGACGATGCCGCCCGCAGAGGCCGCCGCTGCACGCACGGCATTGGTGCCCAGCGCAACCTGCATCCCTTTCTTCACGTGACCCAGTGCAACGTGACCCATTTCATGGCCGATCACCGCTTCCACTTCGTTGTCGGTCATCATGTCCATCAGGCCGCTGTAAACGCGAATACAGCCGTTCGCCATCGCAAAGGCGTTGACGTCTTTCGCCATATACACCTTGTAGTTCACCGGCTGACCGTTAATGTTGTCGCCCAGCGCGGAAGCAATCTTGTTCAGACGCTGCGTGTAGGTGCTGTTTGCCGGGGCAAGCGTAGCTTTTCCATCCATATCCTTACAGGCCTCGTCGCTCAACGCTTTCACCTGCGCATCGCTCAATGAGTAGGCCTGAAAAGCTTCTGCGCCTGAGGTCATCAGGCCGTTAGAATCCATATTCTGACAGCCGCTTAGCAGGAGCGTTGTTCCCACAGCCAGCCCGATTGCACGCATTTTCATGATGTTGCTTCCGTACTCGTTAATCTGAATTAATTCCGAAAAATGCACCGTCAACGAAGCCGGTGTCGGGCTAAGTATAAGGAATATCGACAGAGGCGGGCGAGCAGATTGCGCAACATGCGAGCATGATCCAGAGATTTCTTAAGCTGCAAAAGAATGGTCCATGTACATGCCCTGCGGCTTGGGTTACATTGTTGGCACTTTTTTCCGGCGTAGCCCAAAACGCGCTGTCGTCAAGGGCATGGCCTTTAACAGTCCGATCTGGAGTTAAAATGTCCTCACGTAAAGAGCTTGCTAATGCTATTCGTGCGCTGAGCATGGACGCAGTACAGAAAGCCAAATCCGGCCACCCGGGCGCCCCTATGGGCATGGCTGACATCGCCGAAGTCCTGTGGCGTGATTTCCTTAACCACAACCCGCAGAACCCGGCATGGGCAGACCGCGACCGTTTCGTGCTGTCTAACGGCCACGGCTCTATGCTGATCTACAGCCTGCTGCACCTCACTGGCTACGATCTGCCAATCGAAGAGCTGAAAAACTTCCGTCAGCTGCACTCCAAAACTCCAGGTCATCCGGAAGTGGGCTACACCGCTGGCGTTGAAACCACTACCGGTCCGCTGGGTCAGGGCATCGCTAACGCCGTAGGTATGGCGATTGCAGAGAAGACCCTGGCGGCGCAGTTTAACCGTCCTGGCCACGACATCGTTGACCACTTCACCTACGCCTTCCTGGGCGACGGCTGCATGATGGAGGGCATTTCTCACGAAGTGTGCTCCCTGGCAGGCACCCTGAAGCTGGGTAAACTGGTTGCGTTCTACGACGACAACGGCATCTCCATCGACGGTCATGTTGAAGGCTGGTTCACTGACGACACCGCCGCACGTTTCGAAGCCTACGGCTGGCACGTTGTGCGCGGCGTTGATGGCCACGATGCTGACTCGATTAAACGTGCAGTAGAAGAAGCGCGCGCTGTGACGGACAAACCGTCTCTGCTGATGTGCAAAACCATCATCGGCTTCGGTTCGCCGAACAAAGCGGGTACGCACGACTCCCACGGCGCACCGCTGGGCGACGCGGAAATTGCACTGACCCGTGAAGCGCTTGGCTGGAAACACCCTGCCTTCGAAATCCCGTCTGAAATTTACGCTCAGTGGGATGCGAAAGAAGTGGGCCAGGCGAAAGAAGCGGCCTGGAACGAGAAGTTCGCGGCATACGCGAAAGCCTTCCCTCAGGAAGCTGCTGAATTCACCCGTCGTATGAAAGGCGACATGCCGTCTGACTTCGACGCGAAAACGAACGAGTTCATCGCGAAGTTGCAGGCGAACCCAGCCAAGATCGCCAGCCGTAAAGCATCTCAGAATGCGATCGAAGCGTTTGGCCCTCTGCTTCCAGAATTCCTCGGCGGCTCCGCTGACCTGGCGCCATCAAACCTGACCCTGTGGTCCGGATCTAAGCCAATCAACGAAGATACTGCCGGTAACTACATCCATTACGGTGTACGTGAATTCGGGATGACCGCGATTGCCAACGGTATCGCTCTGCACGGTGGCTTCCTGCCGTACACCTCTACCTTCCTGATGTTTGTGGAATATGCACGTAACGCCGTGCGTATGGCTGCGCTGATGAAACAGCGTCAGGTGATGGTCTACACCCACGACTCCATCGGTCTGGGCGAAGACGGTCCTACCCACCAGCCAGTAGAGCAGGTGGCTTCTCTGCGCGTGACCCCGAACATGAGCACATGGCGTCCATGTGACCAGGTTGAATCTGCGGTGGCGTGGAAATACGGCGTTGAGCGTCATGATGGCCCGACCGCACTGATCCTCTCCCGTCAGAACCTGGCGCAGCAGGAGCGTACCCCAGAGCAGCTGGCAAACATCGCGCGCGGTGGTTACGTGCTGAAAGATTGCGCAGGCCAGCCTGAGCTGATCTTCATCGCGACCGGTTCTGAAGTTGAACTGGCCGTTGCCGCATGGGAAAAACTGACTGCTGAAGGCGTGAAAGCGCGTGTGGTCTCCATGCCGTCTACCGATGCGTTCGACAAGCAGAATGCCGCGTACCGCGAATCCGTACTGCCTAAAGCGGTCTCCGCTCGCGTGGCGGTGGAGGCGGGTATCGCTGACTACTGGTTCAAATACGTGGGCCTGAACGGCGCTATCGTCGGTATGACCACGTTCGGTGAGTCCGCGCCGGCTGAACAGCTGTTTGAAGAGTTTGGCTTCACCGTTGAGAACGTTGTCGCTAAGGCGAAAGAACTGCTGTAATTGCCGTTTTGCCCGGTGGCGCTAACGCTTACCGGGCCTACAAATGGCATAAAATGTAGGCCCGGTAAGCGTTAGCGCCACCCGGCTTTTTTGTATGCACGATTCCTCAGACATGTAACTGCTCTGTAAATTATTCCACCGAAAATGTGATGCAAGTCATATAGCTCGCTTATTCATCTGGACAGAGATTCCTTTTATTCCCCGATTCGCTTATTCTTGCTGAAGCGTTTCAGTCGATTAAATGTTCGACAATTGACCAATCAATCGCAGTTTGTGACAGCAAGGATTCCCCTTCGGGCGTCGCTGGATTACTCTTTCAGCCACCTCAAACTCAGGGATAGCTTTGCAGGAGATCTATGACCGTACGCGTAGCGATTAATGGCTTCGGTCGCATCGGACGCAACGTGGTTCGTGCTTTATATGAATCCGGGCGTCGTGCGGAAATCACCGTGGTGGCAATCAATGAACTGGCGGATGCTGCGGGCATGGCGCATTTGTTGAAATATGACACCAGCCACGGTCGCTTTGCCTGGGACGTTCGCCAGGAAAGGGAACAGCTGTTCGTCGGTGACGATGCCATCCGCGTGCTGCATGAGAACAGTATTGAAGGGCTGCCCTGGCGCGAACTGGGTGTGGATGTGGTGCTGGACTGTACCGGCGTGTACGGTAACCGTGAACATGGCGAAGCGCATCTGAATGCTGGCGCGAAAAAAGTGCTGTTCTCCCATCCCGGCAGTAACGACCTCGACGCCACCGTCGTGTTTGGCGTCAACCAGCACGAGCTGCAAGCTGAACACCGCATTGTCTCCAACGCCTCCTGCACCACCAACTGCATTATTCCGGTCATTAAACTGTTAGACGATGCGTATGGCATTGAATCCGGTACCGTGACCACGATTCACTCCGCCATGCACGATCAGCAGGTCATCGACGCCTACCATCCGGATTTACGGCGCACTCGCGCGGCGAGCCAGTCCATCATTCCGGTGGATACGAAACTGGCTGCCGGGATCACCCGTATTTTCCCGCAGTTTAACGACCGTTTCGAAGCGATTGCCGTGCGCGTGCCGACGATAAACGTCACCGCAATCGATCTTAGCGTGACGGTGAAAAAACCGGTAAAAGCCTGTGAAGTCAACCTGTTGCTGCAAAAAGCGGCACAGGGAGCATTTCATGGTATAGTTGACTATACGGAATTACCGTTGGTCTCAGTAGATTTTAACCACGACCCGCACAGCGCCATCGTGGATGGCACGCAGACGCGAGTCAGTGGTGCGCACCTTATCAAGACGCTGGTCTGGTGTGATAACGAATGGGGCTTTGCTAACCGAATGCTCGACACCACGTTAGCCATGGCCGCAAAAGGTTTCAGGTAGAGCGCACCTTGCGCTTGCAAAACTTTAAGAATCAACGAGAGGATTCACCATGTCTGTAATTAAGATGACCGATCTGGATCTGGCAGGTAAACGCGTTTTCATCCGTGCCGATCTGAACGTACCGGTTAAAGATGGCAAAGTGACCAGCGACGCGCGTATCCGTGCATCTCTGCCAACCATTGAACTGGCTCTGAAGCAGGGCGCTAAAGTGATGGTCACCTCCCACCTGGGCCGTCCAACTGAAGGCGAGTACAACGAAGAGTTCTCTCTGCTGCCGGTTGTTAATTACCTGAAAGACAAACTGTCCAGCCCGGTTCGCCTGGTGAAAGATTACCTGGACGGCGTGGAAGTTGCCGAAGGTGAGCTGGTTGTTCTGGAAAACGTTCGCTTCAACAAAGGCGAAAAGAAAGACGACGAAACCCTGTCCAAAAAATACGCTGCGCTGTGCGACGTATTCGTGATGGATGCATTCGGTACGGCTCACCGTGCGCAGGCATCTACCCACGGTATCGGTAAATTCGCAGATGTCGCCTGTGCAGGTCCGCTGCTGGCTGACGAACTGGAAGCGCTGGGTAAAGCACTGAAAGAACCTGCTCGTCCAATGGTCGCTATCGTTGGTGGTTCTAAAGTGTCTACCAAACTGACCGTACTGGATTCCCTGTCCAAAATCGCTGACCAGCTGATCGTTGGCGGTGGTATCGCGAACACCTTCGTTGCTGCGCAAGGCCACAACGTAGGTAAATCCCTGTACGAAGCGGATCTGGTTGACGAAGCCAAACGTCTGCTGGGCACCTGTGATATCCCGGTTCCAACTGATGTTCGCGTGGCAACTGAGTTCTCCGAAACCGCTACCGCAACCCTGAAATCTGTTAACGACATCAAAGATGAAGAGCAGATTCTGGATCTGGGCGACGTTTCTGCACAGAAACTGGCTGAAATCCTGAAAAACGCAAAAACTATCCTGTGGAACGGTCCTGTCGGCGTGTTCGAATTCCCGAACTTCCGCAAAGGGACTGAGATCGTGGCTAACGCTATCGCAGACAGCGAAGCGTTCTCTATCGCAGGCGGTGGTGACACCCTGGCAGCTATCGATCTGTTCGGTATCGCTGACAAGATCTCCTACATCTCCACTGGTGGCGGCGCATTCCTCGAATTCGTGGAAGGTAAAGTCCTGCCAGCAGTAGCAATGCTCGAAGAGCGCGCTAAGAAGTAAGCCATTCAGGGGCAGGGAAACCTGCCCAATTTTCAGCGCGCTTATCAGAGCTCGCACCTTTTCTAACGGCCGAAGATACAGGACTAAGCAACATGTCTAAAATTTTTGATTTCGTAAAACCTGGCGTTATCACTGGTGATGACGTACAGAAAGTGTTCCAGGTAGCTAAAGAAAACAACTTCGCTCTGCCAGCAGTTAACTGCGTAGGTACCGACTCCATCAACGCCGTACTGGAAACTGCTGCTAAAGTTAAAGCACCGGTTATCGTTCAGTTCTCTAACGGCGGCGCTGCGTTCATCGCAGGTAAAGGCGTGAAAACTGACATCCCTCAGGGCGCTGCTATCCTGGGTGCTATCTCTGGCGCACATCACGTTCACCAGATGGCTGAGCACTACGGTGTTCCGGTTATCCTGCACACTGACCACTGCGCGAAGAAACTGCTGCCATGGATCGACGGTCTGCTGGACGCAGGTGAAAAACACTTCGCAGCAACCGGTAAGCCACTGTTCTCTTCTCACATGATCGACCTGTCCGAAGAGTCTCTGGAAGAAAACATCGAGATCTGCTCTAAGTACCTGGCGCGTATGTCCAAAATGGGCATGACCCTGGAAATCGAACTGGGTTGCACCGGCGGTGAAGAAGACGGTGTGGACAACAGCCACATGGACGCTTCTGCTCTGTACACTCAGCCAGAAGACGTTGATTACGCTTACACCGAGCTGAGCAAAATCAGCCCACGCTTCACCATCGCAGCGTCCTTCGGTAACGTACACGGCGTATACAAACCAGGTAACGTGGTTCTGACCCCGACCATCCTGCGTGATTCTCAGGAATACGTGTCTAAGAAACACAACCTGCCGCACAACAGCCTGAACTTCGTCTTCCACGGCGGTTCCGGTTCTTCTGCTCAGGAAATCAAAGACTCCGTAAGCTACGGCGTAGTGAAAATGAACATCGATACCGACACCCAGTGGGCAACCTGGGACGGTATCCTGCAATACTACAAAACCAACGAAGCTTACCTGCAAGGTCAGCTGGGCAACCCGAAAGGCGAAGACCAGCCGAACAAGAAATACTACGATCCACGCGTATGGCTGCGCGCTGCCCAGACTTCTATGATTACTCGTCTGGAGCAGGCATTCAAAGAACTGAACGCGGTTGACGTTCTGTAATTTGAGCTGTTCATAGCGTCAAGAAGGTCCGCATATGCGGGCCTTTTTTTATGCCTTTTCAATAGCCTGATGCCTCTGTTTTTGTGATCTGTTTGGCAATATCATGGCTTTTTGTTTACCCTTTACTGACCTGCCTGTCTCCGTGTGGGATAGATTTTGTGGTTTTTATGAGCATAAGGAAAGATAAATGGAAGATCTCGGTGTTGTAGATAGCATCAATAACGCTGGCTCCTGGCTGGTGCGCAACCAGGCGCTCCTGATTAGTTACGCTGTGAATATTGCGGCGGCAATCGCCATTATTATTGTGGGGATGATCGTTGCCCGCACGGTTTCCCGGGGCGTTAATCGCGTAATGCTATCCCGTCATATCGATGCAACCGTTGCTGATTTCCTTTCTGCGCTGGTGCGTTACGGGATTATTGCGTTTACCCTTATTGCGGCAATGGGGCGGGTCGGTGTACAGACCGCTTCGGTCATTGCCGTACTTGGTGCCGCTGGTCTGGCCGTAGGTCTCGCTCTTCAGGGCTCGCTGGCTAACCTTGCAGCTGGCGTACTGTTAGTGACGTTCCGTCCTTTCCGTGCCGGAGAGTATGTTGATCTCGGTGGCACTGCGGGCACCGTGCTGAACGTGCAGATTTTTTCTACCACGCTGCGTTCGGCAGACGGCAAAATCGTCATTGTGCCAAACAAGAAAGTGATTGATGGCAACATTACTAACTTCTCTCGTGAGCCGGTTCGCCGTAATGAACTCATTATCGGGGTTGGCTATGATTCAGATACTGAGTTGGTGAAAAAGCTGATTACCGATATCATCGAATCAGATGACCGCATTCTTAAAGATCGCGAAATGACCGTTCGCCTGAACGAGTTGGGCGCGTCATCCATTAATTTTGTGGTGCGCATCTGGAGTAAAAGCGGCGATCTGCAAAACGTTTACTGGGACGTGCTGGAGCGCATTAAGCGTGATTTCGATGCCAACGGCATCAGCTTCCCTTATCCGCAGATGGACGTAAATCTCAAACGTGAGAAAGCAGCCGAATAATTTGCTTTAACGTAGGCCCGGTAAGCGTCAGCGACACCGGGCTTTTCTTTTATTAGCCCGGCTAATCCCCAATTAATATTATCAATTTCCTCTAATGTCGTTCCCGCAGTATAGTCTGCCTCCAGGACAACTCTGCGAGAATTACGTCATGTTATCTTATTATTTTCAGGGGCTTGCGTTAGGCGCGGCCATGATCCTTCCGCTAGGACCACAAAATGCGTTTGTGATGAACCAGGGCATTCGCCGCCAGTATCATCTGATGATTGCCCTGCTGTGCGCGGTGAGCGATTTGCTACTGATTTGCGCCGGGATTTTTGGCGGCAGCGCCTTGCTGATGCAGTCGCCGTGGCTGCTGGCGCTGGTTACCTGGGGCGGCGTAGCGTTTCTGCTGTGGTACGGGTTTGGCGCCCTGAAAACGGCCATGAGCAGCAATCTTGAGCTGGCGAGCGCCGAAGTGATGAAGCAGGGGCGCTGGAAGATTATCGTCACCATGCTCGCCGTGACGTGGCTTAACCCGCACGTCTACCTTGATACCTTTGTGGTGCTCGGCAGCCTGGGTGGACAGCTGGACGTTGAGCCCAAGCGCTGGTTTGCGCTCGGTACGGTCAGCGCCTCCTTCCTCTGGTTCTTTGGTCTTGCGATCCTGGCGGCATGGCTGGCGCCACGTCTTCGCACCGCTAAAGCGCAGCGCACTATCAATACCCTGGTTGGGCTGGTGATGTGGTTTATTGCCTTCCAGCTGGCGAAAGAGGGCATTCATCACGTACAGGGATTGTTCAACTAAGCGTTGTCTTATGGACATCTGAACAAGACCCGCTAAGCTTGCTGGCATGAGCCCTGTTGATGGGGCACTCTTCGCAACATGGAGGAATGACAGTGAAGTTTAAGGTGATGGCCCTGGCGGCATTAGTAAGTTTAGGTGCGGTGTCGGTGCAGGCGAATGAACTGCCAAACGGCCCGCACATTGTCACTTCAGGCACGGCAAGCGTGGATGCGGTACCGGATGTTGCAACCCTGGCAATTGAAGTGAACGTGGCGGCGAAAGATGCTGCTTCCGCCAAGAAACAGGCAGACGATCGTGTTGCGCAATACCTCTCTTTCCTGGAACAGAACGGTGTCGCGAAAAAAGACATCAGCTCTGCGAACCTGCGTACCCAACCGGATTACGACTACCAGAACGGCAAAAGCATCCTGAAAGGCTATCGCGCCGTGCGTACTGTGGAAGTGACTGTACGCCAGCTTGATAAGCTCAACGGATTGCTGGATGGTGCGCTGAAGGCTGGGCTGAACGAAATTCGTTCCGTCTCGCTGGGCGTTGCGCAACCGGAGAAATATAAAGACGAAGCGCGTAAAGCGGCGATTGATGATGCCATTCATCAGGCGCAGCAGCTGGCATCCGGCTTCAAGACCAAGCTCGGTCCGGTTTACAGCGTGCGCTACCACGTTTCAAACTACCAGCCAAGCCCGATGGTTCGGATGATGAAGGCGGACGCCGCGCCGGTTTCTGCTCAGGAAACCTATGAGCAGCCAACCATTCAGTTCGACGATCAGGTTGATGTGGTGTTCCAGCTGGAGCCGACTGAAAAGCCCGCTCAGTAACCCGTAGGCCGGGTAAGGCGTAGCGGCCACCCGGCTTTTCTTTTAATCCTGCCTCAAAACCTTATGCCCAAACGCCAGCAGTGCGTCAGTGACGTTGCGCATCATGCGGCTTTCCGGCGCAAAACGGTGCCAGTACAGCATCCGGCGCTGATACAGCCCCGGGGTTAAATCAATCAGCTCACCGCTTTTCAACTCTTTCTCAATCTGCAAATGCGGGATCATGCAGCAGGTGGTTCCCTGACGCGCGAGCTGTACGAAGGCTTCGGACGAGTTAACGATATGACACGGCACGCTGCCCGGCGGCAGATCGAAGTTTTGTTGCAGGAAGGCCTGATGCATATCGTCCAGATGGTCGAACGCGACGGCAGGCGCTTTCAGCAGCGCGGCGCGGGTCACACCGTTCGGGAAGTAGCGCTCGGCAAAAGCTTTTGAACCGACAAACAGGTAATCCAGCGCGCCCAGCTGATCCACCAGACAGCTTGGCAACGCCTGAGGCTGAATACTGACCGCCCCAACCACTTCGCCACGGCGCAGGCGCTCCTGGGTGCGGGTTTCATCTTCAACCTGGAGGTTCAGGCGGATAGGCGAGTCGGCCAGCACCGGCGCAAGGGCCGGCAGCAGCCAGGTTGCCAGACTGTCGGCGTTCACCGCCAGCGACAGTAGCAGCGGCGTGGAGCCGGTCTGTTCATCGCCCAGCCACTCATCTTCCAGCAGTTCAACCTGCCGCAGCAGGGCGAGGAGCTTTTGTCCTTGCTCCGTCGGACGCGGCGGCACGGTACGCACCAGCAGCGGCTGCCCGAACATGTTTTCAAGCTGTTTGATACGCTGTGATACGGCGGACTGGGTGATGCACAGTTTTTGCGCCGCGCGCTCAAAACCGCGTTCACGAATAACTGCATCAAGTGCCTGTAGTGTTCTGTAGTCCGGACGTTTCATTGCTCTGGCTGACTCCTTAATTTTGCTTAATCTGCACTATGACACAATTTTCCCTTCGTGGCAGACGAAATCCATTCGACGTGTTCTATAATGCGCCCTGAGTTTTCACACCACAGGCAAAACGATCATGACGCAGGATGAACTGAAAAAAGCAGTAGGATGGGCCGCTCTCCAGTACGTACAGCCGGGTACCATTGTCGGTGTTGGTACGGGGTCGACGGCGGCGCACTTTATCGATGCGCTGGGCACGATGGAGGGGCAGATCGAGGGCGCGGTTTCCAGCTCCGATGCTTCCACGGAAAAGCTGAAAAGTCTCGGCATCACCGTTTTCGACCTCAACGAAGTGGACCGTCTGGGCATTTACGTTGATGGCGCGGATGAAATCAACGGCCATATGCAGATGATCAAAGGCGGCGGCGCGGCGCTGACGCGCGAGAAGATCATTGCCTCCGTTGCGGATAAGTTCATCTGCATCGCGGACGCCTCCAAGCAGGTCGACATTCTGGGGAATTTCCCGCTGCCGGTCGAAGTGATCCCGATGGCGCGCAGCGCCGTGGCACGTCAACTGGTGAAGCTGGGTGGTCGTCCGGAATACCGTCAGGGTGTGGTGACCGACAACGGCAACGTGATCCTCGACGTTCACGGCCTTGAGATCCTCGATGCCATTGCGCTGGAAAATGCGATCAACGGCATTCCAGGCGTCGTTACCGTAGGGTTATTTGCCAACCGTGGCGCGGACGTGGCGCTGATCGGCACGGCTGACGGTGTAAAAACCATCGTAAAATGATCTGACGGGGGGAGCGCTCCCCCCGCTAAAAAATTTTTGAAAAGCTAAATTCGGTGACTTGTGTCACGTTTTTCCGCCTCTTTTGCCGATCCTGCCACGTTCGTAATTTTCCGCAGCATTTTCCTCTGCCATTTTGCTCTGTATGACTTTTCTTCAGAGTGCCGACGCAAACGTTCATATTGCTGCAATAGTTTTTTTTGATATGTTGGCTGCACGGGATTTATATCCAGCACAACATCAGTTCAGATAAAAACAGGGTCGGGTAAATGGCAAAGGTATCACTGGAGAAAGACAAGATTAAATTCCTGCTGGTTGAAGGCGTGCACCAGAAAGCGCTCGATAGCCTTCGCGCAGCAGGCTACACCAACATCGAATTTCACAAAGGCGCGCTGGACACTGAAGAGCTGAAAGCGTCCATCCGTGATGCCCATTTCATTGGCCTGCGATCCCGTACCCAACTGACTGAAGACGTTATTGCTGCGGCGGAAAAGCTGGTGGCGATTGGCTGTTTCTGCATCGGCACCAACCAGGTTGATCTGAATGCCGCCGCAAAACGTGGTATCCCGGTCTTTAACGCGCCGTTCTCTAACACCCGTTCCGTGGCGGAGCTGGTGATTGGCGAGCTGCTGCTGCTCCTTCGCGGCATTCCGGAAGCTAACGCCAAAGCGCACCGCGGCGTGTGGAATAAGCTGGCTGCGGGCTCCTACGAAGCGCGTGGTAAAAAGCTCGGGATTATCGGTTACGGCCACATCGGTACGCAGCTCGGTATTCTGGCGGAATCCCTCGGCATGCACGTGTTTTTCTACGATATCGAAAGCAAGCTGCCGCTGGGTAACGCGACGCAGGTGCAGCATCTTTCAGACCTGCTGAACATGAGCGACGTGGTCAGCCTGCACGTGCCGGAAAATGCGTCCACCAAAAACATGATGGGGGCGGAAGAGCTGGCGCTGATGAAGCCGGGCTCTCTGCTGATCAACGCCGCGCGCGGTACGGTGGTCGATATTCCTGCACTGTGCGACGCGCTGAAGCGTAAGCATCTGGCGGGTGCGGCGATTGACGTATTCCCGACGGAACCGGCCACCAACAGCGATCCGTTCACTTCTCCGTTGTGCGAGTTCGACAACGTGATCCTGACGCCGCACATCGGCGGTTCTACTCAGGAAGCGCAGGAGAATATCGGCCTGGAAGTGGCGGGTAAACTGAGCAAATATTCCGACAACGGTTCAACGCTCTCTGCGGTGAACTTCCCGGAGGTGTCTCTGCCGCTGCACGGTGGGCGTCGTCTGCTGCACATCCACGAAAACCGTCCTGGCGTGCTGACCGCCATCAACCAGATCTTTGCCGAGCAGGGCGTTAACATTGCCGCGCAGTATCTGCAAACTAACTCGCAGATGGGTTATGTGGTGATTGATATCGAAGCGGATGAAGACATCGCCGAGAAAGCATTGCAGAGCATGAAGGCCATTCCGGGGACGATTCGCGCGCGCCTGTTGTACTGATGGTGCAGTTTGTGGCGTCGGGTGGCGGCTGCGCCTTACCCGACCTACAGTTGTCGTGCGGTTTGTGTGTCGGGTGGCGCTTACGCTTACCCGACCTGTAATGTTCGAGGATTTATGTAGGCCGGGTAAGGCGTAGCCGCCACCCGGCTTTGTTCTACCAGGTCCAGGTTTTACTGGGCGTCACCACCGCCGGCAACGGCACATCCCATTTCTCTACGGGTAATGCCTCCACGCCCTGGCAATCATGCGCATACCCCACCGGCTGCAATCCGTACTGCTGCCAGTTTTGTAGCGTCCTGTCATAGAATCCCCCGCCCATGCCCAATCGCTGGCCCTGCTCGTCAAACGCCACCAGCGGTGTAATCAGCACATCCAGCCCGGAAAGCGGGAGCACGTCGCGCACGTCGAGTTTGGGTTCGGTGATTTTCAGACGATTTACCACCAGCTCGCTGTGCGGATGGTAGTGCAGAAACAGCAGATTGCCCGGGCTAAAGGGATGCAGAACCGGCAGGTAAACTTTTTTCCCGGCGCGCCAGAGCTGGTCGATAAGCGGTTGGGTATCCAGCTCACCATCAAACGAGAGAAACAGGGCGACGGTGTTTGCCATCACCACAGGCGGATAGGCCATCATGCGGGCGGCGGCCTGCTGGGCAAACTGTGCCTGTTGCTCGGCGCTTAGGGCGCGACGACGCTGGCGAATAAGCTGACGGATGTCCTGGCGTGAAGCAGAAACTTCAGGGAGTTGAGTCATGGTAGTCGGTAGAAGAAAAGAGAGGGAATCTCCGAGATGCCGCCGCAGGCTGTAACCCTTGAACCCTTGGTTCAAGGTGAATGTGTCGTCATAGTTTTAAGGCTTCTCGGACGAACCGAGCATGCTCACCAACCATGGAGCGCCACATTCTTGTGGTATGAAATATCGGCTCAGGGGACTGGCCCGCTTGCGAACATCTCAGAGAAATTTTGTCTTCACAGTTACTCTACCATAGTCAACTGAGAAGTGTTATTCAAACTTTGGTCCCGGTCTTTCGGGACTGCGACCTTGATCAAGCAATGCCTGTTCTATGGTCTGCTGGAGCATTTTAATGCGCTGCTCCATGCTTGCCGCGTAATCGCGGGTCTTCGCTTTTTCCTGAGTCAGTTCATAGCTGATGTTCAACGCGGCGATGAAAACCAGCTGCTCAGTATTTGTGACTCTAGTGCGTTCTTTTAGATCTTGCAACCGCTGATTCAAATCGTCCGCAGCCTGATTCAAGGCATCCCTTTGTTCAGGCGGACAATTCACTCGCAGTGAACGGCCAAAAATCTGGAGATCGACGGGTTGTGCAGACATGCCACCTTCCTGCTGATTGACTGCGCTGCCTTCGCTTACTGCCCCGGGGGCTGCGAAGGGGCGACACTATAGCTACCCTGATGTGAAGATACAAGCCCTTTTCTGGTATCACCAGGGTCCAAAGTGGTAGCATATCATGAATATCCTCCCTTTGATGACGAATGCGTATGTCTATACAGAACGAAATGCCTGGTTACAAGGATTTAAACCAGTTACTGAACCAGCAGGGAGTCGGTCTGACCCCTGCCGAAATGCACGGTCTGATCAGCGGCATACTGTGCGGCGGAAACAGCGACAGCTCATGGCAGCCGCTGATCCACGACCTCACCAACGAAGGGCTGGCGTTTGGCCACGAACTGGCGGAAGCGCTGCGTAAAATGCACGCCGCAACCAGCGATTCCCTGGAAGACGATGGCTTTCTTTTTCAGCTTTATCTGCCTGAAGGCGACGATGTCAGCGTGTTCGATCGCGCCGATGCGCTCGCGGGTTGGGTAAACCACTATCTGCTTGGCCTGGGCGTAACCCAGCCTAAACTGGATAAAGTGACCGGCGAAGCGGGTGAAGCGATCGACGATCTGCGTAATATCGCCCAGCTCGGCTACGATGAAGACGAAGACCAGGAAGAGCTGGAGATGTCTCTCGAAGAGATTATCGAGTACGTGCGCGTGGCGTCTCTGCTGTGCCACGACCACTTTACGCGCTCGCAGCCGACCGCGCCGGAAGTTCGCAAGCCAACATTACACTAAGAAAAATAACGCACAGGAGGGTGTCATGGTTATCTCCAGTCAAGAGTATTCTCGCCGTCGTCAGGCGCTGCTGGCAAAAATGCAGCCGGGAAGCGCTGCCCTGATTTTCGCCGCGCCGGAAGCGACGCGCAGCGCCGACAGCGAATACCCCTATCGCCAGAGCAGTGATTTCTGGTACTTCACCGGGTTTAACGAGCCGGAAGCGGTACTGGTGCTGATTAAAAGCAATGACACCCACAACCACAGCGTGATTTTTAACCGCGTGCGCGATCTGACCGCGGAAATCTGGTTTGGTCGCCGCTTAGGGCAGGAGGCGGCGCCAGAAAAACTGGGCGTGGACCGCGCGCTGGCTTACAGCGAAATCAACCAGCAGCTCTACCAACTGCTGAACGGTCTGGACGTGCTCTATCACGCCCAGGGCGAATACGCGTATGCGGATGACATTGTTTTCACCGCGCTGGATAAGCTGCGTAAAGGCTCACGTCAGAATTTGTCTGCACCCGCCACCCTGACGGACTGGCGACCGATGGTGCATGAGATGCGCCTGTTCAAGTCTGAAGAAGAGCTGAACGTGATGCGCCGCGCGGGCGAAATCAGCGCCCTGGCGCATACCCGCGCCATGGAAAAGTGCCGTCCCGGTATGTTCGAGTACCAGCTTGAAGGCGAAATTCACCATGAATTTAACCGTCACGGCGCGCGCTTCCCGTCCTATAACACCATCGTAGGCGGCGGGGAAAATGGCTGCATTCTGCACTACACCGAAAACGAAAGTGAACTGCGCGACGGCGATCTGGTGCTGATTGACGCCGGCTGTGAATATCAGGGTTACGCGGGCGACATCACCCGTACCTTCCCGGTGAACGGTAAATTCACCACCGCGCAGCGTGAAATCTATGACATCGTGCTTGAGTCTCTGGAGACCGCGCTGACGCTGTTCCGCCCTGGCACCTCCATTCAGGAGGTTACGGGCGAGGTGGTACGCATCATGATTACCGGGCTGGTGAAGCTCGGCATTCTGAAAGGCGATGTGGACACCCTTATAACCGAAAACGCCCATCGTCCGTACTTTATGCACGGCCTGAGCCACTGGCTGGGGCTGGATGTGCATGACGTCGGGGCATACGGTCCGGAACGTTCGCGCGTGCTGGAGCCTGGCATGGTGCTGACCGTTGAGCCGGGGCTGTACATCGCGCCGGATGCCGACGTGCCGGAACAGTACCGCGGGATCGGCATTCGTATTGAAGATGATATCGTCATCACCGAAACCGGTAACGAAAACCTGACCGCGACCGTGGTGAAAAAAGCTGACGACATCGAGGCGCTGATGGCGGCGGCACGCGGATGAGCGTAATCATCGTTGGCGGAGGCATGACCGGCGCTACTCTGGCGCTGGCTATTTCGCAGTTAACCCAGGGCCAGCTTCCGGTGCATCTCGTCGAGGCGGTCGCGCCGCAGGCGGCCGATCATCCCGGTTTCGACGCCCGCGCTATCGCGCTGGCGCAGGGGACCTGTCAGCAGCTTGCGCGTATTGGGATCTGGCAGGCGATAGCGGATTGCGCGACGGCGATCGGCACCGTTCACGTCAGCGATCGCGGGCATGCCGGGTTTGTGACGCTGGATGCCCACGATTATCGGATCGAGGCGCTGGGGCAGGTTGTCGAGCTGCATGACGTAGGGCTGCGGCTGTTCCGTCTGTTACAGGACGCGCCTGGCGTCACGCTGCACTGTCCGGCGCGCGTCGCCAGCTTTAGCCGCCGTGACGAGGCCGTCAGCGTGACGCTGGACAACGGCACCACGCTGGAGGGGCAACTGCTGGTGGCGGCGGATGGTTCACGCTCCGCGATCGCCACGCAGTGCGGCGTCGAATGGCGCTCTGAACCCTATGGGCAGGCGGCGGTCATCGCTAACGTCTCTACGGCTGGCGCGCATAACGGCAGGGCATTTGAGCGCTTCACGGAGCACGGCCCGCTGGCCATGCTGCCGATGTCGAACGGGCGCTGCTCGCTGGTATGGTGCCATGCGCAGGATCGGGCCGATGAGGTTCTCTCCTGGTCCGACGAACGTTTTTGTTCCGAGCTGCAAAAAGCCTTCGGCTGGCGGCTTGGGCGCATCACCCATGCCGGAAAACGCGTGGCCTATCCGCTCGCGCTGACGACCGCATCGCAGACTGTCTCCCATCGCGTCGCCCTGGTCGGCAACGCCGCGCAGACGCTGCACCCCATCGCCGGTCAAGGCTTCAACCTTGGCCTCCGTGACGTGATAAGCCTGGCAGAGCTCCTGGCCCGGACGTGGAGCGAACAACAGGATTGTGGCGCATACTCAGTGCTGAGCCATTACCAGAAACGACGCCAGGCGGACAAAGCGGCGACCATTGGCGTCACCGACGGTTTAGTCCACCTGTTTGCCAATCGCTGGGCACCGCTGGTTGCGGGTCGCAACCTTGGGCTGATGGCGATGGAACTGTTCATTCCGGCACGTGACGTGCTGGCGCAGCGGACCCTGGGTTGGGTCGCGCGTTAAGGAGTATTGACCGTGCAAAATGTTGATGTCGCCATTGTGGGCGGCGGAATGGTAGGACTGGCGCTGGCCTGTGGTTTACAGGGCAGCGGCCTGCGCGTGGCCGTGCTTGAGCAAAAAGCGCCGCAGCCTGTGGCGCAGGATGCACCGCCGGAGCTGCGCGTCTCGGCGATCAATGCCGCCAGCGAAAAGCTACTGACGCACCTTGGCGTCTGGTCTGAAATCGTGGCGCTGCGTGCCAGCTGTTACCATGGCATGGAAGTGTGGGACAAAGACAGCTTCGGCCATATCGCGTTTGACGATGAAAGCATGGGCTATAGCCACCTTGGACACATCGTTGAAAACGCGGTGATCCACCACGCGCTGTGGCAGAAAGCACAGCAGTGCAGCGACGTCACGCTGATCGCACCGGCGAAACTCCAGCAGGTGGCGTGGGGCGAAAACGACGCGTTTATCACTCTTGAAAGTGGCGACATGCTGACCGCGCGTCTGGTGGTGGGTGCCGACGGCGCCAATTCCTGGCTGCGTAACAAAGCGGATATTCCGCTGACCTTCTGGGATTACCGCCATCACGCGTTGGTGGCCACAATCCGCACCGAAGAGCCGCACGGCGGCGTGGCGCGCCAGATTTTCCATAATGACGGCATTCTGGCCTTCCTGCCGCTTGCCGATCCGCATCTCTGCTCCATCGTCTGGTCCTTAGAGCCGGAGAAAGCGCAGCAGATGCAGGAGGCGACGCCGGATGCCTTCAGTCAGGCGCTATGCGTGGCGTTTGATAACCGTCTGGGCCTGTGCATGCTTGAAAGCGAACGCCAGACGTTTCCGTTAACCGGTCGCTACGCGCGTCAGTTTGCCGCGCACCGTCTGGCGCTGGTGGGGGATGCGGCGCATACCATTCATCCGCTGGCCGGGCAGGGGGTGAACCTCGGCTTTATGGACGCGGCTGAGCTGGTTGAAGAGCTGCGTCGCCTGCATCGGGAAGGCAAAGATATTGGCCAGCATCTGTATCTGCGTCGCTACGAGCGCAGCCGCAAACACAGTGCGGCGATGATGCTGGCGGGGATGCAGGGTTTCCGCGAGCTGTTTGCCGGAGCGAATCCGGCGAAAAAACTGCTGCGCGATATTGGCCTCAAGCTGGCCGACACTCTTCCCGGCGTAAAACCGCAGCTTCTTCGTCAGGCAATGGGCCTCAACGATCTTCCCGACTGGTTACGTTAATCTCGATCCCCGTCACACTTTATTTTCCCGGCCTCCGCGCCGGGGAAATTTCCTCGTTTGAAATAATCTAATTTCACGTCATTTTTCGCATTAGAAAATCTAATCTTACTATTTTTATGTTACGGAAATTCGGCCCGTTTTTCCGCACGAAATATCACCATCTGCTAAATTCTGTTAGATCATTGTTAATTTTATGCGGGTTTAATCGCATTTTCCCAGTGAATAACTCTGTAGGCTTTTCAGCGATTTTTGGTCATAAGCTAATGTGATGACCCGTTTTACCTTATGGTTAACCGCCGGTTTCGGTGGTAAGTTCAGGTAAAAGAGAACGTTTGCGTCGGCCCTCGATCGCGAGGCCGACACCGGGTTTCACGGTGAATTTTTCAACGAGGAAAAGATGGCTCAACAGACTCCTTTGTACGAACAGCACGTGTTGTGCGGCGCCCGCATGGTGGACTTCCACGGCTGGATGATGCCGCTGCACTACGGCTCGCAGATTGATGAGCACCACGCGGTGCGCACCGATGCCGGTATGTTCGACGTGTCTCATATGACGATTGTTGACCTGCGCGGTAGCCGCACCCGGGAGTTTTTGCGTTATCTGCTGGCAAATGACGTCGCCAAACTGAAGACGCCGGGCAAAGCGCTCTATACCGGCATGCTCAATGCCTCGGGCGGCGTGATTGATGACCTTATCGTCTATTACTTCACTGAAGATTTCTTCCGCCTCGTTGTAAACTCCGCCACCCGCGAAAAAGACCTTTCCTGGATTTCCCAACACGCTGAACCTTATGCCATCGACATCACCGTCCGTGACGATCTGTCGCTGATTGCCGTGCAGGGGCCAAACGCCCAGGCGAAAGCCGCCTCTCTTTTCAGCGACGAGCAGCGCAAAGCCACCGAAGGCATGAAGCCATTCTTCGGCGTGCAGGCGGGGGATCTGTTTATCGCCACCACCGGCTACACCGGTGAAGCGGGCTATGAAATTGCGATGCCAAACGAGAAGGCCGCTGATTTCTGGCGTGCGCTGGTGGAGGCGGGCGTGAAGCCTGCGGGCCTGGGCGCGCGCGATACGCTGCGTCTGGAAGCGGGGATGAACCTCTACGGTCAGGAGATGGACGAAGGCGTCTCTCCGCTGGCGGCCAACATGGGCTGGACCATCGCGTGGGAACCGGCTGACCGTGATTTTATTGGTCGTGAAGCGCTGGAGATGCAGCGCGAGAAGGGCACTGAACAGCTGGTCGGCCTGGTGATGAAAGAAAAAGGCGTTCTGCGCGGCGAGCTGCCTGTACGCTTCACCGATGCCGATGGCAATCATCGCGAAGGCGTGATCACCAGCGGAACGTTCTCCCCGACGCTCGGCTACAGTATTGCCCTGGCACGCGTGCCGGCGGGGATTGGCGAAACGGCGGTGGTGCAGATCCGCAACCGCGAAATGCCGGTCAACGTGACCAAACCGATTTTTGTTCGCGCCGGTAAGCCGGTCGCCTAACTATTTTTATCAGGAGAACTTCAATGAGCAATGTGCCAGCAGAACTGAAATACAGCAAAGAACACGAGTGGCTGCGCAAAGAGGCGGACGGCACTTACACCGTTGGGATCACCGAGCACGCGCAGGAGCTGCTGGGCGACATGGTGTTTGTTGACCTGCCGGAAGTGGGCGCAACCGTGAGCGCAGGCGACGACTGTGCGGTGGCGGAATCCGTTAAAGCGGCCTCTGACATCTACGCCCCGGTGAGCGGTGAAATTGTTGCCGTGAACGACGCGCTGAGCGACTCCCCGGAGCTGGTCAACAGCGAACCGTATGAAGGCGGCTGGATCTTCAAGATCAAAGCCAGCGACGAAGCGCAGGTTGCCGCGCTGCTGGATGCGACCGCGTATGAAGCACTGTTAGAAGACGAGTAATCAGTAATCCCCCTCTCCCTTTGGGAGAGGGCAGGGGTGAGGGTGCCAATCTTCCCCTCACCCTAACCCTCTCCCAAAGGGAGAGGGAACTTAAATTCACTGCACGTTTCAGGAACCATCGCTCATGACACAGACTTTAAGCCAGCTTGAAAACCGTGGCGCTTTCATTGAACGTCACATTGGGCCGGATGCTCAGCAACAGCAGGAGATGCTGAAAACAGTTGGCGCGGATTCATTAAACGCACTGATCGGCCAGATCGTGCCAAAAGACATCCAGCTTGCTACGCCGCCGCAGGTAGGCGAGTCCACGACGGAGTTCGCCGCGCTGGCGGAGCTGAAGGCCATCGCCGGCCTTAACAAGCGCTATAAGTCTTATATTGGCATGGGCTACACCAACGTGCAGCTACCGCCGGTGATCCTGCGTAACATGCTGGAAAACCCGGGCTGGTACACCGCTTATACCCCGTATCAGCCAGAAGTCTCCCAGGGCCGTCTGGAAGCGCTGCTGAACTTCCAGCAGGTGACGCTGGATCTGACCGGTATGGATATCGCCTCTGCCTCGCTGCTGGATGAAGCGACCGCCGCCGCCGAAGCGATGGCGATGGCGAAGCGCGTGAGCAAGCTGAAAAACGCCAACCGCTTCTTCGTGGCGGCGGACGTGCATCCCCAGACGCTGGACGTGGTGCGCACCCGTGCGGAAACCTTCGGCTTTGAGGTGATTGTCGACGACGCTGAAAAAGTGCTGGATCACCAGGACGTCTTCGGCGTGCTGTTGCAGCAGGTGGGCACCACCGGGGAAGTGCACGACTACGGCGCACTGATCGCCGAGCTGAAATCCCGTAAGGTTATTGTTAGCGTCGCCGCTGATTTTATGGCGCTGGTGCTGCTGACGGCGCCAGGCAAACAGGGCGCGGATATTGTCTTCGGCTCAGCTCAGCGTTTCGGCGTGCCGATGGGCTACGGCGGCCCGCACGCGGCGTTCTTTGGCGCGAAAGATGAATTTAAACGTTCCATGCCAGGCCGAATTATCGGCGTATCGAAAGATGCCGCCGGTAACACCGCGCTGCGCATGGCGATGCAGACCCGCGAGCAGCATATCCGCCGCGAGAAAGCGAACTCCAACATCTGTACCTCGCAGGTGCTGCTGGCTAACATTGCCAGCCTGTACGCGGTGTTCCACGGTCCGGCTGGCCTGAAACGTATTGCCAGCCGCATCCACCGTCTGGCCGATATCCTGGCCTGCGGTCTGCAACAGAAAGGTCTCAGACTGCGTCATGAACACTATTTCGATACCCTGTGCGTCGAGGTGGCAGACAAAGCGGCCGTGCTGGCGCGCGCCGAGGCAGCGCAAATCAACCTGCGCAGCGACATTCACAATGCGGTCGGCATTACGCTGGACGAAAGCATCACCCGTGACGATATCCTGACTCTGTTCAACGTATTGCTGGATGATGCACACGGTCTGGACGTTGATACGCTCGACAAAGAGGTTGCGCTCGACAGCCGCTCCATTCAGGAAAGCATGCTGCGCGACGACGCGATCCTGACTCACCCGGTGTTCAACCGCTATCACAGCGAAACCGAGATGATGCGTTACATGCACTCTCTGGAACGTAAAGATCTGGCGCTGAACCAGGCGATGATCCCGCTGGGCTCCTGCACCATGAAGCTGAACGCCGCGGCTGAGATGATCCCAATTACCTGGCCTGAATTCTCTGAGCTGCACCCGTTCTGCCCGGCTGAGCAGGCGGAAGGGTATCACATGATGATCAACCAGCTCTCCGACTGGCTGGTGAAGCTGACCGGGTACGACGCGCTCTGCATGCAGCCGAACTCCGGTGCGCAGGGTGAATACGCTGGTCTGCTGGCGATCCGTCACTATCACGAAAGCCGCAATGAAGGCCACCGCGATATCTGCCTGATCCCAAGCTCTGCCCACGGTACCAACCCGGCTTCTGCCCAGATGGCAGGAATGGAAGTGGTGGTTGTGGCGTGCGACAAAAACGGCAACATCGATCTGGCCGACCTGCGCGCCAAAGCAGAGCAGGCGGGCGACAAACTCTCCTGCATCATGGTGACCTACCCATCCACCCACGGCGTGTACGAAGAAACTATCCGTGAAGTGTGTGAAGTGGTGCATCAGTTCGGCGGCCAGGTTTACCTCGACGGCGCAAACATGAACGCCCAGGTGGGCATCACCTCTCCGGGCTTTATTGGCGCGGATGTGTCGCACCTGAACCTGCATAAAACGTTCTGCATTCCGCACGGCGGTGGCGGCCCGGGCATGGGTCCTATCGGCGTGAAGGCGCACCTGGCACCGTTTGTGCCGGGCCACAGCGTGGTGCAGATTGAAGGCATGCTGACCCGTCAGGGCGCGGTCTCCGCGGCACCGTTCGGCAGCGCCTCTATCCTGCCAATCAGCTGGATGTACATCCGCATGATGGGCGCGGAAGGGCTGAAGCAGGCCAGCCAGGTGGCGATCCTCAACGCCAACTACATCGCAACGCGTCTGAAGGACGCCTATCCGGTGCTCTATACCGGCCGCGACGGTCGCGTGGCGCACGAATGCATCCTCGATATTCGTCCTCTGAAAGAAGAGACGGGCATCAGCGAGCTGGATATTGCCAAGCGTCTGATCGACTACGGCTTCCACGCGCCAACCATGTCCTTCCCGGTTGCGGGAACGCTGATGGTTGAGCCGACCGAATCTGAAAGCAAGGTGGAGCTGGATCGCTTTATCGACGCCATGCTGGCTATCCGCAGCGAAATCGACCGCGTGAAAGGCGGGGAGTGGACGCTGGAAGATAACCCGCTGGTGAACGCGCCGCATACACAGAACGAACTGGTGGCAGAGTGGAACCACGGTTATACCCGCGAGCTGGCTGTCTTCCCGGCAGGTGTGGCAAACAAATACTGGCCAACCGTGAAACGTCTTGATGATGTTTACGGCGACCGTAACCTGTTCTGCTCCTGCGTACCGATGAGCGAATACCAGTAACGTTGTTCCTGTAGTAACGTAGGCCGGGTAAGGCGAAGCCGCCACCCGGCTTTTTTATTGGGAGAAAAGAATGGCAATTGCACTGGTCACCGGCGCCAGCCGGGGTATTGGTAAAGCCACCGCGCTACAGCTGGCAAGCGAAGGCTACACCGTTGCGGTGAATTTTCATCACAACATCAAAGCCGCGACGGACGTCATTAATCAGATCGTGGACGCGGGTGGTAAAGCCTTTGCCGTGCGCGCGGACATCAGCGATGAAGCGCAGGTGATGGCGATGTTCGACAGCATCGATCGCGAAGGTGAGCCGCTCGCCGCGCTGGTGAACAACGCCGGGATTTTGTTTGAACAATCCACGATCGAAAACCTCTCCGCTGAACGTATTAACCGCGTGCTGGCTACCAACGTCACCGGCTATTTTCTCTGTTGCCGTGAAGCGGTTAAGCGCATGTCGCATAAACACGGCGGCAAGGGCGGCGCGATTGTGAATGTCTCCTCGGCGGCATCACGGCTGGGCGCGCCGGGGGAATATGTGGATTATGCCGCCTCAAAAGGGGCGGTGGATTCCCTGACCACCGGCCTCGCGCTGGAGGTGGCGGCGCAGGGCATTCGCGTTAACGGCGTGCGGCCAGGCCTGATTTATACCGATATTCACGCCTCCGGCGGCGAGCCGGGGCGTGTGGATCGGGTGAAGTCGATGTTACCGATGCAGCGTGGCGGTCAGCCGGTGGAGGTCGCCCAGGCCATTGTCTGGCTGCTGAGCGACAAAGCCTCCTATGTCACCGGTAGCTTCCTGGAGCTGGCTGGCGGGAAGTAACGCTACGACGCCAGCCACAGCCGCAGGCGCATTCCCCAGCCGCTGGTCCAGCCGGTGGTGATCGACTTCACTTCACCGTGAGAGATCACCACCAGCGTTGGCGTCACCTTAACATCCCACTTACGCGCCAGTTCTCCGCTGGCGTCGTTGACCGTGGGCATCATCGCCTTCTTCTTCCTCATCCAGGTTTCGAGCGTCGCGTTATTGCCCGAGCGCAGCGCAACCGACATCACGTTACCCCCGTCCGCGGAAAGCGCCGCCACCGACGGCGTGGTGTAGCGGCAGACGCCGCACCATGTCGCCCAGACGTAGACCAGCAGCGGTCGCTCCTTACTCATGGCGATAAGATCGACGGGCTGACCGTCGAGGGTGTGCAGTGCCGTCGCGGAGAAATTCTGCGGCAGCGCGGGCTGGCGGAAATAGTCCACCGCCAGGCTCACGGCTACGCCAATCAGCAGCCACACGCCCAGCTCGCGCAGCAGGCGCGGAAGCTTACTTGCCACGGGCGTTTGCCAGCTGTTCTTTGACCAGCCCCTCCAGGTCGTCATACGGGATTGCGCCCGCCACCATCTGGTCGCCGATAATGGTCGCCGGGGTACCCTGAATATTCAGCACCTGCGCCAGGATGAGGTTCATCTTTAGGCTGTCCATGGTTTTATCATCCGTTTTAATGCTGTCCGTTCCGGTCTTTACCTTCGCGGCGGCGATGCTGGCGTCATCGTGATAGCCCTTTTTCATCATCAGCCGCTGGTGGAGCGCCCAGAATTTATCCGGCGCCTGCTGCCACGTTGAGAGTGCCGCTTTCGCGGCATTTACCGAGCTTTGTCCCTTGAACGGCAGCAGTTTGACGATGAGCTGCACGTCGGGATTTTCCTGCACGATTTTCTCAAGCATTGGGTCGAACTGCTTGCAATACGGGCAGTTGTAGTCAGTGAAGGAGACGATGGTCAGCTTCGGCGATGTCGCGCCGGTTCGCGGGCTGTTGGGGTCGTTAAACAGCAGTTTTGCCAGCTGGTCGCTGGAAGCGTCATCAGAAGGTGCGGCGAAACCGAACGTTGATAACGACAGCAGAAGTAAGGCAACGAAGGCTCTCATGTTATTTTCCTTTTGCATCGGACAGGGTGCTCAGCACCGCTTCGCGGCTTAACAACGCAGGCAGCACGTGGCCCTGCGGTAATCCCGGTCCGTAGATCTGGTTAAACGGTACGGCGGCGCTGCCGCGCGTGGTTAAGAACTGGCTGATGGTATCTGAGGGGCGGCTCCAGTCGCCGCGCAGGGCGACAACGTCCGGGGAGGAGAGCGCATCCTGCACGTCGTCGCGCAGCAGCACGTTGTATTTATTGGCTTTACAGGTCACGCACCAGTCGGCGGTCACGTCGACGAACACCCGTTTGTTCTCCGCCAGCGCGCGGGCAATGGCCTGCTCGCTGAGCGGCTGCCAGTGAATACGATCGCGGCGGGAACCCTCGCCGCCGGAACCGGATACAAACGCGACCGCCCCGGCCACCACTACAGCTAATACCCCGGCGCGCAGTGCCGTTTGCCAGCGGTAGCGCCAGGCGGTGACCAGCAGCAGCGTAAGGATCAGGAACACGCCCAGCGTGATGACGGGCAGGCTGCCAATGTGCACCGTCAGCAGGCTCAGCAGCCACAGCGATGAGCCGAGCATCATCATCCCCAGCACTACGCGTACGACGTTCATCCAGCGTCCCGGACGCGGCAACCGCTGGGCCAGCCCCGGCCAGGCCGCCACCAGCAGCCACGGCAGGCTCATGCCGATACCCATCGCCAGGAAGATCCCCCACAGCAGGGGAAGCGGCGCCGCCAGCGCGACCGAGACCGCCGTACCCAGGAACGGCGCGGTGCAGGGTGTCGCCAGCAGCGTGGCAAACGCGCCTTGCCAGAAATGACCCGCAAGCCCGTTGCCGCCGCGCGTGGCGATGAAGGTGCTGGCGCCGGAAGGGAGACGGATTTCAAACAACCCCAGCAGGCTGGCGCTGAAAAGCACCATCACCAGCGCCATCGCGCCAATAAACCACGGATTCTGGAACTGGATCCCCCAGCCGAGCGCCTGATTGCCTAAGCGTAAAACCGTCATCATCAGCGCCAGCGCGAGGAACGAGATCACGATCCCGGCTACCGACGCAAGAAACTGTCGGCGTACCTGACCCCGCGCCTGCCGTTCGGTTTGCATCAGCGTGCCTAGCTTCATGGCCAGCACGGGCAGTACGCAGGGCATGACGTTAAGGATCAGACCGCCCGCCAGCGCCATCAGCAGCACCCAGCCTAACGAGAGCGTCGGCGCGGCGTTCCCCGGCTGAATGCTCAGGCTGGACTCCTGCGCCTGCCCGCTATCGGCCAGAACCAGCGACAGGGTTTTGCCGCTGAGGTTGGGCGCGGCCTCGCCCCAGTTGTCCGTCACGGGCACGGTGGCGACCAGCGAGTCACCGCGAACGGTGAGGGCCGGTTTGCCGAAATCAACATCATCCATACCGTCGATAAACAGGGACGGTGCCTGCCAGCCTGCGTCACGCTGCGCCGTTACGGTCAGCTTGCCGGGGGCATAGGTGGCGTTAAGCGTTGAGGTCAACCCGCCGCTGAGCGGAAGGGTGCCCATGGCCCGACTGAAATCGTAATCAAAACCGGCGCCTGCGGATGCGGTCATGTTCAGCGAAAACGGGTAGTCGGTAAGAATACAGACGTTGCTACAGGTGGAGAGCGTCAGTACGCCGCTCAGGATCTTCGGGACGTCGCCCCGCAGAGTGATGGGAAAGCTGACATCGCCGTGGTAGCCCTGCGTGGTGATGCCCGCGACGTCGAAACGCTGCGGCACAGGCCAGCGCCAGATCGCCTCGACGGGCTGATGCCATTTAATCGCGGGTGCGACGCCGCCTTCGCCCGGCGAGCGCCAGTAGGTTTTCCAGCCTTTTTGCAGGGCGACGTCCAGCAGCAGGCGGGTTTCGCCAGTGCTTTCGGGTTGCGCACGCAGCCTGACGCTGGCGTGCTGATTATCGGCGGCGCGCAGCCAGCCGCTGTCGGCAGCCTGGCTGAGGGGCAGCCATAGCCAAAGCAGGCAGACCAGCAGTCGCCTGAATACAGTAAACATAAATTTTCTCCGTAAATAATGAATTAACCTGAAGTAACAGGCGAAGGCTCATTCACGGAAGACGCATAATCGCAGATGCACCCTTAACCGGGGCGGGGAGATAACGCGGGGAGGCCACTGCCGTTCGCGGCGCGGTGGACTGGCTGCCAGCAACGCCAGCAGCAGGGTGACGGCAATCAGGGCGCCTTCAAACAAAACAGGCGGGACCGACATCAGCGACTTGGCGCTAAGCTCACACGGGGTTACCGGTGCGTCGGTACTCTCCTGCCCCTGCTGGACAGACTGGCTCGTGGCGGTGACGTTCATGACAAGCGCGTGCATCCCGGCCATCCGCTGGGCGGTGCATATCAGCACCACCAGGCAGGCCAGGGCTACAAGCAGGATAGCGTTGCGTTGTCGCTTGATCATGTTCGCCTCAAATATTCAGGACGCCTATATTATCGGGCGAACATATTTTGGCAACGCAAAAGCTGTAAAGAAGTGTCTGGAAGATAAGCGGTTTGCCCTCTCCGCTTGCAGAGAGGGCGAGCCATTACAGCGTTTCGCCGTTGCTGGCAATGACGGTTTTATACCACTCAAAGCTCTTCTTACGGGAGCGGGACATGTCACCGGTACCGTCGTCGTGCTTGTTTACGTAGATAAAGCCGTAGCGCTTACTGTACTGGCCGGTGGTGAAGGAGACGCAGTCGATGCAGCCCCACGGCGTGTAGCCCATCAGATCCACGCCATCCCAGGTCACCGCCTTCATCATCTCTTCCACGTGGGCGCGCAGGTAGTCGATGCGATAGTCATCGTTGATGCTGCCGTCCTCTTCCACGGTGTCGTAGGCGCCGAAACCATTTTCCACGATAAACAGCGGCTTCTGATAACGTTCGTACAGTTCACACAGCGAATAGCGCAGGCCTACCGGATCAATCTGCCAGCCCCAGTCGGACGCCTTGACGTGTGGGTTCGGCACGCTGCCCTCGAAGCCGGAAATGGCGTCACCGGTACCGCCTTCCGCTTTGACCGCGTTGGTCATGTAGTAGCTGAAACCTAAGTAATCGCAGGTGCCTTCACGCAGGATCTGCTCGTCGCCAGCTTCCATTTTGATGGAGAAGCCACGGCGCTCCCACTCGTTCAGCACGTAAGACGGGTAATAGCCGCGCAGCTGTACGTCGGTAAAGACGTAGCGCTCGCGCATGGATTCCTGAGCGAACATGACATCTTCTGGCTTGCAGGAGTACGGATAGAGCGCCACCATCGCCAGCATGCAGCCGACTTTCATTTCCGGGTTAATGCGGCGTGCGGCTTTCACCGCCAGCGCGCTGGCCACGAACTGGTGGTGCAGCACCTGGTACATGGTCTCTTCCGGGTTGTCGTGCTCGGTATAGACCACACCAGAGCAGCAGTAGCCGAACAGCGGCGCACGCCAGTTGCGCTGGTTGTTGATTTCGTTGAAGGTCATCCAGTATTTGACCTTATTTTTGTAGCGCTCAAATACCACTTCCGAGAAGCGCACAAAGAAATCGACCACTTTACGGTTGGTCCATCCGCCATATTCCTGAACGAGGTGCAGCGGCATTTCAAAGTGGGAGAGGGTGATAACCGGCTCGATGTTGTACTTCAGCAGTTCATCGAACATGTCGTCGTAAAACTTCAGCCCCTCTTCGTTTGGCTGAGTTTCGTCGCCTTTCGGGAAGATGCGCGTCCAGGCGATGGAGGTACGGAAACATTTGAAGCCCATCTCGGCAAACAGCCTGATGTCTTCTTTGTAATGGCCGTAGAAGTCGACGGCTTCGTGGTTGGGGTAATATTTGCCTTCAATCACTTCCTGCGTGATTTCTCGCGGAACGCCGTGTGCGCCGCCGGTGAGCACGTCGCAGATGCTTGGCCCTTTGCCGCCTTTGTTCCAGCCGCCTTCAACCTGGTGCGCCGCTACCGCGCCGCCCCATAAAAAATCTTTCGGTAAGGTGAGTTTTTTCATCTTTGCTATTCTCAATTCAGGACTTATTGATTTCGAGTCTAGCAAAGCGGAATTAAATGTCACGATATAACATTTTGCGGAAATTGTAATTTGTCACATCAAAAAAACAGGATGTTTTATTCTGTTAATTTCTTCGCCAGTTTCCGGCCTAATGATTCCAGAATATAGATGACGGGAATTTGCGTGGTGATATCGTAAACGCCGCCAATGCGCGTTTGCGGTACGTGCCAGGAGAGGTTAAAGTCCGCCAGCTTTGCGAGACGTGAATGTTCGTGGCTGGTGACTGAGAGCACCTTGCAGTGGTGCAGGCTGAACTGGCTGGCGAAGCGCAGGATCTCCTCGGTCTCGCCGGAGACGGAGAGTACAATGGCCAGCGCATTTTTAGCCATGTCGTTAGTGACCGGGAAATAAGGATCGTCGATATGGTTACTGAATTTCCCGATATTTGAAAAGAAACGTGCGCCATATTTTGCCAGCGATCCGGAGGTGCCCGCACCGACAAAAATAATTCGTTCAGATGATAAAATAATATCGACCGCGTTATCTAATAGCGCATCAAACTCTTCGTTATTTACGCTTTTAAAGAAGCTGATGATTTCACTGGCACCAAAATTCGCCTGCTGCGGCTCGTTCTGCTCCAGATAGAGTTTAAAGCGCACCCGAAATTCCGAGTAACCATCGCAGTTGAGCTTGCGGCAGAAGCGCAGGATAGTGGTAGTGGAAACGCCCGCCGCATCCGCCAGCTCGCGGATGGTCATGTACATCACTTTATCGCGGTTCTTAATGACATAGTTGTAGACCATCATTTCCAGATTGTTGAGGCTGGCAATGGCGGAATGGCTGAACATACTCACAATGGCTAAACTCGCTGTCGGACACTATTCCTGAAGCATACCATGATGACGAAGGGCGGGAGACGGATTTATCTCCTTGATTACTTAGATGTTAATGAAATCATTTACACCTGTACGGTGGATTGTTTTTACATTATGCTGATTTATAAGGATAAATCTTGAATGTGGATTTATTTTAGCTAACAGGTGTTCACTGGAATCATTCTCAGTTAGCATAGACTGGCGATGAATAATCATCTTTTGTTTTCCCGGAGTTAAGTATGGTGAGCAGACCATTAATCGCACAGGGATATTCGCTGGCTGAGGAAGTAGCCAACAGTATAAGCCACGGCATTGGCCTGGTTTTTGGGATTGTCGGCTTAGTGTTATTGCTGGTACAGGCAGTGGATACCAACGCCAGCGCGATGGCCATTACCAGCTACAGTCTGTATGGCGGGAGTATGATCCTGCTTTTCCTGGCCTCAACGCTGTATCACGCTATTCCGCATCAACGGGCGAAGATATGGCTCAAGAAATTTGACCACTGCGCTATCTATCTTCTTATTGCGGGTACCTATACGCCGTTTTTGCTGGTGGGGCTCAACTCACCGCTGTCGCGTGGTCTGATGATTGTGATCTGGAGCCTGGCGCTGCTGGGGATCCTGTTTAAGCTGACTATTGCGCACCGGTTTAAAGTGTTGTCGCTGGTTACCTATCTGACAATGGGCTGGCTGTCGCTGATTGTGGTGTATCAGTTAGCTATTAAGCTGGCGGTGGGGGGCGTGACGCTTCTGGCGGTGGGCGGGGTGGTCTACTCGCTGGGCGTGATTTTCTACGTCTGCAAGCGTATTCCGTACAACCATGCCATCTGGCACGGCTTTGTGCTGGGCGGCAGCGTGTGCCACTTCCTGGCAATTTATCTGTATGTTGGGCAGGTGTAGTTTTTTTGTAAGGTGCGGCCTGATGCCCTCACCCCGACCCTCTCCCACAGGGAGAGGGAGAATATCAACACCGTAGGCCCGGTAAGCGCAGCGCCACCGGGCGATACAGCATCAATCTTCCAGAGAATACGGCAGCGGCTCAATGCTGAGCGTGTTTGCATCATCCCGCACGCGGAACACGCTGTCGGGCTCCATATCATTATTCATGACAACCTGCACCAGCAGGCGGCCATCATCGAGCTGGACGGCGGCTAACACGGTGCCGGTACGGCGCCAGTTTTCGCCCATCTTCATCTCAAGATCTTCACCCGCTTCCGGCACACGGCTGGCGTGACCAGCCAGCGTCCACAGGGCGCGTTTGTTCGCGCCGCGGAATTTCGCACGCGCCACCATTTCCTGACCGGTGTAGCAGCCCTTCTTAAAGCTGATACCGCCCAGCGCCTGGATGTTTGTCGCCTGCGGGATAAACTGCGCGCTGTTTGCCGCGTCAATCACCGGCAGGCCCGCTTCGATGTTCAGCGCCAGCCACTGCTGGCTGTTGTTGAGCTGTGCTTCACCGCGCAGGGCGTCAGTGACGCGTTCCGCCGTTGCTTCGTCGGTTACCAGCAGGAAGCGCTCCGCCGGGTGTTCGAACCACAGAATGGAGGTCGCTCCCTCGCTGACCAGCTGTTTTTTAGCATCCGGCAGCTCGGCAAACAGGTTTTTCAGCGCTGCACGCGCCTGGAAACCCGCGACCCCCAGCAGAACGTGTTCATCGTCCGGGGCGATGGTGACTTTAGAAAAGACCGCGTATTTTTTCAGCTCTTTAAGCTGGGCGTCACGCAGGCTGCGGCGCTCAATAAAGGCGAATCCGTCCTGACGGCGGAACAGACGCAGGTTGCTCCACATTTTGCCTTTTGGATCGCAATGCGCGGCCAGCAGATGCTGGTGCTCAGTCAACTGCGCCACGTCCGCCGTGACCTGGCCTTGCAGGTATTTTTCACTGTCCGCACCAGTCAGTGTCGCCAGTGCCCAGTCATCAAGAGTAATCAGCGTCAGCGGCAGACGCGCAGAGGCGGCGGGCTGGCGAGGAGAAAATGGTGTAAATGCCATAGTGATGTCCTGAATTGCTTAACGCTTTGATAATACCTAATGGTAAAAGAGACTGTATTCAATGCAAGCGCTTTCAGCAGGCCATTCGTGCCATTAAACGGTTATGCGTGGCGCTACGCAAAATAGTGTAATCCGCTGTCTTTATAAGGATTATTCAGGGAGCCTGCTCGAGGTTCGCAATATTCCAGTAAAGAAAAGGTCAAAAACACGTTACACTAGCAGGTGTTCCCGGAGAGCAATAATGAATACCAAACGGGATACCGACTGTGCCAAACGTAATGCAGGAAACAGAACATGGATATTAACAACAAGGCCCGTATTCACTGGGCGTGCCGTCGCGGCATGCGTGAACTTGATATCTCCATCATGCCTTTCTTCGAGTATGAGTACGACAGCTTAAGCGATGACGATAAGCGCCTGTTTGTCCGTCTGCTTGAGTCTGACGATCCGGATTTATTCAACTGGCTGATGAATCACGGCAAGCCCGCCGACACCGAGTTGCAACGGATGGTGCAATTAATTCAAACACGGAATCAGGAACGTGGTCCTGTGGCAATCTGATCTTCGCGTCTCCTGGCGCTCACAGTGGATGTCCTTACTGCTCCACGGTCTGGTGGCGGCACTGGTGTTATTGGTGCCGTGGCCGCTTAGCTATACCCCTCTGTGGTTGCTATTGCTGTCGTTTGTGGTGTTTGACAGCGTGCGCAGCCAGCGTCGAATCAACGCCCGTCAGGGTGAAATTAAGCTGCTGATGGATTCTCGCCTGCGCTGGCAGGGAAAAGAGTGGGAGATGATGGGGACGCCGTGGATGCTTAACACCGGGATGATGCTACGGCTGCGTCGGGTCGAGGATAACCGTCGCCAGCACCTGTGGCTGGCCGCAGACAGTATGGATCCTTCGGAGTGGCGAGATCTGCGCCGGTTGATCGTGCAACAGCCGACGCAGGAGTAAATCAGCTGAATTGCTCGGCCATCTCACCCAGAATCTGCTCGCACCAGCTCTGGAGGCGCTCGTCGCTAAGATCGTACTGGTTGGTTTCATCCAGCGCGAGCCCGACAAACAGCTGACCGTCGGCAATAATCGGTTTTTGACTGGTGAACTCATAGCCTTCCGTAGGCCAGTAGCCGATAAAGGTCGCGCCCTTTGGCGCCAGTTTGTCGTGCAGCATGCCGAGTGCGTCAAGGAACCACTCCCCGTAGCCCAACTGGTCGCCCATGCCGTACATCGCAATGATTTTGCCTTCAAAATTGACTGAATCGAGCTGATCCCAGATGGCTTCCCAGTCTTCCTGAATCTCACCAAAGTCCCAGGTAGGGATACCCAGAATGAGCACATCGTACTGCTCCATCAAGGCAACCGCGTCATCTTTCAGGTTATGCAGCGTCACCAGTTCCGGGCCAATGATGTCACGAATTTTTTCCGCCGCCATTTCGGTGTAGCAGGTGCTGGAACCATAGAACAGACCAATATTCATCGCGTAACTATCTCAATTCTTGCTATGACTTTGCGCGTAGTGTACCAGAAACCGATGGCATTCAGGCATAATGGCCAGATTGCAGAACCAAAGGGGCTGATGTGGAAAAGGATCTCGCACTCATCGAACAGTTTCTCGACGCGCTGTGGCTGGAGAAAAACCTCGCTGAAAATACGCTCAGCGCCTATCGTCGGGATCTCACGCTGCTGGTCGAGTGGCTGGCACATCGTGGGCTGACGCTTGAAAGCGCGCAAAGCGATGACCTGCAAGGGTTACTGGCTGAGCGGATGGAAGGGGGGTACAAAGCCACCAGCTCTGCACGTCTGCTGAGCGCCATGCGCCGCCTCTTCCAGCACCTGTACCGCGAGAAGATCCGCGCGGATGACCCCAGCGCACTGCTGGCATCGCCTAAACTGCCTCAGCGGCTGCCAAAAGATCTCAGCGAAGCACAAGTTGAGAGATTATTACAGTCGCCCGCAGTTGACCTTCCGCTGGAGTTACGCGATAAAGCCATGCTTGAACTATTGTATGCCACGGGCTTGCGCGTTTCCGAGCTGGTGGGCCTGACGATGAGCGATATCAGCCTGCGTCAGGGCGTGGTGCGCGTTATCGGTAAAGGGAACAAAGAACGGCTGGTGCCGCTGGGTGAAGAGGCGGTCTACTGGCTGGAGACGTATCTGGAACACGGGCGTCCGTGGCTGCTGAACGGCGTCTCCATAGATGTATTGTTCCCGAGCCAGCGCGCGCAGCAGATGACGCGACAAACGTTCTGGCATCGCATTAAACATTACGCCACACTGGCGGGTATTGACAGTGAGAAGCTGTCGCCGCACGTTTTGCGTCACGCCTTCGCGACGCATCTGTTAAACCACGGCGCTGATTTACGCGTGGTGCAGATGTTGCTTGGACACAGCGATCTTTCAACGACGCAAATATACACCCATGTCGCGACGGAACGCCTGCGGCAGCTACACCAACAGCACCACCCTCGCGCGTGAGTGCCGACGAATTGTTACAGGAACAAATATGAAAAAGTCTTTAGCGCTGCTCACCCTGCTGGCAGCTTCGGTTTCCGGTATTGCCCATGCGGACGATGCCGCCATTAAACAGTCTCTGACGAAACTCGGCGTCGCCAGCAGCGAGATCCAGCCAGCGCCGGTGGCTGGCATGAAAACGGTGCTGACCAACAGCGGCGTGCTGTACGTGACCGAAGACGGCAAACACATCATTCAGGGGCCTATGTACGACGTGAGCGGCGCGCAGCCGGTGAACGTCACTAACCAGCTGCTGATGAAAAACCTGAACGCGCTCGAAAAAGAGATGATTGTCTACAAAGCGGCGCAGGAAAAGCACGTTATTACCGTCTTCACCGACATCACCTGCGGCTACTGCCACAAGCTGCATGAAGAGATGAAAGACTACAACGCGCTGGGCATTACCGTGCGTTACCTGGCTTTCCCACGCGCCGGCGTGCAGAGCCAGCCTGAGCAGGATATGAAAGCGATCTGGTGTGCGAAAGACCGCAACAAGGCCTTTGATGACGCGATGAACGGCAAAGGCGTGAAGCCCGCGTCCTGCGATATCGACATCGCTAACCACTACGCGCTGGGCGTACAGTTTGGCGTGAGCGGTACGCCAGCCATTGTGCTGAGTAACGGCTACGTGGTGCCGGGCTACCAGGGGCCAAAAGAGATGAAGGCGTTCCTCGACGAGCACCAGAAACAGATGGGTGGTAAATAATTCGCGTGAAAGCCCCGATAAAACTGCGCCGCCGCGATGCGGGTGAAACCGCGGATTTACCAGACACGCTTCCGCTGCTGTTAAAGCGGCTGTACGCCAGCCGTGGCGTGCGTACGGCAAGCGATCTTGAGCGCAGCGTCAAAGGCATGCTGCCCTGGCAAGCGCTGAGTGGCATCGAAAAAGCGACTGAAATGCTCTACGACGCGTTCCGGGAAGGCACGCGGATTGTCGTGGTGGGCGATTTCGATGCCGACGGCGCAACCAGTACCGCGCTGAGCGTGCTCAGCCTGCGTGCGCTGGGCTGCGATAACGTGACTTACCTGGTGCCGAACCGGTTTGAAGACGGCTACGGCCTCAGCCCGGAAGTGGTCGATCAGGCCCACGCCCGTGGCGCACAGATGATCATGACCGTGGATAACGGGATCTCTTCTCATGCGGGGGTCGATCATGCCCATGCGCTGGGGATCCCGGTACTGGTCACCGATCACCACCTGCCAGGCGAAACTCTGCCTGCCGCCGAAGCCATCATTAACCCGAACCTGCGCGACTGCGATTTCCCGTCGAAATCGCTGGCCGGAGTAGGGGTGGCGTTTTATCTGATGCTGGCGTTACGCACGTTGCTGCGAGATAAGGGCTGGTTCGAATCGCGCGGGATTGCCGTGCCGAACCTCGCGGAGTATCTCGATCTGGTGGCGCTGGGAACCGTGGCGGACGTGGTGCCGCTCGATACCAATAACCGTATTCTCACCTGGCAGGGCTTAAGCCGCATTCGGGCAGGTAAATGCCGTCCGGGGATTAAGGCGCTGCTGGAAATTGCCAACCGCGATCCGCTGAAGCTTGCGGCAAGCGATTTAGGCTTTGCCCTCGGCCCGCGCCTGAACGCGGCGGGGCGGCTGGATGATATGTCGGTTGGCGTTGCGCTGCTGCTGTGCGACAACATCGGCGAAGCGCGCGTGCTGGCCAGTGAGCTGGACGCACTCAACCAGACCCGTAAAGAGATTGAGCAGGGCATGCAGGCCGAAGCGCTGACCCTGTGCGAAAAGCTGGAGCGCAGCGGCGATACCCTGCCGGGCGGGCTGGCGATGTATCACCCCGAATGGCACCAGGGCGTGGTGGGCATTCTGGCGTCGCGCATTAAAGAGCGTTTCCACCGCCCGGTGATCGCGTTCGCCCCCGCCGGGGACGGCACGCTGAAAGGCTCCGGTCGTTCCATTCAGGGTCTGCATATGCGCGATGCGCTGGAGCGTCTGGATACGCTGCATCCGAACCTGATGATTAAGTTCGGCGGTCACGCGATGGCGGCAGGCCTGTCGCTGGAAGAGGCGAAGTTCGACGAATTCCAGCGTCTGTTTGGCGAACTGGTCACCGAGTGGATCGATCCGGCTCTGTTGCAGGGTGAAGTGGTTTCTGACGGTGAGCTTTCACCGGCTGAAATGACCATGGAGGTGGCGCAGATGCTGCGCGATGCCGGCCCGTGGGGGCAGATGTTCCCGGAGCCGCTTTTCGACGGACGTTTTCGTTTGCTGCAACAGCGCATCGTGGGCGAACGCCATCTCAAAGTGATGGTGGAACCGGTCGGCGGCGGACCGCTGCTCGACGGCATCGCCTTTAACGTTGATACCTCCATCTGGCCGGACAACGGCGTGCGCGAGGTTGAGCTGGCCTATAAGCTGGATATTAACGAGTTCCGCGGTAACCGCTCCCTTCAGATCATCATCGACAATATCTGGCCAATTTAGCGTCAGTAATCTCTATAAAAAAGGGCGTGGATTCGGTACAATCCCGCTCTTATCACCGCATTTTGACAAGCTCATAAAAGAAAACAGACCATGTTTGAAATTAATCCGGTAAAAAACCGCATTCAGGACCTCACGGAGCGCTCTGACGTTCTTAGGGGGTATCTTTGACTACGATGCCAAGAAAGAGCGTCTCGAAGAAGTAAACGCCGAGCTAGAACAGCCGGACGTCTGGAACGAACCTGAGCGCGCTCAGGCGCTGGGTAAAGAGCGTTCCTCCCTCGAAGCCATCGTAGATACGCTGGATCAAATGGCGCAGGGTCTGGAAGATGTTTCTGGGCTGCTGGAGCTGGCTGTCGAAGCCGACGACGAAGAAACCTTTAACGAAGCCGTGGCAGAGCTCGACGTGCTGGAAGAGAAGCTGGCGCAGCTGGAATTCCGTCGCATGTTCTCCGGCGAATATGATAGTGCTGACTGCTATCTCGATATTCAGGCAGGTTCTGGCGGTACCGAAGCGCAGGACTGGGCGAGCATGCTGATGCGCATGTACCTGCGCTGGGCGGAAGCGCGCGGTTTCAAAACCGAGATTATCGAAGAGTCCGAAGGTGAAGTGGCGGGTATCAAATCCGTTACCATCAAGATTATTGGCGATTACGCCTACGGCTGGCTGCGTACTGAAACCGGCGTTCACCGCCTGGTGCGTAAGAGCCCGTTCGATTCCGGCGGCCGTCGTCACACCTCCTTCAGCTCCGCGTTTGTCTACCCGGAAGTGGATGAAGATATCGATATCGACATCAACCCGGCGGACCTGCGTATCGACGTTTACCGCGCATCCGGCGCGGGTGGTCAGCACGTTAACCGTACGGAATCTGCGGTGCGTATTACCCACATTCCAACCGGGCTGGTAACACAGTGCCAGAACGACCGTTCCCAGCATAAGAACAAAGACCAGGCCATGAAGCAGATGAAAGCGAAGCTTTATGAGCTGGAGATGCAGAAGAAAAATGCTGAGAAGCAGGCGATGGAAGACAACAAGTCCGATATCGGCTGGGGCAGCCAGATCCGTTCTTACGTCCTTGATGACTCCCGCATCAAAGACCTGCGTACCGGGGTTGAAACCCGCAACACGCAGGCGGTGCTGGACGGCAGCCTGGACCAATTTATCGAAGCAAGTTTGAAAGCAGGGTTATGAGGAACCAACATGTCTGAACAACAAGCACAGGGCGCTGACGCGGTAGTCGATCTTAACAACGAACTGAAAACCCGCCGCGAGAAGCTGGCAGCGCTGCGCGAGCAGGGCGTGCCGTTCCCGAACGATTTTCGTCGTGACCATACCTCAGACCAACTGCACGCAGACTTCGACGGTAAAGAGAACGAAGAGCTGGAAGCGCTGAACGTTGAAGTGTCCGTGGCGGGCCGCATGATGACCCGTCGTATCATGGGTAAAGCGTCCTTCGTGACCTTACAGGACGTTGGCGGCCGCATTCAGCTGTACGTCTCTCGTGACGACCTGCCGGAAGGCATCTACAACGAGCAGTTCAAAAAGTGGGACCTCGGCGATATCCTGGGCGCTAAAGGTAAACTGTTCAAAACCAAGACCGGTGAACTGTCTATCCACTGCACCGAACTGCGTCTGCTGACCAAAGCCCTGCGCCCGCTGCCGGACAAGTTCCACGGTTTGCAGGATCAGGAAGCGCGCTATCGTCAGCGTTACCTGGATCTCATCTCTAACGATGAATCCCGTAAGACCTTCAAAATTCGCTCCCAGATCATGGCCGGTATTCGCCAGTTCATGGTTAACCGCGACTTTATGGAAGTAGAAACCCCGATGATGCAGGTGATCCCAGGCGGTGCCTCTGCCCGTCCGTTCATCACCCATCACAACGCCCTGGACCTGGACATGTACCTGCGTATCGCGCCGGAACTGTACCTGAAGCGTCTGGTGGTCGGCGGTTTCGACCGTGTGTTTGAGATCAACCGTAACTTCCGTAACGAAGGTATCTCCGTACGTCATAACCCAGAGTTCACCATGATGGAACTCTATATGGCGTATGCGGATTACAAAGATCTGATCGAGCTGACTGAATCCTTGTTCCGCACCCTGGCGCAGGACATTCTGGGCACCACCCAGGTGCCTTACGGTGAAGAGGTGTTCGACTTCGGCAAGCCGTTCGAAAAACTGACCATGCGCGAAGCGATCAAGAAATACCGTCCGGAAACCAACATGGCGGATCTGGATAACTTCGACTCTGCGAAAGCGATCGCTGAAAGCATCGGTATTAAGGTTGAGAAGAGCTGGGGCCTGGGTCGTATCGTGACCGAGATCTTCGAAGAAGTGGCCGAAGCGCACCTGATTCAGCCGACCTTCATCACCGAATACCCGGCGGAGGTGTCTCCCCTGGCGCGTCGTAATGACGAGAACCCGGAAATCACTGACCGCTTCGAATTCTTCATCGGTGGCCGCGAAATCGGTAACGGCTTTAGCGAGCTGAACGATGCAGAAGATCAGGCGCAGCGCTTCCAGGATCAGGTTAACGCGAAAGCGGCAGGCGACGACGAAGCGATGTTCTTCGACGAAGACTACGTGACCGCGCTGGAGCACGGCCTGCCGCCGACGGCTGGCCTGGGTATCGGTATCGACCGTATGGTGATGCTGTTCACCAACAGCCACACCATCCGCGACGTGATCCTGTTCCCGGCGATGCGTCCGGTGAAATAAGCCTTTAAGACGTAAAAAAAGCCCCGTGCGTTTATCGCCGGGGCTTTTTTATTGCGCCGCGAAGGCGCTGAGTTTTTCACGCGCGGTGTTCGCTTCCTGCACCATCCACGGGCTAAATGCCCACGGTGTGGCGTCCAGCGCGCGGAATAGCGCGTCCAGCTCCACCCACTGATACTCCATTACTTCATCGTCATTGATTGCGAGGGTATTCGTTACGCGGGCGGCATAGACCGGGCAGATTTCGTTTTCAACGATCCCTGACGGGTCGGCTTCACGGTAGCGGAACTCCGGGGCAATGGGGGTGATGTCTGTGATTTCGGCGCCGACTTCAAAGCGACAGCGGCGGATAATCGCCTGCTCTGTCGCTTCGTCGGCCTGTGGATGACCGCAAACGGAGTTGGTCCATACGCCGGGCCAGGCTTTTTTACTTAATGCGCGCCGGGTGATCAGACATTCTCCATTAGCGTTAAACAGCCATGAAGAGAAGGCCAGGTGTAGCGGGGTGTGTGACGTGTGCGCGGCGTACTTCTCCTGAGTGCCAATCACCTTTCCCTGGTCATTTACCAAAATAACGTGTTCTTGAATACTCATTGATGCTCCAGTGCCAAAATGCTTAATGGTTCAGCACCATCAGCGGAATTATTATACTGCATTCTTATGCGAACGGTTTGGCCCACAGAGCGGAAAAGGGCATGACCGGCATCAGTTTGGGCTGCTATCATAGTGCGCCATTCACGCTGACCGAGGAGCTGTTTTGTTTGCAGGAAGCCTGACGAGAAACCCGATCATTGCCGTTTTCTGCCTGACGCTGACGCTACTTGTAGCAGGATGCTCGGGGAGTAAATCTTCGGATATGGGCAGTTATTCCGGTGCAGTCTATACCGTTAAGCGCGGGGACACGCTCTACCGCATCTCACGCGCCACGGGAACCAGCGTGAAGGAGCTGGCGCGCCTGAATAATATCTCTCCACCGTATACTATTGAGGTAGGGCAGAAGCTCAAGGTTAACGGCGGTTCCTCCTCAGGGAAAAAGTCCTCAACGCGTAAAACAGCCAAAGTCACGCCATCCTATCAGGTGCCTAAATCATCCTGGCCGCCGGTCGGTCAGCGCTGCTGGATCTGGCCTGCAAGCGGAAAAGTGGTTGCGCCGTACTCGCTCTCGGAAGGTGGCAATAAAGGTATTGATATCGCTGCCGCACGCGGCACACCGGTTTACGCTTCAGGGGCCGGGAAGGTGGTCTATGTCGGTAACCAGCTTCGTGGATACGGTAACCTGATCATGATTAAGCATGGTGAGGACTACATTACGGCGTATGCGCATAACGACACGATGTTGGTCAATAACGGGCAGAACGTGAAGGCGGGGCAGAAGATTGCGACCATGGGCAGTACCGGGACGGATACGGTTAAGCTGCACTTCCAGATCCGCTATAAGGCCACGGCCATCGATCCGCAGCGTTATCTTCCGGCGCAGGGCAGTAAGCCGAAGTGTTAAGTGATTATTTAATCGCCACTTAGTGGGGTAAAGGCTTGTATGAAGAGGCGTAAGGTCTATAATGCCTTACGCACCTCAAAGCGGGCGTAGTTCAATGGTAGAACGAGAGCTTCCCAAGCTCTATACGAGGGTTCGATTCCCTTCGCCCGCTCCAGACTTCTCCCCTTGTGGCAAAACTTCGATAAATCTCGCTTTTCATTCAACAAGTTACATAACATAAGTTGTCGCGATCGTTCTATCATTGAACGACAAAGTACCAACAAGAGGTACACTGTTAGTTGTCACGGATAGTTACTATGGAAGTAAGAGTATAACTATTCGACGGCGGCAGTTCCAACCTAACACCACGATAGCACAACGTGAACGCAAAGCCTGATCCGGGCATTGATTCTCATAACCTTACAGTGAAGCGCATTTTTTGCCGATGCTCCCACATGCCACACGTCGAGATGACATTGCAGGGAATAAACAGGTTTTATGGCGGTGTTCGTACCTAAAAACGATATGCAGGCTCTGCCAGCGGTTCGGCCTCGCTCCTTCGGATACATGGTCATCCTGATAAACTTCACTGTCTGACATAACCCCTGCTGAAGTCGCCTAACGGCTCCGCACGTTGTCTTACCACCAACGGGCTTATTGGCCTTAATTGCCTTGATTTGAGTATGGTATCATGGGAGGAAAATCTTAAAAGAAGGGTGGTTTATGGGCTGGTCTTCGTTGGTTAGGATAACCATTGGCATATTTCTGTTAGCTGGATTGTCGTCTTCTGCATACGCAAAGAACTGTAAGAAAGGGATTCCATGCGGTAATTCATGCATTGCGGTTGGAAAAACGTGCCGGATTGGATCAAGCTCCGCATCTACATATAAAAATTATTCCTACTCTTACCCGTCATCTTCTTTTCATAGTTCAACCACGAAATCTTCTTCACATTCCCCATCAGCTAAGGGTGGCGGAAAAAACACGGCGTCAACTGCGAAAACTTATCTCTGTCAGTATGCTATTGCTGCGGTACAGAATGGGAGAATAGGCGCATTGCGTGTGCTGGGTAAGGCTGAGGTAACGTTGTATGTTGATAGCTTCAAAGCAAACCGTCTGGACGGTACATACCTGCTCACGCCAAAGCTGAAAACTAAGGGGATATTGATGATGGCAGATGATAAAAGCAAAGTTTATGCTTATGATCCGTCGCTGAAGAACTTTGCAATTAGTGACCGCATCGCAAGAAGCACTGAACAATGGGATCGTTGTGAATTGGTGCAAAATAAATAAGCCAATACTGCTGATTAATTATGGTTTCAGGTAATGTGGGGCCTGGCTTCTTTACGGTTGAATACCTCAATCAACTAGTTTTTCCGATGAATCCTCTGTATTGAATGTTTCGCATAGGGATAACGCTGAACGCTGGTTACCCAGGTGAACAGGTTGATACGTGCAAAGTGTTTTTCCGTTCTGCGTCCGCTCCTCCTCTGCTAAACGACGAATCACCCACGGCATAACACGCTAAGTTGCACATTTCCTGCACCCTGGATACCCTGAGATTAATCCTAATAACTCAAGGGTGAGTATGGCTACCGGGAAGAGAAAGAACCAAAAGGAATCACCTGAAGAAGAGTTAGATCGCTTGCTGGATGAGCTTGAACTCACAGAGGAGCAACGGGAGTTTATCGAATCCATGCGGGAGGATAAGGGCGATCCCAGTAGTGAGTAACGCTTGCCTTCAGCCGAACGAATACGAATGGCCGCGTAACGGCATTGTAAAGATTTCTTCTCCTCACGAGGGCTTCCGTCAGCGTCGATGGCTCAGCGTACCGTGCCAGAAATTGTCCTGAAATGATGCAGTATTCAGACCGGATCGGACTACTATTCATTATGATTTATCAATGCATTATACCCTGACCATGTGCATGTAAAATCGCGGAGCCGGGAGAGTTGACGGCAATGTAAAAGAAATCATGAGGAAAGAAATATGGCTGCTACAAACGGTATGATTGATACTGATGACGCTGTAATTTTACTCATCGACCATCAGAGTGGCTTATTCAACACGGTACGTGATGTGCCTGTACCAGACCTTCGTAATTATGTGACAGCGATAGCCAAAGTTGCCACGCTTTTAAATATCCCGGTGATCACCACGGCCTCTGTTCCTGACGGTCCCAATGGCCCGCTCATCCCGGAAATTCACAAATATGCACCCCATGCCGTGTATGTTCCACGCACCGGGCAGATTAATACCTGGGATAATCCGGCGTTTGTGAAGGAAGTGGAAAAGACGGGCAGAAAGACCCTGATTATTGCCGGCACGCTCACCAGCGTCTGCATGGCGTTCCCTGCGGTTAGCGCTGTCCAGGAGGGGTATAAGGTTTACTGTGTTGTGGATGCCTCGGGGAACTGGTCCAAAATCGCGACCGATACCACCATCGCGCGCGTGGCTCAGGCGGGAGCGATCCCTACCGATACGTTTGCCATTGTCGCTGAATTAATGAGAACCTGGAACCGCGCGGAAGGTTCTCGCTTTGCTGAGATCCTGGCAGAGCATGTCTGTCCGGAATATAAGTGCCTGATTGAAAGTTTCGGCAAAGCTCAGGAAATTGCCAGAACAGGCCCGGAAACCAATCTGGAGCATTATAAGTAAGTCCGGATAAACCTGAACATAATTCCTGGATTTTATCGTCCTGTACCTGAACGTATTACAGGTGCAGGACGTAGCGGCGTCGTATTCCGGACGTCGCTGAATTGTCAGAGATATTAAGAGGGGCTGAACCGCGCATAATTTAAAATTAAACCCTCTTCCTTTTTACGTCATCAGGCGCCCCTGTTATATCTGTCGGCAAATTTTTTATTTCCCGGATCGCAGATGAAAACACGACTCCTCCTGTGCGCGGGCTTATTTGCCGCCTCCAGTGCCCATGCCAGCGCCCTCTATTTTTATGAAGCCGGCACCGAAGATACCGCGCTTGCCGGAGCAGGGCAGGCGGCTCGTGCGCAGGACGCCTCGACAATCATGACCAACCCTGCTGGCATGACGCGCCTGCCGGATCATATGGTCACCGGTGGGTTACAGGTTATGGATGGCTCCATCGACAACCAGCTGGATAACCATGCCCATCAAAGCCCCGGCGACGTGATGAAAACCATCCCGAATGCCAGCGCCTTTTATAGCCAGAAGATAAACGATGATCTTTATGCCGGGATCGGGCTTTACGGTAATTACGGTCTGGGGATCGATTACGGTAGCTGGGCGGGCGACAGGCTGATTAAAAAGAGTACCCTGGTTGCAATGACGCTCAGTCCGTCACTGGCATACAAGCTCAACGACCGAATCTCAATAGGGGCGTCCGCCAACGTTAATTACGGTTATTTCTCGCTGACCCGCAACGTTAATGATAATGACTATCGGCAGCATGATGAGGACTGGGCCATGAGCTATCGGCTTGGGCTACTCATGCAACTGACCGACCAGACGCGAGCCGGTATTACATGGAACAGCGAGACGAACTATCGCTACTCTGTTAACGGCAAAGCTCGAGTACAGAATGGTGCCTACGACCTCCCGGTGTCGGCACAAATCAGCGCGCCGCAGCAAATCATGCTCAGTCTTGTGCATGATATTAACCCGCGGTGGTCGGTTATGGGCGATCTCGGCTGGCAGGACTGGAGCCAGTTCGGTGCCCCGCAAATCGTCGTTGGGGAGCGGCAACTGAACAACGTCAGCCGCCTGAAGGATACGTGGCACGGCGCGGTGGGCGTGCAGTATCGTCCAACACCTCAGTGGCGACTGAATATCGGTGTGGCGTTCGACAGCTCGCCGTATGAGAGTCAGAGTGATGTGGTCTTAACTTTACCCACCGGGGATGAGTGGCGATTTGGCACGGGAGCCCAGTATCAGATCACCCCGGCCAGCAATATTGGTATTGCCGTGTCGTATCTTCATATGCAGTCGTCGCATGTGAAATCCCCGACGGCGTTTGCCGGAAGTTACGATCATCCTTATCTTTGGTTTGCCAGCGTCAACTACAGCTATCAGTTTTGATCGGCTAACCGCTTAAAATATATGGTCTATAATGGCAGATATTGAATGTCAGAAGGTTGTACCATGCATATTTTACCGCCTGTTCGACCCGAAAAATCCATCGAACGACTGACCGCCATCCTTGAGCCGATAGCGGAGAAAGTGCACGTTGTTCCGCGTAAGCGACTCACCTGGTTACGGAAGGGGAAACAGCAGATGTACCTCTTTCTGGAAGGAGAGCTGTCCCTGCTGCGGGCTTCGGATGGACTGGTGGTAGTGACCGTTTACGAGCCGCATTTGTTTGGTATTGCAGAGATGATCCAGCCTACGCAGGGGCACCTTCTCCGTGCTGAAAGAGAGTCGACTATTTTACGTCTCGATGCGGACAAGGCGGCTGAGTTGTTTCGTGCCGAGGGCGTCTGGGAGGATGTCGCCGCGCTGCTCTCATACCATACGGCCTATTTAATATTCCGTGATGCTCAGGTACTCCAGCAGCGTACCTATTCCGTTATTCGTAACCACCTTCAGGAAATGATTTTGCTCCCGGAAGAGACGCGTTTGCGTACCACGATTCTGGAATATATCCAGGATCGTACGCTGCTCTCTCGCAGCAGTATACTCAATGTATTATCTGCTCTTAAGCAGGGGGAATATATCGCCTTTAAGCGCGGTGGATATCTGCTTGAGGTCAGACATTTACCCGAGTCATTCTAGCGGAAGTTTAAAATTAAACAGAAATGCAATTAACGCTACCGTTAATTTTCTATATCGTTTGCTTTCTCAGATTTAACATTATCAAGTAAACGGTATATTTATGAAAAAGACAGTTATCGCATTGATTATGGCTAATGCATTTACCGCCACTTCCGCGTTCGCCGCCGCTGATGCGGGCACCTGGTATAGCGGGGCGAAATTCGGCTGGTCTCACTATTTTGATACCAATATGGGTTCAAAAGCGTTTGAGAACACGCATTCCGATCACTTCGATTTTAACCATGATAATGTCGGCGGGGGTGTTTATACGGGTTATCAGATTACCCCATGGCTTGCGGTAGAAGGTGGTTATGATTATTTAGGTAACATGCAGATTAAAGGTCAGCATGGCGCCGGGGCGCAAATGAAGACGCAGGGCCTGCAAATGTCTCTGAAGGCCAGTTATGCCCTGACCAGTGACTGGGATATTTACGGCCGTGCCGGCGCAATGGGCTATCGCGCTGAATCCGATGTAAGTGGTCACAATCGTTTTGAAACCGGTGTGCGCCCGCTTGCAGCCGTGGGTACTGAATACGCTTTCAATAAAAACTGGGCGGGCCGCCTGGAATATCAGTGGGTAAGCAACGTGGGCAATGTTAACCAGATCGGCGTGAGCAGCGACCTGAGTTCCGTCACCGCAGGGCTTAGCTATCGCTTTGGTCAGTACGACTGATGCCCGTGATATGCCCATTAATAAAAACCCGGCTGCTTATGTTGCCGGGTTTTTTATTTTCAGCTGGTGAATAACGGTTCAAGAATGATATGAATATTTTGCAGGCCCGTGACATTATTATCTTTCAGGTATTGCTGATTAACCATATCTAACTGTTACAGTTTGGTCAGCGAGGCATAGACGCGTTGAACGTCACTGTCCGCAACAAAAATTTCTTTTGCGGTGGTGTCCTGGAGATACTGTGATTTTACGCTGCGCGTTAAGGTCTCGATCTGCTGTTTATTTTCCTGATAAAGAGACGCGATATGCGATATCTGTGCCTGCGGCGGTTTTTCCCCCGGCAACACCAGTGGAATTTGCAGATGATTAATTTTTTCAACATTGTCTGGTTGGGGAGAACTACAGGCTGTTAATGTGCTGAGGGTTAATACAGCGAAAAAGAACGGCAGGCTCTTCATCGAATCACTCCGGGGAAATAACTGGACTCAGCATTATCCCTTAAGGACGCAGCGACGAAAGAATAAACTAATTTATTTATAAACGTTATTTCCATAGGTTAAAGATAAGCCTGGTGATAGCCTCCTTTCCCCCCATGTACCGCCAGCGTGAATATAACTCCTCGAGGAAGTATGAAATTTAAAACTCTCGTTAGTGCGATGGCCGTTGCTGGTCTGCTATTAGTGTCGTTGACCTCATTGCCTGTCCTGGCACAAAAGGAAGGGAAGGGAGCCACTGCCCATACGAAAGAGATGAATGATGCACTTTATGGTCAACTGCCCTTCTTTGATAAGACGGATTTCCGAAATGCGCACAAAGGCTTTATTGCCCCGCTGCCACCCGCGGTGATTAAAGGCGAAAAAGGCGCCGTTATCTGGAACCCCCAGAAATACGCTTTTATTAAAGAAGGGCAAAAAGCGCCGGATACCGTCAACCCGAGCCTGTGGCGTCAGGCGCAGCTGAATAATATTGGCGGTCTGTTTGAGGTCACGGAAGGCGTCTACCAGATCCGTAACCTCGATCTGTCGAATATGACGATTATAGAGGGCAAAGAGGGGATCACGGTTATCGATCCGCTGGTGTCTGCGGAAACGGCCAAAGCGGGCATGGATCTTTACGTTCAACATCGTGGCAAACGCCCGGTTGTTGCCGTTATTTATACCCATAGTCATGTCGATCATTATGGCGGCGTGCGTGGCGTAGTCGATGAAGCGGGAGTGATAACCGGCAAAGTGAAAGTCTATGCTCCAGCAGGTTTTATGGAAGAGGCGGTATCGGAAAATATCATGGCCGGAAATGCCATGAGCCGCCGTGCCAGTTATATCTACGGAAACCTGTTAAAGGCCAATGTAAAAGGTCAGGTAGGGGCGGGTCTGGGGACGACCACCTCAGCCGGGACGGTCACGCTTATCGCGCCCACTCACGCCATTACCGAAGACGGGCAGAAAGAGATCATCGACGGTCTCACCTATGATTTTATGCTGGCGCCGGGGTCGGAAGCGCCGTCTGAAATGCTCTGGTATGTGGAAGAGAAAAAGCTGATTGAAGCAGCAGAGAACGTCACTCACACCCTGCACAATACTTACTCGCTGCGCGGGGCGAAGATACACGATCCGCTGGCATGGTCAAAATACATCAATAACGCCCTCGATCGTTGGGGGGATAAAGCGGAAATTATTATCGCGCAGCACCACTGGCCCACATGGGGTAATAAGAAAGTGGTGAAGCTGATGAAAAGCCAGCGTGATATCTACCGCTATATCAACGACCAGACGCTGAGGCTGGCGAATAAAGGGCTGACGAGGGATGAGATAGCCGCTAATTTCGCCCTGCCTTACGGGCTGGCAAAATCCTGGGCAGGCCGTGGCTATTACGGCTCGGTAAGTAACAATGTCAAAGCCACCTATGTCTACTATCTTGGCTGGTTCGACGGAAATCCGGCGACGCTCAATGAACTGCCTCCGGTCGAGGCAGCGAAAAAATATGTCGATTACATGGGCGGAGCCCGCGCGATCCTTGAAAAAGCCCGGGTTGATTATGCCCGGGGAAATTACCGCTGGGTGGCGCAGGTAGTGAGTAAAGTCGTTTTTGCCGATCCAAATAATAAGGCGGCGCGCGAACTGGAAGCGGACGCGGTTGAACAGCTGGGATACCAGGCCGAGTCAGGACCCTGGCGTAACGCCTACCTCACCGGTGCGCAGGAGTTGCGTAACGGGGTGAAGAGGATGCCGACGCCCAATACCGCCAGCCCGGATGCGGTTCGTGCCACGTCGACTGAGATGATTTTTGACTACTTCGGCGTTCACCTTAACGGCGTCAGAGCTGCGAATGCCAGAGGGATTTTTAACGTTGATCTGGGTCGCGAGGGCGGCAGGTACAAGCTGGAGCTGGAGAATGGCGTGCTGAACCATATCGCCAACGCTCAGGCAGAAGATCCGGATGCAACCATCACGCTCAGCCGCGAAACGCTGAATAAAATCATCCTCAAAGAGACCACGTTGAAAAAGGCGCAACAGGCAGGAGAGGTGACGATCGTCGGCAATGCCGCGAAGGTAAACGAAATGCTGCGCTGCATGGAGAGCTTCAGCTTCTGGTTTCCTGTCGTCACCCCTTAAACGTAAAAAGGGCTGCTTTCGCAGCCCTTTAGCATTCGCCTGCAACAATTTGCCGGGTGGCGGCTTCGCCTTACCCGGCCTACACTCTGCGCGCCTTGAGCGCTAGATGACGCCATCCCCGCCGTCTGAACACCACACCTGCCCGGAGGTGTATGAACACTCATCCGAGGCCAGGGTGACATACAGCGGTGCGATCTCCGCGGGCTGTCCCGGGCGTCCCAGAGGGGTACTCTCGCCAAAATGTTTCACTTTTTCCTGTGGCTGCCCACCGCTGGGCTGAAGCACGGTCCAGTAAGGTCCCGGCGCTACCGCGTTCACGCGGATCCCCTTCGGTCCCAGCTGTTTCGCCAGCGCTTTGGTGAACACCGCGAGACAGGCTTTGGTCTGCGCATAGTCAAGCAGTACGGCGCTCGGTTTAACCGCCTGAACGGAGGAGGTGTTAATGATGGAAGCAGGGGCTTTCATATGGCGCAACGCCGCCTTTGTGATCCAGAAAGGCGCATAGACGTTGGTCTTAAAGGTCGCGTCAAAATCTTCCGTGGTCAGTTCTTCCAGCGATTCACGGTACTGCTGGCGGCCTGCGTTATTCACCAGGATATCCAGCCCGCCCAGTTTTGAGACGGCCTGCTCCACCAGGTTCTGACAAAAAGTTTCGTCCCGCACATCGCCCGGAAGCGCGACGGCATTCCGTCCTTCCGCTTTAATCAGGGCGATGACTTCCGCTGCGTCTTCTTCCTCTTCCGGCAAATAGTTAATCGCGACATCTGCCCCTTCGCGGGCATAGGCAATGGCTACCGCGCGTCCTATGCCGGAATCGCCCCCGGTAATTAGCGCCTTCTTACCGGCAAGACGACCATGCCCTTTGTAGCTCTTCTCGCCGTGGTCGGGTACGGGTTCCATTTCAGAGGCCAGACCCGGTGGCGTCTGGGGCTGCTCCGGGAAAGGTGGCGTTGGGTAAGCGTTCGTACGTTGTTCATTATCACTCATAGCTAACTCCTTGTTAGGGGTGAGATTTGATGGATAGTTACAGCGTTAACGCTTCGCTGAATTATTTTTGCAAGTGGCTGACCCGCACTACGGGTGGGGATGATTTTTTATCGAGCGAGCCGCTAATACTGATCATGTTGTCAGGTTCCACGGTTCTGTCGTCAAATACGGCTTTCGGGATAATAACGTCGATTTTCCCGGTTTTATCCTGGAATACGTATTTATCGCCATTGCCATCAATAAGATTGCCGCGCAATGAAATAGAGGCACCATCATGCATCTCTTTCGCCTGAGTAATGGTCATAATGCGCGCATCATCGGTACCACGATAACCGCTGTCCAGCGCATGCGGCGGTGGCGGCGCGTCACCCTTTTGTAACCCGCCGTTATTATCTGCCCATGCAGTAGGGATAATTAATATTAACAAGGCTGAAATCACTGATAATTTCATCTGATATCCTTCATTTTGGATGTCTTGACTTATTAAGTATTGTTGCTATTCCTTTATGTGGCAAATGTGATAAGTCTTAAAAGCATTTGCACAGGAAAATCATAAATTTCGGCAATTAAGCGAAACGGTGACCACAGCCATGGAACCAAAAAATGAAAAAGTGCCTGGGATAAAAGAGAGTAGCCGTTTACTGACGTTTGAGTATGCATTTCGCCAGGTGGGTTTTATTGTGCTGTTAGCTATTATCGTGGCCGCGATAGCCGGCCTGTTTTCCAGCGGTGCGGTCAGCGACGTGGAGAAAACAAACGAAGCAAAATCCCTGACCCTGAGCTATGAGCGCTTCGGTCGCCGCCAGACCGAATCGCGGATGGCACTGACGTTTCCGGTGACGTCTGAGGGGAAATATACCCTCAGCATGACCAGCGAAAGCAGCGACGCGTATGAGCCAGGCAGCGTCTGGCCACAGCCGGACAGCATGTACAGCCGGGGGAATACCCTGTTTCTCGTCTACGATCGTTTACAACAGACCGATAAATTTACCGTTTTGTTATTTATCACGCCGTCAAAAGCAGGGAAGTGGACAAACAGTATCCGCGTAAACAACGAGCCAGATATCCATTTCTGGCAGTTTATTTACCCCTAGGAGTCGAATATGGACATGGTTTTTCGTGCCCTGGCAATTTACCTGTTTCTGGTCATTGTGTTTAAAGTTGCCGGGCGACGCGCTCTGCTACAAATGACCAGTTTTGACCTCATTTTGCTCTTAATTATCAGTGAGGCGACACAACAGGCGCTGCTTGGCGAAGATTTCTCCGTCACCGGCGCGATGATTACAATAACGACGCTGGTGGTTGTGGATATTATTTTTGGCCTGCTGAAAAAATATTTTTCCACTGTCGAGAATATTCTTGATGGCACGCCGGTGATATTGGTGGAGAACGGTGTTCCCCTTGCCGATAAACTGAAAAAGGTCGATGTATCCTGTGATGATATATTGGTATCAGCCCGCCAGAATCACGGTATTACAGAATTGAAGGAGATTAAATACGCTATTCTTGAGCGTAATGGTCATATTTCTATTATTCCTGACGAAAATTAAGGGGCAACGCGATGAGCAACCTTATTCACGACAGCAACAGCACCATCAGCGAGCTGACGAAAAAGCTCGCCACTCAGCTTACGGACAGAGGTTTGCGGTTAACCACCGCAGAGTCCTGTACCGGCGGCAATCTCGCTGTTGCGCTTTGTGCCGAAGAGAACACGGCGGAATTTTATGACGTTGGCATGGTGGTGTTCAGCGATGCGGCGAAGGAGAGGATCCTCGGCGTGCGGCACGAAACCATTGAGCGCTTCACCGCCGTCAGTGAACAAACGGTGACCGAGATGGCCGCTAAAATTCGCGAAATTGCCGAGGCGGATATCGGCCTTGCCATCAGCGGCTATGCGGGACCGGAAGGCGGCGACGATGGCACCGCAGCCGGTACGGTCTGCTTCGGCTGGAATATTCGCGGAAAGACGGAAACCCGCACCGTGCTGTTTTCCGGTCAATGTCAGGATGTGGTGGATAAAGCGGTGCGTTATTCCCTGTCTGAACTGATCGAAATACTCTCCGGCTGGGATAACGTCTGAAACAAGGGGAAAGGCTATGGCTGTGATCGTTATTACCGGCGGTACGGCGGGCGTGGGGAAAGCCACGGCGCTGCACTTTGCCAAAGCGGGCTACGATGTGGGCATCATTGCCCGCGACGAGCAGAGCCTGCGCTCCACAGAAGAGGAGTTGCGCCGTTTTGGGATCAACGCCCGTGCCGTTCAGGCCGACGTGGCCGACAGCAAGGCGGTGACCGATGCTGCTAACGAGATTGAATACCGGCTTGGGGCCATCGATGTCTGGGTGAATAACGCTATGGGCGGGATGCTGGCGCCGTTTCGCACCATGTCCCCGGAGGAGTTTCGCCGCGTCACCGAGGTGACCTATCTGGGCTATGTTAACGGCACCCGCGCCGCGCTGGAGTTAATGACCCCACGCGATCGCGGAACGATTATTCAGGTTGGCTCCGCGCTGGCCTACCGTTCCATTCCCTTGCAGTCAGCCTACTGCGGGGCGAAAGCCGCAATCCGCGGATTTACCGATGCTGTGCGCACCGAACTGATGCATGAAAACAGCCGGGTGCAGATCGCAATGGTACAGATGCCGGGCCTCAATACGCCGCAGTTCGAGTGGGCGAGGAATAAATTTGCCTGGGCGATGCGCCCGGTTCCTCCCGTTTTTCAGCCGGAAGTAGCTGCCAGCGCTATTTTTAAGGTGGCGCAGAAACCGGTGCGGGAACTGTGGGTGGGCAGCAGCACCGTCCAGTCGATTGTCGGGCAATTTCTTTTCCCCGGCTTTCTGGATCGGCTGATGGTTAAAAAGGCCTGGGAAGGGCAGATGACCGATACGTTAAATGCGGATGACCGTCAGGACTATCTGGATCAGCCGGTTAACGACCTGCATAAAATCCACGGGCACTTCACCGACGAAGCAAAAGAGCGTGCTATCAGCGTCACCTCCGGCATGCCGGGGAAAGTGCTGCTCGGCTCCCTTGCCGTCACGGGCGCGATCGTGGCCCGTCTGCTGCTCTCGCGTAGACGATAATCAGCGCAGTGCGGTACGATCGGTCCAGAACCAGCGGTAGCCATAGCCGCTGAGGTTAAGCGCGACGGTTTTGCCGCACACCAGCGCGTCGTCGTAACGTTTGTCCGCCAGGCAGGCGGTCCAGGTCGCATGCCGGATCCCTCTGGCGGTAAAATTAACGGGCTTATCGCTGAAGTTAACGAAGGTCAGAATGCTGCGCGTGTCGGTTTCGTAATAGAGCCCCAGTACCGCATCGCTGTCGATATTAATAAGACGAAACGGCGCGACGCCGATCTCAGGGAACTCCGAGCGCGTATTGGCGATATCGATAATGCAGTGCAGGAGTGAGTTGCGGTGCAACAGCGAATCCGCCACGTTGATTTTTTGATAGCGGTACGGGCCGTGGTCAATCATCGGGGCGACAAAAGTTTCCGGGTCGGCATCTGAGAAACCGCCGCCTTGCGATCCGGCCCACTGCATCGGGGTGCGTACGGCGTAACGCTCCTCCAGATCCAAATCATCCCCCATGCCAATCTCATCCCCGTAGCGCATGACCGGTACGCCCGGCAGCGAAAACAAGACCGCATGGCAAAAGGCCAGCCGCTTTCGATCGCCATTAAGCATCGGCGCCAGACGGCGGCGGATACCTCGCTGATACACACTCATCTCTTCGTCAGGGGCAAAGGTATCGATGACGGTCTGCTTCGCTTTTTTTCCTATCCCTTCCAGATCCAGCTCATCATGATTGCGCAGCCAGTTGGCGAAGCAGCAGGAGTCCGGCGGCACAATCATCTTCTTCACCGCGTTGCGCAGCGGTCGTGCGCTCTTCTCTGCCAGGCTGACGTAAAAGTACTTATTGAGCCAGAAATTCAGCACCAGGTTGAGCCGGTCGTTCTGACCAAAATAATCTTTGTAGGCCTCGACCTCCACGTCGACTTCGCCGAGCAGGATCGCGTCCGGGTTACGCTGCTCAATAAGACGGCGCAAATGCTCCAGGATCCACAGGCCGCGTTTTTCATCCCCACGTCCGGCCTGTTTTGTCAGGTGCGATGCCGCATCCAGGCGAAAGCCCGACACCCCGAGCTTTAGCCAGAAGATGATGATGTTCTCAATCTCCTTTAGCACCGCAGGGGAGGCCAGATTGAGATCCGGCTCGTGGTGATAAAACATATGCCGGTAGTATTGCCCCGCCTCGTCGTCCCATGTCCAGATGCTCTTCTCCACGCCGGGGAACATCGGTGGCGTATCGTCGTCGTCCGTGTCGGACCACAGGTAATAGTCACGGTAGGGTGACTGGGGGTTGCGGCGGGCCTGTTGAAACCAGGGATGCGCATCCGAGGTATGCTGTATCAGCAGCTCAATAATGACCTGCATCCCCAGCTCCCGCGCCTGTTCAATAAAGGCGATGATATCGTTGAGCTTGCCGAAGCGGGGATCGACCTGCAAATGGTCGCTCACGTCATAGCCTTCATCGAGAAAAGGCGTGAGGTAAAACGGGGTGATCCAGATAACCGTCGCGCCCATCCGGCGGATGTAGCGCAGCTTCGCGGTGATTCCGGCGATGTCGCCACAGCCATCGCCGTTAAGATCGTAAAACAGGGCGGTATCAATCTGGTAAATAATGGCGCGTGTATGCCAGCCTGCCATAGCAATCCTTAATGATAACCTTCGGTATCAGACACTTTGCCCCGGAAGACGTAGTAGCTCCAGGCGGTATAAACCAGGATCACCGGGATGATTAACAGCGTACCAATCAGCATAAACAGCTGGCTGGCAGGCGGCGCGGCGGCTTCCCACAGGGTGATGTGCGGCGGAATAATGTGTGGCCACAGGCTGATGCCCAGGCCGCTAAAGCCGAGGAAGATCAGGCCCAGCGTTAACAGGAACGGACGGGCATGGCTGTCGGGATTGCGCGTCAGCCGCCAGATCCACAGGCTGAATACCGCCACCAGAACCGGAACTGGCAGGAACCAGAAGAAGTTAGGCAGAGTAAACCAGCGCTCGGCGACAAACTGCCAGCCGAGCGGGGTCCAGATACTTACCACCGCAATAACGGCAATCAGCGCCAGCAGCACGTGGCGGGTCAGCTCGCGCATCCGGTTTTGCAGCGCGCCTTCGCTTTTCATGATCAGCCACGTGGTAGCCAGCAGGGTATAGGCGACAATTAAGCCCAGCCCGCAGAACAGATTAAACGGGGTGAACCAGTCCAGCGAGGAGCCCACAAAGCGACGCCCTTCCACGTCAAAGCCGTTGATCATCGCGCCAACCACGATCCCCTGGCTGAAGGTTGCCAGCAGGGAACCGCCGGCAAAGGAGTAGTCCCAGAATTTGCGGTGTGAAGGGGTCGCCTTAAAGCGAAACTCAAACGCCACCCCGCGGAAAATAAGCCCGATCAGCATGGCTGTCAGCGGGATGGTCAGGGCATCGATAATCACTGCGTAGGCCAGCGGAAACGCGCCGAACAACCCTGCACCGCCGAGAACCAGCCAGGTTTCATTTCCGTCCCAGACCGGGGCGACGCTGTTCACCATCACGTCGCGCTCTTTGGCATCGCCCACAAAGCTGAACAGCATGCCGATACCGAGATCGAAACCGTCCATGATGATGTACATCAGCGTGGCGAAGACAATAATGGCAAACCAGATGACCGGGATATCGACGCCCATCAGATCTTCTCCTCTTCCGGAACGGACTCGGCGGCGGACAGCGGACGGGCAGGGGTGCCCGACGTATTAGACGTTAGCGTGCCCACAGGCTGCGGACCTTTTTTAATCAACCGGGCGAGATACACATAACCCACGCCAAACACCGAACAGTAGACCACGATAAAGGCCAGCAGGCTGATGCTCATCTGCAACGTGCTGTGCAGAGACACCGCATCTATCGTGCGCAGATAGCCGTAAACGACCCACGGCTGGCGGCCCACTTCGGTGGTGACCCACCCGGCGAGCAGCGCGAGCAGTCCGGCAGGCCCCATACAGAGGGCAAACCAGTGGAATGGCCGCGAGTGATAGAGTCGACGGCGATAGCGCAGCCAGACACTCAGCACGCCAAGGGTAATCATCAGCAGCCCCATGCCGACCATAATGCGGAAGGACCAGAAGACGATGAGCGAGTTAGGGCGGTCCTCTTTCGGGAAATCCTTCAGCGCCGGGACCTGTTTATCCAGGCTGTGCGTCAGGATCAGGCTGCCGAGCGCGGGAATTTCAAGCCCGTATTTGGTGCGCTCCTCTTCCATATCCGGTACGCCAAACAGCAGCAGCGGGGTGGCCTCGCCGGGCGGGTTTTCCCAGTGGCCTTCAATCGCGGCGATTTTGGCAGGCTGGTGCTCAAGCGTATTCAGGCCGTGCATATCCCCAACCACGGCCTGAATGGGCGCGACCAGCAGCGCCATCCACATGGCCATGGAGAACATTGTGCGAATAGCGGGCGTATCGTTACCGCGCAGCAGATGCCATGCCCCGGATGCGCCCACAAACAAGGCGCTGCACAGGAAGGCGGCGATGGACATATGGATCAGGCGGTAAGGGAATGAGGGGTTAAAGATAATGGCCAGCCAGTCTTCGGGAATGACCTGACCGTTCTGAATACTGAAGCCCTGCGGGGTGTGCATCCAGCTGTTGGAGGCGAGGATCCAGAAGGTGGACATCAGCGTGCCCAGCGCCACCATGCAGGTGGCAAAGAAGTGCAGGCCGGGGCCGACCTTGTTCCAGCCGAACAGCATCACGCCTAAGAAACCAGCTTCCAGGAAGAAGGCGGTTAAGACTTCATAGGTGAGCAGAGGGCCGGTTATGCTGCCTGCGAACTGGGAAAAGCCGCTCCAGTTAGTCCCAAACTGGTAAGCCATGACCAGCCCGGAAACCACGCCCATACCAAAGTTGACGGCGAAAATTTTCAGCCAGAAATGGTATAGCGAGCGCCAGACATCATTTTTGGTGCGAAGCCACATGCCTTCGAGAACCACCAGATAGCTCGCAAGCCCGATGGTGATCGCCGGGAAGAGAATATGAAAAGAGACGGTAAAGGCGAACTGTATCCTGGCCAGATGAAACGCATCAAGCTCGAACATGCTCCGTACCTCTGGAACTGATAGCGCACAAGGCATTGCCAGACAGCCTCAGGCTGCCTGGCAAAACCGGTTACGGTTTTTTCTTACCTGCACCAAGCTCGGCACCGGTAAGCGGATCGGCATTGGGGTCGGATTTCGTGCGTGCGCACATCGCTTTGACCAGCGTTTCCTGCTCTGTAGTGAGCGTTACGCTTGCGCCGCCGTCACCGCCATCGACCGCTGGCTGAGGAGATTCCACGTAGTCGAAGTGCTTATCGCTGTTCCAGCTGCCGCGAACTTCTCCCCCCTCAGACATATTGTAGTACTTGTTGGTGTACTCTTCGATTGGCGGCAATTTACCCGGTGGGAAATTGTTACGGATCGACTGGAGCGCCTTCTCAAACGAGAGCTGGTGTGCTGCCTCACGCGTCATTAAAAACGCCAGCGCATCTTTAACACCCGGATCGTCCGTTACGTTAATAAGCCGTTCGTAGATAATTTTGGCGCGCGCCTCGGCCGCTATGTTAGAGCGCAGATCCGCGGTCGGTTCGCCAATGGTATCCACGTACGCCGCCGTCCACGGTACGCCTGCGGAGTTAGTAAGCGGAGTACCGCCGCCGTAGAGCAGGGAGGTGATATGACTGTCGTTGCCGTTCTCGGTCATGGAGCGGTACAGTTCCGCTTCATTTTCAACGCCTTCCGCCAGTTCGCCTTTCGCACCCTTATTGAGCATACCCACCAGGGTGCCGATAATTTCCAGGTGACTTAACTCCTCGGTCGCGATATCCATCAGCATATCTTTACGACCGGGATCGTCGTCGCTCAATCCTTGCGTAAAGTAACGACATGCCGCGGCAAGTTCGCCCTGTGGCCCGCCAAACTGCTCAAGCAGAAGATTGGCCAGGCCCGGATTCGGTTCGGCTACGCGTACCGTGTATTGCAGCTGTTTTACGTGTCGAAACATACATTCTCCCTCTTTTGTTATTTTTTCGCTTCAACGCCATCCGCGTCGGAGCGCAGCAGGAACTGTTCCGTCGTCTGTGGAATATGCTGGAGCAGCCAGTCTGCCATCTGGCGCTCTTCTTCCAGAATGGATTCAAGGGCTGGAATGGAGGCGGTATCGCCCGCTTGTTTGGCCGCAGCCAGCAGAGAGGTGTAGCAGGCAATTTCAAACTGCTCAAAAACGTAGCCGCTGATAGAGCCTTTAACAATTTCGTCGGAAGGGAACATGCCGCCAATGGACTGGCCGAGCGCCGCCATTTTACTCATGGAATCTTTTATGACCGAACGGGAAATATCATTGCGGTCGAGAATTTCTTCCAGCACGGTAATTTGGTGTTTAGTTTCATTAACGTGTTGTTCAATTCGTGCACGTAAGTCGGGATAATTATCAATACGGCTGGCCATTGATTCCAGCATGGATTCGGCTTGCTTTTCCATCGCATGGGCATCGCGTAGCCAATCATGGTAGTGTTCTACATGATTCATAATTAACTCCTGTGATTTATTTTTGGTTAATTTTTGGTGCTGATGCTCATCAGATATTAATTATCCTTTCTGGGCTTTTTGATTAATATTACCGACAGCCAGATCGGTTAATTTGAGATCGGTTTCTTTTTCTTCTTCCAGCGTTTCGGCAAGAAGTTTAACGGCTTTTTTATAGCCTAATTGTTCAGCCAGGGTGGCCAGGGTGCCGTAGCTGGCAATTTCGTAATGTTCAACTTTCTGAGCTGCGGCAATTAATGCAGCGTCACGCACTTCATTTTTCTCAGTGCTCTCAATAACTTCGTTGGCTTCTTCAATTAAGCCTTCCATCGCAACGCATTTCATGCGCTTCAGTTTGAGACCGGATTCCTGCTCAATAATCTGATCGATACGTTCGATCTGTCCCTGCGTCTCTTCGAGGTGAGCCGTGAACGCGGCACTCAGCTTCTCGCTGGATGCGGCGCGAGCTAATTTGCTTAGCGCGCGGGTCAGCTGCTTCTCAGCGCTGTAGGTGTCGGATAACAGGTGAATAAATACATCTTCAACAGTTTTCATATTCATATTTTCGCTCCAGTGAAATAAAGGGAAGGTACTGCGAGCCGACGGGCCCGCAGCATGCTCTCGGTATATTTATAAGAGCTTTAAATAAGATCAGGAGTTATCAGATTTACGGCCTCCGCCGTGACTGCTCTGTCCCCCTTTCTTACCCGCTTCAGATGCGCGTTGCGGATCGTTTTTGAAATTACCGCCGCTGTGCTGGCCGCCTTTACGTCCAGCTTCTGATGCCTTTTCACGGTCTTCAGCGAAATTACCGGAACCACCACGATGTTGCTCTGCCATATATCAACCCTCATGTTGCGTTTATGTCAGGAGATACGATAAGTAATTCGTATCAGTTGTCGTTCAGAAATTAACATTAGTCGTTATGTGAGAAGAGTCAAATTTCTTGTCTGGGTTGTTTTGCGGTAATTTTGCAGGGAGTGAAGAAATACCGCTTCGTTACGATTTTTAAAAACGGATGGGAAATCCATCAGTTAGATGAAAATAAATCCGGAGGTTAAGATTGCGCTTAGCTAATAATCCTAATGTGAACGTGGCGTGAATTATTACAAGAATTGACACAGCGCAAAAATATATCTTCGCAACGGGTGTTCTTGTATTCGGAATAATCCTATGAACGTGAAGAAGTCATGCGCTGAAAAGAGTGTGGCTAAACCTCGTTTTTGACGTGGTCAGGCGGATCGGGTGAGGGTATGCTTCTTTTGTCACCACAATAATTACAGAGGCAATGTCATGGATCAGGAGCTACTGGATGCGGGGTACCGGGCCTATACCGGTGAGAAAATCGATGTCTACTTCAACACCGGGATCTGCAAACACTCGGGCAACTGCGTGCGCGGCAGCGCGAAGCTGTTCGATCTGAAGCGTAAACCATGGATCGCGCCGGATGAAGTAGATGCAGAAACGGTTATGCGCGTAATTGATACCTGCCCGAGCGGTGCGCTGAAGTACCGCCAAAAATAAGCGAGGAACCATGGAAATTCTTGAAGGCCATAACAAGTTTTACGTCAACGACGCCGAAGGCAATCAGGTAGCGGAGATCGTCTTTGTCCCGACCGGCGAGCATCTGAGCATCATTGAGCACACCGATGTGGATCCGAGCCTGAAAGGGCAGGGTGTGGGTAAACAGCTGGTGGCGAAGGTGGTAGAGAAGATGCGCGGTGAGAATCGTAAAATTATCCCGCTGTGTCCATTTGCGAAGCATGAGTTTGATAATACGCGGGAGTATGACGATATTCGGGCGTAAAACAGATGCCCGGCATTGCGCCGGGCAGCATACTCAACCCACAAACATCACCGACACACACAGCACACCCACAATCAGCGTCAGCAGGTTACCGATGGAGCGGTACGGTTTTAATGACGGGATCAGGTACGTCGACAGCGTCGGCATGATGAACAGGATCATGGCGATAAGCGGACCGCTGATGGCATAAATCATTGAGATCGCATTCGGGTTGATGCAGCAGACCGCAAAGGTAATCAGCGACACGCCGAGAATCGAAATCGCGCGGTTAAAGGCGCGGCTTTTCTTCACACCCACCTGATTCAGCGACGATTTCACAATTTCCGTTGCCCCTTCAATCACGCCAAAATAGGTGCCGAGGAACGATTTCGACATCGCAATAATCGCCACGATAATGCCGGAAATGCCCAGCCATGCCGGGGACGATGGCATCATCGACAGCGCGGACAGGATCGTCACCCCTTCCTCTTTTGCCGCCACGATATACGACGGTGGAATCGAAAGCAGGCAGCTGAACACAAAGAACAGCACGCTGAGGCAGATGATCAGGTACGCCACTTTCATGATTTTTTTGCATTTACCCATCGCCTCTTCACCGTATTTCTCGCGACGGTCTACGGCGAAGGTCGAGATGATCGGAGTATGGCTAAAAGCGAAAACCATCACCGGGATCGAAATCCACACCTGGTGCAGCGTATGCTGGTCGAAGGCCATCTGGCTGGTCAGCAGCGACGGCTGCCAGCTGCCCGTCAGATACAGCGAGACAAACAGGAAATAGGCGATCAGCGGAAAGACAAGGAAACCCATCACCTTAATGGTGATGTGCCGCCCCATCAGGAAGATCAGATTCAAAATCAGCACTACGCCAAAGCTCACCAGCATCCGCATGCCGGTATCCACCGTCATCCGTTTCGCCAGCTGTTCAGTGAGTGAGTTGGTTATCGCCACCGCGTAAATCAGAACTACCACAAAGAAGGCCACAAAATAGAGTGTGGTGATCAGGTTGCCGATCTTTTTGCCGTAGTAATGCGAAACGGCACCGGTGATCCCTTCGTTGCCTTTCGTCTTCGACGACAGAATAAATTGCGCCAGCGCTTTATGCGGCCAGTAGGTTAAGGGATACGCCACAAGGGCGGTGATCAGCAGGACAATCGCGCCAGCAGAGCCGAGCTGAATGGGCAAGAACAGGGTTCCTGCGCCCACGGCAGTGCCGTAGAGGGCGAAACTCCAGAGAGTCTCTTCTTTTGACCAAATTTTCGACATTAGAGCAACGTATCAACTATAAAACGAACAAAAAGGAGTGCAATTTACCATAATTATGCGTTGAGGTCGCCGTTGCTTCGCAGGGGGTGGGCCGGAGCAGGTCTCCGGCCGGAAGGTTATTCGCTTGCCAGGGCGCGTCGTTGCTGGCGGCGCTTGATGATTTTCTCCCGCAGGGTGTCGTACGCCCAGTTGTAGAGCATGGTGTACGGCAGGAAGAACAGAAAGAAACCAATTTCCAGGGTAAAAGCCTGGAGCAGCGTCACGCCCAGCACGGCGGCAACGATGGTTACGCCAATCACAATAAAGCCGCATTCAAAACCCAGGGCATGCAGGGCGCGCACTTTCGCCGTGCGCTTCACCCGCTGGACGGGCCAGAAACGGTCGAAGCCAAAGTTATAGATAATGTTCCAGAGCATTGCCGTGGTCGCCAGAATAATGGTGAGCCCCCCCATTTCAACCACCGAGCGCTGCATTAGCCACGCGGCCGTCGGGGCGAGGATCGCCGTAGCAATGCCTTCAAAACAGACGGCATGGAAGATCCGCTCCGGCAATTTACGTTGGAGTGCATCCTGATATTGCATATTTACCTCATATAGACGCCAGTATGGGCGTTGATGCCGCCTATTCTTATCGTTTAAGGTGATATATAAAAGATGGTATCCATCGATAAAGTAGATACATCATGCGTTACTCTCCCGAAGCACTGACCGCGTTTGTTGAAACTGTCGCCGCAGGTTCGTTTTCTGCTGCGGCACGGCGGCTGCGTAAAAGCCAGTCCACCATCAGCACCTCCATTGCCAACCTTGAAGCTGACCTTGGCTTTGAGCTGTTCGATCGCTCGGCGCGTCACCCGGTATTAACCGCCCAGGGTGAACAGGTGCTGGGCTATGTCCAGTCGATACTCGCCGCCAGCGCGCGCCTGGATGAGCTGGCCGTATCGTTAACCGCGCAAACGGAGGCGCGTTTTACCTTTGTTCTCTCCGATACGCTTAACCCGGCCGTGCTGGAAGAGATGATGAGCCAGTTCGACCAGCGTTTTCCGCACACGGAATTTGAGTGCCTGATTGGAGAAGAGGAGGACGTGATCGATCTGCTGCAAAAGGAGCGGGCGCAAATTGGCCTGACGGAAGCGCGCGACAGCTACCCGACCGATATTGGCGCGACCCGTCTGCCTATGCAGACGCGGATGGCCATCTACGTTTCTGCCGGACATCCTCTGGCAGGGCAACATGAGACGCAGGCGGACGAGCTGCATGGCTGGCGCGAGCTGCGGCTGAGCACCTATCTTGAACGGGAAGCGCCCCTTTCGCGCGGGCCGGTCTGGTCTGCGCCGAATTACCTGTTACTGCTGAGCATGGCGGTACAGGGCTTTGGCTGGTGCGCGTTACCCTGCGCGCTGGTCGACGAATTTGCCGCGTCGAAATCGCTGGTGCAGCTGAACGTGCCGGGCTGGCCGAGGTCGATTGCCATCGATCTGGTATGGAACAAACGAACCCCGCCCGGCGTCGCCGGAAGCTGGCTGCGCCAGTACTTACAGGACGCACGATAATCCTGTGACTAAACTCACTAATTTTAAACATTTGCGTCAATTGTTGATAACAATCCTCTACTATCGTCATGTCATTTTGCACAGAGGTCGTGATGAAAGATGTCGTTATAGTGGGTGCGTTACGTACAGCTATCGGCTGTTTTCAGGGAGCGCTTGCGCGTCACTCTGCGGTTGATCTTGGCAGCGTGGTGGTAAGAGCGCTGGTGGAACGCAGCGGGGTTGCCGCACATGAAATTGATGAGGTGATCCTGGGCCAGGTGCTGACCGCTGGCGCGGGACAAAACCCTGCGCGCCAGGCGGCGCTGAAGGGCGGCCTGCCTAATACCGTTTCGGCAATTACCATTAACGACGTCTGTGGTTCAGGTTTGAAAGCGCTCCATCTTGCAACGCAGGCCATCCAGTGTGGTGAAGCGGATGTGGTCATTGCCGGCGGGCAGGAGAATATGAGCCGTGCCCCGCATGTCCTGACCGACAGCCGGACCGGCGCGCAGCTCGGAAACAGCCAGCTGCTTGACAGCCTGGTTCACGACGGGCTGTGGGACGCCTTCAACGACTACCATATGGGCGTAACGGCGGAAAACCTGGCGCGGGAATACGGTATCAGCCGCGAGCTTCAGGATGCATATGCCCTCAGCTCACAGCAAAAAGCGCGTGCAGCGATCGACTCCGGGCGTTTTCGCGATGAAATTGTCCCGGTCAGTACCCAGCGCCAGAACGGTGAAGCGCTCATCGTCGATACCGACGAGCAGCCGCGCACCGATGCCAGCGCAGAAGGGCTGGCAAAACTCGATCCGGCCTTTGAAACGCTCGGTTCCGTAACGGCAGGCAACGCCTCATCCATTAACGACGGTGCGGCGGCGGTGATGATGATGAGTGAAAGCAAAGCCCAGGAGCTGGCGCTGCCGGTGCTGGCGCGGATCAAAGCGTTTGCCAGCGTGGGCGTTGATCCCGCGTTAATGGGGATCGCCCCGGTCTATGCCACGCGCCGCTGCCTGGAGCGGGCGGGCTGGGAGCTGAACGATGTGGATCTGATTGAGGTCAACGAAGCTTTTGCTGCACAGGCGATCTCGGTCGGGAAAATGCTGGAATGGGATCCGCTGCGGGTCAACGTCAACGGCGGAGCCATCGCGCTGGGCCATCCCATTGGCGCCTCCGGCTGCCGCATTCTGGTGTCGCTGGTCCACGAAATGAAAAAGCGTAACGCCCGAAAAGGGATCGCAACGCTCTGTATTGGCGGGGGGCAGGGGGTGGCCCTGGCTATCGAACGGTAATTTCTCCCTCTGCGCACAGAAAACCTCCCACGGGAGGTTTTTTTGTGTCCGCAGAATCCTTTTTTAACACTTATGCGTTCTTTCTGAAGCCCGCAATAATTATTGCGCGGTTAATTATTGGCTTTGTGAAGTGCTTAATGTGATCTCACGCCTGAAATTTACGGTTAATACCCTTTTTTTGTTGATGGGGTTCACGTCAATCTTTGCCAAAAAAAATGAAACAAATAATTTCGATCCTTGTCACTAAAATAACGATGCATAAAAAATAAACTCAAGTTTCATAAAAACGAAACGTTATTTTAATTGAGGGTTTTTTCATGTTTAAGAAATCTCTGCTCCTTGCTTCCCTTATTAGTGCCTCTTTTGCGGCTAGCGCCGTTACCGTCGATCTGCGTCACGAATATATTGACAGCGGCTCGAATGCCGACCGTGTTGCCGTCTCGCACCGCTTTGATAATGGCTTTGGTTTTTCAGTCGAGGCGAAGTGGAAATCAGGCGGGGACAAGGCAGATCAGCCATTCGCGGATGTAGTGGGGAACGGTCACGAAGATCAGATTAGCTGGCGCTGGAAAGCGACAGACAATATCGCCCTGACCCCTGCGTTTACGATTGAAAGCACAGACAGTCGCACCATTTATAAACCGAATCTGCATGTGCAATATAGTTTCGATAATGGCTTCTACGTGGCTGCGCGTTACCGTTACGAATATACCCGCTACCCGTCAAGCTCAAATAAGGACGATGATAAAGTTAACCGTGGCGATGCGTGGGTCGGTTGGGTATTAGGTGACTGGCGTACCGAGCTGAACTATGTTTACGCGAAAAGTTCTGAAGGCGTGGCCCGAAATAACAATAAAGATTATTCCAACGAATATAACGCCAAGCTGGCCTACAAATGGGATAAAAACTGGGCGCCGTATGTGGAGGTGGGCAACGTGGGGGTTAAAGACACGGACGAACGCCAGACCCGTTTCCGTTTAGGCGTGGCGTACGCCTTCTGATAATTTATCTTCTTCGCTAAAACCGCCGGGTGGCGCTAACGCTTACCCGGCCTACACCTTCTTATCCGACCTACACCTTCCTTCCAATCCGTCGTTTCGTAGGCCGGGTAAGCGAAGCGCCACCCGGCAAAAAGCGCCGCGCAATCACCTAAAAAAAAGCCCTCCGAATCGGAGGGCAAGGCCAGTTACAGAAACACTAACTCAAATCAGACATGCAACATTTCAGGTTGCTCAGGGAGTTTCGCGATATAGAGGGCCGGTTTGCCGTCTTTATCGGAACTGTACAGCACCGCTTTTTCGTCCGGCGTGAAGGACGGATGCGGGTGGGTTACCTGGCGGCTGTTCGCCACCGTAGCCCATGAGGTGTCATGACGGGCGATGCGGTAACAGGCTTTCTTCGCCACGTCAAAGGCATACAGATAAGGATCGTTATCAATGGTGTAGCCGCCGGTGTCTTTCACATCGACAGGCGTACCGGAGCCGTCGCCAACCAGCAGGGTGCCGTCGACGTTGCTCATCAGATGCGAACAGGCGGGCATGTTCATTACCGCTTCATTCACGCCGGTGTCCGGGTTGAAGCGGGAGATGGTGCGCCCTTGCTGACCTTTCAGGTAAGAAACGTAGATCAGCGCGGACCCGTCCGGCACCCAAAATTCATGTGTACAGCTTTCACCTTCCGCGTGCGTTTTCACTTTCCGCACGTTGCTGCCATCTTCGTTCACCAGCCACATGCGGGCGTCGACCAGGTCGTGCGGCCCTTCATGACAGAAGGCCACGGTATTGTCATCGAACGGGCGATAAATCGGATGTCCCAGCCAGATCTTCTCGTCATGAATGGTGGTGCTTTCACCCGTTTTCAGATCAACGCGCAGCAGGCGGCAGTGCGGCCCTTTGTGGAAGAAGTCGTGGAAAATTTTCCAGTCGTTGAGTGGCGTCCAGTCGCGTCTGGCAATCTCAATACCCACCAGTTTGGTGCAGTCGCTGTTCGCGACCCAGGTGCCGTAGCCGACCCACTCTTCCGGAACGCGGTACACTTCGCGCTCTGCCAGCGTCTGTAAATCCACCTCCAGCAGGGTGCGATCGTTCTTCACATAGTAGAGGGATTTATCGTCCGGAGAGAGAAAACCGCCAAAGGTGTTATCGCCCGCGCCTTCGGTCAACTGTACCGCTTCGGCTTTTTTCAGATCCAACAGGTAATAGTTCCAGTGACCGTCGAACTCCCCGGCGAACAGCAGGTGGCTGCCATCGTTAAAGAAGCACTTCTGGTAAAAGTAGTTGCGATGACAGGTTACTTCCGGTGGGGTCAGGCGGGTGACTTCCACGCCTGTATCCGGATCGCGGCTGACCTCGTAGTTCAGCTTGACCCGCATACCTTTAGCCATAATGCACTCCTTTGAACGCGTAATGTAGGTTGAAAACTGGGTGTTAAATTATCAAAACGTTGTTTCATTATGTGTGACTGACAGCGCACTTTCTCAGTTTCATTAACCAGATTGAGGGTCTTAAAGATTTATCGTGATCGAAACACCATTTCTGGCATAAACAAGCAGAAAAAATGAAACGTTGTTTTAAATGCAATTGAAAACCCCGTGGTCAGGGGATAATATGTGTTCATCACGAAAACGGAACGTTGTTTCGTTATTTATCTTTGCCTTCGGGCACGATCAATTCTGGAGGTTTACGTGGACGTCAGACAAAGCATCCACAGTGCGCACGCTAAAACGCTGGATACTCAGGGGCTGCGCAGTGAGTTTTTAGTTGAGCAAGTGTTCGAAGCCGACAAGTACACCATGGTCTACAGCCATATTGACCGCATTATTGTGGGCGGGATTATGCCGGTAGCGAAAACCGTCTCCGTGGGCGGTGAAGTGGGCAAACAGCTGGGCGTGAGCTACTTCCTCGAACGCCGTGAACTGGGCGTGATTAACATCGGCGGGCCGGGCACCATTACCGTCGATGGCCAGTGCTACGAAATTGGTCACCGCGACGCGCTGTACGTCGGCAAAGGGGCGAAAGAAGTGGTGTTCGCCAGCATTGATGGCAGCAAACCGGCGAAGTTTTACTACAACTGCGCCCCGGCTCATACGACTTACCCTACCAAAAAAGTCACGCCAGCGGATGTTGCCCCGGTGACCCTTGGCGATAACCTCACCAGCAACCGTCGCACCATCAACAAATACTTTGTTCCGGATGTGCTGGAAACCTGTCAGCTCAGCATGGGGCTGACCGAACTTGCGCCGGGCAACCTGTGGAACACCATGCCGTGCCATACCCACGAGCGCCGCATGGAGGTCTACTTCTATTTCAACATGGATGAAGACGCCTGCGTGTTCCACATGATGGGACAGCCGCAGGAGACGCGCCATATCGTTATGCACAACGAGCAGGCGGTCATTTCGCCGAGCTGGTCCATCCACTCTGGCGTGGGAACGAAAGCCTATACCTTTATCTGGGGTATGGTCGGTGAAAACCAGGTCTTCGATGACATGGACCACGTCGCTGTTAAGGATCTGCGCTAGTCGCAGGCAGTTAAGTATATATCTGCCTGTTGCTGACAGGCGCTGAACGATTAAGGAATAAACATGATTCTGGATGCATTTTCTCTGCAAGGTAAAGTGGCTGTGGTTTCCGGTTGTGACACCGGGCTGGGGCAGGGTATGGCGTTAGGTCTGGCTGAAGCGGGCTGCGATATCGTCGGGATTAACATCGTTGAGCCAACGGAAACCATCGAGCGCGTTACCGCACTGGGCCGCCGTTTCCTGAGCCTGACCGCGGACCTGCGCAAAATCGATGCGATCCCTGAGCTGCTGGATCGCGCGGTGGCGGAGTTTGGGCATATCGATATTCTGGTCAACAACGCCGGCCTGATCCGTCGTGAAGACGCGATTAACTTCAGCGAAACGGACTGGGACGACGTGATGAATCTGAACATCAAGAGCGTGTTCTTTATGTCCCAGGCGGCTGCGAAGCACTTCATCGCCCAGGGGAAAGGGGGCAAGATCATCAATATTGCCTCCATGCTCTCTTTCCAGGGCGGCATCCGCGTGCCGTCTTACACCGCATCGAAGAGTGCCGTGATGGGCGTGACCCGTCTGCTGGCGAACGAGTGGGCGCAGCACAACATCAACGTCAACGCGATTGCGCCGGGCTACATGGCCACCAACAATACCCAGCAGCTGCGTGCGGATGAAGAGCGCAGCGCGGCAATCCTGGAGCGTATTCCAGCGGGTCGCTGGGGTCTGCCGAGCGATCTGATGGGCCCGGTTGTGTTCCTGGCGTCCCCGGCTTCGGATTATATTAACGGCTACACCGTTGCCGTTGACGGCGGCTGGCTGGCACGATAATTCACCCCGAATAAAGAACCTCTGCCCTCGGGTGGAGGTTTTTTTTGCGCCAAAATTGGCTTTATCCATATCCTTAAAGATGAAAAATCCATACTGAAAAGGAATGAATGACGGGTGTCACACATTTATTGCTTAAATATTAACTAATTAATAAAAAATAAGGTTAAACCACCCTGATTTGAAATTGTAATGTCCATCACAGATCGGTATGTCGTAGCGAAATAATCCATATCTTCACCAGTTCCGGCCTGACACTTTCTTCCGGTATCTCGTAATTTCACTTAACGAATTTCGCTGTTGAGGCAGGAAACTATGACATCTGTAAATGACTCTACCCTTATGCCCGCTGCGCTGCGCGATACCCGACGCATGAACCAGTTTGTTTCTGTTGCGGCCGCCGTAGCCGGTTTACTGTTTGGTCTGGATATCGGCGTTATCGCTGGCGCACTGCCCTTTATTACCGACCACTTTACGTTAAGCAACCGCCTGCAAGAGTGGGTGGTGAGCAGCATGATGCTCGGCGCGGCCATCGGCGCGCTCTTTAACGGCTGGCTGTCGTTCCGTCTCGGGCGCAAATACAGCCTGATGGTCGGGGCGATCCTGTTTGTTGCCGGCTCTCTTGGTTCAGCGTTTGCAACCAACGTTGAAGTGCTGCTGCTCTCCCGCGTGCTGCTGGGCGTGGCGGTGGGTATCGCGTCCTACACCGCGCCGCTTTACCTCTCCGAAATGGCGAGTGAAAACGTGCGCGGGAAGATGATCAGCATGTACCAGCTGATGGTGACGCTCGGTATCGTGCTGGCGTTCCTGTCGGATACATACTTCAGCTACAGCGGCAACTGGCGGGCAATGCTTGGCGTGTTGGCGCTGCCTGCGGTGCTGCTGATTGTGTTAGTCATTTTCCTGCCGAACAGCCCGCGCTGGCTGGCGCAAAAAGGGCGTCACGTGGAGGCGGAAGAGGTGCTGCGCATGCTGCGCGACACGTCTGAAAAAGCGCGTGAAGAGCTGAACGAAATCCGCGAGAGCCTGAAGCTGAAGCAGGGCGGCTGGTCGCTGTTTAAGGCAAACCGCAACGTGCGCCGCGCGGTGTTCCTCGGCATGCTGTTACAGGCGATGCAGCAGTTCACGGGGATGAACATCATCATGTATTACGCCCCACGCATCTTTAAAATGGCCGGTTTTACCACCACCGAACAGCAGATGATCGCCACGCTGGTGGTAGGGCTGACCTTTATGTTCGCCACCTTTATCGCGGTGTTCACCGTTGATAAGGCCGGACGTAAACCGGCCCTGAAAATTGGCTTTAGCGTGATGGCGCTCGGCACCTTAATACTCGGCTACTGCCTGATGCAGTTCGATAACGGCACGGCGTCCAGCGGCCTCTCCTGGCTCTCCGTCGGCATGACCATGATGTGCATCGCCGGTTACGCGATGAGCGCCGCGCCGGTGGTGTGGATCCTGTGCTCTGAAATTCAGCCGCTGAAATGCCGTGACTTTGGTATCACCTGTTCCACCACCACCAACTGGGTGTCGAACATGATCATTGGCGCGACCTTCCTGACGCTGCTGGATGCGATTGGCGCGGCAGGCACCTTCTGGCTCTATACGGTGCTGAACGTGGCGTTTATCGGCGTGACCTTCTGGCTGATTCCGGAAACCAAAGGCGTGACCCTGGAGCATATTGAACGCAAGCTGATGAGAGGGGAGAAACTACGTAATATCGGCGTGTAATGTCATTGCCCGGTGGCGCTTCGCTTACCGGGCCTACGATAGCCTGTAGGCCGGGTAAGCGAAGCGCCACCCGGCTTTGTGTTTACCGCATCGCACGTCTCAAAATACGCTCCGCCTGACGCTGGAAGTCAGCGGCCGTCTCTTCCACGGTTTTCTGCCCGTAGTCGATATACTGCAAAGAAGTACCGAACTGCGCCACAATCTGTGGGTCGTCAAAGTATGGCGAGACGGTGAGTTTCGCCGGCAGCGACTGCGCCAGGCGCAGGCCCGCCACGGATGGATCGTCCTCTTTAATGGTGCCGTCTTCGGTCAGATACTGCACCGCCACTTTGCTCAACGGCACGCCGCGCTCAAGACCCAGCGTATCAACCCCTTCTTTGCTGTTGAGCAGGAAGTTAATCAGCTTCGCTGCCGCTTCCGGGTTTTTGGTTGTCTTACCAATCGACAGCATCTGCGCCGGTTTGAAGAACAGACCCGCGTCGGTGGCTCCCGGCAGCATTGGGTAGCTGCCGAGCTCCAGTTTCGCCGGTGGCTTCAGGTTGTCGGAATATTTGTTGATGGTGGAGTTCCACATGTAGGTGCCGCCCCATTCACCCTGGATCCACGGCTTCATCTCATACATGTTGCTCTTACCGAACGAGGCATAGTATTTGGTGTCCGGCATGACGTGGCTGTCGATCAGCTTTTTGTAGGTCTGGAAAAACTCCACCCACTGTTCCTTTGTGTAGCTGAACTTTTTGGTTTTCTCATCCACCGCAGGAATGTTGTACTTCTGGATCATGTACGAATTCAGCAGCGCCAGCGTATCCTGGTGCTCCAGGATCACCGGGTAGTATTGCTTGCCGAGCTTGCCCTCGAAGGTTTTACCGGCCGCCATCAGCTCGTCCCAGGTTTTCGGGTACGCAATACCCGCTTTTTTCCAGGTTTCGTCATTGAAGTAGAACACGCGCGCCGTCACCGAGATCGGAATGCCGTTCAGCTTGCCGTTCACGGTGGTGGTTTGTAGCTCTTTGGGATCGAACTGCGACAGGTCGATCACGTCCTTCATCTTGTTCAGATCGTAGAAGCCATCACCGGTTTTGGAGAAGATCGGCAGCCAGTTCCAGTTCGTCTGCATTACGTCCGGCTCGGTGCCGCCCGCAATCTGGGTGGTCAGACGGGAAAGGTGACCGTCCCAGCCGGTGTATTCCGCTTTCACGTTGATGTCCGGGTTCTGCTTATGGAACTCTTCCAGCGCTTTCAGGGTGACCTGGTGACGGCCGTTGCCGCCCCACCAGGACATCCGTAAATCCACATTCTGCGCCATCGATGGCAAAGCGGTAAGGCCGAGGGTCGCGGAGATTGCTGCGCTTAAAAGCACTTTTTTCATTTTTATCACTCCATCAGAGAGAGAGGTTCTGTTCAGTTTTTGCGTCAAAAATATGACACTTGTTCATCTCAAACGTGAAATACACCTTACGATGAAGCCCCTTATCAATCATTGGCTTAGCCTCATCGGACGGGATTCGGGCGGTCAGTTCGTAGTCCGCGACCTTCAGGTACACAAAGAATTCGTGGCCCATGTTCTCAACGCGCACCATCTCCCCGCTACAGCCGCCGTCCGGGAAGGGCTCATCAGAGAGCGATACAAATTCCGGGCGCACGCCGTAGAAGATCTCCTGACCCGCGTAAGCCGCGACTTTCTCCTGCTTCTCCGCGTTCAGCGGCATGGTTTCATCGCCAATGGCGATGTGCAGCTGGCCCGCTTTTTCGACCAGCACGCTTTTGCGTATATTCATCTCCGGCGCGCCGATAAAGCCCGCCACGAACATGTTCTTCGGCTTGTGGTAGAGGTTGTCCGGCGTATCCACTTGCATGATATGGCCGAGCTTCATCACGCAGATGCGGTCACCCATGGTCATCGCTTCGGTCTGGTCGTGGGTCACGTAAACGGTAGTTGCTGGTTTACCCGACTTCTTCAGCTGCTTGTGCAGGTCAGAAATACGGATACGCATCGAAGCGCGCAGTTTGGCGTCGAGGTTTGAAAGCGGCTCATCGAACAGGAACACATCCGGTTTTTTCACAATCGCACGGCCTACCGCCACGCGCTGCGCCTGGCCGCCGGAAAGCTGGCGCGGCAGGCGGTCGAGCAGCTCTTCCAGCTCAAGAATTTTGGCGGCTTCATTCACCTGAGACTCAATCTGATCTTTCGGCAGTTTGCTCAGCTTGAGACCAAAGGCCAGATTCTCGCGCACCGTCATGTGCGGATAGAGGGCGTAGTTCTGGAACACCATTGCAATACCGCGCTCCTTCGGCGCGAGGTTGTTCACGATCTTGTCGCCGATGCGCACCTCGCCGCCGCTGATGGTTTCCAGCCCCGCCAGCATGCGCAGGGTCGTGGATTTGGCGCAGCCGGATGGGCCGACGATCACCATGAATTCCCCTTCAGCAATTTTAAGATCGATAGCGTGTACCGCTTTAAAGCCGTTGGAGTAGACCTTTTCCAGCTTGTTGAAAATAACTTCAGCCATGGTATTTCCCTCTTAACCTTTAATTCCGCTGCTGGTGACGCCCTGTACGAAGTAGCGCTGTGCCAGGAAGAAGACAATGATGGATGGCAGAATGGAGATGCTCGCCATTGCCAGAATTTCGTTCCACGGCGCGCCTTCGGTGACGTCGATGGACATTTTCAGCGCCAGTGCGATGGGGTATTTATCCACGCTGTAGACGTAAATCAGCGGCCCGATAAAGTCGTTCATGGACCACATGAACTGGAACAGGGCGACGGAGATAATGGCCGGTTTCAGGATCGGTACCACCACGTACCACAGCACCTGGAAGGAGTTACAGCCGTCAATCTGCGCCGCCTCTTCCATGTCACGCGGGACGCCGCGCAGGAACTGGATCAGCATGAAGACGAAGAACCCCTGAGTGGCGAAGGCCAGCGGCAGGTACAGCGGCATATAGCTGTTGAGCATGCCCATTTCACGGAACATGAGGTACTGCGGGATCAGCAGCACGGTGCTGGGCAGCAGCATGGTGGTGATGAGCGTGGCGAACCAGAACTTCTTCCACGGGATCTCGAAGCGGGCAAAGCCGTACGCCACGATGGTGGAGGAGATAATGGTCAGGATCACTTTCGGGATCACATACTTAAAGGTATTCAGCATGTAATGGCCGAAGTTGTACTCGGTCCCGGTTTTCCAGCCGTTCACGAAACCATCCCAGGTGGCGTGGGCTGGCCACAGGCTCAGTGTGGTGAAGATCTCGTGGTTCGGTTTGAACGACGCGGAGAACATCCACACCAGCGGGTAAAGCATCAGCAGGCCGACAACCAGCAGGATCACATAGCGAACGGAGGCGTTGATTTTCTCTCTGCGCAGCGTGCGGGCCACTTCGCGTTCGGCGACGCTTCTTGCCGTGGAGAGTTGTTGAATATCAGCCATTTTTGCCTCCTTTATCGGCGGAGTAGAACACCCAGTATTTCGACGACTTAAAGGCGATACCGGCGAAGACGGCCACCACCAGGAACAGGATCCACGCCAGCGCCGCGCCATAGCCCATATCGAAATACTTGAACGCGGTGTCGTAGATGTAGAGCGAGAACAGATAGGTCGAATAGGTTGGCCCGCCGCCGGTAATGACGTACGGCCCGGTAAATTCCTGGAACGCCTGCGTGGTCTGCATGATGAAGTTGAAGAAGATCACCGGCGTAATCAGCGGCACGGTCACCTTCATGAACATCTGCCATTTCGATGCGCCATCGATCATTGCCGCTTCATACTGGGACTGCGGTACGTTTTGCAGCGCGGCCAGGAAGATGACCATCGCGGAACCGAACTGCCAGACGCGCAGCAGGGTAACGGACATCAGCGCCAGCGACGGCTCGCCCAGCCAGTTCACCGGATCAAAGCCAAATACACCGATAAAGCTGTTCAGCAGACCATCAATGGCAAATAAGGCGCGCCACAGTACGGCAATGGCGACGGAGCTGCCGAGGATCGACGGAATATAGTAGGCCGTTCGGAAAAAGCCGATGCCGCGTAATTTAAAGTTCAGGACAAAGGCAATTCCTAATGCAAAGGCGAGCTTTAACGGGATGGTTAAAAATACATAGGCAAAGGTCACGCCCATGGATTTCCAGAAGAGCGTGTCTTCGGTAAACATGTAGCGATAGTTTTCGATGCCGTTAAACACCGGCGGACTCATCAAATCGTAATCCGTAAAGCTGAGGAAAAACGATGAGACGAAGGGGAATGCCGTAAAGATTATCAGCCCGATGATATAGGGTGATATCCATGCGAGCCCCAGCAGCTTGTTTTCATTCATACATACCTACCTGGCAATCAATGGTTTAATACGAAATCTGCTTTGTTACATTTTCCCGGGCCTGCGATGCGCGGCATGGGAGCTGAAATTCAGGGTGCAACGTCTGGCAACGGCAAAACCTACGTTTGTTTTTTAACGCTTTTTTGTCTTTCTTCATGCTGTAAGCGCTTCTGGTTTCAAAAGAGCTGAACCGGTGTTCTTGGATGCTAAAACATCGTTTTATTTTATATTATTGCGATTTATTTCTGCGTCATTCGCTTAATGGTGGAAATGTGATCGGCGTCGAAACGCTGTTTCAATATAGTGAGGGAGGTGGCATTTTTGACTTTCCATGGACGTTCGCCGCGGCCCATGAGGAAGAGATAATGAAGCAAAAGGGGAGCAGGAATAACAATAGTCACGCAGCGTGGCTAACTACCAGATCTGATAGCAGGTCTACAGATGTACCAATTCGTCATTCAGATAATTCTTACATTCTTGTATGATTTGTTACACCGGAACCAGTCAGGCAGAATTTCACTGCATCCTTAAAAGAAGAACAGTTATGTCAGCGATGGATTTCAAAAAACATACGGATCTCAATTTTCCTCACTATGCTCCCCCGGCGGTCAGCGCTAAAGAAATAGATCTTCTGGGTCTGCTGGACGTCCTGCTGGCAGCAAAAAAACGCATCATCACCATTGTCTTTGCATTTGCACTGGTCGGCCTGGCAATCGCTTTTCTGATACCGCAAAAATGGACCAGTAAAGCGGTCATTACGCCCGCGGAACAGACGCAGTGGAGTTCGCTGCGCCAGATGATGGTGGCGCTCCAGGTGCTTGATGTCGACGTGAAAATTACCCGTGCGGATGTGTTTAATCTGTTTATCAAAAAGTTTCAGTCCCAGTCTCTGCTTGAAGAGTACATGAAGAGCTCACCTTACGTGATGGCTCAGCTCGATGGCGCTCAGGTTGACCCGCTGGAGCTGCACCGCGCGGTGGTCAATATTGCCGAAAAGATGAAGGCTGTTGATAACACGCAGGAAAAAAACGCTGATAAAGCACCGTACCTCTCCTGGACGTTAAGCTTCACTGCCCCAACGGCAGAGGACGCGCAGAAAGTGTTGAATGGTTACATTCAGTACATCTCCCGCATCGTCGAGCAGGAGACCATGCAAAACATTCGCGATCAGCTGATCCTGAGAACCAAAACGGTTCAGCAGCAGCTGGAGCTGGATCGGGTCCGTCTGACAAATATCCATAATACCAACCTGCAACGCCTGAACTACTCGCTGGAAGTGGCGAACGCGGCAGGGATCAAAAAGCCGGTCTACAGCAATGGACAGGCGGTGAAAGACGATCCGGATTATTCCGTCGCCCTCGGTGCGGACGGGATTGCGCAGAAATTGCAGATTGAAAAAAATCTGAAGGATGTTTCTGAGCTGAACGCCGATTTCCAGAACCGCGAATACTATCTGGCACAGCTGCAAAAACTTTCCTTCGAAGATGTGAGCCTGGAGCCGTTCAAATACCAGCTTTCACCTTCTATGCCGGTGAAAAAAGATGGCCCGGGCAAAGCCCTGATCGTGCTGCTGGCGTGTATTCTGGGTGGACTGTTCGCCTGTGGCAGCGTGCTGCTGCGCGAGGCAATGAGCACCCGCAACCCGCTGCCGGAACAACTTCCTGAGCCGGTTACGGAATAACTTCAAAAAAGGCGCTCAACTGAGCGCCTTTTTTTATTTCAGGAAATCTTCGCGAACCGGCGTAAAGGTATCCAGCAGGGTGCCGGGTTTCAGGCAAACGCAGCCGTGCATCACGTGCGGCGCTTTATAAAGGGTGTCGCCCGCCATCACCACATGCTTCTCCTCGCCGATGGTGAACTCAAACTCCCCCGAGAGAACGTAGGTGAGCTGCTCATGCGGGTGGTTATGCATCGGGCCAATCGCGCCTTGCTCGAAATTCACTTCCACCGCCATCATCCTGCCGTCGTGCGCCAGAATACGACGCGTCACGCCGTTGCCCAGATCCTCAAGCGTGGTCTCTTTATGGAAAATAAACATATTTTCGCCCTGTTATGTAATGAAACATTGTTTCAATTAATTTATCTCACCCGCGGCGAAAAGGAAACGTTTAGCCAAATAACTGGAAAGGCGATCACAAGTTTGCTTCACTGGGTGAAACGCACAGGAGGAAAGATGAAAACGATCGGTCTGTTAGGGGGCATGAGCTGGGAATCAACGATCCCGTACTACCGCCTGATTAATGAAGGTGTCAAACAGCGTCTGGGCGGTCTGCATTCGGCCAGCCTGCTGCTGCACAGCGTGGATTTCCATGAAATAGAAGCCTGCCAGTCGAGCGGGGAGTGGGACAAAGCCGGGCAGATGCTGGCGGACGCCGCGCTCGGGCTGGAGCGTGCGGGCGCGCAGGGTATTCTGCTGTGTACCAACACCATGCATAAGGTGGCGTCGCACATTGAAGACCGCTGTTCGCTGCCGTTCTTACATATCGCGGATGCCACCGGGCGTGCCATACGTGCCGCCGGCATGACGCGCGTGGCGCTGCTGGGGACGCGCTACACCATGGAGCAGGATTTTTACCGCGGGCGGCTGAACAGCCAGTTCGGGATTGAAAGCCTGATCCCCGAAGAGGCCGACCGGGCGCGCATTAACCAGATTATTTTTGATGAGCTGTGTCTGGGCACCTTCAGCGAAACGTCGCGCGCATGGTATGTCAGCGTGATTGAGAAACTGGCGCAGCAGGGGGCGGAAGGGGTCATCTTCGGCTGTACCGAAATTGGCCTGCTGGTGCCGGCAGACCAAAGCCCGATAACGGTCTTCGATACCGCCGCCATCCATGCCGCGGATGCGGTGGAGTTTATGCTGTCATAGTGGTTTTTGCAGGTCAGGTAAGCGAAGCGCCACCTGACGCGCGTGCGCAATCAGGTGTTCACTAAACGCATCAACCAGCGCTGAGGCGGGCCGGTGCAGCGGGCGGATCAGGCTCACGGTAAAGGGAACGGAAACGCTAAAACGGCGCAGAACCACGCCGCTGCTGGCGTAGTCCATGGCCGTGAGCGGGTTCACCACCGAAATACCCACGCCCGCGCGCACCATCGCGCAAATTGACGCCGCACTGTGCGTTTCCATTACCATCCGCCGCTTCACCTGATGTTCGGCAAACAGGCCATCCAGAAGCTGCCGGTAGCTGTCGGTCTGCGACAGGCTGATATAGTTCTCACCGTGAAAATCCGCCGGCGTCAGCTCCGCTTTGTGGGCAAGCGGGTGGCTGGCAGGTAGCACGCAGACCTCATCCAGCGACAGCAGCTCCGTGCGTTCCGTTCCCGCTGGCGTGACGAGGGTTTCGGTCAGACCCAGATCGTGGCGCTGGGCCGAAAGCCACTCCTCCAGCAGCGGCGACTCCTGCGGCACGATGGTCAGGCTGACCTCCGGATAGCGGGCCAGAAACGGCTGTAACAGTACCGGCAGGAATGACTGGGAAAAGACCGGCAGGCAGACGATGGACAGCTCGCCCTGGCGGAACTCCCTCAGGCTCTCTGCCGCGCTCACGATCCTGTCCAGCCCGTACCAGGAGCGCTGAACCTCCTCAAACAGACGTAAACCCTGCACCGTTGGATGCAGCCTGCCGCGGGTGCGTTCAAACAGCTTCAGCCCCAGCACTTTCTCAAAACGCGCCAGCTCGCGGCTGACCGTCGGCTGCGAGGTGTGCAGCATGTGCGCGGCTTCAGTGAGATTGCCGGTGGTCATTACCGCATGAAAAATCTCGATATGGCGTATGTTAACGGCGGGCATAGGGCACCTGATGGCTGAGCGTAGTCCATATCATTTTTGCATAGACTCAAGATAAAACGATATTTTTTATTCTCTTCAGGCTATGGCGTAATGATAAAAAACAGATTTCCGGAGACGACCATGCCACGCCCACTCAACCAGACTGAGACCGATTTAAACGCCGATAACCTGCTGCGCCTGCCTGCCGAATTCGGCTGTCCGGTGTGGGTCTACGATGCACAGATTGTCCGCGAGAAGATCGCCGCGCTGCATCAGTTTGACGTGGTGCGTTTTGCGCAGAAGGCCTGCTCCAATATTCATATTCTGCGCCTGATGCGCGAGCAGGGCGTGAAGGTTGACTCCGTATCGCTGGGTGAGATCGAACGTGCACTGGCGGCCGGGTTTGATCCGAAAGCCGACAGCGACGCGATCGTCTTTACCGCTGACCTGATAGACGACGCCACGCTGGCGCGCGTGCATGAGCTGCAAATCCCGGTCAATGCCGGTTCGGTGGATATGCTGGAACAGCTTGGGCAGGTCTCTCCTGGCCATCGCGTCTGGCTGCGCATCAACCCGGGCTTTGGTCACGGTCACAGTCAGAAAACCAACACCGGGGGCGAAAACAGCAAGCACGGGATCTGGTATGCCGATATGCCTGCGGCGCTGGAGGTTTTACAACGCTACAACCTCAAGCTGGTGGGCATTCACATGCATATCGGGTCCGGCGTGGATTACGGCCATCTTGAGCAGGTCTGTGGCGCCATGGTGCGTCAGGTTATCGATTTTGGTCAGGATCTGGAGGCGATCTCCGCCGGGGGAGGGCTTTCGATTCCTTACCGCGAAGGGGAAGAGGCGATCGACACGGATCACTATTACGGCCTGTGGAGCGCCGCGCGTGACAGCATCGCCGCCCATCTGGGCCATGCGGTGAAGCTGGAGATTGAGCCGGGTCGTTTCCTGGTTGCCGAGGCCGGCGTGCTGGTGGCGCAGGTGCGGAGCGTGAAGGAGATGGGAAGCCGTCACTTTGTGCTGATTGATGCTGGCTTCAACGATCTGATGCGCCCGTCCATGTACGGCAGCTATCATCACATCACCGCACTTGCCGCCGATGGCCGCGATCTGGTTAACGCCCCGCGCATCGAGACCGTTGTTGCCGGCCCGCTGTGTGAATCCGGTGACGTCTTTACTCAGCAGGAAGGCGGGAAAGTCGAAACCCGTTCGCTGCCAGAGGTAAAACCGGGAGATTATCTGGTGCTGCATGATACCGGTGCGTACGGGGCGTCTATGTCTTCCAACTACAATAGCCGCCCGCTGCTGCCGGAAGTACTGTTTGATAACGGCGTGGCGCGGCTGATTCGCCGTCGCCAGACCATTCAGGAGCTGCTGGCGTTAGAGCTGGTCTGATTAAACCAGGGCCCTGTTGTCACCGAATCGCGTAACACCAGCGTGCCGGTGAACGGCGGGATCGCTTCAACCGGCTGGTTTTTTGCCAGCCGGATCGCCTGGTCGATCGCCGTGACGATCATGTTGTCGATCGGCAGATACACCGACGACAGGGCAGGCTCCAGCCACTTTGCGCTGGGGGCATCGTCAAAACCAAACAGCGAAATATCCTGCGGGATCTTCAGCCCGGCCTGGTGTAATGCTTTGGAGGCGCCCAGGGCCATATCATCGTTACAGGCAAACAGGGCGCTGAACGATGTCTTTTCCGCAATCAGCTCCTTGCACAGCTCGTAACCCCGCGTCATGCCTGCATCGCCGTATTTAATCCGCCGCTCGTCGAGACGAATACCGTGCTTCTCCAGCGCCTTACGGTAGCCCATCAGTCGCGCTTTACCCGTTGGCGTGTGGATCGGGACGGTGATACAGGCGATCTCCCGGTGGCCCTGGCTTATCAGGTAATCCACCGCTTTGAAGGCTGCGTCCTGCTGTTCAAAGAAGACGCAGCGATCCGCCGCCTGGCTCACTTCACGGTTAATGATCACCAGCGGCGTCTGCACGCTGTTGATCAGCTTCAGGATCGTCTTTTCGCTCATGTAACGCGTATACAGCACGATGGCGTCGCACTTGCGATCGGCGAGCATCTGGACCGCCTGTTCTTCCTGCTCAGGGGCGTCGTGACCGTCGGTAACAATCAGCTGTTTTCCGTGCTTTTCGGTCTGCCGTGACGCCTGCTGTAGCAAACGACCAAAGTAAAAACCGTCGAACGTCGAGACGACCAGACCAATGCTGTTGCTGGTCTGGTTAGCCAGCGAACGCGCGAGAAAGTTCGGACGATAGCCCAGCTCCTCCATCGCGCGAAATACCTGCTGACGCGTGCTCTCTTTAACCTGACCTGTGCCGTTCAGCACGCGCGAAACGGTGGCCTTCGACACGCCCGCACGCAGTGAGACATCCAGCATTGTTGCCATTCGAAATTCCTGTTTCCACGTAATGGTTTGCAGTTTAACACAGACCATCCGGCGCATAAGCGACGTGGGAAGGGCAAAACCCCATAACGATCACGCTTTTCGGTAACGATCCTCGCCCGCGGGATAAATGCCTGTCATTGGCATGCCAAAATGGTGATAAATCGCAATCTGGAATACCTCTTACCTCATTGAGAGCTTAATCACAGAACAAAGCGCCTGTGGACGCTATTTTTGGCATACCAATAGTATCCGGCTGTCCATCTTATTCAATAAAAGCCCTTTTACTGAGGTATTACCCTATGGCATTTCAGGAAAAACTGATCGACGCTCTGGGCAGTTTTGCCACCACCTTCAACAGCTATCGCTATATCCAGGCGATCAAGTCTGCGTTTATTACCTTAATGCCGGTCATCATTGTGGGGGCGTTCTCGGTACTGATCTCCAATATGGTGCTGGATCCGAAAAACGGCCTGGCGAGCTTTCAGTCGCTGTCGTTTCTGGCGGCGTTAAAGCCGATCACCAGCGCGCTGAACTATGCCACGCTCAACTTTCTCAACATCGGCGCGGTGTTTTTAATCGGCATTGAGCTGGGGCGTATTAACGGCATTAAGTCCCTGTTCCCCGGCCTGCTGGCGGTGATCTGCTTTATCTGCGTGACGCCGACCACGGTGGAAATGCTGGTGGACGGCGAGATGCACGTGGTGAAAGATGTGCTGCTGCGCCAGTTCTCGGATACCCGCAGCCTGTTCCTCGGCATGTTTATCGCCATCCTGTCAGTGGAGATTTACTGCTGGCTGGAAAACCGCAAGGGGCTGAAAATCAGGATGCCAGACACGGTGCCGCCGAACGTCGCCGCGTCGTTCTCTGCGCTGATCCCGGCCATTATCACCACCACCGCCATCGCCACCTTTGGCTTCGTGTTTCATCGGGTTACCGGAATGTATCTCTACGACGCGGTTTACCAGGTGGTGCAACAGCCGCTGGAGCGCGTGGTGCAAAGCCTGCCGGGGATCCTGCTGCTGATGTTTGTCGCCCAGCTGTTCTGGGTGATTGGTATTCACGGCAACCAGATGATCAAGCCGATCCGCGAGCCGCTGCTGCTGGGGGCGATCACTGTCAACATGAGCGCGTTCGAGCAGGGCAAAGAGGTGCCAAACATCATCACCATGCCGTTCTGGGACGTCTATATGAGCATCGGCGGCTCCGGCCTGACCATCGGCCTGCTGATAGCCGTCATGATTGCCACCAAACGTAAAGAGATGAAGGAGATCGCTAAGCTCTCCATCGGCCCGGGTATTTTTAACATCAACGAGCCGGTGATCTTCGGGATGCCAGTCATGCTCAACCCGATCCTGGCTATCCCGTTCATCATCACGCCGCTGGTGACGGGCTCGATTGGCTACTTTGCCACCGTGACCGGATTTGCCGGGAAAGCCGTGGTGATGGTGCCCTGGACCACGCCGCCGCTGATCAACGCCTGGCTGTCAACCGCGGGCTCCATGGGGGCGGTGATCACCCAGTTTATCTGCATCGTGACCGCGGTGATTATCTATCTGCCGTTTGTGAAAATTGCCTCACGCCGCGCAGATCAGGCCGCACTGCAACAAGCCACCGATAACGCATGAGGACAGGATGAGCATAAAACAGATAACCATACCGCCAGATTTTATGCTGGGCGCGGCGGCATCGGCCTGGCAGACCGAGGGCTGGAGCGGCAAAAAGTCGGGGCAGGATTCGTGGATCGATCTCTGGTACAAGAACGATCGTCACGTCTGGCACAACGGCTACGGCCCGGCGGTGGCAACCGACTTTATCAATCGCTTTCGCGAAGACGTGGCGCTGATGAAGCAGGCGGGACTGACCCACTATCGCACCTCGATCAACTGGTCGCGCTTTTTGACCGACTATGAAAACGCCACCGTAGATGAAGAGTACGCCGCTTATTACGACGCGCTGTTCGATGAAATGCACCGTCAGGGCATTGAGCCGATGATCTGCCTGGAACACTACGAATTGCCGGGCGTGCTGCTGGAGACCTACGGCGGCTGGGCGTCGAAGCACGTCGTCGAGCTGTTCGTTCGCTATGCGGAAAAGGTGTTTGAGCGCTTTCACGGCAAAGTCACCCGCTGGTTTACCTTCAACGAGCCGATTGTGGTCCAGACGCGCGTCTACCTCGACGCGCTGCGCTGGCCCTATGAGCAGAACACCAGCACCTGGATGCAGTGGAACCACCATAAGGTGCTGGCGACGGCGAAAGTGGTGAAGCTGTTTCGCGAGAAAGGGTATGACGGCACGGTGGGTTGTATTCTCAACCCGGAGGTGACCTACCCGCGCTCGCGCGCGCCGCATGACGTGCGGGCGGCAGAGATGTACGATCTGTTCTATAACCGCGTCTTTCTTGACCCGCTGGTGCACGGGCGCTATCCGCAGGCGCTTTTTACCCTGCTGGCGCAGCATCAGGTGCAGTGGGATTACACGGCTGACGAGCTGGCGCTGATTGCCGACAACACCGTCGACGAGCTGGGCATTAACCTCTATTACCCGCATCGCGTCAAAGCCCCGTCCCGCGCCTGGCACCCGGAGACGCCGTTCCACCCGGCGTACTACTACGAGCCGTTCGAGCTGCCGGGGCGGAGGATGAACACCTCCCGCGGCTGGGAGATCCTCCCGCGCATTATTTACGACATGGCGATGCGGATTAAAAACGACTATCGCAACATTGAATGGTTTGTGGCGGAAAGCGGGATGGGCGTGGAGAACGAAGCGCAGTTTCGCAATCGCGACGGCATTATCGATGACGCATACCGCATTGCGTTTCTCAGCGAACATCTTTATTACACGCTGCTGGCGCGGGAGGCGGGGGCTAACTGCCACGGCTATATGCTGTGGGCCTTCACCGACAACGTCTCCCCGATGAACGCGTTTAAAAACCGCTACGGGCTTATTGAGATCGACCTTGAAAACCATCGCGCACGGCGGGCAAAGAAATCGGCATCCTGGTTTCGCCAGCTGCGCGATGAGCGTGTGCTGACGCTCAGGGTTGACGATGAATGGAAGTAAGCCTTCTGGTAAAATAGCGCACAAACTGGCCGGGAGGACGTCCGGCCCGCGCATTAACTGAAAAACACAGGTGAAAACGTGGATAAGGCTGTCATCCTGCCGGAAAAAAAACAGTACCAGGAGATTGGCGAGGATTTACGGGCGCAGATTATCCAGGGGCATTATCCCGTGGGATCGCGTCTGCCGCCGGAGCGCAACATCGCCGAGACGTATGGCGTGAGCCGCACTATCGTGCGCGAGGCGCTGCTGATGCTTGAGCTACAGGGGACGGTGGATATTCGCCAGGGGTCTGGCGTGTACGTGATGCGCATTCCGGAGGAGCATGAAAACGAGGAAGAACGTTTTCTGAACAGTGACGTGGGTCCGTTTGAAATTCTTCAGGCGCGCCAGCTGCTTGAAAGCAACATTGCCGCCTTTGCCGCAAAAATGGCGACGCGGGCGGATATCGACAACCTGCGCCGCATCATCGAGCAGGAGCAACGGGCTATTGCCGCCGACGATCGCAGCCAGGACAACAACAAAATGTTCCACCTGGTGCTGGCGGGAGCCACACAAAACCAGATGCTGCTGGCGACCGTTGAAAGCGTCTGGCATCACATGGACAGCAGCCCGCTGTGGCAGCAGTTTAATGGCCACATCGCCAGCCGCGCATGGCGGCTGAAATGGCTCGGCGACAGGCAAACCATTCTCGCTGCGCTCCGCCGCCGCGACGTGATGGGGGCGTGGCAGGCGATGTTCCAGCATCTTGAAAACGTCAAAAAGAGCCTGCTTGAGCTGTCAGACGAAGACGCGCCCGATTTTGACGGCTATCTCTTTGAATCGGTCCCCCTTTTCCAGGGGAAACTGGTGTGAATATACTGCCGCTTCACGCTGCGCCGCAGTTTACACAGCGGGTGATCGACTGGATCTGGAACGCGTTTGGTGAAGGTATGCCGCGTGCCTTTTTCCAGAGCATTGTTGAGCACAGCCTGACGCCGGGCGAGTTACCGCTCACCTTTATTGCCGTTGAGGATGACCAGCTGCTGGGCACCGTTGGGTTGTGGCGTTGCGATTTAATTTCCCGACAGGATCTCCACCCCTGGCTGGCTGCGCTGTATGTCGATGAAGCCGCCCGGGGAAACGGGCTGGCGGGAAAACTTCAGCGGCATGTTATCGGCTACGCGCGACGCGCCGGATATCACGAGCTTCATCTCTGGTCTGCCTGCCGCGACTTCTACGAACGTTACGGCTGGCACTACATCGGCGATGCGCTGGAATACCCGGATAAAACCGTCCATCTCTATCGCTGTTCGCTCACGGCTTCCGCGGGCGATACCACCGAGTGACGGCGCACTAAGGTTGGGCTGAACAGGTGGGTAATTTCCGGTGGCGGGCGATGCTCGGCCAGCGCTAACGCCAGTTCTGCCGCCTGCGTTGCCATGGTCACAATCGGGTAGCGCACGGTGGTCAGGCGAGGGCGCACGTAGCGCGACACCAGCACATCATCAAAGCCAATCAGCGAAATTTCTGCCGGGACGTCAATCCCGTTATCATTCAGCACGCCCATTGCGCCGGCGGCCATGGAGTCGTTATAGCTGGCCACGGCGGTGAAATTCCGCCCGCGGCCCAGCAGCTCCGTCATCGCCTGCTCGCCGCCACTCTCATCCGGTTCTCCGTACGCCACAAGACGATCGTTGCACGGCAGACCGGCTTCGCGCAGCGCGTCGTAATAGCCCTGAAGGCGATCTTCCGCATCGGAAATTGGGTGGTTGGAGCACAGATAACCAATTCGGGTATGGCCCTGCTGGATCAGATGACGGGTTGCGAGCCATGCGCCGTAACGGTCGTCGAGCGCCACGCAGCGGGTTTCAAAACCGGGAATAATACGGTTGATAATCACCATCCCCGGCATCTGTTTCATCAGATGGATCAGCTCGGCGTCGGGGATCATTTTTGCATGGACCACCAGCGCCGCACAGCGATGACGGATCAGCTGCTCAATGGCCTGGCGCTCTTTCTGTTCATTGTGGTAGCCATTACCAATCAGCAGGAAATTTCCGGTGTGATAAGAAACTTGTTCTACGGCTTTGACCATTGCACCGAAAAACGGATCGGATACATCCCCGACCACCAGCCCGATGGTTTCTGTCGACTGCTGGGCAAGGGCGCGCGCGTTGGCGTTAGGGTGATAATTCAGGTTTTCCATGGCGTCCTGCACGGCCTGGCGCGATGCATCACTCGCTTTAGGGGAGTTGTTGATCACGCGGGAGACGGTCGCGACGGAAACACCGGCCAGACGAGCCACATCCTTAATTGTCGCCATTCAATACCTTCTTATAGGGGTAAGCGTTTACACACTAACTAGTGTTGCGGAAAAGCGGCGCGCATTCAAGGGGAGCGGGTAAGCGTCCTCTGCAAACGTGAAGCAGAACATCCCTCGCGGTGTAATCGTTACACGGCCAGTCATGTCTGAATAATGTCAATCTGAACCTTTAGTTACACTTTGCCTCAGGCTGTTGCGATTGTCCGTTAGCAACGATGCGTAGTGAATTGCTAGAGTCGAGATCCCAGAGGTATTGATAGGTGGAATCAACTTCGGTTGATTAACACGATTTACACCAACCTGCGTTTTACGCAGGTTTTTTTTTGCCTGTAAGTTCAACCTGTAACAGCAAAAGAGAATATTCACACCTGGTTGCACTTCGGCTCATTCCCTTGCGTTTTCCCGCTGGCGAAGCCTGTCGCCGGAGGCCACAATCAAGATCCCAGAGGTATTGATTGGTGAGAATTCCTGGTACGTTTTCGTACTCTTCTCTTGCACCAACCTGCGCGGATGCGCAGGTTTTTTTTCGCCTCTGTTTTTGCTATCGCTCCCTCACTACTTCTCGTGTAATCTGCCACCATTTATACCTTTCACACTGGCTGGCAAAGGGAGTTGAAATGCTTTTTGGGTTCTTCCGCACACTGTTTCGTGTCCTGTTTCGCATCCGCGTGACTGGCGATACGCAGGCACTCTATGGCGAGCGTGTGCTTATCACACCGAATCACGTCTCTTTTCTTGATGGCGTATTGCTGGCGCTGTTTTTGCCCGTGCGGCCCGTCTTCGCGGTTTACAGCTCCATCAGTGAAAAATGGTACATGCGCTGGCTCAAACCGCTGATTGATTTTGTCCCGCTCGACCCAACCAAACCGATGATGATTAAACATCTGGTGCGTCTGGTTGGGCAGGGGCGCCCGGTGGTTATCTTCCCGGAAGGGCGTATTTCAGTGACGGGCTCCCTGATGAAAATTTACGACGGGGCCGGTTTTGTCGCGGCGAAGTCTCAGGCCACCGTCGTGCCGCTACGCATCGACGGGGCTGAGCTGACCTTTTTCAGCCGTCTGAAAGGGCTGGTGAAGCAGCGTCTGTTCCCGAAAATTACGCTGCATATATTACCGCCGACGCCACTGCCGATGCCCGAGGCGCCGCGCGCGCGCGACCGCCGTAAAATCGCCGGGGAAATGCTGCACCAGATTATGATGGAAGCGCGCATGGCCGTTCGCCCGCGCGAAACGCTGTATGAATCGTTGCTGTCGGCGCAGTATCGCTACGGTGCGAAGAAAAACTGCATCGAAGACATCAATTTTACGCCGGATACCTACCGTAAGCTGTTGACCAAAACGCTGTTTGTCGGGCGTATTCTGGAAAAGTACAGTAAACAGGGCGAAAAGATCGGCCTGATGCTGCCAAACGCGGGTATCAGCGCGGCGGTAATCTTTGGTGCCGTGTCCCGGGGCCGCATTCCGGCGATGATGAACTACACGGCGGGCGTGAAAGGGCTCTCCAGCGCGATTACCGCAGCACAAATCAACACCATCTTTACCTCCCGCCAGTTCCTGGATAAAGGCAAGCTGTGGCACCTGCCGGAACAGCTGACGCAGGTGCGCTGGGTGTTCCTGGAAGATCTGAAAGCAGACGTCACGACCGCCGACAAGCTGTGGATTTTCGCGCACCTGCTGATGCCGCGTCTGGCGCAGGTTAAGCAGCAGCCGGAAGATGATGCCATTATCCTCTTTACCTCCGGCTCTGAAGGCAACCCGAAAGGTGTGGTTCATAGCCACAAAAGCATTCTGGCGAACGTCGAACAGATTAAAACCATTGCTGACTTTACCGCCAACGATCGCTTTATGTCAGCGCTGCCGCTGTTCCACTCATTTGGTCTGACCGTGGGTCTCTTTACGCCGCTGCTGACCGGTGCTGAGGTGTTCCTCTACCCAAGCCCGCTGCACTACCGCATTGTGCCGGAACTGGTTTATGACCGTAACTGCACGGTGCTGTTCGGGACGTCCACCTTCCTCGGTAACTACGCGCGCTTCGCCAACCCGTATGATTTCTTCCGCGTACGCTACGTGGTGGCGGGCGCGGAAAAACTCCAGGACAGCACGCGCCAGATCTGGCAGGACAAGTTTGGCCTGCGCATTCTGGAAGGCTATGGCGTGACGGAGTGCGCGCCGGTGGTCTCCATCAACGTTCCGATGGCGGCAAAACCGGGAACGGTTGGCCGCATTCTGCCGGGGCTGGATGCGCGTCTGCTGGCGGTGCCGGGTATTGAAGACGGAGGACGTCTTCAGCTGAAAGGGCCGAACGTCATGAACGGCTATCTGCGTGTGGAAAACCCGGGCGTGCTTGAGGCGCCGACGGCCGAGAACGTCAATGGCGAGGTTGAAACGGGCTGGTACGACACGGGCGATATCGTGCGCTTCGACGATCAGGGCTTCGTGCAGATCCAGGGACGTGCAAAACGCTTCGCCAAAATCGCCGGGGAAATGGTCTCTCTTGAAATGGTCGAAACGCTGGCGACCGCCGTCTCGGCGGAGAAAATGCATGCGACCGTGGTGAAAAGTGATGCCAGTAAAGGCGAGGCGCTGGTGCTCTTCACGACAGACGGTGAACTGAAGCGTGACGCGCTGCTCAGGTATGCACGCGAACACGGTATCCCCGAGCTGGCGGTCCCCCGCGATATTCGTTACCTCAAACAGTTACCGGTGCTGGGCAGCGGTAAACCCGATTTCGTGACCCTGAAGGGCATGGTTGAAGAGGCAGAACAGCAAAATGCGTGAGTCAGTGCACACTAACACTTCAATCTGGTCGAAAGGCATGATGGCGGTTATCGCCGCCCAGTTTCTTTCCGCGTTCGGCGATAACGCGTTGCTGTTTGCCACGCTGGCATTGCTGAAAGCTGAGTTTTATCCCGACTGGAGCCAGCCGATCCTACAGATGGTGTTTGTGGGTGCTTACATCGTATTTGCGCCGTTTGTCGGCCAGGTGGCGGACAGCTTCCCGAAAGGTCGGGTCATGATGTTTGCCAACAGCCTTAAGCTTCTGGGCGCGGCAAGTATCTGCTTTGGTATCAACCCGTTTGTCGGCTACACGCTGGTGGGCATTGGTGCGGCAGCCTACTCCCCGGCGAAGTACGGTATTCTGGGTGAGCTCACCACCGGTGATAAGCTGGTGAAGGCCAACGGCCTGATGGAGTCCTCCACCATTGCGGCTATTCTGCTGGGTTCGGTGGCGGGTGGCGTACTGGCAGACTGGCATGTGCTCGCCGCGCTTGGCATCTGCGCCCTGATGTACGGTGGCGCGGTGATCGCCAACCTGTTTATCCCCAAACTGGCCGTGGCGCGTCCGGGGCAATCATGGCGCTTCAGGCCCATGACCGGCAGCTTCTTCAACGCCTGCCGCGTACTGTGGCGTAACGGTGAAACACGCTTCTCGCTGATGGGCACCAGCATGTTCTGGGGGGCCGGCGTTACGCTGCGTTTCCTGCTGGTGCTGTGGGTGCCGGTGGCGCTGGGCATTACTGACAACGCCACGCCGACTTATCTGAATGCCATGGTCGCCGTCGGGATTGTTGTCGGGGCCGGGGCTGCGGCAAAACTGGTGACGTTGGAAACCGTCGCGCGCTGCATGCCTGCGGGGATCCTGATTGGCGTCGGCGTTCTGTTCTTCTCCCTGCAACATGCCCTATTGCCTGCCTATGCCCTGCTGTTGCTGATCGGCATGTTAGGCGGTTTCTTTGTGGTGCCGCTAAACGCGCTGTTGCAGGAGCGCGGCAAGCAGACCGTTGGGGCGGGTAACGCCATTGCGGTGCAAAACCTTGGTGAAAACATGGCGATGTTACTGATGCTGGGGATTTACTCGCTGGCGGTAAAAGCAGGTGCGCCGGTCGTGGCAATCGGGGTAGGATTCGGCGCGCTGTTCGCGCTGGCGATTAGCGGTCTGTGGGTCTGGCTGCGTCGTCGTTGAATTGTGCGGCCTGATGCCCTCACCCCGGCCTTCTCCCACGGGGAGAGGGTGAAAACCCTAAAAACGGCAACGCACGTTGCCGTTTTGCTTTTATTACGGTGCCGGGTAGGTATAAACCTGATGCACCGCTTCAATCTCCGCTAATACCTCTTCACTCAGGTTCAGATGGAAACTCTCAATATTGGTTTTCAACTGATCCATCGTCGTTGCGCCGAGCAGGGTACTCGCCACAAACGGCTGACGACGCACGAAGGCCAGCGCCATCTGCGCCGGATCCAGTCCGTGGCGTTTCGCGATATCCACGTAGGCCGCAACGGCTTTTTGCGTCTGCTCGCCGCTATAGCGGGTGAAGCGGCTGAAAAGCGTGTTACGCGCACCAGCCGGTTTCGCGCCGTTCAGGTATTTGCCCGTCAGGGTACCGAAGCCCAGACAGGAGTAGGCGAGCAGCTCCACCTCTTCGTACTGCGTCACCTCCGCCAGACCCACTTCATAACTGCGGTTCAGCAGGCTGTACGGGTTCTGAATGGTCACGATGCGCGGCAGATCGTGTTTATCGGCCAGATGCAGATAGCGCATCACGCCAAACGCCGTCTCGTTGGAAACGCCGATGTAGCGGATCTTACCCGCCCGCTGGCACTCCGTGAGCGCTTCCAGCGTTTCCAGCAGGGTAACTGCCGGAGCACTTTCGTTCCAGGTGTAGCCAAGCTTACCGAAGCAGTTCGTCGGACGCTGCGGCCAGTGCACCTGATAAAGATCGAGATAGTCGGTTTGCAGGCGCTTGAGGCTGGCATCCAGCGCGGCACGGATATTCTTCCGATCGAGGATCTGGTTAGGGCGGATCCCGGCATCGTTATTACGGGAAGGGCCGCTGACTTTGGAGGCGATGACCAGCTTTTCGCGATTACCGCGTTTCGCCAGCCAGTTGCCGACATACGTTTCAGTAAGACCTTGTGTTTCCGGGCGGGGAGGAACGGGGTACATCTCCGCCACGTCAATCAGGTTAATGCCCTGGCTGACGGCGTAATCGAGTTGTGCATGGGCATCGGCTTCGCTGTTTTGTTCACCAAATGTCATGGTGCCCAACCCCAGTTGGCTAATCTCCAGAGCGCTGTGGGGGATACGGTGATAATGCATAGCCGGTTTCCTTTTTTAGACATACAGACTGCGTCAGGAACCTCCCGACAAAGGAATATAAACATGGCAGAGGGAAGGCAAAAGGGGAAGGAAAAAATCAAAAAGGCCAGCAAGCTACTGACCTTTATCTGTTTAACGCTCGATGATCTGGGAGACTTCGTCGCGATTAATCTGCATTTGATTGCCTTCGCGATCGCGGTAACTCACCAGACCGGTATCGTCGTCGACTTCGGGTTTGCCATCGGTCAGGATCATACGACCATCTTTCGTTGACATGACATAGTCGCTGCTGCAACCCGATACCGCAAACGCTAAACCGACTGCTGAGATAATTACTGCCCATTTTTTCATCGTTCTCATCCTCACCTGGCTCGTATCAAATCATAGTGTAGTAATAACCTGATATTACGACAGGTGAAAGGGGGGAAATCTTAAAAAGGAGGAGATTATGTTAGCCGGAGCGCAAAATTGGTAAAAAACTATGTTTTCAACAGGAAGTGGCGTGCCAGCAGCGCCCCGGTGAAATTCTTTTTAAGATAGAAACCGCGCGGCAGCGTCAGGATCGGTTCGCCCTGTGCGCCTACCGCTTCAGTGAGCGCTTTGCTGTTGGCGGCTTTGGGACGAAGTTGCAGCACTTCGCCATGCCGGGCGGTGATACGCTCAACCTGTCCCAGCACAATCATGTCCATCAGCTCTTCCCAGTCCTGGGAAAGCTGTCTCTCCTCTTCTTCATTCGGGCTCCAGAGCAGCGGGGCGCCAACGCGACGCTCAGCCAGCGGGATCTGCCTGTCGCCCTCAACGGGTACCCACAACACCCGCTTCAGCTTATGCCTGACGTGGCTGGTTTCCCATGTCACTCCGCTGTTACCCGTGAGCGGCGCAACGCAGACAAAGGTGGTTTCCAGCGGCCGCCCCTGGCTATCGATGGGGATCGTCTTCAGTTCCACCCCCAGCGCCGCAAAATCTTGCTCGGGTTTACTGCCCGCGCTTGCGCCCAGCCAGCGTTCCAGCAACACGCCGATCCAGCCCTTATCACGCTTTAGATCGTTAGGTATCGTCAACCCCGCCATCACGGCCAGCTCGCCCAGTGAATAGCCTGCCAGGCGTTGTGCCTGCTGGAGCAACTGGGCTTCACTGACGGGAGGAGAGAGCAGTGGGGCGAGAGATTGCATGCTAACGACCTTTTGATTAAAAAATGAGCTGATATTTTATCCCTTGTGGACAGAGTTTACCTTTTTCTGTGCACCTATTCCATGTGGATGATTTATATCATCTTTTTTAGAATACAATCCGTCCCGCGGCGGCTAAAAAACAGGTTGTGCAATTCTGGTCACTGACAATAAACAGGATCTTACACCATGTTATCCACAGAAAAATGGGATAACTGGGAATAACTGCCACTACTGTTTCAATTTACAGCCTTGACGTGCGATGAAAATCGAATTTTCACACAAATTGTGCCTAACTTATTGGCACAAACTGTGGATAAAACCGACGCTGTTCGATCTTTCATCAGCAGGAGGATCTTTGATGTGATGATCGTCACGTTTATCGCCCTGGATACCCTTAATTTCAATATAATTATATGAATTTAAATGATTTGTTATAAGCGGGGTAAATTGGCGGCTCGTCGGGTTACAAGGTTGTTCATCGGTAATTCCGCACTTCTTCACAACTATATCCACAGAAAAGGTGAATAAAAATGGTCTCTGTCGCCCGAATCTGTTTATAACTCCGCACTAAATTGTGAGTTATTCAAATGTTATTAGGTTGCAGGCCTGTAAGAGAGTGGTTTACCGCCTCCCTGTAGTGTGAAACAATCATTCATATATCAGATTTAGTTTGGGGTAGTCCGGTGATTGATGACGATGGCTACCGCCCAAACGTAGGAATAGTAATTTGTAATCGTCAGGGCCAGGTGATGTGGGCCCGGCGATATGGTCAGCACTCCTGGCAGTTCCCGCAAGGCGGGATCAATCCCGGAGAGTCCCCAGAACAAGCGATGTACCGGGAGCTGTTTGAAGAGGTTGGTTTAAGCCGAAAAGATGTTCGCATCCTGGCTTCGACCCGCAACTGGTTGCGTTACAAGTTACCGAAACGTTTGGTGCGTTGGGACACAAAGCCGGTTTGTATCGGCCAGAAACAGAAGTGGTTTCTTTTGCAGTTGGTGGGCAACGATTCAGATATCAATATGCAAACCAGCAGCACGCCAGAGTTTGATGGCTGGCGCTGGGTAAGCTACTGGTATCCGGTTCGTCAGGTCGTGTCATTTAAGCGCGATGTATATCGTAGGGTGATGAAAGAGTTCGCAAGTGTCGTGATGCAGCTTCAGGAGACGCCTCCGAAGCCACAGAGCGCACCTGCCTGGCGACGTAAAAGAGGTTAAGCTACGCAAATCATGCTCACCCGCTTGCGAGAAATAGTTGAAAAGGTTGCCAGTGCGCCTCGCCTCAACGAGGCGCTGAATATTCTGGTGACGGACATCTGTCTTGCGATGGAAACCGAGGTCTGTTCGGTCTACCTGGCCGACCATGACCGACGTTGCTACTACCTGATGGCAACCCGCGGTTTAAAAAAACCACGGGGACGCACCGTCACGCTCGCGTTTGATGAAGGTATTGTTGGCCTGGTCGGGCGACTGGCGGAGCCAATCAACCTTGCCGATGCGCAAAAACACCCCAGCTTCAAATATATCCCTTCCGTCAAAGAGGAGCGGTTCCGCGCTTTCCTTGGCGTGCCGATTATTCAGCGTCGTCAACTGCTTGGCGTGCTTGTTGTCCAGCAGCGCGAGTTGCGTCAGTACGACGAAAGCGAGGAGTCCTTCCTCGTCACGCTGGCAACGCAAATGGCTGCGATCCTCTCTCAGTCTCAGCTGGCAGCCCTTTTTGGGCAGTATCGTCATACCCGCATCCGCGCGCTTCCGGCCTCGCCGGGCGTCGCGATTGCCGAAGGCTGGATGGATGCCACGCTCCCGCTGATGGAGCAGGTCTACGAAGCCTCGACGCTGGATGAAGCGCTTGAGCGCGAACGGCTTACCGCTGCGCTGGAAGAGGCGGCAAATGAGTTTCGTCGCTACAGCAAACGCTTTGCCGCTGGCGCTCAAAAAGAGACGGCGGCCATTTTCGACCTCTACTCACACCTGCTTTCCGATGCGCGTTTGCGTCGTGAGTTATTTGCCGAGGTCGATAAAGGTTCGGTGGCAGAATGGGCGGTTAAAAAGGTCATTGAAAAATTTGCCGAGCAGTTTGCGGTGCTGACTGACGGTTATCTGAAAGAGCGCGCCGGCGATTTACGCGCGCTTGGGCAACGTCTGCTGTTCCACCTTGATGATACTATTCAGGGGGCGAATGCCTGGCCGAGCCGGTTTGTACTGGTGGCCGATGAACTCTCGGCGACGACGCTGGCGGAATTACCGCAGGACAGGCTGGCGGGCGTAGTGGTGCGCGATGGCGCAGCTAACTCCCATGCCGCCATTATGGTGCGCGCGCTCGGTATTCCGACCGTGATGGGGGCGGATATTCAGCCCTCCGTACTGCACCGCCGTACGCTGGTGGTGGACGGATACCGCGGTGAGTTGCTGGTGGATCCTGAGCCGGTTCTCCTTCAGGAGTACCAGCGTCTTATCAGCGAAGAGAATGAATTAAGCAAGCTGGCGGAAGATGACGTCAACCTGCCCGCGCAGCTCAAGAGCGGTGAGCGGGTGAAGGTGATGCTCAATGCTGGCTTAAGCCCTGAGCATGAAGAGAAGCTCGGCAGCCGCATCGATGGCATCGGCCTCTACCGCACCGAAATACCGTTTATGCTGCAAAGCGGCTTCCCGTCAGAAGAGGAGCAGGTGGCGCAGTATCAGGGCATGTTGCAGATGTTTAACGACAAACCCGTCACGTTGCGCACCCTGGACGTCGGCGCGGATAAGCAACTGCCCTATATGCCCATCAGTGAAGAGAATCCCTGCCTCGGCTGGCGTGGGATCCGCATAACCCTCGATCAGCCGGAAATCTTCCTTATCCAGGTTCGTGCGATGCTGCGTGCCAACGCGGCCACGGGGAATCTCAGCATTTTGCTGCCGATGGTCACCAGTATTGACGAGATCGACGAAGCGCGGCGGTTGATAGAACGTGCAGGGCGCGAAGTGGAAGAGATGATCGGCTATGCGATCCCTAAACCCCGTATTGGCGTGATGCTTGAAGTGCCTTCGATGGTCTTTATGTTGCCGCAGCTGGCGACCCGCGTTGATTTTATCTCCGTTGGCACCAACGACTTAACGCAATACATTCTGGCGGTCGATCGCAACAATACGCGCGTTGCCAGCATCTACGACAGCCTGCATCCGGCGATGCTTCGTGCCCTGGCGATGATCGCCCGCGAAGCCGAGCAGCATAATATCGACCTGCGCCTGTGCGGTGAAATGGCCGGCGATCCGATGTGCGTGGCGATCCTGATTGGTCTCGGTTTCCGTCACCTGTCAATGAACGGACGTTCCGTTGCGCGTGTGAAATACCTGTTACGTCACATCGAACAAGATGAGGCGCGCGAACTGGCCGCGCGTAGCCTGGAAGCACAGCTGGCAGCCGAAGTGCGCCATCAGGTGGCTGCGTTTATGGAGCGACGCGGCATGGGCGGTTTGATCCGCGGCGGCCGCTGATCCCCACAAAATAATGACGGCTCGGACGCCCCCCTCTCCCTTGAGGGAGAGGGATGGGGTGAGGGGGAACAGCGCGCATGAAACCCTATACACATCTTTTACATCTCAGGCGCATCCTCCGCGCCTGCCTTATGCTATGATTCGCAACTTTGGAGCACCTGCCAACGGCGGGAATGCAATTCACCCGCTGTCCACTTTCAGCGGAATAACAACATCTTGTGGTGACAGATGAACAGTGGTTATCTGCATTTTCCGGAATTCGATCCGGTTATTTTCTCAATAGGACCTGTAGCGCTGCACTGGTACGGTCTGATGTACCTGGTGGGCTTCGTCTTTGCCATGTGGCTTGCTGGCCGTCGCGCCAGTCGTCCAGGCAGCGGCTGGACGAAGAACGAAGTGGAAAACCTGCTTTATGCCGGCTTCCTCGGCGTGTTCCTGGGCGGTCGCATCGGTTATGTCCTGTTCTATAATTTCCCGGTATTCCTGAAGGACCCGCTCTATCTGTTCCGCGTCTGGGACGGTGGCATGTCTTTCCACGGCGGGCTGATTGGTGTGATCCTGGTCATGGTGATCTTCGCCAGACGCACCAAACGCAACTTCTTCCAGGTGGCTGATTTTATTGCGCCGTTAATCCCGTTTGGGCTGGGCGCAGGGCGTTTGGGCAACTTCATCAACGGTGAACTGTGGGGACGTGTCGATCCGAGCGTGCCGTTTACCATGCTGTTCCCGGGTTCCCGCGCGGAGGACATCGCGCTGCTGCCTTCGCATCCTGAGTGGCAGTCTATTTTCGATACCTACGGCGTTCTGCCGCGCCATATGTCACAGCTCTATGAGCTGGCGCTGGAAGGCGTGGTGCTGTTCATCATCCTGAATCTGTATATCCGCAAACCGCGCCCAATGGGGGCTGTCTCTGGTCTGTTCCTGATTGGCTACGGCGCGTTTCGTATCATCGTCGAGTTCTTCCGCCAGCCGGATGCGCAGTTTACCGGTGAATGGGTACAGTACATCAGCATGGGGCAGATCCTCTCCATCCCGATGATTGTCGCGGGTGCCATTATGATGATTTGGGCGTATCGTCGTCGTCCACAGCAACAACTTTCCTGAGGAATCATGAAACAGTATCTTGAATTGATGAAAAAAGTGCTCGACGAGGGCACGCCGAAAAACGACCGTACCGGCACCGGTACGCTCTCCATTTTTGGCCACCAGATGCGCTTCAATCTGCAAGAAGGCTTTCCTCTGGTGACAACGAAGCGCTGCCATCTGCGCTCGATCATTCATGAACTGCTCTGGTTCCTGCAAGGCGATACCAACGTTGCTTATCTGCATGAAAACAATGTCTCCATCTGGGACGAGTGGGCAGATGAGAACGGCGACCTGGGCCCGGTATACGGCAAGCAATGGCGCGCGTGGCCTACCCCGGACGGCCGCCATATCGACCAGATCACGACCGTCATGAACCAGCTGAAAAATGACCCGGACTCGCGCCGTATTATTGTTTCTGCATGGAACGTGGGTGAACTGGATAAAATGGCGCTCGCGCCTTGCCACGCGTTTTTCCAGTTCTACGTGGCGGACGGCAAGCTCTCCTGCCAGCTCTATCAACGCTCCTGCGACGTATTCCTCGGCCTGCCGTTTAACATCGCCAGCTACGCGCTGTTGGTGCACATGATGGCGCAGCAGTGCGATCTTGAAGTGGGCGATTTTGTCTGGACGGGCGGTGATACCCACCTCTACAGCAATCATATGGAACAGACGCATCTCCAGCTGACGCGCGAACCGCGTGCATTGCCGAAGCTGGTGATCAAACGTAAACCGGAATCGATCTTCGATTACCGTTTTGATGATTTCGAGATTGAGGGTTACGACCCGCATCCCGGCATTAAAGCTCCTGTCGCCATCTGATACGGCAAATCCTGACACAACCGGTGCTCTTTAGCGCCGGTTTTTTTTCACGCCCGTTTTGTTTTTCGAGCCTGTTTCCAGAGACGATGCAACGCGTTGCAACGGGTGAAAATCTCCGGAAAGCGGCTCGTAAAGTTCTGGTTTGACGCTCGTACCGTTTCTGCTATTCCGCCACACTCCCGCCATGAAAAACGAACAAGGCTTTACGCTTATCGAAACCCTTATCGCCGTTTCGCTGACAGTGATCCTCAGCGCCACAGGGCTCTATGGCTGGGACAGCTGGCAGCAGCGGCAGCGGCTTTGGCAAACTGCCTGCCAGGTGCGGGATTACCTGGTGTTTTTGCGCAATGACGCCAACCGTCACAACAGCGAGCACAGGATCGCGCTGTATAACGACGGTGAAAAGAACTGTCTGGCCAGTTCAGCGGTGACCGGTTGTGACAGCGGCGGACCGTTCGTGATGAAGCCGATGTGGCCCGAGGTCACGATAAGCGACATAACCCCTGCGCTGGGATTTTACGGTTTAAGGGATACCGCATGGGCCGGACATATCCGCGTGCAGAGCCGCGCTGGTGGGTGGTGGGTTATTGTCTCAAATGGCGGACGTATCAGGCTGTGTAATGCCGCAGGAGAAGGTGCATGCCAGTAAATCGAAAAGGGTTTTCCCTGCTGGAAGTGCTTATTGCGATGACGATAAGCAGCATTCTGTTACTCAGCACGTCACGTTTTTTACCGGGGCTACAGCGGGGTGTTTTAGTGCAATCCGGACAGCAGGAGCTGGAGGATGAGGTCTGGCAACGTCTGTTCGCGATCGGTAAACAGTTTCAGAGGGCAGGATATTGTGCAGAGCATTGCCAGGGGCAGGGGATGATCATCGGCAGGCAAGGACGATGTGCGATTGTGCTATGGGATGCGAACAGCAACGGCCAGTGGGATAGCACCGCGTCAGAAAACGACAGTACGGGATTCCGGCTTGAGTCCGGATCGCTTGAAACGCTGCGGGGCGCCACATCCTGTGACGGTAAGGGATGGGATAAGCTCACCGACCCGGATCGGGTCCTGATAGAGCAATTTATGGTCACTAAAACCGATCATGATGGCTTTGCGCCGGTCATCAGTATCGAGCTGCGTGCCCGCCGCAAAGGTGAACTGGCCGCACCCTTTTCGGCTCGCCATACCGTAACGGGGTTTAATCTGTGAATCGTCAGCGGGGCATGTCATCGCTGGCGCTGGTCCTGCTATTACTGGTGCTCGGCACGCTGATCCTCACCGGATTAAATCAGCAGCTGCAAACCTTTAGCACGCTGGTAAGTGGCGAGAGTTTGTCTGTTCGCCAGCAGGCTGCCGTGCAATCTGCACTGGAGTGGGGGCGCGTTCAGGAATGGGCTTTACAGCCAGAGGTTCAGTGCAAACAGACACAACGTTTGCGGGTCTGTATAAGGCTGTTTGGGGCGCGTGTGTTGCTTATTGCCGGCAATGACAATCTATTGCTATGGCGAGGCGGGGACATCTCGGAGGGGCAGATACGCTTTTCCGCCCACGGCTGGAGTGATTTCTGCCCCCTTAAGGAAAGTACGCTATGTCAGTTACCCTGAGCAGACAAAAAGGATTTAGCATGGTTGAGGTTTTGCTGGCAATGATGTTGCTGGTTGTGGTTGTGATGGCGTTATCCGGCTATCATCGCGCGCTGGCAGCCCGGTATGCGGCGCTTAGCCAGTATCGTCAGCTATGGCATCATGCGTGGAATCAGTCGCAGATCTCAACATTAACGCTCCCGCCGGGCTGGCAGGTCAGTCGGGGGCAGACAACACAGTCCGGATGTGTCAGCATCACGGTCACACTTATTTCTCCTATGGGGCGGCAGGGCGCGTTGACGCGTCTGCATTGCCCGGTTAGCCGCTAGTCGGGAGCGTTTATGCTAAGGGTTTACCACTCAAATCGTCTGGATGTGCTGGAAGCACTGATGGAGTATATCGTTGAGCAAGAGCGTCTTGACGATCCGTTTGAGCCAGAAATGGTGCTGGTGCAGAGCACCGGTATGGCGCAGTGGCTGCAAATGTCCCTTTCGCAGAAATTTGGCATTGCGGCCAACATCGATTTTCCGCTGCCCGCGAGCTTTATCTGGGAGATGTTTGTTCGCGTCCTGCCGGATATTCCTGAGCAGAGCGCCTTCAACAAACAAAGTATGGCCTGGAAACTGATGACGCTGCTGCCGGACATGCTGGCGCATGATGAGTTTGCCATGCTGCGGTACTACCTGAATGACGACACCGACAAGCGTAAACTTTTCCAGCTTGCCTCACGTACTGCCGACCTTTATGACCAGTATCTGGTTTACCGTGCAGAATGGCTGATTCGCTGGGAAGCGGGAGAATTAGTCGATGGGTTACCGGAAGCGCAAATCTGGCAGGCGCCGCTCTGGAAAGCGCTGGTCGAGCATACCGGGAAACTCGGTCAGCCTAAGTGGCACCGTGCTAACCTGTACGATCGCTTTATCTCAATACTTGAGAACAGCGCAGAACGGCCAGCCCGTTTGCCGTCACGCGTGTTCATTTGCGGTATCTCCGCGCTGCCGCCTGTCTACCTGAACGCGCTAAAAGCGCTCGGTAAGCACACTGATATCCATATCCTCTTTACCAACCCGTGTCGGCACTATTGGGGGGATATTCAGGATCCGCGCTGGCTATCACGGCTGGTCACCCGTCAGAGAAAACGCCTCTTTGAGGAACGCGCCGTGCCGCTGTTTAAAGACAGTGAAAACGCGGCGCAGCTTTTTGATGAAGAAGGGATTCAGAACCTGCCGAACCCGCTGCTTGCCTCGTGGGGCAAGCTCGGACGCGACTATATTTATCTGCTTTCTGAAATCACCTCCTCGGGAGAAGGGGATGTGGATGCGTTTGCGGATATTACGCCGGACAGCCTGCTGCACAATATTCAGCTTGATATTCTGGATTTGGAAAACCGTGCCGTTGCCGGGATCACCGCCGAGGAGTTTGCGCGAAGCGACAATAAGCGAAAACTGGATCCTGACGATCGCAGTATCGCGATCCACGTTTGCCACAGCCCACAGCGTGAAGTTGAAATTCTTCATGACCGCCTGCTGGCCATGTTACAGGACGATCCAACCCTGACACCGCGCGATATCGTGGTGATGGTGGCGGATATCGACAGCTACAGCCCGTTTATTCAGGCGGTATTTGGCAGCGCAACGGGCGACCGCTATCTGCCCTACGCAATCTCTGACCGTCGCGCTCGTCAGTCACACCCGGCGCTACAGGCCTTTCTCAGCCTGCTTTCGCTGCCTGATAGCCGGTTTATCTCTGAGGATGTGCTGGCACTGCTGGATGTGCCAGTTCTGGCCGCACGTTTCAACATTAACGAAGAGGGGTTGCGCTATCTGCGCCAGTGGGTCAACGAATCTGGTGTCCGCTGGGGTATCGACGATGATAACGTCCAGGAGTTCGAACTCCCTGCGACCGGCCAGCATACCTGGCAGTTTGGCCTGACGCGCATGCTGCTGGGGTATGCGATGGAGAGCATCCACGGCGAATGGAATGACGTGCTGCCGTACGATGAATCCAGTGGGTTGATCGCGGAACTGGTTGGTCACTTAGCCTCGCTGCTTATGCAGCTCAACCGCTGGCGCCGTGCGTTGATGCAGCCCCGCCCGCTCGAAGAGTGGCTGCCGATTTGCCGCGAAATGCTGAATGATTTCTTTCTGCCGGACAGCGAAACTGAAGCCGCCATGGCGCTTATCGAGAAGCAGTGGCAGGCCATCGTTGATGAGGGGGTTAATTCGCACTATCACGAGGTGGTTCCTCTTTCGCTTCTGCGTGATGAGCTGACGCAACGTCTCGATCAGGAGCGCATCAGCCAGCGCTTCCTTGCGGGGCCGGTGAATATTTGTACCCTGATGCCAATGCGTTCAATCCCGTTCAAAGTGGTCTGTCTGCTTGGCATGAACGACGGTATTTATCCGCGTGCGCTTCCACCTCTGGGTTTTGATCTCATGAGCGCACAACCGAAGCGGGGCGACCGCAGCCGCCGCGATGATGACCGTTATCTCTTTCTTGAGGCGCTGATGTCTGCGCAAAGCAGGCTGTATATCAGCTATATCGGTCGTTCAATTCAGGACAACAGCGAGCGTTTCCCGTCTGTGCTGGTGCAGGAGCTGGTGGATTACATCGGACAGAGCCACTATCTGCCGGGGGATGAAGCCTGCAACTGCGACGAAAGCGAACGTCGGGTGATAGCGCATATCACCTGTCACCATAGCCGTATGCCGTTTGATCCTGTCAATTACGTTCCTGATGAACTGCAAAGCTACGCCCGCGAGTGGCTTCCCGCCGCGAAGAAAGCGGGGACGCCGCAAACCGATTTTATTCAGACGCTCGAACCGCGCGTCATAGATACCCTCTCGTTTGAGCAGCTACAGCGTTTTTGGGCGCACCCGGTCCGGGCTTTTTTCCAGCAACGCTTGCAGGTGAATTTCCGTTCTGAAGAGAGCGAAATCCCCGATGCGGAACCGTTTATTCTTGATGGGCTGGAGCGTTTTAAGCTTAATTCCCAGCTTCTGAATGCGCTGGTTGACGAAGAAGACGCCAGTAAACTGTTCCGACGTTACAGGGCGTCGGGATTACTTCCGTATGGTGCATTCGGCGAAATCGTCTGGGATGCCCAGTGCGAGGAGATGCGAGCGCTTGCTGACCGCGTTATCGCGTGTCGGCAGCCGGCGAGCAGCATTGAAATCGATCTCGATTGTAACGGTATGCACCTCAGCGGCTGGCTCACGCACGTGCAGTCTGACGGGCTGCTGCGCTGGCGGCCATCCATGCTCAGCGTTTCACATGGCCTGCAACTCTGGCTCGAACATCTTGTCTACAGTGCGAGTGGTCACGAAGGTGAAAGCCGGTTGTTTGTCCGTAAGGACGGCGAATGGCGTTTCCCGCCGATGGAGCCTGAGCAGGCGTTGACGTATCTGTCGCTTTATATTGAAGGTTACCGTCAGGGCATGAACAAACCTCTGCTTTTGCTGCCTGAAAGTGGAGGAGCATGGATAAAAGCCTGTTATGACACGCAGAATGATGCCATGTTAACGGATGAGGCTTCGCTCCAGAAAGCGCGCAGCAAGTTTTTGCAGGCCTACGAAGGGAACATGATGGTACGTGGCGAAGGTGACGATGTCTGGTATCAACGTTTATGGCGAACGCTGGAGCCAGAATATTTCGACATTATCACCCAGGAGGCGCAACGCTACCTGTTACCGTTGTTCAAATTTAATCAGTCCTGAGTGCTGTATAAAAATTGCGCAGTATGAGGTGTTCATTTATGATGCACCTCTTATCACGGACTGATGTACCCAAAGAAAGAGATGCTGGCGTGTCCAGCACGCACGTTGTTAATGATGTAGCCGTGATAAAGAGGTCGTAATGCCAGGCAGCACCTTGTTCAAAGCGTTTGTTTTGTTTATCGCCCTTTGGGCTCCCGTCACTCAGGCCGATTCCGGTTGGCAACCTGTCAAGGAAACAATCCGTAAGAGCGATAAGGACACCCGTGAGTATCAGGCGATTCGTCTTGATAACGGGATGACCGTGCTGCTGGTTTCCGATCCTCAGGCGGTGAAATCGCTCTCCGCGCTGGTTGTGCCGGTGGGTTCGCTGGAAGATCCTGACGCCCATCCGGGACTGGCGCACTACCTTGAGCACATGACGCTGATGGGCTCTAAAAAATACCCACAGCCTGACAGCCTGTCCGAATTTCTGAAAATGCATGGCGGCAGCCACAACGCCAGTACCGCGCCGTATCGCACCGCGTTTTACCTGGAAGTGGAAAATGATGCGCTTGATGGGGCGGTGGACCGTCTGGCGGATGCCATCGCCGCACCGCTGCTGGATAAAAAATACGCTGACCGTGAACGTAATGCCGTGAACGCCGAACTGACGATGGCGCGCACGCGAGACGGTATGCGCATGGCGCAGGTTAGCGCTGAAACCATCAATCCGGCGCACCCGGGTTCGCGCTTCTCAGGCGGCAACCTTGAAACGTTGAGCGACAAGCCCGGTAGCCCGGTGCTCAATGCGCTGCATGCGTTTCGTGAAAAATACTATTCCGCCAATCTGATGAAAGCGGTTATCTACAGCAATAAACCGTTGCCGACGCTGGCAAACATGGCCGCGCAGACCTACGGCAGGGTGCCAAATAAAAATATCGATCTGCCGCAGATTAACGTGCCGGTTGTCACGGACGCGCAAAAAGGCATTGTTATTCACTATGTGCCGGCCTTGCCGCGCAAGGTGTTACGCGTTGAATTCCGTATTGATAACAACACGGCGCAGTTCCGCAGCAAAACCGACGAGCTGGTGACGTATCTTATCGGCAACCGCAGCCCGGGTACGCTCTCCGACTGGCTGCAAAAGCAGGGGCTGGTGGAAGGTATTCGCGCTGACTCCGATCCCGTTGTAAATGGGAATAGCGGCGTGCTGGCCATCTCCGCGACGCTGACCGATAAAGGGCTGGCTCACCGGGACGACGTCGTTGCGGCCATTTTCAGTTACCTCTCTCTGCTGCGCGATAAAGGCGTCGATAAACGCTACTTTGACGAGCTGGCGCACGTGCTGGATCTCGATTTCCGCTATCCCTCTATCACGCGTGATATGGACTACGTTGAGTGGCTGGCAGATACCATGATCCGCGTGCCGGTGGAACATACGCTGGATGCGGTAAATATTGCCGACCAGTATGACGCCGGAGCGCTCAAAGCGCGTCTGGCGATGATGACTCCGCAGAATGCCCGCGTCTGGTATATCAGCCCGAACGAACCGCATAACAAAATGGCCTACTTCGTTGATGCCCCGTATCAGGTTGAAAAAATCAGCGAACAGACCTTCGCGGGCTGGCAGAAAAAGGTGGGGGAAATTGCGCTGACGTTACCGGAACTTAACCCCTACATCCCGGACGATTTCTCGCTGATCAAACCCGCAAAGGCGTATCCGCACCCGGAGCTGATTGTTGATGAGCCGACGCTGCGCGTGGTCTACACCCCAAGCCGCTATTTCGCCGACGAGCCAAAAGCGGATGTTAGCGTGGTGCTGCGTAACCCCAAAGCAATGGACAGCGCCAGAAACCAGGTGCTGTTTGCGCTTAATGATTATCTGGCCGGTATTGCCCTCGATCAGCTCAGCAATCAGGCTGCCGTTGGCGGTATCAGTTTCTCCACTAACGCCAATAACGGCCTGATGGTGAATGCCAACGGCTATACCCAGCGTTTGCCGCAGCTGTTCCAGGCGCTGCTGGACGGTTATTTCAGCTATACGCCTACGGAAGAACAGCTCGAGCAGGCTAAGTCCTGGTATGCCCAGATGATGGATTCTGCCGAGAAGGGTAAAGCCTACGATCAGGCGATTATGCCAGCACAGATGCTGTCGCAAATTCCGTACTTCCAGCGCGAAGATCGCCGCGCGTTATTGCCCTCAGTCACCTTAAAAGAGGTGCTGGCTTACCGTGATGCGCTGAAAACCAATACCCGTCCTGAGTTCCTGATTGTAGGGAATATGAGCGAAGATCAGGCTAAAACGCTGGCGCAAAACGTCCGTGCGCAACTGGGTTCAAAAGGCGATGAGTGGTGCCGTAACCAGGATGTGCTGGTAGAGAAAAAACAGAACGTGATCTTCGAAAAAGCGGGAAGCAGCACGGATTCCGCGCTGGCCGCGGTGTTTGTCCCTGTCGGTTATGACGAATTTACCAGCTCAGCCCAGAGTGCGGTGCTTGGTCAAATTATTCAGCCGTGGTTTTACAACCAGCTGCGCACCGAAGAGCAGCTGGGCTATGCGGTGTTCGCTTTCTCCATGAATGTGGGCCGTCAGTGGGGGCTGGGCTTCCTTCTGCAAAGCAGCGACAAGCAACCCGCTTACCTGTGGCAACGTTATCAGGCGTTCTTCCCGCAGGCGGAAGCAAAACTGCGCGCCATGAAGCCGGAAGAGTTTGCCCAGATCCAGCAGGCGGTTATCGCCCAGGTGATGCAGCCGCCGCAGACGCTGGGTGAAGAGGCCTCGCAGCTGAGCAAAGATTTTGATCGCGGTAATATGAAATTTGATTCGCGTGATAAAATAGTGGCCGAAATAAAACAGCTGACGCCACAAAAGGTTGCCGATTTCTTCCATCAGGCGGTAGTAAAACCGCAGGGTATGGCCATCCTGTCTCAGGTTTCTGGCAGCCAGAACGGGAAAACGGACTACGTAAAATCAAAAGAGTGGACCGTCTGGAAGAGCGTCAGCGCGCTGCAACAAACTATGCCCTGGAGTAAGAAAGAATGACCCATACCGCTGAGCCGCTTGATCCCCTAAGTTTACCTCTACAGGGTGAGCGACTGATTGAAGCCTCAGCGGGAACGGGAAAAACCTATACCATCGCCGCGCTCTATCTGCGTCTGCTGTTGGGGCTCGGCGGCAACGCCGCTTTTTCGCGCCCGTTAAGTGTGGAAGAGCTGCTGGTGGTAACCTTCACCGAAGCGGCCACTGCCGAGCTGCGTGGCCGTATTCGCAGCAACATTCATGAGCTGCGCATCGCCTGTCTGCGTCAGACGACGGATAACCCCCTCTATGCCAGCCTGCTGGACGAGATTGCGGATAAGCAACAGGCTGCGCAATGGCTGCTGCTGGCCGAGCGGCAAATGGATGAAGCGTCCGTTTTCACCATTCACGGTTTTTGTCAGCGCATGCTGAGCCTGAATGCGTTTGAATCCGGCATGCTCTTTGAGCAGCAGCTTATTGAAGATGAATCCGAGCTTCGCTATCAGGCCTGTGCGGATTTCTGGCGTCGTCACTGTTATCCGTTGCAGCGCGACATTGCCGAAGCTGTTCACGCCCTGTGGAAAGGTCCGGAAGAGCTTCTTCGCGCTATCGACCGTTACCTGCAAGGCGAAGCGCCGGTCATTAAATCTCCGCCGCCTGCCGATGAAACGCTGGCCTCGCGCCATGAAAAGATCGTCGCTAAAATTGCCGCGCTTAAGCAGAAGTGGAATGAGTCGGTTGGTGAAATCGATACAATCATCGAAAACTCAGGCATCGACAGACGCAAGTTCAACCGTGGGAACCAGGGGAAGTGGATCGAAAAGATCAGCGCCTGGGCCCAGGAGGAGACGCGGGGCTACCAGCTTCCGGACGCGCTGGAAAAATTTTCGCAGCGCTTTTTGACTGAGCGAACCAAAGCCGACGGCATTGTGCCTGAGCATTCCCTGTTTGTGGCGATTGATGCGCTGCTTGCGGAGCCATTAACGCTCAATGACCTGATGATCACACGCGCCATGACGGAGATCCGCCAGGCCGTCGCGCGCGAAAAACGTCGCCGGGGCGAGCTGGGGTTTGATGACATGCTGAGCCGCCTGGACGAGGCGCTGTCCAGCGAGAATGGTGAAGCGCTCGCCAGCGCGATCCGTACCCGTTTTCCGGTGGCGATGATTGACGAATTTCAGGACACCGACCCTCAGCAGTACCGCATTTTTCGCCGCATCTGGCGACAGCAGCCCGACACTGCCCTGTTGTTGATAGGCGACCCTAAACAGGCGATTTACGCCTTCCGTGGGGCAGATATCTTCACCTATATGAAAGCCCGTAGTGAGGTTGTCGCGCATTACACGTTAGACACTAACTGGCGTTCCGCGCAGGGGATGGTTGAGAGCGTCAATGCGCTGTTCAGCCGTATGGAGACGGCGTTCATGTTCAATGAAATCCCTTTCCTGCCGGTGAAATCCGCCCCAAAAAACGCATCCCTGCGCTTCGAAGTCAGTAGCGCGGTGCAACCCGCCATGACCTTCTGGCTGCTGGAAGGGGAAGGCTATGGGGTTGCCGACTATCAGGCGGCGATGGCCCAGCACTGCGCCGCGCAAATCCGTGACTGGCTGAGCGCAGGCGCGCGCGGCGAGGCGCTGCTGTGGAAGGGGGAACAGGCGAATCCAGTTAAAGCCTCTGATATTACCGTGCTGGTGCGCAGTCGTCAGGAAGCGGCGCTAATCCGCGATGCGCTAACGCTGCTGGATATTCCGTCAGTGTATCTTTCTAACCGCGACAGCGTGTTCGACACGCTGGAAGCCCAGGAAATGCTCTGGCTGCTTCAGGCGGTGCTGGCCCCGGAGCGCGAAAATACGCTTCGAAGCGCGCTGGCCAGTTCCATGCTGGGGTTGAACGCGCGCGATATTGATGAGCTCAACCATGACGAAAACGCATGGGATACGGTGGTGGAAGAGTTTGTCCATTACCGTGAACGCTGGCAAAAACGCGGCGTCATGGCGATGCTGCGCGAATTGATGACGCGGCGCCAGATTGCCGAAAATATGCTGGCGTCATCGGGCGGTGAAAGGCGTCTTACCGATATTTTACACATCAGCGAACTGTTGCAGGAAGCCGGCACCCAGCTTGAAAGTGAACATGCCCTCGTGCGCTGGCTGGCGCAGCAAATCGCGGATCCAAACAGTAACGCCTCAAGCCAGCAGATGCGTCTTGAGAGCGATAAGCATCTGGTGCAAATCGTCACCATTCACAAATCGAAAGGTCTCGAGTATCCGCTGGTCTGGCTGCCCTTTATCGCTAACTACCGCGTTCAGGATCAGGCCTATTATCATGATCGCGAGACTTTCGATGCGGTGCTCGATCTCAGCAAGGCGGAAACCAGCGTTGAGCTGGCGGAAGCGGAGCGTCTGGCGGAGGATTTGCGCCTGCTTTACGTGGCGCTGACCCGTTCTGTCTGGCATTGCAGCCTGGGCGTCGCGCCGGTTTTCCGCCGTCGCGGGGAGAAAACAGGGGAGAGCGATTTCCATTTAAGCGCCTTAGGGCGGCTTATTCAGCGTGGTGAGCCGAAAGATGCGGCGGGGTTGCGCCTCTGTATTGAGTCGCTTTGCGGAGACGATATCGCCCTCCATATCCCTTCTCTGCCAGACAACAGCCGCTGGGAAATGGCGCAAGAGCCCGCGACCGATCTTAACGCGCGCCAGATCACACGGGTGCTTGCCGACGACTGGCGCGTCACCAGCTATTCTGGCCTGCAACAGCACGGGCAAAGTATTGCGCAGGATCTCATGCCGAAGCTGGACGTGGATGCCGCAGGGGTGGGCGATGTTCCGGTTGAACCGACGTTAACTCCACATCAGTTCCCACGCGGCGCGTCGCCGGGCACCTTTTTGCACAGCCTCTTTGAAGAGCTTGATTTCACCCAGCCTGTCAGTGAGGAGTGGGTGCTGAAGATGTTGCAGAGTGGAGGCTATGACGCGCACTGGCAGCCCGTTCTCACTGACTGGATCAGCGCCATTTTGCAGGCGCCGCTGACGTCGCAGGGCTTCTCTCTTCGCCAGTTAACGGCAAGAAATAAGCAGGTTGAGATGGAGTTTTATCTGCCTGTCGCAGGCCCGCTTAAGGCCGACGCGCTCGATGCGCTTATCCGTCAGTACGATCCGCTGTCAGCTGGTTGCCCGCCGCTGAACTTCCGTCAGGTACAGGGCATGCTGAAAGGGTTTATCGACCTGGTCTTCCGTCACGAAGGACGGTACTACCTGCTGGATTACAAATCGAACTGGCTGGGCGAGAACAGCGAAGCCTATACCCAGCAGGCGATGGCGGCCGCTATGCAAATGCATCGCTACGATCTGCAATATCAGCTCTATACCCTGGCGCTGCACCGCTATTTGCGCCACCGTATTGCGGATTACCGCTACGACGATCATTTTGGCGGCGTCATCTACCTGTTCCTGCGCGGGGTCGACGCTGCCGATCCGCGCTCCGGGATCTTCAGTACTCGTCCGGATGCGGAATTGATTAATAAAATGGATAACCTGTTTGCAGCAAACACGGAGGAGATGGCATGACGATGCAGGACTTATTGCTGGATGCGGTAGAGCAACGCGTGCTGCGTCAGCTGGACGTGCAGTTTGCCATGATGATTGCCGCTGACCAGCCCGCCGTGATGCTTGCCGCTGCCCTGTTGAGTAAAGACGCCGGAGAGGGGCATGTGTGTCTGCCGCTCTCGCGTCTGGTGGTTGACGAGAAAATGCCGCCTGTCCTCCAGTCCTGCTTTGCGCTGCTGGGGGAAAGGGTGGACTGGCAGAAAATCTTGCGTGAATCGTCAGCCGTCGGGCCGGGAGACAACCAGGCACCGCTGATCCTGACGGGGGAGCGCTTATACCTGAACCGCCTGTGGCGAAACGAACTGACGGTAGCGCGTTTCTTTAGTGAGACCAATGCGCCGCTTCCCTGCGACGAAGCACAGCTTCGCCAGACGCTGGACAGGCTGTTTGACTCCGGTGAGGCCACAGACTGGCAGAAAGTGGCGGCAGCCGTCGCCCTGACGCGGCGGATCTCGGTGATATCCGGCGGCCCGGGAACGGGGAAAACAACGACCGTCGCAAAGCTGCTGGCAGCCCTGATACAGCTTTCAGGCGAGCAGCGATGCCGTATTCGTCTGGCGGCGCCCACCGGGAAGGCCGCGGCGCGTCTGACCGAATCACTGGGCGGTGCGATGCAACGGCTGCCGCTCACCCAGGAGCAGCTTGCGCTTTTCCCGGGTGAAGCAAGTACTCTGCACCGTCTGCTCGGCGCGCAGCCGGGTAGCCAGCGGCTGCGCTACCATGCGGGCAATCCGCTGCATCTGGACGTGCTGGTGGTGGATGAAGCCTCCATGATCGACCTGACCATGATGTCGCGCCTGATCGATGCGCTACCACCCCATGCGCGCGTGGTTTTCCTGGGCGATCGCGACCAGCTCGCCTCTGTAGAAGCCGGGGCGGTGCTGGGAGATATCTGTACCTACGCCAGTTACGGTTATACCGCCGCGCGGGCGCAGGAGCTCGCCCGTCTGACCGGTTGCTCGCTTGAACCCGATCACACGCCGATCGCGGGCGCACTGCGTGACAGCCTGTGCCTGCTGCAAAAAAGCTACCGTTTCGGTAGCGACTCCGGCATCGGCCAGCTGGCTGCGGCGGTCAACCGTGGCGACAGGCACGCCACGCGTAGGGTGTTTGACGGTTCTTTCACTGACATTGAAAAGAAATCGCTGCAAAGCGGGGAAGAGTATCAGGCTATGCTTGAGGAGGCTCTCCAGGGATACCAGCATTTTCTGAGCTGCGTGCAGCAGCGCAGTCAGCCCGGGCAGGTCATCGCCGCATTTGGCGAATACCAGCTTCTGTGCGCATTACGGGAAGGGCCGTTTGGCGTCACGGGCCTGAACGACAGTCTGGAGCAGCTGCTGGTGCAGAAGCGCAAAATTAACCGTCAGCTGCATTCGCGATGGTATGAGGGCCGGCCAGTGATGATCTCCCGCAACGACAGTGCGCTGGGGCTGTTCAACGGCGATATCGGCATTGCGCTCGATCGCGGTAACGGACTGCGCGTCTGGTTCCAGCTACCGGACGGCAGCGTGAAGTCCGTCCAGCCCAGCCGCCTGCCAGAGCATGAAACGGCATGGGCGATGACGGTACATAAATCTCAGGGCTCCGAGTTCAACCATGCGGCGCTGATCCTGCCGACACAGCTGTCGCCGGTTGTGACCCGCGAGCTGGTCTACACCGCCATTACCCGTGCGCGCCAGCGTCTTTCACTGTATGCGGATGAGCGCGTGTTGAGTCAGGCGATTGCCACTCGTACCGAGCGCAGAAGCGGATTAAGCGCGATATTTGAATCTGTCTGAGTGAACGCCCTCTCCAGCAGGAGAGGGTGACTGTTATCCCAGGTCCGCCATTAACACCTTCGAGCGGCGCTGGTAGTTGTACATCTCTTTCTTACTTTCCGGCAGGGAATCAATCTCCACCGGCGTGAAGCCGCGCTCCTGGAACCAGTGAATGCTGCGCGTGGTAAGCACGAACAGCTTGCTCAGACCCATCTGGCGCGCCTGTGCCGCCACGCGTTCAAGCAGCAGCTCCCCCCGTGAGGAGCTACGGTAATCAGGATGCACGGCGACGCACGCCATTTCGCCAATCTGCTCTTCCGGGAACGGATAAAGCGCCGCACAGGCAATGGTCAGGTTATCCCGCTGAATGATGGTGAACTTGTCGATCTCCATCTCCAGCTGCTCGCGGGATCGGCGAACCAGAATTCCCTGTTGTTCCAGCGGACGGATCAGCTCCAGAATGCCGCCGATATCGTTGATGGTGGCACGGCGGATCTGCTCGGCGCTCTCCATGACGATCTGCGTACCGATCCCGTCACGGGAGAACAGCTCCTGCAACAGCGCGCCGTCTTCCTGATAGCTGATCAGGTGGCTGCGGCGCACCCCGCTACGGCACGCTTTAACGGCGCCGCGCAGAAAACGCACGGTACCGGAATAGTAATCGCCTTCTGCTTCCAGCGCTTCGACGCGCGCCTGGGCTTCATTCGGAAAAAGTTCTGGCACAATCACGCCCTCATCGTTCACGACACCCTGTGAGGAGCAAAAGCCGATCATTTTTTCCGCTTTCAGCTTGATGGCCAGCTGGGTGGCAATCTCTTCTGAGGTCAGATTAAAACTTTCACCCGTTACGGAGACGGCAACAGGGCCCATCAGAACGATCGCGCCATTGTCTAACTGGCGGTGAATGGCTTCTTCATCAATACGGCGGATGCGGCCGCTGTGGCAGTAATCCACGCCATCGTCCACGCCGAGCGGCTGAGCGATGATAAAGTTGCCGCTCACCACGTTGATGTGCGCGCCCTGCAACGGCGTATTATTCAGGCTCATCGACAGGCGGGCGGTGATATCGAGCTGCAACAGACCCGCCGCCTGTTTGACCAGCTCGAGGGTTTTCGCATCCGTCACGCGCGTGTGTTTGTGGTAGATCGGCTCATGGTGATGGGCGGCCAGGTTGGCTTCAATTTGCGGACGTGCGCCATACACCACCACCAGACGGATGCCGAGGCTGTGCAGCAGGCCGATATCATTGACGATGCTGGAAAAGTTTTCATGCTCAATGGCTTCGCCGCCAAGCATGATGACAAACGTTTTTCCCCGATGGGTGTTGATATAGGGAACAGAATGGCGGAATCCCTGGACCAGTTCGGTTCTGCGTTCCTTAACCATGACACAACCCTTAGTGAATGTTTATTCGTAATTTCTGTATTTTTATTCGATTGTGGCCGCGTGTGCAAGCCTAAATTTTCTGCGACCCACAGAAAATAATAAGTAATCCGTGCGTTAACGTATGATTGTTTACCCTTTTATAGATGACAGTTTATGCGTCATTCGTTAAAGTTTTCGGTCAATTTGGGCGTTTTGTTCATCAATCAGATTTCTTGCTCGGGAGAAGCATGTCGGGATCCAATTCAGCAATAAGCCGCCGCCGCCTGTTAAAAGGGGCCGGGGCGATGTGGTTGCTTAGCGTCAGCCAGGTGGGTCTTGCCGCCACAAGCCAGGTAGTCGCGGTGCGCGTCTGGCCGTCGTCGACCTATACGCGCGTGACGGTCGAGTCCAATCGCGTGCTGAAATACAAGCAATTTGCCCTCAGCAATCCTGAACGTGTGGTGGTTGATCTCGAAGGTGTGAACCTCAACTCCGTGCTTAAAGGCATGGCAGCTCAGATCCGTGGCGACGATCCGTTTATTAAATCGGCGCGCGTCGGGCAGTTCGATCCGCAAACCGTGCGCATGGTGTTTGAGCTGAAGCAGAACGTGAAACCTCAGCTCTTTGCCCTTGCGCCTGTAGCCGCCTTTAAGGAGCGTCTGGTGATGGATCTCTATCCGGCGAATGCGACGGATATTCAGGATCCGCTTCTGGCATTACTTGAGGATTACAACAAAGGCGATCTCGACAGCCAGGTTCCGCCAGCGCAAAGTGGCCCACAGCCGGGCAAGGCGGGGCGCGATCGCCCGATTGTGATCATGCTCGATCCTGGCCACGGCGGAGAAGATTCCGGCGCTGTCGGGAAATATCGCACCCGCGAAAAAGATGTGGTGCTGCAAATTGCCCGTCGTCTGAAGGCATTGATCGACAAAGAGGGCAATATGCGCGCCTACATGACGCGCAACGAAGATGTCTTTATCCCGCTGAAGGTCCGCGTGGCAAAAGCGCAAAAGCAGCGCGCGGATCTGTTTGTCTCTATTCACGCGGATGCCTTCACCAGCCGCCAGCCGAGTGGATCTTCAGTGTTTGCCCTGTCAACGAAAGGGGCGACCAGTACCGCCGCGAGATACCTGGCGGACACGCAGAACGCCTCGGATTTAATCGGTGGCGTGAGCAAAAGTGGCGACCGTTACGTCGACCATACGATGTTTGATATGGTGCAGTCGCTGACCATTACCGACAGCCTGAAGTTTGGTAAAGCGGTGCTGGGCAAGCTGGGCCGGGTCAACAAGCTGCACAAAAACAGCGTCGAGCAGGCCGGATTTGCGGTACTGAAAGCGCCAGATATTCCATCCATTCTGGTCGAAACCGCGTTTATCAGTAACGTGGAAGAGGAACGTAAGCTCAAGACGGCTAAATTCCAGCAGGAAGTGGCGGAGTCGATTCTGGCGGGGATCCGGGCCTACTTCTCAGACGGGGAAACCCTGGCGCGGCGGGGGTAGGGCATTAAGCCGGGTATCATGCCCGGCACTTTCACAAACGCCAGATACAAAAAAACACCCTTCAGGGTGTTTATTGTTTTAAGAAGTGTTGGTTGCGGGGGCCGGATTTGAACCGACGACCTTCGGGTTATGAGCCCGACGAGCTACCAGGCTGCTCCACCCCGCGTCCGTCTTTCTACACTTGTAGAAACTTACTTCTTCAAATTTGATTGGTTGCGGGGGCCGGATTTGAACCGACGACCTTCGGGTTATGAGCCCGACGAGCTACCAGGCTGCTCCACCCCGCGTCCGTCTTTTTGCTTCGTATTTCAAACCACATCTGCGTTGACTTTCCTCGTTCACCTCAGTCACTTACTGGAGTAAGTTCCTAAGGATTCACTGCGTCGTCGCCTTGCTGTGATTCGAACTACTTCGCAAAAACTTCTACTGTCGTAGAAGATACTTCATCAAATTTTAATTGGTTGCGGGGGCCGGATTTGAACCGACGACCTTCGGGTTATGAGCCCGACGAGCTACCAGGCTGCTCCACCCCGCGTCCGTGGAAGCGCACTATACTCGGATAGGTTTGTGATGCAACCCCTTTTTCACATAATTCATTATTTTGTATGCAAAATGAACGGTAAAAGCCACTTTGGACTATTTTTTGTGCAGAATTTGCCAAAGGGAAGGCGATTGCATTTCATTAACACGGTGGGTTTGTTATCTTCATCTCGCGGAATTGGGCAACTAAAAGACGAGATATAATGAAAGGACGTTGGGCGAAGTATCTGATGACAGGCGCAATGGTGGCGATTCTTGCGGCTTGCTCTTCCAAACCGACCGATCGCGGTCAACAGTATAAAGACGGGAAGTTATCCCAGCCTTTCTCTTTAGTTAACCAGCCAGACGCCGTGGGCGCTCCGATCAATGCCGGAGACTTCTCCGAGCAGGTCTACCAGATCCGCACTGCTTCTCCGCGTTTATACGGTTCGCAGAACAACGTCTATAGCGCCGTGCAGGACTGGCTGCGTGCAGGCGGTGATACCCGCAATATGCGCCAGTTTGGTATCGATGCCTGGCAGATGGAGGGGGCGGATAACTACGGTAACGTCCAGTTTACCGGTTACTACACTCCGGTTGTCCAGGCGCGACACACACGCCAGGGCGAGTTCCAGTATCCTATTTACCGTATGCCGCCGAAACGCGGTCGTCTGCCGTCCCGCGCCGAGATCTACGCCGGCGCGCTGAGCGAAAATTATGTTCTGGCCTACAGCAACTCGCTGATGGACAACTTCATTATGGACGTGCAGGGCAGCGGCTATATTGATTTTGGCGACGGCTCGCCGCTGAACTTCTTTAGCTACGCCGGGAAAAATGGCCATGCCTATCGCAGCATCGGTAAGGTGCTCATCGACCGTGGCGAAGTGAAACGAGAAGATATGTCGATGCAGGCGATCCGCGAGTGGGGCGAAAAACACAGCGAAGCGGAAGTGCGTGAGCTGCTTGAGCAGAACCCATCGTTTGTATTCTTCAAACCGCAGAACTTTGCGCCGGTGAAAGGGGCGAGCGCCGTCCCGCTGATTGGCCGCGCTTCTGTGGCATCGGATCGTTCGATTATCCCGGCAGGTACTACGCTGCTGGCGGAAGTTCCACTCCTCGACAACAACGGCAAATTCAACGGCAAGTATGAATTACGCCTGATGGTGGCGCTGGACGTGGGTGGGGCGATCAAAGGCCAGCACTTCGACATTTATCAGGGCATCGGCCCGGATGCCGGCCATCGTGCAGGCTGGTATAACCACTACGGACGCGTGTGGGTGCTGAAGGCAGCGCCGGGTACCGGAAACGTATTCAGCGGCTGATTGTGTTATTCTGAGGGCAAGACGGATTACGGTTCAGGGTGAGGAATACCTCACCCTTTTTACATCTGAGGTTTTATGTCTGTGGTAATCAGCGATGCCTGGCGCCAGCGTTTCGGCGGCACGGCACGGTTATATGGTGAAAAAGCCCTGCAACTGTTCGCGGATGCGCATGTCTGCGTGGTGGGCATTGGTGGCGTGGGGTCGTGGGCGGCAGAAGCGCTGGCGAGAACCGGCATTGGCGCAATTACGTTGATTGATATGGATGACGTCTGCGTCACTAACACTAACCGTCAGATCCACGCCCTGCGTGATAACGTCGGTCTGGCGAAGTCCGAGGTGATGGCGGAGCGTATTCGTCTCATCAACCCGGAGTGTAGGGTGACGGTGATCGACGACTTTGTGACGGCAGATAACGTCGCGGAGTACATGAGCAAAGGCTACAGCTATGTGATTGACGCCATCGACAGCGTGCGGCCAAAAGCGGCGCTGATCGCTTACTGTCGTCGTTACAAGGTGCCGCTGGTGACAACGGGCGGCGCGGGTGGACAAATTGATCCGACGCAGATCCAGGTGGCGGATCTGGCGAAAACCATTCAGGATCCGCTGGCCGCTAAGCTGCGCGAGCGCTTAAAAAGCGACTTCAACGTGGTGAAAAATAGCAAAGGCAAGCTGGGCGTGGACTGTGTGTTCTCGACAGAAGCGCTGGTTTATCCGCAGGCGGATGGTTCGGTCTGTGCAATGAAAAGCACGGCGGAAGGGCCAAAGCGGATGGATTGTGCCTCAGGGTTTGGAGCGGCCACCATGGTGACCGCCTCCTTCGGCTTTGTGGCGGTCTCTCACGCCCTGAAGAAGATGATGGCGAAGGCGGAACGTCAGGCCTGAGCCTGACGGGCGGCATCCAGTACCGCGTCGTTTAGCGCAATCAGTCCCTGACCGCGCGAGGCGCTAAGCTGCGCGCGAAGTCCCAGCTCATCAAACAGCGCCAGCGGAGAATGCGCCAGCAGTTCTGCGGCGCTTTTCCCTTCGATTGCGGTCAACAGCACCGCCAGCAGACCGCGAACAATGCGTCCCTCGCTGTCGCCGAAGAAATGCAGTTTCTCACCGGATACGCTAAACCCAAGCCAGACGCGGTTCTCGCAGCCTGCGATCTCCTTCGCCTGTGATTTCAGCTCGTCTGACAGCGTGGGCAACTGTTTACCCAGCAGGATCAGCTGACGATATTTATCTTCCCACTGCGTGAGCGGGACGAAGGTCTGTTTTAACGTCTCTTCAGTAATAACGGTGCCGAACGGGTGTCCGGCTAAAGCTGAACTTGTCATTAATCCACCAGTAATTCCAGGGCGCGGTCGACGGCGGAAACCAGCGCCTCGACGTCGCTTTTTGTATTATACGGTGCAAACGAGGCGCGCAGGGTACCGCTTACGCCAATGGCCGCCAGCAGCGGCTGGGCGCAGTGCTGTCCGGCACGCAGGGCAATGCCATATCCGGCAAGCAACGTCACCATGTCGCTATGGTGCACGCCCGCGAAATCAAAGGCGAGCAGGCTGGAGTCCTGGACGCGGAACGAGCGAAAACCCGGACGTTTTTTCAGTTCTTCTTCCGCCAGCGTCGCCAGACCCCGGCTCCAGCTTTCAGCCTGAACCACGTCCGTTTCTGCCAACCATTCGAGCGCTGCGCTCAGACCGATAACCCCGGCCACGTTTGGGGTACCGGCTTCCAGGCGGTAGGGTACATCCTGCGTTTTAAAACCGTCGAAGGTGACTTCGGTAATCATCTTGCCGCCGCCGAGCCACGGCGTCATCCGGGCCAGCAGTTCAGCTTTGCCGTACAGCGCGCCGATACCGGTTGGCCCGTACAATTTGTGTCCTGAGAAGGCATAGAAGTCGATATCCAGCGCCTGAACGTCAGCCGGAAAATGCACCACACCCTGCGCACCGTCGACCATCACCACCACGCCGCTGGCATGGGCAATCTCAATGGCACGCGCCAGATCCGGGCAGCCGCCGGTGACGTTGGACATCTGCCCCAGCGCCAGAATACGGCTGCGCGGCGTAATCAGCTCAGGCAGACGCGCCACGTCAGGCAGGAAGTCCGCACCCAACGGGAGCTTTACAACCTGTGCCCCGGTTTGTTCGGCCACCATCAGCCAGGGTACCAGGTTGGCGTGGTGTTCCGCCTCGCTGACGATGATCTCATCCCCGGGCTGCAACAGCGGACGCGCGTAACATTGCGCCACCATGTTAATGGCCTCGGTGGTGCCCCGCGTCCAGACGATGTTCTTACCGCTGTCAGCATTGATCAGGCGCGCGACCTGATCCCGTGCGGCTTCGTATTGCGCCGTTAAGCGCTGCGCGTCGGCATACTGGCTGCGGTGCACGTTCCCGGCGCTCAGGGTGTAAAACTGGCGGGTTGCCTCAATCACCGCCTGCGGTTTAAGGGCCGTGGCGGCGCTATCAAGATAAATGCCGGCATCGGCCAGCGCAGGAAACTGTGCGCGAAACTGCGCAGGACTGAAAGCGTTCATGGAATTCCTCATATCGATTCTACGATCGTCGCGCAAATTCATCGGCAGGGCAAGGAAGTTGATATCTATCAGATTTGTCTGCTTATCCTGGCGAGTCTGAAAAAGCAGGTTATGCTAAATAGTGTTAGGCGGATGTTTTAGCCTGTTATAAATCGAGGTTTGAATAGCATTAATTGCTAAAGGAGATAATCATGAAAAAGACAGCTGCAATCATTTCTGCCTGTGCGTTGACCTTTGCCCTGAGCGCCTGTTCTGGTAATAACTACGTAATGCATACCAACGATGGTCGATCTATCGTCTCTGAAGGGAAACCGACAACCGATAATGATACCGGGATGATTTCATACAAAGATGCTAACGGGAACAAACAGCAGATCAACCGCAGTGACGTGAAAGAGATGAAGGAAATCGAGCATTAACAGTTAGATAAGCGAAAAAAAAGCACCGCAAGTTGGCGGTGCTACATTAATCACTATGGACAGACAGGGTAAATGTACAGGAAGTGAAAAATTGGTAGCGTTGCTACCGTGGTCTGAATCGCAGACCAATTGCAAACACAACAACACAACATCACAACCGTAAGCCAAAAGCCCTTCAGAACACGCATTCCAAAAAAAGCTTTTCGTTCCGGCTCAGGAAGTGCCGCCACTATAGGTATTTGCTGGTAGTTCCTCAACGGACAAATTATAATGGCTCAGATAAAAAAAACTAATAGGTTAAACGTTGTTTCCTATATGTTAAATCTCATTAACATCTAAGCCAGATAACCATGTCCAAGCGATTGCCACCCCTAAATGCATTACGTGTTTTTGATGCAGCAGCACGCCACCTCAGCTTCACCCGCGCAGCCGATGAGCTTTTTGTGACACAGGCCGCAGTAAGTCATCAAATCAAGTCTCTGGAGGATTTTCTGGGGCTTAAGCTGTTCCGTCGACGCAACCGTTCGTTGCTGTTGACCGAAGAGGGGCAGAGCTATTTTCAGGATATTAAAGAGATTTTTTCCCAGCTGACGGAAGCCACTCGCAAGCTTCAGGCCCGGAGCGCAAAAGGCGCTCTGACTGTGAGTTTATTGCCCAGTTTTGCCATTCAGTGGCTGGTGCCGCGACTCTCAAGCTTTAACTCAACTTATCCGGGAATCGATGTCCGAATCCAGGCGGTGGACCGTCAGGAAGACAAGCTGGCAGATGATGTGGACGTGGCGATTTTTTACGGTCGCGGTAACTGGCCGGGCTTGCGTGTGGAAAAATTATACGCAGAATATCTGTTGCCGGTCTGTTCACCGCTGCTGCTGACGGGGGATAAAGCGCTCAAAACGCCCGCCGATCTGGCGCAACATACGCTTTTGCACGATGCTTCGCGTCGCGACTGGCAAACTTATACCCGCCAGTTAGGTCTTAATCATATAAACGTGCAGCAGGGGCCCATTTTTAGCCACAGCGCGATGGTGCTACAGGCTGCCATTCACGGGCAGGGCGTGGCGTTGGCAAACAACGTTATGGCGCAGTCCGAAATTGAGGCAGGCCGTCTGGTTTGCCCATTTAACGATGTACTGGTCAGCAAGAATGCATTTTATCTGGTTTGTCATGACAGTCAGGCAGAACTGGGTAAAATAGCCGCTTTCCGGCAGTGGATACTGGCGAAAGCGGCAAGCGAGCAAGAAAAATTCCGCTTCAGGTATGAACAATAACGTTTGTGTGCCGGGCACGCATCAATTCAGGACTTAAACATGACCAGCCGATTCATGCTGATTTTCGCCGCGGTGAGTGGCTTTATTTTTGTAGCTCTGGGCGCGTTTGGCGCGCATGTCTTAAGCAAATCTCTGGGCGTTGTGGAGATGGGTTGGATCCAGACCGGCCTTGAATATCAGGCGTTCCACACGCTGGCAATTTTTGGGCTGGCGGTGGCGATGCAGCGCCGCATCAGCATCTGGTTTTACTGGAGCAGCGTCTTTCTGGCGCTGGGTACCGTACTGTTCAGCGGCAGTCTTTACTGTCTGGCGCTGTCGCATTTACGCCTGTGGGCGTTTGTTACACCTGTCGGCGGCGTCAGCTTCCTGGCGGGTTGGGTGTTAATGTTTATCGGAGCTATCCGTCTGAAACGCAAGGGCGTTGTTCATGAATAAGGTTGTTTTATATTGTCGCCCGGGGTTTGAGAAAGAGTGCGCCGCGGAAATCACCGATAAAGCGGCGAAGCGTGAAGTCTTCGGATTCGCTCGCGTCAAAGAGAACGCGGGCTATGTGGTATTTGAATGCTATCAGCCTGATGATGCCGACAAGCTGGCGCGCGAACTGCCGTTCAGCTCATTGATTTTCGCCCGTCAGATGTTTGTCGCGGGCGAACTGCTGAAAGATCTTCCGCCGGAAGATCGCATCACGCCGATTGTTGGCCTGTTGCAGGGTGTGGTGGAGAAGGGCGGCGATTTGCGCGTGGAAGTGGCCGACACCAACGAAAGCAAAGAGCTGATGAAGTTCTGCCGTAAGTTCACCGTGCCGCTGCGCGCGGCGCTGCGTGATGCGGGTGTGCTGACAAACTACGAAACGCCAAAGCGCCCGGTCGTGCATATCTTCTTTATTGCGCCAGGATGTTGCTACGCCGGCTACTCGTATACCACCAATAATTCGCCGTTCTTTATGGGGATCCCGCGTCTGCGCTTCCCGGCAGATGCGCCAAGCCGTTCAACCCTGAAGCTGGAAGAGGCGTTTCACGTCTTTATCCCGGCGGACGAGTGGGACGAACGTCTGGCAAACGGCATGTATGCCATCGACCTTGGCGCGTGCCCGGGCGGCTGGACCTATCAGCTGGTGAAACGCAATATGTGGGTTTCGTCTGTGGATAACGGCCCGATGGCGCAAAGCCTGATGGATACCGGGCAGGTCACCTGGCTGCGTGAGGACGGCTTCCGCTATCGCCCGAACCGCAACAACATCTCCTGGATGGTGTGCGACATGGTAGAAAAACCGGCGAAAGTCGCGGCGCTGATGGCCTCCTGGCTGGTGAACGGCTGGTGTCGTGAGACGATTTTCAACCTCAAGCTGCCGATGAAAAAGCGCTACGAAGAGGTGTCGCAGAACCTGGCTTATATTCAGCAGCAGCTGGACGAACACGGGATTAACGCGGAAATCCAGGCGCGTCAGCTTTATCACGACCGCGAAGAAGTGACGGTGCATATCCGTCGCTGGTGGGCGGCAGTGGGTGGGCGTCGCGACGAGCGATAACGTTTGTAACGCCCGGTGGCGCTGCGCTTACCGGGCCTACAAAATCGTGTAGTTGTTTTAACGTTCTAACCTTAACTGCTGTAAATTCCCGTCCAGCTGTAAATCCGTCTGTAGCGTCGCCACCTCCCGGCAGATAAACGCCATCTCTTTATGCGCCTCCAGCTTTTTGCGCCATTTTTCCGGCACTTCATCAAGCCTGGCGTAAATTCCTTCCAGACTCTGAAACTCCGTCAGCAGCTGTGCGGCGCTTTTGGGTCCAATACCGGCGACACCCGGCACTTTAGAGCTGCTGATCCCCGCCAGCCCCCAGTAATCCGGCAGTTGCTCAGGCGATACGCCAAACTCGCTGGCAATGAATGGCGCGTCCAGCCAGCGTTTTTGAAAGTAGTCCCGGATGCGGATCGTTGGAGAGAGCAGCTGGCAGTAGCCTTTGTCGGTTGAAACGATAGTCGCCTGATGCCCGGCGCTCGCGACTTTAACCCCCAGCGTTGCGGCTAAATCGTCAGCCTCATTACCGTGGGCGCCCCAGCACGGAACGCCGCGCTGCTCAAAGGCCGCGCGGATAGCGGGCATTTCTGCGTGCAGATCGTCCGGCATCGGCGCACGTCCGGCTTTGTAGTCCGGCAGGCGCTGGTGCCGCCAGCCGGTATTGCGTGCTTCATCGTCGAATACGGCAACAGCGTGGGTGGGTTCGCTATGGCGAATGAGCTGCTCCAGCGCGTGTAAACAGGTGTCCTTGCAGGGGGTGCCCTGTACCGCATGAATACGGCGAATCAGGTTAAGTGCATCGACGATAAGCAAATGAACGGCCACAGATAATCTCCCTTCTGTCTAATGGGTGAAGGGTAACACTGAGCGCAGCATGAAACTATGAATGGTGGGGAAAACAGGAAGAAGCCTCGCAAAACGAGGCTTCCTGAGAGGCTTAATCGCAGGTGACGATCTTCATCGCCAGGCCACCGCGGGAAGTTTCGCGGTATTTGGCGTTCATATCTTTACCGGTTTCGTACATGGTTTCGATAACCTTGTCGAGGCAGACGCGCGGTTCGCTGGTACGACGCAGCGCCATACGGGCCGCGTTCACCGCTTTCACAGAGGCGATGGCGTTACGCTCGATGCATGGCACCTGGACCTGTCCGCCGACCGGATCGCAGGTCAGCCCCAGGTTATGTTCCATGCCGATTTCCGCCGCAATACAAACCTGCGCAGGACTTGCGCCCAGTAGTTCGGCCAGACCCGCCGCCGCCATAGAGCAGGCGACGCCCACTTCACCCTGACAGCCCACTTCCGCGCCGGAAATCGAGGCGTTCATCTTGTACAGTGAGCCAATCGCACTGGCGACCAGCATATACCGCGCGAGTGAGTTTGCATTCACTTCACGGATAAACTTGTCGTAATACGCCAGAACCGCCGGAACAATTCCGCACGCCCCGTTGGTTGGCGCGGTGACGACGCGGCCACCCGCGGCGTTCTCTTCGTTCACCGCCAGCGCGAACATGTTGATCCAGTCGACGACGGCCATCGGGTCGGTGGTGGTTTTGTCGGTGCTGACCAGCATGCGGCGCAGCGCAGCCGCACGACGCGGAACACGCAGTTTACCCGGCAGCACGCCTTCGGTGGTGATCCCGCGCTCAATGCCGCTGCGCATCACTTCCCAGACGTTAGCGAAGTGCTGTTCCAGCTCCTCTTTGCTGTGCAGGGCCAGCTCGTTTTTCATCATCAGGCCGGAGAGAGAAAGCCCTGTCTCCTGGCAGTGACGCTGTAAGTCGGCCGCGTTTTTGTAAGGGTACGGCACATCAACGGCAGAATTGGTACTTTGACCAAAATGGTCCTCGTCGACGATAAACCCGCCGCCGATGGAGTAATACGTCTGGCTGTAAACCGCTTTGTCGCCGGCCAGCGCGGTAATGCGCATGCCATTCTCGTGCAGCGACAGGTTATCCGCATGGAAATTCATGCAGTGATCAACCGGGAATTCAACCTCATGCTCGCCGTTCGCCAGCAGCAAACGACCGTGGGTGTTCACGTCCTGGATAAAGCCAGGTATTGCATCAATATCAACGGTATCCGGCAGATTACCCGCCAGCCCCATGATAATGGCAATATCGGTATGGTGGCCTTTACCGGTCAGGGAAAGGGAACCATATACATCGACAACCACGCGGGTGATGTCGTGCAAAATGCCGCGTGCAATCAAGTCATCCGTGAATTGTTTACCGGCTTTCATTGGTCCGACGGTGTGAGAGCTGGAAGGACCAATACCGATTTTGAAGATATCGAATACGCTAATCATGATGCGTCCATTGCTTCAGTCAGAGGGGAGAAGTGCGCCGTCCGCAGACGGCGCAGAAGGTATTAGCTGAACAGCGAGTAGAAAATAGCGGAGATGGCAATCAGGCCCATCACAACAACGAACACGTTGCTGATATGGCCGCTGTATTTACGCATCGCAGGCACTTTCTGAATCGCGTACATCGGCATCAGGAACAGGATCATCGCGATAATCGGGCCGCCCAGGGTTTCAATCATGCCCAGAATGCTTGGGTTCAGGGTGGCTACCGCCCAGGTGGTCACCAGCATGAACAGCGCAGTGATTTTGTTCAGACGGTTGATTTCAATGGTCTTGCCTTTACCACGCAGAGATTTAATCACCATGCCGTTGAAGCCTTCACGTGCGCCCAGGTAGTGGCCCAGGAAGGATTTGGTGATGGCGATAATTGCGATGATCGGCGCCATCCACGCAATCAGCGGTGCGTTAAAGTGGTTTGCCAGGTAAGACAGAATAGAGATGTTCTGCTCTTTCGCCGCCGCCAGATCCGCCGGGGAGAGGCTCAGCACGCAGCTGAACACGAAGAACATTACGGTCAGTACCATCATGATGTGCGCGCGAGCCAGGATGCTGGAGCACTTCTTCTCTGCGCCATTGCCGTACTCTTCACGCTTCGCTACTGCGAAGGAAGAGATGATTGGCGAGTGGTTGAAGGAGAACACCATCACCGGGATCGCCAGCCACAGGGTCAGCAGCAGACCGTTGCCGGTCGTGGATGCGCTGCTCAGAGACAGGGTTTCCAGCGCAGCGCCGTTCCACTGTGGGATCAGGTACAGAGCCAGCACCATCAGAGCCGCAACAAACGGGAACACCAGCACGCTCATCGCTTTCACAATCATCTGCTCGCCGAAGCGCACGATGGTCATCATACCGACGATCAGGATCAGGGACAGAATCGCACGCGGCGGCGGGGTCATCTGAAGCTGGTGCATCATAAAGCTTTCTACGGTGTTGGTGATAGCAACACTGTACACCAGCAGAATCGGGTAAATCGCGAAGAAGTAGAGCAGGGTAATCAGCTTACCTGCGCCGACGCCGAAGTGTTCTTCGACGACTTCAGTGATGTCTTCGCCCGGGTTTTTACCGGACAGCACGAAGCGGGTCAGGCCTCGGTGCGCAAAGAAGGTCATCGGGAAGGCGATGAGGGCCATGATGATCAGCGGGATCATACCGCCGACACCTGCGTTGATAGGAAGGAACAGTACACCAGCGCCGATTGCTGTGCCGTACAGGCCAAGCATCCACATGGTATCCGTTTTGCGCCAACCGCTTCGGGATTCAATCGAAGCAACGGTGCTGGTTTGAGTGGTTTCCATCTGTATCTCCTGGAGGAAGCAAATTGTCAGGTTTTTAGTCAAATCCGATGAAAAAGCGCCTGACGGTAATATGAAATTCGTTCAGTGACGGTTTTTTAATAATTTTTGCCCGTAACTATTGGCGGGCGGAAAGATACATTCTAGTTATGAATCTATCAGTGATCGCGATCCCAAATGCAATAATCCACTTGTGATGTGGGTATCTTTAGACCATTTATCTGTTAAAAAAACATCAAAGAGAATTTACGGGCGCGAAGGCTACCATTAACGACATGTTTTCGAAAAGGTCGACCCGCGAGATAGGTGTCTTTCGCTGTAAAGAAATGGGATTTTAGGATTTTCTGGCGGGTAATTTCGATTAAGACTGATTATTTACGGTTTCAAAAACGAGGTAATCGTTTGCGCAGGCGTCAGATTTGTTAATAACATTGAAGATCGCTATGAATTGCAACACGAATAAAAAAGCCGGATGACGATCCGGCTTGAGAGGAGAGGAATGTCGCTTTACTTGATGATTTCGTAACACGGAATATAGGCAGAGCCTGGAAGCTTCATGCGGTGCTGAGCGACAAAGCCCTGCAACATATCATCCATGCGGCGCATCATCTCCGGATCACCGTGGATCTTATACGGGCCAAACTCTTCAATTGCGCGTATCCCCACCTCTTTCACGTTCCCCGCCACGATGCCAGAGAAGGCGCGACGCAGGTCGGCAGCCAGCACTTCCACCGGCTGATCCGGATAGAGTTTGAGGTTCGCCATGTTCTCATGCGACGGCTCGAAGGGGATCTGAAGATCCGGTGCGATACGGATGGACCAGTTAAAGCTGTAGGCATCCCCGGTATCACGACGATTCTCTTTCACCAGCGGCATCGCTTTTTTCATCTGACGGGCCACTTCTGCGGCATCGTCAATAATAATGCGGTAGTGACGGCGCGCGTCTTCGCCCAGCGTATGCACGATAAACTCGTCCAGCACGCGGAAGTAGTCGGCGCTCTCTTTCGGGCCGGTCAGGATCAGCGGCAGAACCTGATCTTTGTTGGCCGGGTTCATCAGGATCCCGAGCAGATAAAGCAGCTCTTCCGCCGTACCTACGCCGCCCGGGAAGATAATAATGCCGTGCGCGATACGGACAAACGCCTCAAGACGTTTTTCGATATCCGGCATAATAATCAGTTCGTTAACCAGCGGGTTAGGCGGCTCAGCGGCGATGATCGACGGCTCGGTCATGCCGATAAAACGGCCTTCTTTATAGCGTTGCTGCGCGTGACCTACTGCCGCGCCTTTCATTGGTGCTTCCATCGCGCCAGGACCGCAACCGGTACAGATATTCAGTTCGCGCAGGCCGAGCTGCGTCCCCACGCGGCGGGCATACAGGTATTCGGTTTCGTTAATAGAGTGACCACCCCAGCAGACGACCATGTTCGGCGCTTCGCCCACGTGCAAGGCGCGGGCGTTACGCAGAATGGAGAAGACCAGGTTAGTGATATGAACGGAACTTTCCAGGTCAAGATGCTGGAAACGTCCGGCGTTGCTGATCTGTCCGTTAACAAACAGAATGTCGCGCAGCACGGCAAACAGGTTGGCCTGAAGTGAGCGAATAATACGCCCGTCGACAAAAGCGTCTTCCGGCGGGTTGATCACTTCCAGCTTCACCCCGCGCTCGCGGCGCAGCACGTTGATATCAAAACTTTCGAAGCGGGACAGCAGCTCTTTACTGTTGTCGGTCAGGCTTCCGGAGTTCAGTACGGCAAGTGAACAGTTACGAAACAGTTGATAAAGGTCGCTACTGGCGGTGCGTTTAAGCATGTCCACTTCCAGCTGCGACAACATATCCATAGAGCCAAGCGGGCTAATATGTGTAATCAAGTGAGCTCCTTATGGGACGATTATCGTCTTTCCCTGTTGATTACAATAGCCCTGGCTTATGACGTTTCACAACACTTCGGGCGGAATACCGCCCGCATATTGTGAAAATATTTATCTTACTGGCGCACCAGCCGTCCGGTGGCAGGCACAAAATCGGTATTGGTGCGCCACGGATTGATATCCAGGCCGCCGCGACGGGTGTAGCGGGCGTAAACGCTCAGCTTTTCGGGCTGGCAGAAACGCTGGATGTCGTTGAAGATGCGCTCCACGCACTGCTCGTGGAATTCGTTGTGATGACGGAATGACACCAGGTAACGCAGCAGCTTTTCACGGTCAATCTGCGGGCCGCGGTACTGGATCTGTACCGAGCCCCAGTCCGGCTGATGGGTGATAAGGCAGTTGGATTTCAGCAGATGGCTGACCAGCGTCTCGTTGACCACTTTTCCGCCCGCCGCGTTTTCCAGGTAGTCGGTGCTAAATTCATAGCTTTCCACCTCAATGTCCTGATCGTCGATGCAGGTGCCGTGGAAATGGGCGACAGGCTGTCCTTCCAGCTCATGCAGACGGTATAACGAGACGGTTACGTTCCCCTGCGCGCACGCGCTCAAATCACGTTCAAGCGTCTGTTGTACCTGGTCCCAGCTGTTGAATTTGGTCTGGTTAAAGCTGTTGAGATAGAGCTTAAAGCTCTTGGATTCGACCAGGTTTACGCTGGCGTAATCCAGCTCGACGTGGCCCACGGCCACCTGCGGCAGACCGCGCGCATTCAGCCAGGAGAGTTCGTACAGCGTCCAGATGTCGCCGCCGACAAACGGCAGCGCGTCAGCGTGCAGCCCGAGCGGATCGCGGTTCAGACTGCGCGGCACGCCCTGCAACAGGCTTGCATCGTAGGTGTCGCGGTAATCGGTCGATTTACCCAGCGTTAAGCCCGTTAACGCCTGATGATTTTCGTAAGACATGTTTCATAGCCACTTTACAGGTACACTTATGGGCTGAGTTTATCCTGTCTTACAAGAAGAGAGAAATCGGTGGATATCGAAACTGCAAATGCCCTGACGTCCTTCACGACCCGCTATTGCGATGCCTGGCATGAAAAGCGGGGGACGTGGCCGCAAAGTACTGACTTATATGGCGTGCCGTCACCGTGCATTATCGCTTCGCAGGATGGTTACGTTATCTGGCAACCGAAACCGTTCACGGGCGAGCAGAATGTAAATGCGGTTGAACGCGCGATGGACATTGTGATACAACCTGCGCTTCATGCATTTTATACCACGCAGTTTGCCGGGGATATGACTGCATGTTTTGCAGGACAGCCGTTGACGCTGCTGCAAACCTGGAGCGAAGACGATCTGCAACGCGTTCAGGAAAACCTCATTGGTCACCTGGTCACGCAAAAACGCCTTAAGCTCTCTCCGACTCTTTTTATTGCGACGCTCGACAGTGAACTGGACGTCATTTCTGTCTGCAACCTGTCTGGTGAGGTCATCAAAGAGACGCTCGGCACCCGCAATCGCGACGTTCTCGCGCCTTCACTTGCGGATTTTCTTACCCAAATTGAGCCGCTTCTGTAATCCATGATGCTACTGGACGTGTGAGAGATCTCTTACACGCTCTGTGAGACATCGCCGAAACAGTTAGCGTTGCCTTAGGAATTTCAGATTAATATTAACTTTTCTTTCAACAGGTTAGTGGTTTTCTGAAAGGGAATCCCCCGTTTCGCCTGGCTTACATTGCTTACAAGGTGGGTTGTAAGACGAAGCAGAATAGCGGATTCTATCTGTGTCGACAGGATGCCGACACGAGAAACGAACATCAGGATGATGGCGTTTCTTACCAGGGACACGTCAGGATGACGCCGCAGGAAGGCTTCAGGATGAAGCAAAGTGGATCACGCAGGATGCGTAAGGGACACCTCCAGGAAGGAGAACGAGAGCCGGTCAGGATGGTCGGTGGGTCAGGATGGCCAGGACGTTTCAGGATGAAACCTACACATCAGGACGATGTGAGCAGGAAGCAAAAGGTAAAGGGATGACCAGGCCTTCGGGCATCAGGAAAAGTTGTCACGGATGAGCAGGGAGCACGTATTGTAGCTGGAATGCTGCGAAACGAACCGGGAGCACTGTTTTTACAGTGCTCCCTTTTTTTATTTCTGTCGTCCGCAATGCTATGCTTCGCGCCATTCCGTTTTTCAGTTGAGGTATATATGTCGCATCATGACAACGTTCGTGCGCAGTTGCACGCCATCGAAGCCCTTATGCGCCAGCATCAGCTGTGGCAGGATAACGCGCCGCAGCCAGACGCGTTCGCCAGCACCCAACCGTTTTGTCTGGATACGCTGGCCCCGTTCGAGTGGCTCCAGTGGGTCTTAATTCCGCGTATGCACGCGCTACTGGAAGGTGGTCACGCGTTGCCCGCGTCTTTTGCCGTCTCTCCCTATTACGAAATGGCGCTGGAAGCGACCCACCCGGCGCGTGCCATGATGCTGGTGGAGCTGGAAAAGCTCGATGCGCTTTTCGCCGGTGACGATGCATGACGCTTGAGATCCTTTATCAGGATGAGTGGTTAGTGGCGGTGAATAAACCGTCCGGCTGGCTGGTGCACCGTAGCTGGCTCGATCGCGATGAGAAAGTGGTGGTCATGCAAACCGTGCGCGATCAGATCGGTCAGCACGTCTTTACTGCTCATCGTCTGGATCGGCCAACCTCTGGCGTTCTGCTGATGGGGCTTTCCAGTGAGGCGGGTCGACTGCTTTCGCAGCAGTTTGAGCACCACCAGATGCAAAAGCGCTACCACGCCATCGTGCGTGGCTGGCTGACGGATTCCGCCACGCTTGATTATCCGCTGGTGGAGGAACTGGATAAAATTGCCGATAAATTTGCCCGCGAAGATAAAGGCCCGCAGCCTGCGGTGACCGACTATCGCGGTATGGCGACCACAGAACTGCCGGTGGCGACCAGCAAATTTCCGACCACGCGATACAGTCTGGTTGAGCTTTTGCCCAAAACCGGGCGCAAGCACCAGCTTCGCCGCCATCTTGCACATCTGCGCCACCCAATTATCGGCGACAGCAAGCACGGCGATCTGCGCCAGAACCGCAGCGCGGCCGAGCACTTTGGCTGTAACCGGCTGATGCTGCACGCCAGCGAGCTACGCCTGACGCACCCGTTTACCGGCGAACCGCTGACTATTCGCGCGGGGCTGGACGAGGTCTGGATGCAGGCGCTGTCACAGTTTGGCTGGCTGGGACAACTCCCCGAAAATGAAAGGGTTGAGTTTGCCGCAGGCAACGTTCAGGATGAACAGCAAGCGCAATAATTACGGGAGCAAAGCATGGCTGAAGTAGGCATTTTTGTCGGCACGATGTACGGCAACTCGCTGCTGGTGGCGGAGGAAGCGGAAGCAATCCTCGTAAACCGGGGCCATAAAGCAACGGTCTATGAAGATCCGGAGCTGGCGGACTGGGAAAAGTATAAAGATAAATACATCCTGGTGGTGACCTCCACCACCGGGCAGGGCGATCTGCCGGACAGCATCGTCCCGCTTTTCCAGGGCATTAAAGACCAGCTCGGCTATCAGCCAGATGTTCACTATGGCATCATCGCCCTCGGCGATAGCTCTTACGCTAATTTCTGCGGTGGCGGTAAACAGTTCGACGCGCTGTTGCAGGAACAGAGCGCTCAGCGCGTCGGAGAGATGTTGCTGATTGATGCGGGTGAACACCCTGAGCCAGAAAGCGAGTCAAACCCGTGGGTCGAGCACTGGGCAACGCTGCTTAAATAACCCTGCGCTATACCAATGCCAGGCCGGGTCAGGCGTAGCCGCCACCCGGCATTACACCCCGCCCCAAACGCCATTTCCGTGAACCACCTTCCACTCCTCTGGGCTTATGCCCTAAACAACCTCCCTCACGCCCTTCAATACTGTGTTTTTGCACGGTGAGGTGAAGAGGCACTCCTTCATATACTTTTCCCGTCACTATAAAACGGCTTCTGGCCGTACCAAAACCAAACACAAATCTCTCATTCTGATTACCCTACAGGTGCTGTACAGAATGAACCAGGCGAAAGCTATGTTTCAGGAGTGCAACAATGAGTACATTAAGCCACGCGGCGAGCAGCGCTGAGAAGCGCACCAACGCCCGCTACTGGATAGTGGTGATGCTGTTTATCGTCACCTCTTTCAACTACGGCGACCGTGCCACGTTATCCATTGCCGGCTCTGAGATGGCAAAGGACATCGGACTTGATCCGGTAGGTATGGGTTATGTTTTCTCCGCATTTTCATGGGCCTACGTAATCGGCCAAATCCCTGGCGGCTGGCTGCTGGACCGCTTTGGTTCAAAACGGGTCTATTTCTGGTCCATTTTCATCTGGTCGATGTTTACCCTGTTACAGGGCTTCGTGGATATCTTCAGCGGCTTCGGCATTATCATTGCGCTCTTTACCCTCCGCTTCCTGGTGGGCTTAGCGGAAGCGCCATCGTTCCCTGGCAACAGCCGTATTGTGGCCGCCTGGTTCCCGGCGCAGGAGAGGGGAACGGCGGTAGCCATCTTTAACTCGGCGCAATACTTTGCGACGGTTATTTTCGCGCCAATCATGGGCTGGCTGACGCACGAAGTGGGCTGGTCGCACGTCTTCTTCTTCATGGGCGGGCTGGGGATCGTCATCAGCTTCATCTGGCTGAAAGTGATCCACGAACCAAACCAGCATCCGGGCGTGAACAAGAAAGAGCTGGACTACATTGCTGAAGGTGGGGCGCTGATCAACATGGATCAGAAAACCCAGAAAGCTAAAGTTCCGTTCAGCCAGAAATGGGGGCAGATCAAACAGCTCGTCGGCTCACGAATGATGATCGGTATCTATCTCGGCCAGTACTGCATTAACGCCTTAACCTACTTCTTTATCACCTGGTTCCCGGTTTACCTGGTGCAGGCGCGTGGGATGTCGATTCTGAAGGCGGGGTTTGTCGCCTCCGTGCCGGCCATCTGTGGCTTCGTGGGCGGGGTGCTTGGCGGGGTCATCTCCGACTGGCTGATGCGTCGTACCGGTTCGCTGAATATTGCGCGTAAAACGCCAATCGTACTCGGCATGCTGCTCTCCATGACCATGGTGTTCTGTAACTACGTCAGCGCGGAGTGGATGATTATCGGCTTTATGGCGATGGCCTTCTTCGGTAAAGGCATTGGCGCACTGGGCTGGGCGGTGATGGCAGATACCGCGCCGAAAGAGATCAGCGGCCTGAGCGGCGGTCTGTTCAACATGTTTGGCAACATTTCCGGCATTGTCACCCCAATCGCTATCGGTTACATCGTCGGCACCACTGGCTCCTTCAACGGCGCGCTGATTTATGTAGGCGTCCATGCGCTGGTGGCGGTACTCAGTTATCTGGTGCTGGTGGGTGACATCAAACGAATCGAACTGAAACCTGTTGGGGAGCGCGGATGATGACAACGCAATCAAGCCCAATCGTGACGGAGATGAAGGTCATTCCGGTGGCGGGGCAGGACAGCATGCTGCTCAACATTGGTGGCGCGCATAACGCCTGGTTCACCCGCAACATTGTGGTGCTGACCGACAGCGCAGGGAATACCGGCGTCGGGGAAGCGCCTGGCGGAGAGGTGATTTACCAGACGCTGGTCGACGCCATCCCGCAGGTGGTTGGGCAGGAGGTCGCCCGCCTGAACAAGGTGGTTCAGCGGGTGCATAAGGGCAACCAGTCGGCGGATTTTGATACCTTCGGCAAAGGCGCCTGGACGTTTGAACTGCGCGTTAACGCGGTGGCGGCGCTGGAGGCGGCTCTCCTCGATTTACTGGGCAAGGCGCTGAACGTGCCGGTCTGCGAACTGCTGGGGCCAGGCAAACAGCGTAATGCGGTAACGGTGCTGGGCTATCTGTTCTACGTTGGCGACCGGACGAAAACCGATCTGCCGTATCTGGAACGCTCGCCGGGCAGCCACGAGTGGTATCACCTGCGTCATCAGGAGGCGCTCTCTGGCGAGGCGGTGGTACGCCTTGCAGAGGCGGCGCAGGATCGCTACGGCTTCAAAGACTTCAAGCTGAAAGGCGGCGTTCTGCCCGGCGAGCAGGAGATTGACAGCGTGCGCGCGTTGAAAAAACGCTTCCCGGAGGCACGCATCACCGTCGATCCGAACGGCGCCTGGCTGCTGGATGAAGCTATCGCGCTGTGCAAAGGGCTGGGCGACGTGCTGACCTACGCGGAAGATCCGTGCGGCGCCGAGCAGGGATTTTCTGGCCGCGAGGTGATGGCCGAATTCCGCCGCGCTACCGGGCTGCCGGTTGCGACCAACATGATCGCCACCAACTGGCGTGAAATGGGTCATGCGGTGATGCTGAATGCGGTGGACATACCGCTGGCGGACCCGCACTTCTGGACCCTTTCCGGCGCGGTGCGCGTGGCGCAGCTGTGCGATGACTGGGGGCTCACCTGGGGCTGCCACTCCAATAACCATTTCGACATTTCGCTGGCGATGTTTACCCACGTTGGCGCGGCGGCGCCGGGCAACCCGACCGCCATCGATACGCACTGGATCTGGCAGGAAGGCGAAGCGCGCCTGACCAAAAATCCACTTGAAATCAAAAACGGCACCATTGCCGTACCGGATGCGCCGGGGCTGGGCGTGGAGCTTGACTGGGATCAGATCCACAAGGCGCATGAAGCGTATAAAAAACTGCCGGGCGGCGCGCGCAACGACGCAGGCCCGATGCAGTACCTTATCCCCGGCTGGACATTTGACCGTAAGCGCCCTGTATTTGGACGTCACTGATAAAAGGATCGAACGATGAGCACATTTTCTACCCCTGTAGTCACCTCCATGCAGATCATTCCTGTCGCGGGACATGACAGCATGCTGATGAACCTGAGCGGCGCCCATGCGCCGTTCTTCACCCGTAATATTGTGGTGATCAAGGACAACTCAGGGCATACCGGTGTCGGTGAAATCCCGGGCGGGGAGAAGATCCGTAAAACGCTGGAGGACGCCATTCCGCTGGTGGTGGGTAAAACGCTGGGCGAGTACAAAAATGTGCTGACTCGCGTGCGTACGACCTTTGCCGATCGTGATGCGGGTGGCCGTGGTCTGCAAACGTTTGATCTGCGCACCACTATCCATGTGGTCACGGGCATTGAAGCCGCGATGCTGGATCTGCTGGGCCAGCATCTTGGCGTCAATGTCGCCTCCCTGCTGGGCGACGGCCAACAGCGCAGCGAAGTGGAAATGCTCGGCTACCTGTTCTTTATCGGCAACCGCAAACTCACCCCGCTGCCGTACCAGAGCCAGCCGGACGAAAAATGCGACTGGTATCGTGTGCGTCACGATGAAGCGATGACCCCGGACGCGGTAGTGCGCCTGGCGGAAGCCGCGTATGAAAAATATGGCTTTAATGACTTCAAGCTGAAAGGCGGTGTACTGGCGGGTGAAGAAGAAGCAGAGGCGATCGCCGCGCTGGCGAAGCGCTTCCCGCAGGCGCGCGTCACGCTGGATCCGAACGGTGCCTGGTCGCTTGATGAGGCGATAAAAATCGGTAAGCAGCTTAAAGGCGTACTGGCCTATGCGGAAGATCCGTGCGGTGCAGAGCAGGGGTTCTCCGGACGTGAAGTGATGGCGGAGTTCCGTCGCGCCACCGGGCTGCCAACCGCCACCAACATGATCGCGACCGACTGGCGTCAGATGGGGCACACGCTCTCGCTGCAATCGGTGGACATTCCGCTGGCAGACCCGCACTTCTGGACGATGCAGGGCTCGGTTCGCGTGGCGCAGATGTGCCATGAGTTCGGCCTGACCTGGGGCTCGCACTCCAACAACCACTTCGACATCTCGCTGGCGATGTTCACCCACGTGGCGGCTGCCGCGCCGGGCAACATTACCGCCATCGACACCCACTGGATCTGGCAGGAGGGCAACCAGCGCCTGACCAAACAGCCGTTTGAAATCAAAGGCGGTATGGTACAGGTTCCTGCTACGCCGGGTCTGGGCGTAGAACTGGATATGGACCAGGTCATGAAAGCACATGAGCTGTACCAGAAACACGGCCTGGGGGCGCGTGATGACGCGCTGGCGATGCAATACCTGATCCCAGAGTGGACATTCGACAATAAACGTCCGTGCATGGTACGATAAGCACATTGGGACCGCTCCCATGAGTGGTCCCTTACGTGGTGTATGCTTAACGTAACTAACATGCGTAAGGATGGCTTATGAAAATTGTTATCGCTCCGGACTCGTATAAGGAAAGCTTGAGCGCGCTGGAGGTGGCGACAGCGATAGAGGTCGGTTTTCGCGACATTTTCCCGTCAGCGGACTATGTCAAATTACCGGTTGCCGATGGTGGCGAAGGGACGGTGGAAGCGATGGTGGCAGCCACGCATGGGCGTCTTGTCCATGTTCCCGTTACCGGGCCTTTGGGTGAACGCGTGGAAGGGTTTTTCGGGTTATCCGGAGACGGGAAAAGCGCCTTTATCGAGATGGCGGCAGCGAGCGGTCTGGAGCTTGTTGCTCCCGCAAAGCGTAACCCGTTAATCACCACCTCCTGGGGAACCGGGGAACTGATCCGTCATGCGCTGGATGCGGGCGTTAAGCATATCATTATTGGCATTGGAGGCAGCGCGACCAATGACGGTGGCGCAGGCATGGTGCAGGCGCTGGGCGTAAAACTGCTGGATGCGAAAGCGCAGCCCGTAGGGCCGGGCGGCGGCGAACTGGCAAGCCTTGCACATATCGATCTTAGCGGGCTGGATAAGCGGCTGGCAGACTGTCGAATTGAAGTGGCCTGCGATGTAACCAACCCTCTGATCGGCGAGACAGGCGCTTCTGCGGTATTTGGTCCGCAGAAAGGGGCGACGCCGGAGATGGTCAGGACGCTGGACAACGCGCTGGCGCATTACGCAAAAATTATCGCCCGGGATCTGGATATTGACGTCTTAAACCTGGCGGGCGGCGGTGCGGCTGGCGGAATGGGGGCGGCGCTGTATGCATTTTGCGGCGCACAGCTCCGTCAGGGGATTGAGATTGTCACCGATGCCCTGCATCTTGATGAACAGGTCGCGGACGCCGATCTGGTGATCACGGGCGAAGGGCGTATCGACAGCCAGACGATCCACGGCAAAGTGCCCGTTGGCGTGGCGAGAGTCGCGAAACGCTATAACAAGCCAGTTATCGGCATTGCCGGCAGCCTGACGGCGGATGTTGGCGTGGTGCATGAGCATGGACTGGATGCCGTATTCAGCGTGATTTACACCATCTGCTCGCTGGAGGATGCGCTGGAAAATGCGCAACAGAATGTACAGATGGCCGCAAGGAATATTGCGGCGGTGATAAAGATGGGGCAGGGGATGTCGCGTTAACGTTCGTGCTCCTGTAGGCCCGGTAAGCGAAGCGCCACCGGGCTTTGGTCTTAGCTCCCCAACACCTTCATTGCTTCCCGCGTCACGTTGTCCATCTCGTCCAGCAGCTCCAGGAACTCCGGTTCGAGATCGGATTCTGGCGTACCCGCGCGGAGCTGCTGTTCAAGCAACTGGCAGAGATTTTTCAACCGCGGTACGCCGCTGTAGCCGCAGCTGCCGTGCAGTTTATGAATGGCTTCCAGCAGTCCTTCGGGGTTTTCACCCACCAGCTGTTCTTCAACCTTGTTACGGATCTCAGGCAGGAAGTCCACCAGCATTTGCAGCATATCGCGGGCCAGATCGGGTTTGCCTGCCGCCTGGCGCAGCGCCAGTTGCCAGTCAAACGTGGCGTTCTGGTTAACGCTGATCTCCGGCGATTCAGCTGTAATGGTGTATGTCCCGCCAATGTGCCCCGGCTTGTAGCGTAGCAGCAGGCTGTGCAGCTTCTCTTCGTCGATCGGTTTCGCCAGATAATCGTTCATGCCCGCACCCAGCAGTTTCTCCTTTTGCCCCGCCATCGCGTGCGCCGTCACGGCAATCACCGGCGTCTGCTGCTGGTGCGGAAGCTGGCGAATCAACTCGCAGGCGCGGATGCCGTCCATGCCCGGCATCTGAATATCCATCAGGATCAGGTCGAACTGCATCTGTTTGGCTTGTTCCACGGCTTCGGCGCCGCTGGTACACAGCTCAACATGCTGAACCTGATCCTCAAGCAGCACGCCAATCAGCTTCAGGTTCGCCGGGTTATCGTCCACGGCCATCACCGTCATCGGCAGCTTATGTTCGTCGTTTTCCAGCGGCAGGGACTGATGCGTCAGACGGCAATATTCGGTCAACGCAGGTAACAGCCGTGTGGCGGTGAGGGGTTTCAGCAGACACGCCGCCGCCCCGTCGTTTTTCAGCTCTTCGGCGTTGATTTGGGCGTGGCACGGCAGCGCCAGCAACAGGTAGTCCGTCATTGAGGCCGCCTTCGCCAGGCGTTCCTGCTGCATGGTCAGTTCTCCGGTAAACGTCACCGGAATTCCTAACAAAAGAATATCGTAATGATCGTTCGCCAGCGCGGAGAAGGTCGGGCTGTAGATGACCTCCAGCGGCGTGCTGCTTAATACATCCAGCGTACACTGCGCCGCCGCGGCGTTCGGTTCCACATAGGCCAGACGCATCCCTTTCAGGCAGCCGGTGACCGGGCCGTCGGTCTGCACGTTCGGGTTAAGATCAAGGTTGATATGGAACCAGAAGGTTGAGCCCCGGTTAGGCTGGCTGTGGAAGGAGATATCGCCTCCCATCTCTTTCACCAGCTTTTGGGTGATCACCAGCCCCAGGCCCGTTCCGCCGTGGCGACGGGAAATGCTCGCATCGGCCTGGCGGAAAGCCTGGAACAGACGCGTCTGATCGCGCTCCGGAATACCGATGCCGGTATCCCTGATCTGCACTTCAATCTGGACTTTGTTATTACTGAGCGCCCTTTTTTCGACCAGAATGTCGATGTTGCCGCTCTCGGTGAACTTAATCGCGTTGCCCACCAGATTGGTAATGACCTGTTGCAGGCGCAGCGGGTCGCCAATGACGTTATCCGGCACATCATTTTTAATATTGAGCGTCAGCTCCAGTCCCTTATCATGCGATGAGTGGGCAAGAAGCGTGACCACGTCATCCAGCGTGCTGCGCAGCGGGAAGGGGATACTCTCCAGAATCAGCTTGCCCGCTTCCAGCTTCGAGAAGTCCAGTACGTCGTTAATAATGGTCAGCAGGTTGTTGGCTGAGCGTTCAATGGTATGCAGATGGTCACGCTGGGTCGGGTTCAGCTCGCTTTTGAGCGTCAGACGGGTGAAGCCAATCACCCCGTTCAGCGGCGTGCGCAGCTCGTGCGACATGTTCGCCAGGAACTCAGACTTAATACGTGCCGCCTCCTGCGCACGTTTTTTCGCCAGATCCAGCTCCACGTTCTGAATCTCCATCTGCTCCAGCGTTTCGCGCAGGTCAGAGGTGGCCTGGTCAACGTTGTGCTGCATCTCTTCGTGATAAGCCGCCAGCGACATCGCCATTGAGTTGATGCCATTTTTCAGCATATCCAGCTCGCCGAGCATAAAGCCTTCCACGCGGCTGTCGAGCTGACCCCGGCGGATCCGGTCAACGGTATTCACCATGTTGCGGATAGGCCCCGTGACGTCGCGCATCAGTCGCCAGCCGAAGATCAGCGCGATGCCGATGCAGAACAGCATCATCACGCCGGAGATGAAAATTTCTTTGTACTGCTGGAGCCGCACCGACTTGAGATCCAGCTCCAGCGCCACATATCCCAGCATATTATTGCTGGACTTCGCATCGGACTGGGCGGATTCATCGGGTGAATAACTTTCGGAGATAATCGGCGTGCGCAGGATCATGATATCGCCGCGCCGCAACACCGTAAGATGACGCGGGAAGGGGGTACCTTCCGGGATTTTCAGCGACGTGGGGTCCAGATGGAAATTCGAGGTGACGAACAGACGGTTATGCTCATCGTAAACGGAAATGGCGCGCACGATCTCTGAATGACGGCGGTGCAGCACGCTGATTAACTGACCAATGGATTCACGGTTTTGCAGGTTCATGCCGTACTCGCTGGAGACGGCCAGCGGTTCGATAATGCTGGCCCCGGCATCTTCAAGCTGTCTCTGCAAATCGTTATAGCGATGCACCACAAAGAAAATGCTCAGCAGCAAACCGATGAGAACGGTAGGAGCGAGGATCAAAATCATCATGCGCGCGCGCAGGCTGTAGTTGGTCATGGAGTTCCGTTATGGGACAATCAGGCTAATTATGTTTATTTGAGAACAATCTCGGCGATGGCGCAATTCTACTCTGCAAAACGACGCGTGACGACGCGTCAGATCATAACTGTTGAAGCCACGGACCTCGATCCTTTTGGACAGGGGGTGGCGCGTCACAAGGGTAAGACACTGTTTATCACAGGTTTGCTGCCAGGAGAACGCGCAGATATCACGCTGACGGAAGACAAACGTCAGTATGCGCGCGGTCAGGTCAAGCGCCGTCTTAATGATAGCCCGGAGCGCGTGACGCCTCGCTGCCCCCATTTTGGCGTCTGCGGTGGCTGCCAGCAACAGCATGCCAGCACAGAATTACAGCAAAAAAGTAAAAGCAGCGCGCTGGCCCGCCTGGTCGGACACGACGTGAATGACATCATTGCCGATCGGCCCTGGGGCTACCGTCGCCGCGCTCGCCTGAGCCTCAGCTACCAGCCCAAAACCGAGCGGCTGGAGATGGGTTTTCGCAAAGCCGGCTCCAGCGATATCGTCTCTGTCACGCAGTGCCCTGTTTTGGCGCCCCATCTTGGGGCGTTGCTCCCGGACGTGCACCACTGTCTTGCATCGCTGGATGACGTGCGTTCGCTGGGCCATGTCGAACTGGTGCTGGCCAACAGTGGCCCGCTGATGGTGCTGCGCCACACCGCGCCGCTGTCAAAGGCGGATCGCGAAAAACTGGAACGCTTTTCGCATTCTCATGAGCTTGCGCTTTTCCTCGCGCCGCAAAGCGAGATACTTGAGCAGGTCAGCGGAGAAGCGCCCTGGTATGCGTCAGACGGGCTACGCTTAACGTTCAGCCCGCGGGATTTTATCCAGGTTAACGACGGCGTGAACCAGCAGATGGTGGCGAACGCGCTGGCGTGGCTGGACGTAAAGCCCACTGACCGGGTGCTCGATCTGTTCTGCGGCATGGGGAACTTTACCCTGCCGCTGGCGCGCAGAGCAGCCAGCGTGGTCGGGGTGGAAGGCGTTGAGGCGCTGGTGGCGAAAGGCCAGGAGAACGCCCAACAGAACGGTTTGCAAAATGTGACATTCTTTCATCAAAATCTTGAGGATGATGTCACTCGGCAACCGTGGGCTAAGCAGGGCTTTGATAAGATCCTGCTCGATCCGGCGCGCGCAGGTGCGCCGGGCGTGATGCAGCATATAATTAAACTCGCGCCTGAACGCGTGGTCTATGTTTCCTGTAACCCGGCGACGCTTGCCCGTGACAGCGAAGCATTATTGAGCGGGGGTTACCAGATTCGGCGTCTGGCAATGCTGGACATGTTCCCGCACACTGGTCATCTGGAATCGATGGTGTTGTTCGAGCACATCTAATGAGTTTGGCTTGTCGACTTCGACAGGCCCTTGTCCCTAAAGGAGAGGACGATGGTTGCGGTAAGAAGTGCACATTTAAATAAAGCTGGTGAGTTTGACCCTCAAAAATGGATCGCAAGTCTGGGGATTTCCAGCCAGCAGTCGTGTGAACGCTTAACCGAAACCTGGGCCTATTGTTTACGCACAACGCAGGGGCATCCGGACGCTGAACTGCTGTTGTGGCGCGGCGTGGAGATGGTTGAAATTCTCTCCATGCTGAACATGGACATCGAAACACTACAGGCCGCACTGCTGTTCCCCCTGGCGGACGCCGACGTGGTGACGGAAGAGGTCCTGCGTGAAAGCGTCGGCCAGTCCGTCGTGGCGCTCATCCACGGCGTGCGTGACATGGCTGCCATTCGTCAGCTGAAAGCCGCGCAAACGGACTCTGTCTCTTCCGAGCAGGTGGATAACGTCCGCCGCATGCTGCTGGCGATGGTAGATGATTTCCGCTGCGTGGTGATCAAGCTGGCCGAACGGGTTGCCCATCTGCGTGAAGTGAAGGATGCGCCGGAAGACGAGCGCGTTTTGGCCGCCAAAGAGTGTACGAATATCTATGCGCCGCTGGCGAACCGTCTCGGTATCGGGCAACTGAAGTGGGAGCTGGAAGATTACTGCTTCCGCTATCTGCATCCGGCGGAATACAAACGCATTGCAAAATTGCTGCACGAACGCCGCATTGACCGCGAGCACTATATCGAGGAATTTGTCAGCGGGCTGCGCCAGTCGATGAAAGAGGAGAATGTGCGCGCCGAGGTTTACGGGCGTCCGAAGCACATCTACAGCATCTGGCGCAAAATGCAGAAGAAACACCTCGCCTTTGACGAGCTGTTTGACGTGCGCGCCGTACGTATCGTGGCGGAGCGTCTCCAGGACTGCTATGCCGCGCTGGGGATCGTGCACACCCATTTCCGCCATCTGCCGGATGAGTTCGATGACTACGTCGCCAACCCCAAACCAAACGGCTATCAGTCCATCCATACCGTGGTGCTCGGCCCTGGCGGCAAAACGGTGGAAATTCAGATCCGTACCAAACAGATGCACGAAGACGCCGAGCTGGGCGTGGCGGCGCACTGGAAATACAAAGAGGGTACCTCCGGCGGCGGTCGCTCCGGTCACGAGGATCGTATCGCCTGGCTGCGTAAGCTGATTGCGTGGCAGGAAGAGATGGCTGACTCCGGCGAAATGCTCGACGAAGTGCGCAGTCAGGTCTTCGACGATCGCGTCTACGTCTTTACCCCGAAAGGGGACGTGGTTGATTTGCCGGCAGGCTCCACGCCGCTCGATTTCGCCTACCATATCCACAGCGATGTGGGACACCGTTGCATCGGGGCGAAGATCGGCGGACGTATCGTACCGTTTACCTACCAGCTCCAGATGGGCGACCAGATTGAAATCATCACCCAGAAGCAGCCAAACCCAAGCCGCGACTGGTTGAATCCGAACCTCGGTTACGTTACCACCAGTCGTGGGCGCTCTAAAATTCACGCCTGGTTCCGCAAGCAGGATCGTGACAAGAACATCCTTGCCGGTCGTCAGATCCTGGACGACGAGCTGGAACATATTGGCATCAGCCTGAAAGAAGCGGAGAAGTTCCTGCTGCCGCGCTACAACTTCAACGAGCTCGACGAACTGTTAGCGGCGATTGGCGGCGGCGATATCCGCCTGAACCAGATGGTGAACTTCCTGCAAGCGCAGTTCAACAAGCCAAGCGCAGCGGAGCAGGATGCGGCGGCGCTGAAACAGCTCCAGCAGAAAACCTACGCTCCGCAGCAGCGCAGCAAGGACAATGGCCGCGTGGTGGTTGAAGGGGTGGGTAACCTCATGCACCATATTGCCCGCTGCTGCCAGCCGATCCCGGGAGACGATATTGTCGGCTTTATCACCCAGGGGCGCGGGATCTCGATTCACCGCTCCGACTGCGATCAGCTTGCAGAGCTGCAATCGCATGCGCCGGAACGTATCGTGGAAGCCGTCTGGGGGGAGAGCTACTCGGCGGGTTACTCGCTGGTGGTGCGCGTCACTGCCAACGACCGCAGCGGCCTGCTGCGCGACATCACCACCATTCTCGCCAACGAGAAGGTCAACGTGCTGGGCGTTGCCAGCCGCAGCGATACCCGCGAGCAGCTTGCCACCATCGATATGACTATCGAAATCTATAACCTTCAGGTGCTGGGCCGCGTACTCGGCAAACTGAACCAGGTGCCGGATGTGATTGACGCGCGTCGTCTGCACGGCGGCTAAACATCCTCTTCTGTAGGCCGGGTAAGGCAACGCCGCCACCCGGCTCAGGCATTTAATGGAATCTGTTATGACTCAAATCGACCGCCTGCTTGGCATCATGAAACGCCTGCGCGACCCGGAAAACGGCTGCCCGTGGGATAAAGAGCAGACTTTCGCCACCATTGCGCCTTACACGCTGGAAGAGACCTACGAAGTGCTGGACGCGATTTCGCGAGAGGATTTCGACGACCTGCGCGGTGAGCTGGGCGACCTGCTGTTCCAGGTGGTGTTCTACGCGCAGATGGCGCAGGAAGAGGGGCGCTTTAACTTTGACGATATCTGCGCCGCTATCAGCGACAAGCTGGAGCGCCGTCATCCGCATATCTTTGGTGATGCCTCCGCAGGCAACAGTGCGGAAGTGCTGGCGCGCTGGGAGCAGATAAAAAGCGCCGAACGCGCTGAAAAATCCCAGCACTCGGCGCTGGACGACATTCCCCTGAACCTTCCCGCGCTGATGCGCGCGCACAAAATTCAAAAGCGCTGCTCGGCGGTAGGGTTTGACTGGACCTCTCTCGGCCCGGTGCTGGAAAAAGTGCACGAAGAGATCGACGAAGTGATGCATGAAGCGCAGCAGGCCGTTGTGGATGAAGCAAAGCTGGAAGAGGAGATGGGCGATCTGCTGTTTGCGACCGTCAACCTTTCGCGGCACCTCGGTGTAAAAGCGGAAACCGCCCTGCAAAAAGCGAACATTAAATTCGAACGTCGCTTTCGCGAAGTTGAGCGGATTGTCGCCTCGCGCGGCCTGGAAATGAGCGGGATTGACCTCGACGCGATGGAAGAAGTCTGGCAGGAAGTAAAACGCCAGGAACATGATCTCTAACGAGATTTTGCGATCAAGCGCAATTTGTGTGATTTTTTAAATGACAAGCGCTTGATTTGCGTCAAAAACATTTACCCAAAAGGGGCTATTTTCTCACTCCTTATGTTTGTCATGGCCTGGAGTGGAGACGGAGAATGAAAGTTTGTGGCGCTCGTCGTGTTCGGGTATACTACTTTCCCGTCCTGGTTATTCCATCGTTTCACCCTAACTTCTCAGGTTCAGCATGACAACGAACTATATTTTTGTGACCGGCGGGGTCGTATCCTCTCTGGGTAAAGGCATTGCCGCAGCCTCCCTCGCAGCCATTCTTGAAGCCCGTGGCCTCAATGTGACCATGATGAAACTGGATCCGTACATCAACGTCGATCCTGGCACCATGAGCCCAACCCAACACGGGGAAGTGTTCGTTACTGAAGACGGCGCTGAAACCGATCTGGATCTTGGCCACTACGAGCGTTTCATCCGTACCAAAATGACCCGTCGTAACAACTTTACGACTGGCCGTATCTACTCTGACGTTCTGCGTAAAGAGCGCCGTGGTGACTACCTGGGCGCGACCGTGCAGGTCATCCCACACATCACTAACGCCATTAAAGAGCGTGTCCTTGCCGGTGGCGAAGGGCATGACGTTGTGCTGGTTGAAATCGGCGGTACCGTAGGGGATATCGAATCCCTGCCGTTCCTCGAAGCGATTCGTCAGCTGGCGGTAGATATTGGTCGTGAGCACGCGCTGTTCATGCACCTGACGCTGGTGCCTTACATGGCGGCAGCAGGTGAAGTGAAAACCAAACCGACTCAGCACTCTGTTAAAGAGCTGCTCTCCATCGGTATTCAGCCTGACATCCTGGTTTGCCGTTCCGATCGCGCGATTCCGGCGAACGAACGCGCGAAAATTGCATTGTTCTGTAACGTGCCTGAAAAAGCCGTTATTTCAATGAAAGATGTCGATTCCATTTATAAAATCCCGGGCCTGTTGAAATCACAGGGTCTGGACGATTATATTTGTAAACGATTCAGCTTGAACTGTCCGGAAGCTAACCTGTCTGAATGGGAGCAGGTGATTTACGAAGAAGCCAATCCGGGCGGCGAAGTGACTATCGGTATGGTCGGCAAGTACATCGAACTGCCGGATGCCTATAAGTCAGTTATCGAAGCGCTGAAACACGGTGGTCTGAAGAATCGCGTCTCTGTGAACATCAAGCTGATTGATTCACAGGATGTGGAGACGCGCGGCGTTGAAATTCTTAAAGATCTGGATGCTATCCTCATCCCTGGCGGCTTCGGCTACCGTGGTGTTGAAGGCAAGATCGCCACTGCACGCTATGCGCGTGAAAACAATATTCCATACCTCGGTATCTGCCTGGGTATGCAGGTTGCGCTGATTGAATTTGCGCGCAACGTAGCGGGAATGGAAAACGCGAACTCTACGGAATTTGTGCCAGACTGTAAGTACCCTGTTGTGGCGCTGATTACGGAATGGCGCGACGAAGACGGTAACGTCGAAGTCCGTACCGAGAAGAGCGATCTGGGTGGCACCATGCGTCTTGGCGCACAGGCCTGCCAGCTGTCCGACGATAGCGTGGTACGCAAGCTGTACGGCGAGCCGGTCATCACCGAGCGCCATCGTCACCGCTATGAAGTCAACAACATGTTGTTGAAACAAATTGAAGCTGCGGGTCTGCGTGTTGCGGGCCGTTCCGGGGATGATCAGTTAGTCGAGATCATCGAAGTGCCTAACCATCCGTGGTTCGTGGCCTGCCAATTCCACCCGGAATTTACTTCAACGCCGCGTGACGGGCATCCGCTGTTTGCAGGCTTCGTGAAAGCCGCCAGCGAGTACCAGAAGCGTCAGGCGAAGTAAAAAAAGTTAGAACGGCAACGCGTACCTTTGGTACGCGTTGTTTGTCTGGAGTTTTAGTTTAACTTGTACTGAGGAAAATCTAATGTCCAAAATCGTTAAAGTCATCGGTCGTGAAATCATCGACTCCCGTGGTAACCCGACCGTTGAAGCTGAAGTTCATCTGGAAGGTGGTTTCGTCGGTATGGCAGCGGCTCCATCAGGTGCTTCTACAGGTTCCCGCGAAGCGCTGGAACTGCGTGATGGCGACAAATCCCGTTTCATGGGCAAAGGCGTACTGAAAGCGGTTGGCGCTGTTAACGGTCCTATTGCTCAGGCTATCGTTGGCAAAGATGCTAAAGATCAGGCTGGCATCGACAAGATCATGATCGATCTGGACGGTACTGAAAACAAATCTAACTTCGGTGCGAACGCAATCCTGGCCGTTTCCCTGGCGAACGCCAAAGCGGCAGCGGCAGCTAAAGGCATGCCACTGTTCGAGCACATCGCTGAACTGAACGGCACCCCAGGCAAATACTCCATGCCTGTACCAATGATGAACATCATCAACGGTGGTGAGCACGCAGACAACAACGTTGATATTCAGGAATTCATGATTCAGCCAGTTGGCGCGAAAACCCTGAAAGAAGCGGTACGTATGGGTTCTGAAGTGTTCCACAACCTGGCTAAAGTTCTGAAAGCTAAAGGCATGAACACGGCTGTTGGTGACGAAGGCGGCTACGCGCCAAACCTGGGTTCTAACGCAGAAGCACTGGCTGTTATCGCTGAAGCAGTTAAAGCAGCAGGCTACGAGCTGGGCAAAGACATCACCCTGGCGATGGACTGCGCAGCATCTGAATTCTACAAAGACGGTAAATACGTTCTGGCTGGCGAAGGCAACAAAGCGTTCACCTCTGAAGAGTTCACCCACTTCCTGGAAGACCTGACCAAACAGTACCCAATCGTTTCTATCGAAGACGGTCTGGACGAGTCTGACTGGGATGGTTTCGCATACCAGACCAAAGTACTGGGCGACAAAATCCAGCTGGTTGGTGACGATCTGTTCGTAACCAACACCAAGATCCTGAAAGAAGGCATCGAGAAAGGCATCGTTAACTCCATCCTGATCAAATTCAACCAGATCGGTTCTCTGACCGAAACGCTGGCTGCGATCAAAATGGCGAAAGACGCTGGCTACACCGCGGTTATCTCTCACCGTTCTGGCGAAACTGAAGACGCTACCATCGCTGACCTGGCTGTTGGTACCGCTGCTGGCCAGATCAAAACCGGTTCTATGAGCCGTTCTGACCGTGTTGCTAAATACAACCAGCTGATTCGTATCGAAGAAGCGCTGGGCGAAAAAGCACCTTACAACGGTCGTAAAGAGATCAAAGGCCAGGCATAAGCCTGAACCTTCGTTCTTATGAAAAAACCCGCTTCGGCGGGTTTTTTGTTTTCTATAGCAGAAGCGGCAACGTGGCGCTTGCCGTTTGCTGGCTAACGTCACCGTAATGGCTGTCTACTGCAATAAGGGAAGTGGTTAGCAGTTCAACCAGTAGCATCACGCCAACCTTGGCGTTGAGCGCACCCGCGCTCAGCGGTCCCTCGGGTTTGGCTGCAACCAGCTGTAAATCGCTCAGGGAGGCCAGCGGGCTGCGAGGCGTATTGCTGAGTGCCAGTACCTTAACGCCCCTCTTGCGGGCGAGTTTCACCACGTGAAGCAGATCCCGTGTAGAGCCGGAACTTGAGATGGCCACCACCAGCGTCTCTTTCGAGAGCGTCGTCGCATTCATGGCGGCGCGATGCATATCGCTAAATAGCTGTGCAGGTTTGCCGAGTCGCAGCAGCTTGTAATGCAAATACTCCCCCAGAATCGCGCTGGCCGCCACTCCGTAAATTTGCACTGACTGCGCCTGATGCAGGGCCAGTGTCGCCTGTTCAAGCTGGGCCCGGTCGAGGAGTTTTGCGGTATCTTGCAGCGCCTGGACAGACTCATCCACCACGTTATCTATTGCATCTCCTGCCTGACGCTCCGGCAAACCCTGCTGAATATCCAGCGCAAGCGCCATTTTAAATTCGTTATATCCCTTACAGCCCAGCGTGCGGCAAAGGCGTGTGACGCTGGCCTCGCTGGTGCCGCTTTCACGCGCCAGCTCGGTGATCGTCAGGTAGAGCACTCTGGCAGGATCGTTGAGGACAAACTCCCCCAGTTTTTGTTGCGTTGGGCTGTACCCGGAAGCCTCCTGGCGTAGCTTCAGCAGCAGGTTTTCATGGTCCGACATGCTAGATCCTTAATGCGTTTCTCTGCCAACTAGTGTGGCGGAAAGCGGGGGAGAGATGCCAGTCATTTCGAAAAAGTATGATCGGTGTCCTGGTTTTTGGTGGTAATTTTCACAGTTAAAAATATATATGGTAAAAATTTTCATCAATAACCAGGGGGATAAAAAAATGATGCAAATGTTCAGCGGAACGTCTTCCGGCGGATGGTTTGAAAAAGCGCAGCGCTTCGGCAAATCCTTTATGTTACCCATCGCCATACTGCCCGCAGCAGGTCTGTTGCTGGGGATCGGCGGGGCGCTATCGAATCCAAATACGCTTACTGCGTATCCATTTTTAGACGTTGGCTGGCTACAGGCCATCTTTACCATCATGAGCAGCGCAGGCTCGATTGTGTTTGCAAACCTGTCGGTACTGTTTGCTGTTGGGGTCGCCGTTGGGCTGGCGAAAAATGATAAAGGCACGGCAGGGCTGGCGGCGTTGCTCGCTTATCTGGTGATGAATGCCACTATCAATGCGCTGCTGATCCTGACCGGAAAACTGGCGCATGAGAACCCGGGCGCCGTAGGGCAGGGCATGACGCTGGGTATTCAGACGCTTGAAACGGGCGTGTTTGGTGGGGTAGTTATTGGGCTGGTGACCTGCGCACTGCATCATCGGTTTAATAAAATCGCGCTTCCGCAATTCCTGGGCTTTTTTGGCGGCTCACGCTTCGTTCCCATTATCAGCTCACTGGCGGCGATACTCGTCGGCGCGCTGATGACCGTGGTCTGGCCGAATTTTCAGAAGCTGATCTTTGGCCTCGGCGGGCTGGTGGATGCCACCGGCTATCTGGGGACGTTGCTGTACGGCTTCATCCTGCGCATGCTTGGCCCGTTTGGTTTGCACCACATCTTCTATCTTCCGTTCTGGACCACCGCGCTTGGCGGCAGTGAAATTGTTAACGGTCACCTGGTTGAGGGCACGCAGCGGATCTTCTTCGCCCAGCTCGCCGACCCGAACACGCAGCATTTCTATGAGGGCACGTCGCGCTTCATGTCCGGGCGCTTTATTACCATGATGTTTGGTCTGCTCGGCGCCTGCCTTGCGATGTACCACACGGCCAGGCCGGAGAACAAAAAGCGGGTTGCCGGGCTGCTGCTCTCTGCGGCGTTAACCTCATTCCTGACGGGAATTACCGAGCCCATAGAGTTCTCATTCCTGTTTATTGCCCCGGTGCTGTACGTCATTCATGCGCTGTTTGACGGGCTGGCGTTCATGCTCGCGCACATGCTGCACATCACCATCGGACAAACATTCTCCGGCGGGTTTATTGATTTCGTGCTGTTCGGCATTTTGCAGGGGGAAGCGAAAACTAACTGGATGTTCGTCCCGCTGGTGGGCGTACCGTGGTTCTTCCTTTACTACTGTACCTTCCGCTATCTGATCAAACGTTTTGATTTTGCCACGCCGGGCCGTGAAAAGGAGGCGTTGGCTGACGAGGCTACCCTGCCGCAAAGCGAGCGCGCCGCGGCGGTGATCGCCGGGCTGGGAGGAAAAGACAATCTGGATGACGTTGACTGCTGCGCCACGCGCCTTCGCGTCACGGTGAAAGACGGTAGCAAAGTCAATGAATCTGCACTGAAAGCGACCGGCGCCCGCGGCGTAATCGTCCGCGGCAACGGTGTCCAGGTCATCTATGGACCGCACGTCACCATTATCAAAAACGAAGTAGAAGAGATCTTATCGTAATGAAAACTGTACTGGATAACCTGAAAGGAAAACTGGTCGTCTCCTGCCAGGCGCTGGAAAACGAACCGCTGCACAGCCCGTTTATTATGTCGCGAATGGCGCTGGCGGCGGCCCAGGGCGGTGCCGCTGCGATCCGCGCCAATAGCGTGGTGGATATTGAGGCTATCAAAGGGCTGGTCTCACTGCCGGTAATCGGCATCATCAAACGAGACTATCCGGACAGCGAGGTGTTCATCACCGCAACGCTCAAAGAAGTGGATGAGTTGATGGCGGTCGGCCCGGAGATCGTTGCGCTGGATGCGACCGCCCGGAAACGGCCCGGTGGCGGATCGCTGGACATGCTGATCGCGCAGATCCGCACCCGTTACCCTTCGCTGCTGCTGATGGCGGATATTGCCACCGTGCAGGAGGCCGTGGCCGCGCAGGCGCTGGGGTTTGATTGCGTCGGAACCACCCTTTACGGTTATACGGCGGAGACTGCGGGCCATTCGCTACCGGAAAATGACTGCGCGTTTTTGAAAGAGGTGCTGTCTGCCGTCACGATCCCCGTGATTGCTGAAGGTAACGTGGATACGCCTGAACGCGCGGCCAGGTGTCTGGCGCTGGGGGCGCACACGGTTGTCGTCGGCGGGGCGATCACCCGACCACAGCAAATTACGGAACGGTTTATGGCGGCAATTGGCGCGCAAAGCACCGATGGAGCATGATCATCTGACGGGGATCTGCGATACTTATCGTTTATCCCTTTAACAGAGTTGACTATGCAGTACCCGATTAACGAGATGTTCCAGACCCTGCAAGGCGAGGGTTACTTTACCGGCGTTCCCGCTATCTTTATTCGTTTACAGGGATGCCCGGTTGGCTGCGCCTGGTGTGATACCAAACATACGTGGGATAAGCTCGCAGATCGGGAAGTATCGCTGTTCAGCATTCTGGCGAAAACCAAAGAGAGCGATAAATGGGGCGCGGGTAGCGCAGAAGATCTGCTTGCCATTATTGGTCGTCAGGGCTGGACGGCGCGGCACGTGGTGATCACCGGCGGGGAACCCTGCATTCACGATCTGATGCCGCTCACCGAACTGCTCGAGAAGAACGGCTATAGCTGTCAGATCGAAACCAGCGGCACCCATGAAGTGCGCTGCTCCCATTCAACGTGGGTAACGGTTTCACCAAAAGTGAATATGCGTGGTGGGTATGACGTACTGTCGCAGGCGCTTGAGCGAGCTGATGAGATCAAACATCCGGTGGGGCGCGTGCGTGACATCGAAGCGCTGGACGAACTGCTGGCGACGCTGACGGACGAAAAGCAGCGCGTGATCGCGCTACAGCCTATCAGCCAGAAAGACGATGCGACCCGTCTGTGCATTGAAACCTGTATCGCCCGCAACTGGCGCCTGTCGATGCAGACGCACAAATATCTGAACATTGCCTGATACTTTTGTGGCCCCGCTTAACGCGGGGCTTTTGTTGTTGGCAGTAAAGCCCAGGTCACGACTGCCGACCCAAGGCAAATCGCACTGTTGAAAAGCAAGGCATACTGCGCGGCACTGGCCGTTCCCATCGGCAGCCATAGCGCGTACAGCGATGCGGTGACCGCGATACCCATTGCGCCGCCCAGGGAACTGCCCATCTTATAGATCCCAGAAGCCACCCCCACTTTGTTTTCAGGGGCATTCATTACCGCCGTGTCCGTTGAGGGCGTGGCGTAACATCCGAGCCCCAGCCCGAATAAAATATTGCTCAGAAAAACGGTAACAATGTAGACCTCTTTGCTTAAGAAGGTGCATGAAATCAGCGAAATACCTGTTGCGGTCAGCAGCGGGCCGGTCATCATCGGCAGCCTGGCACCATAGCGCTGAAGCAGTTTTTCACCCACCCGGATCATCGCCAGTACGGTAACCAGATACCCCAGCGTCATCATGCCGGTCTGTAGCGGTGACAGATGATGGCCCTGCTGCAACCAGATGCTGGCGATCATCATGGTGCCAATGCAGCCGTTGAGCAGGAAATTTGAGAATACCGAGGCGCTATAGGCCCGGTTTTTAAACAGGGCGAAATCGATCAGCGCCGCATCGCCTTTCCGCCGCCCGGTAACGATAAAGCACATCAGTGCAATCACGGCTCCACACAGTACAAGAAGCGATAAACTGCTGCTCCAGCCCCAGCTGTGTCCTTTGCTGATAAACAGATTGAACAGCACCAGCATAAGGACAAAACTCACCAGGCCGCTGATATCCAGTTTGTGTCGACACGCATCAGGGCAGCGGCTTTCCGGCGTGGCGCGGATAAGCAATAGCGCGACCAGCGCTACCACCATCGACAAAATAAAAATCCAGCGCCAGCCCAGCGTGGTGGCGATGGCGCCTCCCACAAATGAGCTCAGGCCACTCCCGCCCCATGAACCGATAACCCAGAAACTGATTGCGCGCTGGCGTGCTTTACCTTCATACCAGGTTTTAATCAGCGCCAGTGTGGCGGGCATAATGCAGGCCGCTGATAGCCCCTGTATCGCTCGTCCCAACAGAAACAGGACGGGCTCCCATGAAATGAACAGCAGACCACTCCCGATCATGCTCAGGATCAGGCCAATCATGGTCAGGCGCATGCGCCCAAACTTATCGGCAAACCCACCGCAGGCGACGACAAAACAGCCGCTGAACAACGCGCTCAGGCTGACGGCCAGCGTAAGGGTTTCGAGGGCAATATCGAGGCTGTTCTGCATGGCCGGAACCACGTTGATAACCGACTGGGCAAACAGCCAGAATGTCAGAACGCTCATGACGATCCCCGCCAGCAGCCGATCGTTACCGGCGTAGGCGGATGTGCCTGTCAGGGAAACGGTACTCATAGTGCAGCCCTCCCGGGAAGGTGCGAATCAGCGCAGATAGTGTTCGGTCAGTGCGGCCCACAGCGCCGCGCCGGTGAGGAGAATGTTGTCGTTAAAGTCGTAACCCGGGTTATGTACCATGCAGCGGTCAGGCTCATCCCCGGCGCCAAGGGTGAAATAGCAGCCATTGGGATTTTTATCGAGCATGAAAGCAAAGTCCTCGCTGCCCATAAACGCATTCACCTCCGCGACGGCATCCTGACCGAACAGATCGGTGGCGACGCTGCGCACCATCTCGTTGGCTTGCGGATTGTTTTTCAGCACCGGGCTGCCGTTAATGTGTCGAATGGTGGCCGTCGCATTGAAACTTTCCGCCTGTGCAACGGCGATATCATGGATACGCTGTAACACGGTTTGCCGCACGTGTTCATCCAGCGTGCGCACGGTAAGTTTCATCAATACTTTGTCGTTGATAATGTTGGGAGCGTGCCCGGCCTGAATGCTGCCTACGGTAACGACGGCAGGCTGGAAGGGGGTAATGTTGCGCGAAACAATGGACTGCAACGCGATAGTGATATGACAGGCAACCAGGGTGGCGTCAACGGTATGTTCTGGCACCGCGCCGTGCCCCCCCACGCCGTTAACCTCAATATGAAGGGTGTCGGAAGAGGCCATCATGGCGCCATCGCGCAGACCAATTTTTCCGAGGGGCTGTGACGGCATATTGTGCAGACCAAAGATGTGGTCGCAGGGGAACAGGTCAAACAAACCGTCCTCTACCATAACGCGTCCGCCATACAGAAGTTCTTCCGCGGGCTGAAAAATAAGGTGCAGCGTGCCGTTAAAATTGCGGGTGCGTGCCAGGTACTCCGCTGCATACAGGAGCGTTGTGGTGTGGCCGTCATGACCGCAGCCGTGGAATTTACCCTCAACGGTACTGCTCCACGCCTTGCCGTTGTTTTCCTGCATTGGCAGCGCATCCATATCGGCGCGCAGGCCCAGGCGTTTATGCCCGTTACCCACCTTCAGTGTGCCAACCACACCGGTTTTCGCTAGGCCGCGATGAACCTCATATCCCCATTCCTGAAGCAGCGCTGCAACGCGATCGCTCGTGTTGTGCTCCTCAAAACCAATTTCAGGATGCTGATGAAAATAGCGACGTAATTCAGTGAACCGAGCTTCGTTGCCACGCAGAGCTTCGATAATTGGATGTGTCATTTTTGTTATCCTTTTTCTGCCAAACGATGATAATTTCGAGTCTATGACGATCGTCCCGCCTGAAAATGCATTTTTTTGTTGTAAAGCGACGGCTTTATTTTGATTGTTTTTCATACAATTCAGTTATGACAAAAAAGATCAGGTCATTTTTTGTCTTTGGTGAGGGGTAAGATGGCGCAACGGGGAGATGAGTTTTGGATAGAGATTCAGGACATTCGCCACTGCGTGGAGGATGAAGGCGATACGCTAACGTTGCTCTGGGTGCTGGAAGGGCGGGCAGAGCTGAACACCGATGTGGGACGTGACATCCTGGAGGCCAATACCCTTGCTATCATCAACCGTCATCGGCGCTGGCAGTTCACGAGCGAAACGGCAAATGTCACCCTGCGCGTAACCCTTTCCGGGCGCTGGGTCGTCCAGCTCTGCAATGATTTTTTTGCCCATGATTATGCTGTACCGGCAGAAGCCGGAGGCGGCACGTATTCGGACGGACAGGCGTGAGCAGCGCTATCCGGTCGCCGTGGACAAGCTGTTTAGCCTGCTCAATGAACCGGTGGCGCGCGGTTGGGGAGCCTCGCCGCTCATCGTTCATCCGCAGCAGGAGCAGAGCCTGGATCTTGAGCAGCTTAATCCTCTTTCTGCCTCGCTGCGCCGTATGCGGGTGGTCATTACCCTGCGTGAGCTCGACGATTTGCTGCGTGAGGACGTTCGACAAAATCTGGAGGCGATAAATGAGGCCATTCCCATTGAGGGAATTGATATCGCCGAACCTTTTCTCAGCAGTCGTCTGTTTGCCACCGGGTGGGATGACCCCCAGATGGCGGGCTACGCCTGCTGGTACAATCTGCATCAGCTCTTCACCTGGCTGGCAAAAAAGCAGTGGACGGTGCTACTGCACACCGGCGTAACGACCCGTCGCGATCTTCTGACCCGTTTTTTACAACAGTCGGTTAATCATTTTTCGCCAGAGATCACCGCGGGCTGGCACTTCGTCATGCACTGGTCAACACAGGCAAGTGAGGAGACCCGGGAGCAGGTCTGGCTGGCCCAGCAAAAGGCAATACGAACTTATCTTCCGCAGGCAAAGTTTGGTTTATGGCACCGATTTGCCCCCGTCAGCGCGGGCGTAAGCGACGATACCCTGTTCAGTTCAGCCATCCTGATGCAGGCCGATTTTCTTGCCTGTTCTGCCGATGCTAATGAACTTCTCGATCCCGCGCAGCTGGAGGCAACCCCTCTCTCCTCAACGGAAAATTATCCGATACTGAAGGTCCGCCAGATCCTCGCTGCCCTTCGCCTGCGAAAAAGTTCGCTTCCCGTCTGGCTTCTCTCCTGGAATACCCTCACCGGCAACACGCGGGCGACAAACGGCTGGTTTTTTCGTGGGGCGCTGCTGATGCAGAACCTGCTCGGGCTTTCGGAGCAGGTCTGGCTGGCGGGATTCTGGCTCAATTCGGGCCTTCAGGGAGAAGCTCGTGCGAACAACACCATCGATACCTCAAGCCTTGCGCTACAGTATAACCATGGTCTGCCGCGTCCGGTTTATTGGGTACTCTGGCTCTGGCAACGTCTGCGGGGCGAGGTGCTGGTCAATGATAAGCGTGTCCTGCTTACGCGCCATCGCAATGGTTATCAGCTGTTGCTGCGTAATGTGGTGGTTTTTAATCCGCTCCTTTCCAGTGAAGAAGCATTCATCCAGCGTTTTCGCCAGCAGTATCATTTACACCTGAAGGGAATGCGCGGTAAATGGCGAATTAAATGTCATCTGTTTGATCAGCACAACGGCGCGCTCTATCCGTTACTTGAAGGGGTTGGCAGCGAAAGCGGCCCTGATGAAGAGATGTGGCGCTGGATAGCGCATAAAGCGCGTCCAACGCTTTCCGTACGCGATGAACGCCTTTATGACGGCTGGCAACTGAGTGAATCACTGGAGAGTAATGCGCTGGTGCTCTACGAGTTTACGCCGCTCGTGCCTCGTGAGACCGCAACGGAGGAGATTCACTCCCCGCGGTAGACGCAGCCTGCCGTGCAGGTCTCTTTGATCATCACCGCGCTCAGCAGCGGGACCAGCGGTTTCATCTGATCCCAAATCCATTTCGCCAGCACTTCGCTGGTCGGGTTTTCAAGGCCCGGAATATCATTCAGATAGTAGTGATCGAGACGATCGTAGGTCGGCTTAAACGCAGCCTTCAGTTCGGCAAAGTCCATGATCCAGCCCGTATGGGGATCGACTTCACCGGTGATTTCAAGACGCACCATAAACGAGTGTCCATGCAGGCGGCCACATTTGTGTCCGGCAGGAACGTGTGGAAGGTGGTGTGCGGCTTCGAAGGTGAAATCTTTAAACAGTGTGGTGGACATCATAGCTCTCAGGAATGCGGAAAAAACCGCCGCATAGTACCGGAAAGCACAATTTTTATCATTAACTAAAACGGCTCTGAACGGTCACCGCCTCGTATTCATGGTGTTTATCGGCCTTTATTGTTTTATTTCAAATAGTTATTTAATCGCTTTTATCGTTAAGAACGATAACTAAAACAGGTTAGTCCATTTGGTTATTTATTATTTCCATCCCTTCTTTAATTGTTATTATCCCCGCCGTTAACCTTATCTTCAGTTTGGATTTATTCGCTTAAAGTCCGCTTTGCTACTGGAACATAACGACGCATGACAACACAGGCCCCACCTTCAAATTTGCTTCCCCTTAACCCGGAGCAACTGGCGCGCCTCCAGGCCGCGACTTCCGATTTTTCACCCACCCAGCTCGCCTGGGTCTCCGGCTATTTCTGGGGAATGCTCAATCAGCAGCCGGGTGCTGTGGCTGGCGTCCCGCCAACGGCCGTTGAAATTCCTGCCATCACGCTTATCTCCGCTTCGCAAACGGGTAATGCCCGTCGTGTGGCCGAAGCGCTGCGTGATGACCTGCTCGCCGCGAAGTTGAACGTCAACCTGGTCAACGCCGGGGATTATAAATTCAAACAGATCGCGTCAGAAAAACTGCTGGTGGTGGTGGCGTCAACGCAGGGGGAAGGTGAGCCTGCGGAAGAAGCCGTCGCGCTGCATAAGTTCCTGTTCTCGAAAAAAGCGCCCAGGCTGGAGGGCACCGCCTTTGCCGTCTTCGGCCTCGGTGATACGTCCTATGAATTTTTCTGCCAGTCCGGTAAAGACTTCGACAGCAAGCTGGCGGAGCTGGGTGCAGAGCGCCTGCTGGATCGCGTAGACGCTGATGTCGAATACCAGGCCGCCGCCGCCGAATGGCGGACGCGCATCGTTGAGGTGCTGAAGGCCCGCGTCCCGAAAGAGACGCCAGCGCAAGCCGCCGTTACCGCAGCGGGCACCGTCAACGAAATCCACACCAGCCCTTACACGAAAGAGGCGCCGCTGACGGCGAGCCTGTCGGTAAACCAGAAAATCACGGGCCGTGATTCGGAAAAAGACGTGCGCCATATCGAAATCGATCTCGGTGACTCCGGCCTGCGTTATCAGCCTGGCGATGCGCTGGGCGTCTGGTATCAGAACGATCCGGCGCTGGTGAAAGAGCTGGTCGAGCTGCTGTGGCTGAAAGGCACGGAGCCGGTCCAGGTGGAAGGTAAAACCTTACCGCTCTCTGAGGCGCTTCAGTGGCATTTCGAGCTGACGGTGAACACCGCCAATATCGTTGAAAACTACGCCACCTTAACGCGCAGCGAGTCCCTTCTGCCGCTGGTGGGGGACAAAGTGAAGTTACAGCATTACGCCGCGACGACGCCGATTGTCGACATGGTGCGTTTCTCCCCGGCACAGCTGGATGCCGACGCGCTGATCGGCCTGCTGCGTCCGCTGACGCCGCGTCTTTACTCCATCGCCTCCTCACAGGCGGAAGTGGAAAACGAAGTCCACATCACCGTTGGCGTGGTGCGTTACGACATCGAAGGCCGCGCGCGGGCGGGCGGGGCGTCGGGCTTCCTGGCCGACCGCGTGGAAGAAGAGGGCGAGGTGCGCGTCTTTATCGAACACAACGACAACTTCCGCCTGCCGGCAAACCCGGAAACGCCGGTGATCATGATTGGCCCGGGCACCGGCATCGCACCGTTCCGCGCCTTTATGCAGCAGCGTGCAGCGGACGAGGCGCCGGGTAAAAACTGGCTGTTCTTCGGCAACCCGCATTTTACTGAAGATTTCCTCTACCAGGTTGAATGGCAGCGCTACGTCAAAGAGGGCGTGCTGACCCGCATCGATCTGGCCTGGTCCCGCGATCAGAAAGAAAAAGTATACGTACAAGACAAACTGCGCGAACAGGGCGCAGAGCTGTGGCGCTGGATCAATGACGGCGCCCACATTTATGTCTGCGGCGACGCCAATCGCATGGCGAAAGACGTTGAGCAGGCACTGCTGGAAGTGATTGCCGAATTCGGCGGTATGGATGCCGAAACGGCGGATGAATTTTTAAGTGAGCTGCGCGTAGAGCGCCGTTATCAGCGAGATGTCTACTAATGAGCGAAAAACATCCTGGCCCACTGGTGGTCGAAGGCAAACTGTCTGATGCCGAGCGCATGAAGGTAGAGAGCAACTACCTGCGCGGTACCATTGCCGAAGATTTAAATGACGGCCTGACCGGCGGTTTCAAAGGCGACAACTTCCTGCTGATCCGTTTCCACGGTATGTACCAGCAGGACGACCGCGATATCCGCGCCGAACGTGCCGAACAGAAGCTGGAGCCGCGTCATGCGATGCTGCTGCGCTGCCGCCTGCCGGGTGGCATCATCACCACCAAACAGTGGCAGGCGATCGACAAGTTTGCCGGTGAAAACACGATTTACGGCAGCATCCGTCTGACTAACCGTCAGACCTTCCAGTTCCACGGCATTCTGAAGAAAAACGTCAAGCCGGTGCACCAGATGCTGCACTCCGTGGGGCTGGACGCGCTGGCGACCGCCAACGACATGAACCGTAACGTGCTTTGCACCTCGAACCCGTATGAGTCCGAGCTGCACGCCGAAGCGTACGAGTGGGCGAAGAAGATCTCCGAGCACCTGCTGCCACGCACGCGTGCCTATGCGGAGATCTGGCTCGATCAGGAGAAAGTCGCGACCACGGACGAAGAGCCGATCCTCGGTCAGACCTACCTGCCGCGCAAATTCAAGACCACGGTGGTTATCCCGCCGCAGAACGATATCGACCTGCACGCCAACGACATGAACTTCGTGGCGATTGCCGAAAATGGCAAGCTGGTCGGCTTTAACCTGCTGGTGGGCGGCGGTTTGTCCATCGAGCATGGGAACAAGAAAACCTACGCCCGCACCGCGAGCGAGTTCGGCTTCCTGCCGCTGGAGCACACGCTGGCCGTGGCTGAGGCGGTGGTTACTACCCAGCGCGACTGGGGCAACCGTACCGACCGTAAAAACGCGAAAACCAAATACACCCTGGAGCGTGTAGGCGTCGAGACGTTCAAAGAAGAAGTGGAGCGTCGCGCGGGGATCAAGTTTGAGCCGATCCGCCCTTACGAATTCACCGGTCGCGGCGATCGCATTGGCTGGGTGAAAGGTATCGATAATAAATGGCACCTGACGCTGTTTATTGAAAACGGTCGTATTCTGGATTATCCGGGCCGCCCGCTGAAAACCGGTCTGCTGGAAATTGCTAAGATCCATAAAGGCGAGTTCCGCATTACCGCCAACCAGAACCTGATTATTGCCGGCGTGCCGGAAAGCCAGAAGGCGAAGATCGAGAAGCTGGCGCGCGATCATGGGTTGATGAATGCGGTTAAACCGCAGCGTGAAAACTCGATGGCCTGCGTGTCGTTCCCGACCTGCCCGCTGGCGATGGCCGAAGCGGAACGTTTCCTGCCGTCCTTCACTGATAAAGTGGAAGCGATTCTGGAAAAACACGGTATTCCGGACGAGCATATTGTTATGCGCGTCACCGGCTGCCCGAACGGCTGCGGTCGCGCGATGCTGGCCGAGCTGGGTCTGGTGGGCAAAGCGCCGGGTCGTTACAACGTGCACCTTGGCGGCAACCGTATGGGGACGCGCATTCCGCGTATGTACCGTGAAAATATTACGGAACCGGAAATTCTTGATTCCATCGACGAGCTTGTCGGGCGCTGGGCGAAAGAGCGTGAAGCGGGTGAAGGCTTCGGCGACTTTACGGTGCGTGCGGGCATCATTCGCCCGGTGCTCGATCCCGCCAGGGATTTCTGGGAGTAACACATCCTTTGCCCGGTGGCGCTTCGCTTACCGGGCCTACGGGTTTTGTAGGCCGGGCAAACGCAGTGCCGCCCGGCAAAACAGGCAAACGAGGTTCTTATGTCCGTACTCGATCTAAACGCCCTAAATGACCTGCCAAAAGTCGAACGCATTCTGGCCCTGGCAGAAACCAACGCCCAGCTGGAAAAACTCGACGCCGAAGGGCGCGTGGCGTGGGCGCTGGAAAACCTGCCGGGTGACTATGTGCTGTCGTCAAGCTTTGGCATCCAGGCGGCGGTCAGCCTGCACCTGGTGAATCGGATCCGCCCGGACATTCCGGTGATCCTCACCGATACCGGCTATCTGTTCCCGGAGACCTACCAGTTTATTGACGAGCTGACGGACAAGCTCAAGCTGAACCTCAAAGTTTACCGCGCGACGGAAAGCGCGGCCTGGCAGGAGGCGCGCTACGGCAAGCTGTGGGAACAGGGCGTTGAGGGCATTGAGAAATACAATGAGATCAACAAGGTCGAGCCGATGAACCGGGCGCTGAAAGAGTTGAACGCTCAGACCTGGTTCGCGGGCCTGCGCCGCGAGCAGTCCGGGAGCCGGGCAACGCTGCCGGTGCTGGCGGTGCAGCGCGGCGTGTTCAAAGTGCTGCCGATCATCGACTGGGATAACCGCACGGTGTACCAGTATCTGCAAAAGCACGGGCTGAAGTACCATCCGCTGTGGGATCAAGGCTACCTGTCGGTAGGCGACACCCACACCACGCGTAAATGGGAACCGGGAATGGCGGAAGAAGAGACGCGATTCTTTGGGCTGAAGCGCGAGTGCGGATTGCACGAAGGGTAATGTTTTTTCGCCCGGTGGCGCTGCGCTTACCGGGCCTGCAACGGCACGAAACGTAGGCCCGGTAAGGCGTAGCCGCCACCGGGCTTAACGACATCAGGCTTTCCCCGCTTTCGCCAGCTCCTTCACCAGCGGCAGCATCACCTTCACGACATCCCGGCTGCGGTGCTCAATCCGCTGCGGCAGCGCTTTATCAATGTGCTGCTGATTATCCAGCCGCACATCATGCCAGCTGGTCCCGTCCGGAAAGGCTTTCGATTTGCTGCGCTGCTGATAGCCATCTTTTTTGCCCAGCGCCCAGTTCGTCGCCTCGACGTACAGCACCGGAATGCCCGCCTTATCAAACACTTCACCGTCATTACAGCAGCCTGTGCCTTTAGGATACTGCGGGTTACCGCCCGGATTTGTCGCGGCATAGACGCCATGTGTGCGGGCAAGCGCCAGCGCGCGGTCGCGGGTGAGTTTACGTACGCTGCTCGGTGTGCTCTGTCCGCTATTAAAATAGAGCTTATCCCCCACGATCAGATTATCGAGGTTAATCACCAGCAACGTATTTTTCTTCTCCTCAGCGCTCATGCGCTTAAGGAGATTCTCAGCGCCGAGTTTTCCTTCTTCTTCGCCGCTGGTCGCAACAAAGCGAATGCTGTATTTCGTCGGAATATTCTTCAGGCGTTCGGCCAGCTCAAGCATCACGCCCAGCCCCGCCGCATTATCATCCAGTCCCTGAAGCGTCAGCCCGCCGAGGTTATTATCGACATCGGCGTCGCTCAACGGCGTGTAGGTATCAAGGTGCGCCATAATAATAATCTGCTCAGCCGCCTTTCCTTCGTGCGCCGCAATAACCGTGCTGCCGGTTACGTTATGCCAGTTTTGCGTTTTATTGCGTGTGGTATAGATGTAGCGGCTGTGGAAAGCGCGAATGTCGCTCTCATAGCCCATATCCGCAAACTGCTGACGGATATAGTCTGCCGAGAGCATCTCGGCTGGGGTTCCGGTCATACGGCCCGGAAAGACCGTCGCAATATGCCGCGCCTGCATACTGGCTATTTCACCGTAAGATTGATTTTTTGCCTGAGCCGGAAGGATAAAGCAAACGCCGAGCGCCAGGGCAACGAATCGGTGGCGCATTGCGGAAAACATAGTGAGTCCTTAAAAACAGAGCAAAATTTTAACCCGCATAGTATGAAACTGTGATCGGGTAGACACAATTTGAATTGCTCCTAAATGCCCGAAATTTCGCGTGTTAAGCACTTTTTGATATTTGCTTTTCCACGGCGTTATTCCATTGAGTAACTACTCATTCCAATTCGTAATTTCATTCGATCTAAGCCGCCCCCTATAGTCCCTTTATTCGTGGTTGTTAGTGAGTTGTTGCCTGTGGACTATCTCCCCCTTTTTGCTGCCTTAAAAGACCGACCGGTACTGGTTGTCGGGACGGGTGAAATTGCCGATCGCAAAATCGCCTTCCTGCAACGCGCCGGGGCGCAGGTGCAGATCGTTGCAGAGGCGGATTTTGAAGAGTCTCAGATCGACAGCGTGGTGCTGGTGATTGCGGCAACCGAAGATCGGGCGCTCAACCGCCGCATCTCCGACGCAGCTCAGGCCCGTCACCGTCTGGTGAACGTGGTAGACGACCAGCCGTTATGTTCATTTATCTTCCCGTCGATTGTCGACCGCTCGCCGCTGCTGGTAGCGATCTCCTCCGGCGGCACCGCCCCGGTGCTGGCGCGCGTGCTGAGAGAAAAAATCGAAGCGCTGCTGCCGACCAGCCTCGGACGCATGGCGGAGAAGGCCAGCTACTGGCGCAACCATTTGAAAACGCGTCTGACCAGCGTGACGGAACGCCGTCGCTTCTGGGAGCGTGTGTTTCGCGGCCGCTTTGCCAGCCTGATGCAGGCCGGTAACGAGACGGCGGCGCAACAAATTCTCGAAGACGAACTGGATAACCCCGGCAGTACGGGCGGAGAGATCATTCTGGTGGGCGCCGGGCCGGGCGATGCCGGGCTGCTCACGCTGCGTGGCCTCCAGGTTCTTCAGGATGCGGATATCGTGTTCTATGACCACCTGGTCACCGACGGTATTCGCGAGCTGATCCGCCGTGACGCGGAGCAAATTTGCGTCGGCAAACGTGCCGGCGAGCACTCCGTGCCCCAGCACGACACCAACCAGATGCTGATTGCCGCTGCGAAAGCGGGCAAGACCGTGGTGCGCCTGAAAGGGGGCGACCCGTTTATCTTTGGTCGTGGTGGCGAGGAGTTGCAGGCGGCAGCCGAAGCGGGCGTCCCGTTCCAGGTGGTTCCCGGCATTACAGCGGCGTCTGCCGTCACTGCCTACGCCGGTATTCCGCTGACCCATCGCGATTACGCCCAGAGCGTGACCTTTGTGACCGGGCACTATAAAGCCGACAGCACGCCGTTTGACTGGTCGCATCTCGCCCAGAGCCGACAAACGCTGGCGATTTATATGGGCACGATGAAAGCGGCTGACATCAGCGAACAGCTTATTCAGCACGGTCGCGATGCGACGACGCCGGTAGCGGTGATCTCCCGCGGGACACGCGTCGATCAGCATGTCGCCATCGGCACCTTACAAGACCTTGCAACCCTGGCGAAAGACGCCCCAATGCCCGCCCTGATCGTGGTGGGAGAAGTGGTGCAGCTGCACAGCACGCTCGCCTGGTTCCAACACACAACCGACACAGAAGGCTTTGGCGCTTCTGTTATAAATTTGGCTTAAGGAACGGTTATGGACCAAAAACGACTTACTCACCTGCGGCAGCTCGAAGCGGAAAGTATCCACATTATCCGCGAAGTGGCCGCCGAGTTTTCTAACCCGGTGATGATGTACTCCATCGGTAAAGATTCCAGCGTCATGCTGCACCTGGCGCGCAAAGCGTTTTATCCGGGTACGCTGCCGTTCCCGCTGTTACACGTGGATACCGGCTGGAAATTCCGCGAGATGTACGAGTTTCGTGACCGTACCGCCAAAGCCTACGGCTGCGAGCTGCTGGTGCACAAAAACCCGGAAGGGGTGGCGATGGGCATCAACCCGTTCGTGCACGGCAGCGCCAAGCATACCGACATCATGAAAACCGAAGGGCTGAAGCAGGCGCTGAATAAATACGGTTTTGATGCGGCCTTCGGCGGCGCGCGACGTGACGAAGAGAAATCCCGCGCCAAAGAGCGTATCTACTCTTTCCGCGACCGCTTCCACCGCTGGGACCCGAAAAACCAGCGTCCGGAGCTGTGGCACAACTACAACGGCCAGATCAACAAGGGCGAAAGCATTCGCGTCTTCCCGCTCTCCAACTGGACCGAGCTGGATATCTGGCAGTACATCTATCTGGAAAATATTGAGATCGTTCCGCTGTATCTGGCGGCCGAGCGCCCGGTGCTGGAGCGCGACGGCATGCTGATGATGATCGACGACGATCGCATTGATTTACAGCCGGGCGAAGTGATCAAAAAACAGATGGTCCGTTTCCGTACTCTCGGCTGCTGGCCGCTGACCGGCGCGGTGGAATCCAGTGCGCAGACGCTGCCCGAGATCATCGAGGAGATGCTGGTGTCGACCACCAGTGAGCGACAGGGCCGCGTGATTGACCGCGACCAGGCAGGCTCCATGGAGCTGAAGAAACGTCAGGGTTATTTCTAAGGAGCCGCCATGAATACGACTATTGCCCAACAAATTGCCGATGAAGGCGGCGTAGAAGCTTATCTGCACGCCCAACAGTACAAAAGCCTGCTGCGTTTCCTGACCTGCGGCAGCGTGGATGACGGGAAAAGTACCCTGATTGGTCGTCTGCTGCACGACACGCGCCAGATCTACGAAGATCAGCTCTCTTCCCTGCACAATGACAGCAAACGCCACGGCACCCAGGGCGAAAAACTCGACCTGGCGCTGCTGGTGGACGGCTTGCAGGCGGAGCGCGAGCAGGGCATTACCATTGATGTCGCCTATCGCTACTTCTCTACCGAAAAGCGCAAATTTATTATCGCCGACACCCCGGGGCACGAGCAGTACACCCGTAACATGGCGACCGGCGCGTCCACCTGTGACCTGGCGATCCTGCTGATCGACGCCCGTAAAGGTGTGCTGGATCAGACTCGTCGTCACAGCTTTATCTCTACGCTGCTGGGGATCAAGCATCTGGTGGTGGCGGTGAACAAAATGGATCTGGTGGACTACAGCGAAGCGCGTTTCGACGAGATCCGCCAGAGCTACCTGACCTTTGCTGAACAGCTGCCGGGCAACCTCGATATTCGCTTTGTGCCGCTGTCGGCGCTGGAAGGGGATAACGTCGCCTCTCAGAGCGCGAACATGCCGTGGTACAGCGGCCCGACGCTGCTGGAAGTGCTGGAAACCGTTGAAATTCAGCGCGTGGTCGATACCCAGCCGATGCGCTTCCCGGTGCAGTACGTGAACCGTCCGAACCTCGATTTCCGCGGCTTCTCCGGTACTCTCGCTTCAGGCTCCGTGAAGGTGGGTCAGCGCGTCAAGGTGCTGCCATCCGGCGTGGAATCGACCATCGCCCGTATCGTCATCTTTGATGGCGATCTGGACGAAGCCGGGGCAGGTGAAGCGGTAACCCTGGTACTGAAAGACGAAATTGATATCAGCCGCGGCGACCTGCTGGTCGACGCGCAGGAAACGCTGGCGGCGGTGCAGGGCGCATCCGTGGATGTAGTGTGGATGGCCGAACAGCCGCTGACCGCAGGCCAGAGCTATGACATTAAAATCGCCGGCAAGAAAACCCGCGCCCGCGTGGACGGCATTCAGTTCCAGGTGGACATCAACAACCTGACCCACCGTGACGTGAGCGAGCTGCCGCTGAACGGCATCGGTCTGGTGGATATGACCTTCGACGAGCCGCTGGTGCTGGATCCGTATCAGCAGAATCCGGTGACGGGCGGGCTGATCTTCATTGACCGCCTGACCAACGTCACCGTCGGTGCCGGGATGGTGCGTGAGCCAAACGCGCAGGCTGCCGTGGCCTCTGAGTTCAGCGCGTTTGAGCTGGAGCTTAACGCGCTGGTGCGTAAGCACTTCCCGCACTGGGGCGCACGCGATCTGCTGGGAGGCAAGTAATGGCTGCCCATGATGAGAACGTCGTCTGGCATCCTCATCCGGTCACCGTCGCCCAGCGCGAACAGCTCCACGGTCACCGTGGGGTTGTGCTGTGGTTTACCGGGCTGTCTGGCTCCGGTAAATCCACGGTGGCAGGCGCACTGGAAGAGGCGCTGCATCAGCAGGGGGTGAGCACCTACCTGCTGGACGGCGACAACGTGCGTCACGGCCTGTGCAGCGATTTAGGGTTCAGCGATGAAGATCGTAAAGAGAACATTCGTCGGGTGGGGGAAGTCGTCAGCCTGATGGCGGATGCCGGGCTGGTGGTGCTAACGGCGTTTATCTCACCGCACCGCGCCGAACGTCAGATGGTGCGCGAGCGCGTGGGGCAGAATCGCTTTATTGAAGTGTTTGTGGATACGCCGCTGGCAATCTGCGAAGCGCGCGATCCGAAAGGGTTGTATAAAAAAGCCCGCGCGGGAGAGCTGCGAAACTTCACCGGCATTGACTCGGTTTACGAAGCGCCTGAATCCCCTGAGATTCATCTGCAAGGTCAACAATTGGTAACAAATTTAGTAAGCCAATTATTAGACCTGCTCAGACGGGACGATATTATCAGATCCTGAGACGGTATCGTTCGGGAGCTGTCTTCCCGAGCGATGAGTCACGGTCACAGGATTAGCTATGCGCAACAGTGAAAACTACATGATTACCACCGGGTCGGAACCGTTAACGACCGACGACGAGACGACCTGGTCCTTCCCTGGGGCGATAGTCGGCTTCGTATCGTGGCTACTGGCGCTGGGTATCCCGTTTTTGATCTACGGTGGTAACACCCTCTTTTTCTTCCTCTATACCTGGCCTTTCTTTCTGGCGCTGATGCCCGTTGCGGTGGTTGTGGGCGTGGCGCTGCACTCCCTTTTCAACGGCAAGCTCCTGTATAGTACGCTCATCACTATCGCCACCGTTGTGGTCATCTTTGGCCTGCTGTTTTTATGGCTGATGGGCTAACTTACGGCATAATTAAAACCCCGCAGTAGAGTCCAGCGGAAAGTTATGGGATGATGATGCCGTTTTTTCAGGGGGCAGGATGGGTAAACTAACGCTGCTGTTGCTGGCTTTGCTGGTCTGGCTGCAATATTCGCTGTGGTTCGGCAAAAACGGACTGCACGACTACAGCCGGGTGAGCGATGACGTCGCGGCACAGCAGGCGACAAACGCCAAACTTAAAGCGCGTAACGATCAACTTTTTGCTGAAATTGATGACCTCAATGGCGGCCAGGAGGCGATTGAGGAGCGCGCACGCAATGAACTCAGTATGACTAAGCCGGGCGAAACGTTTTATCGCCTGGTTCCGGATGCGTCTAAACGCAATCAGGGCTCCGCACAAAACAATCGATAATCAGGCCCAGGATTACGACATGGCAGCAACTTTTTCGGACGTCTGTGCCGTGGTGCCGGCCGCAGGTTTTGGCCGGCGCATGCAGACAGAGTGTCCCAAGCAGTACCTCTCAATTGGTGATAAAACGATCCTCGAGCACGCCGTGGCAGCGCTGCTGGCGCATGCCCGGGTGAAACGCGTGGTTATTGCCATCAGCCCCGGCGATGCGCGTTTTGCGCAACTCCCGCTGGCACATCATCCTCAGATTAGCGTTGTTGACGGCGGCGCCGAGCGGGCCGACTCTGTTCTGGCGGGCATTCAGGCTGCCGGGAACGCGCAGTGGGTGCTGGTGCACGATGCCGCGCGTCCCTGTCTGCATCACGACGATCTGTCACGTCTGCTGGCCCTGAGTGAAACCAGTAACGTGGGCGGCATTCTGGCCGCCCCGGTGCGTGACACCATGAAGCGTGCCGAACCGGGTAAACCGGCGATTGCCCACACCGTCGAGCGCGTGGATTTATGGCACGCGCTGACGCCGCAATTTTTTCCCCTCCAATTACTCCACGACTGCTTAACGCGTGCGCTTAAAGAAGGTGCGACCATTACGGACGAAGCCTCGGCGCTGGAGTATTGCGGTTTCCACCCAACGCTTGTTGAAGGGCGCGCTGATAATATAAAAGTGACGCGCCCGGAAGACTTACAGCTCGCGGAATTTTATCTTACCCGTACGACCCCTCAGGAGAAGGCATAATGCGTATTGGACACGGTTTTGATGTACACGCCTTTGGCGGCGTTGGCCCAATTATCATTGGCGGCGTGCGCATTCCTTACGAAAAAGGTCTGCTGGCGCATTCTGATGGCGACGTGGCGCTGCATGCGCTGACCGACGCGCTGCTGGGTGCCGCCGCATTGGGCGACATTGGCAAACTGTTCCCGGACACCGATCCTGCTTTTAAAGGCGCAGACAGCCGCGAACTGCTGCGCGAAGCCTGGCGTCGTATTCAGGCCAAAGGCTACACCCTCGGCAACGTTGATGTGACGATCATTGCTCAGGCACCGAAGATGCTGCCGCACATCCCTCAGATGCGCGTGTTTATCGCTGAAGATCTGGGCTGCCATATGGACGACGTCAACGTCAAAGCGACCACCACGGAGAAGCTGGGCTTTACCGGTCGTGGCGAAGGCATTGCCTGTGAAGCCGTGGCGCTGCTGGTGAAGGCGGCCAAATGACGGATTTCGACAACCTGACGTATCTGCACGGTAAACCGCAGGGCAAGGGGCTGCTGAAAGCCAACCCTGAAGATTTCGTGGTAGTGGAAGATCTGGGTTTTGAGCCGGACGGCGAAGGCGAGCACATCCTGGTGCGCATTCTGAAAAACGGCTGCAACACCCGCTTCGTGGCGGACGCGCTGGCAAAATTCCTCAACATTCACGCCCGCGAGGTGAGCTTTGCCGGTCAAAAGGATAAGCATGCCGTGACCGAACAGTGGCTTTGCGCCCGCGTGCCCGGCAATGCCATGCCCGATTTAAGCAAATTTGAGCTTGAGGGCTGTAAGGTACTGGAGTATGCCCGCCACAAACGCAAATTGCGTCCGGGAGCGTTGAAAGGCAACGATTTCACGCTGGTGCTGCGTGAAGTGACCGACCGCGATGACGTTGAAAGACGCCTTAAGGCCATTACCGAACGCGGCGTGCCAAACTATTTTGGCGCACAGCGCTTTGGCATTGGTGGCAGCAACCTGCTGGGCGCGCTGCGCTGGGCGCAAAGCAGCGCGCCGGTGCGCGACAGGAATAAACGCAGTTTTTGGTTGTCGGCAGCCCGCAGTGCGTTGTTTAATCAGATTGTGAGCGAACGGCTGAAAAAACCGGACGCGAATCAAGTTGTTGTCGGCGATGCGCTACAATTAGCGGGACGCGGAAGCTGGTTTGTGGCAACGGCCGATGAGATGGCCGATGCCCAGTCGCGCGTGGACGCTAAAGCGCTGATGATTACCGCCGCCTTGCCGGGCTCAGGCGACTGGGGAACCCAGGGCGAGGCGCTGGCCGCTGAGCAGTCAGCGGTGGCGGATGCGCCAGAATTACAATCATTGCTGGTGCGGGAAAAAGTCGAGGCGGCGCGCCGTGCGATGCTCCTCTACCCGCAACAGCTGAGCTGGAACTGGTGGGATGACGTAACCGTCGAGTTACGCTTCTGGCTGCCGGCAGGTAGCTTTGCCACCAGTGTTGTCAGGGAACTTATCAACACGTCGGGTGATTATGCGAATATTGCTGAGTAACGATGACGGGATCCATGCGCCAGGTATTCAGACGCTGGCGAAACACCTCCGCGAATTTGCGGATGTGCAGGTCGTGGCTCCCGATCGTAACCGCAGTGGCGCGTCTAACTCATTGACGCTGGAGTCTTCACTTCGCACCTTTACCTTTGAGAATGGCGATATTGCCGTCCAGATGGGGACGCCGACCGACTGCGTGTTTCTGGGCGTAAATGCGCTGATGCGCCCGCGGCCGGATGTTGTGGTCTCCGGCATCAATGCCGGGCCGAATCTTGGCGATGATGTGATTTACTCCGGCACCGTGGCCGCGGCGATGGAGGGGCGTCACCTGGGGTTCCCGGCGCTGGCGGTCTCGTTAAACGGCCACACCCACTATGACACTGCCGCCGCGGTAACCTGCTCTATTCTCCGTGCGCTTGGCCGCGAGCCGCTGCGTACCGGACGTATCCTCAATATTAACGTGCCGGATCTCCCGCTGGACGAGATCAAAGGGATCCGCGTGACGCGCTGCGGCAGTCGCCATCCGGCCGATCAGGTTATTCCCCAGCAGGATCCGCGCGGCAATACCCTGTACTGGATCGGCCCGCCGGGAGATAAATGCGATGCCGGGCCAGACACCGACTTCGCTGCTGTGGATGAGGGTTACGTTTCCGTTACGCCGTTGCACGTAGATTTAACCGCTTATAGCGCGCATGATGTGGTGTCGGACTGGTTAGATCGGGTCGGAGTGAACGCGCAATGGTAAGTAAACGTGTACAAACTCTTCTGGAACAATTACGCGCACAGGGGATCGCCAACGAGCAGGTGCTGGATGCACTTGCCCAGGTTCCTCGTGAGAAGTTTGTAGATGAGGCGTTTGAACACAAAGCGTGGGAAAACGTGGCGCTGCCCATCGGGCAAGGCCAGACGATTTCGCAGCCTTACATGGTGGCGCGTATGACGGAGCTTCTGGAGTTAACGCCAGACTCCCGGGTGCTGGAAATTGGCACCGGTTCAGGGTATCAGACCGCGATCCTGGCCCACCTTGTGCACCATGTCTGTTCCGTGGAACGGATTAAAGGCTTGCAGTGGCAGGCGCGCCGTCGCCTGAAACAGCTTGATTTACATAATGTATCGACACGCCACGGCGATGGATGGCAGGGTTGGCAGGCTCGCGCCCCGTTTGACGCCATAATAGTCACGGCCGCGCCACCTGAAATTCCCGCTGCACTTCTCTCGCAGCTGGACGAGGGCGGCATTCTAGTTTTGCCCGTCGGCGATGAGCAGCAGCTTTTAAAGCGCGTTCGTCGACGCGGCGGCGAGTTTATTATCGATACCGTGGAAGCCGTGCGCTTTGTGCCCCTGGTTAAGGGCGAGCTGGCCTGAGACTCGGATTTTTCCAGGGTTATTGAGGCAAATTCAGAGTATGGTGTGGCGCGATAGGTTCGTGCCATCACGGTTATTTTTAAGTCACTGGTAGTTAACACATTCCTGGGGGATAAATGAGCGCGGGAAGCCCAAAATTCACCATCAGCCGTGTTGCGGCATTATCACTGGTTTCGCTCTGGCTGGCAGGCTGTACAAGTTCTGACAATGCACCTGCGCCCGTCAGTTCCGTCAATGGAACCAGCGGCTCGGGTAACACGTCCAGCGGAATGTTGATTACCCCTCCGCCTAAAATGGGCACGTCCACGGCGCAGCAAACTCCGCAGATCCAGCCGGTTCAGCGTCCAGTTACGCAGCCTTCGCAGATTCAGCCAGTGGATCAGCCTGTTCAGACCGAAAATGGCCGCATAGTGTATAACCGTAAGTATGGGAACATTCCGAAAGGTAGCTATACCGGCGGCAGCACCTATACCGTGAAGCGCGGCGATACGCTGTTCTATATTGCCTGGATCACCGGGAACGATTTCCGCGATCTGGCACAGCGAAACAACGTCCAGGCCCCGTATGGTCTGGAAGTCGGGCAAACGCTTCAGGTTGGCAACGCGACGGGGACACCGCTTACGCCAGGCAACACCGTTTCAGCGGCCGACGTAACTGCGCAAAATAACAGCGTCACCCCTGCACAAAAAATCACCACGGTGGTTGCTTCACAACCTGTAATTACGTATTCTGAGGATTCAGGTGATCAGAGTGCTAACAAAATGTTGCCGAATAATAAAGGTACTGCGACTGTTGTCACAGCACCGACTACGGCACCTGTGGTTAGCTCTACTGTACCGACTGCAAGCAGTCAGAATGCCAGCTCGTCAATCACCACCTGGCGCTGGCCAACTGACGGCAAGATTATCGAGAACTTCGCTACCTCTGAGGGGGGCAACAAAGGGATCGATATCGCAGGCAGTAAAGGACAGGCAATCATCGCGACCGCAGACGGGCGCGTTGTCTATGCCGGTAACGCACTGCGCGGTTACGGTAATCTTATTATCATCAAACATAATGATGATTACCTGAGTGCCTACGCCCATAACGACACTATGCTGGTCCGGGAACAACAAGAAGTTAAGGCGGGGCAAAAAATCGCTACCATGGGTAGCACCGGAACCAGTTCTACACGCTTGCATTTTGAAATTCGTTACAAGGGGAAATCCGTAAACCCGCTGCAATATTTACCGCAGCGATAAATTGACGGGGCATGCCAGCCAGGGTGTCTCGTCCAGGGATCACGGGTAGGAGCCACCTTATGAGTCAGAATACGCTGAAAGTTCATGATTTAAATGAAGACGCGGAATTTGATGAGAACGGAGCAGAGGCTTTTGACGAAAAAGCCTTAGTAGAAGAGGAACCCAGTGATAACGATTTGGCTGAAGAAGAGCTGTTATCGCAGGGTGCCACACAGCGTGTGCTGGACGCGACTCAGCTTTACCTTGGGGAGATTGGTTACTCCCCACTGCTAACGGCCGAAGAAGAAGTCTATTTCGCACGTCGTGCTTTGCGTGGTGATGTTGCCTCGCGTCGTCGCATGATCGAAAGTAACCTGCGACTGGTCGTGAAAATTGCCCGCCGTTACGGCAATCGTGGTCTGGCTCTGCTGGATCTGATTGAAGAGGGCAACTTAGGTCTCATCCGCGCAGTTGAGAAGTTTGACCCGGAACGCGGGTTCCGTTTCTCAACCTACGCGACCTGGTGGATTCGTCAGACCATCGAACGGGCTATTATGAACCAGACCCGTACGATTCGACTGCCGATCCACATTGTCAAAGAGTTGAATGTTTATCTGCGTACCGCGCGCGAGTTGTCCCATAAACTGGACCACGAGCCAAGTGCGGAAGAGATTGCAGAGCAACTCGACAAACCGGTTGATGACGTAAGCCGTATGCTGCGTCTCAACGAGCGCATTACCTCGGTTGACACCCCGCTGGGTGGCGACTCCGAAAAAGCGCTGCTGGACATCCTGGCCGATGAAAAAGACAACGGCCCGGAAGACACCACGCAGGACGATGACATGAAACAGAGCATCGTCAAATGGTTGTTCGAACTGAACGCCAAACAGCGTGAAGTGCTGGCACGTCGTTTCGGTTTACTGGGGTATGAAGCTGCGACACTGGAAGACGTCGGTCGTGAGATTGGCCTGACCCGTGAACGTGTTCGTCAGATTCAGGTTGAAGGACTACGCCGCCTGCGTGAAATCCTGCAAGGGCAAGGTCTGAATATCGAAGCGCTGTTCCGCGAGTAAGCAACCATTCGTCAGAAAAGGCCCGTCGTGAGACGGGCCTTTTTTATGCCTTACGGCTGCGCCGTTTCGTGCAGCAAACGCCAGGTGATGTTATCCCCTTCCTGATTAAGCACTGCGGTTGACCAGCGCACGTTGACGGGCTGGCCTGGCCGGGTTTGCGTCTCCCGGTAATGGAGCACTGCGCCGTTGTCCCATGTCTGAAGCGTTGTTAACGCATCAATGTCGATCCTGAGCCCCGGTCGGGTTCCCCGCTGCGCATATAAAAATTGGGCAAGCGCGTGATGATCTAAAGGGTTGCCACTCGGTGGAACCATCAGAAAATCCGGACGGAAACGGGCGAGCAGGGCGTCCCCATCGCCTTCGCCTGCACCTAACCAGTTTTCAAGGGCGACGTGAATGTCGAGGATCTCTTGTTCGAAATGGGTCATGGTTGCTCCTGTTGCAGTTGCGCAAGTAACTGCGTGTTGTTAAGACGGTAAACGTACAGTATGGGCAGTAGGGTGATGACTGCGGCAAAAACAAACATCCAGTGCCAGGCGGCCAGCGGCGCGAGATAATCCTGCATGAAGCTCAGCGCCTGCGCCAGCAGCAGAGCGCCCGCAAAAAAGCTCAACTGACGATTCAGATTCCATAGCGCGCTGGCATCGGGCATATCTTTCGGTCGCATCGTCAAAAACGCGCTGCTCTGAGCCGTACTGCTGCAAAGGCTTCCCCCCGCGCCCATCAGCGCAAACGCAACGGCAGGTAGCAGCATTGCCGGGCCGACGTTAACTAAAAGCAGAATGCCCGTCGCCTGCAAAAGGCAACCGATGACCACCAGCGGCCGGGGGCCGATACGGTTGAAATAGCGTCCTGTCGCGGTGATAGCCACAAACGAAGCCACAGACCACGGCAGCATAAGCATGCCCGTTGCGGCGGGTGTCATATTGGCCTCGCTCTGGAGGTAATACATGCCCGTTACGTTCACGCCGATAAAGATGCCGGGTACGCACACATAGATAAGCATGGATAAGCGCAACAGCGGATCCGTCAGCAAAGACAGGTTTACTGTCCTGGTGGTGTTTATCGGCGACGGTTCTGTTTTAAGCCACGCGCAGGCCAAAGCAAAGGTGACAATGGCGACGGGCAGGGTGGCAAAAAAAATCCAGCGCCAGCTGAATGTCTGAACCAGCATACCGCCCACAGCCGGTGAGCACGCGGGGGCAAGCAGTGCGACCAGCATCACCGCCGAGGAGAGTCTGGCCCGCTCATGAGGCTTAAACTGTTGCCAGGTCAGCGCCTGACCAACCGGGATCAGTAAACCCCCTCCGGCGCCCTGTACGACTCGCCAGGCAATCAGACTTTCCAGCGAAGATGAGAGACCCGCCGCAACGGAGGCCGCGCTAAAGAGAAGCAGTGAGAGCAGGATAACGCGCTTCGGCCCGACGCGGCGCGTCAGGATACTGCTGAAAGGGATGACTAGCGTCAGCCCGGCAATGTATCCGTTACTTACCCAGGCAAGCGCGGAAGGTGTGGTATTGAAAGCACGAGCCATCGCCGGAAAGGCGATACTGGCAATAAACATGTTTATCAAATCAAGGAAAAAGCCGAGCAGAAAGACGACGGCGATTTTGCTGCGATACGTCATGGAAGTTCCTCCGGTGAGGTGGCGTATCGTATCGGCCCGCGCGTTACGGATAAACGCGACAAAGCACGATATACTGTCAACATTATTTTGACAGTTAACCAGGTAAGCGATGCTTAATTTACAGCGTACGGCGATGTTTATCGCCGTAGCGGACACCGGCAGTTTCACCGCCGCAGCGGAGGCGATGGGGCTGACAAAAGCGGTGGTCAGCTTTCATATTCGTCAGCTTGAAGAGGAGCTGGGCGTCACCCTGTTGCTGCGAACCACCCGACGCCTGAAGCTGACCGAGGCGGGGAAGCTCTTTCATCAACGAAGCGTGATGCTGTTACGGGATGCAGAGCGATTGCAGGATGATGTTCGCGCCAACCACGCCGGGCTGACGGGAGAACTGCGGATCACCACCACGCCCGAATATGGCTCGCAGGTGGTGGTGCCTTTGCTGGCTGAATTTAGCCAGCTGCACCCGGACCTTCGCGTGCGGCATGTCTCGTCCTCTTTGCATGCCGATCTTATCGCCGAGCGCTTCGATGTCGCTATCCGGCTCGGCACGCTTGCAGATTCGCGCTACCACGCCGCGTTGATGACCTCCTTCACCATCCTGCCCGTGGCAACGCCAGGCTGGCTGGCAAACCATCCGGTTAACTCGCTGGAGCAGCTGGCGGAAGCGGACTGGATCATTCATGAGCGTTTAACCTCGCCGCTGCGCTGGCAGGTGAGAGGTGTTGATGAGCAGCCGATTTCCTTTGAGATCAAGAGAGCGCCGCGCCTGTATGCAGACAGCGCCCAGGCGCTGATGGCTTTTGCCCTCGCGGGATGTGGAGTGGCGCTGCTGCCGGAGTGGCTGGTGCGAAACGCACTGGATGCAGGGGAACTGGTCTCGCTGTTACCGGCGTACACGTTCGCTCAGCAGGGCATCTATGCCGTTTATCCTGATGCCCGGCATGTGCCCGCGAAAGTGCGAACATTTATTGATTTTATGCGCGTCAGGGTTACTTAATCCTGCATCATCTTTTTAATGAGCGCTGAAAATTGCTCTCGTTCCGCGCCGTTAAGGCGCCCTAAAAACGCCTCATCCACCTCATTTCCAATCGGTTTACTGCTCTCAAGCAGGGCCTCACCTTCGGCCGTCAGAAAGACAAACCGACGGCGCTTGTCCGCCGGATCGTGCTCGCGCCTGACCAGGCCGCGTGCTTCCATGCGGCTCAGCATTTCTGCCAGCGTCGCTTTGGTGCTCACCGCGACTTCAGTCAGGGCAACCTGCTCAATGCCAGGATTTTCAGCAATTGACCGCATCACCGCATACTGTGGCTTTGTCAGTTCGGGCAATGCGTGCTGCCACTGGGCGGTATGCTGTTGAAAAAGCTGACGTAGCAGGTGGAAAGCTTCTTGTCTTAACTCCATGGACACTCCGACGGAAAAATACTCCCTCTATGATAGCCGCTCTCGGGCTGAATTTTAACGCGAGAGTTTTTTAGCGATTAGTGTGATCGTATGCGAACGATCTTGTCAGCAGCAGGATCAAGGCGTAGTTTAATTAATATGTTCGTATACGAACAAACTAATTGAGGTGCTGAATGAGATTGATTGTGGGAATGACGGGCGCAACGGGTGCGCCATTAGGCGTGGAGTTGTTGCAGGCGCTGCGGGAAATGCCGGAGGTGGAAACGCATCTGGTGATGTCGAAGTGGGCAAAAACCACGATTGAGCTGGAAACGCCCTTCACTGCGCATGACGTTGCTGCCCTGGCGGATGTCGTCCATAGCCCGGCCGATCAGGCTGCCACCATCTCCTCCGGCTCGTTTCGCACCGACGGCATGATCGTCATCCCGTGCAGCATGAAAACGCTGGCGGGTATCCGCGCGGGCTACGCCGAAGGGCTGGTAGGGCGTGCGGCAGACGTGGTGCTGAAAGAGGGACGCAAGCTGGTGCTGGTTCCCCGTGAGACGCCGCTCAGCACCATCCATCTCGAGAACATGCTTGCCCTTTCCCGCATGGGCGTGGCGATGGTGCCGCCTATGCCTGCGTACTACAACCACCCGCAAACCGCCGATGACATTACCCATCATATCGTGACCCGCGTTCTCGACCAGTTCGGTCTGGAGCATAAAAAAGCCCGACGCTGGGAAGGTTTGCAGGCAGCGAAACATTTTTCACAGGAGAATAAAGATGGCATTTGATGATTTGAGAAGCTTCTTGCAGGCGCTCGATGAGCAAGGGCAGCTGCTGAAAATTGAGGAAGAGGTAAACGCTGAGCCGGATTTAGCGGCGGCCGCCAACGCTACCGGGCGCATTGGCGATGGCGCGCCTGCGCTGTGGTTCGATAATATTCGCGGTTTCACCGATGCCCGTGTGGTGATGAACACTATCGGCTCGTGGCAAAACCACGCTATTTCGATGGGGCTGCCGGCGAATACCCCGGTGAAAAAACAGATCGACGAGTTTATTCGTCGCTGGGACAAATTTCCCGTCGCGCCAGAGCGTCGTGCAAACCCGGCCTGGGCGCAGAACACGGTGGACGGGGAAGACATTAACCTGTTCGACATTCTGCCGCTGTTCCGCCTGAACGACGGTGACGGGGGCTTTTATCTCGATAAAGCATGCGTTGTCTCCCGCGATCCGCTCGACCCCGATCACTTCGGCAAGCAGAACGTCGGGATCTATCGTATGGAAGTGAAGGGCAAGCGTAAGCTCGGCCTGCAACCGGTGCGGATGCACGATATTGCGTTGCATCTGCATAAGGCAGAAGAGCGCGGCGAAGACCTGCCAATTGCCATTACGCTGGGTAACGATCCGATCATCACCCTGATGGGCGCCACGCCGCTGAAATACGATCAATCCGAGTATGAGATGGCCGGTGCGCTACGTGAAAGCCCGTATCCGATTGCGACGGCTCCGCTGACCGGTTTCGATGTGCCGTGGGGGTCGGAAGTGATCCTGGAAGGGGTGATTGAAGGCCGGAAACGTGAAATTGAAGGGCCCTTCGGTGAGTTTACCGGTCACTACTCCGGCGGGCGCAACATGACGGTTGTGCGTATCGACAAAGTTTCTTACCGCACTAAACCGATTTTCGAATCTCTCTACCTGGGCATGCCGTGGACCGAGATTGATTATCTGATGGGGCCCGCCACCTGCGTACCGCTCTATCAGCAGCTGAAGGCTGAATTCCCGGAAGTGCAGGCGGTAAACGCCATGTACACCCACGGTCTGCTGGCGATTATCTCCACTAAAAAGCGTTACGGCGGTTTTGCCCGTGCGGTCGGGCTCCGCGCCATGACCACGCCACACGGTCTGGGTTACGTGAAAATGGTGATTATGGTGGATGAAGACGTCGATCCGTTTAACCTGCCGCAGGTGATGTGGGCGCTGTCATCGAAGGTCAATCCGGCAGGCGATCTGGTGCAGCTACCGAATATGTCTGTGCTCGAGCTTGACCCCGGCTCCAGCCCGGCGGGGATCACTGACAAGCTGATCATTGATGCCACCACCCCTGTTGCCCCGGACAACCGTGGTCACTACAGCCAGCCGGTACAGGATCTTCCTGAAACCAAAGCCTGGGCCGAAAAACTGACCGCGATGCTGGCGGCACGTCAATAAGGAGGAAAAAATGATTTGTCCACGTTGTGCCGATGAACATATTGAAGTGATGGCAACATCACCGGTGAAAGGTGTCTGGACGGTATACCAGTGTCAGCACTGTCTGTATACCTGGCGCGATACCGAACCGCTGCGCCGTACCAGCCGCGAGCATTACCCGGAAGCGTTCCGCATGACGCAGAAGGATATTGATGAGGCGCCGCAGGTGCCGACGATCCCGCCGCTGCTGTAAAAAAAGCCCGGTGGCGGCTGCGCTTACCGGGCGATAATATTGTGCGGTCCTTTGCCCGGTGGCGCTACGCTTACCGGGCCTACGGGTTTTGTAGGCCGGGTAAGGCGAAGCCGTCACCCGGCAAAAAAGACCGCAGAGAACTAAACCAGACTCTTCAACCGATAAATCCACTCCAGCGCCTGTCGCGGCGTCAGGGAATCCGGGTCGAGATTTTCCAGCGCTTCCACGGCCGGAGAGGTCTCTTCCGGGACCGCTAGCAGTGACATCTGCGTACCATCTATCTGCGTCGCCGCCGCATTCGGTGACAAACTTTCCAGCTCACGCAGTTTCTGACGCGCGCGCTTGATCACCTCTTTCGGCACGCCCGCCAGCGCCGCGACGGCCAGGCCATAACTCTTGCTTGCCGCGCCGTCCTGCACCGTGTGCATAAAGGCGATGGTGTCGCCGTGCTCAAGCGCATCAAGGTGGACGTTAGCCACGCCTTCCATTTTCTCTGGCAGCTGTGTCAGTTCGAAATAGTGCGTTGCGAACAGCGTCAGCGCCTTGATTTTATTTGCCAGACTTTCCGCGCACGCCCAGGCCAGGGACAAGCCGTCATAGGTGGAGGTACCGCGTCCTACTTCGTCCATCAACACCAGACTGTTCTCTGTTGCGTTATGCAGAATGTTGGCGGTTTCGGTCATCTCGACCATAAATGTAGAGCGACCGCTCGCCAGATCGTCCGCCGCACCCACACGGGTGAAGATACGGTCGATAGGGCCAATCTCAACTTTCTGCGCCGGAACGTAGCTGCCGATGTAGGCGAGCAGCGCGATAAGGGCTGTCTGGCGCATATAGGTGCTTTTACCGCCCATGTTGGGGCCGGTAATGATCAGCATTCTTCGCTGCGGTGACAGGTTCAACGGGTTGGCAATAAACGGTTCGTTCAGCACCTGCTCAACCACCGGGTGGCGGCCTTCGGTAATGCGAATGCCGGGTTTGTCAGTAAAGGTCGGACAGGTGTAGTTCAGCGTATCGGCGCGCTCGGCCAGGTTTACCAGGACATCCAGCTCGGCCAGCGCAGCGGCGCTCAGTTGCAGGTCAGCCAGGTGCGGCATCAGGATGTCGAACAGCTCGTCATACAGCTGTTTCTCCAGCGCCAGCGCTTTACCTTTCGACGTGAGCACTTTGTCTTCGTACTCTTTCAGCTCGGGAATAATGTAGCGCTCGGCATTTTTCAGCGTCTGGCGGCGAACGTAGTGAATCGGTGCCAGGTGGCTCTGCCCACGGCTGATCTGGATATAGTAACCGTGTACCGCGTTGTAGCCGACTTTCAGGGTGTCGAGCCCCAGACGTTCACGCTCGCGGATTTCCAGCTTATCCAGATAATCCGTCGCGCCATCGGCCAGCGCACGCCATTCGTCCAGCTCTTCGTTATAACCTGGAGCAATAACCCCGCCATCCCGCACCAGAACAGGCGGCGCATCAATGATGGCGCGTTCCAGCAGTTCGCGAAGCTCGGTAAATTCGCCCATGGTTTCGCGCAGCTTCTGCACTGGCGCGCTGTCGATCTCTCCCAGCTGAGCACGCAGTTCCGGCAACTGCTGGAACGCGTGACGCATACGGGCAAGATCGCGTGGACGCGCGGTGCGCAGTGCCAGGCGCGCCAGGATACGCTCAAGATCACCCACCTGACGCAGCACCGGCTGCAAGTCGGTGTAACGATCCTGCAATGCGGCAATGGTTTGCTGGCGGCCGATCAGCGTGTCGGTATTGCGGATCGGCATATGCAGCCAGCGTTTGAGCATACGGCTGCCCATGGGGGTAACCGTGCTGTCGAGAACCGACGCCAGCGTATTTTCCATGCCGCCAGCGAGGTTCTGAGTGATCTCCAGGTTGCGGCGCGTGGCGGCATCCATGATGATGCTGTCCTGCTGACGCTCCATGGTAATGGAACGGATATGGGGCAGGGCGGTACGCTGCGTATCCTTAACGTACTGCAACAGGCAGCCTGCGGCACACAGCCCGCGCGGGGCATTTTCTACGCCAAAGCCAATCAAATCGCGCGTGCCAAATTGCAGGTTCAGCTGCTGGCGCGCGGTATCAATTTCGAACTCCCACAGTGGACGACGACGCAGGCCGCGGCGACCTTCAATCAGCGCCGTCTCGGCGAAATCCTCTGCATAAAGCAGTTCTGCCGGATTGGTGCGCTGTAGTTCAGCCGCCATGGTTTCACGGTCAGCCGGTTCACTCAGGCGAAAACGACCGGAGCTGATATCCAGCGTGGCGTAGCCAAACCCTTTACCGTCCTGCCAGATCGCCGCCAGCAGGTTATCCTGGCGCTCCTGAAGCAGGGCCTCATCGCTGATGGTTCCCGGCGTCACGATGCGTACGACCTTGCGCTCAACGGGGCCTTTCGACGTGGCCGGGTCGCCAATTTGTTCGCAGATAGCGACAGACTCACCCTGGTTCACCAGCTTCGCCAGATAGTTTTCAACCGCGTGATGCGGGATACCTGCCATCGGGATGGGCTCGCCTGCCGACGCGCCACGTTTCGTCAGGGAAATGTCGAGCAGCTGAGACGCACGTTTCGCATCGTCATAAAAAAGCTCGTAAAAATCGCCCATACGGTAAAACAGCAAAATTTCCGGATGCTGTGCCTTCAGCTTCAGGTACTGCTGCATCATTGGCGTATGCGCGTCGAAATTGTCGATTGTGCTCATGGAGTTATGATATCCATTTCTTTGAAAATATTACGCTTTGAGCGGCTCAATGGCCGATTGTTCCTTCTATTGTCGCATGAAAAAAAGGTGCGGCGCAGAAAAAAGTCACGACTTTACGAGGCATCTTCCACCATTAATTCAATGATGATTTTCCCGTGCTCGACGCCCACCCGAACCTGCGAGTTGGTGGTAAATCCCGCTTGCTCAAGCCAGTCGCCTTTCAGGCTCAGCGCTGCGTGTACGCTGTAGCGTTTTGGAATTTTCGTTTTACGGTCTTCATGACGTTTTCTGAAGTAACCCACTTTCAAGTGACGATAGGGTTTGGCGATCGCGATCTCTTGCATAAGCTCTCCGGTGAATGCGGTCAAAGGTGGTTATTTATGCCTGTATAAAATACCAGTAAAACGCAGCGGGGGGCGGGGTAATTCTGGAAGGGCGCTTCAGAAAATGGAATGCAATGACTGAAAATGTGCGGATAAAAGGGTATTATAAATGCACTTTATTGTTGAGGACGACGTTATGTCCGGTAAACGTATTTCACGAGAAAAAAAGACGATCGCCAGAATGATCGCCCTGTACGAAAACAGGTGTCCGCACGCCATAAAAGAAGAGGGGCACTATTCAGCGCTCAAGGCTTATGCCGATAAGCGGCTGGATAAATGCGTGTTTGGTGAGGAAAAACCTGCCTGCAAACAGTGCCCTGTGCACTGTTATCAGCCCGCCCGACGGGAAGAGATGAAGCAGGTGATGCGCTGGGCAGGGCCACGTATGTTATGGCGCCATCCGATTCTGACCATCCGTCATCTGATCGACGATCGCCGTCCGGTTCCGGAATTACCCGAAAAGTATCGGCCCAAAAAATAACCGGCTCCGCGCCGCAGTGGGCGACAAATTACGCGCAGGGCGACGTCGCCGGAATGACGGGTTAATTCAGACTCTCTTTATCGATTCCCAGACGCTTCATGCGCGAGAGCAGGGTGGTACGCTTCAGCCCCAGCCGTTGCGCCGCACCTTTCGGTCCGGCTACCACGCCGTTGGTCTCCTTCAGCACTCGCATAATGAGCTGATATTCATCTTCTCCCTCTTTCGCAAGCTCGGTTGCGGTCACGGTCGTTTCAGAAGGAGTAACCTCTGGCAGGGAGAGCTGGAGCACGTTCCCGCGGGTCAGCAGGACCGCGCGTTCAATGACGTTTTCCAGCTCGCGCACGTTCCCCGGCCACTCCATCGCCGAGAGTGTGCGTAGCGTTTCGGCAGGAATACTGTCGATATTTCGCCCCATCCGGCGGGCAATCTTCGCGGTAAAGGCTTTCACCAGCAGCGGAATATCTTCCGGGCGCTCGCGCAGCGGCGGCAGGCAGATCGGGAAGACGTTCAGGCGATAGTAAAGATCGCTGCGAAACTCGCGGTCGGCGACCATTTTTTTTAGATCGCGATTGGTGGCGGCAATAAGACGCACGTCGGTCTGGATCAGCTTGTTGCTGCCGAGGCGCTCGAACTCCTGCTCCTGCAAAACGCGCAGCAGCTTGGGCTGAAGCTCCAGCGGCATATCGCCCACTTCGTCGAGGAACAACGAGCTTTTATCCGCCAGTTCAAAACGGCCCAGCCGCTGGCTGCTGGCGCCGGTAAAGGCGCCGCGCTCGTGGCCGAACAGGTCGCTTTCCAGTAAGCCCGCAGGCATCGCCGCGCAGTTCATCTTCACCATCCGGCGGCTGTTGCGGTTGCTCAGGTTGTGGATCGCCCGGGCAATCAGCTCTTTCCCGGTACCGGTTTCACCGAGGATCAGCACCGTGCTGTCGCTCTGCGCCACCATTTCCACCTGCTTAAGGACGCTGTACATGGCATCGCTGCGTCCGATGATTTCGCCAAACTCGCTGTCCACGTTGTTGAGCTGCTCGGTCAGCGCCAGGTTTTCGTCCACCAGCCGCTCCTTCAGGCGGTGGATCTCCTGATAGGCGAGGGCGTTATCCAGCGCAATGGAGATACGCTCGGCGATCTGGCGCAGCAGCTTCAGGTTGGCGGTAGTAAATACGGCCTCATCGCACTGCGCCAGTTTAAGCACGCCGAGCATGGTGTTGCCGGACATCAACGGCAGCAGGCACAGGGTCTGGATCTTGTTGCCCCAGGTGTTGAACAACATCCGCTCGTAGGGGGCTACCGGATCCTGTTCATTGAGATTGAGCAGCAGGATCTCTTTGCTTTTAAATACCCGCTCGGACAGCGTTCCCGCTTCGTCCACTTCGCTCTGCTCGTGCGCCGGGTTGGCTTCATCAAGGTAGTGGGTGGAGTAGATGTTCAGCTTGCCTTTCCGGTTGCCGCGTAGCGCAATGCTGATGGCATCGATTTTAAAATAGTGATGGATCTCTTTTGACACTTCGCTGACCAACTCATCCATGTCCAGGCGGGAGAGCACGGCGTTGGTGATGGCAACCAGAATGCGGAAGTTATCGCGCTCGCGGCTCAGCAGGTCGTAGTCCACGTTATTGGTGACGCGGCTTTGGATCTGCTCCGCGACAACGGCCACAATCTGGGTAAAGGTGTGCAGGCGTTCGTACTCCGCCTCGCTCCAGGGCTGGTCGGTATCGCGGATAAACTCGCAGCCGCCAAAAATTTGCCCTTCCACCGCCAGCGGCAGCATGCTGTAGTGGCCGAACGGGTGGTAAAGATTGCTCTCTGCCAGCTTCGGCCAGGCCTGGCGAAACTGGTCAAAATTGCAGTGCAGCGCTTCCGGGCGGGAGAGGATACGCCGCACCGGGCCGTGGGCCAGAAACGTTTCATCTTCATATTCGAAGATTTTGCCGTTATCACGCGTTGAGAAATAGCTCGCGCGGTGGGTTGCGCTATGCCAGAGCACAATGGCGGCGCTGTCCGCCAGCGCTGATTGCCTGACCAGCCGCGTCAGGGCATCGCTCAGCGCGCCGAGATCGGGCTGTTGTAAAAGTGTGCGCGTGATGTCAAACAGGCCCTGCTGTCCAAGATCGCTCATCGGTGTATACGGCATTGTTGCTTTCCAATAGAAACTGGCAAAAAGAGAAATTCAGCGCTGACCGCTTTTGGCGCGGTCTAGCAAATTCGGGGTAACGGTTCAGCGTGCGGCAGATCCAGCGTGCGCTTCACGCCGTAAAGCCCGGTCAGGCGCACCCCTTTGCACTCAACCACGTCGCCGATGATGGCCGCGTCTTTCCCTAAAGGATGCGCGCGCAGCTGTGCAAGTACGGCTTCCGCCGCCGCGCGTTCCACGCCGATCACCAGCTTGCCCTCATTGGCAAAGTTAAGCGGGTCTAGCCCTAATAGCTCGCACAGCCCGCGCACGGCGGGCTTAACGGGCAGGCCGCGCTCGGTCAGCTCAATCCCGCAGCCGCAGCTTGCCGCGAACTCGTGCACCACGGCATTCACGCCGCCCCGCGTGGCGTCGCGCAGGGCTTTTACGCCCGGCATGTCGCGCAGCGTCTGGATCAGCGGCGTGAGTACCGCGCAGTCACTGCGCAGCTCGCCATCCAGCCCCAGGCCTTCGCGCAGGTTCAGGATGGTTGCCCCGTGGCAGCCCAGCGTGCCGCTGACAATCAGCACGTCGCCTGCGCAAAGCTGCTGCGCGCCCCAGTGAATGTCGGCGGGGATCGCCCCCATCCCGGCGGTGTTGATGAAGAGCTTATCCGCCGCGCCGCGCTGCACCACCTTGGTATCCCCGGTCACGATAGCGATCCCCGCCTCGCGGGCGGTGTGCGCCATGCTGTTGACCACCGCCGTGAGCGTCTCCATCGGTAACCCTTCTTCGAGGATAAACCCGCAGGAGAGGTAACGGGGGATCGCGCCGCTGACGGCCACGTCGTTTGCCGTGCCGCAGACGGCGAGCTTGCCGATATCGCCGCCGGGGAAGAACAGCGGGTCAATCACGTAGCTGTCGGTAGAGAACGCCAGCCTGTCGCCGTGGGCGGTCAGGGCCGCGAGGTCAATACGCGCCTGATCTTCCTGCTCGGCGAGCCAGGGGTTATTAAAGGCCTCCATGAACAGCCGGTTAATCAGCTGCTGCATCGCCTGTCCACCGCTTCCGTGCGCCATTTCCACCGTGTTCATGCTTCACACTCCTGGTTGCGATAGTTATACCACGCGGCGCATGCCCCTTCGGAAGAGACCATCAGCGCGCCAAACGCGGTTTGCGGGTTACAGGCGTTGCCAAATAACGGGCAGTGATGAGGTTTGCATTTGCCGGTGAGTACGTCGCCACAGCGGGCGCGGGGATCGTCGCACACCTGCTGCGGTTGCGGGCGGAAATGCGCTTCGGCGTCGAAGGCGCGATACGCGGGCGTCAGGTGCACGCCGGATTCGGCAATCAGCCCCAGTCCGCGCCACTCGCTGTCGCCTTCGACGCTAAACACGTCGGCTATGGCCTGCTGTGCCCGTCTGTTACCTGCATCGGGCACCACGCGACGATACTGATTTTCCACCGCACTCAGGGCCGCTATTTTCTGCTCAACCAGCATGGTCACGCCTTGCAGTAGATCAAGTGGCTCGAAACCAGCCACCACTAACGGACGATTGTACTGTTCAGCGATAAAACCGTAGGCTTCTGTGCCGATCACCATGCTGACGTGGCCCGGCGCCAGAAACGCGTCGATACCGTTATCCGGCGCTTCAAGCAGGCTGCGCAGCGTGGGAATAAGCGTGATGTGCTGGCAGAAAAAGTAAAAGTTTGTGACATTGCGGGCTTTCGCCTGCTGGAGGGTAATGGCGGTGGCGGGCATGGTGGTTTCAAAACCCAGCCCGAAAAAGACGACCTTACGCTCAGGATTAGCCATCGCCAGCGTCAGGGCATCCATCGGTGAGTAGACGATCCGCACGTCCGCGCCGCGCGCCTTCGCCTGGAGCAGCGAGCCATTTTTTCCCGGAACACGCATGGCGTCGCCAAAGGTGCAAAAAATCACACCGGGGCGGCTGGCGATGTCGATACAGCTGTCGATGCGCCCCATCGGCAGCACGCACACCGGGCAGCCGGGGCCGTGGATAAACTCGATGTTCTCCGGCAGCAGCTGGTCGAGGCCAAATTTAAAGATGGCGTGGGTATGTCCGCCGCACACCTCCATGATCCGCAGCGGTTTTTCTTTCGTGTAGTCCAGCAGCGAGGCGCGGGTTTTCAGGCGATCGATAAGCTGCAACACCTGCTCCGGCGCGCGATATTCATCAACGTAACGCATGTGTTATCGCTCCTCGCCATACAGCAGGGCGCCCACGTCCGGCTCGACGTCAAACATATTCTGTAGCGCATCCAGCGTGTCGCGGGCTTCTTCCTCATTAATCACGCTCATGGCAAAACCCACGTGGACCAGCACCCACTGGCCGAGACGCGTTGCACCGGTCTCATCGTGGCTGCCTACCAGCGTCAGGTCGACATCGCGCAGGATGCCGCAGACCTCCACTTTGGCCTGATTGCCGTCGAGGGAATGAATTTGTCCGGGCACGCCTATGCACATCGTTCGTTCTTCAGCCAGTTCAGCCAGGCGTCCATCCCGTCGCCGCGCGTGGCGGAAACCAGCAGGATCTCAATGTCCGGGTTCACTTCCCGGGCGTAAGCCAGGCACTTATCCACGTCGAAATTCAGGTACGGCAGCAGGTCGACCTTGTTCAGCAGCATGAGGGAGGCGGCGGCAAACATATGCGGATATTTAAGCGGCTTGTCTTCCCCTTCGGTCACGGAGAGCACCGCCACTTTATGCCGCTCGCCGAGGTCGAAGCTTGCCGGGCAAACCAGGTTGCCGACGTTTTCAATAAACAGGATACCGTTATCCGCCAGCGGCAGGCGCGGGGCGGCGTCGGCAATCATCTGCGCGTCCAGGTGGCACCCTTTCCCGGTGTTGACCTGAATCGCAGGCGTACCGGTTTCGCGGATGCGCGCGGCGTCGTTTACCGTTTGCTGGTCGCCTTCGATTACGGCGCAGGAGACGTGTTCGTTCAGACGTTTAAGGGTTTCGGTCAGCAGCGTGGTTTTACCGGAGCCGGGGCTGGAGACCAGGTTCAGCACCAGCTGTTCGCGCGCGGCAAAGCGGGCGCGATTGCGGGCGGCGAGCTGGTTATTCTTGTCCAGCACGTTGATCTCCACCTCCAGCATCTGGCGCTGGCTGATGCCCGGCGCGTGCGTACCCGCTTCGCCGTGGCCGTAATGCAGGTCGCCCGCGTCGGAACGCTGCGGGGCAAAGGTGATGCCGGTCAGGGCCGCCGCGGGACGCGGGGCAGGAGAAAAGGGCGCGGAGCGAAACGCGGAGTGGGGACGGTGTTCATCCCCTTCTATATACAGGTTGCCTTCAGCGCAACCGCAGGTACTACACATACATTACTCCTTCTCGATTTCGAGGCGTTGGATCTGCATACCGTCATCCGCCACGATGCGCAGCCCGCTGCTCTGGCACTGCGGACAGCGCTGTACCTTCGATGACAGCAGCGTGACGTACTGCTGACACTGCTCGCACCAGCACTCCGCCTGCTGCTCGTCGATATGCAGCTCGCACCCTTCCGCCAGCGTGCCGCGGCACACCAGCTCAAAACAGAAGGTGAGGGCGCTGGTCTCGACGCAGGAAAACGCCCCGACCTTCAGCCAGACGCCGGTGACGCGTTTCGCGTGGTTTTGCACTGCCTGCTGTTCGATAAGTTCCAGTGCCCGCTGGCAGAGAGTGATTTCGTGCATGACGCCTCCTTAATGAATTGCCCCTTCAATGCAATAACGGTGCCAGCTTGATTTGCGTTACGGCGTGACGATGTCAACGCTGTCGAAATGACACGTCGACACTGCGGCGGTGACAGTGCACATCTCTTTAAAATCCATTTAAATCAATCAATTAAAAAGTGGCACGAAATCTGCTTAACAGCCGCTAACTCCATTAACCGGATACCTTTTATGACTATTTGGGAAATTAGCGAAAAAGCGGATTACATCGCGCAACGTCATCAGCAGCTCCAGGAGCAATGGCACCTGTACTGCAATTCACTGATCCAGGGGATCACGCTGTCGAAGGCCCATCTGCATCACGCCATGAGCTGTGCGGCGCAGGGGGATATGCGTTTTGTCCTGTTCGGCCACTTTACGATTTACGTCACCCTGGCGGAGACCTTCAACAGCCACACGATTGAGTACTACGTCGAGACGAAAGAGGGCGACAGGCACTGCATCGCCCGGGCGCAGCTGATGGCGGACGGCATGGTGGACGGTCACGTCAGCAACCGCGATCGCCAGCAGGTGCTGGAGCACTATCTGGAGAAAATCGCGCCGGTTTACAACGGCCTCTACGCCGCCGTTGAGCATGACAGGCCAGTCAACCTGAAACAGCTGATCGACGGAAAATCCTCCGCGAACGTGGCCTGAAAAACGAGTGTCGAGAAGTGTCGATAAGACAGTTTTTTTTCGTCAAAAATGACCATCACCAGAGGATGACCCGGTGAACCGTTTTGTAATTGCTGACTCGACGGTCTGTATTGGCTGTCGGACCTGTGAGGCGGCGTGCTCGGAAACGCACCGCCTGCACGGGCTACAGTCCATGCCGCGCCTGCGCGTCATGCGTAATGAGAAAGAGTCTGCCCCGCAGCTCTGTCACCACTGTGAAGACGCCCCGTGCGCGGGCGTCTGTCCTGTCAATGCCATCACCCGCGTTGACGGCGCGGTACAGCTGAACGAAAGCCTGTGCGTGAGCTGCAAGCTGTGCGGCATCGCCTGTCCGTTCGGCGCCATTGAGTTTTCAGGCAGCCGTCCGCTGCATATTCCGGCGAATGCTAATACTGCGAAAGCGCCGCCTGCGCCACCGGCTCCGGCACGCGTGAGTACGCTGCTGGACTGGGTGCCGGGCATTCGCGCCGTTGCGGTGAAGTGCGATCTGTGCAGCTTCGATGAGCAGGGTCCGGCCTGCGTGCGGACCTGCCCGACCCGGGCGCTGGTCCTGGTCAACATCCGCGACATCGCTCGCACCAGCAAACGCAAGCGCGAGCTGACCATCAATACCGACGTCGGCGATCTTTCGCTGCTGCGGGCGCTTAACGAGGGGGCGAAATGAACGCGATAGTTATGATGACCAGCGGTGTGGCCTGGTTTGCCGCCGCCGCTGTCCTGGCGCTGCTTCTCTCCTTCCATAAAACGCTGAGCGGGGTGATCGCCGGTATCGGCGGGGCGGTCGGCAGCCTGATGACGCTGGCGGCGGGCGGGGTTGTCCTGATCGACGGCCAGTCCGTCGACACCCTCATCCCGCTGATTCACCACGCCGTTGAGCTTACGCCGCTGAACGCCATCTGGCTGATAACCTTTGGCCTGTGCGGACTGTTTATCAGCCTGTTTAATATCGACTGGCACCGACATCAGCACAGCAAAGCCAACGGCCTGCTGGTTAACCTGTTGATGGCCGCCGCGGTCTGTACCGTTATCGCCAGCAACCTCGGCGCGCTGGTGGTGATGGCAGAAATCATGGCCCTGTGCGGCGTGTTCCTGACCGGATGCAGCGCCTCCGGAAAGCTGTGGTTTGCGCTCGGACGTCTCGGTACGCTGCTGCTGGCGCTGGCCTGCTGGCTGGTGTGGCAGCGTTTCGGCACGCTGGATTTTGCCGCGCTTAACGGTCAGCCGCTGGGCAACGACGTCTGGCTGTTGGGCGTAGTCGGTTTTGGCCTGCTGGCCGGGATTATCCCGCTGCACGGCTGGGTGCCGCAGGCGCATGCCAATGCCTCAGCCCCGGCCGCTGCGCTGTTCTCCACCGTGGTGATGAAGGTCGGTCTGTTCGGCATCCTGACGATAACCCTGTCGGGCGGTCAGCCGCCGCTGTGGTGGGGCGTGGCGCTGCTGATTGCGGGGATGATCACCGCGTTCGTCGGCGGGCTGTACGCGCTGATGGAGCACAACATCCAGCGTCTGCTGGCGTACCACACCCTGGAGAACATCGGGATTATCCTGCTCGGCATGGGCGCGGGCGTCACCGGGCTGGCGCTCAACCAGCCGGCGCTGATTGCCGCCGGGTTTATTGGCGGTCTGTATCACCTTATCAACCACAGTCTGTTTAAAAGCACCCTGTTCCTCGGTGCGGGCAGCGTCTGGTTCCGCACCGGGCACCGCGATATTGAAAAGCTCGGCGGGATTGGCAAAAAAATGCCCGTCATTTCGCTGGCGATGCTGGTCGGGCTGATGGCGATGGCTGCGCTGCCGCCGCTGAACGGCTTTGCCGGCGAGTGGGTGATTTATCAGTCCTTCTTCGCCCTCGGCCAGAGCGAGGCGTTTATCGGGCGTTTACTCGGCCCGCTGCTGGCGGTGGGCCTGGCGATCACCGGCGCGCTGGCGGTGATGTGTATGGCGAAGGTTTACGGCGTCACCTTCCTGGGCGCACCGCGTACGCGTGAGGCTGAGAACGCCTGCTGCGCACCGCTACTGATGGGCGTAAGCGTGGTCGCACTGGCGGTGTGCTGCATCGCGGGCGGCGTCGCCGCGCCGTGGTTGCTGCCGCTGCTGGGCCACGCCATTCCGCTGCCGCTGGTCACGGCGCATACCGTCGTTTCCCAGCCGATGATGGCGCTGCTGCTGATTGCCGCGCCGCTCCTGCCGTTCGTGCTGATGCTGTTCTTCAGACGCGACCGTCTCGCCTCCCGCTCGCGCGGCGCGGCGTGGGCCTGCGGCTACGAACATGAGCAGTCGATGGTCATCACCGCCCACGGTTTCGCTATGCCGGTGAAGGAGAACTTCGCCGCCGTGCTGAAGCTGCGCCACTGGCTGAACCCGGTGGGCTGGGTGCCGGGCTGGCAGGGTGCCGCTGTGCCCGTGCTGTTCCGCCGCCTGGCGCTGCTCGAGCTGGCGGTGCTGGTGGTGATTGTCATTTCACGAGGAGCCTGACATGAGTCTGTTACTGGCAATTCTTCAGGCGCTGGTGCTGTTCGCCGCCGCGCCGCTGCTGTCGGGCATCACGCGCGTGGCGCGCGCCCGGCTGCACAACCGTCGCGGACCTGGCGTGCTCCAGGAGTACCGCGATCTCTTCAAACTGCTTTCCCGTCAGAGCGTCGCGCCGGACGCCGCAGGCTGGGTGTTCCGCCTGACGCCGTTTGTGATGGTGGGCGTGATGCTGACCATCGCCACCGCGCTGCCGGTAGTGACGGTGGGCTCGCCGCTGCCGGTGCTGGGCGATCTGATTACGCTGATCTACCTCTTCGCCATCGCGCGTTTCTTCTTTGCGATTGCGGGTCTGGATACCGGCAGCCCGTTTACGGGTATCGGCGCCAGCCGCGAAGCGATGCTCGGCGTGCTGGTTGAGCCAATTCTGCTGCTGGGGCTGTGGGTTGCCGCACAGGTTGCAGGCTCGACCCATATCAGTTTTATCACCGACACCGTTTACCACTGGCCGGTTTCACGTTCTCTCCCGCTGGTGCTGGCGCTCTGCGCCTGCGCGTTCGCCACCTTTATCGAGATGGGCAAGCTGCCGTTCGATCTCGCGGAAGCGGAGCAGGAATTACAGGAGGGGCCGCTCACCGAATACAGCGGCTACGGCTTTGCGGTGCTGAAGTGGGGCATCAGCCTCAAGCAGCTGGTGGTGTTGCAGATGTTCGTCGGCGTTTTCTTCCCGTGGGGGCAGATGACGCACTTCTCTGCGGGCGGCCTGCTGCTGGCCGTGGTGGTGGCTGCGCTCAAGCTGCTTATCGGCGTGCTGGTGATTGCCCTGTTTGAAAACAGCATGGCGCGCCTGCGTTTTGTCGAAACGTCACGCATCACCTGGGCCGGTTTTGGTTTTGCATTTTTAGCGTTCGTCTCCTTGCTGGTGGCGTGATTAAAGAGAGTGTTTATGTCTGAAGAAAAGAAAGGTCAGCAGTATCTCGCCGCGTTGCATCAGGCTTTCCCGGGCGTGGTGCTGGAGGAGTCCTGGCAAACCAAAGACCAGATCACCGTCACCATTAAGGTGAACTATCTGCCGGAAGTGGTGGAGTTTCTCTATTACCAGCAGGGCGGCTGGCTGTCAGTGCTGTTCGGCAACGACGAGCGTCAGCTGTGTGGCAACTATGCGGTGTACTACGTGATGTCGATGGAGCAGGGGGAGAAGTGCTGGCTCACCGTGCGCGTAGAGGTCGATCCGGCTAAACCGGAATACCCCTCCGTCACGCCGCGCGTGCCTGCCGCCGTCTGGGGCGAGCGCGAAGTGCGCGACATGTATGGTCTGGTGCCGGTTGGCCTGCCTGACGAGCGTCGCCTGGTGCTGCCGGACGACTGGCCGGATGAACTCTATCCGCTGCGCAAGGACAGCATGGACTACCGCCAGCGCCCGGCCCCGACCACCGACAGCGAAACCTACGACTTCATCAACGAGCTGGGCAGCAAGAAGAATAACGTGGTGCCGATTGGCCCGCTGCACGTTACCTCCGACGAACCGGGCCACTTCCGCCTGTTCGTCGACGGCGAGAACATTATCGACGCCGACTACCGCCTGTTCTACGTCCACCGCGGCATGGAGAAGCTGGCGGAGACCCGCATGGGCTACAACGAAGTCACATTCCTCTCTGACCGCGTGTGCGGCATCTGCGGCTTTGCCCACAGCACCGCCTACACCACCTCTGTGGAAAACGGCATGGGGATCGTGGTGCCGGAACGCGCGCAGATGATCCGCGCCATTCTGCTGGAGGTGGAGCGCCTGCACTCGCACCTGCTCAACCTCGGCCTGGCCTGCCACTTCGTCGGCTTTGACTCCGGGTTTATGCAGTTCTTCCGCGTGCGCGAGGCGTCGATGAAGATGGCGGAGATCCTTACCGGGGCGCGTAAAACCTACGGCCTGAACCTGATCGGCGGGATCCGCCGCGACCTGCTGAAAGACGACATGATCCAGACCCGCCAGCTGGCGCAGCAGATGCGGCGGGACGTGCAGGAGCTGGTGGACATGCTGCTCAGCACGCCAAACATTGAGCAGCGCACCGTCGGGATTGGTCGTCTTGACCCGGAAATCGCCCGCGACTTCAGCAACGTCGGCCCGATGGTGCGCGCCAGCGGCCACGCCCGCGATACCCGCGCCGATCACCCGTTTGTCGGCTACGGCCTGCTGCCGATGACCGTGCACAGCGAGCAGGGCTGCGACGTCATCTCCCGCCTGAAGGTGCGCATCAACGAGGTATTCACCGCGCTGAACATGATCGACTACGGCCTCGATAATCTGCCGGGCGGCCCGCTGATGGTGGAAGGCTTCACCTACATTCCAAACCGCTTTGCCCTCGGCTTTGCCGAAGCGCCGCGCGGGGACGACATCCACTGGAGCATGACCGGCGACAACCAGAAGCTCTACCGCTGGCGCTGCCGCGCGGCCACCTACGCCAACTGGCCAACCCTGCGCTACATGCTGCGCGGCAACACGGTTTCCGATGCGCCGCTGATCATCGGCAGCCTCGACCCGTGCTACTCCTGCACCGACCGCATGACCGTCGTGGACGTGCGCAAGAAGAAAAGCCAGGTGGTGCCGTACAAAGAGCTTGAGCGCTACAGCATTGAGCGTAAAAACTCGCCGCTGAAATAAGGACTCGCCATGTTTACCTTTATCAAAAAAGTGATCAAAACCGGCACGCAGACCAGCAGCTATCCGCTGGAGCCGATGCCGGTGGATAAAAACTTTCGCGGCAAGCCGGAGCACAATCCGCAGCAGTGCATCGGCTGCGCGGCCTGCGTCAACGCCTGCCCGTCGAATGCCTTAACGGTGGAAACGGACCTGAAAACCGGCGAGCTGGCCTGGCAGTTTAACCTCGGGCGCTGCATCTTCTGCGGCCGCTGCGAGGAGGTCTGCCCGACGGTGGCCATTCGCCTGTCTCAGGAGTACGAGCTGGCGGTGTGGAAAAAAGAGGACTTCCTCCAGCAGTCGCGCTTTGCGCTGTGCAACTGCCGCGTCTGCAAGCGTCCGTTCGCCGTGCAAAAAGAGATCGACTACGCCATCGCGCTGCTGAAGCACAACGGCGACGTCCGCGCGGAGCATCACCGCGAAAACTTCGAAACCTGCCCGGAGTGCAAGCGTCAGAAGTGCCTGCTGCCGTCCGACCGTATTGATATCACCCGCCATATGAGAGAGGCCAGCTGATGGAAAACCTACTGGGCCCGCGCGATGCTAACGGCATTCCTGTGCCGATGACGGTGGACGAATCCATCGCCAGCATGAAGGCGTCGCTGCTGAAAAAAATCAAACGCTCGGCCTACGTCTACCGCGTGGACTGCGGCGGCTGCAACGGCTGCGAGATTGAGATCTTCGCCACGCTGTCACCGCTGTTTGACGCCGAGCGCTTCGGCATCAAAGTGGTGCCGTCTCCGCGCCATGCGGACATTCTGCTGTTTACCGGGGCCGTCACCCGCGCCATGCGATCCCCCGCGCTGCGCGCCTGGCAGTCCGCGCCGGACCCGAAAATCTGCATCTCGTACGGTGCCTGCGGCAACAGCGGCGGCATCTTCCACGACCTGTACTGCGTCTGGGGCGGCACCGACAAAATCGTGCCGGTGGACGTCTACATTCCGGGCTGCCCGCCGACGCCCGCCGCCACGCTGTACGGTTTTGCCATGGCGCTCGGCCTGCTGGAGCAAAAAATCCACGCCCGCGAGCCGGGCGAGCTGGACAACCAGCCTGCCGCCATTCTGCACCCGGACATGGTGCAGCCGCTGCGGGTGAAGGTTGACCGCAAGGCGCGGAAACTGGCGGGCTATCGCTACGGACGCCAGATTGCCGACGATTATCTGCGCCTGCTGAGCCAGGGCGACCATCAGGTGGCGCGCTGGCTGGAGGCGGAAAACGATCCGCGTCTCAATGAGATCGTGGCGAACCTGAACAGCATCGTCGATGAGGCGCGTATCCGATGAGTGAAACGGTGGTGTTCAGCCAGCTGAGCCGTAAGTTTATTGATGAGAACGATGCCACGCCGGCTGCGGCGCAGCAGGTGGTCTATTACAGCCTGGCGATTGGGCATCACCTCGGGGTGATCGACTGCCTGGAGGCGGCGCTGAGCTGCCCGTGGGCCGATTACCTGGCGTGGATCGCCACGCTGGAGGAGGGCAGCACGGCGCGGCGCAAAATGGAAGGCGTGCCGAAGTACGGCGAGATCGTGATCGACGCCAACCACATTGCGATGCTCGCCAACGCCTTTGACGAGGCGCTGAGCAGGCAAACCCCCGAACAGCAGGCGTGGAGCAAAACGCTGCTTAGCATGCTGCACGATATTCATCAGGAGAGCGCCATCTACCTGATGGTGAGGAGATTACGTGACTGACGTTTTACTGTGTGTCGGCAACAGCATGATGGGCGACGACGGCGCGGGTCCGCTGCTGGCGGAACTGTGCGCCGCAAACCCGCCGGGCAGTTGGGTGGTGATTGACGGCGGCAGCGCGCCGGAAAACGACGTGGTGGCCATTCGCGAGCTGCGCCCGGACAGGCTGTTAATCGTTGATGCCACCGATATGGGGCTCAACCCCGGTGAGATCCGCCTGATTGACCCGGACGACATCGCCGAAATGTTTATGATGACGACGCACAATATGCCGCTGAACTACCTGGTCGATCAGATTAAAGACGACGTGGGTGAGGTGCTGTTTCTGGGGATTCAGCCGGACATTGTCGGGTTCTATTACCCGATGACGCCGCCGGTGAAAGAGGCGGTGGACGTGGTCTATTCACGGCTTGCCGGGTGGGTTGGGGATGGGGGATTTTCTCAGCTCTGAGCAGTGCCGGGTGGCGGCTTCGCCTTACCCGGCCTACCAAACCCATCCCCCTCTCCCTGTGGGAGAGGGCTGGGGTGAGGGCAACAGGCTACTCCAGATCCCCCCCGTTACTCGCAATCACCTTCTTATACCACCAGAATGATTTCTTGCGCTTGCGGTCCAGCGTGCCGTTCCCGGCGTCGTCCCGTTCGACGTACACAAACCCGTAGCGCTTGCTCATTTCCCCCGTTGAGGCCGAGACAAGGTCAATGCAGCCCCAGGTGGTGTAGCCCAGCAGCGGTACGCCGTCCTCAATCGCATCAGCCATCGCGCGAATATGCTCGCGCAGGTAGCTGATTCGGTAGTCGTCGTTGATCTCGCCGTTTTCATCAATGACGTCCTTCGCTCCAAGGCCGTTTTCCACCAGGAACAGCGGCTTCTGGTAGCGGTCGTACATCATGTTCATGGTGATGCGCAGGCCGAGCGGGTCAATGCCCCAGCCCCATTCGCTCACCTGAATGTGCGGGTTGCGCAGGGACTTCACGATGTTCGCCGCGCTGGTGTTTCCCGCGTTCATGTCCGCCGACGCGCAGCGCGAGGCGTAATAGCTGAACGAGACAAAGTCGACGGTGTTTTTCAGCAGTTCATCGTCGCCCGGGTCTTTCACAATCACCACGCCTTTCTCGCGGAACACGCGGGCAGAGTAAGCCGGATAGCTGCCGCGCGCCTGCACGTCGATAAAGAACAGGTTCTCGCGGTCTTTCTCCAGCGCCATCCACACGTCTTCCGGCTTGCAGGAGTACGGGTAGAAATTGCCGCCCGCCAGCATGCAGCCGACGTGGTTTTCCGGGTTCACCTCGTGGGCGATTTTGGTCGCCAGCGCGCTCGCCACCAGCTCGTGGTGCGCGGCCTGGTATTTCACCTGATCTTCGTTTTCACCTTCTTCAAATACCAGCCCCGCGCCGGAGAACGGGCTGTGCAGCATGATGTTGATTTCGTTGAAGGTCAGCCAGTATTTCACCAGCCCGTTAAACGCCTCGAAGCAGGTGCGGGCGTAGCGGGCGAAGAAATCCACCATCTTACGGTTGCGCCAGGAGCCGTACTCCGTCACCAGGTGCATCGGCACGTCGAAGTGGCAGAGCGTCACCAGCGGCTCGATGTTGTACTTTTTACACTCCTCGAACACCGCGCGGTAGAAGGCAATGCCTTCCTGATTCGGCAGCGGTTCGTCGCCGTTCGGGTAGAGGCGGCTCCAGGCAATCGAGGTGCGGAACACCGTAAAGCCCATCTCCGCCATCAGGGCGATGTCTTCTTTGTAGCGATGGTAAAAATCAATCGCCTCGTGGCTCGGGTAGAATTCGTCGTCCCGCAACGAAAACCGTTTTTCCTTGCCGACTTTTACCGCCAGACGGTTTGCGCCGTGGGGGATCATGTCGACCGTCGTCAGTCCTTTGCCGCCTTCACGGTAAGCCCCTTCACTCTGGTTGGCGGCAAGCGCGCCGCCCCATAAAAATCCTTGTGGAAAAACAGACATTCTTACCTCGCTTTCAGTTTATGCTTCTGCTGCTTTGTTCTGTACCGGTGCGGTTTGCAGGGCGCGTGCTTTTTCGGCTTCGTCTTCTACCGGGATATCCTCAAACCCTAACAGCAGGGTTAGCACAAACGACAGCACTACCGCCAGACCCATCACGCCAAACACCCAGACGATGGTCATCGGGTTGGCCGGGTCGAAGAACTGCACGCTGGTGAACAGCCCCGGCGCCGCCATCGAGTGGCTGGCAAGACCGGCCATGCCCGCCACCGCGCCGCAGATAAAGCCGCTGATCAGGCTCGCAATCAGCGGACGCTTCAGGCGTACCGCTACGCCGTACAGGGCCGGTTCAGAGATCCCCGCCATGATGGCGGAGGCCGCCGCGGCCAGCGCCGTCTGGCGCAGCTCCGGGTTTTTGGTTTTCCACGCCACCGCCAGCGACGAACCGCCGAGCGACAGGTTGGCGCCGATTTCCGACGGCATCACCATCCCTTCTTTGCCCGTTTCGGCAATGGTCTGGATGATGGTCGGCGTAAACACGCGGTGCATCCCGGTCATCACCAGCAGCGGCCACAGCGCGCCCATAATGGCAACGGAGAGCCAGCCCAGATAGCCGTGAATGGTGTAGACCAGCGCGGAGATGGCGCTGCCGATCCAGATCCCGAGCGGGCCAATCAGTACGATGGCGAGCGGGGCGGCAATCAGCACGATCAGCATCGGCTTGAGGAAGTTTTTGGTCACCGCCGGGGTAATGCGATCCACCCAGCGTTCGATGTATGACAGGCACCAGGTCATCACCAGGGCGGGGATCACCGTGTAGGTGTATTTCACCGCCGTCACCGGAATGAAGGCGAACTCAACGTGCTCGCCCTGCGCGGCTTTCGCCATCAGCTCGATAAAGCTCGGGTGAACCAGAACGCCCGCGATGGCGATTGCCAGCGACATGTTGGTTTTGAACTTCACCGCCGCGGACGCCGCCACCATCAGCGGCAGGAAGAAGAACGCGCCATCGCCGATAACGGTCAGGATCGTCAGCGTCGGGTCGCCTTTGCCCAGCACGCCGGTCATCTCAAGGATCATCGCCAGCAGCTTGACCATCGACCCGCCGATGATCGCCGGGATCAGCGGAGACATGGTGCCGATCAGCGCATCAAGGATCCCGGCGCCAATGCGGCGCAGCGTGAGCTTCTGTGGACCTTCCGCTACGGCAGGTTGCAGGTTAGCGGGCAGCAGGCTCACCACTTCACGGTATGCCTGGGACACGGTGTTGCCGATGATCACCTGACACTGGTTGTCGTTGCGCACCACGCCGAGCACGCCGCTGATGCTTTTCAGGCGTGCGGCGTCGGTGAGACTTTCGTCTTTCAGGACGAAGCGCAGTCGTGTCATGCAGTGGGTGACGGCGACGATGTTCTCTTTACCGCCCAGCGCGCTGACAACGTCGTTTGCCAGCGCAGCGTAATTTTTTGCCATCGGATGTGATCCTGTTATCGTTGTGTGAAATGTAGGAAACCGGTTTCACATAATCATCATGAGTTTCTTCTAATGAAACAAGACTACTTTTTATGCATTTTTTCGTTTCGTGATGACGATCACTCGTGGCCGTAAAAAGCGTGATAACGCCGCTGCGACAATTTTTCTGCGGTGCAGTACACTGCGCCCATCAGGTTCAGACGGAATAATAATATGACCACGATGCTGGAAGTGGCGAAGCGGGCAGGCGTATCAAAAGCGACGGTCTCCCGGGTACTGTCGGGGAACGGTTACGTCAGCCAGGAGACGAAAGACCGCGTGTTTCAGGCCATCGAAGAGAGCGGGTATCGCCCCAATCTGCTGGCGCGAAACCTGGCGACCAAACGCACCCAGACTCTGGGGCTGGTGGTGACGAACACCCTGTACCATGGGGTCTACTTTAGCGAGCTGCTGTTTAACGCCGCGCGGATGACGGAAGAGAAGGGGCGTCAGCTGATCCTGGCGGACGGCAAGCACAGCGCCGAAGAGGAGCGCGAGGCGATCCAGTACCTGCTCGACATGCGCTGCGACGCGGTAATCATCTATCCGCGTTTTCTGAGCGTGGAAGCGCTGGACGAGATCATTGAGAAATGCGAGCAGCCGATCATGGTGCTCAACCGCCGTTTGCGGAAAAACAGCAGTCACAGCGTCTGGTCCGATCATAAAGCGTCGTGTCAGGACGCAGTATCGCAGCTGATTGCGAAAGGCCACCGGGAGATTGCGTTTATCACCGGTTCGCTGGATTCCCCCACCGGGGTGGAGCGTCTTTCCGGCTACAAGGACGCGCTGGCGCAGCACGGGATTGCAGTTCGCGACGCGCTGATCGCCGAAGGGAAGTGGAACCCGGCCAGCGGCGCGGCGGCGGTCTCTCAGTTGCTCACCCGCGGCGAAACGTTTACCGCGCTGGTGGCGAGTAACGACGACATGGCGATTGGCGCCATCAGGCAGCTGCACGAGAGCGGCGTCGCCACGCCGGGCGCAGTGTCCGTCATCGGCTTTGACGATGTGGCAATCGCGCCCTATATCGTGCCGTCCCTCTCCAGCGTGCGTATTCCAGTAACGGAGATGATTCAGGAGACCATCAGCCGTATGATTTTCATGCTCGACGGCGGTGAGTTTAAGCCTCAGCAAACCTTCTCCGGCGAGCTTATCCTGCGCGACTCCGTCATTGACGGCCCGCATCGCTGACGTCGACATCTGTCATCGTCACTAATGACGATGACAGATCCTTCTCTTTTAAATTTCCCTATAAAATCAATGCATTAAATATTGGCACGGTTTATGAATAGCTTCGCGCATAACAGTAATGCCGGAGAAGCAGATGAACCGTTTTATTATGGCCGATGCCAGCAAATGCATTGGTTGCCGTACCTGTGAAGTGGCGTGCGTGGTGTCCCATCAGGCAGAGCAGGATTGCGCCTCTCTCACCCCTGATACCTTCCTGCCGCGCATCCACGTCATTAAAGGCGTGAATATTTCTACCGCCGCTATCTGTCGCCAGTGCGAAGACGCGCCGTGCGCCAACGTCTGTCCGAACGGGGCGATTAAGCGCGAGAAAGGCTTCGTGCATGTGATGCAGGAGCGCTGCATCGGGTGCAAAACCTGTGTGGTGGCGTGTCCGTATGGCGCGATGGAGGTGGTGGTTCGCCCGGTGGTGCGCAACAGCGGTATCGGGCTGAGCGTACGCGCGGAGAAAGCCGAAGCCAATAAATGTGACCTCTGCTACCACCGCGATGCCGGTCCGGCGTGTATGGAAGCCTGTCCGACGCATGCGCTGGTCTGCGTCGATCGCGACAAGCTCGAACAGATGAGTGCCGAAAAACGCCGCCGCGCGGCGTTCGACACCTCATCATCGCTGCTGTTTTAAATTGCGATGCGCGTTAACGGCGTACAGCTTCGGGTGCGCGGCAAGGTGCAGGGGGTAGGATTTCGTCCCTTCGTCTGGCAGCTTGCGCACCAGCTGGGGCTGGCAGGCGACGTCTGCAACGACGGAGAGGGTGTCCTGGTGCGTCTCGCGGGCAGTGGGGGTGACTTTACCGCGAGACTGCGCCAGGACTGCCCACCGCTGGCGCGCATCGATCGCATTGAAACGCAGCCGTTCAGCTGGACGACGCTGCCGGATGAGTTTGTCATCCGCCACAGCGAGAGCGGGGCGATGGACACGCAAATCGTCCCGGATGCCGCCACCTGTCCCGCATGCCTGGTGGAGATGCGCGATCCCCGCGAACGTCGCTACCGCTACCCGTTTATCAACTGCACCCACTGCGGGCCGCGGTTTACCATTATCCGCGCCATGCCCTATGACCGCCCGGCCACGTCAATGGCGCCATTCCCTCTCTGTGTGCCCTGTGAAACGGAGTACCGCAACCCGGCTGACCGGCGTTTTCACGCCCAGCCGGTGGCCTGCCCGGATTGCGGACCGCAGCTGGAGTGGCGAGCCGGGGAGGCTGCTGCCACCCGCGAATCGGCGTTAAGCGCGGCGGTGGCGATGCTGGAAGGCGGCGGGATTGTGGCGGTCAAAGGGCTGGGCGGTTTTCACCTGGTCTGCGACGCGCTTAACCCGCAGGCGGTTCGGAAATTACGGGCACGCAAGCAGCGCCCGACCAGGCCGCTGGCGGTGATGATCCCGCATGCGGACGATCTGCCGGAGGCCATCCAGACGCTGTTACGTTCACCCGCTGCGCCGATTGTGCTGACGCCAAAAGCCTGCCTTCCTGCGTTTCCTGAGGAGATTGCGCCGGGGCTGGATACGGTCGGCGTGATGCTGCCTGCGAACCCGCTCCAGCATTTGCTGATGCTGGACTGCCAGCGCCCGCTGGTGATGACCTCCGGCAACCTCAGCGGCCATCCACCCGCCATAAGCAACCAGCAGGCGCTGGAAGAACTCAGTGACATCGCTGACGGCTTCCTGCTGCACAACCGCGACATCCTGCAACGGATGGATGATTCAGTGATGGACCAGGAGGGCACGATGCTGCGTCGCGCACGCGGTTTTGTGCCGGATGCCATCACATTGCCCGCCGGATTCCGCGACATCCCGCCCATGTTATGCACCGGCGCGGAGATGAAAAACACCTTCTGCCTGGTGCGTGGCAACCAGGCGGTACTGAGCCAGCATTTTGGCGATCTGAGCGACGAGGGGGTAGAGGCGCAGTGGCGCAGTGCGCTCTCGACGATGCAGGACATCTACGCCTTTCAGCCTGAGCGCGTGGTGTGCGATGCCCATCCGGGATATCACGCCCGACAGTGGGCCCGGACGCAGGCGCTGCCCGTTGAGACCGTGCTGCATCATCATGCGCATGCGGCAGCGTGTCTGGCGGAGAATGGCTGGCCGCTCGACGGCGGGGATGTTATTGCCCTGACGCTGGACGGGATCGGCATGGGCGAGAACGGCGCGCTGTGGGGCGGCGAGTGCCTGCGGGTGAACTATCGCGACTGCGAACGGCTGGGCGGTCTGCCAGCCGTTGCGCTGCCGGGGGGCGATCTGGCGGCAAAACAGCCGTGGCGCAATTTGCTCGCCCACTGTCTGGCGTTCGTACCTGACTGGCAGCAGTACCCGGAAACAGAGGTGGTACAGCGTCAAAACTGGCCGCTGCTGGCAACGGCTGTGTCGCGCGGTATCAATGCGCCGCGGGCCTCCTCCTGTGGTCGTCTGTTCGACGCCGTGGCCTGTGCGCTGGGCATTGAAACGCAACGCTATGAGGGCGAAGCCGCGTGCCGGCTGGAGGCGCTGGCCGAACGCTGCGCAGGGGTTGATCATCCGGTGACGCTCCAGACGGATAACCTTGCGCTGTTCTGGCAACAGTGGCTTACCTGGCGGGCGGAACCCGGCGAGCGTGCCTGGGCTTTTCACGATGCGCTGGCAAAAGGGCTGAGCGAACTGGCGGCAACGCATGCCCGCCGACGGTCGCTCTCTACGGTGTGCTTCAGCGGCGGCGTCCTTCACAACCGCCTGCTGCGCGCGCGCCTTCGTCACTACCTTTCTGATTTCACGCTTCTTTTTCCTTCGCGCCTGCCCGCAGGCGACGGAGCGATCTCCTTCGGGCAGGCGGTGGTTGCTGCCGCCCGATCATGTTCACAAGGGATTTAAAATGTTACGACTTTTACGCAATGAACCTCGTGCAGCGTGCCTGCTGCTGGCTCTCGGGATGGCTAACCTGCTGGCCTGGGGGCTGGCGTGGCACACCTTTAGCGGCAGTACGGCGCTGATGGCGGCCAGCCTGCTGGCCTGGTGTTACGGACTGCGTCATGCGGTGGATGCCGACCATATCGCCGCGATTGATACCGTGACGCGTAAGATGATGCAGCAGGGTAAGCGCCCGTCCGGCGTGGGCGCATGGTTTTCACTCGGACACTCCACCATCGTGGTGCTGGCCTCCATTGCCATCGCCGCGACCGCCACGGCATTTCAGAAGAATATGGCATGGTTCCATGAAACCGGCAGCCTGATTGGCACCGCCGTCTCCGCCACCTTCCTGCTGGCGATGGCGCTGGTGAATATGGTGATCCTGCGCGGCGTCTGGCGCAGTTTTCAGGCGCTGAAACACGGCAGGCCGGTGCAGGGCGACATCACGCTGCCTGCACAGGGTGGCGTCATGAACTGGCTGTTCGGCAAAACCTTCAGCCTCGTCAATAAAAGCTGGCAGATGTACCTGGTCGGTTTCCTGTTCGGCCTGGGGTTCGACACCGCCACCGAAATCGGCGTGCTGGGGATCTCCGCCGCCAGCGCCTCCAGCGGGATGTCGGTGTGGTCGATCATGATCTTCCCGGCGCTCTTCGCCAGCGGCATGGCGCTGGTCGATACGCTCGATAACCTGCTGATGGTGGGTGCCTACGGCTGGGCGTTTAACAAGCCGCAGCGCAAGCTGTACTACAACATGACCATCACCGGGACTTCGGTGGTGGTGGCGCTGTTTATTGGCGGCCTGGAAGCGCTGGGTCTGCTGATGGACAAGTTCTCCCTCAGCGGCGGCGTGTGGGATCTGATTGGCGCGGTGAACGATAACCTGGGCGACGCCGGATTTGTGGTGGTCGGGCTGTTTGTCGCCTGCTGGCTGATCTCGATGGCGAACTATCGCTGGCGCGGTTATGACGCGCTGGTGGTGCGCCCCTGACGCTGAAAGTGTAGCGATAAAAAAAAGCCCCGGGACATCGGGGCGGTGGACAATAAAATCCAAAGGTTAAGTAAGCGTGGCAGTACTGTAGGCCGGGTAAGCGGAGCGCCACCCGGCATGACGAGGGTTAAGCTGGTAGCGATTTCAGCAGCGCGAAGGCCTCCTTCATTCTGTCTTCGCTGACGACAAAGGCGCGCATCTGACCGTCGGTATCGGTGCCGCGCGCCACCATGCCCTGAGGCGAAAGGACAATCTCCCAGTCCAGATCCTGACGCTGCGTTTCACCTGCGAGATGCAGCGGTAGTTCCGGCGTTTTTACCTTCACCAGCATGGCGGGTAATTTCACCGGGGCGTTGCCGCCGAGCAGGTTTTTCGCCAGGAACATGGCGCTTAACTGAATCGGTTGCAGGAACGGCAGCACCTGGCCGTTAATTTCCGCACAGTCGCCCAGGGCATAAATGTCCGGCCGGGTGGTTTGCAGGTAGCTGTCCACCTTCACGCCGCGATTGATCTCTGCGCCCGCGCGGTGCGCCAGCGCGGTTTCCGGGCGCAACCCCGTCGCCGCAATAACCACATCCACTTCCACGCTGCGGTTGCGGTCGAGCGTCGCACAAATGCCGGTTTCGGTTTTGCTCAGGCTCTGTAACTGCGATTTCAGCAGCAGATGTACGCCCATGTCGGTCAGACGATGCTGTAAGCGACTGCTTACTTCTGCCGGCATCAGCGCTGACAGAATGCTGGCCGCGTGGTCAACCAGGGTGACGGATTTTCCCGCCCGGCAGAAGTCCATCGCCAGCTCGGTGCCAATCAGTCCGCCGCCGACAATCATCACCCGCGTGGCGTCGCGTAACAGGGTCTCGCTGGCCTGATACTCCTGCTGGCTGTTGAGCGTGACCATCAGCTCGCGGCCCTCAACCGGCGGCACAAACGCCGATGCCCCCGTCGCCAGCACCAGTTTGTCGTACTGCCAGGTTTTATCTTTCGCGTTCACCACGTGGGCGTCGGCGTCGATATCGGTGACCCAGGTGTACGGAAACAGACGCAGGTTAAACTGTTCTGCGAACTCCCCCGCCGTCTGGCGGGTGAGATCGTCGGCGCGCTGATTCTGGCTAATGACGTGGCTTAAATCAGGCTTGTTGTACTCATCCATGCTGTCGGCGGCGATCACCGTCAACGGCACGTTAGCATCCTGTTTGCGGATATTTTTCACCAGCTGGCGGGCGGCAAAGCCCGAGCCGATAATGACGATGCCGTGGCTCATTTTGCCTCCGTTGCCAGTTCATCAAAGACGTCTTTCCCGAGGGAACATTCCGGGCAGAGGAAGTTGTCCGGCACCTCGCTCCACGGCGTACCCGGCGCGACATCCTGCAACGGCTCGCCCAGCTCAGGATCGTAAATCCACTGGCAGACGCTGCACTGCATGCAAGGGCCGAGGTCGGCAGCGGCAGGAGCGGCTTCTGCTACAGCTTCCGGCGTAACCGCCGCGGCGGGTGCGGTTTCCGGCAGCGGCGCAAGCGCCCACTGGCGGGCAATGTCGCGACCGTGCTGACGACAGATTTCCAGCGCGTCGAGATCCGGACGCCATTTCGCCTTCAGGCTCAGGGACATCTCAAAACCGGCATCCTGTAAACGGGTGGAGAGACGGTCTACCGCGCCGCCGCTCCAGCCGTGTGAACCAAAGGCGCTGGCGCGTTTGTTACGAAAGCGCAGGCCGGTCATCTCTTCTACCAGTCCGGCAATTTTCGGCATCATCACGTTATTCATGGTGGAGGTACCCACCAGCACGCCTTTGGAGCGGAAGACGTTGGTCAATACCTCATTCTTATCGCTGCGCGCCACGTTGAAGATTTTCACCGCCACGTTCGGGTCAACTTCGTTGATGCCCTGGGCAATGGCGTCCGCCATCATGCGGGTGTTGTTGGACATGGTGTCGTAGAAGATGGTGATGCGATCTTCCTGATAGTCCGCCGCCCACTTCAGGTACAGTTCGACAATCTGGGTTGGATTTTCACGCCATACCACGCCGTGGGAGGTGGCAATCATATCCACCGGCAGGTTGAAGCCGAGGATCTCGGTGATTTTTGGCGTGACCAGACGGCTGAACGGGGTCAGGATGTTGGCGTAGTAGCGCTGGCACTGTTCGAACAGCTCGGTCTGATCCACTTCGTCGTTGAACAGACGTTCGTCACAGTAGTGCTGGCCGAAGGCGTCGTTACTGAACAGCACCGCGTCACCGGTCATGTAGGTCATCATGCTGTCCGGCCAGTGCAGCATTGGGGTTTCCACGAAGATCAGCTGTTTGCCATTGCCGATATCCAGCGTGTCGCCGGTTTTCACGGTGTGGAAGTTCCACTCCGGATGGTGGTGGTGGCCGTTGATGGAGTCAATGGCGTTGGTGGTGCAGTAGATCGGGGTATCCGGAATGTGGGACATCAGTTCGGTCAGCGCCCCGGCATGATCCTCTTCCGCGTGGTTGATGATAATGTAGTCGATCTCATTCAGATCGATTTCGCTGCGCAGGTTCTGCACGAACTCGCGGCTGAATTTGTGATCGACGGTATCGATCAGGACGTTTTTCCCTTCACGAATGAGATAGCTGTTGTAGCTGCTGCCGCGCAGCGTTTTGTATTCCGTCCCGTGAAAATCACGTACTTCCCAGTCACGTTGACCCACCCAATGAATGTTATTTTTAACCAGAATAGACATAGCAACCTCAACTTAATACGGCGTTTTCAAATAAGATGACTGTCATATATCAAGTTGCGTGCCAACTTTTTAACCTGTTGAAAATTATGTGTTTTCGTTTCGATGCTCCTTAGTGGGTAGTCATTTTGACTATCTTAAAAATTGTCAATATGACACTATGTATTGTCAAAATGACAGTGAGGCAGAGATGAGCTTTTCCGTAGATGTGCTGGCGAAGATCGCCATAGAACTGCAAACCGGTATTGGTCATCAGGACCGCTTTCAGCGGCTGATCTCCACGTTGCGCCACGTGCTGGATTGCGATGCGTCGGCGCTGCTGCGTTACGAAGGGCGGCAGTTTATTCCGCTGGCTATCGACGGTCTGGCGAAGGACGTACTCGGGCGGCGCTTTACCCTGGAGGGCCACCCGCGTCTGGAAACCATCGCCCGCGCGGGTGACGTGGTGCGTTTCCCGGCAGACAGCGATCTGCCCGATCCTTACGACGGCCTGATCCCCGGACAGGAGAGCCTGAAGGTGCACGCCTGTATCGGCCTGCCTCTGTTTGCCGGGCAGAACCTGATTGGCGCGTTAACCCTCGACGGCATGTCGCCTGATCAGTTCGATACCTTCAGCGACGAAGAGCTACGGCTGATTGCCGCGCTGGCGGCCGGGGCGCTGAACAACGCCCTGCTGATAGAACAGCTGGAGAGCCAGAATATTCTTCCGGGTAGCCCGACGGTGTTTGAGCAGGTGGCGCACACCGAAATGATCGGCCTTTCGCCGGGCATGGCGCAGCTCAAAAAAGAGATTGAGATTGTCGCCGCGTCTGATTTGAACGTGCTGATCTTCGGGGAGACCGGCACCGGTAAAGAGCTGGTGGCAAAAGCGATCCACGAAGCCTCGCCCCGTGCGGTGAATCCGCTGGTCTATCTCAACTGCGCGGCGTTGCCGGAAAGCGTGGCGGAAAGCGAGCTGTTCGGACACGTCAAAGGGGCCTTTACCGGGGCGATCAGCAACCGCAGCGGCAAGTTCGAAATGGCTGATAACGGCACGCTGTTCCTCGATGAAATTGGCGAACTCTCCCTTTCGCTCCAGGCCAAACTGCTGCGGGTGTTGCAGTATGGCGATATTCAACGCGTGGGAGACGATCGCAGCTTACGCGTGGATGTGCGCGTGCTGGCGGCGACGAACCGCGATCTGCGCGAAGAGGTGCTGGCGGGGAATTTCCGCGCCGATCTGTTCCACCGTCTGAGCGTGTTCCCGCTCACGGTGCCGCCGCTGCGCGAGCGGGGCGAGGATGTGGTTCTGCTGGCGGGCTTTTTCTGCGAACAGTGTCGGCTCAAAATGGGGCTTTCCCGCGTGGTGCTAAGTCCCGGCGCGAGGACGCACCTGCTGAGCTACGGCTGGCCGGGTAACGTGCGTGAGCTGGAACATGCGATCCACCGCGCGGTGGTGCTGGCGCGGGCAACGCGTTCGGGGGATGAAGTGGTTATTCATGCGCGCCATTTCGCGCTGCATGAGGAAACGATGCCGCCCGTGAAGCCGGTGATACCTGAGAGCGTGAACGAAAACCTGCGCGAGGCGACGGATGCGTTCCAGCGTCAGATGATCGCCCGCGCGCTGGAGCAGAATAACCGCAGCTGGGCGGCGTGCGCGCGGGCGCTGGAGATGGACGTCGCCAACCTTCACAGGCTGGCGAAACGTCTGGGGCTGAAGGGTTAAATAATCCCCGCCTGGTAGAAGTCTTGCAGGTTGATCGCGCCGCACAGCCTGCCGTGCTCGTCCACCACCGGCGCGGCGGTGATTTTGCGCTTCATCAGCACCTCTTTGGCTTCAATCGCGCGGCTGTCGGCATTCAGCGTCAGCCCGCCCTGGGTCATTGCTTCGGATACCCGCGCCTCCAGCTTGCCGCCGCCCACCAGCCAGCGGCGCAGGTCGCCGTCGGTGAAGACGCCCTTCACCTGGCGGTCATTGTCGCATACCGCAACCAGCCCCAGCCCGGTGCGGCTCAGCTCCAGCATGGCGTCCATCACGCTGGTGTCGAGTTTGACCTGAGGAATGGCATCGTCCGTGCGCATCAGGTGGTGAACCTTGTTGAGCAGACGAGCCCCAAGCGCGCCCGCAGGATGGGAGCGGGCGAAATCTTCCTCATTAAAACCGCGCGCCTGCATCACCGCCATCGCCAGGGCGTCGCCCATCATCAGCGTGTTGACGGTGCTGGAGGTCGGTGCCAGGTGCATCGGGCAGGCTTCGCGCTCAACGGAAATATCCAGGGTTGCTTTCGCGGCCAGCGCCAGCGGCGAACGGGATTTGCCGGTCATCGCTAACAGGGCCACCGATTTTTCTTGCAGGCGAGGGATGATGAGATCCAGCTCTTTGGCTGAACCGGAGTAGGAGATAAACAGCATCACGTCGCGGCTTTCGATCATCCCCAGATCGCCGTGCAGCGCTTCGGCAGGATGCACGAAGAACGCCGGGGTGCCGGTGCTGGCAAGCGTCGCGGCAATCTTCTTGCCGATATGACCGGATTTACCGATACCCGCCACGATCACTTTGCCCTCGCAGTGGATAATGGTGTTGGCTGCACGAACAAAATCCTCACCCAGACGTTCCGGCAGGCGGCTGGCTTCCTGTAGCTCCAGCAGCAGGGTCTGACGGCCTGCGTTTAACAGAAAATCACTCATTTTTCTCTCCGGTTACGATCACGTCGATGCCCTTCGCTTCCAGCGCTTTTTTAAATGCCGGATCGATACCTGCGTCGGTAATCAGCTTATCGACGCTTTCAAGGCTACAGACAATGTTGGGGCTTTTACGGCCAAACTTCGACGAGTCCGCCATCAAAATCACTTCCCGCGCGGCGTTGCACATCGCTTTGCTGACGCTGAACACCTCGTTGAAGGTGGTCACGCCCGCGTTGAGGTCGATGCCGTCCGTGCCCATAAACAGCTTATCGAAGCTGAAGTGGTCGAAGGCATTCTCCGCCAGCTGCCCGTGAAACGACGCGGATTTTTTACGGAAGGTGCCGCCGGGCATCAGGATGGTCTGCTCGCTGTCGAACTCTGACAGGGCATTGACGATGTGCAGGCTGTTGGTCATCACGGTGATGTTATTAAAGCGGCTGAGCAGCGGGATCATCTGTAGGACGGTACTGCCTGCGTCGAGGATAATGGAATCGCCGTCCTGGATAAATTTGACGGCGGCTTCGGCAATCAGCGCTTTCTGGTGGGTATTGATCAGCGTTTTGTGGTCGATAGGCGGGTCGGCTTCGTCTTTATTGAGCACCACGCCGCCGTAGGTACGAATGACGGCGCCGGAGTTTTCGAGCAACACCAGGTCCTTGCGTATTGTCGTGCCGGTGGTGTCAAAGTAGTGGGCCAGATCCTCTACCGAGCACTTTCCCTGCTTTTGCAGATGCTCAAGTATGGCCGCCTGCCGCTGACGTGGTTTCATAGGCGCTTCGTTCCTTACGTTGCGAAATGATAATTCCGCAAGTTTATAACTTTCACAACGAAATTATCCATGTTTCAGATTAAGCGCTAATGATAGTGCATTCTGACAGAGTGAATCATGGGGGAAGATCACATCAGGTTGTAATTCATGCAGCGAAATGCCGTCGATCGCCTGGATTTTGGTCGGACGGGCAAACACCGTTACGCCGCGCATGATGAGGGAATCGCAAACCATATTGTTTTCATCCAGCGCAACAGCGACGACAACCCGCGGTTTAAAGCGGCCGCCGGAACGCCCGACGCCCACGCGGCCTTTCTGGCACAGGGCACCAAAGGCGCGGTTAAACTGATGGATTTGCCAGCCGCCAAACGCCATCTGGCAAAGCCAGGCGAGGGCGGCGACGGTGATGAGTGCGGTGACCATATCGGCTCCTTAACTGCCGGGTGGCGGCTGCGCCTTACCCGGCCTACGGGGATTGTAGCCCCGGTAAGCGCAGCGCCACCGGGGAATGAACTCAGAACATCACCTGCCCACCGGTGACGTTAATCGACTGCCCGGTGCAGTACGAGGCTTTCGGGCTGGCGTAAAACAGCAGCATGTTCAGCACGTCCTGATAATCGCACCCGCGCTTCAGCGGCACTTTGTCGATGTAGTACTGTTCGACGTCCTCCGCTTTGATGCCAAGTTTGGCGGCATACTGCGGCAGCAGGGACTGGAACATCGGGGATTTCAGCAGGTTACCCAGCATCAGCGCGTGAACGGTTATGCCGTATTCGGCCAGATCCAGCGCCAGAGACTGCGTCAGCCCGACGCCGCCAAACTTCGCCGCGCTGTAGCCGGAGTTGTGCTTGCTGCCCACTTTCCCCGATTTTGAGTTGATCTGAATGATGCGACCCTGAATACCGTCGCGGATCATCAGACGGGAAAATTCGCGGGCGCAGAGGAAATAGCCCACCAGATTCACCTGCAACGAGCGGTCAAAATCCCCCAGTTCGAAATCGCTGATAAAGGCCGCTTTCGCAATCCCCGCGCTGTAGACCAGCAGATCGGTGCGACCAAAAATCTCATCCACGCCGCGGGCCAGCGCCATCACGCTCTGCTCGCTGGTGGCGTCGGCGCCAAATCCATACGCCATCCCTTCGCCAAATTCGATGTTGATGGCGTCCGCTACGCGGGCGGCTTTCTCACTCTGAATATCCACGACCGCCACGCGGTAGCCCTCTGCGGCAAGCCCATGGCAGAGGAACTCGCCTAAGGTTTGTCCCCCACCAATGACAACGGCAACCTGACTCATGTGTCTCTCCTTTATTACGAAATAAATTTTAACGTGCAGCCTGGGGTGACAGCCTGCGGAACCGGCCCCTCAACGTGAACCGTGCCGGGATACTCCGCCCGCGGCTGGCCGTCGAAACGCAAGGTGATGTGCCCCAGCTCGCGCAGGTTTTGCTCGGCGACGTCACCGACGGCGGTTACGGCATAGCGCGCCTTGCCCAGTTCCAGCTGGCCACCGGCCTTCAGCTCGCCGTTTAACTCGCCGTGGCAGTGGATGAAGCAAAACTCTTCGATATCTGCCGGGGCCCCTTCGCGGAAGGTGATCAGCATCTGGTCGCTCAGCGCATCGGCTGCGCTCTGGCCGATGCGGGTAATGGTGGTCTGGTAAATCACGGTCATGGCAGGAACCTCTTATTGATAAATAAAGCCGGAGACAAACCAGGCAATTAGCACCGTTGGCGCGCCCGTCAGGAAGCGGCTCACCAGCACGGAGGGGACGCCCACGCGCACGGTCTCCTGGCGCGCTTCCGCCAGCGACAGCCCGACGGGGATGAAGTCGCACGCCGCCTGAGCGTTAATGGCAAACAGGGCGGGCAGGGCGAGATGCGGAGGGATGTTCCCCAGACCAATCTGCACGCCAATCAGCACGCCGATGACCTGGGCAATCACCGCGCCCGGGCCGAGGAACGGCGACAGCAGCGGGAAGGAGCAGATCAGCGCCAGCGTCACCAGGCCGAGCGGGTGGCTGGCGAGCGGGGCGAGGCCGTGGGCAATCCAGTCGCCGAGGCCGGAGGCCATGATGATGCCGATCAGCGCCGAGACGAACGCCATAAACGGCAGAATGGTTTTCAGCACCGTGTCGATGGTGTCGCGCCCGGACTGAAACAGCACCGCCACGGCGGACCCCATCCCCATCCCGACCTTCGCCAGCAGGCCGTCGCTCTGCTCGGTGATTTTTTTGCTGGTGTCGTAGTCGCGCGGGGATGCTTTTTGCGGCGCGGGTGTGCCATTCACCAGCGTGATGTTGTCCTCCTTCACGCCCGAGACATAAATGTCCTCAAGGATGTACTGCGCCAGCGGGCCTGATTTGCCCGTGGAGTGAATATTCACCGTCGGAATGCGGCGCTTCGGGTAGATGCCGCAGCGCAGGGTGCCGCCGCAGTCGATTACCGCCACGCCGATTTCCGCTTCCGGCGGCTCGCCTTCCTTGAAGCCGTCGAACGCTTCCCAGCCGGTCAGCTCGCGCAGCCTGTCGACGATCGCCGGGCGCGTGCCCGCGGTGATGTAGACGATCTTTTTGCCTTCGGTGGCGTCGAACTCCAGCGGGCCGCCCCAGCCGCCCGTGCCTTTATCTATGCGGATCCGGTTCATACTGTGGCTCCCGAAAGCTGGACTTTCTCATCAAGCTGAATGCCCATTTTTTTCTCAAAAATGGCGGTAGTGAGGTCCGTTACCCAGCCGCGGAAGAAGTTGGTCACCAGGCCGACCAGCAGATAGCTCACCGCCAGCGGGCCGAGCGGCAGTCCCAGCGTAGTGAGACCGCTGGCAATCCCGAGGTAAACAAACAGCTCGCCGGGGTTAATGTGCGGGAACAGGCCGTTCATTGAATGGCAGCTGTAGGAGGCGGCGGCGTAATAACTCGGCTTGTACTTCTCTGGCATAAAGCGGCCGAGGCTTAAGGTCATCGGGTTGCAGAACACAAAGGTGCCGATGAAGGGCAGGATCAGGTAGCGGGACAGCGGATTGCCGGCACAGCGCTGGGCGAAGCGTTCAATACGCTGCTGGCCGATAAAGTTAATCAGGGCGTTCATGATCACCAGCAGGCTGATCAGCAGGGGCAGGATCCCGGTCACCATGCCGGTGAATACCTCGCCGCCTTTCTGAAACAGCCCGATGAACCACTCGGCGCCGTGGGTGATGGTTTCTATCATTCTTCTCTCCTGTAGGGCGTTTGTTTTTGTCTATCTGCGGCTAATAATAATCACTTTGAAAGGTTTTAAAGTGTTAATCAGATCTCACAATGAAAGAAAAATGTATTATTTTGAAAGTTTATTGGTGAGGTGAATAATTTTTGGTGGAAAAAAGCGCGGATTTGCGTCGGGGAGGTGTGTACCGCTTCCTTGAGGAGTTGGGGATGCTTTACCATACTGGGTTCTTACCGAACTCGTTAAATGGATGCCACATGTTCAAGCGTCGTTATGCAGCGCTGTTGCCTGCGCTTATTCTCCTGTCCGCCTGTAGTAGCAAACCCAAGACCGAAGCCGCTCAGCCAACGGCGGGCGCGCCTTCCGGAGGATTCCTGCTGGAGCCGCAGCACAATATGATGCAGATGGGCGGCGACTTCGCGAATAACCCTGCGGCCGAACAGTTCATCGATAAAATGGTGAGCAAGCACGGTTTTGACCGCCAGCAGCTGCATGCCATTTTGTCTCAGGCGAAGCGTCTGGACTACGTGCTGCGCCTGATGGACAGGCAGGCGCCGACAGCCCAGGTGCCGACCGGGCCAAACGGCGCGTGGCTGCGCTATCGCAAACAGTTTATTACCCCGGACAACGTGCAGAATGGCGTGGTGTTCTGGAATCAGTATGAAGACGCCCTGAACCGTGCGTGGCAGGTCTATGGCGTGCCGCCGGAGATCATCGTCGGTATTATTGGGGTCGAGACCCGCTGGGGACGCATTATGGGTAAAACCCGCATCCTTGATGCGCTGGCGACGCTCTCCTTCAACTACCCGCGCCGCGCCGAGTATTTCTCTTCCGAGCTGGAAACCTTCCTGCTGATGGCGCGAGACGAACAGGACGATCCGCTCGATCTGAAAGGGTCGTTCGCCGGGGCAATGGGCTACGGCCAGTTTATGCCGTCCTCCTATAAGCAGTACGCGGTAGATTTTAACGGGGATGGTCACATCAACCTGTGGGATCCCGAAGATGCCATTGGCAGCGTGGCCAACTACTTCAAAGCGCATGGCTGGACGCCGGGCGGCCAGGTGGCGGTGCAGGCGAACGGCGAGGCGTTTGGTCTGGAAAACGGATTTAAAACCAAATACAGCGTGGCGCAGCTGGCAGCGGCAGGCTTAACGCCGTCGCAGCCGCTGGGCAATGTTGACCAGGTGAGCCTGCTGCGCCTGGATGTCGGAACCGGTTATCAGTACTGGTTCGGGCTGCCGAACTTCTACACCATTACCCGCTACAACCACAGCACGCACTATGCGATGGCGGTGTGGCAGCTGGGGCTGGCGGTGTCTCAGGCGCGTGTGCCGGCAGCGTCACCGTTTAGCCAGTAAGTTACCCTGACGGGTAGGCCGGGTAAGGCAACGCCGCCACCCGGCATGGCTGCCCGCACCCTGACCCTCTCCCACGGGAGAGGGAAGTTTGCAGAAACATTTCGCCACACTCCCACTTCACTCCCACCGTTTACATCTTAACCGTCTTTCATTATTGTTATGTTATAACATTACTTTTGAATTGAGATATCCATGTCCCTGTTTTCTCTCTCATCCCCGGTTCGGCTGCTGCTGGCGCTGGTGCTCATTCTGTTTCTCGGCCTGGCCGTGCGCTGGGCGGTGGCGTTGCCATGATCGTGATGAACGACCTGGTGGCGGGTTACGATCGCCAGCCCGTTACGCGCGCGCTGTCCGGCGTGATTGAACGCGGGAGCATGACCGCTATCGTCGGGGCCAACGGCTGCGGCAAATCCACGCTGCTGAAAACGCTCGCCGGCTTTATTCCGCCCGTCAGCGGTACGTTTCGCTGGCAGGGGAGACGTCCGGTGGTGGGCTGGCTGGCGCAGCGTCACGCGCTGGAGGCGCAATTTCCTCTGACCGTGCAGGACGTGGTGAGTATGGGCTGCTGGCCAGCAATCTCACTGTTTGCCGGTTTTCGTCGGGATACCCGCATGCGCATTGCCGGCGCGCTGGAGCGCGTGGGGCTGGAGTCCATGGCGTTCTCTACCATAGATGAACTTTCCGGCGGCCAGTTTCAGCGCATGCTGTTTGCCCGCGTTTTGGTGCAGCAGGCGCCGCTGGTGATGCTGGATGAGCCTTTCACCGGCGTCGATGAAGCGACCTGCAACGTGCTGATGGATCTGATGCTGGAGATGTATATGCAGGGGCAGACCCTGCTGGCGGTACTGCACGACAGCGAACGCGTCTCGCGCCACTTTCCACAAACGCTGCGGCTGGACGCTGATACGCCGCACTGGAAAACCGAGCGGGTGAGGGTGGCATGATCTGGCATCTCTTCTTCCAGCCGTTTATTGAGTACGGCTTTATGCGGCGCGCGCTGGTGGTTTGCCTGGCGCTCTCCGTCAGCACCACTGCGCTGGGCGTATTTCTTCAACTGCGTCGGATGAGCCTGATGGGGGACGCCCTTTCTCACGCCATTTTGCCGGGTGTCGCGGTGGGCTATCTGCTCAGCGGGATGTCGCTGCTGGCAATGACTGTCGGCGGGTTTATTGCCGGGATCGCCGTTGCGCTGGTGGCCGGGCTGGTCAGCCGCCGCACGCCGCTTAAAGAGGATGCCAGCTTCGCGGGGTTTTACCTGGGCTCGCTGGCGCTGGGCGTCACGCTGGTGTCGCTGCGTGGTTCAAATGTCGATCTGCTTCATCTTCTGTTTGGCTCCATTCTCGCCGTGGATAGCGCGTCAGCCCTGTTCGTGACGGGCGTTTGCATGTTCACGCTCCTCACGCTGGCGATTTTTTATCGGGGGCTGGTCAGCGAAGCGTTTGATACCGCGTGGTTGCAGGTGAACGCGCGCTGGCTGCCCGGGATGTTACACGGTCTGTTTCTGGCGCTGCTGGTGCTCAACCTGGTAGCCGGTTTTCAGGTGCTCGGCACGCTGATGGCCGTCGGGCTGATGATGTTACCCGCCGTGGCGGCACGCTGCTGGGTGCGCACACTGCCAGGGTTACTTTTGATGGCGGGTATCAGCGGTATTTTTTGCGCGTGGCTGGGCTTAAGCCTTTCCTGGGCAGTGAGTCTGCCCGCCGGGCCCTCCATTGTGCTGACCGCCAGCGCATTGTTCTTTATTTCAGTTTTATTTGGCACGCGCAGCAGGCTGGCGGATAGCCTGCGGGCGCTTTTTTAACGCAAGGGGAAACGATGAAACGTACAGGGTTAGCCGTGGCGCTCGCGCTCGGCATGATGACGCACGGCGTAATGGCGAAAACGCTTAATGTGGTGACCAGCTTTTCCATCCTGGGAGACATCACGCAGCAGGTTGGCGGCGATCGTGTAAAGGTGACGACGCTGGTGGGGCTGGACGGTGATCCCCATACTTTCGAACCCTCGCCCAAAGACAGCGCGGCGCTGAGTAAAGCTGACGTGGTGGTGGTCAATGGGCTGGGGCTGGAGGGTTGGCTCGACCGTCTGGTGAAAGCCTCCGGATTCAAAGGCCAGCTGGTGGTTGCTTCGGACGGCGTGAAAACGCACACGCTGGAAGAGGACGGTAAAACCGTGACCGATCCGCACGCGTGGAACAGCGCGGCGAACGGCGCGCTGTATGCGCAAAATATTCTCTCAGGGCTGGTGAAGGCCGATCCTGAAGATACGGCGGCGCTTGAAGCTACCGGTAAACCCTATATTGCGCAGCTCTCTCAGCTGGACGGTTGGGCTAAAAAGCGTTTCAGCGACATCCCACAGGCGAAGCGCAAAGTGCTGACCAGCCACGACGCCTTCGGCTATTTCAGCCGCGCCTACGGCGTGACGTTTATGGCGCCGCAGGGGCTGTCGTCTGAGAGTGAAGCCAGCGCGGCGCAGGTAGCGGAGATCATCAATCAGATTAAAGCTGACGGCGTGAAAACCTGGTTTATGGAAAACCAGCTTGACCCACGCCTGGTGAAGCAGATTGCGACCGCCACGGGCGCCCAGCCGGGTGGTGAACTTTACCCGGAAGCGCTGTCCGCGAAGGGCGGCGTGGCGGACACCTACGTCAAGGCGTTTCGCCACAATGTGGACACCCTCGCTAACAGCATGAAATAAGCGTCTCTCTGGCCGATGCGCCCGCATCGGCTTTTTTCTGAAGCCCCCTCGTAAAACCCGACGCGCATCCCCATATTTGATGAGAAAGTGCTATCTTGTGCTGCATGTTTTTCTAAGGCCTGGAGCGAGAATGACTGACCATGAATTGATGCAGCTAAGCGAAGTGGTGGGGCTGGCGCTGAAACAGCGCGGCGCGACTCTCACGACCGCAGAATCCTGCACCGGCGGCTGGGTGGCGAAAGCAATTACCGATATTGCTGGCAGTTCCGCCTGGTTTGAACGCGGCTTTGTGACCTACAGTAACGAGGCGAAAGCGCAGATGATCGGCGTGCGTGAAGCCACGCTTGAGCAGCATGGCGCGGTCAGCGAGCCGGTGGTGATCGAGATGGCGATTGGCGCGCTGAAAGAGGCGCGCGCAGATTACGCTATCTCCATCAGCGGTATCGCGGGGCCGGACGGCGGCAGCGACGTGAAGCCTGTCGGCACCGTCTGGTTTGGCTTTGCCACCTCAAAAGGTGAAGGGATCACCCGCCGGGAATGCTTCAGCGGCGACCGCGAAAGCGTGCGTCGTCAGGCAACGGAATACGCGTTAAAAACGCTCTGGCAACAATTTCTACAAAATACTTGATACTGTATGACTATACAGTATAATTGCCTCAACAGAACAGAAGTCCATGGTGAAGCGCAGTTGCTTCTCCCGGCATGACAGGAGTAATAATGGCTATCGACGAAAACAAACAGAAAGCGTTGGCGGCAGCACTGGGCCAGATCGAAAAGCAATTCGGTAAAGGCTCCATCATGCGCCTGGGTGAAGACCGTTCCATGGATGTGGAAACTATCTCCACTGGTTCGCTTTCTCTTGATATCGCACTGGGCGCTGGCGGTTTGCCGATGGGCCGTATCGTAGAAATCTACGGTCCGGAATCCTCGGGTAAAACTACCCTGACGTTGCAGGTTGTTGCGGCGGCACAGCGCGAAGGTAAAACCTGTGCGTTTATCGATGCCGAGCACGCGCTGGACCCGGTCTATGCCCGTAAACTGGGCGTTGATATCGACAACCTGCTGTGCTCCCAGCCGGACACCGGCGAGCAGGCACTGGAAATTTGTGACGCGCTGGCGCGCTCAGGCGCGGTTGACGTGATCATCGTCGACTCCGTTGCGGCGCTGACGCCAAAAGCGGAAATTGAAGGTGAAATCGGTGACTCTCACATGGGCCTCGCGGCACGTATGATGAGCCAGGCGATGCGTAAGCTGGCGGGTAACCTGAAGCAGTCCAATACGCTGCTGATCTTCATCAACCAGATCCGTATGAAAATTGGTGTAATGTTCGGTAACCCGGAAACCACCACCGGCGGTAACGCTCTGAAATTCTACGCTTCTGTCCGTCTGGATATCCGCCGTATCGGTGCGGTGAAAGAAGGGGATAACGTAGTCGGTAGCGAAACCCGCGTGAAGGTTGTGAAGAACAAAATCGCAGCACCGTTCAAACAGGCTGAGTTCCAGATCCTCTACGGCGAAGGTATCAACTTCCTCGGCGAGCTGGTTGACCTGGGCGTGAAAGAGAAGCTGATTGAAAAAGCGGGCGCATGGTACAGCTACAACGGTGACAAGATTGGTCAGGGTAAAGCGAATGCTATCTCCTGGCTGAAAGAGAACCCGGCGGCGGCGAAAGAGATTGAGAAGAAGGTGCGTGAACTCCTGCTGAACAACCAGGACTCTAAACCTGATTTCGTGGTCGACGGCGCGGATGCTGAAGAAACCAACGAAGACTTTTAATCCTCTCGGATAAAAATGAAGGGCTGCTGATGCGGCCCTTTTTGCATTTCTGAATCGACAGGTTTTTTATGAGTGAACCGACATCACGCCGACCAGCCTACTCACGCTTGCTGGATCGGGCCGTGCGTATTCTTGCCGTGCGTGACCATAGCGAACAGGAGCTGCGGCGGAAACTGTCAGCGCCCGTCATGAGCAAAAACGGTCCGGAAGACATTGATGCCAGCGCGGAAGATTATGACCGCGTGGTTGCCTGGTGCTACGAGCATCACTATCTGGATGACGGCCGTTTTGCCGCTCGCTTTCTTGCCAGCCGTGGTCGTAAAGGCTATGGGCCAGCGCGTATCCGCCAGGAGCTGAACCAGAAAGGCGTAGCCCGTGAATCGATTGAAAAAGCCATGCGCGAAAGTGAAATTGACTGGTGCGAACTGGCGCGTGAGCAGGCGGTACGAAAGTACGGTGAGCCGCTGCCGCGTGAATTTTCAGAAAAAGTTAAAATCCAGCGCTTTTTGCTCTACCGCGGCTTCCTGATGGAAGATATTCAGGATATCTGGCGTAATTTTACCGATTGAACGCATGCGGGATTTTACTTCCCACTAAAGAAAACTTATCTTATTCCCACTTTTTCCAGTAGCTGGTCCGTCCAACTGTTTACAGATACAGATCTGCTGCGACATTTCGTTAGCTTGATTTCAGGATAATTATGAGCAAGAGCACCGCTGAGATCCGTCAGGCGTTTCTCGATTTTTTCCATAGTAAGGGACACCAGGTTGTTGCCAGCAGCTCCCTGGTACCGAACAATGACCCGACTCTGCTGTTTACCAACGCCGGGATGAACCAGTTCAAGGATGTGTTCCTTGGTCTCGACAAGCGTAATTATTCCCGCGCCACAACCTCACAGCGTTGCGTGCGTGCGGGCGGTAAACACAACGATCTGGAAAACGTCGGTTACACCGCGCGCCACCACACCTTCTTCGAAATGCTGGGTAACTTCAGCTTCGGCGACTATTTCAAACACGATGCCATTCAATACGCGTGGGAACTGCTGACCGGTGAAAACTGGTTCAATCTGCCGAAAGAGCGTCTGTGGGTGACCGTGTATGAGACCGATGACGAAGCGTTCGACATCTGGGAAAAAGAAGTGGGTATCCCGCGCGAACGTATCATCCGTATCGGTGACAACAAAGGCGCGCCTTACGCGTCTGATAACTTCTGGCAGATGGGCGACACCGGCCCTTGCGGTCCGTGCACCGAGATCTTCTACGATCATGGCGACCACATCTGGGGTGGCCCTCCGGGAAGCGCGGAAGAAGATGGCGATCGCTACATTGAGATCTGGAACATCGTCTTCATGCAGTTCAACCGTCAGGCCGACGGCACCATGGAGCCGCTGCCAAAACCGTCCGTAGATACCGGTATGGGCCTTGAGCGTATCGCGGCCGTTCTGCAACACGTTAACTCCAACTATGAGATTGACCTGTTCAGCACCCTGATCAAAGCCGTTGCTGAGGTAACGGGCGCAACCGATCTGAGCAACAAATCACTGCGCGTTATCGCAGACCATATTCGTTCCTGTGCGTTCCTGATTGCTGACGGCGTTATCCCGTCGAATGAAAACCGTGGCTATGTGCTGCGTCGTATCATTCGTCGTGCGATCCGCCATGGCAACATGCTGGGCGCGAAGGACACCTTCTTCTATAAACTCGTTGGGCCACTGATTGGCGTGATGGGCTCTGCCGGTGACGAGCTGAAACGCCAGCAGGCGCAGGTTGAACAGGTTCTGAAAACCGAAGAAGAGCAGTTTGCCCGTACGCTGGAGCGCGGTCTGGCGCTGCTGGACGACGAGCTGGCGAAACTCAAGGGCGACACGCTGGATGGCGAAACCGCTTTCCGCCTGTACGACACCTACGGCTTCCCGGTTGACCTGACCGCGGACGTTTGCCGCGAGCGCAACATCAAAGTTGACGAAGCAGGCTTTGAAGCCGCAATGGAAGAGCAGCGTCGTCGTGCGCGTGAATCCAGCGGTTTTGGCGCGGACTACAACGCGATGATCCGCGTTGATAGCGCGTCTGAATTTAAAGGCTACGAAGAGCTGGCCCTGACCAGCAACGTAACCGCGCTGTTTGTTGACGGTAAAGCCGTAGACAGCATTAGCGCGGGCCAGGAAGCGGTTGTTATCCTGGATAAAACGCCGTTCTATGCGGAATCGGGCGGCCAGGTTGGCGATAAAGGCGAACTGAAAGGCAATGGCTTCAGCTTCAGCGTAAGCGATACCCAGAAATACGGTCAGGCAATTGGTCACCAGGGCAAACTGGTTTCCGGCTCTCTGAAAGTGGGCGAGGGCGTTCAGGCCAACGTTGACGAAGCTCGCCGCGCGCGCATTCGTCTGAACCACTCGGCAACCCACCTGATGCACGCAGCCCTGCGCGAAGTGCTGGGTACGCACGTTGCACAGAAAGGTTCTCTGGTTAATGACAAAGTGCTGCGTTTCGACTTCTCGCATTTTGAAGCGATGAAGCCGTCTGAAATTCGTGCGGTGGAAGACCTGGTGAATGCCCAGATCCGTCGTAACCTGCCAATCGAAACCCACATCATGGATCTCGAGGCAGCGAAGAAGAAAGGTGCGATGGCGCTGTTTGGCGAGAAATATGACGACCGCGTTCGCGTGCTGAGCATGGGCGACTTCTCTACCGAACTGTGTGGCGGTACTCACGCATCCCGCACCGGTGACATCGGCTTGTTCCGCATCGTTTCCGAGTCGGGGACGGCGGCAGGCGTGCGTCGTATTGAGGCGGTGACCGGGGAAGGCGCAATTGCCAGCCTGCATGCGCAGAGCGACCAGCTGCACGAGATCGCGCAGCTGCTGAAAGGCGATAGTCAAAACCTGGGCGAAAAAGTGCGTGTCGCGCTGGATCGTACCCGTCAGCTGGAAAAAGAACTCCAGCAGCTGAAAGAACAGGCTGCGGCGCAGGAGAGCGCAAACCTCTCCAGCAAAGCGGTAGACATTAAGGGCGTCAAACTGCTGGTCAGCGATCTGGCGGGCGTTGAGCCTAAGATGCTGCGTACCATGGTCGACGATCTGAAGAACCAGCTTGGTTCGACGGTTATCGTGCTGGCAACGGTCGCAGAGGGTAAGGTTTCTCTGATTGCGGGCGTCTCTAAGGATGTGACGGATCGTGTTAAAGCAGGGGAACTGATTGGCATGGTCGCCCAGCAGGTGGGTGGCAAAGGTGGCGGTCGTCCGGACATGGCGCAAGCCGGTGGTACGGATGCGGCGGCACTTCCCGCGGCATTAGCCAGCGTTGAAAGCTGGGTAAGCGCGAAACTGTAATAACTACAAAGCACAAGCAGACGCCATAGCGGTAACGTTATGGCGTCTTGCTCACTGCGCTATCGATAACGATAAAGTCAGGTTGAGTTTGTGTATATCGGCTAAACTTACGTTTAACAGAATGTGATGCCGTGACTGCTTACACTTTACGTGTTTGTCATCGCTTACTTTTTGGCGTTATATGATGGATAATGCCGGGATACAAGAGACCCGACTCTTTTAATCTTTCAAGGAGCAAAGAATGCTGATTCTGACTCGTCGAGTTGGTGAGACCCTCATGATTGGGGATGAGGTCACCGTGACAGTTTTAGGGGTAAAGGGTAACCAGGTACGTATTGGTGTTAACGCTCCTAAAGAAGTATCTGTCCACCGTGAAGAGATCTACCAGCGTATCCAGGCTGAAAAATCCCAGCAGTCCAGTTACTGATATTGTCGCGTCTCGCTGTCGGGCGAGACGCAACCCTCCTGCTATTTTTCCTGCATAAAGTTACCGTTCTATTTCAAACGCTTCGTTTTTGACCACTCTCATAATCTTATCTCATCCAAAAGACGCGCTTCTCTCAACACAATTCTGTGAAGATGCCTGCAAAATCAGCTTATAAAACACTCTCTTTGCGGCTTTTACATGCGAATTGGGTGCGAATTGTGCAAACGAAAAAAGCATGTGGAAAATTGTTTGACTTATAAGTCCCAGAAAGTAATATATGCGCCACGCAGCGACGAGAAGCTCTTAACGAGTTGCTCGAAGCACTCGAAAGAGGCGTTGTGTGGTGAGGTGGCCGAGAGGCTGAAGGCGCTCCCCTGCTAAGGGAGTATGCGGTCAAAAGCTGCATCCGGGGTTCGAATCCCCGCCTCACCGCCATTTTGCATCCGTAGCTCAGCTGGATAGAGTACTCGGCTACGAACCGAGCGGTCGGAGGTTCGAATCCTCCCGGATGCACCATCTATTACTTCATATTGCTTTCGAAGTGATATGAATATCGAGCAGTACAGTAGTAAATCCCGATGCATCCGTAGCTCAGCTGGATAGAGTACTCGGCTACGAACCGAGCGGTCGGAGGTTCGAATCCTCCCGGATGCACCATTTACTATTTCTGAAAGCAGTTCCCTGATGCATCCGTAGCTCAGCTGGATAGAGTACTCGGCTACGAACCGAGCGGTCGGAGGTTCGAATCCTCCCGGATGCACCATTTACTGTTTATAAAAGCATTTCCCCGATGCATCCGTAGCTCAGCTGGATAGAGTACTCGGCTACGAACCGAGCGGTCGGAGGTTCGAATCCTCCCGGATGCACCATCTCTTCTTGTGATCCCCTTCGATGTTTAGTTCTTAATCACTCTCATTGTTATCACTTCGCAATCAGCGACAAAAATCCCCTTTTACGATAAAGTAATGCTTTGTTAATCGTTTAGCGAGAGCACGATGTACGCACAGTATGACGGTTTGATCTTCGACATGGACGGCACCCTCCTGGATACCGAACCCACGCATCGTCAGGCCTGGACCGAAGTCCTGGGCCGTTACGGTATGCGTTTCGATTTACAGGCGATGATTGCCCTCAATGGATCGCCCACCTGGCGTATCGCACAGGCCGTGATTGAGCTGAATCAGGCCGATCTCGACCCGCATCAGCTCGCGCGTGAAAAAACCGACGCGGTAAAAGCCATACTGTTAGACACCGTGCAGCCTTTACCACTCATTGACGTCGTCAAGGAGTGGCACGGGCGTCGTCCTATGTCTGTCGGTACGGGCAGCGAGAGCGCGATTGCTGAAGCGCTACTCAACCACCTTGGCCTGCGCCACTATTTTTCTGCCGTCGTTGCCGCCGATCATGTTAAACATCACAAACCCGCACCGGATACCTTCCTGCTCTGTGCAGAATTAATGGGTGTTCCACCTGCAAAATGCGTGGTGTTTGAAGATGCTGATTTTGGCATTCAGGCCGCGCGTGATGCCGGAATGGCGGCGGTGGACGTTCGCTTACTGTGAGTGACGCGCTGTCACTCGCTTCATTATTCGCCAGCAGTTTTTTAAGCTCCACCCTCTTACCGGGGAATTCGGAAGTGGTGCTGGTGGCGATGCTGTTGTCCGGCGTAAGTCAGCCCTGGTTGCTGGTCTTAATAGCAACAATGGGTAATAGCCTTGGAGGGCTGACTAACGTTATTCTTGGACGTTTCTTTCCGCTACGCGAAAAATCTCGCTGGCAGGAAAAGGCAGTCGGCTGGCTAAAACGCTATGGCGCTGCCACGCTGTTATTAAGCTGGATGCCTGTAATAGGCGATTTACTGTGTCTGCTGGCGGGATGGATGCGCATTTCCTGGGGACCGGTGCTCTTTTTTTTGTGCCTTGGCAAGGCGTTACGCTATGTTTTACTGGCATGGGTAACACTACAGGGTATGACGTGGTGGCACTAATTGGTGGAATGAATTCGCGACCTTCAATCGTCAACCATTACAATTATGCTGAGTGACAATTTTTTGACAGGCGGGAGGTCAAATTGATCCCGGACGTATCACAGGCGCTGGCCTGGCTGGAAAATCACCCTCAGGCACTGAAGGGTATTCAGCGTGGGCTTGAGCGCGAAACGCTGCGCGTAAATGCGGATGGTAGCTTAGCGACTACGGGACACCCGAAGGCGTTAGGCTCGGCGCTGACACATAAATGGATCACAACCGATTTCGCCGAAGCGCTGCTGGAGTTCATCACGCCAGTAGACGGTGATATTGATCATATGCTGACGATCATGCGCGACGTGCATCGCTTCACCGCCCGCAACCTAGGCGACGAGCGTATGTGGCCTCTCAGCATGCCGTGCTATATCGAGCAGGGGCAGGATATCGAGCTGGCGCAGTACGGCACCTCGAATATTGGTCGGCTGAAAACGCTGTATCGCGAAGGACTGAAAAATCGCTACGGCGCACTGATGCAGACGATCTCTGGCGTGCACTACAATTTCTCTCTGCCGATGGCGTTCTGGCAGGCGAAGTGCGGTGAAACGGATAAAGAAGCGATCTCCGCGGGTTACTTCCGCCTGATCCGCAACTACTACCGTTTTGGCTGGGTTATTCCGTATCTGTTCGGCGCGTCACCGGCCGTCTGTTCTTCGTTCCTGCAAGGGAAACCGACCACGCTGCCGTTCGAGAAGACCGAATGTGGCATGTATTACCTGCCGTACGCGACCTCCCTGCGCCTGAGCGACCTTGGCTATACCAATAAATCGCAAAGTAATCTCGGAATTACGTTTAACGATCTGCACGAATATGTGGCAGGCTTGAAGCGGGCGATAAAAACCCCGTCGGAAGAGTACGAAAAAATCGGCCTCGAGAAAGACGGTAAGCGCCTGCAAATTAACACCAACGTGTTGCAGATTGAAAATGAACTGTATGCGCCGATTCGTCCGAAGCGCGTGACGCGCAGCGGTGAAACACCGTCGGATGCGCTACAGCGCGGCGGGATCGAATACATTGAAGTGCGCTCGCTGGATATCAACCCGTTCTCACCGATTGGCGTTGACGAACAGCAGGTTCGCTTCCTTGACCTGTTTATGGTCTGGTGCGTACTGGCGGATGCGCCGGAAATGAGTTCCGACGAACTGCTGTGTACCCGTGCCAACTGGAATCGCGTGATTCTGGAAGGGCGCAAGCCGGGTCTGACGTTAGGTATTGGCTGTGAAACGGCTCAGTTCCCACTGTCTAAGGTAGGGAAGGATCTGTTCCATGACCTGAAGCGCGTAGCCCAGACGCTGGACAGCGTGTACGGCGGCGAAGCTTACCAGAAGGTCTGCGACGAACTGGTTGAAAGCTTTGATAACCCGGAACTGACATTCTCAGCACGTATTCTGCGTTCTATGATTGAGCAGGGAATTGGTGGCACAGGGCGTTCACTCTCAGCGGAGTACCGTGAGATGCTGATGCAGGAGCCGTTAGAGATCCTGAGCGAAGCGGATTTTGTGACAGAGCGTGATGCGTCCGTTGTGCGTCAGAAAGAGGTCGAAGCGGCGGATACGGAGTCGTTTGAGGCGTTTCTGGCGAAGCAGGCCTGAACCAAAAAGAAAAAGGCCACATCGCTGTGGCCAAAATATACATCTCTGAATTCAGGGATGATGATAACAAATGCGCGTCTTTCATATACTCAGACGCGCATTCTGTAGAAGAGTTCAGTTTATTTTAAAAAAATCACTATCGGAGGTGACGTATGCCGTTATTAGATAGCTTTACTGTCGACCATACCCGTATGGAAGCACCAGCAGTCCGCGTGGCGAAGACCATGAACACGCCGCACGGCGACACGATCACCGTTTTCGACCTGCGCTTCTGCGTGCCCAATAAAGAAGTGATGCCAGAGAAAGGCATTCACACGCTGGAACACCTGTTCGCCGGATTCATGCGCGACCACCTGAACGGCAACGGCGTGGAGATCATCGATATCTCTCCGATGGGCTGCCGCACCGGTTTCTACATGAGCCTGATTGGTCAGCCTGATGAGAAACGCGTCGCGGATGCGTGGAAAGCGGCGATGGAAGACGTACTGAAGGTGAAAGAGCAGAACCAGATCCCTGAGCTGAACGTTTACCAGTGCGGCACTTACCAGATGCACTCTCTGGAAGAAGCTCAGGAGATTGCCCGTCATATCATCGAACGTGATGTTCGTGTAAACAGCAATGACGAGCTGGCCCTGCCAAAAGAAAAACTTCAGGAACTGCACATTTAGTATCGTGCCTGTGGATGCCCGGTGGCGCTTCGCTGACCGGGCCTACAATCCTGATGACGACAACCATCACCTTCTCCTTTACCCATCGCCCGCTTGTGCCGTTTTCGCATGATTATGCTCATGGCGACAGCGAGCCGTGGCATCAGCACGACTGCGCGCAGCTCCTGCACAGCCTCACCGGCGTCGTGCGGGTCGATACCGCATCCGGCTGCTGGGTGGTGCCGCCCGGTCGCGGCGTCTGGCTACCTGCGGGTACGCAGCACGCCTTGCGCATCACCGGCAACGTTGCTGCCCGCACGCTGTTTATCGACCCGCTGGCGCGCGCCGATCTTCCGGCGACCTGCCAGATCGTGCAGATCTCGCCCCTGCTGCGCGAGCTGATCCTGACCTCCCTTACGCTTCCTGAATCTTACGCACCCGGAAGCCGCGATGAACGTGTTTATGAGCTGATCCTCGATGAAATTCGCCTCATGCCGGTACTGCCGTTTCACCTGCCCGAGCCGGAAAGCGAAGCGCTGCGCCACCTCTGCCAGCAGATTCGAATGGCCCCGGGAGAAAGCTGGAGCAGCGCCCAGGCCGCAGGTATTGTGGGGATGAGCGAACGCACGCTGAACCGCCATTTTCAGCAGCAGACAGGCCTGAGCTACGGCGAGTGGGTGAGAAGGGCGCGACTGCTGGAAGCCTTAGTGCGGCTGGCGCAGGGCCAGCCGGTATTACGCGTGGCGCTGGATCTGGGGTATGGCAGCCACAGCGCCTTTACGGCAATGTTTCGCCGGGTAATGGGTCTCTCACCCAGCGATTACTTCAGGAACGACTGACCGCGTTAAAAAGCGCCTGAATCGACGCGCGTGCCACGTCGCTGTCGATGCCCACGCCCCAGCGGCTGGTCCCATCCTGGAACAGGCAGCGGATATAGGCCACCGAGCGGCTGTCGCTGCGTTCGCCTAACGTATGTTCGTGATAATCCTTGATCACAAACGGTGCGTTGATCCAGCGGCTTAAGCCGTGAGCGGCGGCGGAGAGCAAACCGTTTCCCTGGCCTTCCAGCTGGCGGGTGCCCCCTTGCGTGGCGACGCTTGCCGTCAGCCGCAGCTGGCCGTCCTGCTGGCTGTCGCTGCGGTACGATTGCAGCGCTAATGGCGGGCTCGCCACCAGGCCGTAGCGGGCGCGGAACAGCTGCCAGAGCGCATTCTGCGTCATCTCTTTTCCATGGTTATCCGTTTCCTGCTGCACGTGCTGGCTAAAATCCTGTTGCAGGGCGCGAGGCAATTTCAGGCCGTGGTTTTGCTCAATAAGCCAGGCGCTTCCGCTTTTTCCTGACTGGCTGTTCACGCGGATCACCGCTTCATAGGTACAGCCAATATCCTGCGGGTCGACGGGCAGATAGGGCATCTCCCAGCGTTCGCCAGGCTTACGGGCATCGAAACCTTTCTTGATGGCATCCTGGTGCGAGCCGGAGAAGGCGGTGTAAGCCAGACGACCCGCCCACGGATGGCGCGGATGGACGGGCAGCTGGTTGCAGGTTTCTACCGTTTCAACCACCCGATTCATATCACTGAAATCCAGATTCGGGCTAATGCCCTGGCTGTAGAGGTTCATCGCCAGCGTCACCAGGCAGACGTTGCCCGTGCGCTCACCGTTACCAAACAGGCAGCCCTCCACGCGGTCAGCCCCGGCCATGACGGCCAGCTCTGCGCTGGCGACGCCGGTACCGCGATCGTTATGCGGGTGCACGCTGATACAGACGTCACTGCGGCGGCTGAAGTGGCGGCAGAAATACTCGATCTGGTCGGCATAGACGTTCGGCGTGCTCACTTCGACGGTAGCGGGGAGGTTGAGGATCATCGGACGCGCCGCGCACGGCTGCCAGATCTCCGCCACGGCTTCACAAATCTCCAGCGCAAACTCCGGTTCGGTAAAGCAGAAGGTTTCCGGGGAGTACTCGTACTGCCAGCGGGTGTCAGGGTTCTCTTCACACAGCTGACGAATCAGGCGCGTCGCGCGCGTCGCCAGCTCGACGATTTGCGCTTTCTCCATGCCGAATACCAGACGGCGGAACAGCGGGGCGGTGGCGTTATACAGGTGAACGGTGGCCTGCTTCGCGCCGCGCAGGGAGTCGAAAGTGCGACGGATAAGATCGTCCCGCGCCTGCGTTAACACCTGAATGGTGACGTCATCCGGGATGCGGTTCTCCTCAATCAGCTGACGCACAAAATTGAAGTCCGTCTGCGAGGCGGACGGGAAGGCGACTTCGATTTCTTTAAACCCGCAGCTCAGCAGCAGATCCCAGAATTGCAGCTTGCGCGCGCTGTCCATCGGCTCGGCCAGCGCCTGGTTACCGTCGCGTAAGTCGGTCGAGAGCCAGCGCGGGGCGCGGGTGATAATCTGCTCCGGCCAGCGGCGGTCGGGCAACGAAAGGGTGGGGTAAGGCTGGTATTTTTCGGCGGGTGTGTTCAGCATGGTGCGCTCCTGTTGTCTTTTCACTATCGTGAATCGATTTCAGGCGCACTGCTTTATCGGAACTGACAATCGCTGTCGCGTTTTGGACAAGGGGGGCGATTGTTGCCCGGTGGCGCTGCGCTTACCGGGCCTACGATCGTAGGCCGGATAAGGCGTAGCCGCCACCCGGCAACCCGTGCACAGGGCTAGTGCGCCCCACCGCCCCCGCTACCGGCCCCAAAAGGCGGTTTGGCAAACCACACCAGCCCCAGCAGGACGATGAAGATCCCCGCCGATATCCAGAAAATCTCGTTTGCCGAGATAATCAGCCCCTGGTTGGTGATCTGCTGGGCAAGCCAGCCGGACGCCTGCTGCTCCGTCATCCCCATCCCCTCAAGCTGGCTATACATCTGCTGAGCGTTAGGGTTGAACGGGTTCACCGCTTCGGTGAGTTGAGCATGGTGCATCGATTCCCGGTTGGTCCACAGCGTGGTGGTGATCGAAGTCCCGATGGAGCCCGCCAGCGTACGGGTGAAGTTCGACAGGCTCGATGCCGCCGCCATCCGCTCAGGCGGTAAGCCGGAAAGCGTAATGGTGGTCAGCGGCATAAAGAAGCACGCTACGGCGAAGCCCTGAATAAACTGCGGCCACGCGGAGGCGCCAAAGTCCATTCCCGGTTCAAACGTATACGCGCGCCAGTAGAAGCACACGGCGTACATGATGAAGCTGAACGTCACCAGCCTGCGCATGTCGAGCTTATGGGCGAAACGGCCAATAATCGGCGACAGCAGAACCGGAATTAACCCCACCGGCGCGGAGGCCAGCCCCGCCCAGGTTGCGGTATAGCCGTACACCTCCTGCAACAGCTGCGGCAGCAGAACAATCGCGCCGAAGTAGAGCATATAGGCGAGACTGATACAGAGGCAGCCGATGGTGAAGTTTCGCGATTTAAACAGCGAGAGGTCGACTATCGGATTATCGTCCGTCAGCTCCCAGACAATCAGGAAGCTGATGGCCACCACGGCGACCACCGTCAGCACAATGATTTCCGTAGAGGCAAACCAGTCCAGCTCTTTGCCGCGGTCGAGCATGATTTGCAGGCTGCCGATGCCGACAACCAGCAGTGCCAGCCCGATGCCGTCGATCCGCCGCTGTTCGGTCCGCGTTTCGCGACCACGCAGAGACTGTAGCGTCATCAGCACCACCAGCGCACCGATGGGCACGTTGATGAAGAAGATCCAGCCCCAGTGATAGTTATCGCTGATATAGCCGCCGAGGATTGGCCCGCAAATTGGGGCGACGATCACCGTCATCGACCACAGCGCGAGCGCGATGGAGCGCTTGGCGGGCGGATAGTTGTTCAGCAGCAAACTCTGCGACAGCGGAATCAACGGCCCGGCGACAATCCCCTGGATGACGCGGAAGAAAATCAGCATCGTCAGGCTGCTGGACATGCCGCAGGCCCAGGAGGCCAGCACGAACAGGATCGTCGACCAGAGGAACAGCTTCACTTCACCGACGCGCTTCGCCAGCCAGCCGGTGATGGGAATGGAGATGGCGTTCGCCACCCCGAACGAGGTAATGACCCAGGTCCCCTGGCTCAGCGATGAGCCAAGGTTCCCGGCGATCGTAGGGATCGCCACGTTTGCGATGGTGGAGTCCAGCACCTGCATGAATGTCGCCAGCGACAGCGCAATGGTCATAATGACCAGCTGCGCCCCCTCCAGCGGTTTTTGCGGCTTTTGCTGTTGCATAACGCTCACCTTCGGCTTAACCGGCGTTTGCCTTCACGATGTCATCGATCAGCTTATTGACCGGATCGAGGCTAATTTCACGGGCGTTACTTTCATAAGCTGGCGTACTGCGCACCTGGCTTGCGAGGATCTGACCGTCGCGGTTGGCGGTATCGACCGTCACCAGCGTGGAAAGGCCAATTCGCAGCGGATGGTCTGCCAGCTGCTTAGGATCCAGCTCGATACGCACAGGCAAGCGCTGTACCACTTTGATCCAGTTGCCGGTGGCGTTCTGTGCAGGCAGCAGGCTGAACGCGCTGCCGGTCCCCATGTCCAGACCGACCACTTTTCCGGTGTACTTGACGTCATCGCCGTAAATATCGCTGACCACGGTCGCGGTCTGGCCGATACGCATATGCGCCAGCTGGGTCTCTTTGAAGTTCGCATCGACCCACAGATTGTTTGCCGGAACGACCGCCATCAGCGGCGTGGTGGTGCTAATCTGCGCCCCTGGCTGTACGGAACGACGGGAAACGTAGCCGGTCATCGGGCTGACGATTTTGGTACGTTGCAGGGCAAGCCATGCGTTACGCACTTCGGTCGCCGCCTGTTTCACCGCTGGCTGGTTTTCCAGAGAGGTACCCAGCACCATCGCCTGATTAGCGTTGTACTGTTGGATCGCCACGTCCAGTTGCGCCTGTGCGCTGGCCACCGCGTCGCGGGCGTGCTGCAACTCTTCACGGCCAATCAGGTTGGCGGTGCCGAGAGGAACACGACGATTGAGGTCGCTCTGCGCCTGAGCCAGGGCCGTTTTCTGCACGTCGATATTGGCCTGAAGCTGCTTGCTGTTGATCATCAGCTGGCGGGTCTGGCGAACGCTGGAGGCCAGCGCCGTCTGTGCTTTTTCAAACGCCTGTTGGGCGTCGGTCGGGTCGAGCGTGACCAGCACATCGCCTTTTTTCACAAAGTCGGTGTTATCAGCCCAGACTTTCGTCACGCTGCCTGACACCTGGGCCATGATTTGAACCTGATTCCCTGCCACGTATGCATCGTCTGTCTCTTCAACATGACGCAAGACTAAAAACCAATAGATCCCATATGCCACGGCAATAATAATAAAGAGCAAGGTCAGCAGAATAAGGGCGCTCTTACGTTTGCCCTTTTTGTTGGCCGGTTGCTGCGGGAGGGTGTTCTCCGCATTTGCGCTCATTGTTGTTCTCCACGATCTTTTTATTTTCACATCGGCTGAGCCGACCTGTTGTCAGAAAGGCCAGCAGTTTCACGTGCTGGCCTGTCAGTTTTTCTTTTTAGCAATCTGGAATGTTGAGCGGATCGTCGCGTTAGCGCAGCGCCTCAAGGATGACGCCGTCTTCATCCATCTGGTCCAGACGGGTGAGCAGCTTGCGAGTAATGTGCTCAAGCTGGTCGCGCTCGGCGGTGCTGAGGGCAGACCAGAGCTGGTGCAGGCAGTTGTGCTGCGGTGGCAGCACTTCGCGCAAGAATTCGTGACCTTTCTCGGTCAGTTGCAGATGCAGGCAGCGGCGATCGTTATCGCTTTCACGGCGTTCAATCCAGCCGCGCTTTTCCAGTTCATCCGCGATACGGGTCGCATTGGTACGGGATGACCCCAGCGCACAGCTCAGTTCCGACGGCTGAATGCTGTGATTTTCCTGAGACTCCAGCGTAATCAACGCCATAAACAACGTCTCGTTAATCCCCTGCGCTTTCAGCATCTTGTTACGATTTTCCAGCAGCTTACCCTGCATGTGCATGCACAGGCGGGTCAGCAGGATTTCCTGATACGGGAAGTCCTCATGACGACTGGCGCGGAACTTAAGCATTTGTTCAATGGGCGTAAACGAACTATCCATTTTGGGCATAACCTCATTAATTACAGCCGATATAGTAACGACAGTGACAAATAATGTAAATGAATTATTTGTGCGGTTATATCCGCCAAACGTATGTCACCATCAGAAAGCGCCGGGTAAATCCGTGACCCGGTGAGCACAGAGAGCGTGGGGTGTGTACCCGCGAAAGAGGGGATGTGAGGACAGGGGTCTGAACTATTCATGCCGGTAGTAAATATGTCACCCACAGTAAAATTTCTGGGATAAATGATTACCGTTACCTTAACAGATGCAGGCCCCCTTTACACCCCAGGGGGCCCAAAGCTAAGTAAAACTTAGTGAATTGCTTCCTGACGGTGATAGCCGCGCCACCATACCAGCAGATTTATCGCCGCGACGATGGCGCCGATGGCGCACACGCCCGTCCAGCCCGCATGCTGCCAGGCGGAGGCTGAGATGAGCGAGCCCGCCGCGCCGCCGATAAAGTAGCTGGTCATGTACCCGGCCGTCAGACGGTTACGGGCATCCGGCTTCACGCGGTAAATCACGGTCTGGTTGGTGATATGTACACCCTGCACGGTGAGGTCGAGCACCAGAATACCGACAATCAGCGCCAGCACAGAGACGTGTCCGTACCAGATGGCCGCCCAGGAGAGCAGGAGTAAAACCAGCCCTGCGGAGGTGGTCATATGAGATTTGCCTTTGTCGGCCAGCCCACCCGCCGGGCGCGCGCCCAGTGCGCCAGCCGCGCCTGCCAGCCCGAACAGGCCAATCACGCCTTCTGAGTAGTTAAACGGCGGTGCGGCGAGCAGAAACGCCATCGACGTCCATAAGATGCTGAAGTTAGCGAAGGTGAGACACCCCAGAACGGCGCGCGTGCGCAGGAGTTTATCCCGGGTGAAGAGGCTGAAAACGGAGGCGAGGAGCTGCGGATAGTTCAGGTGATTTTCCTGCTTCACCCTTGGCAGGCCGCGCCACAGAGCCAGCGCCATGATAACCATCAGCACGCTCGCCACCCAGTAAACGGTGCGCCAGCCGCCGAGGCTCGCCAGCAGCCCGGCAACGGTTCGCGCCAGCAGGATGCCCAGCAGCAGGCCGCTCATGATAGTGCCGACCACTTTGCCGCGTTTTTCCGGGGAAGCCAGCGTCGCGGCGAGGGGAACCAGAATTTGCGCCACCACCGAGAACAGCCCCGTCAGCGCGGTGCCGATAATCATCATCGTTAACGACTGGCTGCTGGCGGTGATCAACATCCCGCCCGCCGCCAGCAGCGTCATGGAGACGATAAGCATCCGGCGCTCAAACATATCGCCTAATGGCACCAGGAACAGCAGCCCGGCCGCATAGCCGAGCTGTGCGGCGGTGACAATAAACCCGGCGGAGCTGGCTGAAAGATCGAAGGCGCGTGCGATGGTGTCGAGCAGTGGTTGTGCGTAATAGTTGCTGGCGACGGCCAGACCCGTTGCCACGGACATTAAAAGGATGAGTGCGGGGCTAAGCCCTTGAGTTGTTTTTGTCATTAGTTTCAGGAATCGTGAGTTAAGTGATTATTTTTCCGGAAACATAATAACCAATGATGGTGAATGTTGGGGAATTGTTACGTGGTGGATTGTGCGGTTAAGGTTGGGTGCGGTTTGATCCCCTCACCCCGACCCTCTCCCAGGGGGAGAGGGTGGTCATCGTTCCCTCTTCCCCTGGGAGAGGTTAGGGTGAGGGAAAATGTTTTACTTCTGCACCTCAAGCGCCTCTTTCACCCAGCCATCGAACTGCTGCTGGTGGGCTTTGATCCAGCCATCCACGTGGCCTTTGATATCAGCTTCGGATGATTTACCCGCGTGCATCATCGCGTTCTGGGCGTTAATGTCTGCCAGCGGCAGTTTCATCACCGAGAACAGCTTCGCCGCCGCCGGGTTTTTCTCGGCCCAGGCTTTGTTCGCCACAATATGCATGGTGTTCACCGGGAAGCCATAGTTCATGCCGTTTGGCAGTTTGGTGTCGATATCTTTCTGCTCGCCTGGCAGGGAGGAGAAGGGCACCTGCAACCACACCACGTCTTTGCCCGGCTTCAGCACGTCGCTCACCCAGTACGGCGTCCAGGTGTAGTAGATCACCGGCTTGCCTTCTTTAAAGCGGGCGATGGTGTCGGCCATCATCGCAGAGTAATTGCCGTGGCTCACGTCGACGGTCTTCGCCAGATCGAAGGCTTTGTTCTGGTGGTTAATCACCGCTTCACAGCCCCAGCCCGGCGAACAGCCCATCATGTCGGCTTTACCGTCACCGTTGGTATCAAACAGTTTTGCGATCTTCGGATCTTTCAGCTGTTCAATATTGGTGATGTGATATTTATCGGCGGTTTTCTTGTCGATCAGATATCCCTGCGCAGCGCCGGTCACAAAGGTGCCTTCGCGGTAGAATTTCTTGTCACCGCCTGCGGCGGCATACATGTCGTCGTGCAGCGGCTGCCAGTTCACGGCGGTAAAGGTGGCATCACCGGAGGCAATGGAGGTATAGCCCACGTTGTAATCCACTTCGCTGGCGGTATTCACCGTATAGCCCAGTTTCTCCAGCGCACGGCTGACAATCTGGGTCTGGAAGGACTCTTCCGAAATGGTGCTCTGCACCGGCTGCACGATAATGCCTTTGCCCGGCAGGTCAGCGGCAACTGCGCTGGTGGAGACAAGGGTCGCAAACGCTGTGGCAAAAAGTACGTTATGTCGCATCGTTGTTCCTTATTTTGTAAATGGGCGGGTGAGTAACCCGACAGGGCCGGTGGTGTACCAGCGACGGTTGCCGCGACTACGTGAATCACGACCGACAGCCTGGGTCAGGCGGTCAAGAATGATGGCGAGGATCACAATCCCGACGCCGCCGACGGTCGCCAGCCCCATATCGAGACGGCCAATGCCGCGCAGTACCATCTGACCTAACCCGCCAACGGCAATCATCGAGGCGATCACCACCATCGACAGCGCCAGCATCAGCGTCTGGTTAACACCTGCCATAATGGTCGGCATCGCCAGCGGAAGCTGAACCTTAAACAGCATCTGACGCGGGCTGGCGCCGAACGAGCGCGATGCCTCTATCAGATCCGCAGGCACCTGGTTAATGCCCAGAATGGTCAGGCGAATAATCGGTGGCAGGGCGAAGATAATGGTCACGACCACCCCCGGTACGTTACCGATGCCGAACAGCATCACAATAGGCACCAGGTAAACGAACGCTGGCGTGGTCTGCATCGCATCCAGCAGCGGGCGGATAATCTTCGCGGCCCGGGGGCTGCGCGCCAGCCAGATCCCCATCGGCAGGCCGATCACCACGCAGAACAGCAGGGCGGTCAGCACCAGCGCCAGGGTGATCATCGCCTGAGACCACGCGCCAATCGCGCCGATGGCAATCAGGGAGATGAGCGTGGCGATCCCCATACCCGCGCTGCCGAACTGCCATGCGATCAGCGAGAACAGGATAATCGCCACCGGCGCGGGCATGCCCAGCATCAGCTGCTGGAAGCCGTTCAGGATGTAATCCACCGGGATGCGGATCCCCTGGAACACCGGACGGAAGTGGGTAACGACCCAGTCGATCCCCTCCGTTACCCAGCTATCCAGCGGGATCAGCGTCTTGTGGAACGGATCCATAATATTGAAATGCTCTGGGGCAGGCGCTGGTGCGCTGTTGAGCCAGTCTGCCGCGCCGCCGCCATCGGCAGGCGCAGGCGTCGACCCCCACGCATCGGCAGATTGCGCCGCGCTGTCCGCTGCTTCAGTGGTGCCCCATGGGTTTGATTGATCAGCCATTGTTTGTCCCCTCGCGATCTAAAGCCTGTAGCAGCATCCGTTTTGAGATGATGCCAACGTACTGTTGTTCTTCACCGACGACCGGCACGGCGCACGGCGCCTGACCCACGTGAGAGAGCAACTCGCTGAGCGGCGTTTCGGCGTCCACGGCAAGCGGAGCGTCAATCAACGCCGCATCGATTCCCTGGTTTTCGCTCAGGGCGGTTTTCAGAGAGTCGATGGAGACCACGCCGACAAATTTATTGCCGCGTTCAACCAGATAACCGTATTCACGGTCTTCGTCCTGCAACAGCTTCAGCGCGGAGCGCGGGCCAAAACCTGGCGTTTTACGAATAATGCCGTTTGGTGTTCGACGGGCAATATCTTTCGCACTGAATACGTGGCTAATATCCACGCCGCGGAAGAAGGTGCGCACATAATCATTCGCCGGATTATTGAGAATTTCATCCGGTGTGCCGACCTGCACCACTTCACCATTTTGCATAATGGCGATACGGTCGCCAATACGCATGGCTTCATCCAGATCGTGAGAAATAAAAACAATGGTGCGCTGATGTTTGGCCTGTAATTTTACCAGCTCATCCTGCATCTCGGTGCGAATTAAGGGATCGAGCGCCGAGAAGGCTTCGTCCATTAATAAAATGTCCGGATTAATCGCTAATGCACGCGCTAATCCCACACGCTGACGCATACCGCCGGAGAGTTCATCCGGATACGCATGAGCATAATTTTCCAGCCCGACCTGACGCAGTGCATCAAGGGCTTTTTCCTGACGTTCCTGAGCGGGCGTGCCGGCTAACTCCATGCCAAAGGCGGTATTATCGAGTACCGTCATGTGCGGCATCAGTGCAAATGACTGAAACACCATCGCAATTTTCTTTCTGCGCACCTCGCGGAGATCTGCGTCTGATATTCTGGCGATATCCACGCCGTCTATCAGCACCTGTCCGCGGGTGGGTTCAATCAGGCGATTGAGAAGGCGAACCATAGTGGATTTACCCGAACCGGATAATCCCATGATGACAAAAATCTCGCCTTCTTCAATGGCCAGACTGGCGTCTTTAACGCCAAGCGATAGCCCGGTTTTTTCCAGAATTTGCTCTTTCGAAAGGCCTTTCTCAATATATTTGAATGCGCGCTGCGGGTGCTCGCCAAATACTTTATAAAGATTTTTCACTTCTAATTTAATTGCCATGCAATAGAGAGTGTCCTGTTATTTGTTTATGTCGATATGATTACCATGGTAAATAGTTAACTGGCATTACCCTAACATACTCAGAATCTGAGACAACCCTGGACCGGCCTGAGGGCGGAATTTTGCCGCAAGCGAAACGGCTGAATTTCCCATGAATAAAGGGCTGAGGGCAGTTTGAATTTTTCTCAATTTTTTGCTGCTGCATCGGGAAATTTCGCCTGAATCGGTGTGATTCAGGCGAATATGACGGGGAAATTACAGTGTAGTACGTAGTGGAATATTCGGCTGGAAATAATGAAATGCAGAGTTAATTAATGAACGTTAATTCATTCATTAAAAATCCCAGTCCTCGTCTTGCGTTTCCACCGCTTTACCCATCACGTACGACGAGCCGGACCCGGAAAAGAAGTCGTGGTTTTCATCGGCGTTGGGCGACAGCGCCGCGAGGATCGCCGGGTTCACCTCCGCCATTTCTGGTGGGAATAACGCTTCGTAGCCCAGGTTCATCAGCGCCTTGTTGGCGTTATAGCAGAGGAAGGCTTTTACGTCCTCTTCCCAGCCCGTTCCGGCGTACAGCTCTTCGGTATAGCTCAGCTCGTTGTCATACAGATCCATCAGTAAATCGAGGGCAAAACCTTTGAGTTCCTCGCGTTTTTCCGCGCTGACTTTCTCCAGCCCTTTCTGATACTTATAGCCGATGTAATACCCGTGTACCGCTTCATCGCGGATGATGAGGCGAATCAAATCGGCGGTGTTGGTGAGCTTGCCCCGGCTCGACCAGTACATAGGCAGCCAGAAGCCGGAATAGAAGAGGAAAGATTCCAGGAACACGCTGGCGATCTTCTTCTTCAGCGGCTCGTCGGCCCGGTAATATTCCAGCACCAGATCTGCCTTGCGCTGCAATGACGCGCTCTCTTCACTCCAGGCGTAGGCCGCGTCCACGTCTCTGGTCTGGCACAGGGTGGAGAAAATCGAGCTGTAGGAGCGGGCATGGACCGCCTCCATAAAGCTGATATTCGACATTACCGCCTCTTCGTGCGGGGTCAGCGCATCACTCATCAGCGCGGGCGCACCCACGGTATTCTGAATGGTGTCCAGCAGCGTCAGGCCGGTAAAGACGCGGATTGTCAGCTGCTGCTCGGCATGGCTCAGGGTTTGCCAGGCCGGAATATCGTTGGAGAGCGGGACCTTTTCCGGCAGCCAGAAGTTGCTGGTCAGGCGGTTCCAGACCTCCAGGTCTTTATCATCCTGAATTTTGTTCCAGTTAACGGCACTTACGCGTGACAGTTTCATCCTTTCTCCTTACAGCGCGCAGGACACGCAGCCTTCAATTTCGGTGCCTTCCAGCGCGAGCTGGCGCAGGCGAATGTAGTACAGCGTTTTGATGCCTTTCTTCCAGGCGTAGATCTGCGCTTTGTTGATATCCCGCGTGGTGGCGGTGTCCGGGAAGAAGAGCGTCAGCGACAGCCCCTGATCCACATGTTTAGTCGCCTCGGCGTAGGTATCAATGATCTTTTCCGGGCCAATCTCATAGGCGTCCTGGTACAGCGCCAGATTCTCGTTGGTCATAAACGGGGCAGGGTAGTAGACACGCCCGGTTTTGCCTTCCTTACGGATTTCAATCTTCGACACGATGGGGTGGATGCTCGACGTGGCGTGATTGATATAGGAAATGGAGCCGGTTGGCGGCACCGCCTGAAGGTTCTGGTTATAAATGCCGTAGCGCATCACCTCTTCACGCAGCTGTTGCCACATCTCACGCGTCGGCAGGGTGATGCCAGCGCGGGCAAACAGCGCGCGTACTTTTTCGGTTTTCGGCTGCCAGTCGCCTTCCAGATACTGGCTGAAATACTCTCCGCTGGCGTAGCGGGACTGCTCAAAGCCTGCGAACCGCTGGTGGCGTTCGCGCGCCAGCATCATCGAGGTATGCAGCGCATGCCAGGTGATGGTGTAGAAATAAAGGTTGGTGAAATCCAGCCCTTCCGGGCTGCCGTAGGCGATGCCCTCCCGCGCCAGATAGCCGTGCAGGTTCATCTGCCCAAGGCCGATGGCATGCGACGCGGCGTTGCCCGCCTCAATGGACGGTACGCTGCGGATGTGGCTCATGTCCGATACCGCCGTCAGCCCGCGAATGGCGGTCTCTACCGTGCGGCCAAAATCGGGTGAATCCATGGTATGGGCAATATTCAGCGACCCGAGGTTACAGGAGATATCCTTGCCCACGTCCGCGTAGTCGAGGTTTTCGTCGTAGGTGGACGCGCTGTTGACCTGCAAAATCTCCGAGCACAGATTGCTCATGTTGATGCGCCCGGCAATCGGGTTAGCGCGGTTCACCGTGTCCTCGTACATGATGTACGGATAGCCGGACTCAAACTGAATTTCAGCCAGCGTCTGGAAGAAATCGCGGGCGTTGATGGTTTTTTTGCGAATGCGATCGTCGGCCACCAGCTCGTCGTACAGCTCGCTTATCGCCACGTCGCCAAAGGCTTTGCCGTAAATCCGCTCAACGTCATACGGTGAGAAGAGCGCCATGTCGGCATTCTCTTTAGCCAGCTTAAACGTGATATCCGGGATCACCACGCCAAGCGACAGGGTTTTGATGCGGATCTTTTCGTCGGCGTTTTCACGTTTGGTATCCAGAAAACGCAGAATGTCCGGGTGGTGCGCGTGCAGATAAACCGCACCCGCGCCCTGACGTGCGCCAAGCTGGTTGGCGTATGAGAAGGCATCTTCCAGCATCTTCATCACCGGGATGACGCCGGAAGACTGGTTTTCGATGCGCTTAATCGGCGCGCCCGCTTCCCGCAGGTTCGAAAGCAGAAACGCCACGCCGCCGCCGCGTTTCGAAAGCTGTAGCGCCGAATTCACCGCACGGCCAATCGACTCCATATTGTCTTCAATACGCAGCAGGAAGCAGGAGACCAGTTCGCCGCGCTGGGCTTTCCCACAGTTAAGGAACGTTGGCGTGGCGGGCTGGAAGCGACCGGAGAGGATCTCCTCCGTGAGTCTTTCGGCCAGCGCTTCATCGCCCTGCGCCAGCGTCAGCGCCACCATCACCACCCGATCTTCAAAGCTTTCTAAATAGCGTTTGCCGTCAAAGGTTTTCAGGGTGTAGCTGGTGTAATACTTCCACGCGCCGAGAAACGTCTGGAAGCGAAAACCGCTGGCGTGCGCCCGTTCAAACAATGCCACCACGAAGGCGCGGTCGTAGCGTGTCAGGACACGCTCTTCGTAATAACCCTCTTTTACCAGCCAGTCGAGACGTTCCTGCTGGCTGCCAAAGACGACGCTGTTCGGGCGTACATGAGCGGCAAAAAAGGCGTCCACCGCCTCATGATCTTTGCCAAACTGAATGCGCCCCTCGCGGTCATAGAGGTTTAGCATGGCGTTTAATGCGTGGTAATCCGGCGTCGCCTGAATCACGCGTTCTGCGGTTGTCGTTGCCAAAATTCGTTCACTCCTTTACGCACGTTCTCTACGTCCTGCTGTGTCCCCATCAGTTCAAAACGATAGAGATACGGCACGCCGCATTTTTGAGAGATGACATCCCCGGCGCGGGCAAAGGCCTCGCCGAAGTTGCGATTGCCTGCGGCGATCACGCCGCGAATCAGCTGCCGGTTATGGGGATCGTTCAGAAAGCGGATCACCTGACGAGGCACAGCCCCTGCGGTGCCGCCACCTCCATAGCTGGGCACCACCAGAATGTAGGGTTCGTCTACCTGAATACGCTCCCGCTCGTTCAGCGGAATGCGTATCGCGGGCAGCCCGAGACGCTCCATAAACCGAAGCGTGTTTTCCGAGCTGCTGGAAAAGTAGACCAGCGTGCTCATGCACTGACGCCCTGAGCGGCAAGGCGGTTGATCATGTCCGGACGGAAGCCAGACCAGCTGGTGTCGCCGGCAACGACAACCGGAAGCTGACGGAAACCCTGCGCCCGCAGGGTGTCTGCCGCGTCGGGCACCTGATCAATATTGACCATCTCAAATGCCACGCCGCGGCTCTCCATCGCCCGTTTCGTGGCGTGGCACTGAACACAATCGTTACGAGTGTAAATAATAATGCTCATGATTCGTATTTCCATTTAGAATGAGAGAACGGCGCGAGTAAACGCGTCATGTTGTGTGTCTTTCTAAAGGGAATACTAGATGTAGTTGCGATAAGTTTCAACCACACAAGATATGGGAAATACAGATTAATAAGGCCCCAACGATGAGCCTGGCGGGGCAGGGCGGGCTGTGCGGGTTTTTCAGGCTGTCAGGCAAAGAAAAGCCCCGGCGCCTGAGGCGACCGGGGCTGAGAACGCGCGCTTACTTACGCAAGCTAAGCAGGGCGCCGACAAAAATCCCGACCGCCGCGACCGTTCCCAGCGTACAAAGTGGTTTTTCACGTACGAAGGTGGTGGCGCAGCTGGCCATGTCGCAGGCCGCCTGAGTGGTACGTGAGCGGCCATTCATCCTTGCCCGCGTTTCACGCAGCAGAGACTGAGCCTTACGTTTCGCGGCATCTGCTTCGTCCTTCGCGTCAGAGCCCCAGGATTTCAATACGGCTTCCAGCGTGTCCGCTAATTGGCTGACATCGTTACGAATATCCTGTGTGTCGTCATTAATATCGTTTCGGTTCGGTCTGTTAAACATACGATCCTCCATAATTTGTGTTCCCGTTTAGTTTAGTCCAGAAATGTAATATCTGAAGCGAGTCACGGCTTATCGGGCAGTTTATGGAATATTCTGAAAGCCCTGCTAATGCTGAATACTGTAAGGTTGCCGGGCAGGAATGATAATGAGGAAAAGATATGTATTTACGACCCGATGAGGTGGCGCGCGTTCTTGAAAAAGAAGGGTTCACCATGGATGAGGTAACATCAAAAGCGTACGGATATCGCCGTGGTGAGAATTATGTTTACGTCAACCGTGAAGCAAGAATGGGGCGTACTGCTCTCATTATTCACCCGACACTCAAAGACAGAAGCCTGTCATTTGCTGAGCCCGCCTCGGATATTAAAACCTGCGATCATTATCAGCAATTTCCGCTCTATTTAGGCGGCGAGACGCATGAACATTATGGTATTCCGCACGGTTTCAGCTCGCGTATGGCGCTGGAGCGGTTCCTGAAAGGGCTGTTTGGCGACGTACAATAACTCTGCGACTGGCCTGAGCCAGTCGCCTTACCTTACGCTTTTGCCTGGCTATAAGGGCTGACTTTAAACAGGCGGCGGCAGTAGTCAAGAAAGTAACCGTACACCGCACCCATCAGCATGGATACCACGATATTTGAACTTACCGCAGCGGCGATTTGATGCCAGTCTGCGCCCACCGTCAGCAAAATAACCACATACACCGGGGACTGGAACGTTACGTAAGCCAGCACGTCCGCCAGGTTTTTTACCCAACCCGCCGGGCTAATACGCCGGGCTAAACGCATCACTGCATCGCGATACAGGCCGTACGGCCAGGCAATCATGATATTCACCGGAATGGCCACCAGGCGCGACGAGAGGGATTGCTCAAAGGACATTCCCGACAGGAAAATTTCAATCAGCATATTCACGACGGAACAGTAAACGACCATCGCGAACGTATCCGCTACCGCATGGCGCAGGCGAGACTGCGGTGAGAACATGTCTGAACTCCTCGAACAGGACAAAAAAGTGACGTTTTACCTGCGGCCCTTAGTGCTTTAGGTTGGTTTGCTATGAGTGTATAGCGTATCTCTCTGGCTTTTAACTAACAAGTAGTGATTAATTTTTATTTGCAGGCGCTTTGGCCATAAAATTCTCTAAAGTTGTGCGTTTTTTGCGCGCTTCGTTATTTTCTCTCCCTGTCTATATTTTATTAAAATAAATCAATGGATTAGTTTATCAGTGCGCGTGTAAAACCTCTGTTGTATGGGAGAGTGGAGGCGGTTTTTTGAACTGTTTTAAACAGGGGTTTTTGGCCTGGGGAAGGGCGGTATATTACGCATTAAAACAGACATATATTTCGGGGTTATATTAACGGGATATTCTAAAACATTTACAATAATGTCAAAACGTCAGGGTGGGTAGATATCAGAACAAAAATCAATTATTCTGTTGCCTGATTTATGTTATACACACGAAGAAAGGTTTTTCATTATTATGGCTTTAACGTTACAGAATCTTAATAATATTCGTACCCTCCGGGCGCTGGCACGTGAATTATCCATGGATGTTCTGGAAGAAGTGCTGGAAAAATTCCGGATTGTCACTGAAGAAAAACGCAGCGAGCAGGCTGAATTAGAGCGTCAACGCGCTGAACAGCAGGATAAAATTAATGCTCTGCTGGAACTGATGAAAGCTGACGGTATTTCTCCGAGCGATCTGTTAGGCAGTGATCTGGCGCAGGCGGGTCAGCCGACGAAAAAACGTAAAGCGCGTGCGGCGAAATATCGTTTTACTGACGCGAACGGTGAAGAAAAAACCTGGACCGGCCAGGGGCGTACGCCAAAGCCAATTGCAACCGCACTGGCAAACGGTAAATCGCTGGACGATTTCCTGATCTGATGATTATTCGGGCGGTGTATTCCGCCCGATTATTGACTTAGCAGACGCCAAAGTCACCGTCTTCGGAGTACAGAACCACGTCCGCCGCTTTCAGGTGATATTTCTCGCCCTGCTCATTGCTGGCCTGCACAGCCACAATGTTTTCACCATTCACTTCGAGCACTTTCAGTTTCGGACCGCCCTGACGCGGTTGGACATAATCACCGACAGAAAACATAGCACCTCCTCATCATTGTCATGATCTTCACCATAGCCCACGTCCGGGGGCGGGGTACAGCCTAATCTTTCAGATACTCCTTATCAGGTACGTCGGTTCCACGGCATCACTTTCAGCAATCAGCGCGTTTGCCTGCTGCGGCGAAATAAGAGGAAGAGACATTGCGTTTCCTTACGGTCAATTTCAGAACAGTAGAGCATTTAAGGCGGGGGTTTAAGCCAGTGTAAAGAGGGTAAAGGCAGGTAAAAGCGCGAGAGACGCATGGCAGTTAACCGTAAACTGGCTACGCTTAGAGAAGTGTCTTTTATAATTTTCAATTGGTTAGCTTGCACGGAGTTTTTTATGGGTTTTTGGCGCGTTGTTTTTACGATTATTCTCCCGCCGCTGGGCGTGCTGCTTGGCAAGGGGCTGGGCTGGGCGTTTATTCTGAATATCCTTCTGACCATCCTGGGCTACTTCCCCGGTCTTATCCACGCGTTTTGGGTTCAGACGAAGAGCTAGGTACGCCACAGTAAGTCACTGTAGATCCGGGTCAGCACGCCTTCGGGGCCAAACTGCTGTTTGATCCAGCGCGTGACCTGACCGGTCGCCGCATGCTGCGTGGCGAGCAGCATGCGCGAATCCTGACGTGGATTATTGATCCGCCGCGTTACCAGCAGCCCGTCCTCCACCGCCTCACGCGTCATATATTCCGGTAAAAAGCCAATACCTTCCCCCAGGATCTGACACTGGCATTTCGTGTTGAAGTCCGGCACCAGAATCGCCTCCTGACCGTGAAGCAGCCAGCCCACCTTCTTGTTGATGGTATGCGCGGTGTCCTCGACCATGATATTGGGATACAGACGCAGCTGACTTTCGGAAATGGGCTCCGGGGCGAACGCCAGCGGATGCGTGGGCGCGATGGCAAATACCCAGCGGATCGCCCCTATCTCGGTGTAATCAATGCCGCCGCCGTCCAGCAGCGTATCCGGCGCGCCAATGGCGATATTGGCCTGATTATTAATGATGGAATCCCAGACGCCGTTATACACCTCGGTCGTCACCGTGATCTGGCAGGTGGGAAACTGTTTTTTCAGCACCTGGAGCAAACGCGCGGTATGGCGTGGCGTATACAAAAGCTGATTTATGCAGATGCGCACCCGCGTCTCAATGCCCTGAGAAATGGTATCAATCCCGCGCTTGATGGCATGAAAGTCATTCAGCAGGTCGGTCGCTTTACGATAAAAATAAAAACCGGATTCGGTCAGCTCAATGCTGCGCGTGTTGCGTACAAACAGCACCACGTCCAGTCCGGTCTCCATGCGTTTGATGGTGTAACTGATGGCGGAGGTGGTCACGCCCAGCTCGGCAGCCGCTTTGCTAAAACTGCCAAAACGTGCCGCGGTGGTGAAGGCCAGCAAATTCTCTTCGGTAAAGATGGAATTCATATTATGGCTCCTGGTGACCATCAGTATTGAACATATTTTAACAGCGGCGTTACATCATAGTTGATGTCGATCACAGTTCTGGATTTTTACGTAGAACCGTGCTGTGTAAGGCTTTTTCAGCCATAAGGATAATGCAGCCTGAAGCGCGTAAAAGCGGTGAAACATAAGAAAAAGGTTGCACAGACGCACATTTCTCCCGGACCGTTGAATTTAACTCAACAATGAATTGCGTGTCGATGAATCATTTTTAAGCGGATTCTTTTATGACCAGGCTGTTGCTATTCTCAGGTCATCAGAAGTGAAACATAGGGAGTCTGAATATGTCTGCAACTGCACTGGTTACAGAATTTCTGCTGGCGGCAGAAGAGGGCAATATCGACGCGCTAAAAGCCTGCCTGGAGAAAGGCGTGGATATTAACGCGACCAACCGCCAGAAAAGAACCGCCATTATTATTGCCAGCCTGAAAAAGCATTACGCCTGTGTGGAGTTTTTAATTGCCGCCGGGGCGGATATTGATAAACAGGACCAGACCTGTTTTAACCCCTTCCTGATCGGCTGCCTGACCAATGATTTAACCCTGCTGCGCATTGTCCTTCCGGCAAATCCGGATCTCGATCGTCTGACGCGCTTTGGCGGCGTGGGCATTACCCCTGCCAGTGAAAAAGGGCACGTTGAAATCGTGCGTGAGCTGCTGGAAAAAACCGACATCAACGTCAACCACACCAATTTTGTCGGCTGGACGCCGCTGCTGGAGGCCATCGTATTAAACGACGGCGGCGCAAAGCAGCAGGAAATTGTGAAGCTGCTGCTCGATCACGGCGCGAACCCGCACATGACCGATAAATACGGCAAAACCCCGCTCGAACTGGCGCGGGAAAAAGGCTTCAACGCGATCGCAGACCTGCTGCTGGCGGCAGGCGCATAGTGCATTCGGTCAGCCTTCCCCTGGCTGGCCGTTAATCAATAAACGCATTGTTACCGACGTGCATTTAGCACGACGGCGGCCCCCTTTTATCTTAAACAGGTGAAAATAATGCCAACCAAAATCGTCATAAAAAAGAATACGTATTTCGATTCGGTTTCCTTAATGTCGGTTTCCACCAAAGCCAATAAATTGCCGGGCGTCGAGCAGGCGTTTGTGGCGATGGCGACGGAAATGAACAAAGGGGTATTAAAAAACCTCGGGCTATTAACGCCGGAATTAACGGACGCGAAAAACGGCGACCTGATGATCGTTATTAAAGGCGACGCGGCGAATGAGGAAACCCTCGCCGCCATTGAAGCGTTATTCACGCGTAAAGAGCGCACTGGCTCCCATGAAGCACGCTACGCGACGATTGCCAGCGCCAAAACCCATCGTCCGGACAGCAACCTTGCGGTGATTTCCGTCAACGGCACCTTCGCCGCACGGGAAGCGCGCCAGGCGCTGGAAAACGATCTTAACGTGATGCTGTTCTCCGATAACGTATCGCTCGACGACGAGCTGGCGCTGAAGCAGCTGGCGCATGAAAAGGGTCTGCTGATGATGGGGCCAGACTGCGGCACCGCCATTATCAACGGCGCGGGGCTGTGCTTCGCCAATGCGGTGCGTCGCGGGCAGATTGGCATCGTTGGTGCCTCCGGCACCGGCAGCCAGGAGCTGAGCGTGCGCATTCACGAGTTCGGCGGCGGCGTGTCGCAGCTGATTGGCACCGGCGGACGCGATCTCAGCGAGAAGATCGGCGGCCTGATGATGCTCGATGCCATCGACATGCTGGAGGCGGACGACGCGACCCGGGTGATAGCGCTCATCTCCAAACCGCCTGCACCCGCGGTGGCTGAGAAAGTACTGGCCCGGGCTCGCGCCTGCCGCAAGCCTGTGGTTGTGTGCTTCCTGGGCAGCAACGAACCGCCAGCCGATGAAGACGGTTTACAGTTTGCTCGTGGCACTAAGGAGGCGGCCCTGAAAGCGGTGCTGCTTACCGGCATTAAAAAAGACGACCTGGATTTACATCCGCTCAACTGGCCGCTGATCGAAGAGGTACGCGCCCGCCTGACGCCGCAACAGAAGTACATTCGCGGCCTGTTCTGCGGCGGCACCCTGTGCGACGAAGCGATGTTTGCCGCGCTGGAGAAATTTGACGATGTTTACAGCAACATCCAGCCGGATCCGGCCAGGCGTCTGAAAGACATCAGCGTCAGCCAGGCCCACACCTTCCTTGATTTCGGTGACGACGACTTCACCAACGGCAAGCCACACCCGATGATCGACCCGACCAACCGCATCAGCCGCCTGCTACAGGAGGCGCGCGATCCGCAGGTGGGGGTGATCGTGATGGATTTCGTGCTTGGCTTTGGCGCGCATGACGATCCGGTTGGGGTGATGATCGAGGCGATCAAAGAGGCACAGGCGATCGCGAAAGCCGACAACCGTCCGCTGGAAATTCTCGGCTACGTGCTCGGCACCGATCAGGATCCGCAGTCGCTGGCGCAGCAGTGCCAGCTGCTGACTGACGCAGGCGTCATCTGGGCCAGCAGCAGCACCAATACCGGATTACTGGCACGCGAATTTGTCTGCAAAGGGGAGAGAGCATAATGACGACCTTATTCAACCAGCCGCTGAACGTGATTAACGTCGGGATTGCGATGTTCAGCGACGACCTCAAAAAACAGCACGTTCCCGTAACCCAGCTCGACTGGACGCCGCCGGGGCAGGGCAATATGCAGGTGGTGGACGCGCTCGACCAGCTGGCGGAAAAACCGCTGGCGGAGAAAATTGCCGCCGCGAACAAAATTGCCCTTGAGCGGATTATTCAGTCCCATCCGGTGCTGGTGGGCTATGACCAGGCCATCAACGTGGTGCCGGGCATGACCCGCACGACCATTCTGCACGCCGGTCCGCCTGTTACCTGGGAAAACATGTGCGGGGCGATGAAAGGCGCGGTTACCGGCGCGCTGGTGTTTGAAGGGCTGGCGACGGATCTGGACGATGCGGCAAGGATCGCCGCCTCCGGAGATATTACGTTCTCGCCGTGCCACGAGCATGACTGCGTGGGCTCGATGGCGGGCGTCACCTCCGCGTCGATGTTTATGCACATCGTTGAGAACAAAACCTACGGCAACCGCGCCTTCACCAACCTCAGCGAGCAGATGGCGAAGATCCTGCGCATGGGGGCTAACGACCAGAGCGTGATCGAGCGCCTGAACTGGATGCGCGACGTGCTCGGCCCGATGCTGCGCGACGCGATGAAGATTATCGGCGAAATCGACCTGCGCCTGATGCTGGCCCAGGCGCTGCACATGGGCGACGAGTGCCACAACCGCAACAACGCGGGCACCACGCTGCTTATTCAGGCGCTGACGCCGGGGCTGATCCAGGCGGGCTATCCGGTGGCGCAGCAGCGTGAAGTGTTCGAGTTTGTCGCCAGCAGCGACTACTTCTCCGGTCCGACGTGGATGGCGATGTGTAAGGCCGCGCTGGATGCCGCCCACGGCATTGAGTACAGCACCGTCGTCACCACCATGGCGCGCAACGGCTACGAGTTCGGCCTGCGCGTTTCCGGCCTGCCGGGGCAGTGGTTCACCGGCCCGGCGCAGCAGGTGATCGGCCCGATGTTCGCGGGCTATAAGCCGGAAGACTCCGGGCTGGATATCGGCGACAGCGCGATTACCGAAACCTACGGCATCGGCGGCTTTGCAATGGCGACGGCCCCGGCCATCGTTGCGCTGGTGGGCGGCACGGTGGAGGAAGCCATCGATTTTTCTCGCCAGATGCGCGAAATCACCCTCGGCGAAAACCCGAACGTCACCATTCCGCTGCTGTCGTTTATGGGCATCCCGACCGCCATCGACATCATGAAGGTCGCGGGCAGCGGCATTCTGCCGGTCATTAATACCGCCATTGCCCACAAGGACGCCGGGATCGGCATGATTGGGGCGGGCATCGTTCACCCGCCGTTTAGCTGTTTTGAAAAGGCGCTGTTAACCTTCCGCGATCGCTTCGTTCTATAAGGTATGCATCCATGAAAAACATGAAACTGGAGTGGAAAAGAGGTGACTGGGCAGCTTATTTCGGGTTGATGACCAACAACCTGACCAATTTGCTGACCATGATGGGGCTGCTCATTTTTGTCGTCGGCATCCCGAAGGAGATTGTTTATGGACGCATCGCGCCAGCCTTCGGGCTGGCGGTGCTGGTGGCGAGTCTTTGCTATACGTGGTTTGGCCTGCAAATGGCGCGCGCCACCGGACGAACGGACGTCACCGCGCTGCCGTCCGGCCCAAGCGCGCCGTCGATTTTTACCGTGACCTTCCTGGTCTTAATGCCGGTTTACCAGCAAACCGGCGATGCGGATTTCGCGATTCAGATTGGCCTGGTGTGGTGCTTTGTGGAAGCGATGATCCTCGCGGGCGGTTCCTTCCTGGGGGAAACCATCCGCAAGATGATCCCGCGTACCGTGCTGCTGTCGTGCTTGTCCGGTCTTGGCCTGCTGCTGCTGGCGATGAACCCGATGTTGCAGGCGTTCGAAGCGCCGACCGTGTCGTTTATCGTCCTGCTGCTGATCTTCATTAACTGGTTCGGTAAAAAGCCGATTTTCGCCAAAATCCCGACCGGCCTGCTGCTGTTAATTGCCGGTACTCTGCTTGCGTGGATCTCCGGCCTGCAAAGCCCGGATGCCATTAAAGCGTCCATGTCATCATTCGGCTTTAACCCGCCAGAAGTGCACGTGGACAGCTTCATGCAGGGACTGCCGCACGCGCTGCCGTATCTGGCGTCCGCCGTACCGCTGGGGCTGGCGAACTACATCTTTGACCTGGAGAACATCGAAAGCGCCCACGCGGCGGGGGATGAATACCCGACCCGCAAGGTAATGCTGGCGAACGGTCTGGCCTCGATGCTCGGCTGCCTGATGGGCAATCCGTTCCCGGTCACGGTATACGTCGGCCATCTTGGCTGGAAAGCGATGGGCGCCAGCATCGGCTACACCCTGGCGTCCGGCGTGACCATGTTCATCGTGCCGCTGTTCGGGCTGGGGGCCTTTATGCTCGCCATCATACCGATGACCGCCATCGTGCCGATTCTGGTGTTTATCGGCGTCGTCACCGCCAACCAGGTGGTGAGGGAGACCCCGAAAGTGGAGGTGCCCGTCATCTTCATCTGCCTGTTCCCGTGGATCGCCAACTGGGCGCTGACCATGATGAACAGCGTGATGAGCGCGGCGGGGACCAGCGCGGCGAAAATCGGCACCGACGTGCTACACAGCAAGGGGATCTACTACGAAGGGCTGATGCATCTCGGCAACGGCGCGCCGCTCGCCAGCATGCTCTGGGGCTGTATCGCCATTTTCGCCATCCTCAACAAACCGCTGCGTGGGGCCGTCGCGGCGGCCGGTGGAGCGCTGCTGGCGCTGTTTGGGGTGATCCACGCGCCGGTGGTGGGCTTTGCCGAGGGCAGTTCCCTGATGTTCGTCACGGCCTACCTGATGATGGGCGGGATGTTTGTGGTGAAGCATGTGCTGGATACCTCTGTTAATCCCCCTCTCCCTGTGGGAGAGGGCCGGGATGAGGGCACCAGAACGCACCTTCTAAAGGAAACAAAATGAAAGAGCTTATGGTCGTCGCCATCGGCGGCAACAGCATTATCAAAGACAACGCCAGCCAGTCGATTGAGCATCAGGCGCAGGCGGTCAAAGCGGTGGCTGAGTCGGTGCTCGAAATGCTGGCCTCGGACTATGACATCGTGCTCACCCACGGCAATGGCCCGCAGGTGGGGCTGGATCTGCGCCGCGCCGAAATCGCCCACGAGCGGGAAGGGCTGCCGCTGACCCCGCTGGCAAACTGCGTGGCGGATACCCAGGGCGGGATCGGCTACCTGATCCAGCAGGCGCTCAACAACCGCCTGGCGGCGCGCGGGGAACAAAAAGCGGTCACGGTCGTCACCCAGGTGGAGGTGGATAAAAACGATCCTGGCTTTACGCACCCGACAAAACCCATCGGCGCGTTCTTCAGCGAGGCGCAGCGCGACGAACTGCAACTTGCGCACCCGGACTGGCATTTTGTTGAGGATTCAGGCCGGGGGTATCGCCGCGTGGTGGCTTCACCGCAGCCGCGGCGCATCGTTGAGTCGGATGCCATCAAGGCGCTGACGCAGAAAGGATTTGTGGTGATCGGCGCGGGCGGCGGAGGCATTCCTGTGGTGCGCAGTGAACAGGGCGATTACCAGAGCGTGGACGCGGTGATAGATAAAGATCTCTCTACCGCGCTGCTGGCGCGCGAGATCCGCGCCGACGTGCTGGTGATCACCACCGGCGTGGAGAAAGTGTGCATCCACTTCGGCAAGCCAAACCAGCAGGCGCTGAGCACGGTGAACGTGGCGCAGATGACGCGCTACATGGAAGAAGGGCATTTTCCGGCGGGCAGCATGTTGCCGAAAATCGTCGCCTCGCTGGAATTTTTACGCCATGGCGGCAGGCGGGTGATCATTACCTCGCCGGACTGCCTGCCCGCAGCGCTGCGCGGTGAAACGGGTACCCACATTATTAATGAAGGAAGATAAGATGAGTGAGAATAAAAGCCGCCGCGAGTTTATCAGCCAGAGCGGCAAAATGGTTACCGCCTGCGCGCTGTTTGGCGCCACGGGTTCCGTCGCGTATGCTGCCGATTCAGCAAAGGCAACCTGCGAGACGGGTAAACCGATGAACATCACCGCAAAACATTACTATCTCGACAACGTGCTGCTGGAAGCCGGGTTTAACTTCGACGGCAGCGTGGCGACAAGTACCCGCACCGAGCTGAAAACGCTGGAAATCAAAGACGGGAAAATCGTCACCCTGCGCGACAACAACAGCCACGCGGACGCGACCCTGCCGCACTTCGACGCGGGCAAAAAGCTGATGCTCCCGGCGATGCGCGACATGCACATCCATCTGGATAAAACCTTCTACGGCGGCCCGTGGCGCTCCCTGAACCGTCCGGCGGGCACCACCATTCAGGACATGATCCGCCTGGAGCAGAAGCTGCTGCCGGAGTTACAGCCCTACACGCAAGAACGCGCCGAAAAGCTGATCGACCTGATCCAGTCCAAAGGGTCAACCATCGCCCGCAGCCACTGCAACATAGAGCCGGTTTCCGGCCTGAAAAACCTGGAAAATTTGCAGGCGGTACTGGCGCGCCGAAGCCCTGGTTTTGACTGCGAAATCGTTGCCTTCCCGCAGCACGGCCTGCTGCTGTCTCATTCTGAAAAGCTGATGCGCGAGGCGATGCAGGCGGGGGCGCATTACGTGGGCGGGCTGGACCCGACCAACGTCGACGGCGCGATGGAGAAATCCCTCGACACCATGTTCCAGATTGCGCTGGATTATGACAAAGGGGTGGATATCCATCTGCATGAAACCAGCCCGGCGGGCGTGGCGGCGGTGAACTACATGGTAGAAACCGTGGAGAAAACGCCTGCGCTGAAGGGAAAGCTGACCATCAGCCACGCCTTCGCCCTGGCGACGCTTAACGAGCAAGAGGTGGATGAGATCGCCACCCGCATGGCGGCGCAGCAGGTGACCATCGCCTCCACCGTGCCGATTGGCACTCTGCACATGCCGCTGAAGCAGCTGCGTGATAAAGGCGTGTTTGTCATGACCGGTACCGACAGCGTGATCGACCACTGGTCGCCGTACGGTCTGGGGGACATGCTGGAGAAAGCCAATCTCTACGCCCAGCTCTATATTCGCCCGAACGAGCAGACGCTTTCGCGCGCGCTGGGCATTGCCACCGGCGACGTGCTGCCGCTGAACGACAAAGGCGAGCGCGCGTGGCCGAAAGCGCAGGACGACGCCAGCTTTGTGCTGGTAGATGCCTCCTGTTCTGCCGAGGCCGTGGCACGCATCTCTCCGCGTACCGCTACGTTCCATAAGGGGAGTCTGGTCTGGGGCTCTGTGGGTTAATGTGGTGCCGGGTGGCGCTGCGCTTACCCGGCCTACGGTTCGGAGATTTTGTAGGTCGGGTAAGGCGAAGCCGCCACCCGACAATGCAGTATACTGCTATGCACATTCTTAAAGAGGGATCAGCCATGGCACAAAACATCTACGACAATCCGGCGTTTTTCGAAGGCTACGCTCAGCTTCCGCGCTCGGTGCAGGGGCTGGACGGCGCGCCGGAGTGGCCTGCGCTCAGGGCGATGCTGCCGGATTTAACCGGCAAATCGGTTATCGATCTTGGCTGCGGCTATGGTTGGTTCTGCCGCGCGGCGCGTGAGCTGGGCGCGTCTGACGTCACGGGCGTGGATATCTCCGAAAAGATGCTCGCCCGCGCAGTGGAGCTCACCGCCGATCCACAGATTCACTATCAGCGTAGCGATCTGGAGTCTCTCAAGCTCAACGAGAACAGCCTCGATCTGGTCTACAGCTCGCTGGCGCTGCACTATCTGCCGGAACTGAACACATTATTTGCCCACGTTCAGCGCGCGCTTAAACCCGGCGGTTGCCTGGTCTTCTCAATGGAGCACCCGATTTACACCTGCGCCTCCCGTCAGGGCTGGCTGACGGACAACAGCGGCGAGCGGTTCTGGGGCGTGAACCATTATCAGGACGAAAGCCAGCGCGTCAGCAACTGGCTGGCAGACGGGGTGATTAAATACCACCGTACGCTGGGCACCACGCTTAACGCGCTGATCAAGGCCGGATTAACAATAAGCGAAGTCAATGAGTGGGGACCAACGCAGGCGCAAATTGACGCCTGGCCCGCGCTGGCAGAAGAGGCAGAGCGCCCGATGCTGGTGCTGATCGCCGCCCGTAAGGCTTAATAACCGACTTTATACACCCGCCCGCTCTGCACCCCTTCGACGCTGCGGCGGTAAGCCTGCGCAACGGTCGCGGCGGGAACGCTTTCAAAGCCCGGGAAGAAGCCGTCGTACGCTTCGGCGGATTCGGTCAGCACCGTCGGGCTGATCAGATTAATGCGAATACCGCGCGGCAGTTCACAGGCCGCGGCGCGCACAAACCCTTCCAGCGCGGCGTTAACCGTGGTGGCATTCACGCCCTGGGCAATCGGCTCGTGCGCCACAATCCCGCTTATCAGCGTAATCGAGCCACCTTCGTTCAGGTAGTGCTGGCCGGTCAGCGCCAGACGAACCTGCCCCAGCAGCTTATCCTGCAAACCCTGGTTGAACTCGCCGTCGGTCATGGTTGAGAGCGGGCCGAAGTGCAACCCTCCGCTGGCGGAGACAATCGCATCCACCGGACCGATCTTTTTGAACAGCGCCTGCACGCTCGCCTGCGAGGTGATATCCACCTGATGATCGCCCTGCGTGCGACCCACGCGGATCACCTCGTGGCGACGGCTTAGCTCTTCTGTCACAGCACGACCGACGGTACCGCTGGCACCAATAATGATGATTTTCATAGCAGGCTCCTTATGTTGTGAGCCTTCATTCTTTAATAAATAAAAATTCAGATAAACTGGGCTGATGTTAGAAGATTACTAACCAGAGGTTCGTAATATGGATAAGCTTCGCGGCATGGAGACGTTCATCGCGGTGGTGGAAAGCGGCAGCTTTACCGGCGCGGCGGCCCGGCTGGAGATGTCGGCGGTAATGGTCGGGAAGTATATTGCGCAGCTGGAATCGCAGCTCGGTACGCGGCTGCTGGAGCGCAACACCCGTCGCCAGAGCCTGACGGATGCCGGACGCGTTTATTTCGAAGAGGCCAGGCGCGTGCTGGAGCAGGTCTCGATTGCTGAAAACGCGGTTGAGCGTCTGCGAGCCACGCCCGCCGGCACCCTGCGCGTGACGGCGCCTACCTCGTTTGGCGGCTGCGTTATCGCGCCTCTGACGGCCACGTTTTTGCAGCGTTACCCGGAAGTGCGCATCGAACTGGATCTCACCAACCGAATGGTGGATCTGGTAGAGGAAGGGGTCGATCTGGCCATTCGTATCGGTGAGATCCGTAATGAGGATCTGGTGGCGAAATATCTGTGTCCCTACAACATGGTGATCTGCGCCGCGCCGGATTATCTGGCGCGTCACGGTACGCCGCAAACGCCAGCCGATCTGGTGGATCACCTGTGCCTGTCGCACACGGTCTGGACGGCGCGTAACGAGTGGCGGCTGCCGGGAGTGGAAGGCGAAGTGCGCTGGAAGCGTGATGCCGTCTTACGATGCAATGACGGCTACGGCTTACGCATGGCGGCGCGAGCCGGGGCGGGACTCCTGCTGCAACCGGAAGTGCTGGTGGCGGAAGAGCTGGCGAGCGGCAGGCTGGTTAGGGTTCTGGAAGCGTTTACGCCCGCGCCGAGGCCGGTGCATTTACTGTGGCGTCAGGATTTGCGGCCGCTGCCTAAGCTAACGGAATTTATTGCCCATATTCTGCTAAGATTGGGCACAATATAAAAAAGAAGGTAAGTAAAGAATGTCTGCAAACAAACTCGCCAGCAGCGCGCAGGGCCTGCAATCCTCTGCCATCCGTGAATTATTAAAACATAGCAAAATGGCAGGCGTGATTTCGCTGGGTGGCGGTATTCCAAATCCGGACCTGTTCGATCATGAGGGTTTAAAAATCGCTGCTGATGCCGTGCTGTCTCAGCATTTTGGCGAAGCGTTCCAGTATGGCCTGACGGAAGGCGTCCCGGGGCTGCGCGAAGAGATCCAACGCATCTGTGAAGGTCGCGGCATCGCCTGTAAAGCCGATGACGTGGTCATTACTTCCGGCTCGCAACAATCGCTTGACGTGCTGGCGCGGGCGTTAATTAACCCGGGCGATACGGTCGTCGTGGAGCGGCCTACCTACCTCGCCGCGTTGCAGGTCTTTGGCCTGGCGCAGGCGAATTTTGAATCCGTTGGCACCGACGGCGACGGCATGAAAGTGGATGAACTTGAAGCGCTGGTAGCCACCAAAACCATCAAAGCGGTTTATATCGTGCCAACCTTTGGTAACCCGGGCGGCGTGACGCTCTCCGAAGCGCGTCGTAAACAGCTGGTGGAATTATCGAAGCGCTATGACTTCGTGATTATCGAAGACGACCCGTACAGCGAGATCAACTACACCGACGAAGCGTTCCGCCCGCTGATTGCTCATGCCAAAGATATCGGCAATGAGGATAACGTGGTGTACACCTCCACCTTCTCTAAAATCCTCGCGCCGGGCACCCGCGTGGGCTGGGTGCTGGTGCCGGAGTGGCTGAAGCGCGCGGTGGTGAACCTCAAGCAAACCACCGATCTGCACACCAGCACGCTGTCGCAGCTGATGACGTACGAGTATCTGAAAACCGGTCGTCTGGCGAATCAGATTAAAATGATCCGCGAAGCCTATCGCCAGAAATACCAGACCTTTGCAACGGAACTGGAAGCGGAGCTGGGCGATGTGATGTCGTTCCACAAGCCAAAGGGCGGCATGTTCCTGTGGGCGAAAATGAACAACGGCATCAATACGACGAAATGGCTGGAAAAAACGTTGAGCAACGGCGTCGTGTTTGTGCCGGGTGAGTTCTTCTACTGCAACGAGCCGGACCATACCACGCTGCGCATGTCTTTCGTTACCCCAACGGATGAGCAGCTTAAAGAAGCGGTTCGACGCCTCAAAATTTCCCTGTAACAGGATGCGCATAATGGCAGATGCCGTTATGCGCTGTTCCCGTGCAGGGTAACGTCTGGCTTGCCGGATTTTCGCTTCGCCATGACTTCCGCAACGGTTTTTATCCGGCTTAACTCCTCCTGCGTGCGGGAGTTAGATTGCGCTTCCCAGATATCAACGTTTAGCTGTAAGTTCAGCCAAAATTCAATAGTGGTATTAAAGGCTTTTGCCAGTTTGATCGCCATATCGGCAGTAAGTTTGCGATTGTTATTGACCAACGCGCTTACGGTATTGCGGTGTACATTTAGCATCTCTGCCAGATCGTTGATTTTCAGATTGAGCGGTTCAAGATACTCATACTGCAACACCTCGCCCGGCGTGGTGGGTTTGCGGAGTGCCTGTTGAAGTGTCATAGGTGATGCCTCACTTGTGTTGCGTGTACTTGTGTGGAGAGAGATAGAGATCGTCTGCTTTTCCCTCTGACCAGCGAAATACAAGCCTGTATTGTCTGTTTACCCGGATAGAGGAATATCCCTTCAACGGAGGACTCAATGCTTCATACATATTGCCCGGTGGCGATCGTAAATCCAGGTGCGACATGGCCGCATTGATGATGTCGAGCTTTCTTGCAAGCGCTGTTTCCAGATTCAAAGGAATAACATTGCTCGATCTCCCGTAGAGAAAAAAATCCTCAAGCCATTGATCCCGAAAATGATTAATCATAATGCTGGTAAGCTCCAGTCCTTGAAGCTGAGTGGATAGTAATGCACTCCTGCACTGTGCGCAAGTGCGTTTTGTCTGCGAGTAATTTTACCCTGGTCATGGCTGAAGGGAAGTGTGATGCATGACTAAAGGTTAATTCTTCGAGGCGGATTCCACGTCTTGCGTGCGGATTAATGCCCGGCGGCGCTGCGCTTGCGCGGGCCTGCGAGAATGTAGGCCGGGTAAGGCGCAGCCGCCACCCGGCGTTTGACTACCGCTCCCTCAGCGCCTCCTTCGCCCGGTTAAACGGTTTGATCATATAATCCAGCACCGTTTTCTCCCCGGTCTTGATATCCACCGTCGCTATCATCCCCGGCACGATCGAGAAGTGCCTGCCCGCCTTATTCACCAGATAATCCTGGCTGGTACGGATAAACACCCGGTAATAGAACACCTCCGGCTTCGCTTCGTCCTGAATAGTGTCCGGCGAAATGGTCTCCACCACCCCGTGTAGCCCACCGTAAATCGCGTAATCGTAGGCGGTGATTTTCACCAGTGCCTCCTGATTAGGGTGGATAAAGGCGATATCCCGCGGCGAGAGGCGGGTTTCAATCAGCAGGTGATCGTCCACCGGCACAATTTCCATCAGCTCGCCGTTGGGCGGGATCACACCGCCAATCGTCGTCACTTTGATGTTTTTCACGATCCCGCGCACCGGAGACTTCACCGTCAGACGGGTAACGGAATCCTCGCGGCCTTTCAGGATCGCTGACACCATATCCACCTCGGCGTTGGCCTTCGACAGCGCTTCACGGGCCTGCACGTAATACTGGGAACGCACGTCGGTGAGCTTCAGCTCCAGGTCGCTTTTCTGCCGTTGCAGGCGCAGCACTTCCACGTGGCTGGCGGCCCCGGTTTTCACCAGCCGCTGGGTGATCGCCAGCTCTTTGTTCGCGAGATCTAACGCGGCGCGCAACTCCCGCTGGGTATCCTCAAGCTGGGCGCGGCGCGAGTTGTAGAGCCGCGTTTCAGCGGCGGTCAGGTCGGTCCATTTCGCCAGGGACGGCGGGAATTTGAGCGGCAGATCGTTCACCTCGGCATACAGACGCGCGCTGGAGGCCAGCGATGCCCGGTAACGCGCCGCGCTTTCGCCGACGTTGGATTCCGAGCGGGTAGGATCCAGCCGCGCCAGCACCTGTCCGGCCTGCACCTGATCCCCTTCGTGCACGTTCAGCTCGGTGAGGATACCCCCATCCAGCGACTGCAATACCTGCTCGCGTGAACTGGGGATCACTTTCCCGGTGCCGGTTGAGACTTCGTCCAGCACCCCGAACCACGCCCAGACGCCAAGCACCACAAACATCAGCAGGGAGAAGAAAACAATGCGCCGGGCACCGGTATAACCGCTTTCTGAGTCGAGCGCGTTATCCAGATCTTCTACTGCGGCAACGTCACGCTGACTGATTTTCATTTTTCCACTCCCGTCCGGTTGCCTGCTGCTGTTGCTGCATACGGCTGTTGTTCAGCGCCTGGGCTTTTGGCGCGTCCATCACCAGCATGCCATCTTTGAGTACCACCACGCGCTCCACCAGCTCCAGCACCGGCACGCGGTGGGTCGCGACAATCAGCGTGCGGTTGCCAAGCCACGCTCCGAGGCGCTGAATAAATTCCCGCTCGGTATGCTCATCAAGGGAAGCGGTCGGTTCATCCATCAGCACGATATTCGGATCGCGCAGTAGCATCCGTGCCAGCAGGATGGACTGCCGCTGCCCGCCGGACAGCCCGACACCGTTCTCCATAATCGGGTAATCCAGCCCCTTCGGCAGCTTCTGCACAAAGCTGGCCGCGCCGCACATCTCCAGCACCTCGAAGATCTCTTTATCGGTGGCGCGCGGCATGCCGAGCGTGATGTTCTCGCGCAGGGTGCCGTAAAACAGCCGGGCGTTCTGGGTCATAAAGCCGACGTTTCGCCGCACGTCAGCCACGTCCAGATGCGGCAGGCTGAGGTTGTCGAGCCGCAGTTCACCGCCCGCCAGATCCATCCCGCCCGCCATCGCCTGCAACAGGGTTGATTTGCCCGCGCCGTTGCGCCCGAGGATCGCCACTTTCTCGCCCGCTTTGATCTCCAGACGGTTAATGCGCAGCGCCATGCGCGGATCTTCCGGGTGATAGCGGAACTGCGCCTGCTCGAACAGGTAATGTCCGCGCAGCACGTCCTGACGGATCGGCGTCTCTTCGCGCTGATTCTCGGTCGGCAGCTGCATAATGCTGTCCAGCCCCTCTTTGGCCGCCTTCACCTGCTGCCAGCGGGCCAGCACGCCGCACAGCGTCGCCATCGGGGCGATCATCCGTGAGGCGAGCATTGAGGCGGCCACCACTGAACCGGTGGTTAAGGTGCCGTCGATCACCATCGGCGCGCCCACCACGATCACCCCGGCATACACCAGGCTCTGAATGGTCATCCCCCAGTTGATCAGGTTCTGCGTCAGCTCGCGGGTGCGCAGGCCGGATTCGGCGGTGATCTGGATATAGCTGTTCCACTGCTGCAAAAAGCGGTTCTCCGCCTGCATCAGCTTGATGTCCTCCAGCCCCTGCACGCTCTCCACCAGCACCGCGTTGCGCAGGGTCGATTCATGCGCCGACTGCTTCGCCAGCTCCGCCAGCTTCTTTTGCAGCAGCAGGCCGGGCAGGACCATGATCACCGCCGCCACCGGGGCGATCCACGCCAGCTGCGGGGCGATGATCGCCAGCACAATCACAAACAGGATAAAAAACGGCAGATCGACGATGGTGGAGATGGTGGAGGAGGTGACCATCTCGCGGATCTGCTCCAGCTCGCGCAGCTGGGAGATAAAGCTGCCGGTGGATCGCGGAATGGCGCTGTGGCGCAGCCGCAGCGCGTGGCCGAACACCCGATCCGAGACGCGCAGATCCGAGCGTTTACCCAGCAGATCCATAATGTGTCCGCGCGCCACGCGCAGCACAAAGCCAAACAGCGTGGCGATCAGCACCCCGATGGTCAGCACATAGAGCGTCGGATAGGACTGGGCGGGGATCACCCGGTCATACACCTGCATGGAAAAGACGATGCCCGAGAGGGAGAGCACGTTAATGAACAGTGCCGCCAGCATTACCCAGCTGTAAGGGCGAAGGTCGCGCATCACCAGCCGGTAGAGCCAGTCCGGGCGGTATTTTGAGATATAGGCATCCACGCGGCTGTCCTTCAGCGCCGCCAGCGGACGCAGGGCGATGACGTGGCGGATGGCAGGCAGCATCGCGCTCATCGACAGGCGGTTGGTGTGCGTGCTGTCGTCGAAAAAGCTGACCTCAAGCGTATCCTCGCCGTCGAAATTGTCGATCACGCCGATTTTACCGTCGTTCAGCTCCACCACCACCGGCAGACGCCAGCTGTTGATAGCGTGCTGATCGGCCGTCAGCAACTGGAATGTCAGCCCGGCTTCACGGGCGAGCTGCGTCAGGGCGGGCACCATCGGTTTGCCTTTCAGCCACGGCGCGCCGGCGATCAGCGAGCCTGGCGAACAGGCAACGCGATAGCGCGTCGCCACATAGCCAAACGCCTGCGCCCACTGCTCCAGCGCCTCATCCGTCATGTTTTCACCCTGCGGAATATCGCGTTGCTTCATGGCTGGATCTCCACGGTCTGGATGGTGCGGTTTTCAAGATCGAACGCGTGACGCAGGCGCCCGGTGTTGTACAGACAGTTGAGCTGAAGCTGATGCAGCTGTCCGGCGGTTTGCTGTTGGGTAAAGCGCGCCTGATACACCTCCTGCTCGGCGTTGAGCACGTCGAGCAGCGGGCGGGAACCGAGATCGAGATACTGCTGCTGATACAGCTCGCGGGTGCGGGCGCTGAGCGCTTCCTGACGGCCCTGGATCTGAAGCGTGCTCATCAGGCTCATCACCTGGCTGCGCGCTTCCAGCAGTTTTTGCCGCACCTCAAGACGGGTGCGCTGGATGGTGGACTGGGCGGATTCCACCGCGTGTCCGGCGGCGTTACGCCGGGCGGTGAGGCCGCCGCCCTGATAGAGCGGCATCTGCACTTTTACCCACGCGGAGTACTGGGTGCGGTCCCGCGTTTCGTTGCCGGCGTAGCGGTCGTTCAGGTAGTGACGAACTTCCGGCTCCAGCGAAACGGTAGGGGTCATTTGCGCGTTGGCATAGTCGAGATTAGCCTGCGCGACGTTGGCCTGCGCCCAGGCCGCTAATACCGAGGGCACCAGACGATCGTCCGGCTCGGCGATGTCGCAGCTGCGGGCCAGGCTCTGCGGAAAGTCATTGCTGACCGCGTTCAGGCTGTCCCAGCCCAGCAGGCTCATCAGCGTGGCGCGCGAGCTGTCGAGGCTGGCCTGATACTGCATCAGCTGCGCACGCGCCCCTTCGATGCGGGCGTCGGTCTGCACCACGTCAGAGAGTGACGTTGCGCCTTCATCATTACGTTGTTTCGTCAGGGTGCCGATGGAGGACAGGGCATCCAGCTGTTCTTTGGCGGTCTCGACCATCTGCTGCCAGGTCTGCACCTGCACCATGGCGATGGCGGTATCGTGGGCGATGGTGTCGATGCTCACCAGCACGTTGGCCTGCTGCTGGGCGACGCCCGCGTTTTCCGCGCGTACCTGGCTTGCGACTTTGCCGAAGTCGTAAAGCATTTGCGAAAGAGAAAGCACCAGCGAAGGGGTAAAGCCATTATCGTCGCCGTCGTGGCTATAACCGTTATCCATGCCGGCGTTAATTTGCGGATAATATTTCGATTTGGCGACGTCCACATTTTCGCTCTGCTGATAAAGTTTGCCGACGGCTTCACTGATGGCCGGATGCCAGGTCACGGCGCGGTTAACCGCTTCATTCAGCTGTAGCGTGCCGGGGGCGGCTTTGCTGGCTACGGGCGCCACGCGACCATTTAAAGAGGGGAGTTCCTGCGTTTCGCTTAATTGTCCGGTATTAATCATCGCCGCAGGGTTTGCCGCGATAGCGGGCACAGATATCAGGCAGCACGAGAGCCACCAGTAAGGCATCTTCTTTCCCATGTCTTGTCCCTAATAAAAAAGTACTGCTTTTTTGTTTATGCCCGGGCGCTGTGCGCGCCCGGGTCATTTCTTGCAGGTGCTATCAGGTAATGATGTGTTGCTGGTTTACAAGCTCGTCGTAGGTGGTCTGAACGTTGTCCAGCGTAACGAGCGCAGATTTAGTGTAGGCGGCTCCCGTGCCGTCACGGTCGATGGAGATCACAGTATTGTTACCGCTTTGTGAAACAGACACATAGTTCCCCAGCGTCGACGCACTACCGTTCCAGCCCACCAGAAGATCGCCAATGTCGATCTTGTCTCCCTGCGTGAGGGAGAAGTTCGTCCAGTGGTCGCCCGTGCTGTTACCTGCGGTAGCGTTACCCGCCGTATTGTTCAACACCTGATAAATCAGCGTGTCGCCGTAGGCCGTGCCGTTAATCACATCGTTATGCTCCGAACTGACAAATTTCGGCGCCATGTCAATGGTCAGCGACGCGGTATCCGTGGCGCCGCTGGCGTCGGTCAGGGTGTAGTTAAAGACCTCCTTGCTGGTAATGGTAGAGAGCGAGATCCCCGGGTTAAGGGTATAGGTGTAACTGCCGTCAGCGGCAATCGCCAGCGTCCCGTAGTGGCCCGTGATGTTTGACATCGTGCTGCCGGTGTACGGATCCAGCGTGGTGGTAACGCCGTCGTAGCCGGTAATGCTCACGCGGGTATCAACCGAGTGCAGCTGGTCCATCGCCCCTGCGGAGCCGGTGCCGTCGAAGATATTGCCGTCAACGGTGTGGGTGCCCGTCGCGTCGAATTGCGACAGGGAGTAGGTCGTGCCGTTTACGCTTGGGGTAATGGTGATGTTCCCCACGCTCAGCCCCGGTACGCTGCCGGTAAAGTTCAGCGTATAGGTCCCGGCGTTGAGATCCAGACCGGTCAGCGGAACGTCGATGCTGCCGCCCAGCAGTGAGCCTCCGCTGAAGGAGCCGCTGCGAATCACATTCGTCCCGTCAGTGATTGACCAGTTCACCGTCAGCCCGCCCAGTGCTAGCAGCGAGGCCACGTTAAAGTGCAGCGAGGCGTTATGCAGCGCGGTGTTTGCATCCACCACGAAGGTCCCGCTTCCGCTGCCCTGCGTTGACCCCAACACGGCGGTGGTCCAGCTGGCGGTGCCGACGGAGGTATCCGTATAGGTTGAGGTATGGTGAACCGACGTGACGTCCATCGCGGTGCTGACATCGTTTACCGCATCCATTGGGCGCGCGGTTGGGGTGATGTTCAGCGATGCCGTGTCTTTCGAGCCGTCAGGCGCGGTGATGGTGTAGACGAAGGTATCCGGCGTGCTGATATGGTCCGCCCCGACCCCGCTGTTCAGGGTGTAGGTGTACTCTCCGGCCGCGTTGATCCGCAGCGTACCGTACTCGCCGGTGATCTCCGTCAGACCGCTGCTGTTCACCGCCACGCCGTTAACGTCGGAGACTACGGTACCCGCTGGCGCAATATCATCCGCCAGCACATCCCCGGTCGTGCTCTCGCTCACGCTTGCCACGCTGTAGACATGATCCTGCAAGACGTTCAGCGTGTAGGCCGTCAGCGCGGTGATCCCCGCCGCCGTATTGAGCAGGAACAGGTACTCGCCAGCGGGCAGATTCAGCGTCAGCTGCGAGGAGGTGCCGCCCAGCAGCGGCGCGCGCAGCCAGCCGGGTTCAACGCGCATCTGCTCGAAGGTCTGCGTCGCATTGTTGAACTTATAGATGTAGAGGTCGAACACCGAGGCCAGCGCCACGCCGCCCACGGACGCCTGAACGGTCATGGTGCGGGTGGTGCCTTCTTCTACGGAGTAGATGATCGGGTTGGCCAGATCGTCCAGCAGGTTCAGCCCCAGCGTATTGCCAAGGTTGATCCCCACCAGGGTAAAGCCGCCCTGCGACGAGGTGCCGTTGTTGATCGCCTCCACGGTGGTATCGAAGGTCAGCGAGGCGGTATCGTCCACGGCCACGATACCGCTGCTGCTGGTGCCTTCGCCCAGCGACAGCACCAGATTTGCCGAGGCGCTGGTGCCGTTGTGGGTGATGGTGTAGGTAAAGTTCTCCGTGCGCCCAATGACGGCGGCGCTGGTGTTGGTCAGGTTATAGGTATAGCTGCCGTCCAGGTTGATGGTCAGCGTGCCGTACTGCCCCTGAATCACCGTGCCGTCGGCCGTGACGCTGGTGGTGGTGCCCTGGGCGTTGGTGACCGCGGTGACGGTGGTGCCCGCCGGGGCGTTGTCGCTGCCTGCGGTTGGGTCCACGTCGGTGATGACGTTCCCGACAACGCTGGTCTCGCCGGACACGGTGCCTGCGCTGGTCTCTTTCACCGCCACATCGAGGCTGGTGTAAGAGCCGGTTGCCAGCAGGTTAGTGTTGTAGCTCAGGACGCGATACTGACCATCCGCCAGGCCGGTCAGGTTCAGCGACACCCCCGTCGCGCCGAGGGTCAGCAGGTCAGCGAACTGCGGCTGTCCGGTGTCGACCACGGTGGTCCAGGTGTTGTTGGCGGCGTCAAAGCGCTGTACCACCAGCTCAAGGGTATTGAGCAGGGAAAGAACGGCCCCCGTGGCGTTGGCGTTCACGGCAATATCCGCACTGCCGCCGCTGCCGACGGTGAAACCTACCTGCGCGGTGTCGTTGCCGAGCAGCGTCAGCACGTTACCTACGGCGCCCACCAGCAGGAAACCATAGTCGCTGTACTGCGAGTTGGTCACCGTTGCGGTGGTTGTCAGCGCCAGCTCTTCAACGTTGGTGCTGGCTGAGAGCGGCACCACCGGCGCAAGGGCTGAGCCGGGCAGCGAGACGTTGCCTGCCGCGTCGGTGGCGGTGATTTGCAGCGTCTGGCCTTCCGTCTGTTTATTGAGGAAGGTGTAGCTCCAGGAGCCGTTGCTGTCTGCCGTGGCGGTGACCGTTGAGTTATCCGCCAGACGGATGGTGACGGTACTGCCCGCTTCGGCGCTACCGGTCAGTACGCTGCCGTCTGCGTTGAAGGTCCCGGTCGGGGCCGTTGGCGCAGTGAGATCGACAATGACGGTGGTCGAGGTGGAAATCGGGCTGGTGCCCGAGCCGTTGCTCGCCGTGGCGGTGAAGGCATGCGGCCCTTCGCTCAGCACCGGCGTGGTGAAGCTCCAGTTGCCGCTGGCATTCGCGGTGACCGTGCCCATCAGCACCCCGTTGTTATAGAGGGTGATAGTCGCGTTTGGCTGCGCCGTGCCGCTCAGAGTTGGCGTGGTGTCATCGGTGGTTTTCCCGTTGGTCAGGTTGCCCGTCACCGTGCCAACGTTATCGTCGATGTTAGCGATAACCGGCGCGTTCGGGATCGTGGTGATCGGAGCAATCACGGAGGTGGTGATACCCGCGTTACCGGCCTTATCGGTAGCAAAGACAATCAGTGACTCCCCGCCGGTCTGTGGAGGGGTGAGGGTGGCGCTGAAGTTTCCGCTGCCGTCCGCGACGGCGGTACCAAGCACGGTTCCGGTGCTGCTGGTGATGGTGACGGTACTTCCTGCTTCCGCCGTACCGGTAACCTGCGTCCCGTTGGTGATCACCGCCAGCCCGGTTGGGGCTGGTGGCGGCGTCAGGTCAACGTTGATCGTGATAATCGGCGATGGCGCGCTGGTATTGCCCGCGGCATCGGTGGCGGTGGCGGTGAAGTTATGCGCGCCTTCGGTCAGCGTGGTGCTGGTTTGCGGCAGCGTCCAGTTGCCGTTGGCATCGGCAGTGACGGTTCCTACCAGCGTCGTGCCGTCGTAAATACGTACGGTGGCATTGGCTTCCGCCGTACCGTTTAAGGTCGGACGGGTGTCGTTGGTTGGGTTGGTGCCGGTGACAGGGCCGGTGACGGTTCCCACATCATCCACAATCGAGGTGATTGCCGGTGCGACAGGGGCGGTGGCATCCACATTGATGGTGTAACCCCCGGTCTGCGCGCTGGCGTTGCCCACGGCGTCGGTGGCGGAGAAGGTCAGATTATGCGGCCCGTCAGCCAGCGGGGTGGACGGCGTAAAGCTCCACGCGCCGCCGGTGGCGACCGCGGTGCCAATCTGTACCCCATTGTCATAGATGGTTACCGTCGCGCCGGCTTCTGCCGTACCGGTGAGCGTTGGACGTGCATCGTTGGTTAACCCGCCGTTGGCGACAGGCGTCGCAGCATTACCGACGTCGTCGGTGATGCTGGTCAGCACCGGTAGCGCTGGCGGCGTGGTGTCAATGGTCAGGCTGAAGTCGGCGGACGGCGCGCCGGTGTTCCCCGCCTGATCCGTTGCTTCTGCGGTAAAGGTGTGTGACCCGGTGCCCAGCGGCACGGTGATATCCACGGTCCAGTTGCCGTTAGCATCGGCAGTACCGGTGCCCACCAGCGTAGTGCCTTCGTAGATATTCACGGTGGCCAGCGGCTCGCTGGTCCCCACCAGGCGCGGGAGAGGATCGTTCGTGGTCTGGCCGGAGCCAATCGCCCCGGTGATGGTGCCAACATCGTCAATCGCCTGGGTGATAACCGGCGCGGCAGGCGCAGTCGTATCCACAACCAGCGTAAAGCCTGGTGAGGCAGAACTGACGTTGCCCGCGGCATCGGTTGCCGTGGCGGTCCAGGTGTGGCTGCCGTTTGCCAGCGTGCCGGTGGTGAAGCTCCATACGCCGTTGGCATCCGCCACGGCGGTGCCCACCTGCTGACCATTCTCATAGATGGTGATGGTCGCGTTGGCTGCCGCGGTGCCGTTCAGCGTTGGCGTGGTGTCGTCTGTGCTTTGTCCCGAGGCGACCGGGCCCAGCACGGGACCGGCATTGTCGGTGGCAGGGGTAAAGACCGGTGCGTCGGGCACCGACGTATCCACCGTCAGGTTGAACGGTGGCGAGGTGACCCCGGTATTGCCTGCGGCATCGGTGGCGTTGAAGGTAATGGTATGCGGCCCTTCACCCAGCGCGGTGGTCGGCGTGAAGGTCCAGTTACCCTGCGCGTTGACGACCGCCGTGCCGATTTCCACATCATCGACAATAACGTGCACCGTTGCGCCCACTTCCCCCGTACCGTTGAAGGTTGGACGGGTGTCGTTGGTGGAACCGTTGCTGGCGATGATTCCCGTTCCCGGGCTGACATCGTCTATCACCGTGGTGACCACCGGGGCCGCAGGGCCGGTGGTGTCCACCGTAAAGGCGAACACTGGCGAGTTGGCGGAGACGTTTCCGACATCATCGCTGGCGTTGACGCGCAGGTTATACGTCCCGTCCGTCAGAACCGGATCCGGCGTAAAGGTCCAGTTACCGTTGCCGTCGACCGTAGTGGTACCAATCTCCACGCCGTTATTCAGAACGTGAATGGTGGTACCCGCCTGGCCGGTGCCGCTCAGGGTTGGCGTGGTGTCATTGGTGACCTGCCCGGCGGTAAGCGGGCCGGTTACGCCACCCGGAGCGTTGTCGCTGACCGTATCGATCGTCGGCACCTGTGGCGCCGTCAGATCGATATTGATGCTCCAGACGCCGGACGGCTGGCTGACGTTGCCCTGCGGATCCGTCGCTCTGACCGTAAAGTCATGCGTTCCTTCCCCGAGGGCGGTTTCAGGGGTAAATGTCCAGGCGCCGGTACCGTCTGCCGCCACCGTACCAATCTGCGTGGCGCCATCAAAAATGGCGACGACGCTGTTCGGCTCGGCGGTACCGGTCAGGGTTGGCGTGGTGTCGTTGGTTGGATCGCCGCTTGGGACAGGCGTTGCCGCATTGCCTGCGTTATCCGTCACGCTGGTAATCACCGGCGTGGTGGAAACGGTGTCGACCACAATGGTGATCCCGGCCGACGGGGTGCTCTCATTGCCTGCCGGGTCGGTGGCGGTCACGGTCAGGGTGTGGCTGCCGTCGTCCAGCGCAGGCGGCGTGTAGCTCCAGGTGCCGGTCGGACCGACAACAACGGTGCCCAGCGGGTCGCCGTTATTGTACACGGTAATGGTGTCCCCGGCCGTGCCTGTCCCGGTCAGGGTAGGACGGTTGTCGTTGGTGCTCTGCCCGTCGGCGATTGGGCCGGTGACCGGACCTACGTCATCGGTCACCGCACCGATGGCTGGCGCTGTCGGGGCGGTAAGGTCGACGGTGACGGTCGCGACAGGCGACTGCCCGCTGGTCGCGCCGGTGGTGGTATTCGTGGCGGTGACGGCGAAGGTGTGTGGCCCTTCCGTCAGCGGCAGGAGCGGCGTGTAGCTCCAGTTGCCGTTATCATCCGCAACAACGTTCGTCAGCGGAACCAGCGCCCCATCCTGATAAATGGCGATCACGCTGCCCGGATCGGCGGTGCCGGTAAGGGTAGGCGTGACGTCATTGGTGGTTTTATCTTTCACATCACCAGTGACGGGATCGACGTCATCGTTGATCGCCATAATCACCGGCACCGCAGGCAGCTCGAGCGGAGAGTCCGGCACGTCAAAGGTGGTTGACGGGCTGGCATTGCCTGCGGGGTCCGTGGCGGTGAGCGTCAGCGTCGCGGCATCCAACTGGGCCGGGGAGAGGGCAATGGAGAAGGTGCCTCCCGTCGCGACCCCGGTCCCGATGACATTGCCGTTGGCGTCACGAACCGTCACCGTGGTTCCGTCATCTGCCGTCCCGGTCAGCGGGGTGCCCTCCGCGGCAATGGTGATATTAGTTGGCGTTGCAGGCGGCAGGGTATCCACCGTCACGCTGAGATCCCCGGAGCTGGCGGAGGTATTCCCCGCCGCGTCACTCGCGGCCACTGAGAAGGTATGCGGCCCCTCGGTAAGCGCAGGGTCGGCGGTCCAGGACCATGTCCCGTTCGGCTGAACCTCCACGACCACCGGCGAGGCGACACCATCAACAGAAACGGTTACGCTCGAACCCGGCTCGCCAATCCCGGTGAGGGTTGGCGTACCGTCGCGGGTGTAAAGCACGCTGTTGGTCAGCTGGCTGTCAGAGACGGCGTCAATTTGCGGCACGGTTGGCGCCTGCGTATCAACCTCCACCGTAAAGACCGGGCTTACCGGGCTAACGTTACCGGCATCGTCCACCGCGGCGACGGTGATATTCAGCGGGCCGTCGGTCTGCGTCGGCAGGGTATAGGACCATCCGCCATTGACGACTTCAACGCGATCCACTTCCACGCCGTTGTTGTAGATGATCACCGTCTCGCCGGTGGTGCCGGTTCCGCTCAGGGTCGGTGTGGTGTCGTTAGTGGACCCGCCGTTCTGCGCGCCGGCGATGTCGCTGATGGTCGGGGTATCCGGGGCGAGGGTATCGACCGTTATCGTGATACCGGCTGATGGCACAGATTCGTTCCCGGCTTCATCGGTGGCGGTCGCCGTGTATTCGTGCGTCCCTTCGCCAATGTTGCTCTCAGGACGCCAGCTCCAGTTACCGTTACCGTCCACCGTAACGCTGCCCACGGCCTGCGGCTCGCCTGTACCCACCTGGTCATAGATGGTGATAACGTCATTCGGCGTACCGGTGCCGCTCAGGACCGGACGCGGATCGTTGGTGGATTCGCCATCCAGCACGGGGCCGGTGATCTGGCTTACGCTGTCTGTCACCGTTGGGGTTCCCGGCTGGTCAGGCGCGTCGGTATCAATGGTAATGGTCACCGGCGTGGACGGCGCGCTTTCGTTCCCGGCGCTGTCCTGGTTAGTGACCGTCAGGGAGAGAGCGTAGGTGCCGTCAGGCAGCGGAGTGGTGGGCGTCCAGCTCCAGTTACCGTCGCCATCGATCTCGGCCTCACCAATTTTGGTGGCGCCATCGTAAATGTTCACGGTATCCCCCGGCGTGCCCGAGCCGCTCAGGGTTGGCGTGGTATCCCGGGTGGTCTCCCCAGGATTCAGGGCCGTCCCCGGCGTGCCGCCGTCCGGGTTGACGGTGATCTCAGGAATATCCGGCGTTGCAGGCGCGGTCGTGTCGATCGCCAGTTCAAACGGCGGCGAAATGGTGGTGTTACCCGCCTCATCCGTTGCGTGGACCGTCAGCGAGTGCGGGCCGTCCGTCAGCGGCGTGGTTGGCGTAAAGCTCCAGCCACCGCTGCCGTCGAGCACCGCCGTGCCGAGCAGGGTGGTTCCGTCATAGATCGTGATGGTGGTGCCGTCCGGTGCGGTTCCCTGCAACTGCGGCAGCGTGTCGTCGGTGGTGTCCCCGCTGTTAAGCGGAAGCTGCACGGGCCCCACGTTATCGGAAACGGTGTCAATGGTGGCCGCCGGTGGCGGAGTCGTATCGACGGTAAAGGTAAAGCCGGCTGATGGTGCGCTGGCGTTGCCCGCCGCATCGCTCGCGACGACGGTGAACGTATGCTGCCCGTTCACTAATGGGGTAGTAGGCGTGAAGGTCCATGCGCCACCGCTGTTGACAACGGCAGTACCAATATCCTGTCCGTCCAGACGGATCGTTACGGTGGAGCCCGGCTCGCCGGTACCGTTCAGCGTCGGGAGCGTGTCGTTGGTGGTTTCATTGGTGTCGAGCGCACCCGTGCGGCCCGGTACGTCATCAATGACCTGCGTAATGGCCGGCGCGCCCGGGGCGGCGGTATCCACCGTGATGCTCCAGGTGTTCGATGTCCCGCTGAGGTTATTGTTGGCGTCAACCGCCGTCGCCGTCAGTACGTGCCCGCCGTCCGGTAGCGCGGTTTCCAGCGTGATGGACCACTGACCGTTCGCCGACACGACTGCGGTGCCAATTTCGGTAGTACCGCTGTAGAGGGTGATGGTGGTGCCAGGCTCGCCCGTTCCGTTGATGGTTGGCGTGCTGTCGTTGGTGAGACCGTTCTGGCTGACAGGACCGGTGACGCCGGGGGCATCATCCACCACGCCCGTGATGACCGGGGTTTGTGCCGCGGTGATGTCCGGCGCGTCAAACGGCGCGGTCGGACCGGTGTTTCCGGCGGTATCAGTGGCATCGGCGGTCAGGGCTTCGCCGTTGGCTTTCGGCGGGATCAGATCTACGCTGAAATTCCCCTGATCGTCGGCGACCGCTTCCCCGACCTTCACGCCATTTTCACGAATGGTGACGGTACTGCCCGGCTCGGCTGTACCGGTTACGGTGGTGCCGTCGGCAGAGATCACCACGTTTTCCGGCGCCAGCGGTGGGGTGCTGTCTGGCGCGTCGGCAAAGCCAGACGGGCTGGTGTTGCCGCTGCCGTCGGTGGCCGTCACTTCAAGGGCTTCGCCGTTGGTCTGGGCTGGCGAAATCGGGATGGTAAATGTGCCGTCCGGACCGGCGGTGGCCTGGCCGATGATCGTACCGTCCGGCGCTTTAATGATGATTGTGCTGTTTGGCTCGGCGGTTCCGCTGACGCTGGCCCCGTCTTCCGCCACCACCAGGTTGCCCGGTGCGGCAGGCGGGGTGATATCCGCTGCGTTAACCAGCGCCGGTGAGCTCTGGTTGCCTGCGGCATCGGAGGCGACCACGGAGATAATCTCACCGTTGGTCTGCGCAGGGTTCAGGTTGGCGACATAGTTGCCGTTGCTGTCGGCAGTGGCGGTCCCGATTTGCAGCCCGGCATTGTTGGTGATGACGATTTTACTGCCCGGCTCGGCGGTACCGGTGATCTGGGTGCCTGCGGAGTTGAGCGTCGCAACCGGCATGTCTGGCGGCGTAAGATCGACGGTAAAGTTGATCGGCTGAGACAGACCGCTCTGGTTGCCTGCCGCATCGGTTTCCCGCAGGGTAATCGAGTGTGCGCCTTCTGCCAGTGGATTCGTCGGCGTGATGCTCCAGGTACCGTTCGGCAGAACGGTGGTGGTGCCGATAACAACGCCGTTATCGTAAACCGTGATCGTGCTGCCCGGTTCGCCTCTGCCCGTCAGGCGCGGCTCTGAGGCATCGGTAAACTGCCCGGCACCGATCGCTCCTTTCAGTACGCCCGTGTCGTCGTTAATGATAAATCCGGAAGGCGTTTGCGGCGCGGTGACATCTACCGTGACGGTAAAGACCGGCGAGGCCGGACCGGTGTTACCGGCGACGTCGGTGGCGCGCACGGTAAGCTGGTGGCTGCCTTCGCTCAGATTCACCGACGGCGTAAAGCTCCAGCTTCCGTTACTGCCCACAACCGCTGTGCCAATGGCAATGCCGTTATCATAGATGGTGACCGTCGAGCCCGCTTCCGCCGTGCCGGTGAGCTGTGGCCGTGGGTCGTTGGTGCTGCTTCCACTCCCGAGCGTGCCGGTGCCAGGCGCAACATCATCGGTGATGCTGACGATCGCTGGCGCGCCAGGCGCGACGGTATCGACCACGAAGGTTACCGCCGTGGACGCCGGGCTGGTATTGCCTGCGGCATCGGTCGCGGTGGTGGTAATGGCGTGGCTGCCTTCAGACAGGTTGGTCGACGGGGTAAAGCTCCATTTCCCGGTGGCATCGGCTGTGGCGGTGCCAATCGGTTTCCCGTTGTCATAGAAGGTAATGACGGTGCCGGCTTCACTGATGCCGCTGAACGTCGGACGCGAATCGTCCGTGCGTTGTCCGTTGCTCAGCGGGCCTGTTTCGGCGCCCACGTTATCATTGACGGTGACAATCTCGGGTGCATCCGGCGCGGTTAAATCCGGTGCCGTGACCTGAACGCCCGGGCTGGTATTGCCGGACGGATCGGTGGCGGTAGCGGTGATCTGTTCTCCGTTGGTAAGCGGCGTACCGAGATCAATCGTAAATTTCCCGTCGCTGCCCGCTTTGCCCGTTCCGATGGTGTTGCCATCGGCATCTTTCAGGGTAACGGTGCTGCCCGGCTCAGCGGTACCGGTGACGGTTTTGCCGTCAGGAGAGACCTCCAGATTGGCCGGGGCATCCGGCGCGGTGAGATCCGGTGCCGTAACCTGACCGCCCAGGCTGGCATTGCCGGACGGATCGGTGGCGGTGGCGGTGATCTGTTCCCCGTTGGTGAGTGGCGTACCGAGATCAATCGTAAATTTCCCGTCGCTGCCCACCTTGCCCGTTCCGATGGTGTTGCCATCGGCATCTTTCAGGGTAATCGTGCTGCCCGGCTCAGCGGTACCGGTAACGGTTTTGCCGTCAGGTGAGACCTGTAGATTGGTGGGGGCATCCGGAGGCGTGGTATCTGGCTCGGAAGGATTTCCCGGATTGCCGGGATTCGGACTGTTGTTATCGTCATCCCCGCCACCTCCACCGCCGGTTCCCGCCGCAATGGCAATCCCACCTGCGACGGCCAGGCCACCCAGCACCCAGGGCCACGCTGCGGCGCCGCCGGTATCACTCCCTGACGCCGCCAGTAGGGCGTCCGTGGAGGCGATGGATTCATAGGTGGCGGCACCGGTTGGATCTTCAATCCACCACAGCGCACCGTCGCTCTCCTCAAGCACCAGCTGGCTCACGCCCTGCGCGTCGGTGACGTAGAAATTCTTGAGGGTAATCACTTCGCCCGAGTGGAGGGTAATCACCAGATCGTTTCCGCTGCGGGAGTAACCTGAGATATCGGCGCGATCCACGTTAAGTTTAACGATTGAGGAGTGATCGAGTGTTATCTGTGTCCCTTCCGTGGTCGTTTCCACGCCAGTTAGTTTCGATATAACAGATATTTGGCTCATACAGTTATTACTCCAGCAGAGTTATTGTTTACGGCGTGTCAGACGTGGCCATATTTTCTGGAGGGATGAGGGCGCTCCCGGCGAAAATACTGTGAATAAAACAGTATTTACCATTGCTTTCTTTAGAGCGACCGAGATCCGCCAGCAATCAACGTGGCAACATCAGGGCGAAGCTAATTATTTACATGAGAAACTGTTATTTATTTATATTTTCGTATTTTATAAGCCTTATTATTTGTGCAGGTATTATTTATTTTGCTGTAAAAATGATATAGCTATAAATATCTGAATGTGCAAATTAAGTGTCTGTAAACCCTGCACTGTGATTGCAGAGAAAATTAATTGATAGCGCGAATATATTTTGTTGGCTATGCGGACCGCGCCACAGAGGCGTTGGCGTACAGGCGGTCGGGATTAGGTAGTGGAAGAGATGATAGGGGGATAATACTGAATACACAGGCTTTATTTATAATTCCAGCGAACATTAATGACTGCTTAATTATGATTTAAGTTAGGGTAAATCATCTGCTGTATGATATATTTCAAAGAATCGCATTAATAAAATATATTTTCGGTTTGGGTTTGGATTCTGCTACGCATAAAAATAAACTGTCGACTTCACATATTTCATAAATAAAAAGGCCGCAAATGTGGCCTTTCTGAGGGGGGAGGTTTAGCCGAAAGAGATAATCCCCATTTCAATCAGTGCGGCGAGCGTCAGAAGAATAAAGAGGATAACGACTATGGGTCTGTACATTTGATTTTCCATCCATGTTTATCATGCAATCCGTTTTATGTGCATCATTATTGATGATGGTGCAGGCGATCCCTGCCCCCCTATTTTGCGCCACTTTGCCGTAAAAATCAGTTAGCTGCTGGCACTTTTTCTACTTTTTCTCCGGCCCGACGGGCCGTGGCTGGCAGGATGTCGGCATCCGCCACGTAGCCATCAGGATCGAGACAGCGATTGTGTTCTCTCGCCTGGTGCAGGATCGCTTCGTCCCAGTACAGGCGCTTACGCTGATCGCCCTGGGTCGTCAGAATAAACTCCACATTGCCATCAACCGCGCGGTAGCGGCGCCAGCTGTTTGCCGGAATGGAGATCACCGAACGTTCCGGGGCGATAATGCTGACTTCCTTACCCGCCTCGTTCCAGGTCACCTCCAGCTGGCCTTTAAAGACCATGATCACCTGAATATCCGGGCAGAGATGGCGACCGACAATGTGGTCGTCAGCAAGCCGCAGCCATTCGACGGAAAAACCGTGCGGGCTCAGGATAGCGGGAGCGGAATCCCGATCCTGTGAAATGCCGAAACCGATAACCGGCGCAATTTCGCCGCCGTGTCCCGGCAGCACCGAGTCCAGCAGTCCCTGCGCTGACCAGCAGCGATCATCGCCGGTTACCGCACGCTGGCGCATCTCCTCAACGCTGTAGTCACGCAGACCGGCAATATATTGCTCTGACAGCGGCGTCAGCAGCGTGGCGGGATCGGGCGTTGGTTCACCTGCCTCCTGCGCAATCAGCATATTATCCTTGCTGAGATACATACCGTACTCGCTGGCGGCCGCCAGCACTGACGGGTGCCAGATGATGCCGCCCGTGTTGTCCCCGCCGAGCACGGTAAATACCATGCCGCAGGTATCTTCTTTACTGACGTTGGTGAAACCGCGGAAGATCCAGGTCGGTATTGAGAGGATGGTGGGCGCGCTAAATTCAGCTTCATGCTCGCCGTTGGCGCCCCAGCGAAAACGCCATGTCCCTTCATGGATCAGGAACACTTCTGCGGTGAAATGCAGATGCAGGTTATTGGTTACCCCTTTCGGCATAGCCGCCGCGCCAATGTTAAAGCCGTGCGGCTCGGGGATATTAACAATCTGCTCGCTGGACTGAGTTACACCCGGGCCGATGAAGGAATAGTTTTGTTTGAGATGCGAACCGGGCAGCTTGCAATCAATAAAGGCAAGATTGCAGGAAACCATATCGTCGGGGGCGATTAACCGTGTTCGTGCCTGGCTCTGGGTAAGATGGATAGTTTTCATCATTTCTCCTTTTAATAACCGGATGCACCGGTGGTAGGGATGGCGTTGCCGCGGGCGAGGGCAATTGCTTCACGTGAGGCGCGACCCAGCTGCATAACGTCGTTTGCAGGGGTAACAAACTGGAAACCCTGCGCAATACGCGCTGCGGCGGCCGCGCCGGAAGTGCAGAAAATACCGGCAATCTTCTGCTGCTGGCGGCAGCAGTGAATCACCCGCTCAATAGCAGCAAGCATTTCGGGATGTTGGGATTCGGCGCTGGCGCTGCCGGTCAGCGTCAGCGAGAGATCGTTGGGGCCAATAAACACACCGTCCAGTCCTTCGGTATCAAGGATGGCGTCAAGATCCGCCAGCCCTTCGCGGGTTTCGATCATTGCCAGCGTCAGGATCTCGTCGTTAGCGTGCTGTGGATAATCACTGCCGCCGTAGAGTAGACCTCTGGCCGGACCAAAGGAGCGAACACCCAGCGGTGGATAGCGACAGGCAGCGACAAAACGGCGAGCCTGTTCCGCGCTGGAGATCATCGGACAGATTACGCCATACGCGCCGGCGTCTAATACGCGCATGATTTGCGCCGGATCGTTATCTGCCACCCTCACCAGCGGCACGGCAGGCGTGCTCGATAGCGCCTGTAGCATCGACAACGCGCTGGCAAAATCAATCATGCCGTGCTGCAAATCGACGGTGACGGCGTCGTAACCCTGATGGCCCATAATTTCCGCGCTATACCCGGACGGGATCGCCAGCCAGCCGTTAACGATCGGGGTATTTTCCAGAAATGCGGTCTTTAAACTGTTTTTGCGCACTGTATGCACTCCGTTATCCACTGACGCAGCAGCGGCGCGATCTCATCCGGGGTTTCCAGCGGAATAAAATGCCCGCCAGCCTCCACCGTATGCCTGGTCACGTTCGCGTTGCCTGCTGCCAGTAGCTGATGATGATGGGGCGTGCAGATAACGTCCTGCGCGCCGTTTAGAAGTAATGTGGGGCAGGAGAGGGCGTTAAACGCAGCCCGGTTGTCCTGCCGGTGAATGGCCATTTCCGTTTGCTCCGCAAAGGTCTCAATGCCGCACTCTTGCGCCATTCGGCAAATAGTCTCTTGCAGGATCCGATCGGACAGATGTGACGGGGCGACATAGCTCTGCCACAGCGACGAGACCAGCCAGTCGGCCAGGCCCCGCGCCTGTGCGGTGTGTACCGCTTCCCGGCGTGAAGCAAGGGTGTCTGGCGCAACGGGCAACGGATTAACGGAAATCAGCGTCAGCCCGTTCACTCTTTCTGGCGCGTCGGCGGCCATTTGCAGCGCGACAATCGCGCCGAGCGAAAAGCCCGCCAGCAGAAAGCGCGGCGGCAGAACCTTTAACAACCGCCGTGACGCCTGCGGCGCGGACTCTGCGCCCGTCAGCGTGATGCACAGCATCGCTGAGACGTTCAGCCGTTCAATGACGGGCTGCCAGAGCCGGGCGTTACACAGCGTGCCGCCAAGCAGCACCAGCGGCAGATCGGTATTGTCCAGAAGCGGATATTCCATTGCATCCCTCACGTAGCCGTCCAGCCGCCGTCAACCATCAGGGCGCTGCCGGTGATCAGCCCGGCGGCCTCAGAGGCGAGGAACACTACCGGCCCCATAATGTCCTCCAGCCTGCCTGGCCGGCGCAGTTTGATGTTGTCCAGCACATAGCGGCGAAATGCCGGGTCGGCGAGCGACGAACGCGTCAGGTCGGTTTCAATGAAGGTCGGGCACAGCGTATTGACACGGATCCCCGCATCGCCCAGCTCCAGCGCCATCGTTCGGGTTAACCCTTCAAGCGCGAATTTGGAGGCACAGTACACGCTACGCTCGGGGCCACCAACGTGTCCCATTTGCGATGAGATGTGAATAATTGATCCCCCCTTACCGTCCGCCCGCATTCTGCGCGCCACATGCTGGCTGATAAAAAAGGTGGCGCGCAGGTTAAGCGCCATCACCGCATCGAAATTATCCTCGTTCACCTCAAGAAACGGCTGGTGGCGGGCCAGCCCGGCACTGTTCACCAGAATGTCGGGCGTGGGCAACGTCGCCAGCACACGTGCCACCTCCTGAGTGTCGGTAATATCCAGTTCCAGCGGGTGAAATGCGAGACTGTGTTCCGCTGCCAGACCTGTGGCATGCGCCAGCGCCTCGCGGCCCCGGGCGGCGATCCATACCTCTGCTCCCGCCTGTGCGAGGGCGACGGCAGCGGCGAAGCCAATCCCTCTTGACCCGCCGGTCACCAGCGCGCGTTTGCCGTGCAGGGTGAAAGAGGGCGTTTGCAAAAGCGTCATGGCTTACACCTTTTCCCTGACCGGGGCCGGTGTGGCGTAGGGAACTTCCGTCTGGCCATAACGGCGCACGCGAATATTGGCCTGCTCGGCATGCCCGGCGAACCCTTCCAGCAGCGACAGACGGGAACAATAGCTGCCGATTTCGGCAGTGGCTTCGTCGCTGAGGACTTTCTGGAAGGTGCAGGTTTTCATGAACTTGCCCACCCACAGGCCGCCGGTATAACGTGCGGCTTTCTGCGTGGGCAGGGTGTGGTTGGTGCCGATCACCTTATCGCCGTAGGCCACGTTAGTACGCGGTCCAAGGAACAGCGCGCCGTAATTGGTCAGGTTAGCCAGGAACCAGTCGTCCCGGTCGGTCATCACCTGAACATGTTCGGAAGCGATACGATCTGCCTCCAGCAGCATCTCTTCGTGGCTGTCGCAGACGATGATTTCCCCGTAGTCCTGCCACGACTGGCGGGCAATGTCGGCGGTAGGGAGCTTTTCCAGCAGCCGTTCCACTTCGCTGAGCGTCTCTTTGGCAAGTTGAAGCGAGTTCGTCAGCAGGATGGCAGGGGTGGTGACGCCGTGTTCGGCCTGGCCCAGCAGGTCCGTGGCGCACATTTCCGCGTCAACAGTGTCATCGGCAATCACCAGCGTTTCCGTCGGACCGGCAAACAGATCGATACCTACCCGGCCGAACAGCTGGCGTTTGGCCTCCGCGACGAAGGCGTTACCGGGCCCGACCAGCATGTCGACCGGTGCCAGCGAGTCCGTGCCCAGCGCCATGGCGCCTATCGCCTGAATGCCGCCAAGGGCATAGATTTCCGTTGCGCCAGCCATTTTTTGCGCCGCGACAATCGCCGGGGCGGGCTGACCGTTAAACGGCGGGGCACAGCTGATGATTCTTGAGCACCCCGCCACGCTGGCGGTGATGATCGACATGTGCGCGGAGGCGAGCAGGGGATATTTTCCGCCAGGCACGTAACATCCTACGGCGTTAATCGGAATATTTTTATGTCCGAGGATCACCCCGGGACGCGTTTCAATTTCCAGGTCCCGCAGACATTCTTTCTGCGCGCGGGCAAAATTCGCCACCTGCTGTTGGGCAAATTCAATATCCTGAATATCCTGGCGGCTTAACTGTTTTATGCAGCGGTCAATCTCCGCGGACGTCAGACGATAATCCTGACGGTCATAACGATCGAATTTAATGGATAATTCGCGAATGGCTTTATTTCCGCGTTTTTCAATATCCGCAAGTATTTGTTCAACCGTTTCTCTTATTTGCTGGTTGGCTTGCTGGCGCTCTTCGGTAGATTTACCGGTTTTTAATTTCCAGGACACTCGCTTCTCCTTACCTTTTTCAGATGTCAGTTGTCCTCCCGGCGAGCCGGGAAAGGGTGTTTACTTCAGAAAGAGTTATTGATCCGGCGCGGCAGCGTACGCACCGTTTTTTAATAATTGGGCTGAGGTTTGCGTTTTACGGGCATATACCCATCGAGCGGACAGCGGCGTGGCAATAGCGGCCACAACGGAAAGGGCGGCAATCAATATATAACCGGACGACAGGTTAATATGTTGCATCATTACGCCCATCATTACCGGCCCGACAAACATGCCGCAGGAATAAATGGTCTGGAATAGTCCCATTCGCGTGGATTGTTCATCAGACGAGGTATTCACTACGCTGAGCGACATGAATGCGGCAAAGGCCATACCGAACGAGAACCCCGCCAGCGCCTGCCACAGGTAAATCACATAGATATTGCTGGTAAAGGGAATGCCGAAAGTGGAAATCACCTGTAAAACGATGCCGAGCACGGCGGTTTTTACCAGCCCAAGGCGCTGATAAAACACCGAGCTGCACAGGGCGATGGCCAGCCCGTAAAAAAGAAGGTGAATGTTACCCAGCAGCGCGAGGATCCCCGCCCGGGCGCCAAGCTGCTCGGCATAGACCGGCGTCAGCGTGTCGCGGGTGGCGAAGGGCACCAGAATGACGACGGTCGCCAGGATGCCAATCAGCCAGACGGAACGGTCGGCCAGCTGCTGGCGCGCGCCGGTAATGCAGGCTTTAAGCGTGGGGGCCTGAACCGGGTCGTGCACGTCCTGAATGCGGGTCGTCAGGAATAACGCCACCAGGGCGGAGATGCAGGAGACAAAAAAGGCGATGTTATTGGCGAAATAGTGAATCAGCACCGCGCCAATACAGTTACCGAGAAACACGCCGATGGGCCCTGCCAGCGCCAGCAGCGCGACGGCGGCAGGCGCTTCGTTGCGACCGAAGTAACGCATGAACAGGATGTTGTACAGCACCCAAGTCGCCGCCGTGACACCGTCTGCCGCTTTCGCCAGATACAGCGTAATGGCGTTGGGTTCAAGCCAGGCAATCGGCCAGGCGATAATTGGCAGCAGCAGGCCAATCTGGATGAAGATCCTGCGGCTTTTAACCACGTCGGAAATAATGCCTAACGGGAAGCGTATCAGAAGGGTTGCCAGACCGGACGCGCCCATGATGATGCCCATGATCTGTGGCTCAATGCCCTGGTTGATCATCATGGGGGCCAGGAATGCATCAATGCTATGAATGCAGATAAAGAACAGGATGCTGATGATGAAAAAGAGCCGGGCTTCCCGACGGCGTAACAGTGCTTGAAACATGGTTTTGAACCTCTTAAGAATTAATGGGTTATAACCAGTCAGGGACGACGTTTACCGGTTCAATCCTTTGGGCGACTCCTGTTCTCTCCGGTACCATTGACGGTATGAAAACTCTTTGCATACGTATTCAAGATTTGAAGTTACGAAAAGGTTTCACATTTGTAAAGTGATCTCGATCTTGTTGTGAGAATTTTAATTTTTTGTGTTGCATACGCATGCAAAGGTGGTGTAAGTATAAAAAACACCCACTTGCTGAGGCGTTTGAAGCACGCGCAAATGGGCAGGACGTTGATAAGGAATCAGGGGTAATGAAACGTAAGACTTTTGCAGCAGTCACATCCCAACAGGTCGCTCAGCTGGCGGGGGTATCGCAATCTGCGGTGTCGCGAACGTTTACGCCGGGGGCCAGCATTTCACCGGCAACGCGTGAAAAAGTGCTGAAGGCAGCGCGCGAGCTGGGCTATCGCCCGAATGCGATCGCCCGTTCGCTCAACACGGCTCGTTCGCGCATTATCGGTGTCGTCATTTCTTACTTTGATAACCCCTTTTACTCGCAGGTGCTGGAGGCGCTGGCGCAAAAGCTGGATACGCTGAACTATCACCTGCTGCTGTTCGTTGGCGACCGGGAAGGTAACGTAGACCGTATTTTTGACCAGATTATGCAGTACCGGGTGGATGGCATTGTGCTGGCCTCGGTGACGCTGTCGCTGGAGTTATCCGAGGAGTGCCTTGCCGCCGGGATCCCGGTAGTGCTGTTTAACCGCAGCGAAGAGAGTGGCATGGCCTCCAGCGTCAACAGTAATAACGAAGCGGCCGCGCGGCAGATTGCCGAGTTTCTGCTGGCGGGGGAGCACAAGCGTTTTGCCTACGTGGGCGGCGTGGCCGATTCCCCGGTCAATATCGCCCGCCAGCGCGGGTTCATTTCCACGCTGGAAGAACATGGCATCACCGATGTCCGGGTGGTGCACGGGAATTACGACGCTCAGCAAACCACCCGGGCAGCCTATACCCTGTTTTCGACGTCGCCAGCGCCGGATGCGGTCTTTGTCGCCAACGATCATATGGCCGTCACGGTAATGGATGTGGCGCGCTATGAGTTTGGTTTGCGCATTCCGGAGGAGGTCTCCGTTGTCGGCTATGACGACATCGGCCCTTCCGGCTGGCCCTCTTATGCGTTGACCTCGGCGTCGCAGCCGGTCGGCGCGATGGTGGATGCCACGGTGGAACTGTTAATGAAGCAAATTGACAGCGGAACCATAGAGCCTGAACAGATTACGGTGCCCGGTACGCTGGTGATACGCCACTCGGCGCGTCGCCCACGCAGCGGCGTTATCGAAACCAATGGTTTAACGCTATTCCAGTCTAAGGAGCGCACATGACCAGATTGCGGGGCTTCAGCCCTCAATTCGACTCTATCCAGCAGTTCATTTTGACGCTGACGCACGTGGTGTGGGAGCAGAAAGATATCGGCCAGCTGGCGGATTTTTACGCCACGCCGGTGGTTTTCACTACACCCGAAAAACAGCTGCATGAGCTTTCCCAGTTTATGCGCCTGACGCTTGAGGCGATGCACAGCTTCCCGCAGCGAGCGGTGCTGACGGAGGATATTCTGTGCAGCCAGAACCCGGGGGACGAGTACTATGCGGCGCAGCGTACCGTAGCCCGCATTCAGCACCAGGGGGAGGGATTTTTTGGCCCGCCGACCGGGAAAAATGTCTGGGTCCGCACCTGGGCCGATCGCATCTGTGTTGATGGTGCCGTACGCCAGGAGTGGCTGCTTCAGGATCGTGCTGCGATTGTGGCGCAACTGGGGCTGGATGTCCGCGACTTTGCTTTTAACCTGGCGACCATGCGCCAGCAGCTTGGGCTGGAATCTGTGTCTGCTGAGACGCTGGACGCCCGCTGGGCGGGTGGGCCTGAGGGCGACGACGTGGAAGGGGCGCTGGCCGGGGTCGTTGAGCGCTACTTAACGATGTGGGCGGGCGGTAACAGCGGCGTGGTGCCCGGTCTCTATCACCCGGCGGCGACGCTGTACGCGCCGGGGCACTGCCTCTGCACCGGCGAACAGGAAATTGGCGCACAGCTTTCCGGTTATCGCGCTTCATTTGCCGACAGCGAAACGCAGCTTCATCACCTGATTGTGCGTAAAGATCCTAATGAGCCGATTCGACTTTCATTGCGCTGGTCGTTGTTAACCTGGCATGACGGTTACGGCAAATTTGGTGCGCCGACCCGTAAACCCATATCAATTACCGGTATCAGCCAGCTTGAATTACGTGATGGTTTAATTTTCCGTGAATATCTGGGGATCGATGAATTAGCGATTTGGTCGCAAATATTTAATTAATGGGGCGGTAGCCCCCTTATTCCGGCTGCAAAAAATAACCGTGTTTAATTCACCCTCACTTACGGGTGCGGGTTCTTATTGTCTGAAAACAGAGCAGGAGTTTATATGTCTTCCACCGAAGCAACAAATAAAGCACCAGCCGTACCCGAAAAAAGCAGCGTGAAATCGCTGAAAGAGGAACCTGTATTACAGGTGGAGCGTCGTGATTTTGTCGATCTGGTACCGGAAAAAAGACCGCGCGTGCAATCATTACGCGGCTTTGATGACTGCTATACCGATATTGTCGATTATATCGTTCGCTGCACCCATAAAATATGGGACGAGCGCGATGTTGGCTTAATTTATTCTCACTATACCCATAATTGCGTGCTGTATAACGCGCTGGGGACACTCTATAACCGCGAACAGGTGGTACAGGATACGCTGCAACGCTTAATTGCCTTCCCGGAACGGCGCGGAATGGCAACCCAGGTTATCTGGAACGGAAATGATGTTGACGGTTTTTATACCTCTCACCTGGTGACGGGAAGCGGGCGGCATACCCAGCACAGCCATTTAGGTAAGCCGACGAACCGTACGTTTGTGACGCGTACCGTGGCGGATTGCATGATCCACGAGAATAAAATTTATCGGGAGTGGGTGGTCAGCGACAATATGTCACTGATGAAACAGCTTGGCCTGAATACCGATCAAATCGCATTTAATATGGCAAAGGAGCAGTTCGATAAAGGCTTCCGCGTGATGGACATCGGCGAAAACGGCCGCATGCTGGGGCAATATCCGCCGGAGATGGAGTGCGATGTTTCCATTGCGCACACCGATACGGAGGAGCAGTGCCTGCGCTGGCTGCATGAGATCTACAACCGCCGGATGTTTGGCAAGATCAAAGAAGTGTATGCGCCTAACGTACAGTGGCACGGTCCGCTGATGAAAGAGCTGTACGGCACCGCGGCGGTAACCCATCAGACGCTGGCGCTGGTGGGGATGATCCCTGACGGCGCGTGGCTGCCGCAGCATATTTGTTCCAACCCGTGCGATGAAGGCGGCGTCAAAGTGGCCGTACGCTGGATTATCGAAGGACATCACCTGGGTTACGGCGAACTCGGCAAGCCGACCGGAGAACGACTGTTCGTGATGGGCATGTCGCACTACCACATCGTCAACGGAAAAATTGTTGATGAGTGGGTGGTTTATGACCATCTGGCGCTGCTGGCGCAGATCAAACTCGGCCAGATGGAGGACGCGTAAATGTTAAATCAGGTGAGCTGGATTAAGCGCCCGCAGGGGCAGGATGCGCAGGCCGATCGTTCCCTGACGGAGAAGGTCAGCGCCATTATCGAGCGCGTGAAAACCGAGGGCGATACGGCGCTAAGAGCCTTTTCGCAGCAGTTTGATCATGTCGTACCGGCGCAGTTTGAGGTGAGCGAGCAGGAGATTGCCGAAGCACTGGAGGGGATGGATGCCCAGACGCGCCGCGACAGTGAGTTTGCCATTAATCAGGTGCGTCGTTTTGCGCAGGCGCAGCTGGCGACCATGCTGCCGCTGGAGGTAGAGACGCTGCCTGGCGTGCATCTCGGTCACCGGATCATCCCGGTGCAGACGGTGGGCTGCTACGTGCCGGGCGGACGGTATCCGATTCTCTCCGCACCCGTGATGTCGATTGTTCCTGCGACGGTGGCGGGCTGTGAACAGATTATCGCCTGTCTGCCCCCGGGCGCGCATCCGGCGATGATTGCCGTTTGCCATCTGGCGGGCGCGCACCGCATTTTCAAAGTTGGCGGCGCGCAGGCCATTGCGGCTATGGCCTGGGGAACGGAGAGTATTCCGTCAGTGGACAAAATCGTTGGGCCAGGCAACGCCTTCGTTAACGAAGCGAAACGCCAGGTGTTTGGTCGAGTCGGCATTGATGCCCTCGCCGGGCCGAGCGAGATTTTTACTATCGCCGACGACAGCGCCGATCCGCGCATTCTGGCCGCCGATATGCTGGCGCAGGCAGAGCACGATATTCATACCCGCGTCGGGCTGGCGACAACCAGCCGGGATATCGCTGAGCGTACCCTGGCGGAGGTTGAGCGTCAGCTTGCGACTCTGCCAACGGCCGCCACGGCGGGCGAGGCGTGGCGTCGGCAGGGTGAGATTGTGCTCTGCGAAGATGAAGCGCAGCTGATTGCGTTTGCTGACCATATGGCGACGGAGCATTTGCAGGTGCATACCCGCGATCCGCACGCGACGGCAGCGAAGATCCGCAACTATGGCTCGCTGTTTATTGGTCAGAACGCCAGCGTGGTGTTCTCCGATAAATGCTGCGGCACCAACCATACGTTACCGACGATGGCGGCGGCACGCTATACCGGCGGTCTGTGGGTAGGGGCATACGTCAAAATCTGTACCCATCAGTGGATTGACGAGCAGGGTATCCCGGCAATCGCAGAACCGGCGATCCGCCAGAGCCGTACCGAGGGGATGCAGGGGCACCGACGGGCGGCGGAAATTCGTCTGCGTCCGCAGGACATTGATGCCATTACTACCGGCATGCGGGACTAAAACGTATCCCGGGCAGCCTTCTGCCCGGTTTTCAGCACGGGGAGCCTGAGACTATGAAGCGCCTGATACCGCCAGACGACTGTCCGGAGGAAATTGCCCGCCGTCTCGACGTCATACAGCAGCACCGGGCGCTCAACGCGATCCTCGGGGTTAACCCTGACGCCATGTCTCAGGCGGAACAGCATCAGCAGCAGCGTCGGCGTGGAGAGCCGATCGGCCCCCTGCACGGCGTGCCGCTGATCGTCAAAGATAATATTGCCTGCGCGCCGATGCCGATCACCCTTGGCTGCCGTGCGCTGGCCTCACTTAACGCGACAGCGGATGCTCGGGTCGTGCAGCGATTGCGCAGAGCGGGGGCGATTATTCTTGCCAGGGCCAATATGTCCGAGTTCGCGTTCGATGTGCGTTCGCGTAGCTCGCTGGGGGGTGATGTGGCGAATCCACTTTGCCCGACACTCACCGCCGGAGGTTCCAGCGGAGGATGCGCCGCGGCGGTGGCGGCTGGAATGGCGGATGGCGCATTGGGTACCGATACCGGCGGCTCTATCCGCATTCCCTGTAGCTATACCGGGCTGGTGGGGCTACGGCCTGCCTTTCGCCGTTCACAGCTGGACGGCGTGGCGCCGCTCTCACCCAGCAAAGATACCGTTGGGCCAATGGTACATAGCGTTGAGGATGCCGCCTTGCTGCATGCGGTGATCCATGGCCTGCCGCCGGTTGCGCTTCCTGTGCGTTCGCTGAAAGGCGTTCGCTTTGGCGTGGTGACCGCGTTACAGGGAGAGGATGAGGTACAGCTGGAGGTCTGGCAGTCGGCGCTGCACACGTTGCGCCGTGCCGGAGCGACGCTGGTGGAGGTTTCACTCCCCTTCCTTGAAGAGGTGAGGCAGGCCACCTGCCTCAGTCTGTATGAATTTCGCGTGGCGATTGACGACTGGCTTAGCAAACAGCCTGGCGCTCCCTCCGGACTGACAAGCATTGTGGACTCCGGCGCTTTCCTGCCAGAGTTTGCGCCGTTTCTACGTCAGATGCTGGCGAGTAACACGCTGAAAACCCCGCTCTGGCTGGCGGGGCGTCGCTTTCAGCGCCTGTTGCGGCAGAACCTTTGCCAGGTGGCGGAGGTGCAGCGCATCGACGGATTTGTGTATCCCACCGTACAACGATTACCAGAAAGTATGGCGAAGATGCCGCCAGGCTGCGCGCCGGAACTGGCCGCCATCAGCGGCCTGCCTGCCATTACGTTGCCCTGTGGCGTAAGCCGTATCGGGCTGCCGGTAGGGATGGAGATGTTATCGGCGCAGGAGGATGAGACGATGCTGATGACGCTGGCGCTGGCATGTGAGGGGGCATTGCACAGTAAATGTAAGATATAAAAAGCCCGCAAGGCTTGCACCATGCGGGCTTTAATGCGTTCACAGGATGGATTGAGCCAGCATGTTATGACCGCAAACGCTTACCGGTCTGGGCATCAAACAAGAACATTTTTTCCGTGTCTACGGTGAGGAAGACCTTCTGACCCACGTTGATATCCAGCTTTTCATGGGACACCACGATCAGCTCCTGATCGTTGATACGCACCCGGATCTCCTGTCCTTCCCCGGTCATTTCTATCAGCACGATTTCCGCTGGCATCCCTGACTCGCCGAGCCGGATATAGTGCGGTCGGGTGGCGCAGATGATCTCCATCCCTTCAATATGTGAGCGGAGGGGGCAGGGGAAGCGGTAGCCGTTGTTGAGCACAATCTCGCCGTGCTGAATCACGCCTTTAAGGGTGTTAATTTCCGGCGTGCCGATAAAGCCCGCGACAAACAGGTTATCCGGGTTACGGTACAGCTCTTCCGGGGTGCCGACCTGCTCAATATGTCCGGCATTCAGCACCACAATCCTGTCCGCCATGGTCATCGCTTCCGTCTGATCGTGCGTCACGTAGATGGTGGTGCGACCCATCCGCTGGTGGATCTTACGAATTTCGCCGCGCATTTTATGGCGCAGTTTGGCGTCCAGGTTGGAGAGCGGTTCATCAAACAAAAAGGCCTTCGGGTCACGCACCAGCGCGCGTCCCATCGCCACGCGCTGACGCTGGCCGCCGGAAAGATCCCGCGGGAGGCGATCGAGCAGATGCGTCAGGCCGAGGATTTCCGCTGCCTCTTCCACGCGCGCCATCCGTTCCGCTTTTGAGACGCTGGCAAGCTTCAGGGCAAAACTCATGTTGTCCCGCACCTTCATGTGTGGATAGAGCGCATAGCTCTGGAACACCATGGCGATATCGCGTTTTTTGGCGGGCAGAGTGTTGACCACCTCGCCGTGCATCAGCAGTTCACCGGAGGTGATGTCTTCCAGACCCGCAATCATGCGCAGCAGGGTGGATTTCCCACACCCGGACGGGCCGACCAGCACAATAAATTCGCCTTCGTGAATGCTCAGCGAGATCCCTTTAATGATGCTGACGTTGCCGTAGGATTTACCGAGATTATTTAAAACGATTTGGCTCATGTTACTCTCCTCGCCCGGCGGTGTGGCCTGGCTGCAATAATGGCATGACGTGCTGGCGGTAAAGCGCCGCCGCAGCGAGATCCTGCTGGATAATGCTTTGTGCTGATTCGCTGAAGCGCAGCGCGGCCGTACGCAGATCCAGGTGGTTGGCGCTATCAATACCCGCCAGCACCTCAGGTTCGACAATGGCTTCCCCGTGCAGCGCGCCTAAAATCGCGCCGCTCATCACCCCGATAGAGTCGGTATCACGGCCTGAATTGATGGCGTCTTCCACCGCCCCGCGAAACTCGCCTTCGCGCAGCAGGCAGAAGGCCAGCGCCATCGGCAGTTCCTCAATCGACATCAGACGCGAGGGCTGGTAGGCCATGGTGGGGACGCCCGCTTTTTCCGGGCCGTGCATCAGGTCATCACCCATCGGTGAGAAGGGCAAAAGCGCATCGTGCAGGGCGTCAACGACCTGTTGATAATCCCATGCGGTTCCACGGTAGCGACGCGCGACGTCAAGCGTTGCCGCGATGGCCTGGCGGGTGCCGTCTTTAGCCAGTTTCAATGCGATGTTGGTGATAGCCTCAATGGTGATGCCAGGAATAAATGCCGCTGCAACGCAGGCGGCGAAGACCCCGGCGGCCTCCAGCCCATAGCTCTGCTGATGCCCCTGGGTGAAATTAATGGCTTCCTGGTAAGCTGCCTCAGGGTTGCAGGCATTAATAGCTCCGATGGGGGCGGCATACATGGCTGCGCCGCAGTTCACCATATTGCCCACGCCGCCCTGGCGCGGATCGCAGGCGGCCAGTTGCAGACGATGGAAGATCCATTTTTCCGGATAAAACAGGCGCTCAATAACCAGCGCTTCCCGATCCAGTTCCGGCACCCAGCGCGGTTCCCAGGCAATCTTCCGCACAAAAGACTCCCCCATATCCCACGCATCAACGTGACGGCCCAGCTCGCTGTAAACCTCCATCAGGCAGAGTGTCATCAGCGTATCGTCGGTGATGATACCGTTGCCGCGTACGCGGTTGTTGCGCCGTGCGGACGGCTCGTTCATCCGGTGCCAGCGCTGGTGGATGGAGGTGACGCGGCCATATTTCTCCGCGATTTGCCGGGCGGAGAGTTTCTCAACCGGTCCGCCTAAGGCATCACCGAACGCCACGCCATACAGCATGCCCAGAATGCGGGACGTGAACGATAAATCAGCGGCTTGAGTAACGGTCATTTTAATTTTTCCTCTGCATATTCGGTCATGGCGTTTCCACCTGCGGCTTTCCAGGCGCTGACATACTGATCCCACTGATCAAATGACGCTTTGCCAGAGACAAACTGGTACGCCCACTGGTTATAAATACTGCTGGTTGAGTCGATGGCGGCGGCAAACGACGCCGGGAAGATAAAGGCGTTATCCGCCGTAAAATAACGTTGTGAATTGTCGATATAGCGCAGCATCGCGGGCGTCCGCCACTCCACCGGCGGCTTCCAGTTGGCGGCCTGGATAAACCGCGGATACCAGGCATTAATTTTTGGCGTCACGTTTATCGTGTTGCCCTTACGAACGTAGTGCGTGTTCTCGAAGCCCATCTGCTCCATCATTTGCCCTTCCGGGCTTGCCAGAAAATCGAGCAGGATCATCACTTCCTTTTTATGTTTCGAGAGCGAGGACATGGCAAAGCCGCGCGTTTCCATGGAAACATCTGTCGCCGCCAGCCCTTTACCTGCCGGGCCTTCGGGTGGGTCGAGCAGGGTGAGGGTGGCGTCAGGATGGATCTGGCGCATCTTTTCCTGGTACACGCCGACGTTGCCCGGCGATGAGACGGATACCACGCCAACCTTGCCGGTATAAAACTCATCCTCTTTTAGCTCCCAGTTGGTGGTGATGTACTGGGAGGAGAGCAGTCCTTTCTGATACAGCGAATGGTAGAACTCCAGCTTGCTCCGCTCCTGCGGGCTTATCTGGGCGTTGATCAGCTTGCCCTGATCGTCCTTGAGCCAGGTGGCGTGAATGCCAAACGCCGGGTTCATAAAACCGTCGAGATCGCGCAGGTCTTTCTCGGAGGTGATCCCCCAGCTATCCGTCTTACCGTCGCCGTTGTAGTCACCGGCGTGGATCGCATTGAACAGCGTGACGTACTCCGCCAGCGTTTTGGGTGATGCGCTGAATCCGCTCTTCTGTAACCAGTCCTCACGGATCACCGGCTGGCGCGCGCGCAGGGGAAAGACATACAGCAGGGTCGGATGGTTTTGCAGGCGAAGCCGGTTGTGCGGCCACAGCGCCTCTTTCAGATAGCGGGTTTTCGTAATCCACGGACGCCAGTCTTCAAGAATGCCCTGTTCGACCATCTTCTGGTCGCTGCCGTTGAAATAGATCAGATCAGGGATGGTGCCGGAGAGCAGCATCACGTTCAGCACGTCGGAGTAGCCGGAAGACGACAGGTTGACGATCTCAATGTGGATATCGTGTCCCTGGCGTGCCAGCGCCTGCTCGATTCGCTGAATATGCGCGACATCTTCGCGGTTGGTGGTCAGCAGATCTTTTTCCACAATCCGGATAGTGACCGGCTCGGCCCAGACGGCCTGGCATAACAGCAGGCCGCAGGCGATTGCTGTGAATAATTTCATCGTCATCGCTCCTGTTAACCCTTCACCGCGCCGGACATGGTCCCTTTGGTGAAGAAGCGCAAAATAATCGGGTAGATGGCAATCAGCGGGGCGATGGTTAAGGTGATCATCCCGGCTTTCAGCGCCTTGATGCTGATCTGGCTGGCATCGGTGTAGTTCGACATGCTTTCGACGCCTACCATCGCCAGCTTATCGCCCTCGACGACAAACTGACGCAGCACCACCTGCAACGGCCATTTGTCCGGGTCGTTGAGGTACACCATGGCGCGGAAAAACTCGTTCCAGTGCAGCACCATGTAAAATAACGTGATCATGGCAATGGACGATTTGGCGACCGGCATAATGACGTACCACAGCGTCTGGAACGGGTTCGCGCCATCGAGTTCCGCGGCTTCCAGCAGCTCCTCCGGGATCTCTTCGAACAGGCGAACCAGAATAATCAGGTACCAGGCGAAGACGGCGCGATACAGGATGACGGACCAGTAGCTGTTCAGTAGCCCCAGCTTTTTCATCACCAGAAAATCGGGGATGATGCCCGGCTCAAAGACGATGGTGAACAGGACAAACATAAACAGCCAGCGGCGTCCCGGCAGGCGTTTTTGCGCCAGCGCCCAGGCCAGCAGCACGGTGAAAACTACGTTGATGATGGTGCCCACCACGGTAATCAGCATCGCATTGCCAAACCCGCGCAGCACGGCTTCGTTGGTCAGCAGCAGCTTCCAGACGTCCAGCGAAAAGCCCTGCGGAATAATCTCCAGGCCGCTCATGCCGGGCACGTTTGTCGGGCTGGAGAAGGATATCGCCACCAGGTTGAGGATCGGTTGTAGCGTCACGACAACCAGCAGCATCAGTACCGAGAGAATGAGCACGTATTCGATGCGCTCAAAAGGGGTGCTTCGTGATGAGATGCGCATTACCAGACTCCTTTACCCGTCAGGCGTTTTGAAACGTTATGTGCCAGCACGATAAGGACCATGCCGATCACGCCTTTGAATAACCCTGCGGCGGTCGCCAGCGAGAACTCCCCGGTGCGCAGGCCCATGCGGTAGACGTAGGTGTCGATGATGTCTATCTGACCGTTCACCACGTCGTTGGTCATGTTGAAGACCTGATCAAAACCCTGGCTCAGGAAGAGCCCGACGTTGAGGATAAACAGCGTGGCGATGGTCGGGGTGATAGCGGGCAGGGTGATGTGCCAGATTTTGCGCCAGCGCCCGGCACCATCCATTTCTGCCGCTTCATACAGCTGTGGATCGATGGCGAGGATCGCCGCGATGTAAAGTAATGAGTCCCAGCCCGCGCTGCGCCACATTTCAGTGAACACCAGTACCCAGCGGATAGAGCCGCTGTCGGTCATAAAGGGGATCGGATCGTAGCCCATCGATTTAATGATGTCGTTAACCGCGCCATCAACCGGCGAGAGCGTGGCAATCGCGATGCTGGCGATCACTACCCAGGAGAGATAGTGCGGCAGATAAATCACCGACTGGACAAATTTACGGTAACCGGATGAGCGCACTTCATTGAGCAAGAGCGCCACGATAATGGGAACCGGAAAAATAAAAATCAGCTTCATTGCGCCGATAATCACGGTGTTCTGTATCACCTGCCAGAAAACAGGGGATGACATCAGCGTGGCAAAATACTGCATCCCGACCCAGATATTCGGCGGGATAATACGGTACTGCTCAAACGCAATTTTGGTTTCCCAAATGGGTAAATAGTGCCAGATAAAAAAATAGATAACCCCAGGCAGGGCCATCACGTAGAACGGCCACCACCGGCGTAACGTCTGGCGGCAACGTGCCATGCGGGATAGTGTTTGCTGGTGAGGCATGTTATTTACCTGCGGTATCGCGCCGCCGGGTTTAGATTCTGTCAGGGCTTTCATCGGACATACTCCCATTACTGAAATGGTTGTCGTGAATATAATCTGTGTATGCAGAAATATGCGTGCGTTAAATTTTCTCGGTGAGAATGTTTTTATCGTTATATTGCGCGAGGCGGGTCAGGACATCTTTATATTCAGGCATATTTGATGCGCCTTCTTTTTCGACGGCCAAAGACGCGAAAGCACAGGCAAATTTTGCTGCCTGAATAATGGATTCCCCTTTCGCCATCGCGGCGGCGAATGCGCCGTTGAAGGCATCGCCAGCACCGGTGGTATCCACACATACGGCTTTCAGCGCCGGGATATGAATAAATTGCTCACCGTCATAAATAAGCGCGCCTTTCGCTCCCATGGTGATGATGACGTGACCTACCCCTTTCGCTTTAATGGCTCTGGCGGCTTCCTTCGCGCTGGCAAGGTCTACGATATGAATGCCGGACAGCAATGAGGCCTCAGTCTCGTTTGGGGTCAGAAAGTCCACGTTCTTCAGGCAGCTAACCACATCAGATGACCAGGGGGCAGGGTTCAAAACCACCTTAATCCCGTTACGGCGGGCAATTTCAATGGCCCGAAAGGTAGCGGGTAGATTATTTTCCAGCTGGGTTAAAAAAATATCTGCGTTTTTCACTTCAGGGGTAATAGCTTCAACTTCATCGGCTGTAATGGACCGATTGGCCCCAGGGCTGATGGCAATCATATTTTCACCATCACTTTGACAAACATAAATAAGCGCGGTGCCGGTTTTCTGATCTTTATCCTGATAAAGCGTGAAGCTGTCGATAGCAGAAGATGAAAGATGTTCAAAGGCCATCTGACTAAACTGATCGTTACCCACCTTACCGACAAAATGGGTTTTAACATTGCATTTGCTTACGGCCAGCGCCTGATTGGCGCCTTTGCCGCCGGGTCCAATAATGGTATTTTCGGAGAAAATAGATTCTCCGCTTTGCGGGAAACGATCGACATTAGCAATAATATCAACGTTGAATGAACCCAGAATACAGACTTTACCTTTCATCTTTCGCCCTTTATGTCGGGATTTGATCGTTTTTCTTGACTGCGCGGAGTCAAAAAAATGAATGATATTGCTATCTAAATTATTGACTGATTGGGTATGAAAAATACGGCGTTTGATAATTGCCCCACCGTGGCATCGCTCAATGCCGCCTTCCTGCGCTAATAAGTTCAGGTCGCTGCGAATCGTTTCCCTGGTGACGTTAAATACTTTCGCAAGCTGATTCACCGTCGCCCGTTCGTACCTGTTAAGCCAGGTCAAAATTGCATAATGCCGTTCTTTATTGAGCATAAGGTCACCTCTGTAGTTATATTATTGTTTCCTTGTTGTTAATGTTTTGGTGTTGTTCACAGATCGTTCGACAAAACAAAAGGAAACGGAAATATATGAGGTGATAACTATTTAATATCAATTGGTTATGTTGATTGCGTTAAGGGGGGTTGGGCTTTGATTTGCAGTGCGGGGATTTCAACGATGGCATGGGCCATGACGCAACGTTAGATTTTTCTCGGGCGCTTTAGCACGCAGAACATTGGTGTAGGTCTGGGGGGCTGTGGCTGATCCGGCATGAACCGGAATACCTGAACGTATAGCGATAATCGCCGGACTAAGTCGAATGGCTCGGAGAACGACAGACACAAAAAAGCCCGCAGGGCTTGCGCCGTGCGGGCTTTCAGGACTTCATCGGATGACTCTGGTATTCACCGATGGAGAATTTTGGTGGGCTGGCGGAGTCTGAATAAATTTCCCAACCTATTAAAAGTATGAGATTTTTTCGTATTCAACTTTCAGTTGTGTACCTAAGCGTGTACCAATTTTCTCACTGTAGCAGTGTTGTATCTCGTATAAACAGGGAACTAAATATGCTGTTAATCATGGGGCAGCATCATTAGGAGGGTATACATTGACCGATGTACTTACACGATGAAACTCTAGTATGTTGCCAGTATGGTGACCAGGGATAGCTTCAAACACCCCAAGAAATCGGTACAGTGTCCTGTTCAACTCATCACGAGAATGTGCCATAACAATTCGTTTATCCCAGCGTTCTGTGTATCCCTCATCATCTTTTATATTCCGCTCTATGATTTTGTTACCATCATCAGTCAATTCATTTCCCCAATCTGAATTTCCATATAGTTTTGGAAACCAAACCATGCATTTTCCTGATAGACCCATTGCTTCACTTATGTGAGAAGGAATGCTCCAACCGCCAGACTGATGATGTCCTTTGTTGTAACCGAAACAGTTCAAAGCATCCCGGTGGTATCTGAAGACGGCATCTGGACCTACAGATATCCTTCCTGCCTTAAGATGTGGACGAGCTGTATATTTATTATCATAATCCCATTCTTTGAATTTTTTATCTTTAATCATTCTATTTTTACGATTGCGTATCAACTCAATAAATTCATTGATATAACGATCGAAAATTTCAAGACTTATTTCGCTGGCGGGAATTCTTATCTCTAAAAATCCTGTAGCTTCAGTAATATCCATACGACGTTTCGCATCATCTATTTGTGATTGCTCACTGTTGTGATGCCCTTCATCAATTTCAAGATAAAGTTCCAGTTGTGGGAAAAATAAATCTGCCAAATAGATTTTTCCATTTTCTTTTCTGACACATTGCTGGCAGACAAATTCAATGGCGGGATCATTTAAAAGATGATAAATGCGAGTTACTGCATAATGTTCCCATCGTTTTTTTGAGGTTTTCGTAAGTGAACGTAGGATGTAATCAGTTTTATCCATTTATATGCCTTCCTTCTTTGTTCTTCATATAATGTGCTTTTTCTTATGGCGATAGTGTTACCTATCGCCATAAGATGCGTTAGTATTTTTTTAATCTAACTGTTTATACTGTTAACTTCGATGATTTTCTATTTTATATCATGTGGTTAAGCGGTGGTGAGTTGGTGAGGAGTGAAAAGTCGAATCTTCCCCTTTGTGATTTTTGCTCGTTCTGGATCTGCCCGGTCAGGCGATGTGGTGGGGGGATAAAAAGTTTTTTTAGGTTTTACTGTTCACACTGTTCACCTCTGTTTTTTTATTAATAATTTCATGATGATACAGGGTGAAGATACGGTGAAGGGTGAACAGTGGATTGTTCACCCTGTGGCAATGGCCAGAAAGGAAAAGACCGGCTGTTGCCGGTCTGAGTGAGGTTATGTTGCTACTGGTTCGTCGCATTTCGGTAGCCAGTCGCCGTAGCTTTCCTCTTTCAGCGACAGATTGGTTTGTATCCCCTGCTTAGTGTGCCGCTTCTCATAATTCATGCCGTACTCTTTCAGCATTATGGGCAGCCCCAGCCCGAACATTTTCAGGCTGAGCACGTTTCTGTACCCGTTGGCCTCCATATAGGCCAGATACGCGTGATAGAGATACTTACGGTAATTACGCGGGACGATGCTGGCATTACCCATAAACATCCCGCTGGTCTGCGGCAGCATTTCCAGATAGCCGCAAAAATCAAACGTCGGGTCAGCATCGCGCTTGATATTGAGTGCCTCGTCGGAGTTCTGCTGCGACTGGAGCAGTGCGCGGGCGGTCATCGGGTCGCTGAATTTCTGCATAAGCTGGCGCACGATAACGGCCAGCTCGCGCGCAATTTTATCCCTGAGCTGCGGGTCGCGCTCTTCCGGGGCAATCTGCTCCGGGAAATGAATAATCACCCGGCGACGGGATACACCGCCGCTGCGGTCGGTGAAGCGCATCGGGTTGTTGTTCACGGCCAGAATCACCGCCGGAATATGCGTTGAATATGGATTCTGGTATTTCGGGTCAACCGAGACCGCATCGCCGCCGGTGATGGCCTTCAGTCCTGCGCCGTCACCGCTCCATTTTTCCTGGTCCGGCAGACGTATCAGCGAGAAGCCAATCAGGGAGGCACGCTTGCGCGGGTCTTCCAGCGTGTCGATGTCGGCCGACGTGGCGTTATCCTCTCCGGCGAGCAGGGTCGCGATTTCGGCGAGAATGCTTTTGCCACTCCCGCCGGGACCGGTGACTTCGAGAAAGAGCTGCCAGTCGTAGCGGTTCGCCAGTACCATAAACAGTGCAGCGAGTATCACGTCGCGTTTTTGTGGATTTTTACCGGCCGCCCGGTCGAGCCAGCGCCAGAAGTTCGGCGCGTGAGTCTCCAGCATTTCGCCTTCCACCGGCGGGGTAAAATCCACGTCGCACAGCGTGCGCAGCCAGTGCGATTTACTGTGCGGGCTGAATATGCCGCTTTGGGTATCGAGTACCCCGTTGCGAAAGCCAATCAGACGGCGTGCCGGTGCGTCCTGCTGCGGAATAATCAGTTTCAGGGTCTCCACCACCGAGGCAATTTTCCCGGATGAGAACGGGGCGCGTAAGCGCTGGAATAAATCAGCCACATTTCGTGAGAAAGTGGCGGCCGGGATATTTTTCCAGATGCCGTTTTCATAGCGGGACAGGAGCTGGCCGTTCGCATCCACCGCCAGCGCTTCGCCGTAATGCTCATGGACCCGCAAAGCCTTCTCACTGGCGCTCATGGCGGTAAATTCCGCCTCGCTCATGGTGTCGAACGGGCTTTGTGCCGGTGGCCGGATGGCGTCATAAATCGCTTTTCGCGTGGCCTCCCCGCCATTCTGCACAAACGCATCATTCCAGTCACCGAACACCGGCGGCAGGGCGACAATGCCCTCACAAGCGTCTGCTGCCGCTGCGGCTTTATTCTGGCCGTCGCCGTTAAGGTCACGGTCGGCGGCGAGGACAATCTGACAGGCCGGGTGTTTTTGACGGACAAGGCTCGCCAGAGAAAGAAGGTTCACGGACGACAGTGCCACCATGACGGTTTCCCCGGTCAGGTGATGCACGGTGAGCGCGGTCGCATAGCCCTCCGCAATCCACAGGCGTTTTCCTGCCTGCTTTTTCCCTTCGATGACATGACATGCCCCTTTAACCTGACCGCCTTTCAGGGTGCGTTTGAGACCGTCAGAATTGATAAGCTGAAGGTTAACCAGTGCGCCGGTATCGTCATACAGCGGGACAACCACATCACCGGCGCGGAACGTCACGCCGCCGGTTTTGTGTGTGGCCGACAGTACCGGACATTCCAGAGCGGGGAAGCCCTTGCGGGTCAGGTAGGCGTTGCCGCTGGCCGGTTGGGTTTTCTCCATCAGTTTTGCGGCCAGCGCGGCCGCCGCCTTGCGGTCAGCCTCCGTTTCAGCCTCTGCGGCCGCAATCACTTCCGGGGCAACCGGCGGCAGGTTGCCGGTCACGGCGTTCACCTTCCCGGCAGCCTCTGATGCGTTCATGCCGAACACTTTCTCTACCAGCTTAAGTCCGTCACCCGCACCGCACTGGTTGCAGTACCACGTCCCGCGCCCCTCTCTATCGTCAAAGCGAAAACGGTCAGAGCCGCCGCACACCGGACAGGCCTGATGCCGGTTTTTCATGACCTTCACACCAAGCGCCGGGAGAATGCGCGGCCAGTGGCCGCACGCCTGTTTTACGGTTTCCGTTACGTTCATTTTCATCGTTATTTTCTCCCTCAGTGCACAACAGGTGATTGCATGTGACGGGCGCAGAGTTCATCCATCACGGCGAGCCCGAGAAAGGACAGTGAGGGAGAGGCTTTGAGTGGTCCGGCTTCCATTAAATCTTCCAGCAGTGCACAGGCAATCTGGCGGCCTTTTTCCTCGCCGTGCTGGCGCAGGTAGAAGCCCTCCAGCTCGTTGGCAATCGCACTTTCCAGCGCGTCGAGGGTGAGGTGCAGGTAGCGGTGCTGGCGTTCGCATACCGTCAGCCATGCACAGGCGACAGCGCGGCGATACAGCGCGGCGCGTAATACGGGGGGTAATGGCTTTTTCATACGTTGCCCTCCCCGGTCAGCCAGCGCTGATTGCAGCGCTCTACCACGCCGTCGAGCTGGGCGGTCATGAGGTAAATCACGGAAGTAAGCTGTGACTGCTGCGCCGGGTCACGACGAACGGTGGCGCAGTCCTGCACCTGCATCAGCTCATTGACGAGCTGGCCGACGTTGCGCATATGCTCAAGGCATTCGAGGTCACGGGCGGTAATGGTGGTGTGTCTCATGCGCGCACCTCCGCAACCGGCAGACGGCCAGCAAACGAGAGGACGTAGTCGCGAACGAGCGACAGGCGTGCGGCGTGTTCATCACCGGCAACGGTGCGGAGCATACAGATACGGGGTTTACGGTCTGCACGACGAACGGCGGCAAACACAAAGACAAACTGCGGGTACGATGGGGTGAGGGTAGTAGCCATGATGGCAGCCTCCTTGAAGTAGTTTGAAAAACTACCACCGGAAACGCCAATTTCACTGGTGGCAGCCCGAACGGGGTTGGCGTAACCGGCCTTCAAGGAAACCGGCCAGCCCGAAGGCTGCCCCGCCCGGACTACCATTATCAGAAAAGGACTCGGGTGCACGAATAAACACCACAGCCCTGAAAATGGGTGTGCCTGAGCAACGACATAAAAAAACACGCATGGCGCGTGTCGTGTCGCCTTGAAGTTATTCGGAACGCCAATTCCGGCTGCCGATTTTGCGACAGCGGGAAAACTATACCTGGAAACGACGACAGGAAGCAAGCCAGAAAAAGGGGCTGAATGCTGAACGGTCATCATCATGCGTCATAGCCCCGGTTGCGTTCGTCAATGCGATCTGCCATCCATGCGGTGATTTCAGACTGCGCCCACGCCACATTTTTTCCACCGAGGGAGATTTGTTTCGGGAAGGCTTCCCGGCTGATGAGGTCATAAATGGTCGACCGGGACAGGCCACACAGATGCATCACTTCGGGCAGGCGGATAAAGCGCTCCTGAACGGCATCAGAAACCGGCATCAGTGGTGCGGCAGGGGCAGAAGACGGGGAAGAAAAAGCAGTGTGCATCGGGCTACCTCATAAAGTCCATACAGTGCCGGGCGTGTCCGTCCGGCCTCGGGTAGCTCTCTATTCTGTTAATATTTTCCCTCAGGGCAACAAGTCATTTTGCAGTACTTCACCACACAACAGACTGTTTTTTATACAGCGACAATCTCTGACAATGTTCTGGTATATCGTGGGTATCCTTTGGCACATTCTGGCATATCTATACATAACCAAAAGTGGTTAATAGCTTATTTTTTATTAATAAAAAATATATACGACTTCAGGAGAGTTCAGAAGATGGGTGAACAGTGGTGAACAGACGGTGAACAGTCAGACCCTCAACTGTTCACCCTTTATCTTACTGTATTACTTATATTTTTATTTAAGGTGAACAGTAGTGAATAGTTATATGTAAAAAAACAAACGATGAGTAAGGTTTTGCTGAGACCTTTCTCTGGCAAGCCGGATTTTAAGTGCTGTTTGTGCCAGAACTGCCACAACTGCAATGAATCGAGATGTTGTGTGATGAAGGGCAGAATCATTTCAGGTTGAATAAACGGAGAGCCTGAACATGAAACCCAAAACAGTTATTACCGCCCTGCAAGACGTTGCCGCTCAGCAGTACGCAGAGAACAGCCAGCGCATCACCGACAAGCTGAGCGCATTCACTGCGGCCAGAGACACCCACGCAGCCAGCATGCAGGTACTGAAGGAGATTGATACGGCCATTGAACGCTGTAAGCAGGAGCGGCAGACCGCCCTCGATGAGAGCACTGAGGCGGAGCAGAACTGGCGCAGCCGCTTTCGCACCCTGCGCGGCAGTCTCACCCCTGAAATGAAAGCTGAGCACAGCAGGCGTATCGCCAGTCGCGAGCTGGCCGACGAGTTCACCGGCTTGATTGCGGAGCTGGAGACAGACCGGAAACGCGCCATGCTGAATGCCTGCTCCACCGGCAATAAATACCTTTCAGCGCATGAAGATGCCTTTACCGCTTATGCCGGTGCGGAATGGGCTCAGGCTGTCAACGCCGTTCCTGTCGCCCTCATCCGCGCTTTCCTGCTGCGCATTCGTGCCCTCGAAATGAAGGGTGAAAGTGCCCCGCAGTCCGTGGCCACCGGCGAGCTGCGCGACGCGCTGAGCCGTCAGGGCAGCATGTATAACTTCGACATGACACAGGAGCCTGTATTGTCCGTGACGGGCATGCACCGGCCGCAGATTACTGACGTTGATACGGAGCTGTTACGCAGCCCTGCGAAGAGAATGATGCTCGCCAGAAAGCTGGCTGAAAATGGCGAGACAGAAGCGGAGGGGTAAGCATGTTTCACTGCCCGTTCTGCAAAACCAGCGCGCATTCCCGCACCAGTCGCTATCTGTCCGATAACGTCAAACAGCGCTATCACCAGTGCATGAACATCGATTGCTCGGCCACGTTCCGCACGCTTGAATCCATCGACGGGGTTATTCGTTCACCGGTAACAGAGCCGGTTATCCCGCTACCCGCACCGGCGGCCATCGTTAACCGTGCCGGTGCGTAAGCACGGCCAGTCATCAGGAGAAACATACGTGACCACACTGACGCTAGAGAAAGCCTTTGAGGCCTGTCAGGCAAACAAATCCGCCTGGCTGCAACGCAGGGAAGAACTGACGCAGGCCGAGCAGGCATACCGCGAACAGCTTGCCGGCAGCGGCCACAGCGGCCGGAGCCTGCAAACGCTGCGCGAGATTATCGACGTGAAAAAGTGGGAAATTAATCAGGCTGCCGGTCGCTATATCCGCTCGCATGAGGAGGTGCAGCGCATCAGTATCCGCGGCCGTTTAAATGATTTTATGCAGGTACACGGCGCGGAGCTGGCCGCCGCCCTTGCCCCTGAACTGATGAATTATTCCGGGCAACACTCCGCCGTTCAGCGCTGCGCCATGCAGCACTCACTCGACTGTCTGCGTGAGGCGCTACAGGTCTGGCTGGTCGCCGGTGAAAAAATTAATTATTCGGCGCAGGATAATGACATTTTAACGGCCATCGGATTCAGACCTGACGCGGCTTCGCGGGATGATAATCGTGAAAAATTCACACCTGCGCAAAACCTGAATTTCACTCGCCAGCGCGCAGAACTAGCTGCACAGTAGAACGCTCAATAATTCCCTAAAATCCCGCCATTTTCCCGTAAAAAAGCCATGCATTCTAAGGTGCATGGTTTTGCATGCGTTTTACCGACACTGAATCCCCCGCCAGCGCCAGCACTGGCGCGCCCTGAGGCCGGTCATGCACCTGCATTAAAAGCGCCCCCTTAAGCGGGCAGGCGGGGCGGGGAGAGCATTGCGCGCCAACGGTAAAGTATTTATTTAATTATATTTAGTTTCGCTGTCTGAGCGCGTCTCTGTGCGGCGCGGGTTCTCGGGAGTGTCGGTGGTTAGTGCGGTGCTGTTCGAGAGCGTGGCGAGCCTCTGGGGCGGCGAGGCTTGGGAGTAAGGAAAACGCCCGGAGGCGGGGGGTAACTCCGCACGAAATTAGTTGATCATCATCAAAAAAAACATTTTATTCACTTGCTTGTTATATACAATATGCGATTGATAGATGGTTAAGTAATATATTTATCCATTTGGAGCAAATTGCTCTCGATTCGTGGGGGAAAAAATGAAAGTAAGTCTTGATCTTGTCATAAACAGTGGTGACAACGAAGTTGACATGGATTACGCTCTTCAGACTTTATCCGGAGCTTCAGGGGTTACAAGTATAATCACAGAAGCAATATTACGAGGGAAGGTTAAAGAAAATCGCCATCAGACTAATGAAATTCGCACAAAATTAAAGCATTCTTTTACGGGTTCTTTTGGCCAATGCTTTGATGTAGTAATATCGGATAGAAATGTCGCAGCTAGATTGTCTACAATGACTAGATCAGTCTTTTCAGAAGTGATGAGTTATTACATTTATGAATCTCTTTTTTTAGAAAGCCCTAGACTTAGCGATGCCGCTATAAAAGTTATTAAAGGGTTAGAAGATATTGAGGATGAACTTACCAAAGCTATAAGAAATAGACTGAAAAACATGCACAAAATTTCTACGATGTGTAATTATTCAGTCGATTTGAATTATAGAAAACCTGGCGGTAAACAAAGAATAGCGACTTTGAATCAACATACAGCTTTAAATATTACAGAGTTAATTGAAACTGACCATGACCATTACATAGAGGCTATCATAACCCGCTTTAACACCTTCACAGGAAATGGTAGACTATTAGTTAATGGCGAAGAGAGAACTACATCGTTTGGTTTTTTAAATGGACTTAAATATGTCACTGATGCTCAGACGAAAAAAATAACAAGTAATCTTGATGCAAATAACAGGCTGGCCGAAGAAGAACGAGAGCACTTGTTATTAAAGGTCAGGGATATGACCATTAGCAATGGTGAGATCGTAAAATATTTAGTTATTGAGGTTGAAGACTTATGAAATATATTGGTTGGTTAGCGTCATTTTTGATAGTGTTAACTTTAGGTGTTTACTATTATCAATTTGGCGTTGGTCCAACCATTCTTTCAAAAGGAAAGGATGTATGGGGGCAGTTTGGTGATTACTTTGGAGGGGTTCTCAATCCTATCTTAAGTTTTATTTCCATACTGCTTTTGATTAAATCAGTAAGAATGCAATTTACAGCTAATGAATGTTTAATTAATGAGACTAGGAGACAAGAGATTCTGGATAAAAGAAAGTCATTTGAATTTCAATTTTATAATCTAATTGAGGCGCAAAAAAGTGGCTTTGATGACTTTTCTTTAATTTTTCCATCTCCTAATGGGGGGCATGAGGTAAAGAAAGTTGATGCAGTAAATAAACTTGAGCAACTTATAAAAACAAGCGTTCAGAGAGGTATGGTTGGTGTGAATTTAACTAACATACTTGAGACTTTAGACAATAACTCTGATGATAAAATGTTTTCTTTTGCTAGGAGATTTTATCTTGCAGTTAAATTGATTGACAAAGAGATTACTGTTCAAAATGGGTTCACTGAACAGGATAAGGTAATGTATGTGGAAACGCTTATTAACCTTTCTGATTTTGCTATGGTAAGATTGATATGTATAATAATTACATATCTCTCTTGGCCTAATGTAGAGTATTTGAAAAAATCAAAAGAAATGAACTTGATTATCAAGTCGACTGGATTGGAAACATATATTAACTCCATTAAATAAGAGATTGATTTTGGTCAATCTCTATTTTGATTTTCTGTTAGATTTATTTTTTATTTTCTACGAAGTCTGCCCACCAATTCATTAGTTCAATTCGTTGCATGAGATAGGTTGTTCGATTGTAAGCTTTACGTACTTCATTTTTATCACTATGCGCTAATGCTGCTTCTATCACGTCTGGGTTCATTCCTGCTTCATTTAGCGCTGTACTAGCAATAGACCTTAATCCATGTGCGACTAGCTTACCTCCATATCCAATACGCTTTAAAGCTGCGTTAGCCGTCTGACTATTCATTGGTTTTTTAGGATCATTTCTGCTTGGGAAAATATATTGTCTATGAGCGCTAATAGTCTTCATTACATCCAGAATATCTAATGCTTTAGTAGACAAAGGAACAATGTGCTCACGCTTGGCCTTCATGCGTTCGGCGGGGATCGTCCAGAGTTTGGCATTGAGATCGATCTCGACCCACCGAGCACCAGAAGCCTCAGAAGGGCGCACTAGGGTCAGGAGCTGCCACTCAATAAGACAGCGAGTCGAAACAGAAAGATTGGACATAACAAGAGAACGCATCAGTTTCGGCAATTCCTCTGGCCGAAGCGTAGGCATGTTTTGCTTTTTGGGTTTCTCAAATGCCATTCCAACCCCTGATGCCGGATTCGCATCGATCAGGCCAGTGTTGACTGCGTAAATCATGATTTCGTTAATACGTTGCACCAGACGGCGAACCGTCTCTAATGCACCACGCGCTTTAATTGGCTCCAATGCATCAACAATCGTTCTCGCCTTAATCTCCTGAACAGGTATCGCGCCTATTGCGGGGAACACGTCCTTATCTAGAGAGCGCCAAATATCTTTCGCGTAGTCCTCTGTGACGCTTTTGCTTTTCATTTTGAACCAGTTGGCAGCTACAGTAGAGAAAATACTATCTAGCTCAATCTGACGTTGCTCTGAAGCTTGTTCTTGTTGCTGTTGCGGATCTATCCCTTGTGCGAGCACAGCTAAATGTTGGTCGCGTATCTGACGAGCTGCTGCGAGTGTAAGGGCAGGATATGAGCCGAGACTCAAATTTGTGCGGCTACTGCTTCCCGGTCGTTGATAACGGAAGCGCCAGAGTTTTTTACCGGTGGTTTTGACCAGCAAAAACAAGCCATCTCCATCATGAAGGGTGAAGTCTTTTTCACGGGGTTTGGCTTTAAGGATTTCATTGTTAGTGAGGGGGCGTGTGATACGCGCCATGTCTGGATCCCTTCCATAATTGGTACACGTTTAATGGACCACAGTATAGCGTGTACCTAAACGTGTACCAATTTTCTCTGGATTTAGCTGGATGTTCTCGGACAACGACAGACACAAAAAAGCCCGCAGGGCTTATGCCATGCGGGCTTTCTGTACTTTACCGGACGTATCCGGATTATTATTTGGTGGAGCTGGCGGGAGTTGAACTCGCGTCCGGAAATGGTGTAACTTATTGAAAAATTGAGTTATGTATATTTTATTTTCCGGCGCGTGCATTTTAAGTGCATTTTGTTGTCCACTCCTGGTCCATGCATCAATGTTAAGTGGCCACCTGAAGCTCTGGACCCGTGTCGCTATCAATCAACGGCTGACCTTGAACCATTTTTTCGACAGTTTCGTTTGAAGGATATGGAACCCCCAGTTCTACTGTGTTTGGGTTTGAACGGTGGGTTTCAACAAACGAGGTTCCGTTCCATTTTTTTGAAAGATAAATAATTCCTTCAAAGGCCGCTGGATCTTGTTTTTGAGATTCTAAAATCATGTGGAATCCACGGCGTTCTATTCCGCGTAAGAAGCTGGAAAAACACTCCTTCAGTAACTCGTCATCCAAATCCTTGAACTTGATTCCCTGCGCAAGAAACTCGAAATAATTAAGAATGTACAGAAGGCCGTTAATGGCATCTCTATACTCGTCGGGTACCTTCATGTTCTTGTATTCTTCTTTATCCGGGTTGCAGCGCCACTCAGAGAGTTCTTGCGGCACATAACGCATACCCCGATAAAATTTTGTGCTGTTCCGTAACTGTTTTTGGTATTCGGGACTGGTGCGTGTGTTAATGATCATGTTAAGGGTATGTGACCTGCGCGTATTCGCTGCTGACGTTATGCACTGGATCCACCATCCCATCCCAACGAGCATACCTGTAACCATAATCGAAAGAGATGTTTGATAAGCCGGAGTGTATCTCAGGATTGCATACCCGATCAGGACTATCACATAACAAACAGTACTGAACATTGGAAGAAATTCTGCAGTGTCTGGATAGCGCTTTTTGATAAAGCAGAAGATAGAAGAAATGGCAGCGCCAGATCCAGCAATGACTACCAGCCAATCAATGATGGCTAGGTTAAAGGGGAGTTTGCCAGGGTAGATATAAGTAAATAGTGCTCTGACAATCAACATTAGAGCAAAAATTGTAGCGCTGACGTTTACAAGTGTTCTCGCCATCTTATTGATTCCTATAACAAAAGACCTCCGCAAGGGAGGCCTTATTGTGCTAATGGAGGTTTGTGTTACAAATTTAGGTTGTAGTTAACCTTCACCGAAACCTACAGTCAGTGTGTTTTTCATAGTGGTCACTCCAGTTATAATACTCCGCCAGTACCTACGTTAAGCTATTGAATATTAAAAAAAACATAAAAGTTCTTGTATTAGTGGAGCACAGGATAACAGTTTGTACCGTAACTCTTCAAGTACTATCAGTGTCCCTGTGCTGTCCTAACGAAAGTTTAACTCAATAAAAATCAACAGGTTATGCTATGTCAAGGAATATATTTGCATTGCGTTTATTGCCATGATCTAAGGTGTTGTTTTTAAATGAGTTTTAACTTTTGTAAACACAGTAATAAAGCTATCAATTACATAGATGATAGCTCATTTCACAAAAAGCAATGGTAGCCTCATTCTTAATTTTCTTCAGACGCAGGCAGCTCTACTCAGGTTGACACAACCTTTATAGACGTCTTTCCATCATATACTGCAAGGTACTTACCATAATTGCGGAACAACATTTCCGGCCCTTTGTGGCCCATCTGTCCGGCAAGCCAGAAGAGGTTAACGCCCTGGCTAATATGCTTGGTGGCGAATGTGTGCCGCGTCTGGTACGGGTTACGATAGCGCACACCAGCTTTTTTCAGGGTCGGCACCCATGCCTTTTTACGGATCGCGTCGGCGTTCGCCCAGGGCTCTCCCGTTTTCGGATCGCTGAATATGAACTCACTTTTCATAAAAGTGTATTGTTTCTGCGCCTGCAGGGCTGCTAGCGCCTCACTGTTCAGCTCAACCTTACGGGTACCGGCTTTTGTCTTGGTGCCTTTAAGTACCCCTACGACACTGGCCGCCTGAACGTGGGCTGTTTTCGCGATGGTGTCGAGATCAACCCAGCGCAGCGCGCACAGTTCGGAACTCCGCAGACCGGTATTGAAAGCAAAGCGGAATAGGTTTTCCCATTCCGGGTACCTGCAGCTCTGGTAAATAGCGAGGGTTTCCGCTGGCGTGAACGGATCCACCTCGTAATCGTCGGCGCTTGGGCTGCTGTCGATCACGTGGTACCGGCTGGCGCTGACGAGGGTTACCGGATTAATGGCCAGCAGGCCATCCGTAACAGCTTCATCGATGGCGCTGCGTAGAAACGAAAGGTTATTCCTGGTCGTTTTCAGCTTTGTTTTCCGGCTGGCTATCCAGTTTTTAAGGACCGCTGGCGTCAGTTCTGACACGTGGAGTTTATGCAGAGCTGACAGCGCCGACAGGCATTTTTCATAACCGTTGATAGTCGACGGGGACAGGTTGCGGTTCTGGCAGATTTTCAGGTACTCGTCCAGGTAAGACTTTATATTTTTGGTTTTCTTTACTACCCCGAAAAGCTCTAGCTTTTTGGAGTTTGGGAAGTATTTCGCATAATCGAATGTGCCGCCGGCGATCTGGTTTTGTATCTCCCCGAGCAGGCGCTCGGCGTACTTCACACCGCGCGCGTTTGCTTCCATTTTGGAGAGGGGCTCCCGGCACAGAACCCCTTTGTATGTGAAAGTGATAACCAGAGTGTCGCCAGTTTTATGCTGGCGGATGGTTACTCCTCTTGGGAGAGATAATGATCCTTGTTCTTTCTTGCCCACTTTGAAACCTCCGTTAAGTCAATCCAGCGTTCTTTAACGCCATCGACTTTTAATACATGTACTCCCTCCTTCCATAACCCCCTTTGTATCCGTTTGTTAACGGCTTCTACCGTTTCCCCCGCGTCCCTGCAGTACGTAGAAAGGGGTACACAGTCAAGACTCATGGCTGACCTCCTGCCCGAAAGCCTGGGCATTTTCCAGTTCATTAGCGGCATAAATCAGGGCGTTGTGATGAGCGCGAAAACCACCATCTAGTTCGCGAGCAGCTCTATCGCGCAAGATGTCGATCGCAGCCTGATAGTCATTCTGGCAATCGGCCGACTTTTCGGCCGAACTGGCCGGTAGCTCCCCCAGCACCATCAACATATTTTCCGGGTCGATGGGGATGGTGGTAAGCCCCAACTGCTTGGCCTCCGTTGCCAGACGGGTCCAACGCTTAATAATTTCTAAAACTGGCTTATTCATGGAGCGCCTCGCTACCTCACCAAAAATTTATATTCAATCAGCGCGCCGATAACGGTGGCCGCCAGCAGCATGGAAACAATGATGATGAAAATGAAGGGCTTCATCATTTCACCCCTGCTGGTTTGATGGCCTGCAGTGCATCAACCTCTTTAACGAATCGGTCATGCATCGCGTCCCATTTCTCACACCATTTCTCCATTTCTCGCTTGCGCGCCAGGATGCGACGCAGACGGCGAACACAACGCTGGTGGGCGGACAGATACTCAGCCTTTGTTTCCCCGTCTCGCCATACTTCCCTGTCATCGCGATCAATACGCACCCGCGGGTGACGCTGCGGAAAACCTGAACGCTCAAAAGCCTCGGTGGTCATGAAGAAAGCCAGATAGCGGATCGCCGTATCTCGCGTGAAGCATTTTTTGATACGACCGTGGCGTACTGCTACGAACAGTGGGCCAACAGGCGTATCGTGTTTCTGTAATGCCAGGTCAATCATGCTCACGGTGCGTTTATCGTTCATTTCCGATCCTTAACTTTGCTATAGCGTTCGTGTGACATCACTTCCCAGTTCTTGCCGCCATCGCGGGAGAGTAGCCGCCAGCGGTGGTTAACCTTGAGGCTCAAATTCCCGGAGCCGTGCATACGGCAAGGGTGAATGCGCCTTGCCCTGAACTGGCTTAAAACGTGTACCGCTTTGAGGTGAACCCACTCAGGAATTCGTATCGCTGTCAGTGCCACCAGCTACCTCCTCAAATCTCAGCTCCATTTCGCGCGCCATTTCGATAAACGTGGCCAGTGAGCAAATGTGCTCGTCGTCGAACAGCTGGCGGTCGCATATCACCCTCCCGTTCTCGATGTGCAGGACTACCCGCCAGGTAAAATCAGGGAGGACGTGCAGATCCACGTTCAAAACGGGACGGGGAATCAGCGCACCCTGATAGAGCACTGTTTGCTGGTTATTCATGACTGGCCTCCGGGGTAGCTGGTTTTTGTTTCTTGGCAAACTCGACCAGCTCAGAAATAAGATCGTCGACGAGTACCTTTCCGCTTTCTGTCAGAAACTCTCCGCTGCCGTTAACATCTACAGCGCTGCTGTATATCCATCTGATGATTTTTACGCCTTCGATATTTCCGTACTCACCAAGAGTCAATTTTTCGAATCTTCTCAAAAGGCCATCCATGAGAATCTCTGTTAACTCGAGAGTATTGATCCCTCCTTTAGGAAGGTTAATAACAAGGCAGTTACTGCCTGTTTTACGCTGGTGGCGTAATAACGCTGCCTTTAAAATTCTGCGTCGATAGGTGTTAATTAAATTATTCATCTAGTTAACCCTTCTTTGCTGCTCTTCATTTTGAAGAACAATTCCTTCCTCTTTTTCCGTCCATGAATAAACCGATCCCGCAAGGTCATAAGCAAGTCCTAAAAGCCCATCAAGTTGATGGCAGTCGAAATCCTTATGATGAGCATGAATTGTTTGCATGAGGAAATTGAGTTGCTCTGCTTTAATGTTCACACCCTGAATATCTTGGCGCTGCTGCATAGTCATAATTATCTCCCGTAAGCTTTTTTTAAATATAAAATTGCGATATCCCAATAACCGGCGCTGCAAATCATCTTTGCTGTTTTGAAAGCATCTTTATTTCTCATGGTGCCCACCTAAATAATGTTTGTGAGAGTCCACAGCAATTAAGCTGAAATAAATGGTTATAATTGACTTAGTTTATTTTTTATCTTTTATAGCTTGCTCTTCTATGAGCCAGGCGCATACATCGCCAGTTAACTTGCTAAGCAACGAAGCTACAGCTTCAATTTCTGAACAGTCCATTTTGTTAGGGTACACTTCCATCATGCGGCAAATTATTTCTGCTTGATGGGCCTTTTCTTTTGCCTGTTCTAAAGAAATTTCATGCGCCATGATTGCTATCCTTTAAACCAGAAAGATATGAGGCTGCATGAGATATCTTATTTGTTGCAATCCCAAGCTCTGCAAGGTAAGCGATGATGCAGGAAAGATTTCCAATTTTTTCTTTACCAATTCTATCATCTTCTGCAAGCGAGAATATGCTCAGGCTAATATGATTTATGGCCTCAAGTATTGAAATTGTTTTCGTTTCACAGTCACATGCTATATCGCCATAATCGATATTTGAGCAGTTATTGCTATAACGATAATCTTCTATATCTACGAGTTGGTGAAACTTTTTGGTTGTCGGTGCGGTTGTCATTTTCAAGGCTCCGTTGTTTGCCGTTGAAATAAGCATACGATCACCAAAAATGTCTGTCAAACATAAATATGTTTGGGAAACATAAAATGTTTATAACTACTTGTTTTACATACAAATGGATTTTATGTTTTTGACACAAAAAAAAGAGCCTTTCGGCTCTTTGTTATGGGGGCGGGATTGAAAATTATGCGTGACGGCGGAACTGTTGGGACTGGCTTAGCAGCACCTTTCCACAAACGTGAAGCATGTCCATTTCTTCGTCGGTAATCTGCCACTCTCTGTACTGTGGATTGTCAGAGAGAACATGCAAACTGGTCTTAATTTTTTGAAGTCGTTTAACGAACAGATCGCCGCTAAAGTCGAAAACATAGATGCCATCTCCGTCGAAGTAGTTGACGGCCACGTCAACAAAAATTAAATCCCCCGGCTCTATAGTGCCCTGCATGCTATCACCGCGAACGTTGATAAGCTTGACCTGGTTAGCTGGCCGGTGACCGAAGAGATTTCTGGCCTCTTCTGTCACGTATTCTATTGAGCTGACAACCTCTATGAAATCGCGTGTTGAGTTCCCATTGCCAGCGCTGGCAGAAACATCCATAACATCAACTCTGTACACATCACTTCTCCTTTCCGACGAGAGTGAACCGACACTGTATGTATCAACAGTGTCGTTTTTGTCTTGGAAAGAGAATAGTTCAGATAATGGAACTTCCAATGCTTTGGCAATTTTTTTGAGGCTGGCCTCACTGTAACCCTGCATACCTCTTTCGAGTCGAGAAATGTTACCGACATCCCAATCTGTCAGCGTGGCCAGCTGATTGATGGTCATTTTTCTCGCTTTGCGTAGTTCTCTAATGCGTTGTCCAACAGTCACAAAAGCACCCCCATCCAAAGTTAATTAATTTGTATTTTATACATATTTTTGCAACCCACACAACTGAACTTGCATAATATGCGCATGAAACATATTATGTCTAAAACACATATGGGAGTTATGCGCATGTTTACTACACCGCTACGCAAAGCTCGCCTTAACGCGAAGATGACCATTCAGGAGGTTGCAGCATCCATTAAGTGCGACCCAGGTAATCTTAGCCGAATGGAGCGAGGTATTCAGCGTCCATCTCCGGAAGTAGCGGAGAAGCTAGCCAAATTGTTCAGTGCCGAATTAACGGAAATCCAGATCCTTTATCCAGAGAGGTTCTGTGCTGATGCAAACCACGCGTAACGATTTCCTGGTTTTGCCTGAAGAACATAGCCAGGCCGATGCCGATTGGATCAAGCAGCAGTTACTGAGCCTGACGCCAGCAGCACGACAAAAAGCCATTCAGCGTTATGCAGCTGTGTATCAGGAATCGTTCGAAGCCGAGCCCGTTTCATACCGCAAGGAGAACCGGGCAAGGCATGAAGCAAATATGCGGCTTCGTCTGTTTGTGAGAAATCACGGCAGGGCTTTACAGGGGTTTACCGTGGAACCTCCCCTGGCCGGAACGCCACAGCGTTCCTGATTGTTGCGGGTTTAAAGGTACCCGGACAAAAGCAGGCTTAAAGGTGCCTGTTCAGGTTGGCAACCCACTAACTCAATTCCCCGTATGTACTAGGTAAGTAGTACGTTTTTATGGGGAAGAGGGAAAGGGGGGTAAGGGGGGATTGGGTGTAGGGGTAGGAATAGGGTCTTTTCCAACAGGAGAGATCCATTGGTTAAGTAGATCACTGTCTTAAGGGCGCAATAAAAAAAACGCCCGTATCAGCAAACCAGTACAAGGCGCTCAGGCGCTGAGAAACAAAAGGGTTCTTTCTGGAAGAGTGATTTTTCAGGGGAGCTGAATCAGAAGGGAGGCTGGCAGCCTTTGGGGAGGCCACCAGCCATGTGAGGGGGAATCCATGAAAACCACATCACAGAATTATTATCTCATCACCGCGGGGTCCGCACAATGCAGCTGACGATCACACCAAATTTTGCACAGGAACGAGCACTTAACCAGCTGCGCCGTAACTGGAAGGATACAGAAACCTTCATGGTGTACTCGCCGACGGGCAGCGGTAAAACAGGACTGGCCGCCTTCATCGTTGCCGGGTTCGTCAGTCGTGGCATGCGGGTAATGTTTTGCGCGCCTTACCAGATCCTAATAACCCAAACAGCAAACCGTTTTGTGGAGTATGGGTTGCCGGGTAATGAAATCGGCTATGTATGGGCGGATCACCCAAACTATGATCCTTCCCTCAAAATACAAATTGCAAGCGCCGATACGCTTATTCGTCGCGTGTTTCCTGACAATATCGATCTGCTGATTATCGACGAAGCTCACCTGCGAAAAAAACGCATCCTGCAGGATATCGAACGCCTGCGCGAAAAAGGCGTGAAAGTGATCGGCCTGTCGGGGACACCGTTTTCCCCGTTCCTGGGCAAATACTATGACCGACTGATTAAGCCAACCACCATCGGCGAGCTGATCCAGCGCGGCGACCTGAGCAAATACGAATTTTACGCGCCCACAAAGCCGGATCTGAAGGGGGTTAAAACCTCTCCGTCCCTGCAGTACGGTACCGACTACAACGAGGCGCAGCTGGCGGAGATCATGTGCGGTTCCACGCTGGTGGGCGATATCGTCCAAAACTGGCTGGAGAACGGCCGGGACCTGCCGACAATCGCGTTCTGCGTCAACGTAGACCACGCTAATTTTCTGACTATTCAGTTTAACCAGGCTGGCGTAAATGCAGAGGTTATGACTGCAGATACGCCTGCGGAAGAACGCCAAACCATCATTCACCGCTTCGAAACTGGCGCCACAAAAATCATCGTCAGTGTAGGGGTGCTGGTTGCCGGGTTCGACAGCGATGTTCGCTGCATCATCTACGCCAGGCCAACTAAGAGCGAAATTCGCTGGCTGCAGGCGCTCGGGCGTGGCTTGCGCACCGCTCCGGGTAAAGAGTCCTGCCTCATCTTCGATCACAGCGGAACCGTGCACCGCCTGGGTTATCCGGACTCTATCGAATATGACGATCTTCCGGGTAAATCAGACGGGATGGAGGAGGGCGCTCGCCGCGCAGCTGAGGAACGAGCAGATAAGCTGCCTCACGAATGCTCGCAATGCCACTTCATGAAGCCTGCTGGCGTCTATGTCTGCCCTAAATGTGGCCACAAGCCGCTGGCCGGTGAGGACATTGATACCGACACCGGGCGAAAACTCAAAAAACTTGGGGGCGAGCAGCGCCAGCCGACGAAAGCAGAGAAACAAGCCTGGTGGAGTCAGATCAAATTCTATCAGCGCCAGCGCGTATCGCTGGGGAAAAAGCCTGTCAGCGATGCCTGGTGTGCTCACACCTTCCGCGAACGTTTTGGCGAATGGCCGAACGGACTGAGCGATTACCCGATGGATATCACTCCGACAGTCTCAAACTTCATTAAGCACAAGCGGATCAGCTTCGCTAAACGAATCGAAGCTCAGCAGCGCCAGCAGGCACAGGCAGAAGAGCAGCCTACCCAGGAAAGAATTCAGCAGGCGCTTAATCGCGTCAGTGATATCAGACAGCAGTTAGGAAAACGAGCATGAAGACGGTAGAAGCAGCAAAAGGCCAGTGGGCCATGATTTTTGAGCATTACGGACTGCCGCCGATCACCGGTAAAAACCACTTTAGAGGGAAATGCCCTCTGTGTGATTCGGTTGGCAAATTCCGCATCGACGACCGCGACGGCGCAGGAACATGGATCTGCACCTGCGGAAGCGGTACGGGAATGGACTTGGTTACCAAAACCCAGGGCAAACCATTTAACGAGATTTGCCGCGAAATCGACGCACTGATCGGCAATACGTTCAGGCGTGACAAAATTCCCGAGGCTAGCGACGCTTCCAAGCTGCGGAAAAAGGTACTCAGTAATTTTGCAAAAATGTCACCTCTGCGCGGTACATGCGCCGCTGAATACCTTAACTCACGGGGTATTTATCAGCTTCCGGCTGAGTCCGTGCGGCTTAATCCCAAGCAACGGCATAACGGACGGGTGTACCAGTCTATTTATTCACTGGCAACAGATGATAAAGGCGAGCTGTGTTACCTCCATCAGACGTTATTGGATGGTGCAAAAAAGGCTGACATCGGGGCCAGCGCCAAGCGGCAGAAATCACTGCAGGAAGATAACTATCTTGATCACGCTCGCTCAGTTGCGATCCGTATGTTCCCGGTCGCCAGCACACTGGGCATCGCAGAAGGAATCGAAACCGCCTTGTCTGCTCATCAAATTTACAAGGTGAATACCTGGGCCACCATGACAAGCGGATTCATGAAGAAATTCCGTGTTCCTGCAGGCGTGAAGAATTTGATTATTTTTGCAGATCGAGACGTAAACAGCGCCACCGGATTGGCTGCGGCCACTGAATGCGCTCATGCCAACTTAATGGCAAAAAATGACCTGCAAAAAATCAGCATCTACTACCCGGATAACGGTGATTTTAACGACATGCTCATGAACGGCGATCAGGTTCGTGAAGTGGTTTTCTATAAAAAACAGCAGGTGGCCGCATGAAACTGAAAGCAGCTCTTAAACATTTCAGCCCGCAGGGCATGCATATTAGTGACAAAGAACAGGAAAGAGAAACCGCAATGCGTGATATGTACGAGGTTATGGATCGTTGGGGGGCCTGGGCTGCCTCAGATCACAACGGAGTGGACTGGCAGCCAATTGCAACTGGATTCAAAGGGCTCCTGCCGCACGGTAAGAAATCACGGCCTCAGTGTAACGATGATGAGGGGATCATGATTGATGGATGCGTTGCGAGGTTGAAAAAATTCAAACCTAATGAATGTGAACTTCTGATTGCTCATTTCGTTTTCGGAATCTCATTGAGAGCAATTGCGAAAAAAAGAAAAGTCTCCGATGGTACTATTAGGAAAGAACTACAAACTGCAATGGGGTTTATTGATGGCTGCATTTGTATGTTAAGCTGAGTATCAGGCAGCACTAGCTGCCTGATTTATCATTAAGTTCTTTCTTCTCTGTGTAAAGCTTTTTCAATTTCAAAGGTATGAACGTAGACTGAATAAATGAGAAGCAAGTTAAGAATGATATTGCATGGGTTATCACGCTTATTGATAATGATAAAGCCAAACCTGTGTGGCTTTTATCTTTTGAGAGTAAGTAATATATGAAAATTAGTGCTAATGTTAAAAGATACAACAAAAACAAACTGTAATATCTATTGAATCTAATTAAGAATCTATTTGTTTGATATGTGCGCTCAACTTCAGTTAGTCCAAGTGAAACGGAAGAATTATCGCCTGACAGTGTGATGACTAACAATAAAAAGCCAGTCAATATTGAGAATATATTGGCAACCAAGTTGAGTGCGTCAGTGTTATTAGTAAGAGTTTCAGTAAAGAAATAAGAAAAAAATAAAGAGGCGAGCATGTTTAACGCTGTGATAGCAATTGCATTTATATCAAGGTTTCTCATTATCTCAAGCCTCTTAGAAATCTCATTAAAACTCGTTTTTTACAAAATCGCTTAAAATTTCTTCCGCATATTTTGACAGGATCGACTTTGCCCCATAGGGAATAGTGTAGTATACCTGTGTAAGCCTTAAGCTGTCACTGGTTATTTTTTCGCTTTTTTTTGTTTCAAAGTAAAAGTCACTATCTAAATCACTTATCCAAGGGGTTGGATTATTTTCAATAGATTTAGCGAGTTGTGGATTTCCTTTATGATCAATAGTTAGATGACCTGAAATTCCTGTCTGTTTTACAGCTGGTTCATTTTGGATTAATGATTTTAAAAAGCCCGGTTGTTTATTAAAATCAGAGCTCATTACTTCCAGATTTACATGGACCGCTTTTAATCCGTCTGATTGCAATTTCGCAACTGTATCCTGGCGGAGGATGCATGTTGGAATAATGTCTATCTTAAAATGACCAAATAATTTACTGGTCTTAACCTCTGGCCAATTAGTCGATATTAACATTAGTGATGCTATTTTGTTCCCTTTAATCATGTAGAAAGCATGCAGGTTGTCATGGTTTTTGACTGGAAAAAGATCTTTATCTTTAGGATTGATAGGTGAGACTGAGACCTGCTCATTAGGGTTGTATGAAGTAAAGTGAATAAAATGTGTATTATTTATAGTTTTGAGTTCTTTGCATTTGATGTGCTTGGTAGCTGAATATTGAATGATGGTGCCCGCAGCTAAACTTTTACTAGCTGCGATCTGCTTATATAAGTTGTTGTTATTATTTGAGTTTACTTTAAATGCCCTAACCGTAACCTTGCGGGTTAGGTTGGCTTGCTTTTGTTTTGAGAAGTTCATCGCTTTTCCTTAAGGTTAGAGTTTAGGCGAGCATACTTTAAAAAACTAACGCGTACGCAAAATGTATAGTATTCTGCTATGAGTTGTCACTACGCACTGACACATAACATTCGAAACCTCGCCAGCCGGCGGGGTTTTTTTATGGTCGCAATTCCTGCTTTATCCTCGCGCCATTGGTCTCGTCGCTAATGGATGGCGGTAAGTTGGAATTATCCGCGAGGTCAGGCCAACAATCATAAGCCTCGGCATCCTGCCGGGGCTTTTCTTTTTCAGGCTCCCGGAACCATCCTCGACATGCCTTCTTGTTAAATCGTCCCGAGGGCCTGACCCATTACACACAGCTCCCGCCAATACGCGAGGAGAAAGAGATGATCCGATATATGCCTGACAAAATCGCATCCGCAGTCTCGTATTGCGTGTCTGGCAGTCTTATTTGTGGAGGCGGCATTTTGCAATGGTTGCACGACCTCGACTGGAACAAGGTTGCAGTGATTGGCGGTTTTCTTATCGGTATAGCCACTTACCTTACCAACCTCTACTTCAAAAGACGCCAGACCAAGGCATACGAGAAGGCCCTCAAGAAGGGCTACATCACCGCACCTCCACAGGATAATTAACATGGCATCGACAAGAGCAAAACTCAGCGCCGCCATGCTATCCCTGATCGCCGCTGGAGCATCGGCGCCAGTGCTGTTTGACCAGTTCATTAGTGAGAAGGAAGGTAATGCTCTCGTGGCCGTCATGGATCCAGGTGGCGTCTGGTCGCTATGCCATGGTGTGACGGTTATCGACGGAAAACGTGTCGTAAAGGGTATGACCGCTACCGAGGCGCAATGCAAGAAGGTCAACGCCGTTGAGCGTGATAAAGCGCTTGCCTGGGTCGACCGGAATATCAAAGTGCCCCTGACAGAGCCGCAGAAAGTTGGCATCGCATCGTTCTGTCCGTACAACATTGGTCCCGGAAAGTGCTACCCGTCGACGTTCTATCAGCGAATTAACGCCGGAGACCGGAAAGGTGCCTGCGAGGCTATACGCTGGTGGATTAAAGACGGCGGCCGTGATTGCCGACTAACCAAAGGCCAAAAGAATGGCTGCTATGGGCAGGTCGAGCGGCGCGATCAAGAAAGTGCGCTGGCGTGCTGGGGGCTGGACCAATGAAAATTAATGCAGGTCTTATCGGCGTTGTCGTTATTGCTGGCCTTTCGGTCGCTCTCGTTAAGAGCTGCTCGGACGCCAGGAACCTTCAGAGCGATAACGACGTTCTGCGAAGCGACAACTCTTTGCAGGGGCAGGTAATCGCCACCCAGGCATTCAACTTTAATCGGTTCAATCAGGTAGCCGAACATGCCAACAAGCTTAACTCCCTAATCGACACCAGCACCGAAGAAACCGTAATCGAATACCGGGAGATTCTCCGCCGTGAAAAAACTTGTGATCTGCCTGTTCCTGCTGACATTGCTGGTGGGCTGCTCAAATACGCGTACCGTTTACGTTCCATCGCAATGCACGCCGATACCGACGGACCTGACGCAGCCGATGATCGTACCGCTGCCGCCAGCTCGATAACATACTGCCAGGCTGTGCTCTGGATTAAGCCGCTGCTGGCTGTGATTGAGAAGGGCAACAATAACCTGGCTGGTATAAGGCAGATAGAGCGGGAAAGGAAAAACTAGGGATGGCTCGTCCTTGAGCACACGGGTATTTATGAACGACGGCTTTACCTGACATAGCAAAGCACCTTTAAATTCTAGAAAAGACTCAATATTTAACAAGCGAAGCGCATCAATCCCAAAAAAAGCCCCCACAAGGAGGGCTACCGGAGTCTCAGTTTCACATGCTCTTTTTATCGATGTTTCCCTGGAGTTGGCATTCTCCGCATCAGAGTCTTGGATATCCTGGCATGGACCTAGAGATCAACAAGCGTAAGCGTAAGGAATTAAGATTTTACTGAGTCAGAAAAATTGGTGTTAGGTGCCAAGTTATCTATCTGTTCACGATATTGACGTTATGGACCGCCAGACGAAGAAAGACATCCTGGCGCATAACAAAGCGTGGCAGGCGAACTGCCACAATTAGAATAACAAATTATTGTTTGAGGAATATATTTTCAGCCTCTGCAAGATAAGATTCGTAGAATTCAATGCCTAATACAGCAATATCTATTGGGCTTTTAGTTTTTAAAGCTTTACCTAAATGTGAGTCTGGTGGATTGTATGTAACGCCTCTGTTTCGACATGGTATTGCTTCTACCGAACTAGGTATTACGTTAACTTTAATAGGCGACCCGGCTATAATATTAACATTACCGTTCTTATCAAAAGTTAACGACTTGATGTGAACGCTTCCACCTGGTGCAACAGGATTAATGCCGAATCCGCCAGTAACATATTTGGACGTATCTGCAATTCCATGATGGACTGAATTGCGTGCCTGTTTGAGATAGACAAGTAAACTATCTGTAGCCCGAAGGTGATTCGTTCTAGATGAGAACGAGGGATACTTTTTATGAGTTTCAGCTGCGACCTTGATTCTGCTGAAAACATTTTCAATTCGACTTAGAAAATCGCTCCATGCCTCATCATACTCATCGTAGGATGTTGCCGATCTCATGCGTTCAATACAACGTTTAGCCCTGTTTAACTCTTTCCGGGATGGAACAAGATCCATTTCATTCACCATTCATCAAAGATAAGTGCATTGAACTTAGCGTTTCAATAAACATTATTCAATGAGGTTAATATGGAGGTCACGATTGATGGTGTCCCGTTTGCACCTGCCTGCGCTTCAGCTTCTAGGATTGGCATTGCGATTACCACCCACAACCGGGCAGACGTTTTAAAGCGCGCCATTGAGCAGCACCAGAAGCATCTTCCCGCCGGCGCGCTGGTGGTTGTTATCGACGATGGTTCAAAACCTGCAGCGGTAGTTCCCCACGGTGTGCAGCTGCTTCGCCATGAAACATCACTCGGCATTGTTGCTTCGAAGAACGCCAGTTTAACCGTGCTGATGGACGCCGGATGTGAGCATCTATTCCTTTGGGACGATGACGCCTGGCCCATCGCTGATAACTGGCACTTGCCATACATCGAATCACCCGAGCCACACCTGGCTTACCAGTTCCTCGATCTTGCTGGCCAGAATAAGCTCAATGACCTTTCGGTACTTTACCGTGACGATCAGCATGTGGCGTATACCGGGCAGCGCGGCGTGATGCTGTACTACCACCGCAGCACCATCGAGAAGGTGGGCGGATTCGATCCCGTTTATGGTCGCGGCATGTACGAGCATAGCGATCTCGCCTTGCGCATCCATAACGCAGGGCTGACTACTTGGGCTTACGCTGATGTCGTCGGTTCAGAAAAGCTGATTCATTCCCTCGATGAGCATGAAGCGGTGGAGCGTTCGGTACCGAGGCCAGACCGCCAGGCGCTGGTGGAACGTAATGTGAAGATCCACAACGAACGACGTGATACCGGCTTTACCGGTTACGTTGAATATCGGCGTCAGCGCGACGTGGTTATCACTACGTTACTGACCAGCCAGCCTGACCCGCAGCGCGGTACGAAAATGACCGCCTCTCCTGAAATGCTGGCTAAATGGGCGTCCTCGCTTCGGAATTGTGGACGTATTGCGCTGGTGGATGAGCTGCAGACGGCCCCGGCAGACGTTGAGCTGTACCACGTTCCTGACGTGAAGATGAATGTTTACTTCCGGCGATGGCTGCACATCTGGCAGCACCTGCGAGATCACCCTGAATACCGGTTCGTCTGGTGTACCGATGGTACCGATGTCGAAATGCTTCGCGCGCCATGGGATGAAATGAAGCCCGGGAATGTTTACGTCGGTTCCGAACCGAAGACCTACGCCGACACCTGGGCAAAGCAGAATCATCCTGAGCGTATCTATCAGGAGTTCATTGAATCGCACCGCAATAATGTGATGCTTAACGCTGGTCTGCTGGGTGGCAGCCGCGCTGATGTAATGGCGTTCGCTCACGGCATCATCCGTCTTTACTACCGGATCGAAAGTTATCGTTTCTGGAAGAAAGAGCAGGCTGGCGCTGCGGTGGGTGACATGCTGGCGTTCGGCATTGTCGCGCAGTCATTCGCTGACAGGCTGGTCACCGGACCTCTGGTTCACACGGTGTTCAAAACTGAGGGCATCGGCACAGAGTGCGCCTGGTGGAAACATAAATAAGAGAGATATGTATTATGGATAAATCTTACATGCGTCTGAGTGAAGACAAGAAAATGGTTGTATTTTATGCTCCAAAATTTCGATTAAAGGCCAGTTGCCTGGCCCTTAAAATTACTTCGGCATAAATTGCTTCAATTCAGTAGATATCTTTTGAAATGCTGGGTAGTCGTACTGAGTCAACTCAATCAAAAGGTTATTTTTTTCTGCATCAGGCAGTCTCGCAAATAATAAACCAAGGGCCAATTTAAGTGCTGTTACCTCGGTTGCTACGTCTTCGAGAGTGTCGCATGTGGTTGAAAGCTTTAACCCTTCGATATATCTGATATTAGACATATTGTTCCCTTATCCAGAGGTAATCAGCCATCCCTCTGCGCTGAGTGCGCCAGTGTCCCACCACTGACGGGCTGAATGCTTACCTTAACCAGGGTTAAAGCTATACAACACCCTGATATTCAAACAGTAGCCGCCATTGTGCGGCTTTTTTATTGGAGATTCGCTGGTGGCTGAAGACATAAAGTTTGTGGTGGTCGGCCATCACATCCGCTTAGGACAAGCGCAACGGCTTGCTGCGCTGCTGGATGCTCACCTGCTGGTTGATGATGCTAACCATGGTGCGAACTGGAATCACCGGCGCGCTATCGAATGGGCCGCAGACCAACCTTGCCGGGTAGTTGTGCTGGAAGATGACGCGCTGCCGGTACATGGATTCACCGAAAAGGTAACTGACTGGCTGGCTCGTTTCCCTGACGACATGCTGAGCTTTTATCTCGGTACCGGCCGACCACCGCAGTATCAGAAAGAGATAGCCGACTGGCTGATTGTTGCAGATAAGTCACGCGCAGACTTCATCACGCTTCAGCGGCTGATACATGGCGTGTGCTACAGCATACCGCCTCAAAGCGTCAGCCGTGTGCTGTCTCAATGGGACCGCAGTAAGCCTGCTGATTATGCCGTGGGTGATGCCTGGGGCGGTTCAGTGATCTATCCGTGTTACTCGCTGGTGGACCATACTGACAGCGAACCGGTTGAGCGTCACCCTGACTCAGCGCCACGCACAGAACGGCGACGAGCGTGGAGAATCGCCTGGAAAACCGGCCAGTAGGCCGGTTTAATTAGTTTTATCTTTTGCTGTCTGGAGTCCGTTTTACTGGTTCCCATGTTGCACCAGGTTTTGAAGTTGGTGGCGCCCTATGGTTATCAGGAATGGTTGTGTAATTATCGGTTTGGCCGCCACGCGGACCGCGTTCACGATATACACCGCCATCGCGTCCACTAGACTGACCAGGTTTCAAACCCATAAATACCTCCACGAAATTAACCACAAAAGCGTGGCAAATACACTTTGCAGTAAGAATTTACGTTTTCAACGTGGTGATGACTCAATTTTTTAGGAGTGTTAATGCCATCACAAATACCGCGAGCATGCCGCAAGCGTGGCTGCTCTGGCACAACCACAGACCGCTCAGGCTATTGCCCCAAGCACCTTAACGAAGGCTGGCAGCAGCATCAGCGAGGACAGAGCAGGCATCAGCGAGGTTATGGCAGTAAGTGGGACAGGCTGCGCCCAATCGTTCTCGACAGAGATAAACACCTTTGTCAGGAATGCCTGCGAAATGGAAGGTATACACCCGCTGAGACGGTTGACCACATTAAGCCGAAAGCTCACGGCGGTACTGACGATCTCTCTAATCTGGAATCAATTTGCCGCGGCTGCCATAAAGCCAAGACAGCACGCGAGCGCCTGAACAGAAATTAAGTAACGAGGTGAAGATGACTGAATCGAAACATGGTTCAGGGCTTCCGCACGCCCAAATGAAAGATATTCCCGGTTATCCAGGATATCTGGCAAGTGAAGATGGACTTATTTACTCGCTCCGCTCAGGTAGCGTTCGGCAGCTGTCGATGCGGCTACATAACGGCTATTGGCACGTGAATGTAAACACCGGAGTAAGCAATGATACGAAAGTGAAGAAGCAAGTACACCAGCTTGTGTTGCTTGCCTTCTCCGGGCCAAAGCCATCTGACGCCCATATCACCCGCCATCTGGATGGCAACCCGCTGAACAACAGCAAAACAAACCTCGCTTGGGGAACGCCAAAGGAGAACACTTCTGACAGCATGCAGCACGGAACTGCCGCTTGTCTGCGGCGCGGACAGCGAGCGGTAGCAACAAAATTGAAGCCTGAAATCATCCTGAGCATTGAGCGAGAGGCGAGATCTGGTAAGAGGCTGGTAGAAATTGCAAAGCGCTACGGTATTACGCACACGCATGTTCGCCGCATCAGGGATCATCTGTGCCATCCAGATATTTGGTCAAAGGGGGAGGGCGGGTAAAAACCTCAGGGGAATCACCCCAAAGGACCGCCGCCTAACCTCTTTTCACATCGCCGCAGGTTAGAAAACTTTTTTATGGGGTCCCCCATTCGATGATTAATAGGAGTTTTCGATTATGTCTGGACCACCGAAAACCCCGACCCATCTACGTTTGGTGAGGGGTAACCCATCAAAACGCCCGATTAATGAAAACGAACCTAAGCCAGCTGCAGGGGTACCCCCAACGCCGAAGCATTTCGACAAGCAGGGGAAATACTGGTTCAGGCGTATGGCTGAAGAGCTCGATGCGCTAGGCGTCATGTCGCAGCTGGACGCGAGAGCACTTGAGCTTCTGGTTGAGGTTTACACCGAGTACCGGCATCACTGCGATACGCTGGAGAGAGAAGGCTACACCTACGCCGTTTATAGCGACGAAGAGCCAGACGAAGGTAAAGAGCGAGAGATTCGCATGATCAAGGCTCACCCGGCCGCCATTATGAAAGCTGATGCCTGGAAACGTCTGCGCGCCATGCTCGGTGAGTTCGGCATGACGCCAGCCAGCCGCTCTAAAGTGAATGCAAAAGGTCCTGATGCGGTTGATCCGCTGGCCGAGTTTATGAAAGCGAGGGATTAATGGCTAAGGTTGCAGAAGGCATCCGCTATGCCGAGAGGGTGGTGGCGGGGGAAATTATTGCCTGTGAGTATGTGCGCCTTGCCTGCCAGCGTTTTCTTGACGATCTGGCACACGGCGAAGAGCGCGGTATTTTCTTTAGTGAGCCGCGCGCGCAGCACATTCTGAATTTCTATAATTTTGTGCCTCACGTAAAAGGCGCCCTGGCAGGCCAGCCTATTGAGCTGATGGACTGGCATGTTTTCATCCTGATTAATATTTTTGGTTTTGTTATCCCGCTGGTGAACGAAGAGACGGGGGAAACCGTCCTGCGTAACGACGGCAGCGGTCGGCCGGTGATGGTTCGGCGTTTCCGTACAGCAGATGTTGAGGTGGCCCGTAAAAATGCCAAATCAACACTTTGCTCCGGCGTGGGGCTCTATATGGCTGGCGCTGACGGCGAGGGCGGGGCGGAGGTTTATTCCGCTGCAACCACCCGTGACCAGGCGCGAATTGTTTTTGAAGACGCGAAAAATATGGTCAAGAAGGCGAAAGCCACTCTTGGGCGGATCTTCGAATTCAACAAGCTCGCTATCTACCAGGAGCAAACGGCCTCCAAATTCGAGCCTTTATCATCAGATGCGAACAACCTCGACGGCCTGAACATCCACTGTGCCATCGTCGACGAGCTGCATGCTCATAAAACCCGTGACGTCTGGGACGTTCTGGAGACGGCCACAGGCGCACGCCTGCAATCGCTGCTTTTCGGTATCACCACCGCCGGCTTCAACAAAGAAGGTATCTGTTACGAACTACGCGATTACGCAATCAAGGTCCTGCGCGGCCTAGTTAAAGACGATACGTTTTTTGCCATCATCTACACCTTAGATGAAGGTGACGATCCCTTTGATGAAAAAGTCTGGCAGAAGGCGAATCCGGGGCTGGGTATCTGTAAGCGCTGGGATGACCTGCGCCGCCTGGCTAAAAAGGCGAAAGAGCAGGTTTCGGCCAGGATTAACTTTTTCACCAAACACATGAATATCTGGGTTACCGCTGAGTCTGCCTGGATGGACATGATGAAATGGGAAAAATGCGAGTTTATCGCCCCGCAGCACGAACTTAAAACCTATCCCTCCTGGGTGGGCGTTGACCTTTCAAACAAAATTGATATCTGTGCAGCCGCTAAAGTCTGGCGCGCGCCAGGTGGCCACGTTCATGCGGATTTTAAATTCTGGCTGCCGGAAGGACGCCTTGAGAAATGTTCACGCCAGATGGCAGAGCTCTATCGTAAGTGGGCCGAGTTGGACAAACTGATCCTTACCGACGGGGATGTAATCGATCATGCCCAGATTAAGGAAGAGCTGCAGGCGTGGGTTGCTGGTGAGAGCCTGAAAGAAATCGGCTTTGATCCGTGGAGTGCAACGCAGTTCAGCCTTTCGCTGGCAGAGGAAGGGTTGCCGCTGGTGGAAGTGCCGCAGACGGTTCGCAATTTCTCTGAGGCGATGAAAGAGGTCGAAGCACTGGTATACGGTGGACGCTTTCATCACAGCGATCACCCGGTGATGAACTGGATGATGTCCAACGTAACCGTCAAACCTGACAGGAACGAGAACATTTTCCCTAACAAGTCCACACCTGAGGCCAAGATTGATGGCCCAGCGGCATTGTTCACAGCAATGAGCCGTGTTCTGGTTAACGGTGGCAACGACCAGCAGGATCTCTCCGGATTCTTCAATAATCCCATCATGGTAGGTTTCTGATGAAAAAAAACAAACGGCCAGGCAGGGTTAAAAGTGCTCTGCTTAACTGGCTTGGTGTGCCTATCAGCCTGACTACCGGCACGTTCTGGGAGGAATGGTTTGGTACCAGCAGCAGCGGAAAGGTGGTGACGGCCGATAAAGCCATCCAGCTATCGGCTGTATGGGCATGCGTAAGGCTGTTAAGCGAGTCTATTTCAACCCTTCCGCTGAAAATATACGTTCGACAGCCTGACGGTTCGCGTAAAGCGGCAACCGACCACCCGGCTTATTCTGTACTGTGTCGCCGTCCCAATTCAGAAATGACTCCATCACGCTTTATGCTGATGGTGGTTGCCAGTATTTGCCTGCGCGGGAACGCCTTCATTGAGAAGAAATTCATCGCAAATCGCCTGGTTTCGCTGGTGCCTTTGCTGCCGCAGAACATGGTGGTTAAACGTCTTACTACCGGGGCGCTGGAATACAAATACACTGAAAACGGTAACGAGCGCGTCATTCCCGTCAAAAACATCATGCACATTCGCGGGTTCGGTCTGGATGGCGTTTGCGGAATGATGCCGATGAAAACGGGCCGGGATGTGATCGGTGCCGCGATGGCTGTTGAGGAATCTGCGGCAAAGATTTTTGAACAGGGACTTCAGAGTTCAGGTTTTCTCTCCGCTGAAAATGCTCTCAGTGATGAACAACGTGAAAGGCTTCGCGGCTACATGGCTGCATTTACCGGCTCTAAAAATGCCGGAAAGATTATGGTACTTGAAGGCGGGTTAAAGTATCAGGGCGTCACCATGAACCCTGAAGATGCCCAGATGCTGGAAAGCCGTTCTTTCAGTATCGAGGAAATTTGTCGCTGGTTTCGCGTGCCTCCTTTCATGGTCGGTCATACCACGAAACAAAGCAGCTGGGCATCCAGTCTTGAGGGGATGAACCTGCAGTTCCTGACGCACACCCTTCGACCGCTGCTGGTAAATATTGAGCAGGAAATTGGCCGGTGCTTACTGGACAGCGATGATGACGTGTTCGCGGAATTCTCCGTTGAAGGACTGCTGCGCGCCGACAGCGCAGGTCGTGCTGCATACTATACCAGCGCGCTTCAGAATGGCTGGATGTCCCGAAATGATGTTCGCCGTCTGGAGAACATGCCACCGATTGAAGGGGGCGACATTTACACCGTTCAGCTCAACCTGACGCAACTGAAAAATCTCGAAAGCAGCAATCCTGCTGTTCAAGCCCTTGCCCTGCGAGAGCTGCATAACCACGTATTCCCCGACATTTCCTTTGAACAATCTCCGCTGAAACAGGCCGCTTAGGAGCAATTTCCTGATGAGCAAAAAACAACTTCCGGTAGCACCGGCGGGTCGCCCCTGCGCGCGCGTTACCTGTGAAACATTACCGTCCGCACTGGACCGCTGGGACGGCGGGATCAAAGCGGCGGCCACCGACGATAACAGCATTTCTGTTTTCGATGTTATCGGGCAGGACTACTGGGGCGAAGGGGTAACAGCTAAACGTATTGCCGGTGCGCTTCGGGCGATGAACGGTGCCGACGTTACGGTGAATATCAACTCACCGGGCGGCGACATGTTCGAAGGTCTGGCTATTTATAACCTGCTCCGCGAATACGAAGGCCGTGTAACGGTGAAGGTGCTGGGCATTGCCGCCAGTGCCGCCTCGATAATTGCGATGGCCGGGGATGATATTCAGATTGGCCGCGGTGCCTTCCTGATGATCCACAACTGCTGGGTATACGCGATGGGAAATCGCCATGACTTTGCTGAACTGGCACAGTCGCTGGAGCCCTTCGATACCGCTATGGCTGATATCTACGCGGCGCGCTCCGGCCTTGATATAGCCGCCGTTCAGAAACTGATGGACGCCGAAAGTTATATCGGTGGCAGTGATGCTGTGGCGAAGGGACTGGCAGACAGCCTGCTTTCTGCTGATGCAGTCAGCGACGGCGACGAATCACCTGCCGCCGCGCTTCGCAAACTTGATGCATTGCTTGCCAAGACCAACACCCCGCGCTCTGAGCGCAGAAAACTCATTAAAGCCTTATCCGGTGGCATGCCTGGCGCTGTCACCACCAACGACGGTACGCCGGGCGCTGCCGAAGACATCAAACCTGAAACCATCAATTCACTTGAAAGCGCCCTGGCGGCGTTAGTCAAATAAGGACCCTTTATGTCTGAAGTAAACGATATTCTGAAAAAAGTCACGGCCAGCATTGAAGAGGCAACCGGCAAGTTCAACGCGAAAGCAGAAGAAGCAGTGAAGGAGGCGCAGAAGTCAGGCAAGCTGTCAGAAGAAACAAAAGCAGCCGTCGATAAAATGGCTTCTGAGTTCAACGCCCTGCGTGAGGCAGAAAAAACGCTGAAGGCAGCGATGGGCGAACTGGAGCAACATGTTGCCCAGATGCCGCTGGCAAACGCGAAGCATGTTGTGGAATCAATCGGCCAGCAGGTGATCTCTGCTGAGGCGCTGAAAACCTTTGCTGCCGGTGTTGAAGGTGGCAAACGTATCAGCATCCCTGTGAAGGCTGCTTTGACTTCTGCGGATGTTCCTGATGGCGTTGTGGAGCCTCAGCGCCTGCCGGGTATTGATACGGCACCGAAGCAGCGTCTGTTTATCCGCGATCTGATTGCGCCTGGTCGCACTTCTTCCCCGGCTATTTTCTGGGTGCAGCAGACGGGCTTCACCAACAACGCGAAAGTGGTTCCTGAAAATACGCAGAAACCATACAGCGAAATTGAGTTCACGCCAAAAATCACTGGCGTCAGCACCATCGCCCACCTGTTCAAAGCTTCAAAGCAGATCCTGGATGACTTCGCACAGCTGCAGTCCACCGTTGATGCCGAAATGCGCTACGGGCTGAAGTACGCGGAAGAGCAGGAAATTCTCTTCGGTGATGGTACCGGCGTTCATCTGCATGGCATCGTTCCTCAGGCGTCGGCGTTTAATCCAGCGTTCACTGTCGAACAGCAGAGCGGGATTGACGATCTGCGTCTGGCAATGTTGCAGGCGCAGCTGGCGCGCTTCCCTGCATCCGGTCACGTTCTTCACTTCATTGACTGGGCGCGGATCGAGCTGACAAAAGACAGCCTGGGCCGTTACATCCTGGCTAACCCGGCGGCACTGACTGGCCCGACTCTGTGGGGGCTGCCTGTTGTTGCAACGGAAGCGGCGGCCTTCCAGGGTAAATTCCTGACCGGTGCATTCAACGCTGGCGCGCAAATCTTCGACCGCGAAGATGCGAACGTCGTTATCTCCACGGAGAACGCCGACGACTTCGAGAAAAACATGATCACCATCCGTTGCGAAGAACGTCTGGCGCTGGCTGTGAAACGCCCTGAGGCGTTCGTGTACGGTTCATTCAGCACCGGCGCGGGTAGCTGATAACTATTGCGGCCTTCGGGCCGCTTTTTTTCTGGGCAAACAAATGCTTGATCAAAATGTGGTGAAACAGCACTGCCGCATTGATACCGATTTTACCGGCGATGATGCTCTGCTGAAGATATACACGGGAGCGGCGGCGCGATACGTCCAGACATGGACAAGGCGAACGCTGTATGAGAATGAAAGCAGCCCTGGCTATTCAGACGACCCGGACCCGATTCTACTGAATGATGATGTTAAGGCAGCCATGTTACTTCTGATCGGACACTGGTATGCAAACAGGGAGGCGGTAAATATCGGGAACATAACATCAGATGTTCCATTTGCTGTTGAAGCGCTACTGCAGCCGTACCGAATCTATGGGTTGTAGGAGGTGTTATGCAGGCCGGGAGACTCAGAGACAGAATCACCGTACAGAACATTTCTTCAGAAAGGGATAGTTCCGGGCAGCCCGTTGAATCGTGGCATGACTGCGCTGAAACCTGGGCAGAAGTAAAAGGGATCAGTGGTCGTGAACTGGTAGCGGCAGGGGCTGAAACCGCAATCGCTACCATCAGGGTGTGGACACGATTTCGCCGTGATATCACTGCTGCCTCCAGGATAAGGGTTGAAACTGGCCCATTTAAGGGGGCTGTTTTAAATATTGTTGGTCCACCAATACCCGATTCTCGGGGTGTTCTGTTCGAAATTTTATGTAAGCAGGGGGCCGAAAAATGATTGAGACGAGCCTCGATTTTTCCGGGCTGAATGACATCGCAAAGGATCTGGAGGCGCTTAGCCGCGCTGAAAACAACAAGGTTCTGCGTGATGCCACGCGCGCCGGCGCCGAAGTGCTTAAGGACGAAGTGATCGCACGTGCACCGGTACGCACCGGAAAACTGAAAAAAAACGTGGTGGTGGTGACCCAAAAAAGCCGCCGCCGCGGGGAAATTTCTTCCGGCGTCCATATTCGTGGCGTTAACCCGCGCACCGGCAACAGCGATAACACGATGAAGGCGAATAACCCGAGAAACGCCTTTTACTGGCGATTCGTTGAGCTGGGCACCGCGAACATGCCTGCACATCCGTTTGTGCGACCCGCTTACGATACTCGCGAGGAAGAGGCCGCCAGCGTCGCCATTGCCAGGATGAATCAGGCTATTGATGAGGTATTGAGCAAGTGAATGAAGATAATATCTACGCCTTGCTTTCTTCCCTGGCAGAAGGACGGGTATACCCCTATGTTGCGCCATTAGGTAGTGACGGGAAACCGTCTGTCTCTCCACCCTGGATTATCTTTTCCATCGTCGATGATGTTTCCGCTGACGTACTGTGTGGCCAGGCAGAGAGCAGGGTTTCCGTTCAGGTCGATGTGTATTCCACTTCGATCGCTGAATCACGATCCCTGAGAGATTTGGTGCTCGCTTCGCTTGAGCCGTTAACCCCTACAGAGGTGGTAAAAATCCCCGGGTACGAGCCAGATTATCGGCTCTACCGTGCCACCCTGGATTTTAAAGTTACCCCCTGACAATTAATTCACCCAACGAACCCGCCTGATGGCGGGTTTTCTTTTTCCAGGAGACAGCTATGTCTGCACTTTATGAAAAATCGCAGCTGACGAAGATCCTTATTTCCTCCCTGCCAGCCACCAAAGAAACGATGGATTCCGCAACCTTCCTCGATCTGAGTTGCACCATCAAAGAAATTCAGTTCACCGGTGGTCAGAAGCAGGATATCGACGTAACAACACTTTGCTCTACCGAGCAGGAGAACATCAACGGCCTGCCTTCTCCGTCAGAAATCTCTCTGTCCGGCAACTTCTACAAGAATCCGGCGCAGGACGCCTTGCGTGAGGCCTATGACAACGATACGACCTACGCTTTCCAGGTTATCTTCCCGTCCGGCAAGGGCTTTAAGTTCCTGGCTGAAATCCGCCAGCACACCTGGTCTTCAGGTACCAACGGCGTAGTGGCGGCAACGTTCTCCCTGCGCCTGAAAGGTAAGCCTGAAAACATCGAGTCTGGCTCCTGAGAGGTCGCATGAAGAATATTAAAAATCTCGCCCTGGCTAAGATGTCGGGATTTCGTCATAAGACGGTCGCCGTTCCTGAGTGGGAAGGCGTCAAAGTGGTTCTCCGTGAGCCGTCAGGTGAAGCCTGGCTGCGCTGGCAGGAAGTGGTGAAAGCGGGTGCTGATGATGAAAATGTGTCGGTATCGGAAAAGGCACACCGTAATCTTTGCGCTGACGTGGTGCTCTTCATTGACGTTCTGTGTGACACCGATAAGCAACCGGTATTCAGCGTAGACGAAGAAGAGCAGGTGCGTGAAATCTACGGCCCCGTCCATTCACGCCTGCTCAAACAGGCGCTTGACCTGATCAACAACGCGGACGAAGCGCGGGAAAAGTCTCAACCCCCGGCGTAAAGTTTCTGATGTCGCTTGCGCTCCGGATGGGGCGCACGCTCTCAGAGCTTCGGCAGAATATGACGGCAAGCGAGCTTCTGATGTGGATTGAGTACGACAGGCAAAGTCCGGTTGGCGATATCCGTGGTGACATTCAGGCAGCCCAGCTCGTCTCTGCCATCTACGGCTCGCAGGGGGCAAAAGTACCGCTGGACGATGCGATCCTGCGCTGGGGTGGCGATGAGCAATCAGAACCGAAGGACCCGTTTGCAGGGCTTGAGGCGGCGCTTACAGCTGCGACGCAAGCTTCTTAGTTACGAGTTTTGTTGTTTCGTTTATCCCTGATACCATTCTGGGAAAATAACCAAGTGAGGAAGGGATATGAAATATATAATCTGTATTATGCTTCTTTTAGTGGGAGGGAGCGCATGGGCTAATGGCAATTTTGACGCTCCGGCAGGATTGCAATGGGGTGAAAAAGGAGAGTCGTTAATACAAAAATATCAAGCAGTAAAGGTTGATGTAGATAGTCCATTAGAGCTTTACGAAATCAAAAAACCACCTATTCTTCCTGATAGCATTAGTGAGATATACGGAACAGTTGATAAAAAATACGGACTTGTACGAGTCATTTTAATAAAAGTCATTCATAACGACGCTTTCGGTCATGAAGGTATCGAATCATATAAAAGATACAAAAAGATACTAAGTGATAAATATGGTAAACCAGAAAGTTATGAATACTCTGGTCGACTGGTTTATAAAAATAAAAGTGAGTTTTATGAGTGCCTGGCTTATGAGGGATGTGGTGGTTATTCATCTTTCTTTTCACCAAGTAACGATGGTGGTTTATATATGATGCTTAAAGGTTATCGAAGAGGTGAGGGAGAATTAAGGATTATATATGAATCAAAAGAATTTAATAACGCACAAAAAGAAATAGAGTCTATTTCAGAAGAGAAAGATAAAGCCGCTCTTTGATTATAAGTTTGATGACTTTATAAAAACCCCGCCCAGCGGGGTTAAATTTTTTAGAGGCGAAGAATGGCAACACTCCGCGAACTCATCATTAAAATTTCCGCAAATTCACAGTCCTTTCAGTCAGAAATTTCCCGAGCTTCACGTATGGGTAATGATTATTATCGGGTAATGCAGACTGGAGGGCGTCAGGCGGCGGCTGCGTCGCGTGAGACTCAGCGTGCGCTGGCGGAAGTAACTAATCAGATAAATACTGCGAAATCGTCGGCTTTGGGGATGGCAGGTGCATTCGCGGGAGCATTTGCCACTGGTCATCTGATTTCACTGGCTGATGAATGGAGTTCTGTTAACGCCCGTCTTAAGCAGGCTTCTCAGTCATCTGATGACTTTACGGAATCTCAGCGTGCACTGATGGATATCAGTCAACGAACCGGCACCGCCTTTTCTGATAATGCGAGCCTGTTTGCGCGTTCCGCTGCATCAATGCGTGAATATGGTTACAGCTCACAGCAAGTGCTGGACGTTACCGAGGCCATTTCTACCGGGCTGAAGCTTTCCGGCGCCAGCACGTCAGAAGCAAGCTCTGTAATCACCCAGTTTAGTCAGGCGTTAGCACAGGGCGTTCTGCGCGGCGAGGAGTTCAATTCTGTTAACGAAAACGGAGATCGGGTTATCCGTGCTCTTGCCGCAGGGATGGGCGTAGCTCGTAAAGATCTGAAGGCAATGGCCGATCAAGGTCTGCTAACTGCTGATAAAGTTGTCCCGGCCCTGATTAGCCAGCTTGGCACTATGCGCGGTGAATTCGAGTCAATGCCGCAGACTGTGTCAGCCGCAACGACAAAAATTGAAAATGCCTTTATGGCTTGGGTTGGCGGAGCAAACGAAGCTACCGGCGCTACAGCTACTCTGGTCAGCGTGATGAATGGGGTGGCTGACAATATTGATACAGTTGCGGCTGCTGCGGCTGTTTTAGCGTCTATCGGTGGTGCCCGGTATTTGGGCGGTAAGTTGAGCGATCTCGGCAGCGAAACAGCTAACCTGATAGACGCTCGTAAAAATGAAATTGCCCTGGCAGCTGCTCGCGCAGAATCAGCCACCCAGTCGCAAAGAAAAGCGGCTGCTGATGCTCTTGCCGCTGAGCGTGCCTATCAACTCGCTCAGTCAGAACTGGCACTGGCCAAAAATACCAATGCTGAAGCGTTGGCAACGCAAAATGCTATTGCGAAGCGCCAGGCGATGATCGCAGCGAATGCCGCGTTGGTGCAGTCAAACCGTGCTGTGGCAACTTCTCAGGAAGCGCTGAACAAAATGACATCGGCTATGAATTTGGTTAAAGCCGGTGCATCTGGGCTGCTATCCCTTGTTGGTGGCATTCCTGGAATTCTGATGCTTGGTGTAGGTGCCTGGTACGCCATGTATCAAAAACAGGAGCAAGCGCGCGAATCTGCTATTCAGTACGCATCGACTTTGGATGAAGTAGTAGAAAAGTCGAAACAGATGAGTCCGGCACAAATTAAGGGGGCTATAGCTGATGCCGGAGACTCAATTGATGCTTTAAAGCGGAAATTAAATGATTTAAGAGATCAGCAAGACAGCGCAAGTGCGTCTATTAAGCAATATACGGACTTAGCTAAACAGTTCGGCGTAGAGAATGACACCAATAACGGTTATGTCATTAATGCGATAAAATACCAGCGCGAATATGATAAAATTTCCAGGGATATAGCAGAAACCACTTCGAGATTAAATCAGACAATATCAAATCAAAATAAGCTTCAGGGAGAGGCTATAAATAAAACCGTTGAAATGGCAGGTGCGGTTGGCTCTTTGACGGAAATGTATGATCGTCTGAACAAAGTAACCAAGCAGTATACACCAGTATCACCGCCAAAATATTCAGGACCAGTCCTTCCAGCGCTTGATTCAAAGCAACAACAAGCTATTGAGAAAGCACAGCGACAGCTTGAGCTATCTGGCCTTCAGGGATTGGATAAGGCTCGAAAGCAGGCAGAATTCGATGCATCTGATCTGAACCTTCCAGCTGGTTGGCGTGAGAAATATGTCAGCATGGAAGTTGAGTCTGCCAGGCAATTACAAGCAATTCGTGACTCCAGCCGCCATAAAGGCGGTAAATCGGAAGCTGAAAAAACAGTTGATACGTATGACAAGCTGATCAAGCAGCAGAAAGAGCAGATTGCTCTGGCTGGTCAAAATACCGAACTGGCAAAACTGAAATACCAGGTTAGCCAAGGGGAGCTTGCTTCTCTGACAGAAGCCCAGAAAAAGACGGTATTGCAGAATGCTGCGCTGATTGACCAGGTTAAATTACGTGAGCAACTGCGAAATTACGAAGCCAACCTTGCCGACAGTAACGCCAGCGCCCGCGCAGCCAATGAAGCGCAACTGCTGGGCTACGGGCAGGGAACCAGGTTCCGTGAAAGACTTCAGGAGCAGTTCAATCTGCGTAAGGAGTTTGAGCAGAAGAATACCGATCTTCTCCGCCAGCGTCAGGCTGGTGAAATCGACGAGACGTTCTATCAGCAGGGGCTGGCACTTAATAAGCGCTACCTCGAAGAGCGCCTGCGCGACCAGGAGGGATATTACGCAGCTTCTGATGCGCAGCGTGACGACTGGATGACGGGACTGTCTGAGGGTTATGCGAACTGGGTGGACGAAGCCACTGATTATTCTTCCATGGCCGCTGACGGCATGAAGCAGGCCATGGGTGGCGCGGTCACCACGATCACCGACATGCTCAATGGCAACGTTGACAGCTGGAAGGACTGGGGCGTGAGCGTACTGAAGATTATCCAGAACGTTCTGGTGAACATGGCTGTTGCTAATGGCGTCAGCTCAATTGGATCACTGTTCAGTTTTGGTGCCACGTCAGCCGCAACCGCCAGCAGCGGTACCGCTATTCAGAATGCTGGCGCGAACTTCACATTTAATGCGAAGGGTAATGTTTACGACTCTCCGTCCCTGAGCGCATACAGCAATGGCGTTTTCCAGACGCCTCAGCTGTTTGCTTTTGCCAAAGGCGCAGGGGTTTTTGCCGAGGCTGGTCCGGAAGCCATTATGCCGCTTACGCGCGCCGCTGATGGTTCGCTGGGCGTTCGGGCAATTGGTACTCCGCAGGTCTCCGGCGGCCTGCCTTCAGTTAACTTCGGCGATATCAATATTCAGGGTGGATCACCACAGGCTGCAAGTCAGGGAACCGCCGGCGCCGCTGGCAGACAACTGAAAGATGCCATCACTGGTGTCATTAACGAACAGGCCAGCATGCCGGGCTCGCCTCTGTGGCGATTAATCAAGGGAGTTTAACCATGGCAGTCGAAACCTTCAGCTGGTGCCCAAAGGTTGCCTCTCAGGTTGATACAAATTTTCGTACCCGAAAGGCGCAGTTTGGCGATGGCTATACACAGGTGGCCGGGGACGGCATCAACCCGGTAACACCTCAGTGGAGCGTGAGCTTTACCGGCGACGAGGCTTACATTCAGGCCATTAAAAACTTTCTGTACAGACATACAGGGTGGAAGTCATTTATCTGGAAGCCGCCGCTTGAGCCTTCAGGTTTATGGCGCGCGGAATCCTTCCAGATATCTACCCACGGCAACAAAAAATACACCCTCAGCAGCACATTCATACAGGCATACCATCCATGAGTATTTCATCTGATGTCCAGAAACTGGAACCGGGTAAGCGCGTCCGCCTGATCGAGGTGGACGGCTCAGCGTTCGGTGCGGGTATTCTTCGCTTTCACAACGAGACAATCCCGCATACCGAGGCGGAAATCATCGCCGCAGGCGGCGACGAGTCAAAACTTGAGCCGAAGTCGGTGTGGTGGCAGGGGCAGGAGTATGGCGCGTGGCCGTATGAACTGACCGGCATATCTGTCAGCAGTGACGGCCAGAGTTCACGGCCGTCTCTCACAGTTGCAAACATCAGCGGCACGATTGGCGCGCTGTGCCGAAGATTTCAGGGGATGGCTAAAGCAAAGGTGATCATCCATGACACTTTCGCACACTATCTGGACGCCAGAAACTTCCCTGATGGGAACCCGACTGCGAATCCCAACGAGGAGCGCAAACAGGTTTATTACATCGACCGTAAATCAGGGTCAGACGATGAAACCGTAGAGTTTGAGCTTTCCAGTCCAGCCGATTTGCGAGGGCAACTCATTCCGACCCGGCAAATTCAGCCAATGTGCACGTGGTGCATGCGGGGCTGGTACAAAACCGGGAACGGCTGCACCTACGCCGGGCAAAACGGCTGGTTCGATAAAGACGGCAATCGGGTGGACGATCCTTCACAGGATGTTTGCTCCGGACTGCTGTCAACGGGCTGTAAACCTCGCTTCGGAGAGAATGAACAGCTGGATTATGGCGGGTTCCCCGGCGCTTCACTTCTGAGAGGATAATCATGCGCGACAAAACAGTTAGCGCCATTCTGGCGCATGCCGCCGCATCCTTCCCCGAGGAGTGCTGTGGCGTGGTTATTCAGAAGGGGCGGGTGGAGAAATACATCCCCTGCAAAAATAATGCTGAGTCGCCGACTGAGCAATTTGAACTTAATCCTGAGGATTATGCGGCCGCCGAAGAGCAGGGCACTGTGGTGGCGATCGTCCACAGCCATCCCGGCGACGGGGCAACAACTCAGCCGAGCGAACTCGACATGCTGATGTGTGATGCCACGGAACTGCCCTGGATTATTGCATCGTGGCCGGAGGGCGACATTCGCACCGTCATGCCTCGCGGAGACCGCCCCCTCACAGGGCGCCAGTTTGTACTCGGGTATGCAGACTGCTGGTCTCTCATCATGGACTATTTCCGCATCGAGCACGGCATTGAACTGCCCAACTACAGCGTAGATCGCCACTGGTGGGAGCAGGGTGAAAATCTCTATATGGATAACTGGCAGGAATGCGGTTTCCGTGAGTACGACGGCCCCGCTCAGCCCGGTGACATGGTTATCATGCAGGTTCAGTCCACCGTCCCGAACCATGCCGGGATTTTGCTTGATGGCAACATGCTACTGCATCACATGTACGGTCAGCTAAGCCAGCGCATTCCTTACGGCGGCTATTATCGTGACCGTACCATCAAAATTCTGCGTTATAAGGATTTGATGTAATGGAAAGAAAAACCGTCATTAAACTCAGCGGCTCAATGGCTCAGCGATTTGGCAGGACACATCGCCGCGCACTAACGTCTGCCAGCGAAGTGTTCAGGGCGCTTTCTAACACCATTGACGGCTTTGATGCTTATCTGCGTGAAGCTCGGGCAAAGGGACTGGATTTTGTTATTTTCCGGGATCGCCGCAATATCGGACACGAAGAGTTTGAGCTCCTGGGCCCAGGGGATGAACTGAGAATAATCCCTGTAATAAGGGGAAGCAAAAGAGCGGGAGTTTTCCAGGCATTGCTCGGAACGGCTTTGGTGGCTGCGGCCATATGGATGCCAGGAGTTAGTATTGCAGCAAGTAACCTAATGTTTTCCGTAGGTGCCGCGATGGCCGTTGGCGGTGTAGTGCAAATGCTCTCTCCTCAGGTCTCAGGTCTGCGAATGCGGCAAGATCCTGATAACAAACCTTCCTATGCGTTTGGTGGACCCGTTAATACGACAGCTTCCGGTAATCCCGTTCCCCTGCTTTATGGTCAGCGAGAAATAGGCGGCGCTATTATCTCCGCCGGGATATATGCAGAAGATCAGCAATAAACCAAACCACCCACTGTAAGCCACCTAACGGTGGCTTTTTTTATGGACGCGATATGACGACGACAATCATCAAAGGCCGCGGCAAAGGTGGCAGCAATCAGACCCGAACGCCTGTTGAGGCACCGGACAGCATTCAGTCCATTGCCAGGGCAAAAGTGCTTATTGCTCTTGGGGAGGGGGAGTTCGCCGGTGGGCTTGATGGTAAAAATATTTTCCTTGGTGACTCATCTTCATACACGCCTCTCCAGAACGCCGACGGAAGTTACAATTTCAATAATGTAAAATACGAGTTCCGTTCCGGTACTCAGGACCAGGATTACATTCAGGGCTTTCCGGGCATTGAAAACGAACTTCAGGTTTCATATGAGCTGAAACAGGCTGTGCCGTACGTGCGCGCGGTATCCAACACGCAGCTCTCTGCGCTGCGAATTCGCCTGGGATGGCCAACTCTTTTACTCCAGAAAAACAACGGCGATAAAGTCGGCACCCGCGTTGAGTATGCTATCGATCTGTCGGTCGATGGCGGGCCGTATGAAACGGTGGTTAACGGTGCTGTTGATGACAAAACCACGTCGCTTTATGAGCGCAGTCACCGCGTCAATCTTCCGAAAGCCTCGACTGGATGGCAGTTGCGGGTTCGCAGAATCACGCCGGATTCCACGAGCGTGAATATCGTCGACACCATGCGCGTTGTGGCCGTTACTGAAATTATTGACGCCAAACTTCGCTACGTTAACACAGCGCTGCTGTATGTAGAGTTTGACGCAAAGCAGTTCCCTAATGGCATTCCTCAGGTTGTGTGTAATCCGAAAGGGCGAATCATCCGTGTACCTGATACTTATGATCCCGAAACCCGCACTTATTCTGGTACATGGGAGGGCGTATTTAAATGGGCGTGGACGGATAACCCTGCCTGGATTTATTACGACATCATTCTGAACGAGCGCTTCGGGCTGGGTCAAAGAATCGATGCGACTCAGATAGACAAATGGGAACTTTATCGCATCGCCCAGTATTGCGATCAACTGGTACCAGACGGCAAGGGCGGCAGCGGGACGGAGCCTCGTTTTCGTTGCAACGTTTATATCCAGGACCGTAATGACGCCTGGACCGTACTTCGTGATCTGGCGGGTATATTTCGCGGCATGACGTACTGGGGCGACAATAAGATGTATGTCCTGGCCGATATGCCACGGGATGTGTGGCACATCTATAACCACGCCAGCGTTGTTGAAGGAAAATTTACCTTTGCGGATCCGAGTGAAACCACCCGAAACACTGCCGCGCTGGTGAACTGGTCAGACCCTGCCAACCACTATAAAGACACGCCTGAGCCTGTTTACGATAACGATCTGGCCATGCGCTTCGATTATCGTCAGCTCGAAATGACTGCGATCGGCTGCACCAGGCAGTCAGAGGCAAACCGGCGGGGGCGCTGGGCGCTGCTTACCAACGGTATCGGCGAGGTGGTGACCTTCAGCACGGGCATGGACGTTCCCCCTGTTGGTGAGGTGATCGGCGTGGCTGCTAACGAGCTGGCCGGAAGAACTATCGGCGGCAGGGTGAGCGCGGTTAACGGCCGCAACATAACCCTCGATCGCGCCGCTGATGTGAAAGCCGGTAACAGGCTGTTTTTGAATCTTCCATCAGGCACAGCTCAGGCCAGAACCGTCCAGGCCGTTAACGGAAACACAGTCACTGTCACCACACCCTACAGCGAAACGCCGGAGGCTGAATGTAACTGGGGCGTGGACTCTGACGATCTGTTTATAGCGCTTTTCCGTGTTACGGGAACGCGGGACAACAACGACGGAACTTTCGAGGTCACCGGGACGACTTACAACCCTGATATCTATTCCGCTGTTGATACCGGCGCAAGACTGGACGAGCGGCCAGTCAGTGTCATTCCACCGGGGGTTCAGGCTCCCCCAGGAAATATTGTCGTAGACAGTTACTCTACGGTTAACCAGAACATTGCGATTACCACCATGCGCGTTGCCTGGGATTCTGTTCAGGGTGCAGTTGCGTACGAGGCGGAATGGCGGCGTGACAGCGGCAACTGGATTAGTGTGCCCCGAACGTCTTCTCTCGGCTTTGAAGTGCAGGGTATCTACTCGGGTCGCTATCTGGTCCGTGTCAGGGCGGTGAACGCCAGCGACGTTTCATCAGTATGGGCGACATCATCAGAAGTAAATCTTACGGGTAAAGTGGGCAATCCGCCGAAACCGGTCGGCTTCATCGCTTCTGATAATGTGGTTTTCGGTATCGAGCTTAGCTGGGGATTCCCGGCGAACACCGACGACACGCTGAAGACGGAAATTCAGTACAGCCTGACCGGGACGGAAGACGATGCGATGCTGCTGGCAGACGTACCCTATCCGCAGCGCAAGTATCAGCAGATGGGCCTTAAGGCTGGGCAAATTTTCTGGTACCGCGCGCAGCTGGTGGACCGTAGCGGCAACGAGTCAGGATACACCGACTGGGTGCGCGGACAGGCGAGCATCGATGTTTCCGATATCACCGATGTGATCCTGGAGGAAATTAAAGATTCCGAGGTATTCAAGGATCTGATTGAGAGTGCCGTAGAAAGTAGCGAGAAACTGGCCGAATTGTCTGATGCGATTAAGGAGAACGCCGATGGTCTGGCTGCAGCAGTAGGTTCGAATAAGCAGACAGCAGAAGCAATCATTGGCAACGCCCTGGCTATTGCTGATGTTGTTGTGCGCCAGACTGCGCAGCAGGGGGCTAACTCTGCGACATTCGAACAGCTCCGGGAGGTGATCGCTACTGAGACGGAAGCACGCGTCACGGATGTTACTCGTCTTGAGGCACAAACTGCGCAGAATGAAGCGGGTATTACTGAAGTTCGCCAGGCGTTAGCAACGGAAACTGAAGCTCGCGCTTCCGCGGTAAGCCAGTTGACTGCAGCCACACAGGCCGCCTCTGATAAAGCTGATTCGGCTGCTGCAGTCGGTGCGCAGAATACGGCTTCAATCACCAACCTTAGCCAGGTTGTCACAGACCTCGATTCGTCAATGGCGTCACGTCTTGAAGAGCTGGGAGCGAAAACGGACAAGGCCAGCGGCGGCATTCAGAACAACGCTATTGCGTTGATCACCAGTACGCTCGCACAGGTTAACCAGCGCAACCTTATGAGCGTTCAGTATGGTGATAACAAAGCCAGTATTGAACGGGTCGACAATGTCATGGCTGACGCCAGTAAGGCTGTTGCTGAGTCGTTGCGTACCCTAGATTCCAGTGCCGGTGGAAACACAGCGAATGTCACTGACTTGTCGAAGACACTTGCTGACTTCACCCAGGCGTCTGCGACGCAAATTAACTCGCTTAAGGTCACGGTTAACGGCCAGTCTGCGGCTATTGTCCAGAACAGCCAGGTAACAGCCGACATCAATAATAACCTGAATGCAATGTACAGCATCAAGGTAGCTATTGATTCTAATGGCAACCAGTACGCAGCCGGAATGGGCATTGGTGTTCAGAATACGCCAGCGGGTATGCAGTCGCAGGTGCTCTTCCTGGCTGACCGCTTTGCTGTGATGACTCAGGCAGGCGGCGCCGTGACTCTTCCGTTTGTTATCCAGAACGGACAAGCCATCATCCGGGACACAGTAATTGGTGACGGGACGATCGGTAACGCCAAAATCGGCAGCTATATTCAGTCTTCAACCTGGGACGGAACCGGGAACGTTGGCTGGCACATCAACAAATCTGGCTACGCGACGTTTAACAACGTGACCGTTCGCGGCTCGATTTACGCCACAAACGGTAATTTTTCTTTCAATGGCTCCGGCAACACAACGGTGATTAATGGTAATGGCGTAACCATTAATATTCCGGGTGGAGGTCGCATCGTACTGGGGACATGGACATAAAATGCCGACAGGATTATTGATAGAACTTAACGACGGCGGAAAGCGTATGGAGATAACGGCAGGTCTGAGATGCCCGTCGTTTGGTGCTAATTTTGACAGTGGCTACCAGAAAGCAAAATACGCGGACATTGCCGGTTATGTGTCCGGAGCGCAGGTACTGTTTATCCCACATGCGACGGCTTACCTTGATTCAGGTCTGCTTCATAAAATGAACTCGGTCACCATTTCTGGGGGCAGGGTTACGCAGAACTCTACGATGAAAGACAACAGCATCAGCGAAAGGGAGAGTACTTACACGTTTCCGGGAAGCCTCTGGCAGATATTTCCGACAGGTCAGACAAGTGGGGTGGGCCTGCTCATCAGCAACAGTACAGACTTCACCTCGATAACTAATGCCACACAGTCAGGTCAGTGTATCTGGAAGGGTACCGTCAGTGTTCCCACCGGGGGATGGGCTGTCCCCACAATAGCAGGATACGACAAGTCGAAGTATATCGTTTTCGGGCGCTGTAACAGCGGTAATACAATTGACTTCGACGGTAACACGGTCAGGTTTTTCAGCCCTCCGACAACAAATGATGACTCTCCTGCAACCGGCACGATAGACATCGCTATCTTCGCCAGTGGCGTAGCGCCGCAGCCTGGCACCGGCCTTAATATTTTCAATGCTGCAGGAGCCTGTACCTTTTCAACCACAAAACGACCTTTCGTTTACCTCAATCAACTCTGGTCGCCTTCTAAAAGCGCTGTGAACATAGGCAGCGGGTATGTTCCGCTGGGCAGGTTTGGGTTAATGACCCATGAGGTTAACGGAGTATATGTGTATCGAATGTTTGGAATAAAAATTCAGAATGGTTACGCATCAGTTCAGGGAGGCAAGTATCTCGGGCGCGAACAATATGCCATTTTTGGTAATGACACGGTAACGCCCCTCAATCTTCCCGTTCTTCCCGATATGTACGTCTGAAAAATATCACCCTTTAAATGCACCCTCGCTCCGGCGGGGTTTTTTATTTCCTGGAGAAAATATGATTTATACCACCGGCACTATCGCCCTAAGCGGAAACACCCTTACAGGTACCGGCACAAACTTCACTGCAGCTGGCTCACTTATTCGTAACGGCTGTACTGTTATCGCCCTGACAAGCCCGGCGCAGGTTTTTCAGATTACCGCGATTGGAAGCGCAACCTCTCTTACCGTTACGCCCGCTGCTAACCCCGCCGTACCTTCTGGAACTAAATATGCCATTCTTCTGAGCGACAGTCTGAGCGTGGATGGCCTGGCGCAGGATATTGCTGAAACCTTCACGATGTATCAGCGTTACATGAGCGGGTTTGCTGATGTAATGAACGGTACTTCTGATGTAACCATTACTATTAATGGCACAGCAGTTACCGTACCCGGCCAGAAATCCCTGGCGAAAAAAGGTGCAAACAACGACATTACCAGCCTTAGTGGGCTTACTACGGCTCTAAGCGTCAGCCAGGGCGGAACAGGTGATAAGACTGCTTCAGGTGCTCGCGCAAATCTTGGCGCAGCTGCTTCTGGTAACAATTCAGATATCAACAGAATGACTGCAATTGATGCACCACTCACTACGTCTCTCGGCGGCCCAGCTGGGGGGCTTGTGACTCAGAAAACGACAAATGCAACTTCTAATTCCTTTGCCTGCAAACCGTTTGTTGCGAGGTTTGGTACTGGCACGTATACACTCAATGCTGCTTTTGGTGGATACATGCACAGCTCGGGACAAGCTGCTAATAGCGGTGCGTTAATAAGCGTCAGTGATGACGGCACCTTTGGTTCGTACTGGTACTTCATTCAGGGCGGAAGTGTGATTCAGACCAGCAACGGGACTATCACTCCAGCCGTCTCAGATATCCGTGTCAAGAATGAGAAAAAAGTCATCAGTGAAGAGGAGGCAGTGAGCTTTATTCAGGACTGGGAGTCCATTCTCTATACGCTTAAATGGTCACCCGATAAGGTTCGTGCCGGTTTTCGTGCTCAGGACATTTTGGTACGTAATGAGGAACTGATCGAACGACAGGAGCTTATTGATGGTGAGGGCGGCATTATCGAAGACGGAATGATTGTTGATGTTGCGGAAGTTGCATCAGCTTATATTGTGCCGGTAGTGCGACAACTACTAAGAAGGGTGACGGAGCTTGAAAACCAGTTGAAACAAATTTAACGCCAATTGCCGCTACATCATTAGCGGCATCTTTTGACTATCTCACGATACCAGGCGAGCGGTAGGTTATTCTGATGTTAACCACATATCGGCCTCTTCAAACATTTCCTCTAACATGCGGTTCAGCTTTTCCCGATCGCTTTTGCTGGCATCACTATTTAAGCCGTTCGCCTGCATCGGCTTTACCTTCACTTCGGCATCAGGAAAAATCTGGTGCACCCGCTTCGTTAGTTCAGCCAGGATGATCTCTCTGGCCCCTTGGAGCCCTTCAACATTACGCTTGTCATAAACCAGTTCAACGAACATATAAGCCTCCGGAAAACCACTGTGATTGCATACAGTATTTTTACTGTAAAAATAAACAGTGTCAAGGAGAGCGAAGCGCGAAAGGGTGAGGGGTTTTTGTTACCCTTAGTTACAAATAGAAAAACCCCAGACCGTGAGATCTGGGGTTCTTTTAAAGTGCACGTGCATTTCACGTGCATATTTTTGTCTTTTCTCAGTCTGCGCACTGTCTGGTCAGTGTCCGTAAGTGGCTGTTTTTATTGCCGCTGTCCGGTTGCAGTCCTATCAAAAGTGGTGGAGCTGGCGGGAGTTGAACCCGCGTCCGAAATTTCTACATCCTCGGTACTACATGCTTAGTTTGTCTTTACATTCGCACGCCAGCTGCGGACAAACACGCCACTGACGAACTAGCCTGATTAGTTTTAACGCTTCAACCCCAGGCAGGGTTTCCACGCGATCTCTTTTGGGTTTGACCTCTCTTTGATCCCCGTCTTAAGAGCGGAAGCTAGGGAGAGAGGGCTCTTAGCAGGTTATTAAGCTGCTAAAGCGTAGTTTTCGTCGTTTGCGACTATTTTTTTGCGGCTTTTAACGAGGCAAACCGCCCCTCGGCATGCACCTTGGGTTTCGCAAATCCCGTCGAATCCAGAATCAGCCCCAATAGTGTTGAACTCAGTATACCAGATTTTACTTCCTCGACACCAGCCCAAAACGCTAACTTATTGAATAGTACAATAAGTGCGCAGAATCAACGTCCTGCGTTTTTCATGATACGTGCTTTGTCGAGCTGCCACTCGCGTGCTTTCAGGTCAGTACGTTTGTCGTGCTGTTTCTTACCTTTCGCCACGCCGATTTTCACTTTGCACCAGGCGTTTTTCCAGTACAAAGAGAGCGCCACCACGGTGAAGCCTTCGCGGTTGATGCGTCCGTAGAGGGATTCCAGTTCGCGCTTGTTCAGCAGCAGCTTACGGGTGCGGGTAGGATCGCAGACGTAATGTGAAGAGGCGACGGTCAGCGGCGTAAAGTTCGCGCCGAACAGGAAGGCCTCACCGTCTTTCAGGATCACGTAGCTGTCGCCGATATTGGCTTTCCCGGCACGCAGCGATTTTACTTCCCAGCCCTGCAACGCAAGGCCGGCCTCGAATTCTTCTTCGATGAAATACTCGTGGCGAGCACGCTTGTTAAGCGCAATGGTCGCCGAACCAGGTTTATGTGCTTTTTTCTTCGTCATAAGTGTCGTAAAGCCGTCGGTAATCTGATTTTAAAAAGTCACCTCATTGCGTCCTGTGAGGTCTAACGCGCTATCTTAGCACGAGATAAGGCTTAGCGTTTTTTTAACAGGTGATAAATGTTATTATTTGTCTGTTGTGTGACCATGGAAAATGCTATGCCTCAGATTAGCCGTACCGCGCTTGTTCCTTACAGCGCGGAACAAATGTATCAGTTAGTGAACGACGTTCAGTCCTATCCGGAATTTATTCCGGGATGCACCGGTAGCCGGGTGCTGGAATCCGGCCCGACGCAGATGACTGCGGCCGTGGATGTCTCCAAAGCGGGGATCAGCAAAACGTTCACCACGCGCAATACCCTGACGAGCAATCAGAGTATTTTGATGCATCTGGTGGATGGTCCGTTTAAAAAACTGATGGGGGGGTGGAAGTTTACGCCGCTGAGCGCTGACGCCTGCCGCATTGAGTTTCATCTGGATTTTGAATTTACCAATAAGCTGATCGAACTGGCGTTTGGCCGTATCTTTAAAGAGCTGGCCTCGAATATGGTTCAGGCGTTCACCACGCGCGCCAAAGAGGTTTACAGTGTCGCATAAGATTGCTGTTGAGGTAGTGTATGCGCTGCCAGAGAAGCAGTATTTGCAGCGCGTAATGCTTGAAGAGGGCGCCACCGTTGAGGCGGCTATCCGGGCCTCCGGCATCCTTGAACTTCGCCGTGATATTGACCTGGCGAAGAATAAAGTCGGCATTTATAGCCGTCCGGTTAAGCTTGCTGATGCGCTGAAGGATGGCGATCGGGTTGAGATTTATCGCCCGCTGATTGCTGATCCGAAAGAGCTGCGCCGTCAGCGAGCGGAGAAATCGGGTAAGTAGCGCTTTCTCCCCCGGTGGCGCTTCGCTTACCGGGACTACGATTCTGCGTAAGAATTCAGATACAAAAAAGGTGCTCAATGAGCACCTTTTTGCGTTGCTGACGCCTGATTATTTGGTCAGGGCAGGCTTGTTGTCGATGTTGGTCAGCACGCCGGCACTGCTGAAGGTCAGCGTCAGGGTTTGCTGGGTCACATCTTCATGACCAGGCTGCTGGCGGAATACATAGAACCAGGTGTTTGTGCCGAACGGATCGGACATCATCGGGGTTCCCAGGGCATAAGCGACCTGCTGTTGTGTCATACCCACGCGGATTTTGGACACATCGTTAGGGGTAAGGTAGTTCCCCTGGTTGATGTCAGGACGGTAAACCACTTTCTCCAGAGTGGAACAGCCTGCGGTCAACATCAGAAGAACCGCTGCGGCAGCGGTCAGCGTTTTACAGCGCATAGTGATTTGATTCCTTTTCGGGCCCGAGCAGTACGCGGCTCATATGTAATATGCCGATGATAATAGACCTTGCCCCACTTTGAAACCGGTCTTGCGGCGTTTTTGTTGTTCTGTATGACCCTGAGATCCCGAAAAAGTTTATGCCGCCAGCAGTTCTTTCGCATTCGCAAGCGTATTGCGGGTGACTTCACTGCCGCCGAGCAGGCGTGCCAGCTCCTGCAAGCGTGAGCGTTTATCCAGCGGCTTCATGTGCGTTTCCGTCATTTCGCCATCGGTTTCCTTGCTGACGATAAAGTGGTGATGACCACAACCGGCGACCTGCGGCAGGTGAGTCACACACATGACCTGCGTCGATTCACCTAACTGACGCAGCAGTTTGCCGACAACGGCCGCGGTCGGGCCGCTGATACCCACATCCACTTCATCGAAAATCAACGCCGGGGTTTCCATTTTACGGGCGGTAATCACCTGAATGGCCAGGGCGATACGCGACAGTTCACCGCCGGAAGCCACTTTCGAAATCGCCTGCAAAGGCTGGCCCGGGTTGGTGGTGACGCGGAATTCTACGCGGTCTGCGCCTTCCGCCGTCAGGTGATTCTCTTCAAAGCGAACATCTATGGTGAACACCCCATGCGGCATCGCCAGCGTATGCATGCTGTCGGTAATGTGCTGGCTAAGCTCCAGCGCATAGTGTTGCCGCACGTCATGCAGCCGTTTCGCCGTTTCCAGCGCCTGCTGATGATGCAGATTGACCGCCAGAGACAAGGTTTCAAGGGAATCGGCCTGATCGTCCAGCTGCTGCTGTTCCTCCAGCAGAGACTGATAGTAATTCGGCAGCTCTTCCGGGGTTACGTGATGCTTACGCGCCAGTGAAATCTGACGGGAGATGCGTTGCTCAAGTTCGAACAGACGGTTCGGGTCGAGATCCAGACGTTCACAATAGTGGCGCAGCTCATCCCCGGCTTCTGAAATCTGAATCGCGGCCTCTTCCAGCATTTCCAGTACGCCAGAAAGCTTATTGTCCATGCCGGTCAGTTCGGTCACAAGCTGACGCACGTTATACAGCTGGCTCTGCAAATTCACGTCTTCGCCATCCGCCAGCATGTTAAGGGCAGTCTGGCTGGTGGAAAGCAGCTGACCGCTGTTGGCCAGACGCTTGTACTCTTCGTCGATTTGCTCAAATTCACCCGCCTGCGGGTTAAATTCGTTCAGCTCTTTCAGCTGATATTCCAGCAGCTCGGCGCGCGCGGTACGCTCCTGGCTTTGCTGCTGATGCTGCGCAAGTTCGCGGCAGCTTTGATGCCACTGACGATAGTGCTCCGCCATGAGTTGAGTAAGCGCGTACTCACCTGCGTAGCCATCAAGCAGGGCTTTCTGTTGTTCGGGTTTGATTAACTGCTGGTGCGCATGCTGACCATGGATCTGGATGAGCAGCTGGCCCAGCTCGCGAAGCTGGGAAAGGGGAACCGCTGTACCATTGATAAAACCGCGGGAGCGGCCATCGCTGCTGATGACGCGGCGAAGTAAACACTCACGTCCGTCTTCGAGCTGGTTCGCTTCCAGCCAGCGCAGGGCGGCAGGTGTGTCTTTCAACGAGAAGCGGGCGCAGAGATCGGCACGGGCGGCGCCTGTGCGCACCATATCCCCCTCAGCACGACCGCCGAGGCACAAGCCGAGGGCATCAATGGCAATGGATTTACCTGCACCGGTTTCTCCGGTAATCGCCGTCATTCCGCTATGGAAGTCGATCTCAAGCTCACGAACAATGGCAAAGTTGCTGATGGTCAGTTGTGCCAGCATAATTGTTTTCCTGTATGAAAAACCATAACTGTGTTTGTATACAGTATAAACTGGTTTTATATACAGTAAAGTGCTGGATGCAAAATCAGAACAATTTTTTTGACCAGCCGAGCTTGGAGCTTAATGTGTTGAAATAGCTGTAATCTTTCGGGTGAATCAGGTTCAGATGGTAATCGCAGCGGCGAATGAGGACATCTTCACCTTCCTGAATGGGGAGCGCAATCTGACTGTCGCAGCTGATCTCCAGGTCGTTACGGCGATGGGAAAAACGCAGGCGGATGGTGCTGTCGCCGTTGATCACCAGCGGACGCGCCGAGAGCGTATGCGGGAACATCGGCACCAGGGTAATGGCATCCAGCGATGGCGTCAGGATTGGGCCTCCGGCTGAAAGCGAGTAGGCAGTTGACCCCGTCGGGGTTGAAATAATCAGCCCGTCAGAACGCTGCGAGAAAGCGAAGATTTCGTCGATATAGACTTCGAACTCGATCATGTGCGCCACTTTACCGGGATGGAGAACCACCTCGTTAATGGCGGTGCTGATGCGCTTCTGGCAGTCCTGCTGACACACCTGGGCTTCCAGTAAAAACCGTTTTTCACTGATATAGTGGCCTTCCAGCACGTCCGCCAGCTGCTGCTGCGCATTGTCCGGGTCGAGGTCGGTCAGGAAACCGAGATTGCCACGGTTAATACCAATAACCTTAATATCATAGCGAGCCAGCGTTCGCGCCGCGCCCAGCATATTGCCGTCGCCACCGACCACCACGGCGAGATCCGCCTGCTGGCCAATTTCCGCCAGCGTGCCGGTTCTGACGCTTTTAAGCTGCAACTCCTGGGCGATCTGCTGCTCGACCATCACTTCATAGCCTTTACCACACAGCCAGCGATACAACATTTCATGTGTCGTCAATGCGGTAGGGTGACGCGGATGGCCGACGATCCCAATACACCTGAAATGATTATTCATTTTCTGGAGGTCCTTGTGCCTGATGAATGATGACAATCTGCCTTGTTCCCTTGAATCCAGGAAACTGATCCCCATAATAAGCGAAGTTAGCGAGATGAATGCAGAAAAACGCGGAGAAATTCATGAGTAGTAAAGAACAGAAAACGCCTGAGGGGCAAGCCCCTGAAGAAATTATCACGGAACAGCACGATGAAGTTGAGGCAGTAGAGCCAGACACGTCTGCTGAGCAGGTGGACCCGCGCGATGAAAAAATTGCCAACCTGGAAGCTCAGTTGGTAGAAGCGCAGAATCGCGAACGCGATGGCGTACTGCGTATCAAAGCGGAAATGGAAAACCTGCGCCGTCGTACCGAGCTGGACGTTGAAAAGGCGCACAAATTTGCGCTGGAGAAATTCGTCAACGAACTGCTTCCGGTGATCGACAGCCTGGATCGCGCGCTGGAAGTGGCGGATAAAGCTAACCCGGATAACGCGGCGATGATTGAAGGCATTGAGCTGACGCTGAAATCCATGCTGGATGTGGTGCGTAAGTTCGGTGTTGAAGTGATTGCCGATACGGATGTACCGCTGGATCCAAACGTTCACCAGGCCATTGCGATGGTGGAATCCGAAGACGTTGCCGCGGGTAACGTGCTGGGCGTTATGCAGAAAGGGTATACCCTGAACGGTCGTACTATTCGCGCTGCGATGGTGACCGTGGCGAAAGCGAAAGCATAACGTGCTGCCTGTAGTGCCGGGTGGCGGCGTTCGCCTTACCCGGCCTACATTTTATTCGGCAATACTTTCGCGTAGAGGCTTAACGGGCAGGACCTTCACCTGCTTAATCATGTTGTCCTGAACGTCCAGAATATCAATATCATACTGTTCAATGCGCACGCGCGTGCCTGCCGCCGGGATCTCTTCCAGCGCTTCCAGGATCATTCCGTTCATCGTCCGCGCTTCGTCTTCCGGCAAATGCCAGTTGAAAGCTTTATTGATTTCACGAATGTTGGCGCTGCCGTCGATAAGCACTGACCCGTCGTTTTGCGGGGTGACTTCTTCCGCAAGGGAAGGCGACATTGACGTGGTAAAGTCCCCTACAATCTCTTCCAGAATATCTTCGACCGTCACCAGCCCCTGTATGTCGCCGTATTCATCCACCACCAGGCCTACTTTCTTCTTGTTTCGCTGGAACTTCACCAGCTGCGTGCTGAGTGGGGTGCCTTCCGGCACGTAGTAAATTTCGTCGGCGGCGCGCAGCATTACCTCTTTGGTGAACTCGTTTTTCTCAGTCATCAGACGATAGGCCTCGCGCACGCGCAGCATGCTGATGGCATCGTCGAGAGAATCGCGATAGAGGACGATACGCCCGTGCGGGGAGTGCGTCAGCTGGCGGACAATGGCCTTCCAGTCGTCGTTGATATCAATCCCGACGATTTCATTGCGCGGCACCATGATGTCGTCAACGCTGACCTTTTCCAGATCCAGCACCGACAGGAGCATGTCCTGATTGCGGCGGGAGATCTGCGAGCGGGATTCATTCACGATGGTACGCAGTTCGTCTTTGCTGAGCGCGCTACTAATGGTGACGTCTGCCTTTATACCCACCATGCGCATCAGCACCCGTGTCACCATATTCAGCAGCCAGACCAGCGGCATCATCAGAATAAGCAGCGGTGCTAACAGGAAGCTGCTCGGGTAGGCGACTTTTTCCGGGTAAAGCGCGGCGATGGTTTTGGGCAGCACTTCCGCAAACACCAGCACCACAAACGTGAGCACACCTGTGGCAATCGCCACGCCTGCGTTGCCGTATAGACGCATCCCGACGATGGTGCCCAGTGCAGAGGCGAGAATATTGACCAGGTTGTTACCGATAAGCACCAGGCTAATCAGCCGGTCCGGCTTACGCAGAAGCTTTTCGACACGACGCGCGGCACGGTTACCCTGCTTGGCGCGATGGCGTAACCGGTAGCGGTTCAGCGTCATCATGCCGGTTTCAGAGCCAGAGAAATAAGCGGAGATGACCACCATGATGACCAGAATGACGATCAGCGTGGTGGTAGAGATGTGTTCCAGGGGGAACTCCTTTTGTTACTTAGCCAGCAAATTGCTGTATGAAGCGGCTACCAAAATAGGCAAGCGTGAGAATGCCCGCACCCGCTACGTTGAACCAGACCACGCGACGACCGCGCCAGCCTTCATGATAATGGCCCCATAACAGGACAATATAGACAAACCACGCGATGATGGAGAGGACCGCTTTATCGATATTCTCCACGCTGAACAGGTTCTTCATATAAAACAAGCCCGTGCACAGCGTCAGCGTCAGCAGAACCACACCGACCTGGGTGATGTGGAACATCTTACGCTCAATCACCATCAGCGGCGGCATTTCGTGGTTAAACGCCAGCTTTTTATTTTTCAGCTGGTAGTCAATCCAGGCGAGTTGCATGGCGTAAAGGGCGGCGATGATCAGCGTCGCGTAGGAGAACAGCGACAGGCCAATATGCACCAGCATCCCCGGCGTGGCTTCCAGGTGAGTAATAAACTCATTGGGCATGAACGTGGCTAACGCCAGGTTGATCAGCGCAAAGGCGTAGACTATCGGCAGCAGCAGCCAGCCACGGTTTTTAGACGCGACAATGGTCATGACCGTACAGATCATCAGGCTGACCAGCGAGCCGACGTTCAGTACGCTCAGATTTTGCACGCTGCCGTCGCCGGGAATGATGCGTGATTCCAGCGCAAACGCGTGGCTAATCAGTGCGATCACTGCCGAAAGAATAGCCATGCGCCGCCAGCCGCTGTTTTTTTGCAGCAGGCCAGGAATGATCAGCGCGAGGCTGACAGAGTAGGCAACAAGGGCGATCAGTGCGAAAACAGGCATATAGGCGTCGACAGTTGTCTTAATAAGAAAGAGAAGCAGTATAACGTTACGTGACGCCTGCTCCAACCGTTGCATAACAACAAAGGCGCCTTCATGTTATACTCCGGCAAAATTCTGTGTATGTGTCGCCCAGGCGACCTAACGTTTCTACCCCAGGCGAGAGACAATGTTTGATAATTTAACCGATCGTTTGTCGCGCACGCTGCGCAACATCAGCGGCCGTGGACGCCTCACCGAAGAGAACATCAAGGAAACGCTGCGCGAAGTGCGCATGGCGCTGCTGGAAGCAGACGTCGCGTTGCCGGTCGTGCGTGATTTTATCAACCGCGTGAAAGAGAAAGCGGTTGGCCATGAAGTGAACAAGAGCCTGACTCCGGGTCAGGAGTTCGTCAAAATCGTCCGTAACGAGCTGGTTTCGGCGATGGGCGAAGAGAACCAGGTGCTAAACCTGGCGGCTCAGCCGCCGGCCGTCGTGCTGATGGCGGGTCTGCAAGGTGCGGGTAAAACTACCAGCGTCGGTAAGCTGGGGAAATTCCTGCGCGAAAAGCACAAGAAAAAGGTGCTGGTGGTGTCGGCGGACGTGTATCGCCCGGCGGCGATCAAACAGCTGGAAACGTTGGCCGAGCAGGTTGGCGTTGACTTCTTCCCGTCCGACGTGGCGCAGAAGCCTGTCGATATCGTTAACGCGGCGCTGAAAGAGGCGAAGCTGAAATTCTACGACGTGCTGCTGGTGGATACCGCCGGTCGTCTGCACGTTGACGAAGCGATGATGGACGAAATCAAGCAGGTGCATGCCTCTATCAATCCGGTAGAGACCCTGTTTGTTGTTGACGCCATGACCGGTCAGGATGCGGCGAACACCGCAAAAGCGTTTAACGAAGCCCTGCCGTTAACCGGCGTGGTGCTGACCAAAGTCGACGGCGATGCCCGCGGCGGTGCGGCGCTCTCTATTCGTCATATCACCGGTAAGCCAATCAAGTTCCTCGGCGTGGGCGAGAAAACCGAAGCGCTGGAGCCGTTCCATCCGGATCGTATTGCCTCCCGTATCCTCGGCATGGGCGACGTGCTGTCGCTGATCGAAGATATTGAAAGCAAGGTTGACCGCGCGCAGGCGGAAAAACTCGCCAGCAAGCTGAAAAAGGGCGACGGTTTCGATCTGACCGACTTCCTTGAGCAGCTGCGTCAGATGAAAAACATGGGCGGCATGGCAAGCCTGATGGGCAAACTGCCAGGCATGGGCCAGATCCCGGACAACGTCAAATCCCAGATGGATGACAAAGTGCTGGTGCGTATGGAGGCCATCATCAACTCGATGACGCTGAAAGAGCGCGCGAAGCCAGAAATCATCAAAGGTTCCCGTAAACGCCGTATCGCAGCCGGTTGCGGCATGCAGGTGCAGGACGTTAACCGCCTTCTGAAACAGTTCGACGACATGCAGCGCATGATGAAGAAAATGAAGAAAGGCGGCATGGCGAAGATGATGCGCGGCATGAAAGGCATGATGCCTCCCGGTTTTCCTGGGCGTTAATCGCTTTTGAGATTGCTTTTTGCCCGAAAATGAGTAAAATTTTCGGGCTTTTAATATGACACCCGGGCTCCGTTCCTCGATGGGGCCCGGTTGTTTTATTCACACAAGAGGATGTTATGGTAACTATTCGTTTAGCTCGTCACGGCGCTAAAAAGCGTCCGTTCTACCAGGTTGTTGTGACTGACAGCCGTAATGCACGCAACGGTCGCTTCATCGAGCGCGTTGGTTTCTTCAACCCACTGGCCGCTGGCGCAGAAGAAGAAACCCGTCTGGATCTGGATCGTATCGCTCACTGGGTTGGCCAGGGCGCTACTGTTTCCGATCGCGTTGCTACGCTGATCAAAGCAGCAAACAAAGCAGCTTAATCTGTCACGGTGGTCATGATGAGCAATAAAGCACCTGTTGAACCGATCGTATTGGGAAAAATGGGTTCTTGCTACGGTATCCGTGGTTGGCTCAGAGTGTTTTCCTCCACTGAAGACGCTGATAGCATTTTTAATTACCAGCCCTGGTTTATCCAGAAAGCCGGTAAGTGGGAAGAGGTCGAGCTGGAAAGCTGGCGTCACCACAATCAGGACATCATCATCAAGCTGAAAGGCATTGACGATCGTGATGCCGCGAATGCGCTGACTAATTGTGAAATTGTCGTGGATTCGTCGCAGTTGCCACAGCTGGAAGAGGGTGACTACTACTGGAAAGACCTTATGGGTTGCCAGGTAGTGACCACTGAAGGCTACAGCCTGGGGAAAGTCATCGACATGATGGAAACCGGGTCAAATGACGTTCTCGTCATTAAGGCAAACCTGAAAGATGCATTTGGCATCAAGGAGCGGTTGGTTCCGTTCCTCGATGGACAGGTTATCAAGAAAGTCGATCTCACTACTCAAACCATTGAAGTAGATTGGGATCCTGGTTTTTAAATTCTCCGGATAAACGGTAAAAGACGGCGCTATGTGGATTGGCATAATTAGCCTGTTTCCTGAAATGTTCCGCGCGATTACCGATTACGGGGTAACTGGCCGGGCAGTAAAGAATGGCCTGCTGAGCATCCAGAGCTGGAGTCCTCGTGACTTCACGCACGACCGGCACCGTACCGTGGACGATCGTCCTTACGGCGGCGGACCGGGGATGTTGATGATGGTGCAACCCTTACGGGACGCCATTCACACAGCAAAAGCCGCGGCAGGTGAAGGCGCGAAGGTGATTTATCTGTCACCTCAGGGACGCAAGCTTGATCAAGCGGGCGTGAGCGAACTGGCGACGAATCAAAAGCTGATTCTGGTCTGTGGTCGCTACGAAGGGATAGATGAGCGCGTAATTCAAACCGAGATTGACGAAGAATGGTCTATCGGCGATTACGTTCTCAGCGGTGGTGAGTTACCAGCAATGACGCTGATTGACTCCGTTGCCCGGTTCATTCCGGGTGTACTGGGCCATGAAGCTTCGGCGACAGAAGATTCGTTTGCCGATGGATTGCTGGACTGTCCACACTATACTCGTCCTGAAGTGTTAGAAGGGATGGAAGTCCCGGCAGTGTTACTGTCTGGAAACCATGCCGAGATACGTCGCTGGCGTTTGAAGCAGTCGCTGGGCCGAACCTGGCTTAGAAGACCTGAACTTCTGGAAAACCTGGCTCTGACTGAAGAGCAAGCAAAGTTGCTGGCCGAGTTCAAAACTGAACACGCGCACCAGCAGCATGAACATGATGGGAAAGCGTAATACGCTCCCGAATATCAGTTTACCCAGGATAAGAGATTAAATTATGAGCAACATTATTAAGCAACTTGAACAAGAGCAGATGAAGCAGGACGTACCTTCCTTCCGTCCAGGTGACACCGTGGAAGTGAAAGTATGGGTTGTTGAAGGTTCCAAAAAACGTCTGCAGGCATTCGAGGGCGTGGTTATCGCTATTCGTAACCGCGGTCTGCACTCTGCATTCACTGTTCGTAAAATTTCCAACGGCGAAGGCGTTGAGCGTGTCTTCCAGACTCACTCTCCGGTAGTTGACAGCATTGCTGTTAAACGTCGTGGTGCTGTACGTAAAGCTAAACTGTACTACCTGCGTGAGCGTACTGGTAAGTCTGCTCGTATTAAAGAGCGTCTGAACTAAGATTCGCTTAAGCGACATCCTGTTAGAAAGGGCTGGCCGAAAGGCTGGCCCTTTTTTTATCCCATCGCACCTCTCGCGTTAACCCTTCCGTCATAAATCATTTACAATGTTCGCCTCTTGGGTGGAGGGTAAGTGGATAACGTACTGCATCAGCGTAACTGGAAACGCGCAGCGGCATTGACCGCGCTGTTTGCGATCCTGCTGATCGTCGTGGCGCCGCTGATCTCCGTCTCGCTGCAAAAAGATCCCATGAGCGCCATGCCGGGTATGCACCATGACATGAGCATGATGTCGATGGACGAGCATCATGGTGATATGCCGCATTCTATGCCAGTTGACCATGCGGAAGCATGCGGCTACTGCGTGCTGTTAGCGCATGTGCCGGGCGTGATGCTGGCGCTTATCGTTCTGCTCAGCGTGGTGTTGCAGCGGCTGCGCGTGAAACCGCCTCGTCAGGCGGTCAGCCACTGGCACTTTTTCCCCTGGCTTTACCCCGATACCCGCGCGCCGCCGCGTCGGTCTGCTTTCTCCCTTTAAAACAAAATCACTCACTTTTTGCCTTAAAAAGGAAAAGTATGACTACCTGCACTCCGCGCGCGGCATGGGGAAACCTGCTGCGTCGCCTCCATTTCTATATCGGGCTGTTTGTCGGTCCGTTTATCTTCTTCGCAGCGCTGACCGGAACGCTGTATGTCGCCACGCCGCAGCTTGAAAAGGCGCTGTACCATCATGCACTCCACACGGATGCCGTGGGTGAGGCGCAGCCTCTTGCTGAACAAATTGCCGTGGCGGAAAAGGCCGTGGGTTCAGCGCTGCGTTTACATGCTGTACGTCCGGGGCTGGAAGAGGGCGAAACGACCCGCGTGATGTTTGCCGACCCGGCGCTGGGTCCCTCCGAGCATCGGGCTATTTTTATTGATCCCACCAGCCTTGAGATTCGAGGGGATATGACCGTGTACGGCACCAGCGGGATTTTACCGCTGCGTCAGACTATCGATTATCTGCATACCTCGCTGATGCTGGGCAACATCGGGCGCCTCTATAGCGAGTTAGCCGCCTCGTGGATGTGGGTTGCTGCCCTGGGCGGGATCGCGCTGTGGTTCTACACCCGACCGAAGCGCCGTATTAACAATCGTTTCCAGAATCGTCGTCGCCTGCATGTGATCTTAGGCTGGACGTTACTGGCGGGAATGCTGCTGTTCTCAGTCACCGGGTTAACCTGGTCACAATGGGCCGGTGGCAACGTCGATAAGCTGCGTGCAGAGATGAACTGGCTGACGCCGCAGGTAAATACCACCCTTTCCGGTGCGCCGGAAATGAGGGATGAACACGCCGAACATCGTGGTCATCACGGGGAAATGACGATGCCTGAAATGCCAGTCAAACTGTCGCTTTTTGACAACGTATTGCAGGTCGCCCGCCAGTCAGGGATTGATGCGAACAACGTTGAGATCCGTCCGGCAAGCAGGGTCGACCAGGCCTGGACGGTGACGGAAATCGATCGCCGCTGGCCAACGCAGGTTGATGCCGTTGCCGTGGATCCCCACTCACTGAAGGTGCTGGACAGCACTCGCTTCGGGGATTTCCCGCTGATGGCTAAACTCACCCGCTGGGGCGTGGATTTCCATATGGGGATCCTGTTTGGTCTGGCAAATCAGCTGCTGCTCATCGCGTTTGGCGTTGCGCTGTGTGTGTTAATTATCTGGGGATACCGGATGTGGTGGATGCGTCGCCCTGCAACGTCAGCCGCGAATCCGGTACAGACGCTCTGCCAAAGCTGGCTGGCATTGCCGCTGTGGGGAAGTGGAATGACGTTCCTGATAAGCCTCCTGCTGGGGCTGGCGTTGCCGGTAATGGGCGTCAGTCTGGCGGTCTTTATTGTGATTGACTGGCTGCGCTGGCGAGCAGGTTCAGGCGTGTCGCTCGCCGGAACAGCCGTTAAATAGCCTTAAGGCGTGCTGATGACTACCGCAACCCGGCGGTTTTCAGCGCGCCCCTGCGCAGTGCGGTTGCTGCTGACAGGGTATTTTTTGCCTAAGCCCCGCGTAGTGAGATTGCTGCGCGGGATGTTCGCGCCCTTCGCCCAGGCATCCGCCACAACATTGGCACGTTTTAACGAAAGCGCTTCGTTGTAGCTCTCTTCGCCATAGTTATCCGTATGGCCATCCATCCTGGCGTGGTTCAGACCGGTTGCCGCCAGGCGTGAGGCCATAGTCTGGATCTGCGTTTCACTTTCCGGGCGCAGCCTGGCGTCATTTTTATCAAACAGGATCTTATCCGACAGGCCCAGAGACCAGTCGCCATTCAGTTCGTTAAAGCCGTAGGATTTCATGGCCGCAATTTGCTCTGGCGTGAATTTTCCTTCAGGGGATGACTGGCATCCGGACATTACCAGTGATGCCAGTATTAACGGCGCAAAGTATCGCTTTAACATATCGTCTTCCTTTCAGGATATTGTTTTCGAACGCTGGTTTTTGACCAGATACATATTGCGATCGGCTTGCTCCAGTAATGCTTCAACGGAGGCATTTTCCCACGCCAGAGCAAAGCCAATGCTGAGGGACATTGATGCTGTGTGCCCGTTATGCAGATCAAACGGACGGATAAATTGCTGCGACAGCGCAGCGCAAATAAATTCGACCTCACGTGCGGTGTGGACGCCGTAAAGGATCATGGCAAATTCATCGCCGCCAAGACGGTAAGACTGATGACGTTTTTCGCCAAACTCGACCATCCTTTTGGCGGCTTCGATCAGTACGCAGTCACCCGCGGCATGACCCCAGGTGTCATTGATAACCTTGAAGTTATCACCGTCCAGGAAGAGCAGGGCAGAATTGGTTTTTGCTGAAGCGTCGTTCATTAATGCCGCAATGTTGTTGCGAAACGCGGCGCGGTTTGCAAGCCCCGTGAGCGGATCGTGCATGGCGGTACGCAACAGTTGAGCGTTTTTCGCCTGTAGCTTGAGCTGCCACTCTTCCATTTCATCCAGCAGGCTGTTGAAGTCTTCACCAAACTGGTGGAACTCTTCAATGCGGCCTTCCGTTACCCGGCGAGAGAAGTTGCGGTTAGTGCGAACGTCATGCACAACATCAGTGATGTTTTGCATTTCAACAACCATGCCATGATGTAGCGAGCGGGTGATGGTCAATGCGACGGCAGAGGCAAAAAGAATGCAGCCGGTGAGGACCGCAAATGAGAGCCAGATAAAGTGGCTAATCAGGCTGTCTCGCGCGGTCAGACGAATTTCGCCAATCACATTGCCGTTATGTATGATGGGCTGTGCGACAGGAACAGGGAACAACCACCGGTTGACCAGCGCGCCCAGCGTGTCGGTATTATCCGCCGGGTTCCATGACCACCAGGCAAACCGTTTATGATGTGCGTTAAGCACTTCCGCCACGGCAAACTGTCCCTGCTTGCCGAGGGTCGCCAGCGTTTCATTTGCCGCCACGGCATCGTTGAACACCAGAGAGGCTTCAAGGCTGTGGCTCATGGTGGCGCCGGTAAGTTCGAGGTTTTTTTGCGCGTATTGCTTTAATGTCACCACGGAAGCGAAACACAGCAGCAACCATATAAACGTCATCGTTATAATGACGCTTATCATGCTGATTCGTCGCAACGTTCTTTTAAACGTCGGACGCGGTGTTGGTGCGACTTCCTTATTCATGCTTCTTATTCCGTGCGAGCATTAATACATCCGGATTGACTCTTACGCCACTGCGCGCCAGCGCATCCAGATTTACGGAAAACCTGACGAGGTTGTGCTCTATTATCAGACAAAATGCGCTGCCAATAACGCATTCAGGATTTTGTTCTGACATTAATAGCAACGCCTGGCCCTGATATTGATTTATTATTTCCTGTTGTTTTGCCGGCGACTCGCTCCCGAAATAGAGGGCATCACACCTTGCTGCGAGTGCTTCCCGATCGCTATGCACAATGACAGGACTATAGGGCAACGGGTTGTGTTCATCTTCACTGCTGAGCGCCTGTCTGTAATGGGAAGAGGCATAAATACAGAGCTTAGGCTGGCCGGACAGTGCTGGCCATCGGGTGTAGCTCACAATGCCAGAAACAATCGAACGTACTGATTTATCCGTTTCCGTGTACGAGCCTGCCGTTGCAGGGGCTACTAAAATGAACAGTATTAGCGCCAGGGGGAGTCGGAGCAAAGCGATCAAGATTGCATTTCTCATCAGAATCCGCCAAACCGCCCCGGAAATAGATGTCCTTAAGAATTGTCGGCAGAATACCATTGTTTATCAAAGCCGTCATTATGTCAGAAATATCCCTGTTTTGACCTAAGCTAAATCTTACAGTGAGCTATATTCAGAGGAATTAAGGCAGGCTCAATTAAGCCTGCTGGAACGCATACTTTCATCCAATCCTTGTTGCCAGGATTCATGCAGTTTTACTGCATTTTCAGTTGCATCGCAGCTGGCAGGAAATGATTTGCCCGCTAATCCCCAGGCGTGAATAAAGCCCTCTTCGCATATTTTTTTCTGTCCGTCAGCGTAGCCACGAAGATATTCCGCTCGATCAACCTGAGGGTCATTAAAACTATCGGCCAGAGCCTGGTTATCTTTAACCGGAACACCATTCATAGCGTCTTCTTTACCGGCCGTGAACCAGTCCGGGCTGGTCCAGTCAGGCTGAAAAGTATAAGGATTGATCTGGCAACCCGACAAAATCAGCGACAACAACATAAAAATAATTGAACGCATGGCTATTCTCCTTTTTGTGAGCATAGCCTGACTTACAGGCGTGCGTGTGTAATTTTAAATTTACGAATTTAGGCCATGACTTTTGCAATTAAAGGGTTGATGTAAAGTAATGTGTACGTATTTTGGATTGAAATCTTTACTTAATGTGATATCGTTGTGTCACCTCTTCGAGGAAAACCACTATCGCAAACGAGTTTGACAGGATCGCAATCATGCAAAAAGACGCGCTGAACAACGTACATATCACTGACGAACAGGTGTTAATCACCCCGGATCAACTGAAGGCGGAATTCCCGCTGAGCGTCGCGCAGGAAGCTCAGATTGAGCACTCGCGCCAGACCATTTCTGACATTATCGCTGGCCGCGATCCGCGCCTGCTGGTGGTATGTGGTCCTTGCTCTATTCACGATCCTGAAACCGCCATTGAGTACGCTCGTCGATTTAAAGCATTAGCGGAGGAGGTCAGCGATAGCCTCTATCTGGTGATGCGCGTCTATTTTGAGAAGCCACGTACGACCGTTGGCTGGAAAGGGTTGATCAACGATCCGCACATGGATGGCTCGTTTGATGTGGAAGCCGGCCTGAAGATTGCGCGTCGCCTGCTGGTAGAGCTGGTCAGCATGGGGCTGCCGCTGGCAACCGAGGCGCTGGATCCGAACAGCCCGCAGTACCTCGGCGATCTGTTTAGCTGGTCTGCGATTGGGGCGCGCACCACCGAGTCACAAACCCACCGCGAGATGGCGTCTGGCCTGTCTATGCCGGTTGGTTTTAAAAACGGTACCGACGGCAGCCTGGCCACGGCGATTAACGCCATGCGCGCCGCCGCCATGCCCCATCGTTTTGTCGGGATCAACCAGGCGGGCCAGGTATGCCTGCTGCAAACGCAGGGCAACCCGGACGGGCATGTGATCCTGCGCGGTGGTAAAGCGCCAAACTACAGCCCGGCGGATGTCGCGCAGTGTGAAAAAGAGATGGAACAGGCGGGACTGCGTCCGGCGCTGATGGTAGATTGCAGTCATGGTAATTCGAATAAAGATTACCGTCGCCAGCCTGCGGTTGCAGAATCTGTGATTGCTCAGATTAAAGATGGCAACCGTTCAATTATCGGCCTGATGATTGAAAGTAATATTCATGAAGGCAATCAGTCATCGGAACAGCCGCGTAGCGCGATGAAGCCCGGCGTCTCGGTCACCGATGCCTGCATTAGCTGGGAAACCACCGATGCGCTGCTGCGTGAGATCCACAAAGATTTGAACGGCCAGCTGGCGACGCGTCTGGCATAAGAGGGTAGTTATGGTTGCTGAATTGACCGCATTACGCGATCAAATTGATGAAGTGGATAAGGCGTTGCTGGATCTTCTGGCGCGCCGCATGGCACTGGTTGCTGAGGTCGGCGAGGTTAAAAGTAAATACGGACTGCCGATTTACGTTCCGGAGCGTGAGGCCTCTATGCTCGCCTCCCGCCGTAAAGAGGCACAGGCCCTGGGCGTATCACCTGATTTGATTGAGGACGTCCTGCGTCGCGTGATGCGGGAGTCCTATTCCAGCGAAAACGACAAGGGCTTCAAAACCCTCTGTCCGTCGCTGCGCCCGGTGGTTATCGTCGGTGGTGACGGGCAGATGGGGCGTCTGTTTGAGAAAATGCTGACGCTTTCTGGCTATCAGGTGCGTATTCTGGAGAAAGAGGACTGGTCGCACGCGCCGGAGCTGATGAAAGACGCCGGAATGGTTATCGTCAGCGTGCCGATCCATGTGACGGAGCAAATAATCGCGAAACTTCCTCCGCTGCCGGAAGATTGTATTCTAGTGGACCTGGCCTCCGTTAAAAATGGTCCGTTACAGGCAATGCTGGCGGCGCACACTGGCCCCGTGCTTGGGTTACACCCGATGTTTGGCCCGGACAGCGGAAGCCTGGCGAAGCAGGTAGTGGTTTACTGTGACGGACGGCAGCCGGAAGCCTACCAGTGGTTCCTGGAACAGATCCAGGTCTGGGGAGCACGTTTGCACCGCATTAGCGCGGTAGAGCATGACCAGAACATGGCGTTTATTCAGGCGCTGCGCCACTTTGCAACCTTCGCCTATGGGCTGCACCTGGCGGAAGAGAACGTTCAGCTTGAACAATTGCTGGCGCTTTCCTCGCCAATCTATCGTCTGGAGCTGGCGATGGTCGGGCGACTGTTTGCCCAGGATCCGCAGCTTTACGCCGACATCATCATGTCGTCTGAAAATAATCTGGCGCTGATCAAGCGCTATTATCAGCGTTTTGGCGAAGCGATCACCTTGCTGGAACACGGCGATAAACAAGCCTTTATCGACAGTTTCCGTAAAGTGGAGCACTGGTTCGGTGATTACGCCACGCGATTCCAGAGTGAAAGCCGCACGCTGTTGCGCCAGGCAAATGACAGTCGCCAGTAATGCGATGATGTATATACTGAAAGCCAGCATTGCTGGCTTTTTTCATTTTGGGGAACTGTCATGGCTGAACCGCAGCTGCTGTTGAACTATACCGGGCATCTGCCCGAATGCCCGACGTGGAGTGCAGAAGAGAAGGCGCTCTACTGGGCGGATATCCTGGAAGGGGAGATCCATCGGTACCATCTGCCCACCGCAGAGCACTCGGTGCTCTCATTCCATGAAGAAGTTGGGTGTTTTGCCCTGCGTGAACGCGGCGGATTTATCGTCGCGATGCGAAACGCCATCTGGCTGACCGATAAACACGGTCTGCTCCAGCGTAAAGTTTGCGATAACCCATCCAACCCGCAGCTTGCACGCTTTAACGATGGCGGTACCGATCATCAGGGACGGTTTTATGCGGGCACGTTCTGGGGGCCGGGAGATTATAACGGCGCCATGCTGATGCGTATCGACAACGACCTAACGCCGAAAGTGATCCAGTGCGATATTCACGGGCATAACGGTTTAGCGTTTAGTCCTGACAAACGATGGATGTTTACTTCTGATACGCCGAACGGTGTGATCTACCGTACGCCGCTTGATGAGCAGGGGGAACCCGGTAAGCGCGAAGAGTTTCGCCGGTTTAGCGAGGGAGACGGTATACCCGACGGAGCGGCAATGGATGAGGAAGGCTGCTACTGGAGCGCACTGTTTGACGGCTGGCGTATCGCACGGTTTTCACCGCAAGGCGAACAGCTGGAAGAGTATCGGCTGCCGGTACGCTGCCCGACAATGGTCTGCTTTGGCGGCGACGATATGAAAACGCTGTTTATCACCACCACGCGGGAAAATATGGAGGCGGAGGAGCTGGCGAAATACCCGCTTTCCGGTGCCATCTTCACCCTGCCTGTAAATGTGGCAGGGATGAAGAAAAGCCGCTTTATCGAACATTAAGCCGGATCGACCGGGACCACGGTTTCGCTCGGATAGCAGCCCAGCACTTTCATGGAGCGTGTGATCTCGCCCAGTTCGCGCAGGGCTTTCTGCATAGACGCAGACTCCAGGTTGGCCTGAACGTCGAGATAAAACATTTCTTCCCACGGGTTGCCATGTATTGGGCGGGATTCCAGCTTCGTCATGATCAGGTTGTGATTACGCAGCACCAGCAGCGCTTCAACCAGCGCACCCGCCTGCTGGCCGGTCGCCATCAGCAGGGTGGTTTTCGCCGGGACCTGGTCCGACACGTTGATGGCCTTGCGGGCCAGAACCACGAAACGGGTGATATTCTGCGTCTGGTTGGCCAGATTGCGTTCCAGCACCTGTAAGCCATACAGCGCGCCGCCCGCTTCGCTACCGAGAGCCGCGACGGCAGAAGAGTTTGCCTGCGCCACTTTTTCCATCGCCGCCGAGGTGCTTTCGGTGTATTCAATTTTCCAGTGCGGATAACGGTTCAGGAACTGGCTGCACTGCTGGAACGGCTGCGGGTGGCTGTACACCGTTTCGATCTGACTCAGATCGGTTGAGCCAGAGACCAGCACACAGTGATCGATAGGGATAGTCAACTCGCCGACTAACGACAGGCTGGTGTGCTGGAGCAGATCGTAAACATCGTTGATGGCGCCGGAACTGGTGTTCTCAATAGGCACCACGGCGTAATCTGCCTGGCCGGTTTCGACCTGGTTGAAGATGTCTGCAAATTTCGCGCAGCCGCTCTCAATAAACTCTTCGAAATGTCGGGCTGCGTACTGGCGAGCCGCCAGGTGAGAATAGGAGCCTTTCGGGCCGAGGAAAGCGATACGAGCAGAGTGCGGGTTGGTTTTGTTCAGATGCTGCTGGAGCAGGGCTTGTTGCGTCAGAACGGAGTCTTCGATGATGAGCTGGAACAGGCGGGTGATGTAGTGCGCATCCAGATGATGCGCTTTGCCGAGTTGAATCAACCGTTCCAGTAAATCACGTTCGCGATCGATATCGCGCACCGGCCGATGGGACTCGAGCTTGGCTTTGCCCACTTCAACGGCGAGCGCGCGGCGTTCTGCCAGCAGGGCCAGTAATTTTTCGTCGAGTGCACTGATTTTTACGCGTAAATCCAGGAGCGGGTTTTCCGGTGTCATAGTGTTGTCTGTCTCATTTTATCGTTATCAATAAAAAAGGCCTCCCGGTGTGGGAGGCCTTGTTGTTCGTCTTCGCATTCTTTATCACACGACGAAACGCCTCCCGGTCAGGGGAAGGTAAAAAAGAATGCGAAGAAAAACGGCGTCTGTTTCATAAAGTCATCCTGAAATTGATAGGGTTAAAGTACCTGCACTGTTTTGATCCTGTCAATAAAAAACGCGCCCGAAGGCGCGTTGTCGGTACACTCAATTTTAGAGGATTACTCTTCTTCAACTTCTTCCGCGAAGCTGGCGTCTTTCACCGAGGTTGCGGCGCGACGTGCTTCACCTTTGTGTTGCACTTTATTGAGCTGCCGTTCCAGCTTGTTGATCAAATCGTTAATTGCGGTGTACATATCCTCGTGTTTTGCGCTGGCGACCAGATGGCCGTTTGGAGTATTGATAGTTGCATCAGCGATGAAACCCTGCGGCTCCTTGGACAGGATGATATGTGGATTAATCAAATGTGTTTGCCATTTATCCAGTTTGGCGAGACGGTCTGCGACGTGCTGGCGGATTGCCGGAGTAATTTCCATTTGTTTACTGGTAATGTTCATTGTCATAAATTTTACCTCTTGTCTTTCCGTCTTGGTGATTCCAGCATACCCGACCTAATGTCAAAATGTGTGATTTAGATCACGTTATTTTGTCGGTTTTTGTCAGGGAATCTTTTTTGTGAGGCAGGGCAGGAAGAGGTGAGATTTACCTTGTCGAAGCCAACAATTGCGGTCATAGTTGAATGGATGTGTTGAAGCTAAACCGCTTCAGCGTAAGTGTGAAAGAATAAAAAAACGGCAGCCCGCGGGCTGCCGTTATGCGTTGTAGCGGTATCAGGTGTTGCTGCTGTTCGCGGCGATGATTTTCGCCACTTTGTCAGCCTGAGCCGTCATCTGCATCTGGCGATACGCATTTTCCATCAGCTTCAGGCCATCACGCGTGGCCTGGGTATCCGGATAATCACGCAGCATGCCTTCTACACGGTTAACCACGGCAACCCATGCGCCACGGCGGGTGTAGTATTCCGCAACGGAGTACTCATATTTCGCCAGACGATCTTTCAGGAATACCAGACGCTTAGTGGCATCGGTAATGTACTGGCTGTTCGGGTAGCTACGCACCAGTTTGGAGAAGTCATTGAAAGCATCACGCGCATGTTGCGGGTCACGGTCGGAACGATCCACCCCGAAGAAGCCCTGCAATGCACTATCATCCAGCGCCATGTTAGTCAGGCCGCGCATGTACATCACGTAATCGATGTTAGGATGGGTAGGGTTCAGACGCATGAAACGATCGATGGTTGCCTGAGCCAGCGGCAGATCGGCATTTTTGTAGTAGGCGTAGATAAGATCTAACTGTACCTGCTGCGAATACGGGCCAAATGGATAGCGATTATCCAACGCTTCCAGTTGCGTTATCGCCTGTTTCCAGTTACCGTCCTGCAACTTTTGTTGTGCAGTCGCATAGATTTCATTCGGCGGATTGTCAGGGACCTGTTCATTCGAACCGGAGCAGCCCACCAAAGCCAGGCTCAACGTGGCCGCTGCCACCAGATATTTCATGCGCGTCATGACGTTTTGACTTTCCTCAAATGTTTGTCCGGGAGAAACTCAGTTCCTGCTCCCGATTAAGACCAGCTACAATAGCACACTATATTAAACGGCAAAGCCGTAAAACCCAACGTTAAACGAAGAAGCAGTTTATGGCACAACGAGTAGAACTCACCGCAACAGTCTCCGAAAATCAGCTCGGTCAACGCTTAGATCAGGCTTTGGCCGAATTGTTCCCTGATTATTCGCGTTCACGCATAAAAGAATGGATCCTTGACCAGCGCGTGCTGGTAAACGGCAAGATCTGGGACAAACCAAAAGAGAAAGTGTTTGGTGGGGAAGCTGTCGCCATCAATGCTGAAATCGAAGAGGAAGTCCGCTTCGAGCCGCAGGATATCCCGCTGGATATCGTCTACGAAGATGACGATATTCTGGTCATCAACAAGCCGCGCGACTTTGTTGTTCATCCGGGCGCGGGCAATCCTGACGGTACGGTACTTAACGCTCTCCTTCATTATTATCCGCCGATTGCCGACGTACCGCGTGCCGGTATCGTTCACCGTCTGGATAAAGACACCACGGGTCTGATGGTGGTGGCGAAGACGGTCCCAGCTCAGACTCGCCTGGTGGAATCTTTGCAATTGCGCGAAATTACCCGTGAGTATGAAGCGGTGGCGATTGGTCATATGACCTCTGGCGGCACGGTGGAAGAGCCTATCAGCCGTCACCCAACCAAGCGTACGCATATGTCCGTACACCCAATGGGTAAACCGGCGGTAACCCACTACCGCATCATGGAACATTTCCGTATTCATACGCGCCTGCGTCTGCGCCTGGAAACCGGGCGTACTCATCAGATCCGCGTGCACATGGCGCATATTACCCATCCGCTGGTGGGTGACCCGGTTTACGGCGGTCGTCCGCGTCCACCAAAGGGCGCATCGGATGAATTCATCTCCGTGCTGCGTAAATTCGATCGCCAGGCGCTGCATGCGACGATGCTGCGTCTTTATCACCCAATTACTGGAATTCAGATGGAATGGCATGCGCCGATCCCACAGGATATGGTGGAACTTATCGACGCGATGCGCGCAGATTTCGAAGAACATAAGGATCACGTGGACTGGTTATGACCAAACTGATTGTCCCGGAGTGGCCACTGCCTGAAGGCGTGGCCGCCTGTAGTTCAACCCGTATCGGTGGCGTGAGCCAGGGCGCGTGGGAGTCTCTGAACCTCGGTGCGCACTGTGGCGATAACCTGGAGCACGTTGAAGAGAACCGTAAACGCCTCTTTGCTGCGGGAAACCTTCCTTCAAAACCGGTCTGGCTTGAGCAGGTGCACGGTAAAGCGGTGCTGAAGCTGACGGGGGAGCCCTATGCGTCTAAGCGCGCCGATGCTTCGTACAGCAATACGCCGGGAACGGTTTGCGCGGTGATGACTGCTGATTGCCTGCCGGTGTTGTTCTGCAATAAGGCAGGAACTGAAGTGGCTGCTGCCCACGCCGGATGGCGAGGCCTGTGCGAAGGCGTGCTGGAAGAGACCGTTGCCTGCTTCCATGACGATTCTGCAAATCTCATCGCCTGGCTTGGCCCGGCGATTGGCCCGCAGGCGTTTGAGGTCGGGCCCGAAGTGCGCGATGCCTTTATGGAAAAAGATCCGCAGGCGGTCGAAGCGTTTGTGGCTTCCGGAGATAAATATCTGGCCGATATTTATCAGCTTGCCCGCCAGCGCCTGAATAACGTCGGCGTGACCCAAATCTTCGGCGGAGATCGCTGTACCTTCAGCGAAAAGGGTGATTTTTTCTCCTATCGCCGCGACAAGACGACAGGTCGTATGGCAAGTTTCATTTGGCTGATATAACCTAAAGAATCAAGACGATCCGGTACGCGCCGTTTTCTTTTCACATAATTCAGGTTATTAACCTTGAATAATTGAGGGATGACCTCATTTAATCTCCAGTAGCAAATTTGACCTGTTATGGGAGGAGTTATGCGTCTGGATCGTCTTACTAATAAATTCCAGCTTGCTCTCGCCGATGCCCAGTCCCTCGCACTGGGGCACGACAACCAATTTATCGAACCTCTTCATTTAATGAGCGCCTTGCTGAATCAGGAAGGGGGATCGGTACGTCCTTTATTAACGTCCGCTGGCATTAATGCCGGCCAGTTACGCACCGCCATCGATCAGGCGCTGAGCCGTTTACCGCAGGTAGAAGGTACCGGCGGCGACGTGCAGCCGTCGCAGGATCTGGTGCGCGTGCTGAACCTTTGCGACAAGCTGGCGCAAAAACGTGGGGACAACTTTATTTCGTCAGAGCTGTTTGTTCTGGCGGCGCTTGAATCACGCGGTACCTTAACCGACCTGCTGAAATCCGCCGGTGCAACCACCGCTAATGTGACCCAGGCGATTGAGAAAATGCGCGGAGGTGAAAGCGTGAACGACCAGGGAGCCGAAGACCAACGTCAGGCTTTGAAGAAATTTACGGTCGACCTGACCGAACGTGCCGAGCAGGGCAAACTTGACCCGGTAATCGGCCGTGACGAAGAAATTCGTCGGACTATCCAGGTACTGCAACGTCGTACCAAAAACAACCCGGTGCTGATTGGTGAGCCTGGCGTCGGTAAAACCGCCATCGTTGAAGGGCTGGCGCAGCGTATCGTTAATGGCGAAGTGCCCGAAGGGCTGAAAGGCCGTCGCGTACTGGCGCTGGATATGGGCGCGCTGGTGGCCGGGGCGAAATACCGCGGTGAATTTGAAGAGCGTCTGAAAGGCGTGCTGAACGATCTGGCGAAACAGGAAGGTAACGTCATCCTGTTTATCGACGAACTGCACACCATGGTGGGGGCGGGTAAAGCTGACGGCGCAATGGATGCCGGGAACATGCTGAAACCTGCGCTGGCACGTGGTGAACTTCACTGCGTCGGCGCCACTACGCTGGACGAGTATCGTCAGTACATTGAAAAAGATGCCGCGCTGGAGCGTCGTTTCCAGAAGGTGTTTGTCGCTGAACCAAGCGTTGAAGATACCATCGCCATTTTGCGTGGTCTGAAAGAGCGTTATGAGCTGCACCATCACGTGCAGATCACTGACCCGGCCATCGTTGCGGCGGCGACGCTTTCGCATCGTTACATTGCCGACCGTCAGTTGCCGGATAAAGCCATCGACCTTATCGATGAAGCGGCGTCCAGCATCCGTATGCAGATTGACTCGAAACCGGAAGAGCTGGACCGGCTCGATCGCCGCATTATCCAGCTCAAGCTGGAACAGCAGGCGCTGAACAAAGAGTCTGACGAAGCGAGTAAGAAACGCCTCGATATGCTTAACGAAGAACTGGACGAGAAAGAGCGTCAGTATTCTGAGCTGGAAGAAGAGTGGAAAGCTGAGAAAGCCTCCCTCTCTGGCACCCAGACAATCAAGGCGGAGCTGGAGCAGGCGAAAATTGCCATTGAGCAGGCCCGTCGCGTAGGAGATCTGGCGCGGATGTCCGAGCTACAGTACGGCAAGATCCCTGAGCTGGAAAAACAGCTAGAGATCGCCACGCAATCGGAAGGCAAAACCATGCGTCTGTTGCGTAATAAAGTGACGGATGCCGAGATTGCCGAAGTGCTGGCGCGCTGGACGGGCATTCCTGTGGCTCGCATGATGGAAAGCGAACGCGAGAAACTGCTGCGTATGGAGCAGGATCTGCATCAGCGCGTCATTGGACAGAACGAAGCGGTCGAAGCGGTATCTAACGCCATTCGTCGTAGCCGTGCGGGGCTGTCCGATCCGAATCGTCCAATCGGCTCGTTCCTGTTCCTGGGGCCAACCGGTGTCGGTAAAACCGAGCTGTGTAAAGCGCTGGCTAACTTTATGTTCGACAGCGATGACGCGATGGTGCGTATCGATATGTCCGAGTTTATGGAGAAACACGCCGTCTCGCGTCTGGTCGGTGCGCCTCCAGGATATGTCGGTTACGAAGAGGGCGGTTACCTGACGGAAGCGGTTCGTCGTCGTCCTTATTCCGTCATCCTGCTGGATGAAGTGGAAAAGGCTCATCCTGACGTGTTTAACATTCTGTTGCAGGTGCTGGATGATGGGCGTCTGACGGACGGGCAGGGAAGAACGGTCGACTTCCGTAACACGGTGGTGATCATGACCTCGAACCTGGGTTCCGATTTGATTCAGGAACGCTTCGGTGAGCTGGATTACAGCCATATGAAAGATCTTGTGCTGGGTGTGGTCAGCCAAAACTTCCGTCCGGAGTTCATCAACCGTATTGATGAAGTGGTCGTGTTCCATCCGCTGGGCGAGAAACACATCGCGTCGATTGCGCAGATCCAGTTGCAGCGTCTGTACAAACGTCTGGAAGAGCGTGGGTATGAAATCCACATTTCCGACGATGCGCTGAAACTGCTGAGCGAGAATGGTTACGATCCTGTTTATGGTGCGCGTCCGTTAAAACGTGCTATCCAGCAGCAGATCGAAAACCCGCTGGCACAGCAAATCCTCTCTGGGGAGCTGGTTCCGGGCAAAGTTATTCGTCTGGAAGCCAACGACGATCGCATTGTGGCAGTGCAGTAAGTCACAAAACGCAAAAACGGGCCGCTTGCGGCTCGTTTTTGTTTAAAAACCAGGCGAAAATTGAGGTCTGGGATGTGATTTGCCTGGAAAATGAGCGGTCAGTAAATAATTTTCACTTTATCCTTGCAGGTTCGGAATTACTCCCTATAATGCGCCTCCACTGACACGGAACAACGGCACGCAAGCCGCCGGGTCAGCAGAGAAAAGCAAAACAAACGCTTGACTCTGAAGCGGGAAAGCGTAATATGCACACCCCGCGCCGCAGCGAAAACGAAGCGGCACTGCTCTTTAACAATTTATCAGACAATCTGTGTGGGCACTCAAAGTGACATGGATTCTTAATGTCCTCGGACACTAAATGAATACCAAGTCTCAACGAGTGAACACGTAATTCATTACGAAGTTTAATTCATTGAGCATCAAACTTTTAAATTGAAGAGTTTGATCATGGCTCAGATTGAACGCTGGCGGCAGGCCTAACACATGCAAGTCGAACGGTAACAGGAAGCAGCTTGCTGCTTCGCTGACGAGTGGCGGACGGGTGAGTAATGTCTGGGAAACTGCCTGATGGAGGGGGATAACTACTGGAAACGGTAGCTAATACCGCATAACGTCGCAAGACCAAAGAGGGGGACCTTCGGGCCTCTTGCCATCGGATGTGCCCAGATGGGATTAGCTAGTAGGTGGGGTAACGGCTCACCTAGGCGACGATCCCTAGCTGGTCTGAGAGGATGACCAGCCACACTGGAACTGAGACACGGTCCAGACTCCTACGGGAGGCAGCAGTGGGGAATATTGCACAATGGGCGCAAGCCTGATGCAGCCATGCCGCGTGTATGAAGAAGGCCTTCGGGTTGTAAAGTACTTTCAGCGGGGAGGAAGGCGATAAGGTTAATAACCTTGTCGATTGACGTTACCCGCAGAAGAAGCACCGGCTAACTCCGTGCCAGCAGCCGCGGTAATACGGAGGGTGCAAGCGTTAATCGGAATTACTGGGCGTAAAGCGCACGCAGGCGGTCTGTCAAGTCGGATGTGAAATCCCCGGGCTCAACCTGGGAACTGCATTCGAAACTGGCAGGCTAGAGTCTTGTAGAGGGGGGTAGAATTCCAGGTGTAGCGGTGAAATGCGTAGAGATCTGGAGGAATACCGGTGGCGAAGGCGGCCCCCTGGACAAAGACTGACGCTCAGGTGCGAAAGCGTGGGGAGCAAACAGGATTAGATACCCTGGTAGTCCACGCCGTAAACGATGTCGACTTGGAGGTTGTGCCCTTGAGGCGTGGCTTCCGGAGCTAACGCGTTAAGTCGACCGCCTGGGGAGTACGGCCGCAAGGTTAAAACTCAAATGAATTGACGGGGGCCCGCACAAGCGGTGGAGCATGTGGTTTAATTCGATGCAACGCGAAGAACCTTACCTACTCTTGACATCCAGAGAACTTTCCAGAGATGGATTGGTGCCTTCGGGAACTCTGAGACAGGTGCTGCATGGCTGTCGTCAGCTCGTGTTGTGAAATGTTGGGTTAAGTCCCGCAACGAGCGCAACCCTTATCCTTTGTTGCCAGCGGTTAGGCCGGGAACTCAAAGGAGACTGCCAGTGATAAACTGGAGGAAGGTGGGGATGACGTCAAGTCATCATGGCCCTTACGAGTAGGGCTACACACGTGCTACAATGGCGCATACAAAGAGAAGCGACCTCGCGAGAGCAAGCGGACCTCATAAAGTGCGTCGTAGTCCGGATTGGAGTCTGCAACTCGACTCCATGAAGTCGGAATCGCTAGTAATCGTGGATCAGAATGCCACGGTGAATACGTTCCCGGGCCTTGTACACACCGCCCGTCACACCATGGGAGTGGGTTGCAAAAGAAGTAGGTAGCTTAACCTTCGGGAGGGCGCTTACCACTTTGTGATTCATGACTGGGGTGAAGTCGTAACAAGGTAACCGTAGGGGAACCTGCGGTTGGATCACCTCCTTACCTTAAAGAACCTGCCTTTGCAGTGCTCACACAGATTGTCTGATGAAAAGTAAATAGCAAGGCGTCTTGCGATTGAGACTGTACGTCCCCTTCGTCTAGAGGCCCAGGACACCGCCCTTTCACGGCGGTAACAGGGGTTCGAATCCCCTAGGGGACGCCACTTGCTGGTTCGTGAGTGAAAGTCACCTGCCGTCATATCTCAAAACTGACTTGCGAGTCATGTTTGAGATATTTGCTCTTTAAAAATCTGGATCAAGCTGAAAATTGAAACGACACACAGCTCATGTGTGTTCGAGTCTCTCAAATTTTCGCAATCAGAAGTGAAACATCTTCGGGTTGTGAGGTTAAGCGACTAAGCGTACACGGTGGATGCCCTGGCAGTCAGAGGCGATGAAGGACGTGCTAATCTGCGAAAAGCGCCGGCGAGGTGATATGAACCTTTGACCCGGCGATGTCCGAATGGGGAAACCCAGTGCAATCCGTTGCACTATCGTTAACTGAATACATAGGTTAACGAGGCGAACCGGGGGAACTGAAACATCTAAGTACCCCGAGGAAAAGAAATCAACCGAGATTCCCCCAGTAGCGGCGAGCGAACGGGGAGCAGCCCGGAGTCTGAATCAGCTTGTGTGTTAGTGGAACGGTCTGGAAAGTCCGACGGTACAGGGTGATAGTCCCGTACACGAAAATGCACATGCTGTGAACTCGAAGAGTAGGGCGGGACACGTGGTATCCTGTCTGAATATGGGGGGACCATCCTCCAAGGCTAAATACTCCTGACTGACCGATAGTGAACCAGTACCGTGAGGGAAAGGCGAAAAGAACCCCGGCGAGGGGAGTGAAAAAGAACCTGAAACCGTGTACGTACAAGCAGTGGGAGCCTCTTTATGGGGTGACTGCGTACCTTTTGTATAATGGGTCAGCGACTTATATTCTGTAGCAAGGTTAACCGTATAGGGGAGCCGAAGGGAAACCGAGTCTTAACTGGGCGTTAAGTTGCAGGGTATAGACCCGAAACCCGGTGATCTAGCCATGGGCAGGTTGAAGGTTGGGTAACACTAACTGGAGGACCGAACCGACTAATGTTGAAAAATTAGCGGATGACCTGTGGCTGGGGGTGAAAGGCCAATCAAACCGGGAGATAGCTGGTTCTCCCCGAAAGCTATTTAGGTAGCGCCTCGTGAATTCATCTTCGGGGGTAGAGCACTGTTTCGGCTAGGGGGCCATCCCGGCTTACCAACCCGATGCAAACTACGAATACCGAAGAATGTTATCACGGGAGACACACGGCGGGTGCTAACGTCCGTCGTGAAGAGGGAAACAACCCAGACCGCCAGCTAAGGTCCCAAAGTCATGGTTAAGTGGGAAACGATGTGGGAAGGCACAGACAGCCAGGATGTTGGCTTAGAAGCAGCCATCATTTAAAGAAAGCGTAATAGCTCACTGGTCGAGTCGGCCTGCGCGGAAGATGTAACGGGGCTAAACCATGCACCGAAGCTGCGGCAGCGACACTATGTGTTGTTGGGTAGGGGAGCGTTCTGTAAGCCGTTGAAGGTGTGCTGTGAGGCATGCTGGAGGTATCAGAAGTGCGAATGCTGACATAAGTAACGATAAAGCGGGTGAAAAGCCCGCTCGCCGGAAGACCAAGGGTTCCTGTCCAACGTTAATCGGGGCAGGGTGAGTCGACCCCTAAGGCGAGGCCGAAAGGCGTAGTCGATGGGAAACAGGTTAATATTCCTGTACTTGGTGTTACTGCGAAGGGGGGACGGAGAAGGCTATGTCAGCCGGGCGACGGTTGTCCCGGTTTAAGCATGTAGGCGGAGGTTCCAGGTAAATCCGGTACCTTGTTAACGCTGAGGTGTGATGACGAGGCACTACGGTGCTGAAGTGATAAATGCCCTGCTTCCAGGAAAAGCCTCTAAGCATCAGGTAACACGAAATCGTACCCCAAACCGACACAGGTGGTCAGGTAGAGAATACCAAGGCGCTTGAGAGAACTCGGGTGAAGGAACTAGGCAAAATGGTGCCGTAACTTCGGGAGAAGGCACGCTGATGTGTAGGTGAAGCCCCTGCGGGCGGAGCTGAAATCAGTCGAAGATACCAGCTGGCTGCAACTGTTTATTAAAAACACAGCACTGTGCAAACACGAAAGTGGACGTATACGGTGTGACGCCTGCCCGGTGCCGGAAGGTTAATTGATGGGGTTAGCGGCAACGCGAAGCTCTTGATCGAAGCCCCGGTAAACGGCGGCCGTAACTATAACGGTCCTAAGGTAGCGAAATTCCTTGTCGGGTAAGTTCCGACCTGCACGAATGGCGTAATGATGGCCAGGCTGTCTCCACCCGAGACTCAGTGAAATTGAACTCGCTGTGAAGATGCAGTGTACCCGCGGCAAGACGGAAAGACCCCGTGAACCTTTACTATAGCTTGACACTGAACACTGGTCCTTGATGTGTAGGATAGGTGGGAGGCTTTGAAGCGTGGACGCCAGTCTGCGTGGAGCCAACCTTGAAATACCACCCTTTAATGGCTGGTGTTCTAACGTAGACCCGTTACCCGGGTTGCGGACAGTGTCTGGTGGGTAGTTTGACTGGGGCGGTCTCCTCCCAAAGAGTAACGGAGGAGCACGAAGGTTGGCTAATCCTGGTCGGACATCAGGAGGTTAGTGCAATGGCATAAGCCAGCTTGACTGCGAGCGTGACGGCGCGAGCAGGTGCGAAAGCAGGTCATAGTGATCCGGTGGTTCTGAATGGAAGGGCCATCGCTCAACGGATAAAAGGTACTCCGGGGATAACAGGCTGATACCGCCCAAGAGTTCATATCGACGGCGGTGTTTGGCACCTCGATGTCGGCTCATCACATCCTGGGGCTGAAGTAGGTCCCAAGGGTATGGCTGTTCGCCATTTAAAGTGGTACGCGAGCTGGGTTTAGAACGTCGTGAGACAGTTCGGTCCCTATCTGCCGTGGGCGCTGGAGAATTGAGGGGGGCTGCTCCTAGTACGAGAGGACCGGAGTGGACGCATCACTGGTGTTCGGGTTGTCATGCCAATGGCACTGCCCGGTAGCTAAATGCGGAAGAGATAAGTGCTGAAAGCATCTAAGCACGAAACTTGCCCCGAGATGAGTTCTCCCTGAGACTTTAAGTCTCCTGAAGGAACGTTGAAGACGACGACGTTGATAGGTCGGGTGTGTAAGCGCAGCGATGCGTTGAGCTAACCGATACTAATGAACCGTGAGGCTTAACCTTACAACGCCGAAGGTGTTTTGGCGAAGAGACAGACACGATTTTCAGCTTAGATTCAGAGTCCGAAGGATTTTGCGCTGAGACAAGGCGGCAAACGAAGGAAAGGAAGGAGCATACTGAGGTATGTGACTGACTTTACGAGAGCAGCCAACGCAGTATCAGTGCGAAAGACACAGGACAGAGCACAAGAATTTGCCTGGCGGCTGTAGCGCGGTGGTCCCACCTGACCCCATGCCGAACTCAGAAGTGAAACGCCGTAGCGCCGATGGTAGTGTGGGGTCTCCCCATGTGAGAGTAGGGAACTGCCAGGCATCAATCAAGAAGAACCCCGTACCGTAAGGTGCGGGGTTTTTTGCTTTGTACATGGGAAAACATGGCGGATGGCGGCTTCCCCTTATCCGGCCTACAATTGTTAAAACAATTTTAACAATGGTGCCGCTTTGACTCGTCCCTTTGATTATCAACAAGATTTTGCCAATATTAATTTTCGCGAACATCCCGAACGGTATCAGGTTGGCCGGGGTGAGCAGGGCGTATTGATGGTCGAGCCTTATAAAAGCGAAATCCTGCCGCACTGGCGTTATAAAAATGCTGAAGTCGCAGCGCGTTCGGCAGAAGAGATCTACGCCCTTTTTGAAGAATACCGCAGGAAAAACGATTTTGTCGGCATGGATATGGCGCGTAAATTCATACAGATGGGATACACCCGTGCCCGACGATACGCCAATCATAAAGGCGGTAAAAAGTATGATGAGAAGCGCCAGGTCAAACCCCTCGATCACGATCCAGTAAAAGCAGAAGCCGCTGCGGTGTTCAAAACGTGGTGGGATAAAATTCGTGCCGATGAAGATTATTTGCAGCGAAAAAAGGCTCACCAGCAAGCGTGGGGATAATTACTACGTCCGCTAATAATTCGATACCTGATCGAGTTCACAAAATCCAATGAAACATATTGGAAACATTTTATTTACCTAACGATTCGTTTTAAATCCGGTTTTACTGTTTGTGGGCAATGGCCCGCAATGTGAGACAGGGGATTTTAAAATGACAGAAACCGTAGCCAGTGCAGATACGGATAACACAAGTTTAGCAGGCAAGGATACTCGCCGTCGGGTTTGGGCAATCGTTGGAGCTTCATCGGGGAACCTTGTAGAGTGGTTTGATTTTTACGTCTATTCATTTTGTTCACTCTACTTTGCACATATCTTCTTCCCGTCAGGGAACACTACAACGCAGCTTCTGCAAACCGCAGGCGTTTTTGCCGCCGGGTTCCTGATGCGTCCCATTGGCGGATGGCTGTTCGGCAGGATCGCGGACAGGAAAGGGCGCAAGACATCCATGCTCATCTCCGTATGCATGATGTGCGTCGGCTCGCTGGTGATTGCTTGCCTGCCCGGATATGACACTATCGGAACATGGGCACCGGCGTTGTTGCTGCTGGCACGCCTGTTCCAGGGGCTGTCAGTGGGTGGCGAATACGGCACCAGCGCGACATACATGAGCGAAGTAGCTGTTGAAGGGCGCAAAGGTTTCTATGCATCATTCCAGTATGTAACCCTCATTGGCGGTCAGCTGCTGGCGTTACTGGTTGTGGTGATCCTTCAACAAATCCTTAGCGATGAAGATTTACGCGCCTGGGGCTGGCGCATCCCGTTTGCCCTGGGGGCTGCCCTGGCGGTTGTGGCGCTGTGGTTACGCCGTCAGCTTGATGAAACCTCCCAGCAGGAGGTCAGGGCGCTGAAAGAAGCCGGTTCGATGAAAGGGCTGTGGCGAAACCGCAAAGCGTTTTTGATGGTATTAGGCTTTACCGCCGCAGGCTCGCTAAGCTTCTATACCTTCACCACCTATATGCAAAAATATCTGGTCAACACCACGGGCATGCATGCTAACGTTGCGAGTGTCGTCATGACGGTGGCGTTACTGGTCTTTATGCTCATCCAGCCGATTGTTGGCGCGCTGTCGGACAAAATAGGTCGCCGCACCTCCATGCTGATCTTTGGTGGCATGCTCACCCTGGGGACTGTTCCGCTTTTGACGGCGCTACAGCATACAACCTCTCCGTATGCCGCTTTCGCTTTGATTATGGTGGCACTTATTATTATTAGTTTTTACACGGCAATCAGTGGCATTTTGAAAGCAGAAATGTTTCCCGCACAGGTGAGGGCGCTGGGCGTAGGCCTCTCTTATGCGGTCGCTAACGCCCTGTTCGGCGGTTCGGCAGAGTATGTCGCGCTATCCCTTAAGTCATGGGGCAGTGAATCGACCTTTTTCTGGTATGTCACCATCATGGGGGCGCTGGCGTTTATTGTCTCCCTGATGCTGCATCGTAAAGGAAAAGGGATCCGCCTTTAATAATGCGCCATCTGCCAGACGGCGTAGCCGGTTGTTGCCCCGGCTACGTCCCAGGCAAAATCTTTCCAGCTCCAGCCGCTTCCCGAGGGGCGGCTATCCCAAAGTTCTTTTGATGCCCCCAGGCTGATGGAGAACATCAGCCCCATTGTGGCACTTCGATCCCGGCTATAACCCTGGTGCAGCGCATATTCATTACCCGCAGCGGACAACATTGCAGACGCCAGAAAGTGTTGAGCTTTATCCTGACCCGACCAGTTATCATTAGCCATATGGCTGCAACCGGTCAGGAAAAGAGGGATTATCAGGAAAGGCGTACGCATTAACAGACTCCATAAAAAAGCCCCGTCGATGACAGGGCTCGTGTATTACAGAATGCGGCTGATGAGGCGGTCGATACGGATCCGACGTAGACGGCGAATCAGCTTGCGAACTTTCACCGGATAATCAGCGATGCTTTGCAGATCGCGATAATGACGAACCACTGTAGTATGCGTGCGTATAAGCTCCAGCTCACGATCGCGTTTCGCGGCTAACGCATGCTGAGGATCGTGAATAAGGATGGCGTTTTCCAGATCCAGACGCCAGGCGCGTGGGTTGAGATTATTACCGGTCAGCAGCATCCACTCATCATCCACCCACATTCCTTTGAGGTGATAGCTGTTGTCTTCATCTTTCCAGAGACGCACAACCAGCTGGTCCGTGTTCACATAGTACTGTAAACGGCTCAGGAAGCGACGCAGGTTAATCTCATAGAGATAAGGCAGTGCGCCGATGATCTTGAAAGGCTGATCTTCCGGAATGAAAAAGTCATTTGCCGTTTTATCCCCAACAATGATTTCCACCTTTTTACCATCACGCAGCAGCTGAATGATATTACGCACCAGAACGGCGGGAAGGTTAAAGTACGGGGTGCAGATGGTGAGCTTATGCTCTGCGCACGGCATCAAATGAAAGATAGTCTTGTTCAGCAGGCTGGATTTTCCCAGGCCTACCAGAGGCGTAACGGACAGTTCTTCATTATTGGCATCACCCTGAAAACGATAAACCGCATCGCGCAGTTCCTGGCGGAAGGAGCGAACGTCATTTTTGATTTCCGGGCTTTTCGGGCGATGAGGATCGTCAAGACGGTGCACACCCCGACCATGAACCAGGTTTTTATCAACCCAGTTGAACATGATGTCAGCCATCTGCGGATTGCGGATCAGATGGTAGCGATCGTAGCGGTATTTATCGAGCTGATGGAGATACACATCATTCAGGCTGGCGCCGCTATAAAGGACGCTGTCATCAATGATAAATCCTTTAAAATGAAGAACGCCAAGCGCTTCACGGGTATTCACCGGTACGCCATACACCGGGATATCAATACCCGGATTTTCCTGTGCCGTGCGGCAATACCAGTCAGCATTGGTATTCGAGGCAGCCGCACCAATACGGCCACGCTGAGCACGGTGCCAGTCAACCAGCACGCGAACATCCAGTTCCGGACGCTGACGTTTCGCTTCATAGAGCGCGTTCAGGATCGCACGCCCACCTTCATCTTGTTCAAGATAGAGCGCCACAATGCAAATACGTCGCGTAGCGCTGGCAATCTTTTCAAGAAGCGTCTCCCGGAAATGAGCGGGAGCATAAAAGAACTCTACATCATCAACTGACTGAGAAATCTTCGGTAGTTGAGCAAGGTGTTGTTGATGTTTATTACGCTTAAATTTTGACAACATCACAGTGCGTTTCTTCTCTGTTCATTGAAGGGTTGTCTGTACCAGGCAAACAACATAAGCGGACAATGATACCCCAGTGCCGGTAAAAGTGGGTAACATTTCCAGCAGCTTACTCTTGTTTATCCGTCGAAGTCAGGCTGAGGGACAGAGAGACAATGCCTTCATCCAGCTGGATATCAACGTCAAAACCGAGCTTCCGCGCCAGGGTCACCATACCCCGATTGTTTGGCATAGTAATGCCATTCAGGCGTGACAATCCGTGATCGCGCGTATAACCAATGAGTTTTTCGAGCAGCCGTCTGCCCAACCCTAAACCCTTAAGATCGGAACGCACCAGTACGGCAAACTCCGCATCCACGTTATCCGGGTCGGAAATGGCACGCGTCACGCCGAGGATCTCCTCTTCCGCTCCAGAACGGCGGACCGCCACAATCGCCATTTCTCGATCGTAGTCGATCTGGGTCATATTGGCTAAATCGTCGTGGGTAAATTCATTGATTTCGCTGAAATAGCGATAGTACAAATCTTCCTTCGTCACCTGCGAGATGAACGCCCGCAGCAGCGGCTCGTCTTCCGGCAGGATAGGGCGAAACAGCGCCCGTTCCCCATTTTTCATCACCACCCACTCTTCCAGGTGAAGAGGATAAGGACGAATGGCGAGACGGCTTTCGGGGTCACCGATATAGGGCGCAATATCCAGCGTCACGTCCAGCGCGGTAAATTCATTTCCGGAGGCAAGAAGGGGGTGGATATCCAGGCGCTGGATCTCCGCACAGTCAACAATGAGGTTGGAGACCTTCACCAGAAACTGGCTTAACCCGGCGATATCAAGCGGCCGCAGAGCGCTTCTCCCGCGGATTTTTTTGCTTTTGATGGCCTGAATAATCAAATAACGCGCCAGGTTCATGTTTAGAGGAGGAAGCGCGACAACCGCCTGTTCTTCTGGCCGCCACTCAACGCCGCCTTCACCCAGCATAATGAGCGGACCAAAAACCGGATCGTGTTCGACAACCACGCGTAGCTCCTGCGCACCTGCACGGTTGGCCATGCTCTGCACCAGCAGGCCGTGGATCCGGGCCTGTGGCCACGTCATTTTTACGCGATCGATAATTGCATCCGCGGCCTGTTGTACTTCTGTCGCGGTGCGCAGATACAGCATTACGCCCTGCACATCCGATTTGTGCGGAATATCGGGAGAGCGCAGCTTCAGCGCGACCGGATAACCAATCTGCTCAGCGATATGTACCGCCTCAGCGCTGTCGCCGGCAATCCAGGTGGGCAGGGTTTGCATCCCATAGCTGCCAAGAATGGGTTGCACCTCATGTGTATCAAGAGAAGTGGCGCCCTCTTCGATGGCCTGCTGCAAAAGCCTGTGCACATCCACCGAATTTGCGGTGAGATTGCCCGGCAGGGCAGGCGTTTCACGCAGCTGCTTCTGGTTGCGGCGGTATTCAACCATATGCATAAACGCGGTAATGGTGCCCTCCGGGGTACGGTAGGTTGGCAACCCGGCTTCACTAAACAGACGCCGTGCCTCCTGCGAGGAGAACTCGCCGCACCAGTTGGTCAGCAGGGTAACGTATTTGCCGCGGGGATGGTTTCGGACTGCCTCAATCAGCGCACGCGCACTTTCGCTGCCTGGCGCAACCGCGCTGGGCGAATGGATAATCATCAGCGCATCAAAGTCCTGGCTATCGAGCAAAATCGTGATCGCCTTAATGTAACGATCGCTGCTGGCATCATCGCGCAAATCGAGGGGATTATCGGGAACAACGCTTCCCGGTAACGCGTCCCGCAGGCGCTGTAGCGTCTCTTCACCCAGCGTGGCCAGCTTGCCGTTGCGTAGCCAGAGCTCGTCCAGCGCCAGGGCGGCGGGAGCGGCACCGTTGCTGACAATCATCAGCTTTTCACCGCGCAGGGGGCGCATGTGGCTTAACGTTTCGACGGCGGAAAAAAGCTCGTGCGTATCCTGTACCCGCAGTAAACCGGCGCGCTGGATCGCTGCATCCCATGCGGGATCCATCCCTGAACGGGAATGTAGCAGGCGCTGAGCCGCAGGGCTGCGCCCGCTTTTGATGACCAGTATCGGTTTATTTCGCGATGCGCTACGTGACGCCGACACAAAACGACGGGCGTCGCTCAGGTGTTCAAGGTAGAGCAGGATAGCGCTGGTTTTGCTGTCACGCGCCAGGAAATCCAGCAGCTCATCGACGTCAATGTCCAGGCTGTCGCCCAAAGCGATGAAGTAGGAAAAACCCATCTCACGCTGCTGCGCCCAGTCGAGGATGGTATTGGATACCGCAGCCGACTGCGAAATAAAGGCCAGTTTGCCTTTGCGGATCGGAACCGGGGAAAAACTGGCATTCAGCCCTTGCCAGGGCGCAAGCAGACCGAGGCTGTTTGGACCAAGAATGCGCATCTGGTAGCGGCTGGCGCAGGCCAGCAGTTCGGGCTGCTGTTCAGGAGGCGAGGAAAGAATAATGCAGGTTTTACAGCCTTTCTGACCGAGCGACTCAAGCAGCTCGAGGTTTCGTTTCGCATGTGTACAGAGCACGGCGAGGTCGGGAACGAAAGGCAGGCTCTGCACATCCGGCCACGCCAGTACCCCCTGTACCGCCTTATAAGCGGGCGTAACGGGCATGACCGGGCCGTTAAACCCGCCAGCCAGCAGGTTACGCATCATCAGATACCCTGCGCGGTCCGGTTTCATCGAGGCGCCAATAACGGCAATGGATTTAGGACGGAGTAGCGCTTCTAACCCTCTCTGGCTCATGCAGGCCTCCCGTGAATGCAAGCGACCTGATGATTTTAAACGCTTTCTGTCTCTGTTGCTGTGACGCTACCCTTATGAACGGTTTTTCCCGCAAGATAACGTTCACGGAAGCAGGAGAAGTGGGAGCCCAGCGCGCCGGCCGCCTGGGTATCGCCCGCCAGATCCAGTAGCGCAATAGCGACTTCAGCGGTGCAATATTGACCGTCGGCATGCGCTTCACGCAAGCGATAGGCCGAAACGCGCGACAGATCGACGGAAATCACCGGCAGCGCATCAAGGTAAGGGCTTTTGCGAAACATCTTTCTCGCTTCGGTCCAGGTGCCGTCGAGCATAATAAACAGCGGCGGCTTACCGGATGGTGGCGCCGTAAGCACCTGACGTTGTTCGCCTGCATATGATGCCGGGAAAACGACCATAGGCTGATAGTCCGGGCTTGCCACCAGGTCGAGCAGAGCCTTAGGTGGCTCAGTGCGCGACCACTGAAACGCTGCGGTGTTAGGCAGAATATCGGCGATCAAACGCCCCGTGTTGCTGGGCTTCATCGGTTCGGTATCGAACATGACCAGACAAAAGCGGCTTTTCGCCTCGCTCGGTACAAGCGTTTCGCACAGACACACTTTCAGCGGTAAAAGGCAGCGCTGGCAGCGGCGAATACGATTGCCTCGGGCCAGAAAAGGGCGGGTGGCGCGCGCAAGGCGCTCGGCGCGTAATTGGAGTACAGCGTTATCAGTCATGGGCGAAAAGGCAGGAAAAACCCCATTTTCGCAGAGGAGAGAACGGGGCACAAGATATGCCCCGCGAATGTTACAGGGATTCGTTTAACCAGCTGTCGAAAGGCGCTTTCGGTACTGCGCCATTGAGCATGTCGATCACTTCACCATTTTTGAAAATCATAATGGTTGGAATGCTGCGAATGCGAAAACGGGCGCTGAGTTCACGTTCCGCTTCGGTATTCACTTTGACAAAACGCATTTTCCCGCTGCGCTCTTCAGCCACGTCTTCGAAGATGGGCGCAAAGTTACGGCAGGGGCCGCACCACGGCGCCCAGAAATCGACCACAACAGGCAGATCGTCCTTGAGGAGTTTGTCCAGCGTAGCACCCGTCGCGTTAATGACATCGCCATCAAATAATTCGTGGCCACAACGCCCGCATTTCGCACCGTCATCCATCCGATCGTCCGGAATGCGGTTTAAAGCCTGACAGTTGGCACATACGGTATTCATAACTAACCTCTGATAGAGCCGTGGAACAACGGCAGAACGCCGATAATGTTTCTGATATGTTACATATTATCAGTGAGCCTGTATGAAACGACAACGCGTTTTATTCAATGGGAACAATAGTCACAGGCTTTTGTACGAAATTATGGCTATGAGCTTGCACATCGGGTAATCTGCGCGCTTCGCGCAGCGCTGGTGGAGAAAAGCATGAACGACGAAATGAAAAACAAAAGCGGCAAGGTCAAAGTGATGTATGTCCGCAGTGATGATGACTCTGATAAACGCACCCAAAATCCGCGTACCGGAAAAGGTGGCGGGCGTCCGGCGTCTTCTCGTGCAGACGGTGGCCGTCGCCCCGCCCGCGATGACAGAAATAACCGCGGCGATGACCGCAAACGTGATGACCGTAAGCGTGACGATCGCAAACGCGATGATGTTGTCCGTGACGGTGGATCGCCATGGCGTACCGTTTCTCGCGCGCCCGGTGAAGAGGCGACCGAAAAAGCCGATCACGGCGGTATCAGCGGAAAAAGCTTTATCGATCCGGAAGTGTTGCGTCGTCAGCGTGCGGAAGAGACCCGTGTCTACGGTGAGAACGCCTGTCAGGCCCTGTTCCAGAGCCGCCCGGAGTGTATCGTTCGTGCATGGTTTATTCAGAGCGTGACCCCGCGCTTCAAAGAAGCGCTGCGCTGGATGGCGGCGAACCGCAAAGCCTACCACGTGGTTGACGATGCCGAGCTGACAAAAGCGTCCGGTACAGAACACCACGGCGGCGTCTGCTTCCTGATCAAAAAACGTAACGGCACTACCGTGCAGCAGTGGGTTAGCCAGGCGGATGCCGATGACTGCGTGCTGGCGCTGGAAGATGTGGGTAACCCGCATAACCTGGGCGCTATGATGCGTAGCTGCGCGCACTTTGGCGTGAAAGGCGTTCTGTTGCAGGATGCCGCGCTGCTGGAATCCGGTGCGGCGATTCGTACCGCGGAAGGCGGTGCAGAGCACGTTCAGCCGATCACCGGCGACAGCGTGCTGGAAGCCCTGGAGCAATTCCGTAAAGCGGGCTACACCATTGTCACCACCTCAAGCCGTGCCGCTACGCCGCTGTTTAAAGCGACGCTGCCGCGCAAAATGGTGCTGGTGTTAGGTCAGGAGCGTGATGGTCTGTCTGATGCGGCACTCTCCAGCGCTGACCTGAGCGTCTCTATCGACGGCACTGGCAACGTTGAAAGCCTGAACGTATCCGTTGCGACCGGCGTGCTGCTGGCGGAATGGTGGCGTCAGAACAAGGCATAAGCCTTTTATGTGCCGGGCCTGACCCGGCACATTCAAACCCTACTCGCTCTCTGCCGGTAACACAGGCATCCAGTCAATCGGCTTTTCGCCGCGCTTTTCCAGCCACTCATTCGTCAGAACAAAATGATTACTGCCAAAGAAACCGCGATGCGCAGACAGCGGCGACGGGTGCGGTGCCTTCAGCACGTGATGACGCTGACGATCGATAATCGCCCCTTTCTTTTGTGCGTGCGATCCCCAGAGTAAAAACACGACGCCTTCACGATGCTCATTGATCAGGCTGATAACCTTATCGGTAAAGGTTTCCCATCCCAGACTGGCGTGGGAGTGTGCCTGACCCGCCCGGACGGTTAATACGGTATTCAGCAACAGCACGCCCTGGCGCGCCCAGCTTTCCAGATAACCGTGATTAGGGCGGGTAAAACCCGGAATCGTTCCTTCCAGCTCTTTATACATATTCAGCAGAGAAGGGGGGATGGCTACGCCCGGACGCACGGAAAATGCCAGTCCGTGAGCCTGCCCGGGGCCGTGGTATGGATCCTGCCCCAGGATAACCACCTTTACATCGCTCAGTTCGGTGTAGCGGAAGGCGTTAAACACATCTTTCTGCGGCGGATAAATTGTCTGGCCGGCCTGCCGTTCAGCCGCAACGGTACTGAGGGTGTTAATAAAATAGGGCTGCTGCTTCTCTTCTGCCAGCACGTCATGCCAGGTTAAAGGTGTTGTCATCTCGCTCTCCTGCGAATCTCATTCTGTGTCTAGCTTACCTGTTAAACCCCAATGAGCAAAATTACCCGCGGAAAACCAGGCTAAGTGACTCAATTTATGTTGAAAACCAGGCAGGATAAGTCGAATTGGTAAACCTTTAAAATTGATCTAAAACAAAAAATACAGACCACACTCTTTGTGTGGTTGGTGGTTTTGTTGATTTTAATCAATAAATCACCCGGGTCTGAATGTTATATATACACACAACAAACAATGGTTTTACCAATTGGCCGCAAAAGGCCAGCATCAGTTAATGTAGCCTAAGGGAGGCAACACATGATTACAGGTATCCAGATTACTAAAGCTGCAAATGACGATCTGCTGAACTCTTTCTGGCTGCTGGACAGCGAGAAAAACGAAGCGCGCTGTGTAGTAGCGAAAGCAGGTTTTGCGGAAGACGAAATCGTTCCGGTGAGCAAACTGGGCGAAATTGAATACCGTGAAATTCCAATGCAAGTGCAACCAGAAGTACGCGTGGAAGGCGGTCAGCACCTGAACGTTAACGTCCTGCGTCGCGAAACGCTGATGGATGCCGTTGAGCACCCGGAAAAATACCCGCAGCTGACCATCCGTGTGTCTGGCTATGCGGTGCGTTTCAACTCTCTGACCCCGGAACAGCAGCGCGACGTTATCGCGCGTACCTTTACTGAAAGCCTGTAAAGTTCAGCTTCGGGGGTGGAATAAAAAAGCCGGGAATGTCCCGGCTTTTTTTTTACTCTTCAGTTTTTGTCTCTGGCGCAGCAGAACTTGGCTTACGGCGCTTACCAATATTTTTGGTATCGCGGTGGCGCTGTTTAACGCGCGGCTTCTCTTTTTCTTTCTCTTTTCTCTCAGCACGTTTCGCGAGCGCTTTCTTGGACGGTTTACCCGTCATTTTTTCACTCGGCGCACGTGTGGTCGGACGAAGCCCGTCAATCACGCGAGCTTTCAGCGGCTCCTCAACGTAGCGGCCAATTTTCTGTAGCAGCAGATGGTCGTGCGCTTCTACCAGAGAGATAGCAATACCTTTGCGGCCCGCACGGCCGGTACGACCAATACGGTGCAGGTAAGTATCACCGCTGCGCGGCATATCAAAGTTGATTACGTGGCTCACGTCCGGGATGTCGATCCCACGCGCGGCAACATCGGTGGCAACCAGCACATTCACGCGGCCATCGGTCAGGCGCTTAATCCCTTCGGTTCGCTTAACCTGCGCCATTTCACCTTCGAGATAGCAGTTGTTAATGCCGGCGTTGCGCAGCATTTCTGCCAGCTCATGCACGCGCTCACGTTTGCGTACGAAGACGATGGTACGGGTTGCCTCTTCCTGCTTCAGCAGGTGTTTCAACAACTCAACCTTATGCTCAAGGTTATCTGCGCGGTAGTACCACTGGTGGATCTTCTTACGCTCACGGGTCGATGGCGTAGCGGACACTTCCACCGGATCTTCCAGCAGACGTTCGGCGAAATCTTTAATGGCATCCCCTTCAAGGGTTGCCGAGAACAGCATTGTCTGATTACGCCAGCGCGTTTCACCCGCGATGTGTTCGATATCCTGGGCAAAGCCCATGTCCAGCATGCGGTCAGCTTCATCGAGAATCAGCGTTTCCACCGCGCGGCAGTCGAAGTTCTCTTCTTTTATGTATTGCAGCAGACGGCCTGTCGTCGCGACAACGATATCCTGGTTTTCGCTGAACACTTCGGCGTGGTTCATATACGCTACGCCACCGGTGATGGTCGCGATATCCAGATGGGTGTTCGCCGCCAGCTCACGCGCGTGTTCGGCAACCTGCATCGCCAGTTCACGGGTCGGGGTCAGGATCAAAATGCGCGGCGGGCCTGATTTTTTACGCGGAAAGTCGAGCAAATGCTGCAACACAGGCAGCAAGTAGGCTGCTGTCTTCCCCGTGCCGGTTGGCGCAGAACCGAGCACATCGCGGCCCTCAAGCGCAGGCGGAATGGCCGCGGCCTGAATGGCGGTCGGGCGTGTAAAGCCTTTGCTCTCAAGGGCATTGAGCAGGCTTTCATCGAGTTCAAGTTCGGAAAAAGTCGTTACAGTCATGTTCTACCTCTGTGTGGGGCGCTGATTATAGACGTTACGGCTGTAATCTTCATCTGTTTGTATGGATATCGCTTTTCGACCACTTCGCTTTCCCCTATGCTACTCCAGTTTCACTCAGAAGGTTGCCCTGACATGTCTCAACTCAAAGCGCAGTTGCGCCGCGATGGTTTTACGTTTAAACAGTTTTTTGTGGCGCACGATCGTTGTGCGATGAAAGTCGGTACAGACGGTATTTTACTGGGTGCATGGGCGCCTGTCGCAGGTGTAAAACGCATTCTGGATATTGGTACGGGCAGCGGACTTCAGGCGCTGATGCTGGCGCAGCGAACGGAAGAACACGTCACGATCGACGCCGTTGAGCTTGATCCTCAGGCGTCCCGGCAGGCAAGTGAAAACGCTGCCGACTCTCCGTGGGCAGATCGCATCAGGGTAGAATGCGCCGATGTCCTGACCTGGGCGTCGGAGCAAACCGCGCGTTACGATTTGATTGTCAGCAATCCGCCGTATTTCACGCCAGGCGTGGAATGTGGAACGCCAGAACGCGAGCAGGCACGTTACACCGGCTCGCTCGATCACAAGGCGCTACTGACCAGTGCGGCGGAGCTCATCTCGGAAGAGGGATTTTTCTGCGTGGTCTTGCCTGAAAGCACGGGTAATACCTTCATTGAGATCGCACGGGGGATCGGCTGGAATCTGCGTCTTCGTACCGATATTTCGGATACGGAAGGACGCTTACCGCACCGCGTGTTGCTGGCGCTCTCGCCGAAAGAGGGGGAATGCTTTATCGACAGGTTGGTCATTCGTGGGCCAGACCAGCGTTATTCCGAAGATTACACTGCCCTGACCCAGGCCTTTTATCTGTTTATGTGAACCTGCGGCGTCAACACCGACGGGCCGGACATTTCAAGCGGTTCGGGATAGTCCAGCGTATAATGCAGGCCACGGCTCTCTTTGCGCATCATCGCACAGCGCACAATCAGCTCGGCAACCTGCACAAGGTTGCGCAGCTCCAGCAGATTATTAGAAACGCGGAAGTTGGCGTAATATTCATCAATTTCCTGCTGCAACATCATGATGCGGCGTAACGCGCGTTCCAGACGCTTCGTTGTGCGTACAATCCCGACATAATCCCACATGAAAAGCCGCAGCTCGTGCCAGTTATGCTGGATAACCACCAGTTCGTCCGGGTTTTCTACCCGACTTTCATCCCATGCCGGCAAGTGTGTTGTCGGACGTGCATAGGGCATGCGTTTGGTAATATCTTCCGCAGCCGACCACCCATACACCAGACACTCCAGCAGCGAGTTTGAGGCCATGCGATTCGCACCATGCAGGCCGGTGTAGCTGACCTCGCCGATCGCATACAAACCATCCACGTCGGTACGACCATGATCGTCAACCATCACCCCGCCACAGGTATAGTGTGCGGCAGGTACAATCGGCACCGGATCGCGGGTTAAATCAATACCCAGACTCAGCAGCTTTTCATAAATCATCGGGAAGTGCTGGCGAATAAAGTCTTCCGGTTTATGGCTAATGTCCAGATACATACAGTCGACGCCAAGCCGCTTCATCTCGTGGTCAATGGCGCGGGCCACGATATCCCGCGGGGCAAGTTCACCTCGGGGGTCGAAGTCCGGCATAAACCGGGAACCGTCCGGACGCTTCAGATACGCGCCTTCGCCGCGCAACGCTTCAGTTAACAGGAAGTTACGTGCCTGCGGGTGGAACAGGGCGGTAGGATGGAATTGATTAAACTCCATATTCGCCACGCGGCAGCCTGCGCGCCAGGCCATGGCGATACCGTCTCCGGAGGCGATATCCGGGTTAGTCGTGTACTGGTAAACCTTGGAGGCGCCGCCAGTCGCCAGCACAACGGCTTTTGCCTGGCAGGTTTCCACCTTCTCTTTATTCCGATTCCACACCCATGCGCCGACAACACGGCGCGTGCCGGGCAGGCCAATCTTATCGGAAATAATCAGGTCGACGGCGTTGCTGCGCTCCAGCACCCGAATATTAGGATGGCTGAGGGCTTTGCTGACCAGCGTGGTTTCAACCGCTTTTCCGGTTGCATCAGCAGCGTGCAGAATACGGCGGTGGCTGTGCCCGCCTTCACGGGTCAGGTGATAGCTCTCTTCACCATTAGGCTGAACATGCGTATCAAACAGCACGCCCTGATCGATAAGCCATTGCACGCAGTGGCGGGCATTGCTGGCGACAAACTCTGCCGCATGCTCATCCACGATCCCGGCGCCGGCAATCAGGGTGTCTTCTACGTGCGAGGCTATACTATCCGTTTCATCAAACACGGCGGCAATACCGCCTTGTGCATAGAAGGTGGAACCTTCGCTCATCGGCCCTTTACTCAGCACGATTACGTTCTGATGTTCCGCCAGGCGCAGTGCGAGGGATAGGCCGGCAGCACCGCTGCCGATGATCAGTACATCACAATGAAGTTCAGGCGTCGTGTTCATGATGTTTGTTTAATTTACTAAACATGGTGTGGGGAGAATAGCATTGTGATGCGAGATATCGCACGTTTTTTTTGTTGTGTGTTGCAATGACTAAACGGAAGGCCAGAAGTTAAATCTGCGCTAAATGGCCGGAAATATTTTGCGAAGCAGATCGTTAGCTTCAGATTTTGTGGTGAAATAAAGCCTGTGTTGCGTTACTCTTCTGACGATAAAGTTGATGATTCTTGACAGAAAGCGGGTGCGTATCGTGAACAGACTTATAATGAGAGAAAATGAACGGTCTGCGGCGCGATGAACAAAAACAAAGGCGTTACGGAACTTATTGAAGAACAGACACTCTAATTCGGTGCTTGCTCAAAGTGCAATGTTGTTAGAGTGGCGTTTCGATAACGCGTGGAATTTGGTTTGGGGAGACATTACCTCGGATGAGCGAGCAGTTAACGGACCAGGTCCTGGTTGAACGGGTCCAGAAGGGAGATCAGAAAGCTTTTAACCTACTGGTGGTGCGCTACCAGCATAAGGTAGCGAGTCTGGTTTCCCGCTATGTACCGTCAGGCGATGTTCCTGATGTGGTGCAAGAGTCTTTTATTAAGGCCTATCGCGCGCTGGATTCATTCCGGGGGGATAGTGCTTTTTATACCTGGCTGTATCGTATTGCAGTCAATACGGCTAAGAATTATTTGGTTGCTCAGGGCCGTCGTCCGCCTTCTAGTGACGTTGACGCTATCGACGCAGAAAACTTCGAAAGTGGTGGCGCGCTGAAAGAAATTTCGAACCCTGAGAACTTAATGTTGTCAGAAGAACTGAGACAAATCGTTTTTCGCACGATCGAGTCGCTCCCGGAAGATTTACGCATGGCAATTACGTTACGGGAGCTGGATGGCCTAAGCTATGAAGAGATAGCCGCCATCATGGATTGTCCGGTCGGCACGGTTCGTTCACGAATTTTCCGTGCGCGAGAAGCCATTGATAATAAAGTTCAACCGCTTATCAGGCGTTGACGATAGCGGGATACTGGAAAAGGTATTAGGCATGCAGAAAGAAAAACTTTCCGCTTTAATGGATGGTGAAACGCTGGATAATGAGCTGCTCGATGAGTTGTCTCATTCTCCCGAAATGCAACAGACCTGGGAGAGCTATCATCTTATCCGCGACTCTCTGCGCGGTGATACCAGCGAGGTTCTCCATTTCGATATCTCAGCACGCGTTATGGCGGCCATTGAGAACGAACCTGTTCATCAGACCACGCCGCTGATTCCTGAAGCGCAGCCTGCACCTCACCAATGGCAGAAAATGCCGTTCTGGCACAAGGTGCGTCCATGGGCCAGCCAGCTCACCCAAATGGGGGTCGCTGCGTGCGTATCGCTTGCAGTTATCGTTGGGGTCCAGCACTATAATACTCAGTCTGAAGCCAATCAGCAGCCTGAAGCGCCAGTGTTCAATACGCTGCCGATGATGGGTAAAGCCAGCCCGGTTAGCCTGGGCGTACCGGCAGATGCCTCCGCAAGCGGCGGACAGCAACAGCAGGTACAGGAGCAGCGCCGTCGCATTAATGCGATGTTGCAGGATTACGAGTTGCAGCGCCGTCTGCACTCCGAGCAGCTTCAGTTTGAGCAGGCCCAAACCCAGCAGGCTGCTGTGCAGGTGCCAGGAAACCAAACTTTAGGAACGCAATCGCAGTAATGAAGCAACTTTGGTTCGCCATGTCTTTGATGGCGGGTAGCCTGTTCTTCTCTGCTAACGCCTCGGCTGATGTTTCATCCGGGGCGTTGTTGCAGCAAATGAACCTGGCCAGCCAGTCACTCAATTACGAGTTGGCATTTATCAGCATCAATAAGCAGGGTGTCGAATCGTTACGCTATCGCCACGCCCGCCTTGATAACCAGCCGCTCGCCCAGCTTTTACAGATGGATGGCCCGCGTCGGGAAGTTGTCCAGCGTGGGAATGAAATCAGCTATTTCGAGCCTGGCCTTGAGCCGTTTACGCTCAATGGTGACTACATCGTTGACTCCCTGCCGTCGCTCATTTACACCGATTTTAAACGTCTCGCCCCCTACTATGATTTTATCTCGGTGGGGCGAACGCGTATTGCCGACAGGCTGTGCGAAGTGATCCGCGTTGTTGCGCGGGATGGGACACGTTACAGCTATATCGTCTGGATTGACGCAGAGACGAAGCTGCCGATGCGCGTTGATCTGCTCGATCGCGACGGTGAGACGCTGGAGCAGTTCCGCGTGATCTCCTTCGATGTGAACAGTCAGGTTGGCAACAGCATGCAGAATCTGGCCAAAGCCAGCCTGCCGCCTTTGCTTTCCGTGCCTGCCGGCGATTCTGTCAATTTTAACTGGGTACCATCCTGGATCCCGCAAGGGTTCAGCGAAGTTTCCAGCAGCCGTCGCCAGCTCCCAACCATTGAAACACCAGTTGAGTCGCGACTCTATTCCGATGGGCTGTTTAGCTTCTCGGTGAATATCAATCGCGCTACGGCGAACAGTTCCGAACAGATGCTCCGTACCGGTCGCCGGACGGTCAGCACGACGGTGCGCGATAATGCGGAAATTACCATTGTCGGTGAATTACCGCCGCCAACGGCAAAACGTATTTCAGACAGCATTAAATTCAGGGCTGCGCAATGATTAAAGAGTGGGCCACGGTCGTATCCTGGCAGGATGGCGTAGCGCTTGTCAGCTGTGACGTTAAAGCATCATGCAGCAGCTGCGCTTCGCGAGCCGGTTGCGGCAGCCGCGTGTTGAATAAGCTGGGGCCGCAAACGTCGCACACTATTGCTGTGCCGAGCGATCAGCCGCTGGTGGCAGGGCAAAAAGTGGAGCTGGGCATCGCTGAAGGTAGCCTGCTCACTTCCGCCATGCTGGTTTACCTTTCTCCGCTGGCAGGTCTGTTCGTGATGGGCGGGGTTTTCCAGATGCTGTTCGGCACAGATTTGGCCGCCATGTGCGGTGCCGCGTTGGGCGGCGTGGGCGGGTTCTGGCTTGCTAAAGGCTTTTCCCCAAGGCTTGCCGCCCGGGAAGCGTGGCAGCCCGTTATCCTCAGCGTTGCACTGGCACCCGACCAACTTCGTGTTGAGACGCTCTCTTCTGAGGCCCGGTAATCTGCCGGGCTTTATTATTATTTACATCGCAATAAAGAAAACGCCGTCTCTTCGCGCTATACCTGGCTCTAAGTGCATTTCCAGCTGACGAGGATGTAGTGTAGAATGCTGCGTTTTCGCACTGAAAAACGTCAGGCTAAGAACAGCGGCCTCCAGGAATTCGTAAGGCATAATTATTTAACTATATGAAGAACATACGTAACTTTTCGATCATTGCTCACATCGATAATTGATACCCCGCCAGCCTCCGCAAACCTCCGACAATAACGCCTCAAGATCCCCATCAAATCTGCCTTTCCAAAAATTATACTGTTTGCATGTACAGTCAACCTACGACATCATAAGTCATGGTTTTTGTGTCCACCAGCGCGTCCATATCCTATGATGGACACAGAACCTCACGTTCTGATGGACACACGCAGGGATAAATCATGGCTATTTCAGATAGTTATCTAAAGTCGTGCCTTGGGCGCGAACGAGACAAAGTTGAAGAAAAGGCAGACCGGGATGGTTTGTGGGTACGCATCTCCAAAAAGGGGGCCGTAACTTTTTTCTACCGATTCCGCTTCCTGGGCAAACAGGACAAGATGACGATCGGCAGCTATCCGGAGTTCGGATTAAAGGCCGCGCGCGATGAAGTGGCTAAGTGGGCCGCTATTCTTGCCCGTGGCGTAAACCCACGGATCAGGCAAAACCTCGACAAAGCCAAAATCAACAGCCAGTACACCTTCGAAGAGCTGTTCCGCGAATGGCACGCTATGGTCTGCATTCAGAAAGAATCAGCCGGGCAGGTCCTCCGCACGTTTGAATTGCACGTTTTCCCTAAGCTCGGGAAGTACCCGGCGCATCAGTTGACGCTTCACAACTGGCTCACTGTTCTGGATCGCCTGGCGCAGGGATACACCGAGATTACCCGGCGCGTAATCAGCAATGGCCGGCAGTGTTATTCATGGGCGGTGAAACGCCAGTTGATGGAGGTCAATCCACTGGCTGAAATGTCGGGTCGTGACTTTGGCATTCAAAAGCAGATGGGCGAGCGAACGCTTGACCGGAAAGAGTTAGCGATTGTCTGGCGCGCGATTGAAGATTCCCGCCTTATTGAGCGAAATAAGATCCTCTATAAATTGTCACTGCTGTGGGCGTGCAGGGTCGGCGAACTCCGGCAGGCTGAAGTTGCACATTTTGATTTTGAAGACGGAATCTGGACTATTCCGTGGGAAAACCATAAGACGGGCAAGAAGAGCAAAAAGCCAATTATCCGACCTATCATTCCCGAAATGCTCCCTATGCTAAGGCGGGCCATTGAGCTGGCGCCGGGCCGCTTTGTTTTCTCAAAATACGCAGACAAGCCGATGAGCGAAGGCTTCCACATGAGCATCAGCAGCAACCTGGTGAAGTTCATGCTGAAGGCCTATAACGAGCAGGTTCCGCATTTCACGATACATGATCTCCGCAGGACCGCGCGAACAAATTTCTCTGAGCTGACAGAGCCGCATATCGCCGAAATAATGCTTGGCCATAAACTACCAGGGGTGTGGTCGGTGTACGACAAACACACTTACGTTGAGGAAATGAGGGAGGCCTACAGCAAGTGGTGGGCTCGACTTATGAGCATCGTCGATCCCGACATCTTGGAGTTCACGCCGCGTCAGGTAGGGTGAGTCAATATTAGACAACTTAAGATATCATAAGACAGCATATCATTGACCTAATATCGCCTAAGCTATACACTGAATCTAAATCACCAAAGGTGATAAGGAGGATGGTATGACACAAAAACGCGAACTAAATAAGCCACGCCGTACTGTGCGTCGCTCCGCTGATCATAAAGCGCGTCTGAGTGCGGGTTCTGCCATGCTGGCTGAAAAAATGGAAGAGAAGCGTATTGCATGGGCTTCAAAATAAGTCGCTCTCAAGCGCTAATTGATGTTATTACTCAGTTTCCAATCGCTGAGCATCCTATACAAGAATTCGAAGATTATAAGCGGGAATGCATCGAGTATGATGACGTTCCCGCCCCTGCTATTCATATCCAGCTGGCTCATCCTGCACACTTTGACACCATTGGTCGTGATAAACTCATGGAGCGTCCTGTTGAGGCTCGAGGCGAAGAACTGCATCACGTCCACATTTGGCAGGAAGGCTGTTGCTGGGAAGATGATGATGGGCTTTTAGTGCAGTGGGCATCCACCAGTGATAGTTATGTTGTCTATTCGTACTTTATTGACAGGGACAAAGATCATCACTTCTATGTCATCGATTACTGCAATGATAAAGCCCACGCATTGATTGAAGATAAGCAACAGGTTGCTGAGTGGACCCGGCAAGCCCAAGAGTTCAGGGTCCAAAATATTTAAAATTTGAAACTGCTGAAAGCCGATTGACTCAATCGTTTTTTTTATGCTTATCAATCGGCTCAGCAGTTTATCGATTTTTCAAAAATTTTCAGGCCGACGCAACTTCCCTAATTCATCCCTAACTAAATTCAGGTGAGACATCGGCTTACGTGTTGACCGTGACATCTCTCTGATTTGCCAAGCTGTAACTTTGGTTTTTAACCATTTATTGGGTCCACCCATGTAAGCGCAATCTGGCTCAGGGAAAGGGTTCTCGTTTGGGGCTCTTTTCCTGTAGCGTTCGAGCGTACGTGAGGAAATACACAGCTGCCCGCAGATGTCTTTAGTGCTCATCAGCTCAAATTTATTCGTTGCTTTGCTCATCTTCGTTCTCCAAGGGCCCCAACCGGGGCCGTTTGATAATTCTTTATCAGGACGCCTGGCCGGGAAGGGCACGCAAGCGGCGCATGCCTGTCATTGCCGTGGCCACATAGCTCGCCTTGCGGTTCACCACCTCCACCCAGACCTTCACGCCTTCAACCTTCACCGTATACGTCTCTTTCATCTTGCTGCGCCCATAGTCGCCGTATCTTTGCTGGTGGGCTGCCAGCGCGATGTCGCATGCCTGACGCGCTAACGGGGATTGCTGGTTACCTCGGTTAATCAGTCGCATGGCCATCTCCTTCGATACGCTTAAACTTGATCACATAGACCCATGGGTTAGCGCGCCAGCTGTCAGAACCGTAGATAGACCGCCATAACGCTGCGTAAGCCTCTTTAACGTCACGTGCCGAGGAGCCAGAAATTCCCTCCGAACGTGCGTCTTCCTCACTGATATCGTTCAGCTGCTCGACCCGTACATCGGTGATCTCCAGCAGAATACGGCTGGCCCAGCGCGGCATGTGGATGCTGGGTGTCCAGCGGACATCCTCTGCCGGCGGCACGTTCTCGTAATGAGTTGGAACATGCGCAGGGTAATTCGCGCGATAAAGTTTCAGATCCGGCGCGCTTGCTCCAGCCTCTGCCCACGTCTCCCGCACCCAGATGCGATCACCGACTACACCGAACGGGCAATGGATTGCGATATCTTCAATTTTCGGCAACAACAGTCTGTTAAGAGGCCTGCTTAACCACATACCGGATAAACTTCCGCTTAATGTTCCCTCTGGCTGCGGCTTGATGATCCGCCGCGTCTGCGTCTTCCGTCCATCGAGGATCGCCCGCACCATCTCACCGTTAAAAATCATTCCGCGTTCGATAATTTTCGTCATATCGTTACCGGGAGGGCGAACCCTCCCGCCTCCCTTAGGCCACATATTCCGGTTTCATATCATCGAGGGTGATGCGGTACTTATCGTGCAATTCATCACCCAAGTGCCGTTTAGCCGCCAAGAGCATCTTTTCAACTTCCTCGAAGTGTTCTCCCGCACCTTCCACTCCCGGTTTTGGAAGTGCTTTGATAGCTGTATCAACTTTGTTTTTCGCATTCACAAAGTGGTACCGGCGCGTAGCTTTGTTTTTCAGTTCGGTGTGCAATGCTGCACCCAGTACGGATTTAGAAGCATTGATGTCGTTTCCGACGGTAGTGGCATCGTCCAGAGTTTCAGCAGAATCAATCCGTTTACGGTATTCATCAGCCAAAGTGCCGATATTTACTGAGGACTGCTGCGCGTTCTGTGTGGTAGATAAGTTGTCATCAGTAATTTCAGTCAAGCTTATGTGCTGCACAGGGGCAGGGTTTACCTCCCGTTCTTCACGCCGATCATCCAGCTCGTCCGGGGTATAAACGCCCAGAATCACATCCGGGCAGAACAGGCGGGCCCAGCGCTTCACTGCGAGATATGCAAGCTGCTGGCGCGGGTCGTCAGCCCAGAGCGTTGAGTTACGGGTGCGAGCCTGAGCCAGCAGTAAATCGAGTTCTCTCGGCTGATCTTCACCCTTCAGGGTTGCGCGGATAATAATGCCGATCCCGGCTTCGTCAGCCAGGGTCCAGCCAGGTACCCGGTACTCGCCTTTTTCGCCTTTACGAATATGGAATTTTCCAACAACTTTTTCCCATGGCCCGTACCACTCATATTCAAAGCGGCTGGCAAGCACGCCGCTACGCGAAATGACGGCATTGACCAACTGCGCTTCGTACCCGAGCACACCATTAATAAGGTGCGTCTTCTGTGCTACAGCAAAGGGATTCATCTGCCATTGTGCTGCCTGCATCGCTACGGCCATGCAATCGGCCTGATTGCCCTGAAGATGCTTAGGAACTGTCGCGGTGCCCTGAGCCATAATCTGCGCAAAAGTGCTGATGGCGTTAAGGTATTGAGAATCGAACAGTGCCACGTTGGAATTAATAACGGTGTTCTGATCAGCAACGGTAACGTTGGTATTTTGCATATATCCCCCTTATGCCTGAGTACGCAGCGCTTCGAGGCGGCGCAGGTCGAAGTCGTTCAGTTCGTCGGTGTAGTCGGCAGTGATTGGTGCTGGCCATTCACCTGTGTCGAATCCGGTTGCGATAGCGCGCATCGCTTTGCGGTACTCGAGCATGCCCAGCTCCAGCAGTTCAGCGGATGCCTCGATGATGGCGATCCAGTGGTAGTTCTCGTCTTTGTTGACGAAAATCCAGAAGAACTGGTCCAGCGCCGCGGTTTCGCAGTACATGGCTGCGCTCAGGTGATAGTCGCGGTCAATGATTTCCCGGTGCAGTCTGGCGCGCAGGCTTTCCTGCTTTACGTTCCACATGCTGATAGTTTTCAGGTCTGCGCCGATACGCACACCGTCCAGGTCGATCTCGAGGTCCGGGCGCACACGAACTTCCAGGCCCGTCTCCTCGTCAAAGCCGAAGTAACTCACCTCGACGGCACGGCTCGGGTGGGTCAGCAGCATGCTGGCGGTCGGGTGAGCCAGAAGCGCTTTTTGAATATTCAGTGCGGTGCCCAGCTGCTGGCGGGTAACCAGCACTTTCCCCTCCGGGTTATCGCGCCAGGCATCCAGCAGCTCGTCGGCAAACACGGCATCTGGTTTGACTGTCTTCACGGCCTGAATCAGATCGGCCTTAGTGCCAGATACTTTCAGCGGCTGTGGCTTCTGCGCTTCCTGCGCCACCATGTCAGGGTTGATGATCGCTAACTGCTCGAGCAGCGCGTCACGGCTGCCGCTAGTTTTAACCGGCGTCGGCAGGGTGGCGTTGTACTCTTTGATGCAGGCTTTCATTGCCGTTGCCGTCTGCTTCTGGTCTGCATCGATACGCTGGAAGTTAGCTGGCAGCGTCATATAGTTCTGCGCTGTTTCTTCCAGGCTAGCGCCCAGCGGCACCTGAGCGGGCAGCGTGGCGTTATGCTCTTCAAGAAATCTTTTGATATCGTCTGCGCTCAGCAGTACAGGCAGGCCGTTGTTGTACTCATCGATAAAGGTGCGCAGTGTCGCCGTGGTGGTGAATGCGCCTTCTGGGATAACCGGTTCAATGCTGAACTCTGCATCCAGCTGTTCAGGCTGCAACGCCAGCGCATGCACTAAGTTGCCCATGTCCAGAACTGCGGAGCGCTCTTTGACGATGGTTTTTTCAACGTGGCGCGCATTGAAGTACATCAGCGACACGCGCGCATCTTTTACCTGGGTAGAGCTGATGCCGTTAGCGGCGTGATAAACCTCGTTCGGAAGACCTTCATAGCGGCCTGGCTCGAAATAAGCAGGATATTCAACAGCTGGTTCTTCCTGATGCACTTCTGGTTCGTTTTGTGCCGATTCTGGTTCGTTCTGGTCCACTGAATCAGGAATTTGGGTTGCATCATCCCTGTCCTGGCTGGCGAGACTCGGCGCGCTGGTGGCCAGAATCTCAGCGGCAGACGGCTCTACGGTAGCTGGTTCCTCACCAGTGTCAGCACTGCTTTCACCTGGCTGCAATACGACTTTGCCCGGTGACAGCGCATCACAAGTCGGTTCTTCATTACTGTTATTCTCTTGAACCTGCACATTGCTGGTGGTCTCCACTTCCGTTTTTTCTGCTTCATTTGAGGCGCTCTGGTTGAGCAGGCCTTCAATGGAAAACATGCCGTTGCCCATACTTGTGATTTCCGGCTGCTCTTTCATTTCCTCAGCGCGGCGCGCACCTTCTTCACGAATCCGTTGTAAATTCTCTTCGTGAGTAGTGGTGGTCATACGGTGGGTTATTTCCCATTTCGGATCTGTTGGGTCGCTAATACCCTCGACAAATTCTCCACGTTCGGCTGCCAGCTGCTTGTCCACGTCTTCACGTGAAATAACTGGGGCGGCAGAAGGCAGCGGCATTAACTCGGTCGTGGAGTTGAAATTTGTGGTCATTGTTCGATTAACAAATTCCAGATGAGTAGCAGGGGTCTTGTGGATGTTCTCAGGAGCGATACGCACGAGATTGAAGATTGCTGTGCGGTTCACTGCCAGCACCCCCGGTTGATTACGCAGGATGTTGCTCCACGATTTCCACGGTTCCTCTTTTTTAGCGACGATCTCCTTCGCGCGGCGCAGCACGCTGCCTGGTATTTCGTGTGGGTTGAAATCCATGGGTAGCAGGGCGCAGGCAATTTCAAGATCAAGAGAATCAAGCGTATGGTGCGCCCCTTCGCCGCGGTCCGTTTTATAGCCCCCGTCGGCATTAGTACCGGAGTCAGTACGCTGCACGGCGCTGATGCGGTTACCTTTGGCCCATTCTTTTGTCAAAATTCCACGATCGAGGTGTGATGTTTCTGCCCATACTTGCGTAAACTTCAAAATCAGAGAGAGCTCGTGACGTTTCTCCATATCAAAAACGTCTCTGACGGCTCTGGTGTATTTCCACAGAAATGGCATATCCAGAGTCTGGATCTTTTCTACGCTTGCGGCTGCCAGCAGCAGGTTCTGGACGTATCCGTTATCAGTGTCCATTTCCAGCGTGCTTATTTCCTGATACTCCGCCTGCGTGAGGTGATAGCGAAGTTCATCCGACGTAAGCTGCGACAACAGCTGCTTGCGGAACGACATTTGCACGATCGGGTAGCGCGTGTTTTCGTCGTCGCCTTCGTCAATCTTCAGATCAGAATTGGTCGGAGGAACTGCATCAGCCTCGTTAAAAGCCTGTTCGTCGACGATTTCACCAGTAGACGTGTCAACGCCATTAACGACCGTGGCTTCGGCCATTTCCGCTTTTTGTGTTGCAGGATGCTCGGGCAGAGAAACCCCAGGGATCTGCTCCCAGTTCATTTTGCCTTTATCGAGCTGATAATAATCACAGAAGGTAAAACTGATTTCGCCTTCCGGTGGAAGTTCGTTTACAACAGGGAAATTAGTTGCGACCGCTTTGTAATAGTCTTTAAATTTGCGACCGGACTTAAGCAGTAAATAATCCAGGGTGGCATTAGCGGTTTCAAAGTCCTCGCTGCACCATAAAACTGCATCAGGCTGACCAGATTGTTTTTTTGCTCTTCGAACAAGAAATACAGGGTTCGTGTTAGTCATGACACATAATCCTCTTATCGTGTAGACTGGAGGTGCCTGAAAGACACCTCGTATTTACCTGGGGATGTCCGGTTCGCTTTGGTCGGTGAGACCGGACAGGCAGGCCCACTTCGGTGGGCTTTTTAATGGACAGTGATGAATGCACGCTCCATGAAGTTGCGCTTGTGCTGGCGATAGCTGCCGTGCCCGCTCTTTTCACCATCTTTAATTTTCACGGCCAGCAGGCTGATAGCCTCGATAGCGCAGTGCGGACAGTCGAACGAGTCAAGAACATAACCCCCATCAAGTACGACGGTGGTTTCGCCGTTTTCAGTGGTATGAATCAGGCCAGATACTTTCTTGTCGCAGTTGAATAAAGCGATGCTTTTGTTAATTGCTTTCAGATTTAATTCGACTTTTACGATTTCCATAGAATGTTCCTTTTGGTTTATTCAGGGTGTAAGAATCCACGCCAAATAAATGGCGAATTTTTTTCAAATTACAGGGCTGCTAATTACGCTTCGTGTGCCATCTGGTATTTTTCAGCACACTGTTTTGAGCAATACTCTTTTTCTTTACGGGCAAGATTATTGCCACAAAAATAAAGCAAGGTGCGTTTAACTTCTTTCCCCGCTTCAAAAGGCTTGCGGCAGTATCCGCATTCTTTCTTCATTTCCGCTCCTTACAGGCTTGCCGGGATCTCGCCGTTACGAATAATTCCCTCTACAGGCCAGCACTCACCATTCACGTTTTGCTCGATAGCAGCTGCCTGGCACTGTTGCTGGTTGTCATATACATCGATTACTACATCCTGCGATTCACCGTTGAGGGAGATAACAGTCAGAACCAGTGCAAATAAAGTGTTCATTACGGAGTACCCTTTTGAGCCAGTAAGTAACAAAGCTGGCGGATTCTGACTGTAATCCAGTTGAGGCGAACGGCCTGCTGCTGTGCTGGTTTGCGTGCAAAATCAATCATCTCATCCTCTTTGCCTTGTCGCCGGCCAGCGGAACGTTTATTACCTGACAACGATGCGCTTGTTGTCGATGGAGATAACAATACAAATATTATTTACATCTAGCAAGCGGAATGAAATATAAATTTTCAATTAAGGGTGTGTCAATGCATCCAAACTATTGGATGCAATGAAAAAAAAGATGTGATTTTTACTTCTGAATGCTTTGGATGATGTTGGTAACGTCATCCTTGAGGAGATCTAACTCTTTAAGAGTAGCTTTTGCGTGAACGATGAGGCGAAGCTTTTCAGCTTCAGGCATCTGGTTGAATAATGAGAGCAAAGCGATTTCTTTTTCATCCAGTTGCCGTGGAGGTTTATGCATGCTCAGGTCATCATCACCTGCATCAGGCGGCATAAAAAACCAGTGCTCTGGTTTACCTGTGGCAGCTGCAAGGCGTTTCAACCTTACACCTCGAGGCGCTGACTCACCTTTAGCCCATTGCTGAACTGCCTGGGGAGTAACCATGGCTCTCCTGGCTATATCAGACATGTTCCAGCCGAATTCATCTTTGATGAGCTGAAGTCGGTAGGCGAACGCTTCATGAGGTGCTTTTTTCATGGCATTCATTCTACAAGGTAGCCTTTCATAGTGCATTGCAAAGATTTTTTTCATACATGATTGAAAATAATATTTTCATGCTGTAATCTCATTTTTCATTCACTGAGGGCTGGATATGACCAAATCAATTAAACAGCGAGTATGCGATGTCATGACTCAAACAGAGATCGCCAAGAATCTTGGCACAACTTCTCAAGCTGTAAGTCTGTGGCTGAACCATGAGGTTCCCGCGCATCGAGTGCTACCGATTTGCAAGTTGTTGGGATGGAAAATCACTCCGCATGAAGTACGTAGTGACATTTATCCAAATCCCACAGACGGGCTGCCAAAACAGGAGTCTTGACCATGCATGCCATTTCATATCAACAAAATACCGGATTAACTCCGGTTGCGATGATAAATCGCAATCAGCCAGGCGCGGCAGATAAGCACGAACAGATCCGAGACGCCGTTCGTGCCTGGGCTGCGTCACTGGATAACCAGGATGTCGTTGCCGGGATCATCGTTGAGGAGTGGGAACGTCAGGGCGGCGCCGGGCTGGAATTTCCCGAAGACCTGAGCCGTAAGCGTCAGAAACTCTTCCGCTGGCTCGATGGTGATACGGAGTATGCGCGCAAAAACATCAGCCAGCTGTCGCCCGCGATCATCGCCGTTCTACCGCTTGAGTTCCGTGGCCGCCTGGTACCTCAGGACTGCTTTATGACGCGCTATGCAGCGATGGAGAAGGAGATCGGCGAAGCGAAACGCGCGGTGATTCTGAGGGCGCCGCAGCACCAGCTGGTGAAAGAGGTGAGGGAGGGCATTGAACACCTGCTGGCGCTTCTGCCTGGGGAGGCTGTTGTTCAGGTTCTGAGTGGTCTCGCAGTCATGGGACCGGGCGTCATGTGAGGTGTGCAGTGAATCATGTCGAATTTATTGAAAAGCACGTTCGCGAAGAACTTATCCGGCAGGGCTTCACCGCAGCTGTGGCGCAGGGGGGGGCATTTCAGGCCGTCGATATGTACAAGCGAATGTCTCAGGCAAGTCGTAAGGGGAGAATTTTCGATGATGTTTTGCGTCACGCGAAGTTATGGGCAGAAAAACAGACAGTGCCGGCAGATCGGTTTGAGTCGAAGCGCATCAAGCGCGGTAAGCAGCAGGGGCTGTTCTAAAAGGGTGAAAGCCGCGGTGAGGGGTCACCAACGGCTTTCGGGTGCAAAAACGGGACGTAATTGCGAGGTCATTATGACAAACGCATGTACTAAACACCAGGCTAAAGGGGCATAGCATGTCAAATGTCGCTTATGCCGATTTTGCGGCACGTAGTGCCATCAGGAGCAACCGGATGGAGAACCAGAAGACCGGATTCATCCCGTTGTACCGGAGCGTACTGAAGAAGCCCTGGGCGAAAGATGTGTTCCTGCGCACGTTGTGGGAGAACCTTCTTTTGGGTGCTGCACGTCAGCCCTACACGGCGAACTTTAAAGGCCGTCAATGGCCCTTACAAACCGGACAACTGGTAACCACAACGGCCGATTTGGGGCTGAAATTATGCGACCGGGAAGGGAAGCCGAGTAGTCGCCACGCCGTGGACAGGATGCTTGATGTTTTCGAGCGCGAAGGAATGATTTCTCGTTCTGGAGAGAAGCGAAAAGGCACTGTGATAACCATCACAAATTATGAGCAATATGCTCAAAAAATAGACGATTTACCCGCGCAATTCCCCGCGCATAACGGCGAGCATTTCACCGCGCATGACGAAGCCAGTAGTGGCGCGGCTTGCGAGGGACATGCCGCGCATTTACCCGCGCATAAGACCGCGCAATTCCCCGCGCATCATGAACAACAATATAATAACAACAATATAAATAATAAGATCTCTTCGTCTCGGAATTCTGAAGAATCCCGAAACGAGGCGACTCAAAAATTCCTCTCTCGTCACCCTGAAGCTGCTGACGGAATTTACACCCCGGCAGGTAAATCATGGGGAACTGCTGACGATCTCAAAGCCGCTCGCTGGATTCATTCTCTGCGCCTGACCGTCAATGCCAGCCTGAGCGAACCGAAATGGGTCGAATGGGCTAACACAATCCGCCTGATGCGCGTCCAGGACAAACATACGCACTTCGAGATATGCGATCTGTTCAAGTGGGCCAATAAGGATGATTTCTGGAAAGACAACATCCTGAGCCCGTCAAGCCTGCGCAGGAAGTGGGACGACCTAACTACCAAGCGCCTGCGCAGCGGTGGACAGCCAGCGAAGACCACTGCGAAGGGCAAGGTGGATTTCAACAACACAGACTGGATCAACGGGGTGTTCGATGAAAAGTCTTTCTGAGCAGATGGTCAGCATAGACCGTGACAATTTTGCGCGCATAGCACGCGGCATGCCCGAATTGCCGGATGCGCAGGACACGCCCGCAGAGCAGACCGCTGAAATCTTCAACGCGCTGTTTAGCGCCTTGCGTGCAACATTCCCGGCCAGCGTGCATAGCTTCAGTGACCAGTCTGAGTTCGACGAACTGCGCCGCCAGTGGGCTCAGGCATTTCGTGAAAACGGGATCACCACCATGGAACAAGTGAACGCCGGGCTGCGCATTGCACGTCGCCAGGAACGCCCGTTCCTGCCGTCGCCAGGTCAGTTCATCGCATGGTGCCGGGAAGGTCATGGCGCCCTGGGTATCACCGTTGACGATGTCATGTCCGAATACTGGCGCTGGCGAAAGCTGGTATTTCGCTACCCGACCAGTGAGCAATATCCGTGGAGCCAGCCCGTGCTCTATCACATTTGCCTTGAACTGCGCAGGCGCGGTACTGACGGCCAGCTCAGCGAGAAAGAACTTGTTCGCGTTGCTGGTGATCTACTCCACGACTGGGAAATGCGTGTTCTTGATGGAAAGCCTGTTCCACCAGTACGCCGGGCACTAACCGCACCAGCTCAGGATCGAGGCCCGACTCCGGCGCAGATGCTAATGGCGAAATACAAACAGCGGAAAGACGCTGGACTGATTTGAGAGGAAATCACATGGAAACCGTAATTCAGGCACTGGAAAAAATGGGCCGGGCGACATACCGCGAAGTTGCTGCCCGTCTTGATATCGACCCGGTCGATGCGCTTACCATGTTACGTGAGCAGCGTGATCAGGGGTTGTGCGATTTTGGCGATGGCGGCTGGTTCCTCGGTACCGTGACAGGACAGCCTCAGCAGTCAACGCCAAAGGCTCCTGTGAATCCGGCCCCGCGTCTGAAAGGTGAGGAGCCGGAACCCGTTGATCCTGATGTCGTCCGACAGCAGTTGCGTGAGCAGGGGGCAATGACGACAGTTTCGCTGGCTGCGGCCGTCAATCGCAATGCCCGCGGAATGGTCTCTGTTCTTCGCGCGCTGGAGCGCCAGGGCGTTGTGGTGAAGAACGGGAAGGGCAAAGGCGTTACCTGGTCCCTTGCTGTTGTTACAGAACCCGTTAAGCAAGAACCGGTACCGGAGGCACCTGCCGCGCCGGAAGAAGCAAAACCAGTCGAACAGATCGTGAGTGAAATCCCCTCGTTCACCGAAGGGCGCGCCGCAGTCGAAGCGGTACCAGCGGTGCGGGACATTTCGCGCGAAATCCGCCGCACCAGAAACAAGCTGGAGCAACTGACCAAACTGCGTGACGCGGTTCGTGTTATTGGTCGCCACAGAAATCTCGTGCAGCAGCTGACAGGGAGGGAATAACCGATGGCCAGAAAGAAAACCGACAAAGAACGCACCCTGATCATTAACCGGATTATCGAACTGGTGAAGGAGCAGGGACGCATCACCACGAATGATGTCGTTGCGATTTTCGGCCTGCACCGGACCACGGCGGAGAAATATCTCCGCGTAGCGGTGGAGCGGGGTGGCCTGGTTCGCCACGGGCGCTGCGGTATCTTCCGTGACCTGCGGGCAACAATCGACTTTGACCTGAAACGTTTTTCACACAACAAGGCGGCGGCATGATTACCGAGAAAGACAACGTTTTTTATTGTGACTGCGGATTTTCTTTTGAGAGGGGGCGCAGCGGTGCGCATAGCTGTGAACTTGGTTTGCGTAAGAAACTTGCCGAGTCAGAAGCCAAGCTCGCTGCGCTGGCTGCGGAGAATGCGGGGCTGAAAAAAGTCCCGGCAACTGACAGCGAAACAATGCTGTTGGCTTTGGACGCATTCAACACGCACGGCTCCATGAGGCCTGATGTGGGCTTACAGCAGGCGATAAATGTCGTAATGCAACGTAGAGAAACCCCGGCCACCGACACTTTCCTAGCTGAAGTTCGGGCGCAAGCAGTGGAGATGTTCGCCAAAGAGATGCATGCAGATATCAGCGGTGATGATGCCCGCGAGTTCGCCGCCCAACTTCGCAAAGGAGCAGCATCATGAGCAATACCCTAAAAGAATAGCTCCTGAAGACCATTTCGGAGCTTGAAGAAGAGCGCGATGCAACGCCTGGCATCGTAAACTAAGATGCGGGCGCTTGCTGTGATGAAGTTAGCGCTGGAATCGCTCGAAGCGGGGACTGCCATTCTTTGCTGGCGTCGTGTGACCGTTGAGCCATACGGCCCTTAACCTTGGCATAACGGTAATTTTATCGGCTTCTCAAAACCCGTTGAGGGCATTGAGGACGAGTATTTACTCCGCCCCGCCAGCGCAGGTATCTGTTCCTGGTGAGCTGACACGCGAAGAGTACAAGTGTAGGTTCATGGAAGAGGACAACTTTGATGTCACTTTTCGTTGCGGCTGGAATGCCTGCCGCGCCGCCAATCTTCTGGGTAGCCAACCTGTAAGTAATCGTGATGAGTTGCCGCCGCAACAGCAGGTTGAATGATGGCTAAATCCCCAGCAGAGCACAGAAGTAATTCTCTATGGCCGGAGCGTAAAGGGTTTTATCCAGAAATGGCGGAATCAGTATTTTTCTGATATGGATTATGAGCTATTGTTTTAACAATAGCCCCCTCCTTTAACGTTTTTGTGAGTTAGCAGCACCTCTAACGGCACACATAAAATCACCAATACCAGCGCCGACGCTGTTCCCTTCGGCAACATAATCACCTTTGAAAGCTAACTTCCCATCCATATAGAAGAGTTTTAACTCTCCATATCCACTATCGCAGTCGGCATCTTTAATACTAACTTTGTAATACTCTACTTTTTTATTTTTTGTTTGATACATGAACAAGGCAGATGAATCACCTTTAACATTCCTGTATGTCCCTGCTTTTGCTGAAAAAACGCCATCATCAGCTGTGGTAACCTCAACCCAGTTACTTGTAGTTTCAGCAAAAGCGACACTCGCAACAAACAGAGCAGAAAAGCCCAGCGATGCGGTTTTCTTATCCATAATTAATATTCCATTTTTAATGTTTTGTTTGATTCTATCTTCGTCTCAAAAACCGTTCAACAAAACACCGCTTACCAACTTAAATGGGCACGGAAAGCCATTCAACCCCGTAGCCTTAGCAACGCAACGTGCGCGAGAATGCTTCGCTCGTGATTCGCTGTAAGAGAAGTTCATTAGTGACGCAAAGCAAACCCGATTCGGCGGTTTTTTTCTTTCTCATTAATCCGTTGCGGCAATGCTGTGCCTCCGCCATTCGCTGAGGCGCTGGTGAGGGCGAATCTTCCTGATCTTTGTGTGCCAAGAGAGTTGGCGGCCTGATGACAAGCGATATCGTATTGTGGTTAATATTGCCATCCTATCTGAGGAAAATCCTAATTATTAGGCTTCAGCTTTTTCTCGACACTCTGCTGAGGAATAATTTTGTCAGAAATATATCAAAGGACTAATCGTGAAAAAATTCCTTCTTCTGGGCATGGTGCTTCCAGTGTTATCAGGTTGCGTGATTAAAGAACAAACAAGATATGTAGAATCTCCAGTTGCTACCAATCTCAACAATCCGGCCAATAATCAGGCTGGTGCTGCCACAAAAAAATGCAGCATCACGAATTATAAAGAAGCAAAACTTGATAGCCAGTCTCCATCAGGGACTGTGATTATTGATTACGGTAATCGTTTCGATATTATGTTTGAAAATTTTGGAAACGGTGAGGTTTTCCATAGTCCTATACTGAATATTGCGAAAGAAAATATGATTATTGGCTATTCAGGGAGCATGATGTATAGCAAGGGAATAGGAAAGATGGCTGGGTTTTACGGAACCTATAATACAGAGTCAAAGTTCAACACCATATTCCAGTGCTATTAAGCAACGTATGTAAAAGCAACAAATAACCTGCCTTATTCGGCAGGTTTTTTTATGTCTAAAAGTTTATGTTTTTAACATTTTGTGCTCTTAACAGGTTGATCATTCTGAGTTTGCGGGTTACTGTATAAAAACACAGTATATGCAAAGGAGGCCACCATGAAAGTTGAGTTAACCATTGATCGCACAAAGAAACTTCCTGATGGAGCAATGCCAGCTCTGGAAAAAGAACTCCTAAAAAGACTCCAGAATCAGTTCGAAGATTGCAGTCTGGTTGTCCGTCGTGCTGGTTCGGATGGGTTAAGCGTTTGTGGTGGGGCAAAGGAAGCGAAGAAGACGGTTGAAGGGATCCTTCAGGAAACCTGGGAAAGTGCAGACGACTGGTTCTATTAAGGGTGTTCTCAGGGGTAGCGCGCATTTTCAGAATACCGCAATTTGCGAATCCCTTTGATGCTGCTGCCGACAATTTCTAATCGCGTCTGTATGTCGCTCAGGGGGATTCCGTGGAGGGTGTAGTTCAGTCAGATCTGCGAGTTACCATAACCGATGGGAAAGGAAGGGAGTTGCTGTCATTCAAATTGGGGGCTGAAGAGCGCTATATAATTTCCACCAAAGATAGCTCCATAACTCACAGAAAACTAAGCAGGGATGATCGTTACTGGTCTAAAGAAACCATTATGGAAGTTGTAAGGGAAATGGCTTCTAAAAATTGACTTGTGACTACGTACGCAATCATAATTCTTGAGCTGGCCTGAACAACCAGCAACCTGACCGCGATGCGCCACGGAGTGAACACCATGGCGCAGTTACAACTCATTAAGCAGTCCTCAGGGATCCTGATCCCGGCTACGCCGGAGACCAGCGATTTGCTGCAATCAAAAATCAAGCTCGGCGCCGTGCTGGTGGCCGACTTCAAACAGGTACGCAATCCTGCGTTTCATCGCCGCTTCTTCGCTCTGCTGAATCTGGGCTTCGAATACTGGGAGCCTACCGGCGGCGCAATCTCCTCCAACGAGCGCAAGCTGGTTACCGGCTACGCTAAATTCCTGGCCTCCTATGGCGGAAACGAAAGCGCACTGCTCGATGCCGCTGAGCACTATCTTGAGCAGGTTGCGAGCCGCCGCGTAACAAACGGGATCAGCCTCTGTAAATCCTTCGATGCATACCGCGCCTGGGTGACTATTCAGGCCGGGCATTACGACGCTATCAAACTTCCGGATGGCACACTTCAGAAGCACCCACGCAGTATTTCATTCGCCAACATGGACGAAATTGAGTTCCAGCAGCTGTACAAGGCCGCGCTTGATGTCCTCTGGCGCTGGATATTATCCAAAGCATTCAGGGACCAGCGCGAGGCGGAGAATGCCGCTGCGCAACTCATGAGCTTTGCGGGGTGACGGGAATGAAGAAGACCTGGTTCCATCATACCGATTGCACAACCCAGCAGTCCGAAGAACTCATTGCGGAATACCAGCGCCGCGGCGTGAAGGTAGAGCGCAACCTGAACTCAGATTATCTCACCTGGACCGTCAGCGCCCGGCTGCCTGAAGGCAATAAACCACCGCGTATAAATCGCCGGTGGCAAAACCGGATATGGGGGTGAGCATGGCTATTTATCGCAGCAAAAAATGGCTCGCCGCCGTCGGGCAGAACGAGCGTTGTGTTCTTTGTGGAGCATGGGGGACGCAAGTGGCACACCGAAACGAAGGGAAAGGCATGGGATTAAAAACCGATGACTGTGCGACAGCTGCGCTCTGCGTTTGCTGTCATGACAGCATTGATAACGGGAATAAGCTGAACCGGGACGAGCGTCGGCAACTTATGGACCGCGCGATTGTTCTGACAGTGATTGAAGTTGCCCGCCGCGGGCTGGTGGTGCCCGCATGAAAATTTACGAAATTACGCCGATTGGCAAACCCCGAATGACTCAGCGCGACCGATGGCATAAACGGCCAGCAACAGCAGTGTACTGGGCGTACAAAGAACAGGTCCGGTTGCTGGGCATCCACCTGCCAGAGTCCGGATATCACGTCACGTTCGTTATCCCCATGCCAAAGAGCTGGAGTAGGACAAAGCGGGCGCAATATGTCGGCCGTCCTCATCAACAAAAGCCTGACAAAGACAATCTGGAAAAAGCTCTGCTGGATGCAGTGTTTGACGAAGATAGCCATGTCTGGGACGGACGGGTTACCAAAATCTGGGGAGAAACCGGGCAAATCATCATCGAGGAGGCCAGATGAAGCCAGAAACGCTTGAAATACTCCGCGCGCGCTGGCAGCGCCTTCGGATTTACCGCTACCGGGGATCGGTGCTGGTGGATTACCGCATCTTCCGTAATTACATCAGAATTGAATCAAAGCAGAGGGGCACATGAAACTGGAAGCAGCACTTAAACATTTTAGTCCTCAGGGAATGCATATCAGCGAAGATGTAAAGGGAACCTCTCCGGATCGTCTCACCGGCACTGATGTTATGGCGGCCATTGGCACCACCAGCAGCCGTGCGCGCTTCGGCCTGGCTGCTTTCTTCGGCAAAGCCGGCATTAGCAAAACAGATGAACAACTCGCAGTTCAGGCGCTGGCGCAGTTTGCCATTAAAAACGCCCCTAAAAATGTCCGCAAAGCCGCTGGCGATAAGCTCGGAGCCTGCATGTTGACGCTGGCGCAGTTTGCTTTCGCGGAGTATTCCTGTTCGGCGGCTACCAGCGTGATGTGTCACAGCTGTTGTGGTACCGGCCGGACCACTAAAGAGCAGGTCACCCGCAAGGTTTCGTACCCTTGGGGTAAAGCGCCATACTGGGCCAGCCGCTCCGGTGCCGTTCGTCCGTCTGACTGGGAGCTGTGGACAGAGGTAACAGAGGTTGTACCGGCGGTCTGTGATGTTTGCGAAGGCAAGGGAACGATAAGCGCCCGTTGTCGTTGCGGCGGCATAGGTGAAGTGGTGGACCGTAAAGCAACGAAGGAACGTGGCGTACCAGTTTTCAAAACGTGTGAACGTTGCTCTGGTATTGGCTTCTCTGCTATCTCCTCGGCGACGGTATATCGCGTCATTCTGAAGCGACTCCCTGACCTTCATCAGTCATCATGGTCGCGTAACTGGAAACCACTCTTTGAAATGCTTGTGGACACGCTGCGCAAGTGGGAATGTCAAGCGGCTGTCGAATTCGAGAAGGCAACAACTTAATAATATGATCGAAGCAAATGACGAGGCATTTTTGCATGTTAGGGTTGACTTTGCATAAAAATGTCCTGTATGATTTCCACAGTTGATTATTGCGACCAAATGAAATTAAACCCGCTTTAGTGCGGGTTTTTGTAGCTAATTCATTAATTTCCACAGACAAGATCAGCTATGTAAGCGGCTGCACTTGAGCCACCTTTAACATAATCATATTTTCCAGCAACTTTTCCGCTCATTTCATACATTGTTATTTCACCAAACTCATTTTTGCATGCTTTAGAAGGAATGGTGAAATGAGAGTAGAGAATTTTCGCACTGGAGTTCTTGGAAATTGGAACTTCTTGTATGATTATTGACCGAATACCTTTGTTTTCAGTCAATGAACGTTCCTTACCATAGAAGTTGAAATTGTTTGTATTTGTCAGAAAGATCCAGCCGTCAATTTTGTCAGCTGTGTATGCAGGAAGAGAAGAAATAGCTAATAAAAATGCTCCTGCTAACTTCAATTTTTTATGCATTAATGGTTTTCCTCGTTATCCATTTTTGACTGGTACGCTTAAAGATGACACATCATCATTTGGTGATCAGGTTATCGGCACCATTCGCAAGCTATTTAATTAAAATTTCTGGTCGTGATCCGGCGTGCCTTTGCCACATCCGCGTCATGAGTTACACGATGGGTCACAGAACCTTCCGAGTGTGAGCCATAGGAATATGGCAAAGCGATTTTTTACCGCGATGCTATAGTTAAAGTGGCATTCGATAATGCTCTCGATACTGAAAATACTGGGTGGGGAGACACCCGCTTCGCAGAGACAACTGCATGACCCATGACCAGCAACCCAATGCTGGTCTTTTTTTTCCACTGGTCAGTGCACGGAGCTTCTACCTCTGTGGTTCAAGGTTCGAATCCTCGATGGTGGACCATTAAGCACTACAACATTCGTTTACTGAAGGCTACCATCCGTCGGCCTTTTATATGCTCTTGACTATGCAAGCATAAAATAGTGAAAAATGCTTGCTATGTGTTTTGGTTGCTGTTTATTATGCAAGCATGTTTTACAGAAAGGTGCTTGCATATGTCAGGCGATAAGAAAGATCCAAAGGGTAAAGCTAAGGGCGGGGTTGCCAGGGCGAAGTCTCTTACTAAAGAGCAGCGTTCTGACATTGCCAAAAAGGCTGCTGCTGCAAGGTGGAGGGATAAAATTCACAAAGCCACCCATATGGGTAATTTCAAAGATGAATTTGGAATAGATGCTGAGTGTTATGTCTTAAGTGATGAATCGAAAACCGCAGTAGTTACTAAGGCTGGACTTGCTCGACTTTTAGGTATCGGCAACTTCGCAAGGGATGTCGATAAACTACTAAGCGCTGGTTACATGAAGGAGTTTGGTGGTCCAAGTTTAATAGCGAAAATTGAAAATCCTATTAATTTTCAATATAGTGGGCAGTCCAAAAACATCAATAACGCTCATGGGTTTGATATTGATGTGATCGTTGATATCGGAAAGGCGCTGATAGATGCAAAAAGTGCCGATGCTCTGCCACCGTCTAGAATCCCTGCTGCCGATACAGCTCAAAAACTAATAAATGCTTCCGCTAAATCAGGTATAAAAGGCGTAGCCTATGCATTGGCCGGTTATCGACCTGAAGTTCAAGAGGTAATCGATGCTTTTAAGGCATTTGTACGAGAGGAAGCCCGCCAATATGAGAAAGAGTTTCCCGACGAGTTGTATGAGGAATGGTATCGGTTATATGGACTTAATCGTCCGGAAAAAGGCAGGCCGATCCGCTTTGGACAGTTGACTAATATGCAAATTTACGTCCCACTGGCTAAGAGTAAGGGGAAGATATTAGAGCAAATTCGCGCCAGTAGGGATGAGAATGGAAAGCAATCAGATAAGTTACACCTCTTCCTTTCTGAAATTGGCGTCAAGGCCTTACGACAACACATCGGCAAACTTCTTGGCGTTGCAGCAATGAGCGACAACAAAGAGGAGTATGAGGCCGGCATTGAAAAAGTTTTTGGCCGTATGAAGCCAGAATTATAAACTTTCTGCCCGGCCACCGCGCCGGGTTTTTATTGTCTAAAGTCTTTCCCAATACTGCCGATAATCTTCGTTCTGAAATTGAAAAAAATAAATATCTGCATTCGTTGCCCGCTCCCGTGCGGGCTTTTTTTATTCCCCTCATTACTGAGAGGATACACAGCTATATGAGGGGAGACCTATGTCCGATCCATTTTCCGGCACAGGGCTGGCCGGTTTAGCTTTGACTGGAGCCAGTGTTTACGGTCTATTGACCGGAACTGATTACGGTGTTGTTTTTGGAGCATTTGCAGGCGCAGTATTCTACATAGCGACAGCGGCTGACCTGAGTGTGTTACGTCGCCTGGCATACTTCTTCGTGTCGTATATCGTCGGCATTCTTTGTTCGGGGCTGTTGGGTTCAAAACTCACATCCTGGACGGGGTACACCGAGAAGCCTCTGGATGCTATCGGTGCCGTAATAGCTTCTGCGTTAGCCGTTCAAATCCTTACGTTCCTGAACAAGCAGGACATCGGCTCGCTGGTGGCGCTGATAACGCGCCGGGGAGGTTCAGGTGGCACTAAATGACCCAACAGCAACTATCAACGCGCTGCTCTGCGCCGGAGTTGTGATTACTCTGATGTTTTATCGCCGTGGTGATTCGCGGCATCGGCCATGGATTTCGCGTTTAGCCTGGCTGATTACCGTCACTTACAGCGCTGTACCGCTGGCGTACCTGTGTGGGATCTACCCGCATTCATCATGGGCCACCATTGCGGCCAATATCATATTCCTTTCCGTGCTGGTGGCCGTCAAAGGCAACGTTGCACGTCTGGTTGATCATCTGAGGCACTAATGAACCAATCACTATTTCAGAAGGCGGCTGGTATCAGCGCCGGATTAGCTGCGCGCTGGCTTCCGCATATCGACGCCGCCATGAAGGAATACGGCATCACCGCACCGCTTGACCAGGCCATGTTTATTGCCCAGATGGGGCATGAAAGCTCCAGATTTACCCGTGTGGTGGAAAATCTTAATTATGCGGCAGAAAACTTAGTGCCGACGTTCGGCAGCCGCCGCATCACTCCACAGCAGGCCGCCGCACTAGGCAGAACGGCAGAGCACTCGGCTAATCAGAAAGCGATCGCTAATCTGGTTTACGGCGGTGAGTGGGGAAAAGAACACCTGGGCAATCAGGCTGCCGGTGATGGATGGAAATACCGCGGTCGCGGGCTGAAACAGGTTACCGGCCTGAGTAACTATCGCAGTTGTGGTCACGTGTTGAAACTGGACCTTGTTACCCATCCGGAGCTGCTTGAACAGGATGAATACGCCGCGCGCTCTGCTGCATGGTTCTATGCCTCCCGCGGTTGCCTTCTTCATTCCGGCGACGTGGAACGCGTGACGCTTCTTATCAATGGGGGCAGAAACGGGTTGGATAAACGCCGCGCACTATTTAACCTGGCGAAATCCGTTCTGGTGTGAGGTGAATGTGGGGATCGAAACGATAATTGGGCTGGTCGCATTGGTTATTTCCGCTATCGCCGGCGCTTTTGGCCTGGGCCATATTCGCGGCACCAGCAAAGCTGAAGTGAAAGCCGACCAGCAGCGCACCGAAGATAACGCAGCGGCAACGGTCGCAGCAGCCGAACGCCGGGTAGAAGCAACGAAAGAGGCCAGCAATGTACAGCAGACTGTTAACCATATGTCTGACGACGATGTTGATCGCGAGCTGCGGGACAACTGGACCCGTAAGGGTTGAGGTAGCCGATACGTCTTGCGACTGGGTTAAACCCATCTACTGCACAGCACACGACTGGGATGTACTGGACAGGCAGACGAAGCGCGACATCCTGGCGCATAACAAAGCGTGGCAGGCGAACTGCAAGTAGGCCTTAATTGAAAGATAACTAAATAAATTTTCCAAATGGTCGTTATATAGAGAGTGTGTTTAATTAAGGGGGCAAACAATGCCTTTTCTCATGGTGTTCTTTGTTGTCATTATGGTGTTACTCCTCTGGAAGGCAGGAATACCCCAGGCTATCATTATGTTAATCATACCCATCATGTTTAGTACTTTGGGAGGTATGGTTGCCGCCGTGGGAGTAAGCGCGTTCGCTACACCTATTGTTGGAGTGCCTGTTGGAATCGTTGTATTTTTAATGTTGATGGGTAAGTTTTTATCCAGGAGGTAACCTAAATCCAATACTGAGGACAGGCATGTCACATGAATAGCTATGGCTTTCTTATGCGCATTCTTCATCTATTACAAAGCTCATCTGCTGGTTGCTAATGATGATAAAATGCAGAGTCCCATGGATTTTGGGGTAGGAAAAGCCTGGATATGATGCTAGAAATCATAACATTAAAAAGACCGTGAGATGCAGTATGAAAATCTTAGGATTGGATGAGTACAGAACCCTTCGTGAGGGAGGGACAATGAAGTATTTTGAACTGGAACGCATGCCTAACAGCACTTGGGTTGCCATTTTCGAAAGTTTGTTTGCCGAAAAGGATGAAAAGGCGTGGGTAGAGGGTTACTGCATTGTGACGAACTGCTCAAACAGTGAAGTATCCATCCGGTTCATATACTTGAAAGAAAAGTGCGAAGAAGCGAACTCTATATACAGGGTTAAGCATTCTGCACTATAACTAATTAAATAAAGTTAAACTCCTGGTGATTTGTTTGCTGCCATTTTCACTTCTTTCAGAATTGAATTCAGGTGTATGAGTTAAAAAAGACTTTTGGGCTATTAAAGGTAACGGAAATCACAGGCAAAAGATTCATCAATGTGATTGAGTGTTCATGGGACTAACAATCTTCTCTTGTAAGGAATTATGTGTAGAAGGAGATTTTATGGCACAGCTATTGATTTTTGCTGATGATGAGCCTGCTAAGTTGCTGAAAATTCGAAGTTATCGGAGCAAGATTCTTTATCTGTATGCTAATAATGAGGTGAGGTGTTTGGATGTGGTGATTTTTTTTTCAACTTTTCTGAAAGGCGAAAGTGGAGCCATATTGGTGGCAGCCGACAGATACGTGAGCAGGAAAGAAATTATCGAGGCTTATGATGCTCTGATTGGTTGAAAGCAGCGAGACTGGCGCGTAGCAGTAGGATGGGTCATGCTTGGTTCTATACGTCAGTAGAGTGATACAGGAGTTCATATCGGCCAGACGAAGCGTGATGCTACTTTAATCCAGCGGGTGAGCGCTTAATATTGTTTGTCCCAACGGTTCGAACCCATTTCTGATTACCACATTCAAGCCACTGGCACTCGCTGGTGGCTTTTTTTATTGGAGTGAATAATGGCAAAACCGGACTGGGGAGAGCTTCAGCAACGGTTCCTGTCCGAACATGCCGCAACCGGCGTATCACCAAAGGAATGGTGTGAAGCGCAGGGACTGAACTACGCTACCGCCCGAAGATATATCAAAAAAACTTCTGCGCAAAAACCTGCGCAGAAAAAAATGCGCACTGCGCAGAAAGATAAAAGCGCAAATGAACTGGTGGATGATGATGGACTTACTGCTCAGCAGTGCTTATTTGTCGCGGAGTATCTGAAGGACAACAACGCCACCGCTGCCGCTGCACGTGCTGGTTATAGTGACCCAAACTACGGCCGTCAGCTCATAACGAATCCTAACGTTGCGCAGGCCATTGCGCATCAGCAGAAAGCCTCCATTGCGCGCACGCTTGGCGGTGCCGATGAAGTCCTCGCGCAGATTTGGCAGCTCGCCACCTTCGATGCAAACCAGCTTTCACAGTATCGTCGCGGCGCGTGTCGTTACTGCTGGGGATTCGGTCACCAGTACCAGTGGCGCGATATGGTGGAGTTCGAAGAGAAACGCCTCGAAGCGCTTGAACGGAAAAGTCGCGAGCCCGTCGATGTAGGCGGCTATGGCTACGATCACACCAGAGAGGCTAAACAGGATGATTAAATGATCAATACCGATAAGCGGCTGCTTGTTGCGATCGGTTGGGATGTCAAAACCGCCATCGATGCCGCCCCAGGCAGCATCTGAGTTCAGTCCCTGGCATCCTTCAATCCGATATTCGCCAACGGCTATGCGTATAACAGTACATCCTTCAGATTCATCATTCGTTTCGTACTTACCATCCCAAAAGAGTTTGACAACTGGGGATGCCTTTTTAATTGAGCCGCTACTATCAACGGTGGTATTCGATTCTTGCCAAAAAACGGACCAACCTGTCCAAACTCCTGTGTTTCCGTTTCTCGCTCGCATAGCCATGTTATTTGCTGCTGCTGGCATATTTAATTGGCTTATGTAAGCGGTATTGGCAAAAGCGGCATGGTAAGTCCATAAATGGCCAGTGTATTTGATATTGGCTGTGGCGCCTACATAGCCATACGTGATTGTTCCTGGCTTGGCGTCATTTGCATCAGAACCAACACCAAGTGGAGTACCTCCATACGAAAAGGCAAGTAAATTGGCTGTTGCTGTTGAATGACTATTTCCTCCAGTTCCCCCGAGGCTGATCGGTACATACCCTGAGGAATCTACCAAACCGACGTTTTATAGATTGCCCTGTTGCAGCCATGCCGATAACTTCACCTGATTTTTTTGCAGAAAATATTGGGTGAAAAACATGCAAATTGGCTACGTAAGGGTGTCAACAAATGACCAAAACACGGATCTCCAGCGACAAGCTCTCGAACGCGCAGGATGTGAACAGGTTTTTGAGGAAAAAATGAGCGGGACGGTAGCGAACCGGCCAGTGCTTAAAAGGCTTCTTCGAACGCTGAATGAGGGCGATACGCTGGTAGTGTGGAAGCTGGATCGCCTCGGGCGAAGCATGCGAAACCTGGTACTGCTGGTCGACGAACTCCGGCAGCGCGGCATCCACTTCAAAAGCCTTACGGACAGCATCGACACTTCCAGCCCAGTGGGGCGTTTCATATTCCACATCATGTCAGCCCTGGCCGAGATGGAGAGGGAGTTAATCGTGGAACGCACCCGGGCAGGACTGGCGGCAGCCCGGGAAAAGGGACGGATAGGTGGCAGGCGCCCGAAGTTAACCCCAGAGCAATGGGCGCAGGCTGGCAGGCTGATCGCAAACGGAATGGACAGAAAGCAGGTGGCGATTATTTACGACGTTGCGGTGTGCACCTTGTATAAAAAATTTCCGGCGCGGTAGGGGTAGAGGAAAAAAATATTGAACATTTAATCCAATTTTCGTAATAAAGTATTGAAATAATGTAATAAAGTTGTTGAAATTTTGGTAAGCGGTTGGGTTGAGCATTGGGGGTATTCATGGCAAAAACAGATTCTATTACACCTGAAGAGTTTAGGGCTATTCACTTTGAATTGTCTAAAATCTCATCAACATGGGCAGACTTATGGTTAACATTGTTTTCTCTCCGTGCTGAAGGCAGCAGGGTGATTACTATGAGATATTCCGATATCGAAGATGACATGCTGCACTTGGCTGGAACTCCAAAATTTGAGCCACGAACAATTAGATTAAATTTATTGCTTTCTAAGTTAATTGCGTACAGAAAGGATTGCAATCCTTCTGATATTTATGTTTTCCAGAGTAGATCAAATCGAGTTAAAGGATTAGCTAGGCCTGTGACTGTAATAGCAATGAATAATGCCTTAAAACAAGCATCCAAATATGTAACAAGGAAAAACATCACCATGAAAAGTGCTTTAAGGGTGATCGGAAGGAACTAGATGGACGGGGGTTCATACACTACATACCCACCTGTGTATGGAAGGTTAGGGCGATGGTCTATGAGCACGTCCTTTATCAAGTCATTATTCATCCCTGATGCTTTTCGATTTACTACTCGATTGGATGTAAGATATGTACATGCATGAATCTTAGGAGGGATTTCGAGTAAGTAAAATGAGATCCTGATCAGAATAAATCAAACCTAGCATTGAGTAGAGTAAATAATAAAGCAGCGCATGCAAGATTTAAGAGTATAACAAAACGGGCGGAAACATTCACTGAACAAATCTCCTGATCATGTATTAGACAGAGAATGACTGTAATGTAAAACCATCTTACATACACCTACTAAAAAAGACAGATAAAACAAGGTGCCATCCGATGAGATAGCTAAGCATTTGCGCCTTGGATAGGTCTTACCATCGGAGCATCGGGTTATGCTCGCTTGTTGAGTGCTGAGAAATGAAGAGATTAGAGGTTTATAAGAGGTAGCCAGTTTGTCAAACGAGATAGTTTATTTACGATGCTCAACATATTGAATTATATGGCTTTATTATGGTGGGTTGAAGGGCGTTAAAACGAAATTATCACAAGCATACAGTTCTGTTTCGCTTGGGGCCTGAAAGCAGATGGGGACGGTTTTCACTTTTTCTTCTAAAGGTCCAGAATACTTTGCCGATAGTGAACATAGCGGCGCAGGAGCCAAATGGTGGAAGCCGTAAACTTAATTTAAGTTCAGTCAAATAGGAATTACTATCATGGCACAAGTCATCAATACCAACAGCCTCTCGCTGATCACTCAGAACAACATCAACAAGAACCAGTCTGCGATGTCAACAGCCATTGAGCGTCTGTCATCCGGCCTGCGTATCAATAGTGCAAAAGATGACGCTGCTGGCCAGGCGATTGCCAACCGCTTCACCTCTAACATTAAAGGTCTGACTCAGGCTGCGCGTAACGCCAATGACGGTATCTCCGTTGCGCAGACCACTGAAGGCGCACTGTCTGAAATCAACAACAACCTACAGCGTATCCGTGAACTTACCGTTCAGTCTTCTACAGGTACTAACTCCCAGTCTGACCTGGACTCCATCCAGGACGAAATCAAATCCCGTCTGGACGAAATTGACCGCGTTTCCGGTCAGACTCAGTTCAACGGTGTGAACGTGCTGGCTAAAGACGGCTCTATGAAAATTCAGGTTGGTGCGAACGATGGCCAGACTATCACTATCGATCTGAAACAAATCGACTCTGAAACTTTGGGTCTGACTGGTTTCAATGTTAACGGTGCAGGTTCAGTTGCCAATACTGCTGCTACTAAATCTGACCTGGCCGCCGCTCAGCTTGCTAAGACAGCCGCTGGCATTGCTATTGCGGATCCGGAAGCCGATTCGAATGGTGTGACTAAGTATACGGTAAGCGCTGGCCTCAATGCATCTACTAAGGCTGACGTGTTTTCCAGCATAGGTGACAAGGCAGTAATTAATGCTACTGTTTCAAGTGGTTTTGATAGCGTCACCGGTAATAACTATAAATATCATAAAGATACTAACGATTTTACTTACACGGGAACTATTAGCGCTGGAGATGCAACGACTCCAAGCAATAGCGCTAAGCTTCAATCTTTCCTGACGCCTAAAGCTGGTGATACAGCTAACCTAAAAATTGATATTGGTGGCACGTCTGTTAATGTTGTGCTGGCTAGCGATGGTAAAATCACCGCTAAAGATGGTTCTGCACTCTTCATTGATTCGACAGGTAACCTGACTCAGAACAGCGCCGGTGCTGTTACAACTGCAACACTTGATGGTCTGACTAAAAACCATAGTGCTGCTGCCGACGCTACCAATCCTGCCGTTGCTGTTGCGGTTGATATCACCACAGAAGACGGTGCTAAAATCCATTTGGCTGGTGATGCCGCTCTTGCTAATGAATCTGCAACTGGCGGTGCTATTACTGTAAAGGATGCTCGAATCAGCGCGGATTCCCTGCAATCTGCCACTAAAGGCGTTGCCTTTACAATTGATTCTGCTGGTGATGGTGCCACCACAACTGTTGGTGATATTAAAGTTGCTGCAAATGGTGATATTACAACTACAGCTGATGGTACAACTTTCTCTGCGGCCTTTACTAATGCAGACGGAACTTTGACTACCAGCAATGAGCAAGAGATTTTCCTTCAGAAAGACGGTTCCATCACTAATGGTTCTGGAAAAGCTGTATATGTATCTAAGGATGGTACCTTTACCACAGATGCGACTACTAAAGCGGCAACTACAACAGATCCACTGAAAGCCTTGGACGACGCTATCAGCTCTATCGATAAGTTCCGTTCTTCTCTGGGTGCAGTACAGAACCGTCTGAGCTCTGCTGTAACTAACTTGAACAACACCACCACTAACCTGTCTGAAGCGCAGTCCCGTATTCAGGATGCCGACTATGCGACTGAAGTGTCGAATATGTCCAAAGCGCAGATCATTCAGCAGGCTGGTAACTCCGTGCTGTCCAAAGCTAACCAGGTTCCTCAGCAGGTTCTGTCTCTGCTGCAAGGCTAATTTCATATTAAGTGTCAAAGCCCCATATATGTGGGGCTTTTTTATTGGCTGAATAAGCTCGTTAAAAGTAGTCAAATCCGCTAATCAAAGCTCGCACGATGATTTAGCATTTCACCAGTTTTGCTCCGTTTACACAGGTCCAGTTGTGATTAAAAAACAGGCATTCAAATTTTTGCTTGAACCAAACAAAGGTCAGTTATTTGACTTTTTGGCCTTTGCTGGTTCCTGTCGTTTTGTTTACAACAAAGGCCTTGCTCTTCTTAACGAGAATTACCGTTCGGGTAAAAAATTCATAGGCTACAATCAGCTGGCTTCTGAATTAGTGGAATGGAAGAATGAAGAGAGCCTTTCTTGGTTGAAAGAAGCTCCATCTCAGTGTTTACAGCAATCGTTAAGAGATTTAGACAGAGCATTCAGAAACTTTTTCACCGGCAAATCACAATATCCAAAGTTTAAAAAGAAAGGTCGGCATGATTCTTTCCGTATACCATGCCAAAGGGTTAGAGTAGATCAAGAAAAAAAACTGGTGTCTCTCCCTAAAGTCGGCTGGGTAAAGTATCGCAAGAGCCGTGAAATTATTGGTGATTTAAAAAATGCAACTATTTCCCTTAATCAGGGAAAATGGTATATCAGTTTTAATACAGAGCAAACAGTTCCTGATCCAATACACCCCTCTGATATCAAAACTACAATTGTACTTAATAATGTGAATAGCGTTCATCTGTCATCTGGGGTTGGCGGTGATAACACTTACCAAGCGGAAGAAAAGAAAAAGTTAATCCGTCTCAATAAAACACTGACGAGAAGAAAAAAATACAGCAAAAATTGGCTAAAAACCAAAGGTAAAATTGATAGAGTAAGATCAAAGGCAGCAAGGATAAGACTTGATAATATTCATAAAGCAACCACGGCAATTTGTAAAAATCACGCAGTTGTTGAGGTTGTGAACTTGATGGATTCTGTATCTGCCAAGAACGATAACACTCTGAGTATGAGATACGAATTTGTCAGGCAGTTGATATACAAACAAGAGTGGCTGGGTGGTGAAATTATTCGCCGAGAGAGTAAACTCTTGTAACGGTTTTTTCCGTGATGATGTTGTACTATGTGATGAATTTTAAGCGGCAGGGCATGTCGTTCTGCTTGTGGAGGAAGGTTAATTCAACTTCCGTTGAAGCAAGAATCTCTTGATTGTTATTGAGAATGTCAACGTCTGGTCCAATACTTTACAAGTAGAAGTATATAAGTATGTTGAAATGGATTTGCGAGTTTTCAGTTGTGAAAGTTAAAAGCTAACTCAAAACGTAATTTATAAACTACTCGGTATCTCAACTAGTACCGCCCCTCAGTGATTCTTGAAAATAGGCTTAAACTTACTGGGTCAGCGACAGACTCAGGTTACCAAGCTTGTTTACAAAATAGGATTACTTGACTGCTCTATTGGCTGTCTACGGAACAATGAGTGGAAATTGAAGTATAGGAGCAATTTATGAGGCAGAAAAAGAAGATAAAAAAATCTGAGTAATACACGCAATATTCTTAATAGAACGAGTAAAGTAAACATCCGCCTGTCGTATGCAAAACGGGCGGCGACTGGCCGGTGATGGGGCGATAGTAAGAGTTGCAGAGCGAGCTTCGAAACTGATAAAGGCTTTGCGGTAATCGAACCTGTAATGAAGAAGACGCCAGGTGATGTGTTGTTGATTCTGTGCGACGGCCACACACAATTTGCAAAACTCATGGGCATGGCGCTCATTACGGATGATGGTGAAGCGATTGAGGGATCAGCGCTTGAAGGAGTAGAAGTGCTGGGTAGGGTGATGTTCTTCTTCAACCGCGCGCTGGGTGATGATGACTGCCCAACAATTTAATTTACATTGCTTAACCGTAGCCACTCGTTATCACTCGATGAACAGGAGATCGTATGCTGACGATTTGGGCGCTACAGTGTAATATGCATGCCAGTCGTTGATGGGGTAGTTACTGTGGAGTGTCCACCGCTGTGTCCATCAAGAAGATTTAATCCGCATAGCGAGTAAATAAATTCATAAATATGAAGAACATAAGAAATTTCTCCATCATTGCTCACATTGACCACGGTAAGTCGACGCTGTCTGACCGTATTATCCAGATTTGCGGTGGCCTGTCTGATCGTGAAATGGCAGCCCAGGTTCTGGACTCCATGGACCTGGAACGCGAACGCGGTATTACCATCAAAGCGCAGAGCGTGACGCTCGACTATAAAGCTTCCGATGGTGAAACCTATCAGCTGAACTTTATCGACACCCCAGGGCACGTTGACTTCTCTTATGAAGTGTCACGCTCGCTGGCGGCCTGCGAAGGCGCGCTGCTGGTGGTGGATGCCGGGCAGGGCGTAGAGGCCCAGACGCTGGCAAACTGCTACACCGCCATGGAAATGGATCTCGAAGTGGTGCCGGTTCTGAATAAAATCGACCTGCCAGCCGCCGATCCTGAGCGCGTAGCGGAAGAGATTGAAGACATCGTCGGTATTGATGCGACCGATGCAGTGCGCTGCTCGGCGAAAACCGGTGTCGGTGTTCCGGACGTACTGGAACGTCTGGTGCGTGATATTCCGCCGCCGGAAGGCGACCCGGATGCGCCGCTACAGGCGCTGATCATCGACTCCTGGTTTGATAACTACCTCGGCGTTGTCTCGCTGGTGCGTATTAAAAACGGCACCATGCGTAAAGGCGACAAAATCAAGGTCATGAGCACCGGCCAGGTCTACAACGCTGACCGTCTGGGCATCTTCACGCCAAAACAGGTTGACCGTACCGAACTGAAATGCGGCGAAGTGGGCTGGCTGGTCTGTGCCATTAAAGACATCCTCGGCGCGCCGGTGGGTGATACCCTGACCGGTGCACGTAACCCGGCAGATAAAGCGCTGCCAGGCTTCAAAAAGGTGAAACCGCAGGTTTATGCGGGTCTGTTCCCGGTCAGCTCTGACGATTACGAAAACTTCCGCGATGCGCTCGGAAAGCTGAGCCTCAACGATGCCTCCCTGTTCTACGAGCCAGAAAGCTCAACGGCGCTGGGCTTTGGCTTCCGCTGTGGCTTCCTCGGTCTGCTGCACATGGAGATCATTCAGGAACGTCTGGAGCGTGAATACGATCTGGATCTGATCACCACCGCCCCGACGGTTGTCTACGAAGTAGAAACCACCTCGAAAGAGGTGATCTACGTCGACAGCCCGTCCAAGCTCCCGCCGCTGAATAATATTCAGGAACTGCGCGAGCCAATCGCAGAGTGTCACATGCTGCTGCCGCAGGAGTTCCTCGGTAACGTGATCACCCTGTGTATTGAGAAGCGTGGCGTGCAGACCAACATGGTTTACCACGGTAACCAGGTGGCGCTGACCTATGAAATTCCGATGGCAGAAGTGGTGCTCGACTTCTTCGACCGTCTGAAGTCTACCTCCCGTGGCTATGCGTCGCTGGACTACAACTTCAAACGCTTCCAGGCCTCGAACATGGTTCGTGTGGACGTGCTGATCAACGGCGAGCGTGTGGATGCGCTGGCGCTGATCACCCACAACGATAACGCACCGTATCGTGGTCGTGAGCTGGTTGAGAAGATGAAAGATCTGATCCCGCGTCAGCAGTTTGACATTGCGATTCAGGCGGCCATTGGTAACCACATCATTGCCCGTTCAACCGTGAAGCAGCTGCGTAAAAACGTTCTGGCTAAGTGCTACGGCGGCGACGTCAGCCGTAAGAAAAAGCTGTTGCAGAAGCAGAAAGAAGGTAAGAAGCGTATGAAGCAGGTCGGTAACGTTGAGCTGCCGCAGGAAGCATTCCTTGCCATCCTTCATGTTGGTAAAGACGGTAACGGTAAATAACCTTAAGGAGTTGGCATGGCGAACATGTTTGCCCTGATCCTGGTCATCGCTACCCTGGTGACAGGTCTGTTGTGGTGCCTCGATAAGTTTATCTTCGCCCCAAAACGCCGTGAACGTCAGGCTGCCGCGCAGGCAGCCACGGGCGATGCGCTGGACGCGAAAACCCTGAAAAAAGTCGGCCCAAAACCGGGCTGGCTGGAAACAGGGGCATCGGTATTCCCGGTGCTGGCGATTGTGCTGGTGGTGCGTTCATTTATCTATGAACCGTTCCAGATCCCGTCAGGATCGATGATGCCAACGCTGCTGATCGGTGATTTCATTCTGGTTGAGAAGTTTGCCTATGGCATCAAAGATCCGATCTACCAGAAAACGCTGATCGAAACGGGTCATCCGAAACGTGGCGACATCGTGGTGTTTAAATATCCGGAAGATCCGCGGCTGGATTATATTAAACGCGCGGTAGGTCTGCCGGGCGATAAAGTGACCTACGATCCGGTGGCGAAAGAGGTGACCATTCAGCCAGGCTGTAGCTCTGGCACCGCATGTGAAAATGCGCTGCCAGTCACTTACTCCAACGTTGAGCCAGCTGATTTTGTGCAGACCTTCGCCCGCCGTAACGGCGGTGAAGCGACCAGCGGATTCTTCCAGGTGCCAAAAGGTGAAACCAAAGAGAATGGCATTCGTCTGGTTGAACGCAAAGAGACGCTGGGCGATGTTACTCACCGCATTCTGACCGTGCCCATCGCACAGGATCAGTTGGCAATGTACTACCAGCAGCCAGGCCAACAGCTGGCGACCTGGATTGTGCCGCCGGGACACTACTTCATGATGGGTGATAACCGCGATAACTCTGCGGACAGCCGTTACTGGGGCTTTGTGCCGGAAGCGAATCTGGTCGGTAAAGCAACCGCTATCTGGATGAGTTTTGAGAAGCAGGAAGGCGAGTGGCCGACCGGCGTTCGCCTGAATCGTATTGGCGGAATTCATTAATTTTCGCCAAAAATAACACGTAGCGGCTTTTATTCGCCGCTACGTGAATTATTTCAGCGATAAATCTCTTTGAACTAACGACATCCCCTGTCGTTGTGTATAGAATATTCCCCCGAAGTTTAAGGTTGGCCCTGCAAGGGTGCCACGGCACACGAAACCGCGTTGGTTTTCTCAGGTCGGTTTCGTGTGCTGCATTTTTGACGCATTCATTTATTGGTATCGCATGAACCCCATCGTAATTAATCGGCTTCAACGGAAGCTGGGCTACACTTTTCATCATCAGGAGTTGTTGCAACAGGCATTAACCCATCGCAGTGCCAGCAGCAAACATAATGAGCGTCTCGAGTTTTTAGGCGACTCTATTTTAAGTTTTGTGATTGCAAATGCGCTTTATCATCGTTTTCCGCGTGTGGACGAAGGTGATATGAGCCGCATGCGCGCCACGCTGGTGCGCGGCAATACCCTCGCTGAAATCGCACGCGAATTTGAGCTGGGTGAATGCCTGCGTCTGGGGCCAGGTGAGCTGAAAAGTGGTGGTTTCCGTCGTGAATCCATCCTTGCCGATACGGTCGAGGCATTGATCGGTGGCGTGTTTCTGGACAGCGATATCCAGACCGTAGAAAAGCTGATCCTTAACTGGTATCAGACCCGCCTGGACGAAATCAGCCCGGGCGATAAACAAAAAGATCCTAAAACGCGTCTGCAAGAATATTTGCAGGGTCGTCATCTGCCGCTGCCATCCTATCTGGTGGTGCAGGTGCGTGGCGAAGCCCACGATCAGGAATTTACCATCCATTGCCAGGTCAGTGGCCTGAGTGAACCGGTGGTCGGCACGGGTTCAAGCCGTCGTAAGGCTGAACAGGCTGCCGCCGAACAGGCGTTAAAAATGCTGGAGCTGGAATGAGCATCGACAAAACCTATTGCGGATTTATTGCCATCGTCGGACGTCCGAACGTTGGCAAATCCACCCTGCTGAATAATCTGCTTGGGCAGAAGATTTCTATCACCTCGCGTAAGGCGCAGACCACGCGTCACCGCATTGTCGGTATCCATACTGAAGGCGCGTATCAGGCGATCTACGTCGATACACCGGGCCTGCACATGGAAGAGAAGCGCGCCATCAACCGTCTGATGAACAAGGCGGCGAGCAGCTCCATTGGCGACGTAGAGCTGGTGATTTTCGTTGTGGAAGGCACCCGCTGGACGCCGGACGACGAAATGGTCCTGAACAAGCTGCGCGACGGCAAAACGCCGGTGATCCTCGCAGTCAATAAAGTGGACAACGTGCAGGAAAAAGCCGATCTGCTGCCGCACCTGCAATGGCTGGGCAGCCAGATGAACTTCCTGGACATCGTCCCGCTGTCTGCGGAAACGGGTCTGAACGTTGATACCATCGCGGGTATCGTGCGCAAGCATCTGCCGGAAGCGACTCATCACTTCCCGGAAGACTACATCACCGATCGCTCTCAGCGTTTTATGGCGTCTGAAATCATCCGTGAGAAGCTGATGCGTTTCCTGGGCGCTGAACTGCCGTATTCTGTGACGGTGGAGATCGAGCGTTTCCAGAGCAACGAGCGTGGCGGCTACGATATTAACGGTCTGATCCTCGTTGAGCGTGAAGGGCAGAAGAAGATGGTGATCGGCAATAAAGGCGCCAAGATCAAAACTATCGGAATCGAAGCCCGTAAAGACATGCAGGACATGTTTGAAGCACCGGTTCACCTGGAACTGTGGGTGAAAGTGAAATCTGGCTGGGCCGATGATGAGCGTGCGCTGCGCAGCCTCGGTTACGGCGAAGATCAGTAACCTAAGACGACGAGCATATGGATGGATGGCAGCGCGCCTTTGTCCTGCATAGTCGTCCCTGGAGCGAAACCAGCCTGATGCTGGACGTCTTCACGGAAGAGTCCGGTCGCGTGCGCCTTGTTGCCAAAGGCGCACGTTCCAGACGTTCTAATCTGAAAGGTGCCTTGCAGCCTTTCACCCCGCTGCTGGTCCGCTTTGGCGGGCGAGGGGAAGTCAAAACCCTGCGCAGTGCTGAAGCCGTCTCCCTGGCGCTTCCTCTTTCTGGTATCACGCTCTACAGCGGTTTGTATGTTAACGAACTCATCTCACGGGTTCTTGAACATGAGACCCGCTTCTCTGAACTTTTCTTTGATTACCTGCACTGTATTCAGGCACTTGCTGGCGCAACCGGCACCCCTGAGCCTGTTCTGCGTCGTTTCGAACTGGCGCTGCTCGGACACCTTGGTTACGGCGTTGATTTTCTGCACTGTGCGGGAAGCGGCGACGAGGTAGAAGATACCATGACCTATCGCTATCGTGAGGAAAAGGGCTTTATTGCCAGTGTCGTCGTCGATAACAGCACCTTTACCGGGCGCCAGCTCAGAGCACTGTATGAACGCGAGTTCCCGGACGCCGACACCCTGCGTGCGGCAAAACGCTTTACCCGAATTGCGCTCAAGCCGTATCTTGGGGGCAAACCTTTAAAGAGCCGCGAATTATTCAGGCAGTTTATGCCGAAACGCTAATGTTTTACCCCTCACCCCAGCCCTCTCCCGGAGGGGGAGGGAGAAGGTAAATGAACAAAAATACCGAGGATTGTCATGGCTGAATTACTGTTAGGCGTCAACATCGATCACATCGCCACGTTACGTAATGCACGCGGTACCGCGTATCCCGATCCGGTTCAGGCGGCGTTTATCGCTGAGCAGGCTGGCGCCGACGGCATTACCGTTCACCTGCGTGAAGATCGTCGCCACATCACCGACCGGGACGTGCGCATCCTGCGTCAGACGCTGGACACCCGCATGAATCTGGAGATGGCGGTCACCGAAGAGATGCTGGCGATTGCCTGCGAGACCAAACCGCATTTTTGCTGCCTGGTGCCGGAAAAGCGTCAGGAAGTGACCACCGAAGGCGGTCTGGATGTGGCCGGGCAGCTCGACAAAATGCGCGATGCCTGCAAACGCCTGGCGGATGCCGGTATCCTGGTTTCTCTGTTTATCGACGCCGATTTCACCCAGATTAAAGCCGCTGCCGACGTGGGGGCGCCGTATATTGAAATTCACACCGGCTGCTATGCCGATGCCGAAAACGATGCAGCGCAGGCGAAAGAGCTGGAGCGAATCGCCAAAGCGGCAACCTACGCCGCGAGCCTGGGACTGAAGGTTAACGCCGGTCACGGCCTGACCTATCACAACGTAAAAGCCATCGCTGCCCTGCCGGAAATGCACGAGCTGAACATCGGCCACGCCATCATTGGCCGCGCGGTGATGAGCGGTCTTAAAGAAGCGGTTTCCGAGATGAAGCGCCTGATGCTGGAAGCGCGTCAGTAATGGCTATTCTGGGCTTAGGCACCGACATCGTTGAAATAGCCCGCATTGAAGCGGTGATCGCCCGGAGCGGCGATCGCCTCGCAAGACGCGTGCTGAGCGATAACGAATGGGCTATCTGGGAGGCGCATCAACAGCCGGTGCGCTTTCTGGCAAAGCGTTTCGCGGTAAAAGAGGCGGCGGCGAAAGCGTTCGGCACGGGCATTCGTAACGGCCTGGCGTTTAACCAGTTTGAAGTGTTTAACGATGAGCTGGGTAAGCCACGTCTGCGTTTATGGGGCGAGGCGCTTAAGCTGGCGGAAAAGCTGGGCGTGGCGCACATGCACGTAACGCTTGCAGATGAACGCCACTACGCCTGTGCGACGGTGATCATCGAGAGTTAAATTTTGTCCGCATGGTGCATCAGGACAAACTTATCCCACAGCTGTTCTTCGTTCTCGACGTGTGCCGGATCTTTTAAGATCGTATTGGGAATGGGGCACACCTTCTGGCAGGTCGGCGTCTCATAGTGGCCGATACATTCGGTGCAGCGGTCACTGTTAATCTCATAAATGCTGTCGCCCATCGAAATCGCCTCGTTCGGGCATTCGGGTTCGCACATATCGCAGTTGATGCATTTTTTGGTGATTAACAGCGCCATCAGGAAATTCTCAGAAACATCACAAACAGGGCGGGCATTATACGCTCATTCGTTGTTCAGACCAGTTTTTTTACCAGCTCTTCGCTGTGACGAATACGCTCTGGCGCACGCTCCAGATCCTGCTGAACCAGCGCCATAAACAGCAGGTCCGTCAGCATCATCTGCGCACTCGTCGACGAAATCGCCGCACTGCGAGTGGCCTGTTCCTCGGCGATGGTATACAGACAGCGGGTGGCCCGCTGCTGGAGCGCATTCGGGCTGAAGCCAGTAATCGCCAGAATTTTTCCTCCTACGCGCAGGGCTTCGTCGGTAGCCATATTAATTTCACGGCGCTCGCCGGAATAGGAGATGGCCAGCAGTAAATCGTCAGGATCCATGGCCTGCACGGTCGCCAGCAGCGCGTGCATATCCTGTTCAACGATGGCGTTATAGCCGATTTTTGTCAGCTTCCAGCCAAAGTTACGCGCAACCAGTCCGGAGGCGCCGATCCCGGTCAACACAATACGCCGCGCGTCGCGAAGCATGGCTACGCTTTCCAGCAGCTTCTCTTCCGTGTTCACATCCAGCGTGGCATGCATTGCCGCCACGTTCTCTTTGATCAGCTTTTCGCCGACCAGACGCATCGGATCGTCGCCGCGGATCTGGTTATGCACCGGCATTGACTGCGGATTAGGGTTGCTTACCAGTGCTTCACTGATCGCCAGTTTTAGCGCCGGAAAGCCTTTATAGCCTATCTTCTGGGCAAATTTCACCACGCTCGACTGGCTCACCCCGGCTTCGCCTGCCAGCTGCTGGGAGCTGAGGTGTCGCGCGCGATCGGGCTGGGAAAGTAAATAATCCGCCAGCTTTTTGTCACTCTGGGCAAACCCTGCGTAGCGCTGGCGAATACGAATTAAACAGTTCATACGGTCTCCTGGCGAAAATGTGATTACCCGCGCAAATACGAATTTTGCTCGCCTGAATGAATTTTATATTCCATTATAGTGCGTTTATTATGAATTAAAAATTCCAGAGGTAAATAACATGAATCTAGGCTCTCTTGTTTCTGAAACGCGTAACCCGCAAACCATGGATCTTGATGCACTGTCCACGCTGGAGCTGGTAAACCGCTTTAATCAACAGGATACCCTCGTCGCGCTGGCAGTCAAAGAGACATTGCCCGAGGTGGCGAAAGCCGTAGACGCCGCTGCCGACGCTCTGAAAGCAGGAGGACGCATTATTTACATGGGGGCGGGTACCAGTGGGCGACTCGGTGTGCTGGATGCCTCAGAATGTCCCCCGACCTTTGGCGTTCCGCACGGTCTGGTCGTTGGCCTGATTGCCGGTGGCCCCGGCGCGCTGCTGAAAGCGGTGGAAGGGGCAGAAGACAATAAACAGCTTGGGGAAGACGATCTCAGGGCGCTGAACCTGACCGCGCAGGATCTGGTCGTCGGGCTGGCGGCTTCTGGTCGTACGCCGTACGTCATTGGTGGGCTGGAATACGCCAGACAGACGGGATGTACCACGGTGGCCATCTCTTGTAACCCGGGTTCGCCGATTGCGCAGGTGGCCGCCATTGCCATCTCTCCGGTCGTCGGGCCGGAAGCGCTCACCGGCTCCACGCGCCTGAAATCGGGAACCGCGCAGAAGCTGGTGCTCAATATGATCTCCACCGGCGCGATGGTGAAATTCGGCAAGGTCTACCAAAACCTGATGGTGGATATGCAGGCCACCAACGTCAAGCTGGTGGACAGAGCCTGCCGCATGGTGATAGAGGCGACAGGGGCAGGTCGGGAAGAGGCGGAAGCGGTACTCAAACAGACCGATTACGACGTCAAACCCGCCATTCTGATGATATTAACCGGGCTGGATGCAGCCGCGGCCAGAGCCAGGCTCGAAGCCCATCACGGGTTTTTACGGGCGGCATTAGAACACCAATAAGAGGCGTGTATGGACAAAACAGCAGCGCTCGCCAGCGACATCCTGCTTGGGATCGGTGGGGAAAAAAATATTCAGCGTCTGGAAAACTGCATGACGCGTGTACGCGTCGAGGTGCACAACGACGAAAAGCTTGATTTAACGCGCCTGAAGCAGCTCCCCGGCGTGAGCGGGTACGTTAAACAGGGGCAACAGCACCAGCTGATTGTCGGTCCGGGCAAAGCGGCGCAGGTGGTTGATGCCATGCGCGCCCTGATGACGGGCAGTGAAACGGCTCCCGCCTTTGACGACGCGGAACGCACCAAAGCGCAGGCGAAAGCCAAATACAAAGCCCCCATGAGCGATGCGCTGCGCCAGCTGGCAAACGTCTTTATTCCTCTGATCCCGGCGTTTATCGCATCGGGGCTGATCACCGGGATTATCAATATCCTCAAGCGTCCGGATATTGTCGGGAATTTCGCCACCCAGTATCCGAACCTGCTGGGTATTCTGGCGATTTTCGGCAGCGCGGTGTTTGCCATCATGAACATTCTGGTGGGGGTAAACACGGCCAAAGTGTTCGGCGGCTCGCTGGCGATGGGCGGCGTAATGGCGGGTATCCTCTCCAGCCCGCAGCTGGCGCAGATTACGCTGTTTGGCGAGGCGCTTCAGCCAGGCCGCGGTGGGGTGATTGCCGTGCTGCTGGTGGTCATTCTGATGTGCTGGATCGAGAAAAAGCTGCGCGCGTTGCTGCCAGGCTCGATTGAGCTGATCCTCAACCCGCTGCTGACCACATTGATTACCGGGAGCGTGGCGATTGTGGCGCTGCAACCGTTAGGCGGCGCGATCTCTGAAGCCATCGCCCACGGCGCGTCTCTGGCGATCGATCGCGGCGGGCTGCTGGTGGGGGCCGTGCTGTCCGGGACCTTCCTGCCGTTAGTGCTGACCGGTCTGCATCAGGGGCTGGTGCCGATCCACGTCGAACTGGTACAGGCGCACGGCTATAACGCACTGCTGCCGATCCTGTCGATGGCGGGCGTTGGGCAGGTCGGCGCGGCCATCGCGGTGCTGATGAAAACCCGCAACGCGCGTCTGAAAAAGGTCATTAAAGGGGCGCTGCCGGTCGGGTTACTCGGTATCGGCGAACCGTTGATTTTCGGCGTGACCTTGCCGCTGGGTAAGCCGTTCCTGGCCGCCTGCCTCGGTGGCGCGGTGGGCGGGGCGTTAATCAGCTACTGGAAAGTGGCGACCGTCATTACCTTCGGGATCTCCGGTTTACCGCTGGCATTAACCATCGTGACCGGAAAAGTGATGCTCTATCTGTTAGGCTATCTGGTAGCGGTGATCGCCGGGTTCCTGTTTACCTGGCTGTTAGGATTCAACGACCCAGAGGAGTAAGGTTTGGCCAGTCACGAGCGTCGCGTTGTCTTTTTTGATCTGGATGGAACGCTGCATCAGCAGGATATGTTCGGCACCTTTATGCGCTACCTGCTGCGGCGCCAGCCCCTTAACGCGTTGCTGGTATTACCCCTGTTACCCGTTATTGGTATCGCGCTGCTGGTGAAAGGCCGTGCAGCGCGCTGGCCGATGAGCCTGCTGCTCTGGGGATGCACGTTTGGTCATAGCGAAGCGCGCCTTAAGCAGCTCGAACAGGATTTTGCGCACTGGTTTCGCGGGCACGTCGCCGCGTTTCCCGTGGTACAGGCGCGCCTGACCAGCTATCTCGACGCCAACGATGCCGATATCTGGCTGATTACCGGCTCCCCGCAGACGCTGGTGGAGCATGTCTATTTTGATACGCCCTGGCTGCCGCGCGTGAATCTTATCGCGACACAAATCGCGCGCGGCTACGGCGGCTGGGTGCTGACTATGCGCTGCCTCGGACATGAAAAAGTGGTGCAGCTGGAGAAACGCATCGGTACGCCGCTGCGTCTGTACAGCGGCTACAGCGACAGCAAGCAGGACAACCCGCTGCTCTATTTTTGCCAGCACCGCTGGCGCGTCACGCCTCTGGGCGAACTTCAGCAACTCGAATAGTCTTATCTGTACCGGCTGTGTATAATGCCGCCCGCTTTTCGACTGGAGTATCAGCCCTTGTCCAACCCTGAACACAATCATGAATACTGGATGCGCCATGCGCTGGCGCTGGCTCAGCGCGCCTGGGAAGAGGGCGAAGTGCCCGTGGGCGCGGTACTGGTCCATAACAATCAGGTGATTGGGGAAGGGTGGAACCGTCCGATTGGCCGTCACGATCCTACCGCGCATGCTGAAATTATGGCGCTGCGTCAGGGCGGACTGGTGCTGCAAAACTATCGTCTGCTTGATACCACCCTGTATGTCACCCTTGAGCCGTGCGTAATGTGCTCCGGGGCGATGTTGCACAGCCGAATCGGTACGCTGGTGTTTGGCGCGCGGGATGAAAAGACGGGCGCTGCTGGTTCACTGATGGACGTACTTGGGCATCCGGGGATGAACCACCAGGTGAAAACTATCGGCGGGGTACTTGCACCAGAATGTTCGGGTCTGTTAAGTGACTTTTTTCGAATGCGTCGGCAGCAGAAAAAGCAACAAAAGGCAGAATTGAAACCGCAGGATGATTAAGCTCGTCCGGTGCGACCACCGGATAGCTTTCAGCCAGCTGTTGCGCCTCGGCCGCCTCTTTTTCTTTCTCCAGCAGATATCCCACCAGGCTTATCTGGTACTTACGAATATTTTCCACGTAGGCATACGCTTCATGCCCGCGCGCATAGCCGTACGTCAGCTTCTGGTACCACTGTTTCTGGCTAAGCAGCGGCAGGCGCTGTTTTACATCTGACCAGCTGTCCGGATTACCTTTAGTTTTCGCCGTCAGCGCCCGCGCGTCGAGCATGTGCGCATAACCCATGTTATAGGCGGCCAGCGCAAACCAGATACGCTCCCCTTCCGGGACCGTCTCCGGCACTTTCGCCATCATATCCTGTAAATACTGCGCGCCGCCGCTGATGCTCTGTTCCGCATCGGTCCGGTCGCTGATGCCGAGGCTCTGGGCGGTATTTTTGGTCAGCATCATCAACCCGCGCACGCCCGTGGGTGAGGTGGCCTGAGCATCCCAGTGCGATTCCTGGTAGGAAATTGCCGCCAGCAGCTTCCAGTCAATCTCCTCGGCGTACTTCTCAAACAGCGGTTGCAGGTCCGGCAGCACACTGTCCACCGCGCGCAGGAAAGTGCGGGTGTCAACGTAATCAAAATCGTCCCCGTGACCGAGATATTTCTCTTCCAGGCGCGCCAGGGTGCCGTCTTCATTGATGGAATTAAAGAAATCGAGCATAGCCGCAGAGACGGTTTGATCGTCATCCAGCTGGGTAAACCAGGTCACCGGCTGTTCGTCGGTCACATCCAGCGCCACGGCGATTTCAGGATGAACGCGCTGGAAAAGGCTAATCGCCACCGAATCAGCAATGGTATAGGCCAGCTTTTTATCTTTAACCTGCTCCAGCAATTCGGTCGTGCCGAGTTTAGGATCGACCGTCCAGCTGAGGTTAGGGTATTTTTTCTCTTTCAACGCTCGCAGATCGTCAATCACCACATGGCCTGGCGCAATGGTCAATTGCTGGTCGGTGATGTCGGCCAGTGAGCGCGGACGCAGGCTACCCACACGATAAACCACCTGCTGCGACACGGAGTAATAGGTCGGGCCCGGCTGATAGTTTTTGCTGCGTTCGCTGTTGTACACCAGACCTGCGGCGAGAATATCGGCACGGTCATGGTCCAAATCATCAAACAGCTGGTTGATGTTCTGCCGCACGGTAACTTTCAGCTTCACGCCCAGATAGTCTGCAAACAGCTGTGCCAGTTCGTAATCAAGACCGATGGTTTTACCGTTGATATCATCGTAAATAAGCGGGGAGGAGAGGGTACTGACGCGCAACTCCCCCCGCTCCTGAATGGCGGCGATACGGTTTTCGGCCTTGCCGAACCAGGGGATAGACGGCCAGAGGGCCACTGCCAGCAGCAACGTAACAATGCCGATGAGCAGATAATTAATCTTTAATTTTTTCAATTAGTTAATTCTCTGCGACGCCGGTTGCCTCAGTGTGCTGTAGTCATGTTAAGAGTAGAGTTTGCCATTGATTGAGCGGCATTTTGCGCAAAGTAGCGCCAGTTGGCAACCAATTAGAGAGACAGGTCACATCTATTGTTAAACATAAAGGATGATTTTATTTCGACGCAAACGGTTTCGTCGGCGCTCAGGATTCTCTATAATGACGCCCGTTTTCCCCCCTTGCGCACACTGTAAGCGCCCCGGCGCTTCGAAGACGAGAGACTTATGATGGAAATTCTGCGTGGTTCGCCTGCACTGTCTGCCTTCCGTATTAACAAACTGCTGGCACGTTTTCAGGCGGCCGACCTTCCGGTAAGCAATATTTACGCTGAGTATGTCCATTTTGCTGACCTGAACGCCCCCCTGAATGCAGAGGAGCGCGTACAGCTGGAACGCCTGCTTAAATATGGCCCAAGCCTGAGCAGCCATACGCCGACCGGCAAATTAATCCTCGCCACGCCACGCCCTGGCACCATCTCCCCCTGGTCTTCCAAAGCCACCGACATCGCTCACAACTGCGGCCTGAGCCAGATTAACCGTCTGGAGCGCGGTGTGGCGTACTATGTGGAAGCGTCAACCCTGAGCGACGCGCAGTGGCAGGTGGTTGCCGCAGAGCTGCACGACCGCATGATGGAGAGCGTGTTTGATTCTCTGGATGATGCGCAGAAACTGTTCTCCCACCATCAGCCTGCGCCGGTACAGAGCGTGGATCTGCTGGGGCAGGGGCGTCAGGCGCTGATCGACGCAAACCTGCGTCTTGGTCTGGCGCTCGCAGAAGATGAAATCGACTACCTTCAGGATGCATTCGTTAAGCTGAATCGCAACCCGAACGACATCGAACTGTATATGTTCGCGCAGGCCAACTCCGAGCACTGCCGCCACAAGATTTTCAACGCCGACTGGATTATCGACGGCGAACAGCAGCCGAAGTCGCTGTTCAAAATGATCAAAAACACCATGGAGCAAACCCCTGACCACGTGCTGTCTGCCTATAAAGACAACGCCGCGGTGATGGAAGGTTCCGAGGTGGGCCGCTTCTTCGCCGACCGCGAAGCGGGGCGCTATGACTTCCACCAGGAGCCTGCGCATATCCTGATGAAAGTGGAAACCCACAACCACCCGACGGCGATCTCCCCGTGGCCGGGTGCAGCGACCGGCTCCGGCGGTGAAATCCGTGACGAAGGTGCGACCGGTCGCGGCGCGAAACCAAAAGCGGGTCTGGTCGGTTTCTCCGTTTCCAACCTGCGTATTCCGGGCTTTGAGCAGCCGTGGGAAGAAGACTTCGGCAAGCCAGAGCGCATTGTCACCGCGCTGGATATCATGACCGAAGGCCCGCTGGGCGGCGCGGCGTTCAACAACGAATTTGGTCGTCCGGCGCTGAACGGTTACTTCCGTACCTACGAAGAGAAAGTGGACAGCCACAACGGCGAAGAGCTGCGCGGCTACCACAAACCGATCATGCTGGCGGGCGGGATCGGCAACATTCGCGCCGATCATGTGCAGAAAGGCGAGATCGTCGTCGGCGCGAAGCTGATCGTGCTCGGCGGCCCGGCAATGAACATCGGTCTGGGCGGCGGGGCAGCCTCGTCTATGGCTTCCGGCCAGTCTGATGCGGATCTCGACTTCGCATCCGTGCAGCGCGACAACCCGGAAATGGAGCGCCGTTGTCAGGAAGTGATCGACCGCTGCTGGCAGCTGGGCGATGCCAACCCGATTCTGTTCATCCACGACGTGGGTGCGGGCGGCCTGTCCAACGCTATGCCTGAGCTGGTGAGCGACGGCGGTCGCGGCGGACGCTTCAACCTGCGCGATATCCTGAGCGATGAGCCGGGCATGAGCCCGCTGGAGATCTGGTGTAACGAATCCCAGGAGCGCTACGTGCTGGCGGTTGCCGCCGATCAGCTGCCGCTGTTTGACGAGCTGTGCCGCCGCGAGCGCGCGCCGTATGCCGTCATCGGTGAAGCGACCGAAGAGCAGCACCTTTCCTTAAGCGACACCCATTTTGACAACCAGCCGATCGATCTGCCGCTGGACGTGCTGCTCGGCAAAACGCCGAAGATGACCCGCGACGTGCAGACTCGCAAAGCGGCGGGCAAAGCGCTGGATCGCCAGGGCATCACCGTGGCAGAAGCGGTTAACCGCGTGCTGCACCTGCCTGCCGTGGCAGAGAAAACCTTCCTGGTCACCATCGGCGACCGTACCGTGACCGGTATGGTATCGCGCGATCAGATGGTCGGCCCGTGGCAGATCCCGGTCGCTAACTGCGCCGTGACCACCGCGAGCCTCGACAGCTACTACGGCGAAGCGATGGCGCTGGGCGAACGCACGCCAGTGGCGCTGCTGGACTTCGCCGCTTCTGCCCGTCTGGCGGTCGGTGAAGCGCTGACCAACATCGCCGCGACGCAGATTGGCGATATCAAACGCATCAAACTTTCCGCGAACTGGATGGCCGCTGCCGGTCACCCGGGCGAAGATGCCGGCCTGTACGAAGCGGTGAAAGCGGTGGGTGAAGAGCTGTGTCCTGCGCTCGGCCTGACCATTCCGGTGGGTAAAGACTCCATGTCGATGAAAACCCGCTGGCAGGAAGGTAACGAGCAGCGCGAGATGACCTCTCCGCTGTCGCTGGTGATCACCGCGTTTGCGCGCGTGGAAGACGTGCGTCATACCGTTACGCCGCAGCTTTCCACTGAAGATAACGCCCTGCTGTTGATTGACCTCGGCAAAGGCCATAACGCACTGGGCGCCACCGCGCTGGCGCAGGTTTATCGCCAGCTCGGCGATAAGCCAGCCGACGTGCGCGACGTCGCTCAGCTGAAAGGCTTCTACGACGCAATTCAGGCGCTGGTGGCGCAGCGTAAGCTGCTGGCCTACCACGACCGTTCCGATGGTGGCCTGCTGGTGACGCTGGCAGAGATGGCCTTCACCGGTCACTGCGGCGTTGAAGCAAACATTGCAACGCTTGGCGAAGACCGCCTGGCGGCGCTGTTTAACGAAGAGCTTGGCGCGGTCATTCAGGTACGCGCCGCAGATCGCGACGCGGTGGAAGCGATTCTGGCGCAGCACGGTCTGGCAGACTGCGTACACTATCTCGGTAAAGCGGTGCAGGGCGACCGCTTCGTGATTGAAGCCGACGGCCACGCGGTGTTCAGCGAAAGCCGCACCACGCTGCGTATGTGGTGGGCGGAAACCACCTGGCAGATGCAGCGCCTGCGTGACAATCCGGAATGCGCCGATCAGGAACACAACGCGAAGGCGAACGACAACGATCCTGGCCTGAACGTGAAGCTCAGCTTCGACATTAACGAAGATATTGCCGCGCCGTACATTGCGACCGGTGCGCGTCCGAAAGTAGCCGTGCTGCGCGAGCAGGGCGTTAACTCCCACGTTGAGATGGCGGCGGCCTTCCACCGGGCGGGCTTTGACGCCATCGACGTCCACATGAGCGACCTGCTGACCGGGCGTACCGGGCTCGATGATTTCCAGGCGCTGGTCGCCTGCGGGGGGTTCTCCTACGGTGACGTGCTGGGCGCGGGCGAAGGCTGGGCGAAGTCTATTCTGTTCAACAGCCGCGTGCGTGACGAGTTCGAAACCTTCTTCCATCGTCCGCAGACGCTGGCGCTGGGCGTGTGTAACGGCTGTCAGATGATGTCTAACCTGCGCGAGCTGATCCCGGGCAGCGAAGCCTGGCCGCGCTTTGTGCGTAACCAGTCTGACCGCTTCGAAGCGCGCTTCAGCCTGGTAGAAGTGACCCAAAGCCCGTCTCTGCTGTTGCAGGGAATGGTCGGTTCACAGATGCCAATCGCGGTTTCGCACGGTGAAGGTCAGGTTGAAGTGCGTGATGCGGCGCACCTGGCTCAGCTTGAAAGCAAAGGACTTGTAGCGCTGCGCTTTGTTGATAACTTCGGCAAGGTCACCGAAACCTATCCGGCTAACCCGAACGGTTCGGCAAATGGCATTACCGCCGTCACCAGCGAAAGCGGTCGGGTGACGATCATGATGCCGCACCCGGAACGTGTCTTCCGTACCGTGAGCAACTCCTGGCACCCGGAAAACTGGGGCGAGGACAGCCCGTGGATGCGCATTTTCCGCAACGCGCGTAAACAACTGGGTTAAGTTTCAACGCCCTGACTGTAGGCCCGGTAAGCGCGAGCGCCACCGGGCTTTTTTGTACCTGTCGCAAAATCGCGACAATCCTCTGGGTTGAGTGTCTCCAATAAGAGACATTTAACTTATTGATTTATATATGTCAGGACGGGTTCCCGTTAAGGTGTTGCTTAATAGCGACACTTAGCCTGGAAATCATTCACCTGACAATCAATGCATTTTAATAATAAAACGATTATTAATCATAAGGATAGTATCAATTTTTGCAATCTGGCACGCGCGTTGCATAATAGTAACCAGTGGCTCATTCACCTTCTTATGTCAGCCCCTTCGGGACGTGCTACATAAACTTCGAATGACGCACAAAAAGGTGCCTGCCGTCCAACTACTGATTATTGCGATGCTTTATCAGGCCAGGGCGAAACGTCGAGTTAGGCACCGCCTTATTCCATGACAAAGCCGGGTTTTTACCCGGTTTTGTTGTATCTGAAGGGCAGACTCAGTTACGCTCTCCTCAAACCCGGATGATGAGAGTAATGTGTTGAAACGCTGGCCCGCTTTCCCTCGCTCCCTGCGACAGCTCGTTATGATGGCCTTCCTGCTGATCCTGCTACCTTTGCTGGTTCTGGCGTGGCAGGCATGGCAAAGCCTGAATGCGTTAAGTGCCCAGGCGGCCCTGACTAACCGCACCACGCTTATTGATGCCCGCCGTAGCGAGGCAATGACCAACGCCGCGCTGGAGATGGAGCGTAGCTATCGCCAGTACTGCGTGCTGGACGACCGCACGCTGGAGAGGGTCTATCAGAACCAGCGTAAACGCTACAGCGAAATGCTGGATGCCCATGCCGGGGTCTTGCCGGATGACAAACTCTATCAGGCGCTGCGTCAGGATCTGAACGATCTGGCGCAGCTCCAGTGCAAAAACAGCGGTCCTGATGCCGCCGCCGCCGCCCGACTTGAAGCCTTCGCGAACGCCAATACGGAGATGGTGCAGTCCACCCGTACGGTTATCTTTTCCCGTGGCCAGCAACTCCAGCAGGAGATTGCCGAGCGCGGCCAGTTCTTCGGCTGGCAGGCGCTGGTGCTGTTCCTCGTCAGCCTTGGGCTGGTACTGCTCTTTACCCGCATGATTATCGGCCCCGTAAAGGGGATCCAGCGGATGATTAACCGCCTGGGGGAGGGCAAATCTCTCGGGGATACGGTTGTTTTTAAAGGCCCGCGCGAGCTGCGCTCGGTCGGTCAGCGTATCATCTGGCTTTCTGAACGCCTGGCGTGGCTGGAATCGCAGCGTCATCAGTTCCTGCGCCATATCTCACACGAACTCAAAACACCGCTGGCCAGTATGCGTGAAGGCACGGAGCTGCTGGCAGACGAAGTAGCGGGGCCGTTAACCCCTGAGCAAAAAGAGATCGTGGCGATTCTGGATGCCAGTAGCCGCAATTTACAAAAACTTATTGAACAACTGCTGGACTATAACCGCAAGCTGGCGGATGGTGCTGTGGTGCTTGAAAGCGTTGAGATTGAACCGCTGGTGGACATGGTGATCTCCGCCCATAGCCTGCCAGCAAGAGCTAAAATGATGCATACCCAGGTGGATCTCAATGCGCCTTCCTGCCTGGCAGAGCCGATGCTGTTAATGAGCGTACTGGATAATCTTTATTCCAATGCGGTGCACTATGGTACTGAATCCGGTACCATTTATATCAGAAGCAATAACAACGGTTCGCGGGTATTTATTGACGTAGCGAATACGGGAAGCCCGATTCCGGATGATGAAAAAACGATGATCTTTGAGCCCTTCTTCCAGGGGAGTCATCAGCGAAAAGGTGCGGTAAAAGGAAGTGGTCTGGGGCTGAGTATTGCCCGCGACTGCATACGACGCATGCAGGGTGAGCTTAACATCGTGAGTGATGAACGCGCCGATGTCTGTTTTCGTATCGAACTGCCTCTTGAGCCGGAAAAATCAATGAAATGAATAACAACCTGGTGAGTATGTCACACGTCTTTTACCGCGCACTGCGCGCGGTGTTTTCCAGCAAAAATGTGCGCCTGAACCTGCCCTGCTTACTGCTGGCCGGCTGTGTAACCCATGCGCCGAAAAGTGCAATTAGCCACAAACAGGAAGATAAATGGCCGCAAAAACAGCTGGCCGATTTCCTTTCAACACGTTGCGATGATATCTGGAACCTGTCGGGGCGTGATGTTGAATCCAATCCGCTGTTCTGGCTGCGCGGAATAGACTGCGCCCAGCGGCTGGCGCCCGCCGAGGCCCGTGCCCAGGCGGCGATGCTGGTGGACGATACCTGGCAGGACGCGTTTAAACGTGGGATCGTGATGGCGGATGCCAGAATCACGCCTGTCGAACGCCGCGCCAACGTGACGCGGCTGGATACTTACGTGATCAATATTCCCCCGCAGGTGCGCCCGGTCTATCAGCTCTGGCGGGATGGACAAACCCTGCAATTACAACTGTCTGAAGAGCGTTTCCGCTACAGCAAATTGCAGCAGTCGAGCGACAGCGAGCTTGATGCGCTTCGCCAGCAGCAGGAGTCGCTGCGCGAGCAGCTGGAAACCACCACCCGCAAGCTCGAAAATCTGACCGATATCGAAAGACAGCTCTCGACGCGTAAGCCGGCAGGCAGCTATCTGCCCGATGGGTCGAAAGGCAACTCTGCCACGACGCCAGACAGTGAGACGCCGAAACAAGAGGATGTGAAGCCATGACAAGCCGTAAACCTGCCCATCTGTTACTGGTGGATGACGATCCCGGGCTGTTAAAGCTGCTGGGAATGCGTCTGGTCAGCGAAGGCTACAGCGTGGTCACCGCTGAAAGCGGGCAGGAGGGGCTGAAAGTGCTCAGCCGCGAGAAAATCGATCTGGTGATCAGTGATTTGCGCATGGATGAAATGGATGGCCTGCAACTGTTCACGGAGATCCAGAAGCAGCAGCCCGGGATGCCGGTGATTATCCTCACCGCTCACGGATCTATTCCTGATGCGGTGGCCGCAACGCAGCAGGGGGTATTCAGCTTCCTCACCAAACCAGTGGATAAAGACGCCCTCTATAAAGCAATCGACAGCGCCCTTGAGCATGCGGCGCCATCCGGCGACGACGCCTGGCGTGAATCCATCGTGACGCGTAGCCCTGTGATGCTGCGCCTGCTGGAACAGGCGCGGATGGTGGCGCAATCCGACGTTAGCGTGCTGATCAACGGCCAGAGCGGGACCGGGAAAGAGATCCTGGCCCAGGCGATCCACAACGCCAGCCCGCGCAGTAAAAATGCCTTTATTGCCATCAACTGTGGCGCGCTGCCGGAACAGCTGCTTGAGTCTGAGCTCTTCGGCCATGCCCGCGGCGCCTTTACCGGCGCGGTGAGCAGCCGTGAAGGGCTGTTCCAGGCGGCTGAGGGGGGCACGCTGTTTCTTGATGAAATTGGCGATATGCCCGCGCCGTTGCAGGTCAAACTGCTGCGCGTGTTGCAGGAGCGAAAAGTGCGTCCGCTTGGCAGCAACCGCGATATCGATATCAACGTGCGTATTATTTCCGCTACCCATCGCGATTTACCCAAGGTGATGGCGCGCAACGAGTTCCGTGAAGATCTTTACTATCGACTGAATGTCGTCAACCTTAAAATCCCGGCGCTGGCCGAGCGTGCGGAAGATATCCCGCTGCTGGCAAATCACCTTTTGCGCCAGGCCGCTGACCGCCACAAACCATTTGTGCGCGCGTTCTCCACCGATGCGATGAAACGCCTGATGACCGCAAGCTGGCCGGGCAACGTACGCCAGCTGGTGAACGTGATTGAGCAGTGCGTGGCGCTGACGTCATCGCCGGTGATCAGCGATGCGCTGGTGGAGCAGGCGCTCGAGGGGGAAAACACGGCCTTACCGACGTTTGCGGAAGCGCGAAACCAGTTCGAGCTGAACTATCTGCGTAAGCTGCTGCAAATCACCAAAGGCAACGTGACCCACGCGGCGCGCATGGCCGGGCGTAACCGTACCGAGTTTTATAAATTGCTCTCACGCCACGAGCTGGAAGCGAACGATTTTAAAGAGTAATACCGCAAAATTCGCCTGAATATGATACTGTGAGCAACCGATTACGAGGCTGCTTACTGGCAAGAGTTTAAGGACCCACCATGAAAAAGATTGATGCGATTATTAAACCTTTCAAACTGGATGATGTACGTGAAGCGCTGGCAGAAGTAGGCATCACCGGGATGACCGTAACTGAAGTGAAAGGTTTTGGTCGTCAGAAGGGCCACACCGAGCTATACCGTGGCGCAGAGTACATGGTGGACTTTCTGCCGAAAGTGAAAATCGAGATCGTGGTGAGCGATGATATCGTCGATACCTGTGTGGATACCATCATCCGCACGGCGCAGACCGGTAAAATTGGCGACGGGAAAATCTTCGTCTTTGACGTGGCGCGCGTGATCCGTATCCGTACCGGCGAAGAAGACGACGCGGCGATTTAACATTCTTGCCGGGTGGCGCTGCGCGTACCCGGCCTAAAAAACCCTTCGTAGGCCCGTGCAAGCGCAGCGCCGCCGGGCGATTACAGCACTTTATGCGGGCCGAAACATTCGTAATGAATGTTGTCTTTATTCACGCCCAGGTCTACCAGCTGCTTCGCGGCATACTGCATAAACGCTACTGGCCCACAAACGTAGAACTGCATCCCCGGTGCGCTGAACGCCCCTTCATGCTGCCCTAAATTCATCAGGCCTTCGCTGTCGAAACGAGCCGCTGCGCGGTCTGCCTCCGTCGGCAGGCGATACCAGGTATGCGCGGTGAAACGCGGCAGGGTCGCTCCAAGCGCTTTGACTTCATCCGCAAAGGCGTGCACATCACCGTTCTCCGCCGCGTGGAACCAGTTAACCTGCGCGCTGTGGTTTGCTTTCGCCAGCGTATCCAGCATCGCCAGCATTGGCGTCTGACCTACGCCTGCGGAGATCAGCGTCACCGGGGTATTCGTTTCAACGGCCATAAAGAAATCGCCCGCCGGTGCCGCCAGATGGACCACGTCGCCCACGCTGGCTTCGTTATGCAGCCAGTTGGATACCTGACCGCCTTCCTCACGTTTAACCGCAATGCGATAGCCTTTGCCGTCTGGCTTGCGGGTCAGGGAGTACTGGCGAATCTCCTGGTGCGGGAAGCCTTCAGGCTTCAGCCAGACGCCCAGATACTGGCCCGGCTGGTAATCGGCAACCGGCTGACCGTCCACTGGCTCAAACTCAAAACTGGTGATCAGTGCGCTGCGCGGGGTTTTCTCGACGATGCGGAAGGCGCGCGTGCCTTCCCAGCCGCCATTCTTGCTGGCGTTTTCGCTGTAGATCTGCGCTTCACGGTTGATGAATACGTTTGCCAGCACGCCATAGGCCTTACCCCAGGCATCCAGCACTTCCTGGCCCGGGCTGAACATTTCGTCCAGTGTTGCCAGCAGGTGACTGCCGACGATGTTGTACTGCTCAGGTTTGATCTGGAAGCTGGTGTGCTTCTGGGCGATTTTTTCCACCGCAGGCAGCAGAGCCGGCAGGTTTTCGATGTTGCTGGCATAGGCGGCAATAGCGTTAAACAGCGCTTCGCGCTGATCGCCGTTACGCTGGTTGCTCATGTTGAAAATCTCTTTGAGCTCCGGGTTATGCGCGAACATGCGATCGTAGAAATGGGCGGTCAGTTTAGGACCCGTTTCAACCAGCAGGGGGATTGTGGCTTTCACGGTAGCGATGGTTTGGGCGTCGAGCATAGCAGCTTCCTTCTGATGTTACTTTAATGATGTATTTTAGATGCATCTTATAAAAATACCCCTGCAATGTAAATGGTTCTTTGCATCGTGAAAAATATGCATCACAAAGCTGAAAAGAAATCCGTTGAAAATGGCGAGAGCTTTATTGCTCAAACCCTTGCGTGGCGTGGAGGTAAACGTTTGCGTAAAATCGTTTGTCAAGACCTGTTATCGCAGAACTATTCAGTTATACTGTTGCCCGTCGTCCAACAGGACTGCCTTTTCAGGCCAAAAATTTACTTGTTAGCTGAGTCAGGAGATGCGGATGTTAAAGCGTGAAATGAACATTGCCGATTATGATGCCGAACTGTGGCAGGCTATGGAGCAGGAAAAAGTACGTCAGGAAGAGCACATCGAACTGATCGCCTCCGAAAACTACACCAGCCCGCGCGTAATGCAGGCGCAGGGTTCTCAGCTGACCAACAAATATGCTGAAGGTTATCCGGGCAAGCGCTACTACGGCGGTTGCGAATACGTTGATATCGTTGAGCAGCTGGCGATTGACCGTGCGAAAGAACTCTTTGGCGCTGACTACGCGAACGTCCAGCCGCACTCTGGCTCTCAGGCTAACTTCGCTGTTTACACCGCGCTGTTGCAGCCGGGCGATACCGTTCTGGGTATGAACCTGGCGCAGGGCGGCCACCTGACTCACGGCTCCCCGGTTAACTTCTCTGGCAAACTGTACAACATCATCCCTTACGGTATTGATGAGTCCGGTAAAATTGACTATGAAGACATGGCGAAGCAGGCCAAAGAGCACAAGCCGAAGATGATCATCGGTGGCTTCTCTGCTTACTCCGGCATCGTTGACTGGGCAAAAATGCGTGAAATCGCTGACAGCATCGGTGCGTACCTGTTCGTCGACATGGCGCACGTTGCCGGTCTGATTGCGGCAGGCGTTTACCCGAACCCGGTTCCACATGCGCACGTTGTGACCACCACTACCCACAAAACCCTGGCGGGTCCACGCGGTGGTCTGATCCTGGCGAAAGGCGGTGACGAAGAGCTGTACAAAAAGCTGAACTCCGCCGTGTTCCCAAGCGCCCAGGGCGGCCCGCTGATGCACGTTATTGCCGCGAAAGCCGTCGCGCTGAAAGAAGCGATGGAGCCAGAGTTCAAGGTTTATCAGCAGCAGGTTGCTAAAAACGCCAAAGCGATGGTGGAAGTGTTCCTGAACCGTGGCTACAAAGTGGTCTCTGGCGGGACTGAAAACCACCTGTTCCTGCTGGACCTGGTTGATAAGAACCTGACCGGTAAAGAAGCTGACGCAGCCCTCGGTCGCGCCAACATTACCGTCAACAAAAACAGCGTGCCAAACGATCCGAAGAGCCCGTTCGTGACTTCCGGTATCCGTATCGGTTCTCCGGCCGTAACTCGCCGTGGCTTTAAAGAAGCGGAAGTGAAAGAGCTGGCGGGCTGGATGTGTGACGTTCTGGACAACATCAATGACGACGCGGTTATCGAGCGCGTTAAAGGTAAAGTTCTGGACATCTGCGCACGCTTCCCGGTGTACGCATAATTCTCTGCGTCGCAGAACTGAAAAAGGCCGCTCATGCGGCCTTTTTTTATGGGCTAACGTCGGTCGAGGGAGATGGCCCCCGGCCCGGTAATCGCCAGCAAAATAAAGCCGCCAGCGATACTTACATTTTTGTAGAAGTTAATCATATTTGGCAGAACCGCATCGCCCGTCATATCCCAGTAGTGGTGACCAATCACCGCTGTTCCCAGCGTATAGAAGACAAAGATCACCGCGAGGGGGCGGGTGAAAAAGCCCAGCACAATCAGAATCGCGGCGGGGACTTCCATCACCACCGCAACAATGGCGGCCAGCATGGGCATGGGGGCGCCGAGCGACGTCATATACTGAACGGTGCCGCTAAACCCCGTCAGCTTGGGATAACCGAAAATAATAAACAGGACCACAATAGCAATGCGGGCAATTAAAAGCAGGAAAGAACGAGAGGAGCCGAAATCGAAATAACGTAAGTTGTTCATGGCAAACGACCTCTTCAGGCGATGTTCTTTAAACGTAATACAATTTTGCCGCTCTCGCCATACGCCGACCGGCTGTCCATGATGTTAATTTATCGTTAATTTATAGCGCGCTAACGACTTGCTAAAGTCAGGGATTAACGCCAGACTATCGCCTCCATTTCGGGAGGGATTCATGGTCTTGCATTCCACGCGCTGGCTGGCGCTCAGCTATTTCACCTATTTCTTTAGTTACGGTATTTTTTTGCCTTTCTGGAGCGTCTGGCTCAAGGGAATTGGTCTGACGCCTGAGACCATTGGCATCCTGCTGGGCGCGGGGCTGGTGGCACGTTTCCTGGGTAGCCTGCTGATTGCGCCCCGCGTCAGCGATCCCTCCTTACTGATTAAAGCGGTGCGAATTCTGGCCCTGCTGACGCTGGTCTTTGCGGCCTGCTTCTGGGTCAGCCATCAGTTTGCCTGGCTGATGGTGGTAATGGTTGGCTTTAATCTGTTCTTCTCCCCGCTGGTGCCGCTGACGGATGCCCTGGCGAACACCTGGCAAAAGCAGATCATCATGGACTATGGCCGCGTGCGCCTGTGGGGATCGATTGCCTTCGTGATCGGCTCTGCGCTGGTCGGGAAACTGGTCAGCCTCTATGACTATCGTGCCATTCTGGCGCTGTTAACGCTCGGCATCGCCTCGATGCTGCTCGGTATGTTGCTGCGTCCGTCGGTAATGCCGCAGGGCGAAAGCCGCCATCAGGAGAGCGCCGGCTGGCCCGCCTGGCGCTCGCTGGTGGCGCAAAGCTGGCGTTTCCTGGCCTGCGTCTGTCTGCTCCAGGGGGCACATGCGGCCTATTACGGCTTCAGCGCCATCTACTGGCAGGGGGCGGGCTACTCGGCTTCTGCGGTAGGCTACCTGTGGTCGCTCGGGGTGGTGGCGGAGGTCATTATCTTCGCGCTGAGCCAAAAACTTTTCCGTCGTTTCGGGGCGCGTGACCTGCTGCTGCTTTCCGCCGTTTGCGGCGTGGTGCGCTGGGGCATCATGGGCTGGACGACGGAGCTGCCGTGGCTGATTGTGGCGCAAATTCTGCACTGCGGAACCTTCACCGTGTGCCATCTGGCGGCGATGCGCTACATTGCGGCGCGAGAGGGTGGGGACGTTATTCGTCTTCAGGCGGTCTATTCAGCGGTGGCGATGGGCGGCAGTATTGCGGTGATGACCGTATTTGCCGGTTTCCTCTATCAGCACCTGGGGCACGGTGTGTTCTGGGTGATGGCGCTGGTCGCTTTACCTGCCATCGTCATCCGCCCAAAGGTGGCTGCTCGCTCGTAACTATGATTCGAGCATAACGCGAATATGTTCCTGCTGCTGCGTGTTCAGGGCCTCAACGGCATGAATGAGCGGCGGCGAGAACAGCGGCAAGGCGGTTGGATAAGGCGTAATGACCAGCGCCGCCTCGCGGGGGGCGCCCTCCTTCTTAAACGCCTCCAGGCTAAGATAACGAATATTGAGCGGCAGCAGCGTCAGCTCGCGAAGCTGCTGCTCAATTAACGCTTCGCAGGCTTTATCTTCCCCCGTTAACAGGACCACCTGTTTTTCATGCAGGTCGGTCTCCTGCATCAGCCAGGCACCAAAAATCACCGCCACCAGAGCCATCTCTTCACCGGAGAATCGCAGACCAAATTCGGCTTCCAGCTCAAACAGCGCCTCTTTAGTGGTGCGCAGCAGCCGGGGGTATAAACGGTGGATCTCTTCCGGCAGACTGTTGTCGATGCCGATGTCAAATAAGGAGCGGTCCAGCGCCTGAGCCAGATGAATATAAAGCTGATCGGTCAGCCCTTGCTCATCGCTGAAGTTCATCCCGGTTTGCGCCCGGAAACGGGCAATCATACGCACGATGGCGCGACGCAGGCGCTGATCCTGCTGGTGTTTATCCATCACCGGGTCGGGTGTGCGAAGCATCATAAACAGCAGTGCCAGGAACAGCTGTTCATCGCTGTGCGTTCCCTGCGGGACGCGCCGTTTCCAGTGGCGGACAATTTCCTGCGCCGTAAAGTATTCCCCTCGGGACTGCGTCCAGCTGCGCTGAACGGGCGAAAACTCTGGCGTATTGCCCAGATGATGCTGAATCAGACAATATTGCAGATAAAGCTGTAAAAACTGTACGTCGCGGGACTCAAACTGGCGCTGAAGCTTGCGCGCACAAAAGTTGATAAGCGCCCGAAGGTTCGCATCGTCATAAAGCGGGCGGGCAATGCCGTGCTGTTTAAGCGCGGTTTTTAAGGCAGGGGTAAACTGTTGGGCGACAAAATGTGGACAGAGCCGAAGCGCCCTGCGCAGCCAGTGCAGCAGGCACAAACGTTGATTCAGGGCGGAACCCTCAATTCGGTAGCAGCCATCATGGTGCGTGACGATATCAAGCCGATGATAGCGCTGGATTTCATCGCGCGTCTCGGCTATATCTTGCCGTGCCATGACGTCGTCCACGCCGTTGGCAGCGATTATGCTCTGTGCGGTGATGGCAGCATCGGGCAGGTAAAGCATCAAAAGCACCTGGCAGCGGCGCTGCGAACTGGAAAGCACAGATGGAATTTCAAGCGTCGTCATCATCTGTCGGGTATCCAGTGTGAATGTTTGATAAGAATAGCTAAAGGATGGGCGCTGAAAAGCGCACCGGCAGGCCTTTCACTCAGGATTGCTGGCGAACATCACAGAATTTTTGACGTGAGGAACAGATGCAAATAGTTAAACAAAGCGCGGTAGCGTTATTTTTGGCGGTTTTCACTTGTGCCGCCGGCGCACATCCTCACAGTTTTATCAGCCTGAAAACCGAACTGGTGACGGACGGCACGCAGCTCAGCGGCCTGAAAATGCGCTGGACGATGGATGAAATCACCTCCGCCGACCTGCTGTACGATGCCGGAAACGCAAAGCCCGGCGATGAGATCTGGAAAAAGCTGGCGGCGGAAGTGATGGCCAACGTGCTGGGTCAGCACTACTTCACCGAGTTCTGGCACAACGGACAAAAGGTGAAATTTCTCAACCGTCCCACGGTGTACGGTATGACCCGCGACGGACATCAGGCGGTGCTGACCTTTATCCTTCCGCTGGCGCACCCTCAACCGCTGGCCGGGCAGAAGTACAGGTTTTCCACGTTTGACCCAACCTACTATGTCGATATGCGCTATGACAATGACAGCGACGTACGGCTGCCGGACGCGCTGCAAAAAAGCTGCAAAATTGCCGTGCACACCCCGAAACCCAGCGAAGAGATGCTGAACTTTGCCGTTTCTCTTGATAAAGAGGATGCGCCCCCCGAAGACATGGAGTTAGGTAAACAGTTTGCGCAGGAGGTGACGTTACAATGTCAGTGATCTCCTCTCCCGTCAGTAAGCCGCGTCGCTGGCTGCACCTCTGGCCTCTGGCGCTCTTTTTGTTGTTAGCGGTTGGCGGCGCGCTCTGGCTGTGGCAGGCATGGCCGCAGGTGATGATGAAAAGCATCCTCTGGCAGCGGGAAGTTAATCAGCAGATGAGCGGTCTGCTGAAAGCCGTGGCGGAAAATCCGACCAAAGCGGGCGGCGCTCTTCTGGCGTTCAGCTTTATCTATGGCGTGCTGCATGCCCTGGGACCGGGGCACGGCAAAATCGTCATCACGACCTGGCTTGCCACGCATCCGTCGAAGCTGAAATCGAGTATCGGCCTGACGCTGGCTTCTTCTTTACTTCAGGGCGGTGTGGCGATTGCGCTGGTCGTGGTCGTCCTTTCGCTGCTACAGCTGCCGGCCCGCCAGCTGCATATGAGCAGCTTCTGGCTGGAGAAGGGGAGTTACGCGCTGGTAGGCGTGCTGGGGCTGATCCTCTGCTGGCGGGCGCTGAAAAAATTGCGCGCGTTGCTGCGAAAACCAAAATTCAAATCCTTTACACCGCATCACGTTCACCATGAAAACTGCGGGTGCGGGCATCAGCATCTGCCGACGCAGGAACAATTACAGAACAGTGAGGACTGGCGTGCGCGCCTGATGATTGTTCTCTCAATGGGGATGCGTCCATGCTCGGGCGCAATCATGGTGCTGTTGTTCAGCAAAGTGACAGGCGTATTTGGCTGGGGCATGCTCTCGGCGCTGGCGATGGCGGCGGGAACGTCTCTGACGATCTCTTCGTTAGCCCTGCTGGTGCACAGCTTCCGTCAGCTGGCGGTAAAACTCAGCGGCAATAAAACGCCGGTATTGTGGCGACAGGTTGGCTGGACGACGCTGGCACTGGCGGGTGGGGTGATTCTGCTGGTAGCGGCGGTGACAATGTGGATGAGTGCGGTGCCGGTGGGAAGGGGGTTGCGGCCGTTTTAGCGACGTACGGTCTGATCCCCCATAACCACGAGTCTGTCGCTTCTTGTTAATCCCAGTTACCGTAGGGGTAGGTTTTGCCTTTGATGAAATCCTGCGTTGACTGGATGACGTTAAACGTACCGCCGGGAACGACGTAGCCTTTGCACAGGGTAAGGTCCTTGCCGGAGCGGGTCGTCAGTTTCAGCGGTTTGACGGGCAGGCTGGGGCGTCCGGCGACATCTGAAAACCAGATTTTGACTTTTCCTCCGGGGGAGAGGCCAAATACCATTCTGTTGTACCAGACAGTTCTGCCCGTGGGACTGATATGATCGGCAGGTGTTTTCATTCGCAGCCAGGTGTCCGGGCCGAAGACGGCGCTGGTTTCGTAGGTTTGCTGGTCAATATAGGATTCCCAGCAGAAGACAATATACTGCGGGGGGGCTTTGACTTTGTTAAATTGACCGCCAAAGCCATGTGCATTCTCAGGCCATCTATCAACAGAGCCAGGATCTCTGGACGTCGGATCAAGAGTATTGAACGTATACAGATAACCATCCGTGTCGATGACTCTGGCGTGATTTACCATAGACGGTAATTCTCTGGGTGTGATAAATAAAAAAAACCACTTGTCATAGGGAAGCGTCCAGTCACCGCTGGCGGCCTGTTTTGACTGTAAAGGGTGAGATTTTTGTGGGCTGCAGCCTGCAGCCGTAAGCAGCAGGGCAAGCGCCAGCACGTTGCGTTTTTTCATCGTTTGGTTCCATCCATGTTGTAAATCGTTCTGCTCCAGTTCTCATCCGGCCGGTTGACAAAGCCGACGGTTTCGGACGCTGAGGCACCACCCTGTAATTCACCGGACTTTTTGAGTTCAACAGCGTTCCAGTGGGCTGAGCAGTGGATATATTTCCGGGCAATTATGTCCACTTCATCAGGTGTAAAGCCGGTTACGCTTCTTTGCTGACGGGCCGCTTTTCCCATTTCTCGGGCGCGGTCAGACAACGGCTTTAGCTCATCAGGTAAGCCGTGCGTTTTGTTGCCATCTACGTCAGCAAATAACGCCCCAGCCTCTACCGCTGCATCAACCATGAGCCGCAGCGCCACTTTCGACCAGTCAAAAAAGACCGTCCGGTGGCGCAGCGTCAGAGCGGAAAAGGTCTGTTTCTGCGGCTGGCTGTAGTGGTCCGGCGGGGCAAGATCGTCTTCCCATACGTCCGGGGTGATGGCACTGGTACGAATGACGGGCATGATGGCCGGTGAATGCTCCAGCGCGCGTAGCTGCGCCATCGTTTGCTGGTAAGCGTGCGACTGCGCGCCTGGCTGGTTGTGAGGCAGGGTTTCCACCAGTGGACGGGTGAGAAAAAGGTCTTCCCGCAGCTGGGGCAGATAGCCGCCGCCGATATCAGAATGAGCGCCGGGAAGTATGAGTTCCGGCCAGGCGGGAGCAACGCTGTTGAGGGCAAAGTTATAGCGGCATTCGTGCTGGGCGGTGATGTGGAATACTTTTTCCGCCACGCCGGGACGCAGGCGTATGTCGACATTGCCGGTATCGGCGCTGTGTGGATTGAGACCGTTCGCCAGCGTGCCGACGGCCGCCACGGTGTCCATGATGCCGAGAAAACGGTTTCTGCCTGCCGGAGCACCGCGGTAGCTAATTTTACCCATACCCGCTGAAATGGCGCTGATAATGGATTGGTCTTCCGCCTGGACACGGTTGGCGAAGTGGCGAGCCGCCGCAGCGCCGCGGCTGAAGCCGAAGATATCAAATCGCAGTTTGTCGACGATAAACTTCCCTTTCAGTAAACCAAGCGCTGCATCTATGGTTGTCGCCAACTGCGCTACCGCATCGTCAGTTTTGGCAATAATACCAGTCTCTGCTGTACCTAACCCAAGCCCTATCGGATTATCGGGTTCTCCAGCTCGAGTTCCAATGCCTTCGACATAAACAGTATTTTGAATGTAACTACTCTCTGGGGGAAAAGTTATTACATACAGTTCATTCAACCAGTGAATATTCGTGTAATACCCCAGATAGCTGCCCGCCCCGATCCCACTAATCCCCATCTTTTCCGATGCATTTCTGGCGAGAATGGTTACCGCATCCGGGCTGTTAATATCAAAGTGCTGCGCCGTAAGGGCCTCAAGCATGTTCCGGGTGTTTACCGCGTTATTACCGGTGCCATCAAAGAATATCCCCAGCACCAATGTCACTCTCCGTTCAGGCTGCTCTTCGGGGAGGATAGTCTTCTGCACCACCGGAAAAAGACGGCTGTAATTTTCAGGCGTCAGCAGATAATCAAATTCGGTACCGGCAATAAGATGGCGACTCAGAATATAATCATAATCCACCGAGATATATTCATAGTCTATATCATTCATTTTTGAATGCAGCTGAATGGACCGTATTGATGCACCACGTAATTCGATAAGATAATACTTCTCCATTTGACCGTATCGATTAGTGCGGTAAATATCAAAGGTAAGCTTAAGACGTTCATTATAATTAATAGCGTTACTGATTAACGGAGAGCTTTTATCCAGGAGCTTACAGAATTGTAGTCCGCGATGGTAAATCCGGCCACCGGTACCGCCCGCTTCCTGCATCAGGCTGAAAACAAAGATTTCATCTTCATGCCCCAGCTGATAGCGGTTGCCGACTGAAGCCTGAGAACCACAGCCAGCAGAAATCTTTCCCTGAATATTGCCCTCAAGCGTTAAATAAATAAGGTTGCTCATTTATTTTTCCTGAGTGAGGCGTTTAGTCAAGAAGTATCGTAATGATAAAAACGAAAAGGCAATCTGCTATAAATCAAATTACAGAGTAAATACTGATGGTTATTTAGGCGTAACAGGAACGACTAATAAAAAAATCCCCGATGATGAATATCGGGGATTTATAAACACAGACAGCATTGGGGAAATAGCCGCTGAGTGCAGTTACCGGGATTAACGCTTCAGCGCATCGCTCAGTTCATCACGCATGTTTGCCAGCATGGCTTTAACAACGCGCGGGTTACCTGCAACGATGTTGCCGGTAGACATATAGTTATGGCCGCCGGTGAAGTCGCAAACAATCGCACCAGCTTCACGAGCGATCAGCTCGCCCGCCGCAAAGTCCCACGGCTTCAGAGACAGCTCAAAGTAACCGTCAACGCGGCCGGTCGCCACGTAGGCCAGATCCAGTGCAGCAGAGCCGGTGCGACGGAAGTCCGCGCATTCGGTGAACAGCTTGCCCAGGATATTCATATAAGTGGTTGCGTGCTGCTTCGCCTTGAACGGGAAGCCGGTCGCCAGAATCGTGCCGTCCAGATCGCGTGCATTGCTGCAACGCAGACGGTAGCCGTTCAGCTGCGCGCCCTGACCGCGGGTTGCGGTGAACAGTTCGTTACGCATTGGATCGTAAACAACGGCAACTTCAGTACGGCCTTTGATGCGTACTGCGATAGACACAGAGAAGTGTGGCAGGCGTTTGACGAAGTTGGTGGTGCCATCCAGTGGATCGATAACCCATTGAACATCCTGATCGGTACCTTCATGTTCACCGCTTTCTTCGGTGATGATGGTGTGCTGCGGGTAAGATTTGCGAATCGTTTCGATAATAATCGCTTCTGCGGCTTTATCGACGTTCGTCACGAAATCATTGCTGCCTTTCTGGCTGGTTTCTACGGAGTCTGGGGTTTCGTAGTGTTTGGCAATTACATTACCCGCCTTGCGCGCTGCGCGCACGGCGATGGTCAGCATCGGATGCATCGGTCTCTCTCACTGGATGTTAAAGAACAGGAAAATCGGCGCAGAGTATAGCAGCGGGATCGGATTATGTCTCTCGTTTATGATAATATGCCCGAATATTCTTCAGACACTGAATCCAGACATTTAAAAATTATGCTGCAAAACATTCGAATCGTGCTGGTCGAAACATCGCACACCGGCAACATGGGCTCTGTGGCCCGCGCTATGAAAACCATGGGCTTAACGAACCTGTGGCTGGTGAATCCGCTGGTGAAACCAGACTCTCAGGCTATTGCTCTGGCGGCCGGCGCCAGCGACGTGATCGGGAATGCGCAGATCGTGGACACCCTGGATGAAGCCCTGGCCGGTTGCAGCCTGGTGGTGGGGACAAGCGCGCGCTCCCGTACGCTGCCCTGGCCGATGCTGGACCCGCGCGAATGCGGCCTGAAAAGCATCTCAGAAGCGGAACAGGCGCCGGTTGCGCTGGTGTTTGGCCGTGAACGTGTTGGCCTGACCAACGAGGAATTACAGAAGTGCCACTATCACGTGGCGATTGCCGCCAACCCGGAATACAGCTCGCTGAATCTGGCGATGGCGGTGCAGGTTATTGCCTACGAAGTGCGCATGGCATGGCTGGCGACGCAGGAGAAACCGGTCGAACCTAAAGAAGAGACGGCCTACCCGCTGGTGGACGACCTCGAGCGCTTCTACGGTCATCTGGAGCAGACGCTGCTCTCAACCGGCTTTATCCGTGAAGGCCACCCGGGCCAGGTGATGAACAAGCTGCGCCGTATGTTCACCCGCGCGCGTCCGGAAAGCCAGGAGCTGAACATCCTGCGCGGGATTCTGGCGTCGATTGAGCAGAAGAATAAGGAATAGTGTCGTCTGTTCGCCGGGTGGCGCTTCGCTTACCCGGCCTACAAAGCCCGTAGGCCCGTGCAAGCGCAGCGCCGCCGGGCAAAATACGGCACAGAAGGTTAAATACCTGACTAAAACAGTCAAGTAAATAGTTGACCAATTTAGTCAGGAATGTCAGACTTGGCCCTGCTATGCAATACCCCCATTTTACAATAAAAAACCCCGGGCAGGGGCGAGTTTGAGGTTAAGTAAGACATGAGACTGACATCTAAAGGGCGTTATGCCGTGACCGCGATGCTGGACGTTGCGCTCAACTCCGAAGCGGGCCCGGTTCCGTTGGCTGATATTTCTGAACGACAAGGGATCTCCCTCTCTTACCTGGAACAGCTGTTCTCCAGACTGCGTAAAAATGGACTGGTGTCCAGCGTTCGTGGCCCGGGCGGCGGTTATCTGCTGGGTAAAGACGCAGGCAGTATTGCGGTTGGCGAAGTGATTAGCGCCGTTGACGAATCCGTCGACGCGACCCGTTGCCAGGGTAAAGGCGGCTGCCAGGGCGGCGATAAGTGCCTGACCCACGCGCTGTGGCGCGATCTGAGCGACCGTCTGACCGGCTTCCTGAACAACATCACCCTGGGTGAACTGGTGAATAACCAGGAAGTTCTGGACGTGTCGGGTCGTCAGCAAAGCCATGAATCACAGCGCAGCACCCGTTCGCAGGACGCTATCGACGTTAAACTGCGCGCGTAATAAAAAGATAAGTATTTCAGAATCAGGCCGGGGCGTTAGCTCGCCCCGTGTACTCGGTCGTACATCCAGCCGGTTGCCTGATTCCTTGCATTGAAGCGATGTACGGAGTTTATAGAGCAATGAAATTACCGATTTATCTCGATTACTCCGCAACCACGCCGGTGGACCCGCGTGTTGCCGAGAAAATGATGCAGTGTCTGACCCTGGACGGAAACTTTGGTAACCCAGCTTCCCGTTCTCACCGTTTTGGCTGGCATGCTGAAGAGGCGGTTGATATCGCCCGTAATCAGATTGCTGACCTGGTCGGTGCCGATCCGCGTGAAATTGTTTTCACCTCCGGTGCGACCGAATCCGACAACCTGGCGATCAAAGGTGCAGCCAACTTTTATCAGAAAAAAGGCAAGCACATCATCACCAGCAAAACCGAACACAAAGCCGTGCTGGACACCTGCCGTCAGCTGGAGCGTGAAGGGTTCGAAGTAACTTACCTGGCGCCACAGAGCAACGGGATCATCGACCTGAAAGAGCTCGAAGCGGCGATGCGCGATGACACCATTCTGGTTTCCATCATGCACGTTAACAACGAAATCGGCGTTGTGCAGGACATCGCGACCATCGGCGAAATGTGCCGTGCGCGCGGCATCATCTACCACGTGGATGCGACCCAGAGCGTGGGCAAACTGCCTATCGACCTGAGCCAGCTGAAAGTGGATCTGATGTCCTTCTCCGGTCATAAAATCTATGGTCCGAAAGGCATCGGCGCGCTGTACGTTCGTCGTAAGCCACGTATCCGCATCGAAGCACAGATGCACGGCGGTGGTCACGAGCGCGGCATGCGTTCCGGTACGCTGCCTGTTCACCAGATCGTGGGCATGGGCGAAGCGTATCGCATCGCGAAAGAAGAGATGGAAACCGAGATGGCACGCCTGCGTACGCTGCGTAACCGTCTGTGGGACGGCGTGAAAGATATGGAAGAAGTGTATCTGAACGGCGATCTCGAGCAGGGCGCGCCAAACATCCTCAACGTCAGCTTCAACTATGTTGAAGGCGAGTCGCTGATCATGGCGCTGAAAGACCTGGCGGTTTCTTCCGGTTCTGCCTGTACGTCTGCAAGCCTGGAGCCATCCTACGTGCTGCGCGCGCTGGGCATGACTGACGAGCTGGCACACAGCTCTATCCGTTTCTCTTTAGGTCGTTTTACTACCGAAGAAGAGATTGACTACACCATCAAGCTGGTTCGTAACTCCATTGGCCGTCTGCGCGACCTTTCTCCACTGTGGGAAATGTTCAAGCAGGGCGTGGATCTGAACAGCATTGAATGGTCACATCACTAATCGGTACATAAGGAGAATTCAATCATGGCATACAGCGAAAAAGTTATCGATCATTACGAGAACCCGCGCAACGTTGGCTCTTTTGACAACAGCGATGAATCTGTCGGTAGCGGCATGGTCGGTGCACCGGCATGTGGCGACGTGATGAAGTTGCAGATTAAAGTCAACAATGAAGGTATCATTGAAGACGCGCGCTTCAAGACCTACGGCTGCGGTTCAGCTATCGCGTCCAGCTCCCTGGTCACCGAATGGGTGAAGGGCAAGTCTCTGGACGAAGCACAGGCAATCAAGAACACGGATATTGCTGAAGAACTCGAACTGCCGCCGGTGAAAATTCACTGCTCAATTCTGGCAGAAGACGCGATCAAAGCCGCCATTGCGGATTACAAAAGCAAACGTGAAGCAAAATAATTGAGGTTTGAGTATGTCGATTACCCTTAGCGACAGCGCTGCCGCGCGAGTAAGCTCTTTTCTGGCGAACCGTGGTAAAGGCTTTGGCCTGCGACTGGGCGTACGTACCTCCGGCTGTTCTGGTATGGCTTACGTACTGGAGTTTGTTGACGAACCGGCGTCTGATGACACCGTGTTTGAAGACAAAGGCGTGAAGGTGGTGGTCGATGGCAAAAGCCTGCAATTTCTCAACGGCACTCAGCTGGACTTCGTAAAAGAAGGCCTGAACGAAGGGTTCAAATTCACGAACCCGAACGTCAAAGACGAGTGTGGTTGCGGCGAAAGCTTCCACGTTTAACCGCGCGTCATCCGAAACCCCACCGTGGCTTTGCTACGCGTGGGGTTTGTTCTAACAGGCTACCCCTGAGATTGTTATGGATTACTTCACTCTCTTCGGACTACCCGCTCAATACCCGATCGATCTCCAGGCGCTGACGATCCGTTTTCAGGATCTCCAGCGTCAGTACCATCCGGATAAATTCGCCAGCGGGACGCAGGCAGAGCAGCTGGCCGCGGTATCACACTCCGCAACCATCAACCAGGCCTGGCAAACGCTGCGTCATCCGCTGGCGCGTGCAGAATATCTGCTCTCGCTCCACGGTTTCGATCTGGCGAGCGAACAGCATACCGTGCGCGACACCGCCTTTCTGATGGAACAGCTGGAGCTTCGCGAAGAGCTGGATGAAATTGAACAGGCTAAAGACGAAGCGCGTCTGGAAAGCTTTATCACGCGCGTAAAGGGCATGTTCGATACCCGCCATCAGCAGATGGTGGAGCAACTGAACAACGAGACCTGGGACGTGGCGGCAGACACTGTGCGCAAACTCCGTTTTCTCGATAAACTGCGAAGCAGTGCTGAACAACTCGAAGAAAAGCTGCTCGATTTTTAATTTCGGAAGCAATTATGGCCTTATTACAAATTAGTGAGCCTGGCTTAAGCGCCGCACCGCACCAGCGTCGTCTGGCGGTCGGTATTGACCTGGGCACCACCAATTCTCTCGTGGCGACCGTGCGTAGCGGCCAGGCGGAAACGCTGGCTGACGAGCAGGGCCGCCATCTGCTGCCTTCCGTGGTCCACTACCAGCAGCAGGGTCACGCGGTCGGGTTTGATGCCCGCGCTAACGCCGCGCGCGATCCGGCCAATACCATCAGCTCGGTTAAGCGCATGATGGGCCGCTCGCTGGCTGATATCCAGACCCGTTACCCGCATCTGCCGTATCAGCTTCAGGCCAGCGAAAACGGCCTGCCGATGATCGCAACGTCTGCCGGTCTGCTGAACCCGATTCGCGTTTCTGCTGACATCCTTAAAGCGCTGGCGGCGCGCGCCACGGCGACGCTCGGCGGCGATCTCGACGGCGTGGTGATCACCGTTCCGGCCTACTTTGACGATGCACAGCGTCAGGGCACCAAGGACGCCGCGCGTCTGGCGGGCCTGCACGTGTTGCGTCTGCTGAACGAACCGACGGCGGCGGCCATTGCCTACGGCCTCGATTCCGGTCAGGAAGGGGTGATTGCGGTTTACGACCTCGGCGGCGGAACCTTTGATATCTCGATTCTACGCCTGAGCCGCGGCGTGTTTGAAGTGCTGGCGACCGGCGGGGATTCCGCGCTCGGCGGCGATGACTTCGACCATCTGCTGGCAGACTACATCCGCGAGCAGGCGGGCATCAGCGATCGCAGCGATGCGCGCGTACAGCGTGAACTGCTGGATGCGGCCATCGACGCCAAAATCGCCCTGAGCGACGCGCAATCGGTCACGGTTAACGTTGCGGGCTGGCAGGGTGAGATCACCCGCAATCAGTTCAGCGAACTGATCGCGCCTCTGGTTAAGCGTACCCTGCTGGCCTGCCGTCGCGCATTGAAAGATGCGGGCGTGGAGGCCAGCGAGGTGCTGGAAGTGGTCATGGTTGGCGGCTCAACCCGCGTGCCGCTGGTGCGCGAGCGCGTGGGCGAATTCTTTGGCCGCACGCCGCTGACCTCTATCGACCCGGACAAAGTGGTTGCCGTGGGCGCCGCTATCCAGGCCGATATCCTGGTCGGCAACAAGCCGGACAGCGAAATGCTGCTGCTGGACGTCATCCCGCTGTCTCTGGGTTTAGAAACCATGGGCGGCCTGGTGGAGAAAGTCATTCCGCGTAACACCACCATTCCGGTGGCGCGCGCGCAGGAGTTTACTACCTTCAAAGACGGCCAGACCGCGATGTCCATCCACGTGATGCAGGGCGAGCGCGAGCTGGTGCAGGACTGCCGCTCTCTGGCGCGCTTTGCGCTGCGCGGAATTCCTGCGCTGCCGGCGGGCGGGGCGCATATTCGCGTTACCTTCCAGGTGGATGCGGACGGCCTGCTGAGCGTCACGGCGATGGAAAAATCGACCGGCGTGGAATCGTCCATCCAGGTGAAGCCGTCCTACGGCCTGACCGATGGCGAAATCGCCTCCATGATTCAGGACTCAATGAGCTACGCCGAGCAGGATGTGAAGGCGCGTATGCTGGCCGAACAAAAAGTGGAAGCCGCACGCGTGCTGGAAAGCCTGAACGGCGCGCTCGCTGCCGATGCCGCGCTGTTAAGCGCCGCTGAGCGCCAGGTGATTGACGACGCTGCCGCGCGCTTAAGCGCAGTCGCCGAAGGCAATGACGCTGACGCAATAGAAGAAGCCATTAAAAACGTTGATAAACAAACCCAGGACTTCGCTGCTCGCCGCATGGACAAATCTGTCCGCGTCGCGCTGAAAGGCCAGTCCGTGGACGAGGTTTAATATGCCAAAGATTGTAATTTTGCCTCATGCGGACCTCTGTCCGGATGGCGCTGTTCTGGAAGCGAAGACCGGTGAAACCATTCTCGATGTTGCCCTGCGTGCAGGTATCGAAGTGGAACACGCCTGTGAAAAATCCTGTGCCTGCACAACGTGCCACTGCATCGTGCGTGAAGGTTTCGACTCTCTTGCAGAGAGCACCGAAGACGAAGACGACATGCTGGACAAAGCATGGGGTCTGGAGCCCGACAGCCGCTTAAGCTGTCAGGCCGCGGTGACCGATGAAGATCTGGTCGTGGAGTTCCCACGTTACACCATCAACCACGCACGCGAGCATTGATATGGGACTGAAGTGGACAGACAGCCGTGAAATCGGCGAGGCGCTCTACGACGCGAACCCGGATCTCGATCCGAAGACCGTACGATTCACCGATATGCATCAGTGGATTTGCGATCTGGAAGATTTTGACGACGATCCAAACGCATCCAATGAAAAAATTCTGGAGGCGATTCTGTTAGTCTGGTTAGATGAAGCAGAATAGATAACATAAACGGGCTGCCTTCAGGCGGCCCGTTTGCTAGTTGCTAATAAGGATAAATAAAATGACCGAAGCGATGAAGATTACGCTCTCCACGCAGCCAGCCGACGCACGCTGGGGCGAAAAAGCCACCTACAGCATCAACAACGACGGTATTACCCTGCACCTGACGGGCAATGATGATTTGGGCCTGATCCAGCGCGCCGCGCGTAAAATTGACGGCCTTGGCATTAAGCATGTGTCGCTGGAAGGCGAAGGCTGGGACACCGACCGCAGCTGGGCGTTCTGGGCAGGCTACAAAGGGCCGAAAGGCACCCGCAAAATCGAGTGGGCGAACCTCGACGAAGCCGGTCAGAAAGAGCTGGAAAGCCGCCTGCAAATCATCGACTGGGTGCGCGACACCATCAACGCCCCGGCGGAAGAGTTAGGCCCTGAGCAGCTGGCGCAGCGCGCCGTCGACCTGCTGTGCGGCGTGGCGGGCGACAAGATGTCTTACCGCATCACCAAAGGTGAAGACCTGCGCGAGCAGAACTACATGGGCATCCACACCGTGGGCCGTGGCTCCGAGCGTCCTCCGGTCCTGCTGGCGCTGGATTACAACCCAACCGGCGATAAAGAAGCGCCGGTCTTTGCCTGTCTGGTCGGAAAAGGCATCACTTTCGACACCGGCGGCTACAGCCTGAAGCAGAGCGCGTTCATGGACTCCATGAAGTCCGACATGGGCGGTGCGGCCACCATCACCGGCGCGCTGGCGTTCGCGATTACCCGCGGCCTGAACAAGCGCGTGAAGCTCTACCTGTGCTGCGCGGACAACATGGTGAGCGGCAACGCCTTCAAGCTGGGCGACATCATTCGCTACCGCAACGGTAAAAACGTTGAGGTGATGAACACCGACGCCGAAGGCCGTCTGGTGCTGGCCGATGGCCTGATCGACGCCTCTGCGCAGAAGCCGGAGCTGATTATCGACATGGCAACCCTGACCGGCGCGGCGAAAACGGCGCTGGGTAACGACTATCACGCCCTGTTCAGCTTCGACGACAAGCTGGCCGCTCGCCTGCTGGCCAGCGCGGCGGCGGAAAACGAACCGTTCTGGCGTCTGCCGCTGGCCGAGTTCCACCGCAGCCAGCTGCCGTCTAACTTCGCCGAGCTGAACAACACCGCGAGCGCGGCGTACCCGGCGGGGGCAAGCACCGCAGCAGGCTTCCTGTCTCACTTCGTTGAGAACTACCATGAAGGCTGGCTGCACATTGACTGCTCCGCAACCTACCGTAAAGCGGCGGTTGAGCAGTGGTCTGCGGGTGCGACCGGTCTGGGCGTGCGTACCGTGGCGAACCTGCTGACGGCTGAGTGATCTTTTTTGCCGGGTAGCGCTACGCTTACGCGCGCCTTCGGAGTCATCGTATTGCCCGGCGGCGCTGCGCTTGCACGGGCCTACGGTTTTGTAGGCCGGGTAAGCGAAGCGCCACCCGGCGTTTTTTGAAGTAGCCAAACTATGTCAGAAACCAAAAACGAATTAGAAACCCTGCTGGAGCAGGCGGCGACCGAACCCGCCCACCGTCCGGCCTTTTTCCGCACGCTGCTGGAATCCACCGTCTGGGTGCCGGGCACCGCGGCGGAAGGGGAGCAGGTTGTCGAAGACAGCGCGCTGGATCTGCTGCACTGGGAGAAAGACGACGGCACCTCGGTGATCCCGTTCTTTACTTCGCTCGAGGCCTTGCAGGAAGCGGTAGAAGACGAACAGGCGTTCGTGGTGATGCCGGTGCGCACGTTGTTCGAAATGACCCTGGGGCAGACGCTGTTCCTCAACGCCAAACTGCCGACCGGGAAAGAGTTTACTCCGCGCGAAATCAGCCACCTGATTGGTGACGAGGGCAACCCGCTCAGCACTCAGGAGGTGCTGGAAGGGGGCGAAACGCTGCTGCTGTCTGAAGTGGCCGAGCCGCCCGCGCAGATGATTGACTCCCTGACCACGCTGTTTAAAACCATCAAGCCGGTAAAACGCGCGTTTCTCTGCTCCATCAAAGAGAGCGCTGACGAAAAGCCTGTTCTGCTGATAGGGATTGAGGCCGACGGCGATATCGACGAGATCATCCAGGCAGCGGGAAGCGTGGCAACCGACACCCTGCCGGGCGATGAGCCGATTGATATCTGTCAGGTGAAGAAAGGTGAGAAGGGGATCAGCCACTTTATTACCGAGCACATCACCCCGTTCTACGAGCGTCGCTGGGGCGGCTTCCTGCGCGATCTCAAGACCAACCGCATTATCTGATTACGGCGGGGTGACCTTCACCCCGTTGCTTCCAGCAGCAGTAAATCCATCAGCAGCACCAGATTCGACTCAAACGACGTTACCCCTGCGGCTTCGGCGGCGAAATGTACCGCTTCGTCATAGAGGGCAAAATGCACGTCCGCCATACCCGCCAGCGTATTGGCCGACGCGCGGGTAAACGCGACGATCGTCATGCCGACGTTTTTGGCGATCCGCGCTTTATCCAGTACCTGCTCCGTTTCGCCGCTGCGTGAAACGGCAATAAACACCTGATAGCGCGCGGCGTTGCTGAGAAAAATATTCCGGCTGTCTCCCGGCCCGGAGATGAACGCCGTTTTTCCCAGCACCTGCAACTTCTTGGTCAGGTACTCGGCAAAAAGGTACGAAAACCCGGCGCCGTAGAGAAAGAAGCTCTCTTTCTGGCGCAGCAGGCTGGCAAACTGCTGGCGTTTGTCCTGAGTGACCCACTGGAAGGTCTGCTGATAGTTGGCAACGAACCGGGTAAAAAGCCCGGGCATTTCCGCATGTTGCTCAGGCTGTACGGTGATATGCGGCGTGTCAGAAAGCAACTGCTTGCAGTGCCAGATAAACTCGCTAAAGCCGCTAAACCCCAGCTTCTGACACAGCCGCATAATCGTCGCGGTAGAGACAAATGTCGCCTGCGCCAGCTCGCGCACCGTGATGTTGCCCACCAGCAATGGATGCTCAGTGAGGTGGGCGAGGACGCGATACTCCGCGCGGGTCAGCGACGATCCGCGCGTTAACAGCGTTGCCAGGCGGTTATCCATTATTTCGCCGGTTCAACCGGCAGATCGTCCCGTGCACCCCATTCACTCCAGGCGCCGTCGTACAGAGTCACGTCATTCGCGCCAAGGGTTGCCAGCGCCAGGATCACCACGCAGGCCGTCACGCCGGAGCCGCAGCTGGCAATAACCGGACGATGCAAATCCACGCCCTGACGTTCAAAAATGGCACGCAATTCATCGGTGGTTTTCAGCTCGCCTTCAAACACCAGATCGCCCCACGGTACGTTCAGCGCCCCCGGGATATGTCCGCGTTTCAGTCCCGGACGCGGCTCGTCCGCTTCTGCGTTGAAACGTGGAGCGGGACGCGCATCGACGATTTGCGCCGTGTTTTCGTGGCTCACGACCAGCACGTCGGTCAGGCGCTTGACCACGTTAGCGTCAAACGTGGCATCAAATTCCCCTTCCGGCAGCGTGACGTCACCCTGCTGAAGCGGTAGTTCGTCGCGCTTCCAGCCTGCAAGTCCGCCCGCCAGAATCGATACCTTTTCCACGCCGAAGTTTTTCAGCATCCACCACGCTCGCGGCGCGGAAAACAGATTACCTTCATCGTAAACAACAAGATGTTTATCTTTGCTGATGCCCAGCTCGCGCATCGCCACGGAAAACGCTTCCGGGCGAGGCAGCATGTGCGGCAGGGGAGAGGTGTGATCGGAGAGGGCTTCGATATCAAAAAATACCGCGCCAGGCAGGTGCCCTGCACGGTATTCAGCGGGAACGTCACGATGCTCCTGGCCCGGAGGGGCCATGCGCGCGTCGATAATCTGAACTTCCGGGTCGTCGCCGTGCTCAATCAGCCAGTCGGCAGCGACAAAATATGAGGTGGACATGGTTGCCTCCATTCTTTTCCGTAAAAAAGGATTGTCGGTGTTTTTTCTGACACCGACAAGCTAACCACGTTCAACTCGCGAGCAAGCCCCTATTTTTTCACCGCTTCACCGTCCTGCCAGGCCTTTTGCAGCGCAGGCCAGTAGTCGCGGTTGGCTTCGATCATCTCATCCAGAATCGCTTTCGCGTGCTCCATGGTCGGCACGGTGCGGTTCAGAGTGAACGCCTGCAACGCTTTCTCGTAGCTGCCTTCGATGGTTGCCTCAACCAGCAGCTGTTCAGAGGCCAGCTGCTGTTGCAGGAGCGTCTGGTGGAACAGCGGTACCTGACCCACGCGGACAGGCTCCGGCCCTTCGGAGGTGATATAGGCAGGCACTTCCACCACCGCATCGTACGGCAGGTTGGTAATCGCCCCGCGGTTTTCCACCATCACCAGATGGCGTTGGCGCAGGTTGAACGCCAGTGAGCAGGCGACATCGACGATAAATTCGCCGTGAACACCTACGTGGAAGGCGTCCGGTAAAATTCCGGTGCGCTGGTACTCTTCGGCGGCGGCAAACAGCTTTTTCTCACGCCCGTTCATCACTTCGTTGGCGCGGGTATAGTCAGGGTTCTGATGCTCCACAATCTGGTTTGGCATCAGGTAGTACTGTAGATACGGGTTCGGCAGGTACTCCGGGAAGTTATCCATAATCGGCTTGATGTTGCGCCAGGTTTTCACCCACGACGGATCCGAGTGCTGCGGGTCGGTTTTCGCGGCATCTTCCGTCAGCAGGCCAAACTTCGCGATATGTTTACGCAGCTCCGGCAGCTTGTCCTCGCCGTCCACCCGCACGCGGGTAAACCAGCCGAAATGGTTGAGGCCAAAATAGTCCACCTCCAGTTTATGGCGATCCACGCCCATAATGGCGCCCATATTGCGCATCGCGGCAACCGGCATATCGCAGATGTTCAGCACGCGTGCGTTGGGGCGCAGGCGACGCACGCCCTCAGCGACAATCGCCGCCGGGTTGGAGTAGTTCACGATCCACGCCTTTTCGTGCGCGTAGCGTTCCACCCGATCGATCAGCTCTACCATCGGCAGGATAGTACGCAGGCCATATGCCAGCCCGCCGGGTCCGCAGGTTTCCTGGCCGACCACCCCGTGGCGCAGCGGGATCTTTTCATCCTGCTCGCGCATTTTGTACTGTCCGACGCGCATCTGGGCAAAAACAAAATGCGCGCCGCTGAAGGCCACTTCCGGGTCGCTGGTGACGGTGAATTTGATGCTCTGGCTGTGGTCGCGAATAACCTTCTCCACCACGGGCGCAATGGTGTTCTGGCGCGCCTCATCAATGTCATACAGGCGGATCTCTGCCAGAGGGAAATCATGCAGACGTACCATCAGGCTTTTCACAATACCTGGCGTGTAGGTGCTACCGCCGCCGGCAATCGACAGAATAAATGGGGGTGTAAACATCTTTAGCTCCTTTCAGAGAAACGTCTCAACGGCTTCTCGCATTTTTTTGACATGCAGCCCGTAGACCACCTGAACGTTGTTACCTTGTTTGATAACCCCTTTCGCGCCGGTCGCTTTCAGGCGCGGTTCGTCGATGATGTCGACGTCCTTCACCGTGACGCGTAAGCGGGTGTAGCAGTTATCCACTACCTCTATATTTTCCCGACCGCCCAGACCCACCACGATGGATTCGCCCAGCTCGTCGTTATTGCCCTTCGCCTGGTACTCCTGCTTGCTGTAAAGACGTGTCTCCTGGTCCTCATCTTCACGCCCCGGCGTTTTCATGTTGAAGCGCAGGATCAGGAAGCGGAATACCACGAAATAAAGGGCGAACATGATCAGCCCGACCACGATGTACATGGGCCAGTTGGACTTCTCCGTGCCGAGCGGCAGGTTGTAGAGGATGAAATCGATAATCCCGTTGGCGCCGATGGCGTGAACGCCAAACAGCGAGAACAGCATCATGCCGATACCGGTCAGCACCGCATGCACCACGAACAAAAGCGGGGCGACAAACAGGAAGGAGAACTCAATCGGCTCGGTTACGCCGACCAGCAGCGAGGTCAGCGCCGCCGGGATCAAAATCGCTTTCGCAATCGCTTTACGCTCTGGCTTCGCGGTCATGTACATCGCCAGCGCGGCGGCGGGAAGGCCGAACATTTTGCTGATGCCGCGCGCATCCCACACTACGGTGCTGCTGAGCTGCTTCACGTCCGGGCAGGCCATCTCGGCGAAGTAGATATTGCGCGCGCCCTGATAGGTTGCGCCACACACCTCCTGCGTACCGCCCAGTTCGGTATACAGGAACGGCGTATAGACCAGATGATGCAGGCCCGTCGGCACCAGAATGCGTTCAAGGAAACCGTAGATCGCCACGCCAAACGGACCGGACCCTTTGATCGCCAGCGCCAGAGCGCTTATTCCATGCTGTGCGTACGGCCAGAGTTCGCTCATGACCACGCCGAGCAGCATAGAGACAGGCAGCATCACAATCGCGACAAAGCAGTGACCGGAGTAAATCGCCATCGCGCCGTTAAACTGGACACCGGAATATTTGTTGTACAGATAACCGGAGAGCGCCCCGGTCAGGATCCCGGCGAAAACGCCCATCTCCAGCACCTGGACGCCCAGCACCATGCTTTGTCCGGCGGCTTTCATCTGTTCCGCAGGGGCCAGTTCTCCCTGAAGCTGTAACGTCACGTTCATCGCGTTAATGAATACGATAAAGGTCACCAGCCCAATCAACGCCGCGTAGCCTTTGTCTCGTGTTGCCAGTCCAATGGGGATCCCGACGGCAAACACCAGCGCCAGGTTGACCAGCACCGACACGGCAGATTTGGCGATCAGCTGGCCGACACTCTGGATCAGCGGGTGGCCGAGAAACGGCAGGTACTCGGCCAGATTGCCGTTACCCAGCACATTCCCGAAGGCGATAAACAGGCCGACGATGGGTAAGATAAGTACAGGTCCGTACAATGATTTTCCGAAATTTTGTAGGGCGTTCACGGCTCGTTTCATGGCTTTCTCTCTTATTGAACCGCGCACTCGGGGTGCGTCATGGTCATAAAACTAGCAGGCCTGATGCGAGCTTATCCAGCTATCTTCTTGTTTTAAAAACAAATGACGCGAAAGGTAACATGTTACGTTATGCGCTGTGATCGCCGTTCCATCACGGTTTGGCTGCGTGATGCCATTCTGCGAGGTGCTTTCCAGATTATAAAATTGGACTTTTTGTATTAACGAAACTTGCGGATAATACTTATCCGGACGATGACCAACAGGCCCCTCAGGCCAGGGACACAGGATGAAACCGTTTCGCTTAGCTGCGATCTCTCTCGCGCTGCTCACCACCTTTACGCTTGTCGGCTGTGATAACAGCGACGACAAACCTCAGGCCGCTGCCCCCGCAGCGTCTACTGCATCAGAACAGAAAACCCCGGCAAAACCGGATCCTGAAAAGCTGGCTAAGCTGGCCGCGCAGAGTCAGGGCAAGGCGTTGACGCTGCTGGATGCCTCTGAAGTGCAACTCGACGGCGCTGCGACGCTGGTTCTGACCTTCTCTGTACCGCTGGAGCCCAGCCAGGATTTTGCGAAAACGGTGCATGTGGTGGATAAAAAAAGCGGCAAAGTGGACGGCGCCTGGGAACTGGCCCCCAATCTGAAAGAGCTGCGCCTGCGCCATCTGGAGCCGAATCGTAATCTGGTCGTCACCGTCGAACGTAATTTGCTGGCGCTGAACAAAGCGACATTCGGCATCGACTATGAAAAAGCGATCACCACCCGGGATGTTGAACCGACGGTCGGATTCGCCAGCCGCGGATCGCTGCTGCCGGGTAAGGTGGTGGAAGGGTTGCCGGTGATGGCGCTCAACGTCAACAATGTGGATGTGAACTTCTATCGCGTGAAGCCGGAGTCGCTGGCCTCGTTTGTCAGCCAGTGGGAGTACCGTAACTCGCTGACCAACTGGGAATCTGACAACCTGCTGAAGATGGCGGAACTGGTCTACACCGGCCGTTTCGACCTCAACCCGGCGCGCAATACGCGTGAAAAACTGCTCCTGCCGCTCAAAGATATTAAGCCGCTCCAGCAGTCTGGCGTCTATATCGCCGTGATGAATCAGGCTGGTCACTATAACTACAGTAACGCCGCGACGCTCTTTACCTTAAGTGATATTGGGCTGTCCGCTCACCGTTATCATAACCGCCTGGACATCTTCACCCAGAGTCTTGAAAACGGTGCGGCACAGTCAGGTGTGGCTATTACCCTTCTGAACGATAAAGGGCAGACCCTGGCCGAGGCGAACAGCGACGCCGATGGTCATGCGAAACTGGAAACCGATAAAGAAGCCGCGCTGATCCTGGCCAGTAAAGATGGCCAGACGACGCTTCTCGACCTCAAACTTCCGGCGCTGGATCTGGCGGAGTTTGATATCGCCGGTAACCCGGGTTACAGCAAACAGTTCTTTATGTTTGGCCCGCGCGATCTCTATCGTCCGGGTGAAACGGTGATCCTGAACGGCCTGCTTCGCGACAGCGATGGCAAACCGCTTCCCGATCAGCCGGTAAAACTTGACGTGCTGCGCCCGGACGGACAGGTGGCGCGTACGGTCGTTGTGCAACCTGAGAACGGCCTTTATCGCTTCAACTATCCGCTCGATAGCGGCGCCCAGACCGGCATGTGGCATATTCGCGCGAATACGGGCGATAACCAGCAGCGCATGTGGGATTTCCACGTCGAAGATTTTATGCCTGAGCGTATGGCGCTGAATCTGACCGGGCAAAAAACGCCAGTTTCCCCGCAGGATAATGTCGACTTTAACGTTGCTGGCTATTACCTGTATGGCGCGCCGGCTAACGGTAATTCTCTGCAAGGCCAGCTTTTCCTGCGTCCGCTACGTGACGCGGTGCCTACGCTGCCTGGCTTCCAGTTCGGTGATATTGCCGAGGAGAACCTGAGCCGCAGCCTGGATGAAGTGCAGCTTACGCTGGACGAACAGGGGCGTGGGCAGGTTACCACCGAAAGCCAGTGGAAAGAGGCGCACTCGCCGCTGCAACTGATTTTGCAGGCCAGCCTGCTGGAATCAGGTGGGCGTCCGGTAACGCGACGCGCCGAGCAGGCTATCTGGCCTGCGGCTGAACTTCCGGGGATCCGCCCACAGTTCGCCAGCAAGGCCGTTTACGACTACCGTACCGATACCACCGTCAATCAGCCGATTGTCGATGAAAACGGCAACGCCAGCTTTGACATCGTCTATGCCGATGCCAGCGGGACGAAAAAAGCGGTATCTGGTTTGCAGGTGCGTCTGATCCGTGAGCGTCGCGACTACTTCTGGAACTGGTCCGAGAGTGAGGGCTGGCAGTCCCAGTTTGATCAAAAAGATCTGGTTGAGGGCGAGCAGGAGCTAAACCTCAAGGCCGATGAAACCGGTAAAGTCACCTTCCCGGTGGAGTGGGGCTCATACCGTCTGGAAGTGAAAGCCCCTGATGACATGGTCAGCAGCGTGCGCTTCTGGGCGGGGTACAGCTGGCAGGATAACAGCGATGGCACGGGCGCTGCTCGCCCGGATCGTGTGACGCTGAAACTGGACAAGCCATCCTATCAGCCAGGCGATACCATCAACCTGCATATTGCAGCGCCGGCCGCAGGCAAGGGCTATGCAATGATCGAATCCAGCGAAGGACCGCTGTGGTGGAAAGAGATCGACGTGCCAGCAAACGGTCTGGATCTCGCCATTCCGGTGGATAAGGACTGGAAACGTCACGATCTCTACCTCAGCACGCTGGTGGTTCGTCCTGGCGATAAATCCAAATCCGCCACGCCAAAACGGGCGGTTGGCCTGCTGCATCTGCCAATGGGGGACGAAAATCGTCGCCTGAACATCGCACTGGATAACCCGCAAAAAATGCGTCCGAACCAGACGCTTTCTGTGAAAGTGAAAGCCAGCGTAAAAGAGGGGACTGTGCCACAGAAGGTGAACGTACTGGTCTCGGCTGTCGATAGCGGCGTGCTGAACATTACCGACTACGTCACGCCGGATCCGTGGGAAGCTTTCTTCGGTCAGAAGCGCTATGGCGCGGACATCTATGATGTTTACGGCCAGGTGATTGAAGGTCAGGGACGTCTGGCCGCACTGCGCTTTGGCGGAGACGGCGATGAACTGAAACGCGGCGGTAAGCCACCGGTGAACCATGTCACCATAATTGCCCAGCAGGCGCAGCCGGTTACGCTTGATGCCAACGGCGAAGGCACCATCACGCTGCCGATTGGCGATTTCAACGGCGAACTGCGTCTGATGGCGCAGGGCTGGACGGAAGACGATTTCGGCAGCAGCGAAAGCAAAATCATTGTGGCGGCTCCGATTATCACCGAGCTTAATACGCCGCGATTCCTCGCCAGTGGCGATACCTCCCGCCTGACGCTGGACCTGACTAACCTGACGGACCAGCCGCAAACGCTGAACATTGCGTTAACCGCAACCGGTAAGTTGTCGCTCGAAGGCGCTCAGCCAGAGCCGGTTAAGCTGCCGCCTGGCGCACGTAGCACCCTGTTTATTCCGGTGCGCGCCCTGGAAGGCTATGGTGATGGTGAAGTGACTGCTCAGGTGTCGGGGCTTCAGCTCCCTGGTGAGACGTTTGCGCCGCAGCAGAAGAGCTGGAAAATTGGCGTGCGTCCCGCATTCCCGGCGCAAACGGTGAATACGGGCACGATGCTGAACCCTGGCGAATCCTGGAGTGCACCAGCACAGCATATCAACGGTTTCTCGCCTGCCACGCTACAGGGGCAGCTGTTGCTCAGCGGTAAACCACCTTTAAATCTGGCGCGCTACATTCGTGAACTTCAGGCCTATCCATACGGATGTCTTGAGCAGACCACCAGCGGCCTGTTCCCGTCGCTTTACACCAACGCGGCACAACTTAAGGCACTGGGTATTAAAGGCGATACCGACGATAAACGCCGTGCGGCCATTGATATCGGGATCTCCCGTCTGCTGCAAATGCAGCGTGACGATGGCGGTTTTGCCTTGTGGGATAAAAACGGCCCGGAAGAGTACTGGCTGACCGCCTATGTCACGGACTTCCTGGTGCGGGCAGGGGAGCAGGGTTACAGCGTGCCTGCCGAGGCAGTGAATAACGCCAACAGCCGACTGCTGCGCTATTTACAGGATCCGGGGATGATGTCCATCCGCTACAGCGACGACACCCAGGCCAGCAAATTTGCTGTTCAGGCGTACGCTTCGCTGGTGCTGGCTCGTCAGCAAAAAGCGCCGCTCGGTGCGCTGCGTGAAATCTGGGAGCGCCACGCTCAGGCTGCTTCCGGGCTTCCGTTGATGCAGCTGGGCATGGCACTCAAACTGATGGGGGATGCACCGCGCAGCCAGCAGGCGCTGGATCTGGCTCTCAAAACTCCCCGTAACGACAGCCGAAACTGGATGGCGGATTACGGCAGCCAGCTGCGTGATAATGCCCTGATGCTCTCCCTGCTGGAAGAGTACAAGCTGCTGCCGGATGCGCAAAACAGGCTGCTGAACGCGTTATCTGAAGACGCGTTCAGCCAGCGCTGGCTGTCTACCCAGGAGAGCAATGCGCTGTTCATGGCCAGACGTTCACTGCAAACCTTGTCAGGCGCGTGGACGGCAACGACCAGCCTCTCTGAACAGACCCAGAGCAGTGATAAAGCGCAGGTAGAAAACCTGAACGGCGACCAGCTTGATGCCTTGCAGGTGACGAATACCGGCACTACGCCGCTGTGGGTACGACTGGACACGACTGGCTATCCGGAGTACGCGCCTCAGCCATCCTCTAATGTCTTGCAGATTGAACGTCATATCCTGGCGACAGACGGCAGCAGCAAGTCGCTCTCTTCTCTGAAGAGCGGTGAGCTGGTTCTGGTGTGGCTGGAGGTGAAGGCCAGCCAGAACGTGCCGGATGCGCTGGTGGTGGATCTGCTCCCGGCAGGTATGGAGCTGGAAAACCAGAATCTGGCGAGCAGCAGCGCCAGCTTGCAGGACAGCGGCAGTGAAGTGCAAAACCTGCTGAATCAGATGCAACAGTCTGATATTCAGCACATGGAATTCCGCGACGATCGCTTTGTGGCCGCGGTGCCGGTCAATGAAGGTCAGCCGGTCACGCTGGTTTACCTGGCCCGTGCCGTTACGCCGGGAACCTACCAGGTGCCTGTTCCGATGGTCGAGTCCATGTATGTTCCGCAGTGGCGGGCAACGGGGGCGGCCAGTGGCCCGCTGATCGTTGTTCCGTAAGATGCGGATAGCACGCCTGATTCGCTCCCGCTGGCTGTGGCTGGCGGGAGCGCTTCTCGTTTCAGGGGGGCTGATTGTCGTCGCTGACCGCGTGTGGCCGTTGCCCCTGAAAGAGGTCAACCCAGCGCGAGTGGTGGTGGATGAGCAGGGTGTTCCGCTGTGGCGTTTTGCCGACAGCGAAGGCATCTGGCGCTATCCGGTTACCATTGAAGAGGTTTCCCCACGCTATCTTGAGGCGCTGATCCAGTATGAAGATCGCTGGTTCTGGGATCACCCGGGCGTCAATCCGCTTTCTGTACTGCGTGCCGCCTGGCAGGATCTCACCTCCGGGAGAGTGGTTTCCGGCGGGAGCACGCTTACCATGCAGGTGGCGCGCCTGCTGGATCCGCATCCGCGTACCTTTGGCGGTAAAATTCGTCAGCTGTGGCGGGCGATGCAGCTGGAGTGGCATCTCTCCAAGCGTGAAATCCTGACGCTGTATCTTAACCGTGCCCCGTTTGGCGGCACGTTGCAGGGCGTGGGCGCGGCAAGCTGGACTTACCTTGGCAAACCGCCGTCTCAGCTGAGCTATTCCGACGCGGCGCTGCTGGCAGTGCTGCCGCAGGCACCCAGCCGTCTGCGCCCGGACCGCTGGCCGGAACGTGCCGAAGCGGCGCGGAACAAAGTGCTCGACCGTATGCTGACTCAGGGTGTCTGGTCTGAGAAGCAGGTGAAAGAGTCCCGTGAAGAGCCGGTCTGGCTGGCTCCCCGGCAGATGCCGCAGCTGGCACCGCTCTTTTCCCGCATGATGCTGAGTAAAAGTCGTGACACAAAAATAGTCACCACGCTGGATGCAGCTTTGCAACGACAGCTTGAAGAGCTGGCAATGAACTGGAAATCACGCCTGCCCGCCCGTAGTTCGCTGGCGATGATCGTCGTGGATCATACATCCATGAAAGTGCGTGGCTGGGTAGGCTCGGTAGATATCAATGATGACAGCCGTTTCAGCCACGTGGATATGGTCAATGCGATCCGATCGCCGGGATCGGTCCTCAAGCCATTCATCTATGGCATGGCGCTGGACGATGGTCTGAGCCATCCCGCTTCGTTATTACAGGATGTGCCAAGAAAAACGGGGGATTATCGTCCGGGCAACTTTGACAGCGGCTTCCATGGGCCGGTCAGTATGAGCGAAGCCCTGGTGCGTTCCCTCAACCTGCCTGCGGTGCAGGTTCTGGAAGCGTACGGCCCAAAACGTTTTGCCGGAATGCTGAGCAACGCGGGATTACCGCTCATTCTGCCTGCGGGGGCACAGCCCAACCTCTCTCTGATCCTGGGGGGCGCAGGCGCACGCCTGGCTGATATCGCTGCCGCCTATAGCGCCTTTGCGCGTCAGGGTAAGGCGGGCCGGCTGCGTTTACAGCCGGGCGATCCGCTGATCGAACGTCCGCTGCTGTCGCAGGGGGCGGCGTGGATCATTCGACGCATTCTCGCTAATGAAGCACAGCCCCTGCCGGACAGTGCGTTGCCCCAGGTTGCGCCGCTGGCGTGGAAAACGGGCACCAGCTATGGCTACCGGGATGCCTGGGCCATCGGCCTGAATGCCCGGTATGTCATTGGAATCTGGACCGGACGCCCGGACGGCACGCCCGTTGCCGGGCAGTTTGGTTTCGCCAGCGCGGTACCGCTCCTGAATCAGGTCAATAACATGCTTCAGTCCCGCTCGATGGTGGATGAAGCGCGCCTGCCGCGCGATCCGCGTCCTGCAAGCGTAGGACGGGGCGTGATTTGCTGGCCGGGGGGCCAGTCCCTGCCTGAAGGGAGCGAAAACTGTCGGCGTCGGCTGTCAACCTGGCTGCTGGAAGGCAGTGAACCGCCTACGCTGTTGCTGCCGGAACAGGAAGGTATTCGCGGGATCCGTTTCCCGGTCTGGCTGGATAAAGAAGGCAAACGCGTTGCGGCGGATTGTCCTGATGCGACAGAGAAAGTGCTGGATGTCTGGCCGCTACCGCTGGAGCCCTGGCTGCCTGCTGCTGAAAAACGGGCTGCTCGTCTTCCCGCCCGTTCAGCTATTTGCCCTCCGCTGGATAACCATAATGCGGCGCCGATGATGTTGTCAGGCGTCAGAGAAGGGGCGGTAATTAAACGTCTTCCGGGTGAGAAAAATATGACCCTTAACGTTTCAACCAGCGGTGGGGAGGGACAACGATGGTGGTTTTTGAATGGCGAACCGCTGGACGGGCATCAGAAGAATTATTCACTGCAATTATATTTGCCGGGTAAATATCAATTAATTGTATTAGATGAAACAGGACAAACGGCGACAGTGAATTTTGAATTAGATCGCTAAGTATTACCCCTCAAGAGTTAGCTTGATAATTATCAATATTCGTTCCTGAAAAAAAACGAGAATGCGTTTTTATTTGAAGGAACGAGCAATGAAAAAAAATAAACATCAGGGAGAAGGGCTTATTCCCGCCATATCCCGGCGTCAGTTTATTCAGGCAGGGTCGGCGCTCGCCGCCCTGCCGTTTGTCGTCAAAACCGGCAAAGTACAGGCACAGGGCGCGGCGGTTTCAGACGCTACGCCTGAAGAAAAAGTGGTGCAAACCTGTAGTACGTTTGACTGCGGCGGCAAATGTGATATTCGTGCTCACGTCAGTGATGGCGTTGTGACCCGAATTTCAACGCGTCCGGATAACGCGCTGGATCCGCAGATGCCAGTAATGCGCGCCTGCGTTCGTGGTCGGGCTTATCGGAAATTTGTTTATCACCCCGATCGACTGAAATATCCAATGAAACGTGTAGGTAAACGTGGCGAAGGAAAATTCGAGCGTATTACCTGGGATGAAGCCACCACCCTCATTGCGAATCAATTAAAAACTATTACGCAAAAATACGGTGCTGCGTCACGCTATGTTCATGTGGGCACCGCGGTGTCCGGCGGGACCTTTTCCGGCGATAAAATGGTTCGTCGTCTGCTCAACTTAACCGGCGGCTATCTCGAAAGCTATCACTCGGTCAGTATGAGTAACACGGCGGCGGCAACGCCGTATACCTATGGCACCGCCGCCAGCGGCAGCTCTCTGGACACGCTGCTGGACACCAAACTGGTCATTCTCTGGGGGCATAACCCGACGGAAACCATCTTCGGGCACAGCAACCACTTCTACCAGAAGATGAAGCAAAACGGCACGCGCTTCATTGTTGTCGACCCACGCTATTCCGATACGGTTTCCTCCCTTGCCGATCAGTGGATCCCGCTGCTTCCCACAACAGACAACGCCCTGATGGACGCGATGATGTATGTGATCGTCACGGAGAATCTGCACGATCGCGACTTTATTCAACGCTACACCCTGGGCTTTGACGAAGACGCCATGCCAGAGGGCGTTCCGGCCAATGAATCCCTGATGGCTTACCTGAGCGGTGCAAAGGATGGCGTGGCGAAAACGCCTGAGTGGGCAGAGAAAATCACCCACGTGCCTGCACAAACTATTCGTCAGCTGGCGCGTGACTACGCAACCACCAAACCCGCCGCGCTGATCCAGGGCTGGGGACCGCAGCGTCACAACTGCGGCGAGCGCACCGCGCGCGGCTCGACGATACTGGCCACGCTAACGGGTAACGTCGGGGTGAAAGGCGGCTGGGCAGCAGGCTATGGCGGCTGCGCAAACCGCAAATTTGCGGCCGGGCCAGAGATGCCGGACAACCCGGTCAACGCCAAAATTTCGGTCATGAACTGGGTCCAGGCCGCGGATGATGCTTCTAAGGTAACCGCGGAAGATGGCCTGAAGGATGCTGAGAAGCTGGACAGCAATATCCGCATCCTGTTCTCGCTGGCGGGCAATTATCTGGCTAACCAGAACCCGGATCTTCATCAGGCAACCCGTGTCCTGGAAGACGAGTCGAAAATCGAGTTTATCGTCGCAAGCGATCTGTTTATGACGCCGAGCGCCAGATACGCCGACCTGCTTTTGCCGGAAACCAGCTTCATGGAACGCTGGAATATCGGCGAAACCTGGGGCACGGCAAGCTATCTGATCCTGTCAGAAAAGCTGATTGAACCTGAATTTGAACGCCGTTCAGACTACGACTGGCTACGGGAGGTCGCTGCTAAGCTTGGCGTCGAGCCAGCGTTCAGCGAGGGCCGTGACGAAAAAGCGTGGATTGAGCACATCTGGGAGCAGACGCGGCTGTCCATGCCGGATGAAAACCTGCCGGACTTCGCGACGCTACAGAAGACGCGTCAGCATCTTTTCAAAAGCGCGCCGTACGTTGCCTTTGAAGACAACATTCGCGATCCGCAGAATCATCCGTTCCCGACGCCGTCCGGAAAAATTGAGATCTTCTCGAAGCGTCTGTACGACATGCAGCACCCGGAAATTCCGGCGCTGTCGCACTACGTGCCAGCCCATGAAGGGCCGGAAGACGAGCTGGCGAAAACCTTCCCGCTCCAGCTGATCACCTGGAAAGGGATAAACCGCGCTAACTCCACCCAGTACGCCAACCCGTGGTTAATTGAGGCGCAGCAGCAAAAGCTGTGGATCAACCCGCAGGATGCGCAAAAGCGCGGCATTGCGCAGGGGGATACCGTGCGTATTCATAACGCGCGCGGCATTTGCGAGATCCCGGCGGAGGTCACGCCGCGCATCATTCCAGGCGTGGTGGCCATGCAGGCAGGCGCCTGGTGGCAGCCGGACGCGCAGGGTATCGATAAAGGCGGCTGCGCGAACGTGCTCAGTTCCGCCCGTATTACCGCGCTTGCGAAAGGGAATTCCCATCAAACCATGCTGGTGGAGGTAGCTAAAGCATGAGTCAGTTTAAACATTACGCACCGGTGAGCGACAAACAGCTGGGTTTTTATATCGACTCTTCTCGCTGCTCGGGCTGCAAGGCATGCCAGGTGGCGTGCAAAGATAAAAACAACCTTGAGGTCGGACGTCGTTTCCGTCGCGTTTATGAAGTCAACGGCGGGAGTTTTATCCCGACCGGGCAGGGCGGCGTCAGCAACAACGTTTTTGCCTACACGCTCTCTATTTCCTGTAACCACTGCGCAGATCCTGTCTGCACCAAAAACTGTCCAACCACCGCGATGCATAAGCGTCCGGGGGACGGCATTGTGCGCGTTGATACTGATAAGTGTGTCGGCTGCGGCTACTGCGCATGGTCTTGCCCTTACGGCGCGCCACAGCTCAACGAGCAGACCGGGCAGATGTCCAAATGTGATTTCTGCGTGGATCTCCAGGCGAAGGGAGAGCAGCCCGTCTGTGTGGCAACCTGTCCACTCGAAGCGATTAAATTCGGGCCGATTGATGAACTGCGGGCGAAGTATGGTGCGGTCTGTGATGTGAAAGGCCTGCCTGATTCCTCCATCACCAAACCAAACCTGGTGATCAAAGCGCATCAGGGCGCAGAGAAAGAGGGGAAACGTCATGCATGAGTTACCGCTGCTGATTTTTACGTTGTTCCTGCAAGGATCGGTTGGCGTTACGCTGTGGCTGGCGTTCGGAAGCACGCAACGCAGCGCGCTGCTGCCGGCAGCCGGAGCGTTTGTGCTGGCGAGTCTGGGGCTGCTCGCCTCCGCGCTGCACATGGGCTATCCGCTTAATGCTCTTAACGCGCTGCGCCACGTATCCAGCTCCTGGCTGAGCCGTGAGATTATCTTTGCCAGTCTTTATCTTGCGGCGCTTGGCTTCGCAACGCTGCTGATGTTTGTCAAAAAGCCAGGCTGGAAGCCACTGTTGGTTGTGGCAGGTCTGGTTGGTTTAGTCGACGTGTTCTGCATGGCGCAGATCTACATGCACGCATCCGTGGTGACATGGCAGCACGTTAACACGCTGGTGCTGTTTTTCGGTTCGGTGGGGATTATCGGTTCAGCCTGCATGGCCGTTGGGACGCGTTCCCAGACTACCGTGCGTGCGGCGGTTGTCATTATCACGCTGCTGGTGCTTGTGCGTCTGGTGATGCAGCCCGTCTGGCTGGCAGATATTACGGCTATGGACAACACCGTGGTGACGTTCCCTCACGCACCGCTACAGATGCTGGAGCAACTGCGAACCGTTCATCTGCTGAGCTGGTGCGTATCCGTTGCGGGTATGCTGTGCTTTGCTGCGGGCGGTCTGAAAGCGGCGCGATCTCCCATGCTGCTGGGAAGCGCATTGCTGATTGTCGGTGAGCTGATGCTGCGCTTCGTTTTCTTCAGTATTGGCTGATGGGCGGATTGACCTTTGCCCCGGCGATGGACGTGACGCATGCGTGCGTCCGTCGCCGTTTTCGCCACGCTTCCTGCCTCGCCTGCGCGGACGTCTGTCCTGTGCAGGCTTTTTCTTTTACCGACTCAGGCGTCTCGGTTGATGACAGCCGCTGTATTGAATGCGGTGACTGCCTGTTCGTCTGCCCCGCTGAGGCCATCACCGGCATCACGCCGCGAAAACGCTTTCTGTGTGGCGATACGCTTGTTGGGCCGTTTACTGACCGTGCGCCAGGGGTGAATGAGCTTCTGCTGTGGCACGCGCAGTACCACGTTCGTTTTATCAGTATCGACGCGGAGCAGAATCCTGACTGGTTGCTGGCGATTGCCCGGCTGAATCTGGCGCTTCGCCGACGCGGTGAAGCGGCGTGGGCGTTTAAATATATACCCGTCAACGAGGTTAATACCGCCCGGCGTGTACTGATGCACGTTCCCCGAGAGGATGTCCAGGCCTGTAGCGTCGTGCCCGGTCAGCGTGAACTGCGCAGGGCGTTTTCTGCGTTTAGCGAGGCAGAGATAACTCTCGATACCGAATCCTGCGTACTGTGCGGCGCGTGCTGGCGAAGTTGTATGGAAAACGCGATTCGGTTTAAGAACGCTGAACTGGTCGTGGAAACCGGACGCTGTACGGGGTGCGGCGGCTGCGAAGCGGTATGCCAGCATGCGGCGATAAACGTGACACAAACAGACGGGGTAGGGAAAAGCGTGACCATACCGGCATATGAAGCCGTTTGCCTGACGTGCCACCGTCATTTCTGGTCATTTACGTCTGATGAAAAGCAGTGTCCGCTCTGTTTTCATCATCAACACGGTATGCGAAATACGAGCTGTTGCTAATCTTCGTCTCATTTTAAAAAAATGTTATGCATAACCATAGGCAATGGCGCTATTGCTCTTTATAATCCGCGCCACACCATACTCAGGTATGCAAAAACAACAGAACATTTTACAGAGGTTATCAATGGCTATTGAACGTACTTTTTCCATCATCAAACCAAACGCGGTGGCAAAAAACGTTATTGGCAGCATCTTCGCTCGCTTTGAATCAGCAGGGTTTAAGATCGTTGGCACCAAAATGCTGCACCTGACCGTTGAGCAGGCTCGCGGTTTTTACGCTGAGCACGAAGGTCGCCCATTCTTTGATGGTCTGGTCGAGTTCATGACCTCTGGCCCAATCGTGGTATCCGTACTGGAAGGCGAAAACGCGGTACAGCGTCACCGCGATCTGCTGGGTGCAACCAACCCGGACAACGCGCTGGCAGGTACTCTGCGCGCCGACTATGCAGACAGCTTCACCGAGAACGGCACCCACGGTTCCGACTCTGTTGAATCTGCTGCGCGCGAAATCGCGTTCTTCTTCGCTGAAGGCGAAGTGTGCCCGCGCACTCGCTAATAATTTCGTAAATGCCGCGTGCAAACGTGGCATCCCTGCGCCAGACTTTGTACAATGCAACGCCCCGGACGAGCAGACTGCTTACCGGGGCGTTTCTTTTCAACCCACCAAGGGCCACAACGTGTAACAACGAGGCCGGAAAAAATTATGTCTGAATTAGTGAATACCTCCGAAGTCGCCATTCCTGCGGTTCCCAATAAAAATGGAAAAATTAACCTGCTGGACCTGAACCGTCAGCAGATGCGCGAGTTCTTTAAAGAGATGGGCGAGAAGCCATTTCGTGCCGATCAGGTCATGAAATGGATGTACCACTATTGCAGCGACAACTTTGATGACATGACGGACATCAACAAAGTGCTGCGCAATAAGCTTAAAGAAGTGGCGGAAATCCGCGCACCGGAAGTGGTGGAAGAGCAGCGCTCTTCAGATGGCACCATCAAGTGGGCCATTGCCGTTGGCGATCAGCGCGTTGAAACCGTGTATATCCCGGAAGACGATCGCGCCACGCTGTGCGTCTCTTCTCAGGTGGGCTGTGCGCTGGAGTGCAAATTCTGCTCTACGGCGCAGCAGGGCTTTAACCGTAACCTGCGCGTGTCGGAAATCATCGGCCAGGTCTGGCGTGCCGCGAAAATCGTGGGCGCGGCGAAAGTCACCGGTACACGTCCAATCACCAACGTGGTGATGATGGGGATGGGTGAACCGCTGCTCAACCTGACCAACGTCGTTCCGGCGATGGAAATCATGCTCGACGATTTCGGTTTTGGTCTGTCCAAGCGCCGCGTTACGCTCTCTACTTCCGGCGTTGTGCCTGCGCTGGACAAACTGGGCGACATGATTGACGTTGCGCTGGCCATCTCCCTTCACGCGCCAAACGACGCCATCCGTGACGAAATTGTGCCGATCAACAAAAAGTACAATATCGAAACCTTCCTGGCTGGCGTGCGCCGTTACCTGGAGAAATCTAACGCGAACCAGGGCCGCGTGACCATTGAGTACGTGATGCTGGATCATGTTAACGACGGTACCGAACATGCACATGAGCTGGCTGAACTGCTGAAAGATACGCCATGTAAGATCAACCTGATCCCATGGAACCCGTTCCCGGGCGCGCCGTATGGCCGTAGCTCGAACAGCCGTATCGATCGCTTCTCAAAAGTGCTGATGGAGTATGGTTTCACCACCATCGTTCGTAAAACGCGTGGCGATGATATCGACGCAGCCTGTGGTCAGCTGGCGGGTGACGTTATTGACCGTACCAAACGTACGCTGCGTAAGCGCATGCAGGGTGAGTCAATCGCGGTCAAAACCGTTTGATTATTATGCAGACACGGCGCGTTTTTTGCGCCGTGAAGCATTAATTTACTGAATATTCAGTCACAATCATTATGACTGATTAATAATTACGGTGCGTTTCATACGACTTTCGGGCAGTATGTAACGACGTAACAACAGTTTAGCGTGAAGGCCTGCCAGCGCTGTCATCTGCGGCCCGACAGTCTTATACTGTTTGTTCCAGGTTAACTGACCTAAAGTTTCGCGGTGCGGGTGGCATTGTGACTCACCGGCACCTGAACCCTTATTTTCACGTACCAGTAGTTGTAGCGAATGAATACTGAAGCCACTCACGATCAAAATGCAGCACTCTCCACTGGCGTTCGTCTTCGCAACGCCCGTGAACAACTCGGACTCAGCCAGCAAGCCGTTGCAGAACGCCTGTGCCTGAAGGTTTCCACCGTTCGCGATATTGAAGAAGATAAGGCACCCGCCGATCTGGCTTCAACGTTTCTGCGCGGTTATATCCGTTCTTACGCCAAACTGGTTCATATCCCTGAAGACGAATTACTGCCGATGATGGAGAAGCAGGCGCCTGTGCGTGCGGCAAAAGTTGCGCCGATGCAGAGCTTCTCTCTGGGTAAACGTCGTAAAAAACGCGATGGCTGGCTGATGAGCTTTACCTGGCTGGTCCTGTTCGTGGTTGTCGGCCTGACGGGCGCATGGTGGTGGCAAAACCACAAAGCGCAGCAGGAAGAGATCACGACGATGGCCGATCAGTCCTCCGCTGAGCTCAATCAGTCTGGTAATAACGGCGCGCAAAGCGTGCCGCTGAGCACCGAAGGAGCTGCGACCTCCAGCGAACCTCAAGCGGCAGCAAGCAGCACGCCTGCAACCGAGCCAGCGACGACGCCAGAAGCGACGGCGAATACCGCACCAGCCACCCAGGCCCAGGATCAGAACGCGGTCGTATCACCTTCACAGGCCAATGTTGATACCGCCCCTGCGGCAACGGCACCGGCAGATAACACCGCGGCGTCACTGCCAACTGACCCGGCGGGTACGGCGGCACCTGCCGTTGACCCGAATGCGCTGGTGATGAATTTCACGGCGGATTGCTGGCTGGAAGTGACTGATGCGACAGGTAAAAAGCTGTTCAGCGGCCTGCAACGTAAAGATGGCACGTTAAATCTAACGGGCCAGGCACCTTACAAGCTTAAAATCGGCGCACCGGCAGCGGTACAGATCCAGTATCAAGGAAAACCTGTCGATCTGAGCCGCTTTATCAGAACTAACCAGGTTGCGCGTCTTACCGTTAATGCCGAACAATCAGCAGCACAGTAACAGACGGGCAATGCGGGAGATTTTACATGCATAACCAGGCTCCTATTCAACGTAGAAAATCGAAACGGATTTACGTTGGGAACGTGCCAGTCGGCGATGGGGCGCCTATCGCCGTCCAGTCGATGACCAATACGCGTACTACGGATGTAGAAGCGACGGTCAATCAAATCAAAGCATTAGAACGCGTAGGCGCGGACATTGTTCGCGTCTCTGTACCGACCATGGATGCCGCCGAGGCGTTCAAACTGATCAAGCAGCAGGTGAGCGTTCCGCTGGTTGCCGATATTCACTTCGATTACCGTATCGCGCTGAAAGTCGCTGAATATGGTGTCGATTGCCTGCGTATTAACCCAGGCAACATCGGCAACGAAGAGCGCATTCGCATGGTGGTTGACTGCGCCCGCGACAAAAACATTCCAATCCGTATCGGCGTGAACGCTGGCTCTCTGGAAAAAGATCTCCAGGAAAAGTACGGTGAGCCGACGCCGCAGGCGCTGCTCGAATCCGCAATGCGTCACGTCGATCATCTGGATCGCCTTAACTTCGATCAGTTTAAAGTGAGCGTGAAAGCGTCTGACGTCTTCCTGGCCGTTGAATCGTATCGTCTGCTGGCAAAACAGATCGATCAGCCGCTCCACCTTGGGATCACCGAGGCGGGCGGTCTGCGCAGCGGTTCGGTAAAATCGGCGATTGGTCTCGGCCTGCTGCTCTCTGAAGGCATCGGCGACACGTTACGCGTCTCCCTGGCCGCCGATCCGGTGGAAGAGATCAAAGTCGGTTTCGACATCCTGAAATCACTGCGTATCCGCGCGCGTGGGATCAACTTCATTGCCTGCCCAACCTGTTCACGTCAGGAGTTTGACGTGATCGGCACCGTGAATGCTCTGGAGCAGCGCCTGGAAGACATCATCACCCCAATGGACGTTTCCATCATCGGCTGCGTGGTGAACGGTCCGGGTGAAGCGCTGGTGTCCACGCTGGGCGTGACCGGTGGTAACAAGAAAAGTGGTCTCTATGAAGATGGCGTTCGTAAAGATCGTCTGGATAATAGTGATATGATCGACCAGCTCGAAGCCCGGATTCGCGCGAAAGCGACGATGATGGACGAAGCGAAGCGCATCAGCGTTCAGCAGGTTGAAAAATAACGTGATGGGAAGCAGGCTGCTTCCCATGTATGATTGAACCCATTCTTTGGGTTCTTTTTTGTATATAGAAAGAGAATAAACGTGGCAAAAAACATTCAAGCCATCCGCGGCATGAACGATTATCTGCCTGGCGAAACCGCCATCTGGCAGCGCATTGAAGGCACACTGAAGCAGGTGCTCGGCAGCTACGGTTACAGCGAAATTCGTTTGCCGATTGTAGAGCAGACCCCGTTATTCAAACGCGCGATCGGCGAAGTAACCGACGTGGTTGAAAAAGAGATGTACACCTTTGAGGACCGCAACGGCGACAGCCTGACCCTGCGTCCTGAGGGGACGGCGGGTTGCGTACGCGCCGGCATCGAACATGGTCTCCTGTACAATCAGGAGCAGCGCCTGTGGTATATCGGCCCGATGTTCCGCCACGAACGTCCGCAAAAAGGCCGCTACCGTCAGTTCAACCAGCTTGGCGTGGAGGTGTTTGGTCTGCAAGGACCAGATATCGATGCCGAACTGATTATGCTTACTGCCCGCTGGTGGCGTGCGCTCGGTATTTCTGAGCACGTTTCCCTGGAGCTGAACTCTATCGGTTCTCTGGAAGCGCGTGCGAACTATCGTGATGCGCTGGTGGCGTTCCTGGAACAGCACAAAGAGAAGCTCGACGAAGACTGTAAGCGTCGTATGTACAGCAACCCGCTGCGCGTACTCGATTCCAAAAATCCTGACGTACAGGCGCTGCTGAACGATGCGCCAGCGCTGGGTGACTACCTGGATGAGGACTCCCGCGAACACTTTGCTGGCCTGTGCAAGCTGCTTGAAGCGGCGGGCATTGCTTATACCGTTAACCAGCGTCTGGTGCGCGGTCTGGACTACTACAACCGCACCGTATTTGAGTGGGTCACCACCAGCCTCGGTTCGCAGGGTACCGTCTGTGCCGGCGGTCGTTATGACGGTCTGGTCGAACAATTGGGTGGTCGCGCAGCACCGGCTGTAGGCTTCGCGATGGGCCTTGAGCGACTTGTTTTGCTGGTTCAGGCAGTTAATCCGGAATTTAAAGCCGATCCTGTTGTCGATATATACCTGGTGGCCTCAGGTGCGGATACGCAGTCTGCGGCGATGCAGCTTGCCGAACGCGTGCGCGATGCGCTGCCGGACGTTAAGCTGATGACCAACCACGGCGGCGGCAACTTTAAAAAACAGTTTGCTCGTGCCGATAAGTGGGGCGCAAGTATCGCACTGGTGCTGGGTGAGTCCGAAGTGGCCAACGGCGAAGTGGTAGTCAAAGACCTGCGCTCTGGTGAGCAAACTACGGTAACGCAGGATGGCGTTGCGGCGCACTTGCGCACTCTATTGGGCTAAGGAGAAGGACTGCGTGGAAATTTACGAGAACGAACACGACCAGGTTGATGCGGTTAAGCGCTTCTTTGCTGAAAACGGCAAGGCACTGGTTGTAGGGGTTATTTTAGGTGTTGGTGCGCTGGTAGGCTGGCGTTACTGGAACAATCATCAGGCTGACTCTGCTCGCGGTTCGTCCCTGAACTACGAAAATACCGTTAGCGCAATCCGTGCCGATCAGCCGCAAACGTTGACGGCTGCGGAGAAATTTGCCGCTGACAACAAAAACACCTACGGCGCGCTGGCTGCGCTGGAAGTGGCTCAGCAGTATGTTGATAAAAACGAACTGGACAAAGCCGCTGCGCAACTGTCTCAGGGGCTTGCTGCTGCCAGTGACGAAAATCTGAAAGCGGTGATCAATCTGCGTCTGGCGCGTATCCAGGTTCAGCAGAAAAAAGCCGACGACGCGCTGAAAACGCTTGATACCATCAAAGGCGAAGGCTTTGCCGCTATTGTTGCCGATCTTCGCGGTGAAGCACTGCTGAGTAAAGGTGATAAAGCGGGCGCGCGTAAAGCGTGGCAAGCTGGCGTGGATAGTAAAGCTTCACCTGCGCTGAGCGAAATGATGCAGATGAAAATAAATAATTTGTCCGTCTGAGAGGGACCCAATGCAATTGCGTAAATTACTTCTGCCAGGACTGCTTTCTGTTACGTTATTGAGTGGTTGTTCACTGTTCAGTGGCGAAGAAGACGTTGTTAAAATGTCCCCGCTGCCGACGGTTGAAAACCAGTTCACCCCATCCACCGCCTGGGACACCTCTGTGGGAGATGGTATTGGCGATTTTTATTCCAACCTGCACCCGGCATTTGCTGACGGCGTTGTCTATGCGGCCGATCGCAAAGGCACCGTTAAAGCGCTGAACGCTGATGACGGAAAAGAAGTGTGGTCCATTAACCTGGCGGAAAAAGACGGCTGGTTCTCCCGTAAACCTGCACTGCTTTCTGGCGGCCTGACCGTTGCCGGCGGTCATGTGTATGTGGGCAGCGAAAAAGCGCAGGTTTACGCGCTGAATGCCAGCGACGGTTCGGTTGCATGGCAGACCACCGTTGCCGGTGAATCCTTGTCGCGTCCGGTTGTCAGCGACGGCCTGGTGCTGATCCATACCAGCAACGGCCAGTTGCAGGCGCTGAACGAAGCCGATGGTCTGGTAAAATGGACGGTTAACCTGGATATGCCAGCGCTGTCTCTGCGTGGTGAATCTGCTCCGGCGACCGCCTTTGGCGCCGCCATTGTGGGCGGTGACAACGGCCGTGTCAGCGCGGTACTGATGCAGCAGGGCCAGATGATCTGGCAGCAGCGTATTTCCCAGGCGACCGGTTCAACTGAAATTGACCGTCTGAGTGACGTGGACACCACGCCAGTCATCGTTGACGGTGTGGTTTACGCGCTGGCGTACAACGGCAACCTGACGGCGCTGGACCTGCGTAGCGGCCAGATCATGTGGAAACGTGAGCTGGGTTCCGTGAACGATTTCATCGTCGACGGCAACCGTATTTATATGGTGGATCAGAACGACCGTCTGCTGGCGCTGAGCACCGAAGGTGGCGTGACGCTGTGGACGCAGAGCGATCTGCTGCACCGTCTGCTGACAGCACCGGCACTGTATAACGGCAGCCTGGTGGTGGGCGACAGCGAAGGCTATATGCACTGGATCGATCCAGAGAATGGTCGCTTCGTGGCACAGCAGAAAGTGGATAGCTCAGGCTTCCTGACGGAGCCCGTTGTGGCTGACGGCAAACTGCTGATTCAGGCAAAAGACGGCACGCTGTACGCGATCACGCGTTAATTACACGGCGGTTGTAGTATACTAAACGGCTCCTGTTCACTCAGGAGCCGTTTTGACATTTTTAAAAACGCTGCGAAAGCGACGTTATTTTGAATTTTATGAGGCTTCAAACATGGTACCTGTGGTCGCGCTTGTCGGGCGCCCTAACGTTGGAAAATCCACTCTTTTTAACCGTTTAACACGCACCCGTGATGCGCTGGTTGCGGATTTCCCGGGGCTGACGCGTGACCGTAAGTACGGTCGTGCAGAGGTGGAAGGACGCGAGTTCATCTGTATCGATACCGGGGGTATTGACGGTACGGAAGACGGCGTAGAAACCCGCATGGCAGAGCAATCTCTGCTGGCTATCGAAGAAGCGGATGTGGTTCTGTTTATGGTGGATGCTCGCGCTGGCCTGATGCCCGCGGATTCTGCTATTGCTAAACATCTGCGTTCACGCGAAAAGCCTACCTTCCTGGTGGCGAACAAAACTGACGGCATCGATGCCGATCAGGCTGTTGCGGATTTCTGGTCTTTAGGCCTGGGCGATATTTATCCTATCGCGGCCTCGCATGGTCGTGGCGTCACCAGCCTGCTGGAAACCGTTCTGCTGCCGTGGGTTGATGAAGTAAACCCGCCGGAAGAGGTGGACGAGGACGCTGAATACTGGGCGCAGTTTGAAGCCGGAGAGGAAGGCGAGGAAGAGCCGGAAGACGACTTCAACCCGCAGGATCTGCCTATCAAGCTGGCTATTGTGGGTCGCCCAAACGTAGGTAAGTCTACGCTTACTAACCGTATTCTCGGTGAAGAGCGCGTGGTGGTTTACGACATGCCAGGCACAACGCGTGACAGCATTTACATTCCAATGCAGCGCGATGAACGTGAGTACGTACTTATCGACACCGCAGGGGTGCGTAAGCGCGGGAAAATCACCGATGTGGTGGAAAAATTCTCGGTGATCAAAACCCTTCAGGCGATTGAAGACGCCAACGTGGTGCTGCTGGTCATCGACGCACGTGAAGGTATCTCCGATCAGGATCTCTCTCTGCTCGGCTTTATCCTCAATAGTGGGCGCTCGCTGGTTATCGTCGTCAACAAGTGGGACGGTTTGAGCAATGAAGTGCGCGAGCAGGTGAAAGAGACGCTGGACTTCCGTCTGGGCTTTATCGACTTTGCCCGCGTTCACTTCATCTCTGCCCTGCACGGGAGTGGTGTTGGCAACCTGTTCGAATCCGTTCGTGAAGCCTATGACAGCTCTACCCGCCGTCAGAGCACGGCGATGCTGACCCGTATCATGAACATGGCTGCTGAAGACCACCAACCGCCGCTGGTGCGTGGTCGTCGCGTGAAGCTGAAATATGCTCACGCCGGGGGGTATAACCCGCCTATCGTGGTGATCCACGGTAACCAGGTGAAGGATCTGCCGGACTCCTACAAACGCTACCTGATGAACTACTTCCGCAAGTCGCTGGACGTGATGGGTACGCCTATCCGTATTCAGTTCAAGGAAGGGGAGAACCCGTTTGCGAATAAACGCAACACCCTGACGCCGAACCAGATGCGTAAGCGTAAGCGTTTGATTAAGCACATTAAGAAAAGCAAATAATTCTTACCGAACTCACTAAAACCCGCGCCTGTCGCGGGTTTTTTTCGCCCATTCAAAAGGCCTGCCTTCCCTGTGTGATGTCAATCACTATTCGCTTTTAACCATGTTTATATCTAAGAAAGTAGACAATCATCGAATTTTCGTCTTAAAGTCCAGGGTTCGGTACTAGACAAAACTAGCGCCTGGTTATCAAATGGTTAACCAACATTTCGCCGCATGTAAAAAATCGATCGGATACGTAACCGTTCGGCGTACATGCTGGTGTTTACAAGCACGACACATACCTTCTCGGGAGAATTATGCAATCCTCTGTTAATCAAAAAGAGAGCCGAACCTTCTTCGGCCATCCTTATCCGCTCGGTTCGCTGTTCTTCACCGAGATGTGGGAGCGTTTCTCGTTTTACGGTATTCGCCCGCTACTGATCTTGTTTATGGCCGCCACCGTGTATGACGGCGGAATGGGCCTGGCGCGTGAAAACGCCTCGGCGATTGTCGGCATCTTTGCCGGCACCATGTACCTCGCTGCGCTGCCGGGCGGCTGGCTGGCGGATAACTGGCTCGGCCAGCAGCGGGCCGTCTGGTACGGTTCGATTTTGATTGCGCTCGGGCACCTGTCGATCGCCCTGTCGGCCATCATGGGCGACAACCTGTTCTTCATCGGCCTGATGTTTATCGTGCTCGGCTCCGGCCTGTTCAAGACCTGTATCTCGGTCATGGTGGGGACACTGTACAAAAAGGGCGATGCGCGTCGTGACGGCGGTTTCTCGCTGTTCTATATGGGCATCAACATGGGCTCGTTCATTGCCCCTCTGATTTCCGGCTGGCTGATTAAAACCCACGGCTGGCACTGGGGCTTTGGTATCGGTGGTATCGGGATGCTGGTCGCCCTGATTATCTTCCGCGTGTTTGCCGTTCCGGCCATGAAGCGCTACGACAGTGAAGTCGGTCTGGACTCCACCTGGAACAGTCCGGTAGTGAAACGTAACGGCGTGGGTGCCTGGCTGCTGGCGCTGGCTGTGGGTGTTGCAATCATCGTAACGTTGATTGCCCAGGGCGTGATTGTGATTAATCCGGTCGCGGTCGCCAGCGTGCTGGTGTATGTGATTGCCGCCTCCGTCGCGCTCTACTTCATCTATCTGTTCATCTTCGCCGGGCTGAATCGCAAAGAGCGCGCAAGGCTGCTGGTGTGCTTTATTCTGCTGGTCTCCGCCGCGTTCTTCTGGTCCGCGTTCGAGCAGAAGCCAACCTCCTTCAACCTGTTCGCCAACGACTACACTAACCGCATGATCGGTGATTTTGAGATCCCGGCGGTGTGGTTCCAGTCGATCAATGCCCTGTTCATCATTCTGCTGGCCCCGGTATTTAGCTGGGCATGGCCGAAGCTGGCGAGCAAAAACATTCGTCCGAGCAGCATCACCAAGTTCGTGATCGGCATTCTGTGCGCGGCGGCGGGCTTTGGCCTGATGATGCTGGCGGCGCAGAACGTGCTGAGCAACGGTGGGGCAGGGGTTTCTCCGTTCTGGCTGGTGGGCAGTATCCTGATGCTGACGCTCGGGGAACTGTGCCTGAGTCCGATTGGTCTTGCGACCATGACCCTGCTGGCGCCGGAGAGAATGCGCGGCCAGATGATGGGCCTGTGGTTCTGCGCCAGTGCGCTGGGTAACCTGGCTGCGGGGCTGATTGGTGGTCACGTGAAGGCCGACCAGCTGGATATGCTGCCAGACCTCTTTGCCCGTTGCTCCATTGCGCTGCTGATTTGTGCTGCGGTGCTGATCGTCCTCATTGTTCCGGTGCGCCGCATGCTGGAAAATGCGCAGACTAAACCGGCTACCGAAGCCTGATACTATTCAGCCTGCCGGGGCAGTTATCCTGCCCCGGCCCAACTCAACAGGAGAGAGCATGTCGATTACCTGTCCGGATTGCCACGCAGCGCTCGAGCCGCAAAACGGTATCGCGCATTGCGACAGCTGCAATAAAGATATTCCCCTCGAAGCGCGCTGCCCTGACTGCCATCAGCCGCTTCAGGTACTCAAGGCCTGCGGCGCGGTGGATTACTTCTGTCAGAACGGCCACGGGCTGATCTCAAAAAAACGCGTCGAGTTCGTCAGGGCTGGGGCTTAATCGCACACGCAGCCTTCCCCTTTTTGCCATAGCTCAATCAGCGATTCCGGCGCCTCCTGCTCCGGAACCAGCACAATAATATCGGTATACTGCGCCTGATTGTGCCGGGTCCAGATTATCTGAATGCGAAAATAGCGCTGATCGCCGCTGCCCGGAGACGACGCCTGGCCCGGTGGCTGTCCGCGCGGGATAGCCTGTTCCAGAATATTCACCACGCGCTGACGCTGCGCCTCGTTGAGCGTGGAGAGGGCGATCGTGCGCTGACCGCTCAGCTTAGGAATAAAGGCGACGCCGCCTTCCCGGGCCAGCTCAACCACGGCGTCATCCGTCAGTTCCGGTACCTGCATTACAGTACTCCCACCTGTTCCCAGGCTTGTTTAATGGCCGCCCCAACATCACCCCCCGAGCGTTTCTCGCCGTGGGCGATCGTCAGTTTTGCGAAAACGTCAAAATCCGCATCCTGCGCCAGGTTGCGATCGCAAACCGTGTCGTACCAGGCATAACCCGCTTTTTCCCAGGCGTAACCACCGATCGCCGTTGCGGCCAGGTAAAACGCCCGGTTGGGGATGCCGGAGTTGAGGTGTACGCCGCCGTTATCCTCGCGCGTCTTAATGAAATCTTTCATGTGCGCGGGCTGCGGGTCTTTGCCGAGCAGCGGATCGTCGTAGGCGGTACCGGGTTCAGACATGGAACGTAGCCCTTTGCCGTTAATCCCCGCTGCCAGCAGCCCTTCACCAATCAGCCAGTCTGCTTTATCGGCGGTTTGCTTCAGAAGATACTGCTTCACCAGCGAGCCAAACACGTCGGATAACGACTCGTTCAGCGCGCCCGACTGTTCAAAATAAATCAGCCCGGCTTCGGTCTCGGTCACGCCGTGGCTCAGCTCATGCGCCACCACGTCGATGGCAATGGTGAAGCGGTTGAAGATTTCTCCGTCACCGTCGCCAAAGACCATCTGCTGGCCGTTCCAGAAGGCGTTCTGATATTCCCGACCATAATGCACGGTGCCGGTGAGGATCAGTCCTTTGTTATCGAGTGAATCGCGCTGATATTCTTTCCAGAAGAAATCATGGGTGATACCCAGATAATCGTACGCTTCATCCACCGCCACATCGCCGTTGGAGGGCTGGCCTTCATAGCGCACCTGGGTACCCGGCAGCTCCTGGGTCTGTTTCGCATCGTAGATGTCACGCTCAAGCTGACCGGCTTTATTCACATGCGGCGCGGCGGGTTTGCCCGGCATATGGGCCATCAGCGTCTGGACGTGGGTTAAGGTCTGACGGGCGCAGCGCTGCTGCGGCTCAGAACCGCTTTCGATAATACGGCGAAGAATATACGGAGGGATGACGCTATGAAAATGGGGCATGCTGCTCTCCTTATTAAAAAAAGGCAATAGCAGCAGTATAGTTTGTAACCGGCGAAGATTTATCCGCTTTTACGCTGGCGCGTTTTTTTCACCGGTTTGATCTCTTTCACCTCACTCTCGACCCAGCCGTCAGAAAGCCGGGTGGTGAGCACATCCCCGGCTTTAACCTGTTTCGTTTGTTTCAGCACTTTGCCGTCCGTCGCAGTGGTCACACTATAGCCGCGAGCCAGCGTGGAGAGCGGGCTGACGGCTTCCAGATGGGTGACCGCATTGCCAAAACGCTCGCGCGTGGTGCTCAGGCGTGAGCGGATATTTTCCGCGAGGCGGAACTCAAGCTGCTGGATCCGCGTTTGCGCGCGATAAATCTTCGGCTGCGGATTCTGCTGGTTCAGACGCTGCGTCGTGCGCTGCTGGCGCGATACCGCCCGCTTAAGCTGGTTATCCAGCGCGAAGTTCATCCGCTGACGCAGACGTTCCAGCACGGTTTGCTGACGCGCCAGACGCAATTGCGGATGCTGCTGTTGCAGACGATGGTGAAGCTGGGTAAAGCGGCGGGTACGGTTGGCGAGGAAGTAGTCCATCGCCATCTCCAGGCGCTGCTGCCCGTTCTGGATCTGACGCAGCAGCTCCAGCTGGTTACGGCTGACCACCTCTGCCGCCGCGGACGGCGTGGGCGCGCGTAAATCCGCGACAAAATCGGCAATCGTCACATCCGTTTCGTGACCGACGGCGCTTACCACCGGGATAAGGCTGGCAAAGATTGCCCGCGCCACGCGCTCGTCGTTAAAACTCCACAGGTCTTCCAGCGAGCCGCCGCCGCGCCCAACGATCAGGACATCACACTCCTGACGCGCATTCGCCAGCTCAATGGCGCGCACGATCTGCCCCGGCGCATCGTCACCCTGAACGGCAGTCGGGTAGATAATGACGGGCAGGGAAGGGTCACGGCGCTTCAGGACATGCAAAATATCGTGCAGGGCCGCACCGGTTTTTGAGGTGATAACCCCAACGCAGTGGGCAGGTGAGGGCAAGGGCTTTTTGAACTGCTGGTCAAACAACCCCTCAGCCGAAAGCATGGCTTTAAGCTGCTCGTATTTCTGTTGCAACAAGCCTTCGCCCGCGGGCTGCATGCTCTCGACGATAATCTGATAATCGCCGCGCGGCTCATACAGGGTAATATTGGCGCGAACCAGAACCTGCTGGCCATGCTGAGGGCGAAACGTCACGCGACGGTTGCTGTTGCGGAACATCGCGCAGCGCACCTGAGCGGTGTCGTCTTTCAGCGTAAAGTACCAGTGTCCGGAAGCGGGCTGTGTGAAGTTAGAGATTTCACCGCTGATCCAGACCTGTCCCATTTCCTGCTCAAGCAGCAAACGCACCGTCTGATTAAGGCGGCTGACAGTATAAATTGAGGGGGATTGAGAGGATAACATGTGAGCGGGATCAAATTCTAAATCAGCAAGTTATTCAGTCGATAGTAACCTGCTGAGAGGTGAGCGCAAGCATTTTTTTCAAAAAAGTGTGGATGCAATCGGTTACGCTCTGTATAATGCCACGGCAATATTTAACCACCCAGGTCAGAGATATTGCCCATGCTACGTATCGCTAAAGAAGCACTGACGTTTGACGACGTCCTCCTCGTTCCCGCTCACTCCACCGTTCTGCCGAATACTGCCGACCTCAGCACGCAGTTGACGAAAACCATTCGTCTGAACATTCCTATGCTCTCCGCAGCAATGGACACCGTGACTGAAGCGCGTCTGGCTATCGCCCTGGCACAGGAAGGCGGCATTGGCTTTATCCACAAAAACATGTCTATTGAGCGTCAGGCGGAAGAAGTTCGCCGCGTGAAGAAGCATGAATCCGGTATCGTGTCCGATCCTCAGACCGTTCTGCCAACCACCACGCTGCACGAAGTGAAAGCTCTGACCGAGCGTAACGGCTTCGCAGGCTACCCGGTAGTCACTGAAGACAACGAACTGGTCGGCATCATTACCGGTCGTGACGTGCGTTTCGTGACTGACCTGAACCAGCCTGTCAGCGTCTACATGACGCCAAAAGAGCGTCTGGTGACCGTGCGTGAAGGCGAAACCCGCGACGTGGTGCTGGCGAAAATGCACGAAAAACGCGTTGAGAAAGCGCTGGTTGTGGACGCGAACTTCCACCTGCGCGGCATGATCACCGTTAAAGATTTCCAGAAAGCAGAACGTAAACCGAACGCCTGTAAAGACGAGCATGGCCGTCTGCGCGTCGGCGCTGCGGTTGGCGCAGGTGCGGGTAACGAAGAGCGCGTTGACGCGCTGGTTGCTGCGGGCGTTGACGTGCTGCTGATTGACTCCTCCCACGGCCACTCCGAAGGCGTTCTGCAACGTATTCGTGAAACCCGTGCTAAATACCCGGATCTCCAGATCATCGGCGGTAACGTAGCAACCGGCGCAGGCGCTCGCGCGCTGGCGGAAGCGGGTTGCAGCGCGGTGAAAGTGGGTATCGGTCCTGGCTCTATCTGTACCACCCGTATCGTCACCGGCGTAGGCGTGCCGCAGATCACCGCGGTTTCTGACGCGGTTGAAGCGCTGGAAGGTACCGGTATTCCGGTCATCGCGGACGGCGGTATCCGTTTCTCTGGCGACATCGCCAAAGCGATCGCCGCAGGTGCCGCAGCCGTGATGGTGGGCTCCATGCTGGCCGGTACCGAAGAATCCCCGGGTGAAATCGAACTCTACCAGGGGCGTTCTTATAAATCCTACCGCGGTATGGGCTCCCTGGGCGCGATGTCTAAAGGTTCCTCTGACCGTTACTTCCAGACCGATAACGCCGCAGACAAACTGGTGCCGGAAGGTATTGAAGGCCGCGTGGCGTATAAAGGCCGCCTGAAAGAGATCATTCACCAGCAGATGGGCGGCCTGCGCTCCTGTATGGGTCTGACCGGCTGTGGTACCATTGACCTGCTGCGTACCAAAGCGGAATTCGTACGCATCAGCGGTGCGGGTATCCAGGAGAGCCACGTTCACGACGTGACGATCACCAAAGAGTCCCCGAACTACCGTCTGGGCTCCTGATAAATTTCCGCGCCCGGCTCAATGCCGGGCGCTTTGTTTTGTTTCACTTGCCTCGGAATTAGCGTCAATGACGGAAAACATTCATAAACATCGCATTCTCATCCTGGACTTTGGTTCTCAGTACACTCAGCTGGTGGCGCGCCGCGTGCGTGAGCTGGGCGTTTACTGTGAGCTGTGGGCGTGGGATGTCACGGAAGCACAGATTCGCGAGTTCAATCCAAGCGGCATCATCCTGTCCGGCGGCCCGGAAAGCACCACCGAAGAGAACAGCCCGCGTGCGCCGCAGTACGTGTTCGAAGCGGGCGTACCGGTGTTCGGCGTTTGCTACGGCATGCAGACCATGGCGATGCAACTGGGCGGCCACGTAGAAGGCTCTAACGAGCGTGAGTTCGGCTACGCACAGGTTGAAGTCGTCACCGACAGCGCGCTGGTGCGCGGTATCGAAGACTCCCTGACCGCAGACGGCAAACCGCTGCTGGACGTGTGGATGAGCCACGGCGACAAAGTCACCGCTATCCCGTCCGACTTCGTGACCGTTGCCAGCACTGAAAGCTGCCCGTTCGCCATCATGGCGAACGAAGAAAAACGCTTCTACGGCGTGCAGTTCCACCCGGAAGTGACCCACACCCGTCAGGGTATGCGCATGCTGGAGCGCTTCGTGCGTGACATCTGCCAGTGTGAAGCCCTGTGGACCCCGGCAAAAATCATCGACGACGCCGTGGAGCGTATCCGCCAGCAGGTTGGTGATGACAAAGTGATCCTCGGCCTCTCCGGCGGCGTGGACTCCTCCGTGACCGCCATGCTGCTGCACCGCGCGATCGGCAAAAACCTGACCTGCGTCTTCGTGGACAACGGTCTGCTGCGTCTGAACGAAGCGAAGCAGGTTATGGACATGTTTGGCGACCACTTCGGTCTGAACATCGTTCACGTGGAAGGCGAGCAGCGCTTCCTGGACGCGCTGAAAGGCGAGAACGATCCGGAAGCGAAACGTAAAATCATCGGTCGCGTGTTCGTGGAAGTGTTCGACGAAGAAGCGCTGAAGCTGGAAGATGTGAAATGGCTGGCGCAGGGCACCATCTACCCTGACGTGATCGAGTCTGCGGCCTCCGCTACCGGTAAAGCACACGTCATCAAATCTCACCACAACGTGGGCGGACTGCCGAAAGAGATGAAGATGGGCCTGGTTGAACCATTGCGTGAGCTGTTCAAAGACGAAGTGCGTAAGATCGGCCTGGAGTTGGGTCTGCCGTACGACATGCTCTACCGTCACCCGTTCCCGGGCCCGGGTCTCGGCGTACGCGTGCTGGGCGAAGTGAAGAAAGAGTACTGCGACCTGCTGCGTCGCGCGGACGCGATCTTCATCGAAGAGCTGCACAAAGCTGACCTGTACAACAAAGTGAGCCAGGCGTTCACCGTGTTCCTGCCGGTTCGCTCGGTCGGCGTGATGGGCGATGGCCGTAAGTACGACTGGGTTGTTTCCCTGCGTGCGGTGGAAACCATCGACTTCATGACCGCGCACTGGGCGCACCTGCCGTATGACTTCTTAGGCCGCGTGTCTAACCGCATCATCAACGAAGTGAACGGCATTTCCCGCGTGGTGTATGACATCAGCGGCAAGCCACCGGCGACGATCGAGTGGGAGTAAGCCCATAACCTTTCCTGCGAAGTTATAAGCAGGTAAGACTGATAAAACCCTCTGTTTACAGAGGGTTTTTCTTTTTGGCCGATATCCGGCCCGGCGGTGAACTACTGGCTCATCTGCCGCGATTCACGGCAGCCGATACTGCGTCGCCATGCGCCGGGTGCCTGACCATACTGACGCTTAAAGCTGCGGTTGAAGGACTGCTGAGAGTCAAAGCCCAGCGCGATCGCCACGTTCAGAATCGGTTCATCGCTGTGGGCCAGGCGCTCAACCGATTTTTGCAGCTTTTGCGCGCGAATATATTCGGCGAGAGGGGAGCCGGTATGTTCTTTGAAAAGCCGCTGGAGGTGCCATTTCGAATAGCCGGCTCGCCTGGAGACGGTTTCAATGTCCAGACGGCTATCGAGGTTGTTGTCGATCCAGTCGAGTAAATCGTGAATGAATGCACCCGTGTTCATTTTGCTTCCCCCTACGCCACGCATTAAAAAGCATCTTTGTTTGTTGCACTTAAAGGTGACCCGTTTTTACATTAATTGCAAGTTTTATTGTTGCATTTAAATCCCTTCTCAAAACGCGTGATTTATCTTCGCCGCAAATAGCACATAAAGTGCAACAATTATTCTTGCACTTAATTAAGCGCCTTCCTACAATCGCCGCGATAGTGTATTCGCAACTGTTACAGTTTTGTGGCGATGAACGACACAAATGGCCTTCAGCCAGCTACCGGACAAAGGAAGTGGCGCGGCGCCTCCCGCTGCGTCTTGCCCGGCGGCTACAATAACCGGAATAAAAATAATGAGCCTGCAAAAAACCTGGGGTAACTTTCATCTGAGCGCGATGGGGGTGGTTTTACTCTCCGCGCTTCTCGTCGGGTGCGATGACAGCGTCGCGCAAAATGCCGCGCCGCAAGCGCCCGTTGTCAGCGCTGCTGACGTGGTGGTGAAATCCATTAGCCAGTGGGACAGCTTTAACGGTCGCATTGAAGCGGTGGAAAGCGTTCAGCTGCGTCCGCGCGTCTCCGGCTACATTGAGAAAGTGAATTACACCGACGGCCAGGAGGTGAAAAAGGGCGAGGTGCTGTTCACGATTGATGACCGAACCTATCGCGCCGCGCTGGAACAGGCGCAGGCGAACCTGGCGAGAGCCAAAACGCAGGCCAGTCTGGCGCGAAGCGAGGCTAACCGTACCGATAAATTAGTCAATACCAACGTGGTGTCCCGCGAAGAGTGGGAGCAGCGCCGTTCCGCCGCTACCCAGGCGCAGGCCGATATTCGCGCCGCACAGGCGGCGGTAGACGCTGCGCAACTTAACCTCGACTTCACCAAAGTGACCGCGCCTATCGACGGTCGCGCCAGCCGGGCGCTGATCACCAGCGGTAACCTGGTGACGGCGGGCGACAGCGCCAGCGTGCTCACCACCCTGGTCTCGCAGAAAACGGTTTATGTCTACTTCGACGTGGACGAGTCAACCTACCTTCACTATCAGAACCTGGCCCGCAGCGGGCAGCGGGTGTCCGGCGATCATGCGGCGCTGCCGGTGGAGATTGGCCTGACGGGCGAGGAGGGCTATCCCCATCAGGGCAAAGTGGATTTCCTGGATAACCAGCTCACGCCGGGTACCGGAACGATCCGCATGCGCGCGCTGCTGGATAACTCACAGCGTCAGTTCACGCCTGGACTCTTTGCCCGCGTGCGTCTGCCGGGCAGTGCGGAATTTAAAGCCACGCTTGTTGACGATAAGGCGGTGCTGACCGATCAGGATCGTAAATATGTTTATATCGTGGATAAAGACGGGAAAGCGCAGCGCCGTGACATTACGCCCGGGCGTCTGGCCGACGGTTTACGTATCGTACAGCAGGGGCTGAATCCCGGGGATAAAGTCATCGTCGATGGTTTACAAAAAGTGTTTATGCCGGGTATGCCGGTTAACGCGAAAACCGTTGCCATGACCGCCAGCGCCGCCCTCAACTGATCCCTTACCTGAGAATCCAATCCATGGACTTTTCCCGTTTTTTCATCGACAGGCCGATTTTTGCCGCCGTACTGTCGATTCTGATTTTTATCACAGGATTAATCGCCATCCCGCTGCTGCCGGTGAGCGAATACCCTGACGTCGTGCCGCCAAGCGTGCAGGTGCGCGCCGAGTACCCGGGCGCCAACCCGAAAGTGATTGCCGAGACCGTGGCAACGCCGCTGGAAGAGGCGATCAACGGCGTTGAGAACATGATGTACATGAAATCCGTCGCGGGCTCCGACGGCGTGCTGGTGACTACCGTCACCTTCCGTCCGGGTACCGACCCGGATCAGGCGCAGGTTCAGGTGCAAAACCGCGTCGCGCAGGCCGAAGCGCGTCTGCCGGAAGACGTGCGGCGTCTGGGCATCACGACTCAGAAACAGTCGCCAACGCTGACGCTGGTGGTGCATCTGTTTTCGCCTGGCGGTAAGTACGATTCACTGTATATGCGTAACTACGCCACGCTGAAGGTGAAGGACGAGCTGGCGCGTCTGCCCGGCGTGGGGCAGATTCAGATTTTCGGCTCGGGTGAATACGCGATGCGCGTCTGGCTGGACCCGAACAAGGTCGCGGCCCGCGGGCTGACCGCTTCGGACGTGGTCACGGCGATGCAGGAGCAGAACGTGCAGGTGTCCGCCGGGCAGCTTGGCGCCGAGCCGCTGCCGAAAGAGAGCGATTTCCTGATCTCCATTAACGCCCAGGGCCGCCTGCATACCGAAGACGAGTTCGGCAACATTGTCCTGAAAACCACGCAGGATGGTACGGTCGTCCGGCTGCGCGATGTGGCGCGTATCGAGATGGGGTCCGGCAGCTACGCGCTGCGCTCTCAGCTGAACAATAAAGACGCGGTCGGGATTGGTATCTTCCAGTCGCCGGGGGCAAACGCCATCGATCTGTCTAACGCGGTGCGCGCCAAAATGGACGAACTGTCCACACGATTCCCGGACGATATGAAATGGGCGGCGCCTTACGACCCGACGGTGTTTGTACGCGACTCGATCCGCGCGGTGGTGCAAACGCTGCTGGAAGCGGTGGTGCTGGTCGTGCTGGTGGTGATCCTGTTCCTGCAAACCTGGCGCGCGTCGATAATCCCGCTGATTGCAGTGCCGGTATCGGTAGTGGGCACGTTCAGTATTCTCTACCTGCTGGGCTTTTCGCTGAATACCCTGAGCCTGTTCGGGCTGGTGCTGGCGATTGGTATCGTGGTGGACGATGCCATCGTGGTGGTGGAAAACGTCGAACGAAATATCGAAGAGGGGCTCGCCCCACTTGCGGCAGCGCATCAGGCGATGCGTGAAGTGTCCGGACCGATTATTGCCATTGCGCTGGTGCTGTGTGCGGTATTCGTTCCGATGGCGTTCCTCTCCGGCGTGACCGGTCAGTTCTACAAGCAGTTTGCGGTAACGATAGCCATTTCCACGGTGATCTCCGCGATCAACTCGCTGACGCTCTCGCCAGCGCTGGCCGCGCTGCTGTTGAAGCCGCATGGCGCCCCGAAAGATTTCCCGACCCGGCTTATCGATCGTCTTTTCGGCTGGATTTTCCGTCCGTTTAACCGCTTTTTCCACCGCAGCTCGACTGGCTATCAGGGGCTGGTGGGCAAAACGCTCGGCCGACGCGGGGCAGTGTTCGTGGTTTATTTGCTGCTGCTTTGCGCTGCGGGCGTGATGTTTAAAGCCGTTCCCGGCGGGTTTATTCCGACGCAGGATAAGCTGTACCTGATCGGCGGCGTGAAAATGCCGGAAGGCTCGTCGCTGGCGCGCACCGATGCGGTGATCCGCAAAATGAGCGAAATCGGGATGAATACCGAAGGCGTGGATTATGCGGTCGCGTTTCCTGGCCTGAATGCGCTCCAGTTCACCAATACGCCGAACACCGGGACGGTCTTCTTTGGCCTGAAGCCTTTCGACCAGCGTAAACATACTGCGGCGGAAATAAACGCGGAGATCAACGCGAAAATCGCGCAAATCCAGCAGGGCTTTGGCTTCTCGATTCTGCCGCCGCCGATTTTAGGTCTGGGCCAGGGATCGGGCTATTCGCTGTACATTCAGGATCGTGCTGGTCTGGGCTATGGCGCGCTGCAAAACGCGGTGAACACCATGTCCGGGGCGATTATGCAGACGCCAGGGATGCATTTCCCTATCTCAACCTACCAGGCAAACGTTCCGCAGCTGGATGTACAGGTTGACCGTGATAAGGCGAAAGCGCAGGGCGTGTCGCTCACCGATCTCTTCGGGACGCTGCAAACCTATCTGGGCTCGTCTTATGTGAATGACTTCAACCAGTTCGGTCGCACCTGGCGCGTAATGGCACAGGCCGACGGGCAGTTCCGCGACAGCGTGGAAGATATCGCGAATTTACGCACCCGTAATAGCCAGGGTGAAATGGTGCCGATTGGCAGTATGGTGAAAATCACGACCACCTACGGTCCGGACCCGGTGATCCGCTACAACGGCTACCCGGCGGCGGATCTGATTGGCGATGCCGACCCGCGCGTGCTCTCTTCCGCGCAGGCGATGACGCAGCTGGACGGTATGTCTAAGCAGATCCTGCCGAACGGGATGAATATTGAATGGACGGACCTGAGCTTCCAGCAGGCCACCCAGGGCAACACGGCGCTGATCGTCTTCCCGGTCGCGGTGCTGCTGGCGTTCCTGGTGCTGGCGGCGCTGTATGAAAGCTGGACGCTGCCCCTGGCGGTGATCCTCATCGTGCCGATGACGATGCTCTCCGCGCTGTTCGGCGTCTGGCTGACCGGGGGCGATAACAACGTCTTCGTGCAGGTAGGGCTGGTGGTACTGATGGGGCTGGCCTGTAAAAACGCGATTCTTATCGTGGAGTTTGCCCGCGAGCTGGAAATTCAGGGCAAAGGCATTATGGAGGCCGCGCTGGAAGCGTGCCGCCTGCGTCTACGCCCGATTGTAATGACCTCTATCGCCTTTATTGCCGGGACCATTCCACTGATCCTTGGTCACGGGGCAGGGGCAGAAGTGCGCGGCGTCACCGGGATCACCGTGTTCGCCGGGATGCTGGGTGTGACGCTGTTTGGTCTGTTCCTGACGCCGGTCTTTTACGTAACGCTGCGTAAGTTCGTGACGCGCGGTAAAGCGGAAAGAGAGGTGTTGCCTGCGTAGGACGTAGCAGATAGCAAAAAGCCGCCTTCACAATGAAGGCGGCTTTTTTTTCGCAGTCTGTCAGGATTAGGGCGCTTTTTTATGCTGTGTGCAGAGTTCCGGCACCGGATCGCACCCGCTGGTATCGGCTTTTTTCACCTCTTCCAGCGCGCTGGCGACGGTATGGCGCGCTAAAACCGCTAACGAAGCCTGCTCCGCTTCATCAGCGATTGATTTGAAGTACCAGCAGGCGTTGGCGCTGACCACACAGCGGGCCGGGACGTCAGGACGGGACGCCCACAGCTTTTTATCTTCAGTGACGGAAAGGTAGATATCACGCAGGGTAATCTCTTCCGCCGGGCGGCCAAGGTGAATAGAGCCGTTGCGGCCAAGCGTGGAGACGATAATGCCGTCGCGGGCGAGAGGAACCATTAATTTGCGGATAAAGCTCGGATTCGCTTCCAGGCCGTAAGCCAGGATTGCACTCGTCGAACGTTCACCCGATTGCTCCGCCATCGCTACGCTGAGAACCATCTGCAAAGCTGTCGGGAAGCGGTAATCTAACATTTTTCTGTCCTGGGTTGCGGTGAATCTTGTTCTTTTTGGCACCGCAGAGGTGAATAATCAGTAAGTAACAATATAACAAATACGGTAATTTTATTGAAGCAATCTGCGGCATACGTGAAGTAACGCTGCGCTGACACATGTCAGGACGTGTAGCGCCGCGTTTACGTTCATGCGAACGCCGGATTCGGGAAATCAACGATCACCATAAGACCACCTTCGGCTGACGTACTCAGATTGACCCTGCCGTTGTGTTGCTGCGTAACGGCTTTAACGATAGCAAGCCCCAGTCCACTCCCGCTTTGGGTCTGATTAGGATCGCGGAAGAACCTGTCGAACACACGCTCCCGCAATTCAACCGGAATGCCGGGACCCGCGTCTGAGACGCGCAGCTGAGCGGACTTATCACGCGATTGCAGTTGTACCTCAATGCGTCCACCCTCAGGGCTGTACTTCACGGCATTCTCAATTAAATTGTCGATCAGCGATACCAGACGTTCCCGAATGCCTGTGATATGGATTTCATCATCGGCGATGAATTCAAACTCAATTCTGCGCCCGGACGCCAGCGGTTCCAGGGCAGCCATTCGCTCCTGAATAAGCGTCGTCAGCGGCACAGGCGACATCACCGTGCTGATGTGCGCTTCGCTGTGCATCATCAGCAGAAGCTGATTGACGAGACGCGCAGCACGGCTATTGCTGCGAACAATGCCCGCAAGCAGCTCCTGCTGGCTTTCGCTGATGACCCAGGACTGCAACGCCTCGACGTTGATCCGCATCGCGGCCAGAGGCGTACGCAGTTCGTGTGCGGCATCGGCAATAAACATTCTTTCCCTTTCGGCGCTTTCCCGCACCCTGGCCAGAAAGTCATTAATCGCGTCGACTGTCTGGCGAAGCTCCCTGTGTCTGGGGACGGCTTTTAAAGGCGAGAGATCGTCCGGCGTGCGCAATGAAATTTCATTCACCACCTTGTTCCAGGGGCGCATCGCGATGCGGATGGACAGCCACGCGGGGAACAGAAGAAAAGGGATGCATATCATCAGCGGCATGACGTAGTAGCCGCGCGAGTTCAGATAGATAAAGAAATTCCAGCTACCGGCAGGGGTAAAAAGGGTGACTTCCACGTCGGAGTGCGCGGATTTGAGGGTACGGCTCGTCCATGTATGGTCCTCACTCTGGACATGCTGCATGACCCCCAGACGGCTATTTTTTACCCCCGTTGGCGCACCATCCGAAGAAAAAATAATCTCGTTATTCTTGCGAACAATGAGGTTGATGGACAGCTCCGGATCTTCGCCGCCGCCATAGCCCTCCCGCAGCGCCTTGCTGAACGCTGCCAGCACAGCATCACGCGCCTGCGGACGATCGTCCATGCTCTCTACCAGGGAAAACAGGGTTTCATAAGTCTCACTGCCCGTCAGTATGGGAGGGCTACGCAGGTCTTCCAGCAAAATGAAGGTTAAAAAGAGACACCAGAGCAACGTAAGCAGCAGCATCTGGGCGACCAGCATTCGCCTGACCAGCGTGGGAAGCCGGAGGTGGTGCCAAAAATTACGCATCAACCTGCTGCCTTCTGAACGAGTACGGTATCGATGACATACCCAACGCCTCTTACCGTTCGCACAAAGCCATCGCCAATTTTTCGCCGCAGGTTACCCATATGCACGTCAAGCGCGTTGCTGAGGTTTTCTTTCGTGCCAAATATCCTTTCTTCCAGATACCGTCGCGTAAGCACGCGATCGGCGCGCAGCATTAACGTTTCAAGCAGCGCATATTCGCTTGCCGTCAGCTCAACGTGGCGTGCGCTCACCGTTACGCGACGCGTCGGAATATGAAGCGACAAACCGCGAATTTCTATTGCCTCATTTTCAAAACCGTAACTGCGCCGCGCAAGGGCTCTCACGCGCGCCAGCAGTTCGGCGAGAACAAAAGGTTTGACCAGATAATCGTCTGCACCTGCATCCAGCCCGCACAGGCGGTCCTGTAGCGTGCCTCGCGCCGTCAGGATGATGACAGGGACGCCCTTAAGCTGTTGACGCAGGCGCGTCATCAGGCTCATGCCATCGCCATCGGGCAGCCCCAGGTCGAGCAAAATAAGTTCCGGCACGCAGATCCCAAGCTGATGCAGCGCATCCTCTTTGCGGCGTACCCATATGACATCAAATCCTTGATCTGCAAGGGCGATACGCACGCCATTGCCGAGATCCAGGTCGTCTTCAATTAGTAGAATTTTCACATTGGTAACTGTATCAACAGTGCATGAAGAACAACTGAAGAAAAAACGGTAACAGGAATTCTTCAGGGTTTACAGAACCTTCACGTGCTTCAGCATTTCTTCATTTACGGCTCATAAGAACCTTAGGGTGAGTATTCAGAATGAGCGCTCTGGCGTTTAACACCGCTTGTATCGCAATCATCTGAATCCAAAGGGCTTCTTTAATGAGAAACATCACACTGCGTAATAGTTTCCCCCGTTCACGCATCGGTCGCAGCATGAAAAGCATCTTGCCGGGGGCCGTCCTGGCGTTACTGGCTACCCCGACCCTGGCGGCAGATCAGCCTCAGGGCAACGTGTTAACCCTGGGAGGCGGCGTGGATGTTGCGCCACGCTATTCCGGTTCGGACAAGAGCCGGGTCTCTGCGGCTCAGGTGGTTGATTACGCGATGGCCAATGGTTTTTTTGTCAGCACCACGCGGGGGATCGGCTACGGCAACAGCTTTGGTAACCTGGACTACAACGCAGCGCTGAGCTATCGCGCAGGACGTAAGGATCGCGACGTAAGCAGCGATTCGATCGCCTCCGGCAGCGACTACCTGCGAGGAATGGGTGACATTAAAGGTTCAGCTATCGTTGTGCCAGGGCTGGGATACAGGGTGACTGACTGGCTGACCGTGCAGTTGCAGGCAGAGGTCCCGGTTTCTGAGAGAGACAATGGTGAAGCTGTGCATTTCGGCATTGCCAGCCCGCTCTATACATCTCCGAAAAATGTGTTAGCGCTGGCGCTGACCGGTAGCTGGGGATCCAGTAAGTATGTGCAAACCTACTACGGGGTGAATGCCGCCCAGTCGGCCGCATCGGGTTTTGCCCGACACGATGCCGGATCGGGAATATATGCGTATTCGCTGAACCTGGACTGGACCCATAAGCTTACCTCCCGCTGGAGCCTGCTTGCCGCAGCTGGCGTTACGCAGCTGACGGGAGAGGCTGGCGATAGCCCCATTGTTCAGCGAAAAACGTCTCCTGTGGGAAGTTTGAAGGTGACGTACAGCTTCTGATGGTTCAGCGAGGGGTTAGGTGCGTTTGTGACAAAACCGCACATAACCCCGTTGCAGGAGCCGGAAGTGCATAAAGCCCGCAGGATGGCGTGGCCCGAAGTCGGACCGTTCATCATGCGGGCTTTTTTATCACTGTTGACCCGATAACGCCTGTTCAATCGTACGGGTAATGACGTCCGGCTGGCTGACCATCGATACATGGCTTGCCGCTACCTCCGTGGTGTTGGCGTTGATTTTCTTCGCCATTGCGCGCTCTAGCTCAGGATTGATCATCCGGTCATTTTTGCTGACCACATACCAGCTCGGTTTGTCATGCCAGGCGGCATGCGCGATTTTCTCCCCAAACGCATCGGCCTTAATGGGGCTCTGCGTCGCGGCAATCACGCTGCGCTCAACGTCCTTCACGTCAGGGGCGAAATTCTCGCTGACCGCTTTTATCGGCAGATATAAATACCCCTCTGTGGTTTTAGCGAGGCTGGCGCTCCCTGGCGGAGCAGGGAAGCTATTTGCCAGAGCTGCCGTCGACTGGCCGGAATCCGGCGCAAAAGCGGCAACGTAAACCAGTGACTTCACGCGGGCATTGTTTCCCGCCTCGCTGATTACCGTCCCGCCCCAGGAGTGACCGACCAGCACCACATCCCCATGAGCCCGGGCGATAGCACGCTGCGTGGCGGCGACATCATCTTTCAGAGACGTGAGCGGAAGTTGTACCGCAATGACCTCGGTATGGTGTTTTTGCAGCCGGGTAATCACCTTATTCCAGCTGCTGCCGTCGGCAAACGCCCCGTGTACCAGCACCACGCTGGCTTTCGTCTCTGCCAGCGCGCTGGTGGAAACCGCCAGCACCATCGCTGTTAATACAGACAATGCTTTCATAACAGGCTCCTTAAAAGTGATGAACCGCGGCGTGTGGCGGCACGGTGAATTCAACGGTTTTATGGTCGATGGGTTTATGCGTCGGGTCGGCAACGACGATCGTCACCTTGTGCTTTCCTGCGGGCAGCCCGACCAGGATCACCGGCTCGCCGCTGGTATCAGCCCAGTGCCAGGGCGCGTCATCCACCACAACGTGAATATGGCCGATACGCGGAGTGACTTTCAGCGCGTCGGGTCCAAATACAGGTTCAATGCGCAGGTTTTCGACACGGTACTGAATAAAGACCGCACCTTTACTTAGCGGTCCCGCCAGCGGCGGATCGACAATCAGTTTTGCTGGCGGCTGGGGGTGTTCAGGCGGGGCGACGGCGGCTGGACCGTTGACATCAGCGGCGCTCAGGCCATGCAACGGTGCGGCCATTGCGCCAGCAAAGGACGTCAGCGCAAATACAGGAAGCAGGAAATATCGACGAATCATCTGTTTCTCTCCTCATCAGTTTATTATGGCGAGGGATACAGAAGACCATTTTTATGTATCGGGGATGTTTGCTTTTGCGGGCGTGTTGTACCGGTTTGTCAGCGTAGCGCTCGGGATACAGTGCGATACAGTTTGTCTGCCGGGAGCAAACACGCTTTAGCGCTCGGGCGAATCCACCACAAGACCTGATTGCTGTGACTGAATTTTGTCCTGATGGTGATACCAGGCACCAATGGAGGAATAAACAAAGCGGCCAAAGAAAAACAGGAAACTGATGAGCAGTATGATGCGGGTCATCCGGGTGTTAAATCGATGTCGTTTTCGCATACGCGTAGCCTGACTCACTTTCTTTTCCTGAGTATACCCTTTTGGGCGATGCGGCTATTAAGGCACAGCCGCAAGTCAGGGTCAATTCGGCGAAATGTAAAATAGCGTCAATGCTTACATTAATTTATGTTATTAAAAACAACGCTTTTATTTATCGCATTGATAATTACAGGAAAAATATTCAAAAAAAACGTAAGAAAGGTTTATTCAGATAAATTAATTTGATTTAGGTCAACCGCATCCCGTCGTTGATATTTAAAATCCCTCCTCCACTGTGCTTGCCAGGAATTTTCCAGGCAACGTGTACGTCAGGTTGGATGCCTGTCTTCATTTACCCTCTGGAGCGCAAGGGTTGTAAACGAGCATCTATGAATATTCACCACATCCTGAAGCAAAATAAAGACCGCTGGTGGGCACTTCCTCTTATTTTACCCGTCGTGTTACTCCCGGTGCTTAGTGTGGCTAATACCTTAACGCAGTTGGGCGACGGTATCGTTGCGCTCTATTATCTACCGCTCTCCTTTTTGCTGACGCTGATGTTATTCTTTGGCCTGGAAGCCCTCCCCGGGGTGGTGGTGTCGCTGTTTTTACGTTATTACCCCTCCGTTGGGTTATTTGAAGCCATGGCCGGCATTCTGCATTTTATCGTTCCTCTGGTGCTCAGCTGGGGCGGTTATCGCGTGTTTGCGCCCCGGCGCAATATGACCGCTTACGGTGACATACGCCTGATGGGGCAGCGTATTTTCTGGCAGGTGTTTTGCCCGGCAACGCTATTTCTGCTGCTGTTTCAGTTTGCGGTCTATCTCGGCGTCTATGAGAGCCGCCAGAGCCTCGCAGGACTGAATCCCCTCAATATTCGGACCCTTATTAACTATCAGGGGCTGCTGGTGAGCGGGCTGACGGGCGTGCCGCTAAGCTACCTGCTGATCCGCCTGATACGTCATCCGCGCTATATCAAGGGACTGATGTCCCAGCTCCGCGCGCAAATAGACAAAAAGGTGACGGCCTTTGAGTTTGTGGTGTGGTTTTTAGCCCTGGGCGGGTTGCTGGTCATGCTGCTGCTGCCCATGAATGCAAACAGTTCCATTTTCAGTACCAACTACACCTTGTCCCTGCTGATGCCCGTGATGCTCTGGGGGGCGATGCGCTTTGGCTACAAGCTGATGTCACTCATCTGGACGCCGGTCCTGCTGGTGTCGATTCACTTTTTTTATCACTACATTCCGGTGCAAGAGGGTTATGGCATTCAGCTGGCGATCACCTCATCCAGCTATCTGGTCTTTTCCTTCGTTGTGACGTACATGTCGATGCTGGCGACACGCCAGCGGGCCATCAATATTCGCTCCCGCAGTCAGGCTTTTCTCGATCCGGTGGTGCATATGCCCAACCTGCGGGCGCTGTCGCGCGAGCTGGCCAGTCATCCGTGGTCAGCGCTCTGTTTACTGCGCGTGCCCGAGCTGGAGGTGCTGGGACGCAATTACGGCGTGATGCTGCGGATCCAGTATAAACAGCAGCTGGCGCAATGGATAAACGGCACCCTTCAGCCCAATGAGCGAGTCTATCACCTCACCGGGTATGACATGGCGGTGCGTCTGGAGGCGGAGTCGCATCAACAGCGCATTGAAACGCTGGACGAGCATATCAAGCAGTTTGTTTTTATCTGGGATGGTATGCCGGTACAGCCTCAGGTCGGCGTGAGCTATTGCTATGTACGCTCACCCGTCAATCATCTCTATCTGGTGCTGGGGGAACTGGGCATCGTGGCCGATCTCTCCCTTTCTACCAACCACCCGGAAAATCTTCAGCAGCGCGGGGCTGTTCATTTGCAGCGTAGCCTGAAAGATAAGGTCGCGATGATGAGTCGTTTGCAGGCCGCGCTGGAGCAGGACGCTTTTACCCTGCTGGTTCAGCCCGTTCGCGGGCTGCGCGGTGATTGTTATCACGAGGTGCTGCTGCGAATGCGTGATGATAACGGGGCGCTGATCTTTCCCGAGCAGTTCCTGCCCATTGCACAGGAGTTTGGTTTATCGTCGCGTGTTGATTTATGGGTACTGGAGCGTACGTTGAGTTTTCTGGCACAGCACCGCCAGCGTTTGCCGGGCCAGCGCTTTGCGATCAACCTCGCACCTTCTACCGCCTACAGGGCGCAGTTCCCGCTTGAAGTGAGCCGCCTGTTAACCAAATACGCCGTTGAAGCGTGGCAGCTGATCTTTGAAGTGACCGAAAGCAGCGCCTTTGGTCATGCGGATCTGGCGGCGTCGACCCTCAGGAAATTACAAAAAATGGGCATCCGGATCGCCATTGATGATTTTGGCACGGGCTACGCCAGCTATGCGCGGTTAAAAAGCGTGGACGCAGACATTCTCAAAATCGATGGCGGTTTTATTCGCAATATTGTCAGCAACAGCCTGGATTACCAGATTGTGGCTTCCATTTGCCATCTGGCCCGGATGAAGAAAATGCTGGTGGTGGCGGAATATGTGGAAACGGAAGAGATACGTAGCGCGGTGCACGCGCTAGGTATCGATTATGTGCAGGGCTATTTGATTGGGTTGCCGACTGAGCTTGATACGTTGCTCAACACGCAGCCTTCTCAGGAGAGCGCCTGAGCCGTTACGCTGCCGCCTCAGAACTCTCTTCTTCAATCTTCAACAGCCAGCCGGTGACCGCTTCCCAGTACTGCTGCTCTTTTTCCAGATCCAGCAGCACCAGCGCGTTCTGGCTAAACCAGTCGTGCGGGAAGCTCAGCGTCCAGTGATAGTCATCCGTTTTTAGCTTCAGCGTCGGCGGCGTGGTGGTTGCCTGTCGCTGATTATTGAGCAACACGCCCAGGCGCAACAGCTGAATGAGCGGCAGGAACTGCTTTTTCTTAAATAACGTAAAGCGCGGCAGATCGTCGAGCTTGATGGCTTTGCGGTGATAGCGCACCAGCGTCGCCATCATGGATTGCTGCTCCTGGTTGAAGCCAGGCAGATCGCTGTTTTGCAGAATATAGGCCGAATGGCGATGCATTCCGCTGTGGTTAATGTTCAGCCCCACCTCGTGCAACATGGCGGCCCATTTCAACAGCGCGGCCAGCTGCGGATGCGCCAGCTTCGGATTCTGCTCCTCCCACTGCTCGTACATCTGAACCGTGGTTTCGAGCACCCGTTTCGCCTGTTCGCGGTCGATGTTGTACTGGTTGGCCAGGCTCTGCGCGGTGCGGCTGCGAATATCCTGATGACGGAAACGGCCTTCCATCTCATACAGCACGCCTTCACGCAGGGCGCCGTCAGAGAGGCGCAACTCTTTGATCGCCAGCGCGTCAAACACGCCGCAGAGGATCGCCAGCCCCGGTACGAACACGGCTTTACGTTCGTCGGACAGACCCGGCAGACTCAGGGCGTCGAAGCTCTTATGCTTAAGCACCTCTTCGGTGAGTTTCACCAGGCGCTCAGGCGTAATAAAGCCGTCTTTTTCACCCATTGCCAGCAGCACTTCATGGGCCGCTTTAATCGAACCCGATGCGCCCAGCGCCACGTTCCAGCCCTGAATACGGTATTGCCAGGCCAGATTTTCCAGTTTTTGTACGGCGGCCATGCGCGCGCGCTGGAAGTTTTCGCGGGTGATGACGCCGCCCGGGAAATACATCTGCGCGAAGCTGACGCAGCCCATACGGCGGCTTTCCACCAGACGCGGCTCGAAGTCTTCGCCAATCACCAGTTCCGTGGAACCACCGCCGATATCAATCACCAGCTTGCGGCCTTTTTCCGGCTGCGTATGCTCCACGCCCATAAAAATCAGGCGCGCTTCTTCGTTACCGGAGATGATCTCAATCGGGTAGGGGATAACCTTTTCCGCGCGCTTAAGAAACTCCGGCGCGTTCAGCGCCTGGCGTAGCGTATGCGTCCCGACGATGCAGACGCTGGACGGCGAAAAGCCTTGCAGACGTTCTGCGAACAGCGACAGACAGTTCAGCCCGCGCTCCATGGCCTCTTCGCTCAGCATGTTACGCGCGTCGAGACCATCGGCCAGATGCACACGCTGCTTCAGACGACCGATGATCTGCATCGCGCCATCCACCTCGCGGGCGATGACCATATGGAAACTGTTTGAGCCAAGATCGACCGCGGCGAACTCCTGCGGGCGTGGGGTATTATCGTTTATTGGCATAGGTTAATCGGATTGCTCAAGTGATTTAATGTAATCGTAAATCGCCAGCTGCGAGCGCACTTTACGGCGATTGCCGCGCGGTACATAGCGATTACTGAGTTCTTTGTCGATATAACGTGCTTTCACCGTATCGCTGAACAGGATCTCGATAATGTCCAGGATACGCTGCTTAAGGCGAGGATCCAGCAGCGGTGCCGCCACTTCAATACGGTAATCAATGTTACGCGTCATCCAGTCGGCGGACGAGAGGTATACGCGCTTATCACCGGCGTTATCGAAAATATAGACGCGATCGTGTTCAAGATAGCGATCCACAATGCTGATCACGCGGATATTGTCGCTGATGCCTTCCAGTTCCGGAATGAGCGAGCACATGCCGCGAATGAGCAGATTTACCGGAACGCCGGAGCTGGAGGCCGCGTACAGGCGGTCCACCAGCCCTTTGTCCACCAGATTGTTGAGCTTCAGCGTGATGCCGGACGACAAGCCGTTCTGCGCATTGGCAATCTCTTTATCGATCATATCGTACAGCAGGCGCCGTGAGTTCTGCGGTGACACCAGCAGATAATCGAAGCTCACCGGGCGGTACGGGTTCTCAATGAAGTTGAACACCCGACGCACTTCGTTGGTGATGCGGGCATCGGCAGTCAGCAGCGAATAGTCGGTGTAGATTCTCGCGGTTTTCTCGTTAAAGTTCCCGGTACCGATATGGGCGTAGCGCACCACGTCGTCGCCCTCTTTACGGGAGATCAGGAACAGCTTGGCGTGAATTTTCAGCCCTGGCGCGGAGAAGATGACGTGTACGCCCGCTTCCGTCAGTCGGCGCGCCCAGTGGATGTTGGCCTCCTCGTCGAAGCGAGCCTGGAGCTCAACCACCACGGTCACTTTCTTGCCGTTGTGCGCCGCGTGGATCATCGCATCGATGATACGGGAATCTTTCGCCACGCGATAAATGTTGATTTTGATCGCCAGCACGTTCGGATCGAACGAGGCCTGACGCAGCAATTCCAGCACGTGTTCAAAGGTGTGATACGGATAGTAGAGCAGCACATCCCGTTCGCGGATGGCGTCGAACCCGTTGCGGAACTTATCGAACCAGATATGGCGCAGGCGCGGCAGCGGTTTGTTCACCAGATTGGCCTTGCCGACGTTCGGGAAGCCAATGAAATCTTTAAAGTTGTGGTAACGCCCACCGGGGATAATGGAGTCGTAGCGGGAGATGGTCAGCTTATCGCGCAGCATCTCCACCATCGCGTCCGGCATATCGCGTTGATAGACAAACCGCACCGGCTCCGCCGTCAGGCGCTGCTTGAGGCTGGAAGACATCAGCTCCATCATGCTGGCCTCCATCTCATGCACCAGATCGTACTCGGCGTCACGGGTCATCTTCATCGAGTAGGCGTTGAGCGCGTCGTAATCGAAGAAGCCTTTGAAGATATCGTCCAGGCAGTAGCGCAGGATGTTATCCAGCAGGATCATCGGCTTACGCCGGCGCGGGGTTTCCGGCGGCAGGTTTACAAAGCGTGGGACTTTATCAGACGGTATTTCCAGCAACGCGTAGTTAATGGTCTCACCCCGAATGATTTCTACCGCCAGATAGGTGTAATCATCTTTCAGGAACTGCACCAGATCGGTTTCACGGTTGATCAGAATCGGGGTGATATGCTGGCGCAGATAATGTTTGAAATAGTGGCGCAGCCAGTTTTGCTGATTCGCGGAGAGCTGGCGTTCGTTGATCAGGAAGATTTGGTTGCGTGCCATTTCCAGCAGCAGTTCGTTATAGAGGCCATCAAATTCCTGATCGGCTTTCATGACGCGAGACTGGATTTTTCCAAGCAGATGCCGCGAGTGGGAGTTTAAGCCCTGTTCTTCGCTGATGATGATTCGCCGTTTCAGTTCGGCGAAGCGAACCTTGTAGAACTCATCCAGATTGTTGGAATAGATGCCTAAAAAACGCATACGTTCAATCAGCGGGTTGCTTTTATCGGCCGCTTCCTGAAGTACACGTTCGTTGAATGCTAACCAGCTTAGCTCTTTCTCGATGTATAACTTTTCCTGACCCATTACAGCTCACACTCCAGTTCAATCACAGGACGTGGTAAATCCGTCTCGTCCTTATTATGGCGAGCATTTCCACGATATGTCCAACAGTGCCAGAAAAGTATGACAGTTATTTTTTTGTTGGGGAATTTAGAGGGTTGGGGAAGGGGGGGGCGGGTGGCGCTGCGCTTACCTCGGCCTACGGGACCGTAGGCCCGTGCAAGCGAAGCGCCGCCGGGCAATTCAAACAGACTACTCTTCGGCCGCATAACCCTGCGGGGGCAACTTCACGCCGTCCAGCCAGGCTGCGCCGTTGCGCATCTCCAGACGTCCATCGACAAACCAGCTTACCACCAGCGGATAAATGGCGTGTTCCTGCGTCTGCACACGTTCGGTCACGTCGTCTTCGTTGTCGCCGTCAAAGACCGGTACTTTTGCCTGCAAAATCACCGGACCACCGTCCAGCTCGTCGGTAACGAAATGCACGGAGGTACCATGCTCCTCATCGCCGTTCTCCAGCACCTGACGATGGGTGTGCAGACCGGGGTATTTTGGCAGCAGGGAAGGGTGGATATTGAGCAGTCGTCCGGCGTAGTGTGCAACAAAAGCCGGGCTCAGGATGCGCATGTAGCCTGCCAGCACCACCACGTCAGGCGCGTAGGCGTCAATCTCCTGCACCAGCTCACGGTCAAAGGCTTCACGCCCGGCGAACTGGCTGGCTTCCAGCGCGTGCGCAGGAATGTTCGCTTCCCGCGCGCGCTCAAGGCCGAATGCATCGGCCTTGTTGCTGAATACTGCCCGAATGGTGCCATTGATTTTCTTCTGTTTGCAGGCGTCTATGATTGCCTGCAAATTGCTTCCGTTGCCGGAAATGAGCACCACGATGTTTTTCATTCAATGACCACACGCTGTTCGGAATCGGAAGCTTTAATCGTACCGATTTTCCACGCGTTTTCACCTTTTTCTGTCAGCAGCTTAACCGCTTTATCCGCTTCGCTGGCGGGCAGGGCGATAACCATGCCCACGCCGCAGTTAAAGGTGCGGTACATTTCGTGAGAGCTCACGTTGCCTGCGGTTTGCAGCCAGTTGAAGACGGACGGCCACTGCCATGAGGATGCGTCGATCACCGCCTGGGTATTGTCCGGCAGCACGCGCGGAATGTTTTCCCAGAAGCCGCCGCCGGTGAGGTGAGCGATGGCGTGCACGTCAACGTTCTCAATCAGCTCCAGCACGTTTTTCACGTAGATGCGCGTCGGGGCCAGCAGGTGATCGGCCAGCGGTTTGCCGTCCAGCTCGGTGGTCAGCGGGTCGCAACCGCTCACTTCGAGGATTTTACGCACCAGAGAGTAGCCGTTGGAGTGCGGACCGCTGGAGGCCAGCGCAACCAGCACATCGCCGTCAGCCACTTTGCTGCCGTCGATAATTTCTGATTTTTCTACCACGCCGACGCAGAAGCCTGCGACGTCATAATCTTCACCGTGATACATGCCAGGCATTTCCGCGGTTTCACCGCCGACCAGCGCACAGCCGGATTGCAGGCAGCCTTCGGCGATACCGTTAATGACGCTGGCTGCGGTATCCACGTCCAGCTTGCCGGTCGCGTAGTAATCGAGGAAGAACAGCGGCTCGGCGCCCTGTACCACCAGGTCGTTGACGCACATCGCCACCAGATCGATACCAATCGTATCGTGACGCTTAAGATCCATCGCCAGGCGCAGTTTTGTACCGACACCATCCGTACCCGAGACCAGCACAGGTTCACGATATTTTTGCGGCAGCGCGCACAGTGCGCCGAATCCACCCAGGCCACCCATCACTTCCGGGCGGCGGGTTTTTTTCACCACACCTTTGATTCGGTCAACCAGCGCATTACCTGCGTCAATATCAACACCGGCATCTTTGTAGCTGAGAGAAGTTTTGTTGGTCACGGCTTAAATCCCCACGCGATTGCATAGCTAGTAAGAAAAATCGGCGCAATTCTAACAGTCCAGGCAAACGTTTGCGAGCCTATTCTCGGCGCGAGGATCTTTTTTTCTGTGCGGGCTGTCCAGGGCAACAAACTTGACTCTGTTCACGAAAATGAAACCGGTTTCGGCGATCTGCTTGCAACGGCTATCCCCTTTGCACATCATCAAACTGAAACCGGTTTCTGTAACTGTTTTTGCAGAAAATAACGCAGAATGAGGGATAGCGAATGTCAGGATTTAAAGCAGGTTTTCTGTGGGGTGGGGCCGTTGCGGCGCACCAGCTCGAAGGTGGCTGGAAAGAGGGCGGCAAGGGCGTGAGCGTTGCCGATGTCATGACGGCAGGCGCCCACGGGGTACCGCGTGAAATCACCAACGGCGTGCTGGAGGGGAAAAATTACCCAAACCACGAAGCCATCGACTTCTATCACCGCTATAAAGAAGACATCAAACTCTTTGCCGAGATGGGGTTCAAATGCTTCCGCACCTCCATCGCCTGGACGCGTATCTTCCCGAAAGGCGACGAGCTGGAGCCGAACGAAGCGGGACTCAAATTCTATGACGATCTTTTTGATGAGTGCCTGAAGCACGGCATCGAGCCGGTGATCACGCTTTCCCACTTCGAGATGCCTTTCCACCTGGTGACGGAATACGGCGGCTGGCGCAACCGTAAGCTGATCGACTTCTTTGTTCGCTTCGCGAAGGTCGTTTTTGAGCGCTACCAGCATAAAGTGAAGTACTGGATGACCTTTAACGAGATCAACAACCAGGCCAACTTCCACGAAGACTTTGCGCCGTTTACCAACTCCGGGCTGAAATATGCGCCGGGAGAAGATCGCGAGCCGGTGATGTTCCAGGCGGCGCACTATGAGCTGGTGGCCAGTGCCCTGGCGGTGAAGGCGGGGCGCGAGATCAACCCGTCGCTGCAAATCGGCTGCATGATTGCCATGTGCCCCATCTATCCGCTGACCTGTGCCCCGGACGATATGATGATGGCGATGAACGCCATGCATCGTCGCTACTGGTTCACCGACGTTCACGTGCGCGGCAAGTATCCGCAGCATCTGCTCAACTACTTTGAACGTCGCGGCTTCGCGCTGGATATCACCGAAGAAGATAAAGTGGCGCTGACGCAGGGCTGCGTGGATTACATCGGGTTCAGCTACTACATGTCTTTCGCCACCAAAGCGACGGCGGACAACCCGCAGCTGGACTACGACGAGAGCAAGAGCCTGGTCTCTAACCCGTACGTGCAGAAATCGGACTGGGGCTGGCAGATTGACCCGGTGGGGCTTCGCTACTCCCTCAACTGGTTCTGGGATCACTACCAGCTGCCGCTGTTTATCGTTGAGAACGGCTTTGGCGCGATCGACGTGCAGGAGAGCGACGGCACGGTGAACGACCAGTACCGCATCGACTACCTTTCCGCGCATATCCGCGAGATGAAAAAAGCGGTGGTGGAAGACGGCGTGGATCTGATGGGCTATACCCCGTGGGGCTGTATCGACCTGGTCTCTGCCGGCACAGGCGAGATGAAAAAACGCTACGGCTTTATCTTTGTCGATAAAGATAACGAAGGTAACGGCACGCTGAACCGCAGCAAGAAGAAATCGTTCGACTGGTATAAGCAGGTGATTGCCAGCAACGGAGAGCAGCTATAATTGCCCGGTGGCGCTGCGCTTACCGGGCCTACGGGATGTGTAGGCCGGGTAAGCGTTAGCGCCACCCGGCAGAATCCCGCACCCAAGCCGGAGCCCAGCCTCCGGCTTTTTTGTTTTTGATTGATATACGTCAAGCAAGATGGGTATGGCGCAATCCGAAAAAAGCGGTATAATCCCGCGATTTTTTTGCGGATGCCACCTCAGAGGAGAAAGAGAATGAAGATTGTGGAAGTGAAACACCCACTCGTTAAACACAAGTTGGGCCTGATGCGTGAGCATGACATCAGCACGAAGCGTTTTCGCGAACTGGCTTCTGAAGTGGGTAGCCTGCTGACCTACGAAGCGACCTCTGATCTGGAAACGGAAAAAGTGACCATCGAAGGCTGGAACGGTCCGGTACAGGTTGAGCAGATCAAAGGTAAAAAAATTACCGTGGTGCCAATCCTGCGTGCGGGTCTGGGCATGATGGAAGGCGTGCTGGAGCACGTCCCAAGCGCGCGTATCAGCGTGGTGGGCATCTACCGTAACGAAGAGACGCTTGAGCCGGTCCCGTACTTCCAGAAGCTGGTCTCTAACATCGACGAGCGTATGGCGCTGGTGGTTGACCCGATGCTGGCGACCGGCGGTTCGATGATCGCCACCATCGACCTGCTGAAAAAAGCGGGATGCAGCAGCATCAAAGTGCTGGTGCTGGTTGCGGCGCCGGAAGGTATCGCGGCGCTGGAAAAAGCGCACCCGGACGTTGAACTCTATACCGCGTCTGTCGACCAGGGACTGAACGAGCACGGGTACATCATCCCGGGGCTCGGCGATGCCGGCGATAAGATTTTTGGTACTAAATAATCGAATAACGATAAAGAAGCCGACTTTGATAGTCGGCTTTTTTTTGAATAAAAACCAACAATGACACTCAGAGGAAAACACTATGACGCGCCGTGCTATCGGGGTGAGTGAAAGACCGCCGCTTTTACAGACAATCCCGCTTAGTTTGCAGCACCTGTTCGCCATGTTTGGCGCAACCGTGCTGGTGCCAATCCTGTTTCACATTAACCCGGCTACCGTGCTGCTGTTTAACGGCATCGGTACGCTGCTTTACCTCTTCATCTGTAAAGGCAAAATCCCGGCCTATCTCGGGTCGAGCTTCGCGTTTATCTCCCCGGTTCTGCTGTTGCTGCCGCTGGGTTATGAGGTCGCGCTGGGCGGCTTTATCATGTGCGGCGTGCTGTTCTGCCTGGTCTCCTTCATTGTGAAGAAAGCCGGTACCGGCTGGCTGGACGTGATGTTCCCGCCTGCGGCAATGGGGGCCATCGTTGCCGTCATCGGCCTGGAGCTGGCGGGCGTGGCGGCGAACATGGCCGGGCTGCTGCCTGCGGACGGTCAGTCACCGGATTCCAAAACCATTATTATTTCGCTGGTGACGCTGGGCGTGACGGTATTCGGTTCCGTCCTGTTCCGCGGCTTTATGGCGATTATCCCGATCCTGATCGGCGTGCTGGCGGGTTACGCGCTCTCCTTCGTGATGGGCGTTGTGGATACCACCCCGATTGCCGAGGCGCACTGGTTCGCGCTGCCAACCTTCTACACCCCGCGCTTTGAATGGTTCGCCATTTTCACCATTCTGCCTGCCGCGCTGGTGGTGATTGCTGAGCACGTCGGCCACCTGGTGGTGACGGCGAACATCGTGAAGCGCGACCTGATCCGCGACCCGGGCCTGCATCGCTCCATGTTTGCCAACGGTTTCTCCACCATCATCTCTGGTTTCTTCGGCTCCACGCCAAACACGACTTACGGTGAGAATATCGGCGTAATGGCGATCACCCGCGTCTACAGCACCTGGGTTATCGGCGGCGCGGCGATCATCGCCATTCTGCTCTCCTGCGTTGGCAAACTGGCGGCGGCGATCCAGATTATCCCGGTTCCGGTGATGGGCGGCGTTTCCCTGCTGCTGTACGGGGTGATCGGTGCCTCCGGTATTCGCGTGCTGATTGAATCCAAAGTGGATTACAGCAAGGCGCAGAACCTGATCCTGACCTCCGTTATCCTGATTATCGGCGTGAGCGGCGCGAAGGTGCACATCGGCGCGGCAGAGCTGAAGGGTATGGCGCTGGCGACCATCGTCGGCGTCGGCCTGAGCCTGATTTTCAAGCTGATCTCAGTGATCCGCCCGGAAGAGGTGGTGCTGGACGCAGACGAAAGCGAAAAAGCGCCACATTGATCGTCATGCCGGGCGAAGGATCGCCCGGTTCTCTCCTTGCAGGTTCCGTGTTAAACTCCATTCCGATTTTATGTAAGATCTCTGGTTGAGGTATTTCTGAACGGACCGGCACAGCTCTCTCTGCCACTTTATCTCCCTGACGACGAAACTTTCGCGAGTTTCTGGCCGGGTGATAACCCCTCTTTACTGGCTGCACTGCAAAACGTGCTGCGCCAGGAACACAGCGGATACATCTATATCTGGTCACGCGAAGGCGCGGGACGCAGCCACCTGCTGCATGCCGCCTGTGCGGAGCTTTCGGCGCGCGGTGACGCGGTAGGCTATGTGCCGCTGGATAAACGCACCTGGTTTGTGCCTGAGGTGCTGGAGGGCATGGAACATCTTTCCCTGGTCTGCATCGATAATATCGAATGCGTGGCGGGGGACGAACCGTGGGAAATGGCGATCTTTAACCTCTACAACCGCATTCTGGAGTCGGGCAAAACCCGGCTGCTGATCACCGGCGATCGTCCGCCGCGCCAGCTCAATCTGGGGCTGCCGGATCTGGCGTCTCGTCTGGACTGGGGGCAAATCTACAAGCTGCAACCGCTGTCGGATGAAGACAAACTCCAGGCGCTTCAGCTGCGCGCTAAGCAGCGTGGGTTTGAGCTGCCGGAGGACGTGGGTCGGTTCCTGCTTAAACGCCTGGACAGGGAAATGCGCACGCTGTTTGACACGCTCGATCAGCTCGATCGCGCGTCTATTACCGCACAGCGCAAGCTAACCATTCCGTTTGTGAAAGATATTCTTAAGCTTTGAGTTTTTTGCCCGGTGGCGCTGCGCTTACCGGGCCTACGAAAACCCGTCATACCTTGTAGGCCGGGTAAGGCGCAGCCGCCACCCGGCTAAAGATCCCCCAACAAGTGCTCCACCAGCAGAGGAATCGGCCTTCCCGACGCCACGCTTCGTCCGCTTTCACGCCACAGCGCCGTCCCGCTGATATCCAGATGCGCCCACGGAATAGTCGGCGGGCAGAAATGGTGCAGCAGCCACGCCGCCGACGCGCTGATCGCCGCGTTGTTGGTCGGCGTGTTGCACAGATCGGCAATCGCGCTGTCGGTTTGCTTTCTCAGCCGCGCATCCAGCGGCAGGGACCACACCTCGTCGCCGCTCCGTTTGCCCGCGAGCGTCAGTGCCTGACGCAGCGGTTCATCCTGGGTCATCAGCCCGCTCAGCTCATACCCCAGCGCTTTCACCACCGCTCCGGTTAAGGTCGCCATATCAATGATATAGTGCGCCTGCGGATGGCGCTGACTCGCCCAGGCGATAGCGTCTGCCAGTACCAGCCGGCCCTCGGCATCGGTATTGTTGATTTCAACGGTGGTGCCGTTGCAGGCCGTCGCCACCGTGCCGGGCTGCATGGCGTCGGGGCCGATGGCGTTTTCCGCCAGCGCCAGCACGCCCATGATGCGCACGGGTAATTTCAGCTCCGCAACGGTCAGCATCAGCCCGAGCACGTTAGCCGCGCCGCACATGTCATATTTCATGGTGTACATGCCCGCGCCTTCCTTCAGCCACAGGCCACCGGTGTCAAAGGTAATGCCTTTTCCCACGTAGCAGCGCACCGGGCCATCAGACACGCCGTTATAGTGAATAGCCAGCAGACGCGGTGGGCAGGTCGCCCCTTTGCCAACGGCGTGCAGTAGCCCCAGCCCCTGCTCAACAATTTGCTTTTCATCCAACACCTCGCAGCGCAGGGCAGGGCTGGCGGCACACAGTTTTTGCGCCTCTTCCACCACAAACTGCGGCGTGCAGCGGTCGGACGGCATATCCGCCAGACGTCGCGCCGCAACCATGCCGAGCGCAATGGTCTGCTGCTGGCGGAAGGTCGTCTCCAGCTTCGCCTGCTGTTCCGGCAAGCAGAGGGCAGTGATGCAGGTAAGACGCAGCGCTTCGTCCGTCTTCTTCAGCTTCAGGTCACTGAGCCTGTGCGCCTGATTAAAGAGAAAACGCAGTACCTGCGCCAGCACCACATCGTCAATATCCGTCACGTCCAGCACGAGTTCGGCGCTGGCGGGGGCGGCAAGCAGCGGTCGCAGAGCGGTTAGCAACCCTTCGGTCAGGGCGTCATGCCAGAGCGCATCCGGCAACAGGGTGATGCGGGCAAACGGCGCGCAGCCAAAGCGCGCGTCCGCGACGGTGCTCTGCTGGCGCATTTCAGCGACAAGAGCGCTTTCCGGTAACAGGGAACTGTCAGCGCGCGCAATCAAATGGCTTTGCGGCTTCGCGTCTGAAAGCGCGTTGATAAACTGGTATGTGATCATCATGACTCCTCAATCGGTGCGCGGATCCGCGCGGCATAGGCCTGCATCCACTCCTCATCTACCGCGTGATAGTGCGTTTTCTCCCGCAGGCGTTCAGTACGGAAAACGGTGAGGGGCTGGCGAGCCGTCGCCACCACAAACGAGAAGGTTTTGATGTTGGTCGCGGCGCCAAATTCTCCTTTGCTGTTCATGCACACCACGGAGAGATCGCCCGCGCGGCCAAAGCGCGACATCAGCTTGTCTTCCAGTTCGAACACCACCGAATCCGCCGCCTGCTGCGGCGTCATCCCTTGCGCCATCCGGCGAACGATTTCGTAGCTGGTACAGCCCTTCATCAGATCTTCACCGACGCCCGTGGCGGTGGCCGCGCCGGTTTCGCTGTCGCAGTAAAAGCCGGAGCCGATGATGGGTGAGTCACCGAGGCGACCGCGTTTTTTCATAAACAGGCCGCTGGTGGAGGTGGCGACGCTCATCGAGCCCTGTTTATCGAGGCCAATGATGCCGACGGTGTCATGTCCGTCGTAGGGGCTTAACCCCTTGTCCAGCGTTTCGCGGCAGCGCTTACGGTAGTGTTGCATGGCGCGATCCGTGAGCATGGTTTTGTCGGCAAAGCCCTGGCTCAGCGCCCATTCGCGCGCGCCCTGGCCGACCAGCAGGCTGTTATAGCGCTGGCGGCTGAGCGCGTGCGCCACGCGTACCGGGTTGGCGATATCCACCAGATTGCCCACGGCGCCGAACGCCAGCGTGTCGCCGTCCATATAGGCCGCGTCCAGCTCCACCTCGCCGTTCTCGGTCGGCAGCCCGCCGTAGCCGACGGATTTATAAAACGGAAAGTCCTCGACGGCGGCGACGGCATCCACCACCGCCGGAGCGACAGGTTTGCCCGCAGCCAGCGCAGACGCAGATTCCGTGACGCCTTCAAGCGCCATTCGCCAGGTTGCGATAATTCCCCACATGCTTTACTCCTGTTTTGCAAGGGTGGTGTCGGTTTGCGTAGCGGTAGTCAGCTCCGCGGCGCGGTACTGTTTATCCACGATACGCATGAAAGGCAGGTACAGCATGGCGCCAATCAGCAGGTTGATCAGCTGCATCACGCTGCCGCTCAGGTGCCCGGTGACGATAAAGCCGCTGATAACCGGCGGCAGCGTCCAGGGGATAAACACCCCGGTGGTGACGGCGACCGCACCAATTTTCATCGCCGCATACTGCACGGTGACCAGCACCAGCGGCACCAGATTGAACGGGATGAGCATGATCGGGTTCATGATCACCGGCAGGCCAAACAGGATCGGTTCGTTGATGTTAAACACCGACGCGCCCGCACCGAGGCGCGCTACTTCGCGCATGTTTTTGCTGCGGGCGAAAATCAGCATCGCAATCACCAGCGACAGCGTGGCACCCGCGCCACCCATCCAGATCATGTCAAAAAACTGTTCGGTGATGATGTGCGGCGGCGTCGTTCCCGCCTGGATCGCGGCGATGTTGTCGGTCTGGTTCTCCATCCACAGCGGGCGAATAATCCCGTTGATCATCGAACCGGAGTTAATGCCCACTGACCACAGAATGGTGATGCTGAATACGGTCATCAGCGCCCCGAAATAAGAGGTGCCGTAGTGGCGCACCGGGGTGGCAACCACTTCATAAATAAACTGGTGGATGGTGTGATAGTGGGTGTTTTCAAAGATGATGCGGATAAGCAGCACCAGAATCATCACCAGCAGGGCCGGGATCAGGGCCGCGAACGACTCCTGCACCGCCGGAGGCACGCCGTCCGGCATTTTGATGACCAGCTTTTTGCGCTTCAGCCAGCAGAACAGTTCCGTCCACAGCAGGGAACCGATCATCGCCACGAACAGCCCTTTGCTGCCAATCCACTCTACCGGCATCACGGTAATGCCGCCGTTTTCCGCCACTTTGATAAAGGGCGTCAGGATCAGAAACGCGACCAGCGCCAGGATGCCGCAGGAGATGCGGTCCTCGCCATAATGCTCAGCCAGGCGGTAGGCCACCAGGAAGCTGATAAACAGCGACATGGTTGAGAACACCGCGTTAAACGGGATCTCTATAATTGCACTCCAGCTCTCACCAAAGGCCTGAGACATAAACTGCTGATAGGCCTGATTCGGGAAGGAGGAGATCACCAGCAGAATGGAGCCGACGATGATAAACGGCATGAATGAAACGTAGGCGCCGCGAATGGCCCCAAGATGACGCTGCTGGGCCGTTTTCGCCGCCAGCGGCATCAGTTTTGCTTCAAGAAATCCCAGAACATTGTTCATTGTGAACTCCGTACAAGATTGAGAGGTGTTGTTTATGTTATGTCTGTGGATTATCAGTGAAGCGCGGCGAGCGAAAGGTGAAATCGGTCACAAAGCATTCGCTGCTCTGATATAAATCTCATAAGATTAGTTCCGGAGAGAGACGCGATGGAAATCAAACTGCATGCCAACGCCACCACCACGCCGCGTATCCGTCGTTATCTTCAGCAGTCAGATAAAAGCGACAGGGAACTTGCCGTTGAGCTGGGGATCTCGGTCACCACCGTCAGGCGCTGGCGCAACCGCGACCAGGTTTCGGATAACCACACAACGCCAAAAGTGATACACAAAGCACTGAGACAAGAACAGGCGGCACTGATAAATGCCCTGCGGGATATCACAGGGGCACCGCTGGATGAACTGCTGCTGCTGGTGAATGACGGACTCGGGATCGCCGTTTCCCGCGCGACCCTGAACCGCTACCTCAAACCAGCCTCGCTAAAACAAAAGGGGGCGTCGTTGCAGGGCAAAAAGGCGCTGAAGGCCGGGATCATGCCGCAGAAGCTACTCCTGCATCATCAGCCGCTGTCGCTACATATGGACGACGATGGCGAGCAACACCTGCTCTGGGCGCGTGAACCCGTCAGCGGCTGGTGTTACGCCCGGCTTTATGCTGGCGTATCGCCGCAGTTGCTGACCCGCTGGACGAACGAGGTGCTGGCTGCCTGTCCGGCTGATATTCAATCTGTTGAGACTTTTGGGCTAGAAGTGAACTTGCCGGAGCATAACGTCACCGTAAAAGTGCATTCACAGTATTATCTCGCCCTTCAGGTCACCGTGCCGTTACGCGAAATCATTCCGCGGGTGAACAGTGAACCGATGGGAGAGCTGTTGATCCAATTGTGTGAGTTTTACAACCGGGGAAAAGCGCAGAAAAAGCTGGGAGAGCGTACGCCGCAGGCGTTTCTGGAAGCGCTGCGGCGTAACGATTAGACGATCTCGAGCACGTCTTCCGGCGGACGGCCGATACGCGCCTTGCCATTTGCCACTACAATCGGGCGCTCAATCAGCTTTGGATTGTCGACCATCGCCTGAATCAGCCGATCTTCAGTGAGACTGGTATCGTTCAGATTGAGCGACTTATACAGATCTTCTTTCTGACGCATCAGGTCGCGTGCGCTGCCCATGTTCAGCATCTTCAGCAGCTGGCGGATATTCTGCGCGTCCGGCGGCGTCTCCAGGTACAGCACCACTTCCGGTTCGATGCCGTTAGACTTCAGCAGGCTGAGGGTGTCTCGGCTCTTGGAGCAGCGAGGGTTATGGTAAATTTTTACCGCGTCTGTCATGACTTCTCCTTTATTACATCTTCTCGTACGGCTTAAAGCGTTGTTGCAGGCCGCGCAGCTGGTCGATTCGCGCATCGTAGCGGGCCTGTTGCAGGCTGCCAAGCTTCACCTGCGAGCTGGCGCTGCTCAGCAGGGAAATGGCCTGATCGAGACGACCCGCCAGCGCCAGACCTTCCGCACGCGCGGCCAGCTCCTGATCGCGGTTACCCAGTTGCCCCTGGGCCTGGGCGAGCAGCTCCCAGCCGTTCTGGTCGTCTTTATTGTTAAAGGTGTAGCGGTTCAGAATGGTCACCGCCTCGCCGGGCTGGCCGCCCTGTAGGTAGGCGTTCGCCAGGTTAAGCTGCAATACTGGATTATTACGAAGATCTTTCGCCCCTTTCAGGCGATTAATCGCATCGGTCGCTTTTTTCTGCCCCAGATCGATATCGGTGGCGAGGTCGAGATACCACGGATTGTCAGGCGCCGCCGCCAGCAGCGGCTGTAGCGCTTTTCGCGCTTCATCGTATTTGCTGGCCTCCATCGCCTGGAGCGCCTGACCATACTGCGCCGCGTTTTTCTCGCGCACGTTGCCTTTCGCCAGCGCGTCCAGCAGATCGCTGGTGAGCTGATTACGTCCGGAGTTGTACATGCCAAGCGTTCTCACTTTGGCCATGTAGAAATCCTGCGAAGACTGCACCACGACCGGACGCATCTGGTTGGCTCGGTTACGCGCATCCGAGAGGCGGCTTTCCGGCAGCGGGTGGGTCAACAGAATTTCAGGCGGGCGCGACGAGTAGCGTGCCTGGTCGAGCAGCTTTTCCAGGAAGCTCGGCATGGCCTGCGGGTCAAAGCCGGAACGCTGTAAAACCTGAATGCCGATGCGGTCTGCTTCCTGCTCGTTCTGCTGGGTAAAGCTGATCATCCCCTGACGCGTCCCCGCCAGCGTCCCGGTAAGCGCCGCCATCCCGGCCTGCGGGCTGGCCATCGCCAGCAGAATAGAGCCCAGCGCGCCCACCCAGGTTAGCGGGGCGTTACGCTTCTGATCTTCCATCGCACGCGCCAGATGGCGCTGGGTGACGTGCGAAATTTCGTGCGCCATGACGGACGCCAGCTGGCTTTCGTTATCGGAATAACGGAACAACGCCGAATGCAGCACCACGTTCCCGCCAAAGAAGGCGAAGGCGTTGATTTCATCGTTATTGATTAAATAGAAGTGGAAGGGCGTTTTTACCGAGTCGGCGTGCGCCACCAGACGCATTCCCAGACCGTTAATGTATTGCACCAGCAATGGGTCGTTAATCAGCGGAGCACTGCCGCGCAGCTGGCGTACGTAATAATCACCCATCTGCATCTCCTGCCCGATGGAGAGCGTGCTTCCTGCCGTGGTGCCCATGTCCGGCAATGAATCGGACGAGTCAGCGAAAGCGGGCAACACCTGACCCACCGTCATGGCGGCAATCAGTGTCGCAACCAGTGTTTTTCTCAACTGCCTGAACATAACCACTGTCCTGTATGTTGGATGTGCTAATTTGACCAATGAACCCGCATAACGTTCATCTCCGCTGCTCTGCGAGTGTAGCCGTGTTAAGAGATGAAGAAAATCCCATTCATCAGGGTTTTGCGAAACCTGACAGTGAAACAAAAAGGAAAGTCTTTTTTGTGACAGTTAGATACAATTCACCGTCTCACTCCCGCCATTCGATTCAGGGAAGGGTTGTATGCTCGAAATGTTAATGCAGTGGTATCGGCGTCGGTTTAGCGACCCGGAAGCCATTGCTTTGCTGGTCATTCTGGTTACCGGATTCGGTATCCTGTTCTTCTTTAGTGGCCTGCTGGCACCGCTACTGGTGGCAATTGTGCTGGCGTATCTGCTGGAGTGGCCCACCGCGCGTCTGGAACATATCGGCTGTTCCCGCCGCTGGGCGACCAGCATTGTTCTGGTGCTGTTTGTCGGCATTCTGCTGCTGATGTCCTTCGTGGTGATGCCCATCGCCTGGCAACAGGGGATCTACCTGATCCGCGATATGCCCGGCATGCTGAATAAACTGTCTGATTTTGCCGCCACGCTGCCGCGCCGCTATCCTGCGCTGATGGACGCCGGGATCATCGATGCGATGGCCGAAAACATGCGCGCCCGCATCATGACCATGGGTGACTCGGTGGTGAAATACTCTCTGGCCTCGCTGGTAGGCCTGCTGACGCTGGCGGTTTACCTTGTTCTCGTGCCGCTAATGGTGTTCTTCCTGGTCAAAGATAAAGAGCAGATGCTGAACGCGGTGCGCCGCGTGCTGCCGCGCAATCGCGGTCTCGCCGGTCAGGTCTGGCAGGAGATGAACCAGCAGATCACCAACTACATTCGCGGCAAAGTGCTGGAGATGATTGTGGTGGGCGTGGCGACCTGGATTGGCTTCGTGATCTTCGGACTGAACTACTCGCTGCTGCTGGCGGTGCTGGTCGGATTCTCGGTTCTGATCCCGTATATCGGCGCGTTTGTGGTGACCATTCCGGTTGTGGGGGTGGCGCTGTTCCAGTTTGGTCTGGGTACGGAGTTCTGGAGCTGTTTCGCCGTATACCTGATTATTCAGGGACTGGACGGGAACCTGCTGGTACCGGTGCTGTTCTCAGAAGCAGTTAACCTGCATCCGCTGGTGATTATCCTGTCAGTGGTGATTTTCGGCGGGCTGTGGGGATTCTGGGGGGTATTCTTCGCCATTCCGCTGGCGACGCTGATTAAAGCCGTGGTCCACGCGTGGCCGGATGTGCCAGCGGTGGAAGAGAAGTAGATTTAGTGCGGGCTGATGCCCTCACCCCAACCCTCTCCCGCGGGGAGAGGGGGCAAACACTAAAAACGGTAGCGCATGCTACCGTTTTGCATTTACCTTGTAGGCCGGGTAAGCGCAGCGCCACCCGGCACTAAAATGATCACGCGTTCTCTTTCAGCCACTTCAACACCACGTCGTGGTGGTTGCTGGTTTTGAAATCATCAAACACGTGCTCAACTTTACCGTCAGCGTCAATCAGGAAACTGATGCGGTGAATACCGTCGTACGTTTTGCCCATAAAGGACTTCTCACCCCAGACGCCAAACTGCTCGCAAACCTGGTGGTCTTCATCGGAAAGCAGCGTGAAGTTCAGCAGCTCTTTTTCCGCAAAGCGTGACAGCTTCTCTGGCTTATCGGTGCTGATGCCCAGCACTTCCACACCGACCTTTTTCAACTCATCCATGTTGTCGCGTAGACCGCAGGCCTGTACGGTACAGCCCGGGGTCATGGCTTTCGGGTAGAAATAGACCAGAACACGCTGTCCCTGGAAGTCGGTCAAATTTACTTGCTCGCCGTCTTGATCCGGTAAGCTAAATTTCGGTGCGATATCACCGGCTTTCAGTGGGTTCATTACTCAACTCCATCCTGTTCGTGCTGCGAATAATCGACGACGCTTATACTGCCTTGCGCATGTAATTCTGTACAGAGGGCTTTGAACGCTTGCTCGATATTTGACGCATCCTGCGAGGCAGGGCTGTGTGCGGTAATTTGAATGAACAGCGTCGGGATTGCGTTTTCATCGCCCGGCTGCGTGCGGGAAACCAGTTCGGCAATGTTCATCTGATGGCTGTCAAACAGCGCCGTAAAACGTTCAATCAGATGAGGTGAATCAGGCACTTCAACCTGTACCCAGACCGTGGCAGGCAGAGCCGGACGCGGGCGCGCGGTGGTGCGCTTCATCACAATCAGTAAATCCAGCTCTGCGCCTTTCAGCGGCAAGGTAGATTCGATGAGGGTAATGGCATTCCATGTTCCGGAAAGCAGCATGATGAACGTGAACTCTTCGCCAAGCATAGCCAGCCGGCTATCTTCGATGTTGCAGCCGCAGCTGCTCACGTGGCGAGTGATGGTATTCACGATACCCGGCCTGTCAGCACCCAGCGCAGTGATAACCAGGTAATGTTGTGATGAGGTTGTCAAACCTGTTCTTCCTTTGCGTGGTTAAGTCTTCCTAAGGAAAGCATAAAAAAAACATGCATACAACCGCCTGAGAGCCTCAGGTCGCTTGCTTTTATTACAGTTCCAAACGTAACATTGAGGCTCTTGTTCGCACAGAGGATGGCTCATGTTCACGGGAAGTATTGTCGCGCTTGTTACACCGATGGATGAAAAAGGTAATGTCTGCCGGTCAAGCATGAAGAAGCTCATTGATTACCATGTCGCCAATGGAACCTCGGCGATCGTTTCGGTAGGGACTACCGGTGAATCCGCTACGCTGAGCCACGAAGAGCACGGCGACGTTGTGATGCTGACCCTGGAACTGGCGGACGGGCGTATTCCTGTCATCGCGGGTACGGGCGCAAACGCAACGGCAGAAGCGATTAGCCTGACTCAGCGTTTTAACGACAGCGGCATTGTCGGCTGCCTGACGGTGACCCCTTATTACAACCGTCCTACTCAGGAAGGTTTGTTCCAGCATTTCAAAGCCATCGCTGAACATACTGACTTGCCACAAATTCTGTATAATGTGCCGTCCCGTACCGGTTGCGATATGCTGCCGGAAACCGTTGGCCGTCTCTCGAAAGTAAAAAATATTATCGGGATTAAAGAGGCGACAGGGAACTTAAGCCGCGTTCATCAGATCAAAGAGCTGGTTTCAGACGACTTTATCCTGTTGAGCGGCGATGATGCGACCGCGCTGGACTTTATGCAGCTCGGTGGTAACGGCGTAATTTCCGTTACGGCGAACGTGGCGGCGCGCGATATGGCTGACATGTGCAAGCTGGCCGCAGCCGGTCACTTTGATGAAGCTCGCGTGATTAATCAGCGTTTGATGCCGTTGCACAATAAATTATTTGTCGAACCCAATCCGATCCCAGTGAAATGGGCATGTAAGGAGTTGGGGCTTGTAGCAACCGACACGCTGCGTCTGCCAATGACACCGATTACCGACCACGGTCGTGAAATTGTCGCTGGCGCGCTGAAGCATGCCGGTTTGCTGTAAAGTTTAGGGAGATTTGATGGCTTATTCAGTACAGAAGTCGCGCCTGGCGAAGGTTGCGGGTGTTTCGCTTGTTATGCTCCTCGCTGCCTGTAGTTCAGACTCGCGCTACAAGCGCCAGGTGAGCGGTGATGAATCCTATCTGGATGCGCCGCCGCTTGCTGAACTTCACGCGCCTGCCGGCATGATCCTGCCGATCCAGAACGGTGATTATAATATTCCGGTTACCAACGGCAGTGGCCTGGTGGGTAAAGCGCTTGATATTCGTCCGCCGGCTCAGCCTCTGGCGCTGGTGAGTGGCGCGCGCACGCAGTTTACCGGTGATACGGCCTCTCTGCTGGTGGAAAGCGCACGCGGTACCACGCTGTGGCCGCAGGTTGTGAGCGTTATTCAGTCGAAAAACTATACGATTGATAAACGCGACGACGCCAGCCAGACTTTAACCACCGACTGGATTGAGTGGAACCGTCTCGATGAAGACCAGCAGTATCGTGGTCGTTATCAAGTCTCCGTTAAGCCGCAGGGTTATCAGCAGGCGGTTACCGTCAAGCTGTTGAATCTTGAGCAGGCAGGTAAACCGGTTGCCGATCCGGCCGCCATGCAGCGCTACAGCACTGAAATGCTGAACGTGATTGCCGCAGGTCTGGATAAAAACGCTACCGATGCCGCAAACGCCGCGCAGAACCGTAACGGTTCAACGTTTGATGTGCAGAGCGGTGCAGACGATACCGGCCTGCCAATGCTGGTGGTGCGTGCGCCATTTAACCAGACCTGGCAGCGCCTGCCAGCAACGCTTGAAAAAGTGGGCATGAAGGTGACCGACAGCACCCGTTCAACGGGCAGCATCACAGCGACCTATAAGCCGCTGTCTGATAGCGCCTGGCAGGAGCTGGGGGCAAGCGATCCACAGCTGCCTTCCGGTGACTACAAAATCCAGGTTGGCGACCTCGATAACCGCAGCAGCCTGCAATTTATCGATCCGAAAGGACACACGCTGACCCAGGCGCAGAACGATGCGCTGGTCGCTGCCTTCCAGGCCGCATTCAGCAAATAATAGTGAGGGCTGGTTAATCCAGCCCTTTTTATTTTCGTGCTACGCAAACGTGTGCGTGGCATAATATGGCCAGTTTTGAATACAAATCATCACACCAGGAGTAATGAAGATGCAGAAGCAAGCTGAGTTGTATCGTGGCAAAGCGAAAACCGTATACAGCACGGAAAACCCGGATCTGTTGGTGCTCGAATTCCGCAATGATACGTCAGCAGGAGACGGCGCACGCATTGAGCAGTTCGATCGTAAGGGCATGGTGAACAACAAGTTCAACCACTTCATTATGACCAAACTGGCCGAAGCCGGTATCCCGACTCAGATGGAAGCGTTGCTGTCCGATACGGAATGTCTGGTAAAAAAACTGGATATGGTGCCGGTTGAGTGCGTGATCCGTAACCGTGCCGCAGGCTCCCTGGTGAAGCGTCTGGGCATTGAAGAGGGTATCGAACTGAATCCACCGCTGTTCGATCTGTTCCTGAAAAACGACGCCATGCATGACCCGATGGTCAACGAATCCTACTGCGAAACCTTCGGCTGGGTAAGCAAAGAGAACCTGGCGCGCATGCAGGAACTGACCTACAAAGCCAATGACGTGCTGAAAAAGCTGTTTGATGACGCGGGCCTGATCCTGGTCGACTTCAAGCTGGAGTTCGGTCTGTACAAGGGTGAAGTGGTGCTGGGCGACGAATTCTCGCCGGACGGCAGCCGCCTGTGGGACAAAGAGACGCTGGATAAAATGGACAAAGACCGTTTCCGCCAGAGTCTGGGTGGCGTGGTCGAAGCGTACGAAGCGGTTGCTCACCGTTTAGGCGTTAAGCTCGACTAAACTGCGCATTTGCCAAAGGATGTTGGCATCCTTTGGCGTCTTATCCTTGTTTACTATGGTAATCCTTTCATTAACCGCCTACGATCATAGCTATTATAAATGGAATAGTTCGAGGTGTTTATGCGCTGGCAAGGGCGTCGTGAAAGTGACAACGTAGAAGACAGACGCAGCAGTGGTGGCGGTGGTCCGTCTATGGGCGGGCCAGGTTTCCGGTTACCCAGCGGCAAGGGCGGCATTATTCTGCTGGTCGTCGTGCTGGTGGCGGGCTACTACGGCGTCGACCTGACCGGTTTGATGACCGGTGAAACCGGGCAACAGCAGCAGTATTCTCAGCGCTCCATCAGCCCGAATGAAGATGAAGCGGCGAAATTTACTTCCGTTATTCTCGCGACGACCGAAGATACCTGGGGTCAGCAGTTCGAGAAAATGGGGCGGACTTATCAGCCGCCAAAACTGGTGATGTACCGGGGCGCAACCCGCACCGGCTGCGGCACCGGGCAGTCCGTTATGGGGCCGTTCTACTGCCCGGCGGACAGCACCGTCTATATCGATCTCTCCTTCTATGACGACATGAAAAGCAAGCTGGGCGCCGACGGCGATTTTGCCCAGGGCTACGTGATCGCGCATGAAGTCGGCCACCACGTGCAGAAGCTCCTCGGCATTGAGCCTAAAGTGCGTCAGATGCAGCAGAATGCTTCTCAGGCGGAGGTGAATCGTCTGTCCGTACGCATGGAGCTTCAGGCCGACTGCTTCGCTGGCGTCTGGGGACACAGCATGCAGCAGCAGGGCGTGCTGGAAACAGGCGATCTGGAAGAGGCCCTGAATGCCGCACAGGCGATTGGTGACGATCGCTTGCAGCAGCAGAGCCAGGGGCGCGTTGTGCCGGACAGCTTTACCCATGGCACCTCAGAGCAGCGCTACAGTTGGTTTAAGCGTGGCTTCGACAGCGGCAACCCGTCGCAGTGTAATACCTTCGGCAAAGCTATGTGATGTTGGGGTTTGAACAGCTGGTCAACCAGCTTCAGCGTACCGGGCACCGCCGGCTGGTGGTGCTCAGCGGCGATGAAGCGTGGACGTTGAGCCAGGCGACCATTCTGCGCGATACGTTACCAGGAGACTGGCTGTGGCTGGAGGAAAACCCCTCTAAGACCATCAGCGGCCTGCTGGGACGTGAATACCTTCACGCCGTTTTTGACGCGCGTCGCGGGTTTGACGTCTCGGCCTTCGCCGCCCTCAGCGGGACCCTGCGCGCCGGAAGCCTTCTGATGCTGCTGGTGCCGCCGTTCTCCGTCTGGGCTAACAGGCCCGACGCGGATTCTCTACGCTGGAGCGACAGCGCCGAGCCGATCGCCACCCCGCACTTTGTTCACCACTTTTGCCGGACGCTTGCCGCCGATTCAGATGCCATCGTCTGGCATCAACATCGTCCTCTGTGCCTTCCCGTTACGTCAGATTTACCCGCCTGGCAGCCTGCCAGCGGTGAACCGCAGCGCGAGCAAGCTGAGATCCTCGACGCTCTTCTGACCATGCCTGCGGGCGTGGCCGCCGTGACGGCACCGCGCGGACGCGGAAAGTCCGCCCTGGCGGGCATGTTGCTCAACGGCATTCAGGGGAGTGCAGTCGTGACGGCACCGGCAAAAGGGGCGACGGATGTCATCGCGCGTTTCGCCGGGGAACATTTTCACTTTATGGCCCCGGATGCGCTGCTGGCCTCCACAACAGAAGCTGACTGGCTGATTGTCGATGAGGCGGCCGCCATCCCCGGCCCGCTGCTGGAGAAGCTGGCGTCGCGCTTTCCCCGCGTGTTGCTGACCACCACGGTGCAGGGTTATGAAGGCACGGGCAGGGGATTCCTGCTGAAGTTCTGCGCCCGGTTTAGCGGGCTGCGGCGTTATACCTTATCCACGCCTGTTCGCTGGGCTGCCGGATGTCCCCTTGAGCGGATAGTGGCGAACGCGCTGCTGTTCGACGATGCGCTTATCGATCGCAAACCGGAAGGCGAGGTACGTTTAACGTCGCTGGAGCCCGGGATGTGGGAGAGCGATCCGACGCGCGGGGCAGGCGTGTATGAACTGCTGTGTGCCGCGCACTACCGGACGTCACCCCTCGATTTACGCCGGATGATGGACGCCCCCGGCCAGCACTTTGCTGTTGCTCAGGCGGGCGCGGAGATCGCGGGCGCGCTCTGGCTGGTGGAGGAGGGGGGATTACCCCCTGAACTTAGCCGCGCAGTCTGGGCGGGCTTTCGTCGGCCGCGTGGAAATCTGGTGGCGCAGTCGCTGGCAGCGCACGGCGGCTCGCCGCTCGCGGCGACGCTGAAAGGCCGACGCGTCAGCCGCATTGCGGTTCATCCCCATCGCCAGCGGGAAGGCATCGGCCAGCGGCTGATCCGCAGTGCCAGCGGAGAAGATTATCTCTCGGTCAGCTTTGGCTATACCGACGAGCTGTGGCGTTTCTGGCGGCAGTGCGGGTTTGTGCTGGTGCGAATGGGCAGCCACCGGGAAGCCAGCAGCGGGTGCTATACGGCGATGGCGTTGCTGCCGCTGAGCGAGGCGGGGCATCAGCTCTGCGAACAGGCGCATCAGCGGTTATGTCGTGATATGCGCGTCCTGTCGGCCTGGAATGGCGAAAAGATCCCGGTGACGGATGCATGGGAAGCTACCCTTAATAGTGACGACTGGCTGGAGCTGGCGGGGTTTGCCTTTGCTCACCGGGCGTTTTCAACTTCGGTTGCGGCGCTGACGCGGTTGTTGTTAGCCGTGGACATGCCACTTCCGGCGCTGCGGGGGAAAATGGAAGGGAATACGCACGATTTCGGGCGCAAAGCGTTGCTGGCGAAGCTACGCGAGGAAACCGCTCACGCGCTTGAAAGGCTTGATTACTCCCGTAGCCAGCAGCTGAAAGCCGACATTTTGCAATGGCAATTTTTTCAATGACTTCTTCAGTAAAGTGGCATGGTCATTACCCCGCAGAGGCGTAAAATCCTGCTTATCAATTAAGGAGATCGCCATGAAACATGACCATTTTGTTGTGCAAAGCCCGGACACACCTGCTAAACAGCTCCTGCTTCTGTTTCATGGCGTGGGCGACAATGCCGTCAATATGGGACAAATTGGCAGCTGGTTTGCACCCGTTTTCCCACACGCGCTGATCGTCAGCATTGGCGGCGTGGAGCCGTGCGGTCCGGACGGGCGGCAGTGGTTTTCCGTCGAGGGCGTGACGGAGGAGAATCGTCAGGCGCGTATTGATGCCGCTATGCCAGCCTTTATCGATACCGTGCGTTACTGGCAGCAGCAGAGCGGCGTAGGCGCCGACGCAACGGCGCTGATTGGCTTCTCTCAGGGCTCAATCATGTCGCTGGAAAGCGTAAAAGCGCAGCCCGGACTGGTGTCCCGCGTGATTGCCTTTAACGGGCGTTTTGCGACGTTACCGCAAAGCGCGACCACGCAGACCACGATCCATCTCATTCATGGAGGGGAAGACCGGGTAATTGAGCTTTCGCATGCGGTTGCTGCCCAGGAGACGCTGATGCGCGAGGGCGGAGATGTGACGCTGGATATCGTAGACGATCTGGGGCATGCCATTGACGATCGCAGCATGCAGTTCGCGCTCGATCATCTGCGTTATACCGTACCGAAGCACTACTTTGATGAAGCGCTCAGCGGCGGTAAGCCGAATGACGATGATATCGTCGAGTTTATGTGAGGTGTCCCCCTCTCTTTAGGGAGAGGGGAAACAGAGCGATTACTTCTTCTGGTCCTTCTTCGGCCAGTCGTCTTCATCGTCCCACTTGTCGTTAAAATCACGGTGCGGCGGAAGATCCGGTTTGTTGGCAAGGAACTTTTTGTGGTCAACGCGCTTGAGATCTTTAATCACGTTAAGCAGCACGCCTACCAGAAATACCAACACCAGAATCCACCAGTACTTTGAAAGCCAGTCCATTCGCTAATCCTCTTTAAGCACCCGTCAGGCGACGAGCTGCTCCATAATACGTTGATACATGCGGGCCAGCAGTTGTAAATCGGCAGCGTTCACGCATTCATTGATTTTGTGAATCGTCGCGTTAACCGGACCCAGTTCGACAACCTGTGCGCCCATGCGGGCGATAAAGCGTCCGTCAGACGTGCCGCCCGTTGTCAGCAGTTGTGGCTTAATTTCATTATAGTGCGCAATGGCGTTCACCACCGCATCCACCAGTTTACCGCGCTGCGTCAGGAACGGCTGGCCAGACAGCCACCAGTCGAGGGTATAGCGCAGCTGATATTTCTCGAGCAGCGCAATCACGCGCGCTTTGATCATCTCGTCGGTCAGTTCGGTGCTGAAGCGGAAGTTAAACTGGACGAAGAGATCGCCGGGAATGACGTTGTTGCTGCCGGTGCCAGCCTTGATGTTGGCTATCTGCATGCTGGTTGGCGGGAAAAATTCGTTGCCTTTATCCCATTCAATGCCTACCAGTTCGTTCAGCATCGGCGCGGCGCGGTGTACCGGGTTATCCGCCAGGTGCGGATAGGCAACGTGGCCCTGCACGCCATGAATAGTCAAATTACAGGTCAGGGATCCACGGCGGCCATTTTTCACCACATCGCCCACCACTTCGGTGCTGGACGGTTCGCCCACCAGACAGTAGTCCAGACGTTCATTGCGCGCCATCAGGGCCTCAACGACCTTCACGGTGCCGTTGTGGGCGCTGGCTTCTTCATCGGAGGTAATTAAAAACGCAAGACGGTTTTTATGGTTCGGATGCTGGGCGACGAAACGCTCTGCCGCCACGACCATCGCAGCCAGAGAACCTTTCATGTCCGCAGCGCCGCGTCCGAAAAGCATGCCGTCGCGGATGGTCGGCTCAAAAGGCGGGTTGATCCAGCGGTCTGCGTCGCCTGCGGGAACTACGTCAGTATGTCCGGCAAACGCCAGCGTCTCTCCCTGACCGCGCCATGCCCAGAAGTTCTGCGTATCGCCAAAATCCATGTGCTCCACGGTAAAACCGATGGCACGCAGGCGCTCAATCATTAATGCCTGACAACCTGCGTCGTCCGGGCTAAGGGAAGGACGGCGAATAAGCTGCTGAGTCAGCTCAATGACCGGGCATGACATAGACTACACCTCAACGAATAAATCTGAATAAAGGGTTTCACTGAAACCCAGCAGCATAGGCTGACCTGGCTTGCAGAGCAATGGGCGTTTGATGATTGCCGGCATTTCAAGCATCAGTTTGGCTGCGCTGTCGGCGTCGTTGATCGTGGCCCGGAGAGATTCATCCAGTTTTCGCCAGGTGGTCCCGCGTGTATTCAGTAGCGCTTCCCATCCCAGTTCGTTGATGGCGGAATGGAGAAACGCGGGGTCAAGCCCGTCGGCACGGTAATCGTGGAAGCGATAGTCGATGTTGTGTGCTTCCAGCCAGCGGCGGGCTTTTTTAATCGTGTCGCAATTCTTAATGCCGTACATCACAACCATAGTGAATCCTTTTGTTCTTTTGTGGATTAAATGTTCAATATTTTCGAAGATATATCCTTAAGTGGAATATAACACATTCGGAATTTTTCGGGATTTACAATTCTCCATAATTCAACGAACAGCTGTAAGCTGAATAGTCTTTCATCTTTTAAGCATAGTTGTCCACCCTGTTTAAATTGCCAATAAACTCAGGGGGAAATTAAAAATGCTGTCATTTTTCCGACTATTTCAAAATATTGCTGTAGGTCACATAAAATTTACCCGACAACGCTCATAGTGATCCTAAACCTACCAGCACAGCGGGGCTCAATCACAGCAATCGGTTAAAGTGGCTTCACAATGATGATACGTTTTCGTAGAATGCGCATAATAATAAGAGAGGTTGTTATGATTGAACGTGAACTGGGGAACTGGAAAGATTTTATCGAAGGCATGCTTCGTAAATGAATTTCCGGTAAGAAATGCAAGAGCACTTAATTAACTAAAATAACCATAGTGTGAAAGAATCACACAATAAAAAGGCGGCCTGTAAAGCCGCCTTTTTTATTTCAACGTGTTATTCCGGCTTATCCTTCAGCGGGAAACGACGGCGTACCAGCACAAAGAACAGCGGTACGAAATAGATAGCCAGAATCGTCGCCGAAATCATTCCCCCCATAACGCCCGTTCCCACCGCGTGCTGGCTGCTGGAGCCTGCGCCGGAGCTGGTGGCCATCGGCAGGACGCCAAACACAAACGCCAGAGAAGTCATCAGGATCGGGCGCAGGCGCTGACGACAGGCGTGCAGCGTGGCGGCCATCAGTTCGTGACCTTTGGCATTCATCTCATTGGCAAATTCGACGATCAGAATGGCGTTTTTCGCCGACAATCCGATTACGGTGAGGAGTCCGACCTGGAAATAGACATCATTTTCCAGGCCGCGCATCCAGGTTGCCAGCAGCGCGCCGATGACCCCGAGAGGCACCACCAGCATCACCGAGAACGGCACTGACCAGCTTTCATACAGCGCCGCCAGACAGAGGAACACCACCAGCAGCGAAAGGGCATACAAGGCAGGCGCCTGAGCGCCGGAAAGCCGTTCCTGGTAGGACATCGCCGTCCACTCCAGGCCAAAGCCGGTCGGTAACTGCTGAACCAGTTTTTCCATTATGTCCATTGCGGTACCGGTACTGACGCCCGGCGCGGCTTCACCGACAATCTCCAGCGCCGAATAGCCGTTGTAACGCTCCAGACGCGGTGAACCGGTCTCCCAGCGTGACGTCGCAAATGCCGAGAACGGCACCATGCCGCCGGTGTTATTGCGCACATACCAGCGGTTGATATCGTCCGGCAGCATGCGGTATTTGGCGGCAGACTGAACGTAGACCTTCTTCACGCGGCCGCGATCCATAAAGTCATTCACGTAGCTTGAGCCCCATGCCGTTTGCAGGGTGTCGTTAATGTCGTCGATGGAGACGCCCAGCGCCTGCGCTTTACGCTGGTCAATATCCACCTGTAGCTGAGGGCTGTCATCCAGACCGTTATGACGAACACGGGTAAGCTGCGGATCTTTCCCGGCCAGCTCCAGCAGCTTGTCGCGAGCAGCCATCAACGCGTCATGCCCGGCACCCGCGTGATCCTGAAGCTCCATATCAAACCCGGCTGAGCTGCCCAGGCCGCTGATGGCGGGCGGGCTGCTGGCGAAAACGCGCGCTTCCTTGATTTTGTTGAACGCTTTGGTTGCACGTTCAATGATGGCAAAGGAGGAGCCGGTATCGCTGTCGCGCTGGTCCCAGTCTTTCAGGCGCACAAACATACGCGCCACGTTCTGCCCGTTACCGCCAGGGCCAGAGCCGACGGTGGAGAAGACGGAGACCACGTTGTCTTTCTCCTGAGTATGGAAGTAGTTCTCAACCTTCTGCACCACTTTCAGGGTCTGCTGCTGGGTCGAGCCGCTCGGTAACTGTACAGAGGTGATAAACATGCCGCGATCCTCCAGCGGCAGGAACGAGGTTGGCAGCCGCAGGAACAGGAAGACCATGCCGCCGAGCAGCAGGACATAAACCACCATCCAGCGCACGCTGCGGTGCAGTACTTTACCCACGCCCGCTTCATAGCGCGCCGCATTGCGGTTAAACATGCGGTTAAACCAGCCGAAGAAGCCTTTTTGACCGTGATGTTCGCCCTTATGCAGCGGTTTCAGCAGCGTCGCGCACAGGGCAGGGGTAAGGATCATCGCCACCAGTACGGAGAGCACCATTGCAGAGACGATGGTGATCGAGAACTGGCGATAAATCGCGCCCGTGGTGCCGCCAAAAAACGCCATCGGGATAAATACCGCCGACAGCACCATGGCGATACCGACCAGCGCGCCCTGAATCTGTCCCATCGATTTGCGCGTGGCCTCGCGGGGCGAAAGCCCTTCCTCGCTCATGATGCGCTCAACGTTTTCCACCACCACGATGGCATCATCCACCAGCAGACCGATGGCCAGCACCATGGCGAACATGGTCAGGGTGTTGATGCTGTAACCGAAGGCATACAGCACCGCAAAGGTACCCAGCAGCACCACCGGCACCGCAATAGTGGGGATCAGCGTAGCGCGGAAGTTTTGCAGGAACAGGTACATCACGAGGAACACCAGCGCGATAGCTTCGAGCAGGGTTTTCACCACATCTTCGATGGAGGCTTTTACGAACGAGGTGGTTTCGTAGGCGACTTTGTACTCCAGTCCGTGCGGGAAGAAATGCGACAGCTCATCCAGACGCTCTAGCACCCGCTGCGCGGTCGCCATTTCGTTGGCGCCGGAGGCCAGTTTCACCCCCAGCCCGGACGCGGCATTGCCGTTGAAGCGGCTCAGGTAGTCATATTTTTCCGCCCCCATTTCCACGGTGGCGACATCCCCCAGACGCACTTCCGAACCGTCCTGATTCACGCGTAGCGTGATATTGCGGAACTGTTCAGGTGTCTGGAGCAGCGACTGGGAGTTGATGGTGGCGTTAAGCGCCTGGTTGTCCACGGACGGCGTACCGCCGAGCTGCCCCACGGCAATCTGGGCGTTCTGCGATTCGATAGCGTCGGTGACATCTTTGGCGGTCATCTGCACGCTGTTCAGCTTGTTGGGATCCAGCCAGATACGCATGGAGTACTGCGAGCCGTAGGCGTCGATATCACCCACGCCGTTGATACGGCTGAGCGGGTCCTGAATATTACTGGCGACGTAGTCCGCTATGTCCTGCTTATCCATTGAGCCATCGGTTGAAACAAACGCGATGGTCAAAATATTGGTGTCACCGGTTTTACGCACGGTCACCCCCTGGTTCTGCACCGCCTGAGGCAGTTTACGCAGGGCCGATTGCAGCTGGTTTTGCACCTGCTGCACCGCTTCATCCGGATCCGTGCCCGCCGTAAAGCTCAGGGTTACCGTCGCCTGGCCCGTGGCGCTGCTCTGTGAGGACATGTACATCAGGTTATCGAGACCCGTCATGTTCTGCTCGATAACCTGGGTGACGGTATTTTCCAGCGTCTGTGCCGAGGCGCCAGGGTAGTTCGCCGTGATACGCACGTTGGGGGGCGCGAGGTCAGGGTATTGCTCAACAGGAAGGGACGTAATCGCCAGGACACCCGTCAGACACAACAGGATTGCAAGCACCCAGGCAAAAATGGGGCGATCGATGAAAAAATTCGCCATTAAAGTGTGACCTCGTTTTGCTGCACGTCATTATTGTTTATTGCCCGCCTAACTTTAGCGGTAAGGCCCAGGTCAAACGTGGAGAAATAAAGGAGATAATGTAAATTATCATGCGCTTTTTTCAGCGCGCCTTCTTTCTCGCTATTTTTCAGCCTGGGCCGCAGGCGTCTGGAACGTTACGCTGACCTGTGTCCCGCCCTGTGGCGGCTGAGAAAAGTGTAATGTCCCGCCGAGCCGTCCCGCGCGTTCGCGCATGATATTCAGCCCGTAATGCCCCGGCGGTTCACTGGCGTCGCCGATACCAATGCCGTTGTCGCGGATCGTGACCGTGTGAGTGCCGTCCGCGGTGGTGACGCAGCTGACCACAATCTCGCTCGCGTCGGCATGTTTAATCGCATTCAGCACTGCCTCACGCACAATCTGTAAGAGGTGCACCTGTTTTTGTGCGTCCAGCGCCAGCGATGAGAGACGGCAGTCGAGCACCAGCTTCGCGCGGGTCTGGCTTTGCAACCCGTCGAGAGACTCCTGTAGCGCGGCAGGAAGATTGGCGTGATTGAGCGTCAGGCGGAAGGTGGTGAGCAGCTCGCGTAGCTGATGCCAGGCATTATTCAGCTCGCGGGAGAAGTCCGTAATGATGGTCTGCGCCGGAGCATTGTCGCCCGGCACGGCATGCTTCAGCAGCGTAAGCTGAATACGCAAATAGGAGAGCACCTGCGCCAGCGAATCATGCAGCTCGCGCGCGATGGTGGCGCGCTCCTCCATCAGCAGCAGCTGCTGATAATGTTTCTGCGCCTGATTAAAATAGAGCCCCCGGCCCAGCATCGTCGCCACGCTTTCCATGAGCGGCAGCGGAACATCCCCGGTCGCGCTTTGCCAGCGCAGTTCGCCGTACAGGGTGTCCTGCATTAACACCGGTAAATTGTGCATTTTCTCGCCCGGGGACTCCTGTCCTTCGTAAAGCTGCCAGTCGTCACTGGTGCGCAATTGCAGGTAATTCATCTGCGTATAGTCATGCACAATCTGCAAAATATGCCGGAAGCAGTGGCTGTCTATCTGCCCGGTATTCAACGCCTGTGAGCATTTGAACAGCATTTCGAGCTGCTGATGCGCTTCATTCAGGTGGCGGGTTTTTTCAGCAACGGAGCGCTCAAGTGAACGGTACAGGGTGTGTAATTCCGCCGACATATGGTTGAAGGCGCGGGAAAGCTGGCCCAGCTCGTTGGGAAGCGTAGTATCCGGCGCGGGAGTGTCGAATTGCCCCTGTTCGATACGCTCGCTCGCCGCCACCAGATTATTCAGCGGCAGCACAACCTGACGGCGGATGCGCCGCAGGGTCACTACCGCCAGCAGCAGGATGCCCAGGCCGCCCGTCAGCGACATGAAAATCACCAGCTGAATTTTATGTTCGGTGTAGTGCTGTAGCGCCAGCACAAAGGCATCTATCCGGCCCACGAAATCCTCAATGTGGCTCTGATACCACCCGGTATCGCCGCTGGCGATGCGCGTGTCCATCTCCTGCCAGCCAAGGTGCAACTGCTGGTAACGCTGTTTGACGTCCTCTGGCACATACCAGCGGTTTAGCTTCTGCAACGCAGGCGCGCTCAGCGTTTTTTGCCAGACCGCGCGGTGCTCTGCCAGCGATGGGCCGGCGCGCTGCATTTCGTAGCCCAGGCGGTAGCTCTGCATACGCAGCGAGCCGGCGATGTTAATCGCCTCGGCGTCGCGCTGGCTGCTGGCGAGTGTGACCAGCGCAATGGCGCTGATCAGAACGGACAAGACAATCATCGAAAAGAAAGCCCGAGCCAGGCTTCCCGATACGGGGCGTTTAACGGTCACTCATCAGCTTCCTGAATTAAATTGATCTGCCACAGGTTCACTGGAAATAGTTCGGCTTCCTGGGCATTTGAACATTGCGTCGCCATGCCGCTGTGGGTAAATACGATAACAATAGAAAGAATAAGGTTATTGAACCAAAAACAGGTGTTGTTATGAATCGTTTTATTATGGCCAACGCTCAACAGTGTATCGGTTGTCGCGCCTGCGAAGTTGCCTGTGTGATGGCGCACAACGGGGAGCAGCACGCGCTGAGCGAGCGCCATTTTCATCCCCGCATTACGGTCCTTACCTCAGGCTTGCGAAAAAGCCCCGTGACCTGCCACCACTGTGAAAACGCGCCCTGCGCGCAAAGCTGCCCGAACGGAGCCATCACGCAACACAGCGACAGCGTACAGGTCAATCAACAAAAATGCATTGGCTGTAAAGCCTGCGTGGTGGCCTGTCCGTTTGGCACGATGGACATGCTGATCGCCCCGCTGGAAAACGACAGCGTAAAGGCCTCGGCGCACAAATGCGACCTCTGCCTGGAAAGGCCGCAAGGCCCGGCCTGCGTGGAAAACTGCCCGGCGGAGGTGCTTACGCTCGCCACCCCAGCCGTACTGGATAAGCTGGTTAAGCAGCGCCGACAGCGCAGCGCAAGGCTGAACGCGCTGCCGTGGCACAGCGAGGCGGTTCAGTCAGTCCCTCCGCAAACCAAACGGCAACAGATGCAAAACACCCCGGCGCGCGGTGAGCCGGATAAGCTCAGCCCCGAAGCACGCGCATACCATTTTAACGAGATCTACCTGCCGTTTCGCCCGGAACAGGCGCAGCGCGAGGCATCCCGGTGCCTGAAATGTGGCGAGCACAGCATTTGCGAGTGGACCTGCCCGCTGCATAACCACATTCCCCAGTGGATTGAGCGGATCGGGGCGGGGGATATCGTCGGTGCGGCTGAGCTTTCTCACCAGACTAACTGTTTACCGGAAATTACCGGCCGCGTCTGCCCACAGGATCGATTATGTGAAGGCGCCTGCACCCTGCGGGATGCGTCAGGGGCAGTAACCATCGGTAATATCGAACGGTATATCTCGGATCGGGCGCTGGCGATGGGCTGGACGCCGGACGTCAGCCACGTTAAGCCGGTCGGTACGCGCGTCGCCATCATCGGCGCCGGTCCGGCAGGGCTGGCCTGCGCCGACGTGCTGGTGCGCAGCGGCGTCGGCGTGACGGTCTACGACCGCCATCCGGAAATCGGCGGATTGCTGACCTTTGGTATTCCGGCCTTCAAGCTGGATAAATCCCTGTTAGCGCGGCGCAGAGAGATATTCAGCGCGATGGGCATCCGCTTCGAGCTGAACTGCGAGGTGGGAAAAGACGTGTCGATGGCCCAACTGCAAAACGACTACGATGCCCTGTTCATCGGCGTAGGGACCTATCGTTCCATGAAAGCGGGTATCCCTCACGAAGACGCGCCGGGCGTGTACGACGCGCTGCCGTTTTTAGTGGCAAACACGCGGAACGTGATGGGCCTTGATCCTGCCGCAGACGAACCGTTTATCGACACGCAGGGTTTAAACGTGGTGGTGCTCGGCGGGGGCGATACGGCGATGGACTGCGTGCGCACCGCGCTGCGGCATGGCGCGGCGAAAGTCACCTGCGCCTATCGGCGGGACGAGGCCAACATGCCGGGCTCAAAGAAAGAGGTTAAAAACGCGAAAGAAGAGGGCGCAGCGTTTGAATTCAATGTCCAGCCGGTTGAGCTCACGCTGGATACCGACGGGAAGGTTAACGGTATCCGGATGCTGCGCACCAGGCTGGGCGAGCCGGATGCGCAGGGGCGGCGGCGTCCTGTCCCGGTGGCGGGCAGTGAGTTTGTCATGCCAGCGGATGCGGTGATCATGGCGTTTGGTTTTAATCCGCACGCCATGCCGTGGCTTCAGGCGCAGGGCGTCGACACCGACGACTGGGGGCGCATCAGGGCCTCCGTGGAGAGCCGTTATCGCTACCAGACCTCGAATCCGCAGATTTTTGCTGGCGGTGATGCGGTACGCGGTGCGGATCTGGTGGTCACCGCGATGGCGGAAGGGCGCCATGCCGCGCAGGGGATCATGGACTGGCTTGGCGTGCCGCCGCGCAACATGCATTAATGCAGACGGGCGACAAAGCGGGCTTCACGGCGTAGTATAAACAGACTCATATTGCCGTGGAGCCCGTATGTCCCTGAACATTACCGTTATTAAAGACAAAATCCTTTCTGAAAATTACTTTGTCCTGCGTAACATCACTTACGATCTCACCCGTAAGAACGGGGACGTCATTCGCCATAAACGCGAAGTCTACGACCGGGGCAATGGTGCAACCATCCTGCTGTATAACCGTGAAAAGCAAAGCGTGGTGCTGATCCGCCAGTTTCGCATCGCGACATGGGTCAATGGCAACGCGGACGGACGTCTGATTGAAACCTGTGCAGGTCTGCTTGATGACGATGAGCCGGAAGTGTGTATCCGCAAAGAAGCCATTGAGGAGACGGGTTTTGAAGTGGGTGCGGTGCAGAAAGTCTTTGAGCTGTTTATGTCCCCTGGCGGGGTTACCGAGCTGGTTCACTTCTTCATTGCGGAATATACCGATGCTCAGCGCACGCACCGGGGCGGCGGCGTGGACGATGAAGACATTGAAGTGCTGGAAATGCCTTTCGCTCAGGCTGTCGACATGGTGAAACGCGGCGAGATCCGCGACGGTAAAGCGGTGATCCTGTTGCAGTATCTGCAAACCAGCGGGCTGATGAATGCGGCGGCGGAAGCGCGATAAGTTGTATTTCAGATAAATCTATCCGATAAATCCGATTGAGCCAGCCCGCCCAGGGCACGAAGATACGCCCCAGATTGACCTATTCGTTTCCGGGGCTGTGCCGTTCATGCGCTACTGCGTTTATCTTCTCTTCTTCATTTGCGTGCTTCCCGCGCCTTTGGTGTGGGCTGCGCCTGCGCAGCAGTCTTTTTCAGACTGGCAGGTGACCTGCAATAACCAGAACTTCTGCGTAGCGCGCAATACCGGCGAGCATCGCGGTCTGGTCATGACGCTGAGCCGCAGTGCGGGGGCAAAAACGGACGCCAGCCTGCGCATCGATCTCGGCGGGCTTTCGGCGCCTCCGGTGAAAGAGCCTGACATCGCCCCGCGCCTGCTGCTCGACAATGTGCCGCTTAAACTCACGTCGCAACACTGGCAGTTAGCCCCCTGGCATCTTAAAACAGACGATACGGCCACCATCACCACGTTTCTGAAAACCATTCAGGAAGGGCAGGCGCTGACCCTGCGCGGGGGGAAGCAGACAATTTCTCTGGCCGGTCTGAAAGCGGCGCTGCTGTTTATCGATGCCCAGCAAAAACGCGTCGGAAGTGAAACGGCGTGGATTAAAAAAGGGGATAGTCCACCGCTGAGCGTGCCGCCTGCGCCGGCATTAAAAAAGGTGGCGGTGGTGAACCCCACGCCAACGCCGCTGACGCATAACGAACTCAACGATCTGCTGGATTACGGTACCTGGCGCATGAACCACAGCCAGTGCTCTCTCGATCCGAACCGGCGTGAAGTGCGCGTGACCGCGCTGACCGATGACAAAGCGCTGATGATCATCAGCTGTGAGGCGGGGGCGTACAACACCGTCGACCTGGCGTGGCTGGTGTCGCGTAAAAAACCATTTTCGGCCAGGAGCGTGAGATTGCGCCTGCCGTTTACCCCTTCCAGCCAGAGTAGCGACATGGAGCTGATGAATGCCAGCTTCGACGAAAAAACGCGCGAGCTGACCACGCTGGCGCTGGGACGCGGGATTGGCGACTGTGGGATCCAGACCCGCTGGCGTTTTAACGGCCAGCGCTTCCGCCTGGTACGCTACGCGGAAGAGCCAAGCTGTGATAACTGGAATGGGCCAGATGCCTGGCCCACGCTGTGGATCACAAGGTAGGGTTTTGCCGGGTGGCGCTGTCGCTTACCCGGCCTACTTTTTAGAACCGTAGGCCCGGTAAGGCGTAGCCGCCACCGGGCACGAGGGGATCACCGATCGCTCTTACGGAAAAAGTCGTTATACAGCATATACAAATGCGCCGCGCTCCAGGAGAAGTTAGGTGCGCCCTGCTGTGCTCCGGTCAGGGGGTTATAGTTCTCCTGAATCGGGCCGTCCGAGGTTAACCCTTTCGCATGCTTAAAGAAGGTTTCGGCGAGGGTTTGCGCCTGCTCACGATAGCCGTAACGTTCCATGCCTTTTAGTCCAAACCAGAACTGATCGACCCAGACCCGGCCGCGCCAGTATATGTCTGCGCCGAACGCCGGGTTTGTCAGCGCGGCGGTGCCGAGCGGTACCCAGGTATTGAACTCCTTCGGATCCAGCATCACCTTGACCACGGCATCCGCATGTTCCTGCGTCGCGGCACCGTTAAACAGCGGAGACCAGCCTTCCGGCCCTTTACCGCGCTCGACGATAGGTTTGCCCGCACAGCCGTTCGCCAGCGGCTTATCCTCGATACGAATGTCATAGTAAAACCCGCTTTTCGCATCGAACATGCAGGTGTTGATATAGGTTGCGAGCTTATCTGCCAGCTGGCGATAGTGGCTGGCCTCCTGCTCTTTACCCAGCAGGCTCGCCATCTGCGCCAGAAAGTGATTGTCGCTGTACATATAGCTTGCCTGGTCAACGGACTCCTGTAATAAGGAATACCCTAACAGATCGCCTTTTTTACTCCTGTTTTCGGCAAATTTAACCGTCCAGTCGCTGCGTTTCCCGCCGTTTTCAACGTACTTATCCAGCTGCGCTTTATCGATAAATCCGAATACGGCGGCATCATCGCGCCCGGACTCCCACGAGGCGGCCACCTGCGCGGGGATCTCCAGGCCGTCGTACTGGCCGTTATCGATTATCCGTGCGTAGTTATTCAGGCCGGAAAGCGACTCTTCTTTATCACCTTTTTTCACCGTGAACAGCATCTCGCCGGTAGCGGTGTTATGGGCCTTATCACGCGTCGCACCGTACTCCGGCACGCCGTTGCCGTTATGATCGCGGTTACGCAGCCACCAGTCGTGATAGGCAACCAGTTTTGGATACATCTCGGCAAGCCAGGCTTTATCCTGCGTGGTGTTATACACCTCCATCACCGACCATGCCGCCAGGCTCGGCTTGGTGTTACGCTCGTTCCAGTTACCGCCGTCGCCGCCTCGTTCCGGGCTCAGGTTCCAGGCGATTAAATCCGGCACAAATCCGGTATCCTGCGGGCGCACCGGATCGTCGGGTTTGATCTGCCAGGAGAAGACCGCGCGGATGTTATCTTTGGCGATCTCCGGGTTGAAATGCGCCATGGCAAATGCCTGTTTCCAGGTGTCCCACGGCCAGGTCTGGTTGCCGGAGAACCAGCGTCCGGTTACGGAGGGCGTCACCGTGTTAAAACGCACCGCGCCGCCTGGCGAACGCCAGTTACCGTTCAACGTCTCGATGGCTTTCACCGCCACGCGCGTTTGTTCTGGTGTCGCGTGCGGGTTGGTTAACCCTTTTTGTAAATACCTCTCCCAGCGCGCTTGCGAGGCGGCCATAAAGTAGGCCGGACGCGCCAGAATGTCGCGGATCTGCGGCTGTTCACGCGCGACGTCATCGGCGTTCAGCAGATGGGAGTAGGTAGTGTACAGCGTGGTGCTGCCGGAAATCTGTGCCCGGCTGGTAAAGCGATGTCCGTCAACGGTGGTCTCGGCAGGAAGAGAGCGGTGTAACTGATATTCGGAACTGCCGGAGGTGAGCAGATCCCAGGTGGAGCGTACCTTGCCGAAGGTCACCTTCAGGCCGTCGCGCGTGGCTACAATTTTACGCTGATAATCAGGATATGCGCTGTCGATGGTTTTATCCGAACGCGGCTTGCCCTCTTTGGCCTCCAGTTTTTCCAGCAGCTCGCCGTCCCACACCAGCTCCAGCGGCGTTTTGCTGGTAATACGGGTTTCAAGCAGCGAAGTACGCGCAGAAGCAAAGCGCAGCGTCATCACGATCTGAACATCCCTGGCGCTCAGTTTCTGCACCAACGCGCCAGGGAGGCTGTAGGCTTCAAGGGTGAAATCCACTTTTTTACCGTTCTGGTAAACGGACAGGCGATCAAAATTCGTCGCCATAAAGTTGATGTACTCTTCGGTGAGCAGCGCTACGCCGGGAAATCCGCCCTGGGTCTGCGGCCCGTCCGGCAGCAAATGCCCATGCCAGGCACCCATATCAAAAAAGGGATTAAACCGCTGGTGGTCGTCGTAGTCGAAATCCTGCATGAAGAGCGGCGCGCCGGTACGGTTGATGACGTTTTTGAAGTCAGTTGCGGTGGCGGCGTGAGCCGAAAAACTGAGCGCCAGCGCGCAGGCCAGCGGCGTGAGGACGTATTTCATGGTGGTAGATCCTTTTTACCAGTAGAAGTATTGCATCAGGAAGACCTGATCGCTCGGGTCGCCGGAGGCATTTTTCATATAGAAGCGGCTGTCGGCAGCGGTGGCAAAACGCCCGCCGCCGTACTCGTACCAGATCCCGAACTGCATAAACGAGGTAGTTTTTTCAGCCGCATCGTCCGGACGATGTTTCGCGTAGCTGTAAGCAGTGGAGAGATAAACGCCTTTCAGGGCTTCCACCATGGCGCTGACCATAAATCCGCTCTCCGTGCCGGAGACGTTCTGTCCATCTGCCCGTCCGGTATGATGCCACGCGCGTGCCGCCAGGTTGGGTGTCAAAACGCCTGTTAAAAAGAGCTGGCCTGTACCGTCGGTAATTTCAAGACCGTTCATCCAGGTGACATCTTTCAGGATGTCGTACTGAATATAGCCATTCGCCATTGCCGGATAGGTATATTTGTCGTCATAACGATCGTATTTGCCGAAGTGCAGCCAGGCCTTGCTTTCGTCATGGTGACCCGCTGGCGTGGCGGTGACGCTATAGCGCAGGTTGCCGGAGAGGTTTTGCACCTTTAGTGCGTACAAGATGTCGCGGGTGTTGGGGATCACATAACCCAGATCCGGCGTAAAATCGCCCCACCATTGCAGGTCATCGAGAGACGAGTCCTGGCGCAGGCTGAGCATGATCTCGGTGCTGTTATCGGTTTTGTAACCGCCGTAGAAGCGGTTAATCCCACCTTCAAACCCGCCCCAGCTGTGATCGGGCACCCAAGCGTTGCCCTGATGATCCGCCTGTACGGTCCAGCCTTCGCCGTAAATCAGGCCGAACCAGTTCCCCTGTTTTATCTCCAGACCGCCCTCAATATAAGTGCCGTCGCTGTATTTATGTTTATCCTGACCTTCTAAATCCATATACCCACCGACGCCCATCTCGCCATAAAAACGAAATGACGGGGAGGTTATTGCCGGTGTTTTGGTATCGTCATGTTCAGCGGGCCGGGCATCTTCTGCGGCAATAGCAGGGCAGCAGAAAGAGAGGGCAGCGAGTGCCCAAAATGTTTTTTGTTTAATTTTCATAAACTCATCCCAATGAGATAAAATCCATGCCTTTTATTTCAGTTAATATTCGAGGCAGGTGATGCTTCAATTTTTTGTTGTTCTTTTGATAATCCGTTTACGTATTTGCTGTATTTCCACCAGGCAAATCCGAGGAATAAAACAATGCCACCGACGTTATAGAAAATAATCGTCAGAATATTGGCACCGGTAGGGAAAGTGGATGCCACAAAACCAATGGCGAAAATAACAATCAGCATCGACACTATGGTTATACCCGTGGTTCGTGAACCCATCCTGAAATCGCGCGGCAGGTGATCGAGCTTACGACGCAGGTTGAGGTAGGCCAGCATAATAAACAGCGGCGGTAACATTGAGGCTGCTGCGGTCATATTGATGACGGTGTTCATCAGCTCCTGCGCGGTACTGGAGCCCATGGTCGGGATAATCATCAGTGGGATCACAATCAAATACTGGATCCAGGCCGCCCGCGCCGGTACGCCGTTTTCGTTCAGCGCCACGGTTTTCGGACCAAAAATGCCGGTCGGGATCTCCGAGAAAAAGATTTTGACCGGCGTCGCCGTCCACATCAGCAGGGAGCCGAACATGGCGGTAAAGGAAACCAGACCGACGAAACGGTTCATCAACACTTCCGGCAGGCCAAACCACACCGCCAGACAGTGGAACACCTGCACCGAACCCCCGGTAAACTTCAACGCTTTGCTGCTGATAAAGACGTTGATCAGTACCGAGGAGATGGAGTACAGCACGCCGATAAAGATCCCCGCCAGGATGATCACTTTAACGAAAGATTTCGAACCGCCTTTCACATCGTTTACGTACACCGCGACGGATTCCGCGCCCCCGGCAGCCATAAATATCCAGGTGGTAATGCCGAGGAATGCCCAGTTAAAATGCGGGATCATCGCGTCGACGGTAATCGGATCAGCGGGCTGCACCCCACCCATTAGCGCCGCGCCCGCCAGCAGAATGTAAGAGAGCGTCAGCAGCAGCATCAGCGTGGAGGTTACAGACGTAATTGGCCCCAGCATCTTCGCCCCGTTGGTGGAGACCCACGTTGAGAAGGCGAACAGCACCATACTTAGCACCGTTGTGGCAAATGGTGTGAGAATGTACTCATAGCCAAGAAAGGCATAAGAGGCATAGGCAATGACGCGCGGTAATAACGAGGTGAAGAAGAATAAATTCACGAACCAGTATGTATAAGCGGTAATAAATGCCCAGCGCCCGCCGAGTGAACTTTTTACCCAGGCATAAACTCCAGCTTCTGAGTTTTTATTCAACGAGACAAACTCAGCGATAATTAAGCAGAACGGGATAAAATAGAACAGGGTTGCTAAAAAGAACATCGGCGCGGAGGTAAGTCCGAGTTCGATATTATTATTGATCACGTTGTTAAAACTAAACACGGCGGCAAAGGTCAGCGACAGCAGGCCGAATTTGCCGATGGTATTGCGTTTGGTGGTTTCAGACATAACGTTTCTCCGGGTAAGAGGCTAGCGGTGCTTCATTGGCACCGCTCGTTTTTTTATTTGTTATGGAAATAACCGTCTTCGATGGTCACATTGAGAATGACTTTTTTGACCGGCTCCTCGCTGATAAAGCGATACGCCTCATGGTTCTCACAAATTACGATCTGCCCCTCGCGCACCTGTTCGGTGGTACCCACGCCTTTCAGGTATTCTCGATCGGTCTCATCGCGGTAACACTCCACTGTCTGAAGCGCATCTTTGGCGGCATATTCAATTTTCTGCGCGCCCTGAAGGTAGTAATGCACCTCGAAATAGCGGCGATGCCCGACAAACAGCGCGTCGGTGCTGGCATCATTGGTCACACGGTAGGCCAGCGAATCGCCAATCGAATGGGCTACGCCGGGCGAGATATTATCGATATTGTTAATGGCTTCTGAGCAGCGCTGCCATTTGCGACCCGTGCGGTAATGCTGTTGAAACTGTTCCAGGCTCTCAAGAACGATCATTTGTCTGCCTCGCTGTGCAAATCCATGGAGAAGAAACCGGTGCCGAATTGCTGGCGTGCCAGCGCCATCGAGGCGATGCGGCCGCCATTGAGCGGGAGCAATGTGAAGCCGTAGCGGAACGGACTGAACCAGACGCGCCAGCTCTCCAGTACCTCACTTCCCCAGGAATTGGAGCCTAAGCCAAGCACCTGGTGGTCAAGATTAAGCGTGATGTCATCGCAGCGGCGCAGTTCGTTGCAGTGCTGTGCGGCGTGAATATTCTCAGCCGTGTAGTGCCAGGCGCTGAAGTGGAGAGGCTGTTGCGGTACGACCAGCACGCCGCTGCCATGACGATCCGCGAGGGAGGCCCAGCGCACCTGCTGACGGTTGCCGTTGTTTTGCGGGAACGGATAATTTTCAAACATCTTATCAACCGTGGTGTGCCACAGGTCGATGGTGCTGGCCTGCTGGCTGTCCGGATAGTTTTCACCCGGCCCTCGCCCGTAGTAGCTCACCTGATCGAAACCGCCGTTGATGCCAAGCGTAAAGCCGATGCACGGAATGATGTGCGGGTACTCGCCGTAGCGCTCACCGCTTAGCTCAACGTTGATTTGCCCGTCGGCGGCGATGCGCCAGCGATAGGTACAGCGCATGCCAAAATCAAACACTGGCGGGGCAATCAGGGTACGGGTGGTGACGATGATCGCATCGTTATGCTGCTCAACCTCGAAACCGCGCAGATGCTCCTGCATGATCTGGAAATGATACGGCTGCCACAGCCCTTCATACTCCTGCTTATGGTTATCAATCATGGGCTTGAAGAAGTTAATCTTCGGCTCACGGGTAAGGTATTCCTCACCGTTCACCTGCCAGGCGCTGAGTTTTCCCGATACTTTAGAGAAGGTCGCGCGGAAGTTATGCCCGGTCACGGTGCAGCTCAGGCGATCTTCCTCCAGACGCAGCGGAGTGGCACTGGTGTTGATAAACGGTGTCGGGCGTGCCGTGCGGCCTTTTAACGGGAACTGATACACCGCGATCTCGTGCCCGACCTCGCTGTAGCGCGTGGGACTGTTTTTGATAATACGTACAGTCAGGAATGCTTCGCGCTCGTCCAGTTCCGGCACGTGCAGGCTGACGCTGCGGGAGCTGTTGGGGGCCAACCCGGTGATGTTCAGTGGCTCGCTGTGCAGCGTTTCACCTTCCGCACGCACCTCCGTGAGCAGGGTGTAATCATCCAGGCTGGTGAACCATAAGCGGTTATCAACGTGCAGCTCACCGTTTTGCCAGCGCAGTTTGACCGGGGCGATCACCTGCTTGTACTCACGCAAACCTTGCCCGGGCGTTTGATCGGAGTAGATCAGCCCGTCGAGGCAGAAGTTGTAATTATTGGGGTAATCACCGAAGTCGCCGCCATAGGCGTACCAGATATTGCCGCTGGCGTCTGTTTTCTGAATACCGTGGTCGCACCACTCCCAGACATAATGCCCCTGAATGCAGTCGTGGCGATCGAACACGTTCTGATACTCGGTCAACCCGCCGGGACCGTTGCCCATCGCATGGGCGTATTCGCAGATAATGCGCGGTTTGGCGTGCGGGTATTCGCCAAACAGATTCATCAGCGGTACGCGGGTATACATGGTGGAGATAATGTCCACCACCTCGGCGTCGCGATCTTCTTCGTAGTGAAGCAGGCGAGTATCATCCAGCGCTTTTGCCGCACGGGCCATCGCGCGGATGTTACAGCCGTAGCCGGACTCATTTCCGAGCGACCAGATGATGATCGACGGATGATTTTTCTGCGCGTGAATATGGCGTTCGATGCGCTCAACGTAGACCGGCTCCCACACCGGATCGTCCGTAATGCGGCTCAGGTCGCCGACGTTGGCGAAGCCGTGAGACTCCACATCCGTTTCAGCCATTACAAACAGGCCGTACAGGTCGCAAAGCTCGTAAAAGCGCGGGTCGTTCGGGTAGTGGGCGGTACGTACCGAGTTGATATTGTGCTGCTTCATCAGGATCAGGTCGCGCTCCACGCGATCCATCCCTACCGCGCGGCCCCTCAGATGATCGTTGTCATGACGATTGACGCCGTGCAGCTTCAGATAACGGTTGTTAACGTAGAACAGGCCGTCTTTCACCTTGATATCCCGAAACCCGATGCGCTGCGGGATGATTTCCAGCGTCTGGCCATGGTTATCTTTTAAAGTCATGACCAGATGATAAAGATCCGGCGATTCAGCGGACCACTGGCGGGGTTGCCTCACCTCAATGCTGAAGGCGGTTTCCGCACGCTCGCTGACGGTCAGGTTGTCGGTTGTTCCCTTGTGCAGCACTGTCTCGCCGTCGTACAGGGTATAATCCAGTTGAACACAGCCAGGGCGTGCAGCAAGGTTTTCCAGCTCAAGCTGACAGAAGAGGGTGGCGTCCCGGTATGCCTCGTCGAAGGTGGTTTTAACCGTGAAATCGCGGACATGCGTGAGTGATTTTCCCAGCAGGTAGACGTCGCGGAATATCCCCGCCGTCCACCACATGTCCTGATCCTCAATGTAGGTGGAATCTGCCCACTGCATAACCCGCACGCACAACAGGTTTTGCCCGCTGTGTACCGCATCGCTGATATCAAACTCGGCAGACAGTCGGCTGCCTTTGCTAAAGCCTATATAGCGGCCATTCACGTAGACTTCGAAATAGGTTTCGACGCCGTCAAACTTGATAAGGGTCTGTTTCTCTTGCCAGCTTTCAGAAAGCGTAAACCAGCGCTGGTATGCCCCGGTCGGGTTGTCTGACGGCACCCATGGTACGTCCACCGGGAAAGGAAAGCCTTCGTCGGTGTACTGCAACTGGCCGTGACCTTCCATCTGCCACATGCCCGGCACGGTAATATCGCCCCAGTCGGCCATGTATTCTGAGGTAAAGTTTTCCGGGACAAGCAGCGGGTTCGTGAAGAAGCGAAAGTTCCACTTTCCGCTTAGCGACAGAAAGTGGCTGCTGGCTTCACGCGCAAACGTGCGCGCCCGGGAAACGGTGTCATAAGAGAAGAAGTACGCACGTGGCGGGAGCCGGTTTTCATGCGTGAGTTGAATATTTTCCCAGCGATTCATGTGATCTCCCTGTAGGGGTAAAACATCATTGCCGGAGATTTTAGTAAATATTTTACTAAATAAAATCAGTAAAACCGATTTGCTTTAACTCGATCACGAAATTAAAAAAGCCGGGCGTGCCCGGCGGGAGAGTTAACAGGTGGAAATCAGCGGGTGGTGCCGCGCAGCTTCAGTACGCTCGGGACAAAGACCTGAAGCGGTAGCGCGCGGCCATCGCGGGCCTTTTCCAGCAGCAGATTAACGCCCTGGCTGCCCATCATTTCAGAGTGAATGCGCACGGTGGAAAGAGGCGGGAAGGTAAAGCGGGCGGTTGGAATGTCGTTCACGCTGATCAGTGAAATATCTTCCGGGATCGCCAGCCCTTTTTCGTGGATGGCGCGTAACACCCCGATGGCGATGGAATCGGAGGCCACGAACAAGGCGGAAGGCCAGCACTGTTGTGCCAGCATGATTTTTGCCAGTTCATAACCGGACGAGCTGGAAAAACCGCCGCGCCAGATGTCCTGTTCCGATACCACCCCTTTCAGAAGCCCGTACTCCACGAAGGCGGCTTCCCGAATATCAGCCTTGCCTGGCTCATCTTCGCCGCCGATAAAGCCAATCCGCTTAACTCCCTGAGCAATAAAGAAATCCACGATCTGCTTGCTGATGCGCGAAAGGTCAATATCGACAGAATCGTACTCGCTGCCTGGCTCGTGAAAGTCGATAAAACAGACGTTGTCGGTCAACGACATTGCCGCACGTCGAAGCGCAGGGGAGGGTTTGCCTACAATCAACACCCCGGTGAGCTTTTTCAGCTCCGGCAGGGTGGCATTAGCGTAGCAGTTACTCAGTTCGACCCCCAGTTTTTCGCACTGCGTCTCAATGCCGTGGCGAATGGCAAGATAGTAAGGGTCGTTGATCTCCAGTTCCTGCTGGTAGCTGTAGAGCGCCAGAATATGTTGCTGACCGGCAGCGACAGACTGCATTTTACGGGAGGTCGTGCTTTTGTATTCCAGCTTCTCGGCAATCTCCAGAATGCGGTGTTTCGTCTCTTCTTTCACATTCAGCGTCGGGTCATCGTTTAAAACCCGGGATACCGTTGCCAGCGAGACGCCAGCTTCCGTCGCGATGTCTTTCAGCGTTGCCATGTTTGTCCTCATTCCCCACGAGATAGCTTATTGTAAAGGATGCGTTCGGACATGCATTAATTTTTAGTAAATAACATCCCTGTTGCCCTCGCCAGTTACCGTGTTAGTATTTAGTAAAATTTTACCAAGGAGGCAAAAGTGGAAACGGTAGCATACGATGATTTTGCAAAGCTCGAGCTCCGCGTGGGGAAGATTGTTGACGTTAAACGTCACGCCAATGCGGACAAGCTCTATATTGCGCAGATAGAGGTGGGAGACAGAACGTTGCAAACCGTCACCAGCCTGGTGCCGTATTACCGGGAAGAGGAGCTGATGGGCAAAACGGTGGTGGTGTTGTGTAACCTGGCAAAGGCTAAAATGCGCGGTGAAACATCTGAATGCATGTTGCTCTGCGCGGAAACCGATGACGCCCGAGAAAGTGTGTTATTAACGCCGGAGCGGGTGATGGCGGCAGGGGTAAGAGTGGTGTGAAAAAGCCGGGTGGCGGCTACGCCTTACCCGGCCTACAAAGCCTCGAACCGCAGGCCGGGTAAACGACAGCGTCACCCGGCAAAAGCACTACAGCACGCTTAGCGCCTTCTCCACCACGTTCTCAACGGTAAAGCCGAAATATGGGAACAGCTTGTCGGCCGGGGCGGATTCACCGTAACCATGCATCCCGACAATTGCCCCTTTCAGGCCCACGTATTTGTACCAGTAGTCGGCAATGCCAGCTTCAACCGCCACGCGCGCCGCGACGTTTGAAGGCAGCACCGATTCGCGGTACGCCTCATCCTGAGCATCAAAGATATCCGTTGAAGGGAGTGAAACCACGCGCACCGCGTGACCCTCGGCGGTCAGTTTCTCCGCCGCTTTTACCGTGATTTCCACCTCGGAACCGGTGGCGATCAGGATCACGTCTGGCTTGCCGCCGCTGTCTTTCAGGATGTACCCGCCGCGGGCGATATTTTTCACCTGCTCCGGCGTGCGCTCGATCTGCGCCAGGTTCTGGCGCGACAGGATCAGCGCCGTGGGTCCGTTATGACGCTCTACGGCCAGCTTCCAGCCCACTGCCGCTTCCACCTGATCGCAAGGACGCCAGGTGCTGAAGTTTGGCGTTAAGCGCAGGCTCGCCAGCTGCTCTACCGCCTGGTGCGTCGGCCCATCTTCACCCAGCCCGATGGAATCGTGGGTGTACACCATGATTTGCCGCGCCTTCATCAGGGCCGCCATACGCGCCGCGTTACGGGCATATTCGACAAACATCAGGAAGGTGGCGGTGTACGGCACGAAGCCGCCGTGGTGGGCGATGCCGTTAGCAATGGCGGTCATCCCGAACTCGCGCACGCCGTAGTGGATGTAGTTCCCGGCAATGTCCTCCTTCAGGGATTTAGAGCCGGACCAGATGGTGAGGTTACTTGGCGCCAGATCCGCCGAGCCGCCCAGCAGTTCGGGCAGGATTGGGCCAATCGCGTTCAGGGTGTTTTGTGATGCCTTACGGGTGGCAATTTTCGCCGGGTTGGATTGCAGGTTTTCAATCAGCGCCTGGGTTTTCTCTTCCCAGTCTTCCGGCAGGCCGCCGCTCATGCGGCGGGTAAACTCAGCCGCCAGCTCCGGATACGCTTTTTTGTAGGCGGCAAACTTCTCGTTCCAGGCCTGCTGCGCTTTTTCACCTGTTTCGCGAGCATCCCAGGCCTTGTAGATCTCTTTTGGGATCTCAAAGGCCGGGTGTTTCCAGCCCAGTTTCTGGCGGGTCAGCGCCACTTCCTCTTCACCCAGCGCCGCGCCGTGCGCCTCCTCTTTGCCCGCTTTGTTCGGCGAGCCGAAGCCGATGGTGGTGCGGCAGATGATCAGGGACGGTTTGTCCTTCACGCTCTGCGCTTCCTGAATCGCTTTTTTCACCGCCTCTGGATCGTGACCGTCGATCTCGTGCACCACGTGCCAGTGATAGGCTTCAAAGCGTTTCGCCGTATCGTCGGTAAACCAGCCCTCGGTTTCCCCGTCAATGGAGATACCGTTGTGATCGTAGAAGCCAATCAGCTTGCCCAGCCCCAGGGTGCCCGCCAGAGAACAGACCTCGTGAGAGATCCCCTCCATCAGACAGCCGTCGCCCATAAAGACATAGGTATAGTGATCGACAATCTCGTGGTCGGGCTGGTTGAACTGCGCGGCCAGCGTACGTTCGGCAATCGCCAGGCCAACCGCATTCGCCAGCCCCTGGCCCAGCGGGCCGGTAGTGGTTTCAACGCCCGGCGTATAGCCGATCTCCGGGTGGCCCGGCGTTTTGGAGTGCAGCTGGCGGAAGTTTTTTAATTCCTCAAGCGGCAGATCGTAGCCGGAAAGGTGCAGCAGGCTGTAGAGCAGCATCGAGGCGTGCCCGTTGGAAAGAATAAAACGGTCGCGGTCGTACCAGGTCGGATCGGTAGGGTTGTGCTTCAGGAAGTCGTTCCACAGCACTTCGGCGATATCAGCCATACCCATGGGGGCGCCAGGGTGGCCGGAATTGGCTTTTTGTACGGCATCCATGCTGAGGGCGCGAATGGCGTTGGCGAGCTCTTTACGGGACATAGTTCACTCCGTGGCAAGGTTAAAGTTTGGCGGCGAGAAGATCTTCGAGTTTGCGCTGGTCGACGGCGAACTGACGGATGCCGTCCGCCAGTTTTTCCACGGCCATTGGGTCCTGATTGTGCTCCCAGCGGAATTCCGCTTCGGTCATGGGTTTTGGTTTTGGCAGAACGGTAGAGGTTGGCACAAGCTTGCGGATCACCGTCTCTTCACTCTCCTGAAGCTTTTTCAGCAGGTCAGGGGAGATGGTCAGCCGGTCGCAGCCCGCGAGCGCGAGGATCTGCTCGGTGCGGCGGAAGCTGGCCCCCATCACGATGGTCTCGTAGCGGTGCTGCTTGTAATAATCGTAGATATTACGCACCGATTTCACGCCGGGATCTTCGTCCACCACATACGGATCCATCGGCTGTTTCGCCTGATACCAGTCGTAGATACGTCCGACAAACGGTGAAATCAGGAACACGCCCGCTTCGGCGCAGGCACGCGCCTGGGCGAAGGAGAACAGCAGCGTCAGGTTACAGTTGATCCCCTCTTTCTCCAGCACTTCCGCCGCGCGGATGCCTTCCCAGGTGGAGGCAAGCTTGATCAGGATGCGTGATTTATCGATCCCCTGCTCCTGGTAGAGTTCCACCAGGCGGCGAGCCTTGCTAATGCTCTTTTCCTGGTCGAATGAGAGGCGGGCATCCACTTCGGTGGAGACGCGTCCCGGTATACTTTTAAGAATTTCCGCACCGATATTGACCGCCAGCTTGTCACTGGCTTCGGCGACCTGCTGCTCCTGCGTTTTCCCGCGCTTTTTGCCGTAGGCAAGGGCGTCATCAATCAGATGACTAAAGTGCGCAAGACCGGCCGCCTTGAGCAGCAGCGAGGGGTTGGTGGTCGCGTCTTCCGGCTGGTAGTGACGAATCGATTCGATGTCGCCGCTGTCTGCAACCACGGTGGTAAATTGTTTGATGCCGTCTAGCTGGTTCATAATTACTCCTTGGAAATAAAAGAGTTAGTCGAGTGCGTCAGGTCACACTTCTGAGAAAATCATGATGGACTTAACAAAAAAGCATAGCAGACGGGGGAGGCATTGCTGTCTGAGACGGGTAACATGGCTGTTATAAATTGATAACAATTTTTATTCTGCAATGGTGAGAGTTTGGCAGCCTTCAAAGTTTAGGAGCCTGCCTGCGGCGATACTATGCGGCACACCAGGGTGTGCATAGGAACGTCAACATCACCCTTTTTGACCGAAACGTGAAAGGAATAACAAGATGGATGATCAGTTAAAACAAAGCGCTCTCGATTTTCACGAGTTTCCTGTTCCGGGTAAAATCCAGGTATCCCCGACCAAACCGCTGGCGACCCAGCGCGATCTGGCGCTGGCCTACTCGCCAGGCGTAGCTGCCCCGTGCCTTGAAATCGAAAAAGATCCGCTGGCAGCGTACAAATACACCGCCCGTGGCAACCTGGTGGCCGTTATCTCTAACGGTACGGCGGTACTGGGGTTAGGGAACATTGGCGCGCTGGCCGGTAAGCCGGTGATGGAAGGGAAGGGCGTTCTGTTTAAGAAATTTGCCGGTATCGACGTCTTCGATATCGAAGTGGACGAACTGGACCCGGATAAATTCATCAACGTGGTGGCGGCGCTGGAGCCGACCTTCGGCGGCATCAACCTGGAAGACATCAAAGCGCCGGAATGTTTCTATATCGAGCAGAAGCTGCGCGAGCGTATGAACATTCCCGTGTTCCATGACGACCAGCACGGCACGGCGATTATCAGTACCGCCGCCATTCTGAACGGTCTGCGTGTGGTGGAGAAAAACCTCTCCGACGTGCGCATGGTGGTCTCCGGCGCTGGCGCCGCGGCCATCGCCTGTATGAACCTGCTGGTGGCGCTGGGCATGCAGAAACACAACATCGTGGTCTGCGACTCCAAAGGCGTGATTTACAAAGACCGCGAGCCAAACATGGCGGAAACCAAGGCGGCCTATGCGGTGGAAGACGACGGCAAGCGCACGCTAGAAGACGTCATTGAAGGTGCCGACATTTTCCTCGGCTGTTCAGGCCCGAAAGTACTGACCCAGGAGATGGTGCAGAAGATGGCGCGCGCGCCAATGATCCTGGCCCTGGCGAACCCGGAGCCGGAAATTCTGCCGCCGCTGGCGAAGGCAGTGCGTGAAGACGCGATCATCTGTACCGGACGTTCGGACTACCCGAACCAGGTGAACAACGTGCTCTGCTTCCCGTTCATCTTCCGCGGTGCGCTGGACGTTGGCGCTACGGCAATCAACGAAGAGATGAAGCTTGCCGCCGTTCATGCTATCGCAGAGCTGGCGCACGCCGAGCAGAGCGAAGTGGTGGCCTCCGCCTACGGCGATCAGGATCTGAGCTTCGGCCCGGACTACATTATCCCTAAACCATTTGACCCGCGTCTGATCGTGAAGATCGCGCCAGCGGTGGCCAAAGCGGCGATGGACTCTGGCGTGGCGACGCGGCCGATTGAAGATTTCGATGCCTACGTCGATAAACTCACCGAGTTCGTCTACAAAACCAACCTGTTTATGAAGCCGATCTTCTCCCAGGCGCGCGCTGACGCGAAGCGCGTGGTGCTGGCGGAAGGGGAAGAGGCGCGCGTGCTGCATGCCACGCAGGAGCTGATCACCTTAGGGCTGGCGAAACCGATCCTGATTGGTCGTCCGAGCGTGATCGAGATGCGTATCCAGAAGCTGGGCCTGCAAATTAAGCCGGGCGTCGACTTTGAGATCGTCAATAACGAATCCGATCCGCGCTTCAAAGAGTACTGGAACGAATACTATTCGATTATGAAGCGTCGCGGGATCACCCAGGAGCAGGCGCAGCGAGCGGTGATCAGCAACACCACGGTGATCGGCGCGATCATGGTTCACCGCGGTGAGGCGGATGCGCTGATCTGCGGCACCATCGGCGAGTACCATGAGCATTTCAGCGTGGTGCAGGAGATCTTCGGCTATCGCGAGGGTGTCCATACTGCCGGCGCAATGAACGCACTGCTGCTGCCAAGCGGTAACACCTTTATCGCCGATACCTACGTCAACGACGATCCTTCCCCGGACGAACTGGCGGAAATCACCGTGATGGCGGCGGAAACCGTGCGCCGCTTTGGTATCGAGCCGAAAGTGGCGCTGCTGTCGCATTCTAACTTCGGGTCATCCAAATCCGCGGCGGCGTGCAAAATGCGCCAGACGCTGGACCTGGTGCGCGAGCGTGCGCCGGAACTGATGATCGACGGCGAGATGCACGGCGACGCCGCGCTGGTGGAGAGCATTCGTAATGAACGTATGCCGGACAGCCCGCTGAAAGGCTCCGCGAACGTGCTGATTATGCCGAACGTGGAAGCGGCGCGTATCAGCTATAACCTGCTGCGCGTGTCGAGTTCTGAAGGGGTGACCGTAGGGCCAGTGCTGATGGGGGTGTCAAAACCGGTACATGTATTAACGCCGATTGCCTCCGTGCGTCGTATCGTCAACATGGTAGCGCTGGCGGTGGTTGAGGCACAGACGCAGCCGCTGTAAGCGCTTTATGTCGGGTGGCGCGTTCGCTTACCCGACCTACGGGACTCGTAGGCCGGATAAGCCCAGCGTCATCCGGCAGTTACACCCAGTCCCGAACCCGAATAAAATCACGCAAGGCAGCCTCCGGGCTGCCTTCTTTGGGTTCAAAGCTGTATTCCCAGCGCACCAGCGGCGGCATCGACATCAGAATGGACTCCGTGCGCCCACCGGTTTGCAGGCCAAACAGCGTCCCGCGATCCCATACCAGGTTAAACTCCACGTAACGCCCGCGGCGGTACAGCTGGAACTCACGCTCGCGAACGCCGTAGTCGGTGTTTTTGCGGCGTTCGACAATCGGCAGATAGGCATCGGTAAAGCCTTCACCCACTGCGCGCATAAAGCTGAACGCGGTATCAAAATCCGGCGTGTTGAGATCGTCAAAGAACAGCCCGCCGATGCCGCGTTGCTCGTCGCGATGCTTCAGATAGAAATAATCATCGCACCACTTTTTGTATTTCGGGTAAACGTCTTCGCCGAACGGCAGGCAGAGGTCGCGCGCGGTGGTGTGCCAGTGCACGGCGTCCTCTTCGAAGCCATAGTAAGGCGTTAAGTCGAAACCGCCGCCAAACCACCAGACCGGATCGGCCCCCGGTTTTTCCGCGATGAAAAAGCGCACGTTGGCGTGGCTGGTTGGCACAAACGGGTTATGCGGATGCACCACCAGCGAGACGCCCATCGCCTCGAAGCTGCGGCCCGCCAGTTCAGGCCGATGCGCCGTGGCGGACGCCGGCATTGCATCACCGTGGACGTGGGAGAAGTTGACCCCGGCCTGTTCAAAAATGCCACCGTTACGCAGCACGCGGCTGCGTCCACCGCCGCCCGCTTCGCGCTGCCAGGCATCTTCCTGGAATTCACCGCCGTCTGCGGCGGCCAGTTTCTGGCAAATCGCGTCCTGTAGCTGCATCAGGAAAGTTTTGACCAGCTGTGCATTCGGTTTCATCAACGTTTCCTGGAGTGCGCTTTTTGATTATCGAACCAGTTGAAATAACTGATGACCCCGGAGGCGATAGCGTTCGCGATCTTCTGACGAAACGCCGTGGTGCCGAGTAAACGCTCTTCTTCCGGGTTGGTAATGAACGAGGTTTCAACCAGCACGGACGGAATGGACGGGGACTTCAGCACCACAAACGCGGCCTGCTCGGTGCTTTTACTGTGCAGACGGTGCACGGGCTTAATCCGTTTGAGGATATGCGAGCCGAGCGTCAGGCTGTTTTTGATGGTATCGGTCTGCACGAGATCAAACAGAACCTGCTGCAACAGATGGTCTTTGTCGGTGGCTTTTTTCCCGGCCACTTCATCCGCCCGGTTTTCGCGATCGGAGAGGTATTTCGCCATGGCGCTACTGGCGCCACGGTTGGAGAGGGCGAACACCGATGCGCCTGCGGCGGAAGGGTTTGTGAAGCCATCCGCGTGAATAGACATAAACAGGTCGGCGCCGTGCTTATGGGCAATTTCCACGCGATCGTACAGCGGGATAAACGTGTCGCCCGTGCGCGTCAGGCGGGCGTCAATGCCGTTGCTGCGTAAAATTGCGCGCACATTTTTTGCAATTGCCAGCACGACGTGTTTTTCTTTCGACCCGTTTCGGCCAATGGCGCCGGTGTCGATCCCGCCGTGGCCCGGATCGAGCATGACCAGACGCTTTGCGCCGGCTTTTTTGGTTTTCGGCTTGCTGTGTCCGTTACTGGTTTTAAGCGAGCTCTCTTCTTTTGCCTGAGCCTGCTTTACGATGCCTGTTAACGTTAAGGCCGCCAGCCCCGCTTTGAGAACCTGACGACGCGATGTGAGTGCTTTTAATGGTTTGAATGTGCTCATGCGGCCTGAATTGTAAAAATTGGGGTCCTGGTGTTATATCGTATCGCGTTTTGCGTGACGACATTCCTTATTGAGAATTGTTTTACTTTTCATTTCAATACGTGACAAAGTGACATTATGCCAAATTTTGGCGAGTTTTTCCCCGGTTATTGGCTAAATGCCCTGTTCACGCCATAATCACTGTTTTTAAACCCGAAAAGGCGGTTAATACCATGGAGATACGCGTTTTTCGCCAGGAAGATTTCGAAGAGGTGATCACCCTTTGGGAGCGCTGCGATCTGCTGCGTCCGTGGAACGATCCGGAAATGGACATCGAACGGAAGGTGAATCACGACGTCAGTCTGTTTCTGGTCGCTGAGGTCAACGGCGAGGTGGTCGGGACGGTAATGGGCGGGTACGACGGCCACCGCGGGTCGGCCTACTATCTGGGCGTGCACCCGGAATATCGCGCGCGCGGCATCGCCAACGCGCTGCTTAACCGTCTGGAAAAGAAACTGATCGCCCGTGGCTGCCCGAAAATCCAGATTATGGTGCGGGAAGATAACGACGTGGTGCTGGGCATGTATGAACGTCTGGGCTATGAGCACGCGGATGTACTGACGCTGGGTAAGCGCCTGATCGAAGATGAAGAGTACTGAGTTCCACCCTGGCGACTATGATGTTCACGGTCGTCTGCGTCTGCCTTTTTTATTCTGGTGCGTTCTGCTGTTGCAGGCCCGCACCTGGGTGCTGTTCGTGATGGCTGGCGCGTCACGCGGGCAGGGCGATACGCTACTGAATCTCTTTTATCCCGATCACGATGCGTTCTGGCTGGGGTTACTGCCCGGTGTACCGGCGGTGCTGGCGTTCCTGTGCAGCGGTCGGCGGCAGTTCCTCCCGCGCTTCTGGCGCGCGCTTCGCTGGCTGTTGATTCTGGCGCAGGTTGTGCTCCTGGTCTGGCAGCCCGTGCTCTGGCTGTACGGCGAGCCGCTTTCCGGTATCGGGATTGCGCTGGTGGTGGCGGATATTGTCGCGCTGCTGTGGCTGGTCACGAACCCCCGTTTACGCGCCTGTTTTACGCAAGAGTCAGATTAAAACGGCACTTTTTGCCGATACTGCACTCCAACAAGCGTTGATTTATTACGTAAGGACGTCTCAATGAAATCGCTGCGTTTACTTTTATGCGCTCTCCCGCTGGCGTTAACCGGCTGTTCCACGCTCTCATCCATCAACTGGTCTGCGGCCTATCCGTGGAACTGGTTTGGCTCCTCAACGGAAGTGACCGAGCAGGGCGTGGGCAAAATCACCGCCTCGACGGCGCTGGATCAGGATGCCATTCAGGAGGCCATCGGCAGTGATTATCGCCTGCGCAGCGGCATGAAAACCGAGAACGGCAACATCGTGCGCTATTTCGAAGCGTTGAAAGACGACAAGGTGGCGATGGTCATCAACGGCGATAAAGGTACGGTCAACCGCATTGCGGTGATGGATGAAGAGATTCCGACCTCAGGTGGCGTGAAGGTAGGTACGCCGTTTGGCGAGCTCTACCAGAAAGCGTTTGGCCACTGCGCCAGCGTGCCGTCGGATGACAGCGTGGCGGTCGAGTGTAAGGCCGACGGCAGCCAGCACATTAGCTATGTATTCAGCGGCGCCTGGAACGGTCCGGAAGGGTTAATGCCGTCTGACGACACCCTGAAAAAGTGGAAAGTGAGCAAAATTATCTGGAAGCAGTAATTTGCGCCTGAGCAAGCCGCCTCGCTGAAATCCAGGTATAATAGCCGCCATCAATGCCACGCTGTCGTGGCATCTTTTTTTCAGGAGGAGCGATGTCTCAGGTTCAGAGTGGCATTTTGCCAGAACATTGCCGCGCGGCGATTTGGATTGAAGCCAACGTCAAAGGGGACGTGGATGCCCTGCGCGCGGCCAGCAAAATTTTCGTTGATAAACTGGCCACCTTTCAGGCCAAATTCCCCGAAGCCCATCTGGGCGCGGTGGTTGCCTTTGGCAACACCGTCTGGCGTCAGCTGAGCGGCGGCGAAGGCGCAGAAGAGCTGAAAGACTTTATTCCTTATGGCAAAGGTCTTGCGCCCGCCACCCAGTATGACGTCCTGATCCATATCCTCTCCCTGCGCCATGACGTGAATTTCTCCGTCGCTCAGGCAGCGATTGAGGCCTTTGGTGACAGCATCGACGTGCAGGAAGAGATCCACGGTTTCCGCTGGGTGGAAGAGCGCGATTTGAGCGGCTTCGTCGACGGCACCGAAAACCCGGCCGGGGAAGAGACGCGTCGCGAGGTGGCTGTAATCAAGGATGGCGTGGACGCGGGCGGCAGCTACGTGTTCGTCCAGCGCTGGGAGCATAACCTCAGGCAGCTTAACCGCATGAGCGTGCATGACCAGGAGATGATGATTGGCCGCACCAAAGACGCCAATGAAGAGATTGACGGCGATGCGCGTCCGGTCACGTCCCACCTGACCCGCGTTGACCTTAAAGAAGACGGTAAGGGGCTGAAGATTGTTCGCCAGAGCCTGCCGTACGGCACCGCGAGCGGTACGCACGGCCTGTACTTCTGCGCTTACTGTGCACGCCTCTACAACATCGAACAGCAGCTGCTGAGCATGTTTGGCGATACCGACGGCAAGCGTGACGCCATGCTGCGCTTCACCCGTCCGGTGACCGGCGGCTACTACTTTGCGCCGTCCGTTGAGCGCCTGCTGGCGCTGTAAATCGCTCTCCATTCGTAGGCCGGGTAAGCGTTAGCGCCACCCGGCAATTTCTCCCGCACCCCTTATTCCCTTTTCTGCTTCTAAATCACCAAACGGTATATAAAACCGTTACTCCTTTAGACTCCGTTATAAATATTATGACTATAAGATAGTCATCACATTTATAAGGGTGCGCAATGGCCGTTACTGTACTGAAAAAAGGATCGCTGGCACTGGCAGGTTTACTGCTGGTGGCGCAGGCGCAGGCAACCGAGTTGCTGAACAGTTCTTATGATGTTTCACGCGAGCTGTTTGCCGCCCTTAATCCCGCATTTGAACAGCAGTGGGCGAAAGATAACAGCGGCGACAAGCTGACCATCAAACAGTCGCACGCTGGCTCATCCAAGCAGGCGCTGGCCATTTTGCAGGGGCTGAAAGCGGATGTGGTGACCTACAACCAGGTCACGGACGTGCAGATCCTGCACGACAAAGGCAAGCTGATCCCGGCGGACTGGCAAAGCCGCCTGCCGAACAACAGTTCGCCGTTCTACTCCACCATGGGCTTCCTGGTGCGCAAGGGCAACCCGAAAAACATTCACGACTGGAACGACCTGGTGCGTTCTGACGTCAAGCTGATTTTCCCGAATCCGAAAACCTCCGGCAACGCGCGTTATACCTATCTGGCGGCGTGGGGCGCGGCGGACAAAGCTGACGGTAACGATAAAGCGAAAACCGAACAGTTTATGACCCAGTTCCTGAAAAACGTCGAAGTGTTTGATACCGGCGGCCGGGGCGCAACCACCACCTTCGCCGAGCGCGGGCTGGGCGACGTGCTGATCAGCTTTGAATCCGAAGTGAACAATATTCGTAAACAGTACGAAGCGCAGGGCTTCGAAGTGGTTATCCCGAAAACCAACATTCTGGCCGAATTCCCGGTGGCGTGGGTGGATAAAAACGTCAAAGCCAACGGCACTGAGAAAGCGGCAAAAGCCTATCTCAACTATCTGTACAGCCCGCAGGCGCAGACGGTGATTACTGACTATTACTACCGCGTTAATAATCCGGACGTGATGAACAAGCTGAAAGACAAATTCCCGCAGACCGAGCTGTTCCGCGTGGAAGATCATTTCGGCGCCTGGCCTGAGGTGATGAAAACGCATTTTGCCAGCGGCGGTGAGTTAGACAAATTGCTGGCGGCGGGGCGTAAGTAATGTTTGCAGGATCAACAAGACGTGTGCTGCCGGGTTTTACCTTAAGCCTCGGGACCAGCCTGCTGTTCGTCTGTCTGATTTTATTGTTACCGCTCAGCGCTCTGGTGATGCAGCTCGCTGAGATGAGCTGGTCCCAGTACTGGGAAGTGGTCACCAACCCGCAGGTGGTGGCGGCCTACAAGGTCACGCTGCTGTCTGCATTCGTGGCCTCGATTTTTAACGGCGTGTTTGGCCTGCTGATGGCATGGATCTTAACCCGCTATCGCTTCCCGGGCCGCACGCTGCTCGACGCCCTGATGGATCTGCCGTTTGCCCTGCCGACGGCTGTGGCCGGTTTGACGCTGGCGTCGCTGTTCTCCGTGAACGGCTTTTACGGCGAATGGCTGGCGAAGTTTGATATTAAAGTGACCTATACCTGGATCGGTATCGCGGTGGCGATGGCCTTTACCAGCATCCCGTTTGTGGTACGTACCGTGCAGCCGGTGCTGGAAGAGTTAGGCCCCGAATACGAAGAGGCTGCGGAGACCCTGGGCGCCACGCGCTGGCAGAGTTTTCTTAAGGTTGTGCTGCCGGAACTTTCTCCGGCCTTGCTGGCGGGGGTGGCGCTTTCCTTTACCCGCAGCCTCGGTGAATTTGGCGCGGTCATTTTTATCGCCGGGAACATCGCGTGGAAAACCGAAGTGACCTCGCTGATGATTTTTGTCCGTTTGCAGGAGTTTGATTATCCGGCCGCGAGCGCGATTGCCTCGGTGATCCTTGCCGCGTCGCTGCTGCTACTGTTTTCGATTAACACTCTGCAAAGTCGCTTTGGTCGACGTGTGGTAGGTCACTGATGGCGGAAGTTACGCAATTGAAGCGCTATGACGCGCCCCGCATCAACTGGGGCAAATGGTTTCTGATTGGTACCGGCGTGCTGGTCTCCGCATTCATTCTCGTCGTGCCGATGGTGTACATCTTCGTGCAGGCCTTCAGCAAAGGGATTATGCCCGCGCTGCAAAACCTGGCCGATCCGGACATGCTCCACGCCATCTGGCTGACGGTGATGATTGCCCTGATCACCGTCCCGGTGAATCTGGTGTTTGGCGTATTGCTGGCCTGGCTGGTAACGCGCTTTAACTTCCCGGGGCGTCAGCTGCTGCTGACCCTGCTGGATATCCCGTTTGCGGTGTCTCCGGTGGTGGCGGGTCTGGTTTATCTGCTCTTCTACGGCTCCAATGGCCCGCTGGGCGGCTGGCTGGATGAGCACGACCTGCAAATCATGTTCGCCTGGCCGGGAATGGTGCTGGTGACCGTCTTTGTCACCTGTCCGTTCGTGGTGCGCGAGCTGGTGCCGGTGATGCTCAGCCAGGGCAGCCATGAAGATGAAGCCGCGGTGCTGCTCGGCGCTTCCGGGTGGCAGATGTTCCGCCGCGTCACGCTGCCGAATATCCGCTGGGCACTGCTTTACGGCGTGGTGCTGACCAACGCCCGTGCGATCGGTGAGTTTGGCGCGGTGTCGGTGGTATCCGGCTCGATTCGCGGCGAAACCCTGTCGCTGCCGTTACAGATTGAATTACTGGAACAGGACTACAACACCGTCGGTTCCTTTACTGCCGCAGCGTTGCTGACGCTGATGGCGATTTTGACCCTGTTTTTGAAGAGTATGGTGCAGTGGCGTTTAGAGAATCAGGAAAAACGTCAGCATCAGGAGGGAAATCATGAGCATTGAGATTGCCAATATTAAGAAGTCTTTTGGTCGCACCCAGGTGCTGAATGATATCTCGCTGGATATCCCTTCCGGACAAATGGTGGCGCTGCTGGGGCCGTCTGGCTCCGGTAAAACCACGCTGCTGCGTATTATCGCCGGGCTTGAACACCAGACCAGCGGACATATTCGCTTCCACGGTACGGACGTTAGCCGCCTGCACGCCCGCGACCGTAAAGTGGGCTTTGTATTTCAGCATTATGCGCTGTTCCGCCACATGACGGTATTCGACAACATCGCGTTTGGCCTGACCGTGCTGCCGCGTCGTGAACGTCCAGATGCCGCCGCCATCAAAGCGAAAGTGACCAAACTGCTGGAGATGGTGCAGCTTGCGCATCTGGCGGACCGCTTCCCGGCTCAACTTTCCGGCGGGCAGAAGCAGCGCGTGGCGCTGGCGCGTGCGTTAGCCGTTGAACCGCAAATCCTGCTGCTGGACGAACCGTTTGGCGCGCTGGATGCACAGGTGCGAAAAGAGCTGCGCCGCTGGCTGCGTCAGCTGCATGAGGAACTCCAGTTCACCAGCGTTTTCGTGACCCACGATCAGGAAGAGGCGATGGAAGTGGCCGATCGCGTGGTAGTGATGAGTCAGGGCAACATTGAGCAGGTTGACGAGCCAGAGCAGCTCTGGCGTGAACCGGCGACCCGCTTTGTGCTGGAGTTTATGGGGGAAGTAAACCGCCTTCAGGGCACCATTCGCGGCGGTCAGTTCCACGTTGGCGCGCACCGCTGGCCGCTGGGGTATACCTCCGCGCATCAGGGGCCGGTGGATCTGTTCCTGCGTCCGTGGGAAGTGGACGTCAGCCGCCGTACCAGCCTGGATTCACCGCTTCCGGTGCAGGTGCTGGAAGCTAGCCCTAAAGGGCACTACACCCAATTAGTGGTACAACCCCTGGGCTGGTATACCGAGCCGCTGAGCGTGGTTATGCGTGACGACGAGCCGCCGCACCGGGGGGAGCGTCTTTTTGTGGGGCTGCAACACGCGCGCATTTATCACGGTAACGAGCGCATTGAAACGCGCGAGGATATTGCTCTGGCGGAGTCAGCCTGATAGGTTATTAGTATGTTTATCGCCCGGTGGCGCTGCGCTGACCGGGCCTACAGTTATCACTGCGTCTTGTAGGCCGGGTAAGCTAAGCGCCACCCGGCTTTTTTATTGAGTAAAAATCGTGAATACACTCGAACACACCATCGGCAACACCCCTCTGGTCAAACTTCAGCGCATGGGGCCTGATAACGGCAGCGAAATCTGGGTCAAACTCGAAGGCAATAACCCGGCGGGGTCGGTGAAAGACCGGGCGGCACTGTCGATGATTGTCCAGGCCGAGAAGCGCGGTGAAATTAAGCCAGGCGACGTGCTCATTGAGGCCACCAGCGGAAATACCGGAATTGCGCTGGCGATGATTGCCGCCCTGAAAGGCTACCGCATGAAGCTGCTGATGCCGGATAACATGAGCCAGGAGCGCCGGGCCGCCATGCGCGCCTATGGAGCCGAGCTGATTCTGGTGAGCAAAGAGCAGGGGATGGAAGGGGCGCGAGATTTAGCGTTAGCGATGTCGGAGCGCGGGGAAGGCAAGCTTCTCGACCAGTTCAACAACCCGGACAACCCGTACGCGCACTACACCACCACTGGCCCGGAAATCTGGCAGCAAACCGACGAGCGCATCACCCACTTTGTCTCCAGCATGGGGACCACGGGCACGATCACCGGTGTGTCACGCTTTCTGCGCGAACAGGAGAAGCCGGTGACGATTGTCGGCCTGCAACCGGAAGAGGGGAGCAGTATTCCGGGCATCCGCCGCTGGCCGGCGGAGTATATGCCGGGCATCTTTAATGCGCAGCTTGTGGACCAGGTGCTGGATATTCATCAGCGCGAGGCGGAAAATACCATGCGTGAGCTGGCCGTGCGTGAAGGTATCTTCTGCGGCGTCAGCTCTGGCGGTGCCGTAGCGGGCGCGATCCGGGTGGCCGAGTCCACGCCGGGAGCGGTGGTCGTAGCGATTATTTGCGATCGCGGCGACCGTTACCTGTCTACCGGCGTCTTTGGTGAAGAGAGTTATTCGCAGGGGGCGGGGATTTAAGCGTCATGGAGATGATTTTATTCCGGGATAACACCCGGGCGCAGCAAACCGATATTGTCGCCGTACAGTCGCAGGTGGTGTACGGCAGCGTGGGAAACAGCATCGCGGTGCCGAATATTCGCACCCACCGGCTGAACGTTACCGCCGTGCCAACGGTGCTGTTCAGCAATACGCCGCACTACGACACCTTCTACGGCGGGGTGATCCCGGACGAGTGGTTCAGCGGCTACCTTAAGGCGCTGGAAGAGCGCGAGATCCTGCGCGAGCTTAAAGCGGTCACCACCGGCTATATGGGCAGCGCCAGCCAGATCGCGCTGCTGGCGCAGTGGCTGAAGGCAATCAAAGTGCAACATCCCGATCTGCTGGTGCTGGTCGACCCGGTAATTGGGGATATCGATAGCGGGATGTACGTGAAGCCGGATATTCCTGAAGCCTACCGTGAGCATCTGCTCCCGCTGGCCCAGGGCATTACGCCCAACGTGTATGAACTGGAAGTGCTGAGCGGCAAACCGTGCCGTACGCCGGAGAGCGCCATTGCCGCCGCGCAGGGGCTGCTGTCCGACTCGCTGAAATGGGTAGCGATCACCAGTGCGCCAGTGTCTGACGATCCGCAGAATATCCACGTTGTGCTGGTGAGCGAAGAAGGTGTTACCGTAAGCGCGCACCCGCGCGTAGAGACGGATCTGAAAGGAACGGGCGATCTGTTCTGTTCGGAGCTGGTCAGCGGCATTGTGGGAGGGAAAACCGTTGCCGATGCCATTCGCATGGCGGGCGATCGGGTGACTGACGTTATGATCTATACGCAGTCGAAAGGCTATGACGAGCTTATCCTGCCGGCATAAACAAAAATGGCGCCCGAAGGCGCCATTTTTCTGTGCGGCAAGAATTACTTCTTGATGCGGATAACCGGGGTTTCACCCACGGTGACGCTGCCAGACAGTTTGATCAGTTCTTTGATTTCGTCCATGTTGGAGATAACAACCGGAGTCAGGGTAGACTTCGCTTTTTCTTCCAGCAGCGGCAGATCGAATTCAATTACCGGGTCGCCAACTTTAACACGCTGGCCTTCTTCTGCGATACGTTTGAAGCCTTCGCCTTTCAGTTCAACGGTGTCGATACCGAAGTGAACGAACAGTTCGATACCGCTATCGGATTCGATAGAGAACGCATGGTTGGTTTCAAAAATTTTACCGATGGTGCCGTCAACTGGAGCAACCATTTTGTTGCCAGTTGGTTTGATAGCAATGCCATCACCAACGATTTTCTCAGCAAACACTACATCCGGCACGTCTTCGATGTTGACGATCTCGCCGGAGAGCGGAGCAACAATCTCAATAGTTCCGGAGTCTTTCTTGTCATCAGAAACCAGAGATTTCAGTTTATCGAACAAACCCATGATCTTCTCCTAAGCAGTAAATTGGGCCGCATCTCGTGGATTAGCAGATTGTTTTTTCTTCAATGAACTTGTTAACCAGCGTCATTAACTCGTCCGTTGTCGGTTGAGCAAGAGCCTGCTCTGCTAACACCTTCGCATCTTCGAAGTTCGTGTTACGGATAATCTTCTTAATGCGCGGGATGGAAATGGCGCTCATAGAGAATTCGTCCAGACCCATACCCAGCAACAGAAGTGTAGCACGTTCGTCGCCTGCAAGCTCACCACACATGCCAGTCCATTTACCTTCTGCATGAGAAGCATCAATAACTTGCTTGATCAAATTCAGTACGGACGGTGACATTGGCTGGTAGAGATGTGAAATCATATCATTACCACGGTCAACTGCCAGGGTGTACTGCGTTAAATCATTGGTACCGATACTAAAGAAATCAACTTCTTTGGCTAAATGACGCGCAATGGTCGCGGCTGCCGGTGTTTCCACCATCACGCCGATCTCAATGGATTCGTCAAATGCTTTACCTTCGTCGCGCAGTTCCTGTTTGTAGATTTCGATCTCTTTCTTCAGTGCACGCACTTCTTCAACAGAGATGATCATCGGGAACATGATGCGCAGTTTACCGAAAGCGGAGGCACGCAGAATAGCGCGAACCTGGTCACGCAGGATCTCTTTGCGATCCATGGCGATACGCACGGCACGCCAGCCCAGGAACGGGTTCTCTTCTTTCGGGAAGTTCATGTACGGCAGCTCTTTGTCGCCACCGATGTCCATGGTACGGACGATTACAGCCTGCGAGCCGCACGCTTCCGCAACCGCTTTGTACGCTGCAAACTGCTCTTCTTCCGTTGGCAGAGCGTCGCGATCCATGAACAGGAATTCAGTACGATACAGACCTACACCTTCCGCGCCGTTGCGCTCAGCGCCGTCAACGTCACGTACGGTACCGATGTTAGCGCACACTTCAACCTGATGGCCGTCCAGCGTGATAGCTGGCAGATCTTTCAGTTTAGCAAGTTCCGCTTTCTCGGTAGCAACCTGCTCCTGAACGGAACGCAGCTGCTCGATCACATCGTTAGTTGGGTTGACGTAAACCACATTGTTTACGGCATCCAGAATCAGATAGTCGTCGTTTTTAACCTGGGAGGTAACGCTACCGGTACCCACAATGGCTGGCAGCTCCAGAGAACGCGCCATGATTGAGGTGTGGGAGGTACGTCCACCTGCATCTGTAATGAAACCCAGCACCTTGTTCAGGTTCAGCTGTGCGGTTTCAGACGGGGTCAGGTCAGCGGCAACCAGGATGACTTCGTCCTGAATCGCGCTCAGATCGATGATGGCCAGACCCAGGATGTTGCGCAGCAGGCGCTTACCGATGTCACGTACGTCAGCCGCACGTTCTTTCAGGTATTCATCGTCCAGCTCTTCCAGGGCAGATGCCTGACCTTCGATAACTTCATGCGCAGCCGCGTCGGCCGTCATGCCTTTATCTTTAATCAGGGCTATGATTTCCTGCTCCAGCTCCTCATCTTCGAGCAGCATAATGTGCCCTTCGAAGATGGCTTCTTTTTCTTCACCGAAAGTTTCGCCAGCTTTAGTTTTAATCGCTTCCAGTTGCGCAGATGCCTTGGCACGACCGCTCAGAAAACGTTCAACTTCCTGATCAACCTTGTCGGCAGAAATTTTTTTCCGGTCAATGACGATTTCGTCTTCTTTCAGCAGCAATGCTTTGCCGAAAGCGATACCCGGGGATGCTAAAATGCCTGAAATCATAACCCTACCTTACTTGTGACTGATATTGAAAAGAACCCGGTAAACTTACTCGAGTTCAGCCATCAGCTTAACCAGATGCTCAACTGCTTTCTGCTCGTCTTCACCTTCAGCGGAGATGGTAACAACGGTACCCTGAGTCAGGCCCAGAGTTTGCAGCTTGAACAGGCTTTTTGCGCTAGCGCTTTTGCCGTTGGAAGTCACAGTGATTTCAGAAGTGAAGCCTTTCGCTTCTTTAACAAACTGAGCAGCAGGGCGGGTGTGCAGACCGTTCGGAGCGGTAATGGTAACTTCTTGCTGGAACATTGTATTTCCCCAACTTATAGGTTTAGTGTTGTGGAACTAAAGTCTAGCCTGGCGACTTAACTTTAGCCTGTATAGTTAGCGCTGACGTTTCAATCGTCATTAAACATTATGCAGTGAAAGCAAGACTTGAACCAAATCATAAAATCGATTCAGCAGCGCTATTTCGTTCACCGATTAATTTCGCGCATCAAAATAATTGCTGGTTTAAATACCAGACCCAACGGGGTGAAGCAATGCCAGGAGGGGTAAAACTTTGAAGCAGGCCACAAAAAAGCACCTGAAAAGGTGCTTTTTTACGCGTTTTTAACATGCTGGCATCACTGTTGCAGTTCTTTCTCTGTGAAGAGATCGGCAAACAGTGCTGTGCTTAAGTAACGCTCACCCGAAGACGGTAGGATAACCACAATGTTCTTATTGGTAAAGGTTTCATCTTCCAGCAGTTTGAGGGCTGCCGCAACCGCCGCACCGGAAGAGATACCCGCCAGAATGCCTTCCTCGTCCATCAGGCGACGCGCCGTGGAGATGGCTTCTTCATTGGTAATGGCGACGACTTTATCGATCAGCTTCAGATCCAGGTTGCCTGGAATAAAGCCAGCGCCGATACCCTGGATTTTGTGTGGGCCAGGTTTGATCTCTTCGCCTGCCAGCGCCTGAGCGATAACCGGTGAGTCGGTTGGCTCAACGGCAACGGTAATCAGATCTTTTTTACCTTTCGTGCCTTTAATATAGCGAGACACACCGGTCAGCGTACCGCCGGTGCCTACGCCGGAGATAAACACATCAACCTGACCGTCGGTATCTTCCCAGATTTCCGGGCCGGTGGTTTTCTCATGAATTTCCGGGTTGGCCGGGTTGCTGAACTGCTGGAGCAGCAGATACTTTGTCGGATCGCTGGCAACAATTTCTTCGGCCTTCTGAATCGCGCCCTTCATGCCTTTTGCGCCTTCGGTCAGGACCAGGTTCGCACCCAGCGCTTTCAGCAGCTTACGACGCTCAATGCTCATGGTTTCAGGCATAGTCAGCGTCAGCTTATAGCCACGCGCCGCCGCAACATAGGCCAGAGCGATACCGGTATTGCCACTGGTGGGTTCAACCAGCTCAACGCCAGGTTTCAGCACGCCACGCTTTTCAGCATCCCAAATCATATTCGCACCGATACGGCATTTAACGCTGAAGCTTGGGTTACGAGATTCGACCTTCGCCAGAATGCGTCCATTACCGATACGGTTCAGTCGAACCAAGGGCGTATGACCGATAGTCAGCGAGTTGTCTTCATAAATCTTACTCATGGCCTGTCCTTAACTGTATGAAATTGGGATACCGACCCAGCATACCTGTTGAACAGGTATGGGGAAGTAAGGAAATCGCATATCTATATGCTGCAAGGAAATAATGGGGATCAGTATGGAATAAGGGGCGGCATAAGCCACCCCTCTTTTACACATTTTTGCATTACTTCCATAACGCGTGCTTAGCACGGTAGCAGTCCACCCACATCGCCGTCGCGCCGCAAACGGCAACGGGCATGATGAACAAATTCAGGAAAGGGATCATGGTGAACAGGCTGGTCAGCGCGCCAAACTGCATGTTGGCAACCTTCTGAGTGCGCAGGGCAGTGCGCATCTCTTTAAACGGCACTTTGTGGTTATCGAACGGATAATCACAGTACTGGATAGCGAGCATCCAGGCGCTGAACAGGAACCACAGCACGGGCGCGACCGTCTGGCCAATCCCGGGTACAAAATAAAGAATAAGCAGCACAATCGCCCGCGGCAGGTACCAGGCGAACTTCTGCCATTCACGCTTCATGATGCGGGGGAGATCTTTCACGATCCCCAGTACGCCCGTGTCAGGTGGCGTCGCACCGGTCAGGCGCGCTTCCAGCTGTTCGGCCAGCAGACCGTTGAACGGCGCGGCTATCCAGTTTGCTATCGTCGAAAAGAAATAGCCGAAAACCAGCAGCACGGAGATAACCGCAATCGGCCAGAGCAGGTAGTCTAGCCACTGTAACCAGTCCGGCACATAGCTCATCAGGGAAGGGATCCAGCTTTCCAGTCTGGTGAACAGCCACCAGAAGGCCCCGCCCATCAGAATAATGTTGATCAGTAACGGCAAAATAACGAAGCGTCGAATGCCCGGCAGGGAGACCAGTTTCCAGCCCTGAGAAAAGTACCAGACCCCGCTGCGTGGGGCAGAAGAAGATGTTGAAACCATACCAGGCTGTACTCCTTTTTACACAACCAGTGGAATTGCCCGCCTATATTATCCAGTTACGGGCCAATGACCAGTTCGGAAATGTTCGAAAAACCAGCAAAAAGCACGATTTAGTTCATCTTTATGCTGTGAATGCTCTGCATACACTTGCACTTGACGTAAACGGCAAATACTCTTAGTGAGTAAATGTTTGCCGTGGTGGCAAGGTGTTAGAACAACAGAGAATATAATGATGCAGGATTTGCGTCTGATATTAATCATTGTTGGCGCGATCGCCATAATCGCTTTACTGGTACATGGTTTCTGGACCAGCCGTAAAGAGCGTTCCTCTATGTTTCGCGATCGTCCACTGAAGCGCATGAAGTCCAGTCGTGACGACGATGACGTTGAAGACGACATCGACGGTCCTGACGACGACGGCGTGGGTGAAGTTCGTGTTCATCGGGTCAATACTGCGCCCGGCGCAGCGCATGGAGAGCATGAAGCCCCCCGCGCTCCGCAGCACCAGTATCAACCACCGTATGCTTCTGCCCAGCCGCGCCAGCCAGCGCCGCCGCCAGTGGAAGAACCTGTTCGTCATCCGCCGCAGCAGCCTGTGCAACAGCAGCCCGTTGCGCCACAGCCTGTACAGCCGCAACCTGTGCAACAGCCTGCACAGCCAGTGCATCAGCCACAGCCTGTTCAGCAGCCGCAGCCGGTACAACAACCGCAGCCGCAGCCTGAACCGCCTGCGCCACAGCCCGCTCCGCGCGTTGAGCCAGAGCCGGTCGCAGAGCCAGAACCGGTTGTTGAAAAGCCGCAGCGTAAAGAAGCAGTGATCATCATGAACGTGGCTGCTCATCATGGCACCCATCTGAACGGTGACGTGCTGCTTAACAGCATCCAACAGGCAGGCTTCAAGTTCGGCGACATGAATATTTTCCATCGCCACCTGAGTCCTGACGGTAGCGGTCCGGCGCTGTTTAGCCTGGCCAATATGGTCAATCCAGGCACGTTTGACCCGGAAATGACCGGTGATTTCGTCACGCCGGGGGTTACGATCTTTATGCAGGTGCCGTCCTACGGTGACGAGCTGCAAAACTTTAAGCTGATGCTACAGTCCGCTCAGCACATCGCCGACGAAGTGGGCGGTGTGGTGCTCGACGATCAGCGTCGAATGATGACGCCGCAGAAACTGCGCGAGTATCAGGACCGCATCCGCGAAGTTAAGGAAGCGAACGCGTAATCGTCGCGTTAACTTCACCTCCTCCTCAACCCCCGCCTGTCGGGGGTTTTTCTCATTGATGGTGCGATATGGACTCAATCGAACAACAACTTACTGAACTGCGAACCACGCTTCGCCATCATGAATATCTCTATCATGTTATGGACGCACCGGAAGTGCCGGATGCGGAATATGACCGCCTGATGCGTGAACTGCGCGAGCTGGAAGCGCAGCACCCCGAACTGATTACGCCCGATTCCCCAACGCAGCGCGTCGGCGCGGAACCGCTGGGCGCTTTCAGCCAGGTGCGCCATGAAGTGCCGATGCTGTCGCTGGATAACGTGTTTGATGAAGAGAGTTTTCTGGCTTTCAACAAGCGTGTGCAGGATCGCCTGAAGAGCATCGACAATCTGAGCTGGTGCTGCGAGCTAAAGCTGGATGGTCTGGCCGTTAGCATTCTTTATGAGAACGGCGTGATGGTGCGTGCCGCAACGCGCGGCGACGGCACTACCGGGGAAGACATCACCACTAATGTGCGCACTATTCGTGCGATCCCGCTGAAACTGCGTGGCGATAACATTCCCGCCCGGCTGGAAGTGCGCGGGGAAGTGTTCCTTCCGCAGGCGGGCTTCGAGAAGATCAACGAAGAAGCGCGTCGTACCGGTGGGAAAGTGTTTGCAAACCCGCGTAACGCGGCGGCAGGTTCGCTGCGTCAGCTCGATCCACGAATCACCGCGAAGCGACCGCTTACTTTCTTCTGCTACGGCGTCGGGATCCTGGAAGGCGGTGACCTGCCAGATACTCACCTGGGTCGTTTAATGCAGTTCAAAGAGTGGGGGTTACCGGTTAGCAACCGCGTGCAGCTCTGCGACTCTCCGGAGGCGGTGCTGGCGTTCTATCACAAGGTTGAAGAGGATCGTCCCACGCTCGGGTTTGATATTGATGGCGTGGTGATCAAGGTTAACTCGCTGGCGTTGCAGGAACAGTTAGGATTTGTGGCCCGTGCGCCGCGCTGGGCGGTAGCCTTTAAGTTCCCGGCGCAGGAGCAGATGACCTTCGTTCGCGACGTGGAGTTTCAGGTAGGGCGTACGGGGGCGATTACGCCTGTGGCGCGTCTGGAGCCTGTGCAGGTGGCTGGCGTGCTGGTAAGTAACGCCACGCTGCATAACGCCGATGAAATTGCCCGCCTGGGCCTGCGCATTGGTGACAAAGTGGTGATTCGCCGCGCGGGCGACGTGATCCCACAGGTGGTTAACGTTGTTGAGTCTGAACGTCCTGCCGATACCCGTGCCATCGAGTTTCCAGCCCACTGTCCGGTATGTGGTTCGGACGTTGAGCGCGTGGAAGGTGAAGCGGTAACGCGCTGTACGGGCGGGTTAATCTGCGGCGCGCAGCGTAAAGAGTCCCTGAAGCACTTTGTCTCCCGCCGGGCGATGGACGTCGACGGAATGGGTGACAAGATTATCGACCAGTTAGTTGAGAAAGAGTACGTCCATACGCCAGCGGACCTCTTTACCCTGACGGCAGGTAAGCTGACCGGTCTTGATCGTATGGGGCCAAAATCTGCCCAGAACATCGTTAACGCGCTCGAGGCGGCCAAAAACACCACCTTTGCCCGTTTCCTTTACGCGCTCGGCATTCGTGAAGTCGGCGAGGCGACAGCGGCAGGGCTGGCGGCGTATTTCGGCACGCTGGACGCGCTGGAGAAAGCCACCATCGACGAGCTACAGAAAGTCCCTGATGTCGGCATTGTGGTCGCTACCCATGTTTTCAACTTCTTCGCCGAAGAGAGCAACCGTGAAGTGATCGGTAAATTACTGGAACAGGGCATTCACTGGCCTGCACCGGTAGTGGTTAATGCCGAAGAGATCGACAGCCCGTTTGCCGGTAAAACGGTGGTGCTGACCGGCAGCCTGAGCCAGCTCTCGCGCGATGACGCGAAAGCGCGCCTGGTGGCGCTGGGGGCAAAAGTGGCGGGAAGCGTATCGAAGAAAACCGACCTGGTGATTGCCGGGGAAGCGGCCGGTTCGAAGCTGGCAAAAGCGCAGGAGCTTGGCATCGAGGTGATCGATGAAGCGGAAATGATGCGCCTGTTAGGAGAGTGACGTGGAAAAAGAGCAGCTCGTTGAGATCGCCAATACGGAGATGCCGTTCGGTAAATATAAGGGCCGCAGGCTGATTGATTTACCGGAAGAGTATCTGCTGTGGTTTGCCCGTAAGGATGAATTCCCCGCCGGGCGTCTGGGCGAACTGATGGCTATCACGTTACTGATCAAAACGGAGGGGCTGACCCAGCTGGTTCAGCCCCTGAAACGTCCTTAAACTTTCGCGGCGCGGGTCTCTTCCTGCGCCAGCTTTTCCGTCTGCGCCTTGTAACGCCGCGCCAGTACTGCACATACCATCAGCTGGATCTGATGGAAAATCATCAGCGGCAACACCATCATCCCAATGACGGACGTCGGGAACAGAATATTGGCCATTGGGATCCCGTTGGCGAGGCTCTTTTTCGATCCGCAAAATACAATGGTGATTTCATCGGCTTTATTGAAGCCGCATTTGCGGGCCACAAAGACGTTAACCGCGATGACAATGGCCAGCAGAACGATGCTTACCACCACAATAAACAGCAGCGATCCAGCGCCCACCCTGTGCCAGATGCCGTTCACCACGGCTTCGCTGAAGGCCGTGTAAACCACCAGCAGAATTGAGCTTTGGTCCGTTTTCCCGATCCATTTTTTATGTTTCGCCACAAACGCCCCAATCCAGGGACGGGATAAGTGTCCGAGCACAAACGGCAGCAGCAGTTGCAGACAAATTTTACCCACCTGCTCCAGATTGCCTTCCGCACCGTGCATGTTCATCAGCAGACCGACCAGCAGCGGTGAAACAAAGATCCCCAGCAGGCTGGAAGCGGAAGCAGAACAGACCGCCGCCGCGACGTTACCGCCCGCCAGCGAGGTAAAGGCAATAGCGGACTGCACGGTGGCCGGTAAAATGCACAGATAAAGGAAACCGGTATACAGCGCCGGATCGACATTCACCGGCGCCCACCAGGCGAACAGCACGCCCAGAACCGGGAAAAGGATAAAGGTGCTGCACATTACCCACAGGTGCAGTCGCCAGTGGCTACCGCCTGCAATAATGGCTTCCCGGGAGAGTTTGGCGCCATGCATAAAGAACAGAAGGGCAATGGCTGCCGTGGTCAGCCCTTCAATAACCGGAACGAAACTGCCCCGCGCCGGGAAGAACGAGGCCAGCAAGACGACACCAATCAGGGTCAGCGTAAACGGATCAAGGATACGAAAAAGTTTCATAATCACTCCTGAAAACAGATGCCGCTATTGTGCTTTCTTCCCTTTGAGAAATAAAATTGATTTATTGCATCCATTCATGAATTAAACAGATGAATTATTCGTTACGTCAGCTTCGCGTTTTCGTCACCGTCGCGCAGGCCCGCAGCTTTAGCCGGGCAGGGGAGATCATTGGCCTCAGCCAGTCGGCGGTGAGCCATAGCGTTAAGGAGCTTGAAACGCAAACGGGAGTGAAGCTGCTCGACCGTACGACGCGAGAAGTGGTACTCACCGAAGCGGGACAGCAGCTGGCAATGCGACTGGAAAGGCTGCTGGATGAACTGAACAGTACGCTCAGGGATGTTGGCCGGCTCGGACAACAGCTTTCCGGTACCGTGAGAGTGGCGGCGAGCCAGACGATTTCAGCGCATCTTATTCCCCAGTGTATCGCTGAAAGTAATCACCGCTATCCGGATATCGATTTTGTTTTGCACGACAGGCCGCAGCAGTGGGTACTGGAGAGTATCCGTCAGGGGGATGTGGATTTTGGCATCGTTATTGATCCCGGAGCGGTAAGCGACCTGGAATGTGAAGTGGTGCTCTCGGAGCCCTTTTTATTGCTCTGCCGCGATGATGATCCGCTGGCATCGCTGCCACAGGTGGCCTGGCAGGCCTTGCAGGGGGCAAACCTGGTGTTACAGGATTATGCATCAGGCAGCCGTCCGCTGATAGATGCCGCACTGGCCGCGCAGGGTGTTAAGGCAACCATTGTGCAGGAGATCGGGCATCCTGCCACGCTCTTCCCGATGGTCGAAGCGGGGATTGGCATCAGCGTTCTGCCGGCGCTGGCGCTGCCACTGCCGCAGGGGAGTCGTTTAACGGTGAAGCGTTTCGTACCCTGTGTCGAACGCCAGCTGATGCTGGTACGCCGTAAAAACAGGTCACTTTCCGGCGCGGCGCATGCCTGCTGGGATGTGGTGCGTATGCAGGCCGAACGTTTGATGGAGGCCCGCACACGCGATCCACTTTTTAACGAAACCAATAATCAGATGTAGATATTAATCTGATGCTCCGCGGAGGGCTTATTGATGCCTTCCGCGACTGCCTGACCTTTTTCCTGTTTTGGCATCGCCTCTTCTGCCTGCTGACGCTGCAATTGCGCCAGCTGTGCCTGCAACATAGCCAGCTGAGATTCGAGTAATTCCTGCTGCTTTTGCTTCTCTTCTGCTGTGGCATCACCCATGGCCACTTCTTTGAGCTGCTGAGTGACTTTCGTTATCTGTTTGGTCAGACGGGTGATTTGAGAAGCAATGTCGTTTCCGCCGGAGCTGTTATCTACGCTGCCGATTTCCATCGCCGACAGAGAAACGGGCTTAAGAGTTGTCATATTGAGATCCTTTTCGCCATAAAATAGAGGTATCGGCAAAGAAGGCGTGAGCTTGAGTAAAACAAGCGGTCTGGCTGCAATGGGGATGTGCTATATCGCAGATAGCAAAAAAGCGCCTTTAGGGCGCTTTTTTACATTGGTGGGTCGTGCAGGATTCGAACCTGCGACCAATTGATTAAAAGTCAACTGCTCTACCAACTGAGCTAACGACCCGAAATGGTGGGCGATGACGGGCTCGAACCGCCGACCCCCTCCGTGTAAAGGAGATGCTCTACCAACTGAGCTAATCGCCCATTTCGGAACTGCTGCGATAAGGTGAGAATGGTGGGCGATGACGGGCTCGAACCGCCGACCCCCTCCGTGTAAAGGAGATGCTCTACCAACTGAGCTAATCGCCCAATCTCAATGCTTATCTACATTGCGAGTCTACCGAAGTAGATGGTGGGTGATGACGGGCTCGAACCGCCGACCCCCTCCGTGTAAAGGAGATGCTCTACCAACTGAGCTAATCACCCCCGCTGTGTGGAGTCGCATTATAGGGAGAGTTGAAAATGAGTCAACGCATTTTCTAAAGTTTTTATTCGTTCGTCGTAAAATTAGTCAAAACGATCGCAAAACGGACTGTGGCGCATGATTTATAAACAAAAACAGCAATCTCGAACCGGATAAAGTGATCGACATTGAGGAATCGGCCCACAGTGATAGAATATTGCCCATTGTTTTCTTCCCGGAATTTGCCGATTACCGGCATCTTTATAACGTAAGGCCATTTCATGAAAATCAAAACTCGCTTCGCGCCGAGCCCGACAGGCTATCTGCATGTCGGTGGTGCACGTACCGCTCTCTACTCCTGGCTTTTCGCACGTCACAACAACGGTGAGTTTGTGCTGCGTATTGAAGACACCGATCTGGAGCGCTCAACGCCGGAAGCAATTGAAGCCATTATGGATGGGATGAACTGGCTGAATCTGGCGTGGGACGAAGGTCCATACTTCCAGACCAAACGTTTTGACCGCTATAACGCCGTAATTGACGAGATGCTGGTGGCAGGCACGGCCTATAAGTGCTACTGCTCCAGGGAGCGTCTGGATGCGCTGCGTGAAGAGCAAATGGCAAAAGGCGAAAAACCGCGTTATGACGGTCGTTGCCGCCATGACCACAGCGAGCATGCTGCGGATGAGCCTTGCGTAGTGCGTTTTGCTAACCCACAGGATGGCTCTGTTATCTTTGATGACCAGATCCGTGGCCCGATCGAATTCAGCAACCAGGAGCTGGATGACCTTATCATTCGTCGTACTGACGGATCGCCAACCTATAACTTCTGCGTAGTTGTGGACGACTGGGATATGGAAATCACTCACGTGATCCGTGGTGAAGACCATATCAATAACACCCCGCGTCAGATCAACATTCTGAAAGCGCTGAACGCGCCTGTACCGGTGTATGCGCACGTATCAATGATCAACGGTGACGACGGTAAAAAGCTGTCCAAACGTCATGGCGCGGTGAGCGTGATGCAGTACCGTGATGACGGCTATCTGCCGGAAGCGCTGCTGAACTACCTGGTGCGTCTGGGCTGGGCTCATGGTGACCAGGAGATCTTCAGCCGCGAAGAGATGATCGAGCTGTTCTCTCTGAACTCGGTCAGCAAATCAGCCAGCGCGTTCAACACTGACAAACTGCTGTGGCTGAACCATCACTACATCAATACCATGCAGCCAGAATATGTGGCGACTTATCTGCAATGGCACATTGAACAGGCAAACATCGATACCCGTACGGGCCCTGAACTGGCGGATCTGGTGAAGCTGCTTGGCGAGCGTTGCAAAACGCTGAAAGAAATTGCTGAAAGCTGCCGTTACTTCTATGAAGAGTTTGACGCGTTCGACGCCGACGCGGCCAAGAAACACCTGCGTCCGGTTGCGCGTCAGCCGCTGGAAGTGGTGCGTGATAAACTCGAAGCCATTAACGAATGGACTGCGGAAAATGTTCACCACGCGATTCAGGCTACCGCTGATGAGCTGGAAATTGGCATGGGTAAAGTCGGTATGCCGCTGCGCGTTGCGGTGACGGGGGCAGGCCAGTCTCCGGCGCTGGACGTGACCGTTCATGCCATCGGCAAATCACGTAGCGTTGCGCGTATCAACAAAGCGCTGGGCTTTATTGCTGAGCGTGAAAGCCAGCAGTAATACTCGTGTAATACAAAAAACGGCAGGGTAACCTGCCGTTTTTTATGCCTGTTATTCAGCAATACCAAGACGCGTGAGAAAACCCTGCAACCCTTCACGAGCGAGCAACTTGTGCAAACGTTCCTGTTCGACAGTCGTCATGTTTTCCAGCGAGTCGATAATTTGTGGAAGCAGGCTGGATGAGGTTGCCACGCCGTAGTGGGAGGGGCTTTCCGCCACATGGTAAACAGCCCGACGGTTACGAATGGCGGGAAGACTAATGATGTGCTCCTTAACGTGCGCATCAATACATATCACCCTCGCTCTTCCGCCTTTTACACCGTTGATACCCTCCGTTTTCCATCCCTTCTGTCGTATCCAGCGATTAACGGTTTGTCGGGCTACGCCCAGACTGTCCGCCAGCTCTTCCGTGGTCATTTTGCTGCGTAATCTTTTCATATCAGCGTTGGTCGCGAATCCCTAAACGTTGTAACAAGCCGGTAATCCCTTCCCGCAGTAACAGCGATGTCATCTGCTTTTGCTCTTCCGGCGTCATTTCATTCGCCAGCGTCAGGAGCAGGGCATGAAGCGAGCCCTCGTGGTACGCCTTATCTGGCAGTTCCGGCGTCTCTGTTGCCCTGCGCGCGCTGCGAATAAAGTCGCGCACTTTTTCATTGACGTGTACCAGACGCGCTTTGCCACCCTGAACGCCTGGCTTTGGCGATGTAATCCAACCCTCTTTGCGTACCCATTTATTGATGGTCTGTCGGCTATAGCCAGTCAGCAGGGCTAACTCTTCTGGCGTCATTCGTTCCTTGATCATACAATTTCCTGAATATCTGTGGGGTTAATTAGTGGTTCATTTTATAGCACCGTTTTACGTGAAAACGTGACAAGCTTAACTCCTGGCTGCGAGCAGGCTCGCAAAGTGATTCATTTGCATGATTTTTCGGCGATTGAAAGGCGGAGGCTGAATTTGCCGTTGACACTCTGCGGCGGAATTCATATTATGCCGCCCGTCAACATGACAGCTTTACGACGGGGCTATAGCTCAGCTGGGAGAGCGCCTGCATGGCATGCAGGAGGTCAGCGGTTCGATCCCGCTTAGCTCCACCAAACTCTGAACCCAACAGAGTGCGGTAGGTAAAGTAACATGTGGGGCTATAGCTCAGCTGGGAGAGCGCTTGCATGGCATGCAAGAGGTCAGCGGTTCGATCCCGCTTAGCTCCACCAAAATTTAAACCCTCGTCGCAAGACGGGGGTTTTTTTATATCTTGTAAAATATTTTAGACTGTTTTTGTTGCAATTAACGTCGTTTTCTACACCTCACCTCAATCCAAATCAATAAACAAGTCTATAAATAGACCTGAACTTGATTCGTGTTATTAATAAACCTATTATCCATGCGGTCAATGAGACGATGGTAAAATAGATTATCCGGATTAATGAATAGAAAAATTTACAATAATGTAAAGATATTTATGATTGCCCTGGCGCTAAGCCTGATTGCGATTCCTTTTTCTCGTTATATCTCTCCACGGGCCATCGTCAGCGAAAATGATGTTTATCTGGCGTGGTTGCCCTTAAGTGCCATGCTCGCCATCGTGTTGTTATTTGGACGACGGGCAATCATTCCTTTGCTGTTAAGTTTTAGTATTACTAATATTTATAATCTTGATTTAGCACCACTACAATATGCCGTATTATCATGTTGTCAGACGTTTACCGTCTTCGCCGCCTGTGGCGTCATCCGTCTGGTGCTGGGCAAGCGCTGGCGACACAGCATACCGAATAAGTACATTGGCATACGTATTTTCTGGCTCGGATTTATGGTGCCTGTGGGCATCAAATTATCGATGTATCTGGCGGGATATTTATTTGATTTCCCGGTGACAATCTCCTCCTATTTCGGCGAAGGCTCTGCAATTTATAACGTTATCGATATTCAGAGTCTGATTTGTGCCGCCCTGATTTTCACCATGATGTTCTATTATCCGTTAAGAATGATTATTAATCCTCGCTATGCCCGAACATTCTGGCGGCGGAGCGTGAAGCCCCTCTTTTGTCACAAAAAAGCGTTATTTATCGTTGTGTGGCTGATGCTGTTGATCTCGATGATCGCTATTTTATGCGCGCCTTTTGAGTCGCAGTTTATTGCGGGTTATTTGATGCCAATCGTTTTCATTCTTTTCACCCTGGGGATTGGTCGTCTGAGCTATGCGCTCATCTCTTTATTCTGGGCGGCCTCGGCGCTCATGCTGTTGACCTATAATTATAATTTTCTTAATGGCGTTGAATCGGGCCACTCGCTCTCCTTTATCCTGTCGGTGCTTATCTCTTTCGCCATCTGCCTGCTTTACATGTCGCGGATCTACCAGAAAAGTGAATGGCTGAAACAGGGGTGGCAGGAGAGGGCGCTTACCGATCCGCTCACCGGTCTGCCTAACATTCGTGCGCTGGAAGTGTTTTTACAGCACCATCCCGAGGCCAAAGTCTGCTGCCTGCGCCTGGATAATCTCGAATTCCTGAGCCGTCACTACGGCATCCTCATGCGTGTACATTGTAAAAAGATGATAACCGCGTCGCTGCAACCGTTATTGCAAAAAGACGAGAAGCTCTTCCAGTTGCCGGGCAGTGAGCTGGTAGTGGTCTTGCTGGGTCCGGGCACGGCTGAACGTCTGCAATATATGGTTGATCATCTGAACAGCCGTAAGATTATCTGGAACAAGACTGAGCTCGACATCGAGTTTGGCGCCTCCTGGGGTGAAGTGCCGGATGGAGAAAGCCTGCATCACACGCTGGGTCAGCTGAGCTGGCTCTCCGAGCAGTCCTGTGCCGGGCACAACGTCCTGGCGTTAACCAACAGTCTGGATGATGTCTCCGGTCAGACGACGGACAGAGTGCTGATGCTGGCCCGCATAAAACGCGCCCTTGATATCGGTGGGCTTCACCTTTACGCCCAGCCAATCCATAACGCGCGTGGGGAAGGGTACTTTGAAATCCTCTCAAGGCTTGAAAGCGAGGGGGAGATCATCACGCCTGATCGCTTTATTCCGCTGATTGCTCAGTTTAACCTGAGCCACCGATTTGACCTGAACGTGATGGAAAAATTGCTGAAGTGGATGCGCAGCCATCCGTCCGAACGGGCCGGAACGCGGTTCTCCGTCAATCTGATGCCGCTGACGCTGATGCAAGATGAGATTGCGGCTGAGATCATCGCGCTTTTTGAACGCTACGCCATTGCGCCGCAAGATATCGTCATTGAGATCACCGAGGAACAGGCTTTCTCTGACTCGGGAAGCAGTATCAACAATATCCAGCAGCTGCGGGATTACGGCTTCCGCATTGCTATTGATGACTTTGGTACCGGCTATGCCAACTTTGAGCGCCTGAAGCGGCTGGAGGCCGATATCATTAAGATCGATGGCTGCTTCGTGAAAGATATCTGCACCGACAGCATGGATGCGATGATCGTGCAGTCCATTTGCAACATGGCCAAAACGAAATCGCTTTGTGTGGTGGCTGAATATGTGGAATCGGCTGAACAACGCGAGATGTTGCTGCGATTCGGCGTGGACTATTTGCAGGGCTATTTGATTGGTAAACCACTGCCCCTGACGGCGCTGGAGGCATAAAAAAAACCGGGAGCGATGGCTCCCGGTTTTTATTGCACGGTATGAATTACAGAACCAGTGCTGCGATAGAGGCAGACAGGACGCTCACCAGTGTTGAACCGTAAACCAGCTTCAGGCCAAAGCGAGAAACGACATTACCTTGCTCTTCGTTCAGGCCTTTAATCGCACCAGCGATAATACCGATGGAAGAGAAGTTCGCGAAGGAGACCAGGAAGACGGACAGGATCCCTTCCGCACGTGGGGAGAGCGTGCTGGCAATCTTCTGGAGATCCATCATCGCCACGAACTCATTGGAAACCAGTTTCGTTGCCATGATACTGCCCACCTGCAACGCTTCGTGAGCGGGCACGCCCATCACCCAGGCAACCGGGTAGAAGATGTAGCCCAGAATACCCTGGAAGGAGATACCGAGTACGGCCGCAAACAGGGCGTTCAGCGCAGCGATCAGCGCGATAAAGCCAATCAGCATCGCGGCGACGATAATTGCAACCTTGAAACCCGCCAGAATGTATTCACCCAGCATTTCGAAGAAGCTCTGTCCCTCGTGCAGGTTTGACATCTGAATGTTCTCTTCGCTGGCATCCACACGGTACGGGTTAATCAGCGAAAGCACGATAAAGGTGCTGAACATGTTCAGAACCAGCGCCGCAACTACGTATTTTGGTTCCAGCATGGTCATATACGCGCCCACGATAGACATGGAAACGGTAGACATTGCGGTTGCCGCCATGGTGTACATGCGGTTACGGGACATCTTGCCGAGAATATCTTTATACGCAATGAAGTTCTCAGACTGACCCAGGATCAGCGAGCTGACTGCGTTAAAGGATTCCAGTTTGCCCATGCCGTTAACTTTCGATAACAGGAAGCCGATCGCACGGATAACCACCGGCAGAACGCGGATGTGCTGAAGGATACCGATCAGGGCAGAGATGAAGACGATAGGGCAGAGCACCTTCAGGAAGAAGAAGGCCAGACCCTGATCGTTCATGCTGCCAAAGACGAAGTTTGTCCCTTCGTTGGCAAATCCGAGCAGTTTTTCGAACATTTCGGAGAAGCCTTTCACGAAGCCCAGGCCTACGTTGGAGTTCAGGAAGAACCACGCAAGTAAAACTTCAATGACCAGCAGTTGGACAACATAGCGAATACGAATTTTTTTGCGGTCTGTGCTGACCAGCAATGCAAGTGCAGTAACGACAACGAGTGCCAGGACAAAATGAAGGACGCGGTCCATATTTGCTCCAAATATGAGGCAGGTTTAATTTCCGTGCACATTCTATGTAACAAGCACAAAGAAAACGAGATCAAGCCCACACTATAGTTACATCCTGTGACGAGTCTCAAAAATAGTGATCAACAAGACATTTTTGTTATGTTAGGTAAATGAGTGAAAAGTTAAGTTTGTGTGCTACGCTTCACAAATGTCTGCGCATTTTCACATTCTGTGACCTTGCTCCACCTGCCTGTCTATCGTTCCTGACTATCAGAGAAATCATGTTAACCGTTACAAATGAACTTGATAATCATTCTCATTTTGATAGCATAAAACATAGCAAAGGCTATATTTCCAGAGGCAGAAATGACGAATAGTCGCGTAGAGAGTAGCAGCAGCAGAGCGGCACGCAAGCTGCGGTTCGCATTAATGGGACCGGCATTCATTGCCGCGATTGGCTACATCGATCCGGGTAATTTTGCGACCAACATTCAGGCCGGGGCCAGTTTCGGCTATAAACTGCTGTGGGTTGTGGTCTGGGCCAATCTGATGGCGATGCTGATTCAGATGCTCTCCGCGAAGCTGGGTATTGCTACCGGAAAAAACCTGGCGGAGCAAATCCGCGATCATTATCCACGTCCGGCAGTTTGGTTTTACTGGGTTCAGGCGGAAATTATCGCCATGGCCACCGATCTCGCCGAGTTTATCGGGGCGGCGATCGGCTTTAAGCTTATCCTGGGCGTCTCCCTGCTTCAGGGGGCGGTGCTGACCGGTATCGCCACTTTCCTGATTCTGATGCTCCAGCGGCGGGGGCAAAAACCGCTGGAGAAAGTCATCGGCGGCCTGCTGCTGTTCGTCGCTGCCGCCTATATTGTTGAGCTGATTTTCTCCCAGCCGAATCTGGCGCAGCTGACGAAAGGGATGGTGATCCCGTCGTTACCCACTTCTGAAGCCGTTTTTCTGGCTGCCGGGGTGCTGGGGGCGACCATCATGCCGCACGTCATTTATCTGCACTCTTCATTAACCCAGAATCTGCATGGCGGGACGAGTAAAGAGCGCTACTCCGCCTCGAAATGGGATGTGACTATCGCGATGACCATTGCCGGATTTGTGAATCTGGCGATGATGGCGACCGCCGCCGCCGCGTTCCACTTTAACGGGCATACCGGGGTTGCCGATCTCGACCAGGCTTATCTGACGCTGGAGCCGTTGCTGAGTCATGCCGCTGCCACTATTTTTGGTTTAAGCCTGGTTGCTGCGGGTCTTTCATCTACGGTTGTGGGGACACTGGCCGGGCAGGTGGTGATGCAGGGGTTCGTACGTTTCCATATTCCGGTGTGGGTTCGCCGCTCGGTCACGATGCTGCCTTCCTTTGTTGTGATCCTGATGGGGCTGGATCCGACCCGCATTCTGGTGATGAGTCAGGTACTGCTAAGTTTCGGGATTGCGCTGGCGCTGGTGCCACTGCTGATCTTCACCAGTAATAAATCGCTGATGGGCGAACTGGAGAATTCGACGTGGGTGAAGCGCGCCGGGTGGGCCATTGTGGTCGTGGTGGTGGCGTTAAACTTGTGGTTGCTGATAGGCACAGCCGCAGGCCTGTAAAAGAAAAAGGAGCCGGAAGGCTCCTTTTTGTTGTTAATGGTGATGGCCGTGACCGTGGCCTCTGCCTTTTCCATGACCCCAGCCGCCACGGCGGTCGTCACGATCGTTCCAGCCTTCGCGGTAGCCGCGTTCGTAAGCCTTACGCTTATCCCAGCCACGGTGATAGCCGTTATCGTGTTTCCACCAGCGGTTTTGACGCCATTCATAATGGCGATGCCAGTAGTCACGGTCGCGCCAGTAGCCACCGTCCCAGTATCTGCCGTAGTCATCACGATCGCCAATTTGTAATTTAATCGATGGCAACAGGGTGATTTCGCCCGCACTGGCGACCAGCGGGGCCGAAGCCAGTAATACCGCTGCAAGAATCAGTGACCTGAACATACTCTTCTCCTTCACGATCGGGGCCGCTGTGCGACCTGTTAACGCAATTTTACGAGTTGGTAAACATTCGTTTCATCGCCTCAACTCCTAAATCATGAACGAGAGCACTTTTTGCTAAAAGTGTTTTTAATCTGAACTGGACAGGATCGTATCTATCGTCTTCAGCTCTTCTGCCGTGAACCGACAATTCTCAAGCACGCCTGCTGCATCTTCAATTTGTCCGGTCTTGCTTGCGCCGATGAGCACGGATGTCACCGCATCGTGGCGCAGGATCCAGGCCAGTGCCATTTGCGAAAGCTTTTGCCCCCGGTTTTCCGCCAGCGCATTCAGCTTGCGTACCTTTTCCAGCTTTCTGTCGGTGATCTGCTCCGGGTTAAGGAACTTACTGCCGCTTGCTGCGCGAGAATCCGCCGGGATACCGTTCAGATAGCGATCGGTCAACTGTCCGCCCGCCAGGGGGGAGAAGGGGATACATCCCACCCCTTTATGCTGCAACACGTCCAGCAACCCCTCTTCAGGCGCACGTTCAAACATGGAGTACTTCGGCTGGTGGATCAGACATGGCGTGCCCAGATCCTCCAGTATTTCAATCGCCTGCCTTGCCACTTCTGCCGGGTAGTTGGACAGACCGATGTACAGCGCCTTGCCCTGACGCACCACATGGTCAAGCGCTTTCATGGTTTCACGTAGCGGCGTTTGTGGATCCGGGCGGTGGTGATAGAAAATATCGACATACTCCAGCCCCATACGCCTGAGGCTCTGGTCCAGGCTGGCGATCAGATATTTACGTGAGCCCCAGTCACCGTAAGGCCCGTCCCACATGGTGTAGCCCGCTTTAGTGGAGATGATCAGCTCATCGCGCCAGGGCAGGAAATCCTCCTGCAAAATGCGCCCGAAATTACGTTCGGCCGAACCAGGAGGCGGGCCGTAATTATTGGCAAGGTCAAAATGCGTAATACCCAAATCGAAAGCACGCTGTAAAAGTTGACGGCTGTTTTCGAGTAACGTCGCGTCGCCAAAATTATGCCAAAGCCCCAGCGAGATGGCGGGAAGCTTAAGGCCGCTTTGTCCACAGCGGCGATATTGCATTGTCTGATAACGATTTTTGTCAGGCTGATAACCCATTGACGAGACCTCTGGCGCTGGAAAGAAACATCAGTGTATACGTTTACACTAACCTGAAGAAAATGAGCATAGCTCAGCTTTTTTCGTAAAGCATTCTTTCCAGACCCTGATTATCGCCAATTCTGGACACGCTTCACGCTTATTTAATACTCAGAGTGAGGTCAACGTCAGAAGGACACTTATAATATGCGTACCCCCTATTGCGTCGCCGATTACCTGCTGGACCGACTAACAGATTGTGGTGCCGATCATCTGTTTGGCGTGCCGGGCGACTATAACCTGCAATTTCTCGATCACGTGATAGACAGCCCGGACATCTGCTGGGTGGGCTGTGCCAACGAACTGAATGCGTCTTACGCCGCAGACGGCTATGCCCGCTGTAAGGGCTTTGCCGCGCTCCTGACGACATTCGGCGTTGGGGAGTTAAGCGCCATGAATGGTGTGGCGGGCAGCTTTGCCGAACATGTTCCCGTCCTCCATATTGTGGGGGCCCCGGGTATGGCGGCGCAGCAGCGAGGAGAGTTATTGCACCATACGTTGGGCGACGGCGAGTTCCGCCATTTCTATCATATGAGCGAACCCATCACCGTTGCACAGGCGGTACTTACCGAACAAAACGCCTGCTATGAAATTGACAGAGTCCTGACCACTATGCTGCGGGAGCGCCGTCCGGGCTACCTGATGCTGCCCGCTGATGTGGCGAAAAAAGCCGCTACGCCCCCTGTAAGCGCTCTCACTGTTAACCCCGCACCGGCTGATTCAGCCTGCTTGCAGGCGTTCCGTGAGGCTGCCGAAAAGCGCTTGTCCACGAGCAAACGCACCGCGCTGTTAGCGGACTTCCTCGTACTCCGCCATGGTCTGCGCACGGCCCTTCAGACGTGGGTGAAAGAGGTGCCGATGGCACACGCCACCATGCTGATGGGCAAGGGCATTTTTGACGAACGACAGAGCGGTTTTTACGGCACCTACAGCGGATCGGCGAGCGCCGCGCCGGTCAAAGAGGCCATCGAGGGGGCTGATACGGTGCTGTGTATTGGCACGCGCTTTACCGATACGCTCACTGCCGGGTTTACCCACCAGCTGACGCCAGACCAGACGATAGAGGTTCAGCCACACGCGTCCCGCGTCGGCGACGTCTGGTTTACGGGTATCCCGATGAGGGAGGCCATTGAAACGCTGACAGCGCTGTGTAAAACCTATGTTCGTGATACGCGAGCGCCATTGGATCACAGCGGCTTTTCGTTCCCGACTATCGAAGGGGCGCTGACTCAGGAGAGCTTCTGGCGTACCCTGCAAACGTTTATCCGCCCCGGAGACATTATTCTGGCTGACCAGGGAACGTCTGCTTTCGGCGCTATCGATCTGCGTTTACCGGCGGACGTGAACTTTATCGTCCAGCCGCTGTGGGGATCGATTGGCTACACGCTGGCGGCAGCGTTTGGCGCGCAAACGGCGTGTCCGAACCGACGCGTGATTGTCCTGACGGGTGACGGCGCCGCGCAGTTGACCATTCAGGAGCTGGGATCGATGCTGCGCGACAAGCAGCGCCCGATTATTCTGGTGCTTAACAACGAAGGATACACGGTGGAAAGGGCCATCCACGGGCCGGAGCAGCGCTATAACGACATTGCCCTCTGGAACTGGACGCAGATCCCGCAGGCGCTGAGCCTGGCGCCTCAGGCAGAGTGCTGGCGCGTCAGCGAAGCGGAAGCGCTGGCGGAGGTGCTGGATAAAGTGGCACACCATGAGCGGCTTTCGCTGATCGAGGTGATGCTGCCGAAAGCCGATATTCCGCCGCTGCTGAGCGCGCTGACCAAAGCGCTGGAGGCGCGCAATAACGCCTGATTACCTGTCGTTTCGCCATCCCATCAGCATCGGTTTGCCCGCCAGCAGGAGCCAGGCGGGCAACATCACGATACAGAGCAGCGGCAGAAGCGTGGTATCCGGCACGACAACGGCCGCCATAAACAGGCTCAGCCACGCATCGCGCGTGACCACCAGTACCAGCCCCAGAATGGAACAGGAGACGGTAATCGCCGCAGGGACAGCGTCAACGTGCTCATGCAGCATCAGCCCCAGCGCGACGCCAACAAATACCGCCGGGAAGATTCGACCTCCCCGGAAACCACAGGCCGCAGCGACCACCAGCGCCGCCAGTTTTACCAGCGCGAACAGCAGATAATCGGAGACGCTAAAGACCTGGCTGAAGGCCAGCTGCTGCATCTCGTCCAGACCCTTAAACAGCGTAACCGTCCCGCCGATGGCGCCTAAAACGCCCAGAATAAAACCCCCCATGCCCAGAATCAGCACCGGATGCTTCAGCCTGTGCATCAGGCGATGCAGGCGAGGGAGACACCACACCGCGACCATCCCCAGCGCAATGGCGATCGCGACGACGACGGCACCGCTGAAAATATCGGTGAGTTGCATCTGGCCGTAGTGGGGGATGGTGAGTGAAAAATGGGGATGGAAAAACAGGCTGGTGGTGAGGGCTCCCGCAGCGGCGGCCATTAGCGGCGCGAAGAGTTTATCCCACAGCGGTACTTCATGATCACTGCTGAGGGTTTGCGAAAAAATGAGCGCAGCCGCGACCGGAGTGCCAAACAGCGCCCCGATGGTGCCTGCTGACGCCAGGATCGTCCAGTCCAGCGCGCCAACGCGCGGGAAAAGACGCGCCCCCAGAAAGACCGCCAGCGCGATATTAACCGCCATAATGGGATGTTCAGGCCCGAGGCTTACGCCGCCCGCAAGACCGATAATCAGCGCGATAATAAGCCCCGGCAGAGCAGAGGGAGAGACAGGCGCGCCAATCAAGGGTTCCAGTGCCGGGTCCGGCCCGGCATGACCCGGGCTATAGCGGATCACCAGCCCTACGGCAATCCCGGTCAGGGTCAGCATCATCATGATCCAGCCCGGCGAGTCAATGCTGATGCCGAGTTTTACCGGAAGCGCGGTCCATAAAATCGTTTGCAGCACCGCCGCCACTTTCATGACGACGATGAGCACCAGGCTCGACGCCACGCCAATAATCAGCGCCGGGACAGCCAATAACAGCATGGTTCTGGCTCGCGGATGGAGCATGATGATTTCCTTGTACAAAACGGCTTAACGTTACTTTGCACAATCAGCATTGTGGCAATAGTGCAAAAGGTGCTGAAACGGTAAAGTTATAATGTGACGAAGATCGATAATCCATGGGCAGTCACCTTCTGGTCGTTGTTGTTATCACGCCTTGAATTTACAGTGTCCCAAAGATTTATTCTGACTTTAGCGGAGCAGTAGAAGAATGACAAAGTATGCTTTGGTAGGTGATGTAGGCGGCACCAACGCGCGCCTTGCCCTGTGCGATGTGAACAGCGGTGAAATTTCTCAGGCGAAAACCTATTCAGGGCTGGATTCCCCAAGCCTGGAAGCGGTGGTTCGCGTCTATCTGGAAGAGCATAAAGTGAGCGTTGAAGACGGTTGTATCGCTATCGCCTGTCCGATCACCGGCGACTGGGTGGCGATGACCAACCACACGTGGGCCTTCTCAATTGCCGAAATGCGGAAAAACCTCGGCTTCTCGCACCTTGAAATTATCAACGACTTCACTGCGGTTTCCATGGCTATCCCAATGCTTAAACCAGAGCATCTGATTCAGTTCGGCGGTACGGCCCCGGTTGAAGGCAAACCGATTGCCGTTTACGGCGCGGGAACCGGTCTGGGGGTGGCGCACCTGGTCCACGTCGACAAACGCTGGGTCAGCCTGCCGGGCGAAGGCGGTCACGTGGATTTTGCGCCGAACAGCGAAGAAGAGGGCATTATTCTTGAGGAGCTACGCGCCGAGATCGGTCATGTGTCGGCCGAGCGGGTGCTTTCTGGTCCGGGCCTGGTGAACCTGTATCGGGCGATTGTAAAATCAGACGGTCGTCTGCCGGAAAATCTGCAACCTAAAGATGTGACCGAACGCGCGCTGGCCGACAGCTGTATTGACTGCCGCCGCGCGTTGTCGCTGTTCTGCGTCATCATGGGGCGTTTCGGCGGCAACCTGGCGCTGAACCTTGGCACCTTTGGCGGGGTCTATATTGCGGGCGGGATCGTACCGCGCTTCCTCGATTTCTTTACCGCCTCCGGCTTCCGTGGCGGCTTCGAAGACAAAGGCCGCTTCAGGAGCTATGTCCAGGACATTCCTGTTTACCTGATTGTCCACGACAACCCAGGCTTACTGGGCTCCGGGGCGCATCTGCGTCAGGTACTGGGTCAGATCCTCTGATGCTCATTCCCCTCTCCTGCGGGAGAGGGAACGCGCTACAGGTGCATGAGCTGGCGGAACTCTTTCACCCTGCTGCGGCTTACCGGCACCTGAAAATCCAGATCCTTCAGCCGCAAAATATAGGTGTTATTAAACCAGGGTTCGATTTCGCGGATCTTGTTCAGGTTGACGCAGAACGAGCGGTGGCAGCGGAAGAAGTGAGCGGCCGGGAGTTTATTGCAGAATTCGGTGATGTTCATCGCCATGACGTAGGATTCACGCCGCGTATAGACAAACGTCATTTTTTCATGCGCTTCGGCATAGTAAATATCGTCGACAGGCGTGACGATGATCCGTTCGTCCTTCACCAGATTAATGGTGTCGTTTTCCCGCGCTACCGGGCTGGCACTGGCGGGTAATGCTTGCTGCTGCCACGCGGCTTCCAGCTTATGCAGCATGCTGATAATACGCGACTCCTGGTACGGCTTCAGAATATAGTCAAACGCCTCAAGCTCGAAGGCTTCCACGGCATGCTCTTTCCACGCGGTGACAAACACAATAAACGGCTTGTGGGCGAACTGATTGATATTTTGCGCCAGCAGGACGCCGTCCAGCGACGGAATATTAATATCGAGGAATATCGCGTCGACCCGGTTATGCTGTAAAAATTTCAGCACGTCCAGACCATCCTCAAAACAGCCAACAATCTCCATCTGGCTGTGGGTTTTGATAAGCCAGCTCAACTCCTGTTGAGCCAGAAATTCATCTTCTACGATGATGACTTTCATCTGTTACTCCGGCCTACGGCAACAAGGATATCGGGGCATTCACGGGCGTTCGCTCATTCGGAACATAAAAGGCAATTTCGGTGCCCGGCTCAAGACGGTGAATATGCAGCCCGTCACCGTACAGCAGTTTGACCCGGTGATGCACATTCAGCAGTCCGATCTTGTTGCCCGGCATTTCGTTTGATTTGACGCGCTCGATGACTTTCAGATCGATGCCGTGCCCGGTATCGCGCACGGCGATGCGCACGCGGTTACCGCTTTCCGTCACGCTAATCGTTACTACGCCTTTGCCTTTACACGGCTGAATACCGTGAACAATGGCGTTTTCCACCAGAGGCTGGATCAGCAGGCTTGGGATCACGCAGCTGACCTCTTCATCAATATCGTAAATGACCGTGAGCTTATCGCCAAAGCGTGCCTGCTCGATGGCGATGTAATCCTTGATTTGATACAGCTCTTTTTTGATGTCGATCTGCTCGTCGTCATTTAGCTCAATGTTGTAGCGCAGATAGCGTGACAGATTAAATATCAGCTGCCGCGCGGTATCCGGATTCAGACGGATGGAAGAGGAGATAGCGTTCAGCGCGTTAAACAGGAAATGGGGATTGATCTTGCTTTGCAGGGCGCGCAGCTCTGCCTTATTTGCCATCTCGCGCAGCTGCTCTGCACGCGAAACCTCAAGTTGAGTGGAGATAATCTGCGACAGGCCAATCGCCATCTCCTGGAGCGAGGAGGTGATTTGGTGCGCATGGCAGTAGTAAATTTTCAGCGTCCCCGTGACCACGCCTTTTTCCCACAGCGGGATCACCAGCATTGAGTGGATCTCTGGCGTCCGGTGGGCTTCATCATTGTTTTTAATGATGATTTTTCCGTAGTTAATCGCCTGTCTGGTGGTCGGGCTGATGGTATCGTCGCTGTCGCGATAATTGTGCTCCCCGACGCCAACGTAAGCCAGCACGTGGTCAATATTGGTGATGGCGACCGCATCGGCGTGAATATCACGGCGGATGATATCGCAAACCTGACGTAAAGATTCGGCGTTAACGTGTCGGAAAAGCGGCAGCGTCTTGTTGGCGATATCCAGCGCCAGCTTGGCCTGACGCGCGGCGCTGGCCTCTTTTTCGCCCTCCACGCTTTGCACCAGTAGCACGATAAAACCGATACAGACGCTCCCGAGGATCATAGGAATACCGATCTTCGAGACGATATCCAGCCCCAGCGCAACGGTTGGCGCCCAGACGATGACCAGGATCATGGTCAGCGTTTCGCAGACCATCCCCGCGATAATCCCTGCACGCCAGTGCTGCTTTTTCGGGATTTTGCGGTTAATCCAGCCCGAGAGCAGCCCGGCAATAATGCTGGTGATAAAGCAGGGGACTGCCGTCACGCCGCCAATATCAATCAGGTATCGATGGGTGCCGGCGATGATGCCTGTGATAATCCCTACCCAGGGACCAAAGAGGATCCCGCCCGACATGACGGCGATGATGCGCACGTTCACCAGCGAGCCTTCTACCGGCACCCCGGACCAGGTGCTGAACAGGGCAAACATCGAAAAGATAAACGTGACGGCCAGCAGCTCTTTTGGCGAATGGGCAGATTTATGCAACAGTTCGCGGAACAAGCGGATGCGGATAAGGAAAAAGAGACAGATCAGCATTAATGCCGCGCGGTCGAACACCGCCAGGAGCATATTGAAGATTTCGTGCACGGTCAGGCCTGGGAAAACGGGAAAAATCTATGATAGAAAACATAGGGCCTGATGACCAGCTATCCATCAGATTTATCAAATGGGGAAAAACCATAATTCTCAAAGGGGATTGCTGGCTTTTGACTGAAAGCCGGTGCTTTTCCGTTTGGGGAGAAAAGTCAGGTAACGATACTGAAAATATTGTGTTAAATCGTAGCGCTTAAAACTGCCTGTTCGCGATAAGAGTTCCGCTTTTCACTGCAATCACATTCCCGTTTTAGCGCAAAATATTGTTTTGCCGTTATCCTCTCGACAGCGTCTTTTTCTTCAGGTTATTTTCTAAGCACGCCACACGGGTGGCAGCGTCGCTCGGACGGTCCGGGCGCTAACGTGACTCTGAGGAATCTATGGCTGAATTCAGTCCTGAACGCCGTTTTACGCGTATCGATCGTCTCCCCCCTTATGTTTTCAATATCACTGCTGAACTGAAAATGGCTGCGCGTCGGCGCGGCGAAGACATTATCGATTTCAGTATGGGTAACCCTGACGGACCAACGCCGCCGCATATCGTTGAGAAACTCTGCACGGTTGCGCAGCGTCCTGATACCCATGGGTATTCCACCTCACGCGGCATTCCACGCTTACGTCGGGCGATCTCCCGCTGGTATCAGGATCGTTATCAGGTCGATATCGATCCTGAAAGTGAAGCGATTGTGACCATTGGCTCCAAAGAGGGGCTGGCCCACCTGATGCTGGCGACGCTGGATCACGGCGATACCGTACTGGTGCCGAATCCGAGCTACCCCATTCACATCTATGGGGCGGTGATTGCCGGCGCGCAGGTGCGTTCTGTCCCGCTGGTGGAAGGCGTCGACTTCTTTAACGAGCTGGAACGGGCGATTCGTGAAAGCTATCCGAAGCCGAAAATGATGATCCTCGGTTTCCCGTCAAACCCAACGGCACAATGCGTTGAACTCGAATTCTTCGAGAGAGTGGTCGCGCTGGCTAAGCGTTACGACGTGCTGGTGGTACACGATCTCGCCTACGCCGATATCGTTTATGATGGCTGGAAAGCGCCGTCAATTATGCAGGTACCGGGTGCCCGTGATGTGGCGGTTGAGTTTTTCACCCTGTCGAAAAGCTACAACATGGCGGGCTGGCGAATTGGTTTTATGGTGGGAAACAAAACGCTGGTGAGCGCCCTGGCGCGTATTAAAAGCTACCATGACTATGGCACCTTTACGCCGTTACAGGTCGCGGCCATCGCGGCGCTGGAAGGGGATCAGCAATGCGTGCTCGATATTGCCGCTCAGTACAAACGCCGCCGTGATGTGCTGGTAAAAGGGCTTCATGAAGCAGGCTGGATGGTGGAAATGCCAAAAGCCTCTATGTACGTCTGGGCGAAAATCCCTGAGCCGTATGCGGCGATGGGTTCTCTGGAATTTGCCAAAAAACTGCTTCAGGACGCCAAGGTTTGCGTCTCTCCAGGCATTGGCTTTGGTGACTACGGTGACACGCACGTGCGTTTCGCGCTGATTGAAAACAGCGACCGTATCCGTCAGGCAGTGCGGGGCATTAAAAGCATGTTCCGCGCGGATGGCCTGCTTGCAGCGAAGAGCGTTGCGGAACAACCCGAGTCGTAACGGACAACAAAAAAAACAGGCGCCAACGGCGCCTGTTTTTTTGACTGCATTTTCTTAACTAGATCATCAGAGCAAACGTTCCGGCCCAAACTAAAACAATAACCGAAATGCCCATAAAGAAATATTTCACGTTTCATCGCTCCGCGTATCTTCCGGTACGCATTAAAAAAACAGAGTCCAACTGAGTATAGAGAGTTGAAATCATGCGAAAGGGGAAATCGGAATTATCCCGTGACGTCGCTAACTTCAGCTCTGAATTCTGTGCTTTCCTGTCGCCAGACGGCGCTAATGTACGCCTAAATTTCAGGAGTGACAAGAGGCATTTTTTTAAATAATTTCCTACACTTACGAGTGTCGTGGAACGGCGACAGTTTGATTTCGGTACGCAATAAATGCCTTTTGAGCGACGGTCGAAAAAAGCCGTTACGCACTGCGATTACAGGTGTTTGAAAAGGTTAGTTTCTTAGCGAAACTAACCTTCGGCAGGGGTCAGATATAGAGTGAGGCTTCGCCCAGGGGACGGGTTTTAAAGCGGCGGTGCATCCACAGATACTGCTCAGGTGCACGCATAATCTCAAACTCAATCACCTTATTGATAAAGGTCGCGGCTTCACTCTCATCTTCAGGATAGTTCGCCATCTCTGGGGAGATATGCAGACGATAGCCTGACTTATCCGCTTTTCTGACCATGGTCACCGTCAACATCGCGGCGCCTGAGAGACGTGAAATCACAAAGGTACCGTTCGTCGTAGCGACATCTTTAACCGCAAAGAAAGGGGCAAAACTGCTGCCTTTAGGACCGTAGTCCTGGTCCGGGGCAAACCAGACGGCTTCCCCTTTTTTCAGGGCGCCAACCATACCGCGCAGATTGTTACGGCTGATCATCGCCTTATTTGAACGCATGCGGCCCCGAGTTTGTACCCATTCCATCAGCGCGCTGTTATGCGGGCGATAGGTTGCCATCATCGGCTGACAAAGACCCATAACGCGGCCGCCCAGCTCAAGCGACATAAAATGCACACCCACAACCATCACGCCGCGGTTTTGCATCTGGGCACGTTTCAGGTTATCCAGGCCTTCCACGTCAAACCATTTACGGACACGCTCATCTGGCCAGAACCAGGCCATACCGGTTTCAAGCAGCGCCATACCGATAGATTTAAAGTTTTCCGCAATCAGCGTTTCGCGCTGCTGGGCATTGTAATGCGGAAAGCAAAGTTCGAGATTTTTTCGGGCAATGGATTCACGGCGCTTAAGAAAGTAACGCGATGCGCTGCCGAGCTTAGAACCCAGGAAACGGATCACGGGATATGGAAGTTGAACCAGCAGCCAAAGCACGCCAAGGCCGAACCATGTAAACCAGTAGCGCGGGTGCAGAAACGCCCGCTGAAATTTGGATTGAGACAAAATAGTGGAACCTATGTGAAGCCTGTGAAGGTAGCGCAGACTTCGCGATACCACGTGCCATTGAGACCGTAGGACGAGGTCATGGTTGCAGGCTTTACCGTTCTTTACGACGTTGCCTGGCCATTGCTGACTTGGGTGGGCGGCATAATGTAGCACCGTTATACATTATGAGCTATCACTCGTTTTTGTTTAAAAAAGCGGCAATTGCGGAGTGGTTTGATTTTGCTATTGTTAAATCTGCGTTCCCGCATGTCTCCTGAAGGTGCAGACCATGGAAACCTACCTGCAAACGGTGAAAGAAGAGTGGGTGAAGCTGATTAATGAAACCGATCCCGATGTGCATCGGCTTGCGACTGAGCTTGCCAGGGATAATGCAATGCCACTGGTCGCTGAATTCTATCGTGTTGTGCTGGCAGATCCATCGGCAGCTGAATTCCTGACCACCGAACAGGTGGAGAGGCAGCTTCAGGAGGCGCTTCGTCGCTGGCTTATTGATGTGCTCTCATGCCGTGTGGAGCAGGTTGAAGAGCAGATGCGGGCGCAGCAGCGCGCTGCGGATGTTCATGCCCGTATTGGTATTTCGGTTGATTTAGTTGAAATGGGCTTCCGTGTTCTGAAAAAGCTGCTGTTACCTGTCATTACTACCAGCGCCCATTCGCCTGAGGTGAAGCTGCATATTTATCACTACGCGATAAACAGTATCGATCTGGCCATGGAAGTGATGTCGCGGGCCTATGTATTTAGCGAGAACAATGCGGCGAAAGAGGACGAAAATTATCGCATCTTTTCCTTAATGGAGAACGCAGAAGAGGAGAAGGAGAGACAGACCGCGGCGCTGCTGTCATGGGAAATGGTGCTTCTGTATAAGATCACGCTTAATTCCAGTATCGGCAACAGTCTGCCGCTGGGGCAGTCTGAATTTGGACTGTGGTTTAGCCATAAAGGTCGGCACTATTTCAGCGGCATCGCTGAGGCCGGTCATATCTCTCGTCTGATTCATGAATTCGATGACCTTTTTAACGAGGTCCGTCTTGCAGGGCAGGGTCTGAGTGATAAAGCGCAGCGGGATAAATTCTTGCAGCGAATGCGTAATACCCTCTCGCAAATCATCACGCTTTTGCGCGAACTGTTTGACGAAGTGTCGCGACACGAGGTGGGGGTTGATGTCCTGACCCGCCTGTTGAATCGCCGTTTCCTGCCAACCATCTTCAAACGCGAAATCCTGCACGCCACCCGGGCGGGAACAAAGCTCTCGACGCTGCTGATTGACGTCGACAAATTTAAACAAATCAACGATACCTGGGGGCACAATACCGGGGACGAGATCCTGCGAAAAGTCTCCGGCGCGTTCTACGACAACGTGCGAACCTGTGATTACGTTTTTCGCTACGGCGGCGATGAATTTCTGATTGTGCTAACGGAAATCTCAGAGGTGGACGCGCTGCGAATTGCCGAGCGTATCCGCAGGCGGGTGGAAAAAATCAAGGTTAACTCCCCAACCGGCGATATTATCCCGCTCTCCCTCTCGATAGGCGTTGCGATGTTCAACGGGCATCCCGATTACGAGCGATTGATTCAGGCGGCGGATGAAGCCTTATACGGCGCGAAACGGCGTGGCCGAAACTGCGTGGAGCTTTGGAAGGGGGCGTAAGGAAAGACAGAAGTGTCCCCTGCAGGAATCGAACCTGCAACTAGCCCTTAGGAGGGGCTCGTTATATCCATTTAACTAAGGGGACGAAGCGGCAAGAGTATAGCGTTATTTACACTTTTCGTTAAGCGCATTGCCGCCTGACTGGTCAAAGAGTCACCGTTCACGCCGATTTTTCGGCAGTTTTATCCTTTTTTTCCTGAGCCTTAAGCTCGGCCTTACGCTTGTTGGACATGTCGTTACGGATTTGCGCATGGCTCAGCAGCGCAAAGATAAAGGTCCCGCCACAAATGTTGCCTGCGAGGGTAGGCAGGGCGAACGGCCAGAAAAAGTCGCTCCAGTGGAGTGTGCCGTTAAATACCAGATAAAGGATTTCAACAGTTCCGACAACAATGTGTGTGGTATCGGCGAGTGCGATAAGCCAGGTCATCAGGATAATTACCACGATTTTCGCGCTACCCGCTGACGGGAACATCCAGACCATAGTGGCGATGATCCAGCCGGAAATTATGGCATTAGAGAACATTTCAACCGGCGTGTTTTTCATCACATCCATGCCAATTTTCACAAATGCGTCGCGGGTCGGTTCATCAAATATTGGCATATACTCGAATGCCCAGGCGGCTATGCCCGTACCGATCAGGTTCCCCAGCAGCACGACGCTCCACAGGCGCATCAGTAAACCGAAATTACCGAGGGTCGGATTTTGCATGACGGGCAGTACGGCAGTGACGGTATTCTCCGTAAAAAGCTGCTGTCGCGCCATAATGACGATAATAAAGCCGAACGTGTAGCCTAAATTTTCAAGCAAAAACCCGCCCGGTACGCCTTCCAGCTGAACGTGAAATATCCCTTTGGCGAGCAGAGAGGCACCCATCGACAGACCGGCTGCAATGGCTGACCACAGCAGGGCCATCGCGTCGCGCTCCATCTCTTTTTCCCCGTCCTGGCGAATATGCTCATGAATAGCCATGGCGCGCGACGGCAGGCGCTCTTCATCGACTTCTATCTCTTCTCCCCGGTCTTTCTCCTCGCTTTCAATCTCATGTTCCTCTTTGCTTTCACCAATTTTCTCTTCGCTAATGTCTTTCATAACAGCTCCTTCGGGGTAATTGCTCATTTAAGCGTAGCGGCTTTTAGCGCTTTCCCCGTGGGGATGCTCTTAAATTGCTGAAAATGGCAATAAAGGTGAGACATCTCTTTCAAAGCCAATATAAAATTGCCAGCGAAACGAATTCCGAAAGACAGGCTATGCTGAAATTAGCGTGATGACGCGAGCGGGTCGACATTGTCCTCGTAGACATCGGTAAGCGTGCTGTTACAATCACTTGCACGTTTCAGGCGGAGCATCACCGGCTCCGTCACAGATGGCATTCAACGATAGCCATATTGAACAGGGAGAAATTTATGAAGCTTCGGCTGTCGGCGCTTGCGCTGGGCGTAACAATGCTTGTGGGCTGCGCCAGCTCTGGCGAGCAAACGGGACGCTCCGATCCTCTCGAAGGATTTAACCGTTCAATGTACAGCTTTAACTATAATGTGCTGGATCCATATCTGGTTCGTCCGGTTGCCGTGGCATGGCGTGACTATGTTCCGCAGCCGGCGCGTAACGGGCTGAGCAACTTTACCAGTAACCTGGAAGAGCCAGCGGTTATGGTCAACTACTTCCTTCAGGGCGACCCGTATCAGGGGATGGTGCATTTCACCCGCTTCTTCCTGAACTCCCTGCTGGGTATGGGCGGCTTAATTGATGTCGCAGGCATGGCGAACCCGAAATTACAGCGTGAACAGCCGCACCGTTTCGGCAGCACGCTGGGTCATTATGGCGTAGGTTATGGTCCGTATGTGCACCTGCCATTCTACGGCAGCTTTACCGTGCGTGATGATGGCGGCGACATGGTGGATACGCTGTATCCTGTACTGTCATGGCTCACCTGGCCGCTGTCGATTGGTAAATGGACCGTGGAAGGAATTGAAACGCGTGCGCAACTGCTGGATTCTGATGGTCTGCTGCGTCAGTCTTCCGATCCGTACATCATGGTGCGCGAGGCCTACTTCCAGAACCATGACTTTATTGCCAACGGCGGTAAGCTGAAGCCGGAAGATAATCCGAACGCGAAAGCCATCGAGAACGAATTAAAAGATATCGATTCGGAATAAAAAAAAGGTGAGCAATGCTCACCTTTTTTAATCGTGTTGGGATTAGAACGCGTAGTTGAAGTTGGTACCAAACAGCCAGGCTTTACCTTCAGAGGAAAACTCGTACGGGCCTTCCTGGAAGGTCACCTTCTGGCCATGCATGTACGACACGCCCGCGTCGATAGAGGCATTCTCGTTGAACGCGTAGGTTGCCCCCGCACTCACCCAGAAACGGTCCTGATCCGGAATGGAGATAGAACGTTTATCGGCCGGTACCGGGCTGTCATCAAATGCCACGCCGGTACGGAACGTCCAGTTGTCATCCATATAATAGGTCGTACCAAGCGCGATACGGTAAGCATCGTGGAAGCTTTCGTCTTTATAGAACAGCGTCTGGCCGTTGCTGCCGGTGGCTTTAAGCTCCTCGAACTGGCTCCAGCTGGTATACGCGAGGCTGTAGTGAATTGCCCACTGCGGCGCAACGCGGTTATAACCTGACACTTCCCACATTTCTGGCAGATGCAGCGACAGTGAACCCGGTACGGTTTGATTCGAGGTACCCCATGGAATGGTGGTGCCCGCGCCTGGGACCATACCGTTGACTGGGCTCAGGATGCCGCTTTTGTAATCGCCATCGAAATCAATTTTCACTTCTGAGCGATAGGTCAGACCCCAGCGGTTGTTTTTATCCAGTTCATACAGGATACCGGCGTTCCAGCCGTAACCCCATTCATCACCTTTCAGGCTGGCAATTTTATTGCTGTTTTTCGGCAGTGCAGCAGTTTGCTCCCCGGAGTAACGCTCGATTTTTGCATCGGCGTAGACAGCATCAAAGCCCAGACCAAAGCTCCAGTTATCGTTCAGACGATATGCGCCGCTCAGGTTGAGGTTCAGGGTCGTCAGGTCGGTTTTACCGCCGTATTCCCCGGCCGGATAGTTGTTATTGAACTCCGTTGCCAGGCCATAGTTAGAGGTGACAGAGGCACCCCAACCAAACTGTTCATTGATTGGCGCAACAAAGTGCAGGTTAGGCACCCACGCGGTCGGCGCAATGTTATCCGCCTTCAGATCTGCGCCGGTGAACTGAGATTTGCCAGAAATGTTGACATCAGGATCGATGTAAACCGCACCGGCAGAGAAGGTAGGGCGATCAAACATCATGATCAGTGCCGGGTTACGACTCGCGTTGCCTGCGTCATCGGCAATCGCACCTTCCCCGGAATACGCACGGCCAAGGCCAGAGGAAGAAAATTCGTTTAACTGGAAGCCCGCTGACCAGGCGGACGTTGAGACGATTGCCACTGCAACTGCTAAAGCAGTTTGTTTGAACAGGGTTTTCTGGCTCATGACCATAACCTCATTGAGTTATTTTTATTCAATAATTGTTACATACCGTAACAGGAGCGCGAAGTGTAGGGTCTGAGGTATGACTTACAAATCAGACCAGTGGCGAGAGTATAGGTCTGACCAGCTGGGATGTTGCAAGTTTGTTTATTAATATTTTCAGATATGTTTCTTGAAACGAGATCTGGTTGGCAAAATTGTGACCAGTGCGATTCCTCTGAAAAGGGGAATTTTGTTTTAGATCATTTTTTAGTGTGATATTGCTCACTTATCCGATTTTGCGCCATTAACGGCTGGAGGGGGCTCGTTCGGGGGCGTAAAATAGACGCATCGTGTTTATCTCGCGCCCTGCGCGAATACAGAGGAAATTGAGCTATGAGTAAATGCAGTGCTGATGAAACCCCGGTTTGCTGCTGTATGGATGTTGGCACCATTATGGACAACACCGATTGCACCGCCTCTTACAGCCGCGTATTCCCTAACCGCGCTGAAGCGGAAGAGACGCTGGCCGCGCTGAGCCAGCGCGCGCGTGAAGTCGAATCCGATCCGTGTGAAATCAAATCCACCTTCACGGAAGTGGAAGGCGGCGTGCGGCTGGATATCGACTTTGTGTTCGCCTGCGAAGCAGAAACGCTGATCTTCCAGCTGGGCCTGCGTTAATACTTTTTGCACGGGCCTATGATCGTGTAGGCCGGTTAAGGCAACGCCGCAACCCGGCAACAAATCTCCCAAATGCCTCTGCCATGCAGGGGCATTTTCTTTTTCTTCTCTGTGCCTTAGCTCGCAATTTTTCGCTTCCCCGATTGGCTCAATGTAAAAAAATAGTTAAGACTATTATCAGGTCAGACCACTTAATGTGTGCGCAAAATTTTTTTACAGGGGAGTGTTATGAGTCAGGCATTACCGCTTATCACCCGACACGGTGACCGCATTGCCATTGTCAGCGGGTTACGTACGCCGTTTGCGCGTCAGGCAACCGCGTTTCACGGTATACCGGCTGTCGATCTGGGAAAAATGGTGGTGGGGGAGATGCTGGCTCGCAGCGAGATCCCGCCACAGGTTATTGAGCAACTGGTTTTCGGCCAGGTGGTGCAAATGCCGGAAGCGCCCAATATCGCACGTGAAATCGTGCTGGGCACCGGCATGAATGTTCACACCGACGCATACAGCGTCAGCCGCGCCTGCGCCACCAGTTTCCAGGCGGTGGCGAACGTGGCGGAAAGCCTGATGGCGGGGACCATTCGCGCGGGGATCGCCGGCGGCGCGGATTCCTCATCCGTGCTGCCCATCGGTGTTAGCAAACAGCTGGCCCGCATCCTCGTGGATGCCAACAAAGCCCGGACCACCGGTGCGAAGCTCAAACTCTTCTCGCGTTTACGTCTGCGCGACCTCATGCCCGTGCCACCTGCCGTTGCTGAATACTCCACCGGCCTGCGTATGGGCGACACTGCCGAGCAGATGGCAAAAACCTACGGTATTACCCGCGAACAGCAGGATGCACTGGCGCATCGCTCGCATCAGCTCGCTGCGAAGGCGTGGTCGGAAGGCAAACTTGCCGACGAGGTGATGACGGCTTACATCCCGCCTTTCCGCGAACCGCTGGTGGAAGATAACAATATCCGTGGCACCTCGACGCTGGAGGATTACGCAAAACTGCGCCCGGCGTTTGATCGTAAACATGGCACCGTTACGGCGGCGAACAGTACGCCACTGACGGACGGTGCCGCCGCCGTGATCCTGATGACGGAATCCCGGGCGAAAGAGCTTGGCATAACACCGCTGGGCTATTTGCGTAGCTACGCCTTTACCGCCATTGATGTCTGGCAGGACATGCTGCTCGGTCCGGCCTGGTCCACGCCGCTGGCGCTGGAGCGTGCGGGGTTGACGCTGGCTGACTTAACCCTGATCGATATGCACGAAGCCTTTGCCGCACAAACCCTGGCAAACATTCAGCTGCTGGCAAGCGAGCGCTTCGCGCGCGATGTACTGGGCCGCGCCCACGCGACCGGCGAAGTGGATCAGAGTAAGTTTAACGTGCTTGGCGGATCCATCGCCTACGGCCATCCATTTGCGGCGACCGGCGCGAGAATGATAACTCAGACTTTGCACGAGCTGCGTCGCCGCGGCGGCGGTTTTGGTCTCGTTACCGCCTGTGCGGCGGGCGGCCTGGGTGCAGCAATGGTTCTGGAGGCTAAATAATGGAAACGACATCTGCATTTAATCTGGCTGTTCGCCTTGATAACGTGGCTGTTATCACCATTGATGTACCCGACGAAAAGATGAACACTCTGAAGGCCGAGTTCGGTGTTCAGGTGCGTGCGATGCTCAGACAGATCCGCGAAAACAAAGCGATACGTGGCCTGGTATTTATCTCGGCAAAGCCGGATAACTTTATTGCCGGGGCCGACATCAACATGATTGCCCGGGCGAAAAGCGCTCAGGAAGCAGAAGACCTGGCGCGTCAGGGGCAGCAGGTAATGGCGGAGATCCATGCGCTGTCGATACCCGTTGTCGCTGCGATCCACGGGGCCTGCCTGGGCGGTGGGCTTGAGCTGGCGCTGGCCTGTCACAGCCGAATTTGTACCGACGATGCGAAAACCGTACTCGGACTGCCGGAGGTACAGCTTGGATTGCTGCCCGGTTCAGGTGGCACGCAGCGCCTGCCGCGTCTGGTGGGCGTCAGTACGGCGCTGGAGATGATTTTAACCGGTAAACAGCTGCGCGCCCGTCAGGCGTTAAAGGCGGGTCTGGTTGATGAGGTCGTTCCGCACGCCATCTTGCTTGAGGCCGCCGTTGAGCGGGCGCTGAAAGGTCGTCAGGCGAAACGCCCTCTGCCGGTGCGCGAGCGTATCCTCGCCGGGCCGCTGGGGCGCACGCTGCTGTTCAATATGGTGGGTAAAAAAACCGAGCAAAAAACCAAAGGGAACTATCCGGCAGCGACGCGCATTCTGAAGGTGATTGAAACCGGTTTATCGCAGGGCAGCAGCAGCGGTTATGCTGCGGAAGCGAAAGCCTTTGGCGAGCTGGCGATGACGCCGCAGTCGCAGGCGCTGCGCGGCATTTTCTTTGCCAGCACGGAGGTTAAAAAAGATCCGGGCAGTGAAGCTGAACCGGCTCCGCTGCGCGCCGTTGGCGTTCTGGGTGGTGGGCTGATGGGCGGCGGCATCGCATTTGTCACCGCCAGCAAAGGCAAATTGCCCGTACGTATCAAAGATATCAACCCTAAGGGTATCAACCACGCGTTGCAGTACAGCTGGCAGAACCTTGATCGCAAAGTGAAGCGCCGCCATATCAAGGCCAGTGAGCGTGATAAAACCCTCGCGATGATCACTGGCGCCACCGACTACAGTGGGTTTGCACACCGCGATCTGGTGATTGAAGCCGTGTTCGAAGATCTCGCCCTTAAGCAGCAGATGGTGGCGGACGTTGAACAGCATTGCGCGCCGCACACTATTTTCGCGTCAAACACCTCGTCTTTGCCGATCGGCGACATCGCGGCGAAAGCCGTGCGCCCGGAGCAGGTGATAGGGCTGCACTATTTCAGCCCTGTAGAAAAAATGCCGCTGGTGGAGGTTATCCCGCATGCCACAACCAGCCCGCAAACTATTGCCACCGTGGTGAAACTGGCGAAAAAACAGGGCAAAACCCCGATTGTGGTCGCGGACAAAGCCGGCTTTTACGTCAACCGCATTCTGGCGCCGTACATTAACGAAGCGATGCGGTTGCTGACGGAAGGGGAGAAAATTGAGCACGTCGATGACGCTCTGGTGAAGTTTGGTTTCCCCGTCGGCCCAATCCAACTTTTGGATGAGGTAGGAATTGATACGGGGACTAAAATTATCCCTGTGCTGGAAGCGGCTTATGGCGATCGTTTTGCGCCGCCTGCAAACTTTGTTTCCGCAATTTTGAAGGACGATCGCAAAGGCAGAAAAAATGAACGAGGTTTCTATCTTTACGCCGCGAAAGGGCGTAAAAGCAAGAAACAGATCGACCCTTCAGTTTATGCGCTTATTCCTGTTACGGGTCAGGGAAAACTGTCGGCGGTTCAGTGTGCTGAGCGCTGTGTGATGATGATGCTCAATGAAGCGGCGCGCTGCTTTGGTGAGCAGGTTATCAAAAGCGCGCGCGACGGCGACATCGGCGCCGTGTTTGGTATCGGTTTTCCGCCATTCCTTGGCGGCCCGTTCCGGTATATGGATACCCTCGGGGCGGGTGAAGTGGTTGCGATCCTGCAACGTCTGGCCTCGCAATACGGTCCACGGTTTACTCCGTGTGACGAATTATTGCAGATGGCGGAACGGGGTCAGACATTCTGGCCCGCAAGGGAAACTGATTGCGTAAACTGAAGTCAAAGAAGGGTAAATCCTGTGGTGAATGAACCTGTTCTGGCGAAATTGTAAACAGAGATTGACTATACTTACGCCATTGAGGTAAAAAACAGCGTTTCATTCACCGAATGGATCAGGCACAATGCCCGGCCATCGGGTTTTCTACCTCAGAGCATTAATCGCGGGTAGTTAACGCCGGTGATTCTGGTTAACAAAAGCGGTGCAATATGCAAGTTTTTATCATGCGTCACGGCGACGCGGCACTCGATGCCGCCAGTGACTCAGTACGTCCTTTAACCGTCTGTGGCTGCGACGAATCCCGTCAGATGGCGACATGGCTTAAAGGTCAAAAAGTGGACATTGAACGCGTTCTGGTGAGTCCGTTCCTGCGGGCAGAACAGACGCTGGATGTGGTAGGGGAGTGTATGAACCTGCCATCCAGTGTGGATGTTCTCCCTGAACTCACGCCGTGTGGCGATGTTGGCCTTGTCAGTGCTTACCTTCAGGCGCTGTGCAATGAAGGTGTCGCTTCCGCACTGGTCATTTCCCACCTGCCGCTGGTCGGCTATCTGGTATCTGAGCTGTGCCCGGGCGAAACGCCACCGATGTTCACAACGTCCGCCATTGCCAACGTTACCCTCGACGAAACCGGCAAAGGGGTCTTTAACTGGCAAATGAGTCCGTGCAACCTGAAGATGGCAAAAGCCATCTGACGTGACGTGCGATATGGCGGGGTGCAGCGTGCCTCCCGCCATCCTGTCAGGGCAATTCTGGCGGCTGCCACTCCTCGACCTCAATCAATACCAGCAATGCGGCATCTCCGCCGTACTCTTTTGGCGCTTGATGAAAAGCCATCACGTGTGGATGCTGAGCCAGCCACAGCGGTGTCTGTTGCTTAAGAATATGTTTGCCGTGGCCGTGCATCACGCAGGCGCAAAAAACATGCTCGCGACGACATGCCGCGATCAACGCCCCCAGCTCCTGTTTCGCCTGCATCTGGGTCAACCCATGCAGATCGAGGAACAGCTCCGGCGAATAATCTCCCCGGCGTAATTTTTTCAGTTCAAAATGGCTGACGTCTTCGCGCACGTATTTCACCGCACCCTGCGTATTTAGCAGCGGCTGAAACTCATCTGAAAAATAGTGGCTGTTATCGGCCTGCTCCTGGAGCAACCGTTTGACCGGTACCTCGCTGACTTTTTTACGCTGCGGGCGATGGACAATGGTGTCGTGCGTGATTTGACGCGTCCCGGTCATCAGCTGGCGGAATAGAGCCTGATCCTCCTCGCTGAGCGATGTTTTCTTTTTCATTCGTCATTCTCATCTCGTATTTCCGATAGTGTACCCGACTAAACGCATTTTTTAACCTCAAGCGGTACGCGTCATTGCTGATTTATCGCCGTCTTCATGGCAAACTAGCCGCCGAAAATTATGCGAGCATGCCCTGGAGGAAAGAGTGGATAAAATTTTTGTCGATGAAGCAGTAAACGAGCTGCATACCATACAGGACATGTTGCGCTGGTCGGTTAGCCGCTTCAGCGCCGCCAATATCTGGTACGGACACGGTACCGACAATCCGTGGGATGAGGCCGTGCAGCTGGTGCTGCCGTCTCTCTACCTGCCGCTGGATATTCCGGAAGACATGCGCACCGCGCGCCTGACCTCCAGTGAAAAACACCGCATCGTTGAGCGCGTGATCCGTCGCGTAAACGAGCGCATTCCGGTGGCTTACCTGACCAACAAAGCCTGGTTCTGCGGCCACGAATTCTACGTTGATGAGCGCGTGCTGGTGCCGCGTTCGCCGATTGGCGAGCTGATCAACAACCATTTTGACGGCCTGATTAACCATCAGCCGCAGCACATTCTTGATATGTGCACCGGCAGCGGCTGCATCGCCATTGCCTGCGCGTACGCCTTCCCCGAAGCGGAAGTGGACGCCGTCGATATCTCCACCGACGCGCTGGCCGTCACCGAACACAACATTGAAGAGCACGGGCTGATTCATCACGTCACGCCTATCCGCTCTGACCTGTTCCGCGACCTGCCGACGCTGCAATACGACCTGATCGTCACCAATCCGCCGTACGTGGATGCAGAGGACATGTCCGATCTGCCGAACGAGTACCGTCACGAGCCGGAGCTGGGCCTGGCGTCAGGCTCTGACGGGCTGAAGCTGACCCGTCGCATCCTGGCCTGCGCGCCGGATTATCTGACCGACGACGGCGTTCTGATTTGTGAAGTGGGCAACAGCATGGTACATCTGATAGAGCAGTACCCGGATGTGCCGTTCACCTGGCTTGAGTTCGACAACGGCGGTGACGGCGTCTTTATGCTGACTAAAGCGCAACTGCTTGATGCACGTGAATACTTCAGCATTTACAAAGATTAATCCAGCGGGCTTCGGCCCGTTTCACAACGCTCAAACACAAACAACAACATCGGAGCCGTGATGGCAGGAAACAGTATTGGACAGGTATTCCGTGTGACCACCTTTGGCGAGTCGCACGGTCTGGCACTGGGTTGTATCGTTGATGGCGTCCCGCCAGGCATCGAACTGACCGAAGCCGATTTACAGCATGACCTTGACCGTCGTCGTCCGGGTACCTCTCGCTACACCACGCAGCGTCGCGAGCCGGACCAGGTCAAAATTCTCTCCGGCGTATTTGAAGGCCGTACCACAGGGACCAGCATTGGTCTGCTGATTGAAAACACCGATCAGCGTTCTCAGGACTACGGCGCGATTAAGGACGTTTTCCGTCCTGGTCACGCCGACTATACCTACGAACAAAAATATGGCTTTCGCGACTATCGCGGCGGCGGGCGTTCTTCCGCGCGTGAAACCGCGATGCGCGTGGCGGCAGGGGCAATTGCCAAAAAATATCTCCAGCAGAAATTCGGCATCGTTATCCGCGGCTGTCTGTCCCAGATGGGCGACATTCCGCTGGCAATCAAAGACTGGGATCAGGTAGAGCTCAACCCGTTCTTCTGCGCCGATGCCGACAAGCTGGACGCGCTGGATGAGCTGATGCGTGGCCTGAAAAAAGAGGGCGACTCCATTGGTGCGAAAGTCACCGTGGTGGCCGACGGCGTGCCGGCTGGCTGGGGCGAGCCGGTATTTGACCGCCTTGACGCCGACATCGCCCACGCGCTGATGAGCATCAACGCGGTGAAAGGCGTCGAAATCGGCGACGGTTTTGACGTGGTCAAGCTTCGCGGCAGCCAGAACCGCGACGAAATCACGAAGGCGGGTTTCCAGAGCAACCATGCGGGCGGCATTCTGGGTGGCATCAGCAGCGGGCAGCAAATTATTGCCAATATTGCGCTGAAGCCAACGTCCAGCATTACCGTCCCGGGCCACACGATTAACCGCGCTGGCGATGAAGTTGAGATGATCACCAAAGGGCGTCACGATCCGTGCGTGGGGATCCGCGCGGTGCCGATCGCAGAAGCGATGCTGGCGATCGTGCTGATGGATCACTTCCTGCGCCAGCGCGCGCAGAATGCGGATGTGACGACCACCATTCCACGCTGGTAACTATGAAAAAAACCGCAATCGCTCTGCTGGCGCTGCTGGCCAGTGGAGCAAGCCTGGCCGCTACGCCGTGGCAGAAAATTACCCACCCGGTAGCGGGGAGCGCGCAGTCCATTGGCGCTTTCTCCAACGGGTGTATCGTCGGCGCGCAGGAACTTCCGCTGCAATCGGATACCTATCAGGTGATGCGCACCGACCAGCGCCGTTATTTCGGCCATCCTGACCTGGTGCTGTTTATTCAGCGTCTTGGCAACCAGGTGCATAACCTGGGGCTGGGGACGGTGCTGATTGGCGATATGGGGATGCCTGCCGGTGGTCGCTTCAACGGCGGTCACGCCAGCCACCAGACCGGACTGGATGTGGATATCTTCCTGCAATTGCCGAAAACGCGCTGGAGCTCAGCGCAGCTGCTGAAACCGCAGGCGCTGGATCTGGTCTCGGCCGACGGTAAACGGGTCGTCGCCTCGCGCTGGTCGCCGGAAATTTCCAGCATGATTAAGCTGGCGGCAGAGGATAACGACGTCACGCGGATCTTTGTTAATCCGGCCATCAAGCAGCAGCTTTGCCTGGATGCGGGAACGGATCGCGACTGGTTGCGTAAAGTGCGCCCGTGGTTCCAGCACCGGGCGCATATGCATGTTCGCCTGCGCTGTCCGGCGAACAGCCTGGAATGTGAAGATCAGCCGCTGCCACCGCCTGGCGATGGTTGTGGTTACGAACTGCAAAGCTGGTTTGAACCAGCCAAGCCTGGAACCTCTAAGCCTGAGAAGAAGACACCGCCTCCGTTGCCGCCTTCCTGCCAGGCGCTACTGGATGAGCATGTACTTTAATGGATAATTTCGTCGATCTGTTCATGGTGTCACCGCTGCTGCTGGCGGTGCTCTTTTTTGTTGCGATGTTAGCCGGATTTATCGATGCCCTGGCGGGCGGCGGCGGGTTGCTCACCGTTCCGGCGCTGCTGGCGGCAGGCATGAGCCCTGCCCAGGCGCTTGCCACCAACAAACTCCAGGCGTGTGGCGGTTCGCTCTCCTCGTCGCTCTATTTTATCCGGCGCAAAGTGGTGAATCTCGCCGATCAGAAGCTCAATATCCTGATGACGTTTATTGGCTCAACGGCGGGTGCGCTGCTGGTCCAGCACGTACAGTCCGACATTCTGCGCCAGATCCTGCCGCTGCTGGTTATCTGTATCGGCCTCTATTTCCTGCTGATGCCAAAGCTCGGGGAAGAAGATCGACAGCGTCGTCTTCACGGCCTGCCGTTTGCGCTGATTGCCGGTGGCTGCGTCGGTTTTTACGATGGCTTCTTTGGCCCGGGGGCAGGTTCGTTTTATGCGCTGGCATTCGTGACGCTGGCCGGATTCAACCTCGCCAAATCCACCGCCCACGCCAAAGTCCTCAACGCGACCTCCAACGTTGGCGGTCTGCTGCTGTTTATCATTGGCGGCAAGGTTATCTGGGCAACCGGGTTTGTGATGATGGCAGGGCAGTTTTTGGGCGCGCGCGCAGGCTCGCGTCTGGTATTAAGCAAAGGACAAAAGCTGATCCGCCCGATGATTGTTGTCGTCTCGGCGGTGATGAGCGCCAAACTTCTTTATGACAGCCATGGACAGGAGATCCTCACCTGGTTGGGGATGAACTAATGAACAGTACGCATAACTACGAACAGCTGATTGAGATCTTCGATAGCTGTTTTGCTGATGATTTTAATACCCGTCTGATTAAAGGCGACGACGAACCGATCTATCTTCCTGCTGATGACGAGGTTCCGTATAACCGCATCACCTTTGCCCACGGCTTTTACGCCAGCGGTTTGCACGAAATTTCGCACTGGTGTATCGCCGGGAAAGCGCGTCGCGAGCTGGTGGACTTTGGTTACTGGTACTGCCCGGACGGGCGCGACGCCACCACCCAGGGGCAGTTCGAAGATGTGGAGGTGAAACCTCAGGCGCTGGAATGGCTGTTCTGCGTAGCGGCGGGTTTCCCGTTCAACGTAAGTTGTGACAACCTCGAAGGCGACTTCGAGCCAGACCGTATCGTCTTCCAGCGCCGCGTTCATGCGCAGGTGATGGAATATCTTGAGAAAGGCATCCCGGCACGTCCGGCACGCCTGATCGAGGCTTTACAGAATTATTACCACACGCCGGAGATCACGGCGGAATGCTTCCCTTGGCCGGAAGATCTTTAACAGAGGAAAGAAGATGATCGCAGAATTTGAATCACGCATTCTGGCGTTAATTGATGACATGGTGGAACACGCCAGTGATGATGAGCTGTTCGCCAGCGGTTATCTGCGTGGTCACCTGACGCTGGCGGTAGCCGCGCTGGAAGCCGGGGACGATCACTCTGCCGACGCCGTTCACGCGGAAGTCACTCGCAGCCTGGAAAAAGCCATTCTGGCCGGGGAACTCTCTCCGCGCGACCAGTCTTTAGTGCTGGGCATGTGGGACAATTTGTTCCAGCAGGCGAAAGCGAAGTAAGTGTATCACCGCCCTCTCCCACAGGGAGAGGGCGGGGGTGAGGGCACCAGACCGCACCCTACTTGACCATTTTCCCCTTCAGCAATTTCCGCACCCACAGTCGGTTTGGATTCAGCCCCGCGAGCGTAATCCTGTCCAGCGGAACCGGCTCGTCGCTCATTTGCGCGGCTAACGCTTCAGCCAGCAGCGGTGCGGAGCACAATCCCCGCGAGCCTAAGCCACCCAGCATAAACAGCTCGGGATGAACGGGCGCGCTTACCGCCGTTTCTTTGTTGTCAGCAAGATCCTGATAGACTTCAAGCGTGGCGTCATAGTCCGGCACGTTTCCCGCCATCGGCAGGTGATCGCGGGTCGCGCAGCGTACGCCGCAGCGCGCCTGACCCTCACTGACATCCACCTCTTTTGCCCACGACGCATCCGGGAAACAGTCGAGCAGGCGCTGGCGGTTTTGCTGCTGATCCGCTTCGCTGTACTGCATATCTGTTTCACCGCGATGGTAGCTGGCACCGATGCAGTGATGGCCGTTGGACGGATTTTGCGGCGTCAGGTAGCCGTCGTAACACAGCACCTGACGCAGTTTGCTCAGTTGGGGGGCGGCAGGAATATGGCTCACCTGGCCGCCGACCGGATAAACCGGCAATGATGCTGTCTGGGTAAACTGGCTTATATGATGCCCGTTGGCCAGCACAACGCTGGCATGCTGGGCCTCTTTGCCGTCAGCGAAACGCAGTTTCCAGTGCGCAGTGCGGCTTAGCGATTGAACCTTATGGGCATAATGCACTGTCAACCCACACGACTGCCCGAGGGCTATCGCCGCAGAAGTCAGTTCAGCAGGACACAGCCAGCCGCCGAGTGGATACTGAATACCCCCGCAGCCGGTGTCGACGCCAGCGGTCTCAGCAACCTGCTGTGCCGTCACTGCATGGGCGATGGCCTCCGGCAGACCCAGCGACAGCATTTGTGTGATTTTCAGCTGGCTCTTCTCGTCCCAGCCGAGCTGCGTCACGCCGCACCAGTTGTGGTCGAACGCAACCGGCAGGCTATCGTAAAGGCGGCGAGCAAACGTAAACGCCGCCGGGAAGAACTGGAACAGTGCCGGATCGTGTGAACTTAATAAGGGATAAAGCGCGCCCTGACGGTTGCCTGATGCGCCCGTCGCCGGCGCCTCGTCAGCGCAGTAGAGCGTCACCTGCCAGCCACGGTGCAGCAGCGCCAGCGAGAGCAGGGCGCTGGCGATACCCCCGCCCACAATGGCGACCTCACGCGAGGTGCTGGCGCGACGGGCAAACCAGGGGGCCTGCGCCGGGATCGCCAGATCCTGTTCCATCACCCCGACCAGCATGTCGCGTTTGCGGCCAAAGCCTTTGGTTTTCCGCATGGTAAACCCCGCCTCCTGCAACCCACGACGGACAAAGCCCGCCGAGGTGAAGGTGGCAAGCGTTGCGCCCGGGCGCGCCAGACGTGCCATGGCGCTGAACAGGTGCGGGCTCCACATGTCCGGGTTTTTGGCGGGCGCAAAACCGTCTAGGAACCAGGCGTCCACCTTCTGATTCAATGAGTCATCAAGCTTATCGGTCAGGTCATTAATGTCGCCAAGCCACAGGTCGAGCGTGACGCGTCCGTCGTCCAGAATCAGACGATGACAGCCGCCGATAGCCGGAGGCCACTGGGCCTGAAGCTGTTCCGCCCAGTGGGTAAGCTCCGGCCAGCGCTGATGGGCAAGCCGCAGATCGTGTGCGGTAAGCGGAAATTTTTCGAAACTGATGAAATGTAATCTTTGTAAGGTAGCCTCGGGTTGTGCAGTGCGAAACTGGTCGAACGCCTGCCAGAGGGTCAGAAAATTCAGCCCGGTGCCGAAACCGCTCTCCGCTACGACAAACAGGCTGCGCGGATGCTCAGGGAAGCGGGTGCTGAGATGATTTCCTTCGAGGAAGACATAGCGCGTCTCTTCCAGTCCGTTATCATTAGAAAAGTAGACGTCATCAAAATCTCGGGAAACAGGTGTACCCTCAGCGTTGAATTCGAGGTTGGCAGGTTGTATGGCGTTTTGTTTCACGTAAGTTACTCGTCCGACAGGCAGTGGCACGATCTTAGCGATGTGAGCCCATCGGTGCAAATTTCCACAGAAAATGGCTGATCGGACTTGTTCGGCGTACAAGTGTACGCTATTGTGCGACTCGAAACTTTTTATAGTGCGACTTACAGAGGTATTGAATGAAACGTGCAGTGATTACTGGCCTGGGCATCGTTTCCAGCATCGGTAATAACCAGCAGGAAGTCCTGGCATCTCTGCGTGAAGGACGCTCCGGGATCACTTTCTCTGAAGAGTTTAAAGATTCTGGAATGCGTAGCCACGTATGGGGTAACGTTAAACTGGACACCACCGGTTTAATTGACCGTAAAGTGGTTCGTTTCATGAACGATGCCTCTATCTACGCCTATCTTTCCATGCAGGAAGCGATCAAGGATTCTGGTCTGAGCGAAGACGCTTACCAGAACAACCCACGCGTGGGCCTGATTGCAGGCTCCGGCGGTTCCTCTAAAGCTCAGGTGTTCGGTGCTGACGCCATGCGCAGCCCGCGCGGCCTGAAAGCGGTCGGTCCATATGTTGTGACCAAAGCCATGGGTTCAGCGGTTTCCGCGTGCCTGGCAACGCCGTTCAAAATCCACGGTGTGAACTACTCCATCAGCTCCGCATGTGCGACCTCCGCACACTGTATCGGTAATGCGGTTGAGCAGATCCAGCTGGGCAAACAGGACATCGTATTTGCTGGCGGCGGCGAAGAGCTGGGCTGGGAAATGGCCTGTGAGTTTGACGCAATGGGCGCACTGTCCACCAAATACAACGAAACGCCAGACAAAGCGTCCCGTACTTATGACGCACACCGCGACGGTTTTGTTATCGCTGGCGGCGGCGGTATGGTTGTGGTTGAAGAGCTGGAACACGCGCTGGCGCGTGGCGCGCACATCTATGCTGAGATCGTGGGCTACGGCGCAACGTCTGACGGCGCTGACATGGTTGCTCCATCCGGTGAAGGCGCGGTGCGCTGCATGAAGATGGCGATGCACGGTGTTGATACTCCAATCGACTACCTAAACTCCCACGGCACCTCAACGCCGGTAGGCGACGTGAAAGAGCTGGGTGCGATCCGTGAAGTGTTCGGCGACAATAGCCCGGCTATCTCTGCAACCAAAGCCATGACCGGTCACTCTCTGGGAGCGGCGGGCGTGCAGGAAGCGATCTACTCTCTGCTGATGCTGGAAAACGGCTTTATCGCGCCAAGCATCAACATCGAAGAGATGGACGAGCAGGCGGCTGGCCTGAACATCGTGACCGAAACCACCGAACGTGAGCTGACGACCGTTATGTCCAACAGCTTCGGTTTCGGCGGCACCAACGCCACGCTGGTGATGCGTAAGCTGAAAGCGTAAGCGTTTGAAGGTATAGTAGAAGGGAGCCGCGCGGCTCCCTTTTTTTATGCCTGAACACGGAGTTATGCATGAAGGCTGTTACCCCTGAGAAGAGCGCTCCTTCCGGGAACCTTTCCCTTTTCCGCATCGCCTTTGCGGTGTTTCTGACCTATATGACCGTTGGCCTGCCGCTGCCGGTGATCCCCTTGTTCGTTCACCAGGAGCTGGGCTATGGCAACACCATGGTCGGTATTGCGGTGGGCATTCAGTTTTTAGCGACGGTATTAACCCGGGGCTACGCCGGTCGCCTGGCGGATCAGCACGGCGCAAAACGCTCGGCGTTGCAGGGCATGTTTGCCTGCGGGCTGGCGGGGGGAGCCTGGCTGCTGGCGGCGCTGTTGCCGATAGATGCAGCGTATAAATTCGCGCTGCTGGTGGCAGGGCGTCTGATCCTCGGCTTTGGCGAAAGCCAGCTGCTGACCGGCACCCTTACCTGGGGAATGGGGCTGGTGGGGCCTGCGCGTTCCGGAAAAGTGATGTCCTGGAACGGGATGGCGATTTACGGCGCGCTGGCGGCAGGCGCACCGCTGGGGCTGCTGATCCACAGCCAGTTTGGTTTTGCGGCGCTGGCAGGCACCACCATGGTATTGCCGCTGCTGGCGTGGGCGTTTAACGGTTCGGTGCGTAAGGTGCCCGCCCATAAAGGCGAGCGTCCTTCGCTGTGGAGCGTGGTGGGGCAAATCTGGCAGCCGGGGCTTGGGCTGGCGCTTCAGGGGGTGGGCTTCGCGGTTATTGGTACCTTTGTTTCCCTCTATTTCATGAGCCGCGGCTGGGCGATGGCGGGCTTTACGCTGACGGCCTTTGGCGGCGCGTTTGTATTGATGCGCGTGCTGTTTGGCTGGATGCCGGATCGCTTTGGCGGCGTGAAGGTGGCCGTGGCGTCACTTGTCATTGAGACCGTGGGTCTGGTACTGCTCTGGCAGGCGCCCTCTGCATCCGTTGCGCTGCTGGGTGCGGCGTTAACCGGCTGCGGCTGCTCGCTGATCTTCCCGGCGCTGGGCGTTGAAGTGGTGAAGCGCGTGGCTCCGCAGGTGCGCGGCACGGCGCTGGGCGGCTATGCGGCGTTTCAGGATATCTCATACGGCATCACCGGGCCGCTCGCGGGGCTGCTTGCAACGTCGTTTGGCTATCCTTCCGTCTTCCTGGCCGGTGCGGTGTCAGCGGTGGTGGGAATTGTGGTGACGCTGGTGGCGTTTCGCAGGTCGTAGTTTTTTGCCCGGTGGCGCTTCGCTTACCGGGCCTACAATCGCGCGAACCGTAGGCCGGGTAAGGCGAAGCCGCCACCCGGCAGTTTTAAGCAACCAGCCAGAAAATCGCCAGCGCAATCACCAACGCGATAAACATCAATCCCGGACGGGCAGAAAGCGTTTTGAACGTATCAACTACGGGGGCAAACAGCGGGCTGTAGATCGGCTGAATGTTTCTTACCTCCGGCATGCCGCCTTCCCGCTCGGCGCGGCGAATGAAGATCTGATTGAGCACGTCCTGCACCTGCGCGGTGGTCAGCACCGTTTGCGGCGTAGCCTGCCAGCTCTGCTGAGCGTAATCCCGGATCGTATCGAACTCGTGCGGTTCCAACGGTTGTTTCAGCGCCGCCTGTACGCTGTGCAGGGTCGGGGCGCTCTGGGTGCTGAGCGTCTGACGCGCCTGGAGCCAGGTGACCAGATGGGTAAACTGTTTTGCCGGGATCATCTCGCCCGCTTTCACACCGGAAAGTTCCAGCATGGATTGCCAGATAAGCTTTGTGGGTTCGCCGGTAGCGGCAGCCAGCTTAGTGACCATCTGCTTGAGCGTATTATGCTCCGCAGGCTGCAATGGCCGTTCTGTAGACGGGCGCTGTTGCGGCTGCGGGATAGAAAGCTGATTGCTTTGTAGCAGGGTCAACACGGTTTTCAGCTGTTCTTGCGAAAGCTGGCTCAGGGCGGTATGACCGTACTGTTGACGGATAAAATCACTCACCGCCTGGCGATTATTCCCCTGGCCCAATAGCTCGGTCAGCTGCGAGATAATCTGGCGGGTAGTATGTTGCTGCTGTGCGCTGGTAAGACGCTGGTTAAGGTTTTGTTCGGCGGCAGGGAAATGGCGCGACTGTAGCGGCGCATCGTTTCTTACGCCCAAATCGTGCTTAACGCCGGCCCATACCTCTGCGTTTTGCTGTGAGGTTAACGCAATAAGACGCGTGATCAGACGCTCCAGTACGGTGCGTTGCTGCGTGGAGAGCGGTTGTTCGCCTGGCGTGTTGGGCGTTACGGGGCCTTCACCCGGAGGGCGCGGAGGCGTACCTGAAATGGGCTGCATCGTCAAAAATCCTTAAAGTCAAACTCTGCGTAACCGGGCGGAGATATATGCCCGGCGGCGAGATTATGGCACACTTGGCAGGTTTACTTCCTCTCAAACAGGTACTCAGACGTGAAAATCCTCGTTGATGAAAATATGCCTTACGCCCGTGAGCTATTCAGCCGCCTGGGTGAGGTTAAGGCTGTCCCTGGTCGCCCGATTCCGGTTAGCGAACTGGACGATGCAGACGCCCTGATGGTGCGCTCGGTGACCAAAGTAAATGAGGCACTGCTCACTGGCAAAGGGGTTAAATTTGTCGGGACGGCAACGGCCGGGACCGATCATGTGGATGACCAGTGGCTTAAGCAGGCGGGGATTGGTTTTTCCGCGGCGCCAGGCTGTAACGCCATTGCCGTCGTGGAATATGTTTTCTCCTCGCTATTGATGCTGGCCGAGCGCGATGGTTTTGCGCTGAAAGACCGCACCGTCGGGATTGTGGGTGTGGGCAACGTGGGCGGACGTCTGCAAAAGCGTCTGGAAGCCTGGGGCATCCACACCCTGCTGTGCGATCCGCCGCGTAAGGATAACGGCGATGAAGGCGACTTCCGCACGCTGGATGAGCTGGTCGACGAGTGCGACGTCATCACCTTCCATACGCCGCTCTTTAAAGAGGGGCCGTACAAGACTCTGCACCTGGCCGACGAAAAGCTGATCCGCCGTCTGAAGGCTGGCACTATTCTGATAAATGCCTGCCGGGGACCGGTGGTGGATAACGCGGCGCTGCTGGCATGTCTCGACGAAGGACAAGAGCTTAGCGTCGTGCTGGACGTCTGGGAACCAGAGCCGGATCTCAACGTCGCCTTGCTGAATAAGGTGGACGTGGGTACCGCGCATATTGCGGGTTATACCCTTGAAGGCAAAGCGCGTGGCACAACCCAGGTGTTTGAGGCTTACAGCGCCTTTATCGGCCATCCGCAGCAGGTGGCGCTGGATACGCTGCTGCCCGCCCCGGAATTCGGCCGCATTACCCTTCATGGCCCGCTGGATGAGGCAACGCTGAAAAGACTGGTGCATTTGGTGTATGATGTGCGCCGCGATGACGCGCTGCTGCGTAAAGTGGCGGGTATTCCGGGTGAGTTTGACAAGCTGCGCAAAAATTACCTTGAGCGCCGCGAGTGGTCTTCCCTGTATGTCATGTGCGATGACGCGTCAGCGGCGGGGCTGCTGCATAAACTGGGATTTAACGCCGTTCACCACCCGGCACGTTAATGTCTTCTTAATGCTCCCTGTCGGATGCTCCGGCAGGGACGCTTTTTATTTCTGGAGTAAACCACCATGTCTGAAGGCTGGAACATTGCCATTTTGGGTGCCACTGGCGCCGTGGGCGAAGCCCTGCTTGAAACCCTTGCTGAGCGTCAGTTCCCGGTGGGTGAGATTTACGCACTGGCGCGTACCGACAGCGCAGGAGAACATCTGCGTTTCGGCGGCAAATCCGTGATGGTGCAGGATGCCGCCGCGTTTGACTGGACGCAGGCTCAGCTGGCGTTTTTTGCCGCAGGGGCGGAAGCCACGGCGTCTTACATTGAAGAAGCGACAAATTCAGGCTGTCTGGTGATCGACCTGAGCGGCCTGTTCTCCCTGGAGCCGGATGTGCCGCTGGTGGTGCCGGACGTCAACCCGTTTGTGCTGGCTGACTACCGCAACCGCAACATCATTGCAGTACCGAACAGCCTCACCAGCCAGCTGCTGACCGCGCTGAAGCCGCTGATCGACGACGGTGGCCTGTCGCGTATTTCCGTGACCAGCCTGCTTTCAGCCTCCGCTAACGGTAAAAAAGCCGTAGACGCACTGGCAGGGCAGAGCGCGAAGCTGCTGAACGGTATCCCGATCGACGAAGATGATTTCTTTGGCCGCCAGCTGGCGTTCAACATGCTGCCGCTGCTGCCGGATCGTGAAGGTTCGGTGCGGGAAGAGCGTCGTATCGTCGATGAAGCACGCAAAATTTTGCAGGATGACGGGCTAATGATCTCCGCGAATGTCGTGCAGTCTCCGGTCTTTTACGGCCACGCGCAGATGGTCGGGTTTGAAGCCCTGCGTCCGCTGGCGGCTGAAGAAGCCCGCGACGCGTTTGGCCGCGGTGAGGATATTGTCCTGTCCGAAGAGAGCGAATTCCCGACGCAGGTGGGCGACGCCACCGGCAGCGCGCATCTCTCTGTGGGCTGCGTGCGTAACGATTACGGTATGCCGGAGCAGGTGCAGTTCTGGTCCGTTGCCGACAACGTGCGTTTTGGCGGCGCGCTGATGGCGGTCAAAATCGCGGAAAAACTGGTGCAGGAGTATCTGTACTGATGTCAGATGTGGAACAAAAGCCGGTCCACAGAATTGCCCTCGGCATTGAATACGATGGCAGTAAATACTATGGCTGGCAGCGGCAGAATGAGGTGCGCAGCGTCCAGGAGAAGCTGGAGAAAGCGCTCTCTCAGGTGGCGAATGAACCGATAAGCGTCTTCTGTGCGGGCCGCACCGATGCCGGCGTTCACGGCACGGGGCAGGTGGTGCATTTTGACACCACCGCCGTGCGCAAAGACGCGGCCTGGACGCTGGGTGTAAATGCGAATTTGCCTGGTGACATTGCCGTGCGTTGGGTGAAAGCTGTGCCGGATGATTTTCACGCGCGTTTCAGCGCGACGGCGCGGCGCTACCGTTATGTCATCTATAACCAGCGCCTGCGCCCGGCGGTGTTAAGCCAGGGCGTGACGCATTTTTATGAACCGCTGGATGCAGAACGTATGCAGCGTGCGGCGCAGTGTCTGATTGGAGAGAATGATTTTACGTCGTTTCGTGCGGTGCAGTGTCAGTCCCGTACGCCGTGGCGTAACGTCATGCACATTAACGTCAGTCGTTATGGCGCGTATGTGGTGGTGGATATCAAAGCCAATGCCTTTGTACATCATATGGTGCGGAATATTGTAGGCAGCCTGATGGAAGTGGGCGCCGGACACCAGCCGGAGAGCTGGATTGCAGAACTGCTGGCAGCGAAGGACAGAACGCTTGCGGCAGCAACGGCGAAAGCGGAAGGGCTGTATCTGGTTTCGGTGGATTATCCGGACCGGTTCGACCTGCCAAAACCGCCAATGGGCCCGCTGTTTTTAGCGGACTAAACAAAGGTGCAATTAGGGCTTAGACAATATGGACGTAATACGTTTTCTGATTGATTTCATCCTGCATATTGATGTTCACCTGGCGGAGCTGGTCGCGCAGTACGGCGTCTGGGTGTACGCCATTCTGTTCCTCATTCTGTTCTGTGAAACCGGCCTTGTGGTTACGCCGTTCCTGCCGGGAGATTCACTGCTGTTCGTGGCGGGCGCGTTATCCGCACTGCCAACGAATGACCTGAATGTCCATCTGATGGTGGTCCTGATGATCATCGCCGCGATTGTTGGTGATGCGGTCAACTACACCATCGGGCGGGTGTTTGGCGAGCGGTTGTTCAGTAATCCGGACTCGAAGATTTTCCGCCGCAGTTATTTAGATAAGACCCATGCGTTCTATGAGCGCCATGGCGGTAAGACCATTATCCTTGCCCGTTTTGTGCCTATTGTGCGTACATTTGCACCGTTTGTGGCGGGAATGGGTCACATGTCCTATCGTCATTTTGCCATGTACAACGTGGTGGGCGCGCTGCTGTGGGTGCTGCTGTTCACCTATGCAGGCTACCTGTTTGGCGATCTGCCGGTGGTTCAGGAAAACCTTAAGTTACTGATTGTAGCGATTATTGTGCTTTCCGTACTGCCTGGCGTCATCGAAATTATCCGTCACAAACGCGCGGCGGCAAAGCAAGCGAAGTAAATGCACGCTGGCGGTTCGACCACTTTTTTATCCAAAGTTTCGGGCTGTTATGTTTTAATGTGCAACATTCATGGTCTGTTGGAGGCAAAAATGGCATTATTCGCCTCTTACAGCAAAACTGGCATACGACCAGGTTCAGGCAGAAAGGTTATCAATGAGCTGGATTGAACGAATTAAAAGCAACATTACCCCAACGCGTAAAGCGAGCATTCCTGAAGGGGTATGGACGAAGTGTGATAGCTGCGGCCAGGTTCTGTATCGCGCAGAGCTGGAACGCAATCTTGAGGTGTGTCCGAAGTGTGACCACCATATGCGTATGTCGGCGCGCAACCGCCTGCATAGCCTGCTGGACGAAGGTTCTCTGGTAGAACTGGGCAGCGAACTGGAGCCAAAAGATGTGCTTAAGTTCCGCGACTCCAAAAAATACAAAGATCGTCTGGCCTCTGCGCAGAAAGAGACCGGCGAGAAAGACGCGCTGATCGTTATGAAAGGCACCCTGCACGAGATGCCGGTGGTTGCCGCCGCGTTTGAGTTCTCCTTTATGGGCGGCTCAATGGGCTCTGTGGTTGGCGCGCGCTTCGTGCGTGCCGTTGAGCAGGCGCTGGAAGACAACTGCCCGCTGATCTGCTTCTCCGCCTCCGGTGGCGCACGTATGCAGGAAGCGCTGATGTCCCTGATGCAGATGGCGAAAACCTCTGCGGCGCTGGCGAAAATGCAGGAGCGCGGTCTGCCGTACATCTCGGTACTGACCGATCCAACCATGGGCGGCGTTTCTGCAAGCTTCGCGATGCTGGGCGACCTGAACATCGCTGAGCCAAAAGCGCTGATCGGCTTTGCGGGTCCTCGCGTTATCGAGCAGACCGTACGTGAGAAACTGCCGCCGGGCTTCCAGCGCAGTGAGTTCCTCATTGAGAAGGGCGCCATCGACATGATCGTCCGCCGTCCGGAAATGCGCCTGAAACTGGCAAGCGTCCTGGCGAAGCTGATGAATCTGCCGGCGCCGAACCCGGACGAGCCGCGCGAAGGCGTGGTGGTACCGGATCAGGAACCCGAGGCCTGATAACTGAAAAGGGCAGGGCCGAATGGCGCTGCCCTTTTGCTTTCTAAACCGTTAATGACAACCGGGCATCATGGAAAATAAAAGCATTCCTCAAGCCACGTCGCCCCTGGCCGCGTGGCTTTCTTATCTGGAAAACCTGCACAGTAAAACTATCGACATGGGCCTTGAGCGCGTAAGCCAGGTTGCCGCGCGTCTTGACGTGTTGAAACCCGCGCCTTTCGTATTTACCGTGGCCGGCACTAACGGTAAAGGCACCACCTGCCGCACGCTGGAATCTGTCCTGATGGCGGCGGGGTACAAGGTTGGCGTTTACAGCTCGCCGCATCTGGTGCGCTATACCGAGCGCGTGCGCGTGCAAAACACCGAGCTGGCGGAATCCGCCCATACGGCGTCGTTTGCCGCTATCGAAGCTGCGCGCGGCGAAACCTCATTAACCTATTTCGAATACGGCACCCTGTCGGCGCTGTGGCTGTTTAAGCAGGCGCAGCTGGACGTGGTGATCCTGGAAGTGGGGTTGGGCGGGCGTCTGGATGCCACCAATATGGTGGATGCGGATGTCGCCGTCGTCACCAGCATCGCGCTGGATCACACCGACTGGCTGGGCCCGGACCGCGAGAGCATTGGCCGTGAGAAGGCCGGTATTTTCCGGGCCAATAAGCCTGCCGTGGTAGGCGAACCGGACATGCCGCATACCATTGCTGAGGTAGCGAAAGAGAAGGGCGCTCGTCTGCTGCGTCGCGGCGTGGACTGGCAGTATGAGGTGCAGGACAAAGGCTGGCGCTTCAGCGATGCGCAGGGCGTGCTGGAGAATCTGCCGCTGCCGCAGGTGCCGCAGCCTAACGCGGCGACTGCGCTGGCAGCCCTGCGCGCCAGCGGATTAGCGGTAAGTGAGCAGGCGATCCGCGACGGCATTCAGAACGCACTGTTACCGGGACGTTTTCAGATTGTGAGTGAGTCACCGCGTCTGATTCTGGATGTTGCACATAACCCGCATGCGGCGGCGTACCTCGCAGGACGTCTCAAATCGTTACCAAAAACCGGGCGCGTGCTGGCGGTTATCGGTATGCTTCATGATAAAGATATCGGCGGCACGCTGGCCTGCATGGAGAGTGTGGTCGATAGCTGGTATTGTGCTCCTCTGGAAGGGCCGCGCGGCGCGACTGCTGAGCAGTTGATGGAACATCTCGGCAAAGGCGAAATCTACAGCAGTGTGGTTTCGGCCTGGCGTGCCGCGATGGCGGAGGCTAAACCAGAAGATACCGTGCTGGTGTGTGGGTCATTCCACACGGTGGCACATGTCATGGAAGTGATGGACGCGGGGAGAACCGGTGGCGAGTAAGTTTCAGAACCGTTTAACAGGAACCATTGTGCTGGTCGCGCTCGGGGTGATTATTCTCCCGGGACTGCTCGACGGGCAAAAAAAGCATTACCAGGATGAATTTGCGGCCATTCCGCTGGTACCCAAACCGGGCGATCGCGACGAGCCCGATATGCTGCCAGCGGCAACGCAGGCGCTGCCTGCCCAGCCGCCAGAAGGTGCAGCGGAAGAGGTGCGCGCAGGTGATGCAGCCGCGCCGTCTCTTGATCCGTCGCGTCTGGCCGCGAATAACAACGTTGAAATCGATCCTGTACCGGTAGAGCAACCCAAACCGGTTGAAAAACCGAAGCCGGTAGAGAAAACGCAGCCTAAACCGCAGCGTGACAAAGCCGACGAGCAGCTGGCTGCGGCAACGGAAACGCCGCCACCGGCCAAACAGACCCAGCAGGAGGCCGCCCCTACGGGTAAAGCCTATGTCGTTCAGCTCGGTGCGTTGAAAAATGCAGATAAGGTCAATGAGATCGTGAGTAAACTGCGCGGCGCGGGATACCGTGTTTATACTTCACCCACCACGCCGGTACAGGGTAAAATTACCCGTATCCTCGTGGGGCCGGATGCGTCTAAAGATAAGCTCAAAGGTTCGCTTGGCGAGCTGAAGCAAATCTCCGGCCTGAGCGGTGTGGTGATGAACTACAGCGCAAACTGATAGAAATTACCCCCTCACCCTAACCCTCTCCCCAAAGGGGCGAGGGGACGGTTTGCTCCCTCTCCCTTGAGGGAGAGGGCCGGGGTGAGGGGGAGGCAGACGTTCACAGAAACGTCAAAGGTGCGGTGGCGTTGAGCATTTTTTCAGCGCCTTTTTTATTTACGCGTGGGAAGGAAATCCCTACGCAAACGTTTTCTTTTTCTGTTAGAATTCGCCCCGAACTGGATGACAGGGCGTTTAATCGTGGGACACATATGGTCTGGATTGATTACGCCATCATTGCGGTGATTGGTTTTTCCTGTCTGGTTAGCCTGATCCGTGGCTTTGTTCGTGAAGCGTTATCGCTGGTAACCTGGGGTTGTGCTTTCTTTGTTGCCAGTCATTACTACACTTACCTGTCTGTCTGGTTCACGGGCTTTGAAGATGAACTGGTCCGAAACGGAATCGCCATCGCGGTGCTGTTTATCGCGACGCTGATTGTCGGCGCTATCGTCAATTACGTGATAGGTCAGCTGGTCGAGAAAACCGGTCTGTCAGGAACGGACAGGGTACTCGGCATCTGTTTCGGCGCGTTGCGAGGCGTGCTCATTGTGGCCGCGATCCTGTTCTTCCTGGATACCTTTACCGGGTTCTCCAAAAGTGAAGACTGGCAAAAATCGCAGCTCATTCCGGAGTTCAGCTTCATTATCAGATGGTTCTTTGACTATCTGCAAAGCTCGTCGAGTTTCTTGCCCAGGGCATAAACCCTGAGATGTGGCTTAACGAGGAAAAGACGAATGTGCGGTATTGTCGGTATCGCCGGTTTCATGCCGGTAAACCAGTCGATTTATGACGCGTTAACGGTGCTTCAGCACCGTGGGCAGGATGCTGCGGGTATCATCACCATTGATGCAAACAACTGCTTCCGTTTACGCAAGGCGAATGGCCTGGTAAACGATGTGTTTGAAGCCCGCCATATGCAGCGTCTGCAAGGTAATATGGGGATCGGTCACGTTCGTTATCCTACTGCTGGCAGTTCCAGCGCCTCTGAGGCTCAGCCTTTTTACGTTAACTCCCCGTATGGCATCACGCTTGCCCACAATGGCAATCTGACCAATGCCCACGAGCTGCGTAAAAAGCTGTTCGAAGAGAAACGTCGCCACATTAACACCACCTCTGATTCTGAAATCCTGCTCAATATCTTTGCCAGCGAACTGGATAACTTCCGCCATTATCCGCTGGAAGCAGACAACATTTTTGCCGCCGTTGCCGCGACTAACCGCCTGATCCGTGGCGCGTACGCTTGCGTGGCGATGATCATCGGTCACGGCATGGTGGCCTTCCGCGATCCAAATGGCATTCGCCCGCTGGTGCTCGGCAAACGTGACCTCGGCGATGGCCGTTCCGAGTACATGGTTGCCTCCGAAAGCGTGGCGCTGGACACTCTGGGCTTCGAATTCCTGCGTGATGTCGCGCCAGGCGAAGCGGTCTACATCACTGAGAAGGGCCAGCTGTTTACCCGTCAGTGCGCCGACAACCCGGTGAGCAACCCGTGCCTGTTCGAATACGTTTACTTCGCGCGTCCGGACTCGTTCATCGACAAGATTTCCGTTTACAGCGCGCGCGTCAACATGGGGACGAAGCTGGGCGAGAAGATTGCCCGCGAGTGGGACGATCTCGACATTGATGTCGTGATCCCAATCCCTGAAACCTCCTGTGATATCGCGCTGGAAATTGCCCGTATTCTGGACAAGCCGTACCGTCAGGGCTTCGTAAAAAACCGCTACGTGGGCCGCACCTTTATCATGCCGGGCCAGCAGCTGCGTCGTAAGTCCGTACGTCGTAAGCTGAACGCTAACCGTGCCGAGTTCCGCGACAAGAACGTGCTGCTGGTGGACGACTCCATTGTGCGCGGCACGACGTCTGAGCAGATCATCGAGATGGCGCGTGAGGCCGGGGCGAAGAAAGTGTATCTCGCCTCCGCAGCGCCGGAAATTCGCTTCCCGAACGTGTATGGCATTGATATGCCAACCGCTAACGAGCTGATTGCTCACGGTCGTGAAGTAGACGAAATTCGGCAGATCATCGGTGCCGACGGCCTGATTTTCCAGGATCTGAACGATCTGATCGACGCGGTGCGCGCCGAGAACCCGGATATTCAGCAGTTCGAATGCTCGGTATTCAATGGGATCTACGTAACGAAAGACGTTGACCAGCAGTATCTCGACTATCTGGATTCGCTGCGTAACGACGATGCGAAAGCCGTCCAGCTGCAAAACGATCTCGAAAGCTTAGAGATGCACAACGAAGGTTGATGCGTATGCAGGTGAGGGCGCTCGCCCTCACTTGCAACTCCCCGTAAAATCCTGCACAGTCTGCCCTGAAATCAGCAAGGGCGAAAATCATGAAACGACTCATTGTAGGGATCAGCGGTGCCAGCGGCGCGATTTATGGCGTCCGGCTGTTACAGGTGCTGCGTGACGTTGCAGGCGTAGAAACCCATCTGGTGATGAGCCAGGCGGCGCGTCAGACCCTCTCTCTTGAAACCGATCTCTCTCTGCGCGACGTTCAGGCCCTGGCTGACGTTGTCCACGATGCCCGCGATATCGCCGCCAGCATCTCTTCGGGCTCGTTTAAAACGGCCGGCATGGTTATTTTGCCCTGTTCGATTAAAACCCTTTCCGGCATTGTAAACAGCTATACCGACACGCTGGTGACGCGTGCAGCGGATGTGGTGCTGAAAGAGCGTCGTCCTCTGGTGCTCTGCGTGCGGGAAACGCCGCTGCACCTGGGACATCTGCGTTTAATGACGCAAGCAGCCGAACTGGGGGCCGTGATTATGCCGCCGGTCCCCGCGTTCTATCATCGTCCGCAAACGCTGGACGATGTCATCAACCAGACCGTTAACCGCGTACTGGATCAGTTCGATATCGACCTGCCGGAAGATCTCTTTACCCGCTGGCAGGGGGCGTGAAGCTGTGCACAAACAAGGTGCATGAAAAGACAATTTGCCCTGTTTCAGGGCAAAACTGCAACCGCGATCATATCCTCAACATTTAATTCGCTTTTTCCCTTTTTCTCTTTCCGGTTCGTTCGGCAGACCTGCTATCTTTCACCATTAAGGCAGTATCGCAACGTTTTATTAACATATTTAACGTCGTAGTTTTAACCCGACGACAATGTGGCATAAGACCTGCAAGAACAGCCTGCAACACAACACACAACATAAACCATAATAAAATCACGGTTCTTGAGGGTAAATGTATGAAGAAGACGGTTCTGGCTCTGTCTTTGCTCGTGGGCTTGAGTGCAGCAGCAAGTAGCTATGCAGCGCTTCCACAGACAGTTCGTATCGGTACAGACGCAACCTACGCGCCATTCTCCTCCAAGGATGCGAAAGGCGACTTCGTGGGGTTTGATATCGATCTGGGAAATGAGATGTGCAAACGCATGGAAGTGAAATGCACATGGGTGGGCAGTGACTTTGACGCGCTGATCCCGTCGCTGAAAGCCAAGAAAATTGATGCCATTATCTCTTCTCTTTCCATCACGGAAAAACGTCAGCAGGAGATCGCCTTCTCTGAGAAGCTCTACGCTGCCGACTCACGTCTGATTGCCGCGAAAGGCTCGCCAATCCAGCCGACCATCGACTCGCTGAAAGGCAAACATGTTGGCGTGCTTCAGGGCTCGACCCAGGAAGGTTACGCCAATGCTAACTGGCGCGAGAAGGGCGTCGATGTTGTGGCTTACCAGAACCAGGATCTAATCTACTCTGACCTGGCGGCAGGCCGTCTGGATGCCGCGTTTCAGGATGAAGTCGCCGCGAGCGAAGGCTTCCTGAAACAGCCTGCGGGTAAAGAGTACGCCTTTGCCGGCCCGTCGGTAAAAGACAAAAAATACTTTGGCGACGGTACCGGTATTGGCCTGCGTAAGGATGATACCGAGCTGAAAGCCGCCTTCGACAAAGCGTTTAATGAGCTGCGTAAAGACGGTACCTACGACAAACTGGCGAAGAAATACTTCGATTTCAACGTCTACGGTGATTAATGCCTGAATAAGATGCACTGAAGTGGTGCATCTTAACGGGGTTATGTTCCAGTGTGGTGCAACACATGCACCATACTGGATCGCTGTGTGCATAGTTAAGCATTTAAAATGCAAAAATTCCCGTTCAAAGGCATTAATCTTTGCCTGAATGAGGGGATTAATGGCACATTAACAACACCCCGTCGTCGTAAAAATCTCGTATTAAGACAGTTTGTTGAGGACAGATATGAAAAAACTGGTGTTGTCACTTTCTCTGGTACTGGCTTTTTCCAGCGCCACCGCGGCATTCGCAGCAATTCCGCAGAAAATTCGTATTGGAACTGACCCAACCTATGCACCTTTCGAATCGAAGAATGCGAAGGGGGAACTGGTCGGTTTTGACATCGATCTGGCTAACGAGCTGTGCAAACGCATTAAAGCGCAATGTACCTACGTTGAAAACCCGCTGGATGCGCTGATCCCGTCCCTGAAAGCGAAGAAAATTGACGTGATCATGTCCTCCCTGTCCATCACAGAGAAACGTCAGCAGGAGATTGCCTTTACGGACAAACTCTACGCGGCAGATTCCCGTCTGGTGGTGGCCAAATCCTCTGACATTCAGCCAACCCTTGAATCTCTGAAAGGCAAACGCGTGGGCGTGTTGCAGGGTACGACGCAGGAAACCTACGGCAACGAGCACTGGGCGCCAAAGGGGATTGAAATTGTCTCTTACCAGGGCCAGGAAAACATCTACGCAGACCTCACGGCAGGCCGCATTGACGCGGCATTCCAGGATGAAGTGGCGGCAAGCGAAGGCTTCCTGAAACAGCCTGTGGGTAAAGATTACAAGTTCGGCGGTCCGTCCATTAAGGACGAAAAACTCTTTGGCGTCGGTACCGGTATGGGCCTGCGTAAAGAAGACAACGAACTGCGTGAAGCCCTGAACAAAGCGTTCGCCGAGATGCGTGCGGACGGCACCTATGACAAGCTGGCGAAAAAGTACTTCGATTTTAACGTTTACGGCGGCTAATCGCCCCGTCTGATAACGTGCGGCCCCTCCCGTTGCGGGAGGGGAAAAGACACGGTTCCACCACTCACGAGACGACAGGGCACGCGGTATGCTGTACGGATTTTCTGGCGTTATTTTACAGGGCGCGCTTGTCACCCTTGAGCTGGCTATCAGCTCCGTGGTGCTGGCGGTGCTGATAGGCCTGGCGGGCGCGGGGGCAAAATTATCCGCCAACAGACCGCTGGCGCTGATATTTGAAGGCTATACCACGCTGATTCGCGGCGTGCCTGACCTGGTGCTGATGCTGCTGATCTTTTACGGCCTGCAAATCGCACTTAACGGCGTGACGGATGCCATCGGCATGGAGCAGATCGATATCGACCCGATGGTGGCCGGTATTATTACCCTTGGTTTTATCTACGGTGCCTATTTCACTGAGACTTTCCGCGGCGCTTACATGGCCGTGCCGAAAGGGCATATTGAAGCGGCAACCGCCTACGGTTTTACCTCCTCACAAACGTTTCGCCGGATCATGTTCCCGGCCATGATGCGCTACGCGCTGCCGGGCATCGGTAACAACTGGCAGGTTATTCTCAAGGCAACGGCGCTGGTCTCCCTGCTGGGTCTGGAAGATGTGGTGAAGGCCACGCAACTGGCAGGTAAAAGCACCTGGGAACCGTTCTATTTTGCGGTGGTTTGCGGCGTGATCTATCTGGTCTTTACGACCGTCTCCAATGGTGTGCTGCTTCTGCTCGAACGTCGCTACTCCGTGGGTGTGAAGAGGGCTGACCTGTGATTGAGATTATTCAGGAGTACTGGAAATCCCTGCTGTGGACGGATGGCTACCGCTTTACTGGCGTGGCGATCACGCTGTGGCTGCTGATCTCCTCGGTGGTAATGGGCGGCATTCTGGCGGTGTTTCTTGCCATTGGCCGCGTGTCGAACAATAAATTTATCCAGTTCCCTATCTGGCTATTCACCTACGTGTTTCGCGGTACTCCGCTGTACGTGCAACTGCTGGTGTTCTATTCCGGGATGTACACGCTGGAGATCGTGAAAGGCACCGAGATGCTGAACGCGTTCTTCCGCAGCGGTCTGAACTGTACGGTGCTGGCGCTGACCCTCAATACCTGCGCCTATACCACCGAGATCTTCGCCGGGGCCATCCGTTCTGTGCCGCACGGTGAGATCGAGGCGGCGCGCGCGTACGGCTTCTCCTCCGTGAAGCTCTACCGCTGTATTATTCTGCCTTCGGCGCTGCGTATTGCGCTGCCGGCCTACAGCAACGAAGTGATTTTAATGCTGCATTCGACGGCACTGGCGTTTACCGCCACGGTACCAGATCTGTTAAAGATTGCCCGCGATATTAACTCTGCCACCTACCAGCCGTTTACGGCGTTTGGCATTGCGGCAGTGCTCTATTTGATCATTTCTTACGTCCTGATCAGCCTGTTCCGTAAGGCTGAAAAACGCTGGTTGCAGCATATAAAACCGTCGACGCACTGAGAATTTATGATGGCTGAGAACAAATTAAACGTAATTGATTTGCACAAGCGCTACGGCGAACATGAAGTGCTGAAAGGGGTGTCGCTGGAGGCTAACGCGGGCGACGTGATCAGTATTATCGGCTCATCAGGTTCGGGTAAAAGTACCTTCCTGCGCTGCATCAACTTCCTCGAAAAGCCGAGCGAAGGATCGATTGTGGTGAGCGGACAGAACATCAACATGGTCCGTGATAAAGACGGCCAGCTTAAAGTGGCGGATAAAAACCAGCTGCGCCTGCTGCGTACACGCCTGACGATGGTGTTCCAGCACTTCAACCTCTGGAGCCACATGACGGTGCTGGAGAACGTGATGGAAGCGCCGGTTCAGGTGCTCGGCTTAAGCAAGCAGGAAGCCCGCGAGCGTGCGGTCAAATACCTGGCGAAAGTGGGTATCGACGAGCGGCAGCAGATCAAATATCCGGTGCACCTGTCAGGGGGGCAGCAGCAGCGTGTTTCTATCGCCCGTGCGCTGGCGATGGAGCCGGAAGTGTTGCTGTTTGACGAACCGACTTCCGCGCTGGATCCTGAACTCGTTGGCGAAGTACTGCGCATCATGCAAAAGCTGGCGGAAGAGGGCAAAACGATGGTGGTGGTGACGCACGAGATGGGCTTCGCCCGTAACGTTTCTAACCACGTTATCTTCCTGCATCAGGGGAAAATTGAAGAGCAGGGTCATCCGGATGAGGTGCTGGCGAACCCGCAAAGCCCGCGGTTGCAGCAGTTCCTGAAAGGCTCGTTGAAGTAGGTTTGGCCTTTCTCCCTCTCCCTGTGGGAGAGGGCCGGGGTGAGGGCATCAGGCCGCAGAGCCGCCCAATTGCCCGGTGGCGCTTCGCTTACCGGGCCTACAAAACCCGTAGGCCGGGCAAACGCAGTGCCGCCCGGCATTCAACACTCCAGCCGATACACCCAGTCGTCATACCGTACGCCTTTAATCTCGTACGCCTTCTCCAGCACCTGCGTGCGCACAAAACCCGCTTTCTCAAGGACCCGCACCGACCCGACGTTATCCGCCAGCACGTACGCGTTTATCGCCTTCACGCCCGTCTGGTGAAATGCATACTCACACACCGCCCGCAGCGCTTCGCTGGCAATGCCTTTTCCCTGCGCGGCAGGCACGACCGTGTAGCCAATATCCGCCTCTTCACGGTTCGCCGCACCGATTTGCAGACCGATATCCCCGAGCGGCGTAACGTCGTTATGCAGACGGATCACAAAGACATGCTCCGCCATCAGGCGTGCGGCAAATACGCGGCGCGTCTCTTTTTCCGGCGTGATAGCGGCCATATAGCGCATGATGTTGGAGTCTTCGCGCAGAGAGCGAAAGAACGCCCAGTCAGAAGGTTCGAAAGGGGTGAGGTGAAGCCGGGTTGTGGTGATGGTTGCCATAGTTACGCCATATCATCCAGACATGGCGTATAACTCTAACATATTCACTGCACCACATCCCCCAGCGCCTCTTCCAGGTCATACCAGCGGAACGTAAATCCGGCCGCTTCCAGCCGTTTTGGCAGCGCGCGCTGCCCGCCCAGTACCAGCACCGAAGACTCACCCATCAGCAGACGAATCGCCGTCGCAGGCACGCGCAGCACCGCCGGGCGATGCAGGGCATGGCCCAGGGCGTGAGCAAACTGTTCATTACGTACCGGATACGGAGACACCATGTTAAACGGCCCGCGCAGGTCGTTATCCAGCAGCCAGAGAATGCCGTTGACCATATCGTCGATATGGATCCACGCCAGATACTGACGACCGTTGCCGATGGGCCCGCCAAGCCCCATTTTAAACGGCGGCAGCATTTTACCGAGAATACCGCCCTTCGGCGCAAGCACCACGCCGGTGCGCAGCAGGCAGACGCGGGTACGATCGCTCTGCGCCGCGCAGGCGATGCGCTCCCACTGGGCGCAGAGTTTATGGGTAAACTCGTTGTGCGGCGGCTCCTCTTCGGTCACCACCACTTCACCGAGATCGCCATAGTAGCCTGTAGCAGAGCCGGAAATCAGCACCGAAGGCGGCGTCTCGCTGTTGCGAATCAGCTCAACCAGCCTTTCGGTCATGTTCCAGCGGCTGCTGCATAAACGCTGTTTTTGCTCTTCGGTCCAGCGTTTATCGGCAATAGGTTCGCCTGCGAGGTTGATGACGGCGTCAAAGCCGTTCAGATCCTGCCGTTCCGCCAGGCCTTTCCAGATCTCAACGCTGGCACCCAGCACCTGGCGCGCTTTCTCCGGGCTGCGCGTGACCACGGTAATGTCGTGATGCAACGCCTGCAAGCGTGGAATGAGATGGCGACCAATCAGGCCCGTACCGCCGGTGAGCAGGATCTTCATACAACCTCCAGGTTTACGCCTGGCGCTGCCAGCTTAACGTCATGGAGACGGAGTCGGCGTAGCGCAGGGCGTGAAGTTTATCGATCTCCACTTCAGCATAAGTGACCCAGTGGTGTTCGCGTGCGATGTCGAGCACATCCTGAGTTAATTTTTCCAGTAGCGCAAAACGGTTGTTCTCAACGTACTGGATGATGCTTTTGGTGATCGTGCGATAGTTCAGCGCGTCATTGATGTCTTCGCTGGCGCGCGCCTTGTCTGCCGGGTAGTGGATCACCACATTCACCACGATATCCTGGCGATTCGCGATCTCCTCCTCTTTGATACCAATGAACGTGCGTAAGCGTAAGTTTTTTATGCGAATAATAGCGTCATGCTGGGACATTGCAGGTCTTCTCCGTGTCAGTATTTTCACCTCATCATACATGAGGAGAACACCTGCACCCAACGGGGCGCAGGCTCAAATCTGATGGATTTTTTGCATGGCGCGTTCGGTGGCCGGGCGGGTCCGGATGCGCTCAAACCAGTTGTTCACCGCCGGATAAGTGGCCAGATCGATCCGGTGGCGTTCATGGGTGTTGATCCACGGCCAGCAGGCGATATCTGCGATGCTGTAATGCTCACCTCCCAGCCACGGTGATTTTTCCAGCCGACGGTTCAGGACCCCGTACAGGCGCTGGGTTTCGACCTGATATCGCTCAATGGCGTAAGGGATCGTCTGCGGCGCATAGGCAGTAAAGTGATGATTCTGCCCCAGCATCGGCCCGAGGCCGCTCGACTGCCAGAATAACCATTGCAGCGTGTGATGACGCTCGCGCAACTCCCCGCTCAGGAGCTTGCCGGTTTTCTCTGCCAGATAGAGCAAAATCTCTCCGGACTCAAACAGGCTTAACGGTTTGCCGCCGTCGGAGGGCAGGTTATCAATGATGGCCGGAATTTTATTGTTGGGCGATATGGCCAGAAAAACGGGGCGGAACTGGTCGCCTTTACTGATATCCACGCGAATGATCCGGTAGTCCACTTCGGCTTCTTCAAGAAAGAGGGTGATCTTATGGCCATTAGGGGTGGGGGCATAATAGAGATCTATCATTCTCAACTCCTGTCAGTGCGAATAGTGTTGCCATGAAAAATCAGTATAGGTGCTTGTTGTAAATCGTGAGTTTTCATCAAGTGACAGCGAGGCAAAGAGATTATATGTTGAGTGAAAACCGATCAGCCGATGAGGATGTTATGAGCCAGCCTGTAATAACGTTATGGTCCGATGCGAACTTTTTTTCTCCTTATGTCATGAGCGTTTATGTGGCGCTGGCAGAAAAGGGGCTTACTTTTAGTCTGAAAACCGTTGACCTGGACAGCGGTGAACATCTGAAGCCTCAGTGGCAGGGCTACGCGCTCACCCGCCGTGTCCCTGTGCTGGAGATTGACGGTTTTGAGTTGAGTGAATCCTCGGCGATTGACGAGTATCTTGAGGACCGCTTTGCCCCGCCAGAGTGGGAACGCATCTATCCTCACGATCTGCAAAAGCGCGCCCGCGCCCGCCAGATCCAGGCATGGCTGCGTAGCGACCTGGTGCCGATTCGCACAGAACGCTCTACGGACGTGGTGTTCGCTGGCGTCAAAAAGCCCGCCCTCAGCGAGGAAGGCTTATCCAGCGCCCGGAAGCTGATCGAAACTGCGTCATCGCTGCTGGCGCAGGGTAACCCCAACCTGTTTGGCGAGTGGTGTATTGCCGACACCGATCTGGCGCTGATGCTCAATCGCTTGATCCTCAATGGCGATGACGTCCCACAGCTGCTGGTGGATTACGCCACATTCCAGTGGCAACGCGCGTCGGTACAGCGCTATCTGGCACTCTCTGCTAAGCGCGCGGGCTGATAAGACGGGGCGCTTGAGGTATGATAGGGGCAGTCTGAATTCCTGAGGAGTAACTGATGAAACTGATGTTTGCGTCGGATATTCATGGATCGCTGCCCGCGACCGAACGCGTGCTTTCTCTGTTCGCCCAAAGCGGGGCGCAATGGCTGGTGATCCTGGGCGACGTGTTAAACCACGGCCCACGCAATGCGTTGCCGGAAGGCTACGCTCCCGCGCAGGTGGCGGAAAAACTTAATCATTTTGCCTCGCGCATTATCGCCGTTCGCGGCAACTGTGACAGCGAAGTTGACCAGATGCTGCTGCATTTTCCCATCACCGCTCCCTGGCAACAGGTGTTGATGGAAAACAGCCGTTTGTTCCTGACCCACGGGCACCTGTTCGGCCCGGATAACCTGCCGTCACTCGCCGCTGGCGATGTCCTGGTTTATGGTCATACTCATATTCCGGTGGCGGAAAAACGCGGGGCGTTTTATCACTTTAATCCCGGGTCTGTCAGCATTCCTAAAGGCGGCAATCCGGCAAGCTACGGCATGTATGAAGACGGGACATTAAGCGTTATCGCACTTAATGATCAGCAAGTTATTGCGCAGATAGCGATTAATCCGTAAGTTACACCACAACTGCAAACGCGCCAAAAGAGCGCTTAGACGAGAAGGTTTCCCGATGGTGGAGCAGAATCATTTGGCAAGTACTGAGTGGGTTGACATTGTCAGCGAAGAGAATGAAGTGATCGCGCAGGCCAGCCGCGAACAAATGCGTGCGGAGCGTCTGCGTCACCGCGCGACTTACATCGTTGTTCATGACGGCATGGGCAAGATTCTGGTCCAGCGTCGCACCGACACCAAAGATTTTCTTCCTGGTATGCTGGATGCCACAGCAGGTGGCGTTGTGCAGGCCGATGAAGTATTGCTGGATTCCGCGCGTCGTGAAGCTGAAGAAGAGTTAGGTATCGCTGGCGTGCCGTTTGCCGAGCACGGGCAATTTTATTTCGAAGATGAACATTGTCGCGTCTGGGGCGGGCTGTTCAGCTGCGTTTCCCACGGACCTTTCGCCTTGCAGGAAGAGGAAGTGAGCGAAGTGTGCTGGATGACGCCGGAAGAGATCACTGCGCGTTGCGACGAGTTCACGCCCGATTCCCTTAAAGCACTGGCGCTGTGGATGACCCGCAACGCCAAAAACGAATCCGCTAAACCGGAAAATAAGGCGGAAAAAGAGGAAGAGGCTGAGTAAGCCTTAACAGCTTTCTCGCAGACACAGGCTGGACGCGATGGGTTTATGATCGCGCCAGTCTCCGTCATTCAGACGTTCCAGTAACGCTTTCCCGGCTTCAATCCCAATCTTGCGATGCGGTACTGCCATCGTTGTCAGCGGCGGCTGGCAGACGCGGCTGACGTCGCTGTCGCCAAAGCCCACGACCGCTAAATCGTCCGGCACTTTGATGCGCCGACGCTGGCACTCATACAGCGCGCCGCAGGCCAGTTCATCTGATACGCACACCAGCGCATCCAGTTCCGGCCACGCCAGCAGGAACTCTGGCAGTTGTGCCGCACCGGTGGAGAAGTTCGGCGGCATGGCGGCATTAATCACTCTGTTCGGCGACAGGTGGTGGCGCAGCATCGCCTTGTACCAGCCCTGCAAATGCTGCTGAAAAATCCACTGCTCCTGGTTAGCGCACAGCAGGCCGATATTCTGGTAGCCACGCTGAATCACCATCTCGGTAAGTTCATACATGGCGGCGACGTTATCAATCCCGATATTCATATCAATCGGATCGGCACGCATTGCACCCATTTCCATCACCGGGATAGAGGCGTTTTTCAGCCAGTGGCGTACGGTATCGGAGTGCTCGACGCTGAGCAGTATCGCCGCGGCGATATTCGAGGCCAGCAGCGTTTCGAGCAGTTTCTCTTCCTGTTCAAGACGATGCTGAGATTCCGCCAGCATGATCTGATATCCGGCTGGCTGGAGCACCTGCTGTAGCCCGGCGAACATCTCGGAACAGCCAGCTTCGGAAAGATTGGGAACAACCATCGCAATCGTCCATGACGACGCCGATGCCAGTGCGCTGGCGGCAAGATTGGGCATATAACCCAGCTCCTGCACTGCGGCTTCAATTTTTTCACGCAGTTTATCGGAAACCTGTTCGGGCGTGCGGAGGGCACGGGAAACAGTCATCGTGCCTACGCCGGCAAGCTGTGCGACATCCGCGAGCGTTACTTTTCCGGTACTGCGCCGTTTTCGGGTTAAAGACATACATCTTCCTGCTGACAGGACGCGATTCAGTTTCATCCTTCATTTTACGTGACAGGCAGTATACGCCTTAAATCCCTTTTTTTGCTGTGATTTCGCACCATGATAGCAATTTGATAGCGCTATCACAGTTCTGCATGTTAGTCGTTGGTAGCGCTATCTTTGTGATCGCGATCGCAGTCATTGATTGATGGGTTGAATAGAGTTTGCCCATGTCTGGTCTTTAGCGGGAGTGAAAAATGCTCAAAAAGTGGATATATGATACAACCATCATCCTACAGGATAGCGTTGAAAGCTGGCCCCAGGCGCTGGAACTGTGCGCGAAACCGCTGCTGGATTTGCAGGTCATTGCGCCGGAATATGTCACGGCTATCATCGAGCAGCACCAGACGTTAGGTCCCTACTATGTGCTGGCTCCAGGGCTGGCAATGCCACATGCGCGACCGGAAGAAGGGGCGAAAGGACTTGGCCTGTCATTATTAAAACTAAAACAGGGCGTCTCTTTTGGTGCCGGTGAGTTTGACCCCGTCGATGTGATTGTGATGCTGGCGGCGCCGGACAAGCATAGCCATATCGAAATGATTTCAGCCTTAGCGGAATTATTTTCCAGCGACGAAGATATGGCTGAATTACATCGGGCGAAAACGCTGGAGGAGATAAAAACCGTTATCGATCGCTTCTGATTTAATTATTTAATCCGATTCATCTCAACATTACGCGTCAGCGTGATGGGGCGTACTCTACTCAAAAAAGGGGATAACAATGAAAATTATGGCTATTTGCGGCTCCGGCCTGGGCAGCAGTTTTATGGTCGAAATGAATATTAAAAAGGTGCTCAAAAAACTGGAAATTGATGCCGAGGTTGAACACTCCGATCTCTCCTCGGCCACGCCGGGCGCGGCGGACCTGTTTGTAATGGCGAAAGACATTGCCGCCAGCGCCAGCGTGCCGGAAAGCCAGCTGGTGGTAATCAACAATATCATCGATATCAACGAACTCGAAGCGCAGCTGCGCGCCTGGTTCGAAAGACAATAATCCTGATAAGGCGAGGTGGATATGTTTATCCTTGAAACGCTGAATTTCGTTGTTGATATTTTAAAAGTCCCTTCAGTGCTGGTAGGTTTAATTGCTCTGATTGGTCTTGTGGCGCAGAAAAAAGCCTTTTCGGATGTGGTAAAAGGCACAATTAAAACCATTCTCGGCTTTATTGTACTGGGCGGCGGCGCAACTGTGCTGGTGGGCTCTTTAAATCCGCTCGGCGGTATGTTTGAGCACGCCTTTAATATTCAGGGCATTATTCCCAACAATGAAGCTATTGTATCGATTGCCCTGGAGAAATATGGCGCTTCCACCGCGCTCATTATGGCCTTCGGGATGGTGGCGAATATTATTGTTGCGCGCTTTACCCGCCTGAAATACATCTTCCTCACCGGGCATCACACCTTCTACATGGCATGCATGATCGGCGTGATCCTGACGGTTGCAGGCTTCGAGGGGGTCGGGCTGGTCTTTACCGGTTCGTTGATCCTCGGCCTGATTATGGCCTTCTTCCCGGCGATTGCGCAGCGCTATATGAAGCGTATTACCGGCAACGATGAGATCGCCTTCGGTCATTTCGGCACGCTGGGCTACGTGCTGTCCGGCTGGATTGGCAGCAAGGTCGGGAAAGGCTCGCGCTCCACCGAAGAGATGAACCTGCCGAAGAACCTTAGCTTCCTGCGTGACAGTTCAATCTCCATCTCCCTGACCATGATGATTATCTACCTGATCATGGCGGTGAGCGCCGGACGTGAGTACGTGGAGGCCACCTTCAGCGGCGGCCAAAACTACCTGGTATACGCCATCATTATGGCCATCACCTTCGCGGCAGGCGTGTTCATCATCTTGCAGGGCGTGCGCCTGATTCTGGCGGAAATCGTCCCGGCCTTTACCGGCTTCTCGGAAAAACTGGTGCCCAATGCGCGGCCTGCGCTGGACTGCCCGGTAGTCTACCCGTATGCGCCAAACGCGGTGCTGATTGGCTTCCTGTTTAGCTTCCTCGGCGGGATTGTTGGGTTGTTCATCTGCGGTCAGTTTAGCTGGGTGCTGATCCTCCCGGGCGTCGTTCCGCACTTCTTCACCGGCGCAACGGCGGGCGTGTTCGGTAACGCCACCGGTGGACGTCGCGGGGCGATGATTGGCGCCTTTGCTAACGGCCTGCTGATCACCTTCCTCCCGGTCCTGCTGCTGCCTGTTCTGGGCGCAATTGGCTTTGCGAATACGACCTTCTCGGACGCTGATTTTGGTGCGGTCGGGATTGTGCTGGGCAACCTGGCACGCTTCCTGTCGCCGCTTGCCATCACCGGACTGGTTGTTGTGTTGTTCGCGCTGCTGGTGGCCTACAACGTCTTCGCTAAAAACAAACCTGCCAGCGGTAACGCGCAGGAAAACCCCGGAGCCAAATCATGAATGAGAATGAAATAACCGAACTGGCGCGTCAGATCCGCCTTGAGACGCTGAAATCCCTTACGCAGCTGGGTTTTGGTCACTACGGCGGCAGCATGTCAGTCGTTGAAACGCTGGCCGTTCTGTACGGCGCGGTGATGAAAATTGACCCGGCCGATCCGGACTGGCCAGAGCGCGATTACTTTGTGCTGTCGAAAGGCCATGCGGGGCCGGCGCTGTACAGCACGCTGGCGATTAAGGGCTACTTCCCGATTGAAGAGTTGAGCACGCTGAACCAGAACGGGACGCGTCTGCCAAGTCACCCGGATCGCCTGAAAACACGCGGCGTGGATGCCACCACCGGTTCACTGGGGCAGGGGATCTCCATCGCTGGCGGCATGGCGCTGTCGCACAAGCTGGCAGGAAGGCCAAACCGGGTGTTTTGCATCGTTGGCGACGGAGAACTGAATGAAGGGCAGTGCTGGGAAGCCTTCCAGTTTATCGCTCACCATCGACTGAACAACCTGACGGTATTCGTGGACTGGAACAAACAGCAGCTCGACGGCGAGCTGGACGAAATCATCAGCGCCTTCGACCTGGAAGGCAAATTCCGCGCCTTTGGTTTTGACGTGGTGACGGTGAAAGGGGATGACATTCCGGCGCTGCTGGAGGTGACCGAGCCGATCCCTGAGGCCGATGCGCGTCCGCGGGTGGTGATCCTCGACAGCATCAAAGGGCAGGGGGTGCCATATCTGGAACAGCTCAGCAACTCGCATCACCTGCGATTAACCGAGGAGAGCAAAGCGGCGCTTAACGAGACGATTCGCCAACTGGAGGCTTCACATGATTAAGGTTGCACCGACAGGACAGAAAGATGCCGTTGAGATGCGTAAGGTCTACGCAGGTTTTGTGGCAAAACAGATTGAGGCCGGGAGCGAGATCATTGCGCTCGAAGCGGATCTGATGAGTTCGATGGCGATGGACGGCGTAGCGCGTGATTACCCACAGCACGTCATCAACTGCGGAATTATGGAGGCCAACGTGATTGGGACGGCCGCCGGGCTGTCGCTCACCGGACGTAAGCCGTTCGTCCATACCTTTACCGCCTTTGCCAGCCGTCGCTGCTTCGACCAGCTGTTTATGTCCCTGGACTACCAGCGCAATAACGTGAAGGTGATTGCCTCGGATGCGGGCGTGACGGCCTGTCACAACGGCGGGACGCATATGTCTTTTGAGGATATGGGCATCGTGCGCGGTCTGGCGCATTCAGTGGTGCTTGAGGTGACCGATGCGGTGATGTTCGAAGATGTGCTGCGTCAGCTTATCGACCTGGAAGGCTTTTACTGGGTAAGGACCATCCGTAAACAGGCGCCGAGCGTGTATGCCCCGGGGTCAACCTTCACCATCGGCAAGGGCAACGTGCTGCGCGAGGGAACCGATATTACCCTGATTGCTAACGGCATTATGGTGGCGGAAGCGCTGGAGGCGGCGCGCCAGCTGGAGCAGGAGGGGGTAAGCGCAGCGGTCATCGACATGTTTACCCTGAAGCCCATCGATCGGATGCTGGTGAAAAACTATGCCGAGAAAACCGGGCGTATTGTGACCTGCGAAAATCACAGCATTCACAACGGGCTGGGGTCGGCGGTGGCGGAAGTGCTGGTGGAAACCTGTCCGGTGCCTATGCGGCGGGTGGGGGTGAAGGAACGGTATGGTCAGGTGGGTACGCAGGACTTCTTGCAGAAGGAGTATGGCCTGACGGCACATGACATTGTGTCGGCGGCGCGGGAGCTGCTGTAATAAAAAAGGCGACCATTTGTGGTCGCCTCTCTTGCCGGATGGCGCTTCGCTTATCCGGCCTATAAAACCGTAGGCCCGGTAAGCGCTAGCGCCACCGGGCTTTTTAGCTTACTGCTGCTGCGAAGACTGGATCGCGGTCAGCGCGATGGTGTAGACGATATCGTCAACCAGCGCACCACGGGACAGGTCGTTCACAGGTTTGCGCATGCCTTGCAGCATTGGCCCGATGGAGATCAGGTCTGCTGAACGCTGTACCGCTTTATAGGTGGTGTTACCGGTGTTCAGATCCGGGAAGATGAACACGGTAGCGCGGCCTGCAACCGGCGAGTTCGGCGCTTTGGATTTCGCCACGTCAGCCATTACCGCGGCATCGTACTGGAGCGGGCCGTCGATCATCAGATCCGGACGTTTTTCCTGTGCAATGCGGGTCGCTTCACGGACTTTCTCTACGTCACTACCTGCACCAGAGGTGCCGGTGGAGTAGGAGAGCATCGCGACGCGTGGTTCGATACCGAAGGCAATCGCGGAGTCCGCAGACTGGATAGCGATTTCTGCCAGCTGCTCTGCGGTTGGGTCCGGGTTGATCGCGCAGTCGCCGTAAACGTAAACCTGTTCAGGCAGCAGCATGAAGAACACGGAGGAGACCAGAGAGCTGCCCGGTGCAGTTTTGATCAGCTGCAACGGTGGACGGATGGTATTTGCGGTGGTGTGAACCGCACCGGAAACCAGACCGTCAACTTCGTCCTGCTCCAGCATCAGCGTACCCAGCACCACGTTGTCTTCCAGCTGCTCGCGCGCAACGGCTTCGGTCATGCCTTTGTTCTTACGCAGCTCAACCAGACGGGCAACGTAGCTTTCGCGGACCACGTCAGGATCAACGATTTCGATGCCCGCGCCGAGCTCAACGCCCTGAGACGCCGCAACGCGGTTGATCTCATCCGGGTTACCCAGCAGCACACAGGTCGCGATACCGCGCTCTGCACAGATGGCTGCCGCTTTAACGGTACGTGGTTCGTCGCCTTCTGGCAGAACCACGCGTTTGCCCGCTTTACGCGCCAGCTCGGTCAGCTGGTAACGGAAGGCTGGAGGAGACAGACGACGGCTGCGCTCGGAGGTCGCCGTCAGGGATTCGATCCAGTCTGCGTTGATGTAGCCCGCAACGTATTCCTGAACTTTCTCGATACGCTCGTGGTCATCAACCGGCACTTCGAGGTTGAAGCTTTGCAGGCTCAGGGAGGTCTGCCAGGTGTTGGTGTTCACCATGAAGACTGGCAGGCCAGTGGCGAACGCACGTTCGCACAGCTTGCTTACGCGTGGGTCCATCTCGTAGGCACCGGTCAGCAGGATCGCGCCGATCTCCACGCCGTTCATCGCGGCCAGACAGGCTGCAACCAGCACGTCCGGACGGTCTGCGGAGGTTACCAGCAGGGAACCTGCACGGAAGTGCTCCAGCATGTGTGGAATGCTACGTGCGCAGAAAGTTACGGACTTCACGCGGCGGGTGTTGATATCGCCTTCGTTGATCACGGTGGCGTTCAGGTGACGCGCCATATCGATTGCACGGGTGGCAATCAGATCGAAGCTCCATGGCACCGCGCCCAGAACAGGCAGCGGGCTGGAATCCTGCAACTTAGCCGGGTCAACTTTGATGACTTTCGCTTTGGAAGAGTCGTCAAAAATTTCGGACAGGTCAGGACGCGTACGGCCCTGCTCATCTACTGGCGCGTTCAGCTTGTTAACAATCACGCCGGTGATGCTGGTGTTTTTCGCACCGCCGAAGCTGCTGCGCGTCAGTTCGATACGCTCTTTCAGCTGCTCTGGGGTATCCGTGCCCTGAGACATCACGAAAACGATCTCTGCGTTCAGGGTTTTCGCGATTTCAAAGTTCAGAGACTGGGCAAACTGGTGTTTACGGGTTGGGACCAGGCCTTCAACCAGCACCACTTCCGCGTCCTGCGCGTTTGCGTGGTAGTTGGCAATGATCTCTTCCATCAGCACGTCTTTCTGGTTGCTGGAGAGCAGAGATTCAACGTGGCTCATCTTCAGCGGTTCAGCCGCTGGCAGATTGGAGTTCTTGCGAACGATGGTGGTGGTCTGGTCTGGCGCATCGCCACCGGCACGTGGCTGGGCGATAGGCTTAAAGACGCTCAGACGAACGCCTTTGCGTTCCATAGCGCGGATCACGCCGAGGCTGACGCTGGTCAGGCCGACGCTGGTTCCGGTAGGGATCAGCATAATAGTACGGGACACGGTTTATCCTCTTTCGTTACCGCCGCGTTGGGCGGGTTACAAAACAGCACCGCCAGCATTGCTGGCGGTGTGGAATCAGGCAGTCAGGCGGTGCGCGTCTTGCGCGATGACCAGCTCTTCGTTAGTTGGGATAACGATAGCAGGGCGGGTGCCTTCTTTGTTGATGAAGCCAGACTTGCCGAAGCGGGCAGCCAGGTTACGCTCATGATCAACTTCGAAGCCCAGAACGCCCAGTTTGCCCAGGGACAGTTCACGTACCATTGCCGCGTTCTCACCGATACCGCCGGTGAAGATAACAGCATCCAGACGGCCTTCCATCAGCGCGGTGTAAGAACCGATGTACTTCGCCAGACGGTGGCAATAAACGTCCATTGCACGTTTAGCGTCAGCTTTTTCTGCGTAGTTGTCTTCAACGTAACGGCAGTCGCTGGTGACCTCGGTCAGGCCCAGCAGGCCAGACTCTTTGGTCAGCATTTTGTTGATGTCGTCAACGCTCATGCCCAGGGTGTCGTGCAGGTGGAAGATGATCGCCGGGTCGATATCACCGGAACGGGTACCCATCACCAGACCTTCCAGCGGGGTCAGACCCATAGAGGTGTCAACACACTTACCGTTGCGGATAGCGGAAACAGAACCACCGTTGCCCAGGTGGCAGGTGATGATGTTGACTTCTTCAACCGGCTTGTTCAGCACTTTTGCGGCTTCCTGAGTCACATAGAAGTGGCTGGTGCCGTGGGCGCCGTAACGACGGACGCCGTGCTCTTTGTACAGGCTGTATGGCAGGGCATAGAGGTAAGACTCTTCCGGCATGGTCTGATGGAACGCGGTATCAAACACGGCCACGTTTTTGTCTTTCAGACTCGGGAAGGATTTCAGTGCTTCAGCGATACCGATCAGGTGAGCCGGGTTATGCAGCGGTGCGAAAGACGCAGAGTCTTTGATACCCTGGATCACGGAGTCGTCGATTACCACGGAACTGGTGTATTTTTCGCCGCCGTGGACGATACGGTGACCAATTGCGGTCAGCTGAGCAGACAGTTCTGGTTTTTGTGCCAGAATAGTGTTAACGATAAAGTTCAGCGCTTCACTGTGAGCGGCGCCTGCACCTAAAGCCGCTTCTTGTTTGCTGCCGTCCATCTTCCACTTGATACGTGCTTCAGGCAGATGGAAACATTCGGCCAAACCAGAGAGGTACTCGTCACCGTTGAGCGCATCGATGATGGCGAATTTCAGTGAGGAGCTACCGCAGTTCAGAACCAGTACTAACTTACTCGACATGGAAGTACCTATTATTGATACGTGGCTAAAAAAACGTCAGTGAGTCTAAAAGCGTAACGCATGCTGACCCAGACATTTATGATTAACATCATGCCAAACAAACATTCTGGCAGGATGGAAGAAATACCTATGATTTTAAGCCATTTTGAACATTTTTCAGACAATGGCATAATATGCGATAATTTGACGAGTTAACGCTTATCGTCTACGGCCCTATCAGGCTGGCACAGGATACCCGATACGGGGTAGCGATGACAAAATATTTTGAACGTTGTCATAGCCTGTTGTGGTTTTGCACGAAAATTTTAATTTTTATATGTGAAGTTGAGGTACAGCCATGTCGACACCCGAAATCCCGTCCGTGAACTTTTTTAGTCTGTTTCGTCGGGGACAGCATTACGCAAAGACATGGCCGATGGAAAAGCGCCTCGCGCCCATGTTTATTGAAAATCGCACTATTCGCGCCACGCGCTATGCGATTCGCTTTATGCCCCCGATTGCCGTTTTTACCCTGTGCTGGCAGATAGCGTTAGGTGGACAGCTTGGCCCTGCCGTCGCGACGGCGCTTTTTGCGTTAAGCCTGCCGATGCAGGGGCTATGGTGGTTAGGCAAACGTTCCGTCACGCCACTTCCGCCTTCTGTTTTACACTGGTTTTATGAAGTGCGTGGAAAACTGGAGGAGGCGGGCCAGGCGCTGGCACCGGTTGAAGGCAAGCCAGACTATCAGGCGCTGGCGGATACCCTCAAGCGTGCGTTTAAACAGTTTGATAAAACATTCCTCGATGACTTGTGATTGATCATCGAAACGACGACCAAAAGAAGGCACAGTAACAATCAGTTACCGTGTCTTTTTTTTACAGTGCAATGCGCTACAGGAGTCGAAAGATGGAAATGACCCATGCTCAACGTCTGATTTTGTCTAACCAGTACAAGATGATGACTATGCTTGATCCCGATAACGCTGCGCGCTACAGCCGCCTGCAAACCATTGTTGAACGTGGTTTTGGCTTGCAGATGCGCGAACTGGATCGCGAATTTGGCGAACTGAAAGAGGAAACCTGCCGTATCGTTATCGACATCATGGAGATGTACCATGCGCTGCATGTGTCCTGGACCAATCTGAAGGACCAGCAGTCCATTGACGAGCGCCGCGTGACGTTCCTGGGCTTTGATGCCGCGACGGAAGCGCGCTATCTGAGCTATGTACGCTTTATGGTGAATACCGAAGGGCGTTACACCCATTTTGATGCGGGTACGCACGGCTTCAACGCCCAGACCCCGATGTGGGATAAGTATCAACGTATGCTGAGCGCGTGGCACGCCTGTCCGCGTCAGTACCATTTAAGCAGCAACGAAATTCAACAAATCATTAATGCCTGACGGAGGTGTGTGTGCAGTGTAAAGGTTTTCTGTTTGATCTGGACGGTACGCTGGTGGATTCGCTACCGGTGGTGGAGCGCTCGTGGTGCCACTGGGCCGACCGGCACGGCATCGACCATCATGACGTACTGAATTTCATCCATGGCAAACAGGCCATTACCTCATTGCGGCACTTCCTTGCGGGACGTTCTGAGGAAGATATTCAGGCGGAGTTCCGCTATCTTGAGCAGATTGAAGCTACCGATACCGAAGGCATCACCGCGCTGCCCGGTGCGCGTGAACTGCTTGAGCACCTGAATGAAGCGCAGATCCCGTGGGCTATCGTCACCTCCGGCTCGGTTCCCGTCGCGCATGCCCGTCATAAGGCGGCAGGTTTACCGACGCCGGACGTCTTCATTACCGCTGAGCGCGTGAAGCGCGGCAAGCCTGAACCGGATGCGTTTCTGCTCGGCGCAGAACTGCTTGGCCTTGCGCCAGCGGAGTGCGTGGTGGTGGAAGACGCGGCAGCAGGCGTGCTGGCCGGGCTGAACGCCGGAAGCCACGTCATTGCCGTTAACGTCCCGGCGGGTTCCCCCCGGCTGGAGGAGGCGGATTTCGTGCTTAATACCCTGACCGCCATCGACGTCTCGAAGGCGTCAGACGGAGTTGTAACCGTCTCGCTAAAAATGTAATCCCATGATATAGCCCCGCATTACCGGGGCTTTTTTATGGCAGAATTGCTTCTCCTCCACTGACAAGGACATGTTGTGAACGGTGAACTGATTTGGGTCCTGAGCCTGCTGTTAATCGCCATCATTCTTTTTGCCACGGGCAAGGTGCGCATGGATGCCGTCGCCCTGTTTGTGATTGTCGCATTCGTTCTGAGCGGTACCCTTTCCCTGCCGGAAGCCTTTTCCGGGTTTAGCGATCCCAACGTTATTTTGATTGCCGCCCTGTTTATTATTGGCGACGGGCTGGTACGCACCGGCGTGGCGACGATGATGGGGTCGTGGTTGGTTAAGGTGGCGGGCAGCAGCGAAACCAAAATGCTGATTTACCTGATGCTGACGGTCGCCGGGCTGGGCGCGTTTATGAGCTCTACGGGCGTCGTGGCCATCTTTATTCCGGTCGTGCTGAGCGTCTGCATGAGGATGCAGATCTCCCCGTCGCGGCTGATGATGCCGTTGAGCTTCGCCGGGCTCATCAGCGGCATGATGACGCTGGTCGCGACGCCGCCGAACCTCGTCGTGAACAGCGAACTGATCCGTGAGGGGCTTGAGGGGTTTAGCTTTTTCAGCGTTACGCCGATCGGGCTGGTGGTACTGGTGATGGGCATTATCTATATGCTATTGACCCGTTTTGCGCTGAAAGGGGAGAAACAGGATAAAGCCAAAGAGGGCTGGAAGCGGCGCTCTTTCCGCGATCTGATTAAAGAGTATCGTCTGACCGGGCGTGCCCGACGTCTGGCTATCCGCCCGGGATCGCCCATGGTGGGGCAGCGGCTGGATGACCTTAAGCTACGCGAACGCTATGGCGCGAACGTCATCGGGGTTGAGCGCTGGCGTCGTTTTCGCCGGGTGATCGTTAACGTGAACGGGGTGTCAGAGTTTCGCGCGCGTGACGTCCTGCTGATTGATATGTCCACCGCAGACGTGGATCTGCGGGAGTTTTGTAGCGAGCAGCTGCTGGAGCCGATGGTCCTGCGCGGCGAGTATTTCTCTGACCAGGCGCTGGATGTGGGAATGGCCGAGGTGTCGCTGATCCCGGAATCGGAGTTATTGGGCAAAACCGTGCGTGAAATCGGCTTTCGTACCCGCTATGGCCTCAACGTGGTGGGCCTGAAGCGCGATGGCGTAGCCCTTGAAGGGGCGGTGGTGGATGAGCCGATCCTGCTGGGGGATATCTTCCTCGTGGTCGGCAACTGGAAACTGATTAGCCAGCTCGGGCAGAAAGGCCGCGATTTTGTGGTGCTGAATATGCCGATTGAAGAGAACGATGCATCACCGGCGCACAGCCAGGCGCCCCATGCGATTTTTTGCCTGGTATTGATGGTCGCGCTGATGCTGACGGACGAGATCCCTAACCCGGTGGCGGCGATAATCGCCTGTCTGTTAATGGGCAAATTCCGCTGTATTGACGCCGAAAGCGCTTACAAAGCGATTCACTGGCCGAGCATCATTCTCATCGTCGGGATGATGCCCTTCGCCCTGGCGCTACAGAAAACCGGCGGGGTGGATTTGATCGTGAAAGGCTTAATGGACGCGGGCGGGGGATATGGTCCGTACCTGATGATGGTTTGCCTGTTCGTCATGTGTGCCACCATCGGTTTGTTCATCTCCAATACCGCAACGGCGGTGCTGATGGCGCCCATTGCGCTGGCGATGGCAAAATCGATGGGTGTTTCGCCGTATCCGTTTGCGATGATGGTTGCGATGGCGGCGTCCGCGGCATTTATGACGCCGGTCTCTTCCCCGGTGAACACGCTGGTGCTGGGGCCCGGGAATTATAGGTTCAGTGATTTCGTGAAGCTGGGTGTGCCGTTCACCGTGCTGGTGATGGTGGTGTGCGTGGTATTGATACCGGTCCTGTTTCCGTTCTGAGCATTTTGCCGGGTGGCGGCTACGCCTTACCCGGCCTACAACCCCGTAGGCCCTGCAAGCGCAGCGCCGCTGGGCGAAAATCAGAGTGGCGAATCCTGGCTAATCTCATCCAGCGACAAATGGAAGCTCGGCACAAACACGCGCATAAAGTAGTCCATCTCTTCGCTGCGACGGGATTCCAGCGTTTTTTCCAGACGCGTTTTTGCCAGTAAAAATTCGTTATTCCCGGCGGATAACTCTTCCAGACACTTCAGGTAGGCGCACAGCGCATCGGCCTGCTTAACCAGGGATTTCTCCTCTTCCGTATACTGATGCTCATCGATCAGCGGCCCGAAGATATCGCGCAGCTCTTCAGGCACCATGTCGATCAGCTTCTGCTGGGCAATCTTCTCAATGGCCTTATATTCCTGGGCAATCTGCGAGTTGAAATATTTCACCGGCGTAGGCAGATCCCCGGTCAGCACTTCCGATGCATCGTGATACATCGCCAGCAGGGCGATACGTTCGGCATTCACCTGCCCGTTGAATTTGCGGTTTTTAATCGCGGCCAGCGCGTGCGCGACCATGGCAACCTGCAAACTGTGCTCAGACACATTTTCAGTGCGCACGTTGCGCATCAGCGGCCAGCGGTTGATGAGTTTCAGGCGGGAGAGGTGGGCAAAGAAATGACTCTGACTCATAGGTTACCTTATGTCTTCACTGCGACAGACTTCATTGTGCGGGGGGGGGAGGGAAGATGCAAATTTGCGGATGTTGCAGGCCGGGTAAGCACAGCGCTACCCGGCGAAAAGTCAGCGTTACTGATGGTACCCGGAGAGGAAGCGCCCGAAGCGGCTGATGGCCATCTCGAGATCGTCTTCGCGCGGCAGGGTGACGATACGCACGTGATCCGGCCACGGCCAGTTAAACGCCGTCCCCTGAACCAGCAGCACTTTTTCCTGCAACAGGAAGTCGAGCACCATTTTCTGGTCGTCGTGAATATTGAAGCGCTTCGCGTCGATTTTCGGGAACATGTACAGCGCGCCGTTAGGCTTCACGCAGGAGACGCCCGGAATATCATTAATCAATTCCCATGCGCGGTTGCGCTGTTCATACAGGCGGCCGCCTGGAACGATAAACTCGCTGATGCTTTGATAGCCGCCGAGAGCTGTCTGGATCGCATGTTGCGCCGGTACGTTGGCGCACAGACGCATGGATGCCAGCATCTCCAGCCCTTCAATGTAGCCTTTCGCATGTTTTTTCGGACCGTTCAGTACCATCCAGCCCTGACGGAAACCGGCAACGCGGTAAGTTTTAGACAGTCCGTTAAAGGTGACCGTCAGCAGATCGGGCGCCAGCGCGGCGATAGAGTGGTGCTGCGCCGCGTCGTACAGGATCTTGTCGTAAATCTCGTCGGCAAAGATGATCAGGTTGTGCTGGCGGGCGATCTCGACGATCTCCATCAGCAGCTCTTTTGAATAGACCGCACCCGTCGGGTTATTCGGGTTAATGATCACGATACCCCGGGTGCGCGGGGTAATTTTGGCGCGAATATCATCCAGATCCGGGAACCAGTCAGAGGATTCGTCGCACAGGTAGTGCACCGCTTTACCGCTGGACAGGGACACCGCAGCCGTCCACAGCGGATAATCCGGGGCAGGAACCAGCATTTCATCGCCGCTGTTCAGGAGCGCCTGCATCGCCTGAACGATCAGCTCCGAGACACCGTTGCCAATGTAGATATCTTCAACGGTGACGTCGCGCATACCGCGAGCCTGATAGTGCTGCATGATGGCTTTACGGGCGGAATAAAGCCCTTTTGAATCGCAGTAGCCTTGTGCAGTGGGCAGGTTACGGATCACATCCACCAGGATCTCATCCGGCGCTTCAAAACCAAATGGCGCGGGGTTGCCGATGTTGAGTTTCAGAACCTTATTGCCTTCCTCTTCAAGGCGTTTTGCCTCTTTGAGTACCGGGCCACGGATGTCGTAACAGACGTTGTCGAGCTTGCTGGATTTTTCGATAGGGGACATGAACCTTTAACCTTTTCGCTATTATTGCAACTTCCTGCCGTGGAAGTGAGCACGGAACAATGTACTCCCACCGCGCTTCGTTTTGAAGGGCGCACAGAAGAAGATTTCGTCCAACCGGGCAATGCCGCGGTAATCGCTTACTCTAACGACGGAGTGATTTTGTGCCTGAATTTATCGTGATAAAGAGGGGTGCTGGGTGGTTTATGCTAAAAATTTCATATAAGGATGAATATTATTCTGGAATAAATAAAAAGACGATTCGGGCTGATGCATTAGTCCCCCTGAGTGACCATTCGTAAAACCTGAATGCTGAGATACCGATTGCCATATTAGCAAAGCCAGGTTAAAAGTTACTCATGTGAAATTAATGTTAAGGGTTATTAATGAATGGCCTGAATCTAAATTAAACTTTATTTATTATTAACGACGAAAATGCAACTTTCGTTAATTTTAATAAAAAGAGTGTAGTTGCTTATCATTGGCGGTAAATCCTTAATATTGCAATAAGACTTATAAATATAGTGGATTTGGGTTAAGATGTGTTTCGGGAATGCAGCATAGCGATAGGCCTGTTACGTATATCGGATACTGCTTTCCTGTATTAATCGATTGTTATTGTTAAAATTATCTCTGGCTGATTGGGTAAGTCACATCTTGCTACGTTGCCAACGCTGCGATATAGATGGCAGAAAACATGTCTTACTCTTTATGGTATTAACATCGACCTGCAAACAACGAAATATCCTGGACGCAAGAGAATAAAAATAACGTCATGAAACGTGATTTCTGACTGGTGATATACCGCAGTACAATAACTATCTGTCAGGCAGTCTGCCGGGCCGGGATGCGAGGGAAACTCTTCAGAAGGAATTGCTTAACTGTTACACACAGCTTCAACCCGGGCAGCTCCGCACGAGCAACCTGAAAGTGAAAAGATATGATAAATGCAAATCGTCCGATAATGAATCTCGACCTCGATCTGCTGAGAACGTTTGTTGCGGTCGCCGATCTCAACACTTTTGCAGCAGCTGCTGCCGCCGTTTGCCGTACCCAGTCCGCCGTGAGTCAGCAAATGCAGCGGCTGGAACAACTGGTTGGTAAAGAGCTTTTTGCGCGTCATGGACGTAATAAGCTTTTAACAGAACATGGTATTCAGCTTCTGGGTTATGCCAGAAAGATACTGCGCTTTAATGATGAAGCCTGTATGTCATTAATGTTTAGCAACCTTCAGGGAGTGTTAACATTAGGGGCGTCAGATGAATCAGCAGATACCATTTTACCCTTCCTTCTCAACCGAATTAGCTCGGTTTATCCGAAGCTTGCCCTGGACGTTAGCGTTAAACGCAATGCCTTCATGGTTGAGATGCTGAAAGAAAACGAGGTTGACCTGGTGGTCACCACGCATCGACCTGGCCAGTTTGACAGCCTGACGCTGCGTACTTCTCCAACGCACTGGTACTGTGCCGCGGAGTATGTATTGCAGAAAGGTGAGCCGATACCCCTGGTCCTGCTGGACGATCCGAGTCCGTTCCGCGATATGGTGCTGGCTGCGCTCAACGAAGCCGGTATTCCATGGCGCCTGGCGTACGTGGCGTCAACCTTGCCCGCAGTGCGAGCGGCGGTGAAGGCCGGGCTTGGCGTAACGGCCCGTCCGGTGGAGATGATGAGCCCCGATCTGCGTGTGCTGGGTCAATCCGAGGGACTCCCGTCGTTGCCGGATACGGAGTACCTGCTGTGCCATAACGCCGCCAGCAACAACGAGCTGGCAAAAGTGGTGTTCGAGGCAATGGAAAACTACCACAATCCATGGCAGTACGCGCCTGTTACTCCCGAAGGAGGGGACGACTCCCTGATCGTGGAAGGGGATTTTGAGTGATCATTCCCTCAAAATTCTCGTAACAAAATGTAAGTGCAAAAAAGAGCCACTCGCATGATTTTTTCCTGCGAGTGGTTTTTTTTGCTATTCATAACCGTGAACGGAGCAGGGATAAAGCAAATACCGCTTATTTATCAATGCAGAAAATGTTTTTGGTTAAGATGTAAACAATACCTGTTCTAACTTACCTCATACCCCGCCGATGTTAAAAAAACAGGAAATATGTTGCTGTTTTTTTGATTGAATTAACAAAAGCGTGTCTCAGATCAAGAAAATACTCCCATTTAGGGGGAGGAATCGTTGGCAAATCCTGTCAAAATAGGAGGGTTATTTTTTTTACTTCCAAAACGGACACGATTCAACAAGATGCATTTGACGGAAAGTCATGTACCCACCAGGGTTAAAGGGCACCAAATGTTAATGAGAATCGCACGTTGTAATTTAATGTGAAGAAACCTTTGTTAAAGTTGACAAAAGGTTATAGAAAGGAGTAAAAAACCCCATCATTTTGCTGTCTATGTCTCATTTCTGACAGTTAGTGTAAGGTTATTTTGTTCCTCCCCATGAATCGATGTGATGCCCATCTGCCAGCAAGAGCAGTGTCGTCGGTATCACTTTTGATGAGTAAGCAATGAGTATGTCAACATCCACAGAAGTCATCGCTCATCACTGGGCATTCGCAATCTTTCTTATTGTAGCCATTGGCCTGTGCTGCCTGATGTTAGTCGGCGGCTGGTTCCTGGGCGGTCGCGCCCGCGCAAGGCACAAAAACACACCTTTCGAATCAGGTATTGATTCAGTAGGTACCGCTCGCTTACGCCTGTCTGCCAAGTTCTACCTGGTAGCCATGTTCTTCGTCATTTTTGACGTGGAAGCGCTTTACCTCTTCGCGTGGTCTACCTCCATTCGCGAAAGTGGTTGGGTGGGCTTTGTCGAGGCCGCAATTTTCATTTTAGTGTTACTGGCCGGTCTGGTTTATCTGGTGCGTATTGGCGCGCTGGACTGGACACCTGTGCGTTCACGCCGTGAACATATCAACCCGGAAAACAGTATCTCTAATCGTCAGCAGTAACAGCGAGGCAATAAGATGGATTATACGCTCACCCGCATAGATCCTAACGGTGAGAATGACCGTTACCCCCTGCAAAAACAGGAGATCGTAACCGACCCCCTGGAGCAAGAAGTCAACAAAAGCGTGTACATGGGCAAGCTCGAACATGCCATGCACGACATGGTCAACTGGGGTCGTAAGAACTCCATCTGGCCATACAACTTTGGCCTTTCTTGCTGCTACGTTGAAATGGTGACGTCATTCACTGCGGTGCATGACGTTGCGCGTTTTGGGGCCGAGGTACTGCGTGCTTCTCCACGTCAGGCTGACCTGATGGTGGTGGCCGGGACCTGCTTTACCAAGATGGCACCGGTTATTCAGCGTCTTTATGACCAGATGCTGGAGCCAAAATGGGTTATCTCCATGGGCGCATGTGCAAACTCCGGCGGTATGTACGACATTTATTCCGTTGTGCAGGGCGTTGATAAGTTCATTCCGGTGGATGTGTACATCCCGGGCTGCCCGCCGCGTCCAGAGGCCTATATGCAGGCGCTGATGCTGCTCCAGGAGTCAATTGGTAAAGAACGCCGCCCGCTTTCATGGGTTGTTGGCGATCAGGGTGTCTATCGCGCGAACATGCAGTCTGAGCGCGAGCGTAAACGTGGTGAACGTATTGCCGTCACCAACCTGCGTACGCCTGACGAAATTTAATTTGCGCCTGTGGGCCTGGAGAACACCTTCGCATATCACTACTCAAATAGCGCGAAGCCAGGCTTAACAGTCACCACGGACCATTTGCAATGGTGAACAATATGACCGACTTAACCGCGCAAGAAGCCGCCTGGCAGACCCGGGATCATCTCGATGACCCCGTCATTGGCGAACTGCGCAACCGTTTTGGGCCGGATGCCTTTACTGTTCAGGCCACCCGCACCGGGGTACCCGTTGTTTGGGTGAAGCGTGAGCAATTACTGGAAGTTGTCGATTTCCTCAAGAAATTGCCAAAACCTTACGTCATGCTGTTTGACTTACACGGCATGGACGAACGCCTGAGAACGCACCGCCAGGGTCTCCCTGCTGCGGATTTTTCCGTTTTCTACCACCTGATCTCAATAGACCGCAACACGGATATCATGCTCAAGGTGGCATTGTCTGAAAACGACATGCATCTGCCGACGATCACCAAACTTTTCCCGAACGCCAACTGGTACGAGCGTGAAACCTGGGAAATGTTCGGCATGACCTTCGACGGTCACCCGCATCTGACGCGCATCATGATGCCGCAGACCTGGACCGGCCACCCGCTGCGTAAAGACTACCCGGCACGCGCCACCGAATTCGACCCGTTTGAGCTGACCAAAGCCAAGCAGGATCTGGAGATGGAAGCGCTGACCTTCAAGCCGGAAGACTGGGGCATGAAGCGCGGCACCGAAAACGAGGACTTCATGTTCCTCAACCTCGGTCCAAACCACCCGTCTGCGCACGGTGCATTCCGTATTATTCTTCAGCTTGACGGCGAAGAGATTGTCGACTGCGTGCCCGACATCGGCTATCATCACCGTGGTGCCGAGAAGATGGGCGAGCGTCAGTCCTGGCACAGCTACATTCCGTACACCGACCGTATCGAATACCTCGGCGGCTGCGTGAACGAAATGCCATACGTGCTGGCCGTTGAGAAGCTGGCAGGCATCACCGTCCCGGATCGCGTTAGCGTGATTCGTGTGATGCTGTCTGAACTGTTCCGTATTAACAGCCACCTGCTGTACATCTCCACGTTCATTCAGGACGTCGGCGCGATGACGCCGGTCTTCTTCGCCTTTACCGACCGTCAGAAAATCTACGATCTGGTGGAAGCGATTACCGGTTTCCGTATGCACCCGGCCTGGTTCCGCATCGGCGGTGTGGCGCACGATCTGCCGCGCGGCTGGGACCGTCTGCTGCGTGAATTCCTCGACTGGATGCCAAAACGTCTGGCGTCTTACGAGAAAGCCGCGCTGCGTAACTCCATCCTGAAAGGCCGTTCCCAGGGCGTTGCTGCCTACGGCGCGAAAGAAGCGCTGGAGTGGGGAACCACAGGTGCAGGTCTGCGTGCGACGGGTATTGATTTCGACGTGCGTAAAGCCCGTCCTTACTCTGGTTACGAGAACTTCGACTTTGAAGTCCCGGTTGGCGGCGGCGTATCCGACTGCTATACCCGCGTGATGCTGAAAGTGGAAGAGCTGCGCCAGAGCCTGCGCATCCTTGAGCAGTGCCTCAACAACATGCCGGAAGGCCCGTTCAAGGCGGATCACCCGCTGACGACGCCGCCACCGAAAGAGCGCACGCTGCAACATATCGAAACCCTGATCACCCACTTCCTGCAAGTTTCCTGGGGCCCGGTCATGCCGGCACAGGAATCCTTCCAGATGATTGAAGCGACCAAGGGTATCAACAGCTACTACCTCACCAGCGACGGCAGCACCATGAGCTACCGCACCCGCGTGCGTACGCCAAGCTTCGCACACTTGCAGCAGATCCCGGCCGCCATTCGCGGCAGTCTGGTCTCCGACCTGATTGTGTATCTGGGTAGTATCGATTTTGTTATGTCAGATGTGGACCGCTAATTATGCACGAGAATCAACAACCACAAACCGAGGCTTTTGAGCTGAGTGAAGCAGAGCGTGCCGCCATTGAGCACGAGATGCACCACTACGAAGACCCGCGTGCGGCGTCCATTGAAGCGCTGAAAATCGTACAGAAACAGCGTGGTTGGGTGCCGGATGGGGCGATCTACGAGATCGCAAAAGTGCTGGGCATTCCGGCAAGTGACGTAGAAGGCGTAGCCACGTTCTACAGCCAGATCTTCCGTCAGCCGGTAGGCCGCCATGTGATCCGCTACTGTGACAGCGTGGTCTGCCACATCACCGGTTATCAGGGCATTCAGGCTGCGATTGAGAAGAAACTCAATATCAAGCCGGGCCAGACCACCTTCGACGGACGCTTTACTCTGCTGCCAACCTGCTGCCTGGGTAACTGCGACAAGGGGCCGACCATGATGATTGATGAGGACACTCACAGCCATCTGACGCCGGAAGCGATTCCTGACCTGCTGGAGCAGTACAAATGAAAACTGTAATTCGTACTGCTGAGACGCATCCGCTGACCTGGCGTCTGCGTGATGACAAACAGCCGGTCTGGCTCGACGAATATCAGAGCAAAAACGGCTATGCCGGCGCGCGTAAAGCCCTTGGCGGCATGGCGCCGGACGACATCGTTAACGCGGTGAAAGAGTCTGGCCTGAAAGGCCGCGGGGGCGCGGGCTTCTCCACCGGTCTGAAGTGGAGTCTGATGCCGAAAGATGAATCCATGAACATCCGTTACCTGCTGTGTAACGCCGATGAAATGGAGCCGGGTACCTATAAAGACCGCCTGCTGATGGAACAGCTGCCGCACCTGCTGGTGGAAGGCATGCTGATCTCCGCGTTCGCGCTGAAAGCGTACCGTGGCTATATCTTCCTGCGCGGTGAATACATCGAAGCGGCTGAAAACCTGCGTCGCGCGATTGCCGAAGCCACTGAAGCCGGTCTGCTGGGTAAAAACATCCTGGGCACCGGGTTTGACTTCGAGCTGTTCGTGCACACCGGTGCCGGGCGTTATATCTGCGGTGAAGAAACCGCGCTGATTAACTCCCTGGAAGGCCGCCGCGCGAACCCGCGCTCCAAGCCACCGTTCCCGGCAAGCTCCGGCGTGTGGGGTAAACCGACCTGCGTCAACAACGTCGAAACCCTGTGCAACGTCCCGGCGATCCTCGCGAACGGCGTGGAGTGGTATCAGGGCATCTCCTCAAGCAAAGATGCCGGTACCAAGCTGATGGGCTTCTCCGGTCGCGTGAAGAACCCTGGCGTCTGGGAGCTGCCGTTCGGCACCACCGCACGCGAAATTCTTGAAGACTACGCCGGCGGCATGCGCGATGGCCTGAAATTCAAAGCCTGGCAGCCGGGTGGGGCAGGGACGGACTTCCTGACCGAAGCCCACCTTGACCTGCCAATGGAGTTCGAAAGCATTGGTAAAGCAGGCAGCCGTCTGGGTACGGCGCTGGCGATGGCCGTCGACCATGAGATCGGCATGGTATCCCTGGTGCGTAACCTGGAAGAGTTCTTCGCCCGCGAGTCCTGCGGCTGGTGTACACCGTGCCGTGATGGTCTGCCGTGGAGCGTGAAGATCCTGCGTGCTATCGAACGTGGCGAAGGCCAGCCTGGCGATATCGAGACACTTGAGCAACTGTGTCGATTCTTAGGGCCGGGTAAAACCTTCTGTGCCCACGCACCGGGCGCCGTCGAGCCGCTGCAAAGCGCGATTAAATATTTCCGCGACGAATTCGAAGCAGGCATCAAGCAGCCGTTCAGCAATACCCATTCGATCAATGGTATTCAGCCGAACCTGCTGAAAGCGCGCTGGTAAAAACAGAATTTTGATTAACGCTCGGTTTCGGCCGAGCCAACTGGAAGCATGCTAATGGCTACGATTCATGTAGACGGCAAAGAATACGAAGTCAACGGGGCGGACAACCTGCTGGAAGCTTGTCTGTCTCTTGGCCTCGATATTCCGTACTTTTGCTGGCATCCGGCGCTGGGCAGCGTCGGTGCTTGCCGCCAGTGTGCGGTGAAGCAATATCAAAACGCGGAAGACACGCGTGGTCGCCTGGTGATGTCCTGTATGACGCCAGCCGCCGAAGGCACCTTTATTTCGATTGATGACGAAGAAGCCAAACAGTTCCGCGAAAGCGTGGTGGAGTGGTTGATGACCAACCACCCGCACGACTGTCCGGTGTGTGAGGAGGGCGGTAACTGCCACCTTCAGGATATGACCGTCATGACCGGTCACAGCTTCCGTCGCTATCGCTTTACCAAGCGTACCCACCGTAACCAGGATCTGGGGCCGTTCATCTCTCACGAAATGAACCGCTGCATCGCCTGCTACCGCTGCGTGCGTTACTACAAAGATTATGCAGACGGACAGGATCTGGGCGTATATGGCGCGCATGACAACGTCTACTTCGGTCGTCCGGAAGACGGTACGCTGGAAAGCGAATTCTCCGGTAACCTGGTAGAAATCTGTCCGACCGGCGTATTCACGGATAAAACCCACTCTGAACGTTACAACCGTAAATGGGACATGCAGTTTGCGCCAAGCATCTGCCAGCAGTGCTCCCTTGGCTGTAACACCAGCCCGGGTGAACGTTACGGCGAACTGCGTCGTATCGAAAACCGTTACAACGGTACAGTTAACCACTACTTCCTCTGCGACCGCGGTCGTTTCGGCTATGGCTATGTGAACCTGAAAGACCGTCCGCGTCAGCCGGTTCAGCGCCGTGGCGATGACGTCATTACCCTGAACGCTGAGCAGGCGATGCAGGGCGCGGCAGATATTCTGCGTCAGTCGAAGAAAGTGATCGGCATCGGTTCCCCGCGCGCCAGCATCGAAAGCAACTTCGCGCTGCGCGAGCTGGTTGGGGCGGAAAACTTCTATACCGGTATCGCCCAGGGCGAGCAGGAACGTCTCCAGCTGGTGCTGAAAGTGCTGCGTGAAGGCGGCATTCATACGCCTGCGCTGCGCGAAATCGAATCTTATGATGCGGTTCTGGTGCTGGGTGAAGACCTGACGCAGACTGGTGCACGCGCGGCTCTGGCGGTTCGTCAGGCGGTGAAAGGCAAAGCACGTGAAATGGCAGCGGCGCAGAAAGTGGCTGACTGGCAGATTGCGGCCATTCTTAACATCGGCCAGCGCGCGAAGCATCCTCTGTTTGTGACTAACGTCGACAACACCCGTCTGGACGATATCGCCGCGTGGACCTACTGCGCGCCGGTTGAAGATCAGGCGCGCCTCGGCTTTGCCATTGCCCACGCGCTGGACAGCAGCTCGCCGGCCGTTGAACTGGATCGTGACCTGCAAAACAAGGTCGACGTGATTGTTCAGGCGCTGGCGGGGGCGAAGAAACCTCTGATTATTTCCGGTACCAACGCCGGTAGCGCTGAAATCATTCAGGCCGCAGCGAACGTTGCCAAAGCCCTGAAGGGCCGCGGCGCTGACGTCGGTGTGACTATGATTGCCCGTGCGGTGAACAGCATCGGTCTGGGTATGATTGGCGGCGGCTCGCTGGAAGACGCGTTAAGCGAACTGGAATCCGGTGCCGCTGACGCCGTTGTGGTGCTGGAAAACGACCTGCATCGCCATGCTTCTGCCGCTCGCGTTGACGCCGCGCTCTCCAGAGCGCCGCTGGTGATGGTTATCGACCATCAGCGCACCGCGATCATGGACAAAGCGCACCTGGTGCTCTCTGCGGCAAGCTTCGCAGAAAGCGACGGGACGGTGATCAACAACGAAGGCCGCGCCCAGCGTTTCTTCCAGGTTTATGACCCGGCCTACTACGACAGCAACACCGTGATGCTGGAAAGCTGGCGCTGGCTGCACTCTCTGCACAGTACCGTGCAGAGCCGTGAAGTGGACTGGACGCAGCTCGACCACGTTATTGACGCGGTTGTTGAGAAACTGCCTCAGCTGGCGGGCATTAAAGACGCCGCGCCTGACGCAAGCTTCCGCATTCGCGGCCAGAAACTGGCGCGTGAGCCGCACCGCTACAGCGGTCGTACCGCGATGCGCGCCAACATCAGCGTGCACGAACCGCGTCAGCCGCAGGATAAAGACACCATGTTTGCCTTCTCGATGGAAGGGAACAACCAGCCGTCTGCGCCGCGTTCGCAAATCCCGTTTGCATGGGCACCGGGCTGGAACTCCCCGCAGGCATGGAACAAGTTCCAGGCTGAAGTGGGCGGTCACCTGCGCCACGGCGATCCGGGCGTGCGTCTGATTGAAGCCTCCGAAACCGGTCTGGACTTCTTCACCACCGTTCCGGCGAGCTTCCAGGCGCAGGAAGGTCACTGGCGTATTGCACCGTACTACCATCTGTTCGGTAGCGACGAAATGTCCCAGCGTTCTCCGGTATTCCAGCAGCGTATGCCGCAGCCGTACATCAAGCTCAACCCGGCGGATGCCGCGAAGCTTGGCGTTAACGCGGGTGCGAACATTGCCTTTAGCTACGACGGCCAGACAATCAGCCTGCCGCTGATTATTTCTGAACGCCTGTCAGCAGGGCAGGTGGGTCTGCCGATGGGTATGCCTGGCATCGCGCCGGTCCTGGCGGGTGCGCATCTTGATAACCTTCAGGAGGCAAAAGCATGAGTTGGTTAACGCCGGATCTTATCGACATCCTGCTGAGCATTCTGAAAGCGGTTGTGATTCTGCTGGTGGTCGTCACCTGCGGCGCGTTCATGAGCTTTGGTGAACGTCGTCTGCTCGGTCTGTTCCAGAACCGTTACGGACCGAACCGCGTGGGCTGGGGTGGTTCACTCCAGCTGGTCGCGGACATGATCAAGATGTTCTTTAAAGAGGACTGGGTTCCACGCTTCTCGGACCGCGTGATCTTTACGCTGGCGCCGATGATCGCCTTCACCTCGCTGCTGCTGGCGTTTGCTATCGTTCCGGTCAGCCCGACCTGGGTGGTGGCTGACCTGAACATCGGCATTCTGTTCTTCCTGATGATGGCAGGCCTCGCGGTTTACGCGGTGCTGTTCGCAGGCTGGTCCAGTAACAACAAATACTCGCTGCTGGGTGCGATGCGTGCTTCCGCGCAGACGCTGAGCTACGAAGTGTTCCTGGGTCTCTCCCTGATGGGCGTGGTGGCGCAGGCCGGTTCATTTAACATGACCGACATCGTCAATAACCAGGCCGACATCTGGAACGTTATCCCGCAGTTCTTTGGGTTTATTACCTTTGCCATCGCGGGCGTGGCGGTGTGTCACCGTCACCCGTTTGACCAGCCAGAAGCCGAACAGGAACTGGCCGACGGTTACCACATTGAATATTCCGGTATGAAGTTCGGTCTGTTCTTCGTGGGCGAGTACATCGGTATCGTCACCATTTCCGCGTTGATGGTAACGCTGTTCTTTGGTGGCTGGCATGGCCCGTTCTTACCGCCGTTCATCTGGTTCGCGCTGAAAACCGCGTTCTTCATGATGATGTTCATTTTGATTCGCGCAGCGTTACCGCGTCCGCGTTATGACCAGGTAATGTCCTTCGGCTGGAAAGTGTGCCTGCCGCTGACGCTCGTCAACTTGTTGGTAACGGCGGCTGTCATTCTCTGGCAGCAGCCATAAGGGGCTTTGAGATCATGACCTTAAAAGAATTATTGGTAGGTTTCGGCACCCAGGTACGCAGTATCTGGATGATCGGCCTGCATGCGTTTGCCAAACGCGAAACCCGGATGTACCCGGAAGAGCCGGTATATCTGCCGCCGCGCTACCGTGGACGTATCGTGCTGACGCGCGACCCGGACGGTTCCGAGCGTTGCGTTGCCTGTAACCTGTGTGCGGTAGCGTGTCCGGTGGGCTGTATCTCTCTGCAAAAAGCAGAGACGGTAGACGGCCGCTGGTACCCTGAGTTCTTCCGCATCAACTTCTCACGCTGCATTTTCTGCGGTCTGTGTGAAGAAGCGTGCCCAACCACGGCGATTCAGCTGACTCCAGACTTCGAGCTGGGTGAGTACAAGCGTCAGGATCTGGTGTACGAGAAAGAGGATCTGCTGATTTCCGGTCCGGGCAAATACCCGGAATATAACTTCTACCGGATGGCGGGTATGGCAATCGACGGCAAAGATAAAGGCGAAGCAGAGAACGAAGCTAAGCCTATCGACGTCAAGAGCCTGTTACCGTAAGGAGAGGGCAATGGAATTCGCTTTTTATATCTGTGGCCTTATCGCCATCCTGGCTACGCTGCGAGTGATCACGCACACCAATCCGGTGCATGCGCTGCTGTATTTAATCATTTCGCTGCTGGCTATTTCCGGGGTGTTCTTTGCGCTGGGCGCGCACTTCGCTGGTGCGCTGGAAATCATCGTCTACGCCGGGGCCATCATGGTGCTGTTTGTGTTCGTGGTGATGATGCTGAACCTGGGCGGCTCTGAAATTGAGCAGGAACGTCAGTGGTTAAAACCGCAGGTGTGGATTGGTCCGGCAATTTTGTCGGCCATCATGCTGGCGGTGATTGTTTACGCCATTCTGGGCGTCAACGACCAGGGTATCGACGGGACGCCAATCAGCGCGAAAGCTGTGGGTATCACCCTGTTTGGTCCGTACGTTCTGGCGGTTGAGCTGGCCTCAATGCTGCTGCTGGCGGGTCTGGTTGTGGCCTTCCACGTTGGCCGCGAAGAGCGTGTCGGCGAGGTGCTGAGCAACCGCACTGACGACCGCGCGAAAAGAAAAACGGAGGAACGCGCATGATCCCCTTAACACATGGACTGATCCTCGCTGCGATTTTATTCGTTCTGGGCTTAACCGGTCTGGTTATCCGCCGCAATCTGCTGTTTATGCTGATCGGTCTGGAAATCATGATCAACGCTTCCGCGCTGGCCTTTGTGGTCGCCGGTAGCTACTGGGGCCAGACCGATGGTCAGGTGATGTACATTCTCGCCATCAGCCTCGCGGCTGCTGAAGCGAGTATTGGCCTGGCGCTGTTGCTACAGCTCCATCGTCGCCGCCAGAACCTGAACATCGATTCAGTAAGTGAGTTGCGTGGATGAACATGCTTGCCTTAACCATTATTTTTCCGCTGATTGGCTTCGTGCTGCTGGCGTTTTCTCGCGGCCGCTGGTCTGAGAATCTGTCTGCCACCGTGGGCATTGGCTCTATCGGCCTGGCTGCGCTGGTCACAGCGTATGCGGGTATCGACTTCTTTAACAATGGACGTCAGGCCTACAGCGTACCGCTGTGGAACTGGATGTCGGTCGGTAACTTCAACATCGGTTTCAACCTGGTGCTGGATGGTCTGTCTCTGACCATGCTCTCCGTAGTTACCGGCGTCGGCTTCCTGATCCACATGTTCGCCTCCTGGTACATGCGCGGTGAAGAGGGATACTCCCGCTTCTTCGCCTACACCAACCTGTTTATCGCCAGCATGGTGGTTCTGGTGCTGGCCGATAACCTGCTGCTGATGTATCTGGGCTGGGAAGGCGTGGGTCTGTGTTCTTACCTGCTGATCGGTTTCTACTACACCGATCCGAAGAATGGCGCAGCGGCCATGAAAGCGTTCGTCGTGACCCGCGTGGGTGACGTGTTCCTCGCTTTCGCGCTGTTCATTCTTTACAACGAACTGGGCACGCTAAACTTCCGCGAAATGGTGGAACTGGCGCCGGCGCACTTCGAAGCAGGCAACAACATGCTGTGGTGGGCAACGCTGATGCTGCTGGGTGGCGCTGTGGGTAAATCCGCGCAGTTGCCGTTGCAGACATGGCTGGCCGACGCGATGGCGGGTCCAACCCCTGTCTCCGCGTTGATCCACGCCGCGACCATGGTCACCGCCGGTGTCTACCTGATTGCGCGTACCCATGGCCTGTTCCTGATGACCCCGGAAATTCTGCATCTGGTGGGTATTGTCGGTGCGGTTACGCTGGTGCTGGCAGGCTTTGCCGCGCTGGTGCAGACCGACATCAAGCGCGTGCTCGCATACTCCACCATGAGCCAGATTGGTTACATGTTCCTGGCGCTGGGCGTTCAGGCGTGGGACGCGGCCATTTTCCACCTGATGACGCACGCGTTCTTTAAAGCGCTGCTGTTCCTCTCATCCGGTTCGGTGATTCTGGCCTGCCACCACGAGCAGAACATCTTCAAAATGGGCGGACTGCGTAAGTCTATCCCGCTGGTGTATGTCTGCTTCCTGGTAGGCGGCGCGGCGCTGGCGGCACTGCCGCTGATCACCGCAGGCTTCTTCAGTAAGGACGAAATCCTGGCGGGCGCCATGGCGAATGGTCATATCAATCTGATGGTTGCGGGTCTGGTCGGTGCGTTTATGACCTCCCTGTACACCTTCCGTATGATTTTCATCGTCTTCCACGGTAAAGAACAAATTCACGCTCACGCAGGGAAGGGGATTACCCACCACCTGCCGCTGATTGTGCTGCTGGTCCTGTCCACCTTCGTTGGCGCGATGATTGTGCCACCGTTGCAGGGCGTACTGCCGGCGACAACCGAGCTTGAGCACGGTCGCGTTCTGACGCTTGAAATCACCTCCGGCGTAGTGGCTATCGCGGGCATCCTGATTGCCGCATGGCTGTGGCTGGGCAAACGCACGCTGGTGACTGCCGTTGCCAACAGCGCGCCGGGCCGTCTGCTGGGCACCTGGTGGTACAACGCATGGGGCTTCGACTGGCTGTACGACATGATCTTCGTGAAGCCGTTCCTGGGCATTGCGTGGCTGCTGAAGCGCGATCCACTGAACAGCCTGATGAATATCCCGGCGATCCTCTCTCGCTTTGCAGGTAAAGGCCTGCTGTTCAGCGAGAACGGTTATCTGCGCTGGTATGTGGCGTCCATGAGCATCGGTGCGGTTGTCGTACTGGCGCTGCTGATGGTGTTGCGTTGATTTTGAGTTAGCGGGGATTGTCGGGTGGCGCTAGCGCTTACCCGACCTACGGACCGTAGGCCCGGTAAGCGAAGCGCCACCGGGCAAAAGGCCCCACACTCAAACGTGAATTTTGTCGAATTCGTTGAAAATCGGTCCCTGAGGGACTTTAACAAGGAATAAAAATCGCCATGTTACTACCCTGGCTAATATTAATTCCCTTCATCGGCGGCTTCCTGTGCTGGCAGACTGAACGCTTTGGCGTGAAGATGCCGCGCTGGATCGCGCTGATCACCATGGGATTGACGCTCGCGCTTGGTCTGCAACTCTGGTTGCAGGGTGGCTACTCACTGACCCAGTCCGCGGGCCTTCCGCAGTGGCAGTCTGAGTTCATTCTGCCGTGGATCCCACGTTTCGGTATTACGATCCACCTCGCGATTGACGGTCTGTCGCTGCTGATGGTGGTGCTGACCGGTCTGCTCGGCGTTCTGGCGGTACTCTGCTCCTGGCGAGAAATCGAAAAATACCAGGGCTTCTTCCACCTGAACCTGATGTGGATCCTGGGCGGCGTGATCGGCGTGTTCCTGGCCATCGACATGTTCCTGTTCTTCTTCTTCTGGGAGATGATGCTGGTGCCGATGTACTTCCTGATCGCGCTGTGGGGCCACAAGGCATCCGACGGTAAAACGCGTATCACGGCGGCCACCAAGTTCTTCATCTACACCCAGGCGAGTGGTCTGGTGATGTTGATTGCCATCCTGGCGCTGGTATTTGTGCATTACAATGCGACCGGCGTGTGGACCTTCAACTACGAAGACCTGCTGAAGACCCCGATGTCTCACGGTGTGGAATACCTGCTGATGCTCGGCTTCTTCATCGCCTTCGCGGTGAAAATGCCGGTCGTACCGCTGCACGGCTGGCTGCCGGACGCGCACTCTCAGGCGCCAACGGCGGGTTCCGTTGACCTGGCGGGTATCTTGCTGAAAACGGCAGCCTACGGTCTGCTGCGTTTCTCCCTGCCGCTGTTCCCGAACGCCTCCGCAGAGTTCGCGCCGATTGCCATGTGGCTGGGCGTGATCGGTATCTTCTACGGTGCATGGATGGCCTTCACGCAGTACGACATCAAACGTCTGATTGCTTACACCTCCGTTTCCCACATGGGCTTCGTGCTGATTGCCATCTACACCGGCAGCCAGCTGGCATACCAGGGCGCGGTGATCCAGATGATTGCGCACGGCCTGTCTGCTGCCGGTCTCTTCATCCTGTGTGGTCAGCTGTACGAACGTCTGCATACCCGCGACATGCGTATGATGGGCGGCCTGTGGGGCAAAATGAAATGGCTGCCGGCGCTCTCCATGTTCTTCGCGGTGGCGACTCTGGGTATGCCGGGTACCGGTAACTTCGTCGGCGAGTTTATGATCCTGTTCGGCAGCTTCAACGTGGTACCGACGATCACCGTCATCTCCACCTTTGGTCTGGTATTTGCCTCCGTGTACTCGCTGGCGATGCTGCACCGCGCTTACTTCGGTAAAGCGAAGAGTGAAATTGCTGCACAAGAACTGCCGGGGATGTCGCTGCGTGAGCTGTTCATCATCCTGCTGCTGGTCGTACTGCTGGTGCTGTTGGGCTTCTATCCGCAGCCGATTCTGGATACCTCGCACTCCGCGATGGGTAACATCCAGCAGTGGTTTGTTAATTCTGCTTCTACTACAAGGCCGTAATTCGCCATGACAATAACTCCACAACAACTGATCGCGCTGCTACCGCTGCTGATCGTCGGATTGACGGTGGTGGTTGTGATGCTCTCCATTGCGTGGCGACGCAATCACTTCCTGAATGCGACCCTGTCCGTTCTGGGTCTGAACGCTGCGTTAGTTTCCCTCTGGTTTGTTGGCCAGGCGGGAGCGATGGACGTCACGCCGCTGATGCGCGTTGACGGTTACGCCATGCTCTACACCGGTCTGGTGCTGCTGGCGAGCCTGGCAACCTGTACCTTTGCGTACCCGTGGCTCGAAGGTTACAACGACAACAAAGAAGAGTTTTACCTGCTGGTACTGATTGCCGCACTGGGCGGTATTCTGCTGGCGAACGCGAACCACCTGGCCGCGCTGTTCCTCGGTATTGAGCTGATCTCACTCCCGCTATTCGGCCTGATTGGTTACGCTTTCCGCCAGAAGCGCTCTCTGGAAGCGGCAATCAAGTACACGATCCTGTCTGCTGCCGCGTCGTCGTTCCTGCTGTTTGGTATCGCGCTGCTGTACGCACAGACGGGTAATCTCTCCTTCATGGCGCTCGGTAAGAGCCTTGGCGACGGCATGATGCATGAGCCGCTGCTGCTGGCGGGTCTGGGCATGATGATTGTTGGCCTTGGATTTAAACTTTCACTGGTTCCGTTCCACCTGTGGACGCCAGACGTATACCAGGGTGCCCCTGCACCGGTCTCGACCTTCCTGGCGACGGCGAGCAAAATCGCTATCTTCGGTGTGGTCATGCGTCTGTTCCTGTACGCCCCGGTGGGTGACAGCGAAGCGGTCCGCGTGGTGCTGGGCATTATCGCGTTCGTGTCCATCATCTTCGGTAACCTGATGGCGCTGAGCCAGACCAACATCAAGCGTCTGCTGGGCTACTCCTCTATCTCCCATCTGGGTTACCTGCTGGTGGCGCTGATTGCGCTGCAAAGCGGTGAGATGTCGATGGAAACTGTGGGCGTCTATCTGGCCGGTTACCTGTTTAGCAGCCTCGGCGCGTTCGGCGTGGTGAGCCTGATGTCCAGCCCGTACCGTGGCCCGGATGCGGATTCCCTGTTCTCCTACCGTGGTCTGTTCTGGCACCGTCCGATTCTGTCTGCGGTAATGACCGTGATGATGCTCTCTCTGGCGGGTATCCCGATGACGCTGGGCTTTATCGGTAAGTTCTACGTGCTGGCCGTCGGTGTGCAGGCGGGTCTGTGGTGGCTGACGGCGGGTGTCGTTATCGGCTCCGCGATTGGTCTCTACTACTACCTGCGCGTTGCCGTGAGCCTGTACCTGAGCGCGCCTCAGCAGCTCAACCGCGATGCGCCGTCCAACTGGCAGTATAGCGCCGGCGGTATCGTGGTGCTGATCTCCGCGCTGCTGGTGCTGATCTTCGGTATCTATCCGCAGCCGCTGATTGATATCGTGCAGCGCGCGATGCCGCTGATGTAAGGTGAAAGCAAAAAGGCAACGAAAGTTGCCTTTTTTATTGCCCAGCGGCGCTACGCTTGCAGGGCCTACGGGTTTTGTAGGTCGGGTAAGCGTAGCGCCACCCGACTAAGCCAGCTGCTTGCGGCTAATCAACGGCCCTTCAATCTTCTTCATCGAGCGGTCCAGCACCTCTTCAATTACCGACGACAGCTCGTTCAGCTCAAACTTCGCCACATAGCCGTCCGCCTTCACTTTGCGAATATGATCTTCGTTCGCGTTGCCGGAAAGAGACGAGTGGATCACCACCGGAATATCTTTCAGTACCGGGTCGGATTTGATTTTTCGCGTCAGCGTAAATCCGTCCATCTCCGGCATTTCGAGGTCGGTTAATACCAGGGCAATCTTATCGGTAACGGGAACGCCCTCGGCCTGTGCCTGCGCGGCCAGCTGAGTGATTTTCTCCCACGCGTCTTTGCCGGTGATATGCAGCTGGGCCGGGATCTCCATCGCCTGCAATCCCTTCTCCAGCATTGAGCGCGCTACTTTTGAATCTTCTGCAACAATCGCGACAGAGCCAGGCTTGATGTTGAATTTGGTGGTTTCCAGATGGGTGGCGTGCAGATCGTGGTTCGCCGGGGTGATGTCGTACAGGATCTGCTCCACGTCCAGCACCATCGCCAGATCGTTGGTATCGGTCTTCTCGTCCAGACAGGCAATGCTGGTGATGTAGCGACCGCTGACGGCGGTTTCCGCGGCGTGCACCTGCTTCCAGTCCAGACGCATGATGTTTTCCACCGATTCTACGGCAAACGCCTGCACGCTGCGGGCATATTCGGTGATCAGCAGGATGTTCAGCCCGGTGGCTGGTTTGCAGCCGGCGACGGCGGCCAGATCGATCACCGGGATCACCTGGTCGCGAATGTTCACCATCCCCATTAGCGGAGACTTCATTCCCGCCGGTTTGGTGAAGGTCGGCATCGGCACAATTTCGCGCAATTTGAATACGTTGATGCCGAACAGCTCGGATTTATTTTCGTTCAGAGAGGTGCCAAGACGGAACAGCAACAGTTCAAAACGGTTGGACAGGGTCAGGTTCGCCCTGTCATCAATATCTTTCTGGAAATTATCCATTCTACCCTCAAGAGAAATGCTGGCCTTTTAATCGTTATCGGCACGCTGAGGGAAAAATGAAGGACTAAACGCTGACCTGAGCAAAATCTTCCGCCAGCTCGCATGCCGGAAATACTTCCCGGCACTCTGCCAGCAGGCTTTCAGCGCCGCGGACGTCATAGCGTGAGCTGACGTGAGTGACAATCAGTTTCCGGACGCCAGCCTCACGTGCCAGCTGCGCCGCCTGACGCGTTGAGCTGTGCCCCCGGCTGTTGGCTTTTTCTTCCATCGCCGCTTCCAGCGTCGCCTCATGCACCATCACATCTACACCTCTGGCAAGCCTGAGCGCCGAAGGGCAGGGGGCGGTATCCCCAAAAATAGCCAGTTTTTTGCCCGGCTGCGGTGGGGCGAGGTAATCCTGACCGTTGATGACGCGCCCGTCTTCCAGCGTGACGGTCTCGCCGTGCTTCAGACGCTGGAACAGCGGGCCTGGTTTCACCCCATCAGCCTGCAACGCGGCGGCGTTCAGCGCCCCGGGCTTGTCATGCTCCTCAACGCGATAGCCGTAGCATTCCACCGGATGGTTAAGCGGGTAAGCGCGCACCAGGTAATCTCCGTCATCGAACACCAGACCCTCGCCGATCTCTAACACCTCCAGCGGATAATCGGTCCACGAGCCGCTCAGGCGCAGCGTGGTTTCAACGAATTCCTGAATACCCGCGGGGCCATAAATGGTCAGCGGGTTAGCGTTACCGGCCATCGAACGGCTGCACAGCAGGCCCGGCAGGCCAAACAGATGGTCGCCGTGCAGATGGGTGATAAATATTTTATCCACTTTCCCCGGGTGGTATGAGGTATGCAGCAGCTGATGTTGCGTACCCTCGCCGCAGTCAAACAGCCACAGCCCACCCCGGGTAGGATGCTTAAGATCCAGCAGAATCGCCGTCACGTTTCGTGAGCGGGTTGGCACCCCGGCGGACGTACCCAGAAAAATCAGTTCCATAACGCAATCAGCCCTTTGCCGAATGGGAAGGGGTTTAGTATAACGTGATGAACCCCAGGAAGGAGAAACACATGATCCAGTGGCAAGATCTACACCACAGCGAACTGACCGTGCATTCACTCTACGCCCTGCTCAAGCTGCGCTGCGAAGTCTTTGTGGTTGAACAAACCTGCCCGTATCAGGATATCGACGGCGATGACCTGATCGGCGAGAACCGGCACATCCTCGGCTGGCGCGATAACGAGCTGGTGGCGTATGCGAGGATTCTGAAAAGCGAAGAGGATTTTGACCCTGTCGTCATTGGCCGCGTCATTATCAGCGGCCGCGCGCGCGGTGAAAAGCTGGGCTATCAGCTGATGGAAAAAACGCTGGACGCATGCCAGAAACAGTGGCCGGACAAGGCGTTATACCTGGGCGCGCAGGCGCATTTGCAATCATTCTATGGCCATTTTGGTTTTACCCCGGTCACGGACATTTACGACGAAGACGGCATCCCACACATCGGCATGGCACGCGAAGCGAAACAGGCGCAATAGCAATACGTTGTCTATAGTTACCGGACTGGTGTACTAACATGGAGAAAAATATGTCATTTCAATCCTGGGATACCCGAGTCGACGACGACCTGACGCTGCTAAGCGAAACGCTGGAAGAAGTGCTGCGCTCTTCAGGCGATCCTGCCGATCAGAAGTACATTGAGCTCAAAGCCCGCGCCGAGCAGGCGCTGCATGACGTGAAAAACCGCGTCAGTAACGCCTCCGACAATTACTACTACCGCGCCAAACAGGCGGTTTATCGTGCCGACGATTATGTGCATGAAAAACCGTGGCAGGGCATTGGGGTCGGTGCGGCCGTAGGGCTGGTGCTGGGTCTGCTGTTAGCCCGTCGTTAAGCCGGTAAACCACTCCCTACACGTGGGTACTGCTATTTATCGTCAGTACCCCGTATAATATAAGGCTTTAACAGGGAGAGGTTCGCGTGCACTCGATTTTCCTCGCGCTGCAAAGCCTGCGTACTCAGCTTGCGCAAGCATTGCCAGCTACACCCGGTTTACGCCATTTCGATGTCTCTTTCCCGTTAAACGACGCCTTCGATCCGCTGGCCTGGCTCGGTGTGCAGCGATGCTATCCTCAGTTTTACTGGCAACAGCGCAGCGGCGATGAAGAACTTGCCGCGCTCGGAAGCCTCGCCCATTTTGATTCTCTGGCCTCGGCCTCGCGGTTTTTGCACACCCACGACGTAGCCAATGACACCCGTATCTGCGGCCTGAACGCCTTCAACCCGGCGCAGGGCAAGTTGTTTTTACCGCGCCTTCTCTGGCGACGGTCTGGCGGGGTCGCCACGCTGCGTCTGCAACTGTGGAGCGAAACGTCGCTGCGGGAAGATGCCCGTGAGGCGCTGAATTTTGTCGATAACCTGCGCGACGCCGCGCCGATCCGCCCGTTGTCCGTGCAGATTGTGCAGGAAACCCATCATCCGGAAAAACCGGAATGGCTGGCGTTGATTCGTCAGGCGACGGATACCCTTGCTCGCGGCGATTTTGAGAAAGTGGTCCTCGCACGTGCTACAGACGTGCATTGCCAGCAGCCCGTGAACGCCATCGCGCTGATGGCTGCCAGCCGCGCGCTAAACCTCAACTGCTATCATTTTTGTATGGTCTTTGACGCCAGCAACGCTTTCCTCGGCTCGACGCCTGAACGCCTGTGGCGGCGACGCGGCACGCTGCTGCGCACTGAAGCGCTGGCAGGCACCGTCGCCAGCCATTCTGACGATAAGCAGGCTCAGCGTCTGGGCGACTGGCTGATGAACGACGACAAAAATCAGCGGGAAAATATGCTGGTGGTGGAAGATATCTGCCAGCGTCTTCAGCACCATACCCGGACGCTGGAGATCCTGCCTGCGCAGGTGCTGCGTCTGCGCAAGGTGCAGCATTTACGTCGCTGTATCTGGACCGAACTTAAACAGCCTGACGACGAGCAGTGCCTGCATATTCTGCAACCGACGGCGGCGGTGGCCGGGCTGCCGCGACAGGCGGCGCGAGAATTTATTGCGAAAGTGGAGCCGTTTGACCGGGAGTGGTACGCCGGGTCGGCGGGCTATTTATCGCGCGATCAAAGCGAATTCTGTGTGGCATTACGCTCCGCCCGCGTTCACGACGCTGCGCTGCGTCTTTATGCGGGGGCGGGCATCGTCAGCGGTTCCGATCCGGAGCAGGAGTGGCAGGAGATCGAAAACAAGGCCGCCGGGCTGCGTTCCCTTCTCCTAAGGGATTAATACTGATTCGTGCAATCCCGATTCATATCAAAATTCTGACTTTTTCTATTATTTATACTGTGTCGCATTCTTGATACTGGACAATCTCATGTCAGTAAGTTCTTTTAACCGACGCTGGGCGGCGGTGATCCTTGAAGCCCTGACCCGTCATGGTGTCAGGCATGTGTGTATTGCCCCGGGCTCTCGCTCCACGCCGCTCACCCTTGCTGCCGCGGAAAACCGGGCTTTTATTCACCACACCCATTTTGATGAGCGGGGTCTGGGCCATCTGGCGCTCGGGCTGGCGAAAGTCAGCAAAGCGCCCGTGGCGGTGATAGTCACCTCCGGCACGGCGGTGGCGAACCTCTATCCGGCGCTGATAGAAGCGGGATTAACCGGCGAAAAGCTGATATTACTCACTGCCGACCGTCCCCCGGAACTTATTGACTGCGGCGCTAACCAGGCGATTCGTCAGCCTGGCATTTTTGCCTCGCATCCTTCACAGACGGTCTCGTTGCCGCGCCCCACCCAGGATATTCCCGCCAGCTGGCTGGTCTCAACCCTCGACCACGCCATGAACGCACTGCGCAGCGGCGGGCTGCACATTAACTGCCCGTTTGCCGAGCCGCTGTACGGTGAAATGAACGATACTGGCCTCGTCTGGCAACAGCAGCTGGGAGACTGGTGGGAGAGCGAAAAACCCTGGCTGCGCGAGCAGACGCATCTGGAAAGCGCAAAACAGCGCGACTGGTTCTTCTGGCGCCAGAAGCGCGGCGTGGTGATTGCCGGGCGGATGAGTGCGGCGGAAGGCAAGCTGGCGGCGGAGTGGGCACAAACGCTTGGCTGGCCGCTGATTGGTGACGTGCTTTCCCAGACGGGCCAGCCGCTGCCCTGCGCCGACCTCTGGCTGGGTAACGCGAAAGCGGTTACCGAGCTGGCGCAGGCGCAGATTGTCGTCCAGCTGGGATCGAGCCTGACGGGGAAGCGTCAGCTCCAGTGGCAGGCCACCTGTACGCCTGAAGAGTACTGGCTGGTGGACCCGCTCGAAGGACGCCTTGACCCGGCGCACCATCGTGGCCGCCGCCTGGTGAGCGATATTGACAGCTGGCTGGAATTGCATCCGGCGGAAAAACGCAAACCCTGGGCGGTGGAGATCCCGGCGCTGTCACGTCAGGCGTGGGAACTCACCAAAACGCAGTGCGAGGCGTTCAGTGAAGCCGGGCTTGCGCACCGTATCCGCAAATATCTTCCCGAGCAGGGACAACTTTTTGTCGGTAACAGCCTGGTGGTGCGCCTGATTGACGCCTTTTCGCAGCTGCCGGCGGGTTATCCGGTGTACAGCAACCGGGGCGCGAGCGGCATTGACGGCCTGATCTCCACAGCCGCTGGCGTACAGCGGGCCAGCGCGAAATCCACGCTGGCGATTGTGGGGGATCTCTCAGCCCTCTACGATCTCAACGCGCTGGCGCTCCTGCGTCAGGCGTCGGCCCCGTTCGTGCTGATTGTTGTGAACAATAACGGCGGGCAGATTTTCTCGTTGCTGCCGACGCCGCAAAGCGAGCGTGAGCGCTTCTATCTGATGCCGCAAAACGTGCAGTTCGAACACGCCGCCGCCATGTTCAGCCTCAAGTACCATCGCCCGGAAAACTGGGACGCGCTGGAGACGGCGCTGAACACCGCCTGGCGGCAGCCTGGCGCGACGCTGATTGAGCTGGTGGTAAACGATGCTGACGGCGCGCAGAAGCTGCAACATCTGCTTGCGCAGGTGAGTCACCTGTGATCCTCGCAGGCCTCTCCCAGCCAGGAAAACCAGGCTACCCCTGGCTGGTTTTCCTGCACGGTTTTTCCGGCGACTGTCGCGAGTGGCAGGCTGTCGGGGCGTCGCTGCATGACTACCCCCGGCTCTACCTTGACCTGCCTGGGCACGGTGGTTCAGCGGATACGGGCGTGACGGGGTTTGCAGAGGTAAGTGAATTGCTCTCGCATACCCTTGTTAGTTACAACATACTAAGATACTGGCTCGTGGGGTACTCCCTCGGCGGCCGCATTGCGATGTTCCATGCCTGCCAGCATCCTGCGGGGTTAGACGGGGTGATTGTGGAAGGTGGACACCCGGGCCTGCAAGACGCCGATGCGCGCCAGGCCCGGCTGATCTCTGACCGCCGCTGGGCGTCACGGTTTCGCAGTGAGCCGCTGGAGGCCGTCTTTGCCGACTGGTATCAACAGCCGGTCTTTGCCTCACTTACGGATGATCAGCGCAGGGCGCTGATCGCGCTGCGCAGCCGGAACAACGGCCCGAGGCTGGCAGAGATGCTGGAGGCCACCTCGCTTGCCGTTCAGCCTGATTTACGTCCCGCGCTCATCGCGCGTGATTTTTCTTTTGACTATCTCTATGGCGAACGTGACGGGAAGTTTGCAGCTATCGCCGCTGAAATTAACGCCACGCGTCATGCTATCCCTCACGCCGGACACAACGCCCACCGGGACAACCCGGACGCGGTTGCCGCGAGTCTGGCTCAGATACTGCGTTATCGAACAAAGGACACGCTATGATCTATCCTGATGAACACATGCTTTACGCGCCGGTTGAATGGCAGGACTGCTCCGAAGGCTACACCGACATTCGTTACCACAAATCCGCCGATGGTATCGCCAAAATTACTATCAACCGTCCACAGGTGCGCAACGCATTTCGTCCGCTGACCGTAAAAGAGATGATCCAGGCGCTGGCGGATGCCCGCTACGACGACACTATCGGCGTCATCATCCTCACCGGGGAAGGGGAGAAAGCCTTCTGCTCCGGCGGCGATCAGAAAGTCCGCGGTGACTACGGCGGATACCAGGATGATGCGGGCACGCACCACCTGAACGTGCTGGATTTCCAGCGCCAGATCCGCACCTGTCCAAAACCGGTGGTCGCGATGGTGGCAGGGTATTCCATCGGCGGCGGTCACGTGCTGCACATGATGTGTGACCTGACGATCGCGGCGGAAAATGCCATTTTCGGTCAGACTGGCCCGAAAGTCGGCTCTTTCGACGGCGGCTGGGGCGCGTCCTATATGGCGCGCATTGTCGGTCAGAAAAAAGCCCGCGAAATCTGGTTCCTGTGCCGTCAGTACAACGCCCAGGAAGCGCTGGATATGGGGCTGGTTAACACCGTGGTGCCGATCGCCGATCTGGAAAAAGAGACCGTGCGCTGGTGTCGCGAAATGCTGCAAAACAGCCCAATGGCGCTGCGCTGCCTGAAAGCGGCCCTCAACGCCGACTGTGACGGTCAGGCGGGCCTTCAGGAGCTGGCAGGTAACGCCACCATGCTGTTCTATATGACCGAAGAGGGTCAGGAAGGGCGCAACGCGTTCAACGAAAAACGCCAGCCGGACTTCAGCAAATACAAACGGAACCCGTAATGCGTTGCGCGCAGGTTTACCGCTGGCAGATACCGATGGACGCGGGCGTGGTGCTGCGTGAACGGCGGTTAAAAACCCGTGACGGCTTTTTCGTGCATCTCCGGCAGGGCGAGCGGGAAGGGTGGGGCGAAATCGCCCCGCTTCCGGGCTTTAGCCTGGAAACGCCGGACGAGGCGCAGGCTGCGCTGATGGCCTGGACGTACGAATGGCATGAGGGAGCAGCTCCGGCGCTGCCGGACGTTCCTTCCGCCGCGTTCGGCATCAGCTGTGCGCTGGCAGAGCTGGACGGCAGTTTACCGGACGCGGCGAACTATTGCGCCGCGCCGCTCTGTACCGGCGATCCGGATGAACTTTTCGCGCTCCTTTCCGCGATGCCTGGCGAGAAGGTGGCGAAAATAAAGGTTGGCCTGTACGAAGCAGTGCGCGACGGAATGGTGGTTAACCTGTTACTGGAAGCCATTCCCGATCTACACCTGCGCCTGGACGCCAACCGCGCCTGGACGCCGCTCAGGGCGCAACAGTTTGCGAAGTACGTCAACCCGGCGTACCGCAGCCGCATCGCGTTTCTCGAAGAGCCGTGCAAAACGCGCGACGACTCGCGCGCCTTTGCCCGGGAAACCGGCATTGCCATCGCCTGGGATGAGAGCCTGCGCGAAGCCGATTTCGCGTTTGCCGCCGAGCCGGGCGTCAGGGCCGTGGTGATTAAGCCAACGCTGACCGGCAGCCTCGACAAGGTGCGCGAGCAGGTTGCGGCGGCCCATGCCGCAGGGCTGACGGCGGTGATCAGTTCATCCATCGAATCCAGCCTCGGCCTGACGCAGCTGGCGCGCATCGCTGCATGGTTAACGCCGGACACCGTTCCCGGTCTCGATACGCTAAACCTGATGCAGGCCCAGTTGATTCGTCAGTGGCCTGGCAGCACCTTGCAGTGCCTCGACGTCGGGGCGCTGGAGCCATTGCGATGAGTTTTACCGACTGGCCGTGGCGGCACTGGCGCACCCGGCGTGCCAATAAACCCGCGCTGCGTTTAGACGATGTAACGCTCAGCTGGTCTCAGCTGGGCGAGCGTATCGATCGTCTCGCAGCCGGTTTTCAGTCTCAGGGCGTTACGGACGGTGACGGCGTCATGCTGCTCGCCCACAACCACCCGCAGACCCTGCTGGCCTGGCTGGCGCTGCTTCAGTGCGGTGCCCGCATTTTGCCGGTGAACCCTCAGCTTCCCCGTCCGCTGCTGGACGTCCTCCTGCCGCAGATGACCCTGCGCTTTGCGCTGGTGCTTAACGGTGAGTATGACGGTCTGCCCGGTCTGGTATTAAGAGAGGGCGAGGGGCAGGGCGGCGTCACGTGGCGGGCAGAACGGCTGGCCTCAATGACGCTCACCTCTGGCTCCACCGGCTTGCCGAAAGCGGCGGTGCACACCTGTGCCGCCCACCTTGCCAGCGCAAAGGGCGTGCTGGCGCTGATGCCTTACGGCGGTAGCGACGACTGGCTGCTCTCTCTGCCGCTGTTTCACGTCTCCGGTCAGGGGATTTTGTGGCGCTGGTTGCAGGGCGGAGGCCGTCTCACCGTGCGTGAAAAACAGCCGCTGGAGCAGGCGCTACAGGGCTGTACCCACGCCTCGCTGGTGCCAACGCAGCTGTGGCGGCTGCTTAATTCACACCATCCCGTCGCGCTGAAAGCCGTGCTGCTCGGCGGGGCGGAAATCCCCGTTGCGCTGACCGAACATGCGCGTGAGCAGGGGATCCGTACGTTCTGCGGCTACGGTCTGACCGAGTTCGCCTCCACCGTCTGCGCCAAAGAGGCCGACGGCGCGCCGGACGTGGGCAGCGCGCTGCCGGGCAGAGACGTTCGGGTGGTGAACGGTGAAGTCTGGCTCCGGGCGGAAAGCATGGCGGCGGGCTACTGGCGAGACGGCGCATTATTGCCGCTGGTCAATGAGCAGGGCTGGTTTGCCACCCGCGATCGCGGCGAGTGGCATGACGGACGCCTGACCATTCTGGGCCGAATGGACAATCTCTTTTTCAGCGGTGGAGAAGGGATCCAGCCCGAAGCGCTGGAGCGCGTTATCGCCACGCATCCGCAGGTAAGCCAGGCGTTTGTCGTTCCGCTGGATGATGCCGAGTACGGGCAACGTCCGGTGGCGGTAGTGGAATGCGAGCCGGGCACGGATATCACGCTGCTGCCGGAGTGGGTTCAGGGCAGGCTGGCGCGCTTTGAGCAGCCGGTACACTGGCTGGCGCTGCCGTCAGAACTGAAAAATGGCGGGATTAAAATCTCCCGCCAGGCGTTAAAGCAGTGGGTCAATGCCCTGTTGAGGGGCTAATCAACCGATATCCGGCTGCGGTTTGTGCTGGCGTCGGCGGATCCAGCGCAGCACCGGCGGCACGACAATCACCATAATCGCCATTGCCAGCAGGATCTTCGTCACGCTGCTCTCCCACAGGATCCCCATGTTGCCATTGCTGATGGAGAGGGCGCGGCGCAGGTTCTGCTCCAGCATTTCCCCCAGCACAAACCCTAAAATCAGCGGCGACATCGGGAAGTGCATCTTGCGCAGAATGTAGCCCAGCACGCCGAGCAGCACCATCAACACCAGGTCGAAGGTGGTGCTGTGCACCGCGTACACCCCAACCGCAGAGACGGCGGCGATGGCCGGGACCAGGAACCACAGGGGAATGGTCAGCATGCGGGTGAACAGGCCGATCAGCGGGATGTTCATTACCAGCAACATCACGTTGGCGATCAGCAGGGCGGCAATTAAACCCCAGACGATATCGGGCTGCTCGGTAAACATCGCCGGACCCGGGGTGATGTTATAGAGCGTCAGCGCGCCCATCATTACCGCCGTGGTGCCGGAGCCCGGCACGCCGAGGGTCAGCATCGGGATAAACGAGCCGCAGGCCGAGGCGTTATTCGCCGCCTCCGGCGCCGCCACGCCGCGGATATCGCCTTTGCCGAAGCTGTCGCTGTTACCGCTCAGCTTTTTCTCGGTCATGTAGGTGATAGCGCTGGCGATAGTAGCCCCCGCGCCGGGCAGAATGCCGACGAAGAAACCGATCACCGACGAACGCAGGGTGGCGCCAATACACTGCGCCCCCTCTTTGGCATTAAAGAGCATACGTCCGGTTTTACGCACCAGCGTCTTCCCGCTGCTGGTATGCTCCAGCATCAGTAAGATTTCTGAGACAGAGAACAGACCAATCACCACGACGATAAACTGCACGCCGTCGGAGAGATGAACGCTGTCGAAGGTAAAACGATAAACCCCGGTGTTGGCATCCACGCCGACGGTCGCCAGACTGAGGCCAATCAACGCAGACAAAAACGACTTCAGCGGATTCTGCGCCATCATGCTGCCGAGACAGGCGATGGCGAACACCATCAGGGCAAAATACTCGGCCGGACCAAACGCCAGCGACCACTGGGCCAGCGCCGGGGCGAAGAGGATGATGCCGCCAATGGCGATCATGGAGCCAAAGAACGAGCTGACGGCAGAAATAGAGAGCGCCACGCCGCCGCGCCCCTGCTGCGCCATCGGGTAGCCATCCAGCGCGGTCATAATGGCGGCGGCATCACCGGGCACGTTAAGCAGAATCGAGGAAATACGCCCCCCGTATTCGCAGCCGATATAGACCGTCGCCAGCAGGATCAGCGCCGATTCCGCAGGCAGGTGCAGCGCAAAGGCCAGCGGCAGTAAAATCGCCACGCCGTTGATAGGGCCAAGGCCCGGCAGCAGGCCGACGATGGTCCCGACGAAACAGCCGATCAGGGCGATCACCAGGTTTTCCGGGGTCATCGCTACCGCGAACCCCTGAGAGAGATAGATCCAGGTATCCATAGCGTGCTCCGTTAGTTAAACCATGCGCCGAGCGGCAGGGTCACGTCCAGCAGGCAGTCGAAGGCGTACCAGAGTAAAATGCCCAGTACGACCCCGGAGATCCCCGCCGCAGGCAGCGAGGCGTTAAACAGTATGCCAATCACCATCGTCAGCAGGGCGGTGGCAATCGGGAAGCCGAGCCACTCAAAGCCCCACGCATACATCAGCAGGACAATTACCATTACCAGCAGACGTTGCAGCGTACGGCGTGGCGGCCACTCCACGGTATCCGGATGGCGCAGCAGCAGCGCCACCGAACAGAGCAGCATCAGGCCGACAATGCCGACGGGGAAGGGGCGTGGCCCCACGGGTTCATAGCTGTATTCGCTGTGGATCTGCCAGGCGACGAACATGCCGCCAATGCAGAGCAGCAGCCATATCCCGGCAAAAATGCGATCGCTCATAGCGCCTCCGGTTATTTCGCCAGACCAAAGGCTTTCGCCTGTTCTCGGTAGTCATTCACCTGTTTTTTGACATACTCGTCCAGCTGCTTGCCGTTCAGGTTGAACTCAAACAGCCCGCGCAGATCGCGCTGTTTTTTGAACTCCTCGGTTTGCTGAAGTTTTGCGAAGGTATCCACCCACCACTGGTACTCGGCGTCGGTCACTTTTGGCCCGACGAAGAAGCCGCGGATGATCGGCCAGACCAGGTTATAACCCTGCTCTTTAGCGGTTGGGACGTCTGCCAGCTGGCCCGGCAGACGGTTTTCCGAGAAGACCGCCAGCACGCGGATCTTATCCCCGCTCAGGTAGGGCACCATTTCGCTGAGATCGCCCGATACCGCCTGGACGTGATTGCCCATCAGCGCCGTCACCGGCTCGCCGCCGCCTTCAAAGGCCACGTAACGCATCTTGTGCGGATCCACTTTGGCCTGCTGCGCCAGCAGCGCGGCTTTCATCCAGTCCTGGCTGCCGATAGAGGCGCCCGCGCCAATGACCACGCTGTTCGGATCTTTTTCCATGGCGGTCAGCAGATCTTTCAGGGATTTCCACGGGGAGTCCGCGCGCACGGCGATCATGCCGTAATCGGTGCCTACGGTGGCGAGCCAGCGCACGTCATTCACGTCATAACGACCAAATTTCCCCTGCGACAGGTTTAGCAGCGAACCGCCGGAGAAGGCCACCACGGTGCCCGCTTCGGCAGGGCGCTGCGCGACGATGGCGTTATAGGCTACCGCGCCCACGCCGCCGGGCATGTAGGTGACGCGCATCGGTTTTTCAATGGCCTTCGTCTCCAGCAGGCTGACCTGAATCAGCTTGCAGGTCAGGTCGAAGCCGCCGCCGGGTTTGGCCGGGGCGATACATTCGGTACGGGATGGCGCGTCCTGCGCCTGGACGACAGAGGCACTCAACAGCAATACGCTTGCAGCAAGGGTAGAAAGTAATTGTTTTTTCATCGTTTATCCTCACGCCGGAGAACCGGGAGTACGGGTACGGGTGTATTTTTTCTGATTATGTGAACCACCTTGTAGCGGTTCCGTTGCGTGATTGTTAAAACAATAACCTTTCATTTCCCTTTCACTGCGACACCAACTTTACAGGATGTGATATGCGTCTCTTACTCGCGGAAGATAATCGTGAGCTGGCTCACTGGCTGGAAAAAGCGCTGGTACAAAACGGATTTGCCGTGGATTGCGTCAATGATGGACGGGCGGCCGATCATCTTTTGCAGGGAGAAAACTATGCCGTCGCGATCCTTGATATCGGTATGCCCGGCTTCGACGGGCTGGAGGTGGTGCATCGCCTGAGAAAGCGCGGGCAGACGCTGCCGGTGCTGTTTCTTACCGCCCGCAGCAACGTGGCAGACAGGGTGAAGGGGCTGAATGCCGGGGCGGATGACTACCTGCCGAAACCGTTCGAGCTGGAGGAGCTTGATGCCCGCCTGCGCGCGCTGCTGCGCCGCAGCGAAGGACGAACCCAGGAGCGCCAGCGGCTGGGAGAGCTGGAGTACGATGATGAAGGCTTTTTTCTGCTGCGCGATGAACCCCTTTCCCTCACGCCGCGCGAACTCTCTTTGCTGAAGGTGCTGATGCACCGCCGGACCCGTCCCGTCTCCCGGCAACAGCTTTTCGACCAGGTATTCAGCCTGAACGACGACGTCAGCCCCGAGAGCATCGATCTCTATATTCACCGCCTGCGTAAGAAGCTGACCGGCAGCGGGGTGCGGATCATTACCCTCCGGGGGCTGGGCTACGTGCTGGAGTGCGGCGATGAGGTGGGTTAAGCCGCAGTCGCTTTACCTGCAACTTTTGCTTTTTCTGGGTTTGCCGCTGCTGCTGTTATGGGGGCTGTCAGCCTTTAACAGCTACGTTAGCGCGTTACAGGCGGCGACGCAGGCCTATGACCGCACGCTGTTATCCTCGGCGCGCACGGTGTCAGAGCGGCTGGTGGTGCACAACGGCAAGCTCCAGGTGAACGTGCCCTGGGTCGTGCTCGACAGCTTCGAGCTGAACATGAACGATCGCCTCTATTACAAGGTCGTGGACCCTGACGGGCGGACGATCTCCGGCTACGACGATCTGCCGAATATGCCTCCCTCCACGTCGCGCACTACACACTATCCGGCGCTGGCGTGGTTTTATCATACCGAGTATCGCGGGCAGGCGATCCGCGTGGCTAAGCTGCTCCAGCCGGTTAACGAGGACAGTGTGTTCGGGATGGCGGAGATCTACGTCGCCGAAACGTTGCAGTCGCGGCGCTATCTGGCCACTCAGCTGCTGTTTTCCTCGCTCGTGTCGCAGGGGCTGCTGGTGCTGCTGACGCTGGTCCTGACCGCCTGGCTGCTGCGTCGCGTGCTGCGCCCGATGCGGCAGCTCTCTTCGCTGATGGTGCGCCGTGAGCCCGGGCTGCTGGCCCCGCTGCCGGAGCTGCTGCCCTGGTCGGAAACGCGGCTGCTGATTGTGGCATTTAACCGCTATATCGACAGGTTGCGCGGCGTGCTTTCGCGGCAGGCGCGCTTTAATGCCGACGCCTCACACCAGCTCAAAACGCCGCTGGCGGTGCTGAAAACCCAGGTATCGGTTGCCCTGACGCGTGACGATCCGGCGCTGTGGCAGGAGAGCTTACGGGCGATGAACGTCACGCTGGATAACACCATCGTGCTGACGGAAAGGCTGTTGCAGCTTTCGGCGGTGAAGCGAAAAGAGCAGGGGGAGCGACAGTTTGCGCCTGTCGATCTGGTACAGGTGGTGCAAAACTGCTGCTTTTCCCGGCTGGCGCAGGCGCGAAGTAAGGGTATCGATCTCGGTTATGACGGCGTACAGCAGCCGGTAATGATTGAGGGGGATGACGTGCTGCTGGGCGAACTTTGCGCCAATCTGCTGGAGAACGCGATCAAATACACGCCGGAGCAGGGCGTCGTGACGGTGTACCTGCGCACGGCTAACGATGCCGTTGAGCTGAGCGTGGAGGACAGCGGACCGGGCATTGCTGAAGACCAGATCTCCCAGGCCATGCTGCCGTTTCATCGGCTGGATAACGTGGGCGATGCCGCCGGGTCCGGCATTGGCCTGGCGCTGGCTAACGATATTGCCCGCCTGCACCGCAGCCATCTTCAGCTGATGCCCAGTGAAAATCTGGGTGGGCTGAGCGTGAAAATGCGCTTTCTGATGCTGGTATAAATGCCGATATTATCAAATCGTTACAAACTAATTGCCCGCCGCACGCGGAGTCCATTGATCACACAGGCAGTCAGGTTAAAATCTCGCGGTTTTTGGACATCTCTGAATAAATTGTGCTGGATCACGACAATGAAAAAAGTGGCATTAATGGGCTTAAGCGGCCTGATGTTTGTTTCAGCAGCGGCAAACGCAATTTCCTTCAACGGCTCGGCGGGACAAGATTATACCCATCTGGGCTTTGGTCTTGGCACGGATAGCGCAGGCCTGGCAATGACCGGCGGCTGGACGCACAACGACGACGATGGGGATGCGGCAAGCCTGGGCCTCGGCTTCAACGTGCCGTTGGGTCCCTTCCTGGCGACCGTCGGCGGTAAAGGCATTTACACCAACCCGAACGACGGCGACGAAGGCTACGCGGCGGCAGTGGGTGGCGGCTTGCAGTGGAAAATTGGCGACAGCTTTGGCCTGTTCGGTGAGTACTACTACTCCCCGGATTCCCTCTCCAGCGGTATCGACAGCTATCAGGAAGCTAATGCCGGCGCGCGCTGGACCATCATGCGTCCGATCACCATCGAAGCGGGCTATCGCTATCTGAACCTGGCCGGTAAAGACGGCAACCGCGACAACGCCCTGGCAGACGGTCCGTACGTCGGCGTGAGCGCCGGTTTCTAATCCTCTCGGCGCGGCGTTCAGTCGCGCCAGTTTCTCTCTTCCCCCGGTCTTCGATTGCGCTATAGTGTTTTGACCATTGAAATGGGAGAACACAATGATAAATGTGGAAATGTTATCCACTGGCGACGAAGTGCTGCATGGGCAAATCATTGATACCAATGCCGCCTGGCTCGCCGATCTCTTCTTTGAGCAAGGATTACCGTTAACGCGCCGCAACACCGTAGGTGACAATCTTGAGTCGCTGGTCAACGTTCTGCGCGAGCGCAGCGAACGCTGCGACGTGCTGATTGTGAACGGCGGGCTGGGACCCACCAGCGACGATCTCAGCGCGCTGGCCGCCGCCACGGCCAAAGGCGAAGGCCTGGTTCTGCACGAGGCGTGGCTGGCACAGATGGAGCGCTTTTTCTCCGGGCGTGGCCGCGTGATGGCCCCCAGCAACCGCAAGCAGGCTGAAATTCCCGCCAGCGCGGAACTGATTGATAACCCGGTCGGCACCGCCTGCGGGTTTGCCGTTCAGCTGAACCGCTGCCTGATGTTCTTCACCCCGGGCGTCCCGTCGGAATTTAAAGTGATGGTCGAGCAGCAGATCCTGCCGCGCCTGCGCGCGCGCTTTACGCTGCCTGAACCGCCGCTGTGCCTGCGTCTGACCACCTTTGGTCGCTCGGAAAGCGATCTGGCCCAGAGCCTCGATCACCTGCAACTGCCTCCTGGCGTGTCGATGGGCTATCGCTCCTCCATGCCGATTATTGAACTGAAGCTGACCGGACCGGCGTCAGAGAAAGCCGCCATGCTGGCGCTGTGGCCGGAAGTGCAGCGCGTCGCCGGGGAAAGCCTGATTTTCGAAGGAACGGAAGGGCTGCCGGCGCAGATCGCAGCGCATTTGCAGTCCCGCCAGCTGAGCGTGACGTTAAGCGAGCAGTTTACCGGTGGGCTTCTGGCGCTTCAGCTTACCCGGGCGGGTGCGCCGCTGCTGGCCAGTGAAGTGGTGCCGTTCCAGCAGGAGACGCTGGCGCAGACCGCGCGCTGGGCGTCCGAGCGCAGAGTGAAGCATTTCGCCGGGCTGGCGCTGTTTGTGGGCGGGCTGGATGAGGAGCATCTCAACTTTGCCCTTGCAACGCCGGAAGGGACGCACGCCCTGCGGGTCAGGATGAGCATTACCCGCCACAGCCTGGCCGTGCGTCAGGAGGTGTACGCGATGATGGCACTGAACATGCTGCGCCGCTGGCTGAACGGGAAAGAGGTCGCCAGCGAGCACGGCTGGATCAACGTCGTCGAATCGCTGTTCGTGGAGTGAGAGTGTGCCGGGGCCGTGTCCCCGGCAACGGTTACGCCAGCGCTTTTGCCAGCAAGGTAATGGGATGTTCACAGCGTTTGCTGGTGGACATCTCGATCTGCCACTTGCAGGTTTCGCAGTCCGTCACCACGATATCTGCGCCGCTCTCTTCAATCTGCCGGAACAGCGGCGCGCCAATGGCCTGTGACGTTGGGTAGTTTTCACGCTTGAAGCCGTACGTGCCTGCGATGCCGCAGCAGCGTGAGTCCAGCACCGTCAGCTCCAGCCCGGGGATCAGCCGCAGCAGCTCAAGCGTATAGATCGACCAGCCCATCTTCTCCATATGACATGGCGTGTGATACACCACCTTCAGCGGCAATTTGCCCAGCGGTAACGTCTGCCCGCTGTCCAGTTTGCGCCAGAGAAAACGGGTCGCCAGCTCAATGTGCTCGCGCAGGCCGGTGTTATCCACCTCCAGCAGATGCGGATATTCATCGCGCAGCGTGAAGGTACAGGTTGACGACGTCGCCAGTACCGGTATCCCTTTGTCGACGATCGCCTCACGTAAAGAGGTGACGTTGCTGCTCGCCTGCTTGCGCGCTTTGTCGATGAAGCCGTTGGCAATCAGCGGAACGCCGCAGCACTTTTCTTTGCTCAGCAGCTGAACGCCCGTTCCCATGGCGTTCAGGACTTTCAGCAGGTCTTTCCCCAGCTGCGGATGGTTGTAGTTCACGTAGCAGCCGTGGAAGAAGGCGACCTGCTCAGAGAACTGCGCCTGTTCTGCCGCCACGGATTTAAACCAGCGGCGGAAGGTGCCGTGAGAATATTTCGGCAGACTGCGGTGATGGTCGATTTTGAGCGTCGCATCCAGCAGCCTGCGCACCGGCTTCAGGGCGGTGGCGGCATTGACGACCGGCGCGAAAGGCGTCGAGAGGCTACCCATCAGATCGGTGTGGCTCAGTATCGCGTCACGCAGCGTCGGTTTTTGCGTACTGTAGCGGGCGCGGGCGCGCTGGATGATATCGCCTATTTTCACGTCCGACGGGCAGGCAACTTCGCAGCGTTTGCAGTTGATGCAGTATTTCAGCGCCTCGTCGTAGAGCGCGCCATCCTTCAGGCGCAGACGCTCCCCGTCGGGACCGGCCTGTTTCGGGCCGGGATAGCGCGGATCGACGCCGCTGACCGGGCAAACCGTGGTGCAGACCGTGCATTTGATACAGCTTTCAAATCGGGTGTCGTTCATTGTGCTCCCTCCCTGCGCTGGATAATCTGCTCCGCGACATGCAGCGCAGTGACGGCGCAGACGCCGCCACCGCAGCCCTGCGCCACGGGATCGTACCCGCCCAGAACCGAGCCGATGGCGTAAAGATTTTCAACCGGTTCCCCGCCCAGCCGCGGGCGCAGTTGGCTGTCGACGATGACGCCGAACTGCTGCCAGGGCTGCGGGGTGAAGAAATCGCTTTGATACCAGTCCGCGCGGGAAGCGCTTTGCCGGACGTCCAGACCGAGGATCGCCTCACGCACGCCATCCCGGCTGCTCAGCAGACCGTTACTGAAGAAACTGCCGCTTGCCAGCACCGTAAAGCGTGCGCGAAGCGGGATGTCGCCGTGGTTGCGGGTCCAGATTTCGCTTACCGCGCCCTCAGCCAGGATGATTTTTTTCACCTCGTCGCCTGCCATCCAGACGCCACCCTGGGCAACAAACTGACGCTGAAGCTGGGTGTGCAGACGAATGCCGGGCACGGAAGGGGGGAGCGTCGGCAGTAAACCGAGCGTACAGGGCAGGCGCGCCGAGAGCCAGCGCCAGAGCCGGTTGTCCGTTAAGCCAAAACAGGCGGGCATAAACAGGGCGTCGCAGGTCTCGCCGAGCGGTTGAAGCGCCGCGTACAGCTGCGGCCAGTAACTTTCATTATCCAGCAGGCGGGCAATGTTCACCGCACGAAACTCGCTGGGGTTTTCGCGCAACACGTCGAGTTCGGGGAGATCAATCTCCGCCGTATCCACCTGAACACCCTGCTGTCTGAGAGACGCGGCGGCCAGATGCGGCTGGAAATCGAGGAAGCCGCTGATCCCCACCACCCGCACGCGCTCGGCAGCGATGGGGGCGACAGGCACCTCTTCCGGGCTAAGCCAGGCGGCGCGCAGGGTGCCGAGCGGCGTGACGCGCTGATGATTTTGCTCGGCGTCACCCTGCATGCGTGCGCCGCAGGTGGTGAGCAGGTGTTCGGTTTCGCAGGCAAAGCGGGCCATATTCTCTGCGCCCGTCAGGCGGTAGGGATGTTCAGGCGGCAGATCGGCGAACGATAGCGCGCCCAGTAAATCCAGCGAGCCGGAAGAGAAGTGCAGGGCACTCTGACCGCGAGTGACAATGGCGCAGCGCAGACCCCGCTGCGTCAGTTTGAGGCCGCACAGCAGGCCCGCCAGTCCCCCACCCACAATCACGGTATCAAATTTCATGGTTGTGCTCCTTCTCCAGACCGCAAAGCCCCTGATAGACCCAGCGGGTAAACTCGCTTTCGCGCAGGGCATCGCCCCAGGCGACGGGCTGAATGCCTTTCCAGCGCTCGTTTAAAAAATCGCTGAGCTGGGCAAGCGACTGGGTTGACGTGGTGGCGTGAAAACGTTGCAGCAGCCCGGCGGCACGGCAGGCGCACAGTTCCCCCTGACAGGTGCCCATCCCGACGCGCGTGCGGCGGCGTAAATCGAGCAGGTTGTTCACCGTCAGGTTTTCCACGGCATACTGCACCTCGCCTGCGGTCACGGCTTCGCATTCGCACACCAGGCTGCGGCTGAGTCCCCCTTCACCGAGCCAGGTTGGGGTGCGGTCGCCGTGGCGGTAAATCGCTGAACCGCGAAGCGGGGCAGGGAGTGAAATGATTTTGTGCAGCGTTTTTTCTGTCGTTTGCTGCGAGCCGGGCAGAGCCTGTTCCGCCGTCACGCACGGTGCGGTGTTGCCGAGCTTACGGCAGACGGCATCGGTGGCCCACTGGGCCATCAGCCGGTAGGTCATCAGCTTGCCGCCGGTAATGGTGATAAACCCGTCCATGCCGTCACGTTCGGCGTGATCGAGCAGCACGATGCCGCGGCTGACGTTACGCCCGCTCGGATCGTTATCGCTGGCGACAAGGGGACGCACGCCCGCGTAGGCACGCAGAATACGCGTCTGCGCCATCACCGGGGCCAGCTTTTCCCCTTCGCGCAGCAGGATATCCACCTCTTCTGCGGTGACGCGGTTGTAATCAATTTCGCTGTAGTCCACATGCATTGAGGTCGTGCCGATTAACGAAATGGTGTCCCCCGGCACGAGGATATCGGCGTCGGACGGTTTACGGCAGCGGTTGATGACATGGTTATTGATGCGGTGGTCGAGGATCAGCAGCGAGCCTTTCGCCGGGAACATGCGCACCGACAGGTCCGCGTATTCCGCGATGCGCTGGCCCCAGATCCCCGCCGCGTTGACCACGACGGCGGCATACAGCTCGCGGTGTTCATTGTACTGCGCATCAAACACGCGCACCCCGCGCACGCTATTACCTTCACGAATAAGCCCGGTGACGTGATGCCCGGTCAGGATCCGGGCGCCATGTTCCCGCGCGTCGAGCATATTGGCGGCGGTCAGGCGGAAAGGATCAACGGTTCCGTCCGGTACTTTTACCGCGCCCAGTAACGCCGGGTTTACCGAGGGTTCAAGACGGCGCGCCTGCGCAGGATCGATCGCCTCGGCCTGAATGCCTGCCGCCGTGCAGGCGGTGATAAAGGTTTGCTGAAAGCCGAGGTCATCTTCTGGAAGGGTGATAAAAAGACCGTTGGTCGGTTCAACGCAGTGGCGAGCGATGCCCCTGAGGATCTGGTTTTCAGCGATACACTCGCGTGCTGACTCAGCGTCAGTGACCGCATAGCGGGCGCCGCTGTGCAACAGACCGTGATTACGTCCCGTCGCGCCGGTGGCGATATCGTGGCGTTCCAGAAGCGTGACGCTCAATCCCCGCAGGGCGCAGTCGCGTGCGATGCCGGCACCCGTCGCGCCACCGCCAATGATAATCACATCGCTGAAGCGTGGATCGTGAATTGTCATTGCCTTTCCTCTATGTTCGTTTTTTAGCATTTAGCCACATTGATCGTGTGGTTTGTTTGATTTCGAACATAAACGCGCGAAATTCGAAAGTGAAACGTGATTTCATGCGCTTTTTTGCGCATTCTGTCATATTTCTGTAACAATCTGTGCGTTGATTCACAGTAACATTCACCGTGATTTCTTAACATCGCCGCCTCTGTAGCCGGGCGCGAGATGCCCGGTCATTTTTTGAAAGGCCACGGAGGCTGTTATGCTCAGTATCTTTAAACCTGCGCCACATCGGGCGCGACTGCCAGAGGCAGAGATTGATCCTCTCTACCGCCGTCTGCGTTGGCAAATCTTCCTCGGGATCTTCTTCGGGTATGCGGCGTACTATCTGGTACGTAAAAACTTTGCGCTCGCCATGCCGTACCTGGTGGAGCAGGGCTTCTCTCGCGGCGATCTGGGATTTGCGCTGTCGGGGATCTCCATCGCGTACGGTTTTTCGAAGTTCATTATGGGGTCGGTGTCGGATCGTTCGAATCCGCGCGTGTTCCTGCCCGCCGGCCTGATCCTCGCGGCAGCGGTGATGCTGTTCATGGGCTTTGTGCCGTGGGCGACCTCCAGCATTGCCATCATGTTCGTGCTGCTGTTCCTCTGCGGCTGGTTCCAGGGGATGGGGTGGCCGCCATGCGGACGCACCATGGTTCACTGGTGGTCACAGAAAGAGCGTGGTGGAATTGTATCTGTGTGGAACTGCGCACATAACGTCGGGGGCGGGCTTCCGCCGCTGCTGTTCCTGCTGGGGATGGCCTGGTTCAACGACTGGCATGCCGCGCTCTATATGCCAGCCTTTGGCGCCATTCTGGTGGCGATTATCGCTCTCGCTCTGATGCGCGACACCCCACAGTCCTGCGGCCTGCCGCCGATTGAAGAGTACAAAAACGACTACCCGGATGATTACAGCGAGAAGCACGAAGAAGAGCTGACGGCAAAGCAGATCTTCATGAAGTACGTGCTGCCGAACAAGCTGCTGTGGTACATCGCGGTGGCAAACGTATTTGTCTACCTGCTGCGTTACGGCATTCTCGACTGGTCGCCAACCTACCTGAAAGAGGTGAAGCACTTCGCGCTGGATAAATCCTCCTGGGCTTATTTCCTGTATGAATACGCTGGCATTCCCGGCACGCTGATCTGTGGCTGGATGTCGGACAAAGTGTTTAAGGGCAACCGTGGGGCGACGGGCGTGTTCTTTATGACGCTGGTCACCATCGCGACGGTCGTTTACTGGCTTAACCCGCCGGGGAATCCGGGTGTGGATATGGCCTGTATGATCGTCATCGGCTTCCTGATTTATGGTCCGGTTATGCTGATTGGTCTGCATGCCCTGGAGCTGGCGCCGAAGAAAGCGGCAGGCACGGCGGCAGGCTTTACCGGTCTGTTTGGCTACCTCGGCGGTTCAGTGGCGGCAAGTGCCATCGTCGGTTACACCGTCGACTTCTTCGGCTGGGACGGCGGCTTTATGGTGATGATTGGCGGCAGCGTGCTGGCTGTTCTGCTGCTGGTTGTTGTGATGATTGGTGAAAAACGTCACCACGCCGAAGTGCTGGCGCGTCGTCAATAAGGAGCATTGCGATGAAATTAACTCAGTTAGCGACAGGCCTGCTGCTGGCGGGCCTGATGACAGGCTCCGCGCTGGCGGCGGATAAGATCGTGATCGCCCACCGTGGCGCCAGCGGTTATCTGCCGGAGCATACGCTGCCGGCAAAAGCGATGGCCTATGCCCAGGGCGCGGATTATCTGGAGCAGGATCTGGTGATGACGAAGGACGACCAGCTGGTCGTTCTGCATGACCACTATCTTGACCGCGTGACGGACGTGGCGGAACGTTTCCCGGATCGCGCCCGTAAAGATGGTCGCTACTACGCCATCGACTTCACGCTGGCGGAGATCCGCTCGCTGAAGTTTACCGAGGGCTTCGAGATTGAAAACGGTAAGAAGGTACAGGTCTATCCGGGACGTTTCCCGATGGGCAAGTCTGACTTCCGTATTCACACCTTCGAAGAGGAGATCGAGTTTGTTCAGGGGCTGAACCACTCGACAGGAAAAAATATCGGTATCTACCCGGAAATCAAAGCGCCGTGGTTCCACCATCAGGAAGGGAAGGACATTGCCGCGAAGACGCTGGAGGTACTGAAAAAGTACGGCTACACCAGCAAGCAGGATAAGGTTTTCCTGCAATGTTTCGACGCCGCGGAACTGAAGCGCATCAAAACCGAGCTGGAGCCGAAAATGGGGATGGATCTCAATCTGGTGCAGCTGATTGCGTATACCGACTGGAATGAAACCCAGGAAAAACAGCCGGACGGGAAGTGGGTGAACTACACCTACGACTGGATGTTTAAGCCGGGCGCGATGAAGCAGATTGCGCAGTACGCCGACGGCATCGGGCCGGATTACCACATGCTGGTGGCGGAAGGCTCAACGCCGGGTCACGTGAAGCTGACGGCGATGGTGAAAGAGGCGCATGCGAGCAAGATGCAGGTGCATCCGTATACCGTACGCGCAGACCAGCTGCCGGAGTATGCGACGGACGTGAATCAGCTTTACGACGTACTGTATAACCAGGCGGATGTGGACGGGGTGTTTACGGATTTCCCGGATAAAGCGGTGAGCTTTTTGAAGGATAAACGCTGAAATTGCCGGGTGGCGGCTGCGCCTTACCCGGCCTACGAACTGCGGTTTTGTAGGTCGGGTCAGCGAAGCGCCACCCGACATAATTACATCTCGATCTCAATATCGCCTTTTGCCCGGCAGCAGCAGGGCAAAATCTCCCCTTCACTGATAAAGGCCAGCGGTTCGGTCAGCCAGTCTACCTGGCCTGCGACCAGACGGCAGCGGCAGGAGCCGCAGTAGCCTTCACGACACTGGTACTCTACTTCTACCTGATGCGCTTCAAGCGCCACCAGCAGAGAAGGGTGCTCTTCCTGGCACAACACCTCTGTACCAGAAAGGCTCAGCGTTACGCGGCTCATCAGAGCTGGAAATCGCTCAGGTCGTCGGTGTTGACTTCAGAATCAATCTGACCGACCAGATAAGAACTCACTTCCACTTCCTGCGGCGCAACCTGCACGTTATCGGACACCAGCCAGGTGTTGATCCACGGAATCGGGTTAGAGCGCGTCTGGAATGGCAGATCGAGACCCACAGCCTGCATGCGGATGTTAGTGATGTACTCCACGTACTGGCACAGAATGTCTTTGTTCAGGCCAATCATGGAGCCGTCGCGGAACAGGTAGTCTGCCCACTCTTTCTCCTGCTGGGCGGCCAGCACGAACAGATCGTAGCATTCCTGCTTGCACTCTTCGGCAATCGCAGCCATTTCCGGGTCGTCCGCGCCGCTGCGCAGCAGGTTCAGCATATGCTGGGTGCCGGTCAGGTGCAGGGCTTCGTCACGGGCGATCAGGCGGATAATTTTGGCGTTACCTTCCATCAGCTTGCGCTCGGCAAAAGCGAAGGAGCAGGCGAAGCTTACGTAGAAGCGGATTGCTTCCAGCGCGTTAACGCTCATCAGGCACAGGTACAGCTGCTTTTTCAGGGCCCGCAGGTTTACGGTAATGGTTTTGCCGTTCACGTTATGCGTGCCTTCGCCCATCAGATGCCAGTAGCTGGTCATCTCGATCAGCTCGTCGTAGTAGTGCGCAATGCCTTCCGCGCGCTTCTGGATCTGCTCATTGGTGACGATATCGTCAAACACCACCGCCGGATCGTTCACGATGTTGCGGATGATGTGGGTGTAAGAGCGGGAGTGGATCGTCTCGGAGAACGCCCAGGTCTCTACCCAGGTTTCCAGCTCAGGAATCGAGATCAGCGGCAGCAGCGCCACGTTTGGACTACGGCCCTGGATGGAGTCCAGCAGCGTCTGGTACTTCAGGTTGCTGAGGAAGATGTGCTTTTCGTGTTCCGGCAGCGCCTGGAAATCGATACGGTCGCGGGAAACGTCAACTTCTTCCGGACGCCAGAAGAAGGAGAGTTGCTTTTCAATCAGCTTTTCGAAGATGTCATATTTTTGCTGATCGTAGCGTGCCACGTTGACCGGCTGGCCGAAGAACATCGGCTCTTTGAGCTGGTCGTTTTTCGTCTGTGAAAAGGTGGTATATGCCATTGCGGTGAGTCCTGTTGAGATTTTATTGCCCGGCGGCACTGCGTTTGCCGGGCCTACAAAACCGTAGGCCGGGTAAGCGTAGCGCCACCCGGCGAAGTGCTTAGATCTTACATGCGCCGCTTTCGCAGCCATCGTCCTGAATTGACGGCACCAGGTCGTCCTGGGCGTCTTCCGCACCATCACGGGTGTTGTGATAGTACAGCGTTTTCACGCCAAATTTGTAGGCGGTGAGCAAGTCTTTCAGCAGTTGCTGCATCGGAACCTTGCCAGACGGGAAGCGCGTCGGGTCGTAGTTGGTATTGGCAGAGATCGACTGGTCGATAAACTTCTGCATGATACCCACCAGTTGCAGATAGCCGTCGTTGTTTGGCATTTCCCACAGCAGCTCGTAGTTGTCACCCAGCGTTTCGTAATCCGGCACCACCTGACGCAGCACGCCGTCTTTCGACGCTTTGATGCTGACGTGGCCGCGCGGTGGCTCAATACCGTTGGTGGCGTTGGAGATCTGCGAAGAGGTCTCGGACGGCATCAGGGCAGAGAGCGTGGAGTTACGCAGGCCGTGAGTTTTAATGGACTCGCGCAGGCCTTCCCAGTCGAGGTGCAGCGGCTCGCTGACGATCGCATCCAGGTCTTTTTTGTAGGTGTCGATCGGCAGAATGCCTTTCGCGTAGGTGGTTTCGTTGAACCACGGGCACGCGCCTTGCTCTTTCGCCAGCTCGTTAGAGGCTTTCATCAGGTAGTACTGGATCGCTTCGAACGTCTGGTGCGTCAGATTGTTGGCGCTGCCGTCGGAGTAACGCTTGCCGTTTTTCGCCAGCCAGTAGGCGAAGTTGATCACGCCGATACCTAAAGTGCGACGGCCCATTGCGCCGCGTTTTGCCGCCGGGATTGGGTAATCCTGGTAATCCAGCAGGGCGTCGAGCGCACGAACCGCCAGCACCGCCAGCTCTTCCAGCTCGTCCAGGCTCTTAATCGCACCCAGGTTGAACGCGGACAGCGTACAGAGCGCGATTTCACCGTTTTCGTCGTTCACGTCTTCCAGCGGTTTGGTCGGCAGGGCGATCTCCAGGCACAGGTTGGACTGGCGCACTGGGGCAACCACCGGATCGAACGGGCTGTGGGTGTTGCAGTGGTCAACGTTCTGGATGTAGATACGGCCGGTAGAGGCACGTTCCTGCATCATCAGGGAGAACAGATCGACCGCTTTCACGCGCTGCTTGCGGATGCTGTCGTCTTTTTCATATTTGGTGTACAGACGCTCGAACTCGTCCTGATCGGCGAAGAACGCGTCGTACAGACCCGGGACGTCGGACGGGCTGAACAGGGTGATGTCTTCCCCTTTCAGCAGACGGGTGTACATCAGCTTGTTGATCTGCACGCCGTAGTCCATGTGACGCACGCGGTTGCCTTCCACGCCGCGGTTGTTTTTCAGAACCAGCAGGCTTTCCACTTCCAGGTGCCACATCGGGTAGAACAGGGTCGCTGCACCACCACGCACGCCGCCCTGAGAGCAGGATTTTACTGCCGTCTGGAAGTGCTTGTAGAACGGAATACAGCCGGTGTGGAACGCTTCACCGCCGCGGATCGGGCTGCCCAGCGCACGGATACGACCGGCGTTGATGCCGATACCGGCACGCTGGGAGACGTATTTCACGATGGCGCTGGAGGTCGCGTTGATGGAATCCAGGCTGTCACCACACTCGATCAGTACGCAGGAGCTGAACTGACGGGTAGGGGTACGCACGCCAGACATGATTGGCGTAGGCAGAGAAATCTTGAACGTAGAGACCGCATCGTAGAAACGCTTCACGTAGTCCAGACGGGTCTCACGCGGGTAGTTAGAGAACAGGCAGGCGGCCACCAGAATATAGAGGAACTGGGCGCTCTCGTAGATTTCGCCCGTCACACGGTTCTGAACCAGGTATTTGCCTTCGAGCTGCTTCACCGCCGCGTAGGAGAAGTTCATGTCGCGCCAGTGATCGATAAACCCGTTCATCTGCTCGAACTCTTCTTCCGTATAGTCTTCCAGCAGATGCGTGTCGTATTTGCCCAGCTCGACCATTTTAACTACGTGATCGTAAAGCTTCGGCGGCTCGAACTGGCCGTAGGCTTTTTTACGCAGGTGGAAAATCGCCAGACGCGCAGCGAGGTACTGATAATCCGGTGCGTCGCGGGAGATCAGATCTGCCGCGGCTTTGATAATGGTTTCGTGGATATCAGACGTTTTGATGCCGTCGTAGAACTGAATGTGAGAACGCAGTTCAACCTGGGAGATAGATACGTTGTTCAGTCCTTCTGCTGCCCAGTCGAGAACTCGATGGATTTTGTCCAGATTGATACGCTCGGTGGTACCGTCGCGCTTTGTCACCAGCAGACTCTGATTCATGTGGGTTTTTACCTGTCCGTGAAATAAAAAAATATCCCCCGCTTATCCACAGAACCGTCTTGTGACTAACTCTGTGGATAAATACTACATATAGGGGTTTTGCGATAAGAAGAACGCTATATGGTGAGTATTCTAGTATCGAATCTTTTCAGCACAAGGGTTGATTTTGACGTTAAATTGAGGTTGTGAAAGGGTAAAAAAGGCTAAGTCCTCGTGCCGTAAGGCCTGGAAGAGATGTCAATAATTAAGAAAAAAAATTCAAAATTTGATCGAGTGCTGATTTCTTCAACGGGAGGTCAGAATTGCGCAACATGATGTCGCGCAATCATTATAAGAATAACGGATGACGTTAGTCGTTTTTGGCGGTTGTGTGCAACATATAGTTAACATCCACGCCCGGGGCAAGTTTGAATTTATCCGTCAGCGGATTGTAGTGCAGGCCCGTCATGTGCTGCTCCTTAAGCCATGTCTGGTCAACCCAGCCCAGCAGTTCGGCAGGCTTGATGAACTTCTTCACGTCGTGCGTCCCTTTCGGCACCATGCGCAGCACGTATTCCGCGCCTACCACGGCCATCAGCCAGGCTTTGCCGTTGCGGTTGATGGTCGAGAAGAAGACCTGTCCACCCGGTTTCACCAGTTTTGCACAGGCGCTGACCACCGACTGCGGATCGGGAACGTGCTCCAGCATCTCCATGCAGGTCACCACGTCATACTGGTGCGCATGTTTTGCCGCGTGCTCTTCCACGGTTTCCTGGACATATTCTACCTGTACGCCGGACTCCAGCGCATGAAGACGCGCAACCTGTAGAGGTTCGAAGCCCATGTCCAGACCGGTGACGGTGGCCCCTTCACGCGCCATACTTTCCGCCAGGATGCCGCCGCCGCAGCCGACGTCGAGCACTTTCTTACCGAACAGACCGCCGGAACGCTCCGCGATATAGCCCAGACGCAGCGGGTTAATACGATGCAGAGGTTTGAACTCACCTTCGAGATCCCACCAGCGGGACGCCACCGCTTCAAATTTGGCAATCTCTTCGTGGTCAACGTTGTGAGCCACCGGGGATTTTTCGGCATTCATGGGCGCTTTTACTCCTTATTTAGCAAGACAAATGAGTATATCAGGCAATCCCTGTGAATAAAGCGTATAGGTTTACCTGTATCACCGCGGCTGTGTTATAATTTGCGACCTTTGAATCCGGGATACAGTAGAGGGATAGCGGTTAGATGAGCGACCTTGCGAGAGAAATTACACCGGTTAACATCGAGGAAGAGCTGAAAAGCTCCTATCTGGACTATGCGATGTCGGTCATTGTTGGCCGTGCGCTGCCGGACGTCCGCGATGGCCTGAAGCCGGTACACCGTCGCGTACTATACGCCATGAACGTATTGGGCAATGACTGGAATAAAGCCTACAAAAAATCTGCCCGTGTCGTTGGTGACGTAATCGGTAAATACCATCCTCATGGTGATTCCGCGGTGTACGACACCATTGTCCGTATGGCGCAGCCCTTCTCGCTGCGTTACATGCTGGTAGATGGTCAGGGTAACTTTGGTTCTATCGACGGCGACTCCGCCGCGGCAATGCGTTATACGGAAATCCGTCTGGCGAAGATTGCCCATGAGCTGATGGCTGACCTGGAAAAAGAGACGGTTGATTTCGTTGATAACTACGACGGCACGGAAAAAATTCCTGACGTTATGCCAACGAAGATCCCAAACCTGCTGGTGAACGGTTCGTCCGGTATCGCCGTCGGTATGGCAACCAACATTCCACCGCACAATATCACGGAAGTGATCAACGGCTGCCTGGCCTACATTGACGATGAAGACATCAGCATTGAAGGGCTGATGGAACACATCCCGGGCCCGGACTTCCCGACGGCGGCAATCATCAATGGCCGTCGCGGTATTGAAGAAGCGTACCGCACCGGTCGCGGCAAGATTTACATCCGTGCCCGCGCCGAAGTGGAAGCGGACGCTAAAACCGGCCGTGAAACCATTATTGTTCACGAGATCCCGTATCAGGTGAACAAAGCGCGACTGATTGAAAAAATCGCCGAGCTGGTAAAAGAAAAACGCGTTGAAGGCATCAGCGCGCTGCGTGACGAGTCTGATAAAGACGGTATGCGCATCGTGATTGAAATCAAGCGCGACGCGGTGGGTGAAGTTGTGCTGAACAACCTTTATTCCCAGACTCAGCTTCAGGTCTCCTTCGGTATCAACATGGTTGCGCTGCACCATGGTCAGCCGAAGATCATGAACCTGAAAGAGATCCTGAGCGCGTTCGTGCGTCACCGCCGTGAAGTGGTGACCCGTCGTACCATCTTCGAACTGCGCAAAGCGCGCGACCGTGCCCATATCCTTGAAGCACTGGCCGTTGCGCTGGCGAACATCGACCCGATCATCGAGCTGATCCGCCGTGCGCCGACGCCGGCAGAAGCGAAGGCGTCGCTGGTTGCGCGTCCATGGGATCTGGGCAACGTGGCGGCAATGCTGGAACGTGCCGGTGATGACGCTGCGCGTCCTGAGTGGCTGGAACCGGAATTCGGCGTGCGTGACGGTCAGTACTACCTGACTGAACAGCAGGCCCAGGCGATTCTGGATCTGCGTTTGCAGAAACTGACCGGCCTTGAGCATGAAAAACTGCTCGACGAGTACAAAGAGCTGCTGGAGCAGATTGCCGAGCTGCTGCATATCCTGGGTAGCGCAGAGCGCCTGATGGAAGTGATCCGTGAAGAGCTGGAGCTGGTTCGCGATCAGTTCGGCGACGAGCGTCGCACCGAAATCACAGCCAATAGCTCTGATATCAACATTGAAGATCTGATCAACCGCGAAGACGTGGTAGTGACGCTGTCTCACCAGGGCTACGTGAAGTATCAGCCGTTGACCGACTACGAAGCACAGCGTCGTGGCGGTAAAGGCAAATCTGCGGCGCGTATTAAAGAAGAAGACTTCATTGACCGTCTGCTGGTGGCCAACACCCACGACACGATCCTCTGCTTCTCCAGCCGGGGCCGTCTGTACTGGATGAAAGTCTATCAGCTGCCGGAAGCGAGCCGTGGCGCGCGGGGTCGTCCTATCGTCAACCTGCTGCCGCTGGAAGCGAACGAACGTATCACCGCTATTCTGCCGGTACGCGAGTACGAAGAGGGCGTGAACGTCTTTATGGCGACCGCGAGCGGTACCGTGAAGAAAACCGCGCTGACCGAGTTCAGCCGTCCACGTTCTGCCGGGATCATCGCGGTGAACCTGAACGAAGGCGATGAGCTGATCGGCGTGGATCTGACCTCCGGTTCTGATGAAGTCATGCTGTTCTCTGCCGCCGGTAAAGTGGTGCGCTTTAAAGAGAACGCCGTGCGCGCAATGGGTCGTACGGCGACCGGCGTGCGTGGTATCAAGCTGGCGGGTGAAGACAGCGTGGTTTCCCTGATCGTTCCTCGTGGCGAAGGCGCAATCCTGACCGTCACCCAGAACGGTTACGGTAAACGTACGGCGGAAAGCGAATACCCGACCAAGTCTCGCGGCACGCAGGGCGTTATCTCCATCAAAGTGACCGAGCGCAACGGTTCCGTTGTTGGCGCGGTGCAGGTGGACGACGCGGACCAGATCATGATGATCACCGATGCCGGTACGCTGGTGCGTACCCGCGTGTCTGAGATCAGCGTGGTGGGTCGTAACACCCAGGGCGTAATCCTCATCCGCACTGCGGAAGATGAAAACGTCGTCGGTCTGCAACGCGTTGCTGAGCCGGTGGATGACGAAGAGCTCGACTCTATCGACGGCAGCGTTGCGGAAGGGGATGATGAAATCGCCCCGGAAGCGGACACCGATGATGAAGTAGCGGATGACGCTGACGAGTAACGTCTCCTGACGCATAAAGGGCCGGTTTCCGGCCCTTTTGTTTTGCGCAAGCAGACAAGTGAACGTTGCGACAAGCCGCGTTTACCGCTACCTTAACCACATTCTTTTTGACCCCGACGGCGGAGCCTCGCCCCTTTGAAATACCTCGTCTCCTTTCGTACCACGTTAAAAGTCTCTCGCTATCTGTTTCGGGCGCTTGCGCTACTGCTATGGTTGCTGGTGGCACTGCTCTCGGTGTTTTACATCGTTAACGCGTTACACCAGAAGGAAGCGGAGATCCGCCAGGAGTTTAACTTAAGCTCGGATCAGGCTCAGCGCTATATCCAGCGCACGTCTGACGTGATGAAAGAGCTTAAGTATATTGCTGAGAATCGACTCACGGCGGAGAACGGCATTCTTGCTATCCGCGGTCGGGATGAAAAAACCGAAGTACCTGATTTCGAACCGCTCTTCCCGGACTCCGATTGTTCCGCCATGGGCAAAGCCTGGCGTGGTTCACTGGAGTCCCTGTCATGGTTTATGCGCTACTGGCGCGATAACTTCTCGGCCGCCTACGATCTGAACCGCGTCTACCTGATTAGCAACGAAAATCTCTGCATGGCGGATTTCGGCCTGCGGGATATGCCCGTCGAACGCGAAGATGCGCTGAAAAGCCTGCATGAGCGCATAGTTAAATACCGCAATGCGCCTCAGGAAGAGCGCGGGAACAACATCTTCTGGATAAGCCAGGGGCCGCGCATGGGCGTCGGCTATTTCTATGCCCTGACTCCGGTTTACCTCGGAAACCGCCTGCAAGCGCTGCTGGGGATTGAACAAACCATCCGCATGGAAAACTTCTTCACGCCGGGCAGTCTGCCGATGGGCGTGACCATTCTGGATGAAAACGGCCATTCGCTCATCTCCCTTACCGGGCCTGAAAACCGCCTGAAGGTGGAGCCCAGCTGGATGCAGGAGCGGTCATGGTTTGGCTATACCTCCGGGTTCCGCGAGCTGGTGCTGAAGAAAAGTTTACCGCCATCGTCGCTGAGCATTGTCTACTCGCTGCCGGTGGACAAGGTGCTGGAGCGCATTCGCATCCTGATCCTTAACGCCATTTTGCTGAACATCGCGGTAGGCGTCGCGCTGTTTATGCTGGCGAGAATGTATGAGCGGCGGATCTTTATTCCGGCGGAAGCGGATGCTCAGCGTCTGGAAGAGCATGAGCAGTTTAACCGTAAAATTGTCGCCTCGGCGCCGGTGGGGATCTGCATCCTGCGTACTCAGGACGGGACAAATATCCTCAGTAATGAGCTTGCCCATAACTACCTGAACATGCTCACGCATGAAGACCGCCAGCGGTTAACGCAGATCATCTGCGGTCAGCAGGTTAACTTTGTGGATGTGCTGACCAGCACCCACACCAACCTGCAAATCAGCTTCGTCCATTCGCGCTACCGCAATGAAAACGTGGCCATTTGCGTGCTGGTGGACGTCTCTGCGCGCGTGAAAATGGAAGAGTCGTTGCAGGATATGGCGCAGGCGGCGGAGCAGGCCAGTCAGTCGAAATCGATGTTCCTCGCGACCGTCAGCCATGAGCTGCGAACGCCGCTGTACGGCATTATCGGTAACCTCGATCTGCTCCAGACCAAAGAGCTGCCGAAAGGCGTCGACCGGCTGGTGACGGCCATGAACAACTCGTCCAGCCTGCTGCTGAAAATCATCAGCGATATTCTCGATTTCTCTAAAATTGAATCCGAGCAGTTGAAAATAGAGCCGCGCGAGTTCTCCCCGCGCGAAGTGATGAACCATATCTGCGCTAACTACCTGCCGCTGGTGGTGCGTAAACAGCTTGGGCTGTACTGCTTTATCGAGCCGGATGTGCCGCTGACGCTGCATGGCGATCCGATGCGTCTGCAACAGGTCATCTCAAACCTGCTGAGCAACGCCATCAAATTCACCGATATCGGCTGTATTGTGCTGCACGTCTGTCGGGCAGGGGAGTACCTGACCATTCGCGTGCGCGACACGGGTGTTGGCATTCCGGCGAAAGAGGTCGTTCGCCTGTTCGATCCGTTCTTCCAGGTGGGAACCGGCGTCCAGCGTAATTTCCAGGGGACCGGGCTAGGTCTGGCGATTTGCGAGAAGCTTATCAGTATGATGGATGGAGATATCTCCGTCGATACAGAGCCAGGCATGGGCAGCCAGTTCACCATTCGTATTCCGCTCTATTCGGCGCACTATCCGGCGAAAACCACCGTCGACGGGCTGAGCGATAAGCACTGCTGGCTGGCGGTGCACAACGCCTCCTTACATGATTTCCTGACCTCGATGCTGACCAGCAGCGGCGTGCGGGTTTCACGCTACGAAGGCCAGACGCCGGACGCGGATGACATGCTGATCACCGACGTTGAGCCGGAGCAGGCGTGGGCGGGGCGCGGCGTAGTGATGTTCTGCCGCCGTCATATCGGTATTCCGCTTGAGCATTCGCCTGGGGTATGGGTGCACAGCGTGGCGACACCGCACGAGCTGCTGGGCTTGCTGGCGCGTATTTACAGCGTGCAGCTTGAGGACAGCGACGGCGCCACCGTGCTGGCTTCCCCTGATGAGCTGGCGTCGGTGAACGACGATATGATGATTCTGGTCGTCGACGATCATCCGATTAACCGTCGTCTGCTCGCAGATCAGCTTGGCTCTCTGGGCTATCAGTGTAAAACGGCCAATGATGGCGTGGATGCCCTGAATGTCTTAAGTAAGAACCATATTGATATTGTGCTCAGCGATGTGAACATGCCTAACATGGACGGCTACCGTCTGACGCAGCGTATCCGACAGCTGGGGCTGACGCTGCCGGTGGTGGGCGTGACAGCCAACGCGCTGGCGGAGGAGAAGCAGCGCTGTCTGGAGTCGGGAATGGACAGCTGCCTGTCGAAGCCGGTCACGCTGGATGTACTGAAGCAGACACTGTCCGTGTATGCGGAGCGGGTACGAAAAGCGAGACAATAAAAAAGGCCCGAAAGGGCCTTTTTTATGTACCCGGCGGCGCGGCGCTTGCGCGGGCCTACGGGGTCTGTAGGCCGGGTAAGCGCGAGCGCCACCCGGCGTAGACAGCGAAGATCAATCTTTGTCCGTTGCGCTCAGCGTCACGGAAGAGAGATAGTTCAGCAGGGCGATATCGTTATCCACACCCAGCTTCATCATCGCGGATTTTTTCTGGCTACTGATGGTTTTAATACTGCGGTTCAGCTTTTTGGCGATTTCAGTGACCAGGAAACCTTCAGCGAACAGACGCAGTACTTCACTCTCTTTAGGCGAGAGACGCTTGTCGCCATAGCCACCCGCACTGATTTTTTCAAGCAGGCGTGAGACGCTCTCAGGAGTGAATTTTTTCCCTTTCTGTAGCGCCGCCAACGCTTTTGGCAGATCGGTAGGTGCGCCTTGTTTCAGCACAATCCCTTCAATATCGAGATCCAGAACGGCGCTCAGGATCGCCGGGTTATTGTTCATGGTCAGAACAATGATCGAAATGTCCGGGAAGTGGCGTTTAATGTATTTGATGAGCGTGATCCCATCACCGTACTTATCTCCAGGCATGGAGAGATCGGTAATGAGCACGTGCGCATCAAGTTTAGGCAGGTTGTTAATGAGGGCTGTGGAATCTTCAAATTCACCGACTACATTCACCCACTCGATCTGTTCAAGTGATTTGCGAATACCGAACAGTACAATCGGATGGTCATCGGCAATAATTACGTTCATATTGTTCATGTATAAGGCTACCTTGCTACAGCAAGCTCTTGACGTAAGCGTCAATGTCGCTGATGTATTTTTCAATGCCAGAGGCATCTTTCTCACGAATTAGATGTTCCAGCGTTTCACATAACTGCTTGCCGGGAACCAGATTAAGCATGGCAAACACCCCTTTAAGCCGGTGTGCTGTCTGTGCCAGCGCTGCAAAATCCTGCGCAGCGGACTCAGTATACAACCGCTTAACATCATCTGGTACTGTATCAACGAAGAGCGAATAATATCCGCTGGCATGGAGTTCGGCATTTTCATCGCCGCCTAACGGTGACTCCAGGATCTCTTCCTGCGCCAGATTCTCTTCAATCAGTTGTAATACAGCTTCCTGCATTGCATTGCTCATATTAAAGTTGACGCGCAGCTGCCCAGGGCCGATTTTCCGCACGCCTGGCTCATCATCGCTTAAAAGCAAGCCTGAGGCAGTAAGATTAGACGGATTATCAGTTAAAAATAGATCAAATTCTTGACTCGCGAGCCTTTCGTCCGGGGTAATGCAGGACGCCCCCCAGTTTTCCAGCTGACGAACGACGATATTACGGATCTCACTGGAGGTCACATCCACCATCACCACCACATCGTCCAGCAGACGCTCTTCATCCTCTTCCTGGGGATTCGCCGCCATTTTCACGTGTAAAGAGTAGCGGGTGCCGAGGGATTCGCGCGCCTTGATGTTCAGATGACCGCCCAGCTTACGCGCCAGCTGATCGCAGAGCCAGAAGGTGAGGGCATTCGCCTTGCCGTAGTGGTCGCGCTGGGTATCGTTCAGGAACGGGAAGTGCAGGTTATCAATTTCGCTCACTGTGACGCCTTCGCCCGTATCCAGAATGCGGAACGTCAGACGATCGTCGGTGGACTCATCGGTGCTGACTTCAAGGGTGATCTTGCCGATCTGCGTCGTGGTGACGGCATACTGTATCAACATCATCAGGATGCGACGCAGGGCATCGCGATCGCCGTGACGTTCGTCGTTGGCCGGTAAATGGTTGTTGATCAGCAGCTGGAGTCCCTTGCGCTTGATCACCGGCAGGACTTCCGGCACCACCTCATCAATCAGGTCCTGGATGGAGAAGAGCGTAGGGGTGCCCTTCCAGATATCATTTTCCAGCATGTTCGCAAGCTGGATTTCGTCCACCAGACGAACCAGGGAGTCGGCCTGGCTGCTGAGCTGTCGGCTTTCCGGCGTGCTCAGATCAGCAATCTGCGTGGCGAGTGACTTCAACGGTTGTTTAAAGGCATCGCCAATATTTTGCATAAACGCCGCGCGGCCATGTTGGTTTTTCTCGTACAGCCTTTGCGCCTGCTTGAGCTTTTTATTTACCAGCACTTCGCGATCCTGATCGCGAATGATGAAGATTTGCGTGCGCGAGGCGACCTGACTGCGGAACTGGCGGATCTCATACAGTTCATTATTAACGGTGGCCTGAATAACGCCCTGGTGCTGGTCCGCCATGGCCGTAATATTTTGCAGGTTAAGATGCGGCAGAAGGTGATCGGCAATTTTATTGCTCATTACCGTGCGGTTAGCCTCCTGGTCGTGAACGAGCACCCCAAGCGGTAGCACAGAAATAATCTCTTCATTCAGGGCACGAAGAATGCGCAACTCGTTGCTGGTCCCGGCTGATACCGACGTCGAGTCGCTCTGGCGGCCCGACTGGAAACGGAAGGTGCTGTAGCCAAACAGCGCCAGCGCCAGCAGGCCAATATTCAGCAACAGCGGCAGCAGAATGTTTTGCAGAGTATCAAGCATCAGGGTGCCAAAAGGCACCTGCCACACCAGACGCATACCGGTTGAGTTGAGCGATGAGGCAATCTCAATCTTTGAGCCATTAAAGGAGATCGCTACGCTGTCCGCGCCTTCTTTATCCGACGGCGTGCGCATATTTTGGGTGCTGTTGTCTGGCTCCAGACGGAAACTGTCCAGCGGCATATCCGGTGGGATGAGATCGTTAATCGGCAGGTCGAAGGCAACCACGGTCGCCAGATGGCCCGGCTGGTTAAAGGTGGTTCGCAGCGTAAAGTAGTGGCCATTCTGCCAGGCAAGACGGCGTAGTGACGAGAAACTTTCTCGCTCGTCCAGCGCGTTGGCCTGTTGCAGCATTTCTGCCCGACGGGAATCCACAATACTGCCAACGGTGGTCTCTTTAAAGCCGGACGAAAGATCCTTAAGCGGCAGGGTCGAGATCAGGATCATGCTGTTGTCCTGACCGTTCAGGTAATACATTGACCACGGTACGGTCTCGGCGCCCCACAGGGTGTCCAGATAGGAGGAGATCCGCTGCGTCATCTCAAGCGTTGCGCTGTCGTGCGAGCCGAAAATCAGGGCTTCCGTCTTGCGCTGCGGTTTTTCAAGGTAATACACATCCTGCTTAAGGCGCGTTTCCTGCAACCCTTCGCCTGACGAGGTGGCAGGCGCGGCAGCGATGTTGTCGTAGATTTGCCAGGTCGCATAGCGCCACGTATCAATGCGCTTATGCACCGCATGGGTGATATCGACGATTTGATAGCTTTTATCTTTAAGCCAGGTATTAACGGCGCTCTGAACCATCACCCCCATTGTGACTAACAGCACAACGATCAACAGAAGAAAGAAACGGGTGATGCTGCCCGGTAGAAGGGAGAATTTGCTCGGGGCGGTAGTTTCAGTCTGACTCATCGATGTGTTTAACCCGTAATGGCCGCGCGGTAATGGGATAGGGCAGTATAAAGGGTAATAACTGAATTTCCAGCGTCGTTAACGGTATGACCTTGACTTTTTATCCGGGTAAGCGGCTTCAACGTCCCCGGATGAAAGGTGTACAAAACCCCGTGAAATGTATAAATACGCGATCGCACCGGCAGGAAAATAGCACGAATAAACAAGAAATTAATTTCAATAGCATAAAAAAGAATTCAGTGAAAGCCGGATGCTGGATTTAGTTAATAGTCGTTATCATTTCTGAGGGGTAGCACATAAAATGTAGGCTGACGTAAAGAAAGGTAAAAAAAAACCGAATGCGAAGCATCCGGTTCAATTAGGGATAAACAGACATTCAGAACTGAATGACGGTAATAAATAAAGTTAATGATGATAGCGAGAGTTATTTTAGTGGTGTTGAAGGGAATTTTTTTGTCATTCAGTGCTGTACTGTTTTTTAAGCTAATCACTTGTATTAAATAGAATATATTTTTGTTTTGATTATCCGTGCTATATTTTTAAACTATTTATGCTCTGTAAAAGTTCCTTCAAATTTACAAATTGAAACATGTTGATGGTAAAGTGAAACATCTTCAAAGTTTTCGTATCATATTCCTGTTGGATTATTCTGCATTTTTGAGGAGAATGAACTTGCCGACTGGTTAAGAGGGTTGACCAGTAAGCAGTGGTAAATAATAAGGCATATAACAGAGGGTTAATAAAATGAAAGTTAAAGTACTGTCCCTCCTGGTACCAGCTCTGCTGGTGGCAGGCGCAGCAAATGCGGCTGAAATTTATAACAAAGACGGCAACAAATTAGATCTGTACGGTAAAGTGGATGGTCTGCACTATTTCTCTGATGACGACAGTGCAGACGGCGACCAGACCTACATGCGTCTGGGCTTCAAAGGCGAAACTCAGGTTAACGACCAGCTGACCGGTTACGGCCAGTGGGAATACCAGATCCAGGGTAACTCTGGTGAGAACGAAAACAACTCATGGACGCGTGTGGCGTTCGCAGGTCTGAAATTCGCTGATGCGGGTTCATTCGACTACGGTCGTAACTACGGCGTTGTTTACGATGTGACTTCCTGGACCGACGTTCTGCCGGAATTCGGCGGCGATACCTACGGTTCTGACAACTTCATGCAGCAGCGTGGTAACGGCTTCGCGACCTACCGTAACCAGGACTTCTTCGGTCTGGTTGATGGTCTGAACTTCGCGTTGCAGTACCAGGGTAAAAACGGCAGCCCAAGCGGCGAAGGCCAGACCAACAACGGTCGTGACGCGCTGCGTCAGAACGGTGATGGCTACGGCGGCTCTCTGACCTACGATCTGGGCGAAGGCTTCGCTATCGGTACGGCAGTTACCAGTTCTAAACGTACTGCTGACCAGAACGCTGCGGGCTACTACGGTGAAGGCGATCGCGCAGAGACCTACACCGGTGGTCTGAAATACGACGCGAACAACATCTACCTGGCTGCACAGTATACTCAGACTTACAACGCGACCCGTGCGGGCGACCTGGGCTGGGCTAACAAAGCGCAGAACTTCGAAGTGGTTGCGCAGTATCAGTTCGACTTCGGTCTGCGTCCATCCGTGGCGTACCTGCAATCTAAAGGTAAGGACCTGGAAAACGGCTACGGCGACCAGGATCTGCTGAAATATGTTGATGTTGGCGCGACTTACTACTTCAACAAAAACATGTCCACCTACGTTGATTACAAAATCAACCTGGTTGATGAGAACGACTTCACTCGCGCAGCAGGTATCGGTACTGACGATATCGTCGCGCTGGGTCTGGTTTACCAGTTCTAATTGCTCATACAGCGACAAAGGGGCCATCAGGCCCCTTTTTTCATGCTTTTTTAGGGTCTTACAAATACGCTGTTTTAGTGTACTCTTGCCGCCCTGGCATGAGGATAATAACCAATGGATATGACTTTTTTACGCGCCAGCGTTCTGGCGACTTTTTTACTCCTGACCGCGTGTGACTCTTCCACACAGCCCGCAAAAATCGACGCACCCGCCGCGACGGTGCTGGAAGGGAAAACCATGGGGACCTTCTGGCGCGTCAGCGTGATGGATATTGATAAATCCCGCGCTGAAGAATTACGCGGTAAAATTCAGGCGCAGCTGGATGCCGACGATCAGCTACTCTCTACCTATAAAAATGACTCAGCGCTGATGCGTTTCAATCGCTCCAGCAGCACCTCGCTGTGGCCGGTGAGCGAAGCGATGGCCGATATCGTCACGGAATCCATGCGCGTGGGCTACAAAACCAACGGCGCAATGGATGTGACCGTGGGGCCGCTGGTGAACCTGTGGGGATTTGGCCCCAACAAGCAGCCGGTGACTACACCCGATCAAGCCGCCATCGACGACGCCCGCGCCCGTACGGGGTTACAGCATCTGGCGGTGATCTCCCAGTACGGTCAGCAATACCTGCAAAAAGATATTCCCGACCTGTTTGTCGATCTCTCCACGGTAGGCGAGGGGTATGCTGCGGATCATCTCGCGGCCCTGATGGCGCAGGAAGGCATTCCGCGTTATCTGGTTTCCGTCGGGGGCGCGCTCGTCAGCCGGGGCATGAACGCCAGCGGCAGGCCGTGGCGAGTGGCCATCCAAAAACCAACCGATCAGCAGAACGCGGTGCAGGCGATTGTCGACATCAACGGGCACGGTATCAGCACCTCCGGAAGCTACCGCAACTATTACGAGCTGGATGGCAAACGTATCTCGCACGTGATTGATCCGCAAACCGGACGCCCGATTACCCACAACCTGGTGTCCGTGACGGTGATAGCCCCAACCGCGCTGGAAGCGGATGCCTGGGATACCGGATTGATGGTGCTCGGCACGGAGAAGGCCAAAGAGGTGGTGCGTCAGGAAGGGCTGGCCGTCTATATGATCACCAAAGAGGCTGACGGATTTAAAACCTGGAGTTCGCCGCAGTTCAACAGCTTCCTGGTGAGCGAAAAAAATTAAAAAGCAAGGTTGCGGGTTTTTGTTCGGTGGCGTTCAGGCAAGCTGAGCGTATGCTTGTAAGAGGAGCCGATGATGAAAAACACAACCTATCTTACCGATGAGGATCGCTGGCAGGCCGTACTGGCCCGCGATCCGCGTGCGGATAACCAGTTTGTCTTTGCCGTGCAGACGACCGGCATTTATTGTCGTCCGTCCTGCCGCGCCCGCCACGCGCTGCGTAAAAATGTCTGCTTTTATCCTGATGCTCACCAGGCCGCGCAGGCGGGTTTCCGCCCCTGTAAGCGCTGTAGGCCGGACCAGGTCGACCCTATGGCGCAGAAAAAGGCCAACATTGCGCTGGCCTGTCGACTGCTTGAACAGGATGCCGCGCTGAACCTGGAGGCACTGGCGCAGCAGGTTGCCATGAGTCCGTTCCATTTCCACCGCTTGTTTAAATCCGTCACCGGCATGACGCCGAAAGCATGGCAGCAGGCCGCGCGTGAACAACGCCTGCGCACCCTGCTTGCACAGGGCGGTAAAATCACCGACGCCGTACTGGCCGCTGGCTTTCCGGACGGCAGCAGCTACTACCGTAAAGCCAACGGCGCGCTGGGCATGACGGCAAAACAGTACCGCAACAGAGAGGCTGCGGTCCGCTATGCCATCAGTGACTGCTCGCTGGGCCGCTGTCTGGTGGCGGAAAGCGAGCGCGGGATCTGCGCAATACTGCTGGGTGATGACGACGCCGGGCTGACGGCTGAGCTGCTGTCACTGTTTCCGCTTGCCGTCCGTGAACCGATGGAAGGCGCGTTTGCCGGGCGTGTTCGGCAGGTTATTGCCTCTGTCGACAGCCGCGCGACGCCGCTGACGCTGCCGCTGGATATCCGTGGTACCGCCTTCCAGCAGCAGGTCTGGCAGGCGCTGCGGGCTATCCCCTGCGGTGAAACGGCAAGCTATCAGCAGGTGGCGAAGGCCATTGGTAAACCCAATGCCGTACGTGCCGTGGCGGGGGCCTGCGGTGCCAACAAACTGGCGATAGTCATCCCCTGTCACCGCGTGGTGCGTAACGACGGTGCGCTGTCGGGTTATCGCTGGGGAGCAGCGCGTAAGATGCTATTGTTGAAACGTGAGGCGAACAACCCGGAGGGATAATGCTCGATCTTTTTGCTGATGCTGAACCCTGGCACGAGCCGCTCGCGCCGGGGGCGACGATCCTGAGACGCTTCGCGCTTTCTCGCGCGGCGGCGCTGTTCGACGGTATTGATGCCGTTACCGCTTGTTCACCATTTCGCCATATGGTTACGCCAGGCGGGTATACCATGTCCGTGGCGATGACCAACTGCGGCGAACTGGGATGGGCGACGAATGAGCGGGGCTATGTATATGCCGCGAACGATCCGCTGACGGATCAGCCGTGGCCGCCGATGCCGGAGGCGTTTCAGGCGCTGTGTCATGACGCCGCCGTGGCGGCCGGCTATCCTGATTTTCGACCCGATGCCTGTCTTATCAACCGCTATGCCGTTGGGGCAAAGCTCTCCTTGCATCAGGATAAGGACGAGCCGGACCTGCGCGCGCCGATCGTCTCGGTATCCCTTGGGCTGCCCGCTGTCTTTCAGTTTGGCGGCCTGCGGCGCAACGACCCGCTCAAACGGCTGATGCTGGAGCATGGTGATGTGGTGGTCTGGGGCGGTGAATCACGGCTTTTTTACCACGGTATTCAGCCGCTTAAACCTGGCGATCACCCGGTGGCGGGGGCATTTCGCTACAACCTCACGTTCCGTCAGGCGGCATACAGAGAATAAAAATAAGAATTATTCTTGATGTGTGTGAAAGGCAGTTTACACTGCTGGCTGATTTTTCTTGTCCGGATTGCTCTGCATGCAACTACTTCTTCTTGTCTGGCGGCAGTATCGCTGGCCTTTTATCGCGGTGATGGCGTTAAGCCTTGCCAGCGCGGCGCTGGGGATCGGCCTGATTGCCTTCATTAACGTGCGTTTGATCGAAATGGTCGACACGTCACTCTCCGTCCTGCCGGAATTTCTGGGTTTACTGCTGCTGCTGATGGCAGTCACGCTCGGGTCACAGCTGGCGCTGACCGCCCTCGGCCACCATTTCGTTTTCCGTCTGCGCAGTGAGTTCATCAAACGGATCCTTGATACTCAGGTGGAACGCATCGAACAGCTGGGAAGTGCCTCTCTGCTGGCGGGGCTGACCAGCGATGTGCGCGCCATTACCATCGCCTTTGTGCGCCTGCCGGAGCTGGTGCAGGGGATCATCCTGACATTTGGCTCGGCAGCCTATCTCGCCTGGCTCTCCAGCAAAATGCTGGCGGTAACGGCGCTGTGGATTGTTATTACCATCTGGGGCGGGTTCCTGCTGGTATCACGCGTCTATAAGCACATGGCAGTGCTGCGCGAAACGGAAGACAAGCTCTATAACGATTATCAGACGGTGCTGGAAGGGCGCAAAGAGCTGACGCTGAACCGCGAGCGTGCCGAGCATATCTTCAACCATCTTTATATCCCGGATGCGCACGAATATCGTCATCACATTATCCGCGCCGATACGTTCCACCTGAGCGCCGTGAACTGGTCCAACATCATGATGCTGGGCGCGATTGGCCTGGTGTTCTGGATGGCGAACAGCCTGGGGTGGGCGGATACCAACGTGGCGGCAACCTACTCCCTGACGCTGCTGTTTTTACGCACGCCGCTGCTGTCGGCCGTTGGCGCACTGCCGACGCTGCTGAGCGCTCAGGTGGCCTTCAACAAGCTGAAGAAATTCGACCTTGCGCCGTTTAAGGCTGAGTTCCCGCGCCCGCAGGCCTTCCCGAACTGGCAAACGCTGGAGCTGCGTAACGTTACCTTCCGCTATCAGGATAACGCCTTCTCCGTAGGGCCGATAAACCTGACCATTCATCGCGGCGAACTGCTGTTCCTTATCGGCGGCAACGGCAGCGGCAAATCTACGCTGGCGATGCTGCTGACGGGCCTCTACCAGCCGCAGGCGGGTGAAATTTTGCTGGATGGTAAAGCGCTGAGCGCGGAGAAACCGGAGGACTACCGCAAGCTCTTCTCGGCGGTATTTACCGACGTCTGGCTGTTCGACCGGCTGCTGGGACTGGAAGGGCAGCAGGCGGATCCGGCGCTGGTGGAGAAGTGGCTTGCGCACCTGCAAATGTCGCACAAGCTGGAGCTCCAGGATGGTAAAATCCTGAATCTGAAGCTGTCGAAAGGGCAGAAGAAGCGCGTGGCGCTGCTGCTGGCCCTGGCCGAGGAGCGTGACATCATCCTGCTGGATGAGTGGGCCGCCGATCAGGACCCGCACTTCCGTCGCGAGTTTTATCAGGTCCTGCTGCCGCTGATGCAGGCGATGGGAAAAACCATTTTTGCCATCAGCCATGACGATCACTACTTCATTCACGCCGACCGTCTGCTGGAGATGCGCGACGGCAAGCTGAGCGAGCTGACCGGCGATGAGCGCGATGCGGCGTCACGGGACGCGGTGGCGCGTACGGCCTGATTGCAATTGTGCCGGGTGGCGCCCGGCACACTAATTTTTCATATATGCCGTTTTTTTCTCCATCCCGACCCGCCGTTTATTCTTATTTACATATCCCCGCGCTATGCTTAACGCCAACTCATTTAATGGATTTATGATTGATGTCGGTATTAAAGAAAAACAGCGCCAGGCAGCGTGACCAGGAGCGTGCGCGGCTCATCTGGCTCCTGACGACCGATAAAGCGGTTACGTCAACGTTATTGGGTAAGCTAACCCTGGCTGAGCAATATGATGTCGGCACGCTGGCCGACGATATTGCTGAGGTAGGTGCGCTGGTTGCACATTTACCGCCCCCGGACCTGGCGGACACCCTGGAGGCATTGCCTTCCGAAGAGCGCCACGCCCTGTGGCGGCTGGTGCAGGATCACGAGCGCGGTCAGGTATTGCTTGAAGCCTCGGAAAACGTCTGGGATGACCTTATCGATGAGATGAGCGACCGGGACATCCTTGACGCCCTGCAAACGCTGGATATCGATGAGCAGATTTACCTCGTTCAGCATCTTCCGCGCAACCTGACCGGACGCCTGCTGGCTTCCCTGCCTGCTGAAGAGCGGGCGCGCGTGCGTCAGGTAATGCACTACGAGAAAAACAGCGTCGGCGCGATCATGGAGTTTGGCGTCATCACCGTGCGCCCGGACGTCACCCTGGGTACGGTGCAGCGCTATCTTCGTCGCCTGGGCAGTATGCCGGACAACACCGATAAACTGTTCGTCACCTCGCGGGATAAAACTCTGCTCGGGGAGCTGGAGCTGAAAACGATCCTGCTGAACAGCACCCAGCAGCGGGTGAGTGAGGTCATGGAAACCGAGCCGATGGTCTTCTCGCCGGAAGACGATGCCGAAAAAGCGGCGCGTACCTTCGAACGTGATGACCTGGTGAGCGCGGCGGTGGTGGATTCGGTGGGCAAGCTGATGGGGCGTCTGACCATCGATGAGATCGTTGACGTGGTCTATGAAGAGACCGATAACGACCTGCGTGCCCTTGGCGGGATCAGTGCCGAAGATGACGTTCATGCCTCCGTCGGCAAGGCCGTCAAAACGCGCTGGGCGTGGCTCGCCATCAATTTATGCACCGCGTTCGTGGCGTCCCGCGTTATTGACGGCTTCGAACATACCATTTCCCAGCTGGTGGCCCTGGCGTCGCTGATGCCGATTGTGGCGGGGATCGGCGGGAACACCGGCAACCAGACTATCACCATGATCGTTCGCGCCCTGGCGCTGGAAAACATTCAGCCGGGTAATTTCTCGTGGCTGATTTTCAGGGAGATGGGCGTCGCGCTGATTAACGGCCTGGTCTGGGGCGGCATCATGGGCGGCATTACCTGGTGGCTGTACGATGATATGGCGCTGGGCGGGGTCATGATGCTGGCGATGGTGCTGAACCTGCTGGTGGCGGCGATGATGGGCGTGATTATCCCGTTGACCATGACCCGGCTGGGGCGCGACCCCGCGGTGGGGTCGAGCGTGATGATCACTGCCATTACCGATACCGGCGGTTTCTTTATTTTTCTTGGACTGGCGACGATTTTTCTTCTGTAGCACGCGCTTTTTGCTTAAGTCGGGCAGGGAGGATGAACATCATCACAATCCCGCCCAGCACGCCAATCGCCAGGTTGCCGGTGGAAACCGTTGCCACAACTGTCACCAGCATCACGACGGTTTCAGCCACCGGCGCGTTTTTCAGCGTTCCGGGCTGAACGCTATGCCAGCTAAAGGTCTTGACGGCCACAATGGCCATAATTCCCGCCAGTACCGCCATCGGAATTTTGGCCATCACCTCGCTGAGCGCCGTAACCAGCACCAGCAGTACGATGCCCGCCGCAAGGGTGGAGATACGGCTTCTGCCTTTCCCCATCTCCACGTTAACGATGGTCTGCCCAATCATCGCGCAGCCCGCAATGCCGCCGTAGAACCCGGCCATAATATTGCCCACGCCCAGCCCGATGCTCTCGCGGCGCTTACTGGAGGGGGTAGCGGTCAGCTCGTCCACCAGTTTTGCCGTCAACAAGGATTCCAGCAGGCCAACGAAAGCGATACTTAGCGCGCACGGCCAGATGATGCTCAGGGTTTCCAGATTGAGCGGCACCAGCAGTTGCGTAAAGCCCGGCAAACCGCCACCCATGGAGCCTTCATCCCCTACCGTCGGCAGGATTTGCCCGCTGGTGACGGTGAACAAAGTCAGCAGCACAATGGCAATCAGCGGGGAGGGCACGCTTTTGATATAGCGTGGCACCCAGAGCACAATCAGCAGCGTCAGCACGAACAGGCCCACAATCAGCGGGCTTCGGCTCCAGAAATGGGGCACCTGGGCAAAGAAAATCAAAATGCCAAGGGCGTTAACAAACCCGGTCATCACCGACTGGGGAATAAAGCGCATCAGCCGCGCCATACCCAGCGCGCCGAACAGGATCTGAATCACGCCTGCCATCACCACCGCGGGCAGAATGTACTGTACGCCGTGTTGATGGACCATCGGCCCAATCACCAGCGCGACGGAACCTGCCGCCGCCGTCACCATGGCCGGACGCCCGCCGAGCAGGGAAAGGGCGAAACAGAGCACCACGGAGGCGATAAGGCTCACTTTCGGATCCACGCCCGCGACCACGGAAAACGAAATCACTTCCGGGATCAGCGCCAGCGCGGTGATCACACCGGCCAGGGTTTCGCGCATCAGACGGTGAGGCGAACGTAAAACAGTGGCGACATGGCCTTCTTGAGGTACAGACGAGTGGGGTAATGACATAACAATTCGCTGGTAGGGGCAGGCTTCCGTGCGCGCGATCACAAAGTGCAGCATGATAGCCAGGAAAATCGTCGGGTGCCAGCCTGTCTGCCAAATCCCTACAAACAATCCATCATTAAATTTCACAATTACAATAATTTCGTAACCTTTAAACAATATTTAAAAGTTGCTACCGTGCCACCGCAGCGTGTTTCACCTGTAATTTCCACGCATCAAGCACTATTCAACTAAGGCATAAATGATGAAAAAAATGACTGCCGTGCTCTTTTCTCTGGCCGTGGGGCTGAACGCCGTCTCGATGGCAGCGAAGGCTGACGCACCAAAAGAGCAGGAAACGGATGTCCTTTTAATTGGTGGCGGCATCATGAGCGCCACGCTGGGAACGTATCTTCAGGAATTAGAGCCGAACTGGTCCATGACCATGGTCGAGCGCCTCGATGGCGTGGCACAGGAAAGCTCTAACGGCTGGAACAACGCCGGGACGGGGCACTCGGCACTCATGGAACTGAACTATACGCCGCAGAAAAAGGACGGTTCCATTAGTATCGAGAAGGCGGTAGAGATCAACGAAGCGTTCCAGATCTCACGTCAGTTCTGGTCTCACCAGGTGAACAGCGGTGTGTTGCACAATCCGCACTCCTTCATCAACACCGTACCGCACATGAGCTTTGTGTGGGGCGATCAAAACGTCAACTTCCTGCGCGCGCGCTACGCTGCCCTGCAACAGAGCACGCTTTTCCGCGGGATGAAATACTCTGAAGATCACGCTCAAATCAAAGAGTGGGCGCCGCTGGTCATGGAAGGCCGCGATCCGAACCAGAAAGTAGCGGCGACCCGCACTGAAATTGGTACTGACGTTAACTACGGTGAAATCACCCGTCAGCTGGTGTCCTCTCTGAAGAAAAAAGAGAACTTTAACCTGCAACTCAGCTCCGAAGTGCGTGGTTTCAAGCGCAACGCGGATAATAGCTGGAGCGTGACCGTTGCCGATCTGAAAAACAACGAAGCCGAGCATGTGATTAAGGCGAAGTTCGTGTTTATCGGTGCGGGCGGCGCGGCGCTGAAACTGTTGCAGGAGTCCGGCATTCCGGAAGCAGACGACTACGCGGGCTTCCCGGTTGGCGGCCAGTTCCTGGTGTCGGAAAACCCGGAAGTGGTTAACCGTCATCTGGCGAAAGTGTACGGTCAGGCCTCTGTGGGCGCACCACCGATGTCCGTTCCGCATATCGACACCCGCATGCTGGACGGTAAGCGCGTAGTGCTGTTCGGGCCGTTTGCCACATTCTCCACCAAATTCCTGAAAAACGGTTCCCTGTGGGATCTGCTGAGCGCGACCACGACGTCAAACGTTAAGCCAATGATGGACGTGGGGCTGGATAACTTCGATCTGGTGAAATACCTGATTAGCCAGGTGATGCTCTCTGATGAAGAACGCTTCGAGGCGCTGAAAGAGTACTATCCGCAGGCGAAGAAAGAAGACTGGCGTCTGTGGCAGGCAGGTCAGCGCGTGCAGATTATCAAACGCGATCCGAAAGAGGGCGGCGTGCTGCGTCTGGGCACCGAAGTGGTAAGCGATAAGGATGGCACCATTGCCGCGCTGCTGGGGGCATCTCCGGGGGCGTCTACCGCTGCGCCAATCATGCTGCACCTGATGGAAAAAGTGTTTAAGGACAAAGTATCCAGCCCGGAATGGCAGGCGAAGCTGAAAACCATTATTCCATCCTACGGTACGAAGCTGAACGGTAACGTTGAAGCCACGGAACAAGAGCTGGAATACACCAGCCGCGTTCTGCAACTGCAATACGTCAAACCGCAGGCTGCGGATGCTGCGCCTAAGGCAGAGCTGAAGCCTCAGGCGGAAAGCAAGCCGGTAGCGGATATCGCGCTGTAAGGTAAACGCAAAACGGTAACATCCGTTACCGTTTTTAGTGTTTTCTCCCTCTCCCGGTGGGAGAGGGTTGGGGTGAGGGCACCAGAACGCACCCTTTCCTGGTCGGGTAAGCGAGAGCGCCACCCGACTTATTATTAACGAACTACCGCTTGTCCTACCGTCTCATCCGCCTTCCATACGCGATATTTCACATCCACGTTTTCCGGCGTGTATACGACGATCGGCAGCTTGCTGTTATAGCGCAGCAGACTGTTATCACCCAGATACGCGGTAATAAATTTCTTCTCTTTCTTGCCGTCCGGGCACGCCATCATGGTGGAGACTGGCGAGGTTACTTTGTCGAAGACATAGTAGTCATAGCCCCAGCCTTCCAGCGTTTTGCTTTCCAGCTGGCCGCCCAGGCGATGCTGGTTGCAATCCACTTCCAGCGTCTGGCCGATTAACAGCTCAACTTTGAAATTTGCTTCATCCTGCTGAGCCGGGAGCTGAATAACCTGGCGCTTCATCCCTTTGTCCGCTTGCGGATACGGAGCAACTTTTTCCAGCGGCTGCTCTTTCCGGGTTTCGCTGGCGAAAGCACTGGTGCTGGCGCACGCAGCGGCGATGAGGGCGATGGCAAATTTAGGTGCGTTTTTCACTGTCATTCCTTTTTGTTAAAACGATCCTGGAAAGACTAACATATAGTACGTGAATAGTTGGCGCAATTTACTCATATTTTCATTTTAAATGGAGTAATACACTGCTTTTATGTTTATTTATTGGTGTTTAATGCTGTGTTGGAGTCGATGCGGCAATCGTGTTATTTTACGCGTTAATTATTGTTATTCATCTGTAAAGGGAGGGGAGATGGTACGGGAAAAACTGAAGACACCTGAAGGCCGCAAGTTCCTGCTGGCGTTACTGGTTGTGTTTATGATTGCTGCTGCATGCGTGGGGCGAGCAACCATTGTCGGTGTGATTGAGCAGTACAACATCCCGCTCTCTGCCTGGACAACCAGCATGTTTGTCCTGCAATCGGCGATGATCTTTGTTTACAGCCTGGTGTTCACCGTGCTGCTGGCTATTCCGCTGGGGATTTTCTTTCTCGGTGGGCGTGAAAAGCACTAAGCATTGTGCATGCGGAGAAGGGCAATAAAAAACCAGCCATAAGCGGCTGGTTTTTTTGTGTAGTTTTGGTCGGCACGAGAGGATTTGAACCTCCGACCCCCGACACCCCATGACGGTGCGCTACCAGGCTGCGCTACGTGCCGACGCATAAAAGGAATACTACTCGATTCCTTTTTGAATGCAAGGGGCAAGCAACGCTAACTGATTCATAAATAATCAGTTAGCGATAAAGCGCTTCTCGTCTGTCAGCACCTGCAACAGCAAACTGAGCTGCGGTTTCTGGTCTTTCAGCTTCTCACCTTCGAGGTTATACGTCTGGTAATTGCCGTTGCTGTTCAGCACCAGGGACAACGTCGGCGTGGTCACCACCAGCGTGTTTCCGCCAGCAGCCGTGACCCAGTTATGACGCCGCGTGGCGCTAAAGAGGTCTTGTCCCTGCGAGTACTCAATGGCCGGTGTGCTGACGTGCAGCAGCCGCTGCATTAACGTGGTCATGACGTCCTTATGGTCGGTGAGCATGTTGATGCGCTGCGCGGGAGTGCCCGGCCAGTGGATGACCAGGGGAACATGCAGGTTCGGACGCGACCAGTCCATGGCCTTCGCCTCGTCGCCGAGCGGCACGCCATGCCCCGCCGTGATAATCACGACCGTATTGTCCAGCTTACCCGCGTCGCGCAGTGCGGTCAGCACGCGGCCGATCTGCGCATCGACATCACCCGCCGCACGGCTATAGCGGCGCGCGAAGCCTTTCTGATTGCTGTCATCAAGCGTTGTGCCGTTAAACGCAACCCAGGAGAACCAGCGGTTATCTTCCTGCGCATAGCGCTTCAGCCAGTCTATCCACTGGTCAGCGGTCCGATCGTCAGACTGGCTCTGCGCGGCGGGCAGTGAGAAATCAGACAGCAGCGCCTGGCGGTACAGCGAGCTGTTGAAACCATCAGAGGCAAACAGCCCCAGCTGGTAGCCCTGCTGATTAAGCCCGGTAATCAATGCCGCCGGAATACGGGCCGACAGCACGCCATCCATATAGCTCGGTGAAATGCCGTAGAACAGGCCGAAAATACCCGCGTCGGTCGAATTACCGGAGCTCATATGCTGAGTGAATACGATGTTGTTTTCAGCGAATTCAGCCAGCGCTGGCATCTGCTTCTCATAGCGGGAATAGTTCAGGCCATCGACGGTAATCAGCAGCACGTTCTGACCGCGTCCCATGTCACGATATTTCAGATCGCTCAGGGGATACTGCACGCTGACCGCTTCCGGATTACCCTGTTCGACCAGACGACGCTGATACTCCTGCGCGTCCAGCAGGCCGTGTTTTTCGAGGAAACGACGCGCCGTCATCGGATAGGAGAGCGGCAGGTTCGCGCGCTGCATGGTAATCGGGCGGTAGAAGTTCGCATCTGCCCAGATATACATCAGGTGCGAACCGATAAATGAGGCGAAAAAGAGCGCCGCGACGGGCTTCGCATAATGGCGGCGTCGGGTCAGACTGCGGAGTTTTTGCCAGCTCCACGTGGCGAACAGCATTTCGATCAGCAGGATAATCGGCACGCTGATAAACATCAGCTGCCAGTCGCGCGCGGTCTCGTTCTGATCCGGGTTAATCACCAGCTCCCAGACGACAGGATTCAGGTGCAGGTGGAAGCGGGTAAAGACTTCGCTGTCGATCAGCAACAGCGTCATGCCCGCCGTCGCAAGAATGGCGGACAGGAAGCGCATCAGCCGCTGCGACATGACGATAAATGTCAGTGGGAACAGGATCAGCAGATAGGTGGCGAAGACCAGAAAGCTAAAGTGACCAACAAGACTCATCCACGAGTAGATGCGCCCGGTTAACGTGGTTGGCCAGTCCGCCACAAACAGATAACGGCAGCCGAGCACCATCGCCAACAGAATGTTGAACAGGGCAAACCAGTGCCCCCAGCTGACCATCTGGGAGACTTTTTCACGGTAGCGCTGACGATTCGTCACCATAAACTGTTGTTCGTTTCCCTTAGTGTGCCTGGTCGTCGCTAACGGAGGACTGCAAAGCCTGGGCGAAAGATTTGGCGATCGCCTGACGCTGAGCCGGAGCAACGCTGGTATTGATCAGGTTGGTAACCATATTTCCCAAAACCATCAGGGAGAGATCGGTTGGCGTTTTATGTTTTTCCAGTACGTTGACCAGCTCACTGAGCAATTGTTCAACGTGTTCGTCACTGTAGCGGGAATGTTGTGGCATAAATCAAAATCAGTTTGTTGAGAGAAGGGCGACATATTACCGTAGCAACAGCTTTTTTTCCCCTTTTTTATCTTCTGTTGCACACATGCGTTGGTGGTGGTTGAATACCGCCCGGTCTAAAAGGAGAGTTTATCATGAGTCTGGAAATCAACCAGATTGCCTTGCACCAGCTTATCAAGCGTGATGAGCAAACCCTTGAAGTGGTGCTGCGCGATTCGTTACTGGAACCAACGCCTACCGTTGTCGAGATGATGGCGGAGTTGCATCGCGTCTACAGCGCGAAAAATAAAGCCTATGGCTTGTTCAGCGAAGAGAGCGAACTGGCGGATAGCCTGCGCCTGCAACGTCAGGGCGAAGAGGATTTCCTGGCATTCAGCCGCGCTGCTACTGGCCGTCTGCGTGACGAGCTGGCGAAATATCCCTTCGCCGATGGCGGTATCGTCCTGTTCTGCCACTACCGCTATCTGGCGGTAGAGTATCTGCTGGTCACCGTGCTGAATAACTTAAGCAGTATGCGCGTGAACGAGCAGCTGGATATCAGCTCAACGCACTACCTGGATATCAACCATGCGGATATTGTGGCGCGTATCGATTTAACCGAATGGGAAACCAACCCGGAATCAACGCGCTATCTGACCTTCCTTAAAGGCCGCGTGGGCCGCAAAGTGGCGGATTTCTTTATGGACTTCCTCGGCGCCAGCGAAGGGCTGAATGCCAAAGCGCAGAACAAAGGTCTCCTCCAGGCGGTGGATGACTTTACGGCTGAGGCGCAGCTTGATAAATCTGAGCGTCAGACCGTGCGTCAGCAGGTTTACAGCTACTGCAACGAGCAACTACAGGCTGGAGAAGAGATTGAGCTGGAGTCGCTGTCCAAAGAGCTGGCAGGCGTCAGCGAAGTCAGCTTCCAGGAATTTACTGCGGAAAAAGGCTATGAGCTGGAAGAGAGCTTCCCGGCGGATCGCAGTACGCTGCGTCAGCTGACGAAATTTGCCGGTAGCGGCGGTGGGTTAACCATTAACTTTGATGCCATGCTGCTCGGGGAACGTATCTTCTGGGACCCGGCCACCGACACGCTGACCATTAAAGGCACACCGCCGAATCTGCGCGACCAGCTTCAGCGTCGCACTTCAGGCGGTAAGTAACAGCCATAAAAAAACCCCGCAAACGCGGGGTTTTTCTCGACAGGTTTGCGATTACGCGCGAACGAAGTCGATGTGAGTCAGTTTTGGCTTGAACGCGTGACGCTGAACAGCCTGAACTTTCACTTTTTCTTCTTTACCGTCAACAACGATGGTCAGAACTTCGCTGTAGAATTCAGCTTTGTTCTGCATGTTCCATACTTTGTCGTGATCCAGTTCAATAGCAACTGGAGCAGCTTCGCCACCGTAAACGATAGCCGGGAACTTGTTTGCGGTACGCAGGCGGCGGCTCGCACCCTTACCCTGCACGTTACGTACTTCTGCTTCGATAGTGAACATTGATTTCTCTCTGTATTTAAAACCCTACTACAGGCGACCCAGCAGCAGGTGAGTGTTCTGCCTCACGGATGTGAAGCGGGCGGCATTTTATACTCAAATGGCTCGCGCATCAACGAAAAGTCCCGTTAACCGCGCAATTCGTTTGCCCGGCGAAAGCGTCCTTCATAGTCAAAGACCTTCTCACGCACCTGCCAGAACTGCCCTTTTTTACGGGCGACAACAAAATCAGGATGGCGCAGTAACGCCTGCTGGCGCACGATATCGGCCACGGTTATCCAGCGCAGCGGCACGCCAGGCGTGCGGGTATGCGGGCGGATAAAGAGCTGCTCGAACGCGGTGCGCTGGGCGGGCGTCTGGACCCGGAACCGCTCGCTGACGTCTGCGCCATCCTCGTCGTAGTAGGTAATTTTTAGCCACTCGCCTTTTTCATCCGCGCCGGGCTGTAAGGCCATGCCGGAACAGCGCAGCACCAGCGCATCTTTCAGCTTCAGCGCCGCTTTCAGCATGTCGTCCGGGTCGACCAGGACCGTGTCGCACTCCCGACAGCGGCGGGCGGCAATGTCGTTTTCGGCATTGCACTGCGGGCAGTTTTTGAAGCGGAAGCGGAAGTCACACTGTTCGCGATGGCCTTCATCGTCTTCAAACCAGCCCTGACAGCGGCGGCCAAAATGTTCGATCAGCGTGCCGTCGGCGGTGGTTTTCCCCCAGAAGGTGTTGGCAAACCCGCAGGCAGGGCAAAAAACCTGAACGGGCACGTTGTCGCTCTTGCCTTTTGGCGTGCCGACTTCCGGCGAATAGAGATCGTGCGGGTTACCGGCGTAATCAAGGATCAGACAGTCGGTTTTGCCCGGCGCCAGACGCAGCCCGCGGCCAACAATCTGCTGATACAGGCTGACGGATTCCGTCGGGCGAAGAATCGCAATCAGGTCGACGTGCGGGGCGTCAAAGCCGGTGGTTAGTACGGAGACATTCACCAGATAGCGGAACCGCTGAGCTTTGAAGTCCTCAATCAGGCTGTCGCGCTCCAGGCCGGGGGTTTCACCGGTAATTAACGCCGCGTCGTCGGCGGGCAGCAGCCCCGTAATTTCGCGCGCGTGTTCGACAGTGGCAGCAAAAATCATCACCCCTTTGCGCGTTTGCGCGAACTCTTCAATCTGGCTGATGATATGCGGCGTGATCCGCTTCTGTTTTTTCAGCTCATGGTTAAGATCTGCCTCGCTGAACAGCCCATTGCTCTGCGCCTGTAAGCGGCTGAAATCGTACTGCACGACGGGCATATCCAGCCGCTCCGGCGGCGTCAGGTAGCCGTGCTTGATCATGTAGCGCAGCGGAAGCTCATAGATACAGTCGCGGAACAGGGCCTTTTCATCGCCACGCACCATGCCGTGATAATGAAACTGATAAATCCAGCCCTTGCCCAGACGAAACGGCGTGGCGGTGAGGCCAAGCAGACGGAGGTGAGGATTCACCTTTTTCAGATGAGTGAGGATTTGCTGATACTGGCTGTCGTCGTCATCGCTGATGCGGTGACACTCATCGACAATCAGCAGGGAAAACTCGCTGCGAAACAGTTCCAGGTTGCGCGCAACGGATTGTACGCTGCCAAACACCACTTTTCCGTGGCTCTCTTTGCGCTTCAGTCCGGCGGCAAAAATGTCGGCCTCCAGGCCGAGCGCGCAATATTTGGCGTGGTTTTGCGCCACCAGCTCTTTGACGTGCGCCAGCACCAGCACGCGTCCGCGGGCCAGGCGCGCCAGTTCGGCAATCACCAGGCTTTTACCGGCTCCGGTCGGGAGAACGATGGCGGCGGGCTCCCGATGCTTGCGAAACCAGGCGAGGGTGGCATCAACGGCTTCCTGCTGATAGGGGCGTAATGTGAACGTCATGGCTTCTCTATTCAGTTAACTCGCATATAGTATGCCACGAAACTTTTTCCCTTGAGTGGCGCAACCAGACCATTATACTGAACTGTTTCTGACTGCTTCTTTTTCGGACGCGTAGTCCGACTTCCAGCACCATTAAGGCTAAAAAGATTTCATGCGACTTGATAAGTTTATCGCTCAGCAACTCGGCGTAAGCCGCGCTATTGCCGGGCGTGAAATTCGCGCCAGCCGCGTAACCGTGGACGGCGACATTGTGAAAGACAGCGCTTTTAAACTCCAGCCTGAGCACCAGGTGGAGTATGACGGCAACCCGCTGACCCAGCAGAATGGCCCGCGCTACTTCATGCTCAACAAACCGGAAGGTTACGTCTGTTCAACGGACGATCCGGATCACCCGACGGTGCTCTATTTCCTCGACGAACCTGTGGCGCACAAGCTGCATGCGGCAGGGCGACTGGATATCGATACTACCGGCCTGGTGCTGATGACCGATGACGGCCAGTGGTCGCACCGCATCACCTCCCCGCGCCATCACTGTGAGAAAACCTATCGGGTGATGCTTGAGTCTCCGGTCTCGGATGACACGGCAGAGCAATTCGCGAAAGGCGTTCAGCTGCATAATGAGAAGGATCTGACCAAACCGGCGGTGCTGGAAATCCTCACCCCCACGGACGTCCGTCTGACCATCAGTGAAGGCCGCTACCATCAGGTAAAGCGGATGTTTGCCGCCGTGGGCAACCACGTTGTGGGGCTGCATCGTGAACGTATCGGCGCGATTGAACTCGATCCAGACCTGGCCCCAGGGGAATATCGCCCGCTGACGGAAGAAGAGATTGCCAGCGTCGGGCTGCCTTCACGCTAAATTCAGGAGAACCCTGTGACCACCAGGCCACACTCGTCGTTTAAAATTGTATTTATCCTTGGCCTGCTGGCCATGCTGATGCCGCTGTCTATCGATATGTATCTGCCCGCGCTGCCGGTGATTTCCGCGCAGTTTGGCGTACCGGCAGGCAGCGCGCAGATGACGCTCAGCACCTACATTCTTGGTTTTGCCCTCGGTCAGCTCTTTTATGGACCAATGGCCGACAGCCTGGGGCGTAAACCGGTTATCCTGGGCGGGACATTGATATTTGCCGCGGCGGCGGTGGCCTGCGCGCTGGCGCAGAGTATCGATCAGCTGATTGTGATGCGCTTCTTCCATGGCCTGGCGGCGGCTGCGGCAAGCGTGGTGATTAACGCGCTGATGCGCGACGTCTACCCGAAGGAAGAGTTCTCACGCATGATGTCGTTCGTCATGCTGGTCACGACAATTGCGCCGCTGGTCGCCCCCATGGTGGGCGGGGCGGTCCTGGTGTGGTTCAGCTGGCATGCGATTTTCTGGATCCTGGCGATTGCCGCGCTGCTGGCCTCGGTGATGATCTTCGTCTTTATCGATGAAACGCTGCCGGTCGAGCGACGTCAGAAGTTCCACATTCGCACCACGCTTGGCAACTTTGCCTCGCTGTTTCGCCATAAGCGTGTGCTCAGCTATATGCTGGCCAGCGGCTTCAGCTTTGCCGGAATGTTTTCGTTCCTGAGCGCGGGGCCGTTTGTGTACATCGAACTGAACCATGTTTCACCCCAGCATTTTGGTTACTACTTCGCGCTGAATATTGTGTTCCTGTTTGTGATGACCATTATCAACAGCCGCTTTGTCCGGCGGGTTGGGGCGCTGAATATGTTCCGCGCCGGGCTGTGGATCCAGTTCGTGATGGCTATCTGGCTGGTATTGAGCGCGTTGCTGGGCGTCGGTTTCTGGGCGCTGGTGGTGGGCGTGGCGGCGTTTGTCGGCTGCGTATCGATGGTTTCATCCAACGCGATGGCGGTGATCCTCGACGAATTTCCGCATATGGCGGGCACCGCCTCGTCGCTGGCAGGAACGTTCCGTTTCGGAATTGGCGCGATAGTCGGGGCGCTGCTCTCGACGGCGACGTTTAATACCGCCTGGCCGATGCTGTGGGCGATTGCCCTCTGCGCGACCTGCTCCATACTCTTCTATCTTTACGCCAGCCGGCCGCGAAAGACGGCGCATAAATGACCACTTAAGGCCCGTGACGGGCCTTTTTGTTGACCCATATCAACCAACCCTCCGTTCGTTTACCCTGTGTTTGTTTCTTTTATGTAAAATCTATTTATGTAAAAAGTCACATCATTGTATTTAAAAAGGTTGAGTTAGATCGCAGAAACGGGTACATATAGCGCCGACGCGAGCCTGCAACGCCTATAAAATCCGCTAAACAGTGCAGGTTGGCGATGATGTGTTACTATAAATGTAAATAAATTGTGAAGTAAATTTGCTTCCGGGGATCTGAACGTGAATACATTACAACTCTCCATTGTCCATCGCTTGCCCCAGAGCTATCGCTGGTCGACGGGTTTTGCAGGTTCGAAAGTTGAACCGATTCCGCAAAGCGTTGCCGGGGAGGATAATTGTCTGGTGGCCCTCAAACTGCTCAGCCCGAGCGATGAAAATGCGTGGCCGGTCATGGAACGTCTCAGCCAGGCGCTGACGGACATCGAAGTGGACAGCTCCGTGCTGGAATGCGAAGGTGAGCCGTGCCTGTTTGTTAACAGCCAGGATGAGTTTGCCGCCACCTGTCGTCTGAAAAACTTCGGCGTGGCCATTGCCGAGCCGTTCTCCGGTCAATATCCTTTCTGAGTGCTAGTCAGCGGACAATAGCTGGCGCGTGTAATCCTGCGTCGGCGCGGTGAATACGCGCTGGCACTCTCCCTGCTCAACGACTTCTCCCTGCCGCAATACCACCACCTGATGGCAAAGCGCACGCACCACCTGTAAATCGTGGCTGATAAAGATATAGGCCAGCCGATGCTTTTCCTGTAGCCCCTTCAGCAGCGCCAGAATTTGCGCCTGCACGGTGCGGTCCAGGGAAGAGGTTGGCTCGTCCAGCACGATCAGCTCCGGTTTCAGGATCAGCGCGCGGGCAATCGCTATACGCTGGCGCTGTCCGCCGGAAAACTCAGCCGGATACCGGTGCCGGGTCTCGGGATTTAAACCCACTTCCGCCATCACCCGCTTCACGTCGATTTCACGCTGTTGCGCCGTCATGGTCGGCTGGTGGACGCGCAGGCCCTCTTCAATAATCTGTAATACGCTCAGGCGCGGGTTAAGCGAAGAGTTTGGATCCTGAAATACCACCTGCATCCGCGGACGCATGGGAAGCATCATCCGGCGATTCAGGTTTTGCAGCGGCATGCCGTCAAAAACAATGCTTCCCTGAGAGGCGATCAGGCGCAGCAGCGCCAGGCCGGTGGTGCTTTTGCCTGAACCGGACTCGCCCACAAGCCCAAGCGATTCGCCCGGACGCAGAGCGAAGCTCATGTCTTTCAGAACATGATTGTGATCGACCACGCGACGCAAAATGCCTTTGCGGATCGGGAATGACACCGACAGCCCCTCAACCCTCAGCAACGGCGCGCTGTCAGCGTTAAGCGGAACCGGGTCGCCAGCGGGTTCGCTATCGAGCAGGCGCTGTGTATACGGGTGCTGAGGCGCGCTCAGCAGGGCGGATGCCCGGTTCTGTTCCACGCAGCGGCCGTTTTGCATCACGGCCACCGCGTCAGCGAGCTTTTTCACGATGCTCAGGTTGTGCGTAATAAACAGCAGGCTCATGTTCAGCTCGTCGCGCAGTTCGCGCAGCAGTTGCAGAATTTGTGCCTGTACCGTGACGTCCAGCGCGGTAGTAGGTTCATCGGCAATCAGCAGTTCGGGGCGCGTGAGCAGGGCCATTGCAATCATCACGCGCTGGCGCTCGCCGCCGGAAAGCTGGTGCGGGAAATCGTTCAGCCGTTTCGCCGCATTACGGATACCGGTGCGTTCAAGGCAGTCCAGAATTTCACCCCGCGCTGCCTCTTTACGCATTCCCCGATGAAGTGACAGCACTTCATAGAGCTGTTTTTCCAGGGTATGCAGTGGGTTGAGCGACACCATCGGCTCCTGAAAAATCATGGCGATGTTGTTGCCACGAATGCCGCGCAGGGTTTGCTCGTCAGCGTTCAGCAGCGATTGTCCATGGAACAGAATATCCCCCTGCGGATAGCTGACCGGCGGGGAAGGGAGCAGGCGCAGCACCGACAGCGCCGAAACGCTCTTACCGGAGCCGGATTCCCCGACCAGCGCCAGCGTCTCTCCACGCTGGATCTGCAACGATAAATCCGTCACCACCGTGCGTGATTCGCCCTGTTTTGAAAACGCAATCGACAGATTCTCTATGCTCAGAAGAGGCCGGGTCATGTCATACCGCCTTGTTGGGATCGAAGGCATCGCGCACGGCTTCGCCAATAAAAATCAGCAGGGAAAGCAGCACCGCCACGGAGAGGAATGCGGCGATGCCCAGCCAGGGGGCCTGGAGATTGTTTTTGCCCTGCAACAGCAGTTCGCCAAGGGACGGTGAGCCCAGCGGCAAACCGAAACCAAGAAAATCAAGCGACGTCAGGGTGGTGATGGAGCTGCACAAAATAAACGGCAGGAAGGTAAGGGTCGCCACCACCGCATTGGGAAGCATGTGGCGGAAGATGATTGCGCCATCGCTCACGCCTAACGCCTGCGCGGCGCGAATATAGTCGTAATTCCGCGTACGCAGAAACTCCGCGCGTACCACGCCGACCAGCGCCATCCAGCCGAACAGGACGGTGATCCCGAGCAGCCACCAGAAGCCAGGCTGTACCACGCTGGACAGCAGGATAATCAGAAACAGCGTCGGCATACCGGACCAGACTTCAATCACGCGCTGTCCCCATAAATCTATTTTACCCCCGTAATAGCCCTGCACGGCGCCCGCCACAACGCCCATTACGCTGCTAAAGAGCGTCAGCAGCAGCCCAAACAGGAGCGAGATGCGGGTGCCATAGAGAATGCGCGCCAGCACATCGCCGCCGTTGGCGTCCGTTCCCAGCCAGTTTTGCGCGGAAGGCGGCGAAGGGAAGGGGGTGGACGTGGCGAAGTTAATACTGTTCGCGCCAAAACGAATCGGCGCCCAGATAGCCCAGCCGTGCTGCGCTATCTGTTCACGTAACCAGGGATCCTGGTACTCGGCTGGCGTCGCAAACGGGCCGCCAAAATCGCTTTCGCTGTAGGTAGTCAGCACCGGCACATACCAGCGGTCTTTGAAATGCACCAGCAGGGGTTTATCGTTGGCAATCAGTTCCGAACACATACTTAAGGCGAACAGGACGGCGAAGATCCACAGCGACCAGTAGCCGCGACGGTTGTGGCGAAAGCGCGCCCAGCGGGCCTGATTGACGGGGCTTAAACGCGACATCAGCGGCCCTCAAAATCGATACGGGGATCGACCAGCGTATAGCTGATATCGCTGATGATGTTCAGCAGCAGGCCGATCAGGGTGAAAATGTAGAGTGTGCCAAACATCACCGGATAATCACGGGAGACGGTGGCCTCATAGCCCAGCAGCCCTAATCCGTTGAGCGAGAACATCACCTCTATCAGCAGCGAGCCGGTAAAAAACATACTGATGAACGTGGCGGGGAAACCGGCAATCACCAGCAGCATGGCGTTACGAAAAACGTGCTTCCACATGATCTGCTTTTCACCGACGCCTTTGGCGCGCGCGGTGACGACGTACTGTTTGCGGATCTCATCAAGAAAGGCGTTTTTGGTCAGCATCGTAAGCGCCGCAAAACCGCCGATGACCGTCGCCAGCACCGGAAGCGTGATGTGCCAGAAGTAATCGGTGATTTTCTGATACCACGGCAGGGTGCTGAAATCCGCAGAGACCAGCCCGCGCAGCGGGAAGAGGTCGAAATAACTGCCGCCGGCGAAAAAGACAATCAGCAGCACGGCAAACAGAAACGCCGGGATAGCGTAGCCGATGATAATGAATGTGCTGCTCCAGATATCGAAACGGCTACCGTTGTAGACCGCTTTTCGGATCCCCAGCGGAATGGAGACCAGATAAATAATCAGCGTCCCCCACAGTCCGAGCGTGATGGAAACCGGCAGGCTTTGTTTGATCAGGGTTAACACCGAGGCGCTGCGAAACAGGCTGTCGCCAAAATCGAAACGGACATAATCCCAGAGCATCCTGAAATAACGCTCGTGCAGCGGCTTGTCAAAACCATAGCGATGGGTGATCTCGGCGATCACCTCCGGATCCAGTCCGCGACCGCCCCGGTAGTGGCTTTCGCTGATGTTGCCCACGCCCGTCCGGGCATGGCTGGCCCCCATTCCTTCACCGCCGCCGCCCGGCATGCCGCCAGCGTGACCAAATTCTATTGCCGCAATTGCCTGGTCCACCGGACCGCCGGGGGCGATCTGGACGATAAAAAAGTTAATGGTAATGATGGCCCACAGCGTCGGGATCACTAACAGCAGCCGGCGGATAAGATAAGCGCCCATCGTCACTCCTTAACGCCGCTCTGCGGGCAATTTTGCGGCTTTATTCACGTCATACCACCAGGTGTCAAAGCCGAGGGTGTAGACCGGGCGAACGGCAGGCAGGGAGAATTTATCCCAGCGGGCCACGCGATCTTCGCCCATATACCACATCGGCAGCATGTAATAGTTCCAGGTTAAGACCCGATCGAGCGCGCGGCCAAGCGGCAGAAGCTTGTTCTTATCGCCCTGAGCGGCGACAATTTTTGCAATCAGCGCATCTATCACCGGGCTCTTTACGCCCGGGGCGTTGTAGGAGGAGTCGATATACCCCGATGCCCAGGAGATTTGCAGATCTGAACTCGGCCACGGCTGCGCGGCCCACAGGGTCTGCATCATGTCGTAATCGCGACTGCGCTTGCGGTTGGTTAACTGGGCCATATCGACCTGGCGGATATTCATGGTGACGCCAAGCCGGGCAAGGTTCTTCTTAAATGGCAGCACCCACTGATCGTTTGCGCCGGAGGCAATCAGCAGTTCGAAGCTGAGCGGTTTACCGGTTTGCACATTAACCCGTTGCCGATTTTTCAGCACCCAGCCAGCATCATCCAGCAGGTTGCTGGCTTTCAGCAGGTTGTCCCGGTCGAACCCGTTTCCGTCGGATTTGGGCGGTTCAAATACGCGGGTGAACACCTCCGGCGGGAGCTCCGCTTTCATTGGCGCCAGCAAAACCAGCTCGTCCGCGTGGGGATAATCACGGGCGGCATATTCAGTATTCTGGAAATAGCTGTTCGCCCGGCTGTAGGCTCCGTAAAACAGCGCTTTGTTCATCCATTCGAAATCAAACGCCAGGGTAATGGCTTCACGCACCCGACGATCGGAAAAAACCGGGCGCTGAATATTAAACGCCAGCCAGCGCGTGTCCTGCGCGGATTCGTTTTTGTGTTCGTCTTTAACGATATAGCCTTTCGCGAAATTTTTTCCGATATAGCGGGTCGCCCAATTTTTGGCGCTGTTCTCGACACGTAAATCAAACGCGCCCGCCTTAAATGCCTCGAAGGCCACGTTATCATCCAGGTAGTAGTCGTAGCGGATTGTATCGAAGTTCCAGCGGCCCCGGTTTACCGGCAGCGTGGCTGCCCAGTAATCTTTTACCCGGGAATAGATCACGTACTGGCCCATTCGCCAGTCGGTAATGCGATACGGCCCTCCGGCCAGCGGCGGGGTAGAGAGGGGATCGCTCAGCTTATGATTTTTCCAGAAGGATTCGGGCATGACGGGCAGGGAGAACAGGCTCAGCATATTCTCTTTGTTCGGCTCAGGGAGTTCGATTCGCACGGTCAGCGGGGCGATGGCTTTCACCGTGGTGCCCTTGTACACCAGACGAAACTGCGGCACGCCTTCGGTCATAAATTTATGAAAGGTGAATGCCACGTCACGGGCGCTAACCGGCGTACCGTCGTGAAAACGCGCCCGCGGATTAATCGCGATTTCTGCCCAGCTGAAATCATCGGCGTAACGCACGTTCTCAGCAACCAGGGGATAATAGCTGCCGGGCTCGTCGTCGGAGGTGACGAACAGCGTGTCATAGAGGGATTCGGTACGCGCTGCCGCCACGCCGCGCAGGGCAAAGCGGTTAAAGTTGTCAAACGTTCCCGTGGCGGAAAGCGTCACGTTTCCGCCTTTCGGGGCGGCGGGGTTAACGTAATCGTAGTGGTTAAAGTTAACCGCGTACTTCGGCTCGCCAATGACGGCAAAGGCCGTGCTCTCTTTGATGGTCTGCGCCTGGCTCGACAGGCTCACCAGCGCCAATAGCGTCAACACAACGCGCATAATCATAGTGCGGCGGATCCCTTTGTTCACAGGCAGGCTCGGTTGAACAGAATAATAAGGGACAGCGCCGTGATTGTGAAATTATTCCCCGAGCGTGATGTCGGGTTGCCACGTCCTGAACTGCTCCAGCGGCATCGGGCGGCCGATCCAGTAGCCCTGAAGATAGTTCACGCCATGCTCGCGCAGCCACGCCGCCTGCTCCGGCGTTTCAACACCCTCGGCAACGGTTAACATATTCAGGCGTTCTGCCAGCGTCAGCACCGCGTCAAGCACTGGCGAGGTGACGGTTTCAGTCCCGATGGCATTCACGAAGCCACGGTCAATTTTCAGGTAATCCATCGTAAAGCGTTCCAGATAGATCAGCGCGCTGTGGCCGGTGCCAAAATCATCGATGGCAATTTCAAAACCTTCTTCGTGCAGCCATTCGAACAGCTGATTAGCCTCGCGGTGGTTGATCATATCGCGCTCGGTTATTTCCAGCACAATCTGGAAGTGATCGGGTGGAAGGGCGGCGGCAAACGCGCGCATATCCTCTTTAAAGCTTTCCGCATGCAGATGCCCGGGCGCGATGTTGATCCCAAACTTGGCCCCAGGCGGGAGCACCGTTTGCAGGACAGGGGCATCGCGGATAATCAGGTCAAAAAGATGCAGCGTCAGCGGGACAATCAGCTTCTGCGCTTCAGCGAAATTAATAAAGGCATCCGGTGGAATTTCTCCCATCACCGGATGCTTCCAGCGCATCAGGACTTCCAGCCCGGTCATTTTGAGCGACTGCGCATCCACGACGGGTTGATAGACCACGTAAAACTGGTCGCGTTTGATGGCCGTTAGGATCTCTTTCCCCGGATTAAGACGGATAGTAAGAATATAGAAATTCAACAGGCCCGCCGCGATACCGCAGACCAGGCCGAAAAACAGGGCGTACAGCACTTCATCGGTCGTCCAGGCTTCCGCATAAACATGGATGGTCAGAGGCACATTTTTCAGCGTGGCGGTACGGACCGGGATATCAGGCAAATCACGCGCAGGGACCAGCGTTCCGGAATGGGTTGATAACGCATAATCGCCAATAATGATGGAAATACCGGCAAACTCATCCTGTCTTGAGGTGTAGAGGAGATAAGGAGTCAGGTTAAGATTAACGGAGGTAAATACACCGCCGTCCTTCACCAGTGGGTTGCGATACCAGATGGCAATCGCGGGCTTGTCCGGCATCATGGGGGTGCCCGGCAGGAGCGCCATATCAACCTGTTTATTGATGTGCAGTTCAGGAATAAGCGCTTCCAGAGGGACATTCATCGGGCCGGTGGCGGAAGAGCAGTAGGCGTTTTTATCCTTTACCAGCAAAAAAGCGCGCACGTTGATGCTAAAAGCCGCCCGGGAGGTCAGGGCGGCACTCACTTCCTCGCAGCTGTTTAGCGTGAGTGGCTGGAGCGTATCAATCGACATTTTGAGCTCATCGAAATAGCTCTCCATGTAGACGCTTAAATCGGTAATAAGGGTATCGAATCTGACGTCTCGCTTGTGATAACTCCAGTAAAACTGTAATGCTCCCAGGAGCAGGGCAGTGAATAACCCCGTAAGGAAACTGAGAAACAGAATCTTGCGGTTGCTGGAGAAGTAGCGGGTAAACATAGATGTCGTGATTCCTGAAATGCCGCTGGATAGTTATCAGTGTAACGGGCAAAAAAAAACACTGCCGGAGCAGTGCTTTTTTTATCGTATCGCCAGCCAAGGGATAACCAACGATACGACAGCAATATTAACTACGGCTCAGAACGCGGCGAGCTTCGTTGTAGCGCTTCTTCCAGTAAGGTTCGTTCATGCTGGAAATCGTCACACCACTGCTGGTGGAAGCATGGACAAACTGATCGTTACCGATATAGATGCCAACGTGTCGACCGGTTGAACCCGCTCTGAACAGGACTAAATCGCCCGTGCGCAGTTTAGTGCGCGAAATGGATTTGCCCATTTCCTGCTGCTCATAAGTAGAACGCGGAAGGTCTAACCCAAACTGCTCACGGAACGTACGCTGTACGAACGCGGAACAATCGATGCCTTTCTTGGTGCTGCCGCCCAGACGGTAACGCACACCTTTCCAGTCAGCATACTGATCCATAATACGCGACTTAACGTCGAGATTACGTACCATATTTTCAAATTCATCCTGAGAGGCTTGCAGTGAAGAGGAATCTTCCATTCCCACAACACGCGTCTCAGGATGCATATTCTTCGCGGTATTCGTCGTACTACATGCCGAAAGCAGAACCGCCACTGCAATCGCCGGGATCCCCCGCAAGATATATCTCAAGATTGGTTGAGATTTGACCATTTTGTTTGTTTTCCCTTGAAGTCCTTAACGAAAATATCGTTATAAAAATGCCAACCGTGACGAGACTAATAATCTGTTCACAATGAGACAATTCTTTATGGTGAAAACTGTGGCTCAACGCACAAAATTATTCACCATGATAATAATTATCTCAGTGGGGCAAAACGAGTTCGAGGTTAACCGATTGCACGGGGTATTGCGAGCAAAAAAGTCCATTTTTTTATAAGAAAATGTGATACACAAAGTTACAGCGCGGAATTGCTCAAAATGCCGCCATTCATATCGGTAATCCCTGCAATTGCTTCATTTTTATCACGAATTGTATGACGGGATGATGACAGCGTTGAATGACGCCGAAAAGAAGTGACGCAGGGATCGAAAACGATCCCTGATGAATGGTGTTAATTTTCGTTATTTATTTGTTTCCAGCTTGTTTAAATTTGCCAGGAAGATAGCGATCAAAAATGCCTATTATGCGATCGCTCAGTGGGGTCATCAGCACCCACGGTAAACCAATTAACACCGCCGTGAGGGAGCCTACGGCGATATCTGTCAGCCAGTGAGCGCCAATCATCACCCGCGGGAATGCAAATACCACCACAATAACCAGGGCGATGGTGAAGGCTTTTTTACCAAAATAGCGCAGCATGAAGCCTGCAAAAATCAGCAGCATCATACCGTGGTCGCCCGGGAAACTGTCCTTCGAGGCATCTTTGGTTGGAATATGAAGCAGCTCGCTGACGCGGTTAATATTCGGGAAAAAGAGCGAAGGACTGGCGCGTTTAACCGGCATCAGATGCTGCGCCAGCTGGTTGATAATCACGGCCGTCAGCAGCATCACCAGGCCGATAATCAGAATACGGCGACGACCCGTTTTGTCTTCCTTCAGCCAGAAGGAGAGCATCAGACAGCCCATTGCCAGCAGCGAACAGCCGTCAAACGCGCGGTTGTTGGTGATCGCCACCAGCCACAGGAAGGCTTCACTCTTCGCCAGCGCCTGGTTAAAGAAGTGGAACAGCCCGGAATCCAGCGGGAACCAGAAACCGTGATCCGCCGGGATATACCAGGAGAAAAAGATCGCCAGGCCGGCAGCGTTGAGCAATAAAATAGCAGGAAGTCGAGTCGTCATAGTCTTCAGCAATGTGTGAAATCAGGGGCAACGTTAGCCGCCCAAACTTAAACGAAGCTTCAACAGGCTTGACTGGAGGGCATTCCAGTCGGTATTAACCGCACTAATTAACTCTATCCGGCTGTCGGGTGGCGCGACGTTCTGGGTTTCAATAAAGAAATCCTCGCCCTGACGGTTAATGCGCACCAGACCATCCGGAGTGCGCATGATCCCTTTTACCCGCTCAACCGGCGCGAGTCTCGCCCATTCCAGTATACCAATGGTGTCGAAAACCGTATCGGCATCGAAGATCCACCCGCAGGCCTGATGCCCCTGGCCGCTGTTCAGGTTGCGACGCCAGCGCTGATGCTCCGGCAGGCTCAGTGCAGCCAGGCCTTGCTTCGCGCCGTGGCTATGCGAATGCTCAGCGCTGGCAGGCAGTTGCGTCTGGTTGAGGCGGGGAAGATCGAGCAGGGCGCCATCAATGTTGCCCTGGGTGGTCTGCACATACTGACGTCCACCGCCAGCCTGCTGCCACCAGGACTCGAACGCGGCCTGACTCTCAGCCGTCGCGCGATCGGATTTATTCGCCACGATAATATCTGCCGAGGCGAGCTGGTCGCGGAAATTGTCGTTATTGATCGCTTTTTCATCCAGCAGCTGGCGGGGGTCGAGCAGGCAAAGCGTCGCACGCAGCTCAAGCCACGGCTCGTATACCGGGGCGGTCAGTAAATCAAGGATTTGCTTAGGATGACCCAGCCCGGTGGGCTCAATCAGCAGACGGTCCGGCTTGCCCTGACGCAGCAGCGTATTCAGCCCGACCTGCATCGGCAGACCATTCACGCAGCACATACACCCGCCCGGGATCTCTTTCACCATCGCGCCGCTGTCGGCGAGCAACGCGCCGTCGATCCCCACTTCGCCAAATTCGTTGACCAGCACGGCCCACTTTTCTGCCGGGTCTTTATTGGCCAGCAAATGCAGAATGGACGTAGTTTTACCGCTGCCGAGAAAACCGGTGATCAGGTTGGTTTTGGTCACGTGCGCTCCGATAAATAATTGTGATGTAGTAACAACTATCTATCATCCTGACGAAAAAATCGGGCATTGAGAAGAGGGAGGGCGAACGGAGCACAAAACCGTTCGCCTTAAACGCAATAATCGCTAAATTTTTAACGTTTCGATAACGGCCTGGCGCGCGCCGAGCCGGACGAGGCGCTGGTACGCGCTGGTGATTGCCTCGACAAAGACAGGGTTTTGCGGCAGGTCGTCGCCAAAGATTTCATTTAGCGTCAGCAGGGCGCTAACGCGTTCTGCGTCGCTGCTGGTAGCGACAATGGCCTGAAACTTGTCGCTCAGCGGATCGCGTACGTCAATGGCGTTGCCCTGTTCGTCCGTACCGCTGACGTAGCGCATCCAGCCCGCCACCCCCAGCGCCAGTAATGGCCAGGCGGTGTTACGCTCAAGATGCACGCGGATCCCATCCAGCATGCGCTGAGGCAGCTTCTGGCTGCCGTCCATGGCGATTTGCCATGTACGATGCTGTAGGGCCGGGTTGGCGAAGCGGTCAAGCAGGCTGTCAGCATAGGCTGTCAGATCAACGTTGTTGATGCGCAGCGTAGGGGCCTGCTCATTCAGCATCAGCCTGCGGGCCGCCTCGCGGAAACTGTCGTCCTGCATACATTCATTTATGTGCGTGTAGCCGGCAAGGTAGCCCAGATACGCGAGGAAGGAGTGACTGCCGTTCAGCATCCGCAGCTTCATCTGCTCCCAGGGCAGGACATCCTCAACCATCTGTACGCCTGCCACCTCCCACTCCGGACGCCCGGCGACAAAGTTATCTTCCACTACCCACTGAATGAACGGTTCACAGCTGATGGCGCAGGGATCTTCAACGCCAAGTTCCTGGGTGATTTCCGCGAGTGAGGCGTCGGTGGCGGCGGGCACGATTCGGTCGACCATGGTGCCAGGGAAGCTCACGTGCGCCTCGATCCATGCGGCCAGCTCTGCGGAACGCTTTCCGGCCATGCCGAGAACGGCATTTTTCACCACGTGGCCGTTGTCGGGAATATTGTCGCAGGAGAGCACGGTAAACGCCGGCAGGCCCCGCTCGCGGCGGCGATGAAGCGCTTCAACCAGAATACCCGGCGCGGAATGCGGCTCAGACGGGTGCTCGAGATCGTGCAGGATGCGGCTGTTGCGCATATCCAGTTTTCCCGTCGCCGGATCGATGCAGTAGCCTTTTTCGGTAATGGTGAGGGAGACAATTGCCACCTGCGGTTCGCAGAATTTCTCAATAATGGCTGCCAGCGAGTCGAGTTTGGCGTTCAGGCACTCTTTTACCGCACCGATAATAATGGGCTGATTGCCTTCGGCACCTTTCTCCAGCACGGTAAACAGATGATCCTGCGCCCGGAGCTGGCCCATAAGGACATCGCCGCTAAAGAGGCTAATCTCACAAATTCCCCAGTCGCCTCCTTTGGCATTCAGTACCCGGTTTGTTAACAACGCCTGATGCGCCCGGTGGAACGCGCCAAAACCGAAATGGACGATGCGGGAGCGTAACTGCTCACGATCGTAGCGGGGCTGCTGGACATGAGCAGGAAGCGCGGGGGAGGCAATAGTCTTCATGTAATACACACCTGATTAACCATTAATTAACAATGCCAGTGTAAAGTTATATGACAACAAATTAAATTGGTAAGCCGTAAATATCCCTGTTATGTGAGTTTGATCAATCAATGCCGCGTGCTGTATTGACCACTTCGATTAAACATGTATGGTAGTCGTCATTGAAGTAATACATATTGGTATAACAACTTGAGAGGGTGGGGCAATGGAACAAACCTGGCGTTGGTACGGGCCGAACGATCCGGTTTCTCTTGATGATGTGCGTCAGGCTGGCGCAACGGGTGTGGTCACGGCGCTGCATCATATTCCGAACGGTCAGGTGTGGCCGGTAGAGGAAATCCAAAAGCGTCAGGCTCAGCTGGCAGAGAAGGGGTTAACCTGGTCTGTTGTGGAAAGTATTCCGGTTCACGAAGATATCAAAACCCACTCCGGTGAGTGTGATACCTGGATTGCGAATTATCAGCAGAGCATTCGTAACCTGGCAGCCTGTGGTATTGATACCGTCTGCTACAACTTTATGCCGATCCTGGACTGGACGCGTACCGACCTGGAATATGAAATGGCCGATGGTTCGAAGGCGCTGCGTTTCGATCAAATCGCTTTTGCGGCTTTCGAACTGCACATTCTGAAGCGTCCGGGGGCGGAAGCAGACTACACCGCAGAAGAGCAGCAGCAGGCGCTGGCGTGGTTCAATGCCGCCGGTGAAGCGGACATTGAGAAGCTGGTTCGCAATATCATCGCGGGCCTGCCCGGTGCGGAAGAGGGTTATACCCTCGATCAGTTCCGCGCGCGCCTGGCGGAATATGGCGATATCGATAAAAACCAGCTGCGTGAAAACATGGCGCACTTCCTGCGCGCTATTGTGCCGGTGGCAGAAGAAGTCGGCGTGCGGCTGGCGGTTCATCCTGACGATCCACCGCGCCCTATCCTCGGCCTGCCGCGTATCGTCTCTACGATTGAAGATATGCAGTGGCTGAAAGAGACGGTGGACAGCATCTACAACGGCTTTACCATGTGTACGGGCTCGTATGGCGTGCGGGCGGATAACGATCTGGTGCGGATGATCGAAACCTTCGGCGATCGCATTCATTTCACCCACCTGCGTGCAACCTGCCGTGAAGAGAACCCGAAAACCTTCCACGAAGCAGCCCATCTTGGCGGCGACGTGAACATGGTTGCGGTGGTGGATGCCATTCTCTCTGAAGAGGTACGTCGTAAGCAGGCGGGGGATGTACGTCCTATCCCGTTCCGTCCGGATCACGGGCACCAGATGCTGGACGATCTGCGCAAGAAAACGAATCCAGGGTATTCGGCGATTGGCCGTCTGAAAGGGATGGCGGAAGTGCGCGGTATCGAGCTGGCGCTGAAAATGACGAAGTATCCTGAACTTCTTTAAGCCTGATCGCCCGGTGGCGCTACGCTTACCGGGCCTACGAAAAACCGGCTCTGAGGCCGGTTTTTGTGTTTTTGTAGGCCGGGTAAGGCGCAGCCGCCACCCGACAAACGCCGCAATCAGTCAGCACGACCCATATAGCGTTTTTCTTCGATATGGATACGGATTTTCTCGCCCGCTGACAGGTACTCTGGCACCTGTACGACCAGACCGGTAGTCAGGGTAGCCGGTTTGTTACGCGCACTTGCAGACGCGCCTTTGATGCCCGGCGCCGTTTCAACAATTTCCAGATCAACGGTCTGCGGCAGCTCCAGCGCCAGCAGCACGCCATCCCAGGTCAGCACCTGCATGTCCGGCATTCCACCTTCTGGAATAAACAGCAGCTCTTCTTCGATCTGATCTTTAGTGAAGATATACGGGGTGTAATCTTCTTTATCCATGAACACGTATTCGTTGCCGTCGATGTAGGAGAAATCAACGTAGCGACGGGTGAGGGTCACGGTATCAACGATATCGTCGCCTTTAAAACGTTCTTCCACTTTCAGGCCGGTGCGGACATCGGAGAAACGCATTTTGTACAGCGTTGCTGCGCCACGGGCGCTGGGTGCCTGAATGTCGATATCTTTCACAATCAGCAGTTTGCCGTTGTAATTCAGTACCATACCTTTCTTAATTTCGTTCGCTCTTGGCATTGCAGTAATCCTGTTTACGGGAGGTAAAAAATATCGCGCCAAATTACTCGCGCGCGGCCTTTCAGGCAAGCGGAATTCGTGGGTTTTGCTATCAATACATAAAAGGTGTTACTGTGCGCGCAATGCCCGACTGCGCGGGCATCTGCCACCAACAGAGAGCATGTATGGATTGTCGTTCCGACTGTGGCGCGTGCTGTACCGCACCGTCCATCTCAAGCCCCATTCCAGGCATGCCGGAGGGCAAGCCTGCCAATACCCGCTGCGTTCAGCTCTCTGACACTAACCTGTGCATGATCTTTGGCTCGCCCCTGCGCCCGAAGGTGTGCTCCGGGCTCCAGCCAACCGCCGAAATGTGCGGCAGTACGCGCCAGCAGGCCATCACTTATCTGCTTGAGCTGGAAGCGCTCACCGCGCCTTAAACGTCTTTGATTCGCGTCAGGCAGCTCAGCGTCAGGACGCACATCACCAGCGCAATCCAGAACACCGTATGATAGTTCCAGATTTCAGCCACAACGCCCGCCAGTGAGCCTGCAATAATCCAGCCCACGCGGGTGGTATTAGTATAAAGGGTGGTGGCAGAGCCTGCCTGACCCGGCATCAGATCCTGGAAGTAGAGCATGCCGATACCGGCCAGGATACCGATGTAAATGGCGTTCAGCAGCTGTAAAGCAAGAAGCAAGGCTGGCGTATGAACCGTCAGCATACCGACATAAAACAGCAGCCCGGCTACGGCGGCGACGCGCATCAAAAAGCGCTTGCCGAAGCGCTTCGCGTAATAGCCCGCAATCAGCATGGTGGGGATCTCAAGCCCCGCGGCGGTTCCCATCATGATCCCGGCCAGCTTCTCCGGCAGATGCAACTCATCAATAATAAACAGCGGCATATTAATGATATAGAGGCTGTTGGTTCCCCACATTAGCGTACAGATAATGAATAACAGCAGCGCGTCGCGCCGGTTACGTCGCGGAGCTTCCAGCGTACCGGTCGCCACTTTCGGCTCTTTGCGCATGGAGGGCAGAAAGAACCAGACCATTGCGCCGCATACCACGAAGGCCACGGCTGCGCTGAGGTACATCACCGTAAAGCCAAAACCCATCGCCAGCGCGTAGGCGAGCGGGGGGCCAATCACCCAGGCCAGCGACACCTGCGCGCGCAGTATCGAACTGAACATCACCGCTTCTCGCCCGGTGCGGTCGGCATGCTCGCGGGCAAGGGCGAACATCTGTGGGTTGGCGGTCGAGCCGAAACTGCTCAGGAAGACGCCCACGAACAGCAGAATGAAGTAGTTACGGTTCCAGGCAAACAGCAGGCAGGCAAACACCCCGAGCAGGCAGCAAAAAACGATCAGGCTTTTGCGATCGCCTTTGCGGTCTGAACGCCCGGCAAGAAACTGGCTGACGAAAATGCCGATGATGGCGCTCCCGGTGAAGAAGAAGCCAACCATCGCCGGGCGGGCGTGGACTTCGTTGGTCAGAAACAGGCTCAGCGTAGGCGTTTGTAACGCACCGGCAATACCGGTGAGGAAAGCAACGATCAAAAACGCCGTTGACGTCAAATCAAAAGGCTTTGGTGAGGCGGCAGCGGGGGTGTTATGCATGTTCAGTCTTTGCGAGTAACAGAGAGAGGCGGAGTTTACGCCGCCTGTCATTAAATAAACAGAGGGCAAAATCAAGATTGCCACAATAAATCAAAATAGCATTTCAGTTTATCGCCGTTTCGCTGAAGCGTGCTGAACCTGTTTGCTGAACATCAGCAAAAACCTCCCGACTGAAGAAGAAATGTGCTGCACTTCTAAATTCTGCAACAAGAAATGTAACTTTTCTTGCAACCTTTTGTAGAAAAGACAAGACTTCTTGAAACGTTTCAGCGCTATCTTGCCTGTCCTGACGAAGCAGGTTAGCGCCTGGTTTCTCAGTTAAGCTGAAACGATTCAATTTCAGCAGGAGAGGAGAATCATGTTCCAGTTATCTGTTCAGGATATTCACCCGGGCGAACAGGCCGGGAATAAAGAAGAGGCTATTCGCCAGGTCGCCGCTGCGCTCGTGCAGGCTGGCAACGTGGCTGACGGCTACGTCAACGGCATGCTGGCGCGTGAACAGCAGACCTCCACCTTCCTCGGTAACGGTATTGCAATTCCGCACGGCACCACGGACACCCGCGATCAGGTGCTGAAAACCGGCGTGCAGGTCTTCCAGTTCCCGCAGGGCGTGCTGTGGGGCGAGGGTCAGGTGGCTTATGTGGCGATCGGCATCGCGGCCAGCGGTGACGAACACCTGGGCCTGCTGCGTCAGCTGACGCACGTGCTGAGTGATGATGCCGTCGCGGAACAGCTTAAATCCGCCACCACTGCTGAAGAGCTGCGTGCCCTGCTGATGGGCGAAAAACAGAGCGAAGCGCTGAAGCTGGATAATGAAACCCTGACGCTGGACGTCGTTGCGTCCGATTTGCTGACGCTCCAGGCGCTGAACGCGGCCCGCCTCAAAGAAGTGGGAGCGGCAGATACCACTTTTGTGACGTGCGCCATCAATGATAAGCCATTAAACCTGGGTCAGGGCATCTGGCTGAACGACAGTGCTGAAGGCAACCTGCGTAGCGCTATCGCGGTCAGCCGTGCTGCGGTTGCCTTTGAGACAGACGGCGAACGCGCCGCGATGCTGGTAACGGTCGCCATGGCGGACGATCAGCCGGTATCCGTGCTGAAGCGTCTGGGCGATCTGCTGCTGAACAATAAAGCTGAAAAACTGCTGAACGCAGACGCGGCGACGGTGCTGGCCCTGCTGACCAGCGACGATGCGCTGACGGATGACCTGCTGAGCGCAGAGTACGTGGTGCGTAACGAACACGGCCTGCATGCCCGTCCGGGCACCATGCTGGTGAATACCATTAAACAATTTGCAAGTGAGATCACCGTGACCAATCTGGACGGTTCGGGTAAACCAGCCAACGGGCGCAGTCTGATGAAAGTTGTCGCGCTGGGCGTGAAGAAAGGCCATCGTCTGCGCTTTACCGCGCAGGGTGCGGATGCTGAACAGGCGCTGAAAGCGATTGGCGACGCCATCGCGGCCGGTCTGGGGGAGGGCGCATAATGAGCAGACGTGTTGCGACCATTACGCTGAACCCGGCTTACGATCTGGTGGGCTTCTGCCCGGAAATTGAGCGTGGCGAAGTTAACCTGGTGCGGACGACCGGCCTGCATGCCGCAGGAAAAGGGATTAACGTGGCGAAGGTGCTGAAAGATCTCGGCATCGACGTCACCGTAGGCGGCTTCCTCGGTAAAGACAACCAGGATGGTTTTCAGCAGTTGTTCAGTGAACTGGGCATCGCTAACCGTTTTCAGGTTGTGCAAGGCCGTACCCGCATTAACGTTAAGCTGACCGAGAAAGACGGTGAAGTGACCGATCTGAACTTCTCCGGCTTCGAAGTGACCCCGGCTGACTGGGAGCGCTTTGTTGCCGATTCCCTGAGCTGGCTGGGCCAGTTTGACATGGTGTGCGTCAGCGGCAGTCTGCCGTCCGGCGTCAGCCCGGAAGCGTTCACCGACTGGATGACGCGCCTGCGCAGCCAGTGCCCGTGCATTATTTTCGACAGCAGCCGCGACGCGCTGGTCGCCGGTCTGAAAGCCTCGCCATGGCTGGTTAAGCCTAACCGCCGCGAACTGGAGATCTGGGCGGGCCGTAAGCTGCCAGAATTAAAGGATGTGATTGACGCTGCCCATGCGCTGCGCGAGCAGGGTATCGCTCACGTGGTGATTTCGCTGGGTGCAGAAGGTGCCCTGTGGGTTAACGCCTCCGGGGAATGGATTGCCAAACCGCCTTCAATGGAGGTGGTCAGCACCGTGGGTGCAGGGGATTCGATGGTTGGCGGCCTGATCTACGGTCTGCTGATGCGCGAATCCAGTGAACATACCTTACGTCTTGCTACCGCCGTTGCGGCCCTGGCCGTGAGCCAGAGCAATGTCGGTATTACCGATCGTACCCAGTTAGCCGCGATGATGGCGCGCGTTGACTTAAAACCTTTTAACTAACAGCAGGAGAGGAATAATGAAAACGCTGCTGATCATTGACTCCGGTCTCGGACAGGCTCGTGCCTATATGGCGAAGACCCTGCTGGGCGCGGCGGCACAAAAAGCGCACCTGGATATCATTGATAACCCGGGTGATGCTGAAATGGCGATTGTTCTGGGCGACAAAATCCCCGCGGACAGCGCCCTGAACGGTAAAAAAGTGTGGCTGGGTGATATTAATCGCGCGGTGGCACACCCTGAACTGTTCCTGAGCGAAGCAAAAGGTCATGCGACGGTTTACAGCGCACCTGTTGAGGCGGCGCCGGTTGCCGCCGCTGGGCCGAAACGCATTGTTGCGGTAACGGCCTGCCCGACAGGTGTGGCGCACACCTTTATGGCGGCTGAAGCCATTGAAACCGAAGCGAAAAAACGTGGCTGGTGGGTGAAGGTTGAAACCCGCGGATCTGTTGGTGCGGGCAATGCCATCACGCCGGAAGAGGTGGCGGAAGCCGATCTGGTGATTGTGGCGGCGGATATCGAAGTGGATCTGGCGAAGTTTGCCGGCAAGCCGATGTACCGTACTTCTACCGGCCTGGCGCTGAAGAAGACCGCGCAGGAGTTTGATAAGGCGCTGGCAGAAGCCAAACCGTATCAGGCAACCGGTGCGGCTAAAACTGCGACCGAAGGGAAAAAAGAGTCTGCGGGCGCGTATCGTCACCTGCTGACCGGCGTGTCCTACATGCTGCCGATGGTGGTGGCGGGCGGCCTGTGTATTGCGCTCTCCTTCGCCTTTGGTATCGAGGCGTTTAAAGAGCCGGGCACACTGGCGGCCGCGTTGATGCAGATTGGCGGCGGCTCCGCGTTTGCGTTGATGGTGCCGGTGCTGGCGGGCTTTATCGCCTTCTCCATTGCTGACCGTCCGGGTCTGACGCCGGGTCTTATCGGCGGTATGCTCGCCGTGAGCACCGGTTCTGGCTTTATCGGCGGTATCATTGCCGGTTTCCTCGCCGGTTATGTGGCGAAGCTGATCAGCTCGAAGCTGAAGCTACCGCAGAGTATGGAGGCGCTGAAACCTATCCTGATCATCCCGCTGATTTCCAGCCTGGTGGTCGGTCTGGCGATGATTTACCTGATTGGTAAGCCGGTCGCGGGCATTCTGGAAGGTCTGACCCACTGGCTGCAAACCATGGGGACGGCGAACGCGGTGCTGCTGGGCGCAATCCTCGGCGGTATGATGTGTACCGACATGGGGGGGCCGGTGAACAAAGCGGCATATGCGTTTGGCGTTGGCCTGCTGAGTACCCAGACCTACGCGCCGATGGCGGCGATCATGGCGGCCGGTATGGTGCCTCCGTTGGCGCTCGGTCTGGCGACGATTATTGCCCGCCGTAAGTTCGATAAAGCGCAGCAGGAAGGCGGTAAAGCGGCGCTGGTGCTGGGCCTGTGCTTCATCACCGAAGGCGCAATCCCGTTTGCGGCACGCGATCCGATGCGTGTCCTGCCGTGCTGTATCGTGGGTGGTGCGGTGACGGGGGCTATCTCCATGGCGGTAGGTGCGAAACTGATGGCGCCGCACGGCGGTCTGTTCGTCCTGCTCATCCCTGGCGCCATCACGCCGGTGCTGGGTTATCTGCTGGCGATTGTTGCCGGTACGCTGGTGGCAGGCCTGTCTTACGCGGTGCTGAAGCGCCCGGAAGCGGAAGTGGTCGCAAAAGCAGCCTAAAAGAGGTGTCGGGTGACGGCTTCGCCTTACCCGACCTACAAAAAAAGCCGGGTGCGTAAGCAGCCCGGCTTTTTTTATGCCGCCTGTTCAGCGGTTTGCTGCGCCTTCAGCCAGGCAATCTCTTCCGCCCAGATATCCGGGTTAATGGTTTCGAGCACCATCGGAATGCCGTCGAAGCGGGCGTCCTGCATGATAAAGCGGAACGCATCATGGCCGATGTTGCCTTCGCCCAGGCTGTGGTGGCGGTCAACGCGGCTGCCGAACGCGCTTTTCGCATCGTTTAAGTGCATACCGCGAAGGTATTTAAAACCGACAATACGCTCGAACTCCTCGAAGGTATTTTTCGTGGCCTCGGTTGTGCGCAGGTCATAGCCGGCGGCAAAGGCGTGACAGGTATCGATGCACACCCCCACGCGGGATTTATCTTCCACGCCGTCGATGATCGCCGCCAGATGCTCAAACTTAAAGCCGAGGTTGCTGCCCTGACCGGCGGTATTCTCAATCACCGCCGTCACGCCCTGGGTTTTATCCAGCGTCATGTTGATGGACTCGGCGATGCGCGCCAGACAGGCGTCTTCGTCAATCTGCATCAGATGGCTGCCGGGATGGAAGTTCAGCAGCGTCAGCCCCAGCTGTTCACAGCGCTGAACCTCATCCAGGAACGCTTCGCGGGATTTTTCCAGCGCCTCGGCAACCGGGTGACCGAGATTAATGAGGTAGCTGTCGTGGGGAAGGATTTGGCCAGGCCCATAGTGGTATTTCTCACAGGCGGCTTTGAAATCATCAATCACTTCAGCGGTGAGCGCTGCGGCGCGCCACTGGCGCTGGTTTTTGGTGAACAGGGCGAAAGCGGTCGCCTCGATTTCGGCGGCGCGAATGGCGGCATTCGCAAGGCCACCGGCAGCGCTGACGTGCGCTCCAACATATTTCATAAAAAGACTCCTGTTAACCCGAAATGCCTATGATAGCGGGTTAACAGGAGAAGGACGAGATGGTTTATGCCAACAGGCTGTGCACGGCGAGGTTAATCGCACCACCGCCAACGATTAGCCAGATGAACAGCACCAGCGCCATCAGCAGCGGTTTCGCGCCGGCTTTTTTCAGCGCGCTGACGTGTGTGGTGACGCCCAGCGCCGCCATCGCCATCGCCAGCAGGACCGTATCCAGCGTCACCAGCATATCCACCATTGCTTTTGGCAGCAGGTGGAAAGAGTTGAAGACAGCGACCACGATGAACAGGATCGCAAACCACGGAATGGTGATTTTGCTTTTCTCGCTGCCGCCTGCCGGAGCAAGCTGTTTAACCCGCGCCGCGAGGAAAATCAGGAACGGGGCCAGCATCATCACGCGCAGCATTTTGGCGATGACCGCCGCGTTTTCCGCTTCCGGGTTAATGGCGTGACCTGCCGCCACCACCTGCGCCACTTCGTGCATGGTTGAGCCGATATAAATGCCGTAGGTTTCCGGACTAAACCAGTGCGCCACCAGCGGATACATGGCCGGATACAGGAAGATCGCCAGCGTACCGAAGATAACTACCGTCGCGACGGCAACCGTGACTTTACTGGCTTCGGCTTTAACGACGGGTTCTGTTGCCAGTACCGCCGCCGCGCCGCAGATGCTGCTACCCGCACCGATCAGCCAGCTGGTCTGTTTGTCCAGCCCAAAGATCTTCTGGCCGATAAAGCACGCCAGTAAAAAAGTGCTCGAAAGGGTCAGGACGTCAATGGCAATCCCGCTGACGCCAACGTCCGCAATCTGCGAAAAGGTGAGGCGGAAACCGTAAAGAATAATCCCGAGGCGCAGCAAATGCTGTTTAGCAAAGATTACCCCGCCGTCGCAGGATTTCCAGATGTGCGGGTAAACGGTATTCCCGACCACCATGCCAAGCAGAATGGCCAGCGTCAGGGCGCTGAACCCTGCGCCGGCAACCGCCGGTATACTCCCGCCCCATAAAGCCACGCCGGTCACCACGGCGCTGAGCGCGAGACCCGGCACGAAGTGCCACACTGTACGATGATGTTGTAAGGTGATTTCTGACATAACCTTCTCCTTTGTCTGGCTAAAGGTTACGGCGCTCTGGCTTAAAAATAAAATTGATTATATATTTATAATCAATCTTTATAAGTGGTAAGCAACCATGCACATTACATTGCGTCAGCTGGAAGTTTTTGCCGAGGTGCTGAAAAGCGGCTCGACAACCCAGGCGTCACAAATGCTGGCGCTCTCGCAGTCCGCCGTTAGCGCGGCCTTGACCGATCTTGAAGGGCAACTGGGCGTTCAGCTTTTCGACAGGGTAGGAAAGCGGCTGGTGGTGAACGAGCATGGCCGCCTGCTGTACCCGCGTGCCCTGGCCTTGCTGGAGCAGGCAACGGAGATCGAACAGCTGTTCCGCGAGGACAACGGCGCTATTCGCGTCTACGCCAGCAGCACGATCGGTAACTACATCCTGCCGGAAGTGATTGCCCGCTACCGCCGGGATTTTCCGACCCTGCCGCTGGAAATGAGCGTCGGCAACAGCCAGGATGTGATCAACGCGGTGATCGATTTCCGCGTGGACATCGGGCTTATCGAAGGGCCGTGCCACAACGTGGATATCATTGCGGAACCCTGGCTGGAGGATGAGCTGGTGGTGTTTGCCTCCCCGGCCTCTTCTTTACTCCAGGGCGAGGTGACGCTGGAGCGTCTGGCGCAGGCGCAGTGGATCTTGCGAGAGCAGGGCTCCGGCACGCGTGAGATTGTCGATTATCTGCTGCTGTCCCATCTGCCGCAGTTCCAGTTAGGGATGGAGTTAGGTAACTCCGAGGCGATTAAGCATGCGGTGCGTCATGGCCTGGGCATTAGCTGTCTTTCCCGACGGGTGATTGCCGAACAGCTGGAGACCGGCTCTCTGGTTGAGATCCCCGTTCCGCTGCCGAAGCTGGTGCGCACGCTGTGGTGCATCCATCATCGTCAGAAACACCTTTCCAGCTCGCTCCAGCGTTTTCTGCGCTACTGCGCCATTTAACGTTCCCCGGTGGCGCTTCGCTTACCGGGGCTATGTGCGCTTATCACCCCACATTTTTATGCTTTACTTATAATCCTGGCCGAGTCATGAAGCTCTCTTATAACTGAGCATTTCTGCCGGAAGCAACGCAGATCGTCTGCTACAATCGCGCCTCATTTATTGAATGGACAGCATTTTCACATGGTTTCAGAAACTAAAACCACAGAAGCGCCCGCGCTACGTCGCGCACTTAAGGCGCGTCACCTGACGATGATCGCCATTGGCGGCTCCATCGGTACGGGTCTTTTCGTTGCCTCTGGCGCAACAATTTCGGCAGCCGGCCCGGGTGGGGCACTATTCTCTTATATCCTGATTGGCCTGATGGTCTACTTCCTGATGACCAGCCTGGGTGAACTGGCGGCATACATGCCGGTGTCTGGTTCCTTTTCGACCTACGGACAAAAATACGTTGAGGAAGGCTTCGGCTTCGCGCTGGGCTGGAACTACTGGTACAACTGGGCGGTGACCATCGCCGTTGACCTCGTCGCCGCACAGCTGGTGATGACCTGGTGGTTCCCGGACACGCCAGGCTGGATCTGGAGCGCCCTGTTCCTGGCGGTCATCTTCCTGCTGAACTACATCTCCGTGCGCGGCTTTGGCGAAGCGGAATACTGGTTCTCTTTGATTAAAGTGGCAACCGTCATCATCTTTATCGTCGTCGGTGTGGCGATGATCGTTGGTATTTTCAAAGGGGCTGAACCGGCGGGCTGGAGTAACTGGACTATAGGCGATGCGCCGTTTGCCGGGGGCTTCTCGGCGATGATTGGCGTGGCGATGATTGTCGGCTTCTCCTTCCAGGGTACCGAGCTGATTGGTATCGCGGCCGGTGAATCCGAAAACCCGGAGAAGAACATTCCGCGCGCGGTGCGTCAGGTGTTCTGGCGTATCCTGCTGTTCTATGTGTTCGCGATCCTGATTATCAGCCTGATCATTCCGTATACCGACCCAAGCCTGCTGCGTAATGATGTGAAAGACATCAGCGTCAGCCCGTTCACGCTAGTCTTCCAGCACGCGGGTCTGCTCTCTGCCGCGGCGGTGATGAACGCGGTGATCCTGACGGCGGTACTGTCTGCGGGTAACTCCGGGATGTACGCCTCCACCCGCATGCTCTACACCCTGGCCTGCGACGGTAAAGCGCCGCGTATTTTCTCGAAACTGTCTCGCGGTGGCGTGCCGCGCAACGCGCTGTATGCGACCACGGTGATTGCGGGTCTCTGTTTCCTGACCTCCATGTTCGGCAATCAGACGGTCTACCTGTGGCTGCTTAACACCTCTGGTATGACGGGCTTCATTGCCTGGCTGGGCATTGCCATCAGCCACTACCGTTTCCGTCGCGGGTACGTCAAGCAGGGTCATGATCTGAATAATCTGCCGTACCGGTCAGGGTTCTTCCCGCTGGGGCCGATCTTCGCCTTCGTTCTGTGCCTGATTATTACCCTGGGTCAGAACTATGAGGCCTTCCTTGCGGACACCATTGACTGGGGCGCCGTCACGGCCACCTATATTGGCATTCCGCTGTTCCTGATCATCTGGTTTGGCTACAAACTGACGAAAGGAACACGCTTCGTTCGCTACAGTGAAATGGATTTCCCGGAACGATTTAAACAATAACCGCACTTCCTCTCTTTTAGCCCGCTCAGTTGAGCGGGCTTTTTTATGGGCAGATCAGAAGCTGTAGGTCATGCCGACGGTATAGCGACGGCCATCCAGCACGGTGTCATACGTATCGTAATCAATCTGCTTATCGAGCACGTTATACACACCGGCAGTAACCAGCAGGTTTTTGTTGGCGTTGTAGCGCATACCGACATCAACCTGAGTGTAGGACGGCGTACCCTGGGACATTGACGTGCGGCTCAGGTACTCAGACGTTTTACCGCGCAGGTTCAGACGGCTCCAGAATCCGACATCTGGCGTCGCCTGCCAGTCCAGGGTGGTGTTGAACATGTGTTTCGGCATTTTGTTCAGTGGCTTGCCGGAGAACTGGCCGCTCTTCTGCTCAGACTCCGTATAGGTGTAGTTTGCAGTCCAGTTCACATCGCGCGTGATTTTCCACCCGAAGGAGGACTCCACACCGCGCATGTTGGCTTTGTCCACGTTGACGCGATCGCTGACGAAATCATAGCTGTGATCGCCAATCGTACAGGCGGGATCGGCGCTGCTGTTACAGCGGCGAACTTCCGTAATCTTGTCCTTGAAGTCGGTATTAAACAGCGTTACGCCGGCATTCAGGTTATCGTTGTTATCCCAGAGCAGGGCGAGCTCTTCGCTCAGGCTCTTCTCTGGTTTCAGATCCGGGTTGCCAACGATGATACCGTCAAGACGGCCGCCACCCGTTACCTGGCCCCAGCTGGCAGACGACTGACGCAGATCCGGCGCACGATAGCCAGCCGAAACCCCGCCTTTTAACGTCCACTGATCGGCCAGGTGCCATACGCCGTAACCGCGCGGCGTCCAGTTAGTACCGTAGTTTTGGTCTTTGTCCATACGCAGGCCGCCGGTCAACGTAAAGCTTTCCGTCATTGCCCATTCATCTTCGGCAAACAGGGCCCAGCTCCAGCGCGTCAGTTTGTTCAGGCCGTCAGCAGCTTCCAGCTGATTACCCTTGTCGCGCAGTTTCTCATAACGATACTGCCCGCCGAGGGTCAACGTATGATCGCCGAGGAAAATCTGGTTCTGGTTGTTGAAGGTGGTGTTATAGGAGCGCATTTTGCGACCTGGATTATTGGTCTCTTCCTGCTGGATATAGCTGGTGGTATTGAAGTCGTCGTAATACCCGCTGTGCGTTAAGGAGTAGGTCGTGTGCTCATAGCGCGAGTCGCTTTTGGTATTTGGCGTACAGGTTGTTCCCCGGCAGGTTTCAGCCGCTTTCGACATCCCCGGGGTGCTGTTTCTGTCCTGAAGCTCGCGAGCAAAGTCGAGGTCGAAATCGTTCTTCTCGTCCGGCGTGAAGTTCAGCGTAATGCCACCGTTACGCATTTTCTGCTCGTTATAGCCGTTCACGATTTTATCTTCTGCGCGGCGTGACAACAGCCCCGTCACTTTTGCGCCCAGCAGTCCGTCGATCAGGGGACCAGAAGCGTAGGCGTTGGTCTGGAAGATATCGCCGGAATCATTGTTTTCCTGGAAGGTCGCATCGCCATGCAACGAACCGGTCCAGGCTTTAGTGTTCGAGACTTTTTTGGTAATGACGTTAATTACGCCACCCATAGCATCGGAGCCGTAAAGCGAGGACATCGGGCCGCGGATGACCTCGATGCGCTCAATGGACTCCAGCGGCGGCAGCCAGCCTTGTTCAATACCCGAGTTGTCGCTGTTGGGGCGGGTGCTTCGCGTACTGACGCGTTTGCCGTTCACCAGGAACAGGGTGTACTGAGAGGCCATGCCGCGAATACTGATATCACTGCTGCTCCCGCCGCCAGTGACGACAACGCCCGGGACGTCTCTCAGGGCATCGGTAACATCACGGTAGGCTTTATCTTCAATCTGCTGTTTTGAAATCACAGAGATGGAGGCGGGGGCATTCTGGATCTTTTGTTCAAAACCCGTCGCGGTGACGACAACGGTGTCCTGATCGGCTGCGTGAACGAAGGGGGAACATGTGGCAGCGCCAATGGCGACGGCCAGGAGCTTAATGCGCGGTATTGTCATTTGTACATTCCGTATAAAAATGAATAAAACTCCATCGGGATAACCCTGAGAACTGTATGTTTTTGTCTTGTAAGAACTCTTTGAGATGGAGAAGAGCCTGGAATTGTACAAAAGAATGTAGAATTGTAAACACAAATGATAATTGAAATCATTTGTGTTTGGGTGTCGGCGACAGAAATCAGGCTGGATTCAAGCGGATAGAAGTATGTAAAGAGGGGGAGGGGAAGACCCGGTAGGCAGGAGGCGCTACCGGGCAAAAGGCGGAACTTATCTGAACAGATGCTCCGCATGGAAGCGGAGATGATCCTCAATAAAGGACGCCATGAAGTAATAGCTGTGGTCGTATCCCGGCTGAATGCGCAGCGTTAGCGGCCAATCCTTCTGGCGCGCGGCTTCCGCCAGCACCGCAGGCTGTAGTTGTCCGGCGAGGAACTGATCCGCATCGCCCTGATCGATAAGCATTGGGATCGCATTCACCGAATCGCTCGCCAGCATCAACGCGCAGCTGTCCCATTCCTGCCATTTTTCTGCATCTTCACCCAGATAGTGCGTAAAGGCTTTTTGCCCCCACGGCATCTGCGTTGGGTTCACAATCGGCGCAAATGCGGACACGCTGGTGTATTTCCCCGGATTTTTCAGCGCCATTATCAGCGCCCCGTGGCCACCCATCGAATGTCCGCTTATCGCGCAGCGCTCGCTGACCGCGAACTGAGAGTGCACCAGGGCAGGCAGTTCATCGCGAATGTAGTCATACATGCGGTAATGGCTCGCCCACGGTTGTTCCGTGGCGTTGAGATAGAACCCGGCGCCTTTACCCAAATCGTATCCGGCATCGTCGGCCACGTCATCGCCACGCGGGCTGGTATCTGGCATCACCAGCGCAATGCCCAGTTCGGCGGCAATACGCTGGGCACCCGCTTTGGTGGTGAAGTTTTCGTCGTTGCAGGTCAGGCCTGAAAGCCAGTACAGCACCGGTGGATTGTCCGCAGGGGGCAGGAAAATGCTGAACGTCATAGCACAATTCAGCGTGGTGGAGTCGTGCCGCCAGCGCTGCTGTCGACCTTCAAAACAACGATGCTCTTCGAGCAGTTCCATGCAGGGCTCCTTAAAGGTAAGACGATTCATAAAACGCATAATACAGAGTTTTCATTGACCTGTGAGCAACTTTCACTTTCGCAGGACGGCGAGATGTTGCATCATAAATTTACTTTTCTTTAACAATTGGAGCGATCATGGCGCTGCGTATCGCGCTCAGCGGATTTGTGGTTCTGGTCGTGGCGATGGGGATAGGGCGCTTCGCCTTCACGCCTCAGGTGCCGCTGATGATAGCCGCCGGGCAACTCACGCTTACCAGCGCGGGGCTGGTGGCGGCAATGAACTATCTGGGCTATCTGGTGGGGGCATGGGATGCCATGCGCGCCCATCGCTTCGTTGAAACGCGTCTCTGGCTTGGCATCACCGGTGCGGTGGCGCTAACGCTGCTCTCCGCGGCGGCAGATAATGCCGTTGTTCACGGTCTGCTGCGCTTTGTGATCGGCTGCATGAGCGGCTGGTCGATGGTGCTGATTGCCGCCTGGACCAACGAGCGGCTGGGGCAGCTGGGCAAACCGGGACTCAGTGCGGCCGTCTTTGCCGGACCCGGGGCCGGCATCGCCCTGAGCGGCCTGCTGGCGGTCTATATTCAGGCGAAATCCTTGTCCGCCGGGGCGGCATGGCAAATCTACGGCGTACTGGCGCTGGTGCTGATTGTGCTGGTGGCGCGCTACCTGCCGCGGTCCGGGCAGCTCCATCGGCCCGGTACCGCGCCTGAACCGCTGCTGCTGACCGCAGATCTCAAGCGTCTGGTCTGGAGCTACAGCCTGGCAGGGTTCGGCTATATCCTCCCGGCGACCTTTTTATCGCAAATGGCGGCGGTGCGTTTTCCTGGCAGCCTGTTTGCCCAGTTTGTCTGGCCGATATTTGGCGCCGCCTCGGTGGTGGGAATTGCGCTCAGCATTGCCCTGCGGCATACATCAAGCGCTAACCGCAGGCTGGCGATTGTTCTGTGGTTACAGGGGATTGGCGTGCTGGCGGCCTGGCTGCTGCCGGGCATAGGCGGCTTGCTGACGGGTGGGCTGCTGGTGGGCGGCGGGTTCCTCTGCGCCGTGCAGCTCTCTCTTTTGTACGGTCGCGAGCTGGCGCCAGACCACACGCGTTATATGGCGGGACTGCTCACCACCGGGTATGCCATTGGTCAGCTGGTGGGTCCGGTCACGTCGGCACTGTCGACCTGGCTCACGCATCGGCTGGAACCTGCGCTGGGGCTGGCGGGGATCGCGCTGTTCGTTGGCGGAGCGTTAGTCTGGAACCGTCAGGCTGAAAGGCAACAGCAATTGCAATAATTATCGTCGTGAATACTGGATTATGTGCGTCGCCTCACGCACAATGAGCGCACACTTTTGCCACAACGAGGGCAAAAGACGCCACACCTGCAGGAGAAAAGAATGTCATCACTCAGTAAAGAAGCAGCCCTTGTCCATGAAGCGCTGGTTGCGCGCGGTCTTGAAACGCCACTGCGCCCGCCCGTGCAGGAGCTGGACAATGATACCCGCAAGAGTCTGATCGCCGGCCATATGACGGAGATCATGCAACTGCTGAATCTCGATCTGAGCGACGACAGCCTGATGGAGACGCCGCACCGCATCGCGAAGATGTACGTCGACGAAATTTTCTCCGGCCTGGATTACGCGAACTTCCCGAAAATCACCGTCATTGAAAATAAGATGAAGGTCGATGAGATGGTGACGGTACGCGATATCACGCTGACCAGCACCTGCGAGCATCACTTTGTGACCATCGATGGTAAAGCGACGGTGGCCTATATTCCAAAAGATACGGTCATTGGCCTGTCCAAGATCAACCGCATCGTGCAGTTCTTTGCCCAGCGTCCGCAGGTGCAGGAGCGTCTGACGCAGCAGATCCTGACCGCACTGCAAACTCTGTTGGGTACTAACAACGTGGCGGTGTCTATCGACGCGGTGCACTACTGCGTGAAAGCGCGCGGCGTGCGTGATGCAACCAGCGCAACCACCACCACTTCGCTGGGCGGCCTGTTCAAATCGAGCCAGAACACCCGCCAGGAGTTCCTGCGCGCCGTGCGTCACCACAACTAATCAGACAGGGCAGGGACCATGGAGCGAAACGTCACGCTCGATTTTGTTCGCGGCGTCGCCATTCTCGGTATCCTGCTGCTGAATATCAGCGCCTTCGGTCTGCCGAAGGCCGCTTATCTGAATCCTGCGTGGTATGGCGACATCACGCGCAGCGACGCCTGGACGTGGGCAATCCTCGATCTCTTTGCACAGGTTAAATTCCTGACCCTCTTTGCGCTTCTGTTTGGCGCGGGACTTCAGCTTCTCCTTAAACGCGGTACGCGCTGGATCCAGTCGCGTTTAACGCTGCTGGTTATCCTCGGTTTTATTCACGGGCTGCTGTTCTGGGACGGCGATATTCTGCTCGCGTATGGTCTGGTGGGGCTGATTTGCTGGCGGCTGATCCGCGACGCGCCCGGTGTGAAAAGCCTGTTTAATACCGGCGTGATGCTCTATGTCATGGGACTGACCGTGTTATTGCTGCTTGGCATGATTGCCGATGCTTCCACCAGTCGTTCATGGATCCCGGATGCGGCCAACCTGCAATATGAGCAGTTCTGGAAGCTGAAAGGCGGCATGGAAGCGATAGGCAACCGGGCCGATATGCTCGGCGATAATCTGCTGGCGCTGGGCGCGCAATACGGCTGGCAACTGGCGGGGATGATGCTGATGGGCGCAGCCCTGATGCGCACCGGCTGGCTGAAAGGGGAATTTAGCCTGCGACACTATCGTCGTACGGGAGCAGGGCTGGTGCTGCTCGGCGTGATCATCAACCTCCCGGCGGTGATGATGCAGTGGCATCTTCAGTGGGATTACCGCTGGTGTGCATTCCTGTTGCAGGTGCCGCGCGAACTGAGCGCGCCGTTCCAGACTATTGGCTATGCGGCGCTGATCTACGGCTTCTGGCCCCAGCTTTCCCGCCTGTGGATCGTCAGTGCGGTGGCCTGCGTTGGGCGGATGGCGTTAAGCAATTACATCCTGCAAACGCTGATATGCACCACGCTTTTCTACCGATTCGGCCTGTTTATGAAATTCGACCGCCTGACGCTGCTGGCGTTTGTTATTCCGGTCTGGATTGTTAACGTGGTGTTTTCGGTTGTCTGGCTGCGTTTTTTCTGCCAGGGGCCGCTGGAATGGGCATGGCGACGGTTAACCGTCCGTGCTTCGGGCGTGTCATTGCGTAATACATCCAGATAACGATCTGGATCACAATCATTAACAAAACGGATGTAAGCGTTTTCATCTGTGTGAGCTTCTTCACGTAGTCTCCTCTCTCTCGCTGCCAGAATAGCCACCTTGCTAAACACAGGGGGTGTCTGTGAGTTGCTGCAATCCTTTAAAGGGTGGTGAATATGATCACCATTCGTGACGTCGCCCGCCAGGCGGGTGTTTCTGTTGCTACTGTCTCCCGCGTGCTGAACAACAGTGCGCTGGTCAGCCCTGAAACGCGTGAAACCGTAATGAAAGCCGTGACCCAGCTGGGGTACCGGCCAAACGCTAATGCCCAGGCGCTGGCGACGCAGGTCAGCGATACCATTGGCGTAGTGGTGATGGACGTGTCGGACGCCTTCTTCGGCGCGCTGGTCAAAGCGGTGGACGTCGTTGCCCAGCAGCACCAGAAATATGTGCTGATTGGCAACAGCTATCACGAGGCTGAAAAAGAGCGTTATGCCATTGAGGTACTGATCCGCCAGCGCTGTAACGCCCTGATTGTGCACTCTAAAGCCCTGAGCGATGAAGAGCTGGCCGGGTTTATGGAGCAGATCCCCGGCATGGTGCTGATCAACCGTATCGTCCCCGGCTACGCGCACCGCTGCGTCGGTCTGGATAACATCAGCGGCGCGATGATGGCGACGCGGATGCTCATCAGCAACGGCCATCAGCGCATTGGTTATCTGGCCTCCAGCCACGGTATTGAAGACGACATGATGCGCCGCGAGGGCTGGCAAAACGCCCTGAAAGAGCAGGGCATTGCGCCGCTGGAAAGCTGGGTAGGTACCGGTTCGCCGGACATGCAGGGCGGTGAAGCGGCAATGGTGGAACTGCTGGGGCGTAATCTTCAGCTGACGGCCGTGTTTGCCTATAACGACAGCATGGCGGCAGGTGCGCTTACCGCGCTGAAAGACAACGGCATTGCGGTGCCACAGCATTTATCGCTGATCGGCTTTGACGATATCCCGATTGCCCGTTACACCGATCCGCAGCTGACAACGGTGCGTTACCCCATTGCGTCGATGGCGAAACTGGCGACAGAGCTGGCGTTACAGGGGGCGGCAGGGCTGTTAGATCCTGACGCAACGCATTGTTTTATGCCGACTTTAGTACGCCGCCATTCGGTCGCTATCCGACAAACTGTGGCTCCGATCACTAACTGATAACATCACGTGATGTAACCGTTTTCAATCTGTGAGTAAATTCACAGTATCTTAACAAGCCGCTGTCTATGATGTCAGCGTTTTAGGGGCTGAAACATAATGTAACGGTGATTATTCACTTTTACCGTTACCAGCATGCCTCAAACAACGAATAAAACGCATTTCTGGAGCGTTACCGAACACGGAAGCTGGACATTTTATAAGTGAACTTCGGCGATCAGTAACGTTTTATTAACTTCTGCCCGCCGACCGTTTTTCACAAGAACTACCCTGCATAAAAAAAACCGGAGATACCATGAATAAGAAGGTGTTGACTCTGTCTGCTGTCATGGCAAGCATGCTTTTTGGCGCAGCAGCGCACGCAGCGGATACCCGTATTGGCGTGACTATCTATAAATACGACGACAACTTCATGTCCGTTGTGCGTAAAGCAATTGAAAAAGATGCTAAATCAGCGCCAGACGTGCAGCTGCTGATGAATGACTCCCAGAATGACCAGTCCAAACAGAACGATCAGATTGACGTTCTTCTGGCAAAAGGCGTGAAAGCGCTGGCTATTAACCTGGTTGACCCGGCTGCGGCAGGCACGGTGATCGAGAAAGCGCGCGGCCAGAACGTGCCAATTGTCTTCTTCAACAAAGAACCTTCCCGTAAGGCGCTGGACAGCTACGATAAAGCGTATTACGTGGGTACCGACTCCAAAGAGTCCGGGATTATCCAGGGCGATCTGATTGCGAAACACTGGGCGGCGAACCCGAACTGGGATCTGAACAAAGATGGTCAGATTCAGTTCGTTCTGCTGAAAGGCGAACCGGGCCATCCGGATGCTGAAGCACGTACCACCTACGTTATTAAAGAGCTGAACGACAAGGGTCTGAAAACCCAGCAGCTGGCGTTAGACACCGCCATGTGGGATACCGCTCAGGCGAAAGATAAGATGGACGCGTGGCTCTCTGGCCCGAACGCCAACAAAATTGAAGTGGTCATCGCCAACAACGATGCGATGGCAATGGGTGCGGTAGAAGCGCTGAAAGCCCACAACAAATCCGCCATTCCTGTATTCGGTGTGGATGCCCTGCCAGAAGCGCTGGCGCTGGTGAAATCTGGCGCTATGGCCGGTACCGTGCTGAACGATGCCAACAACCAGGCGAAAGCCACCTTCGATCTGGCGAAAAACCTGGCCGACGGTAAAGGCGCCGCTGACGGGACTAACTGGAAAATTGACAACAAAATCGTTCGCGTTCCTTACGTGGGCGTAGACCAGTCCAACCTGGCTGAGTTTATCGGTAAATAAGTTATCTGCATTGTCTTCACTGGGCGCAATTCGTTGCGCCCTTTTATAACGCGATATGCGAGGCCAACAAGGTATAATTATGGTCAGCACAACTACTCAGTCGTCCGGTGAATACTTGTTGGAAATGACCGGTGTCAACAAGTCATTCCCCGGTGTTAAGGCGCTCGATAATGTTAATTTAAAAGTTCGTCCACACTCTATTCATGCGTTAATGGGTGAAAACGGTGCGGGTAAATCAACATTATTAAAATGCCTCTTTGGGATCTATCAAAAAGATTCTGGCAGCATTCTTTTTCAGGGAAAAGAGATCGACTTCCATTCAGCGAAAGAAGCGCTGGAGAACGGTATCTCGATGGTACACCAGGAATTAAACCTGGTTCTGCAACGTTCAGTTATGGATAATATGTGGTTGGGTCGTTATCCAACCAAAGGTGTCTTTGTCGATCAGGATAAAATGTATCGCGACACCAAAGCCATTTTTGATGAGCTGGATATTGATATCGACCCGCGCGCACGCGTCGGGACATTATCCGTTTCCCAGATGCAGATGATCGAAATTGCCAAAGCGTTCTCCTATGATGCGAAAATCGTGATCATGGATGAACCGACATCGTCATTAACGGAAAAAGAGGTTAACCACCTTTTTACCATTATTCGTAAGCTGAAAGATCGCGGCTGCGGCATTGTCTATATCTCACATAAAATGGAAGAGATCTTCCAGCTGTGCGATGAAATCACCATCCTGCGCGACGGCCAGTGGATCGCCACCCAGCCGCTGGAAGGGCTGGATATGGACAAGATCATCGCCATGATGGTTGGCCGTTCTCTGAACCAGCGTTTCCCGGATAAAGAAAACAAGCCAGGCGAAGTGATTCTGGAAGTGCGTAACCTGACCTCGCTGCGTCAGCCGTCTATCCGCGATGTCTCTTTCGATCTGCACAAGGGGGAGATCCTTGGCATCGCAGGGCTGGTGGGCGCTAAGCGCACCGATATCGTGGAAACCCTGTTTGGTATCCGTGAGAAAGCCGAAGGCACCATTACGCTGCACGGTAAGAAGATCAACAACCACAACGCCAACGAAGCCATTAATAATGGCTTTGCGCTGGTGACGGAAGAGCGTCGTTCCACCGGTATTTACGCTTATCTGGATATTAACTTTAACTCGTTAATTTCTAATATTCGCAATTACAAAAATAAAGTCGGGCTGCTGGATAATTCCCGCATGAAGAGCGATACCCAGTGGGTGATTGACTCCATGCGCGTGAAAACGCCGGGCCACCGCACGCAAATTGGCTCACTCTCGGGAGGGAACCAGCAGAAAGTCATTATTGGTCGCTGGCTATTAACCCAGCCTGAAATTCTGATGCTGGATGAACCTACGCGCGGTATCGACGTGGGTGCAAAATTTGAGATATACCAGCTGATCGCCGAGCTGGCGAAAAAAGATAAAGGGATCATTATTATTTCTTCCGAAATGCCGGAATTGTTAGGGATCACAGACCGTATTCTGGTTATGAGCAATGGTCTCGTTGCCGGTATTGTTGAAACCAAAACGACAACGCAAAACGAAATTTTGCGTCTTGCGTCTTTGCACCTTTAAGATCAGGGGCTCCTCATGAGTGCGTTAAATAAAAAAAGTTTTCTCACTTATCTGAAAGAAGGCGGTATTTACGTTGTTCTTTTAGTCTTGCTGGCGATTATTATTTTCCAGGACCCTACGTTCTTAAGTCTGCTGAACTTGAGTAACATTCTGACCCAGTCTTCCGTACGTATTATTATCGCGCTTGGCGTGGCGGGACTTATCGTTACCCAGGGGACTGACCTTTCGGCAGGGCGCCAGGTGGGTCTGGCGGCGGTCATTGCGGCAACCCTGTTGCAGTCGATGGAAAACGCCAACAAGGTGTTCCCGGAGATGGCGACCATGCCGATTTTCGTGGTGATCCTGATCGTGTGCGCCATCGGCGCGGTAATTGGCCTGATTAACGGCATCATCATTGCTTACCTGAACGTGACGCCATTCATCACCACGCTGGGCACGATGATCATCGTTTATGGTATCAACTCCCTGTACTACGATTTCGTCGGCGCGTCTCCAATCTCTGGCTTCGACAGCGGCTTCTCGACCTTCACGCAGGGGTTTGTTGCGCTGGGCAGCTTCCGTCTCTCCTACATCACCTTCTATGCGCTGATTGCGGTGGCGTTCGTCTGGATCCTGTGGAACAAAACCCGCTTCGGTAAAAACATCTTTGCTATCGGCGGTAACCCTGAAGCGGCGAAAGTGTCCGGGGTCAACGTGGCTCTGAACCTGCTGATGATTTACGCCCTGTCCGGGGTCTTCTACGCCTTCGGCGGGATGCTGGAAGCGGGCCGTATCGGCTCTGCAACCAACAACCTCGGCTTTATGTACGAACTGGATGCGATTGCAGCCTGCGTGGTTGGCGGCGTCTCCTTCAGCGGCGGCGTGGGGACCGTGCTGGGCGTGGTGACCGGTGTGATCATCTTCACCGTTATCAACTACGGCCTGACCTACATCGGCGTGAACCCCTACTGGCAGTACATCATCAAGGGCGCCATCATCATCTTCGCGGTTGCGCTGGATTCACTGAAGTACGCGCGTAAGAAGTAAGATCTTCAGAATGAAAAGGCCCGCTCACGTAGCGGGCCTTTTTTTGCCTGGTGGCGCGACGCTTACCGGGCCTACAAAATCGCGATCGTAGGTCGGGTAAGGCGAAGCCGCCACCCGACAAAAGTTATTACTTCTTCTGAATTTCCAGCAACTGCTCTGGCGTTACCGCCGGGTAACCCTGTGCATTCTCCGGCACTTCGTGCATCGTTGGGATCGGCACCAGCGGGCCTAAAAAGCGCGGTTCACGTTTGAATAAGTACAGGTCAGCCAGCGCGCCAAAACGAGCGCCAAACTCACGTACGCGCACGCTCAGCATATCCTTTGGCGATGGCACCGCATAACACTGCGCCTGAATGCCCATATGCAGGGCGATAAACAGCGCCCGCTCGCAGTGGAAACGCTGGGTAATGATGATGAAATCATTGGTGTCGAACACCTTGCGGGTACGCACGATGGAATCAAGCGTGCGGAATCCGGCGTAGTCGAGCACGATATCGGCCGGGTCGACGCCTGCGGCAATCAGATCTTTGCGCATCGTCACCGGCTCGTTATAGCTTTGCAGCGCGTTATCGCCGCTCAGCAGCAGATAGTTCACCTTGCCGCTGTTATAGGCGTTCAGCGCGCCCTGAATACGATACCGGTAATACTGATTTATGACGCCAGTGCGGTAATACTTGGCGGTGCCAAGCACCACACCAACCTGACGGTAGGGGAGATCCTGTAGGTCATCAAAAATGTAGGGGGCTGTTTTCCAGCTCATCCAGCGGTCGAGACCCAGCACGATCAACAGCAGTATGCCGACCAGGACAGACAGGCTGTAAAACACGCGCTTTAACATGCAGATGGCTCGTACCGATGATGAAATTTCCCTCAGGCTACTGTACCCGCCTGGTTAGCGCAAGAAACAGCGATTCAACTGAGGGGTTTTTCGTCAGACTGGCGGGCAACTCTGCTCGCCGAACAGATTATGCCAGCAGCACGCGGTCGATGGTTGAACAGCCCAGCGCTTTCAGCGTGGCTGCGGTCGCGTCCCACTGGATCAGCGGCGCATCGGCCTTTTCAGCCAGGATTGCGCGCTGAATATCCGGGTAGTCATACCCGTTCAGGCTAAGCAGGTTCAGGGCACCCTGGAGCGGAGGCAGCGTCGGGTTAAATGCGGCGTTCTCTGCATAGCTGCCGGTGAAGATGCGGCCGTCGCGGCACTGAAGGGCGACGCCGCTTGGAGATTTGCTGTAGGGCGTGTGGCTTTTATTGGCGGCGGCAATGGCCGCTTCGCTCAGCTCATCTCCCGAGAGCGCATAACCGTGGTCCTGCTCGTCCATCAGCAGGGTTTTGATCTCAAGATCTTTCGGGCCGAAAGCATCCGGCAGGTAATCACCCAGCGTATGCGGTGCGCGTCCCGGCAGGTTGATACGCAGTTCAAGACCGCTGTTCAGCTCATTCATAAACTGGCGGCAGTGGCCGCAAGGGGTATAGTTGACGGTGATGGCGCGCAGGGCTTTTTCGCCGCGCAGCCAGGCGTGACTGATGGCGCTCTGCTCCGCGTGGACGGTTTGCTGCATGGTCGCACCAAGAAACTCCATGTTTCCGCCGAAGTACCAGGTTCCGCTCACGCCGCGCGCAATTGCGCCTACGTTGAAATGGGAAAGGTCAGCGCGGGCGCAGGCAGCCGCCAGGGGCAGCAGGGCGAAAGCCAGCGCGTCTTCGTCCAGCCCCGTTGCCTGTTTAAGGGTCGTGACCTGATCTGCCGTCAGCAGGGCGGGGAAATGCGCATCCGCCAGAACCGGAGCCAGGGCTGATTGCAAATTCTCTGCAAGCTGAGAGAAAGCAGCTTGAAAACGTGGATGCATGACGTTGCCTCATCAAGGTTAATGGATCGGTAGTGTACGGAGCCGTACGGCCTTTATATGTGATCCAAATCTCATTATGTGTGCAACTTATGAAATGAAAATGAAATTTGCGCGACGCATCGCAAATTTTAGCCCATGACTGCCAGAATAATCGGGAAGATAAACGGCGCGACCAGGGAAGTGATAATCCCGCAGATCACCAGCGCCAGCGAGCTGAATGCCCCTTCCTGATAATCCAGTTCCGCGCAGCGTGCGGTGCCCAGCGCGTGCGAGGCGGTACCCATCGCCAGACCGCGTGCCGCTTTGGTCCGAATTTTCATGATATTCAGCAGCGTATGACCAAACACCGCGCCCAGGATACCGACGAAAATCACGCACACGGCGCTGATGGCCGGAATGCCCCCGATGCTGCCGCCCACGGCCATGGCAATCGGCGTGGTGACGGATTTAGGCAGGATAGAGGCGGCGATCTGCGGCGACGCGCCCATCAATAAGGCCACCGAGGTACCGGTGATCATCGCAACAAGGCTACCCACAAAGCAGATGGTAATGATGGATTTCCAGCGCGCGCGGATCTGATGCAGTTGCTCATATAAAGGAAACGCCAGCGCCACCACGGCAGGCTGCAACAAATCGTTGAGGATCTTGCTCCCGGCGAAGTAACGTTCATAAGGAATGCCGGTGAGCAGCAGAAAAGGAATAATCACCACCATGGCGACCAGCAGCGGGTTGAGCAACGGCATTTTGAAACGCACCGCAAGCTTACGCGCAGCAAAGAACACCACCAGGGTTAACGGCAGGGACCACCAGATATTCGCCATCATTTTTTTGTTTTCTCCCCGACGACCTTGCGTTCGCCATGCACAATGTGTGAACTCCAGCTGACGACCAGGAATACCACCAGCGTACTGATGGCGCAGGAGACCACAATCGGGCCGAACTGCGCTTTAAGCACATCGTAATACTGCATCACCCCAACGCCGATAGGCACAAAAAGCAGGGCCATATAGCGAATGAGAACGAAGCACCCCGGATTAACCCATTTCGCGGGCAGCACCTGTAATGCCAGCAGCACAAACAGGATCAGCATGCCGATAATGCTGCCGGGTATCGTAATCGGCAGCAGCGAAGCGATAAAAATGCCGGCGTATAGGCAGGCATAAATGAGGACGAAGGCGCGAAGGTATTGCCAGATAGTATTCAGTGATTTGCTCATGGTGAAAGTCCTTGCTGAGACGTATTCATCATACAATTAAACCTGAAAATGTGCCACGGATCACATCATGAATTTTGGGCATACCAGACATTCCGCAATGGAACGCCGGGCTTTCAACATACATAGAGAGCAGCTACTATAGCGCGTCTTTTTTCACAGGTACTCAGAATGCGTGTTTTACTGGCCCCGATGGAAGGTGTGCTCGACTCTCTCGTGCGCGAGCTGCTTACCGAGGTGAACGATTACGATCTCTGCGTGACGGAGTTCCTGCGCGTGGTCGATATGTTGCTGCCAGAAAAATCATTTTATCGTCTCTGCCCGGAACTGCATCGTCAGAGCCGTACCCCGTCCGGTACGCTGGTGCGTGTCCAGCTGCTCGGCCAGTATCCCGAGTGGCTGGCTGAAAACGCCGCCCGCGCGGTAGCGCTTGGTTCGTACGGCGTCGATCTTAACTGCGGCTGTCCGTCAAAGCTGGTCAACGGCAGCGGCGGGGGGGCGACGCTACTTAAAGATCCGGAGCTGATTTATCGCGGCGCAAAGGCCATGCGTGAGGCGGTGCCATCGCACCTGCCGGTGACGGTCAAAGTGCGTCTGGGATGGGACAGCGACGACAAGCAGTTCGAAATTGCTGACGCGGTGCAGCAGGCGGGCGCCACCGAGCTGGTGGTGCACGGGCGAACCAAAGAGGATGGTTATAAAGCCGAGCGCATTAACTGGCAGGCGATTGGCGAGATCCGCAAACGGCTTACGATCCCGGTGATTGCCAACGGCGAAATCTGGGATTATGAGAGCGCGCAGGCCTGCCTCAAAGAGACCGGCTGTAATGCCGTGATGATTGGCCGCGGTGCGCTGAACGTGCCGAACCTCAGCCGGGTGGTGAAATATAATGAGCCGCGGATGCCGTGGGCGGATGTGGTGAAACTACTGCAAAAATACACGCGGCTGGAAAAGCAGGGCGATACCGGCTTGTATCACGTCGCGCGCATTAAGCAGTGGCTGAGTTATTTGCGTAAAGAGTACGACGACGCGCTGGGATTATTTCAGGAGATCCGTACCCTACAGACGTCTGCGGATATTGCCCGGGTGATCCAGTCGAAGTCCTGAGCGAAGTGTGAAGAGTTTGCCCGGCACGGAGCCGGGCAACAGAATCAGAAAATCATCTTGAATACGCCTGTTACCACCAGCAGCCCTATCAGAAATATAATCAAAATAACCCACAATAATATTTTCATTCGCCTCTCCTGCGTATGTCTGTCGAAGTAAGTGTAGCAGTCAATTCATAATTAGCATGAATACATGAAATTAAATCATTGTCTTGGGGAATAAATTTCCGGATATGAAAATGTATAACAATATGCGGATTGCCACGCGTTACTAAAAAACGGAACGTCAGTAAGCGTAAGTTGCGCCTTTATTTTTTTGAGTTCATGGCGTAATGAAACGTTCTCTTACTTTATCTCTGAGTGCTCCTCTTGTTTTTATGCTGGCCGCCTGCGCGCCGGAACATGCCACGGTGTCTCCAGTAAAAACGCAAGCCGCCGCCGCAGCTGTAAATACCCAACTGCGTCATGCCGACTGGCCAAAAAGCGAATGGTGGAAAGACTTTAACGACCCCCAGCTCAACGCGCTGATCGACAAAGCGCTGGCGGATGCGCCGGATATGCAAATTGCCCGTCAGCGTATTACCCTGGCGGAAGCACAGGCGAAAGCCGCTGTCGCTGCTGAGGGTCCACAGCTGGATTTTTCCGCAGATGTTGAACGGCAAAAAATGTCGGCAGAGGGGCTGATGGGTCCATTTGCGCTGACCGATCCGGCGGCGGGGACAACCGGCCCCTGGTACACCAACGGCACCTTTGGTCTGACGGCGGGTTGGGATTTGGATTTATGGGGTAAAAACCGCGCCCAAATTGAGGCCCGCATCGGTCAGGTGAATGCGCAAAAAGCGGAGCTGGAGCAGACCCGCCAGCTGCTCGCCAGCAGCGTCGCGCGGCTGTACTGGGACTGGCAGACCGAGGCCGCGGTGGGTGACGTACTCGCGCAAATCAAACGGGAGCAGGAAAATATCATCGGTGCCGATCGTGAGCTTTATCAGCACGGCATTACCTCCTCGGTGGAAGGCGTTGAAACGGATATTAATGCCAGCAAAACCGATGAGCAGCTCGCTGACGTGCACGGCAAAATGAAGGTCATTGAGGCGCGTCTGAATGCGTTGACCCATACCCCTTCAGTCACGCTCGCCCGGCATGCCTTACCTGATGCAGAGGCGTCGCTGCCGTCAACGCTCGGTTATGAACTGCTGGCTCGGCGCCCGGATTTGCAGGAGGCGCACTGGTATATCGAAGCATCCATGAGCGAAGTGGATGCCGCCAGAGCCGCGTTCTACCCTGACATCAATTTGATGGCATTCTTGCAGCAGGATGCATTGCACCTGAGTGACCTGTTCCGCTCATCTGCGCAGCAAATGGGCGTAACCGCCGGGCTGACGCTGCCAATTTTTGACAGCGGTCGGTTGAATGCGAACCTGGATATCGCCCAGGCGCAAAACAACCTCTCCGTGGCGAACTACAACAAGACCGTGGTAGATGCCGTAAACCAGGTTGCCCGGACGGCCAGCGAAGTGGAAACGCTGACCGCCAAAAATCAGCACCAGCAGCAGATCGAAAAAGATGCGGCGCGCGTCGTTGCGCTGGCACAGGCGCGTTTCAGCGCCGGGATCATTGCCGGCTCCCGAGTGAGTGAAGCAAAAATTCCGGCGCTCAAAGAGCGTATTACCGGGTTCATGCTGAAAGGTCAGTACGTGGATGCCACGCTCCAGCTCACCTCCGCGCTGGGTGGCGGATATCATCACGGCTAACATTGCGTATTATCTATACTTACCTCTTTGCAGATTATCAGGAGGTGAGTATGACGCGAGTCGCAATTGTTACCGCATCGGATTCAGGAATTGGCAAAACGACGGCCCTGATGCTGGCCGAACGCGGGTTTGATGTCGGAGTAACCTGGCATTCAGATGAGAAAGGGGCGCTGGCAACCTGCCGTGAAATTGAAGCGCGCGGGCAGCGTGCCGAGGCCATTCATCTCGACTTAAGCAATTTGCCGGAAGGCGCAAAGGCCATTGAAACCCTGATTACGCGTTTCGGGCGGCTGGATGTGCTGGTTAACAATGCCGGGGCGATGAATAAAGCGCCATTTCTGGACCTGTCGTTTGACGACTGGCGGCACATATTCACCGTTGACGTGGACGGCGCGTTTCACTGCTCGCAAATCGCGGCGCGTCAGATGGTGAAGCAGGGGGAAGGGGGGCGGATCGTGAATATCACCTCGGTGCATGAACATACGCCATTGCCGGACGCCAGCGCCTATACGGCGGCCAAACATGCGCTGGGCGGGTTAACAAAGTCGATGGCGCTGGAGTTGGTTAAACATAAGATTCTGGTGAACGCCGTTGCGCCCGGAGCGATCGCCACGCCGATGAATGATATGGACGACAGCGAAGTGAAAGAAGGCGCAATGCCGGAAATCCCGCTGGCACGGCCAGGGCATACCAAAGAAATTGCCAGCCTGGTGGCGTGGCTGTGTGACAGCGACGCCAGCTACACCACCGGGCAGTCGTTTATCGTCGACGGCGGTTTTATGCTGGCGAATCCGCAGTTTAAGCCGGAGGGATAGGTTCCCCTCACCCTAACCCTCTCCCTGTGGGAGAGGGAACTAAAAACCCCCTCTCCCTGTGGGAGAGGGCCGGGGTGAGGGCATCAGGCCGCACTCACTCCTGATCCCGCCTCTTCTCTCTGTGCCGCAGCCACAGCCGTACCACAATCACCACCGCAACAACCAGGATCAACCAGGCCCAGTGTTTAAGATGCTGATCGAGATTATGCAGCCACGGACCTATTACTTCGCCACCCACGTAGCCAAGCGTGGTGAAAATCAGCGCCCAGGCAATCGCCCCGAGAATGTTCAGCGGCAGGAAGATTTTCGGCGGTAAGCGGCTCGCGCCAATCAGTATTGGCCCGATGATGCGAAAGCCGTACATAAAGCGGGTACCAATCACAAACAGCCAGGGACGTCGCTGGATAAGCCGCTGAGCACGGCGAATTTTCTTTTGATGCTTAGCAAAACGTTGCAAAAGCGTTGGGCCAAAGCGCAGCCCCAGAAAGTAGAGCAGCTGATCGCCAATCATACCGCCCAACGCGACGGCGGCGACCACCAGCGAGAATTTCAGCAATCCCTGATGTGCGGCCACCCCGCCCAGCAGCGTGATGGTTTCGCCTTCCGCGACGCTGCCGATCACCAGCGCGGCGTATCCATATTGTTCAATAAGACCGTTGATATCCATTACGTAAACGTCATCTCCCTTACTGTGCCTGCGTTAATCATATACCCCATCCATCAACCGCGCGGCAATCAACGGAAATTTCCCACTGTACATAAAATAATCTAAAGCCTGCATTATACTTAAGCTATCGCTGATGGGCCGACAACAAGGGGGCGTTATGAACCATGTCTGGGGACTTTTCTCCCATCCCGATCGTGAAATGCAGGTGATCCGTAACGAGAACGAAACGGTCGCGCATCACTATACCCACCATGTCCTGCTGATGGCAGCGGTGCCGGTGGTCTGCGCGTTTATTGGTACTACGCAGATAGGCTGGAACTTTGGTGACGGCACCGTGGTTCAGCTTTCCTGGTTTACCGGACTGTACCTGGCCATTCTGTTTTATGGCCTGATGCTGGCCGGGGTGGCGGTGATGGGGCGGGTCATCCACTGGATGGCGCGCAACTATCCGCAGCGCCCGTCGCTGGCACACTGTATGGTCTTCGCCGGATACGTCGCGACCCCGCTGTTTTTGAGCGGTATTGTCGCGCTCTATCCACTGGTCTGGCTGTGCGCGCTGATCGGTACGGTTGCCCTCTTTTACACCGGTTATCTGCTGTATGTAGGGGTGCCAACCTTCCTCAATATCAATAAAGAAGAGGGCCTGAGCTTCTCCAGCTCTACGCTTGCCATCGGCGTACTGGTCCTTGAGGCGCTACTGGCCCTGACAGTTATTCTTTGGGGTTATGGATACCGTCTCTTTTAAGTTCCCTGCATTGCTGGCGTAAATGCCAGCAATGCAGCATCTGGTTATGATTCTCCGCTGGCGACAACGCACGGTGATCGCTATGATGCCGAAGCCAGCCTGTGTTTATCCGTTGACACAGGCGGTGTACGTCATAACGTGCGTGAATCATTATCAGAAGTCTCATCATGCTGAAATTTCGAGTGTCACTCCTTAGTCTTGCGCTGCTGCTGGGCGTCTCCGCTACCGCGCCAGCCATCGCCAAAACGACCGCAGTCGCCACCGCTGCTGCGCAACCCCAGATTGCGTCCGGCAGCGCGATGATCGTTGACCTGAATACCAACAAGGTGATCTACGCCAGTCATCCGGATCTGGTGCGCCCGATCGCTTCCATAACCAAAGTCATGACCGCGATGGTGGTGCTTGATGCACGACTGCCGCTGGACGAAAAGCTGAAGGTGGATATCAGCCACACGCCAGAGATGAAAGGGATCTACTCTCGCGTGCGTCTGAACAGTGAAATCAGCCGTAAAAATATGCTGCTGCTGGCGCTGATGTCCTCTGAGAACCGCGCGGCGGCAAGCCTTGCCCACCATTATCCTGGTGGTTACGACGCGTTTATCCGCGCGATGAACGCCAAAGCCAAAGCGCTGGGGATGAAAAATACCCATTTCGTAGAGCCAACCGGTCTGTCGATTCATAACGTCTCGACGGCGCGTGATTTAACCAAGCTGCTGATCGCCAGTAAGCAATACCCGCTGATCGGTCAGCTCAGTACCACGCGTGAGGAGATGGCGACATTCTCGAACCCGGCGTATACGCTGCCGTTCCGCAACACTAACCATCTGGTGTATCGCGATAACTGGAATATTCAGTTAACCAAGACCGGATTCACTAATGCGGCAGGGCACTGCCTGGTGATGCGCACCGTGTTTAACGGTAAGCCAGTGGCGCTGGTGGTGATGGATGCCTTCGGCAAATATACCCACTTTGCGGACGCCAGCCGCCTGCGCACCTGGATTGAAACCGGGAAAGTGCAGCCGGTGCCGGCTTCAGCGCTGGCGTATAAAAAGCAGAAAGCGGAACAGATGGCGACGGCGCAGAACGACTGAGCCGCCTGTCTGTGCCGGGTGGCGGCTTCGCCTTACCCGGCCTACGGCCCTAAAGCGGCCCCGATACGTAGGCCCGGTAAGCGAAGCGCCACCGGGCGAAAGCGCCTACTCCGGCAGCGTCCAGTCACCATCGTTGAGTGGACGCTGCATGATCAACGTATCCCGCCAGTCGCCCTTCTTATACCCCACGCTGCGCAGTTGACCGACAACCTCGAAGCCATGTTTTTTATGCAGCCGTAACGATCCCGCATTATTGTTTCCGTCACCAACCACGGCAATCATCTGCCGCCAGGGTCCTTGTTCACAACGGGCGATCAGTGCCTGGAGTAAGGCCGAGCCAAACCCGCGCCCGGTAGTGCTGGCATCCACATAGATGGATTCCTCAAGGGTGTACCGGTAGGCCTGGCGTGGACGATAAAACGTGGCGTAGCAGTAGCCGACAACAATGCCGCGATACAGCGCAACCAGCCACGGTAAACCGCTGTCGGTCACGCTCTTCATCCGCTGACGCATCTCATCGACGGTGGGAGGAATTTCCTCGAAGGACGCACGGCCATGAAGCACATGCCAGGCGTATATCGCCGAGATGGCATGCGCATCGTCAGGAAGGGCGTCGCGCACCTCGATTTCAGTTTCGGGGAAAATTTCTACAGCCGACATGTTCTGCCCGCTCCTTGTTTGGAAAGCCAGAGAAACGTTTCTCTGGCAACAGGCAGATACTCTAGTACGTTTGAGGAGGGCTTAACAATCTCTTAAATTTGGCTATAAGAGTTCATCAGAGGCTTGCGTATTGTGTTCCTCTGTTTCGGCACTCTCTTTCCAGTATTTCTTCCGCGTTGTCTTACCAATGCCCGGGTTCATACTGTTTGTAGGGTCATTTTTGCGATAAAACTGTTTAAGCGTCTCCGGCGCTTTGTACAGGTGTCCTACGTTGTGCTCGGCAGGATATTGCGCGCCACGCTCGTGCAGCAGCGCCAGCATCTGTTCTTTCAGCGCGTGTGCATCAACCCCTTTTTTGACGATGTAATCCTGATGGAAGACATAGCACATAAAGTGGCCGTAATAGAGCTTATGCACCAGCTTGCTGTCGATCTCCGGCGGCAGATGTTCAAACCACTCGGTATCGTTGCGACGCAGGGCGATATCCAGCGCCAGAATATCCTCCACCTCTTCGGAATGCACCGCCTGATAACGGATGGCAGCACCCGCCGCGGCGAAGCGGTGCAGGAAGGCTTTGCTGCCTTCTTCCGGCGTACAGGCAAAGAAATCCCCGTCGGCGGTTTTGAAGAATTCGGTGAGCCAGCTCTGCGCTTCGGCAATTCCGTCCCCGGCCATTTTCAGCAGCAGATGGTGCTCATACTTGTCGCGCCAGGTCTTCATCCGCTCCGGTAAATGCGCCGGGAAGACGTTACCCAGCTTCTGCATAAAGCGGTCGGTGAAGTGCGGTTTGAACAACGATACTTTCTCCAGCATCGCGTCGGTGCGGCCCTTCATAGTGAAGAAGAACGGCATTTTGTCGGTGCCGAGCTTGTCGATCATCAGGAAGGTATCTTTGCCGTAGCGCTCGGCGATGTCGTAAATGTCCCGGTGCATATACTCGCCCGCCACCGGCAGGTGAGTGAACTCGGCCAGAATATGACGACGGATCTCCGTCAGCACCTCCGGCTGATTGGTGCCGATGTAAAACACCTGCTGCTTTTTCTCTGCCGGGAAGGTATCGAGGCGCACCGCAAAAACGGCCAGCTTGCCCGCGCAGCCGGAGGATTCAAACAGGCGATCCGGATCGGCATTATAGCGCGCCGGCGTATCGGCATTGATATCGCGCACGCGGGTGATGTAATCGTGGTCATGCGCGTGACGGCCATCGTGCTGAACGTCTTCGTCCTTTACGCGGTCATCGTCGAGTTTGCTGAGGATCTGCTCTGGCGTTACGCCCAGATCGATCCCCAGATGGTTAACCAGCGTCAGCTTGCCGTTTTCATCGATACGGGCGAACAGCGACATTTCCGTGTAAGCCGGGCCGCGCTGCACCAGCGAGCCGCCGGAGTTATTGCAGATCCCGCCGATCACCGAGGCGCCAATGCACGATGAGCCGATCACCGAGTGCGGTTCGCGTCCCAGCGGCTTAAGCGCTTTTTCCAGCGAGTAAAGCGTGGTGCCGGGGAAGGCGAGCACCTGTTCGCCCTTGTCCAGCAGGTGCAGTTTGTCGAGGCGCAGGGTGCTGATAATCACGATGTCACGATCGTAATCGTTGCCGTTCGGCGTGGAGCCTTCGGTCAGGCCGGTATTCGCAGCCTGCATTAAAATAATCTTGTCTGCCGCAACGCAGGCGCTGAGCACGCGCCACAGTTCGAGCAACGTACCGGGGAAGACCACCGCCAGCGCGTCGCCCTGGCCGGAGCGAAAGCCCTTACGGTAGCGGGCGGTTTTGGCCGGGTCGGTAAGCAGGTGAGAGTGACCAACCAGGCGCGACAGTTCGTTAATAAATGTAGTGTTATCGTCAGTTCGAACAGAAGACATCTTCCACTCCTTGTGGTGGGGCAAATTTCTCGCTGTAAAGCATAGCGCGATTAGCCGTTGAGCGGTCGGGTATTCATGAGAAAAATCAGAGAATAACCCTGCAAGGTTTTCAGGCTTTGTGGCACACTGCGCTTTTCGCACGGTCTGGCCGGGTGCTTCCCGCGGTTATTGATGAGAGAGAATAACAACATGAAATGGCTATGTTCTGTAGGTGTTGCCGTCAGCCTGGCGCTGCAACCTGCGCTGGCAGAGGATTTGTTTGGTAATCACCCGCTCACGCCCGAAGCCCGCGACGCCTTTGTCACGGATTTACTCAAAAAGATGACGGTCGATGAGAAAATCGGCCAGCTACGCCTGATCAGCGTCGGTCCGGATAACCCGAAGGAAGCCATTCGCGAGATGATCAAAGACGGGCAGGTAGGGGCCATTTTTAACACCGTTACCCGCCAGGATATCCGCAAGATGCAGGATCAGGTGATGGAGCTGAGCCGCCTGAAAATTCCACTGTTCTTCGCTTATGACGTGGTGCACGGCCAGCGTACCGTCTTCCCGATTAGCCTCGGCTTAGCCTCCTCTTTTAATCTTGATGCGGTGAAAACCGTCGGGCGCGTTTCGGCATATGAAGCCGCAGACGACGGCCTGAATATGACCTGGGCGCCGATGGTTGACGTCTCCCGCGATCCGCGCTGGGGCCGCGCTTCGGAGGGCTTCGGTGAAGACACGTATTTAACCGCCACGATGGGCAAAACCATGGTGGAAGCGATGCAGGGCAAAAGCCCGGCAGATCGTTACTCGGTGATGACCAGCGTCAAGCACTTCGCCGCCTATGGCGCGGTGGAGGGCGGTAAAGAGTACAACACCGTCGACATGAGCCCACAGCGCCTGTTCAACGACTACATGCCGCCATACAAGGCAGGGCTGGACGCGGGCAGCGGGGCGGTGATGGTAGCGCTGAACTCTCTCAACGGCACGCCTGCCACCTCCGATTCGTGGCTGCTGAAAGACGTGTTGCGCGACCAGTGGGGCTTTAAGGGCATTACCGTCTCTGACCACGGCGCGATTAAAGAGCTGATTAAACACGGCACGGCGTCCGATCCGGAAGACGCGGTACGCGTGGCGCTCAAGTCCGGCATCAACATGAGCATGAGCGACGAGTACTACAGCAAATACCTGCCGGGGCTGGTGAAGAGCGGCAAAGTGACGATGGCAGAGCTGGACGACGCCGCTCGCCACGTGCTGAACGTGAAATATGACATGGGGCTGTTTAACGATCCTTACAGCCATCTGGGGCCGAAGGATTCAGACCCGGCGGACACCAACGCCGAAAGCCGTCTGCACCGTAAAGAAGCCCGGGAAGTAGCGCGCGAAAGCCTGGTGCTGCTGAAAAACCGTCTCGACACGCTGCCGCTGAAAAAATCCGGCACCATTGCCGTGGTCGGTCCGCTGGCCGACAGCAAGCGTGACGTCATGGGCAGCTGGTCCGCCGCAGGCGTGGCGGATCAGTCCGTTACCGTGCTGACCGGCATTAAGAGCGCCGTGGGTGATAATGCAAAAGTGGTTTACGCCAAAGGCGCAAACGTCACCGACGATAAAGACATCGTCACCTTCCTCAACCAGTACGAGGAAGCGGTGAAGGTGGATCCGCGCACGCCGAAAGAGATGATCGACGAAGCGGTGAACGCCGCGAAGCAGTCCGACGTGGTGGTCGCGGTGGTGGGTGAAGCGCAGGGGATGGCGCACGAAGCCTCCAGTCGTACCGACATCACTATCCCGCAAAGCCAGCGTGATCTGATCGCGGCCCTGAAAGCCACCGGCAAGCCGCTGGTGCTGGTGCTGATGAACGGGCGTCCGCTGGCGCTGGTGAAAGAAGACCAGCAAGCTGACGCCATTCTGGAAACCTGGTTCGCCGGTACCGAAGGCGGTAACGCCATTGCCGACGTGCTGTTTGGCGATTACAACCCGTCCGGCAAGCTGCCGATGTCCTTCCCGCGCTCCGTCGGGCAGATCCCGGTTTACTACAGCCACCTGAACACCGGTCGTCCGTATAACGCCGACAAGCCGAACAAGTACACGTCTCGTTATTTCGATGAGGCGAACGGCCCGCTGTATCCGTTTGGCTATGGCCTGAGCTACACCACCTTTAAGGTCTCTGACGTGAAAATGTCAGCGCCTACGATGAAGCATGACGGCAAAGTGACCGCCAGCGTGGAGGTGACCAACAGCGGCAAACGCGAAGGCGCGACGGTGATCCAGATGTACATTCAGGATGTCACGGCCTCCATGAGCCGTCCGGTGAAACAGCTGCGCGGCTTCGAGAAGGTCAACCTGAAACCGGGCGAAACCAGAACGGTCAGCTTCCCGATTGACGTGAATGCGCTAAAGTTCTGGAACCAGCAGATGAAATACGATGCCGAGCCTGGCAAATTCAACGTCTTCATTGGCGTGGATTCCGCCCGCGTGAACAAAGCCGAATTCGAGCTGCAATAATCTTACCTTCCTCCCCATCCCCCGCCTGGCGGGGGATGCCTCTCATCTTGTACGAAAAACGGTTAAATTCGCTGTTTTAAGCTACGCTTTTGTCTCAAGCCTATGAAAAAGGCCACAAAATATTGAGGAAAGCAGAATGACGATTATTAAGGGGATAACAGGATCGGCGGTGCTTCTGGCGGCGCTAAGCCTGCCGCTACAGGCCGCAGAGCCGGTTAAGGTGGGTTCCAAAATTGATACCGAGGGCGCGTTGCTCGGCAATATCATTTTGCAGGTACTCGAAAGCCACGGCGTGAAAACGGTCAATAAAGTACAGCTTGGCACCACACCTGTCGTACGTGGTGCCATCACGTCCGGCGAGCTGGATATCTACCCGGAATACACCGGCAACGGGGCATTCTTCTTCAAGGATGAAAACGATCCGGCCTGGAAAAATGCCAAAGCCGGGTACGAAAAAGTCAAAAAGCTGGACGCGGAAAAAAATAAGCTGGTCTGGCTTACGCCGGCACCGGCCAACAACACCTGGACCATCGCGGTGCGTAAAGATATTGCCGAGAAAGGCAAGCTCACCTCGCTTGACGATCTCAGCCGCTACCTGAAAGAGAAGGGCGAGTTTAAGCTCGCGGCCTCGGCAGAGTTTATCGAGCGCGCTGATGCCCTGCCAGCGTTTGAAAAAGCCTATGATTTCAAGCTCGATCAGTCTCAGCTGCTCTCGCTGGCGGGCGGCGACACGGCGGTGACCATTAAGGCGGCGGCGCAGCAAACCTCCGGCGTCAACGCGGCGATGGCCTACGGCACCGACGGCCCGGTCGCGGCGCTTGGTCTGCAAACCCTGACCGACCCGAAAGGCGTTCAGCCAATTTACGCCCCAACCCCGGTCGTGCGCGAGGCGGTGCTGAAAGCCTATCCGGATATTGCGGAATGGCTCAAACCGGTGTTTGAAAAACTGGATGCGAAAACGCTGCAACAGCTGAATGCCAGCATTGCCGTTGAGGGGCTGGATGCCAAAAAGGTGGCTGCCGACTTCCTGAAACAACAAGGGCTTGTGAAGTAACGGGACAAGGCTGTGCCAATAAAATGTCATAACCGCGTCCTGCTGCTGTTGGCCTGTGTGGCCATTGCGGCGGTCGCGTTACCCTTTGTAAATGTCGCGCCAAACCGTCTGGTGTCGGGCGAACCGCGCGCGCTCTGGCAGATCTGGTCATTTACGCCGCTACTGCTGGGCGCGGCGCTGGCGAGTACTGTAGCCTTAGCCTTCTGGCCAGGGCGAGCCGCCCTTTGGCTGACGCTTCTGCTCAGCGAAGCACTGTTTATCGTGCTGTTCTGGAGCGCGGGACAGGCGGCAACGCAGATGGCCTCGGTTGAAAGCCCGCTGGCGCGCACGTCGATTGGCAGCGGGCTGTGGCTGTGGCTGGCACTTTGTCTGCTGGTCTGTAGCGATGCCATTCGCCGTCTCACGCCGCTACCCGTCTGGCGCTGGCTGCTGAACGCGCAATTCTGGGTTATCCCTCTGCTGATCCTCTTCAGTGGCGATCTGAATCAACTCTCGCTGTTAAAAGAGTACGCCAACCGCCAGGAGGTGTTTGACAACGCGCTGGCGCAACATCTGACGATCCTGTTCGGGACTCTGATCCCGGCGCTGCTGCTGGGCGTGCCGCTGGGCATCGGGTGCTACCGGCATCCCAGCCGCCAGGGTGCCGTCTTTACCGTGCTCAACGTTATTCAGACCATCCCCTCCGTTGCCCTGTTTGGCCTGCTGATTGCCCCCCTGGCCGGTCTGGTGAAATCCTTCCCTGCGTTGGCCGCGGCAGGCATTGCCGGAACCGGGCTGACGCCTGCCCTTATCGCCCTTGTGCTGTATGCGCTGCTGCCGCTGGTGCGCGGCGTGGTGGCGGGGTTAAGCCAGGTTCCGCCTGACGTGCTGGAAAGCGCCCATGCGATGGGGATGAGTGCGCGCCAGTGTTTCTGGAAAATACAGCTGCCGCTTGCGCTTCCGCTGCTGGTTCGCAGCCTGCGGGTGGTGACGGTGCAAACCGTGGGGATGGCGGTGATTGCCGCGCTGATCGGGGCGGGCGGCTTTGGGGCACTGGTGTTCCAGGGGCTGCTGAGCAGCGCGCTGGATCTGGTGCTGCTGGGCGTTGTGCCCACGATTGCGCTGGCGGTCGTACTGGATGCCCTGTTTGCCCTGTGGCTCGCGCTGCTCAGGAGAAGAGCCAATGATTGAATTTCATGATGTGAGTAAAACCTTTGCGGGCCGTCCGGCGGCAAGCCACCTCAATCTGCATTTTGCCGAGGGGGCGTTCTCGGTATTGATCGGGACGTCGGGGTCGGGAAAATCGACGACGCTGAAGATGATCAACCGGCTGGTGGAACATGACAGCGGGACGATTCGCTTTGCCGGAGAGGAGATCCGCAGCCTGCCGGTGCTGGAACTGCGGCGGCGTATGGGCTACGCCATTCAGTCCATCGGCCTGTTTCCCCACTGGACGGTGGCCCAGAACATTGCCACCGTGCTACAGCTGGAAAAATGGTCCCGGGGGAAGATCAATGAGCGTGTCGACGAGCTGATGGCGCTGCTGGGCCTGGACGCGTCGCTTCGCGACCGCTATCCGCACCAGCTTTCCGGCGGACAGCAGCAGCGGGTTGGGGTGGCGCGCGCGCTGGCCGCTAACCCGCAGGTGCTGCTGATGGATGAGCCCTTCGGCGCGCTGGATCCGGTCACCCGCGGCGCACTTCAGGCGGAGATGAGTCGCATCCACCGTATTCTAGGGCGCACCATCGTGCTGGTGACACATGATATCGACGAAGCGCTGCGGCTGGCCGATCGTCTGGTACTGATGGATCACGGCGAAGTCGTCCAGCAGGGAACGCCGCTTGAGCTGTTAACCTCGCCGGCAAACGATTTTGTGCGTGAATTTTTTGGCCGCAGCGAGCTGGGCGTCAGGCTGCTCTCGCTGCGCACCGTCAGGGACTATCTGCGTCCGCAGGATGCGCAAATCGGTGGTGAACCGCTGCACGATGGGATGAGCCTGCGCGATGCTCTGTCGGCGTTTGTCGCCCGGCAGTGCGAGGTATTACCCGTTGCGGACGGGCAGGGGACGCCATGCGGGACGATCCATTTTCGCGATCTGCTGGCGGGGGAGGTGACGCGTGAAGTGGGTTCGTGATCCGTTACTCTGGCTGACAGGGCTGTTTATCGCCTTACTCTACCTGATGCCGCACAGCGCGGCGCTGTTTAATGCGCTTATTCCCGGGCTGCCGCGTCCGGTTTACCAGCAGGAGAGCTTTGTTAATCTCACCCTGGCGCACTTCTGGCTGGTGGCGGTGTCAAGCGTGATTGCCATCGTGCTGGGCACAGGCGCCGGTATTGCGGTGACGCGGCCTGCGGGCAGGGAGTTCCGTCCGCTGGTGGAGACCATCGCCGCAACGGGGCAGACCTTCCCGCCGGTGGCCGTGCTGGCGATTGCCGTGCCGGCGATCGGTTTTGGGCAGGAGCCTGCCATCATTGCGCTGATTTTGTACGGCGTGTTGCCCATTCTGCAAGGGACGCTGGCGGGGATTGCGGCGGTGCCTGCATCGGTGCTGAGCGTAGCGGAAGGGATGGGGATGAGCGCCTGGCAGCGGCTGGTGAAGGTCGAACTGCCGCTGGCCGCACCGGTGATTATCGCCGGCGTGCGAACGTCCGTGATTATCAACATTGGTACGGCAACCATCGCCTCGACGGTCGGAGCCAATACGCTGGGAACGCCGATCATTATCGGGTTAAGCGGGTTTAATACGGCTTACATTATTCAGGGGGCGGTTCTGGTTGCGCTGGCGGCGATTGTGGTGGATCGCCTGTTTGAACGCCTGGCCGGATACCTCAGCCAACACCGCCGCGAACAATAAATGAATAACCTGCAAGCATAACGCCACCGATACCGCTGATGGCCATCAGTGCAAAGAGGGTAATTACGGCCAGTTTCGTTGCCTTCATCATGTGCTCCTGTTGTTAACGGAACAATTATACGGTGAAGCGCAGCTGTTAATGAACCATTAAATGCCGTTACGACGCATTTGGCCCCAGCGAGTAAACGGGATAACCATGTTCGCGCCATTCCGTCAGGAGCTGCTGCTGGGAAGCGGAGGGGACTTCGCCGCACCAGACCAGCAGCGTCTGCCCCTCAAACAGTTCCGGTCTGAGCTGGGCCAGGGAGTGGGCAAGCACGTCAACGCGCCAGCCCTGCTGGGTGGCAATCCAGGCTTCGAGCCACAGTCGGGTGGTATCGTGTACGTTCCAGCCGATCACCAGCGCATCTTTGCTGTTTTTATTCCGCGCTGAGGCAAGACAGACGGAAATATAGTTAATCAGCACGCCATCAAGCATGCTGAGCAGTGCCTGTAAGGTGGTTTGCTGACACTGAAGCCGACGCCGTAGGGGAATAAAAAGATGGGTGATCAAGGTTTGCGCCGGGTAGTCTCGACCCTGTTCTTTGATCCAGCCGCGCAGACGCTGCAAATTGCCACTCTGCAACAGCCTCAGCAGCGTTTCCTGCTGCTCGCGCCAGAGAAGCTGCGTATCTGGATCGTCCTGGCTCAGAAGCGATTTTACCTTGCCGACCTGTACGCCATTGTCGATCCAGCTTTTGATCTCGCGGATCCGGTCAATATCCGCATCGTTAAACAGGCGGTGCCCCCCGTCCGTTCTTTGCGGCTTAAGCAATCCATACCGTCGCTGCCACGCCCGTAGCGTAACGGGATTGATATCACACAGGAGTGCCACTTCACCTATTGTGTAAAGCGCCATTTTCGCCCCCAGGCTTGCGCGTCCCCAGCTTAACTGTAGACCCACTTTGCGGAACCAGGAAGATTTGATTCTTTTTTGTACAAATTATACGAAAGACAGGTTATCTCCGGCAAAAGGTGTGATGGCGGACACGATTTATCGCTTTTTTGGCACGTTTCAAAGAAAGTTAACCGCTATCAGTGTATGTTACGCGTTTTTAGAATGTGCGGTTTGTGAGTATGTACGAGTTTAATCTGGTGCTGCTGTTGCTTCAGCAGATGTGCGTGTTCCTTGTCATCGCCTGGTTGATGAGCAAAACGCGCCTGTTTATCCCGCTGATGCAGGTCACCGTCCGTCTGCCGCACAAATTCCTCTGCTACGTCGTATTTTCCATATTCTGCATTATGGGGACCTGGTTTGGTCTCCATATCGAAGATTCCATCGCCAATACGCGCGCCATCGGCGCGGTAATGGGCGGGCTGCTCGGAGGCCCGGTTGTCGGCGGTCTGGTGGGGTTAACCGGCGGCCTGCACCGCTATTCGATGGGCGGTATGACGGCGCTGAGCTGCATGATCTCCACCATCGTCGAAGGGCTGCTCGGTGGTCTCGTCCACAGCTATATGATTAAGCGCGGTCGCCCGGATAAAGTGTTCAGTCCCTTTACCGCAGGGGCGATTACCTTCGTGGCGGAAATGGCGCAGATGGCGATCATCCTGCTGATCGCGCGCCCGTTTGACGATGCGTTACATCTGGTCAGCAGCATTGCCGCACCGATGATGGTCACCAATACCGTAGGTGCGGCGCTGTTTATGCGCATTCTGCTCGACAAACGCGCCATGTTCGAAAAATACACCTCGGCATTTTCTGCCACCGCCTTAAAAGTTGCGGCGTCGACGGAAGGGATCCTGCGGCAGGGATTCAACGAGGAGAACAGCATGAAGGTGGCGCAGGTGCTGTATAAAGAGCTGGATATCGGAGCCGTGGCGATTACCGATCGCGAGAAGCTGCTGGCGTTTACCGGTACCGGCGACGACCACCATCTGCCGGGCAAACCGATCTCCTCGACCTATACCCTGCGCGCTATTGAAACGGGTGAAGTGGTGTATGCCGACGGAAATGAAGTGCCGTACCGCTGTTCCCTGCATCCGCAGTGCAAACTCGGCTCTACGCTGGTCATTCCCCTGCGGGGCGAAAACCAGCGCGTCATGGGCACTATTAAGCTTTACGAAGCCAAAAACCGCCTGTTCAGCTCCATCAACCGCACGCTGGGGGAGGGGATCGCCCAGCTGCTTTCGGCGCAAATCCTGGCGGGGCAGTATGAACGGCAAAAAGCGCTGCTGACGCAGTCAGAAATTAAGCTCCTGCACGCTCAGGTGAACCCGCATTTCCTGTTTAACGCGCTCAACACGCTGAAAGCGGTGATCCGCCGCGACAGCGATCAGGCCGCGCAGCTGGTGCAATTTCTCTCGACCTTTTTCCGCAAAAATCTGAAGCGACCCTCGGAGATCGTCACCCTCGCGGACGAGATTGAGCATGTAAACGCCTATCTGCAAATTGAAAAAGCGCGCTTCCAGTCACGTTTACAGGTGTCGTTATCCGTCCCGGACGATCTGGCGTATCAGCATCTTCCGGCCTTTACCCTGCAACCGATTGTAGAAAATGCCATTAAGCATGGGACGTCGCAGCTGCTGGGAAGTGGAGAGATTATGATTTCCGCTTCCCGTTTTAACCACCATCTGGTGCTGGATATTGAAGACAACGCGGGGCTGTATGAAGCTTCCGCGTCAGGCGGTCTGGGCATGAGCCTGGTGGATAAACGCCTGCGCGCCCATTTTGGTGACGACTGCGGTATCACCGTCGCCTGTGAGCCAGACCGCTATACCCGAATTACCTTACGATTGCCGCTGGAGGAGAACGCATGTTAAGAGTGCTGATTGTCGATGATGAGCCGTTAGCACGGGAAAACCTGCGTGTTCTGTTGCAGGAGCTGAGTGATATCGAGGTTGTGGGGGAATGTGCCAATGCGATTGAAGGCATCGGTGCGGTGCATAAACTGCGCCCGGACGTGCTGTTCCTCGATATTCAGATGCCGCGCATCAGCGGGCTGGAGATGGTCGGCATGCTCGACCCGGAGCACCGTCCCTATATCGTCTTTCTGACGGCCTTTGATGAGTACGCGGTAAAGGCGTTTGAAGAGCACGCATTTGATTATCTGCTGAAGCCGATTGAAGGGAAACGGCTTGAAAAGACCCTGACCCGCCTGCATCAGGAGCGTACCGTGCAGGACGTGACGCTGCTGCCGGAGCATCAGCAGCCCCTGAAGTTTATACCCTGTACCGGGCACAGCCGGATTTACCTCCTGCAAATGGACGACGTTGCCTTTGTCAGCAGCCGTCTGAGCGGGGTATACGTCACCAGCGCTGAAGGTAACGAAGGCTTTACCGAGCTGACCCTGCGCATGCTGGAGAGCCGCACGCCGCTAATCCGCTGCCATCGTCAGTATCTGGTGAACATGGCGCACCTGAAAGAGATCCGTCTGGAAGATAACGGCCAGGCCGAGCTGGTGTTACGTGCCGGGCAAACCGTTCCCGTCAGTCGTCGCTACCTGAAAAGTTTGAAAGAGGCGATAGGGCTGTAAAACTGGTACACTGCGCGCCATTGCATCATCGACATTCGAAGGCTCTATGCTAAGTAACGATATTCTTCGTAGCCTGCGCTACACCCTGAAAGCGAACAATAATGACATGGTGCGCATTCTTGCGCTCTCCGACATGGAATCCACGTCCGCCGGGTTCGACACCTGGATGACTAAAGAAGATGAAGAGGGTTTTGTTCGCTGCCCGGACATTATTCTGTCGGGCTTTCTGAATGGCCTGATCTACGACAAGCGCGGCAAAGATGAATCTGCGCCTGAGCTGGCGCTGGAGCGTCGGGTGAATAACAACACGGTGCTGAAAAAGCTGCGTATTGCTTTCTCCCTGAAAACTGACGACATTCTGGCGATCATGACCGAGCAGAAATTTCGCGTGTCGATGCCGGAAATCACCGCCATGATGCGCGCGCCGGATCATAAGAATTACCGCGAGTGTGGGGATCAGTTTCTGCGTTATTTCCTGCGTGGGTTGACGCAGCGGGTGCATAACCAGAAGGGGTGATTTTAGCCGGGTGGCGGCTTCGCCTGACCCGGCCTACAAAACCCGTAGGCCCGTGCAAGCGTAGCGCCGCCGGGCAAAAAAAAGCCGGATTCTCATCCGGCTTTTTTATTACTTCACCTGCTGACCCGGCTTCGCGCCTTCGTCAGGGCTTAAAAGGAAGATATCTTTCCCGCCCGGGCCTGCGGCCATCACCATCCCCTCAGAGATGCCGAAGCGCATTTTGCGCGGCGCCAGGTTTGCCACCATCACGGTCTGACGACCAATCAGCACCTGCGGATCGGGATACGCGGAACGAATGCCGGAGAAGACGTTACGCTTCTCGCCGCCCAGATCCAGGGTCAGACGCAGCAGTTTGTCAGAACCTTCCACGAACTCCGCGTTTTCGATCAGCGCCACGCGCAGGTCGACTTTGGCGAAATCATCAAAGGTGATGGTCTCCTGAATCGGATCGTCCGCCAGCGGGCCGGTCACCGGTGCGGCAGCCGCTTTCACCTCTTCTTTGGATGCTTCCACCAGCGCGTCAACCTGCTTCATCTCGATGCGGTTATACAGCGCCTTGAAGGTGTTCACTTTGTGGCCGAGCAGCGGCTGCTGGATGGCATCCCAGGTCAGTTCGGTGTTCAGGAATGCTTCCGCGCGGGCTGCCAGCTGCGGCAGAACCGGCTTCAGCCAGGTCATCAGCACGCGGAACATGTTCAGACCCATGGTGCAGATCGCCTGCAAGTCGGCGTCGCGGCCTTCCTGTTTCGCCACCACCCACGGCGCCTGCTCGTCCACATAGCGGTTGGCCACGTCTGCCAGCGCCATGATTTCGCGAATGGCTTTACCGAATTCACGGCTTTCCCAGGCTTCGCCAACCGCAGCGGCGGCGTCGGTGAAGGTTTTATACAGCTCAGGATCGGCCAGTTCGGCAGAAAGCACGCCGTCAAAGCGTTTGGCGATAAAACCTGCGTTACGGGACGCCAGGTTCACCACCTTGTTGACGATGTCCGCGTTCACGCGCTGCACGAAATCTTCCAGATTCAGGTCGATATCGTCGATGCGGGAAGAGAGCTTCGCGGTGTAGTAGTAGCGCAGGCTGTCCGCGTCAAAGTGGTTTAGCCAGGTGCTGGCCTTAATAAACGTCCCGCGAGATTTAGACATCTTCGCGCCGTTCACCGTTACGTAACCATGTACGAACAGGTTGGTCGGCTTGCGGAAGTTGCTGCCTTCCAGCATTGCTGGCCAGAACAGGCTGTGGAAGTAAACGATGTCTTTACCGATGAAGTGATACAGCTCGGCATCGGAATCTTTCTTCCAGTATTCGTCGAAGCTTACGGTGTCGCCGCGCTTGTCACACAGATTCTTGAACGACCCCATGTAGCCAATCGGTGCATCCAGCCAGACGTAAAAATATTTGCCCGGCGCGTTCGGGATTTCGAAGCCAAAGTAGGGCGCATCGCGGGAGATATCCCACTGTTGCAGCCCGGATTCGAACCACTCCTGCATTTTGTTCGCGACCTGCTCCTGCAACGCACCGCTGCGGGTCCACGCCTTCAGCATTTCGCTGAACGACGGCAGGTCGAAGAAGAAGTGCTCGGAGTCACGCATCACCGGCGTCGCGCCGGAGACCACGGACTTCGGTTCGATAAGCTCGGTCGGGCTGTAGGTTGCGCCGCACACTTCGCAGTTATCGCCGTACTGGTCCGGGGATTTACATTTCGGACAGGTGCCTTTGACGAAACGGTCCGGCAGGAACATGCCTTTTTCCGGATCGTACAGCTGAGAGATGGTGCGGTTTTTAATGAAACCGTTCTCTTTCAGACGGGTGTAGATCAGCTCTGACAGCTCGCGGTTTTCGTCGCTGTGCGTGGAGTGATAGTTGTCATAGCTGATGTCAAAGCCAGCAAAATCGGTCTGATGCTCCTGACTCATTTCGGCGATCATCTGTTCCGGGGAAATGCCCAGCTGCTGCGCTTTCAGCATGATCGGCGTGCCGTGGGCATCGTCCGCACAGATGAAGTTCACCTCGTGGCCGCGCATTCGCTGGTAACGGACCCAGACATCAGCCTGGATATGCTCCAGCATGTGGCCGAGGTGGATTGAGCCGTTGGCGTACGGCAGGGCGCACGTTACCAGAATTTTTTTCGCGACTTGAGTCATAGTAGGCATTACTTCTTTTAACTGTGAAAAGGGTTTTCGATATTACCAAAAGGGGCATTATTAAGTAAGCACAAACCGCGGCCTTTCAGGTAAACTTGTTTGTCTAAGGTCTTATTCACAAGAACAAAGGAGTCGGGATGAGTTCTCAATCCCAGGCCAAATCACCGGAAGCCTTACGAGCAATGGTCGCCGGGACGCTGGCTAATTTTCAGCATCCAACCCTGAAGCACAATCTCACGACGCTGAAAGCGCTTCATCACGTCGCATGGCTGGACGATACGCTGCACATTGAGCTACAGATGCCGTTCGTCTGGACCAGCGCCTTTGATGCTCTGAAAGAGCAAACCAGCTCTGAGTTGCTGCGCATTACCGGCGCAAAAGCAATTGACTGGAAGCTAAGCCACAGCATCGCCACGCTCAAGCGCGTGAAAAATCAGCCGGGCGTTAACGGCGTGAAGAACATCATCGCCGTCAGCTCGGGCAAGGGCGGGGTGGGTAAATCGTCGACCGCCGTGAACCTGGCGCTTGCGCTGGCGGCTGAAGGGGCGAAAGTCGGCATTCTGGATGCGGATATCTACGGCCCGTCCATTCCAAACATGCTGGGGGCGGAAAACCAGCGTCCAACTTCGCCGGACGGCACCCACATGGCGCCAATCGTGGCGCACGGTCTGGCGACCAACTCCATTGGTTACCTGGTCACGGACGATAACGCAATGGTCTGGCGTGGCCCGATGGCCAGCAAGGCGCTGCTGCAAATGTTGCAGGAGACAATGTGGCCTGACCTCGATTATCTGGTACTGGACATGCCGCCGGGCACCGGTGATATCCAGCTGACGCTGGCGCAGAACATTCCGGTTACCGGCGCCGTCGTGGTCACCACGCCGCAGGATATCGCGCTGATCGACGCCAAAAAAGGCATCGTCATGTTCGAGAAGGTGGAGGTGCCGGTACTGGGTATCGTCGAGAACATGAGCATGCACATTTGCAGCAACTGCGGGCACCATGAGCCTATCTTTGGTACCGGTGGCGCCGAAAAGCTGGCGGCGCAATACCACACGCAACTGCTGGGGCAACTGCCGCTGCATATCACACTGCGTGAAGATCTGGATAGCGGTAAGCCGACGGTGGTCAGCCGTCCAGATAGCGAATTCACGGAAATCTATCGTCAGCTGGCGGGGCGCGTTGCGGCGCAGCTTTACTGGCAGGGCGAAGTCATTCCGGGTGAAATCGCCTTCCGCGCGGTGTAACGCCTCTGCGCGTTAGTGCCGGGTGGCGGCTTCGCCTTACCCGGCCTGGCTCGATTTTGTAGGTCAGGTAAGCGTAGCGCCACCTGACTTTACCCAAGCCGATAGTGCATCAAATAATACTCTCCGTCCGGAGAATCTCCCGTCGCCTCAATGTGCCAGCCGTGGCGCTGGTAAAACGCAACCGCCCGCTCATTCTTCACCAGACACTTGAGTGAACCCGTGCTGGTAAACGTCTTCTGCACGTGTTCAAGCAACACATGTCCGACGCCCAGGCTCTGATAGTTCGGATCGACAAACAGGTTGTGCAGAAAATTATCGTTCGTCGAGACTGAGGCAAAGCCAAGTCGGTGCCCATCCTGCTCCGCCACCCAAATCCCTTCGTCCAGGGTTGCCGCGTCAAAATCTTCAAGCTGCCACGCAGAATTGTCCATCCACGGCCAGGCTTCACGTCGGGCGTGAAGGAAGAGCGTGCGCAGGAAAGGGCGATCGCTCTCCTGCCACGGACGGATTAGGATCGTATCAGCGGTGATAGAAAATATCTCCGTTATAGGCTTTGTAGATTTTGCCATCGGCATCGCCAATCAGAACATAATTCTCACCCATGTAGGTCCAGTGTGTGCCGGCATCGGGCGCGGGAAGGTTACGCAGCTGGTACTGTTTGATGGTGTACTCAGGCGTCTGATACTGCGCGGGCGCGGTGTCGCCGATTTTAAACTTCGTAAAATCGGCAATAAACTCTTGCTCTTCATAGGCCTTGATGCCGGAAGGCGCTGTCGATGTTTGCGGTGCAGCGTGCGCGGCCCCCGCCAGTGACAGTAATACACCCAGAAGCAACAATTTACGCTTAGCCATTTTTTCTCCAGTCATATCGTTACTGATACTTTTTGTGTGCAGATCCGCTAACGGATGGCAGACAGTTCATTTTAAGTATCCTCACAGGGTGAGTTTGCAAAAAATGTAACAAAAGTGCACGGTTTTGTGTAGTCGCAACCGTCATTAATTATTACTTCGACGAATAAATATGAGCTTATACAGATAACATAATTATTGGTTTATTAATTAATTCTGAAAAAACATTTTCAAGGCAAATTTACTAAGATTCAGGCATGCATTCAACAAATAGAACATTTAAGATTGCCTGAAACCCTCTTTCCGAAAGCCTGATTAAGACAATGCAGGGCTGTAAAGTCTGCCCAAAGGAATGTCGTGTGGTTTTATAAATACTCTTTGTGTTTCTGTTAATTCATTGAATAACAGCAACTTGTGCTTGAGTGAAATGTTACTGTTTTATCCTGTATACGATAATCACTACTATAAAAGATATTATGTAATAAATGAAAAACACAACAGTTGTATCGATATTATTTTTAATTATTACCCCCTTATCTGGCTGCGTATTTTACCCTGGCCAGCATCTCGATCTCGCTGGGAAAAAGATAATTGCCGCAGAAGATGCAAATGATCGTCTTGAGAAACGGATTGATGTTTATCCTCTTACGCCTTCGTTAATTGAAAAAATGCGACCATCGGTTTTGAAATCTCAGGCAAATCCTAATCTGGATGAACAGGTCAAAAACTGGGAATACCGTATCGGCGTTGGGGATATTCTAACCGTCACCGTCTGGGATCACCCTGAACTGACAACCCCGGCAGGGCAGTATCGTAGCGCCAGTGACACCGGTAACTGGGTCAATGCCGACGGCACACTTTTCTATCCCTATGTCGGTAAATTGCCGGTGGCTGGCAAAACGGTCGCACGGGTACGCGAGGAGATCACGGCCCGGCTGAACAATGTTATTGAAAGCCCGCAGGTGGATGTCAGCGTCGCCTCTTTTCGCTCACAAAAAGCCTATGTGACGGGCGAGGTGGTGAAGTCAGGGCAGCAGGCTATTACCAATATCCCGTTAACGGTCATGGATGCCGTAAACGCCGCTGGGGGGCTCTCTGCCGACGCGGACTGGCGCAATGTCGTGCTGACGCATAATGGGAAGGACACGCGCCTCTCGCTATATGCGCTGATGCAGCATGGCGATCTCACGCAAAATAAGCTGCTCTATCCCGGCGATATTCTGTTTGTCCCCCGTAACGATGCGCTGAAAGTGTTCGTCATGGGCGAGGTCGTTAAACAGAGCACGCTGAAAATGGATCGCAGCGGCATGACCCTGGCCGAAGCGCTGGGCAATGCCGGTGGGCTGAACCAGAATATGGCCGATGCCACCGGAATTTTTGTCATTCGTTCGCTGCCGAAAAGCGAGCGTTCAGAAAAAATTGCCAACCTCTACCAGCTCAATGCTCAGGACGCATCAGCCATGGTGTTAGGCACCGAGTTTCAGCTTGAGCCCTATGACATTGTCTATGTCACCACTGCACCACTGTCCCGCTGGAATCGTGTGATATCACAGCTTGTTCCGACCATCAGCGGGATGCATGACCTTACCGAAACGGTTCGTTACATCAGATCGTGGCCGCAATAATGTTCAAATCAATACTCGTGGTTTGCACCGGAAATGTCTGCCGTTCTCCGATTGGGGAGCGGCTTTTGCGCCAGCACCTGCCCGACAGATATATCGCCTCGGCGGGCATATTCGGGCTTGAAGGGTGCCCGGCGGATGACAGCGCCCAGGACGTAGCCTGGCGGCATGGGATTTCCCTCGATGGTCATGTGGCGCGCAGGCTGACACGCAATTTGATGCAGGGATCCGATCTTATCCTGGTTATGGAGCCGGAACATCTTCGCTTCATTGCGGCCATGGCGCCGGAGATTCGAGGAAAGTCGCTGCTTTTTGGGCAATGGCTGGAGCCGCAGGAGATCCCCGATCCCTACCGTCAAAGCCGGGAAGCGTTTGAATATGTGTTTGGGCTATTGGGTAAAGCCAGTCAGGAATGGGCACGTCGTTTAGGTCAGAAAGGAATGAAGCATTAATGTCGTCTTACACAACAGACAATTATGGTGCAGCGGCACCCCAACAACATGAAGTCGATCTCGTTCGTTTGCTCGTCGAGATGATCGACCACCGCACGATGATTCTGTGCGTGACGTTCCTGTTCATCCTGTGCGCCGGTCTCTATGCCTGGATTGCGCCACCTGTTTATCAGGCGGATGCCATGGTGCAAATTGAAAACAAACAGGATAACAACCTGCTCAAAGGTTTGAGCCAGCTGGGCACCGATGTGTCGCCGGATGTTGCCCCTGAAATTTTACTGCTGAAATCCCGCATGATCCTCGGCGAGACCGTTGACAAATTAGCTCTGACACAGCAGGCAAAGCAGCGCGTTTTGCCTGTGGTGGGGCGTCTCTGGCAGCGTCTGCAAGGGCGTGAGCAGGGCAAAATCACGTTAGGCGAACTCCAGATCCCGCAGGTGGAAGGCAAAGCGCAAGAGCTCACGCTGACCGTACAGGAAGCGGGAAAATATCACCTGACGGGCGAAAACATTGAGGCCGACGGTCAGGTTGGGAAAACGCTGGTTACGCAAGGGATCGTTCTGCTGGTGACGTCGATTGAGGCTGAGCCAGGCACGCAATTTTCGCTTAAGTCGTTGACGCGGCTTGAGACGATCAACGCGCTGAAGAAGCGTCTCACGGTTGCGGAATCGGAGAAACAGAGCGGTATCGTGACCTTAACCCTGACGGGCGAAGATCCTGACAGCATCGCCCGGGTGCTGAATGCAATTGCTGAAAATTATCTCCAGCAAAATATCGCGCGCCAGGAGGCTCAGGATTCTCGTAGTCTGGATTTTTTACAGGCGCAGTTGCCGAAAATCAGCGCGGACCTTGATCAGGCAGAAGCGAGGCTGAATGCCTACCGGGCGCAGCGCGACTCGGTGGACCTGTCTCTGGAGGCAAAATCTGTCCTGGATCAGATTGTTAACGTTGAGAATCAGCTAAATGAGCTGACGTTCCGGGAGGCAGAGATCTCCCAGCTCTTTAAAAAGAGTCACCCTACCTATCGTGCATTGCATGAAAAGAGACAGACCCTTGAGCGGGAACGGGAGCGTCTCAATAACCGTGTGTCAGCTATGCCCTCCACGCAGCAGGAGATTTTACGCCTGAGCCGCGATGTTGAGTCGGGTCGCACGATTTATTTACAGCTATTGACGCGCCAGCAGGAGCTGAATATTTCCCGATCCAGCGCTGTCGGGAATGTGAGGATCATTGATGAGGCTGTTACGCTGCCGGACCCAATAAAGCCGCGTAAAGCGTTAATCATCGTTCTTGGCGCGCTGTTCGGGCTAATGCTCTCAATGGGGACCGTGCTGGTACGTCAGGCGTTCAAACGTGGGATCACGCTTTCCGAACAGCTGGAAGCGCAGGGGATGCCGGTTCTGGCTACGTTGCCACGTTCACAGTGGCTGTGGAGTAAAACGCAGTTGCGCAGAAAAAATCCGTTTTCTCGTCGCTGGAAACACAAAACCTCGGATGTGCCTTTCCTGCCCGTCGATCGCCCTGCTGATATGTTTGTTGAAGCGGTGCGCGGGCTGCGGACCAGTCTGCATTTCACCATGATGGAGGCTGAGAACCGCATTGTGATGATTTCTGGCCCCACGCAGGACTGCGGAAAAACGCTGGTGGCGACGAATCTGGCGGCCATCGCCGGGCAGAGCGGTCAGCGGGTGCTGTTTATTGATGCGGATATGCGCCAGGGCTATGTTCATAATATTTTTGGTCTGGAGAACCGCCACGGATTGTCCTGCCTGCTCGAAGGGAAACGCGACTTAGCGGAGGTCATTCAGCATGCTGAAAAAGGGGGAATTGACGTCATCACCTGCGGCCCGGAACCCCTGCGCCCGTTAGAATTGCTGTTAAGCGAACGATTCCTTTCCGTCATGTCCTGGGTTAACGAGCAATATGACATTGTCATCATTGATACTCCGCCGGTCCTGGCCGTCACCGATGCCGCGCTGGTCGCCAGAGCAGCCGGAACAACGCTAATGGTTGCCCGTTTCGATAAAACCAGCGTGAAAGAGATGGAGAATACCGTTAAACGGTTACAGCACGTTGGCGTGAAGGTCAGCGGCACAATCCTCAACGATATTGTTAAATCCGCAGCGCTGTATTACAGCTCGGGGTACAGCCAGTATGAATACGGCTATGCTTCGAGGAAAAAAGGGGAAAGGCGTTAGCGCGGGAAAAACAATCCCTCTCCCGGGTGGGAGAGGGATAAGCATTACTTCGCCATCACTTCCTGCGCGGTACGCTCAACCAGAGACAGCAGGATTTTTACGTCCTCCAGCGTCACGGTTGGGTTCAGCAGGGTCAGCTTCAGGCAGGTGATACCGTTATGCTCGGTCACACCGACGTTTGCACGGCCAGACTCCAGCAGCGCATCGCCAATTTTCTGGTTCAGCAGGGCAATACCGGCGTCATCCATCTGCGCCTGCGGACGGAATCGGAACAGCACGCTTGCCAGCTGGGGTTGCATCACCAGTTCCAGAGCAGACTGCTCTTTCACGTAAGCCGCAACCTGCTGTGCCAGCGTCACGCCGTGATCGATGATTGCCGCGTATTGCTCCTGACCCAGCGCTTCCAGGCTCATCCACAGTTTCAGCGCGTCGAAACGGCGCGTGGTTTGCAGAGATTTGGAGACCAGGTTAGGTACACCCGCTTCTTCATCGAACTCAGAGTTCAGATAGGCCGCCTGATAGCGCATCAGTTCATAGTGACGCGCTTCTTTCAGCAGGAACGCACCGCAGCTGATGGTCTGGAAGAACTGCTTGTGGAAGTCCAGGGTGACGGAATCCACCAGCTCGATACCGTCCAGGTAGTGACGATACTGCTCGGACATCAGCAGCGCGCCGCCCCAGGCCGCATCAACGTGCACCCAGATATTCTGTTTCGCAGCCAGCTCAGCAATAGCACGCAGCGGATCGATAGCACCCGCATCGGTCGTACCGGCCGTGGCCACAATCGCCAGGATCTGCTCGCCGTTCGCGTTGCACTGTTCGATTTTCGCCGCCAGATCGGTGAGATCCATGCGGGAGAATTCGTCAGTTTTCACCTGCACCACGGACTGGTAGCCCAGACCCATCAGCGCCATGTTTTTCTGCACGGAGAAGTGGGCATTTTCCGAACACAGCACGCGGATCTTACGCAGATCGCCTGTCAGACCGTCCTGCTGAACCGAGTGGCCCTGACGCGCAAAGAACGCGTCACGCGCCAGCATCAGCCCCATCAGGTTACTCTGGGTGCCGCCGCTGGTGAAGACGCCTGCGTCGCCAGCCTGATAACCCACGCGGGTACGCAGCCATTCGATCAGTTTGATCTCAATGATGGTTGCGGACGGGCTTTGATCCCAGGAGTCCATACTCTGGTTAGTGGCGTTGATCAGCACTTCCGCCGCCTGGCTAACCACCAGGCTTGGGCAGTGCAGGTGCGCCACACACTGCGGGTGATGAACGGACAAACTGTCTTTCAGGAAGAACTCCACGGCGCGTTCGATCGCCGCTTCGTTGCCCAGCCCTTTCGGGTTGAAATCCAGCTTAATACGGTCGCGCAGCTCCGCGACCGTTTTGCCCTGGTACATCTCAGGCTGTTTCAGCCACTGCATCACAGCCTGAGTGCTTTGTTCAATCGCCTGCTGGTAAGCTTCAATGCTCTGCGCAGAGGAGAACAAAATTGGGTTTGAATCAGACATCGTATTCAACAACTCCGGTTACGCCGGGCTAACGCCCGCAGCAAGCAGTGCCTGCTCGAATTTATCCAGGAAGACTTTCAGCTCGTCATCGCTGATCAGCAGAGAAGGCAGCAGACGCAGAACGATACCGTTACGGCCGCCACGCTCCAGAATCAGGCCGGCTTCGAAGCATTTCTTCTGGATCAGTGCAGACAGCTCGCCATCGCCCGGGAAGCAACCCATGTGATCGGCGGCTTCATGTGGCTTAACGATTTCAATACCGATCATCATGCCCAGACCGCGAACGTGGCCGATCACCGGATAGCGTTTCGCCATCTCTTTCAGCTGGCCTTTCAGCCATTCGCCCTGTGCAGCTACTTTGCCCGCGATGTTCTGGTCTTTCAGGATCTTCAGCGTGGTCAGACCGGTAGCCATCGCCAGCTGGTTGCCGCGGAAAGTACCGGTATGGTGACCTGGCGCCCATGCATCGAACTGCTTTTTGATACCGAGCACGGCCAGCGGCAGACCGCCACCGACTGCTTTAGACATCACGATGATGTCTGGCTCAATGCCAGCGTGTTCGAAGGCAAAGAATTTACCGGTACGGGCAAAGCCAGCCTGGACTTCGTCGAGGATCAGCAGGATACCGTGTTCCTGAGTGACTTTACGGATGCGCTGCAACCACTCAACAGGCGCCGGGTTCACGCCACCTTCACCCTGAACGGCTTCGAGGATCACCGCGGCAGGTTTACGCACGCCGCTTTCGACGTCGTTAATCAGATTTTCGAAGTAGTAGGTCAGCGCCTTCACGCCCGCTTCACCACCGATACCCAGTGGGCAACGGTACTCGTGTGGGTAAGGCATGAACTGGACTTCTGGCATCATACCGTCAACCGCTTCTTTCGGAGACAGGTTGCCGGTGACGGACAGTGCGCCGTGGGTCATACCGTGGTAACCACCAGAGAAACTGATGATACCGCTACGACCGGTCACTTTTTTCGCCAGCTTCAGCGCCGCTTCAACGGCGTCAGCCCCGGACGGGCCAGTGAATTGCAGGCAGTACTCTTTGCCCTGACCAGGCAACAGAGAGAGCAGGTATTCTGAAAACGCGTCTTTCAACGGCGTGGTCAGATCCAGGGTATGTAACGGCAAGCCGCTGGTAATGACATTTTGGATGCTTTTCAGCACATCAGGATGATTGTGTCCAAGCGCGAGGGTGCCTGCGCCTGCTAAACAGTCAAGGTATTCTTTATTATCTGCATCGGTGATCCACACGCCTTCTGCTTTCGTAATCGCTAAAGGCAATTTGCGCGGATAACTCCTGACGTTAGATTCAAATTCGGCCTGACGGGCCAGATAGGTTTCGTTGCTTTTGTGGGCATCTACGGTGTCAATACGGACTTTATCCGTCATCATATCACTCCTACAACCGCCGCTTCGTTATGAGCAACGATTGAATAAAAAGTTAAAAAACAGATGGGGCCTGAAAAAAACGCCGCCAATATAGAGCCTTTTGTCACCGGGCTCAATGGTTAATTTGCTTACTGTTTTGTGACACAGGGCACAGGGCAGGGAAGAACGCCGTTTGTATGGGGGAGATTGCACTTTATGCTAAATAAAAACAGTAGCTTACGTATGATTTATCCGCATTGTAAAATCAGACAAAAGAGTGTGACAAATCGTGCGATTGTCAGGTGAAAAGGAGGCAGTGAGCCTCCTTACGCTGTTTATTTCTGGCTAACGCGTAAAATACCGTGTTCGCGTCCCTTCGTTTTATTCCACGACGCGTCCGTAATACCGTTTTCATCCAGGCTTAGCGATATCACAAAACCATTACCACGGATCTCATAGAAATTCGCATTCAGGCGTTTAACGCTGGCTTTCTTGCCGTTAACGGTGGCGCTAAAAAAGCCGTTAGAAAGCGTGGCGTTAACCGTGTCCGACGAGAACGAGGCTTCACGCAGGGGATCGTGAATGGATGTCGCTGGTTCGTGTTGTGCCGCGTTTTCCGCTTTGGTTTTGCTGATATCACAAGAGCCATCGCCAGCGCTCATTTGCGTGCATCCCGAACGCTCTAATTGAGCGCGATAATGGGCGTTTATGGCGTGCGCAGGCGAGACACAACCTGCAAGCACCGCAGTACCTATAACGAACATCATTACTTTTTTCATTTTACCGCCTTAAAAACGACACAAATACCAGGAGACATACATCACGCCGATCCAGATCCCGACCGAAATCAGCATCAGATACAGGGCTACCGAAATAAAAATATATTTAGACATCTTTTTGTATCAACGAAATGCTCATCCGCTAAAATGAGGCTTTATATTTGTCCCGATGATTGTTTTACGCTTTAAAAGCCCATTCCAATCCCAACCGAAGCGCCCATATTATTCGCGGTATCATCTGAGAAGCTCACTTTCGCGATGACATGGGAATTAAAGTTAACGGATGCACCGACAGCAAGCGCGCTCTCGCCGTTGTAAGTCGCGCCGCCAGCAGAGAACATGACGCGTTGATTGGTTTGCACTTGTGGCAAACCCGCCATCGCCCCTGAAATACCGGCATTGGCCTGCTTCTTATTATTGTCCACTTCATCACGCAGAGATTTAAATTGCTGGCTGGTGTTAGTATTCATTGCCAGTAATGTCTGCCTGGTGGCTTGCAGATCCTGCGTGGCGGCGGTAACAGCCAGGCTATTTTTAGCGACCTTCGCCTGGGTAGCCGTATCCAGCTATCGTTGTGTTATGGTGGTTGTCACACCATCTTTACCGTTATGACCGTCTACACCGTCGCGCCCATTTCTTCCCGCAATGCCTTGTGCGCCAGTATCACCCTTTATCACCTTTCGCTCCATCTGTACCGTTGATGGGTTTAGGTGCATTTTCGAGAGCAGTAAGGCGGCTATCCTGAATATTATCGACGTGTTGAAGGTTGATAATGGCTGTGCCGTTAGTCGCTACACCCTGTAGGGCCGTCTCACTTTTCAGACTGGCGGTATCGACAAGCAACGCTTTCTGATGTGCGTCGTTAGCCATTTTATCCACGACTAACACGCCTGGTTTTGTGGACTGAAGGTCGTCATTAACCTGCGTTAAGCGGTTATCCGTTGCGATATCACGGTTAATGCTATCAGCGTTGTTTTGTGCAATCTGATCCTGATGGTCATTTACAATATTAGTGATTTGCTGATCGTCCCAAACCGTATTCGCGGCTTCAGCCTGGCTCATTGTACCCGCTAAGACAACGCCCATTACAAAAATAGCAATAAAGGTTTTATTCATAGATTTCATTTGAAAAGCTCACATCATTAATTGTCGAAAAATACTGAAGCTGAATCGCTTTGTTTTGTGGATTTAAAAAACGGGTGAACGTTGTCTAAATCTTATTTAGTAACGCGAGTAAACTATCAATTAAACGCAAACCAATGATGTTGATCTAAGTCATAAATATTATGAATAGTTCCGACGGCGTAAAAGTCATTTTGCGGTTGTTATTAATGTAAACATTAAGGTGAAAATGAGGTGGTAAATGAGAGAGTTAAATTAAGTGTTTGACAGAGATAAAATTCTGCAAAATAAATGTTTACATTAATATGTGGGTTTATTTCATACGAAAGAAGGTGGGCTGTCTTATAAAAGCACTCCCGGTGCGTCATTATGGATAAAAATAATATTTCTCAGCACAGTGAGTAAATAATATTTTTCATGTGTTCTTAACAAATCTGGCGGGATAATTAACTGAACAATAATGTATACATATAGAGGGTAGTTAATATCTTGTCGTTTATTGTTCGTTACAGGGGATTAACGGACAGCCCAAAACCCCTTGCACCCGGGTTACCCCCCGGTTACACTACATGACTACGAATTGCTATTTCGTAAATAGCTGTTTTATAAGTAATTTGACTCGGGGTGCCCTTCTTTGTGAAGGCTGAGAAATACCCGTATTACCTGATCTGGATAATGCCAGCGTAGGGAAGTCAGATGCCTGCCCGGTCATCGCTTCTTCACGCACGGCAGGAGCGAAACCATGCAGCCTGACCTGCTCGATTCACACGTTTTACATCAATTCCGAACCCGTTCCCCGCTCACGCACTGTATGACCAACGATGTCGTGCAGACCTTCACCGCCAACGTTTTGCTCGCGCTGGGTGCTTCCCCGGCAATGGTGATCGAAGCCGAGGAAGCGGAACAGTTTGCCGCGCTTGCCGATGCTCTGCTCATCAACGTGGGAACACTCACCGCGCCGCGCGCCCAGTCGATGCGTCGGGCCATTGAGAGCGCGGTAGCCGCGGGTACGCCCTGGGTTCTGGATCCGGTTGCGGTTGGCGCGCTGGCGTATCGCACCCGATTTTGCCAGCAAATATTGTCCCTCAAACCTGCGGCCATTCGTGGAAACGCCTCCGAAATCCTCGCCCTTGCCGGAATGAGTGCGGGCGGGCGCGGGGTTGATTCCACCGATACGGCGGCGAGCGCGTTGACCGCTGCGCAGACGCTCGCCCGCCAGACCCACGCCGTTGTGGTCGTCACAGGAGAAGTGGATCACATCACTGATGGTCAGCGAACCCGTACGGTCGCGGGCGGCGACCCGCTGATGACCCGCGTGGTGGGAACAGGCTGTGCGCTCTCGGCGGTCGTCGCCGCCTGCTGTTCGCTGCCTGGCGACAGGCTTGATAATGCGACGGCAGCCTGCGGCTTTATGAAGCGCGCAGGGGCAGCTGCACTGACTCACAGCCGGGGCCCCGGCAGCTTTGCCCCGGCGTTTCTGGATGCGCTTTACGCGCTGGAGGAGCTGGTATGACACGCATTAATGCCCTGACTATTGCGGGAACCGATCCCAGCGGCGGAGCGGGGATCCAGGCAGACCTGAAAACCTTCTCTGCGCTCGGCGCTTACGGATGCTCGGTTATCACCGCGCTGGTGGCGCAAAACACGCGCGGTGTACAGTCGGTATATCGTATTGAGCCGGATTTTGTCGCCGCACAGCTGGATTCGGTATTCAGCGATGTACGCATCGACACCACCAAAATCGGCATGCTTGCAGAGGCGGACATTGTTGAAGCGGTCGCTGAACGTCTCAAACGTTATCAGATAAAAAACGTGGTGCTCGATACCGTGATGCTGGCCAAAAGCGGCGATCCGTTGCTCTCCGCCTCTGCCGTCGACACCCTGCGTAAAAAGCTGCTGCCGCAGGTGGCGCTGATCACGCCAAACCTCCCTGAAGCCGCCGCGCTGCTGGATGCGTCACACGCGCAAAACGAACGTGAGATGAAAGAGCAGGGCAATGCGCTGCTGGCGATGGGATGCAGCGCGGTGCTGATGAAAGGCGGTCATCTTGATGATGCAGAAAGCCCGGACTGGCTCTTCACCCGCGATGGCGCTCAACGTTTCACCGCCCCGCGGGTACAGACCAAAAACACCCACGGCACGGGATGTACGCTCTCGGCGGCGCTGGCGGCGCTGCGTCCCCGAAACGCGAACTGGGCGGATACGGTGCAGGAGGCGAAGATCTGGCTCTCGTGCGCGCTGGCAAAAGCCGATTCTCTGGAAGTGGGTCACGGTATTGGGCCGGTTCACCATTTTCATGCATGGTGGTAAGCCGTATACTGGCATAAAACCTTATGCCAGAGAAAAACAGAGATGGAACAAGCGCATACCCGGTTAATTGCTCAACTCAAGGAACGAATTGCCGCACCGGACAACACGCCGTTGTACCTGAAATTTGCCGAAACGGTTAAAAACGCGGTACGCAGCGGCGTGCTCGCGCACGGTAATATTTTGCCGGGCGAGCGCGATCTGAGCCAGCTGGCCGGTGTGTCGCGCATTACGGTGCGTAAAGCGATGCAGGCGCTGGAAGAGGCCGGCGTCGTCACCCGCGCGCGTGGATACGGTACGCAAATCAACAATATCTTTGAATATTCGCTAAAAGAGGCGCGCGGGTTTTCTCAGCAGGTGGTGCTGCGGGGCAAAACGCCCAACACGCTGTGGGTTAATAAACGCGTCGTGAAATGTCCGGAGGAGATCGCCCGCCACCTTTCCCTTGCGCCGGACAGCGATGTATTTCTGCTTAAGCGCATCCGCTACGTGGATGACGATGCGGTATCAATAGAGGAGTCCTGGGTACCGGTAGGATTAATCCCCAATCCGGACGACATCGGCGTCTCGCTTTACGATTACTTCCGCAGCCAGAATATCTTTCCGCAGCGCACCCGTTCCCGCGTCAGCGCCCGGATGCCGGACAGCGAGTTTCAGGCGCATATCAAGATGGACGATAAGATACCGGTGCTGGTGATCAAGCAAGTCGCGCTCGATCAACAGCACCGGCCAATTGAGTACAGCATCAGCTACTGCCGCAGCGACCTATACGTCTTTGTGTGCGAGGAGTAGGGCCTCGCGCGTGGGGGCGCAGTCGCCACCGCGATGGCTGACTACCCAGGCGGCTACGGCATTGCCAAGCTGCACCGCCTCTGGCAGTGACCATCCCGCGGACAGCCCGGCAAGGGTACCTCCCGCATGGCTGTCACCCGCGCCGATGGTATCGACCACGGTAGCAGGAAACGCCGGAACGTGTCCGGAAGCGTCACCGTCGTACCAGACCGCCCCGTCTTTATCATGGCGTACGATCAGCGCAGCGCCAAACCTCTGCTGCCACCGTGTGCCGAGCTCTTCCACGTTTACGCCAAGCCATTCGGCGGCAAGTTCCGCCTCCTGACGATTGAGCGAGACGATTGGTTTGCAGGCCATGATCCGCGCCATCAGCGGGTCGGGAATATCCGCGATGCGCGGACCGAAATCGATAAAGAGCGTCGCATCCTGAAGACTTTCCAGCCAGGCCGTCAGCAGCTCACCGCTGGGGGACGCCAGCTGGTAGCCGGACAAAGAGATCAGGCTCCCTGCCGGCACGCTTAACCCGTCCAGCCAGCGCTGCTGCCACTGGTTCTCCACGCCGCTAAACGACATAAAGGTCCGTTCACCGTCAGGCTCCACCAGCGCCAGGCACCAGCCGTTATCGCCCGTTTCCGCTTCCACGGCGCTGTGCAGATCCTGCTTCGCCATGGCGTTACGGATAATATCGGCCCACACGCCGTGGCCGACGGGAAGGGCGTTTTGCGCAGCAATGCCGAGCCGCTTCAGGGCGATGGCGATATTCAGCGCGCAGCCGCCAATATTCACTCCCTGTTGCTTCAGCTCGATATCACACCCGCGCCAGGGCAGGGCGTAGGCGTCGGCAATCACGTCGATGACCGCCGCGCCGAGTACCGTTACGGGGCGCGTGGCGTGAAGGGTTTCGAGACGGCGGGCAAAAGCACTCATACGCCCTCCCTTTGCTCCCGGAAGTGCAGCAGTTTTTCGCAGTAGTGGCCGAAATCGAGCCGGTTTACGGCATCAAGTTCGTTTTTGAGTGCCGGATCAATGGCCTGTACACCGTGCAGCGCGCCGCAGATGGCCGTTGCCATCGCGCCGATAGTGTCAGTATCACCGCCCAGGTTGGCGCATAACACCGCGCAGCGGTTCGGATCGGTACCCGCGAGTTCGACCATCGCAATCGCCGCCGGAACGGACTCAAGGGTGCTCGTGCCCGCGCCAATAAGCTGATAGATCTGCTCGCTGGCGGACTCGGTACCGTTGGCTTCGCGCACGGTTTTCAGGGCCAGCTCAATACGAGCGGAAAGCGATGCGCTGAAGGTGGTCGTGTTCGCCTCCTGCGCCGCACGGGCAATACCCGGCAGGGCATCGGCGATGTGATGCCAGCGCTCGCCGTCGATAGCGCGTGAAACCGCCCAGGCGATCACCACCGCACCGGCGATGGCGAGATCCGATTTATGGGTCGGGCTGGAGGCTAACGCAACCTGTTCCACAAAGTGCGCCAGACGCGTGGCTGGCAGGAGGCATCCCAGCGGGGAGGCGCGCATCGCCGCCCCGTTGGTAACGCCGTTGTTTTCCTGCTGGCTCACCGGCTTGCCGTCACGGATGGCGTTCAGGGCAATTTTGGAGGTCGGGCCGAGCACATTCTTATTGAACGCGTCAAAATCCAGCGCCCAGTCCAGAATATGCTTACCGATAACGTCAGGGTTAATTTCCCCGTCGCATTCGATAATCGCGTCGGCCAGGCACAGCGCCATCGACGTATCATCCGTAAATTCGGCCTGCTTAAAGTAACAGGCGGCATTATTCTCAGCCGGGCCGGGTAAGAAACGGTCGATCCAGCCGAAGTGCGCTTTCACCCGCTTGCGCGGCCACAGCTCCGACGGCATCCCCATCGCATCCCCTAACGCCTGCCCGTAAAGAGCACCGAGAATACGGTCTTGTTTCATTTAACTTCCCCTCGTGTCAGCGCGGTATCGCCATCAACCACCTCAATTGCGGTGATCTCTTTATCCGATTCGCGGAAAAACAGCATAAACAGCACGGCAATCACCACAATCATGATTGCACCAAACGTCCACATTCCGGCCCAGTTGAAGGTCAGCCCATTCACCGGCTCTTTATATGCGAACATTTTTTCCATCATCACGCCGCCGAGACGGTAACCCAGCAGGCTACCAAAGCCCTGACAGCACAGCGTGATCAAGCCCTGCGCCGCGTTGCGCATGTGCACGGGCGCTTTTTTATCCACGTAGATGTACGCGGTGACGTAATAGAAGTCATAGCTTACGCCGTGCAGCAGAATGCCGAGGAACAGCAGGGCGTAGGTGAAGTATTGCTCGGCGCCGCCGTAAACAAAGAAACCGTAGCGAATGGCGGCGGTGATCAGGCCCAGCAGCAAGACCTTCTTAATACCAAAGCGTTTGGTAAAGAATGGCAGAGCGAGCATGAAGAAGATTTCAGAGAACTGGCCGAGGGTCATCCAGCCGGTGGCGTTTTTCATCCCCACTTCGGTGAGATAGCCGTTGGCAAAGATATAGTAGAAGGCCAGCGGCATGGCGAACAGGAACGAGCAGAAGAAGAACACCAGGAAGTTTTTATCGCGCAGCAGGATCAGCGCATCCAGCCCCAGCATCACTTTGAAATCCAGCTTGCCGGTACTCTTCGGCGGGGTATTCGGCAGGAACAGCGCGAAGACGCCAAGCAGAAGGGAGCTGGCAGCGGTCATCAGCAGCGGGATATTGGTGTCAGAGATGTCGCTATAGCCCATCATCTGCGGCAGGAAGCCGCACGCCAGGCCGGAGGCAATCCAGCCGATGGTGCCCATCACGCGGATGCGCGGGAAATCAGCCTCCACGTCATCGACGTTCGCAAAGGCGATGCTGTTGGTCAGCGCGATGGTCGGCATATAGGTCAGGGAGTAGGCCAGCAGCAGCGGGAAGAAGGTGCTGAACTGGGTTTGCTGTGCTGCGAAATACATCAGAATCGCGCCAGCGAACATCAGCACGGCCAGCACTTTCTGGGCGGCGAAGAAACGGTCCGTCAGCGAGCCGACAAGGATGGGAGAGAGGATCGCGGCAATCGCGGTACAGGCGTACGACCAGCCAATTTCCCCGGCGGTAAACCCGCTCTTACTCAGCCACAGCCACAGCGGCACAAACCATGCGCCCCAGATAAACCATTCAACGAACATCATGAATGACAGTTGGACTTTCGTTTTCATTTTTTAATCCTGCATGTCAGAGGTACGCATGTAACATACCATGTGATAATACCTTTTAAATACCTTTAAGGCGATTGTTTGATCAGTGTAACAAAAATGTTGTACACGAAACGAGCCAGCAGATTGTGCTTAAAAAAGTTGCAAATGGTGGAAAATAGGTTAAGTCGGTACCAGGCTTAGTCTGCCTGCAAAAACGTGGGCTTGGATCACACGCTCCGACATCATGTCGGACTTACGGGAGCATCACTATGACTGATATTGCGCAACTGCTTGGCAAAGACGCCGACAGCCTTTTACAGCATCGTTGTATGACCATTCCAGCCGACCAGCTTTATCTGCCTGGCCATGATTACGTAGACCGCGTCATGGTCGACAACAACCGTCCGCCTGCCGTACTGCGAAACATGCAGACGCTTTACAATACCGGTCGTCTGGGCGGGACCGGCTATCTCTCCATTCTGCCCGTTGACCAGGGCGTAGAGCACTCGGCGGGAGCGTCGTTTGCTGCTAACCCGCTCTACTTTGACCCGAAAAACATTGTCGAGCTGGCGATTGAAGCGGGCTGTAACTGTGTGGCATCGACGTATGGCGTGCTGGCCTCCGTTTCCCGCCGCTATGCTCACCGCATTCCATTCCTCGTCAAGCTGAATCACAACGAAACCCTGAGCTACCCAACCGAATACGACCAGACACTGTACGCCAGCGTCGAACAGGCGTTCAACATGGGTGCGGTAGCGGTCGGGGCGACTATCTATTTTGGCTCTGAGCAGTCGCGTCGGCAGATAGAAGAGATCTCTGCCGCGTTTGAGCGCGCGCACAAGCTGGGGATGGTGACCGTATTGTGGGCCTATCTGCGTAACAACGCGTTTAAGAAAGACGGCGTGGATTACCACGTATCAGCGGATCTGACCGGTCAGGCAAATCACCTGGCGGCAACCATCGGCGCGGACATCGTGAAACAGAAAATGGCCGAGAATAACGGCGGGTATAAAGCGGTGAACTTTGGCTATACCGACGACCGCGTCTACAGCAAGCTGACCAGCGACAACCCTATCGATCTGGTGCGCTACCAGCTGGCTAACTGCTACATGGGCCGCGCCGGGCTGATTAACTCCGGCGGTGCAGCAGGCGGTGAAACCGATCTGACCGACGCGGTGCGCACGGCGGTGATTAACAAACGCGCCGGCGGAATGGGGCTGATCCTGGGCCGCAAAGCGTTTAAAAAATCCATGGCCGACGGCGTGAAGCTGATTAATGCGGTTCAGGATGTCTATCTGGACAATAAAGTGACGATTGCCTAATCGCACGCATCTTCCTGCCGGGATAAGCGTGACCCGGCAGGAAAGTTCTCTCGCTTACTCCTTCAGCGTTTCAGGATGAGGAGTATTCAGCAGACCCGCCATCCCTCTCTTGCTGCTATTTGCTTTTTCTAAGCCCGGCTGCGTGACGCGGATAAAGGCACACAGAACAAAAGCCAGCAGATAAAGCACCGTATAGGCGATGACCACGCCGAGCGTGCTGAACCAGGGCAGCAGCACCACGGCAATCGCCGGCGCAAGGAAGTTAGACAGACCGGCTGACAGGTTATACACCGAAATCGCCGCCCCCTTGTGCCGCGGCTCCAGCGCCGGGAACACCGCCGCCATCGGTACGAAGGCCGCCACAAAAATCCCCAGCGCGATGGCCGGGACCAGCGCCATGGCAAAGTTATGCCCGAAGTGCTGCGGAATGTAGTAAAACGCCAGGCTCGAGAGCGCCATCCCGATGCAGCCAAACCAGCGCACCACCCGCATCCAGCCCATTTTTTCCGCCACCACGCCCCAGAAGACGTTCGAGAAGATGGTGGTGAAGAAGAATACCGCCCAGACCTGAAGCCACTCGGAGGTGGTGAAGCCCAGTTCGTCAACAAACATCATCGGCATGATGACGGCAAACCCGAACAGGGAGAGGGTGTTGATGATACGCACCATGCTGGAGAGCAGAATACTGCGGTTGGTGTAGAGCAGCGTCGCTGCACGGCCCAGCTCGGCGAATTTTTCCCGGGTGGAGAGAGTCTGCATATGCCGTGGCGTTTCCACCTTACGCATAGAGACCAGCGCAATGATCCCGCCGGTTACGCAGAATGCCAGCGCCAGCCACAGGGTGCCCATCTCCCCGATGTGCGGAATGGTAAAGCTAGGAATGTAGCTGCCGAACACGCCGATGCCGATAGAGTAAACCGCCCAGAACCAGCCCAGCGCCGCGCTGGTACTGTCGCTGCGAACGTTATGCACAATGGCGACGATAAAGGCATAGAGGAACAGCGGATAGGCCAGGCCGCGGATCCCGTAGAACAGCAGAATTAATGCGTAATTTGCCTGACCCAGACCAAAAACGAGAAACAGGACGTGGAAAACGCACCACAGGACGAAGCCAATCAGCATGGTTTTTTGCGGGGTGATGATTTCAGCCACCACGCCGGAGATCCACGCGGAGAGCGCCGCCGCGAGACCGTAAAGCGTGAAGGCGAAAGAGGCTTCAGCAGGCGTGAAGCCCAGTGATTTAATATAGTGCGACAGGAATGCCAGCTCGAAACCGTCACCCGTCATAAAGACCGCGATCGCCAGATATCCCCATAGCAGGTTCAGCGGCAATCCCAGCCACTGTTTATTTATTTCGGACATATTGACCTCGTTTGTAGCGTACAGGTAAGCCCACACCGGAAATATTCCGGCGTGAGTTTTCTTATTGTCTTTTTCTCTAAATATACTGACGTGTATTTATTCTCTGATTACTGTCGCAGTCTGTTGTAACTGCTTATAAGCCTCGTATCGACGCAGATGAAGGGACTGATAGTTCGCTTGCGGATAGAAATATTTATCCACGTGGGTAAATTGTTTCATGGCATCGGTCACTGAAGGCGCTATATTTCCCGCCACCGCCCCGAGAATGGCCGAACCCAGTAATACCGGTTCGCTGCATTGGGTCGCTAACACCGGCAGCCCGCAGGTATCTGCCAGCAGCTGGCGAACGAAAGGGTGCTGGCCCGCGCCGCCGCTGATAACGATATTTTCGGTCTGTACGCCGCATTCACGCTGGGCGTCAATGATTTGTCGCAAACCGTAACCGATACCACACAGACCGGCCACATACAGTGCCATCAGGTTATTGATATCGTTCTCCATGCCCAGCCCGCAGATCGTGGCCCGCGCATGGGGATCGGCAAAGGGCGCGCGGTTACCCAGAAATTCGGGTACCACGTGCAGTCCTGCTGCCAGGTTCACCGCCTCTGAGGCGGTGGCGAAGGTCTGTAAAAGCCGGTCCGCCAGGTAAACCGGCAGCGGCAGGTCTGACTCCTGTGCCAGCTGGCGCGCTTGCGGTGCGGCAGGATGGAAACTTAATAACCGATCGATAGCGGCACCCGCGGCGCTTTGTCCGCCCTCAATCAGCCACAGCCCAGGTACCATCGCGCTAAAATAAGGCCCCCAGACGCCGGGCACAAAAACGGCGCTCTCGGCGCTGGTCATGGTGCACGATGAGGTGCCAAAAACATACGCGAGATTGTTCAGCGCGCCGCCGCCAACGCCCAACGTCCCGATGCCGCCAGCGTGGGCATCAATTAACCCTACCGCCACCGGCGTGCCTGGCAGCAAGCCCATCTCACGCGCGGCCTGCTCCGTTAAGCCCTCGCCGCAAGGGGTGCCGGGGGCGGCAATATGCTGCCCTATGCGGACAAAATCTTCTCCGGCCAGCTCGTCCAGGCCAACGGTGCGGAAATAGTCCGGGTCCCAGCGATTCTCATGGGCCAGCCACGTCCATTTACAGGTTACGGTACAGATGGAACGGGTGACATCGCCGGTCGCGCGCCAGGTCAGGAAATCGGCCAAATCGAAAAATTGCCAGGCGCGATCGTAGACCTCTCGGTGGTTTTCTTTCAGCCACAGCAGCTTGGGCGTCTCCATTTCGGGCGATATTTTCCCGCCAACGTAGTCCAGCACCGGATGATGGGTGGCGTTGATGCGCTCCGCCTGGTCTGTCGCACGGTGATCCATCCAGACGATGATATTGTTTTCCGCTTCACCGTCAGGGCTGACCGCCAGCGGTTCGCCGTCGTCGTCCAACACCACCAGCGAGCAGGTGGCGTCAAACCCGATGCCGGCAACGCTCTGCGGAGTCGTCCCGGAGTGCGCCAGCGCCTCGCGGATGCAGCGGCAAACGGCCTGCCAGATCTCGGCGCTGGACTGCTCCACGCGGCTTCCGCTGCGGTGCACGGTGGCAATTTTCTGCGTCGCGTGGGAAAGCAGCCTGCCGCTGAGATCGAAAATGCCCGCGCGGACGCTGCCGGAGCCGACGTCTACGCCGATAACGGTTTCTGGTGTACTCTTCATCCTTGCGGCCCTTAAAGATCGACGCTGTTAGGCAGAATCACCAGATCCCGGACGGTAACGTTCTTCGAACGGGTCACCATGAACAACACCGATTCTGCGACTTCAATCGGCTGCATCAGGCTGCCGTTTGCCAGCGCTTCATCCATTTTGGCCTGCGGCCAGTCGTCGAGCAGAGCCGTCACTACCGGCCCAGGCAGAACGGCTCCGACGCGTACGCCATGTTCCGCGACCTGACGACGGGTGGTATGCACGAACGCCTGAACGGCAAATTTGGACGCGGTGTAGATCGGCTCCCAGATAACCGGCACCACGCCCGCAATGGAGCTGGTGAAGATAATATCGCCTGACTTCTGCGCAATCATATGCGGCAGTACGGCGCGAACGCAGCGGAAAGCGGCGTTGATATTCAGGTTCAGTACGCGATCCCAGACGTCCGGGTCGCCTTCAGCAACCGGCCCGCCGATGTAGGCGCCTGCATTGGCGTGAAAAATATCCAGGCCGCCGGCGAGGCCGACAATGTCGCTCAGCATCGCGTCGACTTGCTCGGGTTTGAACAGATCGATTTGCAGGGCAAACGCGTTCTCGCCCAGCTCGGCGACAAGGCGCTGAAGCTTTTCGCCTTCCCGGTCGATTAACACCACCTTAGCGCCAGCGCCGAGCAGCGTTTTTGCACACTCCAGGCCAATACCTGAGGCGGCGCCAGTGATAGCAGCGACTTTGCCCTGAAGGGAACTATTCATGGAGGGGACAGAGTGATTCATTTTATAATCCTTTATGCAGAGATGATTTTTAGGGTGTGTCTGCTTTCGCGTGAAGAACGGGGGTTCTGACTGACGCGTGAAGCAAACTGCTCAATCGATGAAGCAGATCTAGCACTTGCTTATTTCTCCAGCAAGAGACATTCAAAATGAAGAGGCGATTTTGTGACGCGCGTTGAGAAAACGAAGAAAACGACCATTTACGATCTGGCGGAACTCACCGGCGTTTCTGCCAGCGCGGTGAGTGCTATTTTGAATGGCAACTGGAAGAAACGCCGCATCAGCGCCAGCCTGGCAGAGAAGGTAACCCGCATTGCACAAGAGCAGGGCTACGCGGTTAACCGTCAGGCAAGCCTGCTGCGCAGCAAGAAATCGAACGTTATCGGCATGATTGTGCCGAAATATGACAACCGCTATTTCGGCTCTATAGCGGAAAAATTCGAAGAGATGGCGCGTGCCAGAGGGCTGTTGCCGATTATTACCTGCACACGCCGACAGCCGGAACTCGAGCTGGATGCCGCCCGTGCCATGCTCTCCTGGCAGGTTGACTGGGTCATTGCCACGGGGGCGACACACCCGGACAAAATTGCTGAACTCTGTCATCAGGCGGGCGTACCTACGCTAAATCTTGATCTGCCGGGTACCCTGGCGCCCTCTATCATTTCGGATAACTACGGCGGCGCGAAGATGCTGACAGAGCGGATCCTCGCCAGCAGCTTTAAACGGTTTGGTTCGCTGGCTCCGCTGACCTTCGTGGGCGGACGCCGGAGTGATAACAACACCGCAGAGCGCCTGCGCGGGTTCCTTGATGCCCATCAGGCCCATGGGCTGACCGTTCCGGAACAGCAGCTGCTGGTCACAGGATACTCGTCATCGCGCGTGGAGGAGCAGCTCAGAGCCACCTTCCCGTCGCCATCGACGGCGCTAAAGGGGCTGTTTGTCAATTCGACCATTTCGCTGGAGGGGGTGGTACGTTGGCTGGCCCAATACGGGCAGACCGGCCAAAATCAGCCGCCGATGGGTTGTTTTGACTGGGACCCATTTGTCTCTCTGCTGGGACATGATATTGACATGGTGCGCCAGGACGTCCCGGCGATGCTGGAGAAGGTATTTGAAATTCTCGATTCCGGTGATACCTCGGTCAGGCGTATTGAGATCCCACCGGAACTGATTGGCAGCCAGAGCGTCAAGGGCTAGCCCTGACGCGTCAGCAGCCAGCGCGCGGTCTGTTCATCCGTCACCAGACCGTTTACCCAGCCGCCTTTGAGGGCGGCAAGGATCGCCGGGCGTTTATCCTCGCCGCAGGCGGCCGCAATACGTGGACACTGGCTCTGGCGAATATCGTAGCTGGTAATAAAGCGATTAATCTGGCTGTCGATGACGTTGCCGTCGGCATCGATAAAGCGTCCGAGTATTTCGCCAACGCCACCGCGCTGGGTCAACTCTTCCAGCTGTGCCTCATCGATAAACCCGTCTTTGAAGATAGGGCTCTGCCTGCCCAGCGCCCCGATGCCGACAAAAATCACATCGGCCGCATCCGCCACGGCGCAGACGTTACGGAACAGGCGGTTTGAGCACCACATCTCATGCTCCTCGCTGGACTGAGCATAGCGCGGCGCCGGCCACTGGTAATATTTTCCCTGAATTTTACGCGCCAGCAGCAACGGCACATCATCGTAATAGTTACATTGCCCGTGCTCGTTCATGGCGCTGATCAGGGCGACACAGCGGGTGTTGTGGCTGTCAAAATCGATACGCTTGATGGTTTTTTTTAGCGTCAGTCCGGAGCCAATTCCGACAACCGTGGGTTTATCACCTTGCAGGTAGCGGGCCATCAGCTGATAACAGCCAAACGTCACGCTATCCAGCGCGCTTTCATTGCGGTAGACGGGCACAATGTTGCAGTGGGTCAGGTGATATTTTTCCGCGAGAAGTTGCGCATAATCGAGGCAGTTAGCGACAGGATGATGAAGCCCAATCGAGACAATGCCTTCCTCTTTCGCGGCGGCAATCAGCCGCTGCACCACCGGTCTTGATGTGCCGAGCTGGCTGGCAATTTCGCTTTGATTAAGCCCGGCGATGTAATACATCCATGCCGCCCGCACTTTTTGATCGAGCCTGATGTCATCTTCTTTGCTCACGTTTCCCTGCCTCAAGAGTGGGGTTGAGGGCGGTCAACACCCACAACAATTGTCTGTCATTCTGGCGGGTGCTCCGCGCTGAGGCAAGCGGTTTGCTCTTTACTGGTCATTTGTTATTTGAATGGTCATTTGTTCTTTTGTGATCTGTAGCTCTTATTTTAATCAAATGATCATCTACAGTTCAGCCATAACCTCACTGGAGAACAGAACAATGACCGAGAAATACACATGGCTACATATTGGACTGGGGTCTTTTCATCGTGCGCATCAGGCGTGGTATCTGCACCGCCTGATTGCCGGCGGCGATACGCGCTGGCACATCGCTGCGGGCAACATACGCAACGATGCTGAACATGTGGTGCAGGCGCTGGCCGCGCAGAAGGGGCGATATGTACTGGAGACCGTCAGCCCGGAAGGCGAGAGAGACTATGAAGAGATCGCCTCGATTCAGACGCTGATCCCGTGGCAGGCGGATTTGCAGCCGCTGATTGCCGAAGGGGCGAACCCGCAGACTCGGGTCATCGCGTTTACCGTGACGGAGGGGGGCTACTATCTGGATACCAGCCACAGGCTGGATGTGGCCAATGCCGATCTGGCGAGCGATATTAAGGGCGGCTGTAAAACCATCTACGGGACAATTGCCCGCATCCTCGAAGCGCGTATGGCGAACGGAGCGGGTCCGGTAACCTTGCTTAACTGTGACAACGTGCGGCATAACGGCGAGCGCTTCCACTACGGGTTGATTGAATTCTTAACCCTCAGCGGCAAACAGAGGGTCATCGACTGGCTGAGCGCTAATGCGACCTGTCCGAATACCATGGTGGATCGCATCACACCGCGTCCGGCGGCCGATCTCCCGGCGCGCATTAAGGCCCGGACGGGCATAGACGATAACGCCCCGGTTATGGGGGAACGCTTTATTCAGTGGGTGATTGAAGACAATTTCCGCGACGTTCGTCCCGCGCTGGAAACGGTGGGCGTGGAGCTGGTGGGATCCGTCATCCCTTATGAAGAGGCGAAGATCCGCATCCTCAATGCCTCCCATAGCTGTATCGCCTGGGCGGGTACTCTGGTCGGGCAGCAGTATATCCATGAAAGCACGCTGACAGAGTTTATCTACAAGATTGCCGACCGCTACGTGACGGAAGATGTCATTCCCTGCCTGGGAGATAATGGCATCGATCTGCCAGCCTACCGCGACGTAGTGCTTAAGCGTTTTACCAACCCCTGGATTCAGGACACCAACCAGCGCGTCGCGGCCGACGGGTTTTCGAAGATCCCGGCGATGATCGCCCCAACGCTGCGTGAATGTTACCAGCGCGGCGTACGTCCTGACGCTACCGCTATGCTGCCTGCGCTGTTCTACGTCTATATGGAGCAGTGGCATCACGGCAAGCTGCCATATGAATACCAGGACGGTATCCTCAACGCCTCTGCGGTACATGCGATGTTCGAATCGGACGATCCGATAGCCCGATATGCCAGCGATACCGCCCTGTTTGGCGATCTGACCGGCCGGGAAGATTTTGCCGCGCTTCTGCGTGAAAAAATCGCTGACGTCTACGCGCTGATTAAGTGAGAGGTGGGTATGTATCTGGGCATCGATCTTGGCACATCAGAAGTAAAGGCGCTGGTCATTGACGAAAACAACGGCGTTGTCGCCACCCATAGCGCGCCGCTGACGATACAGCGTCCGAAGCCGCACTGGTCTGAACAATCGCCGGAAGCCTGGTGGGAGGCAACCGAATACCTGATTGCCACCCTCCGGGAGAAGTGCGGCCACCACTGGCAGGCGATAAAAGCCATTGGCCTTTCCGGACAGATGCACGGTGCGGTACTGCTGGATGCCGCGGGTGAACCCCTGCGTCCGGCCATCCTGTGGAATGACACCCGCTGCGCGCAGGAGTGCGCAGAGCTGGAAGAGATGGCGCCCGAGCTGCACCAGGTGGCGGGGAACCTGGCAATGCCGGGGTTTACGGCACCAAAGCTGCTCTGGGTGCGCCGTCATGAGCCGCAGAACTTCAGCCGTCTCGCCACCGTGCTGCTGCCGAAGGATTATCTGCGCTTCAAAATGACCGGAAAAAAAATCTCTGATATGTCGGACTCGGCAGGGACGCTGTGGCTGGATGTGGGAAAACGAGACTGGTCGGATGCACTGCTGGAAAAATGTGGGCTGTCGCGTGCCGCCATGCCTGCGCTGGTGGAAGGGTGTGAGGTCTCGGCGCTACTCGAACCTGCGGTAGCGCAGCGGTGGGGTCTGAACCCCTCGGTTATCGTTGCCGGCGGCGGGGGAGATAACGCCGTCAGCGCGATAGGGGTTGGGGCCGTTTCGCCGGGCGATGCGTTTATTTCGCTGGGCACCTCCGGCGTGCTGTTTGTGGTCACAGATGCCTACCGTCCGGCACCCCAGTCTGCCGTGCACGCGTTCTGTCACGTGCTGCCAAACCTGTGGCATCAGATGAGCGTGATGTTAAGCGCCGCCAGTTGTCTACAGTGGTTTTGCCGTCTGGTGGGCGTCACGGAGCTGGCATTGCTTGAGGAGATCGCCCAGCTAAGCGATGCGGAGAAAGCGAGCGCGCCGATGTTCCTGCCGTACCTTTCCGGGGAACGTACGCCGCATAACGATCCCTGTGCACGGGGCATGTTCTGGGGGCTAACGCACTCCAGCCAGCGTGCGCTGATGGGGTATGCGGTGCTGGAAGGCGTCAGCTTCGGTATTGCCGATGGCCTTCGCGTGTTGCAGGAGAGCGGCACGCAGATTGAACAGTGCTCCCTCGTCGGCGGCGGGGCGCGGAGCCCCTTCTGGGCCCAGCTGCTGGCCGATATTCTGGCGATGCCGGTGGTGACGCATAAGGGCGGCGAAACCGGCGGTGCGCTGGGGGCTGCACGGCTGGCCTGTCTCGCAGCCGGTAAGCCGCTGGCTTCCGTGTGCGAAAAACCTGAAGTCTATAAAACCTGGCGCAGCGATCCGGCGCGCCACCGTGCGCTGATGACGCGTTACCAGCAGTTTAACGCGCTTTACCAAAACGACCTGAACTACCGAAACCCATAATTCTGTGGCAAAGACCCTCCGGTGATGCTGCCGGAGCGGTTCCCTGTACCCTAAAAACGAGGTCAATATGTCGTTAAATAACAAACAATGGCTGGGATTACCCCTGAGTCTGGTCTGGGGGTATATCGCTATCGCGGTCTTTATGACGGGCGATGGTTTCGAGCTGGCATTCCTGTCGCACTATATTAAGGCGCTGGGCTTCACGCCTGCTGAAGCCTCTTTCGCCTTCACGCTCTACGGTCTCGCGGCGGCGCTCTCCGCATGGATTTCCGGCGTGGTGGCTGAAATCATCACCCCGCAAAAAACCATGCTGATTGGCTTCGTCCTGTGGTGCGTTTTCCACGTCCTGTTTCTCGTTTTTGGTCTGGGTCAGGCAAATTACGCATTAATTCTGCTGTTCTACGGGATCCGCGGCCTGGCCTATCCGCTGTTCCTCTATGCCTTTATCGTCGCCATTGTGCATAACGTTCGCAGCGACAGTACCAGCGCGGCGCTGGGCTGGTTCTGGGCGGTTTACTCTATCGGCATCGGCGTGTTCGGCAGCTACATTCCTAGCTTTACCATTCCGCACATCGGGGAGATGGGCACCCTGTGGCTGGCGCTGGCATTCTGCGTAACCGGCGGGATCATTGCGCTGGTCTCTATGCGTAAGGTGGAAACGCCACGGCATATGCAGACTCTCTCCACCCGGGAAAAATTCGCCGAGCTGGGCCGTGCAGCGACGCTGCTCTACACCAACCGCAGTATTCTGCTCTCCAGCATGGTGCGTATCATCAACACCCTCTCCCTGTTCGGGTTTGCCGTCATCATGCCGATGATGTTTGTTGACGAACTGGGCTTCACCACCTCCGAGTGGCTTCAGGTCTGGGCAGTATTCTTCTTCACCACCATCTTCTCGAACGTCTTCTGGGGCGTGGTGGCGGAAAAAATGGGCTGGATGCGGGTGGTGCGCTGGTTTGGCTGCATCGGGATGGCGCTCTCGAGCCTGGCGTTTTACTACATTCCGCAGCACTTCGGGCATAACTTTGCCATGGCACTGGTGCCGGCCATCGCGCTGGGGATTTTTGTGGCGGCCTTCGTACCGATGGCGGCGGTGTTCCCGGCGCTGGAGCCGCGGCACAAGGGGGCGGCGATTTCGGTGTATAACCTGTCAGCCGGCCTGTCTAACTTCCTTGCGCCGGCGATTGCCGTGGTGCTGCTGCCCTGGTTCAGCACGCTCGGCGTGGTCATTGCCTACACGGCGCTGTATGTCGTGGCCTTTATCCTGTGTCCGTTTATTCGGGTTGAACAGCCTGGGTTTGTTCGTCAGGAAACCTGTAAGGGTGAAACGGTCGGAATTTCGTAATTTATTCAGGCCTGACGGCAGCGTCGGGCCATTCACGGAGACGTATGATGGATGTTAAGGCGGTAATTTTTGACATGGATGGCGTCATCATTGACTCCGAAGGCCTGTGGCGTCAGGCGCAGAAAGCAGCTCTGGCAGGCTGGCGTGCTGAGGTCAGCGACGAAGAGTGTGAGTCACTGACGAAAGGCAAGCGGCTGGATGAGATTGCCCGGACCTGGTGCGAATACTGCAAACTTGAGGCCGATCCTGAAATGATTGAAGCGGCCATTCGTCTGCGCATCATCGAATTGATTGGCCGGGAAGGCAAAGCGATAGAGGGCATCTACGACGTGATGTCGTATTTTCGAGAGGCAGGTTACCGGATTGCACTTGCCACCTCTTCGTCGCATGAAATCGTGCATGCGGTGCTTAAGAAACTCAGGATGGGTCACTATTTTGAGGTCATTTGCAGCGCCGACGATGAACGCTACGGAAAACCGCACCCTGCCGTCTATCTCTCGGCGCTGCGAAAATTAGGCCTGACGGCCTCGCAGTGCATAGTGATTGAGGACAGCCAGAGCGGCTACCGTGCCGCCCTTAGTGCGGGGCTCAAAACCCTCATCGTCTCGCCAGCGTGCCATCATGCCAGCTTTAACAATGCCAGTGGCCGGTATGCGTCTATGCATGCGCTGCTGGAAACGCTTGCCGTTCCAGCCCCGGAAGCGGGTTAGTTGACTGATTTGTAAGCGCAGAAGTTTCCGCGGGTTGTTGCCGGTCAGCATATTCCTGCTTCTGCGCTTACCTTCAAATAACATCTCCCGATCAACCTCACATTTCCCCGCGCTTTTGTGAAAATTGTCACGTCCGACCGTGCATATGCCCAAAAAATAGCCTCTCCTTAACGCGTTTTGTCCGAGGACGTGCTGATTTTTTATGCTTAAATTACATACTGAAACGCATTTTTAAAATCATAAAACCCCTTTGTCATTTTCTGCTTCTGGGCTTATCGCCGGACTTAAGGATCGATAATGAAAATTGAATCTGTAAACGTCACCGTCTTTCAGTACCCGACGCGTCGGGTCTCTGACGCCGCGGGGCATTCGCATCCTGGGCCGGAGAGCATGGCCAAAATGGCGATGCTGACCATCACGGCAGAAGAGGGCACCCGCGGATATTCGTTCGCGCCGCCGGAAGTGGTGCGCCCCTTTGTGGTCAATACCTTCTTTCGCAAAGTGCTGGTGGGGCAGGACGCATTCAACCGGGAACGCATCTGGCAGGATCTGGCGCACTGGCAGCGGGGAAGCGCGCATCAGCTGACCGAGCGTGCGCTGGGCTTCGTTGAACAGGCGCTGTGGGATCTGATTGGCCGTAAGCTCAACCTGCCGGTCTGGAAACTGCTTGGCGGCTATCGCGATAAGGTGCCGGCCTACGGCAGCACCATGTGCGGCGACGATCTGCCGGGCGGATTATCCATGCCGGAGGAGTACGCCAGCTTTGCCGAAAAGCTGGTAGCGCGCGGTTACAAGGCCATCAAGCTGCACACCTGGATGCCGCCGGTCTCTTTCGCCCCCAATCCAAAGATGGACGTCAAAGCCTGTGCCGCCGTGCGTGAAGCGGTTGGCCCGGACATTGACCTGATGATTGACGGCTACCACTGGTACAGCCGTACCGAGGCGCTGTACATCGGCAAAGCGCTGGAAAAGCTTGACTTCGCCTGGTTTGAAGAGCCGATGGAGGAGGAGAGCATGGCCTCCTACGCGTGGCTGGCGGAGAACCTCTCGATTCCGGTTATCGGGCCGGAAAGCCTGGGCGGAAAGCACCACAGCCGTGCTGACTGGATCAAAGCCGGGGCCTGCGACATCCTTCGCGCGGGGTCGAACGGCGTGGGCGGCATTTCCCCAACGCTGAAGGTGGCGAACCTGGCGGAATCTTTTGGCATGGACTGCGAAATACACGGCAACGGCGCGGCCAGCCTGGCGGTGATTGGCGCCATCAAAAACTGCCGCTGGTACGAGCGCGGCCTGCTGCACCCGTTCCTCGACTACGACCAACCGGCGGCGTACCTCAACAGCCTGGTGGACCCGATGGACGAAAACGGCATGGTCAGTCTGCCGACCCGCCCGGGACTGGGCGAAGACATTAATTTTGCATATATCGAAGCCAATACCGTCAGCCACGACTGACAGATAAAAACGTACCCTACAGGCGATATATACATGAAACGATCTCCCTTAGCCGGGGCGTGCTTGCTCGCGCTCTCGCTGATGATGGGGAGCGGTGCGGCGTACGCGAAAACGCCGCCCGACCAGCTCATCATCGGCATGAACATGAATAACCTGCTGACCCTCGATCCGGCGGCAATGACCGGTAACGAAGTGGTCGGCATTGTGGTCAATCTCTACGACTCGCTGGTGGAGCTGGACCCGAACGCGCTCACCAACGTCAGGCCCGCGCTGGCGACGTCCTGGGATATTTCGCCGGACCGTAAAACCCTGACCTTTCACCTGCGTGACGACGTTAAATTCCACTCTGGCAACCCGCTCACGGCGGAGGACGTGGTCTGGTCAATGCGCCGCCTGCTGCACCTCAACCTGGCCCAGGCTTCGGTGTGGAAATCCTACGGATTTTCTAAAAAGAACATTGATAACCAAATCAGCGCCCCGAATGCATACACCGTGCAGATTGTCCTGCCAAAAGCCAACGACCCGCAGCTGGTGATCTACTCCCTCGGCGCGCTCGGCAACCTCGGCGTGCTCGACAGCAAAACGGTGCAGCAGCACGCGGTCAACAACGACTGGGGCAACCGCTGGCTGACCACCAACGAAGCGGGTTCCGGCCCGTTTATGCTGGAAACCTGGCAGGCGAAGGACATGCTGCGCATGCAGCGCAACCCGCAATACTGGCGGGAAGAACCCAAAATGAGCAGGGTGGTGCTGCGTCATTTCCAGGAGTCACAAACCCTGCGCCTGATGATTGAGAAAGGCGACCTCGACGTTGCCAACAACATGGCGGTGGCGGACATTAACGCCCTGCGCAAAGACCCGCAGCTCACCGTCGAAGCCGTGCAGAAAGGCACGGTCTACTACGTGGCGATGAGCATGAAAGAGGTCCATTTCGCTAACCCGAAGGTGCGCGAAGCGGTGCGCTATCTGATTGACTATCAGGGCATCAACAGCGCGCTGATGCCGGGCTACGGCGTGCTGCACCAGCGCCCGATCAAGGCGGGTATGCCGTCCACGCTGCCGGACCCGGGCTATAGGCTCGATATCCCGCGCGCCAGAAAGCTGCTGGCGGAGGCGGGCTACCCGGACGGGTTTGACACCACCCTGCGGGTGCTGGCGGATCAGCCGTTCCTCAATATCGCCATCGCCGTGCAGTCGACGCTGATGCAGGCGGGCATCAACGCCAAAATCATCACCGGCACCGGGAACCAGATTTACGGCGCAATGCGCGAGCGCAAGTTCGACATGCTGGTGGGGCGCGGCGGTAGCGGCGTCGAACCCCATCCGCACTCCAGCCTGCGGGCGTTGGTCTATAACCCGGACAACAGCGATGAAGCCCGTCTGACCAACTTCCAGGGCTGGCGTACCAGCTTCTACGACAAGCCGCTCAACGAAATGATCGACAAGGCCCTGCTGGAGCGCGATCCGGAAAAACAGATCGCCGACTACCAGCAGATCCAGGTCCGCTACGACGCGCTGATCCCGGCGATGATCCCCCTGTCACAGATGGTCGATTCGGTGGTGGTGCGTAACGAGGTGAAGAACTTCCAGTCGCACCCGTCGGCCACCACCTTCCTGCGTGAGGTCTACAAAACCGGAGGTGACAAATGAGTGTGGCAATTCTCGCGCCCGGCTCACGGACCCGGCGCTTCTCAAAGCGGTTAACGCAGGTGGTGGTGACGCTGTTCGGCCTTCTGCTGCTGACCTTTTTCATCGGCCGCGTAATGCCCGTTGATCCGGTGCTGGCGATTGTCGGACCGGATGCCGACCACAGCACCTATCAGCAGGTCTATCACCAGCTGGGATTCGACCGGTCGCTGCTGGCTCAGTTCGGTATTTACCTCAATAACCTGCTGCACGGCGATCTGGGCAATGCCCTGCTGACGGGTAAACCGGTGACTGCCGATATTCTGCGCGTCTTCCCGGCGACGCTCGAGCTGGCGACGATGGCGATTATCGTCGGTGCGGGTCTGGGCATTCCGCTGGGCGTACTGGCGGCGGCGCGGCGCAACAGCGTTTCCGACTACGTGGTGCGCATCATCAGTCTGGCGGGTTATTCCACGCCGATTTTCTGGGTCGGGATGATGGGGCTGCTGCTGTTCTACGCCTGGCTTGGCTGGGTGGGAGGCGCGGGACGTCTGGATCTCGGACTGGAGGGGGTAGTCCCACGCCGCACCGGACTGATGACGGTGGATGCATTGCTGGCCGGAAACGGCGCGGTGTTCTGGAACGCCATTAACCATCTGGTTTTGCCCGCGTCGCTGCTTGGCTTCCACTCCCTGGCCTATATCAGCCGCATGACCCGCAGCTTTATGCTGGCGCAGCTGTCGCAGGAGTTCATTATCACTGCCCGGGTGAAGGGCTTAACTGAACGTCAGGTGATCTGGAATCACGCGTTTCGCAACATTCTCGTGCAGCTCCTGACGGTAGTGGCGCTGGCCTACGGCTCGCTGCTGGAGGGGGCGGTGCTGATTGAAACCGTCTTCTCCTGGCCGGGCTTCGGTTCGTATCTCACCGGCAGCCTGCTGCTCGGGGATATGAACGCGGTCATGGGCTGCGTGCTGCTGGTGGGGGTCATCTTCGTGATGCTGAACCTGCTCTCCGACATGCTGTATCAACTCTTTGACCCGAGGACGAAATCATGACCGTTTCTCTGGATTCGCCGCTGGGGACCGGGCCATCCGAACGCCGCCAGCGTATCAGACGCACGCTGGGCCGCGCCGCGGGCTTCGTCGGCAAGATGGCGCGCAATCCGCTCACCGCCATCGGCGGCGGGATTATCCTGCTGCTGCTGATTGTGGCGGCGTTTGCCCCGCTGATCGCGCCGTACAACCCGCTGGTGCAGGACCTCAATAACGCGCTGGTCGCCCCGAACGCACTGCACTGGTTCGGCACCGACGAGTTTGGCCGGGACATCTTCAGCCGGCTGGTGTACGGCGCGCGCATCACGCTCTACATCGTGCTGCTGGTCTCCGTGACCGTTGGCCCGCTGGGGCTGCTGCTGGGCGTGACCGCAGGCTATTTCGGCGGCAGGGTGGACGCGGTGCTGATGCGCGTCACCGATATCTTTATCTCCTTCCCGAGCCTGGTGCTGGCGCTGGCGTTTGTCGCGGCGCTCGGGCCGGGGCTGGAGCACGTGGTGATTGCGATTACGCTCACCGCCTGGCCGCCGATTGCCCGTCTGGCGCGCGCCGAAACTCTCTCTCTGCGCCAGGCCGATTTTATCTCCGCCGTGCGGCTTCAGGGTGCTTCCCCGGTGCGCGTACTGTGGCGTCACATTGTCCCGCTGTGCCTGCCGTCAGTGATTATCCGCATCACCATGAACATGGCGGGGATCATTCTCACCGCCGCCGGGCTGGGCTTTCTTGGCCTTGGCGCACAGCCGCCGGAGCCGGAGTGGGGAGCGATGATCTCCAGCGGTCGTACCTACATGATGGAGTGCTGGTGGGTGGTGACTATTCCGGGGCTGGCGATCCTGATCAACAGTCTGGCGTTCAACTTCTTAGGAGATGGCCTGCGTGACATCCTCGATCCTCGTAGCGAATAACCCGATGCTCGACGTGCGCGATCTCCACGTCGATTTTATCAACGGCGGCGCGGTCACCCACGCGGTGCGCGGCGTCTCTTTCCAGCTCGGACGCGAAAAGCTGGCGATTGTCGGTGAATCCGGTTCCGGTAAATCCACCGTCGGGCGGGCGCTGCTACGCCTGCATCCGGCCAAAGCGCAGATCCGCGCCGCGCGGATGCAGTTTGGCGATGTCGATTTACAGGCCGTCAGCGAGGCGCAGATGCGCGGCATTCGCGGCAAGCGCATCTCGATGATCATGCAGGACCCGAAATACTCCCTTAACCCGGTGGTGTGCGTGGGCGACCAAATTGCCGAAGCCTGGCTGACCCATCATCCGGGGCGCAAGGCGGAAGCCAAAGCCAGAGTGCTGGAGATGCTCGACGTGGTGCGCATTCGCCAGCCGGAGCGGGTGTATCACCTCTGTCCGCACGAGATTTCCGGCGGGCAGGGGCAACGCATCATGATCGCCATGATGCTGATCGCCGATCCCGAGCTGGTCATTGCCGACGAGCCGACTTCGGCGCTGGACGTGTCGGTGCGCTTGCAGGTGCTGGGGTTACTGGATGACCTGGTGCAGTCCCGCGGTCTGGGGCTGATCTTTATCAGCCACGACATCAACCTGGTGCGCAGCTTCTGCGACCGGGTGCTGGTGATGTACGCCGGACGGGTGGTGGAATCGATTGCCGCGAAGGATCTGCACAACGCCAGGCATCCCTACACCCAGGGGCTCATCAGCGCGCTACCGGAAATCAACCATCGCCGACCGACGCTGCCGGTATTACAGCGTCAGGCCAGCTGGCTCAACGAGTAAGGAGCAGAGATGATCGAGATACAACACCTTAACCTGACGTTTGGCGAGGGCGAGAAGCGTAATCAGGTGCTGGACGATGTGAATATCAGCGTGAGGGACGGCGAGATTTACGGCCTGGTGGGGGAGTCCGGTTCGGGCAAAACCACGGTGCTGAAATGCCTTGCCGGGCTGTTTACCCACTGGGAGGGCGAGCTGGCGATTAACGGCAAGCGGCTGGAAAAACGTATCAGCCAGGAACGCTGCCGCCGGGTGCAGATGGTATTTCAGGATCCGTACGGCTCTTTGCATCCGCGTCACACCATCGGCGATATTCTGGAAGAGCCGCTGCACATTCACCGCATAAAAAATCGGGAGCGGCGCGTTCACGCCCTGCTGGATAAAGTTGGGCTTAACCGGGCGTTTCGCGATCGCTATCCGCACCAGCTTTCCGGCGGGCAGCGCCAGCGCGTGGCGATTGCCAGGGCGCTGATTCTGGAGCCGCAGGTGCTGCTGCTGGATGAACCTACCTCGGCGCTGGACGTCTCGGTGCAGGCGGAAATCCTCAACCTGCTGGCGGAACTTCAGCGTGAGTCGAACCTGACCTACCTGATGGTGACCCACGATCTGGGCGTGATTGCCCATCTGTGTCAGAAGGTGGCGGTAATGCAGTATGGCAAAATCCTTGAAAGCCTGACGGTGGACGAACTGGTCGCCGGGCAGGCCAAAACCGACTATACGCGGATGCTGGTCAATGCCTCACAGCAGTATTCCCGCGAGATGGCGCGGGAGGTGGCGGTGTATTAGGTAGCCGGGTGGCGGCTACGCGATCGGTCCTGTAGGCCGGGTAAGGCGTAGCCGCCACCCGGCAAACCATCAGCGCAAGAGCTGACAATCCGGCGGTAATCGGCACTGCAACGCGCCCGGAACCACTTCGATGCGGAATTTCTCTCCGCTCAGCGGTTCGCCATCAAGGTTAAAGGTCATGCCGTGTGGGGCGATCACTTCAAACCACGCGGATTTCCCGGCGATAATATTGGGGCTCTCCTCTGGCTGCGTCAGCGTCGTAAACAGCGCGGGCAGCAGCCCGTCGCCAGTAAAAATGCGCAGCTGTAGCTGACCATCATTAATCAGGGCTTCCGGGCAAAGCTGCTGTCCGCCGCCTGCCTGACGTCCGTTGCCGATACCAATCACCAGCGCGTCGCCCTGCCAGTGGAAGTTCTCACCGTGGATTTCACAGCTGTCGGGCTTGAGGGTGTCCATGCGCATCAGGCCGTGAATGAGGTACGAGACGCCGCCCAGCGCGGCTTTCAGCTTCTCCGGCGTTTCGCTGGTGATCCGCGTGCCGAAACCGCCCGTTGCCATGTTGATAAAGCAGGTTCTTTCATTCACCTGCGCAATGTCGACGGCGGTCGCTTTCCCGAGGATAGCCAGTTGCAGCGCTTTGCCTAAATCCTCAGGTATGCCGGCGCTGGTGGCAAAATCATTGGCGGTACCGAGCGGTAAAATGCCCATCACCGGACGATGTGCTGTGTTGAGGTCAATAAGCGCGCCAGCGATCTCGTTGATTGTTCCGTCGCCGCCGCCTGAAATGATGGTCTCAGCGCCTAACCTGATGCCTTCGTCGATATAGCGTGCCGCATCGCCTTTTTCAAAGGTCACCCGCACGTGAATGCGCGCGCCATCTTCACGCAATTCGGTGATCGCCTGGCGCAACAGATCGTTGCCTGCACTTTTGCCATTGAGAATTAATAAACTGTCTGGATAGGATGCCATCCGGGTTGCTCCCTTTTTTAACTATAGAAAGAGTGTATCCCAGAGAAGGAAAAAGCGGGTAAGAACAGGATGAAAGGCAAAAAATAAGCCCGCGTAAGGGAGATTACGCAGGCTAAGGAGGTGGTTCCTGGTACAGCTAGCATTTATGGGTTATGTTTTTCAGCGGGGGGATAATACCCGTATTGAACGAAGCGGTATGTGATCCGATTCTAAGAATTATCCCAGCGTGAAAAAATCCCGTTGATTGACTATTTGCCGTGTGGATTTCGGGTATTTTCACCTTCAAAATTACGCATCAGCAGTGCAAACTCCAGCTCTACCTCTTCAGGAACCGGCAGCCAGACCACATGGCCGTCGCCAGGTGCGACCTCTATCGCCTCACCTTTTTTGTTTTCCAGGTGCTCGAGGCGGAAGTTCATGTTGCCCTGAGGCGTCATCAGCTCCAGGCTGTCGCCTTTAGTGAATTTGTTTTTTACGGCGACGGCGGCCAGCGGACCTTTACGTTCGCCGGTGAAGTCGCCTACAAACTGCTGGCGTTCGGAAATCGAGTAGCCATGCTCGTAGTTCTGGTAGTCGTCGTGGGTGTGACGGCGCAGGAAACCTTCGGTATAGCCGCGATGCGCCAGACCTTCCAGCGTTTCCAGCAGGCTGGTGTCGAACGGTTTACCGGCGGCGGCATCGTCGATGGCTTTGCGATACACCTGTGCGGTACGGGCGCAGTAGTAGTAAGACTTGGTGCGGCCTTCGATTTTCAGGGAGTGTACGCCCATCTGGGTTAAACGCTCGACGTGTGCGATGGCGCGCAGATCTTTGGAGTTCATGATGTAGGTGCCATGCTCGTCTTCGAAGGCGGTCATGTATTCGCCCGGACGTTTGGCTTCTTCGATCATAAACACGCTGTCGGTAGGCGCGCCGATACCCAGCGTTGGCTCAACGTTGGTGACCGGGATCGGCTCGTGTTTGTGCACGATATTGCCGATGTCATCTTCTTTGCCTTCCTGAACGTTATATTCCCAGCGGCAGGCGTTGGTGCAGGTGCCCTGGTTCGGGTCACGCTTGTTGATGTAGCCAGAGAGCAGGCAGCGGCCGGAGTAGGCCATGCACAGCGCGCCGTGAACGAAGATTTCGATCTCCATATCCGGCACCTGGGTGCGGATCTCTTCGATCTCTTCGAGGGACAGCTCGCGGGACAGAATGACGCGGGTCAGCCCCATCTGTTTCCAGAATTTCACCGTTGCCCAGTTGACGGCGTTAGCCTGCACCGAGAGGTGAATGTCCATCTCCGGGAAGTTCTCCCGAACCAGCATGATTAAACCCGGGTCCGACATGATCAGCGCGTCCGGCCCCATCTCCACGACCGGCTTCAGGTCGCGAATGAACGTTTTCAGCTTGGCGTTGTGCGGCGCGATGTTCACCACCACGTAGAATTTTTTGCCCAGGGCATGCGCTTCATTGATGCCGAGCTGAAGATTCTCGTGGTTGAATTCGTTGTTACGCACGCGCAGCGAGTAGCGCGGCTGGCCCGCGTAAACGGCGTCGGCACCATAGGCGAAAGCGTAACGCATATTTTGCAGCGTTCCCGCCGGGGAAAGGAGTTCCGGTTTAAACATGTTTGTTCTCGTTCTGATGACAGGTCAGATCCGCGTGCACCTGGTGCAGCGGTAAGGGGAGATCCCCCACTTTAAGGGCGGGCATTGTAGCGCTGCGGGGAAGAGAGGTAAAGCTTTGCCCCTCACCCTAACCCTCTCCCCTTTGGGGCTGAGGGTTCCCCACAAAATAATGCCTGCACAGACGGCCCCCTCTCCCTTGAGGGAGAGGGCTGGGGTGAGGGGGGGTGTTCAGGCAATCCTGCACGCATCCGCTTCCCAGCGATAACCCACGCCGTACACCGCGCGAATAAACGACTGGTCGGCGTCCAGTGCCTCCAGCTTGCGGCGCAGGTTTTTGATGTGACTGTCGATGGTGCGGTCGGTCACTACGCGGTAATCGTCATACAGATGGTTGAGCAGCTGTTCGCGGGAAAACACTTTTCCCGGCTCGTGGGAGAGCGTTTTCAGCAGGCGGAACTCCGCTGGGGTAAGATCCAATAGTTTGCTGCGCCAGCTCGCCTGGAAGCGGCTTTCGTCGACGATCAGCGGGCTTTGCGCATCCAGCACCTGCAATTCACGCTGTGGCTTACAGCGGCGGAGGATGGTTTTCACCCGAGCGACCACCTCCCGCGGACTGTAAGGCTTGCAGATGTAATCGTCGGCGCCGATTTCGAGCCCCAGCAGACGGTCGATCTCTTCGATTTTGGCCGTCACCATCACGATGGGCACATCGGAGAAACGACGAATTTCCCGGCACAGGGTCAGGCCGTCGGTACCCGGCAGCATCAGATCCAGCAGGATCAGATCCGGCGGCGTCTGGCGCACGTAGGGCAGCACCTGGTCGCCGTGGCTGATAAGCGTTGGCGCGTAACTTGCGGCACGCAGATAGTCGATCAGCAGTTGCCCAAGTTTAGGCTCGTCTTCCACGATCAAAATACGCGGTGTGTTGTCGTCAATCGGTAACTCGGTCATGCTTCCCTCGATAAATCCCGTTCCAGAGGTAACTCTACTGTAATGCTAACCCCGCCAAAAGGCGAATGGGCGGCGCGGATGGTGCCGCCGTGGGCCTCCACAATGTTAACGCAAATCGCCAGCCCAAGGCCGGAACCGCCGCTGGCGCGGTTGCGTGAACCTTCGGTGCGATAGAAGCGCTCGAACAGTTTTTCCAGCTGCGCTTCTTTCACGCCAGGGGCGGAGTCCGCAAAGGTCAGGGCAAAGCGCCCGTTTTCCTGCCTGCCGGAGATATGCAGCGCGCCGCCGCCGTCGGTGTAGCGGAGGCTGTTCTCCAGCAGATTATTGAACAGCTGCATCAGGCGATCTCTGTCGCCAAATACCACCGCGCTGTCCGGCAGCGAAAGGTTGATTTTCAGGTCACGGCTGGCGAAGCGTTCGCGGAATGCGCCGGTCACGACTTCAAGGATATTGATCACGTCGACTGGGGCTTTCTGGTAGGCCAGGGCGCCTTCGTCGGACATGGAAAGCTGATGCAGATCGTCCACCAGCTTGGTCAGCGTGCCGACTTCCGCCTGAAGCGAGGCCACGGACTCGGGGGTGAACTGCCGCACGCCATCCTGAATCGCCTCCAGCTCGCCGCGCAGCACCGCCAGCGGGGTGCGCAGCTCGTGCGAAATGTCGGCCATAAAGTCGCGGCGCATCTGCTGGTTTTTTTCCAGCGTGCTGGCGAGCTGGTTGAAGTCCTGCGCCAGCTTGCCCAGTTCATCCTGGCTGCGGGTGTCCACGCGGGTCGAGAAATCACCCGCCGCCAGCTTGTGCGTGCCTTCCACCAGGCGCTTAACCGGCGCCAGCAGGCCGCGCGCCAGCGGGAAGGTGGCGAGCGCCGCAAGCAGGGTAGAAAGCGCGACAATCAGCCAGCTGGTCTGACGCTGCTGGCGGTCAAAGTTGATGTCGGTGTTGCGCGTCAGCCGCTCGACCGGCGAGGCGATAACCCAGCCCACCGTCGCGCCGTTCGAGGTGATGGCGCGCTTTGTACCGTCCGGCGGTACCGGAGAGCGTGGGCCAACGAGCACGCGCATCTCCTGATCTATCACCCAGAACTGGGTGCGCCAGCCGTGCGGCGGCATGCCCGGCCCCGGGCGGTCGTCGTCATTATCGTGCTCCAGCGAGCGCAGGATTTGAAACACAAAGCGATCGTTATTGCGCAGAAAACGCCAGTTACCGTGCAGGCTATACTGTTCGCCCAGCGCGTCGCTTAAGCCCTGTAGTCGCTGTTCGTTACCGTGCTTAATGTAGTCAATAAAGCCGCGCTCAAAGCTGACCCGCACCGCCCAGTGCATGGTAATCAGCAGGACGATACAGGTGGCGAAAATCGCCACAAAAAGCTTACCGGTGATCCCCGGACGCCAGAATTTCATGGTGCACTCCTTTTGCCGCGTCGGATCACGACGTTTTTGGTCGTGTCATTCGGTACTCTGGCAAAGATAAAAGCGGGCAGGGCGATAATTACCGCCATGCTGAGGTAAGTGTATAAAAAGACCTGATGCGCGACGGGGGTGTCGGCGCTGAGATGGTGCTGCCCGTACATGCCGAGCAGCAATCCGGCGACCGTGACCCCCACGCTCATGGAGAGCTGCATGATCATCGACAGCAGGCTGTTACCGCTGCTCGCCAGCTCGTCCGGCAGATCTTTCAGCGTCAGGGTGTTCATCGACGAGAAGCGCATGGAGTTGATGATCCCCTGGCAGAACAGCACCAGCGGCAGGATGTAGTACCAGCCCAGCAGCGCCACGGCCATAAACAGCAGGCAAACCAACGCCAGCCCGATCGTGGCGGTCACCAGCACCCGGCGATAGCCAAAGCGGTTCACCACCTGCACCACAATACGCTTCATCCCCATGCTGCCGAGCACCATCGGGATCATCATCAGCCCGGCGTGGAACGGCGAGAAGCCCATCCCAATCTGTAAAAACACCGGCGTCATAAACGGCAACATGCCGCTGCCGATGCGTCCGGCAAAGCTGCCGAAGAGACCAAGACGGTAGGTGGGATTTCTGAACAGATTCAGGCTGAACAGCGCGTTAGCGTTGCCTCTGGCATGCCACAGATACCAGAGAATCGCGGTGATCCCCAGCGCCACCAGCAGGGCGAGCGACAGGGAGGAGATCCCCAGCCCTTTTTGCCCGTCGAGGGCCAGGGTGAGCGTCGCCATGCCAGCCGCCAGCAGGATAAAGCCAACGAAATCAAAGCGCCGGGTCTGCATTTTATAGTTCGGCATCAGCGTCAGGGTGGCAATCGCGCCGATAATACCGACCGGCAGGTTGATCAGGAAGATCCAGTGCCAGGAGGCATACTCCACCAGAATACCGCCCAGCGCCGGGCCAAGCAGCGGGCCGACCTGACCGGGCAGGGTGACGAAGGTCATCGCCGCCATATACTGCGCGCGCGGAACAATTTTCATCACCGTTAACCGCCCGACGGGCACCATCATCGCGCCGCCGACGCCCTGTAGCACGCGCGCCATCACCAGCTGGTCGAGGGTATTGGCCTGGGCGCAAAACAGCGACCCGGTGGTAAACAGCACAATGGCGGTGAAGAAGATGTTTCGCACACCGACTTTATCCGCCAGCCAGCCGCTGGCGGGCAGCATCACGGCGACCGTCAGCACGTAGGCGACAATCACCATATGCATGTGCAGCGGGCTCTCCCCCAGGCTTTTCGCCATCGAGGGGAGGGCGGTGTTCACGATGGTCGTGTCCAGCGACTGCATAAAGAAGCCGAACGCGACGATCCACAATTGCCAGCGAACATTACTGGGTAGGTCGGTCATTTACTCGGTCACCGTGGTTCTCTTTTTACGCGAAAAACGCAGCCGCAGTCGGTCAAAGAACAGATAGACTACCGGCGTGGTGTAGAGCGTCAGCAGCTGGCTCATCACCAGGCCGCCGACAATCGTGATCCCCAGCGGCTGGCGCAGTTCAGAGCCGTCACCACCGGATATGACCAGCGGTAGCGCACCGAACAGCGCGGCCAGCGTGGTCATCATGATCGGGCGAAAACGCAGCAGACAGGCCTGGAATATCGCCTCGTCCGGCGTCAGGTTGCCGTTACGCTGGGCGTCCAGGGCAAAGTCGACCATCATAATCGCGTTTTTCTTCACAATACCTATTAATAGCATGATCCCGATGAGCGCGATTAGGCTGAACGGGGCACCGAACAGCTCCAGCGCCAGCAGCGCCCCCACGCCCGCAGAAGGCAGCGTGGAGAGAATGGTCAACGGGTGCACATAGCTTTCGTACAGCACGCCCAGCACGATATAAACCGTGGCAATAGCCGCCAGGATCAAAATGACCTGCGAGTTCATGGTGTCCTGGAACACCTGCGCCGTACCGGCAAAGCTGCCGCGCACGGAGGAGGGCACCCCGAGCTGGGTCATGGCGCGGTTGATGGCGTCGCTGGCCTCAGACAGCGACGAGCCGGTTGGCAGGTTAAACGACACGGTCGAGGCGGCGGAAAGCCCCTGGTGGTTCACCGACAGCGGCGCGTTCGACGGCTGCCAGCTGGCGAAGTACGACAGGGGGATCGCCTTGCCGTCATTATTGATCACAAACATCTTGTCCAGCGCGCTGATGTCCTGGGTGTAGCGCGGATCAACTTCCATCACCACCTTGTACTGGTTCATCGGCTGATAGATGGTGGAGACTTCACGCTGCCCGAAGGCGTTGTTAAGCAGGCTGTTGGCCGCTTCAACGTTAATGCCCAGGCGGGACATGGTTTCGCGATCGTAGGTGAGCGCCATCTCGGCGCCGTTATTCTGGCTGTCGGAGTTCACGTCCGCCAGCTGCGGCAGCGCGGCCAGCGCTTTACGGATCTTAGGCTCCCACTCGCGCAGGGCGGCTAAGTCATCTGAGAGCAGGGTGTACTGATAGCTGGCGTTAGCCTGTCGTCCGCCGACGCGGATATCCTGAACGGCCATCAAAAACAGATTTGCCCCCGGCTCTTTGGCAAGCTTCAGCCGCAGGCGGTCAATGATCTGCTGCGCCGTTTCGTGACGTTCACCGCGCGGCTTAAGGGTAATAAACATCATCCCGCTGTTAACGCGTGAGCCGCCGGTAAAGCCGGTGACGTTATCCACGGCCGGATCTTCCCGGATGATTTTCATAAAGTCTTGCAGTTTGCCCCGCATCGCCTGGAACGAAATACTCTGGTCCGCCTGAATACCGCCCATCAGCACGCCGGTATCCTGCTCCGGGAAGAAGGTTTTCGGGATGGTGATATACATCCAGACGTTGAGCACAATGGTGCCGATCAGCACCAGCCCGACAAGACGCGTGTGGTTCAGCACCCATTTCAGCGATTTGCCATAGCCTGACTGCATCGCCATCAGGACGCGGCCAAAGCCTTTCCTGCGCGGCTGCGAGTGAGGTTGGCTGCGCTTTAGCATCCAGCCGCACATCATCGGCGTCAGCGTCAGCGAAATCACCAGGGAGATACCGATGGCGACGGAAAGCGTGACGGCAAATTCGCGCAGCAGTCGCCCCGGCAGGCCGCCCATCAGCAGCAGCGGCAGGAACACCGCCACCAGCGACAGGCTCATGGACAGGACCGTGAAGCCCACTTCGCGCGTCCCCTGAAGCGCCGCCTGGAGCGGCTTCATGCCCGCTTCCAGATGGCGCGAGATATTCTCCAGCACCACGATGGCGTCATCCACTACAAACCCGGTGGCAATCGTCAGCGCCATCAGCGACAGGTTGTTAAGACTAAACCCACACAGGTACATGGCGGCAAAGGTGCCTATCAGCGATACCGGAACCGCCACCGCCGGGATCAGCGTGGCGCGCCCCGAGCGCAGGAACAGGAACACCACCAGGATCACCAGCGCGACGGAGATGATCAGCGTTTGCTCTACCTCCTCAAGCGAGGCGCGGATGGTAGGGGAGCGGTCCTGCGCAATCTGGAGGTCGATGGCCGCCGGAATCGTTTCCTGGAGCTCCGGCAGGCGCGCGCGGATGCTGTTCACCGTCTGGATAATGTTGGCTTCCGGCAGTTTGCGGATCATCAGCAAAATCGCCGGTTTGGCGTTAGTCATCCCGGCGTTACGCACGTCCTGCACCGAATCGGTGACGCTGGCGACGTCGCTCAGGCGCACCGCCGCACCGTTGTTGTAGTGAATAATCAACGGCTGATACTCGGCGGCGGTTTTCAGCTCGTCGTTGGTCTGGATCTGCCAGCGGTGGCTGTTGTCCTCAATCGCGCCCTGCGGCTTACGCACGTTGGCGTTGCTGATGGCGGAACGCACGTCGTCCAGCGATACGCCCTGGTTAAACAGCGCCTGCGGATTCAGCCCCACGCGCACGGCGGGCAGAGAGCTGCCGCCGACGTCCACGTCGCCCACGCCGTCAATCTGGGCGATGGTTTGCGCCAGCTGGGTGGAGGCAAAATCGTACAGCTCGCCCTGGGAGTAGGTCTCTGACGTGAGCGTCAGGATCATGATCGGCGCGTCGGACGGGTTAGCCTTGCGGTAGGTTGGACGGCTCGGCATGCCGCTTGGCAGCAGGCTTTGGGCGGCGTTAATCGCGGCCTGCACGTCACGCGCCGCGCCGTTGATATCCCGGTCGAAGTTAAATTCCAGAATGATGCGCGTGCTGCCCAGCGAACTGCTGGAGGTCATCTCGTTAACCCCGGCAATTCGCCCAAGCGAGCGCTCAAGCGGCGTCGCCACTGATGACGCCATGGTCTCCGGCGAGGCACCCGGCAGCGAGGCGCTGACCATGATCACCGGGAAATCGACCTGCGGCAGCGGGGCCACCGGCAGCAGCCGGAAGCCCAGCACGCCGCACAGGGTGATAGCGACGGAGAGTAAAATCGTCGCCACCGGACGGTAAATGAAGAGGGCGAAAAACTTCACTTACGCCTCCTCTTCACGTTTCGGGAAGCGGTTTTTCGTCCACAGGGCCAGACGGTCAAACAGCAGGTAGATAACCGGCGTGGTAAACAGCGTCAGCACCTGGCTCACCAGCAGGCCGCCCACCATCCCGATGCCCAGCGGACGGCGCAGTTCGGCCCCCACGCCGGTGCTCAGCATCAGCGGCAGCGCGCCCAGCAGGGCGGCGAGGGTGGTCATCAGGATCGGACGAAAACGCAGCAGACAGGCCTGGTAAATGGCCTCGCGCGGCGCCATACCCTGCTCGCGCTCGGCGGCCAGCGCAAAGTCGATCATCATGATGGCGTTTTTCTTCACAATGCCGATAAGCAGGATGATGCCGATGATCGCAATGACGTCCAGCTCGCTCCCCGCCAGCATCAGCGCCAGCAGCGCCCCCACGCCCGCCGTCGGCAGAGTGGAGAGGATGGTGATCGGATGGATAAAGCTTTCATACAGCACGCCAAGCACGATATACATCGCCACCACCGCCGCGACAATCAGCCAGACGGTGCTGCCCAGCGCGGCCTGGAACGCCAGCGTACTGCCCTGGAACTGGGTCTGAATATCGGACGGGAAGCTGAGTTCTTTCTCCGCGCCCAGAATGGCCTCCACCGCTTCGCCCAGGGAATACCCGTCCGGCACGTTGAAGGAAATGGTGGTGGACGGGAACTGATCGAGATGGTTAATCGACAGCGGGGTGTGACGCTCTTCCACGCTGGCAATGGCGCTGAGCGGCACAATCCCGCCGTCTTTGCTGGTCAGGCGCACCGTGTCCAGCGCGGCCAGCCCGGGCGTGTTCTCGGTGTTATGTTCCAGCACCACGCGATACTGGTTGGCCTGGGTATAGATGGTGGAGATCAGGCGCTGGCCAAAGGCGTTATACAGGGCGTTATCCACGTCGGACATGGTAATGCCCAGACGGCTGGCGGTGTCGCGGTTGACGTTCACGTACGCCGCCAGCCCTTTATCCTGCCAGTCGCTGCTGACGTCAGAAACCTGCGGCAGTGCTTTCAGCTTGTCCACCAGCTGCGGCACCCAGGTGCTCAGTGCCTCAAGCGAGGTGGCCTGGAGCGTAAACTGGTACTGCGTGCGGCTCACCTGCGTATCAATGGTTAAATCCTGGATCGGTTGCAGATACAGCTCAATGCCCGGCACGCGCGCCACCGCGCTTTGCAGGCGTTCAATCACCGCGTTAACGCGATCGTCGCGGTCATCGAGCGGTTTAAGGTTAATTTGCAGGCGCGCGCTGTTGAGCGACGGGTTGGTGCCGTCCACGCCCACGTAGGCAGTCAGGCTTTCCACCGCCGGATCTTTCATGATGATCTCAGACACCTGCTGCTGGCGCTGCGCCATGTTGGCGAAGGAGACCGTCTGCGGCGCCTGAAGCGTGCCCTGAATAATGCCGTTGTCCTGAATCGGGAAGAAGCCTTTCGGAATGAAAATCCACAGCATGACGCTGAGCGCCAGGGTGCCGAGCGCCACGCCGAGCGTTGCCCACGGATGGTTCAGCACTTTCGCCAGCACGCGGCCGTAGGCGGCGATAATGCGCTCGAACATCCGCTCGGAGGCGCGCGATAAGCGGTTTTGCTTGCGCAAGGACTCGTGGCTCAGCATGCGGGCGCACATCATCGGCGTCAGCGTCAGCGACACCACGGCAGAGATCAGAATGGCGACCGCCAGCGTCACGGCAAACTCGCGGAACAGCCGCCCGACGATATCGCCCATAAACAGCAGCGGGATCAGCACCGCAATTAGCGAGAAGGTGAGCGAGATAATGGTAAAGCCGATCTCCCCCGCGCCCTTCAGCGCGGCGGCTAACGGCTTTTCACCTTTTTCGATATAGCGCGAGATGTTCTCGATTACCACGATGGCGTCGTCCACCACAAACCCGGTGGCGATGGTGAGCGCCATCAGCGTCAGGTTGTTAATCGAAAAGTCGAGAAACACCATCACCGCGAACGTTCCGACCAGCGAGAGCGGCACGGCGACGGCGGGAATGATGGTTGCCGGGACGTTGCGCAGGAACAGGTAGATGATCATCACCACCAGCGCAATCGCCAGCATCAGCTCGAACTGGGTGTCGGTCACTGACGCGCGAATATTCGTGGTGCGGTCAGAGAGCACTTTCACGCTGACCGATTTTGGCAGGCTTTCCACCAGCTGCGGCAGCATGGTGCGAATGCTGTCGGCGGTATCAATAATATTCGCGCCCGGCTGGCGCTGAACGTTCATGACAATCGCCTGCTGCTTATTGGCCCACGCCCCGAGCCAGCTGTTTTCTGCACCTTGTTCGACGGTGGCTACGTCGCCCAGGCGGATCGGCGCGCCGTTCTGGTAGGCAATGATCAGCTGACGGTACTCATCGGCGGACTGCATCTGGTCGTTGGCGGAGAGCGTGACCGCGCGGGTCGGGCCGTCCAGCGACCCCTTCGCTGAGTTGACGTTGGCGCTGCTGATGGCGGTGCGGATGGTTTCGCTGGTTAACCCCAGCGCGGCAATGGCCTGGGCATTCAGTTTGACGCGCACGGCGGGGCGTTGACCGCCCGCCAGCGTCACCAGCCCTACGCCGGTCACCTGCGAAATCTTCTGCGCCACGCGGGTTTCAACCATGTCTTCCACCTGGGTCATCGGCATGGCGGAGGAGGTGACGGCAAGGGTCATGATCGGCGGATCCGCCGGGTTGACCTTGCTGTAAACCGGTGGATTCGGCAGGTCAGACGGCAGCAGGTTAGTGGCGGCGTTAATCGCGGCCTGCACCTCCTGCTCGGCGACATCCAGCGACAGCGTGAGCTGGAACTGAAGCGTGACGACCGAAGCGCCGCCGGAGCTCTGGGAGGACATCTGCTTCAGGCCAGACATCTGGCCAAACTGACGCTCCAGCGGGGCGGTGATGGCGGACGTCACCACATCCGGACTGGCGCCCGGATAGAGGGTGACAACCTGAATGGTCGGGTAGTCCACTTCCGGCAGCGCCGACACGGGCAGAAAACGGTAGCCAATGATCCCGGCCAGCAGGATCGCCACCATCAACAGGGTCGTCGCAACCGGACGTAAGATAAACAGGCGTGATGGCCCACCTGTAGAGCTCGGCGGCATCACCTGCATCAGGCTTTTGCTCCTGTATTCTGCGCTTCCACCACCTCGACCTGCGCCCCTTCGGTCAGACGGTCAATACCGTCGGTCACGACGCGGTCGCCAGCGGACAGCCCGGCGCTGATCACCACCGTCTGGCTGTCCTGGATGCCGGTTTTCACCAGGTGTTTGCTGACCTTGTTTTCGCTGTTCAGCACCCAGACAAAGTTGCCTTCACTGCCCATTTGCAGGGCCGCCGTCGGGATCACTACCGCGTTTTCTTCGGTCGCGACCAGCATTCGCGCGTTGACGAACTGATTCGGGAACAGGGCATCGTCCTGATTGTTGAAGCGTGCTTTTAGCTTAATGGTGCCGGTGGTGGTGTCGATCTGGTTATCCAGGCTCAACAGCGAACCTTCGCTCAGCTTCTGCTTGTTGGTGCGATCCCAGGCTTCAACCACCAGCGCTTTTCCGGCCTTCTGCGCCTGTATCACCGTCGCAATGTCGCTTTCCGGCAGGGTAAAGACGAGATCGATAGGGTGCGTCTGGGTGATCACCACGATGCCCGTGGTATCGCCGCTGGAGATTTGGTTCCCGATATCGACCTGTTTCAGGCCCACGCGGCCGTCAATCGGCGCGGTGATCCGGCTCCAGTCAAGCTGGAGCTGGGCGCTGGCGACCGCGGCTTCGTCGGCCTTGATGGTGCCCTGAGATTCACTGACCAGAGACTGCTGGGTGTCCAGCTCCTGGCGCGACACGAGGTTGGTTTTTACCAGCTGCTGATAGCGGGCTAAATCGCGGCGGGCATTGGCGAGGGTGGCTTTGTCTTTCGCGAGCTGCCCCTGCGCCTGCGCCAGGGCCACCTTAAACTGGCTTGGATCGATTTCCGCCAGCAGATCGCCGGCTTTTACCTGCTGACCTTCCTGGAAATGGATGGCCATCAACTGACCGTCCACGCGGCTACGTACCGTCACGGTGTTGGCGGCGGTGATGGTTCCCAGCCCGGAGAGATAACGAGGCACCGCTTTATTCACCGCCGTTGCCGCCTGCACCGGTGCCAGCGCACCGCCGCGCATACCGTGGCGCCCGCCGCCCGTTGAGCGTTGTGAGGGGCTATTAGCGCCAGCAGGTGCCGTGGAGTTCGCGGACTGGCTGTGCCAGTACCAGGCGGCGGCCAGGACCACCACAATCAGACCAACGGCGATTGCCCAGCGGGATTTGTTACTGCCTTTCATCGTTATACGTTCTCATCCTGAAACTCTTTCGGGGAATGATACTAGTTTAGTCAGCTAACACAGCGGAAAAATGGAGGAAATATGGAAGACTGTCGGGAATTGTCTGAGTGTGGCGCTGCGGTTTCGCCTTCGCCGGGTGGCGCTGCGCTTACCCGGCCTACGGTTGGAGGATCTTGTAGGCCGGGTAAGGCGAAGCCGCCACCCGGCACAACCCCATTAGCTAAACACCACCTGCGCCCAGCGCGCCAGCCCTGCCGTAACGGAGCCAAAGTCATCGCCACCGGCAATCGGGATCCCCGGCAGCTGTTCCGCCAGCGCTTTCTTGATCAGCGGCGAACGGGCGCTACCGCCAGTCAGGTAAATTACGTCCGGCTTCACGTTGCCGTTCTCAAGCGCCAGCTGCACCTGCTCCAGAATACGCTGAAGCGGCTGAGTCAGCGCCATTTCCAGCCCTTCCTGAGTGATAGCCGTAGCCAGATCGTCACTGATAAACGGCAGCGAAACCGCATGCTCTGGACGATCGGAAAGGGCAATTTTGCTCTCTTCGGCGGTGCGCACCACGCGGTAGCTCAGGCGCTGACGCCACACCTTATACAGCAGCGCGACCTTCTCTGCATCCTGCGCATCACGCACCAGAACGTTGAGGAAACGGCCATTCGCGGTGCTGTAAAAATCACTCTGGGCAGGGACGTCGTTGATGGCAATCGCGTTCCACCACGGCAGGATCGGCAGGGCGATGCCTTTCTCGGTTTGACCGCCCATACCGAGCAGCGGCATCAGGCTCTTGAAGGCCAGGGCAATATCAAGATCGTTACCGCCCACGCGGCAGCCGCTGTGCCCCAGCAGACTATTTTCACGATCGCGACGGTGATGCCACTGGGGACCCATCAACAGTAATGAACAGTCCGTCGTACCGCCGCCGATGTCCACCACCAGCACCCGTTTCTCTTCAGTCAGCGTGGCTTCAAAATCCAGCCCCGCCGCAACCGGCTCATACTGGAACACCACGTCACGGAAGCCTGCCCGGTGCGCTGCACGCTCAAGGATCCCCTGCGCCTGCTGGTTGGCTTCGTCGCCGCCCAGCCCCTGAAAGTTAATCGGACGGCCAATCACCGCCTGGGTGATGGCATCCGGCACCTGGGACTGCGCCTGATTGCGGATGTGCAGCATCATCGCGCAGACCAGATCTTCAAACATCGCCACCTGCTGCGGCTTCAGGCCGCTGGCGCCGAGGAAGGATTTCGGCGATTTAACGAAGTAGACCTCTTCCGGGTCTTCAATGTACTGCCCGAGGGAAGAGAGGCCGAACTGCACGCTGGACGGGGTAACGTCGATATCTTCCTCGCGGTTAAAGCTGACCGCACGGCGCAGCAGCGCCTGGGTCTCCGCCGCCGTGGCCGGAACCTGATGGTGGCGGAACAGCCACTCGCTCACCGCTTCACGCGTGGGCGCACAAAGCATTGACGGCAACAGCGTACTGCCGTTTTCCATTTTCAGGAGCTGCGGTTGTCCATTTTGCATTATCGCAACCGAGCAGTTTGCGGTGCCGTAGTCGAATCCAATAAACACAATAAATCCCCATGCCGGTGAGAAGGGGCGAGACTTTAGCGAAATGTCTGCCAGGCGACAACAGGAATATGAAAGCAAGGCGCAAGGCGATCTTTCGGTTTATGCTGAGGTAAATACAAAAGGAGAGACGATGTACACCCTGAACTGGCAACCGCCCTACGACTGGTCGTGGATGTTTGGCTTTCTTGCCGCGCGTGCGGTCAGGGGGGTTGAGACCGTTACGGAGGATTACTACGAGCGCAGTTTTGGCTATGCCGGGCACCAGGGCGTTTTCCGGGTTACGCCAGACAGCGCAACCCCTACGCTGGCGGTGTCGCTCAGCCCTGGCCTGATCCCGGTGGCGGATATCTGCCTCGACCGCATCTCCCGCCTGTTTGACCTCGATTGCGACCCGCTGCACATTGCGCAGACTCTCGGCGAGCTCGGCGCGGCGCGGCCGGGCTTACGTTTGCCCGGCGCGATGGATGCATACGAGCAGGGCGTGCGCGCCATTCTCGGGCAACTGGTGAGCGTGGCGATGGCGGCAAAACTGGCGTCACGGGTGGTGGCGCTGTGCGGTGAACCCATTGAGGATGCGCCGGGCTATCTCTGCTTTCCTCCGCCAGAGGTGCTGGCCGCGGCAGATCCGCTGGCGTTGAAAGCCCTCGGGATGCCGCTCAGGCGTGCGGAGTCGTTGATTCATCTGGCGCAGTCGGCGGTGGACGGTGAATTCCCGCTGTTCCCGCCTGCGAACGTTGAGGCCGGGATGAAGGCGCTACAGCAGCGCCCCGGCATCGGGCGCTGGACCGCGAATTATCTGGCCCTGCGCGGCTGGCAGGCGAAGGATGTTTTCCTGCCGGATGACTATCTGATTAAACAGCGCTTTGCCGGTATGACGCCCGCGCAGATCCGTCGCTATGCCGAACGCTGGCAGCCGTGGCGCTCGTATGCGCTGTTACATATCTGGTACACCGACGGCTGGTCGCCGTCAGTTGATGGCGAAATAGCTGGTATTCAGCAGTAGATCAAGCGGCTGCGCTTCCCCGATGGTGTCGCCGTAAATAAAATCAACGCCGATGCCCGACAGCGTATCCATCATGATCGACTGATGGCATGGCCCGGCAATGGTTTTTATGCCCAGACGCTGGGCGTGGCCCTGAATGATTGTCACCATCATCTCATCCATCAGATTGCCGTGGACGTTGGTCACCATGTCTGTATCCAGCAGCAGATAATCGGCGGTGTTGGCGCTGAGCTGGCTGAAGACGTTCATATCGCGTCCGACCCGGGTCAGCACCACGCGACAGCCGGCCTGACGAAGCTTTTGCAGACCCTGCTGCACGTTTTCATCCGTATTGCTCAGCACATCAACGGCGATCGCCAGATGCAGCAGCCGCGCCGGCAGCGGACCTCTGGTGATCAGGTCGAGCAGCTCATCCACCAGCGTGACGCTGGCTAAACCCGCTTCTGAGAGCGGCAGCGCGACGCCCATTCCTTTGGCCGCCACCTGTGCGGCATAGGTACGGAAAAATTCGCTGAATATCCGTCGGTCCAGGGCGTGCAGCAGCTCCGGCTCCGCCAGCCCGGCGCGGAAGGCATGCTCTTCCAGCACTTCTCCCTGGCTGGTCCACAGCCGCAAGGAAATCAGCCAGAAGCTACTGCTCTCGGGAATGCGCGGCGAGGCGACGCTGCGGGCGATCATCAGCAGATGGTTATCTTTAATCATGTGCCACTGCTCATCCAGCGACATCATGCTGCGCGCGCTGTGGATCCGCTCCTGCTGGGGTTCGTAGACGGTGACCACGCCGCGCCCGCTGTTTTTCGAGGCGTAGCAGGCGATATCGGCCTGAGACATCACTTCCGCAGCCTGGTAATTGGTGTCGTCAATCAGCGTAATCCCCGCGCTGGCGCCAATGCGGTGCAGGCGTCCTTCCCAGGAAAAATGATAGTTGTTGATGGCGTCGATCAACCGGCCCGCAATATAGCGTGCGCTTTCGACGTTGCAGTCCGGCAGCAGCAGGCCAAACTCGTCGCCGCCCAGACGCGCCAGCACGTCGCTGGAGCGCAGCATGGTCAGCATCAGCGAAGAGAGTTCGCGCAGGAGAGCGTCGCCCGCCGCGTGGCCTGCCGTATCGTTCACCGCCTTAAAACGGTCAAGATCGATAAAGACCAGCGCGTGACGCTGATGGGTCTCCTGTACCGTCTGCAACAGGCGCTTAAGATGGTTTTCAAAGCTGACGCGGTTCGCCAGGTGGGTAAGGGCGTCATGGGAAGCGCTGTAGCTCAGCTGGCGCAGCATTTTGCGCGACTCGGTGACGTCCTGAATCACCAGCACCGAGCCGATGGTGTGTCCTTCCAGAGTGCTGAGGGGGGTTATGCTGTAATGAATGTCGAAACTGCCGCCATTGCGGCAGTTAAGCACCACATCCTGTTCGATATCGGTACGGGACATATCGCCGCTGTGGATGTTTTCCATTAACGGACCGTTCTCGCCGAAGGTAATGTGTAGCACCTTCAGAATGGGCTGACCCAGCGCTTCGCTTTGCGACCAGCCGCTCATCTTCTCGGCGACCGGGTTCATAAAGGTGATGTTCATGTCGATGTCGGTACACAGCACCGCTTCGCCGATAGAGTCGAGGGTGATATGCAGGCGCTCTTTTTCCTGGAACAGCGCCTCGTTCAGCTGCTTCACCTCGGTCATATCCATGTTGATCCCTAACAGCCGCTCCACTTCGCCCTGTTTGTTCAGCACCCGGTTCGCCAGCGAACGAATGTGGCGAATGCCATCCTTGACGCGAATGCGAAATTCCAGCTTGAAAGGTACCCTGGCCTGGAGTGACTCACGCAGGACCTGTTCGGCGTGCGTACGATCTTCAGGCACCATGGCCGCATGCCAGAGCTGCCAGGTGGGTTTAATGTGCGAGGGGATCTCGTACAGCTCAAACATCCGTTTATCCCAGCTGATTACGTCCGGCTCGAGATCCCACTCCCAAATCCCGATTCCGCCGGCTTCGTTAGCGAGAGTGATACGCTCCATCAGACGCTTATTCACCCACTCGGTCTGTTTCAGATCGTTGATGTCTTCAATCTGGGCAATAAAGTAGAGCGGGGTGCCGTCGGCATGGCGCACAACGGAGACGGCCAGCAGCGCCCACACCACCTCGCCGCTGCGGGTGTAGTAGCGTTTTTCGAGGGTGTAGGTGTTGATCTCGCCGTGAATCAGCTGTTGCAACTGCTCCAGGTCGGTATTTAAATCTTCCGGCCAGGTTAACTGCTGGAACGTGAGCGACTGAAGCTCAGACTGGCTGTAACCGAGGAAATTGCACAGCGCCTTGTTGGCCTGGAGCCACTGGCCCTCAACGCCCACCAGCGCCATACCAATCGCGGAATACTCCATCGCATTGCGAAAACGTTCTTCGCTTTCCGTAATATGTTTACGCTCGGCCCTGAAGGCATACATCACCATCGTCATAATGTTGGCGGGAAGCAGCATCATCAGGAAGGGGAGCCACGGCGCGTTGAAGGTGACGATCATGCTGGAGGGCGTCATGGAGAGCGGATTTCGCGCCATCATCAGGGACACCATCATGATGGTGAATAAAAATATCAGGAACGCTTCCATACGCGGCAGACGTACCGCGCTCCACATCAGCAGAACGATAATGCAGGTGAATGGCCACGGCAGCCAGGTGATTGCCGTCCAGCTAAGAACCAGCGTGACGACCAGGGTCACCAGCGTTTCCAGCAGCAGTTTCGGGTTGCGGTGGCGCAGCAGGTAATGCGGTTTAAACAGCAGACCTAACGGCACCAGCGCCAGTGCGCCAATGGCTTCTGAAAGTACCCAGACAAGGAAATTACGCAGCGGCTCCGCGCTCGGCACCAGAAAATGAACCAGAACGCCCCCCACCAGCGGCGGCACCAGGGCACTGCCGAGGGCAAGCCGGACCCAGTCGTTGAGGTTTTGCAGCGGATTATACCAGGGGAGCAACTTACGCAGTAACAGCGCGCCAACCGTGGCCTCAATGATATTGATCGCCGTGTAGGTGATGTTGATCGATGCCCATGAGAAGAGCATCCACGAGGCAAAAATATTGCCAAAGGAGCAGGCGAGCGCAATGCCGGGCCACATTTTTCCCGCATGGCGGTAAAACGCCACCATCATAATTGAAGTCGGGAACCATAGTGGCGCCAGCAGCGTACCGAAGCGAGTCAGCTCGAGGGAAAATAAGGTGAAGATGAACGTGACCAGACCCAGACAGACAAGCCGCAGTAAAGGATGTGGGGTAGTAACCAAAACCCGCTGGTATTGTTTATTCATTACCGCTCTATCCAGGGACGCCATGTTGTCAGGAGCCAGGTCCGGACGCGTGAAATTATTAATTTGGTTTATGCTAGTACAAACATTTTACAATTCATATGCTGAGTGGTCAGATTTTGACTTCATAGACTTATAAAATAGTTACTCTGCGAAGAAGGGTGATGAAATGGCGAAAAACCGCGCGTAAAAATTTCGCTAAAGGCGTGAAACGGCGCTTTTCAGCCCGCCTCGCATAACCTGCGCATTCGACTGGTATCACGCCCCCGAAATCCCTATAATTGCCGCGTTTGACGCTCCGGCGTCGTCCTTCCTTACATCCAGGTTAATCAGGTCGCTAAATTTATGACTGATAAGTCTCATCAGTGCGTCATCATAGGCATCGCCGGCGCATCGGCTTCAGGTAAAAGTCTTATTGCCAGTACGCTTTATCGCGAACTGCGTGAACAAGTGGGTGATGAGCATATCGGTGTGATTCCCGAAGATAGCTATTACAAAGATCAATCCCATCTTTCGATGGAAGAGCGCGTAAAAACCAACTACGACCACCCCAGTGCGATGGATCACAGCCTGCTGTTCCAGCATCTGGAAGCGCTGAAGCGCGGCGAGGCGATTGAGTTGCCCGTCTACAGCTACGTGGAACATACCCGCACCCAGGAAACGATCCGCATCGAGCCCAAGAAGGTAATTATCCTTGAAGGGATTTTGCTGCTCACCGACGCCCGTCTGCGCGAATCAATGAACTTCTCGATTTTCGTCGACACTCCGCTGGATATCTGCCTGATGCGGCGTATTAAACGCGACGTTAACGAACGCGGCCGCTCCATGGACTCCGTGATGGCGCAATATCAGAAAACCGTTCGCCCGATGTTCCTGCAATTTATTGAGCCTTCGAAACAATACGCCGATATTATCGTGCCTCGCGGCGGTAAAAACCGGATTGCCATTGATATCTTAAAAGCGAAAATCAGTCAGTTTTTTGAATAAGCCGTGTGAATTGTGTACCGTTCAGAGATAACCTGGTTTTGCCCTGACGCCGTAAGGCTTCAGGGCGCGATGCACGAAAGGAGAAAGTGCCATGCGTCTTTGTGACCGCGATATAGAAGCCTGGCTGGATGAAGGCCGCCTGTCTATCACCCCGCGTCCGCCGGTTGAGCGTATTAACGGCGTGACCGTCGATGTGCGTCTGGGGAATAAATTCCGCACCTTCAGCGGCCACACGGCACCGTTTATCGACCTCAGCGGGCCGAAAGACGAAGTCAGTGCGGCGCTGGATCGCGTCATGAGCGACGAAATCGTCATCGAAGAAGGAGAGGCGTTTTATCTCCATCCTGGCGAACTGGCGCTGGCGGTGACCTTTGAATCGGTCACGCTGCCTGCGGACCTGGTCGGCTGGCTTGACGGACGCTCTTCCCTGGCGCGTCTGGGCCTGATGGTGCACGTCACCGCGCACCGTATCGATCCGGGCTGGTCTGGCCGTATCGTGCTGGAGTTCTTTAACGCCGGTAAACTGCCGCTGGCGCTTCGTCCGGGAATGATGATTGGTGCGTTGAGCTTTGAACCGCTGACCGGCCCGGCAGACCGTCCTTATAACCGCCGTCAGGACGCTAAATATCGCGACCAGCAGGGTGCGGTTGCCAGTCGTATCGATAAAGACTGATCTGTGAGTTCACTGAGGAAGCCATGAGAAGAGTTCTGACAACGCTGATGATTTTGCTGGTGGTGCTGGTGGCTGGCCTTTCAGCGTTGGTGCTGCTGGTTAACCCGAATGACTTCCGGGCCTACATGGTGCGGCAGGTGGAAGCGCGCAGCGGGTATGAACTCAAGCTGGACGGGCCGCTGCGCTGGCACGTCTGGCCTCAGCTCAGCATTCTCTCCGGACGTATGTCCCTCACCGCGCCGGGTGCCGCGCAGCCGCTGGTCACGGCGGATAACATGCGTCTTGATGTCGCGCTCATCCCGCTCTTATCCCATCAGCTCCAGGTAGAACAGGTGATGCTGAAAGGGGCGGTGATTCAGCTTACGCCGCAAACCGAAGCCGTTCGTCAGGCGGATGCTCCGGTCGCACCGCGTGAAAACACCTTGCCTGACGTCCCGTCTGACACCGGCTGGTCGTTCGATATTGGTAATCTGAAAGTTGCTGACAGCGTGCTGGTTTTCCAGCATGAAGATGACGAACAGATCACCGTACGCAATATCAACCTCAGGATGGAGCAGGATGCCAACCATCACGCCACCATGGAGTTCTCCGGGCGGATCAACCGCAATCAGCGCGATCTCAACCTGTCGATGAACGCGAACGTGAACGCCTCTGATTATCCGCACCAGCTGACGGCGGACGTTCAGCAGCTTAACTGGCAGCTGACCGGCGCGGATTTACCCGCGAAGGGGATTGCCGGCCAGGGCACGATGCAGGCGGTGTGGCATGAAGAGCGCAAACAGCTCGAACTGAACGCGCTCAACCTCCAGGCCAACGACAGTGCCCTGAAGGGGCAGGCGAGCGTCACGCTTGATGAGAAACCTAAGTGGGTGCTGGATCTGCAATTCGACAAGCTGAACCTCGAGAACCTGCTTCCGCCCCAATCGGTGAACGCGACCGATGAGGGAGCCACGCAGGTGGGGCAAAGCCAGGTTACGCAGTCGCGTCCGGTGATCTCCTCAAATCTCGATCAGCCTGACTACAATGGCCTGCGCGGATTTACCGCCGACATTCTGCTGAAAGCGAACAGCGTGCGCTGGCGTGGGATTGATTTTACTGACGTCAGCAGCCAGATGTTCAACCACAACGGCCTGCTGGTCATCTCCGAGCTCAGCGGAAAAATGGGAGCAGGGAACCTCTCCCTGCCGGGCACGCTGGATGTACGCAAAGACGTTGCCAGCGCCGCGTTCCAGCCGCGTCTGGAAAACGTTGAGATTGGCACCATCCTGAAAGCCTTTAATTACCCGATTGCCCTCACGGGGCAGCTGTCGCTGGCAGGGGATTTCTCTGGTACGAAGATTGATGCGGACGCCTTCCGTCGTAGCTGGCAGGGGCAGGCGCACGTTGAGCTGAAAGATTCGCGCATGGAAGGGCTGAACTTCCAGCAACTGGTGCAGCAGGCGGTAGAGCGCAGCAGCAGCGTGAAAGCGAATGAAAACTACGACAGCGCAACCCGTCTGGACAGCTTTACCAGCGAGCTTGCCCTCGATAACGGTCAGCTCTCGCTTGACGACATGCAGGGGACTTCGTCACTGCTGGCCCTGACCGGAACCGGCGCGCTGGATCTGGTGAAAGAGACGGCAGACACCCGCTTCAACGTCCGCGTGAAGGCTGGCTGGGAAGGCGAAGGCCAGCTTGTGGAGTTCCTGAAAGAGACGCCGATACCGCTGCGCGTGTACGGAAAATGGCAGGAGTTGAATTACAGTTTGCAGGTCGATCAGATCCTGCGTAAGCACCTTCAGGATGAAGCGAAACGTCGGCTGAATGACTGGGCGGACCGCAATAAAGAGTCTCAGTCAGGTAAGGACGTGAAAAAGCTGCTCGATAAGCTGTGATGCCTGTTGTGCCGGGTGGCGGCTTTGCCTTACCCGGCCTACAAAAGCCAGACACCGTAGGCCGGGTAAGCGAAGCGCCACCCGGCTTTTTTACACTTCAAAATCCATCTCATCTTCACCGCGCAGCGGTATCAGCTGCACCTTCTGCACGCGATGGCTCTCAACCTGCAAGGTTTTGATCATGTAATCCCCCACCTGGACCTCTTCGCCCGGCTGCGGAATACGTTGCAGATATTCCATCAGCAAACCGGCGATGGTGTGGTATTCGCGCTTCTCATCCAGCGGAAGCGGAACGAACTGCACCAGATCTTCGAGCGGCATATGGCCGTTGGCGGTCCAGCTGCCGTCGGCGTTTTTCTGAATATCGTGACGCGCATCGATCTCATCCACCTCATTAGGCAGATTACCGGCGATGGTTTCCATCACGTCGCTGAGCGTCACCAGCCCTTCCACAGAACCAAACTCATCAACGACAAACGCGAAGTGGGTACGCGCGTTGCGGAACTGCTCCAGCGCGGAGAGCAGCGGTAGCGCTTCCGGGAAGACCAGCGGCTGGCGCACCAGCGCCCGCAGGTTGAGCGGCTCGCCGTGGAGCTGCTGTTGCAGGAGGTCAATCACGTGTACGACGCCCAGCAGCTCTTCTTCCTCTTCACCGCCGGTCACGACCACGCGGGTGTGCTGGTTTTTATCCAGCAGGGCGCGGATCTGCTCTTCCGGCGCCGTCAGGTCAATATGCTCAATGTCATGGCGGGAGGTCATGATACTGCTCACCGAGCGCTGGTTGAGGTTAAGCACGCGCTCTATCATCCGGCGTTCCTGCGGGTTGAAGATCTGCCCGTCGCTGTGGTCGGCAAGCATCGCCGCGGATTCAGCATCCAGCTCGGCATCCTCTTTTTTGCCGCTCAGCAGGCGCATCACCGTATCTGCGGTGCGCTGTCGTAATGTCTGGTTCGCGGAGAGAAAACGGCGACGGTTGAAAATGGCCAGCTGGTTGAGAAACTCAATCAGCACCGAGAAACCAATGGCGGCGTACAGATACCCTTTCGGGATATGGAAGCCAAAACCATCCGCCACCAGGCTAAAGCCAATCATCAGCAGGAAGCTCAGACAGAGGATGACGATAGTCGGGTGACTGTTCACGAAGCGCGTCAGGGCTTTACTGGCGAGCACCATCAGGGTGATGGCGATGATCACCGCGGCCATCATCACCGCCAGATGGTCAACCATCCCGACGGCCGTGATCACGGAGTCGAGAGAAAAGACGGCATCCAGCACCACTATCTGCGCGACCACTGGCCAGAATTTTGCACCGCGTCGCTGGGTGGGGTTTTCACTGTCTTTTCCTTCCAGCCGCTCATTAAGCTCAACCGTGGCTTTGAACAGCAGGAACAATCCGCCGAAAAGCATGATCAGGTCGCGGGCGCTAAAGCTCAGACCCTGTACGCTGAATAAGGGTTTGGTCAGCGTCACCAGCCAGGAGATTGAGGCCAGTAACAGCAGACGCATCACCATGGCGAGCAGAAGACCCGTCACGCGGGCGCGGTCGCGTTGTGAAGGGGGTAATTTATCGGCAAGGATGGCGATAAACACCAGGTTATCAATGCCGAGCACTAATTCGATGACGACCAGCGTCACCAGCCCGGCCCAGATTGATGGATCGGCAATCCATTCCATAGTAAATGCAATACCTTCTGTTATATGACTAATGTCACACTTCGATCATGGATAAAGCCGACGGAAATTGCAATGCCGGGGTGAGATTTCTCTTAATGCTACACTCAGGTAAACCCCATTTGCCGGGCGGTGTAAATAAGTTAATTGCGAAGATTTAATTACATAAGACGATATTTAGGATATATCGCAATAAATGGTCTGGCGATCTATTTTGTCAATATAAAGAAAATCCGAAAACCTTAAAACTTTGCTCTTAATATTAATCTTAAAAACGAATATTAGGACGGTTGTCTCCTTGCCTGCTATTAGGTTAGCTGCAACAATTCTTCCAGCATCAAATGTTAAATCTCCTTGTTGCTATTTTTGTTTCGGTCTTTGGTGAAGGTTATACATTATCAATCGCCCCTGTGAGGCGTTTGATATATTTCGCAAAAGGCCTTATCCAAGAGGGTGTCTAACCATAACGCATTGTTTAGTCAGTGGATTGGTAACTGAAAGCCAAGGGCGGTAGCGTGCCTGAAAGCGTGTGAATCAGCCTCAATTATTCTGTCAATAGCCAATGGATGAATAAGCTTTTTTTAGGACTGATGCCAGTTATATTGCTAAATGATTAACTGCATTCTGATTGTCACCACGACCCGCGCTTATTTTAATTGCACAGGATAATTACTCTGCCAAAGTGATAAATAATCAATGATGAAATCCAAAATGAAATTGATGCCATTATTGGTGTCTGTGACCTTGATGAGTGGTTGCACGGTCTTTCCCGGCAGCAATATGTCGACAATGGGCAAGGATGTGATTAAACAGCAGGATGCTGATTTTGATCTCGACAAAATGGTGAATGTGTATCCATTAACCCCACGTCTGGTAGAACAATTACGCCCACGTCCAAATGTTGCTCAGCCAAATATGTCTCTGGACCAGGAAATTGCCTCTTACCAGTATCGCGTGGGTCCGGGTGACGTCATTAACGTGACCGTCTGGGATCACCCTGAACTGACCACGCCTGCGGGCCAGTACCGCAGCTCAAGTGACACCGGTAACTGGGTACAGTCCGATGGCACCATGTTCTATCCCTACATTGGCAAAGTGCACGTCGCGGGCAAAACGCTTGCTGAGATCCGTAGTGATATTACCGGCCGCCTGGCGCAGTACATTGCTGACCCGCAGGTGGACGTTAATATCGCCGCGTTCCGATCCCAGAAAGCCTATATCTCTGGCCAGGTCAATAAATCCGGCCAGCAGGCGATCACCAACGTCCCGCTCACCGTTCTCGATGCGATCAATGCCGCAGGCGGCTTAACCGACGGCGCTGACTGGCGCAACGTGGTGCTGACCCACAACGGCAAAGAGCAGCGCATTTCGCTTCAGGCGCTGATGCAAAACGGTGACCTGACCCAGAACCGCCTCCTTTATCCGGGCGATATTCTGTACGTGCCGCGCAACGACGATCTGAAAGTGTTCGTGATGGGTGAAGTGAAGAAACAGAGCACCCTCAAGATGGACTTCAGCGGTATGACCCTGACCGAAGCGCTGGGCAATGCGGAAGGCATCGATCTGACCGCCTCCAACGCCAGCGGTATCTTCGTGATCCGTCCTATCAAAGGCGAGAACGCGAAGGGCAAGATTGCCAACATCTACCAGCTGGATATGTCCGACGCGACGTCCCTGGTCATGGCAACGTCGTTCCGTCTCCAGCCGTACGATGTGGTCTATGTCACCACCGCGCCGGTTGCCCGCTGGAACCGTCTGATCAACCAGTTGCTGCCTACCATCAGTGGCGTTCGCTACATGACGGATACGGCGAGCGACGTTCATAACTGGTAAGCCGCGATGTTTAACAAAATTCTGGTGGTGTGCGTGGGGAACATTTGCCGTTCCCCCACGGCTGAAAGGCTGTTGAAAAATTACCAGCCTGCGTTAACGGTCGACTCCGCAGGGCTGGGCGCGCTGGTCGGAAAAGGTGCCGACGAACGTGCCGCAAGCGTTGCCCTTGAGCATAACCTCTCACTCGACGGGCACGTTGCCCGTCAGGTCTCTGGCCGGATGTGCCGGGAATATGACCTGATCCTCGCGATGGAAAAACGCCACATTCACGCGCTGTGCGATATCGCACCGGAGATGCGCGGCAAGGTGATGCTGTTTGGTCACTGGGATGGTGAGCGCGAAATTCCCGATCCGTATCGCAAGAGCCGCGAGGCCTTTGAGGCGGTATACACCTTACTAGACCAGTCTGCCCGTCAGTGGGCGCAGGCACTGAAAGCTCAGCAGGGATAACAATGACAGAAAAAACAAGACCTTCTGCCGCCCCGACGTCGGGCAGTGATGAAATCGATATCGGTCGCCTGGTCGGGACCGTTATTGAAGCGAAATGGTGGGTGCTGGGTATTACCGCCATCTTTGCCGTGGCGGCGATCGTTTATACGCTGTTCGCGACGCCTATTTACAGCGCCGACGCGCTGGTGCAGATCGAACAAAATACCGGAAACTCGCTGGTTCAGGATATCGGCTCGGCGCTGGCCAACAAGCCGCCGGCATCGGAAGCCGAAATTCAGCTGATCCAGTCGCGCCTGGTACTGGGCAAAACGGTTCACGATCTGGGGCTGGATATCGCGGTCACCAAAAACACCTTCCCGGTATTTGGCGCAGGCTGGGATCGCCTGATGGGGCGCAGTAACGATACGGTAAAAGTGACCGACTTCGTGATCCCAAAAGGGGCAGGGGACCAAACCTTTACCCTGACAGTGCTGGGACCAAAACAGTATCAGCTGACCAGCGACGCGGGCTTCAGCGCACGCGGCGAGGTGGGGCAGATGCTGACCAAAGAGGGCGTCAGCATCAAGGTCAGCGCAATTCAGGCGCATGAGGGCGGGGAGTTTACGGTCACCAAATTCTCGACGCTCGGGATGATCAACAACCTGCAAAACAACCTGACCGTCACCGAAAACGGCAAGGACACCGGCGTCCTGAGCATGACCTTCACCGGTGAAGACAAGGATCAAATCCGCGACATCCTCAATAGCATCACCCGCAACTATCTGGAGCAGAACGTTGAGCGTAAGTCAGCGGAAGCTGCAAAAAGCCTGGCGTTTCTCAGTAAACAGCTGCCGGAGGTGCGCGCCCGTCTGGATGACGCTGAGAACAAGCTGAACGCGTACCGTCAGGACAAGGATTCCGTCGATCTGCCGCTGGAGGCGAAATCGGTTCTCGACTCCATGGTGAATATTGATGCGCAGCTGAACGAGCTGACCTTCAAAGAGGCGGAGATTTCCAAGCTCTATACCAAACGTCACCCGGCGTACCGCACGCTGCTGGAGAAACGTCGTACCCTGGAAGAAGAGAAGGCGAAGCTGAATGACCGCGTGACCGCGATGCCGAAGACGCAGCAGGAAATTGTACGCCTGACGCGTGATGTGGAATCCGGCCAGCAGGTTTACATGCAGCTGTTGAACAAACAGCAGGAGCTGAAAATCACCGAAGCCAGCACCGTCGGCGACGTGCGTATCGTTGACCCGGCGATTACCCAGCCGGGCGTGCTGAAGCCGAAGAAAGCGCTGATTATTCTCGGCAGCATTATTCTCGGCCTGATGCTTTCCATCGTCGGCGTGCTGCTGCGCTCGCTGTTTAACCGCGGTATCGAAAGCCCGCAGGTGCTGGAAGAGAACGGGATCAGCGTGTACGCCAGCATCCCGCTCTCCGAGTGGCAGAAGTCCCGTGACAGCGTCAAAACCGTTAAGGGCGTCAAGCGCTACAAGCAGAGCCAGCTGCTGGCCGTGGGTAACCCGACCGACCTGGCGATTGAAGCGGTGCGCAGCCTGCGTACCAGCCTCCATTTCGCCATGATGCAGGCCAAAAACAACGTCCTGATGATGACCGGTGTCAGCCCGTCAATCGGTAAAACCTTCGTCTGCGCCAACCTGGCGGCGGTGGTGAGCCAGACCAACAAGCGCGTGCTGCTGATCGACTGCGATATGCGTAAGGGCTACACCCACGAGCTGCTGGGCACCAACAACGTTAACGGTCTGTCGGAAATCCTGCTCGGTAAAGGGGAAATCAGCGAGAGCGCCAAGCCGACGTCGATTCCGAAATTTGACCTGATCCCGCGTGGCCAGGTGCCGCCGAACCCGTCTGAACTGCTGATGAGCGAGCGCTTCACGCAGCTGATTGAGTGGGCGAGCAAAAATTATGACCTGGTGCTGATCGATACCCCACCAATTCTGGCGGTCACCGACGCTGCCGTGGTAGGGCGTCATGCGGGCACCACGCTGATGGTTGCACGCTATGCGGTGAACACCCTGAAGGAAGTGGAAACCAGCCTGAGCCGCTTTGAGCAGAACGGTATTGAGGTTAAGGGGGTCATTCTGAACTCCATCTTCCGCCGCGCGACCGGGTATCAGGATTACGGCTACTACGAGTACGAATACAAGTCTGACAGTAAATAATAATCCCCCTCATCCTAACCCTCTCCCCAGGGGGGGAGAGAGGACTGCATGGTGCAGCTTTTCTCCCTCTCCCTCCGGGAGAGGGTCGGGGTGAGGGATAAGGGGAAGACCATGACCACACAACGCCCTTTGATTTCTATCTATATGCCGACATGGAATCGTCAGCAGCTGGCGATCCGCGCGATTAAATCGGTCCTGCGTCAGGATTACGATAACTGGGAACTGATTATCGTGGATGACTGTTCCTCCTCTTACGAACAGCTGCAAAAATTTGTCGAAGACCTGAACGACCCGCGCGTGATGTACACGCACAACGCCATCAACTCCGGGGCGTGTGCGGTGCGCAACCAGGCGATTATGCAGGCGAAAGGGCAGTATCTGACCGGTATCGACGACGATGACGAATGGACGCCAAACCGTCTGTCAATCTTCCTGTCGCACAAAGCGCAGCTGGTGACCCACGCGTTTCTGTATGCCAATGACTATGTTTGCCAGGGCGAGGTCTATTCGCAGCCAGCCAGCCTGCCGCTGTATCCGAAATCACCGTATTCCCGCCGCCTGTTCTACAAGCGCAACATTATCGGCAATCAGGTGTTTACCTGGGCATGGCGCTTTAAGGAGTGCCTGTTCGATACCGAGCTGAAGGCCGCGCAGGATTACGACATCTTCCTGCGGATGGTGGTGGAGTACGGCGAGCCGTGGAAGGTGGAAGAGGCCACGCAGATCCTGCACATCAATCACGGGGAGATGCAAATCACCTCGTCACCGAAGAAATTCTCGGGCTACTTCCATTTTTACCGCAAGCACAAGGACAAGTTTGACCGTGCCAGCCGGAAGTATCAGCTCTTCACCCTATATCAGATCCGTAATAAGCGCATGAACTGGCGCACGCTGCTGACGCTGCTGTCGGTACGTAACGGCAAGCGTCTGGCTGACGGGCTTCGGGGGAAATAATGTTTCTGGAAGATTGCCGTGCTAACAGCTGGAGCCTGCGCCCGTGCTGCATGGTTCTGGCCTACCGTATTGCGCACTTTTGCTCGGTGTGGCGCAAAAAAAATGTGCTGAACAATATCTGGGCCGCGCCGGTGCTGGTGCTGTACCGCATCATCACCGAATGCTTTTTTGGCTATGAAATTCAGGCCGCTGCCACCATTGGCCGCCGCTTTACCATTCATCACGGCTACGCGGTGGTCATCAACAAGTTCGTCGTCGCGGGTGATGATTTCACCATTCGCCACGGGGTGACAATCGGCAACCGCGGGCCAGACAGCCTGGCCTGCCCGGTGATTGGCAATAACGTCGAGCTGGGCGCCAACGTGGTGATGATCGGGGACATTACCGTGGGCAATAACGTGACGATTGGCGCAGGCAGCGTGGTGCTGGACAGCATTCCGGACAACGCGCTGGTGGTGGGCGAGAAAGCCCGCGTGAAGGTGATTAAATGAACATTCTGCAATTTAACGTACGCCTCGCAGAGGGCGGGGCGGCAGGCGTAGCGCTGGATCTGCACCAGCGCGCGCTGCAAAAAGGACTCCAGTCGCGCTTTGTTTACGGTTACGGTAAAGGCGGCAAGAAAAGCGTCAGCCATGATAACTATCCGCAGGTGCTGAAGCAGACGCCACGTCTGACCTCCATCGCCAATATTGCGCTGTTCCGCCTGTTTAACCGCGACCTGTTCGGCAACCTGAATAATCTCTACCGCACCGTCACCCGCACTCGCGGCCCGGTTGTGCTGCACTTCCACGTGCTGCACAGCTACTGGCTGAATCTGGAAGAGGTGGTGGCGTTTTGTGGCAAGGTGAAGGCGCACAAGCCGGATACCCGATTTGTCTGGACGCTGCACGACCACTGGAGCGTGACCGGACGTTGCGCCTTTACCGACGGCTGCGAAGGCTGGAAAGATAACTGCCAGAAATGCCCTACGCTCAGCAACTACCCGCCTGTGAAGGTCGATCGCGCGCATCAGCTGATTGAGGGTAAGCGTCAGCTGTTCCGCGATATGCTCTCGCTCGGCTGCACCTTTATCTCCCCAAGCCAGCACGTGGCGGACGCTTTTAATAGCCTGTACGGAGCAGGGCGCTGCCAGATCATCAACAACGGTATTGATGTGGCAACGGAAGCGATCCTGGCCGAACTGACGCCCGTAGCCGTTACCCCCGGTAGGCCGAAAATTGCGGTCGTCGCCCATGACCTGCGCTACGACGGCAAAACCAACCAGCAGCTGGTGCGCGACATGATGGCGCTCGGCGACAAAATTGAGCTGCATACCTTTGGCAAATTCTCGCCGTTTGATGGCGCTAACGTGGTGAACCACGGGTTTGAAACCGACAAGCGCAAACTGATGAGCGCGCTGAACGGTATGGACGCGCTGGTGTTCAGCTCCCGCGTGGACAACTACCCGCTGATCCTGTGCGAAGCGCTTTCCATCGGCGTACCGGTGATTGCCACCCACAGCGACGCCGCGCGGGAAGTGCTGGAGAAATCCGGCGGTAAAACCTTCAGTGAAAATGAGGTGCTGCCGCTGGTGCAGTTGTCGAAGGCCGATATCGCGCAGGCTGTTTTTGGCACGGACCTGGAATCGTTCCGCAACCGTAGCCGCAAAGCGTACAGTGGACAACAGATGCTGGAGGAGTATGTCTCGTTCTATCAGAATCTGTAGTTATCTGCTGCTGCCGCTGATCTACCTGCTGGTCAACGTTAAGATTGCCCAGCTCGGTGAAAGCTTCCCGATCACTATCGTCACCTTCCTGCCGGTTCTGCTGTTGCTTTACGTTGACAAGCTTAACCTCAAAAAGCTGATGATTGCGCTGGGCATCGGGTTTGGTCTGACGGCGTTTAACTACATCTTTGGTCAGTCGCTGGACGCCAGCAAATATGTCACCTCCACCATGCTGTTTGTTTATATCGTTATCATTATTGGCATGGTGTGGAGTATTCGCTTTAAAACTATTTCTCCGCACAATTATAGGAAAATCCTCAGGTTCTTTTATATTGTCGTCGGGCTGATTGTTGTGCTTGCGGCAATGGAGATGGCGCAAATTATTCTCACAGGCGGCAGTAGCCTGATGGAAATAATTTCGAAATATCTTATATACAGTAACAGCTATGTACTGAACTTCATTAAGTTTGGTGGCAAGCGTACAACCGCGCTCTATTTTGAACCGGCGTTTTTTGCTCTGGCATTAATCTCAATTTGGCTCAGCATCAAACAGTTCGGTATCAAAACCCCCAAGACCGATGCTATGATTCTTGCAGGAATCGTTCTGTCAGGGTCGTTCTCCGGGGTAATGACGTTTATTCTGTTTTACCTGCTGGAGTGGGCGTTCCAGTACCTGAACAAAGAGGCGATTAAGAAAAAACTGCCGCTGGCGATAATCTCTCTGACGGTATTTTTAGTGGGCGTAATATTTGCGTTTCCGTACATTTCTGAACGTCTGGGTGATTTGGGAACGGAAGGTTCGTCGTCCTATTATCGCATCATTGGTCCACTGGTGATGGTGGGTTATTCCTTAACCCATATTGATGGCGTAGTAAGATTCGGCTCACTTTACGAATATGTTGCATCATTCGGAATCTTTAACGGTGCGGATGTCGGTAAAACCATAGACAATGGTCTGTATCTGTTAATTATCTATTTTTCCTGGTTCGCCGTACTGTTGACACTGTGGTATCTGTTTAAAGTTTTCAAAATGATGATTAACGCGTTTGGTGATAACCAGAACTTTCGCGTGCAACTTTATCTGTTCACACCGGTGTCGTTGTTTTTTACCGGGTCAATATTTAGCCCGGAATATGCATTCTTAATTGTATGTCCGTTTATTTTGCGCAAAGCGCTGAATATTACGAGCGTATGAAGAAATGAGGTGATTTATGTTTCTTAGCGTCATTACTGTCGCCTTTCGTAACTACGAAGGGGTGGTAAAAACCTGGCGCTCGCTGCGCAACCTGGCGCGCGATCCGAGCCTCACTTTTGAGTGGATCGTGGTCGATGGCGGCTCGAACGACGGCACGGCGGAGTTCCTGGAAAAACTCAACGGTGAGTTCAACTTACGTTACATCAGCGAGAAAGATAAAGGTATTTACGATGCCATGAATAAAGGCATCAACATGGCGCAGGGGCGTTACGCGATCTTCCTCAATTCCGGCGATGTGTTCCATGAAGATGTGGCGCTGTTTGCCCGTCAACTGGCGCGCCAGAAAGAAGATGCCATGTTTATTGGTGATGCGCTGCTTGATTTCGGCGAGGGGAAAAAAGTGCTGCGCGGCGCGAAACCAGGCTGGTATATCTACCACAGCCTGCCGGCCAGCCATCAGGCTATTTTCTTCCCAATGAGCGGCCTGAAAAAACAGCCTTACGATTTGCGCTATAAAGTGTCATCAGATTATGCCCTGGCCGCCAGCCTGTACAAATCTGGCTACCCGTTCCGTCGAATTAAAGGACTGGTATCTGAATTTTCAATGGGTGGCGTGTCAACCTCGAATAATCTGGAACTGTGCCAGGATGCCAAAAACGTGCAGCGTAAAATATTACGCGTGCCGGGGTTCTGGGCGGAATTATCTTATTTCTTACGTCTGAAAACGACGGGTAAAGCGAAAGCCTTATATAACAAAGCCTGAGATATAAGGAAACGTAATGCAGGAATTAAATGGATTCTCCGTGCCGAAAGGTTTTCGGGGCGGGAGCGGTATTAAAGTTCAACTGTGGTGGGCTGTACAGGCAACGTTATTTGCCTGGTCGCCGCAAATACTGTACCGCTGGCGCGCATTTTTACTGCGTCTGTTTGGCGCAAAAATAGGAAAAAACGTAGTCATTCGACCTTCGGTGAAAATTACTTATCCCTGGAAATTAACGCTTGGGGATTACGCCTGGGTTGGGGATGACGCGGTGTTATATACCCTTGGCGAGATTACGATTGGCGCAAATTCGGTGGTTTCACAGAAGTGTTATTTGTGCACCGGCAGCCACGATTTTATGAGCCCGCATTTTGATATTACCGCTTCGCCAATTGTGATTGGTGAAAAATGCTGGCTGGCAACAGATGTCTTTGTTGCACCTGGTGTTTCTGTTGGCGATGGCACGGTAGTCGGTGCCCGCAGCAGCGTTTTTAAATCGCTACCGGCAAATAAAATTTGCCGTGGCAACCCCGCAGTGGTGATACGCGAACGCGTTGAAACTGAAAAACTTTGATAAGTACAGAGGAATATAAACATGTCTAAAGTCGCTCTCATCACCGGCGTTACCGGACAAGATGGTTCTTACCTGGCAGAATTGCTGCTGGAAAAAGGGTATGAAGTTCACGGTATTAAGCGTCGTGCCTCTTCATTCAACACCGAGCGTGTCGATCACATTTACCAGGATCCGCATGCGGCAAACCCGAAATTCCATCTGCACTACGGCGACCTGACCGATACCTCCAACCTGACCCGCATCCTGCAAGAAGTACAGCCGGACGAAGTGTACAACCTGGGGGCAATGAGCCACGTTGCGGTTTCCTTCGAGTCCCCGGAGTACACCGCTGACGTGGATGCGATGGGTACGCTGCGTCTGCTGGAAGCGATTCGCTTCCTTGGTCTTGAGAAGAAAACCCGCTTCTACCAGGCATCTACCTCTGAGCTGTACGGTCTGGTGCAGGAAATTCCGCAGAAAGAAACCACGCCGTTCTACCCACGTTCTCCGTACGCTGTGGCGAAACTGTACGCTTACTGGATCACCGTGAACTACCGTGAATCCTACGGCATGTACGCCTGTAACGGCATTCTGTTCAACCACGAATCTCCGCGTCGCGGCGAAACCTTCGTGACCCGCAAAATCACCCGCGCGATCGCCAACATCGCTCAGGGTCTGGAGTCTTGCCTGCACCTCGGCAACATGGATTCCCTGCGTGACTGGGGCCATGCGAAAGACTACGTGAAAATGCAGTGGATGATGTTGCAGCAGGAACAGCCAGAAGACTTCGTGATCGCGACCGGCGTGCAGTACTCCGTGCGTCAGTTCGTTGAGATGGCTGCGGCACAGCTGGGCATCAAGCTGCGCTTCGAAGGCACCGGCGTGGAAGAGAAGGGTATCGTTGTTTCCGTGACCGGCCACGACGCACCGGGCGTGAAGCCAGGCGACGTGATTGTCCAGGTTGATCCGCGTTACTTCCGTCCTGCTGAAGTGGAAACCCTGCTGGGCGACCCAACCAAAGCGCACGAGAAGCTGGGCTGGAAACCAGAAACCACCCTGCAAGAAATGGTATCCGAGATGGTGGCCAAAGATCTTGAAGCAGCGAAAAAACACTCCCTGCTCAAGTCTCATGGCTACGAGGTTGCCATCGCGCTGGAGTCCTGAGAATGACAAAACAACGTATTTTTGTCGCCGGTCATCGCGGAATGGTGGGTTCCGCGATTGTTCGCCAGCTGGAACAGCGCGGCGACGTTGAGGTGATTGTTCGCACCCGCGACGAGCTGAACCTGCTTGACAGTAAAGCGGTGCAGGACTTCTTCGCCAGCGAACGTATCGACCAGGTGTATCTGGCGGCGGCGAAGGTGGGCGGCATTGTCGCTAACAACACCTACCCGGCGGATTTCATCTACGAGAACATGATGATTGAGAGCAACATCATTCACGCGGCGCATCTGTACAACGTGAATAAACTGCTGTTCCTCGGCTCATCCTGTATCTACCCGAAAATGGCGAAGCAGCCGATCGCCGAGAGCGAACTGTTGCAGGGCACGCTTGAAGCCACCAACGAGCCGTATGCGATTGCCAAAATTGCCGGGATCAAGCTGTGTGAATCCTACAACCGTCAGTATAACCGTGACTATCGCTCGGTGATGCCGACCAACCTGTACGGACCGCACGACAACTTCCACCCGAGCAATTCGCACGTGATCCCGGCGCTGCTGCGTCGTTTCCACGAGGCGACTGCCGAAAACGCCCCGGACGTGGTGGTGTGGGGCAGCGGTACGCCAATGCGTGAGTTCCTTCATGTGGACGACATGGCTGCGGCCAGCATTCACGTCATGGAGCTGGATCGCGAGGTGTGGCAGGAAAACACCGAGCCGATGCTGTCGCACATTAACGTCGGGACCGGCGTGGACTGCACCATTCGCGAGCTAGCGCAGACCATCGCGCAGGTGGTGGGCTACAAAGGACGCGTGGTGTTTGACGCCACCAAACCGGACGGCACGCCGCGCAAGCTGCTGGACGTGACCCGTCTGCATCAGCTGGGCTGGTATCACGAGGTCTCACTGGAGCAGGGGCTGGCCAGCACCTACCAGTGGTTCCTGGAAAACCAGCACCGCTTCCGGGGGTAATGATGTTTTTAAGTCAGGAAGATTTTGCCACGGTAGTGCGTTCCACTCCGCTGATCTCAATTGATTTGATCGTGGAGAACGAACGCGGCGAGTTCTTGCTGGGGAAACGAACCAATCGTCCTGCACAGGGCTTCTGGTTCGTGCCCGGCGGGCGCGTGCAGAAGGATGAGACGCTTACCGATGCGTTTGAGCGTCTCACTCTGGCGGAACTGGGCCTGCAACTGCCGATGGCAGCGGGCCAGTTTTACGGGGTCTGGCAGCACTTCTATGACGATAACTTTTCAGGCACCGGATTCACCACGCACTACGTCGTGCTGGGGTTCCGCCTGAAGGTGAGTGAGGCAGACCTGCGTCTGCCTGATTCTCAGCATGACGATTACCGCTGGTTAACGCCAGAGGCGCTGCTGGCAAGCGACAACGTCCATGACAACAGTCGGGCGTACTTCCTTGCGGAACGTCAGGCCGAGGTGCCAGGTCTATGAAAATCCTCGTCTACGGAATTAACTACTCGCCGGAGCTTACCGGTATCGGGAAATACACCGGCGAGATGGTCGAGTGGATGGCGAGCCAGGGACATGACGTGCGGGTGATTACTGCCCCGCCGTATTACCCGGAGTGGAAGGTAGGCGAACGCTATTCCAGCTGGCGCTACCGCCGCGAAGAGGGCGCCGCGACCGTCTGGCGCTGCCCGCTCTACGTGCCGAAACAGCCCTCGACGCTGAAACGTTTAATTCATCTGGGCAGCTTTGCCCTGAGCAGTTTCTTCCCGCTGATGGCGCAGCGTCGCTGGAAGCCGGATCGCATCATCGGCGTGGTGCCGACCCTGTTCTGCACGCCAGGCATGCGCCTGCTGGGAAAACTCTCCGGCGCGCGCACCCTGCTGCACATTCAGGATTATGAAGTGGACGCCATGCTCGGGCTGGGGATGGCGGGGAAAGGCAAGGGCGGCAAGGTGGCGAAGCTCGCCAGCGCCTTTGAGCGCAGCGGCCTGCACAACGTGGATTACGTCTCGACCATCTCGCGCTCAATGATGAACAAGGCGCAGGAGAAGGGCGTCCCGGCGGAAAAAGTGATCTTCTTTCCGAACTGGTCCGAAGTGGCGCGCTTCCGCGATGTGACAGACCAGGATGCACAGGCGTTACGCGCGCAGCTCGGGTTGCCTGCTGAGCAAAAAATCATTCTTTACTCAGGCAACATCGGCGAAAAACAGGGGCTGGAGAGCGTGATTGACGCCGCGCTTCAGCTGAGCGAACACCCGTGGATGTTCGTGATAGTCGGGCAGGGCGGCGGTAAAGCGCGGCTGGAAAAAATGGCCAGCGAGCGCGGACTGACCAATATCCGCTTCTTCCCGCTTCAGTCTTATGACGCGCTGCCCGCGCTGCTGAAAATGGCGGATTGCCATCTGGTGGTGCAAAAACGCGGCGCGGCGGATGCGGTGCTGCCGTCCAAGCTGACCAACATTCTGGCAGTGGGCGGAAACGCGGTGATTACGGCAGAAGCCGCAACAGAATTAGGCCAGCTGTGCAACAGCTACCCGGGCATTGCCGTTTGCGTGGAGCCGGAATCGGTTCCTGCGCTGGTGACCGGAATTGAGCAGGCACTCGCCATGCCAAAAGAGAACACGGTGGCACGTGAATATGCCGAACGCACGCTCGAGAAAGAGAACGTGCTGAGCCAATTTATTGCAGATATACGGGGATAAATCATGAGTCAAACCACTTTGTATCCGGTCGTAATGGCGGGTGGATCCGGGAGCCGGTTGTGGCCACTGTCCCGCGTGCTTTATCCAAAACAATTTCTGTGCCTGAAAGGCGACCTCACCATGCTGCAAACGACGGTTAACCGTCTGCACGGCGTGGAGTGTGAAAGCCCGGTGGTGATCTGTAACGAACAGCACCGCTTTATCGTTGCCGAGCAGCTGCGCCAGCTGAACAAACTGACCGAAAATATCATTCTGGAACCTGCCGGACGCAACACGGCGCCTGCCATTGCCCTTGCGGCGCTGGCGGCAAAACGCAGCAGCCCGGACTGCGACCCGCTGCTGCTGGTGCTGGCGGCTGACCACGTCATCCAGCAGGAAGAGGCCTTCCGCGACGCGGTACGCGCGGCGATTCCTTACGCCGAGAACGGCAAGCTGGTGACCTTCGGCATCGTGCCGGATCTCCCGGAAACCGGCTATGGCTACATTCGCCGCGGCAGCGTTACGCCTGGTGAAGGCGACAGCGTGGCCTTTGACGTGGCGCAGTTTGTCGAAAAACCGAATCTGGAAACCGCGCAGGCGTACGTGGCCAGCGGGGAATACTACTGGAACAGCGGTATGTTCCTGTTCCGCGCCGGTCGCTACCTGGAAGAGCTGGAAAAATATCGCCCGGATATCTTGCGCGCCTGCGAAAAAGCGATGGCGGTGGTGGATCCGGATCTCGATTTTATCCGTGTGGACGAAGAAGCCTTCCTCGCCTGTCCGGAAGAGTCCATTGACTATGCGGTAATGGAACGTACGGCAGATGCGGTAGTGGTACCGATGGATGCGGGCTGGAGCGACGTCGGCTCCTGGTCGTCACTGTGGGAGATCAGCGCGCATACCCCGGAGGGTAACGTCCATCACGGGGATGTGATCAGCCACAAAACGGAAAACAGCTACGTCTACGCCGAATCTGGCCTCGTCACCACGGTAGGGGTGAAGGATCTGGTGGTCGTGCAGACCAAAGACGCGGTGCTGATTGCCGACCGTAATGCCGTGCAGGACGTTAAAAAAGTGGTGGAGCAGATCAAGGCCGATGGCCGCCACGAACACCATATTCACCGCGAAGTCTACCGCCCGTGGGGCAAATATGACTCCATCGACGCCGGCGAGCGTTACCAGGTGAAACGCATCACCGTGAAGCCGGGAGAAGGGCTGTCGGTGCAGATGCACCATCACCGCGCCGAACACTGGGTGGTGGTGGCGGGGACCGCCAAAGTGACCATCGACGGTGAAGTGAAGCTGCTCGGTGAAAACGAGTCCATTTATATTCCGCTGGGGGCGACGCACTGTCTGGAGAACCCGGGGAAAATTCCGCTCGACTTAATTGAGGTGCGTTCCGGCTCCTATCTGGAAGAGGACGACATCATCCGCTTCCAGGATCGCTACGGGCGCGTGTAGCACTCCGCATCATGCCCGGTGGCGCTGCGCTTTCCGGGCCTACGAATGACAAAAATAAATTTGGCCATTACATGGTCAGGGCCAACTGTTGCCTGAAAAAGGGGTCATCATGGAAAAATTAACCTGTTTTAAAGCCTACGATATTCGCGGCAAGCTGGGCGAAGAGCTGAACGAAGACATTGCGTGGCGCATCGGCCGCGCGTACGGCGAATACCTGAAACCACAAACTATCGTGCTGGGCGGCGACGTGCGTCTGACCAGCAAATCCCTGAAGCTGGCGCTGGCGAAAGGGCTACAGGACGCGGGCGTCGATGTGCTGGACATTGGCCTTTCCGGTACCGAAGAGATCTATTTTGCCACCTTCCACCTGGGCGTGGACGGCGGTATCGAAGTGACGGCCAGCCATAACCCGATGGACTACAACGGTATGAAGCTGGTGCGCAAGGGCGCGCGTCCTATCAGCGGCGACACCGGCCTGCGTGACGTGCAGCGTCTGGCCGAGGCCAACGACTTCCCGCCGGTGAATGAAGCCACACGCGGCAGCTATAAGCAGATTAACCTGCAAAAAGAGTACATCGACCACCTGCTGGGCTACATCAACGTGGCGAACCTCAAACCGCTGAAGCTGGTGATTAACTCCGGCAACGGCGCGGCAGGCCCGGTTGTCGATGCACTTGAAGCCCGCTTTAAGGCGCTGAACGTGCCGGTGACCTTCGTCAAAGTGCACAACACGCCTGACGGCAACTTCCCGAACGGTATTCCTAACCCGCTGCTGCCGGAGTGCCGCGACGACACCCGCAACGCGGTGATTGAGCACGGCGCCGATATGGGTATCGCCTTTGACGGCGATTTCGACCGCTGCTTCCTGTTCGACGAGAAAGGGCAGTTTATCGAAGGCTACTACATCGTTGGCCTGCTGGCGGAAGCGTTCCTCGAGAAAAACCCGGGGGCGAAAATCATTCACGATCCGCGTCTTTCCTGGAACACCGTCGACGTGGTGAAGGCCGCGGGCGGCGAGCCGGTGATGTCCAAAACCGGCCACGCGTTTATCAAAGAGCGTATGCGTGAGGAAGACGCCATCTACGGCGGCGAGATGAGCGCCCACCACTATTTCCGTGATTTTGCCTACTGCGACAGCGGGATGATCCCGTGGCTGCTGGTGACTGAGCTGCTGTGCCTGAAAGGGCAGAGCCTGGGCGAACTGGTGCGTGACCGCATGGCGGCGTTTCCGGCGAGCGGCGAGATCAACAGCAAACTGGCGCAGCCCGCTGAGGCCATTGCCCGCGTAGAGCACCACTTTGCCATTCATGCGCTGGAGATTGACCGTACCGACGGTATCAGCATGGCGTTCCCGCAGTGGCGCTTCAACCTGCGCTCCTCCAACACCGAGCCGGTGGTGCGCCTGAACGTGGAGTCCCGCGCCGATACCGCGCTGATGGAAGCCCGAACGAAGGACATTCTGGCGCTGTTGAATCAGTAAAAACTGCCCCTCACCCCAGCCCTCTCCCCAAAGGGGAGAGGGTGTTCAAGTTCCCTCTCCCCTTTGGGGAGAGGGGTAGGGTGAGGGGTAAGGTTTAGAACTAAAGGAACAACGATGACAAATCTAAAAAAGCGCGAACGAGCGAGAACGAATGCATCGTTAATCTCTATGGTGCAGCGTTTTTCTGATATCACCATCATGGTCGGCGGACTGTGGGCGGTGTGTTGGGTCAGCGGGCAGTCGTTCTTATACATGCACTTGCTGATGGCGTTGATTGCGCTGGTGGTGTTTCAGATGATCGGCGGCATGACCGATTTCTATCGTTCATGGCGCGGCGTCAAAATGACCACCGAACTGATGCTGCTGCTCCAGAACTGGACCTTAAGCCTGGTTTTCAGCGCAGGGCTGGTGGCGTTCAGCCATGATTTTGATAACCGTCTTGTGACCTATCTCTGCTGGTATCTGTTAACCAGCATTGGCATGGTGGTCTGCCGCTCGCTGATCCGCTTTGGCGCGGGCTGGCTGCGCAACCGCGGGTATAACCGTCGCTTCGTTGCCGTGGCGGGCGACCTGCCGGTGGGACAGGTGTTGCTCGACAGCTTCCGCAAAGAGCCGTGGTTAGGTTTTGAAGTGGTCGGGATTTATCACGACGCGAAGCCCGGCGGCGTGCCGTCCGACTGGGCAGGTAACTACGAACAGCTTATTGACGATGCGAAAGCCGGCAAAATTCATAACGTCTACATCGCCATGCAGATGAAAGATGAATCCCGCATCAAGAAACTGATGCGCGAGCTGGCGGATACCACCTGCTCGGTGATCCTCATCCCGGATGTCTTCACCTTCAATATTCTCCACTCCCGTATTGAAGAGGTGAACGGGGTACCGGTTGTTCCACTGTACGACACGCCGCTGTCGGGGATTAACCGCGTGCTGAAGCGCGTGGAAGATATCGTCCTTTCGTCCCTGATCCTGCTGCTCATCTCCCCGGTGCTGTGCTGCATTGCGCTGGCGGTGAAGCTCAGCTCGCCGGGGCCGATCATCTTCCGTCAGACCCGCTACGGCATGGACGGTAAGCCGATCATGGTGTGGAAATTCCGCTCCATGAAGGTGATGGAGAACGACAAGGTGGTGACCCAGGCGACGCAGAACGATCCGCGCGTCACCCGCGTGGGCAACTTCCTGCGCCGTACCTCGCTCGATGAGCTGCCGCAGTTCATCAACGTGTTCACCGGCGGGATGTCCATCGTCGGGCCTCGTCCTCACGCCGTGGCCCATAACGAGCAGTACCGCACCCTGATTGAAGGCTACATGCTGCGCCATAAGGTGAAGCCAGGCATCACCGGCTGGGCGCAGATCAACGGCTGGCGCGGCGAGACCGACACGCTGGAAAAAATGGAAAAACGTATCGAGTTCGATCTGGAGTACATCCGCGAGTGGAGCCTCTGGTTCGATATCAAGATTGTTTTTCTGACCATTTTCAAAGGCTTCGTGAACAAAGCGGCGTACTAAGATGAGCTTACGAGAAAAAACCATCAGCGGCGCGAAATGGTCAGCCATGGCCACCATCGTCATTATTGGCCTCGGCCTGGTGCAGATGACGGTGCTGGCGCGCATTATCGATAACCACCAGTTTGGTCTGCTGACCGTCTCGCTGGTGATTATCGCTCTGGCCGATACGCTGTCGGACTTTGGTATCGCCAACTCCATTATCCAGCGTAAGGAGATCAGCCATCTGGAGCTGACCACGCTTTACTGGCTGAACGTCGGGCTGGGTATCTTCGTTTTTGTGCTGGTGTTCCTGCTGAGCGATGTGATTGCCGGTGTGCTGCATAACCCGGACCTGGCGCCGCTGATGCGCACCCTGTCGTTCGCTTTCGTGGTGATCCCGCACGGGCAGCAGTTCCGCGCGCTGATGCAGAAGGAGCTGGAGTTCAACAAAATCGGCATGATTGAAACCAGCGCCGTGCTGGCGGGCTTTACCTTCACCGTGGTCAGCGCCCATTTCTGGCCGCTGGCGATGACCGCCATCCTCGGCTACCTGGTTAACTCTGCCGTGCGCACGCTGCTGTTTGGCTTCTTTGGCCGTAAGATTTATCGCCCGGGGCTGCATTTTTCACTGGCGTCTGTTTCATCCAACCTGCGCTTCGGCGCGTGGCTGACGGCAGACAGCATTATCAACTACGTGAATACTAACCTCTCCACGCTGGTGCTGGCGCGCATTCTGGGCGCGAGCGTCGCGGGTGGCTACAACCTGGCGTATAACGTCGCGGTTGTCCCGCCGATGAAGCTCAACCCTATCATTACCCGCGTGCTGTTCCCGGCGTTCGCCAAAATTCAGGACGATACCGAAAAGCTGCGCGTGAACTTTTACAAGCTGCTCTCCGTCGTGGGGATCATCAACTTCCCGGTGCTGCTGGGGCTGATGGTGGTTGCCAGCAATTTCGTACCGCTGGTGTTTGGCGAGAAGTGGAACAGCATCATCCCGATCCTGCAACTGCTGTGCGTCGTGGGGCTGCTGCGCTCGGTGGGGAACCCGATTGGTTCTCTGCTAATGGCGAAGGCGCGCGTGGATATCAGCTTCAAGTTCAACGTGTTTAAAACCTTCCTGTTTATTCCGGCAATTATTGTGGGCGGCCACATGGCGGGCGCCATTGGCGTGACGCTCGGCTTCCTGCTGGTGCAAATCGTCAATACCGTGCTGAGCTACTTCGTGATGATCAAACCGGTGCTGGGCTCCAGCTACCGTCAGTACATCCTCAGCCTGTGGCTGCCGTTCTATCTCTCCTTACCGACGCTTGCGGTGAGCTACGGCCTGGGCGTGGTGCTCAACGGGCATCTGCCGCTGGCGGCGTTGCTTGCGGTGCAGGTCGCGGCAGGCGCGCTGGCGTTCGGCGTGATGATTGTGCTGTCACGCAATGCGCTGGTGGTCGAGATGAAGCGCCAGTTTTGCCGTAACGAAAAAATGAAAACGCTGCTTCGCGCAGGCTAATTTTACGAGGCCATTATGAAATTACTTATTCTTGGCAACCATACCTGCGGCAACCGTGGCGACAGCGCCATCCTGCGCGGTTTACTGGATGCAATTAACACCCTTAAGCCTGAGACAGAAGTGGATGTGATGAGCCGTTATCCGGTCAGCTCATCCTGGTTACTGAACCGCCCGGTGATGGGCGACCCGCTCTACAGCCAGATGAAACAGCACAACAACGCCGCGGGCGTGATGGGGCGCGTGAAGAAAGTGCTGCGTCGCCGCTACCAGCATCAGGTGCTGCTTTCTCGCGTGACCGACACCGGCAAGCTGCGCAACATCGCCATCGCGCAGGGTTTTACCGATTTTGTTCGTCTGCTATCCGGCTATGACGCCATTATCCAGGTGGGCGGTTCGTTCTTCGTCGATCTCTACGGCGTGCCACAGTTTGAGCATGCACTTTGTACGTTCATGGCGAAAAAGCCGCTGTTTATGATCGGCCACAGCGTCGGGCCATTCCAGGATCCGCAGTTTAACCAGCTGGCGAACTATGTCTTCGGCCACTGCGACGCGCTGATCCTGCGTGAATCGGTCAGCCTCGACATGATGAAACGCAGTGAAATCGACACCACCAAAGTGGAGCACGGTGTGGACACCGCCTGGCTGGTGGATCATCAGGATGACAGTTTCCAGGCCAGCTACGCGGTACAGCACTGGCTCGACGTGGTGGCAAAGCAGAAAACCGTCGCCATTACCCTGCGTGAACTTGCTCCGTTCGATAAACGCCTCGGCACGACCCAGGCGGCGTACGAGAAAGCCTTTGCCGACGTGGTGAACCGCGTGCTGGACAGCGGTTACCAGGTGCTGGCGCTTTCCACCTGTACCGGTATCGACAGCTACAACAAAGATGACCGTATGGTGGCGCTCAACCTGCGCAACCTGGTGAACGACCCGTCCCGCTATCACGTGGTGATGGACGAGCTGAACGATCTGGAGATGGGCAAGCTGCTCTCCGCCTGCGACCTGACCGTGGGCACGCGTCTGCACTCGGCCATTATCTCGATGAACTTCGGCACGCCAGCCATCGCCATTAACTACGAGCACAAGTCCGCGGGCATTATGCAGCAGCTCGGTATGCCGGAAATGGCCGTCGATATTCGTCATCTGCTGGACGGATCTCTGGGGGCGATGGTGGGCGACACGCTCGGTCAGCTGCCTGCGATCAACGAACGTCTGGCGGTGGCGGTAAAAGCCGAACGCGAAAAAGGTATTGGCATGGTGAAATCCGTACTCGACCGCGTCCGGGAGGGGAAATGAAGGTTGGTTTCTTCTTACTGAAATTTCCGCTGTCGTCTGAAACCTTTGTGCTGAACCAAATCACCGCGTTTATCGATATGGGGTATGACGTGGAGATTATCGCCCTGCAAAAGGGCGATACGCAAAACACCCATGCGGCGTATACCCGGTATGGGCTGGAGGCGAAAACCCGTTGGTTGCAGGATGAACCCGCCGGACGATTGAACAAACTGCGCCATCGCGCCAGCCAGACGCTGCGCGGCCTGCATCGCGCCTCGACGTGGCGGGCGCTGAATATGTCGCGCTATGGGGCGGAGGCCCGCAACCTGATCCTTTCCGCCATTTGCGGGCAAACGGCGCAGCCGTACCGGGCCGATGTCTTTATCGCCCACTTTGGCCCGGCGGGCGTAACTGCGGCAAAACTGCGTGAGCTGGGGGTGATTGACGGCAAAATCGCAACCATTTTCCACGGTATCGACATCTCCAGCCGGGAAGTACTGAACCACTACACACCTGAATATCAGCAGCTGTTTCGCCGCGGCGACATGATGCTGCCGATAAGCAACCTGTGGGCCGGACGCCTGAAAACCATGGGGTGCCCGAGCGAGAAAATCACCGTTTCACGCATGGGCGTGGACATGGAACGCTTCACCCAGCGACCGGTCAAGGTGCCGGGCAAGCCGCTGCAAATTATCTCTGTTGCCCGCCTGACCGAAAAGAAAGGGCTGCACGTAGCCATCGAAGCCTGTCGTCAGCTGAAGGCGCGCGGAGTGGACTTCCACTACCGCATCCTGGGTATCGGGCCGTGGGAGCGTCGCCTGCGCACGCTGATTGAACAGTATCAGCTGGAAGACGTGGTCGAGATGCCGGGCTTCAAGCCGAGCCACGAAGTGAAAGCCATGCTTGATGATGCGGATGTGTTCCTGCTGCCTTCCGTAACCGGCGCCGACGGCGATATGGAAGGTATTCCCGTGGCGCTGATGGAGGCGATGGCGGTCGGCATTCCGGTGGTCTCGACCCTGCACAGCGGTATCCCGGAGCTGATCACCTCTGAGCATTCCGGCTGGCTGGTCCCTGAAAACAATGCGCTGGCGCTGGCGGACCGTCTGGCCGCGTTCAGTGATATCGATCAGCAGACGCTGATCCCTGTGCTGCAAAATGCGCGGCAAAAAGTTGAAGCAGAATTCAATCAGCAGGTGATTAATCGCCAGTTAGCGAGCCTGCTGCAAACGCTGTAACGCTGAGGTTGTATGCTGAAAAAGATTACCCGACGCCGATTTGTCTCTTCTTTATCCGTCCTGGCTGCCATGCCGCTGCTGTCGCCCCGCGCTGTGCGGGCGGCAACCGGGAAGACGGTTTCTGTCGATCGCTACAACAATAACGACTGGATCGCCGCCTTTAAGCAGGCATTTACCGAGGGCGATACCGTTGTTGTTCCCGCCGGGTTAACCTGTGAAAACATCAATACCGGCATTTTCATTCCTGATGGCAAAACCCTGCTGATCCGCGGTGCGCTGAAGGGCAACGGCCGGGGGCGGTTTGTGCTCCAGGAAGGCTGTAAGGTCATTGGGGAAGGAGAGGGGCGCACGCATAACATTACGCTGGACGTGCGTGGCTCCGACTGTGTCATTAAAGGGCTGGCGATGAGCGGCTTCGGCCCCGTCACCCAGATCTACATCGGCGGTAAAAAGCCGAGAGTGATGCGTAACCTGCTTATCGACCGCATTGCCGTGAGCCAGGCCAACTACGCCATTCTGCGCCAGGGTTTTCATAATCAGGTGGACGGTGCGCGCATAACCAACAGTAAATTCAGCCATTTGCAGGGTGACGCGATTGAGTGGAACGTGGCGATTAACGACCGCAATATCCTGATCTCTGACCACGTGATCGATAACATCAACTGCACAAACGGCAAGATCAACTGGGGGATAGGCATTGGGCTGGCTGGCAGCACGTACGACAATGACTATCCGGAACAGCAGACCGTTAAAAACTTCGTGGTGGCAAATATCACCGGCAGCAACTGTCGGCAGTTGGTCCATGTTGAAAACGGTAAACACTTTGTGATCCGTAATATCAAGGCCAGCAATATTACTCCCGACTTCAGTAAAAAGGCCGGAATTGATAACGCGACGGTAGCTATTTATGGCTGTGATAATTTCGTTATTGATAATATCGATATGGTGAACAGCGCCGGAATGTTAATCGGGTATGGCGTGATCAAGGGCGATTATCTGTCGATACCGCAAAACTTCAAACTTAACGATATTCGCCTGGATAACCGACAGCTTGCCTATAAGCTGCGCGGGATACAGATTTCTTCCGGCAATGCCACCTCGTTTGTTGCCATCACCAACGTCAACATGCAGCGAGCAACGCTTGAGCTGCACAACAAGCCACAGCATCTTTTCTTGCGTAATATCAACGTGATGCAGGAGTCAGCGACGGGACCAGCGCTTAAGATGAACTTCGACTTGCGCAAAGACGTGCGTGGGAAGTTTATGGCCAAAAACGAGACGCTGTTGTCGCTCGCGAACATAAAAGCGGTTAATGAAAAGGGGCAGAGTTCGGTGGATATTGATCGGGTCGATCAACACGTGGTGAATACGGAACGGTTGAATTTTGCGCTGCCGCACAGGTAATCCTACAGCCTATTTTGCGACTATTCCTGGTACGGAATCGCGATCTATTCAGATTACAACTACTGTAATTTGTGGTGGGGTGACCTAGGATTACTTCATATTTACGGCAAAACATGCTGGCGAAAACAGGTTTAAAAGCTATAATTCGTCAACCATTTTAAGGTGGAAGAAATAATGATTAATTTGAAAGCAGTCATACCGGTAGCGGGTTTGGGCATGCATATGTTGCCCGCCACAAAGGCCATTCCTAAAGAGATGCTGCCGATCGTTGACAAGCCGATGATTCAGTACATCGTCGACGAGATTGTTGCTGCGGGGATCAAAGAAATCGTTCTGGTGACGCACTCTTCTAAGAATGCCGTTGAGAACCACTTCGACACCTCTTATGAACTCGAGGCGCTGCTTGAGCAGCGCGTTAAGCGCCAGCTTCTGGCAGAAGTTCAGTCTATCTGTCCTCCTGGCGTGACCATCATGAACGTGCGTCAGGCGCAGCCGCTGGGTCTGGGGCACTCAATCCTCTGCGCGCGCCCGGTGGTGGGTGATAACCCGTTCATCGTGGTTCTGCCGGACATCATTATTGATACCGCTTCCGCCGATCCGCTGCGTTACAACCTGGCGGCAATGGTGGCACGTTTCAATGAAACGGGCCGTAGCCAGGTGCTGGCGAAACGTATGAAGGGCGATCTCTCCGAGTATTCTGTTATTCAGACTAAAGAGCCACTGGAGACGGAAGGGCAGGTGAGCCGGATCGTTGAGTTTATCGAAAAACCCGATCAGCCGCAGACCCTGGACTCTGACCTGATGGCGGTAGGCCGTTATGTGCTGAACGCAGATATCTGGGCTGAGCTGGAAAAAACCGAGCCGGGCGCCTGGGATCGTATCCAGCTGACCGATGCGATTGCTGAGCTGGCGAAGAAGCAGTCGGTTGATGCCATGCTGATGACCGGCGACAGCTATGACTGCGGTAAGAAAATGGGGTATATGCAGGCCTTTGTGAACTATGGCCTGCGTAACCTGAAGGAAGGGGCGAAGTTCAGAAGCCGGATTGAGAAGCTGCTGGCTGAAGACTGATACTTCTTCGCAGCCTGAAAGACGTCATGCGCGGCAGCCATTATTTTAGTTATGTTGTTACATAACCAAAATGATGGCTGCCGCTTTTTATTATTAATTCTCATGATAACAGAGAGTTACCTGCTTCAAATCTGGGCTGATTTGTAACGATTTGTGCTTGTTTCCGAGTCCATTTAGGACGACAATTAATGCCTGTTTTTTGTCTGAAATCAGACTACAAATTCCTTCAATCAAACGTCGCTCAGTGCACTGGTAGCTGTCAAGCCAGGGGCGGTAGCGTGCTTTAAATCTCAGCCATTTGCATTTACAGTGATTTGTTACACGGACAATACGTACACTCACGGGACGTTTGGTTAGATATCAAACATATTAGGTGAAAACTCACAATGACGAAAAAAGTTTTGATTGTATTTGGAACGCGACCTGAAGCAATAAAAATGGCTCCTCTGGTTACTGAAATCAAAAATAACCCACAGCTCAATCTAAAGGTGTGCGTAACTGCACAACATAGAGAAATGTTAGATCAGGTACTGGACTTATTTGAAATTACTCCAGACTACGATCTGAATTTAATGAAAGCAGGGCAAACTCTTAATGATATCACCTCAGCTATTCTCCTCAATCTAAAACCTATTCTTCAGGAGTTCCAGCCTGACATTGTTCTCGTGCATGGCGATACAGCAACCACTTTTGCAGTAAGTTTAGCCGCATATTATGAGAAAGTCGCTATTGGCCATGTTGAAGCCGGTCTACGTACAGGGAACATATACTCCCCGTGGCCAGAAGAAGCAAATCGAAAACTAACTTCTGTATTAACTAATTATCATTTTGCACCGACAGAGTCTTCTAAAGCGAATCTAATCAATGAGGGCTATAATGAAGATAAAATAATTGTTACCGGAAATACAGTGATTGATGCATTGCATATAGCAAAAGATAAGATTGATAATAATACTGCTATGGCCAGTGAGCTAGAAGCGAGTTTCCCTTTCTTGTCTGTTAATAAAAAAATGATATTGGTTACTGGGCATCGCCGCGAGAGTTTTGGCCGGGGCTTTGAGAATATTTGTGAAGCATTAGCAATGCTGGCAAAGCAGCATAATGATGTTCAGATTGTCTATCCTGTCCATATGAATCCAAACGTTAGAGAGCCGGTTAATCGTATCCTTGCAGGTATCGATAATGTGCATCTTATTGAACCACAACAGTATTTGCCTTTTGTTTATTTAATGGACAAATCTTATCTGATATTAACGGATTCAGGCGGGATTCAGGAAGAAGCACCTTCCCTCGGCAAACCTGTTTTAGTGATGCGTGATACCACTGAAAGACCTGAAGCCGTTCAGGCGGGAACAGTTAAGCTTGTTGGTACAGATAAAGACCGTATTGTTAATGAAGTAAACAATCTTCTCGAGTCTGAGGCGGCTTATAACGCGATGAGTTTCGCTCATAATCCTTATGGCGATGGCACTTCATCAAAAGTTATTGTTAATACACTTACTTCCAAATAAATTATGAAAATTCTAATTACTGGCGGTGCTGGGTTTATTGGTTCAGCCGTTATTCGGCATATAATTAACAATACGGCTGATCAGGTTATCAATGTTGATAAATTGACCTATGCCGGCAACCTCGAATCGCTTACCTCCGTCAGCGATGATGAGCGATATGTTTTTGAACAAGTTGATATCTGCAATAAAGATGAGTTGGATCGCGTTTTCGAACAACATAAACCGGACGCGATTATGCATTTGGCCGCAGAGAGCCATGTTGACCGCTCAATCACCGGGCCAGCGGAATTTATCAATACCAACATTGTTGGTACGTATACTTTACTTGAATCAGCTCGAGCATATTGGTCAACCTTAGATAAACCAGCTCAGCAGAAATTCCGTTTCCATCATATTTCCACCGATGAGGTGTATGGCGATCTTCCACATCCAGATGAAATTTCAAAAGGAGAAGCATTACCGCTTTTCACTGAAGAAACGGCGTATATGCCAAGTAGTCCGTATTCTGCATCTAAAGCTGCAAGCGATCATTTAGTGCGAGCGTGGCTCCGAACATATGGGCTGCCAACAATTGTTACTAACTGTTCAAACAATTATGGGCCATATCATTTCCCTGAGAAATTAATCCCGTTGGTTATTCTGAACGCGCTCGAAGGGAAACCGTTGCCGGTTTATGGTAAAGGCGATCAAATACGTGACTGGCTATTTGTTGAGGATCATGCCCGCGCGCTCTATACCGTTGTTACCCAAGGAAAAGTAGGGGAGACTTACAATATCGGTGGGCATAACGAAAAGCAAAATATCGAAGTGATCCGCATTATCTGTAATTTGCTTAATGAAATGGTGCCTAAAGAAACGTCTTATGAAGAACAGATAACGTTTGTTAGCGATCGACCGGGGCATGATCGTCGCTATGCGATTGATGCACAAAAAATTAGTAGCGAGCTTGGCTGGACACCATTAGAAACTTTTGAAACAGGCATACGTAAAACGGTTCAATGGTATCTGAATAATCAAGAGTGGGTTGCGAATGTAAAAAGTGGTGCCTATAAGACCTGGATTGAAGAGAACTACGGAGATCGAAACGCTTGAACATTCTGCTATTCGGAAAGTCTGGTCAGGTCGGTTGGGAACTCCAGCGCGCACTGGCCCCTTTAGGTAAAGTTACGGCAGTTGATGTCCATTCAGCGGACTATTGTGGCGACTTTAGCAAACCTGAAGGGGTAGCCGAAACGGTTCGTAAGCTCAGACCAGATGTTATTGTAAACGCCGCTGCACATACAGCGGTTGATAAAGCTGAATCAGAACCTGAACTGGCACAACTCATTAATGCCACAGCCGTTGAAGCTATTGCGAGAGAAGCGGAAAAGATTGAAGCGTGGGTTGTTCATTATTCAACGGACTATGTATTTCCAGGTACAGGTGACAAACCCTGGTCTGAAAGTGATACGCCAGCCCCATTAAATGTTTACGGTGAAACGAAATTAGCGGGCGAATTAGCGGTTCAGAATTCATGCCGTAAATACCTCATTTTCCGGACAAGCTGGGTTTATGCCAGTAAAGGAAATAATTTTGCAGCGACGATGTTACGCCTTGCAAAAGAGCGCAAGGAAATGTCGGTCATTAACGATCAGTATGGTGCTCCGACAGGGGCTGAACTGTTAGCTGACTGCACCGCGCATGCTATCAAGTCAGTTATTACTCAACCTGAATTAGCTGGTGTATACCACCTTGTCGCATCAGGGACAACAACATGGTATGACTATGCTAAGTTGGTTTTTGAAGAGGCAAAGCGCTCAGGTATCGAACTTTCTTTGGAAACGCTGAATGGCGTACCGACAGAAGCCTGGCCGACTCCAGCCCGACGGCCACATAATTCACGTCTGGATACGTCAAAATTTCAGCAAAACTTCGCGCTGACATTACCTGACTGGGATACTGGGGTCAAACGCATGTTAGCAGAATTATTCTTAGCTCAACGAGCGTAACAAATTTGCTTCGCTCGAATGAGCAAACCATTTATGAGAAAAAGAATGACTACGCGTAAAGGAATTATTTTGGCAGGTGGATCCGGGACACGTCTTTACCCGGTGACAATGGCAGTAAGTAAGCAATTGCTTCCAATCTATGATAAGCCAATGATTTACTATCCATTAACAACATTAATGCTTGCTGGCATTAAAGATATTCTTATTATCAGCACGCCAATGGATACGCCACGCTTTGAACAATTGCTCGGCGATGGAAGTCAATGGGGATTATCATTGCAATATAAGGTTCAGCCAAGTCCAGATGGATTAGCACAAGCCTTTATAATCGGTGAAGAGTTTATTGGTGAAGACAATTGTGCACTTGTTTTAGGCGATAATATTTTCTACGGGCATGATTTGCCTAAAGAACTTGAGGCCGCCGTTAGCAATGAAAAGGGCGCTACCGTTTTTGCTTATCACGTAAATGATCCAGAGCGTTATGGTGTAGTTGAGTTTAATGAATCCGGTCTTGCTATTAGTCTTGAGGAAAAACCACTTGAGCCTAAAAGTAATTATGCGGTAACTGGATTGTATTTCTACGATAATGAAGTTGTAGAGATGGCAAAAAATCTCAAGCCTTCTGCGCGCGGTGAACTCGAAATTACAGATATTAACCGCTTGTATCTTGAAAGAGGAAACCTTTCTGTCGCCATGATGGGGCGCGGTTATGCATGGCTAGATACAGGTACGCATCAGAGTCTGATTGAAGCCAGCAACTTCATTGCGACAATAGAAGAACGTCAGGGCTTGAAAGTGGCATGTCCGGAAGAAATTGCATACCGCAAAGGCTTTATTGACGCAGAGCAGGTTAAAAAGTTGGCAGAACCGCTTAAAAAGAATGCTTACGGTCAGTATTTACTTAAATTAGTAAAGGATATTTGAGCGTGAAAGTAATTGAAACATCTATCTCTGATGTAAAAATTTTTGAGCCAACAGTTTTTGGCGACGAGCGAGGGTTCTTTTATGAAAGCTTTAGCCAAAAAATGTTCAACGAGGCGGTAGGACACCATGTCGATTTTGTACAGGATAATCATTCAAAATCTAGTGGAGGGGTTTTGAGAGGATTACATTATCAGATGCCTCCTTACGCACAAGCAAAGCTAGTACGCTGCATTGTTGGCGAGGTTTTTGACGTTGCGGTTGATGTACGCGAAGCCTCACCGTCTTTTGGTCAATGGGTCGGTGTTCATCTGTCAGCAACAAATAAACGTCAATTATGGATCCCTGAAGGCTTTGCCCATGGTTTCTTAACACTCAGTGAAAACGCAGAGTTCGTATATAAAACGACCAACTATTATCATAAAGAATCAGAAGCCGGTGTGATCTGGAATGATCCAGAATTAAATATTCTTTGGCCGCTGGGTGAATTGAATATTGCTCTATCTCAAAAGGATGAGGAATTACCAATTTTCGCATCTGCACGCTATTTCTGATATTAATAAATATGAACAAATCAATATTTGTTACTTTTGCTGGCGGTTTACTGTCAGCAATTTTAACTTTCATGGTGAATGTTGTTGCTGCAAAATATCTTGTTGTAGCCGAGTTTAACCAGCTAGCCGTATTCATTAATGCAACAGTCATCCTTAGTGCGATTTTTGAATTCGGTCTTTCATCTTCACTAATTGTAATTTATAAGAAAAAAGATAAACATCACTGTGAAATGCTAGCGAGTATGGCTATAGTTGGCATGATTGGTATATTTATACTTTTATTACCTGTTGTTTATTATTACTGGGGTATCAACAGCGTATTATGTGCTTTTGCCTCCTTGTTGATGACCGTTCATAAAGTCCTGAATATATTTAACCAAATTGATGAGGCTTGGGGACGTTATTCCTTTAATAATGTGCTAAGCAATGCTGTAAAATTAGGTTTTGTCACAACCGCTGTGATTGTCTATCCCACTAATGTTATTTATGCCTTGATGGGGCTTACCGTTGCCTATATCGTTTCTATTGTTTATATTATTAGTGGGCGATATATATCTTTGAGTTTTCCACATAAAAATTATTATTTTAAAGATGATTTACCAGTAATATTTAAGCTGTATTTGGTGACAGCTATCGTTGCATTATTGATGCGTGTAGACGTGATTATCATCGATGGAATGGGATTTAACGCAGCAAATTACTTTGTCGCAAGCACACTTTGTATGCTAATACCGTTACTTAACTCATCGGTGATGGCCGTGTTGGTAAAAGTTGGTATTCAAAATGTGCAAAAAAAACAAAAAATATTTTTCATCGCTTTTATCATATTAGGGTATCTCATATGTTCGAAGTGGGTGCTTTCATTATTATATGGTAACACCTACGAGTCAGCAGCAAATATCATGTATATTCTTACCATAGCTTTCTCTGTGGGTCTGTACTTTACTGACAAGGAAAGTGTTCTCTACCATCAGTCTAACAACCGATTACTTTATCTGAAGATCACCCAGTTACTGGTGATGATTGTTTCATCGTACCCTTTGATAACCTACCTCGGTGAAATCGGGATGGCATATGCTGTACTGCTGTCACGCTTGGTTGGCTGGCTATATCTTATTACGATCTGTGAAAATGAAAAAAAAATCTGAAATCACGTTATGGGGCTATTACGGCTTTAAAAATCTTGGCGATGACGTAATGCTTGATGTCTGCCTCCAGGCTATCAAACGTTCACGACGCTACGAAAATATTAATGTCTTCGGTAATTATGATAAAGAAAAAATTGAAGACGGTGTTACTTTTAAGCCATTGGCAGGGCTTAAAAATAAATTACGCTTTCTGTGTGCGTTAATGAGGTCTGAAAAACTTGTTTGGGGAGGGGGAACCTGCTTTTATAAAGATGAAAACACCGGTTACTCTGGTCTTATATTACTTTTTATTGTTACTCTTTTCTGTTTTATTACTGGAACGAAAAATTATTTTGTCGGGGTAGGAATTGGTCATTTGACCACAAACTGGGCAAAAATAATTGTTAATTTAATTCTTCAATTTTCAACATTTGTCGTTTTTCGTGATAATAAATCATATCAAAAAGCAATGCATGATTTTCGGTTAAAAAAATGTGAGTTGGGTGGAGATCTTGTCCTGTTAAATGGAATTTATGCCAATTCAGATCAATCACATGAAAATGAATCCTTTATTTCTGTTTCTGGTCATTACGCTTATGTTTTTGATGAGAAGTTGATCCACAATTATACAGTTGCAATTAATAATGTTATTGAACGCACAGGTATATCAAATATTTGTTTTGTTTCGATGCATCAACATGCAATAAATAACGATCATGAGTTTCATCGCGAACTATGTAAGCATCTACCTGATACTATTGAATTTCATTTTTGTAACGAAAATGAATCTGTACAAAAAATTGCTCTGTCTAAATACCATATAGGGATGAGATTGCATTCGATAGTTTTTGCCACATTGTATAAAGTTCCGCTAGTTGCCTTTACATATTCTCCCAAAATAAATGCTTTTTTAGAGCATATGTATTTTTCTCCATGTGTGTTCGATGGATCATCATTGGTTGATAATCTTGAATTAGAACAAATGACCTGCACTAATCTGAATATAACGAACATAACTGATGAGAAACAACGAGCTTTAAAAACGCTAACAGATGTGGTGACAGGCTAACATCACTGGAGAGGTCATGAGTCGAAATGAATTTGGCCGAATTTTATTCTGGTCACTAATGTCCTTCGCATGGATAACATTTTTTGCTGATAATATGGCAGGTATGCTAATTTCGATATTAGCATTTTTTATATTGATATATTATGGATTGTTTAAGAAAAAAAAGCTTATTGAAGTAAGTTTATTTTTACTTTTTTTGATCCCCGAATATCCCAGAGATATACTTTTTCTTTATGATTCATTAAGTTCAAACGAAATTTTCTATAATACAGTAAATACTGTAAAAATTGGTCCGCTGACATTATTTTATTGGGCAATCATAACGCTACCCGTGGCGATAGTTGTTTTCAATAAATTCAAACTTAGTAGAGCGTCCGGAATTGCAGTCTCTGCGGTAGTGCTTTTATTGGCATGGTTGGTATTCATTACAGTTATCAATGATCAACCTTTTGATTTATCCATCGCAATTACAAATGTAAAAATATACATAGTATTAATATGCGTATTTTTACTTCTTTCAAATTGGAAAGAACAAGAGCTTAAGGCACAGTTACAAAGTTTCTTAATATTTCTGCCTGTAATTATCGGGTTGCGAGTTATTTTATTTATTGCTTATGATTTTACTCTAGGCACTCCATCTTGGGATTATTTTACTCAGCCTTTAATTTCGGTAATAACGTTCATTCTTTTTTTACAGACTAAAGATAAAACTATTTTCGAAAGATCGATGGTTTATAGGATTCTATTCTATATCTCACTATTCTCTTTGAGTCGAGCATTAATTGGTATAGTTATCATAACCCTGTTTTTTTCTTTCTTATTATCGAAAAAAATAAAACTAAAATTTAAAGTTATGATGGAAATAATACCATTCTTTACTGTTCTATGTTTCGCAGTATTGGTTACCAATCCAAATTTATATAATTTCTTATTGTGGAAAGTTTCTGATCTGAATGTTTTTCAGGAAAACAAGGAGATGTCTGGTTCAGGAAAAGTCAGGCAGTATGAAGTTATTAATATACTTGATGGGAACGAGAGTTCTGAGATGAAGGTCCTCTTAGGCTATGGTCTCTCTGGCAGTTTCAATTTTGATAAATATCCGCTGCCAATTCTTGAGGCACTAGACAGTAAAAGTTTTTCTGAAAAGGAGCGACTAGGGAATAGATATTTCTTCCCTCACTCATTCATTGCAGCAAACTTGTTGCGTGGTGGTTTGCTCCTTCTGCTGTTGTATCTTTTTGTACATTTTGCGCTGTTTGTTTATTTCTTTAAGTCTAATGAATACTATTTATCAGTACTCTCAATATTTCTGATTTATAACTCTTATGTTCGTGTTGAATATGCATTGCTTTTGTCAATACTTATCACACTTGCTTTATTGAAGAATCAGGTAAGTACTATTCAAAATAATTCTGACAAGGCTACACATTCATGAATAAAGTTACGTTAATTTCAACTGTCTTCAATGAAGCTGCATCAATCAAGCGATTTTGTGATTCCATTCTTAATCAGACCGATATTCCTGATGAAATTGTCATTGTCGATGGAGGTTCCAGCGACAATACAGTTGAACTTATCAAAGAAGCTTTCTCTGGTCTGGCTGGTCAATGTGAGTTAAATGTTATTGTGGATCCTGAGTGTTGCAAAAAGTATTCGAAGGGGCCAATCGCTCGCGGTCGAAATGTGGCAATCCGCAATGCAAAATATAATCATATTTTAGTCACTGATGCAGGTTGTATTGTTGACAAAGACTGGGTTAAAAACATGAAGGCATGCTTCGATGAAGGGGCGGAGATTGTTTCTGGAACATACAAGGCTCGAGTAACAAACAAATTCCAGGAATACACAGCTGACATTTTTTGTCCAGCGCTACCACCAGATACGCCAGCTAAAAGCTTTTTACCAAGTTCTCGTTCACTGGGTTTTGAAAAACATATTTGGGAGCGCGCAGGGGGGTATCCGGAAGATTCTTATACGGCAGAAGATACCGTATTTATCTTGCGTGCTTTTGAACAAACTGATCGCATAATTATAGCCTATGACGCATTTGTTTATTGGGATCTTCCAGTTGATTTTAAGGAATTAAAATCTAAGCTAATCAACTATGGGATAGGGGATGGATATCACCGCCTTGATAAAAAGAAATATTTAGCTCGCTTCGTTGCGTTGATACTCTTCCCGATAACAATACCTGTTATGTTGCTGAAACATAAGAAATTAATCGCCTTGCCGATGTATTATTATATGTTGAGTGGATATATCAAAGGTCTGCAGCAGAATAAGTGAGATTATGAAAATGGATTATAATTATATCGTTCCTGTAATTATGGCTGGCGGTTCCGGCACCCGTTTATGGCCACTCTCCCGATCCACATATCCTAAACAATTTTTGAAACTGATTGGCGAAACGACGTTGTTGCAGGAGACAATAGCGCGTCTTGATGATATAGATCATGAAAGATCTATTATTATGAGTAATGAAGATTATCGTTTTATTGTAGCGGAACAACTTCGTACGATTAATTATAAAAAAGCAGAGATTATCCTTGAGCCTGAAGCAAAAAATACTGCACCAGCCATTGCTTTGTCAGCCTTTCATGCTTTAACTTATAATAAGCATGCGATATTAGTGGTCTTAGCTGCAGACCATCATATAGAAGATAAAGATAAGTTTACTGCTCTGGTAACAGAAGGTGTTAATGCTGCTGCAGAGGGCTATATTGTTACTTTTGGGGTTGTTCCAAATAAACCAGAAACCGGCTATGGTTATATCCGCTCTGGTGATGAGCTTGACAACAATTTATTTAAGATTGAGTCATTTGTTGAAAAGCCTTCTTTCGAAAAAGCTGAAGAATATCTTAAGAAAGGCAATTATTTTTGGAACAGTGGCATGTTTGTATGCAAAGCATCCACCTATTTAGACGAATTGAAAAAGTATGCTCCTGATATATTTTCTGCTTGCGAAAAATCATTACTAAATTCTCAAGCTGATATGGATTTTTTACGGGTCGATGCCGAAGCTTTTAGCTGTTCTCCAAAAAACTCAATTGACTATGCAGTGATGGAACATACCGAACGAAGTGCAGTTATTCCATTTTCTTCCCAATGGAGTGACGTGGGATCTTGGCTATCGCTTTGGGAAACATCACAAAAAGACAAATCGGGAAATGCGAAGATCGGTGACGCTATTTGTGTTGATAGTACGAATAACTATATGTATTCGTCAGATTCACTCGTGACATTAGTTGGTGTTGAAAATCTCGCAGTTGTGCAAACTCAGGATGCATTACTGGTTGCTTCTTTAGATAAAGTGCAGAACGTTAAAACGGTGGTAGAAGAGCTGAGTCGTTTAAAACGTAAAGAACATATTCTGCATAGTGAAGTATTTCGCCCATGGGGAAATATTCGTTGTATCACCCGAAGTAATAATTATATCGTAAACAAGATCGTTATTAATCCAGGGGCAGGCATCTCTCAGCAGTATCATCATCATCGGGCTGAGCACTGGATAGTTGTTAAAGGAACGGCATATGTAACAAAGGGAAAAGAAAATTTCTTTGTTACCGAAAATGAATCTACGTATATTCCTATTGGAATAATGCACAGCATTAAAAATAATGGTCGTATCCCTCTGGAAGTTATTGAAATTCAGTCTGGCTCATATCTCGAAGAAGACGATATTTACAGGGATTAATGGTTAAGGAAACTGCTCATGAATAATTTATCTACAAAGGATATTATAAATAACAGTACCATAATGTTTGGTACAAGCGGTGCGCGTGGCATGGTCGAAGCGTTTACTGATTTGGTTGTGCGCGCTTACGTTTCAAATTTCGTTACTGTAGTAAGCAAATCAAAAAAAACAGACGAAGTTTTCATTGCTATCGATAATCGTCCTAGTAGCTATGGTATAGCGTTGAGCTGTGCTAACGCCTTAAAAAATCTCGGCGTTAATTATCGTTTTTATGGTGTTATCCCGACACCTGCCTTAGCGTATCACTCGCTTAGTAAAGGTGTGCCAGCAATAATGGTAACTGGTAGCCACATTCCTTTCGATAGGAATGGGCTGAAGTTTTATACTTCAACTGGCGAAATCACTAAGCAGGATGAGCTTGATATTACGAATTGCGACATCCCGTTGAATGACTGCGAAAATGTTGAAACATTGACAATAGATGAATCTGCAAAAGAAAATTACATAGCAAGGTATACTCGTTTTTTCCCAGCTGATTGTCTGAAGGGACTCCGCATTGGAATTTACGAGCATTCGAGTTCTGGCCGAGATGTTTATCCAAGCATTTTTGAAAAACTCGGCGCTACAGTAATATCCTTAGGAAGAACTCAAGCATTTGTTCCCATTGATACTGAAGCCGTATCTGAGGAAGATAAGCAAAAAGCCCGCGACTGGAGAAATCAATTTAACCTTAATGCAATATTCTCAACGGACGGTGACGGCGACCGACCGCTTTTAACAGACGAAAATGGTGAGTGGTTGCGTGGTGATATTTTATGCATTCTAACCGCTATTGCCCTTGGTGTTAAAGCTGTTGCGACCCCCGTCTCATCCAATACTCTTTTGAATCAATGCTGCAAATTCGATGAAGTGTTGTACACTAAAATAGGTTCCCCTTATGTAATCGACGGCTTATCAACATTAATTTCTCGTCATGAGACTGTCGCTGGCTTCGAAGCAAATGGTGGATTTATTCTGGCGAGTGCAATCCGTCAGGGCGATAACTTTATTGGCCCGCTACCAACCCGAGATTCTGTGCTTCCTGCACTGGTAGTTTTAGCTGCCTATGCGAAGACCGGGATTAAGGCTGCATTAAACTTACTGCCGCAAAGATATACTTATTCTGATCGGATTCAGGCTTTTCCTTCTCACGAGTCAACACGTTTAATTTCCCTTGGTAAAGATAAGCCTGAAGAACTTCTGATTTATCTTGGTCTGAATGTTGGTTTAGATAAAGTTGATTATACCGATGGCGTCAGAATGACGCTAACAGACTCATCTATACTTCACCTTAGAGCTTCAGGCAATGCTCCTGAATTGAGAATTTATGCAGAAGCATCCGAAGAGAGTTCGGCTAAAGAGCTTGTGTTATCTTGCAAAGAAAAACTCAAACACCTCTCTTTAACCTGAATATCAGTAAGGAATAATTTTTATGATGAAAGTATTATTTATTTCCCGGCCAACATTATTCAGTGGTCCTGGTGGAGATACCATTCAGTTACTCAAAACGAAACAATATCTGGAAAAGATCGGTGTTTCGATTGATATTTTCGATGGCGGTGAAATAAATTTCGATAATTACGATTTGATTCATTTTTTCAATTTAAGGAATCCTCAGGACATTCTCCATTATGTCCGACAAGCTAAAGAGAAAAATAAACCCATGGTGCTTTCGACCATATGGGGGACTTATTATGAGTGCGATCAAAAATCGCGTGTCGGATTGCAGCGTTGGGTCGCAAATAATTTCCAGGAAAGCAAAGTCGAATATCTAAAAACGGCAATGCGTATTATAAAAAATAGGAATTTTCATTCAGGAACTATAGAATATCTGTTAAAAGGTCATATTAGAGCCCAGCGAGAGATTGCACGAGCTGTCGATGTGCTTCTCCCTAATAGTCCTACTGAGCTTGAACGTGTCCGTCACGATATGGGATTACCAGGCAAGGCTGGGGTTTCTGTGGCGAATGCCGTTGACTTAAATGTCTTTAATTTTGATGCTACAGAAGCCTCCAAATATCAACACCTTGAAGGTTGTCTACTTAGTGCCGCACGCATCGAAATTCGTAAGTGTCAGTTAGAACTTATTCGTGCATGTAAAGACCTCCCATACAAACTGGTATTAGTAGGTAAGCCTAGTCCTAATAGTTTAGGCTATTACGAACAATGTAAACGCGAGGCTGGTGATAACGTTATTTTTATCGAGCATGTCTCACAGGAAGAGCTTGCTGCATTATATAAAGTTGCTAAAGCTCATGCGTTAATTTCCTGGATGGAAACCCCAGGGCTTTCAACACTTGAAGCCGCAATGATGAACTGTAACGTGCTTGTGACGGATCGCGGCGATACTCAATATTATTTTGAAGATATGGCTGTGTATTGTGAGCCGGGTGAGGTGTCCTCTATACGTCAGGGGGTGATTGATGTTATGGAGAAGCCTTTTAATACGAAATTAAAAGAGCGTATCGTTTCTAATTTCACCTGGGCGCATACTGCTGAACAGACACTTGAAGGCTACAAACTGTCACTTCAATTACATAATAAATGAACAATCCTATGAAGAAAATTGCGGTAGTTGGCACTGTTGGGATCCCTGCATGTTATGGCGGTTTTGAATCTCTGGTGCAAAACCTGGTAGATTACCAAAGTGAAGATGTAACCTATACAGTTTTCTGTTCATCAAAGCACTATAAAAATAAACCAGCGCATTATAAAAATGCCCGACTTGAATATATTTCCCTAAAGGCGAATGGAGCCTCAAGTATCTTCTATGATATTTATAGCTTATTCCGTTGCCTCAAGGAAAAGCATGATGTTGTCCTGATTCTTGGGGTGTCGGGATGTGTCGTACTGCCAATATTTAGACTTTTTTCACATTCTAAAATAGTTACCAATATTGATGGTCTGGAGTGGCGACGAGAGAAGTGGGGACGTATGGCTAAATCCTTCCTAAAATTTTCTGAAAAGTTAGCTGTGTTCAGTTCTGATGTTGTTATTTCTGATAATCAGGCTATTGGTGATTATGTTAAGTCTGAATATAATAAGAATAATCAGGTTATTGCTTATGGCGGAGAACATGCGCTTATCAAGGGGCGAGTGGTTCCTGACCAGAAATCTGATTTTTATCTTTCGCTGTGCCGTATCGAGCCTGAAAATAACGTTTCTATGATTCTCGAATCCTTCGCCGGTACACCATATAAACTCAAATTCGTTGGTAACTGGAATAATAGTGAATATGGCCTCGCTTTAAAAAATAAGTACAGTAAATTTGATAATATCGAAATTATTGATCCTATATACGATATTTCGGTACTTTTCGATTTGCGAAGTCAGTGTAAAGGCTATGTTCACGGCCACAGCGCTGGCGGTACAAATCCATCCTTGGTTGAAGCGATGCAATTTGGTATGGATATTTTGGCTTTTGATTGTAATTTCAATCGCTACACGACTGAAGATAAAGCACATTATTTCTCTTCAAGCAATCATCTAAGAGAGATAATTGAAAATATAGAATCCTCTGTACTTCCACAGTCTGGAAAGGATATGGCAGAAATTGCTTACCGTCGATACCAGTGGTCAGAAATTACGCGTTTGTATGAACAGACCTACAATTAGCAACCCCAAAGACAAGTCACTCCCTTTTCGACAGTTAACAGGGCATGGTTAACAGCATCTTCCACTACCCATTTTTTCTGAACCTGAGTTAACATCAAAGATACATTCAAGCCACGTCTTTTTCGTGGCGACCACACCTGACAGGAGTATGTAATGTCCAAGCAACAGATCGGCGTTGTCGGTATGGCAGTGATGGGGCGCAACCTGGCGCTCAACATCGAAAGCCGTGGTTATACCGTCTCCGTTTTCAACCGCTCCCGTGATAAGACCGAAGAAGTCATCGCTGAGAATCCAGGCAAAAAACTGGTTCCTTTCTATACGGTTAAAGAGTTCGTTGAGTCTCTGGAAACACCTCGTCGTATCCTGTTAATGGTGAAAGCGGGCGCAGGTACCGACGCTGCTATCGATTCACTGAAACCGTATCTGGATAAAGGCGACATCATTATTGATGGCGGTAACACCTTCTTCCACGACACCATTCGACGTAACCGTGAACTGTCTGCTGAAGGCTTCAACTTCATTGGTACCGGCGTATCCGGCGGTGAAGAGGGCGCTCTGAAAGGTCCATCTATCATGCCTGGTGGACAGAAAGAAGCCTACGAACTGGTTGCGCCAATCCTGACCAAAATCGCAGCCGTCGCTGAAGACGGCGAGCCGTGCGTGACCTATATCGGTCCTGACGGTGCTGGTCATTATGTGAAAATGGTTCACAACGGCATCGAATACGGCGATATGCAGCTGATTGCTGAAGCCTACTCTCTGTTGAAAGGCGGCCTGAACCTCTCCAACGAGGAGCTCGCAGAGACCTTCACCGAGTGGAACAAAGGCGAGCTGAACAGCTACCTGATCGACATCACCAAAGATATCTTCACCAAGAAAGATGAAGAGGGTAAATACCTGGTTGATGTGATTCTGGATGAAGCCGCGAACAAAGGCACCGGTAAATGGACCAGCCAGAGCTCTCTGGATCTGGGTGAGCCATTGTCCCTGATTACCGAATCCGTCTTTGCACGTTATATCTCTTCTCTGAAAGAGCAGCGCGTTGCAGCATCTAAAGTGCTGTCTGGCCCGCAGGCTAAACCCGCTGGTGATAAAGCGGAGTTCGTTGAAAAAGTGCGCCGTGCGCTGTATCTGGGTAAAATCGTCTCTTACGCGCAGGGCTTCTCTCAGCTGCGCGCGGCATCTGACGAGAACAACTGGGATCTGAACTACGGTGAGATTGCGAAGATCTTCCGTGCCGGCTGTATCATTCGCGCTCAGTTCCTGCAAAAAATCACCGATGCCTATGCTGAGAATGCGGGTATCGCAAACCTTCTGCTGGCACCTTACTTCAAACAAATTGCTGACGAATATCAGCAGGCGCTGCGTGATGTTGTTGCGTACGCGGTGCAGAATGGTATCCCGGTTCCGACCTTCTCCGCTGCGGTGGCATATTACGACAGCTATCGTGCTGCCGTTCTGCCAGCGAACCTGATTCAGGCACAGCGTGACTACTTCGGTGCGCATACGTATAAACGTACCGATAAAGACGGTGTATTCCATACCGAATGGATGGAATAATTTAATCAACTGGCTGTGAACATAACCCGGAGAATTCTCCGGGTTTTTTTTATCCTGAAAATGCCGACTTTTTCGAAGAAGTCTGAATGTCAGCCCACTCATAGGGATTAATCCTGGTTTGCCTTGACAGTTCTGTCGGCCAGGAGGTACAAAGCCCAACAGTCAGGTTTATCGCGATGGTCAGGCGACCATTTGTACAGTTAACTCACAGAAGTCATTAGCGAATGAAAATAACAATCTCCGGAACAGGCTATGTTGGTCTCTCAAACGGTATTCTGATTGCACAAAACCATGAAGTGGTTGCGCTGGACATCGTGCAGGCCAAAGTGGATATGCTCAATCAGAAGAAATCGCCGATTGTAGATAAAGAGATTCAGGATTACCTTTCTAATAAGTCGCTTAATTTCCGCGCTACTACGGATAAAGAAGACGCCTACCGCGATGCGGATTTTGTCATCATTGCCACCCCAACAGACTACGATCCTAAAACCAACTACTTCAATACCTCTACCGTTGAAGCGGTGATCAAAGACGTTACGGCAATCAACCCTAACGCGGTGATGATCATCAAATCGACGATTCCAGTGGGCTTCACCAAATCGATTAAAGAAGAGTTGGGTATTGATAATGTCTTCTTCTCGCCGGAATTTCTCCGCGAGGGCAGGGCGTTATACGATAACCTCCACCCATCCCGTATCGTGATTGGTGAGCGTTCCGAGCGTGCAGAGCGTTTTGCTGCACTGCTTCAGGAAGGCGCAATCAAAAAAGATATTCCGGTGCTGTTCACCGATTCTACCGAGGCAGAGGCGATTAAGCTTTTCGCCAACACCTATCTGGCGATGCGCGTGGCTTACTTCAACGAGCTGGACAGCTATGCCGAGAGCCTGGGGCTGAACACCCGTCAGATCATCGAGGGCGTGTGTCTTGACCCGCGTATCGGTAACCATTACAACAACCCGTCCTTCGGTTACGGTGGTTACTGCCTGCCAAAAGATACCAAGCAACTGCTGGCTAACTATCAGGCGGTGCCGAACAACCTGATTTCCGCCATTGTGGATGCCAACCGCACGCGTAAAGACTTCATCTCGGATTCCATTCTGGCGCGTCAGCCGAAAGTGGTGGGCGTGTATCGCCTGATCATGAAGAGCGGTTCCGATAACTTCCGCGCTTCTTCCATTCAGGGGATCATGAAGCGTATTAAGGCGAAGGGCGTGCAGGTCATTATTTATGAACCGGCCATGCAGGAAGACGAGTTCTTCCACTCTCGCGTCATTCGCGATCTGGATGCATTCAAGAAAGAAGCGGATGTAATTATCTCCAACCGTATGGCGGAAGAGCTGGCGGACGTGAAAGATAAAGTCTATACCCGAGATTTGTTCGGCAGCGACTGATTAAAATCGTGATATAAAAAAACCCGGCACTCTGCCGGGTTTTTTGTTTTTAAACGTTATAGAAGTTGCGGTACCAGTCGACGAAGTTTTTCACGCCTTCTTTGACTGAGGTTTGTGGTTTAAACCCAATAACGTCATACAGCGCTTTGGTGTCCGCACTGGTCTCCAGCACGTCCCCCGGCTGGATCGGCATCATATTTTTCACCGCTTCTTTGCCCAGCGCCTCTTCAAGCGCGGTGATGTAATCCATCAGTTCGACAGGTGAACTGTTACCAATGTTATACACGCGATACGGGGCAGAACTGGTTGCTGGCGAACCGGTTTCGACCGTCCAGTCGGCATCTGCCTGAGGAATGACGTCCTGTAGGCGAATAATCGCCTCCGCAATATCATCGATATAGGTGAAGTCGCGCTTCATCTTGCCGTAGTTGTATACGTCGATGCTGTTGCCTTCAATCATGGCTTTGGTGAATTTGAACAGCGCCATGTCCGGGCGCCCCCACGGGCCATAGACGGTAAAGAAGCGCAGGCCAGTGGTCGGCAGGTTATACAGATGCGAATAGGTATGCGACATCAGCTCATTGGCTTTTTTGGTTGCGGCATACAGCGATACCGGATGATCTACGGAGTCGTCAGTAGAAAACGGCATCTTACGGTTGAGGCCGTACACAGAGCTGGATGACGCATACAGAAGATGCTGAACCTTATTGTGGCGACAGCCTTCCAGCACGTTCAGGTGACCTACCAGGTTTGCATCAGCGTAGGCATGCGGGTTTTCCAGCGAGTAACGGACACCCGCCTGTGCGGCAAGATGGATTACGCGGTCAAATTTCTCATTGGCGAAGAGCGCAGCCATGCCCTCGCGGTCCGCTAAGTCCAGCTTGTGGAAGGTGAAACTCTCGGATTTGAACAGTTCGAGGCGAGCGAGTTTGAGGTTAGGGTCATAGTAATCATTCAGATTATCAAGCCCAACAACTTCATGCCCTGCATCAAGCAGGCGCTTGCTGACATGAGAACCGATAAAGCCCGCCGCGCCCGTTACCAGAAATTTCATAGTTTCCCTCATTTTCAGTGTTCTTGTTGATGTCCCAGGACATCAGAATCCGACTATGATAGCGCGTCGCACTTCACTTACATAACTCATCTTTCCGATATAACTCATCGGATTCTTATAGAAAAATCGCCAGCAACAGATACACTAAGGAAACAAGATTATTTTTGCCCTTTTTCATCTGTTAGGGATTGTATGACGCAAAACAACAATAACCTGGTCACACGCAACAATGACCCGGAGCAAATTGATTTACTGGATTTGGTACTACAGCTGTGGCGTGGTAAGTGGCTAATTGGTGCTGTTATCGTTTTATTCATCGTACTTGCGGTTGGCTATCTGACTTTTGCCAAAGAAAAATGGACTTCATCCGCCATCATCGCACAGCCTGATGCGGCGCAAATTGCGACTTATTCGAATGCATTAAATATCCTTTATGGTTCTGCCGCACCTTCAATGCTGGACATACAGACCCGCGCTATTGGCCGTTTTAATTCTTCCTTTTCTGCTTTGTCTCAGGCTCTTGAAAATCAGGAAGTACCAGAGGAACTGAGCATTGAAGCAGCAGTTAAAGGGCAGTCACTGCCGCTCAGTGTGAGCTATACTGGAGAGTCGGCTGAGGCCGCCCAAAAGCAGTTAGCGCAATATATTCAACAGATTGATGAGCAAACGGCTAAAGAATTAACCGTTGACTTGAAAGATAACATTAAGCAACAGATCACTACCTTAAACGACTCGCTGGAAAACCAGGAGAAAGTAGCGCAGGAGCAAAAGGAACTGCGCATCAAGCAAATAATTGAAGCATTGAAGTTTGCTGAAGCGGCGAAGATTACTACCCCAAAAATCCAGCAAACTCAGGATGTTACTCAAGATACTTTATTCCTGCTCGGTACTGAGGCGTTGAGTTCGATGATTCAACATGAGTCTACCCGACCATTGGTCTTCTCAGGCGCTTACTACCAGACCAAACAAAACTTACTGGATATTCAGAACCTCAACGTTAACCCAGACACTATTCACGTCTATCGTTACGTCATGAAACCTAATCTGCCTATCCGTCGTGACAGCCCTAAAAAGGCCATCACCCTCATCCTTGCCGTTCTCCTCGGCGGGATCATCGGTTCTGCTGTCGTCCTTGGCCGTAACGCGCTGAGAAACTACAAGCCACGAGCCTGATTTACACACAAAAAAAGACCGGGTCTCCCCGGTCTTTTTTTATTTATGTCGTTTCCGCAAATTCCCAATCACCGTCGTTAAATCCAACTCCTGATCCTGGAGCAGCACCAGCAGGTGATACATCAAATCCGACGCTTCATTCGTCAGCTCCTCCCGATCATGCACAGTGGCCGCCAGCGCCGTTTCAACGCCTTCCTCACCCACCTTCTGCGCAATACGCTTGGTGCCGCTGGCGTACAGCTTTGCCGTGTACGAGCTCTCAGGATCCGCTGACTTACGCTCTGCCAGCAGTTGTTCCAGCTGATAGAGGAACAGCCACTGGTGGCTCGCCTCGCCGAAGCAGCTGCTGGTGCCTTTATGGCAGGTCGGCCCAATCGGGTTGACCAGCACCAGCAGGGTGTCGTTGTCGCAGTCTGGCGTAATGCTGACCACATTCAGGAAGTGACCCGAGGTTTCCCCTTTCGTCCACAGGCGCTGTTTGGTGCGCGAGAAAAACGTCACCTTGCCGCTGTCGAGCGTTTTTGCCAGTGCCTCCTGGTTCATGTATCCCAGCATCAGCACTTCGCCTGAAACGGCATGCTGTACAACCACCGGCAGTAATCCGTCAGTTTTTTCCCAGTCCAGCTGCGCCTGTTGTTGCTCTGTTAACATACCCTGATCTCCACGCCCTGGTCGGCCAGGTACGTTTTTAACTCACCAATATTGATAATCTGTTTGTGGAACACGGAAGCGGCCAGCGCGCCGTCTACGTTCGCATCGCGGAAGGCTTCAAGGAAGTGTTCCATGGTGCCTGCGCCGCCGGAGGCAATCAGCGGAACCTGGCAGACCGCGCGCACCTTTTTCAGCTGCTCGAGGTCGTAACCGTTGCGTACGCCGTCCTGGTTCATCATGTTCAGCACAATTTCACCCGCGCCGCGTTTTTGCACTTCCTGCACCCAGTCCAGCGTCTCCCATTGGGTGACGCGCGTGCGGCTTTCATCGCCGGTGTACTGGTTAACGTGATATTTGCCCGTCGCGGTATTAAACCAGGTGTCGATCCCCACGACAATGCACTGCACGCCAAAGCGGTCCGCCAGACGCGTAATCAGCTCCGGATCTGCAAGCGCAGGGGAGTTAATCGAAATTTTGTCCGCACCGAAAGAGAGAATTTTCGCCGCATCGTCAGCAGATTTAATCCCGCCCGCCACGCAGAAGGGAATATCAATCACCTCTGCCACGCGCGCCACCCAGCTTTTATCCACCACGCGGCCATCGCTGGAGGCTGTGATATCGTAAAATACCAGTTCGTCTGCGCCTTCTTCGGCATAGCGTTTTGCCAGTGGAACGATGTCGCCAATGATCTCGTGGTTGCGGAACTGCACGCCTTTTACAACCTGACCATCACGCACGTCCAGGCAGGGAATTATCCGTTTTGCCAGCATTGAATCGCCTCCTTCACCGTAAATTTGCCTTCCAGCAGCGCGCGACCCACGATCACGCCGCGTACACCGGTTCCGCGCAGAGCGGTGATATCCGCCAGGTCGCCGATACCGCCAGAGGACTGAAACGCCACCTGCGGATAACGCGCGCAAACCTCTTCATACAGCGAGACGTTAGAGCCTGCGAGCGTACCATCGCGTGAAATATCCGTGCACAGGACGTGCTTCAGCCCTACGGGGAGATACATCCCGACCAGCTCTTCCAGCGTTACGCCGGAGTTTTCCTGCCAGCCGCTGACCGCGACCTGCTTGTTACCCTGCGCGTCAATGCGCACATCCAGCGCCAGCACCAGCGCATCCGCACCGAAGCGGCGGAACCAGCCCTTGACACTCTCAGGATCTTTCACAGCGGTCGAACCCACTACCACGCGCGCCACGCCCGCGTCCAGTAAGGCGGCAACATCGGCTTCCGTACGCACGCCACCGCCCACCTGCACCGGGACGTCCACGCCAGCCACCAGTGTTTTAAGCAGCGGGATCTGGCGTTTGGCCGGATCTTTCGCGCCGGTCAGATCGACCAGGTGCAACACCTCAGCGCCCTCGGCGGCGTAAGCCTGTAACCGCGGCAGCGGGTCGTTGCCGTAGTCGCGCTGCTGCCCGTAATCGCCCTGGTGGAGACGAACAACCGTGCCGTCAATCAAATCTAAAGCGGGAATTATCATCACATCTCCAGGAAATTTTTCAGCAGTTGCGCACCGGCGGCGCCGGAGCGTTCCGGGTGAAACTGCACGCCGTAAAAGTTATCTTTCTGCACGGCGGCGGTGAACGCCTCGCCGTAATTGCACTGGGCGATGGTGTAGGCATTCACGGGCATGGCGTAGCTGTGAACAAAATAGAAGTACGCGCCGTCTTCAATACCCTGGAACAGCCTGTTGCCCGCCTTCGGATAAACGCGGTTCCAGCCCATGTGCGGCAGCGGCAGGCCGTGGTCGGTCATTTTCGGCACGTCTTCTTCAATAATGTCCAGCAGATCAACGCCGTTGCTCTCTTCGCTGCGGCGGCCAAGCAGCTGCATGCCGAGGCAAATGCCCAGCACCGGTTGAGTACAGGCTTTGATGAGATCCACCAGCTCGCGCTCATGGATCTGATCCATCGCCGCCTGGGCGGTGCCAACGCCCGGCAGAAAGAGTTTATCCGCGCGCAGCACCACGTCCGGGTCGCGGCTCACCACCGGCTCGTAGCCGTGGCGCATAATCGCCGACTGTACGGAGTTCAGATTGGCGCATCCGGTGTCCAGAATCACCACGTTCATTACAGCACTCCTTTCGACGAGGGCAGGGCGTCACCTTCCACGCGGATCGCCTGGCGCAGGGTACGGCCAAAGGCTTTGAACAGGCTCTCGACGCGGTGGTGATCGTTTTTGCCTTTGGTTTTCAGGTGCAGCGTCAGGCCCATGGTGTAAGAAAGCGAGCGGAAGAAGTGTTCCACCATCTCGGTGCTGAGATCGCCCACGCGCTGGTAGGTAAAGTCGGCTTTGTATTCAAGGTGCGGACGCCCGGAGATATCCATCGCGCAGCGCGCCAGGCACTCGTCCATCGGCAGAACAAAGCCGAAGCGGTTGATACCGCGCTTGTCGCCGAGCGCCAGCTTCAGGGCTTCGCCCAGCGCCAGGCCGGTATCTTCCACGGTGTGGTGATCGTCGATATACAGGTCGCCCTTAACGGTGATCTCCATGCGGAAGCCGCCGTGAGTGGCGATTTGATCCAGCATGTGGTCAAAGAAACCGACGCCGGTGTGGATCTTGCTGCCGCCTTCGCGGTCGAGCCAGACCTTCACGTCGATCTGCGTCTCTTTGGTGTTGCGTTCAACGTGGGAATAGCGGTCGCGTCGGGTGAGCTGCTCGCCAATCATCGCCCAGTTTAGCGTGTCGCGGTTATAGCGCAGGCCCGCAATGCCCATGTTGTCCGCCAGCGTGATATCCGTGACGCGATCGCCGATCACATAGCTGTTGCCTTTATCCAGCGCCTCTTCCGCCAGATAACGTTCAACCAGCTTCACTTTTGGCTTGCGGCAGTCGCACTCGTCGGCAGGCATATGCGGGCAGATCAGCACTTCGTCGAAGGCGATGCCCTGCGAGGTCAGCACCTGCATCATCAGGTTGTGCGGGCCGTCAAAGTCTACCTGCGGGAAGCTGTCGGTGCCCAGACCGTCCTGGTTGGTGATCATCACCAGCTTATAGCCTGCTTTCTGAAGCTTCAGCAGCACCGGGATCACATCGGGTTCAAAGGCCAGCTTGTCGAAACGATCGACCTGAAAATCGCTGGGTGGCTCCGAGATGATGGTGCCGTCACGATCGATAAAGAGATACTTCTGACTCATACTTTCTCCGCTTTCAGGGCGTCAATCACGCGCTGGCTCTCTGCACGGGTGCCGACGGTAATACGCAGGCAGCCGCTCAGGGTAGGTTGTTTATTCTGGTCTCGTAAGATAATGCCCTGATCCCACAACGATTTAAATATCGCGCTTGAGGCGGTGAAGCGCACCAGGATGTAGTTGGTTTCCGAGTCGAACACCTGCTCCACGCACGGAATCGTTTTAAGGGCATCGACAAGATACTGACGCTCTTCCAGGATCTGCGCCACACGCTCGCGCATCGCGCTGATGCCCTGCGGAGTCAGCGCCTGTGCCGCAATATCGGCAACCGGCGTTGAGAGCGGATACGGGGCGATGACTTTCAGCAGCAGGTCGATAACCGCTTTATTCGCCAGCGTAAATCCGCAGCGAAGGCCGGCGAGGGCGAAGGCTTTGGAAAGGGTACGAAGCACAACGAGATGCGGATACTCTTCAAGCCAGCCTGCCAGCGTCGCCTGCGGGCAGAACTCAATGTAGGCTTCGTCGGCCACGACCAGCGCTTTGCCGCGCGTCATTTCCAGCAGAGAACGGATATCCTGCGGATTGATAATCTGCCCGGTCGGGTTGTTCGGGCTACAGACAAACACCACCTTCACGCCGTCGAGGTTATCGGCAATGCCCTGCAAATCCAGCTGCCAGTTGTCCAGCGCCTGCACGTTGCGGCAGGCCACGCCAAAGGTTTCGGCGCTGACGCTGTACATCCCATAAGTGGGCTGGCAGTACATCACCGCGTCTTTACCCGGCTCGCAGAAGGCGCGGATCAGCAGTTCAATCCCTTCATCCGCCCCGCGGCTGACCAGCACCTGCTCAGGCTTCACGCCTGCATACTGGGCATAGTTCTCGATCACCGCTTTCGGCTGACACTCCGGGTAGCGGTTCAGCGTCTGCTGCGAGAGCTCAAAGGCCACCGCCGTGGGATATTCATTGGCATTCAGCCAGACGTCGCCGTTCCCGCCCAGACGACGCGCAGACTGATAGGGCGTCAGGCGACGGACATTTTCGCGGGCTAATTCTTCGATGTTCATGCTTGCTCCTTCAGGGCGGCAACGCGCAGCGTCACGGCATTTTTGTGGGCAGTCAGGCGCTCGGCGGCGGCCAGGGTTTCAATGGTCGACGCCAGCGAGGCAAATCCCTCGCGGGAGAGTTCCTGCACGGTCATGCGCTTCTGGAAATCCGCCAGCCCCAGGCTGGAGCAGGTTGAGGTATAGCCATACGTAGGCAGCACGTGGTTGGTGCCGGAGGCGTAATCCCCGGCGGATTCCGGTGACCAGTCCCCGAGGAACACCGAGCCTGCGCTGGTTATGCTGTCGACCAGTTCGCGCGCGTTGCGGGTCTGAATAATCAGGTGCTCAGGACCGTACTGGTTGGAGATGGCGATGCACTGGTCAAGATCGCGGGCCACAATCAGGCGGCTGGCGGATAGCGCCTGACGCGCCGTTTCCGCACGCGGCAGGTCAGCCAGCTGACGCTCAACGGCGTCGCCCACGCGTTTTGCCATGTCGGCATCTGGCGTCAGTAAAATCACCTGCGAGTCAGGGCCGTGCTCGGCCTGCGAGAGCAGGTCAGAGGCCACGAAATCCGGTGTAGCGCCGCTGTCGGCAATCACCAGCACTTCAGACGGACCGGCAGGCATATCAATCGCCGCGCCGTCCAGACGCTGGCTGACCTGGCGCTTCGCTTCGGTCACGTAGGCATTGCCCGGGCCAAAGATTTTGTCGACCTTCGGAATGGATCCCGTCCCGAACGCCAGGGCGGAAATCGCCTGCGCACCGCCCACTTTATAGATCGCCTGCACGCCGCACAGCTTCGCCGCATACAGGATCTCGTCGGCGATCGGTGGCGGAGAGCAGAGCACCACCTTCTGACAACCGGCAATACGTGCCGGGGTGGCCAGCATCAGGACGGTCGAAAACAGCGGGGCAGAGCCGCCGGGAATATAGAGGCCAACGGACGCCACCGGGCGTGTCACCTGCTGGCAGCGTACGCCGGGCAGGGTTTCCACATCCACCGCCTGCAATTTCTGCGCGGTGTGGAAGGTATCAATATTTTTCACCGCGACGGCCATCGCCTGTTTGATGTCATCACCCAGACGATTGCTGGCATCAATGATTTCCTGCTCGGTAACCTGTAACGCGTCGACCTCAGTTTTATCAAACTTCGCGCTGTACTCGCGCAGCGCGTCGTCCCCGCGGGCTTTGACGTTATCAAGGATCTCCGCCACGGTGCGGGTGATGCTCTCCGAGGCGGAAATTGCCGGGCGCATCAGCAGCTCGCGCTGTTGCGCGTCGCTACAGGTATTCCAGTCGATGATTGTGTTAAAGCTCATGGTCGTTACTCCATCATCTTCTCAATTGGCAGCACCAGAATGGAACTTGCGCCCAGCGCCTTCAGTTTTTCCATGGTTTCCCAGAACAGGGTTTCGCTGCTGACCATGTGCATCGCCACGCGCTGCTGGTCGCCCGCCAGCGGCAGAATGGTTGGACGCTCAGCGCCCGGCAGCAGGGCAATCACTTCGTCCAGGCGCTCGGTCGGCGCATGCATCATGATGTATTTGGATTCACGCGCCTGAATCACGCCCTGAATGCGGGTCAGCAGTTTGTCGATGAGCTGCTGTTTGGCGTCGGCCATCTCGCCGTCGCGCTGGATAAGGCACGCTTTGGAGCGGTAGATCACCTCCACTTCGCGCAGGCCGTTCGCTTCGAGCGTGGCGCCGGTGGAGACGAGGTCACAGATGGCATCGGCCAGGCCCGCACGCGGCGCCACTTCAACAGAGCCATTCAGCAGACAGGATTTAAACTGCACGCCTTTTTGATCGAGGTAACGCTTCAGCAGGTGAGGGTAAGAGGTGGCGATACGTTTGCCGTTCAGCGCGGCCGGGCCGTCCCAGGCTTCATCGACCGGCGTAGCCAGCGACAGGCGGCAGCCGCCAAAGTCCAGACGACGCAGGGTAAAGTAGCGCGGATCTTCGCCCTGCGCGCGGCGGGTTAATAACTCTTCTTCCAGTACGTTTTCGCCGATGATGCCGAGATCAACGACGCCATCCATCACCAGGCCCGGGATATCGTCATCACGTACGCGCAGAATGTCGATCGGCATATTTTCAGCCAAGGCGATCAGGCGCTGGGTGTGCAGGTTGATTTTAATCCCGCAGCGGGCCAGCAGTTCGCGTGAATCGTCGCTTAAACGGCCTGATTTTTGAATAGCTATGCGTAAACGTGAGTTATCTAACATTCTGTGTTCCTCGTTAACCTGTTTTAACCTGTCTGAATGCGGTCCAAAAAAAAGCCCCCGGAAGAAGATCTTCCGGGGGCTTTTTCATGCGTTCATGCACCACTGGAAGATCCAAACGTCTTCCAGCACACATCGCCTGAAAGACTAGCCAGGATGATGGTGATGATGGTGGTTTTTAAAAGGAACGCGTGTCATATAAATTCTCGTTGAATGCTTATGCATTTGATGTCTTTTAACCTAAACCAGTTGTACGCCATAAAGCAAGGGCTTTTTTTGATCATTAATTCATTTCATATTGATGGTATGAATTGTGCGTTCCACCAGGCTGGCGTAGCCTTATAACAAGCGTCGTTAAGCGGAGAATGTCATGAAAAAGGTCGCGATTGTCGGGTTAGGGTGGTTAGGAATGCCACTGGCGATGTCATTAGCCGCGAAAGGCTGGCAGGTGACAGGGAGTAAGACCACCCGGGATGGGGTTGAAGCGGCACGCATGTGCGGCATTGATGGTGTCGAGCTGCGTCTCGAACCCGAGCTTATCTGCGATACCGACGAGCTGGATGAACTGATGAATGTGGATGCGCTGGTCATTACCTTACCGGCGCGGCGCAGCGGCCCGGGTGAGTCTTTTTACTTGCAGGCGGTGCAGGAGATTGTCGACAGCGCCCTGGCGCACCATATCCCGCGTATCATTTTCACCAGCTCCACCTCCGTCTATGGCGATATCGACGGTACGGCGAAAGAAAACACCGAGCGCCGTCCGGTGACCGCCAGCGGCCGGGTACTGAAAGAGCTGGAAGACTGGCTGCACAATTTGCCTGGCACGCAGGTGGATATCTTACGCCTGGCCGGACTGGTGGGGCCGGGGCGTCATCCGGGGCGCTTCTTTGCCGGTAAATCCGCGCCGGATGGCCAGCACGGGGTTAATCTTGTGCATCTTGAGGATGTTATCGGCGCCATAGAACTGCTTTTGCAGGCTCCGAAAGGGGGGCACATCTATAATATATGTGCGCCTTCGCATCCGCCGCGCAGTACCTTTTATCCGCTGATGGCGCGCCAGCTGGGTCTGGCGCCGCCGGTATTCAGTGAGGCGCAGGGGGAACGCAAAGGCAAAATTATTGATGGCAATCGTATTTGCCATGAACTGGGATTTGAATATCAGTATCCCGATCCGCTGGTTATGCCCATGGAATAATTGCGCCGGCGGAGACAATCGCACACCGCAAGGGGGCGAAGATGAAACCGCTGCTGGATGTTCTTGTTATTCTGGATGCGCTGGAAAAAGAGGGGAGCTTTGCCGCCGCCTCGGCGAAGCTCTATAAAACCCCTTCGGCTCTGAGCTACACCGTGCAAAAGCTCGAGAGCGATCTTAATATCCAAATCCTTGACCGCACCGGGCATCGCGCGCGTTTCACCCGTACAGGGCAGATGCTGCTGGAAAAAGGGCGTGACGTGCTGCATACGGTTCGCGAGCTGGAAAAACAGGCCGTTAAACTTCACCAGGGCTGGGAAAATGAGCTGGTGATTGGGGTTGATGATACATTCCCTTTCTCCCTGCTTACTCCGCTTATTGAGGCGTTCTATCAGCGCCATAGCGTCACCCGTCTGGTTTTTATCAATGGCGTGCTGGGCGGTTCCTGGGAGGCCCTGACGCAGGGCAGGGCGGATATCATCGTCGGGGCGCTGCATGAGCCTCCCCAGTTAAGTGAATTTGGTTTTGCGCGGCTGGGTGTTCTGGAGCAGGTTTTTGCCGTTGCGCCTCATCACCCGCTGGCGAATGAACCGGAGCCTGTTACCCGACGCGTCATTAAAAACTATCGCGCCATTGTGGTTGGAGACAGCTCTCGCCCCGAATGCGGCATTTCATCGCAGCTGCTGGATGAGCAGGAGGCCATCACCGTTTTTGATTTTAAAACCAAGCTGGAGCTGCAAATAAGCGGCCTGGGGTGCGGTTACCTTCCCCGTTATTTAGCGCAGCGGTTTATTGACAGCGGAGCGCTGGTGGAAAAACAGGTTTTAGCGCAGAGCAGTAACGAATCGGTATGGGTGGGCTGGAATGAACAGACCGCCGGGCTTGCCAGCGCCTGGTGGCGAGACGAAATTTTAGCAAATAGTGCTATCGCTACAGTTTACACTCAGGCAGGTGATGGGAAATCAATCAGTTAGTAAAATTAATTTATGGGCAGGTTTCTCAATGTATTGCCTTTTGTATCTGGAATAGGGCAAAATGCCGCCGCTGCAAACAAATGAATAATCGACGATATAAAAGGCGTCGGTTATTTTTTTTTGCATGTACGAAACGAAACTAAAAACCAAGAGGCCGGGCTTCGTACCGGATAGATATTTACTAAAATCCGACAGTTGTTGTCGCTGAGGAAGAAAGAAATGGGGCAATTTTTCGCTTACGTGGCGGTTATCACCGTAAAGGAGAATAACTATGTCGCATAACGCAACTCCAAACACCTCTCGCGTGGAATTACGTAAAACGCTTACGTTGATTCCGGTTGTTATGATGGGCCTTGCCTATATGCAACCGATGACGCTGTTCGATACATTCGGTATCGTATCAGGCCTTACTGACGGTCACGTTGCAACGGCGTACGCCTTTGCGCTGGTCGCCATCCTCTTTACAGCGCTGAGCTACGGTAAACTGGTTCGCCGTTTCCCGTCCGCAGGCTCTGCGTACACCTATGCTCAGAAATCCATTAGCCCGGCGGTTGGCTTTATGGTGGGCTGGTCATCACTGCTGGACTACCTGTTCATGCCGATGATCAACATTCTGCTGGCAAAAATTTACTTCGAAGCGCTGGTGCCTTCCGTGCCGTCGTGGATCTTCGTTGTGGCGCTGGTGGCCTTTATGACCATCTCTAACCTGCGCAGTATCAAGACCGTGGCTAACTTCAACACCCTGATTGTGATCCTTCAGATGGGGATTGTTGCGGTTATCGTTGGGCTGATCATCTACGGCGTTTCCCACGGTGAAGGCGCAGGTACGCTGACCAGCACCCGTCCGTTCTGGTCTGAAGGCGCGCACGTAGTGCCGATGATCACCGGTGCAACTATCCTGTGCTTCTCGTTCCTGGGCTTCGACGGTATCTCTTCTCTGTCTGAAGAGACCAAAGACGCTGAGCGCGTGATCCCGAAAGCGATTTTCCTGACCGCGCTGATTGGCGGCCTGATCTTCATTGGTGCGTCTTACTTCTTACAGCTGTACTTCCCGGATATCTCTCGCTTTAAAGATCCGGATGCATCACAGCCTGAAATTATGCTGTACGTGGCGGGTAAAACCTTCCAGTGGGGCGTGCTGATCTTCTCCAGCGTCACCGTACTGGCTTCCGGTATGGCTGCGCACGCGGGCGTCTCTCGTCTGATGTACGTGATGGGCCGTGACGGTGTGTTCCCAACCCGCTTCTTCGGTTACGTGCATCCTAAATGGCGTACCCCGGCGTGGAACGTGCTGCTGGTGGGCGCTATTGCCCTGCTGGCGATTAAATTCGACCTGGTAACGGCCACGGCGCTGATTAACTTTGGTGCGCTGGTGGCGTTCACCTTCGTTAACCTCTCCGTGATTTCGCAGTTCTGGATCCGTGAGAAGCGCAACAAGACGCTGAAGGACCACATCAACTATCTGGTGCTGCCAGTGTGTGGTGCCCTGACGGTGGGTGCGCTGTGGATTAACCTGGAAGAGAGCTCAATGGTTCTGGGTCTGATCTGGGGTGCGATCGGTCTGATTTACCTGGCTTGCGTGACCAGAAGCTTCCGCAACCCGGTTCCTCAGTACGAAGACGTCGCGTAAGACTGTGTCGGGTGGCGGCTACGCACCCGACCTACGGACTTCTAAACCGTAGGCCGGGTAAGCGTTAGCGCCACCCGGCAAAAAAAAAGCCGGAGACATCGCCTCCGGCTTTTTTGTACCCGCTACTCAGACAATTTCTTGCGCATACTGGAACAGCGCTTTCAGCAGCGCCTGCTTCTCAGCATTCCCTTCATACTGACCGTAAAGCATCTCCAGCTCCTGGGCGTAGCTATTAAGAAACTCCGGCGTAAACACGTTGCGCCGATGCTGTAACCAGCGTTCCTGCTCTGCTTCATCCAGCGTGCCGGGATAGTTGCGCGCGCGATAATTAAACATCAACTTCTCAATGCGCTTATCTGCGAAGGTGATATCCAGCGCGGGCAGGTTACGCGGGTCGGTTTGCAGCACGATATTCATCGCCGCGCGATCGGCGTCGCTGAAGAAGCCGTTATAAAGCTGCGCATCCACATTCTCAGACGGCACGAACGGCTCAGCTTCGGCAAAAATGGCGACGGCTTTCTCGCGCACATGCGGGTTGTCGCGCAGCACTTTCAGGTTATCGAGGCAGTGCTGACGGTTAATCCCCAGCCGGTCGGCGTCTTCCGGGCGCAGCGTGTTGGCCTGCGCCAGCACCGGGCACTTATTGATGTGCACCAGTTTTACCGGTACGGCTGGCAGGTCACCCAGCGCCTCTTTCGGCGTATAGAGCCGTTCACGTAAGGTGTCGCTGTCGAGCTCAAGCAGCGGGGAGATATCTCCGGCGAGATCCACCATGATGACGGCGTTACGGTTGTCCGGATGCCAGGCAAGCGGCGCCACCCAGCTTGTATTCCCGCGCCACGCACCGAACATCCCTGAAATATGCACCAGCGGTTTCATCTGCGGCACGTCAATTAGCGTCATCAGCTTTTGCTTGCTGCGATGGCTCAACAGATACTCAAACAGGCGCGGCTGCGCGGTTTTTACAAGTTTCGCCATAGCGATGGTCGCGTAAACGTCTGCCATCGCGTCGTGGGCGTTGCTGTGCTCAATGCCGTTGGCCCGCGTCAGGTGCTCGAGCCTGAAGCTCGGCAAGCCGTCGTCGTTCTCCGGCCAGTTAATCCCCTCCGGGCGCAGCGCATAGCAGGCGCGCATGATATCCAGCAAATCCCAGCGTGAATTACGGTTCTGCCAGCTCCAGGCATACGGATCGTAGAAGTTGCGGTAGAAGATATTGCGCGTCACTTCATCGTCAAAACGGATGTTGTTGTAACCCACCACGCAGGTATTGGGCACCGTGAACAGGTCGTGGATGCGACGGGCAAATTCTGCTTCGCTAACGCCTTTATCCCGCGCTTCCTGAGGCGTGATGCCCGTCACCATTACCGCGCCCGGCTGCGGCAGATAGTCATCGGCGGGCTTACAGTAAAACACCTCGGGTTCGCCGATGACGTTAAATTCGTCATCGGTACGGATAGCCGCAAACTGCGCCGGTCGGTCCAGCGCCGGATGGGTGCCAAAGGTTTCGTAATCGTGGAACAAAAAAGTCGGGCGCGCGGCAGAGTCAGACACCAGTAATCTCATCCTGTTAAAAATTGACGTCTCTATGGTAAACGATTGGGGTGAGCAGTCCGAATAAAAAGCACCGTCAGGCAAGAAATTTGCGAGATTTGTTCCGAAAAAATCTGCGTGCTGTCACATTTTTTTGCAATTAAGGCAGGTAACGACATCAGAACTCCCGTAAAAAGGTCATCGATTTTTACTGACCTGAGGATATACCGTTGAAACGCCGTCTGTTTATTGCTGTTTCTTTACTCGCTTCGAGTATTTCTTCCGCGCTGGCTGCCGAGCCGCTGGATTTTTCACCTCAGCCACCTGCCATCCAGGCTGGCTCCTGGGTATTGATGGATTACACCACGGGTCAAATCTTAACGGCGGGCAACGAACATCAGCAGCGTAATCCGGCGAGCCTGACCAAACTGATGACGGGGTACGTTGTCGATCGTGCTATTGATAGCCACCGCATCAGCCCCGATGACATTGTGACGGTCGGACGTGATGCATGGGCAAAAGGCAATCCGGTCTTTGACGGTTCGTCGCTGATGTTTCTGAAGGAGGGCGATCGGGTTTCCGTGCGCGATCTCAGCCGCGGCCTGATTGTTGATTCCGGCAATGACGCCTGCGTGGCGCTGGCGGATCACGTGGCGGGCGGTCAGCCGCAGTTCGTCAGGATGATGAATGACTACGTTGAAAAGCTGAACCTGCGCGATACCCACTTCGAAACCGTACACGGGCTGGATGCACCGGGTCAGCACAGCTCCGCTTACGATCTCGCCGTGCTTTCCCGGGCCATCATTCACGGCGAGCCTGAGTTCTATCACATGTACAGCGAAAAGAGCCTGACCTGGAACGGCATCACCCAGCAGAACCGCAACGGCCTGCTGTGGGATAAGACCATGAACGTGGATGGCCTGAAAACGGGTCACACCTCGGGCGCGGGCTTTAACCTGATTGCCTCCGCGGTGGACGGTCAGCGTCGACTGATTGCGGTGGTGATGGGGGCAGACAGCCCGAAAGGACGTGAAGATCAGGCGCGCAAGCTGCTGCACTGGGGACAGCAAAATTTTGATACGGTGCAGATCCTGCATAACGGTAAAAAAGTGGGAACCGAGCGCATCTGGTACGGCGATAAAGAGCAGATCGCGCTGGGCACGGATCAGGACTTCTGGCTGGCATTACCCAAATCGGAAGTGCCAAACATCAAGGCGAAATACGTGATGGATAAAAAAGAGCTGGAAGCGCCGATCGCCGCGCATCAGCGGGTAGGGGAGATCCAGCTGTACGATCGTGACAAGGTGGTAGCGCACTGGCCATTGGTTACGCTGGAAAGCGTTGAAAAGGGCGGCCTTTTCTCCCGCCTCGGCGATTATCTGCATCATAAACTCTGACCTTTTTGGGCAGACTGGCAGTGTTGCGAGTCTGCTCACATAATAAACACTCCTGGTTTGCCGATAATCTCGATTCTGCTTTACAGTGTATATATATACAGTAATAAACGGAGGCAGCATGGACTACAGCATCAGGCAGCAACAGAAACGTACGATCGCTGGCTTTCATCTCGTGGGGCCGTGGGAAAAGACGGTCAAGCAGGGATTTGAACAGCTGGTCATGTGGGTAGACGGGCGTCATATTCAGCCGCAGGAGTGGGTGGCCGTTTATTATGACAATCCGGATGACGTGCCGGCAGAAAAGCTCCGCTGCGTTACCGCCGTAACGGTAACGGACGATTTCACTATCCCTGAGAACAGCGAAGGGGTGATGATGACCGAAATTGCTGCCGGAGAGTATGCGATTGCCGCCGCGCGCGTCGAAAATCATGATTTCGCCACTCCATGGTATCAGTTCTTCAACTCCCTGCTGGAAGACAACAAATTCCAGATCGCGGCAAAACCCTGCTTCGAACGTTATCTTAACGATGGCAATGCTGACGGCTACTGGGATATTGAGATGTTTGTACCGGTAGAGCACAAAGTGGGATAATCCTGCGGAATGCAGGGTTTTTCAGCCGGGCGCGATCCACCCGGCTGAAAACACAGTACAATTGTGGTTTGCCGTAGAGCTGGAGACGGGTGTGAGCCCCGACAAGTCATTAACCCCTTTTGAAATTCGGTTATACAAACATTATCGCGTGGTGCACGGTTGCCGCATTGCGCTGGCGTTTGTGTTGACCTTCGTACTGGTTCGTCTGCTGGATATCCCGGAAGGGACGTGGCCGCTGATCACGCTGGTGGTGGTGATGGGGCCGATCTCATTCTGGGGGAACGTGGTCCCGCGCGCTTTCGAACGCATAGGCGGCACCGTTTTAGGCTCAGCGCTTGGGCTTATCGCCCTGAAGCTGGAGCTGATTTCGTTTCCGGTCATGTTGCTGTGGTGCGCGGTGGCGATGTTTCTTTGTGGATGGCTGGCCCTCGGCAAGAAACCGTATCAGGCGCTGCTGATTGGCATTACGCTCGCGGTTGTGGTCGGCGCACCGGCGGGCGATATGACCACCGCATTGTGGCGAAGCGGGGACGTGATCCTCGGCTCGTTGCTCGCCATGCTGTTTACCGGCATCTGGCCGCAGCGCGCCTTCCTGCACTGGCGCATTCAGATGGCAAACTACGTCACGGCATTTAACCGGGTCTACCAGGCCGGGTTTTCGCCGAATCTGATTGAGCGCCCGCGGCTGGAAAAGCACCTGCAAAAAATCCTCAATGATGTGGTCAAAATGCGCGGGTTGATTACCCCGGCAAGCAAAGAAACCCATATCCAGAAAGCCATTTTTGAAGCTATTCAGACGGTCAGCCGTAATCTGGTCTGTATGCTTGAACTGCAAATCAATGCCCACTGGGCCTCACGCCCCAGCCATCTTCTGATGCTCAACGCGCATACGCTGAAAGAGACGCAGCAGATGACGCAACAAACCCTGCTGACCATCGCCCATGCGCTCTACGAAGGTAACCCACAGCCGATACGGGCGAACAGCGAGCGGCTGAACGAAATCGTCGCCGAGCTCAAACAGCTGATGAATGAGCGCCAGGGCGACAATGTGGCGGAAACGCCCATCCATGGTTATGTCTGGCTGAGTATGGAGCTGGCGCGACAGCTGGAGTTGTTATCACAGCTGATTTGCCGGGCATTGCGCAAATAAAAAGCGTATGTGATGCCTGCTGCTTCGATTCAGCAACAATTAGGGTTATGATGGTTTTAAACGATATACTCATTGTCATTCGCAGCCGCTGTCTGTTAAAACGGTTGCTTTAACGAATCCGAATCTCACATTATCAGGGGTGTAAAAATGGAAACTACCAAGCCTTCGTTCCAGGATGTTCTGGAGTTCGTCCGCCTGTTCCGCCGCAAAAACAAGCTACAGCGCGAAATCCAGGACGTAGAGAAGAAGATCCGTGACAACCAGAAACGTGTCCTGCTGCTGGACAACCTGAGCGACTACATCAAGCCAGGTATGAGCGTTGAAGCTATTCAGGGCATCATCGCCAGCATGAAGAGCGATTATGAAGATCGCGTTGATGACTACATCATCAAAAACGCTGAGCTGTCCAAAGAGCGTCGCGACATCTCCAAGAAGCTGAAAGTGATGGGCGAAATCAAAAACGTCGACGCTAAAGGCGAGTAATCGCACACTCTGTTGCCCGGTGGCGCTGCGCTTACCGGGCCTACAGGACTGTTATTACGTAGGTCGGGTAAGGCGAAGCCGCCACCCGACAATTTCACGAACGCAGAAAAGCAAAAAGCCTGCTCTAAAAGCAGGCTTTTTAAATTTGGCTCCTCTGACTGGACTCGAACCAGTGACATACGGATTAACAGTCCGCCGTTCTACCGACTGAACTACAGAGGAATCGTTGTGGAGGCTTATCTTAGCGGCGAAAAAACTTTTGTCAAACCTGATCTCAGGCAAAAGCGTTTGTTTGATGATTCTGTCGTCATTTTGTTGTAAATCCAAACATAATTTTATGGAAAATACTTTGCAGGATACGCATTTCTGCCCCATCATTTGAAATGGAGTTTCAACTTTCTCGCTAAGGTCCATTTTGAACGTCACCGCACCCCTACGCCAGGCGATTATGCGCACGCCCTGGTATGCAAAACGTAAGAGCTATCGAGTTCTGTTCTGGCGTGAAATCACCCCCCTTGCCGTGCCTATTTTCCTGGAGAATACCTGCGTCCTGCTAATGGGGGTGCTGAGCACCTTTCTGGTGAGCTGGCTCGGTAAAGAAGCCATGGCCGGGGTAGGGCTGGCGGACAGTTTCAACATGGTGGTGATGTCCTTCTTTGCCGCTATCGATCTCGGTACGACGGTGGTGGTGGCGTTTAGCCTGGGCAAGCTTGATCCGAAGCGTGCCCGCGAAGCGGCCAGACAGTCGCTGATGATCATGACCCTCTTTTCGATCATCCTTGCGGCGGTTATCCATTATTACGGCAAAGAAATTATCGACATTGTCGCGGGAGAAGCGACCAGCGAGGTGAAGGATCTGGCTCTCACCTACCTGGAAATGACGGTGCTGAGTTATCCGGCGGCTGCCATCGCGCTGATTGGTAGCGGTGCGCTTCGTGGAGCAGGAAATACCAAAATTCCGCTGCTGATCAACGGCGGCATGAACATCCTGAATATCATTATCAGCAGCGTTTTGATTTACGGCGTCTTTTCCTGGGAGGGGCTGGGCTTTGTCGGCGCGGGTTTGGGGCTAACCATTTCCCGCTATATTGGTGCGGCGGCGATAATTGGCGTACTGATGGCGGGAATTACGCCATCGCTGCGCCTGACACTGAAAAGCTATTTCCGTCCGCTTAACTTCGCCATTATCTGGGAAGTGATGGGGATCGGGATTCCGGCCAGCATCGAATCCGTGTTGTTTAACGGTGGGAAACTGCTGACGCAGATGTTTGTTGCCGGGATGGGAACAGACGTCATCGCCGGCAACTTTATTGCCTTCTCCATCGCCTCACTCATTAACCTGCCGGGAAACGCGCTGGGGTCGGCGTCGACGATCATCACCGGCAGACGCCTCGGAAAGGGGCAGATAGGGCAGGCGGAACGACAACTTCGGCACGTCTTCTGGCTTTCAACTATTGGACTGACGGCGATTGCGTGGGGAACTGCGCCTTTTGCCGGGCTGATGGCCTCGTTCTATACGCATGAAAATGACGTGAAAGAGGTCGTGAAGGTGCTCATTTGGCTCAACGCGGCGTTTATGCCAATTTGGGCCGCGTCCTGGGTACTTCCTGCCGGGCTGAAAGGGGCGCGCGATGCCCGGTTTGCGATGTGGGTCTCCATGCTCGGCATGTGGGGCTGTCGCGTTGTGGCGGGCTACACGCTGGGGGTAATGTTGGGTATGGGCGTTGTCGGCGTCTGGCTGGGGATGTTCCTTGACTGGGCCGTGCGCGGGGCGCTGTTCTACTGGCGCATGGTGAGCGGGCGCTGGCTGTGGAAATATCCGCGAAAAAAACCGGAGCAGGAGGTTTCGGAAACGGCAAGTGCCTGACAAATGTGCGAAGTGGAGAATAAATCGGCAAACGATTGAAAATCTGCATTCACCCTTTGACATCCTCAGAGCGCATCGATAATATGCGCCCCGTTCACACGATTCCTCTGTAGTTCAGTCGGTAGAACGGCGGACTGTTAATCCGTATGTCACTGGTTCGAGTCCAGTCAGAGGAGCCAAATTTGAAAAGCCTGCTTTTAAAGCAGGCTTTTTGCTTTTCTGCGTTCGTGAAATTGTCGGGTGGCGCTCCGCTTACCCGACCTACGGAATCCCAGGCCGGGTGAGTGGGTCCTTGTTATCAGCGGAACGGTGGCTCATTGAAGGTGCGCAGCTTGCGGGAATGCAGTTTGTCGCCCTCTGCACGCAGTAAATCGATGGCGCGAATACCAATCTGAAGATGCTCTGAGATCGCCCCTTCGTAAAAACGGTTCGCCTGGCCCGGCAGTTTGATCTCGCCGTGCAGCGGTTTATCGGACACGCACAGCAGCGTGCCGTAAGGGACGCGGAAGCGATAGCCCTGCGCGGCAATGGTGGCGCTTTCCATATCGATTGCGACCGCACGGCTGAGATTGAAACGCAGGGCGGAGGCGGAATAGCGCAGCTCCCAGTTACGATCGTCGGTGGTGACGACCGTACCGGTACGCAGGCGCTGCTTCACCTCTTCACCCGGCATGCCGCTCACCTCTTTGGTGGCGTCGTACAGGGCGCGCTGCACTTCAGCGATACTCGGGATAGGAATATCCGGCGGCAGAACCGCGTCAAGGACATGGTCGTCACGCAAATAAGCGTGGGCGAGGACGTAATCGCCAATCAGCTGACTTTCACGCAGGCCGCCGCAGTGGCCGATCATCAGCCAGACGTCCGGGCGCAGTACCGCCAGATGGTCGCAGATGGTTTTCGCATTCGACGGGCCAACGCCGATGTTAATCAGCGTAATGCCCTGACCGTCGGCGGTGATCAGGTGCCAGGCTGGCATCTGGTGCTTTTTCCACGCCAGGTCGGAGATGGCCTCTTCCGGTGCTTCGGTTTCGGCGGTGATCCAGATCCCGCCCGCGCAGGAGAGGGCGATGTAAGGGCTGTCCGGGTCGAGGATCTGGCTACAGCCCCAGCGGACAAATTCGTCCACATAGCGGGTGTAATTGGTAAACAACACGAACGGCTGGAAATGTTCGGCTGGGGTGCCGGTGTAGTGGCGCAGGCGTGCCAGCGAGAAATCGACACGGCGGGCATCAAAGTGCGACAGCGGTGAAAACTCTGCCGGGTGATAGATCCCGTCCGCCGTCTCATCGCCAATCTGCGACAGCTCAGTGGTCGGGAAGTGGCGGGTCAGCCCCGCGCTCATGGAGCGATCCAGCGTCAGCGCCGAGCCGTCTATCACGTACGGGTAAGGGATCTCGTGCAGGGACGGCTCAACGCTGATATGCGCGCCGTAATCCTGATACAGCAGGGTAAGCTGCTCTTCCAGATAGGGGCGGAACAGCGCTGGTCGCGTGATGGTCGTGCTGTAACAGCCGGAGTGGGTGAAACGCGCATAGGCGCGGGTTTTTGGATTGCTGCTGGCGCTGCCGTCCCAGGTGACAGAGAGCGATGGATAAACAAAAAGGCCCTGGGTTCTGGCCTTTTCATCGGGAAGTTTCCCTGTTTCGATATAGTCACTGATGGCGCTGCGCAGTGCATTGACGGACTGTTCATACAGCGCGTCGAGTTTTTCCAGCGCCTGAGCCGGGGTCAGGCTGGAGCCCTTATTATTCATGTCTGTCTCCTTGTTCCACAGGTGTGCGGCTTTACCCGATAGTATGTCACACGCCTGTGAAACAAAAGTGAGGAGATCAGCTGTGCGCGGTTTCCTTCATCAACAGGGCGGTGGCGGCAGAAAGCAGGCAACCCGCCAGCAGATAAATCGCCACGCTGTGCCAGTTACCGCCGGAGAACGTCACCAGCGCGGCGGCGATAAACGGCGTAAACCCGCCGCCGACCACGCTCGCCACCTGATATCCCACGCCCGCGCCGCTGTAGCGGTAGCTTGCGCCAAACAGCTCGGTAAACATTGGCTGCTGCACGCAGACCACCATATCGTGAGCGATGTTCGCAAGCATGATCGCGAAGAAGACAATCCAGAAGACCGACTGTGCCTCCAGCGCCATAAAGAACGGCCAGGCGCTGAGTGTGCCAATGAGCGCCCCGGTGATATATACCCGTCGACGGCCAAAGCGATCCGCCAGCCAGGCGAAGCAGGGGATGGTCAGGCAGCTGATCCCGCCCACCACCAGGCCGATATTCAGGAACAGCTCGCGCGGCAGCCCGAGATTCTGCGTGGAATAGTTCAGGGCAAAGGCGGTGACGATATACATCGTCAACAGTTCGCACAGGCGCAGGGCGATAATTTTCAGAAAAGCGCCAGGGTGCTGCACCAGCGCTTCCATCACCGGCAGCCGTTTTTTCGCGACCGGTTTTTCGCGCTGCTGCCGTCTAAACTCAGCCGACTCTTCCATGCCGTAACGGATCCACAGGGCCACCACGACCAGCACAATGCTGAAGATAAACGGAATACGCCAGCCCCAGCTCAGGAACTGCTCGTCTGTCGTGAGCTGGCTTATTAGCGACACCAGGCCCGTGGAGAGCAGCAGACCCACGCCATAACCCACCTGCACGCCGCTGCTGTAAAACGCTTTCTTGTTCTTCGGCGCGCTTTCCACGGACAGCAATGCCGCGCCGCCCCATTCGCCGCCGACGGCAAAGCCCTGAATGGCGCGCAGCGTCACCAGCAACACCGGGGCCCACCAGCCAATCGAGGCAAAGGAGGGCAAAATACCGATCAGCGCGGTGGCAATGCCCATCATCCAGACGGTGAGCATCAGCATACGTTTCCGGCCAAGGCGGTCACCGAAGTGGCCGAAAATTATCCCGCCCAGCGGACGAAACAGAAAACCGACGCCGAAGGTGGCAAACGCAGCAAGCGTGCCCATGGCGGGGCTGATCTGGGGAAAGAATTCACGGTTAAAGACCAGCGCAGCGGTAATACCGTAGAGCAGAAAGTCATACCAGTCGACGACGGCGCCTGCGAAGCTACCTAAAGCAGCGCGGCGGGCGCGGTTAAGCGAAGGTGTCTCCTCGTTGCGGCGAGCGGAGATAAGGGTGGAGTCCATAGTTGTCCTGTCTGTACTGATTTTTAATTATTGGTATAAGAAAAGGTCACTCACATCGCGGCCGTCATATTGACGGAATGTATGAGACTACCGCGACAGGCGGCCTGAGAAAACGTTTTTATCTTTCCTGAAAGCGCAGAATAAATAAATTTCATCTTATCGGGCGACAACATAAATCAGCCTGTTTGGCTCCGGTTAGGGCTGAATGGTTTACAGTAATAACGATCGCTAAGTGACGTAAGCTGAGGGTATAACGATGCAACGCCTCTTTCCTGCACTGTGGGTAGTCCTGTTTTTAGTCGTATCTCCGCTGCATGCGGAGCCGAAAGTCTATGGCGAACAGCGTATTCACCGCTGGTGGGATGCAGTAACGGACGATATTGCGCAAACCTGGGAACAGCCGGATCGTTACGATCTCTACCTTCCGTTTCTGAGCTGGCATGCACGCTTCATGTATGACAAAGAGAAAACGGACAACTACAACGAAATGCCGTGGGGCGGGGGGCTGGGCGTGTCCCGCTACAATGACGAGGGCAACTGGAGCGCGCTCTTTGCCATGATGTTCAAAGATTCACATAACGAGTGGCAGCCCGCGATGGGCTACGGCTGGGAGAAGGGCTGGTATCTGGATAACGCAAAAGATTTCCGTCTGGGGCTGGGGGCCGCTGCGGGGATCACGGCACGCGACGACTTTGCCAACTATGTCCCGCTGCCGTTTATCTTCCCGCTTTTCTCTGCCGGATATAAGCGCGTCACCGTCCAGTTCACCTATATTCCCGGAACCTACAACAACGGCAACGTGCTGTTTGCCTGGCTGCGCCTGGGCTTTTAGAGGGTGATCACTTTTTTGGCCACTGCGTTGGACAGGATCAGCAGCGAAAACAGGACCGACGTAACAAAGGTAAGCACAATCAGAGCCAGTTTGGTGCTCAGGGACGTCACCGGAATGAGCGCGGTCAGCAGGTGAAACACTGAGTAGTGCATAATATAGACCCCGGTCATGGTTTTGCTAATGGCGGCCAGCACGGACTCTTTAAACTCCGCATTGCGGCGAAAACGCACGCCGTTGGCCGCAATCACCAGGGCAATAATCAGAATGTAGATTTGCGATCCGGTAAGAATAAAGGCGTTTCTGTCTGCTTTAAATAGCGCAAAAAAGAAGTGCCGTTCGTAAAACCACGTGAAGAGATAAATAAACGGTATGGCGATGACCGCTGCCCTGACCACATTTTTACGGCCGATCCACGCCGCGATCTGCGGATCGCAAAAGAGCTGCCCCGTCAGATAAAACAGTAGCCACGTCCACAGGCGATACTGCGGCGACAATGAAAGGACATGGGCATCAGGATAGAGGGCTGACAGTAAATCGTACCCGTATGAGAAAAGCAGCAGGGCGGCAATTACCCCGCAAAAGAGCGTTCGTCGCTGGCTGAGCCACTCCACCACCGGGTGAAACGTGTAAATCACAATAAACGCGAACACGAACCAGGGCTGGATCAGATATCCGCGCTGATAGGGCTCCCACAGGTAGTAAATCGTTACCCAGAACAGAAAGACGATCACCAGGCTTTTGATCTTATCCAGCTGCCAGCGCGTGCCGTGTCGGGATTGCCCGTCCAGATACCCTGCCACCACAAAAAATAACGGCGTGGCGATGGTCGAAATGAAGGTTAAAAAACCGAGGATCCAGTGATAGTCATAATCGTAATGATCCCAGGTGTTGTAGATGGTGAAAAAGGTAACCGCCGTCATACACCCCAGCGTCTTGATGATATTCAGCCCTGTCGCATTCATTGTTGTTCAGCTTTGTCCTTACGATGGAAACACGCGTAAATTACGGGGAGTACCAGCAGCGTCAGGATTGTAGCAAACCCAAGCCCAAACATAATCACAACGGCCATGCTCTGGAAGAACACATCCAGCAGCAGAGGGGCGAGGCCGAGTACGGTCGTAAAGGCGGTGAGGAGGATGGGACGCAGGCGCGACGTGGCGGCGTAAACGATCGCACTGTGCTGATCCTGCTGCACTTTCTGCTGTTCTATCTCTTCCACCAGCACAATGCCGTTGCGGATCAGCATCCCGCTCAGGCTCAGCAGGCCAATCAACGCCATAAAGCCAAAAGGGATGCCGGTAATTAAAAACCCCGGCGTCACGCCGATCAGCGCCAGCGGCACGGTCAGCCAGATGGCGACGGCGTTTTTCACCGAACTGAACATCAGCACCGTGATCACAAACATCACCAGATAGCCGAGTGGCAGCGTGGTAAATAGCCCCTGCTGCGCTTCGCTGGAGTTCTCCGCGTCACCGCCCCACTCAATGCTGTAGCCGTGGGGCAGGGGCAGGGCATCAATTTGCGGCTTCACGCGGGCGAGAATATCGCCGGAGGTTTGCTGGCTTAGCGGGTCAGGGTCGGTCTGCACGGTCAGCACGCGGGAGCGGTCACGGCGCAGGATCAGCGGATCTTCCCACTCCAGCGCGAAGCCGCTGATGACGTTGCTCAGCGGAATATACTGCTGCCGGGTTTGGCTCCAGACCAGAACGTTATTCAGGTGATTGGCGTCCAGCCGCTCGCTTTCCGGCGGGCGCACCACCACGGGCAACAGGTCGCTGCCTTCCCTGTACAGTCCTGCCCGACTGCCGGAGAAATTCATCTCCAGTGCGTTATCGACGTCCTGCTTATCCACGCCAAGCTCACGTCCCAGCGCGGTGACGTACTGCGGGCGGAGCACTTTGCTGCGATTTTGCCAGTCGTTCCTGACGCTGTCCGTCGCCGGATCGCGCGTAAGGATGTTGTCTACCTGGCTGGCGATCAGACGCAGCCTGTCCGGATCGGGGCCTTTAATACGTATTTCAATGGCGCTGTCGCCGGAGGGGCCAAACATCACCCGCTTCGTGCTGGCGTTAACCTGCGGATAGTTCCGTGCGATGTACTCATCAACGTGGCGGGTCAGGGCGGGGATGTTACGCTGGTCGTCCATTCTCACCATAATTTGCGCATAGTTGCTGTACTGCCGCTGTCCGCTGTAGGTCAAAATAAATCGCATACTTCCCTGACCAATCGTCGAGACCGTAGTTTCCACGCCTGGCTGGCCGTTAATGGTTTTCTCGATATCACCGGTCATCTTCTCGGTCCAGTTAATGTCGGTACCGTAAGGGAGCCAGAGGTCGACAAAGAAAATTGGCGTACTGGAGGAGGGGAAGAAGTTCTGTCGCACCGAGCCAAAGCCCCAGATGGCGGCGGCCAGCAGTGCGGCCATCACTACCAGCGTTGGCGCTTTACGCCGTAACAGCGCGTTGAGCACACCCTGATAGATCCGATAGATGCGTTTGTCATAGGGATCCGTTTCGTCGGCCTTTGGCGGTGCAGCATCTCGTTTAAACAGCCACCACTTAATCAGCACTGGCGTAATGGTGAGGGCTGAGAACCAGCTCAGCATGAGCGAAATCAGCAGGACCTGAAACAGCGACTTACAGTATTCGCCGGTGGAATCCTGTGACAGCCCGACGGGCGCAAAGGCCAGGATGGCGATGACCGTTGCACCCAGCAGCGGCAGCGCAGAACGGCGAATAATGTCGCTAATGGCGTTCATCAGGGACGAGCCCTGCTGCCGGGCTACCAGTACCCCTTCGACAATAACAATGGCATTGTCGACCAGCATGCTGAGGGCGATGATCAGAGCGCCCAGTGAAATGCGCTGTAGTTCAATACCCCAGAGATACATGATCAGCAGCGTGCCCAGCACGTTGAGGGCGAGGGAAAAGGCAATAATGATCCCGCTGCGTAAGCCCATAAAGATCAACAACACGCCGATGACAATCGCCAGCGCCATCAGGAAGTTAATGATAAATCCGTTAACGGAATGCCCGACCTCCGCCGCCTGATCGTAAAACAGGTCGATATGGATACCTGCCGGTTTCTCGGCTGACATCTGCTCTAGCTTCGCCTCCAGGGCATGTCCCACGTCGATCACGTTAACGCCGGGGATAAAGGAGACGCCCATGGTGACGGCTTTTCTGCCGTTGGCATGGTAGATGCTGGCAGGGGACGCATCCAGCCCGCGTGACAGGGTGGCAATATCCCGTAAGCGGGTAGCCGCCCCAACGCCGGGCGGGGTCACGATGAGATCGGCCAGCTCGTCAATACTTTCGAATTCACCGGTAGGATGCAGACGAATTGACTCGGTACCGGAGGGGATCTCTCCCGCGCTGGAGACCACGTTCAGCCTGCTGAGCTGGGCAGAAAGCTGGTTCAGCGTTATCCCGCGCGCGGCCATTTTGCTCAGAGAAATGTCCACGTTAATCTGCTGAGTGAGGGCTCCGCCGATGGCCACTTTGCCCACGCCTGGCACGAGGACCAACTCCCGGCGCAGCTGCTCGGCATAGCGAACCAGTTCCGGATTGCTGAATTCATCTCCGGAAATGGCAAAGAAAAAGCCGAACACATCGCCAAAATCGTCATTCACAAACGGGGTCACTACGCCGGGTGGAAACTGTCTGGCGGCATCTCCCACCCGGCGACGCAGTTCATCCCAGATTTGCGGCAGTACATTTGAGTGGTAGCGCGAGGCTATATTGACCGTGATCTGCGACAGGCCGCTGGAGGAGATGGAGCTGACGTTATCCAGATAAGGTAACTGCTGAAGCGCATTTTCCAGCGGCAGGGTGACCTCTTCCTCAACCTGCTGCGCCGACGCGCCCGGATAATGGGTGATCACCACCGCCGTTTTGATGGTAAACGCCGGATCTTCCAGTCTGCCAATGTTCAACAGGGCAATAATGCCGCCTACGCCCAGCAGCAAAATCGTCAGCCAGACGCGAACCGGGTTGCTGATAAACTGACGAGAGATATCCATTACAGTCCCCGTTCACGCGTCCAGATACGTACCGGCTGGTTGGGATGTAGCTCCCCAACGCCTGCGGCCACCACGCGTTCACCGGCCTTAAGCCCACCGACGATGACGACCCCCTCAGCGCTGACTTGCCCCACGCTGACCTTACGATCTTCAAGGTGCAACGTATCGCCTTCGCCCGTCACCACCCAGACATGTGGCTCATTGCGCGGGCGGTTATCCGGGTTAAAGACCGCTTCAACCGGCACTACCAGCGCCTCACTGCCCACGCCCGCCGGAAGGTTGGTTAAATTGATGGTGACCGTTCCGCTGACGCCGCCCACGACGGGAAAATCATCCGGGCGGGGCATGGTTAAAATCACCTGCCAGGTCAATGTGTTGCTGTCGCTACTGCCTGAGTGCTCTTTGTACACAGCGGTAAACTCGCGACCGGGCAGGGCATTGATCCTCACTACCGGTTTGTACTGCGCATTGCGAATATCGAAGGTGTTAAACAGGTTCTCTGGAAGGCTGAACACCACGTCAAGCAGATCGGTACGGGTCAAAGTGACGACGGGCTGGCCGGCGGAGACGACCTGATGATTTCGCACATGGACGCTGGCCGCTGTCCCGCTAAAGGGGGCGATGAGCGTCATCTGGCTTAATTCTTCGCGCGCAATCTGTAGCGCGGCGTTTGCTGAATCGCGGTTGGCGCGCTGGACATCCATCTCGGCTTTCGACACGGCCTGGCGTCCCGCCAGGGTCTGGAAGCGGTCGAATTGCCGCTGAGCCAGGGTCGCCGCCGTTTGCCTGTCGTTCAGGCGCTGCCGGGCTTCACGGGCGTTGAGGCTGGCGAGTCGTTGCCCCTGTTTGACAATGGCACCCTGGCGAATGTCCAGGGTCTCAATCTGCCCGGCTCGTTTGAACGCGAGATCCGTGGCGTCGCCGGATTCAATACGGGCGGGAAACACGCGCTGCTGCGCGTTGCCGGCCTTGACCACCTCTGCGACTTTTACCATTTTCGGCAGGGGCGCGGCGCGGTCGGGTTTCGGATCGCACGCCGTCAGCAGCAATAAAACAGCAGGCAGAAGAGAGAGGTAGCGCTTCACAGTATTCCCCTGATAATAATTGTTTTATTTATTTCGTCATCAATGCTGGGGTGGCGCTATTCTGCCAGGGCCGAGACGACCACATAGGTAAATAGACCGATTGCTGTGCTGGCGATAATGGCGAGCGCAATAAACAAACCAAGGCGAATCAGGCTTAAACCGTACATGCATTCCTCCATGAGGTTGAAGGTGGCGCGGGATAAAGAGAATAAACGTGTTGCATGCCTGACTATGAGCATAGTCGGTGAATAAATAAATGTTAAATAACCATTATTAGTGGCGTGACATACTCAGGCGAAACAAGCGTTACGATGGTGTATCCCCTTTGAATAACATCCTGATATTCCTGTGCTACGTTTAATAGCATCCATTCCTTTTTTTCCGTAAAAGGCATTCACGCCTGTACCCATGGGTTTGATGCGATCTCTCCTGATTCACTCACTGTTGTGTTGGTTATAAAAAAGGATGCTTGATATGTATAAAACGATTCTGGTGCCGGTGGATGTATACGAAACAGCATTGTCTGATAAAGCGCTACAGCATGCCCAATTCCTGGCGCAAAGCGCATCGGGTAATGTCCATCTGCTGTACGTTATGCCAAAGTTCTCGGCGGAACTGACCCGCGGTTTTATTGCAGACGCGAGAAAGATGGATGAATATATGATTAATAATGCTAAAGAAAAACTGGCTGCGCTGGTAAAAAAAATCAACCTGCCGGAAGCAAATGTCCATCTACATGTTCGCAGCGGGAATATACGTGATGAGGTAATCAAACTGGCGGATGAGCTTAACGTCGGTGCGATTATTGTGGGATCGCGTAATCCAAATATTCAAACTCATTTATTAGGGTCAGAGGCGGCGAGTATCGTTCGTTACGCGCATGTTCCTGTTTTCGTTATTCGTTAATGTCATGAAAGCAAGGTGATTTCTGAAAAGAACCCGAGGAAGGAACGATGATAACAGAAAAGCCTCACCGTCCGTATTATCAACAAACCGTTGATGAAACCCTGACAAATATCCAATCCAGCCTCGACGGACTTAGCAGTACAGAAGCCACCGCCAGGCTGGAAAAATACGGTGAAAATGCCTTACCGCAAAAACCGGGTAAACCTGGCTGGCTGCGCTTTCTGGCCCATTTCAACGATGTCCTTATTTACGTCCTTCTGGCGGCGGCGATGCTGAAGCTGATAATGGGACACTGGGTGGATATGTTTGTCATTCTTGGGGTAGCCATCATTAACGCCCTGATTGGCCATATTCAGGAGAGCAATGCGGAGAAATCACTGCAAAGTATTCGCAATATGCTCTCCAGCGAGGCTGTGGTCATCCGGCAGGGCAACCATGAAACTATCCCGACGACAGCGCTGGTGCCCGGAGATATCGTCGTGATACGCGCCGGGGATCGCATTCCTGCCGATCTTCGTGTGACAGAGGCGCACAACCTGCGGGTGGAAGAAGCTATTCTCACCGGCGAATCCACGGTAGTGGAGAAAAGCAGCGATGCGCTCCATGGGGAGTTGCCGTTAGGCGACCGTTACAACCTGCTTTATTCTGGCACCACCGTCAGCTCCGGCGGGGGAAAAGGGCTGGTGGTGGCGACCGGTGGGGAGACTGAACTCGGCCATATCAACCAGATGATGTCAGACATTGAAAAACACCGTACCCCGTTGATGGTGCAAATGGACAAGCTCGGCAAGACCATTTTTATCACCATTCTGGTAATGATGCTGGCGCTGTTCGTTTTCAGTCTTATCTTCCGTGATATGCCCGTATCAGAGCTGGTGCTGTCGTTGATTAGCCTTGCGGTAGCGGCGGTGCCGGAAGGATTACCGGCCATTATCTCGATCATCCTCTCGCTGGGCGTGCAGGCGATGGCGCGTCGCAAGGCGATTATTCGCAAGCTGCCTACCGTGGAAACGCTGGGGGCGATGACGGTTATCTGCTCGGACAAAACCGGCACCCTGACCATGAATGAGATGACGGTAAAAGCGGTGATTACCGCGGACACCACCTACCGCGTGGAGGGAGACAGCTACGAGCCGGTGGGTACTATTCACCCCGTTGACGATCCGACACCGGTCACCGTGAACCCGGGATCTGTGCTGGAGCGCTATCTGCGCACAGTCGATCTCTGTAATGACAGCCAGCTGATCAAAGATGAGCAGGGGCTGTGGAAAATCACCGGCGGGCCTACCGAAGGCGCGCTGAAGGTGCTGGCGGCCAAAATTCCGCTTCCGGCAATTGACGCCGAATTGCGCAGTAAAATCCCATTTGATTCGCAATATAAATACATGTCCACCCTCTATCGCCTGGGCGACGAAGAGGTGATGTTAATCACCGGTGCGCCGGACGTCCTTTTCCGTCTTTGCCAGCACCAGCAGACCCAAAACGGGCTGGAGCCGTTCAACCTGCACTACTGGGAAGAGAAGATTGAAGAGTATGCGCGCGAGGGATTGCGCATGGTGGCTGCGGCCTGGAAACCGGCCGCCAGCGGGCAGCACGAGCTGACGCATGCGGATCTGCAAGAAGGGGTCATACTGCTCGGCATTGCGGGCATGATGGATCCCCCGCGCCCGGAAGCTATTTCGGCCATTGCCGACTGCTTGCAGGCGGGCATTCACGTGAAAATGATTACCGGCGATCATCCACAAACGGCGATGAGCATTGGTCAGATGCTGGGTATTGGCAACGCGGTGAGCGCCATTACCGGGCGCGAGCTGGAGGCGATGGACGACCACCAGCTGAGCGAGGCGGCGCAAAAATACGATATCTTTGCCCGCACCAGCCCGGAAGATAAATTCCGCCTGGTGCAGGCGCTGCAAAGTAAGCAGGAAGTGGTAGGAATGACGGGGGACGGGGTGAACGATGCGCCTGCGCTGAAGCGGGCGGATGTCGGCATCGCGATGGGGATCAAAGGTACTGAAGTCACCAAAGAAGCCGCCGATATGGTGTTAACGGATGATAACTTTGCCACCATTGCCCGGGCGGTCCATGAAGGGCGTCGGGTCTACGACAACCTGAAAAAGACCATTTTGTTCGTTATCCCGAGCAACATCGCCCAGGCCTTGCTGATCATTATTGCCCTGCTGGCGGGGAACCTGATCCCATTAACACCGGTACTGATCCTGTGGATGAACATGGCAACCTCGGCAACGCTGTCGTTTGGCCTGGCGTTTGAAGCGGGTGAGAAGGACATCATGAACCGGCCGCCGCGTAAGTCTAACCTGCATGTGATGGACGGTTATGCCATCTGGCGAGTGGTGTTTGTCGGCCTGATGATTGCCATCAGCGCCTTTGTGCTGGAGGCCTGGCTGCAACCACGCGGCTACTCACCGGAGTTCATCCGCACCGTGTTGCTGCAAACGCTGGTCACCGCCCAGTGGTTTTACATGCTCAACTGCCGCGTCACCGACGGCTTCTCCCTGAGTAAAGGTCTGCTGGCTAACAAGGGGATATGGATTGTGAGCGGCGTACTTCTGGCACTTCAGCTTCTGATCATCTATGCGCCGTTCATGCAAATGCTGTTCGGTACCGAAGCGCTACCGTTCCGCTACTGGATCATTACCTTCCTGATTGGGTTTGCGATGTTCATGATTGTTGAAGCAGAAAAAGTCCTTACCCGGAGATGGCGCACGACGAAAAGATGACTGAATGAGTAGGCTAAGCCTGCCCACCGGCAGGCTTTCTCTTTGACTGAGTACAGAACACTATGATTCGATTTGCCTCGTTCGTTTTTACGCTTGGTATTCTGGTTCCCGCTGCATCTGCTGTAACCTACCCCCTCCCTCCCGAGGGCAGCCGTCTGGTGGGGGCGCCGATCACCATCACCGTGCCTGAGGGCAATACTCTGCCGCTCGAAGCTTTTGCAGCGCAGCACGGACAGGGGTTGAGCAATATGCTGGAAGCCAACCCGGGGGTGGATCCGTTTTTACCGCGAGCCGGAACACAGCTGGTGGTACCCCAGCAGCTTATTCTGCCGCCAACGGTGCGCGAGGGGATTGTGGTGAACGTCGCGGAAATGCGACTTTACTATTATCCACCCGGCAGCAACACGGTTGAGGTGCTGCCTATTGGCATCGGTCAGGCCGGGCGCGAAACGCCGCGTAACTGGGTAACCGCCGTTGAGCGCAAACAGGAAGGCCCAACCTGGTCACCCACGCCAAATACGCGACGCGCTTACGCGAAAGAGGGGAAAACGTTGCCCGCGTTCGTTCCCGCCGGGCCGGATAACCCGATGGGGCTGTATGCCCTCTATATCGGCAGGCTGTACGCGATCCACGGTACCAACTCAAATTTCGGCATTGGTCTGCGCGTCAGCCAGGGCTGCATTCGCCTGCGTAATAACGATATCAAATACCTGTTCGATAACGTTTCGGTGGGGACGAGGGTACAGCTTATCGATCAGCCCTTAAAGGTGACCACCGAGCCGGACGGTAGCCGTTGGGTAGAGGTTCACGAGCCGCTGTCACGCAATCGCGCGGAATTTGAATCGACAAATAAGGTGCCGCTGCCCATTTCAGCCGCACAAAGGACGCAGCTAATAAGTGAAGGGGCGGGGGCTGAGCTGGAACGGCGGTCGGGGATGCCGGTGAAGCTTGCTATGCCCGGTGGCGCTGCGCTTACCGGGCCTACAGGACCGTAGGTCGGGTAAGGCGAAGCCGCCACCCGACAATTTTACCGAACGCAGAATGTAGGTCGGGTAAGCACAGCGCCACCCGACAAACTGACCGAACGCAGAAAAGCAAAAAGCCTGCTTTAAAAGCAGGCTTTTCAAATTTGGCTCCTCTGACTGGACTCGAACCAGTGACATACGGATTAACAGTCCGCCGTTCTACCGACTGAACTACAGAGGAATCGTGTGAACGGGGCGCATATTATCGACCTGCGTACGCCTTGTCAAAGGATGGATCGCCGACTTTGAACTGTTTGCTGACAAAACCAGCAAAGTGACGTTTTTGCCAACGGAATGCACCATTATTGTGCAGATATACCCCGAATGGGGCAGATCGGAAACCGTTGTCCTCGACTCAAAACAGGCACCAGTGATTGGCTTTCCTTATTTTCAGCCGCTTAGCAGCGACATACACCCGCTGCAAAAAACTGGCATCCATATTGCAAAACCTGTTTAACAACACAGCCGTTACCGGCACGCTATTTTCGAACAGGGGGCAACATGAACTTAAGACGACTGAAATACTTCGTAAAAATCGTCGATATCGGCAGCCTGACCCAGGCGGCTGAAGTGCTGCATATCGCGCAGCCTGCGCTGAGCCAGCAGGTCGCGACTCTGGAAGGCGAAATGGACCAGCAACTGTTGATCCGCACCAAGCGCGGCGTAACGCCTACCGAAGCGGGAAAAATTTTATATACCCATGCCCGCACGATCCTGCGTCAGTGTGAACAGGCGCAGCTGGCCGTGCACAATGTGGGTCAGACCCTGAGCGGCCATGTCTCCATCGGGCTGGCGCCGGGAACGGCCGCATCGTCTGTCACCATGCCGCTGCTTCAGGCGGTGCGCGCGGAGCTACCGGAAGTGCTGGTTTATCTGCATGAGAACAGTGGTTCCGTGCTTAATGACAAACTGCTCAACGGTCAGCTGGATATGGCGGTGCTGTACGATCGCTCCCCGGTTGCCGGGATCACCAGCCAGCCGCTGCTGAAGGAAGATCTTTACCTGGTCGGTACCCGTGATTGCCCCGGCCAGAGCATTGATTTAACCGCTGTGGCAGAGATGAACCTGTTCCTGCCGCGCGACTACAGTGCCGTGCGCGTGCGCGTTGACGAAGCGTTCTCGCTGCGCCGTCTGACGGCGAAGATCATCGGCGAGATTGATTCCATCTCCACGCTGACTGCCGCCATTGCCAGCGGCATGGGTGTAACGGTTCTGCCCGAGTCTGCCGCACGTTCACTGTGCAGCGCGGCGAACGGCTGGATGGCCCGCATCACCACGCCATCCATGAGCTTACCGCTGTCGTTGAATATGTCCGCGCGCGGCTCCCTGTCACCGCAGGCGCAGGCGGTGAAAGAGATCCTGATGTCGCTGGTCAGTAAGCCGTCGCTGGAAAATCGCGAGCTGCAACTCGTCAGCTGATATTCCAAATAAGCATAAGATGCTGGTTTTTATTATTTGTTCTCCAGCCCGCCTGACTCTAACAATAGCCTTATGTCAGATGCGCCGGAGTGAATTGTGAATTTCCAGCAACTTAAAATTATTCGTGAGGCGGCCAGGCGGGATTACAACCTGACCGAAGTCGCCAATATGCTTTACACCTCTCAGTCGGGCGTCAGCCGACATATCCGCGAGCTGGAGGAGGAGTTAGGCATTGAGATTTTTATCCGTCGCGGCAAGCGCCTGCTGGGTATGACCGAGCCAGGCAAGGCATTGCTGACCATCGCTGAGCGCATTCTCAACGAGGCCAGCAACGTTCGTCGGCTGGCGGATCTCTTTACCAACGACGCTTCCGGTGTGCTGACTATCGCCACCACCCATACACAGGCGCGTTACAGCCTTCCGACGGTTATCAAAGCATTTCGTGAGATCTTCCCGGACGTACGTCTCGAACTGATCCAGGGCACGCCGCAGGAAATTGAAGTGCTGCTGCATAACGGTGGGGCCGATATCGGTATCGCCAGTGAACGGCTGAGCAATGACCCGCTGCTGGTGGCGTTCCCGTGGTTCCGCTGGCACCACAGCCTGCTATTACCCGCCGAACACCCGCTGAACCAGGTTTCACCGTTGACGCTGGAAGAGATCGTCAAATGGCCGCTTATCACCTACCGGCAGGGCATTACCGGGCGTTCGCGCATAGATGAAGCGTTCAAGCGTAAAGGGCTCACGCCGGACGTGGTGCTGAGCGCGCAGGATTCCGACGTGATCAAAACCTACGTCGAGTTAGGGCTGGGGATTGGCCTGGTGGCCGAGCAGTCTGGCGGAGAATATGAGGCTGGTAATCTGGTGCGTCTGGATACACGTCATCTGTTCGATGCGAACACCGTCTGGCTGGGGCTGAAGCGCGGGCAGCTTCAGCGTAACTATGTGTGGCGTTTTATCGAGCTGTGCAATGCGGGGCTCTCCGTGGATGAGATCAAACGCCAGGTGATGGAGCCGGAAGAAGTGGCGATTGATTATCAGATTTAGTTTTTGCCCGGCGGCGCATTGTCTGCCGGGAACGGTAAGAGTGGCTCTAAGTCTTCCTGGGTGATGCGTGTACCGAGTTAAATAAAATAATGCCATCCATAAATGAATGGCATTATTATTTTATTTCTTAATGGCTAATTCCTTTTAGACATATTTAAAAAGTGTATCCGGCAGTTAAATAGTAGGCCCACCCCGTAGAGTCTATACGGGTGATCTGTCCTTTGCTATTATATGCTTTACTGCCTTCTTCAAATTGCCCACCATGATAGAAATAACGAAGGGTCGCGCCATAGCTCCAGTGAGAGTAAACTAAGCTGAGGATATGGGTAGAAACTATTGAATCATTAGTACGGGAGTAAAAGGGTTGCTCGCCACCTGATTCGTCTTTTAAGTCTGAGCCAAAATCAAAATTGGTGAAACCGACGTAATTTAGCTTCCCGCCAAACAGTGTAGTTAAAGGAATAGCATATTTTAATTTAAAGCGATATCCATCCCATTCGTTTTCGTTGGCGGCGTTATAATTATTCCCCTGGTATTTAGCGTAGATGTTTGCAGATAAAGTTATCGGTAATCCCGTATCAATATCCGTCCCAATTCCCATATACCAGGTACTTTGACGCTGTCCTTCGTTAGTACCCGCATCATAAATATAGTTGTGAGCAAAATACCATTCTTTAAATGGACCAACGCTCAGATCAAGTCCCGTTAATTTACCGATACTAAAACGTGGCTCTATTTCTGTAAAGAATGGCGAGCCATTGTCCCAAATACCAATGTCGTTGTCATTTCCCAAACCAAAAAATTTAGGTAAATCCGCATAGCCGTAAAAATCAAACCAATCCACATGTGCCCACGCACGGTATTCTGGATAGAGATCGGACCTTTTTTGTGGCCCAAAGCGAGTAGAGTTGCTGCCGACTATATTAATGCTTTGATGCCACCAGTCTGATAGATATTCATTATTACCAGAGTCCGCAAACGCAATCATGGGGAGCATTATCAATGCGCCTGGTAAAAGATATTTCATTTTTTTCATGCGTGTATTTCCTTTAATGGGAGTATGTTGAAAAGCGAGTGGTATTTAAAATACATGTCAGTATTTAATCACTTCTTGTTTAATTCATTTTGCTGCGCTTACATCAGTCACCCTCATTTCATGATCGGGTTTAACTGGGCTATGCGCCTTCACATAATCAATAATTGAATCGGCAGAGGTAGTGCTGTTAATAGTTTTAATATTTTTCCCTTTTAAAAATGCTTCAAATCCATCGCCACCTGTCGCACAAAATGAGTGTGTAGCAACCCGATATATCTTGGTCGGATCTATGGGTTGATTATTGACAGTGAATTTAATGAGACGTTTGCCCAGCGGTTTTGTACTGTCATAGACAACATGAACGCTTTTTGATACTTGCAAAATACCATTGGTGAGATTAGTCGCATGGATCATTAAATCGGTGAGATCTTTTCCGGTAAGATCCATTTCAACCAGGTCATTATTAAACGGGAAGGTGGTAATAACATCGCCGTAGGTTAAATTTCCCTGTGGGAAATCAGCACGTATCCCTCCGCTGTTTTGTAATCCAACGACGGCATCCGGCACTTTTGCCATCATGGCATCAATTATCAAATTACCGACGGGTGATGATTCCCCATATGAACGCGTAAAGTGCGCCGTTGTCGAACCAATAACCTGGCCAGTGATTTTTTTCAGACTGGCATTCCACTCATCAATTTTAAGCTGAACTTTTGGATCAGGTTTATATTCATCAGCAAATACAGTGATTAATTCACCTTTGTAACGCACAATTTTCTTCGTCTGAGGGTTAAAATCCAATACTAATTTACCAATGTCAGTACCATAGGCATCCGTTGAAACAATGATAGTGTCATTAACTTTAATCGGTTCTGGCGTCCCTACATGGGCATGGCCTGTGATTAATACATCAATACCCTTAAATTTCTTCGCGGTATCGATATCAGCTTGTAGCATTCTGGCTACGTCTTTGTTTCCATAGCTTGACTGGCGCGCTGGCGTACCTTCATGAATAAGCAGCACGATGATATCCACTTTACCTTTTAAGGCATCAAGCCCTTTTTGAATATAAGGCTCTTCATCACGCGCCTCTGAACCAGCGTAAGCCTTAGCTGCAATCGTGTCATAAAATGCAAATTTCTGATGTACCCCGATTACGCCAATTTTGATGCCATCTTTTTCGACAACCGTCCAAGGGGTATTCCAGACGGGCTTTTCACTGTTGGTATAAAAAATATTACCTAACAAAATGGGGAAGTGTGCTCTTGATAACTGCTTAACCATGTTATCAACGCCATAGTCAAATTCGTGGTTTCCCACTGACACAGCATCAAAGGGCATGGTGTTCATGATATCAATAATGGCTTCGCCTTTGGTCAGGGTACTTATATAGGGCCCGGTAAAGTAATCACCTGCATCAAAGAAAAAAACATCTTTACTTATTTTCTTAGCATCATTGACGATGGTCGCTATATTCGCAAAACCTCCTACCAGACGTTCTTTGTCAACGGTGGGTAGTTTCCCAGGAGAGACATGAGCATGTAGATCGTTGGTATAGTAAATAGTTACATCTTTTGCATGAACTGAGGCGGTTAACGTTGCGAACCAACATAACGTAATCAGGCTCAGCTTTATATTTTTCTTCATAATCAATTCCCTTGAAAAAAATAATAGCTTGAAAAGGGTCCATGTAGAGGTATGAACCCTTAAACGTTTATTTTATTTCAATGCATTCATCACCAATGCGGCGCCAAAAGCCTGTATGGTAAGAACCTTTACTTTTTCACATCAGCAACGCGCATGCCGTTGAGCTGCTCATCCGTAATAGTGTTGCCCGCTTTGAAGTAATCGATCACGGCATTAGAAACGTAGTAACCGCCTGTTGTATTACGCGCTTTACCCTCGGTAAAGGTGGTAAAACCATCGCCGCCGTCAGCAAGGAAGCTCTGAGTGGCAATGTGGTAGACTGTCGCATCCTCAATCGGCTTGCCATTAAGGTTAAATACGACGACCCGCTGACCGATTGGTTTACTGCTGTCATACTTCACCTCTAGGCCTTTTGAAACCTGCAAGACGCCATTACTTAAACTTGCGGCATGTTCCATCAACGTGCGTAATTGTTTACCCGTAAGATCCATTGTGGCCAGCTCGTTAGGGAAGGGGAACGTACTGATGACGTCACCCATCGTAATTGCGCCCGACGGGATCTCATTGCGAATGCCGCCCGAGTTGGTCAAGGCTAGCTGAGTATTTTTACCCGCAGCCACCAGTAGAGCGTCCGCAGCCAGATTACCCAGCGGGGCTGATTCACCATACGCGCGCGTCAACTCAACCGGCGACTGCGCCACCGTTTGTTGAACTACTTTATCCAGTTTCTTATTCCAGCCGTCTATAACCTGTTTCGTTTGCGGATCGGGCTTCCACTCATCGGCGTAAATGGTTTTAAGCTCAAAATTTTTCATCGTAAACTGATGCGGCTTCGTGTAGTCCAGTACCAGTTTCCCCACATCAATGCCGCCGCTGTCGGTCGAGAGGATCAGCGTATTGCCAACTTTAATCGGTTCCGGCGTACCGACATGCGCATGTCCCGTAATCAGAATATCCAGACCTTTCACCTGGCTTGCAGTTTGAATATCTTTATCCAGTGCACGTCGTACGTCGGTCCCTCCCATACTGGACTGACGCGCCGGTGTACCTTCATGGACCAGCAATACGGTCAGGTCGACTTTGCCTTTCAGTTCATCCAGATAGCGCTGTAACCACTTAATTTCATCCCGCGCTTCAATGCCTACGCGCGTTGCCGCGGAGACGGTATCATTGAAGGCAAACACGCCGTGCAAACCAATGACGCCAATTTTCACGCCATCTTTTTCGACGATGGTATAAGGTTTATCCCAGAATAATTTGCTGCTGTTCTCATAGAATATGTTGCCCTGTACGACAGGGAATTTCGCCTGGCTTAGCTGTAATAATGTATTATCCCAGCCATGATCAAATTCATGATTACCTATCGTTACAACATCAAACGACATGGTATTCATAATATCAATAATTGCTTTTCCCTTCGTTAAGCTACTAATATAAGGGCCAGTGAAATAGTCACCTGCATCAAAAAACCATGTCGCTTTACTTTTTGATTTTTCCTCTTTTACCAGAGTAGTGATATTCGCCCAGCCACCAATATCCCGTTTGCCGTCAGCAATCCATGGCACTTTATAAGGTTCTACATGAGCATGGAGATCATTGGTATAAAGGATGGTGACATCCTTAGCGCAGGCCCAAAATGGTAGCGTCGTCAGAATACCCGCAGCGATTAACTTTATCTTCATAAGTCGTTCCTTTCAGTCATATAAAGATTCGCTACTTTACGTTCTGAAAGGATTTTTTATGCGAACCTGCTCACACACTTATGCAAGAGTTATGCGGCAAAATCACCGACCCATTCAAATCGTTGGTGATTAATATTGATTCTGTTTACGATTAATACCTGTAAATCGTTTGGTTGCCGTAATTTAGGGCTGCCAGTATCAGCATCTGAAGATTACAGTTGGCCAGACTACAGGCTGGGATATCCAGCATTGCACTGCCGGGCATGTGGGAGTTATCCCCCTCTGTTTAATGAACAACAATTTAATGAATGGCTTTTTTCTTGCTTAAGCGCCTATGCCTTAGAAAACGGTTATTTTTGCCCTGAATGTTATTGCCCGAAAACTATTTGTTATGGTTATAACCCACGGGGGACACAGCGCGTTCAGTGCCGCGCCTGCAAAAAAGTCTGGACACCCAAACAGCAAAAGCAAAGAAAAATAGTGTATCCAGAACGTATTGAAACTGTGTCACTGGTTGTACCGTTCCAGGGGAGAATTGCAGAACAGAAATTGTATGTCCTGATCAGTTTTGATGCCATCCGCGGTAATATTATTCATCTCTCTACTAATTTTACTGAGCATCAAAGTGGGGAAACATTACGTTATCACTGGAAGGGAAATATCGAGCCTGATTTGCATCACGCTGATATTGTAAAACGCGTTGATATGCGAGAGACACAGTTTCTGCGTCGGAGCCAGTTCGATGAAATACAGTATGGAAGCGCGGCTCTGAAATGTAACGCCAGAGGTTCGATTGTGCGCCCGGTGATAGCGGCTCACGGGCATTTTCGAATACTGAATCTCCTCTTTCCTGAGGTAAAGATGCATGTTATTTCACACGAATGCTTTCTTCGGGGAGCAGTCATTACCGCCTGGGCAAATTTGTTTCGCCTGGGGCAAGGTGAAATGTGGTTTATAGAAGAAGAAATCAACGATAATGATAGTGATATACCCTGGAATTTTCAGAGAACGTCACAGCATGGCTGGTGGCAAAGTCAGTGGCAGCTTTGGGAGCAGGGAAGAAACCGTAAGATGGTTTGCCCATTAACAGGGGGGGATAGCAGTAACGCTAAAAGGCTCTCTTTAACGGCCAGCAGGTGCTTTATCAACTGGCTATATAAACAAACGCATTTTAGTCGCAGCGCGCAACTATCCGCAGGGCGGGTCACGCAAATACTACTTTCCCTGGCGCAAGACTATAACGATAAATTTACATTAGCGCCTTCAGGTATGAATAATGGCTCAATCTTTTCGGCGATGAAGTCATGACCTGTGCGCTTCGTATATAGCATCAAGGGGTCATGGCTCGACATGACCCCCTATTAACATATGCAGTGATCAATTGCATCTGTTCCAGATTGTTACATCATTTGATTAATTTGCATAAATAGATGCCGCAGTGATGACGTCAGTAAGCTCCGTTTCATTAAATAATCTTGCACGGTAGGCCTCCCCTGGGTATTGAGGAGCGCCATCAGATAAAGAAATCACATCATAGATAGAGGCAACCATATTACCGTCTACGTCACTGATAAAGAATGAGCGCGCATGGCAGGTAAAAATAGTGAAATAATCACCATGATCAAACACGCCTCCCATAAAGTCGGTCCATTGGAGGATAGGCGTCGTTGGGAGTTCAACAGGCGCATGAATCTCAACAGCGGTGCCTGCTGCTAAGTCGACCGCATAGAACAGAATGCGGGCTGGATCTGTTTGATAGGGGGCCGACGTCGCTGCGTCATTTATCGGACGAATAACGGGGTTGCCATTTTCATCTACGCAAGATCGGTTATCGAACACTGATAAGACAAATTTTCCTGCGGTAGGATCGATACTGGCAGAAAAAGCACTATTATTCGTAATGCACACCGTATGGGCACCATTTTCAAAATGAGTAATACCCGAATTATCTATATGAATAGTCGCTTGTTTTGCCGGGAACTGAGGGTTGAAATTACCTGTGTCGATTGCCCACAAGATACTGCCATCAACGATAGAGATACCAAAAGTTGTACTCGTTGTGCGAGAATGGACAATAATGGCTTCTTCGTTATTTGGGCTGCTTGCAATCCATGTAAGAGAGTTAAAATGGACATCATTAGGCGTATTGTTATTCAGAATTTGAGAACCACTATATTCGCTGGTATAGTTTTTCGCCCAAATCATTTTCCTGTCTGATCGTTAAATTTCAGAACCAGCGCATCTTGCGCCATCGTGTTGGTTAGTCGGTTAGGGCTATCGGTGCCAAACATATAAATGTCGCCCGCGGAGTCCCAGACTACATCATGAGTATTTGCATAGTGATTGCCATCAGCATCACGCATGTCGAATTCAAGGACGACATTGCCCATGATATCAATTTTGAAAAAGCGACGGCCGTACCACGCCATATCTTCGTCGCTGCCAGTATAGAGGTAGCCATTGTGGATCCGCAGCGGCTGGAGATGATAAACCGATAAGAAGTTAAAACGCAGGTCACCATTTTGGTCATAACCTCGGCCAGTGGATTCCATTAACCAACTGTTTCCCCATACAGAGGTAAATAGTGCAGGATCGGTTTGCTCAATATCGAGGTGGAAGATGACAGATGTATCATATTCCTGATCTTCTGTACTGATGATAAATGGCTGATTGAAAACTTCAGTACCCGTGTCATCCTTAAATACGACCTGCACACTGTTTGCATATTGCGCATAAAGACCAATAACAGGGATTTTAATGGTTTGAGTAACACCATAAATGAGATCCGATGTATAGGTAAAATCTACGCTGGTTGGACTGGTCGTCCTTTTTGTAACAGTGTAAGAATAACTTACCGGGGTATCTGAGGTAAAATAAAGGTATGCAGCGAGCTGGTTGTCGGCTGGTGCAAGTTCAGTTTTAATATAAGTAATTGTCATGATGGTATTCCTTTTATTTCATTCAATAAGATATATGGTTTTTTTTCAGCGCAATTAAGCATCGCCTGTATAAATAACGAGTAAATAAACGCCTGACGGATAATTTTGTGCTTTGATAATTAAAAGCGATTTTGTATTCTCATTCTCCTATTATAAAATTTATGTAAAAAGAACATGGTTAATCATCCGGAAAATAACGATGCGCTGTATTCTCTGCGGAAATATACATGTCAAAAGTGTTAGGTTCTATTCAGGATACATCTTTCGTGATAGCTGAAAATGAACGCCATCCTTTATTTCCGTCCAGTTGCCACCCCACTCAATATCAACTGATAACTCCTTAGCGGCCTGAAAAACAGCCGTTGCAATTGTCTGATAATGTTTAAAATCCCATGAAACGGTACCGTTGATGACCGCGAATACATCGACGGCGTGCCCCGTTAAATGCCTGCTTTTAGACGTTAATGATTTTCCTAATGCTAATAGCTCAAGCTGTCGTTTTTGGTTTCTTACCCCTTCAGAAATACCGAAGTCAACAGGCGATAATTTCAATGCTTTTCTCATCACCTCCGAAAGATCTTTATGTACTCCTTTAAGGTTCTTTTCAGTCTTTCTACTAAATTCATGATTTATCATTACTATCTCCAGAGATTTTCTTCCAGTAATAATTAAGAGCAACAACACCCATTGCACCTGATATACCGCTGACTGCAAGTGAAGTATGAAATACTGAACCAAGGCTTTGTGACATCAACCCAGCAAGTACACCGGTAAATCCTGATACAATAATTTGTGCTAACGCAGAAAATAAACTTCTTCCCGACTGGCCTGACTTAACGTCAAGGAGATATCTGACAAGTCCTCCCCACGCGCCAAATAATATTATGTAAAGCCAGCTAAAAAATGCATTTGATGATGGGTCTTTCCATGGCAAAGCAATTACCTCCATAGGGTATATAAGTAAAAAACTTTAGCTCTTGATGAGATTATTTTTCCTGGTCTAACGATTTGCTTTTGCTATGCGGTAAATAATAAACGTTGAGCAATCCCGTTTTGTGATGAATATCACACGGAATGTAATTAATAGTTTTTGCCGATCGATATTTGATGAATGATAGTTATGTGTTATTAATATTAATGATTCTATTTATTAGTGGAATATATAACAGGGACAGGTGAGGAGGTGGGGGTAAACACTAAAACGGCAACGGGCGCCGTCCTGCATTTCTCATGCGCTGAAAAGCAAAAAGCCTGCTTTAAAAGCAGGCTTCTCAAATTTGGCTCCTCTGACTGGACTCGAACCAGTGACATACGGATTAACAGTCCGCCGTTCTACCGACTGAACTACAGAGGAATCGTGTGAACGAGGCGCATATTATCGACCTGCGTGCGCCTTGTCAAAGGGGAAAACACCGTTTTTGTTCGTTTGCCGAGAATTTCAGCAAACCGATGATTTAATAGCAAATTTGCTTTCAAATTGCACAGCATAATGCGCCGCCCGCAGGCGGCGCGCAGGATCAGAACAGAACGGAGTAGTTCAGGCCAAACGTACGTCCACGGCCTTTATAAGTATAAAGACCCGGTGAGCCATAGGTTGGGCTATACAGCCCCGGTGCGCGCTGGCCCCAGGCGGTGGTGTAGTCTTTGTCCAGCAGGTTTTCCACGCTGAAGCTGACTTTGCCCACCGGCAGGGCGTAGCTGCCCAGGAAATCAACGGTATTATAGCCATCAATCTTCTTACCGTCGGCGTCAGACACGTCGAAGGTTTGTGTGCTCTGCACGCGCAGGGCCCAGTCGCCCGGCGCCCAGTTAACCCATGCGCTGGCTTTAGACGGGCTGGCGCTGTCGACCGTCAGCTTCTCCCATTTCCCGTTTTCACGCGTTTCGGACTTGATGGCGTTAAAGTTCGCCCCGGTGCTCCAGTCGCTGTCGGTGAAGAAATAGTCCACCTGGCCTTCAACCCCATAGATACGACGTTTATCGTCCTCCAGGTTGATGGTCATGTCGCTCTTGTTGATGGTGATGGTTTTATCCGAGAGCGAGTAGTACGCCGCCACCTGGGTACGCAGGTTATCGCCGGTGAAGCGCCAGCCCAGCTCGTAGGCATTGACCTTAATACCGTCCAGCGTTGAGTCGTTCACGTTGACGCTGTTTTGCAGGCGATAGTGACCATCGACCAGCTGATAGGTGCCGGAGCCGTAGTACTTCGCCAGGTCCGGGATCTCGAAGCCCTGGGAGAAGTTAAACCACAGCTGCTGCTGTTCGGTAAGACGTCCAAGGATCCCGGCGTTAAACAGGAAGTTGTTGTAGTCGGTTTTCCCGCCCGGCACCGCGTCAGCGGAGCTCGCTTTGCCCGTGGCGATTGCCTGCTGCTGGGCGTAGCCGACAAAATCGTCCACCTTGTTTTCGGTGTACTGGTAACGCACGCCGCCGCTGAGGGTGATGGCGTCAATGTCATAGCTGGCTTGCAGGAACGGCGCGAGGTTGGTAATGCTGTAACCCGGATAACGGCCCACGTTGTAGGCATTGTCCAGCTCCATGCCGCCGCTCGCCGCCGCTTTGCTCAAGTCAAAGAACTGCTGGTTGGCATCGAACGTTTCGTGGTCGGCATCCACACCCCAGGTGAGGGTCAGGTCGTCTATCGGCTTGCTGTTCAGCGTCAGCTTGCCGCCGTAAAAATCGGTTTTCTGCTGGGATGCGCCAATGCTGGTCACCGCGCCTTTGCTCAGCGTCGGGAACGGGTAGTAGGTCAGGCTCTCGTCACGGTAGTAAATCTGCGCAACCAGATCCTGACCCCAGAAATCGGTGTTCGAGTATTGCAGGTTGATCAGGTGACGCTCTGTGCCCGGGATACGGTCAGAGTTCAGGTTATCTTTATTATAGGCTTTGGCATCGCCCGTGACCGCAGCGAAATTCTCCCCAAGGAACAGGCCGTGCTTGCCGTCGGATTCGCTCTTGTAGTACTGCGTGGTTAACTGGAGCTGCTGATGATCGTCGATGTTGATGGTGCCTGTCCCCATCACGTCGATACGGTCGGAATACTGCAAGCCGGTCTGGGTGTTATCGATAATCACCTCGTCGCCGTTGCCGTCATACCAGCCGCCGTAGCGCTGATAGGAGACCGACAGACGGCCAGAGGCGTTGTCATTGCCGCCGCTCACGGCTGCGGAGACGTTCTCATCATGGTCGTTATGGCTGTTAAAACCGCTTTTTGCCCCGGTCTGGAACTCCACTTCGGTCTCCGGCTGGCCTTTTTTGGTGACGATGTTCACCAGACCGCCGGTACTGCCGCCGCCGTACAGCGAGGTGGCGCCGGAGATCACTTCGATGCGGTCAATGTTGAACGGATCGATAGAGTCGAGCTGGCGGCTGTCGCTGCGGGAAGAGTTCAGACGTACGCCGTCCACCATCACCATCATGGAGCGACCGCGCAGGTTCATGCCGTAGTTGGTACGTCCCTGGCTGCTGACGTCCATGCCGGGGATCAGCTGGGCCAGCACGTCTTTAATCTCTTTCCCGCCCTGAACCTGCTGCTCAATTTCCGCCCGCTCAATAACCCAGGTGGTTTGCGCCATCTCTGCCACGCTGCGATGTGCCCGGCTGGCGGAGACCACAATATCTTCTTCCTTTTGTTCTTCCGCCCACGCAGAGGTAGAAAGCATGGCAAGCAAGCACGGATTTAAAACCCAAAGATGAGAACGTTTCATTGTTATGTTGATCCTGAATGTGTGTGTCAGTACTCGGTGGTCTTCATTAATGATTTAAAAACCTGGCTGCTCTCCGGGCTGGTGGTGCTCCGCCAGTGGATCACGCCGGGGGTGGTTGCCAGCTCAAACGGCTCGTCATCGTGAGCGCGATTCAAAATTCGCGCCGCGCGCCAGGCCATCAGGCTGAGCTGGGGTTCGGCAATACCGAGACGGTGCATCCCGGCATTGACGGCAAACAGGCGGTTGCTCTGCGGGCCGTCCCATTCAAGGGTGAAATCGTTGTTGATGCAGAAGGCTTCATTCTCATCCAGACGCAGTCGGGAAGAGAGCGGGGCGAGAAACGCGGGCTGCACGGCGCGGTAGCCGGTGGCGAAAATCACCACGTCGCTCTCCAGCTGTTCGCGCCCGCCGTCCAGGTGATGCTGGATGCTGAGGCGATGTCCGGTTTCCTGGCGCGTCAGCGCCGTCACCGAGCGGGACGGCATCAGGTGCGCCCAGGGTTTTTCGCGCAGCACTTCGAAGCGGTGATACATGGCGCGATAGATGGCCAGCAGCGACTCCGTGGTGATCCCGTCGGAGGTCATCTTCTGCTCCTGCAACATCTGACGTCGGGCGTCGTCACCAAGGGTCGAGAAGCTGTCCACGTACTCCGGCGTGAAATACTCATTGGCAAACGCGGCTTCATCCAGCGCGTTGTAGTTGTTGCGGCGCGACACCCAGTTGAGGCTCAGCGGCTGCCCCCATTCCCCACGGAAGATATTTAAAAACAGATCCGCACCGCTCTGGCCGCCGCCGACGACGGTGACGCGCTTGCCCGCTAAATCCGGCGTGCGCAGCATCATTTCGCTGGCGTGGAAGCAGGTGTCGTCCTGCGCGGTGACGCAGTCTGGGAGATTGATCTGCTTCCCAATCCCCACGCAGACGTGGCGCGCCAGGAAGCGATCCCGCTGGGTCACGACCTCAAACAGGCCGTTTTGCTCATCAAAGCTGACCTGCTGTACCTGCTGGCTGAAGGCCAGGTTAGTGAGGTTATCCGCCGCCCAGCACAGGTAGTCGGCAAACTCCTCGCGCGACACGGTGCGCTGCTCGGTGGTGAGGAAACGGTAGAACTTTTTGCGCTGTACCAGATAGTTCAGGAAGCTGTGGCGGTTGGTTGGCTCCACGGCGCTGACCAGATCCTTCAGGAAGCTGGTCTGCATATGGCAGTCCGGCACCATCATCCCCGGGTGCCAGGAGAAGTGCGGCTTGCGTTCAAGAAACAGCGAGCTAAAACCGTCCAGCCCCTCTGCCAGCGCGGCAATACTGAGGTTGAACGGACCGATACCAATGCCGATGAAATCATAGGTTTTCATTGCGCTGACTCCTGGGAGACCAGAAAAAGAGGGTTATCAAGATCGCAGACGTAGTTCGGCAGCATGCGGCTGCCGCCGTCGTGTTCAGAGAAGGTAAGTTTGACCGGGTTGAGGATCACGCGAATAATCTGCGGCTTAAACAGGTCGAATTTGGCGAAGCGCGCCGCAAGATCCGGATGGGCGGCTATATAGCGACGTAACACCAGCGCCAGGATCTGATAGAAGCGGGTTTCGCTCACGCCGCATTGCAGGGTGAGGCGGGATATAAAGCGCAGCACCGTGACAAAGTTGCCGGTTTGCAGGTCGTGGATGATGTAATCCGCGCTGAGGCGCGCCGTCACCGCTTTTACCTGCTCCGGCAGGCTCTGCGCCTGCGGGAAATCTTCATCCACCAGGCGCATGTCGCCCTGGAAATCCTTCAGCAAAATGCGCTGCGGAACGTAATCTTTCATCACCAGCGTGACGTTCTGGCCGTGGGCGATGAGCGCCACCCCGTAGCGACAGAGCAGGTGATAGAAGGGGATCACCGTCGCCTCAAACAGCTTTTCCAGCCATGCGTCAGCGGTTAACCCCGAGCGTTTGATCCACGCGTCAATCAGCGGGCGCGCCTGGTTATCGGTTTCCATCAGCGCCGCCATCAGCACCGCCTGTTCGCCATCCTGTAAATAGCAGGATGGGTTCTCGCGCCAGATCACCCCCAGCATCTCCTGATAGCGGTACGGCGCCTCAGGCAATGCGGCATAACCCGGATGCGACAGATATCCGGCTGCGGGTTCGCCAAGCACCTGCGCCCCGGAGTGAATCAGCGTGGCATCGCTGGCGAACTGCTGCTGTAGCCAGCGCGAGGCCAGCGGACCGGCGGCGATATACTTGCCCGGAATACCGCGATAGCAGGAGGTGTTGTAGATAGTCAGCGGCAGCTTGATGTCATACGGCGCGCGACGGCTGGCGTTGGTCAGCGTGCGCAGGGACTGCTGCGCCAGATACTCATCGCCGAACTCACCCAGCTCTACCATCTCACCGCGCGCGAGCTGCGCCAGGAAATGAATGGCAATTTTTTGCTGCCACTGCCACGGGTGCAGCGGCACCGGCAGCCAGCTGTCGTCCAGATCCAGCTCCTGCCAGCGGGCGTCGAACCGCTCGCGCTCGGCATCGTCCATGGCGCTGGAGAGCAGGGCGTTAATATCGCAACCGGCGTCGCTGCTCCAGACCAGACGCTCGCGCTGCACGGCGACCCAGTGCAGGCGGAAACGCCCGCGATATTCCGGCGCGTACAGGCGCAGGGCATCCAGCCCCCAGCCGCGGCGTCCCTTGTTGAAAATAAACTTCGGGTGACCGCGCATCAGGCACTGTAGTTCGTCCGGGTCGAGGTGGATCAGCGTATCGGCATCCAGCGTTTCACGCGCCTGCAACAGCTGCATGTCACCCCGCAGCGTGGCGTAGAGATCTTCCATGTGCTCCGCCGTTTGCGCGTCGCTCATCTCCAGCACGGTGGCCAGTTGCAGCAGCGCGTTTTCCGCTTCGACCGCCGCGCCGCTGGTGGTGGTCAGGGTATCAGGGTCAATATGCAGCCAGCCCCATATCCCACGCGTGGCGCGAAACTGCCAGCACGCGTTGCCCATACTGATGCGCCAGTTGTCCGCCGAAACCGGCTCGGCGCGCAGGGTGCGTTCATATTCCAGTTCGGCGAGGATCTTCGCCACCATCTCGCGGTTCACTTTCTGCCAGAGTGCGTTCACAGTTCCACCTCGTGGAAGAAGTGATGACGCTCGCTCATGATCAGACGGGAGCGTTTGTGCGGGAAGTCGAACTCTTTCACCGTGTCGAAACCGGCGGACGCCAGATGGCGGAACAGACGCTGGTTGTCGAAGCGCGGCTCGGCGACAATGCGCGTGGTGCGCGGTTCATCGAGATACAGATAGTGGCTCAGGCCGCGCAGCCAGCTGCGGATGTATTGCGCGCCGCGCCAGTTTTCTTCACCCACCAGCATGTGCAGCCCGCGGTCAAACGGCTGCCAGCGGTAGTGGCGACCAATGCGATCTTCTGCCGCCCAGTAGAGTTCAAAATAGCCGAACGGCTGGTCATTGAAGCAGCCGATAACCGGGTAGCAGTACGTCGAATCAAGCTGGCGGCGCAGGTAGTTTTCCTGCTCGGCCTGCGGTCCCGCCATCTCCCAGAAAGCGTTCACGCGCGGGTTATTCATCCAGCGGGTAAAGCGCTCGCCGTCCTGGGCCACATCGGCCACGCGGAAGCTCAGGGTGCGTTTAATTTGCGGATCGTAACGGCGATACACCTCACCCTGCGGGCGGTGAGGGCGCAGCGGGAAGTACAGCTGACGGCTTTCGTCAAACTGCATTCCGCCGCTCGCCTGTGGACGTTCGCCTTTCAGCCACAGCGGCAGCTGCCAGAAAATTTCACGCGCCAGATAGTCCCCGTGAACGAGGCTAAACAGCGCCTGCGCCTGAGGTTCATCCTGCCAGGCTGCCCACGGCAGGGTAATGCCGGTCAGGGCGGGCGCGGCAACAAACAGCTGGTCGAGGGCGTCCACCAGCCAGCCGTCCGGGAGCCCGGTCAGCCGCTCCAGCACCGCGCTGCCGTCGAGACCCAGCGTCAGCGGCAGGTTTTGTTCCGTGACCGTGCAGCGAAAGCCGTAGCCGGAATGGACGATATTCGCGTTTGCCATCACGCCTTCTCCTTATAAAACGGGTTGCTAAAGTCGAAATAGATCACCGCCGGATCGACGATGGTGTTTTCGTTGCGATCGTGCAGATAGCAGAAGAAGTTGCCTTTGCAGTTCCAGGTCGGGCTGTCGAGCACGTAATCGAGGCAGCGGGTCTGCTTCGCCGTGGTGCGCAGTTCGGCCAGCGCGTCACGCACGCGGGACATCAGGTTCTCTTCGCTGTCGAAGCCGGCGGCGGCGAGCGCGGCGGTGACGGCAAGGGTAGAGTTCAGCAGCAGGTAATAAGGGAAGTAGCGCAGCAGCTGGCTCTCACCGAAGCGGTTTTCCACCTCGGTTTCACCTGCCTCTTTCAGCCACGCGTCGGCCCCTTCGGTCCAGGCGCTGCCCTGGCAGTCGCGGTAGATCAGCCCAACGGGGAAATCCTGCTGCATCTCAACGAGGATATTTTGCTGGTGCGCCAGCAGGACCAGACCGTAGTCCGCCTCGGCGCTGAACAGCGGAAGCAATACCCGGTCGCAGTAAGCGTCCAGCCAGCAGCGCGCGGCCTGGGCGAGCGGGAGATCCAGACGCTGGCTCAGACGACGCACCGCCGCGGCGAGCAGGCTGTCGCCGCCGTCCGGCGCGGCCTGGGTCAGGCTCACCAGCACGTTGGTTTGCGTTTCAGGGGTATCGAACAGCAGGTTGACGCGCAGGGCCATCAGGCTCTCTTCCTGAACGACGCCGTGCTCATCGCACAGCCCCGCCCAGCCGTCCTCCTGCATCACGCGCATGGTCGGGTAGCGCGCCTGAAGTTCCTGCCAGCGTGCCGTTTTCGCCAGCCGCGCCAGGCGCATGCCGCGCTTAACCTCTTTCACCGACAGCGTGCGCACGGAGTTGGTCAGCCGCACGCTCAGGGAAAACTTAATCATGTCGCTGTTGGTTTCGCTGTACAGCGAGCGGGAAGAGCTGGTGGGCAGCCATTGCGCACCGGCTTCGCCCAGATCGCGCAGGGCGCCTTTTTCTACCAGACGCTGGCACCAGTCCTGCTCCAGCAGATAGTCGGCCTGCCACGGGTGCATCGGCAGCAGCCAGCAGGTGTCGGTGAAGTGACCGAGAAGGGCCGGCGCGCTCTGCGCTGCAAAGCGCAGCAGACGTTCCCGCAGGGAGACATCCAGGCTGTCGCCGGTAATCAGCTCATGCTCAACCGCAAACCAGCGCAGCGGGAAGCGGGAGGCGAAATCCGGCAGATAGCGACGCGCCTCGGCCTCGTTGAACGGCTCGTGCGACTTTGGGGCAGGATGAAAAGCATGACCGACCAGCAGCGCCTGTTCCGCTTCGGCAAACGTCAGCGGCTTATCGCGCAGGTTTGCCCAGTTGTGGCGTAAATCAATGGCCTGCCAGGTGTGCGTATGGCTTTCCAGGACGCGCTGCTTAAAGCGAGCCAGCGTATCGGCATCCAGCTCGCCTTTTATCGTCTCTTTTTGAAGAATGAAATCAATCAGTTGATGGAATGTGACCGTGTCACCGCCGTCGCTGTCGGCCTGAATCAGCGTTGCGGGGAAACGATACTGGTGATGCTGCGTGGGGGAGAAATAGCGTACCGGAACCCGAATGGCCTGGGTTGGGGAGAGCGGGATATGAATCTGCGATAACTCATCCGCACGGGTTGCGGGAAGATAGTGCCAGTCCTTCGTTTCGCGCAGCAGCGCGTTCAAAAAACACTGGGCCGCAACATCTGTACCGGCGGAGCGGGGCAGAGTACGCATAGTTGTACCTCATTCCATGACTGATAATAATTCTCGTTATGATATTCATTCTGTTTACAGTGGCAACTATTTTTGCAATATTTGTTTTCATAAACTTCATAATTTCCACACATTTATTGACATTATCTTCACAATTTTATGCGCACCCGTACTGAGAATCTCACTGACGTTGTGGCCCCCAAAGCTAACTGGCCCCTGGCACTGGGCGCCGGTTTATTAGGTATTGGGCAAAACGGTTTGCTGGTTATGCTGCCGCAGCTGGTCTCCCTGACCGGACTGTCGCTCTCCGTCTGGGCCGGGCTGCTGATGTTCGGCTCGATGCTCTTTTTACCCGCATCGCCCTGGTGGGGACGCCAGAGCGAGCGGCACGGCTGTAAGATCGTTATGCTGGCCTCGCTGGGAGGCTATCTGGCGAGCTTTGTCGTGATGGCGCTGGTGGTCTGGGCGATGGCGAACGGCGCGCTGAATGCTCTCTGGGGAATGGCAGGCCTGGTGCTGTCGCGCATGCTGTACGGCCTGACGGTATCAGGGCTGGTGCCTGCGGCCCAGACGTGGGCCATTCAACGCGCGGGGCTGGATAAAAGGATGGCGGCGCTGGCGACGATAAGCTCTGGCCTTAGCTGCGGGCGTCTGCTGGGACCGCCCCTGGCCGCGCTGATGCTCAGCGTCAGCCCGGTCGCACCGCTCTGGCTGATGGCGGTGGCGCCGTTTATCGCGCTGCTGCTGGTGCTGCGCGAAGCCGCCGATCCCCCGCTGCCGCCGGTGGCGCACCAGTCGACGCGGTTACAGGCCTCCATGCTGCCTTTCCTGGTGCTGGCACTGCTGCTGGCGGCGCTGGTCAGCCTGATGCAGCTTGGTTTATCGCCGCATCTTCACCCGTTATTTAATGGCGATGCCGTGCAAATCAGCCATCATGTCGCGCTGCTGCTGAGCCTGGCCGCGCTGGCGACCCTGGCGGCGCAGTTTCTGGTGGTACGCCCGCAGCATTTTACCCCGAGATTTTTACTCTTAATTGCCGCGGTCTTGATGGTGGCGGGTCTTGGGCTGATGTGTCTCGCCAGTTTAGCCCTGTTCTACGTGGGAATTGTCATCACTTCGCTGGGGGCCGCCATGGCAACGCCGGGATACCAGCTTTTGCTCAACGATCGGCTGACGACGGGCAAAGGCGCAGGGGTGATCGCCACCAGCCATACGCTGGGATACGGGGCCAGCGCGCTGCTGGTACCCGTGGTGACGCGCTTTTACGGTGAGCAGTTTTTGATTACTGCCGCATGGGGAATGGCGCTGCTGTTTCTCGCGGTGAGCGTGTGGGTACGATCGACCGATCGTACCCCTTAAACATTAGTGGAACGGATGAGGGGAGGTGCTGGCTGCGTCCTCACTTTGCCGCAGACGCTGGAGCGGATCCTGCTGATAAAACTGGCAAAAACGCTGCCACAGCGCCGGGAAGCGCGGAGCGAAAAGCTCAGGTGCGCTAAAGAAATACTCGGACAGTACCGCAAAACACTCGGCGGGATCGGTCGCGGCATAGGCATCAATGCTGGCCGCGCTTTCACCCACCAGGTCTATCTCATCCTGAATGTTTTCCATCGCCGCGTGCAGGTCGTGCTCCCATCCCGCGACTTCACGCAGCGGGATCAGCGGCACGCCGCTGGCGCGATCGCCGTTGCGGGTATCCAGCTTATGCGCCACTTCGTGAATGATCAGGTTGAAGCCCGAGGCATCGAACGAGTCCTGAATATCCAGCCAGTTGAGGATGATTGGCCCTTGCTGCCAGCTTTGCCCGGACTGCACCATACGCTGGTTGTGCACCAGCCCGATGTCATCCTCCCACTCATCATCGACGATAAACGGCGCCGGGTAGATCAGCACTTCGTGGAAGCCATCCAGCCATTCGATACCCAGCTCCAGCACCGGCAAGCAGAAGAGCAGGGCGATGCGGGAATTTTTAAGCGGATCCAGTTCGAAGCCCTGTAGCGGTACCAGCCGTTTTTGCTGTAAAAAACGCTCGGCCAGCTGAATCAGCTTTGATTGCTCTTCAGGCAAGAGATTCGCCAGCACGGGGATCGCCAGAGCCTCATCCCAGGGCAGCGCCATATTTCGACCAGCGTCGTTCGTTTTCCAGGGCCACTTAATCATCGCTTTGCTCGTTACTCGCACGTGAACAAAATGGAAAGGTCAGGGGCTGTTAGCATGCCAACATACTCTGTTAAGCAGTATGACACTCCTCTTCGGCTGCATGCAGACTGGCAGCCTGTTTAAGAGGAATCCAGCCCGCATAAACTATCACTATGTGCCGTCAGGTTGATAGCGCTTTAGGGGTATCCCCTTCATTTTGTGAAGTATGTCGTGCGCGACTATGATAAATCTCTTCTTACCCTACCGTGCTTAAGGATCCCGTCAGTATGCCCGTCAATTTTGACCTCAACGATCTCTATGCCTTCCGCGCTTTACTGGAATATGGCAATTTCCGTCTTGCGGCGGAGTCTATCTGCCTTTCCCAGTCGGCGTTGAGTCGCAGAATTGAAAAGCTGGAGGCGGCACTGGGGACAAAACTGTTCGACAGAACCACCCGGCGCGTCACGCTGACCCTGTATGGACAGACCTTTGCCGACCGGTGCGGACAGCTGCTTGCTGATGTGGAGTCCATGCTTTCGGATATCGATAAGGCCAGCGAGGAGCGTACGGGGCTAATCACCGTGGCGACGGTGCCGTCCGCCGCCTGTTACTTTATGCCGGATGTTATCCGCCGCTTTCAGTCCCGTTACCCCCGCGTGCGCATAAAACTGATCGACAGCAGCGCCGGAAATGTTATCGAGGCCGTCACCCGCGGACAGGCGGATTTTGGTATCTGCTTTGCCCGGAGCTTGCAGCCCGACATCGAGTTTGTCCCGCTGGTGGAGGATGTCTACGTGGCCGCCTGCCGGCGCGACAGCCCGCTTGCAAAAAGAAAAAGCCTGACGTGGCAGGCTTTTTATCAGCAGGATTATATCGGTCTGGATAAGACCTCCGGCAACCGCAATCTTCTCGACCAGCGGGTCGGGCATATTCGGCCTGAACGCCCCAGCATCTGCGAAACGCGGCACGTGACGACCATGCTGGGGATGGTTGAAGCCGGGATCGGCATTGCGGCCGTTCCCGCCATGTCAATGCCCCGCGCAGAGCATTCGCTGCTGACGTCGGTACCTTTAACCGAGCCTGAAGTCAGGCGAACCGTGGGGCTGATCCGCCGCCGCGGGCGGATCCAGTCCTATATTGCTGCCGAACTCGAAACGCTGATCACCGAGCAGTATCGCGAGGTGCACTGACGGGCGTTAAGCCCGTTGCCGTAATGACGCTGGCGGCCTGTGGCGAGGCGAGAAAAGTCAGCAGCGCTTTTCCCTGTTCGGGATGGTCAGCCTTCTGCGTTACGGCTCCGGCGAAACGGGTAATGTACTGCATGTCGTCAGGCAACTTACCGACAAACGTCACCCCCGGAACCGGCAGAAGCTCGCTCACCTGCTGAAAGCCGAGATCGTATTTCCCTTTTGCCACTTCAGACGCCACCGGGATACGCTCAACCCGGTGCGCTTTATCGTGGGCCTGGCCGTCGATGCCCAGCTTACGGAACAGCTGGCTCTCTACATACCGGCCGCTGGCGCTGTCGGAATAAGCCATGGAATGCGCCTTCAGCAGCGTTTGCCGCAGGGCGGGCACCGTACTGATATCCGGCACCGGCGCGCCCGCTTTGACGACCATCCCGACGGGCGAATCCGCCAGCTCCACGCGGGAGCCCGCCGCCGTCCTGCGATCCTGTTCCAGTTTCGCCAGCGCATCGCCCACCATAATCACCACGTCCGCTTTTTCGCCCCGGGCGAGCCGGGCCGGAATGGCCTGCGGCGTTTTGCCCATCGACGGGCCGGAGATCACAATGAGCCTGTCGCCGCTTTGCGCTTCGTACTGCGGCGTCAGCTTCTCCAGCGCCGCTTTGAAGCCGCCAGAAATCATCACCGTCACATCCTGCGCAAGCGCGCCCGCGCTGAGGGTGGCGAAGGTCAGGGCGGCAATCACCGTTCTGAATGTAAGCATGAGGGATCACTCCTTAACGGCAGTTTGCAGGATTAACGTGCGACGACGATAGAGATAAAGCGTTGCCAGCAGGGCGCAAACGGCGGCAAAGCTCATCCAGTAGCCCGGGGAGGCTTTGTCGCCGGTGTACTCAATTAAGGCAGTCGAAATCACCGGCGTGAAACCGCCAAAGACCGCCGTTGCCAGGCTGTAAGCCAGTGAGAAGCCCGCCACGCGCACCTCTGCTGGCATGATCTCCGTCAGGGCCGGGATCATCGCGCCGTTATACAGGCCGTAGAGGAAAGAGAGCCACAGCAGCACGGTCAGCATCATTGAGAAGCTCGGGGCTGCGGCCAGCATCGTCAGCGCCGGATAGCTGGTCGCCAGCGCCAGCAGCGTCATGGCGATCAGCACTGGTTTACGTCCGAAGCGATCCGACAGCGCGCCGCCCACCGGCAGCCAGATGAAGTTCGACACCGCCACCAGCAGCGTGACCAGCAGACTGTCCGACGCGCTGAGCATCAGGACTTTTTTACCGAAGGTCGGCGCGTAAACGGTGATCAGGTAAAACGCGGTGGTGGTCATCGCCACCATCAGCATACCCGCGACGACTACCGGCCAGTTAGCGAGCAGCGTTGTGAAGACCTGACGCATCGCCAGATGGTGGCGACGGGCGCTGAATTCCTCGGTCTCTTCCAGCTTGCGGCGCAGGAAAAAGATAAACGGCACAATCAGACAGCCAAACAGGAACGGAATACGCCACCCCCATTCGCGAATGGCACTCTCCTCCAGCACCACATTCAGCGCAAAGCCCATCGCCGCCGCGATCATAATGGCGACCTGCTGGCTACCCGACTGCCAGCTGGTGTAGAAACCCTTGCGGCCCGGCGTGGCGATCTCCGCCAGATAAACCGAAACCCCACCCAGCTCGGCGCCTGCCGAAAAACCCTGCAACAGTCGGCCGGTCAGCACCAGCAGCGGCGCCCACAGGCCAATGCTCTGATAAGACGGGATCAGCACGATCAGGAACGTTCCGGCGGCCATAATCGACAGGGTGACGATCAGCCCTTTACGGCGACCCACTTTATCAATGTAAGCCCCCAGCACAATGGCCCCGATCGGACGCATCAGGAAGCCCGCGCCAAAGACGGCGAAGGTCATCATCAGTGACGCAAATTCACTGCTTGCCGGGAAAAAAGTATGGGCGATGTAGGTGGCATAAAAGCCGAACAGAAAGAAGTCGAATTGCTCAAGAAAGTTGCCCGACGTGACGCGGAAAATCGCGCCCGCTTTGGCACGAACCGTTGCAGGTGAGGTTGAGGAAACCATGATTATCTCCAGTTTTATAGTGACGTTATGCTCGTCTGTTTCTGAAAACTGGATCAGGAAGTGGAAATTAATAAGCGCAAATAGCGCATGGACTGATGCGTGTGGTGCATTAATGACAAAGCGTTGACCAGTATTTACATATTCAACAATAACTTAACATTTCGGTGATCTTTTATTTACTCGATTTCGCTAAGTTGCTGATATATCGGTTTTGTGACATCGCGCAGGTGAGAAGCCAGGCGGGGCCTGGCTTGGGATTATCAGCGCAGCGCGTTCGCAATCGCGCTAAACATCAGCGACGCTTCCAGCGGCTGAGCGCTGAATGACGGCTCTGCCTGCGGCCAGGTGGACCACTGGACGATAACCAGATTTTCTTTCTGATTAACCATGATCATCTGACCAAATATACCCAGCGCCCACAGGGAATCCTTCAGCGAATTTTCGACTTTCGGCTCCACGTGTGTGGCGGTGGCTGGTACTTCGTTGTTCCACCACTGGTAGCCGTATAACCCCTTCGGATGCGCGTCGGACACCGATCCTTTGGCCTGTGTCCAGGCTGAGGACTGTTTCACCCAGCCCTCGGGGAGGATCTGCTTCCCGTCCGGCAGCGTACCGTTATGCAGGATAAACTCCCCGAAACGCCCCCAGTCTTCCAGCGTGGCGTTGAACCCATGCGCACCCACGTCGTGCTGGCCTTTGCTGTAGGCATGCCACACGCCGTCGCTCGCCATGCCGTACGGCTGCCAGATGGTCTTCTCCAGATACGCCGCGAGCGTCATGCCGGTGGCGCGCTCAAGCACATCGCCTAACAGCCAGGCGCCACCCGAGGAATAGGACCAGTTTTCGCCCGCCGGGTGTTCACGGTGTAACCCCTTCACCAGGGTGCGCACGCAGTTGTAGGTGCCCGGCTTCGCTTCGCATTCGGTAAGCCGGGCGAAGTCAGATTGCGGGTTGATGTAATCTTCGTTCCACGCCACGCCAGAGGTGTGGGTGATGAGCTGTTTTAGCGTTACGCCCTCCCAGGCGGTGCCTTTTAAGTCAGGTTCGTATTGGGTGACAAGGTCGTCCAGGGAGTGGATTTTCCCTTCTTTAATTGCAGCACCCACCAGCGCGGAGACCACCGATTTGCCCACGGAACGCGACGTCCAGAGCGTTGAGTCGGTATTGCCTTCACTCAGGTATTTATAGGCCACTTTGCCGTTTTTCAGCACCAGCATGCCGCTGACGTTCTGGCGTTTCAGGTAATCCTGAAGAGTGTAACTCTTACCCTTCACCTGATAGCGGGCATCGGTGAGCGGTTTTTCTGCGGGCAGCAGCGGCGTAGCGTTGCCGTGGCGGAACACATCCCCTGCGTAGTTGCGGTAGTCATTGCGAAAGCCCACCACGCGATCGGTCTGGTTCCAGGTGAGCATGGTATGCGCGTCCGGGAGTCTGGCATCGAAAGGCGCCGGACAGGTGGTGAGGTCGGTACCGTTGCAGGCCGCCATAACGGCGGGCGAGAGCAGGCTGCTGACAACCAGCGCCGCGAGCAGCGTGCGGTTTGTTTTGATTTTCATATTTATCTCGTTTGGCTCAGGAAGGACTTCAGTTTAAGAACCTGCGGCCTATAATAAAAAACGCGTTATGGGGGAAAATCCCCCGTAAAAATTGCGTGGAGAATGGCGTGGCATCACTGATCTATTCCTTTGCCCAGCTTGAGGCGTTCACTGCCGTCGCTGAACACGGCAGCCTGATGAAGGCGGCCAGTAAACTCGGCAAAGATCGTACTACCCTGCGGGATCTGATCGATTTCCTTGAGGATGGGCTGGGCTATGCTCTGTTCCTGCGGGAGGGGCGCAGCCTGCGCCTGACGCCGGAGGGGGAGCAGCTTCAGCGGCAGGCGCACCTGCTGATGCGCCAGGTCAAAGCGTTTGAGGCGTTTGCCAGATCGGTACCGGACAGCGCGACGCAGGACATCGCCCTCGCTTACGATCCGTTCACCCCCAGAGCTTTTTTACAGGCGCTGATTGCCACACTGGCGACGAAAAAGATCCGCCTGAGCCTGACCAGCGCATCGCGCGATGAGGCGGAAGCGATGCTGGCAAACGGTCAGGCCGATCTGGGGATCTGCCAGGCGCGCAACCGCAGCGTGGGCAATGAGATGGAGTGGCGGGCGCTGGGGGCGATCGAAATGGATTTTTACGCCGCAACGGCGCTTTTTGCGGAGGTTGCGGCGCCGGTGTCGCTGCTCGATCTCTCTCTGGTGCCACAGGTGATTATGCATCCCGCGTCAGACGAGCCGGTTGCCCGTCGCCTGCAAATTTCAGGGCACACGCTTTTCACTAACGAACTGGAGATGCTGCGCGGCCTGCTGGAACAGGGCTGCGGCTGGGGGTTTTTGCCGACCCATCTTCAGGCAACGCAGTGGAAAAATGTAAAAAGGCTGCCCACCGAAGTGGGCAGCCAGGGGATAAGCCAGACGATGGTCACTATCTGGAAGCCGGGCAGCGACAAGCGCGGGTTGATCAACGATACGCTGTCGCTGCTTCCGGCGTTATGGAAACGTTCAGCGCTGTGAGCACCCTTTGCACTGTTTATTCTGGATCTGCTGGAAGAAGTCGTTGCCTTTGTCATCCACCAGGATAAACGCCGGGAAGTTCTCCACTTCAATTTTCCAGATGGCTTCCATTCCCAGTTCAGGATACGCCACGCACTCCAGGCTCTTGATGCTGTTTTGCGCCAGCACCGCCGCCGGGCCGCCGATGCTGCCGAGGTAGAAGCCGCCGTGCTTATGGCAAGCGTCGGTGACCTGCTGGCTGCGGTTACCTTTCGCCAGCATGATCATGCTCGCGCCGTGGGATTGCAGTAAGTCCACATAGGAGTCCATACGTCCCGCAGTGGTCGGGCCGAGTGAGCCAGACGTGTAACCTTCTGGCGTTTTGGCCGGGCCTGCGTAGTAAATCGGGTGATCTTTAACGTACTGCGGCAGTTCTTCCCCGTTGTCGAGCAGCTCTTTCAGCTTCGCGTGGGCGATATCGCGCGCCACGATGATGGTGCCGTTCAGCGACAGGCGGGTGGAGACCGGGTGCGCGGAAAGCTGCGCCAGGATCTCATTCATCGGCTTGTCGAGATTGATGCTCACCACGTCGCCTTCACCCTGTTGACGCAGGGATTCAGGAATATACTGGCCCGGATTGTGCTCCAGCTTCTCAATCCAGATCCCGTCGCGGTTGATTTTCGCTTTGATATTACGGTCAGCGGAGCAGGAGACCCCCATGCCGATCGGGCAGGAGGCGCCGTGGCGCGGCAGGCGGATTACGCGAATGTCGTGGGCAAAGTATTTGCCGCCAAACTGCGCGCCCAGACCAAGGTTCTGCGCTTCCTGAAGCAGTTCCTGTTCGAGCTGAACATCACGGAACGCCTGGCCGTGTTCGTTGCCTTCGGTTGGCAGCGCATCGTAGTAGCGGGTAGAAGCCAGCTTAACGGTTTTCAGCGTGGCTTCCGCTGAGGTTCCGCCGATAACAAAGGCAATGTGGTACGGCGGGCAGGCTGCGGTACCCAGGGTGCGCATCTTCTCAACCAGGTAGTTTTTCAGCTTCGCCGGAGTGATCAGCGCTTTGGTTTCCTGGTAGAGATAGGTTTTGTTGGCAGAACCGCCGCCTTTCGCCATGCACAGGAATTTATACTCGTCGCCGTCCACGCTGTAGAGGTCAATCTGCGCGGGCAGGTTGGTGCCGGTATTCACCTCTTTATACATATCCAGCGCCGCATTCTGCGAGTAGCGCAGGTTATCTTCAATGTATGTGTTATAGACGCCCTGGCTCAGGGCCGCTTCGTCACCGCCGCCGGTCCAGACGCGCTGGCCTTTTTTGCCCATGATGATCGCGGTGCCGGTATCCTGACAGGTTGGCAGCACGCCTTTTGCGGCGATTTCAGAGTTACGCAGGAACTGGAGGGCAACGTATTTGTCGTTCTGGCTGGCTTCCGGGTCGTTGAGAATGGCGGCAACCTGCTTCTGGTGGGAAGGGCGCAGCATAAACGCGGCATCGTGGAAGGCCTGCTGTGCCAGCAGGGTCAGGGCTTCAGGCTCCACTTTCAGGACTTCCTGACCGTCGAACTCGGCAACGGAAACGTGCTCTTTGGTCAGCAGATAGTATTCGGTGTCATCGTGCGCAAGAGGGAAGGGGTTTTGGTAGATAAACGGTTTGTTTGACATAGCGTATTGCTCCACAAAAATAAAACCGCCGGAGGAGAAGTCCGGCGGTCAGGAATCAGAACATCATGGACATCCACGGATAACCAATCAGCAGCAGGGCCGCAAGGAAGATGGCACCGAAGATGGTGCCGAGGCGCCAGTAGTCTTTGGTTGGCAGGTAGCCGCTACCGTAGTAAATCGGGCTTGGACCGGTACCGTAGGGGGTAATGATCCCCATCACGCCCAGCGAGGTCACCATCAGCAGAACGAACACTTCCATATTCATGCCCGGAATGGTGGAGGCGATGGTCAGCATCGCAGGCAGCAGCGCCGTGGTGTGCGCGGTGGTGCTGGCGAACAGGTAGTGCAGCAGGTAGAACGCCAGCAGCAGCACGATGGTGGCGACACCCGGAGAGATACCGCTCATCAGCAGGCCGCCTTCTTTACCCAGCCAGCTGATAAAACCGGTGGAGGAGAGGCCATCCGCCAGCGCCACCAGGGTGGCGAACCAGACGAAGGTATTCCACGCGGCTTTGTTACCGGTGATATCGTTCCACTCCAGCACGCCGGTCCACAGCATCAGGCCAACGATCAGCAGGGCAGCCATGGCCGGTTCAATCCACGCCGCGGCGAAGATCCACATCAGCAGCGCACAGCACACGAACACCAGCAGCAGGATCTCATTGCGCGACAGTTTGCCCAGTTTTTCCAGTTCACGGGTCGCCCACAGCGGTACTTCGTTATTCACTTTTACTTCCGGCGGGTAGAACCAGTAGGCCAGCAGCGGCATGGTCAGGATCAGCAGGATGCCCAGCGGCAGGAAGGCGAGGAACCAGGTCCCCCAGGAGATATCAATTCCAACCGTGCTTTTTACCAGCGCCAGCGCCAGCAGGTTAGGTGCCAGAGCGGAAAGGAACATCGAGCTGGTGATACAGGCCGCGGTGATGGCTACCCACATCAGATACGAACCGATTTTGCGCGCGCTTGGGTCATTGGGTTTTGAACCGTACAGCGGCGGCAGGTTGGCGATGATCGGGTAGATGGTTCCGCCGCTGCGCGCGGTGTTGGACGGGGTGAACGGGGCCAGCAGCAGATCCGCAAACGTAATGGCGTAACCGAGCGTGAGGCTGCGACGGCCCAGGTACTTCACCAGAATCAGCGCCAGACGTCGGCCGAAGCGGGTTTTGTCGTAGCCTGCGGCGAACATAAAGGCACCGAAAATCAGCCAGACGGTGGAGTTACCAAACCCGCTGACCGCCCATTTAAAGGAGGCGCCCGCCAGCTTGAATTTTGGGTCAGCCAGCTGTTCCGGGCTAAAGAGTACCCACTGGCTGCACAGCGCAATCGCCACGACGCCGGTAAGACCGATCACGGCGCCCGGCAGCGGTTCGAAAATTAAGCCGACGATGACGCCGACAAAGATGGCGAAGTAGTGCCACGCATAAGGCGGCAGCCCTTCCGGAACGGGGACAAACAACAGCAGGACGGCAACAATGACGGGCAAAGCCATCATCAGCAGTCGTTTTGCTGTTCCATTTGATGCCAGATTCGCCGCAGGAGGCGTTACAGCAGTTTTTGTATTCATAGTTTCACGTCTTAAGTTGTCAAAAATTCGTCGCCCGGCGAAAACACAAATTCGATTGAAATATCCTTTTTGCTTTTTTTAGTTATTTAAGGTGCGGATTTGTGTTTTCACTAATAGCGATTTAACGCATTTTGGTTTGCGCTAAATAAAAAATGATGATGTTTTTATATTGCTCTTTTGAATGCCATAACTATTGATCGCGATCAAAAAAACGGAACTGAATGGCTATTTTTATATTTTTTATAATAACCACTCTGAGTAGTGTGGTTATTCGCTAATTTTACGCATTTTATGTATCAAAACTATAACATTTAAATTCTGGTGCTTTTGTTTATCGTTGTTTTATAGGATTTTTTGCTAGATTTGGTGTATTGGTTTGACCTTTTATAATTTAACTTTTTTAAATTCTTGTGAACGAGTGAAACATTCCCGCTAACACCAATGTGTTATTAATGTTATCGAAGGGATTAAATAGTTTATTAACTAACGTAATGACTTTAGAAACTAAAAAAAGCTTTATATTACTATCATGACATCGGCAAAAAACACGAAATAAAAAATCATCCCGATAACGAATTCTTAATTTTTAAAGTTTGGAGTTTCTATTATGAGCACTAACGAACGTATTTTAAGCCCCTTCACATTACCGAATGGTACTGAACTGAAAAACCGTTTGTTAATGGCCCCGATGACAACCTGTACCGGTTATTACGATGGCACCGTGACCAGCGAGCTGGTGGAGTACTACCGCGCCCGCGCGGGCAGCATCGGCACCATCATCGTTGAGTGCTGTTTTGTTGACGATCTCGGCCTGGCGTTCCCGGGCGCAATTGGTATTGATAACGACGAGAAAATCGCCGGGCTGGCAAAAATCGCTGACGCTATCAAGTCCAAAGGCTCCAAAGCCCTGCTGCAAATCTACCACGGCGGCCGCATGGTCGACCCAAAACTGATCGGGGGCCGCACGCCGGTTGGCCCAAGCGCCGTTGCCGCGCCGCGTGACGGTGCCGCCACGCCGGTTGCCCTGACCGCGGAAGAGGTGGAAGGCATGATCGGCAAGTTCGGCGAAGCCGTGCGCCGCGCAATTCAGGCCGGCTTCGACGGCGTCGAAATCCACGGGGCGAATACCTATCTGATCCAGCAGTTCTTCTCCCCGAACTCCAACCAGCGTGACGACGAGTGGGGCGGTAGCCGCGAAAACCGCGCGAAATTCCCGCTGGCGGTGCTGGACATTACCCACAAGATGGTGCGCCAGTACGCGGACGACGCGTTTATCATTGGCTACCGTTTCTCTCCGGAAGAGCTGGAAGTCCCGGGCATCCGCTTTGAGGACACCCTGTATCTGCTGGAAAAACTGGCCGCGCGCGGGGTGGATTATCTCCACTTCTCCCTTGGCGCCGCCCTGCGTCCTTCTATCGTCGATACTCAGGACCCGACGCCACTTATCGAAAAATACTGCGCCATGCGCTCTGACACGCTGGCGCAGGTACCGGTGATGGGCGTTGGCGGCGTGGTGAATGCCACGGATGTGAATGAAGCGCTGGATCACGGTTACGACCTGATTGCCGTTGGCCGCGCCACCATCGCCTATCCGGACTGGACCGATCGCATCGCGGCGGGCGAAAGCCTGGATCTGTTTATGGACAGTACCCGACGCGAAGAACTGAGCATCCCGGAACCGCTGTGGCGCTTCTCGCTGGTGGAAGCGATGATCCGCGACATGAGCATGGGCGAATCGAAATTCAAACCGGGCACCTTTATTGAAAAAGTGCAGGACGATGCCAACGAACTGGTGATTAACGTCAGCCTCGAAACCGACCGCATCGCCGATATCGAACTGGCCTCCGGCCCGAGTGAAGACGTCGAGTTTGTCACCAGCTTCGAAGAGATCCGCACCCGTATTCTGGACGCCAACACCCCGCACGTGGATGCTATCACCGGCGCGACCAGCCAGAGCGAGGCGGTAAAAAAAGCGGTCTCGAAGGCGATGCTGAAATCCAGCAAAGCGCTGGCGGCGGAAGAGGGCGCTGACCCGAATGAGACTAAAAGCGTGGACGTGGTAGTGGTCGGCAGCGGCGGTGCAGGGCTGGCGGCGGCGATCCAGGCGCATGACGAAGGCGCGAGTGTACTGATCGTCGAGAAAATGCCCACCATCGGCGGGAACACCATTAAAGCCTCGGCCGGGATGAACGCGGCGGAGACCCGCTTCCAGCGCGTGAAAGGTATTCAGGACAGCAAAGAGCTGTTCTACCAGGAAAGTCTGAAAGGCGGTGGCAACAAGAACAACCCTGAACTGCTGCGTCGCTTTGTCGAGAACGCGCCGCAGGCCATCGAATGGCTGGCCACGCGCGGCATTATGCTGAACGACATTACCACCACCGGCGGGATGAGCATCGACCGTACGCACCGTCCGAAAGACGGTTCCGCAGTGGGCGGGTATCTGATCAGCGGCCTGGTGCGTAACGTCAACAAGCGTAACATCGAGGTGATGCTGGATACCTCCGTGAGCGACATCATCTTCGAGAACGGCGAAGTGACCGGTGTGCGTCTGACCACCGAAGAGAACGAAACCCTCACCGTGGCAACCAAAAGCGTGATTGTGGCAACGGGCGGCTTCAGCGCCAACAGCCAGATGGTGGTGAAATACCGTCCGGATCTGGCAGGGTTCGTTACCACCAACCACAAAGGGGCGACCGGGGGCGGCATCGCGCTGCTGGAGCGTATCGGTGCGGGCACCGTGGATATGGGCGAAATTCAGATCCACCCAACCGTTGAGCAGAAAACGTCGTATCTGATTTCCGAATCCATCCGCGGCGGCGGGGCGATTCTGGTAAACCAGCAGGGCAACCGCTTCTATAACGAAATGTCGACCCGCGACAAAGTCTCGGCGCAGATCATCGCGCTGCCGGAGAAATACGCTTACATCGTCTTTGACGAGCATGTTCGCGCCAAAAACAAAGCCGCGGATGAGTACATCGCAAAAGGGTTTGTTACCAGCGCCAGCTCGCCAAAAGCCCTGGCGGAAGCGCTGGGGATGGATCACCACCAGTTCCTGGCAACGCTGGAACGCTACAACGGCTTTGTGGAGAAACAGCACGACGATGATTTCGGTCGCACCACCGCGCTGCGTGCGCCAATCAACGAAGGGCCGTTCTACGCCATTCAGATTGCACCGGGCGTTCACCACACCATGGGCGGCGTGACCATTAACACAGAAACCTGCGTGCTGGACAGCAACCACAACGTATTGCCGGGAGCGTTTGCTGCGGGTGAGGTTGTCGGGGGCATCCATGGCGGTAACCGCATCGGCGGTAACGCGGTGGCAGATATCATTATTTTTGGTACGCTTGCAGGACATCAGGCGGCTATGCGTTCGAAAACACGGTAAGGCTCCTGTTTCCCCGGCGGCGCGGTGCCTGCCGGGGCTACATCTGAGGACTCATGAAATGCCTGATAGCCAACGCGTTTACAGCTACTCCGCCGTTCTGATGGGATCGCCCATCCTCCTGAAACTCTTTTCCCATGACGAAGCGCTTGCCTCTCGCGTGTTTCGCCTGATCAAACAGTACGAAGATCTGCTTACCGTTAACCGAGCGCACTCCCAGGTAATGGACATCAACCATGCGGCCGGTCAGCATCCGGTTGCCGTCAGTCGCCCGGTGTTCGAGCTGATCCGCTGCGCGAAAGCGGCCAGCCTGCTTAAAGACAGCGCCTTTAACCTGGCGATCGGCCCGCTGGTGAAATGCTGGAAAATTGGCTTTAAGGGGGACGCTGTACCGCCCGCGGACGAGATCGCCGCCTTGCTGGGCATCACGCATCCTGCGGACGTGGTGCTGGATGAAGCCAACAGCAGCGTGTTCCTTACTCGCCAGGGAATGGAGATCGATCTGGGGGCCATTGCTAAAGGCTATATCGCCGACAGGGTGCGGGATCACCTCCTTAAAGAGGGCGTTGAACTTGGGCTGATCAACCTTGGCGGCAACGTCCAGACGTTAGGCTCGCCGGAGGGCGGCTGGCGCGTCGGCCTGAAAAAACCGTTCGCCGGTGACGCGCTGATTGGCGCCATGACGGTCGAAAACCGGTCGGTGGTGACGTCAGGCACCTATGAGCGCTACTTCGAGCTGAACGGCAAACGTTATCACCACATACTTGACCCACGCACCGGCTACCCGCTGGATAACGAACTGGACAGCGTGACGATTATTTCGCCAGACTCCCTCGACGGCGATATCTGGACCACGCTGATCTACGGCATGGGCGTGGAAAAGGGCTGCACCGCGCTGCGTTCGCGCCCCGATATTGAAGCCATCTTTGTCACCAAAACAAAAGAAGTGGTGATCTCCTCGATGCACCACTTCCGTTTTACTCTTCTGGACGACAGCTACCGAATTACTGGCAGTACTGTTTGAGTAGGCCGACCTGTTCCGGCTGCAAACGGTAGCGATATACCGGCCGGCCGGTAGCGCCGTAGTGAATGCTGGTGAACAGGATATTAATTTGCGCCAGCCAGATCAGGTATTTGCGGCAGGAGACGCGGGAAATGTTGACCGCATTCGCCAGATCGTCGGTGGAAAATTCTATCTCCGGATGGCTGTCGATCCACTGGCAAATGGTGCGCAGCGTCTGCGGCGTCAGGCCTTTCGGTAATTTTTTGCTGTCGGCCAGCTCCGGCGCGCCGCCGTGGATCAGCCTGTCGACGTCGGCCTGTTCATAATACTGATGCGATCCCATCAGGCTGCGCTTTGCCTTCCAGCCGTTCAGCGCCTCTTCAAAACGCGGGAACTGGAACGGTTTAATCAGGTAATCCACCACGCCATAGTGCATTGAGGTCTGGATCGTTGCGGCGTCGGAGGCCGACGAGATCATGATGACATCAATCGGGCGGCCCGATGCGCGGATGATGGGCAGCAGATCCAGCCCGTTATCCTGCTGCATATAGACATCCAGCAGCACCAGATCGATCGGCTGGCCTGGGTTGGCGATCAACGCCTCGGCCTGGTTGAGCGTGGAAGCGACGCCGCAGCAGCTAAAACCCTCAACGCGGTTAACATACAGACGGTTGAGGTCGGCTACCATGGCGTCATCATCGACAATTAACACATTTATCACGCGATATTCCTCTCGCTATCCCAGGGGATCTGAACAAAAAATTGGGTAAATACGCCAGGCTCCGACTCGACGGTAATATCTCCGCCCAGATTCTGGATCTGCTGACGAGCAAGGAACAGCCCAACGCCGCGGTTTTCACCTTTTGTTGAGTAGCCCTTTGTAAAAATAGCCTCCAGCCGCTCGGGATCAATGCCGGGACCGTCATCGCTGACCTCACCGCTCAGCCAGCCGTTCTGATAATGCAGCAGCAGGCCTATCTCGCCTTCCGGCTGGCCTTCCATCGCATCCAGGGCATTTTCGATTAAATTGCCCAGCACGGTGATCAGCACCGCAACCTGCTCTTCATTGGCGGTGTCGGGAAGCTGACTCTCCTCCGCCAGCGTCAGGGTCACTCCGGCCTCTTTAGCGCGGTTAATTTTACCCAGCAGGAAGCCCGCAATGACCGGCGATTTAACTTTGCGCTGTATTGCGCCGATATCCGTCTGATAATTCTGCGCGGTCTGGATGATGTACTCCTCCAGCTTATCGTAGCGCTTCATGTGCAGCAGGCCGAGGATCACGTGCAGCTTGTTCATAAACTCGTGCGTATGAGCGCGCAGGGCATCAACGTAGCTGACCATGCCATCAATACGCTGCATTAACTGGCTGATTTCGGTCTTATCGCGGAACGTGCTGATCGCCCCGATCACCTGATTCTGGCTTTTCACGGGGACCATGTTGCAGAGCAGCAGCCGCCCGTTACAGCCGATCTCCTGATCCTGGCGGGCAATGCCGGTCCTGGATACTTCGCGCAGGCTGGCCAGCAGCGGTTCACTGCTGCTTTCGGAGTGCTGGCCCGAGGTCAGGAGTAATATTTCTCTGGCGGTGTGGTTAATCATCGTCACGCGCCCGTGCATATCCACGGCCATCACGCCTTCGCGCAGGGACTGCAACATGGCCTGGCGCTGCTCAAAGAGGGCTGAGATCTCGTAAGGCTCCAGCCCAAAGAGGATACGTTTCAGAACCCGGACCAGACCCCATATCGCCACTGAGCTCATCAGAACGCTGAATAAAATGGTCCACACGGCGTTGAGCCGCCCGCGGGCAATCTGATCTTCAACTTTATTCAGCGAAATACCCACCACCACCACGCCGATCTGGTCGTGCTGGTCGTCATACACTGGCGTAAAGACGCGCAGCGCTTCCGCGAGCGCGCCGCGGTTAACGGAGACATTCTCTTTCCCTTCCAGGGCGGGCGTCAGATCGTCGCCAATAAAATGCAAACCTAACAGCGCTTCGTTTGGATGGGAATAGCGGATCCCACGCAGGTCGGTGACCACGGTAAACAGCAGGTCGTTGCGCTTCGTCACCGCCTCGGCAATCGGCTGGATGATGCCAGCCTGCGGCGATTCCATCAGGCCACGCTTGATCTCCGGGCTGTCGGCCAGCGTCCGGGCGATACCCAGCGCGGTATCTTTCACGTCATCGCGCGTGGCGCGGGTGATCTGCACAGAGTACAGCGCGAAGACCACCAGCAGCACCGAGCCGATAATCGCGCACACCATCAGCGTAACCAGCGTATTCAGCTTCATAGGGCGCTTGCGCGTCGGGGGGAAGGGCTGCAAATCGCTCATTAACACTCCGCGATGAATAAGAAAGGGCTAATTATCGCTGATGACGGGCGTTTCATAAAGCCATGTAAAGAGAGGCGTTTCGTGAGCCTCCTCTCAGGTGACCTATATAAAACACTTTATAGTGTGAGGGTACTCATAATAAGGAGGCAGTTTATGAGCATTATGCTTACCGGTACGGCCAGGGAAAGACGGCACGCCAGCACCACGAACATCGACAGATTATCGACGCTGGATATGCTTAACGTCATACACCAGGATGACGCGCAAATCTCTTCTGCACTTACCCCTCACTTAAGTATGCTGGCCCGCGTGGTGGATAACGCGGCGGCGACGCTTAGCCACGGCGGACGTCTGGTACTGACCGGCGCGGGCGCGTCCGGACGCGTGGCTGAACAGGCGGCAGAAGCGTTTGCGCCGGGAAAACATCCCGTCATTGCGATGACAGCAGGCGATCACGCCGGTAGCTACGCGCGCGGCGTTGCCGACCTTCAGACGATAGAATTTGGCGAGCATGACATGATGCTGGCGCTGTCCGTCAGCGGCAAAACCCCATGGGTATGGGGCGCGATGCGTCATGCGTGGTCTCTGGGCTCAACGGTTGCGATCATTACGGAGGATGCGCAAAGTGAAGCGGCGCAGCTGGCGAGCATGGTCATTGCTCCCGATCTGGGCGCGGATGTGGTGGCCGGGTATACCAACGCTAAAGCAGGCATTGCGCAAAGCATGATCCTGCATATGATCACCACCGGTCTGGCGGTACGTTCCGGACGGGTGTACAGCAACCTGCGCGTTGATCTGGAGGCAAGCAATACCAGATGGGCCGAACGACAAATTGCCATTGTGATGGAAGCGGGGGGATGTAGCCGGGCTCAGGCGAAGGCCGCGCTGGAAAGCTGCAACCACCAGTGCAAAACGGCGGTACTGATGGTGCTGACGGGGCTGGATGCCTGGAAAGCGCACGAATTGCTGGCGCAGAATAACGGGTTTGTTCGCCTGGCCTTGCAGGAAGCGCCATAACATTTCAGCGTCAAATAAAAAAAGCCCGCATCGCGGGCTTTAATATTGATGGGAATTAGAACTGGTAGGTCATGCCTACGCCAACGATGTCATCGGTAGCAATACCGTTGTCATTGTAGAAGGCATCATCTTCGTCCAGCAGGTTGATTTTATAATCAACGTAGGTGGAGAAGTTTTTGTTGAAGCTGTAGGTCATGCCCACGTCGATGTAGTTAACCAGATCCTGGTCTACATAGTCATAGCCATTGCCTGGGTGATAATCGTTACCGCCCAAATCGATGCCTTTAGAATAGACCCACGCCAGGGATGGACGCAGACCGAAGTCAAACTGGTACTGCGCTACGGCTTCAAAGTTCTGTGTTTTGTTGGCGATGCCATCGTTGCCGTACGGAGTCATGTTACGGGTTTCCGCATACATCATGGCCAGGTAGACATCATTAGCATCGTATTTAGCACCGATTGTCCACGCTTCCGCACGTTCACCGCCAGCATATTTGCTGAAGCGGTTATAGGTGCCAGCGCCGTAAGCGACCTGGTCGTTAGTACGGTCAGAGGAAGAATAAGCCGCACCCAGCGTCAGGCCGAAATCGAAGTCATAGGTGGTAGACATACCGAAGCCGTCGCCGTTCTGGAAACGAACGTCATCATGGCCGTTTTTGGTGCCTTCCTGATTTTCGTTTGGTCCACCTTCATTATTTCCCTGATATTGCAGCGCAAAGTTCAGGCCGTCGACCAGACCAAAGAAATCATTGTTACGGTAGGTCGCCACACCGTTAGTACGGCCAACCATATAGTTATCGGTCCAGGTGTAAGAATCTCCACCAAATACCGGCAGCATATCGGTCCAGGCTTCAACGTCATACACGACGCCGTAATTACGGCCGTAATCAAATGAGCCGTAGTCGCCATATTTCAGGCCAGCGAATGCCAGACGGTTGAAAGATTTATCCCCAGCGCCTTCGGTGTCGTTAGCGTAGGTTTTATATTCCCACTGGCCATAGCCTGTCAGGTCGTTCGTGATCTGCGTTTCGCCTTTGAAACCCACCTGTACATAGGTTTCATCACCGTCGTCGCCTGGGTTGTCGGAGAAGGTATGACGCGCATCAACCTTACCGTACAGGTCAACTTTGTTGCCATTCTTGTTATACATTTCCGCCGCATTTGCTGCGCCAGCCATTAATAACGCGGGTACGAGAATTGCCAGAACTTTTCTTTTCATTATATATTCCCTTTAAATATAAATTGTCTGAATATATGTAATTACCCTCCGTAACTACATGGCTGATACTATTCTATGGATTATTATTTAGGTTCAAAAATAAATGTAATTAAAGTGGTAAAAATATTACAAAATATTTCTTTTTATCTCTTTATTTTTCATATGAATTAATTCATTGAAAATATAGCGGGTAATTATTATTAAGTATTTCGTAATTCTATTTATAAAGGATTTTAATTCGGGTGTATTATAATTCACTCACTTTTGAGCAACAGGACAGGATGATGGAACTTGCGCAGTGGCAACACCGTTTTGAGCGCTGGCTCGACGAAAATCATTTTACTGATGATGCGGCGCACGATATCGCCCATTTTAACCGCGTCTGGATGACGGCGCAGGGTATTATGGCTGACGAGGATAGCGATCCGCTGGTTGTGCTGACCGCATGCTACTTCCATGACATTGTCAGCCTGCCGAAAAATCACCCGGAACGTAGCCACTCCTCGCGGCTGGCAGCGCGAAAAACGCGCGAGATCCTCAGTCGCGACTTTCCTGATTTTCCGCCGGATCGTTATGCAGCCGTTGAGCATGCTATTGAAGCGCACAGCTTCAGTGCCGGTATCGCGCCGCAAAGCCTGGAGGCCAAAATTGTGCAGGATGCCGACCGGCTGGAGGCGTTAGGCGCTATCGGCCTGGCGCGCGTCTTTGCCGTCTCCGGTGCGCTGGGCGCCGCGCTGTTTGATGCCGACGACCCGTTCGCCGGAACACGAGCGCTGGATGATAAAGCCTTCGCGCTCGACCACTTTCAGACCAAACTCCTGCGCCTGCCTGACACCATGCAAACCGCGCGGGGGCGCGAACTTGCGCGTCACAATGCCGATTTTCTGATCCAGTTTATGGCGAAGCTGAGTGCCGAATTACAGGGCGATTACCTCGGAACCGACAGCCAGATATTGACCCATTTCCGTCGCAGTGTGCGATCCTGAACTGTGGTACTCTGTTTTCTGTCTTTATTGTCCGGTTAAGAGAATGCAGGAAAATCGATCAGTGACTGTGCCCGCGCCTGAGCGGGTTGAGAAATCAACGGCAGCCGTGCAGGCACTCCTGCGTCAGCTGCTGGAAATGTATGATGCTAAAACGCTGGCAAACCAGCTGGTGGCCCATGGCGAGAGCCACTGGAGCCCGGCGATACTCAAGCGGCTGCTGATAAGCGACAGGGCAGGGCACCGCCTGAGCGACGGTGAGTTCCGCTATCTGCAAAATTTGCTGCCGCGTCCTCCTGCTGCGCATCCAAATTATGCCTTTCGCTTTATCGATCTCTTTGCCGGTATCGGCGGCATTCGCCATGGCTTTGAAGCTATTGGCGGGCAGTGTGTATTCACCAGTGAATGGAACAAACATGCCGTCCGTACCTATAAAGCCAACTGGTATTGCGATCCCGACGCGCACCAGTTCAACGCGGATATTCGGGATGTCACGCTGAGCCACAAAACCGGCGTCAGCGATGAAGAGGCCGCCGAACACATTCGCAATACCATTCCGGCGCACGATGTGCTGCTGGCGGGCTTTCCGTGTCAGCCGTTCTCGCTGGCAGGCGTGTCGAAGAAGAACGCGCTGGGACGCGCACACGGCTTTGCCTGCGATACGCAGGGCACACTGTTCTTTGATGTTGCCCGGATCATTGATGCCCGCCGCCCGGCAATTTTTGTCCTGGAGAACGTCAAGAATTTAAAGAGTCATGACGGCGGCAAAACCTTCCGCATTATCATGCAAACGCTGGATGAACTGGGTTATGACGTGGCGGATGCAGAGGACATGGGGCCGGACGATCCGAAAATTATCGACGGCAAACACTTCCTGCCGCAGCACCGCGAACGCATCGTGCTGGTGGGCTTCCGCCGCGATCTCAATCTGAAAGGCGATTTTACGCTGCGTGATTTGCCCTCGCTGTATCCGGCGCGCCGCCCGACGGTGGCCGATCTGCTGGAGCCCGCCGTCGATGCGAAATTCATTCTGACCCCGGTGCTGTGGAAATACCTCTATCGCTATGCCAAAAAGCATCAGGCCAAAGGCAATGGCTTTGGGTTTGGCATGGTCAATCCGCTTAATCCTGACAGCGTGACGCGTACGCTGTCGGCGCGCTATTACAAAGATGGTGCGGAAATTCTTATCGATCGCGGCTGGGATAAGGCGCTGGGCGAAAAAGATTTTGACGATCCCCAGAACCAACAGCACCGACCGCGGCGCTTAACGCCGCGCGAGTGCGCCCGCTTAATGGGCTTTGAGACGCCGCAGGGCTACAGTTTTCGCATCCCGGTGTCGGATACCCAGGCCTATCGTCAGTTTGGCAACTCGGTGGTGGTGCCAGCCTTTGCCGCGGTAGCTAAACTGCTGGCCTCACGCATCAGCAAGGCCGTTCAGCTTCGTCAGAGCGAGGCCGTCAATGGCGGACGTTCACAATAAGGCCACGCGCAGTAAAAACATGCGTGCCATCGGCACGCGTGATACCGCGATTGAAAAACGGATCGCGGGCCTTCTGACCGCCGCCGGGTTTGAATTCAGGGTTCAGGATGCCACGCTTGCCGGGCGTCCTGATTTCGTCATCGACGCGTACCAGTGCATCATCTTTACCCACGGCTGTTTCTGGCATCATCACGACTGCTATCTGTTTAAAGTCCCGGCGACACGCACCGACTTCTGGCTGGAGAAGATTGGCAGGAACGTCGAGCGTGATAAACGCGATGTTTCGCAGCTTTACGCTCAGGGCTGGCGGGTGCTGATTGTCTGGGAGTGCGCGCTGCGCGGAAGAATGAAGCTGAATGACGTGGAACTGACGGAGCGGCTGGAAGAGTGGATCTGCGGCGGCGGTCAGGCCGCGCAGATCGATACCCAGGGCATTCACCCGATCACGGTTTCTCCACCTCACACCTCGTGACAATCGGTTTCGCGGGCAGCAAATATTTACCCAGCGTGACCAGTACCACGGCAAAGACAATCACACCCAGCGCCAGCCATTCAATCGTCGACAGCACTTCGCCCGCAAAACCGGTACCCAGCAGCACGGCAACCACCGGGTTAACGTAGGCGTAGCTGGTGGCAACCGCCGGTGAGACGTTGCGAATCAGGTACATATAGGCGTTGATGGCGATAATCGAGCCAAACAGCGCCAGATACCCGACGGCCAGGAAACCTGAAAGGTCTGGCATCGCCGTCAGTTTTTCACCCGTCAACGCGGAGGCCATCAGCAGCACAATGCCCGCCGCGAGCATCTCAATCGCACCTGCCATCATCCCGGAGGGCAGCTCGATGCGTGAACCGTAGACCGAGCCGAAGCCCCAGCTCATGGAGCCGATCATGATCAGAACGGCAGCCCAGGGGTTCCCGCTCAGGTTACCGCCGCTGTTCAGCAGGATGATACCCACAAGCCCAATCGCGATGCCCAGCCATTCGAGCTTACGGGTGCGGATCCCGAAGAGGCGACTAAAGCAGAGCGTAAACAGCGGCACGGTTGCGACGACCACTGCGGCGATGCCCGACGGCACGTTCTGGTGTTCGGCGACGGTTACCGCGCCATTGCCCACCGCCAGCAGCAGCAGGCCAATCAGGGCGGCGTTAAGCAGGGGACGCCGCGGCGGTAGTCTGTGGCCGCGCAGCAATAAAAACGCCATCAGCAGCACGCCGGCCGTAAGGAAACGAATACCGGCCATCATCAGCGGGGGCCAGCTTTCCACGCCTATACGAATGACAAAATAGGTGGACCCCCAGATGATATACAGGGAAAAGAGTGCTCCAATGAGCGGTAATAAATGCCGGAAACGCATAGTCCCTCACGACGAAATAAAAAGTTCGCTCATAGTTAACGCCAAAACTATCAGCCTGGCGAGTGCTTTAATTGTGTTGTTGATGTGAAATTTTTGTTGACGCGAGGTGCCAGTTTCCGGGCGGTGAGTTTTGTTCCATACTATTCACTTAATTAGCAAAAAAAGAAGGAAAGAGATTTTGGCAGGAAGTAGCTTATTAACATTACTGGACGACATCGCCACCTTGCTGGATGACATTTCGGTTATGGGAAAACTGGCGGCGAAAAAGACCGCCGGGGTACTGGGAGATGATTTGTCGCTTAACGCGCAGCAGGTCAGCGGCGTGCGGGCGAACCGTGAGTTGCCGGTGGTGTGGGGCGTTGCGAAAGGGTCCTTTATTAACAAGGTGATCCTCGTTCCGCTGGCGCTGCTGATTAGCGCCTTTATACCCTGGGCCATTACGCCCCTGCTGATGATTGGCGGGGCGTTCCTGTGCTTCGAGGGTGCCGAAAAAGTGTTGCATATGTTCGCTGCACGCAAAGAGAAAGACACCCCGGAAATGCGCCAGCAGCGTCTGGAAGCGCTGGCCGCACAGGATCCAAAAACGTTTGAACGCGATAAGGTCAAAGGCGCGATCCGCACGGACTTCATCCTCTCAGCCGAGATTGTGGCGATTACGCTGGGGATCGTCTCAGATGCCCCTCTGATGAACCAGGTGCTGATCCTGTCCGGCATTGCGATCCTCGTGACGATAGGGGTTTATGGCCTGGTCGGGCTGATCGTCAAGCTGGACGATATCGGCTTCTGGCTGGAAAAAAAATCCAGTGCAATAGCGCGCGGCATCGGGAAAAGCCTGCTGGTGCTGGCGCCGTGGCTGATGAAAACCTTGTCGGTGGTGGGAACCCTGGCGATGTTCCTGGTCGGCGGCGGAATTATCGTGCACGGTGTTGCTTCGCTGCATCACATGATTGAACATTTTGCGTCAGGCCAGGGAGCGGTAGTTGCTGCAATTCTGCCCACACTGCTTAACCTCGTACTGGGCTTTATCGTCGGTCTGATTGTGGTAGCCGTTGTTAAGCTGGTTGAAAAAGTACGCGGGAAATCGCATTAATTATTGCTGACCCCGGATGCAAAAAGACTATTCCTCGTCTAAATTGAAAACGTTTCACCCTGATACAGGAGGCAGGTATGGTCTTTTTGATCAGTGATGAAGTTAAGCCCAAAAATGGTGGTCCAGGTATGATCGTCACCGGGTATTCCAGCGGAATGGTGGAGTGTCGGTGGCATGATGGATACGGCATTAAGCGGGAGGCTTTTCGCGAAGACGAGCTTCAGCCTGCTAATAAAAGGCAAAAACGCGACAAGGCTTAATCACACAACGCCCGGCCTTGCCGGGCGTTTTTACTGGCAGAAGACTTATCATATCGGATGGTGAGCGACAATCAGGGAGTGTGTGTGCAGCACGATACCTTTGTTGTAAAACAATCTTTTTTGCAGTGGCTGCATAAGCGTAGCAATCCCCGTTTGATTGTTAACTTCTGTTTTATCGTTGTCCTGATCTTTTCCACCCTCCTGACCTGGCGCGAGGTTGTGGTACTGGAAGATGCTTATATCTCCAGCCAGCGTAACCATCTGGAAACGGTTGCCAGTGCGCTGGACAGACAGCTTCAGTTCAGCGTCGATAAGATATTGTTTTTTCGCCACAGCATGCGTGATGCGCTGGAAACGCCGCTGGCGTTTGGCGTGCTGCATGATGCGGTAAAGCGTTTTGCGCATTTGCGCACGTCCCCCAGCTGGCAAATTGCGGTTGATAAACAGCGCACGTTACCGATCAACGGTGTTTCGGATGCCTTCGTTGAAAAGACGACCCTTCTGAACCGTGATGATGAGTACCTTGATAATGAACTGTCCGCCGCGCTTGAAGTGGGGTATTTGCTGCGTCTGGCATCCAGCCCTTCCCGCAACGAAGAGCGCGTGATTTATGTCTCTCGCGCCGGATTCTTTCTGGAAACGGATACGCCGGGAAATTCCAGCGATATCGTGCAGCGCTATTACCATCTGGTCACTCAGCCCTGGTTTACCCAACAGTCCGAGCGTGAAAACCGTGCGCGTGCCGTGCGCTGGTTTATCTCGCCGCCTTCCACCTTTGTCGGCAAAAAGCCGCTGATTACCGCCAGCGTGCCGGTTTATTACAATCACGTCTGGTATGGCGTGGTGGCGATGGATTTCACCTTTGCCACCCTGCGTCGCCTGCTGGTGGAAGCCGTGGGCGATAACCCGGAAGGGGAATACCAACTGTATGACAGTCGGCTTACTCAGCTTGCAACGTCTGAATCACCTGCTGCGGACGTTAATCATTTTGACGCGCGCGAATTAGCGCAGATAGCGCACGCGATAGAATCGGATTCCGAAGGCGGCATTCGCCTGGGGAGTCGTTTTGTCAGCTGGGAGCGTCTCGACCATTTTGATGGCATCGTCCTGCGCGTGCACACCCTGGATGAAGGGGTGCGCGGTGATTTCGGCAGCATCAGCATTGTGCTGGCATTGCTTTGGGCGCTGTTCACCGCGATGCTGCTCATCTCATGGCTGGTGATCCGGCGCATGGTCAGTAATATGTATTCGATGCAGAACTCGCTGCAATGGCAGGCCTGGCACGACCCTCTGACCCGGCTGAATAATCGTGGGTCGCTGTTCGAGCAGGCGAAAATGCTGGCGAAGCAGTGTGAACAGCAGTCGCTGCCTTTCTCGGTCATTCAGATCGATCTTGATTGCTTCAAGAGCATCAATGATCGGTTCGGGCATCAGGCGGGTGATAAGGTGTTGTCCCATGCCGCGGGTCTGATTGCCAGCACCCTCCGGACTAAAGATATTGCCGGACGCGTCGGGGGCGAAGAGTTCTGTGTGGTGCTGCCGGGCATGACGCTTGAAGAGGCGGCGGAAGTCGCAGAGCAGATCCGCGAGCGTATCGACAGCAAAGAGATCCTGATTAAGAAAAGTACCACCCTGCGCGTAAGTGCGTCGTTTGGCGTCTCTGGCGCGCAGGAGAAGAGCAATTATCACTTCGAAAATCTGCAATCCACCGCCGATGCGCGTCTGTATGAGGCGAAACAGCGCGGGCGTAACCGGGTCATCTGGCAGGATCACGTCAAAAAGTAATCAAGCCCCTCGCACCAGCCGGTCGGCCCGGTGTGCTGAGTGTGATAAACCCGGGCGGGATCGTTGTTCTTAAGGCTGACGCCCTCCCGGTTGAAGCCTTTCACCACGACGGCAAAGCCTACGCTGTCCAGCAGTGGGGCATCATTCGGGCCGTCGCCCAGGCCCAGCGTCGTCGGTTCGGAACCCTCGTGCAGGCGATACTGGTCCACAAGCCAGTGAACCGCCGCGTCTTTGCCGCAGCAGGTGTCCAGGATATGCCAGAAGCGTGCTCCCTGGACGATCTTCAGCCCCTGCCGGGCGAGTTCGACGGCAAAGCGTTCCATTTGTTCATCACTGTCACGCCAGATCAGCGTCACGGAAGCCTCGTGTTTACGCGCAAGCACTGAGCGGGGACGACTCAGCCCAGTCCATTCGGCGACCACGTGCTCATCCACGTCATCGAAGGTGGTGAATTTAAGATGCATCTCCTGGCGTACCCGGGCAATACACTGCCGGATATCGTCATGCTTCTTTTCTGAGATGAACCGTGCGGCGTTTTCCCACCGTACGTCAGGCTGGATCACCGCGCCGTTTTCCGCAATATAGGGCAACCCGCCAAGCCCCAGCTCCTGCTGGATGTCATCCATCTCGGACGCGGTTTTGCTGCTGCACAGAATGACCGGTACCTGTTCATCCATTAACTTTTCCAGCCAGGGGGCCGCAGGCTGCCAGTCGAGTGTGTGAAAATCCAACAGCGTGCCGTCGAGGTCGGTAAAAACAAGCAGAGTCTCCTCAAACGAAGGCATAACGTCTCCCGGGTGATGATTTCACCTAAGATAAATCTTAAAAAAACAGGCATTGACGCGCCGTTGAAGTGGAAACGATCCCGACAAACCCACACGCGGCGCATGTTTATACTCATAACCAAAATTCACATGTATAAAATATAATATTCGCTAAGAGAATATATGCTTGTAAGACTATTCCGTTGGGGATAATGTCTTACCTGCATCAGATTTCCTGGTGTAACGAATTTACAAGTGCTTCTTGCATAAGCAAGTTTGATCCCGGTCATCCCCATGACCGGGATTTTTTTCGCCTCAGCGGTTCGTCTCCGAGACGCTAAAGTCATGGATATCCAGCTCGAATGCTTCAGCCAGTTCACGGTAGGTATGGTAATCCCTACCATTGACCACGACACGGTCGGAATTATCCTCCGCGCGATGAACTTCGGACTCACTGATTTCATTGATGGCGGCAAGCAGGGCATCGACATCCACTTCAACCTCACGCTTAATGGTGTCGCTGTACTCTTTGTCGGTCTTCATGGCGGGTTCCTCATTTAATCGTCTCAACAGTTAAGTATAGACCGCACACAAAAACGCCATTCGCGCCAGGTGGCGATGCCAGGCAATGCAATTTGTTCTACACTGGCTCAAAACCACAGGAGGAATGTATGAAGGTCAACGATCGGGTAACCGTCAAAACGGACGGTGGGCCGCGCCGCCCGGGCGTGGTGCTGGCTATAGAAGAGTTTAATGAAGGCACAATGTATCTGGTGTCGCTGGAAGATTACCCGCTCGGCATCTGGTTCTTCAACGAACTGGGGCACCCGGATGGGATCTTTGTGGAAACGGCGGAATAGGGCGGCGTCGGGGGCATCTTCTCCCCGGCTCCGGCTACTGAAAAGCAAAATCTCTGGCCAGGCCAGAGATCAAGGTAGGGTACAACATGGCCGTGCAAATTAGCGCATATTAACGAAAATCCCATTCGTCACATTATCTGTCAGGCGTACGACATGGTATATGACTTGCTTATTATGCGTTTTAATTTTCCTTTTAATATTTCCTTTGTGTGACGATACTGTTTTTGCCTTGATATTCATCTGGTCTGAGATCTGAATTGTCCCTTGTCCAGCCATCCACATTCTTAGCATACTTGATTCAGTTCTGCTTAATGATAGGGTGGGTAAGTTAACCGCCCCTACATTCTTAACTTCTTTATTCAAATAATCGCCCAGGATATCATCAAGCGACTCTGGTTTAATCGATTTCGAACTGATTAATAAGTTTTTACGCACCAACAAATACTCATCGAAATGAATATTGGCGATCGCCATAAAAACAATAAACAGGGTCTTAGGATGCTGATTAATGATCTGCTTAATGTGCTGACTGTTAGCGGGGTCGTGAATGAAACAGTCCTCATTAATAAACACCACGCCGGGCTTGTGGGCGTCACAAGCGGCTGCGAGTTCTTCAACGGTGTGTGCATCGTTGATGTCTCTCTTTCTTACCCCTCTGCTTGCTAAGTACCCGGTTAACCCTAGCCGGGTGTAGCTGCATAAATCCATAATGATCGTTGACATGGCATACCCTCACTCAATGCGTAACGATAATTCACCACCTGCCTGAGAGCTCATAAACAGCCATACGGGATGGAAAAAATCTAATAAAACCTGTGAGCATGACAAAGACTTTCAGGCGAACTCACTATCCCGTAAAGTTACGTATAATTTGCCAGGAATCATCTTAAAGTAAAGTAAATATTAAGTATTGTGAGGTGGTTAGAAACATTTAAACCGCGTCAGATATATCCTGGTAGATGTTTTTCGAGATTATTTTTAGGAATATCCTCAGAAAGACATTGCAAACACTGCGGGTTATTATTTGCGTGGAAGTTCGCTGACAATATCCGCTAACAGATTGAATATCTCGCTGAATAAATGCTCGCAGAAGGGGGCTATAAGTGGCATCAATAATGACATTAATAAAAGGCCAACCGTCAAAGTCACCGGAAAGCCGATGACGAATACCGACAGCTGCGGAGCCATTCGGTTGAGTAAACCTAATGCGAGGTTAACGGTGAGCAGCAGGGTAATGATCGGCAGCGCCAGCATCAGCCCGTTGAGGAAGATCAGCCCGGCAGCCCGCACCAGCGCCAGAAACGCGTTGCTGTTTACCGGGTTGTCGCCAATCGGCAGCGTGTGGAAGGTGTCCACCAGCATCGAGATGAGCCACAGGTGGCCGTTGAACGAGAGAAACAACAGCATCGCCAGCAGGTCGATAATACGCGCCAGCACGGGCATATTCAGATGGCTGCCCGGGTCAACGAACGTCGCGAAAGACAGGCCCATCTGCAAACCGATAAGTTCACCCGCCGTTCGTACCGCGGCGAAGGCGAGCTGCATCGTAAACCCGACCGCCACGCCAATCATCACCTGTTGCAGGGCAATCCAGATCGCATTCGGGGAAAAGATCGGGATATCCACCGCTGGTAGGGTAGGGGCAACGATAATCGTGATAACGATGCCCAGCCCAATTTTGACGCGTTTAGGCACCGACTTTTCACTGAGTATGGGGGCGGTGGAGATCAGCGCCATGATGCGCAGCATCGGCCAGAAATAGATCCCGAGCCACTGAACAAACTGATCGCTGGTGAAATGCAGCATCGTCCGTCAGCCGATGATGTAAGGCAGATTGGTGAACAGGTTGCGCATATAGTCCAGCAGCAAATTGAGCATCCATGGCCCGGCAACGATAATCGCCACGAAGACGGCAATGATCTTCGGGATGAACGACAGGGTCATTTCGTTAATCTGCGTGGCGGCCTGGAGAATACTGATAATCAGACCGGTGACCAGCGCAACCAGCAGCAGGGGCGCGGCGACGGCAATCGCGACTTTCATCGCCTCCGTGCCCATCATCATGACCGACTCAGGCGTCATTGCGCGCTCCTCAACTGTAGAAACTCTGCGCCAGCGAGCTGACCAGCAGCTGCCAGCCGTCGACCAGCACGAACAGCATGATCTTAAAGGGCAAGGCAATGGTTGCGGGCGGGACCATCATCATCCCGAGCGCCATCAGGACGCTGGCGATCACCAGGTCAATAATCAGGAACGGAATGAAAATGGTGAAGCCAATCTGGAACGCCGTTTTCAGCTCACTGGTCACATACGCCGGGAGCAGAATACGCATCGGCACCGCTTCCGGCCCCTGTAACTCACCGGTGTTAGCGAGACGGGCAAACAGGGCCAGATCCGCTTCGCGCGTCTGGCGAAGCATAAATTCACGTAATGGCTGCGCGCCCTTTTCCAGGGCAACCTGCATGGAAATTTTATCTTCGCTGAACGGCTGGTAGGCCTCGGTGTAAATCTTGTCGATCACCGGCGACATAATGAAAAAGGTCAGGAACAGGGCTAAACCCAGCAGTACCTGATTGGGCGGCGCGGACGGCGTGCCGAGCGCGTTGCGTAGCAGGCCAAACACAATGATGATGCGGGTGAAGCTGGTCATCATTAGCAGGATCGCCGGGATAAAGGTCAGCGAGGTGATGAATACCAGCGTCTGCACGGACAGGGACCAGCTTTGCCCCCCGTTCGCCAGCGGCGTGGAAACCAGCCCCGGCAGTTGCGCATACACAGAGGGCGCGAACAGGCCCAGGCCTGTCAGCGTAAGGAATAACAAACGGCGCATCAGGATCTCCCGGGACGCTTGAGCAAACTCTTCATTACGGACTGGAAATCCGCAGGGGCCTGGGCGTTAGCTTCCACCGTGACAGGCGCAGGGGGGAGCGTGTGAAGGACGTTAATGCTGGAGGCGGTCACGCCCAGCACCAGTCGTGCATCTTCCACCTCCACAATGACCACGCGCTCGCGCGGTCCTAGCGGGGTGCTGGCGCTGACCTTCAACCCGGGGGTACCGGCCGTTTTCCCCGCCAGACCGAAACGCTTTGCCAGCCAGGCGGCGATAAGGATAAAGGCAATAATACCGAACAGCGCGCCGCTCACCTGGAGCAGCGGTGAGCCGGGTACGGCGGAGGGCGCGGACAGTGTTGCCTGGGTTTTCATACTTAACGACTCAGACGACGCATGCGTTCGGAAGGGGTAATGATGTCGGTGATACGTACGCCGTATTTATCGGCCACCACCACTACTTCGCCCTGTGCAATCAGGTAGCCGTTGATCAGAATATCCAGCGGCTCACCCGCTAAACCGTCAAGCGCCACCACGGAACCCTGCGTCAGGCGCAGCAGCTCTTTAATGGTCATGCGGGTGCGACCCAGCTCAACGGTCAGCTTGACCGGAATGTCCATAATCAGGTCGATGTCCTGCAACGTGCCGCTGACGTCGCCGCCGCCTAACTGCTGAAAGACCGCGTCTGCCGCGCTTTTCGTCGGCGTCGTTTTCTGCTCGTTTAACGCGTCAGCCCACAGATCGTCCAGTGCTCCGCTGTTTTCATCGGACGGATTGTTCATGTCACTCATTTGGGCTGTTCCTCATTCAGCGAATTCAAAATCGGGTTGATCAAGTGCTCAACGCGTAACGCATACTGGCCGTTAATCGTGCCGTACTGGCTTGTCAGCACGGGTACGCCATCCACATGGGCAATAATGCGGTCGGGTTTATCTATCGGCAAAACGTCGCCGGGTTGTAATTTCAGGATCTGCGATAACCGCATGGAGATGTCGGCGAAGTTGGCTACCAGCTCCAGCTGCGAATGCTGCACCTGACGCACCAGGTTTTCACGCCAGTTCTGATCTTCGTGACGTGAGTTCTCCAGCGGCGGGTTCACCAGCAGTTCGCGCAGCGGTTCAATCATGCTGAACGGCAGGCAGATGTTGAACTCGCCCGTCAGGTTGCCGATCTCGACGTGGAACGGGGTGTTCACGACGATGTCATTCGGGGAGGTGGTGATGTTGGTAAACTTCACCTGCATCTCGGAACGCACGTACTCCACTTCCAGCGGGTTAATCGCTTTCCACGCGTCACTGTAGGATTCCAGCGCCAGCTTCAGCATGCGGTTAATCACGCGCTGTTCGGTATGGGTAAACTCGCGGCCTTCCACTTTGGTCGGGAAACGGCCATCGCCACCGAACAGGTTATCCACCGCGATGAACACCAGGCTTGGCGAGAACACAACCAGGCCGGTACCGCGCAGCGGTTTCAGATGGATCAGGTTAAGGTTGGTTGGCACCGGCAGGTTGCGGGCAAACTCATGATACGGCTGAATGCGGATCGCACCGACGGTGATATCCGGGCTACGACGCAGCAGGTTAAACAACCCCATACGGAACTGACGTGCGAAACGCTCGTTGATGATCTCCAGCGCCTGTAAACGCTCGCGCACCACGCGACGCTGGGTATTGGGATCGTAGGGACGAATATTATCGTCGCCGGTCAGACCCGGTTTCGGTTCGTCACTTTTATCGCTGTCGCCGTTGAGCAGCGCATCGATTTCTGCCTGAGAAAGAATACTGTCGCCCATGTCGTTACCGCAGAATGAAGGCTGTATACAGAACGTCAGTGACTTCCTGCTTAGGTTGGCCGTTTACCAGCGGGGTCGCCAGCGTCTGTTTAATGGCATCGACCAGCTTTTGCTTGCCCACATCGGTGGCGAGCGCTGAGGCATCCTGACGAGAAAACAGCAGCAGCAGACGGCTACGCACTTCTGGCAGGTAGTCGTTCAGACGTGCACGGGTCGCTTCATCTTTCAGACGCAGCGTAATACCCACGTAAAGCACGCGATCCGCATCGCCCAGGTTCACGGTGAACGTATCCAGCGGGTAGAAGACCGGCGCCGGTGGAGGCGGCGCTTCAGCTTTGGCGGCCGCGCTGGAGGGTTCTTGCTGCATACGCCAGTAACTGTAGCCTGCGGTGGCGCAGGCCGCGAGGGTAATCAACACCAGCAGCGGGATCCAGATGGAACGCTTGCTTTTTTTGGTGATAGCGGAGTCTGTCATCTGATACGAGCTTCCTGTTTCGGTACAGCTTAATACGGTGATTATCCCGTGTCCGGCTTAGGTCAAAGCGTGGAAAAGACGGGGATAATCACGTTACCTCTGGCGTTTAGGCAAAGATGTCTACGGCACGGCTGCCGCGCGCGGCGGATTGCAGGGCGGCAGGGGCAGGCAATAACTCTTCACTCTCATCGTTAAACCCGCCATGCTGGCCGGAACGCGAAGCGTGCTGTTGCTGCCCGGATGAGGACTGCTGTTGCCCGGCAAAGCCCTCGCTGCCGACGCTGCTTTGGGAAAGCTGAATGCCGTTTTCCGCAAGCTGCGTGCGCAGGATCGGCAGGGCCGCTTCCAGCGCCGCGCGGACGTGGCTGTGGGGCGAAACCATCTGCAACTGCGCCTGGTTGTCATCCAGCTTAAGCGAAATTTGCACCTGACCCAGATCCTCCGGGTGCAGACGCAGCTCTGCGGTCTGCTGTCCCTGCTTTGTGAACAGGGTGATGTGCTGGCTCAGATTCTGCTGCCATTCGTGCGTGCCCAGCGGCTGGCTTAAAACCGGCGCTGTCGCAACGGTAGCGGCAGGCTGTGAAGGCGCCAGGTGACTGACGATCGGGGCCAGCGTCGCGGTTGGGCTGGCGGCAGACGACGCCGCGCTCGCTACGTCCTGCTTCTCCGCGACGGCGGCGACGGCTGGCGTAACGGCTGCCGTGGCGGGCAGCGATGTGTCGCTGTCCTGAACCGGCATTTTTTCCTGACCCGTTAACGCATGGCTAAGCGGCTGATGCTGGCCGTTGTCCGTCTGGGCTAGCGCAGAGGGGAGGGCGGCACGGGGGGCGATCTCCCCGGTGCTCGCAGGCTGCGTCGCTACCGGGATGGTGGTCTGCTGGTGCGGTAACATCGCCATCAGCGCGCTTAACCCGGCCAGCTCCTCTTCTTCAGTCGTGGTCTCGCTGTTTGTTTTCGCCTCCGGCTGGGTCAGCGCCTTCAGCGCATCCGTATTCGCGGCGGGTTTCAGGCCGGAGACGAGGCTTTGCAGGGAGACGGCGGTATCTTCACCAGTCAGGGTCTCCTGACGGGAGAGCAGTTCGGCGATTTTGGCCTGGAGCGTGGTATCACCGTTTTTTTCCTTTGCCGCTGTCGACAGCTTGTTGCCCGCCGCTTTCAGATCCGCCAGCGTCAGCGGGGCATCTTTGCCTTTGCCGGCGGTCTCGGTCAGCGCGCCCGCCAGCAGAGAGAGAAAATCTTGCGCGCCCTCAGCGCCTTTCCCGGTCAGCGTGCCGCCGGACGGGTCGCTGTCGGTCATCAGCAGTTGTTGCAGTGTGATCATTCTGGTTTCCTCATTGATGCGCGCTGGGCAAACTCATCCATTTTTTTCTGATCCAGACGGTTTTCCGCCAGGGTCGAGGCTGCAATCTGCCGGTCCTGTAAGGTTTGCCAGGCTTGCAACCGCTGTTTTTTCTCGCGCCAGAAATTCAGCGCGGTATCGACTTTTTGCGTCCACTGGTTAAGCTGCTGGCGATGCTGCTCAATCGCCTTTTCCAGCGTCTGGATAAACTGCTGATAGTTAATCCAGCGCTGGCTACCAATGCCCTGCGCCATGTCGGTGTTAAGGTTGGTGCGATATTCATGCTGATAGTCGATTAACATCTTCAACTGTTCTTCAGCCTGCTGGCACCCGCGTCGCATTGCGCCAAGCTGCAATGCGGCATCATCAACTTCTTTTTCAGCCAGATCTTTCAGCGTTGATAACGCGCTGTTCTGCGCCATGACCTTCGCCCTCCACCTGTGTTACACCTGCGGGAAAATCAGCTCCAGTGCCTGGAGGGAATCTTCCCAGTCGGCGCGTTCAAAAATACCCTGTTGCAGAAATGCCTCCAGCTGCGGCCACAGGGCAATCGCTTTATCGAGCATCGGGTCGCTGCCTTTGGCGTACGCCCCGACGCTTACCAGATCGCGGTTGCGCTGGAAGCTGGAGAGCAGTTGTTTGAAGTTACGCACGCGGGCGTAGTGTTGCTCGGTGATCAAGGCCGTCATCGCACGGCTGATCGAGGCTTCAATATCAATTGCTGGATAGTGCCCGGCTTCGGCCAGACGGCGCGACAGCACGATATGGCCGTCGAGGATCGCTCGCGCGGAGTCGGCAATCGGGTCCTGCTGGTCATCGCCTTCGGTCAGTACCGTATAGAACGCGGTGATGGAGCCGCCGCCGCTGATGCCGTTCCCCGCGCGCTCAACCAACGCCGGGAGCTTGGCGAAGACCGACGGCGGGTAGCCTTTGGTCGCGGGCGGCTCGCCGATGGCCAGCGCAATCTCACGCTGCGCCATCGCGTAGCGGGTCAGGGAGTCCATAATCAGCAGCACGTGCTGGCCCCGGTCGCGGAAATCTTCCGCAATACGCGTGGCGTAGGCGGCACCCTGCATACGCAGTAGCGGCGACACGTCCGCAGGCGCGGCGATCACCACCGAGCGGGCGCGGCCCTCCGCACCCAGAATGTTTTCGATGAAATCTTTGACTTCGCGACCACGCTCACCAATCAGGCCTACCACGATAACGTCCGCCTGGGTATAACGCGCCATCATGCCGAGCAGGACCGATTTACCCACGCCGGAGCCGGCAAACAGCCCCATACGCTGGCCGCGTCCCACGGTGAGCAGGGCGTTAATCGGCCGCACGCCGGTATCCAGTACGTGCTCGATTGGGGTGCGTTGCAGCGGGTTGAAGGGTTGGGTGATCAGCGCGCCGGTTTCGGTGGTATCAGGGGAGGGCAGGCCATCGAGCGGTTTGCCGCTTCCGTCCAGCACGCGGCCCAGCAGCGCCGGACCGAGCGGCAGCTGTTTGCCGCTTTGCAGGCCGTCACCGCTGATGTTTTTCGCGTAGACGCGGGCGCCGGGCAAAATCCCTTCCACTTCTTCAAGGGGCATCAGAAACAGGCGCTGACCGTTGAACCCGACCACTTCGCTTTCCACTTCACGCGTCTCCCCCCCGTCCTGACGCTCAATCACGCAGGTGGCGCCGAGCGGAAGTTGCAGCCCCGTGGCTTCCAGAACCAGACCGGTGGCGCGCGTCAGGCGTCCATAACGACGAACGGATGGCAGCTGCGCCATCTTCGTTTCAAAATTATCGAGCGTGTTAAGCCAGCGCGTAAGGCGAGCGGTCATCAGACGACTCCCGGTGCCGCCAGGCGGCACAGTTCCTGCCAGCGGGTCGCGACGCTGGCATCCAGATCGCCCTCATCCGCCGAGACCTTACAGCCTCCGTGATGGAGCGACGGATCGCCGCGCAGCCGCCAGCCGTGCAGGCTCAGCGTCGCGCCGAGGCTCTCTTCCACGCGCTGCAAATCATCAGGATGAACGCGCAGCTGTGGTTTGCCGCTGAACAGCGGCTCCTGCTGGAGCAGCCCCTGGATCTGCTTAATCAGCGCGGCGTTATCCACTACCGGCGTCTGGCCGATCACCTGACGGGCCGCCTCCAGCGCCATCTGCATCAGGCGCGAGGCAATCACGCTGTCGAGCGCATCCAGCGTGTGCTGAAACTCGCTCACCAGCTGCTGCATGCGGGCATGCAGCGGCGCCTGCTGCTGGCGCGCCTGCTCGATGCCCTGCTCTAAACCTTTCGCCAGCCCTTCCTGATAACCCTGTGCGTGCCCGGTCTGACGGCCTTCGTTCATCCCGGCGTTGAAGCCCTGCTCGTGCGCCTGCATTTGCATCTGGGCCAGCATCTGGGCGCGCTGTTCCTCTTCACTCAGCTCGAGGATGCCCGCCCCGGCGTCGCCCTCGTCGGACGACACAACGGCAGGGGTGAACTCTGCGGTGGGAGGGGAGAGGTCGTCAGGCGTCCAGCGCTTCCACGACAGTTCATCAGACATAGGTGTCGTCTCCGCTGCCAATCACCATCTCGCCGGTTTCTGCCAGACGACGAACAATAAGCAGGATCGCTTTCTGTTCGTTTTCCACCTGAGACAAACGCACCGGGCCACGGTTGGCCAGGTCGTCGCGCAGGATATCGGCCGCACGCTGGGACATGTTGCGCAGGAACTTCTCGCGCAGCGGCTGCTCGGCGCCTTTGAGGGCGATAAGCAGCGATTCGGAGTCCACCTCCTGGAGCAGGCGCTGGATGCTGCGATCGTCCACTTCGACCAGGTTTTCGAACAGGAACATCTCGTCGATAATTTTCTGCGCCAGCTCGCCGTCGAACTCGCGTACCGCCGTAATAACCGCCTCTTCCTGCTGCGTTTTCATCAGGTTGATGATTTCCGCTGCCGTTCTCACGCCACCCATTTTGCTGCGCTTGAGGTTCTGGCCGTCGAGCAGGTTGTTCAGCACTTCGGTCAGCTCCGCCAGCGCGGCTGGCTGGACGCCGCCGAAGGTGGCGATACGCAGCATCACGTCGTGGCGCAGGCGCTCGTCAAACAGCGCCAGAATATCGGCCGCCTGACCCCGTTTAAGGTGGACCAGAATGGTGGCGATAATCTGCGGGTGCTCGTCGCGAATAAGATCGGCGGCGCTTTGCGGCTCCATAAAGTTGAGCGTTTCGATCCCGCTGGCGGTGTCGCGCGTTTCGAGAATATCTTCCAGCAGGCTGGCGGCGCGCTCTTCGCCCAGCGCCTTAACCAGCACGGAGCGCAGGTATTCGTTGGCGTTGACGTTGAGCGCGGCAAACTGCTCGGCTTCCTGCTCAAACTCCGCCAGCACTTCTGTCAGCTGCTTGTTGGAGATCTGGCGCACGTTGGCCATCGCCGCGCTGAGGATCTGCACTTCTCGCTGGGAGAGGTGTTTAAACACTTCCGCCGCGCGATCTTCGCCAATGGTCATCAGCAGGATGACGCTCTTATCGGTGCCTGTAAGCGTATTACTCATGTTCGTTACCCATCCAACCGCGGATGACCAGCGCGACGACGCGCGGATCGTTATCTGACATTTCGCGAATGCGCTGGCTCATCACCTCTGCGCCCATACGCTGGTTAGCACGGCGCTGCTGCATCTGTTCATCTTTGCTGAGACGAACTTCAACCGCTTCTTCCTCGTCCGGACGCGCGTTCTTCTGTTCCAGCGCGGCTTTCTCGGCTTCAGCACGGCGCTGTAGCTGAGGACGAACGCCCTTACGCCACAGCAGCCACGCGACAATCAGCACCAGCAGCCAGCGGCCTGCGGACATCAGCTGATCGAAGAACGCCTGCTGTTGCCAGAACGGCAGTTCGCCACCGGTCTCATCCACCGGGTTGAACGGTGAGTTCACAACGTTGAGGGTATCGCCACGTTTTTCAGAGAAGCCCATCGCTTCGCGGGTTAAATCTTCGATCTGCTTCATCTGCTCCGCCGTGAGCGGCAGCGGTTTACTGTCCGGCAGCGTTTTGTAGTTCACCACCACGGCAACAGAGAGACGCTGAATATCGCCCGTGTTCAGTTTGGTATGGCGGATAGTCCGGTCGACTTCGTAGTTGGTCGTTTCGTTACGGCTGCTGTTACGCGGGCCGGTACTGTTCGCGGTCGAGGTCGTCTGCTGATTCGTTTGCTGACCGTTCTGCGGGTTTGCCGGCGGGGTGGAGATTGGCGCGGCGTTGGCAGGCGCAGGCTGGTTAGAGAGCGCGCCCGGCACACCGCCAGGATACTGTCCGCCGACCTGTTCCGTCTCATTGATCTGACGCGAGCGTAACACGGCGCGGGAGGCATCCCCGTTCGGAGCGTACTGCTCTTCGGTCTGTTCTTTATTCGAGAAATCAATCTGCGCGGTGACCTGCGCGTGTACGTTGCTGCTGCCGACCACCGGGCCCAGAATCGCTTCGATGCGACGCTGGAGACGGCCTTCCACATCCGCGGCGTATTTCAGCTGGGCGTCATTGAGATCGCGCCCGGCGGTGTTGGACTGCGTCAGCAGATGACCACTCTGATCCACCAGCGTAACGTTACCCGGCGGCAGGCCGGCCACCGCACTGGAGACCAGGTGCGTGACGGCGCTGATCTGCCCTTCATCCAGCGCACGGCCAGGTTCGAGGTTAACGGTCACAGAGGCCGAAGGGGACTTTTGTTCACGGACAAACAGGGACGGCTTAGGCATCGCCAGGTGCACGCGGGCACTTTTCACCGGGCCTAAGGTTTCAATCGTACGGGCCAGCTCACCTTCCAGTGCGCGCTGATAGTTAACCTGCTCGCTGAACTGACTGATGCCGAATTTTTCCTGATCCAGCAGCTCAAAACCAACCGCGCCGCCTTTTGGCAGCCCCTGCTGGGCGAGACGCAGGCGAAGCTCGTGCACTTTATCTGCCGGTACTTCAAGCGCACCACCGTTATCGGCAAAGCGATACGGGATGTTCATCTGGGTTAACTGGGTGACGATGGCACCGCCATCCTGGTCAGAAAGGTTGCTGTAGAGCGTGCGGTAATCCGGGCTTTTTGCCCATAAGACCATCGCGACAACGATCGCAATGGCGGCAGCGCCTGCCACAATCAACGGGATCTTAGGGTTGGCGCGAAGGCGGTTCATCCACTCGAGTGATTTATTCTGTGGCGCTGTCGATGCTGCTGTCGCACTCATTGCGCACCTCTTAAATCCTGGTGGTTTACGTTATTCGTGTAGAGAAACAAAACTGACTCCCGGGTCGGCAAACACGACAAAAGTTCCATACTGATGGCCCTGCCATTATTTGATGATTCGGGATTTTCTATGCGTCAAATAACCTGGTTTTTTAACGCTATTTACCGCCATTATCTTATTGACAAGCTGTTAGTCTTGACCTCGTAAAAAACCATCCAGGGGAGAGTCATGGCTATACAGGGCATTGAAGGGGTACTCAGTCAGTTACAGGCAACGGCGATGACCGCCCGTAATCAGAGCGTGGCTGACCAGCCGTCGGGCGTTAGCTTCGCCGGTCAACTGCATGCGGCGCTGGACCGGATCAGCGACAAGCAAAACGCGGCCCGTACCCAGGCTGAGAGATTTACCCTTGGCGAACCCGGCGTGGCGCTCAACGATGTGATGGCCGATCTGCAAAAAGCGTCGGTGTCATTGCAGATGGGGTTGCAGGTGCGTAACAAGCTGGTGTCGGCATACCAGGAAGTGATGGGGATGCAGGTTTAATCAATACCTATCTTACGCTGGCAGCCTGATGGCTTTAATGCCACAATATTTTTTTCTTCGCATGCAGGAAAGATGATGAAAAAAGTAGCAATTGTGGCTGCGATGCTGACGTTAGCGGGATGTGTTCAGGTAGATAACTATCAGGAAGTGATTAAGCACCCGGTACCTTCGCAACTGGCAGGTTACTGGCAGTCGAAAGGGCCGCAGAGCGCGATGGTGAGCCCGGAAGCGATCGCCACGCTGGTGGTGACGCCAGAGGGGGATACGCTGGATTGCCGTCAGTGGCAGCGCGTTATCGCGGTGCCGGGTAAGATCATGCTGCGTTCAGATGATTATTACAACGTGACGCGTAAGCTGGATGTCTATCCGCTGGAGCGTGATGGGGCGGCGCTGGAGTATGACGGTATGGAACTGTACAAGGTTGACCGTCCAACAGTGGAATGCGCAGATTACCTGAGCAAGAATCCGCTGGAGAGTAAGCTTCCGTAGCGGTAAAAGCAAAACGGCAATCATATTGCCGTTTTTAGGGTTTGCTCCCTCTCCCTGTGGGAGAGGGTCGGGGTGAGGGCATCAGGCCGCACTTTCCCAGCACTACAGCGCGTCCTCAATCACCCAGACGCTGACGCTTCCCCCGTTACAGAAGAACGTCCCTTCGCCATCCGCCGCCGTGGTCACGGTTTCCTCGCGGTTGCCTAAAAAATCACGCCAGGTCTTGTTGCCGTAATTCTCCCCGAGGCAGATCGTCTTCTCGCCGTCATCGCCATTCGACAGCACCACAACACAGCCCGGGTGTTCCTCAGTCCCGCTGCGGCTGAACGCAATGCAGTTTGGATGATCGAAAAACAGCGTCTGCACGCCGTGGGCAAAACGCTGCCGGGCGAGGATCAGCTCGTGGAGCTGTTCAATCACAGGCATATCGATGTGATACGTCTCGCCATCCCCGCCGGTGTCGTCATAGCTGGCGCCAAAAAGATCCGGGTAGAACACGCTCGGCACGCCGTTTTCACGCAGCAGGATGAGCGCGTAGGCCAGCGGTTTGAACCAGGCTTCAACCGGGGCTTCCAGCGCCTGCAAGGGTTGGGTATCGTGGTTGGCAACCAGCGTCACGGCATGGAACGGATCGGCTTCCACCAGCGTACCGGTGAAAATCTGGCTCATATCGTAGTCGCGTCCCTGGCGTGAGGCTTCGTGAAATTTCATTTGCAGTGGCGCATCAAACAGCATGGTTTTACCGTCCACCTGATTGATGTAGTGCTGCAATTTATCCACTTCGTGAGACCAGTATTCCGCCACAATAAACAGCGGCTGCGGGGCCACCTCCTGGACGTGCTCAATCCACTCTTTATAGAACCAGGCCGGGATGTGTTTTACCGCGTCCAGGCGGAAGCCGTCGCAGTGGGTTTGCTCCATCACCCAGCGCGCCCAGTATTTGATCTCCTCCGTCACCGCATGGTTGCGAAAATCGATATTTTCACCCATCAGGTAATCGAAATTGCCCATCTCGTCGTCGACCTGATCGTTCCAGCCTTCGCCGGTGTAGTCGTTCACGATTTTGAAGATACCGTCCTCATTGGGGTTTTCAATGTGGTCGATACCGCTGAAGCATTTGTAATCCCAGATGAACTGCGAATACTGCCCGGCCCGAACGGGGAAGGTGTAACGCGTCCAGGCTTCGCATTCGATGATCTCATCGCTGATTTGGGTGCGATCCTGAGCATCCACACGCTGCACGCGGACGGGTTCCTTTTCATCGGCCCCCATTTTATGGTTGACCACCACGTCCAGAAGCACCGCAATCTGGTTGCTTTTTAAGGCGTTGATGGCCTCCAGCAGCTGGGCTTTATCGCCGTATTTGGTGGCGACGCTGCCTTTCTGGTCAAACTCACCGAGGTCGAAAAGGTCATAAGAGTCATACCCGACGGAATAGCCGCCGGATGCCCCTTTGTATGCCGGCGGTAACCAGACCATATTGATGCCGATTTCGTTCAGGTTGGGGGCTAATGCCGTGACTTCTCGCCACAGTTCACCGCCGGTGGGGTAGTACCAGTGAAAACATTGTAAAAGTGTTGGGTTGCGCATGCACCATCTCCATGAGGTCGCGAAACTCAAGTATGGAGCAGGTTTGGCAGAAATGCCTGGCGAACGAAACGGTTAACGCTCGAACGCCAGTTAAATGGCTAATTAATATCGCTATTACTTTGTGGAACCAGGACATGACCGCCCTGGTTACCGTAGGTGGAGAGAACGGTTTTCTGGATGGAGGATTGCCCAACCAGCTTCGCCAGTTCATCCATTCTGGCTTGCAGCAACGTTTTTACCTGGCCTTCGTTGTCCAGGATCACCCGCAGCGTCGGGCGAAGCTGCTCCTGAATCTGCATCGAAGGTTCACTTTCCTGAGTGAGACGAGCCAGTGAGTGCACCGCATTAACATAGTCGGTTTCACAGATGATCAGATCATCCCATAGTCCCTGCCGGGCCAGTCGCAACATCAACTGGCTCTGCTCAAGGAGTTGCTGATAAAGGGCATAAAGTTGCGGTGCGTTACTCATTAGACGGCGTCCTGGACAAGAGTTGGTATACCTGCTGCCTCCTTCCAGCCATCCGCAATATTGCGCAGTAAATTTTCCACCTCTTCGATGGCACTGGCATCATTGCGAAGGTTGGCCTGAAGCAGGCGACGAACCATATAGGCATAGAGAGCGATCAGGTTTTGTGTTAACTCGTCTTTACTCTCTTCATCCAATCCGACCTTCAGGCCATTTTCGATGATATTAATCGCTTTGGAGAGCGCCAGCCCTTTTGCCTGTATATTACCGTCTGCAAGGAACAGACGTGCCCGTACCAGTGCGCTGAGGGCTCCATCAAATAGCATGATAACCAGCTGCTGCTGGCTGGCGCTCATCACCGCGCTTTCAACTTCTATCTTTGCGTAGGCTTGCGTGCCTTTTGCGCCGTACATGTTATCCCCCTCGGGTCTGATTAGCGTTTACTACTTGTTGCTGGACGTATTTTCGAACTGCTGCGTCAGGTAACTGCTGGTAGAGTTCAGCGAGTTCATCATGACGTCTAATTGCGTAAACTGTTCTTTATAACGCGCTACCATGGTGTCGATACGCTCGCTGGCCGCGTTATATTGCTTAGTTAAATTGTTCAGGGTTTTACTGACGCCATCTTTGGCAGCCTGAATGATGCCGGTGCTGGAGAGCCAACCTGTGAGGTTTGTTCCAACGGTGGTGGTGATACCGGATGTTTTCCCGTCACCGATCAGCAGGTCTTTGATACCAGCCGCGCTGTTTTTCATTGCCGCGCTAAGCTTGTCATCATCCACTTCCAGTTTACCGGTGCTTGGGTCGGTAGTGATGCCAGCTTGAGCAAGGGTCTTGATATTGGAACTGGTGTGAGGGTTATTCAGCACGCTTCTCAACTGAGTCTGAATAGTGCGTAGCGTACTGTCGCCTAATAACGCGCCGTTGCTGGTATTCTGAGCGTCTGAGCCTGCATCCACTGCTGTATATTTTGTCAGGCTGCTAAAGGTGTCTTGCAGTGAGTTATAAGCGGTAACCCAGTCGTTTATCGCTTTGGTTGCTTTGCTGGTGTCGTTGGTGATGGTTAAGGTCTGGTTGCCGCTCGTAATATCATTCAGGTTCAGCGTGATGTCTTCCAGCGCATCGCTGATGGTGTTACTGCTGTTTTCTATGTCGACGTTGTTGACTTTTAGTTTAGCGTTTTGCGCGTTAACGCTTTCTAGCATGCCGTTGCTGGCATCACCTTTCGTGCCGTTGTAACCCATAAAAGATTGCAGCGCCGAATCGCCGCTGACGCTGATGGTCATCGCATTGTCTTCGCCAGTCTCTTTAGAGGTAATGGACAGACGATACTCACCGTTACCAACGTTAATAATACTGGCGCTAACGCCTGCATCCGCTTTATTGATTGCGTCGCGGATGCCTGTCAGAGACGAGTTTGCTGCGCTGATATCAATAGTGACGGGTTTTTTATCGCCGCCCTGCTGAATGGTGATCTTGCTGTCCGCGGTTGCGATCGCCGTTTTGCTGTCGCTTTGAGTTTTTGACGTAGTCAGCGTTTGGGCCTGAGCGAGCTGCGACACACTAATGGTGTATTTACCCGCGATTGCGCTGCCGGTAGTGGTTGCGCTAAACGCCGTTGAGCTGCTAATCGTGGTGGTCGCGGTAAAGAGGTCCGCTTTACTTAACGCAGTATTTGCCGTCTGGAAGGATTCCAGTGCACTTTTCAACGTGCCGTAGGCGCTGAGTTTTGCTGTGTAGGAAGACTGCTGTTTGGTGATTGGCGTTAACTGAGCCTTCTGTGCAGCGGTAAGACTATCCAGAATGTCTCCTAACTGTAGACCTGAGCCGACTCCCAACGTAGAAATACTTGCCATATTTATTCCTTAATGTAACGACACGTAGAACGAATAGTGTGGTTATCGGCCTCAACTCAGGAAAGTTTACGGTTAGGTTCAAATTTTTAATGGCGAGAATAACGCTATTGGAGAAGAGTATTTCTGTGGCTAAAAAAAATGATGCGATCCTGAAAAAAATTCTAAAGGTTGTTTTGGACCAGACGATAACACCTTTGACGGCGATGAAGCCGAAGGGTGGAAACCCAAATCTAATCCACAGATTTGATGAACAACAGGAAACGAAATCATGGCACAAGTCATTAATACCAACAGCCTCTCGCTGATCACTCAGAACAACATCAACAAGAACCAGTCTTCAATGTCTACTGCCATTGAGCGTCTGTCATCCGGTCTGCGTATCAACAGCGCAAAAGATGACGCTGCTGGCCAGGCGATTGCTAACCGCTTCACCTCTAACATCAAAGGTCTGACCCAGGCTGCACGTAACGCCAACGACGGTATCTCCGTTGCGCAGACCACTGAAGGCGCACTGTCTGAGATTAACAACAACTTACAGCGTATCCGTGAGCTGACCGTTCAGTCCTCTACTGGTACTAACTCCCAGTCTGACCTGGACTCTATCCAGGACGAAATCAAATCCCGTCTGGATGAAATTGACCGCGTATCCGGTCAGACCCAGTTCAACGGCGTGAACGTGCTGGCAAAAGACGGCTCCATGAAAATTCAGGTTGGCGCGAACGATGGCCAGACCATCACCATCGACCTGAAACAAATCGACTCTAATACTCTGAAACTGTCCGGCTTTAACGTTAACGGTAAAGGTGGCGTAGCCAACGCAGTTGCAACTGCAGCCGATATGACCGCTGCTGGCTTTACCCTGGCTGGTAATACGTACACAGGTTCTGCAGGATTTAAAGCTGCATCTTCTGCAGATGTATTAGGTAGCCTGGCAAATGGTGACACTGTCCTCAGTGTTGGCACTGTTGCTGATGGTCTCTCAGGAGCAGCAAATACCTACACCTACGATAAAGCAAACGACAAGTTTACTTTCGGTGTAACAGGCGCTACCTCTGCTCAGGTTCTGAGCTACCTGAACCCAGCTGCGGGCGACACTACCTCAGCTACCGTTACTATCGGTACAACTAAACAAGACGTCATCATTGCTAAAGACGGTACTTTAACCGCTAAAGATGATGGTGCTGCTCTGTATCTGGATACTACCGGCAACCTGACCAAAAACAGCGCGGGTACCCCACCTGTTGCAACACTGGCTGGTCTGCAGGCTAACGGCGGTGGTACTGCGATTGCTTCTTCTATTACCACAGCATCTGGCGAAACCCTGACTCTGACAGGCGGTACGGCTGGTACTATCGATGTTGCTAATGCCTCTATCAGCGCTGACAAACTGCAGAGCGGTGCTGCTGCAGGTTATACAACATCTACCGGCTATGCCGTTGACAACGCCGGTGCGGTTAAAAGCGGTGCTGCGGATGTGTATGTTGATAACAACGCTGCATTAACCACCACAAATACAGCTACTTATTTTGTTCAGACTGATGGCTCTATCACCAATGGTTCTGGCAAGGTTGCGCACAAAGATGCGAATGGTAAGATCACCACTGACGCTCAGACTGCTACTACTGCCACTACTGACCCACTGAAAGCCTTGGACGACGCTATCAGCTCCATCGATAAATTCCGTTCTTCTCTGGGTGCGGTACAGAACCGTCTGAGCTCTGCCGTAACCAACCTGAACAACACCACTACCAACCTGTCTGAAGCGCAGTCCCGTATCCAGGACGCCGACTATGCGACCGAAGTGTCAAATATGTCTAAAGCGCAGATCATTCAGCAAGCCGGTAACTCCGTGTTGGCTAAAGCTAACCAGGTTCCTCAGCAGGTTCTGTCTCTGCTGCAAGGCTAATCGCCTGATTACGCTCAAACCCCGCTTCGGCGGGGTTTTTTCTGTCCACGTACATACGTAACCCCCCAAATAACCCCTCATTTCACCCACTATTCACCCGATTAAAACCCCTCCAGAATCGGATAATCATGCCGATAACTCAACTAACGCAGGGCTGTTTATCGTGAATTCACTCTATACCGCTGAAGGTGTAATGGATAAACACTCGCTGTGGCAGCGTTATGTTCCGCTGGTGCGTCACGAAGCATTGCGCCTCCAGGTGCGTTTGCCGGCGAGCGTGGAACTGGACGATCTGCTACAGGCGGGCGGTATCGGGTTATTGAATGCAGTTGACCGGTACGACGCTCTGCAAGGAACGGCATTTACGACTTACGCAGTGCAGCGTATTCGTGGTGCGATGCTGGACGAGCTGCGCAGCCGCGACTGGGTGCCGCGCAGCGTTCGCCGCAACGCGCGCGAAGTGGCGCATGCGATGGGGCAGCTGGAACAGGAGCTGGGGCGCAACGCAACGGAAACCGAAGTAGCGGAGCGTCTGGGCATTCCTGTTGAAGAGTATCGCCAGATGTTGCTCGATACCAATAACAGCCAACTCTTCTCTTATGATGAGTGGCGCGAAGAGCATGGCGATAGCATCGAGCTGGTGACCGATGAACACCAGCAAGAGAACCCGTTACACCATTTACTGGAAGGGAATTTACGCCAGCGCGTGATGGAAGCGATTGAAGCTTTACCGGAACGTGAGCAACTGGTGTTAACCCTCTATTACCAGGAAGAGCTCAATCTCAAAGAGATTGGCGCCGTGCTGGAGGTGGGCGAGTCACGGGTGAGCCAGCTGCACAGCCAGGCCATTAAACGCCTGCGCACAAAACTGGGTAAGTTATAGGTGAGTTATTCGCCTTGGAAATGCCGCACAACGTATTGACAACCAGGAGTTATCATGACGGTGCAGCAATCTAAAAGACGGCCTTTAAGCCGCTACCTGAAAGACTTTAAACACAGCCAGACGCATTGCGCCCACTGTAAAAAATTACTCGACCGCATCACGCTGGTTCGTCGCGGTGAAATCGTGAATAAGATTGCGATTTCCCGCCTCGACACGCTGATGGATGAAGCCGCCTGGCTTGAAGAGCAAAAAGAGTGGGTAGCGCTTTGCCGTTTCTGTGGCGATCTCCATTGCAAAGAGCAAAGCGACTTCTTCGATATTATCGGCTTCAAGCAATTCCTGTTTGAACAAACGGAGATGAGTCACGGCACCGTGCGTGAATACGTGGTTCGCCTGCGCCGCCTGGGTCAGCATTTGACCATGCAAAATATCTCCCGCGATCTGCTGACGACCGGATACCTGGATGAAAATCTGGAACCCTGGTTGCCCGCCACCAGTACCAATAATTACCGCATCGCGCTGCGAAAGTACGCGCAATATAAAGTCCAGATGCCGGGCGTCATAAAGCAGAAAGTCCGCGCCGGAACAACTTCTGATATATATTAAAAAAGAATAAGATGTAGCGCAGCCGCCTTTGACGTTGCAGGCGATTTCTCTACACTACTCAAAAATTCCACTGTATCGGGGTACTTATGAAATTAGCACTTCTGGGTCGTCAGGCGCTGATGGGGATGATGGCCGTTGCGCTGGTCGCGGGGATGAGCGTGAAAACGTTCGCGGCAGAGAATCTGCTCAACAAAGTTAAAGAGCGCGGCACGCTGCTGGTTGGGCTGGAAGGAACCTATCCTCCGTTCAGCTTCCAGGGCGACGACGGTAAACTGACCGGTTTTGAAGTGGAGTTTGCGCAGGAGCTGGCAAAACACCTCGGCGTTAAAGCCTCACTGAAACCCACCAAATGGGACGGGATGCTGGCGTCACTGGATTCCAAACGTATTGACGTGGTGATTAACCAGGTAACCATTTCTGACGAGCGTAAGAAGAAGTATGACTTCTCCACGCCGTACACCGTGTCCGGTATTCAGGCGCTGGTGAAGAAAGGTAACGAAGGCAGTATCAAATCCGCAGCGGATCTGAAAGGTAAGAAAGTCGGCGTCGGTCTGGGCACCAACTACGAAGAGTGGCTGCGCCAGAACGTGCAGGGCGTGGACATCCGTACCTACGATGATGACCCGACGAAATACCAGGATCTACGCGTAGGCCGTATTGACGCCATTCTGGTTGACCGCCTGGCAGCGCTGGATCTGGTGAAGAAAACCAACAATACCCTGGCTGTCGCGGGTGATGCGTTCTCCCGTCAGGAGTCCGGCGTGGCGGTGCGTAAAGGTAACGAGGATCTGCTGAAAGCCATCGACGGCGCCATTGCTGAGATGCAGAAAGACGGCAGCCTGAAGGCGCTTTCTGAGAAGTGGTTCGGCGCAGACGTGACGAAATAAGTCTCTGACTGACAAAAAAAGGCGCTTTTAAAAGCGCCTTTTTTATTTCTCGCGCGTCTGCGTGCATAATGAAATAACAATTGTTTGCGTGACCGGAGGAACCATGTCACTACAGAATTTAACGCGCTTTCCCCGTCTGGAATTTATCGGCGCACCCACGCCGCTGGAGTATCTGCCGCGATTTTCTGACTATCTGGGGCGCGATATATTCATTAAGCGTGACGATGTGACGCCCATGGCGATGGGCGGAAATAAGCTGCGCAAGCTGGAATTTCTCGCCGCCGATGCCCTGCGCGAAGGCGCGGACACGCTGATCACCGCCGGGGCAATTCAGTCTAACCACGTTCGCCAGACGGCGGCAGTGGCGGCGAAGCTGGGACTCCACTGCGTAGCCCTGCTGGAGAACCCGATCGGGACGCAGGCAGAGAATTACCTGACTAACGGTAACCGTTTGCTGCTGGATCTGTTCAACGTGCAGGTTGAAATGGTCGACGCGTTGACCGACCCGGCTGCACAGCTCGACGAGCTGGCGACGCGTCTGGAAGCGCAGGGTTTTCGTCCGTACGTGATCCCGGTTGGCGGCTCGAATGCGCTGGGTGCCCTCGGCTATGTTGAGAGCGCGCTGGAAATCGCTCAGCAGTGCGAAGGCGCGGTGAGTTTATCCTCGGTGGTGGTGGCGTCCGGCAGTGCGGGGACCCATGCTGGTTTAGCGGTCGGGCTTGAGCAACTGATGCCGGAGGTCGAGCTGATTGGCGTGACGGTTTCCAGAAGCGTTGCGGAACAGAAGCCGAAAGTCGTCACCCTGCAACAGGCGGTGGCTGAACAGCTTGCGCTTCAGGCGAAGGCGGAGATATTGCTGTGGGATGACTATTTCGCGCCGGGCTATGGCACCCCCAATGATGAAGGGATGGAGGCCGTTAAGCTGCTGGCCCGTCTCGAAGGTATTCTGCTCGACCCGGTCTATACCGGCAAGGCAATGGCGGGCCTGATCGACGGCATCGCCCGCAAGCGCTTTAAGGATGAAGGACCCATTTTGTTTGTTCATACTGGCGGGGCGCCTGCGCTGTTTGCCTATCATCCTCATGTCTAAAAATCAGGTAGAAAAATAATAATGCAAGAAAGTATTCAACTGGTTATTGATTCGCTGCCGTTCTTGCTTAAGGGCGCGGTGTTTACTTTACAGCTCAGTATCGGCGGGATGTTCTTCGGGCTGGTGCTCGGGTTTGTGCTGGCACTGATGCGCATGTCGAACATCTGGCCGGTGCGGTGGCTGGCGCGGTTTTACATCTCCGTGTTCCGCGGAACGCCGCTTATCGCCCAGCTGTTTATGATTTACTACGGGCTGCCACAGTTTGGTATTGAGCTGGATCCGATCCCGGCGGCGATGATTGGCCTGTCGCTGAATACCGCGGCGTACACCTCTGAAACGCTGCGTGCGGCGATCTCCTCCATCGATAAAGGACAGTGGGAAGCGGCGGCCAGTATCGGGATGACCCCGTGGCAGACGCTGCGCCGGGCGATCCTGCCCCAGGCGGCGCGCGTGGCGCTGCCGCCGCTGAGCAACAGCTTTATCAGCCTGGTGAAAGACACCTCGCTTGCGGCGACCATTCAGGTGCCGGAGCTGTTCCGTCAGGCGCAGCTGATCACCTCGCGCACGCTGGAAGTGTTTACCATGTATCTGGCGGCCTCGCTGATTTACTGGGTGATGGCGACGGTACTGTCCGCTCTGCAAAACTATTTTGAAAACCAGCTTAACCGCCAGGAGCGTGATCCAAAATGAGTGCAATTGACGTCAAAAACCTGGTGAAAAAATTCCATGGACAAACGGTGCTGCATGGCATTGATCTTGAGGTTGAGCAGGGCGAAGTGGTAGCAATTATCGGCCCGAGCGGGTCAGGCAAAACCACGCTGCTGCGCAGCATCAATTTACTGGAGCAGCCCGAAGGCGGGACGATCCGCGTGGGTGATATCACCATTGATACCGGGAAACCCATCAGCCAGCAAAAAGGGCTGATTCGCCGCCTGCGCCAGCATGTCGGCTTCGTGTTCCAGAGCTTTAATCTCTTTCCGCACCGCACGGTGCTGGAAAACATTATTGAAGGGCCGGTCATCGTCAAGGGGGAACCTAAGGAAGACGCGACGGTCCGCGCCCGCGAGCTGCTGGCGAAGGTTGGGCTGGCAGGGAAGGAGACGAGCTATCCGCGTCGCTTATCTGGCGGGCAGCAGCAGCGTGTCGCCATTGCGCGCGCGCTGGCGATGCGCCCGGATGTGATCCTGTTTGACGAACCCACATCCGCGCTCGATCCTGAGCTGGTCGGGGAAGTACTGAACACGATCCGACAGCTGGCGCAGGAGAAACGCACGATGGTGATTGTGACGCATGAAATGAGCTTCGCTCGCGACGTTGCCGATCGGGCTATTTTCATGGATCAGGGGAGAATAGTTGAGCAGGGGCCGGCTAAAGCGCTGTTTGCCAATCCGCAGCAGCCCCGAACCCGTCAGTTCCTTGAAAAATTCTTAATGCAGTAGCATTTTAGCGTTCAATTTGCTCCAGATGCCGCTTCTGGAGCAAATTATCCTCCCTTAAACTCCGTTCTGTTGCTTTTTTATTCCGCCTGATGTGGATAAGCCATCGCCAAATTAAAGATAATCTGCCTGTGGCCGATATTTTATATAAATAATCATGCTTTATGTGTTAGGTTATATTCACCATAATAATGATTATCTTTATCAGAGGCTTCATTCAGTAAGTATGAGGGATATAGACTTTTTCACCTGGCGACGGGAATGCTTCCTCCGGTTTCAGGAAATGACCTGTGCCGAAGAGGTATATCAGGAACTTCAGCGACAAACGCAGGCGCTTGAATTCGATTATTATGCGCTTTGTGTTCGACACCCTGTGCCATTTACCCGCCCGCGAACCTCCGTCCATTCCAGTTATCCGCAACAATGGATGGCGCAATATCAGTCCGAGAATTATTTCGCCATTGACCCGGTGCTGAAGCCGGAGAATTTCATTCAGGGACATTTGCCCTGGACGGATGAATTATTCACGGATGCCCAGCAATTATGGGACGGCGCGCGGGACCACGGTTTACGCAAGGGAATAACGCAGTGTCTGATGATGCCAAATCATGCGCTCGGTTTCCTCTCCGTGTCATGTACCAGCTTACAGGCACACTCGATATCCAGTGAAGAAGTTGAGCTGCGTTTACAAATGCTCGTCCAGATGGCGCTCACTACACTGTTGCGCTTTGAACATGAGACGGTGATGCCGCCTGAAATGAAATTCAGCAAGCGTGAGCGGGAAATTCTGAAGTGGACCGCAGAAGGGAAGACGTCGGCAGAAATCGCCATCATTCTCTCCATCTCGGAAAATACCGTCAATTTCCATCAAAAGAATATGCAGAAGAAATTCAACGCACCGAATAAGATCCAGATAGCGTGTTATGCCGCGGCGACGGGGCTTATCTGACTGATATCACGTTCTGCGTGTCAGACGAGAAAACGGCTGAATGCTTTGCATCCAGCCGTTTTTGTTACTGGCGGTAGGCTTGTTTAATTTGCTTAACCGTATTGGCAAAAACAGCGGATTCCGCCTGGTCTTCCATCTGCGCGATCTGTTTTTCCATTTTAATGATCACACGACCAGCATCAGCCTGGCCCATCGCCTGTAGCATAAGCGTCAGCAGCGACTTCAGGCAGTTTACTTCCTGTGCCAGTTCCTGGTTATTCTCGGCAGTGGCAAATTCAGGTGTGCTCATTTATTTTCCTCATTATAAAACAGCGCATGAGCGCGACGATGAAAGTTAAGGCGGCGGAGTATACCACAAGCTACGGCAAAAAATGCAGTGGTTGTTTTTTATACTTATCGCGCAGTGATTATTGGGCGGCGTGGATTATGAAGGTACCCTGTCCAATATGTTAGCGACAATTAAATGTTTATCCCCGGTTCGCCATTCGTTAATTGTTGTTACAAAAAATCGCGCGCTCTTTTTCGTTTGAGTTAACAACTGTTTTAGTAACTTTTCGAATGTCGATGCTAAAAAATAGCGGTAAAAGCCCGGCGGGCAAGGGTTTTCTTTCCACTTTCTGTACAGCTTAATTTCCAAAAACGAGACCAGAATCGAATAGCCGATTTTTTAGCGTTTTAATCTTGCATGGAAAACCGTTAATATAAACCCAATTAGCAGTCAGTAGCGTTATCCCTATTCTGGAGACATTTCCTTTGATCAACGTCCTTCTTGTTGATGACCACGAACTGGTGCGCGCAGGGATACGACGCATTCTTGAAGATATAAAGGGTATTAAAGTTGCCGGCGAGGCGTGCTGTGGCGAAGATGCCGTCAAATGGTGTCGCGCTAACTCCGCAGACGTGGTGCTGATGGATATGAACATGCCCGGTATTGGCGGGCTTGAAGCCACGCGCAAAATCGCGCGCATGTTCGTTGATACCAAAGTTATCATGCTGACCGTCCATACCGAAAATCCGCTGCCTGCCAGGGTTATGCAGGCGGGGGCTGCCGGGTATCTCAGTAAAGGCGCCGCGCCGCAGGAGGTCGTCAATGCGATCCGCACCGTCTACGCCGGGCAGCGCTACATCGCTTCTGATATTGCTCAACAGATGGCCCTGAGTCAGATTGAACCGGAAAAAACGGAATCTCCGTTTGCCAGTTTGTCTGAGCGCGAATTGCAGATTATGCTGATGATCACTAAAGGTCAGAAGGTGAATGAGATCTCAGAGCAGCTGAATCTCAGCCCGAAAACGGTCAACAGCTATCGCTATCGAATGTTCAGTAAATTGAACATTCACGGTGATGTCGAACTGACTCACCTGGCCATTCGCCATGGTTTGTGCAATGCGGAGTCGTTAATAAGTCAGTGAGTGAAGCGTTCGATTCAAAAGCATTTCTGAAAACCGTCACCAGCCAGCCAGGCGTCTATCGTATGTACGATGCTGGCGGTACGGTTATCTATGTCGGTAAGGCGAAAGATCTGAAGAAACGCCTTTCCAGCTATTTCCGCAGCAACCTTGCCTCCCGTAAAACCGAAGCGCTGGTCGCACTTATTCACAACATTGATGTCACCGTAACGCATACGGAAACGGAAGCGCTGCTCCTTGAGCACAACTACATTAAGTTGTATCAGCCGCGCTACAACGTTCTGCTGCGCGATGACAAGTCCTATCCGTTTATCTTTCTGAGCGGCGACACGCACCCGCGGCTGGCGATGCATCGTGGCGCTAAGCATGCGAAAGGTGAATATTTCGGCCCGTTCCCGAACGGTTATGCCGTGCGGGAAACGCTGGCGCTTTTGCAAAAAATCTTTCCTGTTCGCCAGTGCGAAAATAGCGTTTATCGCAACCGCTCCCGGCCATGCCTGCAATATCAGATTGGCCGCTGCCTGGGGCCGTGCGTTGAAGGGCTGGTGAGCGAAGAAGAGTACGCGCAGCAGGTGGAATATGTCCGCCTGTTTTTAGCCGGGAAAGACGATCAGGTGCTGACGCAACTGATTGCCCGTATGGAAAAAGCCAGCGCGGCGCTGGAATTTGAGGAGGCCGCACGCATCCGCGACCAGATTCAGGCGGTGCGCAGGGTGACCGAGAAGCAGTTTGTTTCCAATACCGGCGACGACCTCGATGTTATCGGCGTAGCCTTTGACGCCGGTCTGGCCTGCGTTCATGTGCTTTTTATTCGTCAGGGCAAAGTGCTCGGCAGCCGCAGCTACTTCCCGAAAGTGCCGGGCGGCACTGAGCTGGGTGAAGTGGTGGAGACCTTCGTCGGCCAGTTTTATTTGCAGGGCAGCCAGATGCGTACGCTGCCCTCGGAGATCCTGCTCGACTTCACGCTCGATGATAAAACCCTGCTGGCGGAGTCGCTTTCAGAGCTGGCAGGCCGCCGGGTGAATGTTCAGACGAAACCGCGCGGCGATCGCGCGCGCTATCTGAAGCTGGCGCGAACCAATGCCGCCACGGCGCTGACCACTAAACTTTCCCAGCAGTCGACTGTCAGCCAGCGTTTAACCGCGCTTGCTACGCTGCTCAAGCTGCCGGAAGTGAAACGCATGGAATGCTTCGACATCAGCCATACGATGGGTGAGCAGACCGTGGCGTCGTGTGTGGTCTTTGATGCCAACGGTCCGCTGCGGGCAGAGTATCGTCGCTATAACATCACCGGCATTACGCCCGGTGACGATTATGCCGCCATGAATCAGGTGCTGCGCCGTCGCTATGGTAAAGCGATTGAAGAGAGCAAAATCCCGGACGTTATCCTTATCGACGGCGGGAAAGGGCAGTTGGGGCAGGCGAAGGCGGTATTTGAATCGCTCGACGTGGAGTGGGATAAGAACCATCCGCTGCTGCTAGGGGTAGCGAAAGGGGCAGATCGTAAGGCTGGCCTGGAAACGCTGTTCTTTGAGCCGGAAGGCGAGGGCTTTAGCCTGCCGCCGGATTCCCCTGCGCTGCATGTGATCCAGCATATCCGCGATGAGTCGCACGATCATGCCATCAGTGGGCACCGTAAAAAACGGGCGAAAGTGAAAAATACCAGTACCCTTGAGACGATTGAAGGCGTCGGGCCAAAACGTCGCCAGATGCTGTTGAAGTATATGGGCGGATTGCAAGGATTACTCAACGCCAGTATGGAAGAAATTGCAAAAGTGCCGGGTATTTCGCAAGGGCTGGCAGAAAAGATCTACTACTCGTTGAAACATTGAGGGCTCTGTAGCAACATAGAGCTAAATTTTACTGACAACAGACAGTTACCGTCATCATGCGATTTAATATCCCTACGTTGCTCACTCTTTTTCGCGTTGTGCTCATTCCGTTCTTCGTCCTGGCATTTTACCTGCCGGTCGTCTGGGCGCCTTTTGCCTGTGCGCTGATTTTCCTGATCGCTGCCGTTACGGACTGGTTTGATGGTTATCTGGCGCGTCGCTGGAACCAGAGTACCCGCTTTGGCGCGTTCCTCGATCCGGTTGCGGATAAGGTGATGGTGGCAATCGCGATGGTGCTGGTGGCGGAACATTATCATACCTGGTGGGTAACGCTGCCTGCCGCGACCATGATTGGCCGTGAGATTATTATCTCTGCCCTGCGCGAGTGGATGGCGGAGCTGGGTAAACGCAGCAGCGTGGCGGTGTCCTGGATCGGTAAAGTTAAAACCACCGCACAGATGGCGGCGCTGGTATGGATGCTGTGGCGTCCGAATGCCTGGGTAGAGTGGGCCGGCATTGGTCTGCTGTGGGTTGCGGCGGTGCTGACGCTGTGGTCAATGCTGCAATATTTGAACGCTGCGCGCGGTGATTTGCTTGAACAGTGATCGTTTCGGCTTAATTTTCAGCAAACGATCCTGAGATGCAAAAAATAACGTTGACTCAAAACGTCATATCAGTAGAATGCAACGCATCGAACGGCGGCACAGTTAGCCGGACGACAATGAAATCAAGTGGTTAGGAAGTAGTTAAATAGTTACTTGATGACATGCGGGAATAGCTCAGTTGGTAGAGCACGACCTTGCCAAGGTCGGGGTCGCGAGTTCGAGTCTCGTTTCCCGCTCCAGATTAATGCATCGGCAGCTTGCGGGTGCAGGTCGAAAGACAACAGATTTAAGGCGCGTTAGCAAAGCGGTTATGTAGCGGATTGCAAATCCGTCTAGTCCGGTTCGACTCCGGAACGCGCCTCCACTTTCTTCCCTGGCCGGATGGTGGAATCGGTAGACACAAGGGATTTAAAATCCCTCGGCGTTCGCGCTGTGTGGGTTCAAGTCCCACTCCGGCTACCATGGGAAAAAGCAGAATAATCAAAGCAATAAGCAGTGTCGTGAAACCACCGAAAGGTGGTTTTTTTGTGCCTGCAATCCCCCCTTCCTGACAACAAATCTTATTTTCCAGCCCGGCACAGGGACAACTTTAACATGGCTCTCCGGCGACAAGCTCTCAAACGTCCAGGATGTGAACTGGTTTTTAAGTGAAAAATAAGCGGAACGGTAGTGAACCGACCAGCGCATAAAAGCTTCTCAGAAAGCTGTGTAGGGAGGTACGCAGAGGGTATGAAAACGGGAATGCCTCGGGCAAAGCGAACGGAAACTGGTACAACAGGTGGACGAACTGAGGCAGTGCCGCCGTACAGCATTGTCACTTACTGCCCAATCATCTGACTGTAAGCGCCGGGTATAAAAGCATGTGGCGATAATGCACTATGTGGCCGTGTGCACTTTGTATAAGAAATTTCACCTCTTAGCTGCTGCAAACGCATATATGTAAACGACTATTGAATGTCGTCTAAACGCATGTAGTATTGATGATCATCATTTGTAACATGGAGGTGGAATGTATAATCATAATCGTGATAAAAGTCATTTTGAGCATAAAATCCGTGAAATTGAGCTGCTCACAGAGCAAATCGCCGCAAAGCATATACTTTATGGCACTTCAAATCTGTTTTTTGAAATCCAACAGCTTGTGGGGAATTTGAAAAGAGAGATTGAATCCCATTGTCTTACCTATTCTGGGGGGACACATATCCTTGATGAACAGATACGGCACCTCCATGAACAGGATGAGCTGCTTACTTTTAACCGAGCGAAGATATACATAGTTGTCGAAAAAAATCGGACGACAACGACAACCATCGCGCTCAAACAGATTGGCTTCGTCGCCGGTGGCGCACAAGTTTATGGGGGCGCTAGTTTATGTGTTGGTTCGCTGGGTCTGGCATGTGCTGCGTACGGCGCCCCTATGATCGCTCATGGTTTAAATAATATGTACGAAAATGGCTATTATCTCCTTTTCCGTGAAGAACAATCAGGAACCCTGAGAGATGCATATAGATTTGCTGCTACGAAGTTAGGTTATGGTAATAACCAGGCAGACTTAGTCTATGGCGTCGTTGATCTCTCTTTATCAGCATATGGTGCGGGCAGAAAAGTTTTGGGCCCCAGAGAAAAGTCCTGGAGTTTATTCCACAATATCCAATCCGATTATATCAGAGGTTGGCAAGAAGCGTCTAAAACCGCAATGGCGCTGGATTTGACCAGTGGAAGTATTACGGGTTGGCAGATGTACCAGATAGCTAAAGAGAATTGATTATGTCACAAGAATTAGAATTTTCGCTTCATCCACCTGTTTGGCCTGCTATCGTGTATTTTGTTGTATCTGTGGCAATTTTTTTCCTGCTTTATCTCGGTAAACTAAAAGTTAACAGGCTGCGTAAATACCCGCTATTTATCGCATATATGGTGTTTGTAATCGCTGTTGCAGCCGTTCAGATAAACATCTTTGCTAATGGCTACGAGTTTGTCCGCAGCTTTTTGCATATCGATTTTGACCCCTATCGATATGACTCGGTATATTGGGGATCATTGTGTTTCTCCATAATTTACTTGCTGGCGTTGCCCCGGAACAAGTTTTAGCATAATGAAATTTTCATTTAAGGGACGCTATGTCTTTACCGCCATTGTATGCACTGCGTGCGTTTGAAGTTGCTGCGCGGTTGAACTCCTTCAGTAAAGCCGCTGAAACGCTCAATATTACGCCGGGCGCGGTCAGCAGACATGTTCGTACCCTTGAACTGTGGTTCGACTGCGAGCTTTTCAAAAGGCAAGGTCCTCGCGTGGAGGTCACTGAAGCCGGGCGAGTGCTTGCCGGGCAGCTGAACGAAAGCTTCACGAGCATTGAATGGGCCTGCCGGGTATTTCGCAGTGAAAACCACCTGCTGCGGTTAAAAGCGCCCAGTACCCTGACCATGAGATGGCTTCTCGACGTGCTGCGATCTTTTCGCAACAACCATGCAAAACCACAGGTTGAGATTGCCAGCGTCTGGATGGACATTGACACCGTTGATTTCAATCTTGAGCCCTACGATTGCGCCATTCTTCTCGGCAATGGGCGTTTTGGTGACACAACGGAAAGCCAACTGCTATTTCATGAATGGCTTATCCCGGTTTGTACTCCATCACTTATCGAACCGGCCCGGCAGCGGCTTCCGCAATGCGATCTGATCCATCCTTCACCGGACAGACGTGACTGGCGGCGCTGGCTGCGAAGAACAGGATTGTTCCCGGGGCTCGATATGAGCAGCGGTATGGTGTTCGATACCCTTGAACAGGGAAGTATTGCCGCGATGAACGGGCACGGCATCGCTATCGCCGACCTGCATCTCACGCTTGATGCCCTGAAAAGTGGCCTGCTGGGCCTGCCTTTCAGGGAAGCTATCGCGACGGGGGATGGCTACTACCTCGTCTGGCCAAAAAATTCACTCAAAAGAGAGAGCATTCAGCATCTTCTGGCCTGGCTGCAAAACCTTACCCCGGTCGTTCCCGCGCTGGATATCGATTATCTGGCATACGATGACAGCCGGATTTATTAATACCGTTATGAATAAGATATATTTGCCATCTTTTTATAACGTTCTGGCAAAGCGCTGTTCAGGTTGAGCACCTTATCCAGAATATAAAATGCTGGCGTGTTTTTCTGTTGCTCAGCGTCAATAATTGCCGCACGTAATAGCGTGGCGGCAGACGAAATCTTGTGAAAATAGTCCTTAGACTCGGGCGTCTGTAATTCACCAGAAGTGGCGTAACGCACGTCCGGCCAGCCAGAGAAGTTGAGCAGCGGGAGAGGGTTGCCTGCTTCGGGCTGACAGGATGAAAGCAACGCAGCTGCTTTTTGGGGATCGCGATAGGCAACTGAAAGCATATACGCGCGCTGCGAAAACGGTAACAGGGCGTCAGAATGATTTTTGGTGGAGATAAGCAGGGTCATAAAATTCGCTAAATCGCCATCTGATGGAATTTCAGATGGCGATATAATTTTCATTAACTGAAATAAAGCATCAAGTGTCATGTTTGCCCCGGTTCCTCTCATTATGACTATTCAGTTTGCGCCTGAATGTTTTAATTGGCCCACCGTCAGGGTAGGTCGAGAGGATAATATTGGAAGGCGTGCGTTTTTGAAAAACGATTAATAATGGCAATCACTGTGAGTTTTTCTCACTATAGCCTTTTCATTTCACACTCCACCCAGATACGCCTTCCTCACCTCCGGATCCTTCAGCAACGCCTCGCCGCTGCCGCTTAACCGAATCTGCCCGTTAACCATCACATAGCCGCGGTCGGACAACTTCAGCGCGTGGTGCGCATTCTGCTCGACCAGAAAAATCGTCATTCCGTTACGGGCCAGTTCGCGCAGCGTCTGGAAAATCTGTTTAACCACGATTGGCGCGAGGCCGAGGCTGGGTTCATCCAGCAGCAGAAGTTTAGGACGGCTCATCAGCGCGCGGGCGATAGCCAGCATCTGCTGTTCACCGCCGGAGAGCGTCATCGCCCGCTGGTTACGTCGCTCCTTGAGGCGGGGGAAGAGGTCGAACATGCTTTGCATATCTTCCGCTGCATGCTGATTGCCGACGGGGATTGTCCCCATCAGCAGGTTCTCTTCTACAGACATATCCGGGAAAATGCGTCGTCCCTCAGGTGCCTGCGCGATGCCACCGGTGGCAACATAGTGGGTGGATTTGTGGCTGATATCCTCGCCGCAGAAGAGGATCTGCCCGTTGCGGATCCGGGGCTGACCAAAGACAGACATCAGTAATGTTGACTTCCCCGCGCCGTTAGCGCCAATCAGGGCCACGGTTTCCCCTTTGTTAACCTCAAGCGAAACCTGCTTCAACGCCTGGATCACCCCGTAGAAAACATCCACATCCTGAAACTGAAGCATCGGTTCGCTCACAGATTTACCTCGCTTTCGTCGGTGCCCAGATACGCGGCAATCACTTTTTCATTGTGCTGGATTTCAGCCGGTTTACCTCTGGCAATCACATCGCCATGATCGAGCACAATGATGTCATCTGAAATGCCCATCACCATCCCCATATCATGCTCGATCAGCAAAACCGTGATGTCATGGTGGTCGCGCAGGAACCGGATGATCTCACTCAGCTTGTGCGTTTCCACCGGGTTCAGGCCGGCAGCAGGTTCATCGAGACAAATCATCTCCGGGCCGGTACACATGGCGCGGGCGATTTCGAGGCGTCGTTGCTGGCCATAGGACATTTCCCCGGCCAGACGGTTCGCGCAATCCACCAGATCCACCACCTCCAGCCAGTAAAACGCCCGGTCCAGCGCATCGTTCTCTGAGCGACGATACGCAGGGGTGTTCAGCACCCCCGCCAGCAGATTGCGGTTGACGCGCATGTGCTGTGCCACCAGCAGGTTTTCCACAACGGACATCTCGCGGAACAGGCGGATGTTCTGAAACGTGCGCGCAAGACCCGCGCGGTTCACCAGATGCGTGCCGCCAAACATCTTATAGAACAGGCGTTGACCAAGCTGCGCCGGGTTGAGCCAGTCGCCCGGCTGGAATTTCTGGCCGAGCACCTGAATGACATTGGTGGTTTTATTTCGTGCATTGAACAGAATGTTGCCGCCGGAGGCCCGGTAGAAACCGGTCAGGCAGTTAAAGACGGTCGTTTTTCCCGCGCCGTTAGGCCCAATGAGTGCGGTAATGGAGCCGCGCTGCACCTCAAGATTGACGTCGTTTAAGGCCTTGATCCCGCCGAAGTGCATCATCAGATGTTCTACACGTAAAATCGTTGCGTTCATGGCGCCACTCCTTTACGCACGGCAAATCCGCTGCGGTTGATGCGGATCAGACCGCGAGGACGCCAGATCATCATCACCACCATCAGCATGCCAAACAGCAGCACGCGATATTCCGCAAAGCTGCGCAGCAGTTCCGGCGTGACGGTCAGCACAAAGGCGGCCAGTACGACGCCGACGGTGGAGCCCATCCCGCCCAGGACCACAATGGCGAGGATCAGGGCCGATTCAAAAAAGGTGAAAGAGGTCGGGTTAACAAACCCCTGGTAGGTGGCAAAAAACACCCCGGCGATACCTGCCGTCGATGCGCCCAGGGTGAAGGCCGAGAGTTTGACCAGAACGTGATTTAGCCCCATTGAACGGCAGGCAATCTCATCCTCACGGAGCGCTTCCCACGCCCGTCCAATGGGCATTCGGGTCAGCCGGTGTTTAATGTACAGCACCAGCATGACTACCAGGAACAGCACCGCATAGATGAAGATAAACTTCAAGTTGGGGTTATAGGTCAGGCCGAAGAACTCGTGGAAGGGGACGCCGCCTTCTTTGGCGCGTCGGCCAAACTCCAGGCCAAAAAAGGTCGGGGCAGGGGCTGAAACGCCGTTAGGCCCGCCGGTGAAGGTGAGCCAGTTGTTCAGCACCAGGCGGATGATCTCGCCAAACCCGAGCGTGACGATGGCGAGATAATCCCCGTGCATGCGCAGCACCGGAAAGCCGAGCAGGGCGCCCGCGCCCGCGGCCATTAGCGCCGCCAGCGGCAGCATGCTCCAGAACCCAAGCCCCAGATACTGATACCCGAGCGCCAGCCCGTAAGCGCCGATGGCATAGAAGGCGACATAACCCAGATCCAGCAGCCCTGCCAGGCCAACAACAATGTTCAGCCCAAGACCGAGCAGGACGTAGATCAGTCCGAGAATGGCAACCGTCAGAACGTATTTAGTGGCCACAAACGGGAAGCAGATCGCCAGCGTGACAATCAGCGGAATGATCCAGCGCATGCGGCTTTTATACGCCGGCGGCCGGACATACACCCCCGCATTGTCGGATTCAAACCGTGCCTGTAAACGTCTTCCGGCCGCCGTAGCTGAAAAGGCGCTCAGTAAAAAGCGTCCCACCATCACCGTGCCTACAATCCACGCCAGCCGCTGGCCGTCAAAGGTAAAGCTGTAACCATCCAGTATCACGCCCGCAATCGGGCCGAAAATAATCAGGGCGATCATTCCGGAAAAAATCGAGTCCAGAATGCAGCGCTTCAGGGAAAAACCGTCAGAGGTCATCGCGTTGTTCCTTACACTTTAGCCACGACGGGGCGGCCCAGCAGCCCCTGAGGACGAAAGATCAGAATTAAGACCAGCAATCCAAACGAGAACACGTCTTTATAATCCGAGTTCACCATCCCGGAGAATTGCGCTTCTGCGACGCCCAGAATCAGCCCGCCAAGCATCGCACCGGGCAGAGAGCCGATGCCGCCCAGCACCGCCGCCGTAAAGGCCTTGATGCCGATAACAAACCCGACGTAAAAATCAAAGGTGCCGTAATTCATGGTGATTAGCACGCCCGCCAGCCCGGCCATGGCTGCGCCGATAACAAACACCAGCGAAATAATTCTGTCGGTGTTGATACCCAGGATGGAGGCCATCTTACGATCCTGCTGTACCGCACGGCACATGCGTCCTAAGCGGGTACGGTTGATAATCCAGGTCAGCACCAGCATGCCCGCGAACGAGGCGATGAGAATAAAGACTTTGGTATAGGTTATCTGGACAAACCCTTCGCCGAGGTGAAAACGCAGCACGCCATCAAGCATGGTGGGCACGCCCTGCTGGCGCGGGCCCTGGCTGAGCTGGACGTAGTTTTGCAGTATCAACGACATCCCGATGGCCGAAATCAGCGGCGCCAGACGCGTCGAGTTGCGTAGCGGCTTATAGGCGATGCGCTCAATCGTCCAGCCATAAACGCCGGTGACCACGATGGTGAAAACCAGCGTCCCCAGGATCAGCAGCGGAAAGGAGTGGAGTCCAAAAAACGCCAGCAGGGCCAGGCCAATGGCCGAGAGATAGGCGGAGATCATATACACTTCGCCGTGGGCGAAATTGATCATACCGATGATGCCGTACACCATGGTGTAGCCGATGGCGATAAGACCGTAGACCGAACCCAGCGTTAAGCCATTAATTAATTGTTGCAGGAAGAATGTACTCATGGTCGCGCACCTGAATAAAGGGTTACGCCGACAGTCAGACCTGCCGGCGCTGAGCAGATTCCGTCCCGTTATGGCACTTCTTTATATTTGCCTTTGTCATCCCACTGATAGACCACGTAGTCAGAGACTTTGAGGTCACCTTTGCTGTCCCAGGCTTTTTTACCCATCACCGTGTCGACAGGGTTGGCCTTCAGCCACTCGCTGGCTTTTGCGGAATCCGTCCCTTTCGTGGCCTTGAATGCCGCCGCGATAGCCTGCACAGACGCGTAGGCGTAGAGGGTGTATCCTTCAGGTTCAAATTTACCGGTGCGGAATTTCTCGATGACGGCTTTTCCGTCCGGGATCAGGCGCGGATCTTTACCGAAGGTCATGTAAATACCGTTGGTGTATTGCGCCCCACCGGCGGCGGTGACCATCTCTTCATTGACGATACAGTCTCCCGAGAAGAACTTCGCCTGCACGCCCTGTTCACGCATCTGGCGAACCAGCGGGCCCGCTTCCGGGTGACAGCCCCCGAAGAACACCACGTCCGGTTTTTGTGCGCCGATTTTGGTCACCAGCGCGTTAAAGTCTTTCTCCCCGCGGGATAACCCTTCGTACATCACCTCCTTCACGCCGCGTTTCGCCAGCGCCGCCTTAGTGGCGTCCGCCAGCCCCTGGCCGTAGGTGTCTTTATCGTGGATGATGACCACCCGTTTGGCTTTCAGCTTATCAAGAATGAAATCGCTGGCGACCTGGCCCTGCTGGTCGTCACGTCCGCACATGCGAAATATATCGCTCATGCCACGTTCGGTAATAAGCGGGTTCGTTGAGCCGGGGGTGATGGAGAGGATCCCGGCATCGCTGTAGACCTCGGAGGCGGGCATGGTCGACGAGGAGCAGAAGTGGCCGACGACCGCTTTCACCTTATCCTGATCGACTAAGCGGTTGGCAACGGCGACGGCCTGTTTGGGCTCGCAGGCGTCGTCGCCCTGAACCAGTTTGATTTTCTCACCGTTGATCCCGCCGGCGGCGTTAATGTCTTCTGCCGCCTGCGTAGCGCCATGCCAGTATTGATCGCCGTAGGTTGCGTTCGGGCCTGTGAACGGCCCGGCCACGCCGATGACGATATCGGCCTGCGCGGAAAAGGCCGTCACCAGACAACCGGCCAGCACCAGGGAGAGGGGAGTTTTGGTAAATTTCAGCGACATTATTATGTTCCTTAGCAAAGAGGTTTTTGCACCAGGTATAAACCCGAACGCCTGATGGCATCGTAAATCCAAAAAGAAGAGCGAGAACAAAATGCACTTTAGAAGCAATCTCATGCTTAATACGGCGAGGATCCCACGCACCGCGAAGCGCGCAGAACATTAAGCAAAAAGGTTGCCAGAATGGTTAATCCCTTGACCGGGTCACAACACGTTGAGTATAGAGCGCCGTTTTATGCGTCTTTGCGGGATGAGATGAATTTACAGCGGAGATCACATCTCCTTAACAACAAAGCCCATAAGTTGTGCAACGGTCACGATTTGCACGTTTTTGCAGCAATAAAGACCTAAACTTCAGATAGGCACGCGCGGCGATCTATGTCAGGATCGTTTTTTTTATCAGGAGTATCAGCAATGGCTGAAGGCCCATTAAATGAAAGCGAGATGGCGTGGCTGGAAGAGACATTAATCTCTTACGGTCACGACGATGCATCCGTGATTGACGTGTCCGAACTGGACGGCATGCTTACCGCAGTACTTTCCGGTCCCGTTGTGGTGGAGCCCGACACCTGGCTGGTGGCGGTCTGGGGTGGTGAGAAATATATTCCGCGCTGGAAAAACGATCGTGAGATGAACCGTTTTATCGATCTCTGCTTTAAGCACATGAACGATATTGCCGAGCGTTTGAGCGAATACCCGGATCAGTTTGAACCGCTGTTTGGCTATAACGACGTTGACGGTCAGAGCTATACCGTGGTGGAAGAGTGGTGCTATGGCTACATGCGCGGCGTGGCGCTGACGGACTGGTCATCCCTGCCGGAAGCGCTGGAAGCGGACCTGGCGGTGATTGCCCTGCACGGGACGGAAGAGAACAGCGAGAAGCTGGATGCGCTGACCGAAGAGGAGTACATGGCCAGCATCGAAAGCATTCAGCCTGCGGCGCTGCGTTTGTATAACTACTGGGTGGCTAACCCGCAGCAGCCGGAAGCGAAAAAGCCGATCGTGAACGGGTCGAAGGTGGGGCGTAACGATCCGTGCCCGTGCGGGAGTGGGAAGAAGTTTAAAAGCTGCTGCCTGCATTAAATCATTAATTACTGTGGCCTGAATGGGGCACGGGTGTTGAGTCCCCGCTAAAATCGGCGAACCGGAGACCAGATGACAAGGGCTGGACGCCATGGATGGCGGCCAGAGGCGAATCGAGACAGGATGTCGAGTTGAGCCGACCGCAGGCAGATGGTCGGGAGGTGAGCGCAGTGCGAAGCACCGATTTTCCGCGGGGCCGCGGGGATTGATAAGGGGGCCGCGGCGGCCCCCTTATCCCGTTCACATGCTGTGAAAAAATTATATTCTGTTGATCTTAAGGTGAACGGAACAGTACCTCAGGACCTGTATAAATAAGTTATCCCACTTCCGGCAGCATCCCCGCTGCAATCAAAATCTGCACCAGAATAATCACCACCCCACAACCAAACACCGCGCAAAGCATTGGCGTACCGCCCGCTACGCGATACCCCTGCTGCGGATGTTGCTGGCGGCTCTTCCACGCCAGCAGGGAAGGCAGCAGCAGGGCCAGTACCGATAACGCCACGCCAGCATACCCCAGCGCCATCACAAACCCGCGCGGGTAAAAGAGCGCGAAGGCCAGCGGAGGCAGGAAGGTCATCGCCCCCGTCTGTAAGCGACCGGCAACGGTATTGCGACGCTGGAACAGATCCGCCATATAGTCAAACAGGCCAAGCGCTACGCCGAGGAAGGACGTTGCCAGCGCCAGGTCTGCAAACAGATGTACCGCCAGCTCCACGTGTGAAGAGGCCACCACGTTACGCAGGGCAACCAGGAATCCATTCAGACCAGAATGCTCTGCCATCAGTCCGATAAAGGTATTGGAATCAATACTGCCCAGCGTCACCAGCTGCCAGAACAGGTAAGCAATCAACGGAATGGCGCTGCCGATAACAAAGACGCGGCGCAGCTTGCGAATATCACCGTTCATATAGCTCACGATGCTCGGCACGCTGCCGTGAAAACCGAAGGAGGTGAAAATAACCGGGATGGCCGAAAGCGCCAGACCTTTCTCCAGCGGGAGGGAGAGCAGGTTAATCTTGTGAACATGCGGTGCCAGCAGCACCAGCATCACAACCAGGAAAAGAATTTTGGCGCTGAACAAAAAACGGTTAAACAGATCGACCAGCGATGTGCCCGCACAAACCACGCCGCCACCGATCAGCGTAAAGACAATGGCGCCTGTTTCCGGTGAAAGTGACGCACCGAAGCCGTCATTGATACTTGACGCAATCAGCTCCCCGGCGCCGCTGATGTAAGCGGCAGTCAGGGCGTACATCAGGAACATCATGCTGAAACCGGTGATCCACTGCCCGTAGCGTCCAAGATAGCGTGCAGCCAGGGAGCCTAAGCCAGTATCGGCAGGGACATGCTGATAAACCTCCAGCAATAATAGCGCGGTGTAACACATCAGGGCCCACAGACCGCCCAGCAGCACTACGGTAACCCCAAACCCGACGCCGGCGGCAGCCAACGGCATGGCCAACATTCCTGCGCCAATTGTCGTTCCGGCGACGATAAAAATACTTCCCAGAGTTCTGTTCTTCACGCTTTCCTCTACAACGCTTCCATACCGCGACTCATTCTGCGGCGCAGAGTAAGGGAAAAGCACCATCTCGTCAAATCACCGTTACATAGGGTGTAATAATTAATTTACAAAAAGAAAAGGGTAACCTGAGCCAGCGCAAAGCGTGCCGTAGAGGGAACGTTTAGTCTGCTTTTTATTTGCGAGAGGTAACCATGTCAATTCACGGACACGACGTGCTGAATATGATGATTGAGTCAGGTGAGCGCTATACGGAGGAGAGTCTGGTTGAGGCGATACATGCCCGCTTTGGCGAAGCGGCGCGTTTCCATACCTGTTCAGCTTCGGAGATGACGGCCGCGGAGCTGGTGGCGTTTCTGGCGGCGCGCGGAAAATTCATTCCAGCAGCAGACGGATTTTCCACTCACGAAAGTAAAATCTGCCGCCATTAAATAATGCGGTGCTGAAAACTCAGCACCGCTTTTCTGTTAATTCTGGGTATCGAGCGTCGACAGCTCTTTATCAATGAAGTACAGACCTTCCCCGGATTTACCTGCCAGAGATAATTTATCCAGCACGGATTTAAACAGCTTCTCTTCTTCGTGCTGTTCAGCCACATACCACTGAAGGAAATTAAAGGTTGGATAATCCTGGCTGGTCATGGCGGCATGAGCCAGTTCATTAATTTTCTGGGTGATCAGCTGTTCATGCTCATAGGTGGCGCGGAACAGTTCATCAAGAGAGCCGTATTCGGCAAAAGGCGATGCCACGTTATCAATGCGCGGCAGGCTGCCGGTGTCCGTCAGGTAATCAAACAGACGCTGCATGTGCGTCATCTCTTCCTGGGCATGACGACGCAGGAAGGCGGCCGCCCCTTCAAAGCTGTGATAGCTGCACCAGGCGCTCATCTGCTGATAAAGCAGGGAAGAAAAAAGCTCAAGATTCATTTGCGCATTGAGCTTGTCGATCATTTCAGTTTTTAACATGGTGCAGCTCCGGTTTATTAATTCTGGTTCACGATGAGCGACACTATAATTTGTTATTTAATTATTTGCAAAAAGTAAAATAAATATTTCTTTATTAAAAATACGAATGGGAATAAAACGCATTGCCGCCATTTATATTTATTAATGAGAATTGTTTTAGTTCTTATTAAATAAACTGCCAGCGTGACTGGCAGTAGCGGTTAATACCACGGATTCTGGCTGGAAGAGGTAACAGCATATCCCTGACATTTATACTGAATGGTCACACTTTCGTTCAGACAGAGTGAACCGCTGATCAGGGTGCAGGTTTTAATTGGCTGCCCGTAGGCTGACGCAGTGGCGTAGCCCATATGTTGACAGGCTTTGGTTGCCGTACCGTTATTAACATACTCATCAGACCAGGCGTTTTGCAACATGGCCTGGCCATAGTCGAGGCGCACAATTCCGTTTGGGGCATCCGTACTGCTGACTTCTGCCTGACGGTTGATACTGCACCCGGCGAGCAACAGGATCGTTCCGGCTATGATTACACGTTTCATGGTTCACTCTGCGTGACGGGAAATACGCCATTGTAACCAACGCGATGGTACGCAATGGCTGGAATAGCCGGAGGATCTGCCCTCTCACTGTGCAACGAGCCGGGCCACCGCGCGAAATTGTGAGCGCATCTTTGTTTTTTAAAACAAGTTTTCACTTAATTTGAAAGTGCGTTTGTTTGATAGTAAGGTTAAGTTGAAAAGGTATCCACAGCGGGATCGCCCGCCATGCATTCAGGAGAGACAAGATGAAAATTGCACTGATGATGGAAAACAGCCAGGCCGCTAAGAATCCCATCATCCTTAATGAGCTGAAAGCCGTTGCTGATGAGAAAGGTTTTCCGGTCTATAACGTCGGTATGAGTGATGAGAACGATCATCATCTCACCTATATTCACCTGGGCATCATGGCGAGCATTCTGCTTAACGCTAAAGCCGTTGATTTTGTTGTTACCGGCTGCGGTACCGGGCAGGGCGCGCTGATGTCCCTGAACATCCATCCGGGTGTGATTTGCGGTTACTGCATCGATCCTGCGGATGCTTTCCTGTTTGCGCAAATCAACAACGGTAACGCGCTTTCTCTGCCGTTTGCGAAGGGCTTCGGCTGGGGGGCAGAACTGAACGTACGCTTTATCTTTGAGAAAGCGTTTACCGGACGCAATGGCGAAGGCTATCCACCAGAGCGTAAAGAGCCGCAGGTGCGTAACGCCGGGATCCTGAACCAGGTGAAAGCGGCGGTGGTGAAAGAAAACTATCTGGATACCCTGCGAGCAATCGATCCTGAGCTGGTTAAAACCGCCGTATCAGGCCAGCGCTTCCAGCAGTGCTTCTTCGAGAACTGCCAGGACAAAGAGATTGAAGCCTTCGTGCGCGGTATTGTTGGCTGATTTACTTTGCCGGGCGGTGCGTTGCCTGCCCGGCAGATAGCGTTACTTTTTCGATGAGACCGCGCTGCCTGCATCTTTGGTCAGACGCAGCGTGTCAACCATTCCCACCAGGCAGATTAGTGCGATCGCCACAAATGCCAGCCGGAAGCTCATTCCCGGCATACCGGCAATCCCCATCGCCTCACTGACTTTTTCCCCGATACGAATACCAATCGCCCCGAGCGTGATCCCAAGCCCCACGGCAAGCTGCGTTGCGGTTGAAAACAGGGTATTGGCATAGCTCATCTGCGCCGATGGCACATCCGCAAAGGCCAGCGTACTGATGGCCGTAAACTGAATCGAACGGAAAACGCCGCCCAGATAAAGGATCAGCATGATGAGCCACGCGGGCGTCTGCGGCGTAAGAAACGCGCAGGCCAGCAACGCCAGGACATTCATTGCACCGTTAATCAGCAACAGCCGCTTAAACCCCAGGCTGCGGATCAGCGGCGTCGTCGCCGGTTTAATGGTGAGATTGCCAACGAAAACCGCCAGCACCAGCAGGCCCGAATGGAACGAGTTCATGCCAAAACCGACCTGGAACATCAGCGGTAGCAGGAACGGAACCGCGCTGATGGAGGCGCGAAACAGCGATCCGCCGTACAGGGTGACGCGAAACGTTGGCACCTGCATCGCATCGAGCCTGATCATCGGCCAGGTTGCCCGCTTAAAGTGACGCAGCGCCAGGCTTAAGGCGACGACACCGACGATAAACAGCGTGGCGGTTAATCCTGTCCGCAGTGGCTCTCCGCCCATCAACTCCATCGCATAAACCAGGCTCACCATGGCAAGGGTGGTGACAACAAAACCCGGTAAATCAAACGGTCGGCGCGTATCTTCATGCAGGTCTGGAATGATGCGCAGTGCCAGCAAAATGGCGATTATCCCCAGCGGCACGTTAATAAAGAAGATCCAGCGCCAGTCGGCATAGCTGGTAATGAACCCACCCAGCGGCGGGCCGATGATCGGCGCGACCAGCGCAGGCCACGTCAGGGTGGCGATTGCCGTGATGAGCTGATGTTTTGGCGTGGTGCGTAGCACGGCCAGGCGACCTACGGGCACCATCAGCGCGCCACCCATGCCCTGGAGGACGCGCATCGCAACGAACTGATCGAGCGTGGTGGACAGGCCGCAAAATACCGAGGCCAGCGTGAAGATCGCCAGCGCGAGGGCAAACACTTTTCGCGCGCCGAAGCGGTCGGCGATCCAGCCGCTGGCGGGGATCAGTACGGCCAGGGTGATCAGATAGGCGCTGATGCCGATATTCAGATCCACCGCCTGGTCGCCGAAGCTTTTTGCCATATCCGGCAACGCGGTGGCGATCACCGTCCCATCCAGAAACTCCATAAAGAAAGCACCGGCCACCAGCAGCGCCGCAGGCGATAATCCACGGCTTTCTTTGCCGGATACGTTTTCACTCATTCTCTTCCTGCCCGCTCAAAAAATTTTATAAACATTTACTAGAATTTATAAGCCTGTAACGTGCGGATTTATCATGGCTTTTTTTAACAAACCAGCAGCACTGAGGGTTTAATAACCGTGACGCAAGTCACAAAATGGTTGATTTTTGTGATGGTGGTCATATTATAAGCGTATTGACAATAACACCTGCATAACACGTTACTGGAGCAACATAATGAAACTGCGCAAAATCCTGAAAAGCATGTGGGCAAACTACTGCACAACGTTTAAAGACGTCCCACCGGGTGCGATGTTCTGATAAAAAAACCTGCTTCGGCAGGTTTTTTTATGTCTGCGGACGACGAGAGGGAGATGGAAGGGCGTCTGTTTTGCTACTATGGCGGCCTTTGAATAAGGAGAACCCCATGTCACAAAACCTGAGCGCCGATCAGGAACTGGTATCTGACGTCGTCGCCTGCCAGCTGGTTATCAAACAAATCCTTGATGTGATTGACGTTATCGCGCCGGTTGAGGTACGCGAAAAGATGTCGACCCAGCTGAAAAACATCGATTTCACCAACCATCCTGCTGCGGCGGACCCGGTTACGCTCCGCGCGATCCAGAAAGCGATTGCGCTGATTGAACTCCGCTTCACACCGCAGGGTGAGTCACACTAAAATAAACCGATGTTTTAAAATTAGAAACTCTTTTCTGCTTTTACGTCGAAGGGCGACAGAGCCTGTCGCCCGCAGAAGGATCAGAAGAACGTCTGCACCAGCAGATAGCTCACCACGCAGGCACAGCTGACGCCAATCAGCCCCGGCAGAATAAAGCTGTGGTTGATGATGAATTTACCGATGCGGGTGGTGCCGGAGCGATCGAACCCGATACAGGCCAGATCGCTCGGATAGGTGGGCAGCACAAAGTAGCCGTAGGATGCCGGGAAGAAGGCCACCAGCATTTTCGGATCGATGCCCAGCATCAACCCCATCGGGGCGACCGCGGTCAAGGCCGCAGCCTGGCTGTTGACCAGTTTTGATACCAGGAACAGGACGATGGCATACGTCCAGGGATGACTTTTCACCACCCCCTCCAGCGCCATTTTCAGCTCGTCGAGATGCGCCTGAAAAAAGGTATCGCTCATCCACGCCACGCCAAACACCGAGAAAATCGCGACCATCCCCGCCTTAAATACCGCCCCGTTTGAAATGGCCGACGCATTCACCTTGCAGGTCATCAGCATGATGGCCCCGGCGATCAGCATCATCATTTGAATAACAAGGTTCATCGACAGGGCTGTCATTTTCCCTTTGATCTCAAACGCCGGACGCAGCTCGGGCAGCGCACCCAGCAGGACCACTACGGCAATCCCGGCGAAGAAGATCCACGTGGACCAGTAGGCCTGTTTCGGGAAACGTTGATCCATCAACGTCTCCGTTCCTCCATAGATAAACTCCCGCTGTTTCGGATCTTTCAGCTTTTCCTGAAATTCAGGATCGTCTGCGAGGTTTTTCCCGCGACGCAAGCTCCACAGTGCCGCAATGGCGACGCCAGACAGTGAGGCCGGTACGGAGACCGCAAGAATTTCAAGGATCCCCCACGCGTGGCCGATACCGTGCTGCGCACCAAGAATCGAGACCAGCGAAACGACGGCCACGGAAACGGGGGAGGCGGTGATCGCCATCTGAGATGCCACCGAGGCCACCGCCATCGGCCGTTCCGGGCGTATGCCTTTTTTCAGGGCGATATCCGCGATAATGGGAAACATGGTGTAGACGACGTGCCCGGTCCCGCACAGGAAGGTCAACATCCAGGTGGTAAACGGTGCGAGAAGGGTGATGTGCTGGGGATGTTTACGCAGCAGGCGCTCTGCAAACTGCATCATTACATTCAGGCCACCGGCGGTCTGTAGCGTGGCCGCACAGCCGATGACGGCGAGGATCGTGAGCATCACGTCAACCGGCGGTTTACCGGGTTGCAGACCAAAGACAAAACTCAAAATAAACAGGCCGATACCGCTTATCAGCCCCAGGCCCATCCCGCCGAAGCGGGTGCCTATCAGCAGGCAGAGGATAATGACAATAAACTCAATGGTGATCATGATGCTCCCTCGTCAATGAATGTAATTAAACAAATCATTACACGATGTGTGGTTATTCATTGGGAGCAAGATCTGATTTGTTAAATGTCAGCAAAAGCAGGGAGTTGGTACCCACTCCCTGACGGGCTGAGGGATCCCCAGTAATTTGAAAGCAAAAGCGATAACGTTGCCTCAGAATAACTGAGGGCTTTCAGCGATGCCTCGGTCCGGCTGTAAATCGCTGAGGCGTTTCCTGTAGGCCGGGGCGAGGCGCAGGGATGCGCCGAGAGGGCGGGCTTTACAGGGATGTTACCTCCGCCCGTCCCCGATAAGCCGGAAGGAATAAGCCGAAGGCACCGCGAAGCGGCGATTTTCCGCCGGAAGCCCGGGTCGCCAGGGTGGTGGCGACTGAGCCACCCTGGCACGTTCACCGGTTATGCCGTGACAGAGTAGCAAGGAACATAAAGTGAACGGAATGACCACCAGAGCCGTATGTTCCCCCTCACCCCAGCCCTCTCCCTCAAGGGAGAGGGGGCCGTCTGTGCAGGCATTATTTTGTGGGGAACTCTCAGCCCTGACGGGAGCGGGTGAAGGACTTAGTGGTGTTGCACGGTCGCAATGTCGAGAAGATGGCGGTCCGTCTGCTCCAGACAAATCCCCGCGCGTTTCGCATTGCGGATTTCATCTGCGAGCGTCTTCAGCAGCATGCCATCCTGCTGCTGCTCTCTGTCCATATCGCGTAAAAACTTGAGGGTAATGATGTCCTGTTGCGCCTTGGCTTCATCAGCCAGTTTGCTCAGCTTCGCACAGCGTTGCTCATACTCTTCAAGCGTTTTCTGGAACAGATCTTCCAGAGAAGTGTAATTATCTTCAATCGTTTCAAGCTCTTTGACGGTAGGGTTTGCCCCGACAGCTTTCAAAAAGTTAAAGACGCGCATCATGTGCGTGACGTTACTTTGCGCCTGAGTACGAAAGAAGGTGGCAGTGCCGTTGAGGCTTTTTCTGGAACACCACGCGCTCAAATGCAGATGCAGATTGGAAGCATAAAACTCCAGGTTCATCTGGGCATTCAGTTTTTGCATCATCGTTTGGGTAGTCATTCTCATATCCTTATTGACTGCGGGACTTGATGTCCGCTACTTAACCTGACCCGGCAGGTATTGACGATTGAATGGCAGAAATAGATTTCTGCAAGGTAAAAAAACTCGAAAATTCACTTCCTGTGTTCGATTTAAATAAGCATACGCTTCTCTTCGACTTAAGAAAACTCTTAATTGGGCTGTGTTTACCATACATTACAAATTTAAATATAGCCCAGAATGAAAAGAGGGTTACGAGATTGTTTTTTATATAATCTGTTGATTTTTATGAACATAAAATTAATTTTGCTCATTTTTATCGTTTCAGGAAACGTTCTTTGGCGGGAAATTCTGTAAAAGTGTTAAATCAGAAATAATATCTGTAAATATATCCTGTTGTATCAAATTTGAGCTAAATCAATTTTCACTCAATATACGGTTCTGTGATCGCGACGCAAGATTGCTATCTGATAATCCGAGAAAATGAAACACTGTTTTACATCGTTTAATTCGTTGAGGTTTATGATGGCTAACGTTGCGGTGCTGCTGGCACCCGGTTTTGAAGAAGCAGAAGCGATTATCACGATTGATATTCTGCGGCGTTTACAGATTGAAGTGGAGACGCTGGCCTGCACGGCGTCCCGTGCGGTAGTGAGTTACCACAATATCCCCATGGTGGCTGACAGTACGTTAACGGAGCGCATTAATACGCTGTATGACGCAGTCGTGTTGCCCGGTGGGCCGCAGGGGAGCGTCAATCTTGCGGCTAACCAGGAGGTGCTCCGCTTTGTTTCCGCCCATGACGAGCAGGGTAAACTTATCTGCCCGATCTGCTCTGCGGCCGCGCGGGTGCTGGGCGGTAACGGGCTACTGAAGGGGCGCCGCTACGTCTGTTCCGGCGACCTCTGGCAGAGCGTTGATGATGGAGTATATGTGGATGCGCCGGTCGTGGTAGATAATAACCTCATCAGCGGCAAGGGGCTGGGGCACGCTTTTGACTTTGCGCTGGCGCTCTCTGCTCGTCTGTTGGGTGACGACGCCCCCGTGCGCGATCATGCTGAACACATCTATTACCGCTGGTAATTTTTTCTGCCGGGCGCTAAGGCGTCCGGGTTACAGGGATTTCTTAGCTGACCTTATGGATAATCCTGCTTAACTCCTTTCCATTTGTAGGACAATTACGTCCTTTTTTATGTCATTTTTCGCTGAATTTATGTACGCAATTACTGTAATTCTGCGGTGTGATGTCGCTCTCTTATGGATGATTAATTTCCCGCTAAAACTATCTCCAGCAATAACGCTTATGACGAGGTAAGCGCTAATGCCTTGTTTTAAGTCCGATTAAATAAGTTGTTCGCCATTATTCCCTACAGATAAGAATGCTAAAGCTGGAGTTTACCATGCACAAATTTACTAAAGCGCTGGCGGCCATCGGCCTGGCTGCCGTTATGTCACAATCCGCTATCGCTGAAAATTTAAAGCTCGGTTTTCTGGTTAAACAGCCGGAAGAGCCGTGGTTCCAGACCGAATGGAAATTTGCTGATAAAGCCGGAAAAGATTTGGGATTTGAGGTAATTAAAATCGCCGTACCTGACGGTGAGAAAACGCTGAACGCCATTGATAGCCTGGCGGCCAGCGGCGCGAAAGGTTTCGTTATCTGTACGCCGGATCCAAAACTGGGGTCAGCGATTGCCGCGAAAGCGCGCGGTTACGACATGAAAGTGATTGCGGTGGACGATCAGTTCGTGAACGCCAAAGGTAAACCGATGGATACCGTTCCGCTGGTAATGATGGCGGCCACTAAAATCGGTGAGCGTCAGGGCCAGGAGCTCTACAAAGAGATGCAAAAACGCGGCTGGGATGTCAAAGAGACCGCCGTGATGGCCATTACCGCTGACGAGCTGGACACCGCCCGTCGTCGTACCACCGGGTCCATGGACGCCCTGAAAGCGGCTGGCTTCCCGGAAAAACAGATCTACAAAGTCCCGACCAAATCCAACGATATTCCGGGCGCCTTTGATGCGGCGAACTCCATGCTCGTCCAGCATCCGGAAGTGAAGCACTGGCTGGTGGTGGGGATGAACGACAACACCGTACTGGGCGGCGTGCGTGCAACGGAAGGCCAGGGCTTTAAAGCACCGGACGTGATCGGGATCGGCATCAACGGCGTTGACGCCGTGAGCGAACTGTCTAAAGCGCAGGCGACCGGTTTCTACGGCTCTCTGCTGCCAAGCCCGGATGTCCACGGCTATAAATCCAGCGAAATGCTCTACAACTGGGTGACCAAAGGGGTTGAGCCGCCGAAATTCACTGAAGTGACCGATGTGGTGCTGATCACTCGCGATAACTTCAAAGAGGAGCTGGCGAAAAAAGGACTGGGCGGTAAGTAATACGCTGTGATTGCGCCCCTCACTCACCGTGAGGGGCCAGACGTACACACTACAGGAATCACGGAGTCGTTATGCAACAGTCTGATCCGTATCTCTCTTTCCGCGGCATCGGTAAAACGTTCCCCGGTGTAAACGCGCTGACCGATATCAGCTTCGACTGCTATGCCGGCCAGGTTCACGCCCTGATGGGGGAGAATGGCGCGGGAAAATCCACGCTGCTAAAAATTCTCAGCGGCAACTACACGCCCACCACCGGCACGCTGGCTATTCGCGGCGAAGAGGTGGCCTTTGCCGACACCACGGCAGCGTTAAATGCGGGCGTCGCTATCATCTATCAGGAGCTGCATCTCATTCCTGAAATGACCGTGGCGGAGAACATCTATCTGGGCCAGCTTCCGCATAAAAGCGGCGTGGTCAACCGCTCGCTGCTCAACTATGAAGCGGGCTTGCAGCTCAAGCACCTTGGGCTGGATGTCGATCCGCAAACGCCCCTTAAGTATCTCTCCATCGGCCAGTGGCAGATGGTGGAAATTGCCAAAGCGCTGGCACGTAACGCCAAAATTATCGCTTTTGACGAGCCAACCAGCTCGCTCTCGGCGCGTGAAATAGAAAATCTCTTTCGCGTGATCCGCGAGCTGCGCAAAGAGGGCCGCATCATTCTGTACGTTTCTCACCGAATGGAAGAGATTTTTGCCTTAAGCGATGCCATCACCGTGTTTAAAGATGGCCGCTACGTGCGCACCTTCACCGATATGCAGCAGGTCAACCATGACCAACTGGTGCAGGCGATGGTCGGACGCGATCTGGGGGATATTTACCACTGGAAACCGCGCGAGTATGGCCCTGAGCGTCTGCGTCTGGATAACGTCAAAGCCCCGGGCGTGCGCACGCCCATTTCACTCTCGGTGCGCAGCGGCGAAATCGTCGGGCTGTTTGGCCTTGTGGGGGCAGGGCGCAGCGAGCTGATGAAAGGGCTGTTTGGCGGCACTCGAATAACCCAGGGCCAGGTTTTCGTCGACGGGAAAAAGGTCGATATTCAGAAGCCTGCGCAGGCGATAAACGCGGGGATTATGCTCTGCCCGGAGGATCGAAAGGCCGAGGGCATTATTCCGGTGCACTCGGTGCGCGACAACATCAACATCTCTGCCCGGCGCAAGTTCATCCGCGCGGGATGTCTGATTAACGACGGCTGGGAGGCGAGCAACGCGGATCACCATATCCGTTCGCTGAACATCAAAACCCCCGGGGCTGAACAGCTGATCATGAACCTGTCCGGCGGCAATCAGCAAAAAGCCATTCTGGGGCGCTGGCTGTCGGAAGATATGAAGGTCATTTTGCTGGATGAGCCAACGCGCGGTATCGACGTGGGGGCGAAACACGAAATCTATAACGTCATCTATGAACTGGCAAAACGCGGTGTGGCGGTCCTGTTCGCCTCCAGCGATCTGCCTGAGGTGCTGGGCGTCGCCGACCGCATTGTTGTGATGCGTGAAGGTGAAATTGCCGGTGAATTGCTGCATGAACAGGCGAATGAACAACAGGCGTTGAGTCTCGCCATGCCTAAAGTTAGCCAGGCTGTCGCCTGAGTAAGGAGTCAATGATGTCCTCTGTTACTACATCCGGAGCGCCGAAGTCGGCTTTCAGTTTTGGCCGCATCTGGGACCAGTACGGCATGCTGGTGGTCTTTGCTGCCCTGTTCGTCGCCTGCGCGATTTTTGTGCCGAATTTCGCCACGTTCATCAATATGAAGGGGCTGGGGCTGGCTATCTCCATGTCCGGCATGGTGGCCTGCGGAATGCTATTCTGCCTGGCCTCCGGCGATTTTGACCTGTCGGTTGCCTCGGTGATTGCCTGTGCAGGCGTCACCACTGCCGTGGTGATCAACATGACCGAAAGCCTGTGGATCGGCGTGCTGGCCGGGCTGCTGCTCGGCGTGCTGAGCGGCCTGGTGAACGGGTTTGTCATTGCGCGCCTGAAGATTAACGCCCTGATTACGACGCTGGCGACCATGCAAATCGTGCGCGGTCTGGCCTATATCATCTCCGACGGGAAAGCCGTGGGGATTGAAGACGAGCGCTTCTTCACGCTGGGCTATGCCAACTGGCTGGGTCTGCCTGCGCCAATCTGGCTGACGGTAGGCTGTTTGATCCTGTTCGGTTTCCTGCTTAACCGCACCACGTTTGGCCGTAACACGCTGGCGATTGGCGGCAATGAAGAGGCGGCGCGTCTGGCGGGTGTCCCGGTCGTACGGACCAAGATCATTATCTTCGTGCTTTCCGGGCTGGTATCGGCGGCGGCGGGGATTATTCTGGCGTCGCGTATGACCAGCGGCCAGCCAATGACCTCCATTGGTTATGAGCTGATCGTCATCTCAGCCTGCGTTTTAGGGGGCGTTTCCCTCAAGGGCGGCATCGGAAAAATCTCATATGTGGTGGCGGGGATCCTGATTCTGGGGACCGTGGAGAACGCCATGAACCTGCTTAATATTTCTCCGTTCTCTCAGTACGTCGTACGCGGCCTGATCCTGCTGGCAGCGGTGATCTTCGACCGTTACAAGCAAAAAGCGAAGCGTACCGTCTGATTTATTTTTAGCCATCAATATGCTCAACTATTAACCATAGTTGACCCCCTGACCGGCCCGCCAGTTTTGCTGACGGGCCGGTTGCCAAATGGCGAGCACCGTCACACTGTCTATACTTACATGGCTGTTTTGTTCACTGTAAGGAGGATTAGGGTGGCTGACTTGTTAACCGCACCGCCTGTACTGCCCGGAAAATTTGCTTTCTTTTTTGACCTCGACGGGACGCTCGCCGGGATTGAACCGCATCCGGATGACGTCGTTGTACCGGACACGGTGTTAGAGAATTTGCAGCAGCTCTCCCGACAGAACGAGGGGGCACTGGCATTGATTTCAGGGCGCTCAATGGCCGAGCTGGACGTGCTCGCCAGTCCTTATCACTTTCCGCTGGCCGGTGTGCACGGAGCGGAGCGCCGCGATATCCATGATCAACTGCATATAGTTTCACTCCCCGACACGCTGATTCAGGCGCTGCATACGCAACTCTCTTCGGCTCTGGAAATGCTTCCCGGTACGGAACTGGAAGCCAAAGGCATGGCCTTTGCGCTGCACTACCGTCAGGCGCCCCATCATGAGGCGGCGATCTTTGCGGTGGCAAGAAGCGTGGCGGAAGCCCATCCGGAGCTGGCGTTACAGCCGGGTAAATGTGTGGTCGAGATTAAACCGGCAGGAATTAATAAAGGCGCTGCCATTGCAGCGTTTATGGCGGAAGCGCCGTTCAAAGGGCGTACGCCAGTCTTTTTTGGGGATGACCTGACCGACGAGGCCGGGTTCAGGGTGGTAAACCAGGCCCAGGGCATGTCTGTCAAGGTTGGATCTGGTGAAACCATTGCCGGATGGCGGCTGGAAAATGTCGCCAGCGTCTGGCAGTGGATATCTGACGTCGCTAACCAGCAACAACAACAAATAGCGCAAAACAACGGGAGAAATCATTATGGGTCGCTTAGTCGTCGTCTCTAATCGCATCGCACCGCCGGATGATAAAAAAGCCAGTGCCGGTGGCCTGGCGGTCGGGGTATTAGGTGCCCTCAAAGCCGCGGGTGGTCTCTGGTTTGGCTGGAGCGGGGAAATCAGTAATGATGAGAAACCGCTAAAAAAGGTGTCACGGGGCAATATCACGTGGGCCTCCTTCGCCCTTAGCGAGAAGGACTACGATGAATATTATTCCGAGTTCTCAAACGCCGTGCTGTGGCCAGCGTTTCACTATCGTCTGGATCTGGTGAAATTCCAGCGTGAATCCTATGAAGGCTACATGCGCGTTAACGCGCTGCTGGCAGATAAACTGCTGCCGCTGATCGAAGAAGACGATATTTTATGGATCCACGATTACCATCTGCTGCCCTTCGCCAGGGAGCTGCGTAAACGGGGTGTGAAGAACCGGATCGGCTTCTTCCTGCATATTCCGTTCCCGACCCCGGAGATCTTTACGGCGCTGCCGCAGCATGATGAAATTCTTGAAGCATTGTCTGATTACGACCTTCTCGGTTTCCAGACGGAAAATGACAGGCTGGCGTTCCTCGACAGCGTGTCGGGTAAAACCCGGCTGGTCACTCACGGCGGCAAATCTCACACCGCGTGGGGACGAAATTTCCATACCGAAGTCTACCCGATTGGTATTGAGCCAGACGAAATCGCCGAGCAGGCCTCTGGTCCGCTGCCACCGAAGCTTGCCCAGCTCAAGGACGAACTCAAGCACGTTAAGAATATCTTTTCGGTTGAACGACTGGATTATTCCAAAGGGTTGCCGGAGCGATTCCTCGCTTATGAAACCTTGCTGGATAAATTCCCGCAGCATCACGGCAAGATCCGCTATACCCAGATAGCGCCGACCTCGCGCGGTGAGGTTCAGGCTTACCAGGATATTCGTCACCAGCTGGAGACCGAAGCAGGGCGCATCAACGGGCGCTATGGTCAGCTTGGCTGGACTCCACTTTTCTATCTGAATCAGCACTTTGAGCGCAAAATCCTGATGAAAGTGTTCCGCTATGCGGACGTCGGGCTGGTCACCCCGCTGCGCGACGGGATGAATCTGGTGGCAAAAGAGTATGTAGCAGCACAAGATCCTGCTGACCCGGGCGTGCTGGTGCTGTCCCAATTTGCCGGTGCGGCAAACGAGTTAACCTCGGCGCTGATTGTGAACCCTTACGATCGCGATGACGTGGCAAATGCCCTGAACCGCGCGTTAACCATGCCGCTTGCGGAACGTATTTCACGTCATTCAGAAATGATGGAGACCATCGTTAAGAATGATATCAACCGCTGGCAGGCGCGTTTTATTGACGATTTGCGCGCGATCCAGCCGCAAACTCAGGAAGGTGATCTGCAAAAAAAGATCGCGACCTTCCCTAAACTCGCCTGATTTTCTCCGGGGGCATTAATTGCCCCCGAGAGGCACCAGCAGGACATCCACCTGGCTTGACGAAACGATGGATTTTGCCGAGCATGCCGCCCGGGAAAAAAAGCTCTGGTTATGATTTCCGCAAATGACCAGGTCAACATTCTGTTTCTGACAAATGTCGAGAATATGTCCACTTAACTCGCCGGTGGCAATCACCGTCTGGTGGACAGGATATTTTGCCCGCTCAACCAGCTCGCGCAGAAATTGCTGCGTTTCCTCCTGAAGAACCTCACGAATATCTTCCAGCATTGGCGCTGCCAGTTGATTATACATTTCGGGTTCAGCAGCCAGGGTAATCAGACTTATGCGGGCATTATTCGGGCGGGCAATGGAAACGGCACGGGCGACGAGTTGATGACTTTCGGGGGAAACAGCAACAGAAACAAGAAGATGGGAGTAACTCATCACACACTCCTTTTATGTCAGAATGACACCTTTCTCAAGCTTTACCGCGAATCTGCCGCTTCTGCAAGAGGCACATGCGACAATAGTGTGAAGCTTATCATAATTATTCATTAATTATTCTTATAAGAAGAATAACGAAATGGGGACGCTAAATGAAAGTAATTAACAACTTAACGTAAATCACACATTTAGCCTTCCGTGCTGTTAAATCGCGTTAACCGATCGTCAACGCAAGCGTGATGGTTACCCATGGAAACTTGTTTCTCGAAAAGAAAACTTAAGCTGCTGTTTTTACTTAATTAACTCCGCCTCTTCTCTGGCGTTCGCGCCCGTTGTAACGCGAAAGGGCAATGCTTCTTCGACGTAGCAATTTTCATACCCGATCCCCTCATCCCTCTGCATGAGTATTCGTTCCATAAGAATATAAACAAGCTTCACTTGCTCAATAAATAGTCAAATTACAAGTCGCGCTGATGGATTTATGGGTTACATTCGCGTAAATTATGTGACGTAGATCACATTTTTTTTAAATTCCAGGGGGGGCTGCATTGTATGTGTCAAAACTGACGAGTAGAGTTTGCGTCGAATTAGGAAAAATCTTAGTTATTTGTAAGAAAAGATAAAATGTGTAACCGACATTTTGGCCATGTTAACCGGTCACGCGCTTTACGACGTACAAACCTAAATTCAACTATGCATTTGGCCTTTTCTTTTTATACCGGGTGATTTCCCGGCGACATCACGGGGTGCGGTCTTTCCGCATAAAAATAATAGTTGGTTATTCGGGATGGGAAAAATGCATACATCCGAGTTGCTAAAACATATTTATGACATCAATTTGTCGTATTTATTGCTCGCGCAGCGTTTGATTAGTCAGGACAAACCGTCAGCGATGTTTCGTCTGGGTGTTAACGAAGAGATGGCAACCATGCTGGGTGGATTAACCCTCCCGCAAATGGTCAAGCTGGCTGAAACCAATCAACTTGTCTGCCAGTTCCGTTTTGATAACCCGCAGACCATTACGCGTCTGACTCAGGAATCCCGCGTGGACGATCTGCAACAGATCCACACCGGTATTCTTCTCTCCACCCGCCTGCTCAACGAAATCAGCCAGCCTGATGACGTAGCCCGGAAGAAAAGGGCTTAACAATGAGCGAAAAAAGCATTGTTCAGGAAGCCCGTGATATCCAGCTGGCGATGGAACTCATCACGCTCGGTGCGCGTTTACAAATGCTGGAAAGCGAGACGCAGCTGAGCCGTGGTCGTCTGATCAAGCTGTACAAAGAATTGCGTGGTAGCCCGCCGCCAAAAGGCATGCTGCCGTTTTCGACTGACTGGTTCATGACCTGGGAGCAGAACATCCATGCTTCCATGTTCTGTAACGCCTGGCAGTACCTGCTTAAAACGGGCTTATGCAGCGGCGTTGATGCCGTGATCAAAGCCTACAAACTTTACCTTGAGCAATGCCCGCAGCAGGAAGAGGGACCCCTGCTGGCGCTGACCCGCGCCTGGACGCTGGTGCGTTTTGTTGAAAGCGGAATGCTTGAATTGTCCCGCTGCAACTGCTGTGACGGCAATTTCATTACCCACGCGCACCAGCCTGCGGGCAGCTTCGCCTGTAGTTTGTGCCAGCCTCCATCCCGAGCCGTAAAAAGACGTAAACTTTCCCGGGATGCTGCCGATATTATTCCACAACTGCTGGATGAACAGATCGAACACGCTGTTTAACCCGAACCTGTGGGCAAGATTCCAGCAGCGGTAAGCGATTACCGCTGCTTTTTTTTACCCTGCGTTCAGGTCATGCGCTCGAAATGAACGTCCTGCCATAGTCACTAGCGGAAGGATGATGTCGTGCTTATCTTATTAGGTTACCTGGTAGTTCTCGGTACAGTTTTCGGCGGTTACATGATGACCGGCGGGCACCTTGGAGCACTCTATCAACCGGCTGAACTTGTCATCATCGGCGGTGCAGGGGTAGGGGCTTTTATCGTTGGTAACAACGGCAAATCGATCAAGGGCACGCTGAAGGCGATTCCGCTGCTGTTTCGTCGCTCGAAATACACCAAAAGCATGTATATGGATCTGCTGGCGCTGCTCTATCGCCTGATGGCGAAGTCACGTCAGCAGGGGATGTTCTCGCTGGAGCGGGACATCGAAAACCCGAAAGAGAGCGAAATTTTCGCCAGCTACCCGCGTATTCTGGCCGACGCGATGATGCTCGATTTTATCGTCGATTACCTGCGACTGATCATCAGCGGCAACATGAACACCTTCGAAATTGAAGCCCTGATGGACGAAGAGATCGAAACCCACGAGAGCGAGTCCGAAGTACCGGCCAACAGCCTGGCGCTGGTGGGCGACTCGCTTCCGGCGTTCGGCATCGTGGCGGCGGTCATGGGCGTCGTTCATGCCCTGGCCTCGGCGGATCGCCCGGCGGCTGAACTGGGGGCGCTGATTGCCCACGCGATGGTGGGGACGTTCCTCGGTATTTTACTGGCCTACGGCTTTATCTCCCCGCTGGCGAGCGTGCTGCGCCAGAAGAGCGCCGAAACCACCAAAATGATGCAGTGCGTGAAAATTACGCTGCTCTCAAACCTCAACGGCTATGCGCCACCGATTGCCGTCGAATTTGGTCGTAAGACGCTTTACTCCAGCGAACGTCCGTCGTTTATCGAACTGGAAGAGCACGTGCGCGCGGTGAAAAACCCTAACCAACAGACGACAACTGAGGACGCATGAAAAACCAGTCCCATCCGATCGTCATCGTAAAAAAGCGCAAGCATAAGGGGCACGGGCACGGTTCTCACGGCTCCTGGAAGATCGCGTACGCCGACTTTATGACCGCCATGATGGCCTTCTTTCTGGTGATGTGGCTAATCTCCATCTCCAGCCCGAAAGAGCTTATTCAGATTGCGGAATATTTCAGAACGCCGCTGGCGACGGCGGTTACCGGCGGGCCGCGCATTTCTAACAGCGACAGCCCGATCCCCGGCGGCGGTGACGATTACACCCAGCAGCAGGGTGAAGTGAAAAAACAGCCTAACATCGACGAGCTGAAAAAAAAGATGGAGCAGGCGCGTCTGAAAAAACTGCGCGGTGACCTGGATCAGCTGATTGAAGCAGACCCTAAGCTGCGCGCGCTGCGTCCGCATCTGAAAATTGACCTGGTACAGGAAGGGCTGCGTATTCAGATCATCGACAGCCAGAACCGGCCGATGTTTAAAACCGGCAGCGCCGACGTGGAGCCCTACATGCGCGATATTCTGCGTGCGATTGCACCGGTGCTGAACGGTATTCCAAACCGCATTAGCCTGTCCGGACACACGGATGATTTCCCGTACGCCACGGGAGAGAAAGGATACAGCAACTGGGAGCTTTCTGCCGATCGCGCCAACGCCTCGCGTCGCGAGCTGGTGGCGGGTGGGCTTGATGATGGCAAGGTCCTGCGCGTGGTCGGCATGGCTGCAACCATGCGCCTTACCGACCGCGGACCGGATGACGCCATCAACCGTCGTATCAGTCTTTTAGTGCTGAACCAGCAGGCGGAGCAGGCCATCCTGCATGAAAACGCCGAAAGTCAGAATGAGTCACTGGACGATTTAAAACAGCCTGGGGCCGTCCCTTCGGCTGCCGTTCCAACATCGCCACCAGCCAATCCGAGGTGATAGCGTGAGCATGGATATTACCGATTTTTACCAGACATTTTTTGATGAAGCCGACGAATTGTTGGCCGATATGGAGCAACATTTGCTGGATCTGGTGCCCGAGGCACCGGACTCAGAACAGCTCAATGCCATCTTCCGTGCGGCGCATTCCATTAAAGGCGGTGCCGGAACGTTTGGATTTACCATTTTGCAGGAAACCACCCATTTAATGGAAAACCTGCTGGATGAAGCACGACGCGGTGAGATGCAGCTCAATACCGACATTATCAACCTGTTTTTGGAAACGAAAGATATTATGCAGGAACAGCTCGACGCCTATAAAAGTTCGGCAGAGCCTGATGCCGCCAGCTTTGAATACATCTGCAACGCGCTGCGTCAGTTAGCGCTGGAAGCCAAAGGTGAGGCGTCTGCGCCCGCTGTCCCTGCGGCAAAACTGAGCGTTGTTGACGCCGTGGCCGAACCCGATACGGCGCCTGACGCGCCCGCAGGAAAACTGCGCGTGGTGCTGTCACGTCTGAAGGAGAACGAGGTCAACCTGCTGGAAGAGGAGCTGGGGAACCTGGCGACGCTCAGCAACGTGGTGAAGGGCAAAGACAGCCTGGCCGCGACGCTCGACGGCGGGATCGGCCAGGATGACATCGTGGCGGTGCTCTGCTTCGTGATTGAAGCGGATCAGATTGCGTTTGAAACCGAGGCGGCGGCCGTTGAAGCGCCTGCTCCGGCAGAGAATACCCCTGCGGTAGTTGCCGCTGCCCCGGCCCTGAAAGCCGTGCCAAAAGAGACGGCCGCTCCGGCCCGCGGTGAAAAACCAGCGGCGCGTTCCAGCGAGTCCACGAGCATTCGCGTGGCGGTGGAGAAAGTGGATCAGCTGATCAACCTGGTGGGTGAACTGGTCATCACCCAGTCGATGCTGGCCCAGCGCTCCAACGAGCTGGACCCGGTGACCCATGGCGATCTCATCACCAGCATGGGCCAGTTACAACGTAACGCCCGCGATTTGCAGGAATCGGTGATGTCCATCCGCATGATGCCGATGGAATATGTCTTCAGCCGCTTCCCGCGCCTGGTGCGCGACCTGGCCGGCAAGCTCAACAAACAGATCGAACTCACGCTGATGGGCAGCTCCACCGAGCTGGACAAGAGCCTGATTGAACGCATTATCGATCCGTTAACGCACCTGGTGCGTAACAGCCTCGACCACGGCATCGAGCTGCCGGAAAACCGCGTAGCAGCTGGAAAATCGCCCGTGGGCAACCTGATCCTGTCAGCGGAACATCAGGGCGGCAACATCTGCATCGAAGTGACCGATGATGGCGCCGGCCTGAACCGCGAGCGCATTCTGGCGAAGGCGATTTCGCAGGGAATGGCGGTTAACGAAAACATGACCGACGAAGAGGTGGGCATGCTGATTTTTGCCCCGGGCTTCTCAACCGCAGAGCAGGTCACCGACGTTTCCGGCCGCGGCGTGGGCATGGACGTGGTGAAACGTAACATTCAGGAGATGGGCGGTCACGTTGAGATCCAGTCTAAGCAGGGCGCGGGCACCACGATTCGTATCCTGTTGCCGCTGACGCTGGCCATTCTTGACGGCATGTCCGTTAAAGTGGCGGACGAAGTCTTTATTCTGCCGCTGAACGCGGTGATGGAGTCCCTCCAGCCGCGTGAAGAAGATCTGCATCCGCTGGCGGGCGGCGAGCGCGTGCTCGAAGTGCGCGGCGAGTACCTGCCGCTGGTGGAACTGTGGAAAGTGTTTGAAGTGGACGGGGCAAAAACCGAGGCCACGCAGGGTATCGTTGTGATCCTGCAAAGCGCCGGACGCCGCTACGCGCTGCTGGTCGATCAGCTGATTGGTCAGCATCAGGTGGTGGTTAAGAACCTGGAAAGTAACTACCGAAAAGTGCCGGGGATCTCTGCTGCCACCATCCTGGGTGATGGTAGCGTCGCGCTGATCGTCGATGTATCGGCACTTCAGGGATTAAATCGTGAACAACGTGTGGCGAACACAGCCGCCTGATTAAGTAAAAGGTAATAACATGACCGGTATGAGTAACGTAACGAAACTGGCGGGCGAGCCATCTGGACAGGAATTCCTGGTTTTCACTTTAGGTGATGAAGAGTACGGTATCGACATCCTGAAAGTGCAGGAAATTCGCGGTTACGACCAGGTAACGCGCATTGCGAACACGCCAGCGTTTATCAAGGGTGTGACCAACCTGCGCGGTGTGATTGTGCCTATCGTGGACCTGCGCGTGAAGTTCAGCCAGGGCGATGTGGAGTACAACGATAACACGGTGGTGATCGTCCTGAATCTGGGGCAGCGCGTGGTGGGGATCGTGGTGGATGGCGTGTCTGATGTACTGTCGCTGACTGCCGATCAAATCCGTCCTGCGCCGGAGTTTGCGGTCACGCTGTCGACGGAATACCTGACGGGGCTGGGTGCGCTTGGCGAGCGTATGCTGATTCTGGTGAATATTGAGAAGCTGCTGAACAGCGAAGAGATGGCGCTGCTGGATATCGCGGCGAATCACGTGGCATAAAATAAAGCCGGGTGGCGCTGACGCTTACCCGGCCTACGTGTTCGAGCCATTCGTAGGCCGGGTAAGGCGAAGCCGCCACCCGGCTCTTTTGTATCCTTACGCCTCCTGCTCCACCAGCGCTGATTCCGCTTCCCGCGCCCCTTCATTCTGCGACAGCATCGCCGTCGCAATCCCGTTCCCCAGCACGTTAATGGCCGATCGTCCCATATCCAGGAAATGGTCAATCCCCATCAGCAGCAGGATCCCGGCCACCGGAATGTTAAAGCTCGGAATAGTTGCCGCCAGCACCACCAGCGACGAGCGCGGTACGCCCGCAATCCCTTTCGAGGCCAGCATCAACGTTAACATTAGCACCGTCACCTCGGTGAAACTCAGGTGAATGTTGTATGCCTGGGCGATAAACATCGAGGCGAACGAGCAGTACACCATGGAGCCGACCAGGTTAAACGAGTAGCCGATCGGCAGGACGAAAGAGGCGATATTACGTGAACAGCCGAAGCGCGCTAACTGCTCCAGCGTTTTCGGGTATGCCGCTTCTGAGCTGCTGGTGGTAAACGCGACCAGCACCGGATCTTTCAGCATCGCCACCAGACGGAAAATCTCTTTTTTCAGTACCATGTAACCTACCGCCAGCAATACCAGACAGGTCAGAAGGATCGCCACATAGTAACCGCCAATGAACGAGGCATAGTTCAGCAAAATGCCCAGACCCTGAGTGGCAATCACGGACGAAATCGCGGCAAAAATGGCCAGCGGCGCAACGTACATCACATAGCCCGTCACTTTCAGCATAATGTGGGAGACCACATCCAGCGCCGCCACCAGCGGGGCGTTGAATTTTTGACCTAATGACGCGCCGCCGATGCCGAAGAACATCGAGAAGACCACAATTTGCAGGATCTCATTGTTCGCCATCGCGCCGGCAATGCTGGTTGGAATGGTGTGTGACAGGAAGGCTTTCAGCGACATCCCGCTAACGGCCAGGCCGGTATCAACCGTCTCTGTCGGAATGCTCAGGTTCAGACCGCTGCCGGGTTGTTCAAGGGTAACAATAAACAGCCCCACCAGAATGGAAAGCACGGATGAGCTGATAAACCACACCATCGCTTTACCCCCGACGCGCCCAATCGTCGACGTTTCACCCAGCTTCATAATGCCCACCGTCAGGGTGCTGAACACCAGCGGGGCAATCACCATCTTAATCAGCCGCAGGAAAATATCGGTCAGCAGGGTGATGTTCTCCGACCAGGCCTGTATCGCGTCGGGCGAAGCATACTCATGGATTGCCGCACCTGAAAGAATGCCCGCCAGCATGAAAATCACGATGAAGAGCGTGAGTTTGTTTGCACTTGCCACAAAAAGATCCTCTATGCGCTAAAAGAGTTTCCTGCGTCAATGCATACAAAATTTTTATTTAAGCGCAGGAAAATATTCGGGGCATAAATTGAAGTAAAGCTGCGTGAGTTACAACTTGTTTTTAATTTTTATGAAATTCGTTGTTTTTACAATGACGATATATTGTGACGCGGATCACATTACAGGCGATATATCCTCAAATTAAGCAAGAATAATGCCCGTTTTATTTTGCTAACTCTTTGTAATGTTTGTTAATAGTCTGTTAATTGGAGGGCGGGTGTCTCACCTTCGTTGAAAGTGGTTGAAGCGTGAACCATAAACTAAATTCTCAGTAACCGCGCCGGGGAATGTTTAAGCGGGGCTAACATACTGAACAGTATGAATAAAATAGGGTAAGCGGACCATTATTTCTTCTGGAGGGTGGTAAATGAAAAGAACACTTCTTTTTATCTGCGCGGGTACACTGCTGACGGCGGCGACTGTCGGTCAGGCGCTGGCAGTCACCAGTAGCGGTACTATCGGGGCGACGCTGACGTTGACGAACGGTTGTTTGATCAACGGCTCGCCAACGCAAAACGGCATTAACTTCGGGACACTCGATTTCGGGACCCATCCTGCGACATTCTCCACCCTGACAACCCAGTTAACCGGGGCCAGCGGCGGAAACACCTTTACCATTCAATGTACCACTGCCAGTTACACGGTGGCGATCACCGGCAACACCAACGCGACCGCACCCGGAACCGTTGTCGGCACCCCCGGCACACCCGCCCGCTATCTGGTGAATACCGCCAATGCGGCACAGGGCGTGGCATACAGCCTCTATAGCGACAGCGGGTACAACAACGTGATCGCTAACAACGCCGCGTTGCCCGTTGCCTCCACGGCGGGCGGGGTGGACAGCTATACCCTCTACGGACGCATAACGGGCGGTGGCAATAGCGTAACGGTTGTACCGGGAACCTATACCGACACGATTAACGTCAGCGTCACCTACTGATTCAGCCATGAAGGCATTGTGTTTATGTCTGCGCGAAAGCGCAGAGGGCGTCGTGCACCCTTTTTTGGCCCTGCTCGTCGGGCTGATGATGATCTGCGACGCCGGGGCGGTGACCTCCCAGTCCTTCAGGGTGAGCGCGACGGTAGTACCAGGGTGCTCGGTGAGTACCGGCACGGGCGGGCGCTTTGGGACGCTGGATTTTGGAACCCGTAACGGCGTGGACAACACGCCGGTCAGCACCAGCTTTGTCGCCGACGGCGCGTTGTCCATCGCCTGCACGCCGGGCGTGGCGCTGAGCATGAGCATTGACGGCGGCCAGAATTACAGCTCGGTGCGACGGATGACGCGTTCAGGCGGGACCGAAGTTGTTGGTTACCGGCTCTACAGCAGCAGCTCTCTGGCGGCGAACAGCGAAATTGGGGTTAACCAGGCCATACCGATTACGTATACCAACAGCAATAACATCGCGCTGCCTCTTTTTGGCGTCGCGCTCCTGACGGGGTTTAGCCTGCCGGGAACATATTCAGATCAACTCACCGTGACCTTGTCATGGTAGGAAAGGGAGAACATCGATGAAGCCATTTTTCAGGCGATCGGGCCTGGTGGGTCTGTTGGGGGCAACGGCTCTGGCAGCGGGCCAGGCGCAGGCAGCGGCAACCATTCTTCTGTGGCCCATCGATCCGTGGCTGTCGGCAGAAGCCAGAGCAACTGAATTGTGGATCCAGAATCAGGGCAACAGCGCCACGACAATGCAGGTGCGTATTGTGCGCTGGAAGCAGGAGGGAGGATATGAGCGTTACACCGCCCAGCAGGATGTGGTTGCCAGCCCGCCGATTGTGACCATCGCCAAAGGCAGTAAACAGCTTATACGCCTCATCAAGCAGGGGACGATCCCGTCGGGGGTTGAGCAGGCCTACCGCATTATTGTGGATGAAATTCCCCAGCCGGATGCCAAAGCGGAACCGTCCATGGGTCTCAAACTGCAAATGCGCTATTCGATTCCCTTATTTGTTTATGGGCAGGGGATCCCCACCCTCAACGAAGGGGCGCACCACGCGCTGGCGAATACTCAACAGCTGAGCTGGCGGGTCGTTCAGGAAGGGGGTAAACCCGCGCTTCAGGTCCGCAATCAGGGGGATGTACACGTCCGGCTCAGCCAGGTTGCGGTTGAGCAGGGCGGGCAAAAACGCACGGTTGCCGAGGGGCTGCTGGGTTATGTGCTGCCAGGCAGCACCCGAAGCTGGCCGCTTCCGGCAGGGATTTATCAGCCGAACCGGATGAGCGCGCAAATTAATGCCAGGGATACGCAATGGCAATCGACGCCCGTCAACTGAAACCGGCGATGATGATCCTGCTTTGCGTCAGTACCAGCGCCTTTGCCGAAACCGGCGACGACAGTTTACCGCCGCCGCCGGATGCACGGACGATAAACGGCGAAGCAGTATTCCAGCTCGCCCTGGTGCTGAACCACTATGACACGGGTCTGGTGGTGCCGGTGACGCAGCGTGAGGGCGCCTGGTTTATTTCGGGCGCGGATTTGCTCCGCGCCGGGCTGCCGCCCGCGCATGTGCCAGCCGGAGAGGTGAATCTCTCGACGCTTACGTCGGTACGCGCAGAGTACGACAGCGCGGCCCAGCGCCTGTTGCTGACGGTCCCCCGGGACTGGGTCGCGGCGCGGGTCACGCCTTTCAGTGAGCAGAGCACGCAAAGCAAACCGCACTATGGCCGCGGCGCGCTGCTCAATTACGACGTTTATACCAACCATTCCGAACACACGGGCGGCCAGGCGTCGGTCTGGCACGAGTTCCGCTATTTCAATGAGGATTATTCATTTTCATCGACGGGTTACGCCCGGCAGAATTTCACCGGTAACAGCGGACAGCAGGAAGGGTACGTGCGTTATGACTCTACGTTACTGATCACCAACGAAGAGGATGCCACCACCTGGTCCGCCGGGGACGTCATCAGCGATGCGCTGAGCTGGAGCACCAGCGTGCGCATGGGCGGGATCAGCTACGGGCGCGACTTCTCCCTGCGTCCGGATCTGGTGACCTGGCCGCTGCCGGCGTTTTCCGGCGAGGCGGCTGTCCCGACCTCGGTCGATCTCTTTATTAACGGCTACCGTTCCGGCTCCACCCGCCTTCAGCCGGGGCCGTTTACCCTCACCAATCTGCCGTATATCAACGGTGCTGGCGATGCAGTACTGGTTACCACTGATGCGCTGGGTCGTCAGGTGAGTACCACGCTGCCGTTTTATGTCAGCAGCGATCTGCTTAAGCAGGGGTTAAGCGACGGCGCCGTGACGCTGGGCAGCCTGCGGCGTAACTACGGTATTGAGAATTTTGACTATGGCCCGGCGGCGGGCAGCGGATCGTACCGCTACGGGGTGACCGACTGGCTGACGCTGGAGGGGCATGCGGAAGGGGCGGAGTCGCTGGCGCTTGGCGGCGCGGGCACGGTACTGAAGCTCGGGCGTTTTGGCGTGGTAAATACCTCGTGGACCCAAAGCCGCATGCGCGGCGATAGCGGCGGCCAGATAAACTGGGGCTATCAATACAACACCAGCGAGTTTAGCGTAGCGACCCAGCATACCCGACGTGATCGTGGTTTTGGCAATCTCGCCCTGTACGATCAGCCCACCGTTTATGATGAAAATGATAACCCCGTTGCCAGCCTGAGCCGCAATACCGACCAGTATTCCTTAACCTTTAACCTCGGCGGATACGGCAATATCGGCGCGGCGTGGATCGGCGTTGAGAGTTTTGACAGCCAGAAAACTGAACTGCTCAACCTCTCCTGGAGCCGTAATCTGTGGGGCTCAAGCAGTATTTATCTGGCTGCCAGCCGTGACCAGCAGCGAGGCGACTGGACGGTTGCGCTGTCGTTGCAGGTTCCCCTCGGCGAACGTGACAGCGCCGCCGTCACCTTTGAAAATACCCCTGACGCAGGCAGCACTCAACGCATTAACTACAACCACTCGATGCCTTCAGACGGCGGCTTTAGCTGGAACATGGCCTGGGCCAACCAGTCGCGGTCGAGTAACTATCAGCAGGCCACGCTCGGCTGGCGGAATAACAACGTGGAGCTACAGGGCGGCGGCTACGGTGAGAAGGGCATGATGACCTGGTGGGGCGAGGCGATGGGCTCTGTCGTGCTGATGGACGGTGAGCTGTTTGCGGCGAACAATATCAACGATGCGTTTGTGGTGATCAGCACCGACGGACATCCGGATGTTCCCGTCAGCTACGAAAACCAGCCGGTCGGAAAAACCAATAACAAAGGCTATCTGCTGGTGGGCGGCGTTTCCGCCTATTACCCGGCAAGTTACCGCATTGATACCCTGAACTTACCTGCGGATACCCGGCTGAAAGAGACCGAGCGTCGGGTGGCGATTCGTCGGCATAACGGTTATCTGGTGGATTTCCCGATGGAGCAGGAGCGGGTTGCCAGCGTGATCCTGCACGATGCGCAGGGCAATGCGATCCCGGTAGGAAGCCAGGTCAGACGCGCGTCCCGCAGCAGCGCGGTTGTCGGCTACGACGGCCTCGCCTGGCTGGAAAACCTCAACGACGTGAATCCGCTCGAGGTCATCACCCCGGAGGGTAAACGCTGTACGGCAACGCTGACCGTTGGCGCAAACCCTGAACATAAGCTGCAAACCTACGGTCCGCTGCCCTGTCGGGAGGCGCCGTGAGACGCCTGTTAATCGCGCTCCTGCTGCTGTGCTCCGGCGGCAGCTGGGCGGCCTGTACCGTCAGTACGGTGAATGCCTCGTTTGGCAGCGTCACCTCGTTCGCACTCAGCGGCACCGGGGAAGTGGAAACGACGGGCACGCTGGTGGTGACCTGCGATACCGTTCTCAACCTGTTAACCAACGACTCGGTGACGCTGAATTACACCTCGGCATCCGTCTTCGCGAATAGCCGGGCGACCATGAAGCGTACGGACAACGCGGCTATTACTGATGTCATCCCTGCGCGGCTGTGCGGGGCGTCCGGCTGCGGCGGAAACAGTGAAATACAAATCAGCAAAGCCTATACCTGGAGCGGAAACACGCTGCTCGGGCTGCTGGGTTCAAGGCGCTACAACATTCCCCTTTATTTCCGGACCGTAATGGGGCAGAACGTCACCGCCGGGCCGTATCAGGTGTTGTTAACGTTCAGCATTAACTACAACGTGTGCGCCGTTGGCGCGGTCGGAGCGTGCCTGACCCCGCAAACCGGTACGGCAACCACCTCGATCCTCCTCAACATGACCGTCACCAACGATTGCAGCACCATGACCACGCCGGACGTCAATTTTTACAGCGCGCCGCTGGTGCAAAATTTTCCTACCGTTTCACAGTCGGTTGCCGTCACCTGCACCAAAGGCAGCACCTACACCATAGGCATTAATAATGGGGCAAATGCCCTGAACAACGTGCGTCGTATGGTCAGCGGCAGCAACTTCATGAGTTACGACATCTACAAAGAGGCGACCAGCAACCGCTGGGGTAGCAGCGGCAGCGAGCGCTGGGCCAGCGCCAGCTCATCGCAGGTCAGTACGGACGGGCTTTTACGTACCTACAACTATACCGCCAAAGTTCTGACCAGCCAGGCCACGCCGCCTGCCGGAACCTACACCGACACGCTGATTGTCGACGTCGCATTCTGACTCCCGCGCTTTTCCCTTTCGCAAATGTAAAGTTCCTGTGGCCTGTGCCGATAACACCGTTAATAAATCTATGAGAAGGTGTTGTATGTTGAACCGTATCCGCGTTGTCACAATGCTTATGATGGTGCTGGTCATTTTCGCACTTCTTCAGCTTACTTCTGGCGGCCTCTTTTTCTCGTCGTTAAAACAGAACCAGGACAGCTTCGCGGCCTCGAACGATTTGCGAATGCAGCAAAGCGAACTGACCACGACCTGGGATCTGATGTTGCAGACGCGTATCAACCTGAGCCGCTCGTCTGCCCGCATGATGATGGACCCTAATAACCAGCAGAGCAGCGCAAAAACGGAACTGCTGAAGAATGCGCGCGCCACGCTGGCAGACGCGGCGAAACATTACGACGCCTTCAAAAAAATCGCCCCTCAGCCGGCAATGGCGCAGGCGAGCGCGAACATAGATGAAAAATATCAGGCCTACTTCGCCGGCCTCACGGAGCTGGTGCAGTTCCTGGAGAAGGGCAATATGGACGCCTATTTCGCGCAGCCGACCCAGGGAATGCAGAACGCCCTCGGCGCGGCGCTCGGCGAGTACGCCAAAGCCAGCGGCGAGCTTTATCACTCCGCATTCACGCAAAGCCAGAACGACTACCGTTTCGCTAAATGGCAGATGGCGGTTCTCGCCCTCGCGCTGGTCATCGTACTGGTGGCCGTGTGGTACGGCATTCGTCATATCCTTCTTAACCCGCTTGGCCGCGTCATTGCCCATATCCGTGATATTGGCCGGGGCGATCTCACGAAAACGCTGACTGTTTCTGGGCGCAATGAGATCACCGAGCTGGCAACCAGCGTCGACCATATGCAGCGTTCGCTGATTGATACCGTCGCTAACGTGCGCGAGGGGGCGGATGCCATCTATACCGGCACGAGTGAAATCGCGATGGGCAACAACGATCTCTCGTCCCGTACCGAACAGCAGGCGTCCGCTCTGGAAGAGACGGCGGCCAGCATGGAGCAGCTCACCGCGACCGTGAAGCAGAATGCCGACAACGCCCGCCAGGCGTCGCAGCTTGCAGAAAGCGCGTCCGACACCGCCCAGCGCGGAGGGCGGGTGGTCGACGGCGTGGTGAAAACCATGCATGACATTGCAGACAGCTCGAAGAAAATCGCCGACATCATCAGCGTAATCGACGGCATCGCCTTCCAGACCAATATCCTGGCGCTGAACGCGGCCGTTGAAGCGGCGCGTGCGGGCGAGCAGGGGCGCGGGTTTGCCGTGGTCGCTGGCGAAGTGCGTAACCTCGCCAGCCGCAGCGCCAATGCGGCGAAAGAGATCAAAGCCCTGATTGAAGACTCTGTTTCACGCGTGGATACCGGCTCGGTGCTGGTGGAAAGTGCGGGTGAAACCATGAATGACATCGTGAATGCCGTGACGCGCGTGACGGACATCATGGGTGAAATCGCCTCTGCATCGGATGAGCAGAGTCGTGGTATTGACCAGGTCGCCCTGGCGGTATCGGAAATGGATCGTGTGACGCAGCAAAACGCCGCCCTGGTGCAGGAGTCCGCTGCCGCGGCCGCTGCGCTGGAGGACCAGGCGAGCCGCCTGAAAATGGCCGTCTCGGCGTTCCGTCTTACTTCAAAAACGACAAATACGGTCAGCTCGCGGTCGGCGTACAGCGAAGCAACCCCGGCGCCCGTGACAACACGTACGCGCGCAGCGGTGACCGGACAAGATGAAAACTGGGAAACATTTTGACTGACAATTAAACCGCGGCTGCTTGCCGCTTGATGGGAGCGTGGATGTTAAATCGTATTCGTATCTCGACCACACTGTTTTTGATTCTGATCCTGTGTGGGGTTTTGCAGGTTGGCAGTAACGGGTTGTCTTTCTGGGCGTTTCGCGATGGCTATCAGAATTTGCAGGAAGTTGAGACGAGTAATCAGCAGCGCTCCGCACTGGCACAAACGCGTGCCGTGCTGTTGCAGGCAAGCACGGCGCTGAACAAAGCAGGGACGTTAACCGCGCTGAGCTATCCGCCGGAGGATATTAAGGCGCTGATGGTCGTGGCCCGCAGCAGCCTGAAGCAGGCCGACGCGCAGTTTAAGGCCTTTACGGCGCAGGAGGCGGTCAGTGAGAAAGAGAAAGCGCTGAAAGTCGCCATGAAAAAGACCTTTGATGTGTGGTACGGCGATCTCGACCATCAGGCGACGTGGCTGGAGAACAACCAGCTTTCTGACTTCCTGACCGCGCCGGTGCAGGCGTCTCAGGCGGCGTTCGACGATAGCTTTAACGCCTGGCAGCAGGATATTAACCAGTTTGTGGCGCGTGCCGGTGCGGACAGCCGTACCAGCTACCGCATGTCAGGGGCGATTTTCCTGACCATGGTGATCCTGGCCGCCCTGCTGACCGGCGGCTCGCTGTGGTGGTCGCGCAAAATGATCGTCCAGCCGCTGGCCATCGTCAGAAGCCACTTCGACAGTATGGCGAAGGGCGATCTGGCGCGTCCGGTGGCCGTGTATGGCAGGAATGAAATATCAGCGATTTTCGCCAGCCTGAAGGCGATGCAGGGGTCGCTGCGGGAAACGGTAAGCAACGTTCGCCAGGGCAGTTACGCCATGCATACCGGGATCTCCGAGATTGCGGCAGGCAATAACGATCTCTCATCCCGCACCGAACAGCAGGCGGCATCGCTGGCGCAGACGGCGGCCAGCATGGAGCAGCTGACCGCGACGGTAAGCCAGAACGCCGATAACGCGCGTCAGGCGTCCGACTTGTCAAAACAGGCGGCGATGACGGCGAAACGTGGGGGCGATCAGGCCTCTCACGTCGCCAGCACGATGCAGGAGATTGCCGCCAGCTCGCAGAAAATTGGCGACATTATCAGCGTCATCGACGGTATCGCGTTCCAGACCAATATTCTGGCGCTGAACGCGGCCGTTGAAGCGGCGCGTGCCGGGGAGCAGGGGCGCGGGTTCGCGGTGGTTGCCGGTGAAGTCCGAAACCTCGCCAGCCGCAGCGCCAATGCGGCGAAAGAGATCAAAGGGCTGATAGAAGAGTCGGTCTCCCGCGTTCAGCAGGGCTCCGCGCTGGTGGATACCGCCGCGCAGACCATGCACGAGATTGTCACCTCCGTGACGCGGGTTAACGACATTATGGGCGAGATTGCCTCGGCGTCTGATGAACAACGCCGTGGTATTGAGCAGGTGGCGCAGGCCGTTACACAGATGGATCAGGTTACGCAGCAGAACGCCTCACTGGTGGAAGAGGCGGCGGCGGCTACCGATCAGCTGGCAAACCAGGCGGATCACCTTACCGGGTTGGTCGCCGTATTTAATGTGAAAGAGCACGTTGAAGCAGTAACAGAAGTCGGACGGTCACAGGCCGTGCCCGTTGTATCCTGAATGTGATTAAGAAGGCGCTATGACATCACCCATGCCCTCAGGGCAAACGTCATTATTGTTGCAGATGACACAGCGCCTCGCGCTGTCCGACGCGCATTTTCGTCGGATATGTCAGTTAATCTACCAGCGTGCGGGGATCGTGCTTGCGGACCATAAGCGAGACATGGTCTACAACCGGCTGGTGCGGCGCTTGCGTACGCTGGGGCTGGATGATTTTGGCCGCTATCTGAGCATGCTCGAAGCGAACCAGAACAGCGCCGAATGGCAGGCATTTATCAACTCATTAACCACCAACCTGACCGCGTTTTTCCGCGAGGCGCATCACTTCCCGGTGCTGGCGGAACACGCCCGTCGCCGTAGCGGAGAGTATCGCGTCTGGAGCGCGGCGGCCTCTACCGGGGAAGAACCGTACTCGCTGGCCATCACCCTGGCGGACACCCTGGGCATGGCGCCGGGCCGCTGGAAAGTGTACGCCAGCGACATCGATACCGAAGTGCTGGAAAAAGCCCGTAACGGCGTTTATCGCCAGGATGAGCTTAAAACGCTGTCTCCTCAGCAGCTACAGCGTTACTTCATGCGCGGTACCGGCCCGCATGAAGGACTGGTGCGCGTACGCCAGGAGCTGGCGAACTGCGTGGAATTTGCTCCCGTTAATTTACTGGATAAGCAGTACAACGTGCCGGGGCCATTCGACGCCATTTTTTGCCGTAACGTGATGATCTATTTTGATAAAACGACGCAACAGGACATCCTGCGTCGCTTTGTTCCGTTGCTCAAGCCTGACGGTTTACTGTTTGCCGGGCACTCGGAAAACTTCAGCAACCTCGTGCGTGAGTTTAGCCTGCGTGGGCAAACGGTATATGCGCTGAGTAAGGAAAAAGCATGAGTAAAATCAGGGTATTGTCTGTCGATGATTCGGCGCTGATGCGTCAGATCATGACCGAAATCATCAATAGCCACAGCGATATGGAGATGGTGGCGACAGCACCCGATCCGCTGGTCGCGCGGGATTTAATCAAAAAATATAACCCCGACGTGCTGACGCTGGATGTTGAAATGCCGCGCATGGATGGCATCGATTTCCTGGAAAAATTAATGCGCCTGCGCCCGATGCCGGTGGTGATGGTGTCATCTCTGACCGGTAAAGGTTCAGAAATCACCCTGCGCGCGCTGGAGCTGGGGGCGGTGGATTTTGTCACCAAGCCGCAGCTCGGCATTCGCGAGGGGATGCTGGCGTACAGCGAGATGATCGCCGAGAAAATCCGTACCGCGTCGCGCGCAAAACTCGCGGCCCACAAGCCGATGGCAGCTCCGGCAACCCTGAAGGCAGGGCCGTTACTCAGCTCGGAAAAGTTGCTGGTCATTGGGGCGTCAACCGGAGGAACAGAGGCAATTCGCCATGTACTCCAGCCATTGCCGCTCTCAAGCCCGGGTATTCTGATCACGCAACATATGCCGCCAGGGTTTACCCGTTCGTTCGCGGAGCGCCTGAATAAGCTGTGCCAGATCAGCGTGAAAGAGGCGGAAGACGGCGAGCGCGTGCTGCCGGGTCACGCCTATATCGCCCCGGGTGACAAGCACATGGAGCTGGCGCGCAGCGGGGCGAACTATCAAATCAAAATTCATGACGGGCCGCCGGTTAACCGGCACCGTCCGTCGGTGGATGTGCTGTTTCATTCGGTGGCGAAACATGCGGGGCGCAACGCCGTTGGGGTGATCCTGACGGGGATGGGCAACGACGGCGCCGCCGGAATGCTTGCGATGCACCAGGCTGGTGCCTGGACGATTGCGCAGAATGAAGCAAGTTGTGTGGTGTTCGGCATGCCGCGCGAGGCCATCAATATGGGTGGCGTAAGCGAAGTGGTCGATCTTAGCCAGGTAAGCCAGCAGATGCTGGCGAAAATCAGTGCCGGACAGGCAATACGTATTTGACTCAGGAGTATTATTTTATGGCGGATAAAGAGCTTAAGTTTTTGGTTGTGGATGACTTTTCCACCATGCGTCGCATTGTGCGCAACCTGCTGAAAGAGCTGGGCTTCAACAATGTTGAAGAAGCAGAAGACGGGGTGGATGCGCTGAACAAACTCCAGGCTGGCGGGTTTGGTTTTGTGATTTCCGACTGGAACATGCCGAACATGGACGGTCTCGAACTGCTGAAAACCATCCGCGCGGATGCGGGCATGGCCTCTTTGCCGGTGCTGATGGTGACCGCAGAAGCGAAGAAAGAGAACATTATTGCCGCTGCACAGGCGGGCGCAAGCGGCTACGTGGTGAAGCCATTCACCGCGGCGACTCTGGAAGAGAAGCTCGGGAAGATCTTCGAGAAACTCGGCATGTGAGGTGATGGATATGTTGCAACCTGCTATGAAACCCGTTGAAGAACATTCGCCGAGCGACATTATTGCCCGCATTGGTAGCCTGACCCGCATGCTGCGCGACAGCCTGCGCGAGCTGGGGCTGGACCAGGCTATCGCCGAAGCGGCGGAAGCCATCCCTGACGCGCGCGACCGTCTGGACTACGTCGTACAGATGACCGCGCAGGCGGCCGAGCGTGCGCTGAACAGCGTTGAAGCCTCGCAGCCGCACCAGGATGCGATGGAGAAGGGTGCGAAAGCGCTGAGCAAACGCTGGGATGAGTGGTTTGAGAACCCTATTGAGCTGGCGGATGCCCGCGAACTGGTAACGGATACCCGTCAGTACCTGGGTGACGTGCCGGGGCACACCAGCTTCACCAATGCCCAACTGCTGGACATCATGATGGCACAGGATTTCCAGGACCTCACCGGCCAGGTGATCAAGCGCATGATGGATGTGATTCAGGAGATTGAACGTCAGCTGCTGATGGTGCTGCTGGAGAACATACCGGAACCGGCTGCCCGTCCGAAACGCGAGAACGAAAGCCTGCTCAATGGTCCACAGCTTGACACCAGCAAAGCGGGCGTGGTGGCAAGCCAGGATCAGGTGGACGATCTGCTGGACAGTCTTGGTTTCTGATTGCCCGTTTTGCCTCAGGTCGTTAACGCGGCCTGAGGCAGCTCAGAATAAAAACAGCGAAAAGAGCCCGAATAAACGGGCTTTTCCCGCCATTGGATTTTCTCTGCGCTGGCATGATACCCGTGAATTAATGGGCTGCGAGCAGGCACAGTGGCAGAAGAGAACGACGACAAAACAGAAGCCCCCACACCCCACCGACTTGAAAAAGCCCGTGAGGATGGGCAGATCCCCCGATCCCGAGAGCTGACATCCCTGCTGATCCTGGTGGTGGGCGTCTGCATAATCTGGTGGGGCGGGGAGATGCTCGCCCGCAGACTGGCGGGAATGCTCTCGGCTGGCTTACGTTTTGATCACAGCATGGTCAATGACCCCAATCTGATCCTCATTCAGATCATCAACCTTGTGAAAAGCGCGATGCTCGCCTTGCTGCCGCTGATCGCGGGCGTGGTCATCGTGGCCCTGGTTTCGCCGGTCATGCTCGGTGGCCTGGTGTTCAGCGGAAAATCGCTGCAACCGAAATTCTCTAAGCTCAATCCGTTCCCCGGCATTGCGAAAATGTTTTCCGCGCAAACCGGGGCTGAGCTTCTTAAAGCGATCCTGAAATCGCTTCTTATGGGCAGTACCGCCGGGTTTTTTCTGTGGCACCACTGGCCGGAGATGATGCGCCTCATCAGCGAGTCCCCGATGACGGCGATGAAGAATGCCCTGAACCTGGTCGGGTTATGCTCGCTGCTGGTGGTACTCAGCATTATTCCGATGGTGGCGTTCGACGTTATCTTCCAGATCTATTCCCATATCAAAAAGCTGCGAATGTCGCGTCAGGACATCCGCGATGAATATAAACAGATGGAAGGCGACCCGCACGTTAAGGGCCGTATCCGCCAGATGCAGCGCGCCGCCGCGCGTCGGCGCATGATGGAAGATGTGCCGAAAGCCGACGTCATCGTCACCAACCCGACCCACTACTCCGTGGCGCTTCAGTACGACGAAAACAAAATGAGCGCGCCGAAAGTGGTGGCGAAAGGGGCCGGACTGATTGCGCTGCGCATTCGTGAAATCGCCACGGAAAACCGTGTGCCGATCCTGGAAGCACCGCCGCTGGCTCGCGCGCTGTATCGCCACGCGGAAATTGGACAACAGATCCCGGGCCAGCTCTACGCCGCTGTCGCAGAGGTGCTGGCCTGGGTGTGGCAACTGAAACGCTGGCGTTTAGCGGGCGGTCAACGACCTGTAAAACCTGAGAACCTTCCGGTGCCTGAAGCACTGGATTTTTTGAACGAGAAGGACACTGATGGCTAATCTGGTGGCAATGTTGCGCCTGCCCGGCAACCTGAAATCGACGCAATGGCAGATCCTTGCCGGACCGATTCTGATCCTGCTAATTCTGTCGATGATGGTGCTGCCGTTACCGGCATTTATCCTCGACCTGCTTTTCACCTTCAACATTGCGTTGTCCATCATGGTGTTGCTGGTGGCGATGTTCACCCAGCGCACGCTGGAGTTCGCCGCGTTTCCAACGATCCTGCTGTTCACCACGCTGCTGCGCCTGGCGCTGAACGTTGCCTCCACGCGTATCATCCTGATGGAAGGGCACACCGGCGCGGCGGCGGCGGGCAAGGTGGTCGAAGCCTTCGGTCACTTCCTGGTGGGCGGCAACTTCGCCATCGGTATCGTGGTGTTCGTCATTCTGGTGATTATTAACTTCATGGTTATCACTAAAGGGGCGGGGCGTATCGCAGAAGTGGGCGCGCGCTTCGTGCTCGACGGGATGCCGGGCAAGCAGATGGCCATCGACGCGGACCTGAATGCCGGGCTGATCGCGGAAGATGAAGCGAAAAAACGCCGTGCTGAAGTGACCCAGGAGGCAGATTTCTACGGCTCCATGGACGGTGCGAGTAAGTTTGTGCGCGGTGACGCCATCGCGGGCATTCTGATCATGGTGATTAACGTCGTCGGCGGCCTGCTTGTCGGCGTGCTGCAACACGGCATGGACATGGGCCACGCAGCGGAAAGCTATACGCTGCTGACCATTGGTGATGGTCTGGTGGCGCAGATCCCGGCGCTGGTGATCTCCACCGCGGCGGGCGTGATTGTGACTCGCGTCAGTACCGATCAGGACGTGGGCGAGCAGATGGTGGGGCAGCTCTTCAGCAACCCGCGCGTTATGCTGCTCTCCGCGGCGGTGCTGGGCCTGCTCGGTATGGTGCCGGGCATGCCAAACCTGGTATTCCTGCTGTTCACCGCTGCGCTGCTGGGGCTTGCCTGGTGGATGCGTGGCCGGGAAACGCAGCCTAAGGCAGAGCCTGCGCCGGTCAAAATGCCTGAGAACACCCAGGCGGTGGAAGCCACCTGGAACGACGTACAGCTCGAAGATTCGCTGGGGATGGAAGTGGGGTACCGCCTGATCCCGATGGTGGATTTCCAGCAGGATGGTGAGCTGCTTGGCCGTATCCGCAGCATTCGTAAAAAATTCGCCCAGGATATGGGCTTCCTGCCGCCGGTGGTCCACATCCGGGACAATATGGATCTCCCGCCCGCGCGCTACCGCATCCTGATGAAAGGGGTGGAAATCGGCAGCGGTGATGCGTACCCCGGCCGCTGGCTGGCGATTAACCCGGGCACCGCCGCAGGCACGCTGCCGGGTGAGCAGACGACCGACCCGGCCTTTGGTCTGGCGGCAATCTGGATTGAGAGCGCCCTGAAAGAGCAGGCCCAGATTCAGGGTTACACGGTCGTTGAGGCCAGTACCGTGGTGGCGACGCACCTCAACCACCTGATTGGCCAGTTCTCCGCGGAACTGTTTGGACGTCAGGAGGCGCAGCAGCTGCTCGACCGCGTAACGCAGGAGATGCCGAAGCTGACCGAAGATTTGGTGCCGGGCATACTGACCTTAACCACCCTGCACAAAGTGCTGCAAAATCTGCTCGATGAGAAGGTGCCCATTCGCGATATGCGTACCATCCTTGAGACGCTGGCCGAACATGCGCCGCTGCAAAGCGATCCGCACGAACTGACGGCGGTGGTGCGCGTGGCGCTCGGACGCGCCATTACCCAGCAATGGTTCCCGGGAACCGGCGAAGTGCAGGTCATTGGCCTGGACACGCCGCTGGAACGTCTGCTGCTTCAGGCGTTGCAGGGCGGTGGCGGGCTGGAGCCGGGTCTGGCGGACAGATTACTGGCGCAAACCCAGGAGGCGCTGGCGCGTCAGGAGATGCTGGGCGCGCCGCCGGTGCTGCTGGTGAATCACGCGCTGCGTCCGTTGCTGTCGCGCTTCCTGCGCCGGAGCCTGAACCAGCTGGTAGTGCTGTCGAATATGGAGCTGTCCGATAACCGCAATATTCGCATGACGGCGACCATAGGAGGGAAATAATGCGTAAGTGGCTGTGGATCTTACTTTTCCCGCTGGCGGCGCAGGCCGCAGGCGAGGGGGCATGGCAGGCCAGCAGTATCGGCTTGACGCTCAACCATCGGGGTGAGTCGATCTCCTCCCGTCCGCTGTCCGCCTCTGAGCCCGTGTCCGGGCAGATGACGCTGGTGGCCTGGAATTACACCCTGACGGGACCCACACCGGCCGGGTTGCGGGTGCGGCTGTGCTCGCTGACCCGCTGCGCGGAAATCGAGGGTCAACGTGGCACTACCCAGGCCTTCAACGGGGTGTCTGCTCAGGAGCCTTTACGCTTTATCTGGGAAGTGCCAGGCGGTGGACGTCTGATCCCGGCGCTGAAGGTTCAGCGCAACGAGGTGCTCGTCAACTACCGCTAACTGCCCGCCTTTTCGCCAGTCTCCAGGCATTTCTGAAGGCTGGCTCGCAAAAATGACCTTCCCTTTTGATACAAAAGAAACGCTGTTTTATAAATCAGTGACACGCGTATTGACACTCTTTGCGTTTTTGCCATTCACCACTTTGTGATGGCAGAAACAGAAAGGTATCAACAGGTCGATACTTTTACTGTAGCCGTGTAAAAACTCCCGGACGAGGTTGCTTACAGGGAGTCTCCCAAAACTGATTAGGGTTGACGGCAATGAAAACACGTAAAATTGGACTCGCAAATTATTTTGCTTACGGGTCAGGGGACTTCCTCGGGGCGGGGACTACCGCCCTGACGGCCGCCTGGCTTTTGTATTTTTATACCACCTTCTGTGGACTCACACCGATTGAAGCAACCTTTATCTTCGCTGCCGCAAGGGTGCTGGATGCGGTTGTCAGCCCGTTAATGGGCTTTTTAACCGATAACTTTGGCACCACCTGGCTGGGCAAGCGTTTTGGCCGTCGTAAGTTCTTCATCCTGCTCGGTATTCCCTGCGTTTTCAGCTACTCGCTGATGTGGGTAGGGGACATGAGTTTCTGGTACTACCTGCTGACCTATCTGATCTTTGATATCGTCTACACCATGATCCTGGTGCCGTACGAAACGCTGGTGCCGGAGATGACGGACGATTTCAAACAGAAAACAAAATTCTCCGGGGCGCGTATCTCTATGGCGCAGATGTCCGCCATTCTGGCCTCCTTCCTGCCGGGGATCCTGCTCACGCATTTCGGCAAAGACAACGCGATCTCCTTCTTCTATGCAAGCCTGGTCTTCTCCGTACTCTGCGCGCTGATGCTTACTTTCGTCTGGTTCTTCACCTGGGAGCGTCCGCGGGAAGAGTGGTCTGAAGCGGCCCTGCGTGCCGAGGAAGAGAAGAAAAAGCTGACCCTGGGCCAGAGCCTGAACCGTCTTTTTGTCGAATTAAGTTCGACGCTGCGCATCAAGATTTTCCGGCAGCATCTGGGGATGTACCTTGGCGGCTACATCGCCCAGGACGTCTTTAATGCGGTGTTCACCTATTACGTGGTATTTGTGCTGATGCAGGAGGCGTCAATGGCGTCCAACCTGCTGGGCACGATGGCCATCTTCCAGTTCCTCGCCGTGATCGGCATGATCCCGCTGTGCATTCGCTTCGGACCTGCGCCGTCTTACCGCATGGTGGTCGTGCTGTTTGGTCTGGCCTCGCTCTCTTACGCGGTGCTTTATTACGCGGGCCTGAGCGACGTTTACGCTCTGCTGCTGCTGATCTCTGCGGTTGCCGGTCTTGGCCGCGGGGGTATCAACTACGTACCGTGGAATACCTACACCTACATTGCTGACGTGGACGAAGTGATCACCGGTCAGCGTCGCGAAGGGATCTTCGCGGGCATCATGACGCTGACCCGTAAAGCGTCTCAGGCCGGTGCGGTGATGCTGGTGGGGATCGTAATGCAGATGTCGGGCTTTGTCAGCGGGCAAAAAGTACAGCCTGCGGAAGTGAGCCACACCATTCTGATGATCCTGAGCGTTGGCACTATTCTGGTGCTGTTCTGCGGCTTCCTTGTCTCCCTGCGCTTCAAACTCAATTTGCAGACTCACAGCACCCTGCGTGAAGAGACCGCGAAAATGCGCGAGTCCGGCCATGCGATGCCAGAGGCGGTGACCCCGCAGGCCCGCGCTACCGTGGAGATTCTGGCGGGAATGCCGTATGAATCCCTGTGGGGCAACAACAACATCGGTTATCTGAATCGCAATAAGCCGGCGGCCCCTTCGCTGAAGGATCGCGCGGTACTGAATTCGACATACAACAGAGGTTAAGATGATGAAAGTTTGGCCTGTCAAACATAGCCCGTTACTGCGTCAGCCTGAGCGCTTTATCGCCAGGGATGAGCTGAAATCGCTGATTCAAAAGGTGACGCATAACCTGGTCAATATCCACGACAAAACGGGTGAGTTTTTGCTGCGGCTGGACGACGGGCGCGTGATCGACACCAAAGGCTGGGCCGGATGGGAATGGACCCACGGCGTCGGTTTATACGGTATCTGGCAGTATTACTGCCAGACCGGTGACGAAGGCATGCGCGAGATTATCGACAGCTGGTTTGCTGACCGTTTCGCTGAAGGCGCAACCACCAAAAACGTGAATACCATGTCGCCGTTCCTGACGCTGGCGTATCGCTACGAAGAGACCAAAAACCCGGCCTGGCTGCCGTGGCTGGAAAGTTGGGCGGAATGGGCGATGAATGAGATGCCGCGCACCGAACATGGCGGCATGCAGCACATCACCCTGGCGGAAGAGAACCATCAGCAGATGTGGGATGACACGCTGATGATGACGGTGCTGCCGCTGGCGAAAATCGGCAAGCTGCTGAACAAGCCGGAGTACGTCGAGGAGGCGATCTATCAGTTCCTGCTCCACGTACAGAATCTGATGGATCGGGAGACCGGGCTGTGGTTCCACGGCTGGAATTACGACGGCAATCACAACTTTGCCCGGGCCCGCTGGGCGCGCGGCAACAGCTGGCTGACCATCGTGATCCCGGATTTCCTCGAGCTGGTGGATCTGCCGGAAAACAACGCCGTTCGTCGCTATCTGGTGCAGGTACTGAACGCGCAGATCGCCGCACTGGCAAAATGTCAGGACGAGAGCGGATTGTGGCATACGCTGCTGGACGATCCTGATTCTTATCTGGAGGCGTCGGCCACGGCAGGGTTTGCTTACGGCATTCTGAAAGCCGTGCGCAAGCGTTATGTCGGCGCAGAGTACGCAGAGGTGGCGGAGAAAGCGATTCGCGGCATCGTGCAAAACATCTCGCCGGAAGGGGAGCTGCTGCAAACGTCCTTCGGGACGGGGATGGGGAGCGATCTGGCGTTTTACCGCCAGATACCGCTGACCTCGATGCCGTATGGCCAGGCAATGGCGATTCTGTGTCTGACGGAATATTTGCGGAAATATTTCTGATAATAAAAAACCCGGCGCTCGCCGGGTTTCTTTTTTACATACGTTCTACGGTTTCGATACCCAGGGTATCCAGACCGAGCTTCAGTGTCTTCGCCGTCAGCTGCGCCAGCTTCAGGCGGCTGTGACGCACCGCTTCGCTCTCGGCAGAGAGGATAGGGCAGTGTTCGTAGAAGCCAGAGAACAGACCGGCCAGATCGTACAGGTAAGCACACATAACGTGCGGCGTACCGTCACGCGCGACCACGGAGAGCGTCTCTTCGAACTGAAGCAGGCGGGCAGCCAGCTGTGCTTCACGATCTTCGGTAAGGGTCACCGTGGCATTCGCCAGCACGCTTTCGTCGATATTGGCTTTACGGAAGACGGAGAGTACGCGGGTATAAGCGTACTGCATATATGGCGCCGTGTTGCCTTCAAACGCCAGCATGTTGTCCCAGTCGAAGATATAGTCGGTGGTACGGTTCTTGGAGAGATCCGCGTATTTCACCGCGCCGATCCCAACCGCGTTAGCCAGTTTCTCCAGCTCGTCAGCAGGCATATCCGGGTTCTTCTCGGCCACCAGGCGACGCGCGCGTTCCAGCGCTTCATCCAGCAGATCGGAAAGCTTCACGGTGCCGCCCGCACGGGTTTTGAACGGCTTACCGTCTTTACCCAGCATCATGCCGAACATGTGATGTTCCAGCGGCACGGAATCCGGCACATAACCCGCTTTACGCACGATAGTCCACGCCTGCATCAGGTGCTGGTGCTGACGGGAGTCGATGTAATACAGCACGCGATCCGCATGCAGGGTTTCGTAACGGTATTTCGCACAGGCGATGTCGGTGGTGGTGTAGAGATAGCCGCCATCCTTTTTCTGGACGATTACACCCATCGGTTCGCCTTCCTTGTTTTTATACTCATCAAGGAACACCACCGTTGCGCCTTCGCTTTCCACCGCCAGATTTTTAGCTTTCAGGTCCGCCACAATGCCTGGCAGCATCGGGTTATACAGGCTTTCACCCATCACGTCGTCACGGGTCAGGGTCACGTTCAGACGGTTATAGGTGAGCTGATTCTGGGACATGGTAATGTCCACCAGCTTGCGCCACATCTCGAGGAAGTACGGGTCGCCGCCTTGAAGTTTCACCACGTAGCTGCGCGCGCGCTCGGCGAAGGCTTCATCTTCGTCATAGTGCTTTTTGGCTTCACGGTAGAAACCTTCCAGGTCTGCCAGCGCCATTTCGCCTGCGTTTTCCTGCTGCTGCTTTTCCAGATACGCGATCAGCATGCCGAACTGCGTGCCCCAGTCGCCTACGTGGTTAGCGCGGATCACCTTGTGACCAAGGAACTCCAGGGTACGCACCGCCGCGTCACCGATGATGGTGGAGCGCAGGTGACCGACGTGCATCTCTTTCGCCACGTTTGGCGCGGAGTAGTCAACCACCACGGTCTGCGCTTCTGGCTGAGCCACGCCCAGGCGGTCAGACTTCAGCGCCGCGTCAACGTGGCTTGCGAGGAATGCAGGCTCAAGGAAAATGTTGATAAAGCCTGGACCGGCGATTTCGGTTTTGCTGGCGATGCCGGTGAGATCCAGATGCGTCAGTACCTGCTCAGCGAGCTGTCGCGGCGGCATGCCCAGTTTTTTAGCCACTGCCATCACGCCATTAGCCTGATAGTCGCCAAACTGTACTTTCGCTGACTGACGAACCTGGGGTTCGCAATCCGCAGGCGCACCTGCGGCAATCAGTGCCTGACTGACTTTTTCTGAGAGAAGAGCCTGAATATTCACCTGGATACCTTACGTTTTTGATGCGGGTAAAAAACACCCACGCCAGTTTAAGAATTTAGGGCGGGAGTATACTGCAAATGCCTTCGGGCGTCAGCCCTGCGGGGGGCGAAGATCGCTCAGAATTCAGGCGAAGACGGTATGCATAATCATGCAGTCGAAAAATCGTGATTCTGCGGTTGGTCGACAGAGGGCAACAGAGTAAATTAGCGGCTTTGCGACACGAAACGAGACTGACCTATGGCGAACTGGCATACCATTGACGAACTGCATGATATTTCCGCAGATTTACCGCGCTTCACTCAGGCGTTCACAGAACTTGCCACCCGTCTCGGGCTGGATATCGCGCCGCTTGAGGCCGATCACATCTCTTTGCGCTGCCACCAGAATGCCACCGCCGAACGCTGGCGGCGTGGCTTTGAGCAGTGCGGAGAACTGCTGTCGGAGAATATCATTAACGGTCGCCCGATCTGCCTGTTCAAACTTCACGCGCCGGTAACGGTGGCGCACTGGCAATTCACCGTTGTGGAACTGCCCTGGCCAGGAGAGAAGCGTTATCCGCACGAAGGCTGGGAGCATATCGAAATTGTTCTGCCTGGGGAGCCCGAGACGCTGAACGCCCGTGCGCTGGCGCTGCTTTCCGACGAGGGGTTAAGCCAGCCGGGTATTTTCGTCAAAACCAGCTCGCCAAAAGGGGAGCGCGAACGCTTACCGAACCCTACGCTTGCCGTAACGGACGGCAACGTGACGGTGAAATTCCATCCCTGGACTATCGAGCAGATCGTCGCCAGCGAAGCGTAAGCATTGTGAGCGTCGATCCAGACACCAATCGGGCAACGTGCCACGATGGTACGTTGAGTGAAATTTAAGGAGGATGACATGGCGCTGCTGGAAATTTGTTGTTACAGCGTGGAGTGTGCCGTCACTGCGCAACGGCAGGGGGCCGATCGCATCGAGCTATGCGCGGCACCGAAAGAAGGAGGATTAACCCCGTCCTTTGGCGTGCTGAAATCAGCCCGTCAGGCCATCACTATTCCGGTGCACCCGATTATTCGCCCGCGCGGCGGTGATTTTTGTTATACGGCGGGTGAGTTCAGTGCCATGCTTGAGGATATCGCCCTCGTCCGTGATTCCGGTTTTCCGGGGCTGGTGATCGGTGTGCTGGACGAAGACGGCAACATCGATCTTCCGCGTATGCGTCAGGTCATGCGCGCCGCCCGGGGGATGGCGGTCACTTTTCATCGTGCGTTCGATATGTGTCAGGATCCGATACAAGCCTTTGATACGCTGGCAGAACTGGGCGTGGCGCGCGTTCTGACGTCGGGCCAGCAGTCTTCGGCTGAAAAAGGACTGAAATTAATTACGGAACTAAAAGCACATTCCGGTGTTCCAATAATCATGGCGGGCGCAGGAGTACGCGCCAGCAATCTGGAACTGTTTTTAAACGCAGGGGTGGAAGAGCTGCACAGCTCGGCGGGTAAATGGATACCTTCACCCATGCGTTATCGCAATACAGGGTTGTCAATGTCGACGGATGCTGAAGCGGATGAGTACTCGCGCTACGGTGTGGATGGAGAGTCGGTTGCGGTAATGAAATCGTTGATTGAACGTCATCACGTGTAGCAACGTACCGATTTTTACCGCGCATCATGTCGCCCAATATGATGCTTGCTTGTACCAGGCCCCTGCAAATTACACAGGGGCCTTTTTTTCTTTTTTGCCCGGTGGCGCTGCGCTTACCGGGCCTACGAAATCACGCGTAGGCCGGGTAAGGCGCAGCCGCCACCCGGCTAAAGGCTACGGCTTGGTCGCAATCAATACCGCACGCATCGGGGCCGGATAGCCTTCGATGGTTTTACTGTGATCGTCCGGGTCGAGGAATTGCTCCAGCGATTCGGTGATCATCCAGTCGGTGCGGCGCTGTTCCTCAACCGACGTCACGCACACATCGGCGATGCGTACATCGACAAATCCACATTTCTCCAGCCAGTTCTTCAGCGCCAGCGCGGAAGGGATGAAGTAAACGTTGCGCATCTGCGCATAGCGATCGCCCGGCACCAGAACGGCATGTTCATCGCCTTCGATGACCAGCGTTTCCAGCACCAGTTCGCCGCCGCTGACCAGCTGATCTTTCAACTGCCAGAGATGCTCCAGCGGGGAACGACGGTGGTACAGCACGCCCATCGAGAAAACGGTATCAAACGCTTTCAGGGCAGGGAGTTGCTCGATACCCAGCGGCAGCAGGTGCGCACGCTGGTCGTTACCCAGCAGCTTACGCACCGCTTCAAACTGGCACAGGAACAGCTGCATCGGATCGATACCGACGGCCAGATGCGCGCCTGCGCCGATCATGCGCCACATGTGATAGCCGCTACCGCAGCCCACGTCCAGAATGGTGCGCCCGGTCAGGTCGGATAAATGCGGCAGAACGCGATCCCACTTCCAGTCGGAACGCCACTCGGTGTTGATGTTTACGCCGTACAGCGAGAACGGCCCTTTGCGCCACGGCATCAGGTTACGCATCAGCGTTTCGATGCGGTTGATCTGCCCGGCCGGGAGCGGCTCTTCGCTCTCCGCCGTCACGCTGTGCAGCAAATCCAGACGATGAGGCGTCAGTTCAGGCAGAAACTCCACGGCGTTGGACCACTGCTTCAACAGACCATGCTGCTGATCGCGCTGCCAGGTGGCAATTTGCGCAGGCAGGGTTTCCAGCCAGTGGGAAAGGTGGTTTTTGGCAATCAGCTGATAGAAATTACCGAACTCGATCATGCTGCGTCTCCGGCTTTAAGCGCCACCAGAGAACCAAAGTTAAAGCACTGGAACCACAGTTCGCTGTGTTCAAATCCGGCTTTGCGCAGGCGCGCTTTGTGGGTTTCTACGGAATCCGTCAGCATGACGTTTTCAAGCATGCTGCGCTTCTGGCTGATCTCCAGCTCGCTGTAGCCATTTGCACGCTTGAAATCATGGTGCATGTTGAACAGCAGTTCGCCCACGCTGGCGTCTTCAAAGCTGAATTTCTCAGACAGCACCAGCGCGCCGCCCGGGTTCAGGCCCTGATAAATTTTATCCAGCAACCGCTGACGATCGTCCGGCACCAGGAACTGAAGGGTAAAGTTCAGTACCACCATCGAGGCGTTCTGGATGTCGATATCGCGGATATCGCCTTCTACCACCTCCACAGGCGTAGGGGCTTTATACGCATCAATGTGGCGACGGCAGCGTTCGACCATGGCCGGTGAGTTATCGACAGCCACAATCTTGCAGCCTTCGTGATGAACGTTACGACGAATGGACAGCGTTGCCGCTCCCAGCGAACAGCCCAGGTCATAGACCTGCGTGCCGGGTTGAACAAAACGCTCCGCCAGCATGCCGATCATGGAGATAATATTGGAATAACCGGGAACAGAGCGCTGGATCATATCCGGGAAGACTTCGGCTACCCGTTCATCAAAGGTCCAGTCGCCCAGGCTGGCGATAGGCGCGGAAAAAAGCGTGTCGCGATCTGACATAACGTAAAAATCCGGGAAAAATAAAGGGGCATATTGTGCGCTAATGGAAGGAGAAAACCAACTCCCACGGCATATACCAAAGGTTAGCCAGCACCATCAGCAAAAGCGAGCACCAGGTCGCGCTCATGCCGGAACGACGCCAGCGGATCAGACGGTGGTGAAAACCATAATAATGCATCAAACGCCCTGCTATCAGCAGCAGTCCACAGACGTGCACCATCCAGGTTTCAGCGCCATCCATCTCCATTAACAGCAGTAAAATTAACGCGACGGGAATGTACTCGACCGCGTTGCCGTGGATGCGGATTGCGCTTTGTAGCTCAGAAAAGCCCCCGTCACCGTACGAGACGCGGTACTGCATTCTCAGGCGCACAACATCAAATGAAAACTTAATCAGCAGTAATGCACCTAACACCGCATACAGCGCGCTGACCATACTAACTCCCTGTTTTTGGCAGATGGCACGTCTCTATGATAGGGGGTGATTTCAGAAAAGAGAAGATTGTTGTGGGATGGACGGCGCGGGGCCAACCGACGGAACCGCCTGCTGCAAGGCTTGCCAGAGAGCATCGACCAGTTCAGGTGCCTGTGCGATATCCGGCGTATGTAAAAAAAGGTACGGCGTGGTGGTGTGCTCCCATTTCGCCAGCGTTTGCAGCCAGACGGCGAACATCTCCTCATTTTGCTGCATGTTATCGCTGCCGATAAACCGGACCATCGGGTTCTGTGCCGTTACGATCGCGTGGACGGGCACTTTCGGTTTTTTGCGCTGGGCATCAACAACGGCTTCGCTGTGCGGGATTGCGCTATGTACGGGGCGGCTGTCGAGGATCACGCGGTTGACCGATCGTTCATGCAGGCCGCGATTGAGCGCTTTCTCCGCGTCGCCCTTGGCAAAGAATTCCGGATGCCTTACTTCTACGCCGTAGGTGAAGCCATGCGGCAGGGCGTCGAGAAACTGCCAGAGGGCAGGCAGGTCGCGCGGGCCAAACGTGGCGGGAAGCTGGAGCCAGTACTGGCCAATACGGTTGGCCAGAGGCGACATCCGGGTGAAAAACTCGTGGGTTAAATCATCGCAGTTGCGCAGCGCGGCGTTGTGGGAGATGGTCGCCGGGAATTTAAAGCAAAAGCGGAAGTCGTCGGTGGTTTGCTCGCGCCAGCGTTCGACGATCTCCGCGCGGGGCAGAGCGTACAGCGTGGTATTGCCCTCAACGCAGTTAAAGTGTCGGGCATACTCTTCAAGGCTGGTAATACCCAGGCGCACCCATTTCGGGTGCGACCACTGGGGCAGGCCCACGTACATCATAGCGCGCTGAGGATCTCATCCGTGCTGCGCACGCGACCGATACGCGGGAAGATATGGGTCATGCTGCCCTGGTGCTGATCCGCAGAGGCTGCGCTGCACGCATCTTCCGCGATCACCAGGTTAAAGCCCAGCTCCCAGGCGTTACGGGCGGTGGATTCCACACCGATGTTGGTGGAGATCCCGCACAGAATAATCGTGTCGATCCCGCGACGGCGCAGCTGGAGCTCCAGGTCGGTGCCGTAGAATGCGCCCCACTGGCGTTTGGTGACTTCTATATCGCTGTCGCGTTTACCGAGCGAGACAGGATATGTCCACCAGTTGTCCGGCAGCGCCTGCGCCGGGGCCTTGGCATCAACCGGCTGTTTTAACGCTTCGGCGAAATCAGCGGACCAGCCGACGCGCACCATAACAACAGGCGAGCCGCTGGCGCGGCATTTTTCTGCCAGGCGCGCAGCGCGGCTGACCACATCGTCAGCGGTGTGCGGACCACCGGCAAAAGGCAGAATGCCTTCCTGTAAATCAATGACCACAAGGGCGGTTTTGGTGGCATCAAGTGTAAACATCGTCACTCCCGTCAAATGATTGCTTTTCTACACCTTACGACGTGATGGCCTGTTATCGGTCGGATAATTTTGTTAATTTTTGTGAGAATAGGCAATAAGAGTTCAGCAAACGCGCGTCAGGCCGTGCTTCGCTCTTATCGTGCGGCAGAATTTCCAGTATAATAGCCGCCTTTTTTCATCCAGTTGTGACATACAGAAAGCTGCGACATCGTAGCCTGCGAGACAGGCGACAATCAGCCTGCGGCTAATTAAGGGATATCTCATGCGTACAGAATATTGCGGGCAGCTGCGTCAGTCCCACGTCGGGCAGCAGGTCACCCTGTGTGGTTGGGTCAATCGTCGTCGCGATCTTGGTAGCCTTATCTTTATTGATATGCGTGACCGCGAAGGTATCGTTCAGGTGTTCTTCGATCCGGATCGCGCTGATGCGTTGAAGCTGGCTTCTGAGCTGCGCAATGAGTTCTGCATTCAGGTGACGGGCACCGTGCGTGCGCGTGACGAGAAAAACGTCAACGCCGACATGGCGACCGGCGCTATCGAAGTGCTGGCGTCCGATCTGACGATCATCAACCGCGCGGAAGCGTTGCCGCTGGACTCCAACCACGTCAACACCGAAGAAGCGCGTCTGAAATACCGCTACCTGGATCTGCGTCGTCCGGAAATGGCTCAGCGCCTGAAAACCCGTGCGAAAATCACCAGCCTGGTGCGCCGTTTTATGGATGACCACGGTTTCCTTGATATCGAAACCCCGATGCTGACCAAAGCCACGCCGGAAGGCGCGCGCGACTACCTGGTGCCATCCCGCGTCCATAAAGGCAAATTCTACGCGCTGCCGCAGTCACCACAGCTTTTCAAACAGCTGCTGATGATGTCCGGCTTCGATCGCTACTATCAGATCGTGAAATGCTTCCGCGACGAAGACCTGCGCGCTGACCGTCAGCCAGAATTTACCCAGATCGATGTGGAAACCTCCTTCATGACCGCTGAGCAGGTGCGTGAGGTGATGGAAGCCCTGGTGCGTAGCCTGTGGAACGACGTGAAAGGCGTTGAGCTGGGCGATTTCCCTGTCATGACCTTCGCGGAAGCCGAGCGTCGCTACGGTTCCGACAAACCAGACCTGCGTAACCCGATGGAGCTGGTGGACGTGGCAGACCTGGTGAAAGCCGTTGAGTTCGCGGTCTTTGCTGGCCCGGCTAACGATCCGAAAGGCCGCGTGGCTGCCCTGCGCGTTCCGGGCGGTGCTGCCCTGAGCCGTAAGCAGATTGACGACTACGGCAACTTCATCAAGATCTACGGCGCGAAAGGTCTGGCCTATATTAAAGTAACCGAGCGTGCAAAAGGTCTGGAAGGCATCACCAGCCCGGTGGCGAAATTCCTGAATGCGGACATCGTGGAAGCGATCCTTGAGCGCACCGGCGCGCAGGACGGCGACATGATCTTCTTCGGTGCAGACAACAAGAAAGTGGTTGCGGATGCGATGGGCGCGCTGCGTCTGAAGCTTGGCAAAGACCTGAACCTGACCGACGAAAGCAAATGGGCGCCGCTGTGGGTAATCGACTTCCCGATGTTTGAAGACGACGGTGAAGGCGGCCTGACCGCGATGCACCACCCGTTCACCTCGCCAAAAGAGATGACGGCGGCAGAGCTGAAAGCAGCGCCGGAAGACGCGGTGGCAAACGCCTACGATATGGTCATCAACGGCTACGAAGTGGGCGGCGGTTCCGTGCGTATTCACAGCGGTGAAATGCAGCAGACCGTGTTCGGCATTCTGGGCATTAACGAGCAGGAGCAGCGCGAGAAGTTTGGCTTCCTGCTGGACGCCCTGAAGTACGGTACCCCTCCGCACGCGGGTCTGGCCTTCGGTCTTGACCGTCTGACCATGCTGCTGACCGGCACCGACAACATCCGTGATGTGATCGCCTTCCCGAAAACCACCGCAGCGGCGTGTCTGATGACTGAAGCGCCAAGCTTTGCCAACCCGGCCGCGCTGGCTGAGCTGGGCATTGAGGTGGTGAAGAAGGAAGAGAAAAACTGATATGGCATATAAGCGTCCCGTTTCGGTTCTGGTGGTCATTTATGCAGAAGACACGAAGCGGGTGCTGATGTTGCAGCGTCGCGACGATCCGGATTTCTGGCAGTCGGTTACCGGCAGCCTGGAAGAAGGAGAGACCGCGCCGCAGGCCGCCGCGCGTGAAGTAAAGGAAGAGGTCGCCATTGATGTTGCTTACGAGCAACTGACCCTGAAGGACTGTCAGCGCACGGTGGAGTTTGAAATTTTTAGCCATTTACGTCATCGCTATGCACCGGGCATTGAGCGCAATACGGAATCGTGGTTCTGCCTTGCGCTTCCCCATGAGCGGGAGATCGTGTTCACGGAACACCTGACCTACCGCTGGGTGAATGCGGCGGATGCCGCCGCACTGACCAAGTCGTGGAGCAACCGGCAGGCGATTGAAGAATTTGTAATTAACGCTGCCTGAGAAGGCGCGATTTTTGGAGAACTTTTTATGGCAGGTCATAGTAAGTGGGCCAACACCAAACACCGCAAAGCGGCACAGGATGCCAAACGCGGTAAAATCTTTACCAAAATCATTCGTGAGCTGGTGACAGCGGCGCGTCTGGGCGGCGGCGATCCGGCCTCTAACCCACGTCTGCGCGCAGCGGTGGATAAAGCCCTGTCTAACAACATGACGCGTGACACCCTGAACCGTGCCATCGCACGTGGCGTGGGCGGTGATGAAGACGCGAACATGGAAACCATCATTTATGAAGGTTACGGTCCTGGCGGTACGGCGGTGATGGTTGAGTGTCTGTCCGACAACCGTAATCGTACCGTTGCGGAAGTGCGTCACGCGTTCACCAAAACCGGCGGCAACCTGGGCACTGACGGTTCTGTAGCGTACCTGTTCAGCAAAAAAGGCGTCATCTCCTTCGAGAAAGGCGACGAAGATGCGATCATGGAAGCGGCGCTGGAAGCCGGTGCGGAAGACGTGGTGACCTATGACGACGGTGCTATTGATGTTTACACCGCATGGGAAGAGATGGGTGCCGTGCGCGATGCGCTGGAAGCGGCTGGCCTGAAGGCGGATAACGCTGAAGTCTCCATGATCCCGTCTACCAAAGCGGACATGGATGCGGAAACCGCACCGAAACTGCTGCGTCTGATCGACATGCTCGAAGACTGCGACGACGTGCAGGAAGTGTATCACAACGGTGAAATCTCTGATGAGGTTGCAGCGACTCTCTGATGAGAGCCTGTAAACCGTTTACGGGAGACGCGTGATGTCGATTATTCTCGGGATTGACCCCGGCTCACGCGTCACCGGCTATGGCGTTATCCGTCAGGTGGGACGCCAGCTAACCTACCTCGGCAGCGGCTGTATTCGCACCAAAGTGGACGATCTGCCGTCGCGCCTGAAGCTCATCTATGCGGGCGTGTCGGAGATCATCACCCAGTTTCAGCCGGACTATTTCGCCATCGAGCAGGTCTTTATGGCGAAGAACGCTGACTCGGCGTTAAAGCTCGGTCAGGCGCGCGGCGTGGCGATTGTTGCCGCCGTGAACCAGGATCTGCCGGTGTTTGAGTACGCGGCCCGACAGGTTAAGCAGACGGTGGTGGGCATTGGTAGCGCGGAGAAAAGCCAGGTGCAGCACATGGTGCGTACCCTGCTGAAGCTCCCTGCGAACCCGCAGGCCGACGCCGCGGATGCGCTGGCCATTGCGATTACCCACTGTCACGTCAGCCAGAATGCGATGCAAATGAGCGAGTCGCGGCTCAATCTGGCGCGAGGCAGGTTACGATAATGACAAATCAGGCTGGATGTTTATCCAGCCTTTTTTTATTATGTCGGCAGTTAATTTCTTCCAGAACGCAGGAGCGTTACGTGATAGGCAGACTCAGAGGCATCATCATTGAAAAACAACCCCCGTTAGTACTGCTGGAAGTGGGTGGCGTGGGCTATGAAGTCCATATGCCAATGACCTGCTTCTATGAGCTGCCGGAGGCGGGCAAAGAGGCGGTTGTCTTTACCCAGTTTGTGGTGCGTGAAGACGCTCAGCTGCTGTACGGCTTCAATAACAAACAGGAACGCACCCTGTTCCGCGAATTGATTAAAACCAACGGCGTCGGGCCGAAGCTGGCCCTGGCGATTCTGTCCGGTATGTCAGCGCCACAGTTTGTGAACGCCGTTGAGCGTGAAGATCCGGCTGCGTTAATTAAACTTCCTGGCATCGGGAAGAAAACCGCCGAGCGTTTGATTGTCGAGATGAAGGACCGCTTCAAAGGTCTGCATGGCGATCTGTTCACGCCGGCAGCCGATCTGGTGCTGACTTCCCCGGGCGCGCCTGCATCTGATGATGATGCCGAGCAGGAAGCGGTTGCCGCGCTGGTGGCGCTGGGCTATAAACCTCAGGAGGCCAGCCGGATGGTGAGCAAAATTGCTAAACCGGATGCCAGCAGTGAAACCCTGATTCGTGAAGCGCTGCGCGCTGCATTGTGAGGTAAAGGATGATTGAAGCAGACCGCCTGGTATCGGCAGGCACCATTCAGCCAGATGACGTGGTGGATCGCGCGATCCGTCCCAAACTGCTGGATGAGTACATCGGCCAGCCGCAGGTTCGTTCTCAGATGGAGATTTTCATCCAGGCGGCAAAGCTGCGCGGCGATGCGCTCGATCACCTGCTGATTTTTGGTCCGCCGGGGTTAGGTAAAACCACCCTGGCGAATATCGTCGCCAATGAAATGGGCGTTAACCTGCGTACCACCTCCGGCCCGGTACTGGAGAAAGCAGGGGACCTGGCGGCGATGCTGACCAACCTCGAACCGCATGACGTGCTGTTTATCGATGAGATCCACCGTCTTTCACCGGTGGTGGAGGAAGTGCTCTATCCGGCAATGGAGGATTACCAGCTGGATATCATGATCGGTGAAGGTCCGGCCGCGCGCTCGATCAAAATCGATCTGCCACCGTTTACCCTGATTGGCGCCACGACCCGCGCCGGCTCGCTGACCTCTCCACTACGCGACCGTTTTGGTATCGTGCAGCGTCTGGAGTTTTATCAGGTGCCCGACCTTCAGCATATTGTAGGGCGCAGCGCGCGCTACATGGGGCTGGATATGAGCGAAGAGGGGGCGTTTGAAGTGGCGAAGCGCTCCCGCGGTACGCCGCGTATCGCCAACCGCCTGCTGCGCCGGGTGCGTGACTTTGCCGAGGTGAAGCACGACGGCACCATATCGGCCGAGATCGCCGCCCAGGCGCTGGATATGCTGAATGTCGATGCCGAAGGCTTTGACTATATGGACCGTAAGCTGCTGCTGGCGGTGCTGGATAAGTTCTTTGGCGGGCCGGTAGGGCTGGATAACCTGGCGGCGGCAATTGGCGAAGAGCGTGAGACTATCGAGGACGTGCTGGAGCCGTATCTGATCCAGCAGGGCTTCTTGCAGCGTACCCCGCGTGGTCGTATGGCAACGGTGCGGGCGTGGAATCATTTCGGCATTACGCCGCCCGCGATGCCGTAAGCAGCGATAAATTGTAGCCCCGGTAAGCGAAGCGCCACCGGGGACATGCTGACTACTGCGCGGTCTTTTTCATCATACTGAAAATAAACAACACCGCCGCGCACAGTACCACCGACGGCCCCGCTGGCGTGTCATAAAACGCCGAGAAGGTTAACCCGCCCGTCACCGCAATCATTCCGATAATCACCGCGATACCGGCCATTTGCTCCGGCGTACGCGCAAAACGGCGCGCAGTGGCGGCAGGAATTATCAGCAGCGACGTGATGATCAGCGCGCCGACAAACTTCATCGCCACGCCGATGGTTAACGCCGTCACCAGCATCAATAGCAGCTTCACGCGCTGAAGCTTCACGCCGTCGACAAAGGCCAGATCCGGGCTGACGGTCATAGCCAGTAAATTTCGCCACTGCCACAGCAGGATCCCGAGCACCACTGCCACGCCAATGGCAATAGAAATCAGATCTTCGGGCGTGACGGCCAGCAGATCGCCGAACAGGTAGGCCATCAGATCTACGCGGATGTTTGACATCAGGCTCACTACCACCAGGCCCAGCGACAGGGCGCTGTGCGCCATAATGCCGAGCAGGGTATCAATTGCCAGGTGAGGGCGTTTTTCCAGCCAGACCAGACCGGCAGCCAGCAGCAGCGTGACGACAATCACCGCATAAAACGGGTTCACGTCCAGTAACAAACCAAACGCCACACCCAGCAATGAAGCATGGGCCAGCGTATCGCCGAAATAGGACATTCTGCGCCAGACGACAAACGAGCCGAGTGGACCCGCGGCGCAGGCAAGCATAATCCCGGCCAGCCAGCCGGGCAGTAACAGTTCAATCATGAGTGTCCATTTCCCCGACGCAGGACGATTCGTCCCTGTAAATCATGGCGGTGATTGTGATTATGACGATAGATGCCCAGCTGTTCGGCGCCGCGATGGCCAAACATAGAGATAAATTCCGGATGCATTGACACCACTTCCGGCGTGCCGGAACAACAAATGTGATGGTTCAGGCACAGCACTTCGTCGGTTTTGGCCATCACCAGGTGCAGATCATGGGACACCATCAGCACCGCGCAGTTTAGCTCCCGACGGAGCTGGTCAATCAGATCGTACAGCGCAACCTGACCGTTGACGTCAACACCCTGCGTCGGCTCGTCCAGGACCAGCAGCTGAGGGCTGCTGAGCAGGGCGCGGGCAAGTAATACGCGCTGGGTTTCACCGCCCGACAGCTTTTGCAAGGGCGCCCCAACAAGATGTCCCGCCTGAACGCGTTTCAGCGCCGGGAGGATATCCGCTTTACGCGTACCGGGACGGAGGCGCAGGAAGCGGCTCACCGTCAGGGGCAGGGTGGCATCGAGGTGTAATTTTTGCGGCACATAGCCGATACGCAACTTGTCTTGGCGGACGATAACACCTGCGTCAGGGGCTACCAGGCCTAATACGACGCGTACCAGCGTCGACTTGCCTGCACCGTTAGGGCCGAGCAGCGTGAGTATTTTGCCGGGCTTCAGATTCAGCGACACCTCAGAAAGGACGCGGCGCTGGCCGAATGAGACCGAAACATTTTCAAGAGAAACTAAAGTCGTCATGTCAATTTAAGCTTGCAGAAGTCATCGAATGTTATAATATCACATCCCACGCATTCATTACGATGATTAGTCGCATTATGTTACAGAAAAATACGCTTCTTTTCGCAGCTTTATCCGCTGCTCTTTGGGGTACAACAGCACAAGATGTTAACGCCGCCGTTGTCGCTTCGCTTAAACCGCTTGGATTTATCGCCTCTGCCATCGCGGATGGGGTCACTGAGACCCAGGTTCTGCTGCCTGACGGTGCTTCCGAGCATGATTATTCCCTGCGTCCATCTGATGTAAAACGCTTACAGAACGCGGACTTAGTCGTCTGGATTGGTCCTGAGATGGAAGCGTTCATGCAGAAGTCAGCCAGTCAGCTTGCCGCTGAGAAACAGGTGACGATTGCCGGGCTGTCCGGCGTGAAACCGTTACTCATGAAAGGAGCTGAGGACGAGGGTGACGAACACGACCACGACCATGCTCACGGTGAAAAAGGTGACGACCATCACCATCACGGCGAATACAACATGCATCTCTGGCTCTCCCCAGAGATAGCGCGGCTTACAGCGGTTGCAATCCACGACAAATTAGTGGAACTTATGCCGCAAAGTCGAATCAAACTCGACGCCAACCTGAAGGATTTTGAGGCTCAATTAGCTGCAACCGACAAACAGGTAGGTAACGAGCTCGCACCGCTTAAAGGAAAAGGGTACTTCGTTTTTCATGATGCCTACGGGTATTACGAGAAACATTACGGTCTGACCCCGCTGGGGCATTTTACCGTCAACCCTGAAATTCAGCCTGGTGCGCAGCGTTTACATGAAATCAGAACACAGTTGGTTGAGCAAAAAGCGACATGCGTTTTTGCTGAGCCACAGTTCAGGCCAGCGGTCGTAGAAGCCGTGGCCAGGGGAACATCCGTGCGCATGGGAACCCTTGACCCGCTAGGTACGAACATCCAGTTGAGCAAAGCGAGCTATTCGCAGTTCCTCAGCCAACTGGCGAATCAGTATGCGAGCTGCCTGAAAGGAGATTAACGAGGAAGTGAATACGTGCAACAGATAGCCCGCTCTGTCGCCCTGGCATTTAACAATCTGCCTCGACCCCACCGCGTTATGCTGGGGTCGCTTACAGTTCTCACATTAGCGGTCGCCGTCTGGCGGCCCTATGTTTACCACCCGAGTTCCGCCCCAATCATTAAAACCATCGAACTGGAGAAGAGCGAGATCCGCTCTCTGCTGCCTGAGGCCAGCGAGCCTATCGATCAGGCCGCTCAGGAAGATGAAGCGATTCCCCAGGATGAGCTGGATGACAAGATCCAGAATGAAGCCGGCATTCATGAATATGTTGTTTCTACTGGCGATACGCTGAGCAGCGTCCTGAACCAGTACGGTATCGACATGGGCAACATCAGCCAGCTCGCCGCATCCGATAAAGAGCTGCGTAACCTGAAAATTGGTCAGCAGCTTTCCTGGACCCTAACGCCCGACGGCGATCTGCAACGTCTGACCTGGGAGATGTCCCGTCGCGAAACCCGCACCTACGATCGCACTGCAAACGGTTTCAAAATGACCAGCGAATTGCAGCAGGGCGACTGGGTTAACAGCGTCATGAAAGGAACCGTCGGCGGCAGCTTTGTTTCCAGCGCACGCGATGCCGGCCTGACCAGCGCTGAAATCAGCTCGGTGATCAAAGCCATGCAGTGGCAGATGGATTTCCGCAAACTGAAAAAAGGCGATCAGTTCTCTGTCCTGATGTCCCGCGAAATGCTGGATGGTAAGCGCGAGCAGAGCCAGCTGGTGGGTGTTCGTCTGCGTTCAGACGGCAAAGACTACTACGCTATTCGCGCGGAAGACGGTAAGTTCTATGACCGCAGCGGTACGGGTCTGGCAAAAGGCTTCCTGCGTTTCCCAACGGCGAAACAGTTCCGCGTCTCCTCCAACTTCAACCCGCGTCGTCTGAACCCGGTAACTGGCCGCGTAGCGCCGCACCGTGGCGTTGACTTCGCCATGCCGCAGGGCACGCCAGTGCTGGCGGTAGGGGATGGTGAAGTGGTCATGGCGAAACGCAGCGGTGCTGCTGGCTATTACGTTGCTATTCGTCACGGTCGTACGTACACCACCCGCTACATGCACCTGCGTAAACTGCTGGTCAAACCGGGCCAGAAAGTGAAACGTGGCGATCGCATCGCGTTGTCCGGTAATACCGGCCGGTCGACGGGGCCGCACCTGCACTACGAAGTGTGGATCAACCAGCAGGCAGTTAACCCGCTGACGGCAAAACTGCCGCGCACCGAAGGGCTGACCGGCAAAGATCGCAAAGATTACCTGGCGCAGGTGAAAGAGGTGATGCCGCAGCTGCGCTTCGACTAAGCTCTCCTGATTTAAAAAGCCGGCGTCAGTATGCGCCGGCTTTTTCTTTTGTGCGCGGGCGGCAGCCTCGCTACACTATCCGAATATATTTTTGCGTCACCAGACCCTGGAACCCGCATGGAAACCAAAAAAAACAATATTGAGTACATTCCCGAGTTTGAAAAATCTTTTCGCCACCCGCGTAACTGGGGCGCCTGGCTTGGCGTATACGCGTTTGCTGGCATGGCGTTGCTACCTGCTTCCCTCCGCGATCCGGTGCTCGGCAAAGTGGGGCGCCTGGCAGGGCGCTTAGGTAAAAGCGCACGCCGCCGCGCGCAAATAAATCTGTTGTACTGTTTTCCGGATAAAAGCGACGCCGAACGCGAAGCAATCATTGATGACATGTATACCACCGCGCCACAGGCCATGGCGATGATGGCGGAACTGGCGCTGAAAGGGCCGGAGAAGATCGTCGAACGCGTTGACTGGAAAGGGCTGGAGATCATCGACGAGATGCGTCGCAATGATGAAAAGGTGATTTTCCTGGTGCCGCACGGCTGGGGGGTAGACATTCCGGCGATGTTAATGGCGTCGCAGGGCCAGAAAATGGCGGCGATGTTCCATAATCAGGGAAACAAAATCTACGACTTCGTCTGGAATACCGTGCGCCGTCGCTTTGGCGGGCGTTTGCACGCCCGAAACGATGGCATTAAGCCTTTCATTCAGTCGGTACGTCAGGGTTACTGGGGCTACTATCTGCCCGATCAGGACCACGGCCCGGAACACAGCGAGTTTGTCGATTTCTTCGCAACCTATAAAGCCACGCTACCCGCGATTGGTCGCCTGATGAAAGTCTGCCGCGCCCGCGTGATCCCACTGTTCCCGGTTTATGACGGTAAAACGCATCGCCTGAGCATTGAGGTACGTCCGCCGATGGACGATCTGCTGACCGCAGACGATCACACCATCGCACGTCGCATGAATGAAGAGGTGGAGGTGCTGGTGGGGCCGCATAAGGAGCAATATACGTGGATCCTGAAGCTGCTCAAAACGCGTAAACCTGGCGAAACAGAGCCGTACAAGCGTAAAGAGCTTTTCCCGAAGAAATAGGAAACCTTCACCCCTCTCCCCTTAGGGGAGAGGGGATTGGAGCTTACTCTACGGTCAGTACGCGGGTGGTATTGGTTGAGCCGATGGTGCTCATCACGTCACCCTGCGTCACGATAACGATATCACCGGATACCAGATAACCTTTGTCGCGCAGCAGGTTCACGGCATCGTGCGCGGCGGCCACGCCGTCGTTGGTGCTGTCGAAGTATACTGGCGTCACGCCGCGATACAGCGCCGTCAGGTTCAGCGTACGCTCGTGACGGGACATGGCGAAGATCGGCAGACCGGAGCTGATACGGGACGTCATTAGCGCGGTACGGCCAGATTCGGTCATGGTGATGATCGCCGTGACCCCTTTCAGGTGGTTGGCTGCGTACATCGCGGACATCGCAATCGCTTCTTCCACGTTGTCGAACTGAATGTCCAGACGGTGTTTAGAGACGTTAATGCTTGGGATCTTCTCTGCACCCAGGCACACGCGCGCCATGGCGGCCACGGTTTCTGCCGGATACTGACCTGCCGCGGTTTCCGCTGACAGCATCACCGCATCGGTACCATCCAGCACGGCGTTCGCCACGTCCATGACTTCCGCACGGGTTGGCATTGGGTTGGTGATCATGGATTCCATCATCTGGGTGGCGGTGATCACCGCGCGGTTCAGCTGACGCGCGCGACGGATCAGCGCTTTCTGGATACCGACCAGTTCAGGGTCGCCAATTTCCACGCCCAGGTCACCACGGGCAACCATCACCACGTCAGACGCCAGGATCACGTCGTCCATCGCGTCCTGATCGCAGACCGCTTCAGCGCGTTCCACTTTCGCAACGATTTTCGCATCGCAGCCTGCATCGCGCGCCAGGCGGCGAGCATAGTTCAGATCTTCGCCGCAGCGCGGGAAGGAGACGGCCAGGTAATCCACGCCGATCTGCGCTGCGGTCACGATATCCGCTTTGTCTTTATCGGTCAGCGCTTCGGCAGACAGGCCACCGCCGAGTTTGTTGATGCCTTTGTTGTTGGAGAGCGGGCCGCCGACGGTCACTTCGGTGAATACCTTCATACCCTGAACTTCAAGCACTTTCAGCTGTACGCGTCCGTCGTCCAGCAGCAGGATGTCGCCAGGCACAACGTCAGCAGGCAGACCTTTGTAGTCGATACCCACTTTTTCCTTATCGCCTTCGCCTTTACTCAGGTTGGCATCCAGCAGGAATTTATCGCCGATGTTGAGGAAGACTTTGCCTTCTTTAAAGGTCGATACGCGGATTTTTGGACCTTGCAGGTCACCGAGGATAGCAACATGGCGGCCCAGTTTAGCTGCGATTTCACGCACTTTGTCGGCACGTAATTTATGGTCTTCTGGCGTACCGTGAGAGAAGTTCATGCGCACCACGTTGGCACCCGCGGCGATAATCTTTTCGAGGTTATTATCGCGGTCGGTGGCCGGGCCTAAGGTGGTGACGATCTTGGTTCTGCGAAGCCTTCTGGACATGTAATACTCCGTTGACTGAAACAACTTTGGTGTTGCGTGAACATAGAATCGGCCTTCATCTATCGCAAGGCAGTAGCGAGGGGACCGAATGCCGTAAATCGTACATCGTAGTTATTAGGGAACATCGCTCTTTATAAGCAATTCTTTATCAAAACGCGATTCTTTCAGGGCTTCCTTGACCCGCTTCAAGTTATCCCGGAATTTTGCGCCCCGGCGTAAGGTAAAACCGGTCGCCAGCACGTCGATGACCGTCAACTGCGCCAGGCGGGAGACCATCGGCATGTACATGTCGGTGTCCTCCGGTACGTCCAGGGTAATGGCGAGCGTCGCTTCCCTGGCCAGCGGCGTACCTGCCGTCGTCAGGGCGATGACCATCGCATCGTTGTCACGCGCGAGCTGCGCCAGCTCCACCTGGCTCTTGGTGCGGCCCGTATGGGAGATGAGTACCACGACATCATCTTCACTACAATTCATACAGCTCATGCGTTGCAGCACAATGTCATCGGAGTAAATCACCGGCACGTTAAAGCGAAAGAACTTATTCATGGCGTCATGCGCCACGGCGGCGGACGAGCCAAGGCCAAAGAAGGCAATCCGTTTGGCCTGCGTGAGAAGATCGACCGCGCGATTCACTGAACTCATGTCCAGAGACTGGCGAACGTGGTCGAGCGTGGCCATAGCCGATTCAAATATTTTTGCGGTGTAAGCATCAACGCTGTCGTCTTCATCTACATTGCGATTAACATACGGGGTGCCGTTTGCCAGACTTTGGGCCAGATGCAGTTTAAAATCAGGAAAGCCGCGCGTGTCCAGACTACGACAGAATCGATTGACCGTCGGTTCGCTGACGCCCGATTCCTGTGCCAGAGCGGCGATGCTTGAATGAATCGCCTGAGCGGGCGCGGCGAGAATAACTTCAGCCACTTTGCGCTCGGATTTGCTAAGGTGTTCCAGTTGAAACTGGATTTTTTCCAGCATGTTCATTGTTAACAAGACGCTCATGAGGGCATAAACGATTTCATAAAGAGATGAAATCTTGATTCGATTTAGCCGATATTACCCCCGGGACTCCCGAAAGGGTAATCGTCGACAAGAAATGTTGTTGTTTTTTTTCATTACTTGATCGACGTCGGGTTTTGCTCTGACCCTGTTGCGCAAAGAATCGACGTTTGTTGCGTCATCAGACGGGCGTAATGGCCCGGGCGACGAAAAATCACCGTATCGCACGCGACGTTAAGCGCTAATGGTTTCAGGAAACGCGTAAAAGCAGTACAGTGCATTGTAATAAAATTACAACGATACCTGGCAGAGTACCAGGCGATCTAACTGAGGAGAATGACATGGCGGTAACGCAAACAGCCCAGGCATGTGACCTGGTCATTTTCGGCGCGAAAGGCGATCTTGCACGCCGAAAATTGCTGCCTTCCCTGTATCAGCTCGAAAAAGCGGGCCAGATCCATCCCGACACCCGAATCCTTGGGGTAGGGCGCGCAGACTGGGATAAGGAGGCTTATACCAAAGTCGTGCGCGAGGCGCTCGAAACGTTCATGAAAGAGAAAATCGATGAAAGCCTTTGGGATAAGCTGAGCGGGCGTCTCGATTTCTGCAACCTGGACGTCAACGATGTAGGCGCCTTTACCCGTCTGGGTGAAATGCTTGACCAGGAAAATCGTGTCACTATTAACTATTTCGCGATGCCGCCAAGCACCTTCGGCGCCATCTGCAAAGGTCTGGGCGAGGCGAAGCTGAACGCCAAACCGGCGCGCGTGGTGATGGAGAAACCGCTGGGTACGTCGCTGGCGACCTCGCGTGAAATCAACGACCAGGTGGGCGAGTTCTTTGAGGAGTGTCAGGTTTACCGTATTGACCACTATCTGGGCAAAGAGACGGTACTGAACCTGCTGGCGCTGCGTTTTGCCAACTCCCTGTTTGTGAACAACTGGGACAACCGCACTATCGACCACGTGGAAATTACCGTGGCGGAAGAGGTGGGCATCGAAGGCCGTTGGGGCTACTTCGACCAGGCCGGCCAGATGCGGGACATGATCCAGAACCATCTGCTGCAAATTCTGTGCATGATTGCCATGTCTCCACCGTCAGATCTGACGGCCGACAGCATTCGTGACGCCAAAGTGAAAGTACTGAAATCACTGCGCCGTATTGACCGCTCCAACGTACGTGAGAAAACCGTGCGCGGCCAGTACACCGCAGGTTTTGCCCAGGGGAAAAAAGTTCCTGGCTATCTGGAAGAAGAGGGCGCGAACAAGTCCAGCAACACCGAGACGTTTGTGGCGATCCGCGTGGATATCGACGACTGGCGCTGGGCCGGTGTGCCGTTCTACCTGCGTACCGGTAAACGTCTGCCGGCAAAATGCTCCGAAGTGGTGGTCTACTTCAAAAATCCGGAACTGAACCTGTTCAAAGAATCCTGGCAGGAACTGCCGCAGAACAAACTGACCATCCGTCTGCAACCGGACGAGGGTGTGGATATTCAGATCCTCAACAAAGTGCCGGGCCTTGATCACAAACACAACCTGCAAACTACCAAGCTGGACCTGAGCTACTCTGAAACCTTCAACCAGACGCATCTCGCCGATGCTTACGAGCGTCTGCTGCTGGAAACCATGCGTGGTATCCAGGCGCTGTTCGTCCGCCGCGATGAAGTGGAAGAGGCGTGGAAGTGGGTCGACTCCATCACTGAAGCGTGGGCAGCCGATCAGGACGCGCCAAAACCGTATCAGGCGGGAACCTGGGGACCTGTCGCCTCCGTTGCGATGATCACCCGTGATGGCCGCTCCTGGAACGAGTTTGAATAACCACCTTCTCTAGCCCAAAGGTGTTATTTTACCGGTAACATGATCTAACACAGCAAGTGGCATAATTTTTATCTTTTAAGCTCCGCGTGGATTCACCCGCGGAGCTTTTTTTATTACACTCCCTTCAGACATTTTGCCCCTGTGCTCCGGATATCAGGCGTTTCAGCGTTGTTAACAACCGTCAGAAACTGTGTAAACTCCCGAGCCTGGACAGATAAATTAGAGGAGCTTTTATGAATCCGACATTGTTACGCGTAACACAACGCATCGTTGAACGCTCGAAAGAGACCCGTGCTGCCTACCTTGCCCGCATCGAACAGGCGAAGAGTGAAACTGTCCATCGCTCTCAGCTGGCCTGCGGGAATCTGGCCCACGGCTTTGCGGCCTGCCAGCCTGGTGATAAAGACGCGCTGAAAAGCATGTTGCGTAACAATATCGCCATCATTACCTCCTATAACGACATGCTTTCAGCCCACCAGCCGTATGAGGCCTACCCGGCTATCATCCGCAATGCGCTGCACAGCGTGAACGCGGTGGGCCAGGTTGCAGGCGGCGTGCCGGCCATGTGTGATGGCGTAACCCAAGGCCAGGACGGTATGGAGCTGTCCTTGCTGAGCCGCGAAGTGATCGCCATGTCGGCGGCAGTGGGCCTCTCTCACAACATGTTTGATGGCGCGCTCTATCTGGGCGTGTGCGACAAAATCGTCCCGGGGCTGGTGATGGCCGCGCTGTCGTTTGGCCATCTGCCAGCGATTTTTGTGCCGTCAGGCCCGATGGCTAGCGGTCTGCCAAACAAGGAAAAAGTCCGTATCCGCCAGCTGTATGCCGAAGGAAAAGCGGACCGTCAGGCACTGCTGGAAGCGGAAGCCGCGTCCTATCATGCGCCGGGCACCTGTACGTTCTACGGTACGGCCAACACCAACCAGATGGTGGTGGAGTTTATGGGTATGCAGCTGCCGGGCTCGTCGTTCATCCAGCCGGATGCGCCACTGCGTAAAGCGCTGACCGAAGCCGCAGCCCGTCAGGTGACGCGCCTGACCGGTAACGGCAACGAGTGGATGCCAATGGGCAAAATGGTGGATGAAAAAGTCATCGTAAACGGGATTGTCGCCCTGCTGGCGACCGGCGGTTCAACCAACCATACCATGCACCTTGTCGCGATGGCGCGCGCGGCGGGCATTCTGATCAACTGGGATGACTTCTCCGATATCTCCTCCGTGGTACCGCTGATGGCGCGTCTGTACCCGAACGGTCCGGCGGACATCAACCACTTCCAGGCCGCGGGCGGCGTGCCGGTGCTGATGCGCGAGCTGCTGAAAGGCGGCCTGCTGCATGAGGATGTCAACACGGTGGCGGGCTTTGGTCTGCATCGCTATACCCTTGAACCCTGGCTGAACAACGGTGAGCTGGACTGGCGCGAAGGGGCGAGCGACTCGCTCGATCCTCAGGTTATCGCAACCTTCGAACAGCCGTTCTCTCCTCACGGCGGCACCAAAGTGCTGAGCGGTAACCTTGGACGTGCCGTGATGAAAACCTCTGCCGTGCCGGAAGAGAATCAGGTTATCGAAGCCCCGGCGGTGGTGTTTGAAAGCCAGCACGACGTTTTACCTGCCTTTGACGCGGGTCTGCTTGATAAAGACTGCGTGGTCGTGGTGCGTCATCAGGGACCAAAAGCGAACGGGATGCCAGAATTACATAAACTTATGCCGCCGCTTGGTGTATTATTGGACCGCCGTTTCAAAATCGCACTGGTAACCGATGGACGCCTTTCAGGGGCATCCGGTAAAGTGCCTTCAGCGATTCATGTCACCCCGGAAGCCTACGACGGCGGCCTGCTGGCGAAAGTGCGTGATGGTGACATGATCCGCGTTAACGGTCAGACAGGCGAGTTAACCCTGCTGGTGGATGAAGCAGAGCTGGCGGCGCGTCAGCCACATATTCCTGACCTGAGCGCGTCACGCGTGGGTACCGGACGCGAAATGTTTGGTGCGTTGCGTGAGAAACTCTCCGGTGCGGAGCAGGGCGCAACCTGTATTACGTTTTAAGACGACTTGATTTTAACGATCTGGCGAGAGAAAACTCTGATGAAAAACTGGAAAACAAGTGCAGAAGCAATCCTGACCACTGGCCCTGTCGTGCCGGTTATTGTGGTAAACAAACTGGAGCACGCTGTCCCAATGGCGAAGGCACTGGTTGCGGGTGGCGTTCGCGTTCTGGAAGTGACCCTGCGTACCGCCTGTGCGATGGATGCGATCCGTGCTATCGCCAAAGAAGTGCCGGAAGCGATCATTGGTGCCGGTACGGTTCTGAATGCGCAGCAGCTGGCGGAAGTGACCGAAGCGGGCGCACAGTTTGCCATCAGCCCGGGGCTGACTGAGCCCCTGCTGAAAGCCGCAACCGAAGGTTCTATTCCGCTGATCCCGGGTATCAGCACCGTTTCTGAACTGATGCTGGGCATGGACTACGGCCTGAAAGAGTTCAAATTCTTCCCGGCTGAAGCGAACGGCGGCACCAAAGCGTTGCAGGCGATTGCGGGCCCATTCTCCCAGGTGCGTTTCTGCCCAACGGGCGGCATCTCTCCGGCCAACTACCGTGACTATCTGGCGCTGAAAAGCGTGCTGTGCATCGGCGGCTCCTGGCTGGTTCCGGCGGATGCGCTGGAAGCAGGCGACTGGGATCGCATCACTAAACTGGCTCGCGAAGCGGTAGAAGGCGCGAAACAGTAAGTTTGTTTGCCGGATGTCGGCTGCGCCTAATCCGGCCAGCCAGACAGTTAAAACGGGCCTTTCGGCTCGTTTTTTTATCCTGCTACGCTGACGTTCGCAGCCGCTCTTTTTGCTCTCGCGACGGCTTCGTCCACATTTTCCCCGGTCGCTAATGCCACGCCCAGACGACGGCTTCCGTCGATCTCCGGTTTGCCGAACAGCCGGACCTGCAAGCCTGCGCCAACCGCACCTTCGACGTTATCAAAGGTGACATTCTGGCTGGTCAGCTGCGGCAGGATCACCGCCGAGGCTGCCGGGCCGTACTGACGGATGCCGCCAACCGGCAGACCGAGGAAAGCGCGTACGTGCAGCGCGAACTCGGAGAGATCCTGTGAAATCAGCGTAACCATCCCGGTATCGTGCGGACGAGGGGAGACTTCGCTGAAGATCACCTCGTCGCCGCAAACAAACAACTCCACGCCGAACAGGCCGTAGCCGCCCAGCGCCAGCACCGTCTTGCGGGCGATCTCCTGTGCGCGTGCCAGCGCCAGCGCGCTCATCTGCTGCGGCTGCCAGGATTCGCGATAATCGCCGTCTTCCTGGCGATGACCAATCGGGTCGCAGAAATAAACGCCATCCACGGTGCTGACGGTGAGCAGGGTAATTTCAAAATCAAACTTCACCACGCCTTCCACGATGACGCGCCCGGCCCCGGCTCGGCCGCCCTGCTGGGCATAGTCCCAGGCGTTGTCCAGCGTGCTGCTGTCGCGGATAAAGCTCTGCCCTTTGCCGGAGGAGCTCATTACCGGCTTAATGATGCACGGGTAGCCAATCTCCTCTACGGCCTGGAGAAACGCAGCTTTATCCCCGGCAAAACGGTAGCTGGAGGTCGGGAGCTGTAATTCTTCTGCCGCCAGGCGACGAATGCCTTCCCGGTTCATGGTCAGTTTTGCCGCAGTGGCGCAGGGCACCACGCGCTGGCCTTCCTGTTCAAGGGCAATCAACATCTCAGTGGCAATGGCCTCAATTTCAGGTACCACGAAATCCGGTTTTTCGTCGGCAATTAACCCCCGCAGCGCATTACCGTCAAGCATATCGATGACGTGCGAGCGATGCGCGACGTGCATGGCGGGCGCATTCGCGTAACGGTCCACCGCAATCACTTCCACACCTAAACGCTGGCATTCAATGGCCACTTCTTTACCCAGTTCACCCGATCCCAACAGCATGACGCGCGTCGCGGCGGGACGCAGCGCGGTTCCTAAACGAGTCATAAAAATCCCCCTGAAAAAGATGCGGGCAGTATAAACGAAAACGTTTGCGTTTGTCTTGTATGGGGATAACCGGACAGCAGGGAAATTTGCGCTTCTTTAGTACTGATAGACATTTCCTGACACCCGCTCGCTTAGGCTGTGAAGGTTACGCACTGTTACGTGAGGAAAAATATGTCAGGCTGGATGAATCAACTGCAATCCCTGTTGGGACAAAAAGGCTCGTCGTCCGGCGAGCAGGGTCTGAGCAAGCTGCTGGTGCCGGGTGCGCTCGGCGGGCTGGCCGGTTTGCTGGTTGCCAATAAATCATCGCGGAAACTGCTTACCAAATACGGTACCGGCGCGCTGCTGGCGGGCGGAGGGGCTATTGCAGGCTCCGTCTTATGGAACAAATACAAAGACAAGGTGCGCAGCGCGCATCAGGATGAACCGCAGTACGGGAAGCAGGTATCGCCGTTAGATTTACGCACCGAGCGGTTGATCCTCGCCCTGGTCTTTGCGGCCAAGAGCGACGGGCATATTGATGCCAGTGAACGTGCCGCAATTGAACAGCAGATGCGGGAAGCGGGCGTTGAGGAACAGGGCAGGGCGCTGGTGGCGCAGGCCATCGAACAGCCGCTTGATCCGCAGCGTCTGGCGCAAAGCGTGAAAAACGAAGAAGAGGCGCTGGAACTCTATTTTCTGAGCTGTGCCGCCATCGATATCGATCACTTTATGGAGCGCAGCTACCTGAACGCCCTGGGCGATGCGCTGAAGATCCCACAGGATGTTCGTGAGGGAATTGAGCAGGATATTCAGCAGCAGAAGCAGACCCTCGTGGGCTAGAAGGCCATGTTTCGCTTGCATCATACGTGTGTTTTGCCAACCTTATAGGATGTAAAACGAAAAAGTAAGAATGCCATGCCTCCAAAAGCCCGACGTACTCCTTATGCGATCACCACGCATGGCGATACGCGTATCGATAACTACTACTGGCTGCGGGACGATTCTCGTTCCCGGCCAGAGGTGCTGGACTATCTGCACGAGGAAAACGACTATGGCCGCCAGGTCATGGCCAGCCAGCAGGCGCTTCAGGATCAACTTCTGAAGGAAATGGTGCAGCGTATCCCCCAGCGTGATGTCTCTGCCCCGTGGTGCAAAAACGGTTATCGCTATCGCCATATTTATGAGCCGGGAAACGAATATCCCATCTACCAGCGCCAGTCTGTGCTGAGCGCCGAGTGGGATGAATGGGAGATCCTGCTGGATGCAAACAAACGTGCTGCCCACAGTGAGTTTTATACGCTGGGCGGCATGTCCATTTCCCCCGATAACGCCATTATGGCGCTGGCTGAGGATTACCTCTCCCGCCGCCAGTACGGTTTGCGTTTCCGCAATCTTGAAACGGGAAACTGGTATCCCGAAATGCTGGATAATGTCTCCCCCGATTTTGTCTGGGGTAACGATTCAGAAACGGTCTACTACGTTAAAAAGCATGTCTCAACGCTGCTGCCTTATCAGGTCTGGCGTCATACGGTGGGGACCGATTCCGCCGACGATGAACTGGTGTATGAGGAAAAAGATGAGACGTTCTATGTCAGCCTGCACAAAACGTCGTCTCGCCACTACGTGATCATTTTCCTCTCCAGCGCCACCACCTCAGAAGTGCTGCTGCTGGATGCAGAGCTGCCGGATGCGCAGCCTCTGTGCTTCCTGCCGCGCCGTAAAGATCATGAGTACAGCCTGGATCACTTCCAGCACAGCTTTTACCTGCGTTCGAACCGCGAGGGCAAAAACTTTGGCCTTTATAAAACCAAAGTGCGCGATGAACGCAAATGGGAAGTGTTAATTCCCGCGCGCGATCAGGTGATGCTGGAGGGGTTCACCCTGTTTACCGACTGGCTGGTGGTGGAAGAGCGTCAGCGCGGACTGACCAGTATCCGCCAAATCAACCGCAAAACCCGCGAAGTGGTGGGCATTGCGTTCGATGACCCGGCTTACGTAACGTGGATCGGCTTTAACCCGGAACCGGAATCGTCCCGCCTGCGGTACGGCTATTCGTCGATGACCACCCCGGATACGTTGTTTGAACTGGATATGGACACCGGGCAGCGTCAGGTGATTAAACAGGCTGAGGTCCGGGGTTTTGAGTCGGAAAATTATCGCAGTGAGCACCTGTGGGTGACCGCACGCGACGGCGTTGAAGTCCCAGTGTCGCTCGTCTATCACAAGGCGCACTTCAACAAAGGTAAAAACCCCATCCTCGTCTATGGCTATGGCTCCTATGGATCCAGCATGGACGCCGATTTCAGCAGCAGCAGGCTGAGCCTGCTCGACCGCGGTTTTGTTTATGCGATTGCCCATATTCGCGGCGGCGGCGAGCTGGGTCAGCACTGGTATGAAGACGGAAAATTTCTCAAAAAGAAAAATACCTTTAATGACTACCTTGATGTTTGCGATGCGCTGATCGCGCAGGGTTATGGCGATCCGCAGCTCTGCTTTGGCATGGGGGGCAGCGCCGGGGGCATGCTTATGGGCGCCGTGATCAACCAGCGGCCTGAACTGTTTAAAGGCGTTATCGCCCAGGTGCCGTTTGTGGACGTGGTGACGACCATGCTGGATGAGTCCATTCCACTGACCACCGGGGAGTTTGAGGAGTGGGGGAACCCGCAGGATGAAACCTATTATCGCTACATGAAAGAGTACAGCCCGTACGATAACGTCGAGGCGAAAGCCTATCCGCATATGCTGGTGACCACCGGCCTGCACGATTCCCAGGTACAGTACTGGGAGCCCGCGAAATGGGTGGCGAAGTTGCGTGAGCTGAAAACTGACGATAATTTGCTGCTGCTGTGTACCGATATGGACTCGGGGCACGGAGGGAAATCAGGGCGATTTAAATCCTATGAAGGGGTGGCGCTGGAGTACGCCTTTTTGATTGGCCTGGCGCAGGATACGCTGCCAGGCCGGGCGGGGACTCAGGCTTCGCCTAAATAATGCTTCAGCGTCAGGCGCAGTTCCGGGCTCATTCTGTCGAGGTTGTTGTACAGCCAGCGCAGATAGCCCGGATCTTTGTCCGCCACTTCCGATACTGGCTTCCCGCGATATTTTCCGAACGTAAAGGTGGTCAGTAGCGCGGGGCGCCCGGTAATGGTCGCCATATCGTCTGGCGTCCAGCCGGAAGTATTCATGATATCAATCAGGAGCGCTGCGGTGATGTAGCAGTCGTAAAGAGCGCGGTGATGATGCAGCCCTTCCGGCGTCCGCACGCTGAGTTTGCGCGACTTATACAGCGCCATATTGCTGTATTTGATCCCTGGCCACAGACGGCGCGCCAGCTTCATGGTGCAAATCCATTCGCCGGGCATCTCCGGCAGCACGCGGCGGTCAAAGCTGGCGTTATGGGCGACATACCACTGGCTACCGTGGTAAAGAGGGATGATCTCTTCAATCCACGGCTTGTCCGCCACCATCGATTCCGTAATGCGATGTATCGCCATCGCCTGCGCACTGATGGGACGATCCGGGCGCACCAGATGGCTCATGGGGTTGATTATCTTTCCATCAATCACGTCGACAGAAGCGACTTCCACAATTCCACCCTGCAAATCACAGGTTTCGGTATCGATAACGCGCAGCATTGATCGCTCCTGATCCAAAAAAGCCTAGCCTAATGGAATGATATCGCCTTGCCAACCCTGTTGGCCTAAAGAACCGGTTAGCAGCAGTTCTCCCTTATCGGCACGTACGATCAGCTGACCTTTTTCATCCCATAACGCGCTACCGCCGCGCGCGTTCGCCATTAATACCGCGATGGCGTACTTGTGCGCGAAGCGTTGTAACGAACCGATGGATTGCCGCCAGCGATGCTCGCCCACGGCCAGGCTGCTGGTGAACAGCGTTGCCTCCGGGTCCAGTTCCGGGGCGTCAGCCTGGTTATCCACGATGGTTAACCGTTTATCGCCAGGAATAACACCCGCACCGTTGCCCTGCGGATAACGCCGAATGGTCGACAGGTTAGGGGTGAAAAGCGCGAGTCCTTTCTGGGGCTGGCCGTGTTGCTGGAGCGTAATACCAGCAATCACCGTGATGAAACGTGACTGGGCGGCGTGAAGGAGGGGGGCAAGCTGCAAATCGTCAGGGGGTGGGGGTAAGGATGTTCCGCCTGGGCCGGTAAGCGAAAGCTCCGGAAAGACGATCAAATCGCACCCATGCCATGCAGCCTCGGCAATAAAGTGCAGGTGATGTTTTACGTGCTCATCAACACAGTTGTGCCGCGGGGCATACTGAGCCGCGGCAATATTCCATCGTGACATCGTGACTTCCTTATACACTAAGTCGCTGGGATTTTAAGATTACACCTAAATTTATCAGGGTTTTCTTATCCTGCCACATAACGCGTAAGGAAGTGTAACGAGACGTTAAGCTTATTTAACTTTAGGTTCGTACGGCAGGCGCGAGAGATTGACGGAGGCGAGGCGATGCGCAATGAGACGTTCGCGAAACCAGTCGCGCAGATGCGCGGGTTGTTCACGCTCTACCACTTCAGCCACGACGGGCATGTTGTAACGCTCTTTGAATGCGACCCCCGCGGCGGCGAGATCGACATTCACTTTGTCCATCTCGTCCTGAGGAAGGGCGGCCAGGTTAACGTTCATTTCCTTCTCCTTTTTCTGCGGCGGCAACGTTACCGCGATTGTTCAACGATGACAAGGGAGCAAAGGATGTTCCTCGACTCGTTAATTATACAGAGTTATTCTTTAGCATTCAGGCATAACGAAAAGGAATGATTGTGATGCATTTTACCCCTTCCCGTGTCGCGTGCGCGCTGGTCTTTCTGCTCTCTTCAGCCATCACGCCCTCAGTTCTGGCCCATGCGCATCTTAAGCAGCAATCCCCGCAGGAAAATACCGTTGCGGTGGCACCAGAGGTCATTACCCTGAACTTCTCGGAAGGCATTGAGCCTGCCTTCAGCGGCGTGGTGGTGACGGACGCGCAGCAGCACAAGATCCAGACCGGCGCGGTGAAGCGTGACGAGAAGGATAACGCAAAGCTGATTGTTCCTCTTGAGAAACCGTTGACGTCCGGCACCTACACGGTGGACTGGCATGTGGTCTCCGTGGATGGCCACAAAACCAAAGGCAGCTATCACTTTAGCGTGAAATAGCATGCTGACCCTGAGCTACGTCGCGTTACGCTTTATCCATTTTGCTGCGCTGATGCTGCTTTTCGGCAACGCGCTCTACAGCGTCTGGTTTGCGCCGTCTTCGTTGCAGCGCCTCATGACCCGGCGTTTCCAGCGGCAGCAGAAACTCGCGGCCTTAATCAGCCTGATAGCGGCTCTGCTGATGTTTGGCCTGCAAAGTGGGTTGATGGGCAACGGCTGGGGCGATGTCATTCGTCCGGCGGTCTGGCGCAGCGTGCTGGGAACGCAATTTGGCGGCGTCTGGTTGTGGCAAATGGTGCTGGCCGCTGTGACGGCGGGCGCTGCATGGCTTACCCCGCAAAAAGGCTCACGGCTGTTACTGCTCGCGATGGGGCAGCTGGTGCTGCTGGCGGGCGTGGGACATGCCGCGATGAACGGTGGCGCACCGGGAGCGTTGCATCGTCTCAACCATGCGCTTCACCTGCTCTGCGCCGCGACCTGGGTGGGTGGTTTACTGCCGCTGCTGTTTTGCATGCGTCTGGCGAAAGGCCGCTGGCAGCCAGCCGCTATCTTTACCATGATGCGCTTCTCCCGCGTGGGGCATTACGCCGTGGCAGGCGTGCTGCTGACCGGGATAATCAATACGCTCTTTATTGTTGGCATAAACGTGCCGTGGCAGGCGCCTTATGTCCAGCTGTTGTTGTTCAAATGTGCGCTGGTCATGATGATGGTGGCAATTGCGCTGGCGAATCGGTATTTTCTTGTGCCACGCTTTCGCCCGGAGGCCGGGCGGGAACAACAGATTTTTATCAGGATGACACAGGCAGAGGTGGTGCTGGGCGCGCTGGTACTGGCCGCCGTCAGCCTGTTCGCGACCTGGGAACCCTTCTGACAAGGTTAAATAACATATGAAAAAGACACTGCTTTCTCTTTTACTTCTCACCTGTGCCAGCAGTGCGTTAGCCGCGCCGCAGGTCATCACTGTCAGCCGGTTTGAAGTGGGTAAGGACAACTGGGCATTTAATCGTGAAGAAGTCATGCTTACCTGCCGTCCCGGTAACGCGCTGTATGTCATCAATCCCAGTACGCTCGTGCAGTATCCGTTAAATGACGTGGCGGAGCAGCAGGTTGCCAGCGGGAAAAGTAACGGACAGCCTGTCAGCGTGATCCAGGTAGATGACCCGGCAAACCCCGGGCAGAAGAAGAGTCTGGCACCGTTTATTGAGCGCGCTGAAAAGCTCTGCTAGCCGTCAGGTTTCCAGTAAAAAAAAACCGCAGGTGCTTGTAAAAGCTCTGCGGTTTTTCACATTTAGTGATGTTCTGACGCTTTTTTTCAGACCACTTTTACTGTGGACTGGAAAACCTGACGTCGTCATCTATTCTTAAAGGGCAAGGCGATTGAGCCTGCATTAATGCCAACTTTTAGCGCACGGCTCTCTCCCAAGAGCCATTTCCCTGGACCGAATACAGGAATCGTATTCGGTCTCTTTTTATCTGCTTGAAAATAAACGATAAAATCCGGTTTTCGTCTCAGCAGAAGGTTCACTTCCTGTGCGCCTGCTTCAAACATACCACAACCCGGCAGGCGTAAGTCCAGTCCTTTTTGGCTGTTTTGTTAAATTTTTGTTTGTATTTTGCCTGAGAAGACTGCGGGATCAATGCGCGCATGTACGGAAGCCGCAATATCATCAAGTAACGCAAAGCGGCGACGGTATTCGGCGCGTTTTTTGCTGGCAATCTCCTCCAGTGCTTTACGTTCCATCTGAAGCGGCAACTGCCAGCAGAAGGGGGAGAGTTTCTTTCCGTTCAGGCCTTCCCAAAACTCGTCGTAGCTGGCGTGAAAATGACGGCCTTTGCTCAGACGGTAGCGCAGCGCGCGGAAAACATGGCCTTCATCGCTGACGGCAAAAATCGCACTAATGTTCGAGCGTGAGGCAAGCTGGAAGATCACCTCCATCAGCACGCGTTTCGGGAAAAGCCCATGGCAGGCACGGGTAGCCTGCTTAATCACCTCCCGTGAAACATGACGACGTGGACCCTGAAGGCCGCCGATCACCAGCACCGTACGGCCGTTACTGCGTGCGACACAGAACGTCAGGCTGGCAAGCAGCGTATTGTCATTGTCGTGCAGCCAAAGCGTGCTTTCGCCTTCACGTTCGGCCTTACCTGCGGACGAGGCGTGGACGGTATAGATTTCGCCGTTTTTTGCCTCGAACCGGACAACCGGCACCTCTTGCGGGCTGGTCAGCGCGTGGGCGAGGGCGATGTTTTTCAGACTATCAATCCACTGATAGTGGCTGATGATAGCATCGGCCCGATCGTTTGAGTTCAGGCCGCGCATCAGATACTGGCGGTGAGTTTTGCTCGGCAAGGTAATTTGAGAGGTGAGCAGCCTGTCGAAATCATCGCGCCCGGACAGAGCCTCCAGCATGCGATGGGTGGAGGACCAGAATAAAAGCGAGCGTAGAAGGAACTTTAACCGGTAATCACGTTTGTGCCAGATTGGGCCGGGAACGCGTTTTCCTCTCACCAGTTCAGAAATAATATTTGTGCGATGCGGATAAAAAACATCGTTTTGCAGGTGTATGTTTGACACGTGAAAATCCCTCTTTTTATTCCGCTCTATTTTAAAGGCCAGGGAATAAGGGATTAATAGCGCAGCGATCTTTATTTCCGGCTGGTTTATGGTTTGTTTGGATTCGCAAAATCCAACGCCAGCTCATGACATTTTCTGTGGCAGCTATACTTCTTACAGGAGGCGTTATGTATCAGAAAATAGAGGGAGAACACTGGCGTCATGTCTGGGTTGTCAGCGATATTCATGGTTGCTATCAGTGGCTTATAGATGAGCTGAAACGACGGCATTTTAATCCTGATACGGATCTGCTGATCTCGGTGGGGGATATTATCGATCGCGGGCCTGACAGCGTAAAATGTTTACAGCTGATGCAGGAAAACTGGTTTTATGTGGTACGCGGTAATCACGAGCAAATGGCGTTAGATGCGCTTGAAAATAATGATTTTAGTCTCTGGTCGATAAATGGCGGTAACTGGTATACCGGGCTTAAGGACGCTCAACAAAAACAGGCGAAGGGTTTACTCGATGCGTGTCGGGACTTACCGCACATTATTGAAATAACCTGCAAAAACGGTCTGAACGTGATTGCTCATGCGGATTATCCCTCCGCTGAATATGGCTGGCATAAGCCGGTGGATGCCCAGCGCGTGCTGTGGGATCGCGACCGGTTAATGGGCTTTATGGTGGGCAAAGGGCAGGGCATTAGCGGCGCGGATCACTTCTGGTTTGGACATACGCCTGTGGACAAACGCTACGATTTTAACAATCTGCACTACATTGATACGGGGGCAGTATTCGGGGGCTTTCTGACGCTGGCGCAGCTTCAGTAATAAATAACCCGCCTTCGGGCGGGTTCTCTTTGGGTCAGGCAAGACGCAAGACCCAGGCATCGGTTTTACTGTCGTAATGCTCACGGTACAGAACGGAATGTTCCCCATCAAGGATCGCCGGGACGCTGGTATCTGCATCCCAGGCGTCCAGCTGCATGCACAAATCCGGATCGGATTTGCAGGGAATACTTAACGTTCGTTCGCCTTGTGATTCGCCGCGCAATTCAGCGTCGTCGATTTCAAAAGCGCCAATGCGTACGCTGGTTTTCGTCATAATGCTCTCCGGTTTGTTGCCCAAAATCTGGTATGACCAGTGCAGTCACCCATTTTTGATCCTAGACAAGGAGAGCGAAATCGCCAGTAAAAAAATGCGCTTTTTTTCAGGCGCTGCGGTTGTTACCGGTAAACAGGCGGCCATCGCGTACCAGTTCGCGCGGATAGCTGTTTTTCAGCCGCGAGCCGACTTTTTTCGCCAGCCCCAGCGGATAGCCCTGATACGTCACGATGACTTCATCCTGTGAAGGGCCGTCTTCCGGGTAAACGTCACGACCGCGATACCACTCTTCCGCTTCCTGATGCGTCAGGGCAAAGGTGTTCTCACTGCCGGCCAGCGCAATGACCGCTTCGTGCTGCCAGCGATAGCCTTTGTTGTGGATCTCCGCCAGGCGAATACCGAGGCGGGAGAAACGCACCTTACCAATCAGCGGTTCGATGTTGACCGGGAACAGCCACAGCTCTTTGTCACGCATCCAGAGGCGCAGGCTCTCATCCCAGTGCAGGCCGACTTTGCTCGCAGCCGCTTGCGCCTGTGCCGCCTCACGGCCTTTGACCGGCGTGAACGGGAAGTTGCCGACCTTAAACTTAGGGGCAGGCAAGGGATCGACGGCGCGGGTTTTACGCAGACGGGCAACAAAGAAGCCTTCGCAATCGTAAATCTGCGGGAAGACATGCAGGAAGCCTTCAGGGGTGGCCGCATGACTGGCCGAGTCGAAGAGGGTGTCCAGCGGCAGAAACTCGACGGCATCCGCATAGCGTTGCTTGAGCCACAGGCAGACGTCCTCGTTTTCATCGCGATTCAGCGTGCAGGTAGAGTAAACCAGCGTCCCGCCTGGGCGCAGGGCATGAAACGCGCTGTCGATCAGTTCGCGCTGCGTGGCGGCGATCTCCAGGTTGCTTTCAACGGACCAGTTTTTTAACGCATCAGGATCTTTACGCACCACGCCTTCGCCGGAGCAGGGCGCGTCGAGCAGGATGGCATCAAAGGCTTCCGGCAGGGTAGCGCCAAACACGCGACCATCGAAGTGCGTTAACGCGACGTTGTGGATCCCGCAGCGGCTGATATTGGCATGCAGGACTTTAACGCGGCTGGCGGAAAATTCGTTGGCGAGGATCGCGCCGCGGTTGTTCATCCGGGCGGCAATCTGCGTGGTTTTAGAGCCCGGCGCCGCCGCGACATCCATAACCCGCTCAGGCTGGTTCCCGTCGGCAAACAGCGCAGCAACCGGCAGCATGGAGCTGGCTTCCTGAATATAAAACAGCCCGCTCAGGTGCTCGGCGGTGCTGCCGAGCGGCAGGCTCTCCTCGTCATCCCGTTCGATCCAGAAACCCTCTTCACACCACGGCACTGGCGTTAATTGCCAGCCGTAGGGGGAGACGAGATCCAGAAACGCCCCGACGCTGATTTTCAGCGTATTGACGCGAATACTCCGGCGCAAAGGGCGCTGGCAGGCGGCAACGAAATCGTCGAAAGAGAGATGAGCTGGAAGCGCCTCGCGCATCTGTGCGAGGAATTGTTCGGGAAGAAATACGGAGTTTTGAGCCACGGGCACACCACAGGGAAACATTCAGGCGCGTAGTGTAACATAAAGGCTCCGGCGCGTTGACACCGGAGCCTGCGAGATTAACGTGGCAGCGCCGTTCCCCATTCGCGCCACTCTTTCGGTTCACTTTCCAGCAGCAGGAAGTGTTTACCTGCCTGCGCCTTAGGCGCCAGAGGCGTGCCAGGCGGCGTCGCGAAGGCAATGCCGCCGCGAATGAACTGATTAAAGGTCCCCGTTTTGACCACGCCACCGGTCAGGCCGAAGTCCAGCGAGTAGCCTGAAGCGAGCCAGAACACCGAGTTGTTGCGCACCAGATGCTGATAACGCTGGCTGATGCGCAGGCCGACCATCACGCGATCGGACAGATTACCCAGCGTCAGGCTTGTTACTGTCCCTACTTCAATGCCGCGGAACAGGACCGGCGTACCGATGCCCAGCGAACCGGCTTCCGGCACTTCAACCACAATGCTCAAACCGTCCAGATAACGGGAGTCGGTGATGGTGGCCTCCTGCAACTCAAATTCACGACGCGCGTTGCCGCGACCCGGTTCAACGTTAATGTACGGCTGAAGTATGGTGTCGAGATGCTCAACCCCTGCGGCAGAAATTTGCGGCGTAACCACCGAGAAGCGCGAGCCTGCCCGGGCAAACGTCTGCACATATTCCGGATAAAGCACGGCGGTCGCCTGCACTTCGTTGCGTGCGGTGATCAGCGTCAGCTTCTGGACCTGCCCGATATCAATGCCGAGATAGCGGATGGGCATGCCTTCAGCCAGTTTACCGGCATCAAAGGTGTGCAGGGTAATTTGCCCCCCGACCGCGCGCGCCGCGGTTTCGGACGGGAAGAGGATCCGCTTGTCACCTTTACGCATGTTGCCGCCCGCGCCGCTCAGGTTATCGAAGCTGATCGCACCGCGCAGGGCACGGGAGAGAGGCGATGCCTGTACGGTCAGCCCGCTGCCGTTGAGCTGCACTTTCGCGCCACCCTCAGCCCAGAACACGCTGTTTGGCGTGAGCAGCTTGCGGTACTCCGGCTTGATATGCAGTTCGATATCAAACGCGTCCGCACGAGGACGAACGGTGATCACTTCCCCCACCTCAAACTTACGGTAAAGCACGACGGAGCCTGCCTGGACATTCGGCAGCGTTTCAGCGCTTAAGGTCAGCGTGGTGGTTGGCAGGTCGCCGAGGCTATTTTCAATGGCTTTGTCCAGATTGGCGAACAGCGGATAGCTTTCGCGCAGCGCACCTTTGCTGCCCGGCAGAATGCGGATCCCGCCGTTAACCCACTCACTGGCGCTGGCGCCGAGGAACTCAACCCCGTCCAGACCCACCTTCACGTCGACCCGGCTGTTAACCACAAATTTACTGTCGCTGTGGACCAGGTTGCCATACTGCGGATCGATGGCGGCGGAGAAGGAGACCCCTTTTTCCGACAGCTTACGTTCGAGGACCTGGCCCACCTGCACACCGTGCAGGATCAGCGGTTGCCCGGCTTCGATACCGTAGCTTTCCGGCGCATTCAGCGTAACCGTCAACACGCCCGGTTTTTGCAGCAGGGCTTTATCCGCCGGCGCGATAACAAAGTTTTTGTTCGGCGCGCCTTCACCGGGGATCAGCTCAAAGGTGCTTCCCGTCAGCAGGGAACTGATGCTGGCGTCGCTGAGGGAGAGCTTCGGATTACGCAGTTCAATGCGCGTTTTATCCCGCAGGAGATCCACCACGCTCGGATCCACCGTCATTTCGCCGGTAACGGAGCCGCCCGCATTGAGGGTTAATTTTGTCAGTTGCCCGACCTCTAAACCCTGGTACATCAGCGGGGTCGAACCGGCTTTCAGGCCTTTGGCATCCGGCAGGGTCAGCTTGACGATGACACCGCGCTGGCTGTGCGCCAGGTCGGCGTACAGGCCAAAGGTATCTTCTGCGGCGGCAGGGCTGGAGTTAGCAGGTGAGTCGAAGGCGATAGCGCCATTCACCAGCGCCGCCAGGCTCTCAAGCTTCACTTTCGCACCGCTTAAGCTCAGGTCGGCATCGACGCCTGAGACGTTCCAGAAGCGGCTGCCTTTTTTCACCAGGTTGGTAAAACGGCGCTCGATGAGTACATCAATGGTCACGCCATCTTTGTTCGGGTTAATGGCGTAGTCGTAAACGCGGCCTACCGGAATTTTGCGGAAATAGACCAGAGAACCACTGTTCAGCGAGCCCAAATCCGGCGCGCGGAGATGGATCATCAAATCGCCGTTATTCAGCCGATATTTCGGCTGGGTATCCAGCGCAACAAAGTGATCCTGTGGCTCACCTTTGCCGGGCATCATGCCGATATAGTTACCGCCCACAAGCGCATCCAGCCCGGAAACGCCGGCCAGGGAGGCTTTAGGCGTGACCAGCCAGAACTGCGTTTCGGCACGCAGGGCATCCTGCATATCAGACTTAATGCTCGCCCGGACCTGGATTTTGTTCAGCCCTTTGCCAAGGGAAATATCCTGCACGGTACCCACTTCCACCCCCTGGAAGCGAACGGGGGTACGTCCGGCGACAATGCCGTCCGCAGACTGGAAATCAATCGTGATGGTACTTCCGCGATCTTCATAGCTCGTCCAGATAAGCCAGCCTGCGATCATCAGCGCGATAACAGGCAGCAACCAGAATGGCGAAATGCGGCGTTTTGTTTTAATTCTCGCTTCAGTCGGCGAAGCGGGCGTTTCCTGACTCATGTGCGTCCCAAAGTAAGCGGCTGTCCAGCCATTCCACTGCAAGAATAGTCAATATCACCGCAGAGCCGAAATAAAAAGCTGCGGGTCCCATGGTAAAAGCAAGTAACTGATCGCGATTGATGAGCGACATCATCAGCGAAATCACGAACAGATCCAACATCGACCAGCGACCAATCCAGGTCACGAATCGCAGAAGCAGGATGCGGGTGCGTAGTCCTTGTTCGCATTTAAAGTGAATGCTAATAAGCAGCGTAAACATCACCACCACTTTGGTAAAGGGCACCAGAATACTGGCGATGAAAACAATGGCGGCGACCCCCACGTTACTGTGCGCCAGAGAGATAATCCCCGAAAGGATAGTATCTTCCTGACGGGCGCCGTTCACATAAATTACGGAGATCGGCAGCATGTTGGCCGGGAACAAAAATACCAGGGAGGCGATTAGCGCCGCCCAGCACTTTTGCAGGCTGTAGTTGCGTCGCAATCTTAACGGAATGTGGCAGCGTGGGCACCTCCCGCGTTTATCCGGAAAACCGGTGTAATGGCAGCCCAGGCAGACTCGCAGGTTTTCATCAGGCCGGGTCGCGGGGCGCTGCGGGTAAAATCGCTCCCAAAGCTGTTCAACATTGAGATGAATCAGGGTCAAAATACTCAGCAGGACCAGTGAAATAAACGCGAAAAGGCCAATGCCGGGTTGTAAAAACGCATAATCCTGCACCTTGATGGAGGCCACGCCAATGCCTACCAGATAGATGTCCAGCATCACCCACTCCTTGAGCTTTTCCAGCATGAGCAGGACAGGGCGCAGGTTCATCCCCAGAATGTTGCCAAACCACAGGTAGGCAATTGCCGCGACCAGCACCAACGGCGCGCCGACGACGCAGAACAGCACCATGGCGGCCGTAAGCGGATCGCCCTGGCGCGTCATCTGCCAGATCCCCTGCAACACGTTAGCGTCAATACGCACGCCAAGCAGGTAGAGCTTTAACAGCGGCTCGGTCCAGGCGAAGGGCATCAGCAGCAGCATGGTGACCGCCATTGCCGCCAGACGCGTCAATGACCAGTCCCGGCCATCGCGAATTTTGGCATCGCAGCAAGGACAAAAAGCACTTTGGTGCGATTTCATCTTCGGCAACATAAAAAGCGTATCGCACTGGGGACAACGCTGATAATGTGCACGGGGCAGAGCCTGGCTTACCGTACGGACAACGATCTTTCGTGTCGGCGTAATTTGGGGTGTTTTTAGGGCCATCAGTCGCACACAGATTAGTATTGTTGAAAGTTATAATAACTCATGAACGGATTCATCTTGAGCATGAGCGCATTTAATGCTTATTTTAATAGGCTATGCGGTAACTATGTAAGATAACTAAGTGATTGAATAATGAACAAAACAGAATTCTACGCGGATCTGAATCGCGATTTTAAGGCATTAATGGCAGGGGAAACCAGTTTCTTAGCCACTCTGGCAAATACCAGTGCATTACTGTTCGAACGCCTTTCTGACGTGAACTGGGCGGGCTTTTATCTGCTGGAAGGCGACACGCTGGTGCTGGGGCCTTTCCAGGGTAAACTCGCCTGCGTGCGTATCCCGGTAGGTCGCGGCGTGTGCGGTACCGCAGTGGCGACCCGTCAGGTTCAGCGTGTCGAAGATGTTCATGCGTTTGACGGCCACATTGCCTGCGATGCCAGCAGCAATTCTGAAATCGTACTGCCGCTGGTGGTTAAAAATCAGATTATTGGCGTTCTGGATATCGACAGCACGGTCTTCAGCCGCTTTACTGCCGAGGATGAGCAGGGGCTGCGCGCGCTGGCCGCAAACCTGGAAAATGTTCTGGCAGAGACCGATTATCATAAATTCTTTGCGAGCGTCGCAGGATAATCAACGGATAACGTAGCATTTACTGATAGCGTCATTATAATGTCGCCTGTTCATGCCTGCGCTTGTTGGCAACGTCCGTTGTAATCAGGAAATTTCATGGAAAATCAACCTAAGTTGAATAGCAGTAAAGAAGTTATCGCATTTCTGGCCGAGCGTTTCCCGCAGTGCTTCAGCGCTGAAGGTGAAGCGCGTCCTCTGAAAGTCGGTATCTTTCAGGATCTGGTCGCGCGCGTTGAGGGGGAGATGAACCTCAGCAAAACGCAGCTTCGTTCTGCCTTGCGCCTTTATACCTCGAGCTGGCGTTACCTGTACGGTATCAAGCCGGGTGCGACCCGTGTCGACCTTGACGGCAACCCGTGCGGTGAGCTGGACGAGCAGCACGTAGAACATGCGCGTAAGCAGCTTGAAGAAGCCAAAGCTCGCGTGCAGGCACAGCGTGCGGAACAGCAGGCGAAAAAACGCGAAGCCGCAGCGGCAAACGGTCAGGAAGACGCCCCTCGTCGCGAGCGTAAACCGCGCCCGGCACCGCGTCGTACTGAAAATAACGATCGCAAACCGCGTGCTGACAAACCCGCAGCTAAAGCCCCACGTGCGCCGCGCGAAGAGCCGCGTCACACCCCGGTTTCTGACATCAATGCGCTGAGCGTAGGTCAGTCTCTGAAGGTGAAAGCGGGTAACAACGCGATGGACGCCACCGTACTGGAAATCACCAAAGATGGCGTTCGTGTACAGCTGACTTCTGGTATGTCAATGATTGTACGCGCAGAACACTTGTTGTTCTGAAACGGAGGCCGAGCCTGGCATGAACACTTTTTTTAAGCTCACCGCGCTGGCTGGCCTGTTTGCTATAACAGGCCACGCTTTCGCTGTGGACGATATTACGCGTGTTGATCAAATTCCGGTGCTCAAGGAAGAGACTCAGCACGCGACGGTGAGTGAGCGCGTGACGTCGCGCTTTACTCGTTCGCACTATCGTCAGTTCGATCTCGATCAGGCCTTTTCGGCCAAAATCTTTGACCGTTATCTGAACTTGCTGGATTACAGCCATAACGTACTGCTGGCCAGCGATGTCGAACAGTTCGCTAAACGCAAATCCGAAGTGGGTGATGAGCTGCGCTCCGGAAAGCTCGATCTGTTCTACGATCTGTACAACTTATCGCAAAAGCGCCGTTTTGAGCGTTATCAATACGCGCTGAAAGTGCTGGAACGTCCGATGGACTTCACCGGCAACGACACCTTTAATCTGGACCGCAGCAAAGCGCCATGGCCGAAAGACGAGGCTGAACTGAATGCGCTGTGGGACGGAAAAGTCAAATATGACGAACTGAGCCTCAAGCTTACAGGCAAAGACGAGAAAGAGATCCGTGAGACGTTAAACCGTCGCTACAAGTTCGCTATTCGTCGTCTGGCGCAGACCAACAGTGAAGATGTTTTCTCGCTGGCGATGACCGCGTTTGCGCATGAAATTGATCCGCACACTAATTATCTCTCTCCACGTAACACCGAACAGTTCAATACCGAAATGAGCCTGTCTCTGGAAGGTATCGGTGCTGTGCTTCAGATGGACGATGACTACACCGTAATCAACTCCATGGTGGCCGGTGGCCCTGCGTCGAAAAGCAAAGCGATCAGCGTAGGCGACCGTATTGTCGGTGTGGGGCAAACCGGAAAGAGCATGGTGGACGTGATTGGCTGGCGTCTTGATGACGTTGTTGCGCTGATCAAAGGGCCGAAGGGCAGCAAAGTTCGCCTGGAGATCCTGCCAGCCGGTAAGGGGACTAAAACCCGTATCGTTACTCTCACCCGTGAGCGTATCCGTCTGGAAGATCGCGCGGTGAAAATGTCGGTGAAAACCGTGGGTAAAGAGAAGGTTGGCGTTCTGGATATCCCAGGTTTCTACGTCGGCCTGACCGATGATGTGAAAGTGCAGCTCCAGAAGCTTGAAAAGCAGAATGTCAGCAGCGTGATCATTGACCTGCGCAGCAACGGCGGCGGGGCATTGACCGAGGCCGTCTCGCTTTCCGGGCTGTTTATCCCGTCTGGCCCGGTGGTACAGGTGCGCGATAACAACGGTAAAGTGCGTGAAGATGCCGATACCGATGGTGTGGTCTACTATAAGGGTCCGCTGGTGGTGCTTGTCGATCGCTTCAGCGCCTCTGCATCGGAAATCTTCGCTGCTGCCATGCAGGATTACGGCCGGGCATTAATCGTCGGCGAACCGACGTTTGGCAAGGGCACCGTTCAGCAGTACCGCTCTCTGAACCGTATTTACGACCAGATGCTGCGCCCTGAGTGGCCTGCGCTGGGCTCAGTACAGTACACCATTCAGAAGTTTTACCGCGTCAACGGCGGCAGTACGCAGCGCAAAGGCGTGACGCCGGATATCATGATGCCGACAGGTACCGAAGAGACGGAAACGGGCGAGAAGTTTGAAGATAACGCGCTGCCGTGGGATAGCATTGATGCCGCGACATTCGTGAAATCGGGTGATATGAAACAGTTCGGACCGGAACTGCTGAAAAATCACAACGATCGCATCGGGAAGGATCCGGAATTCCAGTACATCATGAAGGACATCGCGCGTTTCAACGCTTTGAAAGCGAAACGGAACATTGTGTCTCTGAACTATGCCCAGCGTGAGAAAGAGAACAATGAAGATGACGCGACACGTCTGGCGCGTATCAACGATCGCTTCAAACGTGAAGGCAAGCCTCTGCTCAAAAAACTGGACGATCTGCCTAAGGATTACCAGGAGCCCGATCCGTATCTGGACGAGACGGTGCATATCGCGCTTGATCTCGCGAAGCTGGAAAAAGAGAAACCTGCCCTGCAACCTGCTCCGACAAAATAATCCCCCAACAGGCACAAGAAATTGTGCCTGTTTCTTTATGTACCTCCTCCTTCCGTCAGGCAGATTTCCAATTGTGTAAAGTTGTGTCTTTCTGGTGACTTACGCCGTCTGGATGCTTGAAAATAGCCGTAATACCCATACGATGTGGGTAATCGCATAGTGCGTTTTGTTAAACTGAGGTTAAAAGAATATTATGATGCGAATCGCGCTCTTCCTGCTCACCAACCTGGCGGTGATGGTGGTATTCGGGCTGGTGCTAAGCCTGACGGGAATTCAGTCGAGCAGCGTTCAGGGTCTGTTGATTATGGCGCTGCTGTTTGGTTTCGGTGGCTCTTTCATTTCACTTCTGATGTCCAGGTGGATGGCACTGAAATCCGTGGGCGGTGAAGTTATTGAGCAACCGCGTAACGATATGGAGCAGTGGCTGATGAGCACGGTTGCTCAGCAGTCAAAGCAGGCGGGCATTGCCATGCCGCAGGTAGCCATCTACCACGCGCCAGATATTAACGCGTTTGCTACCGGTGCGCGTCGTGACGCGTCCCTGGTGGCCGTCAGTACCGGCCTGCTGCAAAACATGAGCCGTGACGAAGCGGAAGCGGTTATTGCTCACGAGATCAGCCATATCGCCAATGGCGATATGGTCACCATGACCCTGATCCAGGGCGTGGTGAACACCTTCGTTATCTTTATTTCTCGTATTCTGGCACAGATTGCTGCCGGGTTTATGGGTGGCAACCGTGATGAGGGTGAAGAGAGCAACGGCAACCCGCTGATCTATTTTGCTGTTTCAATGGTGCTGGAGCTGGTGTTCGGTATCCTGGCAAGCATCATTACCATGTGGTTCTCCCGTCATCGTGAGTTCCACGCGGATGCCGGTTCCGCGAAACTGGTGGGTCGTGAAAAGATGATTGCTGCGCTGCAACGACTGAAAACCAGCTACGAGCCGCAGGAAGCAAACAGCATGATGGCCTTCTGCATCAACGGCAAATCAAAGTCGCTGAGCGAGCTGTTTATGTCTCACCCGCCGCTGGATAAACGTATTGAAGCGCTGCGTAGCGGGGAATACCTGAAGTAACGTAATCGGGTTGAAAAGAACCGGGCTGGAGCCATTCTCCGCCCGGTTTTTTTATGCCTGCGCCTTTGGCTGGGTGACGCGAAGGCCGCTAATGACAGCCGCGAGGGTCGCCAGGGTCCCTGCGGTAATCAGCGCAACGTGTGTCGCATTCTGCCCGGCAAGGTTAAACATCAACGCCACCAGTGCGGCCCCGGTGCTTTGCCCTAACAGTCTTGCCGTGCCCAGCATCCCGCTGGCGCCACCGCTGCGATGACGTGGGGCAGAGGTGATAATCGTGTGGTTATTAGGGGACTGGAACAGACCAAAACCGGCCCCGCACAGGATCATGCGCCAGATAATATCCAGATCCCCCGGCGAGGCGGGCAGGAGCGCCAGCGAAAACAGTCCCACCGCCATGACAACCAGCCCAATCGCCCCCAGAAGCCCGGCATGGACGCGCTCAATAAGGTAACCGGCCAGCGGGGCCATCACCATGGTTGCCAGCGGCCAGGGCGTGAGCAGCAAGCCTGTCTCCACTTCTGAACGGCCAATCACGCTCTGCAAAAAGAACGGCAGCGCAACCAGCGCCAGCATCTGGGCGCAGAACGAGCAAATGGAGGTACAAATGGATAGCGAAAACAGCGGAATACGCAGCAAATCCACCGGCAGTAACGGCACGGGCAGCGCCAGCTGACGTCGTACAAAGAAAAAGCCGATGATAAGCATGGCAACGATTTCTGCGGCAATGAGCGACAGAGACTGTCCCTGCGCAAATCCGCTCAGCGCCGTAATTAGCAGGCCAAAAGTCAGCGCGTTCATCACGGCGCTGGGCAGATCGAAACGTGGCATGGTACTTTTCGGACCATTTTCCGGAAGATAGCGCAGGGCGAAGAAGATCGCCACAATGCCCAGCGGCACGTTAATGGCAAACAACCACTGCCACGAGGCAACGGACAGGATGGCGGCGGCAATCGTTGGGCCGGCGGCGGACGACACGGCCACAATAAAGGAGTTAATGCCCATGCCGCGCCCCAGGTGGCGTTGAGGATAAATAAGCCGTATCAGGGCCGTGTTCACGCTCATTAGCGCCGCGCCGCCAAAGCCCTGCGCGATACGCGCCAGCGTAAGGGTGTGCAGTGAATCTGAAAGGGCACAGAAGAGCGAGGTGAGGGTAAAGACCACCAGCCCGCACTGGTAAACCCGGCGATAACCAAACATATCGCCCAGGAAAGAGAGTGACAGAAGGGAAATCACAATCGCTATCTGGTACGCGTTCACAATCCAGATGGAGCTTGCCGGCGAAGCATTAAGGTCTTTGGCAATGGTAGGAAGAGCCACGTTGGCAATCGCACCGTCAAGGACAGCCATCGAAATACCGATGACAATAGTGGCAATTGCCCCGTACCGCTGCGGTAAGGGCAGGCCATCAGAAACGTTTTTTTGCATGGGGAAAGAATGACTCAGCGTGAAATTATTTTCAGAGTAACTATTTTAGCATCGTTATTTCGGTTTTATGTCGCAGATTTGTAACGAAGTAAACCCAGATAGATTGCAGCACGCATCACACGAATTTATAATAAAAACCGGTTCTGATTTTTATAAAACACTCTCCATGAGGTGATGAATGGCAATCGCAGATTTGGATAAGCAGCCAGATTCTGTTTCTTCCGTGCTGAAGGTGTTTGGCATCTTGCAGGCGCTCGGAGAAGAGCGTGAAATTGGTATTACAGAGTTGTCGCAGCGTGTGATGATGTCGAAAAGCACCGTTTATCGCTTTTTGCAGACGATGAAATCATTGGGTTATGTCGCGCAGGAAGGAGAATCAGAAAAATATTCTCTGACCCTGAAACTGTTTGAACTGGGCGCCCGTGCCTTGCAGAACGTGGATCTGATCCGCAGCGCTGACATTCAGATGCGTGAACTTTCACGACTGACGAAAGAGACAATTCACCTCGGTGCGCTGGATGAAGACAGCATTGTTTACATCCACAAAATTGACTCCATGTACAACCTGCGCATGTATTCACGCATTGGTCGTCGTAACCCGCTGTATAGCACCGCAATTGGTAAAGTACTGCTGGCCTGGCGCGATCGCGAAGAGGTGAAGCAAATCCTTGACGGGGTGGAGTACAAACGCAGCACCGACCGCACGATTACCAGTACGGAAGAACTGCTGAGCGTGCTGGATAAAGTGCGTGAGCAGGGTTACGGGGAAGATAACGAAGAGCAGGAAGAGGGGCTGCGTTGCATCGGTGTGCCGGTGTTTGACCGCTTCGGCGTTGTCATTGCGGGCCTGAGCATTTCGTTCCCAACGCTGCGTTTCTCTGAAGAGCGTCTTCATGAATATGTGGCGATTCTGCATACCGCAGCGCGCAAAATTTCAGAGCAGATGGGCTATAACGATTATCCGTTCTGATCGACGCCACCAATAAAAACGCCGCACTTTTGCGGCGTTTCTGTAAGCGAAGCTCAGCGCTGATTAACCGTTATCAACCACAACAGATGATTTACGCAGCACAGGACAGTTGGTTAACCCGATGATCCCGCTGTCGGAATGGATGTACTGAGCCGTGCTTATCCCCTGGGCGGTAAGATATTTACACTGGATACCCAGACCCGCGGCATTTTCTTTGCTCCCCATTAATACGCCGTACCCACTTAATAACAGGCCGATCCAGACAATGGCCAGTACAATTACTGTACGAATAAGTAAACGCATCGTTGCCTCTTTTTTCTTTGTTGTCATAGAGTAAGCGTAACGGCTTTACGCAGTGAAACAAGTGCACGATTCCGAAAAGCGTCTGTTGAAGGTACAGTTAGCCCCTGTTTAAGATAACCGTGATAACCTGGCTGTATCAGGTCATAAGACGGAGTGTGGAGTGAAAAAAATACGCTGGGTAATTCTGATTATAGTGTTGATAGCATGCGTGGTGCTGTGGACGCAGACTATCAATGTGATGTGCGATCAGGATGTACAGTTCTTTAGCGGCATTTGTTCAATCAATAAGTTTATCCCCTGGTAGAGACCATTTTTACGCTGAGTGATGTCCTTACGCGGCGGCAGTGGTAAAATGGCGGTTTTTACTGAGGTGGTGAAATGGGTGAGTTACTGAATTCGGGGCTGCTGAGCATTGCATCCTTGGTAATGTCTTTGTTGGTGCTGGTCGTTGGGCTGGTGCTGTGGTTTTTCGTTAACCGCGCCAGCTCCCGCACAAACGAGCAGATTGAGCTGCTGGAAGCATTGCTCGATCAGCAGAAACGGCAGACTGCGCTGCTGCGTCGATTGTGCGAAGCCAACGAGCCGGAGGAGAAAGCGGTACCGAAGGACGCTGTTGCTCAACAACAAGACGAGGAAGACTTCATTCGCCTGGTAGCTGAACGATAGTCTGCCCGGAGCGGGGAGGTGGCCTGACGTACGGCGTAAATCCCCTCCCTTATCAAATGCATCCCACAACTTCCCGGCATTTAATTAAGCAGCAGTTAACTCATGTTTTAGCACACTGAAAACTGGCGAATATTTATCCTTATTTAACAAATTCAGTTTCGTTGAATAAATAGTGTGCTTTATCTTTCCTGAAGTGTTTTATTTTTATCGAAACGTTTTGCTTGCCTTGTTTTGAGGCAGAGTCATAAAAATTTCATTATTTTGGTGCAGAATAACACTTATTAAATGGTGGTTTTTAATACAGTTAGCAAAATGTAATTAACATCGTATATTCCCTGACACATGTTGGTGCGTTGCAATGTTTTCAGCATAACTTTTCACAAAATGTTCTAACTCAGTCATTCCTTTAAAGAAATTCTGGGATTGGGATGGACGCTTTGAAATGATTGAGCTATGTTTAAAAAGTCTTTGATTACAGGGCGCGTCAACGCACCCTGCGGGCAGTGAGGTCAGGTGGCGCTTCATTTGACAATTCGCATAACTGTGCAGATTGTTATGGAGTAACGTCTGAATTTGTGCGGCGGATCGAGACACGTTTAAAAATGGCTTGCCATATTAAACGTTGTGTGTGATAACACGTTTTGGGTCAAACGAGGTACAGTTCTGTTTATGTGTGGCATTTTCAGTAAAGAAGTCCTGAGTAAACACGTTGTCGTTGAATACCGCTTCTCTGCCGAACCTTATATTAGTGCCTCAAGCAGTAATGTCTCAGTTTTATCTATGTCAAAGCCCGCGGGCTAAGAAAACACTCTAAGGAATTTTGCAAATGGCAAAGATTAAAGGTCAAGTTAAGTGGTTCAACGAGTCTAAAGGTTTTGGTTTCATTACTCCTGCTGACGGCAGCAAAGACGTGTTCGTACACTTCTCTGCAATCCAGGGTAACGGCTTCAAAACTCTGGCTGAAGGCCAGAACGTTGAGTTCGAAATTCAGGATGGCCAGAAAGGCCCAGCTGCGGTTAACGTAACTGCTATCTGATCGAATCACTGCTGACTGAAGCGCTCAGCGCTTCGATCTCAGACATAAGCCTCGCCGATGCGGGGCTTTTTTATTCGCTTATTTTTCAAAATATTACGTAATCCTCCTCTGTTATTATCTTGTTGCAAACCCGCGAGATTATTAGCATTGTTTTCCCGCCTTATTATCCGCTTTTCTCGTTAAATCAGGGCGTTGATTAACAGCCCTGGGGTTAAGGTGAAAAAAAAGACAATAACCACCACCGGAAATTTTACTCCGGCACGTTTTGCACTTTTGTGTCTCGCCATCTTTTGTAGCCTTGCGTTTCTGCTGGGCCGCGTAGCGTGGCTACAAATTATCAAACCGGATAATCTGGTGAAGCAGGAGGATATGCGCTCCCTGCGCGAAGTGGCGATAGACGCCCCGCGTGGGATGATTGTTGACCGTGAAGGGCGACCCCTTGCGGTGAGCGTACCCGTCCAGGCCGTCTGGGCCGATCCCAAAACAGTGCTGGAAAAAGGGGGGATCGGTTTTGACTCGCGCTGGCAGGCCCTGGCAAATGCCTTACACCTTTCTCTGAGCACGCTCGCATCGCGAATTAACAGTAACCCGCACGGGCGATTCATTTACCTGGCCCGTCAGGTTGATCCCGCCCAGGCAAAGTGGATCGATAAGCTGCGTCTCCCCGGCATCAACCTTCGCGATGAGTCCCGCCGCTTTTATCCTGCCGGGCACGTGGCGGCGAACCTGATTGGCTTCACCAATATTGATGGTCAGGGCATTGAGGGCGTCGAGAAAAGCTTTAACACGCAGCTTACCGGGAAGGCAGGCGTGCGGCTGGTCAGGAAAGATCGCTACGGACATGTGGTGGAGAACCTTACGGAGGTGGCTCCCGTACCTGCACATAATATTCAGCTTAGTATCGATGAACGCCTGCAAACTATCACCGAAGACGCGCTGGATAATGCCGTGGCGTGGAACAAAGCTGAGTCAGGCGCGTCGGTGCTGATTAATATCCGAACGGGCGAAATTCTGGCGATGGCGAGCTTCCCCGACTTCAACCCCAACAACCGGGAAGGGGCAACGCTGGATGATTTTCGCAATCGCGCGATCAGCGACACCTTTGAACCTGGCTCGACCGTTAAGCCTCTGGTGCTGATGACGGCGCTACAGCAGGGGCTGGTACAGCCTGACAGCGTGATAGATACGCATCCCTACACCATTGATGGTCATCGTATTCGTGATGTGGGCTACTACCCCGAGCTGACGATGACCGGGATTTTGCAAAAATCCAGCGACACAGGCGTATCCCGTCTTTCGCTGGCGATGCCCGTGCAACGGTTACTGGATACCTATAAAAACTTTGGTTTTGGCGAGAGTACCGGGCTTGGTTTAACGGGAGAAAGCGCAGGTTTATTGCCGCAGCGAAAATTCTGGAGTCAGTTAGATCGGGCGACCTTTGCCTTTGGGTATGGCCTGATGGTAACCCCCCTCCAGCTGGCGCATGTGTATGCCACCATCGGCAGCTACGGCATTGAACGGCCTCTGTCCATCACCCGTATTGACCCGCCGGTGATTGGCAAGCGGGTGATGCCCGAGGAAATTGTTCACGAGGTGGAGCACATGATGGAGAGCGTTGCGTTACCCGGCGGTGGCGGGGTCAAAGCGGCGGTGCGTAACTATCGCGTGGCGATAAAAACCGGGACGGCCAAAAAAATCGATGAACATGGTAAGTATGTGGATAAATACGTCGCCTATACCGCAGGCGTTGCGCCTGCCAGCGATCCCCGTTTCGCGCTGGTGGTGGTGATCAACGATCCGCAAAACGGTGCCTACTATGGCGGGGCCGTTTCTGCGCCCGTGTTCAGCGAAATTATGGGTAACGTCCTGCGCCTGGAAAACGTGAAGCCAGACGGGCTGCCGGCAGATTCTGACCATCTGATCGTGATGCGTCACCCAGCCGTTTATAACCCTGGCGAATAGCGGTACACTTCGCCTTTTGGTTTACGCCCTGGAGCTGTCATGTCTTTCAGTTGTCCCCTTTGCCACGCGCCGCTGACGCGCGCGGAGAAAACGTTTATCTGTCCACAGGGACATCAGTTTGACCGGGCGAAAGAGGGCTATGTAAATCTTCTGCCGGTACAGCACAAGCGCTCCCGGGACCCGGGTGACAGCGCGGAGATGATGCAGGCGCGCCGGGCGTTTCTCGATGCCGGGCACTATCAACCGCTCAGGGATGCCGTTGTCGCCTTACTCCGTCAATATCTGACAGAAGGCGCATCCGCCATGCTGGATATCGGCTGCGGCGAAGGTTACTACACCGCCACGTTTGCTGACGTGGCGGCTGAGAAGGGTGCCGAAACTTTCGGGCTGGACGTGTCGAAAGTGGCTATCCGTGCAGCAGCTAAACGCTACTCAGCGGTAACGTTCTGCGTGGCCTCCAGCCACCGCCTGCCGTTTGAGGAAGCGAGTATGGACGCCGTGGTGCGTATCTATGCGCCGTGCAAGGCAGAGGAGCTGGCGCGCGTCGTTAAGCCTGGCGGCTGGGTTATCACCGTCACGCCAGGGCCGCGTCATCTGCTGGAGTTAAAAGGGCTGATCTATGATGAAGTTCACCTGCATGCGCCGCACTCTGAACAGCTGGCGGGCTTTGCGTTAAAGCAGGCGCAGTCGGTAGCGTATGAAATGACGTTGCAGGGAAGTGAAGCCGTGGCGTTACTGCAAATGACGCCGTTTGCATGGCGGGCAAAACCAGAGGTGTGGGAAACGCTGGCAGCGCAGACAGAATTTCGCTGCCAGACGGATTTCAGCATCCATTGCTGGCAGCGCGAAGGTTAACCCGCGAAGTGTGCCCAAAGGATTTGGGCACCAATCCCGATCAACACGATACCGCCCAGAATTTCGGCTCGTTTGCCTAACAGCGGGCCAATGAACCGACCCACCATCATCCCCAGAGTTGACATGATCAGCGTGGCGCAGCCAATCGCCAGCGCGGTGGCGATAATATTGACCTGCAAAAACGCCAGACCGACACCCACGGCCATTGCATCCAGGCTGGTTGCGATGGCGGTTGTCACCAGAAGCCAGAAGCCGTGGCGTTGCAGCGGCGCATCATCTTCATCGCCGTTACCACGAAAGCCTTCAATCACCATGCGTCCGCCGAGGAACACCAGCAGCACGAAAGCAATCCAGTGATTCCACTCCAGCACGAACTGGCTGGCGAGCATCCCCAGACCCCAGCCGATAAGCGGCGTCAGCGTTTCGATAGCACCAAATATGAGACCGGTACGCAGGGCGTCGGAAAATTTAGGTTTATGGAGGGTGGCACCTTTACCAATAGAGGCGGCAAATGCGTCCATGGACATACCAAAAGCCAGAAGGATCGTAGCGGAGATATTCATAAGAGCGTCCAGACCGGGGATATCCATATGACACATCACTGCCCCCAGTAAACAGCAGTTGATGTATCTATGGTCTCGCCTGATCGCTTTTGGCACAGTAAGTGTGCTGAAAACGATCCGTACGCGCCACGTTTTTCAACGAGTATGTTGACACGTACATTTCCCGCAGGCAGGAAATCGGCTACTCCCCAACGACGGGCGCAACCTTAACATATTTTGAGAATATAAAACAACAACGAAGATGGCTTTATATAGCCACTATATTGATAACGATTTTCATTTAGATTTATGCGTGAAAATATCGTTAAAAAATATAAGGCAATTAACAGAGGAGATATAGCACCGGCTATATTGCTGGTTTAAGAATAATGCAATATATAGCCGATGCTATAATATTAACTCATTGAGTTTTAACGATTAATTTGTAGATCTTTTCCAGGTCATCAATATTTTTGACCCGGATGAGCAGGCGGCGTTGTTCTAATTGCATCACCAGAACCCCGTCTTCGGATAAATTCATCTCTTTAATACGGTTATATTCTATCCAGACATTAGCGAAGAAGAATCCGTGTTTTTTAAAAATGAGTTTTGGCGAGCGGATCCAGAACAGGTAAATCGCCATTAATGCCAGCGCACATAATAACCATGTGGTTAATATTGCGCCGTGGCTGGTCACATTATTGTAAATCAGGATGACTACCAGACCGGCGAAGATAAACGCATCAATGCGTCCACGGCGTAATAGGGGAAGGGTCAGCAGCGTCTCGCCGTGGCGGCGAGGCATAATGAACTCGTCATAGATCGCGTAAGCCAGAAGGGCAACAATAAATAAAACCAGTACGGTGTCCGTGACAGTCATTCATCCTCCAGATAAAAAGACCGGGGGCAAGCCCCCGGTCGGTAACGCATTTTATTACAGACCCAGCAGGCCGACGGCGTAGCCCGCGATACCGATGACGAAGAAGCCAACGATGATCCACAGCGGGTTCACTTTCTTACGCAGCAGCCACATACAGGCGAAGGTTAACAGCAGCGGTACCAGGCCCGGCATCAGCTGGTCCAGAATCGTCTGCACGGTGGTAACGCGCGTCTGACCATCCTGACCAGTGATCGTCGATACCACCAGCGGGATGTTCACGTGCGTCCACTTGTTAACCAGCGCCCCCATTACAAACAGGCCGAGGATTGACGCCCCCTCAGTCAGTTTTTGCAGGAAGCCGCCGCCCATATCCTTAACGATATCCACCCCTTTACGATAGCCGTACGCCACGCCGTAGTAACGGGTCAGCAGACGCACCGCGTTGAACAGGATGAAGAACAGCAGAGGACCGAGCAGGCTGCCGCTCATGGCGATCCCGGCGCCCAGCGCCGCAAAGACCGGACGCACGGTACCCCAGAAGATCGGGTCGCCCACGCCTGCCAGCGGCCCCATCAGACCAACTTTGATACCGTTGATGGCACCATCGTCGATCTCAGCCCCGTTCGCACGCTGCTCTTCCATTGCCAGCGTCACGCCCAGAACCGGCGCCGCAACATAAGGATGGGTGTTGAAGAATTCCAGGTGACGCTTAATTGCCTGACGGCGTGCTTCGTTGTTTTCCGGATACAGGCGTTTGATGGCCGGCACCATGGAGAAGCAGAAGCCGAGCGCCTGCATACGTTCGAAGTTCCATGAACCCTGAAACAGGTTAGAACGGATGAACACGCCACGAATATCACCCGGAGTGAGTTTTTTCTCAGTGGTAGTTTTTGTCATATCAACCATTTCGCTCACCTGTTAGTCCAGTTCGTTATCGAGATCGTTGTTACCAGCAGCCTGCGCAGGGGCACCCGCGACACGGTTGTATTTCGGGCTGAGCTGGATATAAAGAATCGCCATCACCGCACCAATCACACCCAGCGCAACCAGGTTGAAGTTGGTGAACGCAGCGGTAACGAAGCCGAGGTAGAAGAATGGCATCAGGTAGCCTGCACGCATCATGTTGATGACCATCGCATAACCGACCACCACGATCATACCCCCGGCGATATTCAGACCGCTGGTAACCACTTCAGGGATCGCATTCAGCATGCCCTGAACTTCGCTGGTACCGACAGAAATCGCCACGATAACCGCAGGGATTGCGATACGCATCGCTTGCAGGAACAGGGAAGAAACGTGGATCCAGGAGAGCGCGGTGAGGTTGCCGTTTTCGGCCGCCTTATCCGCCGCGTGCTGGAAGGCAACGGTAATAGTACGGACGATAATGGTCAGCACCTGACCCGCTGCGGCCAGCGGGATGGCCAGCGCGATACCGGCACCAATACTCTGATGACCAGCGATAACCAGAACGGTTGAAATAATGGACGCCAGCGCGGCATCTGGCGCAACTGCCGCACCGATGTTCATCCAGCCGAGGGCGATCATTTCCAAAGTACCACCGATGATGATACCGGTTTTCATGTCACCGAGAACGGCGCCAATCAACGTACAGGCCACCAGAGGGCGGTGGAACTGAAATTCATCAAGTACGGACTCCATACCCGCAATACATGCGACGATGAACACCAGCACAATCTGAAGAGTAGTAATCTCCATTGCACTTCTCCTATTACATAAGCTCTATATGAAAAACCGGCCCGGGCTTATTTCCCCACTTTGCCGATCAAATCCATCATTTTCAGTTTCTGGTCCGTGGAAACCTTACGGGCTTCCAGTTCGATACCGCGTGCATTCAGTTTGTTGAAGGCCTCGATATCTTTCGCATCCACTGAAATCGCGTTGTTGACCTGCGTTTTGCCCTGACGGAATGCCATACCGCCAATGTTAACGGAGGTGATTTTCACGCCGCCTTCAACAATGCGTTCGACGTCTGTCGGGTTGGTGAAGAGAAGCATCACGCGCTCACCCGCATATTTCGGGTTGTTGTAAACGCGGATCATTTTGGCGACATCCACGACGTGCGCGGTGACGCCCGGCGGTGCAACCTGGGTAAGAAGGGTTTTACGGACAGTGTCGGCGGCCACTTCGTCACTGACCACGATGATGCGTTGTACGTTGGTCTCTTTGGTCCAGCGTGTTGCCACCTGGCCGTGGATCAGACGGTCATCAATACGCGCAAGGCCGATAACCATGTAATCGTTCGGACCTATTGGCTTCGCCGGTGCTGCCGCCCTTGGTGCAGCAGGGGCAGGGGCCGGTTTTTCAACCGGCTGCGCTTTCAGCGCCTTCACGCCTTCGCGACCGGTTTCCACCGCCAGTGCCACCAGTTCATCAAAACCTGGGTTGTCGTCACGCGCCATGAAGGTTTCCACCAACATCGGGATATTCACCCCGGCGACGACTTCATAATGCTCTTTATCGACGACAATGCGGCTGGCAGCGTTGAACGGGCTGCCGCCCCATGTATCCACGAGAAACAGCACGCCTTTGCTGGTATCCAGCTTCTCAAGCTGAGCAGTGTATTTTTCAATCAGCGTCTCGGCATTTTCACCGGGAACGAAATCGATCCAGCCGACGTTTTCCTGCTCGCCCAACAGCATTTCTGCCGTTTTGAGTAACTGCTCCGCAGCCCAACCATGTGTGCCTATGACAATAGCAATGGTCACTTGCTACCTCCTTTTATTATCATGTATACGTCTGCCAGGCAGGCGTACTGAGAATCGTATTGGCGAACCGAATCGATTCAGATAAGGGTTAGAGTTCAAAAAACTAAGACTTCCGCGAATTATTTTAGATAGTGAAAAAATAATTTATGTGATGAAGATCCGTAATTTAGCTAAGCCTTACAGATTTTTCTTTAAGTTAATCCGCGTGTGTTACAGAAGTTTGCAAAGGAACGTAAATCTTTGCTAAAAACCAATTGTCTCTGATATGTTTAGCGTCCGTTTAATTATTCAGGAGTATAGGGCTACAGCCCACTATATGGACCGTCACCGACGTCAGTCATCTTCCAGGCCATTCCGCGCCTTATTCATCGGCGATCTTCGCCACGCATCGACTCTCATTCCCTTTGAAATGCCCGAAATTAGCGGGGCACCGTTTTGTCATTCCTTTAGCAGGAGCGTGTCATGGAATTCTTAATGGACCCGTCAATCTGGGTAGGCTTGCTTACGCTGGTCGTGCTGGAGATCGTTCTCGGTATTGATAACCTGGTGTTTATCGCCATCCTCGCGGATAAGCTGCCGCCGAAACAGCGTGATAAAGCCCGTCTGATCGGCCTCTCGCTGGCGCTGATCATGCGTCTGGGCTTGCTGTCTGTGATCTCGTGGATGGTTACCCTGACGAAGCCGCTGTTCACCGTCATGGATTTCACCTTCTCCGGCCGCGATTTAATCATGCTGGTGGGGGGACTGTTCCTGCTGTTCAAAGCCACAACAGAGCTGCATGAACGGCTGGAGAACCGGCAGCACGATGATGGCCACGGTAAGGGTTACGCCAGCTTCTGGGTGGTTGTTCTCCAGATTGTGGTGCTTGATGCGGTCTTCTCTCTGGATGCGGTGATTACGGCAGTCGGCATGGTGAACCATCTGCCGGTGATGATGGCGGCGGTGGTGATTGCGATGGCGGTAATGCTGCTGGCGTCAAAACCGCTGACGCGTTTCGTCAACCAGCATCCGACGGTCGTTGTGCTGTGTCTGAGCTTCCTGCTGATGATTGGTCTGAGCCTGGTGGCAGAAGGGTTTGGCTTCCATATTCCGAAAGGCTACCTGTACGCCGCGATTGGCTTCTCGATTCTGATCGAGCTGTTTAACCAGATTGCGCGCCGTAACTTTATTAAGCAGCAGTCGAATCAGCCGCTGCGAGCCCGTACCGCAGATGCGATTCTGCGACTGATGGGCGGACGTCGTCAGGTCAACGTGCAGGCTGATAACGAGAACCGTAACCCGGTTCCGGTGCCGGAAGGCGCGTTTGTGGAAGAAGAACGCTACATGATCAACGGCGTGCTTTCGCTGGCTTCCCGCTCCCTGCGCGGCATTATGACGCCGCGCGGTGAGATCAGCTGGGTGGACGCCAACCTGAGCGTCGACGAAATTCGTCAGCAGCTGCTCTCCTCGCCACACAGCCTGTTCCCGGTCTGCCGGGGTGAGCTGGATGAGATTATCGGTGTGGTACGCGCGAAAGAGATGCTGGTGGCGCTGGAAGAGGGCGTTAACGTCGAGGCCGTAGCGGCCGCGTCGCCCGCCATCGTGGTACCGGAGACGCTGGATCCGATCAACCTGCTGGGCGTATTGCGTCGTGCCCGCGGGAGCTTTGTTATCGTCACCAATGAATTTGGTGTGGTACAGGGCCTGGTGACGCCGCTGGACGTGCTGGAAGCCATTGCCGGTGAATTCCCTGATGCGGATGAAACCCCGGAAATCGTTGCCGACGGTGACGGCTGGCTGGTGAAAGGCACCACCGACCTGCACGCGCTCTCGCACACGCTGGGCGTCGAAAACGTGGTCAATGATGATGAAGACATTGCCACCGTCGCGGGGCTGGTGATTGCCGTTAACGGGCAGATCCCGCGTATTGGTGATGTGCTGGAGCTGCCGCCGCTGCAAATTACCATCGTCGAAGCCAACGACTATCGCGTTGATATGGTGCGTATTGTTAAAGAGCACTCTGCACACGACGAAGAAGAGTAACGCTATCTAGCGTAACGGCAGTAAGGGCACGATGTGTCCGTTGTGACGGGCTGGCGGAGAGTGACTTTCCGCCAGCCATTTCGGAAACTCGCGCAGCGGCATTGGCCGCGCATACAAGTACCCCTGCAAAATATGTACGCTGTGACGGCGCAGGTAGCGTGACTGCTCCTCGGTTTCCACCCCTTCCGCAACCAGTTCAATATTCAGCCGCTGACCCAGCGCAATAATAATATCCGTTACCGTTGAGTTCACGGCGTCGGTGCCGATCGCGGTGGTGAAGGATTTATCAATTTTCAGCACATCCGGATGCAGTTTTTCTAGCCATGAAAGTGAGCTGTTGCCGGTACCAAAATCATCAATCGCAAGTTTCACCCCTTTGCGGTGCAGCTCCCGCACTATGCGGTAATCCACATCCAGCAACGCATCGCGTTCGGTTAACTCCACGATCAACTGTTGAACAGGGCTGGCGTTAAACCAGATGCGGTTGAGATCCTGGATCAGCGCAGCGCGGCGAAAATGGCTGGCGGCCACGTTAATGCCGATATGGAAATCGCGCGAGGCCGGGAAATAGCCTATCTGCCGCACCGTTTCGCTGATGACGTAGCGGGTAAGCGGAACAATCAGGTTATGTTCTTCGGCCAGAGGGATAAAGACATCGGGCGAAATCCATCCCTGACGCGGGTTGTTCCAGCGCAGGAGGATCTCGACGCCGACGCATTCCCGGGTGCGGGCATTCACCAGCGGCTGGCAGAAGAGCTCAAACTCCCTGGCCGCAATTCCCATATTGATTTCCCAGGTGAAACTGATGCGCCGCGCGGTGGCGAGCCAGGCGATATAGCCCATCAGTAAGCTGAGCATCAACGCCAGCGGCAGCTGGGTGGGCAGATTTTTCAACGCCATTTCGCCAGGCCCGGGGCCGCTCACCGTGACGCTGAAAGGGTAATGTTGTGACGATTGTTCCAGCAGGGAGGCGTTGTCATCGAAGGTCGGCGTAGTCGTCACCTGTTGCCCGTCGCGGAGGAAGTTATCTCCTACTCTCAGGACAACGTCGGTGATCTGCGGCCGCTGCGGCTCAAGAATCATTTTAGTGATGAGATCGATATTCACCACCTCCATCACCCCGTCGTTGCCGTCGCTCGCGAGGGGAGACCACTGAATCAGTACCGGGCTGCCTTTTACCAGCCACCGATCGGTCAGCAGCAACAGCCTGGATTCACTGACCGGCAGCTCCGGCACAAACTCACTGACGGGCACATTACGGCTGCCAAAGACGCTTGAGCAATACAGTATTCCGTCTTGAATGAGGGTGATGGAGCGTACGGTCTGGAGGATCGCCGCCTGTTTTCGCAGGATCAGATTTGCTTCGGAACAGGGTATGCCAACCAGTGAAAGTAGCGTTTCCCGCTGGGCCTCTAACGAAAGAAGCACCTTATCAAGCGCACGCACGGTGTGGTGGGTAAAGTCGTGGATCCGATCCTGATTTATGTTGCGCTGTGAAATAAAGCGAATACCCAGCGTCAGGACGAGCGTAACGAGCGCAACCGTGACACAGACGATAACGCGTTTTCGGCGATAGTCTTTAATGATCGTTTGTGCAGTTTGCATGAACGGTCGCCTGTTAAGCACCGGCCGGAAAAGCCAGACGCAACAGTGACAGTGTAGTGGGGAATACGTGAAGCGACGAGACGAGAGGGGAAAATTCGCCCATCCGTTGCAGATGGGCGAAAGGAAGGCTTAGTCGCACTGCACCTTAATGGCCAGACCGCCGCGCGAGGTCTCACGGTACTTCGCGTTCATGTCCTTGCCGGTTTCGTACATAGTTTCAATAACCTTATCCAGCGACACGCGTGGCTCGCTGGTACGGCGCATCGCCATACGTGAGGCGTTGATCGCTTTGACGGAGGCGATGGCGTTACGCTCAATGCACGGCACCTGCACCTGGCCGGCAACCGGGTCACAGGTCAGACCGAGGTTGTGCTCCATACCGATTTCCGCCGCCACGCACACCTGCTCAGGGCTGGCGCCCAGCAGTTCCGCCAGACCCGCTGCTGCCATAGAGCAGGCCACGCCCACTTCACCCTGACAGCCTACTTCGGCACCAGAGATGGACGCATTCATTTTGTACAGCGCGCCGATAGCACCTGCCGCGAGGAAATAGCGGATATAGATGTCCGGCGTCACGGGCTCAATAAAGTGATCGTAATAGGCCAGCACCGCCGGAACGATACCGCACGCGCCGTTGGTTGGCGCCGTCACGACGCGACCACCCGCTGCGTTCTCTTCGTTAACCGCGAGGGCAAACATGTTCACCCAGTCGACCACGTTCATTGGGTCATTGGAGAACTTGTCGGTAGTGACCAGCATGCGGCGCAGAGCAGAGGCACGACGCGGCACGCGCAGTGGCCCAGGCAGAACACCCTCGGTGTTCATCCCGCGGTCAATACAGGCGCGCATGGTTTGCCACACGTTAGCAAAATAGTCTTCGATCTCTTTCTTGCTGTGCAGCGCCAGTTCGTTCTGCATCACCATGCCTGACAGGGACAGACCGGTCTCTTTGCAGTAGCCCAGCATCTCGGTGGCCGATTTAAACGGATAGGGCACATTGACGTCGCCCGCGCTCTCTTTACCAAAGTGTTCTTCGTCAACGATAAAGCCGCCGCCGATGGAGTAGTAAGTTTTGCTGTAGATCTCTTTTTCGCCACTCCAGGCGTGGATGGTCATGCCGTTTTCATGCAGCGGCAGGTTGTCGCTACGAAAACGCATCCCGTCATCCTGCGGGAAGTCCACTTCGTGCTGGCCGTTAGCCAGCAGCAAACGACCGCGCGTTTCCACGTCGCGGATAAATGCCGGAATGGCATCAATATCAACTGTGTCCGGCATATTGCCCGCCAGACCCATAATAATGGCGATATCGGTGTGGTGGCCTTTACCCGTTAATGACAGTGAACCGTAAACGTCTACGGCGACACGGGTAACGCTTTCCAGTAATCCTTTTTCGACCAGATCATCGACGAACTGTTTACCGGCCTTCATCGGCCCTACAGTGTGGGAAGAAGATGGACCAATCCCCACTTTGAACATGTCGAATATACTAATCACTTTCACACTCCTGACAGGGTTACTGGGGTTCCAGTAACGATGTTATAACTGCGCATAGTGTAAGAGGGAACACCAACCTCGGCTTAACTATTCACATGAATTAAACTAATGGTTAACGATGGTTTTGCTAATAGCGCGACGCCGATCGCACACCTGCCAGAAAAGGGTGGAATGTAAAGTATAGTCAAGGCTTCAGGCCGATTTGCAGGGCCAGCTCACGAATGATGCCTGCCGTCATGCCCCAGACAAAATAATGCTGATACCACGACAGCCAGACCCGATGATCGTGTCCGCGGCGGTGAATATCCAGCGGGTGATAGCGACCCAGACGAAGGGCCTCTTCCAGCGGCATTTCGAATACCGCTGAAACTTCATCGACGCTGGCGTGATACTGAAGATCGGGCGGAATAATGCCAACGACCGGCGTGACCTGAAAACCGGTTACGCTGTCCACTGGCGGCAGCACGCCGATCACCTCGACCGCCTCCGGGGGGATCGCCACTTCCTCATGCGCTTCGCGCAGTGCGGCGGCAATCAGGGATGCATCGGTGCTGTCCACCGCGCCGCCCGGGAACGCAACCTGACCGGCGTGTTTTCGCATATGCGGTGAGCGCTGGGTAAGCAACAGACCCGGCTGCTCACGACGCACGACCGGGATCAGCACCGCCGCCTGACGTTGATTCAGCGTGGCGCGGTTAACCTGGGGCCGCAGAAGCTGAAAGCGCGACAGAAAATCATCCAGCGTCAGGTTGTCTTTCTTCACCGTGAGTTCTCCAGTTGTTTCAGGATACGATTCACTTTATCAAAGGTTTCCTGATATTCCGCCTCCGCCTGGCTGTCGGCCACAATGCCACCGCCTGCGGAACAGTACAGGTTACCGTCGCAGGCCGTCAGGGTGCGAATAGTGATGCTGGTATCCATGGTGCCGCACAGACTCACATAGCCGATGCTGCCGCACCAGGCGTTGCGGCGATGCGGTTCCAGTTCGTCGATGATCTCCATCGCCCGGACCTTCGGCGCGCCGGTAATGGAGCCGCCCGGAAACGCGGCGCGGAGCAGATCGCAGGCGGTTCGCGAGGCCGGCAGACGTGCGGTGATGGTGCTGACCAGATGATGCACCGCCGGGAATGGCTCCACGACGAACAGCTCCGGCACGCGCACGCTGCCCGGCTCGGCGACGCGGCCAATATCATTGCGCATCAGATCGACAATCATCAGGTTTTCAGCGCGATCTTTCGGCGAGGCCGCCAGCGTCTCCGCCTGCTGACGGTCGGCGTCGGCATCGGCAAGGCGCGGCAGGGTGCCCTTTATCGGGCGGGTCTGAATCATACCGTCAGCCAGGTGAATAAAACGCTCAGGTGAAAGGCTGAGGATGGCGCCGTGTTCAAGGCGTAAAAATGCGCTGAACGGGGCCTTATTGCTGGCATTGAGGCGGGTAAACGCCTGCCATTCGTCTCCCTCGTATGCCGCCTGGAAACGCTGGGCGAGGTTGACCTGATAACAGTCGCCGCTGTGAAGATACGCCTGCACGCGGGAGAATTTTTCCGCGTATTCCTCCGCGCTCATGTTCGAGCGCCAGCCGGAGGTTAGCATAAAGCGTTCCGGGGCGGCGGGCCGTTGCGCCTCAAGCCAGGCCAGACGCGCCTGCACGTCCCGGTGGCTTAGCAGAGAAACCGTCTGCTTACGGTGATCCACGATCAGCGCCCAGTCATACAGCCCCACCGCCATATCCGGCAGGGAAATATCCGCCTGCGCATGCTCGGGCAGCTTTTCGAAACGGCGACCCAGATCGTAACCAAACAGGCCCAGCGCGCCCCCCTGGAAAGGCAGATCCGGATCCGGTGTGGCAGAAAAGCCCAGAGCATGGATCTCGTTCTGGAGCCGCATCAGCGGATCGTCCGTTGGCGACAGCGCATCGGTCGTCAGCGTTTTAACCGGGTCGGCCACCAGAATGTCAAAGCGGCTGTAGGGGTGATCCGCATGCCCGGAGTGCAGGAGCATCGCAAAAGGAAGGTGGCTCAGACGGGCAAACCAGAACTCGGCGGCGTCTGCACGCCAGGGCAAGGTCATAACAGTGGGGAAGCGCATGTTCATGTATGGCATACTACCGGGCAGCGTGAAATAATTAGCGCGAATAATTTAGCAGGAGTTAACGATGTTTGCAGGTTTACCTTCTCTCAGCCATGACCAACAGCAGAAAGCCGTTGAACGTATTCAGGAGCTGATGTCCCAGGGGATGAGCAGCGGACAGGCAATTTCCCAGGTTGCGGAAGAACTGCGCGCCACCCATACCGGCGAGCGGATCGTGGCGCGCTTTGAGGATGAAGATGAAGAATAACCGGCTTACACTGCCGCGATAATCTTGATCTCAACCTTATATTCCGGTTTCATCAGCGTGGCCTGTACGGTGCAGCGTACAGGCGCGTGACCCGCCACCACCCACGCATCCCAGGCTTTATTCATCGCCGCGAAATCGTCTTTATTCGCCAGAAAAATCGTCGCATCCAGAATGCGGGATTTATCGCTGCCCTGTTTTTCCAGTACGGCGTCGATCTGCGCCAGGGTGTTGGCGGTCTGCTCGAAGGCGTCAGCGTCCAGATTGGCAGGGACGCCGGTGTAGTACAGCGTCTGGTTGTGGATCACCACATCAGACCAGCGGGCTTCGGCATCAATGCGCGTAATTGTCATAAACGTATCCTCGTTATCTTTCGTCGTCAGGCGGCAAGACTGCCATAATGTTCCGCCGTCGTCACTATTTGGGGTGGCACCGGAGAGAAGGGGCTGACATAATCCCTGTGCAAAAATACAGTGAGAGAACACCGTGGCAGACGATTTTTCCCCAGAAGGTCAGTTAGCACAGGCTATTCCCGGCTTTAAACCGCGCGAACCCCAACGTCAGATGGCGCATGCCGTCGCGCACGCCATCGACAAGGCGCAGCCGCTGGTCGTGGAGGCCGGCACCGGTACGGGGAAAACGTATGCTTACCTCGCTCCTGCGCTGCGGGCGAAAAAAAAGGTGATCATCTCTACGGGATCAAAAGCGCTCCAGGATCAGCTCTACAGCCGCGATTTACCCACGGTGGCGAAAGCGCTGAAATATAAAGGGCGTCTGGCCTTGCTGAAAGGGCGTTCTAACTACCTGTGTCTGGAGCGTCTTGAACAGCAGGCGCTGGCGGGCGGCGACCTGCCGGTACAAACCCTGAGCGATGTGATCGTCCTGCGCGCCTGGGCCAACCAGACGGAGGAGGGGGACATCAGCACCTGCGCGAGCGTGCCGGAAGACTCCCCGGCCTGGCCGCTGGTGACCAGCACCAATGACAACTGCCTCGGCAGCGACTGCCCGCTGTATAAGGACTGTTTTGTGGTGAAAGCGCGTAAAACCGCGATGGACGCCGACGTGGTGGTGGTGAACCATCACCTGTTTCTTGCGGATATGGTGGTCAAGGACAGTGGTTTCGGCGAGCTGATCCCGGAGGCGGAGGTGATGATCTTCGATGAAGCCCATCAGCTACCGGACATCGCCAGCCAGTATTTTGGTCAGTCGCTCTCCAGCCGTCAGCTTCAGGATCTGGCGAAAGATATTACCATTGCCTATCGCACCGAACTCAAAGATACCCAGCAGTTGCAGAAGTGCGCGGACCGCCTGGCGCAATGCGCACAGGATTTCCGCTTACAGCTTGGCGAGCCGGGCTATCGCGGCAACCTGCGCGAACTGCTCGCAGACAAAAATATCCAGCGCGCGCTGCTGCTGCTCGATGATGCCCTTGAACTCTGTTACGACGTGGCGAAGCTGTCCCTCGGACGTTCAGCGCTGCTGGACGCCGCTTTCGAGCGCGCCACGCTCTACCGTGGGCGGCTGAAGCGGCTGAAAGAGATCAACCAGCCGGGCTATAGCTACTGGTACGAATGTACCTCGCGCCACTTCACCCTGGCGCTCACGCCGCTGACCGTTGCTGATAAATTCAAAGAGGTGATGGCGCAAAAGCCCGGCACCTGGGTCTTTACCTCGGCCACGCTGTCGGTCAATGACGATCTGCACCACTTTACCGAGCGCCTCGGCATTGAGCAGGCGGAATCCCTGCTTCTGCCGAGCCCGTTCGACTATGAGAAACAGGCGCTGCTGTGCGTGCCGCGCAATCTGCCGCTGCCTAACCAGCCGGGCGCGGCGCGCCATCTGGCGGCCATGCTGAAGCCGATGATTGAGGCCAACAACGGGCGCTGCTTTATGCTCTGCACCTCACACGCCATGATGCGCGATCTGGCCGAGCAGTTCCGCGCCACCATGACGCTACCGGTGCTGTTGCAGGGGGAAACCAGCAAAGGCCAGCTGCTCCAGCAGTTTGTCAGCGCCGGTAATGCCCTGCTGGTGGCGACCAGCAGCTTCTGGGAAGGGGTGGACGTGCGCGGCGATACGCTCTCGCTGGTGATTATCGATAAGCTGCCGTTCACATCGCCGGACGATCCGCTCCTGAAAGCGCGCATGGAGGATTGCCGTCTGCGCGGGGGCGATCCGTTCGACGACGTCCAGCTGCCGGACGCGGTCATCACGCTTAAACAGGGGGTAGGGCGACTGATCCGCGACGTCACCGACCGCGGGGTGCTGGTGATCTGCGACAACCGCCTGGTGATGCGTCCCTACGGCGCCACCTTCCTCGCCAGCCTGCCGCCCGCGCCGCGCACGCGGGATATTAAACGCGCGGTCCGCTTCCTGGCGAACCCGACGGCGGAGTAATTCTTCCCGGAGTGTGTTAAGATGCGCGCCATTTTGTGACTGACCATTGCGAGAGCGCGACGACTGATGCGAATTCTGGCTATTGATACCGCGACAGAGGCCTGTTCCGTTGCCCTGTGGAACGACGGTACGACTTTTGCTCATTTCGAAGAGTGCCCACGGGAACACACCCAACGTATTCTGCCCCTGGTAAAAACCATTTTAACCGAGGGCAACACCGCCCTGACTGACCTCGACGCGCTGGCCTACGGCCGTGGTCCGGGCAGCTTTACGGGCGTACGTATCGGGATTGGCATTGCGCAGGGGCTGGCGCTGGGCGCTGACCTGCCGATGATCGGCGTCTCAACGCTTGCGACCATGGCTCAGGGCGCCTGGCGCATGACCGGGGCCACCCGCGTGCTGGCTGCGATTGATGCCCGCATGGGGGAAGTCTACTGGGCGGAGTACACCCGTGACGAAAACGGCGTCTGGCACGGCGAAGAGACGGAAGCGGTGCTTAAACCTGAAGCCGTCACCGGGCGCCTGAAGCAGCTCTCCGGTGAGTGGGCGACGGTCGGAACCGGCTGGCCGGCATGGCCTGAGATGGCGAAGGACACCGGCCTTACGCTGGTGGACGGTAACATGCTCCTGCCCGCCGCAGAAGATATGCTGCCGATTGCCTGTCAGCTACTTGCCGCAGGAAAAACCGTGGCGGTTGAACATGCTGAACCGGTTTATTTACGAAACACCGTCGCGTGGAAGAAACTTCCTGGCCGCGAGTGAATCTCAGTAACAGGAACTGAGAAAAAGGAGTCGCATCATGGCGGTTCAGACTAAAGTTGTACGCTTTCTTATGGCAGGCGCGGTTGCCATAGCATTGAGCGGGTGCGTCACCGTTCCTGATGCGATCAAGGGCACTAGCCCGACGCCACAGCAGGATCTGGTACGCGTGATGAATGCCCCGGAGCTGTATGTCGGGCAGGAAGCGCGGTTTGGCGGCAAGGTGGTTGAAGTGATAAACCAGCAGGGTAAAACCCGACTGGAGATTGCCACTGTCCCGCTGGACGACGGCGCGCGGCCTGTTCTGGGTGAAGCCTCGCGCGGGCGGATCTACGCTGACGTCAGCGGCTTCCTCGATCCGGTAGATTTCCGCGGGCAGCTGGTAACCGTCGTCGGGCCGATTACCGGTTCGGTGGCGGGGAAAATCGGCAATACGCCATACAAATTTATGACCATGCAGGTGAACGGCTACAAACGCTGGCGTATCGCCCAGCAGGTGGTGATGCCGCCACAGCCAATTGATCCGTGGATGTGGGGACCGCATCCGTATCGTTACGGCTACGGTGGCTGGGGTTGGTACAATCCAGGCCCTGCACAGGTTCAAACAATCGTAACTGAGTAACTTACTGTTATTGTTAGGAAAGAGACAGCGGCTCAGCCGCTGTCTCTGTTTTTTTACGGATAAAACGAAAAAAAAGAGTGACGCGCTTCGCAACCTGCAATCTGAACAATTAATAAACTGGTACGCTGAGTTAATATAATGTTAACAAACTGTTTATTATCGGGGCTGTGATGACGACGAACACTCATTTCAGAGGTGATGCATTGAAAAAGGTTTGGCTTAACCGTTATCCCGCGGATGTCCCTGCGGAGATCAATCCTGACCGTTATCAATCCCTGATTGAATTATTTGAACACTCGGTACGGCGTTACGCTGACCAGCCTGCATTTGTGAATATGGGCGAAGTGATGACCTTCCGTAAGCTGGAAGAGCGCAGCCGGGCGTTTGCAGCCTATTTACAGGAAGGGTTGGGCTTGCAGAAAGGGGATCGCGTCGCGCTGATGATGCCAAACCTGCTGCAATACCCGGTGGCGCTGTTCGGGATCCTCAGGGCAGGGATGATCGTGGTTAACGTTAACCCGCTCTATACCCCGCGCGAGCTGGAACATCAGTTGAATGACAGCGGCGCGGCGGCGATTGTGATTGTCTCCAACTTTGCCCACACGCTGGAAAAAGTCGTTGAAAGAACCCAGGTTAAACACGTCATCCTGACGCGCATGGGCGACCAGCTCTCTACCGCGAAAGGTACGCTGGTCAACTTTGTCGTTAAATACGTTAAGCGGCTGGTGCCGAAATACCACCTGCCGGATGCCATCTCTTTCCGCCGCGCCCTGCATGCGGGCTACCGGATGCAGTACGTGAAGCCGGAGATCGTGTCCGAGGATCTGGCCTTCCTGCAATACACCGGCGGTACCACCGGCGTGGCCAAAGGGGCGATGCTGACCCACCGTAACATGCTGGCGAACCTTGAGCAGGTTAATGCCACCTACGGGCCGCTGCTGCATCCGGGCAAGGAGCTGGTGATCACCGCGCTTCCGCTGTATCACATTTTTGCGCTGACCATGAACTGCCTGCTGTTTATTGAGCTTGGCGGTCAAAACGTATTGATCACCAACCCGCGCGACATTCCGGGGCTGGTCAAAGAGCTGGCGAAATACCCGTTCACCGCCATGACCGGCGTGAACACCCTGTTTAACGCGCTGCTTAACAATAAAGAGTTCCAGCAGCTCGATTTCTCCACGCTGCACCTCTCTGCGGGTGGCGGGATGCCGGTTCAGCAGGCGGTTGCCGAGCGCTGGGTGAAACTCACCGGGCAATATCTGCTGGAAGGCTATGGCCTGACGGAGTGCGCCCCGCTGGTCAGCGTTAACCCGCATGATATCGACTATCACAGCGGCAGTATCGGTCTGCCGGTCCCGTCGACGGAAGCAAAACTGGTGGATGATGAGGATAACGAAGTGCCTCACGGTGAGCCAGGAGAGCTGTGCGTCAGAGGGCCGCAGGTGATGCTGGGCTACTGGCAACGTCCGGATGCCACGGATGAGATCATCAAAGACGGCTGGCTGCACACGGGCGACATCGCGGTGATGGATGACGAAGGCTTCCTGCGCATCGTCGATCGCAAGAAAGATATGATCCTGGTGTCAGGGTTCAACGTCTATCCGAACGAAATCGAAGACGTGGTGATGCAGCACAGCGGCGTGCTGGAAGTGGCGGCGGTGGGCGTTCCTTCCGGCAGCAGCGGTGAAGCGGTGAAGATATTTGTGGTCAAGAAAGATCCTTCTCTTACCGAGGATGCGCTGATAACGTTTTGTCGCCGTCAGCTGACGGGCTATAAAGTGCCGAAGCTGGTGGAATTCCGGGATGAGCTGCCGAAATCCAACGTCGGGAAGATATTACGACGAGAATTACGTGACGAAGCCCGTGCCAAAGTGGACAATAAGGCCTGAGCTTCACGTTAATCGCCCAGACGCCGGTTAAGCCGGCGTTTTTTATGGGCGCAAACAAAAGAGAGTCCGATTTGAATTACCAGATGATCACTACCAACGACGAGCTGGCTTCGCTGTGCGAGGTGACGCGTGAATTTCCCGCTATCGCCCTGGATACGGAATTTGTCCGCACCCGAACGTACTATCCGCAGCTGGGTCTGATTCAGATGTATGACGGCAAACACGTGTCGTTGATTGACCCCCTCGGCATTACCGACTGGGCGCCAATGCGCGAGCTGTTGCTGGATACCGCCGTGACCAAATATCTGCACGCGGGCAGTGAAGATCTGGAAGTCTTTCTCAACACCTTTGGCATCATGCCGCAGCCGCTGATTGATACCCAGATCCTCGCGGCGTTCAGCGGTCGTCCGCTCTCCTGGGGCTTCGCCGCGATGGTGGAAGAGTACACCGGTCTGACGCTGGATAAGAGCGAATCGCGTACCGACTGGCTCGCGCGTCCGCTGACGGCGCGTCAGCTTGAATACGCCGCGGCAGACGTCTTTTACCTGCTACCGATTGCCGGCCAGCTCATGAAAGAGGCTGAGGCGTCCGGTTGGCTGTCTGCCGCACTGGACGAGTGCCGCATGACGCAGCAGCGTCGTCAGGAAGTGGTTGATCCGAAAGAAGCCTGGCGTGACATCACCAACGCCTGGCAGCTGCGCACCCGTCAACTGGCCTGTCTGCAATTGCTGGCTGACTGGCGTCTGCGTAAAGCGCGTGAGCGCGATCTGGCGGTTAACTTCGTGGTGCGTGAAGAACACCTGTGGGCGGTGGCGCGCTATATGCCGGGTAGCCTTGGTGAACTGGACAGCATTGGCCTTTCCGGAAGTGAGATCCGTTTCCACGGTAAAACGCTGCTCGCGCTGGTAGAGAAAGCTCAGCAGCTGCCGGAGGACGCACTGCCAGAACCGCTGCTTAACCTGATGGATATGCCGGGCTACCGCAAGGCGTTCAAAGATATCAAAGCGCTGGTGCAGACGGTGGCGGGGGAAAGCAAACTGAGTGCCGAACTGCTGGCTTCACGTCGTCAGATTAACCAGCTGCTGAACTGGCACTGGAAGTTGAAACCGCAAAATGGTTTACCGGAACTGGTCGCCGGATGGCGGGGGGAACTGATGGCCGAACGCCTGAATACCCTGCTGGAAGGGTATCCGCGCTAAAGAATTGTAGCCCCGGTAAGCGCAGCGCCACCGGGGAAATTGCCGGGCGGCGCGATGCTTACCCGGCCTACAAAACCACAAACGGATTAACGCGACTCTTCCGCTTCCGGAAGCGTCACGTTCAGCTCCAGAATCGAAATATCCCCGTCTTTTTGCTCCAGCTGAACGGTGACCATTTCCGGGTCAATCTGCACGTATTTGCAGATCACTTCCAGAATGTCTTTGCGCAGCTGCGGCAGGTAGTGCGGTTCGGCGTCGCTACGACGACGTTCCGCCACAATGATTTGCAGACGTTCTTTTGCGATGTTGGCGGTGCTTTTTTTCCGCGAGAGAAAAAAGTCCAGTAATGCCATAACTTATCCTCCGAACAGGCGTTTGAGGAAACCTTTCTTCTCTTCTTCAATGAAGCGGAAAGGACGTTCTTCTCCCAGCAGACGGTCAACGGTATCCGCATACGCTTTACCTGCGTCTGCCTGTGTATCCAGGATCACGGGCTCGCCCTGGTTAGAGGCGCGCAACACGGACTGATCTTCCGGGATCACGCCAACCAGTTTGATGCGCAGGATCTCCAGCACGTCTTCCATGCTCAGCATGTCACCTTTGTTCACCCGGCCAGGGTTGTAGCGGGTCAGCAGCAGGTGCTCTTTGATTGGCTCCTGGCCATTTTCCGCGCGACGGGATTTCGAGGCCAGAATGCCGAGGATACGGTCGGAGTCACGTACTGACGAGACTTCCGGGTTGGTGGTGATGATGGCTTCATCCGCGAAGTAGAGCGCCATCAAAGCCCCGGTTTCGATACCGGCCGGGGAGTCGCAGACCACGAAGTCGAACTCCATCTTTTTCAGATCGTCGAGCACCTTTTCCACGCCTTCGCGGGTCAGGGCGTCTTTATCACGGGTCTGGGACGCCGGAAGAATGTAGAGGTTCTCGGTACGCTTATCTTTAATCAGCGCCTGGTTAAGGGTGGCATCGCCCTGAATGACGTTCACGAAGTCATACACCACGCGACGCTCGCAACCCATGATCAGGTCCAGGTTACGCAGACCGATATCGAAGTCGATTACGACGGTTTTCTTTCCCTTCTGGGCCAAACCAGTAGCGATGGCCGCGCTGGAGGTGGTCTTGCCAACGCCTCCTTTACCCGAAGTCACAACAATAATGCGTGCCATAGAAATTCCTTGTTAAAAGGGATCAATTTAACGGTTGAACGGTCAAAGCGTTATCTGCCAGTTGCAGACGGGCCGCTTTGCCATAAAATTCGGCTGGGATTTTATCGCTCAGCCAATATTCACCTGCGATAGACACCAGTTCTGCCGTCAGGTGAGTACAAAAAATTTGTGCTTCTCGATCGCCGCTGGCGCCCGCAAGCGCACGCCCACGCATCATACCGTAAACGTGAATATTGCCATCTGCAATCAGTTCTGCGCCCGCACTGACGTGACTTGTAACAATCAGATCACAGTTTGGCGCATAAATGCGCTGACCGGAACGAACCGGCAGATCAATCAATCGCGTTTTTGTGACTGGGGCTACATTTTGCGCCGGAGGCGGGGGAGCGGGAACGGTTGCAGGCGTTGCACGTGGGGCTTTTTCTTTGCCCTCGTTTAACAAGGGCAAACCCGCACGTTCGATTTCGGCTTTTAACTCTGCGTCTTTGCAGCCGCTAATGCCCACGATGCGCAACCCCGTGGAGGCGACGGCCTGCTGGAGTCGCTTCCAGTTAACCGGCCCCTCAAGGTCGCTTACATTGACGACAACAGGAGCATGCTTAAGAAAAGCGGGAGCCTGCGCGATTTTGTCTTCTAACGCCTGACGAATAACCTCGGGTTTTGCATCATGCAAATGAACCACTGATAAGGTGAAGCTACTGCCTTTAAGCTCGATGGGCGTATTTGACATCCTGGCCTTACTCAATTTGCTATTAACCGCAACACATCGCCGCGATATTCCGAAGAGTATCAGGCATGTTATAGTCAGGAGTATATTGAGGCAAGCAACCACCCATTAATTCAGAGTAAAAACATGTTTTGTGTGATCTACAGAAGTACCAGCCGCGACCAGACCTATCTTTATGTCGAAAAGAAAGACGATTTTTCCCGCGTGCCTGAAGAATTAATGAAAAGCTTTGGCCGACCGCAGCTGGCGATGCTGCTGCCGCTGGACGGCCGTAAGAAGCTGGTGAACGCCGATCTTGAGAAAGTCAAAAAGGCGTTAATCGAGCAGGGCTATTATTTACAGCTTCCGCCGCCACCGGAGAATTTATTAAAACAGCACCTTGAGCTGAGCGGAAAGAAATAAGCCCGGGTCCTTCCGGGAACAACTCATCAACCGATTAGGGGTCGACCATGTATCAACATCATAACTGGCAAGGTGCATTACTGGATTATCCCGTCAGCAAAGTGGTCTGCGTGGGCAGCAACTATGCAAAACATATTCAGGAGATGGGCAGCGCCGTGCCGGAAGAGCCGGTTCTGTTTATTAAGCCAGAAACCGCACTGTGCGATATTCGCCAGCCGCTGGTTCTGCCGCAGGGACTGGGCTCGGTGCATCATGAAGTGGAGCTGGCGGTGCTGATCGGCGCGACGCTGCGCCAGGCAACTGAAGAGCATGTAGAGAAGGCGATTGCGGGTTACGGTGTCGCGCTCGACCTGACGCTGCGTGACGTCCAGGGCAAAATGAAGAAAGCGGGGCAGCCGTGGGAAAAAGCCAAGGGTTTTGATAATTCATGCCCGATTTCTGGTTTCGTTCCGGTGAGTGAATTTACCGACGATCCGCAGAACACGCCGCTCAGCCTGAAGGTCAACGGCGAGATCCGCCAGCAGGGAACAACCGCTGACATGATCCATAAGATCGTTCCGCTGATTGCCTACATGAGCCGCTTCTTCACCCTGAAACCTGGCGACGTGATCCTCACCGGCACTCCGGAAGGTGTGGGGCCGCTGCTTGGCGGCGACGAACTGGACGTCAGTTTTAACGGCCTGTCGCTGAAAACCCGCGTGCTGTAAAAGCACCTTGCCGCCTGAAAAGGGCGGCAAAACTTGCATCAACGTGCCAGACTCGTTATAAGGTGCGCTCTATTTTGACGTGTGGACATCCCGATGAACGACATTCCTTTCTGGCAAAGCAAAACTCTCGACGACATGACCGACGCGGAGTGGGAATCGTTGTGTGACGGCTGTGGGCAGTGCTGCCTGCATAAGCTGATGGATGAAGATTCGGACGAGATCTATTTCACCAACGTAGCCTGCAAGCAGTTAAACATCAAAACCTGCCAGTGCCGCAACTATGAGCGCCGTTTCGAATATGAGCCGGACTGCATCAAGTTAACCCGTGAAAATCTGCCGACCTTTGAGTGGCTGCCGCATACCTGCGCGTATCGCCTGCTGGCGGAAGGAAAAGATCTGCCCACATGGCATCCGCTGTTGACGGGGTCGAAAGCGGCGATGCACGGTGAACGTATTTCCGTGCGCCACATTGCGGTGAAAGAGTCCGAGGTGCGCGACTGGGAAGACCACATTATGAATCACCCTAATCGGTGATAATAAAAAACCCGCCGAGGCGGGTTTTTTATTGTGCGCAATTTTGTCGGGTGGCGCTGCGCTTACCCGATCTACAAAACTGACGTTGCCGTTTTGCTTTTACCTTCCAAAAAGATCGCGTTTCTTTGGTTTGAACGGCTGGGCAATCAGCACCAGCAGTGCCACCACAAAGTAGGCGACAAAAATGCCCACCAGCCACTGCGGCATCTCCAGCGTCAGGAACTCCCACTGGCGTACAGAGCAGTCACCGGAGGCCACAAACACCTGCGGCAGCCATTTATCCAGCGGCAGCCAGCTCGGGAAGCGGGCGGCAAAATCGCAGGTCATAAACGGCGACGGGTGAAGCTGCATCTGGGTGTGCTCCCAGGCAAGCGCAATCCCTTTCCCGGCGCTGTATAGCCAGATGGCAATTGCCGCATAGCGTAACGGTGATTTGGGTGCAATCGCACCTACCAGACCCGCGCCCATAATGCCGAACAGCGCACAACGCTCATAAATACACAGTACGCAAGGTTTCAGCCCCATCACATGCTGAAACCACAGCGCGACCATTTCCAGCGCAAAGGCGGTCAGGGCCATCAACAACCACGCTCCGCGACCGCGTGAGCACTGGTTCAAAAATCGCAACATAATCATTTCCCTGGAACATGCTTAGACAGCGCAGTGTAAACGAATTTTAATGCGCCGCAAGTATACCTGCTTGCAATAACCATTGCGTACAGGGAACGAGAGTAATTTTGATGCACAGCAAACCAACCAGGGTAAGCACCAGCGTATACGGCAGCGCCATCCAGACCATTCTTCCATAAGAAAGTCGTATGAGTGGTGCCAGCGCCGAGGTCAGCAGGAAGAGGAATGCCGCCTGACCGTTCGGGGTTGCCACGGAGGGGAGGTTGGTTCCGGTGTTGATCGCCACCGCCAGCAGCTCGAACTGTTCACTGCTGACAATCCCTTGCTCCATCGCGGCTTTGGCCTCATTGATGTATACCGTCCCGACAAAGACGTTATCGGATATAGAGGACAACAGACCGTTAAACAAATAGAACAGCGTTAGCTGCGAATCTGGCGTAGCCTGAAGCACAAACGCGATGATCGGCGCGAACAGATGTTGGTCAATAATCACCGCCACGACCGCGAAAAACACCGCCAGCAGGGCGGTAAACGGCAGCGCTTCGGTAAAGGCTTTTCCGATAGCATGTTCGTCCGTAACGCCGCCCAGGCTGGTTGCAAGGATAATTACCGACAGGCCAATCAGCCCCACCTCGGCAAGGTGGAAGGCCAGCGCAGCGATAAGCCACACGCCGATGAAACCCTGTGCAATCAGGCGCAGCGTCTCCTGGCGCGTGCGTTGTTTGCGGCTCTGCTCGTCAAACTTATGCAGCTCCTGGCGGACCTGATCGGGCAACTTCGCGCCATACCCAAAGAGGTTGAATTTTTCGACCAGCACACAGGTGGCTAACCCGCAGACCAGCACGGGCACGCTGACGGGCGCCATGCGCAGGAAAAATTCGCCAAAATGCCATTCAGCCGCTTTGGCGATAATCAGGTTTTGCGGCTCCCCGACCATGGTCATCACGCCGCCCAGCGCCGTCCCCACGCCCGCATGCATCATCAGGCTGCGCAGAAACGCGCGGAACTGTTCCAGCACATCGCGGTTGTGCGCCTCAACGTGGCTGTCGTCCTGCAAGTTATCGCCAGGACGAGACGAGGCCACCCGGTGGTAAATCCCGTAAAAGCCGACGGCGACGCTGATCACCACCGCAACGACCGTCAGCGCATCCAGGAAGGCAGAGAGGAAGGCCGCGGCGAGGCAAAACGCCAGCGAGAGCAGCGTTTTCGACGGAATGCTCAGCAGCAAACGGGTGAAGATAAACAGCAGAAGCTGCTTCATAAAATAGATCCCCGCCACCATGAAGATCAGCAGCAGCAGGACTTCAAGATTCGACGCTATCTCGTTTTTAACATGCTCCGCGCTGGTCATTCCAATGACCACGGCTTCCAGCGCCAGCAGCCCGCCGGGCAACAGCGGATAGCACTTCAGCGCCATCGCCAGGGTAAAGATAAACTCGGCGACCAACATCCACCCGGCAACGAAGGGATCCAGCAAAAAGATAACGGGATTAACGACCAGGAATACCAGTAAAGTAAGTTTGTACCAGTCAGGTGACTGACCTAAAAAGTTGCGCCACAGCGCGCGCCCAAATGAAATTTCCACGACAGACGTCCTTTACCCGTCAAATAAGACAAGACATCAGTATACGCAAAAATGGCGGCAGAGCGGGGGATTAAGCCATTTGTAAATTTCATAAAAATGAAACGGCGATCCCTCTTTTCTGTCTCTGCTGCGCTATCTGCCTCTGCGCGCCTCTGGTATGATGAGTGCAATTTGCTAAAGCTGTGTAATGGAAATCTCACTATGGTCATTAAGGCGCAGAGCCCGGCGGGTTTCGCGGAAGAGTACATCATTGAAAGCATCTGGAATAATCGTTTCCCTGCGGGATCAATTCTACCTGCTGAACGCGAACTCTCTGAACTGATTGGCGTCACCCGTACCACGCTGCGAGAAGTGCTCCAGCGTCTGGCGCGCGATGGCTGGTTGACGATACAGCATGGCAAACCCACTAAGGTGAACAACTTCTGGGAAACGTCCGGGCTGAACATTCTGGAAACGCTGGCGCGTCTCGACCACGAAAGCGTACCGCAGCTGATTGATAATCTGCTTTCCGTGCGCACCAACATCGCCACCATTTTCATCCGCACCGCGTTTCGTCAGCATCCTGAAGATGCGCTGAAAGTGCTTGCCACCGCTAATGAGGTGGAAGACCACGCGGATGCCTTTGCGACCTTAGATTACAATGTGTTCCGCGGTCTGGCGTTTGCTTCCGGCAATCCGGTTTACGGTCTTATCCTGAATGGAATGAAAGGGTTATATACGCGCATTGGTCGTCACTACTTTGCTAACCCTGAAGCCCGCAGCCTGGCGCTCGGCTTCTACCATAAACTGAGCAAACTCTGCACCGAAGGGCTGCACGATCAGGTCTATGAAACGGTGCGTCGTTACGGTCACGACTCCGGTGAAATCTGGCATCGGATGCAGAAAACGCTGCCGGGTGATTTAGCGATTCAGAGTCGCTGAAATAAAAAACCTCTCGATTGAGAGGTTTTTTTTCGCCCGGTGGCGCTTTGCTTACCGGGCCTACAAAACCCGTAGGCCGGGTAAGGCGTAGCCGCCACCCGGCAACAAACTACAGCGTATTCAACCGCGCCGGACACCGGTCCAGCAGCTCCACGCTGCCATCTTCGTTCTGCTGCTCCAGCAACACGTCAAATCCCCACAGGCGATGCACATGCTTCAGCACTTCCTTACGCCCCTTATCCAGCGGCGCGCGGTTGTGCGGAATATAGCGCAACGTCAGGGAGCGGTCGCCGCGCAGATCCACGTTCCAGACCTGAATGTTCGGTTCAAGATTACTCAGGTTGTACTGGGATGACAGGCGCGAGCGGATCTCGCGATAGCCCTCTTCGTTGTGGATCGCGGAGATCTCCAGGTAGTTGTTGCGGTCATCATCCAGTACGGTGAAGAAGCGGAAATCACGCATGATCTTCGGCGACATGAACTGGCTGATAAAGCTCTCATCCTTAAAATCACGCATCGCGAAGTGCAGCGTTTCCAGCCAGTCAGAACCGGCAATATCCGGGAACCAGTATTTGTCCTCTTCGGTGGGCGACTGACAAATACGCTTGATATCCTGGAACATGGCAAAGCCAAGCGCGTACGGGTTAATGCCGCTGTACCACGGGCTGTTATATGCCGGCTGGAATACCACGTTGGTGTGGCTGTGCAGAAACTCCATCATAAACCGCTCGGTGACTTTTCCTTCGTCGTACAGGTGGTTAAGAATGGTGTAGTGCCAGAAGGTCGCCCAGCCTTCGTTCATCACCTGGGTCTGCTTCTGCGGATAGAAATACTGGCTCACCTTGCGCACGATGCGCAGGATCTCACGCTGCCACGGCTCCAGCAGTGGGGCGTTTTTCTCCATAAAGTAGAGCAGGTTTTCCTGCGGCTCGGAAGGGTAGCGACGCGCCTCGACGACGGTTTTCTCCTCTTCACGTTTCGGCAGGGTGCGCCACAGCATATTCACCTGGCTTTGCAGATACTCCTCGCGGCTCTTCTGCCGGGCTTTCTCTTCCTGCAATGAGATCTTCTGCGGACGCTTATAACGATCAACGCCGTAGTTCATCAGCGCGTGGCAGGAGTCCAGCAGCTTCTCCACCTCGTCCACGCCGTAGCGCTCTTCGCAGTCGGTAATGTATTTGCGGGCGAAGATCAGGTAATCGACGATGGAGCTGGCGTCCGTCCAGCTGCGGAACAGATAGTTATTTTTGAAGAACGAGTTATGTCCATAGCAGGCGTGCGCCATCACCAGCGCCTGCATGGTAATGGTGTTCTCTTCCATCAGATAGGCAATACACGGGTTAGAGTTAATGACGATTTCATACGCCAGTCCCTGCTGCCCGTGCTTATACAGCCGCTCTGTCTCAATGAATTTTTTGCCAAACGACCAGTGCGGATAGTTAATTGGCATCCCGACGCTGGAGTAAGCGTCCATCATCTGTTCCGAGGTGATGACTTCAATCTGATGGGGATAGGTATCCAGACGATAGAGTTTGGCCACCCGGTCGATCTCCGCCAGGTAGACATCCAGCAACTCGAAGGTCCAGTCGGGTCCATCGCTCAGACGGGTGCTGTCCCTGGACATGGAATCTAGTGTAGCCATTAGCGCGCCCTCGTTGTTGGTCGCTCTCTCTGACTGGAGAGCCTCCTTTCAAGCATAGATCACCCCATTCAAATACGCGGGGCGCAGAAATTTTTTCTTTGCGATTTCGCGTTTTCGATACGGCAAATAAAGCGGTGCTCACAGAATTTTCTACTGGTTAAAAATAACGCGCAGCAGGAGATCCCAAATAAGCGCCATCCCCTGATACAGCGGGATATGTGAGTTGAGTCACCATAAAAAAGTCATATGTTGAATAATATTTTCAACTAGGTTATCAATCTGTAATTAGATGATTGTTCTTTTGCTCATAATGGAGTGGCTATGCGTGTTGTCATACTGGGAAGTGGTGTCGTTGGCGTAACCAGCGCCTGGTATTTAAGTCAGGCGGGACATGAGGTTACCGTTATCGATCGCGAATCCGGTCCGGCGCTGGAAACCAGTGCGGCGAATGCGGGGCAAATCTCTCCGGGCTACGCTGCGCCGTGGGCGGCCCCGGGCGTTCCGCTGAAGGCGATCAAATGGATGTTTCAGCGACATGCGCCCCTGGCGATCAGCCTTGACGGCACGCAGTTCCAGCTTAAGTGGATGTGGCAGATGCTGCGCAACTGCGACACCCGCCACTATATGGAAAACAAGGGGCGTATGGTGCGGCTGGCGGAATACAGCCGCGACTGCCTGAAGGCGCTGCGTGCCTCAACGGGCATTGAATATGAAGGGCGTCAGGGCGGCACGCTTCAGCTGTTCCGTACCGCGCAACAGTACGAAAACGCGACCCGCGATATCGCCGTGCTTGAAGATGCTGGCGTACCGTATCAGCTGCTGGAAGCCAGCCAGCTGGCGCAGGTGGAGCCAGCGCTTGCCGAGGTCGCGCACAAGCTGACGGGCGGTCTGCGTTTACCGAACGATGAAACCGGCGACTGCCAGCTTTTCACCCAGCGTCTGGCGCGCATGTGTGAGCAGGCCGGGGTGAAATTCCGCTTCAATACTTCTGTCGACAAACTGCTGTCGGAAGGGGAGAAGATTTACGGCGTGAAGTGTGGGGAAGAGGTAATTAAAGCCGATGCCTACGTGATGGCGTTTGGCTCCTACTCAACCGCGATGCTGAAAGGGATCCTGGATATCCCGGTCTATCCGCTGAAAGGCTACTCCCTGACCATCCCGGTGAAGGAGGACAACGGCGCGCCGGTCTCGACCATTCTTGATGAAACCTACAAAATCGCCATCACCCGCTTCGATAACCGGATCCGCGTCGGGGGCATGGCGGAAATCGTGGGCTTCAATACCGAGCTGCTCAAACCGCGTCGTGAAACGCTGGAGATGGTCGTGGGCGATCTCTTCCCGCGCGGCGGCTTCATTGAGCAGGCGACGTTCTGGACCGGCCTGCGCCCAATGACCCCGGACGGCACGCCGATTGTGGGCCGTACACCATACAAAAATCTGTGGACTAACACCGGCCACGGCACGCTTGGCTGGACCATGGCCTGCGGTTCGGGCCAGCTGCTGAGCGACCTGATCTCCGGAAGGACGCCGGCAATTCCGTTTGACGATTTGAGCGCCGCACGCTATCAATCAGGGTTTACCCCATCGCGTCCACAACACCTGCACGGCGCGCATAATTAAGGAGTCGTCATGTCCCGTCCCATTCTGGCCCAGCTGGATTTGCAGGCGCTGAAGGATAACCTGCAAATTGTTCGCCGTGCTGCGCCGGGTTCTCGTGTCTGGTCGGTGGTGAAAGCCAACGCCTACGGTCATGGTATCGACCGTATCTGGAGTGCGCTCGGCGGCACCGATGGTTTTGCCTTGCTGAATCTGGAAGAGGCCATCCTGCTGCGCGAGCGCGGCTGGAAAGGACCGATCCTGCTGCTGGAAGGATTCTTTCATGCGCAGGATCTGCCTCTGCTGGATAAGTACCGCCTGACGACCAGCGTTCACAGTAACTGGCAGATCAAGGCCATCCAGGACGCGAAGCTGCATGCCCCGCTGGATATCTATCTCAAAGTGAACAGCGGGATGAACCGTCTGGGCTTCCAGCCTGAACGGGTGCATACGGTCTGGCAGCAGCTTCGTGCGCTGAAAAACGTCGGTGAGATGACGCTGATGGCGCACTTCGCCGATGCGGAAAAGCCGGACGGCATTGCCGATGCCATGGTCCGCATTGAGCAGGCGGCAGAAGGTCTGGACTGTCCGCGCTCGCTGTCGAACTCAGCGGCAACGCTCTGGCATCCCGAGGCGCACTACAACTGGGTACGTCCGGGGATCGTACTGTACGGCGCGTCACCCTCAGGTCAGTGGCAGGATATCGCCAACAGCGGCCTGAAGCCGGTGATGACGTTACGAAGCGAGATTATCGGCGTGCAAACCCTGAAAGCGGGCGATACGGTGGGCTATGGCAGCCGCTATCGGGCAGCAGGTGAACAGCGCATCGGTATCGTGGCGGGGGGCTATGCAGATGGTTATCCGCGCATCGCCCCAAGTGGCACGCCGGTGTGGGTCGATGGCGTGCGCACCGGCACGGTAGGTACCGTCTCCATGGACATGCTGGCCATCGATTTGACGCCGTGTCCCCAGGCGGGGATCGGGTCACCGGTTGAGCTGTGGGGCAACGAGGTTAAAATTGATGATGTGGCCGCTGCGGCGGGCACCGTCGGGTATGAGCTGATGTGCGCGCTGGCGCCAAGAGTGCCTGTTGTGACGGTGTAACATGTGTGTGTGCCGGGTGGCGCTAACGCTTACCCGGCCTACAAAAGCCCGAACGTAGGCCGGGTAAGCGTTAGCGCCACCCGGCAAAAAAGCAGCTACTCCGCCTCCTCCTCCATCGGCCTTACGCCGACTTTGCGCACCGCGTTATCTTCTTTCTCCGCTACCGTCCAGATCATCCCGGCAAACTCCACCTGGTCACCGACGACCGGCGCAGCTCCTAATAATTGCTGAATAATTTCACCCAGTGTTTGCTGGTTATCGCGATTCTCCAGTCCACCTTCCAGGCCATAAATCAGCGCCACATCCGCAAAGCGGGCGCTGGCTTCGAGGATAAAATCGCCGAAGAAACGCTGATCCAGCGCCACCGGGGGCGACTGGCTGAACAGCTTGCCGAGGGCAGGCAGGTCGCGCTCGCGGCCAATCACGCAGAGGATATCGTTCTCACGCAGCCGCGTGCTGCCGGTCGGGTGAAGCAGGGCGTTATCCCGGAACAGGGCGGCAATGCGCGTTTCAGCGGGCATATGCAGATCGCGCAGGGACGCGCCCACGCACCACTTATCGGCGCTTAGCTGGTAGACAAACTGTTCCCAGGGATTCTCAGGGTGAATATCCAGCCCCACGCGGGAGACCGGCCAGCCAATGGGCGGTACCACCACTTTGGCTTTTTTCGCCGCCCAGCCCAGCGACGTTCCCTGGAACAGCAGCGACACCAGCACTACGAAGAAGGCGACGTTGAAGAACAGGCGGGCGTTGTCCAGCCCGGCCATCATCGGGAACACTGCCAGAATAATTGGCACCGCGCCGCGCAGCCCCACCCAACTGATAAATATCCGCTCACGCAGGTTAAACCCGCGGAACGGCAGCAGCCCGGCAAACACCGACAGCGGACGGGCGAAGAAGATCATCCAGGCCGACAAAAGCAGCGCCGGTACGGCGATAGGCAGCAGGTCCGACGGCGTCACCAGCAGGCCCAGCACCAGGAACATGGCGATCTGCGCCAGCCAGGCCAGACCGTCGAAGTTCTGCAAGATGGCGTGACGGTTGCGAATCGGTCGGTTGCCCAACAGGAAACCGCAAAGGTAAACCGCCAGAATACCGCTGCCGTCCAGCGCGGTGGTGACGGCAAAGATCAGGATCCCACCGCTCAGGGCCAGCAGCGGGTAAAGGCCGGAAGGCAGCGTAATACGGTTAATCGTATGCTGTAACAGGTAACCGCCGCCGAGACCAATGATAATCCCGAGGCCAAACTGCTGGAGGATGTGCCAGGCGAACATCCAGCTCAGGCCGGTTTCGTGCTGCTGGATCATCTCAATCAGGGTAATGGTCAGGAACACCGCCATCGGATCGTTACTGCCGGATTCAATCTCAAGCGTGGAGCCAACGCGTTCGTTCAGCCCCTTGCCGCCGAGCAGTGAGAAAACCGCCGCCGCATCGGTAGAGCCGACAATCGCGCCAATCAGCAGGCCTTCCATTATATCGAGGTTAAACAGCCAGGCCGCCATCATGCCGGTCAGGCCGGAGGTGATCAGCACGCCGACGGTCGCCAGAGACAGCGCCGGGCCTAAGGCAACGCGAAACGAACTTGCCTGGGTGCGCATTCCGCCGTCCAGCAGAATCACCGCCAGCGCGAGGTTACTCACCATATAGGCGAAAGGGTAATTATCGAAGGGGATACCGCCGATACCGTCGATCCCGGCAAGCATGCCGATAGCCAGGAAAATGACAAGAATAGGTATGCCAAGACGCGATGAAAATGAACTTAATAAAATGCTAAAGGTTACCAGGATGGAACCCAGAATGAAAAGACTGATTATCGCTGTGGCACCCAATGTCGTCTTACTCCCACCTCAATGTGAACGCTGTTATTAAAACCCTAACATAATAACAACGTTAACTGCGTTTTATTGAGGGGGAATAACGGCTTTTTTATGCCTTTAAGACCGGATGACCGCTGATTGTTAACCGACTGCCTGAATTATCGTGTACAAGGTGCGCCTGGGCACCCAGCGGCAGGGTAACGGTTTGCTGCTCATGGCCGAAATCCAGACCGGCGATCACCGGGATATCCAGCCGGGAACGAATGAAATCAATCATCGTCTCCAGGGAATAGCCCGCATCGTAATCGTTGAGGGCTGAACCACTAAAACTGCCCAGCACAATGGCCGACTGCCGATCCAGAATCCCGGCGTGATACAGCTGCAACAGCATACGTTCGACGCGGAACGGGTGTTCGTTGATATCTTCCAGCACCAGTATGCCGTCCGTGATCTGCGGCAGCCACGGCGTGCCAATCAGCGACACCAGCATCGCGAGGTTGCCGCCCCACAGCTGTCCTTCACATTCCCAGTGCGGTCCATTGCCTTGCCACTCGATGGTGAACGTCGGGTTTTGCAGGGCGCGCCAGAAATGGTCCTGCGTAAACGCATCCAGCTCCGGCGCACCAAAGTTGCCGGCCAGCATCGGGCCGCTAAAGGTAATGACGTTATGCAACGCCAGCAGGCCGAGCTGGATCGCCGTGAAATCGCTGTGTCCGCAGATTAACAGCGGATCCTGCTGCTGGCGCGCGGCCAGCCCGGCCCAGTCGATGCTCTCCAGCAGCCGGCTTGCGCCATAGCCGCCGCGCACGGCCAGCACAATAGTGTTTTCACCTTCCAGCGTCGCCAGGCTGTTGATATCGCTCAGTCTCTGCGCCTCCGTACCGGCAAAACGCTGCATACGGCGGGGGATAATAGTCTGATTTTCTACCTGATGGCCCATTTCCAGCAGGCGCTGAACGCCCCGCTGTGCCGCCTCCTGGTTGATGCAGTAGCCTGACGGTGCGATGAGATGAAACTGAGGCATGGCAATTCCTTGCTGAATGAGAATCTAATTGTCTATATCATGCCGCTTATACGCCGCCTGCTTCAAGGGGCGACGTACCGCGATGACCGGCTATAAGGATAGATGACGTGAAATTGAGATGGTTTGCTTTTTTGATTGTGCTGCTCGTTGGCTGTAGTTCAAAACATGATTATCAAAATCCCCCCTGGAACCCTGAAGTGCCGGTAAAGCGGGCCATGCAGTGGATGCCGATCAGCGAACAAGCCGGGAAGGCCTGGGGCGTGAGCCCGCGTCTGATCACGGCGATCATTGCCGTGGAGTCCGGCGGCAACCCGACGCTGGTGAGTAAATCGAATGCGGTGGGGCTGATGCAGTTAAAAGCCTCGACGGCGGGAAGAGAGGTCTATCGCTACATGGGCTGGAAGGGACAGCCATCCACCAGCGAGCTGAAAAACCCGGAACGTAATATCTCTATGGGAACCGCTTACCTGAGCATTCTCGAGCATGGCATTCTGAAGGGGATTGACGATCCGGAAGTGATGCAATATGCGCTGGTGGTGTCGTACGTTAACGGAGCCGGCGCGCTGCTCCGAACCTTCTCATCCGATCGCAAAGAGGCGATAGAAGAGATTAACGATATGGATAAAGATGAATTCTTCGAGCACGTTGTGAAGAATCATCCGTCAGCACAGGCTCCACGTTATATCTGGAAAGTACAGAAAGCGATGGACGCCATGTAACGCCTTTGTCGGGCGGCAGCATGCTGCCCGACGCCTTTCAGCGCACTTTGTTCGCGCGTTCCCGCGCTTCACGCTCCAGTGAGAAGATGATGCGCTGTAGTTCGCGTTCGGCGCCTGGCCCGACATTCAGAAAGCGAAAGCTCAATCGCGGCGTGGTAATGGTTTCGTTTTTGCTGTCCACCACCTTACGCTCGCTGATGGCAATCAGCTGGGCGTCAAACCAGAAGCGTCCCCATCCGCCCATATCCAGCTCAATCTGACTAAAACGCATGCCTTCCACCAGTCCTTCCGGCTTCGGCGTATCCATTAACGCGCCCATCCCGCCCAGTGACAGGTCGAAGAGACGAAAGCGGATCTCTTTTTTGTCCGGCATTTTTGCCTTACAGAAATAGGCCGGGTGAAGCGGGGCGCTGATGCGAAAAAACTCGCGGCGTTGCACGAACCAGAGGTTAGCGGGCAGGGGAGCGATAAACGCAGGCAAACCCTGGTACGCGATCGTGGTCAGGCGGGGCAGTATAAACTCGACTTTAGCCCCCTGCGTTTCGGCCATCACCGAGAGGTTTTCTGCCTGGAGCGCGGCACGGTTTTCTTCGCTCTGGCTACCCAGATCCACGATCAGGTGTTCTGCCGTCACGTCCAGGATCTTGCTGATAAACTGGCTGGTTGACCAGTTGATGCGCAGCGGCACCTCGCCCTTTTTCAGGTCGCGTAACACCCCTAATACAGCCAGCGGATTTTGTTTCAGGAACTGCTCACTGTAGCTACTCACGCCAGATGGCTCCTCGATAGATGACAGACTGTCTCTGGGTTATCGGCACGCTGGCATGAAACTTAATACAAACGATCTGTTTTTCTCCGCCGATATTGATTTGCTAATGGAAATGATAATAATTGGCGTTCCCAATAGCATCTAATAACAAGACGACACTATGAGCACCTCACGTTTTGCGTTATGCGCGTTGGCAGGCGCCGTCACGCTGGCATTGCAAACACAGGCTTTTGCAGAAGAACCCACCATCGTGGTGACCGGTACAGAGCAGGGCAGCGCGCTCCCTGCCTGGACCAACAGCGCCACGAAATCAGCCGTCGCGGAAAGTAAAACGCCCCAGGTGATCAACACCATCGCCGCTAAAGAGATTGAGCAGCGGCACGCCAGTTCGGTAAACGAGATCCTGCGCTATGCGCCGGGCGTTTCCACGGAGGTGCGCGGGAGCACCTCTTACATGAGCGAGTACAAAATCCGCGGGTTCAACGTCGAGCAGGAGTTCTACAACGGCCTGCAACTTCCCTATAACGTCACCGGGAACACCAAAGCGCGAATCGATCCGCTGCTGATTGAGAGCGTCGATATCCTGAAGGGGCCGTCATCCGTGCTGTATGGCGGCGGCTCCCCGGGCGGGCTGGTCAATATTCAGAGTAAAAAGCCGCAGAAAGAGGCGAAAACAGAACTGGGCTTTAACACCGGAAACCGCAATCTGAAAGAGGGGTACCTGGACTCCACGGGGCAGATTGCGACCAGCGACTGGAACTATCGCCTGCTGGGTAAAGCGACAGAGAGTGACGAACAGGCGCACACCACGCGCTATGAAAACTATCTGGTGGCCCCCTCCGTGACCTGGCAGCCGGATGACAAAACGCGCCTGACCATTGACGCGCTGGCGCAAAATACGCCGAGCCTGACGCCGTCTGATCCGATGCCGCTTAGCTATCTGCGGTCTAAATACGCCGATCGTCGTGACTATGCCGGGGATGAGTGGAGCGGCTTTAAGCAGCGCCAGTGGATGCTGGGCTACAGCTTTGAGCACGAGTTTGACAGTGGCTGGGGCTTTAATCAGAAAGCGCGCTACTTTGACGTGGACACCCACCAGCGCAGCGCCTATTCAACCGGGACGGGCAGCGAGGTCTACCAGCTTAACCGCTTCGCCTATACCACGGATGAAGATTTACAGAGCTTCAACATTGATAACCAGGTCACCCGAACCGTCGCGCTGGGGGACTGGAAACATCATCTGCTGGCGGGCTTTGACTACCAGAAGCTGAACTCTCACTTCCATTATCGTTACGCCTCGTCCACACCGGGTATCGATATGCGTAATCCGGATCACTCGCAGATCGATAACGATGCGCTGGGGCTTGAAACCGCGCAGAAAAACCGTCTCAGCTATCAGCAGAATGGCTATTACCTCCAGGATCAGATTGCGTTTGGCGGGCTGAACGTGCTGGCCAGCCTGCGCTATGACGACTACCGTTCTGTCACCACCAACTATCTGCAAAACGGTGACAAAGCCTGGGTATCGCAGGATCGCCTCACCAAGCGACTGGGCGCGCTTTATGCCTTCGACAATGGTCTCTCGCCGTTTATCAGCTATTCGGAAGGGTTCGCCCCGGTATCGCCGCAGGGCACGCTGACCGCGAAAGACGTTAAGCCCACCACCAGCAAGCAGGTGGAGGGTGGGGTGAAATACCTGCTGGCGGAATACGCAACCACCTTCACCGCCTCGGTGTTTAACATTCGTCAGAAAAATGTGGTGACCAGCGATCCGGGCTTCCTCAACTATCGCCAGACCGGGGAAGTGGAATCGAAAGGTGCGGAGCTTTCCGCTATGAGTCGTCCAACGGATAACCTGACGCTGATTGCCAACTATGCCTACACCCACGCCATCAATACCGAAGATGACAAATACCAGGGCAAACGACCGACGCAGGTCCCTGAGAACGCCTTTAATCTGTGGGGAGATTACACCTTTGACAGCACACCGCTGAGAGGGTTAACGCTGGGGGCAGGGGCACGCTACACCGGGCCGATGGAGATCTCGCCAGCCAACGACGCAGGCAAGCTGGGCGGTACGACGCAGTACGATCTGGCGGCATCCTACCGCATGGGCGAGCTGGCGCCATCGCTGGAGGGGCTGACGCTGAAAGCGAGCGCGCAGAACGTCACCAACAAAGAGACGCTCACCTGCTATGACGCGACCAACTGCTGGATAGGCCGTGACCGCACGTTCCAGGTCGGGGCGAGTTACAGCTTCTGAAAAAAGCCCGGTGGCGCTTCGCTACCGGGCCAATCTATTGCACGGAACCATCCCCTCGCCCCACCGGGGAGAGGGGCAGGGTGAGGGGCGCTACTGCGCCGCCTGTTTCTCAGGTGCAACATCATCGTTTGCCGCAGGCTGATTCTCCGGTACGCTGTCGCACGGCTTCTCTTTCGGGCAGACCATGTCCAGCATCCTGAGCGTCACGCCGTTACTCCAGCCGAAACCGTCCTGCAACGGATACTCACCGCCGCCACCGCCGGTACCGGTCGAAGAGACATCGTACTTCTCAACCAGTTTCTTCTCGCGATCGTAGGTATGCTGAACGTTTTTCAGGAAACGCCAGGTTACGTCCATCGCCACTTTCTGCTGACCATAGTTCTGCAACCCTTCCACCGCTACCCACTGCAACGGCGCCCAGCCGTTCGGCGCATCCCACTGCTGCCCGCTGTTGATGGTGGTGGTAGAAATACCGCCCGGTTTCAGCAGGCGTGACGACGCGGCTGCGGCCACTTTATCGGCGCGATCCTGTGATGCGGCCTTCACATACAGCGGGAAGAGGGCTGCGGCCGTCAGCTGATTACGCACCTTCCCGGTTTTCAGATCGTAATCCGCATACCAGCCCTCTTTATCGTTCCACAGGTGGCTTTCCATGGCTTTCTGACGTGCGGAGGCCAGCGCGTCATATTTACTTGCACTGGCGTTATCGCCGTCTTCCTGACTGGCGCGGGCCAGCAGTTTTTCCATCTTAAACATCAGCGCATTCAGATCCACCGGCACGATGCTGGTGGTGCGGATGGTACCCAGCTTCTGTGGATCGTCCATCCAGCGGGAGCTGAAATCCCAGCCCGAGGCCGCGGCAGAGCGCAGATCGCGGTAAATCTCGGTGGCCGGACGGTTAGGGTTATTTTTGGCGGTGGTCACGTCATCCAGCCACGACTCAGGGCGCGGCGTGTCCCGATCGTCCCAGTAGCGGTTGAGGATCGAGCCGTCATCCAGCTTCACCACGCGTTTGTTCGCCTGACCAGGCTGGAGCCCATCAGCCCCCTCCATCCAGTAAGCGTACTCTTTCTCCATCTGCGGACGGTATTTCTTCAACGCGTCGCTGTCATGCGTGGCCAGCAATTCCACCATCAGCGAGAAGAAAGGCGGCTGAGAGCGGCTCAGGTAGTAGCTGCGGTTACCGTTAGGGATATGGCCCCAGGTATCAAGCTCGTAAGCGAAGTTGTCCACCATGTCGCCGATCTTATCCCAGTGGCCGCTCTCGGCCAGCCCCAGCATGGTGAAATAGCTGTCCCAGTAATAGACTTCGCGGAAGCGTCCTCCCGGCACGACATAGGGCTTTGGCAGGGGCAGGAGGGAATCCCATTTGTTCGCTTTGTCAGTGGTGCGGGTCAGTACAGGCCACAGATCGTCTATGTGTTCGCGCAGGCTCTGGCCTTCAGGGGGAAAGTATTTCTCACCTTCCTTCGGCAGGATAAAGTTCATCTCTACGAAGTGGCGCAGGTCAAAACCGGACTGGGTATGCTGCATCCGGTAATCCGCCAGGATGGTTAGCGGGTCGCTTTTGGGAACGGCATCCGCGAAGGTTTTCTGATCCGGGAACAGTTTGGCGCTCTGTACTTCATTAAAGAGGGGGCCAAGGAGAATATCAGGTGAGCTTTGCTGGCTCGTTGGCTGGTCTTCAGCATAACCAAATGCGGTAACACCGAGTAGGGCGCCTGCCAACGTAAGGTGTAACAAGCCAGGGCGTAGCATTCGAGTTTTTATCATCGGTTCATCTCCATTCGTCGCTGGGCAGCGTCACCGCTGTCGTCAATCACCTGAAAACCTTAGACGAATATTGCCCGCTTCGCGTGTTAGATATCCCATTTTGCGCATTACCAGACAATTTACCGCCGCGCCCGGACGTGAGAAGCGCGCCGAAAACTATTTACTCGGGGAATGTTTTTTGGGGAATGATTTTAATTAAATATCCTGTCAGGGCACGCCATGAATATTGACCAGGCTTATGGGTTGCAACCTTTTTTAATTCTGTGAACGGGGTTGTGTTTCTTTATTACATTCCGCGAATAACTTTCCGTGAAGGTCACACAAAGTAAAAAACATAACCGACATAACAAAAAACATAATAGCCTGCCGAAAAGCATTTAGACGAAATAGAGTGGCCCATCACTTTGGGTATTCACTTTTATTTCAGGATGGATTCTATGCAATTTAAAAAAATGGTTGTCCTCGTGGGGGCACTCTGTTCTGGCTCTCTTTTTGCGGCACAAAGCGCGACGAGCGTAGATGAAAAACTGGCGCAACTGGAGGCGCAAATCGAGGCGTTGAAACAACAGCAGGCGGCCAGTCAGCAGGCTGCTCCCGTGGTCGTCCAGTCAGAAGAGCCCGTCAATAAAGACGCACCACCGAAGCTGACGCTTTCGGGCTTTGGAGATATAAAATTTTATGGCGATGTGGAATTTAATATGGATGCTGCCAGCAAAACCGGCAGTCTGACTTCTGTTAAGCAAAGTGCTAATAGCGACTGGGCACCGGGAGATAAAGAACGGTGGGATATTAATGGTCGTATTTTGCTGGGGTTTGATGGTTATCGAAAAATGGATAACGGCCATTTTTCCGGATTTTCTGTACAACCACTGGGCGATTTGGCAGGGCAAATGTACCTTGATGATGCGGTATTTTTCTTTGGCGCAGAAAACGACTGGGAAATTAAAGTTGGACGTTTTGAAGCCTACGATATGTTCCCGCTCAACCAGGATACCTTTGTTGAATACTCGGGCAATACAGCGGACGATCTTTATAGCGACGGCTATGGTTACATTTATATGCTGAAAGAGGGGCGTGGCCGTACCGACAGCGGCGGTAACTTCCTGATGAGTAAAACGCTGGATAACTGGTATTTCGAGCTGAATACGCTGTTCAAAGACGGCAGCGATCTGTACGTCGACCAGCGCTACCATGGCGCGGAACTGGAAAATGATAAGAACGTCGCCTATGTCCGGCCAGTTATTTCGTGGCAGGACGGCCCGTTCTCAACGGCCGTCGCCATGGAAACCAATCTGGTCAACAATGCTTATGGCTATCGGGATGACGCGGGTCGTTGGGTCGATCAGTCTGACCGCACCGGTTACGGATTCACCATGACCTGGGATGGTCTGAAAGCCGATCCTGAGGATGGCATAGTCGTGAATCTCAACACAGCGTATCTTGACGCCGCAGACGAAACGGACTTCACCTCCGGCGTCAATGCCCTGTGGCGTAACGCTGAGCTGGGCTATATTTATGCGCATAACGAAATCGACGAATTTAACACTTCAACCTTTGACGCAGAGTGTGAGAATGATTGCTGGATCACCGATCCGGGTGAGTATGATATTCACACTGTCCATGCGTCGTACCTTATTCCCAACGTAATGAAGATGAAGAACTTTAACATTTACCTGGGCGCCTACGCTTCGTGGGTGAACGCGTCGCCGAAAAAGGGAAGCGATAAGAACGACGATCGTTATGGCGGTCGTGTGCGGTTTAAATATTATTTCTGAAGAGTGTCATGATGCCCCTCTGTTAGCAGGCAGAGGGGCCATTTTGCAGGCCGGGTATGCGCAAGCGTCACCCGGCAATACGATCGGCTACAACCCTTTCTTATCCATCAGCACCGCCAGATCCACCAGACGGTTCGAGAAGCCCCACTCGTTGTCATACCACGACAGGATCTTCACCATATTCCCGCCAATCACCAGCGTTGAAAGCCCGTCGATGATGGATGAGCGCGGGTCGCCCTGATAATCACGGGAGACCAGCGGTTCATCGCTGTAGCCCAGGATGCCTTTCAGCGGCCCGCTGGCGGCAGCCTGACGGAACGCGTCATTCACCTCTTCGGCGGTCACGTTGCGGCTCAGCGTCACCGTCAGATCGACAATCGACACCACCGGAACCGGCACGCGCAGAGAATACCCGGTGAGTTTACCGTCAAGCTCGGGGATCACTTTCCCGAGCGCTTTTGCCGCGCCGCTGGAGTAAGGCACAATGGATAATGCTGCCGCGCGCGCGCCGCGCAGATCTTTTTCCGGCTGGTCATGCAGCGCCTGGCTGTTGGTGTAGGCATGCGTGGTGTTCATCAGCCCGTGCTCAATGCCAAACTGCTGGTGCAGCACCAGCGCCGCTGGCGCCAGACCATTAGTGGTGCAACTCCCGTTGCTGACCACAAAATGCTGGGCCGGATCGTACAGCGTGTGGTTCACGCCCATCACCACCGTCAGATCATCATTTTTAGCCGGGGCGGAAATAATGACGCGTTTTGCGCCGCCGCTCGTGATATGCACCGCCGCTTTTTCACGTTCGGTGAAGAAGCCGGTTGCTTCAATTACCACCTCAACGCCTGCGTCTTTCCACGCAATGTTTGCCGGGTCGCGTTCACTGAATACGGTGATGCGTTGCCCGTCAACCTGTAGCGCGCCGTCCGCCGCTTCCACAGGCACCGGCAGCGTGCCGAGCAGAGAGTCATATTTCAGCAGATGGGCGAGGGTTTTACTGTCCGTCAGATCGTTAATGGCCACAATCTGGAGATCCGGGTTGCCCAGCGCCGCGCGCAGGACATTACGTCCGATACGGCCGAAACCGTTAATACCGACCTTAACCATGATGCACTCCTTATCTGTGTTGTCTGGAGTTACTGTAGGCGTCAGGTCGTATGGCGTAAATGACAAAAAAGGATCATATTACGCCATTCTACGGCAGTGGAAGCGCTGGCGGTATTCGCCCGGCGTAAGATGAAGCTGCTTTTCAAAAACGCGGCGCAGGTTGATGCTGGTACCAAACCCGCTTTTTTCGGCAATGACCTCAAGCGGATCCTGGGTCTGCTCCAGAAGCTGTCGGGCGGCGGCCAGACGCGCTTCGGTGACATAACGGGCCGGAGGCACGCCCACGTCACGCGTGAACACGCGGGTGAAATTGCGCGGGCTCATGGCGACCCGTTCGGCCAGCCTTTCGACGCACAAATCTGCGGTGAGGTTTTGCAGGATCCAGCTTTGCAGTTCGCTGACTGGTCCGGTCGCGCCGGACTGCTCCAGATTATAGCGGCTGAACTGTAGCTGGCCGCCAGGCCGACGCAGGTACATCACCATATCCTGCGCCACATTGCGGGCGAGGGTGAAGCCGTAATCATCCTCCACCAGCGCCAGCGTCAGGTCAAACCCGGAGCTGACGCCGCCGGACGTCCAGACGGGGCCATCCTGAACATAGAGCGGGCCGCCCTCAACGTTGACCGCAGGATAGCGGGTTTTCAGGGTTTCCAGAAGCCGCCAGTGGGTCGTTGCCCGGCGCCCATCGAGCAGTCCGGCCTGTGCCAGCAGCAGGGCCCCGCCGCAGACAGAGGCGACGCGTCGCGCATGCGGCGCGGCCAGGTGCAGCCAGTCCACCACGGCGGTGCTCTCCAGCTCATTCATGCCGCGGCCGGTAATGATGATCGTGTCCAGCGGCTCGCGCGGATCAAGCTCCGGCAGGCGATAGTCCGCCAGCAGGTTCAAGCCGGACTGGCCGTGGATCACCAGATGAGGCTGGGTGGTGGCGATAATGGTGCGGTAGCGGGGCTGCGCAAGGCCGTCCGGGTGCAGCCGGTTGGCCTGCATCAGAATGTCGGCGATACCGGCGGCCTCAAACAACATGCCACCATCGGGAACGATAATCAGGATCTTCTTCATGTCCTGAAAAGTACCTTTATCACAAAATAAGTCAAGCGGCAGGCGAACATTGTAGAAGAGACAAATGAGGCGTGCCGGGTGAAAGAGTAGAACGGCAGATGTTGGGAAGAAGTAAAATAAATATGTAGTAACGGTAAAACTTCTTGCGTGAGGTTCACTGTCAGCGCCGCTGAACCCCCCCAGTTTATGGGCTGCAAGGGAGCGCGCTGAACGATGAGAGAGCAAAAAGATGTAGCCGGGCTTAATTGTTTAGGTGCAAAAAATAACCCCAAAGGGGAATTTTGCTCAGGTTATTTCGGATCGCGAAATTAAATTTCTGCCATTTTCTTAGCCGCCATTTGTTTATGCGGGACGCTCGTGCACAATAAAAGTTATCTTCTGAATGCAACAATGAAAATATCCCAGATATATCCCGCAGCGCACAGAAAAAATGAAATTCTACTAATTATGGTAGTGGAGATAATAAGGGGTTACGTTAATGATAGTGGTTCTCTTTTTCCTGTTTAGCCATTAATTTTCATAGAGTTATGCTCGAAATCTGTCTAAGAAAAAGACGATTTTACCTAAGTGCGCATTTTTTATGAGATTAATCCTATAATGCATTGGGCGTATCATTAAACGCCATTAAGCAGGTGGGAAATATTGAATTGATGACAAGCTCATGTAAACTTGTCTACCGTTTGTCAAAATATGTCAGGAGCATGCTGGGCCCATTTCTGTCGGGTTCGTGCGGTAGCTATGCCTTAAAATAGTTACCTGCTGAAAATATTCCGACTATTTTAACAATAGCACCTAAGTCAAATTTTATCCCCTCTCTTCATCCTCTAAATATCGCTACGGAAAAGCATATGAAACTGCGCGTATTGTTATCACTTTTGTTTGTTATGGCGGTGGCGGGCTGTAAGGCGCCGCAGAAACCAGCGATCACCGATGATACGATTGTGACCAGCCAGGTGAATGGCATCACGCTGACGCACCGTCACGCTGTTACCCCTCCGGCGGAGTTCACTCAGGTGAATGAACCGTACCGTGCCATGTACCCGGCATCCCTGATGAGCCGTCCTGACTACGGCGGAAAAGTGATCCGTACGCTTGAGACCGGCAAAACTTACGTTGTGCTGGGGCAGGTTGAACATTTCTGGATGGCGCTGGCCGATGAAGGGAGTGAACAGCTGATTGGTTACGTGCCGATGCGTGCCGTGATCAAGGCTGACCAGTACGAAGCCACCGTGCGTAAACAGGCACTGCGCCCGAAAGCGCGTAAGAAAACCACCTGTGTTGATGTCGATGGCAACAGCAAAGCCTGCAAAGACAGCGCGAACGGTACCTGGATCCTGAACTAAACGGGTTTCACGAGCATATTTTTATGAATAATAAAAATTTTCATCGGATGTGGTTCCCTTTTTTTGCGTTGATTCTCGCGCTGATCGGTGGTTGTACGTCGTCTTCACACAGCGACCCCTCCCGCTACAATCTTCAGTTTCAGGCTCATCCTCAAATCAATGATTCTGCACCGCTTAAGGTCAGAGTGTTGCTGCTGAAATCCGATGCGGATTTCATGTCCAGTGACTTCTACTCCTTACAGAACAACGCGTCAGCCACGCTTGGCGCGAATCTGCTGAACAGCGATGTGTTCTTCCTGATGCCGGGCCAGCTTTCGAAAACCCTGAGCGGACAAAGCTCACCGGAAGCGCGCTATATCGGCGTGATGGCGGAATACCAGGCGCTGGACGGCAAAAAATGGCGCGTCTCACTTCCTTTGCCTGTTCCCGGCGAAAACGCGATTTACCAGTTCTGGAAATGGTCCGCAGATGAACTCCAGGCCAGCGTCTTTCTTGACGTAAATGGTATCCGGGTCATCAGCCAGTAACGCCCTTCATAACAGGAAAGAGATCATCATGACGAAAGCAGAAAAGGTCGTCTGGACCGAGGGCATGTTCCTGCGTCCCCACCATTTTCAGCGGACAGAAAGTTACCTCCTCAACCACGTTCGTGAGTGGGGGGCCTTGCAGCGATCGTATCTCTGGGGCTTTCTCGACCTTGAGCTGGATGAAGCGATGCTACGCCAGGGCTGTATTGCCCTGAGCTACTGTAGCGGTTTGCTGCCTGACGGCACCTTTTTCCAGGTTCGCAGCGACCGCAACGGTCCGGCTCCGCTAAAAATCCCCGATAATCTCACCAATGAAAAGGTGGTGCTTGCGCTGCCGGTTCGTCGCGGTGGCCGTGAAGAGGTGATTTTCAGCGAGGAGCAGTCTTCTCTGGCGCGTTTTATTACCTTTGAACAAGAGGTGGAAGACGACAACGCCATGTCGGTCGGGGAGGCGACGGTCCAGTTTGGCCGCCTGCGTCTGACCCTGATGCTGGAGAAAGATCTGACGGCAGAATGGACCGCCATCGGCGTGGCGTACGTCACCGAAAAGCGCAACGACAACCACGTGCGGCTGGATAACAGCTACATCCCGCCAATGCTGAACGCCAATAACAGCCCGCAGCTGTATGGTATGATCAATGACCTGCACGGCTTGCTGGTGCAGCGTAGCCAGCAGATCGGCGGTCGACTGCGCCAGCCGGGGCGTTTCAATACGTCCGAGATGGTTGAGTTCACGCTTCTCTCGCTGATCAACCGCCACCTTGGCGACGTCTCACATTTAAAAACGCTGCCGCTGCTTCACCCGGAAGCGCTCTGGCGCAGCTGGCTGCCGTTTGCCACGGAGCTCGCCACCTGGACGCCGCAGCGTACCGCAGAGAGCATACTGCCGGTATACGACCATGACGATCTCGCCGTTTGCTTCAGCAAACTGATGCTGATGCTGCGTCAGGGGCTGTCGCTGGTCATGGAAGATCATGCCATCCAGCTGCCGCTGCACGAACGCTCCCACGGGCTGAACATCGCCACCGTGCCGGAGACCAGCATGGTCCGCGAATTTGGCTTCGTGCTGGCGGTAAAAGCCAATGTCCCCGGCGAACACCTGCAAACCCATTTCCCTGCCCAGATGAAGGTTGCGCCAGTGTCGAAAATTCGCGATCTGGTCCAGCTCCAGCTGCCGGGCATCATGCTTCGGGCAATGCCCGTCGCGCCGCCGCAGATCCCGTGGCATGCAGGCTACAGCTATTTCGAGCTCGAGAGGGGCAGCGAACTGTGGCACGAGATGGACAAGTCCGGGGCATTCGCGCTGCATCTCGCAGGGGAATTCCCGGGTCTCGATATGGAGTTCTGGGCCATCCGTAGCCCGACAGAATAATAAAGCGAGCGCTTAATATGCAGGAACGACAGGATACCGGCAGTGATGCCGTGTTTACCGGAGCCAGTGGGAACAATCAGCTGGTGGCGGCCGCCAATCCGCTGCTCAATGCGATTCCGCAAATCCGTCATTCGGTTTCCCACGACGATCAGGTCGGGCTGCGCCAGCGCCTGATTGACGAAATTCGCCGTTTCGAAGTGCGATGCCAGCAGGCGGGCTTACCGTATGAAGTGATTGTCGGCGCGCGCTACTGCCTCTGCACGGCGCTGGACGAAGCCGCCGCGCTGACCCCGTGGGGAAGCAGCGGCGTCTGGTCAAGCAATGGTCTGTTGGTGACGTTTCATAACGAAACCTGGGGCGGCGAGAAGTTTTTCCAGCTGCTGGCGCGTCTGTCGCAGAATCCGCGCGAACACATTCTGCTGCTGGAGATGATCAACTACTGTCTGCTGCTCGGCTTTGAAGGCCGCTACCGCGTGCTGGACAATGGCCGGACCCAGCTTGAAACCATCAAACAGCGCCTGTGGCAGATGATCCGTGGCGTGCGCGGCAGCTACCCGCCGCCGCTCTCGCCGCACCCGGAAGATCGCCCCGTTCTGCGCAAGCTCTGGCGGCCGATGATCCCACTCTGGGCGTGCGTGGCGCTGGTCGGTTTTATCGCCTGCCTGTTCTATATCGTGCTGAACTGGCGTCTGGGTGATAACACCAGCCCGGTGCTGGCGAAAATTTACCAGTCCCAACTGCCGGAAACCACCATCCAGCAGCCTGCGCGTCAGCTGCCGGCGGTGCTGAACCTGCGCGGCTTCCTGAAACCAGAAATTGATGCCGGTCTGGTGGCCGTTAAGGATGAGGCGGATCGCAGCGTGGTGATCCTGAAAGGGGACGGACTCTTTGCCTCGGCCTCAACGGTGGTGCGCGATCGCTATGAGCCGGTCATCGACCGCATCGCCCAGGCGATGAATAACGTCAGCGGCAAAATTCTGGTGGTGGGGTACAGCGACAACGTGCCGATCCGCAGCGCACGCTTCGCTTCTAACTATGAACTCTCGCTTGAGCGCGCCCGTTCGGTGCAAAAACAGCTCCAGGGTAGCCTCTCACAGCCTGAGCGCGTCAAAGCCGAAGGGCGGGGTGAGATCAACCCGGTAGCGCCTAACACCACGCCTGAAAATCGCGCCCGTAACCGCCGCGTAGAGATTACGCTGCTGGTATCGCCTGACAATACCCAGGCCGAGCTGAACGGATTGCCGCAAGGAAACTAAGGATGCTGACAACTCTACTTTCTATACTGACCAATCGCATTCTGTGGAGCTTCCTGGGCGTAACGGCGCTCGCGGCGGTCATCTGGATGATTGGCCCGCTGTTGTCCATCGTGGATACCCGGCCCCTTGAATCAGAGCAGAACCGCGTCATCAGCATTGCGGTGGTCTACCTGATTTGGGCCCAGAGCCACATTCTGCCGCGGCTGTATAACGCCTGGCTGAACCGTAAGCTGATGGACAAGCTCAACGAAAATACCACCAGCCCGGAGGCGGCCGATCCGCAGAAACGTCTGAACAGCGAGGAGCAGATCCTTGCCGGGCGTTTCGATGAAGCCGCCCAGATGCTGAAAAAAGCCCACTTCAGCAAAGCGGGACATGGCGCGCAGTGGACGCAGCGCTTCAGCACACAGTACCTCTATCAGCTGCCGTGGTACGTCATTATTGGCGCGCCGGGTTCAGGTAAAACCACCGCGCTGGCCAACTCCGGGCTGCAATTCCCGCTGGCGGATCGCTTCGGTAAAACCGCGCTGCGCGGCATTGGCGGCACGCGCAACTGTGACTGGTGGTTTACCAACGAGGCGGTTCTGCTGGATACCGCGGGGCGCTACACCACTCAGGAGAGCGAGCAGGTTCAGGACGCCGGGGAGTGGCTGGAATTTATCAACCTGCTGCGTAAATACCGCCGTCGCCAGCCCATTAACGGCGTGATTATCACCATCAGCATTTCCGACCTGCTTTCGCAGTCCGCTGAGGCCTCGCGCCAGCAGGCGGTCAACCTGCGCCAGCGTCTCTCCGAGCTGCATGAACAGCTGGGTATTCGCTTCCCGGTGTATGTGATGGTGACCAAAGCGGACCTGCTTAAAGGCTTCCGCGCCTGGTTTGCGGATTACGACAAAGCCCAGCGCGACCAGATCTGGGGCTTTACGCTGCCGTGGGAGCAGACCAAACACGCTGATTACGACCTGATGGGCAACTTCCAGCAGGAATTTTCCCTGCTGCAACAGCGTCTGGATGCTGGCCTTCCGGAAACCATGCTCAAAGAGCATGACGCCAAAACCCGTGCGGAAGCCTATCTCTTCCCGCAGGAGTTCGCCGCGCTGCGTCCGCTGCTGGCAGACTACCTGAGCACGGTCTTTGCCCGTTCAAACTTCGAAACCGAATTTTCGCCGCGCGGCATCTACTTTGCCAGTGGCACTCAGGAAGGGATGCCGTTTGACCGCGTGATGGGCGAGCTGAATCGCGCGCTCTCCTTACCTGAAGGGGGGGAAAGCACGCGCTGGGATTCGGTGAGCAAAGAGGCGCCGATCCCAGGCGCGAAGGGCCAAAGCTTCTTCATTAAAAACCTGCTGCAAAACGTGATTTTCCAGGAAGCGGGCATCGCCGGGGAAAACCGCTGGTGGGAACTGCGCAACCGCGCCGTGATGTGGTCCGGCTACGCGGCGCTGCTGGCCCTGCTGGTGATCCTGGGTGGCCTGTGGCTGACCAGCTACGCCAAAAATAAAGCCTATCTGGAAGAAGTGGACGCAAAAGTGCCGATGCTGGAGCAGCAGAGCAAGGCGCTGCAAAACCAGCCCCAGCGCGATCTGTTTGCGCTTCTGCCGCTGCTTAACAGCCTGGTGGATCTGCCGAAAAGCAATGCCTTCGACGTTAACGACCCGCCGGTTTCCCGCCGCATGGGGCTTTATCGCGGGGATGACGTCAGCGATGCCTCGCAGTCTCTGTATCAGAAGGCGCTGGATCAGATGCTGCTGCCCGCCGTGGCGATGCACATTACCACCTGGCTGCGCAACGACAACGGCAGCGACGTGGAGTACAGCTATGAGGCGCTGAAAGCCTATCAGATGCTCTACCAGCCGAAGCACTATGACGGCAAATTCCTGCACTCGTGGGTGATGCTCAACCTGCAACGCAACCTGCCACAGAACGTGACGCAGGCGCAGCTTCAGGAGCTGGAATGGCACCTGACCCAGCTGCTGGAGCCAAAAATTCAGGCTTCACCGTATGCGCAGGATGAGGATCTGGTGGCACGTGAAAGGGCGCTTATCAACCAGCAGCCGCTCTCAACTCGCGTATATGGCCGCCTGAAACGTCTGCTGGAGCATGATGAGAACCTGAAGCCGGTTTCGCTTTCAGATCTCGGCGGCCCGCAGAGCGAGCTGGTGTTTTCCCGTAAAAGCGGCAAGCCGGTGAGTGAAGGCGTACCGGGCCTCTATACGCCGGACGGCTACTGGAAGAGCTTCAACGACCAGATCGACAGCGTGACCACCGCCCTGCACGAGGACGACGCCTGGGTACTGGGAGCGACCACCGCCCAGGAAGATAAACAGCAGATCGACAACGCCGTGCGCCAGCTCTACATGCGCGACTTTATCGTCAACTGGGATCGCTTTCTCGCTGACATTCAGCTCAACAACAGCGCCGATCTTTCCCAGCGTATTAACACCGCGCGCCTGCTTTCAGGCACCAACTCGCCGCTGCGCCGTCTGGTGCTTAACCTGAGCAAGGTGCTGACCCTGTCGCGCACTGCGCCTGCGCCGGAAGATGCGCAGAAAGCGGAAGACCAAAGCAACCGCGCCACCCGCACGCTGGAAGCGCTGTTCAGCAACGGTGACAATGCCCCGACGCAGGGCGCGGTCGTGACGCAGGCGCCTGAGCAACTGGTGACCGACCACTATGCGCCGATGATTGAGCTGGCGCAGCCGCTGGAGAAGGGTGGCAAGACCATCGTCTTTGACGATTTTCTTAAGCAGGTTGACGAGCTTTATCGCTACCTGACCGCCGTTCAGGATGCGGCAAACAGCGGTATGCCCGCGCCGGGCGGCGATGCAATCAGCCGCCTGCAAGCCAGCGCGGGCCGTCTGCCGGGCGGGCTGCAAACCATGTTCAGCAATATGGCCGTCGGCGCCAGCAGCGATACCCAGCGTCGCGATCTGGAGAACGTGCGTAAGCGCATTAACGTGGAAGTGGGTGGGTTCTGCCGTCAGGCGATTGCCGGGCGTTATCCACTGGTGCGCAGCGCCAGCACCGAGGTGACGCCGGACGATCTCGCCCGCATGTTCGCGCCGGGCACCGGACTGATGGACACCTTTTTCCGCGACAACCTGACCAACAAGGTGGACACCACCCAGGCGAACTGGCGCTTTATGCCGGGCATCGACGGTAAAACGCTGCCGGGCAGCGAAGGGCTGTTGCGTCCGTTCCAGCAGGCGCAGTCTGTCCGCGATGCCTTCTTTGCCAACGGCGCGACCACGCCATCCTTTAAGGTCACGGTGCGCACCGTGCGGATGGACAACACCATTCTGAACCTGACGCTGGACGTGGACGGCCAGCTGCTGCGCTACAGCCACGGTCCGCAGGCGGTGCAGATCATGACCTGGCCGGGGCCGGGCGGGACGAACCAGGTGCGTATGCAGCTCGGTCTGGCCAATGGCAGCACCGCAACGCTGGTAACTAACGGTTCCTGGGCGCTCAACCGCTTTTTCGACAAGGCGCGCACCAGCCCTGGCGCGGGTAGCCTGAGCCGTCAGGCCACCTTCAACGTCGACGGACATCAGGTTACGCTGGAGTTTGCCCCGAACAGCATCCGCAACCCGTTCCAGCTTCCCCGTTTCTCATGCCCATAACCGCAAGGACAGCCGTATGACGAATACCCCTGCGATGAACCGTTATAGCTGGTATGGCAAATTACCCAGCGCCGGAGATTTTTTGCAGCGTCGCTTTCCGGATACCCTGCAACGCCAGTGGTCGCACTGGTTCCAGGTCGGCCTGCTGGCCTGGCAACAGGAAGAGCAGCGCAGCGGCGAGCGCCCGTTTTCTAAAGCCCCGGTGTGGAACTTTGTCGTCCCGCCGATGCTCGGTAGCCAGATGATTCAGATGGGCTGCCTGCTGCCGGGCCGTGACAGCGTAGGCCGCCACTATCCGGTATGCCTGCAACTGAGCTTCACCCCCGCCGAGTGGTCATCCCGCCTGCTCGGGCAGGCTGAAAGCTGGTACCAGCAGCTTGGCCGTCTGGGGCTGCACGCGGTGCGTAACAGCTATTCTGCCTCCCAGCTGGATGAAATGCTGATGACCATCCCGGCGCCCCAGCCGGTTGAGCCGCAAAAGCGTTCCGACATTCTCGACGTGATTGGCTATGACGACGATGGTCAGAGCACGCTGGGCTGGCCGCAGGCGGCGGAGTGTTTTGATCCGCTGCGCCAGACCAGCTACTGGTGGACAAACCGCTGCGACGGCTATCCGCTGTACACCCACGTCCACAGCGGAAACTTCACCGGGCAGCTCTTTACGCTGCTGTTCGATCCGGCAGGCGGCGCCCGTCCGGGCCGCCACGGTCTTTACCCGCCTATGTTTGAATAAGCAGGGATCTTATGAATATCGATGAATTTCTCGCGCCGATAAGCCCCGATAACCCCTGCGGTGAAAACCTGGAGTACGACGCTGATTTCCAGGCCATGGGTCAGGCCAGTCAGGGTAAAGCCGAGCAGCAGTTTGGCGACACCATCATTCCGGCAGAGCCTGCCGACTGGAACACGGTGGAAAAACTCGCCACCAGCCTGCTGGGTCGCACCAAAGATCTTCGCGTCATGCTGGCGTTAACCCATGCCTGGACGCGTCGTCGCGGGCTGGCAGGTTACGCCGACGGGCTACTGCTGGTGCAGGAAGCCCTGTCCCGTTACTGGGAGCAACTTTACCCGCTGCTGGAAGAGTATGGCGAAACCGATCCGTTCTACCGCATCAACGCCCTCGCCGGGCTGAGTGATAAATCTGACCTGACGGTCGCGGTGCGTAACGCCTCACTGCTCCGCTCAAACGGCGATGAGATTTCGCTCCGTGACGCCCAGGCGCTGCTTGACGGCAGTAAAACCGAGTGTCCGGATTATCCGGGCGGTCGTCCACGACTGATCGATGAGCTGGCCCGGGGCGATCAGCCCGGCACCGAAGCGGTAATCGTGATCAACGAACGCCTGCTGGCCATCCGCGAACTGCTTACCGGCTATCTCGGGGAAAGTGGCGTCCCGGAGATGGAACAGCTGTTGAAAACCGTCGGACTGGTTTCCAGCGCCTGTCAGGTGACCGATATCAGCAAGCTGCTGCCGAACCGTGACGCGCAGGCTGAACAGCACGCCGAGCCGCAGCCGGTGGCCGCGTCGCCCGTTCAGCAGGTGACGGACTGGCGCAGCGTGCAGGTGACCAGCCGCGCCGACGCCCAGCTGATGCTGGAAAAAGCGAAACAGTATTTTGCGCAGTACGAACCCAGCCATCCCGCACCGCTGATGATTGAACGGGTGCAGCGGCTGTCTGAACTCAACTTTATGGACATTATTCGCGACCTGGCGCCAGACGGCGTTAACCAACTGGAAAACATCTTTGGACGCCGCGAATGACGCGTCCTGGCATTATGACGACAGGCATGGAGTCTGCCGTTTCACCTTCACCGCGCATCTTTGATGGAGAACATCATGGCAATGAGTAACAGTGGACAGAAATTCATCGCACGCAACCGTGCTCCCCGCGTGCAGATCGAGTACGACGTAGAGATCTACGGCGCAGAACGCAAAATTCAGCTGCCGTTTGTGATGGGCGTTATGGCCGATCTGGTTGGCAAGCCGGTGGAAAATCTGCCAGCCGTCGACGAGCGTAAGTTCCTGGAAATCGACATCGACAACTTCGACGAACGCATGAAGGCGCTGAAGCCGCGCGTGGCGTTCCAGGTGGATAACACCCTGACCGGCGAAGGTAAGCTCAACGTCGATCTGACCTTCGACAGCATGGATGACTTCCTGCCGGACGCGGTGGCCCGCAAAGTAGAGCCGCTGAACAAGCTGCTGGAAGCCCGTACCCAGCTCTCCAACCTGCTGACCTACATGGACGGTAAAAACGGTGCGGAAGAGCTGATCGCGAAAATTCTCCAGGATCCGACGCTGCTCAAATCCCTGAGCCAGTTGCCAAAAAATGACGAAAGTGCGAAAGGTAGCGAGGAATAATCGATGAGCAACCAGACTCAACAACACGATCAGCAGGCGGGCCAGGCGTTCAGCCAGGACGAGTTCAGCGCGCTGCTGAATAAAGAGTTCCGCCCGAAAACCGATCAGGCGCGCTCTGCCGTAGAAAGCGCGGTTAAAACCCTGGCGCAGCAGGCGCTGGAAAACACCGTAACCTTCTCAAACGATACCTACCGCACCATTCAGAACCTGATTGCCGGTATTGACGAGCAGCTTTCACAGCAGGTGAACCAGATTATTCACCACGAGGAGTTCCAGAAGCTGGAGAGCGCCTGGCGCGGGCTGAGCTACCTGGTGAATAATACCGAAACCGACGAGATGCTGAAGATCCGTTTTATGAGCATCTCCAAGCAGGAGCTGGGCCGCACCCTGAAGCGCTACAAGGGCGTGGGCTGGGACCAGAGCCCGATCTTCAAGAAAATCTACGAGCAGGAGTACGGCCAGTTCGGTGGCGAGCCGTTTGGCTGCATTGTGGGCGACTACTACTTCGACCACAGCCCGCAGGACGTTGAGCTGCTGGGCGAGATGGCGCGCATCGGCTCTGCGGCCCACTGTCCGTTCATCACCGGCACCGCGCCGGGCGTGATGCAGATGGAGTCCTGGCAGGAGCTGGCTAACCCGCGCGACCTGACCAAAATCTTCCAGAACACCGAATACGCTGCCTGGCGTTCACTGCGTGAATCCGAAGATGCCCGCTATCTGGGCCTGGTGATGCCGCGCTTCCTGTCGCGTCTGCCGTACGGCATTCGCACCAACCCGGTCGACAGCTTTGATTTTGAAGAGCAGACCGACGGCGCGAACCACAACAGCTACTCGTGGGCAAACGCTGCCTATGCGATGGCGGCCAACATCAACCGCTCCTTTAAAGAGTACGGCTGGTGCACCTCGATTCGCGGCGTGGAATCCGGCGGGGCGGTGGAAAACCTGCCGTGCCACACCTTCCCGAGCGATGACGGCGGCGTGGACATGAAGTGCCCGACCGAGATCGCCATCAGCGACCGTCGTGAAGCGGAACTGGCGAAAAACGGCTTTATGCCGCTGGTTCACCGCAAAAACTCCGACTTCGCCGCCTTCATCGGCGCGCAGTCCCTGCAAAAACCGGCCGAGTACCACGACCCGGATGCCACCGCTAACGCGCGCCTGGCCTCCCGTCTGCCGTACCTGTTCGCCTGCTGCCGTTTTGCTCACTACCTGAAGTGCATCGTGCGCGACAAAATCGGCTCCTTCCGCGAGCGCGAAGAGATGGAACGCTGGCTGAACGACTGGGTGATGAACTACGTGGACGGCGACCCGGCGAACTCCTCCCAGGAGACCAAGTCCCGTAAACCGCTGGCGGCGGCGGAAGTGCAGGTGCAGGAAATCGAAGACAACCCGGGCTACTACGCCGCGAAGTTCTTCCTGCGTCCACACTACCAGCTGGAAGGTCTGACCGTTTCCCTGCGTCTGGTATCTAAACTGCCGTCGCTGAAGACGAAGGACGCGTAATGATAATTGCCGCCGGGGGGCCATGCCCGGCGTTAGCTTTATAGTATGGAAATTTGAGAGGAAATATGACCGCGAGACCTTCGTTTGTTGCTGCCTGGGCGGCGGCAACACGTATTTACGATGCAAATGATTCTATCGGCAAAGTTAAGCAAGTTATCGGCGGCAAAGTTAAGCACAACTTCGAAATAGCGCCAGATGAGGGCGGGTGGTCAAATAGTTGTGCCGTACGGATGAGTTATGTTCTTAACTATACCGGGCATCCCGTTCCGCGTATTGCAAATCTCACGGTATCCGGTGCTGATAATAAATGGTACTTCTACCGCGTAAAGGATGTCATTGCCTGGTTGACGCGTCAGTGGGGTAAACCTGACATGATCGTGAGTTATCCTTCCTTACCCGTTGAGCAATTAGCCAACAAAAAGGGCGTTATTCTGTTTGAGGTACAGGGCTGGAGTGACGCCGCAGGTCATGCAACATTCTGGAATGGTTTAACCTGTTCGGATCACTGTTATTTCAATGCGCCGGAGACGAATTACACGACGACCAAAGCTAATTTTTGGGAGTTGCCATGAAAAAAATGATTGCTAGTCTACTGTTGCTCACCAGTTCCGCCTCTGTGTATGCAACTGAGGATCCGGTGTCGTTTGTCAAAAAAATGTCTTATAAGCAAGTTGTTAAAGACGTTGTTTTTTCTCGCTGCCTGGCACAAGTTGCAGATGATAAAAGCCAGTTTTCTCTGGATGCAGCCCGTAGCAGTAGCGCATTACTGGAATGGGTGCCTTTCGATATTGAAAATGGCAATGACAAAATTAATGCTCTTATTAATAAATATAAAGGCGCAACCAATGCCTTTCATTCTGAGAGAAAACCTGATGTAAAAGGCGTAACATTAAACTGCCTGCGTCTTTATCATAGTGACGAACTTAATCAACTTGTTCCTCAATTAATCATCGGAAATCCTGACCGCACCTGGATTCAGGATAATCCACAATAGTAAAAGACTTCACATTCTTTCCTTTCATTCAGGGGGAATGTAAGACTGTCAAATGACACGGGTCGTTTGATATGAGGCAGAGGTAAAATATGGACGGTTTTATTCAGCCCCATGCTTTCCTGTTTGCCATATAAGGGCTTTTTCGAAAGCAATATTGTTCATCCACGAAGAGTAGATATTATGGCTATTGATATGTTTCTGAAGGTCGAGGGTGTTACGGGCGAATCTAAAGATTCTAACCACACCGGCTGGACTGATATTACCTCCTTCTCCTGGGGCGCGTCCCAGCCAGGTAATATGAGCGTTGGCGGTGGCGGCGGTGCCGGTAAAGTTAACTTTAACGACCTGCACGTTAACGCTCTGATCGACAAATCCACTACAGCAATCCTGAAACACTGCGCAAGCGGTAAACACCTGACCAAAGTTGAACTGTCCGTCTGCAAAGCGGGTGGTCAGCAGGTTGAATACACCCGCATTACCCTGGAAGACGTTCTCGTGACTTCCGTTCAGTACACCGGCGCAGACAACGGCGATACCGTTGGCGTGACCTATGCATTCCAGGCTGCGAAAGTGAAACAGCAGTACTGGGAGCAGACCACTGCCGGTGGTAAAGGTGCTGAAAGCAGCGCTGGCTGGAACATCAAAGAAAATAAAGAAGCGTAACAGGAGTGGGCCCGAAAGGGCTCACTTTAGCCTGTACTTTCTAAAAGGGAAAATACTGATGCGTCCTGCTTTTGGTGCCGCCTGGAACAGATTCAGAGAAGTTAATGTCAATGTCGAAACGGTGGGCAAATTATTGGGTGGAAAAGTCCAGCACAATATTGAAGCCGGAATTTTTAAAAATGCCTGCCCCATTCGTATGAGCTACGTTTTAAACTATTGTGGCATTCCGATACCTTCTAATAGTAAATATGCAACAGTGACCGGGAATGACAAGAAGCGGTACATGTTCCGTGTCAAAGATATGATTGCATTCCTACCCACAGTTCTGGGCAGTGCAGATATGTCAGTCTCTTCACCAACTCCAGCACAATTTGCAGGCAAGCAGGGCATCATCATATTTACCGGACATGGCTGGTATGATGCAACCGGACATGTAACACTGTGGAATGGAAATATTTGCTCTGATGATTGTCATTTTCTTGGCTCTCCTGGCAATGGTTCATTTATTCCTACAAACGCAACATTGTGGAGCCTGAAATGAAACGTTTGTTGCTGCTTGTATTGGTTTTAAATGCCTCAGTCGCTTACTCCCAAACACTGCCTGATGTTAGTGCTTTTACTCAGCAACAAATCTTTGAAAACTGGGTGCAAAATCGATGCATCGGCAAGATTGCAGATAGTAAAATCCTGAAGGATGATGCAGAGGCCAGTGCCGCTGCATGGCTCGAAGCAAGCGATCTACCTCCAGAGAATTTTGAAAAAGCTGACAAGGTGATTGTTTCCTTACTTAAAGAGCAGGTAGGCGGTACCGAACCGGGTAATTATCAGATATTAAAGTGCAGCTTAATTGCCAATAGCGACGCAATTCGTCTGCTCAATGTCCAAAAATAGCGTTTCACCGATATTGCCAGGAGATTTGACCGTACCATCTGGCGTCTTCAAGTCACAATCTGCGATGGAGCTCAAGATGAGTGCAACTTCGCCAGCCTTGGTAGTATATTATGGTGTATATGGACTGTTTACTGTTCTTTCTTATTGTGGCCTTGTTCCTGATGGTTGTAATCATGGATCTCATCAGTTCCCGTTATTTTAAAAAACACGAGGCCGAATATAATCAGCTTCTTTCAGAATATCGGCAAAAAGGCTACGATCTCGATCTGGTGACAAATTACGCATCATTTTTTGGTTCGCTGGCGAACTATCAAAAAATAATCTGGTTTGTTCGTCTTCGCAAAGGCGTGAAGATGAAATTTACCAAAGACAGAAATGTTCAGGACGATGCCTATAAATTCGTTCAGGCTTTACCGGAAGAGAGAATCGGCTGGATATTAAAACTGCATCGACGCTATAAAGCTCAGGCCTTACTTTTTACGCTATGGCTGCTTATCGGCATTATTTTCCTGAATGTAGTCAAATAGCTTTAATCAGCCCTTAACCCCCAAACCCCGCCGTTCTCATCCCCGAGAGCGGCAGCGTTTGAGCGCTAATCATACCAGCAGGAATACGCCATGCGATTCACGATTATTTCTACGAAACCCGGTCATCAGCCGCCGCAAAGCAGCTGTGATTTTTATGCCCCGGGCGGCACCATTGGGCGCGGTACGGATAACAATCTGGTGCTGCCGGACAATGACCGCACCATCTCGCGTTTGCAGGCCATCGTTCACGTCGACGCCAGTGGCGAATGCCGCGTCACGAACCGCGGCAGCGTTACCCGCGTGGTACTGAATGATATCCCGCTGGAGCGTGGGCGTCAGGTTGAGCTTCAGGATGGGGATATTCTCGGTATTGATGATTATCGCATTGAAGTCAGCGAACTCATTCATGACACCCAGCCCGTAAGCCGCATGGCGGCCAGCATGCAGCAGGCGCGCCCAGTGGCGACACCTGCACCAGCGCCGCAACCGAAACCGGCCAGCGCCGCGCCTCGTGGAAAAGCTGAACCTACGGCCGTGCCGTCGGAAATCTGGGACAGCCTGATGCAGGAGTTTTCCATCTCCGACAGCATCTCCAGCAACCGGGCAAAACCACAGCCCGCCGCATCCCACGATCCGTTCTCTCAGCCTGCGGCCCCGGAGCGGAATGCCGAAGATCCGCTGGCAATGTTTAACGACGCCGAACCGTCGCTTGAACGTAAAAACGTTGACCCGGACACGCTGTTTAGCGATGAAGCGTTGTTTAAAAAAGAGAGCATCTTTGACGATGTCACCCCTTCAACGCTGGTACAGCCGGACGAAAGCAAACCTGCCCAGCCAAAGGAAGAGGCGTCGGACGAACTCGATCCGTTAGCCCTGTTTGGCGGGTCGGCGAGCGCACCTGCCGCGCGTCACGATGACCCTCTCGGCCTGATGGGCGGCGCGCCGTTAACCCATCCGGATGAAATCGTGGCCGATAAGCCGGAGCCAAAGCCTGAAGCGCAAGCCGCACAGGAAGAGGATGCGCTGGCCAGCTCACCGCTGTTCGATCCGGAACCGACTGAACCACAGGACGCGCCGCGCGCGGAAGAAGAGCCCGCGCGTCCCGATTACGCTGGCTTCACCATGCCAACACCGCAGGCCGTGGCGCGCAGCAACGCGCAGGCGCCTAAAGGCCGCCTGCGTATCGACCCGGTTAAAAACGCTGCATCGCCTGCTGCCTCCGCGCAGACCGGCGAGCGGGGCGAGGTGCTTCAGGGCGAACTGCTGGAGGCGCTGCTGGAGGGCATGGGCCTGAGCGAAATGCAGCCGGTACCGCAATTCGACCGGGAAAATATGCGTCAGCTGGGGCAGATCCTGGGCATGTTCTCGCAGGGGACCGTGGCGCTGCTCTCCTCGCGCTCCATCCTCAAGCGTGGGGTGAAAGCCGATATGACCATGGTGCTCGACGATGCGAACAACCCGTTCAAACTGTTGCCGACCGGGAAAACGGTGCTTATCCAGATGTTCGGCACGCCGATGCCGGGCTTTATGCCGCCGACCAAATCGGTGCGTGATGCGCTGATCGATCTCCAGGCACACCAGCTAGGGATGATCTCTGGTATCCGCGCCATTATCGCCGCCATGCTGCAATCCTTTAACCCGGAACAGCTGGAAGAGCAGGCGAAGCAGAACGGGATGACGTCACGCCTGGCGCTGCCGGGCAGCCGTAAAGCCGCGCTGTGGGATTATTTCGTTCGCAGCTATGGCGAGACGGCGGGCGAGATCGAGGACGACTTCCATACCCTGTTTGGCGAAGCCTTCCTCCATGCCTATGACATGGAGGTCAATCAGTACAAAGACTCACAAAGCGGATCGGAAGAAAAATGAATATCGCAACGGCTTCTCTCTCCCGCCAGGGGACGCGCGCCAGCAACCAGGATCAGACGGGAGAAACCATCGGGGAACGTTCAGCCTGCTTTGTCGTCTGTGACGGCATCGCGGGCCTGCCGGGCGGCGAGGTGGCCGCTGAGCTGGCCCGCAACAGCATTATTTCCCGCTTTGACGGCGACAAGCACCTGAATGCGCAGCATATTCGTGACTACGTCCAAACGGCGAACCGCACCATCCTCAGCGAACAACAGGCCGTGCAGGACTATCGCCGGATGGGCACCACGCTGGTCAGCCTGTTTATCGACAGGGATTACCGTCTGGCTTACTGGGCGCACGCCGGAGACAGCCGCCTGTACCTGTTTCGCCGCGGCTGGCTGTGGCATGTCACCACCGATCACAGCCTCGTCCAGCAGATGAAAGATGCCGGGCATCAGACCGACGATCTCAACAGCAACCTGCTGTATCTGGCGCTGGGTATTGAGAATGGCGGACCGGAAGCGAGCTACAGCGATGTCGTGCAGGTTGAGGACGGTGATGCCTTCCTGCTCTGCACCGACGGTTTTTGGCACGGCGTCAGCGAAGAGCAGATGAAGCAGTCGCTGCATATGGTCAATACGCCACAGGAGTGGCTGACCTTAATGAACCAAATCATTCAAAAGAATGCCGAACAGGAGGGCAATGCTCAGGATAACTATACCGCCGTGGCGGTGTGGATGGGCAACCCTCAGGACACCACTTTGCTGCATACGCTCTCTGACGCAGCACAATTTCTTCCCTGCGGAACTGATTAGACACACAAGGATTGATATGAAACTTTGGCTATCGGGTTTGGCTCTTCTGACGGTGGCGACCACCGCACAGGCTGAAAACTTCCGCATCGTGCAGTCTCCTGCGCAGAAGCTGGATATCTGGATCGACAACATTAAAGACAATACGCCGCAAAGCTGGTGTAAGGCGGACGTGGCGCTGCGTATCGTGGCGAACGGCAAGAAAGAGGTTTCGGTGCTGGAAAACTTCGTGCCGCGCCTTGGCTCGCTGCTGGAGCACCAGTGCAGCAAGCTGAATACCCTGAATTGGACGCTTAACGATCCGGAAGGCACGACGCTTGCCCGGGGCACAGCGGCTAAAGCGCAGGACTGGGCGCTGGTGGTGAAGCAGCAGGAAACGGCGGCGGCAACGACCCCCACCTCAGGCGCGCTGCTGCCACCTGACCAGAATCCGGAGACGCACACCGTGGCGGCAGATCGTACGCCATGGCAGGAGTTCACCCTTCAGGACGGTTGCCATCTGCGCACCTTCTGGGAGGGCGGTTCCTCCGCGCCAGCGCTGTTTATTCCGGATTCCGACACCACCCGCTGCGGCAACGGCAGCTGGCTCAGCGGCCATACCGTGGTGACGCAGAACCGTAACGGGACGCAGAAAGCGATTCCGGTCACCTACATTCACGGCTTCCCGGTGATGGGGCTGAACAACGCGGTCGATCCTGAAAAGGCGCTGATCACCTCCGTCAACAAAGAGCGCATGGTCTTCAGCACCCCGAACAGCGACCAGAGCTGGATGATCCTGCCGTACGACAGCACTCTGAACGGCTGGAAGAGCAACGGCACGGTGGCGGTGGAAATCACCCGTGAGATCGCCAGCGACGACGCCAGACTCCAGGCGCGTATCGCAGAGGTGAAGAAGATCTGGAGCGCATGGGTTGCACCGGGCGCGGAGCTGAACGTTGTTCTGATTGACACGCTGCGTCCGCAGTTGCGCGATCCGGCAGTGGGCGCCTGGCGCGCGGCGAATTAAGGAGGGGCTATGAATACGCTTTATCAACGTCTGGCGGGTGAGTCGATTAGCGACGCGCTGCTTCGCCTGGAAGCCGATATCAAAGCCCGTCCGGCGGATGCCGATCTGCGCGCCGCGTTTGTGCAGTTCCTGATCCTCAGCGGCAACTGGGCGCGCGCCCTGACCCAGCTGAAAAGCTGGCTGGCGCTGAAGCCGCAGGCAAAACCGACCGTAACGCTGCTGGAGCAAGCCATTCAGGGTGAACAGCAGCGGGCGCGCGTGTTCGCGGGAGAGGTACGACCGGCAATGCCCGAGGCGCAGTGGCCGTGGCTGACTACGTTAGCCCAGGCGCTGACCGAAAGCGCCGGGCAAGCGCAAACGCTGCGCCTGGCAGCACTCGAACAGGCCCCGGCAAGCCGCGGGCAGGTCACGCTGGAGAATGAAGAGAGCCACACCTTTGAATGGCTGATGGACGGCGATGCCCGTCTGGGGCCGGTGTGTGAAACCCTGGTCAATGGCCGTTACTTCTGGGTGCCGTTCTGTGCCATCGACGCGATCCGTTTTCAGGCTCCGGCCAGCGTGACCGATCTGGTGTGGCGTCATGCGCTGGTCCGCCTCACGGACGGCACCGAGCAGGTGTGTCAGATCCCGGCGCGTTATCCGTTTGCTGACGGGGCGCCAGACAGCGTTAAGCTGGGGCGCACCACCGAATGGCTCCCGCTGGACGATGACGGCGCCCTGTATGAAGGCATGGGACAGAAAGCCTGGCTGAGCGAGCAAAGCGAAAGCCCGCTGCTTACCCTGAGCCTGGTGACATTTACCTCGGATGGTGCGGATGAGTAATCCCGCTGGCGAAGGCGATCTGCTGCGCAGCGGCTGGCAGGCCCGCAGCAGGCAGGAGAAAGTGGGGGCGCGCGACAAAATGCAGCCCTCACTGCTGGATCGCCTGACGGATAACGATCCGGAAAAAAAACGCGAGTCCGCCAACAGCAATCTGATTACCCACGCCGCGCTGCGTCGTAACGTCCTGCGGGATTTACAGTGGTTGTTTAACACCATTAACCACGATGCCTCCAGCGATCTGAGCGGGCTGACGCAGGTGAGCCGTTCCGTCGTGAATTTTGGCGTGGCGCCGCTGGCGGGGAAAAGAATGTCCGATATTGAATGGCACGACATTCAGCGCAAGCTCACCGAAGCGATTATTAACTTTGAACCGCGGATCCTGCCGCAGGGGCTTCAGGTTCGCTGCGTGTCCGATACCTCCTCGTTAGATCTGCACAACGTTCTGTCTATCGAAATCAAAGGTCGCCTGTGGTGCGTGCCGTATCCGCTGGAATTTCTCTTTCGCACCGACGTCGATCTTGAGAACGGCCATTTTGAACTGAAGGATGCGGGGTAATTATGGAAAGCAAACTGCTCGAATATTACAACCGTGAACTGGCCTATCTGCGCGAGATGGGCGCAGAGTTCGCCGAGCGCTACCCGAAAGTGGCGGGGCGGCTCGGCATGCGCGGCATCGAAGTGGCGGACCCGTACATTGAGCGCCTGATGGAAGGTTTCGCCTTCCTGACCTCCCGCGTGCAGATGAAAATGGACGCCGAATTCCCGCGCTTTTCACAGCGTATGCTGGAGATGATTGCGCCAAATTATCTGGCGCCTACGCCGTCGATGGCGATCGCTGAAATTCAGCCCGACAGCAGCCGGGGCGACCTGAGCAAAGGCTTTATTGTGCCGCGCGGCACCATGATGGACAGCCTGGCGCTGAAAAAAACCGGGGTTACGTGCAGCTATACCACGGCGCATGAGGTCAACCTGCTGCCGTTAAAAATTGAGCGGATCGAGCTGGGCGGCGTTCCCGCCGATCTGCCGCTGGCCCAGCTCGGCCTGAGCCAGCGGGGGATCAGCAGCGCCTTACGGATCCGCATTGCCTGCGATGGCCCGCAGCATCTCGGGCACCTGGACTTTGACCGCCTGGAGTTCTTCTTAAGCGGCCCGGACATCGAGGCGCTGAAGCTGCTGGAGCTGGTGATGGAGCACCACGCGGGTATTGTCTGCCAGACGGTCAGCAAGCAGCCCCAGCGCCAGCTGCTGTCGTCTGACGCCCTGCGTCAGGAAGGCTTTGATGCGGACCAGGCGCTGCTCCCGGACGATCTGCGCAACTTCGACGGCTATCGCCTGTTGCAGGAGTACTTTGCGTTCCCGGCGCGTTTTCGTTTCATCAGCCTGAGCGGGCTGGGCAAGCTGATCCAGCGCTGCGAAGACGAAAAAGCGTTTGATATCTTCATTCTGCTCGACAAGAGCGACGATCAGCTGGAGCGCGTGGTGGATGCCAGCCACCTGGCGCTGCACTGCACGCCGGTGATCAACCTGTTCCCGAAAGTGGCGGCCCGGCAGAAGCTGAGCGAAAGCCAGCATGAATACCATCTGGTGGTGGATAACATCCGCCCGCTGGATTATGAAATTTATGCCGTGAAAAAAATCTATGCCAGCGCCGATGGTCAGCGGGACGACCAGACGTTTCGTCCGTTCTGGAGTACCTGGAGTGGCGACGCGGGCAACTACGGCGCCTATTTTTCCCTGCGCCGTGAGCAGCGCGTTCTCTCGGAACACGCGCTGCGCTATGGCACCCGCACGGGCTATATCGGCTCGGAGGTCTTTGTCTCGCTGGTGGATGCGCAGCACGCGCCGTGGCAGGAGAATTTGCGCTACATTTCCGCCGAGGTGCTGTGCACCAGCCGTGACCTGCCGCTGATGCTCCAGCAGGAGCTTGGGCAGTTTATTATGGCCGACTCCATGCCGGTGAAGGCGTTGACCCTGCGTAAAGGCCCGACGCCGCCGCGTCCGGCGCTGGCGGAAGGGTTCAGCACCTGGCGGCTCATTAGCCAGCTGCAAATGAACTACCTCAGCCTGATGGACAGCGAAAACGAAGAGGGCGCTGCCGCGCTGCGTCAGCTGTTAGGGCTGTACGCCAACCTGGCCGAGACGCCGGTTGCCCGTCAGGTGGATGGCGTTCGCCACTGCGTGCTGGAGCCGGTGCACCGCCGCGTGCCGGAACCCGGCCCGGTGGTGTTCGCCCGCGGGATCGGCATCACCCTGACGGTGGACGAACGCGCCTTTTCCGGCGCCAGCCCGTGGCTTTTCGGCAGCGTGCTGGAACGCCTTTTTGCCCGCCTGGTCTCCATCAACAGCTTTACGGAGTTCACGCTCAAGAGCCAGCAGCGGGGCGAAATCGGCTACTGGGCGCCGCGCATGGGAAAAAGGGCGCTGGTATGAGTGAAGTTGCCCCTGTAACGCTGCGCGTGCATCGCCTGACGCCGCTGCCCGATGCGTTCTGGCGCGGGGTGCGCGAGACGCCGTGGCGCTACGATCTGTTCCAGCTGTTAAGACGCATTGATGCCCAGGGCGGTGAGCGTTACCCGCTGGGGCGCGCGCCGCTGCCTAAATTTGAGCCGCTGCGTATTGGTCAGCAGCCTTCAATGGGCTTTGCGCCGTCAACGGTTGCTGAGGTCCGGCAGCGGGAAGAGAACGGGCTGCATGAGGTTTCCATCCTGAGCTTCGGCCTGTTTGGTCCTAACGGCCCGCTGCCGGTGCACATGACTGAATATGCCCGCGAGCGTATTCATCATCATCAGGATCACAGCCTCAGCGCGTTTGCCGACCTCTTTCACCACCGCCTGACGCTGCTGTTCTACCGCGCCTGGGCGGACGCGCAGCCTGCCGTTTCACTGGATCGCGACGACAACAGGCGCTTCGAAGGGTATCTGGCATCGCTGATTGGCATGGGACAGCCTGCCCAGATGTCGAAAGGCAGCCTGAGCGCGCACGCCCGCTTTACTCACGCCGGGCACCTGACCCGCCACGGGCGGGACCCTGAAGGGCTGGAGAAGATCCTGCGCAACTATTTCAACGTGCCGGTCAGGCTGGTGGCCAACGTCCCGCAGTGGATGCCGCTCTCAACGCGGGAGCAGGCACAGCTGGGCGAGGGGCGGCGTATGCCGCGCATGGGAGAGTCCGCTTTTCTCGGCATTGCGGTACGCGACGTGCAGCATAAATTTCGGCTTGAGATTGGCCCGTTGAGCGCAGACGACTACAACCGTTTTCTGCCGGGCGAAGGGTGGGTGACCGAGCTGCGCGACTGGGTGCGACAGTACGCCGGGGTGGAATTTGAATGGGAAACACGGGTGATCCTGCGCGCCGATGCGGTGCAGGGCGCCACGCTCGGTAGCGCCGGGCGATTAGGGTACAACACCTGGCTCGGCCTTCAGTCTCAGCCTGTTCCGCGTGGCGATCTGGTGTATCGCGCAGAGCGATAATCCTTCCGTATACCGAATCATTGTTAATGGAAACTAACATGTCAGAAATTAGCCGTGCCGTGCTTTTCGGCAAACTGGATACGCTGTTATTTACCTCTCTGGAAAGCGCGACTGCCTTCTGTAAGCTGCGCGGCAACCCGTACGTTGAGCTGGTGCACTGGCTGCATCAGCTGATGCAGCAGCAGGATGGCGATCTGCAACAGGTCATTCGTCACTTCGCCCTTGATGAACAGCAGCTGACGCGCGATATCGTGGCGGCGCTGGATGCCCTGCCGCGTGGCGCGAGTTCCGTGTCTGATCTTTCCGAGCATATCGACAGCGCCGTCGAGCGCGCCTGGGTCTACGGCTCGCTGAAGTTTGGCGTCAGCCGCATCCGCGGCGGCCATTTGCTGATCGGCATACTGAAAACGTGGAATCTGGCTAACGTGCTGAAAAGCATTTCGGCGCAGTTCACCCGTCTTAACGTCGAGGTGCTGATCGAGCAGTTCGACGCCATTTGCGCCAGCAGCAAAGAGAGCCAGCAGGCCGCCGCCGCTGCGGACGCGCCTGCCGGGGCCGTACCGGCTGCGCAGGGCACGCTGGCGCAGTATGGTCAGGATCTGACGGCGCGCGCCCGGGAAGGAAAAATCGACCCGGTGGTGGGGCGCGATGAAGAGATCCGCCAGATGGTCGATATTCTGATGCGTCGTCGCCAGAACAACCCCCTGCTGACCGGGGAAGCCGGCGTCGGGAAAACGGCGGTGGTGGAAGGGCTTGCGCTGCGTATCGCTGACGGCGACGTGCCGGAGCCGCTGCAAAACGTTCAGCTGTGGCTGCTGGATATCGGCATGCTTCAGGCCGGAGCGGGCATGAAAGGGGAATTTGAGGCGCGCCTCCAGGCGCTGATTAACGAGGTGCAGTCCAGCGCCACGCCAATTATTCTGTTTATCGATGAGATCCACACTCTGATTGGCGCAGGCGGTCAACAGGGCACCGGCGATGCCGCTAACCTGCTCAAACCTGCCCTGGCGCGCGGGCAACTGCGCACCATCGGCGCGACCACCTGGGCGGAATACAAAAAATACATTGAGAAAGATCCGGCGCTGACCCGCCGTTTCCAGACCGTACAGGTTCACGAGCCGGACGAAGCCAAAGCCGTGCTGATGCTGCGCAGCACCGTGTCGCCGCTGGAAACTCATCATCAGGTTTTACTTCTCGACGAAGCGGTCAGCGCGGCGGTGAAACTGTCGCATCGCTATATTCCTGCGCGTCAGCTGCCGGATAAAGCGGTGGCGCTGCTGGACACCGCCTGCGCGCGCGTGGCCGTCAGCCAGAGTGCGCCGCCTGCCCAGCTGGAAGACTGTCTGCGTCACCTGGCGGCCCTGGACGTGGAGCTGGAGATTGCTGAACGCGAAGCGCGCGTGGGGGCGGGCGATCCGGCGCGTGTGGCGGCCTTAACCGCCGAACGTGACGCGTTCGAAACCCAGCGCGAAGCTCTGGCCCGTCGCTGGGAAGAAGAGCGCACGCGGGTGCAGGAGATTATCCGTCTGCGTGCCGCGCTGTTTGCGGCGGGTGATGAGGATACGGCTGAACTGCGCGGCCAGCTGGCAGAACAGCAGCAGGCGCTGAAGACCTTACAGGGTGACGAACCGCTGCTGTTTGCCGCGGTGGATGAGAACGTGGTGGCTGCGGTGGTCTCAGACTGGACCGGGATCCCGCTGGGCCGGATGGTGAAAAATGAGATCGACGCGGTGCTGAATCTGGCCGACACGCTGAACCAGCGGGTTATTGGTCAGCGTCACGGTCTGGATCTGATTGCCCGTCGGGTAAAAACCTCGCGGGCGAAGCTTGACGATCCGAACAAACCGGTCGGCGTATTCATGCTCTGCGGGCCATCCGGCGTGGGTAAAACCGAAACCGCGCTGGCGCTGGCGGAGTCGCTTTACGGCGGCGAGCAGAACGTTATTACCATCAACATGAGTGAATTCCAGGAAGCGCACACCGTTTCGACGTTAAAAGGTGCGCCTCCGGGCTATGTGGGCTATGGTGAAGGCGGCGTCTTAACCGAGGCCGTGCGCCGCCGTCCCTACAGCGTGGTGCTGCTGGATGAAATTGAAAAAGCGCACCCGGACGTGCACGAGATCTTCTTCCAGGTCTTCGACAAGGGCTGGATGGAGGACGGCGAAGGGCGTCACATTGATTTCCGTAACACCATTATTATTCTGACCTCTAACGTCGGCACCGACCTGATCGCAGCCATGTGCGCCGACCCGGAACTGATGCCGGAGCCTGACGCGTTAAGCGGCGCCCTGCGCCAGCCGCTGCTGGAGGTGTTCCCGCCTGCGCTGCTGGGCCGCCTGCTGGTGGTGCCGTATTACCCGCTGAGCGACGAGATGCTGGGGCAGATTGTGCGTCTTCAGCTCAGGCGCATTCAGCGTCGTCTGGAAGAGAATCACAACATTATTTCTGAATTTGACGACAGCGTGGTCGAACAGATTGTTCAGCGCTGTACCGAGGTTGAGTCGGGCGGGCGTATGGTGGATGCGATTCTGACCAATACGTTGCTGCCTCAGATGAGCCAGATTTTACTTACCGCCAGCCGCAGCGACGAGCAGTACCGACGTCTGCATGTCACCTGCGAGCAGGGCGAGTTCCACTGTCAGTTTGCCGCGTAATAATCATCAAGAGAACTGTAAAAGATGACGGATAATGATAACAATCGGACTGTCCCAAACGCGCTCCCGGTCGGGTACCGTTTCAATGAGTTTGAGATAAAAGAGGTGATTGGCGGCGGCGGATTCGGCATCGTCTATCGCGCCTGGGATCACCAGCTCGAACGCACTATCGCTATCAAAGAATTTATGCCTTCCTCCCTCGCCGTGCGCGGCGAGGATATGACGCTGGTGCTGCGCAGCGAGCGCTTCGGCAAAGCGTTTTCTGCCGGTCTGAACAGCTTCATCCAGGAAGCCCGCCTGCTGGCGCGCTTTAACCACCCGAACCTGCTGCACGTACTGCGTTTCTGGGTGCAAAACGACACGGCCTATATGGGGACGCTGTTTTACAGCGGTACCACGCTGTCGCGTCTGCGCGAAGAGAAACCGGAGCTGATTAACGAGGCGTGGATCCGCCGCATGCTGCCAATGCTCTTCGGCGCCATCAAAACGATCCACGACGAGGGTTATCTACACCGCGACATCTCGCTGGATAACATTCAGATTCAGGATAACGGCCTGCCGGTGCTGCTCGATTTCGGATCGGCGCGCCGCACCATCGGTAATCTCTCGGATGAGACGGAAACCATGCTGCGTCCGGGCTTCGCGCCTATCGAGCAGTATACCGACGACAATGAAAGCGAGCAGGGGCCGTGGACGGATATCTACGCGCTCGGCGCCGTATTGCGCACCCTCATCGTGGGCTCTCCGCCACCGGTCAGCGTGGTGCGCTCGATTCAGGACACCTGCAAACCGCTGGTGGAGCTGATGCCGCAGGGCTATTCCATCCCGCTGCTACAGGCCATCGACAAGGCGCTGGCGCTGCATATGGAAGACCGTCCGCAATCCATTGAGGAGTTCGCGGCGCTGATCGAGATGCCCGTCGCCGGTATCGACGAGGTGCTTACCGCGAAGAAGACCGGCACGATGCTGGTGCCGGTGGAAGAGGAGACATCTGCTTCCGCGCTGGACTGGCGACGTTACAAGCTTCCGGGGCTGGTGGCCGCGGGCGTGCTGGTTGGGGTGGTTGCCGGTGCGATGCTGTTCGGCGGCGGCAGCCAGGAAACGCCAGAGCAGACGGCGCAAACCCCTGCCGTGAGCCCTCCGGCTGAGACCTCCGCCCAGGCGGAGACCAGACCGGCAACGGCAGACGTGAGCGAGCCGGTAGCGTCACCTTCTACGACGCAGCAGAGTGCGCCGCCTGTCGACGCCAGCCCGGTCGCGCTGGTCTACATCCGCATGCTTGATGGCGAGACGCTGAAGGTGAACGGCGAGTCTAAAGCGCTGCGTCCGGGCAATAACGGTTACGCATCGCTGAAATTGCCTGCGGGCGAGACCCGCATTGAACTGGAAGGCAATGGAAGAACGCGTACCCAGACGCTGGATATTGTGAAGCCAGGCACCTGGCTGGTGAATCCGTAGGAGTTTAAACTGGAGATACTATGGAAGTGTACGATCTTCGAAGCCAAAGGCTTCGTCCAAAGGAATTCGAAAAGATTGTCTCTCCTGTCTATGCACGGAGCGACGTAGGGCGTGAGTTTGTTGTGGTGCGAGGCGTTTCAAATCCATTTCACAGCATTGATGGTTTAACGTTACGACATCGTTTCGAATTTAATCCTAATGCCGTTTTTGATCCCCTCTATGCGCAAAATCTTAATAAAATAGAGCGGTTAATTGACTCAGGGGAGGTGGTCTTAATAGATCACCGTCAACGGACAAAAGCCCTATATCCCTTTTTCATCTCTGAGTCAGGGGAGTTGTTTTGTGTTGATGAGACGATCTACAACTCAGCTTTTGTGAATTACGTCCTCGAACGTTACCGAAATAATGTCGCTCTATTTGGAAAACCAGCCCCAACGCGTGATTCATTCGTTCCCTCTACCAATAATTACGGACCGGGTTACTGGAAAACTGTTGAAGATGATTATCATGGCACAAAAAATGTTGTGATTATGGCGATTAATCGACTGACGAGCATGGGGGATGAGGGACGAGTATTTGGGTCGGACGGTAAAGATTACATGAATACGTCGCGCGATAAAATTCAGCGCTGGACAGCGCTACCCGGAGATCTGGACGGTGAATCGCGCGTGTTTATATCTGCGAAATCGGTCATCAGACGATACGGAGAACAACGATCCATTTATCAGAAATACCTTGAGAGCGATGATGCCTGGGCAGTAAGTGGTAAATCATGGCAATGGATACCTGGAGTCAGAGAAGAGGATTATGAATTTAAAAAGTAAATTATGGTATTTCTGGGGAAGCATGGATGTACTGGCTCTTTTGCTTTATTCTGTAAACTCACTTCGCCAGGACAGGATCCCCTTCATTTCAGATTTAATCGCGTTCACAGGAACCTCAGATGTAATTTCAGGAGGCGGTTACTACTTTATCGTAACACTCTTTTTTATATTTGATTTGCTCTTATTACTTTCACTTTTTATTTCAGCTTGGTTGTTTTTTAAGAAAAAAAACGTTGCGATTAAATTTGCCCTTATTCAGGAAGTTTTCCGTCTAATTTCTTTCAGATGTTCGGTTTCTTTTTTCCCACTTCTGGTAAGTATGTTTGGTATTTCAAGTGTCTGGGTAAATTTAGGATTGTTCGTTATCTCGGAACTGCTAAAAGTATATTCTCTTGTTTACTTAATGGGCAAAAGAAAAAGAACTCATTCACTTTAATATATAAATGACGCTGATGCGTAGATGCGAACCTCTTTTCTGAATCGCATAAGCTAGATGGAATAAAGATTATGCTCAACCGAATTACCGTTCAGCTCCCGGTTGAGGGGCTGCTCTTCTGGAAACTCTCCGGCCGCGAGGCGATGTCCGAGTCGTTCGCGCTCACGCTGACCCTGCTCGGTACGGACGCGCGCATTGACCGCAGCAAGCTGCTGGGCCAGCCGGTCACGGTGACCATCCCGACGCAGAACCTGCTCACTTCCCGCTATATCAACGGCAAGGTGACGCGCGTGGCGGTGAGCGCCGTGGAGCTGACGGGCACCCGCTACGCGGTGTACCAGCTGACGGTGGAGCCGGACCTGTGGCCGATGAAGCGCGACCGTAACCTGCGTATCTTCCAGGGCCAGACGGTACCGCAGATTGTCAAAACTCTGCTGGGTGAGCATCAGGTTAACCTCGAAGACAAACTTACCGGCAGCTACCGGGTGTGGGACTACTGCGTGCAGTATCAGGAATCGAGCCTGGACTTTATCAGCCGCCTGATGGAGCTGGAGGGGATTGCGTACTACTTCAGCCACGAGGCGGACAAGCATACCCTGGTACTGACCGACGCCGCGACCCAGCACCAGCCGTTCAGCGGCTATGAGGTCATTCCTTACCATCAGACGCCGTCCGGCGGCAGTACGGATGAAGAGGGCATCAGCCAGTGGGCGCTGGAGGACAGCGTCACGCCGGGAATTTACAGCCTCGACGACTATGACTTCCGCAAGCCGAACGCGTGGCTGTTCCAGGCGCAGCAGAACCCGGCGTCCCCGAAACCGGGCAGCATCGACGTGTACGACTGGCCGGGTCGCTTTGTGGAGACAGGCCATGCGGAGTTCTACGCCCGCATCCGTCAGGAGCGCTGGCAGGTTGAGCATCAGCAGATTCAGGCCACCGCCACGGCGGCGGGCATTGCGCCGGGCCACATCTTCACCCTGACCAACGCGCCGTTCTTCAGCGACAACGGCGAGTATCTGGTGACGGCGGCGGGCTACCACTTCGAGGAGAACCGCTACGCGAGCGGCGAGGGGGAAACCATTCACCGCACCGATTTCACCGTTATCCCGGCGTCGGTGTCGTACCGTCCGGCGCAGAGCACGGCGTGGCCGCGCACCTACGGCCCGCAGACCGCGAAAGTCGTGGGACCGCAGGGGGAAAGTATCTGGACGGATAAATATGGCCGCGTGAAGGTGAAGTTCCACTGGGACCGTCTGGCGAAGGGCGATGACACCAGCTCTTGCTGGGTGCGCGTGTCAAGCGCCTGGGCGGGCCAGGGCTACGGCGGGGTGCAGATCCCGCGCGTCGGCGATGAGGTGGTGGTGGACTTTATCAACGGCGACCCGGACCGTCCGATTATTACTGGTCGTGTCTATAACGAAGCAAGCATGCCGCCGTGGGCGCTGCCGGCTGCCGCGACGCAGATGGGCTTTATGAGCCGGACGAAGGACGGCTCCGTGGACAACGCCAACGCCCTGCGCTTTGAGGACAAGGCGGGCGCAGAGCAGGTGTGGATCCAGGCCGAACGCAACATGGACACCAGCGTTAAAAATGATGAAACGCACACCGTCGGCGGCGCGCGCAGTCATTACGTGAAGAAAAATGAGCTGCATCGTGTTGAAGCGAACCAGATCCAGGCGGTGAAAGGTGGGACCGAAATCCTGACGGGCAAAGGCAAGCTGGATGCGGCGGTGGAGCAGTATGTCATTGCTTCCGGGACGAAGCTGAGGCTGGTCTCAGGTGAGAGTGCTATTGAGCTTAACGCTAACGGCAAGATTAACCTGATCGGCAAAGAGTTTAACTTCTTCGTTGAGGGCGATGGGTATATCACCACGGGCGGTAAGCTGCATCTGAATACCTCTGGCACTAAACCTGGCACAACGGCACCGGGGTCGGGACATAAAGGGGATATTGATGCAGCTGTGCAGGAGAAGTTTTCGCCTGAACAAAGAAAGAAAGGGGCAGGAGCGTCTCCTGTGCCATCAGAGTCTGCAACGAAACCAGCACCTCAAGCTACAGCAAGTAATGCCACTTCAGCACCACCGACTCAAGGTGAGGACAAGTTTTCAAAGATCTCACCTATTATTTTCCAGAATGAAGGCGGATACGTTAATGACCCTAACGACTCCGGGGGAGCTACCAATAAAGGTATTGCGTGGAAAACATGGCAGAAATATGCCAAGGAAGATCTTGGCGTTGAACCCACATTGGATAACCTAAAAAATTTAACCAATGAACAAGCTGAGACAATTTACCGTAAACGTTACTGGGAGCCGTCTGGATTTAACAATCTTAATGATCCTAAACTCGCACTAATGTCTTATGATTGGACCATAACCTCCGGCGGAGCCGGTAAACAAATCCAAAAATTGCTGAACAATGAGTTTGGCCAGCAGTTGATTGCAGATGGGAAAATAGGGCCTAAGACAATAGAAGCAATGAACAGCGTAAGCGACTCAGCGAAACTTACGTCCAGAATAGCGGACATCCGTAAAGAGTATTATGAAAATCTTGTGGTAAATAATTCCAAAAATGCTAAGTTTTTGACAGGTTGGTTAAATCGAGTTGATCGGTGTGCACAGGTGGCTTTGTAATGAATATAAAATTAGTAATGTTATTGATGGTTGCAGGTTTTAATAGTGGTCATGCAATAGCTAAAGATATGTTTTCTGGTCAGTGGAGCGGAGAACAAAAAAATGAGTCAACACTCACTTTACGATTAACTCAAGCTGGTCAAAATGTGAATGGTAGTTATTGTTATGTTACGCAAAACGGTAACCGCATTGACTGTCCCCCAGATGACGAGAGTAATCTAAAGGGTGTTATTGCTGAAAATACAGCAAATGTGGAATTTAACTCTTCATTTGGTGGTGAAAAGGGACGTGCGAAACTGGAAGTGGTTGGTGATAAAATGATTTGGACTTTAATTACACCGCCACAGAAAGGTGAATATTCTGCTCCGCGGAATTATGAGCTAACAAGAGAGTTAAAGTCATCGGCGTCCGAAAAAAGAATTTTTGATACCGATAAATTCAATATTACTCTAGTAAATAAATGTGGTTCTTTTGAAAGCGACTGCAATGATATGTTTTATCTTGGAATTAGAAAAAGTGATAATAGTACAATATCTTTAGATGGTAAGACTTTAAACGATGCGACAGGAAAAGTAATTGGTTCTTTATTTAAGAATGGCGAAATTACCTATACAGTTACCTATAACCCATTAAAATTGGTAGTCAACAAAGGTGGTCATATTTTAGTTGATCAGCCAGGTCAATGGGTTAATAAGTAGAACCTATTACTAAAGGTCAGTATTCTCTGACCTTTATTTTTGCCTTAACTTTCCTTGATATTAATCACCCCGAGTTCACTTATGAAATACACCCTCCAGGAAGGTTCCTTTACCCTTTTTCCTGCTGCCTGGCAGGATAACAGCATGAACATCATTCGCGATGACGAAAGCGGGCTGTCCGTGGTAGTCAGCCGCGGCGTTATCCCGGATGGCAGCGACTACGAACAAGAGTTTCACCGCCAGTGGGACGTGCTGCGACCTCAGATGGGTGAGATCGCCCAGAGCGAATTTCAGCACGTAAAAGCCGGGCCTGACGGAAAAATTAACGGGCTGGAAGTTGAGACCACCTTTGACCGTAACGGCCAGCGCCTGTGGCAAAAACAGCTGGCCGTGCAGACGCCGGGCAAACCGGTACTGATAATTTTTACCCTCTCGGCCTTAAAAGCCTTTACGGAAGAGGACGAGGCGCGCTGGAGCGCACTGAAGCAGAGTCTGACGCTAAACGACAACCGGAATGTGTAAGGCATGAGCGATAACAACGCGGCCCGTAAGGGCGACGAGATTATTCACTCCAGCATTTTTGCTGATATTACCAGCATTGTGGCGGAAGGTGCCGCCTATGCGGTGATTGGCGCGGCGGTGGGCGCGGCAGCGACCGTCGCGGCCCCACTGCTGGGAGCCGGGGCCGCAGCAGCAGGCGTGGCGGCGATTGGATCCAGCTGTCTGTTGAGCGGCATTATCGGCGGGGTTCTGGCGAACGTCGCCGGGATCACCGACGATATCAGCAACGCCGCTGAAGGGCTGGGTAACGCGCTTTTCCCGCCGTCGCCCGCGGGCAAAATCACCACCGGTTCGAGCAATGTTCTGACAAATAAACTTCCCGCTGCACGCGCCGCCGGGACGTTAACCCCTGCCGATACCCCGTCCCCTGAGCCGCAGTCGCCGGGCAGCTTTGCCGACTACGCGGGCATGCTGCTCTCCGCTGCCGGACAGTTCGGCAGCGAGATGTGGCAGCCGAGCGTCGCCTCTGCCGCCGCAGGGACCTCGCCGCTGGAAGAAGACAAGGTGGCGTGTGATAAACACTCCGGGCCGCAGTATCTGGCGGAAGGCTCGAAAAGCGTCTTCATCAACGGACAGCCTGCGGTGCGCGCAAAAGATCGCACCACCTGCGAGGGCACCGTTTCCGACGACGTCTCCCCGAACGTGATCATAGGCGGCGAAACGCTCACGGTCCGCGATATCAAAAGCGGTAAAACGCCGGGTCTGGCGCTGGGGATGATTGCGCTCTCCCTGCTGCGCGGGCGGCCAGGCAAGATCCTGAAAAACATGCCCTGCGCGCTGGCTGCTGCCGGTGGCGGGATGCTGGCGGATATGGCCGTCAACGCCGTGTTCGGCTCCTCGCACCCGGTTCACGCCGCTACCGGCGTGAAGGTGCTGAATGACGACGACGAACTCGATTTCTCGCTGCCAGGGCGCTTTCCGCTGCGCTGGCAGCGCAGCTACAACAGCCTGACCACCCGCGAAGGGCTTTTCGGTCTGGGCTGGGCTACCACCTTTGACAGCTATCTGGCGCTGGAAGAAAACAACGCCACCTGGTTCGATGAAACCGGGCGCGAGCTGAGCTTTGAACTGCCGCCGGTCGACCGCGCGTTTTACAGCATCAGCGAAGGCATTATCATCCGCCGCAATGAGAGCGGCGACGTGGCGATAGCCGACGATGACGGCGCGGTGTGGCGTCTGTATAAACCGACCCGCGCTAACCCCTCCATCCTGCGCCTGGTCTCCCTCAGCGACGAATACGGCAACGCGCTGCTGACTGAATGGGATGAGCACGGGCGGCTGGTCGGTCTGCACGATGAGCCGCGAGCGATCGATGTCACCCTGCGCTATGACGATGAACGTTTCCCGCAGCGCGTTACCTCGGCGAGCCATTTTGACGGCAACCAGACATGGCCGCTGATGCAGTGGAGGTATGACGCGCGCGGCCAGCTGGCCAGCGCAACGGATGCCTCCGGCGTGGTTACCCGTGAATACCGTTATAACGATGATGGCCTGATGGTCTGGCACCGTCTGCCGGGCGGGCTGGAGAGCGAATACCGCTGGCAAAAATTCGACCACTGGCGCGTGGTGGAAAACCGCACCAGCACCGGCGACGGCTGTCGCTTTAGCTACGATTTAGCCGCCGGGCTGACGACCGTCGATCACTACGACGGTCAGACGCGAAAGCACTACTGGAACGCGCAAAACCTGATTGTTCGCTACGTTGACGAGCGCGGTGAGAACTGGCGCTACGAGTGGGATGACAACGAACTCCTCACGCGTCGCATCGATCCGCTGGGTAATGCCGTTACCTTCGTCTATGACGAGATGGGCAACCGGGTGCAGGAGATCGACGCCGACGGCAATACCCGCACCACCACCTGGCTGGAGCACCGTGCGCTTCCGGCGTCCATCATCGAAGCCGACGGTAGCGCCACCCGGTTCCGGTATGACGAACATCACGGGCTGAAACGCGTGGTGGATCCGATGGGGCAGACCTCGCTGCTGCGTCGGGACGAGTTTGGTCAGGTTGTGGAAGAAGTCGATGCCGCCGGGAACAGCCGTTACCAGGAGTACAACGAGGCCGGGCAGATGGTGCGTGCGACGGACTGTTCGGGCCGTGTGACACAATACCGTTATCATCCGCTGGGCTGGCTGGTGGCTGAGATAAGCGCCGACGGCGAAGAGACGCGTTACCGCTACGACGCCGCGGGGCGTCCGGTGCAGCTCGACCGACCAGAAGGCTGGACCGAGTCGCTCAAATGGAACGAACGTGGTCTGCCGGTGAAGCATGCGGGCGCCGATGGGAAAGAGAGCGAGTTCAGATACGACGAGGCAGGGCGCTTAACCGCCACCCGCAATACGCAGGGTGAAGAGGTGCGTCGCCGCTGGGACAGCCGCGGGCGTCTGATTGCCCTGGAAAACGAAAACGGCGAAGCGTATCAGTTCCGCTGGGGCGCAGACTCGCTGCTGCTGGAAGAGGTGGGACTCGATGGCGTGGCCTCGCAGTATCGCTACGATGCCTGCGGACGTACGATAGCGCGCACCTTTGCCGCCGGACATCCGGAGGCCATCACCCATGCTTTCGCCTGGAGCGCGAGCGGCCAGCTGGTCGCCCGCACCACGCCGGAAGGGCAGACCCGCTACCACTACACCCCGTCCGGCCTTCTGAGCCGGATTGGGCTGCATCCCGCACTTTCAGCCGATGCCTGGAGCGCCGAGGCCGAGCAGGAGCTTGTGTTTGAGTATGACGCGCTCGGGCGCGTCACGCGCGAAACGGGCGAACACGGGGAGCTGGCGTGGGAGTATGACGCGCTGGGTAACCGCACCTCCGTCACGCTGCCCGATGGCCGGGAGCTGAAGCAGTTTTACTACGGCAGCGGACATTTGCTCAGCATTGCCCTTGATAAGCTGTCGGTCTCCGACTTTACCCGCGACGAACTCCACCGTGAAACCAGCCGCACGCAGGGGTTGCTGACCACCCGCAGCGAATATGACCGTCTCGGTCGACTGCATCGCCGGGACGTTTTTACCGGCAATGCCCAGCGCCCGTCGCCGCGCCGCTGGTCCTGCCGCTGGGATTACGACTATCGCAATAACCTGGTCCGCGAAGAGCGGGACGATAACCCGTTCAGCTGGTACCGCTGGCAGTATGATAGCGCCGGACGTCTGCTGGTTCAGGACGGCACGCTGCCCGGCCAGGAGCAGTGGCGCTGGGATGCTGCCGGTAACCCGCTCGAAGGCTCTGCTGAGAAGGTCACGCACAACCGCCTGACGCAGCTGAACGGCATTCGCTGGCGCTATGACATCCATGGTCGCACCGTGGAGAAGGATAACGGCCAGACCCGCTGGCACTACCGCTACGACGGCGAGCACCGCCTGACGGAGGTCATCAGCCAGCCGCGGGACCGCAACAGGCCGCAGACGCAGGTCAGCTTCCGCTATGACCCACTCGGACGACGCATCAGCAAAACGCGTCGCCAGATGGTGGGCGGACAGCCAACCGGTAACCCAGTCACCACCCGGTTTGTCTGGGAAGGGTTCCGGCTGTTGCAGGAGGTGCACGGGGATGTGCCGCTGACCTACGTCTATAGCGATCAGGACAGCTACGATCCGCTGGCACGTATTGACGGCGTTGATGCCCCGGAAATCTTCTGGTTCCACTGCCAGCCCAACGGCACGCCGGAGCGGATGACGGATAGCGAAGGGCAGGTGCGCTGGGAAGGGGTGAACAGCGCCTGGGGCAAGCTGCTACGGGAAAGCGAGACGAAGGTATCAGGATATTCTCAGAACCTGCGCATGCAGGGGCAATACCTGGACCGTGAGACAGGGCTGCACTACAATCTGTTCCGGTATTACGACCCGGACTGCGGACGATTTACGCAGCAGGACCCGATAGGGCTGGCGGGGGGGATAAACCTTTACCAGTATGCGCCGAATGCGCTGGGGTGGGCAGATCCGTGGGGGTTGACTCCTGACGATCTCATTCGTTACCGGCCACATGATTCTCTTTCTGCTCAAGGTGGAGCTAGAAGCTCTGCTATTTCTAGGGCATGGGTGCAAGAAAAAGCCTTATTGCAGGATGGTGGGGCTGGCACAAGAAATTGGACAGCGCAAGAGAGGGATTTAATTTTGAAGACGCCCAACAAGAGCCTAACCTCTGTGATGTCCCGGGCAGGCTATACCGGGCATCATATCAATTCGGTAGAAGGCAATGGTACACTTGGTTCCAAATGGCAAGGTGATCCGAGGAACATTGTATTCTTGAAAAATCATAACCATCCCGACAAGTTCAATGAGCATGTCCATGGTGATCAAGGACATAGAGGGAATACTAAGAACTCGACGCGTGGGCGCTTAATCGATAGAGAAAGAACACTAAAATCTAGACAACGATGTAAGCAATTATAGGTGGAAAGATGAACATAAAAAATGCAGTCCAAGATCTTGTGAACAAATTTAAAATGAATGAATTGAATATGGGAGAGATAGACTATACAGACGATGAAAATGAGACTTCTTTTCCCGTGAATTTAAATGGGGAGGTTGATTTTTTTTATCGTCATTTGATTTTAAATGACAGTCCAACATTTGATGGTACTTTTTATTTACAGATTATTGAACCTCAAGATCTCAACGAAATATTATCCGGTTGGCGAGTTCAAAATGATACGGCTTGGCGCGATGAATATATAATCTTTGCTGAAAGAAATGGTGACGTTCTTTTTTGTGACACCCAAAATCTAACATCTCCTGTTTATGGTAGCATTCAAAAACGAAACTTTATAATTTCTGGTTCCTTAGCTGACTTTTTGAATGCTTTTTGTTCTGCTATTGAGATGGAACAAAATAATTATGATGGTGATGCTACAGATGATGAATTTAATTTAAGAGAAGATTTTCTGGAAGATATCGATGTGATGCTTAAAACTAAACTAAAAGATGTTGAGGTTGAAGGGTTTAAGAAATTCTTTTTTGGTTAGTTTTTAAGTTTTTTAATAATAAAGATTTACTGTCTTAGATACCTCCTTGCTTCTAAAAGCATTTATTTCTTATTCCCCTTTTTATAGGTGAGGAGGTTTATTTGCTATTGCTAATGAATAAACACATGAATAATACTTACATCTCTTGTAGAAAAAGGAAACGAATTTCATGATAAAAAATAAGCCGAGGCTTTAGAGCAATAACAAAATGTCCGGCAGGCTCTTCCTGAGCCGCAGATCGAATGGAAAATTGCCAACTGCAACTCTGCGTACATGTACAGTGCTTGCTTTGCTCTCAAGGAGAACGATGAGGCGAAAAAATGGGGGGAGAGGATACTTAGTACACGTGGATCGGATATAGAGACAGCGCCGTTAATCGACCTCGGCATGGTTTTTTATGAGTTGAATCAATTTGATGAAGCGTACAAATATTTTAATGATTCTTATAACTACGTCAAAGAACGAACGTTTCAAGACAGAGCTGAAAAATACCTTGAGTTCTATTTTCCTAAGAGTGCGCAAGTTCGTTTTTTTCATAAAAAACAAATCAAACTTTAAACAAGAAGTTCATCCCATCGCCATTTTTAACGATTTGATTTTTTGCTTTCTGCACGCAACTTCCCTTTTTCTTTACGTCATGCTCATTCTTTTAAGTGTAAAGTCTTTAGATATTAGACTCTGAGCATTTAAAAGTCTTTTACCATCTGTACGCAATAATGAAATTATGACAACTGCGATCGTCTGCTGGTAATCCACCTCGAACGACTTGCTGGAAAGGACACGCACAACCCCCTGACGCATGCTTAATCCGTTAAATCAAGGGGAATTGGCTCCTAAGCACGTTGATCCAACAACGCCAGGTAGATCGTATGTATTACCATCAGTATGGGCAGAATGGCTTGAAGAAGTAGCGATTCCAGGCTCCGGTAATGTAAAATAGGTTACTATATGAATATTAATAAAGATGATGATCTCCTTGTGATAGTAAAGAAAGAAGGAATATATTATTGGTTCGTGGCGTTCAAAGAAATGTGGATTTTAGATAGAATTAAATGGATAGAGGGTTTTGTGAAAAGTGGGGTGGAAATAAATCTACAGGATGTCCATAAGGAAAGATATGACATACCCGTAGTAAATGAAGAAAACGCGCAGATATTTATTGATGGGTTAATTAAAGATGGCTATTCATTCGATAAGGATGACATAGCTGATGAGTTTTTTAGTAGGCTTTCGCAAAAAACAACTTGGTGGGATATATATGATCTTATGCCGGATTTGCTTATAGATTTTGATAATAAAAGACTATATTCGGAGTATGTTGAAAGTATGCATTATCAAAAATATGTTCCTGACGGTTGGCAAGGTGAGCTTGTTGATTTCTGCGGTAATGGAACGTTACCTCAAGATGAAATGTTCTGGATAAAGAATGGAACAAATCATAGAAACGTTATCATTGCTGAAGGGTAAAAAAAATTTTCAGCATACCATTTTAGATTATGCAATTGTCTTACAACACGCGAGTTAGTTTTTGTGTTAACCGATAAAAAGCCATTATTAACCGTTGTAACCCTATTTGATGCTTAGGGCAAAAGCTTCTTTGCCTGCACTGCCACGAGGCACATTTTTCTATTACTTAAAAATCATCTGAACGAAGAAGGGGTTGTTGTCTTTAGCTATGTGGAAAACCAAAATGGCTGGCATGATTGGTTTTATTTAAATGGTATGAAGCGTAACGCGTTGTCTCGATCAGGCCCTGCTTATTATGATAAAATGCGATTCAAAACTTTTAACGATTCCCGCTCGCAAAAAAAAAGGATTTAGAAGATATATTATTGTCGACCGGCAGACCTCTCCTAAGAAACGGTGGTGTCAGCCTCGCTAAGTATTAGAGTCTGGCCTTACTTGTTGAGTGATTAATCGAGGTGCCTTTTCAGACGTTAAAGCTTGCGACTACACAAATCATTTCTTTGGAGGTGAGCAAGAAGTCAGATCTCTAAGATATTTTTTTGACTCCCTAATAAAAAATGTACGTGAAAGCGTGGATTTTTCCCGTTCATAAAAATTAAACGTAAACAAGAAGTTCATCACATCGCCATCTTCAACAATGTAGTCTTTTCCTTATGCACGCATCTTGCCTCCTTCTTTCGCGCCTGGCCCTTCCTGACCCAGCTCTTCCATAAACTCTTCACGGTCGGCATCGTCCAGTTCAGTATTATCGGATTCAACCGTGGCGCAAACTACTAACACTAACGAACCCGCAGCGAATATGACCGTCTTGGCCGCCTGCATCGCCGGGATATAGTTACCGGTAATTTTCAGTGCTCTTGGTTGCACCGCTGGGATACTACCGGTAACCCGCTCGAAGGCTCTGCTGAGAAGGTCACGCACAACCGCCTGACGCAGCTGAACGGCATTCGCTGGCGCTATGACATCCATGGTCGCACCGTGGAGAAGGATAACGGCCAGACCCGCTGGCACTACCGCTACGACGGCGAGCACCGCCTGACGGAGGTCATCAGCCAGCCGCGGGACCGCAACAGGCCGCAGACGCAGGTCAGCTTCCGCTATGACCCACTCGGACGACGCATCAGCAAAACGCGTCGCCAGATGGTGGGCGGACAGCCAACCGGTAACCCAGTCACCACCCGGTTTGTCTGGGAAGGGTTCCGGCTGTTGCAGGAGGTGCACGGGGATGTGCCGCTGACCTACGTCTACAGCGATCAGGACAGCTACGATCCGCTGGCACGTATTGACGGCGTTGATGCCCCGGAAATCTTCTGGTTCCACTGTCAGCCCAACGGCACGCCGGAGCGGATGACGGATAGCGAAGGGCAGGTGCGCTGGGAAGGGGTGAACAGCGCCTGGGGCAAACTGCTGCGGGAAAGCGAGACGCAGGTATCAGGATATTCCCAGAACCTGCGCATGCAGGGACAATACCTGGACCGTGAGACAGGGCTGCACTACAATCTGTTCCGGTATTACGACCCGGACTGCGGGCGGTTTACGCAGCAGGACCCGATAGGGCTGGCGGGGGGGATAAACCTTTACCAGTATGCGCCGAGTGCGCTGGGTTGGGTGGATCCGTGGGGGTTGAGCCGTAAATGTAAGGATCCATCTAAAGAAGCAACGAAGTGGCAAGGCCCTGGAAATGATGATTATCCCGGTATTGATGTTTATAAGAATAGGAAGCTTAAAAAAGGTACAATTCTATATGCTCTTTACCCGAATGGAAATCAGCAACTCTCATATACTGTGACATTCCCAACAGTCAATCAATATAGAGGTGATCCTTTGGGTTATCATCAAGCGTTACAGGTAAAATTAGATCCTCGATGGCCCGTACGTACGAAATTAAGAGCTTTCTATGTAAGCGAAGACATAGATGTTGCTTACGGTAGAGCAGCAGCCAATAAGTTGTATGGAGATGGGGGAGGACTTCAGTTCTTTATCCCAGAGGAATCGAGACATCTTTTAACCCCAGGAAAGATTATAGATATATGATAAACCTAAATTTTAATCCGAAAACGGGAAAGCTAACTTTCGATGATCTAACTATGGAGATTGATACTGAAGAAGGATTTTGCAAAAGTAAACTTTATCACAAACTAAATACGTTTGGTTCTGTAAGGAAATACATACCTTATCACTATCTTATTGATTCGGTGGTTTTTTTCGATAAAGAATTTGAAATTAACATACGGCCAATAAGTTTTGGTTTTCCTTTTATGGTTCATCTTGTCGATAAGGATAGTGAATATTATAAATCCCTAAATGACTGGGATGCGAGAACTAATATTAACATGCTAAAAAATTCAGTGAAAAATTTGTCTGATTGGCTAAGTCTTTCTCTGAATTTAGGTGTTCCTGACATTACGGAAACAGAAATGATTAGATGGGATTGCGAATGGGGCCGAATTTCTGTTTCGTATGAGACAAAGTCATTCAACCATGGTATATATATAGTTTGGAGTTCAATATAATTAATCACTAAAACATGGCTAAATTAAGTTATTGACTAATGAAATCACCCATTTACTTTTAACTTAACTTAACTTAACTTAACTTAACTTAACTTAACTTAACTTAACTTAACTTAACTTAACTTAACTTAACTTAACTTATAATTATTGAATTTAAAAGCTATAGAGAAAATGAAAATAACTAATCGACTGAAAAAGAAGTTATTAGTCCTTGATGGCATTGACAATGATTTCATAGAGTATGGAAAGGAAATAACATGCCCTGAATGCGAGGGGGTAATAGTCTACTCTATCGTAAACTCATATGAGTTTGACACGCTCACAGAAGAGGTAAAATGCTTTTTGGTTAAGAAAATGAGAGGTGTGAAGCTTGATAGTGAACATAAGAAATATAGCTATGATGAAAGCCAATTAGATGTTTCGAAAAACACATGTTCAAAGTGTTTAAAAGAGTTTTCCGCTGTATTAACGTATAAAGAAGTGCAGCCAGCCCGATACCGGGTATATCTTGTGGGGCTTTATGAAGGTGATTTGAAGCAGATCAAACTTTAAACGTTGAGGTTTACCAATGATTGAAAATCTCATTTGTATTAAAGAAAAAGACCTGCTTCAATGGGCGTGTGGTGAAAGTAACATACTGGTTAGTGTGTCATTTTTAAGCTATGCATTGGTCGACTTAACACGCCAGTTAGTCTTTGTGTTAAGCGAGCCTAAGCCATTACCAACCGTTTTGACCATCTTCAATGCTCAGGGCGAAAAACTATTTTGGTCTGCCCCTCCTGAAGGTGCGACTTTCTATTACTTAACATTCAACCTGTCAAAGGAAGTGATCGTTGTCTGTAGCTATCCAGCAAAAAAAAATGGCTGGCATGATTGGTTTTATTCCTGGGATATGAAGCGTAACGTGTTGTCTCAATCGGGCCCTGCGTATTAAGTTCAAAAGCGCCAAAAATGATAACTATAACCGGTGGCAAAAAAGGAACTGTATCAGCAGTTATATCAAGCAGTTTAAAAAAGGCTACGAGGAAAAAGATGACTACGGTTTACATTGTCATATTGACGTATATAAACCCCTTGAGGAGGTTGACGCAACGATACCTTCTCATGTTGAGTGACTAAAAAAGGGTATTCAGAGGGGATATTTCTGACTTCCGGAAGACGGATCCCAAGAACTGGTGGGGTCATTCTCGCTAAATCTGAGAGTCCTGCATCTCTTAAAGAGCGCTAGCGCGAGGGCTCTTTTCAGGCGTTAGGCTTGTTTCTGCCGAAATCATTCCCTTAGATTCCAGCATGAAAACTGATCTCTTAGACAATGTGTTTTAACCTCACAATAAAAAAATCCACGCCAAAGCGTGGATTTTTTTCATTCAAAACAAATCAGACGTTAAACAAGAAGTTCATCACGTCGCCATCTTTAACGATGTAATCTTTCCCTTCCGCACGCATCTTGCCTGCTTCTTTCGCGCCTTGCTCACCCTTGTAGGTGATGAAGTCTTCAAACGCGATAGTCTGCGCACGAATGAAGCCTTTCTCGAAGTCGGTGTGGATCTTACCAGCCGCCTGAGGCGCGGTCGCTCCCACAGGGATGGTCCACGCACGCACTTCTTTCACGCCAGCGGTGAAGTAGGTTTGCAGATTCAGCAGCTCATAGCCCGCGCGGATCACGCGGTTCAGGCCCGGCTCTTCCAGACCCAGTTCGGCCATGAACTCTTCGCGGTCGGCGTCGTCCAGCTCTGCAATATCAGATTCAACGGCAGCGCAAACCGCTACCACTACAGAACCTTCAGCCGCAGCGATTTCACGCACTTTGTCCAGATACGGGTTGTTCTCGAAACCGTCTTCGTTAACGTTGGCGATGTACATGGTTGGCTTCAGGGTCAGGAAGCTCAGGTATTTGATCGCCGCTTTGTCTTCGTCAGTCAGGTTTTTCAGCGCGCGCAGCATGCCCGCGTTTTCCAGCTGTGGCAGACATTTTTCCAGCGCAGCCAGTTCCGCTTTCGCGTCTTTGTCGCCGCCTTTGGCTTTCTTCTGCACGCGGTGAATGGCGCGCTCGCAGGTGTCGAGGTCAGAGAGGGCCAGCTCGGTGTTGATGACGTCGATGTCGTCAGCCGGATCCACTTTGTTGTTAACGTGGATAATGTTGTCGTTCTCGAAGCAGCGCACAACGTGGCCGATCGCTTCGGTTTCACGGATGTTGGTCAGGAACTGGTTGCCCAGGCCTTCACCTTTGGATGCGCCTTTTACCAGGCCCGCGATGTCCACGAACTCCATGGTAGTTGGCAGAATGCGCTGCGGCTTCACGATTTCCGCGAGCTGGTCCAGACGCGGATCGGGCATAGGAACAACACCGGTGTTCGGCTCGATGGTACAGAACGGGAAGTTCGCCGCTTCAATACCTGCTTTGGTGAGCGCGTTGAACAGGGTGGATTTGCCCACGTTTGGCAGACCGACGATACCGCATTTGAATCCCATTTCTAAATCACCTTAATATCTTGATAATCAATCCGTTAACGATAACCGATTGAAGAAAAGTAAATAACTACGCCTATTATACACGTAACCCGCGCGACGCGCGGTAAAAAAGCCCCAGGGCGCCGATTATTGCGCTTTGAAAGCGTGCAGTCGATTGGTGGCTTTTGTCAGGCCATCCTGAAGCCAAATCTCGGTGCAGCGGGCCGCTTCGTCCACCGCTTCGTCAATCAACTTCTGCTCAGAAACCGGTGGTTTACCCAGTACGAAACCAACAACTTTGTTTTTATCGCCCGGATGGCCGATTCCCACGCGCAAACGGTGGAAATTAGGGTTATTACCCAGTTTGCTGATGATGTCTTTCAGACCATTGTGGCCGCCATGACCGCCGCCCAGTTTGAACTTCGCCACGCCTGGCGGCAGGTCCAGTTCGTCGTGGGCCACCAGAATCTCATCCGGATTGATGCGATAAAACGTTGCCATGGCCGCCACGGCTTTGCCGCTCAGGTTCATAAAGGTGGTTGGCACCAGCAACCGCACGTCGGCACCCGCAAGATTGATGCGTGAGGTATACCCGTAAAACTTGGGTTCTTCACGCAGGGGAGCGCGCAAACGCTCCGCCAGCAGATCAACATACCAGGCGCCGGCGTTATGGCGGGTAGCGGCATACTCTGCGCCCGGATTGGCGAGGCCGACAATCAGTTTAATCGTCACGATTTACTTCCTAATGGGTTCCAGATCTGGCGCGTAGTTTACTGTCTGGCGCGCCGCTTGACAAAGTTCTGCCTGCTGTACACCGAAATGCGAATAATTTCCTCTTTGAACAATTAGAATTTCAAGCTGTTCAATGTCTTATTTGTAAATTTTTGTCCGGGAGTGATCAGTAAATGTGATCATTCACGCAACTCATATAAGAGGCGTTGTCTATACTTTACACACAAGGAGAAGGGGCTTTTCCCCTGACAACCCAAAGTTCCGGAGGTGACATATGAAACGCAAAAACGCTTCAATGCTCGGTAACGTGCTAATGGGGTTGGGACTGTTCGTGATGGTCGCCGGTGTCGGTTATTCAATCTTAAACCAATTACCGCAGCTTGACCTCCCACAATACTTTGCGCATGGCGCGGTGCTGAGTATCTTCCTTGGTGCGGTATTGTGGCTCGCCGGGGCGCGCGTGAGCGGACATGAGGAAGTCTGCGATAAATACTGGTGGGTGCGCCATTACGATAAACGATGCCGCCGCGACCAGCGCAAGCATAGCTAGTGCCCCATAAAGAACACCGAAACGACTTCATCTGAAGTCGTTTTTTTTTGCATGACGCATTGACCCTCACGTAACGTAAGGCTTCAGAGTAACGACACTGGCAGAACAAAAGGAGCCGTTATGTTGATACAGGTGGGTGAACTGGCGAAACGTGCCGGGATCACCGTGCGGACTTTGCATCACTACGAGCAAACAGAGCTGTTGTTACCTTCTGCCAGAAGCGCGGCAGGCTACCGGCTTTATAACCTGGCGGATGTGCAGCGTCTGCATATGATCCAGGCGCTGGCAAAAGCCGGACTGGAGCTTGCCGAAATCAGGGATTTTCTGGAACAGCGTTCGCTGTCATTAGCCGAATTACTCGACGGGCAAATCACTCTGCTGGACAAGCAACTGCGTAGCATCCATACGCTGCGCAACCGGCTGGTGGAATTGCGTACCGGGCTGACCGACGATGCGACGCCGGATCTGGAATCCTGGCTACAGACTCTGGAGTTAATGAATATGTACGATCGCTGGTTTAGCAAAGAAGAGTTGCAGCAACTGCCGTTTGCGGTAGAGAAAGAGGCGCTGGCGGATATCTGGGCAGGTCTGGTGACGGAAGTTAAACACTTGCTGGAACAGAACGTCAGCGTCACGGACGCGCGGGCGACCGATTTGGCTTCACGGTGGATGGAACGCCTGGAGCAGGATACCGCAGGCAAACCGGAATTTTTGACCCGTCTGAACGAGATGCACAGCGTGGAGCCGCAGATGCAGGAGCAAACCGGCATTACGCCGGAGATAACTGATTACATCACGCGGGCGTTTGCCGAATCAAAGCTCAGCATCTGGGAGAAATATCTCACTGCCGAAGAGATGGCCTTTACCCGGGCGCACTACTTTGACCGGATGATGGAGTGGCCGCCGCTGGTGGCGAAGCTGCATCAGGCGCAGCGGGATAATCTCAGTCCCGCTTCTGACAATGCGCAAAAGCTGGCAGAAAACTGGCTGGTTTTATTCCAGTCCTATGCGGGAACAAACCCGCAGACCCAGCAAAAATTTCGCCTCGCCATGCAGCAGGAGCCGCATCTGATGAAGGGCACGTGGATGACGCCTGCCGTGCTTGAATGGCTCCAGCAGGCGATCGGGGTGATGATGCAAAGACGCGTCTCTGCATCAGATGACTCACAGATCCGCTAACGCAGCTTCACGGTTAGGGTAGAAGGACAATCGGCCAGGGATCGGCTGCACGCCCGCGCGCGCCATGGTGCGCAGGGGCTGGAATTCGAGGTTACTCACCCGCAGTTCACAGCCTTCCGGCAGACGCACAACAAAGCGCTGGAAGGCATCCAGACCGCCGGCATCCAGCACCGGGACGGCATCCCATTTCAGCACCACAATCCGTTTGCCCGCAATGCGGGATTCCAGATCGCTGAACAGACCTTCCGCTGCGGCGAAGAACAGCGGGCCAATCACGCGCAGCACCAGCACATCGTCAGGCACCTCAACGTTAACCGGGGAGAGACGCGTCATCTGCGCGATGCGGCGCATAAACAGCAGCGAGGCCAGCACAATGCCGACGCTGATGGCGATAACCATATCGAACAGTACGGTCAACGACATGCAGATCAGCATCACGATAATGTCGTCTTTCGGCGCACGGCGCAGCAGGTTAACCACCTTATGCGCCTCACTCATGTTCCAGGCCACCATCAGCAGCAGCGCAGCCATGGCCGAGAGCGGAAGCCATGAAAGCAGCGGGGCAAGGATCAGCAGCGCCATGATCACCAGCAGGGAGTGAATGACCGCCGAAACCGGTGATGTCGCGCCCGCACGTACGTTCGCGGCGGAACGGGCAATCGCAGCCGTAGCGGTAATACCGCCGAAGAACGGTGCAACGATGTTCCCTAAGCCCTGGCCGACCAGCTCGCTGTTGGCTTTGTGCTTAGTGCCGGTCATGCCGTCGAGCACGACGGCGCAGAGCAGGGACTCGATCGCACCCAGCATTGCCATGGAGAATGCAGCGGGCAGCAGAGCGCGAAGGGAATCCCAGCTCAGGGTAAAGCTGGAACCCGGCATGTCCCACGGCAGAACCAGCTGCGGCAGCAGCTGCGGAATGCCGCTACCCTGTGAGCCGTCCGCCAGAACATAGTGAAACTGGGAGCCAATGGTGGCGACCTGTCCACCGAGCAGGTTGACAACGCCCATCACCGCGCAGCCCAGCAGCAGAGCGGGCAGATGCCCCGGGAGACGAATGCCTAAGCGAGGCCAGACGATAAGTGTGCCGAGGGTAACGATGCCAATGGCTGCATCCCCCAGGTTGGCCGTCGGCAACGCCATAAACAGCGCGCCCACTTTCTGTAAATAATGCTCCGGAACATGGGCCATTTGCAGGCCGAGGAAATCCTTAATCTGCATGGTCCCGATGGTAATCCCAATCCCCGAGGTGAACCCCAGCGTTACGGAAAGGGGAATATATTCAATCAGGCGACCAAAGCGGGCCAGACCAAACAGAATTAAAAAAATGCCGGACATCAGGGTGGCAACCAGCAGGCCTGCCAGACCAAACTGTTGGGAAACCGGGTAGAGGATCACCACAAAGGCGGCAGTCGGGCCGGAGACGCTGAAGCGAGACCCGCCCGTCAGCGCAATCACAATCCCCGCAACGGCCGAGGTGTACAGCCCGTACTGCGGCGCGACGCCGCTACCAATCGCCAGCGCCATCGCCAGCGGGATGGCAATAATCCCGACGGTGATCCCGGCTATCAGGTCACGAACAAAGCGTGACGATGTGTATTTCTCTTTCCAGCAGGCGTCGATGAGGGCGCGAAAGGGCAGAACATGTGAGGAGGTTACGTTTTTCACAATTATCTATCATCCGTGTGCGCATCATCTGTCATATGAATGGCAGGTGAAGGAGGCATAAGTCATACAAATAAATACTATAAACAAAAAAACCCGCCGTAGCGGGTTTTTTGGCCGTGTTCGATCAGTGTTCGAACATTGCAGAGATCGATTCTTCGTTGCTGATACGACGAATCGCTTCGGCCAGCATCCCGGACAGAGTCAACGTACGCACGTTTGGCAGCGCTTTGATCTCGTCGCTCAGTGGGATGGTATCGCAGACCACAACTTCGTCAATGACGGAGTTACGGAGGTTGTTTACCGCATTGCCGGAGAAGATCGGGTGAGTGGCGTAAGCGAATACGCGTTTCGCACCACGCTCTTTCAGCGCTTCAGCGGCTTTACACAGCGTACCGCCGGTATCGATCATGTCGTCCACCAATACGCAGTCGCGGCCAGCCACGTCACCGATGATGTGCATCACCTGAGAAACGTTAGCGCGCGGACGGCGTTTGTCGATGATCGCCATGTCGGTATCGTTCAGCAGCTTCGCGATAGCACGAGCACGTACCACGCCGCCGATATCCGGAGAAACCACAATCGGGTTGTCCAGATTCAGTTGCAGCATGTCTTCCAGCAGGATTGGGCTGCCGAATACGTTATCAACCGGCACGTCGAAGAAGCCCTGGATCTGCTCTGCGTGCAGGTCAACCGTCAGTACGCGGTCAACGCCGACGCTGGACAGGAAGTCAGCGACAACTTTAGCGGTGATTGGCACACGCGCGGAACGGACGCGACGGTCCTGACGTGCATAGCCAAAGTAAGGAATAACAGCAGTAATACGGCCAGCAGAAGCACGACGCAGCGCGTCGACCATAACAACCAATTCCATCAGGTTGTCATTCGTTGGAGCACAGGTGGACTGGATGATGAAAATATCACCACCGCGTACATTTTCGTTAATTTGTACGCTGACTTCGCCGTCGCTAAAGCGACCTACAGCGGCGTCGCCGAGGGAAGTGTACAGGCGGTTGGCAATACGTTGTGCTAGTTCCGGGGTGGCGTTACCAGCAAAAAGCTTCATATCAGGCACGAGAAGAACCTCAGGCATGCGTCCAGTGGTGGATAGCGTTCGCCGCAAACTGCGGGGCCTAAGCAAACGCTATCCAGGCGGTGTATTAAAGAGCGCGATGCAACGTCTGGAACAGGGTGACGTTGTCACCGAAACTCAGTCTGCGCCAGAATGGCCTGCTGTAGGGGGGAGGTGTTCATCCCGCGTGCTACAAAACCATGCAGCCAAACCGGCGCTTGCTCAAGCACCTGACGGGCGGCGGTTTCGGTGTCAAATTCAGCAAAGACACAGGCCCCTGTACCGGTCAGGCGCGACGGCGCGTATTCTAACAGCCAGGAAAGCACCGCATCAACCTCGCGAAAACGTTTTCTTGCGATATCCTCGCAATCGTTGCTGAATTCACAATTTAATAACGTGTTTATTGACCGTACCGGGGTATTTCTTTTCAGGTCAGGATCTTTAAAGATGACCGGGGTAGGAATGCTCACGCCAGGGTGAACGATCAGATACCATTTTTCCGGCGGATCGACCGGCGTGAGGATTTCACCGACACCTTCAGCGAACGCCGCGTGGCCGCGCACAAACACCGGTACATCGGCGCCCAGCGTCAACCCTAACGCTGCCAGTTCGTCCGTCGTCAGACCGCTGCCCCAGAGGTGGTTAAGCGCCACCAGTACGGTCGCGGCGTTTGATGAGCCGCCGCCAAGACCGCCGCCCATCGGCAGGCGTTTGTCGATACGGATATCCGCACCGCTTCCCGCCGGCAGACGACCCGACGTCGACGCCGTTTTCATCAGCAGGCGGGCAGCGCGCACGATCAGGTTATCGTCATGCGCCACGCCGTCGACCGGCGTCAGCAGGCAAATCTGCCCGTCCTGACGCGGTTCGATGGAGATGGTGTCGCCGTAATCGACAAACTGAAACAGGGTTTGCAGGGTGTGATAGCCGTCAGCGCGCTGCCCGGTAATGTAGAGAAACAGGTTCAGTTTTGCGGGAGAGGGCCAGTGGGTCATCATTTAACGATCCAGTTGTCCATTTTCAGCTTGATACGCTGGCTACCCTCCGTCAGCTCCATATTGGACGGCAGCGACGGTTGCGTCTTGCTGTCATACGCGCTGTACACCACTTTCCAGGTTTTACCGCCCTGGGTGTAGTTCACCTGGCTCAGACGGTATTGATCGTCGAGCGTATAGTCGGTTGCGTCACCCGGCAGGCCGAGGATCCACTGGCGCAGACTATTGAGCGGAATCGGCATTCCGGTCAGCTTGCCAATCATCTCTTCGGCGTCGGTTGCCGTGTAGTGCTGGCCTTTGTTATCGGTGATCTGCGCTTCGCCAGGCTTCGCGTTAAGCTCCAGCTCGGTGCTGCCCAGCGGGTTCAGCAGCAGCAGGCGATAGTTGTCCTGACCCGTTTGCTGCCAGAAGAAGCGAGCATAAACTTTTTGTTCGTCAGAGAGATAAGCAAATGCACCGCGGGTCTGGTACTGGCTTAATTTCAGCACGTCCTGCTGGTGCTGACGCCACTGCGGTGAGTCAGGGCTTTTGCCCGGGCCTTTCGGCTGATGAACGGAACAGGCGGTCAGAACCAGGGCCGCCAGAGGCAGCAGGCGAATCATTCGGGTCATAATGATGACAAATCCTTGAGATACGTTGCAGTTATAACTGTTAATGCTAGCGTTGAAGGGTGCCACCGTCTACGTTCAAATTATCTCAAAGCGTGGCGTAAGCTATTACTCCGAAAGGGGGCAGTCTCTTTTATTGATCTCGCGCATCCTGTATGATGCGTCCTGCTAACCTTATTAACGCTGGTACTACTCCCGCTCAACATGACCCTATTAGCACTCGGTATTAACCACAAAACGGCCCCGGTTTCACTGCGAGAACGCGTTACGTTTTCGCCGGATACGCTCGACCTGGCGCTGGACAGCCTGCTTGCACAGCCGATGGTGCAGGGGGGCGTGGTGCTGTCGACGTGCAACCGTACCGAGCTGTATTTGAGCGTAGAAGAGCAGGACAACCTGCACGAGGCGCTGATCCGCTGGCTGTGTGACTACCACAACCTCAACGAAGAAGAGCTGCGCAACAGCCTGTACTGGCATCAGGATAACGATGCGGTCAGCCATCTGATGCGCGTGGCCAGCGGTCTGGATTCGCTGGTGCTGGGCGAGCCGCAGATCCTTGGCCAGGTGAAAAAAGCCTTCGCGGATTCCCAGAAAGGGCATCTGAAAGCCAGCGAACTGGAACGAATGTTCCAGAAGTCATTCTCCGTGGCGAAGCGTGTGCGAACCGAAACCGACATTGGCGCCAGTGCGGTTTCGGTTGCTTTCGCGGCCTGTACCCTTGCCCGTCAAATTTTTGAATCCCTGTCGACCGTCACCGTACTGCTGGTGGGAGCGGGCGAAACCATCGAGCTGGTGGCGCGCCATCTTCGCGAACACAAGGTGAAGAAGATGATCATTGCCAACCGCACCCGCGAACGTGCGCAGGTGCTGGCGGACGAAGTGGGCGCTGAGGTGATTGCGCTGAGCGACATCGATGAACGTCTGAAAGAGGCGGACATTATTATCAGTTCTACCGCCAGCCCGCTGCCGATTATCGGGAAAGGGATGGTCGAGCGTGCGCTGAAATCCCGCCGCAATCAGCCGATGCTGCTGGTGGATATCGCCGTTCCGCGTGATGTCGAACCGGAAGTGGGCAAACTGGCGAACGCCTACCTGTACAGCGTGGATGACCTGCAAAGCATCATTTCGCACAACCTTGCCCAGCGTAAGGCGGCGGCTGTGCAGGCGGAAACCATCGTTGAACAGGAAACCAGCGAATTTATGGCCTGGCTGCGCGCGCAAAGCGTCAGCGAGACCATCCGCGAATACCGCGGTCAGGCGGAGCAGGTGCGTGATGACCTGACGGCCAAAGCGTTAGCGGCCCTTGAACAGGGCGGCGACGCGCAGGCGATTATGCAGGATCTGGCCTGGAAACTGACCAACCGCCTGATCCATGCCCCAACCAAATCTCTTCAGCAGGCTGCCCGTGACGGGGACGATGAACGCCTGACTATTCTGCGCAACAGCCTCGGGCTGGAATAGCGCCCTATACCCATTTTCTAAGACAAGGTGCATTTACGCCTATGAAGCCTTCTATCGTCGCTAAACTGGAAGCTCTGCACGAGCGCCATGAAGAAGTCCAGGCGCTGCTCGGCGATGCCGGGATCATTGCCGACCAGGAACGTTTTCGCGCGCTGTCGCGTGAATACGCGCAGTTAAGTGATGTTTCAAAATGCTTTACCGACTGGCGACAGGTCCAGGAAGATATCGAAACCGCGCAGATGATGCTCGACGATCCTGAGATGCGCGAGATGGCGCAGGAAGAGTTGCAGGACGCAAAAGCGCGTTCAGAAGAGATGGAGCAGCAGCTTCAGGTGCTTCTGCTGCCGAAAGATCCGGATGATGAACGTAACGCCTTTGTGGAAGTCCGCGCCGGTACCGGCGGCGACGAAGCGGCGCTGTTCGCCGGGGATCTGTTCCGTATGTACAGCCGGTATGCCGAATCCCGTCGCTGGCGCGTGGAGATCATGAGCGCCAACGAAGGCGAGCATGGCGGCTACAAAGAGGTTATCGCCAAAATCAGCGGTGACGGCGTGTACGGTCGTCTCAAGTTTGAATCCGGCGGTCACCGCGTGCAGCGCGTGCCTGCGACAGAATCTCAGGGACGCATTCATACGTCAGCCTGTACGGTGGCGGTGATGCCGGAGCTGCCGGAAGCGGAACTGCCGGATATCAACCCGGCGGATCTGCGCATCGACACCTTCCGCTCTTCAGGGGCAGGTGGTCAGCACGTTAACACCACCGACTCCGCTATCCGTATTACTCACCTGCCCACCGGGATTGTGGTTGAGTGTCAGGATGAACGTTCCCAGCACAAGAACAAGGCTAAAGCGTTATCCGTGCTGGGCGCCCGCATCCACGCGGCGGAAATGGCGAAACGCCAGCAGGCGGAAGCCTCTACCCGCCGTAACCTGCTGGGCAGCGGCGATCGTAGCGACCGTAACCGGACCTATAACTTCCCGCAGGGTCGCGTAACCGACCATCGCATCAACCTGACGCTCTACCGTCTGGATGAGGCGATGGAAGGCAAGCTCGATATGCTGATTGAGCCTATCGTGCAGGAATACCAGGCCGACCAGCTGGCGGCACTGTCCGAGCAGGATTAATGGATTTTCAGCGCTGGTTACGCCATGCCGCCAGTGAGCTTTCTGCAAGTGAAAGCCCGAAGCGCGACGCCGAAATTCTGCTTGAGCATGTGACGGGTAAAGCCCGCACGTATCTGCTGGCTTTCGGCGAAACCGCGCTGACCGCTGAACAGCAATCGCAGCTGGAGGCGCTGCTTGCCCGCCGTAAAACCGGCGAGCCGGTGGCGCATCTGGTTGGCGAACGCGAGTTCTGGTCACTTCCGCTGTACGTTTCAGCGGCCACGCTGATCCCGCGCCCGGACACCGAGTGTCTGGTGGAGCAGGCGCTGGCGCGGTTACCGGCGCAGCCGTGTCTGATCCTAGATCTCGGTACTGGCACCGGCGCGATTGCGCTGGCGCTTGCCAGCGAGCGACCGGACTGCACCGTGACGGCGGTAGACGTGATGCCTGATGCGGTCGCCCTCGCGCGGCGCAACGTTGAACGGCTGGGGCTGAACAATGTTTCCGTTCTGCAAAGCAGCTGGTTTGCCGCGCTTGAAAGCCGTGTGTTCGAAATGATTGTCAGCAATCCGCCCTACATCGACGAAGACGATCCGCATCTCGCGCAGGGCGACGTGCGTTTTGAACCGTTGACCGCGCTGGTCGCTGCGAATCAGGGACTTGCGGATCTCGATCACATTGTGACAACGTCACGACAACATTTGCTTCCCGGTGGCTGGCTGCTGGTGGAACATGGCTGGACGCAGGGAGAGGCGGTGCGAGCGCTGTTTACGCGTGCCGGATACGCTGCCGTGGAAACCTGCCGGGATTACGGCGGCAATGAACGTCTGACGCTGGGGCAGTGGTCATGAGCCTGTTTACGCTGCTGATCTCCGTTCACCTGATTTCCGTTGCCCTGACCATCGGCTTTTTCATTGCCCGCTACTGGTGGCGCTACAGCAACAATCCGCTAATTAACGCCCGCTGGGTACGCATCGCCCCGCACTGTATCGACACGGTGCTGTTCCTTTCCGGAGCCGGGTTAATGTGGAAAACCGGCTATCTGCCATTTACTGATAAAGGCGCATGGCTGACTGAAAAGCTGTTTGGCGTTATCATCTACATCGTTTTGGGTTTTATCGCGCTTGGGCGTCATCGTCCGCGCAGCCAGCAGACAGGGTTTATCGCCTTTTTGCTGGGTCTGGTGGTGCTGTACATCATCATTAAACTCGCCACCACAAGAATACCGTTACTGGGGTAAGTCATGAGGTCCTTAGCCGATTTCGAATTTAACAAAGTGCCGCTCTGCGATGGTATGATCCTGATTTCAGAGATGATCCGCGACGATTTTACGTCACAGTACGTTTACGCTGAATTGGAGAATCTGGTCAGCCTGGCGCGCGAAGAGATCAATCAGGCACGTCCGCAGGATTGGCAATTAGAGAAGCTGATTGAGCTTTTCTACGGCGAATGGGGTTTCTGCGACACGCGAGGCGTGTACCGCCTGTCTGACGCACTGTGGCTGGACCAGGTGTTGAAAAATCGTCAGGGCAGCGCCGTCGCGTTGGGCGCCATTTTACTGTGGGTTGCGCACGAGCTGGATATTCCACTGGTGCCGGTCATTTTCCCGACGCAGATGATTTTGCGGGCGGAGTGGCTGGACGGTGAGATGTGGTTAATCAATCCGTTTAACGGCGACACGCTGGATGAGCATACGCTGGACGTCTGGCTGAAAGGCAACATCAGCCCGATAGCTGAGCTGTTCAATGAAGATCTCGATGAAGCCGATAACGCCGAAGTGATCCGCAAGCTCCTGGATACGCTGAAGTCTGCGCTGATGGAAGAGCGTCAGATGGAGCTGGCTCTGCGCGCAAGCGAAGTGCTGTTGCAGTTTAATCCGGAAGATCCGTACGAAATCCGCGACCGCGGCCTGATTTATGCGCAGCTCGACTGCGAGCACGTGGCGCTGAATGATTTGAATTATTTCGTCGAGCAATGTCCGGAAGACCCGATCAGCGAGATGATCCGCGCGCAGATTAACGCGATCGCGCATAAACACATTACACTGCATTAATCTTAATTCCGATTCACACCTGAATAAGGCGATCCTATGAAACAAAAAGTGGTTAGCATTGGTGATATCAACGTGGCAAACGACCTGCCGTTCGTGCTGTTTGGCGGTATGAACGTTCTGGAATCCCGCGATCTCGCTATGCGCATCTGCGAACACTACGTGACCGTGACCCAAAAGCTGGGCATCCCGTACGTGTTTAAAGCCTCTTTTGACAAAGCCAACCGCTCCTCCATTCACTCCTACCGTGGCCCGGGCCTGGAAGAGGGGATGAAGATTTTCCAGGAGCTGAAACAGACGTTTGGCGTGAAAGTGATCACCGACGTGCACGAAGCGTCTCAGGCACAGCCCGTGGCTGATGTGGTAGACGTGATTCAGCTTCCGGCGTTCCTCGCTCGCCAGACTGACCTGGTAGAAGCGATGGCGAAAACCGGTGCCGTGATTAACGTGAAAAAACCGCAGTTCGTGAGCCCTGGCCAGATGGGTAACATCGTCGACAAGTTTATCGAAGGCGGTAACGACCAGGTGATCCTCTGCGACCGTGGTTCAAACTTCGGTTATGACAACCTGGTTGTGGATATGCTGGGCTTCAGCGTGATGAAGAACGTCTCTAACCAGTCCCCGGTGATTTTCGACGTGACCCACTCCCTGCAATGCCGCGACCCGTTTGGCGCCGCGTCTGGCGGGCGTCGTGCGCAGGTGACCGAACTGGCGCGCGCCGGTATGGCAACCGGCCTGGCGGGTCTGTTCATTGAAGCGCACCCGGATCCGGCTAACGCGAAATGCGACGGTCCATCCGCGCTGCCGCTGGATAAGCTGGAGCCGTTCCTGAAACAGATCAAAGCGATTGACGATCTGGTGAAGAGCTTCGACGAGCTGGATACCAGCAACTAATAAAAAAACCCGCTTCGGCGGGTTTTTTTATGGGGCATATTGCCGGGTGGCGCTGCGCTTACCCGGCCTACAAAACCCGTAGGCCCTGCAAGCGAAGCGCCGCTGGGCAAAAAGGCTACGCAAATATCGTCATCAGATACGCAATAAACAGCGCCATATGCGCCGCGCCGTTCAGCACATTGGTGCGGCCGGTGGAGAAGGATATCTGGCACAGCAGCAAGGATGCCACCATCACAATCATCTCTGGCGCACCCAGCGCAAACTGCAATTCATTTCCCGTCATAAAGGCAATCAACGTCACCACCGGAACGGTAAGGGAGATGGTCGCCAGAACGGAGCCGAAGAACAGATTCATCGCCCGCTGCACCTGATTATTGAGCACCGCTTTCAGCGCTCCCAGGCCTTCTGGCGACAGGATCAACAGGGCCACCAGGAAACCGGTAAAGGCGACCGGCGCGTTCAGTTCAGTTAACAGCGCCTCCAGCGGGTTCGCATTCATCTTGGTGACAGCAATAACGGCAATCAGATGCACGATCAGCCAAACCGTATGCCACGCGCTGCTGTGCGCCGACGGCTTACCGTGATGCGGGTCATCGTCGTCGCCGTCGTCTTCATGCTCGTAAACAAACAGGCTCTGGTGCGTTTTGGTCTGGATCAGCAGGAACACGCCGTACATCGCCGCGGAAATCAGCGCCACCAGCAGCGCCTGGCCGGTGGTGAAATTTGCACCCGGCAGCGCCATCGGGAACACCAGCACAATAATCGCCAGCGGGAACAGGGCGATCAGGTACTGTTTAATGCCAAAGAGGTTCATGTACTGGGTGGCAAATTTGCGACCACCTAATAAAAGTGAAAAACCGACCAGGCCGCCGGTAACAATCATAATGATGGAGTAGAGCGTATCGCGCATTAGCGTTGGCGCGGCGTCGCCGGTGGCCATTAATGCGGAAATTAAACTGACTTCAAGAATCACAACCGAAAGGCTTAAAATTAATGACCCATACGGCTCTCCAAGACGGTGGGCTAACACATCCGCATGGCGTACCACGCTAAATGCACTGGTTAAAATACCCACCAGAGCCAGAATATTGATCCCCACAACCACTGGCAATGACTGACTGCTTCCCCAGAAGAGCAGCACAGCCAGTGCCAGAACCGGGAAAATGAGAGAGGTCTCCTTGTGGCGGGTTTTTACCGCCTCGTGTGTTGCTGTCATGTGTTTCTCCAACAATGCAGGTGCTTGTAATTATAGATAGATTTTAAAGGTATTAAATTAACAGAAATCTGTTAAATACCCTGTATTTTTTACTTAATTTTACCCTTTATTATAATTTTTATGTCTGAGGCTTATAATGCCTTATCTCTGTTAAATATTAGTTTAATAACAATGAATTGCATTTTTATATTGTTCATTTCTCTCTGTCGGGTGGCACCCTCGCGTATCGTCGACCACACTTATCTTTTAGCCAAAAGAGAGGTTAACGATGCCATACAAATCGAAAAGCGAATTACCGGATAACGTGCAAAACGTATTGCCTGCCCACGCCCAGGATATCTACAAAGAAGCCTTTAACAGCGCCTGGGATCAGTACAAAGATAAAGAAGATCGCCGGGACGATGCCAGCCGTGAAGAGACGGCGCATAAGGTGGCCTGGGCCGCCGTGAAAAATGACTATGAGAAAGGGGACGATGATAAATGGCACAAAAAGAAATAGCCGCCAAATAACACGCTGCCTCCATTTTGACATTTCAGGCGGTTGACCTGCCGCTGTATTGCATCTGGCCCGCGAATTGCTTATCGTTGCTCAACTGCTGTTAAAATGAACAGCACAGAATGCCGGGAAGGCGAATTACAGATGTCGCAAGGAAGCATGCAGTGGCGGAGGTGGAATGTGTTAACGCGTGATTTCTTGATGAAGGCAGATTGTAAGACGGCATTTGGTGCTATTGAGGAATCGCTTCTGTGGTCGGCTGAACAACGTGCGGCGTCGCTTGCGGCAACGCTGGCCTGCCGCCCGGATGATGGCCCGGTCTGGATCTTTGGTTACGGCTCGCTGATGTGGAACCCGGCGCTCGAATTTGTTGAATCAGCAACCGGAACGCTGCCTGGGTGGCACCGCGCCTTTTGTTTGCGCCTGACCGCCGGACGTGGCAGCGCCTGTCAGCCTGGCCGCATGCTTGCACTAAAAGAGGGCGGGCGCACCACGGGCGTGGCATACCGGCTGCCGGATACCACGCTGGAAGATGAGCTGACGCTGCTGTGGAAGCGCGAGATGATCACGGGCTGCTATATGCCCAGCTGGTGCAAGCTGGAACTGGATGACGGGCGCACCGTCAACGCGCTGGTGTTCATTATGGATCCGCGCCACCCGCTGTATGAAGCCGATACCCGAACCCAGGTGATTGCCCCGCTGATTGCCGCCGCCAGCGGACCGCTGGGCACTAACGCCCAGTACCTTTTCTCGCTAGATCAGGAGCTGACGCGTCTCGGCATGCAGGACGACTGTCTGAGTGAGCTGGTGGTGAAGGTGAAAGCGCTGCTGGAAGGGAACCCGCTCAGCAATACGCTGCGGCCGGGTTTTGCCTGATAATACGCCCGGCTGACCGGGCGTTTACGGTTATGCCGCCACGTAACTTACGGAATGTTCGAGCGACTGGCTGTGGCTGTCGATCAGCACATCCCAGGTGCCGGTGTAAGGCACCGTCAGCCAGGCCTTATCGTCCTGGACGGTAAGGATATCTGCCTGCGATTGCTTCTGTCCTTTTGTACTCATCAGATGGATGCGGCAACGCTCTGAGCAACGCACCACTACCGTATCCCCGCCAAACAGTTTCAGACTCGTTTTAACTCGTGCCATTTTATACCCCGTCGTTTTTGCCCATCCCGAGCGTGATGTTGTTCACAATTTACTCATTGCATAACACCAAAGGGGCAGGGGTGGGATGCTGATTTCGATCAAAAAATGGCGCAACGATTAAACAAAAATGACAAAATCCCTGAAACCTTTCAGCGGACGCGCGTTTACCCTGCTTAACGCGCGCCCGGGAAAAATTATATGCGGAAATGGCCAGCGGTCTCAGCAAGGTCGCCCGCCTGGCTTTGCAGCGCGCTGGCCGCCGCAGCAGACTGTACAACAAGTTCGGCGTTCTGCTGCACCATGCGATCCAGGTGAGTCACCGCGTGGTTAATCTCATGGATCCCTTTCATCTGCTCGCGGGTGGCAATGGATATTTCACGCATAATGCCTGACACGCTCCCGACGCTGGCGCGGATCTCATCCATGCTGTCGCCCGCAAGGTGCACAAACCGGGAGCCGGTTGCAACGCTTTCGGTGGTGGAATCAATAAGGGATTTGATCTCCTTCGCCGCCTGAGCACTGCGGCTGGCCAGGTTACGTACTTCCCCCGCAACGACCGCGAACCCACGGCCTTGCTCCCCGGCACGCGCCGCTTCCACCGAGGCGTTAAGCGCCAGAATATTGGTCTGGAAGGCGATGCCGTCAATGACGCTGGTGATATCGCCGATTTTCGCGGAAGCCAGTTCGATGGACTGCATGGTGCTGATGGCCTGAGCGACGACGTCACCTCCGCGGGATGCGGCGGCAGAGGCCTTGCTCGCCTGTTCATTCGCTTCTGCTGCCGACTCGTTTGACTGCGTAACGGAGGACGTGATCTCTTCCACGGCGCTGGCGGTTTCGCGAAGGCTTGATGCCGCCTGCTCGGTACGCCCGGAAAGATCCTGATTACCTGCCGCAATCTCATGCGCGGCGTTTTTCACTGAGGCGCTGGCATCACGCAGCTGGACCATCACCACAGAAAGCTTATCGCTGAAGGCGTTAAACGCCTGCGCAATTTGCGCCACTTCATCGCCCCCCTTATCCGGCAGACGCTGCGACAGATCGTTAGTACCGTTGGCAATGCTGTTCATCGCGTCACGGATACCGGACAGCCGCTTAAGCAGGCGGGCAATCAGGAGGTGCATGAGGGCTCCGCTCAGCAGGGCGAGGATCGCCAGAGACAGTGCAGATGCTTTTAGCAATGACCGCATCCCGGCGGTGGCATCGCCGTTATCGAGCGCCACAACCAGCAGCCAGTGCGTCCCCGGTACGGCGGTGGCCAGGAACGTTTTTTCGCGTCCGTTAAACGTTCCGTCAACCAGGTTGCCGCTTTTCAGGGTGGCAAAATCGGTCCCTTTGATCGTCTCCGTAAAAGGCTTAAGCGTCAGCGCAGGATCGCTGCCGGCAATAACGGTGCCGTTGCTGTCCAGAAGCAGTCCGCTGCTGGCCGGGGTCGGGTGAATGCCGCGCACGTTAGCCACCACGCTGTCCATCGCCACATCGCCCGCCACCACCGCTTTCAGGGCGCCTTGCTCTTTAACCGGTACCGCGAACGTCACCACCAGTTTCCCGGTGCCCGCGTCCACATAGGGTGCAGTCACTACCGGGCCATCAGCGCTAACGGCCTGCTGATACCACGGGCGAAGGGTGGGATCGTAATCAGCGGGTACCCCGGTTGGGTCAGAAAATTTAGCCGTTTTGCTGGCATAACCCACGTAGACGTTGGTGAATCCACCCGCCAGCGCAAGCTGTTTAAACACCGGAACCGGATCGTCGCTGAGCGCGACCGGCTGCGCCGAGGTGATGACGGTCATTTTGCTGTTCACCCAGTCGGCAATCGCCATGTTGTGGCTGGCGCTGGTGCTGGTCAGAATATCGCGCTGCGACTGCTGATTATCCTGGCGCGTGACCTGAAAGTTAATAATGGTATTAAGAAGAAGGGCGACGACCAGACAGCCTGTCGTCGCGGCAATGATGCGGGCGCGAATGGATCTGAACATAAGTGTAATACCTGCTGTGTTGTTTCCATGCCTATCGGCAACGGTGCAGGTAAACTTGATGCTGAAACCGCGTCCATAAGAAAATAATATTTTTAGCGGGTTATTATTAAAAAGTTAATACTTTATCGGCGGAAAGCGTCCATTCAGCCAGCTCCACCAGCGTACCAATTTCCACGCCATCAATCAGCGGCAGCCCCGTAATGCCGCGCCCGTCGGTACAGGTTTTGCACAGTTTGACCGGAACGTTTTGCGCGGTCAGGATCTCCAGCATTTGTTGAATGTTGTAGCCCTCTGCGGGTTTCTGCCCCTTCAGCCCGGCCGTGACGGCATCGGACATCAAAAAGAGGCGCAGCTCCAGCTCACTCTCCTTATCGCGCAGCGCGATTGCCAGGCGCAGGCTGTTAAAAAGGGATTCACTGCCGTAGGCCGCACCGTTGGCGACGATCACAATCTTCTGCATGTTGACTCCTGTTCTTTGAAAAGGCACGAATATTGCTTCTCGTACCGAAGAATACGTATCGGGGAGAGAAACGATGACGATAGTGGCTGGCAGTTCCCCTGGCGCAACCGAATGGTTCCAGCGTGCGAGAATGTTGCGCGAGGAACAGCTCGGCAGACTGGCGCAGCTGGGCGCACTGGTGAACGGCATCAGTCGACTGGTGCATATGCTACAGTGCGAGCGCGGTGCGTCAAATGTCTGGCTCTGCTCGCAGGGCAAATTGTACGCGCCTGAATGCAAGGCCAGCAGGGCCCTGGTGGATGAAAACCTCGCCGCATTGCACCTTCAGTTTAACGAACCGCTGCCGGGCAGCGCCCTGTGCGAACGTATTGCCAGCGCACTGCACGGCCTTGAGACGCTAACGGCGCTGCGTGATGGCGTTACAGGTCAATGCGTCACCGCGCCGCAGGCGATGGAACATTACAGCCGCATACTGCGACATTTGCTCAGTATCGTACCCCAACTCAGCGACAGCATTGACGATCCGCACATCGCGGGCCGATTTGTGGCCCTTTACAGCCTGATGCAGGGCAAAGAACTTGTGGGACAAGAGCGGGCGCTGGGGGCTATTGGTTTCACCCAGGGATTCTTTGACGATGAAACCCGCCAGCGGCTGGTGGATCGCATTGATGGCCAGCAGGCCTGCTTTGAGGTTTTTATCTCCCATTGCACTCCAGACGTGCAGGAGACGTTTATCCTCAACTGCCAGCCGGGTCTGGAGACTGAAAAACTCAGGCGTGAAGCGTGCACCCGCCAGCCTCCGGCAGATAACGGCGATACCGCCCTCAAATGGTTCGCCCTGCAAACCGCGCGCCTTGAGCACCTGCGCACGCTGGAGGAGGTGGCAATTGCCGAACTGATGACGGCAGTTGAGGAGCGCCGCTATAGCGAAAACCTGCACGCAGACGATGAACACGACGATATCCTGGCGCGATTTCCGGATAAACCGCTGCTGCCGCTGGTGCGCCAGCAGGCGCGTGAAATTGAGCAACTCTCCCGTCAGCTTGCTTCCCTGCGCGACACGCTGGAGGAGCGTAAGACCATCGACAAAGCCAAAAGCGTGCTGATGACGCACCAGAACATGAGCGAGGAGCAGGCGTGGACCGCCCTGCGCAAAATGGCGATGGATAAAAACCAACGCATGGTAGATATCGCCCGTGCGCTGCTTACGGTGAAAAATCTGTGGAAGATACCCCCTGGGGAGTAGTTGCACAGTCAGTGGGCAATTTATGCCTGATTGAGGTGCGTAATACAGCGCTCTTCTTGCAGAAACCCCGTAACGCCAGGGATGAAAAGCTGGCATTACCTTTGCATTAACAGATTAACCATTTTCGACGATGCGCCAACGGCGGTGCATGCGTCTTCGGGATAAAGGCGTCCAGCGGTGCTTCAGCACCGTCGGGCGCTTTTTTTTGCCTTTTTTCAGGAGCAATTATGGCGGATTTGTCGAGACGGCGGTTATTGCAGGCCAGCATGCTGGCGAGTGGTGCGATGCTGTTGCCGGGTGTCATGCAGGCCGCATGGGCGGCGGGGTCAGATAAGCCGGAGCAGGATACCGTGCGTATCGGGTTTATCCCCCTGACCGACTGCGCGCCCGTGGTTATCGCGGCCCTGAAGGGGTTCGATAAAAAACACGGCATTACCATTGTACCGACCAAAGAGGCGAGCTGGGCGGCGGTGCGCGACAAGCTGGTGGCGGGCGAGCTGGACGCTGCGCACATTCTTTACGGCCTGCTGTACGGTCTGGAGCTGGGTATCGCGGGCAAGCCGCAGCAGATGGCGAACCTGATGACCCTCAACCAGAACGGTCAGGCCATTACGCTCTCCAGCGATCTGGCGGAGAAGGGCGTTCGTGACCTCGACGGGCTGAAAAAGCTGATTGCGCAGCAGGCGCCGGGAACCTACACCTTCGCGCATACCTTCCCGACGGGAACGCACGCCATGTGGCTCTACTACTGGCTGGCCAGCGCGGGGATTAACCCGTTTGACGACGTGCGCACCGTGGTGGTGCCGCCGCCGCAGATGGTGATGAACATGCGCATTGGCAACATGGTCGGGTTTTGCGTTGGCGAGCCGTGGAACGCGCGGGCGATTAACGACCGCATCGGGTTTACCGCCGCCACGTCGCAGTCCATCTGGGCCGATCACCCGGAAAAGATCCTCGGCACCCGACGCGACTGGGTGGCGAAAAATCCGCACACCGCACGGGCGCTGGTGAGCGCCGTGATGGAAGCCGCGCGCTGGATCGAGGCGTCAGCGGAAAACAAACGCGAAACCGCGCAGATCCTCTCGCGCCGCGCCTGGCTCAACTGCAAGGAACAGTATCTCACCGGACGTATGCTTGGCGAGTACGACAACGGGGTCGGTCAGCGCTGGCAGGATGCACACCCGATCCGTTTCTTCAACGAGGGTGCCGTGAGCTACCCGTATCTCTCAGACGGGATGTGGTTCTTAACCCAGTTCCGCCGCTGGGGCTTGCTCAACGCCGCGCCGGATTACGCGGGCATTGCACAGCGCATTAACCAGACCGCGGTCTGGCAGGATGCCGCGACCGCCGTGGGCGGCATGTCCACACCGTCATCACCATATCGCAGCAGCACCCTGATGGACGGCACCGTCTGGAACGGCACCGATCCGGAAGGGTACGCCAACCGCTTCGCCATTCACCGTAAAGGGGCCTGAGTATGCAGCATCTGCAAAATACAAAACCACAAGAGACGTCAGAGAGCGGGGAAGTGATTGTCCTGCCTCCGCTACAGGTTCGCCGTCGTGCGCCAGCGTTTACGCGTCGGATGAATGATTTTTTACAGCGCGTCATCCCGGCGCTGCTCGGTCTCGGCCTGCTGGTGGTGCTCTGGCAGCTGGCAGCGATAAACAGTAAAGGCTTTCCGACGCCGCTCAGCACGCTCGATTCGGCCATGACCCTGTTTGCCGATCCGTTTTATCGCGACGGGCCAAACGATATGGGCATTGGCTGGAACGTGCTGGCGTCGTTGCAGCGCGTCGCCATCGGCTTCGGTCTGGCGGCGATGGCGGGCATTCCGCTGGGCTTTTTGATTGGCCGCTTCACCTTTTTCTCGCGCATGTTCAACCCGCTGATCGCGCTCCTGCGTCCGGTCAGCCCGCTGGCCTGGCTGCCTATCGGCCTGCTGCTGTTCCAGAAAGCGGAGCCTGCATCGAGCTGGACCATTTTTATCTGCTCCATCTGGCCGATGGTGATCAACACCGCTGAAGGGGTACGCCGTATTCCGCAGGACTACCTCAACGTGGCCCGGGTGTTGCAACTCTCAGAGTGGACCATCATGCGCCGCATTCTTTTCCCCGCCGTGCTGCCTGCGGTGCTGACCGGGGTACGTCTTTCCATTGGCATTGCCTGGCTGGTGATTGTCGCCGCCGAGATGCTCACCGGAGGTTTAGGCATTGGATTCTGGATCTGGAATGAGTGGAACAACCTCAACGTCGAAAACATTCTCATCGCCATCGTCATCATTGGCGTGGTCGGGTTGCTGCTGGAGCAGGGGCTGATGCTGATCGCCCGTCGCTTTAGCTGGCAGGAAAAATAAGGAGTGAAGATGAAACCGTTAATTCAGGTCCAGGCCGTGAGCCAGCGTTTTTCCACCGCCAGCGGCGAGTTTCTGGCGCTGCAAAACGTCTCTTTTGATATCCACGAGGGCGAAACCGTCAGTCTGATTGGTCACTCCGGCTGCGGCAAGTCGACGCTGTTAAACCTGATCGCCGGGATCACGCTGCCGACGGAAGGCGGGCTGATTTGCGACAACCGCGAAATCGCCGGGCCGGGGCCAGAGCGCGCGGTGGTGTTCCAGAACCATTCGCTGCTGCCGTGGTTAACCTGCTTCGACAACGTGGCGCTGGCGGTGGATCAGGTCTTCCGTCACACCATGAGTAAGGCCGAGCGCAAAGCGTGGATTGAACACAACCTCGACCGGGTGCAGATGGGCCACGCGCTGCATAAGCGCCCAGGGGAGATCTCCGGCGGCATGAAGCAGCGCGTCGGGATTGCCCGGGCGCTGGCGATGAAGCCGAAAGTGCTGCTGATGGATGAGCCGTTTGGCGCGCTCGATGCGTTGACGCGTGCCCATCTTCAGGATTCGGTGATGCAGATCCAGCAGGCGCTGAACACCACCATCGTGCTCATCACACACGACGTGGACGAGGCGGTACTGCTCTCTGACCGCGTACTGATGATGACCAACGGCCCGGCGGCCACCGTGGGTGAGATCCTGCGCGTCGATCTGCCGCGCCCGCGCAACCGGGTGCAGCTGGCGGACGACAGCCGCTATCACCACATGCGCCAGCAGATCCTCCATTTCCTCTACGAAAAACAGCCGAAAGCGGCGTAATGAGGGGGCACGATGCGACTGGTCATTATCGGTAATGGTATGGCGGCAGCCCGGCTGATTGCGTCGCTCACCGGGCGTGTTCCCGGTCGTTTCGCTGTCACCGTCATCGGTGACGAGCCGGAGCAGGCGTACAACCGCATCCAGCTTTCGCCGGTGCTGGGTGGCGAAAAGCAGGCGGAGCACATCTGTCTGCACGATGAAGACTGGTACACGGCACGAGGCGTGACGGTGCTGCGAGGAGAAAAGGCGCTCGCAGTAGACGTCAACGCGCGTGAAGTGCATACCTCTGCTCGCACGCTGGGCTGGGATGCGCTGGTGTTTGCCACCGGGTCTACCCCTGTCGTGCCGCCGATCCCCGGGGGCGATGCGCCGCATGTGTTCACCTTTCGCACCCTGGCAGAGACCCGCGCCATCCGGAACCTCTCCGGACCGGCGGTAGTGCTGGGCGGCGGCGTACTCGGCGTGGAGGCCGCGGCAGCGCTGGCGCGCAACGGTGACAACGTCACGCTCGTGCATCGCGGTCCGTGGCTGATGGAACAGCAGCTGGATCAGCAGGCGGGACTGCTGCTGGAAGAGGCGCTGGCGGTGCGGGGCGTACGCTGTGAACTCGCCTCCGGCATCACCGCCATCGCTGACGATGCCGTGACGTTGCTCGACGGACGCCGCATCGCCGCCACGCGCGTGGTGCTGGCCACGGGCGTGCAGCCCAACGTTGCGCTGGCAAAAGCCAGCGGCATTCGCTGCGCGCGCGGCATCGTGGTGGATCAGCAGATGCAAACCTCCGTGCCGGATACCTACGCCATCGGCGAGTGCTGCGAAATTGACGGCCAGACGTTTGGCCTGGTCGCCCCTTGTCTGGCGCAGGCGGATATTCTTGCCGCGCGGCTGGCCGGGGAGGTCACCGCGCCGTTTACCCTGACCGACAACGGCGTGCGCCTTAAGGTGACCGGCGTGGCGCTGTTCAGCCTCGGACGCGCGACGGCGCAGGCGGACGATGTGGTCTGGAGTTCATGGGATCCGCTCACCCGTCACTATCGACGTTTACTGATCCATCAGGGGGCGCTGGCTGGCGTGCTGCTGATGGGTGACTGCCGCAGCGCGGCAACCTTTACCGATTTACTGGCAACGGCTGCGCCCGCCCACGCGGACTGGCTGTTCGATCGTTTCACAACGCAACCGCAGGTTGCAGGACAGAACGCTATGACAAAACCTACTCTGGTGGTGGTTGGGCACGGTATGGTCGGCCATCATTTCCTCGAAGACTGCGTTAACCGCAATTTGCATCAGCAGTATCAGATTATTGTTTTTGGCGAAGAGCGCTATGCCGCCTATGACCGCGTGCATCTGTCGGAATATTTTGGCGGACGCAGCGCGGACTCGCTCTCGCTGGTGGCGGGGGCGTTCTTTGCCGATAACGGCATTGAGCTGCGCCTCTCGCAGCAGATCGTCGCTATCGATCGTGATGCACACGTAGTGCGCACCGCCAGTGGCCATGAGACCCACTGGGACAAACTGGTGCTGGCGACCGGCTCGTACCCGTTCGTACCACCCGTTCCGGGCAACGATCTGCCGGGGTGTTTTGTCTACCGCACCCTCGACGATCTGGACAACATTGCGGCCCATGCGGCAGGCTCTCGCCGCGGTGTGGTGATTGGCGGCGGCCTGCTGGGGCTGGAGGCGGCAAATGCGCTTAAGCAGCTCGGGCTGGAAACTCACGTGGTGGAGTTTGCGCCGAACCTGATGGCGGTGCAGCTCGACAGCGACGGCGCGGCAATGCTGCGCAAGAAAATTGAGGCGCTGGGCGTAGGAGTACACACCAGTAAATCGACGACGGAGATTGCCACCGCAGACAACGGGCTGGTGCTGCGCTTTGCCGATGGCGAGCAGCTGGAAACGGACATGGTGGTCTTCTCTGCCGGTATTCGGCCGCAGGACGCGCTGGCGCGCAGCAGCGGGCTGGCTGTCGGCGAGCGCGGCGGGATCTGCATTGACGACGGCTGCCGGACCTCCGATCAGGACGTGCTTGCCATCGGCGAATGCGCGCTGTGGGAGGGGAAAATCTTTGGCCTGGTGGCACCAGGCTACCAGATGGCGCGCGTGGCCGCCGCTGTGCTGGCGGGTGAGGAGAAGCGCTTCACCGGCGCGGATATGAGTACCAAACTCAAGTTGCTGGGCGTGGATGTGGCGTCGTTTGGCGATGCTCACGGGCGCACGCCGGGTGCGCTGAGCTACCAGTGGACGCACGGGCCGCAGCAAATCTACAAAAAGATTGTGGTCAGCCACGACAGCAAAACCCTGCTGGGTGGCGTGCTGGTGGGCGATGCCAGCGAATACGCCACGCTGGTGCAGATGATGCTCAACGGCATCAGCCTGCCAAAAGAGCCGGAAACGCTGATCTTACCCGTATCGTCAGGCAGCGCGCCGAAAGCGCTGGGCGTGGCGGCGCTGCCGGAAAGCGCGCAGATCTGTTCGTGTCATAACGTCAGCAAAGGGGATATCTGCCAGGCGGTAAGCGCGGGTGCGACGGATATCGGCGCCATTAAGCAGTGCACCAAAGCCGCGACCGGCTGCGGAGGCTGTAGCACGCTGGTGAAGCAGGTGATGGAGTTTCAGCTTGCAGAGCAGGGCGTGGAGGTGAAAAAGGATATCTGCGAACACTTCCCGTACTCGCGTCAGGAGATTTATCACCTGGTGCGCGTCAACCATATCCGCACCTTCGACCAGCTTATCAGCCGCTACGGTCAGGGACACGGGTGCGAGATCTGTAAGCCGCTGGTGGGATCGGTATTGGCTTCCTGCTGGAACGAGTATCTGCTGAAACCGGCGCATCTGCCGTTGCAGGACACCAACGACCGCTATTTCGCCAATATTCAGAAGGACGGAACCTACTCCATCGTCCCGCGCATGCCCGCCGGGGAAGTGACGGCTGATGGGCTGATCGGCATCGGCCAGATCGCGAAACGCTATAGCCTTTACAGCAAAATTACCGGCGGGCAGCGTATTGACCTGTTTGGCGCCACGCTCGAACAGTTGCCGGAAATCTGGCAGGCGCTGGTAGAGGCCGGGTTTGAGACTGGACATGCTTACGGGAAATCCCTGCGCACGGTGAAATCCTGCGTCGGGTCGACCTGGTGCCGCTACGGCGTGCAGGATTCCACCGGCCTCGCGGTCAGGCTGGAGCACCGCTACAAGGGGCTGCGCGCGCCGCACAAAATCAAAATGGCGGTCTCCGGCTGTACCCGTGAATGCGCAGAGGCGCAGAGCAAAGACGTAGGGGTGATTGCCACGGACAAAGGCTGGAACCTCTATCTGTGCGGCAACGGCGGGATGAAGCCGCGCCACGCGGATCTCTTCGCCAGCGATCTGGACGACGAAACGCTGATCCGGACCGTTGACCGTTTCCTGATGTTCTACATTCGCACGGCAGATCGTCTGCAACGCACCAGTACCTGGATGGATAACCTGGAAGGCGGCCTCGACTATCTGCGCGAGGTGATCCTCAACGACAGCCTGGGGATCGCCCACGAGCTGGAGCAGGAGATGGCCCGGGTGGTGGAGACCTACCAGTGCGAATGGCAAACCACCCTTAACGATCCTGACCGCCTGGCGCTGTTCCGCACCGCGGTGAACGTCCCTGCCGCGGAGGAGAACAAGCGCTGGCAGGAAATTTGTAATATCGACGAGATCCCTGAGCAGGCGGGCATTGGCGCGCATCTTGGGCGCAAACCGATTGCGTTGTTCCGCTTTGGCAAAACCGTTTATGCCCTCGACGATCGGGAGCCGGGCAGCCGCGCGAACGTGCTCTCACGCGGCATCCTCGGCGATGCGGCGGGGGAACCGGTGGTGATCTCGCCGCTCTACAAGCAACGTATTCGTCTGCGCGACGGGTGTCAGGCTGAGAGCGGGGCGCCTGCGGTGCGTGCCTGGCCGGTAAAAATTGAAAACGGCAAGGTGTGGGTTGGAAATGAAGAGCTGGTGATGCGCGCGGAGGCCTCATGACGGAAACCCGGACAACGTGCCCTTACTGCGGGGTGGGCTGCGGCGTGGTCGCCAGCGCAGACGGTGAAAAGGTGAGCATTCGGGGGGATGAAACTCATCCGGCGAATTTCGGTCGTCTGTGCGTAAAAGGATCTGCCCTTGGGGAAACCACGGGGCTACAGGGACGCCTGCTGCGCCCGGTTGTCGATGGCCGGGAGGTGACATGGCCGCAGGCGCTGGGCGAAGCGGGCGAGCGGCTGCGGAACATTATCAACGAATGGGGGCCGCAGGCGGTGGCGTTTTATGCCTCCGGCCAGCTGTTGACCGAGGATTACTATGCCGCCAACAAGCTGATGAAAGGCTTTATCGGGGCGGCGAACATTGATACCAACTCGCGGCTGTGCATGTCATCGGCGGTGGTGGGCTACAAACGCGCCTTCGGTGAAGACGTGGTGCCGTGCAGCTACGAGGACGTGGAAAACAGCGATCTGGTGGTACTCGTTGGCTCGAACGCGGCCTGGACGCATCCGGTGCTGTATCAGCGGCTGGTGCAGGCAAAACACAACAATCCGCAGATGAAAGTGGTCGTGATCGATCCGCGTAAAACCGCCACCTGCGATATCGCCGATCTCCACCTCGCGCTCAGACCCGGCAGTGACGCCGGGCTGTTTGTGGGGTTGCTCAATCTGATTCAGGGGCGCGGCGAGTGGCCGATCCCTCGCGTGGCGGCGTTTTGCGATCTGCCTTCAGACGAGATTGGCACCTTCTACGACTGGTTTGTCACCGCGCCACGCGCGATCACGCTCTACACCATGGGGATCAACCAGTCCTCCAGCGGCAGCGACAAGTGCAACGCCATCATTAACGTGCATCTTGCCAGCGGGAAGTTCAACCGTCCTGGCTGCGGCCCGTTTTCGCTGACCGGACAGCCAAATGCCATGGGCGGGCGGGAAGTGGGGGGACTGGCGAATCAGCTGGCGGCGCACATGAACTTCGAGCCGGACGATCTCGCGCGCGTGGCGCGTTTCTGGGGAACGGAACGGCTGGCGCAGACCCCGGGCCTGATGGCGGTGGAACTGTTTGACGCTATTGCCCGCGGCGAGGTGAAGGCGGTGTGGATCATGGGTACCAACCCTGCCGTGTCACTTCCCGACAGCCACGCGGTGTGCCAGGCTCTGGCGGCCTGCCCGCTGGTCATGATATCTGAGGTGATGCAGGAGACGGACACCAGCCGGTTTGCCCATATCCGTTTTCCCGCCCTGGGCTGGGGCGAGAAAAACGGCACGGTGACCAATTCTGAACGCCGTATCTCCCGCCAGCGCGCCTTTCTGCCTGCGCCGGGCGAGGCCAGACCGGACTGGTGGATCATCGCCCGGATCGCAGACCAGCTCGGTTATGGCGATGCCTTCGCCTGGGAACACCCTCAGGAGATATTTTGTGAACATGCGGCGCTAACGGCGTTTGAAAATAACGGCGAACGGGCGCTAAACCTGCGCGAACTGGCGTCGCTGTCGCGAGAGGCGTGGGACGCGCTGGCGCCGTATCAGTGGCATGCCGGTGATTTCCCGCAAAGAACGCTTGTTCCGGTTGACCCCTCCCCGCATGGGGCAGGCGTCGACGAATTGTACCCCTTGATACTGAATACCGGGCGGATCCGCGATCAGTGGCACACCATGACGCGCACGGGGTATGTTCCGCGTCTGATGCAGCATATCGATGAGCCTTTTGTTGAGATGAACGCAACCGATGCGGCGCGCGCCGGGCTGACTGACGGCCAGCTGGCGCGGGTAAGCTCCCCGCGCGGAGTGATGGTTGCCAGAGTACGTATCTCCACCGCGCAGCGTGCAGGCGAGCTGTTTGCGCCGATGCACTGGAACGCGCAATTTGCCCGCCAGGGTAAGGTCAATGCGCTGGTGGAAGGGCGGGTTGATGCCGGGTCCGGCCAGCCGGAGAGTAAACAAACCGCGGTGAGGATCATGCCCTGGCTACCCGCCTGGCAGGGTGAACTGTATGCCCGCGAGCTGCCAGCGCTGCCGCCGTCGGTCTGCTGGTGGCGTAAAGCCTCACGTCTGACGGTGGCGGGGGAGCAGCCGTTGCTGTCGTGGATCATGGCGTACGCCAGCGGTCGGGGCTGGCAGTTACAAGTGGCACAGACGGGAGAACGCAGCAGCGTGCTCGCCTGGCATCACGGTGAGCTGATGCTGGGCTACTGGGAGGGCCATACGCTGCCGGCGCTGGCGCATGCGTTTATTGAAGAAGCCTTTGCTGCTGCGCCCGTCCAACTTGCTGAACGCCATGCGCTGCTGCACGGGCAACGGCCGGACGAAGATGCCGATCCCGGGCGAATTATCTGTAGCTGCTTCAGCGTGGGTGAAAATACGATACGTAAGGCAATAGCCGGAGGCTGTGATTCTGCCCCAGCGCTGGGCGTGAAGCTGCGCTGCGGCACGAACTGTGGTTCCTGCGTGCCGGAGCTGAAAGCGCTGTTGGGATAATAGTGTAAGGGCGTCGGGTGGCGGCTTCGCACCGGTACGAATTTGTAGGTCGGGTAAGGCGAAGACGCCACCCGACAAATCTTTTCAGGATATTCCTGAAATTTCTCTTAAGACTGGTTTTCAGGGCTTATGGCGTTAACATAATAAGTGTTTGTTCATAAACACAGGTTCTGATTGACGACGTTGAAGGCTGTATCGTCCCGCATCCGTTTTTTGCTGTTACTCCCCCTTTTTACGGCTGGAGCCGTTCATGGTGCGCCGAAATCCTTCGTGCAGCAGGCGCAAAATCCGTTTGATAACAACGGCGATAGTCTGCCAGATCTCGGCATGGCGCAACCGACCAGCGAAGGCGAAAAGCATCTGGCTGAAATGGCTAAGGCCTTCGGTGAAGCCAGTATGACCGATAACGGCCTGACGGCCGGACAGCAGGCGCGACAGTTCGCGTTTGGCAAGGTGCGGGATGCCGTGAGCGGGGAAGTCAACGAGCAGATTGAATCCTGGCTTTCACCCTGGGGAAACGCCAACGTCAATGTGCTGGTGGATGACGACGGCAACTTTAACGGCAGCAGCGGAAACTGGTTTATCCCCTGGAACGACAACACCCGCTATCTGAGCTGGAGCCAGCTTGGGCTGACGCAGCAGACAGACGGGCTGGTGAGTAACGTCGGGGCAGGTCAGCGCTGGGTTGCCGGAAACTGGCTGCTGGGCTACAACACTTTTTACGACAACCTGCTGGAAGACAACCTGCAACGTGCCGGGCTGGGCGCAGAGGCGTGGGGTGAAAACCTGCGCCTGTCGGCCAATTACTACCAGCCGTTCGCTGGCTGGCAGCCGCGTTCCGACATCCGCGAGCAGCGCATGGCGCGCGGGTACGACGTAACGGCCAAAGCCTGGCTTCCCTGGTTTCACCACCTGAACACCAGCGTCAGCTTTGAACAGTATTTTGGCGATAACGTCGATCTGTTTAACAGCGGTACGGGGTATCACAACCCGGTTGCGGTCAACCTGGGGCTGAACTATACCCCCGTACCGCTGGTCACCCTGACGGCTGCCCATAAGCAGGGGGAGAGCGGCGTTAGCCAGAATAACCTCGGGCTGAAGCTCAACTATCGTTTTGGCGTGCCGCTGGCGAAACAGCTTTCCGCCGGGGAAGTGGCGGCGACGCGCTCGCTGCGGGGGAGCCGCTATGATTCACCCGATCGCGATAATCTGCCCGTGATGGAATTCCGTCAGCGCAAAACCCTCTCGGTATATCTGGCCACGCCGCCGTGGGATCTTAAGCCAGGCGAAACGGTGATGCTGAAGCTGCAAATTCGCAGCACGCACGGTATCCGGCAGATCCACTGGCTGGGTGATACCCAGGCGCTCAGCCTGACCTCACCGGCAAACGGCAACAGCAGCGATGGCTGGAGTGTGATCATGCCTGCATGGGATGATTCGGAAGGGGCGAAAAATACATGGCGGCTTACGGCCGTGGTGGAAGATAAGGATGGGCAGCGTGTCTCCTCCAATGAGATCACGCTTTCCGTGGTGCAACCGCTCGTCGCAATGCCTGCCGACGATCCACGGTGGAAGTTGCTGCCGGATGAGTAAGTTAAAAAATGCGCTCCTGATGCACCCAGACGGCGGCTTCGACGCGGGATTTTAACTTCATTTTTTTCAGCATGTGTTTGACATGCACTTTGACCGTGCTCTCGGTGATGTCCAGACGGCGGGCGATCATTTTGTTCGGCAGCCCCTGGGCAATCAGCTTCAGAATGTCACGCTCGCGCGGGGTCAACTGGCTGACGTCACGATCAGACGTGGCGCGGTTCGCACGCAGGCTGGCGGCCAGTACCGGCGTTAACGCTTCACTCAGCACCATCTCGCCTGCGGCAGCCTGTTGCAGCGCCTTGAGCAGATCTTCCGGCTCCATATCTTTCAGCAGATAGCCGTCTGCCCCTCGCTTGAGGGCGGTGACCACGTCTTCTTCATGGTTTGAGACGCTGAAGACCACCACCCGGCCAGAGAGGGATTTCTCCCGCAGCTTGTCGAGGGTTTCCAGGCCATTCATGCCCGGCATGTTGAGATCGAGCAAGATCAAATCAGGATCGAGCGATTCGGCAAGTTCAATACCCTGTTCGCCGTTACTGGCTTCCCCGACGACGGTGATATCTGGCGCCATGCTGACAAGCTGTTTAACGCCAGTGCGCAGCATCGGATGATCGTCAATCAACAGGATAGATGCCGGTTCCTGATTAGTCATGGTTTTCTCCTTGAGCAGTTATGAGGGGCTTTTCGGGTATAAAGGTGACCACAACTTCGGTGCCACCTGACTCTCCCCGGCGAACCTGGCAATCACCGCGCAGGCTTTGCGCGCGGTCTCGCATAATAATTAAACCATAGTGGTTCGTTCGTTCGGCATTTTCCGGCACGCCGCGGCCGTTATCCTGAACCCTGAGCTTCACCTGATTATCCTGGCAGCTGACGGTGACCGTGACGGCCGTCGCCTCGGCATGCTTGAGCACGTTGCTCAGGGCTTCGCGGGCAATTTGCAGCAAGTGGATCGCCTGGTGAGAGGGGACAAAACGCGGTGGCAGCTGGTAATCCAGCTTCACCGGGAAGCCCAGCCGGGCGCTAAACTCCTGACAGCTGGATTCCAGCGCAGGGCGCAGCCCCGGCTCGGTGAGCTGCAAACGGAAGGTGGTCAGCAGCTCGCGAAGCTGAATCCACGAGGTGTTAAGCTCGTTGCGGATCTGGCTGAGCAGCTGTTTGCTGCTCTCGGGCATGCCTTCATCCTGCATTTGCAGGCAGCTCACCTGCATCTTCATGCAGGAGAGGGACTGGGCGATGGAGTCGTGCAGCTCGCGGGCGATGGTGGCACGCTCCTCCATCACGATCAGCTGCTGCTGTTTCTCCTGGTGGCGGTCGAGCGCCAGCGTGGCCGTGAGCTGCTCAACAAGCGTATCGACCAGTTGCTGCTGGTCGTGGCTCAGGTGACGTCCGGCGGGCAGGGTGGCCAGCAAAATACCGTACTGGGTATGGCTGTCCATCAGCCGCCACTTGAGGGTCGTGCCGCTGGTGGTAAGCGGCGGCAAGCCGCGCGGGCACAGATGACACCCTTTATCGTCGCAGGAGATATCCGACTGACAGGTAAATTCCTGATGGTTTTCCTCATCTTCAACGTCGTAAACCCGAAGCTCAAGATCGCGGAGCAGAGTCAGATTTTGCAGGCCGTTCAGTACCGGCGAGAGACGTTCGCAAAGCGGGACCTGCATATGCAGGCGACGGTTCGCCTGCCAGAGGAAAGAGAGGATCTCGTTTTTCTGCTCAAGCCCGGCGGTTTTCTCCTGGACGCGTTGTTCCAGTACCGCGTAGCTTTCTGATAGCTCTGCCGACATGGTGTTGAGCGCCTCGCCTAGCATCGCCATTTCGTTGCGCCCGCTGATGTGCGTGCGCTGGGTAAAATCGCGCTGTGTGACGGCGCGGGCCATCGCCAGGAGCTGTTTCCAGGGATTAAGCAACCGCGCGCGTAGCCAGATAACCGTGAAAATCAGCAGCAAACCCATAAACAGCGCCATTGCGCGGTGAACCATCACCACACGGTCAATGCGTAACTCTGTGGTGCGATCGAATGAGGAGACAAGATGATCGATGCGTGACACAAACCCGGCGACGTCCCGGGCGACCGTTTCCCGGTCTTCCGCCCGCTTTAACCCAGGCTCCAGCTGGGTATGCCAGTAGCCCTGAAGCGCCTTAAGCTGAGATTGCTGACCGTCACGGATGGCGGCTCTTTCCAGTTCAGGGCTGAATGCGGTACGCTCCATTTCGTCGATAAGCGGTTGGTCAGCCTGCGTCAGCGGCACCGACGCCAGCAGCCGGTAACTCTGCATACGTAGCGAGCCTGCCTCGTTGATGGCATGCGCGTTACCCTGTACACCCTGTACCAGCCAGCCAGAAATAGCCATGCCGGTCACGCCGATAGCGGTGGACAGCAGAACAATAAGCGCCAGCTGGTTAACCAGCGTCAGCGGAGATAAACATCTTTTTAACATAGAGTTGCCGGGCTCCTGACGTGACCTGATTGCAGGAATGGCGCTATTCTGGTGCATACCCTGGAGTATACCCATACCAATAAAGGATTACCTCTAAATTGCCAGAGGGGTAGCGGTTAGTGGGTGGATGAAGCAGGGATGCGTCAGCACCGTGAAAAACCACACCTTTTTTACGTTTTGCATCTACTCATTAAGAGTGATGGCTTTTTTTTCGCCGCAAAACCTCCCACTTTTCCTTTGATTTATATCAACTTACCGCCGCTCTAAAGCCCTAATGTTTGCAGCATCATTCGAGAATCAGAGGTGTCTATGAGTCACTCTTCCGCTCCCGAAAGGGAAACTGGTGCCGTTATTACAGACTGGCGTCCAGAGGATCCGGCGTTCTGGCAACAGCGCGGCCATCGTGTAGCAAGTCGTAATCTGTGGATTTCCGTTCCATGTCTGTTACTGGCGTTTTGCGTCTGGATGTTGTTCAGTGCGGTTGCGGTTAACCTGCCAAAAGTGGGCTTTACCTTTACCACCGATCAGCTGTTTATGTTGACCGCGTTGCCGTCGCTTTCAGGCGCACTGCTGCGCGTTCCTTACGCGTTTATGGTGCCGGTCTTTGGTGGTCGTCGCTGGACGGCTTTCAGTACCGGGATCATGATCGTACCGTGCGTGTGGCTCGGTTTTGCGGTGCAGGATACCTCCACACCGTTTAGCGTATTCGTGATTATCTCTCTGCTGTGCGGTTTTGCGGGGGCGAACTTTGCGTCCAGTATGGCAAACATCAGCTTCTTCTTCCCGAAAGCGAAGCAGGGTGGTGCGCTGGGCATTAACGGCGGCCTCGGTAATATGGGCGTGAGCGTGATGCAGCTGATTGCCCCGCTGGCGATCTCTGTCTCCATCTTTGCGGCCTTTGGCGGCGGCGGTGTGACGCAGCCCGACGGTTCCGTGCTGTTCCTGCAAAACGCCTCCTGGATTTGGGTACCGTTCCTGGTGGTCTTTACCCTGGCGGCGTGATTCTTCATGAACGATCTGTCCGCGTCCAAAGCGTCACTGAGCGAGCAGCTGCCGGTGCTGAAGCGTGGCCACCTGTGGGTGATGGCGCTGCTGTATCTGGCGACCTTCGGCTCGTTCATCGGTTTCTCCGCAGGCTTTGCCATGCTGTCTAAAACCCAGTTCCCGGACGTGCAGATCCTTCAGTTTGCCTTCTTCGGTCCGTTTATCGGTGCGCTGGCACGTTCGCTGGGCGGGATGATCTCCGACCGTCTGGGGGGAACGCGCGTTACGCTGGTGAACTTTGTTGTGATGGCCATCTTCTGTGCGCTGCTGTTCCTGACGCTGCCTGCGGGTGGTGAGGGGGGTAACTTCTTTGCCTTCTTTGGCGTATTCATGGTGCTGTTCCTGACCGCCGGGCTGGGCAGTGCGTCTACTTTCCAGATGATCTCTGTCATCTTCCGCAAGCTGACCATGGACCGCGTGAAAGCGCAGGGTGGGAGCGACGAGCAGGCAATGCGTGAAGCCGCCACCGATACCGCTGCGGCGCTTGGGTTTATCTCTGCGATTGGCGCGATTGGCGGCTTCTTTATTCCAAAAGCATTCGGTATCTCACTGGATCTGACCGGCTCTCCGGCGGGTGCGATGAAAGTATTCCTCGTCTTCTATATCGCCTGCGTGGTCATCACCTGGCTGGTATATGGCCGTAATACCAAGAAAAACAAGTAAGCTTGATTATCCGTTTGCGCGGCCTGAGTGCCGCGCTTTTTTTAATCGCTAAATAGTTACAACATACTAATAGCTTTTCCTGTGGTCGTACGCAGGTAACGCTGTGATCGCCATCGCTTTACAGGTGTTTCTACCCCTTAATACCTAAGATGTTAAATTTTGCCTCGCTTATTGTACGATAAATAAAATATATCTATATAAATCATAAAGTTAAAAAATATTAACGGCTACCGCTTTGGTGGTATTTGATCTAATACCCCCCCCTCAGAGTCCCCCTTCGTCTTGATCGTTATCAATTCTCACCATCTTTCATAGCGTTACCTTCGCTGCAAATCAGCAATGTCGATTTAGAGAGCCACAGGCTCCACACAGGAGATACCCGATGAGCAAATTTTTGGACCGGTTTCGCTACTTCAAACAGAAGGGTGAAACTTTTGCCGATGGGCACGGCCAGGTTCTGGATACCAACCGGGACTGGGAAGACGGTTACCGTCAACGCTGGCAGCATGACAAAGTTGTCCGTTCTACCCACGGCGTAAACTGCACTGGCTCATGTAGCTGGAAGATTTTCGTTAAAAACGGTCTGGTGACCTGGGAAATGCAGCAGACCGATTATCCGCGTACCCGTCCGGATATGCCGAACCACGAGCCGCGCGGCTGCCCGCGTGGGGCCAGCTACTCCTGGTATCTCTACAGCGCCAACCGTCTGAAATACCCGCTGATGCGTAAACGCCTGATGAAAATGTGGCGTGAAGCGAAAGTGCAGCACAGCGATCCGGTTGATGCCTGGGCCTCCATTATTGAAGATGCCGACAAAGCGAAAAGCTTCAAACAGGCGCGTGGTCGCGGTGGTTTCGTTCGTTCTTCCTGGAAAGAGGTGAACGAGCTGATTGCGGCTTCCAACGTCTACACCGTGAAAACCTACGGTCCTGACCGTGTGGCAGGCTTCTCGCCAATCCCGGCGATGTCGATGGTCTCTTACGCCTCCGGCGCGCGCTACCTGTCACTCATCGGTGGTACCTGCCTGAGCTTCTACGACTGGTACTGCGACCTGCCGCCAGCGTCACCACAGACCTGGGGTGAGCAGACCGACGTGCCGGAGTCCGCCGACTGGTATAACTCCAGCTACATCATCGCCTGGGGCTCTAACGTTCCGCAGACCCGTACCCCGGATGCGCACTTCTTTACCGAAGTACGTTACAAAGGGACCAAAACCGTCGCCGTGACCCCGGACTACGCCGAAATCGCCAAACTGTGCGACCTGTGGCTGGCGCCGAAACAGGGTACCGATGCCGCAATGGCGCTGGCGATGGGCCACGTCATGCTGCGTGAATTCCACCTCGACAAGCCAAGCCAGTATTTCACCGATTACGTGCGTCGCTACACCGACATGCCAATGCTGGTGATGCTCGAAGAGCGTGACGGCTATTACGCCGCAGGCCGTATGCTGCGTGCCGCGGATCTGGTGGACGCGCTGGGTCAGGAAAACAACCCAGAGTGGAAAACGGTCGCCTGCAACAGCAACGGCGAGCTGGTGGCGCCAAACGGTTCTATCGGCTTCCGCTGGGGCGAAAAAGGCAAATGGAACCTGGAGCAGCGTAACGGCACCACGGGTGAGGAGACGGAGCTGCGTCTCAGCATGCTGGGCAGCCAGGACGAGATCGCCGATGTCGGCTTCCCGTACTTTGGTGGTGAAGGTTCCGAGCACTTCAACAAGGTTGAGTTGCAAAACGTTCTGATGCACAAGCTGCCGGTGAAGCGCCTGCAACTGGCGGACGGTTCTACTGCTCTGGTCACTACCGTCTACGATCTGACCATGGCTAACTACGGCCTGGAGCGCGGCCTGAACGACGAAAACTGCGCGACCAGCTATGATGACGTGAAGGCTTATACCCCAGCCTGGGCGGAGCAGATCACCGGTGTGCCACGCGCCCAGATCACCCGTATCGCCCGCGAATTTGCGGAAAACGCCGACAAAACCCACGGTCGCTCCATGATCATCGTCGGTGCCGGTCTGAACCACTGGTATCACCTCGATATGAACTATCGCGGGCTGATCAACATGCTGATCTTCTGCGGCTGCGTCGGGCAGAGCGGCGGCGGCTGGGCGCACTACGTGGGCCAGGAAAAACTGCGTCCGCAGACCGGCTGGCAACCGCTGGCGTTTGCCCTTGACTGGCAGCGTCCGGCTCGTCACATGAACAGCACCTCCTACTTCTATAACCACTCCAGCCAGTGGCGCTACGAGACGGTTACCGCCCAGGAACTGCTGTCGCCGATGGCGGATAAATCCCGCTACAGCGGCCACCTGATTGACTTCAACGTGCGCGCTGAGCGTATGGGCTGGCTGCCGTCTGCGCCGCAGCTGGGTACGAACCCGCTGCGTATTGCGGAAGCGGCGAAGCAGGCGGGCATGTCACCGGTGGACTACACCGTTAAATCCCTCAAAGACGGCTCAATCCGCTTCGCGGCAGAACAGCCGGAGAACGGTAAAAACCATCCGCGTAACCTGTTCATCTGGCGCTCTAACCTGCTGGGTTCTTCCGGTAAAGGCCACGAGTACATGCTGAAATACCTGCTCGGTACCGAAAACGGTATTCAGGGTAAAGATCTCGGCAAGCAGGGCGGCGTGAAGCCGGAAGAAGTGGAGTGGAAAGACAACGGTCTCGACGGCAAGCTGGATCTGGTGGTGACGCTGGACTTCCGTCTGTCCAGTACCTGCCTGTACTCCGACATCGTGCTGCCTACTGCCACCTGGTACGAAAAAGACGACATGAATACGTCGGATATGCATCCGTTTATTCATCCGCTGTCTGCGGCCGTTGATCCGGCGTGGGAATCAAAAAGCGACTGGGAAATTTACAAAGACATCGCGAAGAAATTCTCTGAAGTCTGTGTAGGGCACCTGGGCAAAGAGACCGACGTGGTGACGCTGCCAATCCAGCACGACTCCGCTGCCGAACTGGCTCAGCCGCTGGACGTGAAGGACTGGAAAAAAGGCGAGTGCGACCTGATCCCGGGCGTAACCGCGCCGCACATTATTCCGGTTGAACGTGATTACCCGGCAACTTACGAACGCTTTACCTCTATCGGCCCGCTGATGGAGAAGATCGGTAACGGCGGTAAAGGCATCGCCTGGAACACCCAGAGCGAAATGGATCTGCTGCGCAAGCTCAATTACACCAAAGCAGACGGCCCGGCGAAAGGCCAGCCGATGCTGAACACGGCAATTGATGCGGCAGAGATGATCCTGACCCTGGCCCCGGAAACCAACGGCCACGTGGCGGTGAAAGCCTGGGCGGCCCTGAGCGAGTTTACCGGTCGTGACCACACGCACCTGGCGAAGAATAAAGAGGAAGAGAAAATCCGCTTCCGCGATATTCAGGCCCAGCCGCGCAAGATTATCTCCAGCCCGACCTGGTCTGGCCTCGAAGATGAACATGTATCCTATAACGCCGGATACACCAATGTTCACGAGCTGATCCCATGGCGCACGCTTTCTGGCCGTCAGTCTCTGTATCAGGATCACCAGTGGATGCGTGACTTCGGTGAAAGCCTGCTGGTTTACCGTCCGCCAATCGACACCCGCTCCGTGAAAGCGGTGATGGGCGCGAAATCGAACGGTAACCCTGAGAAGGCGCTGAACTTCCTGACGCCGCACCAGAAGTGGGGTATCCACTCCACCTACAGCGACAACCTGCTGATGCTGACGCTGTCGCGCGGGGGGCCAATCGTCTGGATGAGCGAAGCGGACGCCAAAGATCTGGGTATCGAAGATAACGACTGGATCGAAGTGTTCAACAGCAACGGTGCCCTGACGGCACGTGCGGTGGTGAGCCAGCGTGTACCGGCCGGGATGACCATGATGTACCACGCGCAGGAACGTATCGTTAACCTGCCGGGGTCTGAGATCACCGAGCAGCGCGGCGGTATTCACAACTCCGTGACCCGTATTACGCCGAAGCCGACCCACATGATCGGTGGTTATGCCCAGCTGGCCTACGGCTTTAACTACTACGGCACCGTAGGATCGAACCGCGATGAGTTCGTGGTGGTACGTAAGATGAAGAATATTAACTGGTTAGATGGCGAAGGTAATGACCAGGTACAGGAGAGCGTAAAATGAAAATTCGTTCACAAGTCGGCATGGTGCTGAATCTGGATAAATGCATCGGCTGTCATACCTGCTCAGTCACCTGTAAAAACGTCTGGACCAGCCGTGAAGGTATGGAGTACGCCTGGTTCAACAACGTGGAAAGTAAGCCGGGCACCGGCTTCCCGACCGACTGGGAAAACCAGGAGAAGTGGAAGGGCGGCTGGATCCGTAAAATCAACGGCAAACTGCAACCGCGCATGGGTAACCGTGCCATGTTGCTGGGAAAAATCTTCGCTAACCCGCATCTGCCGGGCATTGATGATTACTACGAGCCGTTTGATTACGACTACCAGAACCTGCACAACGCGCCGGAAAGCAAACACCAGCCGATCGCCCGTCCTCGCTCGCTGATCACCGGCCAGCGCATGGACAAAATTACCAGCGGTCCAAACTGGGAAGAGATTCTGGGCGGCGAGTTCGAAAAACGCGCCAAAGACCAGAACTTCGAGAACATGCAGAAGGCGATGTACGGCCAGTTCGAAAACACCTTCATGATGTACTTGCCGCGCCTGTGCGAACACTGCCTTAACCCGGCGTGCGTGGCGACCTGCCCAAGCGGCGCCATCTACAAGCGTGAAGAAGATGGCATTGTGCTGATCGACCAGGACAAGTGCCGCGGCTGGCGTATGTGCATCACCGGCTGCCCGTACAAAAAAATCTACTTCAACTGGAAGAGCGGTAAGTCTGAGAAGTGCATCTTCTGCTACCCGCGTATCGAAGCCGGTATGCCGACCGTCTGCTCAGAGAGCTGCGTAGGTCGTATCCGCTACCTCGGCGTGCTGCTGTACGACGCGGACGCGATTGAAAATGCTGCAAGCACCGAGAACGAGAAAGATCTGTATCAGCGTCAGCTGGACGTCTTCCTCGATCCAAACGATCCGAAGGTTATTGAGCAGGCGCTGAAAGACGGTATTCCGCAGAGCGTGATTGACGCCGCACAGCAGTCCCCGGTGTACAAAATGGCGATGGACTGGAAGCTGGCCCTGCCGCTGCACCCGGAATACCGCACGCTGCCGATGGTCTGGTACGTGCCGCCACTGTCTCCGATTCAGTCTGCGGCGGACGCGGGTGAACTGGGCAGCAACGGCATTCTGCCGGACGTGGAAAGCCTGCGTATCCCGGTTCAGTATCTGGCCAACCTGCTCACCGCAGGGGATACCCAGCCGGTACTGCTGGCGCTGAAACGTATGCTGGCGATGCGTCACTTCAAACGTGCGGAAACCGTTGACGGCGTTAACGATACCCGCGCGCTGGAGGAGGTTGGTCTGACCGAGGCGCAGGCGCAGGAGATGTACCGCTATCTGGCAATCGCTAACTACGAAGATCGTTTCGTGGTGCCGAGCAGCCACCGTGAACTGGCTCGCGAGGCCTTCCCGGAGAAAAGTGGGTGTGGCTTTACGTTTGGCGACGGTTGCCACGGGTCAGACAGCAAATTCAACCTGTTCAACAGCCGCCGCATTGACGCGATGGATGTGACCAGCAAAACGGAGCCGCACCAATGATTGAACTCGTCATTGTTTCGCGTCTGCTCGAGTACCCTGATGCTGCACTTGTGCAGCATCAACAGGAACTCTTTGATGCACTCGCGTCATCTGAAAACCTGGATAAAGTGGATGCCCAGAAGCTGGGCGTTTTCCTCCGCGATCTACTGGCACGCGATCTTCTTGATGCGCAGGCGGACTACAGCCAGCTGTTTGACCGGGGCCGTGCCACGTCTCTGCTGCTGTTCGAACACGTTCACGGTGAATCCCGCGACCGTGGTCAGGCGATGGTGGATCTGATGGCCCAGTACGAGCAGCACGGTTTGCAACTCGACAGCCGCGAGCTGCCGGATCACCTGCCGCTGTATCTGGAATATCTGGCGCAGTTGCCGAAAGAGGAAGCGCTGGGCGGGTTGCAGGACATTGCTCCCATTCTGGCGTTGCTCGGCGCGCGTCTCCAGCAACGTGAGAGCAGCTATGCAGTCCTGTTCGATCTGCTGGTGAAACTGGCTAACGCCTCGGTTGACAGTCAAAAAGTGGCGGAAAAAATTGCGGATGAAGCCCGTGACGATACCCCACAAGCACTGGATGCCGTCTGGGAAGAAGAGCAGGTGAAATTCTTTGCTGACCAGAGCTGTGGCGAATCTGAAATCTCCGCGCATCAGCGTCGTTTTGCCGGAGCGGTGGCTCCGCAATATTTGAATATCTCTAACGGAGGACAGCACTAATGCACTTCCTGAATATGTTCTTCTTTGACATTTACCCGTATATCGCGGGCACCGTATTCCTGGTGGGAAGCTGGCTGCGTTATGACTATGGCCAGTACACCTGGCGTGCTGCCTCCAGCCAGATGCTGGATCGTAAAGGGATGAACCTGGCGTCAAACCTGTTCCACATCGGGATTTTGGGGATTTTCGCCGGTCACTTCCTGGGGATGCTGACCCCGCACTGGATGTACGAAGCGTGGCTGCCGATTGACGTGAAGCAGAAGATGGCGATGATTGCCGGCGGCGCCTGCGGCGTGATGACCCTAGTGGGTGGTCTGTTGCTGCTGAAACGCCGTCTGTTCAGCCCACGCGTGCGGGCTACCACGACCGGAGCGGACATCCTGATCCTCTCCCTGCTGATGGTGCAGTGTGCGCTTGGTCTGCTGACCATTCCATTCTCTGCGCAGCATATGGACGGCAGCGAGATGATGAAGCTGGTGGGATGGGCGCAGTCTGTCGTGACCTTCCGCGGGGGCGCTTCTGAGCATCTGGACGGCGTGGCGTTTATCTTCCGCGTTCACCTGGTGCTGGGTATGACCCTGTTTGTGCTGTTCCCGTTCTCTCGCCTGGTGCACATCTGGAGTGCGCCGGTGGAGTACCTGACGCGCAAATATCAGGTTGTGCGTGCCCGTCGCTGATTCGCTGTATTAATACAACCCCGCATTTGCGGGGTTTTTTTTGTCCCCGATCCAGGGGGGCGTGCGGATGCCGGGTGGCGGCTGCGCCTTACCCGGCCTACAGACCCTATTTGTAGCTCCGGTAAGCGAAGCGCCACCGGGGAAAACAGGCAGGGAAAGATTACTCCCGGCATCGAGAAATATGATGCATTGTGCTTGAATGAGTGCTTAAGAATCTGGAAGTGATGGTGGTGGGGGAAGGATTCGAACCTTCGAAGTCGATGACGGCAGATTTACAGTCTGCTCCCTTTGGCCGCTCGGGAACCCCACCAGGGGTAATTCATATTTTGAGGTAAAGCTGGAGATGGTGGTGGGGGAAGGATTCGAACCTTCGAAGTCGATGACGGCAGATTTACAGTCTGCTCCCTTTGGCCGCTCGGGAACCCCACCACGGGGTAATGCTTTTAACTGGCCTGCTTCCTGTTGGAAGCGGGGCGCATCATATCAAATGAGACGCCCCTGTAAAGCATTCCTTTAAGGAAATGAAGCTGTTTGCCTGCTTTTTATCCGTAAAGGCGTAAAGCTAATCAATTCATTTTCCGAAGGATTAAAGAATAATCGTTCTGTTGCCGTACACAAAGACGCGCTGGGCAAGTACCTGATACAGTGCACGGCTCAGTACGTTCTTCTCAACGTCACGGCCAGCACGCATCATATCTTCTGCCGTGTAGGTGTGATCCACGTGAATCACGTCCTGCATGATGATTGGACCTTCGTCCAGATTGTCATTCACGTAGTGCGCGGTTGCGCCAATGATCTTCACCCCACGCTCGTATGCCTGGTGATACGGACGCGCGCCAATAAAGGCTGGCAGGAAGGAGTGGTGGATGTTGATAATCTTGTTCGGGAAACGCGCCACGAAGGATGGCGTCAGCACGCGCATATATTTCGCCAGCACCACGTAGTCCGGGCTATGCGCTTCAATCGCAGCTGCCATCAGGTTGTCGTGCTCTTCACGGGTATGGCCTTCGTGACTGACCAGTTCAAACGGAATGTCAAAACGTTCAACCAGCGTACGCAGCGTCTCGTGGTTGCCAATGACGGCGGCAATTTCGACGTCCAGGCCACCGTAGTTGGCTTTCATCAGCAGATCGCCCAGGCAGTGCGCCTCTTTGGTGACCAGAATGACAATGCGGCGACGGCCCGCCGGGTTCAGCTCGCGCACCGAGCCTTCCGGCAGGGCGCTGTCCAGATCGGCAAGCAGGGTTGTGTCGTTGAAAATGCCTTCCAGTTCGGTACGCATAAAGAAGCGACCGGTACGGTGGTCAACGAACTCGTTGTTCTGCACGATATTCAGTTCATGCTTGTAGCAAATGTTGGTAATTCGTGCGATCAGCCCTTTTTGATCGGGACAGATAGTGCGCAGAACTTTACGTTGTAATGATTGCATCGCCGGGAAATCCTGTTTATGTATTTGCGAAGTCTGAGTTGTCAGGCATTACTGCCGCAACACTTTTTAAATTTTTTTCCTGAACCACAGGGGCAGGGATCGTTACGACCGAATTGCGGACGTGTGCCGTCAATATAATACCATTGCCCGCTGTCCTTTAAGAACCGTGAGCGTTCAATGATGGCGCCGGGTTTGTTTTGTTCGCTAAAGCGGGCGACAAAACTGACATAGCCCTCGTTGGCATCGCGGCCGGGAGCGGCTTCAAAGACGGTGAGGCCCAGCCAGACGGTGTTGGCAAATCCGGCTTCAATCTCTTGGCGAAAATCGGCAGCATGGCAGGACGGATGCCAGGTTTTAATCAGGTAGTCTGCGTTTTTGATCACAAAAGCAGTATACCGCGAGCGCATAAGGTGTGACGGCTCTGGTGCAACCTGCTCGCCAGAAAGATATCGCTGGCAACATAGGCTATACTCCAGAGCGCTACCACAGGGGCAGAGTTGAGACACGATTCTCTTCCTGGAACAAAAAATAAGGCGTTAAACGCTTAAGGTAGCAATATGTTAACTGAGCAGGTGCGTTGACGCTATGTCGGGAATCCAGGGGAAGTAAAACAGGGCTAATGAGAAAGGTAAAAATTGGACTGGCGTTGGGCTCAGGTGCAGCCCGGGGTTGGTCACATATTGGCGTTATCAATACCTTAAACCAGATGGGGATTGACGTTGATATTGTCGCAGGATGTTCAATCGGGTCGCTGGTCGGATCCGCGTACGCCTGCGGTAAGCTCCCGGAGCTTGAAAGCTGGGTGCGCTCCTTCAGTTACTGGGATGTGCTGCGCCTGATGGATCTCTCCTGGCAGCGTGGCGGCCTGCTGCGCGGCGAACGCGTGTTCAATCAGTTTCGTAAGATAATGCCCCTCGCTGACTTCAGCCACTGCCAAATGCCTTTCGGTGCCGTTGCAACCAACCTCAGTACGGGCAGGGAGTTATGGCTCACCGAAGGGGATATACATCTCGCCGTTCGCGCATCCTGTAGCATGCCGGGGTTAATGGCGCCTGTGCCTCACAACGGCTACTGGCTCGTTGATGGGGGCGTAGTGAATCCTGTACCCATCTCTCTGACCCGCGCCATGGGGGCGGATATCGTTATTGCCGTGGATTTACAGCACGACGCACACCTTATGCAGCAAGATTTGATGCCGGTTAATCTTCAGAGCGATGACGCGGAAGAAGAGAAACTTGCCTGGCATGCGCGATTACGCGGCAGAATAGGGCGCCTGACCGCCCGTCGCGCGGTGACCGCGCCGAACGCCATTGAAATCATGACGACCTCTATTCAAATCCTTGAGAATCGCCTGAAGCGAAACCGTATGGCTGGCGATCCTCCGGATATTCTTATTCAACCCTATTGTCCACAAATCTCTACCCTTGATTTCCACCGGGCTGAGGCCGCCATAGCAGCGGGCTCGTTAGCCGTCGAAAAGAAAATAGATGAACTGTTGCCTTTTGTGCGTACAGCACGTTGAGCACTTTTTTGATTACTTCAGCAAAATCTGACAGGCGATAGTACCAATAGCATGCCACTATTGAGTAACTGTCAGCCAGGGGAGGAACCATGACACAGCCATTGGCCGGAAAACATATTTTGATAGTAGAAGACGAGCCCGTTTTCCGATCGCTACTGGATTCGTGGTTATCCTCACTGGGTGCAACCACGTCCCTTGCCGAAGATGGCGTCGAGGCACTGGAAAAAATGGCCAGCATGGCGCCTGATCTGATGATCTGCGACCTTGAAATGCCGCGCATGGACGGATTAATGCTGGTGGAAAACCTGCGTAATGAAGGTTATCAGACACCGATACTGGTGATCTCGGCAACCGAAAATATGGCGGATATTGCTAAGGCGTTGCGTTTAGGTGTGCAGGATATTCTGCTCAAACCGGTTAAAGATTTGAACCGTCTGCGTGAAACGGTGTTGGCCTGCCTGTATCCCAATATGTTTAATTCCCGGGTGGAAGAAGAAGAACGTCTTTTCCAGGACTGGGATGCTTTAGTCAGTAATCCGCTCGCGGCCGCGAAGCTGCTTCAGGAACTTCAGCCGCCGGTGCAGCAAAATATCTCTCATTGCAGAGTAAATTATCGCCAGCTGGTAGCGGCTGACCAGCCTGGACTGGTGCTGGATATTGCGCCGCTATCAGATTCCGACCTCGCTTTTTATTGCCTGGATGTTACCCGGGCGGGAGATAACGGCGTTCTGGCGGCCTTATTACTCCGTGCGCTGTTTAATGGATTGCTACAGGAACAATTATCCCATCAGGGGCAACGACTTCCTGAGTTAGGCAGTTTACTAAAACAGGTCAACCAACTTTTTCGCCAGGCCAATTTGCCGGGGCAGTTCCCGCTTCTGGTTGGCTATTATCACAGCGGGTTGAATAACCTTATTCTGGTCTCTGCGGGTTTAAATGCCACGCTGAATACTGGCGAACACCATATTCAGGTGAGTAACGGCGTGCCGTTGGGTACGCTGGGAAATACTTACCTTAATCAAATTAGCCATCGCTGCACCTCCTGGCAGTGCCAAATTTGGGGTGCCGGAGGGCGGTTACGCTTAATGTTGTCCACGGAGTAAGCAGTCAGATTTTATTTTTCAGATTGCTTTACCTGTGTTTTTGCTGGCAGTGCTACTATCGCTGCAAGTTTCATGCGTATTTGTCTTAATTGATCGGCAACGCGTTCTTTTCAGACCCGTATTAGTGGCTGAGACTGTATACTCAACGCGTTATTCAATGCATAAAAGTTCAAAACTTGAACAGTTCAGGAGAATTTCAATGGCTGCCCTTAATTCGAAAGTCAGAAAGGCCGTTATCCCGGTGGCGGGATTGGGTACCAGGATGTTGCCAGCGACGAAGGCAATCCCAAAAGAGATGCTGCCTCTGGTTGATAAGCCATTAATCCAGTATGTCGTGAATGAATGTATTGCAGCAGGTATCACCGAAATTGTGCTGGTGACGCATTCATCTAAAAACTCTATCGAAAACCATTTCGATACCAGTTTCGAACTCGAAGCAATGCTGGAAAAACGCGTTAAGCGCCAGCTGCTGGAGGAAGTGCAGTCTATTTGCCCTCCACACGTTACCATTATGCAGGTTCGTCAGGGCCTGGCGAAAGGCCTGGGGCACGCAGTATTGTGTGCACACCCGGTAGTGGGTGATGAGCCGGTCGCGGTTATTCTGCCTGACGTGATTCTTGATGAGTACGAGTCCGATCTTTCCCAGGAAAACCTGGCGGAAATGATTAAACGCTTCGACGAAACCGGCAGCAGCCAGATTATGGTTGAGCCAGTCGACGACGTAACCGCTTACGGCGTGGTTGACTGCAAAGGCGTTGACCTGCAACCTGGCGAAAGCGTACCGATGGTTGGCGTTGTTGAAAAACCTAAAGCGGACGTCGCGCCGTCTAACCTTGCTGTCGTTGGTCGTTACGTACTGAGTGCTGAAATTTGGGCTCTGCTGGCGAAAACGCCTCCGGGTGCGGGCGATGAAATCCAGCTGACGGATGCTATCGATATGCTGATCGAGAAAGAGACCGTGGAAGCCTACCATATGAAAGGTAAGAGCCATGACTGCGGGAATAAGCTCGGTTATATGCAGGCATTCGTCGAATATGGTATTCGCCATAACAGCCTGGGTGAAGAATTTAAAGCCTGGCTCAAAGGTAGCGTGGGTATTAAGTAATAAACTCACAGCCCAGTGAACAAGACCGGTGGAGCGATGTCCACCGGTTTTTTTATGCCTGTCGCTCCGTAATTGGCGGGGGATTGTCAAGGACGTTAAATAGGGAGCCTCACAATATGACAGAATGTAAGGAGATGTTCGGGCGAATATTACAGGCATAAAAAATCCCGCATTAAGCGGGATTTTTCAGAATCTTTCCAGATTAATCCTTGATCAGGAAGTCATCCAGTTGTTTACCTTGTTCGTCCATTGCTTTCTTGATTACAGCAGGAGTACGGCCCTGGCCGGTCCAGGTTTTCTCTTCGCCGTTCTCATCGATGTAGCTATATTTAGCAGGACGTGCCGCGCGTTTTGCTTTGGTACCGGTTTTAGCCGCAGCCATGCTGTTCAGCAATTCGTTTGGATCGATACCATCGGCAATCAGCATTTCACGATACTGTTGCAGTTTACGTGTACGTTCTTCGATTTCAGCCGCAGCAGCGCTTTCTTCTTCACGACGTTCGTTAACTACAACTTCTAATTTTTCGAGCATTTCTTCAAGCGTCTCAAGGGTACATTCTCTTGCCTGCGCACGAAGAGTACGGATGTTGTTCAGAATTTTAAGTGCTTCGCTCATTGTAGTAATCTCAAACTTATAATGGGGGTGGGTTTGTTGTCCTAATAATAGAGCCTTAATTTCACTTGTGCAATAGGTGGGAATGTAAGGAATTCAAAAAATACAAAATAAACGACGCTATTATTAATTACGCTAACTTAAATTTCATTGTTTGTTGGGTCTGTGAGATATCGTTTCAAACGGCAAAAGCGCGTCATTTGCGTGTATGTTTTGTGACTTTTACCTCAGGAATTATAGTTGCGATTGATAAATATCAGCCTTTTGTATTACCCCGAGTAAGCGCAGCGAAGACAAGAATAGTTAATAAATAGTGAATTTTAATGAACGAAGAAGACACTATAAAAAGAAGTGTTATCTCTGGTTGCGGACTCACCTTATTGTCAGTGTTTAATGCCTTTACTGCCTGTTTTAACGCATTATTTTGCGCTATTCGCGAAGGATTTACTGATGCATGGCAGGCTGGAGAGCGCAGCCCGCCGCTGATGACGGTACAAAATATGGTACAATGATCCATCGGGAATATTACACATTGATTAGGGTTCTTCGGCCAATGGCACAACTTTATTTCTACTATTCGGCAATGAATGCAGGGAAATCGACGGCGTTACTGCAATCCTCATACAATTATCAGGAGCGGGGGATGCGTACCGTTGTTTATACCGCCGAAATCGACGATCGCTTTGGGGCAGGGAAGGTGAGCTCAAGAATAGGGCTCTCGTCGCCTGCAAGGCTGTTTAACCCTGAAACGGACCTGCTGGAGGACATTCGTGCCGAGCATGCCTCTAAGCCTGTCCATTGCGTGCTGGTAGATGAAAGCCAGTTCCTGACCCGAGAGCAGGTCCATGCACTTTCAGAGGTCGTTGATGAGCTGGATATTCCCGTTCTTTGCTATGGATTACGTACCGATTTTCGTGGGGAGTTATTTGCCGGCAGTCAGTATCTGCTCGCCTGGTCGGATAAGCTGGTTGAGCTGAAAACAATCTGCTTTTGTGGCCGCAAGGCAAGTATGGTTCTTCGCCTGGACCAGTCGGGTAAACCCTATGCTGATGGCGAGCAGGTGGTGATAGGAGGCAATGAACGTTATGTCTCGGTCTGCCGCAAGCATTATAAAGAGGCGCTGGCTGTAGGCTCGCTGACGGCGTTACAGGGCGACAATCGAAAATAATAAGAATGTTTTACGTATCCTCAGATATAAAAAAACCCGCCAGCGGCGGGTTTTTTTATCATACTGTCAATCAAGCATTTTTCTTCGCTTTCTTGTCAGCCTTTACAACTGCGGGGATTTCAACTTTTACGGCAGCGACATCGCTTTCAGTGAAGTTACGACCGTAATAAGTATCCAGCAGGATCTGTTTCAGTTCGGAAATCAGTGGGTAGCGCGGGTTAGCACCAGTACACTGGTCATCGAATGCATCTTCAGACAGCTTATCTACGTGAGCGAGGAAGTCAGCTTCCTGAACGCCTGCTTCGCGGATAGATTTAGGAATACCCAGTTCAGCCTTCAGGCTCTCCAGCCATGCCAGCAGTTTCTCGATCTTCGCGGCAGTACGGTCGCCCGGTGCGCTCAGACCCAGGTGATCTGCGATTTCAGCATAACGACGGCGCGCCTGTGGGCGGTCGTACTGGCTGAATGCAGTCTGCTTGGTTGGGTTGTCGTTGGCGTTATAGCGGATAACGTTGCTGATCAACAGGGCGTTCGCCAGACCGTGAGGAATGTGGAACTGTGAACCCAGTTTGTGCGCCATGGAGTGACAGACACCCAGGAAGGCGTTAGCAAACGCAATGCCCGCGATGGTTGCCGCACTGTGTACACGTTCACGCGCAACAGGGTTTTTCGAACCTTCGTTGTAAGAAGCTGGCAGGTTTTCTTTCAGCAGTTTCAGCGCCTGCAAAGCCTGACCGTCAGAGAACTCAGAAGCCAGTACGGAAACGTAAGCTTCCAGAGCGTGAGTTACCGCATCCAGACCACCGAACGCACACAGTGATTTCGGCATTTCCATGACCAGGTTGGCGTCAACGATAGCCATATCTGGCGTCAGTGCGTAGTCAGCCAGCGGGTATTTCTGACCAGTTGCGTCATCAGTCACAACGGCAAATGGCGTCACTTCTGAACCGGTACCGGAAGTGGTGGTGACGGCGATCATTTTCGCTTTCACGCCCATTTTCGGGAACTTGTAGATACGTTTACGGATATCCATAAAGCGCAGCGCCAGTTCTTCGAAGTGAGTTTCCGGATGCTCGTACATCACCCACATAATTTTCGCGGCGTCCATTGGGGAACCGCCACCCAGTGCGATGATCACATCAGGTTTGAAGGAGTTCGCCAGTTCAGCGCCTTTACGTACAACGCTCAGGGTTGGGTCAGCTTCAACTTCAAAGAAGACTTCAGTTTCGACGCCAGCCGCTTTCAGAACAGAGGTGATCTGGTCTGCATAGCCATTGTTGAACAGGAAACGGTCGGTCACGATGAGCGCACGTTTGTGGCCATCAGTAATCACTTCATCCAGCGCGATTGGCAGAGAGCCGCGGCGGAAGTAGATAGATTTCGGAAGTTTGTGCCACAACATGTTTTCAGCTCGCTTAGCAACGGTTTTCTTGTTGATCAGGTGTTTTGGACCAACGTTTTCAGAGATGGAGTTACCACCCCATGAACCACAACCCAGAGTCAGGGAAGGTGCGAGTTTGAAGTTGTACAGGTCACCGATACCACCCTGAGAAGCAGGGGTGTTGATCAGGATACGTGCCGTCTTCATCTTCTGACCGAAGTAAGCAACACGCTCAGGCTGGTTATCCTGGTCGGTGTACAGGCAAGAGGTGTGGCCGATACCGCCCATCGCCACCAGCTTCTCTGCTTTATCTACCGCGTCATCGAAATCTTTCGCACGGTACATTGCCAGCGTCGGGGAGAGTTTCTCGTGAGCAAACGGCTCACTTTCATCAACGACTTTCACTTCACCAATCAGAATCTTGGTGGTAGCAGGGACGCTAAAGCCAGCGAGCTCAGCGATTTTATACGCAGGCTGACCTACGATAGCCGCGTTCAGCGCACCATTTTTCAGAATCACGTCCTGAACGGCTTTCAGTTCTTTACCTTGCAACAGGTAGCCGCCGTGGCTGGCGAAACGTTCACGAACGGCGTCGTATACCGAATCAACCACGACAACAGACTGTTCAGATGCACAGATAACGCCGTTATCGAAGGTTTTAGACATCAGCACAGAGGCAACAGCACGCTTGATATCAGCCGTTTCGTCGATCACCACAGGGGTATTACCTGCGCCTACGCCGATGGCTGGTTTACCGGAGCTGTACGCTGCTTTAACCATACCAGGACCACCGGTCGCCAGAATCAGGTTAATGTCCGGGTGATGCATCAGGGCGTTGGACAGTTCAACAGAAGGTTGGTCGATCCAGCCGATGAGATCTTTTGGCGCACCCGCCGCAATGGCAGCCTGAAGCACGATATCTGCTGCTTTGTTGGTGGCGTCCTTCGCACGTGGATGCGGGGAGAAAATGATTGCGTTACGTGTCTTCAGACTGATGAGAGATTTGAAGATGGCGGTAGAGGTTGGGTTAGTGGTTGGAACGATACCGCAAATGATGCCGATCGGTTCTGCGATGGTGATGGTGCCGAAAGTATCGTCTTCTGACAGCACACCGCAGGTTTTCTCATCTTTATAGGCGTTGTAGATATACTCTGAAGCAAAGTGGTTTTTGATCACTTTATCTTCAACGATACCCATGCCGGATTCGGCAACGGCCATTTTAGCGAGAGGGATTCGAGCATCAGCAGCAGCCAGAGCGGCCGCGCGGAAGATTTTATCAACCTGTTCTTGGGTGAAATTGGCATATTCACGCTGGGCTTTTTTTACGCGCTCGACGAGGGCGTTCAGTTCAGCGATATTGGTAACAGCCATAATGCTCTCCTGATAATGTTTAAACTCTTTTAGTAAACCAGCGCTCGATACGTCTGACAGTATAGTCAGAGCCGATCCCACTTGCGTAACACACAGTAAAACAAAGGATTACTCACTGCTCCAGCTCACTAATTTACTAAAAGAGCCTTACCTTAGCATCATACCTTTTTGATAGGTGATCTCCCTGGCGGCGTAACCAAGATTACTCACTTCTGAGTACGAAAATTATGATCGAGATCAATTTTGTCCTAAGCTGATACCTTTCAGCAGGGTTATTTTGTGCTAATTATTCTACTGTTAAATAATTAAGTAACTATTGGAAGCAGCGATATCATTGATTACACAAATGTTTAACATCATGAATTGATAACGTTTAAGAACAGATTTCTGGTGAAGTATGCGGCTAAAAAGCGTATCTTCAGCGCGGATTTATCATGACACGCAGTTTCTCCCTGGCCATGCTCAATTGCGGAGCTTAATGTGATTCAAACGCTCTTTGATTTCCCTACATATTTCAAGTTTTTTATCGGCTTGTTTGCTCTGGTTAACCCGGTAGGGATCATCCCTGTCTTCATTAGTATGACCAGCTATCAGACGGCTGCGGCACGAAATAAAACCAACCTGACGGCAAACCTGTCGGTGGCGATCATCCTACTTACCTCTCTTTATCTCGGGGACGCCATTCTTCAGGTCTTCGGCATCTCGATTGATTCGTTCCGTATAGCAGGCGGGATCCTGGTGGTGACGATTGCCATGTCGATGATCAGCGGCAAGCTGGGGGAGGATAAACAGAACAAGCAGGAAAAATCAGAGACAGCTATCCGCGAGAGCATCGGGGTCGTGCCACTGGCACTGCCGCTGATGGCGGGCCCGGGGGCGATCAGTTCCACTATTGTCTGGGGAACGCGCTACCACAGCCTGATGCACCTGATTGGCTTTTCCGTCGCTATTGCGCTGTTCGCGCTGTGCTGCTGGGGTGTATTTCGTATGGCGCCATGGCTGGTTCGCTTGCTGGGACAAACGGGCATCAACGTGATTACTCGTATCATGGGTCTGTTGTTAATGGCGTTGGGCATCGAATTTATCGTTACCGGTATTAAAAGTATATTCCCCGGGTTAGTACACTGACTTTCATTTGAAAGAGCGGAGCCAGCGGCTCCGTTTTTTTTACGTGATTATCTGCAAATCATATAAATAAAGTTGAAATAGGCGCCAGTCATAATAAGTTCTACTAATAATCCTCTTCTGTTGTTTTTCAAGGGGTTGTTTATTTTCATTTCCCCTTGCCGCGCATAAATCCCTCAAACCCTCTGTTATTTTACTCACATGATACTCTGGGGCTTGCTGACAGATAACCGAAATGATATTAGTAATTTCGACGCTGACTCAGACGAATGTGCTAAATAATAATCAATTGTTAAATTATCGTGAAAAATCGTTCAGCTAAGCTTTGTCGTCGCGTTTGTAGCAACAAAATTTCTTATCCATATGAATTTAATCTCTTTTTGTTGGTTTCGGCGTAAGCCAGGGTTGGCGCCATAGTTATGCCAGCCATCGTAAAAGAGAAATGCTTAACAAATTTGCAAAATGTATTGGCGAGAGTTGGCACCATTTGGTACTTTCCGGCCTTATATTTTGCAGCATTAAACAAGTTGATGAGAACTATTTTCATGTAGCCCTCACATAAGATATCCAACGCATCTCTCTGACAGGGGAGAGGTGTAAAGAATCGACGCAAGACCGCCGTACGAGCGGTCAGTAATAATGAAGTCGGTGATAGCAAGAAGTAAAAAAAGAACCTGACAGTAGCAAAAAAAACTCCTGCGCTGTACAGGCCCCAACAGGGGATTACACAACTGGCGAAGGTCAGTCATTATAATGAGTGGAGTATCAACACAATGTCCATCATCACAAAAAAAAGTCTGGTAGCGGCGGGGATTTTAACTGCGCTAATCGCGGGCAACGCTGCAATGGCTGCGGACGTTCCTGCTGGTGTTCAGCTGGCTGAGAAGCAAACGCTGGTACGTAATAACGGTGCGGAAGTGCAGTCTCTTGATCCGCACAAAATTGAAGGTGTTCCAGAGTCTAACGTTAACCGCGATCTGTTTGAAGGTCTGCTGGTGACTGACGTAGACGGCCACCCGGCTCCGGGCGTGGCGGAAAAATGGGACAACAAAGATTTTAAAGTCTGGACCTTCCATCTGCGTAAAGATGCGAAATGGTCCGACGGTACGCCGGTTACCGCCGAAGATTTCGTCTATAGCTGGCAGCGTCTGGCGGATCCGAATACCGCCTCCCCGTATGCGAGTTACCTCCAGTATGGCCATATTGCCAATATCGATGACATCATCACGGGTAAAAAGCCAGTTACCGACCTGGGCGTAAAAGCCATCGATGCCAACACCTTTGAAGTGACGTTGAGCGAACCTGTTCCGTACTTCTATAAGCTGCTGGTTCACCCGTCCGTCTCCCCGGTACCAAAATCCGCAGTAGAAAAATTTGGTGAAAAATGGACGCAGCCTGCGAATATCGTGACCAACGGTGCATATAAGCTGAAGGACTGGGTCGTTAACGAACGTATGGTGCTGGAGCGTAACCCGCAGTATTGGGATAATGCGAAGACCGTTATCAATCAGGTCACCTACCTGCCAATCTCTTCTGAAGTGACGGACGTAAACCGCTACCGCAGCGGTGAAATCGACATGACCTATAACAATATGCCGATTGAACTGTTCCAGAAGCTGAAAAAAGAGATCCCTAAAGAAGTTCACGTCGATCCGTATCTGTGCACCTACTATTACGAAATTAACAACCAGAAAGCACCGTTCACCGACGTACGAGTTCGTACCGCACTAAAGCTGGCTCTGGATCGCGACATTATCGTGAATAAAGTGAAGAATCAGGGCGACCTGCCGGCTTACAGCTACACCCCGCCTTACACCGACGGTATGAAGCTGGTTGAACCTGAATGGTTCAAATGGTCCCAGGAAAAACGTAACGAAGAAGCGAAAAAACTGCTGGCTGAAGCTGGCTATACCGCCGACAAGCCGCTGACCTTTAGCCTGTTGTACAACACCTCCGATCTGCATAAAAAGCTGGCTATTGCCGTCGCGTCAATCTGGAAGAAAAACCTCGGCGTGAACGTGAAGCTGGAAAACCAGGAATGGAAAACCTTCCTCGATACGCGCCACCAGGGAACCTTTGACGTGGCACGTGCAGGATGGTGTGCGGACTATAACGAACCGACCTCATTCCTGAACACCATGCTGAGCGACAGTTCGAACAACACCGCACACTATAAGAGCCCGGCGTTTGATAAGCTGATTGGCGAAACCCTGAAGGTGGCAGATGACGCCCAGCGCGCCGATCTGTACGCGAAATCAGAACAACAGCTCGATAAAGACTCTGCGATCGTTCCGGTTTACTACTACGTTAACGCCCGCCTGGTGAAACCATGGGTAGGGGGTTATACCGGTAAAGACCCGTTGGATAATATTTCCGTTAAGAATCTTTATATTATCAAGCATTAATGGCAATACGTGGGGCGAGCGAGCTTGCCCCACTGTGTCTATTTTGTAACATTCATCAGGCACACGCCAGAAGGTACGGGCAATGTTGAAATTTATCCTGCGTCGCTGTCTTGAAGCGATTCCAACGTTATTTATTCTAATTACAATTTCCTTCTTCATGATGCGTCTTGCACCGGGCAGTCCTTTTACCGGTGAACGCACGCTTCCGCCAGAAGTTATGGCCAACATCGAAGCGAAATACCATTTAAACGATCCTATCACCACGCAGTACTTCAACTATCTGAAGCAGCTTGCACACGGTGATTTTGGTCCGTCATTTAAATATAAAGACTATTCCGTTAACGACCTGGTGGCGTCCAGCTTCCCGGTATCGGCTAAATTAGGGGCTGCTGCATTTATCCTGGCCGTTGTTCTCGGTGTCACTGCGGGCGTTATCGCTGCGCTAAAACAAAATACCCGATGGGATTACGCCGTAATGGGGGTCGCAATGACCGGGGTGGTTATCCCCAGCTTCGTTGTCGCGCCGTTGCTGGTCATGATATTCGCCATAACCCTGAAATGGCTTCCCGGGGGCGGCTGGAACGGCGGGGCGCTGAAGTTCATGATATTGCCGATGGTGGCATTATCTCTGGCCTACATCGCCAGCATCGCCCGTATTACTCGCGGTTCAATGATTGAAGTCCTGCACTCGAACTTCATCCGTACCGCCCGTGCGAAAGGGCTGCCGATGCGCCGGATTATTTTCCGTCATGCCCTCAAGCCTGCACTGTTACCGGTACTCTCCTATATGGGTCCGGCTTTCGTCGGCATTATCACGGGTTCAATGGTGATTGAAACCATTTATGGTCTGCCGGGCATCGGGCAGCTGTTTGTTAACGGGGCGCTTAACCGTGACTATTCGCTGGTGCTGAGCCTGACGATCCTCGTGGGCGCGCTGACCATTCTGTTTAATGCCGTTGTCGATGTGCTGTATGCCGTTATCGACCCGAAAATCCGTTACTAACTGGAGCACGCCATGATGTTGAGTAAGAAAAACAGCGAGGCGCTGGAAAACTTCAGTGAAAAGCTGGAGGTCGAAGGTCGTAGCCTTTGGCAGGACGCCCGCCGTCGTTTTATGCATAACCGTGCCGCCGTTGCTAGCCTGGTCGTGCTGGTGCTTATCGCGCTGTTCGTAACCCTGGCACCAATGCTCTCTCAGTTCACCTATTTCGATACGGACTGGGGCATGATGTCCAGCGCGCCGGATATGGAATCCGGGCACTATTTCGGCACCGACTCCTCCGGGCGTGATTTGCTGGTACGTGTAGCGATTGGCGGCCGTATCTCCCTGATGGTTGGCATCGCGGCGGCGCTGGTGGCGGTGATCGTCGGCACCCTTTACGGCTCGCTTTCCGGTTACCTCGGCGGGAAAGTGGACTCCGTGATGATGCGTCTGCTAGAAATCCTGAACTCCTTCCCGTTCATGTTCTTCGTCATTCTGCTGGTGACCTTCTTTGGTCAAAATATCCTGCTGATCTTCGTGGCGATCGGGATGGTGTCCTGGCTGGATATGGCGCGTATTGTGCGCGGCCAGACGCTGAGCCTCAAACGTAAGGAGTTTATCGAAGCCGCACAGGTTGGCGGCGTTTCTACCGCCAATATTGTGGTGCGTCATATCGTTCCTAACGTGCTGGGCGTGGTGGTGGTGTACGCCTCCCTGCTGGTGCCAAGTATGATCCTGTTTGAATCTTTCCTGAGCTTCCTGGGATTAGGTACGCAAGAGCCGTTGAGTAGCTGGGGCGCTCTGTTAAGTGATGGCGCAAACTCCATGGAAGTGTCACCGTGGTTACTGCTGTATCCGGCGGGCTTCCTGGTCGTCACCCTGTTCTGTTTCAACTTTATCGGCGATGGCCTGCGTGATGCCCTCGACCCGAAAGACCGTTAAGGAGCGCCGTCATGACCATTATTGAAACGGCAACCGCGCCACAGGCGCAACAGCGGACCAGCGCACTGCTGGACGTTAAAGACCTCCGCGTGACGTTTAAAACCCCCGACGGTGATGTTACTGCCGTTAACGATCTCAACTTCGACCTGCGTGCCGGTGAAACGCTGGGCATTGTGGGCGAATCCGGTTCCGGTAAATCCCAGACCGCATTCGCGCTGATGGGCCTGCTGGCGTCAAACGGCGTGATCGGTGGTTCGGCGACGTTTAACGGGAAAGAGATCCTGAATTTGCCGGAACATGAGCTGAACAGGCTGCGCGCCGAGCAGATTTCAATGATTTTCCAGGACCCGATGACGTCCCTGAACCCCTATATGCGGGTGGGTGAACAGCTGATGGAAGTGCTGATGCTCCACAAGGGGCTGGGCAAAGCCGAAGCGTTTGAAGAGTCCGTCAAAATGCTGGATGCGGTGAAAATGCCTGAAGCACGCAAGCGCATGCGCATGTATCCACACGAGTTCTCCGGCGGTATGCGCCAGCGCGTCATGATCGCGATGGCATTGCTTTGCCGACCAAAACTGCTGATCGCTGATGAACCGACCACCGCTCTGGACGTGACCGTCCAGGCGCAGATCATGACGTTGCTGAACGAGCTGAAGCGCGAGTTCAATACCGCCATCATCATGATCACCCACGATTTAGGCGTCGTTGCCGGGATCTGCGACAAAGTGTTAGTCATGTATGCAGGCCGCACGATGGAATACGGTAATGCTCGCGATGTGTTCTACCAGCCAGCCCATCCGTACTCTATCGGGCTGTTGAATGCCGTTCCGCGTCTTGATGCGGAAGGGGAGTCGCTGCTGACTATCCCGGGTAACCCGCCAAACCTGCTGCGTCTGCCAAAAGGCTGCCCGTTCCAGCCGCGTTGTCCGCATGCGATGGAAATCTGTAACAGCGCACCGCAGCTGGAAGCGTTTGCCCCAGGCCGTCTGCGCGCCTGCTTTAAGCCGCTGGAGGAGCTGGTATGAACGCGATCGACGAAAAAAGAAATGTGCTGCTCGAAATCGCTGACCTGAAGGTCCATTTCGATATCAAAGACGGTAAACAGTGGTTCTGGCAGCCAGCCAAAACCCTGAAAGCGGTGGATGGCGTCACGCTACGCCTGTACGAAGGCGAGACCCTGGGCGTGGTAGGCGAATCCGGCTGCGGCAAATCGACGTTTGCGCGTGCGATCATCGGCCTGGTGAAGGCCACCGACGGGAAAGTGGCCTGGCTTGGCAAAGATCTGCTGGGGATGAAGCCGGATGAATGGCGCGACGTGCGCAGCGACATCCAGATGATTTTCCAGGATCCACTTGCGTCCCTGAACCCGCGTATGACCATTGGCGAAATCATTGCCGAGCCGCTGCGCACCTATCATCCGAAGATGCCGCGCCAGGAAATTCGCGATCGGGTGAAAGCGATGATGCTCAAGGTGGGTCTGCTGCCTAACCTCATCAACCGCTACCCACACGAGTTTTCCGGCGGTCAGTGCCAGCGTATCGGTATCGCACGCGCGTTGATCCTTGAACCAAAACTGATTATCTGTGATGAGCCGGTTTCGGCGCTGGACGTTTCCATCCAGGCCCAGGTGGTTAACCTGCTACAGAAACTGCAACGGGAAATGGGGCTGTCGCTGATCTTCATCGCCCACGATCTGGCGGTGGTAAAACACATTTCGGACCGTGTGCTGGTCATGTATCTGGGCCACGCCGTGGAGCTGGGCACGTATGATGAGGTGTACCACAATCCTCTGCACCCTTATACCAAAGCGCTGATGTCTGCGGTTCCCGTTCCGGACCCCGATCTGGAAAAAAATAAAACCATTCAGCTTCTGGAAGGTGAACTGCCTTCGCCAATCAACCCGCCTTCAGGCTGCGTATTCCGTACGCGATGCCCAATAGCCGGGCCGGAATGTGCAAAAACACGGCCGGTTCTGGAGGGCAGTTTCCGACATGCGGTTTCCTGCCTGAAAGTAGACCCGTTATAATCGCAAGGGCTGACATGATGTCAGCCCTTATTTTTCGAGGTTAATGTGTCGCGATTATTCACGTCGGCCCGTCAGCGGCTGTATCACCTTTTATTTGATCCTGAAACGGTTTCCGGTCGCCGCTTCGAAGGTCTGTGTGGTTTATTTGCGCTGATTAGCGTCATTATTATCTTTATCGAATCCGGCGCCGGAACGCAGTACCACATGACGTATGAGGAGTGGCACGTTTTCGTCTGGCTGGAATTGATTGTCACGCTGGTGTTTACTGCGGAATATGTGCTGAGGGTCATTAGCTGGCCAAATCCGGCGAAATACGTTTTCAGCTTCTGGGGATTTATTGATTTAGCCACCATCCTGCCGCTGTATGTCATGTGGCTGTGGCCTGAGATCAGCCTGAATTATGTGTTTGCCTGGCGTGCAATGCGGGCGATTCGTGTGTTACGGATTCTCAAACTGCTGCGCTTTATGCCGTCGCTGCGGGTTTTTTGGGTTGCCATTGTCAGCGCCCGCCACCAGCTGATTCTCTTCTATTCGTTTATTGCTATCGTGATGATCGTTTTTGGCTCCCTGATGTATTTAATCGAAGGGCCGAAATACGGGTTTACCACGCTTAATGCGTCTGTTTACTGGGCTATCGTCACGGTGACCACCGTGGGCTATGGTGATATTACCCCGCATACGCCGCTCGGACGTATTGTGGCATCGGTTCTTATCCTGATCGGCTATTCGGTGATAGCGATTCCGACGGGGTTAATTACCACCCATATGAGTAGCGCCTTCCAGAACAGCAAGCAGCAACGCAAATGTCCGAATTGTCAGCAGGGGAATCATGAACCCGGCGCGCGGTTTTGTCACCGCTGTGGAAATGCCTTACCGGATTAAATAAAAAAGGCTGCGCGGGCAGCCTTTTTTATTATTCGCGCCAGAGAATATGGCACAGTTTGTGATCTTTCTCGCGGCACAGCAGGACGCGGGCAAAGATGTCGTTAATTTCTCCGCCGTCTTCATCTGCCAGGCCAATCACCACCTCGGCGAAGAAGTCCGGGTTGAGATCAAAATCGACATGTTCGGCCCAGTCTTCAGCCGGATCGAACAGCTCAGCACCGCCACGCTCTTCAAATTGCAGGTTGAAAAGAATGACGTCAGCAGGGTCGAGATTATCGACCGCCAGCTCGAGAAAAATATCGTAGGCCTGTTCGAGCGTTTCGTCTTCGGTCAGGCGATTGTTCAGATCCATTTCCATGATGACTACCTGTTAAACATCGTTGGGCACGTTTTACAGCAACGGACTAAAGAAGTAAAACAGTCGTTCGGCAATTCGCTGCCACAGCGGACGTTTCGCCCACAGTCTGGCGTCCAGCAGGCGTGAGCGGGAGATATAATCGTCCTGAACCGCCGCCAGATCGCCACCGAATCCGGCGTCATCAATGACCAGCGTAATTTCAAAATTCAGCCACAGACTGCGCATATCGAGGTTGACGGTACCCACCAGGCTCAGCTCTCCGTCCACCAGCACGCTCTTGGTGTGTAACAGGCCGCCTTCGAACTGATAAATTTTAACGCCTGCGGCCAGCAGCTCACTAAAGAACGCGCGGCTTGCCCATCCCACCAGCAGCGAATCGTTCTTGCGCGGCATAATAATGCTCACATCCACTCCGCGCTGTGCCGCTGTACAGATGGCATGCAGAAGGTCGTCGCTGGGAACGAAATAGGGCGTGGTCATGATCAGATATTCCCGCGCGGAGTACGCGGCGGTCAGCAGTGCCTGATGGATCAGATCTTCCGGGAAGCCAGGACCGGAGGCGATAGTGTGGATAGTGTGCCCGCTGGCTTCCTCAAACGGCATGATATTGCCATCCGGCGGCGGGGGAAGAATGCGTTTACCGGTTTCAATTTCCCAGTCGCAGGAGTAGACGATGCCCATTGAGGTCGCGATCGGTCCCTCCATCCGCGCCATCAGATCGATCCATTGCCCCACGCCGGAATCCTGCTTGAAGAAGCGGGGGTCAACCATGTTCATGCTGCCGGTGTAGGCGATATAGTTATCGATCAGAACCATTTTCCGGTGCTGGCGGAGATCCATGCGGCGCAGAAAGACGCGGAAAAGATTCACTTTCAGCGCCTCGACCACCTCGATACCGGCGTTGCGCATCATGCCTGCCCACGGGCTACGGAAAAAGGCCACGCTGCCGGCGGAGTCCAGCATCAGGCGGCAGTGGATACCGCGACGTGCAGCGGCCATTAGCGATTCGGCGACCTGGTCCGCCATGCCGCCCGGCTGCCAGATATAAAACACCATCTCGATATTATGCCGGGCGAGCTGGATATCACGGATCAGCGCCTGCATCACATCATCAGAAGAGGTCATCAGTTGCAGCTGATTGCCTTTTACCCCAGCAATCCCCTGGCGGCGTTCGCACAGCTTGAACAGAGATGCGGCCACGCTACTGTTCTCTTCAGCGAAGATATGCTTGCAGGCTTTAAGGTCGGCAAGCCATTTCGCCGTGGAGGGCCACATGGCGCGGGCGCGTTCGGCGCGGCGTTTACCCAGATGAAGTTCACCGAAAGAGAGATAGGCGATGATGCCCACCAGCGGCAGAATGTAGATAATCAGAAGCCAGGCCATGGCGGAAGGTACCGCTCTGCGTTTCATCAGAATGCGCAACGTCACCCCGGCAATTAACAGCCAGTATCCTAAAATGACCAGCCAACTCACCACGGTGTAGAAGGTTGTCATAAATAAAAAATCCTTTTGAAAGCGTATTGTTATGAGTTTACGCATCAGGATTCATCTGGCAAATAAAAACGGCAGATAAAAGCGCTGGTTTGCCGCCTGCTTAGGCATATAATGGCATCTCTGTTAGAGAAAGAGTTGTAGACATGAAGCGCAGTAGAACTGAAGTTGGGCGCTGGCGCATGTTGCGACAGGTGAGTCGTCGTAAGGCTCGTTGGCTGGAAGCACAATCCCGCCGCAATATGCGTATCCACGCCATCAGAAAATGTGGCCTGAACAGACACCGTAACGCGCTGTTGTTCGCGGTCCAGGACATCTGAAAAGCATGAAGGGCACCGTAAAGGTGCCCATTAAACATCCAGGCTATCAATTTTTGCAGTCTCTTCCCATCTGCTTCCGCGATATACTAACTTCCCATAACGTCATGATATTAAAAGATGAATCCTTATCTCTGGATTTTTATTGTACTTTTGGCGCTGGATGCGCTCAGGGAAGATTTAGGACTTTCGTCATTTTCCTCATTGGCAGATTATGTTTTCGCATGGGGAATACATTTTTATTAAAGGAAAAAAGGATGAACGGAAAAGTAATGGCAGCACTCTTTGGGATTGCGATATTAAGCGGTTGTGCCAGCAGCAAAACCTCACCCGAACGGCACGCGTTTTATTTCGTGTCGCATCAGTCCAGCTTTACTGGCGGCAATTACACCTCCAGCGTGCAGAAAAATTATCAGCTGAACGTGGCGCAGTTCCGCGAGCTTTATGCCCGGGGCAAAGCTGACCGCGCGGAAGGGCGGACTGAGGCTGAAGCCAGTGAATACGCGCAAAGCATTCGCGATCAGCTAAAAGAAAATGCGAAGTCGCAGGAATTGTTCGCAGGCAACGCGAAGGATAAATGGTCTTCGGACATGGACAGTAAAGACGCCCTATTATTTGGTAACGAACTGGCCGCGACTTATCTTGATGGCTATAACGGCGTACAATAGCGCAACTGATTCAGGGGATACCGTAATTACCGGTATCCCCGCTGTTTTTGAGCGAAAGGAGTGAGACGTGTTTGCGGAGTTTGGTGTACTGAATTTCTGGACCTATGTTGTCGGCGCATTTTTTATCGTGCTGGTTCCAGGACCGAACACCTTGTTTGTGCTGAAAACAGGGATTGGCCACGGCGTTAAGAAAGGCTATCTGGCAGCCACCGGTGTGTTTATTGGTGATGCCGTGCTGATGTTTCTGGCCTGGGCGGGCGTCGCCGCGTTGATCCAGACCACTCCGGTTTTATTTAATATTGTCCGCTATCTGGGCGCGTTTTATCTGCTGTGGCTGGGCGGAAAAATGCTCTGGTCCGTTATGACGCGTCAAAAAAATGCGCACGAAAGTAGCGCCGAACCGGCAAGCGCAATCCTTAAGCGTTCGCTGGTGCTGAGCCTGACGAACCCGAAAGCGATTCTCTTTTACGTGTCGTTCTTCGTGCAGTTCATTGATGTCAATGCGAAGAATACCGGCACGTCGTTCCTGATCCTCGCCACAACGCTTGAGCTGATCAGCTTCATGTACATGAGCTTCCTGATTTTCTCAGGCGCGTTTGTCACGCGTTACCTCAAAACCAAAAAGAAACTGGCGAAGCTGGGGAACGGGCTGATAGGTCTGCTGTTTGTCGGATTTGCGGCGAGGCTGGCGTCGCTGCACTGAATGAAGAAAAGGCTCCCGAGGGAGCCTTTCGTTTCAGAATACTTTTTTATACGGACGAACCGTGACTTTCTCGTACACGCCGGCTGCGACGTACGGGTCTGCTTCTGCCCAGGCCTGCGCGGCTTCCAGAGATTCAAACTCGGCAATCACCGTGGAGCCGGTAAAACCCGCCGCGCCCGGATCGTTGCTGTCAACGGCAGGCATCGGGCCTGCGGTCAGCAACCGACCTTCATCCTGTAGCAACTGTAAACGCGCCAGATGAGCAGGGCGAACGGAAAGACGTTTTTCCAGAGAATCAGGTACATCTTCAGCGTAAATCACGTAAAGCACGGCAAAGCTCCTTAACCGGTAAAAGTGACAATTACGTTATGTGAAAGCACAAATGACTGCAATGTAAAGATAATAACAATGTTAAAACCCTGATCTGGATGCCCCTTTTTTGCCCTCATGTACGCTTAAATTGCGCCAGGACAAAGTGTCTTATTGAATATGATTGCTATTTGCATTTAAAATCGAGGTTCGGTTTTTTAACGTTGATGATTATGACTTCGATGACCCTTGATTTACCTCGCCGCTTTCCATGGCCGACGCTGCTTTCCGTCGTTATTCACGGTGCTGTCGTGGCGGGTCTGCTCTATACCTCGGTTCATCAGGTTATTGAAATGCCGGCGCCAGCGCAGCCAATTTCTGTGACCATGGTATCGCCTGTGGATCTTGAGCCGCCGCAGGTTGCGCCGCCGCCGCCACAGCCCGTTGTTGAACCCGAGCCGGAGCCAGAGCCCGAGCCGGTTCCTGAACCGCCGAAAGAAGCGCCGGTAGTGATCCATAAGCCGGAGCCGAAACCTAAGCCGAAGCCAAAACCCAAGCCGGTCAAAAAGGTGGAAGAGCGTCCGAAACGCGAAGTGCGTCCGGTTGAGCCACGCGCCACGCAGCCGGTTGAAAATGCCGCCCCGTCACGTCCGCTGATGAATAACACAACGACCGCGACAAAACCGACGGTAACGGCGCCTGCGGGCCCGCGCGCGCTGAGCCGTAACCAGCCGCAGTACCCGGCACGTGCTCAGGCGTTACGTATTGAAGGGCGTGTACGGGTGAAATTCGACGTTACGGCCGATGGACGTGTCGATAACGTGGAAATCCTGTCCGCACAGCCGGCGAATATGTTTGAACGCGAAGTTAAATCGGCCATGCGCAGGTGGCGCTATGAAGCCGGTAAACCCGGCAATGGGTTGATTGTGAACATTGTCTTCCGCCTGAACGGCGGGGCACAGATGGAATAAAAGAAGCCTCCGCAAGGAGGCTTTTTTTACCTGAGGATCAGCTCCGTGGGAGCTGGCGGGGCTTACCGTCGCTATCCACCGCCACATAGATGAATAATGCCTCCGTCGCCTTATAGCGCTGACCAATCGGCTCAGAAGAGACTTTTTTCACCCATACTTCAATGTTGATGGAGACAGACGTATTGCCGCGTTTTACGCAGCGTGCGTAACAGCACACCACGTCCCCCACCGCGACAGGGCGCAGAAAGGTCATGCCATCGACCCGGACTGTCACCACGCGCCCGTGTGCAATCTCTTTTGCCAGGATTGCACCGCCCATATCCATCTGCGACATCAACCAGCCGCCAAAAATATCGCCATTGGCATTCGTATCCGCAGGCATTGCCAGTGTGCGTAAAACCAGTTCGCCCTGTGGGGCGTCATTTGTTGTCATTGTTTTTAAACTCGTAACTGAAGACTTCAGGCGGGATGCTACTATGATTTCTGGCTGGAGAGAATAGGGTTAGCGCCCGCAGAGCAGGCGCCTTAGGGTCAGAAGGACAGTGTCACGCCGGCGTAATACGCACGGCCTGGTTCGTTATAGGTCGATGCACCGTCATTTTCTCGGTAAATCTGCTTATCAAAGAGGTTGCTGATCCCGGCATTCAGGCGGACATCTTTTGTCAGTTGATAGTTACTACCGATCCCAACGATGGAATAGGCGCCAATCTCTTTATCTGACATCGCATTCTGCTCTTTGCGGATTTCAGCATTTTCTCTTGGCTTCTGGCGGCCATACATCGTCCAGCTAAGGTTCGCTGAAAGTTTGCTGTTAACCTGCCAGTCGAGCATCGTGTTGACGGTATATTTTGGGATAATCGACAGAGGGTTGCCGGTGTCCTTACTTTCAGACTGAATCATATACGTCGCATTGGTACGCCAGGTTAGCGTGTCGCGGATAACCGGGACGGTGAGGTTGCCTTCCAGCCCCTCAACAACAGCCTTTCCTCCGTTCTGCCACTGAAGGATATTTGCGCCGCTGCTTGTCTGGCCCAGCACGTCCGTTCCCGAAACAATCTTGTTTTTGTAATCGTTGCGGAACCAGGTTATGCCAGCCTCGTAGCCTTCCAGCGCAAAGGCCAGGCCAATCTCTTTGTTCACGCTGATTTCAGGATCCAGATCCGGGTTACCTAACAGGTAACAGCTTCCTTCGGAAACGTTGTTCGGGCAGCCATTGCCGCGGGTGGAAAGCAGATAGCCTTCGCTGGATTGATACAGGTTTGGCGCTTTAAATACCCGAGCGATACCCGCTTTAACCTTGAACATGTCACCCAAATCCTGAGAGAGGTTCAGGCTAGGACTCCAGTTGCTGCCAAACTGATTGTGATAATCAAAGCGGAGCCCTGGGATCAGGTTGGTGCCCTGGCGCGCTTCAATATTGTCCTCAAGATAGATGCCAGTGAGGTCAGCGCTGTTTTTGCTGTTGCGCTCAGAAGCCGTACCGGGAACGCCGTTAATCACTTCTCCCGACACATTTGTCGCCTGCATTGAGGCCGGATCGTTCAGTTCATCACGGTTCCATTCTGCACCGACGGTTAGCGTCTGTTCGACCAGCCAGAAGAAAGGAATGTTCAGTTCACCCGTTGAACGGTATGACTCCAGCCGGCTGGTATCGTATTTATCGCTATTGATCATCCCCTCAACTTTGCCCGTAGAGCCTTCTTCCAGGCGGGTGTTGTTGGTCTTTTCATAATAAACACCGAACTTAGACTGACCCCAGTCCCAGATGCCGTTGTGCGTAATGCCATAGGACTGGCGGTACATTCGGTTCGTTTCGTGTCCATACAGGGACGACACCAGACCGTCAGGGCTGACGTTGCTGTTGCTGTATTGAGTATCACCCGCGTAGATATTGCCCTGGCGGCTGTAGCTGTAGTCGAAATCGATAATCTGCTGTGGCGTGAGTTTCCAGGAGAGCAGGGCATTAATGTCCTTGTTGCGCACGCCTTCACGTCCGGCGGCGTAAGAGCCGTTTTGCGCGGTGTTGATGTCCTGAGCATCTGCGTCAGTTTTGTTGATATTCCCGTACAGGCGCATCGTTAACGCATCGCCCGCAAGGGGGCCGCTCAGATCAAAATTAGCGCGTTTCGTCGCTCCCTCTTTATCATTTTCAGGCTGGTTAGTGTACAGGGAGAGCGAGCCGTGCCAGTCGTTGGTCGGGCGTTTGGTAATGATGTTGACGACGCCGCCGGCCGCCCCCGAACCATAGCGGGCGGCAGCAGGTCCCCGGAGCACTTCAATGCGCTCAACCATCTCTGGCGGAACCCAGTTGGTATCCCCGCGGGTGTCGCGCTCCCCGCGCCAGCTGTAGCGCACCGAGTTACGTGACGTCACCGGCACACCGTCAATCAGAATCAGCGTGTTCTCCGGCCCCATACCGCGGATGTCGATCTGGCGGTTGTTACCGCGGCTGCCTGTCGCGCTGTTTCCGGTGAGGTTAACCCCGGGCATTTTGCGAATAATTTCAGAAAGATCGTTCACCGGTGGATCCTTTTCTATGTCCTTTGCCGTGATGATGGAAACCCCCGGCTGTTGCTTCAGCGCCTCTTCAGCGGTGGCCTGAACAACCATTGTTTCACCATCGGCGAGAGGATCTTCCGCTGCGTGTGCGCTCTGATAAAGCGTTGAAAGAATGGCGAGCGTAAGTGTAGCCGGGGCAAATCTTATTATGTTATTCATCAACTCATTTCCATTTGTTAAAAATGCGATGACGAATATTAATGATAGTCATTCTCATTACAATAAAGTGACAGCAATCTCCATAAAATCTTCATGATTCAGACATTTTCGCAGGAAGGATGTAGAGAAAAGAGAAGGCGGGAAAAGAGGCCAGACCGCGCGGCGATCTGGCCAGAAGGATCAGTGCTTGTCATCCTGCGGCATGTGGCGATAAATATAAACGCCGCTGAGCAGGGTGAAGATAAGAGTCAGCGCCGTCAGGCCAAACACCTTGAAGTTGACCCAGATATTCTGCGGCAGCCAGAATGCGATATAGATATTCGCCAGACCACACAGAATAAAAAATAGTGCCCAGGCGATATTCAGACGCCCCCACACAGCCTGCGGCAGGGTCAGTTCTTTCCCCAGCATGCGCTGGATCAGCGGCTTCTTCATCACCCACTGGCTGATGAGGAGTGCGCCCGCAAACAGGCCGTAAATCACCGTGACCTTCCATTTGATAAATTCATCATTGTGGAAGAACAACGTCAGACCACCAAACACCGCCACCATCAGGAAGGTGATGAGCGCCATCTTTTCAACTTTGCGATAGCGAACCCAGCTGTAAATCAGCACCACAGCCGTTGCCACAATCAGCGCCAGCGTGCCGGCATAAATGTCGTACAGCTTATAAAAAGCGAAAAATACGATCAGCGGTAAAAAATCAAGAAACTGCTTCATTCTGCGATCCCAGTTACTGACGAATTAACATGTACAGGCGGAACAAATAGACCAGCAGCACGGCTGAAATCAGATTGCTCAGCGTATTGGCGACAACCGCTCCGACGTTTGGCGTTAACACCGCAAAATTCGGCGCAAACAGCAACAGCAGAGTTTTGGCCAGCAGCCAGCTGATAACGGCCGGGGCGACCAGTCGCATATTGGCCCATGCGAGCCTGATGCTGCTGCGCATGGCGGTGAAAATGCCCATTTTGTCCTGCACAACCATTACTGGCGCGAATGAAAGCACGATAGCCAGCAGCACGCCCGGAACGACAACCAACATTATCCCCATCTGGACCAGCAGCGTGGTAAGGAAGATGAGGATAAACAGTTTTGGCAGCACCGGAGCGCTGGCCCCGATTGCACGTAACGCGCTGACGCGTTGGCCGGCAGACACCAGCTGGATCATCAGCAACACGCCACCCGCCAGAATGGCGTTGCCAATCAGGCCCGAGAAGGTAGATGCCGCAGATGCGCGCAGCAAGATTTGCTGTTGCTCTGGCGTCATATTCTGTACAAGGTCAAACAACCCTGCGCTGCCTGCAAGATGATCCCCCTGGCTCAGCGTGGCAATCTGTTCATCACTGGGTGAGAACGCATGACCCAGCACCACCGTAATAAAGGCGCACAACAACGCGATCAGTAAAAAGGTAATGAACTGATTGCGGAAAAAATTTCCCGTGTCACGGTAGACAGACTTCGCCGTGATAGACATGCACTCTCCTTGAGTATTGCAGGTGTTAATTAGCCGGCAATTGTACACCGGATAACACGCTGGTGGCAGCATCAAGGCTTGTATGGAAAAGCATATCTTTGTAAAGCGGCGGTAATCCATAGCGGGCGCGGGCGCGATTGCATGCCTCATTGACCTGCCCATCCTTTCCCGACATCGCGAAAGTGCGACACGGGCTGGGGCGATCCGCGTAAATGGAACAGCGGGTGGATACCCCAGGCTCACCTTGCAGTGCCACACAGCGGCTCTGTTTTTGGTTGGTGCCGCGCATACAGCGCAGAAAAGGGGTTAAGGGTTCCGTGAGATCAACCGGAACGGTGCCGCCGCCATCGCTGGCTTCAGCCCAGTAGAAAGAGACTCGAAAATACGCACAACAGGCTCCGCACGTCATGCACGGGTTATGATCACTCATGGCACACCTGCAAAAGTAGAACGCATCAAATCACATTGTGAGAGCGATAAATTATCCAGCCGCTACAGGAAGCGCAAGAGAGGGAAGACAGAAAATTTTGTAACCATGAAATGCCAAAAATTGACGCGGTAACAACTTATTGCTTTATGAGGCGTCACCAAAAATTAACCTAGATCAATGAATGTTAACTTACTGGTTTTAATGTGATCTGTGTTAGATCACTTATTACTCATTTGTGAGTATATTCTCCTCCGCAATTAAAACCACAACGATGGAGCGGATATGAAAAAATTAGCGGTGGCAGCCCTTATCTTAAGCAGTCTCTCTGGCGGCGCGTACGCGCATGAAGCAGGCGAATTCTTTATTCGTGCCGGTTCGGCAACGGTACGTCCAACGGAAGGGTCCGATAATGTACTGGGTATGGGCGGGTTTAACGTCAGCAATAACACCCAGTTAGGCCTGACGTTTACGTATATGGCAACGGATAACGTTGGCGTCGAGCTTTTAGCCGCCACGCCATTCCGTCACCGCGTCGGTTTAGGACCGACCGGGGACATTGCCACGGTTCACCATTTGCCACCAACGCTGATGGCGCAGTGGTACTTCGGCGATTCCAGCAGCAAGGTGCGCCCTTATATTGGTGCAGGGGTTAACTACACCACCTTCTTTGATGAGAAATTTAACGATACCGGTAAAAAGGCCGGGCTCTCCGATCTCAGCCTGAAAGACTCGTGGGGTATGGCGGGGCAGGTTGGTCTGGATTATCTGATTAACCGTGACTGGCTGATCAACGCCTCGGTCTGGTATATGGACATTGATACGGACGTGCGCTTTAAAGCTGGCGGGCAGCAGCAAAGTATCAATACCCGACTGGATCCGTGGGTATTTATGTTCTCAGCAGGCTATCGTTTCTGACAGAAGATATATCCCCTGTCAGCCGGTGATTGCTGTATGGTGGTTGTTCCATACACCTGGCTGGAGGGGATATCCCCAACATCAAATTTGAGTGTCCGGTTTGTGCAGGTAAACAGTTTCAGTTCACGACGTTCAGCCCAGCACATAGCCTACCTCACGGTGCTATCTGTTCCGTTTGCGGAACACGTCTCACCATTCATTCATGCCTGCCGAAGCTCAGACGACGACGGTGGCCAAAGCCAGTAAACTAGAAAAGGCCTCTGAGAGGCCTTTTTCGATCGTGAAGTCACTTCTGAATTAAATAACGAATGGTTGGTCCGTCCTGCTGGATATCCAGCACGGTATAGCCGTGATTTTTGGCATCAAGAGGAATGTTATTGATCGACTGGGGGCAATCGCTCACCACTTCCAGAATTTCACCTTTCTTTAGCTGCGGTAGCGCTTCAAGCGTGGCGACGGCCGGGTAAGGGCAAGGTTCACCCACCATATCGAGACGATAATCAGGCACGATCTCTTTCATGCGGCATTCTCCTGAGTTTCAGTTTTGGCGGTGGCGCGTCGGAAGAAGCGCTTCTCTTGTGCAACAACCAGTAAGAAGGCGATAAGCAGCAGGGCATAGGTCACCAGGAGCCCCCCGAGTGGACCAAAGGTATTCAGCAGGTTGACCTTGTCCCAGTTTGTTGCCAGTACCGGAGAGACGTCATCCCAGTAGTAGGCCAGAATGGTAGAGCCAATCACGTTACCCAGACCCACCCACCAGTAATGCACCTGGCCTTCCACAGCGCGATACATCCAGCCGGTTTCACACCCGCCCGCCAGCACGATGCCAAAACCAAACAGCAGCCCGCCAACGACGGCATTTGGGCCCGCCCACATGATTTTCGGTTCCACGCCGAGCTGAACGTAGCTGAAGATGCCGATCGCGCTCACGGCCATACCGGCAATGATCGCCTTCGCCATCATGGTGCGTCCGGTGATCCACATATCGCGAAACGCGGAGGTAAAGCAGATCTGCGCGCGTTCAATCAGCAGACCAAAACCGACGCCGAACAGCATGGCCAGGCCGAGTTTTGGCTGATTCATCGCCGTGCAAATCGCCCAGGCAACCATGGCAAAAAAGACCAGCATACCGAGGCGGAAGCGACGACGCGCCTGATCGGGTTTTTGCGTTAACGGAGAGGCAGCGCTAACTTTCGTCATTTTCACCGGAATGCGGAACAGTGGCAGCAGGGTGAATTTAGCACCGAAGTAGGAGCCGATGGCGGTGGCGACGGCAAAGAACCAGGCATGCAGCGAGAACTGCGGAATACCGGTAAAGAACGCGGCCAGATTACAGCCCATCGCCAGGCGGGCGCCAAACCCGGCAATGATGCCGCCGACCACGGCCTGCATAATGCGGATGCGGCTTTTCGGCATGCGCAACTTAACGTTGTTGGCCCACAGCGCGGCCGCAAAACAGCCGCCGAACATGCCAATGATCATCATCCCGTCGATGCGGGTCAGCGGTGTGCCCTCAAGATGGATCAGTTTGAAGTAGCCCCACTCTTCGGCATGGACGCCTGCCAGCTGTAATAGCTGCCCACCCCAGCGGGTAAACTCGCCCGTAACAGCCCAGAAGGTGCCGGTAATACCGAAATAATAAGTAGAGAGAATGCCTGCCGCGATAACGGCCGGAACAGGTGACCAGAACTTAACCAGGTAAGTCTGTTTGAAGGAATGCCATGACATGAATAACCTCTGAACTCAGAAGGGTAACGCTAAAAAGAGCCCAGATCATACGCTTACGCGAAAGTTTGGAAAGTCATTCACACCGAAAATATCGACAGGATCAATTTTGACCTGCTTCTTTCAGGAAGAGAGAAGGGAAAACCGCCTGACGCCGGGGCCAGACGGTGTTAACGGTTACGCCTTGCGCGTGGCCGCTTTCATGGATGTGACGAATGCGTGTAACTCAGCCAGCATCTGCTCTGGCTTATCCACGTTCTTCTCGATAATTTTCACGATAGCCGAACCGGAAATGGCTCCGGCGGCTTTCGCGTCAATCGCCGCAGTAACCTGATCCGGTGAAGAAATGCCAAAGCCCTGAAGCGGCGGTGCAGCATGGTATTCTGCCAGCTTCTCCACCAGATGATGCAGCGGCAGCGCGGCTTTGTTTTCCGCACCGGTGACGCCCGCACGGGAGAGCAGGTAGGTGTAACCTCGTCCGTAAGAGGCAATCTGGCGCAACAGATCGTCATCGGCATTCGGTGGACAGATGAAAATCGGCGCGACGTTGTGGCGCATTGCCGCCTGACGGAATGGCGCAGACTCTTCAACGGGCACGTCAGCCACCAGCACGGAGTCAACGCCCACGCGGGCGCACTCTGCGTAAAACGCATCAATACCGCGGCTGAACACCAGGTTGGCGTACATCAGCAGGCCGATCGGAATGGTCGGGTGCTTCTGACGGATCGCCGCCAGCATTTCAAAGCACTGGCTCGGCGTCACGCCCGCGGCAAACGCGCGTAGCGTTGCGTTCTGAATGGTCGGGCCATCCGCCAGCGGATCGGAGAACGGAATACCGAGCTCCAGCGCGTCGGCACCGGCATCAATCAGGGTGTCGATAATCTTCAGCGACTGCTCCGGGCTGGGGTCGCCCAGCGTCACGAAGGGAACGAAGGCGCCTTCCTGGCGAGCTTTCAGTTGTGCAAATGCGTTGTCGTAGCGTTCCATCAGATTTCCCCTCGTGCTTTCAGAATATCGTGAACGGTGAAGATATCTTTGTCACCGCGACCGGAAAGGTTTACCACCAGCAGCTGCTCTTTTTCCGGGTTTTCCTTCATCATTTTCAGCGCGTGCGCCAGCGCGTGGGAAGACTCCAGCGCCGGGATGATCCCTTCATTGCGGCACAGCGTTTTGAAGGCCTCCAGCGCTTCGTCATCGGTGATGGAGACATAATCCGCGCGGCCGGTGCTGTTGAGGAATGCGTGCTGCGGCCCTACGGACGGGAAATCCAGCCCGGCAGAGATTGAGTAAGACTCCTCAATCTGCCCTTCATCAGTCTGCATCATCGGGGCCTTCATGCCGAAGTAGATCCCTACGCGGCCATGCTTCAGCGGCGCTCCGTGCTCGCCCGTTTCAATGCCGTGGCCGGCAGGCTCAACGCCAATCAGCCCAACGCTGGTTTCGTCGATAAAATCGGCAAACATGCCGATGGCGTTAGATCCGCCGCCAACGCAGGCGATCACCGCATCCGGCAGGCGACCCTCTTTTTCGAGGATTTGCGCTTTAGTCTCTTCGCCGATCATGCGCTGGAATTCACGCACGATGGTCGGGAACGGGTGCGGGCCCGCGGCGGTACCGAGCATGTAGTGGGCGGTTTCATAGCTGCCAGACCAGTCGCGAAGCGCTTCATTACAGGCATCTTTCAGCGTGGCAGAACCGCTGTGCACCGGGATCACTTCCGCCCCCATCAGACGCATACGGAACACGTTTGGCGACTGGCGCTCAACGTCCTTCGCCCCCATGTAAATGCGGCATTTCAGGCCGAGCAGGGCGCTGGCGAGCGCTGAGGCCACACCGTGCTGCCCCGCGCCGGTTTCGGCGATGATTTCGGTTTTACCCATCCGCTTCGCGAGCAGCGCCTGGCCAAGCACCTGGTTAGTTTTATGCGCGCCACCGTGCAGCAGATCTTCACGCTTAAGATACAGCGTGGTTTTGGTGCCTTCGGTCAGGTTGCGGCATTTGGTCAGCGCCGTCGGACGACCGGCGTAGTTTTTCAGCAGGTCAGTAAACTCCGCCTGAAACGCCGGATCTTTCTGTGCGCTCACGAACGCTTCTTCCAGCTGGCGCAGCGCGGGCATCAGGATTTGTGGGACGTACATCCCACCGAACTCACCAAAATACGGGTTAAGTAATGTCGTCATCTTCTCTTCCTTAATATGCACGCAGAGTTTTAAATACCGATGCCAGCTTGCTGGCGTCTTTAATGCCCGCTTGGGACTCTACGCCTGAATTGAAATCGAGGCCGGCGCAGCCGGTTTTGGCCGCTTCCACACAGTTATCGGGGCTTAATCCCCCCGCCAGCAGGACATTGTCCAGCACTTCGCCACGCAGCAGTGACCAGTCGAAACGCTGCCCCGTGCCGCCCTGGCCGTTGTCGAGCACGTATTTATCAACATGCTTCAGGTTACGCGCGGGCAGGGTGGCGCCAACGCTTTGCGCTTTCCAGATCTGAACCTGAGGCGCCAGAACATGTCGCAGAGCATCGATGTACGCCTGATCTTCATCGCCGTGCAGCTGGACCGCGCTCAGGGATAACGCGTCCGCTTTTGCCGCAACGTCGTTAATATCCGCATTGCGGAACACGCCCACGTAGCTCAGTGGCGCAGCCGCGATCACCTTGCGCGCCTGTTCTTCATTTACTGCGCGAGGAGAGGACTCGACAAAGATCAGACCACCATAGATTGCGCCCGCTTCATAAGCGGCCTGCGCATCCTGTTCACGGGTCAGGCCGCAGACTTTGTTCTCACCCAACAGCACGCGGCGCACGGCCGCATTAAGATCGTCGTGTTCCATCATTGCGGAACCGATCAGGAAACCGTTGGCAAAGTGGCTGAGTTCGCGCACCTGAGCGTAGCTGTTAATCCCGGATTCGCTGATCACCGTGACGCCCGCGCCCAGACGCGGCGCAAGCTGGCGCGTACGGTTGAGGTCAATCGACAGGTCGCGCAGGTCGCGGTTGTTAATGCCGACCACTTTGGCTTCCAGCGCGATGGCGCGCTCCAGCTCCTCTTCGTTGCTCACTTCGGTCAGCACGCCCATATTCAGGCTGTGCGCGACGGCGGAGAGCTGGCGATACTGCTCGTCATCCAGAACGGAGAGCATCAGCAGGCAGGCATCTGCCTGGTAAAAGCGCGCCAGCCAGATCTGATACGGGTCGATAATAAAGTCTTTGCACAGAATCGGCTGCGGCGCGATGCCGCTGACAACGGGCAGAAAATCGAAGCTGCCCTGGAAATATTTCTCATCCGTCAGCACAGAAATGGCAGACGCATGATGCTTGTAGATACCGGCAATACGCGCCGGGTCGAAATCGTCGCGGATCACGCCTTTGGACGGAGACGCTTTTTTACACTCCAGAATAAACGCGGTACGCGCGCCCTGGAGCGCATCATAAAAACGACGGCTGCTCGGAACGACGTCATTCTGAAAACTGGCGAGCGGCTGCTGTTGCTTACGGGCTTCCACCCAGATGGCCTTATCGGCGACGATTTTCGCTAAAACGGTCTGCATTATTTACCCTCTTGCCGCAAGTGCGGTAACGCGATCGTAAGCTGCACCGGAGCGCAGTACGTCCAGAACTTTTTGGGCGTTGGCTTTCAGATCTTCCTCGCCATGTAAACGCATCAGCATGGCTACGTTGGCCGCCACGGCGGCCTCATGGGCGGCCTCACCTTTACCTTGTAATAAGCGCGTGAGAATGTCACGGTTTTCTTCCGGCGTGCCGCCCGCCAGGGCGTCCTGATGGTACGAGGTCAACCCGAAGTCAGCGGCCTCAAGCTGATAGTTCAGCACTTCGCCGTTATTCAGTTCCGCCACCAGCGTGGGCGCATGCAGGGAAACTTCATCCATCCCGCCGCTGTGTACCACGGCGGCGCGTTGGTAACCGAGGACGCGCAGCGTCTCCGCAATCGGCAGGACCAGCTCCGGGCTGTAAACGCCAATCAGCGCCAGCGGCGGGTGCGCCGGGTTAATGAGTGGACCGAGCACGTTAAACAGCGTACGGGTTTTGAGCTGCTGGCGAACCGGCATCGCGTGGCGGAAACCGGTGTGATACTTCGGCGCGAACAGGAAACAGACGCCCAGGTCATCCAGCGCTTCACGGGAACGCTCGGCGTTCATGTCCAGGTTGATACCGAAAGCCGCCAGCAGGTCGGACGATCCTGAACGGCTGGACACGCTGCGGTTGCCGTGTTTCGCCACCTTCAGACCGCATGCCGCGGCCACAAAGGCGCTGGCGGTGGAAATATTGATACTGTTACTGCCGTCGCCACCGGTCCCGACAATATCGGCAAACGGATAGTCCGGGCGCGGGAACGGGGCGGCATTTTCCAGCAGCGCGGTTGCCGCGCCGGCGATCTCCTGCGGGCTTTCGCCACGTACCTTCATGCTCACCAGCGCAGCGGCCAGCTGCTCAGGCTTCAGCTCGCCGCGCACTACGGCGGAGAACAGCTGATGGCTCTCCTGCTGGCTCAGGGTCTGAGCCTGATACAGTTTTTCCAGAATCGGTTGCAGGGTGTTGGTCTGTTCCAGCTTTTGTAGCGCCCAGTCGAGCGTTTGCTCCAGCAGGCGCGCGCCGTTGGACGTCAGGATAGATTCCGGGTGGAACTGCATCCCGCAGACGCGATCCGCATCGTGACGCACCGCCATCACCATCCCTTCAAACGAGGCGTTAATGGTCAGCCCGGCCGGAATGTTGCTGCCGACCAGCGAGTGGTAACGCGCTACCGGAAGCGGGTTCGGCAGACCGGCAAACATCGCCTGACCGTCATGTTCAATACTTGACGCTTTACCATGGAGGATCTCCCCCGCCTGACCCACGTAACCGCCGTAGGCTTCGACAATCGCCTGGTGGCCGAGGCAGATGCCGATAATCGGCAGCTTGCCGCGCATACGGGTCAACAGCTCAGGCATACAGCCTGCTTCGCTCGGTGCGCCTGGGCCCGGGGAGAGCATCAGCACCGGGTTTTGCATGGTCGCCAGACGGTCAATTAGCGTCTGGGCCGGAACGTGGTTGCGATAGATAACGACATTGTGACCATTCGCACGCAGCTGATCTGCCAGGTTGTAGGTAAAGGAGTCGATATTATCGAGCAGCAGAATGTCAGCCATCAGAAAATCTCCTGTGCATGGTGTGCGGTAGCAATAGCGCGCAGTACCGCGCGCGCCTTACTGCGGGTTTCGTCGGCTTCCGACTGCGGAACAGAATCCAGCACAATCCCGGCCCCGGCCTGGACGGTGGCAATGCCGTCCTCAACGTAGGCGGAGCGGATCACGATGCAGGTATCAAGGTCACCGTGAGCGGTGAAATAGCCCACGGCACCACCGTAGCTGCCGCGACGGCGTCCTTCCGCTTCGGCGATCAGCTGCATGGCGCGGACTTTCGGCGCGCCGCTCAGGGTGCCCATGTTCATGCAGGCGCGGTAGGCATGCAGAACGTCGAGGTCGTGGCGCAGTTCACCCACCACGCGGGATACCAGGTGCATGACGAAGGAGTAGCGGTCGACTTTGGTCAGGTCCGCCACGTAGCGGCTGCCAGGCGTACAAATGCGTGCCAGATCGTTACGCGCCAGGTCAACCAGCATCAGGTGTTCGGAGAGCTCTTTATGGTCGGTACGCATTTCCAGTTCGATGCGGCTGTCGAGATCGCGGTCCAGGGAGCCATCGGCACGACGGCCGCGTGGACGGGTTCCCGCTATCGGGTAGATCTCAATCTGGCGGCTGGTGGCGTCGTACTTGAGGGAGCTTTCCGGCGACGCGCCAAACAGGGTGAAATCATTGTCCTGCATAAAGAACATGTACGGGCTTGGGTTGCTCTTTTTCAGCACATCGTAAGCCGCCAGCGGCGACGGGCAGGGCAGTGTGAAGCGACGGGACGGCACTACCTGGAAAATCTCCCCGGCACGAATCGCTTTTTGCATCTGACGTACCACCGCGCCGTACTGATCGTCGGTCTGACTCACCTCGCAGGTCATCTTTTCAACACGCTGTACCGGGAGCGCGGGCGGTGCTTCTGACATCTGCTGTTGCAGTTGGGCGATGCGCTGCGCGAGGCGATTTTTCTCAGACTCAGACGGCGTGAAAAGGCTGGCCTGGATGCGGGTATATTTTTTCTGATGGTCGATCACCAGCAGGGTTTCGGCCAGGTAGAAACAGTAGTCCGGGCAGCGGTTTCCCTGCTCGGTTTCCGGTAAATCTTCAAAGCCAGCAACCAGGTCGTAAGCAAACAGCCCGCCAAAAAACATTGCTTCGCGCTCAACTTCCGGCACGGCCACCAGATTTTGCAGCAGGCGAAAGGCGTCAAAAACGGAGAGCGAGCAGAGGCGGGCATCCTCATCCAGCAGCTGGCTCACCGGCGGGAAATGCAGAATACGCAGGTCCGGGTGGCGTTCATTTTCAATGCCTGAAGGCAGCGCCGCATCCAGCAGCGGCAGGAGCGACGCGCCATTGTCAGACAACGCCCTGATAGTGACGGTATCACCTAACGCGGTAATGCGCAGCGCGCTGTCAACCAGCAGCAGGCTTTTGAGGTCGTCCTTACTGTCGATATCAGCTGACTCCAGCAGCAGCGTCGCGGGACGTGCGCCGCACACCTGATGAAACAGCGCGGTAGGGTTATGGCGATAGGCCGCCTCGCAGGTCAGCAGTTCGAGATGAGGTTTGGCTGTTTGCATGTTGTTGTTCTCATATTCTGTTCAAAAAAAAGCCCGCTGGGTAGCGGGCCGGGTATCTGTTTGCATTTCGCAGACGCGTGACACTGCCCGAAGATCAGGAAGTACGCCACCAACCGTGCAGAGCGAAATGTGCTGTCATTTTCAGATACCTTTCTCGTGTGAACTTGCGTACTAGTTAACTAGTTCGGTGGCGTGTTGTCAACCCCTGATTTCAGTATTTCACGGTTAGTCGGTATCATAGGGGCTTCGGATGTCTCCAACCTGTTATGGGAAGTGCTTTGAGCGATACCACCTACGCCGTAATTTATGATTTACACAGCCATACGCAGGCTTCAGATGGCCTGCTGACACCCGAAGCCCTGGTCCATCGCGCCGTTGAAATGCGTGTCGGCACGCTGGCAATAACCGATCACGATACCACTGACGGCATTCCCGCCGCGCGCGCCGAGATTGCCCGTAGCGGACTGGCGCTGGATCTGGTGGCCGGGGTTGAGATCTCGACGGTCTGGGAAAACCACGAAATTCATATCGTTGGCCTGAATATCGATACAGAACATCCGGCCATGCGTGCTTTTTTGCAAGAACAAAAAACACGCCGCAATCAACGCGCGGAGATGATTGGCGAACGTCTGGAAAAAGCGCATATTCCCGGTGCGCTGGAAGGCGCGCGAACGCTGGCGAACGGTGGGGCGGTGACGCGCGGCCATTTCGCCCGTTTTCTTGTGGATGCCGGTAAGGCGACGACCATGGCGAATGTCTTTAAAAAGTATCTGGCGCGCGGGAAAACCGGATACGTTCCCCCACAGTGGTGTACAATAAAACAAGCTATTGATGTGATTCATCATTCTGGCGGTAAGGCCGTGCTGGCCCATCCGGGGCGGTATAATCTTTCTGCTAAATGGCTGAAAAGACTGCTGGCACACTTTGCCGACTGCGGCGGTGAGGCGATGGAAGTTGCCCAGTGTCAGCAGGCACCCAATGAGCGTTCGCAGCTCGCGACCTACGCCCGTCAGTTTGGTCTGCTTGGGTCACAGGGTTCAGATTTCCATCAGCCCTGCGCGTGGATTGAACTGGGGCGCAAGCTCTGGTTACCCGCGGGCGTTGAGCCTGTCTGGCAGCTCTGGGAACAGCCACAGCAAATTGAAGAGAGGGAAGTATGAGTCAGTTTTTCTATATCCATCCGGATAACCCCCAGCCACGTCTGATTAATCAGGCCGTGGAGATCGTCCGCAAAGGCGGCGTTATTGTCTACCCAACCGATTCTGGCTACGCGCTGGGCTGTAAAATTGAGGATAAAGGGGCGATGGAGCGCATCTGTCGCATCCGCCAGTTGCCGGACGGCCACAACTTCACCCTGATGTGTCGCGATCTCTCTGAGCTGTCGACCTATGCTTATGTTGATAACGTGGCCTTTCGTCTGATTAAAAACAACACGCCGGGTAACTACACCTTCATTCTGAAGGGGACAAAAGAGGTGCCGCGTCGTCTGTTGCAGGAAAAACGTAAAACCATCGGCATGCGCGTGCCGTCGAACCCGATTGCCCAGGCGCTACTGGAAACCCTCGGCGAGCCGATGCTCTCCACATCGCTGATGCTGCCGGGCAGTGAGTTTACCGAGTCCGACCCGGAAGAGATCAAAGATCGTCTGGAGAAGGTGGTGGAGCTGATTATTCATGGCGGCTATCTTGGCCAGCAGCCGACCACCGTGGTGGATCTCACCGAAGACGCGCCAGAAGTGATTCGTGAAGGCGTGGGCGATGTTAAGCCTTTCTTGTAAGGGTGTAAGCAGATATACTACGCGGCCATCAAAGCAGGGCGCCGCCCTGTTTTTGACCTGATTCGACGCCTGTGAAGGCGAAAAATCACCGAATCAAATCAAAGTGTTAGCGTTAACTCCATGAAATGTATAACAAAATGGGTAACGCAATGAGGAACAGAGTGTACAACAAGACTCCTCGATTCACGACGAAGCGCGGTAACGTCTACTACATCAACTTTCGACTTCCCGACGGAACATTTTTCCGTCGTAGCCTCGGCACAGATTCATTGCAAGCGGTCGGGGTTACAATGTCACGTCTTAGTGCATACATCCCCCTTGTTCAAAATGGTTCGCTGTCCATCGAACAGTTCAAAATGCACATTGACGGTTTCAGGGAAGCCACTCAGCGCGATTTCGACACTTATCTGTTGGACTGGCTTAGGATGGGTGTTGATGAAGCTAAACGAATGCCGGAACTTGGACGGATGCAACGCAAGATCGATCCAGATGCAGCAATCTCCCCGACTGCCAACGTTACAGAGGCTAAAGGCCGTGCTGAGATACATCTGAACCGAGTGTATAACGGTGATGATTCAACGGCGCGGATGCTTCTTGCCACTTTGCTGATGAAGAAGGTTTCCTTTGATCAACGTGATGTTGAACAGGCTTACGATGTGGCGGGGCAGATTGATTTACATCAGGCTATGCTCCACCAAGCCTACGACGCTTTCTATTCTGGTGATCTTGTTCGATATCGCTCTTTGGTCGAAGAGATGCAATTCAAGCTGACAGAAGCCGAGCGATTGAAGAAGCCAGCAGCTAAACATGCTGTAGCGCCAACGGTTGAGTCTGAAAGTAACGATACGCCTCTGCTTTCTGTTTCATGGAAAATGTTTACCACTGAAAAAGGAAAGGACTGGGTGGCGGCTGTCGCCAACGAAAACCAGCGCTTCTATAATGTGTTGTTGCATGTTATCGGTGATCTTCCTGTCGGAGTGATCACGAAGCAGCACATACGGCAAACTATAACCATTATTGAAAATCTTCCCCGTCGAAATAAAAAACCTTATTCCGAAATGACGCTTACGGAGTGTATTGATTTTGATGTACCGGAAGAGGATTTGATGAGCAGCGCTAACGTCCAAAAGCATCTCAAGATTTATTCCTCGTTCTTCAAAGTCTTCCTGAAAGATGAAAAGGACATTTTAGAGAAAGCCCCCACAGAAGGGATCAAATACGAGGTAACGGAGAACAAGGGCGGCTCTTACTCAAAACCTGAGATGCAACGCCTTGTAACGTATTTGAATACTTGCAAAGATTGGCGACGTGATTATTTCCTGACTCTGATTTATACCGGAGCACGCCGGGGCGAAATTGCTGCTATCCGTAAAGAGCACATTCGCGAAGATGAAGAAACACGGCGTTGGTATGTCTTCATTGACGGCGGGAAAACTGAACAGGCTGTGCGGCAGATACCGTTAAACAAGACCTCAGAAAAGTTACTTTTGGCGCGTGTTAAATCGCTCAAACCCACTGATCCTGTTTTCGGTGATTTACCGACGTATGAGCAGATCGGGCTTGAGTGGAACAGCATCATGGCCGATTGCAACATACAAAAATTTAATGAATTTGGACAAAAGAGGGTGATCCATGCCCTTCGTCATACTTTTATTTCAGAGGCAATGACAAAAGCGATGCCCGTGATGGTGCAGTTTTGCGTCGGACACTCCCGAACTCAATCGTTAGGTATCACAGCACGGTATACACATAGGCCACCGCTGAGGGACTTACTTCCAGTGGTTGATGGCATAAACTGGTAAAGCTGTCCCACCAACGGGTTTTATGGTTTCAATTACCAGCTATCTTTACCAATTTTTTAAATTTTCCGCTGATTCACCCGGATAGAGAGTTGTTCGTGATTTTCTTTTCTTTCGCTGTAGCGGTCAGCAAGGTATTCAGTATGGTTTTTCAAAATCAGTGTGATTTTGAATAGTTCCTCCATCACATCAACAATGCGGTCGTAATAAGAAGATGGTTTCATTCGTCCATCATCATCAAACTCTTGCCATGCTTTTGCTACCGATGATTGGTTAGGGATAGTAAACATCCTCATCCAGCGTCCAAGGACACGCATTTGGTTAACTGCGTTAAACGATTGGGAACCACCGCAAACTTGCATCACTGCCAAAGTTTTTCCCTGGGAAGGGCGAATCGCTCCTTCTGTTAAAGGAATCCAGTCTATTTGGGCTTTCAGAATGCTACTCATCGCGCCATGTCGCTCTGGCGAACTCCACACCATACCATCACACCACCGAACCAAACTCCGTAGCTCTTGCACCTTTGGATGTGTTTCAGGAGCATCGTCAGGAAGTGGTAAACCAGAAGGATTAAAAATTTTCACTTCAGCACCCATTTCCGTAAGCAATCGCCCGGCTTCTTCGGCACTAAATCGACTAAAAGATCGCTGACGTACTGAGCCGTAAAGGAGAAGAAAGCGAGGAGAGATGGCTGTACCTCCGACCTTTTCAGCTATGGTTGCATCAAAGCAATCAGTATTAAGAGCGGGGAATGTCTTCATGGCTTTACTCCAGAGTTTGTACACTATGCTTTACTTTTAACACATACGGATTAACATATGTATTCGTTTTTATCTGAGGCTGCTTACAGATGTTACCTGTTCAACTTTTCAAGCTACTTGCAGACGAGACACGCACGACGATTATTCTATTACTGCGTGAGGCTGGGGAGTTGTGTGTTTGCGAGCTATGTTCGGTCACTAACCAATCTCAGCCAAAGGTTTCACGCCACATTGCTTTGCTAAGGGATGCCGGATTGGTGCTGGATCGCCGAGAAGGTAAATGGATCTATTATCGTCTTTCACCACACATGGCTGCATGGGCAGCTTCAATCATCGATACTGCCTGGAGTAGCCAGCGCGATGAAGTACGACAATCTTTGAATAACGTAAATACCGCTGTTTGCGGATGATAACAAAAATACATTCACTAAATCGAATGTGTTTAAGGGGTTCGGAATGTTATTGGCAGGAGCAATCTTCGCACTAACCATCTTCTTTGTGATTTGGCAACCTCGCGGGCTTAGTATTGGCTGGACTGCCTCAATTGGTGCGGTGCTGGCTTTGTTTACGGGGGTTATACAAATAAGTGACATCCCGGTTGTATGGCACATTGTATGGAATGCTACCGCAGCCTTTATCGCGGTTATCATCATCAGCTTACTGCTTGATGAGTCTGGCTTCTTTGAATGGTGCGCTTTACATGTTGCCCGATGGGGTAATGGACGTGGGCGGCTGCTATTCACCTACATAGTGTTGCTGGGGGCCGCTGTTGCTGCTCTGTTTGCTAACGATGGAGCCGCGCTGATTCTTACACCGATTGTTATTGCTATGCTACTGGCGTTGGGATTCAGTAAAGAAACAACGCTGGCTTTCGTTATGGCAGCCGGGTTTATAGCTGATACTGCAAGTTTACCGCTGATCGTATCTAATCTTGTGAACATTGTTTCCGCTGACTTCTTCAAACTTGGGTTCAGTGATTACGCTTCCGTGATGGTTCCGGTAGACCTTGCGGCGATTGCTGCCACGCTTGCGGTACTTCATCTCTTCTTCCGTAAAGACATTCCAGCCGTTTATGAATTGTCCCGGTTAAAAGCGCCAGCAGAAGCTATCAAAGATCTGGCAACGTTCAGAACTGGTTGGATAGTGCTATTGCTTCTCTTAATAGGTTTTTTTGTACTCGAACCTCTCGGAATACCTGTAAGTGCGATTGCAGCAGCAGGGGCTTTAATACTTTTTCTTGTTGCCAAACGAGGGCATTCGATTAATACGGGCAAGGTGTTGCGTGGTGCGCCCTGGCAGATTGTAGTGTTCTCGCTCGGTATGTACCTGGTTGTTTATGGTCTGCGTAATGCAGGACTAACCGAACATCTTTCGGGTGTTCTAAACCAGCTTGCTGATAGAGGTATCTGGGCCGCTACGCTGGGAACTGGCTTCTTAGCTGCGTTCTTGTCATCCATCATGAACAACATGCCCACTGTTTTGATTGGTGCTTTGTCGATAGATGGAAGTATGGCATCAGGGATTATCAAGGAAGCGATGATCTATGCCAACGTGATTGGCTGCGATCTGGGACCAAAAATCACACCCATAGGAAGTCTTGCAACGCTGCTTTGGTTGCATGTCCTTGAACAGAAAAGCATAAAAATAAGTTGGGGGTACTACTTCCGCGTAGGCGTGATTATGACGCTGCCTGTGCTGTTCGTTACCCTTAGTGCGCTGGCATTGCGCCTGTCGTTTTCCCTGTAAGATAAGAGAATAATCATGACTGACATAACCATTTACCACAATCCAGCATGTGGAACATCCCGTAATACGCTGGCTTTAATTCAAAATAGCGGTGTTGAGCCAACTGTGATTCTCTATCTGGAAACACCTCCAGACAGGGATAAACTCAAGGAATTGATTAGCGCGATGGGGATCAGTGTTCGTGCGTTGCTACGAAAAAATGTTGAACCATACGAGCAACTTGGTTTAACAGAAGACCGTTTCACCGATGAAGAATTGATAGAGGCAATGCTAAGTCATCCCATTTTGATCAACCGTCCGATTGTCGTTACGCCACTTGGAACACGCCTTTGCCGTCCATCAGAAGTGGTATTGGACATTCTTCCAAACCCTCAGAAAGGCGAGTTCATTAAGGAAGATGGAGAAAAGGTCGTAGGGAAGGATGGCAAGCGGCTAATTTAACAATAATCTACTTCGCATCATCCGTATCAGTGTATAAACAAGACGTTTACCAGGTGATGTGTGTTGCGCCATTACTTGAGATGTTTAACACGATTTCCGCGACGTACCCAATTCCAGCGGTAGGATTCCTTAAATATCAGTAGCTTGTGGCCTCAAAAGGAATCTTGTTAGGCGGCGGCTTGTTCGGTCTTGATACGCTGCACGGTGCTGGTGGACACGTTGAAATCTTTCGCTATGGTTCGGATAGACTGACCAGCGGCAAGTGCTGACACAATCCCTACACGGTCAACCGCTGCGCCATTACCACGAGCGCCTTTGCGTCCCGCTGCTTTGGCTGCTGCGTAGCCTTCTGCCTGGCGTTCGAGCATCATTTCACGTTCCATCTGTGACATAGCCGCGAAGATGTTTAGCATAAGGTTGCTGGCGGCGTTGGCTTCTGCTCCTGCTGTTATCCCTTCCTTGTGGAATTGGACGCTTGCGCCTTTGGCTTTAACGTGCTCGATAATGTCGAGAACATCACGGAGGTTACGCCCTAAGCGGTCAAGGCTGTGAACGTGGATCACGTCGCCTTTACGAACGTAAGCAATCATCTCCTGGAGTTTGGGACGGTTGGTATTCTTGCCGCTTACCTTCTCTTCAAACTTTTCATCAAGTGTCACGCCGTCGAGCTGGCGCTCTGTGTATTGTTTATCTGTACTTACTCGAATGTAACCGATGTTAGCCATTGTAGTTTCCCTGTTCTGTTGAGCGTAGCGATTTAGTGTGTATCGATTATAGGTGTGTCGATTAAATTGATCAATACTATTTCGATACAATCTTGAAGGGGAAAAGACCCGGATTTTGGTGTGTCGAAATACTGTGCTATTTCGCTACATGTTCCGGGAGGCTAAACGGGTAGTATCTGATTCGGTAGTCCTCAAGTGCCCAGGGGCTGCGGTGCGTGATTACAAAGTGGTTCCACTGATAGGAAACAAGTTCGGGATCTCTGGTGGTTCGTTCGTCTGTGACCGTGACCACGCTCAAGCCGTCGCGGTGAGCTTCCCACTCAAGGCGGTGAATGTAGTAGCCGGGGTGCATTTCGATTAAAGGCGTATCCGGGATCACTCTTGGGAAATGGTCTGCGATGTTCTCAGCGCTCCGTGCTTCCGCTTCGAGCTGGCGCTTCTCTTGCTGGTGGCTTGTCTCTGCGGCAAGCTGGCGCTCAACCTCGGCTAAACGGTGGGCCTTGCGACCGTTCTGGAAATAATTTACGTATGCTGCGTGGGTACGTCCTGACATGTAATGTCCTCCTGTAAAATTTGGATCTTTTTTGATGTGCTGGCTGTACGCTGGAGCGCGTCAGGCGGCGTGAATGTGGAAGGAACGAAGCCCGAAAATCCGGGCGGCGATACCGATCCACGGTATGAGTGATTTCAGATTTTGCTTTAAGGAAGTTGTTAGGCATTTGCCTATCAAACTTTTAAAAATTGATAGTCGGGAAACGCTGGTGCTCCTGTTATTCCCATTTGGAAAATGGTGAAGCTGTAGAACAGATCTAAGAATACTTAATAAGTAGCCCTGTTAGCCCTGTAGCCCTGATCAGGCCTGTAGCGGCGCGGGTTTCAAAATACAGGGCTAAAATCGTAGCCCTGTAGCCCTGATCATTTCGTCGGGGTTGGGTAGTATTTATCGACAAACCAGGAAAGGGCGCTCTCCGGGATTTTCCCGCTGCCGTCCTGCGGCGCTCGATACCAAACTGATTTTAACCCTGCTCTGGTGTTCACTCTGGCACTGACATAGCCGTTGTCACGTAACCATTGACTCGCATCCTGTGGTCGCGGGAACGATGGACAAGCATCATGGAATGCCTTGAATGCAAACGCCGGATTCTCTCCAGTGAAGATCTCCGCTTCGTTCTGCTCTTCGGTGATGCTGGCTTGTTTCATGCGTTCCAGCGCCACGCTGTAAGGTGGGCGATAAGGGGTGAACTCGGACAAGGGGTAAGCCATTAGCCAGGCGTGTACGGCTTCCAGACCGCCAACGGCGAGCCACTCCGCAAGGCAGGTGATAAACTCGGCGGTTTCCTCCCTGCTCACCTTGTGGCGTATGTAGTGAGTGCAATAATGGCGGCGGTCATTCGCCTCCACTTCAATCGGACTTTCACTGTTTGAAAAGGTGAAGAATCTTGTAAATGTTGGCACTTTACGGGGCTGTTCGTACTTCCGGTTAATTTCGATAACCGGTTCTGTCTGAATGCTCTTTAGACGGTCTGCCATGTTGCGCGTGGCTGGCGGCGGGTCATCAAACAGGATCAGGATTGTACGGGCCATAGCATCGTTATGGACGGTGGTTAGGGTGCTGTAATTGCTGTACAGCGTTGTCTGGTGCATCAGGAGCGGTGACAAGATTTGATTGAACAAAAAACCCTTGCCCGTTCCGGTGTCGCTTGGGATCACGATGTGCCAGCTTGGGCGCTGTTCCGGGTGCTGGAACATGTGCGCCATGTACGCGCTCACTGTGGCGCGGTCTGTCTGGTCGGGGAAGAGTCGGGCCAGGTAGGAGTGCCATAGTGTCAGATCTGCCGCTGGTGTCTTATCACTGCGCCAGCGCCTGAATGTGTTCAGTGTGCCGTTCTGGTCGATACCGTAGGGCTGCGTCGGGTTGAATTCATTCACCTTGATAAAAGGAATGTGATCCCAGAGTAGGTTTAAATAACTTCGTCGCCACTGCTCACCAGTCGATAAATAGTATTCCCGTTCGAGAATGTCCAGAGCGTGATTTGTGTTAGTGGGGATGTGGTGGAGAAGTATTTTACCTTGAGCGGAGATAAAAGCGTATTTCTGTTTCTGTAGATGGTCAATCAGCTTTTCTATTTGTAGCTTTGGATTCATTCGTTTCCTCGTTCGTCATTACCTTACGTAATGTCTTGATAATAAAAGTTGGGCGACTGTCATCACCCTTGCTTGCATCAATCCACGTCAGCAGATCTCGAGCTATTTTAAGTTGCAGCATTATTTAGTATCCTTATTTTTAAAGATGTAACCTTCGGATAATAGCCACTGGTAGAACTCCCCAATCGTTAGTTTATTCACTTCCTTACTGAATAGCTGAATCTCAGATTTGGCTATCTCTGCTGGTGGTTGGTTGTTCCAGTAGCTTCTAAGCCATGATAATGATTTCTCTGCTTTTGTAGTCATCTGTAATACTCCAAATGGTTGAGGTGGTCGAATCGCACGGCGTAATACACCGCAAACTGTTTTAAGATAAATCTGAAGTGGTGTTCTTTTAAATAACCATTCCGGCGCTCAAGCGCGGCATTGTATAATTCATCGTACAAGGTATCGTGAAAGCCAAAATAAACTTCCCACAAAAGCGGAGTAAAATCTTCACGATAAGCAACACGAGACAGGATGAGATTAAAGTCGCCTTCTATGGCATTCGTCACACGGTTCAGGATCAGGCGGCAATGTCCCGTCCTGTGGTCATGGTCAATAACCGGATCTGTCAGTGGTGAGCCTGTTATGAAGTCCCTCCCGTCCTGCTCGGCGATCATCATTTTCCGGTAGTCGCTGGCGCTCCTCTGGGCGAGTTTTGCCGGGTTGCGCTTCTGCGCATAAGGTTCAAACATGGGAGCCTTTCACAAAGGATGCACGTAGGCGACCAGAGAAGGTGAGAGCCTCGGTTTCTGCTGCTGCTTGCGCAGCTGCTTCTGCACGTTTACGGCGTTCTTCCTCTGCAACCATCTGTTGGTATAGCTCTTCCGCTTGAGCCTCAAGGGAGGCCATTAAAGCTGCTTCTGCTGCCTCTGTGAGGGAACGGCGCTCTGTGTCGATTTCCTGCTGCTTTTTGTTCATCACGATACGCATTGCAGGATCACCAATGTTGTAGAATGGCTGGCGCTCAAACTCCGCGATTTCGTACCCATCTTGAATAGCGGTCTGTAGCTTAATGAGCACTACCGGATAAAAATCCGAGATACTGAAAACATCCGTGAGATGGGATTCGATGTAATCAGCTACGTATTGATCACGCTGTATTTTAAACTCGGCTTTTATTTCTTTGGTGAATGCTGCTGGTAGCTTAGTCATGAGGACATTGCTCCTTTATAGATAGAAGTTTCTTAATGTTGATTCGGTTGCAGGTGTGACAATAAAATGGGCTTACACCTCCAACAATGTACGAGGTGACGTAATAGAATTTTCCTTCAAAGTATTCCATGCTGAGAACTCCACTATCCACCCATCGATTTATTTCTCGGTGCTCATTGCCATTGCTCCATTCATCTACGAAGTCCTCGAACGTGAAGCAATGTTTCATGATTTCTTCGGCCCAGTACATAAATGCAACTCGGTGTGGAGTGGTTGGCATACCATACTGGCGTAACCTGTCACGATAGATGTGGTATTCGAAACGAGGGAGCCACTTTTTAATTTCTTTCAGATTTTGACTTTTCAACTGTATGAGTTTTCCTTTTCTTTGAGCATAGGAAAGCCTCCTCGGAAGGATTGCCCAAACGTCCAACACAACCGAAATAATCAGACCGGGTGATCTGGGAATCATCGACTTTAAAACGTTTAGCTTCCGGGAGGCTTTATTCTGCGGAGAGTGCGCAAGCTGCGCTATACGATACTAACTATGGGAATAGTAAGAAGTAGATTCTAAGAACAAAAACTATCGCTCAGAGGCGTTTGTTCACAACATTGCTTTCCTAATGTTTATAATACACTAAAAAGCATTTTTTGTCAATTGATTTTTGTTGACTTCTGTATTTAAATGTGCTTTGCGAGTTGTATTGTCTGGATCTGCATGAGGGGGATTGGATAGTGGGAATACAGCGAAGCTGTCAGAGAGAATGGCCAGTAGCACTCGTTAGAGCGTAGGCATTTGATCGGGGCTTCCGCTGTCCACTACGTCAGATAGCGGCACTGGTGGCTCGGGGAATCATCTTCTGGATGTTGCAGGGCGATTCCTTGGTATCGTCATTGCACCAGTGAGAAGGGCGACGGCTTACCGTGGTCCAGCTTTGGCATTGTTCCGAATAGCTGTTCACGCTTCGTCTACTGCGTCCTGTGCTGCTTGCGCTCAAAGGGTGGGTAAACATCAGAGAGATAGGCTGTAATGCGCACCGGGGCTGGTGGAAGTGGTTAAATGAAGATGTTGAAGACTGCCATCATCGAGACGATTCTCCAGCTTAATCTGGAATCTCATCATGATGAATCTCTGGTGGTGGTCATCGGTGAGCAACGGGAAGAGATAATGCAGGATAAAGTTTAAGGTTAAGTTAAAGGTTAAGTTAAAGGTTAGTTGGGTCAGAGTATGACTTCGGATTACTCCTGCCTACATCAGAGAGTAACAAGAAGGATTATTATCAAGGTTAGGTTAATTCAGATCAGAGATAGAGTGTACACTTGAGTAGTGATTGACACACAGGAACAGACATACACTCTCTTTCATGACTAACATGAAAGATCACTATTGTGCAAAGGTAATTCTCTCTCTTCGAGAGACAAACCTCACTCGCTTCGCTCGCGAACTTCGTGTGTAGGGTAGCACATCATCCCATGTCTTGTCAAGGGCGTGCCTACCATAAAAACTTAAAAATTACTACTTATTTCAAATCTTTCATACTCGCACTTGTGAACAGATGCGCAACACTTACTTTTTTTTGCTTAAAACTTAATCAGAGGGTAAGTTTTAGGTGGTGAACAGGCTGTACAACAAAGTAGGTTACAATGTGGTGAACATCGCGTATAATGACCTTCAACTAAACATGCTAACGCATTGATTTATATAGATTTGTTAGTGTCTATTCGACGCCTGTGAAGGCGACACCTGAGGAAGCTCAATGAGCGAAAAGTTACAGAAAGTGCTGGCGCGCGCCGGCCACGGTTCGCGCCGTGAAATCGAAGCCATTATTGAAGCAGGCCGCGTGAGTGTGGACGGTAAAATCGCCACGCTCGGTGACCGCGTTGAAATCGTACCGGGGCTGAAGATCCGCATTGACGGCCATCTTATTTCCGTGAAAGAGTCTGCTGAACAGATCTGCCGCGTACTGGCTTACTACAAGCCGGAAGGCGAACTGTGTACCCGCAACGACCCGGAAGGTCGCCCGACGGTGTTTGACCGTCTGCCAAAATTGCGTGGCGCCCGCTGGATTGCCGTAGGCCGTCTGGACGTGAACACCTGTGGCCTGTTGCTGTTCACCACCGATGGTGAACTGGCAAACCGTCTGATGCACCCGAGTCGTGAAGTGGAACGTGAATACGCCGTTCGTGTTTTCGGCCAGGTTGATGAGAACAAACTGCGCGACCTGTCGCGTGGTGTTCAGCTGGAGGACGGCCCTGCGGCGTTCAAAACCATCAAGTTTACCGGTGGTGAAGGCATTAACCAGTGGTACAACGTTACCCTGACAGAGGGACGTAACCGCGAGGTGCGTCGACTGTGGGAAGCGGTCGGTGTCCAGGTGAGTCGCTTGATTCGCGTCCGCTATGGCGACATTCTGCTGCCGAAAGGCCTGCCACGTGGCGGCTATACCGAACTGGATCTGACGCAAACCAACTACCTGCGCGATCTGGTTGGCCTGACGCCAGAAACCACGTCGAAAGTGGCGGTAGAGAAAGATCGTCGTCGCATGAAGGCGAATCAAATCCGCCGTGCGGTGAAACGTCATAGCCAGGTCAGCAGCAATCGCCGCTCTGGCAGCCGTAATAACAACGGTTAATTGAAAAGCCCGGTGAATATACCGGGCTTTTTTTTCAGTAATCAATCCCAATTTGCGCTTTGATACCCGCATCGAATGCATGCTTAACCGGACGCAGCTCGCTGACGGTATCGGCCAGCTCCAGAATGTCCCGATGACACCCGCGCCCCGTGACGATCGCCGTCTGGTGTGCAGGGCGGTTCCTGAGGGCCTCCAGCACGGCTTCCAGCGGCAGGTAGTCATACGCCACCATATAGGTGATCTCATCCAGCAACACCATGTTCAGCGACGGGTCTGAAAGCATTCTTTTGGCATGCTCCCAGACGGCGAGGCAGGCTGCGGTATCGGTTTCCCGGTTCTGGGTATCCCAGGTAAAACCGGTTGCCATTACCTGAAACTCAACGCCATGCGGCTCGAGCAGATTACGCTCGCCGTTGGGCCATTCACCCTTGATAAACTGGATCACGCCCACTTTCTGCCCATGCCCGACTGCGCGGGTGGCGGTCCCAAATGCGGCGGTGGTTTTGCCTTTGCCGTTGCCGGTGAACACGATTAGGATACCGCGCTCGTCCTGAGCGGCCGCCACGCGTGCATCAACCTGTTCTTTCAGACGCTGCTGGCGCTGCTGATGACGATCATCACTCATTGCGATATCCCCGGTTTGCGGCCTGGCTGGGCATCGAAGGTCATTCCGGTTTTGCGACGGCTGTCGTCACCCATCAGCCACAGGTAAAGGGGCATGATATCGGCCGGGGTTTTAAGCTTCTGCGGATCTTCTGTCGGGAAGGCGCTGGCGCGCATTTTGGTGCGCGTACCGCCTGGATTAATACAGTTAACCCGCAGGTGGCGGCTTTGGTACTCTTCGGCCAGCACCTGCATCATTCCTTCGGTGGCAAATTTTGAGACGGCGTAAGCCCCCCAGTTCGCACGCCCCTGACGCCCCACGCTGGAGGAGGTAAATACCAGCGAGCCGGAATCGGAGTTGAGTAATAAAGGAAGCACGGCCTGGGTCAGGAAAAACGTCCCGTTGACGTTAACCTGCATCACCTGTTGCCAAATCTCCGGATCCTGTTCATCCATCGGGCGCACTTCGCCCAGTAACCCCGCGTTGTGCAGTACGCCGTCCAGACGCGGATAATGTGTGCTGATCCGCTGGGCAAGGGCCTGACATGACGCTGGCGTGCAGGTCAGCAGATCGAGCGTATACCAGGGCGTGGGGGTACCGCCGGCGTTTTCGATTTCACGGGCGACGGCCTTGAGCTTTTCTTCATTACGTCCCAGCAGAATAAGGCTCGCACCGTATTCAGAATAGGTCAGCGCCGCTTCGCGACCAATCCCGTCGCTGGCACCGGTAACCAGAATGATGCGGTTCTGTAGAAGGTTTTTTTGTGGCTGATAATGCACGGTGGCTCCTCAGGCGCATTGGGCGTGACTTGCACCTTTATTTATGACTTTTCGGCTTTATGCCCGAAACAGCGTCAGAATTCAATCAGTCTACAGGACAGAACGCTGGGAAATTAACAATTTGCAAAGATTTAAACCAGAAACGGGGGATTCCTGAAGCCGCCTCGCAGAGGTAATGTCCAGAGCGAGACGCCTGCGCAGGGCTGTTGTACACTGGCGTGAAAGATTCGTGGTTAAATCAAGGTGGAACGCGTGGAATTACTTTCTCAGTATGGGTTGTTTTTGGCCAAAATCGCGACGGTGGTTATTGCTGTCGCGGTGATTGCCGTCCTGATTGTCAACCTGACGCAGCGTAAGCGTCAGCGTGGTGAGTTACGCATTACCCGCCTGAGCGAGCAGTATAAAGAGATGCAGGAGGAGATGTCTCTGGCGCTGCTTGACGATCATCAACAGAAGCTGTGGCTAAAAACCCAGAAGAAAAAACATAAGCAGGACGCCAAAGCCGCGAAGGCGAAAGCTAAGCTCGCCACGCCACAGGCTGACGCAAAACCGCGCGTCTATGTGCTCGATTTTAAAGGTAGCATGGATGCGCATGAAGTCTCCTCTCTGCGTGAAGAAGTGACGGCGGTGCTGGCCGTGGCGACAGCCCAGGATCAGGTGGTGGTACGCCTTGAAAGCCCGGGCGGCGTAGTGCATGGGTATGGACTGGCGGCTTCGCAGTTACAACGTCTGCGGGACAAACAGATCCCACTCACCGTTGCGGTAGATAAGGTCGCGGCGAGTGGCGGCTATATGATGGCGTGCGTGGCGGATAAAATCGTCGCGGCACCGTTCTCCATTATCGGCTCGATTGGGGTGGTCGCGCAGATCCCTAACTTCAATCGTTTCCTGAAAAATAAAGAGATCGACATCGAACTGCATACGGCGGGTCAGTACAAACGTACGCTGACGCTGCTCGGCGAAAATACCGAAGAGGGACGGCAGAAATTCCGGGAAGATCTGAACGAAACCCACCATCTGTTCAAAGATTTCGTGCACCGCATGCGCCCAACGCTGGACATTGAGCAGGTGGCTACGGGCGAGCACTGGTACGGCACGCAGGCGCAGGAGAAAGGGCTGGTGGATGAAGTGGGTACCAGCGACGACCTCCTGCTCAACCTGATGGAAGGCCGTGAGCTGGTGGGGGTGCGCTTCACCCGACGTAAGCGCCTGCTCGACCGTTTTACCAATAGCGCGGCAGAAAGCGCGGATCGCCTGCTGCTACGCTGGTTGCAGCGCGGACAAAAGCCGCTGCTGTAAAGAAAAACGCGAGGCAGATGCCTCGCGTTTTCGTTTTAATCGACCAGGTGGTACTTCTCTGAGAGGGTATGCGCCAGGTATTTAAACATGTTAAACACGGCGGTGCTTTTCGGGGTGGGTAGCCCTTGTTCATCAAGGAAGTATTCACCGCTGAACACCAGCACGCCATTACGTTGTTCCACGCCAGTCGCTTCAATTCCCGCCAGGGTGTCTTCATGGTCGCGAATGAGTTTGTTTGCTTCGATAAGCAATGAAGCTCGGTCAATGGGTTGGGTCGTATTCTGCATATTCCACTCCTTAAACAGTGACAATAGTCTACGCCTGGGTCGCTTCGGGGGCAAATTTTCCCTGTTATCCGAGGGGATAAGAAACAGGGGCTGGCTGGCGGGATTTGCTTTTGCATGCTAATAAAGTTGCGTAACGAATTTTATCAGGTACAGTGTGCGCTTTCGTCATTCTGGCAACAGAATTGCTTGACATTCGACCGGGAATTCGTCACGAATGAACTTTGATGTGAGAAAAATACCCGAAAACTCAATGACCTGGATGTCGCCATTCTGACGTTCGGTAACACATAGGGGTTGATATCCCCTGACGATGTCGCAATATCAATGGCTCGTCGTCAGCGGAAGGGAAATCAACGTGCGGCGTATTCCTGGAAGAATTAAATTAGGTAAAGGTGAATATGGGTAAAGCTCTCGTCATCGTTGAGTCCCCGGCAAAAGCCAAAACGATCAATAAATATCTGGGCAATGACTACGTGGTTAAGTCCAGCGTTGGTCACATTCGCGACTTGCCGACCAGTGGCTCAGCCAGCAAAAAGAGCGCAGACTCTACCTCCACCAAAGGGGCTAAAAAGCCTAAAAAGGATGAACGTAGCGCGCTTGTCAACCGCATGGGTGTTAACCCATGGCACAACTGGGATGCACATTACGAAGTGCTGCCAGGCAAAGAAAAAGTCGTTAACGAGCTGAAACAGCTTGCTGAAAAAGCAGACCACATTTATCTCGCAACCGACCTTGACCGCGAAGGGGAGGCCATTGCATGGCACCTGCGGGAAGTGATCGGGGGTGATGACAAACGCTACAGCCGTGTAGTGTTCAACGAAATTACAAAGAATGCGATTCGTCAGGCGTTTGAAAAGCCGGGTGAACTGAATATCGACCGTGTTAACGCTCAGCAGGCGCGTCGCTTTATGGACCGCGTTGTAGGCTACATGGTCTCGCCGTTGCTGTGGAAAAAGGTCGCTCGCGGCCTGTCTGCGGGGCGTGTGCAGTCTGTGGCTGTTCGTCTTGTTGTTGAGCGTGAACGCGAGATCAAAGCGTTCGTCCCGGAAGAGTTCTGGGAAGTGGATGCGAATGTCACCACGCCGGGCGGCGATGCGCTGCCGTTGCAGGTGAGCCATCACAACGACAAACCGTTCCGTCCTGAAAATCGCGATCAAACCATGGCCGCCGTGGCGCTGCTGGAAAAAGCGCGTTATCAGGTTCTGGATCGTGAAGATAAACCAACCAGCAGTAAGCCTGGCGCACCGTTTATCACGTCAACTCTCCAGCAGGCGGCAAGTACCCGTCTGGGTTACGGCGTGAAGAAAACCATGATGATGGCCCAGCGCTTGTATGAAGCGGGTTACATCACCTACATGCGTACTGACTCCACCAACCTGAGCCAGGACGCTGTCAACATGGTGCGTGGCTATATCGAGGACAACTTCGGTAAGAAATACCTGCCGGACGGGCCTAATCAGTACGCCAGCAAAGAGAATTCTCAGGAAGCGCACGAAGCGATTCGTCCTTCTGACGTTTCCGTTCTGGCTGAATCGCTGAAAGATATGGAAGCGGACGCCCAGAAGCTGTATCAGCTGATCTGGCGCCAGTTCGTAGCCTGCCAGATGACGCCAGCGAAATACGACTCCACCACGCTGACCGTCGGCGCGGGTGATTTCCGCCTGAAAGCGCGCGGCCGCATTCTGCGCTTCGACGGCTGGACAAAAGTGATGCCAGCGTTGCGTAAAGGTGATGAAGACAGAACGCTGCCTTCAGTCAACAAAGGTGACGAGCTGTCGCTGGTTGATCTGGTCCCGGCTCAGCACTTCACCAAGCCACCTGCGCGCTTCAGCGAAGCATCGCTGGTGAAAGAGCTGGAAAAACGCGGCATCGGTCGCCCGTCCACCTATGCGTCAATCATTTCGACCATTCAGGATCGTGGATACGTTCGCGTCGAGAACCGTCGTTTCTATGCTGAAAAAATGGGTGAGATTGTCACCGACCGTCTGGAAGCGAACTTCCGTGAGTTGATGAACTATGACTTCACCGCGCAGATGGAAGACAGCCTCGATGAGGTTGCCAGCCATAAGGCAGAGTGGAAGAAAGTTCTCGACAGCTTCTTCAGCGATTTTACCAATCAGCTTGAGAAAGCCGAGAAAGATCCTGAAGAGGGCGGCATGCTGCCTAACCAGATGGTACTGACGAGCATCGACTGCCCAACCTGCGGCCGTAAAATGGGGATCCGTACCGCGACCACGGGCGTGTTCCTCGGTTGCTCTGGCTATGCGCTGTCGCCGAAAGAGCGTTGCAAAACCACCATCAACCTCGTGCCGGAGAACGAAGTTCTCAACGTGCTGGAAGGTGACGATGCGGAGACCAACGCACTGCGCGCCAAACGCCGCTGTAAGAAATGCGGCACGGCGATGGACAGCTACCTGATCGATCCAAAACGCAAACTGCACGTTTGTGGCAATAACCCGACCTGCGATGGTTATGAGATCGAAGAAGGTGAGTTCCGCATTAAGGGCTATGACGGTCCAATCGTTGAGTGTGAGAAATGTGGTTCCGAAATGCACCTGAAAATGGGACGCTTCGGTAAGTACATGGCATGCACCAACGACGACTGTAAAAACACGCGTAAGATCCTGCGTAACGGTGAAGTTGCGCCGCCAAAGGAAGACCCGGTTCCGCTTCCTGAGCTACCGTGCGAGAAGTCAGACGCGTATTTCGTGCTGCGTGACGGCGCTGCCGGGGTATTCCTGGCGGCCAACACCTTCCCGAAATCGCGCGAAACCCGTGCGCCGCTGGTAGAAGAGCTGTACCGCTTCCGCGACCGTCTGCCGGAGAAACTGCGTTACCTGGCCGATGCGCCACAGCAGGATCCGGAAGGCAACAAAACCGTGGTGCGCTTCAGCCGTAAAACGAAGCAGCAGTACGTGGCGGCAGAGAAAGAGGGCAAAGCGACCGGATGGTCAGCCTTCTTTGTCGACGGGAAATGGGTTGAAGGCAAGAAATAATCTTCCCTTACCGTAACTTACCTGTAAAAGGGCCGGACTTCCGGCCCTTTTTTATTACGTAGTTATTATTTTTTGTTCCGTACTATACAGCCTGGCTATAAATGATATAGTGGTTATAGTTAACCCGTTTCTTATTATCAAATCGTCTTAAGCGATTGACGCATGCGCTAAATCGGATGGTCTGGCATGAAATTACAGCAGCTTCGCTATATCGTTGAGGTCGTCAATCATAACCTCAATGTCTCTTCCACCGCAGAAGGTCTTTATACCTCTCAGCCCGGCATCAGTAAGCAGGTGCGTATGCTGGAGGATGAGTTAGGTATTCAGATATTTGCCCGCAGCGGTAAGCACCTGACTCAGGTCACCCCGGCAGGACAGGAAATCATACGCATCGCACGGGAAGTGCTCTCCAAAGTCGACGCCATTAAATCCGTCGCCGGGGAACATACCTGGCCGGATAAAGGCTCTCTGTATATTGCCACCACGCATACACAGGCGCGTTATGCGCTTCCCGGGGTGATCAAAGGCTTCATAGAACGCTATCCCCGCGTTTCCCTGCATATGCATCAGGGCTCACCGACGCAAATCGCAGAGGCCGTGTCTAAAGGCAATGCAGACTTCGCTATCGCGACGGAAGCGCTCCATCTGTACGATGATCTGGTCATGCTCCCGTGCTACCACTGGAACCGCTCTATTGTCGTGACCCCGGATCACCCGCTGGCGGGGAAGGGCGAAGTGACAATCGAAGAACTGGCGCAATACCCGCTGGTGACCTATACGTTCGGCTTTACGGGCCGGTCTGAACTGGACACCGCGTTTAACCGCGCCGGATTAACGCCACGGATTGTCTTTACGGCGACGGATGCGGACGTCATAAAAACGTATGTACGTCTGGGCCTGGGCGTTGGGGTTATTGCCAGCATGGCGGTGGATCCTGTCTCAGACCCGGATCTGGTGCGTCTGGATGCGCATGATATTTTCAGTCACAGCACCACCAAGATAGGTTTTCGTCGCAGCACGTTCCTGCGCAGCTATATGTATGATTTTATTCAACGCTTTGCGCCACATTTAACGCGCGATGTGGTGGATACAGCTGTGGCGTTACGCTCCAATGAAGACATCGAAGAGATGTTTAAAGACATTAAACTTCCCGCCAAATAATCACTCCCGGTATCTTTCTCTTGCGGAAAGATACCGTCATTCCGCTTTAAACCTGAATTAGAATTATCATCATCTACGCCCACTGTCATATATCGTCATAACCCATTTGATGACTATGGTTTTACTGTCGCAAATTTGCGACAAAAGTAGAAACTAATTTACAGCTGTGCAAATTATTCTTTTCAATTATTTATTTCGGGTCAAAAGATTGAATTTTCCCGGGCTCGGATACGTAAATTCACTGGCTTTTCGGCTAAAGTTTCTTTAGGATTTATCTCATCAGATGATTACTTGTGCCAATTGTTTGGTCTCAAAATGATAAGCGATATCGATTGTATGAGGTTAGCAATGCCGTCAGGAAGTGAAGAACCGCAAAGGGATCCCGCGCTTAAGCGTAAAGCCTGGCTGGCGGTCTTTCTTGGCTCTGCCCTGTTTTGGGTGGTGGTTGCTCTTCTTGTCTGGAATTACTGGGGTTGATTATGGTCATGACGGTGCGTACAGAAGCGAGAAAAGAGATGTGTCAGCTTCGTGACAATGCTCACAAAGCCCGTAAGGCGCCAGCAACCAGCGTGCCAGCTTCCTGGAAACTGACGCCGCAGCAGCAGGCCTTTATTGATGTATTCGCGGAAGACGAACCCAAAAAACAATAATTTTGATTTTTGCGTAATGATGCAAATAGTCTGAATATAGACCGTGCACTTTTGTACTCCTTAATAAATACACATCAGCAATATAGAACGAGGGCAGACCTCGCAACCTTAAATAATTAAAGTCTGGTGTCCCTATGATGAATAACATGACAACCGTAAAATACTGGTCATGGCTCGGCGTATTCTCAGCGTCGATCCTCTTCTGGTGTCAGCTCCTCTGGCTGGCCTTGCACTAAATCGTAAAACCTCGCCACGGCGGGGTTTTTTGTTTTATCCCTCGCGTTGGACCATTCCTAAATTTATCAATTTGGGTTGTTATCAAAACGTTACGACATCTTTGTGTTATCTTTAATTACAGCCCTGATGATTGTCAGGACATCCCTGTTTTTAAGGAGGAGCTTATGTCGTTAACCCTACGCGAAGCCAGTAAGGACACATTACAGGCGGAAAATAAAACCTGGCGCTACTACAGCTTACCGCTGGCTGCCAGAACGCTTGGGGACGTTTCGCGGTTACCCAAGTCGTTGAAAGTCTTACTGGAAAACCTCTTGCGCTGGCAGGATGGCGACTCGGTTACCGAGGAGGATATCCAGGCTCTGGCAGGGTGGCTGAAAAATGCTCATGCAGACAGAGAAATTGCCTATCGCCCGGCCAGGGTGCTGATGCAGGATTTCACCGGCGTGCCTGCGGTGGTGGATTTGGCAGCTATGCGTGAAGCCGTTAAGCGTCTCGGGGGCGATACAGCTAAGGTTAACCCCTTGTCCCCGGTAGACCTCGTCATTGACCACTCCGTCACCGTCGATCACTTTGGTGACGACGATGCTTTCGGCGAAAACGTCCGTCTGGAGATGGAACGTAACCATGAACGCTACGTATTTCTGAAATGGGGTCAGCAGGCGTTCAGCCGCTTCAGCGTTGTTCCACCGGGCACCGGCATTTGTCACCAGGTCAACCTGGAATATCTTGGCAAAGCCGTCTGGAGTGAATTGCAGGATAAAGAGTGGGTGGCTTACCCTGATACGCTGGTGGGCACCGATTCACACACCACCATGATTAACGGCCTTGGCGTTCTGGGCTGGGGCGTCGGTGGTATTGAAGCGGAAGCGGCCATGCTCGGCCAGCCGGTATCAATGCTCATTCCCGATGTGGTGGGCTTTAAGCTGACCGGTAAATTGTCCGAAGGCATTACCGCCACGGATCTGGTTCTGACGGTCACCCAGATGCTGCGTAAGCATGGCGTGGTGGGCAAATTCGTTGAATTTTATGGCGATGGTCTGGATTCACTGCCGCTGGCGGACCGGGCCACCATCGCCAACATGGCGCCGGAATATGGCGCGACTTGCGGCTTTTTCCCGATTGATAGCGTTACGCTGGAGTATATGCGCCTCAGTGGTCGCAGCGAGGAGCAGGTGGCTCTCGTTGAGGCCTACACCAAAGCGCAGGGCATGTGGCGTAACCCGGGTGACGAGCCGGTATTTACCAGTACGCTGGAGCTGGATATGGGCACAGTTGAGGCAAGCCTCGCAGGGCCAAAACGTCCGCAGGACCGCGTCGCCCTGAGCAACGTTCCGAAAGCCTTTGCCGCCAGCAATGAGCTGGAAGTTAACGCCGCACAAAAAGATCACCGTCCGGTGGACTATGTTCTGAACGGGCATCAGTATCAGCTCCCTGACGGCGCCGTGGTGATCGCCGCTATCACTTCCTGTACCAACACGTCCAACCCGAGTGTGTTAATGGCTGCCGGGCTGCTGGCAAAAAAAGCGGTAGAGCTGGGGCTCAAGCCACAGCCTTGGGTTAAAGCCTCCCTGGCGCCTGGTTCGAAAGTGGTATCCGATTACCTGGCACAGGCCAGACTCACGCCTTACCTCGACGAGCTGGGCTTTAACCTGGTGGGCTACGGCTGTACGACCTGCATCGGTAACTCTGGTCCACTGCCTGAACCTATTGAAATGGCGATCAAGCAGGGGGATTTGACCGTTGGCGCGGTACTTTCCGGTAACCGAAACTTTGAAGGGCGTATTCATCCGCTAGTGAAAACCAACTGGCTGGCCTCGCCGCCGCTGGTTGTAGCCTATGCGCTGGCCGGAAACATGAACATTAACCTGGCGACCGATCCGATTGGTCACGATCGCAAAAATGAACCGGTCTATCTGAAAGACATCTGGCCATCATCGCGCGAAATTGCGCGCGCGGTAGAGAAAGTTTCCACCGAGATGTTCCGCAAAGAGTATGCGGAAGTGTTCGAAGGCACAGCGGAATGGAAAGCGATCGACGTGGTGGGTTCCGATACCTATGACTGGCAGGATGATTCCACCTATATTCGCCTGTCGCCATTCTTCGACGAAATGCTGGCGGAGCCTGCACCGTTGAAAGATATTCACGGTGCGCGCATTCTGGCGATGCTGGGCGATTCCGTCACCACTGACCATATCTCCCCTGCGGGTAGCATCAAGGCGGACAGTCCGGCAGGTCGGTATCTGCAAAGTCGTGGCGTGGAACGTCGCGATTTCAACTCCTACGGTTCGCGCCGCGGTAACCACGAAGTGATGATGCGCGGGACCTTTGCCAACATCCGCATTCGCAATGAAATGGTCCCAGGCGTGGAAGGGGGTATGACGCGCCACCTGCCGGATACAGAGGTCATTTCAATTTATGACGCAGCCATGAAGTATCAGCAGCAGGGTACGCCGCTGGCCGTTATTGCCGGTAAAGAGTACGGCTCCGGTTCCAGTCGCGACTGGGCGGCAAAAGGTCCGCGTCTGCTCGGGGTTCGCGTGGTGATTGCCGAATCCTTTGAACGTATCCACCGCTCAAACCTGATCGGGATGGGGATCCTGCCGCTGGAGTTCCCGCAGGGTGTAACGCGTAAAACGCTGGGTTTGACCGGGGAAGAGCAGATTGATATCAGCGGTCTGCAAAATCTGCAACCGGGTAAAACCGTTCCGGTGAAGTTAACGCGCGCAGATGGAACGACAGAAGTGCTGGATTGCCGGTGTCGTATTGATACGGCAACAGAGCTGACCTATTACCAGAACGACGGCATTTTACATTATGTGATTCGTAAGATGCTGGACTGATAAAACTCGCCCGGCACATGTGCCGGGCGTTTTGCGTTTACTCGCTCAGCAGATGCCCCATTTTGGCAGCTTTGGTATCGAGGTAGTGCGCGTTTTTCGGGTTGCGGCCGACAATCAGCGGTACGCGTTCCACAATATTGATGCCCGCTTCAGTGAGGATTTCCACTTTTTTCGGGTTATTGGTCAACAGACGCACTTCGTCCACGCCCAGCAGCTTGAACATATCCGCGCACAGGGTGAAATCGCGCTCGTCAGCAGCAAAGCCGAGCTGATGGTTCGCTTCGACGGTATCGTAGCCCTGATCCTGCAACGCGTAGGCGCGGATTTTATTCAGCAGGCCAATATTGCGTCCTTCCTGACGGTGATACAGCAGAACGCCACGTCCTTCCTCTGCGATATGAGAAAGGGCGGCTTCAAGCTGAAAACCGCAGTCGCAGCGCAGGCTGAACAGCGCGTCACCGGTCAGACACTCTGAATGAACGCGGGACAGCACCGGCGTTTGCCCCGAAATGTCGCCGAACACCAGGGCGACGTGATCTTGCCCGGTTGCCAGTTCTTCAAAACCCACCATCAGGAAATCGCCCCATGGGGTTGGCAGTTTGGCTTCTGCCACACGTTTAAGCTGCATGTGATTCTCCAGACCAGGCTGACACGTTTCGTGCCTTTGCCCCATTATGCTTTCTGTATCGGACTATTTTGCCACAAGCCCGGCAACTTCACCTAATCACCACCACGCTTTACAAACGTTAAACGCACAATCCGACATATCCACCAGAATGATGAAATTCAGTTATGATTGTGGTGCTTAGTGAAAAAGGAGAGGACATGCTTTCAATTGCCAGACGAACGGCCGCAGGAGCCGCCGTATTGCTCGTTATACCACTGGTCGTTTGGTTCTCCGGCTGGATGTGGCAGCCCGGACAAAACGAGACGTGGCTGAAAGCCTTATACTGGATAACCGAGACGGTCACCCAGCCGTGGGGGATTATTACGCACGTGCTGCTCTGTGGCTGGTTCCTGTGGTGCCTGCGCTTTCGCCTTCGCGCGGCGCTGGTACTGTTCGCTATTCTCGGCGGCGCCATACTTATCGGGCAGGGGGTGAAGTCGTGGGTCAAGGATCGCGTGCAGGAACCCCGTCCTTTCGTCGTCTGGCTGGAAAAAACGCATCATGTTCCGGTGGATGAGTTCTACAATTTAAAGCGTAAAGATCGCGGTGCGTTGGTAAAGGAGCAGCTTGCAGAACAGCAGGATATCCCGACCTTTTTACGCAAACACTGGCAAAAAGAGACCGGCTTTGCGTTTCCTTCCGGGCATACGATGTTTGCTGCCAGCTGGGCGCTACTTGGCGTGGGACTGCTGTGGCCGCGTCGGCGTACCCTCACGATTGCGATTTTGCTGGTCTGGGCGACAGGCGTAATGGGCAGCCGGATGCTGTTGGGGATGCACTGGCCGCGTGATTTGGTGGTGGCAACGCTGATCTCGTGGGTACTGGTGACGCTGGCGACCTGGCTTGCACAACGTTTTTGCGGACCATTGACGCCGCCGCCGGAAGAGAAGGAAGAAATAGCCGAAAGGGAGTCTGGCGGAACCTGAAGGTTGATATTCCGCATTTTGACCATAAATCCATGTAGGGCGCGTTACTTTTTCCATTTCGCGCCCGCCACTAAAATGGTAGCTTATAAGGCTGATTGCAGTGAGTTGAACACGCTTTATACGCTCGAACCACATAACGGGAAGTCATGTGAAATATTTACTCATTTTCTTACTTGTGTTGGCGATTTTTGTCATTTCAGTCACATTGGGCGCGCAAAACGATCAACAGGTAAGTTTTAACTATCTGCTGGCGCAGGGCGAGTACCGGGTGTCGAGCCTGCTGGCGGTGTTATTCGCGGCGGGTTTTATCATCGGCTGGCTTGTATGCGGCCTGTTCTGGCTTAAGGTTCGTGTTTCTCTTGTTCGCGCTGAACGTAAAATTAAACGACTTGAACATCAACTTACGCCTGCGTCTGACATTCCGGCGAGCTCTGGTGTGCCGGTAGTCAAGGAATAATCGAATATGCTGGAGTTGTTGTTTCTGCTTTTGCCTGTCGCCGCAGCCTATGGCTGGTATATGGGCCGCAGAAGCGCGCAACAAACAAAACAGGATGAAGCAAACCGACTCTCCCGTGACTACGTAGCGGGGGTGAACTTCCTGCTGAGCAATCAGCAGGACAAAGCGGTGGATCTGTTCCTCGACATGCTTAAAGAGGATACCGGCACCGTTGAGGCGCATCTCACCCTGGGAAACCTGTTCCGCTCGCGCGGAGAGGTTGACCGTGCCATTCGTATCCACCAGACCCTGATGGAAAGCGCTTCGTTGACCTATGAGCAACGGTTGCTGGCCGTGCAGCAACTTGGGCGGGATTACATGGCCGCGGGGCTTTACGATCGCGCCGAGGATATGTTCTCTCAGCTGGTGGATGAGACGGACTTCCGTATCGGTGCGCTTCAGCAGCTTCTGCAAATCTATCAGGCCACCAGCGACTGGCAAAAAGCGATTGATACCGCCGAACGCCTGGTCAAACTCGGTAAAGACAAACAACGCGTCGAAATTGCCCACTTCTATTGCGAGCTGGCTCTCCAGCAGATGGGTAGCGATGACATGGATAAAGCCATGGCATTGTTAAAGAAAGGCGCTGCGGCCGATCGCAACAGCGCACGCATCTCGATCATGATGGGGCGGGTCTTTATGGCTAACGGTGATTACGCCAAAGCCGTGGAGAGCCTGCTTCGCGTTATCGACCAGGACAAAGAGCTGGTCAGCGAAACGCTGGAAATGCTGCAAACCTGCTATCAGCAGTTAGGTAAGCAGGACGAGTGGGTTGCGTTTCTGCGTCGCTGCGTTGAAGAAAACACCGGCGCCACAGCCGAACTGATGCTGTCAGATGTCGTCGAAGAGCACGAAGGGAGTGATACCGCCCAGGTATACATTACCCGTCAGTTGCAGCGTCATCCTACCATGCGGGTATTCCATAAGCTGATGGATTACCACCTTAATGACGCAGAAGAAGGGCGCGCTAAAGAGAGCCTGATGGTGCTGCGAGACATGGTGGGTGAACAGGTGCGCAGCAAACCGCGCTATCGCTGCCAGAAATGCGGCTTCACCGCCTATTCGCTTTACTGGCATTGCCCTTCCTGCCGGGCGTGGTCCACCATTAAGCCAATCCGAGGTCTGGACGGGCAGTGATTTTTTAAAACGTCGCATTTTAGTTACAACATACTAATGGTTGCAGTGATTTCGTCAGCACCGTGCGGTCTGGGGTTCGGCAGGAAAATCATTCGATTCTGTTCATTTACCCCGAGGGCAGGTAGAATGCACGCCGTTTATCTGTTCCGCGCCGCTGCGCGCCCATAGACGAAAAGGGCTGGTCATGACGTCTGTTACATCCTCCACTTCCCGCGTAGTTACCGATTCTCCCGTAGTTGTCGCTCTGGATTACAATAACCGTGACGCCGCACTGGCCTTTGTTGATGGCATTGATCCCCGCGATTGCCGTCTGAAAGTAGGCAAAGAGATGTTTACGCTGTTCGGCCCGTCAATCGTCCGCGATCTGCACCAGCGTGGCTTCGACGTTTTCCTCGACCTGAAATTCCACGATATTCCAAATACCACTGCGCACGCCGTTGCTGCGGCGGCTGAACTGGGCGTGTGGATGGTTAACGTTCATGCATCCGGCGGGGCACGCATGATGACGGCTGCGCGCGAAGCGCTGGTGCCGTTTGGTAATGACGCTCCGCTTCTGATCGCCGTCACCGTGCTGACCAGTATGGATGAATCCGACCTGCGCGATCTGGGTGTGACGTTGTCACCTGCCGAACACGCGGAGCGTCTGGCGCGCCTCACGCAACAGAGTGGTCTCGATGGCGTGGTCTGTTCGGCTCAGGAGGCGGTTCGCTTCAAAGCTGAGCTAGGCCGCGACTTTAAACTGGTAACGCCGGGCATCCGTCCGGCAGGCACCGAGTCTGGGGATCAGCGACGCATCATGACGCCAGAGCAGGCGCTGAGCGCGGGTGTAGACTATATGGTGATTGGTCGCCCGGTGACGCAATCCGCTCATCCGGCAGAGACCCTGAAAGCGATTAATGCATCACTGAAAAAGGGGGCATAATGCGTGACGCCAACAGTCGTCTGGTCTATTCAACGGATACCGGGCGCATTGAAGAGCCAAAAGAGAAAGCTGAACGTCCAAAAGGCGATAGTATCGTGCGAATTCAGCGCCAGACCAGCGGCAGGAAAGGTAAAGGGGTTTGCCTTGTCACTGGCATTGATCTGGATGATGCAGACCTGGTAAAGCTCGCCGCTGAACTTAAAAAGAAGTGCGGATGCGGTGGGGCAGTAAAAGACGGCATTATTGAGATTCAGGGTGATAAACGGGATTTAATTAAAACGCTGCTGGAAGCCAAAGGAATGAAAGTTAAACTGGCGGGCGGCTAAAATAAATGAGCCACGGACATTGCCGTGGCTCTTTTTTTACGTGCGTAAGTCAGACCTGAAAATACAAAATATATTATTATACCGGTGAGAGCCGTTATGGTGATTATTTGCCCACCTGGTGACCGATAACACCACCTACGGCAGCACCACCTAATGTACCCAGCGTACTACCATCCGTTAATACTGCACCACCAAGCGCACCAGCACCGGCACCAATCGCGGTATTACGGTCACGTTTAGACCAGTTAGAGCAAGCGCTCAGGGACATTGCTACAGTGATTGCCAGAACAGCGGCGGCTAATTTTTTGCTGGTAAATGTCATAATACTTTCTCCTGAATTATCGATTCACGGAAAGGAATGCACTTTAAGTATAGACAATATCCATACTTAAATTCTGTTCCCGTGAAAGCTGGTCGCGCAGGCGTTTCATCATCACGCAGGTGATAGTCACTTCCTGTTATATCGCTAATATTAATTTTACGTGTTTAGAACGGTTTCAACAGGTAAAAACTCTTAAAGGCAGGGTCGGAATACTCTCAGAGAAAGGTTTAAGTGCGCCCATTATTCGGGCGCAGCAGGATAATCAGGCCGTTTTTTTCACAATATCGACAGTCAGGCCGTCTTGTTCTAATTGCTGGCGATATTCATCGCGCAAACGCTCATCCGTAATCACACGGCTGAAGCGTGAAGCCGGACCCATCGTATAAGGGTGTACGGCGCCAAACTTAGAGCTGTCGGTCAGCACTATCGCTTCACACTCTTTGGCGAGCACTGCGTTAACCACGTCTGAACGCATCATGTCGCGACCGGTAAAGCCGGTGTCGGGCTGCCAGCCGTCAATACCAATGAATGCTTTACTGAAGTGAACCTGCTGAACATATTGACGCGTTAATGGCCCCACCATGCTTTCGCTTTTCTTCTGGTAAATGCCGCCCAGCAGTATCACCTCGCACTGAGTTTCCTTCAACAGATGGGCGATATAGCTGCTTACGGTGATGATGGTAACGTCTTTTTGATCGGCGAGCGTGCGCGCCAGAAGAGCGTTACTGCTGCCATTTTCAATAAAGACGGTCTCACCGTTATTCACTAAGGATGCAGCAAACTCCGCCAGCTCCCGCTTGAGCGCATAATTGTTCATCATGCGGGTTTCGACGTCGTCGCTGTCCAGTGGAACGGCATATCCGTGTGCACGCCGCAGGTAGCTCTGTTTTTCCAGCAGATTCAGATCCTGACGAATGGTGACTTCAGAAACGCCGGTGGCTTTAGCGAGATCGACCACGCTTACGCGTCCCTGATCGATCACCATCTGCAAAATGATTTGTTGTCGGGAATTCATAGCATCCATTTAAAAGGCAAGGGCGGAAACGACGTGGCTACACTTCCCACGGGGCTTTAGGTTGAGTGGATTCTGGAGCGTTATCAGCGCCGTTCTCAGCCAGCAGTTCAGACTTGAGGATTTCAAGGTTACGGATAGCAGAGTGATAATCGCCTGCGACAAGAATATCCAGCACAGTATCAATACGCTGTGCCACGGCTTTTGCATCAATGTTAGACATAAGCTCACCCTGAAGCGAAAAGTTAATATTATCAATGATGCAGAAAATTGATTCAAAAGAGAAGGTAAAAAATGCAATAACCAAAGTTCATAAATGAAAGTGATAAATTTAACCCCCGTATGCTGCGGGTTGTAGGGGTGGATTAGTCTAAAACTGCGCGCAACGCGCTTTTTTATAAGAGGAATTCGACTATGACAGTTATCAACCAGACAACCTGCACATTGTTTACTGATGCTGAACGATTCACTCAACTGGCGGCTTATTATGAGGCCGAACGGCGTACGGTGTGGATGATGTTACGTGCCACGCCACGGCCTTGCTTCAATCATGCGCTGATCGAGGAGATCATGAATCTCTCCTGGCTGGTTCGACAGTCCGGATTTGTCGTTGATTTTTGGGTCACCGGATCGCTGGTCCCCGACATCTACAATACCGGCGGTGATTTACAGTTCTTCGTTGAGTGCATCAAAAACAATCGACGCGAAGCGTTACGCGCCTATGCCCGGGCCTGTGTGGACTGCGTTCATGCCGCCTCGCGAGGGTTTGATACCGGTGCTGTCACGCTGGCTATGGTGGAAGGAAGCGCGTTAGGGGGCGGGTTTGAAGCCGCGCTGGCGCATCATTTCATTCTGGCCCAGCGCGATGCCCGATTAGGCTTTCCGGAAATCGCGTTCAATCTGTTCCCGGGCATGGGCGGCTATTCACTGGTGGCGCGTCGTGCCGGAATGAAAATGGCGGAGGCGCTAATCTACAAAGGTGAGACGCATACGGCGGAATGGTATGAGCAGTATGGTCTTGTGGATCTCTTATTCGAGCCGTTACAGAGCTATGTTTCGGTGCGGACGTTTATCGACACGCTACAGCCGAAGCTCAACGGCGTAAGGGCCATGCTGCGTGCGCGTACGCGCGTGCTGCCACTTCCGCGAAGCGAGCTGATGGACATTACTGAGGATTGGGTTGATGCCGCCTTCTGCCTTGAACCGAAGGATATCGCCTACATGGAGCGGCTGGTTATGCTGCAAAATCGCCATCAGGCGACGGGCTTACGCAAAGCCAGCTAACGGACATTTCTGGCCTGATAGCGCTTTAGCCATCGCTCGAATGCGGCAGCGGGCATGGGCTTAGCAAAAAGATAACCCTGCCGTTCGTTGACGCCATTCTTCGTCAGAAAGGCGTCTTCTTTTGCACTTTCCACCCCTTCAGCAATGACCTGCAAATTTAACGCCTGCGCCACGGCGACTATCGCACGCACCAGCGACTGTGAAATGGACTGCTTATGGATGTCCCGCACGAAAGCCTGGTCAAGCTTAATGGCATCGATAGGGAAGCGCGCCAGCTGCGACAGGGAAGAGTACCCCGTACCAAAGTCATCCAGGTGAATTTGCGCTCCCAGGCGGCTAAATTGCTGGATCACTGACAGGGCCAGCTCTTCATTTTCAATGAGACAGCTTTCGGTCAATTCCACGTCAATCGGGCAGTATTCAAAACTCAGGTCTTTCAGCGCCTGCTTCAGGTCGCTGAAGATGGTCTGGTCCGCCAGCTGACGGGCGGAGACGTTGACCGCGACGCGAAGGTTGATCCCCTTGTCGCGCCATTTCGCCACCTGGCGCACCACATCAAGCATAACCCAGCGGCCCAGGGGCACAATCAGCCCTGACTCCTCAGCATAGGAGATAAACTCCATCGGCGGGATCAGGCCACGCTCTGGGGACTGCCAGCGCACCAGCGCCTCCAGACTTCTGACTTCGCCGCGCCAGGTTATTTTGGGCTGGTAGTGGATTAACAGCTGATCGTTATCCAGCGCTTTACGCAGGTTGGTATCCAGCCACAGGTATTCAAATACGCGCTGGTTCATCTCTGGCGAGAAGACGCAGAATTTGCCCCGGCCATTTTCTTTGGCGGTGTACATGGCGGTGTCGGCATTACGAATGACGCTTTCGCGATCGTTACCGTGCTGGGGCGCAAGCGCGATGCCCAGCGAGCAGCCGGTGTAAACCTCTATCAGCCCGATGCGGAAAGGCTGACGAAGTCGGGTCAGTATGCGCGATGCCATGGCTTCCAGCGCGCCCTGCGAGGTATCGGTGGCCAGCACGATAAACTCATCCCCACCCAGGCGCGCCAGGGTTTGTCCTTCGTCCAGGCAGCTCAGGATCGCCAGCGCAACGGCCTGTAGCAGCTGGTCGCCAAACATATGCCCATAGGCATCATTCACTTTTTTAAAGTTATCCAGATCGAGATAAACCACGCCTACCTGGGTGTCACCCCGAGCGGTGATGGCATCAGAGATCAGCTCATGGATGGCGTTTCGGTTAGGCAAACCGGTAATCGTATCCGTATTGGCGAGTACGCGCAGGCGCTCCTGGGCCCGACGCTCTTCGGTTATATCGGTACCTGAACAGATGAGGAAAATTTCATTTTTCCCGCTGCCGCTGTGAACAAATTTATTTCTGAAGAGAAACAGGCGCTGCCCTTTGCGGGTCTTGATCCAGCGTTCAACTTCGTACGAGCTGCCGTTACGAAAAAAACCGGTGATGTTGCGTTTGGAGGCCGCGGCTTCGCTACGGCTCATAAACAGTTTGAACACGTTTTGCCCGATAACTTCCTGTTCCTTCAGGCCCGTATATTCTTCACTTAAACGGTTGAAGCGCTGAATATTCCCGTTCTGGTCGAGGATCACAATCACGGAGTTAGCCTCGGACACTACCTGTTCGGCGAAGGAGAGCCCCTGCGCCAGGTCCCGCGCCACGGAAGGAGTATCGTTCCAGGCTGATGCCGTTCCTGCCCACTCATTTTTGTTAATTTTACGGCCGACAAGATGAACGGGAACGTCCACACCGTACAAGGGCAGGGTCATGGCAATGCTGGAGGTTATCACGGTGAGCTGGCGGATCAGCGCGGCCTGCTCATCATCCAGCGCCACCACCTGAATGATGTCAGCGCTTTCACTGGCAGCAAGATGCAGAGCATTGCTGTCTGCTGTCAGTCGCCACCAGGGGCTATGCGTACCCATGTAACGAAACAGCAAATTCTGCTCCAGATCGTCCATCACGTTTTCTCCCGCGGCTGCTGAGTAGCGCACAAATTATTCATTTGCAGTCGACAATGACGGCTCTCTTTTACTGTAGATAATTCTGGCGAAATGTGGCGATGGGAAACAGAAAAGTGTGAGAAAAAACGATGATTTTGCGGGAGATAATACAGAAGAGAACTCCCGGCCACCCCTTAACGGAACGGCCGGAAGTTTACGCGGTTATCAGGCGACAGGGCGCGCGATAATACTGCGGGTTTCCATGCGCACTTCAGCGATGGTGACATCAATCACGTCAGTGACCTTGTAAACCGTTTCGCCTTTAATTTGCACGGTCCCGTTTTCCTGGCTACAAACCAGTTCGTCGCGAACGGCATGCAGGAACGGGGCAGGAATAAAGGCAACGGCGCCATTATCCACCAGACGAACGCGCATACCGCCGCGGCTGATGTCAATGATTTCAGCCGGGAAACGGGTGTCAGTCCCTGCCTTATCATTCAGGAAGCGCGCGTATAACCAGTCGCCGACATCACGCTCCGCCATACGGTTGAGACGGCGACGTTCTGCCATCTGCAACGTCGTATCATCCTGTGGGCGGGCAACAGATTCCCCTTTGATGATCGCTTTCAGCAGACGATGGTTAACCATATCGCCGTACTTACGGATCGGGGAGGTCCAGGTCGCGTAAGCCTCAAGGCCAAGGCCGAAGTGCGGGCCTGGCTCGGTGCTGATTTCCGCAAAGGACTGGAAGCGGCGAATACGGCTGTCAAGGAACCCTGAAGGCTGCGCGTCCAGCTCGCGGCGCAGTTTGCAGAAACCTTGCAGGGTCAGCACTTCCTCAGGATCGACGTGTACGTCATGGGTTTTCAGCAGGGCAGCCAGCGCTTCGGTGTTCGCCGGATCAAACCCGGTGTGCACGTTGTAAATGCCAAAGCCTAATTTGTCGCGCAGCACGCGGGCGGCACAAATGTTGGCGGATATCATCGCTTCTTCAACGATGCGGTTGGCAATACGGCGCGGCTCAGCGACAATATTCAGCACTTCACCTTTTTCACCCAGCACAAAACGGTAGTCCGGACGATCTTTGAAGACCAGCGCGTGAGTTTGACGCCATTCGCTGCGGCTCAGGCAGACGCGGTGCAGCAGACGAATTTGTGCGGCAATGTTGTCGGACTCAGGTTTCCAGCTACCCGTGTTCTCCAGCCAGTCGGACACGTCGTCATAGGCCAGCTTGGCTTTGGATTCGATGGTGGCGGCGAAGAATTCAATATCTTCTTCAATGGTACCATCAGCCGCAATGGTCATCCGACAGGCCAGCACCGGACGCACTTCATGCGCACGCAGCGAGCAAAGATCGTCGGAGAGTTCACGCGGCAGCATCGGAATGTTAAAGCCCGGCAGGTAGTTGGTGAACGAGCGCACTTTGGCCATCTCGTCCAGCTTGCTGCCTTCGACAATCCATGCGGTAGGGTCGGCAATGGCGACGGTCAGATGCAGTTTGCCATCGGCTGTATCTTCGGCATACAACGCATCGTCCATATCCTCGGTGCTGGCGCTGTCAATGGTGACAAAGTCCAGCGCCGTCAGATCGCGACGTTCCAGACCTTCGTTCTGCATTTCAGTCGCCACGCCCTCAGGCGCTTCTTTTTCGAGGTTGTGGCGCGCCAGCGTCACCCACCATGGGACGAAATGGTCGTCGCCGAAGGTAATGTATTGAGTAAGCTCGGCGTAAAAACCGCGATCGCCTTTTAAAGGATGACGGCGCATCTCAGCAACCGCCCAGTCACCCTCAACAAAATCATGCTCAACGCCACGCGCGGCGCGGCACGGAATAGCATCTTTCAGGAGAGGATGGTCCGGCACGACAGAAAGACGATCGTCTTTTTTATGCACTTTCCCGACAAAGCGGGTCAGGAAAGGTTCGATCAGTGCTTCCGGCTCGGCAGACTCTCGTTCCTTTTCGGTATGAATAACGGCCGAAATGCGGTCGCCATGCATCACTTTCTTCATCTGAGGAGGCGGAATGAAGTAGCTCTTCTGCCCGTCAACTTCAAGAAAGCCAAAGCCCTTTTCCGTGGCTTTTACGACCCCTTCTGCACGCGGCGTCTGGGAATGCAGTTGCTGTTTAAGCTGCGCTAGCAGCGGGTTGTCCTGAAACATAATGTTCTATTTTCGTAGCCATTGAGCGGCTGACAGTTTTACGCGAATCTCACTGCTACAGCAAGCGCTCTTTAGGTAAAGAGTATGGTTATTCCTCTTTACCGAGCGCCACGCGCAGACGGTCCAGCCAGCCATAAAATGCATCTCGCGTAAGCAGGTTGATGGCCTTCTCTGGCGAGAGACCTGACCCGGTCAGGGGCGTTAACTGGGCGGCGCTAAAGCGATCCGGAGAGGCGACAAGCAGCGCACGAGCGGCTGAGAGCATCGAAGAGGCGGGACCTTCACTTCGCGGATGGTTAAGCAGAATTTCGCCCGTCAGATCAAGCAGCATCGGCTCATGGCACAGTACAGGGGTGAGCGCTTCAAGCGCCGGTTCCGCCTGCCAGCGTGAGAGCGCCTCAAGCTGAAGCGCACTGGCATATTTTAGCTCAACCACGGGTAGCGTGGCGGTCCATCTGCTGAAGCTGAGCGGCAGCGTATGGGGCTGAATGTGGTGCCCGGGCAGCCAGCGTACCGGATGGCCAAGCAATGCCTGAAATACCGCGACCACTCGCGCCTGAAAACCGACAAAGCCGATGATCTGGTTGATGAGCACAATGTCATACGTTGTGAGTCCAACCTCATCAAGCTGGTTTTGGGCTTTATCATCGATGACATCGGGTGAGCTGGCTAACTGGCGGGCATACTGGGTAATTTCTGCAAGGCGTCGATTGCTTTCCCGGGAGGAGTCCGGCCCTGGAAGAGGGGCGAGCAGAGCAGCGTAGTGGTTACAGAGCCGCTGAACGCCACACGCCTGGGCAACCGTTAATGCCGTGCTCAGCCTGTCGTAGGCGCTGAGCGTATGCAGACGGTTCACGGGAGTATCAAGTGGGAACAAAAGATGACAGAGGGTTCGGGCAGGCGTAAGCCAACCAGCACAGCTTGCGAGAATGTCATCGGGCAGGGCTAGATCGAGCAAAAAACGGTCGTCGACGTTAGCGGCTTCGGGCACCAGCGGCAGAACGTCCGTCTGCGAATGATTCGACTGGGTTTCATGATACCAGTGGCCTTTGCCGGAAAAACGGCGTTGTTCCATGGGCGTTCCTTGATCTCAAAATGGCGATCAATATCCTGGCGTAAGGCGGATGAGCGGAAAAATATTGTTAGGTGATAACAAATAGCTGAACGGAATAACGAGGGGCGGGGCGGGAGGAAACTCTCTTCCCTGGCGGGAAGAGAGTGACAAGCTTATTTGATTTCCAGCTCGTTCATTGCAGCGATGTTGAAGCCGCCGTCAACGTGAACCACTTCGCCGGAGATGCCCGCGGAAAGGTCAGAGCACAGGAATGCCGCAGAGTTACCCACATCTTCGATGGTAACGGTACGACGAATCGGGGTAACCGCTTCGCAGTGTGCCAGCATTTTACGGAAATCTTTGATACCGGAAGCGGCCAGGGTACGGATTGGACCCGCAGAAATAGCGTTAACACGCACGCCTTCAGGACCCATCGCGTTCGCCATGTAGCGCACGTTGGCTTCCAGAGACGCTTTCGCCAGACCCATAACGTTGTAGTTAGGGATAGCACGTTCTGCGCCGAGGTAGGACAGAGTCAGCAGGGCTGCGCCCGGGTTCAGCATCGCGCGGCAGGATTTTGCCATTGCAACGAAGCTGTAGGAGCTGATGTCGTGGGCGATTTTGAAGCCATCACGGGTAACCGCGTTCACGTAGTCGCCGTCCAGCTGGTCGCCAGGAGCGAAGCCGATGGAGTGAACAAAACCGTCGAATTTCGGCCATGCTTTTGCCAGTTCAGCAAACATGCCATCAATGCTTTCGTCTTGTGCAACGTCACATTCCAGAACAATGCTGGAACCCAGCTGCGCGGCAAATTCTTCAACACGGCCTTTCAGCTTGTCGTTCTGGTAGGTGAACGCCAGCTCAGCGCCTTCGCGATGCATTGCCTGTGCGATGCCGTATGCGATGGACAGTTTGCTGGCAACGCCAGTCACCAGAATGCGCTTACCGGAAAGAAAACCCATAGCTTTAATCCTTATATTCATTGCTTATTTTGCCTTGTAATTCATAGCGTTACAGGCAGTATTTCAAAATCATTCGAAATTAGCTCGAAATTATAGCCCACTCACAGCCCCTTGTGTCACGATATTTCTCGCTCCTGCGCCGTGAATGGGCTCACGGAAGAGGTTGAACTGACTCTTCATCAGGCTGTTTCGTGTGTATCCCAGCAGTATATCACCGCACGCGGGGTTCGCCTCATCCAACCAGCGGGCACCGTGACGCCGCCCTCATGCTGATGTGTCCAGCGCCTTTTGCGCAAAATGATCCGTTTAGCCCTTTAAACGCTTTAAAATTGCGCGAGGGTTGATAACGGCTATGCCATTTTGCGTCTTTATCTGTGTGCGGTAAGAAGGAAGATGAAAAATATTACGTTGGCCGAAAAACTGATCATGCTGTCAGGTGCGGTGCTTTTCGCACTAATGATCGCGGTGAACTCCTTTTGCGTGAATGATAATCCTGGTTTCAGGGTGCCTATGACCACCTATTTGATCGTCATGATTGCGCTGTTCTTTCTGGATACCATTATCTTTATTTTTATCCAGATGCTGTATGCCTCCGACCGAACGCGTTTTTCATTATTCATTCTGAGCCTGGCATTTCTTAGTGGGCTGGTTTATTTTATTGAGACGATCATTGTTATTCAGCTTCCGGAGCATGCTGGTTTTACCCAGGCGGCAAAAACCAACGATACGGCGGTATTCTATTTTTTCCGGCAGCTGAGCTTTATCGTATTACTGGCGCTGGCGGTCCGTGTGGAGAAAATCACGATACGATCTACGCTCAGATTCCGAAATAAGATCAGCATGACGTTAGCATTAATGATGTCACTGGTTATGTTTCCGATGCTGGCCCATTATCTCAGCAGCTACCATCCGGCCTGGACATTAACGATTGCAGCATACGAAGATGAACATCATCATCCTGTCTGGGATATCAGGTACGTAAACGTTCTGATCCTGCTCTGGTCGGTTTTACTTTGTTATATGATTTCAGTGACACGCCTGGCGTCCGGGATCTGGAACAGTATAATTGTGGTCTGCCTTTCCGCCATCGTTTACAATTTTTTCCTCTTACTGCTTGATACCTACAATCTGTCGCTCTGGTATATCAGCCGGGCAGTAGAGGTTCTCAGCAAATTATTTGTGATTTGTACCTTAATGTTCCACGTCTTTAACCTGTTGAAAATTTTCGGCGATCGGGTTGATCGCGATCCGCTTACTCAGATCTACAACCGTAAATATTTTTACGAGGCACTTCCGCGGGTCCGCTCGCTCAGGACAGAAAAGGGGGCCAGCATTATGATGCTGGACATCGACAACTTTAAGTCGATAAACGATAACTGGGGCCATCTTGTGGGGGATCGCGTGATTCTGGCGGTCGTGGATATTATCAAAGACAGCATTCGCGATAACGACATCTTTGCCCGACTGGGAGGCGAGGAGTTTGGTCTTCTGCTGCCGGATACCGACGGTAAGCAGGCTATTGCCGTCGCGGAGCGTATTCGCCAGAACGTTCAACAGCGCACCGGGCCGGGCTACCATTATGCTCTCCCTGAAAAGGTCACATTAAGTATCGGCGTGTGCTCAGCCATTCAGAATAACGTCAACAGCAATGATATTATGCGTGACGTGGACGAGGCGTTATATGAGGCTAAGCACAACGGTAAAAACAGAATCGTTATCAGACAGGCGGAATGCAGCTGAGGTCACAGGATGGGGATGAAAACATCAAAATCGACACGCTCATCGCTGTACGCATTAATTTTCATCAGGTAAATACCGTCACGCAACGTCAGGCGTTTATTTACCATCGCCTTAACGAAGCCAATCTTGTTAAACGCGCTGTAGCTTTCCCAGCTATCGCTAAAGGGCATTCTTGCGTATCTCCCACACACAGCGCAGAATTTTTTATTTTTCACCGTGTCGCTTTGTAAAGCGTACGATATTAATACCTCGACCAGATACGATCGGCTTTTGCCTAACTCGGGTCGGCGGGGCATCAGAATAATTCTATCGATATCATGGCGGTTTTCTGTCAGGAGCTTTTTGATTTTTTGAGTAATATCATGCACCGAGGTATCAAAAAGATGATCGTGCTCGATAATTTCATGTGTATAGACAAACGTTTCATTCAGATAGCAGACCTCTAGCTCAGGCGTTTCCAGTTCGCTTAATAAAAAAGAGGGCTGTAAGATGTCAAAATTCCACCCTCTGGCACATCTGTACTCAGAGGGTGTCAGCCCCATCATTTTTTTAAAGGCTCTGGAAAATCCCTGGCTGCTCTGGTAATGGAATAAATACGCAATATCCGTCACCGGAATCGACGTCATTCTCAGCATAATGGCGGCACGGCTTAACCTCCTTCGGAGAATATACTCACCTAAAGAGAGCCGATACTTCTCTTTAAACCATGTTTCGATGGTTCTTCTGCTGTATCCAATATCTGCAACCAAATCATCAATGTGTAAAATAGTAAAGTTATTTTCTTCTACCCAGGAGAGAATATAGTTACTGATGCTGTCTTTCATTTGTGCGTCAGTGATAGCTTAACGGTAAATCAGTTTGCAGCCTTATGTTAATTCGCGGGCGTAGGGATCCTGGCGATAACCTTAATTTCGAAATCAAAACCCGCAAGCCAGTTAACGCCTATTGCTGTCCAGTTTGGGTAAGGAGCGTGCGGAAATGCCAGTTTTTTCGCCTCCATGATAACGGGGAACTGGTTTTCAGGATCGGTATGAAACGTCGTGACATCAATCAGATCGTCAAAAGTACATCCCGCGGCTGCCAGGGTCGCCCGTAAATTATCGAACGCCAGCTGCACCTGAGCGGGGAAGTCGGGTTCAGGTGTGCCATCGCTGCGGCTGCCAACCTGACCGGAAACAAATAACAGATCGCCAGAGCGGATTGCAGCTGAATAGCCATGCTTTTCATAGAGGGCATGTCGGTTAGCCGGGAAGACGGGATCACGTGAAGGCATGGCTTTTCCTTTTCTGACAGAGGTATTGTTGTGCTTACGCGGTAGAAGTAACATACGCGATGTATGTCAAAAATGTAATTCACATACGCCGCGTATGTCAAATTAAAGTTATCGCTTAATTAAGGAAGTCCCATGGCTACAAAACGTCGCGCTGAAACGGCTCAGGAAAATCGCGAGAAAATGATTCAGGCGGCGCGGAAGGCATTTGCAGAAAAAGGCTATGCCGCAGCGTCAATGGATGAGCTCACGGCAAGCGTGGGGTTAACACGCGGAGCGCTATATCATAATTTCAACGACAAGAAGGGACTACTGGCGGAGGTGGTCGCGCAGATAGACAGCGAAATGGCAGCAAACGCAAAAGCGATGGCCGCCGCCGCCGAAGATGACTGGGAGCGACTGCTGGCTGAGGGCATCGCCTATATCAAAATGGCGCTCGTTCCGGAAGTTCAGCGTATCGTCCTCCTTGACGGCCCGGCTGTTCTGGGCGACCCGGCGCAATGGCCCAGCCAGAACAGCTGCCTTGAGTCGACCCGTCAGACCATCGAAAAAATGATGGAGTGCAACGTAATCAAAAAGATGGATGCCAGAGTCGCAGCCCATCTGCTGAATGGCGCCGCGCTGAATGCGGCTCTGCTGATTGCCGCGAGTGAAGAACCGCAGAAGACCCTCCCGCATGCCATAGAGGTGTTTACTCTGCTGGCAAGCGGGTTACGCAGCGGCTAACGATCTTTACGCCACGCGTCCGCCGTCAACGCTTCACCAAAGTGGCCGGCAATCAGGCGTTTTGTCAGATCGTGGAGCGGGGAGGCCAGCACGTCAGCGGTACTGCCGCGCTCAACAACTTCTCCCTGGTGCATTACCAGCACCTGATCGCTGATGTGCTTCATCATGCCCAGGTGCTGAGTCACGTAGATATACGAGATCCCCTGCTTTTCCTGTAACTCCAGCATCAGGTTAATGAGCTGCGAACGCATCGACATATCCAGCGACGCCAGCGCTTCGTCGGCGATGATGACCTTCGGGCGCAGGATCAGCGCGCGGGCCAGACCGAGACGCTGTTTTTGGCCCGGGGCCAGCATGTGTGGGTAATAGCTGACATGGTCGGGCAGGAGGCCTACCAGACGCAGGGTTTCGACAATCCGTTTGCGACGCGCTTCCGGCTCCAGGTCGGTATTCAACCGCAGCGGGAAATCCAGGATCTGGGAAATACGCTGGCGCGGGTTCAGGGACGTCGACGGATCCTGAAAAATCATCCGGATGCGCTGACTGCGAAAAGAGTAGTCCCCAAATTCCAGAGGATGATCGTCAATCAGTATTTCACCGCCGCTCGGCTCGACCATACCCGCGAGCATTTTTGCCAGGGTCGATTTGCCCGAGCCGTTTTCACCGATAATCGCCAGCGTCTGCTTTTCGCGCAGCGTAAAGCTCAGCGGTTTAACAGCCTCGACGGTCTGACGGTGAAACAGGCCGGTGCGATAGCGAAAGGTCTTACTCAGGTTACGTACTTCCAGTAAGGTTTCGACCATTTCACTCTCTCTCCATGTTCAGCGGGAAATGACAGGCAAACAGATGATTTTTCGGCCCTGTCAGGCGCGGTGTTTCGATGCATTTGCGCTGAGCATACGGGCAACGCGGACCCAGACGGCAGCCAATGGGCAGCGATTCCAGCAGCGGTATCGCGCCAGGCAGTGTATTCAGCCGGCTTTTGTGCGGCATCGCGCTGCCAAAGTCCGGGATCGCCCTGATCAGCGCCTGCGTGTAGGGATGATGCGGCGTCGTCACCAGGTCTTCGCTTGGCGCGGTTTCTACCGTCTGGCCGCAATACATTACATCAATTTTATCCGCCCATTTGCTCAGCATTTGCAGGTCGTGGCTGATCAGCAAAATGGTGGTGTTGTTATTCTGGTTCAGACGCGTGAGCAGGCGGAAAATCTGGGCCAGGGTGGTTGGCTCCATCGCGTTCGTTGGTTCGTCCGCAATCAGCAGACGCGGCTGATTCGCCAGGGCGATGGCAATCATCACTTTCTGGCATTCACCGTCGGTCAGTTCGTAGGGGAAACTGCGCATCGCGTCTTTATGGTCTTTGATCCCGACACGGTGCAACAGCTCAATGGCACGGCGTTTACGCCAGCCGAAACGCTGCCACCAGCGGCCTTTATAGGTCCACCCGGGGATGTTCTGCATCAGCTGTTTCCCGACGCGCTCGGACGGATCGAGACAGGATTGCGGCTCCTGGAAAATCATCGAGACGTTATGGCCCACCAGTTTACGGCGTTCGCGCGGGGAGAGACGCAACAAATCGATGTCGTCGAAGCGCATACGGTCGGCGGTCACCCGCCAGTTGTCCTTCGCCACGCCGCAAATGGCCTTGGCGATCAGACTTTTCCCCGAACCCGATTCGCCCACCAGCCCGCGGATTTCGCCCTCTGCAAGCGTAATACTGATGCGATCCACGGCCTTGACCCAGCCTTCGCCCGTTTTAATTTCTATCGTGAGGTTGCGGATATCGAGTAACGGCATTATTGCACCCCCGCATTGATTGCGCGGCGGATCCCGTCGCCCAGCAGGTTAACGAGCAGCACGCTCACCATGATGGCCGCGCCCGGCAGCATGACCGTCCACGGCGCAACGTAAATCAGCTCCAGCGCATCGCCAAGCATGGCGCCCCATTCCGGGGAGGGGAGCTGCGCGCCAAGGTCCAGGAAGCCCAGCGCTGCGATATCCAGAATCGCCATCGACAGGGCGCGGGTGATCTCCGTCACCAGCCCGGCAGCAATGTTAGGCAGCACGGCAAACCACAAAATATTAAACGTGGTGGCGCCATCCAGGCGGGCGGCAACGACATACTCTTTCTCCAGCTCGTCGTGAACCAGGCTGTAAACCGAGCGCACCATGCGCGGCAGAATGGCCAGCCAGACGGCGAACATCGCATGGGTGAGGTGCGGCCCCGCGAAGGCCACGACGATAATCGCCAGCAGCAGCGAAGGAATAGAGAGCAGGGTATCAAGAATATGGTTAAGCACGGCCGACCGCAGCCCGTGGGTTGAGCCGGCAAAAATGCCCAGCGCCAGGCCGCAGATCGCGGCAGCCAGGGTGACCACGAACGCGCCGCCCACCGTCGGTGCGGTGCCGCTCAGCAAACGACTTAGCACGTCGCGTCCGAGATCGTCAGTCCCCAGGAAGAACGAAACCTCCCCGTAACGCGACCACGACGGCGGTAAAAGCTGATAACCCAGGAACTGCTGATCGATGCCATACGGTGCAAACCACGAACCCAAAACGCACAGCAACACGAGGCCAATGCAGCCGTAAAAGCCGATCATCGCCGTGGTGTCGCCGTAAAAATTACGCCACACGGTGCGTAGCGCACCGGGCGTGCGCTTTTCGCTGTAGACGTTATCGTAAGGCATACCATTCCTTATGCTTCAATGGGTTGGCCATGGCACCCAAAATATCGGAAATAACGTTAACAATAATGACCAGCGAGCCAATCACCATCACGCCGGCGGAGATCGCCGCATAATCCTGCTGGCGAATGGCATTGATCATCCAGCGCCCAAGGCCCGGCCAGCTGAAAACCATCTCGGTGATCATCGCCAGCGTCAGCATGGTTGAGAATTGCAGCCCAAGACGTGGGATTACGGGGGGCAACGCATTGTGCAGCACATGGCGACGTAAAATCGTCAGGCGAGACAGTCCGCGCGTGGCGGCGGCTTTCACATAGTTTTGATCGAAGACGTCGATAGTGCTGATGCGCATCAGGCGGATCACCTCGGTCGTCGGCGCGACGGCCAGCGTAAGCACCGGCAGCACCATGTGGCGCAGCGCACTCACGATCATTTCGTCGCGCCAGACTGAATCAGAAAGCCAGGCGTCAACGATGGCGAAGCCGCTAACCGTTTGCACGTTATACAGCAGGTCAAAACGGCCAGATACCGGCAGCCAGCCTAACGTCAGTGAGAAGAAGAGGGTAAGCAGCAGCGCCAGCCAGAAAACAGGGATGGAAAAGCCAATTAAGGCAAGCGCGCTAATAAATTTATCCTGCCATTTATTACGATAAATTCCCGCCAGCATTCCCACCGGGATCCCCACCATGAGGGCAAAGCCAAAGGCGAGTATACACAGCTCCATGGTGGCCGGGAAAACCACTTTCAGCTGTTCGGAGATGAGCTGTCCGTTGATGCTGGACACGCCAAAATCCCAGTGCAGCAGGCCATTAAACCAGAACAGCCAGGCGTCCCAGAGAGATGAGCCCTGAAGCGGGGCGTGCGGCGTAAAGTAGCTCAGGCTAAAGCCGACAAAGGTCAGGAAGAACAGGGTCACCAGCAGTAACAGTAGCCGACGCAAGGTAAATATAATCATGGTTTCTTCACCTCTTGTTCTTTCTCACGGGTCACGCCCGCGAAGGAGGCGTTACCAAACGGGCTGAGTACCAGCCCTTTAATATCGTAACGGTAGGCCTGGAGGCGCAGGGAAGAGGCAAGCGGCAACACGGGAAGTTCTCTGGCCAGAATATTTTGCGCTTCATCGTAGGCCTCAATGCGTGAGGCAAGCTGTTGAGACGCCAGCGCTTTTTGCAGCACGGCATCAAATTCCCGGTTACACCAGTGGGCGTAGTTGGTCTGGGAGTTGATTGCCGCACAGCTCAGCAGCGGACGGAAGAAGCTGTCCGGGTCGTTACTGTCGGTGGACCAGCCAGCCAGCGTTAAGTCGTGATTCATGTCCATCAGACGCGCCTCCTGGAAACGGCCTTCGACAGGCACGATGATCACCTTAACGCCCACCTGCGCCATATCAGCCTGCAACAGCTCCGCCGTTTTTAGCGGGCTGGGGTTCCACGCCTGAGAGCTGGTGGGCACCCACAGCTGTAGCGTCAGGTTTTCTGCCCCCAGCGCTTTAAGCTGTTCTCGCGCTTTCGCCGGATTATATTCCGTAATCTTCGCCTCGCCGTCATAGGCCCAGGAGGCGCGCGGAAGAATAGAGGCGGCGGTTTCCGCGGTACCGTAGTAAATCGACTGCATCAGACGCTGGTTGTTGATCGCTAACGCCAGCGCATGGCGCACGGCCGGATTATTCAGCGGCGGCTTATCGGTGTTAAACGCCAGATAAGCGATGTTCATGCCCGGGCGCAGGGTCAGGCGCAGGCGTGGGTCGTCGCGCAAAATGGTCAACTGGCTGGCCGCAGGCCAGGCAAGCACATCGCACTCGCCGGTCAGCAGTTTGGAGAGTCGGCCTGTTCCACCTGAACCCAGATCAACAATAACCTGCGGCATCAGCGGCTTGCCGCGCCAGAAACGATCGTGGCGTTGCAGGCGAATGTATTGTCCGGCGCGGTACTCTGCTAACTGGAACGGACCGGTGCCTACAGGCTCACGATCGAGACGTTCCTGACGATCCTTTTTCGTCAGCTGATCCGCGTATTCGGCTGACATGACCGAGGCGTAGTGCGTCGCCAGATGCCAGAGGAAGGAGGCATCCGGGCGATTCAGACGAAACTCAACCGTACGGTTATCCAGTTTGCGAACGCTTTTGACCGAGTCCGCGAATTGCAGACTGTCGAAATAGGGGAAGTTCCCGCCATTAACGTTATGCCACGGATGATTGCGGTTGAATATGCGCTGGAAGGTGAAAACCACGTCATCCGCGTTGAGCTTACGGGTTGGGGTAAACCACGGGGTGTGCTGAAATGCGACATCATCGCGTAGACGAAAGCGGTATGTGGCGCCGTTATCAAGCACTTCCCAACTTTCAGCAAGCTCCGGAACCAGCCGATAGGTATAAGGATCGACGTCGAGCAGGCGATCGTAGAGCTGTGCGGCCAGCGTATCGACAATCAGGCCACTCCCCGCTTTTTGCGGATTAAAAATATCAACTTGACCGCTGACGCAGTAGACGAAACCACTATCACGGATATCAGGAGGCACAGCGCGATCGGGCGCAGCAAAGGCCAGATTGCTGAACAAACCGAGTGCAAACAGGGACGATAAAACCAGGCGCATAGTTTTTAAGGTTTTTAGATTCGATCTGCAAAGTGTATCGCACTTACGCCTGCTTCGTAAAAATGTCTGGGGGTAAGTGCTGATAATGTCAGCGCATTTGATGTTTTTTGAGCAATGCCCTTAACTGATGGTAGGTCAGGCCCAGCAGTTCAGCTGCCCGTTTCTGATTATATTTCGCCTCTTTCAGGCTCTGCTCAAGCAGCTGTTGCTCCTGCTGATGCTGGAACTGGCGTAAATCGAGCGGCAACGCCGGAGCCTGCTGGCGCGTCGCCGGAGCAGGGAGCTGTTTCTCCTCGCGCCGAAAAGGATCGAGAATAATGTTGTCCAGTTCGGTCTCGCTGCTGCCATGCCGGTAAACGGACCGTTCCACCACGTTTTTCAGTTCACGAATATTGCCCGGCCAGTGGTAACCGAGCAGGGTCCCGGTGGCCCGTTCGCTGAAGCCCGGAAAGAGAGGCAGACCCAGTTCCCGGCACATCTGAATGGCAAATTGATCGGCCAGCAGCATGATATCGCTGCGCCGCTCCCGCAGCGGCGGCAGCTGTACAACATCGAAAGCCAGCCTGTCCAGCAGGTCGGCGCGGAATTTGTCCTCAGCCACCATCGCGGGCAGGTCGGCGTTGGTGGCGCACACCAGGCGAACGTTGACCTGGAGTGGCTGACTGCCGCCAACGCGTTCCAGTTCACCGTACTCAATGACGCGCAGCAGCTTTTCCTGCACCAGCATCGGCGCGGTCGCCAGCTCGTCGAGAAAGAGCGTTCCGCCATCGGCGCGCTCAAAGCGTCCGGGATGGCGTTTTTGTGCGCCGGTGAAGGCGCCAGCTTCATGACCAAACAGCTCGGTGTCGAGCAGGTTTTCATTCAGCGCCGCGCAGTTAAGCGAAATAAAAGGGCCGTCCCAGCGGCCAGAAAGAAAGTGCAGGCGGTTAGCGATAAGTTCTTTACCCGTTCCGCGCTCACCGATAATCAGCACCGGTTTATTCAGCGGCGCGAGGCGCGATACCTGTTCAAGCACTTCCAGGAAGCTGTTGGCCTCGCCAAGCAAATTATCTTTATATTCAGCCATGATGAAATTAACCACTCCTTAGTGATATTCACCAGGTGAGAATAGCCGCTGGCTGGATAAATATCAATCACACTCAGTAAAATCAATAAGATAAAAAGTTGGCATGGGATTTGTATTAACTACTCAGCAGGGCATCGCCCGATAACAGAACTATGAGGATTGAATTATGGGTATTTTTTCTCGTTTTGCCGACATCGTGAACGCCAACATCAACTCGCTGCTGGAGAAAGCGGAAGATCCGCAGAAGCTGGTGCGCCTGATGATTCAGGAGATGGAAGACACGCTGGTTGAAGTACGCTCCACCTCCGCCCGCGCGCTGGCAGAGAAAAAGCAGTTAACGCGTCGTATCGAGCAGGCAACTGCCCAGCTTAACGAATGGCAGGAAAAAGCGGAACTGGCGCTGCGTAAAGATAAAGAAGATCTGGCTCGCGCTGCGCTGATTGAGAAGCAGAAGCTGACCGACATGGTTGCCACGCTGGAACACGAAGTGACGCTGGTGGATGATACTCTGGCGCGTATGAAGAAAGAGATTGGTGAGCTTGAAAACAAACTCAGCGAAACCCGGGCGCGTCAACAGGCGCTGGCGCTGCGCCACCAGGCTGCAAGCTCGTCCCGCGACGTGCGTCGCCAGCTGGACAGTGGCAAGCTGGATGAAGCAATGGCGCGTTTCGAATCGTTTGAACGCCGTATCGACCATATGGAAGCGGAAGCCGAAAGCCACAGCATCGGTAAACAGAAAACCCTCGATCAGCAGTTTGCTGACCTGAAGGCCGATGATGAAATTAGCGAGCAACTGGCTGCGCTGAAAGCCAAAATGAAACAAGACAACCAATAATAATTCCTGCGGCACCTGAGCGTGCCGCATCGTAAGACAAGGAGTACACATGAGCGCGCTTTTTCTGGCTATACCCCTGACCATTTTCGTGCTGTTTGTTCTGCCCATCTGGTTATGGCTGCACTACAGCAACCGCTGTTCACGCGGTGAGCTGTCGCAGAGTGAACAACAGCGGCTGGCGCAGCTCTCTGCCGAGGCAAATAAAATGCGCGAACGTATTCAGGCGCTGGAAGCGATCCTGGACGCGGAACACCCGAACTGGAGGGAACGGTAATGGCTGGACTGAATCTGAATAAAAAACTGTGGCGGATCCCACAGCAGGGCATGGTTCGGGGTGTTTGCGCCGGGCTGGCGCACTATCTGGATGTTCCGGTAAAACTGGTGCGTGTGGTCACGGTATTGTCGATTTTCTTCGGCCTGGCCTTTATTACACTGGTGGCATACATCATTCTGTCGTTTGTACTCGATCCTATGCCGGAAGGTGAGCTGGATGCGGAGAACACGCCAACCAGCAGCGATCTCCTGAACGCGGTGGATGAACAGCTGAGCGCAGGGGAGAAGCGATTGCGCGAGATGGAACGTTATGTCACCTCCGATACCTTTACGCTGAGAAGTCGTTTTCGTCAGCTTTAAGAGAGAACTTACATGAAACAAAACTGGCAACAGGCCGGTCAGAAGGTAAAACCCGGCCTGAAAATCGCAGGTAAACTGGTTCTGATGACGGCGTTACGTTATGGCCCGGCCGGTGTGGCGGGTTGGGCGATCAAGTCTGTTGCCCGCAAGCCGGTCAGAATGATGCTGGCGGTCGCTCTGGAGCCGCTGTTACAGAAGCTGGCAAAACGCGTTTCCCGGCGCTACCTGTCACGCTAGTTCCTCCCGCATACGCCCTTTCTCGCCCAGAGAAGGGGCATGACTTTCCCTTCTGCGTTTCTTCTGCTTTTCTGCTTTCTTTGCGGCAGCTCACAATAATGCGTTGCGCTGCGCTGAGATTGCCGCTTTCTGCCCCCGGGTCCGTTGACAGATATTTTACATGGGAGTAGATTGCCAATCCGTGGGACCGCTACCATGGAAAATAATGTGAACGCAAAAATTAAAAAACTTATCAATCATATTTACGGTGAATCATTTTCAGATGCACACCTTAACGTGTTATTAACTAAGCTTGAAAAGGCGGCGGTTAATATTACGGAAAAGCGTAAGTCAGGCTGGGATGAAAAAGACGTTGTGCTGATTACCTATGCCGATCAGTTCTCCGCGAAAGGGGAGAAAGCGTTGCCGGTATTTACCCGTTTCTATAATGAATGGCTTTCTCGCACGTTTTCTCATGTCCATCTGTTACCGTTTTATCCGTGGTCGTCGGATGATGGATTTTCCGTTATTGATTATCACGAAGTTGCACCTGAAACCGGAACCTGGCGAGATGTCGCGGAATTAAAACAGTCTGCCAGCTTAATGTTTGACTTCGTTTGCAACCATATGTCAGCGAAAAGCGAATGGTTTGCTAATTATCTGGCGCAGAAGCCGGGCTACGAAGATTTCTTTATTTCTGTCGATCCCGAAACCGATTTATCGGCGGTGACGCGTCCCCGCGCATTACCGCTGCTGACGCCGTTTACGCTTAATGATGGCAGCGTTCGTCATCTGTGGACCACATTCAGCGATGACCAGATCGATCTCAATTTCGCCTCGCCGCAGGTGCTGATTGCCATGGTTGACGTTCTGCTCCATTACCTTATGGAAGGGGCGCGTTATATCCGTCTGGATGCGGTCGGGTTTATGTGGAAGATCCCGGGAACCACCTGTATTCATCTGGAACAAACCCATTGCCTTATCCAGCTGTTCCGCACCATTACGGACGCCGTGGCGCCTGGAACGGTGATCATCACTGAGACAAATGTTCCCCACAAAGACAATATCTCTTACTTCGGTGATGGTGAAAATGAAGCCCAGATGGTCTATCAGTTTTCCTTACCACCGCTGGTGCTGCACGCCGTTCATCGTCAGGATGTTAAAGCCCTGTGCCGGTGGGCGGGCTCGCTGGCGCTGCCTTCAACTTACACCACCTGGTTTAATTTCCTGGCTTCACATGATGGTATCGGATTGAACCCGTTACGCGGCATCCTTCCGGAATCAGAGATCCTCTCGCTGGTCGAAAAGCTTCAGCAGGAAGGCGCGCTGGTCAACTGGAAAAATAATCCTGACGGAACGCGAAGCCCCTATGAAATTAATGTCACCTATCTTGATGCGTTGAGTTTGCGAGACAGCTCAGATGATGAGCGCATTGCGCGGTTCATCCTGGCGCATGCTGTGTTGTTAAGTTTTCCTGGCGTACCGGCTGTATATATTCAAAGCATTCTTGGTTCGCGTAACGATTATGAAGGTGTCGAACGTCTCGGATATAATCGCGCGATAAACAGGAAGAAATACACCGCAGGTCAGGTTGATCGGGAGCTTAATAATAATAAGAGTATTCGTTATCAAATTTATTCTCGTTTGAGTGAGCTTATTGCTATTCGTCGCGGCGAGCGTGCGTTCCATCCGGATAGTCAGGCTATTTTTGACGCAATCGGTGAACATATTCTTAAAATTGTTCGTGTTGCTGAAAATGGTGAGCGAATGACAGCATTATTTAATTTTAGCAATAAAATGCAGACCGTTTATGGACAAACGCTCTTTGGTAGGGAATTACTCTCAGGACAAGATATTAGCGGTACGGAACTGACCCTCAATCCATGGCAGGTAATGTGGATTAAAGAAAACTAAAAAGGACCCTAAAATGAAAATGCCCAAAATTGTGCTGTTATCAGCACTGGTTTCGTGCGCCCTGTTATCAGGCTGTAAGGACGATAAAGCATCTCAGGTCACCATTGAGTTTATGCACTCGTCGGTAGAACAGGAGCGTCAGGCAGTTATTACGAAACTGATCGAAAAATTCGAGAAAGAAAACCCGACTATTACGGTGAAACAGGTCCCCGTTGAGGAAGATGCCTATAACACCAAGGTCATTACGTTGGCCCGTACCGGCGCGCTGCCGGAAGTGATTGAAGTCAGCCATGACTACGCCAAAGTCATGGATAAAGAGCAACTGCTGGACCGTGACGCGATCGGCAACGCGATTAAAGCCGTCGGTGAAGCTACCTTTTACGACGGTATTTTACGCGTTGTTCGCACCGAAGACGGCAAGGCATGGACGGGGGTGCCGGTTAGCGCGTGGCTGTCCGGCGTCTGGTATCACAAAGACGCGCTCGGGGCAGCGGGAATCGAAGAACCGCACAACTGGGAGCAACTGCTGAAAGCCAGTCAGGCGCTCAACGATCCGGCGAAAAAACATTACGGTATCGCGCTTCCAACCGCAGAAAGCGTCATGACGGAGCAGGCCTTCTCGCAGTTTGCGTTGTCAGGCGGAGCCAACGTCTTTGATGCAAACGGCAACGTGAAAATCGATACCCCTGAAATGTCGAAAGCGCTGGCGTTTTATCGGGCACTGGCCGCGAACACCATGCCAGGCTCAAATGATGTCATGGAGATCAAAGACGCCTTCATGAACGGCTCTGCGCCGATGGCCGTTTACTCCACCTATATCCTGCCCGCGGTCTACAAAGATGGCAATCCGGCCAACCTGGGGTTCGTGGTCCCGACGGAAAAATCATCAGCCGTGTACGGCATGATCACCTCGTTGACGATCACGACCGGCCAGACCGAAGAGGAAACGCAGGCGGCAGAAAAATTTGTGACCTGGATGGAGCAGGCTCAAAACGCGTCTGACTGGGTGATGATGTCCCCTGGTGCGGCGCTGCCGGTAAACAAACTCGTGGTGGGCACTGAAAGCTGGAAAAACAACGACGTGATCAAAGCCTTTGGCCAACTGCCTTACGAGCTGATTGCCCAGTTCCCGAACGTCCAGGTATTTGGCGCCGTAGGCGACAAAAACTTTACCCGCATGGGAGACGTTACCGGCTCCGGCATTATCAGTTCCATGGTGCATAACGTGACGGTGGGACAAAAAGATCTCAATGCGACGTTAAGCAACAGCCAGAAGAAACTGACTGACCTGATAACACAACGATAGGAGCGCTTTGCGAAGGGAATTATGAAGACGTTGTTTTCTGGTCGTTCAGATATGCCTTTCGCCATGCTGCTGTTGGCCCCCAGCCTGATTTTGCTGGGGGGCCTGGTGGCCTGGCCAATGATTTCCAACATTGAAATCAGTTTTTTACGTTTACCGCTGAACCCGCGTATTGATGCGGTGTTTGTCGGCCTGGATAACTACATTCGCATTCTGGGCGATGCTGCGTTCTGGCACTCCCTGTGGATGACGTTCTGGTATACGGCGCTGGTCGTCCTCGGCAGCACCGGGTTGGGACTGGCCGTAGCGATCTTCTTTAACCGTGAATTCCGCATGCGGAAAACGGCACGTTCACTGGTGATCCTGTCCTACGTGACGCCGTCTATTTCACTGGTATTTGCCTGGAAATACATGTTCAACAACGGCTACGGGATTGTGAACTACCTGGGCGTGGATCTGCTGCATCTCTACGATCAGGCGCCGCTGTGGTTCGATAATCCTGGCAGCAGTTTTGTCCTGGTTGTGCTGTTCGCCATCTGGCGTTACTTCCCGTACGCCTTTATCTCGTTCCTCGCGATTTTGCAGACCATTGATAAATCGTTGTACGAAGCGGCAGAGATGGACGGAGCGAATTCCTGGCAGCGTTTTCGTATCGTGACGTTGCCCGCCATCATGCCGGTGCTGGCCACGGTGGTCACGCTGCGAACCATCTGGATGTTCTACATGTTTGCGGATGTGTATCTGCTCACCACCAAGGTCGACATTCTGGGCGTATATCTCTACAAAACCGCCTTTGCGTTCAATGACCTGGGTAAAGCAGCCGCCATTTCCGTTGTGCTGTTTGTGATCATCTTCGCTGTCATTCTGCTGACCAGAAAAAGGGTAAACCTCAATGGCAACAAATAAACGCGTTCTGGGCCGTATCAGTTTTTATCTGGGACTGGCGCTATTTCTGATTATCACGCTGTTTCCGTTTTTTGTGATGTTGATGACGTCGTTCAAAAGCGCGAAAGAGGCGATCTCGCTGCACCCGACCATTCTGCCGCAGGAGTGGACGCTACAGCACTACATCGACATCTTTAACCCGCTGATTTTCCCGTTTGTGGATTACTTCCGTAACAGCATGGTGGTGTCGCTGACCTCCTCGGTCATTGCGGTGTTTCTCGGCACGCTGGGCGCGTATGCGTTATCCAAACTGCGCTTTAAAGGGCGCACTACGATCAATGCGAGCTTCTACACCGTCTATATGTTCTCCGGGATCCTGCTGGTGGTGCCGCTGTTCAAAATCATCACCGCGCTCGGCATTTATGACACCGAACTGGCGCTGATCATCACCATGGTCACGCAGACGTTGCCTACCGCGGTCTTTATGCTGCGCAGCTATTTCGACACCATCCCGGACGAAATCGAAGAAGCCGCGATGATGGACGGCCTGAACCGCCTGCAAATCATCTTCCGCATCACCGTGCCGCTGGCGATCTCGGGTCTGGTGTCGGTCTTTGTCTACTGCTTCATGGTGGCGTGGAATGACTATCTGTTCGCCTCCATTTTCCTGTCCAGCGCCAGCAACTTTACGTTGCCGGTGGGGCTGAACACGCTCTTCAGTACGCCAGATTACATCTGGGGTCGCATGATGGCGGCATCGCTGGTCACGGCACTTCCGGTCGTCATTATGTATGCCCTGTCTGAACGTTTCATTAAAAGTGGTTTGACCGCCGGCGGCGTGAAGGGCTGAGGCGGCCGATTTTAACAAGGAGTCAGTCATGAAAAAATTAGTTGCGACAGCGCCTCGTGTAGCGGCGCTGGTGGAATACGAAGATCGTCCTGTTGCAGCACACGAGGTGAAGATTCGTGCCCGTTATGGCGCCCCGAAACACGGTACTGAAGTCGTGGATTTCCGCGCGGCAAGCCCGTTCATCGATGAAGAGTTCAACGCGGAGTGGCAGATGTTTACCCCGCGTGAAGAAGGTGCAGCGCGCGGCATCGAATTTGGTAAATTCCAGCTGGGGAACATGATCGTCGGCGACATCATCGAATGTGGTGCGGACGTGACGGAATACCAGATCGGCGACAGCGTCTGCTGCTACGGCCCGTTGCAGGAAACGGTCATTGTTAACGCGGTGAACAACTATAAGCTGCGCAAAATGCCGCAGGGCGCATCCTGGAAAAACGCCGTTTGCTACGATCCGGCGCAGTTCGCCATGAGCGGCGTGCGTGATGCTAACGTCCGCGTAGGGGATTTCGTCGTGGTTGTGGGGTTGGGCGCGATTGGTCAGATTGCGATTCAGCTGGCGAAAAAAGCCGGCGCGTCAGTGGTTATTGGTGTCGATCCTATCGAACATCGCTGTGAGATCGCCCGCCGTCACGGTGCAGACCACTGCCTGAACCCAATCGGTACCGATGTCGGTCTGGAAATTAAGAAACTGACCGGCAAGCAGGGCGCGGATGTAATCATCGAAACCAGCGGATTTGCAGATGCGCTGCAATCTGCGCTGCGCGGTCTCGCCTACGGCGGAACGATCTCCTACGTGGCCTTCGCCAAACCGTTTGCGGCGGGCTTCAACCTCGGTCGCGAGGCACACTTCAACAACGCCAAAATTGTCTTCTCCCGCGCATGCAGTGAACCCAACCCGGATTATCCGCGCTGGAGCCGCAAGCGTATTGAAGAGACCTGCTGGGAATTGCTGATGAACGGTTATCTCAATTGTGAAGATCTGATCGACCCGGTCGTCACCTTCACCACCAGCCCGGAAAGCTATATGAAGTATGTCGATCAGCACCCGGAACTCAGTATCAAAATGGGCGTCACTTTTTAAGCTAAGGACAGCAAATCATGAAAATCGCAACACAAAACCAGGCCTTTTTCCCGACAGCTATCATGGAAAAATTCGAATACATCAAAGCGATGGGATTTGATGGCTACGAAATTGATGGCCGGCTGCTGGTGGAAAACCTCGACGAAGTAAAAGCGGCTATCAAAGCCACCGGCCTGCCGGTCACGACGGCCTGTGGCGGATACGATGGCTGGATCGGGGATTTTATCGAAGAACGCCGCCTGAACGGTCTACAGCAGATTGAACGCATTCTTGAAGCGCTGGCAGAAGTGGGCGGCAAGGGGATTATTGTTCCGGCTGCGTGGGGGATGTTTACCTTCCGTCTGCCGCCAATGACTTCGCCACGTAGCCTGGACGGCGATCGCAAAGCGGTCAGCGCTTCCCTGCGCTGGCTGGATGCGGTGGCAGCGCGCACCGGTACTACCGTCTACCTGGAGCCGCTGAACCGCTATCAGGATCATATGATCAACACCCTGGCCGACGCGCGTCGTTATATCGAAGAGAACGGCCTGAAGCACGTGCAGATCATCGGTGATATCTACCACATGAATATTGAAGAAGACTCCCTGACGGAAGCGCTGCATCACAACCGCGACCTGCTGGGTCATGTGCACATTGCTGATAACCACCGCTATCAGCCGGGCAGCGGCAGCCTCGATTTCGCCAGCCTGTTCGATCAGCTGCGTGCCGATAACTATCAGGGTTATGTCGTGTACGAGTGCCGGGTGTGTGCCGACGATCCGGCTCAGGCCTATAAGGACTCTCTCACTTACTTGCGTGAATGCTAAGGATGACGAGCGTGATGAGTGCTTCTACACCTTTGCCTCTGCGCGTCGCCATCATTGGCGCCGGGCAGGTTGCAGACAAAGTGCATGCCTCGTATTACGCCACGCGCAGTGATGTTCAAATGGTGGCTGTCATGGACAGCCGCCTTGAGCAGGCACAGGCGTTTGCGGAACGTTATGCTATTCCATCGGCATGGCAGGACGCTCACGAGATGTTGCAGGAAGTAAAACCGGATGTGGTGAGCGTCTGTTCGCCTAACCGGTTCCATTTTGAACATGTGATGGCGGCTCTCGAAGCAGGCTGTCATGTGATGTGTGAAAAGCCGCCGGCGATGACGCCGCACCAGGCGGATGAGATGCGTCTCGCGGCGCGCAAGGCCGGAAAAGTCCTCGCGTACGATTTTCACCATCGCTTTGCCCTGGATACCCAGCTCCTGCGCGATGCGGTTATGAACGGAACGCTCGGTGAAATTTACTTCACCTCCGCGCAGGCGCTGCGTCGTTGCGGTGTGCCGGGGTGGGGCGTGTTCACCAATAAATCGCTTCAGGGCGGCGGGCCGCTGATCGATATCGGCATTCATATGCTGGATGCCGCGATGTATGTGCTGGGCTTCCCGGCCGTGAAGCGGGTAACCGCGCACAGCTTCCAGAGACTGGGGAACCGGAAACACACCGGCCAGTTTGGCGAATGGGATCCTGCGCAGTTTACCGTGGAAGATGCCCTGTTTGGCACGATTGAGTTCTGCAACGGTGGCATTCTGCGTCTGGACACCTCTTTTGCGCTTAATATCTGCGAGCAGTCGATCATGAACGTCTCTTTCTGCGGTGAGAAGGCGGGTGCAACGCTGTTCCCGGCACACATTTATAACGACGAAGCCGGTGTTTTGCAGACGCTGACCCAGCGTGAAGAAGCTGACGATCGGAGACATCTGCGCAGTATGGACGCGTTTGTTCGCCACGTAATGGGCGAGCCGGTCATGATTGCCGATGCGGAGCAGGGGCTGGTGATCCAGCAATTAGTCGCGGCGTTATATGAAGCCGCGGAAACAGGGGAAAGCGTGACGTTATGCTGAACCAGTCTGTATTAACCGATCCGGGCTTTTGCCCGCATAGCCTGAATAAGTACGCGTCCATTATGGCCTGCGGCAATGGCTACATGGGCATGCGCGCCACGCATGAAGAAGATTACACCCAGCAGACCAGAGGCATGTACCTCGCGGGGCTGTATCATCGCGCGGGACGCAACGAAACCACTGAGCTGATCAATCTGCCGGATGTCACCGGGATTGAAGTTGAGCTGGACGGCATCAATTTCACGCTCCTTTCAGGCGAAATTCTTGAGTGGCAACGCGAGCTGGCCTTTGCTAACGGCGAACTGCATCGTAATGTTGTCTGGCGTTCGCCGGACGGAAAACGCTATCGCCTCGAGAGCCGTCGTTTTGTTTCGCTGGACCAGTTGCCCTTAGTGGCAATGCAGCTCTCGATCACACCGCTTGACGGCGCCGCTCAGGCCGTGCTGAAAACCGGCATAGATGCGACACAAACGAACAGCGGCAGGCAGCATCTGGATGAAATCTCGGTAAGGGTCTTTGACCAGCACTACATGCAGGGTGTGTATGAAACGCAGGACCGGGCGTCTGAAGTTGTTGTTTCGGCGTTTTGTCAGCTCTCTGCTAAGAGCGATAGCTGTTTCACTGCCAAAAATCGTCGCCTCAGCGTTCATCATTCTCTGACTATCTCGCAAGGTGACACTGTCACGCTTGAAAAAATCGTCTGGCTGACGCATCGCTGCGATAAATCGCTCTCGCAGGAGTCTTTCGCCCGCAACGCGCTGGCCGATCTCAAAGTCTGCGCGGCAAGAGGCTACGATACGTTGCTTGAGAGCTCAGCGTACGCCTGGGAAGCGGTCTGGCGTGATGCTCGGGTGGAAGTGACTTGTGCAGAACAGCAGGATCAGCTGGCGCTGGATTACGCCGTCTGGCATCTGACGACAATGACGCCTGCTCATGATGAGCGAAGCAGTATTGCGGCTAAAGGGCTGACGGGTGAGGGGTATAAGGGACACGTCTTCTGGGATACCGAAATTTTCCTGCTGCCGTTCCATCTGTTTACCCGTCCACAGATTGCCCGCAGTCTGCTGCGCTATCGCTGGCTCAATCTTTCGGGCGCGCGTGAAAAAGCACGCCGTAACGGTTGGCCGGGCGCGTTGTTCCCGTGGGAAAGTGCCGCCAGCGGACAGGAAGAGACGCCAGAATTTGCGGCCATTAACATCCGCACCGGGGTTCGCCAGAAGGTCGCCTCCGCACTCGCTGAACACCACATCGTGGCTGATATTGCCTGGGCCGTTGTCGCTTACTGGCAGGCAACACACGACGATGCCTTTATGCGCAATGAGGGCCTGACGCTGCTGATGGAAACCGCTTCGTTCTGGATGGGACGCGCGGCGGAAATTAATGGTCGTCTTGAGATCCATGACGTAATCGGACCGGATGAATACACCGAGCATGTCAACAACAACGCCTACACCAACTATCTGGCCTGGCACAACGTTGCCTGCGCGCGTCAGTTTATGGCGATGTTTGGGCGTGAAGATGCGCGTTTTACGGAGAATGCCGGGAAGTTCCTGGCTCGCCTGTGGCTGCCAGAGGCCGATGCAGACGGTGTGATCCCGCAGGACGATACCTTCATGGCGAAACCTGCCATCGATCTGAGCCGCTATAAAGCCAAAGCGGGTAAGCAAACCATTCTGCTTGATTACTCTCGCGCGGAAGTGAACGAGATGCAGATCCTGAAGCAGGCCGACGTGGTGATGCTTAACTACCTGCTGCCGGAACGGTTTACGCCGCAGCAATGTGCCGCCAATCTGGCGTTCTACGAGCCACGCACGATCCATGATTCATCCCTGAGTAAAGCCATTCACGGCATTGTGCTCGCACGCTGCGGTGACACTGACGGGGCGTATGCCTTCTGGCGCGATGGTATCGCCATTGACCTGGGAGACGACCCGCACAGCAGTGATGATGGTATTCATGCCGCCGCCACCGGTGCGATCTGGTTGGGCGCCATTCAGGGATTTGCTGGCCTGCACATTAGCGAAGGGGAGCTGCATCTTGCGCCGAAGCTGCCTGCTCACTGGCAGAAACTCGCCTTCCCGCTGCGGTGGCGGGACGCAACGATGCACATTACCTGTGAAGATGACCAGTTAACCATTGAAACCACCGCACCTGTCACGTTGACGCTGTGGGGTAAAACGCTGCATGTATCAGGGCGAAAGGTCTGCGCGCGTAAGGACTTTCTTGCATCTGTTAATGGGACCGCTACCACGGAGGGGCGCCATGACGCTTAACGCTGTTGTATTCGATCTGGACGGGGTGATCACCGATACCGCGCATCTTCACTTTCTGGCCTGGCGCGCCGTGGCGGAGGAAATTGGTATCACCTTCGATGAAGTATTTAACGAACAGCTGAAGGGAATAAGCCGTATGGACTCCCTCCAGCGCATTCTGAAACATGGCGGGAAAGAGGGGATGTTCAGTGACGAGCAGCGCCTGGCGCTGGCGACGAAAAAAAACGCGCTTTACGTCCAGTCGCTGGCATCACTGACGCAGGACTCGCTGCTCCCGGGTATTCGCGAGGTGCTGGCGGATATTCGCGCCGCGAAGGTCAAAATTGGCCTGGCATCCGTATCGCTTAATGCTCCTGGGATTTTGCACGCGTTGGGTATTCATCAGGCTTTCGATTTTTGCGCCGATGCGTCGCGCATTTGCCGCTCAAAGCCGGACCCGGAAATCTTCCTTGCGGCCTGTAAAGGACTGAACGTGCGTCCTGAAGAGGCCATTGGTATCGAAGATGCCGCCGCAGGGGTAGATGCGATCAACGCCGCAGGCATGCTGTCGGTCGGGATTGGGCCTGGCCTGAACCATGCGGGATTACAACTTCATTCAACGCAGGAACTGACCTGGGAACGCCTGACGGCGTTCTGGGCATCCCGGGCGTATTGATAAGGAATTAATAATGGCTCAACTGTCTCTGAAACACATTCAGAAAATCTATGATAACCAGGTCCACGTGGTGAAGGATTTCAACCTCGAAATTGAAGACAAAGAATTTATTGTCTTCGTCGGTCCATCGGGCTGTGGGAAATCCACGACGCTGCGAATGATTGCCGGCCTTGAGGAGATCAGCGCGGGTGAACTGATTATTGACGGGGTTTGCATGAATGATGTTCCCGCCAAGTCCCGTGATATCGCGATGGTCTTCCAGAACTATGCGCTCTATCCGCATATGACGGTCTACGACAACATGGCGTTTGGCCTGAAAATGCAAAAAATTGCGCCCTCCGTCATTGAAGAACGCGTTACCTGGGCGGCACAGATCCTGGGCTTGCGCGACTATCTCCAGCGTAAACCTGGCGCGTTGTCCGGCGGTCAGCGCCAGCGCGTGGCGTTAGGCAGGGCGATAGTGCGCGAAGCGGGGGTCTTCCTGATGGATGAGCCTTTATCCAACCTCGATGCCAAACTTCGCGTGCAGATGCGCGCTGAAATCAGCAAGTTGCACCAGAAGCTTAATACCACCATGATTTACGTGACGCACGATCAGACGGAAGCCATGACGATGGCGACACGCATCGTGATTTTAAAGGACGGCATCATTCAGCAGGTGGGCGCGCCGAAGCAGGTATACAACGAGCCGGCGAATATGTTCGTTGCAGGGTTTATTGGCTCACCGGCGATGAACTTCATTCGTGGCGCGATCGACGGCCGCTACTTTGTGACCGAAACGCTGCATCTGGAGATCCCGGAGGACAAGCTGGCCGTGCTTAATGCGCAAGGTTACCAGCGTAAAGCGGTTGTCTTTGGGATCCGTCCGGAAGACATTCTCACCGTACAGCGAAGCGGTGAAAACATCACGGCGAAGATCAGCGTTGCTGAGCTGACCGGGGCTGAATTTATGCTTTATGCCTCCGTGGGTGGGCATGAACTGGTTGTCCGTGCGGGAGCGGCGGATGATTACGTTGCCGGAGAGAATATCGGCATCCAGTTCGATATGAATAAGTGCCATTTCTTCGATGCTGATACTGAAACAGCTATTAGATAAGAAAGGTATTCGCCGGAAATGAAAGTTTCCGGTTTTTTGTGTGTTAATTATAAAGGAATATTTTAATGAGTACTCTACTAAGAAGTGCTGCGCTCGTCCTGTGCGCAGGGGTGAGCTGCGCGCAAGCAACAGAATCAGCCAAACAGTGGGAATTTAATATTGGCGCCATGTATGAAATTGAAAACGTCGAAGGTCAGGCCGACGATAAAGATGGATTATATGAACCCTCCGTGTGGTTTAATGCCACATGGGATGCCTGGACCATTTCGATGGCTATGTATCAGGAAGGGCCGGTCGATTACAGTAGCATGACGCGCGGCACCTATTTCGATCGTCCTGAAGTAGAATTACGCTATCGTTTTATCGGCACCGATGATTTTACGTTCGGCCTGACCGGTGGCTTCCGTAATTATGGCTATCACTTTAAGGATGAGCATGGTGCTAAAGACGGTAGTGCTAATATGCAGCGCTATAAAGTTCAGCCTGACTGGGATATTAAACTAACCGACGACTGGCGTTTTGGCGGCTGGTTTGCCATGTATCAGTTTGCCAACGATCTGGAAAAAACCGGCTATTCTGACAGCCGCGTCGAGACCGAAACCGGTTTTACCTGGACAATTAACGAAACGGTCTCGGCAAAAGTTAATTACTATTTAGAGCGCGGTTTTAATATGGACGGTTCACGTAATAACGGTGAATTCTCCACTCAGGAAATTCGCGCCTATCTGCCGATTTCATTGGGTCAGACGACGCTAACGCCTTATACCCGTCTGGGACTCGATCGCTGGTCAAACTGGGACTGGCAAGACGATCCTGAGCGTGAAGGACATGATTTCAACCGTTTGGGTATGCTGTACGCCTATGATTTTAACAATGGTTTATCCATGACGCTGGAATATGCCTACGAATGGGAAAACCATGACGAAGGGGAAAGTGACCGCTTCCACTATGCCGGTATCGGCGTGAATTACGCGTTTTGATAACACTTCACCAGGGGCGTTTGCCCCTGGTTTTTAGCGTAATGAAGCCGCATCTGAAAAATGCGTTTCAACCAATATCTTATGCGGGGCAGGTTTACCCGCTATGCACCTGAACAACACATCGCAGCTCTCTTCGCCCAGCTTTCTGGTGGGGATATCAAAGCCGCCAGGCGCAGGGGTTAAAATGAGAGATAGCATTGGGTCGCTGTATCCTGCCATTGCGACCTGTTCGGGGATCGTCAGGTTTAGCGCATCCGCGGCACGATAAAGACTCAGCAATTTCATGCTGTCCGTCGCAAAAACCGCATCGGGCGGGTTGTCTGAAGAGAGTAGCTGACAGGCCGCCTGAAGCGCGCTTTCATGGGTATATCCGCCATCAATAACCCAGTCCGGGTTAACTGCAATACCCTGCTTCTCAAGACTCGATTTATAGCCCGCCAGGCGATCGATAGAAACGTGATAATCGAGCGGGGCATGCAGGCAGGCAATTTTAGTGCGACCATGTTTGATAAATGAGTCGGTTAATATGGCGCTGTCGCGGAAATTATCCGTGTCGACAGAATAGATATTCTGGTAATTACCTTCCACTTTACCAATAACGACCACGGGCACGCCATATTCGTCCAGCGTCGCGAAAAAAGACTCGTTCGCCGGCGAGCTTAGCATGATGATCCCCTTGATCATCTTCTGCTTTATTTTACCCACGCATTTTTGCAGATCATCTTCGCTGCTTTTGGACGTTTGTAAAATAACATCAAAACCCTCTTCTTCTGCTTTTGCCGTAATGGCATGCAGTACATCAGAGAAAAACGGATTGCCTGCGGTGGTTTTGGTTGAACGGGTCGAAATAACCATAATGGCGTCGAAGCCAGAAGAGGTGAGTGCGCGGGCAAGTTTATTCGGTTGATAATTTAATTCTTCTATCGCCTTCAACACCTTTTCGCGCGCTTCAGGAGAAATATTCGTTTGTTTATTCAGAACGCGCGACACGGTTGATTTCGAAACGCCAGCAACGCGGGCAATATCATAGATGGTGGGTGACATACACCTTACTCACTCCAGACGGACAGCAATTGCGCCCATCTTACTGGAGAGAAAACGGCAATAGCAATAATTAAGAATTGATAATCAACGATCTGCCCCAATTTACTGTATTCTGAAGTGACTTTTTTCAGGGTTCCAGGCAATGAAGGACGGCGATGAAGCGACTTAAAAACGAATTCAATTCTCTGGTGAACCGTGGCGTTGATCGCCATCTGCGTCTTGCCGTGACGGGGCTGAGCCGCAGCGGTAAGACAGCATTCATTACGGCGATGGTCAATCAGCTGTTGAACCTGCATGCAGGGGCGCGCCTGCCACTGCTTAGCGCAGTGCGCGAGGAGCGGTTGCTTGGGGTGAAACGCGTACCGCAACGTGATTTTGGCATACCCCGTTTCACCTATGATGAAGGTCTGGCGCAGTTATACGGGGAGCCTCCCGCCTGGCCCACCCCGACGCGTGGCGTGAGCGAAATCCGTCTTGCGCTTCGTTTCCGCTCGAATGAATCCCTGATGCGTCACTTCAAAGAAACGTCCACGCTCTATCTCGAAATTGTGGATTACCCGGGAGAATGGCTGCTCGATTTACCGATGCTGGCGCAGGATTACCTGAGCTGGTCCCGACAGATGACCGGTCTGTTGCAGGGGCAGCGGGCAGAGTGGTCGACCAAATGGCGCCAGCTTTGCGAAGGACTGGATCCGCTGGCACCGGCGGATGAAAACCGTCTGGCCGTCATAGCCGAAGCCTGGACGGATTACCTGCATCAGTGCAAGCAGGAGGGGTTGCATTTTATTCAGCCGGGCCGCTTTGTTCTGCCGGGTGATTTAGCCGGTGCTCCCGCGCTACAGTTTTTCCCGTGGCCGGACGTTGACAGCATCGGTGAATCGAAACTGGCGCAGGCGGACAAGACCACCAACACCGGTATGCTCCGCGAGCGATACAATTATTACTGTGAAAAGGTGGTTAAGGGCTTTTATAAAAATCACTTTTTACGCTTTGACCGCCAGATCGTACTGGTGGACTGCCTGCAACCGCTCAACAGCGGGCCGCAGGCGTTCAATGATATGCGGCTGGCGCTGACGCAGCTGATGCAAAGCTTTCATTATGGCCAGCGTACGCTGTTTCGCCGTTTGTTCTCGCCGGTCATCGACAAGCTGCTGTTTGCCGCCACAAAAGCTGACCATGTGACGGTCGATCAGCACGCCAACATGGTATCCCTGCTGCAACAGCTGGTGCAGGATGCCTGGCAGAATGCGGCCTTCGAAGGGATCAGCATGGATTGTCTGGGGCTAGCGTCCGTACAGGCTACGCAGAGTGGGTTGATTGACCTGAATGGCGAGAAAATTCCGGCCCTGCGGGGCAACCGTCTCAGCGACGGTGCGCCGCTCACGGTCTATCCGGGGGAAGTTCCGGCGCGTCTGCCGGGCCAGGCTTTCTGGCAAAGCCAGGGTTTTCAGTTCGAAGCCTTCCGTCCGCAGAGTATGAACGTTGACCAGCCATTGCCGCATATCCGTCTGGATGCCGCGCTGGAGTTTTTAATTGGAGATAAATTGCGATGACGGAACCGTTAAAACCACGCATTGATTTTACCGGCCAGCTTGAGCAGTCCCCGCATGAGGCGTTTAAAACGGCGCAAACCTTCAGCGGCCCGCAGGCCGACAACTTTGCTCCCGTGCTGGCAGACGAGCCGTTGGCTGAAGAGGGGCAAGCGGAAGCGGTGGTTGATGCGGCACTGCGCCCGAAACGCAGCCTGTGGCGCAAGATGGTGACCGCCGGGTTAGCCCTTTTTGGTGCGAGCGTAATCGGCCAGGGCGTGCAGTGGGGCGTCAATGCCTGGCAAACGCAGGACTGGGTGGCGCTGGGGGGATGCGCCGCCGGGGCGTTGATTGTTGGTGCGGGCGTTGGCTCAGTCGTCACCGAGTGGCGTCGCCTCTGGCGTTTGCGTCAGCGTGCCCACGAACGCGATGAAGCGCGGGATCTGCTGCACAGTCACGGCACAGGAAAAGGGCGTGCTTTTTGTGAAAAGCTTGCGGCTCAGGCCGGGATTGATCACTCTCACCCGGCGCTTCAGCGCTGGTATGCGGCGATCCACGAAACCCAGAATGACCAGGAAGTGGTCACGCTCTATGCCCACATTGTTCAGCCGGTGCTGGATGCGCAGGCTCGTCGTGAGATCAGCCGCTCGGCGGCGGAATCTACCCTGATGATCGCCGTCAGTCCGCTGGCGATGGTGGACATGGCCTTTATCGCCTGGCGCAACCTGCGTCTGATCAACCGCATCGCCAGACTGTATGGCATCGAGCTTGGCTATTACAGCCGGCTGCGCCTGTTCAAACTGGTATTGCTGAATATCGCCTTCGCCGGGGCAAGCGAACTGGTACGGGAGGTCGGGATGGACTGGATGTCGCAGGATCTTGCGGCCCGTCTCTCTGCCCGGGCGGCGCAGGGGATTGGTGCCGGTCTGCTGACGGCACGCCTGGGCATCAAAGCGATGGAGGTTTGTCGTCCACTCCCCTGGATCGATGGCGATAAGCCGCGGCTGGGGGATTTCCGTCGCGAATTGATTGGCCAGCTTAAAGAGACGCTCAATAAAAAACCTGCTCAGTGAGGTTTTGTTTACTAATCGTGCGGGCTGTCAATATTTGTTGACAGCCACCTTCCCGAATACCGTGATCTGACATATCATTTTACTGTTATTGGCTTAAACGGTGAATTTCCCATGCGTCTGGAAGTCTTTTGTGAGGACCGTCTCGGTCTGACCCGCGAGTTACTCGATCTTCTTGTTTTACGTAGCATTGATTTACGTGGCATAGAGATCGACCCTGTCGGGCGAATTTACCTCAATTTTGCCGAAATTGAATTTAATACCTTCAGTAGCCTGATGGCGGAAATCCGCCGTATCGCTGGCGTTACGGATGTACGCACCATCCCCTGGATGCCGTCCGAGCGGGAACATCTTGCGCTGAGCGCGCTGCTGGAAGCAATGCCGGAGCCGTTTCTCTCTCTCGATCTGAAAAATAAAGTCGAGCGCGTTAACCAGGCCAGCTGCCAGCTGTTTGCGCAGACTCAGGAAAAACTTATCGGGCACCACGCCACGCAACTGATTACCGGTTTTAATTTCCAGCGCTGGCTGGACAGCAACCCGCAAAATACCCATAGCGAGCATGTCGTTATCAACGGACAGAATTTCCTGATGGAGATCACGCCGGTCTACCTGAAAGGGGAAAATGCCGCGCGGGTGCTCACCGGCGCGGTAATCATGCTGCGCTCCACGGTGCGCATGGGACGCCAGTTACAGAATCTTTCCAGCCAGGACGTCGGCGCATTCAGCCAGATTATTGCGGTGAGCCCGAAGATGCGTCATGTAATCGACCAGGCGCGCAAGCTGGCAAATCTTACGGCGCCGCTGCTGATTACCGGGGATACTGGTACGGGGAAAGATCTGCTGGCGCATGCTGTGCACATGGCCAGCCCGCGTGCGGCAAAACCTTATCTGGCGCTGAACTGCGCGTCTATTCCTGAAGATGCGGTGGAAAGTGAACTGTTCGGGCATGCGCCGGAAGGCAAAAAAGGCTTCTTTGAACAGGCGAACGGCGGCTCGGTGCTGCTGGACGAGATTGGCGAAATGTCGCCACGCATGCAGGCGAAACTGCTGCGTTTTCTCAATGACGGCACGTTCCGCCGTGTGGGGGAAGATCATGAAGTGCACGTGGACGTGCGCGTCATCTGCGCCACCCAGAAAAATCTGGTGGAGCTGGTGCAGAAAGGGGTATTCCGCGAAGATCTCTACTATCGTCTCAACGTTCTGACGCTCAATATTCCGCCGCTGCGCGATTGCCCGCAGGACATCATGCCGTTGACAGAACTGTTCGTGGCCCGTTTTGCCGACGAGCAGGGCGTGCCGCGTCCGAAGCTCTCTGCCGACCTGGGCACCGTGCTGACGCGTTACGGCTGGCCGGGCAATATTCGTCAGCTTAAAAATGCGGTCTATCGCGCATTAACTCAGCTTGAAGGGTATGAACTGCGTCCTCAGGATATTCTGTTGCCGGATTACGATGCCGGGACGGTCTCGGTAGGCGAAGAGGCAATGGAAGGCTCGCTGGATGACATCACCAGCCGTTTCGAGCGTTCGGTGTTAACGCAGCTTTATCGCAGCTATCCGAGCACGCGCAAGCTGGCTAAACGTCTTGGGGTGTCTCATACCGCGATTGCGAATAAGCTGCGCGAGTATGGGTTAAATCAGAAGAAGGGTGACGAATAAATAAAAAAGCCTCTTCGCAGAGGCTTTTTTACGTTTAGGCTTTAAGCGCCTCAAGTGCAGCGGTGTAATCCGGTTCGGTAGTGATTTCGTTAACCAGCTCACTGAAAACAACGTTGTCGTTTTCGTCGATCACCAGCACCGCACGAGCAGCCAGACCTTTCAGCGCGCCTTCGGAAATGGCAACACCGTATTTTTCCAGGAAATCCGGGCTGCGCAGAGTGGAAAGGGTGATGACGTTGCTCAGGCCTTCAGCGCCGCAGAAGCGTGACTGGGCAAACGGCAGGTCAGCAGAAATGCACAGCACTACGGTGTTGTTCATTTCGGTCGCCAGCTGGTTGAATTTACGCACTGATGCAGCGCAAACGCCAGTATCGATGCTTGGGAAAATGTTCAGGACTTTACGTTTGCCAGCAAACTGGCTCAGCGTGACGTCAGACAGATCTTTAGCCACCAGAGTAAAAGGCTGTGCTTTGCTGCCAGACTGTGGGATGGAACCTGCAACAGCAACCGGGTTGCCCTGGAAATGAACGAGTTGTGACATAGATATCTTCCTGTTTACAAATAGTTAACGTCGTGGCTAGTGTATGTCATCCGCAGTTAGCACGGCAAACCAATTTTCTGCCTTTCCGGCCTGCAAGGAGTCAGTGATGAGAAGCGTTAAGGTCTATGAAGAAGCCTGGCCATTGCACACCCCGTTTGTGATCTCGCGTGGCAGCCGTAATGAGGCCTGTGTGGTCGTGGTTGAATGTGAAGAGGACGGCGTAAAAGGCGTCGGGGAATGTACCCCTTATCCTCGCTACGGAGAAAGCCTGGCGTCAGTCATGGCGCAAATTATGACGGTGGTGCCCGAGTTGCAGGCGGGTCTGACGCGCGAGGCTCTTCAGCTTCGGTTGCCGGCCGGCGCGGCACGCAACGCGATTGACTGCGCACTCTGGAGTCTGGAAGCGGCGAAACAACAAAAACCGCTGCCTGCGCTGCTGGACGTTACGCTGCCGCAATCGATCGTCACCGCGCAAACGGTGGTCATCGGTGAACCAGAGCAAATGGCCGCCAGCGCTCAGGCGTTGTATGCCACCGGTGCAACATTATTAAAGGTGAAGCTCGACGATCGTCTGATTAGCGAACGCATGGTCGCCATTCGTGCGGCGGTGCCTGATGCCACTCTTATCGTCGATGCGAACGAATCATGGCATAGCGAAGGGCTGGCAGCCCGTTGTCAGCTGCTTGCCGATCTGGGCGTTGCCATGCTGGAGCAACCCCTCCCGGCAGAAGACGATGCCGCCCTGGCGAATTTTATTCATCCGCTTCCCGTCTGTGCAGATGAAAGCTGTCATACCCGTGAGAGCCTGTCAGCTCTCGAGGGACGCTACGAAATGGTGAACATTAAGCTGGATAAAACAGGTGGATTAACCGAGGCCCTGGCACTGGCACAAGATGCGCAGGCGCAAGGCTTTGCTCTGATGCTGGGCTGCATGTTGTGCACGTCCAGAGCGATCGGCGCTGCGCTCCCGCTGGTGAACAGCGTGCGTTTTGCCGATCTTGACGGCCCAACCTGGCTGGCGGTTGACGTATCACCCGCCCTGAATTTTACCTCCGGTGTACTTCATCTTTAAGGCTGCCAGCGCAGGAGATCTGTCATCGCCCTCAGGTATTTTTCGCTCGCTTCATCCGAGGAGATGGGCGGAAACTCTGCGGTGATACAGTGAAGGCTGAGGTCTGCGCACCAGCTGCCAAACGACCCGGGTGTTTCATAGCCAACGCTGCTCACCAGAGGTAGAGCAAACGCATCCGCCAGCCACTGCCCGAGCGCCGTATTACGAGGATCTTCAATACAGGCGAGGGGATCGTGGAAAGAGACAACCCAGGCCGGGTGGATCTTATGAATAAGCTGGCACAATGCCTGAGTCTCCGGTTCGGAACCGGGTTTGTCTCCCGTGAGCAGGACAACATCTCGCTCCTGCGCCGAACTGTTCCAGCGATACACCGTTTCACCGGCGCGCCAGTTTGCCGCCGGGAAGTTCCTGTTCAGGTCAACGCCGCGTGCATTCGCCCGTAATCCAAGCTGACAACCGTCCGGATTGACGGTCAAAATCACATGATGACGTCGTAAATCGGGGGCCAGCGTACGTAGCGCGCACGAGAGCGTCACGACAGACGAGTTTTCATCGCCATGCGTGCCCGCAATGATTAAGCCGCTATTGCGATCGGCCTCGGGTGCCGGAAACCAGATCAGCGGCGCGCCTAAAAACGAGCGTCCATAATGTTCAGTCCCGGGCGGGAAGGCGCCGCGTTCCGTTCTTGGTCGGGTAGTTGCCATAGTAAACCCTGATCATAAAGTCACTTCTGGCAGTGTTGTGCAAAAGCCGCGCTTAATCAAATAGTTTCCGTGTGTGTGGAAAATTGCCTGACATCAACTTTCCGGAGGAAGCATTTGCATTTCTCCGTTTCGAAACAAATAATTACGCATCTGCCTGTTACCTGACATCATTAAGGGGATCGTATGAAGCATCCTGTTTCGCTTCTTTGTACTGCGCTGTGGCTGTGCGGGCTTTCTTCACTTTCATATGCCGCGGAGGTTCCCGAAGGAACGGTTCTGGCGCAAAAGCAGGAGCTGGTTCGACATATTAAAGATGAGCCCGCTTCGCTCGATCCGGCAAAAGCGGTGGGGTTGCCCGAGATACAGGTGATCCGCGACCTCTATGAAGGGCTGGTAAATCAGAACGAAAAAGGGGAGTTAGTTCCCGGCGTGGCGACGCGCTGGCAGAGCAATGACAACCGCGTCTGGACGTTCACGTTGCGGGATAACGCTAAGTGGTCTGACGGAACCCCGGTGACGGCACAAGATTTTGTCTATAGCTGGCGTCGTCTGGTTGATCCTAAAACAACGTCACCTTTCGCCTGGTTTGCGGCGCTGGCGGGCATTAACAATGCCCAGGCCATTATCGACGGCAAAGCTGCTCCGGATACCCTCGGCGTGACGGCGGTGGATGCTAAAACGTTGCGCGTGCAGCTGGACAAACCGCTGCCCTGGTTCAGCAATCTGACGGCTAACTTCGCGTTTTATCCTGTTCAAAAGGCCAATGTGGAAAGCGGTAAGGAATGGACGCGCCCTGGCGCGCTCATTGGCAACGGTGCGTATGTGCTGAAAGATCGCGTGGTGAATGAAAAACTGGTGGTTGAGCCAAATTCTCGTTACTGGGATAACGGCAGGACGGTGCTTAAAAAAGTCACCTTTGTGCCAATCAACCAGGAGTCCTCAGCGACCAAACGCTATCTGGCGGGCGATATCGATATTACAGAATCGTTTCCGAAAAACATGTACCAGAAGCTGCTTAAAGATATTCCGGGTCAGGTATATACACCGCCACAGCTTGGGACCTATTACTACGCGTTTAACACGCAAAAAGGCCCAACCGCGGATGCCCGCGTACGTCTCGCGCTCAGCATGACTATCGACAGACGTATTATGGCGGAGAAAGTCCTGGGGACCGGTGAGAAACCGGCCTGGCATTTTACTCCCGATGTCACTGCGGGTTTTACGCCGGAAGCCTCGCCATTTGAGCAGATGACGCAGCAGGAGCTGAATGCGCAGGCGAAAACGTTGTTGCAGGCGGCAGGCTATGGCCCTCAGCGGCCGCTAAAATTAACGCTGCTGTACAACACGTCTGAAAACCATCAGAAAATTGCGATTGCCGTCGCATCCATGTGGAAGAAAAATCTGGGTGTTGACGTTAAGTTGCAGAATCAGGAGTGGAAAACCTACATCGACAGCCGCAATACCGGGAATTTTGACGTCATCCGTGCATCGTGGGTAGGGGACTACAATGAGCCGTCGACATTCCTGTCGCTGCTGACCTCCTCCCACAGCGGGAATATCTCACGATTCAACGATCCTGCTTACGATAAGATTATTCATCAGGCGACGCTCGAAACCACTGAAAAAGCGCGTAATGCCGACTACAACATGGCCGAGAAGATCCTCACCGAGAAAGCACCGATTGCCCCTATTTATCAATACACCAATGGCCGTCTCATCAAGCCCTGGGTTAAAGGTTATCCGATAAATAACCCAGAGGATGTTGCATATAGCCGAACAATGTATATTGAAAAGCACTAAAAAAGAGGTCAGGGCGCTACGTGATTAAGGTAAACACCCATTAACCGCATAAGCGCCCGCTCTAAGGGTTGATAGTTTTACAGCCTGGTTATTACCGAATATCCCCTTCATATCAGCCCATCACTTATTGTCATGATGAATATCTTCAGAGAGATTTTTTCTCCCGTTTATCGAAAAATGCGTAGTCATTTATTCGCCATACCGTTCCGCTTGAGGAGCAGCTTCGTCTGCTTTCCATTTTACCTGCCGGGCAACCCCTGTCAGCAGCGCAGCTAAACCAGACCGAACAGCATCTTCAGCAGTTGATTGCCAGCTATGCCCTGCTGAAGCACCAAAAAGAATAATGAGACTGGCGAAAAACACGGAGTTGACATGTCAGCAAGAGAGCGTTTTTTTAAGAAAGTGCAACAGAATATCGGGGACAAACCAATCTATGTTAATACGGCTGAGGCCGAAGTCAGGACGTTTTGTGAGCGGATGGAGGATCTTGCGCAGCAAATCATTACATGGTTTGAAGGTTCTGGTATTGAAATAATTTTATCTAAAAAACATATCACCGATTTAAGTACGGTTGGCTACAGCCTCAGTAGCGGTATATGTCGTTATGCTATTACGACGATCATTTTGCAAAATGGGGATCGCAGCGTCACCATTATGCCAGAACAGGTGATCAGGGGGCCGGAGAAGGGGTGTGTGACGATGAGTATTAATGTCCCCGATAGTCTGTCGGGGGCGAGGATATTCCATTTAAGCATGGCGCCTGATACAGGCTGGTATATTCGTCTCGGGCATCAAAGTGCAAAAGAGAATATTCTCATGAATGAGGACTGCTTTTTCCAGACTATCGACTATCTGGCCTGAACGTAAGCCACTCTAACGGGAGGGGCGCGTATTAACTACGTTAACTTATTAAGCACCACTAAACAACGGCGCCCTACAGTACCCCTCCTTAAATATATAATTACCGTTATGGAAGGGGTATCAGCAACCCAACGACAAGCCAGATATTTAGCGTAAAACATGCTTTTTATCCGCCCTAAGTAAAACTGCGCAAATCAAACTGCAAAACAACAAACCAGCGACGAACGTGAGGACAAATTCGTATGGCAATGCTATAACCCTTAATGCCAACCAAAATATAATGTCCCAGGAAAACGTATGCTAAGAAATATTAGTGTCAGAACGTTCATTGTCTATTTCCTTTTATGTGTATTTTTGGTAAGTGATGGAGTTATAGCGCTATTTTCACGCAATTCTTCGCTTTTTATTGCAGTCATAATTGTACAATTCATCGCCTTATTTTTGCTTTGGGCATACATGACAAAATATCTTGTGACGCCGATCAATACTGTGAAAAAAAGTATTGAAGAAGTGACGTCAGGCAAACTTGGCGTGTCGATACCTGAATTTGGCAACAATTGTGCGGGACGACTGATCCCGGGGATTAATAGTCTCTCCAGCAACATTGCAACGCTGGTCCGTGAGATCCGCGCCTCCTCGCAAACCGCGATGACCCTGTCAGATCAACTCTCTTCACGCAGCGCGCAGCTTTCCGTCAAAACAGAACAGCAGTCAGCTTCGCTGGTGCAAACGGCAGCCAGCATGGAAGAGATGGCTGCAAGTACAAAAAATAATGCCGACAATACCCGTTTAGCCAGCGAGCAGGCGAATATCGCCACGTTGCAGGCGCGTAAAGGCGGGGAGTTAATGGGGCAGGTCGCGAACAATATGCAGTCCATTACCGACTGCGCCCAGCAAATGACAGAGATTATCTCGCTGATTGACGGTATCGCTTTTCAGACCAATATTCTGGCGCTTAACGCCGCCGTTGAAGCGGCAAGAGCGGGCGACCATGGTAAAGGGTTTTCTGTGGTCGCGGGTGAAGTGAGAAGCCTGGCGCATCGTAGCGCCGAAGCGGCAAAAAATATTAAGTCACTGATTGAAGTTACCAGCCATAACGTGACGCAGGGCGTTAACGTGGTCTCTGAAGCCGAAAAAAACATGCATGACATTGTTACCGGTTCGGGCAATGTGAGCAGACTGATGGATGAAATATCCGCCTCAACATCAGAACAAGAAAAAGGTATTTCACAAATTACGCAGGCATTGTCAGAGCTTGAACGCGTAACGCAGAGCAACGTGTCGATGGTTGAGGAACTCAATGGATCGTCAGATGTGCTGCGCAATCAGGTGATTGAGCTCCAGACACGAACACGTAATTTCCGTCTGGAAAATGAGTTCCAGACTGACAATGCGTTAAGAAGCCGCGAATGGGCGGTGAATTCCTGAACGTATTCAGGACGATGCCTCACATAATTATTGCTTAACCCTCGGCGAAAGCTAGACTGACACCGAAAGAGATAAAACGGTGGAGGCGCTGTGGAGAGCATTAAAGGGTCTGAGGTTAACGTACCTGACGCAGTTTTTGCATGGGTGTTTGATGGACGTGGCGGCGCAAGGCCGCTTGAAGATCAGGATCACATCGACAGCGAACATCCATGCTGGCTGCACCTCAACTACACGCACCCGGACAGCGCAGAGTGGCTCGCGTCCACGCCGCTACTGCCCAACAACGTTCGGGATGCGCTGGCGGGAGAAAGTCTCAGACCCCGCGTCAGCCGCATGGGTGAGGGGACGTTAATTACGCTGCGTTGTATAAACGGCAGTACGGATGAGCGTCCGGATCAGCTGGTGGCAATGCGTGTTTATATGGATGAACGGCTGATTGTTTCCACCCGCCAGAGAAAAGTGCTGGCGCTGGATGACGTCATTAACGATCTGAAAGAGGGCACCGGACCTACGGATTGCGGCAGCTGGCTGGTGGATGTATGTGATGCGCTGACCGATCATGCCAGCGAGTTTATAGAAGAACTTCACGATAAAATCATCGATCTGGAAGATAACCTGCTCGATCAGCAAATCCCTCCACGTGGTTTTCTGGCGTTGCTGCGTAAGCAGCTCATCGTGATGCGCCGCTATATGACCCCTCAGCGCGACGTTTATGCGCGGCTGGCCAGCGAACGCATGAGCTGGATGAACGACGATCAGCGCCGCAGAATGCAGGATATCGCTGACCGGCTCGGACGTGGACTGGACGAGATTGACTCATGTATTGCCAGAACGGCAGTCATGGCGGATGAGATAGCCCAGGTGATGCAGGAGTCGTTAGCCAGGAGAACGTACACCATGTCGCTGATGGCGATGGTCTTTTTACCGAGTACCTTCCTGACGGGGTTGTTTGGCGTAAACCTCGGAGGGATCCCCGGCGGTGAATATCACTATGGCTTCACCACGTTTTGCGTCATGTTAGTGGTTTTGATTGGGGGTGTTGCATGGTGGTTGCATCGTAGTAAATGGCTGTAAATTTACGCTTTTCTGAGGCAGAGTCGGCTTCAAAACGACATTTTAATTGAGCGAAGTCAATAAACTCCGACCATGTTCGGTGCAATATTACTCCCGCAGGTGAATGCAACGTCAAGCGATGGGCGTTGCGCTCCATATTGTCTTACTTCCTTTTTTTGAATTACTGCATAGCACAATTGATTCGTACGACGCCGACTTCATAGTCGGCTTTTTTTTTGCCTCCTGTTTATCTGCGTCTACCCTTTAGGGGTCAGCACCCTAATCTGGAGGAAAAGATGAGTATGCTACTTGCCCTGCAACGCCTCAACACCTGGCAGTCCGATCCGGTGCCCACCGATCCGACGCCGATACCCGATCCTGTCCCACGTCCGCAGCCGATGCCGGATCCGCCGCCCGATGAAGAACCGATTAAATTGTCGCATCGTTAGCGCAGATCTGCGAGGATACGCGCCATCTGACTGCAATCATTACCACGAGAGTATATTGTGACCGCTTTTTCCACGCTGAACGTTCTGCTTGAAGCCCAACTGACTAACCTGAATGAGTTGGGCTACCTCACTATGACCCCTGTCCAGGCCGCCGCGCTGCCGGCTATCCTTGAAGGCCGTGACGTGCGCGTGCAGGCGAAAACCGGCAGTGGAAAAACGGCTGCATTTGGGCTAGGCCTGTTACAACACATTGACGCAACCCTGTTTCAGACCCAGTCCCTGATACTCTGCCCGACGCGCGAGCTGGCCGATCAGGTCGCGGGTGAGCTGCGTCGTCTGGCGCGTTTTTTGCCTAACACTAAAATTTTAACGCTCTGCGGCGGGCAACCGTTCGGTGCGCAGCGCGATTCCCTTCAGCACGCGCCGCATATCATTGTGGCAACGCCGGGCCGTCTGCTCGATCACCTGCAAAAAGGCACCGTTTCACTCGATGCACTGCAAACGCTGGTGATGGATGAAGCTGACCGCATGCTGGATATGGGCTTCAGCGATGCGATTGACGAAGTGATCCGCTTTGCGCCAGCCACGCGTCAGACGCTGCTCTTTTCTGCCACCTGGCCCGAGGCGATTGCGGCGATCAGCGGGCGCGTGCAGAAGAACCCGCTGACCATTGAAATCGATGCTGTCGATGCGTTGCCAGCGATTGAGCAGCAGTTCTTCGAGACATCGCAGCACGGCAAGATTCTACTGCTACAAAAATTGCTGAGCCAACACCAGCCAGCGTCCTGCGTGGTGTTCTGTAATACCAAAAAAGATTGTCAGGCGGTGTGCGATGCTCTGAATGATGCCGGACAGAGCGCATTATCGCTGCATGGCGATCTGGAACAGCGCGATCGCGATCAGACGCTGGTGCGTTTCGCTAACGGCAGCGCACGCGTGCTGGTTGCAACGGATGTGGCGGCCCGTGGCCTGGATATTAAATCGCTTGAGCTGGTGGTGAATTTCGAACTGGCATGGGATCCGGAAGTGCATGTCCACCGCATCGGACGTACCGCGCGCGCAGGTAACAGTGGTCTCGCCATCAGCTTCTGCGCACCTGAAGAGGCGCAGCGCGCCAATATTCTTGCGGAAATGCTGCAACTGAAACTCAACTGGGTGAATACCCCTGGTAATATCAGCATCGCTCCGCTGGCGGCGGAAATGGCCACCCTGTGCATCGACGGCGGTAAAAAGGCCAAAATGCGTCCCGGTGACGTTCTGGGGGCGTTAACTGGGGATATCGGTCTCGACGGGGCAGATATTGGCAAGATCACGGTCCATCCTGCGCATGTCTACGTAGCGGTTCGCCAGTCGGTTGCGCATAAGGCCTGGAAACAGTTGCAGGGCGGGAAGATTAAAGGGAAGACCTGCCGCGTTCGACTGCTGAAATAAGCTTAAAACGCGTCTCAGAAACGATATCTGAGACGCTGCCAGGTTACTTGACTTCTACCACGTTCAGGCGCAGTTCATCGAATTGCGCATCCTCTTCCTCTGGCTGCCAGCCAGCAGGCTGCATCGGGATCTCTTCGCGGTCAAACGCCAGATCCCCGCCATTCACCACCTCAGAACCGTGGTTAATCCCTTTGAAATCGAACAGTTCAACGTCGGCGAGGTGCGAAGGCACCACGTTCTGCATGGCGCTGAACATGGTTTCGATGCGGCCCGGATAGCGTTTATCCCAGTCACGCAGCATGTCGCCAATGACCTGACGTTGCAGGTTCGGCTGTGAGCCGCACAGATTGCACGGAATGATAGGGAAGTCTTTGGCCTGGGAGAAACGCTCAATGTCTTTCTCGCGGCAGTAGGCGAGTGGGCGGATCACGATGTGTTTGCCGTCGTCGCTCATCAGCTTCGGTGGCATTCCCTTCATTTTGCCGCCATAGAACATATTCAGAAACAGCGTTTGCAGAATGTCGTCCCGGTGATGACCAAGCGCAATCTTGGTGGCGCCCAGTTCGGTTGCGGTGCGGTACAGAATGCCGCGACGCAAACGTGAGCAGAGCGAGCAGGTCGTTTTGCCCTCTGGGATCTTCTCTTTAACAATGCCGTAGGTATTCTCTTCTACGATTTTGTACTCAACGCCCAGGTTCTCAAGGTACTCCGGCAGGATATGCTCCGGGAAGCCCGGCTGTTTCTGATCGAGGTTAACCGCGACCAGGGAAAAGTTCACCGGTGCGCTTTGCTGTAGATTGCGCAGGATCTCCAGCATGGTGTAGCTGTCTTTACCGCCCGACAGGCAGACCATGATGCGATCGCCTTCTTCAATCATGTTGAAGTCTGCAATGGCTTCGCCCACGTTACGGCGCAGTCGCTTTTGCAGTTTATTCAGGTTGTACTGTTCTTTCTTGTTAATCTCTTGATTTTGTTGCATCTATTCGTTACTCAGATCTCAAATGGGGCACAGGGTGAGGAAAACGATTTCAAAGCGTCAGCTTCGTGTTCATCTCTTCTATCCATGTAGCATAGATTTCATACACCATCTGCGCATGTATGTGCCCCATCTGGTTAGCGATAAAAGACGGGTTTGCGGCTACCGGTAAAAACCAGCATGCGAAAGTGTGTCGTGTATGGTACGGATTGCAGCGCCGAATGCCAGCACGATTTACAAATGAGCTCCACAGGGGAAGTTTGGTTAAGGCTGAAGGGTTGTCTACACTTACAGCTTACGCAGTAAAAACGGAGGTGAAAATGACTGACCGTCCCGTTAATGGTGACCATCCTGATTATAATCCCAGCCCGGATAACCCGGACAAGGATGGAAAAAAACCGAAAGATGATCCTGGCTCAGCGCCTGAATCAGGCGATAAAGATCCAGAGTAATGACCTGCCGCCTTTTCGAAGGCGGTTTTAACACCCATTCGGCCTCTCTATGCGCACCGCTATTCATGTTGTCCTCTTCAACGTTGTCTGATAACCGCTCAGAACCCCTCCTGTTTTGCCTGGCGAACAGCTGAGATAAAGCACGGATCTCATTCCCGCGTACCAGCGCGTTTTACAGTTCTCCTGCTACGCTTTTGAGGGGGACAAGGGAGCGCTTCTATGAAAAATAAAGACGAGCAGACAGGATTAGTTGGGCTGGCGATTGGTGCCGCCGTTATCGGGCTGGTTTCATCCCAGAAGATCATCAACCGTGAAAGTATTGTCGCTGAGCTGGTAAGGCTCGGCAGGCAGAAGGGGGATGGTGTCGAAGATGAGGTCTTTTTAAAAGCGGCTGAGTTAGTGAGAAAAGGAGTATAACGATGGCTGACATTCGTCATGCACAGTGTCATTGTGGGGCGGTGAAATTTACGGTTGAGCTGTCGGACGGCCTGAATACCGCTCGTCGATGTAGCTGCTCGTTTTGCAGGATGCGTGGGGCGGTAGTGGTTTCAGCGCCTTTGACGGGCATTAAGGTGACGCAGGGCGCGGACACGCTCACAGAGTACCGTTTCAACACCGGCACGGCGCGCCATTTCTTCTGTTCGATTTGCGGTATTTACACGTTCCATCAACGACGTTCCAATCCCAATGAATATGGTGTGAATGTCGCCTGTCTGGAAAATGTCACGCCATTCGACTTCCCGGAAGTGGTGGTAATGGATGGAGTTAATCACCCTATGGATGGCGACAGCGGAGTATTTGGCTATCTCTCTTTCCGCAAAGAACAGGCGAAACAGCGATAAAAATTAGCCCGCAGATCGCTGCGGGCTAACGGGATTAGAACTGGTAAACCAGACCTAACGCTACAATGTCATCCGTACCGATGCCATTGTTTTTGTAGAACGAATCATCTTCATCCAGCAGGTTGATTTTATAATCAACATAGGTGGACATGTTTTTGTTGAAATAGTAGGTAGCACCGACGTCAGCGTATTTCACCAGATCTTTATCGTCCTGGCCATTGCCCAGGTCTTTACCTTTGGACTGTAAATAGGAAATAGCCGGACGCAGACCGAAATCGAACTGATATTGTGCGGTGACTTCGAAGTTCTGGGTTTTGTTTGCCACCGCATCTGCATTGTCGCCGTACGGCGTCATATTGCGGGTTTCGGAATACATTGCCGCCAGATAAATGTTGTTGGCATCGTATTTCAGACCTGCGGTCCATGCATCCGCAGTATCGCCGCCCGCAGTAGTGTAATTTACCTGATCGTTGGTACGGTCAGATGAAGTATATGCCGCACCTGCGCTGAAGCCCATGCCGAAATCGTAGGTTGCGGATATACCGTAACCGTCACCATTTTCATGACGTGTATCACGACCGTTGTTGGTCCCTTCATTGGTAGAGCAGAAATTCTCGTCGCAGTTATTACCTTCATTATTACCCTGATACTGCACCGCGAAGTTCAGACCCTGCACCAGACCAAAGAAGTCGGTGTTACGGTAGGTCGCCACGCCGTTTGCACGACCGGTCATAAAGTTATCGGCATAAGTATAAGAGTCGCCACCAAATTCTGGCAGCATATCGGTCCAGCCTTCAACGTCGTACAGGACGCCATAGTTACGGCCGTAATCGAAGGAGCCGTAATCGCCCACCTTCACACCCGCGAAGGCCAGACGCGTCCAGGACTGATTGTCAGAACCTTCGGTGTTGTTTGCCTGAATGTTGTATTCCCATTGTGCGAAGCCGGTCATCATGTCGTTGATTTGGGTTTCACCTTTGAAGCCCAGTCGCATATAGGTTTGATCGCCATCTTTAGACGCGTCGTCAGAGAAATAATGCAGACCATCTACTTTGCCATACAGATCCAGTTTATTGCCGTCTTTATTATAAATTTCAGCTGCGTGAGCGGCGCCAGCCATTAACAAAGCGGGGATCATCAGTGCCAGTACTTTTCTTTGCATTTTGATTATTCCTTTGCAGTTATTTTTTTATTACTTCGTAAACTTTCCGGGCTGGAAAGCTGTCCCATGCTAAATCACTCTGACGGCGGATGAATAAAATATAATTGTTACGGGTTAAGTAAAATCTAAACTAAATGATGCGGTAGAAATAACGATTGATGCCATGAATGAATTATTATAATCAATACAAAATAAAAATTATTAATTACGTGGAAAACAAGGTAACCTCCACGCCGTTATATGCCTTTAAGATTTTTTCATCCATAATTCACGTGAATATTGTTCAGAACATTGAGGCAATTTTCAGCGATCTTCTGGATTCGCCCGGTGCACGTGCATCGGGCTTTTTTTGGCAAAAAAATGCCCGGACAAGCCGGGCATAAAGTTATTCACTGGTCGATTTTTCGGCTTTCCCCGCCAGTTGCGCCAGGAAGTCATAACGCTTCTGTAGATCCGCTGCCGCATCCTTCCATAGCTGCTCTGCCACTTCTGGCTGTTGAGCGTTCAGCCTGCGGAAACGCTGCTCCTGAAGTAAGGTTTCGGCAAGGGCGTCTGACGGCGGACGCGAATCCAGCGCCAGCGGCAATTTCCCTTCATCGGCACGGCGCGGGTCGAAGCGGTACAGTGGCCAGAAGCCGGTTGCGGTGAGCTGACGCATCTGGTCGTGGCTGAGCGCCAGATCGTAGCCATGCTCCTCACACGGACTGTAGGCGATAATCAGCGACGGGCCTGGATACGCTTCCGCTTCCTGAATGGCTTTCACCGTCTGGTTGAGCTGCGCCCCCAGCGAAATCTGCGCGACGTAGACGTGTCCATACATCATCATGCTGACGCCCAAATCTTTACGCGCCTTGCGCTTGCCGTGCTCACCAAATTTCGTGACCGCTCCCAATGGCGTTGCTTTCGAGGCCTGTCCGCCGGTGTTGGAATAGCACTGAGTATCAAGCACCAGAATATTGACGTTTTCGGTCAGGCTCAGGACATGATCAAGACCGCCGAAACCAATATCGTAGGCCCACCCGTCGCCGCCGATCAGCCAGACAGATTTTTCAACCAGCGCGTCAGCATCAGTCAGGAGTTGTTCAGCCCCTTCAACACCCTGAAGCGCGTTGCGCAGTTCAGCAACCTGCGCGCGACGAACGTCAGGTGTGGCCTCCGCATGCAGGGCATCATTCAGTTCTGCCGGGATCTTATCGGCAAAGTGTGCCAGCAGACGCATTACGCGGGCGCGGTGCTGATCGACCGTCAGACGGAATCCCAGACCAAATTCTGCGTTGTCCTCAAAAAGCGAGTTTGCCCACGCCGGGCCGCGACCGTTCGCGTCGGTGGTGTATGGCGTAGACGGCAGGTTACCCCCATAGATTGACGAGCAGCCCGTCGCGTTGGCAATCAGCATTCGGTCACCGTAAAGCTGAGTGAGCAGTTTGATATACGGTGTTTCGCCGCAGCCGGAGCACGCCCCGGAGTACTCGAAGAGCGGGGTGATGAGCTGCGAGGTACGAATGTCAATGCGTTCCAGCTTGTTGCGATCGATTTCAGGCAGGTCGAGGAAGAAATCATAATTCACTTTCTCTTCTTCAACATGTTCAAGACGCGACATCATATTGATGGCTTTGATTGACGGGTCCTGACGATCTTTCGCAGGGCACACCTCGATGCACAGGTTACAGCCGGTACAGTCTTCCGGCGCCACCTGTAGGACATATTTCTGACCACGCATATCGCGGGATTTTACATCCAGCGCGTGCAGACTTTCCGGTGCGCCATCTAACGCTTCTGGCGACACCACTTTGGCGCGAATGGCGGAGTGCGGGCAGGCCGCCACGCAGTGGTTGCACTGGGTGCACAGCTCTTCTTTCCAGATAGGGATCGCTTCGGCAATGTTGCGTTTTTCCCAGCGGGTCGTACCCATCGGCCAGGTTCCGTCAGGCGGAAGCGCAGAGACGGGAAGGGTGTCGCCCAGTCCGGCAAGCATCGCCGCCGTGACGGTTTTGACGAAATCCGGGGCGGCGTCAGACACCACTGGCGGCCGGTTCGGACTGCTGGCATTGACCGGCTGCAACGGCACCGCGAACAGCGATTCGCGGGCCAGCGCCAGCGCCTGCCAGTTGCGCTCAACCAGTTCCTGACCTTTGCTGCTGTAGCTTTTGGCGATTGCACCCTGAAGCTCCATCAGCGCGCTGTCGCCCGGCAGAATATTGGTCAGGTGGAAGAACGCCATCTGCATAACCGTATTGATGCGCGCCGCCAGGCCGCATTCGCGGGCGATCTTCGCGGCGTTAATGACATACAGGCGCGCCTGTTTCTGGTTAAGCACCGCCTGCACTTCCTGGGGCAGGCGTGCCCAGACCTCGTCGGCGCTGTAAGGGGTGTTGATCAGGAAAATACCGCCGGGCTTCAGGCGCTCGGCCATCTGATATTTATCAATGAACTGGAGCTGGTGACAGCCAACAAAATCTGCCTGAGAAATCAGGTATGCCGAACGGATCGGGTGTTCGCTGACGCGCAGGTGGGAGACGGTCAGTCCGCCCGCTTTTTTGGAGTCGTAGACGAAATATCCTTGCGCATACCACGGCGTAGAGTTGCCGATAATTTTGATGTTGTTCTTGGTCGCCGAGACGCTGCCGTCGCTACCCAGACCGTAGAACAGCGCTTCCAGTTTCGCATTCGAGGGCAGGGTGTTTTCCGGCAAGGGCAGAGAAAGGTTAGTCACGTCATCATAAATGCCGACCGTAAAGCGCGGCTTCGGTTTTGCCTCGCGGAGTTCAGCAAATACCGCCAGGACGCACTCCGGTCCGAACTCTTTGGAAGACAATCCATAACGCCCGCCAATGACGCGCGGCAGCGTTTCGCGCTCACCGCGGTTAAACGCCTCAGCCAGAGCGGTCATCACATCCAGATAAAGTGGTTCAGCCTGTGCGCCAGGCTCTTTGGTGCGGTCCAGTACCGCCACTGCACGCGCGCTATCCGGCAGGGCTGCGAGCAGGTGTTTCGCTGAGAAGGGACGGTAGAGGCGAACTTTGAGCACGCCAACTTTTTCACCACGCGTCAATAGCTCATCAACCACCTCTTCACAGGTGCCAATGGCGGAGCCCATCAGGACGATCACGCGCTCGGCCTGCGGATGACCGTAATATTCAAACGGCTTATATTCGCGGCCCGTCGCAGCGGCAAAATCGTCCATCGCCTGTTCAACGTGCTCATAGACCGCGTTGTACCACGGGTTTGTCGCCTCGCGGGACTGGAAATAGGTATCCGGGTTCGCAGAGGTACCCCGGATCACCGGATGTTCCGGATTGAGGGCGCGAGCGCGATGCGCATCGATGTCAGCCTGCGGCAGCAGATTAAGAATGGTGTCGTCCGGCAGCGGAACGATTTTATTGATCTCGTGGGACGTGCGAAAACCATCGAAGAAATGAATAAATGGCACTCGGCTTTTCAGCGTGGCGATATGCGAAATCAGCGCGAAGTCCTGTGCTTCCTGCACGCTGCTGGCGCAGAGCATAGCGCAGCCGGTCTGACGCACGGCCATCACATCTGAGTGGTCGCCAAAAATAGAGAGAGCGTGAGTGGCTACGGTGCGTGCGGCAACGTGCAACACAAACGGCGTTAATTGCCCTGCCAGCTTGTAAAGCGTGGGGATCATCAACAGCAGCCCCTGAGACGACGTGAACGAGGTCGACAGGGCACCGGTCTGCAACGCACCATGCACGGTGGCAATGGCACCGGCTTCGGACTGCATCTCTACAACCCGCGGGACATCGCCCCAGACGTTTTTTATCCCATTACCAGCCCAGGCGTCAGCCTGTTCAGCCATCGTGGAGCTGGGAGTGATGGGGTAGATGGCGATCACTTCGCTGGTACGAAACGCAACAGACGCGACTGCACCATTGCCGTCAATAGTTTGCATAGGACAACACCCTTACATTGCGCAAAAAGAGGGGCCTGAAAAACGACGACAGACCCTGAATATTATCTGTGTATTTTAGCAAAGCTCAGGTTTTACGATTTTCGCTTTTGTGTCCTTGGTATGCGCTGTATCAATGACTCGATGGCTATTCGCGTTAAAAAATTGCGAGAAATTGTTACCAGGGCGCATAAATACGCACATCCGCTCTCGACGATGCGGCGCGTGATGCCTATTATGCATAGGTTTCGCGTTAATTATGGGGAGGAAGGTATGCGTTCAGCATTTTGGGTCGGATGTGTCGCGTTACTGTTGTCGGCATGCAGCAATGAACCTGTACAGCAGGCGACAGCGGCACACGTTACGCCGGGTATGCGAGCGGCGATGTCCAGTTCAGGTCAGGCTAACTGCGCAATGATCGGCGGTTCACTCTCCGTTGCCCGTCAGCTCGACGGCTCCGCCATCGGCATGTGCGCATTGCCAAATGGCAAACGCTGTAGTGAGCAGTCGCTTGCCGTAGGTTCGTGCGGAAGCTACTGAGTTATTCAACTCGCTTAAACATCAATGACTTATTGGCTGTCGCCAGGGTTAACTGGTCTTCGGTCAGGTCTACCTGTGCGCCTGTGCGTAGCATATCAGCGATGGTCTGATCCAGTTCATTTAGCTGCGGCTCGGTGCAGAGTTTCCGCGTCATTGCCAGCGTTTTGACCGTCAACTCTCCTTCGGACAGTTTCCCCTGGCCATTGAAGCCGTTGCACATTGTGCCGGAGACGACAATGTTGTTAATCAGGCTGATATTGGGTTGCGCACTGAAGCGAATTTCAGGCTGCGTTTTCCCGCCTTTAACCGCTTTGCCATCCACATTTTCTAGAACGAAACGATGATTCTCTAGCTGTTCGGTCTGAACGGAGGCTTTACCAGGATTAACGCATCCAGCCAGTGCGAGGCTGATTAAACTTACTGCCGCGAGCTTTTTCATTTTTTTTCTCAAACTATCAATACCGTAAATATTTTTTCAGTGTAACCATACCCTCCTGGGTGTTAATGGGGTTTATCTGAAAGTGCGGGAAGGGACCGGGCGGCGGCGCACCCGGTCAGTGAGTTAGTGCGATTTAAATCCGGCTGCGGCCATCAGCATTTTAAAGAGCATACTTACGCAGGCCAGCGCCAGAACGCTGCCGCCCCAGATGATGGCAAGCCACATCAAACGTTTCCATACAGGTTGTTGCATCAGTGATAACCCTCCCCATGCTGTACTTTTCCGCGAAAAACGTAATAACTCCAGAAGGTGTAGACCAGAATCACGGGAATGATCAACAGTGCACCCACTAACATAAAGCCCTGGCTTTGGACTGGCGCAGCGGCCTGCCACAGGGTAATGTCCGGCGGGATAATATGCGGCCAGATGCTGATCCCAAGCCCGCTAAAGCCAAGAAAAACCAGCCCTAATGTCATAATAAACGGCAGAGTATGGCTCGCAGGATCGTTCAGGCAGCGCCACTGGCACAGACTCAGGATCGCAACCAGCGCAGGAACGGGCAGCAGATAAAACAGATTCGGCAGCGTAAACCAGCGCGCAGCAATAGCTGGTTGGGCGAGAGGGGTCCAGATACTGATTACTGCAATGAATACCAGAAGCAGGAGCAGAAGCACTTTCGATACCTGACGCATCCGCTGTTGCAGGGCATTTTCGCTTTTCATTACCAGCCACGTTGAACCTAGCAGTGCGTAAGCCACTACAAGACCCGCACCGCAGAAAAAATTGAACGCGGTAAACCAGTCAAACGGACCACCGCTGTAAGCGCGACCAGTGACGCTGAACCCATGGATGACCGCGCCGACGGTGATGCCCTGGCTAAAGGTCGCCACAATTGATCCACCAATAAAGGCCTTATCCCAGAACGGGCGGTGCGCCGGAGTGGCCTTGAAGCGAAATTCGAAGGCGACGCCACGAAATATAAGCCCGATCAGCATTATTGTCAGTGGAATGGTTAGCGCGTCGATGATAACCGCATAGGCGAGAGGAAAGGCGCCAAACAGGGCCGCACCGCCAAGCACCAGCCAGGTTTCGTTGCCATCCCAGACGGGAGCCACGCTATTGACCATCACGTCGCGGTCTTCCGCATTCGGCGTTGCCGGAAACAGGATGCCTATCCCCAAATCAAAACCGTCCATCACGATATACATCAACGTGGCGAAAACGATAATCACGAACCAGATAATGGAAAGATCGATACCCATTACGGTTACTCCTTAAATTCAGTGGTGACGGCAGAAAGCGGACGAGCAGGGCGGCCATCGGATTCAGTCGCGAAGGATTCATGGGGCTGCGGCCCTTTTTTAATCAGACGCACCATATAGCTGTAACCCACGCCGAATACCGCGGTATAAACCACGAAGAAGGCCAGCAAACTGACGCTCATCTGCAGATCGCCATGCGCGGAAACCGCATCCTTTGTACGCTGTAGACCATAGACGACCCAGGGCTGGCGGCCGACCTCCGTTGTTACCCATCCGGCGAGGATCGCGATCAGCCCGGACGGCCCCATCAGCAGGGCAAACCACAGGAAGGAACGTGAGGTATAAAGGCGCTGTTTATAACGCAGCCAGATTGCCGTCACGCCCAGGAGCAGCATCAACATTCCCAGGCCGGCCATGATGCGGAAAGACCAGAAGACAATGGTGGCGTTCGGGCGATCTTCTTTTGGGAACTCCTTCAATGCCGGAACCTGTTTATCGAGACTGTGGGTCAGGATCAGGCTGCCGAGAGCGGGAATTTCCAGGCCAAAACGGGTCCGTTCCTGCTCCATATCCGGCCAGCCAAACAGCAGCAGTGGAGTAGGCTCACCCGGCGGATTCTCCCAGTGGCCTTCAATGGCGGCTATTTTCGCTGGCTGGTGTTTTAAGGTGTTAAGCCCGTGCATATCCCCCACCAGCGCCTGGACGGGGGCCACGATCAACGTCATCCACAACGCCATGGAGAACATGGTGCGAATAGCGGGCGTATTGTTTCCGCGCAGCAAATGCCAGGCCGCGGAGGCACCGACAAACAGCGCGCTGCTGAGAAATGCCGCTATCGACATGTGCAGAAGGCGGTAAGGGAAGGAGGGGTTAAACACCACGGCAAACCAGTCCACCGGAACGACCTGACCGTTGATGATTTCATACCCTTGCGGTGTCTGCATCCAGCTGTTTGACGAGAGGATCCAGAACGTAGACATGAGGGTCCCCAGTGCGACCATGCAGGTCGAAAAGAAGTGCAGCCCCGGCCCGACCTTATTCCAGCCAAACAACATTACTCCGAGAAACCCCGCCTCAAGGAAGAACGCGGTAAGCACTTCATAGGTCAACAGGGGGCCGGTAATACTGCCCGCGAACTGGGAAAACCCACTCCAGTTAGTGCCAAACTGATAAGCCATCACCAGGCCAGAGACCACGCCCATCCCAAAGTTGACGGCGAAGATCTTCGACCAGAAATGGTACAGCGAGCGCCAGACGGGATTTTTTGTTTTCAGCCACAGCCCTTCCAGCACGGCGAGATAGCTCGCCAGGCCAATGGTTATCGCCGGAAAAATAATATGAAAGGATACGGTAAAGGCGAACTGTATTCGCGCAAGATGAAACGCATCTAAACCAAACATGCACTGCCTCAATGTTAAACGGTGTACTGTTATGATAGAGAGGCGGCAAATGAGATATCAGAAGCAGAATTTGATAAATTTTCTATAACAGTTGTGGGAAAAGCTGAATTTTATCTGGCTGATATAGTTAACAAGGAAGAATAAAAAATTTCTTTTTATGATTTTTACGCATTAAACAGCTTGCTTTGTCGCCAGCAACATGCGTTAATGGATTTCTGGTTTTGAATCCAAATAAATATCTGACGTAGTTTTATAAAGCAGTTCTCATCACGTTGTGCCTCTCCGCAGCCTCTCTTGGGTCTTTATCTACATTCCGATTAGTTTTGTATCGAACCATTTTTTGCCTGATCGGCTCATGAGTAATTTACGTTTTTACGTTCAAAGGAGAATCCTATGACTTCTTATATCCATTTCCGCTGCCCATGCTGTCATGGCTCGCAGTACCGCACCTCAGCTTTTGATGTGTCTGACAAAAATCCGTTCGGCGCGAAATGCATTTTCTGCAAATCGTCGATGATCACGCTCGACCACCTGGCCGCAGCGCGTTCTGCTCAGAATCACATTACAGAGTACCGCAAGTAATCTGCCGCGTTTCCTATAACAGTTAGCAAAATCTTCTCTTTTTCTCCTGCTGATATACACTGTCAGCAATAAGGAGAATCTGATGAAAAAATACCAGCGTCTGGCGCAACAAATTATCTCGCAGATTGAGCTTGGCGTATGGTTGCCGGGCGATAAGCTGCCTTCTCTGCGAGAGCAGGTGGCAAGCAGCGGCATGAGTTTTATGACCGTGGGCCACGCGTATCAGATGCTGGAAAGTCAGGGGCGCATTGTTGCCAGACCGCAGTCAGGCTATTACGTTGCCGCCCGCCCGATCACACACCAGCCTGCACCGCCCGCGCAGGTGATGCGCGATGAAGTGGTCGACATCAACACCTATATTTTCGACGTGCTACAGGCCAGCCGCGACCCCTCCGTTGTCCCTTTTGCCTCGGCGTTTCCCGATCCGCGCCTTTTCCCGCTTCAGCAACTCAACCGATCGCTGGCTAACGTCAGCAAAACGGCTACCGCCATGAGCGTGATCGAAAACCTGCCGCCGGGTAACGTCGACTTACGTCATGCCATTGCCCGTCGCTACGCTCAGCAGGGAATGAATATCTCCCCGGATGAAATTGTGATCACCGCGGGCGCGCTTGAGGCGCTTAACCTCAGTTTGCAGGCTGTGACTGAACCAGGGGACTGGGTTATCGTTGAAAACCCCTGTTTTTATGGCGCACTCCAGGCGCTTGAACGTCTGAAACTGAAAGCGCTGTCGGTTGCCACTGATGTGCGTGAGGGCATCGATCTCAGTGCCCTTGAGCAGGCGTTAAATGATTATCCGGTGAAAGCCTGCTGGCTGATGACCAACAGTCAGAACCCGCTCGGCTTCACGCTGAGTGCAGAGAAGAAAGCTCAGCTGGTTGCCTTACTCACCCGGCATAACGTCACGCTGATTGAAGACGATGTTTACAGCGAACTCTACTTTGGCCGTGAAAAGCCGCTTCCGGCAAAGGCCTGGGATAAGCAGGATATGACGTTGCACTGCTCCTCATTCTCCAAGTGTCTGGTGGCCGGTTTCCGTATTGGCTGGGTGGCGGCGGGAAAACATGCGCGCCGTATTCAGCAGTTGCAGCTGATGAGTACGTTATCCACCAGCTCTCCCATGCAGCTGGCGCTGGTGGATTACCTGGCGACCAAACGTTACGACGCCCACCTTCGTCGCCTGCGACGCACGCTTGCTGAACGCAAACAGCAGGCCTGGCAATCGCTTTTGCGTCATATGCCTGCCGGCGTCAAAATCCATCATAACGACAGCGGCTACTTTTTATGGCTGGAACTGCCTGAACAGCTGGATGCGGGGCGGTTGAGTGAGAAGGCGTTAACCCATCAAATCAGCATTGCGCCCGGCAAGATGTTTTCCACCTCCAATATCTGGACACCGTTTTTCCGTTTCAATACCTCATGGGGCTGGGGCGAGCGGGAGGAGCAGGCGGTCGTCCAGCTGGCGGGGTTAATCCGCGAAATGATGCTGCACCCAGTCACACCTTGATGAAAATTCCTGAAGCGACATGACGCGCGGTCTACCTTTAGTAAGGGAGCGCGGATTGGTAACGTGACGTTGTCACGTTTCTGCCCGCCAGAACGTGTGCTGACAGCGAAAACAATGTCGATTTCAACAGGACGATGCTATGCAAAATCTATTGCTGATTAATGGTGAACTGGTGACCGGCGAAGGTGAGAAGCAGGCGGTTTATAATCCTGCCACGGGTGAAGTGCTGCTGGAGATTGCTGAAGCGTCGGCAGCACAGGTGGACGCTGCCGTCCAGGCTGCCGATCGCGCGTTCACAGAGTGGGGACAAACGACGCCGAAAACGCGCGCCGAATGTCTGTTGAAACTGGCTGATGTGATAGAAGCCAACGCTGACGCGTTCGCAAAAGTGGAGTTCCTTAACTGCGGGAAACCGCTGCACTGTGTTCAGGGAGATGAGATCCCGGCCGTGGTCGATGTGTTTCGCTTCTTTGCCGGGGCCGCCCGCTGCCTGAACGGGCTGGCTGCCGGAGAATACCTCGAAGGACATACCTCAATGATCCGCCGCGACCCGGTTGGCGTTGTCGCCTCGATTGCGCCCTGGAACTACCCTCTGATGATGGCGGCGTGGAAGCTGGCGCCCGCGCTGGCGGCGGGAAACTGTGTCGTCATCAAGCCGTCTGAAATTACCCCGTTGACGGCGCTGAAGCTGGCGGAACTGGCGAAAGATATCTTCCCGCCAGGCGTGCTGAACGTGCTGTTTGGTCGCGGAAAAACCGTAGGAGATCCGCTGACCGGCCACGAAAAAGTCCGTATGGTTTCTCTCACCGGCTCTATTGCTACCGGAGAACATATTATCGGGCATACCGCATCTTCAGTTAAACGTACCCATATGGAATTGGGCGGAAAAGCCCCGGTCATTGTCTTTGACGATGCAGATTTGGATGCCGTGGTTGAAGGCGTGCGTACGTTTGGTTTCTACAATGCTGGTCAGGATTGTACCGCAGCCTGTCGTATCTATGCCCAGAGGGGGATTTACCCCGCGCTGGTCGAAAAGCTGGGCGCAGCCGTTGCCAGCCTGAAAATGGGCGCGCCGGACGATGCGTCAACCGAGCTGGGACCGCTCAGCTCCGCAGCGCATCTTTCCCGCGTTTGTGCTGCCGTGGACGAAGCCAAAACCCTTGGACATATCCGCGTCGTCACCGGTGGCAGTAAAAGAGAGGGGGCAGGATATTACTTCCAGCCAACGCTGCTGGCCGGGGCGAAGCAGGAAGATGCGATCGTCCAGCGAGAAGTGTTTGGCCCGGTGGTCAGTGTGACAGAATTTGAGGATGAAGCGCAGGTGCTGAACTGGGCCAACGATTCGCAATACGGCCTGGCCTCGTCCGTCTGGACAAAAGACGTCGGACGCGCCCATCGCCTCAGCGCACGGTTGCAGTATGGCTGCACCTGGGTCAATACCCATTTTATGCTGGTGAGCGAAATGCCGCACGGCGGGATGAAGTTATCCGGTTATGGCAAAGATATGTCGGTCTACGGACTTGAGGATTACACGGTAGTCCGGCATGTAATGATCAAACACTAAACCCTCATGCCCGGCGCAGTGCCGGGCGATTCAGCTTACCAGCCACAGACCTCGTGTTCATTTTCCGTATCGTAGGCGCGAACGGTGTTCACCAGATCCTTCACGACATCTGCCGCGACGTCCGGGATCAACAGCTCCATTGGCGCTTCTGTTTCATAATCCACCGACACGCCGTTGCTGTTGTTGGTGACGGTCACGGTATAGGTAGCCTTACCCATTATTTACTCCTTATGCGTGTTGACCACTTTACCGATGCCCGCACCGCTGAGCGTGACGGCAGGATCCGCGAAAAAGTCGATATTAAAATAGGTGTCGTCGGTCAGTAGCTCAATGCGGTGCCATTTTTGGGGTGGGGAGATGCCAAAAGAACCGGCCTCAATGACCACTTCCAGATCGGGTTCGGTGGCGTCGCCATCGGCAAAGCCAAAGTAACGCACTGCACCCTGCATGACGGATAACCGACCGTACACGCCGGCTTTGGTGTTGTGATGGGTAAAAAGCGCTTTTGGGGCGGTCTCTTTATTCCAGAACGGCGTCGAGCGGGTATGAACAAAGTTTTCAGGAATACGTAACATCATAGTTTCCTTCATGTTGGCGGGCGCTTAAAGGGACTTAAGCACCTCAGGTTCAACAAAGAATTCAATATTGAACAGGGTGTCGTCGGTCATCACCTCAATGTGGTGCCATCTCTCTGGCGGGAAAACGCCGAAACGACCCGCTTCAATGACGAGCTCGCTGTCAGGCTCAGGTGTAAATTCATCAGCATAGCCCAGATAACGCACTGCGCCACGCATCACCGACAGGCGAGGGTAAACACCGGGCGCGTGCCCGTATCAAGGTGACGTTTAAAAATGCCGGCGGGGGCCGTTTCTTTGTTCCAGAAAGGCGTGGAACGGGTGTGAATGCAACTCTGCGGAATGCGTAGCATGTTTCCTCCCTTAAAAGCCTGCTGTTATTAAACTGCTTTCTGCGGGGATGAATTTATCAATAAGTGCATTTAATATGCATCTTATCAATAATAACCGTTTTGCTTTACCCGGCGTTGTTACACAAGGTACTCAGTTGTTATTATCCTTATTATTTAAGTGGTTATGATGTAACGAAAAAACTTGATCTGTGTCAACATATGACGCATATTGCGTGCGGTTATTTTTCGGCTCAGGTAAACAGAATGACGTTGTATCAAAAGATGTTGGTGTTCTACGCAATCATGGCCTCCATCTGCGCATTAATCACCTGGTTCCTGTCTAAAGATCGTAAACGTATTCGCCTGTTGAGCGCATTCCTGGTGGGTTCCACCTGGCCGATGAGCTTTCCTGTTGCCCTGTTGATCTCTCTTTTCTGAAGCACGCTTCCAGAATCGGCATCCAGACATAGCATTCCATACATTGAGGCTGTATAAATATACAGTCCGTCATACATGGAGTGCTTATGAACAGTTTCTATTCGCAGCAAGCAGGCTGCACTGTGCGCTGGCAGGATCTTCCCGGTTTCGGTGACCCGGTTGTGTTTATCCACGGGTTGGGCTGTGCATCGTCGTATGAATATCCTCGTATTGTCTGTGATACCCGTTTCGGGGGGCGCAGAGCCATTCTGATCGATCTTCCCGGTAGCGGTTACAGTGACAAACCTGACAACTACCGTTATCGCACGAGCGAACAGGCGCAGGTGGTGGTTGAACTGTTAAACCATCTCGCCCTGGATAGTCTCTGGCTGTATGGTCATAGCATGGGGGGGAGTATCGCGATCGAAACGGCAGCACTGTTAACGTCGCGCGTTAAGGGCCTGATAGTATCTGAACCCAATTTTCATGCGGGTGGCGGGATGTTCAGCCGAGCAATTGCGGCCCAAACGGAACAACATTTTCTGGCTCAGGGCTATGATGACATGCTGCGGGCGGAAACGTCGCCGTGGGCTGGAAGCCTTCAAAGCAATGCCCCCTGGGCCGTCTGGCGCGGCGCAACAAGCCTGGTCGAGGGCGTTAAACCTGACTGGGCACACCTGTTCTTGTCATTGAGCTGCCCGGTAATGTTAGTTTTTGGTGAGCGCTCCCTGCCTGATGACGATTTTATTCGCCTGCAACAAAACGGCGTTGCTGTAAAAATTATCCCTGATGCGGGCCATTCAATGTCCTGGGAAAACCCGTCAGCGTTGGCTCAGGCTTTGTCTGGCTTCATAAACGGCTCATGAAGGGGTAGCCCGCATTGCTGCGGGCTGCAATGATTAAGACAGCAAGGCAGACAAGGCTTTCCGCGCAGCAGGCTGAACGTCATACGGGCACTGATAATCCATGTTTTCAATCGCGCGGGTGTAGAGCGCAACCAGCCAGTCATAAACATAGGCTGTCGCCGCATGGACAGGCTGCTCGCCAAGTCGGGTAAGACGGGGAGAAGCGCTGCTCACAACTGGCGTCACAAAAATTGGCTGACCTTTGCGGATCCGGCTTGCAGGCCGTTCAGAAACGGGCGTCATTTCATAGCCAAGCCAGCTAATGAAATTGCCTGTCGCGGCATGCAGCTGCGCGGCACTGCTTTTATCTTTTTCTGCAATGCGTTGCAGTTGCAGCGGCAGATCCAGCCGGTAGCTGGTAACGATCAGCACATCCGCAATCTGCTGTAATACCTCTGCGTCCAGGCCCAGACGGGCAGCCGCCGCGTCGTTGCGACTCCACTGACGAAGATGGTTAACCCACACGTTATGGGCCAGCCGCGCCTTGTCTTTGGTCTGCAACGCGCCTGGATTTTCCTGCGTCTCTTCCGCAAACAGATCGATAACATCGTTAAACAGGCCGTTGACCTGTTCCTCACGAGGCTGGTGAACGGTCAGCAGCGTCTCAAACGCGTTTAACGGCGGCAGAAGCCCCTCAAGCAGTTCACCATGACGAGCGGCACTGCCTTGCAGCGTTCGGACCATTTTTTCGGCCTGTGCCCGCCCTGCGCCTGGCTCCTGAGTGAGAGGCGCGACATATGGGCGCATCAGCGTCGACACCGACTCTTGTAACAGCCTTTTTAGCGCGCGGAGACGCTTCTGGCGCTGTGCCGGCAGGGTAGCCTGCGACAGCCACTCAATCACCCGCTGCATGCTGTGGGTATCGAGCGCCTGGAGCGTGCCCCAGCGCAGGCCCGGCTGGCCCAGCAATTGCTGCACCGCTTCGTCCAGATTCTGCTTTGTGGTAAACCGCGCATCATGAGGGGTAATGGCCCAGACCAGCCCCGGCAACGCGGATTCTTCAACCGGCTGCGTCTCTTTGACCCAGTTTTGCAGGAGCCTTGCCGTTTTCGCGGTCTGCTGGTGGTGCGCCGTCGCATTGCAGATAACCAGGACATGCGGCTGAATGTGCTGACGATAATGCTCCAGCAACCACAGGCATTTTGCCTGCATCATCAGCGGCGTGTTTTCCTCAGAAATGGCAGGGATATCAATGACGTCAACGTTATCCAGCACGCAGTTCTCAACGGGCAGCACCACTTCGCGGGTCAGAGATGCCAGTACATCGACGGGCAGGCTAATGGCGTTAAGCAGCTCGCCGTTTTTTACCGGATGAAGCAGTGTTTCCTGTGCTTCCGGCAGGGTAAACGCCCCGTGCGTAAGGAAGCCTTCGCAGGGCAGACCAAAGCTGTCCACCAGCAGACTCAACGGCGCCGCAAGCGCGCTGGCATGGCTGGTTTGATGCAGCACCTGGGCGAATTTAAGCCACTGCTGGGTTAACTCCTGCTGCTCACCCCACAGCAGAGACCAGACGCTGGCGCGGGTGCTGAGATCAAGCGACGGAACCAGCAGGGCAAACTGGTGCCACAGGGCATCATCAATATGCTGCTTAGCGCCGGGTACTACGCTTTGCCAGAACCGGGCAATGGTCGCGACTTCCCGCGCCGTCATTCCCGGCACGCTCTGCGGTTGACGCAGCGCCCGCCACTTCTCAAGCCGGGCTTCAATCACCGATTTATCCACCGCGCGGATCTGCGGATCCAGCGTGGTGCGCGCGATAAACAGCTGTACCAGCTCGGCCTCCGTTACCAGGCGCAGGCGTAAGGGAAACGCGTCGTCTGCGACCTCGCGGGACGCTCTGCTGAAACGCACGGCCATGTTGGTCGGTGCATGCCCGGGGTTAATATGCGAGAAGTAATCAAACGTGCGTTGACCCGGCGTAACGTTCAGCCGTTCGTCCCCGCTGCCGCAAAGTGCAGCCAGCAGGTGCGCTTTCGCGGCCTGCGAGTGGCCATATAAGCCGATACTGCCCTGGCTGACAAGGGCGCGATCGAGCGCCTCTTCACGCGCGCTTACTGCGTTAAGGCGGGCAAGCAGGGCGTCGGCTTCGTTATCCAGCATCGGGGCGTGCTGTCGCGTCTCGTTGATCCACCCGATTAAGGCCTGAGTGGTGGCAGTCGTCGCAGTCATTTGAGGTATACGCTCCCGCTGTCGATCCAGTAGTGGCTGCCGCTGTGTCGGCGATCGGCCAGAGTATTCAGTTTAAAGGTCAGGGCATCCGGCGGCACTGGCGTGCCGTCCTGTAGCCAGGCATCACTCAGCTCGAAAGATTCCGGGCCTTCCTGCTTAGTGCCGCCACGCAGCTTCAGGCGCACGTTCAGTACGCCGTCGCCCGCAATGGCTTTCGCCAGCTCGGCTGAGTTGATGCTCAGGGTATAGAGCGGCGTCGCGGGCCAGCGGGCATTGGCCAACTGCCGGAAGCCGAGCGTAACGTTGCCGCGCAGCGGGAAGTGCAGACGGGCGTCCAGTTTCGCGCCGGGTTTATCGAGGTCGATATCGTGATACCAGACGTTCTCGTCCCGCAGGGTATTGATCGTGTTATCCAGCACGCCCAGATAGCGCACCGTAGAGTACGCGCCGATATCCGCTGCTTTAAAGTTAAATCGCGGCAGACGAAGATCCAGCGCCAGGCTACAGAGCATCGCTCCCACCGCAGCGGTGGATTTCGGGTTGCCGATCCGTCCCTGCTGGCTGAACGGATACCATTCATGAACCTGGTATTTATCCAGCCAGACGATGCGGTTGACGGGCACCGGTTGCAGGTGGCGAATCAAGGCCTGAACGCCCGGCAGACAGCCCGGCCGTCCCGTGATAAGCAGGATATCGCAGCTGTAATGAGAGATCGCCTCACATACCGCATGAAGCGGGGCGGCCAGCGTGAACTGACCCGCCAGCATGGCGTCCCGCATCTCCCGGAAGCTGACGTGCAGCGGTACGCTGAACAGATCAAAGTGTTCTGAGCCGGCAGGCAACGCATGGTCGATCGCCTGCTGGAGATAATTCATCACGTTGCGCGTCGGTTTTTGCGCAAGCAGATCGCCAAAGTTGGCATGCAGCCCGGCCAGCGGATCGTCAACATCGCTCGATTCCCACGCCGCCAGGATCGCGTGACCGATCGGCATAAAGAGCTGAAGCGCCGTCTGCTGGCGCAGGACCGCCTGGGTATCTATCCGCCCGGAGTCACCGAACAGGGATGCCATCAGCTGGGAGGCATCGGCTATGCCGGATTTCTGAAGCTGGGTTTGCAGGGCGGGCAGAACGTAGCGCTGGATCACGTCCAGCAGCGTGTCGTCGCCAGCGACCTTGAACCCTTCGCGGAACAGCAGCTGCGGGGTGATTTTGACGTTATTCCCGGAACCATCATCTAACTGATAGTGCGTGATGGCCATATCCGTCGTGCCGCCGCCGATATCAATCGAGGCCACGCGTAGCGCACGCCCCGGCTGGACGCCAGGCTCAGGCGCGCGATCCGGACGGGCGAGGGAGGCGAAAAAGGCCTCGGTCTGGCCACCAAAATGGGAAATGGCTTCGTTATACAGCCACACCAGCTGGCCGCAGCTGGCCTCGTCCCACTCCATCTGGATCTCAGGGACCGGCACCACGCTTTTTTCCTGCTGCTTGCGGCTGGCAAAATCTTCATCCTGCGGGTGCCAGCCCATCGCCTTCCAGACGATGGCGATGGCTTCGAACATGCGGCGACGGAAAATCTCGCGCTCCTGTTTCGGCATTGCCGAAGGCAGGGTGAGGATCAGCGTCCGCAGCTGGCGGGGAGAGGCCGGGAAGCCGAGCCGCAGGCGGGTGGCCACGCTGTTAATCTGGCCAAGCGCCTGAGCCAGCAGCTCGCAGAGCATGTGCGTCATCAGGGTGCTGCGGCTGTACTGCGGAGAGAACACCGGCAGGCGCTCATCCTGCGGCAGCGTAAAGAGCGGTTCCCCGTCGTCGTTCATCAGGTTCATCAGCGGAAACGCAGTTGCCAGCGGTTCGCGCTGGGTTTTGCTGTTCATCTGGCTAAAGCGCCAGTCCTGCACCACCGGCGTCTCGTCCCACAGATAGCGACGCGGGCTGGAGATGCCGCTGTTGCCTTCCGTGCCCAGACGCTGCATCGCCAGCTTACGCGCTTCATCACCCACGCGGACAATCGACGGCCAGACGAACGCATCCTCCCGGCCGCTTTCCACGGAGAAGTGCTGTTTGCCAAAACGCGCTTCAGAAAACTCAAGTCGGCTGGTAAACAGCGGCTCATTCAGGAACTGCGGCTCACTCAGAGATCGTACCTGAAGTTCAGCCGTCTGGCGCAGGCCGTCGTTGGCATCACCATGATCTTCAATAATCACGCCGCAGGTATGGGTGTTGCCTACGTCAAGGATCAAATCGACAGGAATAGCAGGGGTGCTCAGGGTATGGGTGACAAACTTCACTTCCGGCACGGTGAGTTGTTCACCGAGCATGGAGAGCAGGTTGAGCCAGTGCGCCTGATATTCAAAGCTGCGCATGGCCTGATGCAGCTCGCGCTCGGAGCGTTTTTCAACCCCGTCGGCAAACTGCGTGAAGGCTTCGCGCAGCCAGCCGTCAATCCAGGTCTGGTCGAGGAAACTCTCAACCTCACTGTCGCGCCAGGCGAGCGCGAAACGCGTGCCGTTCAGGATATCGTTTTCAACCGGCGACAGGGCAGACGTCGCATGCTCTGCAATCTGGCTGTCGAGCGCGACGGTGACCCGGTGCGTATTGCCAGCTGCGTCGGGCGTGGAAAGCTTTCGTACCTGGACGCGCGCCCAGTTATCCGGGCCTTCAACAAACGTCCGCGGCGGGTTAAAGCGCAGGAAAGGGATCGGCAGCCAGACGCCGTCCAGCACGGTCAGGGAGTCATGCAGTGGAATGGTGCTTTCAGGCTTGACCACTTCCGGCTGCCCGCCATCGGTGGCAGGGAGCGTGTACCGGCCGTTAACCAGGTCAAAATCCAGACGCAGCAGCGGGCCATTTGCTGTTTTACGCACGAAACGCCCGTTGCTGGCGGTGTCCTGCGGAGTCAGGCCAAAATCGAGAAACTGCACGCCGCTGTTAGCAATCAGCGTCACGCTCTGTTTATAGTCGCAAAGATTAACCAGCATAGGATCAGACACCTGCTTTCTTGAACGTCAGAGGAACGACGGTGTTGGCATCGTAACGTGCGGTGCATTCCGCCACATCGCTGGCACCTGCCTTACAGGTCACTTCCGGCATCGGATAGCGTGAACCGTCGGTGCAACGCGCGTTTCCGCGCGTTTTGATCAACAGCTCGCCGTTGCTGTGTAATCCGGAAAAGACGTCTACCCGGCAGACAATGTTGTCGCCATGCACGACCCGTGCGAAACCTTTATTGTTCTGGATCTGGTAGCGCAGCGACGGCGGTTTGCCGGTGAGCGGATCCTGCACATCGAGAAACGCGCGCCAGGTGCCGTTCAGGAAGCGCGTTAACCCCGCTTTGACCTGGTTTGCCTCCATCACCATCGCATCTTTCGGTATCGCGGTAATGACCACCGGTTCGGCTGCCGGGGCAGGCGTTTTCACCTTCGGCTCTACCACTTCGGCCTGGTGCAGCGGGAGTTTCAGTTCAAGCGGCTCAACCGTCTTTATGGGGGCCGGAGCAATGGCGACGGGTACTGGCGCTGGTGTGGCAACAGGCGCTGCGATCGGGGCCTGTTTTGGCCAGAGCAGCGGGGTGGCGATGGCTGCAATAATGACGGCGGCAACCGGCAGCAACCACAGGGGGGAGCGACGTTTTTTCTGTATGGCCGCCGGTGCGGGCTCTGGCGGCGCGGCGTTCATGCGCACCGGCTCTGGCGTATACAGTTCATCGTCGGTGATACGGACTGTAGTCACAGGCGTGATAAGCGGCGCGTCGGCCTGCTCAAAGGTCACCACCGGGGCCGGTTCTGGCTCCGGTTCAGGTTCAGGCTCGTTAATCACCACTGGCTCAGGTTCAGTGACCAACGATTCGCGCAGGCAGTCCAGCACGTCGTCGCGCGCGTTTTCGTTAAGGTTGACGAAACCCCAGAAGCAGAGCACCGGTTTGCCATCCACCAGGAAAACAAAGTTTTCACCGGGAAACTGAAAGGCTTTTGAGAGCAGAGAGCCAAACAGTTGCTGCGCCGTTTTCGGTGACTGAAGGCATTTTTTACTCAGCGACTCCACGCTGGTGAGCGTGTTTTCCAGATAGCGCAGGGCGCGATAACGATCATCTTCATCCGCCGCCTTCCAGCTGGAGACAGTTCCCTCAACCGGGGAGTACCAGTCAACGCGATCGCCGCCGTCGTTGACCTGGGGGATGGCCAGGCAATCAACGATAGCCTGTTGTTTGCGCAACCGAAGCGCTTCGCGGATTTGCAGCGCTGATTCAAAAACGGCCTGTCCGCCGCCGCCAACGGCCTGAAAATCATCCAGATTACCGCTGCGTAAAAGTGTTTTTGCCACGATTTGGTCCTGTAGACTTTTTCACGCCATTACTTTAGCGAATCAGGTAAGCAAGCAAACGGCTGAGGAGACGGCAAAAGGGACGATTTCTTGCGGCATTGATCGTGACGGTTGTGCTTGACGAATAATGGACCTTAAGGCAAATCGGTTTCTGCGGGATGATGCTAAAACCAGCGAAATGTACGGCTTTAGAATAACCTGATAGTGATTCGTTATTTGTCAGGCCAAAACGTCTGTGCTGTTATTACTGTTCACTATAATAAAACCGAAAGGGTAATAACCATGTCTACAGGGAAAACCGTGCTCGCCCTCGCGCTGAGCGCGCTGCTACCGGCAAGCGCCGCATGGGCGGCAAACAAAGACACCATTATCTACTGCTCCGAGGCGTCGCCGGAGTCGTTTAACCCGCAGATCGCCAGCTCTGGGCCCTCATTTGTCGCCAGCTCGCAAACGCTGTATAACCGTCTGATTAACTTCGACCCGGTAAAAAACACGCCGGTGCCTTCTCTGGCCGAGTCGTGGACCATTTCGCCAGACGGCAAAACATACACGTTTACCCTGCGTAAAGGGGTAAAGTTCAACAGCAATAAATACTTCAAACCGACCCGTGATTTTAACGCTGATGACGTTATTTTCTCCGTTATGCGTCAGAAAGACCCTAAGCATCCCTATCACAATGTTTCCCAGGGTAATTACGAGTACTTTAATGACGTGGGCCTCGACAAGCTCATTCAGGATGTGAAAAAGATCGACGATTATCATGTTCAGTTCACGCTGAGTGAACCCAACGCGGCGTTCCTGGCCGACTGGGGAATGGACTTCGCCTCGATCCTCTCTGCCGAGTACGCGGACGCGATGCTGAAAAAGGGTACGCCTGAAAATGTGGATACCTGGCCAATCGGCACCGGCCCGTATGTGCTTCAGCAGTACAAGGTGGATTCGCTGATCCGCTACGTCGCCAATCCGAACTACTGGGAGGGAGAGGTGCCGACCAAACACCTGATCTTCTCAATCACGCCAAATGTTGAGACGCGTCTGGCTAAGCTGCAAACGAACGAGTGTCAGATCATTCCTGCGCCGTCGCCGGTGCAGTTTGAAGCGATCAAGAAAAACAAAGACCTGACCCTGCACTCGGTGGATGCGCTGAACGTGGGGTACCTGGCGTTCAACACGGAGAAAAAACCGTTTGATAACGTGCTGGTGCGCCAGGCTCTGAATTACGCAACGGACAAAAAGGCCATTGTTAACGCGGTCTTTATGGGGTCTGGTACGGTCGCTAAATCGCCGATCCCGCCGAACATGCTCGGCTTTAACAAAGACCTGAAGGATTACGGCTACGATCCGGAAAAAGCGAAAGCGCTGCTGAAGCAGGCGGGTCTGGATAAGGGCGCGGAAGTGACCCTCTGGTCCATGCCGGTTCAGCGTCCGTACAACCCGAACTCGCGACGCATTGCGGAGATGATCCAGGCTGACTGGGCGAAAGTGGGCGTGAAGGCGAAAATCGTCTCATACGAGTGGGGGGAATATCTCTCCGGCATGCGTAAAGGCGAGCATGATTCCGCGCTGTTCGGCTGGATGTCTGATAACGGCGATCCGGACAACTTCGCCGATGTGCTGCTGGGTTGTAACAGCATCAAAACCGGATCTAACGCCGCGCGCTGGTGTGATAAGGGGTATGATGAGCTGGTGCAAAAGGCCAAACTGACCAGCAACCCGGACGAACGTGCGAAGCTGTATGGCCAGGCACAGGAGATTTTCTACCAGCAGGCACCGTGGATTGCGTTAGCTAACGGCAAAACGTTCTACGCGACCCGCAGCAACGTGACCGGGTACAGCGTGAGTCTGATGGGCAGTGACTTCTCGAAAGCGAAGCTGAACTGATCGTATTCTTGCCGGGTGGCGGCTATGCCTTACCCGGCCTACAGTTACCACCCGTAGGCCCGGTAAGCGTAGCGCCACCGGGCATTTGGAAAGGAGTGACAATGTCACATTTAAACGATGTTATCGCCCGCGTCGATGCCGCCATCGAAGAGAGCATAATTACCCACATGAACGAACTGCTGATCGAATTAAGCGACGATGCAGAGCTCAGCCGTGAAGATCGCTATACCCAGCAGCAGCGCCTGCGTACCGCGATTGCGCATCATGGTAAGCAGCATAAAGAAGAGGCGGAGGCGCGCCATGCCCACCTCACGCAGGGTGGGACTATCCTGTAAGGGTTAAAACTGGCGCCGTGCCACCAGCCAGGCGCCGACCACCAGCATCGCTGCGCCGCAGACCGGGCCTACCAGCGCGCGCAGGGGAACGCCGTTGCTCTTGAGGATGTCCATCACCAGGCCGCCAATCAGCTGGCTTGCTACCAGCACGGCAATGGTCGTTGCCGCGCCCACATTCTGATACCCGCTAATACTGGCAAAGACAAAAAATGACCCCAGCAGGCCGGGGATAAGCGTCCACCAGCGCACCGTCGACGCCAGTTCGCTAAACCCCGCCAGGCCATTTTTCACCAGCAAAAGGCTGACAAACAGCACAATCCCCACCAGCGAGTTCAGCAGCATGGCGATAAGAATAGTGGAAGAGGATTGCGTAATGCGCACCATCAGGGTGTTTTGTACCACCAGCCCAATCCCGGCGGCCACCAGAAACGCTAACGTCAACGATTGATTCATGGCAGAGCATCCGGATCGCTGCGCTCATCGAGCTGGAGTTGCATAAAGGTTAAATCCAGCCAGCGACCGAATTTGGTTCCCACCTGCGGCATATTTCCGGTGGTAATAAAGCCCAGGGTTTCATGCAGATGAATCGACGCCTGATTCTGCGCCTCAATACCGGCAACCATCACATGTTTACCAATCTGGCGGGCTTCCTTGATTAATTCCGTCATCAGCAGCCGACCGATGCCTTTGCCCTGATGATCGGGATGAACGTAAACCGAGTGCTCCACCGTATGGCGAAAACCGTCGAACGCTCGCCAGTCGCCAAATGAGGCGTATCCCGTCACAACACCTTCTTCTTCACTGACCAGCACCGGATAACCCAACAGCGTGCGCGCCTCAAACCATGCAATACGGTTATCGGTGTCGACAGTTGTATCGTTCCAGATGGCGGCGGTGTGCAGCACCGCATGGTTATAAATTTCACCGATAGCGGCACAATCTTCTTTGCAGGCATGACGAACGATCATGGTTAACCTCTGGCTGTGTTGTTTACTATAGTAGTACGATTCACTCACAATATTACACAGTTCTTGTGTTGCATCGCTACGACAAAATCCCTATTTTTTTGTCACCAAACTGCCCCGAAAAACCATCCGTACACTATAGTATGACGTCATGAACACAATGACAGACAATATGAATCAACGCATTAGCGCCCGCATACGCCTTGAACGCGAGTCGCGGGGCTGGTCATTAAGCGAACTGGCCGAACGGGCAGGTATTTCACGCGCCATGATCCATAAGATTGAACGGGGGGACAGTAGCCCAACGGCGACGCTACTTGCCCGGTTATCCGGTGCCTTCGGTATTAGCATGTCTACGCTCATTGCGCGCGCGGAAATGCAGGAGGGCAAACTGTTACGTCTGGCGAACCAGCCCGTCTGGCGCGATCCGCAAACCCACTATTTACGTCGTCATGTGTCGCCGCGCAGCGATATGCCTATTGACCTCGTCCAGGTGGAACTGCCCGCGGGCAGCGATGTGCCGATGCCCGCCTCCTCTTATGCGCTGGCGCGACAGCTGATTTGGTTGCAGGCAGGTGAACTGGTCTTTCTGGAGGGGGACACCCGCCATGAAATGAAGGCCGGAGATTGTCTGGAACTCGGGCCGCCGAACGACTGCCGGTTTATTAACGAAACGGATGAATCGTGCCTTTATCTGGTCGTGCGGCTTAATCAGTCCGGCTCATAATGCAAAGGCGATCCGCAGGATAACGTGCCAGACTTGAATGACATTTTCAGCTGTAAGGAGCGATGAATGAGTCAATCAACTACGCAAAACCGACGCTGGGTACTGGCTTCCCGTCCACACGGCGCACCGGTTGCCGAAAATTTCCGCCTGGAAGAGCAGCCGATCCCCACGCCCGCAGAGGGGCAGGTGTTATTACGCACCGTATGGCTCTCGCTTGATCCGTACATGCGTGGCCGTATGAGCGATGCGCCATCCTATTCACCTCCTGTCGAGATTGGCGCGGTGATGGTGGGCGGCACGGTAAGCCGCGTCGAGACCTCCCGCCATCCGGATTATAAAGAGGGCGAGTGGGTTCTGGGCTACAGCGGCTGGCAGGAGTATGAACTTTCCGACGGGAAAGGGCTGGTCAGGCTGGGCGAAAACCCGTCGCACCCTTCATGGGCACTCGGCGTGCTGGGAATGCCGGGCTTCACCGCGTATATGGGGCTGCTTGATATCGGCCAGCCTCAGGCGGGGGAAACGCTTGTCGTGGCGGCAGCCACGGGGCCGGTCGGCGCAACGGTGGGGCAGATCGGTAAAATCAAGGGGTGCCGGGTTATCGGCGTGGCCGGCGGGGAGGAGAAATGCCGCCATGCGGTCGACGTGCTCGGTTTCGACGCCTGTCTGGATCACCATGCGGATGATTTTTCCGAACAGCTGGCGAAAGCCTGCCCGCAGGGCATTGACGTGTATTATGAAAACGTCGGCGGTAAAGTCTTTGACGCCGTACTGCCGCTCCTGAATACCTCCGCGCGCGTACCTGTTTGCGGACTGGTAAGCGGCTACAACGCGACCAACCTGCCGGATGGTCCGGATCGCTTGCCGCTGCTGATGGGGACCATCCTCAAAAAACGCATCCGCATGCAGGGCTTTATCATCGCTCAGGACTATGGTCATCGTATCGACGAGTTCCAGCAGGAAATGGGACGCTGGGTGAAGGAAGGCAAAATTCACTATCGCGAGCAGGTCACCGAAGGGCTGGACGCGGCGCCGGAGGCGCTGATTGGGCTGCTGGAAGGGAAAAACTTCGGCAAGGTCGTGATCCGCGTGGCGGCGGACTAAACAGAGCATCGGTTATGGCGGGCAAAGTCCGCCATAATTATTTGTGAAGATACGATATATTGTCTTTAATTAATCCATAAGCATTGCGCGCCATCGGCCCAGCTGAGCCAGAAGTGGTAAACGTAATATTAATTGAACAATTTTTATTTTAACGCGCGCCCTTCATACCAGGCATGACGATACAGGATATATCAAACCGGCGATGTTTTTTTAAACAGTCGCTGAAAATGGCATTTTGTTTTGGCTACGGGAATTAAACATGCTTGATTTGGAAAACCTGGAAAAAGCACAAAGAATCAGTCTGACGATGCAAGTTGAGAACAGTTTAAAGGGAGCGTTAATTACGGGCTCATTAAAACCTGGGGCTCGACTCATCACGAAAGAGATTGCGGATAAATTAGGCACCAGCATCACACCGGTGCGCGAAGCCCTGCTGCGCCTGGTGTCGGCAGGCGCATTACAGGCCACGCCTGCTCAGGCGTTTTTGGTGCCAGAGGTTACGCTGGAGCGTTATAACGAAATTAACGCCATTCGAAAACAGCTTGAGCCGATGGCCGTTGCGGCGGCGTGTCAGAATATGACCGAGACCAAACTGGATGCATTACGCGCGCTGTCAGATAACTTCAGCACCGCCATGCATCAGGGCGATGTGCAGAAGGCGATCCATGCCAACCGCGTGTTCCGGTTTACGCTTTATCAGTATGCCGAAATGCCGACCCTGAACTCGCTGATTGAGCAGCTCTGGGTACGGATTGGTCCGTGTATCAACTACCTGCACGAAGAGATGAAAGATATCCCTGCAACGACTTACCATTATGCCGATCTGCTTTCTGCGCTTGAGCAAAGGGACGTGACGGCCAGTCGGGAAGCGATCGACCGAGCCATTGATGAAGCTAATATCCTCCTGCAACGGCAATACTACAGTTAAGGATCGCACTGGCGCACTTATTTTTTTATTCGTTTTAAACTTCCCTGAGTATATTCCCGGCGCTTAAGGCTACCGGGAATGATGTTATTTTTTTACCGGCAACGTGCGCTGCCGGAAAATGTTTTACTCAAAGCGATAAGAGACCGACAGGCCCACGCCATAGTTACGGCCAGGGGCGGGTTCGTAATAGCGATTGTAGCCGGCGTTTACAATCTCTGAACCGACGTACTCTTTATCAAACAGGTTATCGACGCGACCAAAGATGTCCATTCCCCATTTGCCGTAATTGAGTTTATACCCGGTATTCAGACCGACCACGGTATAAGAGGGCGCTTTGGCGGTATTGGTGTCGTTTGCCATCACGTCGCTCATGTAGCGGGCATCTGCCCCCGCGTACCAGCCTTCCTCAGGCTCCCAGCCAAACGACGCATACCCCATGTTACGGGCAATCCCCGGCATCCGGTTGCCGCTACAGTCTGCATTGTTACAGACGTTGGTACGGTAGGTCGCATCGAGATAGGTCCACGCCATTTTCAGCTTCCAGTTTTCGGCAAACTGCTGGTCGAGCGCAATTTCCACACCCTGACGACGCGTTTTCCCCGCATTTTTGTAGGTAGTGCGACCATCTTTGTTTTCGTCCACCACGATCTCGTTGTCGGTATCCGTGCGGAACAGCGCCGCCGTCAGGATGCCATTGCCGATGCGGGTTTTGCTGCCAATCTCATAGGTGTTGTTGGTTGACGGTTGCAGATTAATATTGAGGCCGCCTTTGCCATCAGAACGGTAGGAGAGTTCGTTGATGGTCGGGGTCTCAAATCCACGTCCCGCCGCGGCATAAAGGTTCCAGGCGTCGGTCACGGCGTATTTCACCGCACCAGCCGGGAGCCATTTATGGTAGCTGGCGTCACCGCTGTCATCGCCGTTTTGCGGGGTAATGTAATGATCGTTGGAGTCAAACCAGACGGAGCTGTAACGCACGCCCGCCTCAACGGACAGCTTTTGCGTGAGCTGCCACTGGGTTTGCAGGTAGGGATCAAGGTTCCACATCAGGTTACGTTCGTCACGGCGTTTGTTACCCTTCACGCCAAAATCCGGCACGCCGTTGTTCATCACGAAGTTTTCATACCCGCGGCGATTTTCACTCATATTTTCGTAGTTAAGGCCGGTGGTAAACGTTACCGGCACCAGCAGCTCGCCGCGGTGGGTCCAGCGGGTATCAATACCCTGATAATGGCGCTGCATATCAATTACGCCGCCCGAATGCGCTGGATTTTCAGTCTGCGTGGTATCCGGAATGGATTGGTACTGGGTCATTTCACGCTCACCGGCGTACATCATCACGCTGAGGTCGTCCTGTTCGCTCAGCTGACGGTCGTAGCGGATCCCAGCCTGGGTCTGCTTAATGGTTTTACGCGTATTGTACTGATCGCCACGGGGTGACTGGCGCGGGTTGTTCTGCCACTCCTGATAACTCAGTCCGCCCGGATCGTTGGCTTTCATGTCCACGCTGTTAAAAATCAGCGTTAGCTTGCTGACATCATCAATGCGCACGCCCAGTTTCGCGTTGGCGAGGTTTTTCCGTGCGCCGCTGTGGTCACGATAGCCATGTGTGGTGAAACGGGTGGTGGATACCGCATAGTCCACATCCCCCGCCTGAGTCCCGTCGCCCACCGCACCGGTGGCCTTCATGCCGTAACGCCAGGTGCCGTAGCTGCCGTAATAGCTGCTGGCTTCAATTGTGGCTGGCTGTTGTCCGGTCTGGGTGTTGATGTTAATCACGCCGCCGGAGGCATTGCCGTACAGGGCAGAGAATGGGCCGCGCAGCACGTCGACGCTCTCAATGCTGTTGAGGTCAATGTTTGACGTCTGCCCCTGGCCGTCGGGCATGGTTGCCGGAATGCCGTCCACGTACATGCGGATCCCGCGTACGCCGAAGGTCGAACGCGCGCCGAATCCGCGAACGGAAAGTTGCAGATCCTGAGCATAGTTCTGGCGGTTCTGGATTTGCAGGCCTGGTACGCTCCCAAGGGATTCAGAAAGGTTGATGCGCGGTGTGGCATGTCGCATATCCTCGCCGCTCACCACGCTGACTGCGGCCGGGGTGTCCAGTTCGGAGACGGTTTGCGGCGTGGCGCTGACGATCAGGGTCTGTTCTTCCGCGGCCATCGCACTCAGCGGGCCAAAAATGACGGGAACGAAGAGCAGTGGTAGTGATGCCTTACGGGCAGTAATAATTTTCATGGAGTAAACCGGTTAAGAAAAATTCGAACCAAATCAACTGGAACCTGTGTATATATGTTAAATCCTTTGTAAATGTTATGAAAACTATAACCGCACATTTCGTGAATGTAAGGTTTTGAAGGAAAGAAATACTCCACATTCAACTCATTAATGATTACTATTCTCATTAAAATAACGGCAAAGCGATGACTTTGCCCACCGGAAGTGATGTCAGCGGTAAATCTCCTCATTTAAAAAGGAATTGTTATGTCTTTACGTCATCTGTGCTCGCCGCGCCTGCGTGGGTCTCTGCTGTTGGGCTCTTTACTGTTTGCCGGTACGTTCCAGGTTCATGCCGCTGAAGAGATGCTGCGCAAAGCGGTCGGCAAGGGCGCGTATGAAATGGCCGTCAGCCAGCAGGAAAACGCGCTGTGGGTTGCGACGTCACAAAGCCGCAAAACCGATAAGGGCGGCGTGGTCTATCGTCTGGATCCGGTCACGCTGGAAGTGACGCAGGCGATTCATAACGATCTCAAGCCGTTTGGCGCCACGATCGATAACGCCACCCAGACGCTGTGGTTCGGTAACACCGTCAACAGCACCGTGACGGCGATTGACGCCAAAACGAGCGAGGTGAAAGGGCGCCTGGTGCTGGACGATCGCAAGCGTAGCGACACGGTGAAGCCGCTTCAGCCGCGCCAGCTGGTGGCCGATGACACGACCAATACGGTTTACATTACCGGTATCGGCAAGGAGAGCGTGATCTGGGTTGTTGATGGCGCAACGCTGAAGCTGAAGGACACCATCACCAACACCGGCACGTTCAGCACCGGTCTGGCGCTGGATGCGAAGGCAAAACGCCTGTATACCACCAATGCGGACGGCGAGCTGGTGACCATTGATACGGCAACCAACAAAATCCTCAGTCGTAAAAAAGTGCAGGATGACGGAAAAGAGCACTTCTACCTGAACCTGAGCCTGGACACTGCCGGCCAGCGTGCGTTTGTGACGGATTCAAAACAGCCAGAAGTGCTGGTGGTGAATCTGAAAGATGGCAGCGTGATGCAGAAAATCGCCGCGCCAGCATCGCTGGCCGTACTGTTTAACCCGGCGCGTAACGAAGCCTATGTGACGCACCGCGAGGCGGGCAAGGTGAGCGTGATTGACGCCAAAACCTACAAAGTGACCAGGACCTACGATACCCCGGTTTACCCGAACAGCCTGGCGCTGTCTGCGGACGGTAAAACGCTGTACGTAACGGTGAAACAGAAATCAACCCGTCAGCAGGAAGCGACCCAGCCTGACGATGTGATTCGTATCGCGCTGTGATGGTGGAATTGCCCGGTGGCGCTGCGCTTACCGGGCCTACAAAACCATGAGATGTAGGCCGGGTAAGGCGAAGCCGCCACCCGGCTTTTTTATTAACGCGAGGTTTCTTCTACCAGCGGTGCGTCGTGCTTTTCATCGTCGTGATGAAGCGGCGCGGTGCTGTGGATCTCGTGAACGCGCTTACGCACGCCGAACCAGCCAGCAATCAGCAGAACCGCCAGCAGTGGGATCGTCGCGATGGTGTAAGTACCGTTCGGGTAGTCGAAGGCCATCAGCACCAGCACGCTGAACAGGAACAGCAGGGTGAGCCAGGAGGTCACCGGTGCGCCCGGCATCTTGAAGCACACATCAGCCGCTTTGCCTTCTTTGATCGCTTTGCGCAGACGCATCTGGCAGACCACAATAAAGGCCCAGGAGGCGATAATCCCCAGTGCAGCCACGTTCAGAACGATCTCAAATACGCGGGACGGCACCAGATAGTTCAGGAACACGCCAAAGACGTAAACCACCAGCGTGGCCAGAATCCCCGCATAAGGAACCTGCTGCCTGCTCATCTTCGACATAAACTTCGGCGCAGAGCCTCCCATCGACATGGAGCGCAGGATACGGCCCGTCGAATAGAGCCCGGAGTTCAGGCTGGAGAGCGCGGCGGTCAGTACCACGATGTTCATGATGCTGCCCACGTACGGCACGCCCAGCTTAGAGAAGAAGGTTACAAACGGGCTTTGCCCCGCCTGGTATGCATTCCACGGCAGCAGCAGCACCAGCAGCACCACGGAACCCACATAGAACAGACCGATACGCCAGATCACGCTGTTGATGGCTTTTGGCACCATCGTCTGCGGATCTTTACATTCGCCTGCCGCCGTACCGACCAGTTCGATGGAAGCAAAGGCGAACACCACCCCCTGCACCAGCACCAGCGCAGGCAGCAGGCCGTGCGGGAAGAAACCACCGTTATCGGTAATCAGGTGGAAGCCGGTTGCGTTACCGTCCAGTGGTTTACCGGTACCGAGGAATACGGTTCCGACCACCAGGAAGATCACAATGGCCAGCACCTTCACCAGTGCGAACCAGAACTCCATCTCGGCGAACCATTTCACGCCGATCATGTTCATGGTCCCGACAATTGCCAGCGCCCCAAGGGCGAACACCCACTGCGGCACATCGCCAAACGCGCCCCAGTAGTGCATGTACAGCGCAACGGCGGTGATATCGACGATACCGGTCATCGCCCAGTTAACGAAGTACATCCAGCCCGCGACATACGCGGCTTTTTCACCAAGAAACTCGCGGGCGTAAGAGACAAAGCTGCCGCTGGAAGGGCGGTGGAGTACCAGTTCGCCGAGGGCGCGAAGGATGAAGAAAGAGAAGATCCCGCACACCAGATAGACCAGGGCGAGAGCGGGGCCAGCCATTTGCAGACGTGCGCCTGCACCTAAAAACAGACCTGTACCGATAGCGCCGCCGATGGCGATCATCTGCACCTGACGGTTGCCCATCGCCTTGTGATAGCCCTCTTCATGAGAGTTCAACCAGCGACGTTTCGCAGCATGATGATCGGCTGCGCTTTTATTGCTTGTTTTCATTGAGTTACCTGTTTGCCTGTCTGAACCATTAACGTGATAGTCCTGCCTGGCAGATGCCGAAACAAACGATTGCTTCTGCGCAGACACATGCCGCCTTTCCAGTCATTCTGTGTATGGATAAGGCAAAACATGGCGAGGCATCCTACCCGCAATTGTTAAGCGACGCAAAATATAACCGTGTCGAAAGTGATGCTCGTCGAAGGAAATCGTGTGGTCAGAGCAGACGGCGATCACAACGCGCTGAATCGTGACGTTTTTTTAGGCAAAAAGGTCTGCGAATGCTGATTTAATCATCAGGTTTACTTAATAGTTACTTATAGGTAGAGCTTATGAATGCCGCAGGGCTGCAATAAGTAATGCAAACGCGGTAGTGTGCTGGCGGCGGCTCGGATAGTACAGATGGTATCCCGTAAAAGCCGGGCACCAGGCTTCAAGCACACGCACTAACCGGCTCTCAGCAAGGGCGTCCTGAACCGCATCTTCCGGGACGTACGCCAGCCCCAGACCGTTTTCGGCGGCATCGATGCGTTGCGGCAGGCTGTTGAGGATCAGCTGGCCGTCAACCCGCACGCGCAGCTCACGTCCGTCCCGTTCAAATTCCCAGGCATATAATCCGCCGCGTGTGGGCAGGCGCATATTAATGCAGCGGTGCTGATCAAGCTGCTCCGGCGTTTCCGGTACGCCGAAACGTTGCAAATACTCTGCCGACCCGACGACCGCCATGCGCATGTCCGGCGCAATACGAACGGCAATCATATCTTTCGCCACCTGCTCACCCAGACGCACCCCCGCGTCAAAGCGGCCATCGACAATATCAGTCAGCCCATTGTCCACCGTGACTTCAACGTTGATATCAGGATACTGCGCCATAAAGGGTTTAAGCACAGGCCACAGCACCGCAGACATGGCGTGCTCCCCGGCGGTAAGGCGAATATTCCCGGCAGGTCTGTCGCGGGTATCACGCAGCGCGGTGAGTTCCTGCTCGATCTCCAGCAGATGGGGGCTTAAGCGCATGAAGAGTTGCTCGCCGGCCTCGGTAGGGGCCACGCTACGGGTGGTGCGGGTTAACAGACGGACTTCCAGCCTCGTTTCCAGATTGCGCATTGCGTGGCTGAGCGCCGACTGAGATACCCCAAGCTGCGCCGCGGCGCGGGTAAAGCTGCGCTCCCGGGCGACGACCATAAAGGAAAGCAGATCGTTGAAGTTGTCTTTTAACATGGTGGTTTACTCGATTTATGAAATGAATTCATGGTTCCTTTCTGATTATGCACTCTAATGCTCCCCATGGCTTTACGCTACTGTTAACGCAACAGCAAACGAGGAGTTAATCATGAAAATTATCCGTAGCGGTTCGTTACCTTCCGTTCAGGGGCCAGAGGCCTGGTTTACCGGCTGCGTGCGCATTGACGCGCCTTTCCAGGCGACTGAACCGGCAAAAGTCGGCGGCGCGACCGTCACCTTTGAACCCGGCGCACGTACCGCCTGGCATACGCATCCTCTTGGACAAACGCTGATCGTGACGCAGGGGCGCGGCTGGTTACAGGAGTGGGGGAAAGAGGCGGAACCGCTGAATCAGGGTGATATCGCCTGGATCCCACCCGGCGTGAAGCACTGGCACGGCGCAAGCGCGCAGACGGCCATGACCCATATCGCCATCGCAGAAGCTGTCGACGGGAGCCCGGTGGCATGGCTGGAGAAGGTCACCGACGAGCAGTATCCGAACGAGTAGTCTGGCGTTTCGTAAACAAATTATTAACGTTATGATTCGATCCGTTTTCTTCAGCATGTGCAGGCGGAACGGTGAAAATCAATATCATAGGCACCAGCGGAAGTGGGAAAAGCACGTTTGGCAGGCGAATCGCGGAGGCGCTGGCTATCCCTTACATTGAGATGGACAGGCTTTACTGGCGAGCGAACTGGCAGGGAACACCGGATGATGAGTTTCTTGCAACCCTGGAAAAAGCGCTCGCCGCCTCGCCTGACTGGGTCCTGGACGGGAATTACAACCGCACACGCGACGTTAAGTGGCGCGACGTCGATCTGGTGGTGTGGATAGATCGTGGGTTTATCCGCACGCTCTGGCAGGCGGTGACGCGGGCCTCCAGACGCGCCTGGCACAAACAGGAGCTCTGGCCCGGCACGGGGAACCGCGAAAGCTTTCGTCGGTCGTTCCTTAGCAAGGACTCTATTATCATCTGGACGATCAAAACCTGGCGCAGCAACCGCAAACGATATGAGGCGGATATACAAAACCCGCAGTACGCACACATTCGCTTTCTCCGCATTACCCGACGGCAGGATGCGGAAAGACTCATTACATCGCTCAAATCACGCCGATGACAGACTCTCTATTGCCGTTTTCCGGCAATCCAAATGTAAATTAATTGTTTCTCAGAGGTGAAATCCACCTTTAATAATGACGACATGTTAAGTCAAACGAGAACGCAACATGTCATGGCGAATCAGCATTCTGGATAAAAGCCCCGTCGCAGAACACGAAACAGCCGCCGATGCGCTGGCGCGAACCTTAGCACTGGCGCAACAGGCAGAAACGCTGGGTTATCACCGCTTCTGGATTGCCGAACACCACAATACCCCGCAGCTTGCCAGCCCCTCGCCGGAGCTGCTGATTGCCTGGATCCTCGGGCAAACAAAACGTATTCGCGTGGGCTCAGGCGGCGTCATGCTGCAACATTACAGCCCCTATAAAGTCGCCGAAAATTTTAACGTACTGGCCGCCATTGCGCCGGGCCGGGTTGATCTGGGCGTTGGCAAAGCGCCCGGCGGTCTGCCGCTCTCTACCCGCGCCTTGCAGCACGGCCTTAATCCGCAGGAAAAAGGCAGCTTTGCTGAACAACTGACGCAGCTCGATCGCTGGATCCGCCCTGAAAATCAGTCAGCGGAGGAGGACGTTCGCGCCACGCCGCTGCCGCCGGTGCCTGCCCGGGGGTTTCTGCTGGGCGCCAGCACAGAAAGCGCGCTGCTGGCGGCCTCCCTCGACTGGCATTTTGTCTTTGCCGCCCATCTGAACGGTGATCCTGAGCTGCTGCGCGAGGTCGTCACAGCCTGGCGTCAACACAGCGTCCGGGAGGTGATTGTGGCCGTGCAGGCCATTGTTGCCCCAACCCAGGCTGAGGCCGATGCGCTGGCGCAGAAGGTTGAAGTGTGGGGCGTGGAGCTGGCAAACGGACAGCGCGTCACCGTCGCCAGCGAAGAACAGGCCTACGCCTTTGCGCGGCAGGCGGGGAGTGAACCGGTGCGCATCGCGCGTCGGGCGCAGTCTCTGCTGGCCGGAACGGCGGCGTCGGTGCTTGAACAGCTCAACGCGTTGCATCAGCAGTGGGGGATTGACGAATTTATCATCGACACGCCGGTCGCTGATGGCGCAACGCGCGTGCAGTCCCTGCGACTGCTGGCCGAGGCGCGTCTTAACAGGGAGGTTACCGTATGAGCTTTAGCGAACAACTGATTGCCTGGCGCCGTGAGCTGCACCAGAACCCTGAACTCTCTGGTCAGGAGGTCGAAACAACGGCGCGCCTGCGCGAGTGGCTGACGGCAGCCGGGATTGCCCCGCTGCCTTACGATCTCCAGACCGGGCTGGTTGCGGAGATCGGCACGGGCAACGCACTGGTTGCGCTGCGCGCCGATATCGACGCGTTACCCATCGACGAGCGCAGCGGGGTGCCGTTTAGCTCCCGGCGTGCCGGGGTGATGCATGCCTGCGGACACGACATTCACACCAGCGTGATCCTCGGCGCCGCGCTAAAGCTGAAAGAGCGGGAAGCCTCGCTCAACGGTCGCGTGCGGATCCTGTTCCAGCCAGCGGAAGAGAATTTCGGCGGAGCAAAAAGCATGGTGCGGGCCGGGGCGTTACGCGACGTACGCGCGATTTTCGGGATGCATAACGAGCCGTCACTGCCGGTCGGCGAGTTTGCCACGCGCGGCGGCCCGTTCTATGCCAACGTTGATCGCTTCGTTATTCACGTGACCGGCAAAGGCGCGCATGCCGCACGTCCCCATGAAGGCAACGACGCCATCGTGCTGGCAAGTCAGCTGGTAACCGCGCTGCAAAGCGTAGCCAGCCGTAACGTCAACACGCTGGATTCGGTTGTTCTGAGCGTGACGCGCATCGCCGGGGGGAATACCTGGAACGTGCTGCCGGAAAGCGTTGAGCTGGAGGGCACGCTGCGCACGCACCGCACGGAAGTGCAGCAGAACGTGAAAGCGCGCGTCGGTGAAATCGCCGCCGGATTTGCCAGCGCCTTTAGCGCGCAAATCAACATCACCTGGTACGCCGGGCCCACCGCGCTGGTGAACGATGAGCACTGGGCCGGGTTTGCCACCTCGGTCGCGCGCGAAGCGGGATATGAAACCCGGCATGCGGAACTGCACATGGGCGGGGAGGATTTCGCGGTCTATCTGCAAAACATACCCGGCGCATTTGTCAGCATTGGCAGCAACAGTCCGTTTGGGTTACATCACCCGGCATTTAACCCGGACGAAGCATTAATCGAACCCGCTGCCCGCTATTTTGCTCAGCTCGCGGAAAAAGCCCTGCAACACGTTTAATTAATTTGAGGTGAATATGTCTGCACATCGTCAATTGCGGCTGGGGACCATTTTGCATGGTGCATCCGGAAATATGTCTGCCTGGCGCCATCCGGCGGCGGTCGCGGATGCCAGCATTAATTTTGATTTCGTTAAAGAAACGGCTTTAAAAGCAGAAGAGGGCAAGCTCGACTTTATATTTGTGGCCGACGGCCTTTATATTAACGAGAAATCCATTCCGCATTTTTTAAACCGCTTTGAGCCGCTGACAGTGTTGTCCGCGCTGGCGAGTATCACCTCGCGCCTGGGGCTGGTCGGCACGTTATCCACCTCCTACAGCGAGCCTTTCACCGTTGCACGCCAGTTCGCCAGCCTCGATCACCTGAGCAACGGACGCGCGGGCTGGAACGTGGTGACGTCACCGCTGGAAGGGTCAGTCAGGAACTTCTCCCGCGAAAAACACCCGGAGCATGCGCTGCGCTACCGCATTGCCGATGAGTATCTCGACGTGGTGAAGGGGCTGTGGGATTCCTGGGAAGGGGATGCCTTTATCCGCAATAAAGAGAGCGGACAGTTCTTTGATGCGTCGAAACTGCATACTCTTGATCACCACGGTGATTTCTTCCAGGTTTCCGGCCCGCTGAATATTGGCCGCACGCCGCAGGGACGTCCGATTGTCTTTCAGGCTGGTGCGTCCGACGACGGTAAAAAGCTGGCGGCAAAACACGCTGACGCCATCTTTACCCACCATGACACGCGGGAAGAAGCCCAGGCTTTTTACCGCGATGTTAAACAGCAGCTGGAAAGTCACGGCCGCCGCGCAGAGGATTTACATATATTCCAGGGCGTCAGCGTGATTGTTGGAAACGACGCCGATGACGTAGAAAACCAGTATCAAACTACGGCGGCACTGGTCTCCATTAATGATGCGCTGAATTACCTCGGACGTTATTTCGAGCATCACGACTTCAGCCAGTATCCCCTCGACGCGCCGTTCCCGGATATTGGCGATTTGGGCAAAAACAGCTTCCGCAGCACCACCGATGAAATCAAGCGTAACGCCCGTGAGCGCAACTTAACTCTGCGTCAGGTCGCGCTGGAAGCCGCATCGCCGCGCCCGCGTTTTTCCGGCACACCGGAGCAGGTGGCCGATGGTTTACAGGCCTGGTTCGAAGAGAAGGCGGCGGATGGCTTCATCATTCAGGGCGGCACGCCGGACACCTTCCCGCGCTTTGTCGACCAGGTGGTGCCCGTTTTACAGGCGCGCGGCCTGTTCCGCACCGACTATCCCGGCACCACGCTGCGCGAAAGTCTGGGCTTAGACGAGCCCAAAAATCAGTTCACACAACAATAAAAGAGAAAAATGCTATGCAGAAATCATCGCTTATTCTGGCGCTTGCGCTGGCCTTTACCCCTGCCGTCTGGGCAGAGAACGTCAATATTAACGGCACCGGCGTGAGCATTGAGGCCAATAAAACGCCGATCAATACCGCCAAAAACAGCGATGCGATCGCGCAACTGCCGAAAGACTATCGTTTTGCCGTGCCGGGGAAATTTACCGTGGCGGTGGCGGGACTGAATCAACCGCCACTGACGGTCTTTTCCGACGACAACAAAACTCTGCTGGGAAGTGAGGTCGACATTGCGCGTCTGGTGGCGGACAGCCTCGGACTGGAGCTGAACGTGGTGCCCACCTCCTGGGAGGACTGGCCGTTGGGGGTTGCCTCCGGGAAATACGACGCGGCTATCAGCAACATCACAGTCACTAAAGCGCGCAAAGAGAAGTTCGACTTCGCCACCTACCGCAAGGATTCACTTGGCTTCTACGTGAAATCCACCAGTCCGATCAACTCGCTTGTGAAGGCAGAGGATATCGCCGGGCTGCGCATCATCGTGGGTTCCGGCACCAACCAGGAGGCCATCCTGCTGGCATGGAACGAAGAGAACCTCAAAAAAGGGCTTAAACCCTTTACGCCGATCTACACCAAAGACGACGCGGCCCAAACGCTGGCGCTTCAGTCCGGACGCGCGGACGCCTACTTTGGCCCGAACGTGATCGGTGCCTGGAAAGCGGCGCTTAACGGTAAAACCAAACTGGTCGGCAGCGTCGACGGCGGCTGGCCGAAGGCGGCGCATATCGCGGTGACGCTGAAAAAAGGCAGCGGCCTGGTCGAACCGGTTCAAACCGCGCTGAACGGCGCGATCAAGAACGGAGATTACGACAAAGTGCTGAACCGCTGGGGGGAAGGTGTGGAGCGTATCCCCAGTTCCGAAGTTAACCCGGCGGGTCTGGGCGATTAAGGAGGCGCTATGCGCGAACAATTTCGTGACGTTTCGCCGGAAGATGCCGATCTTCAGCCCATTATCGAGGGGCTTTTCGGTGAGTACGCCGCTCGTTACGGCGACTACTTTTCAAAGGATGCGGAAGTCGAGCTGACAGAGTGGTACCTGGCGCCGCAGGGGCTCTTTATTGTCCTGGAGCGCGATGGCGAGATCATCGCCACCGGTGCGTACAAGCCCTTCGACGAACATACCGCAGAGATCAAACGCATCTGGACGAATAAAACGCTGCGCCAGCAGGGGCTGGCCGCGCGCGTGGTACAGGAGCTGGAGCGCCGGGCGGTGGTGGCGGGCTACAGCCACATCTACCTGACCACGGGGTTTCGCCAGCCGGAGGCAGTGCGGCTCTATCTCAGCCAGGGGTACCAGCCGCAGTTCGATCTTAACCGTGATCCGGAAGAGTATAGCCAGCCGCCGTTCGACGGTCGGCTGCGTTTCACCAAGACGCTGATCCGCGAAGCGCTCAGCAAAACCGCATAAGGAGCGACGATGAGCAACGTTGAAACCATAAAAGTGGTCCCGGCACGTTATCCGCTGCGCGCTGCTGGCGCCGTGGTGGCGCTGTTTGTGCTGGCGGTCGTGATCCAGTCCGTGGCCTTTAATCCGCGCTGGGAATGGGCGGTATTTGCCCGCTGGTTCTTCGACCCGGTGATCCTCGAAGGCGTCGGCCAGACGCTGCTGCTGACGTTGATAAGCACCGTACTGAGCGTGGTGATTGGCGGCATGCTGGCGCTGGCGAGGCTCTCGTCATCATGGCTGTTGAGCAGCCTGGCGTGGGGGTACATCTGGCTGTTCCGTTCCCTGCCGCTGATCGTGGTGCTGATTATCCTCTATAACTTCTCCTATCTCTACGACACGCTCTCTCTCGGCGTGCCTTTCACCGGCATTACCTGGGGCAGCTTTGAAACCATCAATGTTCTAGGGCAGTTTTCTACCGCCATCGTGGGGCTGACGCTGGTGCAGAGCGCCTATACTGCGGAGATCATTCGCGGGGGGTTCCTTGGGGTCGACCACGGTCAGTATGAGGCGGCCGCTGCGCTAGGTCTGCCGGCATGGCGTCGCACGGTGCGCATAATTCTCCCGCAGGCGCTGCGCACCATCCTGCCGTCCGGGTTTAACGAAATCATCAGCCTCGCCAAAGGGACGGCGATGGTTTACGTGCTGGCGATGCCGGAACTATTCTACACGATCCAGATGATCTACAACCGCACCCAGGAGGTGATCCCGCTGTTGATGGTGGGGGCCGTCTGGTATCTGGTGATCACCACCGTACTGTCTGCCATCCAGCATGTTATTGAGCGTGTACTCGCCCGCAGCGAGCGCCGCTCCGCCGTAAACCAGAACCGGGCGGCCAGTCGCGCGCGCTCCGTCACCACTTCGCCAGCACAGGAGCCTGTTCATGCAAGCCTCTCCTGAAGGACACATTTCCATTACCGGCGTCAGTAAGTTTTTTGGCCGACATAAAGCGCTCGATAAGGTCACGCTTGAGATCCCGCCGGGCTCCGTGACGGTGATCCTTGGCCCCTCTGGATCGGGAAAATCGACGCTGCTGCGCACCATTAACCATCTGGAGCGCGTAGACGAAGGCTTTATTCAGATTGACGGGGATTACATCGGCTATCGCCGTCAGGGTGACAAACTCTACGAGCTCAAAGAGAAAGAGATCCTCAAACAGCGCGTCAACGTTGGGTACGTGTTTCAGAACTTCAATCTTTTTCCGCATCTCACGGTGCTGGAAAACCTGATTGAAGCACCTATCGCGCATAAAAAATTCAGTAAAAAAGAGGCTGTTGAAAACGCCTACAGCCTTCTGGATGTGGTAGGTCTGCGCGATAAAGCCGATGCATGGTCGCGTCACCTCTCCGGCGGCCAGCAGCAGCGTATCGCCATTGCCCGCGCGCTGGCGCTGCGCCCGCGCGTGATGCTGTTTGATGAACCCACCTCGGCGCTGGATCCAGAACTGGTTGGCGAAGTGCTGGACGTGATTAAAAAGCTCGCCCGTTCCGGCACTACGCTGGTGGTGGTCACCCATGAGATCGGCTTTGCCCGGGAAGTGGCGGACCAGGTGGTATTTATGGTCGACGGTAAAATTGTGGAGCAGGGCAGCAGCGACGACGTGTTAAACCGACCGTCGCATCCGCGAACGCGCCAGTTCCTCTCAAAAGTGCTGTAAGGAGCGCAGATGAAATATGGACTCCTGGCGGGGCTGGTCTTCACGACGGCGAGCTACGCCAGCATTGATTTAAAGGCCAACGAACAGCCGCTGCCGGTGACGGTTGATCAACAGGCAGTGGCGAAAATCCCGGCGAACTATAAATTTGTTGAGCCGGGTACCCTCACGGTGGCGATTTCAGCCCTGAATTCTCCGCCGCTGGCGCTGCTGGCCAGTGATAACCGCACCCGTATTGGCAGCGACCCGGATATCGGCCGGTTGCTGGCGGGCAGTCTGGGGCTGAAGCTGAAGCTGGTGCCAACGGCGTGGGAAGACTGGCCGCTGGGGATCACTTCCGGGCGTTATGACGTGGCGTTGGTGAATATCGCCGTCACCGAGCAACGTAAGGCGAAGTTCGATTTTGCGACCTATCGCGTCGATTCCCTCGCCTTCTCGGTGAAATCCACCAGCAACGTACAGTCGATCACCCGTGCGAAAGATCTGGCCGGTAAAAAGGTGATTGTCGGGTCAGGCACCAATCAGGAGCGTATTCTGCTGGGCTGGAACGAAGAGAATAAAAAGGCCGGGCGTGAGCCTGCGTTGCCGGTTTATCTGACCGACGACGCCTCAGGCAATCTCTATATTCAGTCCGGCAGGGCGGATGTGTTTTTTGGACCGCAGTCCGTTTCTGCCTATAAAGCCGCGTTAACCGGCAAAACCCGCGTCGTGGGATTAGGGCCGAAGAAAGCCTATGTCGCCACCACAACCAAAAAAGGCAATGGGCTGGTGTATGCGTTGCAGGCTGCACTGGACGGTGCGATTAAGCGCGGGGAGTATCAAAAGGTGCTGGCGCGCTGGGGGGAGGCGGGCGAAGCGGTGACGTCTTCAGATGTTAATCCGCCCGGGATAACCTACTAATGGTGCTCTACACTTAGGGTTTTCATCCCTGAGGGGGCAACATGATCAAACTCTATGGCGTACCCGGCTGGGGATCGGCAATCAGTGAAGTGATGCTGACTCTGGCAGACATCCCGTATCAGTTCGTCAACGTGGACGGGTTTGACCAGCCCGGCCCGCAACGCGAATTGCTGTTAAAACTGAACCCGCTGTGCCAGGTGCCGACGCTGGAGCTGGAAAACGGGGCGATCGTGACGGAAACCGCGGCGATCGCCCTGATGGTGCTCGACAGACGTCCCGACCTCGCGCCGCCCGTAGGGCAGGCCGGGCGCCAGCAGTTTCAGCGCCTGCTCATCTGGTTTGTGGCGAACGTCTATCCCACCTTTACGTATGCAGATTACCCGGAACGCTGGGTGCCTGATGCCCCGGAACAGCTGAAGAAAAATTGCATTGAGTACCGAAAATCGCTCTATCTGTGGTTCGACAGCCAGCTCAGCGCCTCGCCGTTTGCGTTTGGCAAACAGCTGACGCTGCTTGACGTCTATATTGCCGTTGCGCGTACCTGGGGGCCACGTCATGAGTGGTTTGCCACTAACACGCCTAATATTACCGCCGTCGCGGATGCCGTCTGCGCGCTGCCGGAACTGCACAAGGTGCTAAAAGCTAACGATATAATCTGATAACGTGGAACGCTCACCTATAAAAGGAGCCCTGCCCATGCCACACGTTGATATCAAATGTTTTCCACGCGATCTGACTGACGAACAAAAAACGGCCCTGGCGGCGGATATCGCCGAAGCGATCGCCCGTCATCTGAACAGCAAAGATCGCTCAATCTCCGTGGCGCTTCAGGAGGTTCAGGAAGCTGACTGGAAGGCGCAGGTCTGGGATACCGAGATCGGCCCGAAACTGGATGAACTGATTAAGAAGCCCGGTTATACGATGTAACATGCCTGCCGGGTGGTGCAATATCACCCGGCGCTCCTCGCTTTTATTCCCTTTCGCAAAAATCGATAATAAAAACCATAACGATTCCGCTACAATTCATCCTTCCGAACAATATTCGTTAAATCAGCAGGTAAGCACTGCAACTGCACCAGATTAAGTACAAATTAGTAAAAGGATAATTTTTCCATGACAAAATTACCTCAGTTTTCACTCGCCTTTATTCATCCTCGTTACTGGCTCAGCTGGGCAGGCATTGCCGCGCTCTGGTGGACGGTTCAGCTTCCGTACCCGCTGCTGTTGAAAACAGGTCACGGGCTTGGGCGTCTGGCTATGCGCCTGCTTCCACGCCGCGTGGAGATCGCCAGACGAAATCTTGAGCTTTGCTTTCCTGATATGAAAGAGGACGAGCGCGAGCGTTTACTTGAGCGTAATTTTGAATCAGTTGGAATGGGCGTCATCGAAACCGGGATAGCGTGGTTCTGGCCAGACTGGCGCGTACGGAAACACTTCAGCGTGACCGGCTACGAACATATGGAACAGGCGCGGGCGCAAGGAAGGGGCGTGGTGCTCATTGGCATGCATTTTCTCACGCTGGAATTAGGCGCACGCATCTTTGGCATGCTCAACGCGGGTATTGGTGTGTATCGTCCCAACAATAATGCGTTGCTCGACTGGCTGCAAACGCGCGGTCGTCTGCGTTCCAATAAAACCATGCTTGACCGCTATGACCTGAAGGGCATGATCCGCGCGCTGAAGCAAAACGAGATCCTGTGGTATGCCCCGGACCACGATTATGGCAAAACGAATAGCGTGTTTGTGCCGTTTTTTGCCGTCCCGGACGCCGCGACAACTGCCGGGAGCTACATGCTGGTGAAAAGTGCCAGACCGGCCGTGATCCCGTTTGTACCGCGCAGAAAAGCAGACGGCACAGGGTATGAGCTGATTATTCTGGAAGATATTAGCGATACCTTGCAGGGAGGCGACAAAGTGTCGGTGGCCACGCAAATGAACAGAGCGATTGAGCGCGCCGTGATGATGGCGCCTGAGCAATATATGTGGCTGCATCGCCGGTTCAAAACCCGCCCTGAAGGCCAGCCGGACCGGTATAAACGCAAAAAACAGATCCCATCTTCTGCAAGAACCTTATCTGCCAGCGATATTTCGGACCGGTCGAGTATCCAGCAGTAGCCCGGCAGGGCGGATGCCGGTGCGCTCCGCCCTTTATAAATCCTGCCGCGCTGGATAGAATTACCGCATCCACATTGACGGGATGCCCAACATGACCGGAAGAGTCGATTATCATCTGGAAAAATACCTCCTCACCGAAGCCGGCGAGCCGGAACGTCTGACGCGCCAGTGGGCCGAGGTGATGCGCGAGTGTCATGACCAGAGATCCGGGGCAGAAGAGCGGCTGCGTCTCGCGCTGCTGAATGTGGATTATGTGACCAGCTTTGAGCTTCCCTTCCGGTTACTTCTTACCCGTGCACCGCAGCTGATTGATAGCATCAGAAATGAGTTTCAGCTCAGTCAAAAAAATGTCCTGTTCAACGGGAAGCGGTTTGGCTGCGTCTACAGCCTTAAACGGGATTTGAACGGCATTCCCGATGAATTTACCTACCACCTGAAGACCCGTATTCAGCGGATCGATGCGTCCGGCGGTTCGGAAGTGCCTTACCGGCAAATCGCTCAGCAGGTGAAAGCCCCCCGCGAGCGCCTCCAGCTGGCGCTGGAACAGGGGCTTGCGGTCACCGCGCTTGACGGGCTTTTCTGGTTTGGCCTCCAGCGCATAGCCGCCGACGTGCAGCGGTTAAGGAAGACCGGGATGAGAATAGTGACGTCCGATACGGAGGTGTTCGACACCCTTACCGGAACAACACGGCGGATTCCGGTTTATCGTCTTGAGGACGCTGCCGCTACTTAGCCTGGAGCAGGATCGCCAGCAGCCCAGGAAAACGGGCGTCCAGATCTTCTCTTCTCAGTGAGATCATATTCTCGCGCCCCTGCGGGCGCTGCCAGATCACACCGCTGTCGCGCAGCACGCGCCAGTGGTGAGTCATAGTGGATTTCACCACCTCTTCCGGGCGCAGTGCGTTACAGCTCAGTTCGCTGCCGTCGGCCAGCCTGCGGATAATCGCTAATCGCAGCGGATTGCCGAGGGCGAACAGCACATTTTCCAACACTATTTGTTCAGGTTCCGGGTGGTTTGGGATCATCGTTTTCCTGCGTCTCGCGTGAGATTGAGCTATATCAACAATAGGTCAACCGTTAAAAAATAGTTCGATAATACTCGTACAATGGGACTATTATAACAAACGAACGAACACGCGACCATCCCGGTCGTCACAAACCAGTCATGAAGACTTAAGGAAATAACATGCCCCGACCCATTCCACTCGAACGTTATCGCAACATCGGTATCTCCGCGCATATCGATGCGGGCAAAACAACCACCACTGAGCGCATCCTGTTTTACACCGGGATGAGCCACAAGATGGGTGAAGTACACGATGGCGCGGCAACCACCGACTGGATGGCGCAGGAGCAGGAGCGCGGGATCACCATTACGTCGGCGGCGGTAAGCTGTTTCTGGCCCGGTATGGACAGAGGCTTTGAACCGCACCGCATCAATATTATCGACACCCCCGGGCACGTGGATTTCACCATTGAGGTGGAACGTTCCATGCGTGTGCTCGACGGTGCGGTGATGGTCTATGACTCCGTCGGTGGCGTGCAGCCGCAGTCGGAGACCGTCTGGCGTCAGGCGAATAAATATCACGTCCCGCGCCTGGCATTCGTCAACAAAATGGACCGCCCGGGTGCGGATTTCTTCCGCGTGGTGCAGATGATGCAGGAGCGGCTGAAAGCCAATCCGGTCCCGATTGTGATCCCCGTGGGGGCAGAAGAACACTTCACCGGCGTGGTGGATCTCATCAAGATGCGCACCATTCTGTGGGATGATGCGACGCAGGGCATGGCGTTTAGCTATGCGCCAGTGCCTGACGATCTGCTGAGCACCGCCCAGGCGTGGCGAGAAAAAATGGTTTCGGCTGCGGCAGAAGCCAGCGATGAGCTTATGGATAAGTACCTTGAGACGGGCGGACTGGATGAAGCGGAAATCATCAAAGGGCTGCGGATCCGGACTATCTCCGGCGAAATACAGCCCATGCTGTGCGGCAGCGCCTTCAAGAACAAGGGCGTGCAGCGCATGCTCGACGCGGTGATTGAATTGATGCCGTCTCCACTGGACGTGCCCGCTATTGATGGGGTAGACGAAGACGGACAGCACGCCGAGCGCCACCCAAGCGATGATGAACCGTTCTCGGCGCTGGCCTTCAAGCTGATGAGCGATCCGTACGTCGGCCAGCTGACCTTTATCCGCGTCTATTCCGGCATACTGCGCAAAGGCGACGCGGTGTACAACCCGGTGAAGGGCAAGAAAGAACGTATCGGGCGCATCGTGCTGATGCATGCCAACGATCGCCATGAGGTGGACGAGCTGCGCGCAGGGGATATCGCAGCCTGTGTCGGGCTGAAAGACGTTACCACCGGTGACACGCTGACCGACCCGAATGCGGTGATCACCCTTGAACGGATGGAGTTCCCGGATCCGGTTATTTCGCTGGCGATTGAGCCGAAAACCAAGGCCGATCAGGAGAAAATGGGGATCGCCCTACAGCGCCTGGCTGCGGAGGATCCGTCGTTCCGCCTGCACACGGACGAAGAGTCCGGTCAGACCATCATCTCCGGGATGGGCGAGTTGCATCTGGAGATCATCGTTGACCGCATGAAGCGTGAGTTTGGCGTTGAGGCGAACATTGGTCGTCCGCAGGTCACCTACCGTGAAACCCTGCGTAAAGCGGTGAAGGATATTGAAGGTAAATTTGTCCGACAGTCCGGCGGGAAAGGGCAGTACGGTCATGTGGTTCTGAGCCTTGAGCCGTTAGCCGCCGGGAGTGGTTTTGTGTTTGAAGATGCCACCAAAGGCGGGGTGGTGCCGCGGGAGTACATCCCGTCGGTGGAAAAAGGCTTGCGAGAAGCCATGAATACGGGAGTGCTGGCGGGCTATCCGGTGGTGGATGTGAAAGCGACCCTGACGTTTGGTTCCTACCATGACGTTGACTCCTCGGAGATGGCCTTCCGCATGGCGGCGATCCTCGGCTTCAAAGAGGGCGCTAGGCGGGCGGATCCGGTTATTCTTGAGCCGGTGATGCACGTTGAGGTGGAAACGCCGGAAGAGTACGCCGGGAACATTATGGGCGATCTCTCCTCCCGTCGCGGCCTGGTGCAGGGAATGGCAGAACAGTACGGCAGCCAGATTATTCGCGCTGACGTCCCGCTGGCTGAGATGTTTGGCTACGCCACCACGCTGCGCTCGATGTCCCAGGGTCGCGCGACGTATACGATGGAATTCCATCATTTTGCGGAAGCTCCGCGGAATGTGGCGGATGAGATTATTGCGAAGCGTGTGAAGAGTTAATTAATTGCACATGGTAGTCATTTGGCTACCATGTGCCTTTATTATTACGACAGGGAGTTTATGCCTGTTACTTAATTAGCGTCGCCGATCGCACTTTCCATTTTCCTTGCTCTTCAACGAGACAATCTGCAATAACATGATCTTGCTTCTTACCAAATGCGACATAGACGTTTGTGCAAACGGCGTCAAAATCAGAATGTAAGACGGTTATCTGATTCCAGTCATCATCCCAGTCCTGCGCTTTGATAAACATATCCGCATCGGGCATATCTTTGTCGTTACTGTCGCCAGAGTACATTTCTTTAATTGCTGCAATGGTCCCTGAGGCTACGTACTCGTTCATAATGTCTGGATTGAGTACGGGTGGTTTGTTCTGATCTAACTGCGCTATATACCATTGATTGAATTTAAGCGCCACTAGCCCCGGTGCATAGGTGGTTTCCGCGCCCGCTAAGGAAGACAGGATGAAAAGTAAAAAGAAGAGTGGCTTCGATGACATAATGTGCCTAATTACCGATGCTTTTTGCTTGAGCATTTTATTTGGAATATAAAATTTCGCCATATCTATCCAGGACATTAATATTTCCTTAACGGGGAATTGCTAACTCAGCAACTCAAGAAATATCCTCCGTTCTACAACGCAGTGGTAAACATAAAATGCCATAGAAATTTTATATAATTCAGATGGGTATAATTAAAAAATCATTCCAGCGCCTTGACCATTTTCCCGCTCGCGACAAACGTACCCGCACCCAGATGATGCAGCGTATTCAGCTTATCCCCGTCAAACTGCCAGCGTCCGGCGACAAATGCGCGTTCATCCGCCGCGGCGGAAACCACTTCGCCAAACAGAGTGTCATATTTCTCGGCCGCAGAGGTTACAGGTAATAACCGGCACTCCATCCACGCCAGACATTTCTCTTCTATAACCGGCAGGCCAAGCTCAGGGCCATAAATAACCGGGATCCCGTAGCAGTTAAATTTATCCTCGTCGCGCCCGCTGACGCTGCCGACCGCCCAGGTCCAGTTGGCTGCCGCCACGCCGGGGATCACAATGCCGAATTTCCCGCTGCGTTCGATCAACTCCCGTGACCACGCGCTTTTGTCTACCACAATCGCGATACGCGGGGGCTCAAATTCCACCGGCATAGACCATGCGGCGGCCATGACGTTGCGACGATCGATGGTCTCATCCCGGCTGGTGATGAGCACGGTTGGACCGTGATTCAGAAGACGGCTGGCATGGCGTAATTCAACAGGGCGAAAGTGGTTCATAGGATCTCCTCATGTACACGATGAGTATGACGAAAAAGCACTTTTGCGCATATGCATAAGGGAAAATAGTTTATAAACAGGGGATATCACATCCTGGAGCAAATCATGTCCCCATTTCTGAGTGCTTATTTCGCCCGCACGGGCTGGCAGCAGCCCGTACAGGTTGATATCGATACCCTGCGGGGGCTGCATTTACACCATAACTGCGCAATCCCTTTCGAAAATATCGATGTTGTTTTGCCGCGTGAAATCCATCTGGACGACGGGTGTCTGGTGGATAAACTGGTCACCGCGCGGCGGGGGGGATATTGCTTTGAGCAAAACGGCCTGTTTGAGCGGGTGTTGCGCGAAGTCGGTTTTACGGTGCGCAGCGTGCTGGGGCGGGTTGTGCTGGCTAATCCGTCGCAGATGCCGCCGCGTACGCACCGGTTGCTGCTGGTTGAGCTGAACGGCGAGCGCTGGATCGCCGATGTGGGATTTGGCGGACAAACGCTGACGGCGCCGATTCGTTTGATCGCCAACGAGGAACAGGAAACCCCGCACGGGAGTTATCGTTTGCTGAGCGAGGGTAACGACTGGGTACTGCAATTCCGCCATCACGAGCACTGGCAGTCAATGTACCACTTCGACCTGGCGACCCAGTACTTCAACGATTACGTGATGGGAAACTTCTGGTCGGCGCACTGGCCGCAGTCCCATTTCCGCCATCACCTGCTGATGTGTCGCCACCTGCCGGACGGGGGCAAGCTGACGCTGACCAATTTTAATTTTACCCACTGGCAGAACGGGCATGTGGAGGAGCAGATCCATTTGCCGGATGCGGAGGCGCTGTATAAGCTGATGCAGGCGCGGTTTGGCCTGGGCGTTGATGACCCGAAGCACGGCTTTACCCTGGCCGAGCTGACGGCCGTGATGGCGGGGTTTGATACGCATCCACAGGCAGGGAAATAGCCCGGTGGCGGCTACGCCTTACCGGGCCTACAGCGGCTTGAAACGTAGGTCGGGTAAGGCGAAGCCGCCACCCGACAAAATCAACGGCGCGATCTCACTACCTGATAGCGACGGGTGAAGTACTCAAACGGCGCGCTCCACACGTGCACCAGACGGGTGAACGGGAAGATAAGGAAGATCGTCATCCCCAGCACCAGATGCACGCGGAAGATCGGTGCGACGCCGCTCAGCATTTCTGACGAGCCTCCCTTAAACGTCACGATCCCCTGCGCCCAGCCGACCAGCTTCATCATTTCGCTTCCGTCAGGATACTGGGCGGAGAAAGGAATGGTCGACAGCCCAAGGATGCACTGAAGCAGCAGGATACTCATGATGATAATATCCGGCGTGGTGGATGTGGCACGCACCCGCTGGTTGAACAAGCGGCGGATCAGCAGCATCGACCCGCCAACCAGCGTCAGCACCCCGCAAATACCCCCCGCAATCATGGCTAACTGCTGTTTAACCGCGATGGGTAAAAACCAGGCGTACATCCAGTGCGGAGTTAACATGCCGAACAAATGCCCGAAGAAGATCCCCAAAATCCCGATATGAAACAGGTTAGAGCCCCAGTTCATACCGCGCTTGCTGAGCATCTGGCTCGACGAGGCGCGCCAGGTGTACTGCCCGTAGTCGTAGCGCAACCAGCTGCCAAGGAAAAACACGGTGGCGCAGATGTACGGATAAATGTCATAGAAAAACACGTTCAGGTAATGTGTCATTTTGGGCCTCCGGCGCTGACGTCCACGTACTGCGGCGCGACGTCCTGGCTAAAGCGTCGTTGATATTGCTGCATCGGCGAGCTGTCGCACGATGTGGCGTTGTCTTCGATAAACTTCACCTGTTCCTCTTCCCACACGGCGTCCAGCGCCTGACGGGTATCATCCCGTTTTTCACCAGACACCTGCTTCGCCACGCTGTCGCTGGAAAGCCGTGTACCGGCCATCGTCAGCAGGGCGTCAAACAGCTGGTAATGTGCCACCTCGCGCTGTTTCAGCCGGCCGCCAATCAGCGCCAGGATCGGCGCGACGTTTTGCAGCCCTTCACGCGCCTCGTCATCGCTGACGATACTGAGATATTCCAGATAGAGCGGCAGATAGTCCGGCAGCTCGCGGCAGTCCAGCTGGAGCCCGGCTTTCTCATACTGGCTCATCAGGTCGACCATCGCCTGACCGCGATCGCGGGACTCGGCGTGAACGTGTTCGAACAGCAGTAGCGAGGTTGCGCGCCCGCGTTCAAACACTTCGCACCATTCGGCCTGCTTATCCAGCAGCGGGGCGCTCAGGTGCTGCTGCGCAAACGGCAGCAGCATGGGCGCGTCCTGTTCCACCAGGGAAAGCGCTTCGTCACGGTTTTCCCACAGCAACTCATCGGGATACTCAATGAGCAGCGCGATGATTTTGAGGATCTGCATTATTCTCCCTCCCCGTGTTCGCGCACTTCGGTGATGTTGATCGCGTCGATGCGGCTGCTGTTGAAGAGGTTGAATTTGGTGTCGGAACCGTGGCAGCCGTCGCCAAAGGTGAAGCCGCAGCCGTTTTTCTCCGGGAAGGCGTCGCGCGCCATTTCGCGGTGGCTGGTCGGGATCACGAAGCGGTCTTCGTAGTTGGCAATCGCCAGGTAGCGATACATCTCTTCTACTTGTTCTTCCGTCAGGCCGACCTCTTCGATGGCGCGGGTGTCGGTCACGCCTTCCACGGTCTGGGAACGCTTGTAGTGGCGCATCGCCATCATGCGCTTCAGGGCGCGCAGCACCGGACCGGTATCGCCCGCGCTGAGCATGTTTGCCAGGTACTGCACCGGAATGCGCAGGCTTTCGACCGCAGGCAGCACGCCGTCGCTCTGCGGCAGACCACCCGCGTCGGCGTAGGACTGAATCGGTGACAGTGGCGGCACATACCAGACCATTGGCAGGGTGCGGTATTCCGGATGCAGCGGCAGGGCAAGCTTCCAGTCCATCGCCATTTTGTAAACCGGGGAACGCTGTGCCGCGTCGATGACGTTCTGCGGAATACCCTGTTTCAGCGCTTCCTCAATCACCGCCGGATCGTTCGGGTTAAGGAACACGTCGCACTGGCGCTCGTACAGATCGGTTTCATGCTCGGTGCTGGCCGCCTCTTCAATGCGGTCCGCGTCATACAGCAGCACGCCAAGGTAGCGGATGCGCCCGACGCAGGTTTCCGAGCAGACGGTCGGCTGGCCGGACTCAATGCGCGGGTAGCAGAAGATGCACTTCTCTGACTTGCCGCTCTTCCAGTTGAAGTAGATTTTCTTGTACGGGCAGCCGCTGATGCACAGACGCCAGCCGCGGCATTTGTCCTGGTCAATCAGCACAATGCCGTCCTCTTCACGCTTGTAAATCGCACCGCTCGGGCAGGTGGCAACGCAACTGGGGTTCAGACAGTGCTCGCACAGGCGCGGCAGGTACATCATGAAGGTGTTTTCAAACTGGCCGTACATCTCCTTCTGGATCTTCTGGAAATTGCGGTCGCGGGCGCGTTTTTCGAACTCGCCGCCCAGCAGCTCTTCCCAGTTGGGCCCCCATTCGATTTTATCCATTCGCTTGCCGTCAATCAGCGAGCGCGGGCGGGCGGTAGGGAGGTGATCGCCCTCTGGCGCGCGGTGCAGATCCTGGTAATCGAAGGTGAAGGGTTCATAGTAATCGTCAATCTGCGGCAGGACGGGGTTAGCGAAAATCTTCGACAGCACGCCCATTTTGCCGCCGAGGCGCGGGGTCAGCTTGCCGTGAATACCGCGGATCCAGCCGCCTTGCCACTCATCCTGATCTTCCCAGTTTTTCGGATAGCCGATACCCGGTTTGGTTTCGACGTTATTAAACCACGCGTACTCCATCCCTTCGCGCCCGGTCCAGACGTTCTTACAGGTGACCGAGCAGGTGTGGCAGCCAATGCATTTATCGAGATTCAGAACCATGCCAACCTGTGAGCGTATTTTCATTTTTTCGCCTCCTGTACCTGATCCCGACCTTCGCCGTCCAGCCAGTTAATGTTTTTCATTTTGCGGATCATGATGAACTCGTCGCGGTTCGAGCCGACGGTGCCGTAATAGTTGAAGCTGTACGCCAGCTGCGCGTAGCCGCCGATCATGTGGGTCGGTTTCGGGCAGACACGGGTGACCGAGTTGTGGATCCCGCCGCGCCGTCCGGTTACTTCTGACCCCGGAATGTTCAGAATGCGCTCCTGAGCGTGGTACATCATGGTCATGCCCGGCGGCACGCGCTGGCTGACCACCGCGCGGGCGGTGAGGGCGCCGTTGGCGTTGAAGGCTTCGATCCAGTCGTTGTCCTCAATGCCCAGCTCGCGCGCGTCGGTTTCGCTGATCCAGACGATTGGCCCCCCGCGCGACAGGGTTTGCATCAGCAGGTTTTCGCTGTAGGTGGAGTGAATGCCCCATTTCTGGTGCGGCGTCAGGAAGTTAAGCGCTTTTTCCGGGAATCCGTTCGGCGGGATTTCGCGCATATGGGTAACGCTGCGGGTGTCAATCGGTGGACGATAGGCCACCAGACTCTCCCCGAAGGCGCGCATCCAGGCATGATCCTGATACAGCTGCTGGCGGCCCGAAATCGTGCGCCACGGGATCAGCTCGTGAACGTTGGTATAGCCTGCGTTATAGGAGACGTGCTCGCTCTCAAGGCCGGACCACGTCGGGCTGGAGATGATTTTACGCGGCTGCGCCTGAATATCGCGGAAGCGGATTTTCTCATCTTCTTTGTTCAGCGCCAGATGAGTGTGATCGCGCCCGGTCAGTTCGCCGAGGGCTTCCCAGGCTTTGACCGCGACCTGACCGTTGGTTTCCGGCGCAAGGGCGAGGATCACCTCTGAAGCGTCAATGGCGGTCTCGATGCGCGGACGACCTTTCGCCGGGCCGTCGAGCTTGACGTAGTTGAGCTTGCCGAGGAAATCGACCTCGTTCTGGGTGTTCCACGATATGCCTTTTCCGCCGTTGCCGAGCTTGTCCAACAGCGGCCCAAGGGCCGTGAAGCGCTCGTAGGTTTCCGGATAGTTGCGCTCGACGACTGCAATGTTTGGCGCGGTTTTGCCGGGGATCAGATCGCACTCGCCTTTGCGCCAGTCCAGAATATCAAAAGGCTGCGACAGCTCCCCCGGGGAGTCATGCTGAAGCGGCTGTAGCACCACGTCAGTTTCGGTGCCGAGATGTCCGACGCACACTTCAGAGAAGACTTTGGCGATGCCCTTGTAAATCTCCCAGTCGCTGCGGGACTCCCACGCCGGGTCAACGGCTGCGGAAAGCGGGTGAATAAACGGATGCATGTCCGAGGTATTCATATCGTCTTTTTCATACCAGGTGGCGGTGGGCAGGACGATATCCGAGAACAGGCAGGTGCTGGACATACGGAAATCGAGCGTCACCAGCAGATCCAGCTTGCCCTCAATGGCGGCGGTTTGCCATTCCACCTCTTCAGGTTTCACGTCGTCCGTTGAGCCTAAATCCTCACCCTGAATACCGCTCTCGGTGCCAAGCAGGTATTTCAGCATGTATTCATGGCCTTTCCCGGACGAGCCAAGCAGGTTAGAACGCCAGACAAACAGGTTGCGCGGGTGGTTCTTACCGTTATCCGGCTGTTCGCAGGCGAAGCGGATATCGCCCGATTTTAACGCCTGCACGGTGTAGTCCTGCGGCGACATCCCGGCGGCGTCCGCCCGGGCCTTAACGTGCAGCGGATTAAGGTTGAGCTGAGGGGCCGACGGCAGCCAGCCCATGCGCTCGGCGCGGACATTGAAATCAATCAGGTGTCCGGTGAATTTAGTCGCGTCTGCAAGGGGAGAAAGCAACTCCTGGGCGGTCAGCTTCTCATAGCGCCACTGGCTGGCGTGGTTGTAGAAGTAGGAGGTGCTGTTCATCTGGCGTGGCGGGCGGTTCCAGTCCAGCGCGAAGGCCAGCGGCAGCCAGCCGGTTTGCGGGCGCAGCTTTTCCTGGCCGACATAGTGCGACCAGCCGCCGCCGCTCTGCCCGACGCAGCCGCAGAAGACCAGCATGTTGATCATCCCGCGGTAGTTCATGTCCATGTGGTACCAGTGGTTCACACCGGCCCCGAGGATGATCATCGAACGACCGTGAGTTTTGTGCGCCGTGTCGGCAAATTCACGGGCGATTTTTTCTATCAGATAAGCGGGGACGCCGGTAATTTGTTCGCCCCAGGCCGGGGTGTAGGCTTTTATCTCGGCGTAGTTTGTCGCCGCGTTACTGTCTTCCAGACCGCGATCGAGGCCGTAGTTTGCCAGCACCAGATCGTACACGCTAACCACGCGTCTCTGGCTGCCGTCGGCCAGCGTCAGGGTTTTACTCGGTACGCGGCGCGTCAGCACCGGCTCCTGCTTCACGCTGCGGAAATGCGGATTCTCGTTGCCCCCGAAGTAAGGGAAGGCCACGTCTGCCACGCTGTCGTGGGTGATGAGCAGGGAAAGCGTCAGCTCGGTTTCCTGTCCCGCAGCCAGCGACTCCAGGTTCCATTTGCCTTTTTCACCCCAGCGGAAGCCGATGGAACCATTCGGCGCCACCAGATTTCCGGCCACGTCAAAGGCGATGGTTTTCCACTCCGGATTATTGGTTTCACCCAGCCCGTCGGCCAGATCCGACGCGCGCAGCATGCGGCCCGGCACCACGCGACCGTCAGCCTGTTCATCCAGCAGGACCAGCATCGGCATGTCGGTGTAGCGGCGGCAATAGTTGAGGAAGTACTCGCTCGGGTTATCGAGGTGGAACTCTTTAAGGATCACATGGCCCATCGCCATGGCAAGGGCGCTGTCGGTACCCTGTTTGGGGGCCAGCCACTGGTCGCTGAGCTTCGCCACCTCCGAGAAGTCCGGCGTAATGGCGACGGTCTTGGTGCCCTTGTAACGCACTTCGGTAAAGAAGTGGGCGTCCGGGGTGCGCGTCTGCGGCACGTTCGACCCCCAGGCAATGATATAGCTGGAGTTGTACCAGTCCGCGGATTCCGGCACGTCGGTCTGTTCGCCCCAGGTCATCGGCGACGCCGGTGGCAGATCGCAGTACCAGTCATAGAAGCTCAGGCAGGTGCCGCCGAGCAGGGAGAGATAGCGCGTACCGGCGGCATAAGAGACCATCGACATGGCCGGGATGGGGGAAAAACCGGCTACCCGATCCGGGCCGTAGTTTTTGATGGTCCAGACGTTGGCGGCAGCAATCAGCTGGTTAAGCTCTTTCCAGTTTGAGCGGATAAAACCGCCTTTTCCGCGCGCTTTCCTGTAGCTCTGCGCTTTCTGCGGATCGTTCTGGATGGCATCCCAGGCCAGCACCGGATCGGTATGCTGCGCCAGCGCCTCGCGCCAGAGTTCGATCAGCCTGCGGCGTACCAGCGGGTACTTGAGACGGTTGGCGCTGTAGAGATACCAGGAGTAGCTTGCGCCACGTGGGCAGCCGCGAGGTTCGTGGTTAGGCAGGTCAGGGCGGGTGCGCGGGTAGTCGGTCTGCTGGGTTTCCCAGGTCACCAGGCCATTTTTGACATAAATCTTCCAGCTACAGGAGCCGGTGCAGTTAACGCCGTGGGTGGATCGCACAATCTTGTCGAACTGCCAGCGCTGACGGTAGCTGTCCTCCCAGTCGCGGTTGGTGTGGTACACCTGCCCGTGCCCATCGGCGAAACTGTCGCCTTTTGTTTTGAAGTAACGGAAGCGGTCCAACAGTTTGCTCATGACATTTCTCCTGCTTCGATAGCATGGCCGGAGGGTGAGACATCACGCTCCGGCGAAGAGGTAGTTATTATTTTTGTGAGGATTTGCGGCCGTACACCAGCCAGGTGACGAGCACGCAGACGATGTAAAACACGAGGAAGACTTTCATGGCGCCCACCGGGGAACCAGTCATCGCCAGGGATGTGCCAAAGGCTTTGGGAATAAAGAACCCGCCTACCGCACCGATGGCAGAGATAAAGCCCAGCGCGGCAGCCGTTTCGGTCACCGCTTCATGCTGTGCCTGTTCGTCGCTCCCACCCTGTTTTTTCACGCGGTCGAGGGTGATTTTGCGAAAGATAATCGCGATCATCTGGAAGGTCGAGCCGCTGCCCAGCCCGGCGGTGAGGAACAGGCCCATAAAGACCAGATAGAAGGCGATAAAACTGCCTGAACCAGAGCCGGGCAGCGTCAGGAAAATCAGGGCGCTAAAGATGGCCATAAAGACGAAGTTGATCAGCGTCACCCGTACGCCGCCCAGCCTGTCCGAGATCATCCCGCCAGCCGAACGCGCCAGGGCGCCGATCAGCGGGCCAAAGAAGGCGAGGTGGAGGATATTTACGTCCGGAAACTGGGTTTTTGACAGCATAGCAAAGCCTGCCGAGAAACCGATAAACGAGCCGAAGGTTGCCAGATAAAGCAGGCTCAGCAGCCAGAGGTGAAAGCGCTTAAGCACCGGAAGCTGGCTGGCAATGGACGCTTTCGAGCTGGCGATGTCGTTCATGCCAAAAAACGCCGCAAGGGTAGCAAGAATCAGCAGCGGCGCCCAGATCCACGCCGCGTTCGCCAGCCACATCGTCGAGCCATCCTCCTGGGGGACGCCGTGAACGCCGAGGAAGGTAAACATCGGCAGAAAAATCACCAGCGGCGCAACCAGCTGCATCACGCTCACGCCCAGGTTACCCAGCCCGCCGTTAATGCCCAGCGCGCTGCCCTGTCTGGCTTTCGGGAAGAAGAAGCTGATGTTTCCCATGCTGGAAGCGAAGTTGGCGCCGGCAAAACCGCACAGCAGTGCGATGATGATAAAGACCCAGTAAGGCGTGGCGGTATTCTGGATGGCGATCCCAAGCCAGACACAGGGTACGACCAGGATAACGGTACTTAACACGGTCCAGTAACGTCCGCCAAATATCGGCACCATAAAAGAGTAGGGGACACGTAATATCGCGCCGGAAAGAGAAGGTAATGCCGTTAGCATAAAAAGCTGATCGGTGCTGAAATTAAATCCGACCTTATTAAGATTTACCGCAATAGCGCTAAACAACATCCATACACAAAACGCGAGAAGCAAACACGCCACGGAAATCCACAGGTTTCTACGTGCGATATGTTTCCCTTTATTCTCCCAAAATTGCGCGTTTTCCGGTTTCCAGTTACTCAACAGATGCTGATTACTCTTCTCGCTTTGATGTGACATATCACCCTCTTGCTTACCCAAATGGAGAGAAAAAAGAAGTGAAAACAGAAAGATACCTTTCGGCAGTTTGTAGAAATTTTTGGATGTTATGGGATACATCTGAAAGGATAGATAAAAAAGCGAATCCCTGAGTTTGGAATGGGAATCAGGGTTCGCTTTATGTGTTACTAATTGTAACTGTTTGCGAAAATTAATACCCCGATGGGAGTATTAAAACAATTCGAGGGAAATAAGCTTATCCAGATGCTTATTAAATGCCGCGTCGTCCATTTCAGGCATATTTAATACGTATATGCCATCCAGGCCACATACCAGACCAATTAAACGCCAGGCGATATTTTCCGGCTGGTCAGCAAGCGTAAAGGCGTTGGCCTCCGCCCCGGCGCGGATAATCGCGACCGTTTCCTGGTGCCACATCTCCATGGTCAAAACGTAGGCGCCTTTGATATCGCTATCCCGGCTGGCGAGAATTTGTGCCTCCCGCCACAGTCGAATGTAGGGCTCGAACCCGCCGTCATCGCTGCCGAGCATGGCATGCAGGCGCTCGCGCCAGCCGGCGTTTTCGCCAACGATTTCAGCATCCAGCAAATCGCGGATTAGCCGGACAAACGCCAGCGACTTAAGCTCGCCCGCCGACGCAAAGTGGTGATGCACCTGCCCGGTGGCGACGCCCGCTTCGGTGGCGATGCGGCGCACGGTCATCGCAGCGAATCCTTCGGTCAGCGCCACGCGCATCGCGGCCTGGAGGATCTCTTCCCGCCGCTCGTCCTTGCTCAGATAACGCATAATTTCTCACTCTCAATGGCAACGAAACGAGTGTAACAAAGAGCTGGACAAGTGTTCAACTTTACGTAGGATCGCATTCTGGACATGTGTCCAGTTTTTAACTGAAAAGGAAATTTATGTTTCGTCAGTGGTTAGCGTTAGTGATTATCGTGCTGGTGTATATCCCGGTGGCGATTGACGCGACGGTGCTGCACGTGGCGGCGCCAACATTGAGCATGACGCTGGGTGCCAGCGGCAACGAATTGCTGTGGATTATTGATATTTACTCGCTGGTGATGGCGGGAATGGTGCTGCCGATGGGCGCGCTGGGCGATCGCATAGGTTTTAAGCGCCTGCTGATGATCGGCAGCGTGCTGTTTGGCCTGTCATCGTTAGCGGCGGCTTTTGCGCCGTCCGCGGGCTGGCTGATTGCCGCCCGCGCGTCGCTGGCGATTGGCGCGGCGATGATCATTCCGGCTACGCTTGCAGGGATCCGCACCCTGTTTATTGACGTGCGGCACCGTAATATCGCCCTCGGCGTCTGGGCTGCCGTTGGGTCGGGCGGCGCGGCGTTTGGCCCGCTGATTGGCGGCATGCTGCTGGAGCACTTTTACTGGGGGTCGGTGTTCCTGATTAACGTGCCGATCGTGCTGATCGTGGTTTCGCTTGCTGCGCGCCTGGTGCCTGCTCAGCAGGGGCGGCCCGAGCAGCCGCTCAATATGAGCCATGCCATTATGCTGATTGTGGCGATTTTACTGCTGGTCTATAGCGCCAAAACCGCCCTGAAAGGGGTGCTGTCGCCGTGGATGGTGGCCTGTACGCTGCTTACCGGAGCGGTAATGCTGTTTATCTTCGTCCGTATCCAGCTACGCGCGCGCGTGCCGATGATCGACATGCGCCTGTTTTGCCATCGCATTATTTTAAGCGGCGTGGTCATGGCGATGACCGCCATGATTGCGCTGGTGGGCTTTGAACTGCTGATGGCGCAGGAGTTGCAGTTCGTGCATGGTTTTACGCCGTTTGAAGCAGGGATATTTATGCTGCCGGTGATGGTGGCGAGCGGATTTAGCGGGCCGATCGCGGGCGTGCTGGTCGGGCGTCTGGGGCTGCGCATTGTCGCGGCCGGAGGCATGGGGCTTAGCGCGGTCAGTTTTATCGGCCTGTCGACGCTCGATTTCAGCACCCAACAGTGGCAGGCGTGGAGCCTGATGGTGCTGTTGGGCTTCAGTGCCGCCAGCGCACTGCTGGCATCGACGTCAGCGATCATGGCTGCCGCGCCGAAAGAGAAAGCGGCCGCCGCAGGCGCGATCGAAACCATGTCCTACGAGCTGGGTGCTGGTCTGGGTATCGCCATTTTCGGTCTGCTGTTAACCCGCAGCTTTTCGGCGTCTATTGTACTGCCGCAGGGGCTGAGCGCGTCGCTGACCGATAAAGCCTCGTCGTCCATCGGTGAAGCGATGAAGGTGGCGCAGGAGCTGACGCCGTCGCTGGCCGAGCCGGTGATGACGGCGGCGAAAACCGCGTTCATCACCTCGCACAGCGTGGCCCTGGGCAGTGCGGGAGGCATGCTGCTGATTCTGGCGGTCGGGATCTGGTTTAGTCTGGCGAAGGTCGGAGGGCAGCAGTAATAAAAAAGGCCAGCCGCGAGGGCTGGCCTTTTGAACTAACAGATCTTAGAACTGGTAGGTCAGACCTACAGCTACGATGTTGTCGGTAGCCACTTTGGCATCTTTGGTGAACTGGCTGTCATCCACGAGGTTGATTTTGTAATCAACATAGGTGGACATGTTTTTGTTGAAGTAGTAGCTCGCGCCAACGTCAACGTATTCAACCAGGTCCTGGTCGCCATAAGAACCGATGTCTTTACCTTTGGATTTCAGGTAAGCGATGGACGGACGCAGACCGAAGTCGAACTGGTACTGAGCCACAACTTCGAAGTTCTGCGCTTTGTTGGCAACGTGACCGTTACCGAACGCCGTCATGTTGCGGGTTTCAGAGTAGGTGGTTGCCAGGTAGATGTTGTTCGCATCGTACTTCAGGCCAGCAGCCCAGACTTCTGCGTTTTCGCCACCGGCGTTCAGGTTGCTTGCAGCACGAACCTGACGGTCGGTACGGTCAGATTTCGCGTAGGTCGCACCCACACCGAAGCCGTCGAATTCATAGGTAGAAGACAGACCCCAGCCGTCACCGTTGGATTCGGTGATATCGTCACGGTCGTTTTTACCCTGGTACTGAGCAGCCACGTTCAGGCCGTCAACCAGACCAAAGAAGTCGGTGTTACGATAGGTTGCAACGCCAGTGGTACGGCCGGTCATGAAGCCGTCAGTCTGCGTCCAGGTATCGCCACCGAACTCTGGCAGAACGTCAGTCCATGCGCCGATGTCATAAGCCACACCGTAGTTACGACCGTAGTCGAAGGAACCGAATTCATCGAATTTCAGACCAGCGTACGCCAGACGGGTTTTGTTGCCGTCGGAACCTTGAGCTTCAGAGCGATTGCCCTTGAACTCATATTCCCACTGACCGTATCCGGTCAGCTGATCGTTGATCTGAGTTTCACCTTTGAAGCCCAGACGAACATACGTTTTGTCGCCGTCGCTACCAGCATCATCAGAAAAATAGTGCAGACCAGTAACTTTGCCGTACAGATCCAGTTTGTTACCGTCTTTGTTAAAAACTTCAGCCGCGTTAACAACGCCAGCTGCCAACATGGAAGTCACTGCCACTGCAACTAATTTAAGTTTCATCTTAAATAATCCTTATAATTTTATTTAGGTATTTCCTAAGCCACCTGAGCGATTTTTAAACGAGGCTTATCGTCAATGGCAGACTATTTTTAAAATTCCGTAGACTGCTTTCAATAATAAGTTTCAAAAAATTAAAGATAATTTCAATTAGTGTGATCCTGATCGGATAAATTGCCCTTAAATCGGCCAATCAGGTTAATATATAGACATAAAGTGATTATTAACCAATCAAGATAATATGGCTGTGAATAGTTGTCGGACGTTTTAGTTTTTTGGTGGGATTAAAAGGGTTTGGCAGGGAATGTCAAAGCATGTGGCAGGATAACCTTTTTTAAAACAGTTGATTATAAATTTCTCGGGAAACCAGAACCTGTTTTTTAAGAGAAATATTCAGAAATAAACTATTGCACTTTGTGCTATATAGCGCGGGAATATTGGCGCTGAATTAATTACCTGCGTTGTCAGTTTATGTCAATTTCCACAACAACTCTGGCTTTCTGACAGCACTCTATACAGAGATTTAATTACTCTCTAATGTTACGAATTATATTCGAGGGTGTGATCACATATTAAAATATTGTTAATATTTTGCCGGGCATATTCGGTACCCGGCAAAAATAAAAATGCTATTTGCGGGTGGCATACCAGCACAGTAACGATCCGGCGCACACCATCAATGCCCCTTGCCAGAATGAGAGTGAAAGCGGAGAACTCAGCAGAATAGCCGCCAGTGCGGCGGAAAGAACTGGCGTGAAATAAGAGACAGCCGCAAGCACCGTGACGTTACCGTGAAGAATACCGATATTCCAGGCGGCGTAGCCAAAGCCAAGCGCAACCCCACACATCAATAGCTTCACCACAACCGGGACGCTGAACACCATTTCGGGCTGATCGCTGACGGCATATTTGACCCACAGGCTCAAGGCGGTCAGCAGGACGAAAAGGGTAATGCCATTTTGCCCTTTGGCATACTTGCTGGTGACGGTGCAGTAGGCGGCCCAGATAAAAGCGCCAGCAAACGCCAGCCCATAACTTAGCGGACTGGAAACGACGTTCTGCATGATGTCATTCAGTTGCAGACCGTTTTCGCCACCTAAAACCCAGCACACACCCAACAGCGAGATGAGAAGCCCAGGGATCACCCACAGGGTGGTTTTTTGCCCGTTGAACAAAATCGCGAACGCAATCGTCAGGCTTGGCCACAGATAATTGACCATACCGACTTCAATCGCCTGTGAGCGCGTCGCGGCATACCCCAGCGACAGGGCCAGGCACATCTCATAGCTGACAAACAGGATGCTGCCCGCAATGAGATAGCGCGTGGAAAAACGCCGAAGATCGGGAAAACCCACCGTCACCAGACACAACAGCCCGCTGACGGTGTAAATCATCGCCGCGCCGCCCACCGGGCCCAGTCCTTCACTGACGCTGCGGATGAGACCCACCATGGTGCTCCACAACAATATGGCCGCCAGGCCTGTCAGCGTTGCTCTTTTTCTGTCCATTACCCTGCCAGTCTTCTAAATATCAAAGGGAAAACTTATAGCATCTATTTGCTACACCTGGCGAATTTTCAAAGAGCCTGTTAACCCGAAAGGATTAGCAAATCATACCGGCAGTGACTATTAAGGGGGCGAAGTCTGACGACCTTGATTTGACGCAAAAAAAACAGGGGCTTTGCTGTTAGTTTGCGGCGCGAAGTCTTATCAGATAACGAGGACAGCAATGGACGTCAGCCGCAGACAATTTTTTAAAATCTGCGCGGGCGGTATGGCCGGAACAACAGCCGCAATGCTGGGATTCGCTCCCAAAATGGCGCTGGCTCAGGCACGCAACTATAAACTGCTGCGCGCGAAAGAGATCCGTAACACCTGCACATACTGCTCCGTGGGTTGTGGGCTATTAATGTATAGCCTGGGTGATGGCGCAAAGAACGCCAAAGAAGCGATTTATCATATTGAAGGGGACCCGGACCATCCGGTGAGCCGCGGGGCGCTTTGCCCGAAAGGGGCGGGGCTGCTGGACTACGTCCACAGTGAAAACCGTCTGCGCTACCCGGAATATCGTGCGCCGGGCTCTGACAAATGGCAGCGTATCTCCTGGGACGACGCTTTCTCCCGAATTGCAAAACTGATGAAAGCGGATCGCGACGCCAACTTTATTGAGAAAAACGAGCAGGGCATCACGGTAAACCGCTGGACCTCCACCGGGATGCTGTGTGCCTCTGCGGCAAGTAATGAGACCGGCATGCTGACGCAAAAATTTGTGCGCTCCCTCGGCATGCTGGCGGTTGATAACCAGGCGCGCGTCTGACACGGACCAACGGTAGCAAGTCTTGCTCCAACATTTGGTCGCGGTGCGATGACCAACCACTGGGTTGATATCAAAAACGCTAACGTCGTGGTGGTAATGGGCGGTAACGCCGCTGAAGCCCATCCGGTGGGATTCCGCTGGGCGATGGAAGCGAAAAACAACAACGATGCGACGCTGATTGTCGTCGATCCACGCTTTACGCGTACGGCATCGGTGGCTGATATCTATGCGCCGATCCGCTCCGGTACGGACATCACGTTCCTGTCCGGCGTGCTGTCGTACCTGATCGAAAATAACAAAATTAACGCGGAATACGTTAAGCATTACACCAATGCCGGCCTGCTAGTAAGGGAAGATTTCGCCTTCGAAGATGGCCTCTTCAGCGGCTATGACGCCGGGAAACGTCAGTACGATAAATCATCCTGGAACTATCAGTTCGACGAAAACGGCTACGCGAAACGCGATGAGACCCTGAGCGATCCGCGCTGCGTGTGGAACTTGCTGAAACAGCACGTTTCCCGCTATACGCCGGACGTGGTGGAAAACATCTGCGGTACGCCGAAAGCGGACTTCCTGAAAGTATGTGAAGTGCTGGCTTCCACCAGTGCCGCCGACAGAACCACTACATTCCTGTACGCGCTGGGCTGGACGCAGCATACCGTGGGCGCGCAGAACATCCGTACCATGGCGATGATCCAGCTGCTGCTCGGCAACATGGGGATGGCCGGTGGCGGCGTGAACGCCCTGCGCGGGCACTCTAACATTCAGGGCTTAACCGACCTCGGCCTGCTGTCGACCAGCCTGCCGGGTTACCTGACCCTGCCGTCCGAGAAGCAGACCGACTGGCAAAGCTGGCTTGACGCCAACACGCCAAAAGCGACGCGTCCGGACCAGGTGAACTACTGGAGTAACTATCCGAAGTTTGCCGTCAGTCTGATGAAATCGTTCTACGGCGACGCGGCGCAGAAAGAGAATGACTGGGGCTTTGAGTGGTTGCCGAAATGGGACCAGGCTTACGATGTCATCAAGTATTTCAACATGATGGATAAGGGCGACGTCACGGGTTACATCTGCCAGGGCTTTAACCCGGTAGCGTCATTCCCGGATAAAAACAAAGTCGTTCGCAGCCTGAGCAAGCTGAAGTACATGGTGGTTATCGATCCGCTGGTCACCGAAACGTCTACGTTCTGGCAGAACCACGGTGAATCAAACGATGTCGATCCGGCAGCGATTCAGACCGAGGTGTTCCGCCTGCCGTCGACCTGCTTTGCGGAAGAGGACGGTTCAATTGCCAACTCTGGCCGCTGGCTACAGTGGCACTGGAAAGGTCAGGATGCGCCGGGCGAAGCGCGTAATGACGGCGAAATTCTGGCCGGGATTTACCATCGTCTGCGCGAGATGTACCGCGCAGAAGGCGGCAAAGGCGCTGAGCCGCTGCTGAAGATGAGCTGGAACTACAAGCAGCCGGATCATCCTGAGTCCGAAGAGGTGGCAAAAGAGAACAACGGCGTGGCGCTGGCCGACCTGTACGATGCCAACGGCAATCTGGTGGCGAAGAAAGGACAGCTGCTCAATAGCTTCGCGCTGTTGCGTGACGACGGTACCACGGCCTCTTCCTGCTGGATCTACACCGGCAGCTGGACGGAGCAGGGTAACCAGATGGCCAATCGCGATAACGCCGATCCGTCAGGCCTGGGCAATACCCTGGGCTGGGCATGGGCGTGGCCGTTGAACCGCCGCGTACTGTACAACCGTGCCTCCGCAGACGTGAACGGTAAGCCGTGGGATCCGAAACGCATGCTGATCGAGTGGAACGGCACGAAGTGGACGGGGAACGATATCCCGGACTTCAACACCGCCGCGCCGGGCAGCAACACCGGGCCGTTTATCATGCAGCCGGAAGGGCTGGGACGTCTGTTTGCTATCGACAAACTGGCGGAAGGGCCGTTCCCGGAACACTACGAGCCGATGGAAACGCCGCTCGGCACTAACCCGCTGCACCCGAATGTGGTCTCCAGTCCGGTGGTACGCATCTATGAAGACGACGTGCTGCGTTTAGGTAAAAAGGACAAGTTCCCTTATGTCGGCACCACCTACCGCCTGACCGAGCATTTCCATACCTGGACCAAGCACGCGCGGCTTAACGCCATCGCGCAGCCGGAACAGTTTGTGGAGATAAGCGAAACGCTGGCGAAGGCGAAAGGCATTGCCAACGGCGATCGCGTGAAGGTCAGCAGCAAGCGCGGCTTTATTCGCGCGGTGGCGGTGGTCACCCGTCGTCTGCAAACGCTGAACGTGCATGGCCAGCAGGTGGAAACCGTCGGTATACCACTGCACTGGGGCTTTGAAGGGGTAGCGCAGAAAGGCTACATCGCCAATACCCTGACGCCAAACGTCGGCGATTCCAACTCGCAAACGCCGGAGTATAAAGCGTTTCTGGTCAACATCGAGAAAGCGTAAGGAGCGATTAAATGGCGATGGAAACACAAGACATTATTAAACGCTCCGCGACCAACCCGATAACGCCCGCGCCTCGTGCGCGGGATTACAAGGCAGAAGTCGCCAAGCTGATCGATGTCTCCTCCTGCGTGGGCTGTAAGGCCTGCCAGGTGGCCTGCTCGGAGTGGAACGATATTCGCGACGAGGTGGGGCACTGCGTTGGTGTCTATGACAATCCTGCTGATCTGAGCGCCAAGTCCTGGACGGTGATGCGCTTTAGCGAAACCGACCAGAATGGCAAGCTGGAGTGGCTGATCCGTAAAGACGGCTGTATGCACTGTGAAGATCCGGGCTGCCTGAAGGCATGCCCGTCTGCCGGGGCAATCATTCAGTACGCCAACGGGATCGTCGACTTCCAGCAGGATAACTGCATCGGCTGCGGTTACTGTATTGCAGGTTGTCCGTTTAATATCCCGCGCCTCAATAAAGAGGATAACCGGGTCTATAAATGCACGCTGTGCGTCGATCGCGTCAGCGTCGGCCAGGAGCCTGCCTGCGTGAAGACCTGTCCTACCGGGGCGATCCACTTCGGTACCAAAAAAGAGATGCTGGAAGTGGCGCAGCAGCGGGTGGATAAGCTCAAAGCGCGCGGCTATGACAAGGCCGGGATTTATAACCCGCAGGGCGTGGGCGGTACGCACGTCATGTATGTTCTGCACCACAATGACCAGCCGGAGCTATATCACAATCTGCCGAAAGATCCGGCGATCGATACCTCGATCAACCTCTGGAAAGGGGCGCTTAAGCCGCTCTCAGCGGCGGGCTTTATCGCCACCTTTGCCGGGCTGATTTATCACTACATCGGTATCGGGCCGAATAAAGAGGTGGATGACGACGAGGAGGAGCATCATGAATAAGTCGAAAATGATAGTGCGCACAAAATTTGTCGATCGCGCCTGTCACTGGACGGTGGTCATCTGCTTCTTCCTGGTGGCGGTATCCGGCATTTCGTTCTTTTTCCCGACGCTACAGTGGCTCACGGAAACCTTCGGGACACCGCAGATGGGGCGCATTCTGCATCCGTTCTTCGGCGTGCTGATTTTCGTGGTGCTGATGTTTATGTTCGTGCGTTTCGTTCATCACAACATCCCTGACAAGCAGGATATTCCCTGGATTAAAGGGATTGTTGAGGTTCTGAAAGGCAACGAGCATAAAGTCGCGAAGGTGGGCAAATACAACGCCGGGCAGAAGATGATGTTCTGGACCATCATGAGCATGATTTTCGTGCTGCTGGTAACCGGAGTGATTATCTGGCGTCCGTATTTTGCCCAATATTTCCCGATCCAGGTGGTGCGCTACGCACTGCTGATCCACGCGACCTCGGCCATTATTCTGATCCACGCCATCCTGATCCATATGTATATGGCCTTCTGGGTGAAAGGATCGATTAAAGGCATGATTGAAGGGAAGGTGAGCCGCCGCTGGGCGCAAAAACACCATCCGCGCTGGTATCGGGACGTCGAGCGTCTTGAAGCGCAAAAAGAGAGTTCGGAAGGGTTGAAGTAAACCTCGCGCCGTCGGCATTGTCCGGCGGCGCTGCACTTGCGCGGCTCTGAGCTACGTATTGGTAATTAACGCATCAATTCCTGCAAGAACACTACTTCTTGCACTGCGCAGATTACATACATAATTCTTATTATTAAGTTTCTTTGTCTCCACGTGTGTGATGTTGGCTGTATTAAGAAAATATGTCTGGAATTCAATGTTCACCAGTGGCGTTGCAGCGTTTGAATGTCCTCTTAAATGATTGTGATAGCTTAACGGTACAATAAGTCTCGTTGATAAGTCGTCATAAAAATCGTGCTGAATAATCATAAAATAGGGCTGGTATTCACGCGTTCTGTCTGATGGGTTGCGATAAACGTCAAACTGAAAACACATCAAAGCCCTCCAAAATAAGGGTCATCCGATAATAGCCCTGCTTTGGCCGTTAATTCATTCATCGCTTTAATAAATCCCTGATCCTGTTGATGCTGTCGCTTGTGCTCTGCTGTTGTAGAGAGTGGGCGAGGCTTTTTCCCCGTAAAAGGCTTTGTTGTAACACATCTTTCTGTGCGGTTCGGTTTCATGTTTTCTCCTTTGTTGGTGCGGTCATTATCAACCGCAGCCAACAAAAAACAATACTGTTTCCCCTGGTAATCTACATTATGCGAGCCGTCTTCCAGTAATATCAAAATCGCTCTGCAATATAGCGGAAGGGATATTTTGTAGGCTTCACTTTGCCGATCTTGCGTTTCGGTAAATCCACCTTGTCTACGTGAATTTCTTTATAGGGGATCTGGGAAAGCAGATGCGAAATAATATTCAGCCGCACCCTTTTTTTATCTTCTGAGCGCGCCACAAACCACGGCGCCCAGGCGGTGTCGGTCGCTTTAAACATCGCGTCGCGGGCGAGGGTATATTCATCCCACAGATTGAAAGATTTAATATCCATTGGAGACAGCTTCCAGATCTTGCGACCATCATTGATGCGATCGCGCAGGCGTCGCTCCTGCTCTTTTGGCGTTACTTCAAGCCAGTATTTCAACAAAATGATCCCGGCATCGACCATCGCTTTTTCCATTACCGGCGTTCCATCAAGAAATTTTTCGGCCTGCTCTTCGGTACAGAAACCCATGACTCTTTCCACGCCCGCGCGGTTGTACCAGCTGCGGTCAAAAATAACGATTTCCCCGGCAGAGGGCAGATGGGGAACGTAACGCTGAAAATAGAGCTGACTTTTCTCTTTATCGGTGGGGGCCGGTAACGCAACAACGCGAAACACCCGAGGGCTGACGCGTTCGGTGATGGCTTTGATAGCGCCGCCTTTACCGGCGCCGTCTCGCCCTTCAAAAACAATACAGACCTTTAACCCTTTGGCGACCACCCATTGCTGGAGCTTAACCAGTTCAACATGGAGGCGGCGAAGCTCTTGCTCGTACGCTTTGGTTTTGAGCGGCGCGTTTTTAACGACATCATCAACAACATGGGTTTTCTTCTTACTGACCATGGTGGGTCTCCCTTTGTATCCGGTCGCGGGATCGAGGCCGTACTAAGAGTGTAATCGGCCTGAATGAATGGATTAATGTGTCAGAAATCTGATTTGAACTGGTTCACCATACAAGTTTAATCAATAATGCACGCTGCATATTTTTTAACAGTGGTCGCGGTATGAAAAAGACAATTTTTTCGTTAGCACTGGGTACCTTTGGCCTGGGGATGGCTGAGTTTGGCATTATGGGCGTGCTGACCGAGCTGGCTCATGATACGGGCATTTCGATTCCCTCCGCCGGAAATATGATTTCGTTTTACGCTTTTGGCGTGGTGATCGGCGCGCCGATTGTGGCGCTGTTCTCCAGCAAATTTTCGCTGAAAACAACGCTGCTGTTTCTGGTGGCGATGTGCGTCGTCGGTAACGCGCTCTTTACCTTCTCTGACTCCTACGTGGGGCTGGCGGCGGGGCGCTTAATCTCTGGTTTCCCGCATGGCGCGATTTTCGGAGTGGGGGCGATAATCCTGTCAAAAATCGCACCGCCGGGTAAAGTGACGGTCGCTGTGGCCGGGATGATTGCCGGGATGACCGTTGCCAACCTGCTTGGCGTGCCGCTCGGGACGTGGCTGGGACATGAATTTAACTGGCGTTACACCTTCTTTTTGATTGCGGTCTTTGACGCGCTGGTGATCCTGTCTGTTCTGCTGTGGGTGCCTGACATTCACGACACGACAACCACCCGGCTGGCAGAACAATTCCACTTCCTGAAGAAACCGGAACCGTGGCTGATTTTTGCCGCTACGATGTTTGGCAATGCCGGGGTGTTTGCCTGGTTTAGCTTCGTGAAGCCGTTTATGGTCAATGTGTCAGGCTTTTCCGAGGGCGTCATGACCGCGATCATGATGCTAATGGGGCTGGGCATGGTGCTGGGAAATGTCTTCAGCGGCAAGCTGTCGTCACGCTTTAGCCCGCTGCGCATTGCTGCCACCACCGACCTGGTGATTGTGGCTTCGCTGCTGGCGTTGTTTGCCTTTGGCGAGCTAAAAACAGCTTCACTGGTAATGGGATTTGTCTGCTGCGCCGGGCTGTTTGCGCTCTCTGCGCCGCTGCAAATTCTGCTGCTGCAAAATGCGAAAGGCGGCGAGATGCTGGGGGCCGCAGGCGGGCAAATGGCGTTTAACCTCGGCAGCGCAATTGGCGCCTATTTCGGTGGATTAATGATTACGCTCGGCTTTAGCTGGAGCTATGTCACGCTGCCGGCCGCGATTTTATCCTTCTCTGCGATGACCTCTCTGCTGATGTATGGTTATTTATGTGCCAAAAAGCGTCAGGCCAACGCAGGTGCGCTGGCCTGATTGCACACTTTGCCCGCTGGTCGCGGGCGCAGAAGGGGACTAAACGAATTTCGCCAGCGGGTCAGCGGCGGCAAAAGCGACCGCTTTGTCTGCTGCTGGTGGGTAAATCAGTTCGTTGGTGATGGCGACTTTGATCTTTTTGCCTTCCTCGCGCACGGATTTAACGCGCTGTTCCCAGCCCTCGGTGTATACCGCGCCCCAGCCACCTAAATCCAGACAGGTGACGTAGTTCACCTGACGGTAAGGGTACGGCTCCAGATTTAACAGGCTGGCCGCCGCGTTGTGTCCGGCGAATTTCCCAAGCTGGATCGCGTGCTGGCAGGTCATCAGCGCCGTGTTGCCCGCATCGTCCGTTTTGGCGTGCGCCATATCACCCGTCGCGTAAACCTCAGGATGCGCAGGAACCTGCAACGTGTCGGTGACGATCAGCCGTCCCTGAGTATCGCGTTCCCCGTCAATTTGCAGGCTGAGGAGGTTAGCTTCTACCCCTGCCGTCCACACTACAGTGGCGCTGGCAATGCGCTCTCCGTTTTTCAGCGTTACGCCGCTGGCATCGATGGCTTCAATTTCACTGTTTAAACGCCATTCAACGCCGAGCACGTTGCTTGCTTCTTCAATTGTGTTACGCAGCGCCTCGCTATAACGCCCGCCGATGGTCGCACCTCTTTCAACTACGATTACTTTAGTCTTTGTATCAGCGCCGAAGCGAGTACGGAGTCGGGCAGGGAGTTCCGTTGCCAGTTCGATGCCGGTAAAGCCGCCGCCACACACGACCACGGTATTACGCTCCGGGGTGGAGGGGCGCGAAACCAGCGAATCAAGATGCTGCTCGAATAATCTGGCGGAGTCGAGTTGGTCGATATCAAAGGCGTATTCAGCCAGACCGGCAACAGGAGGACGTTTAGTCTGGCTACCGGTTGCGAGGATCAGACGTTCCCAGGCGACGTCAGCAATCGCGCCGTTTGAATCGCGATACAAAACGGTTTTAGACGAGGTATCAATACGTTGTGCTTCGCCCGCAATAAAGGCGATACCCAGCTCAGCAAACAGTTCGGTCAGCGGCGCGACCATCGTCGACACGTTCTCTTCATAAAAGCGTGGGCGAACGCGTAGCTCCGCAACAGGGGCCAGCACGGCAATGCTGAGGCTATTGTTACCCGCCAGAGCAGAAAGGCGCGCGGCGCTGACCGCAGCCCACATACCGGAAAACCCACTACCCACAATTAAAATCTGCTTTTTCATACTCGATCCTTTAGTGCGTCAGGCTGTATGTCTGACATAACTGCCACTATACTTGTCGGAGTTAACTGCGACAACTTCTTTCTGAGTTAAAAATCGTTATAATGCAGCGAACAATGACCCGGAGTGAGCCATGGCGTTTTACAGTTCTGGTGTGGAATATGGCATTCATAGCCTGATGTGTATGGTGGATGCAAAAGGCAATGAACGTGAGATGAGCGTCCGGGAGATGGCGGCCTTGCAGGGCGTGCCGTACGACTATCTTGGAAAAATCTTCACCCGTTTATCACGCGCGGGGCTGGTCATCAGCACCGAAGGCAAAGGGGGAGGCTTCCGGCTGGCGCGTCCGGCGGAGCTGATCAGCGTGCTGGACGTGGCGCACGCCATCGACGGCGAGAAGAATATGTTTGAGTGTCGGGAAGTGCGTCAGCGCCTGGCGGTGTTTGATGAAACGCCACCTGCCTGGGTCTGTGACGGCCCGTGTGGGGTGCGCTCGGTCATGGACAGCGCGCAGCAGCGGATGGAAGAGGAGTTAGGGCGCCATACCATCCTGGATCTGGCGCGGAAGATGTATCGAAAAGCGCCGGACACGTTCCAGATCGAGGTTCAGGAATGGATTTCCGATCGCCGTTCGTCCACGTGAAAAGCCGGGCAGGGCAGAGCCGCTACCCGGCCACCGCGGTTAAGAACGTAAATCAATCACCATACGGCCACGGATCTGGCCCTGTTCCATTTCTTTGAAGATGGCGTTGATATCTTCCAGTGGGCGCATTGTAACTTTCGGTTTCACCTTACCTTCAGCCGCAAACTGGAAGGCTTCGAGCAGATCCTGACGGGTACCCACCAGGGAACCCACTACCTGAATCCCATCGAGGACCAGACGTGGAATATCCAGGCTCATCGCTTCCGGCGGCAGGCCAACAGCCACCACGCGGCCACCGGCGCGAACTGCGTCAACGGCAGAGTTGAAGGCCGCTTTCGCTACCGCCGTCACCACCGCCGCATGCGCACCGCCGGTTTTCTCCTGAATCACTTTTGCCGCATCTTCACTGCGGGAGTTCACGGTTAAGTCTGCGCCCATGCTGGCAGCGAGCTTCAGCTGCTCGTCATTCACGTCAATGGCGATAACCTTCGCATTGAAGACATTTTTGGCGTATTGCAGCGCGAGGTTGCCCAGACCGCCCAGGCCGTAGATCGCAATCCACTGGCCGGGTTTGATGTCAGAGACTTTTACCGCTTTGTAGGTGGTGACCCCGGCGCAGGTGATGCTGCTGGCCGCCGCAGAGTCCAGCCCGTCCGGGACTTTAACCGCGTAATCCGCGGTTACGATGCACTCTTCCGCCATGCCGCCGTCAACGGAGTAACCCGCGTTTTTCACGTCACGGCACAACGTTTCGTTGCCGGTATTACAATATTCACAGTGGCCACAGCCTTCGAAGAACCACGCCACGCTTGCACGATCGCCTACTTTTAGCGACGTGACGCCCGGACCAATCTCTTTGACGATACCAATCCCTTCGTGGCCGAGGATCACCCCGGTTTTGTCGCCAAAATCGCCATTCTTAACATGGAGATCGGTATGGCAAACGCCACAGCACTCCATCTTCAGCAGCGCTTCACCATGTTTGAGCGCGCGTAAGGTTTTTTCTGTGACATTAACCTGATGATCCTGAGTGACAACAGCAGCCTTCATGTGTTTCTCCTTTCATGATGAGTATCTGCATAGCAGGTCTGATTACCCATTAAGGATTAATACTTTGGCGCTGTAATGCAAGGCAACCGCAACATAATGTCATTATTTGATGCATTTTCGGATTAAGAAAAGGCTGTACCCCTCATAAATTGGGGTGAAAAACACTGGCCCGGCGACGCCACCGCCGGGCTCAGATTTACAGTTGCGCTTCTATCACCTTAATCTCTTTTCGCCATTGCGCCTGTAATTGCGGTTTTTGGTGTTTTGGCTTACGCGCCAAATCCTCTTCCAGCAGCGTTTCCAGGGCAACCAGGCGTTCGAGCAGATCGTCAGACGCTGAAGAGGGTGCCTTCAATGCGTTATTCGATGCCTCAGGTACAACCGGACCGGTGTCCTCACGCAGACGCTCAAACACAGCCTCCGCATCGTGCCATTCGCTCAGCCTGCCGTCCTCAATCAGCCAGAAGCGGTTACAGCTCTGGCTAATTAACTGACGATCGTGGCTCACCAGCAGCACTCCGCCTTCAAACTGTTGCAGCGTTTCCGCCAGCGCCTCTTTGCCTTCCATGTCCAGGTGGTTGGTCGGTTCATCCAGCATCAGCAGGCTATAACGGGCAAGCGTCAGGCCGACGAACAGCAGGCGCGAACGTTCCCCGCCGCTCAGCGTACTGACTTTTTGCCCGTGACGCGCCCACGGGAACCCGGCACTGATGAGCGCCATTTTACGGGTCTGCGGATCTGGCGCGAAAGGCTCCAGCGCATCAAGCAGCGCCGCATCATCTGGCAACTGGTGCAGCGTCTGGTCGTAGTAGCCGGGTGAGACGCGCGGATGACGCTTAAGCCGCTCGTCCGCGATCTCGTCGCGAAAATGTCGCCAGATAAGCTTCAGCAGCGACGATTTTCCGCAGCCGTTACGACCCACAATCGCCACGCGATCGCCGCTCTTCAGCCGCGCGCTGTCGAGAGTAAACAGGTCTGGCAGACCCGGCGCCGGGGGGACGCCGAGGTGAGTCATTTCCAGCAGGCGGTCGGCCCGAAGCGCGTCCCCGCGCAGGGTTAAGGTCCACGGGCTTCCCGCCGTCAGTTCCGTCTGGGTCTCTTTCAGGCGTTCGACCTGTTTTTCCATCTGCTTAGCCTTACGGGAGAGATCTTCGTTGTCATAGACCTTGCCCCAGTTCGCGAGACGCCGTGCGCTGGCCGTGACGCGGTCGATCTCTTTTTGCTCTGCCTTATGGCGCAACGCATCGCTTTCGTCTTTTGCGTCGAGCGCCAGACGGGCGGCAGTGCAGGGAAGGGCAAAGGCGTGCAGCGTTTTATCGCGCAGGATCCAGCTGCCGTTGGTTACCGCGTCCAGCAGTTGCCTGTCGTGTGAGACCAGCACAAAGCTGCCGGACCAGTTTTGTAGAAACTGCTCCAGCCACAGCAGGGTCGGCAGGTCAAGGTGGTTGCTCGGTTCGTCCAGAAGCAGCAGATCCGGATCGCTTATCAACGCTCGTGCCAGCAGCAACCGCGTATGCTGGCCGCCGCTCAGCGTGGCGGAGGTTAACGCCGTTTCCTGCGTCGTGAAGCCCATTCCGGCCAGCAGCGACTCGGCTTTCCAGCGCAAACTGTCGCGCTCACCGATCGGCAGCTGCGCCAGCACCGCATCCAGCATGGTCAGGGGATCAAGGGTCTCCGGCAGATGTTGTTCCACGCGCGCCAGCAGGCAATGTCCCGCCAGTGAAACGGTTCCGGCAGCAGGGGACTGCGTCCCGTCGAGGATTTTCAGCAGCGTACTTTTTCCGCAGCCGTTATCACCCAGCAGGCCGATGCGATCGCCTTTTTTTAACGTAAAGGAGAGAGAGTCGAAGAGCGTGCCGAAGGCCGTATCAACGCGTAAAGAATGTGCAGTGAGTAAAGTGCTCATTGTTGCTTACCCAGGAGTTACAGGCATGTTTATGCCTCGTCAAACATCGCTGACGATAACTCAGTAAGCCCGAGAGAAGGGATTTCAGGGGTTGGTGTCTTCGCTCAAGCGGAAGTTATCGCAGCACGATACCGATAACGCTTGAGCTGGTGCGATCACCAAATGTATGTGAAACATTGAAAATTTCACAGTACAGCATAATTGGCCTCCTTATATATTCAGTAGGTTAATGGATGAAGGGAGTGTAGCGGGGGAAAATGGGTTTGGCTAGTGGGAGGTGCCGTATATTCCCCTCACCCTAACCCTCTCCCCTTTGGGGAGAGGGCTGGGTGAGGGGCAATGCTTAAATAGAAGTACGACGATAGCTACGGTATTCCGGCATCCAGAAGTTATCGTCAATCGCCTGCTGCAACGCATCGGCAGAGGTTTTCACCGCGACGCCTTGCTGCTGCGCCATTTTGCCTACCGCGAAGGCAATTGCGCGGGACACTTTATGAATGTCTTTCAGCTCCGGCAGTACCAGGCCTTCACCGTTATTCACCAGCGGTGAGTGACCTGCCAGCGTTTCGCTCGCGGACATCAGCATTTCGTCGGTGATGCGTGACGCGCCGGAGGCGATAACCCCCAGACCAATACCCGGGAAGATATAGGAGTTATTGCACTGTGCGATGGGATAGAGTTTGTCCTTCCACAGCACCGGATCAAACGGGCTGCCGGTCGCGACCAGTGCCTTACCTTCTGTCCAGGCGATGATATCCTGCGGCGTTGCCTCCACGCGTGAAGTCGGGTTAGACAGCGGCATCACGATAGGGCGTTCGCAGTGCTTGTGCATCTCGCGAATAATCTCTTCCGTGAAGAGGCCGGTCTGCCCGGATACGCCGATCAGAATGTCCGGCTTCACGTTGCGCACCACGTCAAGAAGCGAGAGCACTTCGTTATCCGTATCCCAGTTTTTCAGGTTTTCACGCTTCTGCACCAGTTTGGTCTGGAACGGGAGCAGGTTTGGCATACCGTCGGTCAGCAGGCCAAAACGGTCCACCATAAAGACGCGGGAGCGAGCCAGCTCTTCGCTTAAGCCTTCGCGCTGGGTCTGGGCAATAATTTGCTCGGCGATGCCGCAGCCCGCGGAGCCTGCACCCAGGAAGACAATTTTCTGATAGCTGAGCTGGCTGCCTGCCGCACGGCTCGCGGCAATCAGCGTCCCCACGGTCACTGCCGCAGTGCCCTGAATGTCATCGTTGAACGAGCAGATCTCATCGCGGTAGCGGTTCAGCAGCGGCATGGCGTTTTTCTGTGCGAAGTCTTCGAACTGCAACAGCACGTCCGGCCAGCGGTGCTTCACGGCCTGGATGAAATCATCAACAAACTGATAGTACTCGTCGTCGGTAATGCGCGGGTGACGCCAGCCCATGTACAGCGGATCGTTCAGCAGTTGCTGGTTGTTGGTCCCCACGTCCAGCACAACCGGCAGGGTGTAGGCCGGGCTGATCCCGCCGCAGGCGGTATACAGCGAGAGCTTACCGATGGGGATCCCCATCCCACCAATGCCCTGGTCGCCAAGGCCCAGAATACGTTCGCCATCGGTTACCACGATCACCTTGATGTTGTGATTAGGCACGTTTTGCAGAATGTCGTCCATGTTGTGACGGTTCTGATAGGAGATGAACACGCCGCGGGAACGACGGTAGATCTCTGAGAAGCGTTCACACGCCGCGCCGACGGTTGGGGTGTAAATGACGGGCATCATCTCTTCGAGATGGTTCTGCACCAGGCGGTAGAAGAGGGTTTCGTTGGTGTCCTGGATATTACGCAGGTAGATGTGCTTATCGATTTCGGTTTTAAAGCCCTGATACTGGATCCAGGCGCGTTCCGCCTGTTCTTCAATGGTTTCAACCACTTCAGGCAGCAGACCCAGCAGGTTAAAGCTGCTGCGCTCTTCCATGCTAAAGGCGCTGCCTTTGTTCAGAAGGGGAAACTCCAGTAAAACCGGACCGGCGTAAGGAATATAAAGGGAACGATGTTTTTTCAGTTTGTTGTCCATGTCACTCACTCTTTTTAAGAAGATCCGTCCCTGACACTGCTGTTTGTCATCTTTCTGGCCTGTGCTACGGGGTGCGGTCGGGCGGTATTATAAAGGAGCTAAATATTAATTACCGCAACACATAAACAAAAACACCACCGGGGTAACCGATGGTGTTGTGGATTTCGTACTGGAACTTACTTGCCTGCCTGACGTTTCCTGCCGGTGGCGTGGGTCACTTGCGTTTCGCTCCCCTCTTCAATAACCACTTTGCGCTGGTTAGAGAGCTTGTAGTTCAGTCCCAGAATGTGGCGTGCCTGACGGTTCGATTTCATATTAACTCCTCAATCCCGTTGATAGTTTTAAGGACAAGTTTGCTCACGCAAACGAAATGTAACCCCTTAGGTTGCAGATCCAGCTTAGCAGGTTTTTACAAAGGTGCATTTTGCCCGCTGACCACATAGTTGATGGTTTGCTGGTAGATGTCACTGAGGATGTCATTGTCTGTGGCTTCCACCCACCTGGTCAGTTCCATCAAAATGTCATCTTCGGTAACAACACCGTGCTCCGCCTGGAGACCCTGCGCAATCGCGTTAACGAGTTCGGGTTGTGCTGCTGTGGTATGTGCCGGGTAATAAGTAAACATGCTGCCTCCGTGTCGTTGTCTGTTTAATGTTACGGCGTGCAAAATCGTAATTCGCATTCAGATTGGCAAATATTTTCGCCGTTGTGGTTCAGATTCGTCCTGGAAATAAAAATATCATCTCCCGTAGCACAGAAATAAAATTCAGGGTTTCCAGCGGCGTAAATTTGTCGTTTTTTCATAAGGCATGGGCGTTGGCCAGGAAATCAATTCTACAATGCTGCCCCAGGGGGTTTGCCCATAGCAGAAAGCATTACCTTCACCTTGCTCATCCGGAAACGTGAGCGGCTTTGGCGCGGTAAACATCTCCCCGCCAGCAGCGGTGAAAGCGGCTATCGCCTTATCAAAATCATCAACATAAACAGCAAAATGCTGGAGGCCAAAGTCGCTGGCGCGGGCGGGCATTCCCTGTTCAGGGCCATGCATTTCGAAAAGTTCTATGCCGGGTCCGTGGGGCATGACGAGCATGCGAATGGCGTGAATTTTTGTGCCGGGAAATAATTTTAAGGTGTGCTGCTGGGCGGGCTGATCAATATTATCGGTTTGCGCATCGACAGAATGATATAAAACCTGAGCGTCGAAAGCGCGTTCAAAAAATAGGGTGGCTTTTTCAATGTCGGGCACCGTAATACCAATATGGTCGATGCCCCTTACTGACGATGGCATAGTTAACTCCTGCTATAAAAAATTTAAATATAGCAGGAGATAATCAGGCTATTACCACTTCATTTCGCCGGTATTCACTTTTGCACTCAGTTCCAGCGAACTGGCTTCCGCCAGATTCGGCCACTGTTTTTTCATTGCGTTGATGACGCCGGTTGACGCTTTATCTGCCGTGAGGGCCTGTTCAAACTGCTGTAGATAGCGACGGGTAAAGTCGATAGCGCCGGTACCTGCTGGCGGTGTCCCCAGGTAGTGGCCCGGAATAACGTGTTCAGGCTTAAGGGCTGCCATGCTATCCAGCGTATGCTGCCACTGTTTGCGGCTTTCCGGCGTTTGGGTATCTGCCGTCCAGACGTGAATGCCCCATGAGACGCCCGTGCCGCCGAGGATGGTTTTTGCGGATGGGATCCAGACATACGCCGCATAGCTCTCAGGCTCTTCAATATTCACTCTTTCACCGTCAATCATAAAGGTGGTTGAGGCAAGCACTTGCGGCACGTAGAGCTGCGTCGGCGCGCCGTCTTTCATCTGTGGCCCCCAGAAGGCGAGCTTCGCGTCTTTTGTGGCCTTGATATGGTCCACCACCTGTTGCGTGGCGACAACTTTGGCATTAGGGAAGGCTTTCACCAGCGGTTGCAGGCCGAAATAGAAATCCGGATCGCCGGAGGTGATCACGATTTTGTTCAGCGTTTTACCGCTGTGGCGAATTTTTTCTACCAGCGCTTCGCCATCTTTCACGCTGAACTGGGCGTCAAACAGTACCGCCTCTTTCGGGCCAGACACCAGGGTGGAAGAAACGGCAAAAATGCCTTTTTCCTGCGGGTTGTACGTATCAACGGTCAACGGCGCGGCAAAGACGGCCGGAGTGAAAAGGGTTGTCAGCAAAGCAAGGCGGGCGATGGTCATGGTCATCTCTCTGTTCTTCAGGAAAGTCTCTATTGTACGGATCTCTTCATTTGCCAGAATTCCTGAAACAGGAGATGCTTAGTTTCATAAATCGAGCAAATGGAGGTCAAAATGGATCGCGTTATTGCCGCCCAGGTGTACAACCGCATCTGTGAGCTGGGGAGTTTAAGCGCGGCGGCGCGGGCGCTGGGGATCTCCCGTCCGATGGTGAGCCGTTATCTGGAGCAGATGGAGAAGTGGGCCGGGGCGCGGCTGGTGAACCGCTCCACCCGCAAGCTGACGCTGACGGCGGCGGGAGAGAAGGTCCTGCAAAAGACGCGTACGCTCTCGCAAATTTCTCAGGAAATTGAAGATCAGTCAGTGAAGGATTTACCCTCAGGCACGCTTCGCGTCGCCTGCGCGCATTTTACCGCGATGCAGATTATCGCTCCGGTGCTGCCCGATCTGTTGCAGCGTTACCCTCAGCTGCGCATTGAGCTGGATGTTAACAACCATCCGGTAAGCCTGGTGGGCGAGCGAATTGACGTGGCGATCCGCATCACCGATAACCCCGAACCGGGCATGATCGCCCGCCGACTGGGAGAGTGTCGGTCCGTACTTTGCGCTTCGCCGCACTACCTTGCCAGCCGGGGTGTTCCAGAGCAGCTGGAGGACTTAGCACGGCACAACTGCCTGCATTACAGCTTTTTTGCCGGTCAGTCGTGGCGTTTTTTGACGCCCGAAGGGGAGCCGATCACGACGGCGGTCAGCGGCAATCTCAGCGCCAGCATCTCGTCACTGCTGATGGAGGCGGCGATAAACCACTGTGGTATTGCCATGCTGCCCGAGCGCGAGGCCGACGCGGCGCTAAGGCAGGGCAGCCTGGTGCCGGTGCTCAGCGCCTTTACGCCAAAACCAATCGGTATTTTTGGTATTTATCAGTCGCGAGACTATCAGCCTGCGGCGCAGCGTGTGTTCCTCGACGCGCTGGCAAACCACCTTGCCACGCGCTCGGACTAATCTGTCTTCCCTGCAAAATGGATTATGCGTCCTATACTTATCCCTTTGTAAGCCAAAAGGAGAGCAAGAATGACGATTCATAAGCACGGTTCAGCACACTGGTCTGGCGACATCAAACGCGGCAAAGGGACGGTCTCAACAGAAAGTGGCGTCCTTAACCAGCAACCTTACGGCTTTAACACCCGCTTCGAGGGCGAAAAAGGGACCAACCCGGAAGAGCTGATTGGCGCAGCGCACGCGGCCTGTTTCTCTATGGCCCTGTCGCTAATGTTGGGCGAAGCGGGTTATACCGCCGACTCCATCGATACCACGGCGGATGTCTCGCTGGATAAAACCGACAGTGGTTTTGCCATCAGCAAAGTGGCGCTGCAAAGCAAGGTGACGGTACCGGGTATCGATCCGCAGCAGTTCGACGGCATTATTCAGAAAGCGAAGGCGGGTTGTCCGGTGTCGCAGCTGTTGAAAGCCGAAATCACGCTGGATTACAAACTGAACTGATATCTGGCCGGGCAAATGCCCGGCTAACCTTTCACCGCCGCAGGGAAGACCTCGGCAAGCCACGCAATAAACACTCTCAGGCGATGTGTTAAATGCCGACTCTGTGGATAGACCACGTGAAAAGGATACGCCTTAGGACGCCAGTCGCTCAGGATCTCTACCAGCGCGCCCGTTTCCAGATGCGCTCTCGCAGCATAGCCAAACGTCTGAATAATCCCTAAACCCGCCAGCGCCGCGGCCAGGTGTGCGTTGCTTTCATTGACTCCAAGATGGTGCGGAACGCTGATCTCCAGCGGTTCATCCCGATCGAGAAACCGAAACGGGAATGCGCGTCCGGTAACGGGGGAAAGGTAGCTAATCAGCTTATGGCCGTTGCGCAGCTCCTGCGGATAGGCAGGGATGCCGTGGGTCTTAAGATAGCCCGGCGTCGCGCAGGCTATCATCCGGGCGTCACCGATATGCCGGGCGATAAGCGAAGAGTCATCCAGCGGGCCGCCGCGGATCACGCAGTCTACGTTTCCACTGATTAAGTCTACCGGACGGTCGGCTACCCCCAGGTTGATGCGCAGGTCCGGGTAGCGCTGAAAAAAATCCGGCAGCAGGGGGATCAACACGTCCCGGGCGGTTGACCCCCCCACGTCGATACGCAAATGGCCTTTAGGCGTGCAGCACGATGCGCGAAAGGCGGTATCAATGTCCTCTATATCAATTAATACCCGCAGCGCTTTCTCGTAGTATTCCATGCCTTCTGCCGTCGTGACCACCCGGCGCGTAGTACGATGCAGCAGCCGTGTTTCCAGGTGCGCTTCAAGTGATTTTACCAGCTTACTCAGCGTAGCTATCGGCATGTTCAGGGAGTCTGCCGCTCGGGTAAAGCTTCCGGATTCAACCACCCGCGTAAAGGCGCGCATTGCCATTAGCTGATCCACACAGATCTCCTCTGATTATTTCCTGCTGTGAAAATTCATTTTCATTTTTGCCCGTTTATCACGAATCCCGCAAGATCTAAAGTCTGCCTGACGCGGGCAAACGCTCCTCTTTTACATCACAACAGAAGGTTATGAGTATGAATACAACGCTTGCAGGAAAAATCGCTCTGGTGACCGGCGGCAGCACCGGTATTGGTCTCGCAACGGCACAGGAGCTGGCGGCGCAGGGAGCGAAGGTCTATATCACCGGACGTCGTCAGGCCGAACTGGATGCTGCGCGGGCAGACATTGGCGCCGCGGCGGTAGCTATCCGCGCGGACGTCTCCAGAATGGCCGATCTGGATGCGGTTTACGCGCAGCTTGCTAAAGAAAAAGGACGGCTCGATATTCTGTTCGCCAACGCCGGGGGCGGCGACATGCTGCCGCTGGGCGCCATCACCGAGGAGCAGTTTGACCGGATTTTTGCCACCAACGTGCGCGGCGTGCTGTTTACCGTCCAGAAAGCGCTGCCGCTGCTCTCCTCTGGTTCATCCATTATCCTCACCGGATCGACGGTTTCAATTAAGGGGACGGCGAATTTTAGCGTCTACAGCGCCAGTAAAGCCGCCGTGCGTAACTTTGCCCGCTCCTGGGCGCTGGACTTACAGGGCCGCGGGATACGCGTCAACGTCGTCAGCCCTGGCCCCGTGAAAACGCCCGGTCTTGGCGATCTGGTTCCCGAAGAACAGCGTCAGGGATTATACGATGCGCTGGCGGCCCAGGTGCCGCTGGGTCGCCTGGGCGCGCCGGGCGAAGTCGGAAAAGCCGTGGCGTTTCTGGCGTCCGATGCCGCCAGCTTTATAAACGCCACGGAGCTGTTTGTCGATGGCGGGATGGCGCAAATCTAGCGGTTACGCCAGCAGCGTACGCTTCGGTCTCCGGCTGCGGGCTGAAGCGGCTGCGGCCGTTCGCATCCTTCAACTGCCAGCGGGCAGCGGTCGCGGAAGTAGCAGCCATCGGGCAGGCGGCGATTACCGGGGAGATCGGTTTTGCGTAATGCCAGATCTTCGTCCAGCGGTTCTCCGGTACGGGGAACGGAGTCAAGCAGCAGCTGCGTATACGGATGCCGTGGCTTGCCCAGCACCTGGTCCGCCGGACCCAGCTCCACGATCTGCCCCAGATACATTACCGCCACCCGGTCGCTCATGTGCCGGACCACCGAGACGTTGTGCGAGATCAGCACGTAGGTCAGATTTCGCTGCTGTTGCAGGGCAACCAGCAAATTGAGGATCTGCGCCTGGACGGAAATATCCAGCGCGCTGGTGGGTTCATCCAGCACGATGATGTCCGGATCCGAAGAGAGCGCCCGGGCAATAGCGATGCGCTGGCGCTGTCCACCCGAAAACGCATGCGGCAGGCGGTCAAGATATTCCGCCCGAATGCCCACCTGCTGCGCCAGCGTCTCAGCCAGCTGACGACGCTCCCGTTCGCTGCGGCGTTGCTGTATCCACACCGGCTCGGTAATGATGCGCCAGACGGGTAAACGCGGGTCGAGGGACGAGAGCGGGTCCTGAAATACCATCTGCATACCGCCTGCCGCATTCGCGCGCTGACAGGCACCGGTACTCGGTTTGAGCATGCCCATCAGCAGCTGCGCCAGCGTGCTCTTTCCACAGCCGGATTCCCCCACAACGCCCAGCGTTTCGCCGCGATGGATCCGGAGATCCATGCCGTTGAGGGCGTGTACCTGCTCCGTCACGCGCCCCAGCCAGTTTTTGCGCGCAGGAAAATTCACATGCACGCTATCCAGTTCCAGCAGTACCTCAGACATGGCGTCTCTCCTGTTGTGGGTACCAGCAGGCAGCCTGCTGGCCTTCTGCGCCCGTGGAAATTAAGCGCGGCGTTTCGCTGCATTTCGCCCCGGCAGCAAAACAGCGTTCGCGAAAGGCACATCCGCACGGGAGGTGGCTGAGGTTAGGCACCGTGCCGGGAATGGCCGGGAGGATCTCGCGCGGTTCACCATTTTCCGGGGCACACCGCAGCAGGCCAATCGAATAGGGGTGCACAGGATGGTGGATCAAGGTCTGCGTGCTGCCGCTTTCGATCACGCTGCCCGCGTACATAACGTACATCCGGTCACAAAGCTGCGATACCACCGCCATATCGTGACTGATAAACAGCACCGACGTCCCGCTGGCGCGCGCTTTGTGTTTCAGCAGACGCAGCACCTGACGCTGAACGGTCACGTCCAGCGCGGTGGTCGGCTCATCGGCAATGATCAGCTCCGGCTCGCAGGAGAAGGCAAGGGCGATCATCACCCGCTGGCGCATGCCGCCGGAAAGCTCAAACGGATAGCGATCCATCACCTGTGCCGCATCCGGGATTTGCATCTCGCCCAGCAGGGCGATCGCCTTCTGCTGCGCGTCGCGGCGGGAAAGCGACTGATGCTGGCGGATCACCTCCACCATCTGCCTGCCAATCCGGCGCGTGGGGTTGAGCGCCGTCATCGGCTCCTGAAAAATCATCGCCACCCTGGCGCCGCGCCACTGACGAAGCTGTTTTTCCGACGCGTTCAGGACATCTTCACCGAGCAGCCTGACCCGTCCATGGTGAATATGGTAACTGCCTTCCGGCAGCAGGCGCATCGCCAGCATCGCGGTAACCGATTTTCCCGAGCCGGATTCGCCCACCACGCCGACAATTTCACCCCGGCCAATCTCCAGCGAGACGTGGTTGAGCGCGTGGACGTCACCGCGAAAAATGGGGAAGCTCAGGTGCAAATCTTCAATTGATAATACGGAATCACTCATGACTGCTTCCCTCCTGATTTGGGATCCAGCAGGTCGCGAAGACCATCGCCAAACAGATTAAACCCAACTGCCGTGATCAGAATTGCCGCCCCCGGAAACGCGCAGTACCACCACTGGTCAAGCACGTAGTTACGCCCCACGGCCACCATCGCGCCCCATTCGGCGGTGGGTTGCTGCGCGCCTAATCCAATAAAGCCCAGCGTGGCGGCCATCAGAATGGCGCTGCCGATATCCAGCGATGCCTGAACGATCAGCGGCGGCAGGGCGTTACGCAGGATATGCCAGCTGATCAGGTGCCAGCGCGATGCGCCAAAGGTGCGGGCGGCCTGTACGTAGGTAAACTGGCGCACCACCAGCGTTTGCCCGCGTGCCAGCCGCACGTAAAACGGAATGCGTACAATCGCAATCGCCAGCATTGCGTTAAACAGGCTTGGGCCGAGCGCGGCGGCTAGCGCCATCGTCAGCACCAGCGAGGGGATGGAGAGCATAATGTCCATGATACGCATAATGATGGCGTCGCCGCGCCCGCCGAGTACGCCGGACAAACAGCCGAGCAGAGAACCGATGCCGCCCGCAATCACCACCACCGCCAGCCCCGCCGTGATGGACTGCTGGCTGCCTACCAGCACGCGACTGAACAGATCCCGGCCTACCTCATCGGTGCCAAACCAGTGCTGGGCTGAAGGCGCCTGCAATCGCGCGGTCAGATCCAGCGCGTTCGGATCGTGCGGGACTATCCACGGCGAGACCACCATCATCAGCAGCATCACGATCATAATCACCCCGCCGATCAGCGTGAGCGGGCTTTTGCGTAACATCCAGAACAGCTTTGCCCAGTTGATGCGCTGTTTGGCGGTGCTGACGGGGACGGGCGTTTCCTGAGTTAACATCATTCGGCACCTCCGCGCCCGATTCGCGGGTCGATCCACAGATACAGCAGATCCACCACCAGATTGACGAAGACATAGGCCAGCGATACCACGACCGCGAAGCCCATGACGGCAGGGAAGTCCAGCGCCTGAATGGAGGTCACCACCCAGGCACCCATTCCCGGCCAGGCAAACACGGTTTCGGTAAGGACTGCCCCATACAGCAGATCGCCCAGCGCCAGCCCGAGCACGGTAATGGAGGGGATCATGGCGTTGGGTAAGGCGTAGCGCAGCACGATGTACCAGCCCGGCAACCCGCTCGCGCGGGCGGTACGAATATAATCCTCGCTCAGTTGCTCCAGCATCGCGGAACGCACCTGACGCGCCACAATACCCAGATGCACAAAGGCCAGGGTCAGGGAGGGTAGAATCAGGTGCTGTAGGGCGTTGAAAAACACCTCGCCGTTGCCTTCCAGCAGGGCGTCCAGCAGATAAAAGCCGGTAACGTGGGCAGGCGGATCGAGCCAGTCGTCCAGCCTGCCGCCGCCGGGCAGAATTTGCAGTTGCCCGTAGAACAGAACGATTACCCCCAGTCCCAGCCAGAAGGCAGGCATCGAGATGCCCGTCATCGCCATCAGTCGCACCAGGTGATCCAGCCAGCGGTTACGGTACACCGCCGATAAAATGCCCAGCGGTACGCCAATCACCAGCGCCAGCAGCAAAGAGCAGAAGGCCAGTTCCAGCGTGGCGGGGAAAAAGGCTTTCAAATCTTCCGCAACGGGGCGACCGGTGCGAATGGAGGTGCCCAGATCGCCGTGCGCCAGCGCCTCTACATAGCGGCCAAACTGAATATAGAGCGGTTGATCCAGCCCCAACTGCTGGCGGATGCCGTGCACGATTTCATCGCTGGCGCGGTCACCGGCCAGCAGGCGGGCCGGATCGCCGGGGATCAGGTGTGAAATAATAAAAGTAATAATACAGACACCGGCCACCACCAGGATTAACCCCCAGCAGCGCTGGCGCACGATGCTCCAGAACGTCATACACTTCCCCCCGGCGTGGGCCGTTACTTACTCATGGTGGCGATGTTAAAGACCTGCTCAAGCATCGGATTAAAGGTGAAGCCTTTGACCTCTTTGTTCATCGCCAGCTGGTAGTTCTTCTGGAACAGATAAACGTAAGCCGCCTCGTCAATCACCACTTTCTGCGCCTGCTGGTAATCTTTGGTGCGTTCCGCCTGATCGGTGGTTTTCAGTGCCGCCTGCAACAATGCATCGACCTCTTTGTTCTCATAGAATGAGCGGTTACCCGGCAGCCCTTTTTTGTCCGATTCGAACCAGTAGTTCATGAACATGTACGGGTCAGCGAAGTCCGGGCTCCAGTTACCAATCGCAATGTCATAATCACCTTTGCCGACGCGGTCGCGCATGGTGGCGTTCGCCAGTTTCTCGAGCTTGACGTTAATCCCCAGCTTGCCCAGGCTCGCCTGCGTGGAGAGGGCGATAGGCTCCCAGTTCGGGTCGTTATCGGAGTAGAGGAACGTCAGGCTGGCCGGTTTATCGTTGACTTTCTCCAGCGCCGCTTTGGCCTTAGCCTCGTCAAAGCTGTACTGCATGGCGTTCGCATCGAAGCCCCACATGCCCTCCGGGATCGGGCCGCGCATCTGCTTGCCGTTCCCGCTGAGAATGCCTTTCACCATCCCCTGATAATCGGTGGCCCAGGAGACCGCGCGGCGCAAATCCACCTGATTCATCGGAGGCTTACTGTTGTTCAGATAGAGGTAGGTCACCCGCAGGGACGGGTATTCCGCCACGGCCACTTTGCCTTCCTGCTTCAGAGCGGCAAGCTGATCCACCGGCAGGGCATCGGCGATATCCAGATCGCCACGGGAAAGTTGCAGGCGACGCGAGGCGCTTTCACCGATAATCTTCACCGAGACGCGCTTGAAGTACGGCTTTTCACCCGGCCAGTGTGGGTTGGGCACCATCACCAGCTGCTGACCTTTCCGCCAGCTTTTCAGCATAAACGGTCCGGAACCCGCGGTGTTTTGCGCCAGGAAACCGCGCGCGTCGTCGGCGGCATTGGCTTTCAGCACCACCGGGTTGACGATCGACGCGCCGTCATTGGCCAGCGTGTAGAGGAACGGGGCGAACGGCTGGCTGAGGGTGAATTTCACCGTATGTTCATCCACCGCGTCCACTTTCAAATCTTTCGGGAACGCTTCGGAAGGTCCCTGATTAATTTTCAGCAGACGTTCAAACGACAGCTTGACCGCTTCGGCGGTCACCGGCGTGCCGTCGGAGAATTTTGCATTATCTGCCAGGGTGAACGTCCACTCTTTCTGGTCGTCAGACGCCTTCCAGCCCGTCGACAGATCGCCTTCCACCTCCGTGGTGCCAGGCTTGTATTTCACCAGACGTTGGTACGAGGGGTAGGTCACCGTCCAGTCGTTGTTATCGATAGTGACCGCCGGATCCAGCGTTTGCGGATCGGCAGCTTTCCCAATCACCAGCATATCTTTTGGCACCGCCGCCAGCGCGAGAGGGGCGCTCAGGGCGAGCGTAGCGGCAATCAGGGTTGTAAGCAGCGTAGTTTTCATGGCCGGGCTCCAGAATTAGAGTGAGTGTGTGGTCGGATAACAGGCGAACTGGTCATCTAACAGCGGGTAGCTGGCGGCGTTCGGCAGTTCGAAATGCCACCACTCGCTGCTGATGCCCACAAAACCGCCGCCGTACATCACGGCGTTCAGGAGCAGACGATTTCGCTGCGCCTCGGGCGGAACGGAAGGGTGCCAGGCATGAGAACGGTCGTGCATTTCGTCAAACCCGGCGCCCATATCCAGCACGTTGTCGTGTTCATCCATCAGCGTGACGTCAATGGCGGTGCCCCGGCTGTGGTTAGAGCCAATTGCGACATCCACCACGTATTCCGGATTGGGGCAGGCATCCCAGAGTTGCGCCTGCGCCTGCTGGGGGCGGTAGGCGTCGTAAACCACCAGCTTCAGACCGGCCAGCGCGGCGATGCTGATCGCTTTCGCCAGCGCGGTGGCGGCATCCGTATGCAGCAGGCACGCGGCGTGCTGGTAGATCGGGCGGCCGGTGATGTTATCGGCGGTCGCGTATTTCAGATCGATATGCAGCGTGGGAAAGGTTTTCGCCACATCAATCAGTTGACTCTCTTCAGGCATAGCTCCGCTCCTTTAGCGTTCAAATTGTCCAAACTCTTGTTGTAGTTGTCGGTTGATTGCCAGACGTTCCGGCAGCGCATCGCCCAGCGCCTCCACAACGCCCGACAGCAGCAGGTTGAAGAGACAGCTCACCGGCGCCAGCGAATCCCAGAAATGGCCGGTATCGGTTTTCACCTGGAGTAAATCAATCGGGTAATCCCGCGCCCACGGGCACCAGATATCGGTGATCAGCGCCATCGCCAGCCCTTTTTCGCTCGCCACGCGGCAGTACTGGCGGGCAATGGCGGAGTAGGCGCGGGTATCCGTCAGCACGATATACGGGTTCGCAAAGCCGGAGTTAAGCGACTCCACCCAGCTACCGGAGAGCCCTTCGGAATAGCTCACCCGCGGGCGCAGGTACTCCAGATGGCTGAAGAACGCATTGGCGATCCCGCGCGTGGACTGGATCCCCAGCACGAAGACGGCGTCGGCATGGGTAAGTTGCTGGACCACCTGCCTGAACGTTTCGCTTTGCGCCAGCTGGTAGACATGGGCAATGGCGTCCACCTCCAGCGACAGGGAGTGCTGAAGGCGATCCGACAGCGGCTGTTGCTGCTTCCAGGAGTCGAGACGCTCGTTAATGCCCCAGGGCTGGTGGGGATTGCGCAGGCTTTTTTTGGCGTCGTCCAGGTTGCGATAGCCCAGCTTGCGCAGAAAGCGTCCGACGGTGATCCCGCTGGTTGCCGTGGCCAGCGCCACGCTCTCTGCCGTTTCAAAGGGGATCTGCCCGACGTGCGCCAGCATCCAGCTTGCCACCCGTTTTTCGCTCGGGGTGAGCTGGCTAAAGGTCGCTTCGATACGGCTCAACACCTCAGGTTTGGTCGTCATACCGCCTCGCTGTTAACTGGCTGTCAAAGGCCGGGTTTCTGTTACCGGATTAACAATGCAGGACGCGTGCCATGTTCACATTGCGGCGAAAACGCGCTGTGCAGCAAAGTTAATGCAATATTTGTTTAACAGATGCTCAACATTTGTGCAGCGTAGTTCACTTTTGGTGCAGTGTCCGGCCTGAGCGGTATCTATTTGGTGAATACGTCAGCCTCTTCACATTTTTTGGTAAGATAAACGCTCTGTGGATAAGGGAGGGAGCCTAACATGGCGAATTTGCCCTGGCGGGTCAGCGTGCGCCTGATGGCTCTCGCAAAAAAAATAGCGATGGTCATCGGGATCATTGTGCTCGTGCTGCTGGCGGTGCGGGTTTATCTTTCGCAGCAGGGGCCGGCCTTGCATCACTGGCACACCTGGCGGGCTGACGAAATGTCCGTGCAGGAGATGGATAACGCGACCTTCGCAGCGTATGTCGCGCGGGAAAACGCCATCTTCACCGCTCTCGACGCTGAGGTGACGGCGAATGTCACACCCGCAGAGCGCACGCCGCTGAACCGTTATTACCGCCAGAGCCTGGTGTGGCCAGGACACTTTTCCCCGGATGCAAACCGGTCGTTCGTGCTGATGCCTGCCGGAAAGCCGCGCGGGGCGGTGGTATTGCTACACGGTCTGACGGATTCGCCCTACAGCGTCAGGCATCTGGCTGTGAATTATCAACAGCACGGCTTTGTGGCCGTAGTGCCTCGTTTGCCCGGACACGGCACGGCGCCGGGCGCGCTGACAGACGTTGACTGGGAGGCTTGGCTGGCCGCATCGCGCCTTGCGGTTCGTGAAGCGACACGCCTGACGGGGAACGATCTCCCCCTGCATCTGGTGGGCTACTCCAACGGCGGGGCGCTGGCGATGAAATACGCCCTCGACGCTCTTGATGCGCCTGAACTGCGTAAACCTCAGCAGATCGTTTTGCTCTCACCGATGATTGGCGTCACGGCGTTTGCGCGCTTTGCCGGATTCGCCGGGTTACCGGCCATGTTACCGGCGTTTGCCAAAGCCGCGTGGCTCAATATTTCGCCGGAATATAATCCTTATAAATACAATTCGTTCCCGGTGAATGCAGCACGTCAGTCCTGGCTGCTTACCCAGGCGCTGCATGAGCAGATAAACCGCGATGTTCATGATCACAAACTGGCGCAGCTTCCGCCGGTATTGGCGTTTCAGTCGGTCATGGATTCAACGGTCAGTACCCGCGCCGTGGTTAGCGGGCTGTTTGACCAGCTTCCGGCAAACGGCAGCGAACTGGTAGTTTTTGATATCAACCAGGCCGGGAGTTTCCGTCCACTGTTCAGGCCATCGTCCTGGACGGCGGTGGCTGACATGCTGCCCAAGGCAAAAAGACGTTACAGCGTCACAATTGTGACCAATGCCAGCCCCGACAGGTTTGATATGGTGGCAAAGACGACGCCAGCGGGTAGCACCCGGGAAACGGTGATGCCGCTGTCGGTCGCGTATCCGCAGGAGGTTTATTCCCTGTCGCATGTTGCTATTCCGTTCCCGCCTGATGACGATCTGTATGGCCGCCATCCTGAGGTGAAAAACCACTACGGTATCAGCCTGGGGACGATAGCCCTGTGGGGAGAAACATCGGTTCTGAGTGTCGGCAAAGATGCGCTGATGCGGGTGACGTCGAATCCGTTCTACGATTATATGCAGACGCGGATCGACAGCCGTATCGGGGAGAATTAAGCCCGACGTGGAATAGATTAGGTCACACCGGGGAACTGTGTTAAACAGTACCGTTCAGGCGTATACCCCATACCGGACCCCGTTTCTGTGCTGACAACTCTTATTTATCGAAGCCAGCTGAGCTTAACCTGCACCTCCGCAGCGTTAAGCGCGCTGGTCGAACAGGCCAGGATCCGTAATACGGAGCAGGGCATCTCAGGCATTCTTCTCTCCCGTGGACGTGACGTTCTGCAAATTCTCGAAGGCACGGAACAGCGCGTCGTCGCGCTTTTTAACACCATCCGTGCGGATGACCGGCATACCGGCGTGGTGGAGCTGATGCGCGATTACGGCCCGCGCAGACGTTTCGAAGACGTGGGAATGCTGCTGTTTGACCTGGACGTTCAGACCCCGAAAGCGGTTCTGGCGTCGGTTCTGCATTACAGCAAGCTGGAAAGCTATCTGACTTCTGAGGATCGGGTCTTCAAATTTATTCAGACCTTTATCACCGGCAAAACCGCTATCCCACCCGCTTCGGACTATGAGCCTGATAAATGGACGCTTTCGCGAGAGCGCGCGCCGTTTGGTAAAGGGTTAGGTCTGCTGGCGGGACAGCCCTGCCAGTTTGCGCTGCAACCCATTGTCGAGCCGTCCGAAGGCAAAATCAGTTCTCTCGAAGCGCTTATACGCGGAAACGACGGCGGCAGCCCGGAGCATTTCTTCCGTAGTCTCGATCGTGAACAGATTTACGAAGTCGACCTGCAAACCAAAGCCTGGACCTTTGCGCTGGCGCAAAAGCTCGGCATCGGCAGCCACAAACTGGCGGTGAACCTGCTGCCAATGTCGCTGGTTAACGTGCCGGGCGCGGTAGAGTTCCTGGTAACGCAGATCAAAAAGCACAATCTACAGCCAGAGCAGGTGATCATTGAAGTCACTGAGAACGAGATGATCTCTGGCTTCAACCAGTTTAACAGCGCCATTAAACAGCTGCGCGCGGAAGGGGTTGGGCTGGCGATAGATGATTTTGGTTCCGGCTATGCTGGTCTTTCACTGCTCACCCGGTTTCAGCCGGATAAGCTCAAAATCGACAGAGAGATCGTCAGCGATATCCACCTGAGCGGGCCCAAGCAGGCGATTGTGAAGTCGATAATCAGCTGCTGCACCGATCTGGAGATTACGCTGGTCGCAGAAGGCATTGAGAAGATAGAAGAGTGGTGCTGGCTTGAATCCGCCGGTATTCGCCGCTTCCAGGGCTTTTTGTTCGCCCGCCCGCAGCTCAATGGCGTGGGTGATATTCACTGGCCCCATCGGGTGGGTTAAGCAATTTTTCCCTCGCCATATTTCCCCGACACCCTGCCTGTGCTTAAATAGCTAAACCGGTTTAACATGATTTAGCTAAGAAGGTGATATGGAGACGATCTGGGTACTTGGCGATGCCGTGGTGGATCTGTTGCCCGACGGAGAGGGCAAACTGCTGCAATGTCCTGGCGGCGCACCGGCCAATGTCGCGGTAGGGGTTGCGCGTCTGGGCGGCAGAAGCGCCTTTATAGGCCGGGTGGGCGACGACCCCTTCGGGCGTTTTATGCAAAAAACGCTTGCGGATGAGCAGGTTAATACAGAATGGCTGCGCCTGGACCCGCAGCATCGCACCTCCACGGTGGTGGTGGATCTCGATAACGACGGTGAACGTTCCTTTACCTTTATGGTTCGCCCGAGCGCTGATTTATTCCTCGACTCTGCCGATCTCCCGCCATTCCGCGCCGGGGAGTGGCTGCACGTCTGCTCTATCGCGCTCAGCGCCGAACCCAGCCGTTCCGCGACGTTTCAGGCGATGTCCGCTATCAGACTGGCGGGGGGATTCGTCAGCTTTGACCCCAATATCCGCGCCGATCTCTGGCACGATGAAGTCGAGCTGCGTCAGTGCCTTGAGCGGGCATTAGCCTGTGCAGATGTGGTGAAAATCTCGGTGGAAGAACTGGCGTTCTTAACCGGAAATGCGCAGGTCCATGAGGGGCTGGCGGCGCTGATGCGCACCTGTCCGGCCAGGCTGGTGCTGGTGACACAGGGAAAAGAGGGCGTCACCGCCTGGCAGAAAGGCGCGTTGACGCACTATCCTGCATCACCCGTGGAATGCATTGATACCACCGGCGCGGGGGATGCTTTCGTCGCCGGGCTGCTGTTCGGTCTGGCTCGTGATGGCCAGGCCCGTCTTTCAGAGGTCATCACGCTGGCGCAGCGCTGTGGGGCGCTGGCGACAACCGCAAAAGGGGCAATGACCGCGCTGCCTTATCATCACGAACTGTAATTCACCTCTCCAGGCCTCCGGTCGGCGGCCTGAATTGTCGCCTCGATCACACTTACTAAAACGGTTTAGCAAAAAACGTTGCCGATCCAAAATTCAACGGTTTAGTATCATCAGCCTAAACCGGTTTAGCAATTTAGCACTTTCACCGATAGTTATTAGGGATGCGACAAAATGTATAAAAAACGCAGACTTGCCGTGATGATAGGCATGCTGGCCGGGAGTACCTCTGTTTTTGCCCAGACGGATATGACACGTATCGAAGCGCGCCTGGCGGCGCTGGAGCAGCGTTTGCAGGAGGCGGAAACCCGCGCGCAGGTTGCTGAAAAGCGCGCAACGGCAGCGGAACAGAAAACACAGCAGCTGGTGGCTGCGCAGCAGGAAGCGCAAACCTCCACACAGGCGGTGGCGCAACGTACCACGGTGCTGGAAGAAAAAGCCGACCGGACAGGCGGTTTTGAATTTCACGGTTACGCCCGTTCCGGCCTGCTGATGAACGACGCGGCCTCCAGCAGCAAAAGCGGCCCTTATCTGACGCCCGCCGGGGAAACGGGCGGGGCCATCGGGCGTCTGGGGAACGAAGCGGATACCTACGTTGAGCTGAATGTTGAGCACAAACAGACGCTGGAGAATGGTGCGACGACGCGCTTTAAGGCGATGCTGGCCGACGGCCAGAAAACCTATAACGACTGGTCGGCAGACAGCAGCGACCTGAACATTCGTCAGGCCTTTGCCGAGCTGGGCAATTTGCCTGACTTTACCGGTGCGCTGAAGGGCAGTACCTTCTGGGCGGGTAAGCGTTTTGACCGCGACAACTTCGACATTCACTGGCTGGATTCCGACGTGGTGTTTCTCGCCGGGACCGGCGGCGGCGTCTACGACGTGAAGTGGAACGATACGCTGCGCAGTAACTTCTCCCTTTATGGCCGTAACTTCGGCAGCGAAGAGGAGATCGACAACAACGTTCAGAACTACATCCTCAGCATGAATCACTTCGCCGGGCCGGTGCAGATGATGGTCAGCGGCTTACGGGCAAAAGATAATGACGACCGTAAGGACAGCAACGGCGATCCGATTAAAACCGACGCGGCCAATAACGGGGTACATGCGCTGGTTGGTCTGCATAACGAGAGCTTCTACGGCCTGCGGGAAGGTTCCGCCAAAACGGCGCTGCTTTACGGCCACGGTCTGGGCGCCGAGGTGAAAAGCATTGGTTCAGACGGCGCGCTGCTGTCAGAAGCCGATACCTGGCGTTTTGCAAGTTACGGTGTCACGCCGCTGGGCGGTGGCTGGCACATTGCGCCCGCCGTGCTGGCGCAAAGCAGTAAGGACCGCTACGTGAAGGGCGACAGCTATGAGTGGGTCACGCTCAATACGCGTCTGATCAAAGAGGTGACCCAGAATTTCGCCCTCGCGTTCGAAGGCAGCTATCAGTACATGGATTTAAGCCCGGAAGGCTACAAGGATCGCAATGCGGTTAACGGTAGCTTCTACAAGCTGACCTTCGCCCCGACGTTAAAGGCGGGCAAAATTGGCGATTTCTTCAGCCGTCCGGAGCTGCGCCTGTTCGCCACCTGGATGGACTGGAGCAGCAAGCTGGATAACTACGCCAGCGATGACGCCTTTGGCAGCAGCGGCTTCAACGCGGGCGGGGAATGGAACTTTGGGGTGCAGATGGAAACCTGGTTTTAACCCTTCACGCTCCCGCATCGCGGGGGCGTTTCGAACACCATAAAAAGAGGTCAGGAAGAGGTATCTATGGATTTTAATCATATTGCGCGCGAGCTTATTCCGCTGCTCGGTGGCAAAGAGAACATTGCCAGCGCGGCACATTGCGCCACGCGCCTTCGTCTGGTGCTGGTCGATGATGCGCTTGCCGACCAGCAGGCTATCGGCAAGGTTGAAGGCGTGAAAGGCTGTTTTCGAAACGCCGGGCAGATGCAGGTGATCTTCGGCACCGGGGTGGTGAATAAGGTTTACGCCGCGTTTATTCAGGCGGCAGGGATTAGCGAGTCCAGTAAATCGGAAGCGGCGGATATTGCGGCCCGCAAGCTGAACCCGTTCCAGCGTATCGCGCGTCTGCTCTCCAACATCTTCGTGCCGATTATCCCGGCGATCGTGGCCTCGGGTCTGCTGATGGGCCTGCTGGGGATGGTTAAAACCTACGGCTGGGTTAATCCGGATAACGCGCTCTATATCATGCTGGATATGTGCAGCTCGGCGGCGTTTATTATTCTGCCGATCCTGATTGGCTTCACCGCCGCGCGGGAGTTTGGCGGCAACCCGTATCTGGGGGCAACGCTCGGCGGCATCCTGACTCATCCGGCGCTGACCAACGCCTGGGGCGTAGCGTCCGGCTTCCACACCATGAACTTCTTCGGTCTTGAAATCGCCATGATTGGCTATCAGGGAACCGTCTTCCCGGTGCTGCTGGCGGTGTGGTTTATGAGCATTGTGGAAAAACAGCTGCGCCGGGCGATCCCGGATGCGTTAGATCTGATCCTGACGCCGTTCCTGACCGTCATTATCTCCGGCTTCATTGCGCTGTTGATTATTGGCCCGGCGGGACGCGCGCTGGGCGACGGGATCTCCTTCATTCTTAGCACCCTGATTGCCCACGCGGGCTGGCTGGCCGGGCTGCTGTTTGGTGGGCTCTATTCGGTGATTGTCATTACCGGCATTCACCACAGCTTCCACGCCATTGAGGCCGGGCTGCTGGGTAATCCGTCGATTGGCGTTAACTTCCTGCTGCCGATCTGGGCGATGGCGAACGTGGCGCAGGGCGGGGCGTGTCTGGCGGTGTGGTTCAAAACCCGCGATGCCAAAATCAAAGCCATTACCTTACCGTCGGCGTTTTCCGCGATGCTGGGCATCACCGAAGCGGCAATTTTTGGCATCAACCTGCGTTTTGTGAAGCCGTTTATCGCGGCGCTGATCGGTGGTGCGGCGGGCGGTGCCTGGGTGGTGTCGGTGCATGTCTACATGACCGCCGTTGGCCTGACGGCGCTTCCCGGCATGGCGATTGTCCAGGCCAGCTCGCTGCTCAACTATATAATCGGCATGGTGATTGCCTTTGGCGTGGCGTTCACCGTCTCTCTGCTGCTGAAATATAAAACGGACTCTGAATAATGACCTTATCTTCCCGCTGGCCTGCCGTGTTGCAGGCCGTTATGCAAGGCCAGCCGCGTGCGCTGGCGGACAGCCACTATCCGCAGTGGCATCCCGCACCGGTGACAGGGCTGATGAACGATCCGAACGGGTTTATCTGGTTTGCCGGGCGCTACCATCTGTTTTATCAGTGGAACCCGCTGGGCTGCGATCATCGCTACAAGTGTTGGGGGCACTGGAGCTCAGCAGATCTGGTGCACTGGCAGCACGAGCCAATGGCGCTGATGCCTGACGAAGAGTATGACCGCAATGGCTGTTACTCCGGCAGCGCCGTGGATAACAACGGCGTGCTGACCCTGTGCTATACCGGCAACGTTAAGTTTGACGATGGCGGCCGCACCGCCTGGCAGTGTCTGGCGGTGCAAAATGACGATGGCACGTTTGCCAAACTGGGACCGGTGTTGCCCCTGCCGGACGGGTACACCGGGCACGTCCGCGATCCGAAAGTATGGTGGCATGACGGGCAGTGGTACATGGTGCTCGGCGCGCAGGATCAGCATAAGCGCGGCAAGGTGCTGCTGTTTACGTCAGCCGATTTGCACACCTGGGCGTCCTGCGGCGAAATCGCCGGTCACGGCGTCAACGGACTCACGGACGCGGGCTATATGTGGGAGTGCCCGGATCTGTTTGTGCTCGATGGCACACACGTCTTGATCTGCTGCCCGCAGGGGCTGGCGCGCGAACCGCATCGCTATCTCAACACCTATCCGGCCGTCTGGATGAGCGGGGCATTTGATTATCAGACGCCTGCATTTGCGCACGGCGAGCTGCATGAGCTTGACGCCGGTTTCGAGTTTTACGCGCCGCAAACCACGGTGGCAGAAGACGGCCGCCGCATCCTCATCGGCTGGATGGGCGTGCCGGACGGCGAAGAGATGCTCCAGCCTACGCGGGCGCACGGCTGGATCCACCAGATGACCTGTCCTCGCGAGCTACGCTACCGCGACGGTAAGCTCTGGCAAACCCCGGTCCGTGAGCTGGAAACGCTGCGCGAGGATGAACATCTCTGGCAGGGACGCGCCAGCGATGCCCCGGTGCTGGCGGGAGCGCGTCTTGAGTTCGAACTGAGCGCATCGAGCGTGAACGTGGATTTTGCCGGCGCGTTGCGGCTGATTGTGGATGATGAGGGGATCCGTCTGGAACGCGCCAGTCTGAAAACCACAGACACGCTGACCCGCTACTGGCAGGGCAATGTTCATCATTTACGCGTGCTGTGCGACTGTTCCAGCGTCGAAATTTTCATCAATCACGGTGAAGGCGTCATGAGCAGCCGCTATTTTCCTGACCACCCGGCCCAGGTACGCTTCGAAGGTGCGTCCGATATCACATTACGCTACTGGTCGCTGCGCAGCTGCATGATAGAATAGAGGTTTTGGCAGCCGGATCTAAGTCGTTGTGAGAAAAACAAAACGCGTCACCATTAAAGATATCGCGGAGCTCGCGGGGGTATCAAAAGCCACCGCCAGCCTGGTTCTGAACGGCCGCAGCAAAGAGCTTCGGGTGGCGGAGGAGACACGCGAGCGTGTGCTGGCGATTGCCAAAGAACATCATTATCAGCCCAGCATTCACGCCCGTTCGCTGCGGGACAACCGCAGCCACACCATTGGTCTGGTGGTGCCGGAAATCACCAACTACGGGTTTGCCGTTTTTTCTCATGAGCTGGAGACCCTCTGCCGCGAGGCGGGTGTTCAGCTGCTGATCTCCTGTAGCGATGAAAATCCGGGCCAGGAGACGGTGGTGGTCAATAACATGGTGGCCCGCCAGGTGGACGGGCTGATTGTCGCCTCCAGCATGCTCAACGACGCGGACTATCAAAAGCTGAGCGAACAGTTGCCCGTTGTGCTCTTTGACCGCCATATGAACGACAGTTCTCTGCCGCTGGTTCTCACCGATTCAATTACCCCAACCGCCACGCTGGTGGCCGACATCGCGCGCCAGCATCCGGATGAGTTCTACTTCCTCGGCGGTCAGCCGCGGCTTTCCCCGACGCGTGACCGTCTTGAAGGGTTTAAGCAGGGGCTGCGTGACGCTGGCGTCGAGTTACGTCCGGAGTGGATCATTCATGGTAATTACCATCCGAGCTCCGGCTACGAAATGTTTGCCGAGCTTTGCGCACGCCTGGGCCGCCCGCCAAAAGCCCTTTTTACCGCCGCCTGCGGTCTGCTGGAAGGGGTGTTGCGCTATATGGGGCAACATAATCTGCTGCAAAGCGATATGCGTCTGGCCAGCTTTGACGATCACTATCTCTATGATTCTCTGACCATTCCTGTCGATACCGTTCGTCAGGATAACCGCCAGCTCGCCTGGCACTGCTTTGATCTGATTGGCAAACTGATTGAAGGGGAAACGCCGGAGCCGATCCAGCGTAAGCTGGATGCCACCCTGCAACGGCGATACAAGGCCGTAGAGTGACAGGGTAACGTCTGAGGGTGACATCAATAACTTTAATTAATTAAAGATTGGATTCAGCCGATAACCAAAGGGAAATTATATCCCTGAGGTGTGTTATGTCGTTGAAAAAATCATCCCTGATTATCCTGTTTTCCCTGCTTTTCTTCTTTGTGGCCAGCACTATCACCAGCGTTGGGCTCATCATTAAAAGTAATACTTCGCTGGATAATGTGAACAAAGAAATTCAGGTGGTTCTGTCCATTATTGATCCCATTAACCACAGCCGAACCCTGCGGGTCAGGGTTATGGAGTATGTGAAAATGGTGGAAGCGGGGGACGCTACCGATCTGTCTGCGAAACTGGCCTCGGTTAAAGAGGCGCTGACCAAAGCCGATAGTGCATTTTCGGCGTTTATGGCCTCGCCGCGTTTGCCGGACGAAGCCCCGCTTGTCACTGCCTACCAGGAGGCGTGGCAAAACTACCGTAACCAGGGACTGGCCCCTCTCATCGCCGCTGCCGCCGCTCACGATGTGTCGCGGTTCAACGCTCTTATTCCCGTGGTGTCTCAACTCGATCGCCAATATGAAATTGTGCTCGATCAGGTTCTCTCCGTTCACCAGAAGTACGCCAAAACGCTGAACGAGGATGCGAGCCATAATTTCGTGTCGGGTCTGGTTATTATCGCCTGCATTGCGGTGCTGTTCGTGGTGGTGATCTTCGCCGTCAGCCTGCTGATGAAACGCGTGGTCTTTGCGCCGGTGAACCTGGCGCGCGAGCACTGTCGCCAGATTGCGGCCGGGAAGCTGGACGTACCGGTACCGATCAAGCGTGATTCCGGGAATGAAATCAATCACCTGATGTCCTCGATGGAGCAGATGCGCCAGGCGCTGCTCTCCACCATTTCTCAGGTGCGCGATGCCAGCCACACTGTGACGCATGCGGCGCAGGAAATTGCCTCCGGCAATATCGACCTGGCCTCCCGTACCGAGCAACAGGCTTCGGCCCTGACCCAGACGGCCGCCAGCATGGAAGAGCTGAGCGCGACGGTGGCGAATAACACCGACAACGTTTTCCAGGCCGGTAAGCTGGTGCAGGATGCCGTGAAAAATGCCCATACCGGTGAAGCGGTAACCCGTGAAGTCATCGAAACGATGAATACTATCGCGTCCAATTCGAAGCGTATTGAGGACATCACCAGCGTCATCAACAGCATTGCTTTCCAGACTAATATTCTGGCGCTAAACGCGGCCGTTGAAGCGGCGCGTGCTGGCACGCAGGGGCGAGGATTTGCCGTGGTAGCAAGTGAAGTGCGCACCCTGGCACAAAAAAGCGCGGTGGCGGCGAAAGATATCGAAAGCCTTATCGCCCAGTCTGTTTCCAGCGTGAAAAACGGTGCACAACTGGTGAATCGTTCGGGAGAGGTGATTGATTCTATTATCAGCTCTGTGAATAAAGTGCATACGCTGATGGAACAGATTTCGGTTGCCTCAGAAGAGCAGAGCCGCGGGATTGGTCAGGTTGGGCAGGCCGTAACGGAGATGGACGGTGTGACCCAGCAGAACGCGGCGCTGGTGCAGCAATCCGCCGCCGCCGCCGCCTCGCTGGAGGAGCAGGCGCAGCAGCTGTCCCAGAGTATCTCGAGCTTTAGTTTGCCTGCTACGGCGTGATGTTCAGAGAGGCTCCTGAGGGAGCCTTTTTAATGTCTCCATGTAGCCGCTGCACAATCTCCTTCAGCCATTACTGTTATCCGTACAAAGCCGCTATCACATAAATTTTATCTTTCCCCGGCAATATTTCTGTTCCTCATCCGTCTACCTCATCAGAGACCATAATCATTCAACATAAACGAGGTACACATGAGAAATTTTGATATGCACGGAAAAGGTCACGGGCGTGGTTTGGGCCGCCATCGTATGGGTAAGGGCATCGTGATTGGCGCAGTCCTGTTCGTGGTGCTTGGCCTGCTGGTCATGTCCCTGTGGAACGCGTTGCTCCCGGCCATCCTGGGGGTTAAAGCCATTGGCTTCTGGCAGGCGCTGGGGATCCTGCTGCTGAGCCGCATTCTTTTCGGTGGGCTGGGTTTCCGTCCGGGCATGTTCGGTGCGCACCGCCGTATGCACGAACAATGGATGAATATGAGCCCCGAACAACGTGAGGCCTTCATTCAGCAGCGTCGGGCGGGATTTGGGCGCCACGGTCATTGCCGGTGGCACGATGGCCGGGATGAAAAGCGAGATGATAACGGTGCGAAAGCGCCGGAAGCCGAGTGAGCAATATGAAAGCCGGTGAGGTGGGGGAATCATTACTGATCTCGGCACTCAATGCCTGCCGCGCGCGGCTAAAAGCCTTCATTCGCGGACGGACTGCGGTTCGTGATGATGTCGATGATATTCTTCAGGAAGTGACCTGGCAGTTGATGAAAGTGGAACAACCGGTCGAGAACGTCGCCGCCTGGCTGTTTCGCGCCGCACGAAATGAGATGATCGACCGGGCGCGAAAAAAGCACGAGGTTTCACTGCCGGGGTACCTGACAGCAGATAACGAGGACTTTCCTGAGCAGGAGATTGCAGAAACGTTATTCGGCGTACCGCAAACGCCGGAGGAAGAGTATCTCAACATGCTGCTATGGGAAGAGTTGGGGCAAGCCCTGTCGGAACTGCCGCCACCTCAGCGCGAGGTGTTTGAAAAAACGGAATTTGAGGGCTACAGCATGAAGGTGCTGGCAGTGGAAACAGGCGACAGTGTGCAGGCGTTATTATCCCGCAAACACAAAGCCGTGCGATTTTTGCGTAGTCGCCTCAAGGATATTTATGAAGCGTTGACAGGGCAATAAACTTCGACCACTCTGAAAAACAATATTTTAGAGGGGTCGTTATGCTTCAACGGTTAGCAAAGAAAAAGGTGCTGTTACTCTCTGCTCTGATGGTTTCAGGGCTGGTCAGGGCAGAGGAGTCGCTTCCGGATGTGGTGAAGCACTTCAGTGAACAGCAGGACATCAAAATCATCAAGAAAATTGACGCCCCCGGCGGCGCGCCAGCGTGGCTGGGGAAATATCAGGACATGGGCGTGACGCTCTTTCTGACCCCTGACGGAAAGCACGTCGTGTCTGGTTATCTTTATGATGAGAAGGGAACCAACCTCAGCGAGGCCTTTTTCCAGAAAGAGATCTACGCCCCGATGGGCCGCGAGATGTGGAAAAAGCTCAATGCGGCGCATCCCCTGAAAGAGGGCGCGGAGAGTGCCCCGCGCAAAGTCTTCGTCTTTGCCGACCCGTTCTGCCCGTACTGCAAGCAGTTCTGGGCTGAAGCACAGCCGTGGGTGAAGGCTGGCAAGGTTCAGCTCAATACGCTGCTGGTTGCATTTCTTAACCCGAACAGCGGGCGTAACGCCTCCGCGATCCTGAATGCGAAAGATCCGGTGTCGGCCTGGAAAACGTACGAGCTGTCCGGCGGGAAAAAGCTGCCGAAACCTGAAGGAGCGGCGTCCCGGGAAACCGTTGAGATCCTGCAAAATCACCAGACGCTCATGGACAGTCTCGGCGCGAATGCCACACCGGCTATCTATTACCTGAATGAGCAAAACGAACTGCAACAGGTCGTGGGTATGCCAGACGCAAAACAGCTTGAGGCGATGTTCGGGCCGAAGCCGTAAAAAGAAAGGCAGAAACAGGACGTTTCTGCCTTTTTTCAGTCAACTACCCCAGCGTCCCCGGAGGTAATTAACTGCCTCCTGCGTCTGAGGCTGGTTAAGATAGTCTTCACGGAACAGGATGGTGCCCTTAACGTCTGGCAGTGAATCGTTGAGGTCGAGCTGTTTTTTCAGCTCCGGTACGCCGCCGTTCACCGTCCAGTCCGGTTCGTTTCTGGAAGGCGCGCCCACTTTGTAGAACGCGATCCCGATATACAGACGGGTGTGGGTCGGTTTCACCACGTCAGCCCACCATTTTGTCAGCACATCGTAACGTGCCGCGTCGCGGGCGAAGGGCCAGTAGATCTGCGGCGCAATGTAATCCAGTAAACCCTGCTGTACCCATTTGCGCGTGTCAGCGTAGGACTCATCATAGGCTGCGGCGCCGCGCGTGTCCGAGCCTGCCGGGTCGAAGGAGCGATTGCGCCAGACCCCCGCCGGGCTAACGCCAAATTCGACATCAGGTTTAGCCTGCTTGATCGCCCTGGAGACCTGTACAATCAACTGCTGCGTATTGTGTCGACGCCAGTCTGCTTTTGACGCAAATCCTTCGCCATAGCGCCTGAAGGTCCAGGCATCATTCAGGGGGGAGCCCGGCGTCTCGGTGTAAAAATAGTCATCGAACTGAACGCCGTCGACAGGGTAGTGATTTACCACTTCCATCACCACCTGGGTTATCCAGTCCCGCACGTCGGGAATGCCCGGGTCGAGAACAAAACGATCCCCCGAGGTGCGGATCCACTCCGGATGCTGGACGTACACGCTGGAAGGATGAAGCGACGAGGTGCGGTTAAGCGCGGCGATGGTCGACGGCTTCGTGTTGGTGGAAACGCGGTACGGGTTAAACCAGGCATGAACCTTCATCCCGCGCTTGTGCGCTTCATCCAGCATAAACTGAAGCGGATCGTAACCGGGATCTTCCCCGATAGTCCCCGTCAGGGTATCTGACCAGGGCAGTATTTTAGAGGCCCACAGCGCCGTACTGTCCGGTTTTACCTGAAAGAAGACGGTGTTGATCCCAAGTTTTTTCAGCTTATCGAGCTTGTCCGTCAGCGCCCGCTGTTGCTGGGCGATACGCTGGTCCGCGCTACGGCCATTCACCGATGACACGGGAGGCCAGTCGAGACGGGAGACGGTCGCCAGCCAGATCCCGCGCATGGGTTCGTTAGTCTGCTGTAGAGGTTTCGCCTGCGGCAGCGGGGTAACGAGTGATTTGGGTGGTTTGGAAGTGCAACTTACCAGTAAAAGCGCGCAGCCAAGCAGCGCGCCAGTCCGTTTTACGTGTCGCATCATTTGCGTGTTAGCTCCTGGGTGTCCGGCTATCCGTCCAGGGATTAAACGCCGGTTCGTCCTGTTCCCCGTTACCGTCATCGTGAAGAGAGTCGAGGTAGAGGGCTTCAACTTCCGCCCGCGCCCATGGGGTGCGGCGCAGGAACTTCAGACTCGATTTAACACTCGGGTCCTTGCGAAAACAGTTGATTTTGATTCGGTTGCCCAGTTCATTCCAGCCATATCGCGCAACCAGCGCGTTAACCTGCATTTCGAGCGTTACGCCATGCAAAGGATCGTTGGAAACATGTGCTGTCATAGGCGTCCGGTAGTCTCATTTTTTATGGGGATGTGATAAACGCTCAAAGGTTACAAGAAAGCAGGGGACGCGGCAATTTCAGCGTGAGGTTCTTCACCCGTGAAGGGTGAAGAAGATTTTCCGGTTAACGCTATTTTTTAAACAGTTCAGGCGCCCACGGCGTCGGGTCTACCTCCATAAAGGGCGCACGCTCAAAGCGGGACTTCAGCGCCCAGGGCACCGTACAGTCGAAAATCGTTTTGCAGGTGATCCCGTTGCCACGAATGGAGGGGCTGTAGTCCGGCGTCTGAGACGGATCGAGCTGGTGTCCGCGGATCCCCGGCAGATGGGTGATGCTGACATCGCCCTGCATACGGGTGGTCATCGCCCACAGGATGTCGTCGCTGTCGAAAATATCCACATCTTCGTCGACGAGAATAATGTTTTTAAGCTCGGAATAGGTGGCTAACGCAATGAGTGCCGCCTGACCCTGACGCCCTTCGTCAGAGGGCTGGCGTTTTTTCACCTGCAATACGCCAAGAAACTTGCCGCCGCCAGCGGTATGCGCATAGACGTTTTGCAGAAAACCGGGGATGGCTTCTTCGACCGCATTACGGATACTGGCCTCCGTTGGCAAACCGGCCAGCGTGGTGTGCTCCTCGCCCGGTCCTACCAGGGTTTGCAGGATCGCCTGATGACGCATCGTGACGGCCTTCACTTTGATTACCGGTAAGGAGGGGTTAGCCTCCCCGCAGTAGCCGGGAAATTCCGGCATCGCGTGCCCGGTGTGGGTATGCTGATCTTCTTCTACACGCACGCCCGGCAGCAGTTCGCCTTCGATGATAATTTCCGCACGCGCTATCGCTTTTTCATTTACGGCCACACCCTGCACCAGCTCGACGGGGGTCTGACGTAACGCGCCGGCGACACCCAGCTCGTTGTAGCCGAAGGGCGTGGTAGGGGCTTCGAAACAGGCGCCAATATAGATAGCGGGATCGAGACCCATATTGATCGTGACCGGCAACGGTTTGCCCGCCTCCTCGGCTTTCTTACGGAATACTTCAATATGGCGGCCCGCGGCAAGAAACATGGAGAGCTCATCGCGCTCCTGCACGCAGAGACGGTGAATAGTGACATCGGTCAGTGAGGCATCTTCCGGATCGCTTGCCAGCACCAGCCCCAGACAGAAGAACGGACCGGCATCTATCGGCGTGTTGGTCGGTGCCGGAAGCAATTTACGCAGATCGAAGTCCGGATCGTCGGCATAAAACACCTGTTCCTGACACGGCGCCTGTGCCGCCGGAACCACAACGGGAGCAATCGGGTTTTTCACGGCCTGGCCGACATGTTTTGCCAGTTCAGAGGGCTCGCAGCCCAACAGGAGCGCCGCCCGCTCGCGGCTGGCGTGCATTCCGACCAGAATACGCGAGTCGGGATATCCCTTAATAGCGTTAAACATCATCGCCGGGCCAATGCGCGTCGGACGTTTTACCGTGCCGCCAGCACCAATATGCCGGTACACACCCGCCAGCTCCGCGTCAGGATCGACCGGATGGCTGGTTTCAAGGTATTGACCTTCATGGCGTTTGAGCAGTTCGATAGCACTTCTGAGATCGTTGATGTGGTTTTTCATATTTCCCTCCTCGGATGAAGGCTTCCATTCTTAACCGGACGAAGAGGGCTATCAATTGCATCATTTATGCTATTTTAATATGAATTTTATTATCAATAATAAAGGCATGGTATGCAGTTTCGACTGATGCGCAATTTCATCGTGGTGGCGGAAGAGCTTCACATGCATCGGGCGGCGGAGCGCCTTAACATGGCGCAGCCAGCGCTGAGCCAGCAGATAAAAACGCTTGAAGATCGTCTTGGGGTCTTGCTCTTTAGCCGGGCGAATCGTCGCCTGACGCTGACGCCAGCCGGTGAGGCATTTCTCAGTAAAGCCAGAGTCGCGATTTTAATGACCGATCAGGCGATTCTGGATGCCAGACAGACGGCCAGAGGGGAACAGGGCGTGCTGAATCTCGGATGTGTTTCAAGTGCGATATTCGACAGTAAGCTACCCGCCGCGCTGCGGCTTTTACATGAGAAATGGCCCGCCATCAGCCTTTCCATGATGACGGGTAACGTGCAAACCCTTTATACCGGCGTGCAAAGCAACCAGCTGGATGTGGCCATTATTCGTGCCCCGTTACCGCTATTGCCTGACGATCTGCAAAGCCGTCCATTTACAACGGAAAAGGCCGTGCTGGCCTTACCTCGTCAACATAGCCTGGCGGGCTCCGCCGCGCTGACGCTTGCGTCGGTGAAAGAGGAGAAGTGGATCGCCCTGCGCGACCCGGAGGGGATGGGGCTGGAGCAATATTTCTATGATGCCTGCCACAGCGCGGGCATACAGCCTGACGTTGTGCAAAATGCCACCGATGTCCCCACAGTGATAAGTCTCGTCTCGGCAGGGTTTGGCATCGCCATGCTGCCGGCTTCAGCGAAGGCGATATGCGTACAAAACGTCGTCTTTGTGGATATTCTTGACCGACTCCGGGAGAGCGAGCTGACGCTGGTTTGCCACCGGATTATTCGCTCTGAGGTCCTGAAAAAATTGATGAGCATCCTCGATCATACCTGACGTCCGGCGGCCTGAAGAAGCTGTTCTCGCAGCCAGCGGTTAGCCGGATCCTGGCTGTTTTTCGGGTGCCAGTACATACCGATGACGATCGGCGGGAGATCCAGCGGCGGCGGAAAAATATCAAGCGTTTGCGTGAACCGTAGCAACATGCGTCTGGGTAGGGTGCAGAGCAAATCGGTACCGGCAACAATCGCAGGCGCCATCGCATAGCTTTGCGTCGACATCACCACGTTACGCTGGTGGCCAAGCCCCGCCAGATGCTGATCGACAAAGCCCGCGAACGGGTTGCCCTCGGATGAAACCACCAGGTGGGAAAGGCTGCAATAGCTTTCCAGATCCATCGGCCCCGTACCGCGCGGATGGCCTTTACGCTGGGCGGTGGCATATTCATCGTCAAACAGCTTGCGTCTGACCCATGCATCGTGCGCCCCCGCGTTAACGCCGACATAAATATCCACATCGCCATTTTCCATCTGCGCTGGCAGCAGCGGGGTTTCCGGGAGCGCAAAACGCAGGCGGATGCCTGGTGCTGCGCTGCTAATCTGATTCTGCAACTCTGCCCCCAGCATCAGCGCCGGGTTCTCGTGCAGGGCAATCACAAAGGTGCGGGTGCTGTTATGCGCGTTGAACGTGGTGGGTTCAAGCATCGCCGATATACCCTGCAAAACCGTCGCGACCTGCGGCCTTAGCGCCTCGGCGCGCGGCGTAGGTAACACCCCACGTCCGTGTGGGGAAGGGATAAACAGCGGCTCATTGAACAGGACGCGCAGGCGCGCAAGGCGGGCAGACATCGCCGGCTGGCTGATGCCCAGCCGCGCGGCCGCATGGGTGATATTCTGATCCCTGAGTAACGCATCCAGCGTCAGGATCAGGTCCATATCCATATCGGAGGAGGGCATCTTATTGTGCGTCATAGCTTGCTGCCGTTGTTCAACAGGGAAGGTTAGCCATTGCCAGAAAAGCAGTCACTGCATTACCTGGCTCCTGCATGCGGCTGATCATGACCAGATTTGCGGTCAGCGCCTGAGCATTCAGGTTGCGGTAAATCAGTCCGGGTATTTGCACCTGTTGCAGGGGGGCGGGAACCAGCGCCAGACCGAGCCCGGCTGCGGCAAATGCCAGAACGCTTAGCGTACTGTTTGAACGATGTGCCACGCAAAAACCATCCCCGAGCTGCTGCGCCAGCAGCACAGTCAGATTTTCATTGGCGTCATGCGCGTCGTACAGGACCAGGGGATGACCGGCGAGCATTTCAACGGAGAGGTGCGGATGGATGGCTAAGGGATGATCGTCACACATTGCGATTATCATCTCCCAGTTTCCGGTTTTCTGCACCCTGATCTGCGGATCGGCTGTCGTACTGTTATCCGGTGTATAACCGACATCAATATGCCCTGCGAGGATCGCAGCTACCTGTTTCTGGGGAGCGATTTCCTGAATGGTGACTTCTGCATCCGGATGGGTTTTACGGAAGCGACGTACATCGGTAATCATTTTGCCACTAAAAATGGCGTTCCCGGCAAAACCGACCCGTACACGCCCTGTTTCTCCCCGTATCGCACGCTGGACTGCCAGACGCGTGTGTTCCATTTGTTCCAGCATCAGTCTGGCTTCGCTGAGAAGAAGCGATCCGGCCTCAGTAAGTTCCACACGACGGCTGGTGCGGATAAACAGCGGACCGCCTAACTCAGTTTCAAGGGCTTTAATCTGCATGCTGAGCGCAGGCTGAACAATATTGAGTCGCTCAGCCGCGCGTCCAAAATGCTCTTCTTCTGCAACAGCCAAAAAATAGCGTAAGTGCCGGAGTTCCATTGCCACCCTGACTCATCATTAAAAATGATTGTTTAGTAAAATATATATATTTGAGTATAAACCGCTTCACGGCCAAACTGAACGCATCAACTCAAACAGGAATCAAACAATGCAAACTCACCAACTGCAAGACCGTCAGGATCTTAACGACCTCATGAATGGCTGGATGCACCGCGACCTGGGCGAATGGGAGCAGCTGCGTAATCTTTTTCATCCGGACGGCACAATCGAAATTACGTGGTTCGAAGGGCTCGCGAGCGATTTTGTCGAGGGTTCCATGCGTATGGGCGCTTCAGATTTGCGCACAAAACATATGATTGGCTCGCCCGTCGTCACTTTTAACGACCGCGGCGACAAAGCGATTCTTGAAACCAATGCGATGATCATCGCTGAAAATATAAAACTTAATATTGGATGCGAATGCCACAATCGTTTCTACGATCTGGCAGAAAAGAGAGAGGGCGTATGGAAGCTGTTCCATCGTCAGAGCATCTACGACATGGGTATTTTCACCTTTCCGCTGGGCCCGGTTGAGATTGATTCAAAAATTGCTGCCAACTATCCGCGGGAATATGCCGCGCTAGCTTATCTGCTGGAACAAAGCGGTTTCCCCCTCAGCCGCGTATTTGCCACGCGTGACAGTGAACTAGAAGCGAATATGAAAGCGAACGCAAAAAAATGGCTGGCTGTCTGACAGGTTGAGCGCAGGGCCGAACAGATTTCGCCGGCTGGTTAATACCCGGCCGCGGGGCCCTGGGCGTGAGATAGCGGTCCCAGGCTGAAATATTTAGCCTGGGACGCAGAGACTCTCTTATTGGGCGTCCCGGTTGGTATAGGTCACCGGAACCCACGCGTAGCCTTCCCGCTCACCTTTCTTCACATACCCGATCCCGGGGAAAGGCAGATGTGGCGCCGCAATCAGATCTTTGTTTTTCACAAACTCAGCGAACGCTGCGTTGCGTACCCGGGCGGCTCCGTCCTGATCCTCATCGTAAGCAATCGTCACGTTGGGCTGTGGGAACTGAACCGCGGCAACGTGAATGATGTCGCCGACAAAGGTAATTTTTTCACCTTTGCTCTCCAGCGTGTAGAACGCGGACCCTGGGGTGTGGCCCGGGTGAACCGTACCACTGATGCCCGGCAGAAGCTGTTCCGTCCCGGAGAAAGTCTTCACTTTTCCGGCGTCAAGATAGGGCTTTAAGGTCTTGCGCGCGACGTCGAAGTAGTTCTGGTCATAGCCGGACTTTTTCTGGTTCTCGTCGTTAAAGAAGAAATCGATATCCGGTTTGCCGACATAGACCTGCGCGCGGGTAAACACGCGCTGACCGTCTTTAACCAGGCCGCCAGCATGATCGGAGTGCGCATGGGTGATCAGGATATCGGTAATATCCTGCGGTTTAATGCCCTGCGTCGCCAGGCTTTCAATCAGCCGCCCGCCTTTGCCGGGGCCAAAGAGCTGACCGGAACCGGTATCCACCAGAATTTTGTGGCCGGGGATGGCGATATAGAACGCGTTAATCGACGCTTCCACCGGATTGGCCTGGAAGTTTTTAGCCAGTAACGCATCGGTATTTTCTGCCGTCGTCCGACGCAGTAAGGCGTGCAGATCCTGCGGCACGCTGCCGTCCGTAAAGGCGGTGACAATCGTATCGCCAACCTGAACGCTGTAGCCGCCAGCCTGCTGTTTCACCACATGCTGTGGAACGCTGGCCAACGCGTGGATCGCGGGAAAGAATAAAACCGAACCGGTCAACAGGGTTGATAACGCAAGTTTTTTCACAGTAAACATGATGGGCTCCTCAATAGTAAGTTCATCATAGTTCAACTGAGATTTTTGAGAACAGCAGGGAAGTGAATGTGACCTATCCATGAAATGGATAGGTCTGAGAGAATGCTTTACAGCACGCCGGTACCGCCGTCAGAGCACCATACTTGTCCGGAGGCGTATGAGCAGGTATCTGAGGCAAAAAGCACATACAGCGGTGCGATTTCAACCGGCTGGCCCGGTCGGCCCAGGGGCGTATCTTCCCCGAACTTTTGAACTTTGGACTGCGGCTGACCGCCGCTGGACTGAAGAGGCGTCCAGTATGGACCTGGCGCGACGGCATTCACCCGAATGCCACGCGGCCCCAGCTGCTGAGCCAGAGACTTGGTAAAGGCCACGTTACAGGCTTTGGTCTGCGCATAGTCCACCAGGATCGCGCTCGGTTTAAACGCCTGAACGGAAGTGGTGTTGATGATCACGGCGCCTTCCTGCAAATGGCGCAGCGCAGCTTTAGTGATCCAGAAGGGGGCATAGACGTTGGTTTTAAACGTCGCGTCGAAATCTGCCGTGGTGAGATCGTCGATCGATTCGCAGTACTGCTGGCGTCCAGCGTTGTTCACCAGGATATCCAGGCCACCCAGTTCCGCGACGGCTTTTTCCACCAGCGTATCGCAGAACGACTCCACGCGAATGTCGCCGGGAATGGCGACCGCTTTACGGCCTTCGGCCCGAATCAGCGCAATGACCGATGCCGCATCGGACTCCTCTTCCGGGAGATAGCCAATAGCCACATCTGCACCTTCACGGGCATAGGCGATCGCTACCGCGCGACCAATTCCGGAATCACCGCCAGTAATCAGCGCTTTTTTTCCTGCCAGTTTTCCTGACCCGATATAACTTGTTTCACCGTGATCCGGTATTGGCTTCATTTCCGATGCCAGCCCGGGGGCCCTTTGCGGTTGTTCAGCAAACGGTGGACGAGGGTAATGCAGCGTGTGATTATTTCCTGTAGACATACCGGCCTCCTTAATAGTGAATTCCAAGATTAGTCGTTAATTAAACGTAAGCGGGCAAAATTGACAAATTCAGACAAATCTATCTTCTGGTAGCGGATATAAAATATTTTCTCAAGCCAGCATGTAATACCAGAAAAGGGCGACCTCATCTTTTTCCGGCAGGGCGTTGTAAAGGTAGCGATCGTAACCGCCGAGAATAAACCCATAGTGACGATAGAACTGACAGGCAGAAACATTAACGTTCTGCGTCTCCAGCCGTAACCCGGGCGCATTGAGGCTTCGCGCCCAGACGTGGGTGGCGGACATCAGCTTGTGCGCCGCGCCCGTACGGCGTTTTGAACGCTCCACGGCAATGTAATCCACCGAAATAAATTTATTCCAGTTGCAGGACGCGGTAATAAAACCGGCGATTTCACCGTCATCCGTTTCGGCGATAAGAAATATTGAATCCGGATTAACGCAATGATTTTCCAGCGTCTGGAGATCAAGTTCATAGGTTTTAAGATAAGGTTCGGTCAGCGCCTCGATATGCAAATCACCATTGAGAAATGGCTCTCTGGCAATCTCATCAACCTTGAAAGAAAAATCACAACATTCAAGGCGGGCGAGGTCTGTACTTAATCCTTTTCGAATATGCATAGTATTCCTTAAGTGGGAGTTATAAATAGATAATAGACGAAGCGGCATCCCCTGCTGGCATAACACTCTGTAGATCCTGGTCTAAGCTTGTATTTCGTTCCGCGTAAAAGGTGGTCATTCGAGGACAATGAATGGAATTCAGAACATGTCGCAGGCACTGGGGTGCTGAGTTTATTTCCGATGACGTTGTACGTTTTCGCGTCTGGGCAGAAGGGCAGAAAGATCTCACATTGCGTTTAACCGATACCGACATTCCCATGGCGGCGGTGGGCGACGGCTGGTTTCAGATTGACGTGCCCGGCGTCAGGCACGGTACGACGTATCAGTTTGTTTTACAGGATGGAATGGCGGTGCCGGACCCGGCCTCGCGCGCGCAGCAGTCTGACGTCAACGGCCCGTCGGTGGTGATCGACCCGCGTCGCAGCCTGCCCACTCAGCGGGAATGGCAAGGACGACCGTGGGAAGAGACGGTGATCTACGAGCTGCATATCGGCACCTTCACCGGGGAAGGAACCTTCAGGGCGGCCATCGGCAAACTGCCTTATCTGGCCGAACTGGGTATTACGCAACTGGAAGTGATGCCCGTGTCCCAGTTCGGGGGCGCGCGCGGATGGGGGTATGACGGCGTGCTGCTGTATGCCCCGCACTCGGCTTATGGCACACCGGATGATTTTCATGCCTTCATCGATGCCGCCCACGCGCTCGGGCTTTCCGTGGTGCTGGATATCGTACTCAACCACTTTGGCCCGGAAGGGAACTACTTGCCGTTGCTCTCACCGGCGTTTTTCCATCAGGATCGTATGACCCCGTGGGGCAACGGTATTGCCTATGAGGTTGAGGCCGTCCGGCAATACATCGCCGAGGCGCCGTTATTCTGGCTCTCGGAGTATCATCTTGACGGTCTGCGCTTCGACGCCATCGACCAGATCCATGACGACGCTGAGACCCATATTCTTCCCGAGATAGCGCAACGGATCCGCGACGCATTTCCGGATCGGCATATCCATCTGACCACCGAAGACAGTCGCAACGTGATTTTCCTGCATCCGCGCGATGAGCATGGTCAGACGCCGCTTTTCACCGCCGAATGGAATGATGATTTTCACAACGCCGCGCATGTCTTCGCGACCGGGGAATCACACGCCTATTATCAGGATTTTGCCTTTGAGCCGGAGAAAAAACTGGCGCGGGCGCTGGCAGAGGGCTTTGTCTACCAGGGGGAAATCTCGCTTCAGACCGGAAAATCGCGCGGGGTAGAGTGTCGCGAGCAACCTCCGCAGTTTTTTGTCGATTTTATTCAGAATCACGACCAGGTCGGCAACCGTGCCCGGGGGGAGAGGCTTATCTCTCTGGCAGGCGCGGATAAAACGCGTGTGCTGTTCGCGGCGCTGCTCCTGTCGCCCCATATTCCGCTGCTGTTTATGGGCGAGGAGTATGGCGAAACGCATCCGTTCCTCTTTTTCACCGACTTCCACGGCGACCTGGCGAAAGCCGTGCGGGAAGGGCGCGCGAAAGAGTTCACCGGCCATGCCGGGCACGATGAAACCGTACCGGACCCCAATGACGTAAATACCTTTATGCGGTCGAAGCTTGACTGGAACAAGGCAGACACGCAGGAAGGCAGGGCGTGGCTGCACGCTACGCGCGAACTGATTGCGCTGCGTCAGCGCTTTATCGTCCCGCTACTGAAACAGCGGGGCGCCGTGGAGGGTAACGTCCTGCAAACGGCGCTCGGCATGGTTGCCGTGAGCTGGCGTTTCCCGTCCGGTACGCTGTCGCTGGCGCTGAATATCGGCAAAAAGCCGCTCGCCTTACCGAACCTGCCCGGAAAAACGATCTTTAGCTGGCCGGAGGCAGTCGATAACCTGCCGCCAAACAGCATTGTTGTTCGCTTAGCTGATGGAGAAGCAGCGCTATGATCCCTTCCTCTACTTACCGAATTCAGTTTCGCAACGGCATGACCTTCGATCGCGTGGTGGACCTGATTCCGTATATGAAAGACCTTGGAATTAGCCATCTTTACGCGTCGCCTGTTTTCACCGCAACCACGGATTCCACCCACGGCTATGACGTGACCGACCCCAACGAAATCGACCCGGCGATTGGCGGGCGGGAAGGGTTTGACCGCATGGCGGCAGCGCTGAAACAGGCGGGGATGGGGCTGATTCTGGATATCGTTCCTAACCATATGTCGACCTCGCTGGAAAACCGCTGGTGGCGCGATGTTATCGAACAAGGCAGGCAGAGCCGCTATGCGGCGTATTTTGATATCGACTGGTCCCGACCGCTGACGTTGCCGTTTCTTGGCGACACCTTTGTAGCCGAGCTAGAGCGGGGGGCTTTCACCTTAAAACGTGACAGTGTCACCAACAGCGCAGCGCTGGTTTACTATGATACCGCCTATCCGCTTAATCCCGGCACGTATGCCGAAGGCAAGAGCATCGCTGAGATCCACGAGGCGCAAAGCTGGCGGCTGATGTCCTGGCGGGAAGCGCCGAAACAGCTTTCATGGCGGCGCTTTTTTGAAATCACCGGGCTGGTCGGCGTGCGGGTAGAGGATGAGGCGGTCTTCGCAGACACGCACCGCCTGATCCTTGAGCTTGTTCACGCCGGGGTTGTCGACGGCCTGCGCATTGACCATGTGGACGGGCTTGCCGATCCGCTGGGCTATTTGCAACGCCTGCGTGCGGCGACCGGACCGGATTGCTACATCACGGTTGAGAAGATCCTCGCAAAAGGGGAACAGCTTCCTCCGGAGTGGCCGGTCTCGGGGACCACGGGCTATGAGTTCATCGCCTCGCTGGCGGAAGTGCTGGTGGACGATACCAACCTCTCGCGACTGGAGACGCTCTACGATGAGACGCTGGGTACGACCGTGGACAGGCAGGCGGAACTTCGCAAAGCCAAAGGGCTGATGACCGATCGTAATTTTGAAGGTGAATTTACCACGCTGCTCAAAATAGCCAGCGAGCTGGCCGGGCATAACGGCGCCGAAGTGGAGCATGAGGATATCCGCCATGCCCTGCGCGAGCTGCTTATCGCGTTTCCGGTGTATCGCACCTACGGCACCGGAGAGGGGCTGACGCCACCGGATGTGGCGCTGCTCAGTCGCGTGGTCGCCAGCGTCGACACCTCTGAACCCGCGCTCAGCCTGATCGTGCGTATTCTTACCGGCGATCTGCCGGAGGAGGACCACGCGCTGGCCTCGCTTTTCCGCACCCGTTTTCAGCAACTGACCGGGCCGCTGATGGCGAAATCGGTAGAGGATACGCTGTTCTTCCGCCATAACCTGGAGCTGGCTCTGAACGAAGTCGGCGCTGACCCGACGCCGCGCGCATTTTCACTTTCCCGTTTTCACCAGGAGATGCGCATTCGTCTTGCCCGCCAGCCCGATGCGCTGCTGGGAACCTCCACCCACGACACCAAACGCGGCGAGGATGCGCGAGCGCGACTATACACGCTGACGGAAGCGCCAGATCTGTGGGGGGAAAACCTGGCGCGCTGGCGGCAGATGAACCAGACGCAGGTCCGATTCCTCAACGACGGCACCGCGCCGAACGCCGCCGACACCTGGATGATCTTCCAGGCGCTGGCGGGCGTCTGGCCAGCCACGCTGTCGCCTGACGATCGAGATGGCCTTAAGTCACTGGAAGAGCGTTTTCTCGGCTTTATTGAGAAAGCCCTGCGCGAGGCCAAGCAGCGTACCGACTGGATCGACAGCAACGAAGGGTACGAGAGCGTGGTGCTGGACTACGTGCGCCATCTGCTCTCCCCGGATAACACCCTGTTCCTGCGTGATTTCAGTGCCGCACTCCAGCCGTTTATTCGGGCTGGGTTAATGAACAGCCTGAGCCAGACGGTGATCAAGCTGACTGCGCCAGGCGTACCGGACATCTACCAGGGCAGCGAAGGGCTTAACTTCAGCCTGGTCGACCCGGATAACCGCCGCGAACCGGATTTCACCGCGCTGGCGGAAAACCTCAGCGTAGCGGATGGAACCATTTTTAACGATGCGCAACGCTGGCGAGACGGCAGCGTGAAGCAGTACGTCACCGCCACGCTGTTACGGCTGCGGCCGCATTACCCCGCGCTTTTCCGCTACGGCGACTGGCTGCCGCTGAAGGTGACCGGCGAGCGGGAGGAGAATCTGATCGTTTATGCCCGCATAAAAGATGACGAGGCGCTGATCGTCGCCGTGCCGCGTCTGGTGTTTGACGTCACCGACAATGCGATGCTGTGGGCCAATACTACGGTGGCCATACCCCAGGAGCTGGCCGGGAAGTACTACCGGGATCTGTTTACCGGTGAGCGTCGCCTTCTGCCAGAGACGCTGGATTTAACGTCTGAAAAGGGATGTTTGTTGGTTCTGCTTACCTGCGAATAATCGAGGAGAACAAAAATGCCAAAGGATACAACGTTTGAAATTCGGGCCGGTCATGGCCAACAGTTGGGCGCAAATTATGACGGAAAAGGAGTGAACTTCGCTCTGTTTTCCGCCCATGCGGAGCGGGTAGAGCTGTGTCTGTTTGATCCTTCGGGAAAAACAGAAATAGCCCGCCTGGAACTGCCGGAATATACCCATGAGGTCTGGCACGGCTATGTGCCGGATCTGAAACCGGGGGCGCTGTATGGTTACCGTGTGTATGGCCCTTACGATCCGGAGAACGGTCACCGCTTCAATCCCAATAAGCTGCTTATTGACCCCTATGCCCGTGAACTGGTGGGTGACATTGAGTGGAACGATGCCCACTTCGGCTATGAGCTGGGACACGATGAGCTGGATCTCAGCTTTGATACGCGAGACAGCGCGCCGTTTACGCCCAAATGTAAGGTCATCGACCCCTATTCCGTCGACTGGCAAGACTCCCGCCGACCCGATATCCCGTGGCCGCATACCGTGGTTTATGAGAGCCACGTAAAAGGCTTTACCCAGCTTAACCCGGCTATTCCGCCTGAACTGCGCGGTACGTTTGAGGGGATGGGGCATAAAGCGTCGGTGGAGTACATCAAAAGCCTCGGGATTACCTCGGTCGAGCTGCTGCCGGTTCACTGGTTCCCTGACGATCAGCACCTGCTCGATCGCGGTCTGAAAAACTTCTGGGGCTATAACTCGCTCGGTTTCTTTGCGCCAGCGTCACGCTATTACGGCCCGGCGGGGATCCAGGGTTTCCGCGACATGGTGCGTGCCTATCATGACGCGGGCATCGAGGTGATCCTCGACGTGGTCTATAACCACACGGCGGAGGGCAACGAGCTGGGGCCAACCCTGTCGTTTAAGGGAATTGATAACTTCTGTTATTACCGCACCATGCCGGATCAGCACCGGTATTACATCAACGACACCGGCACCGGAAACACCGTTAATACTTCACACCCGCGCGTATTGCAGATGGTCATGGACTCCCTGCGTTACTGGGCAGAATCGATGCAGATTGACGGTTTCCGCTTTGACCTCGGGACCATTCTCGGACGTGAGCCGGAGGGGTTCGATCCGCGCGGCGGCTTCTTCGATGCCGTGACCCAGGATCCGGTGCTGTCGAAGCTGAAGCTCATCGGTGAGCCGTGGGATATCGGCCCCGGCGGGTATCAAGTGGGGGGCTTCCCGCCAGGCTGGGGTGAGTGGAACGACAAATACCGCGATACGGTACGTGAATACTGGAAGGGGGATAACGTCTCTAACGATTTTGCCGCCCGTCTGTTAGGGTCCGGTGATTTGTACGATCTGCGCGGGCGTCGTCCGTGGGCCAGCGTCAATTTTATTACCGCGCATGACGGCTTCACGCTGAACGACCTGGTGTCGTACAACGAGAAACATAACGCCGATAACGGGGAAGATAATAACGACGGACATAACGATAACCGGTCGTATAACTACGGTGAAGAGGGGCCGACGGAGAACCCGGATATCATCGCCACCCGCGAGCGGCAAAAGCGCAACTTCCTCACCACGCTCTTCTTCTCCCACGGCACGCCGATGCTGCTGGCAGGCGATGAGTTTGGCCGGACGCAAAAGGGCAATAATAACGGCTATTGTCAGGACAGCGAGATCTCCTGGGTAAACTGGGAAGGACTCACTGAAAACGACGAGAAGCTGCGCGACTTTACCCGTCGGTTGATTGCCCTGCGCGCGACGCAGCCGCTGCTGCGACGTGAAAACTGGCGCGACGGGCTGGAGATCCGCTGGTTTAACGCCGGTGGCGGACCGCAGCAGTCGGAACAATGGGACGAGGGTTCCACCCTTGGTCTTGCCATCAGCCGTCCCGATCTTGAGCAGGAAGAGGGCGTCTGGCACGACGTGCTGATGCTGTTTAACCCGTTTGAAGGCACGGTGCCATTCCAGATCCCCCAGTTTGGCGAAGGGGGTTGGGTGCTGGAGCTTTCGACGGCGGATGAGGCCCCCACAGGGGAAATCATCACGGAATCCGTCGATTATGAACTGGCCGGGCGGAGCATGTCGCTTTTCCGCCGTCCTTAAAGCGAGGCCGCCGCGCGTGCGGCGGTATCATACAGGGAGGAGATCGCGCGGAGTAACTGCGCGGTCTCGCCAATTGATGCTCCCGGAATGCCGCTTTCCGCATGAATGTTGATCAGGCAGGCCTCCCGCACCTCCCGGTACTTCATGCACAGCGCTTTTCCCTCCTCCGTGGTGGAGAAAAAAAGCTCTTTTCCGGCTTTCTCGCTGGTGACATATCCCGCCTTGACCAGCTTTTTCAGCGCATACGTTACCACGTGGGTATCTTCCACGTTCAGCACAAAGCAGATGTCGGCCAGCTTTTTCTTGCGGTTGCGGTGATTCACGTGGTGCAGAAGCGAAACGTCAAAGGCCCCCATATCCGGTTCACCCGCTGCGGTCATGCAGCGCACCATCCATTTGTTAAACGCATTGCTGGTCATGATCAGCGCATATTCCAGCTCTGATAATTCAGCACACCGCTCTGAGACGAGATGACGGGAGGAGACGATTCGCCCGTCCGCAATATCGTCGTGGTTTAACGCCGTCGTCTTTTTGTTTACTGTCATAACGATCCTTCCCCCGAAATGTAAACCCGTCGATAAAATAAGAACATTTTATTGATAAATTGTTTACATGTTTTTGACGTTCAGATATAGCTTTTTATTGCAGGTTCTGTGGAGCCTGACGCAAAACACAACATCGCGCGCCGTAATGCACCGGCTTCGCTCTGCTGCGAAGTATAAAAAATAGCCGTCGGCGCGCAACGCTCACTTTGGATAGGGTAACGTTTATGGACAGTTCTACACTGTTGCCACTTATCGGGATTCCGGTGGTGGTTATTGGTTTTGCACTGCGTTTCAACCCGCTGCTGGTTGTCGTGGTGGCGGGGCTGGCGACGGGCCTGCTGGTTGGCATGGATTTCGGTATGCTGCTGGAAACCTTTGGCGAAAAGTTCGTGAATAGCCGATCGCTTGCCACCTTCATTCTGATCCTGCCGGTGATTGGCCTGCTGGAGTACTACGGGCTGAAAGAGCGCGCCCAGGCCTGGGTCGCGAAGATCGCCAGCGCCACCTCGGCGCGTATCCTGATGCTTTACTTTGTTGCCCGCGAAGGGACGGCTGCGCTGGGCCTGATGTCCCTTGGCGGCCACGCGCAAACGGTGCGTCCGCTGCTGGCGCCGATGGCGGAAGGGGCGGCCCTGAATGAATACGGCGAACTGCCGCAGACTATCCGCGACAAAATCAAAGCCCATGCCGCCGCGTGTGACAATATCGCGGTTTTCTTTGGGGAAGATATCTTTATCGCCTTTGGCGCGGTACTGCTGATTGATGCGTTCCTGAAAGAGAACGGGATCGAGGGGATCGAACCGCTGCATATCGGCCTGTGGGCCATTCCGACCGCTATTGCGGCACTGATCATCCATATGACGCGTCTGCTGCGCCTCGACGCCAGCATTCGTCGCGACGTGATGGCCTGGAAAGCAGAGCAGGGTACGCAGGAGATCGCACCATGATGACCCTCATCACCATTAACCGCGTGTATTACCTGATCGGCTTCGTCGTGATGCTGCTGGTTGTGATGACCCTTCGCGACCGCGCTAACCCGAAACGCTATACCACGGCGCTGTTCTGGTTTCTGTTCGGCGGGATCTTCCTGTTTGGCGATCTGATGGTGCAGGAGCTGGGTAAGTCGCTGGCGTATCGCATTATTGGCGGCGCCGTTATCGTGATTGCGCTGCTGGCCGGTTTCGGGCTGGTCGGGAAGGGGCATTATAAAATGTCCACCGAGGAGGAGCGTGTTGCCTCGTCGAACCGGCTGAAAAACTGGCTGTTTTTACCGGCACTGATGATCCCCGTGGTAACGGTCATCGGGACGCTGTTTCTGAAAGGCGTGTCGATTGGCGGCGTTTATCTGCTCGACCAGAAACAGCTTACGCTGGCGGCGCTCTGCGTAGCCTGCGTGGCGGCTATCCTTACCGGCTGGTGGCTGACAAAAGGTACGCCGCTGCATGCGGTGCGTCAGTCTCGTCGGCTGGTCGATACCATTGGCTGGGCGGTGATCCTGCCGCAGATGCTCGCCATGCTCGGCGGGGTGTTTGTGGTGGCGAATACCGGCGAATCGGTACAAAAGGTGGTCAGCCTGTTTGTGAACCCGGACAGCCGCTTCATGCTGGTGGTCATTTACTGCGTGGGGATGGCGCTGTTTACCATGATCATGGGTAATGCCTTCGCAGCCTTCCCGGTGTTAAGCGCCGGTATCGCTCTGCCATTCCTGATTAACGTCCATCACGGTAACCCGGCGCCGCTGCTGGCTATCGGTATGTACGCAGGCTATTGCGGCACGCTGATGACGCCGATGGCCGCCAACTTCAACATTGTGCCCGCCGCGCTGCTGGAGCTAAAAGACAAATATCAGGTTATCAAGATCCAGATCCCGACCGCGTTAACCCTGCTGGTGGTGAACGTGTTCTTAATGTATTTCCTCGTGTTTCGCTAAGGAGCTGCAATGGAATTAACGCAACATCAGGCTGACGCCTTCGCCAGAATGCCGTTGACCTATTTACGTCAGGAATACCCGAACCACATTATGCATCTGCTCAACGATGACGGCGACGTTTTGCCGCCTCGCGAGCTGCACCCGATCTTTTACGGCTGTTTTGACTGGCACTCTGCGGTGCACGGCTACTGGCTGCTGCTGCGCTGCCTGCGTCTCTGGCCCGAACTGCCGTGCCGGGAAGAGATCATCACTCTGTTCGAAGAACACCTGATCGACGAGAAGGTGGCGAAGGAGCTGGCCTATTTTACCGCGCCGTTCCGCGCGTCGTTTGAGCGGCCTTATGGCTACGGCTGGCTGCTGGCGCTGGCGCAGGAGCTGAAACAGTCGTCACTGCCACAGGCGGAGCGCTGGTACCAGACGCTGCAACCGTTAACGCGGGATATTCGCCAGCGGCTGGTGGATTACCTCAGCAAGCTCACCTATCCCATCCGCGTCGGAACACATTACAACACGGCGTTTGCGCTCGCGCTGGGGCTGGATTATGCCCGGGCGGTGACGGATGACGGGCTTGAACAGGCTATCCTGGACGCGGCGACGCGCTTTTATCATACGGACACGCAATATCCGGCGCATTATGAGCCGGGCGGCGACGAGTATATCTCCGGGGCGCTGACCGAGGCGTTACTGATGAGTAAGGTGGTAGAGAATTTCCCGGCCTGGTTCGATGCGTTTCTGCCTGAAGTGGGTGCCGTTTCAGCGCTGATGAACCCGGCTGAGGTAAGCGACCGCACCGACCCGAAAATCGCACATCTGGACGGGCTTAACCTCAGCCGCGCGTGGTGTATGAAGCACATTGCCCGTGCTCTGCCGGAAAACCACCCGGCGCAACAGGCGTTACAGGATGCCGTTGCGCGCCATCTCTCGGCAAGCGTGGAGCATGTTGTCGGCAGTCACTACAGCGGCGGCCACTGGCTGGCGAGTTTTGCGCTGCTGGCGCTGGAGTAGCGATTAGTTATATTTTTGTGCTCATCCTGTTTCCGCAGGATGAGTGATTTTACGCAACCGGCTCGCGCTGACGACGACCGCTACCGCAGAAGCTGCGGCGGCGACCCACAGCGCAACATGAATTGACCTTTCATCTGCGGCCAGCAGAACGGCCACGGCGGCGGCGCCAAGACATTGCCCGAACGTGCGCATAATGGATAAAACACCGGATGCATAGCTCGCATGCTCACGAATAACGTTGGAAAGCATTTCCCGGTTATTGGGACTCTGAAAGCAGCCAAACCCCACTCCGCACACCAGACTCCGCAGGCAGATATCCCACACTGAAGGGCGGGCGGGTAATGTTGCCAGCAGGATCAAACCGACGACAAAAATCATCAGCCCCAGGGTGGATATCGCCGGGGCTGAAATCGTGTCTGCCCACCGGCCTGCATGCGGTGCAATCAGTACGATCCCTAGCGGCAACGGCGTAAACAGCAGGGCAGACAACACCGGGCTGTAGCCGTATTCGCTCTGAAACAGGAAGGGCAGCGCAATAAAGGTGATCCCCTGGCTGACAAAAGCAATCATCGACGTGAAGGCCGCGAGGGTAAAACGTTCATTTTTAAACATCATCGGCGGCAGTAAGGGGTTATCCGCGCGGCGGATCTGCCAGATAAACGCCATGCCGCTCAGCGCAGCGAGCATTGTCCAGCAAAGGCTACCGGGATGATAGTCCTGGAGGCTGTTCGCCGCCATGATCGTCGACCCCAACAGCAGCGCCGACAATATCGCGCCCGGGGTGTCGAAAGGCGCTTGCTTTCGAACCGCATCCCGCGGCAGCGCTTTGACCGCCAGCAGTAAGGCGAGGGTGCCGGGAACAACGTTTATCGCAAACAGCCATTGCCAGCTCAGGGTGTGAAGGATCGTCCCGCCCAATACCGGGCCGATAGCGGAGCTGGAGGCGATGAGCAGGGCGTGCAACCCCAGAATGCGGCCAAGCAATCGCCCGGGAAATACGGACCGCAGGATTGCGGGGGCAATACTCAGCGTCGCCGCGCCGCCGATCCCCTGAAGCACGCGCATACCGATAAGCACTTCGGGTGTATTCGCCAGCGCGCAACCCAGTGATGTCAGGGTAAAGGTCGTCAGACCTGCCAGAAATACGGGGCGATAACCCAGGCGGGCCGCAAGCGCCGCGAATATCGCCAGCGTCATCGCAGCCGCCAGCAGATACCCGTTGGCGAACCAGACGGCAATACTGGCAGGTACCCGCATCTCCTGAGCCATGGAGGGCAGGGCAATGTTGATCATGGTGCCATCAAACACGCCCATTAAGGTGGTGGTCATAATTGCGGCCATCACCCGTGCGCGCGCCGGGCCAGGCAGTCCTTCGTCGCCGGGTTGACTGGAAAAGAGCGTCATTATGTTGTCCTCTGAGAAGAGTGTATGGATGACAAAACTATAAAGATGGCTTTTACAGGGCGGAAGGCGCACCATTTACACTTTATCGTTGCACGAAACGCCTTATCTGAATGAACAGGAATGAGCGCTATGACCGATCCTGATTTTAATTTACTGATTGCACTCGACATATTGCTGAGCGAAGCGAGTGTCGCAGGTGCAGCACGTCGTCTGAACCTCAGCACCTCGGCCATGAGCCGGACATTAAGCAGGTTACGCGACGTTACAGGCGACCCGATCCTGGTGCGCGCAGGACGTAACATGGTACTAACCCCGTGGGCCGAAGCGACCCGGGATCGCGCCAGACGTGCAGTGCACGAGGCGAGGGCGGTATTGCAGCCCTCAACTGAAACGTTCAGTGCGCAAAGTCTGGCGCGCCTTTTTACCATCAGGGCAAACGATGGTTTTGTGGTGGCGTTTGGGCCTGCGCTTATAGCGGCTGTGGCCGATGCCGCGCCGGACGTCTGTATACGCTTCGCGCCTAAGCCGGAAAAAACGTCGCGCTATCTTCGGGAAGGGCTGGTTGATCTGGAGATTGGCGTCCAGAGCAATATGGGGCCTGAAATACGGCTGCAACGGTTGTTTGAGGATCGGTTTGTGGGCGTCGTGCGTAAGGGACACCCGCTGGCTAAGCAGGCAGAAATAGGCGTGAAGGATTATGTCGCCTGGGGCCATGTGGTAGCGTCACCCGAGGGCGCGTTGCACGGTTCCGTTGACGATGCGCTGGCCGAACTGGGGACAAAACGTAAAATCGCCAGCGTCGTACCGGGATTTCCGACGGCACTGTCCGTGGCGCTGGAATCGGATCTTATCGCCATGATACCCGCGCTCTATTTACTCAATCAGCAGGTAACGGACCAGGTACATCTGTTCGAGCTGCCGTTCAAAAGCCGTCGTATTACGGTATCGCAGATGTGGCACCCAAGAATGGAACGCGACCCTGGTCACCGCTGGCTGAGAGAGCAAATTCTTGCGATATGCGGTGTGGAGAGGTCAGACATAATTTCGGGCTCTGTATAGCGATTGCTATACACACCGCTTATGCTATGCTTGTAAAGCAATTGCTATACAAGAGGTATACCTATGAAATCAGATGTTCAACTCAATCTCAGAGCCAAAGAATCCCAGCGGGCGCTTATCGATGCCGCCGCAGAGATCCTCCATAAATCACGCACGGACTTCATTCTGGAGATGGCCTGTCAGGCAGCCGAGAATGTGATCCTCGATCGACGTGTATTCAATTTTAACGATGAACAGTACGCAGAGTTCATTGACATGCTCGATGCCCCGGTCGCGGACGATCCTGCCATAGAAAAACTGCTGGCAAGGAAACCGCAGTGGGACGTGTAACAGCACCAGAGCCCTTATCCAGCGTCCATCAACTGGCGGAGTTCGTCAGCGGAGAGGCCGTGCTTGACGAATGGCTAAAACAAAGAGGTCTGAAAAACCAGGCGCTCGGCGCAGCCCGAACATTTGTCGTTTGTAAAACGGGCACGAAGCAGGTCGCGGGATTTTACTCGCTGGCTACCGGCAGTGTTAACCATACGCAAGCGACGGGGAATCTGCGGCGTAACATGCCGGATCCCATTCCCGTGATTATACTTGCCCGTCTGGCTGTGGATGTCTCGTTACGCGGAAACGGGTTGGGAGCCGATTTACTCCACGATGCGGTTTTACGCTGTTATCGGGTAGCTGAGAATATCGGGGTGCGAGCGATCATGGTTCATGCACTCACTGAGGAAGCCAAAGCGTTTTATATCCACCATGGTTTCAAAGCATCGCAGACTCAGGAACGGACACTGTTTCTCAGGCTTCCTCAGTAGAGGCAAAGGGAGGAGGTGGGATGCGATGGGCTTATCTGACGAGGGATAGGCTCCATAATATCTTATTTAACATAATATACATTATGCGCACTAAGATTAATTAAGAACAAATCCAGCCGTTTCGGACCCGTCCTTGTTCTGCTCATTCAGCGCATTATGTCCATCGATTCTATGCCCTTAACGTTCATAACTGTCGTTACAGTCTTGCGTGTTCTCCACGGCAGTCACCTGCACATCCTTAAAGCGCAACCCATCCACACCGGAAATTTTCCCGAACTCTGACGCGTCAATCAAAATTCCGTCCAGTGTTAATCCGGTCACAGGACGCTCCGGATACCCCTCAATGAAAAATGCCCGCGAGAAATATTTGTTGTCTGAGCGACGCGCCGTCATATTTTTAATCGTCAGTCCGCTGACCGCAGTAAGACCGGCTTCGCCCTCGACGCCATCAGCCAGCTTGCGCCAGTGTTCAGGTTTATCAGATAAATTGCTCTGGTCGCCATAGCTGTACTGCGGAAACCAGTTCAGCTGGATCAGCACCGGAAAACGCACGTCCATAAGCCGTAAATTTTGGACGGTGATATCACGGATAAACCCGCCCCGGTTGCGGGCCGACTTAATGCGAAACCCGACGCCCGTACCGTTAAACGCGTTATCTTCTATCAGGACGCGTTCAATGCCGCCTGAGGTTTCGCTCCCCAGCGTGATCCCGGACCCCTTATTCAGCGTACATCCGCGGACCACTATATCCCTTGCAGTACGTGCTTTTTGCGCCGCTTCGCGTCCTCGTCCTGATTTTATGCAGATATTGTCGTCATTACAGGAAACAATGCAGCGTTCAACCCGCACCTGTTCACAGGAATCGATATCAATCCCGTCGGTGCTCGGCCCCGCAGAATTGCTGATTTGCACGCCCTCAACCGTGATATGGCGCGAATAACAAAGGTGCATGTTCCAGAATCCGGACTCCCGACTGGTAAAATCACGCAGCAGAATGCTCTGGCTTTCAAAGACCAGAATATTGCGCGGACGCTGACAGTCGTAATCAACCACCCAGCGCAATCCTCTGGCGCTGTAATCGCCGACCATGCCGCTGCGCTCGTCATCGCCCCAGAAGCGTCGCCACCAGATAACACCCTGCCCGTCTATCGTGCCTGTACCGGTAATACTGACGTTTTCACAATCGATGATATTAATAATGCCTGCCGGCCAGCGCATATCAATGCCCGCCACCCGGGTGTTTATCAATGGATAATCAGCCAGATCCTGGCTTCCAACGAGCTGTGCGCCAGCGTCCAGGCGAAGCGAAACACCGCTTTTCAGGAACAGTGCTCCGGTCAGAAAACGGCCTTGCGGAATAACAATGACATCGTTCTGTTGAGCGCTATTTATGGCCTGCTGAATGGCAGACGTTGACAGGCGTTGCGCGGTTGGGTCCGCGCCGCACGTCAGAATGGAGACCGCTTTCATGGCTTGTCCTTAAACAGATGAAAGCCTTAGTCTAGAAATCCGCGTGAAGGATAACCTTTGTCTGTTTGACAGCCACGCGGTCAGGCTGGCAAAAAAGCAGATATTTACTGGCTTGCGATCACCGCAACGCCCTTTTCTTTCAGAGCGCTCACCCAGCGTTCATCCGTTGTGTTTTCAACAACCAGCGTATTCACCAGCGACAGGTCGCCAATCACAAACGCCGAGGCCGTGTTGATCTTTTCCGGGGAGGCCAATACCACCGTTTCCGCCGCTCTGCCGGAAAATGCACGTTTGATGCACGCTTCTTCGTAATCTCCGGTGGTCAGCCCGGCCTCAGGATGGACGCCGGTGACCCCCATGAAGAACAGATCCGCATGAATATTATTGATGCCTTCAATAGCGGCCGCGCCGACCGTGACGATGGAGTGTTTATACAAACGACCACCAATCAGGATCACCTCTATGCATGGATGGTCGACCAGCCCCAAAGCGATACCCGGGCTGTGCGTCACCACGGTTATCCGTAAATCGGGTGGTAAGAACGTAATAAGTTCGGAGGTGGTCGTCCCGCCATCAATGATCACCACCTGCCCCGGTGAAATGAGCTGCGCGCCTCGCCGTGCCACGCGTTTTTTTGCATCCATTTTAACGGACTGACGCTCGGCAAAAGGCGCAATCGCTGACGATGCTGGCAGTGCGCCGCCGTGAACACGCTGCAAACGCCCTTCTGCCGCCAGTTCACGTAAATCCCGGCGGATAGTGTCCTCAGACACCGAGAAAAAGAGGCTGAGCGCAGTAGACTGGACCTGACCTTCCGCCTCCAGTTTTTCCAGAATCAACTGTTTACGCTGGCTTGTGAGCATGAATTATTCCTGTTGTTGCACGATATGCCTTGTATTTGCACGATAGTGCTGTTTATGATGCTTACTCTACGAGAGGAGAGCCAAACGTGCAATCAAAACGTGCAGATATACGCATCATCAACAGCGAAACGTTGTCCGACAACTGGTATAACCTGAAAAAATACACTTTTGACCTCAAGCGCAGCGATGGCGACTGGCAGCGACAAGAGCGTGAAGTGTATGACCGGGGGAATGGCGCGACGATCCTGCTCTATAATCGCGACAGCAAAACCGTCATTCTGACGCGTCAGTTCCGTTTCCCGGTGTTTATAAATGGTCACGAAGAGGATCTCATTGAGGCGGCCGCCGGGTTGCTCGATAACCTTGACCCGGAAAGCCGGATTAAGGCCGAAGCGGAAGAAGAAACCGGGTATAAGGTGACGCGCGTAGAGAAAATTTTTGAGGCCTATATGAGCCCGGGCTCGGTTACCGAGAAACTCTACTTCTATCTGGCGGAATATCACCCGCAGGATCGGACCAGCGCGGGCGGAGGCGTTAAAGCAGAGGGAGAAGATATCGACGTACTGGAAATGACGCTGGACGACGCGCTTCGGGGCATTGAAAATGGGCAGATTGTCGACGGAAAAACCATCATGCTGCTCTATCACCTGGCCCTCAAAGGCATTTTATAATCTCACCATTAGCCAGATACCTGCCCCGGCGCAGGTATTTACCTGTGCTATTCTTGCTGAACACCTCAACATGGAGATGCGAAAATGGCCGACTGGGATCCCTCTCTTTATCTACAGTACAGCGCAGAACGCACACGTCCCGCCGCTGAGTTACTCGCCCGGGTGCCGCTTGCTGACATAACCTCTGGCGTGGATTTGGGCTGCGGGCCAGGCAACAGCACCGCGCTGCTGAAACAGCGCTGGCCTTCTGCGCAGATCGCCGGCGTGGATAACTCCCCGGCCATGCTGGAGGAAGCCCGACAGGCCCTGCCAGACTGCCACTTTGTTGAGGCGGATATCCGGCACTACAAACCTGACCAGCCGCTCAGCCTGATCTACGCCAACGCCTCACTGCAATGGATCCCGGACCATTACCACCTTCTGCCACACCTGGTTTCACTGCTCCAGTTAAACGGCGTGCTGGCGGTGCAAATGCCTGACAACTGGCTTGAGCCGACGCACGCCCTTATGCGTGAAGTTGCCTGGGAACAGGGCTACCCCGATCGTGGCCGCGAGCCATTGCCGGGTATCCATGCCTACTACGATATTCTGACGGAAGCGGGATGCGACGTGGATATCTGGCGCACCACCTACTTCCATCAGATGAGCTCTCATCAGGCGATTATTGACTGGGTCAGCGCGACGGGGTTACGGCCGTGGTTACAGGAACTCAACGAAAGCGAGCAGAAAAACTATCTGAAACGCTACCTTGAGCTGCTGGAAGAGCAGTATCCGCTCCAGGAGAACGGGCAGATACTGCTGGCTTTTCCGCGCCTGTTTATGGTCGCTCAGCGGGTTCCGTAAGCCGGATCAGGAACGCGCTTCCTTGAGCAACTGCTGAATTACGGCCTCCTGCTTGTCGTAGTTCCCCTCGCCAAACGCGGTGTAACGCAGTTGCCCTTTCGCATCGAAATAGTAATGTGCTGGCCAGTACTGATTTCCGAACGCGCTCCAGATTTTGTAGTTATTATCCGTCACTACGCGGTACGGCAACTGCCATTTGTTGACCGCGTTTTTCACCGATGATAACGGCTTTTCCCAGGGGTATTCCGGGGTGTGGACGCCAATCACTACCAGACCTTCAGACTGATATTTCTTCGCCCAGTCACGCACATGCGGAAGCGTATGCTGGCAGTTGATACAGTCCCAGGTCCAGAAATCGATAAGCACAACTTTCCCCCGCAAGGCCTCAGACGTGACAGGGTCACCGTTTACCCAACCCGTTCCGCCGCTTAATGACGGTAGCTGGCTGCTCGGCGTCGCGTTAACGACCGGTTGCAGTTTCACTTGCGTGGAGGTAGGTTGCGCAAGGCTCAACAGGGCATTTTCCAACTGGTCGGCAACACCGTTGGCGCCTTTCAGGGCTGAGGTCATCCCGCTGGCGTTGAACGCAACGGCGGCTAACATCATCACTCCCGCTCCCTGACGCAAACGTGCCATCAATGCGGATTTGGCTCTCAGAGGGGTTATCAGCTTACGGCCCCCCGCGACAAGCAGCCCCAGCATCAACGCGCACCCACTGCCGTAAGCGGCTAACAGCGCTCCGGTTGCGATGGCCGAGTGGCCCGCAATATTAATGCTGAAGATCGCCCCGAGAATCGGTCCGGCACAGGGGGACCACAGCAGCCCAACGGCCAGCCCTGCCAGAAAAGCCGAAATCAGGCCGCGTCGCTGCATGCTGTGGGTGTTGAGAACGTTTCCCGCGCTGATCGCCGGGCGGGCTATGCGCTGAGCGAACTGCGGGAAGATCAGGGCCAGGGCGGCAATGCTCAGTACCAGCAGCGCAATCCAGCGACCGATAACGGTGGCGTCAGCGATCCACTCGCTGGCAACCGTTACTACCATCGCCACCAACATGAACATCACAATCATTCCCGCCAGAAGCGCCAGAATGTGTTTGCGCTGCCCCTGAAAGCCGGCGAACAGCAGAGGAATGACGGGAAGCGTGCACGGACTGAGCAGGCTAATCATGCCGCCTAAAAAAGCGATTATCATAAACATAACGACCTCACGATACGGTTGCTGCGAAGATGCAGTGAGGTCATTTCATCGTACGAATGTGTTCAGGCCGTGTGTGAAAAGCTGGATTTTGTCTGCCTGCGTATCGGCGCGGGGTGCAGATACACAGGCGTACAATTAACCGCGCGGAAGGATCACGCTTACGGCCAGCCCTCCCTCTGCCCGGTTTGCAAGATGCAATTTCCCGTCAAGCTGGGCGGTGAGCTGCGCGGCAATGGCGAGGCCTAACCCGGTGCCGCCCGTTTCCCGGTTGCGCGACGTTTCAACCCGGTAGAACGGCTGTAACACCGCCTCCAGTTCTGCCTCCGGGATGCCAGGGCCGTTATCCATAATGCGGATCGCTACCTGCCTTTCATTTTCATCAATCTCAATTACCGCGCTATCGCCAAACTTCAGCGCATTATCGAGCAGATTGGTCATTACCCTGCGCAATGCCTGGGGACGAGTGACGATCGGCAGACGCGCATTGCGTGCATGAAACTGCACGTTTTTACCAATGTCCTGATAATCACTGGCGATGCTGTTAACCCACGCGTTCAGTTCCAGCTTCAGCGTGGTCTCTTCCAGGGATTCTGATGACCGGGCATAGGCAATCCCTTCCCGTACAAGGCGCGACATATTATCCAGGTCGCTCAGCAGCTTATCGCGGAGTTCGGGCTGATCCGCCATTTCGATCCGCAGCTTCATGCGCGTGATGGGCGTCTGAAGATCGTGAGAAATGGACGCCAGAATCTGCGCGCGTTCACGCAGATACGTCTGTATCCGCGACTGCATCTCATTAAAAGCGTGCGCTGCCTGGCGCACCTCAACCGGACCTTTTTCAGTCATCGGAGAATGGGCCGCAGGATCGAGGGAATCAACCGCGCGCGTGAATTGCAGGAAGGGCCGGACAACCTGGCGCACGGCAACCCAGGAGCAGAGCGCGACAAGTAACAGCTGAAGAACCAGCACCACGGGTAACCAGCTGGCGACAGGCGGCATGCGCGGGATCAGATCGATGGTGAGCGGTGCGCCGTCGCGGAGCGTCAGATGGGCTTGAATATGGGAAATCGGCCCTGGCACCGCCGTAAACTGAAGCGGATATTGGGCTGAAAGCGTCTCTTTCAGGGTGCGAATCGCATCCCGCGAGCGCTTGTCCGTTGGCGCGGCGCCTGCCTCGCCGGGGCCAAGGATATAACGATAATTACCGCGACTGAGCCGTTCCAGCCACTCTGGCCGCTCTTTGGCCGGAAGCCGGTCGAGAATGGCCACGCTGGTCGCCACGTCGTTCTCAAGATTGCCCAGCATAACCGTACGCGCGCTGCGCATTCGCTCAACCATGACCAGCGTCAGGCTGAGCGCGTTAGCCAGCAAGAGCCCAAGCAGCACAATGATCAGCAGCCGGGCCAGTAAGGTGCGGGGCCATAGCGTCATTCATTGGCCTCGACGATGGTCACCGGCATGGTAAAAACGTAGCCTTCGCTGCGAACGGTTTTAATGTAGGCGGGCGTGCGGGCATCTTCATTCAGACGCTGTCGCACGCGGCTCACCAGGAGATCAATCGAACGCTCAAACAGCTCGGCATCACGTCCCTGCGTCAGGTTCAGCAGCTGGTCGCGGGTCAGCACCCGTTGAGGATGATCGAGGAATACGCGCAAAAGGCGATATTCCGCCCCGCTGAGCGCCACAACCATCCCCTCGTTATCAATCAGATGACGCGCCACGGTATCCAGCTGCCATTCCCCGAACACCACCAGGCGCCCTGCCTCGGTCACCTGAAGATTAGGCGGCATAGTACGAAAACGACGCAGGATAGCTTTGATACGCGCCAGCAGTTCGCGGGCCACAAACGGTTTCACCACGTAATCGTCGGCGCCCATCTCCAGCCCCAGGATGCGGTCCGTGTCCTCGTTGCGCGCGGTGAGCATCAGGATCGGCAGATCCTTATGCCTGCTGCTGCGCAGCTGTCGACACAGCGTCAGGCCATCATCGCCGTGCATCATCACGTCCAGCACCACCAGGTCGATATGCTGTTTGTCGAGCACCATGCGCATCTCTTTTCCGTTCGCCGCACCAGAGGCGTGATAGCCGGATTTCACGAGGTAATCGACAATCAGTTCACGAATATCCCTGTCGTCATCGACGACAAGGATGTGATCAATATGCTCCACCGCAGGCTCCTGATTAAGAGGTAACGGATTGAAAATAGCACATATCAGAGCTTATCCGCGTCGACAACTGCTTTAACAAAGTCCTGCGGATCTTCCTGCGGCGGGTTGTGGCCCACCGTTGCGCCGAAAGTACGGTGCTCATATTTTCCGGTAAATTTCCCGGCATAGGCCGCAGGTGCAGGGTGTGGCGCCCCGTTATTACCGCCTTCGATGGTGATGGTCGGCACCGTAATGTTCGGCAGCGTCGCCAGTTTTTGTTCATAGGCGTCATATTTAGGCTCCCCTTTTTCCAGACCCAGACGCCAGCGGTAATTACTGAGCGTGACGGCAACGTGGTCCGGGTTATCGAGGGATTTGGCGCTGGCATTGAAGGTGGCATCGCTGAATTTCCAGTCCGGCGAAGCCTGGGACCAGATCAGCCGGGCAAAATCGTGCGTATTTTTAGCATAGCCTTCCGCACCGCGCGGCGTGGCGAAATAGAACTGATACCACCACTGAACCTCTGCCTTCGGCGGTAATGGTTGTTTCCCAATCGCCTGACTACTGATCAGATAGCCACTCACCGAGACCAGCGATTTCGCCCGTTCCGGCCAGAGCGCCGCAACGATATCCGCGGTACGCGCCCCCCAGTCATAACCGGCAAACACCGCCTGTCTGATATTCAGGGCGTCCATCAGATTAACGATATCTTTCGCCATTGCCGAAGGCTGGCCGTTTCGCGGCGTTTTTTCAGAAATAAAGCGCGTGGTGCCGTACCCGCGCAGGGACGGCACAATGACACGATACCCCTTTGCGGCCAGCGCGGGGGCCACTTCTGCATAACTGTGAATGTCGTACGGCCAGCCATGCAGCAGGATCACCGGTTGCCCCTCTTTTGGCCCGATATCGACATAACCGACGTTAAGATCGCCAGCGTTAATCTGTTTTACCTGGTTGAAGGCCGACGCGTAATCCTTGCCCATCGCTTCCGCCTGACAGGACATCACGGTGCCAAGCGAAACGGTCAGGGCGACTGCTGAGTATGCGAGTTTGTTAAACATGATGTTATCTCCGGGTGAGTTCAGTTGACGGAGATATAACACCATGCGTTTGTATAAAGGATGTGTGCGGATGCGGCTTTATTGCATACCTGTGTATGTATCACAGACGCAGATACAGTGTGATACAAACCCGGTTAAGGGGTGATTCGGTACCGGACGTAATCGTCGGCTTCACCATAGTGGTCATACAGCTTACGCGCCGGATTGTGCATGCGGGTTACCCAGTAGAGTTTTGACCACCCTACCCGCTTACCCTCATCGATCAGGGCGTCGATAAGCGCTTTACCCGCCCCTGCGCCACGTTCGGCAGCGTCAACAAATAGATCTTCCAGATAGGGGTAAGTTTGGATATCGAAAATTATGTACGTTAAGGTTAATTTTTTGCCATCACGTCATTAGTATATTCACAAACAGACTCGCCATTATTGACTGTATGCTGGAGATTCAGCTCCGTTAAGTAGCCGTCTGCCAGATACAAAACCCGGTCTGCAGAGGCTATGGTTTCCGGGCGATGGGCTATCAGCAGAACAGGAAGCCCCAGTTGACGTAAGGTCTGGCTTATCCGGATTTCACTCTCAACATCAAGGTGGCTGGTCGCTTCATCCAGTAACAGGAATCCCGGTTTCTTGTACAACGCCCTTGCCAGCAGAATGCGTTGTTTTTGTCCTCCGGAAAGCCCTCCGCCGGTTTCACCAATCAGCGTCTGATACCCCATCGGCATTGCCATAACATCGCTGTCGATAAGTGCCAGTCTTGCGCACTGGATCATTCGTTCATAATTTCGGTCATCACTGAAAAAAATAATGTTATCTGCTACAGAACCTTTGAAAAGATGGTCATCCTGCAGTACGGTACCGATACGCTGACGAACCTGAAAATAATCCGGATGCGTATGCAATATGCCAAATGCCCTGATCCTGCCCTCATCAGGGATGTGGATCCCAAGGATAAGCTTCACCAGTGTCGTTTTCCCGCATCCGGATTTACCTGTAATGGCAACGACTTCTCCGGGATTGAGTGTCAGCGACACCCCGCCGATTATCGGATTTTCCCCTCCCTTGTGGCTGAAGATGATGTGCTCAAGTACTAGAGGAGCATGAGCATATTCATCCATCTCCCTGCGGGATACAGAAGGAATGTGCGAAGCGTTGTTATGCTCACGAAAAGGCTGTTGCTGAAGGCCTTCTGTCGGGGTCAGTACAATATCAGCCAGTCGTTCGTTGTAAACATCGAGCATACGCCAGGAAAAAAACTTATCAGTCAGGCTACTGATACTGGAAGAAAAACGCGTCTGATAGGATAAATAAGCAACCAGCATGCCGACGGTGAAGGTTCCATTCAATACCTCCCCGGCGCCTTTCCACAAAATGATTGCTGATACCACGCTGCCGGTAAGAGTGTGAGCAATGTCATAGCACATCAGCAGACGGCTCTGACGCAACTGCGTATTTCTGCGGGCAACGTTGAGATTCAGCCAGGCGGCCTCACGATGTGCCGTCACACCGTTAATTCTCAGGCTGAGGATCCCGTTGAGTGTTTCAAGAAAATGCCCGGACTCCTTGGCACCTGCATCCCAGGCATCTTCTGCCGACTGTCGAAGGGACGGATACCACAGTGCCCTCAACACACCATAGAAAATGGCTGCAAGTACGGCGATCAATGTCATTTCAGGACTGTACAGCAGCATCATGCAAAGCGCAGTCACCACGAGCAACACATCCAGAATACCTTCCAGCACTTGCGTAGTCAGCGCCTGCTGGATGGTATCTACCGCCTCAAAACGAGCATTAATACTCCCCTTACTGCGTGCATCAAACCAGGCCAGAGGAAGATGGACCAGATGATGGAAAACCCGTGCTGTCCACTGCATGTTAAAATTGACGGACAGTGTAATACTCGCCCACTGGCGGGCCAGTGACAGCAGCATCTGGGTCAGTGACATCAGCAGAAGCGCAATAATAATGACGGTCAACAAACTCTGGTCGGCAGCCACCAGGACTTCATCAATCACCAGCTGGTTGAGAAGCGGGCTTCCCAGTGTCAGGATTTCGAGTGCCACGGCAAAAACGATAATTCGCGACATTGCCGACAACAGACCCGGTGTTTTACCTGTCAGTTGGCGCAGATGGATTTTTTTCCTTTCATCCCGAGCGGTAAAATCACTGGCTGGCATCAGCTCCAGCGCGACGCCGGTGAAATGTTTTCCAGCATCCTGTAGGGAGAGCGTTACTTTTCCCTTTTCCGGATCATGAATAACCAGCCTGCTTCCGCGAACTTTATGTAGCACAACAAAATGATTCATGTTCCAGTGGAGAATACACGGGAGAGAAAGGGATCTTAGGTCCTCAAGCTCCAGCCGAACTGCCCGGCTGGATAATCCGATACCGGCCGCACATTCAGTCAGTCTCTGCAGGGTCATCCCTTGTGAGCTGATACTGAAACGTTCGCGCAGTGTGGGTAAGTCTGTTTGCAGACCATGCCAGCAGGCCATCATGACCAGGCATGCCAGACCACATTCCGCTGACTCTGTCTGTCGGGTGAGAGGAAGCTGTTTTCTCCCGGTCCATTTAAGTGTATCCATCACAGCTTTCCTTTCAGGCTCCAGAGCGGCTCAGTCAGCCACTCCCACAAATTGCGGGTATCCAGGCTGACATCCCCCTCAAGAACCATGCCGGGGCGCAGGGCTTCCTGTTTCCCATAAGCCAGAATAAAAGTATTTTCAGGTTCAACGATGACGCGGTAATGACCTTCATTCTCCTTCCAGGTCACAGGAGATACGGAGAGTAAATCAGAAGATGTCAGCGTTGTATGGCTTATTTCACGGATAGTCCCGTACTGCACACCAAACTTCTGATAGGGGAAGGCAGAGAACCGCAGGGCAACACGCTGCCCCGCCTGAATAAAGCCAGCATTCTGACTGGTAGCATAGAGTTCTATCTGCAAACGGGCATTGTCGGGAATGAGGGTCATGACAGGTTCAGATGCCCTGACAGACTGTCCCTGTCTGACCAGCACGGCAGCAACGGTTCCGGATACCGGTGAACTCAGCGTGAAATTTTCCTTACCTGCCAGTTCGTCCTGCTGTTGCCTGATCACCTGCAACTGCCTGTCCATTTCAGCCTTCCGGCTTTCACCCTGAACGATGAGATGGTCAAGGTCGTCTTTAGCAGCCTCCATCGCGGTGTGCAGTTGCAGAAGCCCCTGACGCTGATCCTCAACGTTTTGCTGTGACGTTGAAACGTCAATCTGCTTCTGCTGGTATTCGATATCTGATACGTAATGCGTATCAGCAAGTTTCTTATAGCGCTCCATAACAGACACGGCCAGCGCAGCCTGATGCACGGCAAGTGACAGACGCTTTTCTGCACTTTTAACCTGAGGTTTCAGGGAAACTATTCGCTGTTGTATGGCATGCTGCTGCTGACTGTTGTCACGCAATTCCAGGGTCTGTTGAGAAGTCAGCATTGTAAACTGAGTTTGTAGGGAAAGTCTTATAGCAGCGAGTGTACCTGCCCCCTGTTCGTTGAAATGTTCACCGCTGATATGATAAAGAGTCTCACCGGCAATAATGTGTTGACCTTCTGAGGCGGTCAATTTGGTTACGTAGCCAGCATATTGAGGAGTGATTTTTACCAGCCCGGATGAGGGCATAACGATTCCGGAAAGGTGAGCCTTACGTGTATAGCTACCATAAAGAATAAAGAGTATCAGGCACAGAAATATGAATAACGTTGTGAGTGCGCTTACTGATAAACCGAATGACGCAGGTAAAACAATCTCACCATAATCAGAATCTGTTTGATGATTTAAAGCCTCTTCCCTGAAGATATTCATATCCCAAATACTCTTCAAAAATTTAACGACAAAACAAAAGCATTCATGCACGAATGAATTATAATAGGATAAAAAAGCCCTCTGCTTCTTATTCTAACTATTAATAGCAATATTGACACCAAAAAAAGAATAGATTGATCTAAAATGTTATAATACTGTCCATGCATCAGACAAAAAGACAATGAAGTCAATATACATGGGATAATATACTTTTTATTAAAAATTGAGTGGAAAACACCGAAGATACAGCCCCTGTATATAATCTCCTCATAATATGGGACTACGAAGGTGGCTATTATAAATGCTATAAAACTAATATGGGAAGGTCCATAATGATATAAATTATCCCTGTAAAGATAAACATTATACTGAACCAGCAAAATGACAAACAACACAACAATAGAAAATTTTATTGAAGTTAAATCTCTACTTGGGAGTAATTTAAAACCATCCAACTTCCTTAAGTAAAAAATATACAAGAAAAATGCAATTGAAAATTCCGCAATAAACAATAAGAAAAATGACACATCGAGAGTAAGATAGCGGAGGGTTATGGATGGCGATAACGTAATTATTATTGAGATAACAGACGCAATAAAAAGAACAATTACGTTTTTCTTACTATAAATGAATGGATAGACATGCCTAAAGATTATCATGTTCAACCTATTATTAATTCATATTTTATATAAGAATCAACAAATATGGCTATGATATCGTAATCATTTTTTGATATCATGCACTTTAACTTCAGTGAACATTTGTAATGATTCCATTCTGCAACACAACAATTTTTATCGGAGTGTACTTTATTTACTTTTAAACCTATTCATCAAGTTAACGCCCCATCGAGTTACTGCTATTAATACAATCAACGCAATAAGAAACCTTGATATAATCCCTGGCCGTGATACTTCGTCAAACTCAAGAACTTCAGCGTATTTCAAAAGGGTAAATGCGATAATGAAAAAAAATAAGTAAATTAGGAAATTTAAAAATTGTTTCATGCTTAACCCGATACTTGTGATTACATTAACTTTATCAAAAATAATAGCTCATCATGACTACTTCGAATAATCATTAAATATCGAAACACCTAGAATAACATTCAGTTATAATGAGCTTTTAAATTATTATCACACACAACTCAAATTACTTACCAACGGCATTGTCCGGGGCCGTTGTAATTATTACTTTTATCTTTACTACCACGATCTGAAAAACTATCTTTTGTGCACTGACCAGCTATAGCTCCACCAATTACCCCAGCGGTCATACCCACTGGCCCCCCAGGAGAGCCGGCGATTAGACCACCGATGATTCCTGCGCCGCATGAGTCAACGCCCTTGTAAATAGAGCCATTGTTTCCTTTTGAATTACCAGGTTTAGAGCTGGTGTTACGACTACCGGCACCTTCATAATTACCGCTTCCATTGCCGCCACTTACTAATGCTATCTCATTAAGGCTTAATGCTCTTATATTCGACATAAATCATCTCCATTTAATTTAGTTTTGCATTTTGTGCTAAAAAAATATCTTACATTACTTAATGTAAAGAAAGTGTATTTATGTAAGCAAATGTAAATAAGCTATTGAACTTCGTAAACCGTAGCTCCATTTGGGAGCAGTTCAGCTCCTGCATGGGCAGGCCTATAACACGAAATCGACCTGGAGGTACGGTAATGTTCAGGCATCTTTTCTGACGTCCAGCGCGCAATCACTTCTGCGTCGTAACAGATTTTACAGCCATGGCGCATCGCTTCGTTACGGACGTGCCAGAGTGTTTCGGCTTCTTCGGGCCTGGCTTTTCTTGGCATTACATACTCCTTTATGGATAAATCTGAATAACAAAAGCACGACCAACTGGAATGTGATATTGATGAAATATCAGAACCCAAACAAATGATAACGCTCAAATATGGAGATCACCGGATGACGATACCCACGCTTACGACAGAACGCTTATTACTTAAACCCCTTGTTGCCGCCGATGCCGTCCAGATCCAGCAACGCTATCCGCGCTGGGAGATTGTCCGCTATATGGTGGCTTCAGTCCCCTGGCCCTACCCGGAAAACGGTGCAGAAAATTATGTCAACAACGTTGCACTGCCAGATATGGCCAAAGGGATTGCGTGGTTCTGGACGATTCGCCGTCGCGAAGCGCCTGACGAACTGATGGGGTTGATTTGCCTGTATGACGTGGAGGACAACAATCGGGGCTTCTGGCTCGCGCCGGAATTTCAGGGCCAGGGATATATGCGCGAGGCGAGTATTGCGGCCACGGATTACTGGTTCAATACGCTCAATAAATCGGTGTTGCGCGCGCCGAAAGCGGCGGCCAACAGCCGCTCCCGACGTATTTCAGACAGCAGCGGCATGCGGCTTATCAGGACGGAGAAGAAAGCCTACGTCAGCGGCATGCTGGACTCGGAACTGTGGGAAATCACCCGCGACGAGTGGAATGCCCGTCAGGTCAGCTGATAATGCTTATCCGGCATCAGTCTTTCAGGGATGTTCTCTTCATCGTTCATCTGCAACAGATCGCGCTCCATCATGTTGCAGATGGCGTCCAGCGGCAGATCGTTATCTTCCGTCCCAAAAGGATCTTCCAGCTCTTCCGCCAGCGTATCCAGCGAGATAAAAGTGTAGGAAATCAGCGCAGAGACAAAGGGCGTCATGTAATGCAGATCAACTACCAGCGCAAACGGCAGCATGATGCAGAACAGATACACCGTCCGGTGCAGGATCAGCGTATAGGCAAACGGGACTGGCGTATTGGCGATACGCTCACAGCCAGCCAGCACGATGGACATATCATTCAGGCGGTTGTTAAGGCTGTGAAACAGAATGTCTGAAAGGTGCCCGCTACGCCGCCGTACGGCCAGCCACTCCCCCATGATCAGCAGGATACGGTTCGCCGGCGAGTTGGCGTCCATCACTTTGCGTAAATCGTCAGGAGCCAGATAGCGGGACAGCTGATCGGCATTGGTTTCTCTGCGCAGGGTCATACGCAGACAGTTAGCAAACGCGATTTGCAGGCGGACAAACTCTCCAAGATGTTTATCATCCGGCAAGGTGTTTTTTACCTCGCGAAACAGCGAGCGCGCCGCTATCATCAACTGCCCCCAAAGCAGACGCGCCTCAACGTAGCGCGAATAACAGGCGTTATTGCGAAATCCCAGGAAGATGGCGATAGCCACGCCCAGAATGCTGAACGGCGCGACGGTAAACCGGATACCCAGCGAGGTGTACCACGGCAGCATGACAATCACGGCGATGGAAAGCAGGAAGTTAAGCAGCAGTCGGGTATAAATTTTGGGAAGTACCGAACCATGCCAGACAAAAATCAGTTGCAGCCAGTGCTGTTGAGGACGAACAATCATAATCAGCTTCAGAAAAGTAAAGAGCGCGGCTATTAAACGTGATCCCCCTCACGGTTGCAAGCATGTTAATAGTTCATTGCATTTTCTGACCTGTTAAGCCTCAACCGCACGGTGCTGCATGTGCTTTTTAAAAAAAGAACGTATAGTATGTTGTAACTAAACAGGGTCTTTAAAAAACCCGGCCAACGCCGGGCATTATGATTAGCAGAGCGGTTTTACCGCATCGCGCATGCCTTTGCTTAAAATTGCATCCAGATCCAGCGCAACCTGATCTACCAGTCCGTTCACCAGAGTGAGATCCTGTTCCCAGTGCTCGCTCACGCTTAACACTGACGATACCAGTTCACGGGTAGTGACCTGTTTGTCGTGATGTTGCGTCCACAACTGCTGGTAACGTTCAAGCCAGTGCGCATCGTCCTGCACCGGATAGCGCTCACCGTTGCGCTCGGCACGGTAAAATGCAATCAGCGCCGCCAGAGCAAAGGTCAGACGTGCTGGCAGTTTGCCGGTCGCCTTCTGCCCTGCCAGCAGTTGCGGCAGAATGCGGGTGCGGTACTTGGTCATCCCGTTCAGGGCAATCGACAGCAGCTGATGCTTAATGTACGGATTTCGGAAACGCCCCGTTACGGCACTGGCGAAGGAGTGCAGCTCGTCGCGCGGCAGATCCAGGACCGGAATAATCTCCTCATAAATAGCCTTCTCTACGAACGCGCAAATTTCCGCGTCGTTCATGGCTTCCCCTACCGTATCCAGGCCGGCCTGAAAAGCGACCGGAACCAGCGCCGTGTGCGCGCCGTTGAGGATCGCCACCTTACGCTCTTTATACGGTTTGATATCGTCAACAATCAGGACGTTGAGTGGGTATTTATCCAGGCGCAGTTCAGCTGCAAGTGATTTCGGCCCCTGAATAACAAACAGATAGAAATGTTCCGCCGTGTCGAGGAAGCTGTCGTGATAGCCCAGCCCGGCTTCCAGCTCTGCCACCTCATCACGCGGATAGCCGGTAACAATGCGGTCAACCAGCGTCGAACAGAAAGTGTTAGCATCATTCAGCCACGCAATGAATGCCGCCGGCAGCGCCCACTCCTGTGCATAGCGCAGCACCAGTTCACGCAGGGCATCGCCGTTGTAGTCGATGAGTTCGCAAGGAATGATAATCCAGCCTTTATCCGCTGCCCCGTTAAAGTGGGTAAAACGCTCGAACAGCAGACGCGTCAGTTTGGCCGGATAGCTGACAGCTGGCGCATCGTCAAACTTATCCCCCGCGTGATAGCTGATCCCCGCCTCCGTGGTATTGGAGAAGACAAACCGCATGTCCGGGTTATGGGCGAGCTTCAGAAATTCATCGTACTGGCTGTAGACGCTGATTTCACGATTCACGGAACGAATAAGACGCGCATCGCTTACCGCTTCCCCCTGCTCATTCAGACCGCGAATAATCGTGGTATACAGACCATCCTGGGTGCTCAGGGACGGCGGAAAATCGCTCTGGATCGGCCGCACAATCACCACACCGGCATTGAGATTGGTATGCTCGTTTAAGAGGTCGATTTGCCAGTCAACGAACGCGCGCAGGAAGTTACCTTCGCCAAACTGGATGATACGTTCAGGATAGCGCGCACCGGGGAAATCACGACGGTTGAGTGTGTTCACAATGGAGGTCCTTTATGATTAGTCATACAGCCTGATAAGATTGGTGTGATAACTTATCAAAACTTCAGGACCATAACCCCTGTCTGGATCAACTCAGGATGCGATGGTGAAAAATAATCACAGAAATTTATAGAACACCGAGGTCGCCGTCATGTCCCCGTTCGGCATCAGGGCGTAGCGTGGGATCTCCCCCGCCTTTTGCCAGCCTGCTCTCTGGTAAAACGTCTCCGCGCCGCTGCCGGTTGAGGTATCAAGCACCAGTACCGTAAGCGCTTTTTCACGTGCAACCGCCTCCAGGGCTTCCATCAGCGCCATTGCCGCCCCTTTACGGCGCGCTTTCTCATGAACCAGCAGTTTCGCGACATCTGCACGGTGCGGCTGGTTTTCAGGCTGATCGGTGATCAGCTGGACCGTGCCAACCAGCCCCTGCTCCGCATCAAAACAGCCCAGGACGGTACGCTCGTCGCGCCCGACGCTGTCTGCGACGCCGACCCAGAAGGTTTGGGCTTTCCCGGCAGAAAAAGGCAGCATAAAGCTGACGGAGGCGCCGCCGTTGACACAGTTGGCGAGAATATCGTTCAGGGCATCGATGTGGGTGAGGATGTCCTGCCGGGAGAGAGGTTTAATCAGCATGGGAGAGTTCATTGCGCGTCCTTAGGTTGAATCTCTCCACTTTGCTATTAACATTTTTGTAACGCAATAAGTGATGACATAGGATTTCGTTATGTCATTTTTCGACGTGGTGTTGCCGCTTCATGGCGTACATTTGCGCATCCGCGTGTTTTAACCATGCCTGCATATCGTTGCGGTGATGATCGAACTCGCTCAGCCCCCAGGAGAACTGTAACGACCAGGGATGCAGCTGACGCGCGTTATACTTTTCGGTTTGTTCGACGAGGTATTGCATGGCGATCCAGGCGCCAGGCTCATCGGTATCCGCAAACAGCACCGCGAACTCATCGCCCCCGAAACGTACCAGCAGATCGGCCTCGCGGAACGAGGAACGCATCAGGGCGGCCATCGCTTTCAGAGCCTTATCCCCCTCCTGATGCCCGAAGCGATCGTTAATGGTTTTGAAATGGTCCAGATCCAGCCAGCCAAGGGTTAACGGTTCTGCCCGACGCTGCGAAACCGACAGTGCAAACTGCGCAAACTGGTTAAACCCGCGACGGTTAAACAATCCCGTGAGTTCATCGGTCGTGGCCGCGCTAACGACCGCAAATTCATCCTCTGCCAGCGCGCTGAGATCGGCCAGTACGGCGGCATCCGCCGCGGTAAACTCACGCGGTGCGTAATCAATGAGACACAACGATCCCACGCACGCCCCGTCACGTAAACGCAGCGGGTAACCGGCATAAAAGCGCACGCCCGGATCTCCCGCCACCTGCGGATTATCCGCAAAGCGTTCGTCCAGCAGCGTGTCACTCACCACCAGCGGCGCGTCACCCAGGATCGTATGACCACAAAACGAGAGATCGCGAGGCTGGCTGGCGAGTGCCCGGCCGTCGGCAGACTTCACGATCGCGGCGTGGTCATCCACCAGCGTAATCATCGCCAGCGGCACCCTGAAAAAGCGTGTTGCCAGCCGCGTAAGACGATCAAACGCGGGATAATTGTCGATCTCAAGCAGACCGGACTCGCGCAGAGCATTCATGCGCTCCGCTTCATTCACGGGAATTTGAGGTGCCTTCATAACGTCTCCTGACGCTGAGCATTAGTAAAAGCGTAGCTTAAACAGAGACATTGTCAGTTCAGGAGGCACGATTTACCTCTATGACCAGCCAATGATGGATTACGTTGACGATATACTGTTGTTGCTGCGCACTCAGCGGCACGCCCTGCGGGATAGCGTGCCACTTAGCCAGACAGCCCCGACAGCAGGTTGCCGTGGCATGCTGGGCGATAAAAACCGGATGGCCGCGCATTGGCGTCTGCTTACCGTCATTCACCGGGTGTGCAGGCGCCAGCCGCGCGGCGACAAAATCGGCGGCATGCTTATCGATAGTCTCCGCGCCCTTATCCCAGCAGTATTGCCGCTCTTTCGTCCCTAAATGAAATCGTGAACGGAATGTGGAGCGAGCCAGGCGCGCGAACAGAGGATCTAACGTGGACATCAGTATACGGACCGTCCAAGGCGTTTGGTCAGCTGTTCCAGCGCCGCCACGCCCGCCAGTGAATTTCCGGTCTCGTCCAGTTCCGGGCTCCAGACGGCAATCGCCATCTCGTGAGGGACAATCGCCACGACCCCACCGCCAACGCCGGATTTAGCCGGCAGCCCCACGCGCCAGGCAAACTCCCCGGCATTCTGATACATTCCGCTGGTTGCCATTAAGGCGTTGATCTGCCGGGCCTGCATCGGGGAGACAACGTCCTCGCCCAGATGCGGGGCATGGCCCTGATGCGCCAGAAACAGAAAAGTCTGCGCCAGTTCGACACAGTTCATCTTCAGTGCGCAGTAATGAAAATAGTTTTGCAGAACCGTGGCGACATCATTATGAAAGTTGCCGAAGGACTTCATCAGCCAGGCGATGGCGGCGTTACGTGCAGAGTGTTCAAACTCAGAGCGCGCTACCACCGGATCGTAGGCGATGTCCTGCACGCCGGAAAGCTGCCGCACAATCTGGAGCATCCGCTGGCGCGGCGCGCTCAGCCGGCTTTGCAGCATATCGCACACCACCAGCGCCCCGGCGTTAATAAACGGGTTACGCGGCTTACCCTGTTCGATTTCCAGCTGGAGAAGGGAGTTGAACGGCTGACCGGACGGATCTTTGCCTACCCGCTGCCAGATCTCCTGCTCGTCATACTGGCGCATGGCGGCAACGAGGCTAAGCACTTTTGAGATCGACTGAATCGAAAAGCGCTCAAGCGCGTCTCCCGCCTGAAAACGCTGACCGTCGACAGTACAAATGGCGATACCGAGCTTATTACCGCTGATCGAGGCCAGCGCGGGAATGTAATCGGCAACCTTACCCTGCCCCAGTAACGGACGAACCTGCGCCAGAATCTCGTCCAGCATCTCATTATGGATGACCGCAGCCACACTTTGCTCCTTGCCCTCAGGCTAAAACGGGCTGCGAGTATAACAGAGGCTGATACGTCACGTCAGGCAGGGAGACGAAAACGCGAGACGGCCTGCAACAAAAGATCGGACTGTTGATGCAGGCGCTCAGAGGCATTTGACGCTTCGCTAACCAGCACATCTGTCCGACGCGATACCTGATTCAGCGCCTGAAGCTGACGGGTCATCTGATGAATGCTGTCCCCCTGATTCAGGGTGGCCAGCGAAATATCATTCAGCAGGCTGCTCAGATTCGCCACCAGCCCGGTGACCTGTTGCAAATTCTCTTCCAGACGGTTTACCACCTGAGAACCTTCTTCAATGCCCTGTAGCGAGTGGTTAATCAGCGCCTGGATGGTTTGCGTAGAGTGACTGCTTTTTCTGGCCAACAGCCCCACTTCCCGGGCAACCACAGCAAATCCGCGCCCCTGCTCTCCTGCATGGGCGGCTTCAATGGCAGCATTGAGGGCGAGAATGTTGGTCTGAAACGCCACGCTGTCGATCATCGCGACGATCCCGCGCATCTCTGAGGATCGGTCGACGATCGTCTGCATCGAGCCATTCACCGCTGACATCATTTGCTCCCCACCAGCGGCAGCCTGTCGGGCTTCATCCGCGCGCGAGCGGGCGAGTTTTGCATAACCCGTGTTCCCCTCAACGTGGGTTTCGAGATCGGCGATGTGTGCGGTCACCTCCTCCAGCTCTTTGGCCTGTCGCGTAGACTGCTGATAAAGCTTCTGATTCCCCTGCGCAAGCGATCCGATATTTTCAACCATGGAGGTAGTGGCCTCGCTGACCTGGGTCACCAGTTGCTGGAGCCCGCGCTGCATGGCGGTAATACTGCCGCTGAGCTGGCTGATTTCACGGTTAAAGCGCACAACGTCAGGCGGCGTGCCTGACAAATCCCCTGCCGCAAGCTGGTTAATCTGGATAATCAGACGGCGTAGCGGGGATATCACCCACTTCGCCATTCCGAACCAGACGGCTATGGCAATGGCCAGTAGCACCAGCGGCGCAAACAGGAACAGCCGTTGCAGACCTGAGAGTTGTTCCATGAGCGACTGACGCCCCTGTATCGTCTGCTTCTCACTCCGTTGCTGATAGCGTGCGAAATTGTCATTAAAATCGGTCTGAAACGCCTGGGCGGGTACGGCGAAAAAGAGGTCGATGCTGTTGGTTTTCACCAGCCCCTCCGCCTGCTCCCGGATGGCGTCGAAAAACAGCTGATAGCTGTTAACCAACCCCTCGTCTTTCGGCGGATTAAGCGCGAGCCAGGCCTGCCATGCCTGCTGTGACGCCGCCAGGGATTTTTGCGCCTCGTCCATCAGGCTATGCCAGCTCCCTTCCGAGCCGGTCTCCTTGTCCTGCATAAAGTACACGCCGGAGCGGTTGAGCAGATCGCTGGCCGCCAGCAGAGAAATACGGGCCTGATCCAGCCTGCTCTGCTGCTGCCAGGCCAGCTGATTGCGCTGTTCGTTACGCTGGGCTTCATTCAGGGAGGCGGTGAGCAGGAAGGAGGAAGAGAGTTGCAGGGCGGAGAAAAGGCCAATGATACAAAAGATGCCGGTCAGCAGGCCAAACTGACGAGGGATAAAGCGCGGCGCAAGACGACTAAAAATTTGCGTTAGGTTCATAATTTTCTTCTGTAACAATACGTTAGACGCGAGCGAGTCTACGAAACGAAAATGACAGAACCATTACGCAAAAATGACAGGAAACGTGAATTGCCGGGTAGCGGCCTGGCCTTACCCGGCAACAAGACTAGACGCGATCCTTCCACACCGTCTGCACATTACAGAACTCATGCAGGCCGAAATGAGAAAGCTCTCGCCCGAAGCCGCTCTTCTTCACCCCGCCAAACGCGACGCGCGCATCGCTGGCGCTGTAGCCGTTGATAAAGATCCCGCCGCACTCCAGCTCGCGCGCAAAGGTTTCAGCCAGCGCATCGTTCTCGGTAAAGACCGTCGCCGATAAGCCAAAATCGCTGTCGTTAGCCAGCTGCAATGCGTGCGCCGCATCGTTCGCGATGGTAATTGCCGCCACCGGACCAAACAGCTCCTGACGAAAGGCCGTCATCTGTGGGGTGACGCCGCCGAGTACGGTTGGGGCATAATAGTTACCGGTCCCGGACATCTTCTCCCCGCCCAGCAGCAGGGTCGCCCCTTCCGCCAGTGTAGCCTGCACCTGCTGATGCAGTTCATCGCGAAGATCAAATCGCGCCATCGGGCCAATATAGTTATCTTCCTCATCCGGTGCGCCCATCTTCAGCGCCTTGACCGCGTCAACAAAGCGTTGGGTAAAGGCGTCCGCCACGCCCGCTTCCACAATAAAGCGTTTTGCCGCCGCACAAACCTGCCCGGTATTCTGATAACGTCCGGCCACCGCCGCGTTGACGGCCAGATCCAGATCGGCATCGTTCAGAACGATAAACGGATCGGAACCGCCCAGCTCCAGCACGCATTTCTTCAGCGCCGCGCCCGCCTGCGCGCCAATTGCCGCACCAGCCCGAACGCTGCCGGTTACGGTCACCGCCGCGATACGACGATCGTTAATCGCCTGGCTGACGCTGTCATTCGTCGCGTTCACCCAGCCAAAGACCCCCTCCGGGAAACCGGCATCCGCGAATACCTTCCCGATCAGCTCCGCCGAGCCGAGCACATTAGGCGCATGTTTAAGCAGATAGCTGTTCCCTGCCAGCAGGATCGGCACCGCACCGCGCAGCACCTGCCAGAGCGGGAAGTTCCACGGCATCACCGCCAGAACGGGCCCAAGCGGACGGTACTCAATCACCGCATTTTCGACCTGGGTAGATTCCGGGTGCAGCATCGCCGGGCCGTGTTCAGCGTACCAGTCGCAAAGGCTGGCGGACTTAGCCACCTCCGCACGCGCCTGCATAATGGGCTTGCCCATCTCCCGGGAGATAGTCAGCGCCATCTCTTCCGCACGACTACGCAGCACCGCACCCAGATCGCGAAGTTTTTGCGCCCGGTGCGCCACGCTTTCGCGTCGCCACTGACGAAAACCGATATCCGCCTGCGCAATGGCACGCTCAACGTCACCGGACGTTGCCCACGGGTAAGCAGCCAGCGTTTCGCCGGTAGCCGGGTTGACAGAGTGGGCATGGGTAGAAGATGAATAGGTCATGATGTTCTCCACGTAATAACAGTTGATTGATTGTGGTCTACTCTGCTATTTCTTAAAAATGAATAATACTCACCACCTTATTCACGAATCGAGAACGGTATGGACTTAACACAGCTTGAGATGTTTAACGCCGTCGCACTGACCGGCAGCATTACCCAGGCGGCGCAGAAGGTACACCGGGTGCCGTCAAACCTCACCACCCGCATCCGACAGCTAGAAGCGGATCTCGGCGTGGAACTGTTTATTCGCGAGAATCAACGCCTGCGGCTTTCCCCCGCCGGGCACAATTTTTTGCGCTACAGCAAGCAGATCCTGGCGCTGGTTGACGAAGCGCGAATGGTCGTCGCCGGGGATGAACCGCAGGGATTATTCTCGCTCGGCGCGCTGGAAAGTACCGCCGCCGTACGCATTCCGGAAAGTCTGGCGCGGTTTAACCAGCGCTATCCGCGCATTCAGTTTGCGTTGTCCACCGGACCTTCCGGTACGATGATTGACGGCGTGCTTGAGGGGACGCTCAGCGCCGCCTTTGTCGACGGGCCGCTCTCGCACCCGGAACTGGAAGGGATGCCGGTTTACCGGGAAGAGATGATGCTGGTCACCCCTGCGGGTCACGCGGAAGTATCAAAAGCCACGCAGGTGAGCGGCAGCGACGTGTATGCCTTTCGCGCCAACTGTTCTTACCGGCGTCATCTGGAGAGCTGGTTCCATGCCGACCGCGTCACGCCGGGAAGGATCCATGAGATGGAGTCCTATCACGGGATGCTCGCCTGCGTGATTGCCGGGGCAGGCATTGCGCTGATGCCCCGCTCCATGCTGGAGAGCATGCCGGGCCATCATCAGGTGGCGGCGTGGCCGCTGGCGGAAAACTGGCGCTGGCTCACCACCTGGCTGGTGTGGCGACGCGGGGCGATGACCCGCCAGCTTGAGGCGTTTATCGCGCTGCTGAACGAGCGTCAGCCACCAGCGCCCAGTTGTTAATGATGAACGTAGTCCTGGAGTCGAAGGAAAATTTTTCCCTTCATATACAGCGTGGCCTGCCCGCCAATCAGCACGCGGTCGCCTTTCAGCTCGCAGCGCAGATCCCCGCCGCGCAAGGAGACCTGGCGGGCCGACATCTGCGTTTTACCAAGCTTTTCACTCCAGTACGGGATCAGCATGCTGTGAGCTGATCCCGTCACCGGATCTTCCGGCACCCCTTCCCCCGGGCAGAAGAAGCGGCTGACGAAATCATACTCATCCCCCGGCGCCGTAACGCAGACCATTTTCCCCAGCGGGAGCATAGCCGCGATATCCGGCGTCAGCGCTTCCACCTGCCGCTGGCTGTCGAGCACCACCATGTAGTCACGCCCCACACGCACCTCGTCTGCTGCGTTAATGCCCAGCGCGCTGAACAGCACTGCGGGTGGAGTATCAACAACCTCGGTTGACCACGCCGGGAAATTAAGCGTCAGCCAGTCGCCGCTGCGTTGTACCGTCAGATCGCCGACAAAGCGCGTGGTGAAGGTGATTTCCGTATGCGGATAATCCAGGTATTCGAAAATAACGTGAGAAGCCGCGAGGGTTGCGTGGCCGCAGAGGTTTATTTCATCCTGCGTCGTAAACCAGCGCAGTTCAAACCCGTTATCCGTTCGGACAAAGAACGCCGTCTCTGACTGATTATGCTGCTTCGCCATCTTCAGCAGCGTCTCATCCGGCAGCCACGCTTCCAGCGGACACACCGCCGCCGCATTGCCGCCGAACGCCCTGTCGCTGAAGGCATCTACCAGATAAAAATCAATTTCCTGCATCGTTGGTTCCTCTTAGATTTGTTCAGCGCAGAAATACTGTGCCCTTCAGATACAGTGCCGCCTGCCCGCCCATCCGCACGCGGTCGCCCTTGAGTTCGCAGCGTACGTCGCCACCACGGGCAGAAACCTGGCGGGCAAACATCTGTGTTATGCCAAGCCGTTCACTCCAGTACGGGATCAGCATGGTGTGCGCGGAGCCGGTGACAGGATCTTCCGGCACGGCCACGCCTGGCGAGAAGAAACGGCTGACAAAGTCGTATTCCCCCTCGTCCCGGGCAGTGACGGCCACTTTATGCTCGCCCGGCGTCATGGCGGAGAAATCCGGATTAATGGCTTCAACCTGCTCGCGGCTCTCCAGTACCAGCACCCAGGCGCGGCCTTTTCGCGCCTCGACGTAGTGGCTGATACCGAGTGCGGTGAGCATCTCCTGTGGCGGCGTCTGTGCCTGCGTCGGGCAGGCCGGGAAGTCCAGCGTCATCCAGTCACCGTCACGGCTGACGGTCAGGCGACCAGAGGCGGTGTCGAAATGAAGGCGTGAGTCCGGATAATCCAGTTCGTTAAACAGAACATACGCCGCGGCAAGCGTCGCGTGACCACAGAGATTAACCTCGGTGAGCGTGGTGAACCAGCGCAACTCAATCCCCCCTTTGGTACACACAAAAAACGCGGTTTCCGACTGGTTATGCTGTTGTGCCATCCGCAGTAACGTCTCATCCGGCAGCCACGCGTCGAGCGGGCACACCGCCGCCGGGTTGCCGCCAAAGGAGGACGCGCTGAACGCATCTACCAGATAAAAATCAATCTCCTGCATCGTGTTACCGCCTGTTTTTGTTGTGTTGTTCTTTATCTTCAATGAAAACAACCCCGTTCGCTACCGCTGCATGAAGGTAAATTTTGTGATTCACATCACATAACGGTTGAGTTTTCGCCGTTTAAGGCTTTAAGATCGTCTCCTCATCTTTCAGGCAACGAATCCCAGATATCCCTATGACAACACACACGGTTTCCCGCAGGGTCGCGTGGCTACGCGTGGTCACGCTCGCCATCGCAGCGTTTATTTTCAACACCACGGAATTTGTTCCGGTTGGGCTGCTGTCCGATATCGCCGCCAGCTTCCATATGGAAACGGCACAGGTTGGCATTATGTTGACCATCTATGCATGGGTGGTGGCGCTGATGTCGCTGCCGTTTATGCTGCTGACCAGCCAGATGGAACGCCGTAAGCTGCTGATTGGGCTGTTTGTGGTGTTCATTGCCAGCCATGTGCTGTCATTTATGGCATGGAACTTTACCGTGCTGGTCATCAGCCGCGTCGGCATCGCGTTTGCCCATGCCGTTTTCTGGTCGATCACCGCGTCGCTCGCCATTCGTCTGGCCCCGGCGGGAAAACGCGCCCAGGCGCTGAGCCTGATTGCCACCGGAACGGCGCTGGCGATGGTGTTAGGCCTGCCGATCGGACGCATTGTGGGACAATACTTCGGCTGGCGCACCACCTTCTTTGCCATCGGCATGGGGGCGCTGATCACCCTGGTGTGTCTGATCAAATTGCTGCCAAAACTGCCCAGCGAACACTCCGGCTCGCTGAAAAGTCTGCCGCTGCTGATGCGTCGACCGGCGCTGATGAGCATTTATCTGCTGACCGTGATTGTGGTGACCGCCCATTACACGGCCTACAGCTATATTGAGCCGTTTGTTCAGGTTGTGGCGGGCTTTAGCGCTAACTTCGCCACCGTTCTGCTGCTGATCCTGGGCGGCGCGGGGATTATCGGCAGCATCCTGTTCGGGAAGCTGGGCAATCAGCACGCGTCTGCGCTGGTAAGCAGTGCGATTGGTCTGCTGCTGGCATGCCTGCTGTTACTGATGCCTGCGGCAGGCAGCGAGAGTCATCTGGCGATCCTCAGTCTGTTCTGGGGCGTGGCAATCATGATTATTGGTCTGGGAATGCAGGTCAAAGTGCTGGCGCTGGCCCCGGACGCCACGGACGTAGCGATGTCGCTCTTCTCCGGGATTTTTAATCTGGGGATTGGCGCCGGTGCGCTGGTGGGCAATCAGATCAGCCTGCATGTATCAATGTCGGCCATTGGCTATCTCGGGGCGATTCCGGCGCTGATCGCGCTGATCTGGTCGGTGCTTATCTTCCGTAAATGGCCGGTCGCGATGGAAGAACAGACCAGCCACGGTTGACGTTTGTTATGCCGGGTGGCGGCTTCGCCTTACCCGGCCTACGAAGCATTAATATCCGTGTTCTTCATCACCGCCAAGATAACGGAATCTTTCATCTGTCATTTTGGTCTGACAATCATAGATACCGATTCTCGTTGCCAGAGGAGTGGTTGCAGAAGACGCATCGCTTTATATTCATAAGAATTATATCCATTGCGAGTAGGCCGGGTAAGGCGAAGCCGCCACCCGGCAACGTTCTCAATGATACGTCTTAACAATCTCCAGCACGCCGTTAATAATAAACTGCACGCCCATACAGACCAGCAGGAAACCCATCAGACGGGAGATAGCTTCAATCCCCCCCTTGCCCACCCAGCGCATAATCGCCCCGGAGCTGCGCAATGATCCCCAGACGATAATGGCGATAAGCGCAAAAATGATCGGCGGCGCAACGGTGATAACCCAGTGCGGAAATGTCGACCCATCACGCACCGTCGAGGCGGAACTGATGATCATCGCAATCGTCCCCGGCCCCGCCGTGCTCGGCATGGCTAACGGCACAAACGCGATGTTGGCGCTCGGTTCGCTTTCAAGCTCCTCCGATTTGCTTTTGGCTTCCGGGGATTCGTGCGCTTTATGCGCCGGGAACAGCATCCGGAAACCAATAAAGGCCACAATCAGCCCGCCAGCAATACGCAGACCGGGAATCGAAATACCAAAGGTATTCATCACCAGTTGCCCGGCGTAATAAGCCACCATCATTATGGCAAAGACATAGACAGAGGCCATCATCGACTGCTGATTGCGCTCTGCGCTGTTCATGTTCCCCGCCAGCCCCAGAAAAAGCGCCACCGTAGTTAACGGGTTCGCCAGCGGCAGCAACACCACCAGTCCAAGCCCCACTGCTTTAATCAAATCCAACATAATGCACCGCAGTCCTTATCCTTATTCAACATCGCAATTATAGGGGCAAATCCTCGTCCGGAGCCATCCGACAGCGTAACCATAATTGTCTCGCGTAATTCATAACCCCAGATTATCTGTATGATTTAAAAGCGTACAGAATAAGTTCCTGAAGCGTTTTAGCATTTCGTGGCATCGGCCGATTCATTCAGTTGACTTATACTTGCCTGAGCAATAATATCTGCCGTGACTAAACTACTTGCCAGGGCAACCATTGTGAAAAGCACCAGTGACCTCTTTAACGACATAATTCCACTGGGTCGTCTTATTCATATGGTTAACCAGAAAAAAGATCGCCTGCTCAATGACTATCTGTCACCGCTGGATATCACCGCAACACAGTTCAAAGTGCTGTGTTCCATTCGCTGCGAAGTGTGTATCACGCCGGTTGAGCTGAAAAAGGTGCTCTCTGTCGATCTGGGTGCGTTAACCCGCATGCTGGATCGTCTCGTCTGTAAAGGATGGATAGAACGAAGCCCTAACCCGAATGACAAACGTGGCGTACTGGTGAAACTGACCAGCGATGGCGCGGCCATGTGTGAGCAATGTCATCAATTAGTAGGACAAACACTGCACCAGGAACTGACAAAAAACTTATCGGCAGATGAAGTGGCAACGCTTGAGCTCTTACTCAAGAAAATCCTGCCGTAAACAGAAAAAGAGGTATGACGATGTCCAGACGCAATACTGACGCTATCACCATTCATAGCATTTTGGACTGGATCGAAGATAACCTGGAATCTCCACTCTCTCTTGAGAAAGTGTCTGAGCGTTCAGGTTACTCAAAATGGCACCTGCAACGGATGTTTAAAAAAGAGACCGGCCATTCATTAGGACAATATATTCGCAGCCGCAAGCTGACGGAGATTGCCCAAAAACTGAAAGAAAGCAATGAGCCGATCCTCTATCTGGCGGAACGCTACGGATTTGAATCGCAACAGACCCTGACGCGTACGTTCAAGAACTACTTTGACGTGCCGCCTCATAAGTACCGTATTACCAGTATGCCGGGTGAATCCCGTTATCTGTATCCGCTAAAACATTGCAGTTAATCATCGCCTGTTAAGACGTAACCGAGGAAATCATGAAATTTATCGCCTCCGCCGCCCTCACCTTGCTGGTGCTGGTTTCCGGCCAGAGCTTCGCGGAGCAAACCCCCAATGCGGGGCAGCAAAATAATCGTGACACCATGATTATGCCGTCCACGCAAAACCAGTCGCCCTGGGACTTCAATCACATGGGCGCTGGCAGCGACAAATCCGACGAATTAGGCGTGCCGTATTACAACCACGAACTGTAATTCGTTTTTGCCCCGCTAATGCGGGGCTTTTTTCTGCCTTAACCCCGCACCCGCGTTGCCCGACGCACCCGCAAGCCAAAGACGTTGATATACAGCCCGGCCATAATCAGCCCTGCGCCACACAGTTGCAGCGCGCTGAGCGTTTCATCCAGCAACAGTGCGGCGCTGGCAAGCCCGACCACCGGTACCAGCAGCGATAACGGTGCCACACGCCAGGTTTCATAGCGTCCGAGCAGCGATCCCCAGATACCATAGCCAATGATTGAGGCGACTAACGCCAGGTAGATCAGCGACAAAATGGTCGTCAGGTCGATCTCCACCAGGCTTTTCAACATCGCCTGCGGACCATCCAGAATAAACGACGCGGCCATAAACGGCACGATTGGGATCAATGCGCTCCAGACCACCAGCGATAAGACCGGCGGACGCGTCTCGTGCTGCATTATCAGTTTGTTAAAGATATTGCCGCACGCCCAGCTCAGCCCCGCCGCCAGGGTGAGCATAAAGCCTAGCAGCGCGACATGCTGACCGTTGAGGCTGCCTTCAATCAGCACCAGCACGCCAAAGACCGCAAGGCTAATGCCCGCCAGCTGCTTGCCCTGCAAGCGTTCGCCGAAGACAAATGCGCCGAGAATGATGGTAAAGAACGCCTGCACCTGAAGCACCAGCGAAGCCAGGCCCGCAGGCATACCGAATTTGATGGCGCAAAAAAGAAACGCAAACTGACCAAAGCTGATAGTAAGGCCGTAGCCCAGCAGCAGCTTAAGGGGAATTTTCGGGCGGGCAACGAACAGCAGCGCCGGGAAGGCCACCAGCAGGAAGCGCAGCCCCGCCAGCATCAGTGGAGGCATGTTGTGCAACCCCATTTTGATGACCACAAAATTGAGTCCCCACACCACGACAACCAGCAACGCTAACAGCCCGTCTTTCCGCGTCATTTTCCGCCCCTGAATTATTAAAATTTTGTAAACACTTCAAGGTAACAGAAAAAATAGCCCCGCGAGAAGATCATTAATTCTGGTACTGGAGAGAAGCACCTGCGGATAAATTGGGTGCTATACAAGCTGCCGATCCCATGATAATCCTGTAATAACACAACAAAAAAAGCATAAGCATTTGTCGGGCAGGAAAATGAAACCATCAATCAGGCGCTCAACCGCAGCGCTGCTGGCATCGTCATTGTTATTAACAATTGGCCGCGGGGCAACGCTGCCCTTTATGACCATATATCTCACACGCGTGTACGATATGAGCGTGGAGAATATTGGCTATGCCCTTACCGTGGCGTTGACCATCGGCGTGGTGTTTAGCCTGGGGTTTGGCATCCTGGCGGATAAGTTCGACAAAAAACGCTATATGCTGATCGCCATCGTGGCCTTTATCGCCGGGTTTGTGGCGATTCCGCTGGTGAATAACGTGACGCTGGTGGTGCTGTTCTTTGCCCTGATTAACTGCGCCTATTCCGTCTTCTCAACGGTGCTGAAAGCATGGTTTGCCGACGTGCTGACCTCCAGCGAAAAGGCGCGCGTTTTCTCACTCAACTACAGTTTCCTGAACATTGGCTGGACGATCGGGCCGCCGATCGGCACCCTGCTGGTGATGTACAGCCTGCAACTGCCGTTCTGGCTGGCCGCCTTCTGCGCCGCACTGCCGCTCGGGTTTATCCATTTCTTTGTGCAGAAAAGCATAGCCTCAGACAGCCCTGAGGAGAAAATGCCGTGGCAGCCCTCGGTGCTGCTGAAAGACCGGGCGCTGTTCTGGTACACGCTCTCCGGCCTGCTGGCGTCGTATGTGGGTGGATCGTTCGCCACCTGCATTTCCCAGTATGTCCTCGCCGCACATGCGGACAGTGATTTCGCAGAAAAGGTGGTGGCCGTTGTGCTTCCCGTCAACGCGGCGGTGGTCGTCACCCTGCAATACGCGCTTGGACGTAAGATCACCGCCAGCAATATCCGTCCGCTAATGACCGCTGCGACGCTTTTTTTCATCCTCGGGCTGGGCGGGTTTATGCTTTCCGGCGAGAACCTGATTTACTGGGGGATCGCGGCGGCGATTTTCACCCTGGGTGAAATTATTTATGCACCGGGTGAATACATGCTGATCGACAATATCGCCCCGCCGGGCATGAAGGCGAGCTATTTCTCCGCCCAGGCGCTGGGCTGGCTCGGCGCGGCGGCGAACCCGATGATCACCGGGCTCATCCTGACCCATCTGCCGCACTGGTCATTATTTATCATTATGATGGCCGCCATCATTGCGGCCTGGCTGATGATAATGCGCGGGATGCGCGTGAAAAGTGAAGATAGCGTGTCGGGTGGCGCTGCGCTTACCCGACCGACAAAACCCTAATCGTAAGCCGGGTAAGGCGAAGCCGTCACCCGGCAAAACCAACCCCCTAGTGGTGCAACATCTCCTCCACCACCTGCTCTTTGTACATCTCATTCGGGTAGTAGGTCGGCCAGTTATCCATCTCTTTCAGCAGCGCCTCGTGGGAGGTGTTGCCCATAAAGATATGGAAGTGTGAAGAGGCTTTCGGCCCGATGATATGGTCGCTGAACTGCACAAACTTAGGCGCCTGGCTCGCGTTATCCTTGCATTCAAACAGGTAGCGCACGCCTTTTTTCCCCGACGCATAGGTCAGAATTTTGTAGCCGCTGTAGTCGTAGCGGCAGCTGCTCACCGTTTTGCCTCGGTGGAATTCCATCACGTTGTTTTCAATGCCGATGGCGTCCACGTCCGTCGCGTACCCCTTGCGGTAGTAGGCCTTCACCTCGGCAGCGGATTTTTCTCCCTTCTGCGCTTTCTTTTCGAAAACCGGATCCAGCGAACCATCAAGCAGGAACGGATAAACGGACTGCCAGGTCCCGTCCCAGTCAGACAGCTTCCTGTCCCTGACGTCTTTATCCTCAAAGACGCCGTTTGCCGCCTTCTGTTCCGCCTCTGTCATCTGATGACCGTGCGAATGGGCAAAAAGCGAGCCGCTTACCAGCAGCGTTCCCAGAGTCAGCGCAATTTTTGCAAGTTGTGCAGCCACAGCAAAATCCTCATTCCGTTTTATAAGAATGAGGATGTTATATTATAACATTTCAGATCGCAACCAGCCCGCGAACGCCCTCCTGCTCCATGTTCTCCCCGCGCCCCTGCTGGACGATGCTGCCGCGCGACATCACCAGATAGCTGTCGGCCAGCTCTGCCGCAAAATCATAAAACTGCTCCACCAGCAGGATGGCCATATCCCCCCGGTTCGCCAGGCTGCGGATCACCTGCCCAATCTCTTTAATCACCGACGGCTGAATACCTTCCGTGGGTTCATCCAGAATCAGTAACCGTGGACGGCTCGCCAGCGCGCGACCTATCGCCAGCTGCTGCTGCTGACCACCGGAAAGATCGCCTCCGCGTCGGTGCTTCATCTCCTTCAGCACCGGGAAAAGCTGCCAAATCTCCTCCGGTACGCTCCTTGCGTTTCCCGCGGAGAAGCGTGACAGCCCCATCAGCAGGTTTTCTTCTACGGTCAGACGCGGAAAAATCTCCCGCCCCTGCGGAACATAGGCCACGCCGGACTGCACCCGCTGGTGCGGTTTACTGTGAGTGATGCTCTTTCCCTGCCAGACCACCTCCCCGCCTTTCACCGGGATCAGCCCCATCAGGCACCTCAGCAGCGTGGTTTTGCCCACCCCGTTGCGCCCCAGCAGGCAGGTAACTTCCCCGACGACCGCCTCAAAGCTCACCCCGCGCAGAATATGACTTCCGCCGTAGTACTGATTCAGTTCGCTAACCTGTAACATCACCTCTCCTTAACGTCCCAGATAGACGTCAATTACCTGTTCATTGGCCTGTACCTCGCGAAGCGAACCTTCCGCCAGTACCCGCCCCTGATGCAGCACCGTGACGTGGTCGGCGATGGTCTCGACGAAACCCATATCGTGCTCAACCACCATCAGCGAATGCTTGCCTGCCAGGGTGCGGAATAGCTCGGCAGTGTATTCCGTCTCTGCGTCGGTCATACCGGCAGCGGGTTCGTCCAGCAGTAACAGATGCGGGTCCTGCACCAGCAGCATGCCGATCTCCAGAAACTGCTTCTGTCCGTGGGAAAGCAGCCCGGCACGGCGATCGCGCTCGCTGCCAAGCCGCAGCAAAACCAGCATCTCATCAATGCGGTCGCGCTGCTCGCCGCTGAGCGTGGCCCGCAGGCTCGCCCAGACGGACCTGTCGGCTTTCATGGCGATTTCGAGGTTTTCCCCTACGGTCAGCGCTTCAAACACGGTCGGCTTCTGGAACTTACGTCCAATGCCCTGACGGGCGATGGCCGCCGGTTCCAGGGCAGTCAGATCGATGGACTGATCGTAAATAGCTTTCCCGCTTTTTGGCCGGGTTTTGCCGGTAATCACGTCCATCAGCGTGGTTTTACCGGCGCCATTAGGGCCAATGATGCAGCGCAATTCTCCGACGCCGATGTTCAGCGAGAGATCGGTCAACGCCTGAAAACCGTCGAAACTGACGTTAATGGCCTCGAGCTGCAACACCGGATCGGTCTGCTCGCGGTAACGGTCGCCCGGTAGCTGGCGGGTAAAGAGTCCTTCAGAGGGCTGCATTAATTCTCTCCCTTACGAAACAGACCGAACACGCCGCGCGGTAAAAACAGCGTCACGGCGATGAAAATCAGCCCCAGAAACAGCTGCCAGTACTCCGGCATCGCCACGGTGAAAAAGCTCTTCGCACCGTTGACCAGCGCCGCGCCAATCACCGGGCCCACCAGAGTGCCGCGTCCACCCAGCGCTACCCAGATGGCCGCTTCAATCGAGTTGGTCGGCGACATTTCACCCGGGTTGATAATGCCCACCTGCGGAACGTACAGCGCTCCCGCCAGGCCACACAGCACGGCGGAAAGCGTCCAGACCAGCAGCTTGAAACCGCGCGGATCGTAGCCGCAGAACGTGAGACGGTTTTCCGCATCGCGCACCGCCGTTAAAATGCGGCCAAATTTACTCTTCGCCAGCGCGTAGCCTGTGCCCAGGGCCAGAAGCAGCAGCACGACCGTTGCGAGAAACAGCGCGATCCGCGTGGTGGTCGCCGTGACGGAAAACCCGAGCAGCGTGGTAAAGCCGGTAAAGCCGTTATTGCCGCCAAAGCCGGTTTCGTTGCGAAAGAACAGCAGCATGCCCGCGTAGGTCAGCGCCTGGGTCATGATGGAGAAATAGACCCCTTTGATCTTCGAGCGAAAAGCAAACCAGCCGAAGACCAGCGCCAGCAGGCCGGGGATCGTCACAATTAACACCAGAGCCCAGGCAAAATGCTGCGTTCCCCACCAGAACCAGGGCAGCTCGCTCCACGAGAGAAACGACATAAACGCGGGCAGCCCGTCCCCGGCCGCCTGGCGCATCAGGTACATGCCCATCGCATAGCCGCCCAGGGCGAAGAATATGCCGTGCCCCAGTGAGAGCATACCGGCATAGCCCCAGACCAGATCGAGGGCCACGGCGACAACTGCGTAGCAGAGGATCTTGCCGATGAGCGTCAACATCCACGTAGAAACGGCCAGCGGATGCGTTGCGGGCAACAGCGCGAGAAAAGGCAGCACCAGCAGCGCCGCAACCAGCAGACTGCCGAAGATTTGCGTGGAGCGCGGTGCCCTGCGCGCCAGTGTTAAGGTCAATGGCTGGCTCATCAGTCTGTCACCCTCCCTTTAAGTGCGAATAACCCCTGCGGACGTTTCTGGATAAACAGAATGATCGCCACCAGAATCAGGATTTTGCCCAGCACGGCGCCCATCTGCGGTTCAAGAATTTTATTGAAGATCCCCAGACCAAAGGCCGCCGCGACGCTACCGGCCAGCTGGCCGACGCCGCCGAGCACCACCACCAGGAACGAATCAATGATGTATCCCTGGCCCAGCTCCGGTCCCACGTTCCCCAGTTGGGACAATGCCACGCCGCCCAGCCCGGCAATGCCGGACCCGAGGCCAAACGCCAGCATATCTACCCGTCCGGTGGGGACGCCGCAGCAGGCCGCCATGCTGCGGTTTTGCGTCACCGCCCGCACGTTCAGCCCCAGACGCGTTTTATTCAGAATGAGCCAGGTGAAGAACAGCACCATCAGCACAAACCCGAGTACCACAATACGGTTCCACGGCAGCGTCAGGTTGGCGAAAACCTGCACCCCGCCGGACAGCCAGGCCGGGTTTGCGACCTCAAGGTTCTGGGCGCCAAAGGTCATGCGCACCAGCTGGATAAGCATCAGGCTGATCCCCCAGGTGGCGAGCAGGGTTTCCAGCGGGCGGCCATACAGATGGCGGATCACCGTGCGCTCCAGCACCATCCCGATACCTGCCGTCAGGCAAAACGCCACCGGCAGCGCCACCACCGGATAAAGCGCCAGCCACTGAGGCATCCACTGCGCCATCACCTGCTGCACCATCCAGGTGGCATACGCCCCGAGCATCAGCATTTCGCCGTGGGCCATGTTAATCACCCCCAGCAGACCATAGGTGATAGCCAGCCCGAGCGCGGCCAGCAAGAGTACCGACCCCAACGACAGACCCATGAAGGCCTGCCCCAGCAGTTCACCCCACATCAGCCGGTGCTGAATACGCTCCAGGCTCTCAGCGGCGGCGGCACGTACCCGTGCGTCCGGCTCGGTTTGCGCCCGGGTGAATGGCGTCAGCGTGGCCTGCACGTCCGGATCGTCAGACTGTCCCAACAGTTCAACCGCGTTGAGGCGCGTTTCCGCCTGCGGACTCGCCAGCTGAAGATTTGCCAGCGCCAGCCTCAGCGACTGTCGGGTGACGTCATCCGTTTCGCGGTTAGCCCGCTGTTGCAGAAACCCGAGCATATCCGGCTGGGCGTCACGCTGAAGTTGCCGCGCGGCATGACGCCTTTCGGTGACACTGTCACTGACAAGCTGATGCGTCGCCAGCGCCGTGACGGTTAACACGCGCAGCCGGTTGGTCAGCCGCACGGCTTTGGTCGTTCCTTCGGCGCTCTTTGCCGCGCCCAGGGCAACCATTTCGCCGTCGATGCGGGTAAAAGCCTTCTTCTGGCTGTCGGTGTAGAGGTTCTCCTGTTGCAGCGCTTTAAGCAGCGGCAAACGTGCAGGTTCCGGCGTGGCTGCCCAGCGGGTCAGCATGGCGGTCTGCTGGCTGCGGCTAGCGGCAACGAAATCATCGGCATCCGATGCCTGCACCATCCCTGGCAGCAGTCCGGTAAGCCACACAATCGCAATAATTATGCGCATGGCGTTCATGACGTCTCTCCCTGGTGGTGGCTTAGTTGCTGGCGGTTTTCATCGGCTGGTCAGGTTTTTTGTCATTCCCGGCGATAAACGGGCTCCACGGCTGAGCGCGTACCGGCTGTTCGGTTTGCCAGACGACATTGAACTGGCCGTTGCCTTCGATTTCACCAATCATGACGGGCTTATGCAGGTGGTGGTTGGTGGCATCCATGGTCAGCGTAAAGCCGGACGGCGCGTTGAACGACTGGCCCGCCATTGCCGCGCGCACTTTGTCCACGTCGGTTGTCCCCGCTTTTTCAACCGCCTGCGCCCACATATGCAGGCCGACATAGGTCGCTTCCATCGGATCGTTGGTGACGACGGTATCGGCATTCGGCAGCTTATGGGCTTTCGCGTAGGCTTTGTAGGCCGCGACAAAAGTCTGGTTGGTCGGGTTATCGACGGATTCAAAGTAGTTCCACGCCGCCAGGTTACCCACCAGCGGTTTGGTATCAATGCCGCGCAGTTCTTCCTCGCCCACCGAGAACGCCACCACCGGCACGTCCGTGGCTTTCAGCCCCTGGTTCGCCAGCTCTTTATAGAAAGGCACGTTGGAATCACCGTTGATGGTTGAGACCACCGCCGTTTTACCGCCCGCGGAGAATTTCTTGATACTGGCGACGATGGTCTGGTAATCGCTATGACCAAACGGGGTGTAGACCTCTTCAATATCTTTATCTTCCACGCCTTTCGAGTGCAGGAAGGCGCGCAGGATCTTGTTCGTGGTGCGCGGGTAAACGTAGTCCGTTCCCAGCAGGAAGAAGCGTTTCGCGCTGCCGCCGTCCTCGCTCATCAGGTACTCCACCGCCGGGATCGCCTGCTGGTTAGGCGCCGCGCCGGTATAGAAGACGTTTGGTGACATCTCTTCACCTTCGTACTGCACCGGATAGAACAGCAAACCGTTCAGCTCTTCAAAAACCGGCAGAACTGATTTACGCGATACGGAGGTCCAGCAGCCAAACACTACGGCGACCTTATCCTGGCTCAGAAGCTGGCGGGCCTTTTCGGCAAACAGCGGCCAGTTGGAGGCCGGGTCAACCACCACCGGCTCCAGCTTTTTCCCGAGCACGCCGCCTTTGGCGTTAATTTCATCGATGGTCATCAGGGCGACATCTTTCAGGGGCGTTTCTGAAATGGCCATCGTGCCGGAGAGTGAGTGCATGATCCCGACTTTAATAGTCTCTGCGGCCTGGACGCCAAAACTGACCCCCATGGCGACCACGGAGGCGGACAAGGCGAACGCTTTTATAAAGGTACGACGGTGCATATTTTCACTCCTGAAAAAGAAAGCTGTGCGAAGACGTCCGTTACCGCCCGGACGCAGAAAAAGTAACGTCAGTTTCAGGAGAGCAAAAAGGGTGCCAGGTTGCAGAGGCAGGATTTAAACGGGTTCGAAGAGAGGACCTACGGGAAACGACTCAGAATGGTACAGCGCTGCACTGTAATAATGCAGCGCTGTGAACGATGTTACCAGACGTCGCTGGCGATTTGCGTCACCAGGCGAACTTTATCCCACTGCTGGGCTTCGCTCAGGCTGTTACCCTCTTCCGTGGAGGCAAATCCGCACTGTGGGCTGAGGCAAATCTGCTCTTTCGCCACGTAGCGCGCGGCCTCTTCCAGACGCGCTTTCACCCCTTCCGGGTTCTCCAGTTCACCGTGCTTGGTGGTGATTAGCCCCAGAACCACCTGCTGTTTACCCGGGCGCACAAAACGCAGTGGCGCAAAGTCGCCGCTACGGTCGTTGTCGTACTCCAGGAAGAACGCGTCGACGTTCACCGTACCGAACAGCACCTCCGCCACCGGCTCATAGCCGCCTTCGGAAATCCAGGTTGAGCGGAAGTTGCCGCGGCAAACGTGTAGCCCAATGGTCAGATCGTCCGGTTTGCCCTCCAGCGCCTTATTCAGCACCCGGGCATAGGTTCGGGCAAGTTCGTCTGCATCATCACCGCGCTCGCGGATCTGCCGGCGCTGGTCTTCTGAACAAAGGTAGGCCCAGACGGTATCATCCAGTTGCAGATAGCGGCAGCCTGCATCGTAAAAGGCCCGAATGGCATCGCGCCAGGTGGTCGCCAGATCGTCAAAGTAATCTTTCAGATCCGGGTATACCGTGGCATCAATATCCTTGCGGCCACCGCGGAAGTGCAGCACGCTCGGGCTCGGAATGGTCATCTTCGGCTGTGCGTTACCGCTGATGCTTTTGAGGTAGCGGAAATCTTCCAGCATAGGATGATCGCCGAAGCCCAGTTTGCCCGTTACGCGCACGCCATGGGCTTTGGTCTGCACCCCGTTGAACTGAATGCCCTGCTGCGAATCATAACGCTCTACGCCCTGTAGCCCGTCAAAGAAGTCAAAGTGCCACCAGGCGCGGCGGAATTCACCGTCCGTTACCACATGCAGACCGCAGGCGCACTGCTGCTCGACAACATGGCGAATGGCCTCGTCCTCAACAGCGCGAAGCTGACCGGCATCGATCTCACCGCTGGCGAATTGCAGACGGGCCTGTTTAACAGAATCCGGGCGTAAAAAACTGCCGACTACATCGGCGCGGTACGGGGCGTGGTGTCGCTGCATGGAAATCTCCTCTGTCTGTCGGCGTTAATTGCCCACAGTGATAATTCATCTCTTGAATCTTTAGACTTCTGGATGTCTAAACGTCCTGAAAAGATGTCATACCGGCTCGCCGCCGACAAACGAGAAAATTTCATCTGTGTTGAAATAAATTCATGTTCACAGGGCGGGTGATGAAGATCCTGCAAACGCGAACCGCTCATCTTCCCAGCCGGTGATGCCCCCGAGCATAATCTTGACCGGCAGACCCAGACGCGCCAGCTTCAGCGCCGCCCTGTCCGCCCCGTTGCAGTGCGGGCCTGCACAATAGACGACAAACAGCGTGCCCTCTGGCCACGCTTTCATCCGCTCGGCGGTGATCTGGCTCCAGGGTAAATGCAGCGCGCCGGGCAGATGCCGCCGGGCAAAATGTTCAGGCTTCCCGACAACGTGCAGCAGAACAAAGTCCTGCTCACCGCTGGATACCGCGTGATGGACATCGGCGCAGTCCGTCTCGACGCTCAGACGACGCAGAAAATGCCCCACGGCTTCCTGCGGCTCAGCAGCCGGAAATTCAGTAACATAGCTCATGAATCTTCCTCATTTGTGGTGTTTGTGTTAACACTACTCTATCCCTTACTTCAGCCCATGAATGCGTCCGCCTATGCCAGAAAACAGCAAAAAGATGACAAACTTAAGACATTCCTCGCCGCGCGCGGTCGTGCTGGCATATGACGGTTTATGTACCTTTGAGTTTGGCGTGGCGGTAGAAATCTTTGGCTTGCCGCGCCCGGAGATGGGCGATGACTGGTATCAGTTCGCCGTGGCGAGCGTGGATGACGGCGAGCTCCGGGCAACGGGCGGGATCCGTATTCTGGCCGATGGCGATCTGCGTCTGCTGGAGACGGCGGATCTGGTTGTCGTACCCGGCTGGCGAGGGCTGGACGAACCCGTACCCGACGCGCTCTGCCAGGCGCTCCGCGCGGCGCATGCCCGCGGCTGCCAGCTACTCTCAATCTGTTCTGGCGTTTTCGTTCTGGCAGCCTCAGGCCTGCTTGACGGGCGGAAGGCAACCACCCACTGGCGCTACACGCAAGCTCTGAAAGCACGCTATCCCGCTATCACCGTGGTTGAGGATGTGCTGTACCAGGACGAAGGCGATATTCTCACTTCCGCAGGCAGCGCCGCGGGGATTGATCTGTGCCTGCACGTGGTGCGCCGGAATTACGGTATTGAAGCGGCAAACTGCGTGGCGTGTCGGCTGGTGATCCCGCCCCATCGGGACGGCTCGCAAACCCAGCAGCTTAGCCGACCGGTGGCTCAGTTGCGGGAGAGCCAGCGCCTGGGCCAGCTGTTTGATTATCTTCACCAGCATCTGGCCGTTTCCCATACCGTCGAATCGCTGGCCCTGCGGGTGGGTATGAGTCAGCGCACTTTTCTGCGCCGTTTCCAGGACGCAACCGGAACAACGCCCGCGCGCTGGTTATTAACTGCGCGATTGCAGCGGGCAAAAGATTATCTCGAAAACAGTCGACTCAGCATCGACAATATTGCGGAACAAACCGGATTTGGACAAAGCGCCACGCTGCGCCACCATTTCCGGCAGCAATTTGCGCTTTCGCCCGCGCAATATCGCAAACAATTTTTACAGCCGGTACGATAAACGGGCAAAAAAAAACCGCCATAATCTGGCGGTAAATGCTTGCATGGATAGATTTGTATTTTGGTATCTACGCTCCGGTATTCCATACCGGGATGTGGATCACCTGCAATCTACCACTGTGAGCCTCAACGAAGCATAAACGAATCGATTAACCCGCTTTGGTATTAATTTGCAGATAACGCATCAGCCCCTGCTCTGCACTCTGGCGGGCATCATCATTAATCGCTTCGAGATAAAACGCACGAGAGACCCCATACGGCGCCTGCTCGGATGGGTAAACGGCGAACTGGAAGGTTTTGCCCCTCGCCTTATTGGTACAGCCCAGCTCCCAGCGATCTTCACTTACCTGGGTGCTATTACATTCGACACGTCCGTAATCGCTGGTTAAATACGATCCGACACGGCTTTTTGCTGACTGAATATATTCTGGTTCTTCATTTGAATAGATGCTGGCCGCAGCACCCACCGCAACCACTACGCCCAGAAGTGATAGCACGATTATTTTTTTCATTTATTCGATCCAATCCTTAGCCAGAAAAATCTTATTGTAAATGATTTCCCAATAAATCTAGCTTCTCTTTGCATACCAGAAATGGGAGTTTACAACGGCGATATTGCTTTTAAGAATAGTCTTAAGTGAGTTTTATTGCGACCACAATTTTTGACAGTCTATTTTCTCAAATTTAAACAGTCGAATAATTACTCTATGAAATTATCCCTACGATGACCGTAGCGTATTTTCAGGGGATAAAGGATGTTCAGAAAAGAATTTTCGCTACTGCTGGTGATTAGCGCCCTGTTCTCAGGGCAGATTATGGCGGAGCACAAAGGGCATGAATTTGTGTATGTGAAAAACGCCGACCATCAGCTTCGTCATGAAGCTGACAGCGACGAGTTACGCAGCGCGGCTGAGGAGTCTGCGGAGGGGTTGCGCGAGCACCATGCCTGGCAGAAATCGCGCAAACCGGATACCCACTCTGCGGGTTAGCTGCCTTTACGCTTCGGCAGGGTCTTCATCAAATCGTCAGGGCTGACGGAGGCCACAATGCTTCCCGGAGGCGGCATTTTGAAGATGTGATTCTTCATCTTGCCGATAACGTGCATTTCACACGGACGGCAGTCAAACTTCAGCGTCAGCACTTCATCGCCATTCACCAGCTGCATCGGCGTCGCTTTCCAGCTTTTAATATTGCCTTTCGCCTGTTTCGGACAAAGGTTAAAGGCAAACCGCAGGCAGTGTTTGGTGATCATCACCGGCACATCGCCCTTCTCTTCATGCGCTTCATACGCGGCGTCAATCAGCTGCACGCCGTGACGATGGTAAAACGCACGCGCTTTGTGGTTGTAAACGTTCGCGAGGAACGAGAGATGCGTGTCCGGGTAGACCGGCGCAGGCACCGTTTCGGCCTTACGGCTGCCGCGCGGATAGTTTGCCAGCCGTGCTTCATCCAGCATCTCTGCCGTTTCACGGCGGAACTGGTTCAGCAGGCTGTTCGGCACGAACAGCGCGTCCGGCAGATTCACCTCAATATTGCGCGCGTAATAAATGGTCTGCCCCAGCTTCGCCACGCCATCCTTGAGGTTGCTAAGCGCTTTCTCCGCATTGTTCGCCACCTCGAACAGGCCGTCGAGCGTATGCGTCACGCTGATACCGTCTTCGCAGGTCATGGTCAGGATCAGCTGCTCTTCCCAGCCCCCCAGCGCGATATCCACCGCAATGCGGCGCTCGCTGGAGGTCTTGAGTAAGGCCTGCTGCCAGTTGTGATCCAGGTTACGGTTAAGCGCTGCATTAGGACGGGCTTTGTAGAGATCGGCAGGCATTTCGTTCGGCCAGACGCGATAGCGATTTTCGCCGGTTTTCTCCACCGTATTGGCGCGGAAACCCACTACTTCACGTTTGATCATCACGTTGAGACCATCGCCGTTCGCCAGCGGCTCTGTAACCTGAACGTCAAGATGATCTTTCGCCACTTTCAGCACTTCACCCACCGGTAAACCGATAAACTTCGGTGAATCGAACGCGCCAATATCCCCTTTACGGGCATTCACGAAATAGTCCGTGCTGCCGCGGTGGAAGGTCTTGTCCGTCGACGGAATAAAGAAATGCTCTGTACGACCGGCGGACGCGCGCGCCAGGTCACCGCGATCGTCGATGATGGCATCCAGCATCTGACGATAATGGGCGGTGATATTTTTCACGTAGCTCATGTCCTTGTAGCGCCCTTCAATTTTGAAGGAGCGTACACCGGCATCGATCAGCGAGCCGAGGTTGGCCGTCTGATCGTTATCTTTCATCGACAGCAGGTGTTTTTCGAATGCCACCACGCGGCCCTGATCGTCTTTCAGGGTATAAGGCAGACGGCAGGCCTGAGAGCAGTCGCCCCGGTTAGCGCTGCGCCCCGTCTGGGCGTGAGAGATATTACACTGCCCGGAATACGCCACACACAGCGCACCGTGGATAAAGAATTCAATGGTCGCGTCGGTCGCCTGGTGGATATCGCGGATCTGGTTCAGGTTCAGCTCGCGCGCCAGAACAATCTGCGTAAACCCGACGTCCGAAAGAAACTTCGCCTTCTCAACGGTGCGGATATCGCACTGGGTGCTGGCATGCAGCTCAATCGGCGGGATATCCAGTTCCAGAACGCCCATATCCTGAACGATCAGGGCGTCAACGCCGGTCTGGTAGAGATCGGTAATAAGACGCTGCGCGGGCTCAAGCTCATCATCATGAAGAATGGTGTTCAGGGTCACGAACACCTTCGCCCCGAAACGGTGGGCGAACGGGACCAGCTCGGCAATGTCGCGCAGGCTGTTGCTGGCGTTATGACGGGCACCGAAGCCAGGGCCGCCAATGTAGACGGCATCTGCTCCGTGAAGAATGGCTTCACGGGCAATGGCGGCGTCGCGGGCCGGGCTTAGCAGTTCAAGATGATGGGAGTGCAGGCGCATACTTCGTCGTTATCCGTTATGGTCAAAATGGCGGCTATTGTAGTCAGAAGTCTGTGCCAGTGAAACCGTTTTGCGACGCTTTAGCGGGGATAATGGATCAGAGAGTGAAAATGCACCGTCCGGGCGCTGCTGTTGCGGTACGCGTGCGGTTTATCGCCGGCAAAACGCACGCCGGAATCAGCGTATAGCGTGCGCCAGACACCGTCAATCTGCATGTCCAGCTCACCGCTTATCACCACCACGTGCTCGATCACCCCGGCTTCGTGCGGCGTGGACTCACTCAGTGCGCCGGGCGACAGGGTGATGGAGAAATGGTCGAACTTAAGCTGTTCATCCCAGGGGAAAAGCGGTTTCACCACCATCGCCTGCTGCTGCGGATCGAACACCGCCTGCGGTTCGCTTTCTGGAGTGATAAACGCCGAAAAAGGTACGTTCAGCCCGGTGGCGATTTTCCACAAAGTAGAGACCGTCGGGCTGGACTCATTGCGTTCGATTTGCCCAAGCATCGCTTTCGACACGCCCGTCTCTTCCGCCAGTTTCGACAGGCTCCAGCCCCGCGCCTGACGCAGCGCTTTCAGTGTGGTTGCCAGGTGTTGAGTGATATCCATAGTTCCTCCCGTTGCGGCAAAGCATACCACTTGTACGCTATAGCGCACAGTGATACCTTATCACGGACGTTATAACGCACAACGGAGTTTCCATGCGATCGACTGCCTCTCTCTTTCCTGCCGTGCTGGCCGGTTTTGTTGCCGTGCTGGTGGGCTATGCCAGCTCTGCCGCCATTGTCTGGCAGGCGGCTGCGGCGGCTGGCGCCAGTACACAGCAAATCGCCGGATGGATGACCGCGCTGGGGCTCGGGATGGGGATCAGCACGCTGGCATTGTCGTGGTGGTATAAAGCCCCGGTGCTGACCGCCTGGTCGACGCCCGGCGCGGCGCTGCTCGCCACCAGCCTGCATGGCGTGACGCTGGCGGAAACCATCGGGGTATTTATATTCGCGAATGCGCTGATTCTGCTGTGCGGCGTCACCGGCCTGTTTGCCCGGTTGATGAAACTGATCCCGCACTCGCTTGCCGCCGCTATGCTGGCGGGCGTGCTGTTACAGTTTGGCCTGAAGGCATTCAGCAATCTTGAGGGACACATTTTTCTTTGCGGCAGTATGCTGGCCGCCTGGCTGGTGGCCAAAGCCGTAGCGCCCCGGTACGCCATTGTCGCCACGCTGCTGGTGGGCGTGTTCGTGGCATGGGCCGGAGGTGACGTTGTCACGAACAGGATGACGTTATCAGTCATCATGCCGGAATTCATTGCCCCTGCGTTCACCTTCACCAGCCTGCTCAGCATCGGCTTACCCTTCTTCCTGGTGACCATGGCGTCGCAGAATGCGCCCGGCTTCGCCACCATGCAGGCATCGGGCTATCCGCTGGCGGTCTCACCGCTGATCGTTGCCACCGGCGGGCTGGCACTGCTGTTGTCCCCCTTCGGCGTTTATTCTATATGCATCGCCGCCATCACTGCCGCCATCTGCCAGAGCCCGGACGCCCATCCGGATGCCAGTAAACGCTGGCTGGCCGCGGCGGCGGCAGGCGGGTTTTATCTGCTGGCAGGGGTGTTCGGCGGGTCGATTTCCGGTCTGATGGCCGCCCTGCCGCTGAGCGGCATCCAGACGCTGGCCGGGCTGGCCCTGCTCGGCACTATCAGCGGGAGTTTGTATCAGGCACTGAACCATGAAGCAGAACGCGACGCGGCGATCGTTACCTTCCTGATGACCGCCAGCGGCGTCACGCTCCTGGGAATTGGCTCCGCCTTCTGGGGGCTGGTGCTGGGAGGGATCTGTTACGCCGTCTTCTCACGCCTTCGCCGCGCGTAGCTGTGACGGCGTGATGCCGGTCATGCTGCGAAAACGGTTACTGAAATGGCTGGCGGAGTTAAATCCGCAGGCCAGCGCGATGTCGGTGAGCGGCGTGGTCGTGTGCTGTACCAGCGCTTTGGCCTTCTCCATGCGGCGCTGCATAACGTACTGATGCGGCGCCAGCCCCATCGACTGGCGGAACATCCGCGCGAAGTGATACTCACTGAGTGCGGCCTGGCCCGCCAGTTCCGCCAGCGTTAAGGGTTGCGCCAGGTTTTCCTCGATAAAGGCCAGCACGTTGCGCAGCACAAACGGTGATAACCCGCCGGTCACTACCGGCAGCTTCCACTGTACGCTGGAATAGTGCTGGACCAAATGCGTCAGCAATAAGGTCGACGCGGTGCTCAGGGTGAGCTGATTGGCGTTTTGCTGCCAGTCGCAGCCGAGCAAAAACTGGCGATAAAGGGCGGTGATTTTCGGATCGCTGCCGAAGATTTTTTCCTCCAGCGTCAGCGATAGCGGTCGTTTATCCCAGATTTTCTCCCCCACGTCCCGCAGGTGTTCATCGGTGCAGTAGAGGTGCACAAACGACAGGTCGTCACGAATATCCCACGTGGATTCGCTCTCTTCCGGCATCAGACAAAAACGGTCCGGCCCGCCGCCATTTTTCCAGCCACCCGGCGTTTTTTGATAGCTTTCATAGCCATCCGCCACGTACAGGCTAAGGGTGTGATGGTTGCTTTTCACCGTGATCGTGTCGTGCTTGTTGTACCACGCCGCCAGTTGAATGCCAGTATTGAGCGCGACGGTTTCCCGCAGCACTGCATTTTGTTGGCGTAACGTTTCAAAGGTGTCGTAAACGAGAGACATGGCCGTAAACAGGTGATTAATCAGACTGTCAGTCTAAGAAGTGTTGCAGCCTGTTACCAGCCATTGTGCGAGAAAAAAGCGCAAGAATTTGCAAGTCCGGCGCAAGGCGATGAAAGCCGGGCCACCCTTCTTTCGCCACACTGTCGTTTTTCGCGGTATGAGAAGAGAGACACCATGAACGCATTACTCTATGGGCTGGTCGTTGTTATCTGGGGCACGACCTGGATCGCCATTTTTTTACAACAGGGGCCGGTTGCAGCGCCGGTCTCCATTTTCTGGCGCTTCGCCGTGGCCAGCGCCACGATGATGATCGTCCTGGTCGCCCTTCGCCGCCTGCGCAGGCTGGCGCTGCGGGATCATCTCTATTGCATGCTTCAGGGCTGCTGCGTTTTCTGTTTCAACTTCTGGTGCTTTTACACCGCCGCCGCCCATATCAATACCGGCCTTGAGTCGGTGATTTTCTCGATGGCCGTGCTGTATAACGCCATCAACAGCTTTATCTTCTTCGGCCAGCGCCCACCCGCACGCTTCTGGACGGCGGCAGCGCTGGGGCTTATCGGGATCATTACCCTTTTCTGGAACGATCTGCTCGCCAGCGGCTGGAGCGCGTCGTTGCTTACGGGCATCGGGCTTTCCGCCCTCGGCACCTACGGCTTCTCGCTGGGGAATATGATCAGCATGCGTCATCAGCGAAACGGGCTGGAAACTATGACCACCAACGCCTGGGCGATGCTGTACGGCACCGTCGTGATGGGCCTTATCGCGCTCTTCAGGGGCGATAGCTTTATGCCGGAATGGACGGTGAGCTATATGGGGGCGCTGCTCTATCTTGCGCTGTTTGGCTCGGTGATTGCCTTCGGCGCCTACTTTACGCTGGTAGGCCGCATTGGTCCCGGTAAAGCCGCGTACAGCACCCTGCTGTTCCCGCTGGTGGCGCTCTCGATTTCAACGGTGTACGAGGGTTACGTGTGGCATCTCAACGGGATCGTCGGCCTGCTGTTGATACTGGGCGGGAATATGGTGATGTTTACGAAGCCAGAAACCTGGTTCCGCCGCCTGCGGACGGCATAAAAAAACGGCCTGCGAAAATGCAGGCCATTTTTTATTAATTTGCTGTCTGATGAACATCAAACATGGTGGCATCCGTCGCCATATCATCCACAACCTGCTTCAGGGTGCCGAAGCCCATTGGCGTATTCTCGTTCGCCAGCTCTTTCCCTTCACCCTTACGAACAACCTTAATCACTGGTTTGTTCGTGGCCGCATCGATTAACTCACCTTCGAAGAACAGATGCGTATCCATGGTACGATGGCCCGTTGCCATCTGCGTACCCGCAACCAGCAGCGCCACAGGCACCACTTCATAGAACTGCAAACCTTCTTTGTCTGAGCTCACACCCGTGATGGCGCCGCGGAAGATCAGGCTATGTTTGCCCGGCGTCGTCACAATCGGCTTACGCTGGCCAATCGCGGTTTTCAGTTTGGTATTGGTATAATTCAACAGCTCATCAAGCGTTTTTTGCCCAAGCTGAGTGGTCGGTTTTGGCGTCGGATAATAGGTTATCGGCGTCCAGATAATGCTGTCGTAATTCGCCTCATTATAGGACGGGTCAACCCAACGCAGGGTTGGCTTCCCGGTTGCAGATTTCATCTCCTGCAAGCCGGAGTAATCTTTTAAAAAGCCTGAATATTGATCGGGGGCTGCGACTTTTGACGCACAGCCGGAAAGGGCCAACAGACCAGAAAGCACTGCAACTTTAAAAAAAGTGTGAGTACGCATGATGGTATTCCATGTTATCTGCAAGTATGCACTTGAAGTTATAACAAAAAACCGGGCGATGTGTTGTGGCAAAAAATGACGAAGACAGCACAAATAGCGAAAAAACTGCCCGAACGAAACCGGGCAGTGAAAAATTACTCCTTAAGGTCCACTTGCCAGAACAGGTGCTTGCCGAAGGGATCGATTTCATAGCCCGTGACCTCTTTACGGACTGGCTCAAAAATCGTCGAGTGGGCAATCATTACCGCCGGCATTTGATCGTGCATCATCTGCTGCGCCTGCTTGTACAGCGCCACGCGTTTTTCGCGATCGGTTATCGATTTAGCTTCGGCAATCAGGTTATCAAACGACTTATAGCACCATTTGGCCGAGTTCGACCCGCCGTTGGCGGACGTACAGGTAAACAGCGGGCCGAAGAAGTTATCCGGATCGCCCGTCGCCGTTGTCCAGCCCATCAGTGCGGCCTGATGCTCCCCGCCCTTCACGCGCTTCAGGTATTCGCCCCATTCGTAGGTCACGATTTTGGTCTGCACGCCCACTTTCGCCCAGTCCGCCTGGATCATCTCCGCCATACGCTTCGCGTTCGGGTTATACGGCCGCTGCACAGGCATGGCCCACAGATCGATGTTTACGCCGTTGGCAAATCCCGCCTCCTTTAGCAGCGCTTTCGCTTTTTCTGGATCGTAATCGTAGTCTTTCAGCTCGCTGTCGGCACTCCAGACGCCAGGCGGCAGCAGGTTTTTCGCCGCCGTGCCGGTGCCGTGGAACACCGCCTCAATGATGGCGGGTTTGTTAATCGCCATCGCCAGCGCCTGGCGCACTTTTACGTTATCCAGCGGTGGCTTTTGCGTGTTAAACGCCAGGAAACCGGTATTCAGACCGGCCTTGCTCATCAGGTTGATGTCTTTGTTAGCCTTCATACGCGGCAGGTCCGCCGGGTTCGGGAACGGCATCACCTGGCACTCATTCTTCTCGACTTTGGCAAAACGCACCGAGGCGTCCGGCGTGATGGTGAACACCAGACGATCCAGCTTCGATTTTCCCTGCCAGTAGTCAGGGAAAGCGGTGAAGAGGATGCGGGAATCCTTCTGATATTGCGCCAGCTTAAACGGCCCGGTGCCAATCGGCTGCATATCGACCTTTTCTGGCGTGCCCGCTTTCAGCATGGCATCGGCATACTCCGCCGACAGAATGGAGGCAAAGTACCACGCCAGATCAGCGACAAACGGCGCTTCCGGATGCGCCAGGGTGAAGCGCACGGTGCGATCGTCAACTTTATCAATGGCGGTAATCAGGCTGCCGAACTCCAGACTTTCGAAGTTGGAATAACTGCCGTTGGAGACGTTATGGTAGGGATGATTCACATCCTTCTGGCGCATAAACGAAAAAATCACGTCGTCCGCGTTGAAGTCGCGCGTCGGCGTGAACAGCTTATTACTGTGGAATTTCACCCCCTTGCGCAGGTGGAAGGTATAGATCTTGCCATCGTCGCTTACCTCCCAGCTTTCCGCCAGGCTCGGCACCAGTTCGGTAGTGCCCGGTTTGAAATCGACCAGACGGTTATAAACCGGTACGGCGCTGGCGTCCACGCTGGTCCCCGACGTATAGAGCTGAGGATTGAAATTTTCCGGCGATCCTTCGGAGCAATACACCAGCGTTTTTGCCGCGACGGTGGAACTGACCGTCAGCGCAGCAAGCGCCAGCGTTATCATTGTGAATGTGCTTTTCATCATTTATTCCTGTCTTTTTAATTCGACGGCTAATTACTTCTTTTGCCATTTCATAAATAACATTAAAGTGATGGCGCAAACACATGAAAAATAAATACAGAAGGAAACACTATGGGCTCAGAACTCTCCAGACAATTAACCCAACGCTTTTTCCGCTATCTCGCCATCACCAGCCAGAGCGACCCGAAAGTCAAAACCCTGCCCTCCACCCCGGGTCAGCACGACATGGCGCGTGAGCTGGCGAAGGAGCTGGACATGCTGGGGTTAGACGATATTGTGATTGATGAGTTCGCCACCGTTACCGCCGTGAAAAAAGGCAATGTTCCCGGCGCGCCGCGGATTGGTTTTATTACCCATATCGACACCGTCGACGTCGGTTTATCCCCGGATATTCATCCACAAATATTAACGTTTACGGGGGATGATCTCTGCCTGAATAAAGAGAAAGATATTTGGCTGCGCGTAAATGAGCACCCGGAAATTCTGGCTTATCCTGATGAGGAGATTATTTTCAGCGACGGAACCAGCGTATTAGGCGCAGATAATAAAGCGGCCGTCACCGTGGTCATGACGGTGCTGGAAAACCTCACCGCTGAACATAAGCATGGCGATATTGTGGTGGCGTTTGTGCCCGATGAAGAGATTGGCCTGTGTGGCGCGAAAGCGCTGGATTTGAAGCGCTTCGACGTCGATTTTGCCTGGACCATCGACTGCTGCGAGCTGGGGGAGATTGTTTACGAGAACTTTAACGCGGCGGCGGCTGAAATTCGCTTTACCGGCGTCACGGCTCACCCGATGTCCGCCAAAGGGGTGCTGGTCAATCCGCTGCTGATGGCAACGGATTTCATCAGCCATTTCGATCGCCGGCAAACCCCGGAATGCACCGAGGGGCGCGAAGGTTATATCTGGTTTAACGGCATCCAGGCCGGGCAGAACGAAGCGATACTGAAAGCCAATATTCGTGATTTTGACAAAGATGGTTTCGCCGCCCGCAAGCAGCACATTGCCGATGTGGCGGCGCAAATAGCCGCGCAGCATCCCACGGCAAACGTGGAATACCGCATTGAGGATACCTACAGCAATATCAGCAATGCGATTGGCGAAGACCGCCGCGCGATCGACCTGATGTTCGAGGCGATGGAATCGCTTGGCATCACCCCAAAACCGATCCCCATGCGCGGTGGCACGGATGGAGCGGCCCTGTCAGCCAAAGGCCTGCTCACCCCGAACTTCTTCACCGGCGCCCATAACTTCCACTCGAAGTTTGAGTTTTTACCGCTGTCGTCGTTCGAGGCCTCCTGTCGCACGGCCCTGCAACTCTGTCTGCTGGCCGCGCGTTAAGCGGGCTTGCGTGCGAGCATGGTGGCGAAGCGCAGCTTGATACGGTTCCCGTTGGCATCGGTACGGTGGAGTTCCCCTACCTCTTCGTTGTACTTGATCAGCTCCCAGCCTTCGTAGTAGTTGCTCAGTTCACCGGTTTTGAAGGCAAACGGGAAGCCGACTGTGCACGGATAATCCTCCGTATCCATGGCAGCAACGATCAGGTTATAGCCGCCTGGTCTGGTGCAACGCTGCATATTGGCGATAAGACCAGGGATGGTATTCGCTTCGAGGAACATCAACACGACGGTGGAAAGAATAAAGTCGTATTCGCCGTCAAAGGTCAGGTTGTTCAGATCCTTAATCGCCGTTTCCAGATTCGCGATCCCTTCCGCCGCCTTAATGCGCTCGATGTTATCGATGCTCATCGGGTTTTTATCCCACGCCGTCACGTCATAGCCGTTGGCCGCGAGGTAGAGGCTGTTGCGGCCATTTCCGCAACCCAGATCGAGCGTTTTACCGGGCTTAACAATGTCCGCGCTGAGCAGCACCTCTGAGTGCGTGCGGGTCAGCCCATATTTCTCAGTAAAGTAGTTTTCATCGACAGTCATTATTTTTCCTCAGATTGCATAAGCAGTGCCTTATCAGCGCGCACCAGAAGTTTGCCCTGCATCAGCAAGATAAAAGTACGGACCAGCAGCATCGCGATGATGACGTTGGTGAAAATAAACAGGGGAACCGCGAGGGCATGAAAGAACCCTGACGGACTGCTCTGCCCCAGATGTAAACCGGTGGTCGCCAGCGCCGACACCCCGAACGAGAAGCTCCAGAACGACGCGTTGAACGGCTGCGACAGATACCACGGCATCAGACGCAGCATAAACAGGAGTTGCAACAGGCCATAGCCGAAAAGCATTTTGGCGAAGGTGTCCGCTTCGCCGCCGTTGACGCTAAACCAGGCGCTACAGGCCACCAGGGCAGGCGCAAGCTGGATACCGAGCGAGGTACGAAGGGCAGCGGGCAGTTCGCCCGCGCTGCGCAGGCGTTGCAAAATGACCGGCTCCAGGCTCAGCCAGGAAAAGACCCCGGCACCAAGGAACACCAGCCCCGCGTCGTGGAAGCCTAGCGCACCGCAGGCCATCGCGCTGATAAAATTGTTCGCTACCGTCGGCAGATACAGTCCCGGCGTCGTGGCTTCTTCCGGATGCTTGCCGCGCCACAGCCCGGCGCTTTGCCAGGCGGCATACGCAAGCTGGATCACCACGCCCACGCTAAACAACCCCAGCGCCAGCGGGCGATACCACGGCACAAAGCCGATGGCCACCAGCAGCGTTGTGGCAGGAAACAGGCTGACAAAACTGCTCATTACCGGATGCCGCATCTCGGCCAGCACGCTATGTGGAAACCGTACCGCACGGGTAAGAAACGCCACGCTCAGAAGGAACCAGATCGCCACCGCCAGCGCCACCAGGATCTCGCCCGGCCAGCGCGTCACCGGCCAGATGGTGCCGGCGTAACGCCAGGCGAACCCCATGCCTATGGTCCCGAGGACCATACCGAAATACCCGGCGGGCAAGTTAAGAACGCGTTGGTTTTGGTTATGCATTTTTTTTAAAATTTAAAATGTATTTTAAATGCCATTTTAAGGGGTTTCCTGAGCGGACGCCAGCACTTCGAAAAACCAAAACTTTGCTACGTTTATTGAAAGGCTTTTCAGGGATAACACGATGACAAAATATCGGCTTAGCAATGAAACGCGTCTCTGGCGCTGGCAGGACGGCTCAACGCCGTGCACAACGCCTCTCAGACAAATTATTGCCGTGAAGGATTTTAACGATGTGACCAGCGGGACTAAAGGCGGTTGGGTTGAGGATGAACACGCGCTCGCCCAGGATGGGGATTGCTGGGTTTACGATGAAAACAGCGTGGTGTTTGCCGGGGCCAGGATATCCGGTAACGCTCGCCTCACCCAACCCTGCATCGTAAGCCACCGCGCACACGTTGGCGGCAACGGCTGGCTTGACGCGGCAGAGGTGAGTCACGGGGCGGTAATAAGTGACAACGTCACCATTCAGCACTCCACCGTACGCGGGGAATGCCGTATCGCGGGTGACGCGCGGGTGCTGCATAACAGCCTGGTGATTGCAGCCAAAGGGCTGACACCCGACCGTGAGCAGATCCTGCAAATCTATGACAGAGCCACGGTCAGCCAGTCGCGTATTGTGCATCAGGCGCAAATCTACGGCGATGCCATGGTGACCTGGGCCTTTGTTGAGCACCGCGCCGAGGTGTTCGATCGCGCCATTATTGAGGGCAACGCGCTGAATAACGTCTGGGTGTGCGACTGCGCCAAAGTGTACGGCAACGCCCGTCTGCTGGCCGGTCTGGAGGATGATGCCATCCCGACCGTGCGGTACAGTTCACAGGTCGCGGAAAACGCCCTCGTCGAAGGCAACTGCGTCATTAAACACCACGTATTAATAGGCGGCGAGGCGTGGTTACGCGGCGGGCCGATCCTGATTGATGACAAAGTGGTCATTCAGGGGCGGGCGCGTATCAGCGGCGATGTCCTGATTGAGCATCAGGTGGAAATAACGGACGATGCGGTTATCGAGGCGCTGGAGGGTGAAAGCATTCACGTCCGGGGAGCCAAAGTGATCAACGGCGACACGCGGATCACCCGGACGCCGCTGCTGGGGGCGCTATAGCGGGAAGATTCTGGCGTACAGGTTCACGTCATCGTAGCGACCGTTGAGCATTTCCGCTTCCCGCAAACAACCTTCCAGCGTGAAACCGTTGCGCTGCGCCACCCGGTTACTGCTCTGGTTATCCACGCGACACTTGATCACAAAACGGCGGATCTCGCCGCGCTCAACGTAATAGCGCATAAACGCCTGGAGCGCCTGAGAAAGAATACCCTGCCCCTGATGCGCTTCGTCAAGCCAGTAGCCGATATACCCGGCCTTATTCGCAGGCTCGATCGCGTTGAAGGAGAGCACGCCTATCAGCTCGTCATTCATAAAAATCAGGAACATTTTGGCGTAACCGCGCTGGTGCAACATCTGGTTGCTCTGCACGTTGCGGCGCGTGTCCTCTTCGCTGCCGACATGCTGCGCCCAGTCAAAGGCGGTTTGCAGCCAGGTTTTGTTTTTGATTACGAGGTTATGCAGATCGGTGGTATAGCGCTCTTCGACGGCGCGAAGCTCGATTTCCTGGTTAACGGGGATGATTTCTGAAGACATGGTGCCTCTTAATTGCCGGGTGGCGCTAACGCTTACCCGGCCTACAAATGCGTCCAGAGCAGGCCGGATCGCCGCCCGGCACAAACCCATAAGGACTAGCGCATGATCCGGTCGTCAAAGTAGTTACGTTTGTCCGGCGCGGGCGGGAAGTACTGGTACAGCCAGGTCTCGCTGATGGCATCGCCCTGACAGCGCAGGAACAGGCGCATATCCACCGGCTCGGTGGAGTCAGAGGTTGGATACCAGTCAAACAGAATGCGATACCCGTCGAACGGCTCGACGTAGAGGATCTCCACCTGCTTCGCTTCACCGCTGGACAGGGTGATCACCGGCTCAATGCCCTTCGGTGCGGCGGCCTTCAGATCGCCCCCGACGAAATCAATGGCAAAGCGACGGGCCCACACTTTCGGGTAATTTTCACCCGGCGCCCAGCCCTCCGGGAAGCCTCCCATACCGGTACGGGTGGCGTAGACGTTTGCCAGCGGGGAACGCACCGGCGGCTGCGCGCTCCAGTAGAGACGGTATTTGAAGTCCAGCTCATCACCCGCCTGCACCGGTTTCTCTGGCTGCCAGAAGCAGACCACGTTATCGAGCGTCTCGCCGGTTGTCGGGATCTCCATCAGAGCAATGGAACCTTTCCCCCAGTTGTTGCGCGGCTCGACCCACAGGCTTGGTCGCTTGTTATACCAGCCCATGACGTCCTGGTAATGGGAGAAGTCACGGTCAAGCTGCAACAAACCAAAGCCTTTCGGGTTTTTATCCAGGTAGGCGTTAAATTGCAGCTTTTGCGGGTTGTTCAGCGGTCGGCAGATCCACTCCCCGTTACCGCGCCACATCGCCAGGCGGTCTGAATCGTGGATCTGCGGATGAATGGTGTCGCACATGCGGCGTTCGTTGTTACCGCAGCTAAACATGCTGGTCATTGGCGCGATGCCAAGCTGCTTGATGTCTTTGCGCGCATAGAGATGGTTTTCGACGTCCATGATCACCTGGCTCTTCTCACAGTGGATCACAAACTTATAGGCACCGGTAATGCTCGGGCTGTCCAGCAGCGCATAGACGGTAAAGGTGGTATCACCCGGCTTCACGGTTTCAAACCAGAAGGAGGTGAAATCCGGGAACTCTTCCGGGGTGTCAGTAAAGGTATCCACCGCCAGACCACGCGCAGAGAGGCCGTACTGGTAGGTATCATCCACCGCGCGGAAGTAGCTCGCGCCCAGGAACGAAACGATATCGCGTCGCGCCAGCTCCGGCGCTTTAAAGACGCGGAATCCGGCGAAGCCGAGGTCGCTCTGCCCTTCAAGCTGGCGGGTATCCACGCCCGTATCGCCGTAGCTGAACAGCTCAGGCCGGAAGTGGATCTCACGCGCCTGAGAGGTGGTTTGATCCAGCGAGAACATGCGCACGCGGCGGCGGAATCCCATCCCCATATGGAAGAACTGGGCGTCCAGCTGACGGCCTTCAATGTTATTCCACAGCGACTGCTTCTCATCGTAACGGATGGCGTTGTACGCCTGCGGCGTCATGGTGGCCAGCGTTTCCGGCAGTGGACGCGGCGCACCGCCCCACGGGGTTTTCGCCAGATCGTGCGCCATGGATTGCAGAACAGAGAAGTCAAAGCGACGGCTCTGACCGTCGGCAATGTCGGAGTCAGCAGCATATGCCGCCTGGGAAAACAGAGAAGCAAGGCCAGAAGTGCCGCTCAGGGCAGCCATTGCCAGGGAACCTTTGAGAAAACGTCTGCGATTCATGCCTGAGAAAACGTCCTTATGGTCGTGTGAATGAGTTTCGCGCGCAGCGAAATGACGGCAAGAAAGAACGCACAGCCTAAACAAAAACGGTTAAGAATCCAATTGTTGGCGGGTGATTATCTGAACAAACCGAGAAATATTTTCTGTCGACCAGAACGGCCTGAAAAAGGGGTAAAGTTATGTATAAAAGAGTCCCGGCTGGACATCAACAGCCGGGACCAACGAGGCGGTTATTTTACGCTGACATCGATACCCGGGAAGTACTTATCAGCCAGTTTAGCGATCGTGCCATCGGCACGTACTTTATCAATTGCGGCATCAAGCTGCTTTTTGGTGGCCTCATCCCCCTTACGCAGCCCAAAGCCGATCCCACTGCCGAGGATGGTGTCGTCCGACACCGGTTTGCCGATAAAGCCAAACCCTTTACCCTGCGGCTTACTGAGGAAACCTGCCTGCCCGGCCGCTGACATGACCAGCGAGGCATCGATGCGACCATTCAGCAGATCTCCCCAGGCCATATTCTGATCTTTATAAGACACCACGGTGACACCGTGCTTTTCCCAGTGCTCTTTGGCGTAAGTTTCCTGAATTGAACCCTGAAGAACGCCGATGGTTTTGCCCTTCAGCCCTTCGGGGGTAGCCTCTACCGCAGAACCGGCTTTGCCCACCAGCTGGGAGGGAATGCGATAGATGGGCTGGGTGAAATCAATGCTTTTGCGACGCTGTTCGGTGATGTTCATCGCCGAGTTTATGGCGTCGAACTTTTTCGCCACCAGACCGGGGATCAACGCATCAAACGAGGTTTCAACCCAGCTGCACTTCAGCGCGGCGGCTTTACAGATGGCATTTCCCAGCTCTACGTCAAACCCTTCCAGCTCCCCTGACGCATTGCGGCTTTCAAACGGCGGATATTCCGCTTCCAGCCCGTATCGCAACTCGGTAGCGGCAAACGACGAGAATGAACACAACAGTCCCATGCCGACAACTAACGCGCGTAATTTCATCTCAAATTCCTTAACGTGGTGTAACCCGACAAAGGGCCTGGGCACCTGCCCGTAACGTCGCCTCATCTTTCGCAAAAGAGAGACGGATTAACTTATTGTCCGTGCCATCGGCATAAAACGCCGACAGCGGAATGGTGGCAACCCCGTACTCGACAATCAGCCTTTTCACCATCTCGCTGTCGCGCTCGTCGCTAAAGCCGCTGTAATCCGCCAGCAGGAAGAACGAACCGGCACTCGGTAGCAGCCTGAACGGTGAGTCGGCGAGCAAACTTTGCAGCAGATCGCGCTTGCGCTGATAAAACGCCGCCAGCGACAGCCAGGTTTGCGGATCGGTCATGTGTTCGGCAAACGCGTACTGCATCGGCGTATCGGCCGAGAACATTAAAAATTGATGGACTTTACATATCTCATCCATCAGCTCCGCGGGCGCCACACAATAACCCACGCGCCAGCCGGTGACGTGATAGGTTTTTCCGAAAGAAGAAATAATCACGCTGCGCTCCGCCAACTGCGGGTGCGTCGCCATTCCGTGGTGCGGTTCGCCATCAAAAACGACGTGCTCGTACACTTCGTCAGACAAAATGATGATGTCGGTGTGGCGCGTCAGCGCTGCCAGCTGGTCCAGATCGGCGGCTGAAAACACCTGTCCGCTCGGGTTGTGCGGCGTATTGACGATGATCATCCGCGTGCGCGGGGTAATAGCCGCCCGTACTTCATCCCAGTTCACGGCAAAATCCGGTACCGTCAGCTTAATGGCGATCGGCGTCGCCCCTTGCAGACGCACAATCGGCGCATAGCTGTCAAAGGAGGGCTCGAAATAGATCACCTCATCCCCAGGATGAACCAGGCCGCTGATGGCTGAGTAAAGCCCTTCGCTGGCGCTGGCGGTCACCAGTACCTCACTCGCCGGGTCATAGCGCGTGCCATAGAGCGTGGCAATTTTGTCCGCAATGCGCTCCCTGAGCGGTTGCAGCCCGGTCATGGAGGCGTACTGGTTATGCCCTGCCTCCATGGCGCGGGTCACGCCGGTGATAAGTTTTGGGTCGCAGGAAAAATTCGGCGCACCCTGAGAAAGGTTGATGGCGTTATGCCGGGCTGAAAGCTGGCCGATAACGGTAAAAATGGTGGTTCCCACATCGGGCAATTTGGATCGTGTCTGCACCGGCGTTTTCAAAGTCATCCTCTGTCCCTTCTCGTGGTGAATGCATAACTATTCAAACAACAACTTCATTGCCGGGACAATCGAATTGTTGTCATAATAGCCATGACAAAAACGCATAGCTAAGGTGAGATATGTCGCGTCGTTCATTTCCGCTCAATGCCGTAGAGACGTTCATCGTGACCGCGCGTCACCTGAATCTTACCCATGCCGCCAGGGAGCTTTGTCTGACGCAGGGGGCGGTAAGCCGCAAAATCGCCTCGCTGGAAAGCTGGTTCGGCTTCCCGCTGTTCGAGCGCCATGCGCGCGGCCTGCGTCTCTCCTCTCAGGGAAGCGCCCTGCTGCCGGAGCTGCAATCTGCGTTTGAGCACCTGCTGAACGTTGCTGAACAGGCGCGAACGCACCAGACCGTTATTCGTCTGAAAGCGCCTACCTGCGCGATGCGCTGGCTGGTGCCGCGTCTGCTACAGGTGGAGCGCGAACAGCCGGAACTCCAGATTGCGCTGACCACCACCACCGATCATAACGTCAATTTCAAAACCGAATCCTGTGACGCGGCGATTGTGTTTGGGACGCACATGAGCGCCGGCGATCTGCTGTTCGAAGAGGCCTTAACCCCGGTGATGAGCCCGCTACGGGCCGGTTCTGCGCTGGAAACTCTCACCTTCCTTCACCCCACGCGGGACAAAACGGACTGGACGCTGTGGCTGGCGAAACAGCCGGGTCCGCCGCCAGCTATGCTCAAAAATCAACACTTCGAAACCATGGATCTGGCCATTACCGCCGCCATTCAGGGGCTGGGCATCGCCATCGCGGATGAAACGCTGGTGGAGGAGGACGTGCGCGCCGGACGGCTGATGCGGCCTTTTGACACAAGCATAAAGACGGGGGCGAGCTACCGGCTGGTATTACGCGACGCACCCGGCCCGGAAAACGGACTGGATGCGTTTCGCGCCTGTCTGCTCAGTCGAGGCTGACGTGGTGTTTCATCACCCGTTTGAAGAGGCTCATACGGGCACGCATGAAGCGGTTTTCAAGCCGAAAACCTGCATGTTTATTCACACCGATACGTAACAGCACGTCCCGCCCTTTCCGGCAGGCGGGCCAGCGCGTGGGCCCTGCCAGGCTATCGCGTGCCCCCGCATCCCGGGCGAAGCTCACCCAGTAGTCCGCCACCTGAGCGGCGAAGGCCAGATCGAGTTCATTTACATACTGCCGCGAGGGTTCCACCTGTCCAAGGGTATCGAACACGTAGGGCACTTCGTTGCCGTGCCAGGCGCCGTTGATGTACGTCGCGTGCTCCGCTTCGGCCACATAATCAAACCAGTATCGCCAGCACAGGCCGCCCGCCCGCTGCTGCGCCTGCATCACCACGTATCCCATGGTGGTGAAGGCCATGTCGCGGCATACCTGCCTGCCAAGTTCCTCATCGCCCTTCACGCCAGGATAAAGCAGCTTAATCAGCCCCAGGCCAAAGCGCCGCTCGCGGCGAAGCTTCTGGATCTGCCCGGCCAGATCGACCCCGAACACCGACATCACGCTGGCTTCGTCGCTGTTTGACCCAATCATCACCGGTACAGGATGCTGGCGGGCCGCGAAAAAGACGTCGAGCATGGCCTCAGGCAAAACGCAATCCCCCACGATGGGCGCAGGGGCGATATTCAGCGGCGAGGTCAGCGGCCAGAACGCCTCAGGCGGGATCGCGCGAAGCTGTTCCGCGGTGGCATTTTGCAGGCCGAAATGGGCGGCAATCGCTTCGCCTTTATGCATGGCCTGCTCGCGCGGGGTGTCGGGCAGCGTGTACCCGCTTTGCACAATGGCTTTATGGAACAGTCCTCGCGCAAGCGGAGAGGCCATCAGCGACAGCACGCTGCGCGCGCCGGCCGACTCGCCAAATACGGTGATGTTCTCAGGATCGCCGCCGAACGCGGCGATGTTATCGCGCACCCATTCCAGGGCCTGGATCTGATCGAGCAGCGCAAAGTTATGCACCACGCGCTCTTCTTCCCCCTCCAGCGCCGGATGGGCAAAAAAGCCGAGGTGCCCGAGACGGTAATTAATTGTCACCACCACCGCGCCGCGCTTCGCCAGCGCCCTGCCGTTATACGGAGGCAGCCCGCCAGCGCCGAGGGTAAAGCCCCCGCCGTGCAGCCAGACCATCACGGGAAGCGGCGCGGCGCGTGCGATCGGCGACCAGACGTTAAGGTAGAGGCAGTCTTCAGAGAACTGGCCGGGATCGCCGCCGCCCAGCTCCTGACAGCTTTCGCTGCTCTGCCAGCTGGAGGCGGAGAACGCCGTCGCCGGACGCACGCCATCCCAGCGCGCGGGGGGACGCGGGGAGCGCCAGCGCCACTGGCCTACGGGCGGTGCTGCATAGGGAATGCCGCACCACACGTGGGTATCGCCTTCAGTAAAACCAATCAGTGCGCCCTGGCGCGTTTCAACCACAGGGGCGGAGGGATTTTCCATACCAACCTTCTTTTTCCATCACACCCTTGCAGAGTAACGGTTTCAGAGCAAACCGCAACGCTGTTTGCTGCGCGCTTCCGCCTCCTCGTAAAGCGAAAACTCGTCGTACACCGCACAGCCGAGCGCGGCTTCGAAGGCATTGCGGCTGGCATTGCCGTGGCTGCGCGCCTGCGTTTCATTGCCAAGATTCGACTGGAAGATCCCAGCCGCACTGACGGGCAGAAAATCCTCGTAGGTGATGGGCTGTGCCACAACCCAGCCCCGTTCGATCAGCGGCTGCGGATCGTCGCCGGGACGAAACGCGTGTCGATGCGCCTCACCTGTCGGGGTCAGACGGTAGCGGAAATAAGCCAGCCGCTGACGGCGCAGGAACATTTCGCTGTCCGGGAAGGCGCTGAAGATCTCGCGCAGGTGAAGCTGGTGGGTCAGGTTGTCTTTGCCGGTCCCGGCCTGATTTAACAGACTGTCGTACAGCTCGCGCCCTTTCGGCGTAAGGGCCACGCCGCGCTGCTCAATCTCACCGAAACGCGCGGTATGGGTGCCCTTGTGTTCTCCCGCGAAAAGCACCGGCTCCTCCAGCGCCTTAAAGCTGGTCTGGCGCAGGAGGATCGGCACCTCGCGGCGCGGCGGGCCTTCAATCAGAATTTTCGGCTCAATGCCGTACTTCGGCATTAGCTCCTGCACCCGGTCGATATCCAGCGTGCGCGGCGTGAGATGGTTGATATGGCACCCCGGGAAACAGACCACGTCGGCAATCAGGCGATGTTCGTTGCTCAGCGCCAGATAGGTTTCCTGATCGACCGTCGCATGGCGATGCCAGCGGAAGGTTTCCAGGGCTTCCTGCACAAATTCGCGCGCCTGTGCCTCAGTAAAGTGTCCCTGCGCATCATGCAGGTCGATCAGTTCCAGGCAGCGCGGCGTAAAGATGTTGCGCCGGGAGAGGATCTCCGCCGCCCTTTCGCGCAGCGCAACGTTTTCAATCAGCTCCAGGCGCAGCAGCGAGGTAAAAATGCGAAACGGATTACGGCAGAGCGCCGCATCGTCTGTCGGACGAAACGCCGTCGAGTGGACGGGCACGCCCGCCTGGGAGAGATCGTAATAGCTGACCGGGTACATGCCCATAATGGCGAAGATCCGGCGCAGGGTGGAAAGCTCCTGAGCGGTGCCCACGCGGATCGCACCGTGACGTTCAACATTCAGGCGCGCCAGTTCGTCTGCGTTTGCCAGTTGTTCATGTAAAAGTGGGTTATTTTCCAGAACCGCCAGGTTAACGTCCGCCACCAGTTCCAGCAAGGTGCCGTACTGCGGAACTTCCTGCTGGTACATCGCCGACATAGCCTGCGAAAAGTGTTCCCGAATATCATCAGCCGTGATGGTGTTCGCCATGATGTCATGCCTCCAGTGAATACTACCTGGAGTGTAGAGAAGCCCGTTCCTTTCGTTGGGAAGAATTTACGAATTGTGATCCAGGCAGACCAGTGGTCAAAGCGTGGGCATTTTCGAAAAACGGTTGTAACTCAAATAGATCAAATGTTAAAAATATTTTGCTATCAGGTTATCAAATTCAAACATCTTAACTTGTCACCCGCGTCGCTCTGTTTTTAACATCGCCTATGGAAAAAAATGGTCTGTTCAGTCAGCGCATACGCTTGCGCCATTTGCATACTTTTGTGGCCGTCGCTCAACAGGGAACGCTGGGGCGAGCGGCTGAAACCCTTAACCTCAGTCAGCCTGCACTATCCAAAACGCTGAACGAACTGGAACAGCTTACCGGAACCCGCCTGTTCGATCGCGGCCGTCTGGGCGCTCAGCTTACTCTCGTGGGTGAACAGTTCCTGACGCATGCCGTTAAAGTTCTCGATGCCCTCAATACCGCCGGTCAGGCGCTCAACCGTAAAGAGGAGTCGGCCAGCGACATCGTGCGCGTGGGCGCGCTGCCAACGGCGGCGCTGGGTATACTGCCTGCGGCGATCGGCCAGTTCCACCGTCAGCAAAAGCACGCCACGCTTCAGGTCGCGACCATGAATAATACCATGCTGCTGGCGGGCCTGAAGTCAGGCGAGCTGGATCTGGGCATTGGGCGGATGTCCGATCCGGAACTGATGAGCGGCCTGAATTACGAGCTGCTGTTCCTGGAATCGCTGAAGCTGGTCGTGCGTCCGAATCATCCCCTGTTGCAGGACACCGTGACCCTGAGCCGCGTGATGGAGTGGCCGGTGGTAGTCTCACCAAAAGGAACCGTTCCGCGTCAGAATGCGGAGGCGTTGCTGCAAATGCAGGGCTGCACGCTGCCTTCCGGGTGTATTGAAACGCTTTCGGCGTCGCTGTCGCGCCAGCTTACGGTGGATTACGACTACGTGTGGTTTGTGCCGTCCGGCGCGGTGAAGGACGATCTGCGACGCGGTGTGCTTACGGCGCTGCCGGTAACATCGCCCGGCGCGGGAGAACCGATTGGGATCCTGACGCGGGTAGATGCCCCGCTCTCTGAAGGCGCCCAAACGCTGTTAAGCGCCATTCGTAAATCAATGCCTCTCTGACCCTAAACGCAGAACCCGCCGCGAGGGCGGGTCTGTCTTACTCAGAACGTTTCCCAGTTATCACCTGAGACGGCCGCCGCCGGGGTTAAAGGCGCGGGTTTCGCTGCGGTTGCAGCGGCTGTAGTCCGTCCTGCGCGCGCCCCGTTGAGACGAAACGCGCCAACGGCCTCCGTCAGACGTGCGCCCTGCTCTTCCAGCGAGGCCGCCGCCGCAGAAGCTTCTTCCACCAGCGAGGCATTCTGCTGCGTCACCTTGTCCATCTCGGAAATCGCCTGGCTCACCTGAACAATGCCGCGGCTCTGCTCATCGGACGCCGCGGCAATCTCCAGCATAATATCGGTGACGCGTTTAACCGCCTCGACAATCTCATTCATGGTATTGCCCGCCGCAACCACTTCCCCGGAACCCTGATCGATAAGCGACACCGATTCATTAATCAGGCTTTCAATCTCTTTCGCCGCATTCGCGCTGCGGCTTGCCAGGGTGCGGACTTCACTCGCCACGACCGCAAAGCCGCGTCCCTGTTCACCCGCACGCGCCGCCTCGACCGCCGCGTTGAGCGCCAGAATATTGGTCTGGAACGCGATACTGTTAATCACAGCGGTAATTTCAGAGATCTTCTTCGAGCTGGTGGAAATATTACCCATGGTTTTCACCACGCCGGAGACCATCTGCCCCCCGCGGCTGGCCTTACCGGAGGCATCTTCTGCCAGTTTACTCGCATGATGCGCGTTATCGGCGTTCTGTTTCACCGTCGCGGTGAGCTGCTCCATGCTGGCCGCCGTCTGTTCAATCGCCGCCGCCTGCTGCTCGGTACGGGAAGAGAGATCGGTGTTACCCGCGGAGATCTCGCTGGTTCCACGGTAGATCTCCTCCGCCCCTTGCCGCACGGTGCCCACGGTTGTCACCAGCGCGTGCTGCATCGTTTGCAGATCGCGCGTCAGGCGGCCAATTTCGCTGCGTCCGGTCGGTTCGTCCGGCATGGTCAAATCGCCTTTTGCGATATTTTCGATACGCGTAGCGGCTCGCTGGAGCGGGTTTATCACCGTACGGCGCAGCACCACAAAGGTGATCACCGCCAGCGCCAGCGCCAGGCCAAACGCGCCGAACATAAACATCAGCCCCAGCCGGGTGCGGGTGTGAGCCTGTGCCGTCAGCGCGTTGGCGCGTTCGGTGCGGATTTTTATCGCCTTCAGCAGCACCGCGTTATAGGCATCGTCCAGCGGACGCGCGGTCTCATTTTCGTGGTTAATAATGGCTTCAAACATGCCGTTTTTGGCATATTTCAGCATCGGCTGCATACCGGCGATGTAGGCGTCATAGCGGGTTTTCAGATCGCCATCCAGCGCTTCATCAGCCGGGGTACGAACGGTGCGCTTCATATAGGCGGCAAATCCATCCTGCGACTGCCTGATGCGGATCTCAGCCTCAGCGATGTTTTGTTTCATCGCCTCCATCTCCGCGATACGGCTGGCCGCACCCGCGTGGATCATGTTGATACGGGCGGTGCGTAAATGGTTGGAACTGTTTGACAGACCGGTGCGCACCTGGATTTCTGCCGTGACATCCTGCTGATCGTTATCGGCCTGGAGCAGGAAATAGCCTGCCAGACCTGAGCTCAATGCAAACAGGAGAATAATGCCACCGAGAATGGAGGAAAACAGCGGAACCAGCCGGATGTGATGCAAGAAACCCAGCTTAGGCTGCGCCTGCATCGATGTTGTGTTGTCCATGACCGTCGACTCTCTTATAGGTAAGATGCGTAATAACACGCCTGTAAAAGAGTCATCGGCACGCCAGGGAATTAAATTACGTCTAAAAGCGCCGGACAGGTCACACTTTAGAGAAGATCAGGGAAGAAATGCCAGCGGAAAAAACCGCTGGCAGAATAATCAGTTGTCGCCGAAATGGATAACGGTGCGAATGGATTTTCCTTCGTGCATCAGATCGAAGGCTTCGTTGATCTGCTCCAGCGGCAGGCGGTGCGTAATGAACGGATCAAGCTGAATTTTACCGACCATCGCATCTTCAACCATGCCCGGCAGCTGAGTACGGCCTTTCACGCCGCCAAATGCTGACCCGCGCCATACGCGCCCTGTCACCAGCTGGAAGGGACGGGTTTTGATCTCCTGACCCGCGCCGGCCACACCGATAATGATGCTCTCGCCCCAGCCTTTGTGGCAGCACTCCAGCGCTGAGCGCATTACGTTGACGTTGCCGATACATTCGAAGCTAAAGTCCACGCCGCCATCGGTCAGCTCAACGATCACGTCCTGAACCGGTTTGTCGTAGTCTTTCGGGTTGATAAAGTCGGTCGCCCCCATCTCACCTGCGAGCTTAAATTTCTCCGGGTTGGTATCCACAGCAATGATACGCCCAGCTTTCGCCTGTACCGCGCCCTGGATAACCGCCAGACCGATCCCGCCCAGGCCGAACACCGCCACGGTGTCCCCCTCTTTCACTTTCGCCGTGTTATGCACCGCGCCGATACCGGTGGTGACACCGCAGCCGAGCAGACAGACTTTATCCAGCGGGGCCTGCGGATTCACTTTCGCCAGTGAGATCTCGGCGCACACCGTGTATTCGCTGAAGGTGCTGGTACCCATGTAGTGATAAATGGGCTCGCCGTTATAGGAGAAACGGGTGGTGCCGTCCGGCATAAGTCCTTTGCCCTGCGTGGCGCGCACGGCCTGGCAGAGGTTAGTTTTGCCGGATTTGCAGAACTTACACTCGCCGCACTCTGCGGTGTAGAGCGGGATCACATGGTCGCCGGGCTTCAGGCTGGTGACGCCTTCACCCACTTCCACCACCACACCGCCCCCTTCGTGGCCGAGCACCGCCGGGAATACGCCTTCCGGATCGTCACCGGACAGGGTAAACGCATCGGTATGGCAAACGCCGGTGTGGGTAATTTTGATCAGCACTTCGCCTTTCTTCGGCGGAGCAACATCAATTTCAACGATTTTCAGCGGCTGGCCTGGGCCGAACGCGACAGCTGCGCGAGATTTCATGATGTCTTTCCCTTGTTGTGAGGTGTGTGGGTTTATTTTAGATAAGAGCGCAGTAAATGGCCGACTTCCGCCATCCGCACAGCCCGCTGATCCGGGGTGGTCTCCCCCGTCACCAGCTCATCTTTGAGGTGAATTTCGACCATTTCCCCCATCAGACCATTGGCAGCGCCGCGCACGGCGGCAATTTGCTGCAAAATGGCGAGACAGGGATCGCCCGATTCCAGGGCGCGTTCAAGGGCATCAACCTGGCCCCGAATGCGGCGGACGCGGGTCATAATACGTTTTTTATCTTCGGGTGAATGCGGCATACGCCCTCCTGATACTATAGGGGGGTATCCTACCTTTTTTACCAACTCACTGTAAACTTTAACTTTTCCATGGTTATCATTCATTTACCCGATTCGGCAAAAAGACACTATCGGACATAAAGAGCCTTTTTACTGCCCCAAAATTGCCCCCAGGGGTCGTTTTGCCCCCAAATTTGCCCCCATTTTCTATCTGTTTTGCGTAGCTTCTTCCAGTTCCGCTTCACGATGCTTTACGTATTTTTTGTGTGTAGGTATCATCGCTTTCGTTAAAAATCATACTATTCGGTGCGCACCATTTTTATGATTTTTGCCTTCCGTGGCTTATAAGTCCGTTCACCACATCTCCCTTTGGCTGTCTTACATGACGCCAAGAATTAGACGGCAGTCAATGTGATCCTGTATTTTTTATCGCCCACAACAAAGTACAGAGCCCCCTCGCTAGCAATGTAATACATGGTTGGTATAGTTGAGGTTTCAGGTAACGTATCCGTCAGTGCCGCAGCCGGGGGTGGAAAACCTTCATTATAAACAGAGCGTTCAACACCATCTGACGCCTTAAATTTAATACCCTCAGATCCTGCATTATTAAATTCAATTAATAATTTCTCTGCTAACTTGTTCTGTATTAAGTGCGTTTTTTGGTCGTCATACGTCGGAAATATACCACCAACATCCTTGATTTTATCCGCAGCAGTAGAAAAGTAAATACCACCATGCCCGCGGCCTTTATAATCGAGATAATACTTAGCACTACCCCATATGTTTACTCCCGTTAAAAAATCAGGGGGATTGCTTAAAGGGGTATTAAATTGAGTTATAGAACCAGTGAAATAGACATCGCTTTTTATATTTACTCTTTTATTAAAATCAACCGTATAGTCAAATATTGAATACCCTTCAAAATACGTAATTTTTGTAAATTTATTTTCTTTATCTATATATGCTATATTCTCAGCATCAATATAATTTTCTAATTGTTCTGCTACATCTTTAGTCTCCTCCAGAATTTCTTCCATTTCTGCCAAGATTCCTGGCTGCGCCTGATCCACTTTGAAAGCAGTCAAATACTCATTAAGCGTACCGGGCGGGCTATCTGCAAAAATCTGAATATTACCAAGCCATTTTGATCGCCCCTTATTATCAAGTTCGCAAACATTATAAAAGTTGGGCACAAGTGAGACAGTGTAATTTGCTGCCTCATCAGTTGTTAACTGTACTGTTGTTTTAAGTTGCGTTTGAGAAGAGTTATAAAGCGATTCAAACGTAATAGTTTTACCGGGCAGCGGGTTGCCCTCTGGATCCATGTAGGTTCCAGAAATGGTAACTGTAAGTGTCATAACAGCCTCGTAAACATCAATCGAGCGAATGAGTAATAATGAAACATTCACCACTGAAGGAATTTAGCGTAAAATTTCATATTATGATCGTTTTTAGCGATCAATTCGAAGGAATTGATCGTTCTTAACCATTTGAATAGAACTTCTTCTCCCGATACTTTTTACGCTTAATTGTATGGAGGCAAAATAAATGCAGCTCACGGATATAGAAAAGGAATTACTCGCAGGATTTGTAAATAGTAACTGGCAAGATTTTATTGCTTTCGCATCTGAAGCAGTGCCTGAATCAACACTTCACAAGCTTGCCGAAAAGCTCGGGTTAAGCTCTAAATCACCTGAAACAATCAATCAATAATTTGCGGCCAGGCTGGTTTTGGCTCCGCCAGATCTGTCATGTTCAGCAACTTCACAGCGTATGCCTGTAAATTTTTAAGCTCTGCTTTCTGCTCATCGGTTGCCGCTTTCATAGCTGCGGCGGCCAGCAGTGGAAAAGCCCTTTGAGTAATTTTACGCAATAATTCATCACGTCGTTCTGTATTACACTGCAAAACAGCTGCCGAGATATCAACTGACGGATCATCTATCCAGTACATTTCCCCATTATCATCGACAGCTGGCAATTTCCACTGCGGTGCAACGCCCTGATATGACTGCCAGTCAGCTTCGGAAACAGTCACGGCATCTGCTGGCCAGGTTCCCAGTGCATCAAATACTTCTTTATCTTCTTCCCAGTAAAAGCTTCGGGTTGTGTTGCTAAAAAATTTTCTCATAATTAATTACCCGTTAAGACGAATGACCATGTGCCGCTGGCGTTCCTGCTACGCAATGTAAAGGATCCTGAGTTAATAACGGTTGCTGTCCACCATGAGTCGGAATCCTGCCCACCATTCCCCGAAAAAGATCCGCTTATTGCTACAATCTTACTGGGAAAAGCGCGACCGAGAGTTACGGTCACTTCATTATTGTTACTTGCAATCCCTCCGATACCTATTACACGCGCTATTCCGTTTGTGCTTAATGCATACTGATTAGTGCCGATATTATCCATTGTCACACCAACATCCTGGGCTTTAAGCTGAACGGCGCCCGTCTTGCCGTTTACGCTGGTGACAGGTGCGGCGGGAATTGAAACAGTCACATTGCCGTTAGCGTCAGGTTTTGCGCCGTTGACGCTCGCTACTGCTCCCACGTCAGTCGCTTTAAGCTGAACGGCGCCTGTCTTGCCGTTTACGCTGGTGACGGGAGCGCCGGGAATTGAAACAGTCACATTGCCGTTAGCGTCAGGTTTTGCGCCGTTGACGCTCGCTACTGCTCCCACGTCAGTCGCTTTAAGCTGAACGGCGCCTGTCTTGCCGTTTACGCTGGTGACGGGAGCGCCGGGAAGTCCGGCAATAGCAGTAGTAATTTTGCTCTTTATTGCCTCGAGTAATTGTCCGTTATTTTCAGAATCCAGAGTAATACCCTCATCTTCTATAACAGCACAGACTTCTTCCTGAACTGTATCGAAAAATGAGGCATTTAAAGCAGTGGATTGTGTTCCTGTCTGCGGATTGCCATCCGTAAAACCATTTTTACCCGCGCCAAATTTATCTTTTTGCGCTGTCGATGTGTCAATACGATGCATTTTAACTCCTACGGATAACTAAATATAACCACAGTATGTGACGGGCATAATTTATTCATAACGCATTCAGCGACGGTGTTTCCCCACGTTCGAATATGCTCATTACATTTTGAATCACATGTCATAGAGAACACTTTCGTTTCCTCCGTGAAATTAACCTGCCAAACAAAATTAGACATTTCATCGTGAAGCGAATCATTACAATGTGATGTGCACCTGAAATTATCGCCGCCGAAAGTTGTAATTGTTGCGTCCGGATATCCGATATCATCCAGCACTGATAAATAAAAATCTTCTGTAATACCGCCGACAGCATTAACTTTTGAATTTAGCCTCCGCTGCCGTTCTTCCAGCGTATCAGCTCCCGGCACTGAGCAGGAATCGGGCAACCCACTAACAGTTTCCCATCGTTCGAGTAATTCCACGGTCTGTCGGGGGTCACTTTCACGCACCAGGTCATTAGCGCGCTCATGTACCGCTGCGAAGGCTGGTACCAGCCCTGCAAGAAGAGGATCGTTATCACTCCACGCAGGGCCAGGCGGTAAAAGGTTATGTAACTGCTGCTGGTAATTCTGCGTTAACTGGTCTGTGTCCATGTAAAGGCTCCGGCAACGGGCAGCTCAGTGGCCCCAAGCGTAATATCGGCGTCCGGCATGAGACGGGTGTGGCTGTATTCACCCGCCGCGGCACTAATAGCTTCATCGAGACGCGACATTTCAAGCGTCGCCGATGGCTGCCCGTCGCGCTTGAGCCAGGCTTTTACTTCGCTTTGTACTGCTGCGCGGGTATCGGCAGTGTCGGGGTTAACCAGTATCTGGAAATCAACAGTTTTGACTGCTGGGCCAAACACAAAAAGGGCTGAGCCAGCAACCGCCGATTTTGGCGCGATGTAGTCATAAACATTCTGAACTTCCTGCGCAGTTGGAGTCGGATCATTGTCGTCATCCGTTGCGCACAGCACGCCGACTGTCCCCAACCCCGCATAGTTTCGTAATGTCCACGCCCGGGTAATGCCCTGTACGCTTTCAGCCCATACAATATAATCAGGATCAGCACCGGACTGCGGCACGTAGTACCAGTGGTCGATGATTCTGGCACGCCACTGCTCTAAATCTTCCAGATCAGTACCGCCATTGATAGTATCAGCGGCGCCGCGAGAAGGCAGACCGGCGACAGGGCTAACCAGCATCAAGCCTGTGCCGTCGTCTGTATTTCCATCATCCCCCGCCGTTTCGCACATCACTGGCGCACGCATAACACCGCCCGCCGAAGTTGTGGAGGTGGTAACAGTGAATGTCACCTGATCATCACGCTGGATTTCCACACCTTCATCAATCACCAGTCCGTCACTTACCCCATCCCAGCGCACCCAGCCTGCCGCCGCTGCGGGTTGTTTGCGAGGGCATTTTTTCAGATTGCCGTGCCGGTACAGCCAGGCTTCATCTGCCAAATCAGGGAGCAGATTGCGGGCAAGATAATCCAAATAGCCATACAGTGAATTAACAGCAGCAGCCGTTGCGCGGGAATACACTTCAGCATTTGCCCGGCGTAAAACCTCATCTTGCTGGAAGCGGGAAAGAATATCGTTGCGAATCTGAGTAATAAGCTCAGGCAGTGGCGGGCGGTAAAAATCGCTGTCAGCCATAATTTAAAATTCTCCAGTAATCATCGAATCGCATGTTCCATGTAGTCCCATCGCGCTGATAAATCTTGATATCGAGCACAGCGGATTCCTGCCCGATGCGGCGTGAATCAACGTCGATACGCGCGGCCACGCCGTCGTCGAGCATCCACTGAAGCGCTTCGGTCGCGTAATCACGCGCCCGGTTCAGCGTATCGTTTGTGATCTTCTCACGGCCCAGCAGCCAGAGCCGGGAGCCTATCCGATCCCCTGTAACTGTGGGATATGTGTCACCCCACCAGCCCATCGGCGTCGGGGCATTAACATCAGGGTTCGCTCGGCGCCAGGAGAAAAGGGAAATAATCACCGCCCGCGGTATAGGGTTTGTTACCGCAGTCTGATCAGTTAAAACACCATTTAGGAAAAAAATCATATCGGTGTGCCCGTAGTTCCGCCGCTGTCACCAGGATGACGATGCAATGCGCCAGACTTACCAGATGAGAGATGATCTGTAGCTGTACTGGTGCCAGTAGTTTGCTGATTGCCTTGAAGTGTGAGGTTTCCGCGCAGTACTGCATTACCCGCTGCGCCGCCACCGGCATCGCTGACAGTAAGATTACCGTTAAGCCCAATTTGTGGAGCGGAAACACTGACTGTGTATGTCGCTTTGATTGAACAAGCGGCAGTTGTCAGCGCAGTAGATGTTGAGGCATCAAGTGTGAATATTTTTGTTTTTATATCTGCTGCGTTGGCAGCATTCACATTGAATGATTTGGTTTTAATATTCACCGCATCAGCCGCGTTAACGTTGAAAATTTTTGTATTCAGTTCGACGATATTTCCACGCTTAAATGTCAGCGTATCACCTTCGTCGGTGTAAATTGCCACCTCCCCGGCAGTCAGCCCTTTGATACGATAACGCCGGTCGGCAACCATCAGGATCACACCGTGCGAGCGGTCACCGTCAGGGAACAGGGCGAACCCTTCCGCACCGGTCAGCGGCGCGCTTGTGAATCCGTAGGGTTCCAGGTGTTCGACGTTTTCTTTTGGTTCTCCGGGCATCAGTTCAACCTGAAGCATCTGGCATTTTTTTGCCGTATCCAGACCTGTAACGACCGCACGAGCCAGCAGGTTCTGTAATGTGCGCTCGATGCGCGAAAATGCTGATTTCATCAGAAGCTCCCCCCATCATCGTCGGACCGGCGGCGACGGCGGCGGTGGCGCTTCTCTGTTTGCGGTTCAGGCATGTAAGCAGCCAGCGGACCAACGCGCAGGCGCGTGGTTAAACCACCGTTATCGAGTTGCCAGGTAGTTTCTGCCACCACAAGCTCCGCGTTATCGAACCCCATTACCGGATCCCACACGACGACGCGCTGGTTTGGTTGCCAGAGTTGGCCATCGCCCTGGCGCCACCCCACTACCGTATAAGTGGTTTCAAGTGTTAAGCCCTCGCGGTGCGCCTGTTCGTACTGCGCCCGCGCTTTTGCGGTGGCAAGCGTGGCGTTTCCGCACTGTTTAATGATCAAAGGCCTGTAGCGTTTAACAGCGCCATCTTTCACTGTTGTGGTAATTTTGCTGTTCGTTGTCTCGCCATAATCTTCGTCTGAACCGGCCCGCTGGCCAGAAACGGTGTACTCAGAAAAGCGGTCGCTGAAATCACGGGGACTTTCTGCACTGATCACGTTCTGCCCCAGGACAAGTGCGGTATGCGCCTTTTCATTGCCAACGGTGTCCAGTACAAGCGCGCCGTCGGCATTGTCGAACGCAAGCACCTGCTCAAGCCCGAGAAGCCGATTAAGTGCTTCGCTGACGGTCTCGCCATAGTCAATTTGAAAGCTGGTTAACGTGGCGCTCTCCGGCGTGGCGCTGACCACATTCACGCCGAACGGCTGCGCCAGCGTGCTGACGATTTGCGCCAGGCTGCGGTTAGTGAACTGGCCTGGCTGCGTCGGCGCCGAACAGTCGATCAGGTCTTCGGTTTTGCTGCGGCCTGCAATGCTGGCGCTGACACTGTTTGCGTCATAGCGCAGCGGCGTGGAATCAACATACCCCGTTAATACTTTATCGTCGCCGATCAGCACTTCAACAACATCACCATCGATGACCGGCAGCGCCAATGCTGCAAGATTGTTGCTCTGCGGCCACTGCCGTGTAATCTCTACATCAAAGTTGCGGGCTATCCGGTCGATACCTGCTGAAATATTTACGCGCGTCCAGCCTGCAAATTCCTTTCCGTTGACGCGCAGGGTCACATCATGATCATTCATTCAGAAGCCACTCGCAGTGGGTCCGGCGGTACAAAACCGGGGTGAGGAATATTGTTAAGCGCGACAATTTCAGCGCCTCGCCCGGCATCGTCGTACCACGTAGATGCCAGCACAACAGCAGGGGTAACATCGTCCGGCGTGCGGGTGATCATTTTTGCTGACTGCTGAAGGCGCTTCTGGATATCCAGCAAAACAGCCTGCCTCAGATTCTCAAGACGAATAAACGGATCATCACCTGTAACACGGCATGTTTCACGGTCAAAAAGCTGGCTATAAGTTACCCGCTGCCGCGTTAGCTGGTCATAACTGACGGGCATTATCGTCACTTTGCTTACCTGCCCCGGCGTGTCGTTTAACGCCGAATGGCTATTAGCAGCCAGGCGTGGATTGCGCTGGGTCGGAGTCGGTAGCTCAGAGAATTGACGGGTGGACTGTACAACTGCGGTGCTGCGCATCAGCTGCGAAAATGAGTTTGTCGCACGGGTAATTTGCTGCTCTGTTGCGCTTAACGTTGGCCACACGCCCCGCGGCGCCAGTGAAGTAAAAGCGGCAACAGATTTAAGAATATCAACCGCACTAATTGCGCTGTCAGTGTTGTAATAAATCGACTTCCCGGCGGCCCACATTTCCTGGACGCGCTCGATAATTTCAGCGCCTTGCGATGGGGGCGGGAACAGCACGGACAGATCACCCTGCAACAGCCTGGCGGCATCGCTTATGCCGGTGTCCACCACTTCGAAAACCTCGATCACATCATCAAGCATATCGCTTGCATTCTGCATAACACCGTCACTGATCCAGCCCGGTCCGGTCAAATCGAAATCTTCAAGAAATTTATCAGCAAAAGACTGATCAGCCTGGTCTGCCGCTTTTTGAACGTTCTGTTCAGTAGCGCCGCCGGATGTCGGGTAGTTCAACTGTCCAGCTTCAACGAACTGAAGCGAAATTGTGCACATGCCGCCGTTGTCACGACGGTGCTGCACCTTTATTTCACCGTCAACGTTTACACTCCATAGTACGGGTGAATCAGCGTTGCACTGCCGCCCTGCTCAAGCGCAGTAAGCAGGCGATCACGCTGGCTCATGTAGTCGTTGCCAACAAGATAGGCGGAAACGGAGTATCGCCGCGCTTTGCGGCCCATATCTTGCGTAAACGGCACATCGCGCAACGGGTATTCGTGCGTAGTTGCCCGTCGCCCAAACGTGCCTTCATCGCCAGAGACTTTGAACGGCACGCCGCGGAATGATGCTGGCTGTAATTTGAATAACCAGGAACCCATAATTCACCCAACAAAAAACCCGCCGAAGCGGGTGTGTGTTTTTCCAGATAGGAGGCAGGACTATCGCATTAAATATGACGATGAAAATTGTGAATAGCCAACCTCAGATTTCACTTTCACACCCGGCGTATTGGTCTGCCCCTCAGATACGCGCATCCCCGGAGGGGCGCCGTCGAATCTGACGACAAGCTCACCCTGCAACTGCGATTTCGCGCCAGTGAGGATCTGCTGGCCGGTCGGCGCGCTGTAGTTGTACGCCGGGCCGCTACCACGATTAAACGGGCTAGGCGCCTGTTGCCCGGTAGCCACCTGTATGTCGTGCAATAACGCCACTCCCGTCTGCTTGTTTGCAACCTCCTGCTGCACAGCCAACAGACCGAAGCCTGGTGTATTGGCTGGTTTATTGAAGTTGAACGCATCGGCGACGGTCTGCTGTTGTGGCGTAAGCGGTTTTGGCGCCAGCGGTTTGCCGTGTTCCCACGCATCCTTAATAGTGCTCCAGTTCGTCGCGATAAACGTACCCGCCGCCACCAGCGATCCCAGCATCAACCCCAATGGCCCGACAGCAGCCACCAGCATACCGATTGCAGCCATCCCCCCAATCGCAGTAAGCCCAGCAGCAGCCCCAGCAGCAATCTTTATTATTTCGGGGTTTGCTTTCACGAAGTCGGCGACTTCATTGAGCAATGGCATAGCCTGGTTTAGCCCATCACTGACAGCAGGAAGCAGCGCATCACCCGTATTAACGCTGATCCTGTTAATGTTGTTCTGCAATAGTTCGAGCTGGTTCGCCGTTGTGCTGGCCCTGCTCGCATATTCCTTCTGCATCGAGCCAGCATATTGCGCTGAATCGGCCACGCGGTTGAAGTTTGTTTTCAACAAACTGAGGTTGGCCAGCAGCGGCGCGATGGCCCCCACTGATTCTTCGCCGAACAACGATTTAAGCACCGCCACGCGCTTTTCGGGTGCAACCTTGCTCAACTGAGTAAACACGTTTTCAAGCGCGGCTTTACCGTTCTTCTGCAAATCAGACGCCAGCGTTTTCGGGTTAAGGTGCAGAAACTTCATCGACTTTTTCTGGTCTTTCGTCATTTTCTGGCCAGATGCCAGCGTGGTGAAGACCTTTTTGATGGCGGTGGCCGCTACGTCAGATTGAATACCAGCAGATCCGATCGTCGAACCAAGTGCGGCTACATCAGCAGCGGTAAAACCAGCAATCTTCCCAAGCGACCCGACGCGCGTCACGACATCAGTGATATTTGCTGCTGTCGTCGGACCGGTGTTCCCGAGGTAGTTAATCTGATCAGCCAGTTCAGAAACCTGATCCTGCGTGAGCCCGAGCGACACGCGCCATTGTGCCATTTGCTGCCCGGCTTCTTCTGCTGTTTCGTCGAACGCGATCCCCATTTTAACGGCTGTGGTTGCGAACTCTTTCAAATCCCCGGCAGCAAGCCCGGCCTGGCCACCTGCGGCAACGATTTTAGCGATGTCGTTGGCAGCCATCGGCAATTGCGTGGACATTTCAAGAATGTCCTGGCCCATCTGCTTAAACTGCTCCGGACGGTCAAAGTTCACGACTTTGCGCACGTCGGCCATCGAGCTTTCAAACTCCATCGCATCTTTGACGGGTTTTGCCAGCGCAAGCGACCATGCGGTACCGAACGCACCCGCCATAAGTGCTTTTTCTTTGATCCCTTTCCCGGCCTTTTTAACGTTTTTTGAAATGCCATCGAGCACCGGCGAAAGCTTGTCTACGCCGGTGATGATCGCTTTTAACTGAAAGCTGTCAGCCACGATTGCGCGCCTCCGCTATTCTGACCGCGTGCGATTCCATCGCGAAAAATTCCCCCAGTGGTTTACGCATAATATTCACCGGGTCGAGATGCCAGAAAAACGCCAGGTCATACACCCGGCGTTCGAGCTGCTGGATCAGCTTTTCGTCTGGCTCTCCTGTTGTTTCGTCATAAAAAAACGCCACACGGCCCAGCAGAGATTATTAAGGTCGTATGCACTAAGCGTTTTCAGCGACGAAGGCGGAACGCCTGCAAGTTCGGGAATGTATTTGAAGGCGGTCTGCGTGTTGATCGTAAAGTTGCCGTTGCCGTCCAGTGAAACAGGAGTTCCCAGTTTCTGAATTTGTTCAAAAGTGGGATCCTGCAATTCCAGCGTTCTGAGTTCTTCGCCATGGGCTTGAATAGGGGTTGTAAGGTCTACTGGAATCATTGGAAAAATCCTGTTTTACCGTGAAATTCAAGATCGGCTGTGCCTTCCTCGGCGTTGAAACTGGCCTCACCTGACAGCCAGGCTTCGCGCAGCACATACACCATGCCGTTTGCCAGCTCGGCGGTCGCCGTCATCGTGTCAGCGGTGGTGATTTTGTCGATCGGGAAGTTGCCCGGCACTTTAAAGGTGCCTTTGATGTATGGCGCCCGGTAGGTTTCCTTGTAATCCACGGATTTATCGAGGCCGATCACATCATCGCGTGACGTAGTGTTAAGCGGCACCTCAATGCCGCCGGTTAAGGACAGCTGATCGCCGTCCAGTTTGAAATATGTGGTTCCAGCGATGCGAGACATTACGCGGCCTCCTGATACTGTAAGCGGAACTGGTTAACGAGGGCGAAGACACGCAGCTGATTGATGTAATCAGGCGGGAACAGCACATTGACGCGGTTTGGATCGTTCGCGTCACGCTCAACTACCAGATATTTTTTGAACAGGTCGAAATTCTCGACGATCCCGGCCTCTTCCATGATTTGGTACTGTGCACACATTTCAGCCTTAATAACCGTCGGCGTGACAATCGCCTGGCCAGGACCGAAGCGTGTACCGTCGTTCGCCAGTTTGTGACGTCCGTATTTACTTGTGACGCAGGTTTCAAGCGCGCGCAGAACGTAAGCACTGGTGTGCAGCGTTTCGCTGTCGAGATAGCTGTTATCCTTTTCCCCGAATGAGTTTTTCTGATACGTCGTTACAGCGCGCTCAATAAAGGCGTTGCTGCCTTGCGCATAGCTGGTAGCGATCCCGGAGTTAAGCAAGGTGTTGCGCTGCGTTTTCTGGAAGCGTTTCCCCGCAGGTGCTGGCAGGGCGCCATTGAGCTGCCCCGTCTGAGTTGGCCTGGCAGGATCGGCGCGGATGAATACAGCGTTGCGCGCAGTAAAGATAGCGGCCCATTCGTCAGAACATGTCTGGTTTGTCGGCTCGTTACCATCAATGCTGACGTGCTGATCGTTACGTGTGGTACCGAACGATTGCAGGCTGCCGAGATCACCCATTTTCGCGCTGTACACGTGCCCGTAACTCTGGCGGCCCGGCGCCCAGCGCCCCGTTGAATCGTTCATTGCCAGACCAATGGCGTCCAGGCTCGCGCTGTCGTTGAACGGGAACGCGATAAAATCACAGTCTTCATCGCCCAGGGAAGAAATGGCATCTGTAAAATCAGGTGCACCAGCACCGCCAGCCATCGCAGTGATCGTAATAGTTACACCCTGCGGGAGCACCTCACCACCTGCGCTACCGTAATAATTAATGCTGACAGGGATTTCATTACCGAAAAGGCCAATATTTTTTGCTTCCAGCGTAACGGTGTTTAAATTTTGTTCCGACGCTTCGCCAACAACCGGCAGATCATGATTGGCGTTTATTGCCTTAACAATATTGCCACCGATGATGTCGGCCGTATCTGCGGCACTAACGGCGATCTGCACGCGCTTAACCCCGATATAGAGGGAAATAACGCCAGCAGAAATTGCAGCGCCGCCAACCAGAATGGTGCCAGTGGCTTTTGCTCCTGCGGGTTCTGGCACGGCAATCGCCCATAGTTGGCCGCTGGAATCGACATTGCGGTAAGCAGCAGCCATTCGCGCAAGCTGGCTACCAGCGCCCGCCTGCACTTTCAGTTCGCTGACGCTGGAAACAAGTGTCAACTCGTTTAGAGGTATCGTGCTGCCGTTCAGCGCATGCCCAAAAATAACGGTCGGCTGCGTTGCCGTAGCTGTGTTAGCCTGGCTGTTGTCCATTTCTGCATAGAACAACGGCACCAGAATCCCGGATGCCGGGATGGTGTTAAAACTTACGGACATAATAATCTCCGTTATCAGGTGGATTCTTTGGAAGGCAGCGCAATGTCTGCCTGAAATTCAGGGCGACCGTCCAGGCCTTTGCCGGGGTCGATAAGGTCAACATCGATGTGGACGGTTTTTAATTCAGGTAGCGCCGCCAGTTCAATTTCCTGCCACGTATCTTCCGGGCCGATTTCGAACGTGGCCTGAAAATCAAACTTGTAATAGAGGATCGCACGGTTCATATCCAGCAGCACGCCGCCGCGGTATTCAATCCCGAACGTGTATTCAGGCCTCGGCTGCCAGCCCAACAGCGCCCGCCATAATTTTCGACGAACAAGGTGCACAGCGTCGTCGATTGAGTTAAGGCCCAGCTCGTCAAGACGGTTATCCAGCGCCACAACAACAGAAAACCCGTCGGTGCATTCCTGCCAATAATCAGTCTGGCTTTTCTGCTCTCCGGTTTCGTCATGTAGCGGGATCACGTAAGCAGCCGGAAGCGATAATTTCCCCACCTCTGGCAGCGGGCGAAACTCCGCCGCCCCGCTGACGCGCTGGCAAAAATCAGGTACGCGCTCGCGCAGGGCATTAATAATCGTGCTCAGTTCCATTATTAAATCGGCTCCGGTTTTACTGCGCGGCGCAGCGCGTTAAAGAGTGTGCGTTCCGTCCAGTATTTTTTGTCTTTCAGGGCTTCGGTCATGTAGTTGCCGCGGGGCTGGATGCGCCAGCCACTGCCGCCAGACGCGCCTTTGTGATGTGATTTCGTACGCACGGCACCGCGGCGCACGCCATAGAACAGATAGGCGGGATAAAATCCGCTGCTGCCAGGTACATGGTGCAACTGCATTGGTGTCATACCGCGCCCGCGCTTCTGGTTTGGGGCAATTTTCACCATGAAACCGGGGCGGCGCCCGCTGGCGCCCGGCACGTAGTAACCGATGGAGCGCACCGTGGCGCCGGACCAGTAACCAGGATCCTCGCCAGGCTTCGAACCGTGCCGCTGGCTGATACGCTCGCGCGCGCTCTGCTGAATCGTGCGCCCGATTTTGTGGAATGCGTGGCGCACTACCCGGCGGTTGAACACCACTTTTTTCGCGTCTGGAAAATCGACGTGGACGTATGATCCGCCCTGCGGGTTACCGAGTGTTGCCATAGCCATACCCCCCGTAAAATGTGGATTCACCCGGCGGCGGGTCGTCCGGCACTTCTGCGCCGAGCTCTTTCACGCTGATGCGGGTAAAGCGCTTTCCATCATTCAGCGCGCCAGCGCGCACCACGCGATACACAGAGCCGTCGCGTACAACTTCCATGCTGTTCGTAATATCGGTGCGGCGGCGAATAACGATCACATGCGTGATTTTTTCGTCGGTCTGCATCGAGTTCAGATAAGCGCTGTCGGACACCTGCCGTACCCGGCCCCAGCATTCAAACGTTTCGGTGTACACGGGTTCGGTACCGCCCCCTGGCGTGGGCACATCTTGCCGGACCCTGAACTGGAGACGCTCGTTCAACTCTCCGGGCTGCGGCAGCCGGTATGTTGCGTTAACTTCAGTCAACTGGCGTTTCATAGTGGGATATACCTGTATGGATCGACGAGCCAGTTATATGCCAGTGGCGCCTCGCTCTGCTCAAAGTCGTTAACGGCTACGCGGTTTTCGTACCAGTACCCCACCAGCAGGAGCATAGCCTGCTTAATGTCGTCTGGCAGGAGCAGACCATCAGGATCGGTGTCTAGCACCTCCTTTTCGTAGAGATTCCTGTTGATACGGGTTTCAGTGCGGGTTTGCGCAGCAGTACCGAGGGCAGTTAACAGCGCATCGTCTTCTGTAAAATCCATTTCAACGCGGCACTGAGATTTTATTTCTTCAAGTGTCAGCAAAGGCATTTAAGACCCCATGCCCGCCGGGTGACGGGCATAAAAAAACCGCTTTCGCGGCATTTCGTTGAATAATTGCTATTTTGCAGTCGCTGCACCGCCGACGAGCGCTTTGATCGCGGCGACATCTTCAAGTGCGGTATCAAAGCGGTAAAATGCCAGGAATCCAACCTGATCATATTCTGCATAACGCTCAACCAGGCGTTTCAGCGACATATAGCGCACACGACGAATCAGGAATCGGCTAAAGTCTCCACAGAAAATAAATTTATTGCCGCTGCCGATATCAGCGATCGCCTGGTCGATCTCATACGGTACTTGCAGTACGGTGGCAGGCGTACCACCGGCGACAGATGGTAGCCAGAGCGGGCGACCCTGCGAATCCACCATTTCTTCGATCAGTTCAAGCGTGTTGTCGTTGAAAGCAAAGCGGAATTTCAGCCCACGGCGATATGCCGGATCAACAGCATGTTTCAGCTTGTTCATTTCCTGCCAGGTAAACGTATTGGACTTGGCCGCCGCTACGGTTCCCGTAACAGCCGCGTTCAGTCCCTTCGGCTGTACGGGAGAGCCAGAACCAGTGCCCTGCACGATCAAGCGCGATTCAGTGCGCCCGATACGCTCACCAACACGGTTAGCGAGGAACGCCTCCATGTTGATTGCGCTGTCCTGAAGCAGTTCGTTAGAAACGCGGATGATTCTTGATGACAATTTTTTGGCGCCAACGGAAACCGAACCAAAGGAAGTATCAAGTTCAGTTGCTGCGGTATTTTCGCCGATCAGTTCCCCCTCTTCTGCGGTGCCATCACTTGTTGGCCAGTCGATTTCCTGCCCGTTGCTGGTATACATCACCTGGGCAATATTGGCGATCCCGCCATATGCTTTCATCGACTCAATGACCTGGTTCATCATCTGAACCGGTACGGTATAGCCGCCTTTATCGGCCTGACCTTCTCCCATGGCGCGCATTTCACGCATAATCTGCTGTTCTTCGGTGGACAAGTCACCGATGCCGCGACGAATAAAGCTGTCGAATACCGCGGCGCGCTGCACATCCTGAGGGGTGCCTGGGTTATTTTTGTTCAGTTTATTGCGCTGCTCATTTTCGCGGCCACGCACTTCATCATCATCAAGCGCCCGCAGTTCTTCTTCGCGTGCGATCGCTTCATCCAGCTTTTTAAGCTCTGATTTAGCGTTATTCCACTCGGAGCGCTGTTCCTCCGTCCACGTACTTTCGCCGATCTTGTCATGCAGAGCGCGCATATCGGCAGCGATGGTATTGCGTTTCTGCTGCATTTCATGAAGTTTCATAGAGCTATTTCCTTAAAGATTAAACAAATCAAGCTCGCGCTCGCGGGCGGCTTTAGCATTAACGGCCTGTAGCGTTCTGGCGCGCGCCTCTTTCCAATCGGTCAGGGAACGGACGGAAGAATCAGCGGCCTGATAAGCCGGATAGGTTACGGGGCTGACGTCATAGAGCCGCCCCACTTTTGTGATTTCGCGGATGATCACGCCGTCGTCGTCTTCGTACCAGTTATCTCCACCTGGCGCGACGCGGAACGCGAAGGAAGACTGTGTAATATCGCCCCGCTGCATTGGGGCAATAACCAGATCACGGATAGTTGGCGTTTCGGGCGCGATGATGTCGTAATGCAGCCCGCGGTCATCGACCGTCAGCGTCATGGTTGCGGCAGCGGTTCGCCCGAGCACAAAGTTGGCGTCATGGTTAAACAGCCCGCGCACGTCGTCGCCCAGGACTTCATCGAAAGCGCCTGGCCGAATAATTTCGCGGAATCCCCACATTGACTCTGACAGCACATCGAACACCGAGCCATAGCCCACGATATGCGTCACGTTATCGCGCTGCTCGGCGCGAATTTCTCCGCTGTAGCTGCGTAACTCTTTATTCATTTTTTTTATCCGTTTCGTCGTCTTTTTCAGGGTTCAACTGACTGGCGGCGTTAACGCTTATCAGCATTTCGTCGAGACCTTTAACCGGGTTGAGGTGTTCAAGCACGCGCACTTCGTTGCGACTCATCCAGCCGTCGGTTATTGCGTAGTGATAAAACGAAGCGCGCTCTTTTGCGGTACCGCGCAACAGACCGGCCAGATCAAAGCGGGTGTAATAACCCGCGCGCAGCTCTGCGCTGGTAAACAGGCGGCGGTTAAGCTCCTGCTCCCAATTAACAACCCAGGGCATAATCGTGTAGCGCACAAACTGGATCGCTTGTTCGCTGATATTCGAAAAAGTGGCTTTTTCGAGGTCGTTAATCATGTGCGCTGGCACGTTGAAAATGCTGGCGATAAGGGAGCGGTTAAGTTTCATCATGTCGATAATTTGCATATCGACCGGCGAAACCGTCAGGGCTTTGTAATCGAGGTCGGCGGGCAGCAGCATTGTTTTATTTTCAGCCTTGCGCAGTGCTGCCGCGGCTTTCTGCCACATCTCTTTAAGTTTTTTAAAAGCATCAGATGACAGTTCGCCCTTCACCGTCACAATCCCCGCTGGCCGGGCATTCCCCTGGAAAAACGAGTTAACGTAATCCTGTCCGGCCAGGCCCATACCGATTGTCTGCGCGTGCTGCATAACCGGACTGATGCCCATTTTTTCGTTATTGCCCAGGGCGCGGATATGGATCATGTCGTAGGGGCTGACAGCATAACTGCCGTACTCGTTATACACGCCGTAGGTGTAGCGGCCTCCGCGATCAATCAGGCTGGTTTCCCACGGCATGACGGCTTCCAGCGTTTTAAGCTGGCCTTTCCGGTCACGCTTCACCCACGTGTAACCATTGCCCCAGCCCAAAATATGACGCTGTTTCAGCTCGCGCCATTTGTAGCTCGTTTGCCAGAAATTTGGCTCACAGGAAAGCAGATACCAGGCTGGATGATCTGTAGCTGGCATAACCTCTTTGTCGGTTTTGCGCAGCACGTAAAGCGGCATCTGCGCAATGTTGGACGACAACACATAAATACAGGCGTACACCGCTGCCAGTTTCATCGCAGTTTCCGGCGTGACCGTTAAAGTGCGGATCACATCCAGATCGCCTATTTCTGATGTTATCGGGTTCGCGGGGTTTTCCGGGTTGCCATATTCACTTCGAAATAACGCATCAAGAAACACGTTTCCCCCTCGCCGCTGCCAGCAGCGCGCCAGCCAGCAGCAGCCCGCCTGAGAACATTAGCGCGGGTGCCAGACCAAATTGCATGTAAAAGCCAGACGTCAGCAGGCCGAAGCCAGCGAGCCCCAGCACATCCAAAAATAGTGATTTCATAGAGTTAAAAAATCTTCGTCCGGGTCGAGTTGAGAAAGGGCATCAGAAGGTTCAACAATCATGCTGCGGCCAATCGCCATAATCAGGCCGACGGCGCCATCAATCTTGTTTTCGTTACCCTGCTTAATCGGGCGCACAACATCGTCATCGCCAGGGATGTGTTTGCCTATAACGTTGCTGATACACCAGGTTAAAACGGGGTTTCCGTCGTGATGGAAGCGCCCGGCCTCGATAGCGGCTTCAAGCTCTTTCATTGGATCGGACATGTTGCTGTAGTTCTGCGTGATGGTTATCGGGCTTAACCCTTCATCAGCAAGATGATGAGAAAGGTTTGTGGCGCCGTGGGGGTCGATTGGCGATTCATCAACGGCATTTAGGCGGTTCGCCTCTTTTGCCGCTTCGAGAATATCGCGATAGTCGATTTCTGCGCCGTCCGTTACAGTGATAAAACCTGCATCAACCCACTTTTTGTAGCGCTCTGCGGTGCGCTGGTCGCCAGTATCAGCGCTAAAAATCGTGTCGTAGGGCACAAAGAATTTTGGCGCAATGCAGTAATAATGCGTCTTGCCGTCAATTTTACGGGTGAACAACCGGATCATGCAGTTGAGGTCAAGCTTGCGGGCCAGGTCAAAGCCCAGCACGCAGGTATGCCCCTCGAAGCGTTCCAGCGTCAGCGAGCTGTCAGCGCACTTTTGCCAGTTAACCAAGTTGAAAAATGCCTCTTTCGCGGCAACCCATATATTCAGGTGTTTTGTCTTAAACACCCCCACCTTGCGCGGGTTGTTAATCGCAGCGCGCTGCTGGGAAAGCAGGTACTCGCTGAAAACAGAGATCCCCATATTGGGGTTCGCCTTGCGCAGCACCGCCGGGTCCGTCCAGTCGTCGCCGTCGTCAACGGTATAGATAATCCCGAACAGTTCGTCATTAGGCACGATGCCTTCCAGCATTTCGATAACTTCACGACGCTTGTCGTAACACGGCCCCTCGATGTTATACCCGGACGTCGTTATGCCAAAAATCAGCGGCTGGCGGCGGGCGCCCATACCCGTCTGCATAGTCGAATAAAGGGCATCGCTCTGATGTTCGTGATATTCGTCGATCAGGGCACAACTGGGTGAGGCACCGTCGCCCGGGTCGCCAATAAGTGGTTCAAACCGGGCGCCATCCTCCGGGCGGCTCATGCTTTGCGCATGCACCTCAATGCCGAAGGCCTCGCGTAGCGGCTCGGTGCGCTGCGCCATCAGGCGGGCGGGTCTGAAAACCTCCCATGCCTGCTTTTCGGTCGTGGCGCCGGAATATACCTCCGCGCCAAATTCATCGTCAGCAGCGAACATGTAAAGGCCCACCCCCGCAGACATTGCCGATTTACCGTTTTTCCGGGGGATCTCGTTGTAGGCCTCGCGAAAACGGCGGTAACCGGTTTTTTTATGCACCCAGCCAAATACGGCGCAGATAGAAAATAACTGCCACGGCTCCAGCGTGATCGGCATCCGCTTGAATGCCCACTCCCCTTTTGTGTGCGGCAGCAACTGGATAAATTTCGCCACCTTCTCGGCGCGGTCTTTATCAAATTTATACGGGTAATTTTTTTTTGTGGCTTTATCCAAATCGTCGAGGTGACGCTGGCAGGCCAGCACAACATATCTGCAAACCGGTATCTTTCCGCGCACCACGTCGCGGGCATACTGATTTGCGGCGTTGACGTTTGCGTAAGTTTTCCGAGTCATAGGTTTTTAAACGGGTTATCGCTCCCCTGCTTAGGAGTTATCAATCGCTGGCGGCTGGCAGGATCCAGACCCAGCAAACTGCCAAACGTCACCATTTGACGGGCGGCCTCGTTTGCGGCCGTCAGCGCAGGATTTTTCTTCGGACCTGCTTCGGTCTCTACGGTGATGCCGACCCGCATAACTTCAAGCTGTGATTCGTGCCAGTTACGAAACGCCGCGCAGAACGCCACGACGTTATGCAGATCCGTAACGTAAAGCACACGCTGGGCGCACAGCTCATGAATAACGGTTTCCCACATCTGCCGCGCGGTATCGTCGAACCACTCCGGAGGATCGGCGTGGGTGATAGGTGTGAATTTTGGTTCGAGCTTGTTTAAAGCGCGTTTGCCGGGGTTGCCTGCCAGCTCCTTGCGGGCAGTTGGCTTTGGTTTACGGCCTCGCCCTGGCACAGAAGATTTTCCCGACATGTCAAATCCTGAAATTTTTAATTTCGCGGGTGCAAAAAAACGACCAAGCGGGCCGTCTGGCGCGGCGCGGCCTGCAGAGATTCGATCCCCCCCTCCCCCGAGGGCCGACAAATGCGAATCAATCCTATTTAAAATGGCCATTTAGCCGTCCAAATGGACGCGCGCAATGGGAATTGTCACCATGCGTTACTAGCCTTTACGGCGGGGCTTCATCCTCTCTCTCGCCGTTTTGTGGCGGTGGCATGGGGTGCACAGCGACTGCAGGTTATCGAGCATGTCTGTACCGCCGTGGGCCACCGCTATGATGTGATCCACTTCATTGGCTGGTACTGCGCGGCCGTCAGCCAGGCACAGCACACAAAGCCCGCGGTCTCGCTGCAGGGCAGCAGTTCGAAGTTTCTGCCATTTCGTCCCGTAGGGGTTTGGTCCGTTCTTGTTAGCGTTGCGGTACCGTGTCCAGCCTGCGCCCTTGTGCGCTTCACAATAGCCGCTACGGTCGCTTACCAGCGCGCGGCAGCCATGCACGCGGCACGGTGTGGGAGTTCGTGCTGGCATTAAATAACCATCCTTTTAATGATTTTTTGTGTTGGGGCCATTAACACGAGGAGAAATGTCGTGAATATAGAGTGCCTGCTGCACAGTTAGCCCGAAATTTAGGGCATATAGCAATGCGGAGCAATTCGAAATGCTGGGTTTGCGAGAGATGCCAGCCTGCAGAACAGTAGATGTTTTAGCCTGCGATTTTTATACAATGCTTAACGCTGGAGAAGTTTGGTACCTTACGCTCACGCCAGTCTATTGGCTGATTCTGGTTTCATGTTGTTCAGCAAGAAACCGTGCCTGTAGTTTGTCCCAGTTCTTCCTAGCCATTGCCCTTGCCTCATTTTTTACGTCAGAAGGCAATTATCCTGCAGTGTATATATGATTATTTTCCCGAATAGAGGCCATCGGGACACGGGTAAATACATTAGGCTCAGTTGTTTTATGTATGTAAAAAACCGCCCGGAGGCGGTCTAAAGGGGAAGCTTACGTCATGATGAGAAGCTATTTATTTTGCAACTGCTTTAATGATAGCTTTCATGTTCTTAGCACTAACTTTTAATATTTTCTTTTGAACTCTGGACCAAACCCTATTAACAAGCAAGTCACCTGAAAGATTTAAATCATTTGTTAAAATAGAATGTATAGCTTGTTCGCTTGTGAGGCGAACATTTACAACTAAAAAAATATAAACATCGGTATATACATCCCAACCTATCGGCCTAAAGAGTAAATGACCCCCGGTTTCAGAATTCCTATAATTTCCGGCATTTACTCCATTCATAACAACACTAAAAAGTTCAGGACATCCCTCAAAAGTTCTTCTATAGAAAGATGCCACAAAATCATACACCTCCTCATTATCTCTATATCGATAGCGTTCAAGTTCTGATTCTTTAACTCCAAGTTTTAAAGCCACCAATTTCTGAACGTTATCGTAGATATTAACTATGGACGTGATACTTGTTTTATCTCTTACAGGGCCAGTATTGAAAGAAATAACTTCTTCATTAAAAAATTCAAATTCGTCAGACTCAATTAATTTCCTTGTGATACAAGCTGAAATATCATCCTCATCCAAGGCGATAATTGTGTCCTTGCTAACAAGCTTGGCTTTTTTATTTAAAGTAGTAAATAAACGACGTGACTTAATAATTCCGGTTGGTGTATTTCTATGAGCAACAATTATGACATTTATTAATTCATTACTAATATCGTCGCTTTTATCTATAGCGGCTTTTATACCAGCAAGACGGTGTTGACCATCCAGTGCAAAAAGTTTTTCCTCACCAGTGATTGACAAAAAACCAAGGCAATTCTTTGCATACTCTGGGAGATTTATTAACGCAGCTTCTTCGGTATTCGGTTCGAAGCCCCCAACTTCGTGCCAATTGGGATCTCCGTCGTAAACAGCCACCACTAGAGAATTAAAGAATCTATCCTCATCCTGAAGAAGATATTCAGCAATTTCAGCTGGCCGCCCGTTCCCTAATTCCCGCTGAATATTGTCAGATAATTTATTTATTCTGTGTAATTCGTGAGCAAAACCTATTAATTTTGCCGCATCATTGAGACGCATTAAACAGGTATAGGTAGTCCAACTGCCAAGATAACCTCTTAGACAAGGAAGAACTAAACGTTTATTCATGCTAATCTCACCCCTCTCAAATAGCTGCGCATTTCAGCGGTAAAATCACGTTGGCAGCAGGGTGGTGAAAATATATTCGCCAATGTAGATTCTACTTCGCCGGTCGATTCCCCATTAGGAATGGTTGCGTAATAATAATATAAATGGTCAGAGAACAATTGAATCATTTTTTCAATTCTAGGTCTATCCCTGTAACCGGATGGGCGCACATAATCTCTGAAACGAGTAGATATTGTATTATTCGAACCAATATCCCCAGCCTTACCAACATACATTACATATGAATTTTCAGGAAGATTACTATTCTGAAAACTGACCATGAACATATAGACCCCCTGTTCCAGAGGGAAATCATGTGTCGCATGTTCACTATACTTCACTCGCGTCCATGTGAGAGATGGCAACTCATTGGCATATGCAAAAAATGGGGGGCAAAGAGCAAATGGAAAGCTCTCTTTATAAAAAGCTATAAGGGCTTCTCGTTGATAGATTAGTGGAAGTGCAGCGAAAGCATTATCCATTTCATTATTGAGATTGATCATTTTCCATACATATAAAGGGCTTTTAAAAAATGGAAAGTCTCAAAAAAACTCAACAAAGTCAATATGAAAAGTAAGTAATAGCGGTCTATATCAATAAAATATTGAGTTATCCTTTCCATCGAGATGTGATTTCGCGAATGTCGATATGCGTGAACGAGCTGTAGCGCCCGATGCCGTATTTATTCGGGTATTGGCTTTCGAAATAATCAGCGACTACCGACGGGGTAAAACCAGCCACTTTGATATCAGCGGCAATGCCCTGCAGGTGCTGACTGTAGGGTACGCCACCGACTTCTGCATTATGCTTTGCGCAGCGGCAGGCGCAGGCCAACGTAATAGCAGCGCCGAAGTGCTTGCGCGCCGTTTCCAGTACGTCCAGCAGTTCGACGTCTACAGCAGTGAAACCACAACCACATTTGCACGCGAACTCTTTACGATCGAAATGCGGGGAAACGTTACCCATTTTTATTTTCTCCGTTAAAACGATTTTTATGCGAATCCCATGCACCGAGCACAGCCGCGCGGATTCTGTCTGCACCCACGAAACCCACAAGCATGCCGACGATCGGCATCCATTCTTCATGCAACCCGGTTTTGCGCATGACCGCCAAAATACTGAGTGTGATAGCGATAGCGAGAAACGCGGCAAATATCGACGCCGACCACCCGGCACCATCCTTTAACGCTGACCAAAGAGCCGCGAAGAAAGCTGTAATACTACCCCAGGTCGCATAGGGATGGCTCGCAAGCCACGCCAGGGCAGCCGCAAGCCACCCCATGAGGCTGGGTTCTTTTTCAACCATATTTTTGCCTTACCCAGGCGGGTATAAAGATTTTTTATGAATGTATTAACCATTATTTATCAATCTGATAGTGGTTAAATTCGGGTCACGATTAATTACAAAATCCTGTAATTTATCGGCGTAATGTTTCCCTTGTTAACTGTTCAGCTAATAAGGAAATTTTATGTCATGGAAAAAACATCAGGCCGTTTCATATGCTCGCAGCCACGCTCATCATGAAAGCGGGGGTTATTGCGCCCGCGCGGTAGCGGCTGCGATACGCGCTGGCGGATTGCAAATTGAAGGCGCAGACGCTAAAGAATTTTGGCGTTCTCTCGAAAAGGCGGGGTTTAGCAAAGCCTACGGCACACTCATTGAGGGAGATGTCGCTGTGATTGATGCGCTCCCCGGTGAAAACCAGCATGGGCATGCATGCATTTACGACGGCTCCGGCACCTGGTATTCAGATTTCAAACAAAGAACTCTTTACCCTGGTCCGACGTACCGAAAACTTCAGCCAAAAATCACAATTTACAGGCATCCGTAATGAAGAAAATATTACTTTTACTCTGCATGGTGTCGGCTGTTGCTAATGCGAAACCTCCCGGACCTGCTGAGCAGGCGGTGAAGTTCAATAAATGGTATGTAAGCCAGATCGCAAAAGACATCTACCCAATCATTGACGGTCGCGAGATTGATAAATACGTCACAGCATCAACAATGAAAAAACTTCGTCATACTCAGGATCCTGGGTATGGAGAAGAAAGTGACGTATTTTACGATGCTGATTTGTTTTTAAAGGCCCAGGATATTCGTGATGACTGGTCCGTGAATGTCGCCGCTATCGCAGTAGATACCGACCCGGTTTGCGTGAACGTTTACATCGCGTTCGGCAAGAAACAGGAGCATGTTGTCGTTGACTGCATGGTCAAAGAAAACGAGGCGTGGAAAGTGCAATCAGTTACAGCTGCACAGTACACGCGAAATGTTACTGGCGACAAATGATCGACGATATGACAGGGGTACTGATGCAATGCATCTTTGCGAATACCCCTGCCGTATCGCCGGAAAGCAAAAACCCCGCGTCGGCGGGGTTCTCGTTATGTTCAAATTGTTCGCTTATCTTCGCTGCCGTGCGGCGCAGCTCTGCCAAGCATGAATGGATTATCGAACTTTCTGGGTGGAATTCAAGTTTTTCACGTTAGATAGGCACAATTAGCTCATTATGAGTGATTTTTCGCCGACAGATAGACCTTTGCTCTGAATATCTGCAGGCACCACTTCACGCGTTCGCGCGCCATTTCCGGGCTCAGCCACGGGGCAATTCGCTGTAGCTCCCGTGTCAGGTCTGAAATCTTCTTGCGCGTGGTGTAGTAGTCCCGGCCGATAACGTAAACCGGATCGTCACCCGCGAACGCCTGCAGCACGCAGTGCTCCACAAAATCCACGTCGTCATTTTCCAGCGCTGTATCAATGATGCTGACCGGCGGTGCTGGCCAGAGAATAGCGTGCGCCCGGTTCATGGCATGCTGCCCGCGCAATCCCTCCGCCCGCGCCTGACTCAGCGCGGCGGTGAAACGCTCGAGCGCAGCATCAGACCAGCGCCGTCCTTTACTGAAGCGCCAGCATGCCTGCGCGCGGGGTTTTCGTGGTGCCAGACTGCCGCGCATACTGTCGCCCCAGACAGTTAGTAGAGACTTTATCCACGCTGACTGGATGCCGGTGAGCGGCGTAAAGCGGCCCAGGTAACTTTTGCGCGGCGCAGCTGCTGCAGCCTCGAGTGCCGACTGATGGGAGCGGCGTTGGCGTGTCGTGTTCATTCCTGCACTCCCAGTTCTGCGTTTACCTGCGCCAGCAGCTCCGCCTCAGTACCGTATTTCTGTTCCCAGGTCTTCCGCCCGGCGTGGATTGCAACGCCGTGGCCGCCGTGCTGATGATGAAGCGCGCAAAGAGGGATTACGTGATAATTGTCGGCACGAACGGCTAAGCCAGTGCCTTTACCGCAATGATGGATTTCAGCCGGGGTATCTTCATGTCCGATGTTTTTACAAACGATGCATCCCAGCGCAGCAACGCGGGCCAAGTGCTCATTTTCGGCTTTGGTTTTGTATGTGCTTTTTCTGCTCATGCCGCCGCCCTTTCATTCCAATATTCTGGAGTTGCCAAGGCTTCGGCGTTAACAGGTGCGAGATGGTTAGCAGGTGTGTTGGTTGATTCAGTTTGTGCCATGGTTAAGTCCCCTGGCACAGTTCTTACTCAGTCGCGAGTTGTTCAAGCTCGTAGTGATTATTATAAATCACTTACCGGATGGCTAAAAGAGCACGGAGTAAGCCCTGCGTGCTGTCGCGTTTCATCAAGAGCAGTCAATGAGGTAACAAACTCATCTGATCGTAATAAAAATCCGCCGCTAATCCGGCCGCTTTCAAGATAGATCAATACAGGGCCGGTATGCCCAGCTGCGCCGGGTATCACATCGTCAGAAATGTGCATGATATCTCCCGTTGGTAACAATAATACTGTATATAGTCACAGTATATGTACGTTGGAGATATCAGGTTAATTTAAAATTGCTTAGTTTATTAATTAGTAATACTTAAATTATCATTCATATCTATTAAAGCAACTAAATATATATAAAAAACAGATTCTTCAATATGTTATAGATATGTTTCTTTATGAATTAGTGCTTTTTTCAACGCTAAAATGTTTCGAAGATAAAAAACGCTAAAGCGGTTTATGTGTGTGTTAGTGAATGTTAGCTTTAATGAATTTCCAAGAAGTGGATGGTTCCTATCTTGTAGAATGCCTCAGAAATTACATAACCTACCAATTTTCACTCAGCCTACTTTTATTTTTTTGAAGCCCATCAATTTTTTTCTAAGTTTACAGATGGATACTAGGAAAGCACTGCAATTTAAAAAAGAGAGAAGGTCGTGAATAATATATCATACATTCCAATTCTTAAAACTAAACGTGCTGAGTTTTCAGCTTTAGAAAAGTTAGATAAATCTATATCCGGAAAAATAATTCCACTATTGGAAATAGAGCCGGTGCCAATTGATCCTGATACAGAGGTACCAGATAAAAGCTACAACGACATGCTTGTTGATTTTGGCAAGAAAACAGCGAAAGCTTGTGCCGAAATTAATATAATTTACCTTGATGGTCTTCTAATTGAGGAACGCTTCATTGACCCAAGTGATACCTACCCTATAGTAAATGCTATAAATCAGACACGAGCAGCAGGATTGAGAGTAATTCCGGTAACATCTCCAACTCGTAACTCTACGTATCGTAAAGCAATAGATAGTTTAGTTCAAGATGAAGTATGCCTCAGATTGACTACAACAGATTTGGCAAACCCGCAATTGATCACAGCTTATATAAACCATCTTGGCCTACCACTTTCTTCCATAGACATCGTCATTGATCTAAGGGACGATTTAACGGAAGAGAAGTTAAATTCTGGTGATCTATATACACTTGCCATGGGATTGGTAAATAACTTAAACGTTCTCAATGGCTACAGAAGCATAGTATTAGCCGGAGGATCATTCCCTACAGATTTAAGCAATATATCGGTTGGTTTGTATTCACAGCCACGTTTAGAGTGGCTTTTATGGCAAGACCTTCTTGCCGGCAACGAGTTAGCTCGAAAAGTAATTTATAGTGATTACGGAGTCCAACATCCAGATTTTAGTCGTTTATCAACACGTTTCCCTAGCGCTACAGCAAGTGTTCGTTATACAGGTGATAACGATTTTTGGGTTTTCAGAGGAAAGGTTGCCACCCGTTTTGGGTACGAGCAATACGGGAAACATAGCGAGGATATTGTTGCCCACCATGAATACCCAGGCCCAACATTTTGTGCCGGGGATGCTGATATAGAGGCTTACGCGAAAGAATATGCCGCATTTAAATCTTCACCTACAGGATCTTATAAATTTGGTAGTCCTGAAGTTTGGCGCCGGATTGGACAAAATCACCATATAACTAAAGTGGTTGATCAACTCGCCAGTCTTTACGGGCTTTAAGCTTAGCCCTCACAACATGCCGAAGCTCGCCAATTTCAATACAGTTGGCGAGCTTAGACCAAAGAATCCTTTTCGGCTTACTTTTCATCCCATGATGTTCACCAAAATCTTCTAAGACCGAAAGCAGTTCCTCTTTCCAAAGGAGCATACTCAAAGCAAGCTTATCAAGTTGAGGATTCAGTTTGCTGGTCCGAACAGTTCTGAGATGAATGCCTTGTCGAACCCCCTGAGTGACTTCTTTAATGCCCCACCACGCCGGCACAATGCTAAGTGCATCGCTTAAATGGCAATCCGAAACGATGAGAGTCACTTTATCCATAACAGAAGAGTAATGCTCTACCTGGGCGGGTAGTCTTAGGAGGTTGTCACTTTTACTCTTCAATTCGTAACCATGCATTATGCCATTGATGACAGCTATATCAGCTCTGCTGGCACCCAAACTCATAGTAAACTCATCAATTACAAGGGTATCAGGATCTCTATGATGTTCTCTAAGAATTTTAGCATGCACAGCTCTTCTAACGTCTATGTCTCTCATTTTGCTATATGTTCATTTCATTTAAAGCCCAATGATAGACATTTTATAGCACAATTCCATAGAAAGCCATGTGATCCAGCGCTATATATGAAAGCAAACGAAGAGTGGCTATTTTTTAGACACACCTCATTGATAAGGTTCAATTTATATTAAATAGACCAAATACTTTAAACAAACGACAAGACAAAAGTAATATTATCTATTAAACATAATGCTCGCGGGGTTACCACCCCACGCATATTAAAATCAAACTAAATGCCATCACAATACTACATCATCATCAAAATCTTTATCATTCAATGGATACTCCCGTTCTAACTCTTCTTCAAATTTGCAAACGAATTCTAAAATACCTGAAGAAAGGTCATTAAGAAGCTCTTTAGTTATGTGCACTACCACACCATCTGTATTCTTTCCAGCGCGATGAACAATATCGTGGCGAGTCTGAATAGCTTTCATAATTAATGCAGGATTGGGAATTGTTATATTCAACCCAAATTCAATAATCGGTTTAAGTTTATCAAGACGATGCCAAACAACTTTGCTCGTCAAATAGTTTAACATTTCAACGGGAAATGAATCGACATTCAATAGCACATCGAATAATTTATATTTTTTTTCTGAGAAATCATCAATTTTAGAAGCAATTCTATACAGGGTTTGAACGTTTTCACGGGCCCAATATAAAACCACTTCTGATAAATATGCTTCAAAACAAGAAATCATCATCCCATATGCCATTTGATAAGCAAGTTTTTTGGAACCACTGATCTCATCTTGTTGATTCAAAAAAAGTTCTATTTCTTTTAGTGACTCTATAAGATTACTTCTGGCTTCCCACCGACTATTGGTATATACATTAAAATAGTCATCGTAGTCGGTTTCCTGGTTGTGATTAACTGGAGCCCATTCCGAACCATTCTCTCTTTCTAATTCGTATATAACTTCCTGAAGAGTATCTTCTGGTATAATTCCATCAAACCTTTTGAAGATCTCACTTTCCGCATTGTATGGCCCACCATGAATATATTGATGACCTCCCTCTCTTCCATTGTATGGAGTATCATTCGTTGGACTACAAAAACGGTCTGTAAACCACGCCTCGACAGCGTCATGCTGATCCTCTTTAGAAGCAGAGGTTAGCCATGTATCATCAAACTCAACCGGTCCATCCACTCTAAAAGCCATATCAAAAGCTTCATCTGGGAAATTACTTATATTACTGTAATCAATGTATCTATCATTCATGATTATTGTCTAAACCCTTATAAATTTTAGATGTCATTCGGCTTAGCTTCAAGCCGTGTTGCTCTTATTCTTGCATCAAGGTACGCAGGTAAAACTCCATCTTCAGTCCCTATAAGATAGGTTTTTCCATCGAACTCTGATGTATAAGAAACAATATGGTATTCGACTTTTTCATCTAATGCTTGTATCTCGACCTTAACATTACCGTTAAGGTCGGTAGCATGCATTCTGGTTTTTGTAACAATGAACAAGACACCCGAACCGTCATAGTCCTCGGAAACATCATCACCATCACGTCCATGGCCAAACAAAAGGATGTTACATAGTGGCATTCGTTTTTCCTCATAGTGTGCGCTACTTCTGTGTTTTTTCAACCATTTACACCTAGACAGTGGTTTTTTTTGTGTAGTTACCACGTAAAGATGTATTATAAAAATAGGATTTTTCCAATGGATTACAAGAGATGTGGGAAACAATAAAAGAAATCTACCTTTCGGTTAAAAAAACATCAACAGACAGGATTAAGAGTCCTTTCTACGGCGTATTCGTCTTAACCTGGCTTGCGTTCAATTGGCAGCCAGTGGCAGTCTTGATGTTTAGCGAACTGAAGATGGAGAACCGAATAGCTTATATCAATGCAGTTTACCCTTTTAATTTTATTATCCCTCTTGGAATTTCTGCTTGCCTGGCATACATCCTCCCTATTATTAATGAAAAAATCACATATCTTCAATCGAGGCCAATATCAAGAACAGCAATCTTATTGTCTATAAGAGCTAAAAAAGCATTAGTTGCGGATATCAGTTTAGAAAAATACCGAGCTAAACGTGATGTAACTTACGAGCGGCACGTTGCCGGTGCTGAGAAAGAGATTCAAGACATGCGTGAAGAGATTGTTAATTCTAAGGAAAGAGTTGGTGAAATGAATGCTGCATTACTTGAATTAAACCAACAAAATGATGAAATTAACTCATTATTGCAAGACTCCAACATCAGAAATAAAATACTCGCTGATGAAATAGAACGCCACAAAATAGCAGAAACAAGGTTTTTTGGAGAGATTGAAGATTTAAATAAAGAACTTAATCGATTATATTCATTGCTAAAAATGGAGCCCACGCGAGGTGTTGGCTTAGGCATAAGAAAGATCACCACTATAAGTGGTGAAGAAAATTCAGATACGGATGACACCCAATATCGCCCAGGTTCCAATGAAGATAGATAGTTCAATCTGGCCTTATTTATAAATAGGGCCAGATATTACGCACTAACATTATAACCCTTGAAATCCTACGTGGGCCCAACAATGGCCGCAGCGAGGCGGTGAGCCGATTTGGACTTAGGTTTGATTATCCGCCGCGCCTGCGTCTTCCGACAGTCCAGTTGCGTGTACCATTTGCGCGTTAAAAATCATGCCCCGCTCTTTCATTCTGTATTTCCCTCTATGCTTACCAGTGAATTCCATTGTGATTTAAGATCCTCTTTCGCAGATTCCTGGCCGCCAGATGGGAAAGAGAAACCGGAGCGCATTCCTGGACAGCCGTTTTAACAGCGAATTTCTGCAGATCCCCAGTTCATACCTCGGCTGCGAACTTTCATGGCCGGCCTTTGCCCGCAATTCGGACAGAGTGGTAAATCAGTCATGGTTCAGGCCCACCAGCAGGTTCTTGTGGCGGCGCAATTCGCGCATGGCGCCCTGGAGCTTTTGCAGGTTGGCCAGCTTCGCTTTGGTGCGGCGAATTTCGCTCAAGATAAACCGGGATGAAGGGATTACTAAGTCATCCGGGCGCGCTGTGAATGCCGGGATTTCTTCAACAATTTGGGCCGTGCTTTTCTCTTCCAGTGCAGATTCCGCCTGGCTGGCGTTAGCGATCGGGGCTGGGGTTGCCGGTGCTGGCGCATCGTCATTTTTCAAGCTCCAGGTGATGTTTTTCCCATCCACATGGCGTATCACCCGCCCTTCCTTGCCCAAGGCAGCCAGCGAGGCATTTAGAGCCCGGGAGGTTTTACCGAGCAGTTTTGCGATTTTCTCCGCGCTTATCGCTCCCTGCCCCTGCATCGCAGCAAGGACCCGACCAACAAGATCTGACTCCTGCTTTGGCCGTATACGCTTTGGCTTTTGCTTTGCCGCGGTACCGAGGAACCAGCCGCCGTCTGCAAAATCACACAGCCCCTGCTCTTTCTGCTCGCGCAACATGTTCAGGGCTACCACTGGTTCGATTTCAAGACGCGCGGCAACATCACGGTAAGTGGCTTTGCCCATGGCTTTTAGAACGTCTAATACGGTTTCCATCTAAATTTCCTCTCGTTGTTTCTTATCCACGAAACCCTTTGGGGATCGTGCTATCGCATTTGATTTTTCCGAATACGCCGTTGCTGTCGGCCAGGTTCACCGGGCAAAGCCTGAGGACCAGTTCTGGCCATTTGGCGTGCAGTACTTCGGCAGTCTGAATCTTCGGGCACCACCACGGGTCGCGCTGAATACGCTCGACCAGGTTTCGCATCTGCTGGTGATCACAACCCTGCCCCTCCCGCAGCTGGCGGACCTCGTCGGCCCAGCTGGGCCAGTCAGGTTCCTTTGGCAGCGATAGCATGCCGTCGTACTCGGCGGCTTTTTCGTGAAGCTCGACGATGCGGGCAAAAAACCACTGCGCAAATTCCAGATCCTCGGCGGTGCCCCACCGTTTTTTCTCAGCATCGAAGATTTCTGCCTCGGGGTAGATCTCCGAAAAGTTATCCACAGAATTTTTCTCACCAGCCTTTTGAGTGATCTCCTGCGTACTCTCCTGTGTAATCTCTGTGTAATCTCCTGTAGGAAAGTTGGCGGGATCCCAACCAGCTTGTTGGGTGGGTTCCCCCCTTCTTGTTGGCGGGGTTTCCACCATCTTGTTGGGTGCGTTGCCGCCATCATGTTGGCGGGGTTGCCACCGTCTGGTTGGCGGGGTTGCACCCAACTGTGATTCTGCCTGACATGGAGCAAGTAAAAGTGCCTCCAGACGCTCGGCATTAATCCGGTAATGCACAGTCGCTGGCACACCGCGCAGGTCTTCCTGCAGAACGCCCAGGGCAACGAGTCTTTTACGTGCTGTTTCCTGCTCGTCTCGGCTCAGGCCGGTCTCTTTTTTGATGTCTTCCCGCGTCTTGTACAGCCATTCACCGTCCATGCGGTTGTGCCAGTAGACGAGCTGAGACAGCAGCACGGCAGCCGCAGGGCCAGACTTCACCTTTCCCGCCCTGAGCTGCGCAAAGGCGGGCTGGTAAGCGATCGGGCGATCAAGTAGTTGAATCAGCGGGCTCACTTAACCCCCTTCCTGCTATTGCAGGAGGCACACAAGGTCTGCAAGTTTTCATCTTGGTTGCTGCCACCTTTTGAAACCGGTTGGATGTGATCGATGGTTAATGCCTCACTGGTCCCGCAGTGCTTGCAACGAAAACCATCCCGCTGAAATATCTTCAACTTCACTGCGGCTGAAATGCTTTTCCTTGGATTTTTCTGCTTTACAGGTGCGTAGCTGAAACCGCCGTGCCACTCGTTATAGCTATGCACCACCCTGCTCGCGCAACGATCGCAAATATCGACACCGCATGAATCGGCAAGCTTAAAAACTTCATCTTCCTCCAGCAGTTCCTGGCAGCCACAACACTTCACGCTCACGACATCACCTCTGTGAACTTACGATCGAACTCCCGGCGGCTCAGTTCGCTTTCGCCGCTGTAACCTTCGCGCTGATAAACCACGCGATACTGCGAGCAGCGCAAAACTGTCACTATGCGCCCGCGTTCTGCGCGGTATCTCATGCCAGGGATCATGTCCGTTCGCTGTTCCACAGGCGCACCCGGTACCACGTTGACCATTGCGTTTTTCATGCGACTGATTAAGTCGCTGGCAGATATATCCCGGCTTATGCGCATAGTTGCCTCCGGATTAGTGAAACTTCGGTGAATCAGCAGCGGCGTGCTGCATGACTTTCTGAAATAGCGCTTCCACCGCGTCATCATGGGCATCAATAGCCGCGCCCAGCGCGTCCTGGGCAGCCAGCAGCGCGCGGCGCTCGATCGTGTCGTAGATGCTCAGGCGGTGGCGGATGGACCGCGGCAGAACGGCCAGAATGGCAGGCAGCAGCTCGCGGATTTTTGCGCGGCGCTGCGGCGTGCTGCCATCCAGCCAGCGGTGGAAGATGTTCTGCTGGTTGTTCCAGGTGTTGCCAGCCACCAGCGGCAGCGCGGCGCCGCCCTGGCGGGTGTATTCTGCGGTGATTGCCTCCGCGGCATGCGCCTGCCCTACTTCCGCCGCCCAGGCCAGCAGCACGCACTGGATGTGTTCGTGTTTGATTTCCATTAATCAGAGTCCTTCTGGTGGTGGGAGGTATTCTTCTTGCCAGCTCGTTTTGCTTTACGGTGTTGGTCGTAAATGGTTTTGTCGTATGTCAGAACGCCGCCCGATGCTTGTTCAAGGCGGTGAGCACGGGCTTCAGGTACAAGCTCTTTCCACTTGTAAACTGATTGCAGCTCTACACCTGCTGCCCTTGCCAACTTGGTTTTGGTGCCGAAATGATTAAGCGCATCACACGTAAGCATGTGACCTCCATTTTGTTAGGTATGTCTAACAATATCTTGCGCGGGATACCTAAGTCAATAAAATTTAGAATTGTCTAACTATGAAAAATATGAACAGTCTGGGACAGCGAATCCTTGCCAGACGCAAGGAGCTGAAATTAACTCAACGAGAAGCCGCCAAACTCGCAGGCGTAGCGCATGTAACCATTTCGCAATGGGAGCGTGACGAGACGCAGCCGGTAGGTGCAAGATTATTTGCGCTTGCAAAGGCTCTTTCCTGCACCCCAACATGGCTGATGTTTGGTGATGACGATCAGGCTCCAGTTCCAGCAGAAGATATCCAATTAGCGCCGCAATTATCTGACAAGCACAGAGAGTTAATTGATCTCTACGATTCCCTGCCAGAGTCAGAGCAAGAGGCACAGCTCGAGCAATTGCGGGCTCGCGTGAAAAACTTCAATAAGCTCTTCGAAGAATTACTCAAAGCCAGACAGCGCCAATCCAAAAAATAAAGTAACCTAAATTCAGAAGGTTACTTTTATCACGCCATCATTGTTAGGTATACCTAACAAAAAACGCTTGCCTAATCTGTTAGACATATCTAATCTACATCTCATCGACAATCACATGCACAGTGATTACTCAGTAGATGTACCGTTCGGCGGCCCGGCCTTAAGGGCAGAAACAAAAAAAGCGCCCTTCCGGACGCTTCGCTCTTTAAAAATCTGGTTATCCCTGCAACTCAACCAATCCAGCCTACATCCAGTTGGTAATTAGAGGGATTCGTCGGATATGAGACATTACAATTATGGCAAATAGACTGATAAAAATACTGTTTAATATGAGAGTTGTAACAAGGCTCTCCAGTAGGTTGAAGTATAGATACTATTCTTTTTGCATAGCATTTTGGGCAAAGGAGCACTTTTACTTCCGCATCGTTAATGACCTGCTTGTTCGAGTACACAAACGCACCAGATTCAAGCTGGTCAAAAACATAACCTTCCGTCTGAGTTTTAAAGTCTTCTACCTCTGCAATTTTTGCTTTGAGCGTTACGGTTTCTTCCTGATAAGAGCGTGCGAGCTCAATGAGAGACATGCATTCACGCTGCACCGAGGTAAGTTTTGAAACCAAATCACTTACAGCGGCATTTACCTCTGATTCGGTTTTGGCATCGGAAATAACTTTCGCCAGGCTTGCTGTTTCTTTTATCGCGGCCATAGCCGCTGAAAATTCGGCGATCATTTCATTACTCATATTGTTGTTGGGGATATCCAGATTAAACGAATCCTTGTTGTTGGGGAATAGCAGGATCCGCTGAGCCTTATGCGGTTAAAAGAAAGGCGCATTCAAAGCTAAAAAAGTCGCCCGTACCATTTGGCGACCCATGATTTGACTCCGTGAGTGGGCCGCCCGTTTTTTAAAGGAGAATTTAATGGCTATTAAAATTATCCCGGATGGGGATGCAGATCTTGAAGCAGCACTGGCAGCAGCTGAAGCTGCGATCATGGCGGGTACCGCAGGGGTGACCGTTGAACGTCCGGCGCTGATTGTTGCTGAGAAGTCAGCAGACACTACCGGGCCTGACAGCGTTGGTTGTCGTGAATGTGAAGCAATGATATGCACTATGGAGTGCCAGAACGGTCGCCGTGGCCGAAAAATTGCAGAGCTACAGCAACAGTATTCAGAACAGGAACGGGCGCTGGAGAAAACCGCCTCTCAGCTGCGTGAGGTGATCCATGCGGACCATTAATATCGCAGAACTCAACGCCATTCTTGCTGCGTTGAATAATAAAAAAACAATTGCCGAATTTCTTGATGATCAGGAAATGCTGGATGAAGTTGCCGCCGAAAAAACGTTAATTATTGCAGAGGTGTGTAATCGTGACCCCATTATTCGCGCTCGTTTTAACGATCTGCTCCAGCAACATTAATTGCTCTGAAGTTGTGAAAGAGGTTTACGACACCCAGGCGCAATGTGAGCAAGTAATTTATGAAGAACGTTATTTTAATGCTAATTGCTACCCGGTAGAAAAAATTGTTCACGCCGGGGAATTAAGCACCGTTCAAAATTAAAAGCACAGTCATTTTTATTCTTGCCTTAAACGGCAGGGATTGTCACACCCTGAACGCGCCAATGCGCTTATTAACTGGAGACTTAAATATGTTTGGATTCGGTAAGAAAACTCGAAAGGTAATGAATGAAGTTAAGAAAATGGAAAAGCGTGATGACGTTGAAGCAACTGTCTGGGGAGCAATGGCCATTGCTTTTGCGGACGGTGAAGCTGATGCGGCTGAACTGACAACGCTTGAAAAAACGATTGCAGCAAAACCCGCATTCGCTCCCTTCGCTGGAGAGATAAGCACTATGTCTTCTAACGCACGCCAGCAGTTCGAAGCCTCTCGCCGTTCAGCGAAGGCTGAAGCCATGCGCCAGCTTAAAGATGTAGCAGGCACCGATGCGGCTGTTGATGTGCTTTGTCTGTGTCTCGATATCGCTGATAACGGCGGTATCGGGCCGGAAGAAGAAAAAGTGCTGGGTGAAATTGCTCAGGCTCTCGGTCTTAATCTTAATCAGTACCTGTGATGCGAAACATACCGGACGCTTTGCGCATCGCGCTGGTGATACTCCTGGCGTTTATGTCTGTTGTAACTGACTTCACCAGCTACATACTTTCTGTTGTCAGCGATGCTTTTTTTGTGGGTGCGCTTGTGTGGTTGGTCTGGCCCAGGATTAAAAAGCTAAATTAATTGCCGCCCTTCGGGGCGGATTTTTACCAGGCAATTATATGGAAATAGAAACCCGCAACTGTACCGGGTGCGGCAAGCTGTACCCAGAATCTGAACTTATTAGTATGCCGTCTGGCCGTGGCGCTTATCGTCGCGAACATTATTACTGCCCTGCTTGCAAGGAGGCTGTATTTAAAAAAAGATTATTGAAAACAGCGAAAACCAACTTCAGCAAAACACAACGCCCACGGAATACGGGCACTCCATTTAAATGGTAATGAGGTAATTATGTCTGTTGAATTGAAAGTGTTTGGCGGTGCTTATTTCCCAAAAGATAAAGCACTGAAAAAATTCCCTAACCTGAAACCCCTGGCGATTTCTGTCAATGCTTTAAATAAAGGGATTGCCGAAGCTGTAATTTTTGGCAAGCTGGCAGCAGCTTATCCCGAGCATATTGAAGACTATTTTAAGGTTAAAATCTGGGAGCACCGCGAAGACCTGCCGCGCCCTGCCCTTGATGACTTCAGCCCGGATTTCTTCGGCTCGTCTGTAGTATGGAATGTAAACGCCGGTGAACCCGCCGCCACGCAGCCAGAGGAAGATGAAAACCAAAACCAGAGCGATGACCGGCAGGCAGAAGAGATGAAATCTGTACGCCAGCTGGATCAGCACTCCCGCGCCGCGTGTCTGGCCCTGTTCGGTCCCATTGCACATATCACCGCGGCGCAGTATGGCCAGGTAGTCGATCTGCTCAATGATGACGATGGTTGTTTCCAGCGCGAAATGGCTGAAGCATTCACGAAGGAGCCGCGGGTGTTTGCGCTCAGCGCCGAACGCCAGGAAGAGATGTTGGCATGGATCCGCAAGACCATGCTGGTTTCAACTCAGTGGCCAGAGATTAAAAAGCAACTGACTAAATGGCTGGATACGCCCGCAGTTAAACGGGAGCCCGCAGAAGGCGTAAGCAAGACTGAGCCTGACTCCGAAGCACCGCTGGGTGGCGGTAACCCAACAGACCGGAGCCCCGATCTGGTCCACAACCTGGCAACCCTCCGTATAGAAACCGCGCTGGGCATCATTGCTGGTGCCATGGACTTCGATATTTACTCCATCCCAGTAGAAATCATGCGCCGCGCAAAAGAAATGGAGAGTAGCGGAGGGGATCCTCGTTTTTCAGCGTGGTGGTCTAAATTACGCGTCACACCGGGCATCCTGGATTATTCCCGCGCCGCCATCATCGCACTGATTAAGACAGCCAAAGAGGATTTGCACCTGAGGCCCATAGACCTGCGCACGTACATCAACAGCGAGCTGGTCGAGTCTGATCACGCTAACCCAGATCCAAAAACTGTCGCCATTGCATGCGGTACCGCAACCAGAGAGCAAAAAAATGATGAAACCCAACCGCCTGTACCGGGCAAAACTCAATTACCAGCAGTCTGCCCAGGCCGCGCTGCGCAGTTCGACAAAGAACTCGATGATGCATTTGAAAAACGCGCATCAGTGGAGCAGGAGCAGCAAACCCACGATCAGCCACATATCGAGAACCTGGGCGGCGGCGTCTTCTCTGTCGATTCACTTACGGGAGAAAACATCAGCACACCGCCAGCACTGACAGATCGTGAAATTGAAATCGCCCACGCCCTGAACGACCTCATTTCTGGCCGCACGCCGATCATGGGCGATGAAGAAGCTGCTGGCGTGGTAGCGTGCACCGGCCACCTTCCTTCTCATGTCATTCCACTGTTGCTGGACGACATAACCACTACAGAATTCTGCCTGTCGCCGGATTTCACTGACGAGGAGATTCACGACGTCGCCACCACACTGCTGGATGGCTGGTCAGACGATATCAGCGTTCGTCAGAAAATTGCTTTCGATGCGATGGTGGAGTATCGCCGCCCTGAACCGCCAAAAGCCATTGTGCTGGATCCGCCAGTAATCACCGCCAGGCCGAAAAAGTATGTTGAGGCTGATCCTGAGCCTCAGCCACATATGCTGAATTACCGCCAGCAACTCATTCTGGCCGCGATGCAGGGCATGTGCGCCAATCCGTCCTACCGCGCTGACTTCGATGATTTGCCAGCCATGGCAATAGAGCTGGCTGACAGCGTGATCAATCAGGACGGCATCTGATGGATGCGCGCGCAAGAATGGAGCTTGTGATACGAACTCTCCAGCTGCGTGGCCGCGCCGGTGCGCGTGACATTGCGTGCCGGGCGGGCATGACGAACGAAGAGACGATCGGCGCGCTGCTTGAGCTTGAGAGAAGGAAGAAGGTAGATCAGGCCAACGGTTACTGGTGGCTGGCCGTCGAACTGGGAGAGGAGCCGGGGAGAAAACGAAAATGATAGCGTTCTATGCGATCGTCTTATTTATCGCTGTGGTGATTGGTGTTGCGTATTTCATTACACGGTTGCTGAGTTTTCTCATCGATAACTGATTACTGATAATCAACAAACTATCTGCCGCCGCGGTATCGTGGCGGCGTCATGAGGTCAGGCATGGCGCAAATCATTTTTAATAAAGAATGGGTTGTTGAAGCAGAACTGACTGCGCTTACAGGCCTGAGCGAAAGGCAGATAAAAGCTTTACGCAGCGGGCCATGGCTTGAAGGTATTCACTTTAAGAGGCAGGCGATGAACGGCGGGGAAACTAAACGCGGTTTGCTGTGGTACAACTTCCCACGAATTAATCAGTTAATTCAGGAGCTGTAATGTCATTTCCAACTGGCGTTGAACTTCATAACGGCAAAATCCGTATTACCTTCACATATCGCGGCATTCGTTGCCGCGAGGTGCTGAAAGGTTGGATTAACACACCTGCCAACATCAAAAAGGCCGGAAGCCTGCGCGCTCTGATCGTCAGCGAAATCCAGATGGGGGAGTTTGACTATTCCCGGCGGTTCCCTGAGTCGAAAGCCGTTCAGAAATTCACGTCTACCCGCGTGGCGTATACCTGGGGCGATCTCAACGAACTGTGGCTGGCCGCCAAAGAGGAGGACGTTTCAAGGAATACTATGACGCGCCTGCTTGCTCAGCTCAGGACGATTAATCGAATTATCGGGGAAAATACGCTGATTGCGAATATCACTCACAGTGACATGCTGCGGTACAGGAAGGAATTATTGCGGGGAGAGAGCTTTTACGCGGAAGGAAACAAACGAAAAAAAACGGGTCGCAGTGTTAATACAGTTAACGACTATATCTCTGTAGTCTGTCAGATGCTGCGCTTCGCTCACCGCAGCCGGTTCATTACAGATAAGCCATTCGAGCACATCACGAAACTGCACAAAGACAGGAAAAAGCCTGACCCGTTGCAGCGGGATGAATACGCCACCATGATGCTGGCGATAAGTGGACAGGATCGGAATCTTTGGCAGTTCGCGATGAACGCCGGGCCGCGCCACGGCGAGCTTGCTGCTCTCGCTTGGGATGACGTCGATCTTGAATCAGGCAAGGTTCATATCCAGCGCAACCTGACAGCCCAGGGCGATTTTGTCCCACCAAAAACCAAAGCCGGTGACCGGGTGATCACCCTGCTCGCCCCGGCGCTCGATGCGCTACGTGTGCAATTTTCACTGACTGGCCATCTGCCAGAAACGGAGATCGTTCAGCATTTCAGGGAGTACGGCAAAACGGAAATTCAGAAACATCGCTTCGTTTTTCTGCCTGGCCTGAAAACAAAAAATCCGGGTAAATTTTTTTCAACGCAGTCGATATCAGATCGCTGGGATGTATGCGTTGAGAAAGCAGGAATCCGCCGCCGGGCGCCATATCAGTCCCGCCACACGTTTGCATGCTGGTCTCTGGCCGCAGGCGCGAACCCGTCGTTTATCGCCAGCCAGCTGGGGCACGAAGACGCTGAAATGGTGTACCGGGTGTACTCGGCCTGGATCAAGGAGTTCGATGGGCAACAGGTAGAGCTGCTAAACCAGCGTTTAGGTTTTGCCCCCAATACGCCCCCGGAAGGAAAAATCATAAAAATAAACGAATAAAATCAGCAACCTGAAAGCACTACACTTTACTATAGGGGGGTATTGTATCTGTTAATACGATTTTATGTAAACATGAAGTTTAGTGTGGGTTTTAAGCAGAACTGTAGGTAATGTGAAAAATCAGCGTCTGGAGTTAATATTGGTGACTCGCTGATATACCAGAAGTGGGCAATCAGGTGCGTCATGAGCGAAAAGTAGATTGGATAAATCCATGGCAGACATGCACTGTCCCTTTAAAATTAACGTGTTGGTTGTTCTTGTTATTAAGTGTAATGCAAGTGTGGTACAGATGAAGTCATACAACGTCATTCTCCTTTAAAAATCCTACTTTTAAAGACTTGTGCAAGCACACTACCCCCCACTAAAGAATGTAGGTGTCATAAGAATACGAAAAAGAATAGACTAATACATGTTGGATATATTTATCTTTGATAACATTTAGCCTGTAGTAAACAAAATAAGTCGGATACAGCATGTTCGGACAGAAAACATTGCTGAAACTGGTTCGAATCCGGTTTATCTAATAGAATTTCTATACACTTTGATAAATATTACTATCACAATTGGGTTTTACAAATTGAATTCGGATCACAACGCTTCATCATTAAGGAATGACTAAGTATGAAAAGAATTGTTCTCGCCTCTTTGGTTGTAGCTTTTTCGTTATCTGCTAACGCAAATCAATTAAGCATTGATGACCAAATTAATAATGCTTGCGCTAAGGCCTTAAGCGGTGACAAAGAACCTTTGGGTGACTTCCCGCCAGATAGTTATGCTGCAACAGTCAGTCCGAAAGTTAAAGATGCTTACAACGAAGTTTTAAAATCTCGGTCCTCTATTGTAAACGATCAGAGTTTACAGAATGCAACCAGTTGCGCCAACCTTGTTAGAGATAAACTGAAATCAAAAGGTGAGTACACAGAAGAAAAATAATTGCCAGGGTGGAGAAACAGCATTTTTTGTGGAACTGAACGCTTTCTCTATCAGAGTTCGTTCTTAAGAAAATATCGACAAGATAGTTCCGCAGCTGTGTTTTCCACCTCTCGCTGGTCCCTCAATACCCTAACATCCCGTTGCCTGAAGGCACCCTCCGTAATGACAGCGCCCGCCTAAACAGCACAGACGAGGCTGACGATATTTACACTTTCGTCTCGTCGTGACCAACCCTATTTAGCTCAAAATGTTAAAAATCCGCACTTATATGGCACAATGTGAACAGAAATAACATTCTCGTCACCTAACATACTCGCTACAAACAAAATGGTGGTGTTAATGATTGTACTAAAGAGCTTTTTATTCTTCGTTGGCGCAGCAGCCGCTTGCGCACTTATTGTACTGTGTCTTTGGGTTGATATGCGGTTTGTCGGCCATGATATTCCGGAATTATCACTGACCGAAATTATGCAGGAAACGGTATTAGCGACTATTGTCTTTCTCCATTTTCGTCTGGCGAAAATGGACGAATCCATGCGTTACTGTAATATTCTGGTGGGCGGATTTTTCCTGACAATGCTAATTCGTGAACTGGACGCGCTTTTTGATCTCATTTCTCATGGGAGTTGGGTGTGGTTCGCGCTGATTACCGCTCTGCTGGCGTTAATTCGCCCCGTTATGCATTTTCGCGCTACCCTGGAACAGCTGGCAAAATATACCCAATCCCCCTGGTACGGCATTCTGTTGAGCGGCCTGCTGGCTGTACTGGTCTTCTCCCGCCTCTTTGGAATGCAGGTGCTGTGGCACGACATCCTGGAGCATGGCTATATGCGTGTCGTGAAAAACGCCGTGGAGGAAGGTTCGGAATCATTCGGCTATATGCTGTGCCTGGCCGCATCCCTTGGCTATTACGTTACCTTTCACACTCACGCACGGCAGAAACAGTCTCTTCGCGCTGCGTAGAGAAAGATGGCGAGGGAAATATTTATCAACGACATTTTTTGGACGTTATGGTGGTCATGTAAGAAAGACATGTCCTAAAAAGGGGCAATCTGCCGTCGAATTCAGCGAATTCTCGCTCACTGCTGCAATCAGCGTCTATTCTTAGACTACCAACAAAAGGAGGCTGGAATGTCTGATTTCGACACTGATAAAAATGCACAGTACGCTGGCGATAAAGCCAAAAACAAACTTGATGAATTATCCGGCTCTGCGCAGCAGCAGTTTGGTGAATTCGTTGATTCCCCTAAACACCAGGTGAAAGGTGCAGCGAAAAAATATGCTGCCCAGGCCAGTGATGCCGTCTCGGATGTCACTGAAGCCGTCAGAAACAATCCCTTAACGGGCTTAATCGCTGCGGGTGCGGTAGGTATCGTTCTGGGACTTCTGCTGGGACGTAAATAATTTCAGGCCCTTCGGGGCCTTTCCTTTTCCCCTCTTTCCTGCTCTTTCCCCCCCTATTGTTGATAGTTTTCCTGACAAAAACACGATCCATGTGAAAAGTTGTACAATTTTAATGTACAGATTTGATCGAATAGTATAAATTCAATGCCACTGATGTTACAAAATTGTTTGTTAACGGTGGAAAATTATGCGTCGCAACCATGCTCCCTCTACAGCAGAAAGCGCTATCACCTTGTATTTTAACAAGGATAACGTCCCTACACAGCAGGAAACCCTTGGTGCCATCGTCAGTGAGATCATCAAAGAAAATGTACAACTGAGCAGAATGACAATCTGTACAAAGCTGTTGCGCAGAATTGAAGAGTCAACGTCTGACGTTGAGAAAGCGCACTATAACGGTCTGATAGCCCTCTTCTTCGAGCGTTAACCTGAACACTGTTTTTTTAACTTACTAAGTTAGTCATGCTGAGTGAGAATAGAGCTCCTGAATGCGATGACTAACCCCATGCTACAGCCTGCTGCGTGTAGCAGAGTGAGATTGAAGCTATGCATAGAACTAAATTTGAACGACTTAAGGATGACCTTATCGGTGAGGCCGTATTATCCATACTGAAAGAGAACGGACCTATTACCTTTGTGTCTCTTGCTAATCGCCTGCGGGCGATGGCTAACGTTGAATCAAATGATGAACGTAAAAATGCATTGATTGCCGCTGAAGATGAAGTGCGCCAGCGTGTAACCGGCGTCTCGCACGACCGGGGAAGAGTGATGGGCGATTATGAAATTGGGCGCATGCGCTCTCTCTTTACTCACAACACGCTTCTGACCCCAGACAAGAAACACTAATTTTAACCGAAACGGTGACCACCATGAGTAAAGCGATTATGCAGCAGACGTATAATTTTGAAGCCCTGCACGATAAAGAACTGGCGGAACATTTTCTTAATGCTGGAAAGCATCTCAGTGGTGAGGTTGAAGTGTTGGGCTCGGCAATACGCTGTATTATGCTGACCGGTGACAATCTCTCAAATAAAGAGATTATCCTGCAACTGATTCACGCCCTCGAAATTACCGAGGAGCCCGAAGCCTGCGATGTCATTCGAAACACGCTTGAAATTGTTGTCGGTTTTACGCGCGATGATATCTGATAACAGATTATTGCCCTGGTGAGTGACTGTTTTTGCTGGTGGTCGAAGAGTTAAGTCTGTCGTACCACCAGTATAGTGAAGCCATTAACTAAATAGCCGTACCATTCGATCCAGCTCATCTTCTTTAACCGCCCGGGAAAGATAATATCCCTGGAAGCGCTTAACCCCTAATGCGACAAGTTTTTCAAATTTTTCTTCGCTATCGACGCCTTCCGCAACGCATTCCCTTCCCGTCATGTCGCTGTATATCTGTATCGCTTTAATAATGCTATTGTCATTGTCGTTAGCAACAAAGTGCTCAACTATATCACGGTCAAGCTTCAGTCCATCAACATTAATCTGTCGGATGGGTAACATAGCGTAATTTCTGGAAAAGCAATCATCCAGAAACAGCCGGCATCCCTCGGCGCGTAAACGCTGGAGAGTGACAGGAATATTTGGATCCTTTGTTACATCAATGGTTTCAGCTAATTCGAAGACAAGTTTCCCGGCCCACTGCGGCTTCAGTAACATTTCAACGGCTTTTTTCGCCATTCCCGGCAGCGCGTTCCCGGCAGCCAATTGAGGAGGAATATTAACCGAAAAATAATATTTTCCATTGTATCTGTTGATACCTGACACGGCCGCGTGAATGACTAACGCCGTCAGCTTGAGCCAAATTTCGCCATTTTTTATCCCATCCAGAAATTGGCCTGGTTTCAGGACCTGACCGTTTTTATGCCAGCGCAGCAGAATTTCAAAGCCCACTCCTTTTTTATCGCCATCGGTAATAATTTGATAAGCCGCAAAGATTTCCCGCTTATGTAACGCCTGCAATATATTTATTTCTGCTTCCGAAAACCCCTGCGCTTTGTTCTTTACTGCACAGACCTCATCCCTTAAGACACGTGCATCGCTAAACCACACTCTGATAAGATATAATTTACCCAACCCCACTTTACGATGAGTATAAATGGTTTTATCTGACAAACCTAACCTCGCTGACTGCTCTTTTATCGAAATACCTCGATAAAAATTCAGCAATACGGTTAATTCACGTTTTGATAAACCATGCAGGCTTTTCTTACCTTCCTTCTCAGGTCCTTCACGCAATAAACGCGACGAATCGGCATGCACATCAGAAATACTCTCTACACAATTCATTACGTCTGAAATATTCGCCACCCTGATCCTCGACAACGATTTGGTATTATTAACGAGACTTTTCAGCGTGGCATAAAGCCATCTCTCTGGTATTGCACCATACAGGGTCACGCTACAAATAACCGGCAGTGCATTCAGAACCGAGACCAACCGTTTCAGGCTTTCAAGAAAGGCAGTCACGTCGCGACCAAGAAAAACAGAAACTTCAGGTTGTTGATTTTGCATCATTTTTTGCACATCACCTGAGCAAACTTCATCCTCTTCAAAATGGAGCCGCGTGGCGTTTACGCCACGAGACTTCAGAAGCAGGCTATACCCCTCGAAGGTGAAACCGCAGGCTGAAATAACGAATCGTTGCTTGTAGCAAGTACCTTGCATAAAAGGTAAGTTTTGAGACATAACCTGCTCCTGAGAATGTAAATATCATTCCCAAATGTGATTAAAGCCAATATTCTTTGTCGCATTGAATAATTTTACCGCACCCCATTTGGTTAATAAACCGTTATCAATGTTATGCACGGGAACATCTTTGCGTTAATCAACCCACTCATCCATATGCAGCATAAATATTACTTTCTTTTCATATAACGACAGTAAATATGCACTTCACAAGGTATAATGAAAATTCCGAAAAAGAAGACCAGACACTTCATCTTATCGGCCCAGACAAAAAGAGAAAATGCTATGGATAATCACATTTCATCCAGGGCTTTGCTACATCGAAGGGATGTTATTAAAAACAACCCGCGATTTGGTGAAGCTATAACAGAGCACTACAGAATCAATGATGCCATTTATAAAAAACAACCCTTGTTCTATAAAACGATGCTTCAGGAATCACGCTTCAACATAATACTGTCCATGTGTTGTTTTGTTTTTGGTAATCAGGCTGAGTCAGTTTCAGAGATAAAGGCACTGTGTACCCGCTATAATATCGCCAGCCCTAACAGTGTTATCGCGATCATCACCATACTTAAGACCACCGGGCGAATTAAGACCTGGCGCTGTACCGAAGATCGCCGAAAAACAAAAATCGCACCAACGGAAAAAGGACTGGATGAGCTGAAACGCTATATGTCTGGGGCATTTACGCCTGTCAGCATTCTTTATCCGACATTCAACATTAATGTTAACCTTCTGGACAATGACATTTTGAGGCACAACTTTTTCCGGCGCGCCGCAGAGTACCTTTTCCGCGGATTAACATTCAGGAAAGTGCTTCCGGAGGTGGGTTTATTTATTGATAAGGATGGTGGCCGAATGATTATGCTCTATCTCTATTTGCAGGCCATTAAAAACAAAACAGCACACGGTGCCATAATAGCGTATTCAGCCAGCACGCTGGCAAAAGAATTTTTCGTTTCGCGTATTCATGTTAAACGGATTATCAAATCGGCGCAGGAGGCAGGTTATCTTAAAGATCGCGGCGATGGCCGGATGTCAATTTACCCGGCCTTTATCGAGCTGGTCGAAAATTATGCCGGATTATATTTTGCGTATGTCACACATTACATCAACGTGGTACCAAAAGAACGACGCCATGCTGTCAACATGACGCCTACACTCTGATCTGAGGGGCGTTCGGTTTGCTGAACGCCTTTTTTATCGCTCGCGCAGCGCCTCTTTTGCCTTATTCAATGGTTTCAGCAGATAATCAATGACGGATTTACTGCCGGTTTTGATATCAACCGTGGCTATCATGCCCGGGAACACCGGGAATTCCTTGCCCTGCCTGTTGGTCAGATGGTTACTGTCAGTACGAATATAAACGCGATAATAATAAACATCCCGTTTCACCTCGTCCTGAAGGGTATCCGGGGAAATCATCGTCACCTCCCCTTCCAGCCCGCCGTAGATCGAGTAGTCATAGGCGGTGATTTTCACCAGCGCTTTTTGCCCGGGATGGATAAACGCGACATCGCGCGGCGAGATTTTCGCTTCTATCACCATCTGGTCATCAAGCGGTACCAGGCTCATCAGTTTGCCGTTCGGCGGGATCACCCCGCCCACCGTCGTCACGTCAATGTCCTTCACGATGCCACGCACCGGTGCATTAAACGTTAAGCGGGTGAGTGAATCTTCGCGCCCTTTCATGACCGAACGCTGCGCTTCCATTTCTGCGTTCGCTTTCGCCAGTTCTTCGCGGGCGCGAACGTAGTACTGGTTTTTCATCTCGGTGATTTTGCTCTCCAGCTCATTTTTTTGACGTTCAAGGCGTAAGACTTCGACCTTACTGGCTGCCCCCTGCGTCACCAGCGGGCGCGTTAATGCCAGTTCACGCTGCACGAGATCCGCTCCCTGGCGTAAACCCGCCAGCCCTTTTTCCAGGCTTTCGCGACGTGACTGATAAAGCGCCGTTTCCTGTTTGACCAACTCAACGTCGTCATCCAGCTCTGCCGGGAATGTCAGCGCGGTGTCGTTCACCTCAGCATTCAGACGCGCGGCCGTCGCCATCGCAGCGTTTAATCGAGACTCGCTCTCCAGCACGCTGGACTCGGTTTTCGTCCGGTCCAGTTGGGCAAGCTGTTGACCACGCTCGACGATATCGCCTTCGCGCACCATCAGACTGTGGATAATCCCCCCTTCCAGGGACTGGATCACCTGCTCGTGGGAGGACGGGATCACCTTGCCGCTGCCCGTCGTGACCTCATCCAGCTGGAACAGGCTGGCCCAGGTAATAAAGACCACCAGCAGGGCAAACAGCGACCATGCCACCAGCGACGAACGCGGCAGGCGGGGCTCCTTCAGCCGGCTGTTAAAGCGGGAGAAATCATTCATGCCACGCCCTCCGTTTTCAGTTTAACCGTGCGCTGCGGCGCCTGCTGCGGGGCCATTCCGTGCTGGCGTAAAATGGCATCACGAGGGCCATCCATCACCACTTTGCCGTTTTCCAGGACGATGATGCGGTCAACCAGGTCCAGAATCGGCAGACGATGCGTCGCCACCACCAGCGTCCGGCGCTTACCGAGCCACTGGTGCAGATGCTGGATAAACTGCTTCTCGCTGACCTCATCCAGCCAGGCGGTGGGTTCATCCAGCAGCAGAATATTCGGCGAGGTGATCAGCGCGCGCGCCAGCAGCAGCGCCTGACGTTGCCCGCCGGAAAGCCCCGTCCCGCCCTCATTGATGATGGTGTTCAGCCCCATTTTCTGCTTGCGCACAAACTCCAGCGCGCCGCTGTTGACCAGCGCCTGATGGATTTCCTCGTCTGTCGCCAGCGGATTACCCATCAGGATGTTGTCGCGTACGGAGCCGAAGAACAGCCGCGCCTGCTGGCTGAGCAACTGCATGTCGCGGCGCACGTCGGCCGGGTCAAGATGATTGAGAGCAATATCGTCCAGCAAAATGCTGCCCTGCTGCGGCTCCTGCATTCCCGCCAGCAGATGCAGCAAGGTGCTTTTCCCCGAACCATTACGCCCGAGCACCGCCACGCGCTCCCCGGCGTGAATGCGCAGTTTGCTGATATTCAGCACGGTAAGCTTCTCTTCTTCATCGTAATAAAACCCAACGTCGTCCAGCCGATAATCACCGCGCAGATGGGCTTTATGCACTTTTTTGCCGTGCTGGGGATCGTCAATCGGGCGCTGCATCAGGTCATCCAGCCCCTTGCGGGCCACCTTTGCCGACTGCCAGCGGGAGAGCACGCCGGAAATCTGCGACAGGGGCGCAATGGTCCGGGACGCCAGAATCGAGGTCCCCACCAGCGCACCGGTGGTCATGTCGCCGCTGATGACCAGATAACACCCCACCAGCAGCACCACGGCGTAGACGATAGACTGCACCTCCTGGGTCCATGTCAGCAGCAGCCCCGTCAGCCAGCGCTGCTTCATGCCGACGCTCGCGGCAACGTCATTGGTGTTATTCCACTGGTTCTGGAACCTCTGCTCGGCACGCATTAGCTTGATGTCCTCAAGCCCCTGCACCGCTTCCACCAGCGTGGCGTTACGAATCGCCGATTCACGCATCCCTTCGCTGGAGAGTTTTCCCAGCGGGCGCTGCACCAGCAGGCCGGGAATGAGCAGCAGCGGTACGGCCAGCAGCACCACCAGCACCAGCGGGCCGCCAATCATCCACAGAATGAAGACGAACAGCAGGAAGAACGGCAGATCGGAGATAGCGGCAATGGTGGTGGAAGTGATCAGCTCCCGCACCGACTCCAGCTCGCGGATCTGGGCGATAAACGACCCGGTCGATTTCGACCGTGCGCCGTTTTTAATCCTCAGGGCGTGGGCAAACACGCGCTCGGAAATACGCAGGTCGGCGCGTTTCCCTACCACGTCCGAAATATGCACCCGCAGCATGCGCATGATGAATTCAAACACGATGGCGATCATCACACCGCCAAACAGCACCCACAGCGTGGCCTCCGACTGGGACGGCACCACCCTGTCATACACCTGCATGGAAAAGACCATGCCGGAGAGCGCCAGCACGTTGGCGACCAGCGCCACCAGCATTATGTCGCTGTAACGACGCCAGTCTTTCAGCGCCAGCTGCCAGAACCAGTTTTTCTCATAGGGTTTGATGTAATCATCCACGCGCGCATCCGGCGTGGACTCCAGGGGACGCAGCACCATCAGCCCCTTTAACCGCGAACCGAGTTCGTCGCGCGTCAGCGTCGTCTCCAGGCCCCCGTCGCCGCTAAACTGCACGCTGACGTTCCCTTCGTTGTCCATACGATTGATGACCGCAATTTGCCCGCCGGTGAACTCCGCCAGCAGCGGTAAACGCCACGGATCGAGCGCTACGGCTCCCGCCGCCACCCAACGCATCCCCAGCCCAAGCTGGCGCGCCATCTCCTCCAGCACCAGCTGGCGTGGAGACTGGCTTTCATGGTTAATCGTGACCCGAACATGCTCCGCCGAAAAATCCAGCCGATAATATTTCGCGATGATGAGCATGCCCTGCAACCAGGGTTCGTACTGTGGATGTGTCTTCATAATGCTACGTCCTGTTCAGGGCGATGATTTCGCACTGAAATGATACCTTTCCGGGATGATTAGAAATCGAACACTGTCTAAACGAGCCCGCAAAATAATCTTGTGAAATATAGGGTTATGGCTATTCGTGTAAAGAAACGCAAAAGGCCGCGAGGATCGCTCCCCGCGGCGTTGTTTTACGCAATTAACAGTTGATGATTGGCCAACAGCGTCGCCAGATCCGTCTGCACGCCGTTCAGCGTCACCAGCGTGGTGGGCGTGAACTGACCGCCCGTCCCGTCCAGGTCAACCTGGATCTCGGTGTTGCTGCCGTTTTGCACAACGCGGATGTAGTCGGCGATGTTGCCCGCGCTGCTGTCCAGCGTCGCCACGCCGTTCACGTAGCTCGCCGAGCCGGTTCCGGTATAGCCGCTGTCGGAAAGCAGGTCGCGCAGATCGATACGGTCCGTATCCGCCGTCCCTTCCCAGGTGCCGACGGTAAAGCCGTTCACCACATCGCTACCGTTGCCGCCCGTCGCGTCAGACGCGTTGATCAGCTTATAGAGCAACGTATCGTGACCGCCGCTGCCGATGTTGAAGGTGTCGTTCCCGCCCCGGCCTTCGAACTGGTTATCACCGCTGTTGCCGGTGATCACGTCGTCATAGTCGGAGCCGTTAATCCCTTCAATATTCAACAACCGCGTGGTACCGAATCCGGTGTCCTGCGCCGTTGAGAGGCGCAAATCAACGGTTATCCCAGAGGTGGCATTACGATAATCCACCACGTCCATGCCGCCGGTATTGCTCCAGGTGTCGTAGTCGGAATGGGTATTCCAGCCGCCGGAGCCGTTATAGGTATAGGTCCCATCCTCTGCGATAAAGGTGTCGTTATACCCGGTACCGGTAATGGTTCCGCTGTGGCCGCCGGTGGCCGCTTCGGCGGTGAGAACATAACCCTCTTTGCCGTTGCCCGCGTCCAGGCCGGTCCAGGTGACGTTATCCGAGACGCCGTTGGTGATCTTCACGATCTCCGCCGAGTAGGTTTCGTTCGGATCCAGCCCGTAGAAACTCACCAGCGCAGAGGTATCGTTCGAGCCAATGCCGGACTGAGCGTTGATGATCTGCGAGGCCACCAGCACGCCCGCAGCGTTATACAGATTGACCGTATTGCCGTAGTACGCGTTGATGCCTTCGCTATCGACAATGTGCAGATGCATCGCGGTACCGTCAGCGATCTCCGCATTGTTCTGCACCAGCACCACCTTACCGTTCTGCTGAGACACCAGCAGATCCTGCGCACCGTCCCAGTTGTAGTCCACCGCGGCGACGCCGGTGACGTTGGCCAGCCCAGAAGCCAGCTGGCTTGAAGTCCAGGTTGAGCCGTAGCCGTTGTTGGTGAACAGGGTCGCCGTCTGTGAGCTGCCGTAGGTGCTGAGCTTGATGATGTCCATCTGCCCGTCACCGTTCCAGTCTACCGCCACCGACAGATAGCCCGCCGTGGCGTTAGAGGCTTCCACCGCGCTTTTGGTCGTGGAAAGCTGCCCGGTACCGTCGTTGTAGTAAATCACCCCGCCGTTGTTGTTGTAGCTGCTGCCGAGGTACAGATCCATGTAGCCATCGCCGTTAAAGTCCGCCCACGTCATGGAGGCCGCCGTGGTGGTATTCGAGGCGTTGGCCACAAACACGTTGGTCAGGTTCTGGCCAATGGAAAGCGTACCGTTCCCGTTGTTGTTAATCACGGTGAGCGAATACGCCCCGCTGCGGTTGGTGTGCTGCACGATGTCCACGGTACCGTCGTTGTTCAGGTCGACGCCGGAGATTTCACGCCCGGAATCGAACTGGCCGTAGAATCCACCTTCCCCGCCGGTACCGTCCGGCGACAGAACGCCGTTGGTATTCACCAGGTAGGTCAGGGAGTCCATACCGGCATCGCCGTACGCCAGATCAAGATAGCCATCGCCGGTTTTATCGTAGGCAATTACGCCGCCGTACCAGATGGTGGTTCCCATCGCCAGCTGGCTGGCGGTGTAGCTGCTGCCATCGTAGGTCCACATCACCTGCGTAGAGCCCGCGTAGGTGTTCTCCGTCGCAAAGATATCCTGCGTGCCGTTACGGTCAAAGTCAGCTGCCGTCTGGCTCACCACATAGTAGCTACGGGTGTTAGTTAACGTATTCCCGGCATAGGTTGAATCATCGCTGCTGGAATAAGACTGTCCATTAGCAATGATATTCCACAGCCCGCTGCTGTTCATGCCGAGAGTCATGGTTGAGTTGTTGCTGTTCCCCGCAGTGGTCGCCCAGTCGGTATTCACCGAGGTGGTATCGATCACCAGGCTACCGGTTGCCGTACCGGTGGTGTTACCGTTGCCCGCGCTACTCTTCACCTGCGCGGTTACGTCGTAACTCGCCACACTCAGGGCATCGCTGTCCGGGATCTGTAGATACCAGGTATTGTGATCCGGGTCGACGACCACCGCACCGCCGGTCTGGGAGGTGTAGGTTTTCCCGTTCACCGTCACCACCAGATATTCACCGTTCACCAGGTCTGCGGAGACCGTACCGCTGACAATCGGCGTGGTATCCGAGGTGGTCTGGGCAGTAATCGCCGCGGTGGTGGTCGGGATGCTGGTATCGACGTTCAGCACAAAGCCATCCGATTCCGTGTAGTTACCGGCTTTGTCGGTGACGCGCAGAATATAGGTGTGATTCCCGTCGAGCAGGCCGTTGTCCTGATAGGACCAGCTTGCGCTGCCGTTCATCGTGACCTGACCCAGCAAGATCCCGTCCCGGTAAAGCTGCACGATTTCGCCATCTTCCGGAGCGCGGTTAAGCGTACCGTTGATCAGCGGCGAGGTATCGTCCGTCGCGACTGATGCGCCGTACGTGCCTGTACGTTCACCTTCCCCGTCGGTATAGCTGACCACCGTTCCCACCGTGTCAGGCGGCGTGGTATCAACCGTTACCACCTGCGAAGAGGTTGAGCCGACGTTGCCCGCCTGGTCGATGATCCGCACCTGGTAGGTGTAATCCCCGTCCGCCAGATCGCGGGTATCCGTATAGCTCCAGCGCTGGTTAGTGACGGTAGTGTCAATCCAGGTATTACCGCCGTCGAGGCTGATCTGTACGCGCTCGTCGCTGGCCAGCGCGCTGCCCAACGAGCCGTTGATCGTCAGCGAGGTGTCCATGGTGATGAAATCACTCCCGGACTGCCCGGTATCTTCGCTGATGCTGTCAATGGTGATGCCGTACTGCGGCGCCTGGGTATCCACCGTCACGTCCTGCGTGGTGGTGGCCCCAACGTTGCCCGCCTGATCGACAACCCGCACCTGATAGCGGTAGTCGCCGTCGGCCAGGGTGCGGGTGTCGTTATAACTCCACCGGGTGCCGCTTACCGTGGCGTAAACCCAGGTGGTGCCGCCATCCATGCTCACCTGCACATACTCACCCGCCCCGAGTTCGGCCCCGAGCGTCCCGTTGAGCGTGTACGAGGTCGAACTGGTCAGGAAGTCGTTATTGTCGAAGCCGGTATCGACGGTGATGTTATCCACGGTCACCGTAATCGCCGCATCCGGCGCGACCGTATCGACCGTCACCTGCTGATGAGCGCTGGCACCCACGTTGCCTGCCGCATCCACTACGCGAACGTAGTAGTCATAGGTCTGGTTACCCAGCGTGCGGCCGTCCACGTAGTACCAGCTGTTGCCGGTGACGATCACGTTCTGCCAGGTGACCCCGCCGTCGATGCTGATCTGGGCATATTCGCCGTCGGCCAGCGTTGCGCCGAGCGAGCCGTGCAGCGTCAGGGAGGTATCATTGGTGATAAAGTCGCTGCTGCTCAGGCCGGTATCGTCGCTGATGCTGTCGATAGCGATCGTTTTGCTGGCGTCCGGCGCGACGGTATCAACGGTCACCACCTGGCTGGTAGTGGCGCTGATATTCCCCGCGTCGTCAATCACCCGCAGCTGATAGTTGTAATCACCGTCGGTCAGCGTACGGCCATCAACATACGTCCAGCTCAGGCCGCTGACGCTCACGTCAGTCCAGGTTGCGCCACCGTCGAGGCTAATCTGGGCGTGGTCGCCGCTGCCGAGGGCCGCGCTAAGCGTCCCTTTCAGGCTGATCTGGTTGTCGCTGGTAATGAAGTCGCTGTCTGACAGGCCGGTATCCTGCGAGACGGAATCCACGGTAATGGTCGCCGCCGCAGGCTTGGTCAGATCGATCACCACGTCCTGGCTGTCCGTTGCTCCAACGTTGCCCGCATTGTCGATCACGCGCACCTGGTACTGGTACGTACCGTCGGTCAGGGTACGGCCATCGGTGTAGCGCCAGGTGGTGCCGGTGACGGTCAGGTCAATCCAGGTGGTACCGCCGTCAAGGCTGATCTGCGCCTTCTCGTTATTGCCGAGCTGCGCGGTCAGGGAACCATTCACCACCACCTGGCTGTCGTTGGTGATGAAGTCATTCGCGCTGAGGCCGGTATCGTTGTGCAGGGAATCAATGCTGATCCCCATCGACGGTGCGGTGAGATCCACGGTAACGGTATGGTTATCGCTGGCGCTGTTGCCGATGGCGTTGCTCACCTGCGCGTTAATCACGTACGAACCGCCGTCCGCCAGCGCGGTCACGTCTGCGCTGCCGACCGTATAGCTCCAGGTGCCGTCATTTTGAACGGTAGCCGTGTAGGTTTTACCGTTAAGCGTAATGGTCACCGTCTGGCCCGTTGGCGCATCGGTGGTGCCGCTGATAACCAGCGGCGTGCCGTGCTCGGCGGCGTTGACGATATCATCCTGCGCAAAGGTGTTAATGGCGATGGTCGGCACGTCACCGTTCAGCGTCACGTCGTGCGTTGCGCTGCCCGGGTTACCTGCCTTATCGCTCACCGTAGCCGTAATGGTGTAATCCCCGTCGCTCAGTCCGAGGAAGTCGCGTCCCGGTACGAAGACGGACCAGGAGCCATTCGCCGCCACGGTCGCCTGATAGCTGTGGCCGTTGAAGGAGACGGTCACCGTCTGGCCCTGCTCCGCGGTGGTGGTCCCGCTGATGGTCTGTCCCGCCAGCTGCTCGGCGTTGTTGACGATATCGTCATCGGCCACGGTGCTGATGGTCACGGCTGGCGCGACGGTATCGACCGTTAAGGTATGCGTCGTCTGGCCGTTATTACCCGCCTTGTCGTTCACCGACGCGGTGACCGTCAGCGCGCCTTCGCTCAGGTTGGCAAGATCGGCGGCCGGGACGTCGAGCGTCCAGGTGCCGTCGTTTGCCACAAGCGCAGTGTAGGTTTTCCCGCCCAGCGTGACGGTCACCGTCTGGCCTGCTTCCGCGCTGGAAGAGCCGTGTACGGTGAGCGGCTGCTGGGCTTCCGCCGCATTCAGCACATCGTCGCCCGACAACGTGTTCACGCTAATCACCGGCGCGGTGGTGTCCACGCTGATGGTGTGCGTCGCCGAGGCGCTGTTCCCGGCGCTGTCCTGCGCCGAAACAGAAACCTGGTAGCTCGCGCCGTCGGCCAGGGTGCCCACGTCGGCGGCCGGTACGGTGGTTGTCCAGGAGCCATCGCTCTGGATAGTGGCCGTATAGCTCTTACCATTCAGGGTGATAGTGACCTGCGTACCGCTGGCGAACTGCGCGCTGGAGCCGTTGATGACCAGCGACGCCCCCGCTTCTGCCGCATTGATCACGTCATCGCCGCTGAGGGTGTTGACGGTCAGCGCGACCGATGCGGTATTTACCACCACGTCATGGGTCTGGGTGCTGCTGTTGCCCGCGCTGTCGGTGATTGTCGCGCTGAGGGTCACGGTGCCGTCGGTCAGGGCAGAAATGTCGCTGGCAGGAACGCCCACGCTCCATTTGCCACTGGCGTCAACGGTGGTGGTGTACTGGTTCGAACCTATCGTGATGACCAGCTTATCGCCGACGCTGGCGCCGGTTGCGGTGCCGCTGACGACCTGCGCCTGCCCGTGCTCAACGCTGTTGATGACGTCATCGCCCGCCACGACGTTAAAGCTGACGGTCGGCGGCGTGGTATCGAGCGTAATCGCTTTGCCCGCGCTGCCCGGGTTACCCGCGGCGTCACTCACGCTCACCTGCACGGTGTAGCCGTTATCCGCCAGAGTGGACAGATCGGCGGCCGGCACGTTAATGCTCCAGACGCCGCCCTGCTGAACCTGTGCGGTATAGCTGTTTCCACCGAGGTTAACGGTTACCGTCTGACCGACTTCAGCCGTGGTGGTGCCGGAAATGGCCACGCCCGCAGCCGCTTCGCTGCCGTTGATCACGTTGTCGCCGGCTACCGTGTCAATGGTCACGGTTGGCGCCGTGGCATCCACGCTGTACTCCCGGCCCGCAGACGCGCTGTTGCCGTTCACATTGGTCACGCTCACCTGCACGCTGGCGTCGCCGTCTTTCAGACCCGCAAGATCCGAGGAAGGCACGGTGGCCGTCCAGTTGCCGTCGGCATCGACTTTGGCGGTGTAAGACTTGCCGCCAAAGGTGATGGTCACGGTCTGGTTCTCTTCCACATTGGAGGTGCTGCCGGAAAGCACCAGATCCGCACCTTTCTCCGCCGCGTTAATCACGTCGTCGGTGGCGATGGCATCAATGCTGATCGCCACGGCTGCCAGATCGACGGTGACGTCGTGGCCGATAGAGACCGGATTGCCCGCCGCGCTCTGGCCTGCAACGGTCACGGTAACCGTGCCCGCAGCCAGGGCCCCGACGTCTGCTGCCGGGATCGCCGCGCTCCAGGTACCGTCTGCCAGCACGGAGGCCGCATAGGTTTTGCCATTGACGGTCACGGTGAGCGTAGTGCCTGCCGCCAGTCCGTCGCTGGAGCCGGTGACAATCAGGTTCTGCCCATGCTCGATGCTGTTAATCACATCGTCGCCCGCGACGGTATCCACGCGCAGGCCCGGCAGGCTGGCGTCGATAGTGATATCGCGCTCGCCCGTTCCCGTATTGCCATGGTCATTAGTGACGGTTGCTGACACCGTTAAATCGCCATTGCCCAGCGCGGTCAGGACGGATTCCGGCACGTTAACGGACCAGGTCAGATCGCTCTGCACCGTCGCGGTATAGGTGTTGCCGCCGATGTTCACCGTCACGGTGTTACCGATGTCCGCGTTCGCCACCTTACCGGTAATGGTCTGGCCTGCGGCCACTTCCGCCGCGTTGATGACGTTGTCCCCCGCCACGGTGTTGATGGTGACGGTTGGCAGCGCGGTATCGACAAGCAGGTTCGCCGTAGTGCTGATGCTGTTGCCCACGCCGTTGGTGGCCGTCGCGCTCAGGGTGTAGCTGGCTTCACCGAGGCCTGACAGATCCGCAGCCGGAACCGTCAGGCTCCAGGTGCCGTCTGCCGCAGTCGTCGCAGTGTAGTTTTTACCGTTCAGGGTCACGGTGACTACAGTGCCTTCCGCCAGGTTGGCGCTGGTGCCGTTGACGCTCAGATCCTGCCCTTTTTCTACCGCGTTCAGGACGTTGTCATCGCTGATGGCGTTGAAGCTGACCGACGGCAGACCGGTATCGACGGTCACATTATGCGTGCCGCTGCCGGTATTGCCCGCCGCGTCGGTGACTGACGCAGTGACGGTCACGCTGCCGTCGCTGAGGCCTGAAATCACATTCGCCGGAACGCCCACGCTCCAGTTACCCGCCGCATCCAGCACGGTGGTGTACGACTGGCCGCCGATGGTGACGGTGACGGTGTCGCCCGCCGCCGCGCCGGTCGCGGAGCCGCTGATAATTTGCGCCTGATTGTGTTCAGCCACGTTAATCACATCGTCACCTGCAACGGTGTGGATGGTCACCGCAGGTACGGTGACGTCCACCGTCAGGGTGTGGTCAACCGACGCCGGGTTACCCGCCTTGTCGCTGACTGAGGCGGTGACCGTCACGCTGCCGTCGGTTAATCCTGCCAGATCCGCCGCCGGAACGTTCAGCGTCCAGCTGCCGTTCGCGCTGACGGTTGTGGTGTAATCTTTGCCGTTCAGCGATACGGTCAGCGTCTGGCCTGCTTCGGCGGTACTGGTGCCGGAGATTGCCAGGTCTGACTGAGCTTCCGTGGCGTTCAGGATATCGTCGGTGGCAATCGTGTTGATGGTCACGGACGGCGCGGTAGCATCCACGCTGTACTCACGGCCCGCCGAGGCGCTGTTGCCGTTCACGTTGGTGACGCTCACCTGCACGCTGGAGTCGCCATCCTTCAGGCCAGCCAGATCCGCTGACGGCACGGTGTAAGTCCAGTTGCCGCTGTCGTCCACGGTGGTGGTGTAGATCCTGCCGTTCAGACTGATGGTCACGGTCTGCCCGGCTTCCACGTTGGTGGTCACACCGGACAGCACCAGATCCGCGCCCTTCTCCGCCGCGTTAATCACGTCGTCGGTGGCAAGCGCATTGATGCTGATGGCAACGGTAGCCAGATCCACGGTCACGTCGTGGCTGATGGTGATCGGATTACCCGCCGCGCTGTCACCGGTAACGCTGATTTTCACGGTGCCTTCCGGCCACGCGCTCACGTCGGTGGACGGGATCGCCGCGCTCCAGGTGCCGTCTGCCAGTACCGTTGCCGCGTAATCTTTACCGTTGACGGTAACCGTCAGCGCCGTGCCCGCCGTCAGGCCGTCGCTGGAGCCTGAAACAACCAGGTTCTGCGCGTGCTCGATGGTGTTGACCACGTCGTCACCCGCCACGGTATTCACGCGCAGGCCCGGCAGGTTAGCGTCGATAGCGATCTCGCGTTCGCCGGTGCCGGTGTTGCCGTGGCCGTTGGTGACGGTCGCCGTCACGCTCAGGCTGCCGTTGCCGAGTGCGGTCAGCACGTCAGACGGCACGTTGACGGACCAGGACAGATTATTCTGCACCGTTGCGGTGTAGCTGTGGCCGCCGATAGTCACGGTCACGGTGTTGCCCGCTTCGGCATTCGCCACGGTGCCGCTCAGTGTCTGGCCTGCCGCCACTTCCGCCGCGTTGATGACGTTGTCGCCCGCCACGGTGTTGATGGTAACGGTTGGCAGCGCGGTGTCGACAAGCAGGTTCGCAGAACTGCTCACGCTGTTGCCAACGCCGTTGGTGGCCGTCGCGTTCAGGGTGTAACTGGCCTGACCGAGACCGGCCAGATCCGCAGCCGGAACCGTCAGGCTCCAGGTGCCGTCTGCCGCAGTTGTCGCCGTGTAGTTTTTACCGTTCAGGGTCACGGTAACCACGGTGCCTTCCGCCAGGTTGGCGCTGGTGCCGCTGACGCTCAGATCCTGCCCTTTTTCAACGGCGTTCAGGACGTTGTCATCGCTGATGGCGTTGAAGCTGACCGACGGCAGACCGGTATCGACGGTCACATTATGCGTGCCGCTGCCGGTATTGCCCGCCGCGTCGGTGACTGACGCAGTGACGGTCACGCTGCCGTCGCTGAGGCCGGAAATGACGCTGGCCGGAACGCCCACGCTCCAGTTACCCGCCGCATCCAGCACGGTGGTATAAGTCTGGTCGCCGATGGTGACGGTAACGGTATCGCCCGCCGCCGCGCCGGTGGCGGAGCCGCTGATAATCTGCGCCTGATTGTGTTCAGCCACGTTAATCACGTCGTCGCCTGCCACGGTGTGGATGGTCACTGCCGGAACGGTGACGTCCACCGCCAGGGTGTGGTCCACCGACGCCGGGTTACCCGCCTTGTCGCTGACGGCCGCGGTCACGGTGACGCTGCCGTCGGTTAATCCTGCAAGGTCAGCTGCCGGCACGTTCAGCGTCCAGCTGCCGTTCGCGCTGACGGTTGTGGTGTAATCTTTGCCGTTCAGCGATACGGTCACCGTCTGGCCTGCTTCGGCGGTACTGGTGCCGGAGATTGCCAGGTCGGACTGCGCTTCCGTGGCGTTCAGGATATCGTCGGTGGCAATCGTGTTGATGGTCACGGACGGCGCGGTAGCATCCACGCTGTACTCGCGTCCCGCAGACGCGCTGTTGCCGTTCACGTTGGTGACGCTGACCTGCACGCTGGCGTCGCCGTCTTTCAGACCGGTCAGATCCGCAGACGGCACCGTGGCGGTCCATTTACCCTCAGCGTCCACCGTGGCGGTGTAGTTCTTGCCGCCGAAGGTGATGGTGACGATCTGGTTTTCTTCGACGTTCGAGGTGGTGCCGGAGAGCACCAGATCCGCACCCCTCTCGGCGGCGTTGATCACGTCGTCGGAAGCGATGGCGTCAATGCTGATGGCGACGTTTGCCAGATCCACCGTCACATCATGGTTGATAGTCACCGGATTGCCCGCGCTGCTCTGGCCTTCAACGTTCACGGTGACCGTGCCTGCGGCAAGGGCACTCACGTCCGCAGAAGGGATCGCCGCGCTCCAGGTGCCGTCTGCCAGCACGGTAGCCGGATAGGTTTTACCGTTTACGGTGACGGTCAGCGCTGTGCCCGCCGTCAGGCCGTCGCTTGAACCCGTGATAATCAGATTCTGCCCGTGTTCGATGCTGTTAATCACGTCATCGCCCGCTACGGTGTCCACGCGCAGGCCCGGCAGATTCGCGTCGATAGTGATATCGCGCTCGCCGCTGCCGCTGTTGCCCACGCCGTTCGTGACGCTGGCGGTCACGGTCAGATCGCCATTGCCCAGCGCGGCGAGCACAGATTCCGGTACGCTGACGGACCAGGTGAGATTGTCCTGTACCGTTGCGGTGTAGCTGTGGCCGCCAACAGACACAGTCACGGTGTTGCCCGCTTCGGCATTCACCACTGTGCCGCTAATGGTCTGGCCGGTTGCCAGCTCCGCTGCGTTGATCACGTCGTCGCCCGCCACGGTGTTGATGATGACGCCAGGCAGCACGGATTCCACGTTCACGGTGTGCGAGGTGCTGGAGCTGTTGCCGACGCTGTCCGTCGCGGAGGCCGACACGGTGTAAAGCGCTTCACCCAGTTGCCCCACCTCGCTCGCCGGAACGGTTGTGGTCCATTGGCCATTGGTGTCCACCGTGGCGCTGTACGCTTTGCCGTTGAGCATCACGGTGACCACCGCGCCCGCTGCCAGCCCGGAAGCCGTACCTGTGATGGTCAGATCCTGCGTTTTCTCGCTGCTGTTGATCACATCGTCACCGGACACGGTGTCAATGGTCAGCACCGGCGCGGTGAGGTTGACTTCAACCTCGTGCGTTGTGCTGTTGCTGTTTCCGGCTTTATCGGTCAGCGCCGCGGTGATGGTGTAATCCCCGGCGGCCAGGGCACTCACGTCCGCCGCAGGCACGCCCACGCTCCACCTGCCGGAAGTGTCCAGGGTCGCGGTGTAATCTTTGTTATTGATGGTGACGGTCACCACGTCGCCCGCCGCCGCACCGGTCACGGAACCGGTGACAATCAGCGCCTGCGCGTGCTCGGCGCTGTTGATCACGTCGTCGTCGGAAACGGTGTTAATGGTCAGCTGTGGCACCGTGGTATCCACCAGCACATCGCGGTCCGCCGAGGCCGGGTTACCCGCCTTATCCGCGACGGCTGCCGTGATGGTGTAATCGCCGTCGGTAATCGCGCCGATATCCGCAGACGGTACGGTGACGCTCCAGCTGCCGTTCGCCTGTACGGTGGTGGTGTAGTCCACGCCGTTCAGCGTCACGGTCACGGTCTGGCCCGCTTCGGCGTTGGAGACACCGTTAACGACCAGATCCTGCTGCGCTTCGGCCGCGTTGATGATGTTGTTGTCGCTGACGATCTCGATGGACACCGTCGGCGCGGTGGCGTCCACGCTGTATTCGCGGCCCGCCGAGGCGCTGTTGCCGTTCACGTTGGTGACGCTGACCTGCACGCTGGCGTCGCCGTCTTTCAGTCCGCCCAAATCGGCAGACGGTACGGTCGCCGTCCAGTTGCCGCTGGCATCCACCGTCGCAGTGTACAACTTGCCGCCGAAGGTGATGGTAACGGTCTGGTTTTCTTCCACGTTGGTGGTCGAGCCAGACAGCACCAGGTCCGCGCCTTTCTCAGCCGCGTTGATTACGTCGTCAGAGGCAATCGGATTAATGCTGATGGCGACTGCCGCCAGATCCACTTTCACGTCGTGGCTGATGGAAACCGGGTTACCCGCCGCGCTCTGGCCGTCAACGGTCACGGTGATTGTGCCTGCGCTCAGTGCGGCGACATCCGCCGCCGGAATAGCCGCCGTCCAGGTGCCGTCCGCCAGCACGGTTGCCGCGTAGGTTTTGCCGTTGACGGTGACCGTCAGCGCCGATCCGCTCGCCAGCCCGTCGCTGGAGCCGGTGATAATCAGGTTTTGACCATGTTCGATGCTGTTGATCACATCGTCGCCTGCTACGGTATCCACGCGCAGGCCCGGCAGGCTGGCATCAATCGTGATGTCGCGTTCGCCGGTGCCGGTGTTGCCGTGGCCATTGGTCACGCTCGCTGTTACGGTGAGATCGCCGTTACCGATAGCGGTTAAGACGTCAGACGCCACGTTAACCGACCAGCTCAGGTCGTCCTGAACCGTCGCGGTATAGATGTTGCCCCCGACACCGATCGTGACAGTGTCACCGCTCGCCGCGCCGCTCACTTTCCCGCTCAGGGTTTGTCCGGAAGCCACTTCCGCCGCGTTAATCACGTCGTCGGTGGCAACCGCATTAATGGTGACCTGCGGCAGCGCGCTGTCGACCAGCACGCTATGGCTGGTATTCGCGCTATTACCCGCGGTATCGGTCACGCTGGCCGTCACGCTGTAGCTCGCTTCGCCCAGTACCGAGACGTTTGCCGCCGGAACGGTGACGCTCCAGTTACCGCTGGCATCGGTGGTGGCGGCGTAACTGATACCGTTCAGGGTTACGGTGATGCGGGTCCCGTCCGGCTGGTTGCTGGTGCCGGAGATCAACAGGTCCTGGCCTTTTTCGGTCGCGTTGATCACGTCGTCAACCGCCAGGGTATTGATGGCAATCACCGGCGCGGTCAGGGAGACGTCAAACGCGTGCGTCGCGCTGGTGCTGTTGCCCGCTTTATCGGTGAGTGTGGCGGAGATCGTCTGATCGCCGTTAGCCAGCGCGCCCACGTCCGTCGCCGGAACGCCCACGCTCCAGTTGCCGGACGCATCCAGCATCGCGGTGTAGTCTTTGCCGTTCAGGCTCAGGGTAATCACATCGCCCGCCTGCGCGCCCGTCACCTTGCCGGTGACAATCAGCGCCTGGCCGTGCTCGGCAATATTAACAATGCCGTCGCCCGCCACAATGTTGAAGGTAATCTGCGGCACGGTAGTGTCGACCAGCACGGACGCCCCCGCGCTGGCCGGGTTGCCCGCTTTATCGGACACGGTCACCGTGACCGCCGCGCTGCCGTCGGTGATGCCTGCCATATCCGCCGCCGGAACGTCCAGCGTCCAGCTGCCGTTCGCCTGCACCTGGGCGGTGTACTGATTGCCGTTGAAGGTCACGGTGACCGTCTGGCCTGCTTCGGCAGTAGATGTTCCGCTCAGGGTCAGATCCTGCGCCGCCTCTGCCGCATTCAGCATGTTGTCGCCGCTGATGGTGTTGATGGTGACCGCTGGCGCGGCGGTATCGACGCTGAATGCCTGCGAGGAAGAGGCCGCGTTGCCGTTCACGTTGGTGACGCTGACCTGTACGCTGGCGTCGCCGTCCTTCAGGCCGCTCAGATCGGCAGCCGGTACGGTGCAGGTCCAGTCGCCGTTGGCATCGACCGTCGTGGTCCAGGTTTTACCCGCTAAGATAATGGTAACGGTCTGGCCCGCTTCAACGTTCGAGGAGGAGCCGGACAGCACCAGATCCTGGCCTTTTTCTGCCGCGTTAAGCACGTTGTCGTCCGTCACGCTGTTGATGCTTATCGCCACCGGGGCGAGATCGACATCCACAACGGTAACGATATTCACCGGGTTGCCGGAGGTATCCTGCGCGCTGGCGCTGATGGTGAGCGACCCGTCCGCCCACCGGGAGACGTCGGCGGCCGGAACCGCAGCCTGCCAGCTGCCATCCGCCAGTACCGAGGCGGAATAACTCTTGCCGTTGATGGTCACGGTGACGGTGCTACCCGCCGCCAGGTCGGTGCTGGTGCCGGAGATAACCAGGTTCTGCGCGTGTTCAATAACGTTAATGACGTCGTCACCGGCGACGGTATCAATGCGCAGGCCGGGCAGCTGGGCGTCAATGGTGACATCCAGGGAAGACGATCCGGTATTGCCGTGCGCGTTCGTCACGCTGGCCGATACGGTCAGGTCGCCGTTGCCGAGCGCGGTTAACTGACTCTGGGTTAACGGCAGGCTCCAGGTGAGATCGTCCTGTACGGTGGCCGTGTATGTCTGCCCGCCGAGGATAATCGTGACGGTATCGCCCGATGCCGCGTTAGAAACCTTTCCGGTCAGGGTTTGCCCTGCGGCCACTTCCGCCGCGTTGACGATATTGTCGCCCGCGAGGGTGTTGATGGTGACCACCGGCAGCGAGCTGTCCACCAGCACATCGTGCGTGGCAGCGGCGCTGTTGCCCACATTATCGGTGACGCTCGCCGTCACGGTGTAATTGGCTTCACCCAGCGCGCTCACCGCAGAGGCGGGGACGGTAACGCTCCAGTTGCCGCTGGCGTCGATGGTGGCGGTGTAGTTGATACCGTTCAGATTAACGGTGATGGTGGTTCCTTCCGGCTGGTTGCTGGTACCGGAAAGCAGCAGATCTTCGCCCTTCTCTGCCGCATTGATCACGTCATCCGCGGCCAGCGTGTTAATACCGATAACGGGCGTCACAGTATTGACCACCACATCCACTGAACTGCTGCCGGTGTTGCCGGATTGGTCGGTCACGGAGACGTTAATGGTCCAGGTGCCGTCCGTCAGCCCCTGAACGACGGACGCAGGCAGGCCGAGGCTCCAGTTGCCTGCCGCATCCACCACGGTGGTGTAGTCCACGTTATTGATGGTGATGGTGACCAAATCGCCCGCCGCCGCGCCGGTGACGGAGCCGCTCAGGATCTGCGCCTGAGCATGGGCCAGCTGGTTAACGGTGTTGGTGTCGGTGACGAAATCGTTGATGATCACCTGCGGCACGGTGGCATCCACCAGCCCAACGCGGTCCGCGCTGCTGCTGTTGCCCGCCACGTCACTGACGGTGGCCGTCACGGTGACATTGCCATCGGTCAGCGCGCCTACGTCGGCGGCAGGCACGTTCAGCTGCCAGCGACCGTCCGCCTGTACCGTGGTCTGGTAAGATTTACCGTTCAGCGTCACGGTGACCGTCTGGCCCGCTTCAGCGGTTGTGCTGCCGCTGAGCACCAGATCCTGCTGCGCTTCTGCCGCATTAATGATGTTGTCGTCGGTCAGGTTATCAAGCGTAATGGCTGGCGGCTGCGTATCGACGATCACCACGCGTGAGGCGTCTGCGCTGTTGCCGTTGACGTTAGTCACGCTGACGCTCACCTGCGCACGCCCGTCGATCAGCGTTTCCATCGCGCTCGCCGGAACGGTCAGGTGCCAGGAGCCGTCCTGCTGCACCTGTGCAGTAAAGGTTTGATCCGCGAATTTCACCACCACGGTCTGCCCGGCCTCCACGCCCTGCGTCTGACCAGAAAGCGTGACATCCGCACCTTTTTCCGCCGCGTTGAGCATATCGTCAGTGGTTACGGTATCAATGGTGACGGCCACCGCATTCAGGTCAAGCTCGATCGGGTGTTCAGCCGCCACGGTATTGCCCCAGGCATCTTCCGCGCTGACGCTGACGGTCATGCCTCCCGCCGTCCATGCCTGAAGGTCCGCCGCCGGCACGCCAATCTGCCAGTTGCCGCTGGCGTTAACCGTGGTGACGTATTCGACATTATTGATGGTAACGGTGATCTGTGTGCCTTCGGCCAGATGAGTGCTGGAGCCGGTTACGGCCAGATCCTGCTGCTGCTCGATGGCGTTAATCACGTCATCGCCAGAGATCGTGTTCACGCGCAGGCCCGGCAGTTCGGCGTTGATGTTGATATCACGTACGCCGGTGCCGGTATTGCCGTGCGCATTGGTGACAGAGACGCTGAAGGTTAAATCGCCGTCGCCAAACGCCTGGAGGTCGGCCGATGGGATCGTCACGCTCCATTTGAGGTCGCTGCCAACCGTCGCGGTGTAGCTCTTGCCGCCCACGGTGACAGAGACGGTATCGCCCGCCGCCGCGCCGGTGACGCGTCCACTGAGGGTTTGGTCAACCGCCGCTTCGGCGTTATTGACCAGGTTATCCCCGGCAAAGGTGTTGACGATCACCTGCGGCAGCACGGTGTCTACCAGCAGATTCGCCTCGGCGGAGCCGCTGTTACCCACGCTGTCGGTGCCGCTGACGCTGACGGTGTAAAGGGTATTCGCCAGATCCAGCACGTCGGAAACCGGCACCTGAACGGACCAGCGACCGTTCTCAACGGTGGCCTGATAGTTAACGTTGTTCAGCGTCACGGTGACAGCGCTGCCGTTCGGCAGATTACTGGTCCCGCTCAGGCTCAGGGGCTGCATGGCCTCCTGCGCATTCAGGACGTTATCCTGGCTGATGGGGTCAAGCGTAAATTCCGGCGGGTTGCCGCTCAGCGTAATGCCGTGCGTCGCGCTGCCGGTGTTGCCCGCCGCATCGGTCACGGAGACCGAAATGCTGTGGCTACCTTCCCCCAGCGCGCCAATGACGGAGGCAGGCACACCGACGCTCCAGCTGCCGTCCGCCTGGACGGCACCGGTAAAGGTCTTGCCGCCAACGGTCACGGTGACAATGTCGCCCTCCGCCGCGCCGTTCGCCTGGCCGGAAATAATCTGCGCCTGCCCCTGCTCGCTGGTGTTCAGAATGTCGTCGCCCGCGACGGTGTTGATAGTGACCACTGGCGCTGCGGTATCGACCGTGAAATCGGCGGTGGTGGATGACCCGTTACCCGCTTTGTCGCTGACGTTTACCGTCAGGGTGTGCTCGCCGTTAGCCAGCGCCTGTACTTCACTGGCCGGAAGCGTAACGGACCAGCTGCCGTCGCTGCCCACGGTCGCCGTGTGATTTTTGCCGTTCAGCGTGACCGTCACAATCTGGCCCGCTTCCGCATCGGTTTTCCCGGTCAGCGTCAGCGGCTGATTATGTTCAGCCGCGTTGATGATGTTGTCCTGGGCGATCGTGTCGACAGAGATCACTGGCGAGGCGGTATCCACGCCAATCGTCTGGCTGCCGGACACGGTGTTGCCCGCCGCGTCTTTTCCGCTGACGTTGACCGTCCAGGTACCATCGCCCAGCGCCTGTGCGTCGGCAGCAGGGACCTTCACGCTCCATGCGCCGTTTGCCCCCACTTCTGCGGTATAGGTTTTACCGTTGAGCGTGACGGTAAGCGCCGTTCCCTGGGCCAGGTTTTTGCTGGTGCCGGACAGCGTAAAGCCAGCGGCCTGCTCGCTGGCGTTGATCACGTTATCGCCCGCCGTGGTGGCGAGCGTCACGCTGGTATCCGCTGTAGAAACGGTTACGGTAATACTGCCCGCAGAGGTCGATTTACTGCCGTCGATCTGTACGACGGACCAGGTATGTTCCCCGTCCGCCTGGGTCGGGAGTGTTACCGTCCAGGTGCCGTCCTTCGCAACCATGGTGCTGGCGATGGTGCTGCCGTTGCCGTCTTTAACCTGAATGGTCGCGCCCGGCTGCCCGGTACCGCTGAAGGTGGGGGTGTTGTCATCCGTGACCGCTTTTGCACTCAGCACGCCCTGCTTGTCACCCGCGTTGTCCGTCAGCAAAAATGTCGGCGTGGCGCTTTCGACTTCTTTTGTATTATCAATAACCCTGGTTTTGGTTTCACCATCGCCGCCGTGAGCCAGCAGTGCGCCGATCGCACCGCCCCCTAACGCCGCACCGGCAATCCAGCCCCACGGCGCATCGCTTAAGACGCTTCCCTGCTCCAGGAAAGGTTCAATGCTGCTAATGGGTGCAGCCTGTGCGGTTAATTCGGTGGCGGCAACGCCTGATGCTTCCCCGGCATCGGCAAATGAAATATGCGTCAACGCCTGGTTATCGTTAAATACCAGCTCGGAATGATTATGGGTTTCCGTGTCTTCGACAAAATAATTATTGCAGCGGATCACGCTGCCATCTTTCATATAAATGAGGAGGTCATTCCCCTGGCGGACATAACGCACCACGTCCTGAGCAGAACCCTGAATTTCAATCACGCTCGGTGAGGAAATAGAGACCGAGAGATTCCCCTCTCCGGTTAATTTCGTCTTCTCTGCCGTTTTGCGAATGATGACATCAACAACTTTTGCGGTACTCATATTCTTCTCCTTGCAGGTGCGCGTATTCCTGTGGATATGTCCACCAGAGGGATGTAGCTATCCTTGGGAAAAATCACCCATTATTGTCTGACTTATTTCGCGCAGAAAGGCGCGCCTTTTTTTAACTTAAATCAGGTAATTTCGCGGCAGCGTTTTTCTCTATTCCGATAAGCGGCAAGAGATTATCCACCGCAGAGGCGTAATTAATCGCCGCACTCCAGCCATCGTATTCAGCCATTATTTTCGCTGAGGTGGCAGACCAGACATCCTGCTCCACGCTGAGCAGATCGTTAATGCTGCGCTTGCTCAGGGTATATTCATTTTTGTAGACATCGCGGGCGCGCAACGCATTTTCCAGCTGACGCTTCCCGGCTTCCATTCGTCCACGCGCCCCGGTCCAGTCGGCCTGTGCGACGGAGGCTTTTTGCAGGACATCAAAACGGGCCTGATCGACCTGGGACGATGCCATTGCCCTTGCGCCCTCGGCCTGACGGACGCGCGCCGAGACCGCGCCGCCCTGATAAAGCGGTGCGTCAATATTGAGCTGGATCTGATCATCCCAGTACGCGCGATTATCAGACTCATAGCGGGTGCGGCCCCCTTTCAGGCTTAAGGTCGGCCAGTGCTGAGACCTGGCGGTTTCTACGCCGTACTGGGCTGAACGCTCCATGTTCTGCGCGGCCATCACCGTTGGGATCAGTGAATAATCAATCCGATTGAGAGAATCCGGCTCCACGGCCAGACCTCCCGGAACCGGTGAATAGCGTTCAGCCTGTATGCCAGTTAATACCGCCAGCCGTGCGCGGGCGCTGTTCAGAGACGCATTATACTGCTCTACCGTCGCCTGCATCCCGGCGATACGGGTGCGGGTCTGAAGCTCATCAGAGGTGGAGCTTACGCCAGCATCGGCGCGGAGTTTTGCCAGCTGCTCAACGTTTTTAAGCGCCTGCACGTTCTCTTTTGCCGCCTGCAACAGATCGCTGTAGCGTTTTACTTCCACATAGCTGAGGGCCGTTTTTTCCGCGACGGCAGACATCGTGCTCATCAGCTGGTAGCGATAGCTGTCACGCTGAGCTGAAGACTGGCTGATGCTGTTATTGGTCTTGCCAAAATCGTACACCAGCTGCGTCAGGCTCAGGCCCCAGGCTGCGGAATTTCGCAACGAGCCGCTTGAATCGGTGGTCTGGCTGTGACCCGTACTCCCGTTCAGGGCTATTTGTGGCATCCAGCCACTGCGCGCTTCGTCTATTTGTGCCTGGCCGATCCCCAGTTGCGCTGCCTGCTGGCTCACTGAGGGGTCGCGATCGAGAGCGAAAAGAATACTTTCTTTCATCGTCATTGCCGCAACGGGAGATATCCCCGCCTGGCCGTTATTTGCATTAGCCGCAGTCACCACCAGCGAAATTAAGGTCAGGGAGACAGATAATCTGAGCAACCTGTTATTGCATTTCATCTTCATAATATCCCCCGACTCCAGGTGATAGCCAAATAAATACCCAGGAAGAGGTACAAATAATCCTTCAGAAATCCCTCACCTCTTCTCGATTAATTTGGGTAATAGTTCCCCAAGCCCATTTCAATTGAGATGAGAGCCGTTCAATCTCTTTTTTTCTTTTAAGAATTTACTTAAATATTTATTGATTCGCAGCATAACAAAATGTGATATGAGCAACCACACCCGCAATGTTAATGCGGTGTTACAAATAAGAAAAAAGATGGGGTTTCTGGACAAAACGTTATAAAAGGCCTTTCAGATGAAACAAATAAACCCCCTGTAATATAAAGAAAATTCTAAAATGCCCCGGTGTACATTTTTGCGTTAATTTCACCCCGAATCAGACACAAAGATTTTCAAAGAAATGTCAACTTAAGTAATACACCGAATAAAATTGAATTATTTTACTTTAAAAATAGAAACTAATAGATATATGCACTAATTTATAATTACAAATTAGCTAAACATTCTGGTTAGAGCCAATAATCCGGCAGCTTAAGCCAAATTTTCAAGTAAAACATAGCGATAACAACATACCTAAAAGATACATACATGTTTTTGATGACTGATTAATGCGATATCAATAATCACATCATTAAACTGTTTTTGGATAACATCCCGCACCTGTCGCGATTCCCTTTCCTGCAAAATGCTGTAAACTGCGATTTATTGCGACATTTTGCAGGATACTGCCCCATGCATAAAACCGCCAGACAGAAATATGTGCTTGATATCATTACTGAGCAAGGCCAGGCCAGCATTACCGAGCTGGCAGAGCGATTGCAGGTTTCGGCGGACACCATCCGTCGCGATCTGACCGACCTGGAAAAACAGGGACTGGCACAAAAAAACCATGGCGGCGCCATCGCGCTGAATCTCTCGACGATGACCCGAGTAAGCAGGAATAGCTTGCTCCCTGAAATTAAGCAGCGGCTGGGTAAACAGGTTGCGCAATGCGTGCCTGCGGGCTCGACGCTTTTTCTGGACGCCGGAAGCACACTGCTGGCCGTTGCCTCTTTCCTTCAGGGGCCGCTGACCATCATCACCCCTTCTCTTGATATCGCCCAGCAGGTTAGCGATCGGGAAGATATTGACCTGATCCTGCTCGGTGGAAAGTGGGATCAGAAACAACGCCTGTTTGCCGGAAGCGCCACCCTTTCCCTGCTCTCTCGCTACCGGGCGGATATTGCCATCCTTGGCGCATGCGCCATCCATGCCGAACTCGGATTGAGCGCCAGTCAGGAGGCGGATGCCGAAGTGAAGCGTGCCATGCTGGCCGCAAGCCAGGCGCACTGGGTAGTCGCCGACCATCTAAAACTCAACCAGTGCGAACCGTATCTGGTGTCAGGGTTATCCGAGATTCATCAACTGTTTTTAGATCGTCCCTGGGCAGAGCTCGGGGACCATAGCGCCTTGCAGGTTACCGTTGGCGCGCATTAACGTGGAGAAGGTCATGAATAAAGTGAAGACAATGAATATTGCGCTGATCGGGTATGGTTTTGTAGGTAAGACGTTCCATGCCCCGCTGATCCAGTCCGTCGAAGGCCTGAAGCTGGCGGTGGTCTCATCCCGGGATGAAGAGAAAGTGAAACGCGACCTGCCGGACGTCCTCGTTGTCGCCACGCCGGAAGAGGCCATTCAGCACCCGGATATCGACCTGGTGGTTATCGCCTCCCCTAACGCGACCCATGCGCCGCTGGCCACCCTGGCGCTCAATGCCGGCAAGCATGTGGTAGTGGATAAGCCGTTTACGCTGGATATGCAGGAAGCGCGAGATCTGATTGCGCTTGCGCAAGAAAAACAGCGCCTGCTCTCGGTCTTCCATAACCGCCGCTGGGATAGCGATTTTCTCGGCATTAAGCAGGTGATTGAGCAAGGCCGTATCGGTAAGGTGAAACATTTTGAGTCGCATATCGATCGTTTCCGTCCGGAGGTTCGCGTGCGCTGGAGAGAGCAAAACGTGCCCGGCAGCGGCCTGTGGTTCGACTTAGGCCCGCACATGATTGACCAGACGCTACAGCTTTTTGGTCTGCCGCAGTCGGTACAGGGCAACATCGCCACCCTGCGTGACGGCGCGGAGATTAACGACTGGGCGCACGTGGTGCTGAATTATCCGGAACACAAAGTGGTCCTCCATTGCAGCATGCTGGTGGCGGGTGGCGTTGCCCGCTTTACCGTCCACGGCGATAAGGCCAGCGTGGTGAAAGCGCACATCGATCAGCAGGAAGCCCAGCTGCTGGCAGGCGTCGCTCCGGGTAGCGAAAGCTGGGGTGAAGACAGCGACGCTATGGTGCTGTTTAATGCCCAGGGTGAAGCCAGCGCTATCCCTGCGCCAAAAGGCGACCAGCGGCAGTACTATATAAACGTGCGCGATGCCCTGAACGGCAAGATTGACAACCCGGTCCATCCGGTGGAAGCCCTGGCGGTGATGGCGGTGCTGGAAGCGGCGGTAAAATCTTCGGAAACGGGTTCAACTCAGGAACTGGACTTAACGGCGCAGGAGCGCGCGCAACTGCAATAAGCCGCAAAAAAATGCCCTGCGGGTTCGCAGGGCATTATCGGTTACTGACGCTTTTTCGGCATCATGCGCAGCAGCGTGTTGTCCTTCCAGAAGTAGTGATGCATCAGCGCGGCAAAGGCGTGCAAACCAATCACGAAGTACCCCAGATTCGCCAGCGTTACGTGCCACTCCTTTAGGGTATCCACCAGGTCAAAATTCCCCTCCGCCGCATGCGGCATCGTCAGGCCAAACGCAAACCAGTCATTTCCCCGGTTATACATCATCACCATACCGATCAGCGGCAGCGCAATGAACAGCAGGTAGATTACCAGATGCCCGAGATGGGACAGCCCGGTGATCATCGCTTTAGGTTTCGGTTGAATAGGCGGAGCCGGGAATTTGAGGCGGATAAGCAGGCGCGCCACCATCAGCACCAGGATGCTGATCCCGCAGGAAACGTGGATCATATTAATAAGCGGACGATCGGTTCTTGGGAACCACCCTCTGAACTCCATGGCGCAATAGGCCATAATGACTAACAGAAAAACCAGCCAGTGAATGCTGATTTGCAGACCCGTATATTTTGTGCGCATGTTGTTTCCCGATAAAGAATCATTATCGCGCCAACATAACCACCTTTCCTGAAAATGTGAACCCCCTCGCATGGAGGGGGCTCCTGATTACGACTGCAAATAGACCACCTGCGTCTGCAAATACTCATTCAGACCGTGTTTGCCATCCGCCCCGCCGATACCGGATTTACGCCAGCCTGCATGGAAGCCCTGCATCGCTTCAAAGTTTTCACGGTTAATGTAGGTCTCGCCGAACTTAAGCCCCTTAATGGCTTTCATCGCGACGTTCAGGTCCTGCGTATAAACAGACGAGGTTAAACCGTAGTCGCTGTCGTTGGCCCTGTTCAGCGCCTCTTCCAGGGTGTCGAATGCCACCACTGGCAGCACCGGGCCAAAGGTCTCTTCGTGCATGATGGCCATATCCTGACGTACGTCCAGCAGCAGCGTTGGGGGATAAAAATACCCTTTGCCTTCTGCCGCTTTACCGCCAAGGACCACTTTAGCCCCCTCCTGCACCGCGCGCGCCACCTTCTGCTCCAGGCGCTCCAGCGCGGCGGCGTTGATCAGCGGCCCCATGGCAATATCCGTTCGCTCAGCCGGATTGCCAAACTGGACGGCTTTCATTGCCTCGCCCAGACGATTCACAAAGCGGTCGTAGATCCCCTTCTGGACATAGACACGTTCCGCGCAGTTACACACCTGTCCGGTATTGATGACGCGTGAATCCACAATGGCCTTCACGGCCAGCTCGAGGTCGGCATCGTCCATCACGATGGCCGGGGCTTTACCGCCCAGCTCCAGCCCCACTTTGGTGATGTTTTTCGCCGCCGCAGCCATGATCTTTTCACCTGCCCCGACGCTGCCGGTCATGCTGACCATCGCCACTTTCGGGTTCCCGGCCAGCTCCTGTCCGACGGTTTCACCCCGGCCCAGCACCAGGTTAAAGACGCCTTTCGGCAGGCCAATCTCATCGACGATTTTGGCAAACGCAATGGCGTTGTTTGGGGTAAATTCGCTCGGCTTGATAACGATGGTGTTACCGGTGAGCAGCGCGGGAGCGAGCTTACGGGCAATCAGGAAGAAGGGGAAGTTCCACGGCAGAATGCCGGTGGTGACGCCCAGGGCACGCTTAAACACCAGAATATTTTCGCCCGGACGGTCGCTCTGAATGATTTCCCCTTCATAACGGCGCGCCCACTCGGCCATATAGTCGATATAGTCAGCGGTAAAGTTCACTTCCACTTCCGCCAGCTGCTGGATCTTGCCGCCTTCGGCCACAATCAGCGCGCTGATTTCACTGACGCGCTCGCGGATCCCGGCGGAAATTTTGCGTAGCCAGCTGGCGCGCTCAATAGCAGGCAGCGCCTCCCAGCCAGCCTGCGCGCGATCTGCCGCGTCAATGGCCTTGCGGGCGTCCTCGGCGCTGCCGTCGGGGATACGGGAAATGACCTCTTCCGTGGCCGGATTGATCACGTCAATCCATGCATCACCCTGCCAGGCAACAAACTGTCCATCAATATACATAGGATGTTGTACGGGTACTGTCATAACCTGCTCCTGTAATCACACTGTTTTTAACAAGTAAACTTAATGTTAAAAACTATAATTACGGGGCCAATTGCCTACTCTATGAGTCTGTTTTTGTGAGATATCTCATAAAAGAAACGGGTCAGCCCGTTTCCAAAATCACAAATCGGCAACACAGGATGCCCGTTTGCGTAAAAGATGGCGCAAACGGGCAGAGCATCACAGCAGGGAACGGCTCACCAGCGCGTCGGTGAGAATGACGTCGTTTCGCAAGATCTGCCACGCGGCGTCCACGTCGGCAGGGATATCGACATGGGCAATGAAATCACGTCCCGCCGGACCGTAGCCGTTGATGTCGTCCCTGAGTCGCGGAAATTCACCCAGCACCAGCGACAAGTAGCGCTCTACCGGCCATAACCCCTCGACCGGGCCGCTAAACACCAGACCGTCGTCGCTGTTTTGCAGCACGGGCGTCAGGCCGGGATGACTCACCCATGCGGGCGATGCGGCCTCGTCGCGGCAAACGCGGGCAAACGTAGCCATTGTGCGACGCTGCATTGTCGGGTCCTGCACCACCAGCACCCGGGCGGCGTTCAGTCCGGATTGTTTCATCAACGCCCGGCTGAAGCGGGCGTTTTCGCCACAGTTGGTCGACTGATCCTCAACGTGAAGATGCTCGGCCGGAATGTTCCAGAATTCACGGGCGATGTCGGCCAGAATAGCCGCCTCAGCACGTCCGGTGGTGGGTATCCTGTTATAGCGGGGGTGTTTCGCAATCGCGGCGTAGAGGAAGGTCGTCGAGTGACCGATCCCGCCGCTGATGATCAGAGGAACACCCTGTTCAGCCGCGATTTTACAGGCAGCATCAATCGCGGGGATCACCGCATTACCCGCCAGAATCACCAGATCAACGGGCTGGTTGTCCTGATAGTCGTCCTGAGCAAGCCACGCCCCAACGGTATTCACGGCGTCGAGGGTTGTGCCAGGCAGACAGGGAAAAAGTGCCATTGTCATCGTTACCTCCTTACAACATACAGAGCCTTCGATTATCCCCCTTTCTGCGCGTCATGCTATGGCATGAATGCTGAAAAAACGGGCCGGAACGTTCTCAAAAAGCACTCACATTTGATTAACATGAGAAAATCGTATTCACTTGAATTATGATTTGCGTCAGCCTTAGAATCATTAGCCCGCTCACAATTCAACTTTTAGAAAGGTAAACCACGCTATGCGCCTGCCCCAACGCGACCCTTATGCTCCTCGCGAGTGGCAGCCACACGAGAAACCCGCCCTCCTGGGTTCCCCTTCCACCCCGGAGCATCCGACGTCGAAACGAATCGCCTATGGCGTGGTCGGCCTGCTGGTGTGTCTGACCGGGGCGCTGGGTAACGCGGTCGTCACCGCCAATCTGCAAAACCTGCAAGGCACCTTTGGCGCCTGGTCGACTGAAATCGCCTGGTTGCCTGCCGTCTATGTCATGACCAACGTCTCCATCAACCTGCTGCTGGTAAAGTTTCGCCAGCAGTACGGTTTGCGCGCCTTTACGGAAGGCTTCCTGGTGTTGTATGTGCTGGTCACCTTTTTCCACCTGTTTGTGAACGATCTCAGCTCGGCGCTGATGGTACGGGCGGCTCACGGGATGGTCGCCGCCGCGCTCAGCTCGCTCGGCATTTATTACCAGATACAGGCCTGGCCCGCGAAGCACCGACTGAAGGCGCTGACCATCGGCATAACCGGGTCGTCGCTGGCGATCCCGCTGGCGCGGCTGTTCTCCACCGAGCTGTTACAGCTTGATGAGTGGCGCGGGCTGTACTTCTTCGAGCTGGGTCTGGCCCTGATCTCCCTGGCCTGCGTGATGGCGCTCAAGCTGCCGCCGGGCGATCGACGCAAGGTCTTCGAGAAGAAAGATTTCATCACCTTCTTTTTGCTTGCGCCCGGCATGGCGCTGCTGTGCGCGGTTCTGTCGTTAGGGCGTCTGGACTGGTGGTTTGAAGCGCCGTGGATCGGCTGGGCGCTGGCTCTCTCGCTGGTGCTGATTGTCTCCGCGATCGTGTTTGAACATAACCGCAACAACCCGCTGCTCAATACCCGTTGGCTCTCCAGCGGCAGCATCGTACGCCTGGGGCTGATCATGCTGCTGATCCGCATCGTACTGGCGGAGCAGAACACGGGCGTCATCGGCTGGCTGCAATATGTAGGCTTACAGAATGAACAGATGACCCATCTGGCGTGGGCTATTTTCGCCGGGATCGTCTGCGGTATCGTCACCAGCTGTCTGACGATTAAGCCCACTAAACTGGCCTGGCCGATTATCACCTCGCTGGCGCTGATGATCGTTGCCTCGCTGCTGGACAGCCAGTCCAACAACCTGACCCGGCCGGATCAGCTTATATTCAGCCAGTTCCTGCTGGGCTTCGGCAGCGCGTTCTTCCTGGCGCCTGCGATGCTGGCCGCCATTGGCGGGGTGATCGCCGATCCGCGCAATCTGGTCAGCTTTTCCGTGATGTTTGGTATGAGTCAGAACCTTGGGGGCCTGCTGGGGTCCGCCATCCTCGGCACCTTCCAGACCTGGCGCGAGAAGTACCATTCCAGCCTGCTGGCTGACCAGCTCACCACCCTTAACCCGCTGGTGAACGAACGCATTCAGCTTTACACCCAGATGTACAAAAGCCTGATTGGCGACAGTTCCCTGCTGGGAACTCAGGCCATTACCCAGCTCCAGACGGTGACGGCGCTTGAGGCAAACATCCTGGCTTACAACGATACTTATCTCCTGACGGCGAGCATTGCCACTGCCACGCTGGTCTGGATTTTATGGCGCTTGCTACGCCTGCGCATCACCGCCCGTATGGCCCTTAAGAACGCCACTGGCAACAAGTAATGACTATTTTTCAGGAGAAGTTATGAGTCAGCAGGATGCCGCCAAAGAGCAGGCCAACACCCGCAAAAATGTGCGCGTCGTTTCCATTTTCACCGCCGCGGCTATCGGCATTGTCGGGGTACTGGTGATCCTTTATGCCTGGCAGCTGCCCCCGTTTACGCGTCATGCCCAGTTTACCGATAACGCCTACGTGCGCGGCCAGACCACGTTCATCAGTCCCCAGGTAAACGGCTACATTACCGAGGTCCATGTTCAGGATTTCGCGCAGGTTAAAAAAGGCGAGCTGCTGTTGCAGATAGATGACCGCATCTATCGCCAGCGCGTCCATCAGGCCGAGGCGCAGCTGGCAATGAAAATTGCAGCCCTGAATAACAACCTGCAACAGCGCAAAAGCGCGGAAGCGGTGATTGCCAAAAACGAGGCGGCGCTGAAAAACGCCCGTGCCCAAAGTCTGAAAACCCAGGCGGATTTGAAACGCGTGAAAGAGCTGACCGCGGACGGCTCCCTCTCCATTCGCGAGCGCGATTCGGCGCTGGCCAGTGCCGCCCAGGGGAGCGCCGATATCGACCAGGCGAAAGCAACGCTTGAGATGTCGCGTCAGGATTTACAAACGGTCATCGTCAATCGCGGTTCGCTGGAAGCGGACGTTGAGAATGCGAAAGCCGCGCTGGAGCTGGCGCAGATCGATCTGCAAAACACCCGGATTGTCGCGCCGCGTGACGGTCAGCTCGGGCAGATTGCGGTGCGTCTGGGGGCGTACGTCACCGCCGGGACGCACCTTACCACGCTGGTCCCGCCGCAGCACTGGGTGATCGCCAATATCAAAGAGACGCAGCTGGCGAATTTACGCGTCGGACAGCCAGTGAAATTCACCGTCGATGCCTTAAACGATAAAGCCTATCAGGGGCGCGTGGAGAGCATATCCCCGGCCACAGGGGTCGAGTTCAGCGCTATCACGCCGGATAACGCCACGGGCAACTTTGTTAAAATCGCCCAGCGCATCCCGGTACGTATTGAGGTACTCGGTGAGCCGGAGGCGTACCGGCTGCTGCGTCCTGGCATGTCGGTGCAGGTGACCATCGACACGCGGGAGGCGAAACAATGACCCTTCGCCCGATAGCCGGCCTGCTGATAATGGCTTTCCTGGCGGGATGCCAGTCGGTAGACGTTGAGCCCGCCAAATCGTCCCTGCACATACCGGCCCAGTGGCGCGCGACGTCGGGGCCAGCCAGCCCGACAGAGCAGCTCTGGTGGCGAAATTTTCACGACAGCAATCTGAATCGCTATGTGGATCAGGCGCTGAAGAATAACAGCGACGTGCTGATTGCCCGCGAGCGGATTAACGAGTACCAGGCCCGGGTGTACGCCGCCGATGGCAGCCTGTTCCCGTCGCTTGACGCGGGCGTGACCGGGACGCGCGCGCGCTCGCAGTCCGCCGCCACGGGGCTTCCGGTATACGGTACGTTGTACAAAGGCAGCCTGACCGCCAGCTACGACGTGGATATCTGGGGCGTAAACCGCAGCACCTCCCGTGCCGCTGAAGCGTCGCTGGAGGCACAAAAGGCGGCGGCTGCGGCGGCTGATCTTACCGTCGCATCCTCGGTGGCCTCCGGGTACGTCACCCTGCTGTCGCTGGACGAACAGCTTCGCGTTACCCGGTCCACGCTGAAGTCGCGTGAAGAGGCGTTCAACCTCGCCAAGCGACAGTTTGAGACGGGATACAGCTCTCGCCTTGAGCTGATGCAATCGGATTCTGAGCTGCGCGCCACCCGCGCCCAGGTTCCACTGCTTCAGCACCAGATTGCGCAGCAGGAAAATGCGCTTAGCCTGCTGCTGGGCAGCAACCCGGGTGACGTTGCGCGCGGTGAAAGCTTTGATGCCCTGACGCCGCTGAAACTGCCCTCCCAGCTGCCGTCGACGCTACTGAACCGACGCCCGGATATCGTCCAGGCTGAACGTCAGCTGATTGCGGCGGACGCGACGCTGGCGGCATCGCGCGCCAGCCTGCTGCCGTCGATCAACCTCACGGCCACGGGATCGGTGCAGGATCGCACGCTGTCGGGATTGCTGGATAACCCGCTACAGCTCTGGAGCGTGGGCGGCAGTATTCTTGCGCCGCTGCTGAACCGTCAGGCGCTGAATGCGCAGGTAGATATCTCTCAGTCCCAGCGGAATCAGGCGCTGTATAGCTACGAAAAAACCGTGCGTAACGCGTTTGCTGAGGTGAATGACAGCCTTGATGCCATCACCCGCTATCAGGAACAGCTTACCGAGCTGCTGGCACAGCAGACGGTCGCGCAGGAGACGCTGCGGATTGCGCAAAACCGCTACCGCAACGGATACTCTTCTTATCTGGATGAGCTCGATGCGCAGCGCACGCTTTTCTCGGTGCAGACCAGCGTGGTACAGGTGAAAAACAACCTGCTGCTGGCGCAAATTGATTTGTATAAAGCGCTGGGCGGCGGCTGGAGCAGTGCCTGAAGACATGCCCGGTGGCGCTGCGCTTACCGGGCCTACATTTCGCACCCGACGATACCCTCCAGGGAGTCAATCTATGCAACAACAGTGGTGTTCAGTAGATACTTACATGATTTCTTCGCTTATTCCTGAGGATGAGGTTCTCCAGAGCGTGCTTGAAAACAACAAACGCGCCGGTTTGCCCGAGCACGATGTTGCCGCTAATCAGGGGCAACTGCTGGCGCTGTTTGTCCGCATGACACAGGCGCGTCGAATACTGGAAATCGGTACGCTGGGTGCGTATAGCTCAATCTGGATGGCGCGCGCCCTGCCGCCGGATGGAAAGCTGATTACGCTTGAAGCGGACCCGAAACATGCCGCTGTTGCACGCCAGAACATTCACCTTGCGGGACTCAGCGATCGTATCGAATTGATTGAAGGCCCGGCGCTAAAGTCGCTCGAGAATTTCGGTGACGTCCCTCCCTTCGACCTGATCTTTATTGATGCCGATAAGCCTAACAACCCCGGTTACCTGAAGTGGTCGCTGCACTACTCCCGCCCCGGCACGGTCATTATCGGTGACAACGTGGTACGTGACGGCGAGGTGATTAACGGGCAAAGCGACGATGCACGCGTGCAGGGAGTACGGAAGTTTATCGAGATGACTGGAGATAACCCGCGCTTAACCGCCACTGCGCTGCAAACGGTGGGCATTAAGGGATGGGATGGGTTTACGCTGGCGATGGTGAACGGGTGAACAAAAGCCGGGTGGCGGCTACGCCTTACCCGGCCTACATGTTTTACCGTAGGCCCGGTAAGCGCAGCGCCACCGGGCAACGGTTTTAGCCGGAAATCTGCTCCATCGCCTGCAAGATACGCTTATCCGAAATGGGATACGGCGTTCCCAGCTGCTGAGCGAAGAAGCTGACGCGCAGCTCCTCGATCATCCAGCGGATCTCCCGCACGTCGTCGTCATCGCGACGCGCCGGCGGCAGTTTGTTGAGCCACTGCTGCCACGCCTGCTGCACGTTTTCGACTTTCAGCATCTGCGCACGATCGCGATGCGGATCGACCGCCATTTTCTCCAGACGCTTCTCTATCGCCTGCAAATAACGCAGCGTATCGCCCAGACGCTTAAAGCCATTGCCGGTGACAAAGCCGCGATACACCAGCCCCGCCATCTGCGCCTTAACGTCCGACAGCCCCAGGGCCATGGTCATATCCACCCGCCCCTTCAGGCGCTTGTTGATATTGAACACGGCGGTAAGGATCTGCTCGACCTGTTTGGCAATCTCGACCACGGTGTCGTTCAGCTCCGCGCGCACCTTTTCATGAAGCTGAGCAAAGCCCTCTTCCGTCCAGACCGGACCGCCCGCCTTGTGGATCAGCTTATCCACACCGCAGGAGATGCAGTCGTCGATCAGGTCCAGCACCTTACCGTACGGGTTAAAGTAGAGCCCCAGCTTGGCTTTGTTCGGCAGCTTCTCGTGCAGATACTTAATCGGCGACGGGATGTTAAGCAGAAGCAGTCGACGCAGCCCGCGCCACATCATCTGCTGTTGCTCCTGCGGATTGTCAAAGAGCTTAATCGCCACGCTGTCGCGCTCATCCACCAGCGCGGGCCAGGCTTTCACCTTGTAGTTCCCGCGCTTCTGCTCGTAGCTTTCCGGAAGCTGACCAAAGCTCCAGATGTGCAGCCCGCTCTGCTCAATGCCGTCATCGGCCACCGCAGAGAGCGTCTCCTGGACTTTACCTTTCAGCGCCTCTTTCAGCTCCGTCAGAGAACGGCCTTCGAGCAGCTTTTTGTTTTTATCGTCCACCACGCGGAATGTGATTTTCAGGTGATCGGGCACCTGATCCCAGTTCCAGTCGTCGCGGTCGATGGTGGTCCCGGTCATACGGCGGAACTCACGCTCCAGCGCGTCCAGCAGCGGCAGCTCGAGCGGCGTGACGCGGCCTAAAAACGCTTCGGCGTAGTTCGGCGCTGGCACAAAATTACGCCGCACCGGTTTAGGCAGGGATTTGATTAACGCAATGACCAGCTCGCGGCGCAGGCCGGGGATCTGCCACTCAAACCCGCTCTCTTCCACCTGGTTTAACAGCGGCAGCGGAATGTGCACCGTCACACCATCGGCATCCGCGCCCGGCTCAAACTGATAGGTCAGACGCAGCTTGAGGTTGCCCTGATGCCAGAAGTTCGGATAATCGAGCTTGCTGACCGACTCCGCGCCCTCTTTGATCAGCATGCTCTTTTCGAAGTTGAGCAGGTCCGGGGCCTCTTTGCTGGCTTTCTTCCACCAGCTGTCGAAATGGCGCGCCGAGATCACATCGTGACTGATGCGCTGATCGTAAAACTCAAACAGCGTCTCGTCGTCCACCAGAATGTCGCGACGGCGGGACTTGTGCTCAAGCTCTTCCACCTCGGCGCGCAGCTTCAGGTTTTCGCGGAAGAAGGCATGACGCGTCTGCCAGTCGCCTTCCACCAGCGCGTGGCGGATAAACAGCTCGCGACTCAACGCCGGATCGATCTGGCTGTAGTTAACCTTACGCGCGGCCACCACCGGCAGGCCGTAGACGGTGACTTTTTCCGTCGCTATCACCGCGCCCTGCCCGCGCTCCCAGTGCGGCTCGCTGTATGAGCGTTTCAGCAGGTGCTGCGCCACCGGCTCAACCCACTCCGGATCGATACGCGCGGCGATACGCCCCCACAGACGGCTGGTTTCCACCAGCTCGGCGACCATGGTCCACTTCGGCGGCTTCTTAAACAAACCGGAGCCCGGGAAGATGGAGAAACGCGCGTTGCGTGCGCCGGTATATTCCTGCTTATCCGCATCCTTCATCCCGATATGAGACAGCAGGCCAGTCAACAGGGCGATATGAATTTCGCGGTACTCCGCCGGTTCACTGTTCACCGGTATACCCAGCTCTTTCACCACCTGGCGCAGCTGGGTATAGATATCCTGCCACTCGCGTACGCGCAGATAATTGAGGAAATCCACCCGGCACTGACGGCGGAACTGGTTCGAGGAGAGCGCTTTTTGCTGCTCGCCAAGGTAGTTCCACAGGTTCACAAAGGCGAGGAAATCGGACTCTTTATCGTGGAAGCGACGGTGTTTTTCATCCGACGCCTGCTGCTTGTCCATTGGACGCTCGCGCGGATCCTGAATGGAGAGCGCCGAGGTGATGATCATCGCCTCGCGCACGCAGCCGTGTTTTTGCGCCTCCAGCACCATGCGCGCCAGACGCGGGTCGACCGGCAACTGGCTAAGCTGGCGGCCCAATGGCGTTAGCTTGTAGGCCGTCGCCTGTTCGTCGGTGGTGATGGCCCCCAGCTCTTCCAGCAGCCGCACCCCGTCCTGAATATTGCGCTTATCCGGCGCTTCCACAAACGGGAAGGCGGCGATATCGCCCAGCCCCAGCGCGGTCATTTGCAGGATAACGGATGCCAGGTTGGTCCGCAGGATCTCCGGATCGGTAAACTCCGGGCGCGACAGGAAATCGTCTTCCGAATAGAGACGAATACAGATCCCTTCCGACACGCGGCCGCAGCGGCCCTTACGCTGATTAGCCGACGCCTGCGAAACCGGCTCAATCGGCAGGCGCTGAACTTTGGTGCGGTAGCTGTAGCGGCTGATGCGCGCCGTACCCGGGTCGATCACGTATTTAATGCCCGGTACGGTCAGCGAAGTTTCGGCCACGTTGGTCGCCAGCACGATGCGGCGCCCGCTGTGCGGCTGGAACACGCGGTTCTGCTCGCTGTTCGACAGGCGCGCGTACAGCGGCAGGATCTCGGTATGGCGCAGATCGCGCTTGCTGAGCGCATCGGCGGTATCGCGGATCTCGCGCTCGCCGCTCATGAAGATCAGAATGTCGCCAGAACTCTCGTTGCCCAGCTCGTCGACGGCATCAAAGATGGCCTGAAGCTGGTCGCGCTCGGTATCGTCCGCCTCTTCCACAATCGGGCGATAGCGCACTTCCACCGGATATGTGCGTCCTGACACCTCGATAATCGGCGCATTGTTGAAATGTTTTGAGAAGCGCTCCGGGTCGATGGTCGCGGAGGTGATGATGATTTTCAGATCCGGACGCCGGGGCAGCAGCTCTTTCAGGTAGCCGAGCAGGAAGTCGATGTTCAGGCTGCGCTCGTGCGCTTCATCGATGATGATGGTGTCGTACTGCATCAGCAGACGATCCTGCTGGATTTCCGCCAGCAGGATACCGTCGGTCATCAGCTTAACCATGGTGTTATCGCTGACGTGGTCGCTGAATCGCACCTTGTAGCCGATGCAGCCGCCCGGCTCCGTTTGCAGCTCTTCCGCAATACGGTTCGCCACGGTGCGCGCCGCCAGACGACGCGGCTGGGTGTGACCGATCAGCCCTTTCACCCCGCGGCCCAGCTCCATGCAGATTTTCGGCAGCTGAGTGGTTTTACCTGAACCGGTTTCCCCCGCGACGATCACCACCTGGTGGTCGCGTACGGCCTCAAGAATGTCCTGTTTCTTCTGGCTGACGGGCAGATTTTCCGGATAGGTAATCTCCGGACGTGCGGCTTCACGCAGCACAACTTTCCCTGCCGCCTGTTCAATCTCGTTGGCCATCTCCAGGTAAATGGCCTGTTGTGCATCAGGATTTTTAACCTTCTTAACGCCGTGCAGACGGCGCGCAAACCGCTGTTTATCGCGCAGCATCAGCGAATCAAGCTTTTGCATCAGCATCGGGAAGGTCAATTTTTGGTGTTCTGTCATAGCGTTAACGGGCAGTGCACTGCCGGATAAAATCTCTTTTTAATGATTGGTATAGAGTACCACATCAGCGCTTTTCGCGCCTTATTCAAAAAATTCGAACATAGGCTTCGATATATTGCGCTATCCCTGTGGCAGGATTGTGAATAAAGTGTCAACAAGCAACGGGGCAACCCCCTCAATCAAATACAAAACAGGAATTTCCCATGAGCAAAGTATTAGTGTTGAAATCCAGTATTCTGGCAGGGTATTCACAGTCTGGTCAGCTGTCTGACTATTTCGTTGAACAGTGGCGTGAACAGCACAGCGCGGATGAAATCACCGTGCGTGACCTGGCGGCAAACCCAATTCCTGTGCTGGACGGCGAGCTGGTTGGCGCGCTGCGTCCGAGCGATGCGCCTCTTACCCCGCGTCAGCAGGAAGCCCTGGCGCTCTCCGACGAGCTGATTGCTGAGTTGCAGGCGCACGACGTTATCGTGATCAACGCCCCAATGTACAACTTCAACATTCCTACCCAGCTGAAGAACTACTTCGACCTGGTGGCGCGTGCTGGCGTAACCTTCCGTTACACCGAGAACGGCCCGGAAGGTCTGGTGAAAGGCAAGCGTGCGGTTGTACTGACCAGCCGCGGCGGTATTCACAAAGATACCCCTACCGACCTGGTCGCACCGTACCTGACGCTGTTCCTGGGCTTCATCGGCATTACCGACGTGAACTTCGTGTTCGCTGAAGGTATCGCTTACGGCCCGGAAGTGGCCACCAAAGCGCAGACCGACGCGAAAGCCGCTATCGACAGCCTGGTCGCTGCCTAAGTTTTCCCCCTCTCACCGCCCGGTGGGAGGGTTTTTCTTTTCCCCCGTGTTTCGTTATCATCCGCACCCACTCTCCAGCCCGGCGGCCTGATGTCTGTCATTATCGATACGTTTATTGCACCACCCTGTCACGACGACATTGAGATCCTCTGGCAGGACGAGCATCTGCTGCTGATCAATAAACCTTCCGGTCTGCTCAGCCTGTCGGGGAAAAATCCGCAAAACCTCGATTCCGTCCACCACCGTCTTGTTCAAACCTTTCCCGGCTGCACGCTGGTGCATCGTCTTGATTTTGGCACTTCGGGTCTGATGGTCATTGCGCGTAACAAAGCGATCAACGCCGCGCTTTGCCACCAGTTCAGTCAGCGCGCCGTGAACAAGGTTTACACCGCCCTGTTGTGCGGACATGTGGAACAGGACGAAGGGACCGTGGATGCGCCGATTGCCAAAGATCCGGCGCTGTTTCCGCTGATGACGATCTGTGCCCGCACCGGTAAGCCCGCTCGCTCGCGCTATCGGGTGGTGGAACGTATTTACCAGGATACGATAATGCCGCTGACGCGGGTTGAGCTTACCCCGGAGACCGGGCGCACCCACCAGCTGCGCATTCACTGCCAGCAGTTAGGCCACCCTATTCTGGGGTGCGATCTGTATGGTGGTCTGGAATGGCCGGGGGCGGAAGAAACGCCCCGGCTGATGCTGCATGCAAGCGCTCTGAATTTTATTCATCCGCTGAGCGGCGAAACGATAAACGCCCGTCACGCCGCGCCGTTCTGAGCGGGGATTACCACATTAAATCGTCAGGGATTTTGAAGTCTGCGTACGGATCGTCTTCGTCCTGCTCTTCCTGACTCAGGGCGCTGTTTAGCACAATGCTGTCCGCATCGCGCTGGGCAATTTTATCCGCCACTACCGCCGGGATAATCGCGTAATCACAGTCGCCATTCGCGTTAATCACCAGTCGGGCAATCGCCAGACGGCCGTTGATCAGCTGGGTTTGCGTCTGCTTATCGACCTCGATTTTTTTGATAAGGTTGCCGTCGGTAAAGTTAAAGGTAATGTTGCCCTTCGCCACGGTGATGCGGTTCATCTCAATCAGCTGCTTCACCTGCGCCCTGAACTCTTTTGCCAGCACCGCCTGTTTTTGCTGTTCGCTCAGCTGCTTATCACGCTCCAGCTGGGCTTTCTTGTTCTCTTCAACAGCCTCTCTCGCCTCGCGAGCCTGGACGCGGGATTTTTTCGCCGTGCGCTGGACCTTCGCCATCTTTTTACTGCTGACTAAGCCCGCTTTCAGCATCTGCTCTTGTAGGGTGAGTTTTGTCATGTTCGTTTAAACCGGTTGGAAATGTCGGGGGATTATACCTGAATCGCGCAGTTCATGAAGAACCCTCATGTTGCAGTGAAATTAAGTCACTTCCCCTGCGCCAGTGGCTCAGGCATAAATTATGCATTGATAACGTTCCGGCAACATGAACTTAGGATGCATAACCAAATGAGTCAGGCTTTCACATTTACCCTTAAGCGCAGTTGCTTTGATGAAAATTATAACCCGTCAGAAAACACGCGTACCACCACCAACTTCGCCAACCTGGCGCGTGGCGAGAAGCGTCAGGAGAACCTGCGCAATACGCTGGTGATGATCAACAACCGCTTTAACGCGCTGGCGAGCTGGGATAACCCGAAAGCTGACCGCTATGCCGTCGAGCTGGAGATTATTTCAGTCGATATGAATATCGGCGGCGATTTTACTTTCCCGGCCATCGAAATTCTGCAAACGACGATCGTGGATAAAAAAACCCACGAGCGCATCGAAGGCATCGTCGGAAATAACTTCTCATCGTATGTTCGTGACTATGATTTCAGCGTCCTGCTGCTGGAGCATAATAAAGACCGGGCCCGTTTCTCTCTCCCCGAGAATTTTGGCGAGCTGCACGGCAATATCTTTAAAAGCTTCGTGCATTCTGCGGAATATCAGGCGAACTTCAAAAAAGCGCCGGTGATCTGCCTGAGCGTCTCCAGCAAAGACACCTATCGTCGTACCGGTAACCACCACCCGGTGCTGGGCTATGAGTACCAGCCGGACGGCGAGTCGCTAACGGAACAGTACTTCGCGAAGATGGGCCTGAAGGTTCGCTATTTCATGCCGGAAAACAGCGTCGCGCCTTTTGCCTTCTTCTTCACCGGCGATTTACTGCGTGATTACACCAATCTGGAACTGATCGGCACCATCAGCACCATGGAGACGTTCCAGAAGATCTATCGACCAGAAATTTACAATGCCAATTCCGCTGCGGGACAGTGCTATCAGCCCGACCTGAATCAGCAGGATCACTCATTAACCAAAATCGTCTATGACCGTGAAGAGCGCAGCCGGCTGGCCATTGAACAGGGTAAATATACCGAAGAGCGGTTTATCAAACCCTATAAAACCCTTCTTGAGCAGTGGTCTCAACACTTCACGCTTTAATTTAATACGGATAAAAGGTTCTTTTATGAAAACATTGCTCCCGACATCAACGGCTGGCAGCCTGCCGAAACCCACCTGGCTTGCGCAGCCGGAAACGCTCTGGTCGCCGTGGAAACTCCAGGACGAGGAATTACTGGCAGGGAAACAGGATGCGCTGCGTTTGTCTCTGGATGAACAGATTCGCGCCGGGATTGATATCGTCAGCGACGGGGAACAAACCCGCCAGCATTTTGTCACCACCTTTATTGAACATCTCAGCGGCGTGGATTTTGAGAACCGTCAGACGGTGCGCATCCGTAACCGCTACGATGCGAGCGTGCCGACCGTGGTAGACGCGGTGGCGCGACAGAAGCCGGTGTTTGTTGACGACGCTAAATACCTGCGCCAGCTGACTGACAAGCCGATCAAGTGGGCGCTGCCCGGCCCGATGACCATGATCGACACGCTATACGATGCCCACTATAAAAGCCGCGAAAAGCTGGCCTGGGAGTTCGCTAAAATTCTCAATCAGGAGGCCCGCGAGCTGGAAGCGGCCGGCGTCGACATTATTCAGTTCGACGAACCTGCCTTTAACGTCTTTTTCGACGAGGTGAATGACTGGGGTATCGCCGCGCTGGAGCGCGCCATTGAAGGGCTGAAATGCGAAACCGCGGTACATATCTGTTACGGGTACGGCATCAAAGCCAATACGGACTGGAAAAAGACGCTCGGCTCCGAGTGGCGCCAGTATGAAGAGGCATTTCCAAAGTTACAGACCTCGACGATCGATATCATCTCGCTGGAGTGCCACAACTCGCGCGTGCCGATGGATCTGCTGGAGCTTATCCGCGGTAAAAAAGTGATGGTCGGGGCAATTGACGTCGCCACCCAGACCATCGAAACGCCGGAAGAGGTGGCCGATACGCTGCGAAAGGCGTTGCAGTTTGTTGATGCAGACAAGCTCTATCCGTCCACCAACTGCGGTATGGCCCCCCTTTCCCGCCAGGTCGCCAACGGTAAGCTGAAGGCGTTAAGCGCCGGGGCTGACATTATCCGTCGCGAGCTTGCCCGCTAACCTTCAGGTTTGCCAGTACAGTGGCGTACCGAATCGCTCAATATAGTAATCAATCACCGCCCTGACGTTCAGGGGCGGATGACGCGCGTTCGGGTAAATCGCCGCAATCGTCAGTGGCTCCGTATTAATTGAACACTCCATTTCCGGCAGCAGTGCCACCAGCTCACCGCTTTTGAGCCGTTCGCTCACCATCCAGTCCGGGAAAAGCACAACGCCCATGCCGCCCAGCGCCGCAATCAGGAGCGTTTCCGCGTTATTGGAAGTCATCAGCGGTACAATGGGATAGTGAACCCACGCCTCGCCCGGCCGCCGGATCAGCCAGCGGTTAGGCCCGGACGAGCCGCGGTAAACCAGACAGTGGTGACGGCTGAGATCGTCCGGCCCCTCGGGCGCGCCATGTTTTTGCAGATAGTCCGGCGAGGCCGCCAGATGATAGAACTGCTGCCCGAACACCCGGGCGTGAAACGAGGAGTCCGTCAGCGCGCCGATGCGGAAGATAACGTCCGCGGCATCACGGTGCGGATCGATAAAATCGTCGGTGAGGGTCAGTTCAATGGAGAGACGAGGGTAACGCGCCAGAAGCCCCGGCAGGCCCGGCGCGATGTGCCTTTGTCCGAAAAAGACCGGGCCATTGATACGCAGCGTGCCCGACGGCTCGCGGGCGCGTTCATCCAGCTCGCGTCGCGCGTCCTCCATATTCCCGGCCATCGCACGGGCATAGCGCACAAAAAGATGCCCGCTCTCTGTGGGCATAATCGCCCGCGTGTTGCGGTAGAAAAGCTGTTGCCCGAGGGCGTCCTCAAGCTGGTGGATCACGCGTGAGACCTGCGACGCAGAAATCCCTTCCCGCCTCGCCACCACGGAAAAATTCTGCGTTTCATAAACGTCGATGAAGATCAGCAGCGCGCGAATGCTGATATGTCCGGCATCCATCATTAATGCATTTCCTGCAAAGGTGTTTCCTGCATTATGGCATTTTTCTCAATGATGTTCAGACGTAATCTTCTCCGCCTGGAAAAAGGAGAAAAAGCGTTATGCACATTATTTTAATTTTACTGGTGATTGCTGGTGGCATGGGGCTGTCCGTGGAAGCCGGGCTGCTGGGGCCGCTGGGCGCAGAGGTGGGCGACCTGTGGGCGGCGTTCAGCATATTCAGCGTGGGAACGGGGCTGACGTTTCTGCTGATGCTGTTTTTCAGCCCGCGCAACAGTCCCTCATTTTTTGCGCAGCCTTCATGGCACCTGTTGGGCGGCGTGCTCGGCCCGGTTTACGTCATCATTCTCACCATTGCCACGCCTGCGATCGGCATTGCCATGACGATGATCGGCATTCTGGCAGGCCAGGTTTTTAAAAGCCTGATTATTGACCACTATGGCCTGCTGGGTACGCCGCACCGCAGGATCGATACAAAACGCATTATTGCGCTGGGATTTATCATCGCCGCGCTCATTCTCGTGGCGCAGGGGTAACGTTATGACAGTAATTATGATTATTCTGGCGGTGATTGGCGGCGCTACGCTGAGCATTCAGGCTGCCATTAACGGGCAATTAGGCAGCAGCGTGGGGGTATTTAAAAGCGCGTTTCTGACGTTTTCCGTCGGCGCGCTGGTGACCGCCATGCTGATCTTCTTTTTTGAGCCGAAACAGGCGGTCAGCCTGATGGATGTGCCCAAATGGCAGCTTCTGGGGGCCCTGTGCGGCGTGCCCTATATCGTGATTATGGTGCTCGCAGTGCAGCGCATCGGGACCGCCGTTGCCACGGTAGCGGTTATCCTGGGCCAGCTGGCCATGAGCATGCTGATTGATAACTTTGGCTGGCTGAACAATGAAGCCATTCCGTTTTCAGTGAGCCGTTTCGGGGCCGTCGTCTGCCTGAGTATTGCGCTCTTCTTCATCTACTCAAGCAGTAAACCTCAGCCCGAAGAGGATTAACCGCCCTCTTTGCGGGTAAAGAACAGCGTCACCGTGGCGACGGTGACGCCAAATTTCTTCATCTCGGTTTTATTAAACAGACGGGTGCTGTCCTGCAAATACATCCAGTCATCAAAGTGCAGCAGCCAGGTTTTACCGTCCGCCTTCACGTTCATGCTGTAGCGCCAGTTAAGGGCATTGCCCGCCGCCTGGCCTGTCGCGACACCTTCTATGTCACCCGCCGTGCCTTCATAGCGATTCTGCCCTACGCGGCGGATATGCCAGACGCGCTGCTGCTTCTCGCCGTCATCGTAGACAAAATGTTCATTCAGGGTCAGCGTATCGCCGATAACATCCCCGGCGATCTCGACGTGAAAACGACGGATCTGCTTACCGCTGCGATCCTGCACCATCCCCCACGCCTCGGTTTTCCCCTGGAAGTAAGTAAAAATATCAAGCCGTGGCTGCTGCTGACGATACTCTGTCACCTCGGTGCTACATCCGGCCACCAGCATCGTCAGGGCAAGCGCCATTAACAGGAAACGTTTCATTGTGGTCCTCCGATTAACTGCTGACGCAGTTCAGGATACTCGCTCAGCCATGCTTCACTCTGCGGCTCCTGCTGCAAAATGCCCTGCGCCTGCCACTGGTCGCGGGTCGCCTCAACCAGGTCGTCACCATCGATGTCCCGGGCATAGGTGATAATCAGCGCATTATCGCCGTCTAACCCTGTATAGCTGCCGTCGGGCGTCAGAAGCTGAGAGGTATAAACGGTAAATGGCCCCCAGACGCTCGCCGATCAGGTAGGCCACCGGCCCGCCCAGGGTCGCCAGCACCGTCAGCAACCAGCCCGGCAAGGTGGTCGTGCGGGTCAGTTGCGTCCAGACGGTGGCAAACATTAGCCACAGCGCCACCATCCATAGCGGCATCAGGGACGCGCCCGTGAACGCAATCAGCCCCGTCAGCGTCCAGTAGAGATCAAACCCGATGGCCAGCAGAAATACCTGCCCGTAGCGCTTCACACGCGTTCCGCAGTCAGCTGCACCACGCTGATGGTGCGGGCATTAAACCCGGCTTCACAGTAGCCGAGGTAGTACAGCCACATCCGGCGGAAACGGTCATCAAACCCGAGCTTTTCAATCTCCTGCCAGGCGTGAACGAACCGCTGACGCCAGTGCGCCAGCGTGCGGGCGTAGTCCGGTCCCATATCGAAGAGGTTACGCACCACAAAATCGGTATGGCGGGTCATGAGTTCATTCATGGCGGTGATGCTGGGCAAAAAGCCGCCGGGGAAGATGTAGCGCTGAATAAAATCGACGCTTTTGCTGTAGTCGCGATAGCGTTGATCCTGAATGGTGATGGCCTGAATCGCCATCCGCCCGCCTGGACGCAGACGCGCCTGGCAGGTGCGGAAAAATGTTGGCAGGTAGCGTTGACCGACGGCCTCAATCATCTCAACCGACACCAGCTTGTCGTAGACCCCGGTCAGATCGCGGTAGTCGCAGAGCTGCACCTCAACACGATCCTGCAACCCTGCCCGGGCGATGCGCGCGGTGGCCCAGTGGTACTGCTCCTGCGACAGCGTGGTGGTGGTCACCCGGCAGCCGTAATGACGGGCGGCATATTCCGCCATCGCCCCCCAGCCGGTGCCAATCTCCAGCAGATGATCGTTTGCCGTGAGCGCCAGCTGGTCACACAGCCTCGCCATTTTCGCCTGCTGAGCCGCGGTCAGATCCTGCTCGTCCCCGCTAAACAGCGCGCTGGAGTACAGGAGATGTTCATCAAGGAAATGGGCGTAAAAGGCGTTGCCCAGATCGTAATGGGCGGCAATATTTTCCCGCGCCTGCGCGCGGGAGTTGCGCCGCATCCAGTGCCGCAGCCGCTCCACCGGTTTCCCGAGCAGGCGAAACCCTTTTTCCAGCTTTCCGAGGATTTGGCTATTGCGCGCAATCAGCTCCAGCAGCGGCGTCAGGTGGGGCGTCTCCCAGTCGCCATCCATCCACGCTTGTGCCGCGGCGAGGCTGCCCCCGGTTAAAATGCGCCAGTAGACGCCCGGAGCAAGTACCTGCACCTCAGCGTGAAGCGCGGCGGAAGCGTCGCCGAACTGGAACGTCTGCGCGCCTTCACGCAGCGTCAGCGAGCCACCGTGCAGGCCATTCAGCAGGCGGAAGAGCAACCATCGCGCGACGCGGACGTTGCGCGGGATATCGGGTTCAAGCGCAAAGACGGGATTGGTCATGAGCGTTCACTCCTGCTGAGGGGATGGTTATGCAGCGGTACGCGCTTCAGCCACAGCCTGAGCGCCTGCCAGTAAATGGCGAAAACGGTTTTGAGGGTCATCAACGGGATCCGCGCCAGCAGCGAACGCAGCGCCGTGCGCGTCAGCGGGACCCGGCGCAGCGTCAGGGTGGCATCAAACACCTTCGTCTCCTGATGGTTTTCGATATGCATGCGCAGCGTGCTGTCCGGGCTGTTGAAGCGCCAGTGGTAGATCATATCCATCGGATTAAAGGGCGAGACGTGAAACGCTTTCTCCGTCGGCGGGGCGTCCCGCCCCGCTACCGCGTAGTAATGTCGTTCATTCCACGGCGTGTTACGGACTTCGGCGAGAACCCAGCGCAGGGTGTCTTCCCCGTCATAGCAGTAGTAAAAATTGACCGGGTTGAAATGAAAACCGAAATAGCGCAGCTGAGTCAGAAGCATGACCCGCCCCGCCGGACGTTCGCCGGTCAGATTTTCCAGACGCTCAAGGACACGCGCTTTGAGCGGCGTGCCCAGCGGGTAATCCGCATCATAAAATGCCGCGGGCGCAACGCGGTTACGACGCACGCCGACAGAGGGCAGCGCGTCCAGCTCATCCAGATCGAGCCAGGCCATAAACACGCTGTAGGTAAAGTGGTGCGCTTTCGGCGCAAGCCGACGATGGCGCAATGTACCGTGGTAAAGGCAGCTGTTCATCTTAGTTGCCCTCCCCGGTCGCGATAGCGTTGACCACGTCCAGCGCACTGCGTACGCCATCTTCGTGGAAGCCGTTGTACCAGTACGCGCCGCAGAACCAGCTCCGCTGGCGACCGTTTATTTCGCCGCGCCGGGCCTGTGCTTGCCAGCTTTGCGGGTTAAAAAGCGGATGCTCATAGACAAAGCGGCGCAGCACAAACCGTTCCTCCACCGGCGTTTCCGGGTTGAGGGTGAGGCAAAACAGCGGGCTACCCGGCGGCAGTCCCTGCAAGATATTCATGTTGTAGGTGACGCAGGCGCTGGCCTGATCCTGCTCGCTGAGGCGGTAGTTCCAGCTCGCCCACGCGCGTTCGCGCACCGGCAGCCAGCGCGGATCGCGGTGAAGCACCACCTCGTTACGCTGCCAGCCGATATCCCCCAGCACCTCGCGTTCAGCCTGCGTTGGGCTGGCGAGCATCGCCAGCGCCTGAGCGGAGTGGCAGGCGAAGATCACCTGATCAAAAGTGTCTGTTACGCCCTCACGCGCAATATCAACCCCACGATCGTGGCGAATAACCTGCTGCACCGGCGCGTTAAGGTGCAGCGTCAGGCGATCGCCGAGCGTATCCAGCATCGCGCGGATATACTCCCTGGAGCCGCCTGGCACCACGTACCACTGCGGACGATGGGTAATGTCCAGCAGACCGTGGTTTTCAAAAAAGCGTAAAAAGAGCGGCAGCGGAAAGCGTTTCATCTCCTGTAGCGACGACGACCAGATAGCCGCCCCCATTGGCAGGATGTAGTGGCGCGCAAAAAAGGGCGTAAAACGGTGCTGGCGCAGGAACGTTTCCAGCGTGGCGGAACCATCGACTTCGCCCCGAAGCGTCTGTTTCGCCAGCCGGTTAAAGCGCACGATCTCCTTCAGCAGCGTCCAGAAAGCCGGGTTGAGCAGATTACGTCGCTGGGCGAACAGCGACGTCAGCGTGTGCCCGTTGTACTCCAGCCCGCTCTGCGGGTTGTGCACCGAAAAGCTCATCTGCGTTTTTTGCCCGCAGATGCCCAGTTCGCTGAGCAACCCCATGAAGCGCGGATAGGTGCGGTCGTTGTAGACGATAAAACCGGTATCGATGGCGAAGCTGCCCTGCGGCGTGTCGACATCCACCGTTGCGGTATGGCCGCCCGGCGTGGCCTGCGCCTCAAACAGCGTAACCTGATGATGTCCGGCGAGCCGCCAGGCACAGGTTAACCCGGCGATGCCGCTGCCGATAATTGCGATTTTCATGGTCGCACCATCCTGCGCAGCAGTGCGCGCTGAAGTACATCGGGCAGGCCGGAAAGCAGGCGCAGCGCCAGGCTGAACCCGGCGGGAAACGCGATGTGATCCTTCCCTTTTGCCAGACCGCGACGAATGGCGTGGACGGCGTCCCCCACGCTGACCCGGCCCGGCATCGGGAAATCGTTTTTGCGGGTCAGCGGCGTGTCGACAAAACCGGGTGAAACGACCGTGACGGCAATCCCTTTCGGTTCCCAGTCGAGGCGCAGCGTATCGGCGAACCAGGTTAACGCCGCCTTGGAGGCGCCATACGCTTCGGCTCGCGGGAAGTGAAGCCAGTGCGCCATCGAACTGACCAGCACCACGCGGTTGCCGGATACCAGCTGCGGCTGCAACGCCGCAAGGCAGTTTACCGGCCCGATGAAATTGGTGGTCATGACCCGCGCCACCCGCCCGGCATCCACCTCGCCGCGGTCGAGATACTCGCAGGTTCCGGCGCAGAGAATCACCGTGTCGGCAGTACAGTCCGCCAGCGCCTGGCGACAGGCGTCCCTGTCTGTCATATCGAACAGGCGCACCGTAATGTTGGAGCTGTACTGATGGACGGCTGCCAGACGTTGCGCATCGCGCCCGCAGGCAATCACCCGGTAACCATCGTCGGCAAAAGATTTCGCCAGCCCCGCCCCGATGCCCGAGCTTGCGCCGGTGATCAGAACCGTTTTCATGATTTCACTCTTCGCTTCACGCCGCGCACGGCCCAGCCGAGTATCGGGAGATGTTCGTAAATCATCTCTCCGGCATCGTAGTAATCCCGCTGGCGAACAATGCGATCGTCGCGCATGTCTACCACGGAGCAGCCCGGCAGCTGGCGCATTGCCCCCCCGGCGATACGCGGGTGCGACCAGTGCATCATCCAGGTGACCACAAAGCGATCGCCCTGCTGCAACGGTGCATCGACGGTAAAGCGACAGTGCTGGACGTTAGCCAGCAGATGGGTGAAATAGCGTTGAATCGCGAACACCCCGCTGTGTTCGCCAAAGGGATCGATAAGCGTGGCATCGGCGCGATAAATCCCCGCCAGCGCCGAAGGTGGCTGGGTATCCAGCGTGGCGTAGTAATCAACGAACCGACTGATGACGGACGGCAACGTGCTCATGGGTCACATCCTGGGTGTAAACAACGTAGCGGAATCGCATAATTTAAACTTACACAATTAACTTTATTTGTCCAAGTTTGCGCAGATATATTTTTTATTCTTATTATTTTTCAGTTACATGGAATATCACCACGCACAACCATTTTGTGAAAAATATGAATTTCGCCGCCAGGCTGCCGTTTTTTTAGGGATAACCTTAAGGCAAAGGTGCCATTTATCTTCCAGACTTATCCTTTTAATTCATAAGGATGTCACGCGATGAAACATTTACTGATGACGCTCTTTTCCAGCCCGGAATCCTTGTTGCAGGTCATGAGTCACCAGGAAATTATCGAAGCCGTAGAGGATGGCGACCGCATCATCATCGATCAGGATGGAAACGCCTCGGTTAACTACAAAAGCCACGAAGTACGGCAGGACTTTCTGCGCCATGTCAACGCGCTGAAGAGGGCCTGAAATGGGAACGGCAATATTCATGGTATTGATGGTATGCGGGTACTGGTACACCAGCCGCGACCTCTCAACACGGTTTAAAATCAAGCGATCCTTTGGCTGGGACGTCTATTTTCTTGTTGCGCTGTATGGCTGTATTTTTGTTCTTCAGGGGGTGATCGCCACCGGCCTGCTGTGGCTGCTGTTGTTCGCCCTCTCCGCCGCCGATAACACGTTCCATTTCACGTCAGCAAAATATGCCGACTGGCAAATTGATTTTATGAACTGGAGCTTCCTGGGGATTCAGGCCCCGGTGGTGGTGATGCTGACCTTCGCGATCCTGTTTTGTCTCTACCGCTCGAACTGGGCCGGAAGCGCGCGGCTGGACGGCGATGGCCGGAAAAAATTGTACAAGCGGCTGGCGCAGTCGAGCGGGATTGAACAACTGCTCTATCAGTGCATGGAGGAAGGTGAACTGGCGCACGTCACGCTGAAATCGCGGCGGATCTATATTGGCATGATCCATACCGCCACGCTGGAGTATGAAAAAACGGCCAATATCGTGCTTATTCCGATGCTGAGCGGCTACCGTGACGGGAAGAACATGCAGCTCTGTATCGAACATAACTACAGCAAATGGTATGCCGAGCATGACATTACGCTCGATTCGGAGCCCAAAAGCGCCATGGATTTTCGCAAAGTGATCATGCTGGATCAGATCGAGAGTATTTCGCTGTTCGATCCGGCAAGCGCCAGCGCGCTGGCGATGCGTGAATGAAAAAAATAGCGCCTTATCGTAATAAGGCGCCAGGATTAACCAGGATGAACGCTAAACTTATGGCGTGACAATATTGAACCAGAAGTCAAATGTGTCCATGTAGCTCAGCATCTCTTCCAGCTTCGCTCCGTCTCCGCTCACCTTGACGTCACCCTTGTCCATCGCCTGCTTGAGCGTCTCTTTCTTAAGGATGATGTCATTCAGCGTGGTGCGGTCCAGGGTGATGGTTGCGTCGGCATCCTTCGCCTGCGCGTTGGCGGTATGGTTCAGCACGCCGTTTTCCAGCTCCAGCTTGTATTTGCCGCCATCCTTACCGAGATCGATGTTAAAGACCGCTTTCGCGTTACCGGCCCGCACCCCGTTGATGTGCACGCCCAGGTAGTCGAAGAACATTTCCGGGGTCATCGCCCGCACGGTATCCGGGCTGGCGGTGTTCGGCGTCGGCAGCTTCTTCACGCCATTACGCAGTTCCTGCGCGCCGGTCAGGTAGAAGTTACGCCAGGTGCCCGCTTCCGCCTGGTAACCTAACTGCTCCAGCGCGTCGGCTTCCAGATTACGTGCCGCAGCGTTCTGCGGATCGGCGAAGACGATTTTGCTGGTCACCTGCGCCACCCAGCGGTAGTTGCCCTGCTGATAGTCAGCTTTGGCTTTCTGCATGATGGCATCGGCCCCTCCCATGTATTCCACAAACTTCTTCGCAGCCTGTTCAGGCGGCAGTTCGTCGAGGGTAGCCGGGTTGCCGTCGAACCATCCGAGATAAAACACGTAGGTGGCTTTGACGTCGTGGCTGACGGAACCGTAATAGCCGCGGCTCGCCCACTGTTTTTCCAGCGATTCCGGCAGTGTAAATTCAGCGGCGATCTCGTCGCGGGTCAGCCCCTTGTTTGCCATACGCAGGGTCTGGTCGTTGATGTAGCGATACATATCGCGCTGGCCTTTCATCAGCTTGACGATATTCTCGTTGCCCCAGGTCGGCCAGTGGTGCTGCGCAATAATCACTTCCGCGTCCGCGCCCCAGCGCTCAATGGCGGCGTTGATGTACTTAGACCAGGCCAGCGGATCGCGGATTTTCGCGCCGCGCAGGGAGTAGGTGTTGTGCAGGGTATGGGTCACGTCCTCTGCGGCTTCGATCATTTTCTTCTCTTTGACATACCACAGCATTTCGGACGGGGCTTCTGAGCCCGGCGCCATCATAAAGTCGTAGGTCAGCCCGTCAATCACTTCCTGCTGGCCGGTATGGGTAATGTAGTTGGTCGGCGGGATCAGGGTCACCGTACCCGCAGAGGTGGTGGTGCCAAGACCCGCCCCCACCTGGCCTTTTGCATCCGGCTTCAGCAGGTTGCCGTACATATAGCTCGCACGGCGGCTCATCGCATTCCCGGCCATAATGTTTTCGGAAACCGCTTCTTTCATAAAGCCTTCCGGGGCGTAGATCTTCACTTTGCCGGACTTCACGTCGGCTTCGTCAACCACACCGCGCAGGCCGCCGTAGTGGTCGACGTGACTGTGGGTGATCACCACAGCGACGACCGGTTTCTTGCCGCGGTTTGCATAGTAGAGATCCAGCGCTTCTTTCGCCGGTTCAGCGCTTAACAGCGGGTCGATAACGGTGATGCCCTTCTCGCCTTCAATGATGGTCATGTTGGAGAGATCGAGATTGCGGATCTGATACACGCCGTCGGTGACCTTAAACAGCCCGCCAATGTTGATCAGCTGTGACTGACGCCACAGGCTCGGGTTTACCGTATCCGGGGCTTTTTCACCCTCTTTCACGAAATCATATTTCGCCGGGTTCCAGATAACGTTCCCCTGCTCGCCTTTAATCATGTTTTGTGGCAGCGGGGCGATAAAACCTTTATGGGCGTTCTCAAAGTCGGTTTTATCGGCAAACGGTAATTTGTTATACAGGGCGTTATTTGCCTGCCGGGTTGTGGCAGTGGCATCCTGCGGCTGCACTTCCGCAAACGCGGAAAGCGACAGCGACGTCAACACACCGGCCAGCGCCAGATGTTTAGCAATTAGGGTTAATTTCATTGAATGGCCTCGTAGATTAATTGCGCCGCCTGGATATTTACTGTTGGCGGATAATTTTAATGCGAACTCATTGACGACCATTCTAATCAGAATACTTTCTCATCATAGTCCCATATGGGACTGGTTATTTATCGGTTCGTAATCCGGGGGCTATTGCTGCTATACTCGCTACCACGGCAGACGTTGCGGGGAGAGGCTTAGCGTGAATTTTCAGGATATCCATACCTATTATCAGCAACTCAATATTGGGCAATTCTTTCCGCACATGCTTTGTAAAGGCGAGGCCTTAACCGTTGCCGCAAATAAAAAATTCACCGTCGAGCCTGGCTATATCTATTTTTGCACTGAAGGGTCGCTGACAATATTAATGCCTGATGATGGCCTAAATATTGGCAATACTATCGAGTATATGCCGATAGGGTTAATGGAAAGGTATTGTCCACTGGCGAAGTATGAATATCGCAGCAGTGCGAAGGTGAAGCTGGTGAGAATAGCCTGGGCCGACTTCGACCAGCTATTTTTCGAGGGCGGGTCTGAGCGCATGCAGGCGCTGGCCACCATACTGACCTACATGTCCATTTTCACCATCGACCTGCACAATGAACGCAGGCAGGTCACCAGCTACCAGACCATAAAACCGATGCTGTACCGCTATCTCTATCGGCAGGAGACCCACACGGGAGAGAATGAGGGCCTGGCGCTGTTTATCATTAAGCGCACTAACCTGTCACGCACGCATGTCTTTCGCGTGCTGGCAGATCTCAAAGCCGGGGGCTATATCACCATGAAGCGCGGAAAGCTGGTGTCGATTGACCGGCCCCTGCCGGAAGCGTATTAAGTTCATCTTCACGCCTTGATCAACGTGCGCGAACGAACGGCCTTATTTATCCCGGCCAGCCGACTTGGGCCGTAAATTCTCATCGAAGACCAGCCGTTTGCGTCCGGGCTCTTCTTCCCGCAGCGGCTCCACCTGATGCAGCGTCTGCTTACAGCGATCCACCAGTACCTGATACTCCCGCGTGCCCTGCTTTTTCCACTCTATTTCCTGCGCGCTTAACTCACGAATCGCTTTCGCCGGACTGCCAAGAATTAAGTGATTCGCAGGCATCTCCGCTTTGGCCTTCACAAACGCCGCCGCCCCGACGATGCTGTTTTCGCCGATCGTCGCGCCGTCCATCACGACCGCATTCATCCCCACCAGCGCATTACGGCGGATAATGCAGCCGTGCAGGATCGCGCTGTGGCCGATATGCCCGTCCTCTTCCACCACCGTGTCCTGCTCCGGAAAACCGTGCATCACGCAGTTATCCTGGATGTTCGCGCCGTCTTTCACCACGATCCGGCCAAAATCACCGCGCAGGCTGGCGTTAGGGCCCACGTAAACACCTTTTCCGAGGATCACGTCGCCAATCAGCACCGCGGTCGGGTGAACATAGCTCTCTTCAGGCACGACCGGCGTCAGACCATCAATTTGATAAACAGGCATACCCTCTCCTTATGTGATATTCAGACCACCAAAACGCTGGTGATAAAGCGTGCCGGGAGCGGGCAGCTCGCCCACGGAGGTTTCCCCCTTCTCACTGACAAACGCCAGGGCTCCCGCCGCCACGCGCTGGTAGATGTTAATGCACAGCTGTCGCGCACTCTGGCCCGCCCAGTGCGCAGGAAGTAACTCCTCCGGCAACAGCGGATCTTTCAGCACCACGCGACGATAAAAATGAATGAGTAACAGCTGGATCTGGAAGCAGCGTTCCGGGGTCAAATCCTCAGGCGGCGCCTCTTTCAGCAGCGGCAGCAGCGGACGGAACGAGTTGATAAACGTTTCGTACATCGCGTTTTGCTCGGTCAGCTGCCAGCACTCTTCCACGCGGGATCGTAGCGCCGCGCGTGACAAGGCCAGCGGCGAATGGGCTTCAAAGAAAATGACGTTTTCCGCCACGCCCGCGTCATGCAGCAGAGACTGCACGTCCGCCAGGTTCTGCGACGGCGAGGCCATCAGGCTCGGCGCCAGCGTGCCGAACCCTTGCCAGATGAGCTGTTTTTTCACGTCCGCGAGCGTGGTTTTATCCAGCCCCTCGGAAAGCAGCAGCAGCCATTTACCATCCCACGCCGGCAGTTCCGCACGGTAGATTTTATTTTCCGCGCGGCGGGTCAAACGCAGCCCCTTGTCGCTGAGACGGTAAAAGCTGCGTCGGCCAATGCGGGACACGTCCAGCCAGCCCTCTTTGTTGAGGCGAAACAGCGCGGTGCGCACAAAGCGCTCCCCGAAACCCATCCCTTCCAGCAGAGCCGCCAGGCTGCCGAGCCAGATCTCTCCGCCGCGATGGGAAAGCGCATCGCCATACAGCGAGGAGATAAGCGACGTTCCGCTGACGGGAACAGAGCTGACTGCGTGCTGGATAAAGGCATCAAGTTTATTCATGTGATTCATTCTGTTGTTATTTTTTTCCTGGATGAATCATAGCATACGAATCTGGGGTGTATCCTCTCCCTAACCCTCTCCCAAAGGGAGAGGGAACTTAATACACCCTCTCCCTTTGGGAGAGGGCTGGGGTGAGGGAAATTCAACCGTTGGCTGCCACTTTACGCAAATCAAACACCCGGCAGGCTTTACCCTCGGAGCGCGGTATACTGCCGCAGTTCACGATCATCACGTCGGTCGAGATCCCCACCATCGATTTAATCCGATGACGCAGCTGATGGCAGACCTGACAGCGCTGTTCATGGGTCAGCGTTAAGCTGCTCTGTTTCAGCTCGACCTTCACCGAAAGTGAATCAAGATGCCCGCGGCGGTTCACCTCCAGCTGATAGTGCGGCGAAAGGTGTTCGAACTTAACGATCTCCTCTTCCAGCTGTGACGGGAAGACGTTAACCCCGCGAATGATGAGCATGTCGTCGCTGCGCCCGCTGATGCGATCCATCCGACGCATGGTGCGTGCGGTGCCCGGCAGCAGGCGCGTCAGGTCGCGGGTGCGGTAGCGGATCACCGGCAGCGCCTCTTTGGTCAGCGTGGTGAACAGCAGTTCGCCCTGCTCGCCGTCGGCCAGCGGCGTGCCGTCATTCGGGTTGACGATCTCCGGGAAGAAGTGATCTTCCCAGATGGTCGGGCCGTCGGCGGTTTCAAGACACTCCATCGCCACGCCCGGCCCCATCACTTCGGAGAGACCATAGATATCCAGCGCGGTAATGCCCAGCCGTTTTTCAATTTCGCGGCGCATCGCCTGCGTCCACGGCTCGGCGCCAAACACGCCGACGCGCAGGGAACAGGCGCTGGCATCGCCGCCCATCTGACGCTCCAGCTCTTCAATCAGGTTCAGGCAGTAAGACGGCGTCACCATGATCATATCCGGCTGGAAATCGCGGATCAGCTGCGCCTGCTTCTCCGTCTGGCCGCCGGACATCGGGATCACCGTCGCTCCCAGACGCTCGGCACCGTAGTGCGCCCCCAGCCCGCCGGTGAAGAGCCCGTAACCGTAGGCGACGTGAATTTTATCCTTCGCGCTGCCCCCGGCGGCGCGCAGGGAACGGGCGACGATATTGGCCCAGTTGTCGATATCATTCTGGGTATACCCCACCACGGTCGGCTTTCCGGTGGTGCCCGACGAGGCATGGATGCGTACCACCTGTTCCATTGGCACCGCAAAGGTATCAAACGGGTAGTTGTCGCGCAGATCCTGCTTGGTGGTGCACGGGAATTTTTGCAGGTCCGCCAGCTCGGTGAAGTCGTCAGGGTGAACGCCCGCGGCATCAAACTTGCGTTTGTACATCGGAACGTTGTTGTAGGCGTGGTGCAGCGTCCACTTCAGGCGCGCGGTCTGCAACGCCTGCAATTCATCAATGGACGCGGTTTCGATCGGATCAAGCTTTGTTGTATTTATCATCGCAGGGTACTCACATTATTGTTCGCTCAAACACGCTCAAGGATCATGGCAATGCCCTGACCCACACCGATGCACATCGTACACAGCGCGTAGCGACCGCCGCGTCGGTGCAATTCATTGCTTGCGGCCAGCGCCAGTCTGGCACCGCTCATTCCCAGCGGATGACCTAGCGCGATCGCCCCGCCGTTCGGGTTGACATGCTCCGCGTCATCCGGCAAGCCCAGCTGACGCAGCACACCCAGCGCCTGTGCGGCGAAGGCTTCATTAAGCTCAATGACGTCCATATCGGTGATACTGAGTCCGGCACGCTCCAGCACCTTGCGGGTGGCGGGCACCGGGCCTAATCCCATCAGGCGCGGCTCGACGCCCGCTGTCGCCATGGCCACAATGCGGGTGCGCGGGGTTAACCCCTGGGCAAGCGCCATCGGCTCGCTGGCGATAATCAGCGCCGCCGCCCCGTCGTTGACGCCAGAGGCGTTCCCCGCCGTCACCACACCGTTCTTACGGAACGGGGCTTTCAGCGCGGCAAGCTGTTCCAGGGTGGTTTCGGCGCGCGGATGCTCGTCCACGCTCACTTCCGTTACCGCACCTTTTTTGCCCGCCACCTGTACCGGGATAATCTCCTGCGCCAGAACGCCATTCTGCTGCGCCCGCGCGGTGCGCTGCTGGCTGCGCAGGGCAAATGCGTCCTGATCGGCACGGCTTATATTTAACAATTCCGCTACATTCTCTGCCGTTTCCGGCATGCTGTCAGTTCCGTATTGCTGATGCATGAGCGGATTCACAAATCGCCAGCCGATGGTGGTGTCGAAGATCTCCGCCTGACGCTGAAACGCCGCCGTGGCTTTGCCCATCACGAACGGCGCACGGGACATGGATTCGACGCCACCGGCGATCAGCAGATCGCCATCCCCGGCCCTGATGGCGCGCGCCGCAAAGCCAATGGCATCCAGACCGGAGCCGCACAGGCGGTTAATGGTGGTGCCGGATACCGTCTGCGGCAGCCCGGCCAGCAGCGCCGACATGCGCGCCACGTTGCGGTTATCCTCTCCGGCCTGGTTCGCGCAGCCGAAGATCACGTCATCTATGCGCTCCAGATCGAGCTGCGGGTAACGCGCCAGCAGCGCACGCAGCGGCACGGCCCCTAAGTCATCGGCGCGCACGCTGGATAATCCTCCGCCGTAGCGACCAACCGGGGTACGCACCCCCTCACAAATAAATGCGTCACGCATCAGACTTCTCCTGTCACACTGCCGCCGGTGCGGTGCGATTTCCCGCGAAAAAGCGCGACGGTTTTCTGGTGTTGGTTCTGAATTTCAATGTCGTAGACGCCGGTCAGTTTGCCCTGATGCTTCACCCGCGCGGTGGCGGTGAGCTTATCTCCGGCAAAGCCCGGACGCAGAAAATCGATGGCGCAGCCTGAGGCCACCGCCGCCAGCCCCTGACTGTTGCAGGCGTAGGCAAAGGCGGTATCGGCCAGCGAGAACAGCTGTCCGCCGTGGCAGGTTTTATGCCCGTTGAGCATCTGCGGGGTGATGGTCATGGTCACCACCGCGTAGCCCTCGCCCATGTCGATAATGTCCATCCCCATCGCCTGCGCGCAGGCGTCCCGTTCATACATCGCGCGGGCGTTATGCCAGGCGTTATGACTCATAGCTACTCTCCAGAAGCGCACGCTGGCGCAGCAGTGAACAGGGGCGATAGCGTTCCTCGCCGTAGTGACGTTGCAGATTCTCCAGCAGCGTTAACAGACGCTGCCAGCCAAGGCGCTCGCCCCAGGCGATGGGCCCGCAGGGATAGTTGACCCCTAAGCGCATGGCGGTATCGATGTCTTGCTCGCTGGCGACCCCTTTTTGCAGGGCGTCCAGCGCTTCGTTGGCAATCATCGCTACCGTGCGCCAGACCAGCAGGCCGGGGTAATCGGCAATCTGTACCACCCGTTTCTCCTGATGCTGCAACCAGTAAATGGCTTTCTGCGTGGCGGCGTGCGGGTTGCCCGGTGCGGCGGCTATCACGGCCACATCCCGCTCGATGCGGTCGACCACCACCACCGGGCAGCCGTGGCGCAGCGCCAGCGACTGCGCGGTTTCACCCTGCGTTTCGATCAGCAACAGATCGTCAATTTCCGTGACACCGTCACTTCTTCGCTGTACGCGCATCGGGCTGAAGCTGTCGCTGACCGGGGCGAGCCAGCTGACGGCGGGTTTCTCCTCCAGCCAGCGGTAAACGCCCTGCCCGCTTTTCTTACCCAGACGCCCCGCCAGCACCAGCTCCTGCTGCACCAGCGACGGCAGAAAACGACGCTCCTGCCAGAAGGCGTTAAACACGGAGCAGGTCACGGCAAAGTTGACGTCCTGACCAATCATGTCCGTCAGCTCAAGCGGCCCCATCGGGAAGCCTCCGCCGTCTCGCAGGGCGGCGTCGATCACCTCGGGCGTTGCCACCTGCTCTTCCAGCGCGCGCCAGGCTTCCGAGTAGAACGGGCGCGCCACGCGGTTGACGATAAACCCCGGCGTGGACTGGCAGCGTACCGGCTGCTTTCCCCAGCTCAACGCCAGCTCGCACAGTGCATCGGCCACTTCGGGAGAGGTCGCCAGCCCGCTGACCACTTCCACCAGCTTCATCACCGGGGCAGGATTGAAGAAGTGCAGCCCGGCGACGCGTTCAGGGTGGTTTATCTCCGCTGCAATCGCGGTAACGGAAATGGACGAGGTATTGCTGGCAAGCAGCGTCTGCGGCGGGCAGATCTCTGCCAGCTGGGTAAACAGCGCTTTTTTTACCTCAAGCCGCTCGGCGGCCGCCTCGATCACCAGATCGGCTTTCGCCAGAGCACTGATAGTCGTCACCGGCGTCAGGCGGGCGAGGATCTGTTCCCCGGCGCCGGCAGAGAGTTTTCCGCGCGCAACGCGAGAGGAGAGCCGCTGACGAATGCCGTCGATGGCGCGGGAAATCGCCGCTGCATCAATGTCGTACACCAGAACCGGATGACCGTGGCTGGCTGCCACTTCGGCAATCCCGGCGCCCATGGTGCCGCTGCCAATGACGGCGACCGTATGGATATTCACCATCTTATTTCCCCGTAAAGTTCGGCGCGCGTTTTGCCAGGAACGCGCTGACGCCTTCCCGGTAGTCGTCGCTGCGTCCGGCCAGACGTTGATAGTCGCGCTCCAGATCAAGCTGGGCGTCGAGGGTATTGGTTTCGGCGGCGTTAATCGCCTGCTTGATCAAGCCCAGGCCAAAGGTCGGCTGCGAGGCAAAATGCAGCGCCATCTGCTGTGCGGTGGCGGAGAGCTGCTCGTCGTCCACCACCTGCCAGATCATTCCCCAGGCCTGTGCCTGCTCGGCGCTGAGCTTATCGCCCAGCAATGCCAGCCCCATGGCGCGGGCGCGTCCGGCCACGCGCGGCAGCAGCCAGGTGCCGCCGCAGTCCGGGACGAGGCCGAGCTTGCTGAAGGCCATCACAAAACTGGCGGAGCGCGCCGCAATCACCATGTCGCAGCCGAGGGCCAGCGTCGCCCCCGCGCCCGCCGCCACGCCGTTAACCGCGCAAATCACCGGCTTCGGCAGTTTTGCCAGGCGGCGCACCAGCGGGTTGTAAAAAGTCTCAACGGACATGCCCAGATCCGGCGCGGGGCCGTTCGGGTCCACGTTACGGTCGTTAAGATCCTGCCCGGCGCAGAAACCGCGTCCTGCCCCGGTGATCAGCAGGCAGCGGATGGCGTCATCGCGCTCGGCCTGCTTAAGGCATTCGGAAAGCTGCTGGTGCATGACGTCGTTAAAGCTGTTCAGGCGCTCCGGGCGGTTCAGCGTAATGGTCATTACGCCCTGCTCAACATGGCTCAGAATAGATTCCACAATTAGCGTCCTTTAAAGTCTGGGGTGCGTTTTTGTAAAAAGGCGTTGATACCTTCCCGGCGATCGTCGGTGGCCGCGAGCAGCGCAAACAGCTGACGCTCCTGCGCCAGCCCGGCCTGAAGCGGGACTTCCTGCGACTGGCGAAGCGCCTGCTTCGCCGCCTGTAGCGCCAGCGGCGAGTGGCGCGCCATCAGCGCCGCCTGCTTCAGGGCGTACTCCAGCGTCAGCGAGGCCGGGTAGACGTCGCTGACCAGCCCGGCGCTGTGCGCCTGAACCGCCGTGATGCTTTCGCCCGTCAGCACCATTTTGCTGGCCAGCGATTTACCCACGCTGCGGATCAGCCGCTGGGTGCCGCCTGCGCCCGGCATGATCCCGAGGGTGATTTCCGGCAGACCAAAACGGGCGTTATCGCCGGCAATCACGACATCGCAGAGCAGCGCCAGCTCACAGCCTGCCCCCAGCGCGAAGCCGTTTACGGCGGCAATCAGCGGTTTGGTGAAGGCGTTGATCCGCGCCCACAGCTGCGGGCGGATATCGTTCAGGGTGGCGGGCAGGTCTTTCTCCGCCATTTCGTTGAGATCGGCCCCGGCGGCAAAGCAGCGTTCGTTGCCGTACACCACGCAGACGGCGATCTCAGCATCCGCGGCGGCGGCCTCAAGCTGCTCCGCGATTTGCAGGAGCAGCGCATTGTTGAGCGCGTTGCGCGCCGCCGGACGGTTAAGCGTCAGCTGCAACACGCGACCGTGACGGGTGACAATCAGTTCACTCATGCCATCCCCTTCGCATCAAAATCGACGATAACATCGGCGGTTAACGGCAGCGCCTGACAGCTCAGCACATAGCCTGCGGCCAGCTCGTCCGGCTCCAGGCTGTAGTTGGTCGCCATATCGACTTTTCCGCGCAGCACTTTGCATTTGCAGGTGGCGCATACGCCGCCCTTGCAGGCGTAAGGCAGATCCGCCCCCTGACGCAGGGCCGCGTCAAGAATGCTCTCGTCGTCCGCAGTCAGGGTGATCTCCCTGTCGCGCCCGTCCTGACGGACGGTGACCTTCTGCCCGTCGGCCTGCACGCTGGCTGTCCGTTTAACGGCGGTACCCGGCGTGTTAAAGCGCTCAAGATGGATCGCTTTTTCCGGCATACCCAGCGCTTGCAGCGCCGCTTCGGCCTCATCCATCATCGCCGATGGGCCGCAGATGAAGGCTTCATCGTACTGACGGAAATTCACCAGCGTTTTTGCCAGCGCCTGGAGCTTTTCCCCGTCAATGCGGCCATGGAGCAGATCGCTGTCGAGCGTCTCCTGGCTGAAGATGGCGATCAGCTGCAAACGCTGCGGGTATTTATCTTTCAGGTCCGCCAGCGCCCGGCGGAACATCATGCTCTGGCTGCTGCGGTTGCCGTAAATCAGGGTGAAGTGGCTGTGGGCTTCAGTGGCCAGCGTAGCGGACATAATCGCCAGCATTGGGGTGATCCCGGACCCGGCGGCAATCGCCAGATAGTGGCCTTCGCGTTCGGCCTGCGGCTGATAGCCAAACTGCCCCTGGGGCACCATCACCTCCAGCGCCATGCCCGGTTTGATCTCGTCCCGGGCATAGCGGGAAAAACGTCCGCCCTCGATGGCTTTGACCGCCACGCTGATCTCACCGCACGCGGTGCTCCGGCAGATGGAGTAGCAGCGGCGCAATTCATCCCCGCCAGGACTGGCTTTCAGGGTCAGATGCTGACCGGGACGGAAGCGGTACGCCTCCTGTAACGCCTGCGGCACCGCGAAGGTAATGGTCACCGCGTCGCGGGTTTCGGGTTCTACTTTTGCCACTGTTAATGAATGAAACGTTGTCATGGCAGCCTCAAATACATTTGAAATAGTCGAAGGGCTCACGGCAGGTATTGCAGCGATAGAGCGCTTTGCAGGCCGTAGAACCAAATTCACTGATAAGCGAGGTATCGGTGCTCGCACAGCGCGGGCAGCTCACCTCAGCGGGAACGTGGGCATGGCAGCTATGGCCGACAGGCGGGCTGATGCCATATTCACGCAGGCGCCTGCGGGCATCGTCGGTCATCCAGTCGGTGGTCCAGGCGGGCTCCAGTTGCAGCACAATATGTACCGGGCTAAAGCCGTTTCCGGTCAGGGTTTCGCGGATCGCCCCCAGCAGATGCTCCGTTGCCGGACAGCCCGAATAGGTTGGCGTGAAGCCGATGACCCAGCCTTCCCCCTGCGCCTTCACGTTGCGCACCATGCCTAAGTCGGTGATGGTCAGCACCGGCACTTCCGGGTCGGGGATCTGGCTTAACAGCGCCCAAATCTGCGGGATTTGTGCAGGCGCGATGTCGACGAGGCGTTGCATGGCGTCCTCCTTTACCACTGCTGGCCGGGGTAAACGCGCTGGAGATACTGCATCTCTGCCAGCATCGGCCCGAGGTGTTCGGTATGTAGCCCCTTCTTGCCGCCCGTGCGATACGCCACTTCTTCGGGCACGCGGAGGGTGGCTTCCGCCAGGCCAGCAAACACTTCGCGCTCCCACGGGTCCCGCAGGTCGCGCGGATCAACCGCCACGCCGTCATCAATTAGCGCCAGTTCGACGTCGTCGGCGTCGAACAGTTCAGCCGTAAAGCGCCACAGGCTATCCACCGCCTGCTGCATTTTTTGTGCGGAGGTTTCTGTTCCGTCCCCCAGCCGCACCAGCCAGCCGCGGCTAAAGCGCAGGTGGTAGCGTGCCTCCTTAATGGCTTTTGCCGCGATGGCGGCAAGCTGACTGTCGCTGCTATGGATCAGCCGCTCGTAGAGCGCCACGTTCCACGCATCCATCAGATACTGACGGGCAATGGTGTCAGCGAAGCTGCCGTTTGGTTGTTCCACCAGCAGCAGATTGCGGAACTGACGCTCATCGCGGCCATAGGCCAGGGTGTCTTCATCGCCCTTACCCTCCCGTTCAGCGGCGTAGGTCAGGAAATTACGCGCCTGCCCGAGCAGATCAAGGCCGATATTGGCGAGCGCCAGGTCAATTTCCAGCTCCGGCGCGTGGCCGCACCAGGCGCCCAGACGCTGTGAGAGCACCAGACCGTTGTCGCCCAGACGCAGGGCATAAGCAGATACGTTGTTCATCCCCAACCTCACATATGCTCGATGCCATCAGGGATGGTGTAAAACGTCGGATGGCGGTAGACCTTGCTTTCCGCCGGATCGAAAAACTCCCCGCTCTCTTCCGGCTGGGAAGCGACGATTTCACTCGCCTTCACCACCCAGATGGAACAGCCTTCGCTGCGGCGGGTATAGGCATCGCGCGCGTTTTCCAGCGCCATGCGGTCGTCGGCAGCGTGAAGGCTGCCCACATGCCGGTGCGACAGCCCCTGCTTCGAACGGACAAAAACTTCGTATAACGGCCAGTAAACATTGCTCATGGTTGATTCCTCTTATGCGGCCTGGCGGGCGCGTTGTTTTGCCGCGTGGGCCAGAGCGGCTTCACGCACCCATGCGCCGTCGTCCCAGGCTTTACGTTTTGCGGCAAGACGTTCGTGGTTGCAGATCCCGCGCCCGTTGATCACCTCGTCAAATTCCTGCCAGTCGATTTCGCCGAAGCGGTAGTGGCCGCTCTCTTCATCGAAACGCAGGTCGGGGTCCGGCACGGTCATACCGAGCATCTCCACCTGAGGCACCGTGTTGTCCACGAAGCGCTGGCGAAGCTCATCGTTGCCAAAGCGTTTGATCTTCCAGGCCAGGCTGCGGGCGCTGTTTGGGGAGTTGTCGTCGTTGGGTCCGAACATCATCAGCGCGGGCCACCAGAAACGGTTGATGGCGTCCTGCAACATCTGCCGCTGGGCTTCGCTGCCCTGCGCCAGCGCCATGCAGGCCTCAAAACCCTGACGCTGATGGAAGCTCTCTTCTTTACAGATTTTCACCATCGCCCGGGCATACGGGCCGTAAGAGGTACGGCACAGCGCCACCTGGTTCACAATGGCCGCCCCGTCCACCAGCCAGCCAATGACCCCGATATCGGCCCAGCTCAGGGTCGGATAGTTGAAGATGGAGGAGTATTTCATCTTGCCGTCGAGCATCTTTTGATAAATGTCCTCCCGGGCGCAGCCCAGCGTTTCCGCCGCGCTGTAGAGGTACAGACCGTGTCCGGCTTCATCCTGCACCTTCGCCAGCAGAATGGCTTTCCGGCGCAGCGTCGGCGCGCGGGTGATCCAGTTTCCTTCCGGCAGCATGCCGACAATCTCAGAGTGGGCGTGCTGTCCAATCTGGCGGATCAGCGTCTTGCGGTAGGCATCCGGCATCCAGTCCTGCGGCTCGATGGCCGTCTCCTGTGCGATGCGTTGCTCAAAGCGTTGTTCTTGCGTCACATAACCACCTTTGTGATTCGTTAAATCACCACAAATAGCAAAATGGTGAATCATTTGGTTTCTTAAAAGTTACACAAAGGTTAAATATAACCCCAAGAAGCGTTTGTTTATTTTGTGACGACGCTCGCAAGCCTTTTAATGAAAGGCCGATGACGCAAGGCTTTTGGGTGGTCAGATTAAGCAATACAGATCACAGCGTTAACAATTCATTAAAACTCAGCTTGATTTTTATGATTCGCGGTCAAACTATTTATAGTGAAATCATGAAACATCTGGAGAGAAGAAATGCAGCAGTTAGCCAGCTTCTTGTCCGGCACCTGGCAATCAGGCCGGGGCCGCGAGCGCACCATCACCCACGCCATCAGCGGGGAAACGCTATTTGAAGTCACCAGCGAAGGGCTGGATATGGCGGCCGCGCGCCGTTACGCCATTGAACACGGCGGAGAAGCGCTCCGAGCAATGAGCTTTATCGAGCGCGCCGCCATGCTGAAGGCGGTGGCCAAACATCTGCTGAGCCAGAAGGATCGCTTTTATGCCCTGTCAGCTCAGACCGGCGCGACGAAGGCCGACAGCTGGGTGGATATTGAAGGCGGTATCGGCACCCTCTTCACCTACGCAAGCCTCGGCAGCCGTGAGCTGCCGGACGATACCCTGTGGCCGGAGGATGAACTGATCCCGCTGTCGAAGGAAGGCGGTTTTGCGGCACGTCACGTGTTAACGTCGAAATCCGGCGTGGCGGTGCATATCAACGCGTTCAACTTCCCGTGCTGGGGGATGCTGGAAAAGCTCGCGCCCACCTGGCTTGCCGGGATGCCCGCCATCATCAAGCCCGCCACCGCCACCGCGCAGGTGACTCAGGCGATGGTGAAAGCGATCGTCGAGAGCGGACTGGTGCCCGACGGCGCCATCAGCCTGATCTGCGGTGGCGCGGGCGATCTGCTGAACCAGCTCGACAGCCAGGACGTGGTGACGTTTACCGGATCGGCCAGCACCGGGCAGAGTCTGCGCGTCCACCCGAATATCGTCGCGCATTCCATTCCGTTTACCATGGAAGCAGATTCTCTCAACTGCTGCGTGCTGGGTGAGGACGTGACGCCGGAACACCCGGAGTTTGCACTGTTTATTCGCGAAGTGGTGCGCGAGATGACTGCCAAAGCCGGGCAAAAATGTACCGCCATCCGCCGCATCATCGTGCCGGAAGCGCAGGTTGAAGCCGTCAGCCAGGCGCTGATTGCGCGGCTGGAGAAAGTGGTCGTCGGCGATCCGGCCCAGGAAGGGGTGAAGATGGGGGCTCTCGTCAACAGTGAGCAACGTGCTGACGTGCAGGAAAAAGTCGACCATCTGCTTGCCGCGGGCTGCCAGATCCGTCTGGGTGGTAAAGCCGATTTGCAGGCGGCTGGCGCATTCTTCCCGCCCACCCTGCTGTTCTGCCCGCAGCCGGACGAAACCCCGGCCGTCCACGCCATCGAAGCCTTTGGCCCCGTCGCAACCCTGATGCCCTGCCGTAACACCGAACACGCCATGCAGCTGGCGCGGGCGGGTGGCGGCAGCCTGGCGGGAACGCTGGTTACGGCAGATACCCGCGTGGCGCGGCAGTTTATTGCCGGTGCCGCGCGCGCCCACGGACGCATTCAGATCCTCAACCAGGAATCCTCGAAAGAATCCACCGGCCACGGTTCACCGCTGCCGCAGCTGGTGCACGGTGGTCCGGGACGTGCGGGCGGCGGCGAAGAGCTGGGCGGCCTGCGCGCGGTGAAGCACTATCTTCAGCGCACGGCCATTCAGGGCAGCCCGTCCATGCTCGCCGCGATCGGTAAACAGTGGGTCCGTGGCGCGGAGGTGCAGGAAGATCGCGTTCATCCGTTCCGTAAATACTTCGAGGAGTTACAGCCGGGCGACAGCCTGCTGACCCCGCGTCGTACCCTGACGGAAGCGGATATCGTGAATTTTGCCTGCCTGAGCGGAGATCATTTCTACGCTCATATGGACAAAATTGGCGCGGCGGAGTCGATTTTTGGTGAGCGCGTGGTACACGGTTATTTCCTGATTTCCGCCGCGGCGGGGCTGTTTGTCGATGCCGGGGTTGGGCCGGTTATTGCCAACTACGGCATGGAAAACCTGCGCTTTATCGAGCCGGTCAAGCCGGGCGATACCATTCAGGTGCGCCTGACCTGTAAACGTAAAACGCTGAAGAAACAGCGCACTGCCGAGGAAAAACCCACCGGCGTGGTGGAATGGGCGGTGGAGATCTTCAACCAGCACCAGCAGGCCGTGGCGCTCTACTCCATCCTGACGCTGGTGGCGCGCCAGCAGGGTGACTTCTGACGCACCTCTTTCTTGCCGGGTGTCGCTCCGCTTACCCGGCCTACAACTACCTGACCGGGGTGTGATGCACCCCCGCTCTTTTTTTAACCTGGCAAGACTGACAAACAACCTGGCAGATGCAGGCAAACGCTTTTCGTGCGCGCCTGTCAGGATAAGGCTGACACAACACAATAAACACAACAAGATGAGGTCTGCGATGGGAAGCAATTCTTCTTTTTCTGCCCGTAGAACGGCACTGGCCATGGCCGTTGCGCTCTGTTGCGCCTGGCAATCCCCTGTTTACGCTCACGGCAGCGAGGCGCATATGGTCCCGATGGACAAAACGCTTCAGGCGTTTGGCGCGGACGTGCAGTGGGATGATTACGCCCAGATGTTCACCATCGTCAAAGACGGTGCCTTTGTGAAGGTCAAACCCGGCGCAAACACCGCCATCGTTAACGGCAAACCGCTGACGCTCCAGGTGCCCGTGGTGATGAAGAACAATAAGGCGTTTATCCCGGAGACCTTTATCAACGATGTCTTTCAGTCCGGTCTTGATCAGACATTCCAGGTTGAAAAAAGCCCCCACCCGTTAAACGCGCTGACGGCTGATGAAATCAACCAGGCCGTAGCCATTGTGAAAGCCTCTGCGGATTTTAAACCCAATACCCGCTTTACCCAGATTGCGCTGGCGGAGCCAGAAAAGGCCAAAGTCTGGGACTTTGTGCTTAACGGCACGGCGGTGGATGCGCCCCGCCAGGCCAATATCATCATGCTTGATGGTAAACACATCATCGAAAGCCGGGTGGATCTGAAGGAGAAAAAGATCCTCCGCTGGGAGCCGATCAAAGACGCGCACGGCATGGTGCTGCTGGATGACTTCAATACCGTGCAGCAGATCATCAATGAAAGCCCGGAGTTTGCCGCCGTGCTGAAAAAGCGCGGCATTACCGACCCGAAGAAAGTGATCACCACTCCGCTTACCGTCGGCTTTTTTGACGGCAAGGATGGGCTGAAACAGGAAGACCGCCTGCTGAAAGTGATCAGCTATCTCGACGTGGGCGACGGTAACTACTGGGCGCACCCGATCGAAAACCTGGTTGCGGTGGTGGATCTCGAGCAGAAGAAAATCCAGAAGATTGAGGAAGGCCCGGTCGTGCCGGTTCCGCTCACGCCGCGCCCTTATGATGGCCGCGACCGCGTTGAAACGGTGAAAAAACCGCTGGAAATTATCGAGCCGGAAGGCAAGAACTACACCATCACCGGGGATAGGGTGCACTGGCAGAACTGGGATTTTCATCTGAGCCTGGACTCACGCGTCGGCCCGATAATCTCCACCGTGACCTATAACGACAACGGCAAAAAGCGACAGGTGATGTATCAGGGATCGCTCGGCGGCATGATTGTGCCGTACGGCGACCCGGATATCGGCTGGTACTTTAAAGCCTATCTGGACTCCGGCGATTACGGCATGGGTACCCTGACCTCCCCGCTGGTGCGCGGCAAGGATGTTCCGTCTAACGCCGTGATGCTCAACGAAACCATCCCGGATTACACCGGCGCGCCAATGGAGATCCCCAGGGCGATCGCCATTTTCGAGCGTTACGCCGGGCCGGAATATAAGCATCAGGAATTAGGTAAACCCAACGTCAGCACCGAACGCCGCGAGCTGGTGGTGCGCTGGGTCAGCACCGTGGGTAACTACGATTACATCTTCGACTGGGTATTCCACGAAAACGGCACTATCGGCATTGATGCAGGGGCTACGGGCATTGAAGCGGTGAAAGGCGTGCAGACGAAAACCATGCATGATGCCACCGCGAAGGATGACACCCGATACGGAACGCTGATCGACCATAATATTGTCGGTACCACCCACCAGCACATCTACAACTTCCGTCTGGATATGGACGTGGACGGCATCAACAATAAGCTGGTGGCCATGGATCCGGACGTCAAACCGAACACCGCTGGCGGACCGCGCACCAGCACCATGCAGGTTAATCAGTATGATATTGATACCGAACAGCAGGCGGCGCAGAAGTTTGACCCGGGCACCATCCGCCTGCTGAGCAATACCAGCAAAGAGAACCGCATGGGCAACCCGGTCTCGTATCAGATCATCCCTTACGCGGGCGGCACACACCCGGTAGCGTCCGGCGCGAAGTTTGCCCCGGACGAGTGGATTTATCACCGCCTGAGCTTTATGGATAAACAGCTGTGGGTGACGCGTTACCATCCCGACGAGATGTACCCGGAGGGAAAATACCCGAACCGTTCCACGCACGATACCGGCCTCGGCCAGTACAGCAAAGATAACGAATCGCTGAACGACCAGGATAACGTCATCTGGATGACCACCGGCACCACCCATGTCGCCCGCGCCGAGGAGTGGCCGATAATGCCGACGGAATGGGTGCACACGTTACTCAAGCCGTGGAATTTCTTTGACGAGACGCCAACGCTCGGCAAGAAAAAAGAGCAGAAATAACCCACCGACCGGGCGTAATGCCCGGTTTTTCATCCGCTTACTTGCTGAATTACTCTCCCCGATTATAGTTATTGTTACCTCGCTTAATCCTTTTGCATTTCTTGACACACTTTCACCAGGATTCGGAGTCTCCACAAACAACGTCACAGTTTACTGAGAGGTTTTAGGATGAGAATCAATGAGATCGTCAGGAGTCTCGCGCTGGCGGGATGTTTTATTTCTGCCAGTTCCGCCTGGGCCGCAGAAGCACCTAAGGATGCCACCGCAGCAACGCAACAGGCCAACAACGCACTCTTCAACCAGCTTCCTTTCTCCGATAACACCGATTTTACCAACGCCCACAAAGGGTTTATTGCCCCGCTGCCTCAGGACATTATCAAAGGTGAGCAAGGCAACACCGTCTGGGATCCGCAGCAGTACGCTTTTATCAAAGAAGGCGATAAGGCGCCCGACTCGGTTAACCCGAGCTTATGGCGTCAGTCCCAGCTGATTAACATCAGCGGTCTGTTTGAAGTGACCGAAGGCGTCTACCAGATCCGTAACCTCGACCTGTCAAACATGACCATTATTGAAGGTAAAGAAGGCATTACCGTGGTCGACCCGCTGGTGTCGGCGGAAACGGCCAAAGTCGGGATGGATCTTTACTATAAAAATCGCGGTAATAAGCCTGTGGTCGCCGTTATTTACACCCACAGCCACGTTGACCACTATGGCGGCGTGCGCGGCGTGGTGGATGAAGCAGATGTGAAGTCCGGTAAGGTGAAAATCTACGCGCCCGCCGGATTTATGGAGGCCGCCGTCGCGGAGAATATCATGGCGGGTAACGTCATGAGCCGCCGCGCCAGCTATATGTACGGCAACCTGCTGAAGCCGGATGCGAAGGGCCAGGTCGGCGCGGGTCTCGGCACCACCACCTCCGCCGGGACGGTGACCCTGATCGCCCCGACCAATATCATCGAGAAAGATGGTCAGAAAGAGGTGATCGACGGCCTGACCTATGATTTTATGCTCGCGCCGGGATCGGAAGCGCCTTCTGAGATGCTCTGGTATATCGAAGAGAAAAAGCTGATCGAGTCAGCGGAAGATGTCACCCATACCCTGCACAACACCTACTCCCTGCGCGGCGCGAAAATTCGTGAGCCGTTGCCATGGTCGAAATACATCAACCAGGCGATTGTACGCTGGGGTGATAAAGCCGAAATCATTATGGCGCAGCACCACTGGCCGACATGGGGCAACGACAACGTGGTTAACCTGCTGAAAAGCCAGCGCGACCTGTATCGCTACATCAACGACCAGACCCTGCGCATGGCGAACGAAGGGCTGACCCGTGACGAGATTGCCGCCAACTTCAAACTGCCAAACTCCCTGGCCAATACCTGGGCAAACCGTGGCTATTACGGTTCTGTCAGCCATGACGTTAAAGCGACCTACGTGCTCTATTTAGGCTGGTTTGACGGCAACCCGGCGACCCTGGACGAACTGCCGCCTGAAGAAGCCGCGAAGAAATTTGTGGACTACATGGGCGGTGCGGATGCCATCCTGAGCAAAGCGAAAACCGACTTTGACCAGGGGAACTACCGCTGGGTGGCTCAGGTGGTCAGCAAAGTGGTCTTTGCCGATCCAAATAATCAGGCCGCGCGAAACCTGGAAGCGGATGCGCTGGAGCAGCTGGGTTATCAGGCTGAATCAGGCCCGTGGCGTAACTTCTACCTGACCGGCGCCCAGGAGCTGCGTAACGGCGTGGTGAAAGGACCGACCCCGAACACCGCCAGCCCGGATACCGTGCGCGCGATGACGCCAGAAATGTTCTTTGACTATCTGGCGGTGCACATTAACGGTGAAAAAGCGGCGGATGCAAAATCGGTGTTTAACATCGACCTCGGCAGCGACGGCGGTAAATACAAGCTGGAGCTGGAAAATGGCGTGCTGAACCACACGGCGAACGCCGAAGCGAAAGACGCTGACGCGACCGTGACCCTCAACCGCGATACGCTGAATAAAATCATCCTGAAAGAAGTGACGCTTAAACAGGCGCAGGATAACGGCGATATCAAAGTGACCGGCGATGCCGCAAAACTTGATGCCATGCTCGGTTACATGGATAAATTTGAATTCTGGTTTAACATTGTGACCCCGTAAAGGCAGCACTCGCGGGCGGACGTTCCGCCCGCTCAAGGAAAATTCTCTTCAATGGAAAAAAGACATCCAGCCACACCCGAACCCGCGATATGGCCTACCCGTAAATCAATGGTTGTTCACGGGCTGGCCGTGAACCTGCCGTGGCTCGCCTTTGTGAATGCCAGCTTTGCCCTTATGGTCCTGCTGCGCAATTCGCTGTTCGGCCATATCGATGCCCTCCTGCACATCAGCCCCCCTCTGCGGCAGATGATTGACGCCTCCATGCTGGGCGTGGTGATCCTTTCCGTAGCGCTGGTGATCATGGCCTGGCGCCACATCCGCGGCGTCAGCGCCGTTTTGTTTATGTGCAGCCTGCTGTGGTCGATAAGTTGTTACTGGTTTATCAACGTGTTACAGCTTCCTCATCCCTGGCCTATATTCGTTACCCTGCTGATGGCCGGTATGACCGCGCTCTATTTTCACCCGGTTGCACTGCTCTGCTTCACCGTTCCGCTATGGGTAAGCCTGCCCGTTGCCAGCATGCTGCTGAGTCAGGAAATTAATTATCGCTTTGCCGGGCTGTGGGTGGTGTTCACGTTCATTCTCGTGTGCGGGCGCTATATCCTGTTGAGCTGGTTTGAAGAGGCGTGGCGTCGCAACCAGCAGAATCAGCGTTTAATTTCACGGCTGGATGCGCTGGCCCATCAGGATCCGCTGACGAAAACGGCCAACCGCCGGGCGATGGAGCTGGTGCTGGAAAATGCCGTAGAGCAAAGCAAACGCTTCGCGGTGCTGATGCTGGATGTCGATTACTTCAAACTGTATAACGACACCTACGGTCACCAGGCCGGAGATGCGTGTCTCGCGCGGGTGGCAGAGGTGCTGAACACCTCGGTGCGCACGCCAGAGGATGTGGTTTCGCGCTACGGTGGCGAGGAGTTTGTGGTGATCCTCTTTGACTGCGAAGAAAGCGTTGCTGAGAAAGTCGCCGCGCGGATCCAGGCTGGCCTGCGCAACGCAGCCATTCCGCACAGCGCGTCGAAGGTTAGTGAATGTGTGACGGCGAGTATGGGCATTGCAGGCTATACCGCAGGGCTGGCCGGCCCGGAAATCATCGCCCGCGCCGATGCGGCGCTGTACAGGGCAAAGGAGGCCGGGCGGGATCGGTGGTCGCTGTAAGTTACGCCGGGTGGCGCTGCGCTTACCCGGCCTACAAAACCAACCTTTTTCCTCGATCCCGTAGGCCGGGTAAGGCGTAGCCGCCACCCGGCGTTTTTTTTAATACCGCACACACACCGACTTGGTTTCACACCAGCCGTCCAGCCAGTCGGGGCGGAAATCATCGCCCGCGCCGATGCGGCGCTGTACAGGGCGAAGGAGGCCGGGCGGAATCGGTGGTCGCTGTAAGTTACGCCGGGTGGCGCTGCGCTTACCCGGCCTACAAAACCAACCTTTTTCCTCCATCCCGTAGGCCGGGTAAGGCGTAGCCGCCACCCGGCGTTTTTTTAATACCGCACACACACCGACTTGGTTTCACACCAGCCGTCCAGCCAGTCGGGGCCGAAATCGCGCCCGGTGCCGGACTGCTTCATGCCGCCGAACGGCAGGTTGGCGTCTATCAGCGTGTGGCTGTTCACCCACACTGTTCCGGCCTGTAACCTGTCGGTATACGCCAGCGCTTTACTGATGTTCTGCGTCCAGACGCTGGCCGTTAAGCCATATTCAGTGTCGTTCGCCAGCTGAAGCGCCTCTTCCCCATCGGCCACACGAACCAGGTTCACCACCGGCCCGAAGACCTCTTCACGCGTCAGTCGCAGATGATTATCCGGGTTGACCACCAGCGTTGGCGAAACGTAATAGCCTTTGCCGTCTGGCCCCCGGTTCCCGGCGATCAGCTCCGCATTGTGCGCCTTCGCCTCATCCAGGAACGCCTGAACCTTATCGCAGTGGGCGCGCGACACCAGCGGGTTGATAAACGCCTCCGGCGACATGCCCGGCCCGACGCTGAGGGATTTCACGGCCTGTTCAAACCCGCTGACCAGCGTGTCGAACAGCGGAGCCTCAATATAAATGCGCGAGCTGGCCGCGCAGACCTGCCCCTGGTTCAGGAAGCTGCCGGTCATCAGCCCTTCAATCACCCACGCCGGGTCGGCATCTTTCAGCACGATGGCCGGGTTTTTGCCGCCCAGCTCCAGCGTCACGCCCGTTAGCGTGTCCGCCGCCGCGCGGGCAATCTGCTTGCCCGTCGCCGTCGAACCGGTAAAGCTCACTTTGGCAATGCGCGGGTGCGAGGTCAGCGCCGCGCCACAGACGGCGCCACTGCCGGTCACCACGTTGAACACACCCTCCGGGATCCCCGCCTCGCTCGCCAGTTCCGCCACCCGTAACAGGGTGAGCGGCGTGGTTTCCGACGGTTTGATCACGATGGAGCAACCTGCCGCCAGCGCGGGCATCACTTTCCACATGCCAATCATCAGCGGGAAGTTCCACGGCACAATCCCCGCCACGACTCCCACCGGCTCTTTACGCGTCCACGCCTGATAACGCGCGCCCTGCGGCAGTGGAATCGAGAGATCGAGAGTTTTACCGGCAATTTTGGTGGTCAGCCCTGCCGTGTAGCGCATCCAGTTCAGGGTGCAGCCCACCTCGAAGGCGCGGGAAATGTTAATCGATTTCCCCTGCTCCAGGGTTTCGAGCTGTGCCAGCTCTTCGCCATGCTGTTCCACCAGATCCGCAAACCGCAGCAGGATGCGTTCCCGCTCTGCCGGCAGCCGTCCGGCCCAGCTTCGGGCGACAAAGGCGCGCCAGCCAGACATCACCGCACGATCGACATCATCGACGCTGGCATCGGCGGTGGTGGCGATAACCTCTCCGGTCGCCGGGTTGTAGACGTTCAGACGCTTTTCGCTATCGGATGCCGCCTGACGCCCTTCGATCCACAGGCCGTGCTGGCGATCTAAAAACTGCTGCACGCCCGGCAGGATGGCGACGTGTGATTCGGACATAGGATACTCCTTCGTTATGCTTCGCAGGGTGTGTATGCAGTCTAAGAGGGGATTCGCATTCCTGCTTTTGTCTGTGTGACATTCGCTTTGCCAGCTGTGACAGGGTCCGCAAATCGTGATAATTCCCGCTTATATCGCTGTAACCGTTGAGTGTTCTTTCCTATAGTCAGCCTCGTAGCCCTGACAAAATGCAACATAAATGCAACAATGCGAAAACAGTGACGGTGCAGCGAGAACATCAATGGCGTGTGCAAGCGAACAGGACATTTTTCAGCAGTGGCTGGCGCAAATTAACCAGGTTTGTGGGCGCTTTGCGGCACGTCCGTTAGAGGGGGCGTTTCTCGGCGAGCTGGAAACCAGCTACACCCAAAGTCTGAAGCTGAGCACGGTGACCGCCGCAGGCGTTAACCTGTTTCGCACCCGTCAGGAGATCAAAAACGGCAACGACGCCTGGTTCTACACCGTGTTTCAGCTGGAAGGCAGCGCCGGAATCGAACAGGACGACCAGCGCGCGATGCTGAAAGCCGGGGATATCACGCTGATTGACGCCTCCCGCCCGTGCTCCATTTACTGGCAGGAGCGTTCCCGCCAGATTTCGCTCCTGCTCCCGCGACAAATCATTGAGCAACACGCGCGTTTTCAGGAAGTGAGGTGCGCGCTGCCCCTCTCCCGCAATCTGCCTACCGTACAGCTGAGCTACCGACTGCTACAGGAGAGCATGGGCAATGCCGATCTCAGCGCCAGTGAAAGCGAAGCGGCGCTTGAGGCGATGGTGTGTCTGCTGCGTCCGGCCTTCCAGCAGCGTGACGAGGTGCTGCCGCGCAAGGAGCGTCAGTTCCGCCACGTTCTGTCCCTGATTGATGATCATATTCAGTCGGAGGCGTTAAGACCGGAGTGGATAGCTTCAGAGAGCGGCATGTCCGTGCGTAGCTTGTACCGCATGTTTGCCGGGAAAGGGCTGGTGGTAGCGCAGTATATTAAGAACCGTCGCCTCGATTTATGCGCTCAGGCGCTGCGTTCCATAAGCGATGACGAAAAGCTGGCGGGGATTGGCTACAGCTGGGGTTTCACCGACCATAGCCATTTTTCCACCGCCTTTAAGCAGCGTTTCGGGGTTTCGCCGGGCGAATACCGCAGGCGTTATCGCTAGCTATTTTTTCAGCCACTTGCCGTTAATTCCCTTCACGTACTCACCCGGCTGCGCGCGGGCCACCAGCTTTTGTCCCGCCATTTTCGCCACCTCGTCGACGGGTAAATTATTACTGTCAGCCAGCTGCTGGTAACTTTCCGTGCGTGCGGCGTTGATACGGTTCACCAGCGCCAGGGTTTCAGCGTCGTGCTGAACGGGCGCAAGATAGCCGCTCAGGGTTTCCCCTACGCGCCCCTGGGCACGCGCATCGTTGAGCGTAAGCGTGGCGGCGTGAACGTTCATCCCCAGCGCCAGTAACATCAGAGCAAATCGTTTCATGACATCCTCAGAACAGATCGCTGCGGGATTTCAGCAGGGCTTCAACGTCTTTATCCACCTTGATATGGATTTCATGCTCGATTTTCACGTTCATGTTGATGGTGATCGGCTCTTTGGGCGCCGCCACTTCAATGCGCGGCGTGCAGCCTGACAGCAGCGCGACGACGGCCACGGTGAGTACACCAGCCCTCTTTTTCATTGTTGTTCCTCACTTTCCTTGCCTGTCGAACCGCGGAGAAGGGGTATCGCCGCATGTTGCTCAAACCATGTTTGCAGATTGTCCCCAAAGCGCAGGCTGCGCCAGAGGGTAAAAATGTTCTCTTCATGGGTGTAATTCAGGTTTACGAAACTGCTTTTGCTTTCGACGCGGCTGGTGCCTTTAATGGCCGCCTGCATGGTTAACACACCCAGATTATCCACATTGAGTTTTGTCCACGACTGCGAAATTTCCATATAGCGGAGCCAGTTGATCGCCGCCCCGGCAACCATGTTGTCTTTCACAATGGCATCCGCCGTGTCCTGGTCGATGCGCAGCGTCATCGGCCCCGGGTTGGTCAGCCAGCCATCTTTAATGATCCATTTTTCATTGTCCAGCCAGAACGGCAGCGCGCCGCTCACCGGGCCGGACATGGCAAACTGCTTCGGATTCACCGCGCTTATCAGTTCGCTGGAGGAAATATTATCCACGCGCAGTAAAGCCGGATCGTGCTGCGGCATTCTCAACTGCTGCATGGTGATTTTCCCGCCGAGCGCTTCCACCTTCACGTTGGTGAGCAGGAGCGGGTTCGCTTCGGTCCAGGGATAATCGCCCTGGAGATCCGCGGTGATATTTCGGGCTGTGACCAGGTTTTTCACCTCGTCGATTCGTAACGTTACCGGCCCGCGCGTGCCCAGCGACCAGGTACCCTGGCTTAAGCGGAACGGAAGAACAAAATCCACGCCGTTGATCTCGTTATCCGGCATCCACGCGCTGCCCGCTTTCAGCACCCCGTGCCCCCCGGCCTCAAACCCCTGATCGGGCGCCGCAGAGAAAGCCACCTGCGCGTACATTTCGCCGCCGCGCAGGGTCATTTTCCAGTCTGGCGGGATCAGCGGCTGAAACACCGTAAGAGACTGTTTTGGCCACCAGGCCTGACCGCGAAGGCGTTCGCCGTCCCAGCGTCCATTCACCTGGACCGGGCCGATGTCGTCCGCATGCAGGTTCCCTTTAAACTGGAACACCGTCGGGTCTGTCCCGTCAACGCTGAAGGTCAAAACGGACGGCGGCAGCACGCTTCCGCCTGAAAAGCTTGTTTGCCCGGCGTTAAGCGCGAGCGCGCCGCTAAAGGTGGGGTTATCCGGGTCCCGCGACCAGCGCACCGGGTGATCCAGCACCAGGCGCGGCTTGCTGACCAGCATCGTACCGTACTGCAATTTGTCGAACCCCGTGGAAAGATCGGTCAGTTCGATAACGTTGTCGCGCCACTCCCCGGTTCCCCGGACATCCCAGCGCGCGTTCATTGGCGTGAAATTCCCTTTACCCCAGTAGCGCCACTGCCACAAACCGTTGTCCGGTAAAAAGTCGTTAGCCTGGCCGTCCAGATGCAGCTCAAAATCGCCCATCTCGTTTTCATGCGCCCGCAGAATGGCTTGCAGGCGGCCGTCCACGCCCTTCTGCGTGAGCTTCACGCCCGCCAGCGGCCAGCGGATCTCATCGATATCCAGCGAGTCGATGATGCGCCCGCGCGAGCGCAATAAAGCGCCGGGTTCAAACGTAAGCTGCGGATCGTAAAGGCTGCCGGTCAGCATCGCCGGGAGCCTGGCATACAGGATCAGATCGTTTTGCTTGGCTTCCCCGCTCAGGTGCAGCGGCATAGCGCTGTTATCCATACTGAGCGAGCCGGGACCGATATTCAGCACCGCGTTGCCCTTCCCCGCATCCCCCTGGGTCAGCACGTTGAACCGCCCCGTGAAGGTGGCTTTCTCCAGCCCCTGCTGCCAGTTATCCACTTTCAGCCCGACGCGTCCGCTCATTGGCACGTCGGAGGCTAACCAGTTCCAGCGTCCGTCGCTGATGGTCAACTGCTGAGCGGTGATCTGCCACGGTAAATCGAGCAGCGGATCGGGGTTGTCCCGCGCCATGACCACCAGCTGGCCCTGATTGTCCTCCCAGTCCAGATCGGCATCGACCAGCGAGGATAACTGTGGCACGTTAAAGGTCGCGACCGTATGCCCTTTCACCGGCACGCCGTCCGGCACCAGCGGCAGGGTAAATTCACCGACCAGCTTCACGGGCTGCGGCTGATCCGGCAGTTGCACATCGAACTGGCTGATGGAGAGGGTCTGGCCGCGCAACTGCCCCTTAATGCTCACCTGCTTGCCGTTATAGGTGATGTCCTGGCGGGCTGGCGTCAGTGAGGCATGCAGCTCACCCTCCCACTGCTGCCAGGGAGAAAGGGTAAAGCGATGGATGGTCAGCCAGGTGTTGGGCAGGATGGCCTGCCACTGCGCCAGCGTTTTCGGCGCCACCGTAGATGGCGCCGATTGCGGTAATTTGCTCAGGCAGACAGAGTTAAGTTCAAGTGCGCCAATATCCAGATCCCAGCGGCTGGGGTGTGACAGAGTCACGTTTTCCACGCGGGCAATTTCACACTCTTCTACCAGATAGCGGAGATCGGGGATGATCAGGGCGTGGCGCGTGAGCCGTGGGCTTTTTTCAAACGCGATGCGCGTTCCAACGGGGAGCCAGATCCCGGCGAGCGTGGGTACCCACTGGGCGAGCGTCATCAGCAGCGTCAGCGGCACAAGAAATAGCAGCAGTAATAGCGCGATTGCGGCTTTGTATTTACCCTTCATGGGCAGTTAATATCCTGATTTTGCGAAAAAAATAAGCCGTTCTTGCCGCTCATTGTCGCATGTTTAGCCAGTCAGTTGAAGGTAATGCCATTTTTAAGAGTAGATGCTCTACAATAATTCATAGAACTTATTGATTTCAATGAATTTTGAAAAATTGTAAGATAATTTTAAACATGCTAACGTGGTTCCAAAATCACTGGAGAAAGTCTTATGAAACTCGCGGTATATAGCACAAAGCAGTACGACAAAAAGTATCTGCAACATGTTAACGAGACGTACGGTTTCGATCTTGAATTTTTCGACTTTCTGCTAACTGAAAAGACGGCTAAAACCGCCCACGGCTGCGAAGGCGTGTGTATCTTCGTTAACGACGACTGTAGCCGACCGGTACTGGAAGAGTTAAAAAAACAGGGCGTGAAATACATTGCCCTGCGCTGCGCGGGCTTTAACAACGTCGATCTCGATGCCGCCAAAGAGCTGGGTCTGAAGGTCGTTCGCGTCCCGGCCTATTCTCCGGAAGCCGTGGCAGAACATGCGGTCGGGATGATGATGTCGCTCAACCGTCGTATTCACCGTGCCTATCAGCGAACCCGTGATGCTAACTTCTCTCTGGAAGGGCTGACCGGCTTTACCATGTACGGTAAAACCGCAGGCGTGATCGGTACCGGCAAAATTGGCGTGGCCGCCCTTCGCATCCTGAAAGGATTTGGCATGCGCCTGCTGGCGTTTGATCCGTACCCAAGCGCCGCTGCGCTGGAGCTGGGCGTGGAGTATGTCGATTTGAAAACGCTCTTCTCGCAGTCTGACGTTATCTCCCTGCACTGTCCGCTGACTCCGGAGAACTATCATCTGCTTAACCAGTCGGCGTTCGACCAGATGAAAGACGGCGTGATGATCATCAATACCAGCCGCGGCGGGCTGATCGACTCTCAGGCGGCTATCGAAGCGTTGAAAACGCAAAAAATCGGCGCGTTGGGTATGGATGTGTATGAGAACGAACGCGATCTGTTCTTTGAGGATAAATCTAATGACGTGATCCAGGACGACGTGTTCCGTCGCCTGTCTGCCTGTCACAACGTGTTGTTCACAGGGCACCAGGCGTTCCTGACCGCCGAAGCGCTGATCAGCATTTCGGAAACCACGCTGGGGAATTTGCGTCAACTCGAAAAGGGCGAAGCGTGCCCGAACGCGATAGTGTAAGCCTGGTAAGCCGGGTGGCGGCTACGCCCTGCCCGGCCTGTGGATTGCGTTAATTGTACGCCCGGTAAGCGCAGCGTCACCGGGCTTTTTGGGCTTCAATCCTGCCACGCGCAGGATAGTCCTGGCTGACGTTTGCCGCTCTGCTTTATCCAGTGTCCCGAAACAGGTAATAATTTTGATTAAATAAGTTTGATTTTTACCTCATATCCCTCGAGGCCTGTCATGGCTTCACGAGCGATAAACTCAATTTCAGACACTTCCTGCCCTGTTTTTTTACGTAACTCTGAAATTTTTTTGGTTATAAGCGCTGAAATTTCTTCTTCTGCCTTTTGCGTCAGTGCGTCAACGTTCATGTTTACCTCTTGCAACCGTTTACTGTTTCCATTCTCCAGCAGGCGACAGCTAACGATTAACTGCCTTTCACCATAACTGTATGTAAAGAGTAGACTATCTGTGTAACGTATGCTGCCGTCACATTTAAATATGCATTTAGATTGCATTATTTAAACAAGGTGTTATTGTCCCAAAGCCTTAGAGCACAAAAAAGACAAATATAAGAAAAGCTTTGACTCACACTCGCCCCGCATCAGGGGCATTTTTTTGGCTGTCTGTAAGCAAAAACCCGCCATTAGCGGGTTTTTGTGTTATTCGAGAAAATTATTTAAAGACTTCTGCGACGGCCTGGAAGTTAGGGCCATGCTCGCGGGCAGCGATGATGACGTAGTATTTCCCGCCCTTCTCGTCTGCCAGTTTTGAGAGTTTTTGATGAAGATCTGAAGGTGAAGAAATTTGTCCACCTGAAGCCCCTACAGATACATTACCAAGGTATTCAAGCTTGAAGTGGTGCGCTTCATCCTTGGAAATCATATCTGCCGCAGATGCGCCGAAGCTTGCTACTGTTAAAGCCAATACAATCCCTAATAGTGCTTTTTTCATATCATTCCTCCTGTTGATGGATCTATATATTTAACATTAGCAGCAAATATGTAAATGATCCGTATCAATATTGTAGAAGGATTGAGCATCACGACCAGCCATCACTGACCTGAACAGCGGGTGCAGCAGGTTCATCTACTATACTGACCTGTGCAGTCGTCATTTATCTGCCGGTTGCGCCTGAAGCAATTGAAACTTACCTGTACCATGACCATCAGGAGAACAATATGCACACGAGTAAAACCCTGAAAAGGCTGCTAGCCGTATCAGCAGTTGCAGCAATGTTCAGCACCGTTGGCGTACAAGCCCAGACAACCAGCGCCGCGCAAACTCAAACTGCGGGCCAGGATCAACCGGACGCCAGACTCAGCTCCGGCGACGAGAAAGCATTGAAGGACATGGCGCAGGCCAATATCAACGAAGTTGCCGCCGCCAGGCTCGCCCTGGACAAGGCCCAAACCAGTGAAGTGAAAACATTCGCCCAGAAAATGGTCGACGATCACGGCGCCGCGCTGACCAAAGTCAAGACCGTTGCCCAGAAAAAGGGCGTGGAGCTGCCGACCGAACCAGACGCCGCGCATAAAGCCCTGAACTCAAGGCTGGAAAACCAGCGCGGTGACGCTTTTGACAAAATGTATATGGAATATGCTGGCGTGAAGGACCACGAGAAGGTGCTGTCGAAGCTTAAGAGCGACGCCAGTAAAATCGACGATCCGGATGTGAAGGCTCTGGCCAACGAGCACACTCCGGTCGTTGAGCAGCATCTGAAGTCCGCCGAGCAGATGTCAACGCGTGCTGGCGCATCAGCCGATAAATAACGCGTCGGTAAAACGACTACTGCAAAATAAAGTGGGGCCCGCAGGCCCCACGCTTATTTCCCCTTCCTGCTGAATTATTCCGGCAAGGCGTAGACCACCACCTGATCGCCCACCTGATCCTTCAGGATCGTATTCCCGCCTGCCACGAAGGCCACATACTGGCGACCTTTATATTCATAGACGGACGGGTTCGCTACCGCCGGAGCTTCGGCCTGATCGGACCACAGCTCTTCACCGCTCTCTACCGAGTAGGCACGCACTTTGGCATCCATTGAAGCACCGATGAAGATCACGCCGCCCGCCGTCACTGCCGGACCACCAATGGTAGGCGAACCCCAGCTTTCCGGCATGAAGAAGCCATACTGCTGGGAGGCGCCAACCGGACGACGCCATTTCACATCGCCCGTGTGCATGTCCAGCGCCACGATTTCACCAAACGGCGGTTGCCAGCACGGCATGCCCAGCCAGTTGCTCGCCACCAGCAGACGCATACCGTACGGGGCGCCTTCCTGTGGGGCAAAGCCGCTTTCGTTGCCGGAGTCTTTGTCTGCGTTATCGTAATCCTCACGGCTGTACAGCTTCACGTACTGGACGATATGCGAGGTGTTGACGATGGCGATCTGTTTTTGCGGATCGAACGCCACCCCGCCCCACTGGACGCCGCCGGCGCTATCGGGATAGGTGAGCGTGCCTTCGCCTTTGGTGGTCGGCGGGGTATACATTCCTTCATAGGTCAGGTTATCCCACAGGCGGGAGCACTGGCCGCCACCGACGATATCCGCCAGCTTCCAGATTTCCGGTTTTTTCGACTGGTCGAGCAGCGGCGCGGGTTTGGTCGGGAATGGCTGCGTGGGCGAGAGAACTTCGCCCTGGACCGACCCATCACCCTGCGAAACCGGACGTTCTTCGATTGGCCATACGTCCTCCCCCGTCAGGCGGTTAACCACAAACAGGAAACCCTGCTTGGTGGCCTGCACCAGCGCCGGGATCTGCTTGCCGTCTACGGTGATGTCCATCAGCGTCGGGGCGGAGTTGATATCGTAATCCCAGACGTCGTGGTGTACCCACTGACGGGACCAGACCACTTTACCGGTGTTGATGTCCAGGGCGGTGGTCGAGGTGCCAAGCGGAATAGCGTCCACGCGGTTGCCGCCCCAATAGTTGGGAGACGGCGATGAGACCGGGAGATAGACCAGCCCGTTAGCCTCATCGGCGGACATGTGCGTCCAGACGTTGGCGGTACCGGTACGCTTGCGAATCTCTGCGGGGATCGCCTCAAAGGTCCATTCAAGCTTACCGGTCTGGGCGTTGACTGAAAATACGGTGCCCGGAGGGGCTTCGGCATAGGCCCAGTCCTTCCCGGCCCAGCCCACCAGCAGATGGTTGCCGACAACGGTTGGCGGTTGCAGGACAGAGAGCGGATACTTCGCGTTAACGGTGTTCCACTGGTTCAGATCCAGCACGCCGTTGTTCGCAAAGCCGCTGCACGGTTTGCCTGAATCGGCGTCCAGCGCAAAGAGCTTGCCGTCAACGGTGCCCATATAGACCATCTTCTGGCATGCCTCACCTGTCACCGGATTTTTGGCCTGCCAGTAGGAAACGCCGCGGTTTTTCAGCACCGGCTGGGTCAGCGCCTTGCGCGACGATTTGGTGTCATAGTGCCATTTCTCTTTACCCGTCCCCGGATCCAGCGCAATCAGGCGATCGAATGGCGTGCCGATGTAGAGCGTATCGTTGGCGAAAATGGGCGTTGCGGACCAGACGGTAGCTGGCGTATCGCCTTTACCGTCCGAGACGTCGCCGGTATGGAACTCCCAGACTTTCGTTAATTTCCCGACGTTATCCGCCGTAATTTGGGTCAGGGGACTGTATTTCTGCGCGTTAAGCTGGCCGTGGAAGCTGTCCCAGGTGGCGGTGCCGGGCACCAGCGGCGTCGCTGGCTGGCTGGCCGAGGCGACTCTCTTTCCATCACCGCTGCCGGTTGAGGCATCGTCGGTGGTTTTTGTGGTTCCGGGCGCCTGCTGATCGGCCGCATCAATGTTCAGTGATTCCTGTGTCCCCTGCGAGGCTTCAGCGGCCTTATCCTGCGCCTGTAGCGCGAGCGGAGCGACCAGCAGCGCCAGCGCCGTCATGCTGACTTTTATGAAGGGATAATGCTTATCGTTGTGCACGGGCGGCTCCTCAGCTTCTGACGGGATGGTTGTAACGAGCGGAATGGCTGCTCAGCATAATCAGACCAATCAGGCCGACCACCATGGCTGCAGTTATGATGTACTGGTGCAGCAGCGCGGCGGCGAAAGCAATACCCGCCAACACCACCAGGGTGACAATAATCAGAAAAACGCGCGCCCCGCGACGCGATGCCGCACGTAACATAAAGGTCAGGATCGCCAGCACTACGCTGGCAAAGACCACGCCCAGTGCGCCAATGGTGCCAGTGACGCCGGTAAGCGGCGTCCACCAGGCGTATAGCGCTACCGCGAAGGCTATTATCGCGGTCAGCAGCAGCAAAATGCTGCCGACCCGCGAGGATTGAGAATGCAACATACCAGGAAACCCCCTCTAAAATGCAAAATTGACCATTATTAAGGCGTTTTCGTGAATATATACCCCAGCTGCCCGCCGCTATTAAGAGAACGCGACGTGTGGAGCGGCGGCATATTTCACTAAACGTAACTGAGTATAGAAGAGGATTTTCTTATGGGGCGTTTAATAGCAGGCATACGACATCCTGAGCCCCTTCGCCACCATAAAGAGAGCGTTATGTTACAAGACGGTTCGAAAGCTACGAGCGGGTTACACGATTGTCTACATTCTGTTTTTTAATTTCAGGCATAACGGGATAATTTCACGCCCAATAAAATAATTAAATAAGCCCCCCTTCAATATGATGGCGCCTTATGGTACTTAATAAAACAGGGTGTTTATTCTTTAATTAACAGACGTGCAGGCAGGGAAAGTCAGTCGTTATTTGTTCGTTAATTTAACAAATCCCTTTCTTAATTAACCGCCTGTTAAAGCATCGTCAAAGAATAACGATAGTTATTGCAGGCATACACATAAGGTTTTCGGTATGCAACATCAAACCCCTCCCACCCGTGACGTAATGGCGCAGCGACGACTACAGACAGATAAAAACTAAATAAGTCGTCGTCCCTCTAACAACGCGGTAAAATATGATGAATAAAGCCACAACTCTCTCAGCTAATATTACAACACGCTCTAACTGGCACTGGCACTGGCACTGGCACTGGCACTGGCACTGGCAGGATAATATCTGGACGCTGGGCCTTTATGGTACAGCCGTCGGAGCGGGAACACTGTTCCTTCCCGTGGAAATCGGCACCCGTGGTCCGGTTATTTTTCTGGTTATGCTCCTGCTGGGGCTGCCGTTATCCCTGATCCCCCATTTACTCCTTTGTCGTGTATATATGCGTGAAGAGAAGACTGAAAACGGCACGTTGCCGATCTTCGGCTCCTTCTTCAGCGGAAGGGGTGAAAAGCTGATCACCCTGTTCTATTGTGTGACCTTCTTCCCGGTAACCCTGGTTTACGGGGTGGCGCTGATTAATGCGCTGAGTAATTTACTGGTGGAGCATCTGCATATTACCGCCCTCAGCCGTGGGCCATTGTCGTTTATCGTGGTTGCTGCGCTGTATGTGGTGCTTAGCAAGGGCCGGGACAGAGTCGTGGCCATTATGAGCGCACTGGCGCTGCCGTTCGCGGCATCTGTACTGCTGATCGCCGTATCACTTATCCCGGGATGGCATCTGTCTAACCTGACCGATACGGCCGCTGAAATGAACGCCACGCCGCTGCCGGTAACGCTGAAAAATATCTGGCTGACGCTGCCGCTTATTACCTTCTCGTTTTGCTGTGCGCCTATGGTCTCCCCGCTGAGCTCTTACTACCGGGAGAGGAAAGCGGAGGGTGAGAAAAAGGCACTGTTCGTGATCCGTATCGCCTACTTAGCTATCTTCGCCAGTATCCTCTTTTTCGTGCTGAGCTGCGTGCTGGGGATCCCCCATGACAACTTTGTGCGAGCGAAGGCGGAAAACCTGAATGTGCTGTCGGTGATGAAGGGAAACGGTGATTTCAGCCTGATTTACCACATTGCCCCGCTCATCGCTATCATCGGTATGACGAAATCCTTCCTCGGCGTAGGTCTGTCGGTCGCACAAACGTTTGGTCAGCTGGCTGCCAGCGTATCCGGCAAAAAGGCCAACGCCAGCAAGCGGCTGGCCTCTCTGGCGCTGTTCCTGCTGACCTATGGCATTGTTTATGCCAATCCGGATGTGCTCAGCCTGATTGAAATGTTCTGCGGACCACTGATCGCGGTGATCCTGTTCCTTATCCCGGCGTACCTCATATACACCCGCCCCTCGCTGGCAGAGCTTCGCGGCGTGACGGTGTTTTTGGTTGTTCTGGGCGGGCTGGCAACGCTGTCTGCATTGCTCTGGACAATGCTTTAGTCTGAACGCCGTTTGACTGTACCCATATACAGTAGTATTTTACGTTCAGGCTGAATCACATGCGTAATATCCATAAGGTAAACAATCATGTTTGTGGAACTGGTTTATGACAAGCGAAACGTACAGGGGCTGGAAGGAGCCAGGGAAATCATTCTGGCCGAACTGACAAAACGCGTGCACCGGATTTTTCCTGATGCCAGCGTGACGGTTAAGCCAATGCAAGCGAACGGCCTGAACAGCGACGCCAGCAAAAGCGACCGTGAAAAGCTCAACCGCATGCTTGAGGAGATGTTCGAAGAGTCGGACATGTGGTTAATACAAGAGTAACCGGGCGCAAAGCCCGGTTCTGGCTTCGGGAGACAAAGAGCATACAACGTTAACTTTGCGTAATTTCTTCCGCTATCGCGACGTACCGATTTACGCCTCCATGGTTCCCCCAGCATAATCCCACCGATCCGATTGTAAGACATATCCAGCGCGCGCCACATTTTCTTCCTGCCCTGTACTTTCAGTCTGACTGACTGGAGGTTTCTGTGTGTGGCCTTTTATGAAGAATCCGGTTTGGGGTTATTCGAGGTAGCCCGCTGAAATGGAAACGTGAGCAAGCTCATCCGCTATGAACGAGGAACGGACGATCTAAGGGGTGTTCATTTCCTGGCCATTCGTTTGCCAAGAGCAAAGCAGACCATTGGCAGGGGAAGCGTCACTACCAGCAGCATCCATAGCAAAGTATATACTGTGTCCACCCCGTCATTTTGCAGATTGGTATACAGCTTTACCGGTATACCCTGCGGGAAATAAGCAAAGATCATCACGATCCCGAACTCGCCTACCGCGCGAACCCAGGCGAGTGTTACGGCAGAAGCCAGACCAGGCAATGCCAGGGGTAATGTAAGAAAACGAAAGCGGTTCCAGGGAGAAGCTCCCAACGTTTGTCCCGCTTCAAGAATATTTTTGGGAACAGTGGCAAACGCCGAACGCGACACCACGATAAAATAAGGCAAAGCGCCGTAAACCTGAGCCAGCACAAACGCCGCCGGATTATTTACCAGCGTAGCTCCCAACAGTGAAAGCCAGCGGCCAATCACGCCATAAGGCCCGAAAGCCGAAACCAGCAAAATCCCCATTGCCAGCGGTGGCGTCAGCAGAGGGATCATCACCAGCAGTTCACCGATCAATCGTTTTCGACCCGTGGCTTGTGACAGCCACAATGCCACCGGCATGCCGATAAGAATGATAATTCCGAGTGCCAGCACACCCAGTCCCATAGAGACGGCAATGGCGCTGTCGTCGCGCCAGGCCAGCTTCAGATGATGCCAGGGCGTGACGCTAATCAGCGTGATAAAGGGGATACTTAACAGCAGGATAGCGGGCAGAGATAACCACCCCGCGACCCAGCCCGGTTTTCTTAGCGGGCGTATAAGCTGTCTCCTTTAGGTTCGGCGTAGCCAAACGCTTTGAACAATTTCTGCCCCTCGGCGCTTTGCATGAACGATACGAACTTTTGTCCCTGTTCTACACCATTCGGCGCGTTTTTCAGCACCGCCGCATAGAACACCATTGGTTGAGTGTGCAGAATTTGATCCTGGCCTTTGCTGTCTTTAATGGTAAAACTGACGGTGTCATACCACTGTTTCGTCATCGCCGGGTTGCTGAGGTTTATTTCATCCGGCAGCGCGACATACGGCAAATGCGCTGAGCGAACTTCACTCTCGTATCCCGCTGCTGCATCCACCTGACCGCTTTCCAGACGCGCCAGCAGCCCTCCTTCCTGATGAGTCTGCTGTGGGTTTTGCAGCGAGCCTAAAATTTTATCGGTGATGCCCGGCATGTTGTAATACTTTTCCGCCAGCATCAGGCTAAACACAATATTCTGGCCTTTTGGGTCGACATAAGGATCGGTGCGGCCAAATAAGACATCTTTCTGCGTCAGCAGAGTCAGCCACGAGCCGTCTTTCTTTCTGTTGGCCTGTTCAAACTGCGCTGCATATTTACCCTCAGGACTGTAAGCGACCACCATGCTGGTACTGGCGACAGGGACCGCCTCATCTATCAGCCCGGCGTCTTTGAGAATTTGCATCGGTCCCGGGGTGATGGAGACAAACACATCGGCCTCAATTTTGTGGCTTGCCAGCAGGCGTGCCATCCCGTATGCACCCTGGCCCTGCCCCTGATAGCCGTCGTTATTTGCTCTGGAAAAAGCCGGACCTAACCCCTGGTCCATTACTTTGCCCATGGAACCGGCATAAGTCACCCTGATATCCTTTGCCAGCGCCATGGATGGCATTTGCAGCAGCGCAACCGCCACCAGCGCAACCTGCATTCGTTTCCTGGCCATAAACACCCTCTCGTTATATATTCTTTTATATATCGAATTTTCCAGAAAAATCACCGCAATGACAACCTCCTCAAGCGCGCCGTTGATGCAAGGTTGAATAAAAGGAAATCGGTCTGGGTGGTGCATGGTCGACTTAGTCAGATGTTGTCATCCAAATGTGGGCAATTGTTCATGAAACATGCTGCGTAAACTCCTCGTGGCTTTGCGTAGAAGAATCTTGAACTCATTGTCATCAATGTCTTTTGCACAGTTGTAGCCCAACTCGCTATATAGTTAAATATATAGCGATTAAATAACTTCTGAGGGTTGTATGAATTTGTATATGTTTTATGTCGGCGGAAATGCCGGTAAATCCAATATTGAAGTCCACGACATCCAGTTTGTGGCGGCACGTAAGCCCAATGATGCCTGGCCTGCACTGCGTGAAGCATGGTTTGGTGATAGTGATAAAATTCATATAGACGGCTATAGCCGTATCACGTGGGCCGACGGATACTCTGTCACGCTTTCCCCGGAGCCGCCCCAGTCTACGAAGAGATTATTTTTCGTCAATGCGGGTGGTTACAGGCCGGATACGCTTGCAGAACTGCACGAATATGATCTGTTCGTCGCCGAAAATGCCCGGCAGGCTAAGGAGAAAGCATTACTAACGCTACTTTGCGGTGTCGATCAACAACATAAGGATAATTTAAAAGAGGTTGATGATTGCCTGTTGCTTGAAAAGGTTGGAGGGTTGTTTATTCATCTGACACCCTGCGATACAGGGCATCGCGATCTTCCAGAGTGGCAGGGATATTTACCGATAGGCGCATGAAACTGCAAAAAGAGACGCATTGCTTCAGGATGAAACAGGTCCCCTTTTAGTATTGCTCAGGATGCCCCTCGAGTCTGAGGGCGTCCTGTTCATTGAATATTTACGCTTTTGCGTCTGGCTGTTTTATTGCATATCCAACATACGTCTTCTTTAACTGGCCCAATGTTTCCGGCACCAGGCTCGTCACCCGTTCAAACCGGCACATTATTCGTTACCAGGATGGCAATGGCATGGCGGCCATCGCCGTGTCGTTGCCGCTGGTGGGGCCGAAGCGCATTTCGGAACAGGTGATGGCCAGGATAGCGATAAGCTGATTAGATCAGAATGTGTAACTCATGCTTACCGAGACGCTACGCGGTTCGCCATAGACGGCAGAGTCATCGAGGTAGGAGTAGTATTCGCGGTCGAACAGGTTACGAACGTTTGCCTGCACCGCCAGCTGTTTCGTCAGCTGATACTGCGCGAACAAGTCGACGAGCGGATAGCTGCCCTGATAGAGGCGCTGCGTCTCGCCGTCCGGACCGGTGACATCTTTGTACACCTGATTCTGCCAGTTCACGCCGCCGCCTACGGTCAGATCCGGAAGCGTCGGGACGCGGTAACGGCTGAACAGCTTAAGCTGCGTCTGCGGCGCAAAGCTGTTGAAGCGGCCATCTGAATCACGGGCAACATAGCGGGTCGCACTGAAGGTAAGCTGTAGATTGTCGGTAACGGCACCGTTCACCTCAAATTCCGCGCCTTTGCTCACTGCGCCTTTGGTTGCGCGATAAGCTTGTTCGCTGGATCCATTAACGAATACCCCGCTGATTTCCTCCCCCGCGTTCTCCTGTTCTATGCGGAATACGGCAACGTTGGTGGTCAGTCGACCGTCCATCCAGTCTGCCTTCAGGCCGGTTTCATAATTTTTACCGGTGACGGGAGAGAGCCATGCACCCTCTTTCGTGCGTTTGGTTTGCGGGGCAAAAATTGAGGTATAGCTGGCGTAAGCGGAAAGGCTGTCGTTGATGTCATACACCAGCCCGCCGTAAGGGGTGGTGTTGTATTTACGCATATCGCCGCTGCTGCCATCTGAGCTGTACTGGGTATAACGTGCGCCAACGATTAGCGACAACGGATCCGCCAGCGACAGGCGTGCCGCCGTATACGCCGATTTTTGCCGCACGATATCATCCGCATTTTGATACCAGTCGCCCCACTCCGGCTCGGCCACGCTGCCGTCCCAGCTGTTGTTGAAGATGCCAATCTGAGCACTGTCCATTGGCCCGTCTTTGCTGAAGGTAGCATTGTGCTGTCGGCTATAGTTGGCTCCGGCCATCAGCTGATGTTGACGCCCGAGAAGTTCAAAAGGCCCGCTGGCGTAGGCATCAAAGGCGTCCAGAGTGCGCTTGCCGCGATCCTTACTACCCCAGCCTGATGCGCCTTCTCCGGTGGTGGCGTCCGGATTGCCCATCACATAAAGCAGGGTATCATTGAACGTTTGCTCGCCGTGGGTTCCATTGAAACGCACCGACCAGCCGTTATCCCAGTTGTGGGTGAGGTTAGCAAAAACTTTACGCGACTCAACGGAGTATCCCGTCCAGTCTGCCGAGGTATTGACGTTGCGATCGTAATGGGTACGGCTGCCGTTACTGTACAGGCTGGGTAATCCGCCCCAGGTCGGGTTGGCTGTGTTTGTTTGCTGATAGTCCCAGCCCAGCGAGGCCGTCGTGTGTTCCGTTACATCGCCTGCAATGACGCCATAGAGAAATTTCTTGCGCTTGCCATATCTGTCGAGCCAGCTGTCCTGATCCTGATAACCTGCCACGACGCGCCCACGCAGGCTGCCGTCGGAATTGAGGGGCGCGGAGATGTCGCCCACATAACGCTGTTTGTTCCAGCTTCCGTAACTTGCGCTGACGTTGCCCCTGAAGGTTTTACTGTCGGCACGTTTACGCACCATGTTCACCGTTGCTCCCGGATCGCCAGCGCCGGTCATCAGGCCGTTTGCGCCACGCACAATCTCTATACGATCATAAATGGCAGTATCTTCCTGCGCATCGCCAAAGTTCCACGCGTCGCCCATTGATGTGGGGATCTCATCGTAGGCAAAATTGGTGATTTCAAAGCCGCGGGAAAAGTAGCTGGAACGCTCGCTATCAACCTGCTGCGACGAAACGCCGGTGGCATTGGTAAGTACCTGGTCAATGGTTTGCAGGTCTTGATCCTGCATACGCTGGCGCGTGACGACGCTGACTGACTGGGGGATATCGCGCGGGGTCAGCAGCATTTTGGTGCCTGAACGCGTGGTTTTTACCGCATAATCCTGCTGCGAGTCGGCGCTCCCGTTCCCGTCACCGTAGACAACCATCTCTTGTTCTTGCGTATTTTCATCCGCCTGTGCCGGGTGCATGACGGCGGACATTGCCAGCGCAAGCAGTGAAAGTGAGAAGGAAGCAGGAATTAACCCTGCGGGCGCTTTCGCGCGATTAGCCCTGCCTTTAAAAATCATCATGTTACCTGTCTGTTGTTGTCGTTATGTGCAAATCATCCATCCAAATAAGAATGGAAATGATAATTATTTGCTTTATTATGCACAGGTAATTTTGTAAGTTAAATGTAAATAAATGTATATTTATCAAAATCAGCGCGGCTCGCGCATGACAGGAACAAAAAATGAACACATTCCATTGGCTAAAAGGAAAGACATGGGGCTTAAGCATTCTTACCGCGGCGTTAACCCTGAGCGCAACGGCGTCAGCAGCCCTCCCGGGTTCGGCTGAGCTCAAGCAGCGCGAACTCGCTGACGGTCTGTATGAGATGGTTTACTCCCCAACGGCAAACGCGTTGTACGTTGCGAGCGCACAGAGTTTCAAAAACGTCAATGGCGGGGTGCTCTTTAAACTGGATCCCACAACGCTTGCCACGCAAGGTGAAACCCACACCGACCTGAAAAACTTCGGCATGGCAGCGGACGATAATGGCAAGGTCTACTACACCACCAACACCCTTGATGGCGGGGTATCGAAAGTGGACGTGCAAAGCGGCAAGGTGCTACAGCGCCTGATGTTTGAAGGCAAAGACAAGGATGGCGACCCGGTTGGTGCGCGTGAAATCCTCTTCCACAAGGGACAACTGTTTATCGGCGGCGTTGCCGACCCTGGGTTTATCTCCGTGGTTGATGCCAACACCATGACGCTAAAAGCCCGAATCGAAAATGCCGGGAAATGGGTGACGGGGATTATTTATTCGCCGCTGACAGACCGCCTTTATGCCGCCAATGGCGGCGGTGAAATTCTGGTGATTAACCCGGAGACGTATAAAATCGAACAGCGCTGGACGCCGGGAGATAAAAAAGCGTATTTGTTCCTGAATATGGCAGAAGATCCGGCCACCGGGCGCCTGTTCGTGACTGATGATTCAAAAGCCAAAACCACACTGGTATTTGATGAGCGCAGCGGGAAAGTTATCAAGCGTCTTAAAGGCGATGCGCTGGGAATTAAGTTTAACGCTGAGCGCAACGAAATTTTCATCACTCAGCGCGAATCCAGGAAGGTGTTGCAGCTTGACGCCGGGAGCTATGCTGTGAAAAACAGCTGGACGTTCACCAGCCATCCCAACAGTCTTCTGGTAACACCGGACGGTAAAACGTTATACGTAACCGTGAAGCAGGACTTCAATGACGACAACACGACGAAAGGCCCGGATAGTGTGGTTCGTATTTCATTAAATTAAACAATATACAGCCATCCTGTGAGGGATGGCTGACTTATAAACGTGGACGCTGAAGCAGTATCTTTAGTCCGGCCAACGGATAAAGCCGAGTTAAAGCGCCAGATGTTCTAAAGTCGCGGGGATCCTTACTGGGTAAAAGTAAAGGTGTAGCTACGTGAAGCTGACCCCTATCCTCCTGCAAATTTCGCAGAATTAAGGATTCATTTTGGGAAAGAAAAAACCGGGCCTCGCGCCCGGTTCTGTTCCCACACTAAAAAAGCCTTACGCACTCAATCCGCGATTCTCCAGCATCGGTTCGATCTTCGGATCGTGCCCGCGCCAGTTCCGGTAAAGTTCAGCTAAATCAGTGCTGTTGCCGCGGGACAAAATCGCCTCGCGGAATTTCTGTCCGTTCACGCGCGTCAAACCGCCCTGCTCGACAAACCACTGGTAGCCATCGTCCGCCAGCATCTGCGTCCAGAGATAGGCGTAATAGCCCGCCGCGTAGCCGCCGCCGAAGATGTGGGCGAAATAGCTGCTGCGATAGCGCGGCGGTACGGCTGGAAGATCCAACCCCTCTTTTTTCAACGCGGCGGCTTCAAAGGCTTCCACGTCTTCAACGGGCTCCTGAATGCCGTGCCAGTTCATATCCAGCAGCGCGGCGCTCAATAGCTCCGTCATGTCATAACCCTTATTAAACTGGGTCGCATTGAGCATTTTTTCCCGCAGCGCATCCGGCATCGGTTCGCCTGTTTGATAGTGACGAGCAAAGTGCGCAAACACCTGGGGATGGCTGGCCCAGTGTTCATTGATTTGCGAAGGAAATTCAACGAAATCACGTGGCGTGTTGGTGCCTGAAAGCGTGGCATAGCGCTGGCTGGCAAACAGGCCATGCAGGGTATGGCCAAACTCGTGGAACAGGGTAATCACATCATCCCAGGAGATTAGCGCGGTCTGCCCGTTCGCCGGTTTTTGATAGTTGCAGACGTTATAAATCACCGGACGCGCGGCAAACTCATAAGACTGCTCAACAAAATTCCCCATCCACGCGCCGCCCGCTTTGGAATCACGCGCGAAAAAGTCGCCGTAGAACAGCGCCATGCCTTCACCCGTGTGGTCGAAAATCTCCCACACGCGAACATCCGGGTGGTAAACCGGAATATCGAAACGCTCGACAAAGCGGATACCGAACAGCTGCGTGGCGGTCCAGAATACGCCATCTTCCAGCACGGTATTGAGCGCGAAATAGGGTTTGATCTGCGACTCATCCAGCGCGTATTTCGCTGAGCGCACGCGTTCGGCATAAAACGCCCAGTCCCAGGCCTGTACCGTAAAACCACCCTGCTCGTCGTCGATGACCTTCTGAATATCCGCCTGCTCCAGCGCGGCCCTGCCGCGTGCCGCAGGAACTATCCCGCGCATGAATTCGAGCGCGGCTTCAGGCGTTTTCGCCATCTGATCGGCAATGCTCCAGCTCGCATAGTTGTCAAAGCCGAGCAGCTGCGCCTGTCTTGCCCGTAACCCGGTAAGCCGATGGATCAGCTCGCGCGTATCGTTTTCGTCGCCTTTCTGAGTGCGTTCCCAGCCCGCGCTGAACAACTTTTTACGGGTCTCGCGCAACGACAGCGCCGCCAGCGCGGGCTGTTGCGTGGTATTCAAAAGCGGGATCAGCCAGCGATCCGTCAGCCCTTTTTCTGCGGCAGCGTGAGCCGCGGCAGCCACCTCCTCCGCACTGAGCCCGTCAAGCTGGTGAACATCGTCCACCACCAGCCCTCCCGCCTTGTTCGCCGCCAGCAGGCGCTGGTTGAACTGGCTGGTCAGGGTGGCGGCTTCGGTATTCAGGGCTTTCAGCTCGGCTTTTTCATCGGCATTCAGACGCGCGCCAGCAAGAACAAAGTGCTGATACATCTCCTCCGTCAGTCGTCGGGATTCGGCATCCAGCGCCTCGCGATCCTGCCAGACGGCTTCCACGCGGGCGAAAAGCGTATCGTTTAGCCAGATATCGTTCGCCAGCCCGGCCAGTTCGGTGGAGAACTGCTCGTCCAGTGCCTGAAGATCATCGTTGGTGTGTGCGGACGTCATGGCGAAGAACACGCTGCTCACGCGCGACAGCATGGCCCCGCTCTTTTCCAGCGCCAGCACGGTATTGTCGAAGTCCGGCGCGGCGCGCTGCGCGATAATCGCGTCAATGTCTGCACGCTTCAGGCGCATTGCTTCATCAAATGCCGGACGATAATGGCTGTCGTTAATCGCATCAAAACGTGGCGCCTGATAAGGCAACAGGCTAATTTCAAAAAAAGGATTGTTGACCGACATCGTTTACTCCTGAGCACGGTATTTCTCCCCAGAGTAGGCCAGCCTGCGCCGGCCTGCAATGGCGTCATACAAATGTTGCCTTAACGACGTGCCGGAGAGCGTGCTATGTTAGTACAACACAAAAAGCGTTGAGGAACAGTGAGATGATTATTTTAGTTACCGGGGCGACAGCGGGTTTTGGTGAAAGCATCACGCGTCGCTTCGTCGCCAACGGACACAAAGTGATTGCAACAGGGCGTCGTCAGGAGCGTTTGCAGGAGCTAAAAGACGAGCTGGGTGACAGCATTCTGACCGCACAGCTGGACGTGCGCAACCGCGCCGCCATTGAAGAGATGATTGCCAACCTGCCTGCCGAATGGCGTGAAATTGACGTGCTGGTCAATAACGCCGGCCTGGCGCTGGGCATGGAGCCTGCCCACAAAGCCAGCGTGGAAGACTGGGAAAACATGATTGACACCAACAACAAAGGGCTGGTGTACATGACCCGCGCCGTGCTGCCGGGCATGGTTGAACGTAACCGTGGCCATATCATTAACATCGGTTCCACCGCCGGAAGCTGGCCTTACGCGGGCGGCAACGTCTATGGCGCGACCAAAGCCTTTGTCCGCCAGTTCAGCCTGAACCTGCGCACCGACCTGCACGGAACCGCGATCCGCGTGACCGATGTTGAACCGGGTCTGGTAGGCGGAACTGAATTCTCCAACGTGCGTTTCAAAGGCGACGACGCGAAAGCGGATAAAACCTATGAAAACGCGAATGCGCTGACGCCGGAAGATATCACCGAAACCGTCTGGTGGGTCGCGAATCTGCCGAAGCATGTCAACATCAATACGGTTGAGATGATGCCCGTCAGCCAGTCCTATGCCGGACTCAGCGTGCATCGCGGTTAATTTACCCCACCCGGCCTGCGGGCCGGGTATGTGATGGCAGGGAAAAGAATGGTAGTATGTTCAGGTTAACTCTCTGAGAAATCACAACCCATGGCCGCTGAATCGCAACTTAATCCTACCCAGCCCGTTAATCAGCAAATATATCGCATCTTACGCCGTGATATTGTCCGCTGCCTGATCCCACCGGGAACGCCACTCTCAGAAAAAGAGGTTTCGGTACGTTTTGACGTTTCCCGTCAGCCCGTACGTGAGGCGTTTATTAAGCTCGCAGAAAACGGCCTTATTCAGATCCGCCCTCAGCGCGGCAGCTACGTAAATAAAATTTCGCTTTCGCAGGTACGGAATGGCTGTTTTGTTCGCCAGGCCATCGAGTGCGCCGTGGTGCGTCGCGCCGCGTCGCTCATCAACGATAACCAGTGCTACCTGCTGGAGCAAAACCTGCATCAGCAACGAATCGCCATCGACCGCAAACAGTTAAACGACTTTTTCCAGCTGGACGACGAGTTCCACCAGAAACTGGCGCAGATCGCCGAGTGCCAGCTCGCGTGGGATACCGTCGAAAACATCAAAGCTACCATCGACCGCGTGCGCTACATGAGCCTCGACCATGTTTCTCCGCCAGAGATGTTGCTGCGCCAGCATCATGATATTTTCAGCGCGCTGGAAAAACGCGACGTGGAAGCCGTAGATAAAGCGATGACGCTTCACCTTCAGGAAATTAGTGAGTCAGTTCAGTTAATTCGCCAGGAAAACCGCGAGTGGTTCAGCGAAGAATAAAACTTCGCCGCCCCCTTTCGGTTGCGGCGAAGTAATTAGCGGACCACTAATACCGGAATAGTGGCGTAGCGCAGGATAGTTTCAGCATTCGAACCCAGCAGATGGGTTGTAATGCTCGGATTTTTTGATCCGATAACAATGACATCATATTTCCCCTCTTTGCTGAGCTTGATGATTTCATCGCGTACGTTGCCGAAGCGAACTTCACAGTCAATATTGTCCGGGGACATATCAAAGAGCCGTTTCAGCGCCTTCATCTTCTTATCAGACTCGGCGGTCATATACTCTTCGAACTTCTTAATATCGGCATTGAACCCCCGCAGTAACGAACGGCTGCTGTTAGGGAGAATGTTGACCAGGGTGATCGTCGCGCCTTCCGCCTTCGCGAGGTTGACCGCGTGGCGTACCGCTTTATCGCTCAAATCCATTTCAAACACATCAACAGGCATCAAAATTTTCTTATACATAAGCCTGACTCCTTTTCCGATGAAGGGTTATTTTCTGCCTCCAGAATGACATTGTGGATATAAACAAAGCCTAAACACTTGCACCCGGAAACTATCAATTAAGGAAAATAACTGTCCGCTTTGTAAAGTGGTGTCCTGAACTGTCAACGCCTGCATGAAATAAGAAAAAAGTGTGAGCTTGATCAAAAGCAAATAATTTCGTTAAAGAGAGGCGTATTAATAGTGCCCCGTGAACGGCAGCCGTTGAATTAGCGCCGTAACGGATAAGTACGAGAGGAGAAAATACCATGATGACATACGACCGTAACCGAAATGCAATCACCACTGGCAGCCGAGTCATGATTAGCGGCACAGGCCAGTTCGGCGTGATTAAAGCGATCCACAGCGACGGCCTTAATGCCGAGCAGGTGCGCCGTGGTAAAACGGTTGAAGTCGAAGGATGCGAAGGTAAGTTCGAACCGATTGAGCTGATTCGCCTGGGGATGCACTAAGCTGCGCCCCGACATGCCGCCGCGGACGGCGGCATGTCATCGCGTTAAAGCCGGGAGGCGTACTCAGCAACCGTGGCCTTCGCGCCTTTTTGCAGCAACGTTTGATAGGCCTGCATGACCGCAGCCACAAACACCGCGTCCTTCGGCAGCTCGTTACCGAAAATAGCCTCAATGCCCAACAGCGCGCTAACGCGGCTTTCGCCTTCAGCGCTACCGTTTACCGCCGCCTGAATCACCGCCAGCTGCGGATCGCTCACCTCAATAGCGTTACCCTGCTCATCCACACCGCCGACATAACGCATCCAGCCCGCAACACCGAGGGCCAGCAGCGGGAAGGGTTTCTGGTGGACAAGGTGCCAGCGCACGGAATCGAGCATCCGCTGCGGCAATTTCTGGCTACCGTCCATGGCGATTTGCCAGGTGCGGTGACGCAGGGCCGGATTGCTGTAACGTGCGATCAGCTGGTCGGCATAGTGAGCTAAATCCACCCCCTTCACTTTCAGCGTCGGCGCCTGCTCTTTCAGCATCAGCGCATGCGCGGCTGCGCGATAATGTTCATCTTCCATGCAGTCGTTAATGTGCTGATAACCGGCCAGGTAGCCGAGATAGGCCAGGAACGAGTGGCTGCCGTTAAGCATACGCAGCTTCATCTCTTCAAACGGAATGACATCAGAAACCAGTTCCGCACCGGCCTTTTCCCACTGTGGACGTCCGGCGACGAAATTATCTTCAACCACCCACTGGCGGAACGGCTCGCAGGCGACACCTGCCGGATCGCGTACGCCGGTCAGCTGTTCAATTTTATCCAGCGTTTCAGCCGTGACGGCGGGCACAATACGGTCCACCATGGTTGACGGGAAGGTGACGTTCGCTTCAATCCAGTCGGCCAGTTCGCCGTCAACAGCGCGCGCGTAGGCGCAGGTGACATTGCGCATCACGTGGCCGTTTTCCGGCATGTTATCGCATGACATCACGCTGAATGCTGGCAGCCCCGCCGCCTTACGCCGCGCCAGCGCTTCAACCACTACGCCTGGCGCAGATTTCGGCTGATGGGGGTTTTGCAGGTCGGCAACGATTAACGGATGATCGAACATCAGTTGTCCGGTTGCCGGGGAGTGGCAATACCCTTTCTCGGTGATGGTCAGGGAAACAATGGCGACCTGCGGATCGCACAGCGCCGCCAGCACGGTTTCAAGGCCGTCGACCTGCGCATGCAGCGCATTTTTGACGACGCCGACCACGCGCGCCGTCCACGCATCGGCAGACATCTCTGCTACGGTATAAAGATTATCCTGTGCCTTCAGATCGGCGATCTGCTGTTCGCCGCCAATCAGGTTAACTTCGCAGTAACCCCAGTCGCTGCCCTGTTCTGCGGCGAGTATATCGGTGTACACCGCCTGGTGCGCACGGTGAAACGCGCCAAACCCTAAATGAACAATGCGTGCCTTGAGGCTGTCGCGATCGTACTGAGGACGCGTTGCCTTCGCCTGTAATAAACGGTTTTCCATGATTGAGACTCGTTAATTATGAACGCTGAGATCCGCAGCCGCTCTGGTGACAGTGCGGCTGCGCCGGTTGACTAAACCAACTAGAATGGCAGTGTCATTACTTTATCCTGCCGATCACAATACTGGTTATGCTGCCATGAACATTGATTTACATTAACTTTCGGCCAAGTGGTGTGATATAAAAATTAAGTTGTGTGACATCTTGCAAAAGATATAAACCAGATCATACAGGGGTGCGCACCGTCTGCTCGCCGGACCGGACCGTCGGCTCACGCCACAACCTGTCGTAGGAATAGCCTGTTAAATCTTCCACGACCCGGCGAGCTTCGGCGGATACGCGTTGGGGAGAGCCGTTGGCTTTCAGGCGATCCAGCTCATCCACAAAGATTTTGTGCGTACGCTTGTTCAGGTTAAATGTCAGAGCCTGCCACAGGGCCAGGATAAGCAAGGCAGCAGTGCCGATGAACATCAGCATTGCGATGGTGTGGATGGCTTCGGTTGGCTGCGTCTGGCTCCCTTTTACAAATCCGCCGCTTTGTAACAGGAGACCCACAATAAAGGTGGCAATAGCGACCGTGGTTTTTCGGGAGAATGTCATTACCGCGGCAAACAGTCCCTCACGACGCTGACGGCTGACCATTTCATCGATATCTGGAATGAACGGGAACACGTTCCACGGTGTAAACTCAAGGACGCAGCGCCCCACCTGATACACCCCGGCCAGAATGACCAGCGTCGCGACGGTATTCAGCGCAGGGATCTGGTACACGGCAAAGAAGCCCCCCAAACAGAGCAACATCAGTGAATAGGCAAATACATATAGCTTTGATGGCCCATATCTGATGATCCCTATACCCGCAATTAACGTGACGGGCAGCCCCACAATACTCATCGACAGCAGCGTGCCTGCCAGTGAGGAAGAGACATTCAGACAGTACACGCAGAAAAATACAAATACCGTGTTGTAGACATCTTTGCCGGTAAACGACAGCAGATAGATGGCGAGATGTTTCCTGAAGGCCCGGATTTTCAGGGTGGAACCATACTCCTTAAAAAGTCGTCCAAAGGCAGCCAGCTTCTCCCCTGCTGTTTGTGGGCGTGTGTTTTTTTCCAGCCCGGAGAGCATTTCCGGCGTCAACTCGCGTTCCCAGGTCACTTTCCACGAGATGAATACACATACCATAAACAGTACAGCAAAAATAACGCCGTTTATGAGGTAGGCATGGGCGCTGTTTTCCCCGAAATAGCCTATCAGTAATCCGGGAATAAATGTCGCCAGAAACGTCCCGGACGCTGAAAGAAACATGCGACAGGTAGAGAGTTTGGTCCGCTGGTTAAAGTCTTTTGTCATTTCTGACGGTAACGTTTCCCACGGGATCAGTACCATTGCAGCAATAATTTCAAATGCTAGATAGACGGCGAGATAAAAACCGTATGTCATGCCATCAAGCCACAGCAATGCATAGACCAGCATCAACGGTGCACCGATCAGCAAAAAGAAACGTCGGCGACCAAATTTTTTACCAAAATAGTTTTTGTAAAAATGGTCAGTGAAACTTCCCATAAACAAACTAACGATAGCATCGACAATGCGCGCTATAGCAACAATAGACGCCGCTTCAACCGGTGACAACCCAACAAATGTCGTATAGAAGAATAATAACCAGGCACCGATAACGGTAAAGGCACCGCCGCCCATAATATCCGTTAGTCCGTAGCCGATACTAACCGGAATAGTAATTTTTTTTGCAGTACGAGACATGTTCCATCCCAACTCAGTGAGTAGAATTTAGAATCTGAAATAGTTTTCAGCATTATCATGGCAAATATTTTTAACCATCTTCGTTAGGATGGCGTTATTATCCGGAACTTCACCACGCTCCACCCAGCCACCAATGATATTGCACAAAATACGTCGGAAATAATCGTGGCGAGTATACGAAACCAGACTACGGGAATCGGTTAACATACCGACAAAATTCATTAATAGCCCCTGATCCGCAAGGCTATGTAGCTGGTTTTCCATTCCGCGTTGAGTGTCGTTAAACCACCATCCGGAGCCAAACTGTATCGGCGATTTAACGCCCAATTCCGCAGTCTGAAAATTAGCGATAGTCGTCGCGACAATATCGTTATAGCTGGCGTTGAGGTTATATAGAATGGTTTTGGGCAAAGCTTCAGCCTGCGCCATTGCATCCAGGAGTTGGTTGAGATTGGCCGCAAGATTCGACTGATCGGTCAGCGAGTCAAAACCAGTATTACTACCCAAAGAACGGTACATGCGGGAATTATTATTGCGAATCGCACCGAAGTGTATCTGCATTGCCCAGTTATGCTGCCTGTAATTATGCGCCAGCATAATAAAAATGGCACTGTCAAGAATCGCATTATTACGGGCGTCCAGATTTTCACCCCGGCGCTTTCGGGCAAACACGGATTCAACCTGTCTTTCATCTGCTGACTGAAAATGGATCTCCACGGGTCCGTGATCGGAAATTCGGCACCCCATTTCGTGGAACCAGGCAATACGCTGGCTCATTCCCTTAACAAAATCGCTGAATGTCTGGATTTTAGATCCTGTCGTCTCACCTAATCGATCGATAAAGTCGGCAAACTGTTCCGCGTTTTGCGCAAAAACATCGTCCGGACGAAAGGTCGGTAATACCTTAACGTTGAACGTCGCGTCATCACGCAATAATTGATGGTAGCGTAAATCATCAAGCGGAGCATCTGTCGTGCAAATAACTTCTACCCTGGAGTGTTTAATGAGTTCCCTCGGCGTAAAATCAGGCTGCTGCAATAGCAGATTACAGTGCTCCATTATTTCACGCCAGTTATGCCTGCCCAGCGGTTCGTCACAGTTAAAATAGTGGTGAAGTTCTAAATGAGTCCAGTGATAGAGCGGATTTCCATAGCTCGCTTCGACCGTTTCAGCCCATGCCGCAAATTTATCCTCCGCCGGGGCATCGCCCGTAATGTATTTTTCGTCAATACCGTTGGCGCGCATGGCGCGCCATTTATAATGATCGCCAGCCAGCCAGAGTTCGGTAATATTATCGAGATTTTTATTCTCGAAGATATCTTTCGCGTCCAGGTGACAGTGATAATCAATAATTGGCAGCGCTTTCGCGACGTTTCGATAAAGTTCAACACCTCTCGCATTGCCAATCATAAAGTTATCGTTAATAAAACTCATGACAGGGCTCCATATTTCCGCTGCTTCGCTGCGGTATCGCTCTGGCGCAGGGGTTCAGCTGCATCTTCCACCAGGCTCAAATCGCGGTCGCGCACTTCTGGCATCAGCAAAGCGGAGACCAGCCCAATCAGCGAGTACGCCACCAGCATCGCCACAATCGGCCACCAGGACCCGGTCATATTGCAGAAGATCCCCGCCAGCACCGGACCAAAGCCTACCGCCACGAGACCGCCCGCCTCTTTGGAGATCGCCATGCGGGTAAAGCGGTTTCGCGAACCAAACATCTCCGCCATGGTGATGTTTTCCAGCGCAAACAGCCCGAGCACCGCAAAGTTATGAATAACGATGATAGAGAGCATAATCACGCCCGGCGCGTAACTCTTATCGACGATAATCGACAGCATCGGGTAAGCCAGAATAATGGCTGAAATGTTAAGGATGATATATGGCAGACGGCGCCCCACTTTATCGGACAGCCAGCCCAGCAGCGGGATGGAGACGAAGCCAAGAATCGAGCTGATCATCAGCGCATCGGTTGGGATCGCCTTATCAAATAACAGCGTCTGTACCAAGTACCCGGCAAGGAAGGTCTGGATAAGCCCAGAGTTACCGGCCTGACCAAAGCGCAGCCCCGTCGCCAGCCAGAACGATTTGCTCTTAAACATCGCGCCGACCGAGGTATCCTGCGCAGCAACCGGCGCAACGGCTTCGGCATCGTTTACCTTCTCAAACACCGGGCTCTCTTTAAGGTTCATACGCAGCCAGATGGCGAAGATCATCACCACCACGCTGGCGAGGAACGGCACGCGCCAGCCCCAGGCAATAAGTTCTTCACGATCGAGGGCAAAGAACATCACGGCCCAGATCGCCGTGGCGCTCAGCGTCCCGCAGTTGGTGCCCATGGCCACCAGCGAGGAGATGATGCCGCGTTTACCCTTCGGGGCGTATTCGGCCAGCATGGTGCCTGCGCCGGAGATTTCAGCCCCCGCGCCCAGCCCCTGAATAATACGCAGCGTCACCAGCAGCACCGGTGCGAAAATCCCGATCTGCGCGTAGGTTGGCAGGACGCCGATTAAGGTGGTGCAGATCCCCATCATGGTGATGGTGATAAACAGCACTTTTTTACGGCCAATTCTGTCGCCCATTCTGCCGAAGATAAATGCCCCGACAATACGCGCGATGTAGCCTGCGCCGTAGGTGCCCATCGCCAGGATCAGCGCCATGGCCGCGGACTGCTCAGGGAAGAAAATTTCATGAAACACCAGCGCGGCGCCAAGGGAGTAGAGCTGGAAATCCATAAACTCCAGGGCGGTGCCCAGCCAGCCAGATACGGCGGCTTTCACCAGATCTGACGTACTTCTTTGAGGTTGTGCTTGAGTCATAATGGCTATCTCTGCAAGGTAAGATGCGTACCACTGAGAGCCTGTCTTCGCAGGCTCTTAACCGCGTGAATTATTATTGGTCGAACGTGAGCAAGACTTTGCAGCACTGCCGCTGGTCTTTTTCAAACAGTTCGATGGCGTCTGTAACGTGGTGATAGTCAAATGTATGGGTGACCAGTTTTTCAGGGTCGATCAGCCCTTTTTCCAGCCAGTCAATGACCACCGGGAATTTGTTGGCATTCAGGCGCGAAGAGAAGATCGACAGCTCTTTGCCGGTGATCCCCTGCTGCACAATCTGGCTCGGGTCGCTGGAGAAGCCCATCAGCACGATGCGCGCCGCCGGAGACGCCAGCGTAATCGCTTCCTGTAAAATGGACGGATGACAGGCAGCATCGATGATTAACGTCGGCTTGATGCCTTTTTCATCCAGCGCGGCCTGTAAAGAATGCTCGCCGTTGTTGAAGACCCAGTCTGCGCCGCTGCGTTGCGCCATCTCCAGCCGCTCATCAATGCGATCCACCACGATGACCTGCTTCACCTTGTAAACGCCCTTCAGCGCCTGCACGGTGACCAGCCCCATCGGGCCTGCGCCGTAAATCAGCGCCACATCCTGTTCGGTGGGTTTCGCCTGCCCCGTCACGTTGGCGGCAATGGTGAATGGCTCAACCATCACCGCGTGGTGGTCAGGGATCGCATCCGGAATGCGCCAGGCATTTTTCGCCGGCACCACGGCGTATTCGCTGAAGCCGCCGTCACGGTGGACGCCCAGCACCACCAGCGAAGTACAAACGTTCGGTTTTCCAACGGAACACGGGTAGCAGTGCCCGCAGCTGATCACCGGATCAACCGAAACGCGCTGGCCCAGTCGGGTGCCCTCCACGCCTTCGCCAACCGCGTCTATTTCGCCAAAGAACTCGTGACCGATTACCCGCGGGTATTTCGCAAACGGGTTATGCCCGCGATAGATATGGCTGTCTGAACCGCAAATACCGGCGAGCTTAATTTTGACGCGGACGTCGCCTGCGCCCGGCAACGGGAGAGGACGCTCTTCAATCACCAGCACATCCGGCTGTTGGATCACTACGCTTTTCATCATTCGCTCCTCGTTTACCAGTTCCAGAGGGTGCCGTCTTCCAGACGAGCCACCGGCAGATAAGCCGGATCGTACGGGTATTTCGCCGCCAGCTTCTCATCAAACTCAATGCCCAGCCCTGGCTTGTCGCCCGGGTGCATATAGCCGTTATCGAAGCGCCAGCTGTGCGGGAACACTTCCAGCATCTGCTCCGAATACCCCATATACTCTTGCACGCCAAAGTTCGGTACCCACAGGTCAAAATGCAGCGCCGCGGCGTGGCAAATCGGCGACAGATCCGACGGGCCGTGTGAGCCGGTACGCACCTGATAAAGTGAGGCAAAGTCCGCAATGCGACGCATCCCGGTGATGCCGCCCGCATGGGTTATGGTGGCGCGGATATAGTCAATGAGCTGCTCTTCAATCAGCTGCTTGCAGTCCCAGATGCTGTTGAACACTTCCCCCACCGCAATTGGCGTGACGGTGTGCTGGCGGATCAGGCGGAAACACTCCTGGTTTTCAGCGGGAGTCGGATCTTCCATCCAGAACAGACGGTACTCTTCAATGCTTTTGCCGAATCGCGCCGCTTCGATGGGCGTCAGACGGTGGTGCATGTCGTGAAGGAGATGTTCATTGAAGCCGAACTGACTGCGCACTGCGTCGAACAGTTTCGGCGTGAAGTCGAGGTATTTTTCAGTGGACCATAGCTGCTCTTCCGGCCAGGCGCCCTTGGTCGCTGGCTCATACGCCAGCCCTTTTCCTTTTGCCATGCCGTAGGTGGTTTTCATTCCCGGCACGCCGCACTGCACGCGAATTGCCTTGAAGCCCATCTCTTTATGACGGGCATAATCTTCCAGCACGTCGTCAATGGTGTGCCCGGTGGTGTGACAATAAACCATCACCCCTTCCCGGGAGGCTCCGCCCAGAAGCTGATAGAGCGGCATGTTCGCGGCTTTCGCCTTAATGTCCCACAGCGCCATATCCACGGCAGAAATCGCTGACATGGTGACCGGACCACGACGCCAGTAAGCGCCTTTATAGAAGAACTGCCAGATATCTTCGATGCGGTGCGCATCGCGGCCAATCAACTGAGGGCACAGGTGATCTTTCAGGTAGGAGGCAACGGAAAGTTCACGTCCGTTCAGCGTGGCATCACCCAGGCCGACAATGCCCTCATCGGTGGTGATTTTAAGGGTGACAAAGTTACGCCCCGGGCAGGTGACAAATACTTCAGCCCCGACAATCTTCATAATCCATTTCCTTACATCGCTCGTTGTGATGCAGGAAATTTACGCAACTACACTACTACCATACAAGTATAATGATCGTAAAATCAGCGGGCGATCACACTATAAGGACGCTTATGCGCGTCCCCAACCGGCCACGATGATCAACATGCCGCACAGGGCAATCAGCGCGCCTGCCCAGTCATACAGGCTTAGCCTGACGCCATCGACAACGCGCAGCCACAGCAGCGCGGTACAGACGTACACTCCGCCGTAGGCCGCATATACCCTCCCGCTGGCGGCCGGATGCAGGGTGAGCAGCCAGACAAAAAGGGCCAGGGACACACCCGCCGGGATCAGCAGCAGCGCGGAAGCGCCCCGCTTTAGCCAGAGCCACGGCAAAAAGCATCCGATGATTTCGCACAGCGCGGTCGCGAAAAAAAGCAGCGTCGTTTTGAACATTTTTCTCGTTTCGTGAGGATTGATTTAGACATCATACGCGATAATGTTCACATCGTTCCCATACCTGCCGCGCGGGTATGACACCCTTTCGGATTGGTGTAGAATCCAACGGGGTAATCCGATTGTCTGCACCCGTTTAAAGGAAACGCTATGACTACATTAAGCAAACGCCTTTGTCTGACAGCCGTACTGGCGCTGTCATCGTTCGCCTTCGCCGCAACGGCATCAGCCGAAACCAGCAAACTCATCATTGAGTCTGGTGACAGCGCGCAAAGCCGTCAGAACGCCGCCATGGACAAAGAACAATGGAATGACACCCGCAGCCTGCGTCAGAAAGTGAATAAGCGCGTGGAAAAAGAGTGGGATAAAGAAGACGTCGCGTTTGATGCCCGCGACAAATGCCAGCAAAGTGCCAACGTCAACGCCTATTGGGAGCCTAACACCCTGCGCTGTCTGGATCGTCGCACTGGCCGCACGGTAGCACCGTAATGTCGACGCCGTGTGACGTTAAGCTCCGTCCGCTGGAGCGCGAAGATTTACGCTTTGTTCACCAGCTCGACAACAATGCCAGCGTGATGCGCTACTGGTTTGAAGAGCCTTATGAGGCGTTTGTCGAACTGTCCGATCTCTACGACAAGCATATCCACGATCAGAGTGAACGCCGGTTTGTGGTGGAGTGCGAAGGTGAGAAAGCCGGGCTGGTTGAACTGGTTGAGATCAACCACGTTCACCGTCGGGCGGAATTTCAGATCATTATTTCACCGGAGCACCAGGGGAAAGGTCTTGCGTCCCGGGCGGCAAAGCTGGCGATGGATTACGGGTTTAACGTCCTGAATCTCTACAAGCTTTACCTTATCGTCGACAAAGAGAACGAAAAAGCGATTCATATCTACCGTAAGCTGGGCTTTATGGTGGAAGGTGAACTGATCCATGAGTTCTTTATTAACGGCGAATACCGTAACACCATCCGCATGTGCATTTTCCAGCATCAGCATCTGGCCGGGCATAAGTCCTCCTCCGCCAGCCTGCTTAAACCCACCGCGCAGTAACCTGCGCGGTTTTATTCTCAATAATATTCAATGCTGTTTTTGATGGTGTACTTGTGCTCAACGGCAGGTTTGACGCTGTCATCGGTGATCACCAGCTCACAGCTCACCGGGTTATTATGGCGATCGTAATCACAGCTCTGCTTTACATTGCCCATCGGTTTATCGTTCAACAGGCTTACCGCCGTATAATCCATGCGCTTGCGCAGATCTTTCGACGGCACCGACTTGACCGATAAACGCTTGTCGCCGGAAACCGTAGTTTTACCCAGCGGGTAGCCGTCGGCGTCATACTGGTACTTCACTTCCATCTCTTTGCTGTGCGCGGCAACCACAAACCCGTTATCGTCGGTGTCCCACGTCAGGCCGGCAGACGGCAGTTCCGCCAGCTGACATTTTCCCTGCAACTTTACCTTCTGCTGCTGGGTTTCCGCATCGACGTAGTAGTTAGCATCCAGCACCAGCGCAACGCCCGTATTAGCGTCGAGATCGTGCAGTTCAAGCGTATCGAAACACCCTTCCGTTGACATCGTGCCGGTCACACGTTTAGAGACTTCACCCTTATCGTTGAACAGCGTCTGGGTAAAATCCTTCACCGGCCCGCGCAGAGGATCAAAGTCAAACTCGTTCGAAAAACTCGCCATCTCCGGCGTAAATGACAGCGGCGCGGTGTTGTTGTCGCATCCCACCAGTACCGTTGCCAGTAGCGTTATCGCTGCGTATTTATTCACATCATTTACCAAAAGAATGAAAGGATTGTGGCACTCATAGTAGCAAATAGTATGGTAGCGATGTTGAATTGGTTCGAATACTGGTAAAATGTATGAATTTGGCCCAGCTATTAAGTCTTTAAGGAACGCTAAAAGGATGAGAACTTTTATAGTCAATCTCAAACACTCGCTCGAACGTCGTGCGAAAATGGAATGTCAATTGTCCGAATTGAACATTGCATACGAGTTTATTGAAGCAGTAGATGGTCGAAAAATGACTGAAACTGAACTAAGAAATGTCACACGGGAGACAAATTATGCTTTTCTCCCGGGAGAAGTGGGTTGTGCATTAAGCCATCAAAAAATATACAAAAGAATAATAGATGAAAATATCGACGCCGCTCTTATCCTTGAGGATGATGTTGTACTAAACAGCGATCTGCGTGAGATACTTAATAGCGTTACGCTCAGCAAAACAAAACCTGAGATACTTCTTCTGAGTCGAGTCAATAAATATTACAAAAAACCGTTCAAACACATTTTCGGCTCATATAATATACATAAGACTCAGCATGCCACGACTACTCATGCATACATTATCAATCAAAAAGCTGCTAGAAGCCTTCTGGATAACCTTTATCCTGTATGGATGGTTGCCGATAAATGGAGTTTATTCGAAGACCTATCACTGGCTAAAATTCACTCTATAGTACCTTATCCAGTACGCCTTTCCGAAGAAGCCAATGTTTCAACAATTAATGAATCAAAAGGTGATGCCATGCTGGATGCCAAAAAGAAAAAAATTTGGAATTTACTTATGCGGGAAAGGCCGTTAGCTGCAAAGCTTCGCCACCGTTATCGAAGAGCCATAACTCCTTTATTGAATCAAATAATCGATCAGGGCAAAGGGTAATCTAACATTCTTCAACATGATTACGGCTCCAGGACAATTCAGAAAGACAGGTCCAAAAACAAAAGCTTACCCTAACCCTGCTATGCTTACAGTCTACACAGTGAAAAGGAGCTACAGATGAAACGGTTACCCTGGATTACCGCCCTGCTGTTAATGAGTGCTTCACCCGCTCTTCTTGCGGCCCCGGACTCCTGCGAGCGCGTGAAAAGCGACATTCAGCAGAAGATTATCAACAACGGCGTACCGGAGTCTGGCTTTACCCTGAACATCGTCCCGAACGATCAGGCCGATCAGCCGGATGCGCAGGTCGTTGGGCATTGTGCCAACGATACTTTCAAAATTTTGTACACCCGCACCAGTAGCGGCAACTACCCGGTGAGCGGCGCAGGTACGCAAGAGAATGCGCCCGCTGAGCCGCAATGATTTTCCCACTCAATTCCCCTGATTTGACGAGGATTAATATTTAATACCTCTAAATAAGTAACACTCCCCCCATCATTAGCCCGGTTGTAGTCACGGGTGAAAATAATTATTAACAATGATGGGGTGAGTTATGTCCGAAGTTGAACATCACGGCGGTATAAGCCGTCGAACTCTGGTTAAATCTACTGCCATAGGATCCCTTGCGCTTGCCGCCGGTGGGATCGCATTACCTTTTGGTCTGAAAAGCGCCGCCGCCGCTGTGCAGTCCGCTATTCAGCCCGCAGAAGACAAAGTTGTCTGGGGCGCCTGCTCGGTAAACTGCGGTAGCCGCTGCGCGCTACGTCTGCACGTTCGCGATGACGAAGTCTACTGGGTTGAAACGGATAATACCGGCGAGGATATTTACGGCAACCATCAGGTTCGCGCCTGCCTGCGAGGCCGTTCAATTCGCCGTCGCATTAATCACCCAGACCGTCTGAACTATCCGATGAAACGCGTGGGCAAACGCGGAGAAGGCAAGTTTGAGCGTATCACCTGGGAAGAAGCGCTGGACACCATCGCCGCGAGCCTGAAAAGCGTGGTCGAAAAATACGGCAACAAAGCGGTCTACATTAACTACTCCTCCGGAATTGTAGGCGGCAACATCACCCGCTCCTCCCCTTATGCCTCGCTGGTCGCGCGCCTGATGAACTGCTACGGCGGCTTCCTCAGCCACTACGGCACCTACAGCACCGCGCAGATCGCCTGCGCAATGCCCTACACCTACGGCAGCAACGACGGCAACAGCACATCGGATATCGAAAACACCAAACTGGTCGTGATGTTCGGCAATAATCCGGCGGAAACGCGCATGAGCGGCGGCGGGATCACTTACTACCTTGAGCAGGCGCGCGAACGGTCAAACGCGCGGATGATCGTTATCGATCCGCGTTATACCGACACTGCCGCAGGGCGTGAAGACGAGTGGGTCCCGATTCGTCCGGGCACCGATGCCGCGCTGGTGGCAGGTATTGCGTGGGTGCTGATTAATGAAAATCTGGTCGATCAACCTTTCCTCGATAAATACTGCGTGGGTTATGACGAAAAAACCCTGCCGGAAGGCGCACCGGCTAATGGTCATTACAAAGCCTATATTCTCGGCCAGGGTGATGACAAAACCGCGAAAACCCCTGAGTGGGCGTCTCGCATAACGGGCATCCCTGCCGATCGCATCATTAAGCTGGCCCGTGAAATCGGTTCGGCGAAACCGGCCTACATTTGCCAGGGCTGGGGCCCACAGCGTCAGGCTAACGGGGAGCAAACGTCCCGCGCCATCGCCATGCTGCCGATCCTGACCGGCAACGTCGGCATTAACGGCGGCAACAGCGGCGCGCGCGAATTGACCTACACCATCACCATCGAACGCATGCCGCTGCCGGAAAATCCGGTGAAAACGCAAATCTCCTGCTTCAGCTGGACGGATGCCATTGCCCGTGGACCGGAGATGACCGCCCTGCGCGACGGCGTACGCGGCAAAGATAAGCTCGATGTGCCGATCAAGTTCATCTGGAACTACGCGGGTAATACCATCATCAACCAGCACTCCGATATCAACAAAACTCACGACATTTTGCAGGATGAGAGCAAGTGCGAAACGATCGTCGTCATCGACAACTTTATGACCTCGTCCGCGAAGTATGCCGATATTGTTCTGCCGGACCTGATGACCGTCGAGCAGGAAGATATCATCCCCAACGATTACGCCGGCAACATGGGATACCTGATTTTTCTCCAGCCGGTTACCGCCCCGAAGTTCGAGCGCAAGCCCATCTACTGGATCATGAGTGAAGTGGCGAAACGCCTCGGACCGGATATCCATCAGAAATTCACTGAAGGCCGTACGCAGGAGCAGTGGCTGCGCTACCTGTACGCCAAAATGGTCGCCAAAGATCCGCTGCTGCCGTCCTACGACGCGCTGAAAAAAATGGGTATTTATAAGCGCAAAGATCCTAACGGACATTTCGTGGCCTATAAAAAATTCCGTGACGATCCGGATGCCAATCCGCTGAAAACCCCGTCGGGCAAAATCGAGATCTACTCCAGCAAGCTGGCGGATATTGCGGCAACCTGGGAACTGCAAAAAGACGAGACCATCACCCCGCTGCCGGTCTATACCTCAACCTTTGAAGGCTGGGACGCGCCCGAGCGCAGCAAGTTCCCGCTGCAACTGTTCGGTTTCCACTTTAAAGCCCGTACCCACTCCAGCTACGGCAACGTGGATGTGCTCCAGGCCGCCTGTCGCCAGGAGGTGTGGCTTAACCCTGTGGATGCGGAGCAACGTGGAATCAAAAACGGGGATATGGTGCGCGTCTTCAACGACCGCGGCGAAGTGCGTATTGCCGCGAAAGTCACCCCGCGCATCATGCCCGGCGTAAGCGCGATGGGCCAGGGCGCCTGGCATGACGCCAACATGAATGGCGATCGTGTCGATCACGGCTCCTGCATCAATACCCTGACCACGCACCGCCCGTCACCGCTGGCGAAGGGCAACCCGCAGCACACGAACCTGGTGCAGATCGAGAAGGCATAAGGATTAACCGATGACTACCCAGTATGGATTTTTTATTGATTCCAGCCGCTGCACCGGGTGTAAAACCTGCGAGCTGGCCTGCAAGGATTACAAAGACCTGACCCCGGACGTCAGCTTCCGGCGTATTTATGAATATGCGGGCGGCGACTGGCAGGAGGACAACGGCGTCTGGCATCAGAATGTCTTCGCCTATTACCTGTCGATTGCCTGCAACCACTGCGAAGATCCGGCCTGCACCAAGGTCTGCCCGAGCGGGGCAATGCACAAGCGCGACGACGGATTTGTGGTGGTGGACGAGGATGTCTGCATCGGCTGTCGCTACTGCCACATGGCCTGCCCGTACGGCGCGCCGCAGTACAATGCCGCCAAAGGCCACATGACCAAGTGCGACGGCTGCCACAGCCGCGTGGCGGACGACAAAAAGCCCATCTGCGTCGAGTCCTGCCCGCTGCGCGCGCTGGACTTTGGCCCGATTGAAGAGCTGCGCAAAAAACACGGTCAGCTTGCTGCCGTCGCGCCGCTGCCGTCTGCGCACTTCACGAAGCCGAGTATTGTGATTAAACCTAACGCCAACAGCCGTCCGACGGGTGACACCACCGGCTACCTGGCAAACCCGAAGGAGGTGTGAGATGGGAAGTGGATGGCATGAATGGCCGCTGGTGATCTTCACCGTTTTCGGGCAGTGCGTGGCCGGCGCGTTAATCGTGATGGGCTTCGTCTGGCTTAAGGAAAATGATGACAAGGCCAGCATGCGCATCGTGCGCAGCCTGTTTTTTCTCTGGCTGGTAATGGGTATTGGGTTTATGGCCTCGGTACTGCATCTTGGCTCCCCGCTGCGTGCCTTCAACTCGCTTAACCGCGTGGGCGCGTCAGCGCTGAGTAATGAGATCGCGGCGGGTTCGATCTTCTTTGCCGTGGGCGGTTTCTGGTGGCTGGTGTCGGTTATCGGTAAAATGCCCCCAGCTTTGGGCAAAATCTGGCTGGTTGTCAGCCAGATCCTGGGCATCGTTTTTGTCTGGGCGATGACCCGGGTCTATCAGATTGAGACTGTCCCGACCTGGTATACGGGTTACACCACGCTGAGCTTCTTCCTGACGATGATTCTGGCTGGTCCTCTGCTGGCCGCGCTGCTGCTGCGCGTTGCAAACGTGACATTCAAAGGTACTCTTGCTGCGTCAGTCAGCGTACTGGCACTTATCGTCTGCGTGGCGGTCGTCGTGTTGCAAAGCAATACGCTGGGGACAATACAGAGTTCCATCCAGCAGGCTAACGCCCTGCTTCCGGATTATGGTTCGCTTCAGGTATGGCGCATCGCGTTGCTGGCAGCGGGTTTAGGCTGCTGGATCTGCCCGCTGATTCGTCGTCAGGAGCCAAAAACGCTCGGCCTGTTTGCAGGTGTCGTGTTGGTGGCGCTGGGTGAACTTATTGGCCGTGGGCTATTTTATGGTCTGCATATGACCGTAGGGTTAGCAATTGCAGGTTAACACAGGTGCGCGGGGCTACCCGCGCGCAAGTAAGGAAAGTTGTAATGAATGACGTCTCACACCGCGAATCGTTCGCGTTCAGCGCCCGGGTACTGGGCGCGCTGTTTTATTTCGCTCCAGACAGCGAGCAGACCGCGCCGCTGGTGAGTGCCCTGACCGCAGGTGACTGGGTTCAGGACTGGCCGCTGGTGGAGGAAAATCTGCTGCCTGTCGCCAGTATGTTTAAGACCCCGTCGGATGAAGCGTTGAAAGACGCCTGGCAGCGTCTGTTTATTGGCCCGTATGCCCTGCCCGCCCCCACGTGGGGCTCGGTCTGGCTTGATCGTGAGTCCGTGCTGTTTGGCGATTCGACCCTCGCGTTGCGTCAGTGGATGCGTGAAAACCATATCGCCTTTGAGATGCAGCAGAATGAGCCCGAAGATCATTTCGGAACGTTGCTGATGCTGGCGGCATGGCTTGCCGAGAACGGTCGCGAAACAGAACGCGACCAGCTTCTTGCCTGGCATCTGCTGCCATGGAGCACGCGTTTCCTTAGCGTATTCGTTGAAAACGCGGCCCATCCGTTCTACACCGCGCTGGGTAAACTTGCCCAGCTGACGCTGGCGGAATGGCAGTCCACTTTGCTGATCCCGATTGTCGAAAAAACGCTGTACCGATAACAGCACCTGGCTTGTCCACCCGTTGTGCAGGCCAGGCTCGCACATTTTTGCTGCAACACAACGTCACAACTGCTATACTGTATATAATTACAGTATACGGGGGTGCACAATGGCTGTTGAAACAAAATTTGTTGTCGTAAGAAAAGGTGAAGAAAAAATGACATTTGCCAGTAAGAAAGAGGCTGACGCTCACGACAAGCTGCTCGATATGGCAGAAGCGTTTACCGACTGGCTGTTGCAAAGCGGAATGCAGATGGATGAAACGCAGGCGGAGAACCTTGGTCTTTATCTCGCCGAGCAGAAAGAGTCCGTGCAGCATATCCTGCGTACCAGCAAGCTTCCCGAGCTCAATGCTGAAACGGATAAAACAGCATCAGATGCGGACAGCAGCAAAAAAATCCGGGCCGTCAAAGCCGCCTGATCGTCAGAACGTCTCATCACCTGTCCTGCCGCCGCGGGCCGGAAACGGCTCGCGGCTTTATTAAGGTCGGCTGAACCTTATATTCATCAACCGTAACCCTGAAAATACGTCCTGTTATCTTGATTTGTCCGCCTCAACGTTTACGCTGATATTCAGCCTTTTTGCTTCCATGGTTATCATTGTTTTGGCCAGGTCCTTATCGCCCCCGTGCACTTTATCTATCAGATCCTGTACAAGGGTCATCATCAGGAAGTTTTTATTTGCAGGATAGAAATCTGTCGTAGTGATCCCGTTATCCTTCAGGCGCTGATGCGCCACCGTCTCTGTATCTGCGATTATTTCAGCTACTTTCTCATGCATGATCTCGATCTGCTCGAAAACAATGCGGTTAATCATTTCAATCTGTTCTGGCGTAAAATTCGGTTCCATTATTTCCCCTCGTCAGGCGTATGTTAAAAACACGTGAATCACACGTTGAGCGCCTCTGAATGGTGCGGTAAATTATCACACAACTCTTGTAACTCGTTGATCAGCCTGGCCACATGGAAACCGTCACAGACAGAATGATGGACCTGAACGGCGAAAGGCAACAAGACCTTTCCATCCTGGTTATAGTATTTTCCAAACGTGAACATGGGCGCAAAAAAATTCCGCATGTTAGCGACGTTGACGTTAAAACTGCTAAAACTGACCCACGGAATATCCGATATGAAGAATATATTCTCCCGGGACTCTTCTTTAGGCCAGTAAGCAAGGATATTGCCATAGCGGGCAACATCTTCTGCATAAACGCGCTGAAAATGGTGAATATTTCCATCGTAATGACTCCATAACGATGAAAATGTCTCCGTTTCTTTATGGAAAAGGGTATAGCTTGGATGAACCTCATTCCATATTACAAGCTCATCATCCTTCATGGCCATACGGAATTCCGGATGCCGGTTTACGACGTCAGAAATAAGGGAAATAATCGCAGGATAAAATTTCCAGCCAACCTCTTTGATATGCTTTAGCAGCACGGTAATGTCCAGCTGAACCGTTTGGTTAAATGTAGATTGAGCAAAGCCCTGAAATACTTCAAAGTGTTCCTTTCTTGCCCAACGTGATAAGTCAACTACCGTATATTCTGGCATTATTTTTGTCATTTCAGAGCCTTAGTTGAGCTGCGCTATATAAAATAGTAGCGTATCACAAACGTAGGGGCTGTATAGACCGTAGCGAAGAGGCACCCTAAATTTTCAGCGTATCAATCACCGCTCTCAGCGCCGGGGATACGTTGCGGTGTGGATAATAGAGGTACAGTCCGTCCATCCGCAGGCTGTAGCGCTGTAAGACGCGTATAAGCGTGCCACGCTCCAGATCGTCAGCCACCAGCTCAACCGGGACATAGGCCAGCCCGAGTCCCAGCCGGGCCGCTTCGGCCTCCATGTAGCTGTCGGAAAAGGCCCATTGTCCCTCCGGGCGGTGAGTAACATGCTTCCCGTCCTGAACAAGCTCCCATTGATAGTGGTTACCGTCGGCAAACTGGTAGGCAATGCAGGGATGAGCATCCAGATCGGCGGGCGTCTGCGGGAAACCATAGCGCCGAAAATGCGCCGGAGCGGCAACCACAGCCATCTCCATATCGGGCGTGATGCGCACGGCAATCATTCCTTGTCCCACCTCCGGCCCAAGCCGGACGCCCGCGTCGAATCGCTCGGCAATGATATCCACGAACCGGCTCTCATTCATCAATTCCAGACGGATATCCGGGTAACGCTGTTTGAAGATAGCGAGCTTTGGCAGCAGGCATTTTTCGATGGCGTGCTGGCTGGCATTAATGCGCACCGTGCCGGATGGCGTCTGGCGGTAATGCGCCAGTCTGGTCAGCCCGGTATCGAGCGCATCAAAGGCTGAACCAGCGGTCTGGTAAAGTTGCTCCCCGGCGTGGGTCAGCGACAGTTTGCGCGTTGTACGCACCAGAAGCCGAACGCCCAGCCGCTCTTCCAGCTCGCGAACCGATCGACTGATCCCGGATTGTGCCAGCCCGAGCCGTTGCGCGGCTGCCGTGAAGCTTCCCTCCCGCACCACCTGGATAAACAGATACAGCTCATTGTAGTTTTCCCGCTTCGCCATCATGCCTCATCAATTCATAACAATATGATATTAATCCTAGCAGCCTTTGGCCTCTAATCAGCACTATTTCTGCTAACTATAATGACCGCATTACAACACACGGTACCTCTTATGCAAACATTCACCCAAAAACTGTCCGTTGCGCTGCTGCTATGCGCATCATTAAGTGGAGTGACAACAATGAGTTATGCAGAAACACGAAATCCTGCCGCCCCCGTTTCGATGGTGACAACCTGGGATAAGACCTTCGCCGAGAGCAATAAAGTCGACCACCGCAAGGTGACGTTCGAGAACCGATACGGGATCACCCTGGTCGGCGATCTGTACATTCCCAGGAACAGCGGCGACCAGAAGCTGGCGGCGATTGCCGTCAGTGGACCGTTCGGTGCGGTAAAAGAACAATCCAGTGGTCTTTACGCCCAGACTCTGGCTGAACAGGGGTTCGTGACCCTGGCCTTCGACCCATCCTACACGGGTGAAAGCGGCGGCCAGCCGCGTAACGTTGCCTCCCCTGACATCAACACCGAAGACTTTAGCGCCGCAGTGGATTTCCTCGGATTACAGAAAGAAGTCGACCGTAACCGTATCGGCATTCTCGGGATCTGCGGCTGGGGTGGTATGGCGCTGAACGCGGCATCCATGGATACCCGCGTGAAGGCGGTCGCCACCAGCGTAATGTACGATATGAGCCGCGCGATGGGTCACGGCGTGGGCGACGGGAAAGATCGTTATTCAGCGGCCGATCGCCGGGCCGTGTTGCAGTATCTGAACGCGCAACGCTGGAAAGATGCTGAAAGCGGCACCTTCGCCCATGGCGGCCACGATATTTATGTCGATGAAAACGGTAAGGTAACGGCGGCCGGGCGTATTCTGCCGGAAGCATTGCCCGCCGATCCGCATCCGGTACTGAAAGAGTTCTATGATTACTACCGTATGCCGCGCGGCTTCCATGCCCGTTCCGTAAACTCCACCGGCGCATGGACCGCGACCATGCCGTTGTCCTTTATGAATATGCCGCTGCTGAGCTATGCCGGGGAGATCACCATCCCAACGCTGATTGTGACCGGTGAAAACGCGCACTCACGTTATTTTGCGGAAGATGCGTTTAAAGCTGTCGGCAGCAAACAGAAAGAACTGGTGATTGTTCCCGGTGCGAATCACGTTGATCTCTACGATAACGTCGCAGGGAAAATCCCGTTCGCGCAGTTCGGGCAGTTTTTCAAAACCAGTCTGGATTAATTCTCTTAGCCCCCGGCAATCAGGGGGCTTATCTTCTCTTCGCCGTGAATTACACCTATGTCCACACTGAATCAAACCTCATCCCGTGATGCTGAGCGTGCACACTGGGGCGGTATTTTTGCCATGACCCTGTGCGTTTTTGTCCTCATTGCCTCGGAATTTATGCCCGTCAGTCTGCTCACGCCCCTCGCCAGAGATTTAGGGGTGACAGAGGGGACGGCTGGCCAGGGGATCGCCCTCTCTGGTGCGCTGGCTGTCCTGACCAGCCTTTTTCTTTCCCGGCTTGCCGGGAATATGAATCGCAAACATCTTCTTTCAGGCATGACCGTCCTGATGGCGCTGTCAGGGATCATTATCGCCTTCGCCCCAAACGCTTTGATGTATATGGCAGGCCGGGCGCTGATCGGCATCGCCATCGGCGGTTTCTGGTCGATGTCTGCTGCCACCGCCATTCGGCTGGTGCCTCAGCATCAGGTCTCTCGTGCGCTGGCGATTTTTAACGGCGGCAACGCGCTGGCGACGGTGGTCGCCGCCCCGCTGGGCAGTTATCTCGGCTCGACCATTGGCTGGCGCGGCGCGTTTCTATGCCTGGTCCCCGTGGCGATTGTGGCGTTCATCTGGCAATATTTTAGCCTGCCCAACATGGGCAGGAACCAGCGGCCGTCGCCACGTAAAAGCGTATTTCGCCTGCTCCACCAGCCTGCGGTTTCGGTGGGTCTGATGGCGTGCGGCCTGTTCTTCATGGGACAGTTTGCGTTATTTACCTATGTGCGCCCCGTCCTCGAAACCGTCACCCACGTCAGTCCTTCCGGCTTATCGCTGATCCTGCTCACTATCGGTATCGCAGGTTTCATCGGCACGCTGATCGTCGCGCTGGTCCTGAATGCCGCGTTTTACCTCACCTTAATGGCCATACCGCTGCTTATGGCGCTGATTGCAGGGGTATTAATGCTCACCGGGGACAGCCTGTGGATCGTGGCCCTGCTGTTAGGTTTCTGGGGAATGCTGGCAACTGCGGCCCCCACCGGCTGGTGGACGTGGATAGCCCGTACGTTACCGGAAGATGCCGAGGCTGGCGGCGGGCTAATGGTCGCGGTGATCCAACTCTCCATTGCGCTTGGCTCAACGGCGGGTGGCGTGGTGTTTGATACCTTTGGCTGGCAGAGCACATTCGCTTTAAGCAGCATATTACTCCTGAGTGCAGGGGGGCTGACTTTTACGACGTCGCGCCATCGGAAATAAGGCATTATATTAACAGGGTTGTTTTATTTAATTACAAAACCTCGCTCACCTCCCGTAGAAATAATAATTAAGCAATATCCTGGTCAGCCAGCGACATCGCTTTGTTAGCTTGAACATTCAGGCAAAGCTCAAACCGGAGGTATTCTTTGCTGATTAAATTAAAGAAAGAACGAACGCATCAGGAGGATCGTCGTCTTGCCCTCTGGCTGGCGACCTCCGCGGGACTGCTGAATGCCATTGCGCTGGGCGCGTTCGGTTTTTTTCCCTCGCATATGACGGGCAATACCTCGCAGCTATCCAGCGAAGTTTCCTCCACCGATCTCAGCGATATTCTTTTCTTTGGTGCCATTATTCTTTCGTTTGTCTCAGGTGCCATCGCTGCGCGGATTATTGTTATCTGGGGGATTATCCATAACGTCAGGCTGGTATTCAGCCAGGTTCTGTTTGTTGAAGGGCTATTACTGGCCGGGGTATCCCTGTACGAAATGTATTTTCACTCCTTCGCCACGAATCAGGAGATTATTATTTTCCTGTGCGGGTTGATGGGAATTCATAATTCTACCTCTACTCAACTATCCGGCGGTCGGGTGAGATCCACGCACATCACCGGCACGCTGACCGATGCGGGCATTTCGCTGGCCTCCGTTATGGTCGCCATGCTGCGCCGGGATTACTCCAAAGATACGGCCGCGCAAAAGAGTCAGCTCAAAACCCATTTAACTACCCTTTTCTCCTTTATCAGCGGCGGGATCGCGGGGCTGATCCTGTTCAGAGAGTTTGGATTCCACGCGATGCTGGCGCTGGGCCTGTTGCTGGTAATCGTCGCAGCCTTCTCTATCGTCCGCATTTCGTGGCGCGTACGCAAGGTGCGCGCCGCGCTCAGTCGACAGGTATAATCAGCACGCCTTATGTGACGTTGTCACATAAGGCGTGCTTCTTTAAGACTATTCTGCCTGCCCACTGACAGCCCTTATGCCATAAGGCTTCACTCAGGTTGTCACTAATTTCATAGGGTTACTGATTTACCCCCTTCGCTGGAACCCTTCCGTTTCGCTTGCTATAGGTGAAGTACCCCTGCCGAAACATGGCATAACAACAGGCAACCGGTGGTTGCTATAACGCATGCGCACAGGGAGACACACCGCAATGCACCCATTACTTAAACGTTCGCTGCTTTTTGTCGGCGCGATTATCGTGGTTCTCGCTCTCCTCACCTGGGGAATAGGACTGGAAACGATTAAGGCGCGCCAGGTTGACCTGATTTACCTCGGGCAACAGCACCTGATTCTGGTCTTTTCATCAATGTTCTTTGCCCTGCTGGTGGGCATTCCAAGCGGTATTCTGCTGAGCCGTCCGGCCGCGCGTGGTATCGCCGAATATGTGATGCAAATCTTTAACGTGGGCAACACCCTGCCGCCGCTGGCCGTTCTGGCGTTGGCGATGGTGGTGATTGGCATCGGTGATAAACCGGCCATTATCGCCCTCTTTCTGGCCTCTCTGCTGCCGATTGTGCGTAACACCTATGCCGGGCTGTGCTCTGTTCCCGCGTCGTTGCTGGAAGCGGCAAACGGTATCGGCATGACCAAATGGCAGCGCCTGCGTCAGGTTGAGATCCCTAACGCGTGGCCGGTGATGCTTTCTGGTATTCGCATTGCCACTGCGATTAACGTCGGTACCGCACCGCTGGCATTCCTGATTGGCGCCAGCAGCTACGGCGAGCTGATTTTCCCTGGGATCTATCTGAATGATTTTCCGACGCTGATCCTGGGCGCGGCGGCCACCGCCCTGTTCGCCCTGATTCTGGATACGCTGCTGGCGGCACTGGGCCGATTACTGAGCCCGCATCTCGCGCGATAATTATAACAAGGAGCTTCTATGAGACTGTTTTCCGGGCTGACGGCGCTATGCGCCGCCGCGCTCTTCACCAGCCAGGCGCTCGCCGCGCCGCTGATCCTGGCAACCAAGAGCTTTACCGAGCAGCACATTCTCTCGGCCATGACCGTGCAGTATCTGCAAAAGAAAGGGTTTCAGGTACAACCTCAGACCAATATTGCAACGGTGATTTCCCGTAACGCGATGATCAACAAGCAGATTGATATGACCTGGGAGTATACCGGCACCTCGTTGATCATCTTCAACCACATCAACAAACGCATGTCGCCGCAGGAATCGTACGAGACGGTGAAACGCCTCGATGCGAAGCACGGTCTGGTGTGGCTTAAACCTGCCGATATGAACAATACCTATGCCTTTGCCATGCAGCGCAAGCGCGCCGAGGCTGAACATATCAATACCATGTCTGAGATGGTGGCAAAGATTGAGCAGATCCGTAAAACCGATCCGGATAACAACTGGCTGCTGGGCCTTGACCTGGAATTTGCCGGGCGCAGCGACGGGATGAAACCGTTGCAGGCGGCCTACAACATGGAGCTGGACCGCCCGCAGATCCGCCAGATGGATCCGGGCCTGGTCTATAACGCGGTGCGCGACGGGTTTGTCGATGCGGGGCTGATTTACACCACCGACGGGCGCGTAAAGGGCTTCGATCTTAAAGTGCTGGAAGACGATAAAGGCTTCTTCCCGAGTTACGCCGTGACGCCAGTTGTTCGGAAAGACACGCTGGAGGCTAATCCGGGGCTTGAGGAGGCGCTGAACACCCTCTCAGCCCAGCTCAATAACGACGTTATCACCGAACTGAATAAGAAGGTGGATATCGACCATCAGTCACCGCAGCAGGTCGCCCGTGATTTCCTGCGTAGCAAACAGTTGCTGTAGGAGGCGCTATGGAGACGATTCACTATATTCTCGACAACTGGGACTATCTCTTAACCCTGACGCTGCAACACCTGTGGCTGGTGGCGCTCGCCGTGGGCCTGGCGATTATTATTGGCGTGCCGCTGGGCATTTTAATTGTCCGCCATAAATGGCTGGCAACGCCGGTGCTGGGGATTGCCACCATTGTGCTCACCATCCCGTCAATTGCGCTTTTCGGCCTGATGATCCCGCTCTTTTCGCTGATCGGTCAGGGCATTGGCGCCCTGCCCGCGATTACGGCGGTGTTCCTCTATTCGCTGCTGCCGATTGTGCGTAACACCCACACGGCACTCGACAGCCTGCCGCCGGGCCTGCGTGAAGCGGGACGCGGCATCGGCATGACCTTCTGGCAGCGTCTGCGCTGGGTGGAAATCCCGATGGCGTTGCCGGTGATTTTTGGCGGCATCCGCACCGCCGTGGTGATGAACATCGGCGTCATGGCGATTGCCGCCGTGATCGGCGCGGGCGGGCTGGGCCTGCTGCTGCTTAACGGTATTGGCGGGAGTGATATTCGTATGTTGATTGCGGGCGCGCTGATGATTTGTCTTTTAGCGATTGTGCTCGACTGGTTGCTGCACCGTTTGCAGGTGGTACTGACTCCGAAGGGGATTCGATAATGATAAAACTGGAAAACCTCACCAAACAATTTTCACAGAAACACGGCCAGACGTTTAAGGCCGTCGACAACGTCAACCTGAACGTGCCTGAAGGGGAAATGTGCGTGCTGCTCGGCCCGTCCGGCTGCGGGAAAACCACTACCCTGAAGATGATCAACCGTCTCATTACCCCAAGCAGCGGGACGATCCTGATTAACGGCGAAGACACCAGCGGAATGGACACCGTGACCCTGCGCCGCAACATTGGCTACGTGATCCAGCAGATTGGCCTGTTCCCGAACATGACCATCGAAGAGAACATTACCGTCGTGCCGCGCATGCTGGGCTGGGATAAAGCGCGCTGTAAATCCCGTGCCGAGGAGCTGATGGATATGGTGGCAATGGATCCGCATAAATTCCTTCATCGCTATCCGCGCGAAATGTCCGGCGGTCAGCAGCAGCGTATCGGCGTCATCCGCGCGCTGGCAGCGGATCCTCCGGTCCTGCTGATGGATGAACCGTTCGGCGCGGTCGACCCGATTAACCGTGAGGTGATCCAGAACCAGTTCCTGGAGATGCAGCGCAAGCTGAAAAAGACCGTGATGCTGGTGAGCCACGATATTGACGAAGCGCTGAAGCTGGGCGACCGTATTGCCGTCTTCCGTCAGGGTCGTATCGTGCAGTGCGCCAGCCCGGACGAGCTGTTGGCGAAACCCGCGAATGAGTTTGTCGGCTCGTTTGTTGGTCAGGACCGGACGTTGAAACGCCTGCTGCTGGTATCGGCGGGCGACGTCACCGACCAGCAGCCGACCATTACGGTACGCGAATCGACGCCGCTGCCGGAGGCCTTCGCCACCATGGATGACAACGATATTCGCGCCATTACCGTGGTTGATGAGCACGGCAAACCGCTCGGCTTTGTGAAGCGCCGCGAAGCGCGTAACGCCAGCGGCAGCTGCGGGGATATTCTGCATCCGTTCCGCATGACCGGTAAGGCCGAGGATAACCTGCGCGTGGTGCTTTCTCGCCTGTATGAGAGCAACACCAGCTGGATGCCGATTGTGGACGAGGACGGACGCTATAACGGCGAGATATCCCAGGATTATATTGCGGAGTATTTGAGTTCAGGGCGTACGCGCCGGGCATTAAATATTCATAGCGAGAGTTAAGCATTCAGGCCGGGTACTGCCCGGCCTTTTCCGCACGCATACCTTTTGCTAACCTCCCGATTTCCCGCCACAATATTGTATCGTCCCCGTTAAATCACGACTCCATGCAACGTCTTCACGCTTACCCCGACATCCGCGCGATGTTTCGCCGTCTCCTGATTGCTACCGTCACCGGCGTGCTGGCGGCGCTGGCCGTTGCGGTGTTCCGCCACAGCATGTATCTGCTGGAGTGGCTATTTCTCAGCAACGAAAGCGGAAGTCTGGTGAACGCCGCGGCCGCGTTATCGCCCTGGCGGCGGGCGCTGACGCCTGCGCTGGGTGGTCTGGCCGCGGGAGTGCTACTGTGGGGATGGCAGCGCATGACGGCACAACGTCCCCACGCCCCCACCGATTATATGGAAGCGCTTGAGACCGGTGACGGCCAGTTTGATTATGGCGCCAGCCTGGTGAAATCCCTCGCGTCGTTGCTGGTGGTCGCCAGCGGCAGCGCCATCGGCCGTGAAGGCGCCATGATCCTGCTCGCCGCCCTCGCCGCCTCCTTTTTTGCACAACGTTGTACGCCGAAATCCGAATGGAAACTGTGGATCGCCTGCGGTGCCGCCGCCGGGATGGCCAGCGCCTATCATGCGCCGCTGGCGGGCAGCCTGTTTATCGCAGAGATCCTGTTTGGCACGCTAATGCTGGCCTCCCTCGGCCCGGTGGTGATTGCCGCTGTGGTGGCCCTGCTGACCACGCGCCTGTTAAGTCCCGGCGCGAATACGCTATATGATGTCCATCTCAGCGAGATGCTTACGGCGGTGGATTATTTCCTGATCGTTGGCGTGGGTCTGCTGGCTGGCGTTTGCGGCCCGCTGCTGATGTGGCTGATGGCGGCCAGCCACAGGCTGTTTCTGCGTCTCAAACTCTCACCGCCGTGGCAGCTGGGGCTGGGTGGCCTGATCGTCGGGCTGCTGTCGCTGCTGACGCCGAAGGTATGGGGGAATGGCTATAGCGTGGTTCAGGCGTTTTTGCAGTCCCCGCCGCTGCTGTCGGTGATAGCTGGCGTCTTTATTTGCAAGCTGCTGGCGGTGCTGGCAAGCAGCGGGTCCGGCGCGCCGGGAGGCGTGTTCACGCCAACCTTGTTCGTCGGTATGGCAACGGGAATGCTGTTTGCGCAGATCTTTGCGCTGTGGTTTCCTGGCTCTGAGACGGCGATCCTGCTTGGGCTGGCGGGTATGGCGACGCTGCTCGCCGCCACAACGCATGCGCCAATCATGTCGGCCTTGATGGTCTGTGAGATGACCGGGCAGTATTTTTTACTTCCCGGTTTGCTGGTTGCCTGTGTTGTGGCGTCGGTATTGTCGAGAACGCTACGCCACGACTCGATCTACGGCCAGCATACCGCCGAAAGCCGAGAGATCGATATAGTGCGCTAATTCGCGCTGCTCGGCGCGGGGCAGATAAGGCAGTTCGCCCACCAGCGGGCCAGGCAGCTTTTTGCTCAGCACGTCGATGATTTCAGCGTAGTGCGCAAGGCCCGGGTTAATACGGTTCGCCACCCAACCAATCAGCGGCAGGCCGTCATTAGCGATAGCCTGCGCCGTCAGCAAGGCATGGTTGATGCACCCTTCCTGAATGCCCACGACCATAATCACCGGCAACTGCTCCTGCACCACCCATTCGGAAAGGGGACGTAAATCGTTCATCAGGCTGCGCCAGCCGCCGGTCCCTTCAACGACAACGTGGTCAACCTTTTCACTCAGATTTGCCAGTCCATCAGAAAGCAGGCTGTAGTTGATCAGCCCACTGTGAGCGACGCTGCTTTCCTCTTCGCTTAAGGCGATAGGATTGACGGCATCATAAGGCAGTTCCAGAGACGAGACGCTTTGCAGAACCAGGGCATCCTTATTGCGCAGCCCTTCTGGCGTCTCTTTACTGCCTTTTGCAACCGGCTTGTATCCTGCAACGCGTTTACCGCTTGCCGCCAGGGCCTGGAGTAACGCGCGGGATACGACTGTCTTCCCGACAGACGTATCCGTACCAGTAATAAAGAAACGCTTAAGCATGACTCATTCCACCTCTTGGGTATGCTTCAAAAAATATAAACCAGGTAAATAATTCAGTGGGGAAAGTCTACGGGAAGCGTGCGCTACCCGGCTTGAGATAGCGCAATTTTTCGTACATCTCTGGAAAAGAGTTAGCCCTGAAGCAAACGAATCAGTAACGAGCCGTTGTACATCGCATCTTTTACCAGCGCGGCGCCAGCCATCGTACCCTGGTTGGAAAATTGCGTACTTTCGACCACGATGTTTTTACTGTACGCGGGAAGCGCCTGCTGATTGATGCAGGCGGAAATCGCCGGAAAGAGGATATCCGCCGCCTGGCTGAGCGGGGAGCCGATCAGTATTTTTTGCGGGTTAAACAGGTTCACCATAATGGCCAGAATGCGCCCGACATTATTGCCCACGCCGGTAATGATATCCTTTGCCAACAGATCGCCCTGCCTTGCCGCAGCGCACAGTGCCTCAACGCTCAACGGCTGACCGTGCAGCGTGGAGCTCATCGACTGGCTGAGCCGCACCTGCGCCAGCTCCAGCACGCTTTCGACGCTGGCAATCGTCTCCAGACAGCCATGGTTACCGCAGTAGCAGCGTTTCCCATACGGATCGACCTGCGTATGGCCGATCTCCACCAGGCTACTGCTGCCAGCATGCAACAGACGCCCGTCGGTGATCACACCTGCGCCAACGTTATGATCAATCACCACCTGAATCACGTCGCGCGCGCCCCGGGAAGCGCCAAATAACGCCTCCGCCATCGTCCAGGCGCTGATATCATGCTGAATGTAGACCGGCACACCGGTGTGGTTTTCCAGCACGTCGCCCAGCGGCATCTCTTTGACGTTTTCATAAAACGGCATGCGGTGCACAATGCCATTTTCGGTATCAATAATTCCCGGCAGGGTGATCGCAATCGCCGTTAAACGTTCAAGACGCTGCTGGTGACGAATAAAGAACTGGTCGATGTGGGTCAGAATGGCTTCGAGAAGTGGTTGCTCTGCATCCAGCGGGAGTTCCAGCCGGTCTTCCACCACCAGCTTGCTGCTGAGGTCGCGCAGCGCGAGGAAGATTTCCCCGCGGCTAATCCGCAGCGACAGGTAGTGCCAGGCTTCCGTTTCCACTACCAGCCCTACCGCCGGACGACCACGGCTGCCCGGCTCCTGAATTTCTGTCTCCTGAACCAGATGGGCTTCCAGCATTTCGCGGACAATCTTGGTAATACTGGCGGGTGCCAGTTGTGCCAGGCGCGAAAGATCGATACGCGAAACCGGACCAAGCTGATCAATCAGGCGATAAACGGCGCCCGCGTTGGTCTGCTTGATCTGATCGATATGCCCTGGCTGACTATCAGCAACCACCTCGTACTCCCTTATTTTCGAGCTTCGAAATAAACTGAGGGCTATGGTGAAGCACTTCAATGGCTGACGTCAAATTTTTACTTAGCCATGTGATTTACTGCACATTTTCGCCCACTTTTCCCTATAAATAACGCCCGTGAGAAGCGGTAATTAATTGTTCTTTGAAACGCTGTGCCGCATGGCTCTGTTCATGATGTTTAGACCACACCAGCCACATCTCTGAGACTGCATCCTGCTCGGCTATCTTCACCCAGCGCATTTCCGCCAGTTGTACTCGTTTAAACGAGGCCGGGAGAATCGACACGCCAAGCCCTGCGGCAACGAGACCAATGATCGTCATGGCTTCCCCCACCTCCTGCGCGATAGTCGGGACAAGACCATATCGCCGCATCAGACCAAGAATATCGTCATACAACCCGGTACCTACCTGTGGGTCAAAAAAGACAAACGGCTCCTTCGCCAGTTCAGCCAGCGAGACGCTGTGCTGCGCGGCGAGCGGATGATCCCGGGGGATCATCGCCATCAGCGGTTCGCGGAGGATCACCTGCCACGCCAGGGTGTCAGGCAACTGCGTGTTACGCATCAGCCCCAGGTCGAGCGATCCTTCGTTAAGCGGCGCTATCTGCTCCCGGGTATTTATTTCGCGCGTCTGAATATGCACATCCGGAAAATTACGGCGAAACGAGGATAGCGTTTGTGAAACAGCGCTGATAAAGGGGGCCGATGAGGTAAACCCGATGCGCAGCTCCCCCGTCTCCCCAAGATAAAGCCGTTCCGCTCTGGCGGCGGCGTCCTCCACCATGCTCAGGATCTGTCGGCTATCGGCGAGAAACTGTTTTCCCGCCGCCGTCAGGCTCACGCTGCGGTTGGTTCGCGCCAGCAGACGCGCCCCGACCTGCTGCTCCAGGATCTGGATCTGCTGGCTTAGCGGTGGCTGAGAGATATTCAGCCTTGCCGCCGCACGACCAAAATGCAGCTCTTCGGCAACGGCGACAAAATAGCGTAGGTGGCGCAGCTCGATATTCATATTTATAAAGTATCATTTGAGATTATTAATATATTAGACAGAATATTTACATTTTCCTACCCTAATCTTGTGGTCATACCCGTCACCAGAAACCACGGGGATGTTTAAGCAAGGAATATGTGTGAGCCGTACAACGACCGTTGATATCGCGCCGGCCAGCGACATTGATGATTTACCCGCAGCACCGCAGCCGGTTCAGTTTATTAAACGTGGTACCCCCCAGTTTATGCGCGTCACGCTGGCGCTCTTCTCAGCGGGTCTCGCCACTTTCGCCCTGCTCTACTGCGTTCAGCCGATCCTGCCGGTCCTGTCGCATGAATTTGGCGTGTCGCCAGCCAGCAGCAGTATTTCGCTCTCCATTTCAACCGGGATGCTGGCGATCGGTCTGCTGTTCACCGGGCCACTTTCGGATGCCATCGGACGTAAGCAGGTCATGGTAACGGCGTTAATGCTGGCCTCCGTGTGTACCTTGCTGTCCACCATGATGACCAGCTGGCACGGCATTCTGGTCATGCGCGCGCTGATTGGGTTATCCCTCAGCGGCGTGGCGGCGGTCGGGATGACCTATCTCAGCGAGGAGATCCACCCGAGCTTCGTGGCCTTCTCCATGGGGCTGTACATTAGCGGGAACTCTATCGGCGGGATGAGCGGACGCCTGCTCAGCGGTGTGTTTACTGATTTCTTTAACTGGCGCATTGCACTGGCCGTTATCGGCTGCTTCGCCCTCGCTTCGGCGCTGATGTTCTGGAAAATCCTGCCGGAATCGCGCCATTTCCGCCCGACCTCCCTGCGTCCGAAAACGTTATTTATCAACTTTCGTCTGCACTGGCGCGATCAAGGGCTGCCCCGTTTGTTCCTGACCGGTTTCCTGCTGATGGGCTCGTTCGTGACGCTGTTTAATTACATCGGCTATCGTCTGATGCTTTCACCGTGGCATCTTAGTCAGGCATTGGTGGGTTTGCTCTCTGTGGCATATCTCACCGGGACATGGAGTTCGCCAAAAGCGGGCGCCATGACCGCGCGCTTCGGTCGTGGTCCGGTGATGCTGGTTTCCACCGCCGTGATGCTGTTCGGACTGCTGATGACGCTTTTCTCTTCCCTGTGGCTGATTTTTGCCGGAATGCTGCTCTTCTCTGCGGGATTCTTTGCCGCGCATTCCGTTGCCAGCAGCTGGATTGGCCCACGCGCGCGCCGCGCCAAAGGTCAGGCTTCGTCACTGTATCTGTTCAGTTACTATCTCGGTTCCAGCATAGCCGGTACGCTCGGCGGGGTGTTCTGGCATAACTACGGCTGGAACGGCGTGGGCGGATTTATCGCGCTGATGTTGTGCGCGGCACTGCTGGTGGGCGCGAGCCTGCATAAACGACTGCATTAACATTCAGCCCTCTTCGTGTTTAAATCGAGCCGATGCTAATTTTTGTCATCGGCTGATTCAGACACGAGGACTTCATGAAAAACAATAACTATCAACAACTCACCCGCACCTTCCAGCGCCTCTCCCGCTTCTCGCACCTCTCCTCCATCGCCAGCTGGGACATGTTCACCATGATGCCGCCAGGCGGCAGCGCCGCGCGCGGTGAAGCGCTGGCGGAGATGAGCGTCCTGCAACATCAGATCCTGACCGATAAAAAAGTGGGTGAATGGCTGGCGGCGGCGGCAGACGAAGATCTGAATGACGTTGAGCAAGCCAACCTGCGTGAAATGACACGCCACTACCAGCAGGCCACTTTACTGCCGGAATCGCTGGTGGAGGCCAAATCGCTGGCGGGCAGCAGGTGTGAACACGCGTGGCGCACTCAGCGTCCGGCCAACGACTGGCAGGGCTTTTCAGCCAACCTGAAAGAGGTGGTGAAACTCAGTCGTGAAGAGGCCCGCCTGCGCGCTGAGGCTAAAGGCTGCACGCCTTACGACGCGCTGCTGGATATCTTTGAACCCGACATGACCAGCGCTCGCCTGGATGTGCTGTTCGGCGATCTGAAGTCCTGGCTGCCGGAGCTGCTGGCAAAGGTTGTGGAAAAACAGGCTCAACGATCGTTCGTTCCGCCACAGGGTCCCTTCCCGACCGCCACGCAGCGCGAGCTGGGCCTGGAAGCGATGAAAATGCTTGGCTTCGATTTTAACGGCGGTCGTCTGGACGTTAGCGCCCACCCGTTCTGCGGCGGCGTGCCGGAAGATGTGCGTATCACCACGCGTTACGATGAAGATGAACTGCTCAGCGCGCTTTTCGGCGTGATCCACGAAACCGGACATGCCCGCTACGAGCAAAACCTTCCGCGAGCGTGGGCCGGCCAGCCCGTTGCGCTGGCGCGCTCTACGGCGATCCATGAATCCCAGAGCTTGTTCTTTGAAATGCAGCTGGGCCGCAGCGACGCTTTCCTGAAGCATCTGCTTCCGGCGGTTCATGCCCGTTTCGGTAGCCAGGCGGCATTCAGCGAAGAGAATTTTATTGCCTGGAACCAGCGCGTGAAGCCGGGCTACATCCGCGTTGATGCGGATGAAGTGAGCTATCCGGCGCATGTGGTGCTGCGCTATGAGATCGAGCGCGCGCTAATCAATGGCGAAATTGAAGTCGATGATATTCCCGCGTTATGGGATGAGAAAATGCAGGCGTGGCTTGGGTTATCCACCAAAGATAACTACCGCAACGGCTGTATGCAGGATATCCACTGGACCGACGGCGGTTTTGGCTACTTCCCGTCTTACACGCTGGGGGCAATGTATGCGGCACAGCTGTTCCATGCCGCCAAAACTGCGCTGCCCGGGTTGCAGGCATCCATTGCCGGGGGCGATTTCTCGGCGCTGTTTGACTGGCTGCGTCAGAATATCTGGCAGCACGGCAGCCGTTTCAGCACGTCGCAGCTCATCACCCAGGCCACGGGTGAAGATCTGAATATCCGCTACTTCCGCGAACACCTGACGTCCCGCTACCTGTAACCGAACGCGCCGGGGGTCCACCCTGGCGTTGTACATATGGTTACACGCCGATACCAATCACTCACGGAAACCCCGAATTTACAGGGATATAGTTATTTCAACGGCCCCGCAGTGGGGTTAAATGAGAAACCAAATTCGAGGGTATGAAAATGAAAAAAGTATTAGCTCTGGTTGTTGCCGCTGCTATGGGTCTGTCTTCCGCTGCATTCGCGGCTGAAACTACCGCCACCGCAGCGCCTGCGGCATCCACCGCTGCTCCGGCCAAAACGGTTCACCATAAAAAACATCACAAAGCGGCTAAACCAGCGGCAGAACAGAAAGCGCAGGCCGCGAAAAAGCACCATAAAAAAGCGGCAAAACCTGCGGTAGAGCAGAAAGCCCAGGCGGCTAAAAAGCATCACAAAAAAGCAGCAAAACACGAAGCGGCTAAACCTGCTGCACAGCCAGCAGCGTAAGAGTACAAGCTTAACCGTGCCCTTCGGGGCACGTTGGTAAACCGGCGCTGAACGGGTTTGCGGTCAGCGCCGTTTTTTTATCCGGAGGGCGTATGCTGCGGCGCTATCGGTTTGAGTTCATTCTTATCCTGCTAATTTTATGCGCGCTCATCGCCAGCCACTTTTATCTTTCCTGAATGTAGCACGCTGATTTTACTCCCACTTTCTCGCCGTCGCGTCTATAGTATTTTCATAGGGTTCACTTTTAATAATCATAATTACCCCCACCAGAGTGTGATATGCGTAAATCTGTTGTGTTGTTACTGGGAACGTTTAGCCTTTTTGCTGGCTTTTCACATGCGGATGATGGCGACGATGACGCCATTAGCGCCAAAGAGGTAAAGACGCTGTTTTTTGGTCATGACGATCGTACGCGTGTCACCGATCCTACCGAATCGCCCTGGGATGCCATCGGGCAACTGGAAACCGCCAGCGGCAATTTATGTACCGCGACCCTCATTACGCCACGCCTTGCGCTGACGGCGGGTCATTGCCTGTTAATGCCGCCTGAAGGCAAACCGGATAAAGCAATCGCCCTGCGCTTTGTGTCGCAAAAAGGAATATGGCGCTACGAAATTCACGGTATTGAGGGGCGGGTGGATCCGTCGCTTGGCAAACGCCTTAAACCGGATGGCGATGGCTGGATTGTGCCGCCCGGGGCGGCCTCCTGGGATTTCGGGCTGATCGTTTTACGTTATCCGCCGTCCGGGATCACCCCGCTGCCGCTCTTTGATGGCGATAAGGCCGCGCTCACCGCCGCCCTGAAAGCCGCCGATCGAAAAGTGACGCAATCAGGTTATCCTGTTGATCACCTCGATTCGCTGTACACCCATACGGACTGCGTGGTGACGGGTTGGGCGCAAAACAGCGTACTGTCGCATCAGTGCGATACGCTACCGGGTGATAGCGGATCGCCCCTGATGTTAAAAACCGATAACGGCTGGCAGCTGATTGGCGTTCAGAGTTCTGCGCCAGCGGCGAAAGACCGCTGGCGCGCCGATAACCGGGCGTTGTCGGTGACCGGTTTTCGCGACCGGCTGGAAGCCCTGGCGCAGCAGTAGGTCACTCAGGCCAGTTTAATCATGATCATGCCGGCGAGCAGTAATACCAGCCCTATCCAGCCTTTATTGTTTAAACGCTGCCCGAACATAATCCAGCCTGCCGCCAGGGTGGCGGCAATACCGAAGCCCCCCCACAGCGCATAGGCCACGGACAGATCGATGCCTTTCACCGCCTGCGACAGGGCGCTAAACGCCCCCAGAACCGCGGCAATCGATAACAGGCCGTAGGCTTTGCGACGAAAACCGTCGGAGAACTTCAGAAAGACGTTGGCAATAATTTCCAGAACGATGGCGAAAGCCAGCCAGGCCGCGTGGATCCATTCAAACTGCTGCATGGGTCTGCTCCTTCTGCTGTTTTGCCGGTTTGCGTGTACCCGATTTAATCAGCACGATACCTGCGACCAGGGTCGTCAGCCCGGCAATTTTCATTGTCGTCAGGGTTTCATCAAATAACATGACGCTAAACAGCGTAATCAATAAAATACCAATACCTTCCCACAATGCGTATGCCACGCCCAGCGCGATTTTTTTAACCGCAAAAGAGAGGAAAATATAGGAAAGCGTAATCATGACCAGCATCAAAATAAAACCGGTGCTGCCCTCACTCACGCTTGCCCATTTCATCGACAAGGTGCCGGTAATTTCAGCGACGATCGCCAGAGCTAATAAAATCCAGTAAAACATGTTTTTTCTCCTGCTTGAGAATATAATCCATCGAGGCTCGCTGCGGACAGCAAACCAAAAAATTGGGAATTAAATCAGTTAGCTAAGCGCATAGCGCCAGCTCAGGCAGAAGACGTGACTATAGCGCGGAACGCCAGTGTTGCTCACCAGAAAGCAGGCAGAGGGAGGTAGAAAACAGAGCAGAGTTGTTTGAAAAATACGTCCTGAACAAATTGTCCATAAAATTACAATTATCCGCGGTGTTGCTTCTCGTCTTTGCGGATGAAAATTGTCCTCGGTAGTTGAACACGCCTGATTTGTATCATAAGCCAGGAATTTACTCAAAGCCTTTTCATTTCTTTACCCAGTCTGTTTGATTTTGGTTAGTTTTTTTAATCCGCTTTCCCCTCTATTATAAATAAAAAACTGTTCAGGAACGTCCATGGCCAAACCTATTATCACCCTCAACGGGCTTAAGATCGTCATCATGCTGGGCATGCTGGTGATCATTCTGACCGGTGTTCGTTTTGCGGCCGATATCATCGTGCCTTTTATCCTGGCGCTTTTTATCGCGGTGATCCTCAATCCGCTGGTGCAGCGAATGGTGCGGCTGCGCATCCCGCGTGTGCTGGCGATAAGCCTGCTTATCAGTATTATTATCGTTGCGATGGTGCTGTTAGTCGCCTATCTGGGAACCTCCCTGAACGAGCTGGCGCGGACGCTACCGACATACCGCTCTTCCCTGGCGACCCCGCTGCTGCAAATTGAACCCTGGCTGCAACGCGCGGGTATCGAAGTCTCGGTTGAGGAACTGCTTAAATACATCGATCCGAATGCCGCCATGACGATTGTCACCAGCCTGCTGGCACAACTCTCCAACGCCATGACCTCGATTTTCCTGCTGTTCCTGACGGTTGTGTTTATGCTGCTGGAAGTTCCACAGCTGCCTGCAAAGCTCCAGCACATCATGGTGCGTCCGGTAGAGGGAATGGGCGCCATTCAGCGCGCGCTCGACAGCGTTTCACGCTATCTGGTGCTGAAAACGGCCATCAGCCTGGTGACGGGATTAGTGGTCTGGGGGATGCTCGCCGCGCTGGATGTGCGTTTTGCCTTTGTCTGGGGGCTGCTGGCCTTTGCGCTCAACTATATTCCTAACATCGGCTCCGTGCTGGCGGCGATCCCCCCTATCCTTCAGGTGCTGGTTTTCAGCGGTTTGTATGATGCCCTGATTCTGCTGGCAGGCTATCTGGTGATTAACCTTGTCTTCGGGAACATTCTCGAACCACGAATAATGGGACGCGGGCTGGGGCTTTCAACCCTTGTTGTGTTCCTGTCCCTGATTTTCTGGGGCTGGCTGCTCGGGCCTGTCGGCATGCTGCTCTCCGTTCCGCTGACAATTATTGTCAAAATTGGCCTGGAGCAGACCGCCGGTGGACAAAGTATCGCTGTACTGCTGAGCGACATGAGCCATAAGGCCGATTAATTGTCCATCGACAGCATAGGCTTACCCGTTCTTCCCGCTTCGCGATAGTTGCCCACTGCCCGCTGCCATTCCGACAGCGGGTAGAGGGTGACATCGCTGCACTGGCTGGCGCGCAGTTTAGGCCAGATGCGCCGAAACTCCGCCTGCCACGCCTCAGCGCTCAGCGCGTCCAGATAGTTACGAATGTGAAACCACGCCACGCGCGGCAACGGCCGCTGCTGCCGGAAGGTCTGCCCGGAGAGTAGCCCGTAGCAGACAAAGGTGCCGGTTTCGGGCATCACGCTCAGGATCGTCTCCGCCAGACTGCCGCCCGTGGCGTCGTACACCACCTCCGCTTGCGCGGCGGCAGCGTTGACGGCGGCCGTATCATGTTGCGCAATCGGGACGATCCCCATTTCAGCCAGACGTTGAGCGTGCACGGGCGAACGATGGATCCCGTAAACCGCCTCCGCACCCGCCTGGCGTGCCCATTGCCCGAGCAGAACGGCGCAGTCAGAACCGGCAGCGGTGAGCAGCACCGTTTTCCCGACCGGAGGATAGCGGTCCAGCATCATCTGTGCGGCAAGCGGGTTGATATACGCCCGCGCGGCAAGTAGCGAGTCGACGTCGTCCGGGACGGGAACCGCATACGCCGCCGGGCAGTCGACATAGCGCTGCCAGGTTCCCTGCCCCCGTAACGGCAGGACCCGCTTGCCCAGCAGCGCCGGATAAGCGGCGGGCGTTTCGGTCACTATTCCGACCCCTTCATAACCGGCTATCGCAGGCAGCGGCGTGCGATGGCGATATGCTCCGGTGATGGGGATGAGATCGGAGGCGTTCACCGGGGAAAAAAGCATGCGCACACGTATCTCTCCCGGCTGTCGCGGCGACAATGGTGTGGTTTCCGCTTGCAGTACCGATTCAGGCTCACCAAACCGGCGATACCAGAGAGCCAGATTAAGCATTGCGATCGCGCCATCCCATTTCCGGTGCGACATGTTTCAGGATGGACTCGATCACATGTGCGTTGTATTCCACGCCCAGCTGATTCGGCACGGTAAGTAACAGCGTATCCGCTTCCGCGATCGCTTCATCCTTTTTCAACTGTTCAATCAGCTTGTCTGGCTCTGCGGCATAGCTGCGTCCGAAAATGGCCCGCGTTTTCTCATCCAGATAGCCCACGCTGTCGCTCTCATTGCGGCTTGAGCCGAAATACATCCGGTCGCGATCGTCCATCAGGGCAAAAATACTGCGGCTGACCGAAACGCGTGGCTGACGGGTATGCCCTGCCTCAGCCCAGGCCTGTCGGTAGGCACGGATCTGTTTTGCCTGCTGAATATGGAACGGCTCGCCGGTTTCATCATCTTTCAGCGTTGAGCTTTGCAGGTTCATCCCCAGTGTTGCCGCCCATACTGCCGTTGCATTAGAGCCAGCCCCCCACCAGATACGATCGCGTAAGCCTTCTGAATGCGGCTCCAGACGCAACAATCCCGGCGGGTTTGGGAACATCGGCTGTGGGTTAGGCTTTGCAAACCCTTCACCGCGTAATACGTCAAGCAGTACCTCAGTGTGGCGGCGCGCCATATCAGATTCGTTTTCCCCTTCCTGCGGCACGTAACCAAAATAACGCCAGCCATCAATCACTTGCTCCGGCGAACCCCGGCTGATACCAAGCTGTAATCGCCCGCCGGAGATGAGATCTGCCGCGCCAGCATCTTCCGCCATATACAGCGGATTTTCATACCGCATGTCGATCACGCCCGTCCCGATTTCAATGCGTTTGGTTTTCGCGCCTATTGCAGCCAGCAAGGGGAATGGCGAACTGAGCTGGCGGGCAAAGTGATGCACACGGAAATAAGCCCCGTCCGCGCCCAGCTCTTCGGCGGCGACCGCCAGATCGATGGACTGTAGCAGCGTGTCAGCCGCGGTTCGCGTGCCGGACTGGGGTGACGGCGTCCAGTGACCAAACGACAAAAATCCGATCTTTTTCATAGTGGAGTATCCTGATAAAGCATTGCGTTATCCCTACTCTACGCATTAACGGATGAGAATAAATGGTGATTATTTAACGGAATGCTTCAAATAAACTGACAGAAATACGCAAATCGCACGCTGCCTTCCCGCAGAGGAGGCATTCTCCTGACATCTCATAATGGGATATAGTGTGAATTATTCTCTTTTTAACAGGTAACATCCGCAATGGCTCTGATCCCCAAAAACTACGCACGGCTGGAAAGCGGCTACCGTGAAAAAGCGCTAAAAATCTACCCCTGGGTTTGTGGACGCTGCTCGCGTGAGTTTGTTTATTCAAATCTTCGTGAACTCACGGTTCACCATATCGACCACGATCACACCAATAACCCGGAAGATGGCAGTAACTGGGAGCTGTTGTGCCTGTTTTGTCACGATCACGAACACTCAAAGTACACCGAAGCGGATCAGTATGGCACCACCGTTGTCGCGGGTGAGGATGCGCAAAAAGACGTGGGTGTCGCCACGTTTAACCCCTTTGCCGATCTCAAGGCGATGATGAACAAGAAGAAGTAATATCGACGGCTTCACTGCCCATACCTGTCGTATGGGCACTTATATTCCTTAAACATTTCATTAAATACCCTTTCCGCCAGATTTGCCTCGCCGCCATTCTGAACATAACCCTCTCCCTCCTGCACCCGTACGACGTCACTCCTCGTTCCCCCTTGATCTTTGCTATCAACATACAATACTGTATATAAATACAGTCTTAATTAACGGTGATCATAATGCAGTTTTTCACCCCTCCTGGCGATACCAGAGCGAGCTGACCATGTTTGCACTGTGTGATGTGAACGCTTTCTATGCTTCCTGTGAAACGGTTTTTCGCCCGGACCTGAAGGGACGACCGGTGGTCGTGTTGTCCAATAACGATGGGTGCGTCATCTCTCGCTCCGCTGAAGCCAAACCCTTTGTGAAAATGGGTGAACCGTACTTCAAACAGAAAGATCTCTTCAGGCATCATGGCGTGGTTTGTTTCAGCAGTAATTATGAACTTTACGCGGATATGTCCAACCGGGTAATGAACACGCTTGAAGAGATGTCGCCTCGTAGCGAAATATACTCAATTGATGAGATCTTTTGCGATCTTACCGGCGTGCGTAATTGTCGCGATCTTTCCGACTTTGGGCATGAAATGAGAGCGACCGTACTGCAACGCACCCATCTGACCGTCGGAGTGGGCATCGCACCCACAAAGACGCTGGCGAAACTGGCAAATCACGCGGCGAAACGCTGGCAGCGCCAGACGGGAGGCGTTGTTGATTTATCCAATGTGGATCGTCAGAGAAAGCTGATGGCGGCGCTACCCGTCGAAGACGTTTGGGGTGTAGGACGTCGCATAGCGAAGAAGCTTGAGATGATGGGGATTAAGACCGTCCTGCAACTGGCAGACACCGATATCCGGTTCATAAGAAAACATTTCAATGTCGTGCTGGAGAGAACGGTGCGTGAATTACGGGGGGAACCGTGTCTTGAACTGGAAGAGTTTGCCCCGGTAAAGCAAGAAATCGTCTGTTCGCGCTCGTTTGGCGAACGCCTCACCGAATATGACGATGTACGCCAGGCCATCTGTAGTTATGCCGCCCGGGCAGCAGAAAAACTTCGCAATGAGCATCAGCATTGCCGCTTTATCTCCGTATTTGTTAAAACCTCGCCCTTCGCGCTTAACGAGCCATATTATGGCAATAGCGCGTCGGTAAAACTGCTCACCCCAACCCAGGATAGCCGGGATATTATCGGCGCATCAGTTCGTTGTCTGGATGCGGTCTGGAAGAACGGCCATCGGTACCAGAAAGCCGGAGTGATGCTGGGAGATTTTTATAGCCAGGGCGTCGCGCAACTTAATCTGTTTGACGACAACGCACCCAGGAAAAACAGCCAAAAGTTAATGGATGTATTAGACCATCTGAATGCTGAAAATGGCCGTGGCACGCTTTACTTCGCGGGACAGGGTATTCAGCAGCCGTGGCAGATGAAACGGGAAATGCTTTCACCCCGCTACACCACCCGCTTTGAGGATCTCCTCACTGTTAAGTGATATTAACAATTGCTGCTAAGTTGTAATTTTCCCCTTGCCGGACCGGACAAATCGGTTATCGTGCCAGGCAACTTTCGCAGCAATAAAAGACAGTGGGATGCGCTATGGCGATTTTTGATGGTCACAATGACCTGTTGCTTAATTTATGGCTTCACCATCGCCAGGATCCGGTAACGGCCTTCTTCTCCGGCATTGAGAACGGACACCTCGATTATCCGCGCATGCAGCAAGGCGGATTTTCCGGCGGGCTGTTCGCGCTGTTCGTGCCGCCGCAGGAGTATATCGCCCGCATGGCGCCACAATACGCCAGCGAGCCGTGGCAGCCGGTCGACATTCTCTGGCAGCAGCTGACGATCCTTAAGCAGCTTGTCGCCCACTCCGATGGCCGGGCGCGATTGTGCCTGAGCGCGGCGGATATCGAACGCTGCCGTCAGGATAAAGTGCTGGCGATGGTGGCGCATATTGAGGGCGCGGGCGGTTTTGACGGCGAGGGAGACGATCTACAGGCTTTCTATGCCGCCGGGGTGCGCAGCATTGGGCCTTTCTGGAACATTGCTAACCGTTTCGGCACCGGCGTTAACGGGGCGTTTCCCGGCAGCCCGGACAGCGGCCCAGGGCTTACCGCTGAGGGTATCGCCCTCATTAAGCACGCTAACGTCCTGAACATGCTGATTGATGTTTCGCATATGAATGAAAAAGCGTTCTGGGATACCGCTCGTCATTCCTCTTCACCACTGGTCGCCACCCATTCCAACGCCCATACGCTGTGCCCGCAACCGCGCAATCTGACCGATCGGCAGCTACTGGCTATCCGCGACAGCGGCGGCGTGGCAGGCGTCAATTTCGGCAACGCGTTTTTGCGCGCCGACGGTAAACGCGATAGCGATACCCCGCTGAGCACAATCGTTCGTCATATCGACTATCTTATTAACATCATGGGTGACGATCATGTCGCGCTGGGCTCCGATTTTGACGGCATTACGTTGCCTGATGACTTACACGATGTGAGTGGTTTACCGCGGCTAATCAGCGCATTGCGTGACAGCGGCTATGATCAATTTGTGCTGAATAAGCTGCTGTGGGGCAACTGGCAAAAGGTATTGCAAAATGTTTGGCAACAATAGGTTACGTTGTAAACATTAAGTTAATTCCTTACATCTTTCGGGTTGAGCTTTGCCCTCCTGTGACGCATTATTTGATGACCATCACAAAACTGGCACAAACAATGGCGTTAGTGCTGCATTTTTAAAGAGGAAAAAACGATGTGGAAGAAACCTGCTTTTATTGATTTACGTCTTGGCCTGGAAGTGACCCTGTACATTTCCAACCGCTAATCGCTCTGCCCGCCATCCGTGCGGGCATTTTTGTTTGACTACCTGGCCCATCTTCATGTTTATAAAAGTCCTCGGTTCCGCCGCTGGCGGTGGTTTCCCCCAGTGGAACTGTAACTGCGCCAACTGTCAGGGTTTGCGCGACGGTACCCTTCAGGCGACCCCTCGCACCCAGTCGTCGATCATCGTCAGCGATAACGGCAAAGAGTGGGTGCTGTGTAACGCCTCCCCCGATATCAGCCAGCAGATTGCCCATACGCCAGAACTGAATAAGAAAGAGGTTCTGCGCGGCACGCATATTGGCGGCGTTATTCTCACCGATAGCCAGATTGACCACACCACCGGGCTGCTCAGCCTGCGCGAGGGCTGCCCGCATCAGGTATGGTGTACGCCGGAGGTGCATGAAGATCTTTCCAGCGGATTCCCGATTTTTACCATGCTCCGGCACTGGAACGGCGGCCTGATTCATCACCCGATCGCGCCGCTCACCGCCTTTAGCGTGGAAGCCTGCCCTGATTTGCAGTTTACCGCTGTCCCCATCGCCAGTAACGCACCGCCCTATTCGCCGTGGCGCGACCGCCCGCTGCCGGGGCATAACGTGGCGCTGTTTATCGAAAACCGCCGCAACGGTCAGACGCTGTTCTACGCACCGGGTCTCGGTGAACCCGATGACACCATCCTGCCGTGGCTTAAAAAAGCGGACTGTCTGCTGATTGACGGTACCGTCTGGCAGGACGATGAACTCCAGGCCACCGGCGTCGGGCGCAATACCGGCCGCGACATGGGCCATCTGGCGCTCGGCGATGAACACGGCATGATGGCGCTGCTGGCCTCGCTGCCGGCAAAGCGCAAGATTCTGATCCACATTAATAACACCAACCCGATCCTTAACGAGCAGTCGCCGCAGCGTCACGCCCTTGCGCAGCAGGGAATAGAAGTGAGCTGGGACGGGATGAACATCACGCTTCAGGACTAACTATGCACATTCGCGAAACGCTCTCACCGCAAGAGTTTGAGCACGCCCTCCGGGCGAAAGGCGCCTACTATCATATTCACCATCCGTACCATATCGCGATGCATAACGGCGAGGCCAGCCGCGAGCAGATCCAGGGCTGGGTGGCGAACCGGTTTTACTACCAGACGACGATCCCGCTGAAAGACGCGGCAATTATGGCGAACTGCCCGGATCCGCACACGCGTCGCAAATGGGTGCAGCGGATCCTCGATCACGACGGCAGCAACGGTCATGACGGCGGTATCGAAGCCTGGCTACAGCTGGGCGAAGCCGTGGGGCTCAGCCGCGAGGACTTAATCAGCGAACGCCACGTGTTGCCCGGCGTCCGTTTCGCCGTCGACGCTTACGTTAACTTCGCCCGCCGCGCCAACTGGCAGGAGGCGGCATGCAGCTCGCTCACCGAACTGTTCGCCCCGCAAATCCATCAGTCGCGTCTCGACAGCTGGCCACAGCACTACCCATGGATCAAAGAGGAAGGCTATTTTTATTTCCGCAGCCGCCTCAGCCAGGCCAGCCGCGACGTTGAACACGGTCTGGAGCTGGCGAAGCGTTACTGCGATAGCGCGGAAAAGCAGAATCGGATGCTGGAGATCCTTCAGTTCAAACTCGATATCCTGTGGTCGATGCTCGACGCGATGACCATGGCCTACGCGCTACAGCGTCCGCCTTATCACACGGTCACCGACAAAGCGGCCTGGCACACAACCCGACTGGTATAAGCATGCAAAAAAACTCCATCGTCGCCTTTCGTCGCGGCTATCGCCTGCAATGGGAAGCCGCTCAGGACAGCCATGTCATCCTCTATCCGGAAGGCATGGCTAAACTCAATGAGACCGCGGCCGCGATCCTCGAACTGGTCGATGGCCAACGCGACGCGGCGGCCATCATTGCCATACTCAACGAACGGTTCCCGGAAGCCGGCGGCGTGGATGACGACGTCGTAGAATTCCTGCAAATCGCTTATCAACAGAAGTGGATTATTTTCCGTGAGCCAGAATAAACCCGCCGTCAATCCACCGCTGTGGCTGCTGGCGGAGCTGACCTATCGCTGTCCGCTACAGTGTCCTTACTGCTCTAACCCGCTGGACTTCGCCCGGCAGGATCAGGAGCTGACCACCGAACAGTGGATTGAGGTTTTCCGCCAGGCGCGGGCGATGGGCAGCGTGCAGATAGGTTTTTCCGGCGGCGAACCGTTGACGCGTAAAGATCTGCCGGAGCTGATCCGCGCCGCCCGCGATCTCGGTTTTTATACCAACCTGATCACCTCGGGAATTGGCCTGACGGAAAGCAAACTCGACGCGTTCAGCGAGGCCGGTCTGGACCATATCCAGATTAGCTTCCAGGCCAGCGATGAAGTGCTCAACGCTGCGCTGGCGGGGAATAAAAAAGCCTTCCAGCAGAAGCTGGCCATGGCCAGAGCGGTCAAAGCCCGTGATTACCCGATGGTGCTGAATTTCGTCCTGCACCGGCATAATATCGATCAGATCGATAAAATCATCGAGCTGTGCATCGAACTGGACGCCGACGACGTCGAACTTGCCACCTGCCAGTTCTACGGTTGGGCGTTCCTTAACCGTCAGGGGCTTCTGCCGACGCGGGAACAGATTGCCCGCGCGGAACGCGTGGTTGCCGAATATCGGCAAAAAATGGCCGCCAGCGGCAATCTGACCAACCTGCTGTTCGTCACCCCCGATTATTACGAAGAGCGACCAAAAGGCTGTATGGGCGGCTGGGGGTCGATTTTTCTCAGCGTGACCCCGGAAGGCACGGCGCTGCCCTGCCACAGCGCGCGCCAGCTGCCGGTGGATTTCCCGTCGGTGCTTGAGCAGAGCCTGGAATCCATCTGGTATGACTCTTTCGGCTTCAACCGCTATCGCGGGTTTGACTGGATGCCAGAGCCGTGCCGCTCCTGCGATGAAAAGGAGAAGGACTTCGGCGGCTGCCGCTGCCAGGCCTTTATGCTCACAGGGAATGCGGATAACGCCGATCCGGTGTGCAGCAAATCGCCGCATCATCATAAAATCCTCGAGGCGCGCCGCGAAGCAACCTGTAGTGATATGAAGATCGGTCAGCTTCAGTTCCGCAACCGTACCCGTTCTCAGCTTATCTATAAAACCCGGGAACTGTAACGATAATGACCACCCGCATCGTGGAACTGGCAGGCGGTTTGCGCGCAACGCTGGTGCATCAGCCGCAGGCGACACGCGCGGCGGCGCTGGCGCGCGTGAGTGCCGGAAGCCATCACGAACCACCGCGCTTCGCCGGTCTTGCGCATTTGCTTGAGCACCTGCTGTTCCGCGGTAGCCAGCGCTATCAGGGCGATGATCGACTCATGGCCTGGGTCCAGCGCCAGGGCGGCAGCGTCAATGCCACCACGCTGGCTCGCCACAGCGCTTTTTTCTTCGACGTTGCCGCCGATAACCTGTCCTACGGCGTCGCGCGGCTGCGGGATATGTTGCAGGCGCCGCTGCTTTCACCGCATGACATACAGCGCGAAGTGGCTGTCATTGATGCGGAAAACCGGCTCATCCAGCAACATGATTCCGCCAGGCGCGAAACGGCGGCGCGCCACGCGATGGAAGAACCTGCGGTTTTTCACCGTTTTCAGGTGGGTAGCAAGGAGTCTCTCGGGCAGGACCCGGGATCGCTGCAAGCCGCGTTGCGCGACTTTCATCGTCGCTATTATGTAGCCGGGCACCTGCAATTGTGGCTGCAAGGGCCGCAAACGCTGGATGTCCTGGCCGAGCTTGCCCATACGTTTGCGTCAGGTTTTGCGTCAGGAGGCATGCCTGAAACCGCTCCCCCGTTGCGTCTTAGCGCTGAAGCAGATTATCAGCTGGCGGTGACGGAGCGACCCGCACTGTGGCGTTGTCCGTTAATCCGAAAAAGTGACAACGTCACTTTATTTCGGGAGTTTTTACTGGACGACGCCCCCGGAAGCCTGATTGCCGGGCTACGGGCGCGCGGGCTGGCAGAAGAGGTAGCCCTGAACTGGCTTTATCAGGATGACGATTACGGCTGGCTGGCGCTAACGGTTGATAGCGAACGGCCCGAAGACATTGACCCGCATATTACCCACTGGCTACGGGCGCTACAGCAAACGACGGATGAGCAGCAGCGGCATTATTATCGGCTGGCACAGCAGCGTTTCAGCGCCCTGCCGACGCTGGAGCAGCTGCGCCAGCGGGCATTTGGTTTTGCGCCCGGCGCGGCGCCCGTAGGTTTTTCCGCCTTCTGTGCTGACTTACTGGCGGCGCCAGTCTCGTATCTGGCCTGCAAAAAAATGGAAACCGCTGAAATTATTGCCAGCCAGGGTTTTACCCTGCCGCTTAGCCATTGGCGTCGCCAGCCGGTTGCAGATGATAGCCCCATCGCGTTTTCCTTCTACCCGCAGACTGCCAGGTATGCTGCGCCAGCCCCGACGTCAGAAGCCGCTCCACTGCTGCATTTGTCGGCGCAGACACAACCGCCGACGCTGATCCTGCGCAGGCCTTTTTATTCGCGCGTGGACAGGTCTCAGGGGGTGGCGATGGGCAAACAGTTACGCCCTCTTCTTGCTGAACTGCGCCATATCGACGGCAGCGGCGAGTGGCAAACGGTTGACGGTAGCTGGCAGCTCACCCTGCGGCTTCCTGACGCCATGGTGACGGCGGAACCCATCATCGGGGCGATAATCGATCGCCTCTCCCACCCCGCACCTGCTATTACGCCAGCGCCAGAAGGCATTGCCATCCGTGAGCTGCTTCAGCAATTGCCTGAACGTCTGGCATCGGACCCGCCACGGGACGGCTGGCTGGCGGCGTTAGTTGGCGGCAGCGCCGGACACGCGCACGGGTTAGCCCGGCAGCTTGGCCTGCTCCGGGTGCCGGTTAACGCTAAGCCGTTGCCGTTAAGCGGTTGTCCCGGCGGGATCGAACACATCCCGCACGCCAGCGCGGATTCGGCGCTGCTGGTGTTTATTCCCCTGCCGCCGGGCGCGTCGCTCGCCGCGCTGCGGCTGCTGGCGTTATGCTGCGAACCGCAATTTTTCCAGCGCCTGCGCGTGGAACAGCAGATTGGCTACGTGGTCAGCTGTCGTTATCAGCGTATTGCCGATCGCGATGGCCTGTTGCTGGCGTTACAGTCGCCTGACCGTTCTCCCGTGAACCTGTTGGGTTGCTGCAAACGATTTTTGCGTGAGCTGACGCCGTGCGATGAGGCAGCGTTCAGCATGTTGCGACAGCAGCTGGCGACGCAGATCCGCTCACCGATGGATGCCAGCGCCACGGCAGTGGCCGCCCTGCGCCAGCGCTATGGTTTGCCGGTGTTAACGCCGCAGGCTATTGATGCCCTGCAACCTGACGAGATAGTCGCGCTATGGCGCGAGATGACTCGCCGTCGCCGACGCTGGCGGGTGCTTTTCACGGGCTGACCGGAACCGGCGCTTTCTTCCTGTGCGTAGTTTTTAGTCAAAAAAAAGCCCCGTACTACGACGGGGCCGGGCTGCTTATTTCGCTGTTATTTATCCAGCGCGTAGGCAATCACGTAGTCACCACGATCCGGCGACTGGCGTGCACCGCCGGCAGAGATCAGAATGTACTGTTTGCCGGTTTTCGGTGATACATAGCTGACAGGTCCGCCCTGGCTACCCACCGGGAGACGCGCTTTCCACACTTCTTCCCCCGTGGAGGAATCAAAGGCGCGCAGGTAGTAATCCTGGGTTCCCGCAATGAAGACCAGACCGCCCTGCGTGGCCAGCGTACCGCCCAGCGTCGGCATACCGACAGGCATTGGCATGCGCATTTTTATCCCAAACGGACCGGTATCCTGAACGGTACCGACCGGCACCTGCCAGACGATTTTCTGCGTTTTCAGGTCAATTGCGGAGAGGGAGCCAAACGGTGGTTTCTGGCACGGAATGCCCAGCGGTGACATGAAACGGTTTTTGTTGACCGAATACGGCGTTCCTTTCATCGGAACGGCGCCCATCCCGGCGTTCACGGCTTCACCGCCCGTGTTTGCCACCGCGCTCTGCGGATCTTGTTTAATCAGCTGGACCCACAGACCCAGACGCATGTCGTTGACGAAGATGTACTGGTTGTTCGGATCGGTGGACAAGCTGCCCCAGTTCATTCCCCCCAGCGAGCCCGGGAAGCTCAGGGAAATATCGGTTCCCGGCATCGTGTACAGACCGTCATAACGCATTGATTTGAAGCTGATACGGCAGGCCAGCTGGTCAAACGGCGTCGCCCCCCACATATCCGATTCTTTCAGGGTTTCCGCGCCAATCTGCGGCATTCCCACAGAGCGCGGCTGCGTTGCCGGGTACTGTTCACGTGGAATATCCGCTGGTTTTACCGGAACCTCTTTCACTTCAGTGAGCGGTTTACCCGTCAGGCGATCAAGAACGTAAATTTGCCCCGCTTTGGTGCCCACCACCACCGCGGGCTTGTTGCCCTCTTTCGTCGGGAAATCAACCAGGCTCGGCTGCATCGGGATATCGAAATCCCAGAGGTCGTTATGAACGGTCTGGTATACCCACTTCTCTTTCCCGGTAGTCGCATCCAGCGCGAGGATTGAGGTGGCGTATTTGTGATCTTCCGGAATACGGTCAGCGCCCCACAGGTCGACAGAGGAACTTCCCATCGGGATAAACACGGTATTCATCGACGCATCCCAGGACATAGGGGCCCAGGAGTTTGCAGAGCTACGTTTGTAGTGTTCACCCGGCTTCAGAACATAGTTCGGATCCGGATTACGCGGGTCGAACGCCCAGCGCAGCTGGCCGGTGATCACGTCATAACCACGTATAACGCCTCCCGGCATATCGGTGCTGACGTTATCCGCAACGCGGCCGCCAACGACAACCGTCGTACCCGCCAGCGTCGGGGCCGACGTCAGCACGTAGGTGGGATCTGACGCGTCGCCCATCCCTTCATGCAGGTTAACGCTGCCGTTAGTACCGAAGTCCGGGCAGAACTTGCCGTTATCGGCGTCTAACGCGATCAGCTTACCGTCGATGGTGTTCATCAGGATACGACGCTGGCATGCAGCGCCCGGTGCCACCTGCGCTGGCAGAACCGGCGTGGAGCCGGCTACCGTTGGCTGCGCCAGCGGTTTGGTGGCATCAAAGTACGCCAGACCACGGCAGCGCATCCAGATTGCAGACCTGGCGTTGATTTCCGCTTTCCAGATCTCTTTCCCGCTATCGGCATCCACGGCGATCACGTTGTTATGCGGCGTACAGAGGAAGACACGATCGCCAACCTGTAGCGGCGTTTGCTGATCTTCTGCGCCATTGCCGTCCGGACTTTCCGGTACGTCACCGGTATGGTAGGTCCAGACCGGTTTCAGGTTTTTCACGTTGTCACGGGTTATCTGGTCCAGCGCCACAAAGCGACTACCGCCAGCCGTATTACCGTAGTGATCCCAGTTCTGCTGTTTCGCATCATCTTTTACCGGCACCAGCGGGCGTTTTTCACCGCTAAACGGCACGGTCGGATGGGGTTGAAACATCTGAACAAAGGTGACGCCCATGGCGACAATAAGGACCGCGCAGACCCCCAGGGCCCCTTTTACGCAGGACGGTTTTCCTTCACGTTTACGCAATGCAGGCCAGGTGGCGGCTGCCAGCACCATCAGCCCGGCGGGTACCATTAAACGGGAAACCAGCGGCCAGAAGTCGAGCCCGGCATCGAAAAATGCCCAAATCAGGGTACCAAGAAACACCAGGGCAAACAGCCCCACGGCAGAGGACTTGCGGCGGAAGAACTGAATCGCAGAGAGCAGAGTGATAACCCCGGCGATGAGAAAATACCAACTCCCCCCCAGGGAAACCAGTTTAAAACCGCCGATGGCAAAAAAGAGCCCCGTTACAAGAAGTATCACACCCACCAGCAGGCACCACGGGCCTAACCAGCCGGATGGGCGGGGATTATTGTCTGACATAAAAATGAATCTCCTGATTACTTTATAACAGCAGGGTTTTATTGACTGCCACGATGCTAAAACCCTGCATAACATCGATTGTTCGTGTGCGAATCATAAGTTAAAATTATAATGTAGACAAAATGTATTCTGTCGGAAGAAAAGAAAACTCACTAAAGTGCAGGAACATAACAAAATAAAAAAATGGGATATCACTCTGTAATTCGCCAATACCAGAATATTTGACCAGTCAGTTCCGGCTTATGCGATGAATATCAGGTTTGCTGACAAGACAGCCCGGATAACGTAAGATTTTTGCATGATGAGAATTAACTTATTGCCTATTAATTAAGCTTCACAAACACGATCAGCTCGCGGATTTCACGATATACGTCACTACACCAAAGATATCGAGCGTATCGTCGCTGCCGACAATAATCGGTGAATAGGCGCTATTCATGGGGTTGAGTTGAATATTGGGACGCAACTGGAGGCGCTTCACGGTAAATTCGCCCTCTACCGCCGCAATCACGATATCGCCATGCTCAGGCTTGCGGGAACTGTCCACCACCAGCAAATCACCGTTATTAATCCCCCCTTCTATCATCGAGTCACCGGCGGCTTTGACAAAGTAAGTGGAGCTGGGATGGGCGACTAATAACTCGTTTAAATCGATACGCCGCTCTACATAATCCGCTGCCGGGCTGGGGAAGCCGCACTGTACTAAGTCGCTGAAAAGTGGAATAGCAACGATTTCACGCAACTCTGCGGGTCTGAAAAAGATCATGATAAATACCTCCATACTGTTTTTATATACAGTAGTTTTAACTGAGGTATCGATCAAGCCATGTCAGCGTAAGCGGCTGGCTACGCCTTAACCGCTTCGCTTATAACCCCCTATAGCAATGAAGATTATTTGCTTTGTAAATTTTTACGTATGAGCAAGCTTAACGCGTCATAAAACATCACTATCAAATCACTTACTAATGACTTCTAAATACACAAATGACAAATCAGCATCACTGCATAATCACTATCCGTTGACTTTCTATTTAGACTGGCGCATATTTTACAGCACAAATTAACAAGACAATTTTTGGAGGACGTTTTCTATGCCCGCCCGTGATTATCCCGATAAGCGTGTTGCTCGCGGTGTCGCAAAGGAGGCCGAACTCAGGATGTTAAGCGCGCGCATCGATCCTGCGCTGATGGAGTACATCCGCATTACTGCGTATGAAACACGGAAAAGTAAGCAAGAAATCGTGGCGGAAGCATTAGCGCTTCACCGCCAAAAAAGTCAGATTGGATCATAAACAGCAAAAGCCCGAAAAATCCTCCGGGCTTTTGCTGCCATCGGGATTACCCCACCAGCGAATTTAACGTCTCCAGCGCCTCAGGCGGCAATACCAGATCGGCTGCCGCCAGGTTTTCACGCAGATGCGCCACCGACGAGGTTCCCGGGATCAAGAGGATATTTGGCGAGCGTTGCAGCAGCCATGCCAGCGCCACCTGCATCGGCGTCGCGCCCAGTGAATCCGCCACCGCCTGTAGTCCGGAAGATTGCAGTGGCGTGAAACCTCCCAGCGGGAAGAACGGCACCCAGGCAATCCCCTGCTGCGCCAGCGAATCGACCAGCGCATCGTCACCGCGATTCACAACGTTGTACATGTTCTGTACACACACCACGGAAACCATCTTCTGCGCTTCAGCGACCTGCGAAGCGGTGACGTTGCTCAGCCCAATATGGCGAACCAGCCCCTGCTGTTGCAGCTCCGCAAGGGTGCTCAGCGGCGCGGCAATCGAGCCTTCCGCCGGTCCGTGGGTGCTAAACATGATCCGCAGGTTAACCACGTCCAGCACATCCCGCTTCAGGTTACGCAGGTTGTCATGCACCGCCTGCGTCAGCTCCTGCGCGGAAAACGCCGGCAGCCAGGAGGCATCCTCGCCGCGTCGGGCTCCGATCTTGGTCACAATCGTAAGGTCGTCCCGGTACGGATGAAGCGCCTCGCAGATAAGCTGGTTGGTCACATGAGGTCCGTAAAAATCGCTGGTATCAATGTGATTCACACCCGACGCCACCGCTTCACGCAGCACCGCCAGCGCCGCATTTTTGTCTTTTGGCGGACCAAAAACGCCAGGCCCGGCAAGCTGCATCGCGCCATAGCCAAATCGTTTAACCGTACGCGTTCCGAGCGTGAACGTTCCGCTTTTATCTATGCTGCTCATGCTGACCTTCCTCATAAAAAATGATCCGGATTTACAACAGGTTCCGCAACGAAACCATTAGTTAAGCAATAGTAAAATTAAAGTTTAAATTCGCTACGACGATAGTATTGATGTAACCCTGCCTCTTCTCTTACGGATGACCGCCATGCTGAAAAATCTGCACGTGATTACCGGTATTATCTTTGCCCTCACCATATTCTGTCTGCTGCAAGTTGTCACGGGAGGGTTGTTCTACTCTGCCGTTAACAACGATCGTCACAACTTTCAGAACTCCGGGTTACTCAATGCCCAACAGGAGAGCCTGAGCGACAGCGTGAACACGCTGGTGAAAACGCGCGTTACCGTCACCCGCGTGGCGATCCGCTACCTGAAAAACCAGCGCGATCCGGCCTCTCTCGCAGCAATCAACACGCTGTTGGGCACCGCGAACGGTTCGCTGACCAAAGCCGAAGACTATTACAAAAACTGGCAGGCGATTTCGCAGGTGAAGGGCCAGAATGCCGCGCTCACCGAAGAGATGCAGAAAGCCTGGAAGCAAATGCACGAGGTGATGCGCTTGTCCATTGAGTATCTGCGCGCCGATAACTATCAGGCCTATGGCGACCTGGACGCCCAGCAGGCGCAGGATGAGATGGAGGCGGTCTATACCCGCTGGCGCGCTGAAAACAACGTGCTGCTGAAAGCCGCCGCCGAAGAGAATCAGAGCAGCTTTACCCAGATGCAGTGGACGCTGGCGGCGATCTTCCTGACTGTGATCGCCGTGCTGGTGGTGATCTGGCAGGGTTTACAGCACCTGCTCCTGAAACCGCTCAACGCCATCATGAACCATATTCGCACCATCGCGAGCGGCGATCTGACGCAAAATGTCGCGATTACCGGGCGCAACGAGATGGGCCAGCTGGCTGCTGGTCTGCACGAGATGCAGCAGTCGCTGGTGAGCACCGTCAGCGCCGTGCGCGGCAGCACAGATTCTATCTACACGGGCGCAGGAGAAATTGCCGCCGGGAGTAACGACCTTTCCGCGCGAACCGAGCAGCAGGCAGCCTCGCTGGAAGAGACCGCCGCCAGTATGGAAGAGCTGACTGCCACGGTGAAACAGAACTCGGATAACGCCCGTCAGGCGACGCTGCTGGCGAAGAATGCGTCTGAAACCGCCGCTCGCGGCGGTCAGGTGGTGGATAACGTGGTGCGTACCATGAATGACATTGCCGACAGTTCTCAGCAAATTGCGCATATCACCGGCGTTATCGATAGCATTGCCTTCCAGACCAACATTCTGGCGCTCAACGCGGCGGTTGAAGCCGCCCGTGCCGGGGAACAAGGTCGCGGCTTTGCGGTCGTGGCAGGTGAAGTACGGACGCTGGCCAGCCGCAGCGCGCAGGCGGCAAAAGAGATCAAAGGGCTTATCGAGAACTCTGTCAGCCGGGTGAATACCGGCTCGGAACAGGTGAGCGAGGCGGGTGCGACCATGAAAGAGATCGTCGCGGCCGTGACGCGCGTGACCGATATTATGGCTGAGATTTCCTCGGCGTCTGACGAGCAGAGCCGCGGTATAGAGCAGGTCAGCCTGGCGGTCTCGCAGATGGACAGCGTCACGCAGCAAAACGCCGCGCTGGTACAGGAGTCGGCAACGGCGGCGGCAGCGCTGGAAGATCAGTCTGAACAGCTGCGTCAGGCCGTGGCGGCATTCCGGCTGAACGCTCAGGCATCGCTGGCGGCTCGCCCTAAAAACGTGAAAACGCCCGTACTGCTGCGCCCGTCAGCGGCAGGCGCGAATACAGCTGACGCGAACTGGGAAACCTTCTGAGTGACAGGCGGGCATCTCGCCCGCCTTCCTGATTAGCGACTGCGCTTGGCGTGGCGCTCCCAGTTATCTCGCTTCGCATCCTCTGACTTACGCAACGAGACATAGCATGCTCCGCTGCCACCGTGATACGGCTGCGCTTCGCAAAAGGCCTGTACTTCGTCGAACTCGGTCAGCCAGCGCGCAAGATAGCTGCGCACCACGTTAGGATGCGACTGCTGTTCACGCCCTTTACCATGCACGATGATCAGGTTGCGTAGCCCGTCACGTCCGGCCTGGCGAATAAAGGAATAGACCAGCTGGCGGCATTGCTCCGCAGGCTGGCGTAACAGCGTTAAGCTGGCCTGACGGGAATATTTGCCGGAACGCAGCTTATCAAATACCCCCTGCTGTACCCCTTCGCGCTGGAACATCAGCGGCTCGTCAAGGGGCAACAGTTCCAGAAACCCCAGCGTCAGAAAGTTATCGAGCTGCTCAGTATCTATTTCCTGACGCGCCCGCGTGTTGCGGCTCTGCTGCCAGTGAATATCCGCGCAGCGTTTGAGCGGCTGGACATCCTCCATGGCGTCAAGAAAAAGTGATTTGTCGTCAGGGTTCATGGAAATCCTCCGGCTACATCTGAGTGATGTACTATACCTGCGCCCGTTGCGGGTCTCAATCATCCAGGCACGGGTTCAAATAATGGCTTAAGGAACAGATAATCGCAGACGCAATAAATTTAATCTAACCTTAACTTAAATTTCAGCCGTAATTAATTAAATAATTTACGTTAAAAAATCGTGAAATCAATCACTCAACGTCCTTCTCTTTTAAGAAAAAGCTGTTATAACTTAATAAACCTGCCCAATGGATAATGCATGTAGGATCCGCGAAAGGACGCACGACTGTGTGTACTGTGGAGTCTGTCTGATGTCGGGCAGACTCTATTTTTTTATTGTTGTTATTTTGATTAAATTAATTTCCTGGCTTCCCTTCGAAACTGCGTGATTAATGATTCGGCAAGCGGTGTCTGGCGAGAATCACGACGCTGAATTAAATAATATGCTGCTTTAGGCAGGGTTTCGACAACCGGCAGCATTATCAGACGGTGCGCCAGAAGCGGATCGCAGCCCAGCTCCTGCGGTAAAATGCTGATGAAATCGCTTTGTGCGACGAGGCTAATACAGGAGGAAAAGGTCTCACAGACAACGCCAATTCGCGGTATTTGAGAGCGATGGTTAAAAGTATCCTGCAACTGCTTATAATAACTTCCCCGGGGCGTAGGCATCGTCCAGTTATATTGCAGAAGCTCATTAATTGAGGTCGCCCCTGTCGCCGGATGCCCTGCCCGACAAAATACAGCAAAAGGCTTTTCGAACAGCTTTTCAAACGTAAATTCGTGATCGTATGGCCCCTGATAATAGGTATTGATGGTAAAGTCCAGCTCACCCTGACGTAATTCATTAATCATCGACACCAGCTGGCCTTCCATAATCCGGACGTTGACCTGAGGATGCTGCGCATGAAAACGCGTAATGACGGCCGGCATCAGGCTGCGTGAAATGCTGGCTCCCATCCCAATATTGATCTGCCCGGCAAGCTCGCCCTGTCGCTGGCGGATGTCATCCTGCGCTGCACGCAGCTCTTCCAGAATCAAATTAGCGCGGTGATAAAACCCTTCCCCGCACTCGGTCAGCGCGACGCCTTTACTCCGGCGCACAAATAGCTGGGCCGCCATACCCTCCTCCAGCTCTTTAATGGATTTGGTCAGCGCGGGCTGCGAAAGATTAAGCGTCCGGCTGGCGCCGCGAATGCTGCCCTGACGCGCCACTTCGACAAACGCCCTGATTTGATGAAATTTAATCTGAAATGACATAACGAGACCGATAACCGTTGTTTATCAGAGTAAAGAAACTGTCATCTACTTTAATGGAAACGGATGTGCGAGGGTAATTCCTGAACGGTTAAAACTGTGAAAAAACGATTAGTGATAAGTAAAAACTATCACAGCGTGAAGCAGTTCACATATTTTAATGATGACAGGAAAAGATATGAACGCACTGGCGCAGTACATTCAGACATTAGCTCCACAACTGAGCGCATGGCGTCGCGATTTCCACCATTTTGCGGAATCCGGCTGGGTAGAGTTTCGAACAGCTGCGAAAGTCGCGGAGATCCTCGACTCGCTGGGCTACGAACTGGCGATGGGGCGCGACGTGGTCGATGCCGAAAGCCGTATGGGACTGCCCGATGATGCCACCCTTTCGCGAGAGTTTGCCCGCGCCCGGGCGCAGGGTGCGCCGGAGAAATGGCTGGCGCCGTTTGAGGGCGGATTTACCGGCATTGTGGCGACCCTGAATACCGGACGTCCGGGCCCAACGCTGGCGTTTCGGGTAGACATGGATGCACTTGATTTAAGCGAAGCGCTTGACGAAAGTCATCGCCCCTTCCGCGACGGTTTTGCCTCCTGCAATGCGGGAATGATGCATGCTTGCGCGCACGACGGCCACACCACCATTGGTCTGGGGCTGGCGCAGGTGCTTAAGCAGAATGAAGCGCAGCTCAACGGCATCATCAAACTGATCTTCCAGCCTGCTGAAGAGGGTACGCGCGGCGCGCGGGCTATGGTCGCCGCAGGCGCGCTGGACGGCGTGGACTACTTTACCGCCATTCATATCGGGACCGGCGTTCCGGAAGGGACGGTGATCTGCGGCAGCGATAACTTCATGGCGACCACCAAATTTGACGTGCGCTTTACCGGGGTCGCCGCACACGCTGGCGGTAAACCAGAAGAGGGCCGTAACGCCCTGCTCGCGGCTGCCCAGGCCGCCATCGCGCTGCATGGCATCGCACCACACAGCGAAGGCGCGTCCCGGGTTAACGTCGGGGTCATGCAGGCGGGCAGCGGACGCAACGTGGTTCCGGCTGATGCGTTGCTTAAGGTTGAAACCCGCGGCGAAAGCGAGGCTATTAATCAGTATGTCTTTGAGCGCGCACAGGCGGTAATTACCGGCGCGGCGGCGCTCTACGGCGTAACAGCCGGGGTAAACCTGATGGGGGCGGCGACCTCCAGCGCCCCTTCCCCGGCCTGGGTCGATTATCTGCGCGAACAGGCAAGCCAGGTGCCCGGCGTGACTCATGCCATTGATAAGGTCAAAGCGCCTGCGGGCTCCGAAGATGCCACGCTAATGATGGCCCGCGTACAGCAGAACGGCGGCATGGCCTCGTATATGGTCTTCGGCACCGAGCTGAGCGCCGGACATCACAACGAAAAATTCGATTTTGATGAGCAGGTGATGAACGTTGCCATCGAAACGCTGGCGCGAACTGCGCTTAATTTCCCGTGGACGCGAGGTGTGTAATGCAGGAGAACTACGCTTTTATCGCCGATGCCATCGACACGCGATGTCAGACGTTAACCGATATTGCCGACGACATCTGGGATCATCCCGAAACGCGCTTCGAAGAGTTCTGGTCCGCCGAACGGCTCGCCAGCGCGCTGGAAGCAGAGGGCTTTACCCTGACGCGGGAAGCCGGAGGCATTCCCAATGCCTTTATTGCCAGCTACGGCAGCGGCAAACCCGTTATCGCCCTTCTGGGCGAATACGATGCCCTGGCCGGGCTAAGCCAGCAGGCGCACTGCGCGACGGCGCAATCCGCCACCCCGGGGGCGAACGGCCACGGCTGCGGGCATAACCTGTTAGGCACTGCTGCCTTCGCCGGGGCGGTGGCGGTGAAAAGCTGGCTGGAACAACACGGCGGCAGCGGAACGGTACGATTTTACGGCTGCCCCGGCGAGGAAGGCGGCTCCGGTAAAACCTTTATGGTACGTGAAGGTCTGTTTGACGACGTAGACGCTGCCGTGACATGGCACCCGGAGGCCTTTGCCGGGATGTTTAACGTCAGCACGCTGGCCAATATTCAGGCCGCCTGGCGGTTTAAGGGGATCGCCGCTCATGCCGCAAACTCCCCACATCTGGGGCGCAGCGCGCTGGATGCCGTGACGCTGATGACCACCGGTACAAACTTCCTCAACGAACACATCATTGAAAAAGCGCGCGTTCATTACGCCATCACCGATACCGGCGGGATTTCGCCCAACGTGGTACAGGCCCAGGCCGAGGTGCTGTACCTGATCCGCGCCCCGGAGATGGCCGATGCGCAGCAGATCTACGCGCGCATCGAGAAAATCGCCCAGGGTGCGGCGATGATGACCGAAACCACCGTCGAGTGCCGCTTTGATAAAGCCTGCTCCAGCTATCTGCCGAACCGTACGCTCGAAGCGGCGATGTACCGCGCATTGCAGCATTATGGCACGCCGGCCTGGACGGAAGAGGAACGCGAATTTGCCCGTGAAATCCGCGCCACGCTCACGGCAAACGACCTGCAAAACAGCCTGAAAAACATTGCCGCAACGGGGGCCGAAGAGGGAAAAGCGTTTGCCCGACGCCATCAGGAGACGCTGCTGGTGGATGAAGTTGCCCCTTACGCCATCACCGATAACGTGCTGGCAGGCTCCACCGATGTGGGGGATGTCAGCTGGAAGATGCCTGTCGCACAGTGCTTTAGCCCCTGTTTTACCGTCGGCACCCCACTGCATACCTGGCAATTAGTGGCGCAGGGGCGTACCTCAATTGCCCATAAAGGCATGTTGCTGGCCGGAAAAGTGATGGGCGCGACCGCGCTGCATCTGCTTCAGGATGCCGACCTGTTGCGAAAATGCCGGGAAGAGTTCGAACAACACACAACAGAAAAACCGTACGAGTGTCCGATCCCGCAGGGCGTGACACCGTCACCTTTAAAATAAAAAAACACAACACAACAACACAACAACAGTCCCGAGGAACGCCCATGAGTATGTCTTCCATACCTTCGCATTCCCCATCCGGTAAGCTCTATGGCTGGGTTGAAAGGATCGGCAATAAAGTGCCGCACCCTTTCCTGCTTTTTATCTATTTAATTGTCATCCTGATGGTCGCGACGGCCGTGCTGTCCGCCTTTGATGTGAGCGTGCGCAGCCCGGCCGACGGCAGCATGGTGGCAGTGAAAAACCTGCTCAGCGTTGAAGGGTTGCACTGGTTTTTGCCGAACGTGATTAAAAACTTCAGCGGTTTTGCGCCGCTGGGCGCCATCCTGGCGCTGGTGTTAGGCGCGGGACTGGCCGAACGCGTGGGTCTGCTGCCCGCGCTGATGGTGAAAATGGCCTCGCACGTCAGCGCGCGTTATGCCAGCTATATGGTGCTGTTTATTGCCTTCTTCAGCCATATCTCGTCCGACGCGGCGCTGGTGATCATGCCGCCGATGGGGGCGCTGATTTTCCTCGCCGTTGGCCGTCATCCTGTTGCGGGTCTGCTGTCGGCGATTGCGGGCGTCGGCTGTGGGTTTACCGCTAACCTGCTTATCGTGACCACCGATGTGCTGCTCTCCGGCATCAGTACGGAGGCAGCCAGCACCATCGATGCGACTATGCACGTCAGCGTGATCGACAACTGGTACTTTATGGCCAGTTCGGTGATTGTCCTGACGATTGTCGGGGGGCTGATTACCGATAAGATCATTGAGCCGCGCCTGGGTAAATGGGAAGGCCGGAGCGATGAAAAGCTGGAGACGCTGAGCAAAGAGCAGCAGTTCGGCCTGCGCGTAGCCGGGATCGTCTCGCTGGCGTTCATTGCGGTGGTGGCGCTGATGGTGGTGCCGGAAAATGGCGTGCTGCGCGATCCGATCAAACACACCGTACTGCCCTCGCCGTTTATTCAGGGCATTGTGCCGCTGATAATTCTCTTCTTCTTCGTCGTTTCGCTCGCGTTCGGCATCGCCACCGGCAAAATCCGCCGTCAGGGAGATCTGCCGCACCTGATGATCGAGCCGATGAAGGAGATGGCGGGTTTTATCGTGATGGTGTTCCCGCTGGCGCAGTTTGTCGCCATGTTTAACTGGAGCAACATGGGCAAGTTTATGGCCGTGAGCCTGACGGACGCGCTGGAGGCGGCGGGGTTGAGCGGTGTTCCGGCGTTTGTCGGCCTGGCGCTGCTGTCGTCCCTGCTGTGCATGTTTATTGCCAGCGGGTCGGCCATCTGGTCGATTCTGGCGCCCATCTTTGTCCCCATGTTTATGATGCTCGGCTTCCATCCTGCGTTCGCCCAGATCCTGTTCCGTGTCGCCGATTCCTCGGTGATCCCGCTGGCGCCCGTGTCACCCTTCGTTCCGCTGTTTTTAGGCTTCCTGCAACGCTACAGACCGGAGGCTAAGCTGGGTACCTACTATTCGCTGGTTCTGCCCTATCCGCTTATCTTCTTAGGGGTATGGCTGGTGATGCTGGTGGCGTGGTATCTTGTCGGCCTGCCGATTGGACCGGGTGTTTACCCGAGGCTGAACTAAGGAGTACTGATGCTGAGATTACTCGAAGATAAGATTGCGACGCCGCTGGGGCCGCTGTGGGTTATCGCGGATGAAGCGTTCAATCTGCGCGCGGTTGAATGGGAAGAGCACAGCGACCGGATGGTTGAGCTGCTCAACATCCATTATCGCGCCGAGGGTTACGAGCGTATTACTGCCCGTAATCCTGGCGGGCTGAGCGATAAACTGACGGCCTACTTCGAGGGCGATCTCAGCATTATTAATACCCTGCCAACCGCCACGGCGGGCACCCCTTTCCAGCGCGAGGTGTGGCAGGCGCTGCGTAATATTCCCTGCGGGCAGGTGATGCACTACGGTCAGCTGGCAGAACAGCTTGGCCGTGCCGGCGCGGCGCGCGCGGTCGGTGCGGCAAATGGCTCTAACCCCGTCAGCATTGTGGTGCCTTGCCATCGCGTGATCGGGCGCAACGGCACCCTCACCGGCTATGCCGGGGGCGTACAGCGCAAAGAGTGGCTGCTGCGTCACGAAGGGTATTTTCTGCTGTAATTCCCAGGCTTTTTGTGCTTAATTTTCTTCCTGTTAGGTTCATAATCCTTAATCATTCTGTGGAATTTCAAGGAGATGGCAACACGCTGCCGTCTCTTGTCTTTATTGGGGGTTTGCCAGACTTACGTCCTTACCAAAAAGATGTTAAAATTGACCAATATCAATTAAGGCTTGAGCAAACCTATGATCCCGGAAAAGCGAATTATACGACGCATTCAGTCTGGCGGTTGTGCTATCCATTGCCAGGATTGCAGCATCAGCCAGCTCTGTATCCCGTTTACTCTGAATGAGCACGAACTCGATCAGCTTGACAATATCATCGAGCGCAAAAAGCCTATTCAGAAAGGGCAGACGCTGTTTAAGGCGGGAGACGAACTGAAATCGCTCTATGCTATCCGTTCTGGCACCATCAAAAGCTACACCATTACCGAACAGGGCGACGAGCAGATCACCGGCTTCCATCTGGCAGGCGATTTAGTCGGCTTTGACTCCATCGGCAGTGGCCATCACCCGAGCTTTGCTCAGGCGCTGGAAACCTCTATGGTCTGCGAAATTCCGTTTGAGACGCTGGACGATCTGTCCGGTAAGATGCCGAACCTGCGTCAGCAGATGATGCGTCTGATGAGCGGTGAGATTAAAGGCGATCAGGATATGATCCTGCTGCTTTCCAAAAAGAATGCCGAAGAGCGTCTGGCCGCCTTTATCTATAACCTCTCCCGCCGTTTCGCGGAGCGTGGCTTCTCCCCGCGTGAATTCCGTCTGACCATGACGCGCGGTGATATTGGCAACTATCTGGGCCTGACCGTGGAAACCATCAGCCGTCTGCTGGGTCGCTTCCAGAAGAGCGGAATGCTGGCGGTTAAAGGTAAGTACATCACCATCGAAAACGGTGAAGCGCTGGCCATTCTGGCGGGTCACTCACGTAACGTGGCATAACTCTCCCGGATATCTTATGCCAGGTCGATAAATTTTCATGATTATTGATCTGGCAAAAACTTCCCCCCTGTTTCATTCAAGATATATAGGTTACTCTTTTACTTACAGACTGTGGTGACAGTAGTAAGGAGACCTGTATGGCAAAGTATCAAAACATGCTGGTGGCTATCGATCCTAATCAGGACGATCAGCCGGCATTACGACGTGCTGTGTATTTACATCAACGGATTGGTGGCAAAATTAAAGCCTTTTTGCCGATTTATGACTTCTCATACGAGATGACCACCCTTCTGTCGCCTGACGAGCGCACCGCTATGCGTCAGGGAGTGATCAGCCAGCGTACCGCGTGGATCCGCGAGCAGGCGAAATATTACCTGGAAGCGGGCGTACCGATTGATATCAAAGTGGTCTGGCACAACCGACCTTTCGAAGCCATTATTCAGGAAGTGGTGGCCGGTGGGCATGACCTGCTGCTGAAAATGGCGCACCAGCATGACAAACTGGAATCTGTGATTTTCACTCCAACCGACTGGCACCTGCTGCGCAAATGCCCTTGCCCGGTATGGATGGTGAAAGATCAGCCATGGCCTGAGGGCGGGAAAGCCGTCGTGGCGGTGAATCTGGCCAGCGAAGAGGATTATCACAATTCGCTGAACGAGAAGCTGGTGAAGGAAACCATCCAGCTTGCCGACCAGGTTAACCACACCGAAGTCCATCTGGTGGGCGCCTATCCGGTTACGCCAATCAATATCGCCATCGAGCTGCCTGAATTTGACCCGAGCGTGTATAACGACGCGATTCGCGGTCAGCATCTGCTGGCCATGAAAGCGCTGCGCCAGAAATTCAGTATCGATGAGAATATGACGCACGTAGAAAAAGGGTTACCGGAAGAGGTTATTCCGGATCTGGCGGAACATTTGCAGGCCGGGATTGTGGTGCTGGGCACCATTGGCCGGACCGGTATCTCTGCCGCGTTCCTGGGAAATACCGCCGAGCAGGTGATTGACCACCTGCGCTGCGACCTTCTGGTCATCAAACCGGATCAGTATCAAACGCCGGTTGAACTGGACGATGAGGAAGACGATTGACCCCAAAATGAAAGCCCGCCGGTAACGGCGGGCTTTTTTATTACGCTTCGCTCAACCGCTGCGTCGGTGCCTCGTCGCCGGCATTCATCCAGGGCGCGTGCAGAACCATGCTCGGCAGCGCCAGCTTGATCTCCTGCTGGTTCAGCCCCTCCAGAATACGGATATTGATCTCCTGCTGAATATCCATGTACTTGTTGTAGTCCGCCGTATTAACGATATGGACCACCTCGAAGGTCAGGCGATCGCGATCGAAGCCCAGGAAATGGGCGCGGTCAAACTTCGTTTCCCCGACGTCGGTAATGATCTGTTTGACCATATCACCCACTGAACGCAGTTTGTCCGGCGCCGTGTCGCTGGCAACCCCGAAGGTAAAGACGATCCGGCGCGTTTGCATCCGTTTGTAGTTATGCAGCGTCTGTTGCAGCAGAATGGCGTTCCCGCAGACAATCTGCTCCCCGCTCAGGCTGCGGATACGGGTGGTTTTCAGGCCAATGTGCTCTACCGTCCCGGCGACATCGTTAAACACCACAAAATCGCCAATTTCGAACGGCTTATCAAAACCGATGGAAAGCGATGCAAACACGTCGCTCAGGATCGTTTGCACCGCGAGGGCGATTGCAATACCCCCTACCCCAAGGCTGGCAACCAGAGCAGTGATGTTGACGCCCGCGTTAGCAAGAATAGACAGCAGCATCACTGACCAGACTATGGCACGGAGGATAAGCCCCGTGATCACCAGCGTCACCGGGTTTTTATGGCTTCCCGGCGCCAGCATGACGTGACGAAGCCACGACACCACCCCCTGATCCATCCACAGCGCCACCTGGATAGCGAAGACCAGGAACCAGGCGTGGCTCACGGTACCAAAGAGATGATCCGGTAAGTCGACGAAACGCAGGCTGAATAACAGCGCCACGACAAAAAGCAGGAAGCGGCTGGTGCGGTTAAGCATATCCGTCAGGATAAAACGCATCCGGTTGGTGGTGGGGTGCTTGTCGCCCCAGGTAGTGATCCCTTTCTTAACGAAGGCGATCAGACGCGTCAGCAGCCAGTACACCAGCAGAGTCACAAAAACCACCGTGGCGACGCCGATCCAGAAAGATGGCGTCATCATCAGCTCGATGATGTCGAAGCGGGACAAAAATCGCATTACACCTCCTCGTATTACACAAAGGGTAAAGTATAGACAGAGGAGAAAAGCTGGCCGCAGAAATAAGAAAACCGCCCCGGGGGGCGGTTTGTCAGGATGAAGCGCAATTACAGCGCTTTCAGGATCGCATCCACGCTGGCCTTGGCGTCGCCAAACAGCATGTGGGTGTTATCTTTAAAGAACAGCGGGTTCTGCACGCCAGCATAGCCGGTGTTCATAGAGCGTTTGAAGACAATGACGTTCTGCGCCTTCCACACTTCGAGAACAGGCATACCCGCAATCGGACTACGCGGGTCGTCCTGCGCCGCCGGGTTAACGGTGTCGTTGGCGCCAATCACCAACACGGTGTCGGTGTCGGCGAAATCATCGTTGATCTCGTCCATTTCCAGCACAATGTCGTAAGGCACCTTCGCTTCCGCCAGCAGCACGTTCATGTGGCCTGGCAGACGCCCCGCCACCGGGTGAATACCAAAGCGAACCTTGATGCCGCGCGCGCGGAGTTTCTCGGTGATTTCCGCCACCGGATACTGCGCCTGCGCCACCGCCATGCCATAGCCTGGGGTGATGATGACGGAATGCGAGTTTTTCAGCATCTCTGCGGTGTCTTCCGCGCTGATTTCACGGTGTTCACCCACTTCCTCATCAGAACTGGTTGATGAGCCGTCAGAACCGAAGCCACCCGCGATGACGCTGATAAACGAACGGTTCATCGCCTTACACATGATGTAAGACAGGATCGCACCGGAAGAACCGACCAGCGCACCGGTGACAATCAGCAGGTCGTTGCTCAGCATAAAGCCTGCCGCCGCCGCCGCCCAACCGGAGTAGGAGTTCAGCATGGAAACCACCACCGGCATATCTGCTCCGCCGATAGACGCCACCAGATGCCAGCCGAAGGCCAGCGCGATGATGGTCATCACCAGTAACGCCAGCACCTGCAAGCCTACGCTTTCGGTACGCACGAAGACCACCAGCAGCACAAAGGAAACGACCAGCGCCGCCAGGTTCAGCTTGTGGCGGTTAGGCAGCATCAGCGGTTTGGAAGAGATCTTCCCGCGCAGCTTGCCGAACGCCACAATCGACCCGGTGAAGGTCACCGCACCGATGAAGATGCCGAGGAACACTTCGGTCAGGTGGATGTTCACCAGAATCGGCTCCAGGCCCGGTTCGTGGTACAGGTAGCTGTTGAAGCCCACCAGCACCGCCGCCAGACCCACGAAGCTGTGCAGAATGGCAACCAGCTCCGGCATCTCGGTCATTTCAACGCGTTTCGCCAGACGAATACCAATCGCGCCGCCGATGATCATCGCCACCAGGATCCACGCCACGTTGCCGGTGTCCGGCCCAAAGATGGTGGCAATCAGCGCAATCGCCATCCCGGCGATACCAAAGTTATTTCCCTGCTGAGACGTTTCGTGTTTGGAAAGCCCCGCCAGACTGAAAATAAACAGGATTGCAGCAACAATGTATGCGGCTGTAACTAATCCTCCAGACATATGCTACCCCTTAGCCTTTACGAAACATTTTCAGCATGCGCTGAGTCACGGTGAAACCACCGAAAATATTGATACTGGCGATCAGCACCGCAATGAAGCTCAGGAAGCTGATCCAGCCGCCATGACCAATTTGCAGCAATGCCCCGACCACGATAATCCCGGAGATGGCATTGGTGACCGACATCAGCGGGGTATGCAGCGCATGAGAAACGTTCCACACGACGTAGTAACCCACCACGCAGGAGAGCGCGAAGACGGTGAAGTGGCCAAGGAACTCTTTTGGCGCGACATCCGCCAGCCAGCCAAACAGGATAATAACCAGCGCCATGATGGCGTATTTGCGCCACGGCGACGCAGGTTTTGCTGGCTCCGCGGGCTCTGGCGCCGCTTTCGGCGCAGCCTGAGGTTGAGCGGAAACCTGAATCGGCGGTGCAGGCCAGGTGATTTCCCCTTCACGCACCACGGTAACGCCACGCACCACCACATCATCAAAATCAACGGTAATGTTGCCGTCTTTCTCTTTGCAGAGCAGCTTCAGCAGGTTAACGAGGTTCGTGCCGTACAGCTGAGAGGACTGGGTTGGCAGACGCCCTGGCAGGTCGGTATAACCGATCACCTTCACGCCGTTCGCGGTCGTCGTGACCTGGTTTGGCACGGTATACTCACAGTTACCGCCGTTTTGCGCCGCCAGATCGACAATAACGCTGCCCGGCTGCATGGAATCCACCATCTCACGGGTGATCAGCTTCGGCGCCGGTTTACCCGGAATAAGCGCGGTGGTGACAATGATGTCCACCTCTTTTGCCTGCGCCGCAAAGAGCGCCATTTCCGCCTTAATAAAGGCTTCAGACATGACCTTCGCGTAACCATCACCGCTGCCCGCTTCTTCCTTGAAGTCCAGCTCAAGGAATTCGGCGCCCATACTCTGCACCTGCTCCTTCACTTCCGGCCGGGTATCAAACGCGCGAACAATAGCGCCCAGGCTGTTTGCGGCCCCGATAGCGGCAAGACCTGCCACACCGGCACCAATCACCATCACCTTCGCGGGTGGTACTTTACCTGCCGCCGTAATCTGACCGGTAAAGAAGCGACCAAACTCATGCGCAGCTTCGACAATGGCGCGATAGCCGGCAATGTTCGCCATGGAGCTCAGCGCATCCAGAGACTGCGCGCGCGATATACGCGGCACGGAGTCCATCGCCATCACGGTGACACCGCGTGCTGCCAGCTTCTCCATCAGCTCCGGGTTTTGGGCTGGCCAGACAAAGCTCACAAGCGTCGTGCCCGCGTTCAGCAGTTCAATTTCACTCTCTTCCGGTGCGTTGACCTTCAGAATGATGGGTGATTGCCAGACTTCAGCACCGTCCACTACGTCCGCGCCAGCCTGAGTAAAGGCCTCGTCATCGAAACTCGCCAGTTTGCCCGCGCCGCTTTCAATCGCGACGGTAAAACCCAGTTTAAGCAGTTGCTCCACCGTTTTTGGTGTTGCCGCTACGCGGGTTTCATTGGCTAACCGTTCTTTTGGTACCCCAATACGCATAGTTTTCCCTTCCATCGGTTTTTGATGATGGTTTGTCGATAATTGCCCACGGTTTGTATCAATTTTCACCATCGAGATATCGACGGAGAATGATTAACCCCGGAAAATAAAACAGTAACAAACTTTCTATAACCTACTGAAAATAGCGCCCGTGATCTACCGCCAGAAAACACTATTTCTTACTTTATCTGTGAAAAATAAGCGATCGGGGTCACTGACAGAGATATTTACCTTAAATTCGCCTTCAGGACCGATAAATCGCGCAAGCGAAGCGGTAAAAACATGATATAGCGCCATAAAAGAACAACTCATTAACATTAAATTAACTTGTAAAAGTCATATGCTTAATCAGTTTTGCTTGTGAAATGCCTGTTTTTTCCACATATCACAAAATGTTATCGAATCAGGTCCTTTGGTGAGCACAGGCTGTGAAAAATGCCGCAGACAGCGATGGGTGTTAAATGCCATAATCGGGACCGTCTCAAATTAACAACAACACCAGTACATGGTTTGCGCAAGGCGAAGGATTATTTTTATGAAGCTTAAGAACACACTCCTGGCGTCCGCACTTCTTTCCGCGACCGCCCTGTCTGCGAATGCCGCGACAGAGTTGACGCCGGAGCAAGCGGCAGCGTTAAAACCTTTTGACCATACGGTCATTGTGGGTCGCTATAACTCTATTGGCGATGCCGTCGCCGCCGCATCAAAAGCCGCCGATAAAAACGGCGCTGCCTCTTTTTACGTTGTTGACCAGTCCGATCAGGGCAACAGCGGCAACCAGCGCGTGACGATTGCGCTGTACAAAGAGAATGCCCCAAAAGCAGATGAACAGAAAAACCGCGTGATTAACGGCATTGTTGAACTGCCGAAAGATCAGGCTGTTCAGCTGGAACCGTATGACACCGTGACCGTTCAGGGCTTCTACCGCAGCCAGCCTGAAGTTAACGATGCCATCACCAAAGCCGCGAGAGAAAAAGGCGCTTACGCGTTCTATATCGTGCGTCAGGTTGATGCCAACCAGGGCGGAAACCAGCGCATCACCGCCTTCATCTATAAGCAAGATGCGAAAAAACGCGTAGTACAAAGCCCGGATGCCATTCCAGCGGATTCAGATGCGGGACGTGCCGCGTTAGCGAAAGGCGGTGAAGAAGCGAAGAAAGTGGAAATTCCGGGCGTTGCAACCTCGGCGGCACCAAGCGCTGAAGTGGGTCGTTTCTTTGAAACCCAATCCACCAAAGGCGGTCGTTATACCGTTACGTTACCAGACGGCACGAAAATTGAAGAGCTGAACAAAGCCACTGCCGCGCAGATGGTGCCGTTCGACAGCATCAAGTTTACGGGCAACTATGGCAACATGACGGAAATCTCCTATCAGGTGGCGAAGCGTGCTGCGAAGAAAGGCGCGAAGTATTACCACATCACCCGCCAGTGGCAGGAACGTGGTAACAACCTGACCATCAGCGCCGATCTGTACAAGTAACAAAACGGTTTCATAAAGGCGGCGCAGTGCCGCCTTTTTTGTTACTTTTTTTCTGATTTCTGCCACACGTCATTGCATGCACCCTTCACACTCCGTAAAATCCCGCGCCTTAGCGTGATCCACCATTTTTATGCGCCTTAGCGAAATAATTATTCTGGATTTGGACTTTTCATAACAGGAAGCCAATGGAAAAGAAACTTGGCCTGAGTGCTTTAACTGCACTTGTATTGAGCTCAATGCTGGGCGCGGGCGTATTCAGTTTGCCGCAGAACATGGCGGCCGTCGCCAGCCCGGCCGCATTACTGATTGGCTGGGGCATTACCGGTGTCGGGATTTTGCTGCTGGCGTTCGCCATGCTGCTGCTGACCCGTATCCGACCGGATCTGGACGGCGGAATATTCACTTACGCCCGGGAAGGTTTCGGCGAGCTGATCGGCTTCTGCTCCGCCTGGGGTTACTGGCTGTGCGCGGTGATCGCCAACGTCTCCTATCTGGTTATCGTCTTCTCGGCGCTCAGCTTCTTTACCGACACGCCCGAACTGCGCCTGTTTGGCGACGGCAATACCTGGCAGTCCATCGTCGGCGCCTCGGTCCTGCTGTGGATAGTTCACTGGCTGATTTTGCGTGGCGTCCAGACCGCAGCCAGCATTAACCTGGTGGCGACGCTGGCCAAGCTGGTGCCGCTTGGCCTGTTCGTCGTGCTGGCCTTCCTCGCCTTCCGTCTCGATGTCTTTACGCTCGATTTCAGCGGCATTGCGCTGGGCGTCCCCGTCTGGGAACAGGTGAAAAATACCATGCTGATCACCCTGTGGGTGTTCATCGGCGTTGAAGGTGCCGTCGTGGTCTCTGCCCGCGCGCGTAACAAGCGCGATGTGGGACGCGCCACGCTGCTGGCCGTACTGGCGGCGCTGGGCGTTTATCTGCTGGTGACGCTGCTGTCGCTCGGCGTGGTAGCTCGCCCTGAACTTGCGGAAATGCGTAACCCGTCCATGGCCGGGCTGATGGTGAAAATGTTGGGTCCCTGGGGGGACGTGATTATCGCGGCGGGTCTGATTGTTTCCGTTTGCGGCGCCTATCTGAGCTGGACCATTATGGCAGCGGAAGTCCCGTTCCTGGCCGCCACGCACAAAGCGTTCCCGCGCCTGTTTGCCCGTCAGAACAAAAACAGTGCGCCATCGGCCTCTCTGTGGCTCACCAACATCAGCGTGCAGGTCTGTCTGGTGCTGATCTGGCTCACAGGATCGGACTATAACACGCTGCTGACCATCGCCTCCGAGATGATTCTGGTACCCTATTTCTTAGTGGGCGCATATCTGTTAAAAATTGCGACCCGCCCGGCACACTATGCGGTAGGCGTCGGCGCCTGTATTTACGGTCTATGGTTGTTGTATGCTTCCGGACCGATGCATCTGCTGCTGTCCGTGGTGCTCTACGCGCCGGGCCTGCTGGTGTTTATTTACGCTCGCCGTACACATCAGCTTGATAATGCCCTTAAGCGCCGCGAAATGGCATTGATAGGTTTGCTGTTAGTCGCTGCCGTACCGGCAACGTGGATGTTAATGGGATAGCGCCGCCTGTCCCATTGTTGAACTGAAAAGGAGATTACGATGGGACACACGCAGCAACGCCCAATATTGATCACTGGCGCAGGCCGTCGCATTGGCCTCGCCCTCGCCCATCACTTTCTCAATCTTCGCCATCCGGTTATCGTCAGTTACCGCACGGAATATCCCTCCATTGAAGGGCTACGAAATGCCGGAGCAGTCTGCATTCAGGCGGATTTCTCCACAGATGAAGGTATTCTCGCCTTCGCGGACAAAGTGAAGTCGACCACCCACGGACTGCGGGCGGTTATTCACAACGCCAGTACCTGGCTTCCCGAAAAAGCAGGACATTCACTCAGCGAAACGCTCGCCTGCATGATGCAGATCCACGTTAATGCGCCTTATCTGCTCAACCATGCCCTACAGGATTTGCTGCGCGGACACGGCCATGCCGCAGGCGACATTATCCATTTCACCGATTACGTGGTGGAGCGAGGAAGCGACAAACACATCGCCTATGCGGCCAGCAAAGCCGCGCTGGATAATATGACCCGCTCTTTCGCACGCAAGCTGGCGCCCGAGGTAAAGGTCAACGCGATTGCTCCGGCGATGATTTTATTTAACGAAGGCGATGATGCCGAGTATCGTCAGCAGGCGCTCAACAAGTCGTTAATGAAAATTGCGCCCGGCGAGAAAGAGGTGATCGACCTGATCGATTATCTGCTGACCAGCTGTTACGTCACGGGCCGAACGTTTGCCGTGGACGGTGGCCGCCCCCTGCGCTAGTGAAAGCGGCTCCAGAAGAAGATGAGCACCCAGGCGCTGAGGCTCCAGCAGACCACCGCCCCGCCCAGCGCCATGGGCAGACGCAGAAAACCGGTGAAGTACCACAGCGACAGCAGGTAGATAAAATACGGGATGATCGACCACATCCCGAACACAATGGTGGCGCGCAGCGCCTCAATACCCCGCTCAGAGGCCACAATATAGTGCGCGATTAACGCAAAGGTGGGAAACAGCGGGATCAGCCCGGCAATATAGTAGTTCTTCGTTTTAGCCAGCACCCCAATCAGCAGCACGACCAGCGCACCTAGCGCGGCTTTTATCACCAGCCCCATTCTTTTCCCTTAACAATCAAATAACATTCCCGTGCAGGATAACGGAACTCCGGCTAATTTTGAAAGATTAATGGAAGGTTAAGGTTGAGCGGTGTATGTTGACGTTTTTCGCGATGACAGACGTTGTATGAATAAGATTGTTTATGTTGAAGATGAACCCGAGGTGGGGCAATTAATCGCCGCTTATCTGGGTAAACATGATATGGAAGTGGTTGTCGAGCCTCGTGGCGATCGCGCTGAAGACGTCGTCAACCGCGAAAATCCGGATCTGGTGTTGCTGGACATCATGCTGCCCGGGAAAGATGGTATGACGCTCTGCCGGGATCTGCGCGCGAAATGGGACGGCCCGATCGTGCTGCTGACCTCTCTCGACAGCGATATGAATCATATTCTGTCGCTTGAGATGGGCGCAAACGACTACATCCTGAAAACCACGCCGCCGGCGGTTCTGCTAGCCCGTTTACGCCTCCATCTGCGTCAGCGTGCCAGCGCTGAGCGTGAAGCGCCTGCGCCCTCCTTAACACCGCATAAAGCGATGCGTTTCGGCACACTTTCTATCGACCCGGTCAACCGACAGGTTATGCTTTCCGGGGAGCTGATTGCGCTCTCAACCGCAGATTTTGACCTGCTGTGGGAGCTGGCAACCCATGCCGGACAAATTATGGACCGGGATGCATTGCTGAAAAATCTGCGCGGCGTAAGTTACGACGGAATGGATCGTAGCGTTGATGTGGCGATTTCACGACTGCGTAAAAAACTGTTGGATAACGCCACGGAACCTTACCGCATCAAAACCGTACGCAACAAGGGCTATCTGTTTGCACCGCACGCCTGGGAAACCTGAAAAAGGAGCAAACAGGAATATTCGAAAAATAACTGACGATGCATCGGAATTGTTATCGATGTTCGTCGAAAGTTATCGATTATATGCATCGTCAGTTATGACATATCCCTTGGTCTGATTCCTCTCTCCAGTTCTATTTCGATGTGCATTTTTCGCGTAAACAAAAGTAGCGCTAATGTATTTGATTGCTATAGTACAATATATATTCAGCAGAGCAGGCACCATCATCGATCAAAAATCCGTCACTTAAATGCACATTAGGCTAAAAATGATCTTTACAATTGACTTAATCATTATCTTATCCTTATGAAAACAAAGGGGATAATGGCGAACATATAAATAATATCGATCTTTTTCAATAGCTTACGTGTTTGCAGAAATCTAATTCTCATGCTAAACCTTATACTCTCTCAATTATTTAATGAAAGAGGTATAGCAATGTCATGGAGAGTCATTAGCTCGGTAATTTGTCCTAACACGGGAATCGTTTATTCAAGCATCTTGGGACTCAAGTTCTTGAAACTCATCATTTGGTATGAAAGCGATGTCTATTTGTACCCCGGTGACAGGATATATCCGACAAAAAATGGCGTCTTCATAAATGGTGTTTTCAAGCCTATATCGATATACAACATATCACCTTACAACGAAATGTTGTGGAGTGAAATTAAAAACAAGATGGCCTGCCCATACAATCGAAACCAGCACGAGGAGATATGCACTTACGCGGTGCATTGCAACGCGCGGAAATGCCCGCATGGGTTTGCCACCAACCCACTGATTGTCAGCACAGGTAAATCCAGACATTAGCGAAAATCGGAAATATTTAGATCAAGATAATTAATATTTCTGCTGCACCGCCTTTGTCCGGATAAATCTCCGTGACTACAGCCCAAATGCTCCTGTGGGGACATTTGGGCTGTAGTCACGCCTGGCAACTCTGGCTTCTTGTACCAAATTAATTTTTATTGTGCAATTTTAAGCAAGCCATCCGGAAGGCTAAAATAAAAATTGCTAATTAACCCTGCCCGTGCATTAATGGTCTCGTTAGTCCGATCCAATAATAGTTGGACAAGTTGCATGACAATTCTCATAACCAGGCGCTATCGCTGATATCCCCTCCTTTTGAGTCCACACCTTAGCATTATATGTTTATTAGCTTTTATATCACTTCGGAAATGTTCAAATGGAGTCTTTATGTCATCAAAAATTTTAGGTCTGGTTAAGTGGTTTAAGGAAGATAAAGGCTTTGGTTTTATCTCCCCTGTGGATGGCAGCAAAGATGTTTTCGTGCATTTCTCTGCCCTTCAGGGAGAGAACTTCAAAACACTTTTTGAAGGTCAGAAAGTCGAATTTATCATCGTAAGCGGCGATAAAGGCCCTGCTGCTGCGAATGTAACGCTTTGCGATAAATAATATCAGCACACAGCCGCGTTGACGATGATGTTGCTTCTGGCTCGTGGACTGCACAAGCAGTCTACAATCCGATGCTAACTGCTTGTAAATCAGTAAAGTGTTATTGAGGTCAGGCGGCCGCGAAAAACATCGTCTCTTCCACTTCTTGTATGAGTATTTCTTCAGAGACGCTGAGAGGATTTAAACAAAGCGCTACAGTAGGGACAGACAAGCTGGGCCCCCTTTTGTATGCGAGTGAAACTGTGCTCTGACTCTTTAGCGCAGTTTGGACATGAACATTTGACTAAATAATTGCGACGAAGTTGCGAGTTTTTACGTCCCGACATAGGCTGCTCCTGAATGAAAAGGATTGCCACCATACACGTTAAGGCAGGATATTGCTTGCTTTTATTTCCCAAAGAGAGCAAAAAATGGAAAGGAGCCACGCTTCTGGAACATACTTACCTTACACAATCACAAAGAGATATAGAGTGATATATGAAAAAGGTGATCATTTTTTTTAATGCCAACCCCAGCAAAGTCATTATCGTGCTTAAGGGCATAACGTCTGTACGCCAGACATATCCGGATGGTGAAGAAATTAATCTTCAGATCATGACTGCAAGCTTTCCGTCGTTGACGGGAGATCATAATTCTATCTATGTTGCTTCAGACAGGGAACTTACCTCTCAGGAAATATCTGATGCTGCCAAACAATATTTATAATATTTTCTGTCACTAGTCCGGTTAACAACACAGCATTTATTTCACTCAGAATGAGAAAAATTACAATCCATCATTATTAATGCCTGCAAAATGCAGGCTTTTTTACGACATTGCCCTTTAAATTTAACTATTCCGCATAATCGTGCTGCTCACTTTGCTCCCTCTGTTTCAGAAGAAAGTGTATCATCAACCTTCTTCGTTCCTGTGGTGATATGGATGTCCACGCAGGGCTGACGAAGTAAAGCCGGGTTCTTAATTGATTGATTTAGCGGTGCTATCCAATGAAAAAGCTGTTTGTGCAGTTTTATCTCCTGCTGTTTGTCTGCTTTCTGGTGATGACCATGCTGGTCGGGCTGGTCTACAAATTCACCGCAGAGCGCGCGGGCAGGCAATCCCTGGACGATCTGATGAAAAGCTCGCTCTATCTGATGCGTAGCGAGCTGCGAGAAATTCCTCCTCATGACTGGGCGCGCACGTTAAAAGAGCTGGATCTGAATCTGTCGTTTGATTTGCGTATCGAACCCATGAAGGATTTTGACTTAGCGCCGCCTGCGATGCAGCGTCTGCGCGACGGAGACATCGTCGCACTGGACGAGAAATATACCTTCATTCAGCGTATTCCGCGCAGCCATTATGTTCTGGCCGTCGGGCCAGTGCCCTATCTCTATTACCTGCACCAGATGCGCCTGCTGGATCTCGCTCTGCTGGGCTTTATTGCCATTTCGCTCGCTTTACCTGTGTTCATCTGGATGCGACCGCACTGGCAGGACATGCTGAAACTGGAATCCGCCGCACAGCGTTTTGGAGAGGGTCATTTAACTGAACGCATACATTTCGACAGCGGTTCCAGTTTTGACCGGCTCGGTATTGCCTTCAACCAGATGGCCGATAACATCAACGCCCTGATTGCCAGCAAGAAGCAGCTGATCGACGGCATTGCGCATGAACTGCGCACTCCGCTGGTACGCCTGCGTTATCGCCTGGAGATGAGCGAGAACCTCACCGGGGCGGAATCGCAGGCGCTCAATCGGGATATTGGCCAGCTTGAAGCGCTGATTGAAGAGCTGCTGACCTATGCCCGCCTCGATCGGCCTCAGACGGAGTTGCACCTCAGTTCACCGGATCTCCCCGTCTGGCTACAGACGCATATTAACGATGTGCAGAGCGTTAACCCTCAGCGAAAACTGCTGACAGCCATTACCCCCGGCGCGTACGGCGCACTGGACATGCGCCTGATGGAACGCGTGCTGGATAATCTGATGAACAACGCCATGCGCTACAGCGAAACGACGCTGCGCATAGGTTTAGATTTGCAGGGAAGCCAGGCGATTCTGTGTGTGGAAGACGATGGCCCCGGCATTGAGCCGGCGGAGCGTGAAAAAGTTTTTGAGCCGTTTGTGCGCCTCGATCCCAGCCGCGACCGGGCTACCGGCGGCTGTGGTCTGGGGCTGGCTATTGTCCGTTCTATTGCCCAGGCGATGGGCGGTTCGGTTCGCTGCGAAGCGAGCGAGCTGGGTGGAGCCCGGTTCGTCTTTAGCTGGCCGATCTATCACAATCTTCCCCTTCCCGTACCTGCCTGACCTAAACCGCACGCTGGCCTGACCCGGCGTGTTATGCTATATCAGTAGTATGTTGTAACTAATTAAGGGCTGCCATGGCAACTTACGATCTCATCGAAAGGCTTAACACCACATTTCGGGAAATAGAGCAGGCGTTACTGACCCTCACGGGGCAACTTCAGGACTGCCGCCTGCTGGCCGCCCGCGTCTTTTCCCTGCCCGAGGTGGCGAAAGGCGCGGAGCACGACCCGCTGAACACCATTGAGGTGACGCAGCATATTGGCAAGGCGGCGCTGGAAATGACGTTGCAGCACTTTCGTCGCCTTTTCATCCAGCAGCAGTCCGAAAATCGCAGCAGTAAGGCCGCCGTTCGCCTGCCCGGCGTCATCTGCCTGCAAACGGATGCCGCAACGCGTGAAGGAATTGAGGCGCAGATTACGCATATCAATACGCTGAAAGCCGCGTTTGAGAAGATTGTAACCGTTGAGTCCGGGCTGGCGCCGGCTGCCCGTTTTGAATGGGTGCATCGCCAGCTTCCGGGGCTGATCACCCTGAATGCTTACCGCACGCTGACGGTACTGCGCCACCCCGCCACGCTGCGCTTCGGCTGGGCCAACAAGCACATCATTAAAAATTTCACGCGCGATGAGATCCTGGCTCAGCTGGAGAAAAGCCTGAAATCGCCGCGAACGGTCGCCCCGTGGTCGCGGGAACAGTGGATTGAACGGCTGGAGCAGGAGTACCACAGCATTGCCTCCCTGCCAGCTGATACCCGTCTTAAAATAAAGCGTCCGGTGAAGGTACAGCCTATCGCCCGCGTCTGGTACGCCGGACAACAAAAGCAGGTGCAATACGCCTGCCCGACGCCGCTGATTGCGCTCTACGATGCCGATCAGGGTGCGGTGGTGCCGGATATCGGGGAACTGCTGAATTACGATGCTGAAAACGTTCAGCATCGCTATAAACCCCAGGCGCAGCCGCTACAGCTGATTATTCCGCGGCTGCACCTGTATGTGGCGCAGTGATTATCTGAGGCTGCCCACCATCGCTTCCGGGCGGACCCAGGCATCAAACTCGGCGTCCGTCAGGTAGCCCAGCGCCAGCGCAGAGGCTTTCAGGGTAAGCCCCTCTTTGTGCGCTTTTTTAGCGATTTCGGCCGCTTTGTCATAACCAATATGGGTGTTCAGCGCCGTTACCAGCATCAGAGACTCATTCAGCAGCTGGCTGATTCGCTCGCGATTAGGCTCAATGCCCACCGCGCAGTGCTCGTTAAAGCTCTCCATGCCATCGGCCAGCAGACGAATCGATTGCAGTACGTTGTGGATCACCATCGGACGATAGACGTTAAGCTCGAAGTTACCCGACGCGCCGCCCATGTTAACCGCCACGTCATTACCCATCACCTGACAGCACAGCATGGTCATGGCTTCGCACTGGGTCGGGTTCACTTTACCCGGCATAATGGAGCTGCCCGGCTCGTTTTCCGGAATGCTGATTTCGCCGATGCCGCAGCGCGGGCCGGAGGCCAGCCAGCGCACGTCGTTGGCAATTTTCATCAGCGAGGCCGCCAGCCCTTTCAGCGCGCCATGGGTATGCACCAGCGCATCACAGGTCGCCAGCGCTTCGAATTTATTCGGAGCGGTAACAAACGGCTGCCCGGTGATCTTCGCCAGCTCTTCGGCCACGCGCACCGCGTACTCGGGATGGGTGTTTAAGCCAGTGCCCACCGCCGTCCCGCCGAGCGCCAGCTCCGCCAGATGCGGCAGGCTGTTGTCGATATGCTTAAGATTGTGCTCCAGCATTGCCACCCAGCCGGAGATCTCCTGACCAAGCGTCAGCGGCGTGGCGTCCTGAAGGTGCGTACGACCAATTTTAACGATGTCGCGGAAGGCCTGCGCTTTCTCGTTAAGCGTAGATTTAAGCACGTTGAGCTGCGGGATAAGCTGCTCGCGGATTGCGATGACGGCCGCCACGTGCATGGCCGTCGGGAACACGTCGTTGGAACTCTGGCTTTTGTTCACGTCATCGTTCGGGTGGACCTTGCGCTCCATGCCGCGCACGCCGCCAAGCAGCTCGCTTGCGCGGTTCGCCAGCACCTCGTTCATGTTCATGTTGCTCTGGGTGCCTGAGCCGGTCTGCCAGATGGCAAGGGGGAATTCGTCGGGATGTTTGCCCGCCAGCACTTCGTCGGCGGCATTGATGATGGCGGTGGCTTTATCGGCATCCAGCAGGCCCAGATCCTGATTGACTTTGGCGGCAGCGCGTTTGGTCAACGCCAGCGCCTGGATTAGCGAGACGGGCATTTTCTCTGTCGAAATGCGGAAATGCTCCAGCGAACGCTGGGTTTGTGCGCCCCATAGCTTGTCGGCCGGGACGTCGATGGCGCCCATGGAGTCTTTCTCGCGGCGATGCATTGTCATTACTTACTCCTTGATAACAAAGATGGGATTGCTCACATGCTTAAGAGATAAGTATTGATGACTTCTGAGAAACGTTATGGCGCTTTGTGCGCTCTTTTTGATGTCGGGTGGCGGCTGCGCCTTACCCGACCTACGAGAATGCAGGCCGGGTAAGCGTCAGCGCCACCCGGCAATTTACAGAATTACTTCACACACGCCGAACACTGGGAAGACTGGATCTGTTTGAAGAAGTCGTTACCTTTGTCATCCACGAGGATGAACGCCGGGAAGTCTTCCACTTCAATTTTCCAGATCGCTTCCATACCCAGTTCCGGGTACTCCACGCACTCCAGGCTCTTGATACTGCCCTGCGCCAGCACCGCTGCCGGGCCGCCTATGCTGCCGAGGTAGAAGCCGCCGTGCTTGTGGCACGCGTCCGTCACCTGCTGGCTGCGGTTGCCTTTCGCCAGCATGATCATGCTGCCGCCGTTGGCCTGCAACTGGTCGACGTAGGAGTCCATACGGCCCGCCGTGGTTGGGCCTAACGAGCCGGAAGCATATCCATCAGGCGTTTTTGCCGGGCCTGCGTAGTAGATCGGGTGATCTTTAATGTACTGCGGCAGCCCTTCGCCGTTGTCCAGGCGCTCTTTCAGCTTCGCATGGGCGATGTCGCGGCCCACGATAATCGTCCCGTTCAGGGAAAGGCGCGTTGAAACCGGATACTGCGAAAGCTGCGCGAGGATCTCTTTCATCGGACGATTCAGGTCCACGCGAACCGCTTCCCCCTCGCCCGCTTTACGCAGTTCTTCAGGAATATATTTGCCCGGGTTGTTCTCCAGCTTCTCGATCCAGATGCCGTCGCGGTTGATCTTCGCCTTGATGTTGCGATCCGCCGAGCATGAGACGCCCATGCCCACCGGACAGGAAGCACCGTGGCGTGGCAGGCGGATCACGCGAATGTCATGCGCGAAGTATTTGCCGCCAAACTGCGCGCCCAGGCCCAGATTCTGCGCTTCGGCCAGCAGTTCCTGCTCAAGCTGCACGTCCCGGAACGCCTGACCATGTTCGTTACCTTCCGTTGGCAGGCCATCGTAGTATTTGGTTGAGGCCAGCTTAACGGTTTTCAGGGTGCTTTCGGCAGACGTACCGCCAATCACAAACGCGATATGGTACGGCGGGCAGGCCGCGGTGCCGAGGGTGCGCATCTTCTCGACCAGATAATTCTTCAGCTTGCCCGGGGTAAGCAGCGCTTTGGTTTCCTGGTAAAGATAGGTTTTGTTGGCTGAACCGCCACCTTTGGCGATGCAGAGGAATTTGTACTCGTCACCGTCGACGCTGTAGAGGTCAATCTGCGCAGGCAGGTTGGTGCCGGTGTTCACCTCTTTGTACATATCCAGCGCCGCGTTTTGCGAATAGCGCAGGTTGTCTTCGGTGTAGGTATTGTAAACGCCGCGCGCCAGCGCCGCTTCGTCACCGCCGCCGGTCCAGACGCGCTGGCCTTTTTTACCGGTGATAATCGCCGTGCCGGTGTCCTGGCAGGTCGGCAGAATGCCTTTCGCCGCGATATCAGAGTTACGCAGGAATTGCAGGGCAACGTACTTATCGTTCTCACTGGCTTCCGGGTCGCTCAGGATATCAGCAACCTGCTGCTGATGCGCCGGACGGAGCATAAAGGAAGCATCATGGAAGGCTTGCTGCGCCAGCAACGTCAGCGCCTGCGGGTCAACTTTGAGGATTTCCTGCCCTTCAAACTCAGAGACAGAAACGTAATCGCGGGTTAACAGGTAATACTCGGTCTGATCCTGACTGAGGGGGAAAGGATCCTGATAATGGAAGGGTTTATTCGACATTGTTCTCTCACTTACTGCTTCGGTCTGTTTATTCAGGGCAGATGTTCCGCTGCCCGGCTTAAAAGCGAGTCAGCTTATCCTACACAATTTTTTAACAAAAACTGAGACTAGTACGACTTTTTACATCCGCAGGTTACTTCCATTCGGTTTATTGCTTTAATACGCGGAGTTAATTCCACATATGAATCAGGGCTTGATAATGCAAAAACTCATCAACTCAGTGCAAAACTACGCCTGGGGAAGTAAAACTGCGTTAACGGATCTCTACGGTATCGCCAACCCGGACAACCTGCCGATGGCAGAGCTGTGGATGGGCGCGCATCCGAAGAGCAGCTCAAAAATTGAAGATGCCAGCGGCCAGGTTCGCAGCCTGCGTGACGTCATCGACGCCGACAAAGCCGCACTGCTCGGCGATAAAGTGGCGAATCGTTTTGGTGAGCTGCCGTTTCTGTTCAAGGTATTGTGCGCCGACCAGCCGCTCTCCATTCAGGTTCACCCGAACAAAAAAGCCTCTGAGCTGGGCTTTGCCAAAGAAAATGCCGCCGGTATTCCGTTAGACGCCGCAGAGCGTAACTACAAAGATCCTAACCACAAGCCGGAACTGGTTTTCGCCCTTACCCCTTTCCTGGCGATGAATGCCTTCCGCGAGTTTTCCGAGATCATCTCCCTGCTGCAACCGGTCGCCGGGGCTCACAACGCGATCGCCCATTTCCTGGAAAACCCGAACGCAGAAGCCTTGAGCGAGCTGTTTGCCAGCCTGCTGAATATGCAGGGCGAGGAAAAATCCCACGCGCTGGCGGTGCTGAAAGCCGCGCTGAACAGCCAGCAGGGTGAGCCATGGGACACCATTCGCGTAATTTCCGCGTTTTATCCGGACGACAGCGGCCTCTTCTCTCCGCTGCTGCTGAACGTGGTGAAGCTCAACCCGGGCGAAGCGATGTTCCTGTTCGCTGAAACCCCGCACGCCTACCTGAATGGCGTGGCGCTGGAGGTGATGGCTAACTCCGATAACGTACTGCGCGCGGGCCTGACGCCAAAATATATCGACATCCCTGAGCTGGTTGCCAACGTGAAGTTCGTGGCGAAACCTGCTGCGGAGCTGCTTACGCAGCCGGTGAAAAACGGCGCAGAGCTGGACTTCCCGATTCCGGTTGACGATTTTGCCTTCTCGCTGCATGACCTCAGCGCAGACGAAACCGCCATTGCACAGGAGAGCGCCGCGATCCTGTTCTGTGTGGAAGGCGAAGCGACGTTGCATAAAGATAGCGAGCGTCTGGTGCTCAAACCGGGTGAATCCGCCTTTGTCGCGGCCAACGAGTCGCCTGTCCGGGTGAGCGGCAACGGTCGCCTGGCGCGTGTTTTTAATAAGCTTTAGGGACTTACTGAATTTTTTAACAACTCTTGCTAAGCTAGTAACAGGCGTTGTAACACCAGGCGGTTTTAACCGCCTGGTTTCATTTTAGGGATAATCGCAATGAAAAAATCGGTCGTAGCGGTAGGAGTGATTGTTGCTTTAGGCGTGATCTGGACGGGTGCTTCCTGGTATACCGGGAAACAGCTGGAAAGCCGTCTGGCAGAGATGATGGCGCAGGCAAACAGCGAGATTAAGCGCAGCGCGCCTGAAGCAGGTCTGGAGCTAAGCTACCAGAACTACCAGCGTGGCGTGTTTACCAGCCATATGCAGGTGGTGGTGAAGCCGGTTGCGGGTAATCAGAACGCCTGGCTGAAACCGGGCCAGAGCGTGGTGCTGGATGAGGTGGTCAGCCACGGTCCGTTCCCGCTGGCGCAGTTGAAGAAATTTAACCTGATCCCCTCCATGGCTTCCGCCAGAACCGTACTGGTCAATAATGAGGTGACGAAGCCGCTGTTCGATATGGCGAAAAACACGTCGCCGTTTGAGATCAATACCCGCATCAGCTATGCCGGTGATACGCATTCGGACATCGACCTGAAAGCGCTGAGTTACGAACAAGGCACTGACAAAGTCGCCTTCAGCGGCGGCAATTTCCAGCTTGATGCCGATCGTGACGGCAAGACTGTCTCCCTGACCGGTGATGCCGCAAGCGGCCTGGTGAATTCAGTCAATGAATATAACCAGAAAGTCCAGCTTACCTTCAACAACCTCAAAGCCAGCGGCAACAGCCGTATGACCGATTTTGATGAGCGTATCGGCGACCAGAAGCTGAGCCTCGATAAGATCGCCATTGCGATTGAAGGCAAAGAGATGGCGGTGCTGGAAGGCATGGATCTGGACGGCAAGTCCGACGTGTCCAAAGACGGTAAAAGCATCAACACCCAGCTGGATTACAGCCTGAAAAGCCTGAAGGTACAAAATCAGGATCTCGGTACCGGTAAGCTGTCTCTGAAAATCGGCAACATTGACGGCCAGGCGTGGCACGAATTTAGTCAGAAATACAGCAAAGAGAGCCAGGCTCTGCTGACCGATGCCGCCCTGCAACAGAACCCGCAGGCGTACCAGCAGCAGGCGATGACGGTGCTGTTTAATAACCTGCCGATCCTGCTGAAGGGCGAGCCGGTGATTACCGTTGCGCCACTGAGCTGGAAAAACGGCAAAGGCGAAACCAACTTCAACCTGTCGCTGTTCCTGAAGGATCCGGCCGCTGCGACCGGCGAACCGCAGACCCTGGCGCAGGAAGTTGACCGCAGCGTGAAATCGCTCGACAGCAAGCTGACCATCCCGATGGATATGGCGACCGAGTTCATGACGCAGATTGCGAAACTTGAAGGGTATGGTGAAGAAGATGCAGGGAAACTGGCAAACCAACAGGTGAAAGGCCTGGCGGCGATGGGCCAGATGTTCCGCATCACGAAGGTGGAAGACAACACCATTTCCACCAGCCTGCAATATGCTAATGGCCAGGTGACGCTCAACGGCGACAAAATGCCGCTGGAAGAGTTTGTCGGTATGTTTGGTATGCCGACGCTGGGCATTCCGGCACCGGCTGAACCGGCAGCGCCGCCGGCAGTACCGCAGCAGTAAACGAAAACCCCCTCGCATGAGGGGTTTTTTATTGCCGGGTGGCGCTGACGCTTACCCGGCCTCCGATCCTGAGTCGTTGTAGGCCCGTGCAAGCAAAGCGTTTACTTCACCGTCACTAACCGCGCAGCCACAATCTGATGCCCGGCCTGCACGTCCGTATTTTCAATGCGCTGCATGATCCTGTCTGCCAGGGTGTACCCCATCTCACGAGCCGGCGTCGTCGCCCAGACGATGGGGAGATCGTCTAACGCATTTTCACCGACATCCGCAAACGCCCCCAGCGCCACCTGATGGCCGAAGAACGTTTCTACCCCGCCCTCACCGCTCTGGCGTCCGGCGCGGATCAAACCGAACCACGCCCCCATCGCAATGACGTCGTTATAGCAAATCACAGCGCTGATCGTCGGGCTGTTGCGGAGCAACGTGCCGATGGCTTCCGCGGCTTTTTTCTGGCTGGATTCACACTCCACCACCCATTCGCTGTGAAACGGCAGGCCATATTTGATGAGCGTGGAGCAGTAACCGCCCACCCGCTCGGCACGCGTCAGGGACGAGCTTTTACCGCCGAGCCAGGCGACGCGCTGATGGCCGCGATGAATAAGATGCTCGGTCAGCATTTGCGCGGCCTGCATGTTATCCGGCCGAAGGGTATCGGCTTCGTCGAGATAGCTGGCGCGCGACGCAAACACCAACGGTACGCCTTTCTGCGCCGCGCGCTCACACAATTCACTGCCCACGCCGGACGCGCCGGCCACGATCACCCCATCCACCCCTTGCGTCAGCAGCATATCCAGCCTGGAGAGCAGCTGCTCCGGTTCGCGCCCACCGTGGAGCAGGAAAACCATTCGCCCCTGCGCTTCAAGCGCCTCGGTAAGCCCGGCGGTCAGTTCTGCATAAAACGGCGACGTGAGGTCGCGAACGATCAGCCCTATCACCCCGCTTTGCCCACCGCGCAGCGCCGACGCCTGGCGATTACGCACAAAGCCTAACTGCTCAACGGCCTCGTTGACGCGCTGACCCGTTGCAGGAGAGATGCGCCCCTTCCCGCTCAATACCAGCGAAACGGTGCTGACGGAAACCCCCGCCGCCAGCGCGACATCGTTGATGGTGATCTTTTTCGCTACAGCCATGTGGTGGCGTGACTCCTTGATAATGAGATCGCTAAAACGTTTTATCAATACGTTATCTTTATACTACCAGTAAAAGCCTGAGAATGTGATTTAGCGCGCACTAAAGTTTGATAAAACGTTTTATCTTCTCGCCCCATCGAGGTCGTTAAATCTCTTTCTACCATTTAAGGAGTCGTTTTATGACGACGAAAGCAGCACAAAAAATATCGCTGTGGGAGTTTTTCCAGCAACTGGGTAAAACCTTTATGCTGCCCGTGGCGCTTCTCTCTTTTTGCGGGATCATGCTGGGGATCGGCAGCTCGTTAAGCAGCCATGACGTCATTACCCTGATCCCTTTCCTGGGAAATCCGGTACTTCAGGCGATCTTCATCTGGATGAGCAAGGTCGGCTCTTTTGCCTTTAGCTTCCTGCCGGTAATGTTCTGTATCGCCATTCCTCTGGGTCTGGCGCGCGAAAACAAAGGCGTGGCGGCGTTTGCGGGCTTCGTTGGCTATGCGGTCATGAACCTTGCGGTTAACTTCTGGCTGACCGCCAAAGGGATCCTGCCGACGACCGACGCGGCGGTACTGAAAGCCAATAACATTCAGAGCGTGATCGGTATTCAGTCCATCGATACCGGGATCCTTGGAGCCGTGATCGCGGGGGTGATTATCTGGATGCTGCACGAACGCTTCCACAACATCCGCCTGCCCGATGCGCTGGCCTTCTTCGGCGGCACCCGCTTTGTGCCAATCATTACGCTGGTTGTGATGGGTCTGTTTGGTCTGATCATCCCTCTGATTTGGCCGATTTTTGCCATGGGGATCACCGGTATCGGCCGCATTATCAATGGCGCGGGTGATTTCGGCCCGATGATTTTCGGTACGGGTGAACGTCTGCTGCTGCCATTTGGTTTACAGCATATCCTGGTTGCCCTGATCCGCTTTACCGAAGCCGGCGGTACCATGGACGTTTGCGGTCATTCCGTTAGCGGCGCGCTGACCATCTTCCAGGCCCAGCTGAGCTGCCCGACCACTCACGGCTTCTCTGAAAGTGCGACGCGTTTCCTCTCTCAGGGTAAAATGCCTGCCTTCCTCGGCGGCCTGCCAGGCGCTGCGCTGGCGATGTACCACTGTGCCCGTCCGGAAAATCGTCATAAAATTAAAGGCCTGCTGATCTCCGGCGTTATTGCCTGCGTGGTGGGCGGTACGACAGAACCAATCGAGTTCCTGTTCCTGTTCGTAGCGCCGGTACTGTACCTCATCCACGCCGTACTGACGGGCCTGGGCTTTACCGTGATGGCTGTGCTCGGTGTGACCATCGGTAACACCGACGGTAACGTGATTGACTTCGTGGTCTTCGGTATCCTGCACGGTCTGTCCACCAAGTGGTATCTGGTGCCGGTTGTGGCCGCCATCTGGTTCGCGGTTTACTACGGGATCTTCCGCTTCGCCATCACCCGCTTTAACCTGAAAACGCCTGGCCGCGATACCGATACGGCCACCAGCGTTGAACAGGCGGTAGCTGGTACCGTTGGGAAATCCGGATATAACACGCCGGCTATTCTGGCGGCGCTGGGCGGTGCGGATAACATTACCTCTCTGGATAACTGCATCACCCGCCTGCGTTTGTCGGTGGCGGACATGTCCAAAGTGGATACCAACGCACTTAAAGCTAACCGGGCTATTGGCGTAGTACAGTTAAATCAACACAATTTGCAGGTCGTCATTGGCCCGCAGGTACAGTCAGTGAAGGATGAGCTGGCAACCCTGATGCGAACCGTCGAAGCCTGATGCCTCGCCCCCCTCGTCATGAGGGGGTTTTACTTTACGGAGCACCGTCATGTTTGATTTTTCAACCGTCGTGGATCGACACGGCACCTGGTGTACCCAGTGGGATTATGTCGCTGACCGTTTTGGCGCTGCCGACCTGCTGCCCTTCACCATCTCTGATATGGATTTCGCCACCGCCCCCTGCATTACCGATGCGCTGCACCAGCGAATAAACCACGGGGTGTTTGGCTACAGTCGCTGGAAAAATGACGAATTTCTGGCCGCCGTGGCGCACTGGTTCCGGCAACGCTTTAACAGTCAGATTGATACCGAAACCGTGGTGTATGGGCCGTCGGTCATTTATATGGTCTCGGAGCTGATCCGCCTCTGGTCCTCGCCTGACGACGGCGTGGTGGTCCATACCCCGGCTTACGATGCCTTTTATAAAGCCATCGAAGGCAACCAGCGTACCGTTGTTTCCGTGCCGATGCAGAAAACAGCGTGTGGCTGGGAGGGCGATATGGCCGCGCTGGAAGCGGCGCTGTCAAAACCGGAAAACAAGGTGCTGCTGCTGTGTAGCCCGCAAAACCCGACCGGCAAAGTCTGGACGCGGGAAGAGCTGACCACAATGGCGGCCCTGTGTGAACGTTATGACGTAGCGGTGATCAGCGACGAAATTCATATGGACATGGTATGGGGCACGCATCGTCATACCCCGTGGAACGAGGTTGCGCGCGGTAAATGGGCGCTGCTGACCTCGGGTTCCAAAAGCTTCAACATTCCGGCGCTGACGGGTGCCTGGGGGCTTATCGCCGATGACGCCAGCCGTAACGCCTATCTGAATGCATTAAAAGGTCGGGACGGACTCTCTTCCCCTTCCGTGCTGGCGCTGACCGCGCACATTGCTGCCTACCGACAGGGAGAACCCTGGCTGGACGCGCTGCGGACCTATCTCGAAGAAAACCTGCGCTACATTGCTGACGAACTGAATACTGCATTTCCGACACTCATCTGGCAACCGCCTGAGGCCACCTATCTGGCATGGATCGATCTCAGCCCGCTTGGCATTGATGACAATACGCTGCAAAACGTGCTGATTGATCAGCAAAAAGTGGCCATCATGCCGGGATATACCTATGGGGATGAAGGTAAAGGCTATGTGCGTCTGAACGCTGGCTGTCCGCGTAGTAAGCTTGAACAGGGCGTTCAACGCCTTATCGCTGGCATCAACACTCTGCTGTAAATCATTTGCGCAACGGAATATTCCCTTGCGCAAATAGCTTTTTACCCCGTTTTGTTTTTATAATATGGCGCACTTTAACCAGCAAAGAGTGCGACCATGATTGATACACGCCTGCCTTTAACTGATATTCACCGCCACCTCGACGGAAACATTCGTGCCCAAACCATTCTCGATCTTGGTCGCCAGTTCAATTTAACCCTCCCTGCCGAAACGCTTGAAACCCTGATCCCGCATGTTCAGGTCACGTCGAACGAACCGGATCTGGTGAGTTTTCTGAGCAAGCTCGACTGGGGCGTGAAGATGCTGGCCTCGGTCGATGCCTGTCGCCGTGTCGCCTTTGAAAACATCGAAGATGCCGCGCGTAACGGCCTGCACTATGTCGAACTGCGTTTCTCCCCGGGCTATATGGCGATGACCCACAACCTCCCCGTAGCGGGCGTGGTTGAAGCGGTCATTGAAGGCGTGCGTGAAGGCTGCAAAACCTTTGACGTTCAGGCGCGTTTGATCGGCATTATGAGCCGTACCTTCGGTGAAGCGGCCTGTCTTCAGGAGCTGGAAGCATTACTGGCGCATCGCGACCAGATCACCGCCATCGACCTGGCCGGTGACGAGCTGGGCTTCCCGGGCAGTCTGTTCCTGTCTCATTTCAACCGCGCACGTGATGCAGGATGGCATATTACCGTTCATGCGGGGGAAGCCGCGGGGCCGGAAAGCATCTGGCAGGCCATTCGTGAGCTGGGTGCGGAACGTATAGGTCATGGCGTGAAAGCCATTGAAGATCGCGCGCTGATGGATTTCCTCGCCGAACAACGTATTGGAATCGAATCCTGCCTGACCTCCAATATTCAGACCAGTACAGTGGCGTCGCTGGCGCAACACCCGCTGAAAACCTTCCTCGAACACGGGGTGCTGGCTTCGCTGAACACGGACGATCCGGCGGTTCAGGGCGTGGATATTATTCACGAATACAACATCGCCGCACCACAGGCCGGGCTGAGCCGCGAGCAGATCCGTCAGGCGCAAATCAACGGGCTGGAGATCGCCTTCCTGACGCCTGAAGAGAAACAGGCGCTGCGCGATAAAGTTGCTCAGTAGTCCTCTTTACTGCCGGGTGGCGCTGCGCTTACCCGGCCTACGAAAGCGTTTGGCACTTATGCCAGACAGAGCGTTGCGCGATGTTTGGCAGATTCGATCCCGAGCTCGATGAGCTCCATAATCTGGATTGCCTGGCTTGCGGGAACCGGATTTTCACCTGAACCGTTCAGCGCGTCACGAATGGCGGCGTAATACGCTGGATAGTTCCCCGGCAGGGTCAATACCGTCTCTTCAACCAGTACCTCACCCTCCGCACGCGTCACCACCCCGTCGCGCATGTCGTAGCCCCAGTCCTCCTGCGGTAAGCGTTCGCCATTTTTGAGGCGCTCTTCCTGCGGATCCAGGCCGAACTTCACATAGCTGCCGCGCGCCCCGTGAATGATATAGCGGGCCGATTCCGCCGCCGCAAGCATTGTCCCGTGCAGCACAATGCGCCGCTGCGGATAACTCAAAATGGCATGGAAATAGTCGGTGGTCTGCGCCCCCGGCCTGAGCTGCGCTAAATCGACCGTCATGCTCACGGGCAAACCAAACAGATGTACGGCCTGATCGAGAAGATGCGGCGCTAAGTCATACCAGATGCCGCTACCCGGTCCCGCCTGCTCGCGCCAGCGATCTCGCACCTGCGGACGATAACGATCGAAATGCGACTCAAAAAAGGCAATTTCGCCGAGCGTGCCTTCGTTTATCAGCGCCTTAACCGTCAGAAAATCGCTGTCCCAGCGCCGATTGTGAAAGACCGATAATAACCGACCCAGACTTCGCGCCAGCGCATCCAGCTCGCGCGCCTGTGACAACGTCACGGTGAAGGGCTTATCGACAACAACATGTTTCCCTGCCTCCAGCGCCGCTTTCGCCAGGGGGAAATGAGTGTCGTTAGGAGTAGGAATGACAATAAGGTCAATATTAGGATCGTTAAACAGATGCTTAGGCTCCGTTACCACCGGCACGGCTGGCCAGTCGGCGCGGACCTTAGTCTCATCGCTGCTTGTGATAGCCGCCAGTTCCATTCCCGGCGTGCCGGCAACCAGCGGTGCATGAAAGGTTTTGCTTGCGTACCCGTAGCCAATAAGACCGACGCGGATGTTTTCACTCATCGTTTGCCCCCTCGCTGTGCGCTTATTTATCACTGGCCTTGTGCTTAACGCACAGATTAATAATGTGCCCTGTGAGTTAAAATAGCATCTCGCGACAGCGTTTTTTGTTACCTCGCCTTAAAGTGTGTATATGGGTTCGGGGAATCGTTCCCAAAGCGCTTGCTCTGGCGAAAAGGGCGCTGTAACATTTGTAATCTGTATTTATGGATAAATTACAAACACAAATTATGTCGTCAATAATTAATCGAATCATTGAATTAGCGGGATGGATTGTCCTTGGGGTTTCAGTCGTGTTGCTCGGCATTGCCAGCCATATCGATAACTACCAGCCGCCGGAGCCTGTTACTGTCGCACAACAAAAGTAAGCCGTGTCGTCATAAAGCGTGACACATTACGTCATGGAACGTATTGCCAGCCGTAATGAACGGGGTTACCCTTCTCTTCCAGGCATCTGCTGATGCCTGAATCTTCGCAAAGAAAACTCCTAATTTCGTCGCGTTACCCGAGTGGACAGTTTACGTCTTTATTAATCCGTTTATTATTCGAACGCATTACCTTTATGGGTATTACCCTTTTATATGGAAACTTATTAACATGACAGTTCAGGACTATTTATTAAAATTTCGCAAGATCAATTCCCTTGAAAGCCTGGAAAAACTGTTTGACCATCTGAACTACACGCTGTCGGATAATCAGGACATCATCAATATGTACCGCGCTGCTGACCATCGTCGCGCCGAACTGGTCTCTGGCGGTCGTCTGTTCAATGTGGGGGAAGTGCCTAAATCCGTGTGGCGTTACGTTGTATAAGAAAGTAGCCTTCGGCGTGAAATGTTATATACTCTCCGCCCTGCAAATTTCTGTATAACATTTCGCGCAGACTATGGGAGAGCGTATGACCGCATTGCCTGGAGAGAGAATTGGGGGCTGGTTAATCGCCCCGCTGGCATGGCTGCTGGTGGCATTATTAAGCGCTTCGCTGGCGCTGTTGCTATACACCACCGCACTGGTTACGCCTCATGCTATCCAGACACTGATGTCCCAGAGTGCGCTCAATATTGCAACGTGGTTTGTGTCGTTCGTTTTCGCGATCGCGATGTGGTACTACACGCTGTGGCTGACTATCGCCTTCTTCAAACGCCGCAAAAACGTGCCAAAACATTACATTATCTGGCTGCTGGTCTCCGTGCTGCTGGCTGTCAAAGCATTCGCTTTCTCGCCAGTGTCTGACGCGCTGGCGGTTCGCCAGTTACTGTTTCCGCTACTGGCGACGGCGCTTCTGGTCCCTTATTTCAAGCGTTCGACGCGCGTTAAGAAGACCTTTGTCAACCCGTAATAACCTTACAGTTAACCTGTTGTGGCCTGTTGTCGTTTATCCGATAATAGGCGGCTATTTTATTTCAGGCTAAATAATGACCGATTACTTACTGCTCTTTGTCGGAACTGTGCTGGTTAATAACTTCGTACTGGTGAAGTTCCTTGGCCTGTGCCCGTTTATGGGCGTCTCCAAAAAGCTGGAGACGGCAATGGGCATGGGGCTGGCGACCACCTTCGTGATGACGATGGCCTCCATTTGCGCATGGCTGATTGATACCTGGATCCTGATCCCGCTCGACATGCTCTACCTGCGCACCCTGGCCTTTATTCTGGTCATTGCGGTTGTGGTGCAATTTACCGAGATGGTGGTGCGGAAAACCAGCCCTGCCCTGTATCGCCTGCTGGGCATTTTCCTGCCTCTCATCACCACCAACTGCGCGGTGCTGGGCGTGGCGCTGCTCAATATCAACCTTGGGCATAATTTCCTGCAATCGGCGCTGTACGGTTTTTCCGCGGCGGTCGGTTTCTCTTTTGTTATGGTCCTGTTCGCCTCGATTCGCGAGCGTCTGGCCGCGGCGGATATTCCCGCGCCGTTTCGCGGTAACGCCATCGCTCTGGTGACCGCAGGTTTAATGTCTCTGGCCTTTATGGGCTTTAGTGGTCTGGTGAAGTTGTAATGAGTGCTATCTGGATTGCCATCGCGTCCATCAGCGTACTGGGACTCGTCTTTGGCATCATTCTGGGTTATGCCTCCCGCCGGTTTGCGGTGGAGGACGATCCGGTGGTTGAAAAAATTGATGAACTTTTACCGCAGAGCCAGTGCGGGCAGTGCGGCTACCCTGGCTGCCGCCCTTACGCTGAGGCGGTGGGCGTGCAGGGCGAAAAGATCAACCGCTGCGCACCGGGTGGCGAAGCGGTCATGCTTAAAATAGCTGCCCTGCTGAACGTCGATCCCCAGCCTGTCGACGGCGATGAACAGGCCCAGGAGCCCGTTCGTGCCCTTGCTGTCATCGACGAAGCCAACTGCATTGGCTGCACCAAATGTATTCAGGCGTGTCCTGTTGACGCCATTGTGGGCGCAACGCGCGCGATGCACACCGTTGTGGCGGATCTGTGCACCGGCTGTAATCTCTGCGTGGCGCCCTGCCCGACGCAGTGTATAGAACTACGCCCGGTTGAAACGACTACTGAAAGCTGGAAGTGGGACCTTCAGACCATTCCGGTTCGCAATATTCCTGTGGAACAACATGCTTAAGTTATTTTCTGCCTTCAGAAAAGAGAAGATCTGGGATTTCGACGGCGGCATTCATCCGCCTGAGATGAAATCGCAGTCTAACGGCACGCCGCTGCGCCAGATCCCGCTGGCGACCCGTTACGTTATGCCCCTTAAACAGCATATCGGCGCGGAAGGTGAACTGTGCGTGAAAGAAGGCGATAGCGTTCTTCGCGGCCAGCCGCTGACCTTTGGTCGCGGACGGATGTTGCCGATACATGCCCCGACTTCCGGTAAGGTGGTGGCTGTTGCCCCCCATACCGTTGCCCATCCGTCGGCGTTGTCTGAGCTGAGCGTGATCATTGAAGCCGATGGTGAAGACCGCTGGATCGATCGTGACGGCTGGAGCGACTACCGTTCCCACAGCCGTGAAGCGCTGATTGAACGCATTCATCAGTTCGGCGTGGCGGGTCTGGGAGGCGCAGGCTTCCCGACCGGCGCTAAGCTTCACGGCGGCGGCGATAAAATCGAAACGCTGATCATCAACGCCGCCGAGTGCGAACCGTACATCACCGCCGATGACCGTCTGATGCAGGACTGTGCCGCGCAGGTGGTGGAAGGGATTCGCATTCTTGCGCATATTCTGCAACCCCGCGAAGTGCTGATCGGTATTGAGGACAATAAACCGCAGGCCATTTCGATGCTGCGTGCGGTACTGGCGGACAGCCACGATATCGCCCTGCGAGTGATCCCGACCAAATACCCGTCCGGCGGGGCAAAACAGCTGACGCAGATCCTGACCGGCAAACAGGTCCCCCACGGGGGCCGTTCGTCCGACATCGGCGTGCTGATGCAAAACGTGGGAACCGCCTACGCGGTGAAACGTGCGGTGATTGACGGCGAGCCATTGACCGAGCGCGTCGTCACGCTGACCGGTGAGTCCGTCTCCCGTCCCGGCAACGTCTGGGCGCGTCTGGGTACGCCGGTGCGTCATCTGCTGGAACAGGCTGGCTTCTGCCCGGGTAGCGATCAACTGGTCATTATGGGTGGCCCGCTGATGGGCTTTACCCTGCCGTGGCTGGATGTGCCGGTGGTGAAGATTACCAACTGCCTGCTCGCCCCTTCCCCAACGGAGATGGGCGAAACGCAGGAAGAGAAAGGCTGCATACGCTGTAGCGCCTGTGCGGACGCATGCCCGGCAGATTTACTGCCGCAGCAGTTGTACTGGTACAGCAAAGGCCAGCTGCACGATAAAGCCCAGGCGCATAACCTGGCTGACTGTATTGAATGCGGTGCCTGCGCCTGGGTCTGCCCAAGCAATATTCCGCTGGTGCAATACTTCCGTCAGGAGAAAGCCGAAATCTACGCCATCTCCATGGAAGAAAAACGTGCCGCTGAAGCGAAGGCCCGCTTTGAAGCGCGTCAGGCGCGACTGGAGCGCGAGAAACAAGCCCGTCAGGAACGCCATAAGCAGGCTGCCGTCCAGCCTGCGGCGAAAGATCAGGATGCCATTAACGCAGCCCTGGCCCGCGTGCGCGAGAAGAAAGCCACCGCCGCCCAGACGGTTGTGATCGCTCCGGGAGAAAGACCGGACAACAGCGAAGCGATTGCGGCCCGCGAAGCGCGTAAAGCCGAAGCTCGCGCGCGTCAGGCGGAGAAAGCGCAACACGCCAAACCGGAAGCCGATATCGACCCGCGTAAAGCGGCAGTGGAAGCGGCTATCGCCAGGGCAAAAGCCCGTAAGGCCGGTCAGCAGACAGTGGTGGTTGAACAGGAAGCGACGGATCCGCGCAAGGCGGCCGTTGAAGCCGCTATCGCCCGTGCCAAAGCACGAAAAGCGGCACAGGTTCAGCCTGCCGAAGAGAGTGAAGCGCCTGTCGACCCGCGTAAAGCCGCCGTTGAAGCGGCCATCGCCCGTGCCAAAGCACGAAAAGCGGCACAGCAGGACGAACGGCCTGCGGCCGCCAACGACGATCCACGCAAAGCCGCAGTCGCCGCCGCGATTGCGCGCGTTCAGGCAAAGAAAGCCGCGCAGCAAGCCGTTAACGAGGATTAAATGGTTTTCAGAATTACAAGTTCCCCTTATACCCATAACCAGCGCCAGACATCGCGTATTATGATGCTGGTGTGCCTGGCCGCGCTGCCAGGTATTGCCGTACAGTGTTGGTTTTTCGGCTGGGGTACGCTTTTTCAGTTAGTTCTGGGTTGCGCCAGTGCCGTCGCAGCGGAAGCAGCGATCCTGAAGCTGCGCAAAATGGAAGTGACTCGCATCCTGAGCGATAACTCCGCCCTGTTGACCGGCCTGTTGCTGGCCATCAGCATTCCCCCGTTCGCCCCGTGGTGGATGGTGGTATTGGGAACGGTGTTTGCGGTGATCATCGCCAAGCAGCTGTACGGCGGGCTGGGCCATAACCCGTTTAACCCGGCGATGATTGGCTACGTGGTACTGCTGATCTCCTTCCCGGTACAGATGACCAGCTGGCTGCCGCCGCATGAGATCGCCGCCACCGTCCCCGGCTTTATGGATGCCCTGCACGTTATCTTTACCGGCCACACCGCGCTGGGCGCAGATATGAACGCGCTTCGCATGGGCGTGGACGGCATCAGCCAGGCCACCCCGCTCGATACCTTCAAAACCTCCCTGCGTGCCGGACACAGCGTGGAGCAGGTGATGAAATCGTCTATTTACAGCGGCGTACTGGCGGGTGCTGGCTGGCAGTGGGTCAATCTGGCCTATTTGTTGGGCGGCGCGTTCCTGCTGCAACAGAAGGCGATCCGCTGGCATATTCCGGTGAGCTTCCTGGTGACGCTGGCCGTCTGCTCGACGCTCGGCTGGGTCATCTCACCTGAGTCACTGGCCAGCCCGCAGCTCCATCTGCTCTCCGGCGCGACCATGCTCGGGGCATTCTTTATTCTGACCGATCCGGTCACCGCCTCTACCACCAACCGTGGTCGTCTGATTTTCGGCGCGCTGGCGGGCTTGCTGGTCTGGCTTATTCGCAGCTTTGGCGGTTATCCGGACGGCGTGGCATTTGCCGTGCTGCTGGCTAACATCACCGTTCCGCTCATCGACTACTACACACGGCCACGCGTGTACGGTCATCGCTAAGGGTCACGCCATGCTAAAAACAATGCAAAAACACGGCGTTACGCTGGCGATCTTCGCTGCCGCCCTCACCGGGCTGACCACGCTGGTAAATGAACTGACGAAAACTACCATTGCAGAGCAGGCAATGAAGCAGCAAAAGACGCTGTTCGATCAGGTGATCCCATCCGACCTCTACGATAATGACCTGCAAAAAAGCTGCTTTGTCGTGCAGGCTCCGCAGCTCGGGAAAGGACCCCATCGCGTTTATATTGCCCGCAAGGGCGATAATCCCGTGGGTGCCGTCATGGAAGCCACCGCGCCGGACGGTTACTCCGGTGCGATTCAGCTGCTGGTGGGCAGCGATTTTTCCGGCACCGTGCTGGGCACGCGCGTGACGGAGCATCACGAAACGCCGGGCCTTGGCGACAAAATTGAAACACGCTTAAGCGACTGGATCTTACACTTCGCCGGAAAGATGATTCATGGCGAAGACGATCCTGCTTTCGCGGTGAAAAAAGATGGCGGCGAGTTTGACCAGTTCACGGGTGCCACGATTACCCCACGCGCGGTGGTCAACGCCGTCAAGCGCGCCGGGCTGTATGCCGAAACGCTGCCCGCGCAGATCAATCATCTTTCCACCTGTGAGGAGTGACCATGAGCCAGGTTAAAGAGGTTATCGTCCAGGGTCTCTGGAAGAACAACTCCGCGCTGGTACAGCTGCTGGGGCTGTGTCCGCTGCTGGCGGTGACGTCTACCGCCACCAACGCGCTCGGGCTGGGGCTGGCGACCACGCTGGTGCTCACCCTGACTAACTTTTCTATTTCTGTTTTGCGCCGCTGGACGCCGTCGGAAATCCGTATTCCGATCTATGTCATGATCATTGCGTCGGTGGTCAGCGTGGTGCAAATGCTGATTAACGCCTACGCATTTGGCCTGTACCAGTCGCTCGGGATTTTCATTCCGCTTATCGTGACTAACTGTATTGTCGTAGGCCGCGCTGAAGCCTTTGCGGTGAAAAACAATCCGGCCATATCCGCGCTGGATGGTTTTTCCATCGGCATGGGCGCGACTGCCGCCATGTTCGTTCTCGGCTCTCTGCGTGAAATTTTGGGCAACGGTACGCTCTTCGACGGTGCGGACGCGCTGCTTGGCGGCTGGGCGAAGTCGCTGCGTATTGAGGTGTTCCATACGGACACTCCGTTCCTGCTGGCCATGCTGCCGCCTGGAGCCTTCATTGGCCTTGGGATGATGCTGGCGTTAAAATACCTGATTGATGAAAAACGTAAACGCCGCGCCGCTGAGCGCAGCGTACAGGAAGGGATCCCCGAGAAAGCAGTATGAATAAAGAGAAACGCATTGCGATCCTGACGCGCCTGCGCGATGAGAATCCTCATCCAACGACAGAGCTGAATTTTAACTCGCCGTTTGAACTGTTGATCGCGGTGCTGCTCTCTGCACAGGCGACGGACGTGAGCGTCAACAAAGCCACGGCCCTGCTCTACCCTGTCGCCAATACGCCGCAGGCCATGCTGGAGCTGGGCGTTGAAGGTGTGAAATCCTATATCAAGACCATTGGCCTGTTTAACAGCAAGGCCGAAAACGTCATTAAGACCTGCCGGATCCTGCTGGAGCAGCACGGCGGCGAAGTCCCGGAAGACCGCGCTGCGCTGGAAGCGTTGCCGGGCGTCGGGCGTAAAACGGCAAATGTGGTGCTGAACACGGCGTTTGGCTGGCCGACCATCGCCGTGGATACCCATATCTTTCGCGTCTCTAACCGCACCCGGTTCGCGCCGGGTAAAAACGTGGAAGAGGTGGAAGAGAAGCTGTTAAAAGTGGTCCCTGCGGAATTTAAGGTGGACTGCCACCACTGGCTGATCCTGCACGGACGGTATACCTGTATTGCCCGTAAGCCACGCTGCGGTTCCTGCATTATCGAAGATCTCTGCGAATACAAAGAAAAAGTCTATCCCTGAGCGTAAACCACCTTACTTCTTACCTGTTCAAGCCCTTAAAATTAACAAGGGCTCTGATATCTTCCCGATTGACCATAAATTGCCCTCTCTTTCTCCTTTACGCATTGTCGATTCTTCGGTCATTTAACACTCAAACAGGTTAATAGTTTTTTCATCACCAAAAATTTCTATACATCTGTGATCGCGATCACTCTGATAACCTGATGTTGGATTTTTGTTGTTAAAACCCGCCCACCCCCTTTGTCAGACAAGATTTCATCGATTCCACACCGCACATAAGACCAGTCATTTTTCAGAATATGGGCTATATCACTGCCAATCACCCAAAATAGCAGAACATATCGCCATACAGCCGTTGAACAGGGTCGTTTACAGTGAAAAAAACCATCAATTTTGAACGGATGAGATTTAACGCTGTATAACATTTGCATGAACCGATGATTATACCGCCAGAGTTATATGTAACAGATTATTACAAACGTATTGCCAGATGGGGCTGGATAGTGAACATTACCCGCCGTTTCCCCTCCCAATATAACTATAAAGCGGATGGACTACGGTCATCACGCTATGAACACCCCCGTTAATATGGGATGTAAAAAAAGAGGTATATGTGTCTACTGCAAACAATAAACCAACAGATGAGAGCGTAAGTCTTAACGCTTTCAAACAGCCTAAAGCGTTCTATCTCATTTTCTCGATCGAATTATGGGAACGTTTTGGCTACTACGGCCTGCAAGGGATCATGGCGGTTTACCTGGTTAAACAGCTGGGTATGTCTGAAGCTGATTCCATCACGCTGTTCTCTTCCTTCAGCGCCCTGGTGTATGGCCTGGTCGCTATCGGCGGCTGGTTAGGCGATAAAGTCCTCGGTACTAAACGAGTCATTATGCTGGGCGCCGTTGTTCTGGCGATTGGCTATGGGCTGGTTGCCTGGTCCGGGCACGATGCAGGTGTGGTTTACATGGGCATGGCTACCATCGCGGTAGGTAACGGCCTCTTCAAGGCGAACCCGTCTTCCCTGCTCTCTACCTGCTACAGCAAAGATGACCCACGTCTGGACGGTGCATTTACCATGTACTACATGTCCATCAACATTGGTTCCTTCTTCTCTATGCTGGCAACCCCATGGCTGGCCGCAAAATTCGGCTGGAGCGTAGCGTTTGCGCTGAGCTTCGTGGGTATGCTGATCACCGTTGTGAACTTCCTGTTCTGCCGTAGCTGGGTTAAAGACTATGGTTCAAAACCAGACTTCGAACCCGTGCACATGGGCAAACTGCTGGCAACCATCGTCGGCATCGTGATCCTGGCCGCTGTCGCCACCTGGCTGCTGCACAACCAGGGCGTTGCACGTGCCGTACTGGGCGTGGTTGCGCTGGGTATCGTGATTATCTTCGCGAAAGAAGCCTTTGCGATGCAGGGTGCGGCACGTCGTAAGATGATTGTGGCGTTCATCCTGATGCTGGAAGCGATCATCTTCTTCGTTCTGTACAGCCAGATGCCAACGTCTCTGAACTTCTTCGCTATCCGCAACGTTGAGCACTCCATCCTTGGTATCGCGTTCGAGCCGGAGCAGTATCAGGCCCTGAACCCGTTCTGGATCATGATTGGTAGCCCGATTCTGGCCGCTATCTATAACAAGATGGGCGACCGTCTGCCTATGCCGCACAAGTTCGCTATCGGTATGGTGCTGTGCTCTGGCGCATTCCTGGTGCTGCCGCTGGGGACGAAATTCGCGACCGACGCGGGTATCGTGTCTGTTAACTGGCTGATCCTGAGCTATGCGCTGCAATCCATCGGTGAACTGATGATCTCCGGTCTGGGCCTGGCGATGGTTGCGCAGCTGGTCCCTCAGCGTCTGATGGGCTTCATCATGGGCAGCTGGTTCCTGACGACCGCTGGCGCGGCCATCATCGCAGGTAAGATTGCGAACCTGATGGCGGTACCAGACAACGTTACCGACCCGCTGGTTTCCCTGAATGTCTACGGCACCGTGTTCATGCAAATTGGTATCGCGACCGCCGTGATTGCCGTGCTGATGCTGCTGACCGCACCTAAACTGAATCGTATGACCCAGGACGACGACAAATCCGCTAAAGCGATCAAAACCGCGAACGCGTAATGTCATCGGGAAACGACTGAACAGAAGCCGCTAATTGATTAGCGGCTTTTTTTTTATCCGAACGCGCACTAACATAGCTGGAACCTCAGCAAAAAGGAGTTACCGATGAAACTGTTCTATAAACCGGGCGCCTGCTCTCTTGCTTCCCATATTACGCTTCGCGAGAGCGGTAAAGATTTCACGCTGGACGGCGTTGACCTGATGAAAAAGCGTCTGGAAAACGGGGATGACTTTTTTGCGATTAACCCAAAAGGCCAGGTTCCGGCCCTGCTGCTGGATGATGGCACCCTGCTGACCGAAGGGGTGGCGATTATGCAATTCCTGGCGGACAACGTACCGGATCGTCAGCTCCTTGCCCCCACCGGCAGCATTGCGCGTTATAAAACGCTGGAGTGGCTGAACTATATTGCCACCGAACTGCACAAAGGCTTTACGCCCCTGTTCCGCCCGGACACGCCGGAAGAGTACAAACCTACCGTGCGCGCGCTGCTGGAGAAAAAGTTGCAGTACGTTAACGACGCGCTGAAAGACGACCAGTGGATCTGTGGCTCGCGTTTCACCATCGCCGATGCCTATCTGTTTACCGTTCTGCGCTGGGCGCGCGCGGTTAAGCTGAACATGGAAGGATTAGACCATGTCGCATCGTATATGACGCGCGTGGCGGAGCGTCCTGCGGTGGCAGCGGCGCTGAAAGCGGAAGGATTGAATTAACCGAGCGGCCTGGATTGCCGGGTGGCGCTGACGCTTACCCGGCCTATAAATTCCGTAGGCCCGTGCAAGCGCAGCGGCGCCGGGCGTTTTCTAAAGCTGCGTTGCGCTAAAATAGTGCTCCGGCTTCGCGATGCGATCCTGCGCCGCGACGACCTGGAGCTCATATTCCTGCATCGTCTTCGTCGCAATCATGATTTCATAAACGGCTGCGGTGACGTGCTCCAGCGCATCGCGCAGGCTCGCGCCCTGCAATAGCTTCACCAGCAGCAAACCGCTGGTCACATCCCCGACCCCGACAGGCTGACGTGCACCGAAATCCACCAGCGGTCGACTGATATGCCAGGCTTCATCCTTCGTCACCAGCAGCATTTCAAAACGGTCCTGGCTCAACCCTGCGCGTGCCAGGTGCTTAACCAGCACAATCTCTGGCCCCTGGGCGATCAGCTCGCGAGAGGCGCTTACCGCCTCTTCTACGCTGTTGACCGGATGCTCGCACAGGATCTCAAGTTCAATCAGGTTGGGGGCAATAATATCGCTGGCGGGCAATGCATGACGGACATGAAACTCCGCAACGCCCGGCGCTACGATGCAGCCTTTTTCCGGATGTCCCATCACCGGATCGCAGAAATATTTCGCCGCGGGGTTTGCCGCTTTCACCTGGCGCACAATGCCGAGGATATGTTCCCCCTGCTCCGCCGAACCCAGATAGCCGCTCAGTACGGCATCGCAGCGTTTAAGCTGGTCGATATCCGCAATCCCCTGAACGATTTCCGTCAGATGCGACGGCGGCATTACGCAGCCGGTCCATTTACCGTACTGGGTGTGATTCGAGAACTGGACGGTATTGAGGGGCCAGACGTTAACGCCGAGGCGGCGCATCGGGAATTCCGCAGCGCTGTTGCCAGCATGTCCAAACACAACGTGGGACTGAATGGCGAGGATGTTCTTCATGTTGTACTTACCAAACCCTGTCAAAACAAAAGGGGCGTGGTTTCCCACGCCCCTGCATACTTTTAATTACTTCCAGCAGACCAGGCAGTAATTTTTCTTACCGCGACGCAGCAGCGTGTAGCGACCATAGAGACGGTCGTTCTCGGTAAAGGTGTATTCCGGATCGGCCTGTTTTTCGCCATTAATGGTGATCGCGTTAGAGGCGATGGTTTTACGCGCCTGACCGCGAGACGGCTGGAGCTCGGAGTCCACCAGCGCCTGCATCAGATCGGCGCCTTTTTCCATCTCAACCATCGGCACGCCATCCTGCGCCAGCTGTTCGAAATCCGCTTCGCTTAAATCGCTCAGGGTTCCGTTGAACAGGCTCGCCGTAATGCGCTTCGCCGCCGCCAGACCTTCTTCGCCGTGAACCAGTTTAGTCACTTCGTCCGCCAGCACGTACTGGGCGCGTGGTGCTTTACCGCTGTTCTTGTCTTCTTCTTCCAGCGCATTGATTTCTTCGATATCCATAAAGGTGAAGAACTTCAGGAAGCGATAAACGTCGGCATCCGCCGTGTTGATCCAGAACTGGTAGAACTTGTACGGGCTGGTTTTCTTCGGATCCAGCCATACCGCGCCGCCTTCGGTCTTACCGAACTTGGTACCGTCGGCTTTGGTGATCAACGGCACGGTCAGACCAAACACCTGATTCTGGTGGAGGCGACGGGTCAGATCGATACCGGAGGTGATGTTACCCCACTGGTCGGAACCGCCAATTTGCAGAGAGACGCCGTGCAGCTTGTTCAGGCAGGCGAAGTCATACCCCTGCAACAGGTTGTAGGAGAACTCCGTGAAAGAGATACCCTGATCGTCACGGTTAAGACGCTGCTTTACTGCTTCTTTGTTAATCATCTGGTTAACAGAGAAGTGTTTGCCGATGTCACGCAGGAACGTCAGCACGTTCATGCCACCAAACCAGTCGTAGTTGTTCGCCGCAATCGCAGAGTTGTCACCGCAGTCGAAATCCAGGAACGGTGCAACCTGTTTACGGATCTTATCCACCCACTCCTGCACGGTGTCTTCGGTATTCAGCTTACGCTCAGCGGCTTTGAAACTTGGGTCGCCAATCAGACCGGTCGCGCCGCCAACCAGTGCGACAGGCTTATGGCCGGCCATCTGGAAGCGTTTCAGGCATAACAATGGAACAAGATGCCCCAAATGCAAGCTGTCAGCGGTGGGATCGAAGCCGCAATAGAGCGCGATCGGGCCTTGCGCCAGTCGCTCTGCTAACGCTTCCTCGTCCGTCACCTGGGCCACGAGGCCCCGCTCTTGCAATTGTTTAATCAAGTTACTGCTTGCCATCAAATTCTCCATGTATAAACGACTGCACCTTTGCCGGTACACGACTTTTCGCCTGATGCGAAAGGACCATAGAATAAAGCGCCAGCGCGGTGTGCGCTAGCGCTTAAATCAACAAATTTTGGGGATTACGGGGCCAGTCTGTCGATTTTCCAGCCACCGTTGTCGCGCTGGTATAAAAAGCGGTCGTGCAGGCGGTGTTCACCGCCCTGCCAGAATTCCATCTGCTCAATGGGGATGCGGAACCCGCCCCAGAAACTCGGCAGCGGTACTTCACCCTGCTGAAACTTCTGTTTGAGTTCGAGGAATTTACTCTCCAGCACGCCGCGGGCTGAGATTCGGCTGGACTGTTTAGAGACCCAGGCACCGATCTGACTGTCGCGTGGGCGGCTGTGGAAATATTTCACCACTTCGAGCGTAGAGAGGCGCTCCGCCTTGCCGGTGACCATCACCTGGCGCTCCAGCATATGCCACGGGAAGAGCAGGCTAATACGCGGATTATTTTCAAGGTGATGCGCTTTACGACTGCCAAGGTTGGTGTAGAACACCAGCCCTTTCTCGTCATAATGCTTGAGAAGAACGATGCGTTGATACGGCTGACCATTTTCATCAACCGTGGCAACGACCATTGCCGTCGGGTCAGCCAGTTTCGCTTCGCAGGCCTGCTTCAGCCAGCGTTCAAAAAGCACCAGCGGTTCGGCGGGAAGATCCTGGCGGCGCAGACCGCCTTTGGTGTATTCACGGCGCAGATGCGCAATTTGCTGTAGTTCGTCGTTATCTGACATGGCGTTAGCTGAAAGTGAGATTGGGTGGCGCTATTGTGCGCGCCCCCTTCAAAAATCTCAACGCTTCGGATTTTCAAGCTGACAATTGTTCAGCACAATGCGGTCACGCTTGTAGACGGTGGCGCTGTCGCCTTTTGACCAGAAGACGTAGATCCCGTCCGAGTAGCGCGCACCGGAGGCCGACATTCCCTGCTTCAGCGTTAACAACTTATTGTCATAAACAAAGCTGGCTTCCTGACGCGGGTTGTTCAGCTTCACCGTCAGCGGTTTTTCATCACAACGATATTCCATCGTATCGGTTTGCATACGCTCAACGAACTGGTTATAGACGCTGCATCCGGTCATAAGAAAAGGTACAGCAATGAGAAGAAGTTTTTTCATGGGCAGATTCCGAAGACTATCCTGGTCCTGGAGGGCCTAACCGCCCTCCTGTTTTTCCCTATTTTACGGGTTACGCCTCCCGCTGAATTTCAGTTAACTCTGATTATGGCGCGGGTTTGCGGGGAAAATGGCCCCGAGGACGCTCGCCTCCCGCGCACCGGTTACGGAGGGTAAATTCCCCGGCAGACCGGCAACCGTACGCCAGGCAAGCCAGGCGAAGGCCAGCGCTTCCATATCGTCTCCGCTGATCCCGGCTTCATCAGTGGTCGTGACTTCGGTGCCTGGCAGCAAGGCGGCGAGGCGTGCCATCACCAGCGGGTTGCGGCTTCCGCCTCCGCATACCAGCAAGCGCTCACATCCGCCGCTCAGCAACACCTGTTCAGAGATCGACACCGCGGTGAGCTCCGTCAGCGTAGCCTGCACATCCTGAGGCGCAAGGCCGGGGAAGCGCGCCAGCTGACGTTCAAGCCAGCCGTAGTTGAAATATTCCCGCCCCGTGCTTTTCGGCGCGGGCAGAGCAAAGAAAGGATCGCTTAACAGGGTTTGCAGCAAGGGAAGGATCACTTTCCCCTGGCTGGCCCACTGCGCGTCTTTGTCGTAGGCTTTACCGCTCTGACGCCAGATCCAGGCATCCATCAGCATATTACCGGGTCCGGTATCGTACCCCCGCACGGGCTGCCCGGGAATAAGCATCGACAGGTTGGCGATCCCGCCGATGTTCAGGACCATCCTGCGCTCTACCGGGTGCGCCAGCAGCGCCTGATGAAATGCCGGAACCAGCGGCGCCCCCTGCCCGCCGAGGGCCATATCGCGACGACGAAAATCCCCCACCACCGTCACGCCGGTTTTTGCCACAATCTGGTTGTTATCGCCAATTTGCATCGTGTGCGGCGCCTCGCCGACAGGTTCATGCCAGACGGTCTGCCCATGGCAACCTATTGCCACGATATCCTGCGGGTGGAGTCTTTCCTGCTGCATCAGGGCCAGTACCGCCTCAGCAAACAGCGCCCCCAGACGCACATCCAGTTGGCCCAGTTGGGAAAGCGTCAGCTGTTGTCCCTGGCAGATGTTCAGGATCTCTTCTTTTAACGAGACAGGAATAGGCCAGGTCAGGCTTGCCTGCTGCGCCACCATGTTTTCATCAATGGCGGCCAGAACGACATCCACACCGTCAAGACTGGTACCAGACATCACACCGATATAGCGACCCGATTTCATGCGCTTTCCTTACGTTACATGGGCTAAGTGCAAACACTCCATCATAAATAACGCGGCTTTGCTATGCGGTGATAATATTTTTTAACAATCTCAGACCTGTAGCACAGACGGTTTTTGTTTATGTCCCGTTAAGCCCTGCTGAAGTAAAATTTATCTATTCGGCATGCAAAGATATGAACTGTGGTCAGGAATGCCATATAATTTAGCCATAACGGATGCCCCAACCGGGCGTTTTTTGGTGAACAGGAGAGTCAAATGATTTTACGTGTACTGGGCGTTTCGCTGATTGGTTTAACACTGGCGGGTTGTGTGAATGACAGTTCACTCTCCGGCGACGTATATAGTGCTTCTGAAGCTAAACAGGTACAGAACGTGACATACGGTACTATCGTTAATGCCCGTCCTGTTCAGATTCAGGGTGGCGATGACACGAACGTGGTGGGCGCAATCGGTGGTGCTGTGCTGGGTGGTTTCCTGGGTAATACCATTGGCGGCGGCACCGGACGTTCTCTGGCTACCGCAGCGGGCGCAGTTGCAGGCGGCGTAGCGGGTCAGGGCGTTCAGGGCGCGATGAACAAAACTCAGGGCGTTGAGCTGGAAATCCGTAAAGACGATGGCAGCACCATTATGGTTGTGCAGAAACAGGGTAACACCCGCTTCTCTGCTGGCCAGCGTGTTGTACTGGCAAGCAACGGCAGCCAGGTTACCGTCTCCCCGCGCTAATATCCTGATGGATGTGGTCTGTTCAGACCGCATCCATTTAACAAAATCATCGTTTCCAACAATATATTTGCACAATACATTCACACGGTGAATTATTCATTTCATCTATTTTTGTCCGTGCGCAAAGTATTTTTTATTTCCCTCACTTAGACTCTTCGCAATCTCTTTTCTTTTTTAATTTTTAAATTCTCTATGCTTGCGATCTGTCGATTTGTAAAGAACCGCTTTGTGGCCTTCGCGCTTGGATGCATTGTTATCATTGCCGTATTACAAGCTTTTTTTATAAAACTTGTTGAATGGGTTCCTTCGTTTTCACCTTTGTTTTTCCCTACGCTGACGATATTTCTTCTGGTGTTTCATCTGTTTATTGCCTGTTTTATGGCAATGAAATACTGGTGCGACAGAAGGCGATTATATCTTGTTCCCATTGCCCTGGCCTTTGCCGGCTCAGCGTTATTGATGGTGGGGACACTGTCCAGCTTCCCGGCCTGGCTTGATCTCTATCAGTTCAACGTGGCGAACTATAATGACGCCATGATTTTCTATATGTTCCGCCACTTTTTAATGGCGGTGCTGATAATCATCTCGGCATTGCTATATACCCTGCGTACGTCCGCTCTCTCACGCGGCGCCCATGTCGCAGTACTGGCCGGGACGGCGCTCTTTACCGGCTGTATGCTTGGGCTGGCATTGTTCTATTCCAGCCATTCAACGCTGCTCACACTGGACCTGGTGGATAATGAAACCCGACAGTTTATGGTTCTCTGGAGCCAGGCGATCAATATCATTTTGATTGTTCTGTGGGTAGTAACATTAATCACGTTGATGGCCATTACCCGCGTAAGGAATTTGTTTTGGGTCGGCGGCAATTTTTTATGCGTCTGTTATATCGTCACTCTGCTAATGCTTTTATTAGGCGGACATGCAGAAGATGTTTCATGGTACCGCGCACGGTTATTCGAAACTGTCGCTACGCTGATGATTATTTTCATCTTACTTTCCGACGTATTTAATTTGTATCGTGACTCGCATGTTAAATATCAGCAGTCTTATCAAAACTCGATCCGCGATCCCCTCACCCGTCTGTATAATCGCAGCTATTTCTATGATTCATTAAATCAGGCGCTGAGTACAGCATCGATGGCGCACCCGGTATCGGTAATCGTGAGCGATCTTGACCGTTTCAAACGCATTAACGACTGCTACGGCCATTTGCAGGGGGATAAGGTTTTACAGTTTGTCTCAAACCTGTTGACCGATTCAGTGCGACCGCAGGATATCGCGGCGCGGATCGGCGGCGAAGAATTTGTGCTCATGCTGACAAATACCCCTTCCGATCTTGCGCAACAGGTTGCCGAACGCATACGTCTCAAATTGAGCGGTTTCGACAACGTCAGCAGCGGCGGTTATCTCCCGGAACCGATTACTATCAGTATGGGGGTATTCACCGCCACCTCGCCGGAGACCAGCGCTGAAACCTGTGTGGAAAGCGCGGATAAAGCCATGTACGAGGCAAAAGAGACGGGCCGCAACCGGGTGGTGGTGTTCAGAACATGACAAAGGCCTTGCACCAGCAAGGCCTGTGAATAACGTCAGTCGCGCGACTGTAAATCGTGGATGTTTTGTTCAAGACGGGCGATGAGTCCGATCAGCATCTCCAGCTCAGTGGGGGAAATACCGGCCAGGATCTCCCCTCGCGTTTTACTGATGACGGTCTCCATCTCAGTAATAATCGGGGCCGCTTTTTCCGTCAATTTAATCCGCTTGGCGCGACGATCGCTGGCGCAGGTTTGTCGGGAGATGAGTCCCTTCTCTTCCAGCTGGTCAAGGGTACGCACCAGAGAAGGCTGCTCAATACCAATCGCTTTTGCCAGTTGGATCTGTGACTGATCGGGCGGGAGCTGATGAATGTTATGCAGCGTAACCCAGTGCGTCTGCGTAAGTTCCAGAGGTTTCAGGCGATGGTCAATCAGAGCACGCCAGATGCGTACCAACCTTGCCAGATCAGAACCTAATGGCGATTCCAATTTCATCTCCTTATAATTAGCTTGCTAAGTGATTATAGTGATTTTAGAATAGTTTGCAGTATTTGTATTGCCAAAACAAATGCAATCACGGTATTCATCATTCCTTAAAGGATGATTTACACTGAACGGTAATGCGCCATCGCATTGAAATATGCCATTGTGGCCCTCATTCCACCGCAAAGGATCGCTGCTTGTGACGTTTTTTTCCTTCTCCGCAGGGTTGCCCCTCCAGGATCTGATTGTTGGCGCATCGGTCTACTTTCCGCCACTGTTTAAAGCCGTGATGGTCGGTTTTGTAATCTGGCTCATTGCGCATCGTCTGCTGCGCGACTGGATGTATTCCGGTGAAATCTGGCACCCGATGTTAATGGATCTCTCCCTGTTTACCCTCTCCGTCTGTATTGGCCTTGCCGTGTTAACCGTGTGGTGAGAATAGCATTGAAAACGTTAAAATATTTTTCCACTCTTTTCGTTTTAGCGCTGGCGGTGATGGCCGGCTGGTGGCTCTGGAATTATTACATGCAGTCGCCCTGGACGCGTGACGGCAAGATCCGCGCGGAACAGGTCAGCATCACGCCACAGGTGTCCGGCAGTATCAGCGCGCTTCTGGTGAAGGACAACCAGTACGTTCATGCGGGCGATGTGCTATTCCATATCGATGAGACCCCTTTCCACATTGCGGTGCTTAATGCCCAGGCTCAGCTTGCAAAAGCTCAATCAGATCTGGCAAAAGCCAATAACGAAGCCGAACGCCGCCGCCATCTGTCGAGAAATTACATCTCTGCGGAAGATCTCGATACCGCCAATATCAATGTAAAAGCCATGCAGGCCAGCCTGAAGGTTGCAGAGGCAACGCTGAAACAGGCCGAGTGGCAACTGACCCAGACCGTGGTCAAAGCCCCGGTGGATGGATGGATCACGAGCCTGTCCACCCGTGTGGGTGATTACGCCACCACAGGCCAGCCGGTCTTCGCCCTGGTCGATAGCCACTCTTTCTATGTTGTAGGTTATTTTGAAGAGACCAAGCTGCGCCATATCCGCGAGGGTGCGCCTGCCCGGATCACGCTTTACAGCGGTGCAGAAACGTTACAGGGTCACGTTAGCAGCATAGGTCGGGCAATATACGATCAGAGCGTGGAAACCGATTCTGGCCTGGTGCCTGACATCAAACCCAACGTCCCGTGGGTGCGCCTGGCTCAGCGGGTGCCTGTTCGCGTCGAGTTTGATCAACTGCCGAAAGACATTACCCTGGTCTCTGGCACAACCTGCACCGTCGCCATCGGATCGCGATGATGAACCTGGGGGCTTTCTCCTGGCGCAATATGCCGTGGGTAAAAGCGACACGGCCGCAGTGGCGTTACGCGCTGCGTAACGGCATCGCCATGTGCCTTGCGCTTACGGTTGCCTACTATCTGAATCTGGATGAGCCTTACTGGGCGATGACCTCTGCGGCGGTCGTCAGCTTCCCTACCGTCGGGGGCGTTATCAGTAAAAGCCTCGGGCGCGTGGCGGGTAGCCTGCTGGGGGCAACCGCCGCACTGCTTCTTGCCGGCCATACCCTGAACGATCCCTGGCTCTTTCTGTTAAGCATGTCGGCATGGCTGGGGCTGTGTACCTGGGCCTGCGCCCATTTTACCAATAACGTTGCCTATGCGTTTCAACTGGCGGGTTACACCGCGGCCATTATCGCCTTTCCGGTCGTCAACGTGCTGGACACCACCGAGCTATGGGATATCGCCCAGGCACGCGTGTGTGAAGTGATGGTCGGCATTCTGTGCGGGGGCGTCATGATGATGATCCTGCCCAGTACCTCAGATGGCACTACGCTTATCACCGCCCTTAAAACGATGCACGCACGTTTGCTGGAACATGCCAGCCTGCTCTGGCAGCCTGACAGCAGCGATGACATCCGCCTCGCGCACGAAAAGGTCATCGGCCAGATCCTGACCATGAACCTGTTGCGCATCCAGGCTTTCTGGAGCCACTACCGTTTTCGTCGCCAGAACACGCTTCTGAACTATTTACTGCACCAGCAATTGCGGATGACGAGCGCGATCTCGAGCCTTCGCCGGATGTTGCTGAACTGGCCTGCACCGCCAGCCCATACCCGGGAGATTATCGAGGCGCTGCTCGCCGCCCTTGCGCGTCCGGATGCCGATATCTATACCGTTGCGCGCATTATCGCGCCGCTCGCCCCGACGGATGAATATGACTACCGGCACCGTGCCTTCTGGCAGCGTCTGAACTATTTCTGCCGCCTGTATCTGCGCAGCAGTCGCTGGTTAAAAGCCGTCGAGAATGCCACGCCCGTCACCGAATTTTCCGTTCCCGGTAGTCCTGCTCTGGCGCGGCATACCGACGCAATGGAGGCGCTGTGGAGCGGTTTTCGTACGTTTTGCGCGTTGACGGCCGTGGGCGCATGGGCCATCACCACGCAATGGGATGCGGGCAGTGCGGCCCTGACGCTTGCGGCAATCAGCTGCGTGCTCTATTCCGTCGCCGCTTCCCCCTTTAATTCCCTGACGCTTCTGCTGCGTACGCTGGTACTGCTGTCGCTGTTCAGCTTCGTGGTGAAATTTGGTTTGATGGTGCAGATAACCGACCTCTGGCAATTTCTGCTGTTTCTCTTCCCGCTATTAACCACCATGCAGTTGCTCAAACTGCAAATGCCTAAACTGGCCGGTCTGTGGGGTCAGTTGATTGTTTTTATGGGCTCATTTATCTCTGTAACGAATCCACCGGTTTACGATTATGCTGATTTTCTCAACGACAATCTGGCGAAGATCCTCGGCGTGGGGCTGGCGTGGCTGGCTTTCGCCGTGCTACGCCCGGGCTCGGACGCGCGTAAAAGCCGCAGGCATATTCGGGAGTTGCGCAGGGGTTTTGTCGATCAGCTGAGCCGCAGGCCGCATCTGCGCGAAAGTGAGTATGAGTCGCTGGTTTACCATCATGTCAGCCAGCTGAACAACAGCCAGGATTCACTCTCCCGTCGCTGGCTACTGCGCTGGGGCGTGGTGCTGTTAAACTGTTCGCACGTGGTGTGGCAGCTGCGCGCCTGGGAGACGCGTTCCGATCCGCTGTCGCAGGTCCGTGATAACTGTATTTCCATGCTCCGAGATGTGATGAGCGAGCGCGGGGTGCAGCAGCGCCCCCTGAGCGTCACGCTCGCCGAGCTTCAGCGTATTTGCGACGCGCTGGCGCACCATCATCAGCCTGCGGCCCGCGATCTGGCGTCCATTATCTGGCGGCTGCACTGCTCCCTGTCACAGCTTGAACAGGCGCCGCCACCCGGAACGATTGGCGATCAGATCACCCCGCAGGCATAGCGCGCCCCGCCGCCGCCAAGCGGTTTAGGCTGATCGGACATGTTATCGCCGCCCACGTGGACCATCAGCGCCTTGCCTTTGACCTCGTCAAGCTTTTTGAGTCGTGGCGCCACAACCGGATCGGTGGCTTTACCATCGTTATTTACCACCAGCACCGGCAGATCGCCGAGGTGCCCCATCCCTTCCGGGCCTTCATGCTTACCGGAGTTGTGCGGGTCGAGATGCCCCCCTGCGGCTTCCGCAGCTGTTGGTTTCCCCTCTTTCATTGCGGGTTGACAGCTGCCTTTGGCATGAACGTGAAAACCATGTTCGCCGGGTGGAAGAGCCTTGAGATCGGGAGCAAATTCCAGCCCTTTATCGGTTTCGGTGATTTTCACCGTCCCGATGGACTGGCCTACCCCCTGAGAAGTGACGAGATTCATTTCAACGTCCTCGCTGGCTGCATGCGCACCTGCGCAAACAACCAGCGTGACCATTGCCAGAGCAAAACGCTTCATAAGACCTCCACGGGTTATTTTTTGCACCTTAAGTCTATACCAGCGGCGCAGATTTCACCGGAAAGTCAGGTTCAGGCGTGCTCAGGGTACGTCGTAGCCCAGCGCCGCCTTGCGGATGCGGAACCATTGCTGACGCGTCATATCCAGCTCCTCAGCCACAAGCGCAGCGCGGACGCGCTCAATTTTGCCGGAGCCAATAATTGGCAGCGGTTTAGACGGCAGGCACAGGATCCAGGCGTAAACCACCTGCTCGATACTCTCCGCATTCAGTTCGCGCGCCACCGTTTCAAGCTCGTTACGCAGCGGCTGGAATGCCTCATCGTTAAACAGGCGGCCGCCTCCCAGACAGGACCATGCCATTGGACGGATGCGCAGCTGTTGCAGTTGGTCGAGCGAGCCATCCAGCAGCAGCGGCTGATGAACAGGCGAGATCTCCACCTGATTCGTCGCCAGCGTAAACGGCAGGCGAGACTGCAATAGCGCAAACTGTGCCGGGGTGAAGTTAGACACGCCAAAATGGCGCACTTTGCCGCTCTGGTGCAGCGTCAGGAAGGCTTCCGCGACCTCATCCGCATCCATCAACGGATCGGGTCGGTGGATCAGCAGCAGGTCGATACGATCGGTGGCCAGGTTAATCAGTGACTGCTCGGCGCTTTTAACGATATGCGCGCTGTCAGTGATGTAATGCCCAAGCGCATGCTCCGGTTTTGCTGTGGTGGCAATACCGCATTTGGTCACAATCTCCATACGTTCACGCAGCGCCGGCGCACGCTTCAGCGCTTCGCCAAAGGCAGCCTCGCACTGATAGCCGCCATAAATATCAGCGTGATCGACGGTGGTGATCCCGAGATCGAGATGCTCTTCTATAAAGTCCGCCAGCTGGACCGGAGACATATTCCAGTCCATAAGGCGCCAGTAGCCCATAACAAATCGGGAGAACTCCGGGCCCTGCGGGGCAAGGGTAATACGCTGAACCATAACATTTTCCTCAAGGAAGTCATGTCACCAGTATACGCAATTACCCTGCTAAAACAGTGAAGGTTGCTGAGGTTCTTCGCTTTCAACCGCTTTGTTTGCACGAATTTTACGCAGCAGACGCTGTCGACAGAGCCGTAAGACCTCCTGCTTTTGCGCGTCGCTGAAATTTTGCCAGTTAAAACGTTCATCGCGCGTGCGCATGCAGCCACGACAGTATCCTCGTTCATCTACCTGGCAAATACCCCGGCACGGGCTCTGGACAGGGAAAAACTCCAGTTGCTCTGCCACACCTACCTCCAGAACGTCATTATTCCCTACAGTGAAGACCCTAAATGGCTTGCATGCAAGGATGTCCGCCACAAACAGAGCATTAAGGTTTCGCTAATCTTCCCTTCTTATACTCGCCGCATTGATATAACGAATGGTCTGGTCATCATGTGGTTCACTAAAAAGTTACACTGTAACGATATAAAATTTACTCTGGGCTGTGCACTTTTCTTCACCGTACTGAATGCACTGTTTATCCAGCGCAGCTGGTCAATCATTGCGCCTGCGCATCTGCACGATCTCCTGTTTGCTGCCAGCGTGCCGCTGGTGCTGTTCTGCGGCTGGGTGATTGTCTTCAGCCTGCTGAATATTCCCTTTATTCGCAAGCCGCTCATGATTGTCCTGACCCTGGGATGCGCCGCCGCAACCTGGTTTATGTATACCTATGGCACGGTTATCGATCAGAACATGATTGTGAACGTGTTCGAAACTAATTCCCAGGAAGCGACTGCCCTGGTGACGCCGCAGATGATCCTGTGGCTGGTCGTTGCGGGTCTGGTTCCATCGATTATTTTTGCCCTGACGCGCATTCGCACCGGAAAATGGTGGTATGCCCTCCTGACGCGTGTCGCCGCTATGCTGGGTGCGCTGCTGGTGATCATCCTGGTCGCGGCGGTGTTTTATAAAGATTATGCTTCGCTGTTCCGCAATAACAAAAGCATCGTCAAAATGGTCACCCCGGCGAATTACGTGAGCGCCTTGGTGAAATACAGCAAAATGCGCTGGTTTGCCGGCGACCAGACGCTGATCCGCATTGGCGAGGATGCTCATAAAGGCGCACTGATTTCCAGCCAACGCAAGAAAACCGTGCTGATTGTGGTGGTGGGCGAAGCCTCCCGCGCCGCAAACTACTCGTTAAATGGTTACCCGCGTGAAACCAACCCCGAGCTGAAAAAGAAGGATGTCATCAACTTCCCCCAGGCCTCCTCCTGTGGCACGGAAACCGCCGTTTCCGTCCCCTGCATGTTCTCCGGCATGACGCGGAAAAAATATGACGCGGACCTCGCCCATCACCAGGAAGGTCTGCTCGATGTACTTAACCATGCCGGTTTCAACCTGCTGTGGCGCGACAACGACGGCGGGTGTAAAGGCGCCTGCGACCGCGTGCCGCACACGGACATGACCCAGTGGAAACTGGATCAGTTCTGTAAGGACAAATCCTGTATCGACGACGTCAACCTCTACCGTCTGGACAACGTACTGGATGGAATAAAGCAGGATACGGTTCTGGTTATTCATCTGATGGGCAGCCACGGTCCGGCCTACTACAACCGTTATCCGGACAGCTTTCGCAAGTTCACCCCAACCTGCGATACCAATGAAATTCAGGATTGCGATCATCAGTCGCTGATCAATACCTATGACAACTCGATTTTGTATACCGACAGCGTGGTCAGCCGAACCATCGACGCGCTAAAAGCCCGGCAGGCCAACATGAACACGGCGCTCATTTACCTCTCCGATCACGGTGAATCGCTGGGTGAAAGCGGAATTTACCTGCACGGTACGCCGTATATGCTGGCCCCGGAGCAGCAAACGCATATTCCGTTTATGTTCTGGCTCTCCCCGGATTATGCGAAAAACTTCGGCGTAAACACGGATTGCCTGCGTGACCATGCCGCAAAAGAGGCGGTTTCACAGGACAATTTATTCGCCACCGTTCTGGGCATGATGGACGTGAAATCAGCGGTTTATCAACCGCAGCTGGATATTCTGTCGCAATGTCGTCGCTAAGCGGGCTTGCATTAGACCGAACGGTCTATTAGAGTAAGGGCATGAGCAGACACACTGAACACGATACACGAGAACATTTGCTGGCTACCGGCGAGCGCCTTTGCATGCATCGCGGGTTTACCGGTATGGGGCTGAGCGAATTGTTAAAAACCGCTGAAGTACCTAAGGGATCGTTTTATCACTATTTTCGATCCAAAGAGGCGTTTGGCGTTGCCATGCTGGAGCGGCACTACGCCAGCTACCATCAGCGCCTGGCAACCCACTTCGCCAGCAGTAAAGGTGACTACCGGGATCGTGTTCTGAACTACTATCAGGAAACGCTGACGCAGTTCTGTCAGCAGGGCATCATCAGCGGCTGCCTGACGGTAAAACTGTCTGCCGAAGTGTGCGATCTCTCCGAAGATATGCGCACCGCCATGGATAAAGGAGCCAGCGGCGTGATTGCCCTGTTGGCTCAGGCGCTGGAGAGCGGGCGCAATGAAAAAACGCTCTCCTTCTCCGGCGATCCGCTCACGCAGGCACAGGTGCTCTATTCCCTCTGGTTAGGCGCCAACCTGCAAGCAAAAATGTCTCGCAGCGCCGTGCCGCTCGAAAGCGCGCTGGCGCATGTGAAAAACTGTATTACCGCGCCTGGCGTGTAGCCGGCGTTTTTATTTACCCTTTTACTAGTCGACTGGTCTACTCAGGAGCCGTTATGTCCGCTGAAAAGCTGTTTACCCCACTGAAAGTGGGTGCCGTTACTGCCCCAAACCGCGTGTTTATGGCCCCACTTACCCGTCTGCGCAGCATCGAGCCGGGCGATATCCCAACGCCATTGATGGGTGAGTATTACCGTCAGCGCGCCAGCTCGGGCCTGATTATCTCCGAAGCCACGCAGATTTCTGCCCAGGCAAAAGGCTACGCCGGTGCACCGGGTCTGCACAGCCCGGAACAGATCGCCGCGTGGAAAAAAATCACCGCAGGCGTGCATGCTGAAGATGGCCGTATTGCGGTTCAGCTGTGGCACACCGGTCGTATCTCACACAGCAGCATCCAGCCTGGCGGTCAGGCGCCGGTTTCTGCCTCTGCCCTGAACGCCAATACCCGCACTTCCCTGCGCGATGAAAACGGTAATGCGATCCGCGTCGACACCACCACGCCACGCGCGCTGGAGCTGGACGAGATCCCGGGTATCGTGAATGATTTCCGTCAGGCCGTCGCCAACGCCCGGGAAGCGGGCTTCGACCTGGTTGAGCTTCACTCTGCGCACGGTTACCTGCTGCATCAGTTCCTGTCCCCGTCTTCCAACCAGCGTACCGACCAGTACGGCGGCAGCGTTGAAAACCGCGCGCGTCTGGTGCTTGAAGTGGTGGATGCTGTCTGTAATGAGTGGAGCGCAGACCGCATTGGTATTCGTGTCTCCCCGATCGGTACTTTCCAGAACGTCGACAACGGTCCGAACGAAGAAGCAGACGCGCTGTATCTGATTGAAGAGCTGGCGAAACGCGGTATCGCCTATCTGCACATGTCCGAGCCGGACTGGGCAGGCGGCAAGCCTTACAGTGAAGCCTTCCGTCAGAAAGTGCGCGAGCGCTTCCACGGCGTGATTATCGGGGCGGGTGCGTATACGGCAGAGAAAGCCGAGGATTTGATCGGTAAAGGCCTGATCGACGCCGTGGCCTTTGGCCGTGACTACATTGCTAACCCGGATCTGGTTGCCCGTTTGCAGAAAAAAGCCGAACTGAACCCGCAGCGTCCTGAAAGCTTCTATGGCGGCGGCGCGGAAGGTTATACCGACTACCCTTCACTGTAATCCCGCTTTGTACATTGATAGCGGCGACCTTTCGCCGCTATACTAAAACATCGTTTCTGTTCAAAAAGATAATCCATTCCACTGGTTAATGAGGAAATTATGCGCCTACTTCACACCATGCTGCGCGTTGGCGACCTGCAACGTTCCATCGATTTCTACACTAACGTTCTGGGCATGAAGCTGCTGCGCACCAGCGAAAATCCGGAATATAAATACTCTCTGGCGTTTGTCGGTTACGGCCCGGAATCTGATGAAGCGGTCATCGAGCTGACCTACAACTGGGGCGTGGACAGCTACGAGCTGGGTACAGCTTACGGCCACATCGCGCTGGAAGTGGATAACGCCGCCGAAGCCTGCGAACGTATCCGCAGCAATGGCGGTAACGTCACCCGTGAAGCCGGTCCGGTTAAAGGCGGTACCACCGTAATTGCGTTTGTGGAAGATCCGGACGGTTATAAAATCGAACTGATCGAAGCCAAAGACGCTGGTCGCGGCCTGGGCAATTGATCCCGCAGGGCGCACTATGCGCCCGTTGTTTTGCTGCATCCCCTCTCAAAATTTGCCATAATGCGCACTGCTTTTTCCCCCTTGTAAGAGACCCTGATGTCCGATAACGCTCAATTTACCGGTCTGTGCGACCGTTTTCGTGGTTTTTATCCCGTTGTCATTGATGTTGAAACAGCCGGATTTAACGCTAAAACCGATGCGCTGCTTGAGATTGCCGCCATCACGCTGAAGATGGATGAACAGGGCTGGCTTGTACCGGACACCACGCTGCATTTCCACGTTGAACCCTTTGAAGGGGCAAACTTACAGCCAGAGGCGCTGGCCTTTAACGGTATCGATCCGACAAACCCGCTGCGCGGGGCGGTAAGCGAATACGAGGCGCTGCACGCCATTTTCAAAATGGTGCGCAAAGGCATGAAAGAGAATGACTGTAGCCGCGCCATCATGGTGGCCCACAATGCCACCTTTGATCACAGCTTCACTATGGCTGCCGCCGAGCGTGCCTCGCTCAAGCGTAATCCATTCCATCCGTTTGTGACCTTCGACACCGCCGCGCTGAGCGGCCTGGCGCTGGGGCAAACCGTGCTCTCTAAAGCCTGCATCACGGCGGGTATTGCGTTTGACGGCACCCAGGCGCATTCCGCGTTATACGACACCGAGCGTACGGCGGAGCTGTTCTGTGAGATCGTCAACCGCTGGAAACGTCTCGGCGGCTGGCCGCTGCCGATGGGCGACGAGGCCGATCTTCAATCGTAGGTTGGGTAATCAACAGTCCCACAGGCAAAAAAAAGCGACCAACATAATGTGGTCGCTTTTTTATATCCGCAGAAAACTTACTCTGCGTCCGGCTCTTCGGTTTTATACTTCGCCGCAGTCTCTTTGATCAGCTGTTGCAGTTCGCCGCGCTGATACATTTCAATCAGGATGTCGCATCCGCCGACCAGTTCACCATCAACCCACAGCTGTGGGAAGGTCGGCCAGTTGGCATATTTTGGCAGTTCAGCGCGAATGTCCGGGTTTTGCAGGATATCAACGTAAGCAAAACGCTCACCACAGGCGGACAGCGCCTGAACCGCTTGCGCGGAGAAGCCGCAGCTTGGCAGCTTCGGAGAACCTTTCATGTACAGGAGAATCGGGTTTTCAGCGATCTGGCGCTGAATTTTTTCAATAGTGGTGCTCATGTCTTGCTTCCTTTAACTTCTGTTACGGCATCAGTCTGACATTGTAGCGGGTCAGGCCGACATCGGAAAATAACATTTTTGTCACGTCTAATTATATTATCGCTTATCGCATAAAGTTGCATTGCTAATGTCGTTTATCCCCAGACGAGGTGCGGTTTTGCTTAAGGAGCGAACAGGAGTGCGTCAGAATGATGAATTTTTTTGCACTTGCTAACGAAACATAATTTTTGAATGAAAAATGCTATTAACTTCTTCTGAATTTATGGATTAGAATCGACAGGTTTTGTAAATCTCACGCGGGTATGCATTGTGGCCTGCATTTATCAGGGGACTGCCCAGTGGCGCGGATAACTAAAATCTCGATGACGCTCTGTGCTTTACTGTTTACCACACTCTCATTTACGCCAGCGGCGAACGCCTCTGAACAGGCGCGGCATTCTGCTGTACAAAAATCGCATCTGGCAAAAACCACAGAACGTAAGAAAAAAACCACCAGTAAAACAGTAAAGAAGAAAACCACCGCTCAGACCAAAAAGACCGCCTCCAGTAAACCCAAAACTCTCCGTTCCGGCACGCACAAAACCACCCGCACGACCGCCAGCCTGGTGAATGAAAAATGCACCGTGCGCAAAGGCCATAAAACGAAATGCGCAAAAGTGACGAAGCTGGCTGACGTGCATAAAGCGCGTATGCAGAAAGCGCAAAAAACGGCGATGAACAAACTGATGGGGCAAATAGGTAAACCGTATCGCTGGGGTGGCACCTCTCCGCGCACCGGTTTTGACTGTAGTGGGCTGGTTTATTATGCCTATAAAGATCTGGTGAAGTTTCGCATTCCACGCACCGCCAATGAGATGTACCATCTGCGCGACGCCGCGCCTGTAAACCGTGGCGAATTGCAAAATGGCGACCTGGTGTTCTTCCGCACCCAGGGACGCGGTACGGCCGATCACGTTGGGGTGTATGTGGGTAACGGTAAATTTATCCAGTCACCGCGCAGCGGTCAGGACATTCAGATCACCTCCCTCAGCGAAGATTACTGGGTGCGCCACTATGTGGGTGCACGCCGCGTGATGACGCCAAAAACCATTCGCTAAACCCTGCCCTGCCGCCTCTGTGGCAGGGTAAGTTCCTCTTTTGCATACCCTTTCAATTTGCTATTCTGTCCTTGTTGTCTGTAGGGTTATTGGCAACGTATAAAACTATAAGGAGAGAAGCAATGTCGTTCGAATTACCTGCACTACCGTATGCAAAAGACGCCCTGGCTCCGCACATTTCCGCGGAAACCCTGGAGTACCATTACGGCAAGCATCACCAGACCTATGTCACCAACCTGAATAACCTGATCAAGGGCACCGATTTTGAAGGCAAAACGCTGGAAGAGATCGTGCGCAGTTCAGACGGTGGCGTATTTAACAACGCCGCTCAGGTGTGGAACCACACCTTCTACTGGCACTGCCTGGCCCCCAACGCAGGCGGAGAACCTGCCGGTGAGCTGGCGGCAGCGATTAACGCCGCGTTCGGCAGTTTCGCGGATTTTAAAGCGAAGTTTACTGACGCAGCCGTTAAAAACTTTGGCTCCGGCTGGACCTGGCTGGTAAAAGAGGCTGATGGCAAACTGGCTATCGTTTCCACCTCTAATGCGGGTACCCCTCTGACCACCAGCGCCACGCCGCTGATGACCGTGGACGTATGGGAACACGCCTATTACATTGATTACCGTAATGCGCGCCCGAACTACCTGGAACACTTCTGGGCACTGGTTAACTGGGAATTTGTTGCGAAGAACTTCGCCGCGTAAGAGACACGCAGAAGGGGCAGCCCTTCTGCGTTTTTGTTTATTCCGCCGTACACACCACTTCAGGCTGTTTACGACCAGACATCATCACCAGCAGCAGGCCGAGTGCGGCAATGATCGCCCCCATCACCGGCACAAAGCTGTAACCCAAACCACCGGAGATCACCGCCCCGCCCGCTGCGGCCCCCAGCGCATTGCCCAGGTTAAACGCACCGATATTCACCGACGAAGAGAGCCCCGGCGCTTCGTGCGCAACGCGCATTACGCGCATCTGCAACGGTGGCACCACGGCAAAGGTTGCGGCGCCCCACACCACCATGGCAATCGCGGCACCCACTTCGTTACGCGCCAGCCACGGGATCGCCACCATGATGACAATCAGCAGCGTTAAAAAACCTTTCAGCGTCCCGCTGACGGAGCGGTCGGCAAATTTCCCGCCGAGATAGTTGCCAATCGAGAACCCGACACCAATCAGCACCAGCATCGCGGTAACAAAGAGTGGCGTTGCGTGGGTAATGTCGTGCAACACCGGGGAGATATAGGTGTAGAGCGTAAACATCGCCCCCGCCCCCAGCACCGTGGTGAGCAGCGCGGACAACACCTGAGGACGCATCAGCACCGCCAGCTCTTTACGTACTTCCGGACGTTCTCCCGCACTTCCTTTCGGCAGTGAGAAGAACAGCGCAACCATCGCGACCACGCCCAGTCCGGCGGTTGCGAGGAAAGACATACGCCAGCCGATGGCTTCTCCCAGCCAGGTGGCAGCGGGAACGCCGCCGATATTAGCGATGGTGAGGCCCATGAACATAGTGGCTACCGCGCTGGCCTGCTTATGTTTTGGCACCACGCTGGCGGCAACAACCGAGCCCAGTCCGAAGAAGGCGCCATGGTTGAGGCTGGTCAGAATGCGCGAAAGCATCAGAGTGGTGTAATCGGGCGAAATCGCGGAAAGCACATTTCCGAGAGTGAAAATCGCCATCAGGAAAATCAGCGCATTGCGGCGAGCGCGGTGGGAAAGCAGCAGCGTCATCAGCGGCGCGCCCACCATCACGCCAATCGCGTAGGCGCTAATTAACATACCGGCCGCAGGAATTGAGACGTCCACACCCCGGGCGATAACAGGCAATAACCCCATAGGGGAGAATTCAGTGGTGCCAATCCCAAAGGCGCCAATCGCCAGGGCCAGCAGGGGAAAATTGATTTTCATGAAGAGACTCCGGATACCGTGCCATAACCCGGCACAGAACTAAGAAGTCAAAAGCATGACATCAATCACAAAAAATGAGAAGTTAACATTTTGGCAAAAGATTTTTGCCGGAGAGGTAACAATAGCGGCAAGAGAGGGAGAAGGTTCTCCCCCCTCCTGAATCAGTGCAGCGCAGCGGTTAAACCACCCGCAACAATCAGGGCAAGAACAACAATGGTGGTAAACAGCGAAAACTTCAGATCGGTACTCATCAATTTTTCTCCTTTTATTCACCCTACGAAAAGTGAGCTTGCTCATTTTTACACAGTTCAGGTCAAAAATCTTCCAGGATTTAAGCGGATATCCACTTTACCTCTTCCCCTTTTCATCAAGATAGGACAAAATTCCACGCTAAATTTATTAGCGTACCGGCCACTGACCCCCTCCTGACGTCCTGTGTCGTTTTCCCGGCGTGTCGCAACTCATGTTTGCGTGATAAGGGTGAGAGAAGGCAAACGTTTACCTTCAATTTTTTCAGGAGCTTAGGATATGGTCTGGAGTGACATTTAATGGCAACAATTAAAGACGTAGCAAAACGCGCAAACGTTTCCACTACAACCGTATCACATGTTATTAACAAAACGCGTTTCGTCGCTGAAGAGACGCGTAATGCCGTCTGGGCGGCAATCAAAGAACTGCACTACTCGCCAAGTGCCGTCGCCCGCAGCCTGAAGGTTAATCACACCAAATCGATTGGCCTGCTGGCCACCAGCAGTGAAGCGGCCTACTTTGCTGAAATCATCGAAGCCGTTGAAAAAAACTGCTTCCAGAAAGGCTATACCCTGATTCTGGGCAACGCGTGGAACAACATTGAAAAACAGCGCGCTTACCTGTCAATGATGGCGCAAAAGCGCGTCGACGGCCTGCTGGTTATGTGTTCTGAATACCCTGAGTCGGTCCTTTCCATGCTGGAAGAGTATCGCCACATTCCGATGGTGGTCATGGACTGGGGCGAAGCGCGCGCAGACTTCACCGACTCTGTTATTGATAACGCCTTTGAAGGCGGCTACATGGCGGGGCGTTATCTGGTAGAACGCGGTCATCGTGAAATTGGCGTGATCCCGGGACCGCTGGAGCGTAACACCGGGGCTGGCCGTCTGGCCGGTTTCATGAAAGCGATGGAAGAGGCGCTGATCACCGTGCCGGAAAACTGGATTGTTCAGGGCGACTTCGAGCCGGAGTCGGGCTATCGCGCCATGCAGCAGATCGTTTCCCAGCCGCATCGCCCTACCGCGGTGTTCTGCGGCGGCGACATCATGGCGATGGGCGCGCTCTGCGCGGCGGATGAACTCGGCCTGCGCGTCCCGCAGGATATCTCGGTGATCGGCTATGACAACGTGCGCAACGCCCGCTTCTTTACCCCGGCGCTGACCACCATTCACCAGCCGAAAGATTCGCTGGGTGAAACGGCCTTCAACATGCTGCTGGACAGGATCGTCAACAAGCGTGAACAGTCCCAGTCCATTGAAGTTCACCCGCGCCTGATTGAACGCCGTTCCGTTGCGGACGGTCCGTTCCGCGACTACCGTCGTTAATCTCATTACGGGGCCAGCTATGCTGGTTCCCGCAACCACTCCCGGTTCAGCGTTTCGCTGTCGCCCAGATAATCCAGCAGCCAGGCCATGGCGGGCGAGACGTCGTTTTGCTGCCACGTCAGACAGCACGCGGCATCCGGGAAGGGGTTTTCCAGCGTCAAGGCCACCCACTCTCCCGCATCGATGCGCGGGCGCGCAAAATGCACCGGCACCATGCCAACGCACAGCCCCGCGCTCAGACAGGTGGCCGACGACTCCCAGTCCGGCGCGACCACGCGGCGCTGATTATCCAGCAGCCAGGTAATGCGCTTGGGCAGCGAGCGGGAGGTATCTTCCAGCACCAGCGAGGGCCAGTTGCGTAAGGTGTCATCGCTCAGCGGACCTTCCAGCGCCGCCAGCGGGTGATCGCGTGCGACCACGCAGGTCCAGCTCAGCATGCCCATGTCGCGAAACGCGTAGCGCCCCCCAACCGGGATCGCCTGGGTTGCACCAATCGCCATCTCCGCCCTGCCGTCCGCCAGCGCATCCCAGACGCCGTTGAACACTTCCTGCGAAACACGCAGTTCGACGTCGGAAAAATGACGATAGAAATCGACGATCATCTGCCGGGTCCGCTCCGGCTTAACGATGTTATCCACCGCGATAGCGAGATGCCCGCGCCAGCCGTTGGCGATCTGCTGGCACTGCTCACGGGTGATCTGCATTTTTTTGATAACAGACCGCCCTTCCTTCAAAAACCACGCTCCGGCAGGCGTGAGCTCCACGTCGCGATGGCGCCGCTCGAACAGCGGGACCGCCAGCCACGCTTCCAGCTGGCGCACCGTATAGCTGATAGCCGAGGGAACGCGATGCAGCTCCTGGGCGGCACCGGTAAAGCTGCCGTTACGCGCCACGGCATCAACCACTTCAAGGGAATAATCTGACCACATCTTTAGCCTGCAAATTTTTTGAACGCACCCGCCAAATATTAGCGTTTCACAAGCCGCTTTGCACTCCCTACACTCTGCGCCAACGTACACCTGCCTCCTCAGGAGAAAAAAGTGCAACCCAGGAAAGGATTTTTAGTCTGGCTCGGCGGCTTAAGCGTGCTGGGCTTTTTGGCGACCGATATGTATCTGCCCGCGTTCGCCGCGATGCAGGAAGATTTGCAAACCCCTGCCGCCGCCATCAGCGCCAGTTTAAGTTTGTTCCTCGCTGGCTTTGCTTTTGCGCAATTGCTGTGGGGGCCGCTCTCGGATCGTTTTGGCCGTAAGCCCGTCCTGTTGTTGGGGCTGGCAATTTTTGCCGTAGGCTGTCTGGGCATGCTGTGGGTCCGCGATGCCGCCTGGCTGCTGGCGCTGCGCTTTATTCAGGCGGTCGGTGTCTGCGCCGCAGCGGTGACCTGGCAGGCGCTGGTGACCGATTACTACCCCGCCTCGCGCACTAACCGCATATTCGCCACTATTATGCCGCTGGTCGGCCTGTCGCCGGCGCTTGCCCCGTTACTGGGCAGCTGGATCCTGGCGCATTTCGACTGGCAGGCCATTTTCGCCGCGCTCTTTGCTATTACGCTGGTCCTGATGCTGCCTGCTTTCGGGCTTAAACCTGCGCATAAAAAAGAGACGCATCCGGACGCAAAGCCCATCACCTTTACCTCTTTACTGCGGTCGAAAGCCTATCGCGGTAACGTGCTGATTTATGCTGCCTGCTCTGCCAGCTTCTTTGCCTGGCTAACCGGTTCGCCGTTCATTCTGCATGACATGGGCTACAGCCCGGCGGCTATCGGCCTGAGCTATGTACCACAGACCATCGCCTTCCTGGTGGGTGGCTATGGCTGTCGCGCCGCGCTGCAAAAATGGGAAGGCCAACAGATGCTGCCCTGGCTGCTGGTTTTGTATGCGCTAAGCGTGATTGCGACCTGGGCTGTCGGCTTTATTCCCGGCGCCGGGCTTGCAGAAATTTTGATTCCGTTCTGCGTCATGGCGATCGCTAACGGGGCCATCTACCCTATTGTTGTAGCCCAGGCGTTGCGTCCATTTCCGCAGGCGACAGGCCGCGCTGCCGCGCTGCAAAATACCCTGCAACTTGGCCTGTGCTTCCTGGCAAGTCTCGTGGTCTCTGCGTTGATTGCAACCCCGCTGCTCACCACTACCAGCGTGATGCTGGTCACCGTTGCGCTGGCGGGTTTGGGCTATCGCATGCAGTCCTCAGCCCATCGCGAGCAGAGTGAAAACGTGCAGACAGAAACGTCGCACGCCTGATTGCGCGGGAAACTATGTTAAATACCAGTGATTAGGTTGCTAACAATTTTCTGTTGAATCACCAAATTTTGCGGCCTATACTAAATTTGGTTCGATTAAATACGATAAATATTAAGTGTTAACGGGAGCCGGAGCGCTCCCGTTTTACCATGGAAGGCATTTCGGCAAGGGTTATCTCCCTTCCTCTGTTCTACGTCGGATATTAGCCTCGCGGGCATTTACCGTGAGATTTCTCACAAACCAAAAAAGCGTCTACGCTGTTTTAAGGTTCTGATCACAGCAAGGTGATGGAGAAGCTATGAGTTCATCGTGTATAGAAGAAGTCAGCGTTCCGGACGATAACTGGTCCCGGATCGTCAGTGAACTGTTGGGACGTGCGGGCATTACGATTAATGGCTCATCCCCCTCCGATCCCCAGATAAAGCATCCCGATTTTTTCAAACGCGTGTTACAGGAGGGGTCGTTAGGGCTGGGTGAAAGCTATATGGACGGCTGGTGGGAGTGTGAGCGGCTGGATATGTTCTTCTCCAGCGTATTACGCGCCGGTCTTGAAAAACAGCTCCCTCGTCATTTCAAAGATACCTTACGCATTGCCTCCGCCCGCCTGTTCAATCTGCAAAGTAAAAAACGGGCGTGGATCGTCGGTAAAGAGCATTACGACCTGGGCAACGATCTGTTCAGCCGTATGCTCGATCCTTTAATGCAGTACTCCTGCGGATACTGGAAAAAAGCGACGACCCTGGAAGAGGCGCAGCAGGACAAGCTGCAACTGATCTGCGATAAATTGCAGTTACAGCCCGGTATGCGTGTGCTGGACATCGGCTGTGGCTGGGGTGGTCTTGCCTGGTTTATGGCGAAAAATTACGGCGTCAGCGTAGTCGGCGTCACGATTTCCGCTGAACAGCAGAAGATGGCGCAGGAACGCTGTCTGGGTCTGGATGTTGATATTCGGCTTCAGGACTACCGCGACCTGAACGAGCAGTTCGATCGCATTGTTTCCGTAGGTATGTTCGAGCACGTGGGGCCGAAGAACTACAAGACTTACTTCGAGGTCGCCGATCGTAACCTGAAGCCTGAGGGAATTTTCCTGCTACACACCATCGGCTCTAAACGCACCGATAACAATGTGGATCCCTGGATCAACAAATATATCTTCCCGAATGGCTGTTTACCCTCTGTTCGCCAGATTGCGAACGCCAGCGAACCGCATTTTATTGTGGAAGACTGGCATAACTTCGGCGCAGATTACGACACCACCCTGATGGCCTGGCATGAACGTTTCCAGGCTGCATGGCCTGAAATCGCCGACAACTATTCGGAACGATTCAAACGGATGTTTAGCTATTATCTGAATGCCTGTGCGGGCGCGTTCCGTGCGCGGGATATACAGCTGTGGCAGGTGGTGTTTAGTCGTGGGATTGAGCACGGTCTGCGAGTGGCTCGCTGAAAAAATAACCCCGGTTAACCGGGGTTATTTTTTATTCTTCTTCCATGGTTTTAATTATCGCCGCTTCTTTCGCCGCCAGTACGCGCTCAACGGTATCCACGACCGCCTGGGTCTGGGGATCAATTTCGATATTTACGCGCTGCCCCAGTTTTTTTGCGCCAAGCGTAGTACGTTGCAGCGTTTCAGGAATTAAATGCACGCAAAAACGCGTTGGCGTCACTTCACCGACGGTCAGACTAATCCCATCGATGCCAATAAATCCTTTATAAAGGATGTATTTCATTAATGACGGATCCTGCACCTTAAACCAGATTTGACGGTTATTTTCCGAGGTCACGATTTTCGCCACTTCTGCGGTGGTCATAATATGGCCCGACATCAGATGCCCGCCAATCTCATCGCTGAATTTCGCCGCGCGTTCCACGTTGACGATATCTCCCACCACCAGCTCACCCAGGTTAGTGATACGCAGCGTCTCTTTCATTAAATCAAAGCTAATCTGGTTACCGTTAATTTCGGTCACCGTCAGGCAGCAGCCGTTATGCGCTATCGACGCCCCGGTTTCAATGCCGTCGAGCATATATTCAGGCAGCTCAACTACGTGAGTGCGGAAATTCGGTTTTTCATCAATGGACACCACTTTGGCAGTGCCCTGCACAATACCAGTAAACATGCTTACAGCTCCTGTTCATTCCGAACGGCGATGACACCGTATAATCCCACCACAATAACAGTTGAAAAAACAGGTTGCCAGTGATGCGCAATTTCTGGCGATTTTTTCACTAGATAATTAGTTAAACCCCGCTACAATAGCTGGCATCCCTCTGTTTTTTCTTCTTGCTGCCAGTAACGGCGGCCTTTTTAGTCTCTCAAATAACTACAATACAAAGGTGTTCACGTGCAGAAGTATATGATCGAAGCGCGTCAGTTATTGGCACTGGCCATACCGGTGATCGTCGCGCAGGTAGCCCAAACCGCAATGGGATTTGTGGATACGGTAATGGCCGGCGGTTACAGCGCCACCGATATGGCCGCCGTGGCGATCGGAACCTCAATCTGGCTTCCGGCCATTCTTTTTGGTCACGGCCTGCTGCTGGCGCTGACGCCGGTTATCGCGCAGCTTAACGGCTCCGGTCGACGCGACCGCGTGGCCCATCAGGTGCGCCAGGGCTTCTGGCTGGCCGGGGGTGTCTCCGTCCTGATTATGATCGTCCTGTGGAACGCCGGGTATATTATTCGCGCCATGCATAATATCGACCCGGCGCTGGCGGATAAGGCGGTCGGTTATCTGCGTGCCCTGCTCTGGGGCGCGCCCGGCTATCTGTTCTTCCAGGTGGCACGTAACCAGTGTGAAGGGCTGGCAAAAACCAAGCCGGGCATGGTGATGGGCTTTATCGGCTTGCTGGTGAACATTCCCGTGAACTATATCTTCATTTACGGTCATTTTGGCATGCCGGAACTCGGCGGCGTGGGCTGCGGCGTGGCAACGGCTGCGGTGTACTGGGTGATGTTCGGTTGTATGCTCACCTACATTAAACATGCGCGATCCATGCGTGACATTCGTAACGACACCTCGTTCAGCGCACCTGACTGGACGCTCATGACCCGTCTCATTCAGCTGGGGTTACCCATTGCGCTGGCGCTGTTCTTCGAAGTGACGCTGTTTGCCGTCGTCGCCCTGCTGGTCTCGCCGTTAGGGATTATTGATGTCGCAGGACACCAGATCGCCCTGAACTTCAGCTCTTTGATGTTCGTCCTGCCGATGTCCCTGGCTGCCGCGGTGACGATTCGCGTGGGCTTCCGTCTGGGGCAAGGCTCGACGCTGGACGCGCAAACGGCAGCCCGCACCGGCCTCGGCGTCGGCGTCTGCATGGCAGTCTGTACCGCGCTCTTTACCGTGCTGTTGCGTGAGCAAATTGCCTTGCTCTATAACGACAACCCGGAGGTAGTGACCCTGGCCTCGCATCTGATGCTGCTGGCGGCCATTTATCAGATCTCTGACTCCATCCAGGTGATTGGCAGCGGCGTGCTGCGTGGGTATAAAGATACGCGTTCCATCTTCTTTATCACCTTTATCGCTTACTGGGTGCTGGGTCTGCCGTGCGGGTACATTCTGGCGCTCACGGATCTGGTGGTGGATCGCATGGGGCCAGCCGGATTCTGGATGGGCTTTATCATCGGCTTAACGTCTGCGGCCATTATGATGATGCTGCGTATGCGCTTCCTGCAACGTCAGCCGTCTGCGGTAATTTTGCAGCGCGCTGCACGTTAATGACACAGTAGCCGCCGGCTGGCGGCTACTTTCTCTTCACTTTGCGCGGTAATGAAGCAATCGCGTGAAATCAGAGAGAAAAATGCATTTTCCCTCTTGCCACCTTGGGGCTGTGCCGCTAATATTCGTCCCCGTTGTCACCGACAACACAATGCGTTCATAGCTCAGTTGGTTAGAGCACCACCTTGACATGGTGGGGGTCGTTGGTTCGAGTCCAATTGAACGCACCATTCTGCGTCTGTAGCTCAGTTGGTTAGAGCACCACCTTGACATGGTGGGGGTCGATGGTTCGAGTCCATTCAGACGCACCAATCTGTTTTCTCGCACATTTCATTCCCGTTCAGCCTCATGCAGAGGCAGCAAACCTTTTAAGCACATCGAAAGTGACCTCCAGCCCGCGCGTGCCGCGAAAGAGCGGAATGGCATAAGCCCCATCAGGTTAGCAAAACGCCCGGCGTTTGCCGGGCGTGAAAACAACGTCAATCAATGATTACGGCTTATGTTCAATCGCCGGGTTGTTGTTGATGGCGATGCGCTGCGGTTTCTCTTCTTCCGGGATATCCTGGTGTAATTCAATCGCCAGCAAGCCGTTTTCCAGCGAAGCGCCGGTTACTTTCACATGCTCCGGCAGACTATAGCTGGCCCGGAAGTCGCTGCGGCTGATACCCCGATGGATCCACCCTTCTTCGCCGTTTTCGGTTTTCTCTTCTTCACGTTTACCGCTGATATTCAGCTGACCGCCAACGGTTTCAATTTCCAGTTCGCTCTCTTTCCAGCCCGGCACGCTCAGCGTCAGTTCATAGCGGTTATCACACACCCGCCGGATATTGTAAGAAGGCGTGGAGGGCAACGGCGTACTGCCGGTTAGCTGGCTAAAAAGGCGATCGATACGGTTAAAACGGTCCGCAAACAGAGAGTCGGAGAGATCGTTCAACATGGGAAAAGCTCTCAGAGTCATCATGTACCTCCTGAACAGTAAAAAAGAATATTCAAAAAGTTCATGTCTTACGGGCAGGTATTCCTTACCCGCTTTCTATATGAGGTTACCGCACAATATTTCAACCTCAGGAGCTGCAAAATGTAGCTGGAACTTAAAAAACGCAACGGGCCGTTAAGCCCGTTATTCGTTACATCATCGCAGTTCTATCACTCTCGCCCGCTCAGCCTGCTTTCGGTAGTGGTCATATCGCTCCCGGAACCATGCCTGCTGTTCATAATTCATATTGCCGGTCACGGCATCGATATCAACTGGCTGGCCCAGGGCGTACATACGGGCAAAACTGCGTGCCAGAAAATCAAAATTCTTTAATGCGTTTATATCTTGTCGCTTCATTAGCATATCCCTCCAGTCATTGTGATTACTGTTCAAGGTCATATGCTTTTCTGATCTCAGTATCCGCCCGAAAAAGATCGTTTTTTGAGCGATGCGTGCGCATCCATCTGCCAGTGTTCACATTTCAGGAACGACAAAACTCTTCTGCCCTGGTCATAATTTTCCCTCCCTTTTATCAATCATGCAGAAAACATAAACGCCAGCCATGCAGTAAGTTCGCCATGTAGCCGGAAGGTGCGAACGGCATGCTTTAATGCCAGACGCTGTAACAGGTCGCCCAGCGCGTTCAGGTGGGTTTCCACCTGCAAGCGTCTTATCAGTTCGAATAACAGACAAAGAACGTTTACACTGGCGGATTAATACTGATTTCCTGAACAAACGGGTAAATGGGTGAATCCGGGCTTGTTGGCCATATAGAGAAGGGCGCATGTAGGTTGCCGCGGTTGTGTATCGAACTGCGCATTGTTTTCTACAACACGCTGCTCCTGGCCTTTCACGGCTGTTTTCTTTTTCGTCTGCGCTTGCCTGGCGGAGGGGGAGGGTTTTACCTGCCGGGGCAGTTCGGAGGCACCATAACCTGAACAGAATCGCTTCGACTGGCTCAGACTTCCGTCATTGCAGACAAAACGACCATCCGATGTACAGTGTGCTATGCCATCTTTTGAGCCCGAGCAGGGCTGTCTTCCACGGGCGGCATCAGCCTGCATGTTAAAAAGTACACTGACCGTAAGATGGAGAATTCTCCTGATAAAATCAGCTGGTTCTCCTCACTGACGCTGTGCAGGTCAAGCCCGCCGGCGAAGTTACCGTACTTTTTAACCCCCATCACATACAGATAATCGTTAAACCTGGGACCAAACAGTCTTTCCTTTCAGAAATCAGGCAGAATCATATCTAATCAGCCAGGGTCAATTGAATTGACCTTCCCATAAGTTCAGGAAGGGGCGCAACATCCCCTCTTCAAAACGTCTTAATTTTTTCCTTCATTGAATGATTTAACCTTTCTCCTGCTACGCTTATTTTATGGTTCAGAAATGCAGGAACGCTTTCGATGAAAAAAATCGCCATTATCGGCTCAGGTCCAACAGGGATTTATACCTTTTACTCACTTCTTAACAACGCAGCACCGCTTTCGATCACCGTGTTCGAAAAGGCAGACCAACCCGGTGTCGGGATGCCCTACAGCGACGAGGATAATTCCCGGCTGATGCTGGCGAACATCGCCAGTATCGAAATTCCGCCCATTTTTATTACCTACCTCGACTGGCTCAAACAGCAGAGTGCGGCCCATCTTGCCCGCTATAACGTCGATAGTGAGAAACTGCACGACCGGCAATTCCTGCCGCGTATTCTGTTGGGTGAATATTTTCACGATCGGTTTCTTGCCGTCGTTGCTGAGGCGAAAAAGTCGGGCTTTCATGTCGAGGTGCACCCCAACGCAGAAGTCACGGATATTAAGGCTGATGCAGACGGCGTGGCCCTTTCAGTGAACGATGCCCCTTTCTCAAGGCGGTTTGATCTTGCGGTTGTTGCCACCGGCCACGTCTGGCCTGATGAAGATGAAACCACCCGCGCATATTTCCCAAGCCCATGGTCAGGGCTGATGGACGCGGAGGTCCGAGCCTGTGAGGTGGGGATCATGGGTACCTCCCTCAGCGGGCTGGACGCTGCAATGGCGGTTGTGATGCAGCATGGCCGGTTTAGCGGGGAGCAGTTCGTTGTCAATAAAGGCAGCGAAGGGTTAAATATCACGCTGATGTCCCGCACGGGCGTTCTGCCGGAGGCCGACTTCTACTGCCCTATCCCTTATGAACCGCTGTCCGTGTTAACGGAGTCTGTGGCGGAAAGTGAAATCGCCAAAGGCCCGGACGGGCTGCTTGACCGCATCTTTGCGCTGATGGTGAAAGAGCTCGAGCTGGCCGACCCGCGCTGGTGCCAGGCGATATCGCTCGGTACGCTGAATGCCGACACGCTTCGTGATGTCTGGTTTGAGGATCGTAAAAAGCATGGCCCTTTCACCTGGGCCGAAGCGAATCTGAAAGAAGTGGAGCGCAACAAGCGCGAAAAACGCACCGTTGCCTGGCGCTATACCGTGCTTCGTCTGCATGAAGTGGTTCAGGCCATCGTCCCTTCACTCAATGAGCGTGACAGAGAGCGGTTTAAATCCGGGCTGGAGCGTGTGTTTATCGATAATTATGCCGCCATTCCACCGCAGTCTATCCGCCGTTTACTGGCGCTGCGCGAGGCAGGGATCATTAGCGTGGTCGCACTCGGTGATGATTACGACCTGGATATCGGCAGCGATCAGACCGTCATCACCTCGGCAGAAAAGCGTTACCGCTTCGACGTGTTTATTGATGCGCGCGGGCAAAAGCCGCTCAGAAACAAGGACATTCCCTTCCCCACCCTGCGTAAACAGCTTGCGGAAACCGGCGATGATGTCCCGGACGTGGGGGAAGACTATACGTTGCTGGCGCCTGCATCACTGCGGGGGCGCATCGCTTTTGGGGCGATCCCCTGGCTGATGCACGATCATCCCTTTGTTCAGGGTTTGTCTGAGTGCGCTGAAATTGGTAAAGCGATGGCGAAAGCGGCTGGAAAACCTGCGTCGGGCGTGCGAAGGAAGTTACCATTCATGGAATTTTAACAGAGCTTCCCTGCCCTGCGGGGCGGGTTACTCGAAGAAGACGTCCGGGTTTTCCGACAGCGACACGAACGATTTAGTGTTCTTGTCCAGGGCAAGGATTTTGCCGCTTTCAATGTCATATACCCAGCCGTGCAGGCGAATAGCGTTGTTGCGCAGGCCTACCGCCACCGACGGATGGGTCTTGATGTTGCTCAGCTGCGCAAAGACGTTCTCCTGCACCATCGCATTCACTTTATCGATTGGCTTATCCCAGGTTTTCTTCTCAACCACCGCTTTTGCCGCATCAGAATAGCGCAGCCAGTGGGAAACGGCCGGCATCGGCTCCAGATCGGCGTTGTCAGCAATCGCCTTCATCGCGCCGCAGTTGGAGTGGCCGCAAATAACGATATCGGTCACGCCCAGGGCAACAACAGCATATTCGATGGTCGCAGAGACACCGCCAGGCTCCGGCCCGAACGGTGGCACAATGTTGCCCGCGTTTCGAATGACAAAGAGCTGTCCTGGCTCCTGTTGCGTAACCAGTTCCGGAACCAGACGGCTGTCGGAGCAGGAGATGAACAGCGCTTTGGGATTCTGACTGGACGCTAAACTACGAAAAAGCTCTTTACGTTGCGGGAAAATCTCTTTTTGAAAGCTGAGAAAACCTTCAATGATATGTTGCATAGCCATTTCTCTTTTATCTGTTTTAGTTTAGGTATGATCGCGATCACACTCGTAAAATTTAACCACCGCGCCTTAGCCGAGACAAGCAATATATTTCTGGCCCGACCGCTGCACGATCTCATCCGCGTTCGCCGGGATGTTCTGCCCTTCAAAGGCCCCGTACAGGCGCTGGTACGTTTTCCCTGTCAGTCGACCGATCATCGACTCAACGGTGCGGGCAGGCAGCGGCAGCATATTCGGATAACTCCACATAAACGACACGGCGTCCTGACCGGGCGTAACCTGCAAAATATCACCGGCCAGCAGCACGCCGTCGCATGACTGCCAGTGCAGCACCGTGCCGCCTGCAAAATGCCCGCCCAGCCGCAGCAGAGTCACCAAGGGCATAATCTCCAGGGCGTCCTCCTCCCAGAAGCGTATCGCCGGGCTGTCACGCATCACCCACTGCCGATCGCTGGCGTGCAGGTAGATCGGTGCGTTAAACGCCGCGGCCCACTCCTGCATGGTGGTGTAGTAATGTGGGTGCGAAATCGCGATCGCGCTGATCCCCCCGAGCGCGTCAACTAACGCTCTGGTCGCCGGGTCAAGGTTGGCGATGCAGTCCCACAGAACATTGCCCTGTGGCGTACGCAGCAGAAGCGCCCGCTGGTTGATGGCAAAAGAGGGAACGGTTTTGATGCTGAACAGCTGCGGCTCCAGCTGTTGCCATTTGTTGGTGTGCGTGGTCGTAAGGCTGTCGAAGTCCGTCCATGCCTGGCCCGTCACCGGGACATACTGGCGTTCATCGTCGCAAATCGGGCAGTTTTTGGGCTGTTCATCGTAAGCGGTACCGCAGGTTTTACAGAGTGTAATCATCGGCTTTCCTCAGCAATAAAGCACTGAGTATGGCAGGGATTATCCATATGTGCTGAGGGGTGCCTGGCCCGCTTTTTTTGACTTATACTGTGCGAGTATCAAAAACTGAATAACGCAGGTGGCACATGGAAATTGATCTCGATAACTTAGTCTTTAACGGGCTGGATGAAGCAGAAGAGCGCAACGCGGAACGTCTCGACGATGCGGATAAAAAAGCCCAGGCGATTGTCGCCGATGACGACTGCGGCGATGCCTGCAAGATCTGAAGAAAAAGCACCGGGCTCCCCGGTGCTTTTTTTATGAATGCCTTTTGCTACCCGCTATCAGATCTCCGGCGTTTTGCTAAACCCGGTCAGCATCAGGATCAGGCTTTGGGGAGATGACCCCGTCTCAAACTGATAGTGATTTCCCTGACGATCGCCGCCGATATACCACGAAATGTCGGTTTTCCCTTCTGCCAGCGCCTTGCGCACCGCTTTATCCACGTCCACCATCCGGTATTCGCGGGAGTGGTTCAGATACAGCACCGCATCCGAGCGATAGTTGCAGGACGGTCGTGAATGCCAGCTCACGGTGGCCGGTTCCCAGTCGTTACTCGCCGGATAGAAGAAGATTTGATCCGCGCCGTCAGTTTCCACTTTCCCGCCATAAATTCTCACGCGGTATTTAAACTTGGCAGGATCCTGTCCGACAGGCAGCGGAGGGATGTTGAACTTCACCAGCGACAATGTTTCGCTGTTTTTCGTGCGTCCACCGTTCTTCCAGTTATCCTGCACCAGTAAGACCTGGGGATCGGGCTGTGAAAGTGCCGGTTCCATGCTGCTGAGCCAGACGTTAGCCTCCGCTTTTGAATAACCATACGGCACGGTGGTGCCGCAATCCATTCCCCGGTTCATGCACAGGTCGGTCATAAATCGCGCGGCATCTTCCGTCCAGCCGTTCATGAAGTCAGCATGCGCCGTATACAGGCTCCCCCACCGCTCTTCACGCTCACTGCCATGCATGATGGGGTCGAGGGAAAGCTGGACTTTACTGGTATCCAGAGAGCTAATTGTCGGGAGCACGTACGCAATATTCATGTTCACCGTCGGGATCTTCACCGGGAAGGCGGACGGACACTGTCCTTTCGTATCGTAGGTGGCGTTAGCCAGGCCGTGGGCGGGCTTCAGGTTGACCCCGTCCCAGCAGTTCGGGAACTGAATGCCGATATTAAACTGCACGGCATCCTTCGCCTTGCGTAAGCCGCAGACTTCACCCGTTCTGGTGGTATAGCCCTTACCATTGGCGCATAAAAAGGTGATATGCGTATTTGGCGCGGTGCCATGATGATCGCCCGCCAGCAGCGACAGCCCCGGCGGAAACGGATGAAGCGGCCAGGCGTCAACGTTCGATGCCTGATAATAGGTTTTTTGATAGGCGGGTTTGACTACCGTTCCGTCCGGCAATTTTAGCGACGGAGCCCAGTAGGCCGAGCTGTCTGCTTTGTTATCGCAGGTGGTCTTTTCCTGGGTACGCAGAGATTCATGGCTGGAGTAAGCATCCGCGTGCACGTTACCAAAAAAATCGTGCAGCATAGCCTCATTGGGCATGCCGAACATCATAATGGCATCATCGCCGAGGGTGTGGGAATAACTGCATACAACATGCGCCTGTGGACCAGCGTGTACCGCCTGCATGGTAAGCAGAAGTGCGGAGGCAGAAAGCGCGGGGGTTAATACTGTCCGTTTCATTATTATCTCCATCTGTGAAAGGAGATAGTGGTAACAAAACGGCCATCATTTACCGAGGATTAGCCTGGGTATTTTTCCCTTCATCCTCGCTTTACAGACACCACGCACAGTTCATTCCAGTACATTTCGCGCGTCCGGCGCAGTTCAGCGTGACGTTTTATCATGGAACCACTCCGGGTCGATGTTGGCTACGTCCACGCCATACAGGCTGGCGACAGGCAGTATTGACTCAAGAACACGTTGCGCGCTGTTCTCCGCATTCACTGGTCGGGGCGCAAAAAACCGCCGTAACGTGCTTATCCATTTTTTCATCGTCATTACCCTTCTCGCTTAACCTGTCCTCAGTTAAACACCCAAATTGCGCCCGGGGGAAATATCAAAATCCACTGTCGATGTGCAGGATCTGCAAATAGCGCCCCGCCGTCTGCTCTCTTCTTTAACACCTTGTTCACTCATGCTTTTTTTCTCATAGCAAAGAACGATTTCTTATTTGGCGATAGCTTTCCCTTATGGGAGCGTAACGGGGTAAAACAAAAACAACGGGATGGCGTATGACTATGGCTGCAAAAATGAAAGGGTTTAAAAAACGGGCGCAGGTTCTGGGATTAGTGGCAGCCTGGGGCCTGGTTTCAGCGCAGGCGCAGGCCGATCGGCTGGCGGATATCAAGGCAGCAGGCGTGGTGAAAGTGGCCACGTTTGATGCCAATCCACCCTTTGGCTCGATTGATGCCAAAACGCATGAGATAGTGGGTTACGACGTGGACTTCGCCAAAGCGCTGGCGAAATCGCTCGGCGTAAAGCTTGAACTGGTCGCCACCAATCCGGCTAACCGTATTCCGCTGCTACAGTCCGGAAAAGCGGATCTCATCGTGGCGGATATCACGATCACTCCGGAACGCGCACAGGTCATTGATTTCTCAACGCCTTACTTTGTCACCGGCCAGCAGTTCCTGGTTCCGGCAAAATCACCGGACAAGCTTGATGACTATAGCCGGGCACGCATTGGCGCCGTAAAAGGTACGACGGGTGAACAGGCGCTGCACCAGCGTTTTCCGCAGTCCCGCGTCCTCTCTTATGATGATATTCCGCTGGCGCTGACGGCACTGCGCAATGGCAACGTGCAGGCCATTACCCAGGACAGCACCATTCTGGCCGGTCTGCTGGCGCAGGCGCCGGATAAAGCCGACTTCAAAATCCTGCCCGACCTGCTCAGTAAAGAAGAGATTGGCGTGGGGGTGAAAAAGGGTGAAACGGCGCTGCTGAAAGCCGTTAACGATGAGCTGGTAACCCTGGAGAAAAACGGCCAGGCGGCAAAAATCTATGACGTCTGGTTCGGTCCAGGCACCCCAGCTCCACAGCCTCGTAACTTTAAAATAGAAGCCCGGTAATATGCTCTCAGGTTTATTTTCACGCTCCGCGGCCAATGCCGCGGATTTTTCACGTCTGGAACAGGCCAGCGTTGAGTTTCGCCATGTGGACAAACGCTACGGCGATCATCCGGTTTTAACCGACATTAACCTCACCATCATGCCGGGTGAAGTGGTTGCCATTCTCGGCCCTTCGGGTTCCGGAAAATCGACCCTGATTCGGCTTATCAACCAGCTTGAGAGCCTGAGCGGCGGGGAGATTCTGATCGACCACAAGCCGACCGGACAGCTTTCCGGCAGCAGGCTACGTCAGTTACGCAGCCGCGTCGGGTTTGTGTTCCAGCAGTTCAATCTCTATGCCCACCTTACCGCCAGTCAGAACATCACCCTGGCACTGGAGCACGTTCACGGCTGGAAACCCCTGCCCGCCCAGGAGCGCGCGCTGGCGCTGCTGGAGAAGGTCGGCATGCTGGAGAAGGCGCACCGCTTCCCCGCTGAACTTTCCGGCGGACAGCAGCAGCGCGTGGCGATTGCCCGTGCTCTGGCCTCGTCGCCGCAAATCATTCTCTTTGACGAGCCGACGTCGGCACTCGACCCGGAAATGATTGGCGAAGTGCTGTTTGTGATGAAAACCCTCGCCCACAGCGGGATCACCATGATTGTCGTTACCCATGAGATGCAGTTCGCCCGGGAAATTGCCGATCGAATCGTCTTTATCGACGGCGGAAAAATTCTGGAAACCGCGCCCCCGGCGCAATTTTTCAATCAACCGTCGCATCCCCGTGCGAGGCGTTTCCTGCAAAAAGTGCTGGATCCGCTGCATCAGGAGCAACTGTAATGCCCGCTCTGGACTGGCAGGGGGTGCTGGCCGGACAGCCCCTGCACTGGATCCTCTCCGGATTTCTCACCACTCTGTGGGTGACGCTGGCGGGGATTATGCTGGCCAGCCTGCTCGCCTTGTTCTTTATGCTTTTGCGGCTTTCCGGGGGACGTTTCGGGACATTGATCGTCAGCTGCTGGGTATCGCTGTTTCGCAATACGCCGCTGCTGGTACAGCTGCTGTTCTGGTATTTCGCCGCCTGGAACGGGTTGCCGCAGGGGCTGCGTGACGCGGTGAACGCAGACCACAGCTGGTCCATTTTGCCCGGTAACGTCTGGTGGTTTACGCCCGAGTTTTTATGCTCCGCCTGGGGGTTAGGCGTCTTTACCTCGGCGTTTTTAATTGAAGAAGTGGAATCGGGGCTGCGTTCCGTGCCTGCCGGACAGCGGGAGGCGGCGCTCGCCCAGGGATTTTCCTCATGGCGTCTGTTTCGCTACATTCTTCTGCCACAGGGGCTCGCTAACGCGTGGCAGCCCGTCGTCGGCCAGTACCTTAACCTGATGAAGCTCTCCTCGCTCGCGAGCGGGATTGGCTTCGCCGAACTGACCTACCAGGTCCGCCAGATAGAAAGTTACAACGCCCATGCACTGGAAGCCTTCACCGTCGGTACGGTGCTCTACTTGCTTACCGGGATGGTGACGGGAAGCGTGCTGGTGCGCCTCGGCCCCCATTCAGGGAGGAAATATCATGATCCCCGGATTTAACGTTATTGTCGAAAACCTGGATTATCTGCTTTGGGACGTGCGGCTGCGGGAGAACCCGGCGGCGTACTGCTCTCACTGCTGATGGCCGCAGGCGCCGCCGCGCTTGCCCTGCCCGGCGGGATTGTGCTGGCTTGCGTCGCCTGGCGCTATCCCGGCGTGGTGCGCAGTGCGCTGTTTGCGTGGGCAGAGTTGATTCGCGGGATCCCCCTGATCTTCGTGATATTCTGGATGTGGTATCTGCTGCCACTGATAACCGGCAGGGATCTCCCGGGCGCGACGACCGTCACGCTGGCGCTGGCCTGGTTTACCGCGGCTGCGGTGATGCATTCGGTGTTAGCCGGACTGAGAGCCCTGCCGTCGGGCCAGAATGAGGCCGCGCTTTCTCAAGGGTTCAGTACGCAGCAAACGCTGTGGCGCGTGCTGCTGCCGCAGGCGCTGAGAAATATTCTGCCGTCGCTGGTGGGGATTTTTATCAGCCTGCTGAAGGATACGTCGCTGGCGTTTATCGTGAACGTTCCTGAACTGACCACGGTGGCGGGACAGATCAACAACCGGGTGCAAATTTACCCGGCGGCCATTTTTATCTTCACGGGTGTGATCTATTACCTGCTCTGCTGCTCGCTTGAGCTGCTCGCGAAGCGCTGGCGAGTTAGCCGGCCAGCGCTTTAACCACCGTTTCCATCGCTTTGGTGGTCAACTCACTGCGCTTAACGCGCTGGTTCGCCAGCGCGGTACGCAGAACGCCCGCAATGACAATATGTTTCGGCTCCTGCCCTAAATCACGCATTTCGAGAACGACCTTGCCTACCACCCGACACATCTCCTGGTACAGCGCTTCGTCTTTGGTCACATTGCCCATTGCCATCACTCCGTTGCCCTAAACCGTCAGCTTAAATCATTCGTCGGCTGGATACAAAAAAGAAGCCCGGCGTGTAGTTCGCCGGGCTTCGTCTGGAAAATCAGGAGATTAGTTGTTTACCGGGATGACTGCGCCTTTGTATTTGGTGCGGATCCAGTCCTGAATCTCTTTGGAGTGCAGCACGTTCACCAGCGCGACGATATCCTTCTTCTTCTCGTCACCGCGATGAACGGTAATGATGTTGGCGTACGGGTTATTCTCACCGCTTTCAACCGCAATTGGATCGTGCACCGGATCCAGACCGGCATCAATTGCGTAGTTGGCGTTGATCACCACCGCAGCACCTTCGTCGTTGTTGTACATCTGCGGCAGCAGAGATGCCTCAACGTTAGGGGTGAATTGCAGCTTTTTCGGGTTCTCCACGATATCGCTGATGCGCGCGGTCACTTTATCGATGCCAGGCTTCAGCTTGATCACGCCCTCTTTTTCGAAGATGGAGAGAATACGCCCTTCCTCGGAAACCGCATCACGCATGATGATTTTGCCGCCTTCGGGCAGATCCTTCAGCGATTTGTATTTTTTCGAATAGATACCGATCGGCTCAATGTGGATTGCGCCCGCACTGACAAAATCATAATCCTTATCGCCCGCGTGATCTTTCAGGACGCTGTTCAGGTAAGGGATGTGCTGGAAATAGTTGGCGTCAATGTCATGCCCCGCCAGCGCCGTGTTTGGCAGAATGTAGTCCTGGAATGGTTTAATCTCCAGATCGATCCCCTGCTTCGCCAGAATCGGCTTAGCCTGCTCCAGAATTTCCGCGTGCGGGGTGTTGGACGCCCCCACGGTGAGCGTGTCCGCCCAGGAGGCAAAGCTCAGGGCACTCAGGGTTGCGGCGGCGATCAGTGTCAGTGTCTTTTTCATGATGTGGTTCCTGTGTGTATTTATTAGCGTTTATCTAACAGTGAAGTAATGGCATCGCCGCAGAACTGGATAATGAACACGATGATCAGAATGGTCACCGTTGCCACCAGCGTGACGTCACCATGGTTGCGCTGGAATCCTTCCAGATAAGCCAGATTTCCCAAACCGCCGGCACCTATCACCCCTGCCATTGCGCTGTAGCTCACCAGCGCAATCAGCGTCACCGTCATACCTGAAACCAGTGCGGGTGAAGATTCCGGCAATAAAACCCGAAACACTAACGTGCTCAGCCGCGCGCCCATCGAACGCGTGGCCTCAATGACTCCTTTGTCTACTTCTCGCAAGGCAATCTCGACCAGACGGGCGTAGAACGGCGCCGCGCCCACAATCAGGGCGGGCAGCGCAGCGTTAGCGCCGAGAATGGTCCCCACAACGGTCTTGGTGAACGGGATCAGCAGAACGATGAGAATGATGAACGGAATCGAGCGGAACACGTTCACCACAATCGACATCACGCTGTAGACCGTGCGGTTGTGGAATAACCCGCCGCGGGCGGTTAAAAACAGCGCCAGACCGAGCGCGATCCCCAGGACAAACGTCGCCACGCCGGAAAGCGCGGTCATGTAAAGCGTCTCCTGGGTTGCAGCCCAAAGCTGATCCCACTTCAGGTGCGGAAAGAGTTCTTCAGCCATGCTTGATTACCTCGCCTTCAATATCGCTTTGCTTCAGGTCGGCGAGGATATTGTTCAGTTGTTCGTCCGATGCCACCACGTGCACCCAGAGCTGCCCGAAAACACCGTGGGCGGTTTGCGTCATTTTGCCGTGCAGGATGTTAAACGGCAGGCCGTAGCGCAGGGTCAGTTCACCGACGATCGGCCTGTGCGTGCTGTGCCCGGTGAAGGTCAGCCTGATCACCGTGCCTTCCAGATCGTTTGCCAGTTCGGTATTGAAGGTCTCTTCCTCCGCGTACTGGCTCACCTGGCGGACAAACTGCCGGGTGATCGGCTGCTGCGGATGCGTAAACACGCTCAGCACGTCCCCCTCTTCCACCACCTTGCCGTTTTCCATCACCGCCACGCGGTCGCAGATTTTGCGCACCACGTGCATCTCATGCGTAATGAGTACGATGGTCAGGTTAAAGCGACGGTTAATGTCCAGGAGCAGATCGAGGATCTGATCGGTGGTCTGCGGATCCAGCGCCGAGGTGGCTTCGTCACACAGCAGTACGTCCGGATGATTGGCCAGCGCGCGGGCAATGCCCACACGTTGTTTTTGCCCGCCGCTCAGCTGGGATGGGTAGGCATTCTCGCGCCCCTTCAGGCCGACCAGCTCCACCAGCTCGGCAACGCGAGCCTGAATTTGCGCTTTTGGCACACCGGCAATTTGCATTGAAAAGGCGATATTTTCCTTCACCGTGCGCGACCAGAGCAGGTTAAAGTGCTGGAACACCATGCTGATTTTCAGGCGTGCCTGACGCAGCGCTTCTCCCTTCGCGGCGGAGATATCCTGACCGTTAATGGTGACGCTGCCGGCGCTGGGCTTTTCCAGACCGTTCAGCAGACGGATCAGCGTACTTTTCCCGGCCCCGCTGTAACCGATGATCCCGTAAATCTGTCCCTGCTCTATCGTCAGGTTGACGTTATCTACGGCTGTCAGCGCCTGTTTCCCGTTGTCAAAAACCTTCGAAATATTGCTGAGTACAATCATTCTTATTCGTTATCCGTTTCGCATATAGCGGTTTAGCAGTATGGATGTCCAAAAGATAGTAAACAGCCGTTATCAGCTTTTAAATGACCAAAAAAGAATTTCTTATAATGCTCAGGAATAAGCAGCGAACTGGCGGGTGAAAAGCATTTAGATGAATATCAGCAATAATTATCTGCCATTTGCATATCAGGTCTTACTCACCCGACGAAATCGGCTAATTTTGCAGCACTTTATGCGGATATAGCCATCCTCACATCCGGACAACTTTACGTCTTGCTGTCTTTCCATCTGAAAACACAAGGATTATTCCTTTCCGTTCTAAAACTCAGTGAAAGGTTCTTTATTGAGAAAATTTCATGGTTCTATCATCCGGTCATCACCTCTTCACAGGACATGACCATGACGCTTTACCACTCCGTCACCGAACTGATTGGCCGTACGCCGCTCATCCAGCTGCACAAGCTGGACACCGGCCCCTGCTCGCTGTTTCTGAAGCTGGAAAACCAGAATCCCGGCGGCTCGATTAAAGACCGCGTCGCGCTGTCGATGATTAATGAAGCCGAGCGTACGGGCCAGCTACGGCCCGGCGGCACCATTATTGAAGCCACGGCGGGGAACACCGGCCTGGGGCTGGCGTTGATTGCGGCGCAGAAGGGCTACTCGCTGATCCTGGTGGTGCCGGACAAAATGAGCCGCGAGAAGATTTTCCACCTGCGCGCGTTAGGGGCGCAGGTCGTGCTGACCCGTTCAGATGTGAATAAAGGGCATCCGGCCTACTACCAGGATTATGCCCGGCGGCTGGCGAACGAACTGCCAGGCGCGTTTTATATTGATCAGTTCAATAACGCGGCCAATCCGCTGGCGCACCGCACCACTACCGCACCGGAACTGTTTGAACAGCTTGACGGCCAGATCGATGCCATCGTCGTCGGCGTGGGGTCCGGCGGTACGCTGGGCGGCTTACAGGCGTGGTTTGCAGAACATTCGCCGCAGACGGAATTTGTGCTTGCCGATCCGGCCGGGTCGGTGCTGGCGGACCAGGTTGAAAACGGACGCCATCACGATGCCGGATCGTGGCTGGTTGAAGGGATTGGCGAAGACTTTATCCCTCCGCTGGCGCACATCGAAGGGGTTAACCGCGCCTGGCGCATTACCGATCGCGAGGCGTTCACCACCGCCCGCGATCTGCTAAAAACGGAAGGGATCCTGGCAGGCTCCTCCACCGGCACGCTGCTGGCGGCGGCGCTGAAATATTGCCAGGCGCAGACTACGCCAAAACGTGTGGTCACCTTCGCCTGCGACAGCGGCAATAAATACCTCTCGAAGATGTTCAACGACGACTGGATGCGCCAGCAGGGGCTGATTTCGCGTCCGCAGGCAGGCGATCTCTCGGACTATATTGCCCTGCGCCACGATGAAGGCGCGACGGTGACTGCCGCCCCGGACGACACGCTTTCCACCGTGCTGGCCCGCATGCGCCTGTACGACATCTCCCAGCTGCCGGTGCTCGATAACGACAAGGTCGTCGGCATCATCGACGAGTGGGACCTGCTGCGACACATCGGGGGAGATGCCGATCGCTTCTCACTCCCCGTGACGGCAGCCATGACGCGTCAGGTCGAATATCTGGATAAGCAGGCCCCGGAGAGCGCCCTGTACGCCATCTTTGACCGTGGCCTGGTGGCGATTATTTATGACGCAGATCGCTTTCTGGGTCTGATCACACGCAGTGACGTACTCACCGCCTGGCGTAACCGCCTGACGAAATAAAAGGAGCAAAAGATGAAAAACCTGGCCACCCTCAGCGTTCACAGCGGTGAGTATCACGACCCGCACGGCGCCGTGATGCCGCCAATTTACGCCACGTCGACGTTTGCGCAACCGGCACCGGGTGAACATACCGGCTACGAATACTCCCGGAGCGGCAATCCAACCCGCCACGCGCTGGAGACCGCCATCGCCGAACTGGAAGGCGGCACGCGCGGGTACGCTTTCGCGTCAGGGCTGGCAGCCATTTCCACCGTGCTCGAACTGCTGGATAAAGACAGCCATATCGTCGCCATTGACGACGTGTATGGCGGTACGTATCGCCTGATCGAAAACGTGCGCAAGCGCAGCAGCGGGTTACAGGTGAGCTGGGTTAAGCCGGACGATGTAGCCGGGCTTGAGGCCGCCATTCGCCCGGACACCCGCATGATCTGGGTGGAAACGCCAACGAACCCGCTGCTGAAACTGGCCGACCTGGAGGCCATCGCGGACATTGCCCGGCGCCATAATGCGATCAGCGTGGCGGATAATACCTTCGCCTCCCCGGTCATTCACCGGCCGCTGGAGGCGGGGTTCGATATAGTGGTCCACTCCGCCACTAAATATCTCAACGGTCATTCAGACGTGGTTGCCGGGCTGGCTGTTGTCGGGGCAAATAAGGATCTCGCGGAGCGTCTGGGCTATCTGCAAAACGCGGTTGGCGGCGTTCTGGATCCGTTCAGCAGTTTCCTGACGCTGCGGGGGATTCGCACCCTCTCACTGCGCGTTGAGAAACACAGCGCCAACGCGCTGGCGATTGCGCAATGGCTGGAGCAGCATCCGCAGGTAGACAGCGTGTTCTATCCCGGGCTGGCGTCACATCCCCAGTATGCGCTGGCCCGCAGACAAATGGCGCTGCCGGGCGGCATGATCTCCGTTGTGATTAAAGGCGATGCGCAACGCGCGACAGAGGTGATCCGTCATCTTACGCTCTTTACCATGGCGGAAAGTCTGGGCGGTGTGGAGAGTCTGGTGAGCCAGCCCTACAGCATGACCCACGCCTCCATACCACTGGCGCAGCGTCTTGCAAACGGCATTGTGCCGCAGCTTATCCGCCTGTCGGTGGGGATTGAGGATGCGAAGGATCTGATTGCCGACCTTCAGCAGGCGCTGGAAAAGTGAGCAAAAAACGGCGGGCGTTGCGCCTGCCGTCATAAGATGACATTAGGCCTTAACGCCTTGATAACAAACTTATGTGAATCTGCACAGATTGTTTTGAAACGCTGTTTCCATTTTCCTTTTTACTGTAAATCAGCGTATAATGCGCGCCAAATCCCTGGTGAATGGTTTCAGCGCTTGGAATACAAAAAACAACGTACAACTTCTCCTCTCCTTCGTTGGGCTGGCACTCAGGCACACTTTCTTCTGCACGCTCATTTGATGTCACCTATTCTTAGTGCGTGTCATATACTCTTTCGCAACACAGGTTTGACTCCGCGGCGGTGCGCCCCCGGAGCGAGATTTCCATATCCTTCCCAACTTAAAGACTAAGACTGTCATGAAAAAGACGAAAATTGTTTGTACTATCGGCCCGAAAACCGAATCCGAAGAGATGCTGAGCAAAATGCTGGATGCCGGCATGAACGTGATGCGTCTGAACTTCTCCCACGGCGACTATGCTGAACACGGTCAGCGTATTCAGAACTTGCGCAACGTGATGAGCAAGACCGGGAAAAAAGCGGCAATCCTGCTCGACACCAAAGGTCCTGAAATCCGCACCATCAAACTGGAAGGCGGTAACGACGTTTCCCTGAAGGCGGGCCAGACCTTCACCTTCACCACCGACAAATCCGTTGTAGGTAATAACGAAATCGTTGCCGTGACCTACGAAGGCTTCACCAGCGATCTGTCCGTTGGCAACACCGTGCTGGTGGATGACGGCCTGATCGGCATGGAAGTGACCGCGATCGAAGGTAACAAGGTTATCTGTAAAGTGCTGAACAACGGCGATCTGGGCGAAAACAAAGGCGTTAACCTGCCGGGTGTGTCCATTGCGCTGCCAGCGCTGGCTGAAAAAGACAAACAAGACCTGATCTTCGGCTGCGAACAAGGCGTGGACTTCGTTGCTGCCTCCTTTATCCGTAAACGTTCTGACGTGGTTGAGATCCGTGAGCACCTGAAAGCGCACGGCGGCGAGAACATTCAGATCATCTCCAAGATCGAAAACCAGGAAGGCCTGAACAACTTCGACGAAATCCTCGAAGCGTCTGACGGTATCATGGTAGCGCGTGGCGACCTGGGCGTTGAAATCCCGGTTGAAGAAGTGATCTTCGCGCAGAAGATGATGATCGAGAAATGTGTTCGCGCGCGTAAAGTGGTTATCACCGCAACGCAGATGCTGGACTCCATGATCAAAAACCCACGCCCTACCCGCGCTGAAGCAGGCGACGTAGCAAACGCCATCCTCGACGGTACCGATGCCGTTATGCTGTCTGGCGAATCTGCAAAAGGGAAATACCCTCTGGAAGCGGTCGGCATCATGGCGACCATCTGTGAGCGTACCGACCGCGTGATGAAAAGCCGTCTGGATTACAACAACGACAGCCGTAAACTGCGCATCACCGAAGCCGTGTGCCGTGGTGCGGTAGAAACCGCCGAAAAACTGGAAGCCCCACTGATTGTCGTGGCGACCCAGGGCGGTAAATCTGCGCGTGCCGTGCGTAAATACTTCCCGGATGCGACCATTCTGGCGCTGACCACCAACGAAACCACCGCGCGTCAGCTGGTGCTGAGCAAAGGCGTGATCCCACACCTGGTGAAAGAGATTGCCTCTACCGATGATTTCTATCGTCTGGGTAAAGAAGTGGCGCTGGAACTGGTTGATTGTGGCCTGGCCCAGAAAGGCGACGTGGTGGTTATGGTTTCTGGCGCGCTGGTTCCAAGCGGCACCACCAACACGGCATCTGTCCACGTGCTGTAATATTTCACGAACAAATTATTGTTTTGTTAAAAAGCGTCCTTCGGGGCGCTTTTTTTATTCCCGCCTTTAACCAGAACTATTCAAAAAGCAAATCGGGTTTTTCTATTTAATCGCGATTTATCTAAGATGAATCCGATGAAAAATGCCTTTTTTAACATAGCTTTTTCGTCAAAATTGCCGATTTCGTTGCTTCTTTGAGCGAACGATCAAAAATAGGTGTAATCCCATCAAAAAAATATTCTCAACCCAAAAAACTTTGTGTAATACTTGTAACGCTACATGGAGATTAACTCAATCTAGAGGGTATTAATAATGAATCGTACTAAACTGGTACTGGGCGCGGTAATCCTGGGTTCTACTCTGCTGGCAGGTTGCTCCAGCAACGCTAAAATCGATCAGCTGTCTTCTGACGTTCAGACTCTGAACGCTAAAGTTGACCAGCTGAGCAACGACGTGAACGCAATGCGTTCCGACGTTCAGGCTGCTAAAGACGACGCAGCTCGCGCTAACCAGCGTCTGGACAACCAGGCTACTAAATACCGTAAGTAATAGTACCTGTTAATAAAATGGCGCACATTGTGCGCCATTTTTTTTGCCTTCGTCAAACCTCTACTGAAGCGCTTTCTCTCCCTCGCCTTCCGCCACCGCCGCTGAGACACGACTGTTCTGTACCGACAGGACAGAATTGCTGGCTGAAGAACCACTGCCTGCTGACACGGCAACCGGGATCCCCGCTCTGCGCGCCAGGGCCTTGTCGATTTGCGTTTTATCGCTACCTGACTCCGCTGCAAAGGCGGTAAACGCCGCCGAGTGCGTGAACGGCACCGTCTGTGGGTTTTCGCCCTCAGCCTGCGCCAGCGGCCTGTGCACTTCGATATAACGTTTGCCGTCCGGCTCGACGGAGAACTTCACCGGCTCATTGATGATCTGCACCCGCGTGCCGACGCGCACTTGCTCAAACAACGCTTTGATATCCGGCGCGTTCATTCGCATACAGCCCGAGCTGACCCGCAGCCCTACGCTGTCCGGCGCGCTGGTGCCGTGAATAAGATATTCCCCATTCCCGATGCCCAGACGCAGCGCAAAGCGCCCCAGCGGGTTATTTGGCCCTGCGGGTACCACAGGCGGCAGTTTAATGCCCTGGGCCAGTGAGCGCGCTCTGATGCCCGCTGTGGGGGTCCAGGTAGGGTTAGGGATTTTCTGACTCACACGGGTGGTGCTGACCGGTGTTTCCAGCCCAAGCTGACCAATACCCAGCGGATAGACCTGCACGATATTTTCGCCTGGCGGATAGAAGTAAAGACGCAGCTCCGCCAGATTCACCACAATGCCCTCGCGCTCGGTGTCTGGCAGTAGCATCTGGGAAGGGATCGTAATGACCGTTCCTGGCGCAGGGTTCACCGGTGCAATGGTATTATTGGTTTCAAGGATGAGCTGTGCGGCGGTATTAAAGCGACGAGCGATAGACTGAAGTTTATTGTCACCTTCCTGAATGGTGTATGTCTGGTTTTGCCCAATCAGGCGGCTGCCTGCGGGCGGTAAAGGATAATCAACCGCCCTGGCTGAATTAACAGCACTGAGCGAACCAAGGAGTAATAGAGTTATTAGAGACGCGCGCTTCATGCTGAGATTCCTTATTCACTGACCAAACGTCAGAAAGCTGAAAAACCAGCGAGGTGGAAACCACCCCGCGAAACAGAATGAATGCTGTTCTGTCAGTTTAGCTAAGGATTGCGGCTTTGGCGCGTATGGCGCGGATCATCGCTTCCAGCCCCTGGGATCGGGACGGGGTGAGGTGTTGGGTTAAGGCCATTTTTTCAAACCACGGGCGAACGTCAAAGGCGACAATATCCTGCGCCGACATCTGATGATAAAGAATAAATACGACGGCAATAAGCCCCTTCACAATGGCGGCATCGCTGTCACCCTGTAATTGAATTACGCCTTCGTCCGTCTGCTGCATCAGGATCCAGACCTGGCTCTGGCAGCCCTGAATGATGTTGTCCGGGTTATGCGCCTCTTCGCTGAGCGGCGGCAGGCGCTGACCCAGCTCGATGATATAAAGGTATTTCTCTTCCCAGTTTGCGCAACGCCCAAAGTTGCGCAGCAATTTATCTCTGTCCGGCAAATCTGCCATCTCTCGCCTCTCCGTTAGCCAAGCAGCTGGTGAATACGTTTTAGTCCCGCCACCAGTCTGTCGACCTCTTCCGTTGTGTTGTACATCACCAGCGATGCGCGGCACATGGCCGGTACCTGATAATACGCCATCAGCGGCATCGCGCAGTGATGCCCGGTACGCACGGCGACGCCGTAATTATCAAGGAAACTGCCCACATCATAGGCGTGATGCTTGCCGAGGTTGAAGGCTATCACACCCAGACGGTCAGCAGGGCCATATAAGGTCAGTTCCGGGACGCTGGCCAGCTCCTGCAAGGCATAATGCATCAGCTGCTGTTCGTACTCCTGAATCGCCGCCAGCCCCGTTTCAGAGACGTAGCTAATGGCCGCGCCCAGCCCGATGATCCCGCCCGTGTTGGGCGTACCCGCCTCGAAGCGCCAGGGCGCACGGGCGTAGGTTGTGCCGTCCGTCAGGCTGACGGTGGCGATCATTGACCCGCCCCCTTCCCACGGCGGCATGGCCTGGAGAATGTCCTCTTTCACATACAACACGCCGATGCCCGTCGGGCCATACAGCTTGTGCCCGGAGAAGACGTAGAAATCGCAGTCCAGAGCCTGAACGTCAACCGCATGGTGCATCACCGCCTGGGCGCCATCAATCAACACTTTCGCACCAACCTGATGGGCTTTGTCGACGATCAGCGCCACCGGATTTTCCGTCCCCAGCACGTTTGAAACGTGGGTCACCGCCACCAGCCGCGTTCTGTCGTCCAGCAGGGCGTCCAGCTTTTCCAGCTGGAGCGTGCCGTCTTCATTCAGGGGGATCACCCGCAGTTGCGCCCCCACACGCTCACAGAGCATCTGCCAGGGCACGATGTTGGCATGGTGCTCCATCTGGGTGATGATGATGTTATCCCCCGCGTGCACCTGCGCATTGCCCCAGCTGTTAGCCACCAGGTTGATCCCTTCGGTGGTGCCGCGCACGAATACCAGCTCTTCCGGCGAACGCGCGTTGAGGAAGGCCGCAACCTGAGTGCGCACGTTTTCCATGCGCTGGGTCGCCTCGGCGCTCAGGGTGTGGATCCCGCGATGTACCGCCGCATAACCGTGGCGGTAAAACTCGGCTTCCGCATCCACCACCTGATTTGGTTTTTGCGCGCTGGCCGCACTGTCGAGATAGGCCAGCGGCAGACCGTTCACTTCACGGGTCAGTACCGGAAAATCTGCCCGGACTTTCTCTACGGGAAATGTCATGCTTCGCCTCCAGGCAGACGCTGACCGATACGGGCCAGCACCTGCTGTTTAAGTCCGCCATCGGGCAGCGCTTCCGTCAGCTCAGCCGCAAAGGCGTAAATAATCATCTTTTGCGCGGCCTGCTGGTCTATCCCGCGCGAGCGCAGGTAGAACATCTGCTCATCGTCAATACGCCCGACCGTCGCGCCGTGGCTGCATTTCACGTCGTCCGCATAGATTTCCAGCTGTGGTTTGGTGTCCACCTCTGCCAGACGTCCCAGCAAGAGGTTGTTGTTGGTCATCTGCCCGTCAGTTTTGATGGCGTGCTGCGCCACGTTGATCAGGCCGTTAAACACCGCACGTCCTTTGTCGCTGACGATGGTTTTGTGCAGCTGACGGCTGTTGCAGTAGCCTTTGTTATGCTCAAGCCAGGTGCGCGTGTCGCACACTTCTGACTTCACCGGCATCGCCAGGCTGTTAATACGCAGCGTAGTGTTTTCACCGTTCAGCTGGGTGCTGGTATTGTGGCGCAGCACCGCGCCGCCAAGCAGGAAGCTGTGGCTGTACGCCGCGGCATCCTGGCCCAGCAGAATATCGTTGTGGGCGAAGTGGTGACTGAGCGGATTCTCAAACGCCAGCTTGATGTGGTGCAGCTGGGCATTGGCCGCCACGTTCATCGTCAGACGCGAACCGGTAAAATGACGGGTGTCGTTAAGGCTGACGTAATGCTCGATCACCGTCGCCTCCGCCCCTTCTGCCAGCTCAAGATGGTGGCGATAGTGGGCGGTGTTAATCTCATCACCCTCAACGCCCTGGGTGATATGCATCAGCAGCAGCGGTTTCGCCGGGCGCTGGTTACGCTTAACGCGAATATGGGTGACAGATTGCGACAGGCTCTCTGTCAGGTGCAGGAAGACTTCAGGCTGAACGGGCGCGTTCAGCGACTGACGTTCATCGTTAATGACGATATCGAACCCGCTCTCCTGCACGCTGTCGCTCAGCTCCGCACGGAACAGACCGTCGACAAACACCAGACGCACGGCATCCACGCTCAGCGCCAGCATGTCGCGCTGATCGGGGCTGACCTGCGCCAGACGGGTGACAAACTCGCCGTTCAGCAGGCCATCCAGCGGGGTATATTTCCAGTTCTCATGTTTACGCGTCGGTAAACCGAGACGCAGCATCTGCTGGAGATGGTGCTGAGCCTGTTCAGAGCGCGCTCCACCCTGCGCTTCAAACAGCCGGTGCCACTGCTGAAGTGCATTACTGCTGTTCGGTAAGCCAGCCATAACCCTGCTCCTCCAGTTGTTTAACCAGCGTAAAGTCACCGGATTTCACAATGCGTCCCTGGTAAAGCACGTGGACATAGTCCGGTTTGATGTAATCCAGAATTCGCTGATAGTGAGTCACGATGATAAATGAGCGGTTGCCGTCACGCAGGGAGTTCACCCCGTCGGCAACGATCTTCAGGGCATCGATATCCAGCCCTGAATCGGTCTCATCGAGAATGCACAGCGCCGGTTCCAGAACCGCCATTTGCAGAATATCGTTACGTTTCTTCTCACCGCCGGAGAAACCCACGTTTACCGAGCGGGTCAACAGATCTTCCGGCATTTTCAGCAGCTTAATCTTTTCTTCCATCAGATCCTGGAAGTCAAAGCGATCCAGCGCCTCAAGGCCGCGATACTTGCGCACCGCGTTCAGCGCGGTTTGCAGGAAGAACTGGTTGCTGACGCCCGGAATTTCCACCGGATACTGGAAGGCCATAAAGATGCCCTCGCCGGCACGCTCTTCCGGCGACATCTCCAGCAGATCTTTGCCGTTAAACTCAACGGAGCCGCTGGTAACTTCATAATCTTCGCGTCCTGCCAGCGTCGCTGAAAGCGTACTTTTCCCGGAGCCGTTTGGCCCCATGATGGCGTGAACTTCACCCGGTTTGACGTCAAAATTGAGGCCACGCAGGATCTCTTTCTCTTCCACGCTAACCTGTAAATCTTTAATGCTTAACATGTGCTTTCCTTAACCGACGCTGTGTTCAAGACTAATGGCGAGGAGTTTCTGGGCTTCAACGGCAAATTCCAGCGGCAGTTCAGAGAACACGTCCTTACAGAAGCCGTTAACGATCATTGAAATCGCATCTTCTTCACTGATCCCGCGTTGCAGGCAGTAGAAAAGCTGATCTTCACCAATACGTGACGTAGTTGCCTCATGCTCAAGCTGGGCGCTGTTATTGCGGCATTCGACATACGGGAAGGTATGCGCCCCGCAGTCCTCGCCAATCAGCATGGAGTCACACTGGGTGAAGTTACGCGCGTTGGTTGCCGTCGGCATGATTTTCACCAGCCCGCGATAGCTGTTCTGGCTGTGACCGGCAGAGATCCCTTTGGAGATGATGGTCGATTTGGTGTTTTTACCGATGTGGATCATCTTGGTGCCGGTATCGGCCTGCTGATGACCGCTGGTCAGCGCCACGGAGTAAAACTCACCGATGGAGTTGTCGCCGCGCAGAATACAGCTCGGGTATTTCCAGGTAATGGCGGAGCCGGTTTCTGACTGCGTCCAGGACATTTTGCTGTTTTCGCCTTCGCACAGCGCGCGTTTGGTGACGAAGTTCAGAATACCACCGGTGTTGCCGTCGCCCGGGAACCAGTTCTGTACCGTAGAGTACTTCACTTCCGCATCTTTATGGATGATCACCTCCACCACCGCCGCGTGCAGCTGGTAGCTGTCACGCACAGGAGCGGAGCACCCTTCGATGTAGCTAACGTAGCTGCCTTCATCGGCCACCAGGATGGTGCGTTCAAACTGGCCGGTTTTTTCCGCGTTGATGCGGAAATAGGTCGAGAGCTCCATCGGGCAGCGCACGCCTTTCGGCACGTAGATAAAAGTACCGTCTGACGCCACCGCCGCATTCAGTGCCGCGAAGAAGTTATCGTTACTCGGCACCACGGTACCAATATACTTTTTCACCAGCTCGGGGTGATCGTGAATGGCTTCACCAAAGGAACAGAAAATGATCCCCTGCTCCGCCAGTTTTTCACGGTAGGTGGTTGCCACCGAGACGGAGTCAAAAATGGCATCTACCGCCACCTCTTTGCCTTCGCGCACGGGCACGCCGAGCTGATTAAACGCTTCTTCAACTTCTTTGCTCAGGAAACTGTTCTCCGCGCCGGTTTGCTGAACCGCGCCGGGTTGCGAGGCGCAGGTGTCATCACAGCTGCCGCAGGAGGGCGCAGAGTAGTAGCTATAATCCTGATAGTTCAGCTTATCGTAATGCGCTTTCAGCCAGTGGGGTTCTTCCATCTCCAGCCACGCGCGGAATGCGCTCAGGCGAAACTCCAGCATCCACTCCGGCTCGTTACGTTTCGCCGAAATGGCGCGCACGACCTCTTCGTTGATGCCTTTCGCCAGCTCATCGGTTTGCAGCTGCGTGAAGAAACCCTCTTTATAGTTGAGGTGTCCGCCGCTCCAGGTGTTTACATCACTCGTTGCTTCAGTATTACGAGACATAGTACCGCCTATACCCCAAAGCTTTCGCCGCAGCCGCATTCGTTCTGGGCTTTCGGGTTATGAAATTTGAATAACTGGTTTAAACCTTCCCGAACGTAGTCGACTTCGGTTCCATCGATAAACGGCATCGCCTGTAGCGCGACGTATAACTTTGCACCGTCGGTTTCAAAGACCAGATCGTCCTTTTGAGGTTCGGTTACGGTGTCCAGCACGTAGCCAAATCCCGCGCAGCCAGTCTGCTTAACGCCTAAGCGTACGCCGAGGATGTCGGGATTTTTTGCCACCAGCTCATGAATATGCGCCGCCGCCGCGGGCGTCAGCGTTAAGCCACGCCAGGCAAAATCGGCCGGATTGAAGGTTTCTGAATGCAGTTCCATAGGTCCACCTCATCTGATAAGCCACCAGGGCATAACACCATGTTAGTGATAACGATTATCACTTCAACCCCCTACGAGCAGGGGCTTTGGGCTAAACCGCCCTTTTTGGCTTCTTTCATTAAGCATAGACCCTGTGACGGGATGCGGATGGGATGGTTAGATTTGTTCAATGCATTGATAAATAATGCATTTCATAAGAAAGTCGGTAAGATGACGGGCAATGATAAAAATTGTATTGGAAATACCTATTTTTGAGATAGCTATCTTCCAATAAAAAAGCTGACTCGAAAAGACAAAAAGGCCCTGACGGACCCCTTAACATCAGTGATGGAACGAAACGGCGAAACCCTGTTCACGCCAGTGGTCGAGCTGCTCCTGTTGACGAGGCGTAGGCGCTTTACCGGTCCAGACGAAGATTTTTTGCCCGGGGAAGAGTTCAGGACGTGGAGAATCAATCGGCTCAGCCAGCACGTCGATATGCCAGCCTTTGTAGGCAAGACGGGCCGCTTCCAGCCACAAATGCGTACGGTCGTCGCACTCCCACCCAATCAGCAGCGCATCCTTACCTGCTTTTTTTCGCGACTCACCCAGGCTTGCAACGGCAAACTCAATCAGGACACCGTCCAGCAGGCTCGCCATGTGGCGCACCGTATTCTGGTCCTGGTTCATTCGCTGCCGCACAGGGGTGATGATGTTATCTATCAGAACATCCATCGCATGGTCACGGCGGAACTCGCCGATTTTGGCGCGCAGTTTTGCCGGATTGGCATAGCGCAGAACGGTTAACATCTCTTCCTGAAAAGATGCCCAGTTCCCCTGAGTCATTACTTCTGTATTTTCAAGAAGCGCTTTTACTTTACCGACCGAAACACCCGTTTTCATCAGGCGTTTGATCTCTTCGATACGCAGGATATCTTCATCGTCAAACTGACGATGACCCCCTTCGCTTCGCTGCGGCTTCAACAATCCATAACGGCGCTGCCAGGCACGCAGCGTAACGGGGTTGATACCGCATCGTTCGGCCACTTCGCCGATACTGTAATAGGCCATTAACTCCCTCACGCACAATACTTCCATACCTAACCAAACCAACCTTATCAGATTGTACAAATCATTTGTATAACTAACTCCTCGTTCTGAGACAAGTGAATGGCTCAACGAACCACTCACTCGTTAATGTATTGTTGTATAAATTTAGCCGTACGTACAGGTCACTTTTAAGAGTTACGTACAGGTTTTTATAAATCGTACTTTTTCTCGGGCCAGGCAATCGCCGGTATGCCCCCCAGGCGCGGGCTGGCGAAAAGGTGCCCCTGGAACTGAGAAATCCCGGCTGATTCCAGCCACATCCACTCTTCAGCCAACTCTACGCCTACCGCACAGAACAGAATTTCCAGGGACGCGCAGCATTTAATAATTGACTGAATGATCGCCTGACGCGGGCCGCTCTTGTGCACGTTGGCAATCAAATCACGGTTGATCTTGATTCTGTCCGGCTGGAACTGGGCCAGCAGTTGCAGACCGGCGAATCCCGCGCCAAAGTGATCGATGGCCACGCTGATCCCGGCGCTTTTAAGCTGTCTGACCGCGCTGGTGAACTCTTCAAAGCGCGAGATCGCCTCGCTCTCGGTGAACTCGACCACAATTTGCTCCGGCACAAAACCGTTCGCCTCAATTGCCGTCAGTAAAAAATCGACGGCGCCAGGAACATTGACCAGCGTCATCGGCAGCAGATTGATGGACAACGTTTGAGTCTGTAGGCCCAGCGCGCTGGCCATCGACAAAGCCACCTGCTTACTCTTCAGATCCGATTCGTACAGCGCCTCACGCGACAGGTTGGCAAAATAGCTTTCCGGAGACTCACCGGACGGCGTGCGGATCAGGGCTTCCCAGGAAACCACCTGCTGCATAAACGGATCGACGATAGGTTGAAATGCGAAACTACAGTCCGCGCCCTTTGCCACTACTGTCGGCTGGGAGGATAACGGCGTGTTTTCGGTGACAAACTCCCAGGCGTCAGCCGGAGGCAGCTCAAAGTAGTTGGCTTTTTCAGTGGCCTCAACGAAGGTGCGGAAAAATTGCAGGGCGCGATCGTTATAGGTCAGCTGATAGCGGGTTGTGCCTTTATCAAGAACCTGTTGCAGCACTTCGTCGGTATCGTACTGACGAAGGTCAAAGAGCTCCATACCCACGTTGCCAAAACGTCTTGAAGGCCCGTGATCGCTTAACAATTCGACCACGTTGTGATGCCGTGGGTCACGGCAGATGAGCTCATAGATCTCCTTAACGTTATCAGCGGGCCCTTCAAGTAACTGAAAAAAGTGTGTGCCGTTAAACAGCAAAATCCCCGTAACATCGAACTGGCGATTTCTACAATTTGCAGCAGCGACCATGTCTTCCAGCGCTTTAACTGGAACGTCCTCGCAGATATGACTGCGGTAAATGATGGTTGTGAGCATGCTAATCCTGAAGATTGAGGGGGTGACCACGAAAACACGTGGGGAGAACTCTGTTATAGCACATTAATTGCCCAACAAATAATTTACATCTCAACGATTTACACGGCTTTTTTGCGTCATTTACGGGCTTGTACAACTCTGCAACGCCGCTTCGGATTGTACAATATATCTTGTGAATCCCGCAGTAAATCGTATAAGAATAAGCACTTGATAAATAATGATTTTATAAAATATATTATAAAATCTTTAAAAAATTGTACATTTTAAATGTACAGATTTGAAAATTATGTATACCTTAAATGTAACGTTACTGATTACGAAAATTTACAGGAGCGAAACATGCAGCAGAACGGACACCTCGCAGACTCGGCAACAGCGATTGCGCAGTATTTCGAAAAAGCCGCGCTTCCAACCCAACAGGAAACATTGGGTCAGGTTGTTGTTGAAATTCTCAGCGACGGGCGAAATCTGAATCGCAAATCGCTCTGCACAAAACTGTTGAGTCGCCTTGAAAAGGCCAATGGCCCGGAAGAGGAACATCATTATCACATGCTTCTTGGCCTGCTCTTCGAACGTTAATGTCATGAACAGCAGTGATGCAGACAGACTGATCGACCAGCTTATTGGAGAAGCCGCTCTTTCACTTTTGAAGGAGCGCGGTCCCGTGACGACCGAGGGATTGGTTCAGCGTCTGCGTAACATGCAAGCATATGAAACGGATCCCCAGCGGCGGGAGACATTAGCGCGAGTGATAGCTGAAATCAGCTCTGGTACGCTCGCTTTTAAAGGTCGCAGAACCGCACAAGGACGAATACAGAGAGAGGGATCTCTCAAAAATAACCGAGACAATGTAGTGCCGTTATTTGGAAATGGAAAACCGTCCGATCCTAAAAAGATACATTGACTACAACTTTACAGCTACGGTGAAAACAAATGAGACAAAATATTCAGCTTCAACCCGAATACCACTCGGCCTTTTTAGATAGCGCGTTGTCGGAGTATTTCCGTCACGCAGGCGATCGCTTTGCTGAAGAGTCTGCCATTTTTTCGACTGCGGTTCGTTGTGTTCTCGCTTCCGAAGGTCATTTGACCAACAAAGCGATCATTCTCTGGCTAATCCAGGCGCTGGAATCCACCGACGATGTCGTTAAGGCGGATGTGATCCGCAAGACGCTGGAAATTGTCGTCGGTTACACCATGGACGATCTTTAACGCCTCCCCCATCCCTACGGATAGCGTGTCATCGTCAATTGTGACGAACATACTGACGATGACACACCCTCTCTCCACAAACGCCCTGTTAATCAAGAACGCTGAATGTGGCATGGATCCTGCTTAGTCCGCTAAGGGACTGGGCTTTCCAGTAAACATTGCTTCATTTCTTAACAGGTCTGTTATTGATGAAAAAAATCGCCAGCGTCTGCCCCTACTGCGGTGCAGGCTGCAAACTAAACCTCGTCGTAAAAAATAACCGCATTATCCGTGCCGAAGCCGCTGATGGCGTAACCAATCAGGGCACGCTTTGCCTGAAAGGTTTCTACGGCTGGGACTTTCTTAACGACACACGGCTGCTTACCCCCCGTCTGAAGCAGCCCATGATCCGCTACAGCAAAGGCGAGGCCTTTACCCCTGTTACCTGGGAAGAGGCCATTCGCTATACCGCTCACAGGCTTAAAAGCATCAAAGAACAGTATGGCCCTCGGTCCATTATGACCACGGGTTCCTCACGGGGAACGGGCAATGAGACCAACTATGTGATGCAAAAATTTGCCCGAGCGGTGCTGAATACTAACAACGTCGACTGCTGCGCCCGCGTCTGTCACGGTCCGTCCGTTGCCGGTTTACAGGAGACCCTCGGCAACGGCGCCATGAGCAATTCCATTAACGATATTGAAAACTCAAAATGCCTGCTGGTATTCGGCTATAACTGCGCCGACTCTCACCCCATCGTCGCCCGACGCGTGCTTAAAGCACGTGAAAATGGCGCTAAAATCATCGTCTGCGATCCGCGTCATATTGAAACGGCACGCATTGCCGATCTTCATCTTCAGCTAAAAAATGGCAGTAACATGGCGCTGGTCAATGCCTTTGGCTATGTCCTGCTGGAAGAGGAACTGTACGACAAAAACTACGTTGCCCGCTTTACCGAAGGGCTTGAGGTGTACCGGCTGACGGTAAAAGATTACGCACCCGAGCAGGTTGAACATCTGACGGGGATCCGCGCGCGGGATGTTCGTCAGGCAATGCGCATGTTCGCAGCGGCGCCTTCAGCAACGGTGATGTGGGGGATGGGCGTCACGCAGTTTGGTCAGGCGGTCGATGTGGTGAAAGGTCTCTCCAGCCTGGCGCTGCTGACCGGCAACCTGGGCCGCCCTGCCGTCGGCGTGGGTCCGGTTCGCGGGCAAAATAACGTTCAGGGTGCCTGCGATATGGGCGTTCTGCCCAATATGTTCCCCGGCTACCAGGACGTCACTGACCCGGCGGTCAGACTGAAATTTGCCGATGCGTGGAAAATCAATGTCAACCGGATGGACGATCGCGTCGGGACGCGTATCACCGAAGTGCCGCATCTCGCGCTGGAAGGAAAGATCAAAGCGTATTACATCATGGGGGAAGATCCGCTTCAGACAGAAGCCGATCTGGGTCTAGTCCGCCGCGGCTTTGAGGCGCTCGATTTTGTGGTGGTTCAGGACATCTTTATGACCAAAACGGCAGAGGTGGCTGACGTGCTGCTCCCTGCCACCTCATGGGGAGAACACGCCGGCGTGTTCACCTGTGCCGATCGCGGCTTCCAGCGTTTCGGCAAAGCCATTGAGGCCAGCGGCAACGTGAAGCGCGACTGGGAGATCATCAGCCTGCTGGCCACGGAGATGGGCTATCCCATGCATTACGAGGATAACCAGCAGATCTGGGACGAAATGCGCGAGCTGTGCCCCCTCTTCTACGGCGTGACCTACGAAAAAATGGGCGAGATGGGCCATGTGCAGTGGCCTTGCCCATCCCTCGATCATCCCGGCACCCCCTACCTGTACAAGGATAATCAGTTCGACACCCCTACTGGCAAAGGACAGCTATTTGCCGCCCCCTGGCGCGCCCCGGCGGAGACACCGGATGCGGATTACCCGCTGGTACTGTGCACGGTGCGCGAAGTGGGTCACTACTCCTGTCGCTCAATGACCGGGAACTGCGCGGCGCTGCAAAGCCTGGCCGACGAGCCGGGCCGGGTGCAAATGAACCCGGCCGATGCGGATGAACGGGGGATTGCCGAGGGCCAGCTGGTCTGGGTACGTTCACGCCGGGGTAAAGTGATCACGCGCGCCAGCATCAGCGAGCGCATCAATGCGGGAGCAATCTATATGACCTACCAGTGGTGGATTGGCGCCTGTAATGAGCTGACGCAGGATAATCTCGACCCGATCTCCAGAACGCCGGAAACGAAATATTGCGCCGTGCAGCTGGAGGCGATCGAGGACCAGCGCTGGGCGGAGGATTTTGCGGCTTCCGCATACCAGACCATGAAGACGCGGTTGATCGCTGCGGTTAATGTTTAAATGCATTGCCGGGTAGCTATCGCTGCCCGGCCCGCTATCCGCTGCCGTTTCAGGCTATTTGTTGTGCATAATTATTTTCCAGGTAATCGCGAAGCAGGTTCGGACGGCTCTTTTTCTCCATCAGCCTTCTCAACAGTACGATCAGCTCGTAATCGCTTCGCAGATTAAATTTCTGCATCATCATATATTTATGGGTAAAGACCGTTTTTTCGCTCATCTTCAACGCGTTCGCGGTCTGCACCACCGACAGCCCCCGGTAAAAATTGACCATAATACGAATCTGTTGCCGGGATAAACCTTTATGCTGGCAGTCGAAACAGGTCTTTTTATTCAACGTGTAACCTGGTAATTGCGTCCTGAACCACGCGATAAACAGAACGCCGCTAATACGGTCAAGCGACGCCCGGCGCGGAAGAAAAATAATGTCCTGAAAGCAGGAAGGCAGCGCCGAAAAGCGCAGCTCATCGTCGACGAGACCTATCACAATTCCTTTTTGCCGGGCCAGTAACTCCGGAAAACAGGTCAGCGTTTCCCCCTGACATAATGAAAGAACAATAATATCGGCCTGGCTGACGTTTTCATTTGTCAGCGCCAGGTGAAATGTGATGGAGCGATGAAAGTTATGCTTAAAAAAATCTTCGAAAAAGCTCTGTAGCCCAGCCTGAAAAAACAGATCCGTTTCCTGAATCAGAATATTTAACATAGTTCACACCAACGTCTTTAAAAAAGGCTTATCACCGGCATTTAGTTGTACTGCATCGTCATCACCACAACCGCAATGATGCTCCCCGGCGTGGCGCCTCCCGGCATAGATTTTACCGAGGCCAGCATAGCCATTGTCGCGGTTCTGTCCGCGGCAATGGTCTGGGTCATACTGGTGCCTGTTCCTTTAAGCGCGCCGGTTTGGGCATCGCGCATGGCTATCGCCACATGCGTGGCCGAACCGCTGTTCATAAAATAGTCCGCACCCGCCTCGGGATCGGGGCTGCCGGTGAAAGCGACGGTCACACTCTGCGTTCCGGTTGGGCACTGGGTAAACAGCAGACTGAAAGGCACCGGATCCGATGTTGAGCCCGGCGTCGCCATATTGGTTGCCTGAATATTGCCCAGGTTGACATCAAGGCTGTTGCTGCCGCCATTAAATATGCACGGCGACGCAACGATATTTCCCGTCACACCGATGTTGACGCTATCAGCGGAGCATACCTTCCCGCTGAGTAAGGCAAGTAACAGCAGTGTCCTGCATCTTATTTTCATCTTCTTACCTGCTACTGGTAGGTCACATTAAGGGTGGCGGAGGCATTCGCTGAACCTGACTCCACGCGGGTTAACGTCTGGTAATATCGGGCCGTTAATGGCAACGTCTCTTGCCCCCCGGCAGACTGCCGCAAGAATAGTCGGCTGTTCATCACCAGCGGTGCACCGTTATAGATAAGCTGCACCCCCACCCCTTTCGCAGTGCCGGCATTTCCCTGCCCGGTTAAGGCCATCACGCTGGTATTGGCGCTGTCCGGGTTCTGTATTCCACTGAGCGAGACCGTAATATTGGTTCCGGCGGCGCAGGTCAGGCCCAGGTTTTGCGTGTTTTGTGCTCCCGCTGGCGTGGTGCCCACCACGGTGCCGAACGCCGAGGCGGGAATATCCCCTATCGGAAACGTCAGCTGGGCCGTATTCACCGTGCACGCCAGTGCATTGATGGTGCCGGAGGTGAGCTGCGTGGTCAGACCGTCACGGTAGAGGCCATCGCTTCCCTGAAGCGTCACGACACCGATCGTCCCGGGGGTTAATGCCCCCGATGAGACCGGCCCCGTCACCACCAGCTCAATCCTCCCGCCGTACCAGTCCACATAGGAGGTCTGCGCATTGTACGAGAACGTATTGCTCGGGTTTTCAAAATAGCCGTTGGAAGAAAAGCGTATCCCTATCCCGCTGACGTTCGTGTTGTAAACATGGTTGCCGTAGCTGCTCAACGTGGCGCCGTTGTAGCGCAGGCTGAATCCCAGCATCAGCGGATTCGTACACCCGGTAAGATAGGAGCCTGTGGCTGACGCCGCGCCAGAAAATACCACCGTGCCGACAGGCGCATCGCGCTGCACGTTGATCGTCCCCACGGACAGGGTGGAAAGCTGCGGGGTGATGGTGGTGCAGGTACCGGCCCGAGCGATACTTCCCGCCGCGAGCAAACAGAGCAGCAGCATCGCGTTAAGACATTTCATGTTAGCGTTCCTGACGGCAGGTGGCGTGCATATCAGCGATCCCACCGTACGTTGAGTGATTCGGCAGCGTGAAATCAGCGCGGCATTGCTGACTGGATTGACTTCCCCATGTAGCGACTAACGTTCCCTGCTCGCGCATCCCGGTTAAATAGACCTGACCGCGATCGCCGACAATAAAACTGCCGCTGTCATCACCCACAAGGGTGACCACCGCCCCAAACGGAACGGCGCGGTCGTTGTCGGTCAAGGTCATCAGCACCCGGCGACCTGACTTCGGCAGATAATCGGCTCTCACCACCGCTCCCCGCGTCGGCGTCACCGTGCGGGTGTTGATCTCCAGCTCGACATCGTCCGGCATCGTTTCCGGGTCGAGGGTGAGATCGTTTTTCCGGTAGACAGAAAGGTTGCTCACGACCGTATATCCGCGAAAATCTGTCCGTACACCGGGCTGATTGCGGATATCCACGTCGTGGGCGCCGGGGGCTTTGATTAAGACGCTGGTCTCCCCCAGCGGCTGGGAAAGCGTGATGCCATCAGCATGGGCGAGAATGCCGCCTTGCAGCCCGTAATTCAGGCGTTCACTGTTTTTGTCATAACCATAACCTGCTGTGACTTCGCCATAGGCGCCTTTGTAGTCCGCGTTAACATTGCCGGTATAGCCCACGCCCTCTGTTCCGTATCCCTGCTGTACGTTCCAGTTCAGGGCACGGTTCTCGAGCGCTACCCCGTTCAGGCCGACGTTATGCGTCGTCCCGTTATTCCCGCTGGCGTTCATGCCATAGTTAGCCCATGTCTGCGGCAAAAATTTATCCAGCGGAATGCTGACGTTGAACGCCAGAAGCTGGTCATGGTCAGCGTTTTTTTGGCTGTCGCGGGTTTCTGACGCTGAGCGGACATTTTTGCTGTAAGTCCATGTCAGGCCATAGCTGATGTTATGCCAGTAGTTGCTATAGCCGACGCTCCACGAAGCCATCGACTTACCGTCATTCCAGTAATCTTCCCGCGCCGCACTGAGGGTAAGCGCGCCCAGGTTGTCCCCCAGCGTCTGGCTCATCGTCAGCTCGGCACGGTTACGTCGCCTGTCATGAAGCGCGCTGCTGTCGCCGTAAGAATCGAGGACGTCCTGCATCCCGTAATAGCCGCGGGTCGAGTAGCGATACCCGGCAATCGAAAAGTTGGTCCCGGTATTGATAAAATTCTTGCTGTATCGGGCCCGCCACGACTGACCGTTTGTTTTCGCGGCATGCTCCGGCGTTGACCAGCCCTGAGTGACGTCTGCGGATACAGCCCCGAGATCGCCCATATTCTTGCCCACCCCCAGAGCCGCCGACTGGTACTTATCTGCCCCCTGGACGCCGCCATAGAGCGTAATACCGTGAGGGAGGCCGTAAATTCCGGTCAATTGCCCGAAGGGGGTTTTCTCCACGCTACGGTTATACGAGCGATACTGCCCGGCGGTAAGGGCATATTTCAGGCGCCCCTCCCGTTGCAGGACCGGCAGCGAAGCGTACGGCAGGGTGAAATGTTGCTCACTACCATCAGCTTCGACGATCGTGACATCAAGGTCTCCCGCGCCGCCGGTGGGATACATATCCGCGATCTCAAACGCGCCCGGTGCCACATAGCTTTGGTAGATTTGATAGCCATTCTGACGCACCACGACCTGCGCGTTAGTTCGCGCAATACCGCGCACCACCGGCGCATAGCCTTTCAGGGAATCCGGCAGCATATCGTCGTCGGACGCCAGCTGGACGCCGCGAAACGGCATGCTGTCAAAGACATCGGCAGGCGCGGAACTGTCTCCGAGCGTAAGCTGGGCTTGCAGGGGAATAATCGCGCGCTGCATCAAGGTATAGACGTTGTCCCACTTATCCTGGCCGGACGCATCGCGGGACCAGGTGGTGTAGTTGCGTAACCGCCAGGGACCGACGTTGATCCCCGGCCGCAGGTTTGCATACTGGCTGTCGCTGCGGGTGCCTGCCCCGCTTCTTGCCCGGCTGTTTGCCCCACTCAGGCTGTAGTTGAGCATGGCCGCGGTAATGCCTTCATCCCACATATCCGGCGGAACGTAACCTCTCGCTGGCAGGTCTATAGCCGCCTGTGGAATGCTAATCGCCAGACGCTGGGCGCCAAACTGGAAATCCGCGCTGGCCTGTGGGATCGCCCTAAGATCGGCGCATTCACCTTCCCCGGCGGCAAGCTGTGGGAAAAGCGCCGTTTTCACGCCCCACGCTTTTAACTGCCCGATACTCAGGCAAGGCTGCAACGTTTCACTGCCGTTAGCATCCTTCACTGCCATAAAACGAATATCCCGCGTTTCCAGCAGCCGATCGTCAAGAATAATATCAACGTGGTATGTCCCGGGCGCCTGCGAGCCGGATTCAAAGGCAGATAAATCCGCTTTTCCCATTCCGGGATTATCCAGCTCTACCAGTTCCGTATTAAACGTCTCACTGGCATACAGTGTGGGAGAGACACCAGCAAGCGCGAGGGCAATAAATATTGCCAGGCGCGCAGGCTGCATTGCATTCAATGCCGTTGTCATGACGAACACCTGATTAACGCGTAAGGATCACAAACTGGCCCGGTGTAATTCGCCAGGGCTGCCATAATCGTTAATGACTTTAAACGTCAGCGTATTGCCACTGGTTCCGTTCGGTAACGGAAAACGGGCTGTGCCTGAAGGCATCACGTACGTGACATCGTCAAGCTTCTTATTACCCAACGTAATTTCATTGAAATTGATAACGTACGGCGTAGGGTTATTAACCTGAAGGGTATTTCCCGAACGACGCCAGGTTAATTTATTGGCTTGCTCCTCGGGGGTAGACGCACGAAGAGTCTCTGGTCGATAAATTAATTTGATGCGCGTTTTGACGGCAATTTGCAGCGAGTTCATCTGCTTTGAGGCTGAAGGAATAGCTTTAATGTTCAGCCAGAATAAACTCTCCCGCCCCTGAGGCAGTGAGCCGGTCATGACAATACGCTCAAGGTTCTTTTGCCCGCCGTCCAGCCGATACAGTGGTGGCGTAATAATAAAAGGCGCTTTACCCGATTGTTCATCCTGAACATCTATCCACGACTGGATTAAATAAGGAACATTATCAGGATTAGTAATACCTATTGACGCCTCTTTTTTAGTCCCATCAAAAATAATACGGGTGCCGCCAATAATTACTCCTGCACTGACGGATGTTAACGTCAGCGGTAACAGCGCCATAGCCAGGCCCGTTGTCGTGATAAAACGCATTTTAATACCTCATAAAACAAGGGGCCGGGCGGCCCCCTGCTGATTACTGCAATGACTTAGTTGTATACCACTGAGAAGTTTGCGACCGAGTTAGCCGGGCCCGCGGTCACGGATGCCGCGGTGGAGATATACTGCGCGTAGAAGTTCAGCGTATTATCAGCCGTACTGCTGAGTGCATAGGTATAGCTGTTGCTGCCGTGCAGCGGCAGATCGGCTTTATCTGCCGTCATCAGGTTAATCGCCACCCCGGTGGCCGCCCCCGCCACGGACGTATCAATCGCCAGCAGGCTGGCGTTGGTTAGATCCGGCGTACCGTCAAAACGGACTTTTGCATTGGTGACCGTTACCGGACAGTTTTTCAAAATAATATTAAATTGCGTCGCAGCCGTTCTCGCCCCGGTTGTCGGGAATTCCGTTTTGTAATAATCGCCTAATACCACCACCTGATTCTGGGATGCCACATCAACGTCGCAGGCAGAATCCAGAATATTTCCGTTAAAATTAACGGTACCGGCCGCTGCGAATGCATTGGTCATGGTGAGTACAGAACCTGCCGCTAACATTGCCATCATCAATTTTTTATTCATAATTTTATATCCCGTATTACTCTAGTTATTACCGATATTCAGTTAAAGAAATAAAACCCCTCCGACGAGTCAAAATTTATACAACTCTTTTTGCGCATACAATCAATTTTGAGGTCTAGCTGTGGATCCTCTTTTAACAATTACAAAACATATACACGTGGAAATACCTTAAGAATAATAGCCGCAGTCTACTTTTAGACCTGAATAAAAAAGGTTTCATTTTCAATTAATTAACACTTAAAAACAGGTGAGTCTATAATTAGACTTGCCGCAAATATTCCCTGACCTGCTGGTTTTTAAGATAATTCCTTATGTCGATCAAAAAATGATCGCATCAGACAGTGAGGTCTCACATGAATACCCGGTTCGCGCCTGAGTCAGAAATTGATAAGTCAACAGTGCTCGGCGCTAAGCCTTTTAAGCACATTGAAAAAATAATCGATAATGTTTTGCCGCATGCGGAGAGAGGCATTATTGCCAGAGGAGAAATTATCCATTATTGCTCCGGCGATACCCGTCAATGCTTTTTACTGTTGCATGGCAGCGTGGCGTTACACCGTCGCGGGGACGGTATCGTCTTAAATTCTGAATCCGCGCCATTTATACTCGGCGTGAGCAGCCAGTTATCGTCTGAACACCTGTACGTCAGAGCGCTGGAAACTTCAGAGGTGGCAAGCGTTTCGCTGGCGTGTTTCAATCATGTTGTCGCACAACAGAATTTATGGGAGCACTTCTCAAACCTGCTGATCTACACCGCATCGCGCGTCTACGAACATTGCGCCCAGATATCGCAAATGTCGGCTTATGACATTATCCGCTTTCAACTGGTTGAGTTAATGCAGGAGCCGGAAGCCATAAGACAAAACATTACCGCCGCAGCCTATATCAAAAGCCGCACCTATCTTTCACGCAGCGGCATTATGCGGATCCTCGCGGAGTTGCGGACGGGGAAATACATCACCATGGAGCGTGGCGTACTAGTTGAGATCCATCACTTACCCCGTAAGTATTGAGGCTGTATTTATCTCTGGAGAAGGTGGAAAAGAAGAGCGACACTATAGAGAGTACAGTCTCTTTCCAGGTTAACTCTATGTCTTCTGACAAACCATCGCATCGCGGCTCTCCCTATGCTCAGGAACTGATTTCTCATTTACAGCCGCACTGCGCCACGCATAAAACCGATCCCGGCGAGCAACTTGATCTCCAGGTTGACGGGCAGAGCATGTGTTATTTAATTCTTGATGGCACGGTCGCCATATACAGAAGAAGCGACGACATGATGCTTTCAACGGCGCGCAGTCCCGCCCTGTTTGGCCTCGCTAACCTGACGGACATTTATTTTAATGACTACCTCCGAACGGTAACGCCTTGCCTGATTGGTGTACTCACGACCGATCGGGTGGCTCAAATTATCAAAGAGAAGGCGCTGTGGGGGCTGCTTTCTAATCATCTGATGTTTGTCTATAACCGCCTCTATCACAACGTCATGCCGAAAGGCGCGCCAACCGCGTACGAGATGATTCGCCAGCAGCTCGTGCTGCTGATGCAGGAAGATGACAGCTACCGACGCAGCGTGACGGCGGAAAGGTATATCAGGGATAAAACCCATCTTTCCCGCAGTGGCGTAATGCGGATCCTGGCTGATCTGAAAACGGGTGGGTTCATCGAAATGGAAGAAGGCCGGCTGATTAAAATTAACAAACTGCCTGCCAGATACTGAATGTCAGACACAAAAAAGGCCGCGCTTGCGGCCTTTTCTTCACTGCTTAATGGACGTGAACGCCCAACCGCCAGGCAAAGTAGATCTCTTCTTTCAGTTCGTTTGAAGAGAGCGCCAGCAAATCCGTAAATTCCAGCTCAAGCTGTTTCAGCTTTTTCAGGTACTGCGCGGGAGACAGATTGCTTTTATCGCGACGTAAATATTCAATTGCCAGCTGTGTTGGGGTTATTTCAGTATCCATGATGTCCTCGCTTATGTTCAAAACGTGACCAGTATATCACAATCAGGCGGCTAATTTTTGACCAAAAACAAGACATCCGGAAACTTTACACAACGGCCGTCGTCAGCCTGGATGAACAACACAGGCGATCCTGCTCGTCCAGAATATCAATCTGCCACACCTGATGACGGCTTCCGGCATGCAGCGCCCGGCAGACGCCGCGCACGCGCCCGCTGCGAACGGAGCGGATGTGGTTGGCATTGACCTCCAGACCCACCACCTTCTGCTCTCCTTCCGTACACAGGTAGCCCGCCACCGACCCCAGCGTTTCGGCCAGCACGACGGACGCGCCGCCGTGTAACAGGCCAAACGGTTGATGAGTGCGGCTGTCTACCGGCATCGTCGCTTCCAGTTCGTTGTCGCCAATGCGCGTGAACTGGATGTCCAGCAAACCGACCATGTTCTCCGCGCCCATGGCATTTAAGGCCTCAAGGGTGAACGCACGTTTCCAGATCATCCGATAATCTCCAGTAAAGCCTGCAATGGATGGCGGACGCCGTTACCTTCCACCCGTTTCACCTGGCTGCGGCAGGAGTAGCCCGTCGCCAGACAGCGGTTGCGTGGCAGGCGCTGCATCGCCTGATGCCACGACAGCTCGTAAATGCCGAGCGAATTAGCGTGGTTTTTGACTTCATGGCCGTAGGTTCCGGCCATACCGCAGCAGCCCACGTTAACGCTTTCCAGCTTCGCGCCAAACCGGGCAAAGATAGAAGCCCACTGGGCAGGCGCCGTCGGCAGCGCCGTCACTTCGGTGCAGTGCCCAAACAGATACCAGGCTTCTCCACTCACCTCCTGAGTGGGCGTTTGCGTCAGCACCGCAGGCAGCCACTCGTGCACCAGTAAGACCTGAAAATCACCGCGCTTATCGCCGAGCGTCTGCTTATATTCATCCCGGTAACAGAGCACCAGCGCCGGATCGACGCCCACCATCGGCATACCGAGCTGCGCCACGCGATTCAGAAAATCTGAAGTTTTCTGCGCGGTTTTCGCAAAGCGGGTGAGGAAACCTTTTATGTGCTGCGCCTTGCCGTTCGGCGAGAACGGCAGCACCACCGGCTGGTAGCCGATTTTCTCGGCCAGTCGGACAAAATCGGCCACCACCTGGGCATCGTAATAGCTGGTAAACGGATCCTGCACCACCAGCACCACCTTCGCTTTCTGCTCAGGGCTTAATGCTTCCAGTTGTTCCAGGGTCATGTTCGCCGAGCGGTGCCCCACCAGCCGACGCTGGAGTGATGGCACCGACAGCAGCGGCAGGTCCACCATGCCGATATGTTTTTCTGACAGTTTGCGCACCAGCGGCTGGTTGATAAAGAAGTTAAAGGTTTTTGGCGCACGGGCCATCAGCGGCGCGTAACTCTCCACCGTCGCCACCAGATGATCGCGCATCGGGCGCAGATAACGCGTGTGGTACAGCTGGAGGAAGCGGGAACGGAATTCCGGTACGTCAATTTTAATCGGGCACTGGGTTGAACACGCCTTGCACGCCAGGCAGCCGGACATCGCCTCTTTCACCTCATGCGAGAAATCGTATTCGCCTTTGTTCGCATGCCAGCTGTTGCGGGTGCGTTCGATAAGCCCGCGCAGGCTGGCGCGTTTTTCCGGCAGCTCCTGTTCCAGCTTGAGCGGGTCAACGCCGCGGTCGGCCAGCAGGCGCAGCCATTCGCGCACCAGCGTGGCACGCCCTTTCGGGGAATGAATGCGGTTGCTGGTGATTTTCATCGACGGACACATCGGGCTTTTCACATCGAAGTTGAAGCATAGCCCGTTGCCGTTGCACTCCATCGCGCCGCGCCAGGAAGCGCGTACCGCAATCGGAATTTGTCGGTCATAGGTGCCGCGCTTGACGGCGTCCACCTGCAACATCGGCGCATCAACGCCCTCCGGCGGGCAGATTTTTCCCGGGTTAAGGCGGTTATCGGGATCAAAAGCGGCTTTCACCTTACGCAGCTCGGCGTAAAGTTGTTCGCCAAAAAACGCCGGGCTGTACTCGGCGCGGAATCCTTTGCCGTGCTCGCCCCATAACAAGCCGCCGTATTTGGCCGTGAGGGCCACGACCTCGTCGGAGATCTCCTTCATCAGGATCTCCTGCTGCGGGTCGCACATGTCCAGCGCCGGGCGCACGTGCAGCACACCCGCGTCCACGTGCCCGAACATGCCATAGCTCAGACCATGGCTGTCGAGCAGCGCGCGAAACTCCACAATATAATCAGCAAGGTGCTCCGGCGGCACGCAGGTATCTTCCGCAAACGGAATCGGCTTCGCCGCCCCTTTCGCGTTGCCGAGCAGCCCCACCGCTTTTTTACGCATCGCGTAGATTCGCTCGATGCCGGAGAGATCGTTACACAGCTGCCAGCCAATGACGCCGCCTTCCCCCTGGGCAATCAGCTCGTCCAGACGCTGGCAGAGCGTGCTCACCTGGCTCTCAATCAGCTCTGCGTCATCCCCGGCGAACTCGACGATGTTCAGGCCGAGCATCTCTTTATCCGGCACGTCAGTAATCAGTTCGCTCACCGAATGCCAGACGATATCTTCCCGGGCCAGGTTCAGAACTTTTGAATCGACGGTTTCCACCGACAGCGCCCGCGCCTCCACCATAAACGGTGCATTACGCAGCGCGGAGTCAAAGGAGTTGTATTTGACGTTCACCAGACGGCGCACCTTTGGCAACCGGGTGATATCCAGACGCGCCTCGGTGATGAAGGCCAGCGTCCCTTCTGACCCGGTCAGTACGCGGGTAAGATCGAACTGGCTCAGATCGTCATTAAAGACATGGCGCAGATCGTAGCCCGTCAGGAAGCGGTTGAGCTTCGGGAATTTGTTGAGGATCAGTTCGCGATTTTCGCGGCAGCGCTCCAGCACGGTACGATAAATCCGTCCGCTGGTGGTGCTCTCTTTTGCCAGAGTTTCGGCCAGCTCGATCGGCATCGGTTGGGTATCGAGGATATCGCCCCCCAGCAGCACCGCCCGCACACCCATAACGTGATCGGAGGTTTTGCCGTAGACCAGCGAGCCCTGCCCCGAGGCATCGGTGTTGATCATCCCGCCAATGGTCGCGCGGTTACTGGTGGAAAGCTCTGGCGCAAAAAAATAGCCGTAAGGTTTCAAAAACTGATTCAGCTGATCTTTGATCACCCCCGCTTCCACTCGCACCCACCCCTCTTCCGGGTTGATCTCAATGATGCGGTTCATATAGCGGGACATATCAATGATGATGCCCTGGTTCAGCGCCTGCCCGTTGGTACCCGTCCCGCCGCCGCGTGGGGTAAAGACCAGGGTGCTGAAACGCTCCTGCGACGCCAGACGGGCGATGAGCGCCACATCGGCGGTAGAGCGCGGGAAAACGACGGCATCGGGAAGAAGCTGGTAAATACTGTTATCGGTCGCCATCGTCAGCCTGTCGGCATAATCGGTGGCGGTGTCACCTGTAAAACCCTGTTGCTCCAGTGCCTGCAAAAAATTAAGCACCAGCTGAACGACGCCCGGTGCCTGAGAAATCTGTGGGATCATTGCTGTCGACCCTAATGAGAATAGTGTGAAATCGTTTGCGTTGTGTCTGGAAAGTTTTATCACATTTTTTTCTTATGTGCTTCGTAGAATTACGGGCAAAATCCGCCTGTCAAAAATCGCTGAAATCACTAATGATTAGAGAGATGCGGTTTATATTCCCATCAGCCTTGCTGGTGTTCATTTAAGGAAAGTTTCGTTTATGGTCAATCTTCGTCAGCCCAGGGATGTCGCGCAGATACTGCTGTCGGTGCTGTTCTTAGCCATTATGATTATTGCGTGTCTGTGGATTGTTCGTCCTTTCGTGCTCGGATTTGCCTGGGCCGCGACCGTCGTCGTCGCAACCTGGCCTTTACTCTTACGTTTGCAGAAACTGCTGTTTGGTCGCCGCGGCCTGGCCGTGCTGGTGATGACGCTGCTGTTGTTCCTGCTGTTTATTATTCCCATTGCACTGCTGGTTAACAGCCTGGTTGACAGTAGCGGCCCGGTTATTCGCGCGGTCACCAGCGGTGATATGACGCTGCCGGATCTCGCGTGGCTGAACAGCATTCCTGTTGTGGGCGCAAAACTGTACAGCGGCTGGCACAGCCTGCTGGAGATGGGCGGTAGCGCGCTGATGGCCAAAGTACGTCCGTACATCGGCACAACCACCACCTGGTTTGTGGGGCAGGCTGCGCACATTGGTCGCTTCATGATGCACTGTACGTTGATGCTGGTCTTCAGCGCCCTGCTGTACTGGCGCGGCGAGCAGGTTGCGCTGGGGGTACGTCATTTCGCCACCCGACTGGCAGATAAACGCGGCGATGCGGCCGTGCTGCTGGCAGCCCAGGCCGTCCGCGCGGTAGCGCTCGGCGTGGTGGTCACAGCGCTGGTGCAGGCTGTACTTGGCGGAATCGGGCTGGCAATTTCCGGCGTACCTTATGCCACCATTTTCACCGTCGTCATGCTGATGACCTGTCTGGCTCAGCTCGGTCCGCTGCTGGTGCTGGTTCCCTGCATTATCTGGCTTTACTGGACGGGGGACACGACCTGGGGCACGGTGCTGCTGGTCTGGAGTTGCGTGGTGGGCACCATGGATAACGTGATCCGTCCCCTCCTCATCCGCATGGGCGCTGACCTGCCGCTGATTCTGATCCTGTCCGGGGTGATCGGGGGGTTAATTGCCTTCGGCATGATTGGCCTGTTCATCGGTCCGGTGCTGCTTGCGGTAACCTGGCGTCTCTTCTCCGCCTGGGTGCATGAAGTGCCGCCGCCGGGAACCGACCCTGACGTCATCTTAAGCGAACTTGAAGAACTGGAAGATAAGAACGCGCAGTAAGAACGTAGGCCGGGTGGCGCTAACGCTTACCCGGCTACACTCTCCACAGCAATACTTAAACGTTGCTAAACTATTTATTCTCTGCACACTGGTCAGACCCGCCTTTTTCTGCCTAAAACCGTCATTCTCTTCAAGAAATCTTTACCTGCCTTTAACTATTGAGACGAATCCGATCGACTCAAAATCCTGGCATGCCTACTATTAAGACACGGTTATAAATCAACACCTTGATTTATAAGCATGGAAATCCCCTGAGTGAAACAACGAATTGCTGTGTGTAGTCTTTGCCCATCTCCCACGATGGGCTTTTTTTTATCCTTTTTACGCCCGTGTAATGTCACAGCGGCTGAGCATGCGCCATTCCCCCGCCAGCTCCCGCGTCTCCCCGGTTACCAGCACGTTCACCACCTCGCGTATATCCGCCGAGGACGCGCCAACCTGTAGCTCAAATTCCCCTGGCTCGACAATCCGCTTTCCGTCCCGGCGGGTGAAATTAAACATCTCCACCGGCAGAGTAAAGGTCAGCGTGGCGGTTTCTCCCGGTGAAAGCGTAACGCGCTGGAACGCTTTCAGCTCCTGAAGCGGACGCACCTGCGTGGCGACCTTATCGCGTACGTACACCTGTACCACTTCGCTGCCGCTGCGCTCGCCGGTGTTGGTGATATCGACGCTTAACGCCACCTCTCCGTCGATCGGGACGCGGCTTTCCGTCAGGCGGGCCGCGCCCCAGCGAAACTGCGTCCAGCCGAGACCGTAACCGAACGGGTAAAGTGCGCCGAAATGGAACGCAAACGGCGTGCCGCCGCTTTTCAGCTTGTGGTTATAGTAGTACGGCATCGCCCCGGCGTTTTTCGGCACGCTCACTACCAGCCTGCCCTGCGGCTCCTCGCGGCCGGTTAAGACATCGGCAATCGCCCAGCCCCCTTCCTGCCCCGGCGCCCAGGCCATCATCAGCGCGGCCACCTTCTCTTCCAGCCCCTGAAGGTTATAAGGACGCCCACCCGTCATGACGACAATCACTGGCTTACCGGTTGCCACCAGCGCCTCCAGCAGTTGTTGCTGCACGCCCGGCAGATCCAGCGAATCGGTATCCGAACCTTCCCCCACGGTGCCGCTCTGGAATAGCCCGGCGAGGTCGCCCACGCAGGCCACCACCACGTCACTCTCTTTTGCCGCGCTCACGGCGTCGGGGATCAAATCCGTGCGTTGTGAAACCGGCGATTGCTGCATCGGCTTACCGCCGCTGTCGCCCGGGAACACCGGTGCGCCCGCCATCCGTTTTTCGATAATGTGACACCCTTTGGCGTAACGTATCTGTGATGCGCCAAGGTACTGTTCCAGCGCCGCGCGCGGGGTGGTCACCTGCGAAGTCTCTTCAACCATATCGCTGATAATCAGGTGAACCGGGAAGCTGTAGCCGCTCAGTAACGCCAGTGGATCGTCCGCCGTCGGCCCCACTACCGCTACACGGGGTTTTCCGCCGAGGGGCAAAATGCCGTTATTTTCCAGCAGCGTGATCGATTTTGTTGCCACCTCGCGCGCCACCTGCCGGGTCGCCTCATTCTGCAAATCGATACCGTCTTCGTCGGCGTACGGTTTTTCAAACAGCCCGAGACGGAATTTTTCACTTAGCACGCGCGCCACAATCTCATCCACTTTCGCCATTGAGATGAGCCCACGCTCTACTGCTTCAGCCAGATGACGCGCGCAGTCATCCTTCGGCAGTTCCACGTCCAGCCCGGCGTTAAACGCCAGCGCCGCCGATTGTGCTGGATCGTGAGAAATCCCGTGGTGCTGGTGCAGCAGGCTGACGCCGCCGTAATCCGCCACGATAATGCCGTCGAAGCCCCACTGTTCACGCAGCACGGTGGTGAGCAGAAAATGGTCGCTGTGCCCTGGCTGATTATCAATGTCGTGATAGGCTGGCATCACCGAACCGGCGTTGGCCAGCTTTACCGCCATCTCAAACGGCAGCAGGAAGGTATCGTTAAGCTCGCTGAAACCGAGATGGACCGGCGCATGATTGCGCGCCCCTTCGCTGAAGGAGTGGCCGACGTAATGTTTCAGGGTCGCCAGCAGATCGCGCTTATCGCCCTGCAACCCCTTCACGTACGCCGTCGCCATCACCCCTACCAGCCACGGATCTTCCCCAAAGGTCTCTTCCGTCCGTCCCCAGCGCACATCGCGCGAGACATCCAGCACCGGGGCCAGCCCCTGCTGGCACCCGACGGATCGGGCCTCTTTGCCAATCTGCTCCGCCGCCCGCTGCACCAGCGCCGGGTCCCAGGTAGAACCGTAGTTCAGCGACGACGGGAACAGCGTTGCATCTTTGCACAGCAGCCCTACCAGACATTCTTCATGAAACAGCGCCGGAATGCCGAGCCGGGTCTCCTCCATCATCATGCGTTGCAGGCGGTTGGCGGCACGCACGCCGGTTTTTGCATCAACAATGTGCGTGCCGAGCGGGCGGGTGATCTGCCCGACGCCCAGCTTCAGCCTTTCGCTGAGGGACGCCTGTTCACTCACGCCGGCGAATTCATCGCTCAGATCGCTGCGCTCGCGGTGGTTGCCGTGTTCATCAAGGATCAGCCAGTACGCGTGCATCTGGGCAAATTTCTCTTCCGGCGTCATACGCGCCAGTAAATCAGCGACACGCTCGTGTACGGAACGTCCCGCGTCCTTGTAGATCGCAGTCATGGTTTACTCCTGTAGTGCGGATTGGGTTGCCGGGCTGAGCTGCCCCGCATCGTTTCGACTATCGCGTTTGCTGGCCAGCTCGCGGGCGATGCTGTCCACCAGCCGGCTGTTAAGTTTGTAGATGGCAAGGAGCGCCACCATGCAGAGGAACAGCACGCAGGGGATCAGGGTGAACAGGGCATTGATGGTTGCGAGAACGTGAGGCGCCTGGTTTGCCTGACCCGGCGCGTAATCCACCATGCCAAGCACCCAACCGACCACCGCCCCACCCAGCGCCAGCCCAAACTTGATGGCAAACAGGGCGGTAGAAAAGACCAGCCCGTCCAGGCGGCGGCCGCTACGGTGTTCTTCGTAGTCCACCACATCGGAGAACATGGTCCATTGCAGCGGCGTGGTCAGGTTCTGAATAAAACTAAACACAATATTCAGACCGAATATCAGCCACACCTGCGAAGGCGGAATGAAGAAAATCAGCGCGCCAAAAATAACGAAAGAAATAATGGTCCACTGATAGGCACGCACCCGGTCAAATTTCCCCAGCAGACGTTCAGATAATAATGCGCCGCTTAAGGAGGCCACCATGCCGGAAACAATAAAGGCAAAAACCAGTTCCGGACGTAACAGAACATAGTTAACGTAATACATGGTCGCAGAGCCACGCGTCACGACGGCGGTTAACAGTAAAATATTAAACAGAAAAACAATTCGCCACTGGCTATTGGCGGCCAGCAGTTTTAAATCCGTCAGCATCGAGCCGGAGGTGTCATTGCGCGGCGAGTAACGCTCCCGGGTCATAAAGAAGCAGCAGAAGAATAAAACAATACCCAGCAGCCCCATCAGGCTCATGGCATAGAAATAGCCTTTTTGCACATTCCCCTGGCCTAATAATGAGACCAGCGGCAGCGCGATGACCGTTACAATCAACCCGCCAATAAACGACAGGCCAAAGCGCCAGGATTGCAGCGAGTGGCGTTCGCGCGGGTCGAGCGTCAGCGCGCCGGGCATGGCGCAGTAAGGGACGTTAATCGCGGAATAGATCAGGCTCAGGATGGCATAGGTTACGCAGGCATAGACAATTTTTGCCGTCGCCCCGGCATCCGGGACGTAGAAGGTAATCAGGCAGCTCACGCCAAACGGAATGGCAAACCAGAGCAGCCAGGGACGAAAACGACCGTGGCGGGTCTGAGTGCGGTCCACCAGCGCGCCAATGCACGGGTCGACAAACGCATCGACCACGCGCACCACTAAAAACATGGTGCCCATAATGGCCGCAGGCAAACCGAATACGTCCGTATAGAAATAAGCGAGAAATAACGTTGCCGTTTGCCAGACCAGCGCGCTGGCCATATCGCCGAGGCCATAACCTATTTTATCTTTGGTACGTAATACAGAGGAGATTGTCATTGTTATTTGCCTTTTTATCAGGTTAAAACGTATTTCAACCAGTCGCGCATCATCCCGACGGATGTACGCGGTAAGGCTCAAGTATTAGCAACGCCCTGCCCGCTAACAATTGTCTAAATTAACAGATAAATTATGATATTTGGTTTTTTGCTTTATTTGTGATGGTGAGCATATTCGCAGGAAAATAAAAAAGGCGAGGACAGATATCCTCGCCTTTTTCAGGTTGTGCAGGTTTTACTTGTTCAGCTCTGCCAGGCTCAGCCAGGTCTGCACCACGGTGTCCGGGTTCAGGGAGAGGCTATCAATCCCCTCATCCATCAGCCAGGCCGCAAAGTCTTCATGGTCAGAAGGACCCTGGCCGCAAATCCCGACATATTTACCCTGTTTCTTCGCCGCGCGGATGGCCATGGAGAGCAGCGCTTTCACCGCCTCGTTACGCTCATCGAACAGCTCAGAGACGACGCCGGAGTCGCGGTCCAGGCCGAGCGCCAGCTGCGTCATGTCATTCGAGCCAATGGAGAAGCCGTCGAAGTGCTCCAGGAACTGCTCGGCCAGCAGGGCGTTGGACGGGATTTCGCACATCATGATGATCTTCAGCCCGTTCTCGCCGCGCTTCAGCCCCTGACGCGCCAGCTCGTCCACCACCGCTTTCGCCTGATCCACGGTACGGACGAACGGGATCATGATTTCCACGTTGGTCAGCCCCATGTCATTGCGCACGCGTTTTACCGCCTCGCACTCCAGCGCGAAGCAGTCGCGGAAGCTTTCCGACACGTAGCGTCCGGCGCCGCGGAAGCCCAGCATCGGGTTCTCTTCTTCTGGCTCGTAGCGTTCACCGCCCACCAGGTTGGCGTATTCGTTGGACTTAAAGTCCGACAGACGCACGATCACGCGTTTCGGGTAGAAGGCCGCGCCGAGCGTGGCGATCCCTTCCGTCAGACGACCCACATAGAACTCTCTCGGCGAGTCGTAACCCTTCATCATCTCGCGGATTTCGTTTTGCAGTTTTGCGTCCTGGTCGTCGAACTCCAGCAGCGCACGCGGGTGCACCCCGATCATACGGTTAATAATAAATTCCAGACGCGCCAGGCCCACGCCTTCGTTCGGCAGACAGGCGAAGTCAAACGCGCGGTCCGGGTTGCCGACGTTCATCATGATCTTCAGCGGCAGGTCCGGCATGGTATCCACGCTGGAGCTTTTCACGCTGAAGTCGAGGATATCGGCATACACGTAACCGGTATCGCCTTCAGCGCAGGAGACCGTCACCTTCTGGTCGTCCTTCATGCGTTCGGTCGCGTCACCGCAGCCGACTACCGCCGGGATCCCCAGCTCACGGGCGATAATAGCCGCGTGACAGGTACGGCCGCCGCGGTTGGTGACGATGGCAGCCGCTTTTTTCATGATCGGTTCCCAGTCCGGGTCGGTCATGTCGGTTACCAGCACGTCGCCCGGCTGGATGCGGTTCATCTCGCTGATGTCGTGGATCACTTTCACCGGACCGGCACCGATGCGGTGACCAATTGCGCGGCCTTCCGCGACAATTTTGCCCTGCGCGTGCAGGGTGTAGCGCTCCATGACCTGACCACGTGAACGGACGGTTTCCGGACGCGCCTGCACGATAAACAGCTTGCCGGTGTGTCCGTCTTTCGCCCACTCGATGTCCATTGGACGGCCATAGTGTTTTTCAATCTGCACCGCCTGCTTCGCCAGCTCTTCCACTTCGGCGTCGGTCAGTGAGAAGCGATCCCGCTGCTCCTGTGGCACATCTTCAATGGTGACCTGCTTGCCATGCTCTTGCGTCGGAGCATAGATCATGCGGATTTTTTTCGAGCCCATGGTGCGACGTACCACTGCCGGACGGTTAGCCGCCAGCGTAGGCTTGTGAACGTAGAATTCGTCAGGGTTTACCGCCCCCTGCACCACCATCTCGCCCAGACCCCACGCGGAGGTGATAAACACCACCTGGTCGAAGCCGGATTCAGTGTCGATAGAGAACATCACGCCGGAAGAGCCTACGTCCGAGCGCACCATGCGCTGCACGCCGGCGGAAAGCGCGACGCCGCGATGGTCGTAGCCCTGGTGCACGCGATAGGAGATGGCGCGGTCATTAAACAGGGAAGCAAACACGTGCTTCACCGCCACCAGCACCGCATCGTAACCCTGAACGTTCAGGAAGGTTTCCTGCTGTCCGGCGAACGAGGCATCGGGCATATCTTCTGCGGTTGCAGAAGAACGCACGGCAAAGGAGGCCTGCGCATCGTCAGCGGAGAGCTGGTTGTAGGCGTCGTGAATGGCTTTTTCCAGTTCCGGCTGGAAAGGTGTGTCGATAATCCACTGGCGGATTTGCGCGCCGGCTTTGGCAAGCTCGGTGACATCATCAATATCCGTTTTATCCAGCAGGTCGTAAATGCGCTGGTTTACACCGCTCTGGTCTAAAAACAGGTTAAACGCATCGGCGGTTGTGGCAAACCCGTTAGGTACGGAGACACCCATACCGGACAGATTTGTAATCATTTCACCCAGGGAGGCATTTTTGCCCCCAACTCTGTCTACATCATTCATGCCGAGTTGGTTATACCAAAGCACCAGCGGTGACGAGCCATTGTTGGACATCGAAACAATCCTTTTGTGATATTTGATCGGAGTAAGAAACACCTGACTACGTATTTATACTGGCATATTTATTTCCGCTAAAAAAACGGTGAATCGTGTAAGCAATTTAAATTTTCAACTTTTCGGACAGTTTCCCGGCACTCGCTAACCCGATGATTCCTATAGATTCCGGCAAAAACCATAGAAATAAAGCCGCTATTCGAAAAATGAAATCCACTTTTCAGGAAAATCAAAAACACCATTTCATTTTAAATTCAGATAAGTTCTTTGCTGTGAAATTAACTTTTTTAATTTATGCTTTCAGGCAATTACGTACGCTATTCAGGGTGGATAAAATGGATAATGCTGTCGATCGCCACGTTTTTTATATTTCTGATGGGACGGCGATTACCGCCGAGGTGCTGGGACACGCGGTGATGTCGCAGTTTCCGGTATCGATAAATAGCATCACGTTGCCGTTCGTGGAAAATGAGAGCCGGGCCAAAGCGGTCAAGGACCAGATCGACGCCATTTACCAGCAGACCAGCGTTCGTCCGCTGGTGTTCTATTCCATTGTGATCCCTGAGATCCGCAACATCATTTTGCAAAGCGAGGGCTTCTGTCAGGACATCGTGCAGGCGCTGGTTGCTCCCTTGCAAAGCGAGCTGAAGCTCGACCCGACGCCGATCGCCCACCGTACCCACGGGCTGAACCCCGGTAACCTGACCAAATACGATGCGCGTATTGCCGCCATTGATTACACCCTGGCGCACGACGACGGGATCTCCCTGCGCAATCTCGACCAGGCGCAGGTGATTTTGCTCGGCGTGTCGCGCTGCGGTAAAACCCCCACCAGCCTTTACCTGGCCATGCAGTTTGGCATTCGTGCCGCCAACTACCCCTTTATTGCCGATGATATGGATAACCTGGTGCTGCCCGCCGCGCTCAAGCCGCTCCAGCATAAGCTGTTTGGGCTGACCATCAACCCGGAACGCCTGGCGGCGATCCGCGAAGAACGTCGCGAGAACAGTCGCTACGCCTCGATGCGCCAGTGCCGAATGGAAGTCTCCGAAGTCGAAGCGCTATACCGGAAAAATCAAATTCCCTGGCTGAACAGTACCAACTATTCAGTAGAAGAAATTGCCACCAAGATCCTCGATATCATGGGGCTGAATCGCCGCATGTACTAATATGCTAGTACATTAATCCAGTTTCAGTTATTATCATGCCATCCTCGGGGCGACGTGCCCCGAACTTGAAATCAGCAGGGATTGGTTTAAGGTGATGGCCATCACTTCCCGGTAGTCTGCCGATGAAGCAAAAAATTTCTGAGACATTCCATGAACAAAACCGACGAACTGCGCACCGCGCGCATTGATAGCCTGGTCACACCGGCTGAACTGGCCCGGCTGCATCCCGTATCCGCCGAGGTGGCGGACCATGTGACGGCCTCCCGTCGCCGCATCGAAAAAATTCTCAATGGTGAAGACAAACGTCTTCTGGTGGTGATTGGCCCCTGCTCCATCCACGACCTCGACGCGGCAATGGATTATGCACAACGCCTTCAGACGCTGCGCGGCACGTATCAGGATCGCCTGGAGATCGTGATGCGTACCTACTTTGAAAAGCCGCGTACCGTCGTGGGCTGGAAAGGATTGATTTCCGATCCCGATCTGAACGGTAGCTACCGGGTGAATCACGGTATTACACTGGCGCGCAAGCTGCTGTTACAGGTTAACGAGCTGGGCGTGCCAACTGCCACCGAATTTCTGGATATGGTGACCGGACAGTTTATTGCCGACCTCATTAGCTGGGGCGCGATTGGCGCACGTACCACCGAAAGCCAGATCCACCGTGAAATGGCGTCGGCGCTCTCCTGCCCGGTGGGCTTCAAAAACGGAACGGACGGCAATACCCGAATTGCCGTAGATGCCATCCGCGCGTCACGCGCCAGCCATATGTTCCTCTCCCCGGATAAAAACGGCCAGATGACCATCTACCAGACCAGCGGCAACCCGTTCGGACATATCATTATGCGTGGCGGTAAAAAACCGAATTACCATGCAGAAGATATTGCCGCCGCCTGCGAAACGCTGGCGGAATTTGACCTGCCGGAGCATCTGGTGGTGGATTTCAGCCACGGCAACTGTCAGAAACAGCACCGCCGCCAGCTGGACGTCTGCGAGGAAGTTTGCCAGCAGATCCGCAGCGGCTCGACCGCCATTGCAGGAATTATGGCGGAGAGTTTTATCAAAGAAGGCACGCAGAAGATCGTCGCCGGACAGCAAATGGTCTACGGCCAGTCGATCACCGACCCGTGCCTGAGCTGGGAAGACAGCGAGCTGCTGCTGGAGAAGCTGGCTTCAGCCGTGGACACGCGCTTTTAAAATCCTGCCGGGTGACGCTGCGCTTACCCGGCCTACGGTACGTGCCCTTCACCCTCTCCCCGTGGGAGAGGGTCGGGGTGAGGGCATCAGACCGCACCTCTCCCCCAAATTTGATCCCGTCACACAATTTTCACAAAAACGCTTGCCGTGAATTTGCAGTTTATTGATAATGATTATCATTGTTACATTGATTGTTATTTATAAACATTATGTCACCGACCGATAACAGCGCGGCAACGCCAACAAAAACACACACAGCGCCGTCCCCTGCTCCCACCGATCGCCGAATCGACAGCAAAAGCCTGTTGGGTGAGGAGGGACGGGTCATTATCGAGCATGACGGCCAGCACTACCTGCTGCGCCAGACCAATGCCGGAAAACTGATCCTGACTAAATAAACCAGACACACATTCGCCAGCCACCCAGGTGATCCCCAGGCAGCCAGCGCTTTTCAATTCTTATGGAGAGTTGCTATGACACACCTGCAATCCGCGTCTTTACGCCCGTCTCTTCTGGCGCTGGCGATTGTCAGCACCCTGCCGGGCGTTACGTTTGCCGCCGCAGATGAGATCACCGTCACCGCCACCGGCAATGCCCGCAGCGCCTTTGAAGCCCCCATGATGGTGAGCGTGATTGACGCCACCGCGCCGGAAAACCAGACCGCCAGCTCCGCCGCCGACCTGCTGCGCAAGGTGCCCGGTCTGATGCTGGACGGCACCGGGCGCACCAACGGTCAGGACGTTAACCTCCGGGGCTATGACCGCCGTGGCGTGCTGATACTGGTGGATGGCGTGCGCCAGGGCACTGATACCGGACACCTGAACAGCACGTTCCTCGATCCGGCGCTGATCAAACGTATTGAAGTAGTACGTGGTCCTTCCGCCTTGCTGTACGGCAGCGGCGCGCTGGGCGGCGTAATTTCGTATGACACCGTCGACGCCAGCGATCTGCTGGATGCAGGTAAAAACAGCGGCTATCGCGTATTTGCTACCGGTGCAACGGGCGATCACAGCATCGGGATGGGCGCCAGCGCCTATGGCCGCACCGATACCCTGGACGGTCTGGTCTCCTGGTCCAGCCGCGATCGCGGCGACATTCGCCAGAGTGACGGCGCGAGGGCGCCAAACGACGAATCCATCAACAATATGCTGGCGAAAGGCAGCTGGAAAATCGATCCGGCGCAGACGCTGAGTGGCTCCCTGCGCTACTACAACAACGACGCGCAGGAGCCGAAAAATCCGCAGACCACGGATGCCAGCAGCAGTAACCCGATGACCGATCGTTCCACCATTCAGCGCGATGCCCAGCTTGGCTACCGCATTGCGCCAGCCGGAAACGACTGGCTGAACGCCGATGCGAAAATTTACTGGTCCGAAGCGCGGATCAACGCCCAGAACATCGACGCCAGCGGCGAGTTCCGTAAGCAGACTACCAAAGGCGGCAAAGTGGAAAACCGCACCCGCCTGTTCAGCGACTCCTTCGCCTCGCACCTGCTGACCTACGGCGGGGAATACTATCGTCAGGAGCAACACCCTGGCGGCGCGACCACCGGCTTCCCGGACGCGAAAATCGACTTCAGCTCCGGCTGGTTGCAGGATGAGATCACTCTGCGCGACCTGCCGGTAACGCTTCTCGGCGGGACGCGTTACGACAACTACCGCGGCAGCAGCGACGGTTACGACGACGTGGATGCGGATAAGTGGTCATCACGCGCCGGGTTAACCGTGAGTCCAGCCGACTGGCTGATGCTGTTCGGCTCTTACGCCCAGGCCTTCCGTGCGCCAACGATGGGCGAGATGTATAACGACTCGAAGCACTTCTCTATCGGCAGCTTCTACACCAACTACTGGGTGCCGAACCCGAACCTGCGTCCGGAAACTAACGAAACCCAGGAGTTCGGTTTTGGGCTACGTTTTGACGATCTGCTGCTCGCCAACGACGCGCTGGAGTTCAAAGCCAGCTACTTCGACACCAAAGCGAAAGATTACATCTCCACTACCGTCGATTTTGCGGCGGCCACCACCATGTCCTATAACGTACCAAATGCCAAAATCTGGGGCTGGGACATGATGGCGACCTACGCGACCAGTCTGTTCAACCTGGACGTGGCCTACAACCGCACACGCGGGAAAGATACCGACACGGGCGAATACATCTCCAGCATCAACCCGGACACCGTCACCAGCAAGCTGGATATCCCCGTGGCGCAAAGCGGCTTCTCCGTGGGCTGGATCGGCACCTTCGTCGAACGTTCAACGCACATCAGCAGCAGCTACAGCGAGCAGCCTGGCTACGCAGTGAATGATTTCTACGTCAGCTATAAAGGCCAGCAGCAGTTCAAAGGCATCACCACCACCCTCGTGCTGGGGAACGCCTTCGACAAAGCCTACTGGTCACCACAAGGCATCCCGCAGGATGGCCGCAACGGCAAGATCTTCGTCAGTTATCAATGGTAATTCCCTTCGGGGCAACGATTCAGAAGGATAAGATTATGGGTCACTACACACGCTGGCTTGAGCTTAAAGAAGAACATCCGGGTAAGTACGCCCGTGATATCGCCGGATTAATGCACATCAGCGAAGCAGAGCTGGCATTTGCGCGCGTTGGACACGACGCCTGGCGGCTGCGCGGTGAAATCCGTGAGATTCTGGCAGCGCTGGAGTCGGTGGGGGAAACCAAATGCATCTGCCGTAACGAATACGCCGTTCACGAACAGGTCGGGGCGTTTACTAACCAGCACCTCGGCGGCCACGCCGGACTGGTGCTGAATCCGCGCGCGCTGGATCTGCGTTTGTTCCTCAACCAGTGGGCGAGCGCGTTCCACATAAGTGAAACGACCTCCCGCGGCGAACGTCAGAGCATTCAGTTCTTCGATCATCAGGGCGACGCTTTACTGAAGGTCTACACCACGGATCACACCGACGTTGCCGCCTGGGGCGACGTGCTGACCCGTTTTATCATTGCCGATAACCCCACTCTGGCACTGAAGGCTGTCGATGCCCCTGCGCATTCCGACGGTGCTGATGCAGGCTCGGTGGAGAAAGAGTGGCGCGCCATGACCGATGTGCATCAGTTCTTTAGCTTACTAAAGCGCCATAACCTGAGCCGCCAGCAGGCGTTTCGTCTGGTGAGTGACGATCTGGCCTGTAAAGTGGATAACAGCGCGCTGGCACAGCTGCTGGAGACGGCGCGACAGGACGGAAACGAAATCATGATCTTCGTCGGCAACCGCGGCTGCGTGCAGATCTTCACCGGTGTGGTGGAAAAACTGACGCCCATGAAGGGCTGGCTGAACATCTTCAACCCAACCTTTACCCTGCATCTGCTGGAGGAGACTATCGCCGAGACGTGGGTAACGCGTAAGCCTACGGCGGACGGACACGTTACCAGCCTGGAGCTGTTTGCTGCGGACGGCACTCAGATCGCCCAGCTCTACGGGCAGCGTACCGAAGGCGAGCCTGAGCAGAGCCAGTGGCGCCGCCAGATTGACGCCCTGACGCCAGAAGGGCTGGCCGCATGAAAAACTGGTTCGCCCTGCTCTGCGCCCTGCCGCTGGTCGCCGTCGCCGCGCCGGAGAGAATTGTCGCCCTCGGCGGCGACGTGACGGAGATCGTCTACGCCCTCGGCGCGGAGTCTTCTCTGGTTGCGCGCGACAGTACCAGCCAGTGGCCGCAGGCGACAAATGCGCTGCCTGACGTGGGGTATCTTCGCCAGCTGAATGCGGAGGGAATTTTGTCCGTACGCCCGACGCTGGTGCTGGCAAGCGACCAGGCGCAGCCCTCTCTGGCGCTGAAACAGGTTGAACAGAGCCACGTCCGGGTGGTTACCGTTCCCGGCACGCCTGACCTGCGCGCGATTGACGAAAAAGTACGGGTGATAGCTCAGGCGACGCATCATGAGGCGCAAGGGGAAACCCTGCGCAACTCGCTGCGTCAGGCGCTGGCGGCACTGCCCTCAACACCGCTCAACAAGCGGGTGCTGTTTATCCTCAGCCACGGCGGAATGACCGCAATGGCGGCCGGGCAACAGACCGGCGCGGATGCGGCAATACGCGCCGCCGGGTTGCAGAACGCCATGCAGGGCTTTACCCGCTATCAGCCGCTTTCCCAGGAGGGGGTGATGGCCAGCCAGCCGGATCTGGTGGTGATTTCGCAGGACGGTCTTAACGCGCTGGGCGGCGAAGAAAATCTGTGGAAACTGCCCGGCCTGGCGCAAACGCCAGCGGGACGAAGCAAGCAGATGCTGGCTATTGATGATATGGCCCTGCTGGGCTTCAGCGTCCGCACGCCGAAAGCCATACAACAGCTGCGTGCCAGAGCGGAGCAACTGCCCTGATGTCCCGGCGCATCACGTTATCGTTATGGCTTCTGGCGGGGTTGCTTACCGTCATGACGTTCATGGCCACCGGTTTTGGGGCGTTACGCCTGCCGGTGAACGTGCTGTGGAGCGGCAGCGATGAGACGCTACGCCAGATCTGGCTTACCATCCGTCTGCCCCGCGTGCTGCTGGCGCTGGTGATTGGCGGGTCGCTGGCGCTCGCCGGCTGCGTCATGCAGGGGCTGTTCCGCAATCCACTGGCCGACCCGGGCCTGCTCGGGATCAGCAGCGGTGCGGCGCTGGCCGTCGCCCTGTGGGTGGTGCTCCCGCTCTCGCTGCCCGCGCTGGTGATGCTTTACGCCCCTATGCTGGCGGCATTTCTTGGGGCGCTGGCAGCCACTGGCGTGATCTTCCTGCTCAGCAAGCGGCGTGACCCCTCTCTGTCACGTCTGTTGCTGGTGGGTATCGCCATCAATGCCCTGTGCGGTGCGGCAGTGGGTGTGCTTTCGTGGGTCAGCAATGACGCCCAGCTGCGTCAGCTTTCACTCTGGGGAATGGGAAGTCTTGGTCAGGCACAGTGGTCAACGCTGCTCGCCGTGACCTCGCTGATGGTGCCTGCCGTTCTGGCGATCTGGCGTTGTGCCAGCGCATTAAATTTACTGCAACTGGGTGAAGAGGAAGCGCATTACCTTGGCGTGGACGTTGCCTTTGTACAGCGAATATTACTGTTATGCAGCGCCCTGCTGGTCGCTGCGGCTGTCGCCGTCAGCGGCGTGATTGGCTTTGTCGGACTCGTGGTGCCGCACCTGATGCGCATGTGGCTGGGCGCCGATCACCGGGCAACCCTCCCCGGCACGGTACTCGCGGGCGCTTTACTGCTGCTGGTGGCGGATACGGTCGCGCGCACCCTGGTCGCTCCGGCAGAAATGCCGGTCGGCCTGCTCACCAGTATCCTTGGTGCTCCCTGGTTCTTATGGCTCATTTTTCGTCGTGGAGAACAGCATGGCTGAACGTTATACGGCTGAAAATCTTACTTTTACCCGATCTGGCCGCACGCTGACAGATAACGTTTCGCTGTCACTGTCGCAGGGAGAGCTGGTTACATTGATCGGCCCCAACGGCGCGGGGAAATCCACGCTGCTGCGGCTGCTGACCGGCTACCTGAAACCCGACAGCGGCGGCTGTTCGCTGGCGGGAAAAGCGCTGGATGAATGGCATCCGCAGACGCTGTCCCGCTATCGGGCAGTGATGCGCCAGCAGTCTCAGCCTGGATTTGACTGGCAGGTGGAGGAGATCGTTGGCATGGGGCGTGCGCCCTGGACGCGTCACCCGGAACCGTCGATTGTGCGTGAGGTGTTGCAGCTGACCGGTTGCCTGCCGCTGGCCGGCAGGCGTTATCATGCCCTCTCCGGCGGCGAGCAGCAGCGCGTCCAGCTCGCCCGCGCGCTGGCGCAGCTGTGGCGTGACGGAACGCCGCGCGGCTGGCTGTTTCTCGACGAACCCACTTCAGCGCTGGATCTCTACCACCAGCAGCATCTGCTGCGCCTGTTGAAATCGCTGACCCGTCAGGGCCATCTTCACGCCTGCGTGGTGCTGCACGATCTCAATCTTGCCGCATTATGGTCGGACCGGATCCTGCTGTTACACAACGGCAGGATTGTTTCTCAGGGCATACCGGAGACGGTTTTGCAGGCCGACGCGCTGGCACACTGGTACGGTGCGCAGGTGCACGTCGGCAGACATCCGGCGCACGCCGCACCGCAGGTTTTTCTCGCTCCTTAGCTTGAGCAGCTCACTTCCAGCCGCTTGCCCCAGTCCGGCGGGCGGCTGACATAGTCATCCTCCCGGTCGGCAAACGGCGTGCGCAGGGCGATATGCAGCCGATGCAGCTCGGTATAATCCCCCTGCTCTGCCTGCTCAATGGCCCGCTGCGCCAGCCAGTTGCGCAACACCATCGCCGGGTTAACCGCCTTCATCCGCGTCTGGCGGGTATCGTCATCAATCTGTTCCTGCTGTAAACGCGTCCGGTAAACGGCAAACCAGTCATCAAACGCCTGACGATCGATGAACTCGTCGCGCAGCGGTGACGCGGCGCTCTGCTGCGCGGTCTGGCTCAGCATACGGAAGGTTCGGGTATAGTCGCTGCCTTCACGCACCATGATGGCAAACAGCCCATTCAACAGCGCGTTATCGCCTTTTTCCTGCGTCATCAGCCCCAGCTTGTTGCGCATTAACACACCATATTCCCGCAGCAGGATCTCCTGATAGCTGTCCAGCGCATCGTTCAGGGCATCGACGTCGATAAACGGCGACAGGCTTTGCGCAAGCCGCTGAAGGTTCCACAGCCCCACCGCAGGCTGGTTGTCGAAACGGTAACGCCCCTGATAGTCCGAATGGTTACAGATGTAACCCGGCTGATAGTCATCAAGGAAGCCGTACGGACCGTAGTCAAACGTCAGCCCTAACAGGGACATGTTGTCGGTATTCATCACCCCGTGGGCAAAGCCGACGGCCTGCCAGCGGGCAATCATTGCGGCAGTGCGCGCGACAATATCACGGAACCAGAGAACATAGCGGTCCGGCTCGTTTTGCAGGTGCGGCCAGTGACGGCGAAGGGCGTAATCGGCAAGCTGGCGGACCTTATCCGGCTCGCGGCGATAGTAGAAGTGTTCAAAATGACCGAAACGCAGATGGCTTTCCGCCACGCGGACCAGCATCGCCCCCTGCTCCATCGTTTCCCGGGCCACCGGCGTGTCGCTGGTGACAATGGACAGCGCGCGTGAGGTGGGGATCCCCAGGGCATGCATCGCCTCGGAAGCCAGACCTTCACGGATGGTTGAACGCAGCACCGCGCGGCCATCCCCCATGCGTGAGTACGGGGTTAGCCCTGCCCCTTTCAGGTGCCAGTCGAGCGTTTCGCCATTCGGCAGAAGCTGTTCACCCAGCAGGATGCCGCGGCCATCGCCGAGCTGTCCCGCCCAGACGCCAAACTGATGTCCGCTGTAGACCTGAGCCAGCGGCTTCATGCCCGGGAGCAGCGTTTCGCCGCCCCAGACGCCGGCGCCTTTTTCTGGCTGAAAAAGCGTCGAAGGGATGCCAAGCGAATCCGCTAATGCATCGTTATGCCAGATAAGACGCGCGTTCTGTAATGGCGTTGGCTTAAGCGCGGTGTAAAAGCCGGGTAATTCATCGTGCCAGTGAGCAGTAAAAGACAGGGTCATAAGTCCTCCTGCTTTAAGTGTAGAGGGTTTCCCTGGACGTAAACACGGGCGAAGAAAGGGGTTATTGCTGAACGAGAGTCGTGACCCGCTCTGCCGGGACGGCAGGCCACAGGCTTCCCTGCATTGCACCGAAATTGAAGGGCAGCACGCGTTCTAAGATGCCGTGATCGTCAATTCCCGAGACCATGACCGACTGACAATGCGGCGCGATCTGCCAGAGAATGGCGCGCATAAAAGGCTCAAACGAGAGTGCCGACGCGCGCTGCTGGATAAAGTTTTTATCCAGAATCACCCGTTTGAACAGACCATCATAAACCGGTTTAAGGGAAGATGCCCCTGCACCAAAGTTAGCCAGTACTAAGGGGAAATGGATCGCCATTCTTGCCAGACAGGGATCGTCTTTCCCGTTATTTAAACCTGGATAGTTCTCATTAACAGTAAACTCAAGAAACGGATAACGCTCGAGGATTGAAACAGCGTTCTCATTAGTTAATAAAAACTCAACAATTGCAGGTGTAATATTGATCCATGCAATTAACTGATGCTGAATAAAAAATAGCTTACAGGTATCGAGTAATTGCAGTTTCTCCTGAAACAGCGCTAATTCATCTTCCTGAGAAAGATGTGGGATAACCAGTTCAGTCGGGATCCGTACGTCCGCACCCACGCCAGTAAAGTTAACCAAAATCTCTAAACCTTTAAGCAAACCTGCACTATCACGCGCCGGAAGGAGTAAAAGTTCAGACTGGTAAGCATTATCTAGCGTAATAATCATCGCGCTTGTCCTGCATTAAAGATGAGAGAGAACATCCTGGAGCAATTGCAGGCACAATTCCACTGTCTTGATTTTAATAAGATTAATTTCATTCTTTCCGTATTAATTTTCAGATTTTTCCCTGAATCTTAATTAATTTTATCCTGGTTATTGAATAATAGCCAGTTTTAGATAAAACAGGCACATGCAGCCATAAATAATTGGGCAAAAAATTTAACTTTAATCAACCCGTAAGAAAAGCCTGACGTCTATTTTCACCGCCAGGCCCTCAGCACTGCATTTTTATGCAGCGGTTAAATACGTCTGGCCTGCCAGAAGTTTTTACGCCAGTAAACATTATCCAGAGAGGAGCGCATCACGCCACGGCTGGTCGAGGCATGAATGAACTGATTATCGGTATCATAGATGCCGACATGAAGGCCGCTTTCACCAGAGCCCGTTTTAAAAAAGACCAGATCGCCGGGCAGGAGCTCGTCTTTATCAATTTCAGTGCCGATTTTCGCCTGCATACGCGTTTCACGCGGAAGCTGGAGGTCAAATTTATCGCGGAAGGTCATCAGCACGAATCCCGAGCAATCCACCCCGCCCCGGCTCATGCCGCCGTAGCGATAAGGTGTGCCGCGCCAGTTGCTGAGCTGATCGTTCAGGCTGGCAATGACCGTAATGGAATCGGAAAGCCGTGGGTTGGGCGGAGGTGCACGATGGCTGCTGCATCCTGCAAGAAAGAGCGCCGCAACAAGGAGAAACCAGAATCGCATTTCAGACGAATCCTCTGCTTTTTTTGTTCTTTCGGTAATTTAGCGTGCATCTATGCAGCTGTGCAAGAAAGGTTATTCCTGCGCCGTGGAAATGAGCATCTTGTGGCCTTCAATATCCAGCCTCCGGAACGACATGTGGTAAGCGCTCGCAAGATTGGCGGCCGTCAGCACGCTGTCGCGCGTTCCGCTGGCAATCAGTTTGCCACGCGCCAGCAACCACACCCGATGCGCGTGGCGCAACGTATGGTTCAAATCATGGCTGCTCATCACGATGGCGATCCCCTTGCGACACAGCGCGCTGAGCAGGGTATCCAGCGCTGCCTGCTGGGCAACGTCCAGCCCACTCATCGGCTCGTCCAGCAGCAGCAACCGCCCGTGAGGATTTCCCGCCGGATGGATCTGAAGGATAACGGCCGCCAGACGCACGCGCTGCCACTCGCCGCCGGAAAGCTGATTTGCCTGCCGGGTAAGCTTGTCGTCTAACCCGAGTGCCGCAGCAACCTCGTTGAGCAATCCCACCTGATTTTTGTCAGGCAGATGCAGCGTCAGGTAGTGCCAGACGGGCATCGCAAAGGGCGGAACCTGCTGCTGAACCAGATAGCTTCGACGGGAGGCAAGTGTAGCGGGTAGCCAGTCGACGAGCGATTGCCCGAGAAAGGTAATCTTTCCTTCCCCGGTGGTCAGCCCTGCCATGCGCGCCAGCAGCGTGCTTTTTCCGGCGCCGTTTGGCCCAACCAGGTGAAGGATTTCACCTGCGTTGACTGCGGCAGTCACAGGCTCAAGACGTCCCTTCCCGGCAACGTCCGTGAGCTGCATCAGCAGCGTCATTATTTCGCCAGCGCCAGCTTGATTGATTCCATCACGATAGGATCTTCAGGCGTCATGTCAGGCGAAAAACGCTGCACGACCTCACCGTCACGGCCAATCAGGAATTTTTCGAAGTTCCACAGAATATCATCCGGATAGAGCGGCGCACGGCCTTTACTTGCCATACGCTCATAGAAACCACTCTCTTCAGGCGCAACGGCGGTCGGCGCCGCGGCCACCAGTTTGGCATACAGCGGATGACGATTTTCCCCGTTCACGTCAATTTTGCTGAACATCGGGAACGTCACGCCATAGGTTGTGCTGCAAAAGGTCTTAATCTCCTCTTCGCTACCCGGCTCCTGGCCCAGGAACTGGTTGCACGGGAAGCCGAGTACGGTAAAGCCGTCTTTTTCCCAGGCTTTATGAATGTTTTCCAGCTGTTCATACTGCGGCGTAAGGCCACATTTCGACGCCACGTTCACGATGAGCAGCACCTTGCCCTTGTAGCCTTCCAGCGTGGTTTTCTCGCCGTCAATGGTCGTCACTTCGGTATTCAGAATATCAGACTGCATAGCATTCCCTCAGGTTGACTTACAGGTTGTGTTTTAACGTCCAGCTTTTAATAGTAGCCAGATAAAGACCGGTGCGCCCAGCGTTGCGGTCACCACGCCTATGGGCAACTCAGCGGCCGTCAGGGCGAGCCGGGCGATGATATCGGCAACCAGCAGCGTTGCCGCCCCGGCAACCGCCGAGGCCGGGAGCAGAGTTCGGTGGTCCGTAATGCCGCACAGGCGCAGCATATGCGGGATCACCAGCCCAATAAAGCCAATCGCCCCCGCCAGCGCCACGCTTACGCCTACCATCCAGCCAATGGCGATAACCAGCACGTTGCGCCAGAATCCAATCGGCATCCCGAGCTGGCGAGCAGACGTTTCGCCCAGCGCGAGAATATTAAGAGGCTGCGCCTGGAACGCCGTCCACAGGATGACCGGGATCAGGAGCACCATCAGCCACCCCTGACGCCAGTCAACACCCCCAAATCCCCCCATCATCCAGTACATTAACTGGCGCAGATCGAAGGAGGTAGAAAAGTAGACGGCCCAGGTCATCAGCGCACTACAGATGATCCCCAACGCTACCCCGGCAAGCAGCAGCCGACTGGTGGATAAGTGGCGGCGGGCAAAGCGCAGAAGGATAAGGGTTATCAACAGCGCGCCAAGGATGGCGCTGAGGCTAATCCCCCAGCCGGAGAGCTCGCCTCCCCCCAGCATCACGGCGGCGATAAGCCCGACGCCTGCGCCATTTGACACCCCGAGAAGCCCGGGTTCCGCCAGAGGGTTTTCAAATAATGCCTGCATGATCGTGCCGCACAGCGCCAGCGCAGCGCCAACTAAAAGGACAGCCAACGTCCGCGGCAGGCGGATCTGCCAGACAAAGAGCTGTCCTTCAGGCGTAAACCAGCTTTCCGGCCCCAGCCACCGATCGCCCGCACACAGGCTGACGGTGGTGGCGACAATCAACAGCACCCCGAGCAGACACAGGCGGCGAAGATCGGAGCGGTGCTGGCGGCGGGCAAGATCAAGCATAGACGATAGGTTATCCGGTTGAGATATCATTGATTTTACGGCGGGTTTAGCAAATAGCGCAAAGAAAAAAGGCCGCGTGAGCGGCCTTTTTAGTTAGTTCATATTACTCTGCTTTGGGCGTTGCGTTTTCGACACGGCTTTTTAACTTCTGTCCGGGTCTGAAGGTCACCACGCGGCGGGCTGTAATGGGAATATCTTCCCCCGTCTTCGGGTTACGGCCCGGACGTTGGTTTTTGTCTCGCAAATCAAAATTGCCAAAACCGGAGAGTTTAACCTGCTCACCATTTTCCAGAGCACGACGGATCTCTTCGAAAAACAGCTCTACCAGCTCTTTGGCATCCCGTTTGCTAAGCCCAAGCTTATCAAACAGATATTCTGACATTTCAGCTTTTGTAAGCGCCATAGGTTCAATCCCTCAATGATGCCTGGAATCGCTCTTTTAATGCCTCTACACATTTGGCGACGGTAGCGGCAATCTCCTCTTCTTCGAGTGTACGGCTGGTATCCTGAAGGATAAGGCTAATAGCGAGGCTCTTGAAACCTTCTGCTACGCCCTTGCCGCGGTACACGTCAAATAAGTTTACGCCAACTACCTGATTTACGCCAACTTTCTTACATTCGGCCAAAATATCTGCTGCGGGCACATTTTCAGCGACCACAACCGCGATATCACGGCGGTTTGCCGGGAAGCGGGAGACGTCCTGCGCCTGAGGAATGACGCGGTCTGCAACCGGGTTCCACTCCAGTTCGAATACGATGGTACGGCCATTCAGATCCAGCTTACGTTCCAGTTCCGGGTGAACAACCCCAATGAAACCAACACGTTTGCCGTCTAAATAGATCGCCGCACTCTGACCCGGATGCAGGGCTGGAATCGCTTCTGCGCGGAATTCAATTTCGGATAATTTACCGGTCAGATCGAGAATCGCTTCCAGATCGCCCTTCATATCGTAGAAATCAACCGTCCCTTTTGCCAGGTCCCAGTGCTCTTCAAAGCGGTTACCGCTGATGGCGCCGGCCAGCATGAGATCCTGACGGATGCCTAAATTCGCCTGAGTATCCGGTACAAAGCGCAAACCGCTTTCGAAAATACGCACGCGGTTTTGCTGACGGTTCTGGTTATAAACGATAGTACCCAGCAGTCCCGTCCACAGGGACAGACGCATCGCTGACATCTCGCTGGAAATCGGGCTTGGCAGGATCAGCGCTTCCTGACCCGGGTGGATCAGCTGTTGCAGCTTAGGATCAACGAAGCTGTAGGTGATCACTTCCTGGTAGCCTTTGTCGTTCAGCATGGTTTTCACACGCTTCAGAGACAGATCGGCCTCGCGATGGCTGCCCATCACCAGACCCGCCTGCACCGGCTCGTCAGGGATGTTGTTGTAGCCGTAAACGCGGGCCACTTCTTCCACCAGATCTTCCTCGATCTCCATGTCAAAACGCCAGGACGGCGCAACGGCTTTCCACTCGTCCTGACCCTCAGTAACTTCGCAGCCCAGACGCGTCAGAATGTCGGTCACCTGCGCATCGGCAACGTGGTGACCAATCAGACGATCCAGTTTGCTGCGGCGCAGGGTAATGGTCGCACGCTTCGGCAGCGTCGCTTCGTTGGTCACATCGATAACCGGACCCGCTTCGCCGCCGCAGATGTCGATCAGCAGGCGAGTCGCACGCTCCATCGCTTTGTATTGCAGCGCAGGATCCACGCCACGCTCGTAGCGGTGAGAAGCATCAGTGTGCAGACCGTGACGGCGTGCGCGGCCGGTGATGGAGAGCGGGCTGAAGAACGCGCATTCCAGCAGGACGTTTTGCGTCTCGTCGTTGACGCCAGAGTGCTCGCCGCCGAAGATCCCGCCCATCGCCAGCGCTTTGTTGTGATCGGCAATCACCAGGGTGTCAGCGTTCAGTTTCGCTTCGCTGCCGTCCAGCAGAACCAGGGTTTCTCCCTCTTTCGCCATGCGCACGACGATCCCACCTTCGATACGATCTTTATCAAAGGCGTGCATTGGCTGGCCCAGCTCCAGCAGAACATAGTTGGTGACGTCGACGACTGCATCGATAGAACGGATACCGCAGCGACGCAGTTTCTCTTTCATCCACAGCGGGGTTGGCGCTTTAACGTTAATACCTTTCACCACACGACCGAGGTAGCGTGGGCAGGCCTCAGGCGCGTCTACCTGTATCGGCAGCACGTCACTGATGGTTGCCTCAACCGGAGCGATCTCCGGCACGTTCAGTTCAGTCTGGTTCAGCACGGCCACGTCGCGGGCCACACCGATGATGCCTAAACAGTCAGCACGGTTTGGCGTTACGCTGATTTCGATGGTGTTGTCATCAAGCTTCAGGTATTCGCGGATATCAGTACCAACTGGCGCATCCTGCGGCAATTCAATAATGCCAGAGTGATCGTCGGAAATACCCAGTTCGGAGAAGGAGCACAGCATGCCTTCAGACGGCTCACCGCGCAGCTTAGCCGCTTTGATTTTGAAATCGCCCGGCAGCACCGCACCGACGGTCGCCACGGCCACTTTCAGGCCCTGACGGCAGTTTGGCGCACCGCAGACGATATCCAGCAGACGGTCACCGCCCACATTGACTTTTGTTACGCGCAGTTTGTCAGCGTTAGGGTGCTGACCGCACTCAACCACTTCACCCACGACCACGCCGGTGAAGGCGCCAGAAACCGGCTCTACACCGTCAACTTCCAGACCCGCCATGGTGATCTGGTTGGAAAGCGCGTCGCTGTCCAGCGTGGTGTTCACCCATTCGCGTAACCACAGTTCACTGAATTTCATTGTTCTGTCCTGCCCTTATTTAAACTGTTTGAGGAAACGCAGATCGTTTTCGAAGAACGCACGTAAATCGGTCACGCCGTAGCGCAGCATGGTCAGACGCTCCATACCCATACCGAACGCAAAGCCGGAATACACTTCCGGATCGATACCCACGTTGCGCAGCACGTTTGGATGCACCATGCCGCAGCCCAGCACTTCCAGCCATTTGCCGTTTTTACCCATCACGTCAACTTCCGCAGACGGTTCGGTGAACGGGAAGTAGGACGGGCGGAAGCGAACCTGCAAATCTTCCTCAAAGAAGTTGTTCAGGAAATCGTGCAGCGTGCCTTTCAGGTTGGTAAAGCTGATGTTTTTATCAACAATCAGACCTTCCATCTGGTGGAACATTGGGGTGTGGGTCTGATCGTAGTCGTTACGGTATACGCGACCCGGCGCGATGATGCGGATTGGCGGCTCCTGCTCCTTCATGGTGCGGATCTGCACGCCGGAAGTCTGAGTACGCAGCAGACGGGTAGCGTCAAACCAGAAAGTGTCGTGGTCAGCACGTGCCGGATGATGGCCAGGAATGTTCAGGGCATCGAAGTTGTGGTAGTCATCTTCAATTTCCGGGCCAGTCGCCACGGTAAAGCCGAGCTCACCGAAGAAACTTTCAATACGATCGATAGTACGAGTCACCGGATGCAGACCGCCGTTTTCAATACGACGACCCGGCAGAGAAACGTCAATCGTTTCTGCCGCCAGACGCGCATTCAGTACTGCGCTTTCCAGCTCGGCTTTACGCGCGTTCAGCGCCTGCTGTACCTGCTCTTTGGCTTCGTTAATCACTGCACCGGCTGCCGGGCGCTCCTCTGCTGGCAGTTCACGCAGGGTAGTCATCTGAAGGGTCAAATGCCCTTTCTTGCCCAGATATTCGACGCGGACATTGTCTAACGCGGCAACATCTGAGGCCTGGTTAATGGCGGCCGTTGCACTGGCAACCAGCTCTGCGAGATGTGACATGGTTTTCCTCATTATGTCGGTGCAGACACCGAATTGTTGGACGTATTCTCTTAACTTCAGGCACAAAAAAAGCCTCCATCGGGAGGCTTATCTGGCGCTGTTTTTCGTTTCATCTTTCACGCGCTAGCCTCCTGAAGTCAGGTGCTAAAGTAAAAGAAGAAGCGGAAAATAGCAGCATTCATGCTTGCGTTACCTTGTAGGGTAAAAACCGTTAAGACCTTATTGAAAAGCCTGCACGGATAAATGTCAATCTTCTGATGGTGTTAAATGAAAAGAGGAGGCAAAGCCCCCTCTCTCAACTGGCTTATGCCAGTGCTGCTTTCGCTTTTTCGACCAGAGCGGTGAACGCTACTTTGTCGAATACTGCGATGTCAGCCAGGATCTTACGGTCGATTTCAACAGAGGCTTTTTTCAGGCCGTTGATGAATTTGCTGTAAGAAATACCGTTCTGACGTGCTGCTGCGTTGATACGCGCAATCCACAGTTGACGGAACTGACGCTTACGCTGACGACGGTCACGGTAAGCGTACTGACCTGCTTTGATAACAGCCTGGAAGGCAACGCGGTATACGCGTGAACGCGCACCGTAGTAGCCTTTAGCTTGTTTCAAAATTTTCTTGTGACGTGCACGTGCAATTACACCACGTTTTACGCGAGCCATGTGTGCTCTCCTGTATCTATTCTAAGTTAAAAAAGTTAAACGTTAACGACTTATGCGTACGGCAGGCACGCGATGACCAGGCCCAGATCGCCTTTAGAAACCATGGCTTTTGGACGCAGGTGACGTTTACGCTTGGTAGCTTTCTTAGTCAGAATGTGACGCAGGTTAGCGTGCTTGTGCTTAAAACCACCTTTACCGGTTTTTTTGAAGCGCTTAGCAGCACCGCGTACGGTCTTAATTTTTGGCATTTTAATAACTTCCACTTCGCATTGTTAAATAAACGAAACATAGGCGAACAAAACCTATGGGGCCCGAAGGCTCCACAGATTTTGCTGCTTGAAGGCCTTACTGTTTCTTCTTAGGAGCGAGCACCATGATCATCTGGCGGCCTTCGATCTTCGTAGGGAAGGATTCGACTACTGCCAGTTCACTCAGATCGTCACGGACGCGGTTAAGCACTTCCATACCAATCTGTTGGTGGGCCATCTCACGACCGCGGAAACGCAGCGTGATCTTGGCCTTATCGCCATCTTCCAGAAAGCGAATCAGGCTGCGGAGTTTTACCTGATAATCGCCATCGTCGGTACCAGGACGGAATTTAATTTCCTTAACCTGGATAACTTTTTGCTTCTTCTTCTGTTCCTTAGAAGACTTACTCTTTTCATAAAGGAACTTGCCGTAGTCCATGATACGACAAACTGGCGGTTCGGCGTTAGGGCTGATTTCAACTAAATCTACTCCAGCTTCTTCAGCCTTTTCGATCGCTTCTCTCAGACTCACAATCCCCAGCTGCTCGCCTTCCAGACCTGTTAAGCGAACTTCCTGGGCGCGAATCTCGCCATTGATACGATTCGGACGTGCCGTTTGAACTCGTTTTCCGCCTTTAATACCTTATTCCTCCAGTTGTTGAAGACTGCGGCTGCGAATCTCTTGTTGCAGCTTCTCAATCACTTCACTTACGTCCAGGCTCCCCAGGTCTTTACCACGGCGGGTGCGAACGGCAACTTTGCCTGCTTCCACCTCTTTATCACCACAGACCAACATATACGGGACACGACGTAAAGTGTGCTCGCGGATTTTAAAGCCAATCTTCTCATTTCTCAAGTCTGCTTTTACGCGAATGCCCGCATTTTGTAGTTTCTGCGTCAATTCTTTAACGTAATCCGCCTGAGAATCGGTAATGTTCATCACCACTACCTGCACTGGCGCAAGCCAGGTTGGGAAGAAGCCCGCGAACTCTTCGGTCAGGATGCCGATGAAGCGCTCCAGTGAACCGAGAATCGCACGGTGAATCATAACCGGCACCTGACGCTCGTTGTCTTCGCCAACATAAGAGGCGCTTAAACGCTGCGGCAGGGAGAAGTCCAGCTGTACCGTTCCGCACTGCCATGCGCGATCGAGGCAGTCATACAGGGTAAATTCAATTTTCGGACCGTAGAATGCGCCCTCGCCCAGCTGGTATTCGAACGGAATACCGTTCTCTTCCAGCGCTACGGCAAGATCCGCCTCTGCGCGATCCCATGTCTCATCGCTGCCGATACGTTTTTCCGGACGCGTTGAGAGTTTGACCACGATCTTCTCGAAGCCAAAGGTGCTGTACATATCGTAGACCATACGAATACAGGCGTTAACTTCTTCACGGACCTGATCTTCAGTACAGAAGATATGCGCATCATCCTGAGTAAAGCCACGAACACGCATCAGACCGTGCAGCGCACCTGATGGCTCGTTACGGTGGCAGCTACCGAACTCCGCCATACGCAGCGGCAGATCGCGGTAGGATTTCAGACCCTGGTTGAAGATCTGAACGTGGCCCGGACAGTTCATTGGCTTGATGCAGTATTCTCGGTTCTCAGACGAAGTGGTGAACATTGCATCTTTGTAGTTGTCCCAGTGGCCGGTCTTTTCCCACAGCACACGGTCCATCATGAACGGGCCTTTCACTTCCTGATACTGGTACTCTTTCAGCTTGGAGCGCACGAACGTTTCCAGTTCACGGAAGATAGTCCAGCCGTCGTTATGCCAGAACACCATCCCCGGCGCTTCTTCCTGCATATGATACAGGTCAAGCTGCTTACCGATTTTACGGTGGTCACGCTTAGCCGCCTCTTCCAGGCGTTGCAGGTACGCGTTCAGGGCCTTCTTATCGGCCCACGCGGTACCATAAATACGCTGCAACATTTTGTTGTTGCTGTCGCCACGCCAGTAAGCGCCTGCGATTTTCATCAGTTTGAAGTGATGACAGAAGCGCATGTTCGGCACGTGCGGTCCACGGCACATGTCGACGTATTCCTGGTGATGGTACAAGCCAGGCTTGTCATCATGAGCGATGTTTTCATCAAGAATCGAGACTTTGTAGCTCTCGCCGCGCTTCACGAAGGTTTCACGCGCTTCGTGCCAGCTGACTTTCTTCTTAATGACGTCATAGTTGGTTTCGGCGAGCTCGTGCATTCGTTTCTCGAGCGCGTCGATATCTTCCTGAGTCAGGGTGTGGTCAAGGTCAACGTCGTAGTAGAAACCGTTGTCGATAACCGGGCCGATTGCCATTTTGGTGTTTGGCCACAGCTGCTTGATAGCATGGCCTAACAGGTGCGCACAGGAGTGACGAATGATCTCCAGACCTTCTTCGTCTTTCGCGGTGATGATCGCAAGCGTTGCATCGCTTTCAATCAGATCGGACGCGTCTACCAGCTCGCCGTTTACGCGACCTGCGATGGTTGCTTTTGCGAGTCCAGGACCGATATCCAGGGCAACATCCATTGGGCTAACAGCATGGTCGAAATGGCGTTGGCTGCCATCAGGAAGAGTAATTACAGGCATTTTATATCCTTATTTGCAGTGATGCCCCACACATAAGAGCATATACAAAGAAAATAATCGTGATTAAACAGTAGATTACGAAACCATCTGACCAACAATCGTCAAATTGGTTCGTCATCATGCACCTGCCGATTCAGATAAATGCGAATTTACGGCAAGCAGGGTAATGGTAACACTATTGAAAGGGCGAATGCACCTTCTGCGACCGTTTGAACCGTTCATCCTTTTGTCTGCGTTCATGAACTTTTGCTGACGGAGGCTCGCAATCCGAAAGTGCTGAGCTATTCTTGACTTGGTCCTTAAACATCGAAGGGGTATCACATGAATGTATCCAGCAGAACCGTTGTGATATTGAATCTACTTTCCGCTGCTTGCCTGGTATTGATTCTGGCTGACAGATTCCATTGGTTTTAAGCCGAACCGGTGTTCCGGCATAACCTGTTGTCCAGGGTTGAGCGCTTTCTGGCGCAGATTTTGGTAGACTAAGGGTATCAACTGACAAGGATTAGGTTATGCCAACAAAAAGATTTGCCGTGAAGCACTGGAAAATGGTCGTGGTGTTAATTGCTATTTGCGGCGCGATGTTGCTGCTGCGCTGGGCCGCAATGATCTGGGGCTAATATTTTGTCAGCGAAAACGTGCCGTGAATTTACTGAATAAATCTTAACTATCTTTACGATAATTTATGGCCCAAAACCGGTACGTCATAATCCGGTTTTCGACAGGCTGTGACAGCGTATATATTCCGTCACACGTGGCAGTTGAAATATCAGGACCACTCACCCGCCACCAGCTTGTGTACATCAAATGCATCATTCATTGACTGGCCGGTAGACTGAGAGCCAGGGGCAATGTTGGAGCCTGCTTCTACATCCGAGGCTTTAGCGATCCCGATTGGGCTGTTAACGTCACTGGCAGGTTGCGTCATATTATCAGCAGCAAATACGCCAAATGAAAGTGCGGACAGCACCATCGCTGCTGTAGCGGTTTTGATTTTTTTCATAATTTTATTCTCATACTTATTTAATGCGATATGCCTGAGGCGAGTTTTTCGCCTGTGTCGTAAGTGTAGATCTGGATCACATTCTTGCCTAGTCAAATTATTTATCAATTCGTGTCAAATAAACTGAATAAGCCCTGCCGGCTAATTATGGAGAAATTATGAAGATGAAACCAGACCCATTATTTTAAAACGCCGTTTAATATAAATAAGCACAGTTTCAGAAAATAAAAAACGGGCCGAGAATAATCCCGGCCCGACGATATTACATTTTATAACCTAAAGAAATCGTGGTTCGGCGATCGGTATGTTCCGGTGCAGAATCAGGTGGTGATGAGTTCCAGGTTACGTTGTACGCCACCTTGAGTCCAAAGTGTTCGTTGATGGCCACGTTCAACGCACTTTCTGAGTTCAGCGTTGTATCTTCAGCACCAAACACCGACACACCCTGGGTGAATTTTGCGTTGTCCGTCATCTGCCATGCATAGGTGCCCGATGCATAACCCAGCGGCTGGGTTTCATCTTCGCCGTTGGTGTACTCGTCGTAACGGACACCCGGACCGAATTCAAAACGCAGGCTGTGCACCGGCCCATTGAGGAACTGACGACCATAACCCGCAGTCACGACATCACGCTGGCGATAGCCGTTGTAGCGGTCAGTCAGCCAACTCGCCTGCCCGAACAGGTAGTCATAATCGGTCATGTTGTATCGGCTACGTCCGCCTACCGCGTATTTCTCCGATGAGCGTTGATCGTTAGCAGAGGTGTTGCTGGCATTTCCCCACAGCGACCAGGCCGTGGTGTTGCCGTACCAGGTCAGGGTGCTGTCTGCGGTCAGGGAGGAGCTTTTCGTATTACCGGATTGCGCCAGATACCCGGCATTCACGTTACCTTCAAAGGGTTTTTTGGCAGTGGAGGGATCGTCCATGACAGTAAAAACGGTATCATCGGCGGTTGCATTCAGTGACGCAAATACGCCACCCGCCAGCATCAGTGCTGCGGGTACTGTCTTCAAAAGCTTCATTTTATTTAAGGAGTCCGTACAACATAAAAAGAGACCGTCACGGTCTCGGAAACTTTCTTGCGGATCAATGACAAGGCGACCATAGAAAGGTAACAAATTATAAAAAGCCGCAAATAACATAGCAATATTTTCTTCTTTCATTTTTTGAATAAGAACGATCCCAAAACGCGTTTTATTTTATATGCCCGGCGCAGGTTATTTGTCAGCATTCATATTTAAAATCATACTGTTATTTACGTTGCCTTCCTGCCAAACGGTGCCAGACTTAAAAGAACCCATGATAAAAGGAGGTCATGATGGCTTCGATTTATACGCTGACACTCTCCCCTTCCCTCGACTCCGCGACCATGACGCCGCAAATCTACCCGGAAGGTAAGCTGCGCTGTAGCGCGCCGGTGTTTGAGCCGGGCGGCGGCGGCATCAACGTGGCGCGCGCTATTACCCATCTCGGCGGAAAAGCCACCGCCATCTTCCCCGCTGGCGGCGCCACGGGAGAACATCTGGTTGCGTTGCTGGCAGATGAACAGGTGGCCGTAGACACCGTCGATGCTAAAGACTGGACCCGGCAGAACCTGCATGTCCATGTTGAATCCAGCGGCGAGCAATATCGTTTTGTGATGCCGGGGGCGAAATTGAGCGATGATGAGTTTCGTCAACTGGAAGAGAAAGTGCTGACCATTGAAAGCGGCTCATTACTGGTGATCAGCGGTAGCCTGCCGCCGGGCGTCAAAACAGGAAAACTGACGGCGCTGGTTCAGGCGGCGCTCCAGCGCGGCATCCGCTGCATTGTCGATAGCTCGGGCGAAGCCCTGAAGGCGGCGTTAGAACCCGGACAACTTGAACTCGTTAAACCTAACCAGAAAGAGCTCAGTGCCCTGGTTAATCGAGAACTCAGCCAGCCTGATGACGTTCGTACTGCCGCAGAAGAGCTGGTACGTACGGGCAAAGCGCATCGCGTTGTGGTCTCTCTCGGTCCTCAGGGTGCGCTGGCCGTCGACAAGACGGGCTTTGTACAGGTTGTGCCACCGCCGATGAAAAGCCAGAGCACCGTGGGTGCCGGTGACAGTATGGTTGGCGCGATGGTGCTGAAGCTAGCGCAGGGCGCTTCGCTTCTGGAGATGGCACGCTATGGCGTCGCGGCAGGGAGTGCAGCCACCATAAACCAGGGAACGCGTCTGTGTTCGCTTGCGGATACCCAGAAAATTGTCGATTACCTGGCGAGAAGCTGAACCTGCTTCCCCTTCCCATGGAGGGGGAAGTCGCTAAACAGGGCATATCGACTATGCTAAGAAAACTTTCAGGATAACAACGAGGTGAATTATGAGCAGTGGTGATATCACCCGCTACGTCGTAACCGTGAATATTCATGAGGCGTCGCTGACCGAACTGAATGAACTCAACAACGCGTTCACGCGCGCCAATTTTCTGCTCACGCTGACGGACGATGAGGGCAATATCCACGATCTCGGCTCACTGGCATTTGGCCTGATAAGCCCGCTGAGTCAGGAAGAGGTGAAGGCGCTGGCCAGTAGCCTGGTGGAAAGCGTGACTGACAAAGCCACGGAAATTGATGTGGATAGCTGGGAAAACTGGCATAAAAAAGAACAATAAGTGCCCTGTACAAAATTAAACCGCTCAGTTGTGCGTTAGTTCCTGTTTTTTTATAGCCGTTTTGCGCTAACTTTATGATCTGGCAGACAACATGGGAGAGACATCATGTGGCAGGCTATCAGTCATCTTTTAAGTGAGCAGCTGGGTGAAGGTGAAATTGAACTGCGTAACGAACTGCCAGGCGGAGAGATCCATGCCGCATGGCATTTACGTTACGCCGGGCGCGATCTTTTCGTTAAATGTGATGAGCGTGAATTGCTCCCCATTTTTACTGCCGAAGCCGATCAGCTTGAGCTGTTATCGCGCAGTAAAACAGTCACCGTTCCGCAGGTATTAGCCGTCGGCAGCGATCGTGACTATAGCTTTCTGGTGATGAACTATCTTCCCGCGCGCCCTCTGGATGCGCACAACGCCTTTATTCTCGGGCAACAGATCGCCCGTTTGCACCAGTGGAGCGATCAACCTCAGTTCGGGCTCGATTTTGATAACGACCTCTCCACTACCCCACAGCCAAACGCATGGCAGCGCCGTTGGTCGACCTTTTTCGCCGAGCAGCGCATCGGCTGGCAGCTGGAGCTGGCCGCTGAAAAGGGATTAGCGTTCGGCAACATCGACGCGATTGTTGAACACATTCAGCAGCGTCTGGCTTCGCATCAGCCTCAGGCTTCCCTTCTGCACGGAGATTTATGGTCAAACAACTGTGCACTTGGGCCTGATGGTCCCTATATATTTGACCCGGCCTGCTACTGGGGCGACAGAGAATGTGACCTCGCAATGCTGCCGTTGCACCCTGAACAGCCGCCGCAAATTTATGATGGCTATCAGTCTGTCTCGCCGTTACCTGCGGGTTTCCTTGATCGTCAGCCGGTTTATCAGCTGTACACCTTGATAAACCGGGCTATTTTGTTTGGCGGGAGTCATCTGGTGAATGCCCAGCGGGCGCTGGACCGCATTCTGGCGGCATAGCGGGAGGGGGCGGCTTCACGCCCCTTCCCTTAGGATTTACAGGAAGCCAAGCAGCGTAAAGAAGAAATACCCGGCCACAATGATAATGACCGGCAGGATGTAGAGCGGGAAAAACTGCACAAAAATGGTATGACGCGGAACGACAATGCGCGATTCGATCTGCTCGCGGCTCATCCCGTCAGGGCCTTTCGCCTTCTCAAGGATCAGCTGGTCTTCCACCCCTTCGCGCAAAAAGCGGGTCTGGCGACTCATGCGCGCGCCGGAGGCCTGCAACGCCATCGCGATAAATATCAACGCATAGATTATCCAGAAACCGACATTCAGCTGGTGGTGAAAATCCGGCGTGGGCGAGTTGAACCAGAAGACGTTCAGGAACGGGGTGTTAAACCGCATCATCTCAATCATGACGTGCGCAAAATCAAGCATGACGGCATTGATGCCCGGCTGTTTTTCGCTGTGATCGTACATAAATTTGAGTACGGAGATCAGCGTTGAAATCAGGGCGGGAATGAAAATAACCCAACCAGCAATACGTTTTAAGACCGCGATGCGTCCAGCTTGTTGATACGTCATTAGTTCCTCTTCATAAAGACGCGTTATTTGTGCCTAAGTCTACCTGCTGTCGGTCATTTTCGCCCGCTCTTTGAATGCAATATGCTAAATTGCTTGTGCTTAGCACCGTTCGTCTTACCCCCAAGATAAGGAGATGTTGTAATGTCGACCCCGCGCCAGATACTTGCCGCTATTTTTGACATGGATGGATTGCTGATTGATTCCGAACCCCTGTGGGATCGGGCTGAACTGGACGTGATGGCCGGCCTCGGCGTCGATATCAGTCGTCGTAACGAGCTTCCCGATACCCTGGGGCTGCGCATCGATATGGTGGTTGACCTCTGGTATGCCCACCAGCCATGGGTTGGCCCGGATCGCGACGAAGTTACGGCGCGCATTATCAACCGCGCCATTTCTCTCGTAGAAGAGTATAAGCCTCTGTTACCGGGCGTACGCGACGCTATCGCCCTGTGCAAGGCGCAAGGGCTGAAAGTGGGGCTGGCCTCCGCCTCACCGCTGCATATGCTGGAAAAAGTGCTGACGATGTTCGGGCTGCGCGACAGCTTCGACGCGCTGGCCTCGGCCGAAAAGCTTCCTTACAGCAAGCCACATCCGCAGGTGTATATGGACTGCGCCGCGAAACTGGGGCTGGATCCGCTTACCTGTGTGGCGCTGGAAGATTCGGTTAACGGCATGGTGGCGTCCAAAGCCGCACGTATGCGCTCCATCGTTGTGCCGGCTGAAGAAGGCCGACACGACCCCCGTTTTGCCCTCGCGGATGTCAGGCTGACGTCTCTTGAAGAATTGACTGCCCGCCATCTGCGCGGGGAGTAACGCCCTCTCAGGCAGCTTCGGCTGCCTGCCTCGTCAAATCAAAACATCGTTTTAGTTTATTTGCTTTTCTCATTCCAGACTCCTATTCTTACGTGCAGAATGACAATAACCTGACTTCTGAGGCGCGTATGATACTGGATGCTTTTACTCTGGCAGGAAAAGTGGCGATGGTGACCGGGTGCGATACCGGTCTGGGGCAAGGCATGGCCATTGCCCTCGCCCAGGCAGGATGCGATATCGTGGGGGTTAACCGCAAGGTTCCTGACGAAACGGCAGCGCGCGTTACGGCGCTGGGACGACGCTTTATCGCGATTCGCGCCGATCTTGGCAAGCAGGAGAGTATTCAGAGCGTGGTGGATACCGCAGTCGCTGAGATGGGCCGCATCGATATTCTGGTTAACAATGCCGGCACCATCCGCCGTGCCGATGCGCTGGAATTTAGCGAGAAGGACTGGGACGAGGTCATCGATCTCAATCTGAAATCGGTCTTTTTCCTCTCTCAGGCAGTGGCGAAACAGTTTATCGCGCAGGGTCAGGGCGGCAAAATTATTAACATTGCCTCCATGCTCTCCTTCCAGGGCGGCATCCGGGTGCCCTCCTATACGGCGTCCAAAAGCGGCGTGCTGGGCCTCACCCGCCTGCTGGCGAACGAATGGGCAACGCTGGGCATTAATGTGAATGCTATTGCGCCGGGTTATATGGCGACCAATAACACCCGGCAGCTTCGCGATGATGAGCAGCGCAGCCAGGCGATCCTCGACCGTATTCCGGCGGGTCGCTGGGGTCTGCCGGAGGATTTACAGGGTCCGGTGGTGTTCCTGGCCTCGTCGGCCTCTGATTACGTTAACGGCCATACCCTCGCCGTAGACGGTGGCTGGCTGGCGCGCTAACCGCGCGTTTGTGACAAAGAGTTACACCGTCACCTCTTTCACACACTGTATAAAAACCCTATACTGTATGAATCGACAGTTTACCGGGTTTTATCATGACGGCGGAAGGCCACCTGCTTTTTTCACTTGCCTGTGCAGTGTTTGCCAAAAACGCTGAACTGACCCCTGTGCTGGCACAGGGGGACTGGTGGCATATTGTCCCTTCCGCCGTGCTGACCTGCCTGCTGCCGGACATAGATCATCCAAAGTCATTCCTTGGCCAGCGGCTGAAGTGGATTTCAAAACCCATCGCCAGAGCCTTTGGTCATCGCGGGTTTACCCACAGCCTGCTGGCCGTATTCGGCCTGCTTATACTCTTCTATTTGAAGGTTCCGGAGAGCTGGATCGTCCCGGCGGATGCCATTCAGGGCATGGTGCTCGGCTACTTAAGCCATATCCTCGCCGATATGCTGACGCCAGCGGGCGTACCGCTGCTCTGGCCCTGCCGCTGGCGTTTCCGTCTGCCAATCCTCGTGCCGCAAAAAGGCAACCAGCTGGAGCGCGTTCTGTGTATGGCGCTGTTTGCGTATGCCGTGTGGATGCCGCAGACATTGCCCGAAAATGGTGCAGTGCGCTGGTCATCGCAAATGATCAACTCGCTACAATTTCAGTTCAATCGTTTTATTAATCACCAGATTGAACATTAAACCGACAATATAATCACTTTTGTCATAAACCATTCCATATGGATATAAGCGCGACATCACACTTCTGATAACCTTGCGCCAACAGGTTCGGTAAAAACCGACCGTATAATAAATCAGGAGAACGGGGATGAATTTTCCACTCATCGCGAACATTGTTGTGTTCGTCGTATTGCTATTGCTTCTCGCCCAGGCTCGCCACAAACAGTGGAGCCTGGCGAAAAAGGTACTGGTCGGTCTGGTCATGGGCGTGGTGTTTGGCCTGGCCTTACACGCCATTTACGGCTCCGATAGCCCGGTACTGAAAGATTCTATTCAGTGGTTCAACATTGTCGGTAACGGCTATGTACAGCTGCTGCAAATGATCGTTATGCCGCTGGTATTCGCCTCTATTCTGAGCGCCGTAGCCCGCCTGCATAATGCCTCTCAACTGGGTAAAATCAGTTTCCTGACCATTGGTACCCTGCTCTTCACCACGCTGATTGCGGCGCTGGTGGGTGTGCTGGTAACCAATCTGTTTGGCCTGACTGCTGAAGGTCTGGTGCAGGGTAGCGCTGAAACCGCGCGTCTGACGGCGATTGAGACCAACTACGTGGGTAAAGTGGCCGATCTGACCGTTCCGCAGATGGTGCTCTCCTTCATTCCGAAGAACCCGTTCGCTGACCTGACCGGTGCAAGCCCAACCTCCATTATCAGCGTGGTGATCTTCGCGGCATTCCTGGGCGTGGCTGCGCTCAAGCTGCTGAAGGACGATGCGCCGAAAGGCGAGCGCGTTCTGACAGCCATCGATACCCTGCAAAGCTGGGTGATGAAGCTGGTGCGTCTGGTCATGCAGCTGACGCCGTACGGTGTCCTGGCGCTGATGACCAAAGTCGTGGCAGGCTCTAACCTGCAAGACATCATCAAGCTTGGCAGCTTTGTGATCGCCTCTTATCTGGGGCTGGGCATTATGTTTGTGGTGCACGGTATCCTGCTGGGCGTGAACGGCGTTAGCCCGCTGAAATATTTCCGCAAAGTCTGGCCGGTGCTGACCTTCGCCTTCACCAGCCGGTCCAGCGCGGCATCTATCCCGCTGAACGTGGAAGCACAGAACCGTCGTCTGGGCGTACCGGAGTCTATCGCCAGCTTCTCGGCCTCCTTTGGCGCCACCATCGGGCAGAACGGTTGTGCGGGTCTCTACCCGGCGATGCTGGCCGTGATGGTTGCCCCAACCGTGGGGATTAACCCGCTGGATCCGGTCTGGATTGCGACGCTCGTGGGTATCGTGACTATTAGCTCCGCCGGTGTTGCGGGCGTGGGCGGCGGCGCGACCTTCGCTGCGCTGATCGTTCTGCCTGCGCTGGGACTGCCGGTGACGCTGGTTGCCCTGCTGATCTCTGTTGAACCGCTGATCGATATGGGGCGTACCGCCCTGAACGTGAGTGGCTCAATGACCGCCGGTACCCTGACCAGCCAGTGGCTGAAGCAGACCGACAAAACGATTCTCGACAGTGAAGAAGATGCGGAACTGGCCCATCGTTAATCACGGCTGAAATAAAAAAACCGCCTGCGGGCGGTTTTTTTATGGCTGTTATTCTTCAACCTCTTCATCCTGGCGGGTCTGCACAGCCCATCGCTGCGCCGATTCCGGCACCGTAAACGCAGGGGAGCGACGGAAGTGCTCGCCAATCAGCACGAAGGCAACGTATTTACCCCGTAACATCCAGACATCGCGAAAACCATCCACTTTCAGGGCATGGTCAGGCGGCGCGGGTTCAACGCGGGGCACATAGCTAATAACCTGGCGGTTTTGTTGACGAAGAGGTTTCATAAGCGACGGGTTCACTAAAGCAAATTCTTAAAGCAGGAAATTTCTATCATAGCCGATTCTCCCCCCGCCCGTCGCGCCTGACGTGAGGCAGATGGCTCCTTTCGCTAATCACTTATCTGAAAACGCTTAGTTCGCCTGCTAATTCATCACATTGTTCTATCCTTAATAGGGTTTTCAGGAACGAACAAAGGAGAATCGTGCAATGTCGAACAATGATAAACCACATCAAGCCCCTATTCATGGCACCGAAGAATCTCAACCGGGAATGGACTCACTCGCCCCTGCGGATGGCTCTCATAAACCGTCGCCGGGCCTGTCCGCGCCGGGCGAGCAACCTACTGCACCGGGAAGCGTGAAGTCGCCCGATGCGGATAACGAGAAGTTAAAATCTCTCGACCCACACCGCAAAGGGGGTGAAGGCTATGCGCTGACCACCAATCAGGGCGTGCGTATCGCCGATGACCAGAACTCCCTGCGCGCCGGAACGCGCGGCCCGACGCTGCTGGAAGATTTCATCCTGCGGGAAAAAATCACCCATTTCGACCATGAGCGTATTCCTGAGCGTATCGTTCACGCTCGCGGCTCCGCGGCGCACGGCTATTTCCAGCCGTACAAGAGCCTGAAGGCGATCACGAAGGCGGATTTCCTTTCCGATCCGAACAAAATCACACCGGTATTTGTGCGCTTCTCTACAGTACAGGGCGGCGCGGGTTCGGCCGATACGGTGCGTGATATCCGCGGCTTCGCCACCAAATTCTATACCGAAGAGGGCATTTTCGACCTCGTCGGGAATAACACCCCGGTTTTCTTCATTCAGGATGCGCATAAGTTCCCTGACTTTGTCCATGCGGTAAAACCAGAGCCACACTGGGCCATACCGCAGGGACAAAGTGCGCATGACACCTTCTGGGACTACGTCTCCCTGCAACCGGAAACCCTTCACAACGTGATGTGGGCGATGTCTGACCGGGGGATCCCACGCAGCTATCGCACCATGGAAGGGTTTGGTATTCATACCTTCCGTCTGATTAACGCTGAAGGTAAAGCGACGTTTGTGCGTTTCCACTGGAAACCGGTCGCGGGGAAAGCATCCCTGGTGTGGGATGAAGCACAGAAGCTGACCGGGCGCGATCCGGACTTCCACCGTCGCGAACTGTGGGAATCCATTGAAGCCGGTGATTTCCCGGAATACGAGCTGGGATTACAGCTGATCCCGGAAGAGGACGAGTTCAAATTCGACTTCGACCTGCTCGACCCGACCAAGCTTATTCCTGAAGAGCTGGTGCCGGTTCAGCTGGTGGGCAAAATGGTGCTTAACCGCAACCCGGATAACTTCTTCGCGGAGAATGAGCAGGCTGCGTTCCACCCGGGCCATATTGTGCCGGGGCTGGATTTCACCAACGATCCGCTGCTACAGGGCCGTCTGTTCTCTTACACCGATACGCAGATCAGCCGTCTCGGTGGACCGAACTTCCACGAAATTCCTATCAACCGTCCGACCTGCCCGTACCATAACTTCCAGCGTGACGGGATGCATCGCCAGGATATCGATACCAACCCGGCGAACTACGAGCCAAACTCCATTAACGATAACTGGCCGCGTGAAACCCCGCCGGGGCCAAAACGTGGCGGATTTGAGTCGTATCAGGAGCGCGTGGACGGAACAAAAATTCGCGAGCGCAGCCCGTCATTCGGCGAATATTACGCTCAGCCTCGCCTGTTCTGGAACAGCCAGACCCCGATTGAACAGCAGCACATTATCGGCGGTTTCAGCTTTGAGCTGAGCAAAGTGGTGCGTACCTACATTCGCGAGCGCGTGGTCGACCATCTGGCGCATATTGATATCCAGCTTGCTCAGGGCGTGGCGAATAATCTCGGCATCACGCTGACTGACGAGCAATGCCATGCCGCACCGCCAAAAGACGTGAACGGGCTGAAGAAGGATCCGTCCCTGAGCCTGTACGCGGTACCTGGCGGGTCAATTAAAGGCCGCGTAGTGGCTATCCTGCTGAATGATAAACCGCGCGCCAGCGACGTGCTGGGGATCATGAAGGCGCTCAAAACCCAGGGCGTACATGCCAAACTGCTTTACTCCCGCATGGGTGAAGTGACAGCCGACGATGGCTCTGTCCTGCCAATTGCCGCGACCTTCGCCGGGGCACCGTCGCTGACGGTTGACGCGGTGATTATGCCGTGCGGTGACGTTGAGAGCCTGCTCGGTAACGGTGATGCCGCCTATTATCTGCTGGAAGCCTATAAGCACCTGAAGCCAATCGCCCTGGCAGGCGATGCGCGGAAGTTTAAATCTCTGCTGAAGGTACCGGATCAAGGGGAAGAAGGCATTGTCGAAGGTGATAACATTGACGATGCGTTTATGACCCGGTTGTTTGACCTGCTTGCCGCGCACCGCGTGTGGTCGCGCAGCAGTAAGATTGACCAGATACCGGCGTAAAAAAAAGCCGGGTGGCGCTGCGCTTACCCGGCCTACATTTCGATTGCTTTTGTAGGCCCGGTAAGGCGAAGCCGCCACCGGGCTTTAACTCAAAGATCCCTGAACGTCCCCAGACGATACCCACGCTCGGCAATCGCGTACTTTAACGACGCCGACGTCAGCACATCCAGTTCTGCCAGACGCGGCCAGCAGTAGGCGCTCTTACGTACGATGTTATCGACAAACGCCGGGTGCGCCATTACCTCAAGCGAGCGCTCCCCTTTTGCGGCGGAGTCATCCAGCACCTTCAGGAACAGCGCTTCGTCGATCTCGTCGCCATAAAATGCGCTGCTGAACCCCTCCGTTGACGTCACCGCGACGTCCGGCAACCCGCGCACCTCACGATCCACGCGCATCGCCACGCCTTTACGTTGCGCAAACTCTGCCACAAGCGGGAAAATCGCCGGGATCATATGCACATGATGATGGCTGTCAATATGGGTAGGCTCGCGGCCAAACACATCCACAAAGCGGTTAAACTGGCAATCCAGCTCGCGGGCAATCTCATCGAGCGGCAGAGCGTCCTGCTCCGCCATTTCCCAAATCCATTTCCCCAGCTGGCCGTCGCGCGTCAGGCCCGGCATTGGCGAAAGGGGCAACCCAAGCGTCAGCACAAAGTGCATGCCCACGCCCAGCTCGGGCAGCTCACGGCTTAACTGCGCCGCATGTTCCACCGCCTCACCGTTGATGAGCGCTGTTGTAGAGGTCACGACGCCCCGGCGACAGGCTTCAATAATGCCGTAGTTCTGCCCTTTTGACAGGCCAAAATCATCGGCATTGACGATCAGCAGGTTTTCCATCGCGCCTCCTCTTAACGGTGTGTGAGTTTCAGTTTCTCAACCGTTGCAGCAAAGTTTGGCAGCCATTTTTCATGCGCCAGGATCATCTCACTCGCGAGTTTTTCAGCGTCACGGTCAGAATGCACCAGCGGGCTGAGGTTCAGCGCCAGCAGCACGTCATTCAGTTCGCCGCTCAGGGCCGCATTGCTCGCCGCCACTTCAAAGCCTTTGATGGTGTGAATCAGGCCCATCACCTTATCGTCGAAGTGGGTAATGCGGGGATGTGGTTTTGCACCCTCGCGCCCAAGAATGCAGGTCATCTCAACGGCCCAGTCTGCCGGGATATTGTCGATGTGCCCGTGATGGGGAACGTTTACATAGTGCTCGGCCTGCTTGTCATTGTAAATGGCGTTAATCACTTCACACGCGGCATCCGAATAGTATGCCCCGCCGCGCTGCTCCAGCTCTTTCGGTTTGACGTTCAGGTTCGGATCTTTATACAAATCAAAAAGCTGCTTCTCTACTTTCTGTACAACCTGAGCGCGTGCGCCACCTTTGTAGTATTCGCCCATTTCAATGGCCAGCATCTCTTTCTGCTTGAAGTAGTAGAGCAGATACGAGCACGGCAGCAGATTCAGGGAGCGGATCAGCCCTTCGCTGAACGGCAGATCGAAAATGTTTTTCACCGAGGCCGCGGTCAGGCGACCAGAGGCGACGCCGTCGAGCAGTTCCGCAAAGCGCGATTGCCCGTTCACTATCACATCTTTGATAAAGACCATGTGATTCAGGCCGAACAGATCAATGGACAGATCATCGTTATCGGTCAGTTCCAGTACATCGCGGATGAACATCTTCATGCCAATCGGAATATTGCAGACGCCGATAAAGCGTTTGAAACCGGTGTGGCGATAGACTGCCTCGGTGACCATCCCGGCCGGGTTGGTAAAGTTGATCACCCAGGCGTTCGGGCAGATCTCCTCCACGTCTTTAATGATGTCAAAAATGACCGGAATAGTACGCAGGCCTTTAAACAGGCCACCTGCCCCGTTGGTTTCCTGGCCCAGATAACCGTGGCTCAGCGGAATGCGCTCGTCCAGCTCACGCGCCTTCAGCTGGCCGACGCGCAGCTGCGTGGTCACGAAGTCAGCATCTTTCAGTGCCAGGCGGCGATCCAACGTTTTATGCACGGTTAAGGGCACGCCCGCTTTTTCAACCATGCGTTTGCACAGTTCAAAAATAATATTCAGCTTCTCCTGACCTTCTTCAACATCCACCAGCCATAATTCGCTGACCGGTAATTCATGATACCGTTTCAGGAAACCTTCAAGTAATTCCGGGGTATAGCTGCTGCCGCCACCAATGGTTACGACTTTTAATTTCTGTTGCATAATATCTCCCTTAGCGTATCAGGTTAATCGCCTGCAAGGTATAGCGTACTCTTCCCGCTATTTGGGCAAGCCATTACGTCACTGTTCCTGGCGGATAAACCGCCGAAAGTTAATTAATTACCGTTAAATTTTTGCGGTAACTGTTCGGTGTGAATGAAGTCAATTTTTTAAAGGTTTTAATAAACAGGCTGGGGCTGCTGTAACCCGATTCGTAAGCGATATCGGTGACAGAGTAGTTAGTAATTTCCAGCTGTTTTTTGGCAAAGTTAATGCGGATTTCATTAATGATTTGCACAGGCGTTTTACGGTAATAACGCTGCGTGGCGCGCGTCAAATATTCCTGCGATTTACCCGACAGCGCCACCATATTCTCCAGGGCGTTATCGCTGAACTGTCCTTTATCGTGCATCAGCTCCACGGTACTGCGCAGCCACTGAGGAATATCATCCACCACCTGCTGTTCTTCACGGTGATGGCGGAGGCGATTCATGACGTAGAACGTCACGGTTTCAATAAATTCATCAAATTCATTGTCGCGGAAATTCAGCGAGGCGATAACCGTTTCAATCCAGGTCATAAACTCATTTTTAACGCGATACACCTGTGACGCCACAAAGCAGAACGGCACCAGCGGCAGATAGTGCTTCTCGAAGAAACGCCTGCTCACCCCTACGTTCAGAATGCGTGTCGCACCAAACTCATAAAAGCTCTGGTGATAAGATCCCATTGGCAGGAAGACGAAATCGCCACGCTCAAGCAGGACGCGCTTACCGTTGATCTCCTGATAGTAGCGGCCGGTCAGAACAATCGTGAACTCGTAGTAGTCATGCTGGTGCAGACCGCTGGCGCTCTCCGTTTTGTTGTAAATCACCACGTGAAAATTTTTGCCATTAAACAGCTGTTGCTCATGTGCGGTTTTGATTTCCATCGTGCTGACCTCCTGCTACTTCAACTGACTTATTGCATCTTCTCGTGAAGCTCGATGAGCTCCGCGACCAGCTCGCGTGCCAGCATGGAGGTCATCAGATGATCCTGCGCATGTACCAGCACCAGACTCACTTTCATCTTCCCTTCGCCCTGGTCGCTTTCGATGAGCTTCGTCTGCACCAGATGCGCTTCGTTTAACGCTGTACGGGACTGCTCCATCATGGTTTTCGCGGCAACGAAGTCGCCCTGCTTAGCCTGCTTAAGCGCCGCATACGCCAGGCTGCGTGCCTGCCCGGAGTTGATGATGAGGCCCATCACCACCTCTTCCAGATCGTTCTCTGCGGTTTCTTCGGCAACGATACTCTCTAAATCTAACATCTTTAAGCTCCTTTCCGCTGGCGCGAGTTGCCCCGCGCCGTGCAATTTTAGAATTTCAGTGCGAGGGCGATATCCTCTTCGCTCTCTTCTTCATCGATAACCGTTGCGGCCTTGTTCGCAATCGCCACGAACGGCATGTAGAGCAGGGTTGCAATCCCGAGGTTGAATATCGCCAGCAGGAAGGCCGCCACGCTACCGTTGGTGTTGAAGAACGCGCCCAGACCAGCCGGCATCGTCCACGGCGCAATGTTGGTCACCGGCGGGATAATGCCCAGGTAGTACGCCGTCAGCGTAATCGCGGCCAGCAGCGGCTGAACCAGGATGAAGGGAATGAACATCACCGGGTTCATGATAATTGGCAGACCAAACAGGATCGGCTCGTTAATCTGGAAGATGCCTGACGGCAGGGCCAGCTTCGCAACCTGACGATGGTCGGCGCGGCGAGAGACAATAAAGACCGCGATGATCAGACCCAACGTCGCCCCGGTACCGCCCAAGAAGATATAGGAGTCAAGCATCGGCTTCGCCCACACATGGAAGGTTTTACCGGCCGCCAGCGCCGCATCGACGGAGCCGTACTGCTGGTAAAGCGCGACGTTTTCCAGTGCCCATGGGGTCATAATACCGCTGTCCAGCGCCGCCAGTGCCAGTGAACCATGCACGCCAAAGAACCACAGCAGGGAGGTAAAGATGACATACGCCCAACCGACCACGCTACCCATCGACGCCAGCGGCGTTGAGATAGAGTCCATAATGATCTGGTGGAAGTTTGTGCCCCAGTGAGAGAGCGCCCAGGCAATAATCCCCATGATGGAGAGAATAATGAAGCCCGGAATCAACGCGGAAAATGAACGAGAAACGGAGGCCGGAACGCTATCCGGCAAGCGGATAACCCAGTTACGGCGAATAATGAAGGTGAACATTTCGGCCACCACCAGTCCGATAATAATACCGGAAATGATGTTTGCCCCACCCAGCCAGTTGGCGCCAACGGCGTAAGCGTCACCCACGCTGTACGGTGTGACGGTCATGAACGCGGCAATGGACAGTAAGCCTGCCGCCAGCGGATCCACTTTACGCTCTTCCGCCAGCGCCATTCCGATAAAGAAAGGCGCCATTAGCGACATAATACCCAACGTACCGTTGTATACGTTGCCGCCAATGGCTTTTAAACCATTAAGGGTTTCAATAGTTGAAGCATCTAACCTAATTCCTAATGAATAAAAAAAGGAACCTTCTCCAAAGCTCAGAAAAACGTTGTTAATTAAAACGAACATTGCCCCGGCTAATGTCAACGGCATTAATTTAATAAAGCCGTTCTTAATGGCATTAACGTGAGGCTGCTTTCCTATTTTAACAGCAAAAGGAAGGAGTACCTTTTCAAGTGAAGCGATGACTTTACTCATAGGAAAATACCCTTAAATGCCGCAACGACCGTTACGGCGTATTGTGTGTGAAATAACTCTTTGACGGGAAAAATAAAAAATTAATTAGCAGCTTTTTTAATCGCCGCAACGGCAGCTTTTAATACACCTAAACCATCAATCTTGCCGTATAAAACGGAATCGATCACTTCGACCGGCTTATTGGGTAGCAGACGCTGAATTTCTGGCAGCATATAAGCGATTTGTGGCCCGAGTAAAATAACGTCGGCTGTCTGACCCTTCTCGCCCGCCAGCGTTTCCGGAAACGCCTCAATCACCACAGGGACTTCATATTTTTCGGCCTGCGCGCGCATTTTGGAAACCAGCAGCGAAGTGGACATGCCCGCAGAGCAAAACAGATAGATATGTTTCTTTTCCATGATAACTTCCCTCTTGTTTGGCTACCCGCCGTCTCGCTATCACTCGACTCGCTATCCTGGCTGACGGGCAGTGTGCTGAACATTGTTTGTCGTTGAAGTGAGTATACGCAATGGTACAGGGAGGGGATAATTCTGGATAGACTGAAATTGTCTCTCATTGACCTGGCTTGTTGACTACCTTCACATTTCAGGCAAATAATTCGCGCCAAGAAATAAGATTCACGTATGCATAAAAAAACCGGCCTTCCGGCCGGTTTGTTAACGCTCTCAGGCAAGCAGGCTTACTGTGCCTTAGGTGCCTGTGGGTCGGTGTCGTATTCGGCACAGGTCTGGTAACCAGAATTGATCACGTGACCCGTATCATCCAGGGCGACAAAATAGGTCTCTGCCTTACCATCACGTTGACCCAGAATATAGGTCTGGCAGGTACCACGCGCGTGGATCATAGTGACTTCTGAAGAAGGTTTACCGGCAATGGCTGCAACCTGGGAACGCGTCATGCCTTTTTTGACGTCTTTTACCACTGGCTGTGTGAACTGATCTTTAGTGCGATCGTAAGCTGTACACCCTGCCAGCATAGTCAGTACCGCCGCTGCGCTTAAAATTCCTGCTACGTTCTTGTTCATATTCCGTCCTCTTGTTTATCAGCGTGTTAACTAAGCATGGGATAAAAATTACTATTGTTCAACTTTGCGAGTTACGCCAGACGAATTTCGGAAAATTCTAATAAAACAACGGTAAGCTGCTAAATCGCTGTAAAACAGTACACTCAAAACTGTGATCCTTGTCGTTTCCCCGACAAAGGGTTAGTTTTAACAGATCACACTTTCTGTTTGGTTCTGCATAGGGAGGGCGTAATGGCTCTGCAACAAGAAATTATTCAGGCGCTGGGCGCGAAACCTGCGATTGATGCCAATGAAGAGATCCGTCGTAGCGTTGATTTTTTGAAAGCTTACCTGTCTGCACACCCTTTCCTGAAGACGCTGGTGCTGGGCATCAGCGGCGGTCAGGATTCCACTCTGGCCGGTAAGCTGAGCCAGATGGCCATCTCCGAGCTGCGTGACGAGACCGGTGACACCGCGCTGCAATTTATTGCCGTACGTCTGCCGTATGGCGTGCAGGCCGACGAGCAGGACTGTCAGGATGCGATTGCGTTTATTCAGCCGGACCGTGTTCTTACCGTAAACATCAAAGGTTCGGTACTGGCCAGCGAGCAGGCCCTGCGTGAAGCCGGTATTGAACTGAGCGATTTTGTCCGCGGCAACGAGAAAGCCCGTGAGCGCATGAAAGCGCAGTACAGTATCGCAGGGATGACCAAAGGGGTCGTCGTCGGCACCGACCACGCCGCGGAAGCCATCACCGGCTTCTTCACCAAATACGGCGATGGCGGCACGGATATTAACCCCCTCTTCCGTCTGAACAAGCGTCAGGGCAAGCAACTGCTGGCGGCGTTGGGCTGCCCGGAGCACCTGTATAAGAAGGCGCCAACGGCGGACCTGGAGGACGATCGCCCTTCCCTGCCGGATGAAGCGGCGCTGGGCGTTACGTATGACAACATCGATGATTATCTGGAAGGCAAAACGCTCGACGAAGGTACCGCTAAAATTATCGAAGGCTGGTATCTGAAAACCGAGCATAAGCGCCGTCCGCCCATTACGGTGTTTGATGATTTCTGGAAAAAGTAAAAGCAAAACGGTAACTCCGCTTTGCAGGCCGGGTAAGGCGTAGCCGCCACCCGGCTCTTTTTTAACCACCGAACACCTGCTACACTGTATGCCTGAACAGTATATGGAGCAGTATGTGAGCAGGCGTCAATCCGCCCCGCGTCTTGAGTTTGAAGCGGCGGCTATCTACGAATATCCCGAGCATCTTCGCCCCTGGCTTGAGGCACTGCCTAAACAGCCTGGCGTCTATTTCTTCCACGGCGACAGCGACACCATGCCGCTCTATATCGGCAAAAGCGTGAATATCCGCAGCCGGGTGATGTCGCACCTGCGTACGCCGGATGAAGCATCGATGCTCAGGCAGTCCCGGCGGATCACCTGGATCGAGACGGCAGGCGAACTGGGCGCGCTTCTGCTCGAAGCCCGGCTCATCAAGGAACAGCAGCCGCTGTTTAACAAACGCCTGCGCCGCAACCGCCAGCTGTGTTCCTTGCAGATTAACGCAGGAAAACCGCAGATCGTTTATGCCCGGGAAGTGGATTTTTCGCATGAACCCAATCTTTACGGTCTGTTTGCCAACAAACGTGCCGCACTGCAAACCCTGCAATCCCTGGCTGATGAATTACAGCTTTGTTACGGCCTGTTAGGACTGGAAGCCACCACCCGTGGTCGCGCCTGTTTCCGCTCAGCGCTGAAACGCTGCGCCGGGGCGTGCTGTGGAAAAGAGAGCGTTGAAGAACATCATGCCCGGTTTATGGCTGGCCTTGCCTCTATCAGCGTTAACTGCTGGCCGTGGGAAGGCGCGGTGGCGCTGAAAGAAACCCGCGATGGGATGACGCACTATCACATCATCCGCAACTGGCTCTGGCTTGGCGCCGTTGAAAATCTGGATGACGCTACCGCTCTGCTGCGCACCCCTGCCGGTTTCGATCAGGATGGTTACAAAATTCTCTGCAAGCCACTGTTAACCGGAAAATATGAGATCATCGTCCTCAATGACCCGGCAGCCAGGTAATTTCACTGAACAGCAGCGACCCCTTCGTTTCCAGTAAACGGAGGGTATGACTGCCCGCTTCCCAGCTGGCGCCCTGATCGGCGGTCAGTAATTTGTCGCCCAGTTGCCAGGCGCCGCTTAATACGAATGCCACCCCACCGCGTGATGCGAAGGTAGTGAACGTCCGGGTAGCAACGCGCACCTTTGCCTGGCAGCAATCCCGTCGGGTCATGATGTTGAAGTCCATCGACATCTGCCCCTCTGTGAGCACGGCTTTCACCGCCAGATCGCCCGCAAATCGGTAAGGCTGATGATGCTTCAGGGTATGACAAAACGCCCTGCCTGCATCCAGGGTCACCTCGCCGCCCTCCAGCAGCGTAATCACCCGGTCGACGCCCGGGAACGCGGAAAATTCGCCGTTACTGGCGATGGAGGCAATACTGGCCCGCCAGAAAAAATCCCGCGTCGCGGGAGGAAAACAGCAAATCTCACGCGTCTCACCCGCACCATTACGCCAGAGACTGACCGGCATTTTACGGATATCAAAGAATTCCATGACCACTCCTGAAGGACGCACCGTGCGCCAGCGCATTTTCACAGACGTATTATCGGCAGCAGTCAGGCCAGACCTTAGGCATGGGATAAAAGAAAAACCGCCGGTCCTGTCCACAGCGTTTTCGCTTTTGTAGACAGGAGCCCGGCGGTCTTAAGAGAGTGAACCGATTATTCGGTTGGTGCAGGCATTTTACCTTCCGGCGCTGCACGTTCTGTCAGACGCTTCTCAAAATTGGCATTAAATTGCTTTTTCTGTTCCGGCGTCAGAATGTTGTAAATCTTGTTCTGGGTTTCCATGTGGGCCAGCATGCGCGCTTTATGCTGCTCGGCCATTTTGTCGATCTGCGCTTCCGCTTTTGCTTTATCGAAGCTGTCGCTGGCAATGATGTCATGCATTGCGCGGCGCTCTTCCAGCGGAGGACGTTTCATCTGGTCACGCTGGCTTTTCATGATGTCGCGTATCTGCTGCTTCTGCGCATCGGTGAGGTTCAGATCTTTAAACATCATCATCTCATGGTGCATACCCGGCTTGCCTTTATGATGCATCATCATTTTGCCTTCCGTCGGCGCGGCGGTAGTGGTCGCGGTATCGGCGGCGAACGCCATGCTGGTAGCGCCCAGAGCCAGGGTAGAGGCAACAAACAGTGCAGTTAATTTACGCATAATGTCTTTCCTTACTTTCAGTTATTCTTCGGCGCTATGCCGTGTTGACGAGATTAACTTTACGGGGTTTATCGTCAATTAGTCAGAGCAACGGTAAAACAATGAAAGTGTAAAAAACAACTTTTCGCCAATTGTGGAGAAATTAAGGAAAAAGCGTGAAGAGATGAAACAAAAATATTCAACAGGATGATTTTAAAGAGATTATGGAGAAGTATAGCGAAGTGCCGTTTAATAATAAAGCAATTCTCCAGGAATATTCCGCAAACAATACCAGAGCGCTTTTAACGCTAAGAAATTTATTCTTCATTTCCCCTCCGGTCTGCGCGAGGGGAGACGATCAGGGCATTTTTTCCAGCATCAGGCCTGCTCGCAAACCAAACGCGACCGACGGATTAGGAAATAAAACATATTCCGTGGATTTCTGTACCGCATAGCGCGTCTCACCATCTTCCGCCAGCAGGACGCCCTGGCGAAACGGCGTAAAGTTCAGCGTATGGGGCGCCATATGTAGCTGGAAAGCCTCGCTTTGACGCGTGATCTGCTGCACGACCCGATAGCGCACAACGGGTTCCCGGGAGGGTTCCGGCGCAACCCCGGCGAGCAACGCCCGAAGCGCCTGATGCGTAGGGGCAAAACGCGTCAGGTCGTTTTGCCCGAACGGCAGCGCTTTTCCCAGCTCCAGGGTGCAGGATAACGCGCCAACATTCTCGCAGGTGAAGTGGGTAAACGTGCCGCCTGGCGTCTGGTGGAAAACCAGCGCCTCCAGCCCCGCGTCGCCAAGCCAGGTCAGAAACGCCTCATCCCACGGCTGATGACGCTGCGGTAACACGCCAAAACGCACGTGGTACGAGGCGCGAATGGCCGTATGCAGATCGAGGTGCCAGCGTGTTTCCCCCGCCCCGGCAAAAAACGCCGTGACCACCTTCTCCAGCCATTGCGCGCGTGTCGTCTCAACACTCTGTGGAAACTGCGCCCAGCGACCACCAAACATGCGGTTGATGTCGCTCACGAGATACCGTTTATTTTGCGCCAGCGCAGGCGGATTTCCCAGCACCACCAGCAGACGGCAGTGCAGCGTGATCTCTGCGCGAAACAGCGCGCGCAGCAAAAGATCGACAATCTCCACGGGCGCGGTTTCGTTTCCGTGAATGCCGGTCGAAAGCAGCAGCGACAGGTCATATTCCCCCGTCGGCGTCAGTTCAAGCACGCCCCGCCCCAGCCATCGCCAGTGGAACGAGGGGCCTTCCCCCTCTTGCCGCTCCGGTGTCTCTTCGGCCAGCGTCAGCGCCAGTAAGTTTTCCATATCATCTCCTTAGCGCTGGAACGGATAAACCGATCCCAGTTGCAGGATGGTCGATAATGCATCCAGCGCCTCGCGGCCTTCGCGCAGCAGCTGCGGATCGACCAGATCGGCCTGAACCAGACGGTCGCGATAATAGCGGTCCACCCAGTCATTGAGGGTATTGAACAGCGTGTCGTTCATCATCACCGCCGGATTCACGGCCTGCATCTCCTCCGGCGTTAACACCACGCGCAGTCGCAGGCACGCCGGTCCCCCGCCGTTGGCCATACTTTCCCGCAGATCAAACACGCGCAGTTCATCAATCGGGTTATCCGCCTGCACCAGTTCGCTGAGATAGCGCCAGACGCCCTGATGGTTGCGGGACTCCTGCGGCAATACCAGCATCATGCTGCCGTCATCCCGGCTCAGCAGCTGGCTGTTGAACAGATACGTTTCGACCGCATCCTGCACGCTTACCGCCTGCGTGGGCACCTGAATCGACATAAATCCCGGCACGCGTTCGCGCAGCGTGGCCAGCAACTTTTCCTGATGGGCAAACGCCTGCTCGTGGCAGAACAGCACCTGACGGTTGGAAACGGCAATGACGTCGTTATGAAACACGCCCTGGTCGATCACCTGCGGATTTTGCTGGGCAAAAATCACCTGAGAAGGATTAACCTGGTTCAGCCGCGCAACCGCCTGGCTTGCGGCTAAAGTTTGTCTCGCCGGATAACGAACCGGCGCGGCGTGGCCGCCCTCTTCCCGTCCATAGATAAACAGCTGCAAACCCGGCTCGCCATAGTCGCCGCCCAGACGGTTGTGGTTTGCCGCCCCTTCATCGCCAAACATCGCGACCTGCGGCAGCGCCGAATGCACCTCGAAATGCGCTTCATGATTAAAAATGGCGCGCAGCACGCGCCCGGTGGTCTCCGCTTCGCTGGCGCGGTGGAATTTGTTGTTCAGGTTAGCAACGGTCAGATGCACTTTGCCGTCCAGCGTATCCGCCGACGGCGCAACGGTGGCGGCATTCGCCACCCACATCGAGGAGGCTGAACTGGCCGCCGAAAGCAGGTGTGGCGTCTGCGTGCCTGCTTTTTCCACCACCTGTTCATCCGTACCGCTGAACCCCAGCTGGCGCAGCACGTCCACGTTTGGTCGCTCCTGAGGCGGGATCACCGCCTGCGGGAAACCGGCATCGGACAGCGCCTTCATTTTCAATAGCCCCTGCTTCGCCGCCAGCTTAGGGTTCGAGACCTGGAAACGGTGCTTCGTCGAGGCTTCATTACCGAACGACAGCCCGGCATAGTGGTGTGTCAGCCCCACGAGGCCGTCAAAGTTAACCTCACGCGCTTTCATGGGCGTCACCCTCTGTAAAATCCAGCCCCGGATTCAGCGTCTCCGGCAGCGTCAGCGCCGGGGTTTCCAGGCTTGCCATCGGCCACGCGCAGTAATCGGCGGCATACCAGGCGCTGGCGCGATGGTTGCCCGACGCCCCTACGCCACCAAACGGCGCGGTGCTCGCCGCACCGGTCAGCGGTTTGTTCCAGTTCACGATCCCGGCGCGCGCTTCAAGCAGCAGTTGTTCGAATTTCTCGCGATGCGGCGATATCAGGCCGCTCGACAGGCCGTAGCGGGTGTTGTTGGCCATCTCGATCGCCGACTCAAAATCGTCATAGCGCCAGACGCACAGCAGCGGGCCAAAGACCTCTTCATCCGGCACGTTGCTCGTCGCACTCATCTCAATAATCCCCGGCGTCAGCAGCGACGTGCCCGGCTGAACCAGCTTCGGCTCCAGCAGGGTTTTCGCCCCGCGCGCCACGTGCTCCTGCCACGCTTTCAGCACGTTCAGCGCCGCCTGCGCGGAGATCAGCCCGCCGATAAACGGCTGCGGCTCGGCATCCCATTTCGCGGGAACCAGACGCGCGCTCACCTCCACCAGACGCTTCAGGAACGCATCCCCCTGCGCGCCGCGTTTAACCAGCAGGCGGCGGGCGCAGGTGCAGCGCTGTCCGGCGGTAATGAACGCCGACTGAATGGTCAGATGGACCGCGGCATCGATATCATCCGGATCTTCCACAATCAGCGGGTTGTTGCCGCCCATCTCCAGCGCCAGAATTTTTTCCGGCTGCCCCGCCAGCTGACGATGCAGCTGATAGCCCGTTCCGGCACTGCCGGTGAACAGCAGACCGTCAATGTCGCTCAGCGCACTCAGCGCCTGACCTGTTTCACGCCCGCCCTGCACCAGATTCACCACCCCCGGCGGCAGCCCCGCCTGCTCCCAGAGTTTTATGACTGCTTCTCCGGTTAAGGGGGTTAACTCACTCGGCTTGAAGATGACGGTATTCCCCGCCAGCAGCGCAGGCACAATGTGCCCGTTCGGCAGATGTCCGGGGAAGTTATACGGGCCAAACACCGCCAGCACCCCGTGCGGACGGTGGCGCAGCGTGGCGGCGCCGTCTGGCATCTCGGTATGCTGCTCGCCGGTGCGGGTATGGTACGCCTTCACCGATATCGCAATTTTGTTGATCATCGCCGTGACTTCGGTTGTTGCCTCCCAGCGCGGCTTGCTGGTTTCGCAGGCAATGATGCGGGTCAGCTCGGCTTTATTGGCCTCCAGCAGCGCAGCAAATTTCTCAACCAGCGCCTGGCGCTCGGAGAATGGCCGTTTCGCCCATGCCGGAAACGCGCGGCGTGCAGCCTGGCAGGCCTGCTCAACCTGCCCGGCGCTGGCGTCGTTCCCCGACCAGAGCACCTCCTGACCGACCGGGTTAGTTTTTGTCCGCGCGTCACCTTCGCCCGTTACCCAGTCACCGTTAATCCATAGAGTCATGCTGTTTTCTCCTCAGGGCAGAGCCGCACCAGGCGAACCGTGTCGCCAGCGTTACATTTCAGGGCATCCAGTTGCGCAGCCGTCAGTACCAGACGCTCGCATGTTGGGTTGGTTCGCACCAGCATGGCGCGGAAGTTGGTGTAATTCTCGTTCGAGACCAGGCAGGCTGGCCACTCGCCCGGCGCGGGCTGGCCTTCTGAAACCTCAACCAGGCGGCTTTTACGGATGGCGCGAACGCGGTCAATGTCGCATTCCAGCGTCGGGCCGCCGTCGAAGATGTCGACGTAGTTACGGTAGCGAAATCCCTCTTTCTCCAGCACTGCGCGGGCCGGGGCGGTTTGCGGGTGAACTTCGCCGATCACCGCCTGCGCTTCAGGCGTTAAGAAATGGGTATAAATAGGATGCTTCGGCATCAGCTCGGCGATAAACGCCTTCTGACCGGTCCCGCACAGGTAATCCGCCCGGCTAAATTCCATGGAGAAGAAGCGTTCGCCCAGACTCTCCCAGAACGGCGAGTAGCCCGTCTCATCAATCACGCCGCGCATCTCCGCGACCACTTTTTCGTTGAAGCGGTCGCGAAAGGCGGCCATAAACATAAAGCGCGATTTGGAGAGCAGATAACCGTTGCCCTCTTTGCGCCAGTCCGGATCGAGAAACAGGGTGCAGAGTTCGCTGGCGCCGGTATGGTCATTACAGAGGAAGAGCGTCGGCAGCGCGTTGTAAACGTTCAGCTCTTTCGAGGCGTGGACCATCGTGCCGACGCGGTAGTTGTACCACGGATCGTTAAGCCCGACGGCCACCTCGATGGCGCAAATCCCCGCCACGGTTCCCGTGTCGGTATCTTCCAGCACGAACACATAGCCCTGTTCGCTTTTTGGCAACGTCCCCTGCCAGGTTTGCAGGGCGCGCTCAATGCGCGCCGACAGCGTTTTTTCATCGGCAGGCAGCGAGGTTAGCCCGCCCCCTGTCTTACCGGCAAGCTGCATAAGCCCGGCGAGATCGCCGTGCGCAACGGGACGGATGACCATCATGATGACACCCCGGACTTCACCTGTTCGCAGGCCAGCGCAAAACGATCCAACCCGGTTCTGACCTCTTCCTCGCTGACGATCAGCGCAGGGGCAAACCGCACCACGTTAGCACCGGCAATTAGCACCATTACGCCCTGCTTTGCCGCTTCCTGTGAAATCAGCTTCGCTTTGCCGGCAAACTCAGGGGCAAGCTCACAGCCTATTAACAGCCCCAGACCGCGGATCTCTTTGAACAAGCCGGTCTGGTTATTGATGGCAGTAAGGCGCTCAACAAACCACTGGTGACGCTGCTTCACGCCGTTCAGCACCTCAGGGGTGTTGATGATATCCAGCACCTGTCCGGCGACAGCGGTTGCCAGCGGGTTGCCGCCGTATGTGGTGCCATGGGTGCCCACGGTCATCACGCTGGCGAATTTATCGGTGGTCAGCATCGCCCCCACCGGGAAACCGCCGCCGAGCGCTTTGGCTGTTGAGAGCACATCCGGGGTCACGCCATAGTGCATGTAGGCGTACAGCTCACCCGTGCGGCCCACGCCGGTCTGGACTTCGTCAAAAATCAGGACCGCGTTATGCCGATCGCACAGCTCGCGCAGCCCTTGCAGGAACGCTTTCTGGGCGGGCATGACGCCGCCTTCCCCCTGCATGGGCTCGACAATCACCGCACAGGTGGTGTCGTCAATCAGCTCGCTGGCAGAGTGTAAATCGTTATACGCCGCATGCCGGATATCCGGCGGCAGCGGCGCAAAATCCTGAGAATATGAGGGCTGACCACCCGCGCTGACGGTAAACAGCGTGCGGCCATGGAAGGCATTTTTAAAGGCTACGATGCCGCTCTTGTGCGCGCCGAATTTATCGTGCGCATATTTTCGCGCCAGCTTTAGCGCCGCTTCGTTCGCTTCCGCGCCGGAGTTACAGAAAAAGACTTTGTCTGCGAAAGTGGCGTCGATCAGCTTCTTCGCCAGACGCAATGCCGGTTCGTTGGTATAACCGTTGCCGGTATGCCAGAATTTCGCTGCCTGGTCATTCAGCGCCTGCCGCAGCGCCGGGTTTGCATGCCCCAGCGCATTCACCGCAATCCCACCCGCAAAGTCGATATACTCTTTGCCCTGCTGATCCCACAGGCGAGAGCCTTCCCCACGTACCGGAATAAAAGCCGCCGGAGCGTATACCGGCATCATCCATTCATCGAAATTTTCACGCGTAACTGACAGAGACATAGCGACCTCATCCGGTAAATAAAAGGTTGTTTAAATGTTAAATAATTGAGTGTTTGCACTGTGAATGTAGATTGCAGCCTTCGTGCCAGCCAGCGATAAAAATGCATAAACGGGTTGGGGTAACACAATATCAATGAGTTACAATATGGAGTTATTCACTGTTAATGCATAAATAGTGAATATTTTTACGACAAGCGGCGCTTTGCCGCATGAAAACAAGAAAGAGTATGCAGAGGCCAAATATAATTCTGGAATTGTGATCGCTCGCGAAATTTATCGGTCCTTTATGCCCTGTTCGAGGGCAAAACGCGCCGAAATGGTGCAAATATTGCACCGTCGGCATTATCTGTCGCAGTAATTGGGCGAAGCGGATAACAGACGACGTAAATTCTGCTACCATCCTTGCACTATTCACCTTGCATTGGCAGCGACTATGAAATTTGTCTCTTTTAATATCAACGGCCTGCGTGCCCGCCCTCACCAGCTTGAAGCGATTGTTGAGCAACATCAGCCAGATGTGATCGGCTTGCAGGAGACAAAAGTTCACGACGATATGTTCCCGCTCGAAGAGGTAGCGAAGCTGGGCTATAACGTTTTTTACCACGGTCAGAAAGGCCACTACGGCGTTGCGCTGCTGACCAAAGATACGCCGGTGTCGGTGCGTCGTGGCTTCCCGGGTGACGATGAAGAGGCGCAACGCCGCATCATCATGGCGGAAATTCCTTCCGCGCTCGGCAATGTGACCGTCATCAACGGCTATTTCCCGCAGGGTGAAAGCCGCGATCATGAAACCAAATTCCCGGCCAAAGCGAAGTTTTATCAGGATCTGCAAAACTACCTGACAACCGAACTCAAAAAAGAAAACCCGGTGCTGATCATGGGCGACATGAATATCAGCCCGACGGATCTGGATATCGGTATTGGCGAAGAGAACCGTAAGCGCTGGCTGCGCACCGGCAAATGCTCTTTCCTGCCGGAGGAGCGCGAGTGGATGGAGCGCCTGCTGGGTTGGGGGCTGGTGGATACTTTCCGCACGGCTAACCCGGCGACGCAGGATCGCTTCTCGTGGTTTGACTATCGCTCTAAAGGCTTCGATGACAACCGGGGCCTGCGTATTGATCTGCTGCTGGCGAGCGCCCCCCTGGCCGAACGCTGCATCGAAACCGGTATCGACTATGACATCCGCAGCATGGAAAAACCGTCCGACCATGCGCCGGTATGGGCAACGTTTAAGCTGTAAACTTCAGTGAATATTAAAAAAATCAGTCTCCTGTGCGCCCTTTTGGGCGCATTTGTTTTGACCGTTGTTTTGCTTCCTCCAGGCATGCTCTCCCTCGACACGCTAAAAATGCACCAGCAAACGTTGATCGATCGTGTGGAGCAGGCGCCTCTTCAGAGCGCGCTGATCTATTTTGCGGTTTACGTTCTGCTCTCCGCGCTGTCGATCCCCGGAGCCGCGCTTCTGACGCTGCTCGGCGGGGCGCTTTTCAGCCTGTGGGAGGCGACGCTGTTGGTGTCATTTGCCTCGACGCTCGGCGCCACGCTTGCCATGCTCGTTAGCCGTTATCTGCTGCGCGACTGGGTGCAACGGCGCTTTGCCGCACAGATGAGCACGATAGATGCGGGGATGGATCGCGACGGCGCACGCTACCTTTTTGCCCTGCGCCTGATGCCGTTGTTCCCGTTCTTTCTGGTTAATTTGCTGATGGGGCTAACCCGTCTCAGGGTGAGTCACTACTGGTGGGTCAGCCAGCTTGCAATGCTACCTGCCACCGTCATTTATCTGAACGCCGGACGCGAGCTGGGGAAACTCACCTCGCTGCGCGATATTCTGTCGCCGGGACTGCTGTTCGCCTTTACACTATTAGGGTTATTACCGCTGGTCACTCGCTGGCTGTTTTCCCGTTACATCCCTTCGATTAAAAAGTGAGGCATTATGCGCCGGGTGCGTTTTTGCGCGTTTCTGACGAGTCTGCTGCTGGCAACCTCTGCCTTCGCCGCAGAGAGCTGGCAATCCATTCAGCAACAGGCCACCGGGCAGACCGTCTGGTTTAACGCCTGGGGCGGTGACGAGGCCGTTAACCGCTACCTCGACTGGGTAAGCGGCGAGATGAAAACGCACTACGCCGTCAACCTGAAGATCGTTCATCTGGCCGATGCCGCCGACGCGGTGAAGCGGATCCAGACGGAACATGCCGCAGGACGCAGCAGTAACGGGTCGGTGGATCTACTCTGGGTAAACGGGGAAAACTTCCGCAACCTGAAAGCGGCAAACCTGCTGCTCATCGGCTGGGCGCAAACCCTGCCCAACTGGCGCTACGTCGATACCCGTAAACCGGTAACGGAAGATTTTGCCATCCCGACCGATGGGGCAGAATCCCCGTGGGGTGGCGCGCAATTAACCTTTATCGCCCGTAAAAGGAGTACGCCGACACCACCGGCAGATCCCCACGCGCTGCTGGTATACGCCCGACAGCACCCTGGCAAGGTGAGCTATCCGCGACCGCCGGATTTTACCGGCACGGCGTTTCTTGAGCAGCTACTGCTGGCGCTGACCGCCCATCCGGAGGCGCTAAAAAACGCGCCAGACAGTACCTTTGCGCAGGTCACCGCGCCGCTGTGGGATTACCTTGATACGCTGCACCCCCTGCTGTGGCGCGAAGGGAACGATTTTCCTCCGTCGCCTGCGCGCATGGATACGCTGCTGGCCAGCGGCAGCCTGAACCTGTCGCTCACCTTTAACCCCGCCCATGCGATGCAAAAGGTGGCGAGCGGTGAACTGCCTGCCGACAGCTACAGTTTCGGCTTTCTCAAAGGCATGATCGGCAACGTCCATTTTGTCGCTATCCCGGCAAACGCCAGCGCGAGCGCAGGCGCGAAGGTGGTGGCGAATTTCCTGCTGTCACCGCAGGCGCAGATCCGCAAAGCTAATCCTGCCGTCTGGGGTGACCCGAGCGTGCTGGATGGCGAAAAACTGCCTGCGAAAGCGGCAAAACAGCTTCGCGCCTTTACCCCCTCAGGCACGCCTGATGTACTTCCCGAACCTCACGCCGCCTGGGTTAACGCCCTGGAGCAGGAATGGCTTCGCCGCTACGGAACCCGCTAAGCGGGCTGGTCTGGGCGGCAATGGCGGTCATCTATCTGCCACTGCTTCCCGCCAGCGGCATGCTGCTGGCCCCGGCGTTTTCTCCCGGCAACTGGGCGACGCTGTTTGCCGACCCGCAGCTGCCGCAGGCGCTGGCCGCCACGCTGGTTTCCACGCTTATCGCGACGCTGGGCTCACTGTTTATCGCCCTGACCCTGCTTGCGCTTCTCTGGCCGGGTGAAGGCTGGCAGCGCCTGAGCACCCGTCTGCCGTGGCTGTTAGCCGTGCCGCACGTCGCCTTCGCCACCAGCGCGCTGCTGCTGTTTGCGGAAGGGGGGCAGTTTTACCGGATCTGTACGGTCTGTTCGCCGCAGCTTGACCGCTACGGTATCGGGCTTGGCCTGACGCTTGCGGTCAAAGAGAGCGCGTTCGTTCTGTGGGCAATCTACGCCGCGCTGCCTGAAAAGCGTCTCGCACAGCAGAAAATCGTCCTGCATACCTTCGGCTACGGACGAATGCAGGCGCTCAACTGGCTCGTCCTCCCGGCAATCGCCCCCGCGCTGGGCGCAGTCATGCTGGCGGTGCTGGCCTGGTCGCTTTCCGTGGTGGATGTGGCGATCGTGCTCGGGCCAGGCAACCCGCCTACGCTGGCGGTACTGGCCTGGCAGTGGCTCGCCCAGGGCGATGCACAACAGCAAACAAAGGGAACGCTGCTGTGTCTGGTGTTGCTCCTGCTGCTGGCGGCGCTTGCCGCGGTGGGATACGGCTTCTGGACGGCATGGCGGCGCGCCCAGCGTGACCCCTCCGGAATTCGTCACGCTTCGCATACTGCGCTGCCCGCACGGACGCTGGGCGGGTTACTGCCGCTGTGCGGCGTCCTCTGTGCGCTGGTTCTGCTGATGCTGGCACGCCGGGACGACATCGGCCCCGTCAGCGACAGCCTTTCACTGGGACTGCTGTCCAGCCTGACAGCGCTGGCCATCCTCATGCTCTGGCTTGAGTGGGGACCCCAGCGCGGCGCGGTGTGGGTCTGGCTGCCGCTCGCCCTCCCGGCGCTGCCCCTCGTGTCCGGGCAATATGCCGTGGCGCTGTGGCTGGGCATCGACGGCCAGTACGCTGCGGTGCTCTGGAGCCATATGCTCTGGGTTCTCCCGTGGATGCTCCTGGTGCTGCAACCGGCCTGGCGCAGGCTCGATCCCCGGCTTATCCTCACCGCCAGAACGCTGGGCTGGCGACAGGCGAAAATTTTCTGGCTGGTGAAATGCCCCCTGATGATTCGTCCGGCCCTGCTGGCCTTTGCCACCGGTTTTTCCGTGAGCATGGCCCAGTACATGCCGACCCTCTGGCTGGGAGCGGGACGTTTCACCACCCTGACGACGGAGGCGGTCGCCCTCAGCAGCGGCGGCAGCATTCCGATCCTCGCCAGCCGGGCGCTGGGTCTGTTGCTGTTGACCAGCAGCGTATTTGCCCTTGCCGCGCTGCTCTCCCGGCTCGTGGGCCGTCACAGACAAGGATTACGTTAATGCTGAACGTGAAAAATCTCACCATTGCGCCACTCTTCTGTGAGGTCAACTTCCGCGTCCCGGCGGGGGAGATTGTCACGCTGATGGGGCCCTCCGGGAGCGGAAAATCGACCCTTTTCGCCTGGATGGTGGGGGCGTTATCCGCTGATTTTATGGCGCACGGCGAGCTATGGCTGAACGATCGCCGCTGCGATATGCTCCCCGTGGAAACGCGCGGGATCGGCATTCTGTTTCAGGATGCCCTGCTGTTTGACGCCTTCAGCGTGGGGCAAAACCTGATGCTGGCGCTGCCGGCGCACATCGTCGGGCGCGCCCGCCGCAACGCGGTAGAACAGGCCCTGGACACTGCCGGGCTGGCAAACCACTACGCCAGCGATCCGGCGACCCTGTCCGGCGGCGAGCGCGCCCGGGTCAGCCTGTTGCGCGCTCTTCTCGCCCAGCCGCAGGCATTGCTGCTCGACGAGCCGTTCAGTCGACTGGATAAAACGCTGCGCGCCTCATTCCGGGCGTGGGTATTCGAGGTTACTCGCCAGCGCAGGATCCCGGTGGTGCTGGTCACGCATGATGAGGACGATATTCCGCCCGGCGGCGAGGTGATTGAGATTTCTCGCTGGCAATAATGTGCTAACGCAATGTTTTTGGCTTCAGGAGAGACGACAATGCCCCCCTCTTTTAATGACGTCAGGTTTTTCGATGAAACGTGTTTCTCAACTGACCGCGCTGGCCCTGCTCTGCGGCCTCGCCTCACTCTCCTCCACGGCGGCTGATATGCCCCACTCCCTCACGCTGGACCAGCTCCAGGCGCAAAACGGCGCGGTAATTGATACGCGCGTCAGTGCGTTCTTTAACGGCTGGCCGCAGACCCTGAGCGGAACGTCCGGGCATGAACCCGCCGCGCTTAATCTCTCTGCCAGCTGGCTTGGGGCAATGAGCGATGAACAGCTCAGCGGCTGGGCAAAACAACATCGGCTTACGCCAGACATGCCGGTTGCGCTCTATGGCAACGATGATGACAACCAGACCGTCAAAGCGCGGCTGGAGAAAGCGGGCTTTACCCACGTCTCCACCCTGAGCGATGCCCTGCAACAATCCGACCGTCTGCAACGTCTGGCGCATTTCGAACAGCTGGTTTATCCGCAGTGGATCCGCCAGTTGCAGCAGGGCAAACCCGTTACCGCCGCACCAGCCGGAGAATGGAAGGTGATCGAGGCTGGCTGGGGTGCGCCGAAGCTTTATCTCCTGAACCACATTCCCGGTGCGGGCTATATCGACACCAATGAAGTGGAAAGCGAACCGCTGTGGAATAAGGTCTCTGACGAAAAGCTGAAAGCGATGCTGGCGAAGCACGGGATCCGTCACGATACCACCGTCATTCTGTACGGTCGCGACGTGTATGCCGCCGCGCGCGTGGCGCAGATCATGCTCTACGCGGGCGTGAAGGATGTGCGGATTCTGGATGGCGGCTGGAAGGCGTGGTCCGACGCCAGCCTGCCCGTTGAGCGCGGAACGCCTGCAAAGGTGAAGCCAGCCCCTGATTTTGGCGCGCCGATCCCGGGCCAGCCCCGGCTGATGGTGGATATGGAGCAGGCCCGGGGAATGCTGCACCGTCAGGACGCGTCGCTGGTGAGCATTCGTTCCTGGCCAGAGTTTATCGGTGAAACCAGCGGCTACAGCTATATCAAGCCAAAAGGTGAGATTGCCGGTGCGCGCTGGGGCCATGCGGGCAGCGACGCGACCCACATGGAAGATTTCCACAATCCGGATGGCACCATGCGCAGCGCCGATGATATTGCCGCCATGTGGAAAACATGGAATATCCTGCCGGAGCAGCACGTTGCGTTTTACTGTGGTACCGGCTGGCGCGCGTCTGAAGCCTTTATGTACGCCCGCGCGATGGGCTGGCAGAACGTTGCCGTCTACGACGGCGGCTGGTACGAATGGAGCAGCCATCCGCAGAACCCGGTCTCCACCGGGGAGCGCGGACCGGAAAGCGCACGCTAGCGGGGAAGTGATTTCAGCGTGATATAACCGCTCCAGATGCGCGTTGTGGTGGTCAGCCAGCACAACGCGCCAAACGTCCAGGCAAACAGCGCGAAATGCGCCGGAAACAGGCAGCACAGCACAAACAGCGCGATGGTCTCCGTTCCTTCCGTTAACCCTCCGAGGTAATAAAACGACTTGTGCGCGTAGCCGGGGTTGTCGATATCATGTTTCCCCGCCAGCGCGGCAAAGGCCAGAAAGCTGCTGCCCGTACCGATAAACGCGAACAGCAGCCAGGCGGCGGCAATCGCATTTTCAGCCGGTGCGGCCAGCGCGAAGCCAAACGGCACCAGGGCATAAAACAGGAAGTCGAGGGCGATATCAAGAAACCCTCCCGCATCCGTCAGGCCACGGCGACGCGCCAGCGCGCCGTCCAGCCCGTCCAGCAGCCGGTTCAGCACTATGGCGACCAGCGCCGCCGGATACCAGCCCAGCGCCAGAAACGGTAACGCCAGCACGCCAATCGCAAACCCGGCGAGCGTTAAGCCATCAGGCGTGATAAACGGTTTATCCAGCGCGGCGGCCAGCTGATTTAACCCGGGTTTCAGCCGGGGGTGCAGATGTTTATCCAGCATGCGGTTTACCTTTAAACGTGGCGCACAGCCCCTGAGCCGGAATATCCAGCGCGGCGTTAAAGCGGGCGGAAAGATTCTGAAAGGCAATCAGAGCCGTCATTTCGGTGATGGTCTCTTCCGTAAAGTGGCGCTTCAGCAGACTTTTGATATTTTCATCCACCTGAGGCGGCGTGGCGGTGACCGCTTCCGCATAGGCCAGCGCCGCGCGCTCCTCTTCGCTGAACAGGGTGGAATTTTGCCAGTCGCTGACGGCCTGCACTTTATCCAGCGCCCCGCTCCGCTCGGCCAGACGCAGGCTGTTGGCATCAATACAAAATGCGCAGTGGCAGATCTGCGAGATCCGCGTCATTAGCAGCGATCGCAGAACCGGGGTCAATCGCGCATTGCGCCGCTCCAGATAGCCGACAAACAGCGCCACCAGCCAGAAAAGACGCGGCATACGCCCCCACCAGCGCGTGGGGTTCAGCACCGCGCCGAAGTGTTTTTTCTGCATGGCGGCGATGGGGCTGAGGCTGACGGGAAGGGTTTCCATGGGCGCAACCCAGGCGGATGTCTCTTTCACCTGATTCTCCTGATGACTGGACTCTTTGGAAGGGCACGATAATATGTCGTTTTTCGCTATTAATTATTGACGAACATGCTGAAAACACTCGATGTGGTTGCGGCCATCCTCGAAAAAGAGGGCAAGATTTTGCTGGCGCAGCGTCCCGAACATGCCGATCAGCCAGGAATGTGGGAATTTGCAGGCGGGAAGGTTGAAGCCGGTGAGACACAGCCGGAAGCGCTGATCCGCGAACTGCGCGAAGAACTCGGCATTGAAGCCGTGCCCGCGCGGTATGTGGCAAGCCACCAGCGGGAGGTGTCGCAGCGGCTGATTCACCTCCACGCCTGGCATGTGCCTGAATTTAGCGGTCAGCTGAAGGCGTATTATCACTCGGCGCTGGTATGGTGCACGCCAGAAGACGCGTTCACGTATGATTTAGCCCCGGCGGATATACCGCTGCTGGAAGCGTTTATTCTTTTACGCGACGCCAGACCAGCGGGTTTGTACTGAGGGTGCGTTCATCACGCTGGCACTGCAACAGTACGCCATCCGCCCTGACTACTGCGCCTTCGGAATAGTTTTGATCCTGATAGATACAGCACTGATTACACGGCTGCGCACGCTGGCCGCCAGCGCTAAAAACCTCTGGCGGCACGTTGACCTCGACATCCGGGCGAATGCGGTCAGCCTGTGCCCCGGCGGACACCATCAAACATAACGCGGCCATTGCGTAACGGTTCATAGACTTTATTTCCTTTGCATCGTTTATATCTATAACGGTCGATCCGGACGGGATCTTTAATTTATCTCGTCATCGCTTTTGGTTATGACGCGCGCCCTGTCATTAATTTCCCTTGCGGCATAAATTTCTGCTTGCCTCTCAAAGCGGTGCGGGTGGTATAGTCAAAAAAACGACACAAAACATCTACGCCACACGCATAAATTATTATAAGAGGTTCTTATATCTATGGATCAGACACGCTCTCTGGAAAGCTTTCTTGCCCATGTTCAGCAGCGCGACCCGCACCAAAGCGAGTTTGCCCAGGCCGTTCGTGAAGTCATGACCACCCTGTGGCCCTTCCTTGAGGAAAATCCGCGTTACCGTCAGATGGCGCTGCTTGAACGTCTGGTAGAGCCGGAGCGCGTCATCCAGTTCCGCGTGGCGTGGGTGGACGACCGCAATCAGGTGCAGGTCAACCGCGCGTGGCGCGTGCAGTTTAACTCCGCCATTGGGCCGTTTAAGGGCGGGATGCGCTTCCACCCCTCGGTGAACCTGTCGATTCTGAAATTCCTCGGCTTCGAGCAGACCTTTAAAAATGCGCTCACTACCCTGCCGATGGGCGGCGGTAAAGGCGGGAGTGATTTCGATCCGAAAGGCAAGAGCGAAGGCGAAGTGATGCGCTTCTGCCAGGCGCTGGTCACTGAGCTCTATCGCCACCTTGGGCCGGACACCGACGTTCCTGCCGGGGATATCGGCGTGGGGGGGCGTGAAGTGGGCTTTATGGCCGGGATGATGAAAAAGCTCTCCAACAACAGCGCCTGCGTCTTTACCGGCAAAGGTCTGTCGTTTGGCGGTAGCCTGATTCGCCCGGAAGCGACGGGTTATGGTCTGGTCTATTTCACCGAAGCGATGCTTAAGCGTCACGGGCTGAGCTTCGAGGGGATGCGCGTGGCGGTCTCCGGCTCCGGCAACGTGGCGCAGTACGCTATCGAGAAAGCGATGGCGTTTGGCGCGCGCGTGGTGACCGCCTCCGATTCCAGCGGTACCGTGGTGGATGAAGCTGGCTTTACGGCAGAAAAACTGGCGCGTATGTGCGAAATCAAAGCCAGCCGTGACGGTCGGGTAGCGGATTATGCCCGTGAATTTGGCCTGACCTATCTGGAAGGTAAACAGCCGTGGGGCGTGCCGGTGGATATCGCCCTGCCGTGCGCGACGCAAAACGAACTGGACGTGGATGCCGCCCGGACGCTGATTAGCAATGGCGTGAAAGCGGTAGCGGAAGGGGCAAATATGCCCACCACTATTGAAGCGACCGACCTGTTCCTGGACGCGGGCGTGCTGTTTGCGCCAGGCAAGGCGGCGAACGCTGGCGGCGTGGCAACATCCGGTCTGGAAATGGCGCAAAACGCCGCGAGAATGGGCTGGAAGGCAGAGAAAGTGGATGCCCGTCTGCACCACATCATGCTCGATATTCATCACGCCTGCGTGGAGTACGGCGGCGAGGCCTCGCAAACTAACTACGTGCGCGGGGCGAATATCGCCGGGTTCGTGAAGGTGGCCGATGCGATGATCGGACAGGGTGTGATTTAGTTTCGCTGCATTCTCGCCCTTGTAGGCCCGGTAAGCGCTGGCGTTACCGGGCTTTTTTCAGGCCGCAGAGGGGCTTTCGCCGGGTGGCGGCTTCGCCTTACCCGGCCTACGGTTTAAGCGGTTGTATTTTTGGCTGCGCTTTTCTTCTTTTTGAACGGTTTCTTCGCCCCGCCGCCCGGGGCGACCATTCCCCGGAATCGCTTCACTGGCGTACTGCGCGCCTGGTCAATCAGCTGATAAAGCGTCCCTACCAGCGGCTGCATAAAGTCCTGATAACGGCACTGCTTTTCGCTGATCTGCGTCAGCACCGACTCCCAGTGCGCGGTCATGTCCGGTCTGGCCGCCAGTTCAGGGAGGGAGTGGATGAGCGCCCGTCCCGGCTCTGTTGAGTGGATGTAACGCCCCTTCTTCTCAAGGAAACCACGCTTGAACAGTAATTCGATAATTCCCGCGCGGGTCGCCTCCGTACCCAGACCGTCGGTGGCGCGCAGGATCTTCTTCAGATCTTTATCCTGCACAAAACGGGCGATGCCGGTCATGGCCGACAGCAGCGTCGCGTCGGTGAAATGGCGCGGCGGCTGGGTTTGTCGTTCAACCACTTCGCCCTTCTCGCACAGCAGTTCGTCGCCTTTGGCCACGACCGGCAGCGGCGTGCCGTCGTTCTCTTCGTCACGTTCTTTGTTGCCGAGCAGCGTGCGCCAGCCCGCTTCCGCGAGGAAACGCGCTTTGGCGATAAATTTGCCTTTGGCAATTTCCAGTTCAATAACGCACTTGCGGAACACCGCGTCCGGGCAGAACTGCATCAGATACTGACGCGCGATCAGGTTATAGACCTTTGCTTCGTTGTCGGTCAGGTTGACGTTGCTGGTGCGCGCCGTCGGGATTATCGCGTGGTGAGCATCGACTTTTTTATCGTCCCAGCAGCGGTTATGGGTATCCGGGTTTACCGCCGGTTGCGGCAACAGATCCGGCGCATGGACGCCAATGGCATTCATCACCGAGTGGCGTCCGGCGAAGTGTTCTTCCGGCAGATAGCGGCTGTCCGAACGCGGATAGGTGATCAGCTTGTGGGTTTCGTAGAGCTTCTGGCAGATATCGAGCACGTTCTGCGCGCTAAGACCAAAGCGCTTAGCCGCCTCAATCTGCAACGCCGAAAGGGAGAACGGCAGCGGTGCGGGCTCCGTTTCCCGTTTGTCGTTATAGCTGGTGACGATTGCGGGCTGGCCGGTAATGCGGTTGACCACGTGCTCCGCCAGCGGGCGATGCAGCAGCCGTCCCTCTTCGTCCTGATATGACTCACAGGCATCGCTTGGCTGCCAGACGGCGGTAAAGCGTTCGTCTTTCGGCGTGACGATATGCGCTTTGACTTCGAAGAAGTCTTTGGCGACGAAATTTTCGATCTCTTCGTCGCGACGCACCACCAGCCCCAGCACCGGTGTCTGGACACGACCGACGGAGAGCACGCCCTGATAACCCGCGTTGCGCCCGAGAATGGTGTAGGCGCGGGTCATGTTGATCCCGTATAGCCAGTCCGCACGGGCACGCGCCAGCGCGGAGACACACAGGGGAATAAATTCGCTGTTGGCGCGCAGGCGTGAAATGGCCCGCTCTACCGCCTGAGGGTTGAGGTCGTTGATCAGGCAGCGCTGCACCTGCTGGCGCTTTTCCGGCGCCAGCTCCAGGTAGTCCAGCACTTCATCGACCAGCAGTTGCCCTTCCCTGTCCGGGTCACCCGCGTGGACCACTTCCGTCGCCTCATGCAGGAAGCGCTTAATGACGTTGAGCTGTTTGGTGACGGAAGGACGCGGTTGGAGACGCCACTTTTCCGGCACAATCGGTAGATCGTTGAGATTCCAGCGGGCGTAGCGGCTGTCGTAGACATCCGGCTGCGCCTGTTCAAGCAGGTGACCGATACACCAGGTGACCACCTGCCCGTTACCGCATTCGATAAAGCCGTCGCCTTTGCGATGCGGCCTGGGCAGCACATCGGCGATGGCACGCGCCAGACTCGGCTTTTCGGCAATGAACAACCGCATCGAATTAACGGATCTCAATCATCGGGCGACCACCGCGGGCGGTCACCAGCTCACCAATGGCCGTCAGGGTGATGCCAAACTCGGCAGCCGTCGCCTGAACGTCAGCTTCAGCTTCCGGCGTCACCGCCAGCAGCAGGCCGCCGGAGGTTTGCGGATCGCACAGCAGGTTACGCCACGCTTCCGGCATTTCGCCCATTAAATGGCCGTAGCTGGCGAAGTTGCGCTGCGTCCCGCCCGGCACCGCGCCCTGAGCAATGTACTCTTCCACGCCCGGCAGCTTCGGCACATCCTGATACCAGACCTGCGCCTGCACGCCCGCGCCCTGACAGACTTCAGAGAGGTGCCCCAGCAGACCAAAACCGGTCACGTCGGTCATGGCCTTCACGCCGTCGATATTGGCGAATGCCGCACCGGCGAGGTTCATCTGGCACATGACCTCCGTCGCAAGCCCGACGTGTTCAGGCTTAAGGAGTGATTTTTTCTCTGCGGTCGTCAGTACGCCAATGCCCAGCGGCTTAGTGAGGAACAGCTTGCAGCCCGCCTGCGCGGTGCTGTTGCGCTTCACGCGCTCGGTCGGCACCACGCCGGTGACGGCCAGGCCGAAGATCGGCTCCGGCGCATCGATAGAGTGACCACCGGCCAGGGCAATACCCGCCTGCTGGCAGGCAAAGCGTCCGCCTTCGATCACGTCGCGGGCAATCTCCGGCGGGAGGGTGTTAATCGGCCAGCCCAGAATGGCGATCGCCATAATCGGTTTACCGCCCATCGCAAAGATATCGCTGATGGCGTTGGTGGCCGCAATGCGCCCGAAGTCGAACGGGTTGTCGACAATCGGCATAAAGAAGTCAGTGGTGCTGATAATGCTGGTGCCGTTACCTAAGTCATAAACCGCTGCATCGTCACGCGTTTCGTTACCGACAAGCAGGTTCGGGTCGACAAACTTCGCCTGTTCACTGTGCAGGATGGTCTCCAGCACTTTCGGGGAAATTTTACAACCGCAACCGGCTCCGTGGCTGTATTGCGTTAAACGAATGGTTTGCTCGCTCATGGACGTCTCCTGTCATCTCAATCGCGCTATGGTAGCGCTCATTCCATAAAGAGGTAAGTATGACTGTCTGAATTCTGCGGCGGATGCTCAGAATCCAGACAGTTTAGCGCGGCTTATCAGAAACGGCTGACGAAAGGCGTGGTGTCTGGCACGCTGATGGTGCTGGAGGCTTTAAGCTGCGGGGTGCCAAGATAGAGGAAGCCGACAATTTTATCGTGCTCACCACAGGCAAAGCCATCACGCACGACCGAACTCTCGGTCAGCGGTCCGGTGCGCCAGATGCCATTGAAGCCCTGCGCGACGGCGGCCATTTGCATCGCCATTACCGCGCAGCCTGCGGACATTTCCTGCTCCCAGACCGGCACCTTATGGTCGGCCTGACATTTCGCCACGACAGCGATGATCATCGGCGCGCGGAATGGCGCACTGCGGGCTTTATCAATCCCCTTCTCATCCTGGCCTGCGGCAACAGCCCCCTGCTCCAGCAGCTGGCTGAAGCGGTCGCGCCCTTCGCCTTCAATGATAAAGAAGTGCCACGGCTGCAATGTGCCATGGTCCGGCGCACGCATTCCGGCACGCAGAATGTTTTCCAGCTGCTCGCCGACGGGTGCCGGTTCGGCCAGGCGGGAAGCGCTACGACGGTTAACAAGCAGTTCAAGTGCGTCCATTGGTTAACTCCTTTCATGAAATTTACTCACAAAATTAACACGACAGCAGAATTTGTTACAGCGTGGCAGGCGATTCCTGCTGACAAGTGGCGGTTGGGTCATTACGATAACCGCACATTACCGTCCCGTGGCGACGGAAACAGTCCTTTTCTGGTTAGGGAGAATACATGCGAACCCTTTGGCGAATCTTTGCCGGTTTCTTTAAATGGACGTGGCGACTGCTCAACTTCGTCCGCAACCTGGTGATGAACATCTTCTTCATCTTCCTGGTCCTGGTATGCGCAGGTATCTGGATGCATATCAGCAACGCAAACCAGTCGCAGCATTCGACGCGCGGCGCGCTGTTACTCGATATCACCGGGGTGATTGTTGATAAGCCATCGACCAGCAACCGTCTGGGCGTGATTGGTCGCCAGCTGTTCGGCGCAACGTCAGACCGTCTTCAGGAAAACTCCCTGTTTGATATCGTCGACACCATCCGTCAGGCTAAAGACGATCGTAACATTACCGGTATCGTGCTGGACCTGAAAGATTTTGCCGGCGCCGATCAGCCGTCAATGCAGTACATCGGTAAGGCGCTGCGCGAATTCCGCGACAGCGGTAAACCGGTTATTGCCATTGGCGACAGCTACACCCAGGGACAATATTATCTGGCGAGCTTTGCCAATAAGATCTGGCTTTCGCCACAGGGCACGGTCGATCTGCATGGCTTCGCCACTAACGGTCTGTACTACAAATCGCTGCTCGATAAGCTGAAGGTCACTACCCACGTCTTCCGCGTCGGGACCTATAAATCCGCCGTGGAGCCGTTTATCCGCGATGATATGTCCCCTGCCGCCCGTGAAGCGGACAGCCGCTGGATTGGCGAGCTGTGGCAGAACTACCTCGGCACCATTGCCGCTAACCGTCAGATTACCGCTGAGCAGGTCTTCCCGGGCGCGCGCGGCGTGCTGGACGGCCTGCGCAAGGTGGACGGCGATACAGCGAAATACGCGCTTGATAACAAACTGGTCGATCAGCTGGGTTCCAGCGCTGAAATTGAAAAAGCGCTGACCAAACAGTTCGGCTGGAGTAAAGAGGATAAAAACTACAGCGCCATCAGCATGTATGACTACGCCGCGAAAAAGCCGGACGACAGCGGTGACAGCATCGCCGTGGTGTTTGCTAACGGGGCCATTATGGACGGCGAAGAAACGCCGGGGAACGTCGGCGGGGAAACCACCGCGTCGCAGATCCGCGATGCGCGCCTGGATCCGAAAGTGAAGGCGATTGTCCTGCGGGTGAACAGCCCTGGAGGCAGCGTCAGCGCCTCTGAAGTGATCCGTGCTGAACTGGCCGCCGCGCGCGCCGCAGGCAAGCCGGTAGTGGTCTCGATGGGCGGCATGGCGGCTTCCGGGGGCTACTGGATCTCGACGCCAGCCAACTACATTGTGGCTAACCCAAGCACGCTGACCGGCTCGATTGGCATCTTCGGCGTGATCAACACCGTAGAGAACAGCCTGGATTATCTCGGCGTCCACACCGACGGCGTCTCCACCTCGCCGCTGGCGGATGTGTCCGTTACCAAATCCCTGCCGCCTGAGGTGTCTGAGATGATGCAGCTCAGCATTGAGAGTGGCTATAAACGTTTCATCACGCTTGTTGCGGACTCCCGTAAAAAGACGCCCGATCAGATTGACCAGATCGCTCAGGGCCACGTCTGGACCGGCCAGGACGCGAAGAGCAACGGCCTGGTAGACAGCCTGGGTGACTTCGACGACGCCGTGAAGAAAGCGGCGGAGCTGGCGAAGCTCAAGCAGTGGCACGTGGACTATTATCAGGACGAACCAACGTTCTTCGATATGGTCATGGACAGCATGTCCGGCTCCGTTCGTGCCATGCTGCCGGACGCGCTTCAGGCTTATCTGCCGGCGCCGGTGGCGACCGCGGCGAAAGCCATGAAAGCGGAGAGCGACAAGCTTGCAGCCTTTAATGATCCACAAAGCCGCTACGCGTTTTGCCTGACCTGTGCGAACGTGCGTTAAAAACCGTCCCCTCTTCCCGTGAAGAGGGGATTTTTTCTTTTGAAGAACAAGAACTCATTACCATGCAGAAGAAATCAATTTATGTCGCCTATACCGGCGGTACCATCGGTATGCAGCGCTCAGAAAATGGCTATATCCCGGTTTCCGGCCACTTGCAGCGCCAGCTGGCGCTGATGCCTGAATTCCACCGTCCGGAAATGCCTGACTTTACCATCCACGAATATGAGCCGCTGATGGACTCCTCCGACATGACGCCGGAAGACTGGCAGCATATTGCGGACGATATTAAAGCCCATTACGACCAGTATGACGGCTTCGTGATCCTGCACGGTACCGACACCATGGCGTTCACCGCCTCGGCGCTCTCCTTCATGCTGGAGAACCTGAGCAAGCCCGTCATCGTGACCGGCTCGCAGATCCCGCTGGCGGAACTGCGTTCAGACGGGCAGATCAACCTGCTTAACTCCCTGTACGTGGCCGCTAATTACCCGATCAACGAGGTAACGCTGTTCTTCAACAACCGGCTGTACCGCGGGAACCGTACCACTAAAGCGCACGCCGATGGCTTTGACGCTTTTGCCTCACCTAACCTGCAACCGCTGCTGGAAGCGGGGATCCATATCCGTCGTCTGGGCACGCCGCCCGCGCCAAATACCGCAGGCGAACTGATCGTTCACCCGATCACCCCGCAGCCGATCGGCGTGGTGACGATTTATCCGGGTATTTCCGCCGACGTGGTGCGCAACTTCCTGCGCCAGCCGGTGAAGGCGCTGATCCTGCGCTCCTATGGTGTGGGTAACGCCCCGCAGAACGGTGAATTCCTGAAAGAGCTTCAGGAGGCGAGCGATCGCGGGATTGTGGTGGTCAACCTCACCCAGTGTATGTCCGGCAAAGTCAATATGGGCGGCTACGCCACCGGTAATGCCCTGGCGCACGCTGGGGTGATCAGTGGTTTCGATATGACCGTTGAGGCAACGCTGACTAAACTTCACTATTTACTGAGTCAGGATCTGGATATTGATTCCATTCGCCGCGCCATGATGCAAAACCTGCGCGGTGAACTGACGCCGGACGAATAAGGAGGTCCCATGAAGCAACGCGCCCTGTTACTGGTCGATTTGCAAAATGATTTCTGTGCGGGCGGTGCGCTGGCCGTCGCGGAAGGCGACAGCACCGTAGACGTCGCGAATTCGCTGATTGAGTGGTGTAAAGCTCGTGGTGAAGCGGTGGTGGCGAGTCAGGACTGGCATCCGGCAAACCACGGCAGCTTTGCCAGCCAGCACAACGTTGAGCCTTACAGCCAGGGCGAACTGGACGGGCTGGCGCAAACCTTCTGGCCCGATCACTGCGTGCAGCAGACGGAAGGCGCTGAGCTGCATCCGCTGCTGAACCAGAAGGCCATCGACGCGGTGTTCCACAAAGGTGAAAACCCAACCATCGACAGCTACAGCGCGTTCTTTGATAACGGTCATCGTCAGAAGACGGCGCTGGACGCGTGGTTGCGCCACCATGAGATCACCGAGCTGATTGTGCTGGGCCTGGCGACGGATTACTGCGTGAAGTTCACCGTGCTGGATGCGCTCCAGTTGGGCTATACCGTGAATGTCATCACCGACGGCTGTCGCGGGGTGAATATTCAGCCGCATGACAGCGCTCAGGCGTTTATGGATATGGCCGCAGAAGGCGCAACGCTGTATACGCTGGCTGACTGGATGGAGACGCAGGCGTAAGCTTTTTAGCCGGGTGACGGCTTAGCCTTACCCGGCCTACTTTCTCTGGTTTTGTAGACCGGGTAAGCGTCAGCGCCACCCGGCATTTCTTCCCCAATCCCCATAAAGTGAACTCCCTCGCATCACAAGCGAAACGGCGATGCTATTCTCTTCAGGCTGTTTTTTCGCCACGCCTTTTCTGTGGCGTGGTTATTTTTATTCAGTCAAAGAGGAAATTATATGAAACGTTTGCCCTTGCTGGCAGCATTACCCTTGCTTTGCGCGTCACTGGCTTCCGCCGCGCCCCTGATGTCCGTGGGTTACTTCAATGGGGGTGGCGATGTTACCGCCGGACCGGGTGGCGATATTAATAAACTCGACGTCCGCCAGATCACCCACCTCAACTACTCGTTTGGTCTGGTCTATAACAACGAGAAAGACGAAACCAACGCCGCGCTGAAAGATCCGGCAAAACTGCATCAAATCTGGTTATCACCTAAGGTGGCATCCGATCTGGCGTTACTTCCTCAGCTTCGTAAACAAAACCCGAACCTGAAAGTCCTGCTTTCCGTTGGCGGCTGGGGCGCGCGTGGTTTTTCTGGCGCAGCGGCAACCAAAGAGAGTCGCGCGGTATTTATTCGCTCCGCGCAGGAGATCGTCAGTAAATACGGCCTGGACGGGATCGACCTGGACTGGGAATATCCGGTCAACGGCGCGTGGGGACTGGTCGAGAGCACCCCTGCCGACCGGGATAATTTCACCGCGCTGTTAAAAGAGATGCGTGACGCGTTTGGTAAGAAAAAGCTGGTCACGATTGCGGTGGGCGCGAATGCGGAAAGTCCGAAAAGCTGGGTGGATGTGAAAGCCATTGCCCCCCTGCTCGATTACATCAACCTGATGACCTACGACATGGCGTACGGTACTCAGTATTTTAACGCGAATCTGTATGTCTCCAGCGCCTGGCCAACGGTGGCTGCCGCAGACAAATACAGCGTCGATTTTGTGGTGAATAACTATCTGGCCGCCGGGCTGAAGCCGCAGCAGATGAACCTCGGAATTGGTTTCTATGGGCGCGTGCCGAAGCGCGCCGTTGAACCGGGTATCGACTGGAGCAAATCGGACGCGCAGAACAATCCGGTGACGCAGCCCTACTTCGGGCCGCAGGAACTGGGCCTGTTCAAATCGCTTGGCTATGATCTGACCAAAGATACCTATGTGAAATACAACGATATCGTCCGCAAGCTGCTGAACGATCCGCAGAAACGCTTTACCGAGCACTGGGACGAACAGGCGAAGGTGCCGTGGCTGTCGGTGAAATCCGCCGACGGGAAGGCGCTGTTTGCGATTTCCTATGAGAACCCGCGCTCCGTGGCGATCAAAGCGGATTACATTAAGGAGAAAGGTCTGGCTGGCGCCATGTTCTGGGAGTACGGTGCTGACGACGAAAACCAGCTCGCGAAACAGCTGGCGGAGTCGCTTGGGATCCCGCACTAAGATGTAGTGTGCCGGGTGGCGCTAGCGCTTACCCGGCCTACATGGGAGCTTTATTTGAAGGTCGCAATCGGCTTCGGCGCGATGCCGAACTCTTCTTTCAGCTCGCGCTTGCTTTTCATCACCATCTGACCGTTAGTGTCGATAGTCATGTGCTGGGCGTCGGTATTGTGACGCGCCTGCCACAGCATCACCAGCTGCAAACTGTTCTCTTTTTGCTCAGGTGTGAGCGCCACACCGTCCGGCCATTTTCCCAGCTCAACGGCCGTTACCAGACGCTGATAAACCTCCGGGGTCATACCTGCAATCATGTCATCAATATTCATGATCTCTCCCTTTCAAAGGAATAATTTGCTGAATCGTTTTTTCAACCCTTGGTCTGGTCGCCGTTTTCATCATCGGTAAAGCTCATGGAAGCCGAATTTACGCAGAAACGCTCCCCCGTCGGCTGCGGGCCATCCAGGAAGACATGCCCGAGATGGGCGTCACAATTCCCGCAGCGAATTTCGGTGCGCACCATGCCGTGCGAGGTGTCCGTCAGGTAGCGGATCGCATCATCGCTGACAGGCTCGTAAAAGCTCGGCCAGCCGCAGCCAGAATCGTACTTCGTCTGGGAGTTAAACAGCGGTGCATCACACACCAGGCAGTGGTAGACGCCTTCCCGTTTATTGTGCAGCAAACGCCCGGAAAACGGCGGTTCTGTGCCGTGATTTTGCGTCACGTAAAACTGCATCTCTGTAAGGTTTTTTTTCAAATCGTCGGGGTTACGTTGGTTCGACATATGCTTACATCTCGCTGTTGAAACAGACATCTTTTAACCCAGATTCTAACAAAACATTAACACCCGCGCGTGCACTTTTGTTCTAAACTTATGTGTCGCGAAAAGGCGGTCAGGCAATTGTGATCAATTTCACATTTTAATCCTGCGAGGCCTTTAAAATTCCGGGCGCAGCCCCCATGTGGTTGCTAGCTCAAAGGGAAAGTGAGGCGAGTCAGTCGCACAAACGTTAGTCACAGGATTGATTTGTCGCAATGATTGACACGATTCCGCTTGACGCTGCGTAAGGTTTTTGTAATTTTACAGGCAACCTTTTATTCACTAACAAATAGCTGGTGGAATATATGACTATCAAAGTAGGTATCAACGGTTTTGGCCGTATCGGCCGTATTGTTTTCCGTGCTGCTCAGAAACGTTCTGACATCGAAATCGTTGGTATCAACGATCTCCTGGACGCTGAATACATGGCGTACATGCTGAAGTACGACTCAACTCACGGTCGTTTCGACGGCACCGTTGAAGTGAAAGACGGCCACCTGGTTGTTAATGGCAAAACCATCCGCGTTACTGCTGAGAAAGACCCAGCTAACCTGAAATGGAACGAAATCGGTGTTGACGTTGTAGCTGAAGCTACCGGTATCTTCCTGACCGACGAAACTGCACGTAAACACATCACTGCGGGTGCGAAGAAAGTTGTTCTGACTGGTCCTTCCAAAGACAACACCCCAATGTTCGTTCGCGGTGCAAACTTCGAAACTTACGCTGGCCAGGACATCGTTTCCAACGCATCCTGCACCACCAACTGCCTGGCACCGCTGGCTAAAGTTATCAACGACAACTTCGGCATCATCGAAGGTCTGATGACTACCGTTCACGCAACCACCGCTACTCAGAAAACCGTTGATGGCCCGTCTCACAAAGACTGGCGCGGCGGCCGTGGCGCGGCTCAGAACATCATCCCATCTTCTACCGGTGCTGCTAAAGCAGTAGGTAAAGTACTGCCAGAACTGAATGGCAAACTGACTGGTATGGCGTTCCGCGTTCCAACTCCTAACGTATCCGTTGTTGACCTGACCGTTCGTCTGGAAAAAGCTGCTTCTTATGAAGAAATTAAGAAAGCAATCAAAGCTGCTTCCGAAGGCCCAATGAAAGGCGTTCTGGGTTATACCGAAGACGACGTTGTATCTACCGATTTCAACGGCGAAGTGTGCACTTCCGTGTTCGATGCTAAAGCAGGTATCGCACTGAACGACAACTTCGTGAAACTGGTTTCCTGGTACGACAACGAAACTGGCTACTCTAACAAAGTACTGGACCTGATCGCTCACATCTCCAAATAAGTTGAGATGAGTGCTTGATCCTAAAAGGCGACTTCGGTCGCCTTTTTTATTGTTTTTAGACAGAGGATTGCTTAATGATTAATAAAATTTTTGCACTTCCGGTAGTCGAACAACTTACCCCTGTGCTCTCCCGCCGTCAGATCGACGGTGCCGATATCATCGTCGTTGATCATCCGCGCGTTAAAGCCTCCGTAGCGCTCAATGGCGCCCACCTGCTCTCCTGGAAACCAGAAGGTGAAGAAGAAGGCCTGTGGCTGAGCGAGGCCACCTCGTTCAAAAAAGGGGCGGCGATCCGCGGCGGCGTACCGATCTGCTGGCCATGGTTTGGCCCGTCAGCGCAGCAGGGTTTACCCTCACACGGTTTCGCCCGTAACCAGCAGTGGACGCTGAAAGCCCACAATGAAGATGAAAACGGTGCGGTGTTGACCTTTGAACTCCAGGCGAATGATGAAACGCGTGCCCTGTGGCCACACGAGTTTACCCTGTATGCCCGCTTCAAGCTGGGTAAAACCTGCGAAATTGAACTGGAAGCGCACGGCGAATTCGAAACAACATCCGCCCTGCACACCTATTTCAACGTAGGCGACATTCAGGCCGTTAAGGTGAGCGGACTTGGCGATACCTTTATCGACAAAGTGGATAACGCGAAAGAAGGCAAGCTGGACGACGGCGTGCAGACTTTCCCGGATCGTACCGACCGCGTGTATCTGCACCCGGAAGCCTGTAGCGTCATCCACGACAGCGCGCTGAACCGCGGTATTGATGTGGTTCATCACCACCACAGCAACGTGGTGGGCTGGAACCCGGGCCCTGCCCTTTCCGTCAGCATGGCGGATATCCCGGATGACGGTTACAAGACCTTCGTGTGCGTGGAAACCGCGTGCGTGACCGCGCCGCAGAAAACCAGCGAAGAAAAACCGTCCCGCTTAGGCCAGACGATCAAGATTGTGAAGCGCTAATATTGTTCAGGCATCATAAAAAACAAACGGGGCGCTAGCGCCCCGTTTTAATGCATCACGTTCTGGTCAGAACTTGTAGGTCACACCCACGGAGAAGATGCCAGACCAGGACTTGTCGACCATCGGGCTGTCTTTCACTTCATCGCTCAGACGAATGTAACGGCCAGTACCGTACACATTCCAGTCACCGAGGAAGTTATACGAGGCGGTGAGTTCCAGGTACGGGTCCCAGCCATCATCCGCGCTGTAGCTCTTCAGACCACTGCGGCGAGACTCCGCTTTAGACACGCCATAGTAGTAGTCGTTGTAATTCTCGCTGCTGTACTGCACACCGATACCCGGCGTCAGCGTCACTGCGCCGTTGGTATAGCGATAAAGCCACGCCAGATCCCAGATGAAGCCGTTGCTGTTGTCCAGGGTATCGCCCGCCAGCGCAGTGCGCAGGAAGCCATACTCGGTATTATGGACGTAAGAAAGCCCCGCCATCAGTGAGCTTCTGCGTTTGTCCAGCTGACGAAGCGCATTGCTGTCGCTGTCGCCTGGTTTAAAGTGCGTTGGATCGTAATAGGCCATGATGGAGAGCTTATCGGCCGTATCGTTCCACAGATAGTAGCCACCGCCCAACCCACGGAACCAGAAGTTATCGCCTTCATAGGTGACAACGGGGACAGGATAAACGTCGCGGTCATACTGCTTGTACGGGCTGTTAATCACGCCAGCACCCGCGCCAACAGTCCACTGGCTCTCAGCCTGTACGGTGCTCGCTGCGGTAGCGGCAAGGATGCCCAATGCCAGAAGTTTGAGTTTGGTCACAATCCATTCTTTCCTGTAGTCAAATAATCAGCGGGTGAAGTGTAACCGCCATTCCCGTACATCCCAAAATTTTTTGCGCGCTAATCCGTTTGATTAACCCGTTATTTTTCATTTTTCAGATGACATCCCGCTTTCATTTATGTGACCGATAAATGAAAAACCCGCTTTTCGCTTATAACCGCAGTGGAAATTTTTGGATGAGTTATTGATATGTCATTGAAAGTAGATTTTATCCGTATGCAAGTTTTGCAATTGCCATCTACGCTTTAATTTAAGAAGAGGTTTTGCTGAACACCCTGCGGTTCATAGCCTTCGACCTGGCACACAGGTTGCTGCTCTGGCAGTGAGGTGCGAAAAATTCTCTTCCGGGAGCCTCCACTACTCATACGAACGGCTCTTATCCTGTGCTAAAAAACGAAAGGACGGCATGCCATGAATATATTCGATCACTATCGCCAGCGCTACGAAGCTGCCAAGGACGAAGAGTTCACACTGCAGGAGTTTCTTACCATTTGTCGGCAAGATCGCAGTGCCTATGCCAATGCGGCAGAACGGCTATTGATGGCTATTGGTGAGCCAAACATGGTTGATACTGCCCTGGAGCCACGGCTTTCCCGTCTCTTTTCGAATCGGGTGGTCGCCCGATACCCGGCGTTTGAAGAGTTCTATGGCATGGAAGATGCCATTGAGCAGATCGTCTCCTACCTGAAGCATGCCGCTCAGGGGCTGGAAGAGAAGAAACAGATCCTTTACCTGCTGGGTCCTGTCGGTGGGGGTAAATCCTCCCTGGCTGAACGGCTGAAAGCGCTGATGCAGCGCGTGCCGATCTATGTGCTGAGCGCCAACGGCGAGCGCAGCCCGGTCAATGACCATCCGCTGTGCCTGTTTAATCCGCAAGAGGATGCGCAAATTCTGGAAAAAGAGTTTGGCATTCCGCATCGCTATCTCGGTACGATCATGTCGCCATGGGCGGCAAAACGTCTGCACGAGTTTGGCGGGGACATCACCAAATTCCGCGTCGTGAAAGTGTGGCCGTCTATCCTCGAGCAGATCGCCATTGCCAAAACTGAACCCGGTGACGAGAACAACCAGGATATCTCGGCGCTGGTGGGTAAAGTCGATATCCGTAAGCTGGAGCATCACGCGCAAAACGACCCGGATGCCTACGGTTATTCCGGTGCGCTGTGCCGCGCCAACCAGGGGATTATGGAATTTGTCGAGATGTTTAAAGCACCGATCAAAGTGCTGCATCCGCTGCTGACCGCCACCCAGGAGGGGAACTACAACGGGACGGAAGGTATTTCCGCCCTGCCGTTTAACGGGATTATCCTTGCCCACTCTAACGAATCTGAATGGGTGACCTTCCGTAACAACAAAAACAATGAGGCGTTCCTTGACCGCGTGTACATCGTCAAAGTGCCTTATTGCCTGCGGATCTCCGAGGAGATCAAGATTTACGAAAAACTGCTCAACCACAGTGAGCTGGTTCATGCCCCTTGCGCACCGGGAACGCTGGAAACGCTGTCGCGCTTCTCGATCCTGTCGCGCCTGAAAGAGCCGGAAAATTCCAGCATCTACTCAAAAATGCGCGTGTATGACGGCGAAAGCCTGAAGGATACCGACCCGAAAGCGAAATCGTACCAGGAATACCGCGATTACGCCGGGGTCGACGAAGGGATGAACGGTCTGTCGACGCGTTTCGCGTTTAAGATCCTCTCCCGCGTCTTTAACTTCGACCACGCGGAGGTGGCCGCCAACCCGGTACATCTGTTCTACGTGCTGGAACAGCAAATTGAACGTGAACAGTTCCCACAGGAGCAGGCTGAACGCTACCTGGAGTTCCTGAAAGGCTACCTGATCCCGAAATACGCCGAGTTTATCGGCAAAGAGATCCAGACCGCCTACTTGGAATCCTATTCCGAATACGGCCAGAACATCTTCGACCGGTACGTCACCTACGCTGACTTCTGGATCCAGGATCAGGAGTATCGCGACCCGGATACCGGCCAGCTGTTTGACCGTGAATCCCTGAACGCGGAACTTGAAAAAATCGAGAAACCAGCCGGGATCAGCAACCCGAAAGACTTCCGAAACGAGATTGTGAACTTCGTGCTGCGCGCCAGAGCGCATAACAACGGCCGCAATCCGAACTGGACCAGCTACGAAAAACTGCGCACGGTTATAGAGAAGAAAATGTTCTCTAACACGGAAGAGCTGTTGCCGGTCATCTCGTTCAACGCCAAAACCTCAACCGACGAGCAGAAAAAGCACGACGATTTTGTCGACCGTATGATGGAAAAAGGCTATACCCGCAAACAGGTCCGCCTGCTCTGTGAATGGTATCTGCGCGTGCGTAAATCGTCTTAAAACAAGTGCCCGGTAACGCGCTTACCGGGCCAACAAAATGTCCGGTACTTACGGACGCTGCAAGTTGGCAAATGCAGTACGGGGGATATATGACCTGGTTTATTGACCGGCGTCTTAACGGCAAAAACAAGAGCACGGTGAATCGCCAGCGCTTCTTGCGCCGTTATAAAGCGCAAATTAAACAGTCGATCTCCGAGGCCATCAACAAACGCTCGGTGACCGACGTCGACAGCGGCGAATCCGTCTCCATCCCCAACGATGACATCAGCGAACCGATGTTTCATCAGGGGCGTGGCGGCCTTCGCCATCGCGTGCACCCAGGTAATGACCACTTCGTCCAGAATGACAGAATCGAGCGGCCCCAAGGCGGAGGCGGCGGTTCTGGCAGCGGTCAGGGGCAGGCCAGCCAGGACGGTGAAGGCCAGGACGAGTTCGTCTTTCAGATTTCAAAAGACGAATATCTCGACCTGCTGTTTGAGGATCTGGCCCTGCCGAATCTGAGAAAGAATCAGCACCGTCAGCTCAACGAATACAAAACCCACCGCGCGGGTTATACCGCAAACGGGGTGCCCGCCAACATCAGCGTGGTGCGTTCACTGCAAAACTCGCTGGCGCGACGCACGGCGATGACGGCAGGCAAACGGCGCGAACTGCGCGAGCTGGAAACCAGCCTGAAAGTGGTGGAAAACACGGAGCCGGCACAACTGCTGGAAGAGGAGCGCCTGCGAAAAGAGATCGCCGAACTGCGGGCGAAGATCGACCGGGTGCCGTTTATCGACACGTTCGACCTGCGCTACAAGAACTACGAAAAACGGCCGGAGCCTTCCAGTCAGGCGGTGATGTTCTGCCTGATGGACGTATCAGGTTCAATGGATCAGGCCACCAAGGATATGGCTAAGCGTTTTTATATTCTGCTCTATCTGTTCCTGAGCAGAACGTATAAGAACGTGGAGGTGGTCTACATCCGCCATCACACTCAGGCGAAAGAGGTGGATGAACATGAGTTCTTCTACTCGCAGGAGACCGGCGGCACCATTGTGTCGAGCGCCCTGAAGCTGATGGACGAGGTGGTGAAGGAGCGCTACGATCCGGCGCAGTGGAATATCTACGCCGCGCAGGCATCGGATGGCGATAACTGGGCGGATGACTCGCCGCTGTGTCATGAAATTCTGGCGAAGAAGATCCTGCCGGTGGTGCGTTACTACAGCTACATTGAAATTACCCGTCGCGCCCACCAGACGCTGTGGCGTGAGTATGAGCATCTGCAAGCGATGTTCGATAACTTTGCGATGCAGCACATTCGTGACCAGGATGACATCTACCCGGTCTTCCGGGAACTGTTCCAGAAACAGTCGTCCACCAGCAACGCATGACCCAACAGCCAGCGCACCCGCTGGCTGTTTTCTTTCCGCCCTCTTCGTCCCGTGCTAATGTAACAAGCTACGTATTGGCAAATCACAGGTGAAATCGTTATGTCTGATGACGTGATCGGGACGACGACCCATCAGCGGCTAATCAGCTTATTAACCGAGCAGGAGGCGCGCTTTCGCGTGGTGGCGCATGAGGCCGTTGGGAAATGCGAAGCGGTCAGTGAAATTCGCGGGACCGATCTCCGACAGGGTGCAAAAGCACTGGTCTGCAAGGTAAAAGGCAAAGGTGTTAAGAAACATATTCTGGCAATCCTCGCCGCCGATCGGCAGGCCGATCTGAGCCTGCTGGCCAGTCATTTCGGTGGGCTAAAGGCCTCGCTCGCCAGTCCGGCTGAAGTGGATGCGCTTACCGGCTGCGTTTTCGGCGCCATTCCCCCCTTCAGCTTTCACCCGGATCTGAAGCTGGTCGCCGATCCGCTGCTGTTTGAGCGCTTCGACGAGATCGCCTTTAACGCTGGCCTGCTGGAAAAGTCGGTGATTATGGATACCCAGGACTATCTGCGTATCGCCCGTCCTGAACTGGTGACGTTCCGTAAACAATAAATACAGCGGCTGGCTAACGGTCAGCCGTTTTCCAGCAGCAGCACGGAAGCAATCAAAATAATCGCGATAATAAAAAACGATGAGGAGATAATCAGCGTTTCGACAAACATAGGATCGTTCATGATGCCCTCTGCTTTGCCCATTTGCCTCTTTTTTACCCCCGCACAATGACAGTTAAATGACAATGACGCGTCCGTAAAATGACTATTTTTTCGCTGAAACGATTCGCTGTTACCTATCCTCCACCGTATAAAGTCACTGTTTAAATACTTTATTTGTTACCGGTATCACGAAAAGAAATTTACGTAACCCCGATGCCAGATCTCGCAATTGTTAACCTTTTCATCATGGTTAACCTTGTTTACGGAGCACCTCAAAAATAAACCTTACACTGGCAAGGTGAATACAATGACCGAAATAATTACCCGTAAAGAAAAGATCAGTTATGGGTTAGGCGATATGGCGAGCCATATTGGGCTGGATAACGTCATTATTTTTCTGACGTTTTACTATACGGACGTGGTGGGGCTACCTGCCGCATTCGTGGGCACCATGTTTCTTCTGGCGAGAACCGCCGATGCCATAATAGACCCGGCGATGGGCTATATCGCAGACAGGACGCGCACGCGCTGGGGCAAATTCCGCCCCTGGATGCTGTGGCTGGCGCTGCCCTTTGGCGCAAGTTGTCTGCTGACCTACGCCGTGCCGGCGTCGCTCGATCTGCACGGTAAAATGATTTTCGCCACCGTCAGCTATACCCTGATGATGCTGATGTACACCGCAATCAATATTCCCTATTGCTCCATGGGCGCGGTGATCACGCCCGACAACGATGCGCGAATTTCCCTCCAGTCCTATCGTTTTTTCCTGGCCACGCTGGGTGGCGCGCTGTCGACATTCTTTATGATGCCGCTCGCAGAGTTTTTAGGCGGCGATGATAAATTACTGGGCTACCGCTGGGCGATGGCCATTATGGCGACCATCGCGGTCATCATGTTCTGGATCTGCTTCGCCAATACGCGTGAACGTATTAAGGCTCCCGCTACCCACAATAATTATCTTGCGGAACTGCGGGATTTATTACGAAACGACCAATGGCGGGTTGTCGCCGTCCTGGTATTAACCAACATTGGTTTTGGCGTTATTCGCCTTGGCGCAATGATGTATTTCGTCACTTATTATCTCGGTAGCGCAAGCTATTTTATGTGGATGCTCGGGGCGCATATTCTCGGGAAAGCCGCAGGCAGTGCGCTGGCCAAACGTCTGACGCAGAACGTCAGCAAAGTGCAGATGTTTGGATACTGTTCCGTACTGGCGGGGGTACTCAGCATCGCCCTGTTCTTTGCGCCTAAGTCAGTGCTTATTCTGGTGCCCATGACGTTTATCGTCTCCACCCTTTACCAGGCCACCACCACGCTGATGTGGGTAATGATGGCGGACGTCGCCGATTACGGCGAATGGAAACAGGGGAAACGCATGGACGGCGTGATCTTCTCCACCTTCCTCGCCGTACTCAAGCTGGGAATGGCGATCAGCGGCGCGATTGTTGGCTGGACGCTGGGCTTAAGCGGCTATGTCGCCAACGCCCCGGAACAGACCACCACGGCCATGTACTGCATCATCGCCCTCTTCACCGTCGTGCCTGGCGTCTTGTCACTCTGCGCGTTTGCCACGCTGCGCTGGTACAAGCTCGACGACAGCACAATGCAATCCATCCATCTTGCCAAACACCCTGTTTAGAAGGACGCGTTTTCCATGAGTGAGCTGATCCAACATTCCAACAGTATCGAATGGCGTTTTGAACGCCAGATCCTGCGTATTGAACCGTGGGGTGAAAACAGCCTGCGCGTCAGGGCCACCTGCTCCCCGACTTTTGATGACGCCTTACAGGCACTGTTGCCCGCCGCCCCTTGCCAGGCTGAGATTGTCGCCGAAGCGGAAAGCCTGACGCTGCGCAACGGCAATATTACCGCGACGCTGAACCTTAAAGGTCAGCTGGCCTTCTACAATCAGCGCGGCGAACTGCTGCTGGAAGAGATGTGGCGCCAGCGTTCAACGGTGGGTATCGGTGCCAGCGAGAAGAGCCAGGATAAATATGTCAGCGCCCTGAAGCTGGATGGCCGCGAATTTAAGCCGCTAATGGGGGGGAAATATCAGCTCACCGTCCGGTTTGAATCGCGTCCGGATGAACGCATCTATGGCATGGGTCAGTATCAACAGCCGTGGCTGGATCTGAAAGGCTGTACGCTGGAACTGGCGCAGCGCAACTCCCAGGCCAGCGTGCCCTTTATGCAGTCCAGCCTTGGCTATGGCCTGCTGTGGAACAACCCGGCGATTGGTGAAGCCAGCTTTGCAAAAAATCAGACGGAATGGCGCGCCCGCGTCACAGGAGAAATGGACTACTGGATCACCGCCGCCGACACGGTGGCGGATATCACCCGCCAGTATGTGAAAGCCACCGGCACTCCGCCCTCCGCCCCGGCGTTTATCAGCGGGCTGTGGCAGTGCAAATTACGCTACCGCACCCAGCAGGAGGTGCTGGAGGTTGCGCGGGAGTATCGCCGCCGTAATCTGCCGCTATCGGTGATGGTCATCGACTTTTTCCACTGGCCGAATCAGGGCACCTGGTGCTTCGACCCCGTAGACTGGCCCGATCCTGAAGGGATGGTCGACGAGCTGCGCGAAATGGGTATTGCGCTGATGGTGTCGGTGTGGCCAACGGTAGAGGCGCGCAGCCCTCTCTACCCGCTGATGAAAGCCAAAGGCTGGCTGGTCAGCAGTGAACGTGGCGTGCAGGTCAACCTCGATTTTATGGGCAATACAACCTTCTTTGATGCGACCCATCCTGAGGCGCGGAAATTCGTCTGGGATACGGTGAAGAAAAATTACTACGACATGGGCATTAAGCTGTTCTGGCTGGACGAAGCCGAACCGGAATACCGAGCCTATGATTTTGACAACTATCGCTACCACGCCGGTCCGGTGCTGGAAGTGGGCAATCGCTACCCGCGTGACTTTGCGCAGGGCTTTTACGATGGGCTCCAGGCAAATGGTGAAACCGACATTGTTAACCTGGTACGCTGTGCCTGGGCAGGCAGCCAGCGCTTCGGCGTGCTGGCGTGGTCGGGTGATGTCCACTCCTCGTTCCATGCTTTTCGCAATCAACTCGCCGCGGGACTGAATATGGGGCTGGCGGGGATCCCATGGTGGACAACCGATATCGGTGGCTTCCAGGGAGGGAACGTTAACGACCCGGCGTTCCACGAATTGCTGATCCGTTGGTTCCAGTGGGCGGTGTTTACACCGGTTCTGCGCATGCACGGCTATCGCGAACCGCAGATCCAGCCCCCGGAGCGCTACCGTGACGGCATTCCTCAGTGTAACAGCGGTTCGCCTAATGAGCTGTGGAGTTACGGAGAAGAGAATTACGCCATCATGCAGCACTGGCTTACCGTGCGCGAAACCCTGCGCCCCTATATTGACGCGTTGTACCAGCAGGCTCATCTGCACGGAGACCCTCTCATGCGTCCGCTGTTCTGGCACTATCCGCAGGATAAGCAGAGCTGGACGTGTGAAGATCAGTATCTGTTTGGCGAAGATCTGCTGGTGGCGCCGGTTATGCAGGCCGGTCAGCGTGAGCGCGATGTCTGGCTGCCGACGGGCAATAGCTGGGTCGCTCTCAACGGTGAGCGCTACGCCGGTGGGGAGCATATCCGGGTGCCTGCGGCGCTGGAAACCATCCCGGTGTTTATCCGCGAAGGAAGTCCACTTATCCAGCAGCTGGTGGACTAACGTCAGGCAAGTGCCCAAAAATAGACAATTTTTTCAGTAAAGCCTGCCTGCCGTCGCGTTTGCGCGTAAAGTAAGCAGGCTTACTATTTTTGGCAAGGATCCCGTCATGTTCGACCCTACACTGCTCATACTTTTGGCCCTGGCTGCTCTGGGTTTTGTCAGCCACAACACCACCGTCGCGATTTCCATTCTGGTCCTGATCATCGTTCGCGTCACACCATTGAATACCTTCTTCCCGTGGATAGAAAAACAGGGGCTTACCATCGGGATCATTATTTTGACCATCGGCGTGATGGCCCCGATTGCCAGCGGAACGCTACCGGCCTCAACGCTGCTGCACTCCTTTGTAAACTGGAAATCGCTGGTGGCGATTGCGGTGGGCGTTTTTGTCTCATGGCTTGGCGGGCGCGGCGTGACGCTGATGAGCAGCCAGCCTTCACTGGTGGCCGGGCTGCTGGTGGGCACCGTGTTAGGCGTGGCGCTGTTTCGTGGCGTGCCGGTTGGCCCGCTGATTGCTGCCGGACTGGTTTCGCTGTTTATCGGGAAGTCGTAGTCAGGCTGGCGATATAGCGGGCGGGCGTCTGTCCCAGTCCTTTCTTAAACATGGTGATGAAGGCGGTGGTGGAGTCATACCCCAGCGCCTGCGCCGCCTGCTGAACCGACTTTCCGCCGATCAAAAACTGCAATGCGACAATCAGCTGGAGCTGGTGCCGCCAGCGGCGAAAGCTCAAGCCAGTCTCTTTCACCACCAGCCGCGCCAGATTGCGTTCGCTCATGGCAAAGTGGCTGGCCCACTGCGCCAGCGTCTGCCAGGCGGCAGGTTCGTTTGCCATGGTCTCACTCATCAGGCGAATTTTTGGATGCGGAGATACCGGCAGCTGTAGATGCTCCTGCGGTTGCAGGGGCAGTTCATCAAACAGGACGTCAACCAGCCTTCCGGTAGCGGGAAGAGGCAGTTCCTCCCGTGACCTGTCCGCAAGCGCCAGCACCAGCTCCCGCACCAGGGGCGATATTTTCAGCGTACAGGTACGCGTCGGCAATTCGAGCGCACCGGGTTCAATAAACAGCAGACAGAGCTGCGCGCCGGGCGTCGCCTTGTTGCTGTGCGGCGTTTGTCCCGGGATCCACACCGCATACTGGGGCGGCACCATCAGCATCGCGTTCTCCACTTCACAGGTGATCGCTCCCCCCAGCGCCATAATCAGCTGCCCTTTGCGGTGCTGATGCAGCGGAATATATTGTTCCTGTGCCACCACGCGGATGCGAAAGGCCACCGCCGCGTCGTGCTGGCTATCGGGATCGTAGCCATCGAGCCCCAGTCCGTACATAAAGTTGTCCGATATTAGCGATAAACTGTCATTTTAGCCTGATTTCAACCACGACTTAAATCGGTATGGTATGCGCTCGCCTGAACGTAAGAGACAATAATGACTACTGCTATTCAACCTTCCGGGAAACAGGGTGCGCTGCTGATTGCAGGCATCCTGATGATTGCCACGACGCTGCGCGTCACCTTTACCGGTGTCGCCCCCCTGCTCGATACCATCCGACAGGACTATGGCTTAAGCACGGCGCAAACCGGCCTGCTCACGACGCTGCCTCTGCTGGCCTTCGCCTTTATCTCTCCCCTTGCCGCAGGCGTCGCCCGGCGCCTGGGCATGGAGCGCAGCCTTTTTATCGCTCTGCTGCTGATTTGCATCGGGATTGGCGTACGTTCGCTGCCGTCGGCCTCGCTGCTGTTTATCGGTACGGCGATCGTAGGCTGTGGGATTGCGCTGGGCAATGTCCTGTTACCTGGCTTAATCAAACGTGATTTTCCGGGCCAGGTCGCAAAACTGACGGGGGCTTATTCGCTGACGATGGGAGCCGCTGCTGCCGCAGGGTCGGCGCTGATCGTCCCGCTGTCGCTGGGGAGTGGTGGCTGGCACGGGGCGCTGTTGATGCTGATGTTCTTCCCGCTGGTGGCGCTGCTGCTGTGGTTACCGCAATGGCGCCAGAAGCCGGCCGCCACCCTGACCGGAGCGGGCGCGCTGCACAATCGGGCTATCTGGCGCTCGGCGCTCGCCTGGCAGGTGACGCTTTTTCTGGGCATTAACTCGCTGATTTACTACGTCATTATCGGCTGGTTACCCGCGATTTTGCTTAGCCATGGCTACAGCGAAACGCAGGCTGGCTCCATGCACGGGCTTCTCCAGCTGGCAACCGCGGTTCCCGGTCTCGCCATTCCGCTGATCCTGCACCGTCTTAACGATCAGCGTGGCATTGCCGGGCTAGTCGCCCTGATGTGCGCCGTCAGCGCGGCCGGGTTCTGGTTCGCGCCGGGGCTGGCCGTCGTCTGGACGCTGGTGTTTGGCTTTGGATCCGGCGCCACCATGATCCTCGGCCTGACGTTTATCGGGCTGCGCGCCAGCTCGGCCCATCAGGCCGCGGCGCTCTCCGGCATGGCACAGTCGATTGGCTATCTTCTGGCGGCATGTGGCCCACCGCTGATGGGGAAAATTCATGATACCGCCGGAGACTGGCGCATTCCGCTGCTCGCCTGCGCGCTGGCCGCGGTGGTGATGGCGTTATGCGGTATGCTTGCCGGGCGTGACCGGGAGATCACACCCCGCTGACATTCAAGGCAGACCCGGAGGTCTGCTTTTTTTAACCCTGCGCCGCCCGCATCATGGCCTGTACCAGCACGACCGGGCGCCCTTGTAGCGCGGCCCGCTCATGCTGGAACAGGGTGAGGACAAAGAAAGGATGGGTTACCAGCTCTGCCGCTCGGATCTCGCCCTGCTCGTCCCAGCCCGTTACGCGCATGTCGCCCCGCTCAAGCTGGTCGGCAAACTCAGGTGAGACGCCGTAATTGCAGTGATACCCCTCCTGAATTTCCGGCTTGCCATACGCTTTAGCAATCAGCGTGTTATTCCGCAGCTCGATCGCGTCGGTTTTTTCCACCAGCGAGCAGGTCAGCGGCGCAATTACCATCCTTCCCTCGGTGTCGGTTTCGGCATGGCCTGCATCGTGCCAGCCCAGTACATTACGCGCATACTCAATCAGCGCATGCTGGAACCCGCCGCAGGTGCCGAGAAAGGGGATGCTGTTCTCACGCGCGTAACGGGCCGCAATAAACGCCGCCTCGGTGTTTTTATACGGGCTTGCCGGTACCAGCCAGATGGCATCGTACCCGACCAGGTCTTCGGGGCTGGTCAGCTCAGGCGTGGCGAGCCAGTCATAATCAGCGGTGAGCTCCAGAACCGCAGCGGCGTCGTCAATCGCCAGCGGGATCGCCTGGTGCGCAATAACATCGGGATTGTAATCACCAACCAGCGCAATGCGCAGCGTCGTTTTAACCGGGGAGAGTTCCATCAGAGATTCCTTATGCCGGAGGATTTTCAGATAACATAAGGAACCTCAGACTACCGATCTTTTGCAATTATCACAATACCTTAAATTGGGTGGATAAAAGCCGGGTGCTATAGTGTTCTTGCAGAACGTCGTAAGGAAATGAGGAGGACCCATGATTCAATGTAAACGCGTGTATGAGCAGGCGACCTCAAAAGACGGTTACCGGATCCTGGTCGACAGACTCTGGCCGCGCGGGATAAAAAAGACCGACCTCGCCTGTGATGAGTGGTGTAAAGCGCTAACGCCGTCCAGCGAACTGCGAAAAGCCTTTCACAGTGAAACGATAGATTTCACCGCGTTCAGTGAAGCCTATCGTAAAGAGCTGGCGCAGCATCCGGATGAAGGCAAACGCCTGGCGGCTCTCGCCAAACAGCAGACCGTGACGCTACTCTATGGGGCGAAAAATACGGAGCAGAATCACGCGCAGGTACTGGCGGACTGGCTGCGTAAACTGTGATTAACCGATCGCCAGCTCATCCACGTTGTGTGGCATCTCGTCGGGAGTAAGCGGCATCAGATGTTCCGGGCGAACAAACGCAAAACCGTGCTGATTATCAAAGGCGTAAACATCACCGGTGACCAGCCACAGCGCACGCGCTGACGTGGCGGGTAATTGCGTCATGACGCCGTTAACCGGGTTCACAAAACGCTGGCCCGGCTGACAAAGTCCAAACAGCTCGACGGATTTACCGATATTTCGACGGCCTGCCGCCGTACGCGCACCCACGATCATCGCCATGCTGCCCGGTTTTAACTGAAACATACTTCTTCTCGCAAACGTACTGCCAGAAACTGGCTAAGAATAATCCTAAAGAGAAGTGTATCGCAGTTTTATTGCCGTTGTCATCTGGTCGGTTGCGGGTGATCGCGGCGGTAGAGATCCCATTCATCGATCACTTCCCCGTCTGGCAATTTGCACTCGGTACGTACGCCCTGCGGGCTTTGAACAGGGATTTGCTCTCCCCCTTTCTCCAGACAGTACACTGACGCCGGGTTTGCCATACCAATAGCGTGCGGCGGTTGAGGCGCATCAGGAGGGGTTGTCTTTGTTGAGCAGGCGGCCAGCGGTAAAACCAGCGCCAGGAGAAGATATTTCATTATCATGATCCTTCAGGGTGTAAAAATGTCAGAGTAACGGGTCATCGCCGTTTTCTCCATGATTTCTCCATTAAACCTGCACGATTCCCCCTTATAGTGATGCCTGTTCTCACACTGACCAGAGAACATCATTCCGTAATCAAGATGTTTTGCCCCGATCTCAACATCGGGGCTTTTTTTAGTCTTCCCCTCATCTGCCTTCAGAAGAATCTATAAAATTAATCCTGTTCATGTTTTACTATGACCGGAGTCTATATTTTCAGCATAACATGCAGATACAGAGGTCTTCTGCATGGGAGTCATCCTGCCTCATGTCAGATATCATTCTTGCCCGTGTTTCAGAAACCCTCTCCACTGAGCAATCTCTCGACAGTCTGGTGCGTCAGCTACTGGAAATGCTGGAAATTGTGACGGATATGGAATCAACCTACCTGACGAAAGTCGATATCAATGCGCGTTTGCAGCACATTTTATATGCCCGTAACAGCAAGCAAATGCAGATCCCGGAAGGGTTCAGCGTGCCCTGGGACGAAACACTGTGTAAGCGCGCCATCGACAGCGACACGTTGTTCAGTAACGAGGTGCCCGACCGCTGGCCGGAGTGTGAAGCGGCCAAAGCACTGGGCATTACAACCTATATGAGCGTGCCGGTTCACCTGGCTGACGGTTCTCTGTATGGCACGCTTTGCGCTGCCAGCACCGCACAGAAACAGTTCAGCGAGCGTGGCGAGCAGGTAATCAGACTCTTTGCCGGTTTAATTGGTCAGTACATTCAGAAAGAGTCGCTTGTGCTTCAGCTTCGCGAAGCAAATGCGGCGCTCATTGCTCACTCTTACACCGACGCCCTCACCGGCCTGCCGAATCGTCGCGCCATTTTTGAAAACCTTACCACCCTGTTCTCACTGGCGCGCCATCTTAACCGCAGGGTCATGATGGCCTTTATTGACCTCGATGATTTCAAGCGAATCAATGACCAGTACGGGCATGAGGCGGGCGATCGCTTCCTCGTACAGGTTGGCAAGCGGCTGACTCACGAGCAAACGCAGGATGAGATTATTGGCCGGCTCGGCGGCGATGAATTTCTGGTTGCCAGCCTGAGTCACAGCGATGATGGCGACGCCAGTACAGAGGTCAACGCAATCAAAACCCGCCTCAATGGTCTTATTGCGGGCGAATACGGGTTGGGCAATGCCACTATTCTTTATCCCGGCGCAAGCCTTGGCGTCGTTATTGTTGATCCTCACAGCACGGATGAAGATAGCGCCCTGCGCACCGCAGACCTCGCGATGTATCAGGATAAAAAAGGAAAAAGCAAAACAGGCTTTGTCGCGTTAGATTAAAACCGTACACTCTACGGCCTTATACAAACTCAAACAGGTGATGGCATGAGAATAGGGATCCTCTTTCCGGTGGTTATTTTTATCACAGCGGTGGTGTTTTTAGGCTGGTTTTTCCTTGGCGGTTACGCCGCGCCGGGGGCTTAAATGAGAAAAACGACCATCATCATGTTGATTGTCGCCATCGTGGCCGTCGCCGGTACGCAGTTAGGCTGGTGGTAACGCCCAAAGTAAAAAGGCCGCCGTCAGGCAGCCTTTTTTAACACAGGTCAGATTTAGCTTTTGATTTTTCTGTAGATAAACAGAACAACCAGCGCGCCAATCACCGCGACGACAAAGCTGCCGAAGTTGAAGCCATCAACTCTGCCAAAGCCGAACAGGGTACTGATCCAGCCACCGACGACTGCACCCACAATCCCCAGAATGATCGTGACGATGAAACCGCCGCCATCTTTGCCCGGCATAATCCACTTCGCCAGGATCCCCGCAATCAGCCCAAAGATAATCCAGGATAAAATTCCCATAGCTTTCCTCTCTGTATGGTTTTTGTCATTAAATCAACGACACAGAAAAGGATAGCACAGGATCTGAGAAAGGAAATTTGTGATAAGAATCACACGGTTCGTTTGATTAAAATATGAGCAGTAAAAAAATGCCGTTCCACACTCATCGTGGGGTTGCATCTTTTACTGAGAAAGATTATCTTTCTCATTACTGAATAGTTGAGCAAATCACTCAGGTATTCAGTACGACATTGCTCACATTGCTTCCAGTATTTCTTGCCCACTCTTGAGTGGGCTTTTTTTTGCCCGAACCCACCAAAATCTGGCGTTTCTTAAGTGGAGGTGAAACGCTATTCTCTGTGGCTACTGAACAACAAAAACGTTGATAACATGAACGTATCAAGCAAGTTTGTCATCTGCCTTAATCTTGTTTCTGCCAGTACGTTACTGCTACTGCTCTCAACACGGTTTGAGTGGTTCTGAGATGAAAGGAGCCTGGCATGGTGGCTTTCCTTTCGATTCCGTGCAGCCTCAACTCTCATACTTGTAGCTTTTATGACCTGTGTTAAGATCCCTGCACCTCAGGACGTGGTGGGACAACAGGAAAATGAAGAAGGCCATTGCCGTTGCTATCATCTCAACCTTTATGGTCGTCCTGTCGCTGTATGCTGTTAACGCCATTATCGCTGAGCAGCAAAAGAACCGGCAGAGGGAGATCTCCCACACGCTCTTAAGCTATTCTGAAGAGTTAACGCAAAATATCGCCAGTACGCTTAAAAATACCTCCGCGCAGGGATGCGATAGCGCCAGTCTGAACGTCTACCGAAAATTAAAGATGCGAAGTCTCTATTTCGCCGATGTGGGGTTTATTGAAAAGGGGAAAATCACCTGCACCGCGTTTTGGGGCAAGCTGGCAAATCCCATCGCCCTTCCCTCTGAGCTGCATAATACCCAGAACGGTTTCAGCCTGGCGCAGTTTTCGCAGAAAGATTTCTTTGTCGGCAATGCGACAATCTATAACCACCTTATTATCTTCACCTCCCGTTCAGCCTACGATAAATTTGCCCCCGTTACCGCCAACTATTCGCTTCGTTCTTCCACTAAAGATTTCGGCCGCACCTTTTTCACCGTTACGCCGCCATCAGAAAACTTCAGCCGCTTACAGTCTCTGTTATTTACGCTGGCTGTGACAGAGTGCAGTACACGCTGGGATTTGTGCGTTACCGTCACACACCATGATGCCGGACTGGCTTCGCTCTCCCACGTAGTGATGGTGCTTCTGTGCTTGTTTTTATACTTTATCTGGGTATCCCTGACGCTGTTTTCTCTTCGACTTTATGAAGACCGACGTTCTCTGGAACGAACGCTGGTCAAAGCGGTAAAAGCGAATACCATCAGCGTTCATTTTCAGCCTGTTATTCGGGTTGCTGATAAGAAAATCGTCGGGGTTGAAGTGTTATCAAGATGGCAGGATAACAATCACAAAGAGGTTTCTCCTGAGCTGTTTATCCCGTTAATTAAAAAAATTGGCCTGTATAACGTTTATTATCAGAACATGATAAAGAAATCCCTGGCGGAAATTGCCGCGCTGGCCGCTGAACATCAGTTAATGATTTCACTGAACGTTGGCCGGACGGAAATTGAAGACGGCAAATTCCTGGCGGTATTACGTCATGAATGCTCAGAGAACGCGATTCCCTTATCGTTAATCAAAGTTGAGTTATCCGAAAATGGCGTTTCCACCGCGGCCATCCTTGAAGAGTTTTGTGAGGAGCTTAAATCGGCAGGCGTCAAAATTTCAATAGACGATTTTGGTGTGCAAAACTCTAATCTGGCCAGGCTATCAAATCTCAAATATGACGAAATCAAGGTGGATAAGTCGTTAGTGGACGGCATCAGCGAGCACTATAAACAGGATATCCTGGTGATCTTCAGCGACGCGCTCGCTAAACTGCACAAAACCCTGGTTTTTGAAGGGGTTGAAAGCGAAACGCAATATCAGTTCATCGCGCAGAGATACCCCGATGCCCTCGTACAAGGCTGGTACTTTTCAAAGTCGCTAACCCGGCACGACCTCGCCAGGCTGCTGGCAGACTCAGCGCGATGACGCGTTATTCATTGCCCCACTGATTCAGGAAGTTTGCAATATCGTCAATGCGCGCTTCGTCTATCTCGGCCTGGACAGCCATCTCCCGCTGCGCCTCTTCACTGATTTCCTCATTGTTGTATAAGCGAGTGAGCAGCAGCTGGAAATAGTGTGCCAGCGGCGTACGCTCTGCCTCTTCTACCGGTTTCGCCGTTTCAGTCGCATACTCGTCGACGATGTCATAATACTTGAGCGGGATATCATGGGTCATAGCGTTGTTTCCGTCTTGTGTGCATAAAAAACGGGAACCCTCAGGCTCCCGTTGTCATTTAACCCAGCGAGTGGATTACATGTTCGCGATAATCGCGTCGCCAAACTCTGAGCATTTCAGCAGTTTAGCGCCTTCCATCAGACGTTCAAAGTCATAGGTGACGGTTTTCGCGTTAATCGCGCCTTCCATACCCTTAACGATCAGGTCTGCGGCTTCGAACCATTCCATATGACGCAGCATCATCTCTGCGGACAGAATGATAGAGCCTGGGTTGACTTTGTCCTGGCCTGCGTATTTAGGTGCAGTACCGTGAGTTGCTTCGAACAGGGCGCACTCGTCACCGATGTTCGCGCCCGGGGCGATACCGATACCACCCACTTGCGCGGCCAGCGCATCGGAGATGTAGTCACCATTCAGGTTCATACAGGCGATCACGTCATACTCAGCAGGTCGCAGCAGGATCTGTTGCAGGAACGCATCGGCAATCACATCTTTAATGATGATCTCTTTACCGGTGTTCGGGTTCTTAATTTTCTGCCATGGGCCGCCGTCGATCAGTTCACCGCCGAACTCTTCGGTCGCCAGCTGGTAGCCCCAGTCTTTGAACGCGCCTTCGGTGAACTTCATGATGTTGCCTTTGTGAACCAGGGTCACAGAGTCACGATCGTTGGTGATAGCGTATTCGATGGCGGCACGCACCAGACGCTTGGTCCCTTCTTCGGAGCATGGCTTGATGCCGATGCCGCAATGCTCAGGGAAGCGAATTTTCTTCACACCCATCTCTTCGCGCAGGAATTTAATCACTTTTTCTGCATCAGCAGAGTCCGCTTTCCATTCGATACCGGCGTAGATGTCTTCTGAGTTTTCACGGAAGATAACCATGTCGGTCAGTTCCGGGTGCTTAACCGGGCTTGGGGTGCCCTGGTAGTAACGCACCGGACGCAGACACACATACAGATCCAGTTCCTGACGCAGCGCCACGTTCAGGGAGCGAATGCCGCCGCCAACTGGCGTGGTCAGAGGGCCTTTGATAGCAACGCGATAGTCGCGGATCAGGTCCAGCGTTTCGGCTGGCAGCCAGACGTCCTGGCCATAAACTTGAGTCGATTTTTCACCGGTGTAAATTTCCATCCAGGAAATTTTACGCTCGCCTTTGTAGGCTTTCTCAACAGCGGCATCAACCACTTTCAGCATTGCCGGGGTAACGTCTACGCCGATACCGTCGCCTTCAATGAACGGGATAATCGGGTTGTGAGGAACGTTAATCTTGCCGTTTTGCAGGGTGATCTTTTTACCTTCCGCCGGAACAACTACTTTGCTTTCCATTAACCTCTCCTTCGAGCGCTTCTGGTTGTTACTGATCTTATGTTAATAAATTGTAATGAGCCTTCCGATAGTACCTGATTGTCCGACGCCATGAAAGGTCTTCGTTATTAGGCTATAATGCGGCAATTGATAACGCCTGAAAATACCATGACGAAAACTTCTTTTAGAAAACACCGGGTTGAGCGATTCAGCTCACGACAAGCCACCAGAAGAACGCCAGAACCCCAGCCAACGCGGGTCATACTGTTCAATAAACCCTACGATGTATTGCCACAGTTTACCGACGAGGCCGGGCGCAGCACGCTGAAGGACTTTATTCCCGTTCAGGGAGTGTACGCGGCGGGACGTCTGGATCGTGACAGCGAAGGGTTGCTGGTGCTCACCAATGACGGCGTGCTCCAGGCCAGGCTCACTCAGCCGGGCAAGCGTACCGGGAAAATTTACTTTGTGCAGGTTGAAGGCGAGCCGGACGACGCGTCGCTGGCAAAACTGCGTAACGGCGTAACGCTGAACGACGGTCCCACCCTGCCGGCTGGTATTGAGCGCGTGAATGAACCCGAGTGGTTGTGGCCGCGCAATCCACCGATTCGTGAGCGGAAATCCATTCCCACCAGCTGGCTTAAAATAACCCTTTATGAAGGCCGCAACCGACAGGTCAGGCGCATGACTGCGCATGTGGGCTTCCCTACCCTGCGACTCATTCGCTATGCCATGGGCAGCTACACGCTGGACTCGCTGGCAAACGGGGAATGGCGGGATGTTACCCCTAAGGAGAACTGATGTTTAAACCTCATGTTACGGTCGCCTGCGTGGTCCATGCGCAGGGGAAATTCCTGGTGGTGGAAGAGACCATCAATGGCAAAGCGCTGTGGAACCAGCCTGCCGGGCATCTTGAAGCCAATGAAACCTTACGCCAGGCGGCAGCCCGTGAGCTGTGGGAGGAGACGGGTATCCGCGCCGAACCGCAGCATTTTATCCGTATGCATCAGTGGATAGCGCCTGACCAGACGCCTTTCCTGCGCTTCTTATTCGCCGTTGAACTTAACGAAACGTGCGCCACTGAACCGCACGACGACGATATCGATCGCTGCCTGTGGGTGACTGCCGAGGAGATCCTGAACGCGCCAAACCTGCGTTCGCCGCTGGTGGCGGAAAGCATCCGCTGCTGGCAGTCTGCGGCGCGCCTGCCGCTGGATGTCATTGCAGAATTTAACTGGCCGTTTACAGAGGGTGTCAATGGTGGGGGGGCGTGATAGAATACGCCGCCTTGAAGTTCAATGTCGTGAGTATTCCATGTCAGATAACAGCCAGAAAAAAGTAATCGTCGGCATGTCCGGCGGTGTCGATTCCTCCGTTTCCGCCTACCTGTTGCAGCAACAGGGCTATAAGGTGGAGGGCCTGTTCATGAAGAACTGGGAGGAAGACGATGGCGAGGAATACTGCACTGCCGCTGCGGATCTCGCCGATGCGCAGGCCGTGTGCGATAAGCTCGGCATCGAACTGCACACCGTTAACTTTGCCGCAGAATACTGGGACAACGTTTTTGAACTCTTCCTCGAAGAGTACAAAGCGGGCCGCACGCCAAACCCGGATATCCTGTGCAACAAAGAGATCAAATTCAAAGCCTTCCTGGAATTCGCCGCGGAAGACCTGGGCGCAGACTACATTGCGACCGGCCACTACGTGCGTCGCGCGGATGTGAATGGCAAAAGCCAGCTGCTGCGCGGCCTGGACGGCAACAAAGATCAGAGCTACTTCCTCTATACGCTGAGCCACGAACAGATTGCCCAAAGTCTGTTCCCGGTCGGCGAGCTGGAAAAGCCGGAAGTGCGTAAGATTGCTGAAGATCTGGATCTGATCACCGCGAAGAAAAAAGACTCCACCGGTATTTGTTTTATCGGCGAGCGTAAATTCCGCGAGTTCCTGGGGCGCTACCTGCCTGCACAGCCGGGCAAAATCGTCACCGTTGACGGCGATGAGATTGGTCAGCACCAGGGGCTGATGTACCACACTCTCGGCCAGCGTAAAGGTCTGGGTATCGGCGGCACCAAAGAGGGCAGCGAAGATCCGTGGTACGTGGTCGACAAAGACGTCGAAAACAATATTCTGGTTGTGGCTCAGGGTCACGACCACCCGCGCCTGATGTCCGTTGGACTGATCGCGCAACAGCTGCACTGGGTCGATCGCGAGCCGCTGAAAGGCACGCTACGCTGCACAGTGAAAACGCGCTACCGCCAGACGGACATCCCTTGCACCGTAACCGCACTGGATGACGATCGCATTGACGTGCGTTTCGACGAGCCGGTTTCCGCCGTTACCCCTGGCCAGTCTGCTGTTTTCTACCGCGGCGAAATTTGCCTCGGCGGTGGGATCATTGAACAGCGCCTGCCGCTGCCTGCTGTTTAAACCGTTTGCACACATAAAGGAGACCGTGTGGCGAAGAACTATTATGACATCACCCTGGCGCTGGCGGGAATTTGCCAGTCAGCCCGTCTGGTGCAACAGCTGGCGCATCAGGGTCATTGCGACGCTGATGCCCTGCACGTTTCACTCAACAGCGTTATCGATCTTAACCCAGGCTCCACGCTGGGCGTCTTTGGCGGCAGTGAAACCAATCTTCGTCTCGGTCTTGAAACTCTGCTCGGCGTGCTCAACGCCAGCAACCGTCAGGGGTTGAACGCGGAACTGACCCGCTACACCTTAAGCCTGATGGTGCTGGAACGTAAGCTTAATGCGGCAAAAGGCGCAATGAATACCCTGGGCGACCGCATCGCCGGGCTACAGCGCCAGCTCGACCACTTTGACCTCCAGTCTGAGACCCTGCTCAGCGCGATGGCCGGTATCTACGTTGACGTGATTAGCCCGCTCGGCCCGCGTATTCAGGTCACCGGTTCGCCTGCCGTATTGCAAAGCCCACAGGTACAGGCGAAGGTACGCGCTTCGCTGCTGGCAGGCATCCGTGCCGCCGTGCTGTGGCAACAGGTCGGCGGTGGCCGCCTACAGTTAATGTTTTCTCGTCATCGCCTGACGACTCAGGCAAAACAAATTCTTGCTCATTGTTAACCTCCCGGAGTTGCGAATTATGGAATTATCCTCACTGACCGCCGTATCCCCTGTCGATGGACGCTACGGCGATAAAGTCAGCGCGCTGCGCGGGATCTTCAGCGAATATGGCCTGCTGAAGTTCCGTGTTCAGGTTGAAGTACGCTGGCTGCAAAAGCTGGCCGCCCAGACAGCAATCAAGGAAGTTCCTGCTTTTGACGCAAAGGCAAACGATTACCTTGATAAAATCGTTGCTGAGTTCAGCGAAGAAGATGCCGCGCGCATTAAAACCATCGAACGCACCACCAACCACGACGTGAAAGCGGTTGAATACTTCCTGAAAGAGAAAGTGGCAAGCGTCCCTGCCCTGCACGCGGTATCTGAATTTATTCACTTCGCCTGTACGTCTGAAGATATTAACAACCTGTCTCACGCACTGATGCTCTCTACCGCGCGGAAAGAGGTAGTACTCCCTTACTGGCGTAAAATCATTGATGCGGTGAAAGCGCTGTCCGTGGAATACCGCGACATTCCGCTGCTGTCCCGTACTCACGGCCAGCCAGCAACCCCATCCACCATGGGTAAAGAGATGGCGAACGTGGCGTACCGCATGGAACGCCAGTATCGTCAGCTGGAGCAGGTTGAGATCCTCGGCAAAATCAACGGCGCGGTGGGTAACTACAACGCCCACATCGCCGCGTACCCGGAAGTGGACTGGCACCAGTTCAGCGAAGAGTTTGTGACCTCTCTGGGGATCCAGTGGAACCCGTACACCACCCAGATTGAGCCGCACGACTACATCGCCGAGCTGTTTGACTGCATTGCGCGCTTCAACACCATCCTGATCGACTTCGATCGTGACGTATGGGGTTACATCGCCCTGAACCACTTCAAGCAGAAGACCATCGCCGGGGAAATCGGTTCGTCCACCATGCCGCACAAAGTGAACCCAATCGACTTCGAAAACTCCGAAGGTAACCTGGGTCTGGCGAATGCCGTGTTGCAGCATATGGCGAGCAAGCTGCCGGTATCCCGCTGGCAGCGCGACCTGACTGACTCCACGGTGCTGCGTAACCTGGGCGTAGGTATTGGCTACGCGCTGATCGCCTACCAGTCCACCCTGAAAGGTGTGAGCAAACTGGAAGTTAACCGCGACCGTCTGCTGGACGAGCTGGATCACAACTGGGAAGTGCTGGCGGAGCCGATTCAGACCGTGATGCGTCGTTACGGCATCGAAAAACCGTACGAGAAACTCAAAGAGCTGACCCGCGGTAAACGCGTTGATGCTGAAGGTATGAAACAGTTTATCGACGGTCTGGCGCTGCCAGAAGAAGAAAAAGCGCGCCTGAAAGAGATGACCCCGGCAAACTATATTGGCCGTGCCATCGCTATGGTTGACGAGCTGAAGTAATCGCCCTTCCCCCTTTCCACCTGGAAAGGGGGCTGCTTTACATCATCGAGCCGACATTTCACGTCACATTATCTGTTTTGCCGGGATTAGAGCCTGCCGTCAGGCTGATTGTTATTTTTTGCCGTGGGATAACTTTCCGGAATATACCGTTTTAAGCCGAACGGGCACAGTTTGAACTGGCACGGGGTTTCAGCCGTGCACGGGCGATCCATCTCCTGTCGGTTGCCTGGACACGCGTTTTTCTGTTTGAACCCCATCCAGCCTATTGATGTAAAGGGCATTGCCTGCGCTATCCATACTCTACGCCGCCGATCGTTAATCAGGATCCCCTGGTTTGAAGTGGTGATGATTTCACCTGTACGAACGTAATAATCTCCCTTTAACCACAGGATATAATTCAGGCCATACTGTGTTTCAACTTTGCAAAAGATGGTTCCGCTTTCCGGGCTCGCAATAGCCTCAACAACCTTCCATTCCATAAAATCCTCTTTACTCGCTATATTGCTGTTTTGTTGTGTAAAAATGCTGCTTTTCTGGCACATCTTATGCAAATCTAATTTCGCACCATAAAATAAGCGTAGACAAAGCCAGGCATAGTGAGAACATCCTTACAAAAAAAAGGGCAATATTTACAAAACTGGCGTGCCCGTGCTGTCCAAAAAGCGACTCGCCTTCAACAGTTCATAAACGGATGGCTGTTTTATCGGGATTGCGAAAGCTTGCGAAAACAAGTCAGTTTATATTACCCGCGCCTGCTGGGGGCGCATGAGGCTTACGTGAGTTGGGTGGGTGATATGAACCAGGCTCAGGTCAACATACTTAATAATCAGGTGCCTGGCGTCATCCCCCCTGTGTTCGGGAGCATGAAAAAATCATTTAATTTCATTGCGCTGGTGTCAACCTGAATAATCAGCGTTAAACTATTCATACCATTTATAAAGGGAGAAGTGATGATGCGCGTACTGGTTGTTGAGGATAACGCATTGCTACGTCATCACCTGAAAGTTCAACTTCAGGAGATGGGTCATCAGGTGGATGATGCTGAAGACGCAAAAGAGGCCGATTATTATCTCAATGAACACCTGCCGGACATCGCCATTGTCGATTTAGGGCTGCCGGATGAAGACGGATTGTCCCTTATCCGCCGCTGGCGTAGCCATGACGTTTCCCTGCCGGTACTGGTGCTGACTGCCCGCGAAGGCTGGCAGGACAAGGTTGAAGTCCTGAGCGCTGGCGCGGATGACTACGTGACCAAACCCTTCCATATTGAAGAAGTCGCTGCGCGTATGCAGGCGCTGCTGCGCCGCAACAGCGGGCTGGCGTCACAGGTTATCTCTCTGCCGCCGTTCCAGGTGGACCTCTCTCGCCGCGAATTTTCTATTAATGATGAAGTGATCAAGCTGACCGCATTCGAATACACCATCATGGAAACGCTGATCCGTAACAACGGTAAAGTGGTGAGCAAAGATTCCCTGATGCTTCAGCTCTATCCGGATGCCGAGCTGCGCGAAAGCCACACCATTGACGTGCTGATGGGTCGCCTGCGTAAAAAAATTCAGGCGCAGTACCCGCATGACGTGATCACCACCGTGCGTGGTCAGGGCTACCTGTTCGAATTACGCTAAATGAAAGGGATATTGCGCCACATTTTACCCCTTTCGCTGCGGGTTCGCTTTTTGCTGGCAACCGCCGCCGTCGTGCTGGTGCTGTCGCTCTCTTATGGGATGGTGGCGTTGGTCGGTTATAGCGTGAGCTTCGATAAAACCACCTTCCGCCTGCTTCGCGGCGAAAGTAACCTGTTTTATACCCTGGCGAAGTGGGAGAACAACCGAATCACCGTCGAGATGCCGGAAAACCTGAATCAGCAGAGCCCGACGCTGGCGCTGATCTATGATGAAAAAGGGAAATTGCTTTGGGCCCAGCGCGATGTCCCGTGGTTGAAAAAGCGCATCCGTCCGGAATGGCTGAAAACCAACGGTTTTCATGAAATAGAAGCCGACCTCAACTCCACCAGCAGCCTGCTGCGTGACGATCGCGCCTTACAGATTAAGCTTAATGAGATCCGGGCCGAAGATGACGACACGGAGATGACCCACTCTGTGGCCATCAACCTTTACCCCGCCACCCTGAACATGCCGCAGTTAACCATTGTGGTGATCGATACCATACCGGTTGAGCTGAAACGCTCGTATATGGTCTGGAACTGGTTTGTGTATGTTCTGGCTGCCAACCTGCTGCTGGTGATCCCTCTCCTGTGGGTTGCTGCGTGGTGGAGCCTCCGCCCGATTGAATCCCTTGCCAAAGAGGTGCGCGAGCTGGAGGAACATCACCGCGAGAAGCTAAACCCGGAGACCACGCGTGAGCTGACCAGCCTGGTGCGCAACCTCAACCGCCTGCTGAAAAGCGAACGTGAACGCTACGACAAGTATCGCACGACGCTCACCGACCTTACGCACAGCCTGAAAACCCCGCTGGCCGTGATGCAGAGTACCCTGCGTTCCATGCGCAGTTCGAAAATGAGCGTGGATGACGCCGAGCCGGTGATGCTGGAACAAATCAGCCGTATTTCACAGCAGATCGGCTATTACCTGCACCGCGCGAGCATGCGTTCCGGAAGCGCCCTGTTGAGCCGTGAACTGCACCCGGTAGCCCCGCTGCTGGATAACCTCACCTCTGCGCTAAACAAGGTGTACCAGCGTAAAGGGGTCAACATCAGTCTGGATATCTCACCGGAAATTAGCTTTGTCGGTGAGAAAAATGACTTTATGGAAGTGATGGGAAACCTGCTCGATAACGCCTGCAAATATTGTCTGGAGTTTGTCGAGGTGTCCGCGCGGGTAACGGATAACGAACTGCATATTATCGTTGAGGATGATGGTCCTGGCATTCCCCGTAATAAACGCGAAGTGGTGTTCGATCGCGGCCAGCGCGCCGATACGCTGCGGCCAGGCCAGGGCGTCGGATTATCCGTCGCCAGGGAAATCGTCGATCAGTACGAGGGCAAGATTGAAACCGGTGAAAGTTTGCTGGGCGGTGCCCGTATGGAAGTCATTTTTGGCCGCCAGCATCCCGTATCGAACGATAGTTGACCCGAAATGTGAAAAATACGCGGATCTCGCAGTCAGGGGGCGGTGCTTCCGTTATAATCCGTCTCAGTAAGAGCCTGCGGAATACAAAAATATGGATTATCAATTAACGCTTAACTGGCCCGAATTTATTGAACGTTACTGGCAAAAACGCCCGGTCGTTCTTAAACGCGGGATCAGCAATTTTATCGACCCTATTTCTCCTGACGAACTCGCTGGTCTGGCGATGGAAAACGAGGTAGACAGCCGTCTGGTGAGCCACCAGGACGGGAAATGGCAGGTCAGCCACGGTCCCTTTGAAAGCTACGATCACCTGGGCGAAAACAACTGGTCTTTACTGGTGCAGGCGGTCAACAACTGGCACGAACCCACCGCAGCCTTAATGCGTCCCTTCCGCGCCCTGCCAGACTGGCGAATGGACGATCTGATGATCTCCTTCTCCGTTCCCGGTGGCGGCGTGGGTCCGCATCTGGATCAGTACGACGTGTTTATCATTCAGGGTACCGGGCGCCGTCGCTGGCGCGTGGGCGAAAAAGTGCCAATGAAGCAGCACTGCCCGCACCCGGATCTGCTTCAGGTTGATCCGTTTGAAGGGATCATTGATGAAGAGCTGGAGCCAGGTGACATTCTCTATATCCCACCGGGCTTCCCGCATGAAGGTTATTCCCTGGAAAACTCGCTGAACTATTCGGTTGGTTTCCGCGCGCCAAGCGGGCGCGAGATGATCAGCGGATTTGCTGACTATGTTTTACAGCGTGAGCTGGGCAGCTACCGTTACAGCGATCCGGACGTTCCGGCGCGTGAGCACCCGGCGGATATTCTGCCAGAGGAGCTGGATAAGCTGCGCGGGATGATGCTGGATCTGATCAACGAACCGGAGCACTTCAGACAGTGGTTTGGCGAGTTTATCAGCCAGTCGCGTCACGAACTGGACGTCGCACCGCCAGAGCCGCCGTATCAGGCAGATGAAATTTATGATGCGCTCCAGCAGGGCGATAAGCTGGTTCGTCTGGGCGGATTACGCGTACTGCGCATTGGCGAAGAGGTATTCGTCAACGGCGAGCGCCTGGACTCTCCGCATCGCCCGGCGCTGGAAGCGATTGCCAGCCATATGGTGCTGACTGCGGATACCTTTGGCGACGCACTGGACGATCCCTCCTTCCTCGCCATGCTGGCCGCGCTGGTGAACAGCGGGTACTGGTTTTTTGAGGACTGAGCCATGATGTTTGCCGGGTGGCGGCTACGCCTTACCCGGCCTACATATTGCACCCGTAGGCCCGGTAAGCGAAGCGCCACCGGGCTTTGTTTTACTTCCGCTCCCCCGCCGCAAAATCCTCAATCTCACCCGCCCAGTCTGCCGGATATACCCCTTCCCGCACGTCCCGATGAAACGTTGAATATGGCCAGTCGACGACTTTCCCGACATAGCCATGCTTCAGCGGATTGATGTAGATGTAATCCATATGCCGCCGATAATCCTGCTCATTGCGAATAGTGTGCTCCCAGAAACGCGGTTGCCAGACGTGGCGCATTTCAATGTTGCGGCTAAACGTTTTTTTGATGTCGCGCCAGCGCGCTGAAAAGTCACTGTCCCCTTCCGGCAGGGTCCAGATACAGTGCATATGTTCAGGCAGGATAACCCAGGCGTTAATGGTAAAGGGCTTCGCACGCTTAACCGTGGCGGTAGCGGAACGCAGGCTGTCGATGTGGCGAGTAAGTAAATCGCTCTGGCGGTTTTGCAGATTGACGGTGAAAAACCAGGTCCCACCGGGGATGTAGTGGCGGCGGTAGTTTGACATTGGCACTCCTTGCCCATTGCCCGGTGGCGCTGCGCTTACCGGGCCTACGATCGAAATGTAGGCCCGGTAAGGCGTAGCCGCCACCCGGCATAAAACATTACCGCTTCGCGGTTAACTCCGCTATCCGCACGATCACCTGCACCGCTTTCTCCATCCCTTCCAGCGTCACGAACTCATGCTTGCCGTGGTAGTTATATCCACCGGTAAACAGGTTCGGGCACGGCAGGCCCATAAACGACAGCTGTGAACCATCGGTACCGCCACGGATCGGTTTCATCACCGGCTCGATGTCACAATCGCGCATCGCCTGCTGGGCGATATCAAGAATATGCGGATGCTCCATCACCTTATCGCGCATATTGTAATAGCTGTCTTCGATGATGAGTTCAATATAGCAATCCGGATGCAGCCCCTTGCCGACCTTTTTCGCGATCTCCATCATCTTACGTTTGCGCGCTTCAAAGGCTTTGCGGTCGAAATCGCGGACAATATAGTGCATCTGCGCGCTGTCCACGGTCCCCTTGATGCTGGTCAGATGATAAAAACCCTCATACCCTTCCGTCATCTCCGGGCTCTCTTCGGCGGGCACTTCCGCATGAATACGCGCAGCCAGCGACAGCGCATTCACCATCACCCCTTTCGCAGACCCCGGGTGCACGTTATTCCCGACGATTTTGATCGTTACCGATGCCGCGTTAAAGTTTTCATACTCCAGTTCACCCACGCCGCCACCGTCGACGGTGTAGGCCCACTGCGCGTTAAACGCCTCAACGTCAAAGTGTTTTGCGCCTTTTCCAACCTCTTCATCCGGCGTGAAGGCCACGCGGATATCGCCATGTGGGATATTTTTGCCCTTCAGCACCGCCAGCGCCGTCATGATCTCGGCGATGCCCGCTTTGTCATCGGCCCCCAGCAAGGTTTTGCCGTCAGTGGTGATTAACGTCTGCCCCAGCAGCTGATGCAGTACCGGGAACATCACCGGCGACAGCACTTCGTCGCCAATGCCCAGCGCAATATCACCGCCGCGGTAGTTTTCAACAATCTGCGGGTTTACGTGTTTACCGCTAAAATCAGGTGAGGTATCGACATGAGAAATAAAGCCAATTGCCGGGATATCGCCGTCAATATTCGCCGGCAGCGTTCCCATCACGGTCCCTTTTTCGCTGAGCGTGACATCAACCAGCCCCATGGCCTCCAGCTGCTCTTTCAGCAGATTTAGCAGCTTCCACTGGCCTTCGGTGCTTGGCACCTGTCGGACCCCCGGCTTAGATTGGGTATCCAGCGAAACGTAATGTAAGAAACGCTCAAGTAGTTTATCCATGCAGTCACCCTCACTTTTTGTGACAACATTATCATTAAGCAGCAAAACGCAAATATTGCGTCAGGTCACTTTTATCCCGCAAACGAGAACTTTTTACGTTTATATCGTTGTGCGTTAATAAATGTAGCTTATGAATAAGTGAGAAGGATTGGCGATTCAATGGGTTTGCCGTAGAATGTCCGCCCTCATTACGAGTCACCAAGGTGGTTACACACAAACCCCGCTTCAGTCTGCTGCCTGAGGCGTCTATATGGGACAGCGCGAAAATTGAATACACAACCCCGTTCCCTTTCACCGCTGGTGCAACTGGAACGAATTCGTAAAAGTTTCGATGGCAAAGATGTCATTTCCGACCTTAATCTGACCATCAATGACGGTGAGTTTCTCACGCTGCTCGGCCCCTCCGGCTGCGGCAAAACCACCGTCCTGCGCCTTATCGCCGGGCTGGAAAGCGTCGATAACGGCCATATCCATCTTGAGAACCAGGACATAACCCAGGTTCCAGCCGAAGATCGCCACGTCAATACCGTCTTTCAGAGCTATGCCCTGTTCCCGCACATGACCGTGTTTGAGAACGTGGCGTTTGGCCTGAGGATGCAAAAAACACCGACCAGCGAGATCCCGCCCCGCGTCACCGAAGCCCTGCGCATGGTGCAGCTGGAAGAGTTTGCCCAGCGCAAGCCGCATCAACTTTCCGGCGGTCAGCAGCAGCGTGTGGCCATTGCCCGCGCCGTGGTCAACAAACCTCGCCTGCTCCTGCTGGATGAATCCCTTTCCGCGCTGGACTACAAGCTGCGCAAGCAGATGCAGAACGAGCTGAAAGCGCTTCAGCGTAAGCTCGGCATCACGTTCGTGTTTGTCACGCACGATCAGGAAGAAGCCCTGACCATGTCAGACCGTATCGTGGTGATGCGCGACGGCAAGATTGAGCAGGATGGCACCCCGCGTGAAATTTACGAAGAGCCGAAAAACCTGTTCGTCGCCAGCTTTATTGGCGAAATCAATATCTTTAACGCCACGGTGATCGAGCGTCTGGACGAGCAGCGCGTTCGCGCGAACGTGGAAGGCCGCGAATGCAATATTACCGTCAACTTTGCCGTCGAGAAGGGGCAAAAGCTCAACGTCCTGCTGCGCCCGGAAGATCTCCGCGTTGATGAGATCCACGACACGGCTGACGTCGAAGGTCTGATCGGTTACGTTCGCGAACGCAACTACAAAGGGATGACCCTCGAATCCGTTGTGGAACTGGAAAACGGCAAAATGGTGATGGTCAGCGAGTTCTTTAACGAGGACGATCCGGACTTCGACCACTCGCTGGATCAGAAAATGGTCATCAACTGGGTAGAAAGCTGGGAGGTTGTACTGGCTGATGAAGAACACAAGTAAGTTCCAGAATGTGGTGATTGCCACGATCGTCGGTTGGCTTGTGTTGTTTGTCTTTCTACCCAACCTGATGATCATCGTGACCAGCTTCCTGACCCGCGACGACGCGAACTTCGTCGCGATAGTCTTTACGCTGGACAACTACGCGCGCCTGCTCGATCCGCTCTATTTTGACGTGCTGCTGCACTCGCTCAATATGGCGCTGATTGCTACCCTCGCCTGTCTGGTGCTGGGGTATCCATTCGCCTGGTTCCTGGCCCGCCTGCCGCAAAAAGTACGGCCGCTGCTGCTGTTTTTACTGATTGTACCCTTCTGGACCAACTCGTTAATCCGCATCTACGGGCTGAAAATCTTCCTCAGCACCAAAGGTTATCTGAACGAGTTTCTGCTGTGGCTGGGGGTGATCGAGACGCCGATCCGCATCATGTTCACCCCGGGCGCGGTGATTGTCGGCCTGGTCTATATCCTGCTGCCGTTTATGGTGATGCCGCTCTACTCCAGCATTGAAAAGCTCGATAAACCGCTGCTGGAAGCGGCGAAAGACCTGGGCGCCAGTAAGTTACAAACCTTTGTCCGCATCATTATTCCGCTGACCATGCCGGGTATTATCGCCGGCTGTCTGCTGGTCATGCTGCCTGCGATGGGCCTGTTCTACGTATCGGACCTGATGGGCGGGGCGAAAAACCTGCTGATCGGTAACGTGATTAAGAGCCAGTTCCTGAATATCCGCGACTGGCCGTTCGGCTCGGCCACCAGCATAACGCTGACGGTGGTGATGGGGCTGATGCTGCTGGTTTACTGGCGTGCATCACGCCTGCTGAATAAGAAGGTGGAGCTGGAATGATCGGTCGACTGCTTCGCGGCGGTTTTATGACCGCCATTTATGCGTATCTCTATATTCCGATAATCATTTTGATCGTGAACTCCTTTAACAGCTCACGCTTCGGGATCAACTGGCAAGGGTTTACCACCAAATGGTATGGCCTGCTGATGAACAATGACAGCCTGCTACAGGCCGCTCAGCACTCGCTGACGATGGCGGTATTTTCTGCCACCTTCGCGACGCTGATTGGCTCACTGACCGCCGTGGCGCTGTACCGCTACCGTTTTCGCGGTAAGCCGTTCGTCAGTGGCATGCTGTTTGTGGTGATGATGTCCCCGGATATCGTGATGGCCATTTCACTGCTGGTGCTGTTTATGCTGCTGGGCGTCCAGCTCGGTTTCTGGTCGCTGCTGTTCTCGCATATCACCTTCTGTCTGCCGTTTGTGGTGGTAACCGTCTACGCGCGTCTGAAAGGGTTCGACGTACGCATGCTGGAAGCGGCGAAAGATCTGGGTGCGAGCGAGATGACCATTCTGCGCAAAATCATTCTGCCGCTGGCGATGCCCGCCGTGGCAGCAGGATGGCTGCTCAGCTTTACCCTGTCGATGGACGACGTGGTCGTGTCCTCCTTCGTCACCGGGCCGAGCTATGAAATTCTGCCGTTGAAGATCTACTCAATGGTTAAAGTCGGTGTTTCACCCGAAGTGAACGCGCTGGCGACTATTCTGTTGGTGTTATCGCTGGTTCTGGTAATTGCCAGCCAGGTTATTGCTCGTGATAAAACAAAATCTCAGGGGACACAGAAATGAAAAAAATGCTTGCCGCTGCGGCACTGGTGCTCGGAATGGGCGCCGCGCATGCTGATGACAGCAAAACGCTCTATTTCTACAACTGGACCGAGTATGTGCCGCCGGGCCTGCTGGAGCAGTTCACCAAAGAGACGGGCATCAAGGTGATCTATTCGACCTACGAGTCGAATGAAACCATGTACGCCAAGCTCAAAACCTATAAAGATGGCGCGTATGACCTGGTGGTGCCGTCGACCTATTTCGTCGACAAGATGCGCAAAGAAGGCATGATCCAGAAGATCGACAAAACGAAGCTAACCAATTTTTCAAACCTCGATCCTGAGATGCTAAACAAGCCGTTCGACCCGAACAACGACTACTCCATTCCGTACATCTGGGGCGCGACGGCAATTGGCGTCAACAGCGATGCCATTGATCCAAAAACGGTTTCATCCTGGGCTGACCTGTGGAAGCCGGAATACAAAAGCAGCCTGCTGTTAACCGACGATGCGCGCGAAGTGTTCCAGGTTGCGCTGCGTAAACTCGGCTATTCCGGTAACACCACCGATCCGAAAGAGATCGAAGCGGCGTATAACGAACTGAAAAAGCTGATGCCAAACGTGGCGGCGTTCAACTCGGATAACCCGGCTAACCCGTATATGGAAGGTGAAGTGAATCTGGGTATGGTCTGGAACGGCTCTGCGTTTGTGGCGCGTCAGGCCGGGACGCCGCTGGAGGTGGTCTGGCCGAAGGAGGGCGGCATCTTCTGGATGGACAGCCTCGCGATCCCGGCGAATGCGAAAAACGTCGAGGGCGCCCTGAAGCTGATCAATTTCCTGCTGCGCCCGGATGTGGCAAAAGAGGTGGCGGAAACCATCGGCTACCCGACGCCAAACCTGGCCGCGCGGAAGCTGTTAAGCCCTGAAGTGGCAAATGATAAATCGCTTTATCCGGACGCTGAAACCATCAGCAAAGGGGAATGGCAGAACGACGTCGGTGACGCGAGCCGCCTGTATGAAGAGTATTATCAGAAGCTAAAAGCAGGCCGTTAATGCACAACGGGCGACGCAATGTCGCCCGTTACTCTTACAGCCCCTTCAGGAGTTTATCCACAAAGGCTGGCACCACCTCGCTCGCCAGACCGTAATGTTTCTCTTCAAACTCGCTCCCGACCTGGCTTGGCTCCAGATTAAGCTCCACCGTATGGGCACCTTGCAGTCGCGCTTCGTGAACAAATCCTGCCGCCGGATAGACATGTCCTGAGGTACCAATGGCGATAAAGACGTCCGCCATAGCCAGGGCGCTGTAGATCTCATCCATTCCCAGCGGCATTTCGCCAAACCAGACCACATGCGGACGCAGACGCGAAGGGAACTGACAGCAGTGGCAGCGGTCTTCGTCCAGCACGTCCTCTTTCCAGTCCAGCACCTGACCACTCCATGCGCACCGCACCTTGAGCAGTTCGCCGTGCATGTGAATGATGTTGTGGTTTCCGGCCCTTTCGTGAAGATTGTCGATGTTCTGCGTGACCAGCAGAAAACGATCCCCCAGCGCTTCCTCCAGCTTTGCCAGCGCCAGGTGCGCCGCATTCGGCGCAATCTCCGGCTGCTGAAGCTGGCGACGGCGGGCGTTGTAGAACGCCTGCACCAGCGCCGGGTCGCGGGCGAAACCTTCCGGCGTCGCCACATCTTCAACTCGGTGTTCTTCCCACAGTCCGTCCGCCGCGCGGAAGGTCTGAATACCGGATTCGGCGGAGATCCCCGCCCCGGTCAACACCACCACTCTGGGTTTATCCATCGCTTCTGGCATCATCCTGTCTCTGAAAAAGATCCGCTGACGCAGGCGTTCACGTAAGCGGCGTTTATTTTTGCGAAAACGGCTGAGTCGACCCTGGCGACGCGACAGCATAATAACCTCGTAAACTAATCGGTGAGATGAAGGAATGCGGCTCCGCGCATGCCTCCTGCGTCCCCGTGTCGCGCACGCTCAATGCGCGGCACGCGGGCGACCGGCAATAAATGTCGGGGCAGACGCCCGGACAACTGTTCCGTAATCGCAGTGAAATTTGACAGCCCTCCCCCGATCACCAGCAGATCCGGATCGACGATGGTCAGGATATTCCCCAGGCACACGGCCAGCAGGTCGAGATAGCGTTCAACGTGCTCTCGCGCCTGCGCATCCCCTTGTTCCCACAGGGTAATGATTTGGGGGGCGTCATGTTTCTGATGATAGAAGTGTTCATAAAGCCATGCAAACCCACGGCCTGAAAGGTAACTCTCAATACAGCCGTGCTGACCACAACCGCAGCGGATCAACGGGAAATCACGTCCGACAACATCCAGCGCATCCACCGGCAGACGGATATGACCAAATTCGCCGGTAATGTAGCTGCGCCCGGTAATGGGCTTACCGTTAATGACTATCCCGCCCCCCACGCCGGTTCCGAGGATCAGCCCCATCACCAGCGGATAGCGACGAAACTCGTCGTCCCAGGCCTCTGAGAGAGCAAAACAGTTGGCATCGTTGTCTAAGCGCACGTCGCGCTCAAGGAGAGCAGAGAGATCGGCACGCAGCGGTTTGCCGCTGGCGGCAGGAACGTTGGCGGCATACAGCGTGCCATCGTCGGTTTCGGGCATACCCGGAATACCAATGCCGACGCTGCCTTTGACGCCAAAGCGTTCATCCGCTTGCGCCACCAGCGCGGCAATGGCGGTTAAAAATTCATCGTAGCTTTCGCGCGGCGTGGGTACGCGGGTTTCCCATTGTAGCTTAAGGTCTTTATCGAACACGCCGAGCGCAATCTTGGTGCCGCCAATATCAAATCCGTAATACATGATGCATTCCTCTGTTTGATTCAGCGGCCAAAAGACCGCTAAACCATGACGAAATTACTGGCCACTTAATACCCTCGCCGGATCAATTCGGCTTGCGCGACGCGCCGGATACCAGCTTGCCAGCAGACTCAGTAAAAGTGCTGTAACCAGCACATAAATAACGTCCAGCCAGTGCAGTTCAGACGGCAGGAAGTCAATAAAATAGATATCGCCTGACAGGAACTGATGGCCAATAAGCGCTTCAATCCCGTTGATAATCGGCGTCAGCTGAAGGGAAACCACCACGCCGATCGCCACGCCGCAGAGGCTGCCAAACAGCCCCGCCAGCAAACCGTACCAGACGAAGATGGCGCGAATAAGACCGTCTTTCGCCCCTAAGGTACGCAGCACGGCGATGTCGCCGCTCTTATCCTTAACGGCCATGACCAGCGTCGAGACGATATTAAAACACGCCACCCCAATCACCAGCACCATCGCCAGATACATAATCGCGCGGATCATCTGGATATCACGGTACATATACCCGTAAGTGCCGATCCAGCTTTTGATGTAGACATAGTTATTGGTCACGCTGCCAGCGTCACGCACCAGTTTATTGGCGTTGAAGACGTCGTTAACCTTAATGGCAATGCCCGTCACGCTGTCGCTCATATCCAGATACTGGCGCGCATCTTCCAGCGGCACCATCGCGAAGCTGTGATCGAGCTGGCCGCTCAGTTGCAAAATACCGGTGACGTGCAGACGTACGCGCTTAGGCTGCTGCAATTTGTGATCAGCGCTGGCGTTCGGGATCATGATCGAGACCCAGTCGCCCTGCTTCACCTTCAGCGCATCGGCAACGCCTTTGCCCATGATGATCTGCTGCTCGCCAGCCTTAAAGTTTGCCCATGCGCCATTTTGCACATAGCGCGGCAGCGCGCTCAGACGCTCTTCCTGACGAGGATTTACCCCTTTCACCTGAATGGCGCGCAGGTTTACTCCGCTCTCTACCAGCCCGGTAAAGTTGATGTAAGGTGCAGCCGCCGCAATGCCGGGCACCTTTTCCACTTTGTTAAGGGCATCACGCCAGCTGGACCACGGCTGGTTAACCGGCTCGATTTCACCGTGGGGGACAACGGCCAGAATGCGGTTATTCAGTTCACGCTCAAAGCCGTTCATGGCGCTTAAGCCCACGATCAACACCGCCACGCCCAGGGCGATACCGATGGTGGAGATCACGGAGATAAGGGATACCATCCCGCTCCGGCGGCGTCCGCGGCTAAAGCGTAACCCGATGAGTAACGATAACGGTGAAGCCATTACTCCGCTCCCATCAGCGTCAGTTCAGCATTCAGACGACCGTCGCGCATTTCCAGCTGACGCCCCATCCGCTTAGCCAGTTGTAAATCGTGGGTGACCACCAGAAACGCGGTTCCCTGCGCGGCGTTCAGTTCGCCGAGAAGCTGGAAAATGCTGTCTGCGTTACGCGCATCGAGGTTACCTGTCGGTTCATCCGCCAGCACCAGGCGCGGGTTGTTGACCAGCGCACGGGCGATGGCCACACGCTGACGCTCACCGCCGGAAAGCTCAGACGGACGGTGATTCCCGCGATGACCCAGCCCTACCGCTTTTAGCATGTCGCTGGCGCGGGCATTAATTTCCGCGGGTTTCTTTTTACCAATCAGCAGCGGCATAGCGACGTTTTCCAGCGCCGTAAAGTCCGGCAGCAGATGGTGGAACTGATAGATAAAGCCCAGCTCGCGGTTACGCAGCTCGGCTTTCGCCGTAGACGACATTTTACTCAGCGGCTGCCCGGAGAAGATCACATCGCCTTCGGTTGGCGTGTCCAGCCCGCCAAGCAGGTGCAGCAACGTACTTTTACCGGAGCCAGAGCTACCGACAATCGCCATCATCTCGCCTTCGCCCACGCTAAAACTCACATTGTGCAACACGTCGGTCTGCACAGTGCCTTCCTGATAGCGTTTGGACAGGTTGTCGCACTGCAACAGGATCTTATTCATAACGTAAAGCCTCAGCGGGTTGAGTGGCGGCAGCCCGCCAGGAAGGATAAAGCGTAGAAAGCAGCGCAATGGCCATCGCGGCCAGCGCAATACCGACCACCTGGAGCGGCTCGATTGCCACCGGCAGCGCCGCGCCATCAAGCAGCGCGCCGATAATCGGCATGAGATTGTTGAGCTGGCTGGCGAGCAGCGCCCCCAGCGCCGCGCCGAGCAGCGCGCCGATGATGCCAGCGCTGGCGCCCTGGACCATAAATACCGCCATGATCTGGCGCGGAGTCAGCCCCTGAGTTTGCAGAATGGCGACTTCGCCTTGCTTCTCCATCACCATCAGCCCGAGCGAGGTGATGATATTAAACGCGGCAACGGCCACGATCAGGCTCAGCAGCAGCCCCATCATGTTTTTCTCCATGCGCACGGCCTGGAACAGTTCGCCCTTCCGGTCGCGCCAGTCCTGCCATTTCGTCCCTTCCGGTAGCGTCTGCTGGCTAAGGGTATCCACCTTCAGCGGCGCATCAAGCCACAGACGCCAGCCGGTGATATTTCCCGCCGGGTAGCGCATCAGACGCGAGGCGTCCTGAATGTTAACCAGCATCTGGTAACCATCAACTTCGCTGTTCGCCGCAAACGTGCCAATCACGTTGAACAGGCGCTGGCTTGGCAGACGCCCCATCGGCGTAAACTGACTGGCTGACGGCACCATCACGCGCAGCTGATCGCCACGGTTGACCCCGAGCTGCCCGGCAAGCTGCTCGCCGAGGATGACGTTGTATTTACCCGCTTCCAGGTCGGTTTGTTTCACATTGACCAGGAACGGCGTCAGCGGATCTTTTTGCGCCGGATCGATACCCAGCATCACCCCGACCGCCACGCTACGGGCGCTTTGCAGCACCACATCGCCCGTCGTGAGCGGCGCAACGCGCGTGACACCCTGTAACTTCACCGCGCTTTCCGGCAGCTGTTGCGGATTAACGGAACCCTGAGTGGAAGAGAGAACGGCCTGCGGCATCAGCCCCAGGATATTGTTTTGCAGCTCGCGCTCGAAGCCGTTCATGACGGAAAGCACCGTCACCAGTGCCATCACGCCAAGCGTAATGCCAATAGTCGAAAGCCAGGAGACAAAGCGACCGAAGCGGTCCGCGGCGCGCCCACGCATGTAACGTAAGCCTATAAAGAGTGCGACAGGTTGATACATGAAATCCGTCTGTTTGCTGATAGCAGACCCACGAGTATATAAGCGAATCCGCTAAGCGTAAATGACTGAAACCGTAAGATTCGGTAATCATTTTTCCGAAAAATTCAGATAAATCATCATGCTACTGACTGAACTTCCGCCAGACAGCCTCCACCTTTTCCGAAAATCGTCCTGATACAGACTGTTACCCGTTACATCAGGGTTTCATTTTACAACAATCGTCCTTTCGTTTATGGCAACAAGGTCGTCACGCACAATGAAACAAAAAGCATTATGGATTAACCAGATAAAAGGTCTGTGCATCTGCCTGGTGGTGATTTACCACTCGGTGATCACCTTTTATCCTCACCTGGACGGGCTACAGCATCCGTTATCGGGCCTGCTCGCCAAATGCTGGGTCTACTTCAATCTTTACCTTGCCCCGTTCCGTATGCCGGTGTTTTTCTTTATCTCCGGCTATTTGATCCGTCGATATATTGACGAGGTGAACTGGCGCACCAGTCTCGACAAGCGGATCTGGAGCATTGTCTGGGTTTTGGCCCTGTGGGGCGTCCTGCAATGGCAGGCGCTGACTCATCTGAATGCCTGGCTCGCCCCCGAGCGAGAGCTGGCGACAGCATCCAATGCGGCCTACGCCGATTCCGTTTCAGGGTTTGTACGGGGAATGCTCACGGCCAGCACCAGCCTATGGTATTTGTACGCCTTAGTGGTCTACTTTACGCTCTGTAAGCTGCTGAGCCGCTGGAAACTGCCGATGCTGGGGCTTCTGGCGCTGGCAAGCATCGCCATCAACTTCCTGCCGTTACCGTGGTGGGGAATGAACAGCGTGGTGCGCAACATGGTCTACTACAGCCTCGGCGCATGGTACGGCGCGCAGTTGATGGCGTGGATGAAAGGGATGAATTTGCGCCGCAGCTGGCTGATCCTCATCGCCTCTGGTGCGGTGTCGGTGGTGCTGTGGTTCGCTAATGTCCCTCTGCCGCTCTCTCTGCTGTCAATCGTGGTTATCATGAAGATCTTTTACAGCTTCGAGCAGCGTTATGCCGTTCATCCCAATAATCTGCTGAACGTCATCGGTTCAAACACCATCGCGATATATACCACCCACCGCATTTTAATTGAGGCGTTTAGCCTGCTCATGATCCGCGAAATGAATGCGGCGTACTGGCCGATCTGGGCGGAGTTAACGCTGATTCTGGTCTACCCGTTTATCAGCCTGCTCGTCTGCACGCTGGTTGGGCTGGGGGCACGTAAGCTCTCGACCGCCCTCTTTGGCGATCTTTTCTTCTCCCCTCCCGCGCGGCTTTCACCACAAACTGCTACCCGTTAATCTCCTCGGCCCCCATCCGGGGGCACTTTCCCTCTTGTGCGGTTACGATTTGCTTATGTAAAACGATCGAGGATAATAAAGACATTGCGTATCAGTGATATGCCCCAATACTGTTGGTATATCCCCAAGAGACTCTGACATAGCCATGCCTGAACACTATCGTTACTCCTTGCCTGTCAAAGCGGGCGACCAGCGCCAGCTGGGCGAACTCACGGGCGCGGCCTGCGCCACCCTGGTGGCGGAAATTGCTGAGCGGCATCCAGGGCCGGTGGTGCTGGTTGCCCCGGACATGCAAAACGCCCTGCGCCTGCACGACGAAATTCGTCAGTTCACCGACAGTCTGGTATTCAGCCTGGCCGACTGGGAAACGCTTCCCTACGACAGTTTTTCTCCGCACCAGGAGATCATCTCTTCACGCCTGTCGACGCTGTATCAGCTTCCCACCATGCAGCGCGGCGTGCTGATTGTACCAGTGAACACCCTGATGCAGCGCGTCTGTCCGCACAGCTATTTGCACGGCCATGCGCTGGTGATGAAAAAAGGCCAGCGCCTGTCGCGCGATGCCCTGCGCGTGCAGCTGGACGGAGCCGGCTATCGACATGTCGACCAGGTGATGGAGCACGGCGAATATGCGACGCGCGGTGCGCTGCTGGATCTCTATCCGATGGGCAGCGATCGGCCATATCGTCTGGATTTCTTTGATGATGAGATCGACAGCCTGCGCGTGTTCGACGCTGACACCCAGCGCACGCTGGAGGAAGTGGACTCCATTAACCTACTGCCCGCCCATGAGTTCCCGACGGATAAAACCGCCATCGAGCTGTTCCGCAGCCAGTGGCGCGACAGGTTCGACGTGAAGCGCGATGCCGAACATATCTACCAGCAAGTCAGCAAGGGCACCCTTCCGGCCGGGATCGAGTACTGGCAGCCCCTGTTCTTTAACGAACCGCTGCCGGCGCTGTTCAGCTACTTCCCGGCGAATACGCTGATTGTTAACACCGGGGATATCGACGCCAGTGCCAGCCGCTTTGAAAGCGAAACGCGCGCCCGCTTTGAAAACCGGGGCGTTGACCCGATGCGTCCGCTGCTGCCGCCGGAAATGCTGTGGCTACGTACCGACGAGCTCAACGCCGAGCTGAAACGCTGGCCGCGCATGCAGCTCAAAACCGACGCGCTTGCCGAGAAGGCGGCGAACACCAATCTCGCGTTCCGGACGCTGCCTGATCTGGCCGTCCAGGCGCAGCAGAAATCCCCCCTTGATAATCTGCGTAAGTTTCTTGAGTCCTTCACCGGGCCGGTGGTCTTCTCCGTTGAAAGTGAGGGTCGCCGTGAAGCGCTGGGCGAACTGCTGGGACGGATCAAAGTTGCGCCGAAGCGCATTCTTCGCCTGAGCGAAGCGACCGGAAATGGCCGTTACCTGATGATCGGCGCCGCCGAGCACGGATTCATTGATACGCTCAATAACCTGGCGTTGATTTGTGAAAGCGACCTGCTGGGCGAGCGCGTCGCGCGCCGTCGTCAGGACAGCCGTCGCACCATCAACCCGGACACCCTGATCCGTAACCTGGCCGAACTGCACCCCGGTCAGCCGATCGTTCACCTTGAACACGGGGTGGGTCGCTATCAGGGGATGACCACCCTCGAAGCAGGCGGCATCAAAGGTGAATACCTGATGCTGACCTACGCCAACGACGCCAAACTGTACGTGCCGGTGTCGTCCCTGCACCTGATCAGTCGCTACGCCGGGGGCGCGGAAGACAACGCGCCGCTGCATAAGCTGGGCGGCGATGCCTGGGCGCGTGCGCGCCAGAAGGCGGCGGAAAAAGTGCGCGACGTGGCCGCCGAGCTACTGGATATTTACGCCCAGCGTGCGGCCAAAGAGGGCTATGCGTTTAAGCATGATAAAGAGCAGTATCAGCTGTTCTGCGACAGCTTCCCGTTTGAAACTACGCCGGATCAGGCCCAGGCCATTAACGCCGTGCTGAGCGACATGTGCCAGCCGCTGGCCATGGACCGCTTGGTCTGCGGTGACGTGGGCTTCGGCAAAACCGAAGTGGCAATGCGTGCCGCCTTCCTGGCGGTGGAAAACAACAAGCAGGTGGCGGTGCTGGTGCCGACTACCCTCCTCGCCCAGCAGCACTTCGACAACTTCCGCGACCGCTTCGCCAACTGGCCGGTGCGCATTGAGATGCTGTCGCGTTTTCGCAGCGCCAAAGAGCAGACGCAAATCCTGGAACAGGCAAGCGAAGGCAAAATCGATATTCTGATCGGCACTCACAAGCTGCTGCAAAGCGACGTGAAGTGGAAAGATCTGGGGCTGCTGATCGTGGATGAAGAGCACCGCTTCGGGGTGCGCCATAAAGAGCGCATCAAAGCGATGCGCGCCGACGTCGACATTCTGACCCTGACCGCAACGCCGATCCCGCGCACCCTGAACATGGCGATGAGCGGCATGCGCGATCTGTCGATAATCGCCACCCCACCGGCGCGCCGTCTGGCGGTGAAAACCTTTGTTCGCGAGTACGACAATCTGGTGGTGCGCGAGGCGATCCTGCGCGAAGTGCTGCGCGGCGGCCAGGTGTATTACCTGTATAACGACGTCGAAAATATTCAGAAAGCCGCCGACAGGCTGGCAGAGCTGGTACCGGAAGCGCGCATCGCCATTGGTCACGGCCAGATGCGCGAGCGTGAGCTGGAGCGGGTGATGAACGATTTCCACCACCAGCGTTTCAACGTGCTGGTGTGTACCACCATCATTGAGACCGGGATCGACATTCCGACGGCGAACACCATCATTATCGAACGTGCGGATCACTTCGGCCTGGCCCAGCTGCACCAGCTGCGCGGGCGCGTCGGGCGCTCGCACCATCAGGCCTACGCCTGGCTGCTGACGCCGCATCCGAAGGCGATGACCACCGACGCGCAAAAGCGTCTGGAAGCTATCGCCTCGCTGGAAGATCTGGGCGCTGGCTTTGCGCTGGCGACCCACGACCTGGAGATCCGCGGCGCCGGTGAGCTGCTGGGTGAAGACCAGAGCGGCTCCATGGAAACCATCGGTTTCTCGCTGTATATGGAGCTGCTGGAAAATGCCGTCGATGCGCTTAAAGCCGGACGTGAACCATCTCTGGAAGATCTCACCAGCCAGCAGACCGAAGTGGAACTGCGCATGCCTTCTCTGCTGCCGGATGATTTTATTCCTGACGTGAATACCCGTCTGTCGTTCTACAAACGCATTGCCAGCGCGAAAAGCGAAGGCGAGCTGGAAGAGATCAAAGTCGAACTGATTGACCGTTTTGGGATATTGCCCGATGCGGCGCGCAACCTGCTGGATATTGCCCGCCTGCGTCAGCAGGCGCAGAAGCTGGGCATTCGCAAGCTTGAAGGCAATGAGAAAGGCGGCGTCATTGAGTTTGCCGAGAAGAACCACGTCGATCCGATGTGGCTGATTGGCCTCCTGCAAAAACAGCCGCAGCATTTCCGTCTTGATGGCCCGACTCGCCTGAAATTTATTCAGGATCTGACGGAACGTAAAACCCGCATGGACTGGGTGCGTAACTTTATGCGTCAGCTGGAAGAGAACGCCATCGCATAACGGTTTCCCCGCCAGCGCCCGGCTGGCGGGGGGACAATTTACAAACTCTTTGCACTTCGCCCGAACTTCCCGACTATACATTCGCCATAATTATCATTAACGCCTTATAAAACAATAACCTTATCATTTGTATGGATTATGATAATGATGATTTCTTCGCGTTTTACCCGCTGGTTAACTCTGTTTGCGCTGGCCGCGACGGTTGCCGTCGCGCTCCCTGCTCGCGCCAATACCTGGCCTCTTCCGCCTGCCGGCAGCAACGTCGTAGGTGAAAACCGCTTTCACGTGGTTGAAAACGATGGCGGTTCGCTGGAAGCGATTGCCAAAAAATATAACGTCGGGTTCCTGGCGCTGTTGCAGGCCAACCCGGGGGTAGATCCGTACGTGCCCCGGGCGGGCAGCGTACTGACGATTCCGCTGCAAACCATCCTGCCGGACGCGCCGCGTCAGGGCATTGTGATTAACCTCGCCGAGCTGCGTCTGTATTACTACCCGCCGGGCAAGAACGAAGTGACCGTCTACCCTATCGGTATTGGTCAGCTGGGGGGCGATACGCTCACGCCTACCATGGTCACCACCGTCTCTGATAAGCGCGCTAATCCAACCTGGACCCCGACGGCAAATATTCGCGCCCGTTATAAAGCTCAAGGTATCGACCTGCCTGCCGTGGTGCCTGCTGGTCCGGATAACCCGATGGGGCACCATGCGATTCGCCTGGCGGCATACGGTGGGGTTTATCTTCTGCACGGAACGAATGCGGATTTCGGGATCGGGATGCGCGTCAGCTCCGGCTGCATTCGCCTGCGCGATGACGATATCAAAACGCTCTACCGCGTGATCGCCCCTGGCACGAAAGTGAATATCATCAATACGCCGATTAAAGTGTCTGAAGAGCCGGGTGGCGTCCGTCTGGTTGAGATCCACCAGCCGCTATCGAAAAACATCAATGACGATCCGCAGACGCTGCCGATTAATCTGAATGCCTCGATGGTGAGTTTTAAAACGAATGCCAACACCGATGGTGCGGTGATGGAGCGGGCGATGGAAGCACGCTCGGGGATGCCAACCGATGTCACGCGGCATCATGAGGTTGCTCAGCAGTCAATGTAAAGCAGTAATAACGACAAACGCCCTGCATGAGCAGGGCGTTTTTTATTGCAGTGGCATAACGGAGGGTTGCGTTACGCTTATTTGTAGATAACTGCGGTACCGTGCAGGGTGTTAGGACCGGTCACAGAGGTGATGCGGAATGATTTCGCACCCATTTCGTCAGCTTTTTGTGCCAGCTGATCTTCCAGAGAGCCCAGGTTAGTCCCGGCAGTGGCAGAGATGGTACCGACTTTCTGCTGGTCTGCTGGCGTGGATTGCACTTCAACAGCAGCGAAGCTTGCGAAAGAGAGTGAGCTCAGAACGGCGGCAGCGATGAGGGTTTTAACGTTTTTCATGATTTTATACCTTTAGGCAGATGATGTAGTGGTCGTTAGTTATTTAGTTAACGATCGATAGGTAAATGATAGATGTGATCCAGGTCACACGTCAACTCATTTTTATAATGGTCGTTAAATTAATTTCATTTGCCTTATATTTCATAAAGATAAAATTAAATTATTTTTCAGAAATCACCGCTGGTCGTTGCAGACGTTTATTTTTATAATGACTATTCAACAAAACAACAGAGGACCAACGGCACATGACAACCGATGTCACGCGTTGCGCGAAGAAAAGCCGTGGCCGACCAAAAGTGTTCGACAGGGATGCGGCGCTCGATAAGGCCATGACGCTCTTCTGGCAGCATGGGTATGAAGCTACGTCGCTTTCCGATCTCGTGGAAGCAACGGGCGCGAAAGCCCCTACCCTGTACGCAGAGTTCACCAACAAAGAAGGCTTATTCCGGGCCGTTCTGGACAGATACATCGCGCGCTTCGCGGCAAAACATGAAGCCCAGCTGTTCTGCGAAGAAAAAACGGTTGAGCAGGCATTGCAGGATTATTTCTCGGCAATCGCGACCTGCTATACCAGCAAAGACACGCCTGCGGGCTGTTTTATGATCAACACCTCCGCGACCCTCGCGGCATCCTCAAAAGAGATTGCCAACACGGTCAAATCGCGACATGCGATGCAGGAGGAGACGCTCAGCACGTTTCTGGCTCAGCGTCAGCAGCGCGGCGAAATCCCGGCGCATTGCCGTCCGCAGGAACTGGCCCAGTATCTGAGCTGTATTTTACAGGGGATGTCCATCAGCGCCCGTGAAGGCGCGACGCTGGAAAAATTGCAGGGGATTACGCAAACAACGCTGCGCCTGTGGCCTGAACTTCTTAAACTCTGACGCAAAAAAAAAGCTCCTCAGCCTGAGCGCATGAGGAGCTAAGTTCAGAGAACATCTTTTTTACACTTTGTTATTCAGTATCAGCTGACCATTGCTGTCGAGAGGGATCTGCGTACCAGGATCTTTATCCATGCGGATTTTGCCCTGCTGATCGCCAATTTTGTAGGTTACGTCGTAGCCCAACATTTTTTCAGACTTGTCATACACGGTTTTACAGCGCTGCTGCGTTGTAGTGTAGGTATCATTTTCCTGCATCGCGCCCTGCACCTGGTTTCCGGCATAACCGCCACCCAGCGCACCAACTACCGTCGCGACATCCTTACCACGGCCGCCACCAAACTGATGACCAATCACCCCACCAGCAACCGCGCCGAGCACGGAGCCCGCGATACGGTTTTCATCCTGAACCGGACGACGATGGGTGACAGAAACATTTCGGCACTCCTGACGAGGCGTCTTGACCGTCTCTTTGATCGGTGTAGCGGAAACCACCTGCGCATACTGCGGGCCACGATCAAGTACGTTCAGACTGGCAACGGCAGCCACACCTAACGCAGCTGCGACGCCAATCCCTATACCCGCCAACATTGATTTATTCACGGGACTTCCTCCTTTGTTGCAATTGGTAGCAATTTTGCAGCGCAATAAACGCTTCGCCAATAAGATAAAGGATCAAAATCAGGGCTGTTGGCCGGGACAACGAGGGTTTAAGAGAACTCTTAAGTGTCAGGAGCGAAATGTACAGCATGATGTGCTAAGAATTCCCTCCGGAGGGCCCGGAGGGAGAGAGAAATTAGTGCAGCTTCAGGCGTGGACGGATCACGCGGTTGATGCGGCCAACCAGCATCATCAGGCCGGTTTTGAAGTAGCCGTGCAGCGCAATCTGGTGCATACGGTACAGAGAAATGTACACGAAGCGGGCGATGCGCCCTTCCACCATCATGGAGCCGCGCATCAGGTTACCCATCAGGCTGCCCACGGTGGAGAAGTTTGAGAGCGACACCAGAGAGCCGTGGTCTTTGTAGACATAGGCTTTCATCGGTTTGCCTTTCATCTGCGCCAGGATGTTATGCAGCACGAGGCTTGCCATCTGGTGCGCGGCCTGAGCGCGAGGCGGTACAAATCCGCCTTCCGGACGTGCGCAGGAGGCACAGTCGCCAATGGCGAAGATGTCCGGATCGCGCGTGGTTTGCAGCGTCGGCTCTGTCACCAGCTGGTTAATGCGGTTCGTCTCCAGCCCACCGATATCTTTCATGAAATCAGGCGCTTTGATCCCCGCAGCCCAAACCATCAGGTCGGCCTGGATATATTCGCCGTCTTTGGTATGCAGGCCGCCCTCATCCGCGCTGGTCACCATGGTCTGGGTCAGCACGCGCACGCCCAGTTTGGTCAGCTCGTTGTGCGCCGCGCCGGAAATACGCGGCGGCAGCGCAGGCAGAATACGTTCACCTGCTTCCACCAGCGTCACATTCAGCGCTTCGTTAGTCAGCCCTTTGTAGCCGTAGCTGTGCAGCTGTTTGACCGCATTGTGCAACTCCGCCGATAATTCAACGCCCGTTGCGCCGCCGCCCACGATAGCAATGTTGACCTTGCCGTTAGCACCCATGTTGTTGGTGTACTTCAGGAACAGGTTAAGCATCTCCTGATGGAAACGACGCGCCTGATGCGGGTTATCCAGGAAGATGCAGTGCTCTTTTACGCCTGGGGTGTTGAAATCATTGGAGGTACTGCCCAGGGCCATCACCAGCGTGTCATAGGCCAGCTTGCGCTCAGGAACCAGCAACTCGCCTTTATCATCACGCAGCTCAGCCAGCGTGATGGTTTTGTTTTCACGATTGATATCCACCACCGAACCCAGCTGGAACTGGAAGTGGTGGTTACGCGCATGCGCCAGATAGCTCAGCGCATCCACGCCCTCATCCAGCGACCCGGTCGCCACTTCGTGCAGTAACGGCTTCCACAGATGACTGTGGTTACGATCCACCAGCGTGATTTTGGCTTTCTTACCGCGACCCAGCTTCTTACCCAGCTGTGTCGCGAGCTCCAGTCCGCCAGCACCACCGCCGACAATCACTATCTTTTTCAATGGCGTAGTCAACGTGACCCCCTCAAATTATTAACCAATTGTTAATTAAAAGTTATATAAATAACCCTTAATTAACAACAGGTTACTGCGCTGAAACCATTCAGATTCATTGAGAATAGCACGTCAGGCGCATTGGTCATACCAAAATTGATATGTATCAAGTTTTGATGGTTTAAAAGTAGACAACTCTGACAAAAAAGAGGCCCGGTACGCTTTCACGTACCGGGCCTTTATCAGGTTCAGGGAGATCAGCCCAGCGTTTTAAAGGCTTTAATACGCTGCAAGTGCGGGGAAATGTTTTTGAACTTATGGGTCTGCTCTTCGTCCCAGACAATTTCGTAGTAATGGTGCAGAAGCTCGGCGGCGCGGGAGCTGTTCAGCGCTTCATCGTTGCGGGAGAGGATCACCAGACACCGATCGCGGTTCTTTTCACGGAAATTGCTCACGCATTTAGTTGCGATGTCGGCGTACTCCTCCGGGCGATCGATTTTGCCTTCCATGTTTTCGTTCGGAAAGAGGTTAGGATTAAAAATGACCTGACGGATATCGCACAAAAAACCGATGCGCTCTGCCCAGTATCCTCCTAACCCCACGCCGCAGATCAGCGGGCGATCGTCGATATTGAGCTGCAACATTTTATCCACTTCTTTAAGCAGATGCTGCATGTCATGCTTCGGATGACGTGTGCTGTAACTGATCAGCCGGACATCCGGATCGATAAACTGCAATTGCAGCACTTTCTCATGATTACCAGGACTGTTTGAGTCAAAACCGTGTAAATAAATGATCATCGTCTCACCACGCTACGCCTTCCGGGATGAATTAAAGGGCTGCTTTATGTGCCTGCCAGCGCTCGTTCAGGGCTTCAAGCCGGGCGTTTACCGTTTTCCAGCGCGCCGAGTCCATCAGCTCCTGACGACTAAATGAACCTTTATGATACAATTGTGTAACACGTTCAGCATTGATCGGCGACAGGTTATCCAGCACGCTCACCGCCCCTTTACGATTATTGCAGACGAGGATCATATCGCAACCCGCATCCAGCGAAGCCTGCCCACGTTCGGCATAGCTACCCATAATTGCCGCCCCCTCCATGGATAAATCGTCAGAGAAAATTACGCCATTGAAGCCTAATTCCTGACGCAGTACGGTTTTCAGCCAGTGCGGAGAGCCGCTGGCCGGACGCGGATCGATCTCACTGTAGATGACGTGCGCAGGCATGATGGCATCCAGCTTGTTATCAGCGATCAGCGAGCGGAAAACCGACATGTCTTTAGCGCGAATGTCTGCTTCCGGGCGCGGATCGCGCGGGGTTTCTTTATGGGAATCCGCCGTCACCGCCCCGTGGCCCGGGAAATGTTTGCCGGTGGTTTTCATGCCCGCAGCATGCATACCGTCAATAAAGCGCGTCGCCATTGCCAGCGCAATACGCGGATCGTCATGATACGAACGCTCACCAATTGCCGCGCTAATGTGTCCTACGTCCAGCACCGGGGCGAAGCTGATGTCGATATCCATGGCGATCATCTCGCTGGCCATCAGCCAGCCGGCGTCCTGCGCCAGTTGACCGCCCTCTTCGATCCCCAGCAGCGCAGCAAAAGATTGCGCGGCGGGTAAACGGGTAAACCCTTCGCGGAAACGCTGCACACGCCCACCTTCCTGGTCTACGGCCACCACCAGGTGATTGCGCGACGCCGCACGGATCTGGCGAACCAGCTCACGCAACTGCTCCGGATCATGATAATTGCGGGTGAAAAGAATCAGCCCCCCTACCAGCGGATGCGCCAGAATTTCGCGCTCTTCCGCATCCAGCTCAAACCCTTCGACATCCAACATTACTGGACCCACACCTACCTCTCTTATCCTTTCGTTTGTAACTGACGCCAGGCATCATTTGCCAGCGCAATAAATTGTTTGTCATCTGTCTGCTGAAGGCGCATTTCAAACCATCCCGCCATCAGCATCAACACCCACGGACGCCAGCGCGCGACCTGCCGCGCAAGGGTGAGCGCATTGATGTTGGCGTTTCGGGCATAGGCGGTTATCAGCTGCTCGCGCGACGCCTCATCAGGCATCCAGACCGCAGCGAGTTCGAGCGCCACGTCACCGTCTCCGGCATATTCCCAGTCGATAAGTTTCTCGCCTGCCGTGGTATGAACGATATTACCCGCGTGGACATCCATATGCAGCGGCGCCAGACGTAACGCCTGCGGCTCTCCCGCTCTGCGTAGCCGCTTAAGCTGCGCCAGCCAGTAGGGCGTGCGTCGTCCAGGCGCAGCCTGCTGCCAGTAGTGATCCAGCAAAGGAAGTAACGTTACCCGCCAGCCCAGACGCGGCTGGCGATGCAGATGATACAGCATGGCTGCAAGCGCAGGCGTATCGGGAAGCTCGCTTTTGATCTCACCCGTAATAAACGCCACCGCCATCCAGTCTCTGATAAAGAGATGAGGTTGTGGCGCAAGGTCGGCGGGCAGGCGCTTCAGGGCGCGGAACTGGCGACGAAAATGGGAGGCAGGCGCGGCGGCATCGTGATGCTGACGTAAAACCAGCCGATGGTCGCCACGCTCAATAATGCAACTCGCGCCGCCAAGCCCGGCGGGGGCTTGCGGCGCGATAACACGGTACTGAGGGAAATAACGCGTCAGGACGTCATGACGCGTGCGCTTATTGTTGCGTAACGGCACCTTTACCTGACCAGATAATTTCGCCGGTCTGAACCAGCATTAACTGCATCTGCAACGACGGCGTGTTCACGTTGCCTGTCGCGTTAGAATAAAGGACATACTGCGCGCCAACGTTGCGGGCAATACCAATCGCTTTACTGCGCGAACCCAGGCTGTCCTGAGGCGACAGACCAAGCTGCTGCTTGGCGACCGCGAGCTGCTGAGCTGAGACCAGCGTAAATTTACCGTTGTTTGCCAGCGCGTTGCGCAGGGTTTCCGTCGCTTCTCCCGCATTCAGGGAACCGTTTGTACGGTTGTTCACGCTGTCCACCAGCAGCACGCTGCCGGGCGTAACGCCCTGTGCCTGCAACATTTTGCCCACCATCGGCTGCATCGCGCCGTTCCAGTCATAGTGGCGTACTCGCGGCGCAGGCTGTGCGGTGTCGTCCGGATGTTCGATCGGGCCAGGCTGCGCCGGAATGGTCGGTACAGACGGCACGGTTGGAACAGGCTGCGCTGGCGTTGTTGGCTGTTCCGTTCCCGGCTTCGCCTGATCTACCGGTGCTGGTTCTTCCGTTCGCGTCACACAACCCGCCAGAAAGAGTGCAAAAGCACTCAGGAGCGCATAACGGCTCATTGTTTTAATCAAGGTTCACTCCTTACAAATAAAGATAAAGTCTCACCTTATGTGCACCCAGATAGCTGGCGCTGCCGTAGAGCGTGACTGACGATCTTGCCGGGATGGTCACGCTGCGCGGCGCCTCAAGCGGGTGCATCTCAAGACCTCTCACGTCATACCAGTAGAAGCGATAATGCACCGTCACTGGCTCTTGCCTTTCGTTATAGAGCGTAGAGGAGGCTGAAGACTGGATTTCGCTTATGGTCAGCGAAGGTTTCTCCGCCGTGATGCCCGCAGCAAGCACTGAGGACTCCATCACCAGCGTCTGTTCTTCACTGACCGGGATGGCGGGACGCGCGCTGCACCCAACCATTACCAGCGTCACGATCAGCGCTGCAATACGCCCAGTTAACATATTAAAGACCTTTATGTGCCAGCATCGGTCCCAGTGGACGTCCACCCAGCAGATGCATATGAATATGATAGACTTCCTGGCCGCCATGGCGATTACAGTTCATGATCAGACGGTATCCGTCCTCAGCAATCCCTTCCTGCTCTGCGATTTTCGCGGCTACCGTAAGCATACGGCCCAGCGCCACTTCATGCTCGGTTTTAACGTCATTAACGGTCGGGATCAGAATATTGGGAATAATAAGGATGTGCGTCGGCGCCTGGGGAGAAATGTCGCGGAAAGCCGTGACCAGTTCATCCTGATAGACAATATCCGATGGAATTTCGCGGCGGATAATTTTACTGAAAATCGTTTCTTCAGCCATGACCTTTTCCTTTTAAGTTTAATCTGGCGTCGTGCGTCCGTTGTTAACACACATTGTCTGATTTACTGCGTGACACAAGACAAGAGTATGAGCGAGTTTCTCCTGTCCTTTCAACCTTCTCCCGTGATTTCTTTCCTGATTGTCCGCCATCTGGCTGAAGAGGCATCGCTTTAGGACATTTCTTTTCTGAAACCTTATTTCAGTTCATCCCGAAACATCTGTTTACAGCGTTAATCACAATGCGTATATTTCGCATTTGCATTTTCATGCGCATTTTTAACATAGAAAACGACGTCAGCCCGTGCTAGCGGGACTGTCGCGAATTACCTTCACCATTCACTAAGGGTTTGATGATGTCTTTCATTAATCACACCAGGGATGGGCAACATCAGCCTGCCGCAACACCTTCGTTGCTGGCCGCCTGCATTGCTATGGCATTGACGCCAACCGCCGCTTTCGCTGCTTCAACCACCGAAGATACCGTCGTCGTAGACGGGGGTTTTGACAACACACAGGATCTTTCTGCCAGCCAGGATCAGGATTACAGCGTAAAAACCACCACCACCGGCACCAAACTGTTGCTGGTTCCCCGCGACATCCCACAGTCCGTCAGCGTTATCAGCCAGCAACGTATGGCTGACCAGAATCTGCAATCCATCGGACAGGTGCTGACGAATACCACGGGCATTACGGCCCAGGTGCAGGACAGCGACCGTACCGTGTTTTACTCACGCGGCTTTTTCGTCAGCAACTACGCCTATGACGACCTGCCAACCTCCATCAGTGAAGTGTGGAACTTTGGTGATACCGCCGCGGATACCGCGATTTATGACCGCATCGAAGTGGTTCGCGGCGCCACCGGCCTGATGTCCGGCACGGGCAACCCGGCGGCGTACGTTAATATGGTGCGTAAGCACGCGGACAGCCCGGAATTTAAAGGTAACGTCTCCGCCAGTTACGGCAGCTGGGACAAGCAGCGCTACGTGCTGGATCTCCAGGCGCCGCTGGTAGAGTCAGGTAAGGTACGGGGCCGTCTGATTACGGGTTATCAGGACAACGACAGCTTCGTGGATAACTACCACTACCGGAAGAAATTCCTCTACGGCGTGATGGACGCGGATGTCACCGACAGCACCACCCTCTCGGTAGGGTATGAATATCAGGAAAGCCATACCGCCGACCCGACCTGGGGCGGGCTGCCGACCTGGTACAGCGACGGAAGTAAGACCCACTACAATCGTAGCCAGACCGTCGCACCTGACTGGGCTTATTCAGATAAAGACAGCACCCGCATCTTCGCTAACCTGACTCAGCGTTTCGATAATGGCTGGGAAGCGCACATCAACGGTATGCACGCTGAAACCAACTTCGACTCCAAACTGATGTATATGTCCGGCTATCCGGATAAAGAGACCGGCGCGGGCCTGGTAGGTTACGGCGGCTGGAACCGTGGGGAACGTAAACAGGATGCGGTTGACGCCTTCCTGCGCGGCGGCTTCGATCTCTTTGGCCGTCAGCACGAAATGATGTTCGGCGGCAGCTTCAGCCGTCAGCGTAACCATTACGACAACTCCATGCCGGATGCGGTATACGGCATGGTTGATGTCGGCAACTTTAAGAACTGGAACGGGAACATCGCCGATCCCCAGTGGACGCCGTGGAAACTCTACAGCAAGGATGATATTCGCCAGTCTTCAGCCTATTCGTCGGCTCGTTTCTCGCTGGCCGATCCGCTGCACCTGATCCTGGGCGCGCGCTACACCCAATATAACATTCGTTATAACCCGGCAGGATCGCCGAATACCCGTCTGGAAAGCACCAAAGATGATGTCACGCCGTACGCCGGCCTGGTGTATGACATCAATGAGGACTGGTCGACCTACGTCAGCTATACCTCTATCTTCCAGCCGCAGGATAAGCGCGACGCCAGCGGACGTTATCTCGACCCTACCACGGGTAAAAGCTACGAAGCCGGGGTGAAGGCGGACTGGTTTAATACCCGCCTCACCACCTCGCTGGCGATTTTCCGCATTGAGCAGGATAACGTCGCCAGCAACACCTATACCTACATGCCGAGCGGTGAGTCGATCTATGAATCGCTGGACGGGGTGGTCAGCAAAGGGGTCGAGTTCGAGCTCAACGGTGCCCTGACCGATAACTGGCAGCTGACCTTCGGCGCGACGCGTTACATCGCAGAAGATAAGAATGGAAACGCCGTCAGCGCCGATCAGCCGCGCACAACCATGAAGCTCTTCACCCGCTATCAGTTGCCAATGCTGCCGGAACTGACCGTGGGCGGCGGCGTAAACTGGCAGAACAAAGTGTGGACGGACGTGGAAGGCGGCCCGGCAGGACGTTCCCGCGCGGAGCAAGGCAGCTATGGGCTGGTGAACCTGTTCAGCCGTTATCAGGTCACCAAAGATTTTGCGGTGCAGGCTAACGTCAACAACCTGTTCGACAAAGAGTATTACGATTACGTCGGTTCTTATGTAGTGTATGGCGCGCCGCTGAACGTCTCGGTGAGCGCGAGCTACGATTTCTGAGTGACAGAAGCCCGGTGGCGCTGCGCTTACCGGCCCTACCCATCACGTAGGCCGGGTAAGACGCAGCCGCCACCCGGCACCACAAACCGCAGTAATAAAAAAGGCAGCCAGTCGGCTGCCTTAGTCTCCCCAGGTCACAGCTTAGTTGTTGCGGATGTACTCATCCATTTCGGTTTTCAGGTTATCGGATTTCGTACCGAAGATTGCCTGAACACCAGAACCTGCAACAACGACGCCCGCTGCGCCCAGTTTTTTCAGACCCGGCTGGTCTACTTTCGCAACGTCGGCAACGCTCACACGCAGACGAGTGATACACGCGTCCAGGTTAGTGATGTTCTCTTTACCGCCGAAAGCAGCTACCAGAGCAGGCGCCATTTCGCTGGTCACACCGGCTTTGCTGTCTTCCGTTGCATCTTCACGACCCGGCGTTTTCAGGTCCAGTGCTTTGATCAGCACGCGGAAGACGGTGTAGTACACCACTGCGTAGCCCGCACCCACAATTGGGAACAGCCACAGCTTGCTGCTGTTACCGGACAGAACGATGAAGTCGATCAGACCGTGAGAGAAGGACGTACCGTCACGCATACCCAGCAGGATACAGATTGGGAATGCCAGACCTGCCAGTACCGCGTGGATGATGTACAGGATCGGCGCAACGAACATGAAGGAGAACTCGATCGGCTCGGTGATACCGGTCAGGAACGAGGTCAGCGCTGCGGAGATCATGATACCGCCCACTTTTGCACGGTTCTCTGGTTTAGCAGAGTGCCAGATCGCAATTGCGGCGGCCGGCAGACCGTACATTTTGAACAGGAAGCCACCAGACAGTTTACCTGCCGTTGGGTCACCCGCCATGTAGCGTGGGATGTCGCCGTGGAACACCTGGCCTGCTGCGTTGGTGTATTCACCAATCTGCATCTGGAATGGAACGTTCCAGATGTGGTGCAGACCAAATGGTACCAGGCAGCGCTCAATGAAGCCGTAGATACCGAACGCCACAACCGGGTTCTGGTAAGCCGCCCACTGAGAGAATGTCTGGATTGCTGTACCGATTGGTGGCCAGATGAAAGACAGAACCACACCGGTGAAAATCGCGGCCAGACCAGAAATGATCGGCACAAAACGTTTACCCGCGAAGAAGCCCAGATACTCAGGCAGCTTGATGCGATAGAAGCGGTTAAACATATACGCTGCAATCGCACCGGAGATGATACCACCGAGAACACCGGTGTCCGCCAGATGCTTAGCGGCAATCTCTTCAGCAGGTAAATGCAGTACCAGCGGCGCAACCACAGCCATGGTTTTCACCATGATGCCGTAAGCAACAACGGACGCCAGCGCGGATACACCGTCGTTATTGGTGAAGCCCAGAGCAACACCGATAGCGAAGATCAGCGGCATGTTAGCAAAAACAGAACCGCCTGCTTCGGCCATCACGTGGGAAACTACGGCTGGCAGCCAGCTGAAGTTTGCAGAACCGACACCCAGCAGGATACCTGCGATAGGCAGTACGGATACTGGCAGCATCAGCGATTTACCGACCTTTTGCAGGTTAGCAAATGCATTCTTAAACATAATTGAGAGTGCTCCTGAGTATTTGTGCTTTTTTTACGTTTTCACGCATTGGCCCGGGGGGAGTACCGCGCCGTGGACAGGACATCTAAGCGCCCTTTATTTATTACACAGAGTAAAATAATTCCCTCTGAGTTTGTTTGACGGCTATCACGTTTCAGTTCAAGACGGCCAAAAAACTTGCAGATATTTACATAAAGCATGTCTGGATGTGTCTAAAAACGCCATCACCGCCCCAAATGAGGCGGTGAACTTTACTCGTTTTACTTATTAATTACGAGCCTAAAAATAACAGGCGTATCAGACAGATTGCAGGCGGGCGGGGTCGATATGGAACAGACTGGCGAAGTTTTCCGTTGTCACGCGAGCCAGCTCTTCAATACTGACACCTTTCAGAACGGCCATATACTCAGCGACATCCCGGGTCATCGCTGGCTGATTCTCTTTGCCGCGATGAGGCACCGGCGCCAGGTACGGTGAATCGGTTTCCACCAGAATACGATCCAGCGGAACATAGCGCGCCGCATCACGCAGTTGCTCGGCATTGCGGAACGTGACGATCCCCGAAAACGAGATATAAAAGCCTAAATCAAGCAGCTTACCCGCCGTTTCTCTGTCTTCAGTGAAACAGTGTAGTACGCCACCGCAATCCGTCACCTTTTCTTCCCGCAGGATCGCCAGCGTGTCGGCACGCGCATCGCGGGTATGAACGATAACCGGCTTATTCAGTTCACGGCCAATACGGATATGGTTGCGGAAGGATTCCTGCTGGCGAGGTTTCGTTTCCGGGGTGTAGAAATAGTCCAGGCCGGTCTCGCCCATCGCCACTACGCCCTCTTCTGCGGCAAGACGGCGTAAATCCTCAACGTCGTATGCTTCATCCTGATTCAGCGGATGCACGCCGCAGGAGAAGACGACATTATCGCGCTCGCCTACCAGTTCACGCATGGAGCGGTAACCCGGCAACGTGGTCGCCACGGCCAGGCAAAATTTCACATCGCGCGCGGCGGCTTTCGCCAGCACGTCGTCCACATTTTTATGCAGGGACTGATAATCCAGGCCATCGAGATGGCAGTGTGAGTCGACTAAAAACATAATGTCTCTCTCAGAGGTGGGAAACCGGCGGTATGACGCCCGGTTGCAGGTAGTGTTCGATACGCAGTAACTGGTCGGTCAGTAAAAGCTCGCGATTGAGACCGGTCACTGTCAAAAGTTGTTCACGGCTCTGGCAGATATCATGAAGGATAGCGTGCAGCGACTGCCCTGACAGGCGATTCGCCAGCGTGGTGACCAGCGCCCACACGTCAGGGTTAGTCAGAAGCGTCGCCCCCTGCTGGATTTTGAGCGCATCCAGCAGCAGTGCGGCCAGCCAGTGTAGCCGTTCCGGAGCCTGATCGCTGTTCAGCGCTGGCAGCACGCTCAGCCAGTCATGGCTGTCGAGGGCTGATTCAACCGCACGACACAGCGTTTCACGCTGAGACCACACTTCCGGCTGCAATAAGGCCAGCGCAGCCGCAGGCGCACCGCTGCACAGGCGCAACGCCGAGCGCGCCGCATCTTGTGACACCGTCACTTCTCGCTCAAGCCAGGCGAGCGCCCAGGATTCCTGAGGGACAGCGAGGTGGTGAAGACGGCAGCGACTGCGCAGCGTCGCCAGCAAGCGTTCCGGCTCGCGGCAGGAGAGGAAAAACCAGGTATTCTCTGGCGGCTCTTCCAGGGTTTTTAACAGGGCGTTGGCTGCGGCTTCCGTGAGCAGCGCGGCGTCTTTCAGCCACACCACTTTCGCCCCCCCCAGACGCGCATATTCGTACAGTTTCTCACTGACCTCACGCACCGCGTCGATACCGAGCGTATTTTTGCCCTTCTCGGGTTCGAGGGTGTAATAGTCAGGATGCGTGCCCGCCTGCATGAGCTGGCAACCCCGGCATTTACCGCAGCTTTTATGTCCTTCCGGCTGTTGGCACATCAGAAAGCGGGTGATGGCGTAAATCAACGCATCATCACCCATTCCCGGCAGCGCCTGGATCAGTAACGCATGATGCCCCCGACCAACCTGATAGCTGCCGATCAGCTGTTCAAAGTGTGGGCGCAACCATGGATACCATTTCATGCCTGCTGCTCCTGTAGCCACTGCGTAACGGTCTGCTGAATATCACGCGTAACGTCTTCAAGGGATTGCGTCGCATCGATGGTACGAATGGTCTTGTCCTGCCCGGCCAGTTCCAGATAACGCGCACGGGTGCGGTTAAAGAAATCAAAAGACTCCTGTTCAATGCGGTCCAGTTCGCCGCGGGCACGGGCGCGCTTCAGGCCCACCTCAGGAGTTACGTCCAGATACAGCGTCAGGTCAGGACGGAAATCGCCCAGAACCGCGTCGCGAAGCGTAGCCAGCATGGCCTGATCGATACCCCGGCCCCCGCCCTGATACGCCTGGGTTGAGAGATCGTGGCGATCGCCAATCACCCATTTCCCTTCTGCCAGAGCGGGTTTGATCACCGTCTCCACCAGCTGAACGCGCGCAGCATAGAACATCAGCACTTCCGCTTTGTCGGTAATAACTTCATCGCCAACGGATTTGATATCCAGAACCAGGCTGCGCAGTTTTTCCGCCAGCTGCGTACCGCCCGGCTCGCGGGTAAAGACCATGTCGGCAACGCCAAGCGACGTAAGCGTATCCACCACCACGTTACGGGCAGTTGTTTTGCCCGCCCCTTCGAGTCCCTCAATGACAATGTATTTACTGCGCATTTTTTTCCTTAAGTGCCTTCAGATAGTCCTGAACGGAGCGATTGTGGCTGGCCAGGTTGGTATTAAACGTATGCCCCCCTTTTCCGTCAGCCACAAAATAGAGATACGGCGTTTTGGCCGGGTGCGCGGCGGCCTTCAACGATGCTTCACTCGGCGTCGCGATCGGTCCAGGCGGCAGGCCGCTAATCACGTAGGTATTATACGCCGTTGGCGTCTCCAGATCTTTTCTGGAAATCCTGCCGTTGTAGTTTTCGCCCATGCCGTAGATGACGGTAGGATCGGTTTGCAAACGCATGCCGATGCGCAGACGGTTAATAAACACCGAGGCAACCTGGTCACGTTCGGCAGCAACGGCCGTCTCTTTCTCGATGATCGAGGCCATCGTCATGAACTGGTTTTGATCTTTATAAGGCAGGCCCTCTGCTCGCCCTTTCCAGGCAGCGTCTACCGCCGCGACCATTTTGTTGTGCGCGCGCTTCAGAATGGCCACATCCGTCGTGCCTGCCGTATACATCCACGTATCGGGCCAGAACCAGCCTTCCACCCACTCGGGATGTTCGAATTTTAAGGCGTCTGCCACGGTCTGGTAGCGGTCATCTTTCAGCGTATGCTTAATGTATGGCGCGTCCCGCAGCTGCCTGAGGTAATCGCTCAGACGCATACCTTCCACAAAACGCAGCGGGAACTGGGCTTCTTTACCACTCTCCAGCAGTTGCAGCATCTCGCGCACGGTCATGCCAGGGGTAAAGCGATAGGTGCCGGCCTTGAAATGGGACAGGTCCGGTTCAATACGCAGCAGCCACTGGAATACGCGTGGGCGATTGATAATTTTGTCGTCATACAGCTGCTGACCAAGCGCCTGCCGCCCGGTCCCCGCTTTCAGGGTAAAAATCGTCTCGTCTTTTATCAGGATCTGACTCTCCGCCAGCTGACGGACTTTCCACACTCCCGCTCCGCCAGCGATACCGAACGCAACGATAAGAAGGAGGACAAAGCGTAACATTTTCTTCATGACTACCTGGTTTGCTCACATAACGGGGCCAGAAACTGGAACAGCTCGCGGGCTGACCAGCATTTGCGGCCATAAGCGCGAACGGGGACAACGGGCATCAGCGCATTGCAGATTACGACTTCATCGGCAGACAGCAGCGCCTCTTCCTTAGCGTTGACTTCGACAACGCGAAAGCCTGCGCGTGCCAGCTGGTGCAGACAAAGCTGCCGCATAATGCCGTTGACGCCGGCCTGCTCCAGCGAAGGCGTGAACACATCACTGCCCTTCCGCCAGAGTAAATTAGCCGCACAGCATTCCGTAATGTACCCTTCGCTGTCAAGAACCAGCGCCTCCCCGGCCTCCGTCTGCTCAAGATGAGTACGAATAAGCACCTGTTCAAGGCGGTTGAGATGTTTTATGCCAGCGAGCATCGGGTTTCGCCCCAGACGTACCGGACTTAACGCCAGGGCTACGCCCTCTTCACGCCAGTGCGCATAATGGGAAGGATAATCTGAAACGGAAAGGACCCGCGTAGGATGCAGACAGGCAGAACCGCTATAGCCCCGGCCACCGCTCCCGCGGCTGATAATGACTTTCAGGACGCCGCTTGCTTTATCTGACGCCAGCCGACGCATTTCACTTTCAAGAATGTCCCACTGCGAGAAAGGGATCAGTAGTGCTTCGCAGGCTTTTTGTAAACGAAGGATATGGGCCCCGAGCAGACACACGCCACCGTCGAGAATACGTGCAGTCGTGAAACAGCCATCGCCAAACTGGGTCGCCCTGTCGCTTGCCGGCAGCGTTTCTTGCTCAAGGCCATTAATTAAAAACATGGTGGCTCCTTATGCGTGGAGGCTCAGTCTGGCAGGATGTGGGCAGCCGGACAAGGGGATTTCACCTAATAAAAAAGGCCCGGCAAGCGGACCTTTTTTTATCGTCAGCGACTAACCAGACTCAGACCTTTTTGAAGATCAGAGAACCGTTAGTCCCACCGAAGCCGAAGGAGTTACACAGGGTATACTCCATACCGCTAACCTGGCGCGCTTCGTGAGGAACGAAGTCCAGATCGCAACCTTCATCTGGATTATCCAGGTTGATGGTTGGCGGTACAGCCTGATCGCGCAGCGCGAGAATAGAGTAGATTGACTCTACTGCCCCCGCAGCACCCAGCAGGTGACCGGTCATGGATTTCGTGGAGCTCACCAGCACACGGCTGGCAGATTCACCGAAGATAGACTTAACAGCCTGCGCTTCTGCTTTATCGCCCGCAGGGGTAGACGTCCCGTGCGCGTTAACGTAGCCAATCTGTGCCGGGGTAATGCCCGCATCACGGATGGCGTTTTCCATCGCCAGCGCAGCGCCTGCGCCGTTCTCTGGAGGAGACGTCATGTGATAAGCATCGCTGCTCATGCCAAAGCCAACAACTTCAGCATAAATTTTCGCGCCACGTTTTTTCGCGTGTTCGTACTCTTCCAGTACGATCATGCCTGCACCGTCACCCAGCACGAAACCGTCACGGTCTTTATCCCACGGACGGCTCGCCGCCTGAGGATTATCGTTTCGGGTAGAGAGCGCACGCGCTGCACCGAAGCCACCGACGCCCAGCGGGGTACTGGCTTTTTCAGCGCCGCCCGCAACCATAGCATCTGCATCGCCGTACGCAATGATACGCGCGGCCTGGCCGATGTTATGCACGCCAGACGTACAGGCTGTCGCGATTGAGATGCTTGGGCCACGCAGGCCGAACATAATGGTCAGGTGACCTGCCACCATGTTGACAATCGTAGACGGAACGAAGAACGGGCTGATTTTACGCGGGCCGCCATTCATCAGAGATGTATGGTTTTCTTCAATCAGACCAAGACCGCCAATCCCGGAGCCGATAGCGGCGCCGATACGGGTCGCGTTCTCTTCCGTAATCTCAAGGCCAGAATCCTGCATGGCCTGAACGCCAGCGACAATTCCATATTGAATGAAGGCATCCATCTTGCGCTGTTCTTTGCGCGAGATGATCTCTTCACAGTTAAAATCCTTTACTAAGCCAGCAAATTTCGTTGCATAGGCGCTAGTATCGAAATGGTCGATTAGGCTGATGCCGCTCTGACCGGCAAGGAGAGCTTTCCAGGTGGACTCTACGGTATTGCCGACAGGAGACAACATGCCAAGTCCGGTCACAACTACACGACGCTTAGACACGCTTGTCCTCCAGGGAGGGATAAAAAAAGAGATTCGTGGGACAACAAAAGATAAAACTCAGGCGGTCGAATGACCGCCTGGAGATGTTCACTTACGCCTGGTGACCGTTGATGTAATCAATGGCAGCCTGAACGGTGGTGATTTTCTCAGCTTCTTCGTCCGGAATCTCAGTATCAAACTCTTCTTCCAGAGCCATTACCAGCTCAACGGTGTCAAGAGAATCTGCGCCCAGGTCTTCAACAAAGGAAGCGGAGTTCACAACTTCTTCCTGCTTAACGCCCAGCTGTTCGCCGATAATTTTCTTAACGCGTTCTTCGATAGTGCTCATACTCTTAAATTTCCTATCAAAACTCGCTTTCGCGATGGTTTTCGTAGTGTATAAAATGTTGAAAAATTTGCAACTAAATCCCGGCAGGTCTTACCACGATTTTACGTTATTTTGAGGCCATTTGCCCAAATAACGCAAATATTTTCGATCGTGATTAAACCATGTACATCCCGCCGTTGACGTGGAGGGTTTCACCAGTGATGTAACCCGCTTCGTCAGAGGCTAAAAATGCAACCGCGCTGGCGATTTCTTTAGGGTCGCCAAGACGACCCGCCGGAACTGCCGCCAGCGTACCCGCACGCTGCTCATCAGTCAGCGCACGCGTCATGTCCGTTTCAATAAAGCCCGGAGCAACAACGTTTACAGTAATTCCGCGGGACGCGACTTCACGCGCCAGCGACTTACTGAAACCGATCAGACCTGCTTTCGCCGCAGCGTAGTTAGCCTGACCAGCATTTCCCATGGTACCAACCACAGAACCTACAGTGATAATACGACCATGACGCTTTTTCATCATAGCGCGCATTACCGCTTTTGACAGACGGAATACAGATGACAGGTTGGTTTCGATAATATCGTTCCACTCGTCGTCTTTCATTCGCATCAGCAGGTTGTCGCGAGTGATCCCGGCATTATTGACCAGAATATCCACTTCGCCAAACTCTGCGCGAATATTTTCCAGAACAGATTCGATAGATGCTGGTTCAGTCACATTCAGTACCAGACCTTTACCGTTCGCACCCAGATAGTCGCTGATGGCCTGTGCGCCATTCTCGCTGGTCGCAGTCCCGATCACCGTCGCGCCGCGCGCAACCAGTGTTTCAGCAATAGCGCGCCCAATACCGCGGCTTGCGCCGGTCACCAGGGCAATTTTTCCTTCAAAACTCATGGTATTCCTCTTTTATTGCGAGAGTGCCGCTTTCATGGCTTCCGGCTCGTTAATCGCCGAGGCAGTCAGGGTGTCTACAATACGTTTTGTCAGACCGGTAAGTACCTTACCTGGACCAACTTCATACAGATGTTCAACGCCCTGAGACGCCATAAATTCAACGGTTTTAGTCCACTGAACCGGGCTGTAGAGCTGGCGAACCAGCGCGTTACGGATAGCCTCCGGCGCGGTTTCGCACTGCACATCGACGTTATTCACAACGGAAATCGTCGGTGCGTTAAAGGTCATTTTTTCCAGCTCAACCGCCAGCTTATCGGCAGCGGGCTTCATCAGCGCGCAGTGAGACGGTACGCTCACCGGCAGGGGCAGTGCACGTTTTGCGCCCGCAGCTTTACAGGCAGCGCCTGCACGCTCAACCGCTTCTTTATGACCCGCGATAACCACCTGGCCTGGCGAGTTAAAGTTTACCGGAGAAACGACCTGACCTTCAGCAGATTCTTCACAGGCTTTAGCGATAGAAGCATCATCCAGACCGATGATGGCAGACATGCCGCCCGTGCCCTCTGGCACCGCTTCCTGCATGAATTTACCACGCAATTCAACCAGGCGTACCGCGTCAGCGAAGGCAATCACCCCTGCGCAGACCAGCGCAGAGTATTCACCCAGGCTATGACCCGCCATCAGCGTCGGCGCTTTGCCGCCCTGCTGCTGCCATACGCGCCACAATGCGACGGAGGCTGCCAGCAGTGCCGGTTGAGTCTGCCAGGTTTTGTTCAGCTCTTCAGCGGGGCCCTGTTGGGTCAGCGCCCACAGATCATAACCCAGCGCGTCAGAGGCTTCACGGAAAGTCTCTTCAATAACCGGATAGTTTGCTGCCATTTCAGACAACATCCCAACAGTTTGCGAGCCCTGTCCCGGGAACACAAAAGCAAATTGCGTCATTTTTTAATCCTTATCCTAGAAACGAACCAGCGCGGAACCCCAGGTGAACCCGCCACCAAAGGCTTCAAGCAAGACCAGTTGGCCCCGTTTAATTCGTCCATCGCGTACCGCTTCGTCAAATGCGCACGGTACCGATGCCGCAGAGGTGTTGCCGTGGCGATCAAGCGTCACCACAACGTTATCCATAGACATGCCCAGCTTCTTCGCCGTCGCGCTGATGATACGCAGGTTCGCCTGATGCGGTACCAGCCAGTCGAGTGCGGCGCGGTCCAGATTGTTCGCTTCCAGCGTCTCATCAACGATGTGAGCCAGTTCAGTCACGGCCACTTTAAACACTTCGTTACCTGCCATTGTCAGGTAAATCGAACTGTCCGGATTAACGCGATCGGCGTTAGGCAGCGTTAACAGCTCGCCGTAGCGGCCATCGGCATGCAGGTGCGTGGAGATGATGCCCGGCTCTTCGGACTGCCCCAGCAGCACCGCACCCGCGCCATCGCCAAAAATAATGATCGTGCCGCGATCGGTCGGATCGCAGGTACGCGCCAGCACATCAGCGCCGATCACCAGCGCATATTTTACGGCGCCCGATTTTACATACTGATCGGCGATGCTCAGCGCATAGGTGAAACCCGCGCACGCTGCTGCAACATCAAATGCCGGGCAGCCTTTGATGCCGAGCATGTTCTGCACCTGGCACGCTGCGCTTGGGAAGGCATGCGTGGCAGAGGTTGTCGCCACCACAATAAGCCCGATCTGTTCTTTATCAATGCCAGCCATCTCAAGCGCTCGCTGAGCGGCTTCGTAGCCCATGGAGGACACAGTTTCGTCTGGCGCGGCGATACGACGTTCACGGATACCTGTGCGCGTGACAATCCACTCGTCAGACGTATCTACCATTTTTTCAAGATCGGCGTTGGTACGCACTTGTTTTGGCAGGTAGCTGCCGGTACCTAAAATCTTCGTATACATGTACGCTCAGTCACTTTTAGCTAATACAGATCCCAGGCGAGCGGCAATCCTCTGAGGGACTTGTCGCTGCACCGCCTGCACTGCCTGTTCAATCGCGACGGTAAATGCTCGCTGATTGGCGGCGCCATGACTCTTAATCACGATGCCGCGCAATCCTAACAGACAGGCGCCATTATACTGGTCGGGGTTGAGGTGACTGAATCGCCGCGTCAGGCTTTTTTGTAACCAACGCTTTAATAAAATCAGCCACCAGGACCTTTTTTTACCTTCTCCCTGCGATTTCAGCAGAGAAAGGAACATTCGTACGACCCCTTCCATGGTCTTCAACGTCACGTTTCCGGTGAAGCCATCACACACTAATACATCCGTTTTGCCCGTCAGCAACTCATTGGCTTCGAGATAACCAATATAGTTGATGGAGGGGACCTGTTTGAGTATTTCCGCAGCGTCGCGGATACTGTCCAGGCCTTTAGTCTCTTCTTCACCAATATTCAGTAAAGCAACGCGGGGATTGTTAATCCCGACCACGTCTTCAGCCAGCACCGACCCCATAACGGCAAACTGAGCCAGCATTGTACTATCACAATCCACGTTAGCGCCCAGATCCAGCACCACCGTTTTGCCCTTCTGCTGATGCGGTAATACCGTCACCAGCGCCGGACGCTCAATGCCCTCAATCGGCTTGAGCAATAATTTCGACAGCCCCATCAGCGCGCCAGTATTTCCCGCGCTGACGCAAGCCTGCGCTCGCCCTTCTTTCACCAGCTCCAGCGCCATTCGCATAGAGCTGCCGCGGCTATTACGAATAGCCTGCGATGGCCGGGCATCACTGGCAATAACTGACTGCGCAGGAATAATCTGCAGACGCGAACGTTGTTCAAAGTCAGCTTTTGCAAGTAATGGCGTGATTGTGTCGGGACTACCGACTAAAAGAAGTGTGAGTTGCGAATTAGAATTCAGTGCCTGCAATGCTGCAGGCACTGTCACGGTAGGGCCAAAATCTCCCCCCATGACATCTAACGCCAGGGTTAGACGTGTCAAGGTATCGTCGCAGCCTGGTTCGGTAAACTCCCCGTTTGCACGGGGAAGTTCCTCACTAAGCCTAATCACGCTGACGCGTGATTACTTAGTGATAACCTTGCGGCCGCGGTAGAAACCGTCAGCGGTGATGTGGTGACGCAGGTGTTTCTCACCAGAAGTCTTGTCTACAGACAGGCTGGTAACTGCGGTCAGCGCGTCATGGGAACGACGCATGCCACGTTTGGAACGGGTTGGTTTATTCTGTTGTACGGCCATGGACCTTACTCCTCAATTACTTACGCTTTAAGCTGGCTAATACGGCAAATGGGTTTGGTTTTTGCGCTTCATCAGGCAGTTCCCCAAAGACCATGTCCGCCTCGGACACTTCACAGTGTTCAGAATCATGCACCGGAACGACTGGCAGGGAGAGGATGACTTCATCTTCAACCAGCGCCAGAAGATCGATTTCACCGAATTCGTTAACCTCAATCGGCTCATACGCTTCCGGGAGTGCTTCAGCCTGTTCGTCAGAACGAACCGGACTAAAACAATACGTTGTGTGAACATGCTGTACAAACGGTTTCCCGCAACGCTGACATTCGAGCGTTACCGTCACCTTTGCATCACCGGTTAACACGGCGAGGCGCTGGTTGTCGATAGCGAACGACATGGAGCATTCTACATCACTGTCCACACTGACTACAGATTCGGCAATACGCTCAGCCTGATCGGAAGAATAGATTCCTTCGTAATCGAGGCGTTTTTGAGCCGTACGAACCGGATCAAGAGTCAGGGGTAATTTTACCTTTTGCATAGGGCGCGCATATTAACTTTGTAACGTCATAGAGTCAAAGAAAAAGGCAACCAGAGCTGCCTTTTGCCAATTATTCGCACACATTGCGGCCTGTAGTTTAAAATGGCTGGCATCGATACGCTATATCTGGTGATAAAAATATGCCAAATCTCGTCCTTGCTTCCACTTCACCTTATCGCCGAATGCTGCTGGAAAAGCTCGGGATCCCGTTTGAATGCGCTGCGCCGGAAGTGGATGAGACACCACAGCCGGGCGAGTCACCGCGTCATCTGGTGACCCGTCTCGCGAAAGAGAAAGCACAGTCGCTGGCCGTCCGTTACCCCGCTCATCTGATTATAGGATCCGATCAGGTTTGTGTGCTGGACGGCGAAATCACCGGCAAACCGCATACGGAAGAAAACGCCTGCCAGCAGCTTTTGCGTGCGCGGGGCAGTATCGTGACCTTTTATACGGGCCTGGCGCTTTATAATTCTGCCTCCGGTCATCTGCAAACCGAATGCGAGCCGTTTGATGTCCACTTCCGTCATCTTAGCGAGCAGGAGATTATGGATTATGTGCGTCGGGAACGTCCGCTAAACTGTGCAGGGAGCTTTAAAAGTGAAGGACTAGGGATTGCGTTGTTCGACAAGCTCGATGGCCGCGATCCCAACACGCTGGTGGGGTTGCCGCTGATTGCACTGTGCCAGATGTTAAGGCGAGAAGAGTGTAATCCGCTGACGATGTGACCGTTGCGGCCTGATGCTCACAGGGAGAGGGAGAAAAACATGTTGGCCGGGTAAGCGCAGCGCCACCCGGCACAAAATCAGCCGCGCAGAACTTTCAGACAGCGTTTGAGCTGCTCATCCAGCGGCGCTTCAATACGGATAACTTCGCCGGTATTAGGATGGGTAAATTTCAGCGCTGCCGCGTGCAGGAACAGACGCGACAGCCCTGTTCCCGCCAGCTGCTTATCAAATTCGCGATCGCCATAGCGGTCATCAAACGCAATCGGATGGCCCGCAAACTGGGTATGGACGCGAATCTGGTGGGTACGCCCCGTCACCGGACTACAGCGCACCAGCGTGGCGAATTCGTAGCGCTCTTCAACTTTAAAGCGCGTCTCAGACGGTTTCCCTTCCTGATTAACACGAACAATGCGCTCGCCGCTTTGCAGAATATTTTTCAGCAGCGGCGCCTGCACCACTTTCACGTGGGACTGCCACTGGCCGCGAACCAGCGCCAGGTAATCTTTCTGCATCCCTTTTTCACGAAGTTGCTCGTGCAAAGAACGCAGCGCAGAACGTTTTTTCGCCACCAGCAGCACGCCAGAGGTATCGCGGTCAAGACGGTGAACCAGTTCGAGGAAACGCGCTTCCGGGCGCAGCGCGCGTAACCCTTCAATCACGCCGAAGCTCAGACCGCTCCCCCCGTGTACCGCCGTTCCGGACGGTTTATTCAGCACCAGAATGTGGTCGTCCTCATAAAGGATAACGTCGCTCAGGGCCGCGACTTTTTGCAGCTTCGGAGAAACGACCTCTTCTTCACGCTCTGCAACACGTACCGGTGGAATCCGGACTTCATCGCCCGCCTCGAGCTTATACTCTGGCTTCACGCGTTTTTTGTTCACCCGCACCTCGCCCTTACGCAAGATGCGATAAATCATACTTTTTGGCACGCCCTTCAACTGGGTGCGCAAAAAATTATCGATACGTTGCCCCGCCTCGTCGTCGGCGATGGCAACCATTTTTACGGCTGGAGTCTCTGTTTTCATGGTTGGCGATTCTAAATAGCGTCAGACATTAGCGCCACTCATTTTTCTATGCTTATATTTACTTTTATCCGGACCACTCCCCTTTCGCGCAATCGATTTGGTGGTTATTAAACCAATCACCCCGTTGAAGTGAAGAAACTGTGAGTAACCGGGTGATAATTGGTAAAAGTCATCTTGCTATAACCCGGCGAGCAGTGGAATAATGAATCCGTTTTCCGCGTTAAATCCGGGTTTTGTAAGGATGTCGACGGAATGACCAATTTTGTCTGACCGATCATCCACGCAGCAATGGCGTAAGACGTATTGATCTTTCAGGCAGTTAGCGGGCTGCGGGTTGCAGTACTTCCCGGTATAAGGATTGTTCTCTGGAGAGTTTTCCCAGGCAATTCCCCTGATAATTGCGCTGTGTTTCCGTATGAAACACAGGCAACCGACACTCTGCGCCTCTTAAGCGAGCGACAACCGTGAGGTTGGCGACGTGAATAGACACGAGGCCATCGGTTCATACCCCGGAAAGCGTCACCTTGCCCGCAGCTTTGTCGTCAATGTAAGAATAACGAGTAAGTTACGATGAAAAGAATGTTAATCAACGCAACTCAGCAAGAAGAGTTGCGTGTCGCCCTTGTGGATGGGCAGCGCCTGTACGATCTGGATATCGAAAGTCCTGGACACGAACAGAAAAAAGCGAACATTTACAAAGGCAAAATCACCCGCATTGAACCAAGCCTTGAAGCTGCATTTGTCGATTACGGTGCTGAGCGTCACGGTTTCCTTCCTCTCAAAGAAATCGCCCGCGAATATTTTCCTGCAAACTACAACTCCCATGGCCGTCCGAACATTAAAGATGTTCTGCGTGAAGGTCAGGAAGTTATCGTCCAGATCGATAAAGAAGAGCGTGGCAACAAAGGTGCCGCACTGACCACCTTTATCAGCCTGGCAGGAAGCTATCTGGTATTGATGCCAAACAACCCGCGTGCGGGTGGCATCTCTCGCCGTATCGAAGGCGATGACCGTACCGAGCTGAAAGAAGCGCTGGCAAGTCTCGAGCTGCCAGACGGCATGGGCCTTATCGTGCGCACCGCAGGCGTCGGCAAATCTGCCGAAGCGTTGCAGTGGGACCTGAGCTTCCGTCTGAAGCACTGGGAAGCCATCAAGAAAGCGGCTGAGAGCCGTCCTGCTCCGTTCCTGATCCACCAGGAAAGCAACGTTATTGTGCGTGCCTTCCGTGATTATCTACGTCAGGACATCGGTGAAATTCTGATTGATAACCCGAAAGTGCTTGAGCTGGCTCGCCAGCACATCGCCGCGCTGGGTCGCCCGGATTTCACCAGCAAAATTAAACTGTACACCGGTGAAATCCCGCTGTTCAGCCACTATCAGATTGAATCCCAGATCGAGTCTGCCTTCCAGCGTGAAGTGCGTCTGCCGTCCGGCGGTTCTATCGTAATTGATACCACCGAAGCGCTGACCGCTATCGACATCAACTCCGCGCGTGCAACCCGTGGCGGCGACATCGAAGAGACCGCCTTCAACACCAACCTTGAAGCCGCTGATGAAATCGCCCGCCAGCTCCGCCTGCGCGACCTGGGTGGTCTGATTGTTATCGACTTCATCGACATGACCCCGGTTCGCCATCAGCGTGCGGTTGAAAACCGTCTGCGTGAAGCGGTGCGCCAGGATCGCGCACGTATCCAGATTAGCCATATCTCGCGCTTCGGCCTGCTGGAAATGTCCCGTCAGCGTCTGAGCCCGTCACTCGGCGAGTCCAGCCATCACGTCTGCCCGCGCTGTTCCGGTACGGGTACCGTGCGTGACAATGAATCGCTCTCCCTCTCTATTCTGCGTCTGATTGAAGAAGAAGCGCTGAAAGAGAACACCAAAGAGGTTCACGCCATCGTTCCGGTGCCGATTGCCTCCTACCTGCTGAACGAAAAACGTGCAGCGGTAAGCGCAATTGAAGCGCGTCAGGGCGGTGTTCGCTGCATCATCGTGCCAAACGACGAGATGCAAACCCCGCACTATCACGTGCTGCGCGTGCGTAAAGGCGAAGAGACAAGCACCCTCAGCTACCTGCTACCGAAGCTGCATGAAGAAGAAATGGCGCTGCCATCGGATGAAGAGCCTGCCGAGCGTAAACTGCCTGAGCAGCCTGCATTAGCAACCTTCATCATGCCGGAAGCCCCGCCGGAAGCGACGCTGGAAAAACCAGCGGCAAAACCTGCCGTGCAAAAGGCGGCCCCTGCCGCGCCAAAAGCGCAGCCTGAGCAGCCGGGTCTCCTGAGCCGCATCTTCGGCGCGTTGAAAAAAATGTTTGCTGGCGAAGAAGTTCAGCCTGAGCAGCCGAAAGAAGCGCCAAAAGAAGCGAAACCAGAGCGTCAGCAGGACCGTCGTAAGCGTCAGAACAATCGTCGCGATCGTAATGACCGCAACGACCGTAGCGATCGTAACGAGCGCCGTGATAATCGTTCCGAGAACAACGAAGGTCGTGAACAACGCGAGGACAACCGTCGCAACCGTCGCGAGAAGCAACAGCAGAACGTTGAAGATCGTGAGATTCGCCAGCAGGCGGGCGATGAGTCCGAGAAGAGCAAACAGCGTGACGAGCAGCAACCTCGCCGCGAGCGTAACCGTCGTCGTAACGACGAGAAACGCCAGGCCCAGCAGGAAGTCAAAAACCTGAACCGCGAAGCGCCTGTTGAACAGCAGGACACGGAGCAGGAAGAGCGTACTCAGGTTATGCCGCGTCGTAAGCAGCGTCAGCTGACCCAGAAAGTACGTGTGGGTGCTGTTCAGACGGAAGAAAACGACGTTATCGCGGTTGAAACAGCAGAAAGCACAACGGGTACCCAGGTTGCAAAAGTTGACCTGCCAGCCGTAGTGGAAAATCAGGTTGAGCAGGACGAAAGCAGCGAAAACCGTGACAACGCAGGTATGCCGCGTCGCTCCCGTCGTTCTCCGCGTCACCTGCGCGTGAGCGGCCAGCGTCGTCGTCGCTACCGTGACGAGCGTTACCCGACTCAGTCGCCAATGCCGCTGACTGTGGCGTGCGCCTCACCTGAGATGGCATCCGGTAAAGTCTGGATCCGTTATCCGGTTGCTCGCCCGGAGCAGGCTGTTGAAGAACAGGCTGTGACCGAAGGGGTGATTGCACCGGTAGCAGCGGTGGAAGACGTCGTGACTGAAGCGGCAACCGTGGTTGAACCGCAAGTTGTTGACACGGTGGCACCGCAGGCTGTGGAAGTGGAAACGACCCATCCTGAAGTCATTGCTGCGCCGGTTGATGCCGCTCCGCAGATCATTGCCGAAGAAGATACCGTGGTGGCTGAAGAAGTCGCGGAGGAAGCTGAGCCGGTCTCCGCAGCAGAAGAACCCGCAGACGTTACCGTCGAAACGGTGACGGAAGAGGTTGTTCAGGACGTCGAGATTCAGGTTGAGCCTGTTGTCGAAGAGGTCAAAGAGGCTGAAGTGAAATCCGAGCCGGTTGAGGTCGTTGCCGCTCCAGCACCTGCTCACGTTGCTACCGCGCCGATGACTCGCGCCCCGGCACCTGAGTATGTACCTGAAGCGCCACGCCATAGCGACTGGGTTCGTCCGGCATTCAACTTCGAAGGCAAAGGTGCTGCCGGTGGTCACAGTGCAACGCACATGGCTACTGCGCCAGCTACTCGTCCTCAGCCTGTTGAATAACGCACGCTAAGACTGAAAGCCGACCTTCGGGTCGGCTTTTTTATGGCTGTTGCAGGGGCTTTCTCATTCCGGTGACCTCCGGCATTATCTGCCGCATCAGCTCCAGAAAACGCCGCAAGCGCGCCGGATAATAACGAGACCAGGGGTAAACCAGATGTACCGGTAACGCTGCCGGCTGCCACTCTGGCAGTAGATGCACCAGTCTTCCTTCCTGAATATCATCCTGTACTGTCCAGCTGGATACCACCGCCACGCCCAGCCCGGTGAGTGCCGTATTGCGCGCCACATACAGGCTGTCGGTACTCAGGCGTGGCGTAATGGTAACCCGCGCCGGGGCAGATGATGCATCGTGGAAAAGCTCCACATGGCGTTGATAAAAAGAGCTGATGGCAATCCAGGGAAGCTGCTGCAAATCTTCCGGCGTTTTAACCGCGGGATAACGGGCCAGTAATTCCGGTGAAGCCACCACCGAGCGCGGCACTTCAGCCAGCAGCACGGACACGGTTGCCGGATCGACTTCCACACCCACCCGAATAGCACAGTCAAGGTTGTCGCCGAGGAAATCAACCGAGCGATCGTTGAGCATCCACTCTACAGAAAGCTGGGGATAGCGCTGTAAAAATTCGGTTAACGGTTTCAGAAGCTGATCCTGGCCAAACGCGTGCGGGGCGCGCACCCTCAGCACCCCAACCGGTTCATCTTCCGTCTGCCCTACCTCGTCTTCCAGCGCCAGCCAGCTGTCAATCACCCGTCGGGCATGCTGATAGCAGCGTTCGCCGTCATCGGTCAGCCGGGTCGTATGGGTTGTGCGCAGCATCAGGCGTACTCCCAGCATGGTCTCAAGCGACTGCAACCGTCGGCTCACCGTGGCCTGGGTTGTTGCCAGCTGACGTGCCGCCGCAGAAAGAGACCCCGCCTCCACAATGCGAACAAACGTTCGCATCAGTTCTACCCGATCTATACGCTCAGACCTTTTCATACCATTTTTACCCATACGCCACACGTATAAGCGTTTTACCACCGCGCCCGCTACCGTCGCAAGGCGTACTGATAAAAAATAGCCGCACACGACGAATGAGGAACATCTTATGAACACAACCACCACCCGGGCCGTAAGCCGCTGGGTAATCTTAATGCTGGCGCTCGGTGCGGGCTTTAGCGTGGCATCCATCTATTATGCCCAGCCTCTGCTGCCGCTGATGGGCTCAGACCTGCATCTGAGCATCGAAGGCATGGGCATGGTCCCGACGCTCACCCAGGCGGGTTATGCCCTGGGCATCCTGTTTCTGCTCCCGCTCGGCGATCGTCATGACCGCAGAACGCTGATCCTGATAAAAAGTGCGGCTCTGGCGCTGTTCCTGCTGGGTTGTAGCCTGACCGGACAACTGCACTCCCTGCTGCTCACCAGCCTGCTGATTGGCATGGCCGCCACCATGGCGCAGGATATTGTCCCGGCCGCAGCGATCCTCGCGCCGGAAGGCAAACAGGGAAAAACGGTCGGCACGGTGATGACCGGCCTGCTGCTGGGGATTTTGCTCTCCAGAACCGTGAGCGGCGTGGTGGGTGAGGCCTTTGGCTGGCGGGTGATGTATCAGCTGGCTGCTGCAAGCATTGCCTTTGTCGGCGCGGTGATGTGGGCCGTACTCCCACGTTTTGCTATTCACTCCACGCTGAGCTATCCCGCGCTGATGCGTTCCATGGAGCACCTGTGGCGTCGTTACCCGGCACTGCGTCGCGCGGCGCTGGCTCAGGGTTTTCTGTCGATTGCCTTTAGCGCATTCTGGTCAACGCTGGCGGTCATGCTGCTGGAACGGTATCACCTTGGCAGTGCCATAGCGGGTGGATTTGGTATTGCCGGAGCCGCTGGCGCGCTGGCCGCACCGCTGGCGGGTGGTCTTGCCGATAAGCTGGGCGCCGGTAAAGTGACCCAGTTGGGTGCCGCGCTGGTGACCCTCTCGTTTGCCCTGATGTTCCTGATGCCGGCACTGGGTGTACACGGTCAGTTGATCCTGATTGCCCTCTCAGCGGTCGGTTTCGATCTCGGCTTGCAGTCCAGCCTCGTGGCCCACCAGAACCTGGTCTACAGCCTTGAGCCGCAGGCCCGCGGACGCCTGAACGCCCTGCTGTTTACCGTCATTTTCATCGGAATGGCGCTGGGTTCGGCATTAGGCAGCAATATCTATACGCTGGCAGGCTGGTCTGGCGTGGTGGCTCTGGCAACCCTGTGTGGTGCCATTGCGCTGGCTATCAGAGTGATTGAAAGCACCCGGGTGCTGTCCGCACAGGCAGAACGTGTGTAAAAAAAATGCCCAACCCGGACGGGTTGGGCAGTCAAAACATGCCCAGTTTCAAGACATGTCAAACAGGTCAGAGTCTTATTTGTTCATCTGGAACAAAGACATACCCTGCATATCGCTAAAGGCTTTATACGAGGCCTGCAACGCCGCCTGCTGCATGGTGTAGGACGAAATCACCGAGTTCCAGTCCACGTCAACCAGGTTACTCATCTGCTGCGTCTGACCCAGCGCGCGGTCTTCACCCAGAGCGTCCAGCTTGCCCAGCTCATCCAGCTTGATGCCGAGGTCGGCGCGCACGGTCAGCACGTTGTTGAGGGAGTTGCTCAGGCCACGGTTGGCTTTATCAATAGCCGCCGTAAACGCCTCGGCTTTCGTTTCGTCCTCCCCAATCGGCGTATTCAACGCTTCAATTGCGGAGTCGAGGATCTTGAACAAATTCGTTTCCGGCGCACTACCATCTGGCTCTGGCTTTGCATTGCTGGTGAAGCTATCGAAAACTTCAGTGCCCGTATGGCTAATTTGCATCGTGCGCGCGGAGTCAACCTGCTGGCTGATTGGCGTTCCGCCGCCCTTATAATCACCCGTCGCCTGGTCGAAAGCCGCCGCTTCGGTCTTGTAACCGGAAAAAATATAGCGACCGTTACCGTCCGTGCTGTTAGCCAGGTTCATGAGCTGATCGCGAATACCTTGCAGGTTCGTGGCCAGCGAAGCGCGGTCATCGTCACTTAACGTACCGTTGCCCGCATTGACAATCTTTTCCTGAGCAGCCTGGATGGCGGTTGTCACTTGCGATAACACGTTCTCTTCCAGCGAGACTTTCGTCGTAGCGAAGGAGCGTGCCAGCGCATACTGGCTGTTTTGCGTTTGAGCCTGAGAGAGCACAACGGCCTGCGAGGCGGCAATCGGATCGTCAGACGGACGGTTGATACGCTTCCCCGTAGACATCTGCTCGCCGTAGCTGAGCCAGAGACTTTGGGAGTTCGTCACGCCGCGCATGCTTTGCTCATACATCATTTGAGTACTAATACGCATTTTTTATGCCTCAGCCTTAGCGGATATTGATCAATGCATCAAACAGCGTGCTCGCCGTTTGCAGCACCTGCGCATTCGCCAAATAGTACTGCTGATAGCGTTGCAGGTTGCCATACTCTTCATCCAGGTTAACCCCGGAGATTGACTGCTGTTGTTTGGTCAGCTGCGTCACCACGTTAACTTTGGTTTCGCTGCTGGTTTTCAGCGACGCCGTGGTGCTGCCCACCGTACTGACCAGCGCGGCATAAGCATCGTTAAAGGTTTTGTTCCCTCCCACCAATTTGGCGCTCTGTAAATCCAGCAGCTTCTGGCCATTGGTATTGTCGCTTTCGCCGCTTCCTTTCGCGGAGGCCATCGCCAGTTTGGATTCGTCGCTGATCGCTACGTCCATATTCACAATGACGTCATTCACCGGTTTGACGATGAAACTGTCTTTATTATCGGCTGAGCCGCTAATCTTAACGTTGAGACCATCAAACGACAGATTACCGCTGGCGTCAGGCTTGGCCGTGAAGCTGGTATTGTCCGACAGACGCGTGATTGTCCAGTCAGTACCGTTGTACTCAACTTTATAGTTTGTCGCCTGAACCTTTGTACTGTCCGTCATCGTGGCCGTAACGGACGCGCTTCCGGTGTTTTTACCGTTACTCAGCACTGCCGGAGAGCCAAAATCAAACAGCTTGCCGCCTGCATCCCCGTTGGCATCAAAGCCAGCCTGGTGCTGGGTATTCATGGCATCCGCAAACGCCAGCGCCATCTGGTTAAGGGTGTTTCGCGCCTGATCCAGATCCTGAGAACGGAACGTTAACAGCCCCCCAAGCGACCCCGTGGTGATCTGTTTTTCTGAGATCTCCACGTTGCCCGCTGCGGTATCCACATACGCAATTGTTGTACGCGCTGGGTCCGCACTGGATTTCACCGCCGCCAGCTGGCTGGCGTTGCTGCCCTGTACCAGGGTGTAACCGTTGGCGATAGAGATGTTGTAGGTGCCGCTGTCCTGTACGGTGACGTCCACACCGACAATCTTGTTCAGTTCACTCACCAGCTGATCGCGCTGATCGAGCAGTTCATTCGGGGATGCGCCCGCACCGACGCCAGTCAGCCGGGAGATCTGATCGTTAAGATTGGCAATCTGTTTCGCGTAGTTATTGATCTGATCGACGCTGGTAGAAATCGCCGTATTGACCTGCGCATCCTGATCGCGGAGATATTGATCGTTGGTTTTAAACTGGTTTACCAGACCATCCGCCTTCCCGAGTACCGTCTGGCGAGCAGCCGGATCTTCTGCGTTACTCACCAGCGTTTGCAGGCTTTTAAAGAAATCCTGGAGGTTGGCAGAAAGCGAGTTCGTGGTATCAGAAAGCACGTCGTCAATTTTTGACATCTGCTGGTAGCGCGTGGTCAGCCCACTGCTCTGGTTCTGCGCCGCGCGCAGCTGGTTGGTGATAAACGCATCATATTCACGCTGAACACCGGAGACATAGACCCCGTTACCCACCCAGCCACCGCCGGTCAGGGTGCTGTTTGATGCCCCCAGAATGGTGGTCTGGCGGGTATAACCTGCCACGTTGTAGCTTGAAATATTATTACTGACGGTATTGAGTGCCGACTGCGCAGCACTGAGGCCACTCATGGCGCTGTTAATCAAACTGGACATGGGGGTTCCTTTTATACGTTCAGACACGAGTCCTGATGAAGGTTATCGGCAACCTCCACCGGGACTTGAGAACTTTCAGAACAGATTTTCGAGATCTGTGCTATACGCTTTGCTGACCTTCTCAGACATGGATTTCAGCTGCTGGATCATGCTGGTCAGCTTGCGCGCATAGTTTGGATCGGTCGCGTAGCCAGCATTCTGCAATGCCTGAGCGCCCTGCTCTGGCGTGGCGGCCTGGGTCACGGCGGTGTAGCGCGGATTCCGGCTCAGCAGCCCGACATAATCCGACAACGCTTCCAGATACGAGCTGTAGACGCGGAATTTGGCTTTCACCTTCACTGCCGCACCGTTCTCATATTCGGTGGTGGTGATCTCGGTGGTCGGCCCTTTCCAGCTGGAGGTGGCCTTCACGCCAAAGATGTTGAAGCTCGGCTCACCGTTCTCCCTGCGGATCTGACGTTGCCCCCAGCCCGACTCCAGCGCCGCCTGCGCCAGAATCAGATGGTGCGGCACGCCGCTCTCTTCACTGGCAAGACGCGCCGGCAGGGAGAGCTGCGCCAGGAAGTCTTTGCTGTCGCCGGAGAGCGGCTCGTCACGCGTTTCTGTCGGCTTCGGCATCGCCTTACGCACCATCTGCGTCAGCGCCTGATTTTGATAACTGGTCACCTTTTCCAGATCAAACTTCAGCGGCACCTGCTGCGGGGCCTCTTCAGGCGGGAGCCCCTGAGCGGCTGCGGTCTGCTTCACAATCATGTCCGCCAGGCCGAGCCCCTTTCCGGCGGTCATTTGCTGGGCAATCTGCTGATCGTACATGCTGGTGTAAAGCCGCGTGGAATCGCTGCTGAACATGCCATCTTTCGGCAGGGTTTCACGCATGCTTTTCAACATCATTTGTACGAACATGCCTTCCACCTGACGGGCCACCGGGCGGATATTCGCCGCCGGATCCTTGCCCGCTTTGGTTTTCAGCTCGTTGAGCGACTGGGCATCCCAGGCGGCACTGGTCAACAGTTTGCTATCGGTCAGCATTTAGATGATTTCCAGTCTGGCGCGCAGGCATCCTGCACTTTGCATGGATTGCAGAATGGACATCAGATCCATTGGCGTTGCACCCAGCGCATTCAGAGCACGCACCACGCTGTTCAGGTTGGCGCTGGAGCGCACACTCTGCAACGAACCGCCGCTCTGTCGTAAATCAATCTGCGTTTGCGGGGTCACTACCGTCTGACCGCCACCAAACGGGGTATCCGGCTGGCTGACGTTGGCCGAGCGGTTAACCGTGACGGAGAGATTGCCCTGCGCCACGGCGCAGCTGTCCAGCGTCACTTCGCGGTTCATCACCACCGAGCCGGTACGGGAGTTGATAATGACTTTCGCATCCTGCACCGGCACGTTCACTTCCATATTCTGGATATCGGCCAGCAACCGCACCTGGTTGCTGCTGCCGGTTGACGTGCGGATCTGCACGGTACGGGCATCCAGCGCGGTGGCGCTGCCGTAGCCCCGGCTGCGGTTGATGGTGTCAGCGATCTGCTGCGCCATCGTAAAGTCTTCGTTATTCAGTTGCAGGTTAATGGTGTTGCCGGTGCCGAACTGGGTCGGCAGCTCACGTTCGATGATCGCGCCGTTGGTAATACGTCCCCCGTTCAGCTGGTTCACCTGCACGCTGCTGCCGCCCGCCGACGCGCCTGCTCCGCCAACCAGAATGTTGCCCTGCGCCAGAGCATACACCTGGCTGTCGACGCCTTTCAGCGGCGTCATCAGCAACGTACCGCCGCGCAGGCTTTTGGCGTTACCCATCGACGAGACAACCACGTCGATGGTCTGCCCCTGACGCGCAAAGGCCGGATAAGACGCGGTCACCATCACGGCCGCCACGTTTTTCAGCTGCATGTTGGTCCCGGCCGGTACGGTAATACCGAGCTGCGAGAGCATATTGTTCAGGCTCTGGGTGGTGAACGGCGTCTGGGTCGTCTGGTCACCCGTCCCATCCAGCCCCACCACCAGGCCGTAGCCAATCAGCGAGTTTTCGCGCACGCCCTGCACGCTGGTGAGATCGCGTATGCGATCGGCCTGCGCAACGGTAGCGACCAGCGACAGCGCCACGGCGAAGAGAAATTTATACATAGGTCACCTCGCTTACATCGGCGATAAGTTAAGGAAGAAGCGTTGCAGCCAGCCCATATTTTGCGCTTCGTTGATGTAGCCGTTGCCGACGTACTCAATGCGCGCATCCGCCACCTGGGTGGACGGTACGGTATTGGTGCCGCTGATGGTGCGAGGGTTAACCACACCGGAGAAGCGAATGAATTCCGTACCCTGGTTAATGGCGATCTGTTTTTCGCCCACCACGTGCAGGTTGCCGTTCACCAGAACCTGGTCAACCGTAACCGTCAGCGTTCCGCTGAAGGTGTTGCTGGCGTTCGCACCACCTTTACCGTTAAAGGTGTTGCCGCCGGAGGCTTCCACATCCGCACGGGCGTTGCCGAACAGCCCTTGCAGATAGCGCGGCACGGTGTCGAAGCCAAAATTGGTTTTGCCATCGCGGCTGGCGTTCGCCGACGAGCTCTTACTCGCACTGACGTTTTCCTGCAACACAATGGTCAGCGTATCGCCAACGTTACGCGGACGACGGTCTTCAAACAGCGGCTGATAACCGTAGTTAATCGGCTGCGCGGTCTGGAAAATAGAGCCGTTCACCACCGGCGCGGGGCCGGGAACGGGTTGGGCGGTAGTCGCACCCTGTACCAATGGTTTAGACGGGATCCAGGCACACCCGCTGAGGGTGACGGCCAGAACAGTCAGGATCGGATAACGAAACGCCGCGTTTTTTTGCATTGCCTTCATCTTCGAAAACAGGGAGCCGGTGCGACGTTTACCGCACCGGGCTACACCTTAGAGTTGCGTCAGTTTTTGCAGCATCTGGTCGGTCGTCGACACTGCTTTACTGTTAATTTCATAGGCGCGCTGGACCTGGATCATATTCACCAGCTCTTCCGCCACGTTAACGTTCGAGGTTTCCACATACCCCTGATACAGCAGCCCCGCCCCGTTCAGGCCCGGGGTACTTTCATTTGGCGTGCCGGAAGACTGCGTTTCGGTGTAGAGGTTCTCGCCGATGCTTTCCAGTCCGGTATCGTTCATGAAGGTGGTCAGGTTGAGCTGTCCAACCTGGACCGGCGCGGCCTGACCTTGCTGAGTGACGCTGACGATGCCGTCACGACCAATGGTGATACTCAGCGCGTTCGCCGGTATGGTGATCGCAGGCTGAACCTGGAAACCGCCCGCCGTCACCAGCTGGCCGTTCTGATCCACCTGGAACGAACCATCGCGGGTATAGGCGGAGGTCCCGTCAGGCAGCTGCACCTGGAAGAAACCCTGACCTTTAATGGCAACGTCTTTACTGTTGTTGGTCTGGGACAGGTTGCCCTGGCTGTGCAGACGCTCGGTGGCGACCGGGCGCACGCCGGTACCAATTTGCAGACCGGACGGCAGCGTGGTTTGCTCAGAAGACTGCGCCCCTGGCTGACGAATCGTTTGATAAAGCAAATCTTCGAAAACCGCACGCTGGCGCTTGAAACCATTGGTGCTGACGTTTGCCAGGTTGTTGGCAATCACATCCATATTGGTTTGCTGTGCGTCCAGACCGGTTTTCGCGATCCATAAAGAACTGATCATAGGGAGTCCTGTTAACTCATAGCCAGAAGTTGGTTAGCCTTGCCTGCGTTTTCATCGACGCTGCTGATGATTTTCATCTGCATTTCGAAGCGGCGGGCGCTGGCGATCATGTCGGTCATGGCTTCCACCGGTTTGACGTTACTGCCTTCCAGCACGCCGGACATCACGCGGATGGTCGGGTCGGCCTGTAACGTGGCGCCACGCGTGGCCTGCGCCGCCTGGGTCAGACGGAACATCCCGTCATCGCCACGCTGCACTTCGTTGCCTTCCGCTTTCACCAGCTTCAGACGACCGACAGGCGCAACGGTGTTCGCCGGGTCGCCCGGGTTTAACGCCGAGATCGTCCCGTCTGCCGCAATGGTCAGCTCGGACCCTTCCGGCACCGTCAACGGACCGGCTTCGCCCATCACCGGATGCCCCTGAATCGTCAGCTGCCCGGTGGCGCTTACCTGGATATTACCGTTGCGGGTATACCCTTCCCCGCCGTCCGCCGTTTGCACCGCCAGCCAGCCGTCCTGCTGAAGGGCAACGTCCAGCGGACGCGCGGTGTAATCCATCTGGCCTGGCGTCATGTCGGCGCCCGGCGTGGAGGCGGTGACCAGCGTACGCGTAGGCAATGACAGACCTTCTACCGGCACCGCACGCAGCGCGTTGAGCTGCGCACGAAAACCTGGCGTGGAGGCGTTTGCCAGGTTGCTGGCGGTAACAGCCTGCTGATTGAGCGTCTGGCTTGCTGCGCCCATCGCTGTATATATTGCGTGATCCATTGCGCTTTCCCGTCAGCTGCTTAACGCAGGTTAACCAGCGTGTTGAGGATCTGATCCTGGGTTTTGATGGTCTGCGCGTTGGACTGGTAGTTACGTTGCGCGACGATCATGTTCACCAGCTCTTTACTCAGATCGACGTTGGAGGCTTCCAGCGCGCCGTTAGTCAGCGTGCCGAAGTTACCGGAACCCGCGGTACCCAGCAGGGCAACACCGGAAGACTGCGTGGCAGACCAGACGTTATCCCCTTCGGATTTCAGGCCTTCGTTGTTGGCGAAGTTTGCCAGCACGATCTGGCCCAGCACCTGGGTCTGTTCGTTCGAATAGTTACCGACAACGGTACCGTCATCGTTGATCTGGTAGCTCACCAGATCGCCCGGCTTATAGCCGTTCTGGCTCGTCGCCACGATGTTGTTCGCACCGGTGTTTTGCTGCATGGAGCTCTGGAAACTCAGAGAGAACACGGCAGGATCCGCACCGCTAATGGTGCCTGTAGTGATATTGATAGCTGGGGTGGCATTTGGCGTAGCGCTTATTACGCCAGCAGCATTGTAGTTGTAAACTCCCGCCAGGTTACCGTTGCTGTCGAAGTTCATCTGTGCTGCTTTTCTTGCAGAAGCACCCGCTACGCTTCCATCCTGGGTATACACATCCCATTTGTTGTCAGCTGTTTTGACATAAAACAGGTTCATGTTGTGCGCATTACCCTGGCTGTCAAACACCGTCACGGTGCCTTTCTTGTTGTAAGAGTCAGGGTTGGACGGATCGAAGGCGACGGTTGGCGCGGTATCGGTGGAGTTCAGGTTGATCTGCTGAGAGGCCGTGGTGGTGGACTTCGCCGCCATCAGCGTCGTTGGGATGGAGATCGCCTGCGGATTCGCACCGGTTTGCACCGTAGGCGGCGTGCCGGCAACCGGATAACCGGTTAACTGAAGCCCCTGCATGTTCACCAGGTTACGGTTTTCATCCAGCTTGAACTGGCCGTTGCGGCTGTAGAACACGGAACCGTTGGCATCCACCATACGGAAGAAACCGTTCTGGCTGATGGCGACGTCCAGACCGCGACCGGTGTTGGTGGTCGTCCCGTCGGTGAAGTCCTGGGTGATACCCGCAACCTTCACGCCCAGGCCCACTTTAGAGCCTGCAAACATATCTGCAAAAGACGCAGAACCGGATTTAAAACCATAGGTCGCGGAGTTGGCGATGTTGTTGCCAATGACGTCCAGGTTGGTGGCCGCAGCATTCAGGCCGCTGACCGCTTGAGAAAAGGCCATGACTTACTCCTGATAAGTATTAAGGCTTAGATAATCTGCCGAACTTCGTCGAGTGTGGTGGTACCGGAGGTACCCAAATCCAGTTTGTTGCCATCGCTACCCTTGATGACGCCCTGAACCAGGGCAAACTGTAGCGGCTGAGCCACCAGCTGAGTGGTGCCGTTGCTGGCGCTAATCGCAACCTGATACGAGCCGTTAGGCGCTTTAGTGCCGTCGGTCAGGCTGCCATCCCAGGTAAAGGTATGAACGCCCGCTTTAAGCTCGCCAATCTCAATCGTGCGCACCACGTTGCCGCTGGCGTCTTTGATTGTGGCGGTGACTTTGTCGGCCGGCTGCTGCAACTCAACGCCAAACGGCGTCGTGGTGGTGGTGGACGTGCCATCGGTAGTGCTGGTGCCCGCCAGAATCGTGGTCCCCGGGATCATCACCCCGTGACCGATCAGGTTGGCGGCCTGCAAGGACTGGCTGTTATCGATTTGACCGGAGACCGAGCCGAGCGTGGTGTTCAGTTTCTCAATGCCGCTGACGGTACTGATCTGCGCAAGCTGCGTGGTCAGTTCGTTGTTCTGCATCGGATTGGTCGGGTCCTGATTTTTCAGCTGCGCCACCAGCAGGGTCAGAAAACTGCTCTGTAAATCGGAGGCATTGCTCCCGGTGAGAGAGCTGGAACCGGTCGCACTGCTGGTGCTGTTGACGCCGGTATTTGTCGGGTCATTCACGTTTACGGCGATGGACATGCGTGTCTCCTTTACTGGCCGAGAGTGAGTGTTTTGAGCATCATGCTCTTCACGGTATTAAGCACTTCGACGTTTGCCTGGTAGCTACGCGACGCGGACATGGAGTTCACCATCTCCCCGACCACATCCACGTTCGGCATTTTCACGTAGCCGCTGGCATCCGCGAGCGGGTTGCCTGGCTCGTAAACCAGCTTGTCGGGTGCCTGGCTCTCAACCACGTCCGCCACTTTTACGCCGCCCGTTGCCGCACCCGGTGCAGCATCAACCTGGAAGACAACCTGTTTAGCGCGATACGGTTGCCCGTCAGGGCCGGTCACGCTGTCGGCGTTGGCCAGGTTACTGGCGGCCACGTTCAGTCGTTTGGACTGCGCCGTTAATGCCGAACCGGCGATATCAAAAATATTCAGCAAGGCCATTTACTAATTGCCCCCCTGTAGGACGGTCATCATGCCTTTAATTTGCCCGCCGAGTAGCGTCAGACCTGTCTGGTATTGCAGGCTGTTATCGGCAAACTGTGTGCGCTCCCGGTCCATGTCGACGGTATTGCCATCAAGTGAGGGCTGATCGGGAATACGGTAAAGCAGGTCGGTCGTTGGCGCGGTCATCGCCTGAGCGGGAATATGACGTGAGGATGTCAGGGCCAGTGAGACACCCGTTCCTTCGGCACGTCCACGCTCCATCACTTTTTTGAGTTCACTGGAAAAATCAATATCGCGCGCCTGATACCCGGGGGTATCCGCGTTGGCGATATTGGCGGCTAAAATCTCCTGCCGCTGGGCGCGTAAATTGAGCGCTTCCTGCTGAAAACGTAACGCGGCGTCGAGTTTATCGAGCATGTCTCCTCCGCTGATGAGAAAATTTCAGTTCACAGCTTAAATCTCACCCCGTCTCCCCTATCGACGGAATAAGCGCAAAATGCGTCGCTATTTGTTGCGTTGATGGAAAACCACTGCGGGTAGAATTTGCTAAATTCTGGACATGGTGGAACGTGCGATGCGGACTTTTAAACGTGGCCTGGCGGCGACCCTACTGCTTTTAAGCCCTCTGGTGCAGGCTGAGGGGTTAGAGGACCAGCTCAATGCATTCTTTGCGCAGAAGCTGGCCGGTTTCAGCGATGACGTACGCGTGACCGTGCGCACCCCGCCTAACCTTTACCCTTCCTGCGAAGCCCCGTCATTTAGCGTGACCGGCAGCACCCGCTTATGGGGCAACGTGAACGTGCTGGCGCGTTGCGCCAATGAAAAACGCTACTTACAGGTTGCGGTTCAGGCGACGGGCAATTATGTTGTCGCCGCCGTTCCCATTCCCCGGGGCAGCCTGCTGCAACCTGACAGCGTAACGCTGAAGCGAGGCCGTCTGGATCAGCTTCCACCGCGGACGATGCTGGATATCAACCAGGCTCAGGAGGCGGTCAGCCTGCGCGATGTCGCTCCTGGACAGGCGATACAGCTATCCATGCTGCGCCAGGCGTGGCGGGTGAAAGCGGGACAACAGGTGATGGTGGTCGCCAATGGCGAAGGCTTTAGTATCAATAGTGAAGGAAAAGCGCTGAATAATGCCGCAGTGGCGCAAAATGCCCGGGTCAGAATGTCCTCAGGCCAGGTGGTCAGCGGCACGGTCGGTCCTGATGGGAATATTCTGATTAACCTGTAATCTTTTTAAAGATTTCGCGGCGACTGCCGATAAATATTCAACAAATGATGATGTCAGGCGCAAACGCCGCGAACCCTCGATGAGGACAACACTATGAGCATTGATCGTACATCAGCCCTGAAGCCGGTTAGCACTGTACAACCTCGCGAAACGAATGAGGCTGCCCCGCAAAAAACGCGTCTGGAAAAAACGTCGACGGCTAACAGCACCAGCGTCACGCTGAGCGATGCGCAGTCGAAGCTGATGCAGCCAGGCAGCAGCGATATCAATATGGAACGTGTTGAAGCGCTGAAAACGGCTATCCGTAACGGCGAACTGAAAATGGATACCAGCAAAATCGCTGATGCGCTGATTCAGGACGCACAGAGTTTCCTCCAGAGTAACTAACCGTATGAGTCGACTGTCAGAAATACTGGATCAGATGACGGTGGTCCTGAACGACCTGAAAACGGTGATGGATGCAGAACAGCACCACCTCTCTTCTGGTCAAATCAACGGCAGCGCGTTGCAACGCATAACTGAAGATAAAAGCTCGCTGCTGGCGACCCTGGATTATCTGGAAAAACAGCGACGCGCTGAGCAAGACGCGAAACGCAGCGCCAATGATGAGATCAACGAACGCTGGCAGACCATTACAGAAAAAACCCAGCATCTTCGCGATCTCAACCAGCATAACGGCTGGCTGCTGGAAGGACAGATTATCCGTAATCAGCAGGCGCTTGAAGTGTTAAAGCCCTATAAAGAGCCGGGGCTGTACGGTGCGGATGGTCAGACGGCCACGGCACGTATCACGGGTGGGAAAAAGATTTCGATTTGACGAAGTAGCGGCACGTCATGAAGCGGGGAGCACCTTCTGGTGAACTCCCCTTTTGGCGTTTATACCGTGCGGCGGGTGAACTCTTTCACTTTGAAGCCAAGCACCGCCAGCGTGGCAAAGTACGCCACCACACCGACCACCACCACGGCCATCAGACGCATCAGGCGGTAAGGCATGGTGCCCTGCGCCCACTCAGGCATGACATACAACATGCCAACCAGCGCGGCCGCCATCACCACTACCGCAATCGCCAGACGCAGCAGGAAGCTTGCCCAGCCCGGCTGCGGTGTGAAGATATCCTGCTTGCGCAGCTGCCAGTACAGCAGCCCGGCGTTCAGACAGGCCGCCAGACCAATCGACAATGACAGCCCCGCGTGTTTCAGCGGTCCAATAAACGCCAGGTTCATCAGCTGCGTCATGATCAGCGTCACAATGGCAATCTTAACCGGCGTTTTGATGTCCTGACGTGAATAGAAACCGGGCGCAAGCACCTTCACGACAATCAGCCCCATCAGCCCCACCGAGTAGGCTACGAGCGCACGCTGGGTCATAGCGGCATCAAAGGCGGTGAACTTTCCATACTGGAACAACGACACCGTCAGCGGTTTCGCCAGGATCCCCAGCGCCACCGCGCTTGGCAGCGCCAGCAGAAAACAGAGACGCAGGCCCCAGTCCATCAGGCGGCAGTATTCATCGTGGTTGCCGCTGGCGAAACTTTTCGACAGCGACGGCAGCAGAATAGTCCCCAGCGCCACGCCCAGCACCCCGGATGGAAACTCCATCAAACGATCGGCGTAGTACATCCAGGACACCGAGCCCGACACCAGGAAAGAGGCGAAGATGGTATTGATGATCAGCGAGATCTGGCTAACGGACACACCGAGTATCGCCGGTCCCATCTGTTTGATAACGCGCATTGCGCCCGCATCTTTGAAATTAATGCGCGGCAGAACCAGCATGCCGATTTTTTTCAGGTGCGGAAGCTGGTAAGCAAGCTGTAACACGCCGCCGACGGTCACGGCCCAGGCCAGCGCCAGCACCGGTGGGTTAAAATGCGGCGCGGCGAACAGCGCAAAGCCAATCATGCTGACGTTGAGGAACGTGGGGGCAAAGGCCGGAACGGAGAAGCGGTTCCAGGTATTCAGGATGGCACCCACCAGCGACGCCAGCGAAATCAGCAGAATATAGGGGAAGGTTATACGCAGCAGTTGGGTGGTCAGGGCAAATTTATCCGCTGTGTCAGCAAAACCCGGCGCCGTCACCATGATCACCCAGGGCGCTGCCAGCATCCCCAGGACGGTCACGATCGCCAGCGCCAGCGTCAGTAATCCGGAAACGTAGGCCACAAAGACGCGGGTGGCATCTTCGCCCTGTTTGCTTTTATATTCTGCGAGGATCGGAACAAATGCCTGTGAAAAGGCCCCTTCGGCAAAAATACGGCGCAGCAGGTTTGGCAGCTTAAAGGCGACGAAAAAGGCGTCAGTCGCCATCCCGGCGCCAAAAACCCTTGCCACAATGGCATCGCGCGCAAAGCCAAGCACGCGGGAAAACATGGTCATCGAGCTGACGGCCGCCAGCGATTTTAATAAGTTCATTAACGTGAAGTTCCACAACCCTACGGATTTCCAGGACGGGCAAGCGTTAGCGCCACCCGGCAAAGCCAACAAGCGGCGCTTAGTCTAACCGGATTTCAACGAATTACTATCGGCAGATGTTACAACGCGTTATTCCGACATGGCTTCGCGCCAGAGTCGTTCCACAATGCGCTGCGCCAGAATAGCCTGCTCCCCGGACGTTTCAGGAACCGTCTGATTCTGCACGCAGGTGATGAAGTGACGCGCGCAGCCCACAAAGCCACGCTGCTCCAGGGTGCTCTGCCAGCCGGGAACGGGTAACGTGACCACGCCATTGCCCTTCTCTTCCCGCCACTCTCGCATATCGGTGACGTCATACAGCGCGCCATCCGTAACGGCCTGCACGGACTCGCGCTGGCTGCCCGCCCGACGATGCATGCTGGTCGTCACCTGCAAATGCTCAACGGCAAAATGATGTTCGGCGTAAACCATCTCACCCTGCTCGTTGGTCAGCAGCGTGCCGCTTTGCAGCTGGGCTTTTCCGTTACTCAGCCACAGGGCCGTATCCACGACGTGGAGATAATCATCCAGCAGCGTGAAGCGCAGGTCGTTCGGTCCCACGCTGTCGGTACGGTGCTTATCCATACGCAGAGAGGCGAACGAGCCGGGCTGCGCTTTAAGCTGCTGATAGAGCGGTGCAAAACGGCGGTTGAAGCCGACCATCAGCGTCAGCTTTTTACGCGCGGCCAGCTCAATCAGTCGTTCAGCATCCTGTACATTTTCCGCAAGGGGTTTATCCACGCAGACGTGAACGCCTGCGTTCAGCAACTCGCTTACCACCTGGTAGTGCGTCGCGGTTGAAGTATGCACAAATACCGCATCACATTCACGGGCTAAATCCTGTAGCGAACCGGCATAAGGGATGCGCCAGGTTTTGCAGATGCGCTCTGCTTTCTCGCGGGTGGGCGACCACGCCCCTTGCAGCGTCCAGTCGGACGCTGCGCCTAAAACGGGCAGCCAGGCTTTTTGCGCGATCCCTCCCAGCCCCACAACACCAATGCGTAATGTTGTCACGATTAATCTCCCAGATGTGCGAGTAACGCATCCAGACGCTGCTTCAGCCCGGCAACCTCGTCTTCCAGGGCCGCCACGCGCGCGTTCAGGCTGTCGTTTGATGCTGGCGTGTCGGATTCTACGGCCAGCGCAGAGGGCTCAACGTCGCCGCTAAAAAGGTGCATGTAGCGGCTTTCACGCTTGCCCGGCTCGCGTGGCAGACGCACCACGTAAGGACCGTCCTCGCGTGAGGCTAATCGCTCCAGCGTCTGTTCAACGTCCTGCATATCCTGAAACTCATGCATGCGGGAGGCGCGCGTGCGCAGTTCACCCGGCGTCTGCGCCCCGCGCAGCAGCAGCGTGGTAATCACTGCCACTTCCGCGGCACTGAGTTTTAAATCGCCAAATTCGGAATTACAAAAGCGCTGTTCATATTTAGTGACGCGATTACCGAAGCCGCTGACGGTGCGCAGGTAGTGGCGCTTCACCAGCTCATCAAGGATATCCTGCACCTCGTGCTCGCCAAGGTTCATCACCGGCTCACGGTTCGTCTTCTGGTTGCAGGCCATCGTGACGGAATTCACGGACAGAGGATACTGTTCCGGCGTGGTGACCTGCTTTTCCAGAAGGCAGCCGACCACGCGCGCTTCGGCGCCATTTAACTGATATTTCATTTTTTCTCCTTAACGACCCGCGCTCCACTCCTGGGTGGTGAGCGCGGTGAGCACATGGTCCCGCCACTCGCCGTCAATCAGCAGATAATCTTTGGCATAGCCCTCTTTCTCAAACCCCAGGCGGGCCAGCAGATCGCCGCTGCGCTTATTGTGCGGCATGTAGTTGGCCATAATGCGATGGATATGTTGCGTGCGCTGCATGTAGCGAATCGCCGCCGTCAGCGCCTCAAACATGAGCCCCTGCCCCTGCCATTTCTGACCGATGGAATACCCGAGGTAACAGGCGTGAAACGACCCGCGTACCACGTTTGAAAAATTGGCAATGCCAACGATCTCTTTCTCTTCCGGATCGAGAAGCGCGAAATAAAACGCACTTCCCTGTTTATGAAATTCCGCAATCATACTGAGGCGCGCCTGCCAGCCAGAGGGGTAGCAGTGGCTCTCGTCCCGAACGGGTTCCCAGGGTTTTAAAAACTGGCGATTCTCGGCGTAATAATCCGCCAGACGCCAGGCATCACGCTCATGCACCAGACGAACGACCAGCCTGTCCGTCGTCAGACGCACTTTTGGCACATTACTGCGATAGCCAAACATCGTTACCACTCCTTCCCGTCGCTTCTGCTCTGCCTGTTAGCTTTACTATACCTGCGCCTGTGCCTTCTGTGAAAACAGTGACATACCATTTTGATCGCTTTTCACATTTTTCGATGAGAACTCTCTATCAAAGCACCTTTTTGATAAAAAAATATTGTCGCCAGCGGGTATGGGAAAAAGCCCGGCGACACCGCAGAATGTTAGCGTGCTTACCTTTTATTTTCCCTGGAGGGAAAATGTCCCGCGTATCACAGGCCAGGAGCCTGGGTAAATATTTCCTGCTCGTCGATAACATGCTGGTCGTGCTCGGCTTTTTTGTCGTTTTTCCGCTTATATCGATTCGTTTTGTCGATCAAATGGGCTGGGCGGCATTGATAGTCGGGATCGCGCTGGGTCTACGCCAGTTTGTACAACAGGGTCTGGGCGTGTTTGGCGGCGCAATAGCCGACCGCTTCGGCGCGAAACCGATGATCGTCACCGGCATGCTGTTACGTGCGGCGGGATTCGCCACCATGGCAATCGCTCATGAACCCTGGCTGCTGTGGTTCTCCTGTTTCCTTTCCGGGATTGGCGGCACCCTTTTCGACCCACCGCGTACCGCGCTGGTGGTTAAGCTTATCCGTCCGCAACACCGGGGGCGCTTCTTTTCGATTTTGATGATGCAGGACAGCGCTGGCGCGGTGGTGGGCGCCCTGCTGGGAAGCTGGCTGCTGCAATACGATTTCCGCCTGGTCTGCGCCACCGGCGCGGTGTTGTTTATTCTCTGCGCGCTGTTTAACGGTCTGTTTCTGCCCGCGTGGAAGCTGTCGACGGTGAAGGCGCCTGTGCGGGAAGGGCTTGACCGCGTGCTGAGCGATAAACGCTTCGTCACCTATGTGTTAACCCTGACCGGCTACTACATGCTCGCCGTGCAGGTAATGCTGATGCTGCCCATTATGGTTAACGATATTGCCGGCACGCCGGCAGCGGTGAAATGGATGTATGCCATTGAGGCCTGCCTCTCTTTGACGCTGCTCTATCCGATTGCCCGCTGGAGCGAGCGCCGTTTCCGGCTTGAGCACCGTCTGATGGCCGGGCTGTTGCTGATGACGCTGAGCATGATGCCCATCGGCCTGGTGAGTTCGCTTCAGCAACTGTTTATGCTCATCTGCACCTTCTATATTGGCTCAATCATTGCCGAGCCAGCCCGTGAAACGCTGAGCGCGTCACTTGCCGACGCCCGGGCCCGCGGCAGCTACATGGGCTTCAGCCGTCTCGGGCTGGCGCTTGGCGGCGCACTGGGTTACACCGGTGGCGGCTGGCTGTTTGATGCCGGAAAAGCGCTCCATCAGCCGGAGCTGCCGTGGGTCATGCTCGGCATGGTCGGCTTTATGACGCTGATTGCCCTCTGGTGGCAGTTCAGTGATAAACGCAGCACCCGCGGGATGCTGGAGCCTGGCGCCTGACCCTCTTTCACTATCAGTTTTTTCTGCTGGTTTCTGTTGGATCACCCTGACATACTGGCGTATCAGGACAGATGCGCCGATTTTATGTTGAGGAACGCCATGAAAAAGATCGTTATTGCCGCTGCGTTAATTGTCAGTGGTCTGCTGGTGGGATGTAACCAGCTTACGCAGTACACCGTCAGTGAGCAGGAAATTAATCAGGCGCTGGAAAAACATAATAACTTTTCAAAAGATATCGGCGTGCCCGGCCTTGCGGATGCGCATATCGTCCTGACGAATCTCGCCAGCCAGATTGGGCGCGAGGAGCCTAACAAAGTCACCCTTTCCGGCGATGCCAGCCTCGATATGACCTCGCTCTTCGGCAATCAGAAAGCGGATATCAAGCTGAAGCTCAAGGCGCTGCCGGTCTTTAATAAAGAGAAAGGGGCCATTTTCCTGCAAGAGATGGAAATCGTCGATGCAGTTGTGACGCCGGAAAAAATGAAACCGGTGCTGCAAACGCTGATGCCGTATCTCAACCAGTCGTTGCAGAACTACTTTAACCAACAGCCTGCCTATGTTCTGAGCGAAGACAAGAGCAAAGGCGAATCTCTGGCGAAAAAATATGCCAAAGGGATAGAGGTGAAACCGGGTGAAATCATCATCCCTTTCACCGACTAAACACTCCGGGCGCTCAGGCGCCCGTTTTTTTTAACGGAATAGTGTGCAAACGAAAACGTTTCCGCTTATGATTTGTGTCCGGCAAAAACAGCCCTCTTATGACTGATCTCTTTCAAGCCGGAGCTTACATGACTGTACAATCCCAGGTTCTCAAAATCCGCCGCCCAGACGACTGGCATATCCATCTTCGTGATGGCGACATGCTGAAAACCGTCGTGCCGTATACCAGCGAAATTTATGGCCGTGCGATTGTTATGCCTAACCTGGTTCCGCCAGTCACTACCGTCGAGGCCGCGATTGCCTATCGCCAGCGTATCCTTGACGCCGTTCCGGCCGGACACGATTTTACCCCATTGATGACCTGCTACCTGACGGACTCGCTGGATCCGAATGAAGTTGAGCGCGGGTTTAACGAAGGTGTATTTACCGCCGCGAAGCTCTACCCGGCGAATGCCACCACCAACTCCAGCCATGGGGTGACCAGTATTGATGCCATCATGCCTGTTCTGGAGCGTATGCAAAAACTGGGCATGCCGCTGCTGGTGCATGGGGAAGTGACCCACGCTGACATTGATATTTTCGATCGCGAAGCACGTTTTATCGAAACGGTCATGGAGCCGCTGCGCCAGCGTCTTCCGGGGCTGAAAGTGGTGTTTGAACACATTACGACTAAAGATGCCGCAGAGTATGTCCGGGATGGAAACGAGCTGATTGCCGCCACCATCACCCCGCAGCACCTGATGTTTAACCGTAACCACATGCTGGTGGGCGGCGTTCGCCCACATCTGTATTGTCTGCCGATCCTCAAGCGCAACATCCACCAGCAGGCGCTACGTGAGCTGGTCGCCAGCGGCTTCCCGCGCGCGTTCCTCGGCACGGATTCCGCCCCGCATGCCCGTCACCGTAAAGAGGCGAGCTGCGGCTGTGCAGGCTGTTTTAACGCCCCGACCGCCCTGGCAAGTTACGCAACCGTGTTTGAAGAGATGAATGCGTTAGACCATTTCGAAGCCTTCTGCTCCCTTAACGGCCCGCGTTTCTACGGTCTGCCGGTCAATGACACGTTCATTGAGCTGGAGCGCAAAGAAAGCCAGGTTGAAGCGTCGATTGCGCTCACCGACGATACGCTGATCCCCTTCCTGGCCGGTGAAACCGTAAACTGGACGGTAAAACGCTAAAAAAATCGCGCCCCCTGTTGTCAAACCGACAATATAACTGTATAAATAAACAGTATATTACACAGGGGGCATTTATGCGTATCGAAGTCACCATAGCCAAATCCACCGTCCTGCCTGCTGGCGCACTCGACGCTCTGGCGGGTGAACTATCCCGACGTATTAACAGCACTTTTCCTGAAAACGATGGCGCCGTAACGGTACGTTATGCGACAGCAAACCATCTTTCCGTCATCGGCGGCGCGAAAGAAGACAAAGAACGCATCAGCGAAATTTTGCAGGAAACATGGGAAAGCGCCGACGACTGGTTCATCACTGATTAAAATTTGCTCCCTCATTGTGTTTTTTTGCCGGGTCGCCCCGGCTTTTTTTCGTTTCGTCTCCTGAAAGTTCAAAATATTTCAGCATCTTCTTAGAAAATCGTGAACAAGATGGCGTTTTATTGTTCGAACAATCCTAAAAAGCATAAAAATGTGTTGCTACCCGTTTATTTTTTCCTTCTGAACCCTTATTAATTGATATACTGAAATTGCTTTCAGAAAAACATGCATTGAACCTCAAAGTCGTTGTCTTCTAACACGCATTAAGGGGGTTATAATGGAAAAGAATAGTGAAGTCATCCAGACCCATCCGCTTGTTGGCTGGGATATCAGCACCGTAGACAGCTACGATGCGCTGATGCTGCGTTTGCACTACCAGACCCCAAATCAGCAAAACCGTGATGAAGCGGAAGTTGGACAGACGCTGTGGCTTACAACAGACGTCGCCCGTCAGTTTATCTCTATTTTAGAAGCAGGCATCGCAAAAATAGAATCTGGCGACTATCAGGAAAATGAGTATAAACGGCATTGACCTTATGCCCCTTTTCACTCAACAGGCACCCTCGCGGTGCCTTATTTATTTCGCTCTTGTATAAGCCCACTTAGTTAATTACTCTGCTAACAAAGCGTTAGTAAAGAGAAGCCTATGAAATACGATTTAATCATTATCGGAAGCGGCTCCGTAGGATCTGCCGCCGGTTATTACGCCACGCAGGCGGGTCTGAAAGTGCTGATGATTGACGCCCACCTTCCCCCCCACTCTGAAGGAAGCCATCACGGCGATACCCGTCTGATCCGTCACGCTTACGGTGAAGGTGAACGTTATGTACCGCTGGTGCTTCGGGCTCAGACGCTGTGGGATGAGCTGACCGCCCTCACCGAAGATCGCATTTTTGAGCGCACCGGGGTCGTTAACCTGGGGCCAGCCAGCTCCACGTTTCTGGCGACCGTCGAGGAGAGCGCGAAAGCCTACCGCCTGGACGTCGAGCGTCTGGATGCAAACGGCATCATGGCGCGCTGGCCGGAAATTTCTGTCCCTGACGACTACATTGGGTTGTTTGAAGCCAACTCTGGCGTGCTGCACAGCGAAACGGCCATTAAGACCTGGATTGATCTCGCCGCCAAAGCGGGCTGCGCGCAGTTGTTCAACTGTCCGGTCACGGGCATCACCCACCATGCAGAGGGTTCAACCGTCACCACCTCTGAAGATGAATATACCGCCACGCGTCTGCTGGTGAGTGCGGGAACGTGGGTGACGAAACTGCTGCCGGACCTGCCCATCCAGCCAGTGCGCAAAGTCTTCTCCTGGTTCCAGTCTGACGGGCGTTACAGCAGTCAGAACAAATTCCCGGCGTTTACAGGCGAGTTACCCAATGGCGACCAGTTCTACGGTTTTCCCTCGGAAAAAGACGCGCTCAAGATTGGCAAACATAACGGCGGGCAGGTAATTTCCTCTGCGGAAGAACGCAAGCCGTACGGCGCTTATCCGCAGGATGGTTCCGAAGCCTTCACGTTCCTGCGTAATATCCTGCCGGGCGTAGGCGGGTTGCTTTACGGCGCAGCGTGCACCTACGACAACACCCCGGATGAAGACTTTATCATCGACACCCTGCCGGGACACGACAACACCCTGCTCATAACCGGGCTCAGCGGCCACGGGTTTAAATTTGCCTCTGTGTTAGGTGAAATCGCCGCCCAGTTTGCTCAGGGGATCGCGCCTTCGTTTGATCTCAAGCCCTTCGCGCTTTCGCGCTTTGATCGATAATACCTCTACAGGCTCCGAATAACCGGGGCCTGTTTAGCGAGAGGGGCATGATGCGCAGACTGGTGAATTACCTTATCAATAACATCCGCGAGCATTTCATGCTCTACATTGCTCTTTGGTCGCTGCTGGCGATCATTGACGTTATCTATATTGTATTCTTCTGAAAGTTCTTGCTGACGTTTATTGACACTCCTTTAAACTTATTTAACTTATATTTTTTAAAAAACGTCACCTCAAATTTATTGAACGAAGCGATTGAAATACATTGCGGAAACATATTCAAATTCGCTGAAATAAATTAAATAAAATACATTATTCATTTTTTTCAGTTGCATTATTTATTTAAGCCGTCCATTTTTATTGCTCAGTCATTTGAGAACGGAAATTCATATGCAATGGCGTAACTCCTCCCGTCGCTACGGAATAATATCCATGTGTTTACACTGGCTATTTGCACTTGCCGTCTATGCCATGTTTGGTCTCGGCCTGTGGATGGTGACATTAAGCTATTATGACGGTTGGTATCATCAGGCCCCCGAATTGCACAAAAGCATTGGGGTTCTGCTGATGATGGGTCTGGTTTTTCGCGTGATCTGGCGACATATCTCTCCGCCCCCTCCAGCAACCAAAAGCCATGGCCGACTTACCCGCATAAGCGCTGTTGGCGCACATATCGCACTCTATGCCCTGCTGTTTGCCATTCTGATCAGCGGCTATCTTATTTCGACCGCAGACGGTAAACCGATCAGCGTGTTTGGGCTTTTTGACGTCCCAGCCACGCTGGCTGACGCCGGTTCACAGGCTGACACCGCAGGTGTGGTTCATCTGTGGCTGGCATGGAGCGTGGTGATCCTGTCTGTCCTGCATGGCCTTGCGGCCCTGAAACATCACTTTATTGATAAAGACGATACGCTGAAGCGCATGCTTGGCCGTTCGTCAGTTGACTCTGGAGCATAAAATGAAAAAACGCCTGTTGGGTATCGCATTAGGTTCGCTGCTATTTACCACCGGTTCGGCCATTGCCGCTGACTATAAAATTGATAAGGAGGGCCAGCATGCCTTTGTCAATTTCCGTATTCAGCATCTGGGTTACAGCTGGTTATATGGCACATTCAATGATTTCGATGGCACATTTACTTTCGACGAGAAAAACCCTGCTGCCGATAAAGTGAACGTCACCATTAATACCAACAGCGTCGACACTAATCACGCCGAGCGTGATAAACATCTGCGCAGCGCTGAATTTCTGAACGTGGGCAAATTCCCGCAAGCTACTTTCGCGTCGACAGAGGTGAAGAAAGACGGTGATAAGCTCGCTATTACCGGTAATCTGACGCTGAACGGCGTAACAAAACCGGTCACACTGGATGCCAAATTAATTGGACAGGGCGACGATCCGTGGGGTGGCAAACGTGCTGGCTTTGAAGCCGCAGGCAAAATTCATCTGAAAGATTTTAATATCACCACGGATTTAGGCCCGGCATCGCAGGATGTTGAGTTGATTATTTCGGTGGAAGGCGTTCAGCAGAAGTCATAAAACAGGCCCGGCAGGCTTTCGCGCCGCCGGGCAGTGTTTTACTCCGGGTCCGGAATACCCAGTTTGGTATTCAGTCGGCCCCGGGATTTATTAAAGATCTTATTCCCGTTCTCGCGTCCGGCACGGCGACGACGTTGCTCTTCTTCAGGCAAGATACTCTCTTCACTGCACAGCTCGCTACAGCAGCCATTAAACTTCTCGGCACATGCAGGGCACTGAATAAACAGCAGATGACATCCGTCGTTTTTGCAGTTGGTATGCGTATCGCACGGCGTACCGCACTGGTGGCAGTGCGCGATCACGTCCTCTGAAATTCGCTCGCCCATACGCTCGTCAAACACAAAGTTCTTACCGATAAAACGCACCGGTAAACCCTGCTCACGGGCGCGACGGGCATACTCAATGATCCCACCCTCAATGTGCCAGACTTTATTAAATCCGTTGTGCTTCATCCAGGCGCTGGCTTTTTCACAGCGGATCCCCCCGGTGCAGTACATTACGATCTTTTTGTCTTTATGCTCCTGCATCATCTCAACGGCTTTTGGCAGTTGCTCGCGGAAGGTGTCGGCAGGAATTTCCATCGCATTCTCGAAGTGACCCACTTCATATTCGTAGTGGTTACGCATATCAATGAACACCGCATCCGGATCGTCGAGCATCGCGTTCACTTCAGCGGCCTTCAGGTACTCCCCCACATTAGCGGCATTGAAGCTCGGATCGTCAATGCCATCCGCCACAATACGCTCGCGCACCTTCATGCGCAGCACCCAGAATGATTTACCGTCATCATCCAGCGCAATGTTCAGGCGTAAGCCGTTAAGCGCCGGATCAAACCCGTAAAGGAGGTCGCGGAAGGCGCTGACCTTGCTTTCCGGCACGCTGATCTGCGCGTTAATCCCCTCACGCGCCAGATAGACGCGACCAAACACGTTCAGGGCGGTGAAAGCCTGGTAAAGCGCATCGCGGGTCGCCTGGGGATCATCGATGGTGAAATACTTATAGAAAGAGATCGTTGTGCGCGGTTCGGTTTCGGCCAACATACGCGCTTTCAACATCTCATTCGAAACGCGGTTGTGTAACACTGGCATGGTGTACAAGTCCTGCAATCGTTGAGAAATAAAAATCGGTCGGCATGATATAGCAAACAAAGACAATTTACATCCACACAATTTACGCTACATTTCAGTCAACCTGATTAATCAGACTTAACATTTGCATATTCTTTCATGTTTCGATGACAGACATTTTGGCTATGCCTTAAAAAATGAGACAATATCCTTTCAGGACGTTAGAACACAGGACAGACATGACCCAGTTACCGAAATTTACTGCCGCGCTTTTGCATCCCCGCTATTGGTTAACATGGTCAGGCATTGGCTTGTTGTGGCTAATTGTACAGCTGCCTTATCCCGTCATTTTCCGCATGGGTAAAGGACTGGGCCGCATTGCTCAGCAGTTTATGAAGCGTCGCGCCAGGATCGCGTATCGTAACCTTGAGCTTTGTTTTCCTCAGATGAGTGAATCTGAGCGCCACGACATGGTGGTTAAAAACTTCGAATCTGTCGGCATGGGGCTGATGGAGACCGGTATGGCCTGGTTCTGGTCGGATAAACGCATGGCGCGCTGGACGGAAGTGGCCGGGACCGGCATGGAGCCGGTGCATACTCTTCAGGCCAACCAGACTGGCGTCCTGCTGATTGGCGTTCATTTCCTGACGCTCGAAATTGGCGCGCGCATGTTCGGCATGCAGGCCCCGGGTATTGGCGTTTATCGTCCTAACGATAATCCGGTGATCGATTTGATCCAGACCAACGGACGCATGCGCTCCAATAAAAGCATGATCGATCGCAAAGACCTGAAAGGGATGATCCGCGCCCTGAAATCAGGTGAAGTGGTCTGGTATGCCCCGGATCATGACTATGGCCCGCAATCCAGCGTGTTTGTCCCGTTCTTTGCGGTGGAAGATGCAGCGACGACCACCGGGACCTGGATGCTGGCGCGGATGTCCAAAGCGGCTATCGTGCCGTTTGTACCGCGCCGTAAACCAGACGGTTCAGGCTATCAGCTCATCATGCTGGAGCCGGAACTCGCGCCACCGCTGATTGATGCAGAAACCACCGCCCGCTGGATGAACGGCGTTGTCGAGAAATGCATTATGCTCGCGCCGGAGCAGTACATGTGGTTGCATCGCCGCTTTAAAACCCGGCCTCAGGGCGTCCCTTCCCGGTATTAACCTGCGTGCGGCCTTCCGGGCCGCATGTTGTTTTAGCTTTAAAAGCTCCCCGTCATTGCGGCAATCATACCCCGGGCGCATAATTAGCAGGCTTATTACCTCACTGTTCACGGTGCCCTGCACCTCATTATGCGGATAGTTATGTCCCCCACAGATGCTCCCATAAACTGGAAACGTAACCTGACGGTTGCGTGGCTGGGTTGTTTTCTTACTGGCGCCGCCTTTAGCCTGGTGATGCCCTTCCTGCCCCTCTACGTTGAACAGCTCGGCGTCACCGGACATAGCGCCCTGAATATGTGGTCCGGCCTGGTGTTCAGCATTACGTTCCTGTTCTCCGCCATTGCGTCGCCTTTCTGGGGTGGGCTGGCGGATCGCAAAGGCCGCAAAATTATGCTGCTGCGCTCCGCGCTCGGCATGGCGATCATTATGCTGCTGATGGGGGTGGCGCAGAATGTCTGGCAGTTCCTGATACTACGCGCGCTTCTGGGCCTGCTCGGGGGATTTATCCCTAACGCCAACGCCCTGATCGCCACCCAAATCCCGCGCCAGAAAAGCGGCTGGGCGTTGGGCACGCTATCCACTGGCGGCGTAAGCGGCGCACTGCTGGGCCCACTGGCGGGCGGGCTGCTGGCCGACCACTACGGACTGCGGCCGGTATTCTTCATTACCGCCAGCGTGCTGTTCCTCTGCTTCCTGGTGACGCTTATCTGTATCCGCGAGAATTTCACGCCCGTGGCCAAAAAAGAGATGCTGCACGCCCGGGATGTGCTGGCCTCGCTGAAAAACCCAAAGCTGGTGCTGAGCCTGTTTGTAACCACCATGATTATCCAGGTGGCCACCGGTTCAATCGCGCCTATACTGACGCTCTACGTACGCGACCTGGCGGGAAACGTCAGCAATATCGCCTTTATCAGCGGCCTAATCGCCTCTGTTCCCGGCGTGGCGGCGCTACTGAGCGCGCCGAGGCTCGGCAAGCTGGGAGACCGTATCGGCCCGGAAAAGATCCTGATCTGCGCCCTGATCGTCTCCGTCCTGCTGCTGATCCCCATGGCGTTGGTGCAGTCTCCGTGGCAGCTCGGCGTCCTGCGCTTCCTGCTGGGGGCTGCGGATGGTGCGCTACTCCCGGCTGTACAGACGCTGCTGGTCTATAACTCCACCAACCAGATAGCCGGTCGTATTTTCAGCTATAACCAGTCGTTTCGCGATCTGGGTAACGTCACCGGACCGCTGGTCGGCGCGGGGATTTCGGCCAGCTTCGGTTTCCGGGCGGTCTTTATCGTGACGGCAGGCGTCGTGCTGTTCAACGCCGTTTATTCGTGGCTCAGCTTATCCCGGGCGCTACGCCCGGCGCGAATAAGACAACATCGTGACGGCTAATTTTCGCATTCATACTTGCAAAATCACATAATCAGCTATTCTTTCCCTGAATACCTTCACGAAAAACAGGGAGACACCAATGACCATGTACGCCACGCTGGAAGAAGCAATTGATGCCGCTCGCGAAGAGTTCCTCGCCGATAATCCCGGCATTGAGGAAGAAGATGCTGACGTGCAACAACTCAATATCCAAAAATACGTCCTACAGGACGGCGATATTATGTGGCAGGCCGAATTCTTTGCTGATGAAGGTGAAGACGGTGAATGTCTGCCGATACTCAGTGGTGAAGGTGCACAGGCGGTATTCGACGGCGACTATGACGAAATTGAGTTACGTCAGGAGTGGCTGGAAGAAAATACGCTGCACGAATGGGACGAAGGTGAGTTTCAGCTCGAACCGCCGCTGGATACCGAAGAGGGTCAGGCCGCAGCGGACGAATGGGACGAGCGATAAGTCACCGCTACTCGTAGGGGCCGTGGCTGGCATCGATGGGCAGCAGTAGCGTGTCGAAAATCAGCGAAAACGGCAGATCGAGCACGGTGAGATAGCGCCATGCGGAATCACGGACATCCCACTGTACGCCGGGGTAGTACTGATTCCCGTGGCCCTGCCCGGGGATGGTGCGGCTGATGATGCTGCCGCAACCGCTGAGCAGGCATGCCATCATGACGACAATGATTACTTTCATTTCTGACCTCTAAAAAAATACCGGCGATTAAGCCGGTATTTTATTTGGCGGGTGGCGCTTCGCTTACCCGCCCTACTTAACAACTTACTTCGCCTTCAGGGCCAGCGGATTGAGCTTCACGTCCTTGTAGTAGTTCACCCACGAAGAGTATCTCTCCGGCGCGGACCACACGCGGTAGTGAAGCCGTGCCATCGTCACCGGATCGCTCAACAACACCAGACGACGGTCGCGGTTAAGCTTTTCTGGCGTCTCGTTCAGCGCCTGCTCAACGTGGCGATCGCGGGCGATCTCCAGCACCTGGCTGGCGCGGTGACGCGCCGTCGCCATCGCGGTTGCCAGCGCGTTGAATGACGGGTTAAACACGGCATGCATAAAGCCATCATCCAGCGTGCGTTTGCGGTTCTGCTCCAGATAGGTATCGGTATCCACCAGCACCTGCGGCGGAGAATACTCTTCCGGGATCAGGAACAGCTTCCAGCGTTTGGTACGCAGGCCCACCGTGGAACGGCTGGAGATCACCGATACAAACGGCGACAGGATCAGCGAGAACACAATCGGCGCAAGCCAGAACAGGAAACGCAGATCCAGCCAGGCCATACCAACGGCCCACACCAGGCCCAGCAGCAGCTGAGAGCCGTGGCGCATAAAGGCTTCACTCCACGGCGTAGAGTCATCGTCACGCTGCGGTGAATTCCACACCACTTCCCATCCCAGGAACGCGCTCACCACAAACACCGTATGGAACAGCATACGCACCGGCGCCAGCAGGACCGAGAACAGCACTTCCAGCAGCAGTGAAAGGGTCACGCGGCAGAAACCACCGTACTCCTTCGAACCTTTGCACCAGATCAGAATGATACTGAGCAGCTTAGGCAGGAACAGCAGCACCATGGTCGACGCGAACAGCGCGATCGCAAGCTCCGGACGCCACTGCGGCCACACCGGGAACAGCTGGCGCGGTTGCAGGAAATACTGCGGCTCCGTCAGGGCATGCACAACCTGCAACGCGGTTGAGAGCGCCAGGAACATAAACCACAGCGGCGCAGACAGATAGGACATAACGCCCGTCAGGAACACCGCACGGTGAACAGGGTGCATCCCTTTCACCAGGAACAGGCGGAAGTTCATCAGGTTACCGTGACACCAGCGGCGGTCGCGTTTGAGTTCATCCAGCAGGTTCGGCGGCAGCTCTTCATACGAGCCAGGCAGATCGTAAGCAATCCAGACGCCCCACCCTGCACGGCGCATCAACGCCGCTTCCACAAAGTCATGCGACAGAATGGACCCGGCAAACGACCCTTCACCCGGCAGCGGTGCCAGGGCACAGTGCTCGATGAATGGCTTCACGCGGATAATGGCGTTGTGGCCCCAGTAGTGAGATTCACCCAGCTGCCAGAAGTGCAGACCGGCGGTAAACAGCGGGCCGTAAACGCGGGTCGCAAACTGCTGGCAGCGCGCATACAGCGTGTCCATACCGGATGCTTTTGGCGAGGACTGAATAATACCCGCGTTCGGGTTGGCTTCCATCAGACGGACCAGCCCGCTCAGGCAGTCGCCGCTCATCACGGAGTCCGCGTCCAGTACCACCATGTAGCTGTACTGGTTACCCCAGCGACGACAGAAGTCATCGATGTTCCCGCTCTTACGCTTCACACGACGACGACGGCGGCGGTAGAAGATCTGCCCTTCGCCCTGCACTTCAGCAATCAGCTCCATCCAGGCTTTTTGCTCTGCCACGCAGATATCCGGGTTGTAGCTGTCGCTCAGGATATAGACGTCGAAATGCGCTGCGTTACCGGTCGCCTTTACAGACTCCCAGGTAGCACGCAGCCCGGCGAATACGCGGTCAACGTCTTCGTTACAGATAGGCATGATCAGCGCGGTACGGTGCTCAGGATTGAGGGGCTCATCCCCGACCGTCGACGCGGAAATGCTGTATTTGTCACGCCCCATCAGCAGTTGCAGGAAGCCCATCAGCGCCGTCCAGAACCCGGCGGAGACCCAACAGAACAGCACCGCGAACAGCAGAAGAATGCCGCTCTGTAAAATATACGGCAGCAGCTGCATGAAGGAGACCCAGATATCCTGGCCAATCATGTCAGCAGGGTTAATCAACGCCCAGCCCTGGTACGGCAGAATGGTTTTCATGTACCAGGTGGCGACAACCGTCTGCGCCAGCGTCAGCAGCAGCAGAATGTAACGACGAATCGTTCCCACGGTACGCCATTTCTGCTCGGATGCCTGCTGTTCTTTAGTCAGACGTGACAGATAGCGCGGCGTCACGTCACGCCCACGCAGGCGATCCCAGAAGCGGCCCACCGGGTTGGTGCGCCACGGATCGGGGAACATGGAGGAACGCGTGGCCTTCGGCATCGCCTGTAGCTGGTCACGCCCTTCGTCATCCTTGATTAGCTGCCCTTCTGCCAGCGAGTCCGGCCATGCCTGCTCCAGACGTGCCTTCACTGACCCCAGCGGCGTATCATCATCACGGGAAAAGTGACGATGTTCACCATCCAGCGCGGTGTGAACCGCGCGGATGTCGCTCGCAGGGAGTGCCGCTTTTTCAATGTCCGTCAGCGGCATGGCATCAATATATTCAGATGTATTATTCATTGGCAGGTAGCTGATAGCTCCAGGTTTCACTCAGCGGCTTATCGTTACTGACCAGCGCGGCGCGCATTTCAGTGGTCTGTTTCGGATCTTTCACCTTCACGCGCAGGGTCAAACGCCACCCTTTGGTGACCGGGTTGTAACGCACGGCGTTCTCAACGATTTCACCGTTATCGCCAATGCTGGCCTGTGCCGTCACGGCAGTATCCGGGGCCAGTTTTTTCATATCCTGCCCGGTGAAGTCCACGATAAATGCCAGCGTGCCATCCGGCTGACGAATCAGATTGGACTGCTTCACGTCACCCGTCGAACGACGCGTCTGCATCACATACGCGTTATCCGGCGCATGCAGCTTGTCTTCGTCACGGCTGAAGGTGATCGCATACTTGAAGTTCATCTCTTTACCGGCTTCCGGCAGCTGATCCGGTGTCCAGTACGCCACAATGTTATCGTTGGTTTCATCGTTAGTTGGAATTTCAACCAGCTCAACCTTGCCTTTACCCCAGTCGCCTTTCGGCGTAACCCAGGCGCTTGGACGGAGATCGTAGCGGTCATCCAGATCTTCAAAGCGGGAGAACTGACGGCCACGTTGCAGCAGACCAAAGCCCTGCGGGTTTTCCATCGCAAAGCTGCTGACGGCGAGGTGTTTCGGGTTGTTCAGCGGACGCCAGATCCACTCGCCGTTACCCGCATGAATGGAAAGGCCATTGGAATCATGCAGTTCAGGACGGAAGTTGGTCGCCGGAGAGGGCTGGTTCGGCCCGAACAGGAACATGCTGGTCAGCGGCGCGACGCCCAGTTTGCCCACTTTATCGCGCAGGTAAACTTTAGACTGTACGTCAACCACCGTGTCACGCCCTGGCATGATCACGAAGCGATAAGCGCCTGTCGCACGAGGGGAGTCCAGCAGCGCATAAATTGTCAGACGTTTGTCGGTTGGTTTTGGACGTTCGATCCAGAACTCGCGAAAACGTGGAAATTCTTCACCTGATGGCAGCGCGGTATCAATTGCCAGACCGCGCGCAGAAAGCCCGTACACCTGCCCCGCGCCAATCACGCGGAAGTAGCTGGCGCCAAGCATGCTGACGATTTCGTCGTTTTTATCTTTGCTGTTAATCGGATAAAGCACCTTGAAGCCTGCGAAGCCGAGGTCTTTTACCGTGTCTTTATCGTGTTGCACATCGCCAAAATTGAAATAATCCGGGCTGTACTTGATTTTGCGTACCGCGGTCGCCGTCACTTCGTTGATGGCAACCGGCGTGTCGAAGTACATACCCTGGTGGTAAAATTCAAGCTTGAACGGGGTTTTAATATTGTTCCAGTACGCTTTATCGTGATTGAACTGGATCTGCTGATAGTCCGCGTATTTCATGTCGCGGAAAACGGAGGGCAGGTTACTTTTTGGCGCTTCGTAGCTCTTGCCCGCCATCGATTTAGCCTGTTTTGCGACATCATCGATGTTAAAGGCCAGTGCAGATGAGGTATACAGTGACAACAGCACTGCTACACCCAACCAACGCATTTTCATCATTTGTGGTTTATGTTTCATAATAAGTAAGCACTTCCCCCTTTGTGTGCTTATATCGATCCGATCCATTTTAATGGAAACTCAGGCAATCCGACAACATTATCACTGCTTTGTTCAGCTCGCTGGCTCATGGATTAAGCAAATGAAAGAACCCGCTTTTCACTTTGCGTGCTTATCCTGGAGACAGGGTGTCGGTCTTGGTGTAGGGTTGGCTCCGAATGTAACCATTATGAGCCTTAGGGATAAGGCGAAAAGTCTGAGAATGCGCAAAGTTATATGAGCACAACCCCTGTACAACGTGAATATTTCCTCGACTCGATCCGCGCATGGCTCATGCTATTGGGGATCCCTTTTCATATTTCACTGATCTATTCCAGCCACACCTGGCACGTGAACAGCCAGATGCCCTCCTGGTGGCTGACGCTGTTTAATGATTTTATCCATGCCTTCCGCATGCAGGTGTTTTTTGTCATTTCCGGTTATTTCTCTTACATGCTCTTCTTGCGCTATCCCCTCAAACGATGGTGGAAAGTGCGCGTGGAGCGCGTGGGCATACCGATGTTGACGGCCATTCCGCTGCTGACGCTGCCGCAGTTCATCATGTTGCAGCATGTTAAAGGCAAGGCGGAAAACTGGCCGAATCTCTCCTTCTATGAGAAATACAACACCCTGGTCTGGGAGCTGATTTCCCACCTCTGGTTCCTGCTGGTACTGGTGGTGCTAACCACGGTGAGTTTGTTGATCTTCAGCCAGCTGCGCCAGCGTGCGAGCACCGCATCCTCGACCTTCTTCGCCAACATCACCCTGGGCAAGCTGTCTCTGCTGTTTCTTGCGCTGGGGGTCGCGTATGCCGCCGTCAGGCGTACCCTGCTCATTGTCTACCCTCCCATTCTGAGCGATGGGCTGTTTAATTTCGTGGTGATGCAGACCCTGTTTTACATTCCCTTCTTCCTGATTGGGGCGCTGGCATTTATTCATCCTCGGCTTAAAGCGCTGTTTACCACCCCCTCCCCCTGGTGTGCGGTGGGTGCTGCGCTGGCCTTTGCCGCCTATCTTCTCAATCAGCGCTATGGCAGCGGGGACGCGTGGATGTATGAGACAGAGAGCGTGATAACGATGCTGATGGGCCTGTGGATGGTTAACGTGGTGTTCGCCCTTGGCCATCGTCTGCTGAATTTTAAATCCAGTCGCGTCACCTATTTCGTTAATGCTTCGCTGTTTATCTACCTGGTTCACCATCCGCTGACGCTGTTTTTCGGGGCGTACATAACGCCGCATATCGCCTCGAATGCGCTGGGCTTCTTCACCGGCCTGGTCTTTGTGGTTGGCATTGCCATCGTGTTGTATGAAATCCATCTGCGGATCCCGCTTTTGCGTTTCCTGTTCTCAGGCAAACCTCAGGTTAAAGCGGGATAACAAAACGGCGCCTCCAGGGCGCCGTTTTTGCACTTCAGACATCAAAATGCCTGGCTGCGCGCGGTCAAAATCCGCTGATACAGGTCGGCGGTGTGCTCATCGAAACAGACAAAAATGACTTTTTCCGGCATGGGTTTGAGGGAAAGGTAGTGATAAACGGTATTCACGGCGATTGTAGCTGCCGCTTCCTTTGGATAACCGTACACGCCGGTGCTAATGGCGGGGAACGCCATGGTCTTATACCCGTTATCCGCCGCAAGCCGCAGGCAGTTCCGATACGCCTGCTCCAGAATCTCAGCCTCATGGCGGTCGCCACCGTGCCAGACGGGTCCAACGGTATGGATCACCGCTTTGGCCGGGAGATCGCCTGCAAGCGTAATAACAGCATGCCCCGGCGGGCACTCTCCCTGCTGCTGACGCACGGTTTTGCATGCTTCAAGGAGTTGAGGGCCTGCGGCCCGGTGAATGGCACCGTCCACCCCGCCCCCACCCATCAGGGAGGAATTGGCTGCGTTGACGATCACGTCAACGTGTACCGTCGTGATATCGCCATGAATAACGTCGATTTGCGGTCTCATAAACACCCTCTGCAACCCGCCTTTTTCATCAGTGTATCGCAGAGGGAGAAGGAGAAAAACTGCCGTGAAAAAAACGTCGGTTATCGGTAATCGACCTGAACGACCGCAAGCGTTTTCTGTTCATTCAGGTATTTCATGCTGACAGCGGCCAGAGCTGAATGAGGATGATGGCCCCGGAGCGCCTCGTCATAACTGATGGTATGCGTTTTCATACGGTTATTTTCCGGACAGGAGATCGCAAACTGCTGATGCCGGGGCGTGACTTCGCACGGGTCAGCGACCACCGCGCCACGAAAATGAATCACCCCACCATTTTCTATAGTTGCTGAATAAGCCGGAGATAAAAAAGAGGACAGGATCAGTCCCAGACCAGAAATAATACACGCTGCGGATTTGAACATTATTTGTACTCCTCAATGAAATTCGTCCTTGAGGGGTAAAAACGCTCCGTTATGACGTATCAATTTAAGCAACCCGATGACTGGGTTCTTGATATCAGCATAGCTTACCTGTGCAGCGCCGCCACTTTATTAAATCATTGATTTCATGAATTATTAAAGCGTACTTACCGGTGCGTTCCACTGCTGTGATAAATGAAGCGATTTTCCATCGGAAACGGTGACGATTATTTTTACCGCATCCCCTGAACGAATATTTAAACTGATTCGCGTTAAATCAATCGGCTGATTAGCGGGTATAAAAAGAGTATTTTTCTGCCGCGATGTACTTTGTCCCGCTTGCCCCTGTCGGACAGATAACACCTCAACCTGACATTCGCAGGCGTCTGCCAGCGTGACCTGAGGAATAATGGTTGTCATATTTGCCTGCTGTGAGGTGCTGAACGTTATCTGGCTGGCAAGCGCAGCAAGGAGAATGAAGGTGCTCATGAGATCCTCCCGAAAAAAAACAGGGCACATGCCCTGTTTTTTGGTACAGAATTGAATCAGTACTGATGTGCGGTCGCGTTGTTGCCAAAGCCAACCTGGTGCACAGTCACCGTTGAGCCGGACGCTGTCTGGTCTACCGCCGCGCCGTTGCCGCCGCCGAACTGTTTCACGTTGATAACAGAGTCTTTGCTATTCCACTGGTCGATGGTGGCGCTGTTACCAAAGCCTTTTTGCAGCAGATCGATAGAACTGTCATCAGAGCCCTGACCAACATCTGCGCCGTTACCGCCACCGTGCTGGGTAATGGTCAATTCAGAATCTCGGGCGTCCGTCTGCAAAGCAAGCGCGGAGTTACCGCCGCCGTACTGGTAAATGCTCAGGGTTGAGTCAGGGCCGTTATTGCCGCCACCCCAGCCACCACCGTGGCCGCCGCCAAATTGTGGTACCGCACCTGCGAAAGCACTGCCAGAAACTACGATTGCTGCAATAACTGCCACTTTGAAAAGTTTCATGGTAAACCCCCATCGGATTGATTAAGGCGTCACACATCGCTAGCGTTGAATAACGCGAATAGCCATTTGCGACTGTCTCTGTACTACAACTGCTGTTTTCTGCGTACCATACTGCGTTATATTCGCCCTGTTACCCGAGCCTTTCTGGATAATCATGGCGGTGTTGCCAAAAGCGCCCTGCTTAATACTCGCATCGTTGCCGTTACCGGTCTGATCGATATAAGCAAGGTTATACGTCCCTGACTGATCAACATGCGCGCGGTTATTCCCGCCCTCCTGGGAAATAATGGACAGCAATTTAGAACCGCCCTGGCGTACATCAGCATTATTACCTGAGCCCTGTTGACCAATAATGGCTGCCTGATTGTATGAAGCTTTACTTAATTCATTTATCGCAAAATTATATTCAGAACTGGCTAAATCTGAATCACCTGCGATTACAAACCCAGGCGCACCCAGTAATGTAAACATCATAAACAACATTTTGTTTTTCATGCTGTCACCCTGGACCTGGCTATAAAATAGGTATGTCTTTACCCGTTAACGCGATTCGTTTTGTTAACGCCGCGTTACGGAAAAGAGTATGTCTGCCGAAACATATTTAATATCTCACCCGTGTGCCTTATTTTTATATGCTCATTCACCTCAAAGTCGTAAATCTCGCCTGAAACGACGCGACACACCACTAATGCAGAAATAAATTCTTGTCTGAGCGCCTGGACAACAGCGAGACAGGCTGTCCAACCTGTACCGGCTTCTACAGACAAACATGGCAATGTCTTTTGCCCGGTGCGTGACACGAAGCAAGTTTTCTTAAGAAAAATTTCCAGCTTAGAGAAGTCTTAACTTTTTAGCTGAGTTCATACTTTTTACCGGCTGGCTTACAATAATTAAAAGCTCAATAATTCAATTCTTTATAATATATTGTATGACTTTCAAAATCTATGCACGTTTATACACCTGTACAACTTTCCCCTTATCTTAAAATCTATTTACCCTGCAAAATACACAACTTAATATCGAATTTTACATTCTGTTACATGATTAACACTTGCTTTAAAGTTTGCAATAGCTAGATTGAAAACAGCAGTACGTTATTTGTTTTTAATTTTACCGCCTCCTTTGGAGGAAGGTTTTTTAACTACACACAGCAGTGCCACACCTGTCAGTACTTCTGGTGCCTTTTTCAATAATACGAGGGCAGCTGCCGGGTGTCATAAATAACGTGGGGTTTCATCATGTTTAATGAAGTCCATAGCTTACCCGGTCATACATTATTGTTGATCACAAAACCTTCCCTACAAGCGACAGCGTTATTGCAGCATTTAAAACAATGCCTCTCGCTTAACGGGAAACTGCATAATATTCAACGTTCTTTTGATGATATCGCTCCTGGCAGCATCATTCTTCTCGATATGATGGAAGCGGATAAAAAACTGGTCCATTACTGGCAGGATAATTTAAGCAGGAAAAACAATAATATCCGCGTATTGTTATTAAATACGCCTGATGAGTATCCTTTCCGCGATATTGAGAGCTGGCCGCATATTAACGGCGTGTTTTACGTCACTGAAGAAGAAAACCGTGTCGTGGAGGGTTTGCAGGGCATATTGCGGGGGGAGTGTTATTTCTCGCAAAAACTGGCCAGCTACCTCATTACCCACTCCGGAAATTATCGCTATAACAGTTCAGAATCTGCACTTTTGACGCACCGTGAGAAAGAGATCCTGAACAAACTGCGTATTGGTGCTTCAAATATTGAAATCGCCCGTTCGTTATTTATCAGCGAAAATACGGTTAAGACGCATCTTTATAATCTTTTCAAAAAGATAGCTGTTAAAAATCGCACGCAGGCGGTGTCGTGGGCAAACGATAACCTCAGGCGTTAATAGCATGAAACGCACCCTAAGTTGGATTGCCGCAGCAGGCATTATGCTTGCTGCCGGAAACCTTCAGGCTGTTGAGGTGGAAGTTCCCGGACTGTTGACCGACCACACCGTCACCTCTGTCGGACACGATTTTTATCGTGCCTTCAGCGATAAGTGGGAAAGCGATTATCCGGGTAACTTAACCATCAACGAACGGCCCAGTGCGCGGTGGGGAAGCTGGATCACAATAACCGCTAATCAGGACGTTATTTACCAGACTTTTTTATTCCCAACGAAAAGAGACTTCGATCAGAACGTCGCTTTCGCGCTGGCACAAACAGAAGAAGCTATTAACCGCCTACAGTTAAACAAAGCCCTTTTGAGCACAGGCGATTTAGCAAAAGATGAGTTCTAGCAACGACACCTATTTCGGAGGCTGTAATGCGTCTCGCACACACAGTGATTTCGTTAATGCTCATTGCGCCGTTGAGCTGGGCCGGAAATATGACATTCCAGTTCCGCAACCCTAATTTTGGCGGCAACCCGAATAACGGAGCCTTTATGCTTAACCAGGCTCAGGCTCAAAACTCCTATAAAGACCCCAGCTATGACGATGATTTCGGTATCGAGACCCCGTCGGCCCTGGATAATTTCACTCAGGCCATCCAGTCGCAAATATTAGGTGGCTTATTAACCAACATTAATACCGGAAAACCCGGCCGGATGGTCACTAACGACTTTATCGTCGATATTGCCAATAAAGACGGGCAGCTTCAGCTAAATGTGACAGACCGAAAAACCGGTAAAACGTCGACAATCCAGGTTTCCGGTTTGCAGACCAGTTCAACTGATTTCTAAACAACCCCGAAATAAGGACAATTATTATGCAGCGCTTTTTTATTTTAGTTGCAGTGTGCTTATTAAGCGGTTGTTTAACTGCCCCGCCAAAAGAAGCCGCTAAACCCACCCTAATGCCTCGTGCCCAGAGCTACCGGGATCTGACGCATCTGCCGGTCCCTACCGGGAAGATATTCGTCTCGGTCTATAACATTCAGGATGAGACGGGCCAGTTCAAACCGTATCCGGCCAGTAACTTCTCGACGGCCGTACCGCAGAGCGCCACCGCGATGCTGGTCACCGCCCTGAAAGATTCTCGCTGGTTTATCCCGCTGGAACGTCAGGGGCTGCAAAACCTGCTTAACGAACGAAAAATCATTCGTGCCGCGCAGGAGAATGGTACCGTTGGCGTCAATAACCGCATGCCGCTACAGTCTCTCACCGCAGCCAATATCATGGTGGAAGGCTCGATTATCGGCTACGAAAGTAACGTGAAATCGGGCGGCGCGGGTGCGCGTTACTTTGGCATCGGGGCCGACACGCAGTATCAGCTGGATCAGATTGCCGTCAACCTGCGCGTGGTTAACGTGAGCACGGGTGAGATATTATCCTCCGTGACCACCAGCAAAACGATTCTCTCTTATGAAGTGCAGGCCGGGGTGTTCCGCTTTATCGATTACCAGCGTCTGCTGGAGGGTGAAATTGGCTATACCTCTAACGAGCCGGTCATGCTGTGTCTGATGTCGGCCATCGAAACCGGCGTGATTTTCCTGATTAATGACGGTATCGATCGCGGCTTGTGGGATCTTCAGAATAAAAGTGACGTGAGTAATGCGGTGCTGGTGAAATACCGAGAGATGTCGGTGCCGCCAGAGTCATAATCGGCGGCGCATAAAAAAGGCGAGATTTCCGTCTCGCCTTTTTTTATTTACTTACCGCAGGAACGCTCTGGCTCTTCTCGCGTCGGGCCGCAAGCCAGAGGCCGCTGTTCTTCATGGCGTAGCCAAACAGTAATCCCAGCATGAGCGAAGGGACCACAAGCTTCCAGTCCCCCTGCCCCGCAAAGGTCGCGCAGGCACCCATGAACGTGCCGGGCACAAAGGACAACAGCAGATGTTTTGCCTGAACGCACATCAGGAAGGCCACAATGCCGGTGATGGCGTACCCCAGGATTTCCACATGCGGCGCCAGCGCGCTGCCTTTCATAATGACCAGCGCCCAAATCACACCGCTCATCAGAGTACAGCCGGAGATGAAGAGCCCTTTGAGACCACCCCGCGGGCAGGCGAAATAGGCCGTGCAGCCAAGAAAACCAGCCCAGCTCAACAAGCCGAGAGAGACAGCCACCCACCCCCAGAGGCCGGAGAGGATGCCAGTCGTGATTGCAATACAAAGTAGTATGTTCATGGTGTGCATCTTAGCAGATGCGCACCATAGAAATGAGATCAGAAGCACATTACGTGCAAGTTGAAATGTATCGTTGCAGGATTTTTGTGATTCAAATCACTCTTCGTTCTCTTCTTCCAGCTCGTCCCACATGGCAGCGATGGCGTCACGCGTCAGCGGAGCCAGCGTTCTCCAGAACGGCGAGGTGGCGTGGGCTTCAACTTTACCCAGGAAGGTGCCAACCCACGGAAGCAAATACGTTTCGAACAGGGTTTCAATCGCCTCGTTCTCATCATCACCTGCATTATCTTCAATCCAGGAGGCCGCCAGCAGCAGGGTACCGATATGATCGGCAGGCATATCCGTCAGCGGCATGCCGCGTTCTGACAGAAACGCCCGAACTTCCGCTTCGGTCGTACCTTCCTGCCAGGCAGAACGATACGGCGACACGCGACACTCTTCTCCCACAAACAGCGCGTTGTAATCCGTTGAAATCTGCTGCATATCGCAGCTTTTTTGCAAGCGTTCCAGCAACTCATCCTGTTCCAGCGGCCAGCTCTGCGCCAGTTTACCTTCACGAATCAGGGTAAACAGCGGAACCAGCAGCGGATCCTGCGGCTGGCGGTAATATAAGGTGCCCAGCACGCGGCAAAGGATGGAAAACTCATTCATGTTTTTATTCCGTTATTAATTAAAGATCGGCAAATTCATCAATCGGCGCCATGCCGCGCGACTCAAGGAAGTCGAGCATACGACGCGGCGTGACGTTCAGGATCTGTTCTTCCGGGAAATTCACGTCCCGCAATATTTTCAGGCACTCGCTAAAATCACCCAGCGTGAAGGCCGTGTGTGAATCAGAGCCCAGCGCCACCATGCCGCCCGCGTCACGCACGGCCGCCGCCACTTCGCGGCAGTTGGCTTCACTGCCCTTACGCGAGTGAACAAAGGAGGAGTTGTTAATCTCCAGCGCCACGCGGTGCTTCGCTGCCGCCTGCGCCACGGCCTGAATATCAATCGGGTATTTCGGATTTCCCGGGTGGCTGATAATGTGCACGTTGCCGCTGGCAATAGTGGCAATCATCGCTGCGGTGTTGGTCTCTTTATCCTGGGGCGCAAAGACCGGCTCGTGGAAGCCGGCGAGGATCAGATCTAAGGAGGTCAGCATCGGGCCGGTGCAGTCAATCTCACCGTCAGTATTTTTGATGTTCGCTTCGATGCCGCGCAGTATCCCGATACCGTCCACCAGGCGTGGCCAGATACGCATATTCACAAAATGCCAGTAGTGCGGCGCATCCGCCATATCCGGACCGTGATCGGTTATCGCAAACAGTTTAATGCCTTTCAGCTTCGCCTGAGCGATATAATCATGGAGGTTACTGTAAGCGTGGGTACTGGCGACGGTGTGCATATGCAGGTCAACGGGATACATCTTTCTCTCCTCTGCGGTTTTTCCAAAGGATAGCAGTTATCAGCGGCGAATATTAGCAAAAACCCGGCGAACGCCGGGTTTCTCTCAGTAGCCTCGCTGTCTGTCGACCTGTCCGGTCACCGCGTTGCCCTTCTCTATTTCGCTGATGGTATGCGAGATGTACGCCACGGCCTCCGCCGGTCGCGTCACGGCCGCAATATGAGGCGTCATCGCCACGCGCGGATGTGCCCAGAGCGGGCTGTCTGTCGGCAGCGGTTCGCGGCTATAGACATCCAGCATTGCGCCTTTCAGTTTACCGCTATCCAGCGCTTTCAGCAGATCGTCTTCCACAACGTGTACCCCGCGCGCCAGGTTCATTAAGTAGCTGTCTTCTGCCAACTGGTTGAGGAGCGTGCCATTGATAATGCCGACCGTTTCCGCCGTATTCGGCAGCAGGTTAATGAGGACGCGAGTCCCTTTCAGGAACGCCGGGAGTTCGTCCGTTCCGGCAAAGCTCTCGACGCCTGGATAATCCTTACGGCTCCGGCTCCAGCAGCGCAGTGGGAAGCCCCACGGCGCGAGCGCTTCGGCGACTTTCGAACCCAGTACACCCGCGCCGAGGATGCCGATGGTGAAATCTTCATGCTGATAATCCGGAAGCGGTTCCCAGTGGGATTGCTGTTTAAACGCCTGATAATCGTCGAAGCGGCGGAACCAGTGCAGCACCTGGCTCACGGCATATTCCTGCATCTGCTGCCCCATACCGGTATCTTCCAGACGAAACAGGGGAATATCCTCCGGCAGCATTTCAGGGTGTGCCTTCAGCTTACTGAGAATGGAATCCACACCCGCACCAAGAGCAAACACCGCCTTCAAACGGCGTCCCTGAAGCATTTCGACCGGGGGATGCCAGACCAGCGCGTAGTCGGCATGTTCATTATCGCCCTGTTTCCATTCGCGAACGCGTGCGCCAGGCAGTGCCGCCGTGAGCGCGTTAATCCAGTAAGCCGTATCAAAAGTGGGGTGATAGAAGATAATATCCATAGTCATTGCCTTTTATTGCGCTGTTTTATTTTCATTTTCAACTGGCTTGCCAGCATAACAAATTTATCGCTAAACCGCGTTGCTGATAAAAGAGGCGCATTTCGCACATTTCGGAATCAGGTTGCCTGAAGTTTGTCTAAACACGCTAAATTACTGAAAAAGTGGGTTGACGGCAGTACGGCTTTTCCTTACATTAGCGCCCGTCCCGACAACAACGGGATGACAATATGGTGAGGTGTCCGAGTGGCTGAAGGAGCACGCCTGGAAAGTGTGTATACGGCAACGTATCGGGGGTTCGAATCCCCCCCTCACCGCCATATTCAAGACAAGAGCTCGTACGAAAGTACGGGCTTTTTTCTTTTATATTCTCCGTAAGGAGATTCGCTCCCTGCGTTCTTTATGTCGGGTGGCGCTACGCTTACCCGACCTACAAAAAGCTAGTCTTCAACCATCTTTGCATACTCTTCGGTGAGAAAATCCACCAGCGTCCTGACCGATGGCAGCAGGCCGCGCCGGGATGGATACACCGCGTGGATCACTTCCCGTCTGGGTTCCCAGGCATTCAGCACCCGAACAAGTTCACCTGAAGCCAGCTGATCCTTCACCATCAAAATGGGCAGCTGTACCACGCCCACGCCCGCCATCGCCGCCTCCCGCAGCGCCAGCATGTCGGTAGTCACCAGGCGCGGCGTGAAGTGAATTTCTGCCTTTGCGCCCTCCGGCCCGCTCAATTCCCACTTATGCAGGTGCTTGCCCGCCCCCATACTTAACCCCGGCCACTCGCTGAGTTCAGAGGGCATCGCCGGGTTGCCCATCCGTTCAATCAGTGCCGGCCCGGCAACCAGACAGTGCCCCCTGTCCGCCAGCACCCTTAATACCAGATCGCTGTCATCAAACGGGCGCGGACGAACGCGGATCGCCACATCCACCCCCTCCGCCACCAGATCGACCCGGCGGTTGGTGGCTTCAAGCTGGAGGTTGATCCCTGGATAGCGCGCCATAAACCGTGCCAGCATGGGCCCCACGTGAACGTGCAGCAAGGTGACAGGACAGGTGATCCGGACCATACCGCGCGGCTCAGCCTGTAAAGCAGCCACCGCCTCCTCCGCAGCTTCAGCTTCCACCAGCATGGCTTTACAGTGCTGATAGAACGTCTGCCCCACCTCCGTCACCGCAAACTGCCGCGTGGTACGTTGGATCAACCGAACGCCCAGGCGTTCTTCCAGCTGCGCAATCCGACGGCTCAGTTTCGACTTAGGCTGATCGAGCGCCCGACCCGCCGCCGCAAAGCCACCATGCTCCACCACCTTCACAAACCATACGAAATCATTGAGATCCTGCATACGCCTCCATTGTTCCATTTAAGGAACAGTGAATGTCATTTTTGCTATCTACCGGGATATTAACCCTGAATATAAGCTAATTCCATCAACAGGACATCAGGAGTTAATCATGAAAAACGTAACAGGCGTGTATACCGCACCTCGTCCGCACTGGGTCGGTGACGGTTTTCCGGTTCGTTCGATGTTTTCTTACCAGACGCACGGCGAGCCCCTGAGCCCGTTCCTGCTGCTGGACTACGCCGGACCGCATATCTTCCCGGCGGACGGCGCGAAACGCGGCGTGGGCGAGCATCCTCATCGCGGCTTTGAAACGGTGACCATCGTCTACTCAGGCGAAGTGGAGCACCGTGATTCCACCGGCAGAGGCGGCGTTATTGGCCCAGGCGACGTGCAGTGGATGACGGCAGGCGCAGGCATTTTGCACGAGGAGTTCCACTCCAGCGCGTTTTCGCAGAAAGGCGGTGAACTGAAAATGATGCAGCTGTGGGTCAACCTGCCCGCCAAAGACAAAATGGCGACGCCTGGCTACCAGAGCATCACTCAGTCGGATATCCCGGTGGTCACCCTGCCGGATAACAGCGGAACATTGCGCGTGATTGCTGGCCGTTTTGGAGAGGTAACCGGCCCGGCGCATACCTTCTCACCGCTGAACGTGTTGGATCTCGCGCTGCGCCAGGGTAGCCATCTGACGCTCAATCAGCCCGAAGGCTGGAGCACGGCGCTGGTTGTCGTTGAAGGCAGCGTGACGGTGAACGGCACCACGCCTGCCGGTGAGGCGCAACTGGTCGTGCTGAGTCAGAGCGGTGACAAACTGCATCTCGAAGCCAGCAGCGATGCCAAAGTGCTGCTGATGGCCGGGGAGCCGCTGAATGAACCCATCGTGGGCTATGGCCCGTTTGTGATGAACAGTAAAACCGAAATTGCCGAGGCTATTCGCGATTTCAACTCCGGCCGCTTTGGCCAAATCTAAACGTAATAAGGAGCGCATTATGTCTACCCCTGCAAACTTCAACGGTGCACGTCCCGTTATTGACGTAAACGATGCCGTTATGCTGCTTATCGATCACCAGAGCGGGCTGTTCCAGACCGTAGGAGACATGCCAATGCCTGAGCTGCGCGCCCGTGCAGCAGCGCTGGCAAAAATCGCCTCGCTGGCGAAGATCCCGGTGATCACCACGGCGTCGGTTCCACAGGGACCGAACGGCCCGCTTATCCCGGAGATCCACGCCAACGCGCCGCACGCACAGTATGTGGCACGCAAGGGTGAGATCAACGCCTGGGATAACCCGGAGTTCGTGGCGGCGGTGAAAGCCACCGGGCGCAAAACGCTGATTATCGCGGGGACGATCACCAGCGTCTGCATGGCCTTCCCGTCCATCAGCGCGGTGGCGGACGGATATAAAGTGTTTGCGGTGATTGATGCCTCCGGCACCTACAGCAAAATGGCGCAGGAGATCACCCTGGCGCGCGTGGTGCAGGCAGGCGTGGTGCCGATGGACACGGCTGCTGTTGCTTCCGAAATTCAGCGCACGTGGAACCGTGAAGATGCGGGTGAATGGGCTGAGGTGTACACACACATCTTCCCGGCCTACCAGCTGCTGATCGAAAGCTACAGCAAAGCGCAGGACGTGGTGAAAAATAGCGAAGTGCTCGATTCGCAGCGTTAATCCTGCGCGCTGCGACATAAGCTGATTAAGGCTTAACCGAACAAGCACGAATGCTGAAAATCTGCTTGACCGTTTTAGCGCAACTCCCTATAGTAGCGCCCCGTTGCCCCCCAAGCGGTCAGGCAGCAAAACAATATGGTGAGGTGTCCGAGTGGCTGAAGGAGCACGCCTGGAAAGTGTGTATACGGCAACGTATCGGGGGTTCGAATCCCCCCCTCACCGCCATATTTAAGATGAGAGCTCGTACGAAAGTACGGGCTTTTTTCTTTTATATTCTCCGAAAAGGGGGGGATGAGAACCCCCGACTGGGGTTCGACAACTGGCGGCAGCCAGTTGGACAGACTGAGAGCATAGCGAACAGGCTGCCCGCAGGGCGAGCGAAGCGAGTCAATCCCCCCCGGTGCGACACGAGCTGCCTCACCTACAAAAAAAAGCCCGTACAAAAGCACGGGCCTGTCTCAACCATTCCTCAGCTATTCAGCTTTCCAGCCGGTTGCTTTCCCTCGGGAGCAAGTCTCTGGCCAATATTCAAACCCGCTTCATCCTTACGCTCCTCCAGCCAGTAATCCGCATTTTTAATCCCCAGCCGAACCGGGTCAAAGTGTGGATCCAACCCCTGTGCATTCTGGATTTCATAATCATTCAGGCTGGCAAACGCTTTTTTATGCAACAGAACGATGGCAATAATGTTGAGCCATGCCATCAGCCCTACGCCGATATCCCCTAATCCCCAGGCCAGATCCGCGGTGCGTACCGTGCCATATACCGTCGAAGCCATCAGACACAGCTTGAGCAGGAACGTCAGCCACGGGCGATGAATCTTACGGTTGATGTAGGCGATATTCGTTTCAGCGATGTAGTAGTAAGCAATGATCGTGGTGAAGGCAAAGAAGAACAGCGCGATGGCAACAAAGTAATTACCGAAGCCCGGCATCATACTTTCCATTGCCGTCTGGACATATCCCGGTCCTGCGGCCACGCCTGCTATTCCGGTATAGAGCGCTGCGCCGTCGACGCCCTGCACGTTATACAGCCCGGTGATCAACAGCATAAACCCGGTCGCGGAGCAGACAAACAGCGTGTCGATGTACACGGAGAACGCCTGAACCAGCCCCTGTTTCACCGGATGGCTTACGGCAGCCGCCGAGGAGGCATGTGGCCCGGTACCCTGCGCCGCCTCGTTGGAATAGACGCCACGCTTGACGCCCCACATGATGGCCTGGCCCAGAATAGCGCCAAACCCAGCTTCAAGGCCAAAAGCACTTTTCCAGATCAGCAATATAACTGAAGGAAGCTGATCAATATTGATAGCGATAATCACGCACGCCACAATAATATAGCCGAGCGCCATAAACGGAACCACCATGCTGCTAAAGCTGGCAATCCTTTTTACGCCACCAAAAATAATAAAACTCAACAGCACAGCAAGTAACGCCGCCGTGACATTTGGGCTCAGACCAAAGGCAATATCCAGGCTCGCACCAATAGAGTTTGCCTGCACACCTGGCAGTAATAATCCGCAGGAGAAAATCGTTACGATAGCAAATAACCATGCGTACCACTTCACGCCTAACCCTTTCTCAATATAAAAGGCAGGACCACCACGATATTCGCCGTTAATTTTCTCTTTATAAACCTGACCTAACGTGGATTCGACAAAAGCAGAGCTTGCCCCCAAAAATGCCACGATCCACATCCAGAAAAGCGCACCGGGTCCACCAAAGGTAATGGCGGTCGCTACACCGGCAATATTCCCTGTCCCCACGCGGCCCGCCAGCGTCATCGTCAGCGCCTGAAACGACGACACGCCTGCCTCGGTAGGACGCCCCTGAAACATCAGGGTAATCATAAGTTTTATATGCCGTAATTGCAGAAAGCGACTACGCAGCGAGAAATAGAGGCCGACACCCAGACATAAAAATATTAACGCCGGGCTCCAGATAACACCATTAATTGCACTAACCAGTTCGTTCATGTATGACCCTTAGCGTGATGTTCCAGAGGAAACGATCCCCTGGAGAGTTTCTTTTTAGAATTTTGTCTGAACAAGTACGAAACATAGATAATTACCCAAAAGACACCAACTTAATTTTTACTGTTTAGTCATGTTCTGTGACAACTTTCACGTTTAATTTTAAACCAATAATTAGCATGATCATTATATTCATCGATATTTTGTGGGTATTATAAATACATATCACATTTCCGTGACCTGTATAAAAAGCGTTCGCAGCAAATTAACAGTAATATTATTATTACCGCAAAACGGGGCGTAAATCCCGTTGAATGCTATAGGAAATAAATATGATTTAAAAAAGCCACGCGTGCAGAGGGAATAAAGGAAGCTTCCCGGCATAACGCCGGGAAGAAATGACTTAAAATGTGAAATGATCTTAGTCGGAGTACACTTCCAGCGTTCGTTGGCACAGCGCTGAGCGGACGCAGTCCTCTTTTGTGAAGCGGACCACCCCTATCATCTCATCTTCATCAAAACGTGACATGGCATCGCTCAGGCCGGACTTCACGCCCGACGGCAGGTCACACTGGGTAATATCGCCGTTGACGATAACCGTCACGTTCACCCCGAGGCGCGTTAAAAACATCTTCATTTGCGCAGCGGTCACATTCTGAGCCTCGTCAAGAATAACGACCGCATTTTCAAATGTACGTCCGCGCATATAGGCGAACGGCGCGATTTCCACCTTGCCAATCTCTGGTCGCAGGCAGTACTGCATAAAGGAAGCGCCCAACCGCTTCACCAGCACGTCATAGACGGGCCTGAAGTACGGGGCAAACTTCTCGGAAATATCGCCGGGCAGGAAGCCCAAATCTTCATCCGCTTGCAGTACCGGACGGGTAACGATGATCCTTTCCACGTCCTTATGAATCAGCGCCTCCGCCGCTTTGGCGGCGCTGATCCAGGTTTTCCCGCATCCGGCTTCCCCGGTTGCAAAGATGAGCTGTTTACTCTCGATAGCATTCAGGTAGTGCGCCTGAGCTTCATTCCGCGCCACAATTGGCGATGCATCGCGGCTGTCCCGCGCCATGCCAATGGATTCTACGCCGCTCATCTGCACAAGCGAGGTGACCGATTCTTCTTCACGCTGCTTATGGCTACGTGAATCCCGTCTCAGCACACGTTTTGCTTCACGACGAGCTTTGATCACTGCTTTCTGTCTTCCCATGGATAGCACCTTGAGTTGTTGGTATTCATCACACGCGCCAGCATCGGCACGATTATGCGCACGAACATCAGAGGGTTGGCTTCCTTGTAAGCCATTGCTTGCATTACCGGATGACGATATACAACGGCTACGCGCACCGTTATGCACGTCGGTAGAAAAAGGTTCTTGAGGTGAAGGAGAGAATTTGGTGGTGAAGAAATCGCTGCCGGAGTCTGAGCCTCCGCGCCGGGTACTGCGGTTGATGTGTTTACCTTGTCCAGTACAGGACGCAACCATTCGCGATCTCCATAGTGAGTTAGCATCACTGCCGGGAACTACCGCTGTCTTCTCTTAAGTACATCAGGAATTATCATAAATGCAACATTTATTTTACCTGAATGCAACTTTTAGGACTGCCCCTACATGGAAAATCAGTCTTATATAGAAATATTACAGAAATATAACAATAAGATAGTCCTTCGAAAAAATAATGTCCCCGCGAACTGTCGCAGGGACGATTATCAGGCTTCTATCAGACCCTGAGCGAGCCAGGCGTTCGCGTCACGCGCGCCGGGCAGGGCAAAGAAATAGCCGCCGCCGATGGGCTTAATATATTCCTCCAGCGCTTCGCCGTTGAGCCGCTTCTGCACGGTGAGGAATCCCTTCTCCAGATCGTGCTGATAGCAGACAAACAGCAGTCCCATATCAAGCTGACCGGAGTTGGTCACCCCCAGCGAGTAGCTGTAGCCCCTGCGCATCATCAGGCTGGATTGCGTCTCTTTGGTGCGAGGATTGGCGAGGCGAATATGGCTGTCCAGCGCGATGACATCCCCGTTCGGATCGCGGGCGTAGTCGGGTTCATCGTGCTCGTGCTTCATGCCGAGCGGTGCGCCGGTTTGCTTATCGCGACCGAAGATAGTTTGCTGCTCTTTCAGCGGCGTGCGGTCCCAGAACTCCACGTGGAACTGAATGATACGCACCGCCTGATAGGTGCCTCCGACCGCCCAGGCCGGTTCGCCCTGATCCGCCGTCACCCATACCACGTTCTTCATCAACGCGGTATTGCTGCTGTCCGGGTTGGCGGTGCCGTCTTTGAAGCCCAGCAGGTTGACCGGCGTCTCTTTCCCTTTACTGCGCGCGGCGTGGTCAGAGATAAAACCTTCCCGCTTCCAGCGCACGCTCAGCAGATCCGGGGTGTGCTTGATAATATCGCGCAGGGCATGGATCACCGTATCCTGGGTATTAGCGCAGATCTGCAACAGCAGATCGCCGTGGCACAGCGCCGCGTCGAGAGAATCATTCGGGAATCGCGTCATTTTTTGCAGCGCTTTCGGCTTCTGCTTCGCCAGTCCGTAGCGATCATCAAACAGCGATTCCCCCACCGACACGGTGATGGTCAGATTATCGGGAGCGATAAACGCGCCGAGGATGCCGGAATCCATCGGCGGCAGGCGCGGATTCGGTGTTTCCGGTGCGGGACCGCCGGCGGTGAGGAAGGCAATACGCGTGGTCAACAGCCTGAACAGACGCTCAAGGTCGGCTTTATCACTCGCCAGCGAATCGAAAGCCACCAGCATCATCGAGGCCTGCTGCGGCGTCAGGATCCCCGCCTGGTGCTCACCATAAAACGGCTGCGTTTCCATACGCGCATCCGGGGAGAGCGTGCCAGGGGCGCTTTGCGGTTTTGCCGCATGCGCCACCGGACAGCCTCCCGCCAGGGCAAACGCGCCGCCCAGCGCCCCTACCCCTTTTAACAACCGACGTCGGGAAGGTTCCGCCACGTCGTATTCGTCATGCTTGTTCATCGCTTAATCCAGACCCAGTACGCCACGCAGCAGGGAGAGATCTTCCGCCAGGGTGGTTATCGGGCCTTTCAGCGCGTTACGGTCAGCATCGGTCAGCTTGTCGTAGGTTTCGAACCCGTCTTTGGTGCGGTATTTCGCCAGGATAGCGTCAACTTTCTTAAAGTTGGCATCCACTTTCGCCAGCAGCTCGCCGTTCTCTTTTTGCAGCTGAGGCCGCAGCAGCTCGACAATTTTCTGTGCGCCGTCGACGTTCGCCTGGAAGTCCCACAGGTCGGTGTGGCTGTAACGATCTTCTTCACCGCTGATTTTGCTGGCGGCCACTTCTTCAATCAGGCCCGCTGCGCCACCCACCACTTTCGACGGTGGGAATGCCAGCTCGCTGATGCGTTTTTGCAGCTCCAGCACGTCGCTGTTGAGCTGCTCGGCGTATTTCTCCATCCCACTGGTGGAGTTATCGCCAAACAGGGCTTTTTCCAGACGGTGGAAGCCGGTGAATTTCGGATCGGCGGCCTTCTGCTCGTAGTCGTCTTCACGGGCGTCAATGCTGCCATCGAGGTCAGAGAACAGTTCGGCAATCGGCTCAATGCGCTCGTAGTGCTGACGGGTAGGCGCATACAGGGATTTCGCTTTTTCGATGTCGCCCGCTTTCACCGCGTCGGTAAAGGCTTTGGTGCCTGCCACCAGATCCGCTGTCTCTTTGGTGACGTAGGCTTTATAGGCGGTAATGGCGTCGCCGAGGCTCAGCAGCGCCGTGCCTTTGGCCGCGTCCGCCGTCGCTGCGCCTTTGACGATCAGCTTACCTTTCGGGTTAGTCAGCAGGCCGCAGGTCATGTCATATTCCCCGGGCTGAAGATTTGCGGTCATCTTCTGGCTGAAGCCCGGCGCGATATTCTCGCGCTCTTCCACCACCATCACGCCTTTCAGGATTTCCCACTCCAGCGCCTTCTGGCTGTGGTTCTGAATAATAAACTGCGTTTTACCGCTGTTAACCGTGATGGTCATCGGCTCGCACTGTTTATCGTTGACGGTGACTTTTACCTGCGGAATATCTGCCGCCTGAGCGGTGAAGGCAGACACGAACAGCGCGGCAATGCCTGCGCATAACGCACTACGACGGAACTGAATGGCCATGACTCTTCCCTTTAAAAGTATGTTGTAACTAAAACAGCACTTACGGCGCTACGCGCGACGTCTGCGAGCCGGTACGCGGCGGCATAGCGAACAGGATCAACGCCGGAACCAGATAGATAAAGTACATCGCCACTTCGCTGACGCTCGGCGTTTCCTGGTAGCCGAAGATCCCTTCGAGCAGGGTACCGGTCAGTGAATGGGTCGACAGGACGTTGCTGAGATCGAACGCCACGTCCTGGAAGTGGTTCCACAGACCCGCTTCGTGGAAGGCGCGGATCGCCCCTGCCGCCAGCCCTGCGGCCACCAGCAGAATAAACAGGCTGGTCCACTTGAAGAACACCCCCAGGTTAAGACGAATGCCGCCCCAGTAGAGCAGGAAGCCAAGCACAACCGCCGTGGCCAGCCCGAGCACCGCGCCCAGTGGGGGCCAGATGCCCACGTCCTGCTGAAAAGCCGCGAGCAGGAAGAACACAGACTCCAGGCCTTCACGCGCCACGGCGAAAAAGACCATCATGATCAGCGCCCAGCCGTGGTGGTTGCCTTTTTGCAAGGCGTTATCCACCGCCTGCTCAAGCTGTACCTTCACGTTACGGGAGACCTTGCGCATCCAGAACACCATCCAGGTGAGGATCACCACCGCAATCACGGCGACGATCCCTTCAAACAGCTCCTGCTCTTTCTGCGGGAACTCCCCGGTGGTTTCGTTGATGAGGATACCGAGGCCCAGGCAGAGCGCCGCAGCAAGGAAAACCCCAACCCACATGACGCCAATCCAGCGTCCGCGCTGGGTACGCTTCAGATAACTGGCGATAAGGCTAACAATCAGGGCCGCTTCAAGGCCTTCACGTAACATAATGAGAAAAGGAACAAACATGCCGACACCTTAAATGTTTATCGCGGTCAACTGATGCAAAGAAAAGTAAATTCTTGTGATAGTGATTATCATTACGGCAACAAGAAAAACAAGCGAAATGTGTTGCGTTTTGATGACCAGATGTAAACGCATTGCGGAGTAATAATTGCCTGAGTAACCGTTACGTTTATAAGGTATAACGAAAATGCCCATTTACGGTTAACCGGGGCTGTGGCTAAATGTCCGCCTCGAAAACCAACTGAAAATAAGCCATGTTTAAAATTGTCCATTTCCTGCTGGCGCTGGTGATTATTCTTGCGCTCGCCTGGCTGGTGAGTTTCGACCGCCGAAAAATTCGTATTCGTTTCGTTTTACAGCTGATCGTGATCGAAATCGCGCTGGCGTTCTTTTTCCTCCACGCAGAAAGCGGCCTGTTTATTATTAAATACGTTTCCGGTTTCTTTGAGTCGCTGCTTAAATTCGCTGCCGAAGGGACGAATTTTGTCTTTGGCGGGATGGGTGAAAAAGGGCTGGCGTTCATTTTCCTTGGCGTGCTCTGCCCCATTATTTTTATCTCGGCGCTGATTGGTATTCTTCAGCACTGGCGTATTCTGCCGATCTTTATTCGGGTGATCGGGACGCTGCTGTCAAAACTGAACGGCATGGGCAAGCTGGAATCCTTTAACGCGGTGAGTTCGCTGATCCTCGGTCAGTCGGAAAACTTCATTGCCTACAAAGGCGTGCTGGGCGATCTCTCCTCGCGTCGTCTGTTTACGATGGCTGCCACGGCCATGTCGACGGTTTCGCTGTCGATTGTCGGGGCCTATATGACTATGCTCGACGCCAGGTTTGTCGTCGCGGCGCTGATCCTGAACATGTTCAGCACCTTTATTATTCTTTCGGTCATTAACCCGGCCCGCCCGGAAGCGGAGCCGGATATCAGGCTGGAAAAACTGCACGAATCCCAGAGCTTCTTTGAAATGCTGGGCGAGTATATTCTGGCCGGTTTTAAGGTGGCGATGATTATTCTGGCGATGCTGATTGGCTTTATCGCCCTTATTAGCGCCATTAACGCCCTCTTCTCCGGCATATTTGGCATGAGCTTCCAGCAGATTCTGGGTTATGTGTTTTATCCGCTGGCGTGGCTTATTGGTATTCCGCTGAGCGATGCCTTAAGCGCGGGGAGCATTATGGCAACTAAACTGGTGGCGAATGAATTTGTGGCGATGATCGAGCTGCAAAAAATAGCCCATCAAATGTCACCGCGCGGGCTGGGGATTTTGTCCGTGTTCCTGGTGTCGTTCGCTAACTTCGCTTCCATCGGCATTGTGGCGGGGGCAATAAAAGGTCTGAATGAGCAACAGGGTAACGTGGTGTCGCGGTTTGGTTTACGCCTTGTATACGGGGCAACGCTGGTAAGCCTGCTGTCGGCGAGCTTTGCGGGGTTGGTGCTGTAAGTTTTGTGCCCGGCGGCGCTTCGCTTGCACGGGCCTACGATACAACAACGGCGGGTTTCCCGCCGTTTTCATTAAAACTGCACGCACACCGGCTGGTCGACCCGCATCACCGACTCCTGCGCGAAGCGTGACTTATAGATCCCGCGCAACGCTTCGATATTCTTCTCACTCTGCGCGTCTTTAGCGTGGATCAGCATCAATGCCTTGCTCGGCTCGCGCGCCACTTTTCCATCATTCCCCAGCCACTGACCGCGCGCATCAAATACCGTTAAACCATCGCGAAAGCGTGGCGTCACGTCCTGGTCGACAAACTGCTGCCATTCGTTGCCTGTGATTTGCGCCCCGGCAGGACGGTTTAAGCCGAAATAAAGCGTGGTCTGCTGCATCTGATTTTCTGCTTTGCAGGTTTCCACCGCCGCGTGCTGTGCGGGTGCGCTACAGCCCGCCAGCATCACGAATGCTGCCACCATTAACCCTGTTTTAATTCTCATTGATGAAGACTCACATAGGTGAAAGGACTATCCCCTCTCCCCACCGGGGAGAGGGTTAGGGTGAGGGGAAAATTACTCAGCCTGGAGCTTAGACGGCGGCGCTGAGTGATAGTGCGCGTCCGCCTCCGCAAAGCGTTTCTGCATAGACGCAGACGGCGCTTTACCCAGCAGGCTAAACACCACGATACCGAGGCTGCCGAAGATGAAGCCCGGAATGATTTCGTACAGGCCCAGCCACGCGAACTGTTTCCAGACGATAACGGTTACCGCACCGATAATCATCCCCGCCAGCGCGCCGTTGCGGGTCATGCGTGACCACAGTACAGAGAACAGCACCACCGGACCAAATGCCGCACCGAAGCCCGCCCAGGCGTAGCTCACCAGCCCCAAGACGCGGTTTTCCGGGTTTGCCGCCAGCGCAATCGCCACCAGCGCAACCACCAGCACCATAAAGCGCCCTACCCACACCAGCTCTTTCTGGCTCGCGCCCTTACGCAGGAACGCTTTGTAGAGGTCTTCGGTGATGGCGCTGGAGCACACCAGCAGCTGACAGCTCAGGGTGGACATCACCGCCGCGAGGATCGCGGAGAGCAGAATACCGGCAATCCACGGGTTGAACAGGATCTGCGCCAGCTCGATGAATACGCGCTCGGCGTTCTGGTTCACCGCGCCCGCCTGCGCCGGGTTGTTGTTGAAGTACGCGATACCGAAGAAGCCGACCGCACACGCCCCCGCCAGACACAGGATCATCCACGTCATGCTGATGCGACGCGCGTGAACGATGGTGTGGTGAGAATCCGCCGCCATGAAGCGCGCCAGAATGTGCGGCTGGCCGAAGTAGCCCAGGCCCCAGCCCATCAGAGAGACGATGGCGACGAAGTTCAACCCTTTCAGCATATCGACGTTTTCGATGCTCTTCTGCTTGATCACTTCCAGCGATTCGCCAAAGCCGCCGACGGTGAAAATGACAATCACCGGAGTCAGGATCAGGGCGAAGATCATCAGGCTCGCCTGCACGGTATCGGTCCAGCTTACCGCCAGGAATCCGCCCACGAAGGTATAGAGGATGGTTGCTGCGGCGCCGGCCCACAGGGCGGTTTCATAGCTCATGCCGAAGGTGCTTTCGAACAGGCGCGCGCCCGCCACGATGCCGGAGGCACAGTAGATGGTGAAGAACAGCAGGATCACCACCGCGGAGATAATGCGCAGGATACGGCTGTTATCTTCAAAGCGTCCGGTGAAGTAGTCCGGCAGCGTCAGGGCGTTGTTGTTGGCTTCGGTGTGCACGCGCAGACGGCCTGCCACCAGCTTCCAGTTGATCCACGCGCCAACGGTCAGGCCGATGGCGATCCAGCTTTCGGAGATACCGGAGATGAAAATCGCGCCCGGCAGGCCCATCAGCAGCCAGCCGCTCATGTCGGAAGCGCCCGCAGAGAGTGCGGTGACCATCGGGCCTAAGCTGCGCCCGCCGAGGATGTAGTCGTCAAAGTTTTTAGTGGAACGCCATGCCAAAAACCCTATCAGGATCATGCCAAAAATATAAACGAGAAATGTCACCAGCATCGGTGTGCTAATAGCCATTCAAATTCTCCAAAATGTCGAGCGACAACCGTCCGGGTTGCCTTGTTATGTCATCACCGGAACGTAGTGATGTGTGTATGTGTTTCCGTTGGGCGCGCTATCCTGCCGTATACGCATCCCACTGACAAACGATTTAACACTGCATTTACATGAATTTCATCCCTGGTTTTATACGTCTTTCCTATAGGTTGCACTCGCTCACGCTTTTACGGGTTGCACCTTTAAAAAGTGTTAAGCACCGCATAAAAACTGGGCTCAGAAACCGCCGCACGTTCTTTTTCACAGCTAACTAATCGTTAACAATCCATTCATTTTCCAGCTTGCAGACCAGGTCACATTTAACACGGTTGCACAAAGTTGCAACATGGTGGATATTTCACGCTATCAACAGAACGCTATTACAGAACAACAGGAGTTTTGGCATGGGGATGACCACCATGGGGGTTAAGCTGGATGACGCTACCCGCGAACGGATTAAAACCGCTGCGACCCGCATCGACCGCACACCGCACTGGTTAATCAAGCAGGCGATTTTTAACTATCTGGAAAGACTGGAGAGTGAAGAAGGTCTGCCGGAGCTGCCTGCCCTGCTGGCGGGTGCAGCGAACGAAAGCGAAGAGGCCGCGACGGCCGTTGAAGAGAACCACCAGCCGTTCCTGGAATTTGCCGAGCAGATCCTGCCGCAGTCCGTCAGCCGCGCCGCCATTACCGGCGCCTACCGCCGTGCCGAAACCGACGCCGTGCCGATGCTGCTGGAGCAGGCGCGCCTGCCGGAAGCCGTTGCCGCTCAGGCGCACAGCCTCGCGTATCAGCTCGCCGACAAGCTGCGTAACCAGAAAACCGCCAGCGGACGCGCCGGTATGGTGCAGGGTCTGTTGCAGGAGTTCTCCCTCTCCTCGCAGGAAGGCGTGGCGCTGATGTGTCTGGCGGAAGCGCTGCTGCGTATTCCGGATAAAGCCACCCGCGATGCCCTGATCCGCGACAAAATCAGCAACGGCAACTGGCACTCCCACATTGGCCGCAGTCCGTCCCTGTTCGTTAACGCCGCCACCTGGGGCCTGCTGTTTACCGGCAAGCTGGTCTCCACCCATAACGAAGCCAACCTGTCGCGCTCTCTGAACCGCATCATCGGCAAAAGCGGCGAGCCGCTGATCCGCAAGGGCGTGGACATGGCGATGCGCCTGATGGGCGAGCAGTTCGTCACCGGGGAAACCATTGCCGAAGCGCTGGCGAACGCCCGCAAGCTGGAAGACAAAGGCTTCCGCTACTCCTACGACATGCTGGGTGAAGCGGCGCTGACCGCCGCCGACGCGCAGGCCTACATGGTCTCTTACCAGCAGGCGATCCACGCCATCGGTAAAGCGTCCAACGGTCGCGGTATTTATGAAGGTCCGGGCATCTCTATCAAGCTTTCCGCCCTGCACCCGCGCTACAGCCGTGCGCAGTACGACCGGGTGATGGAAGAACTCTACCCGCGCCTGAAGTCCCTGACCCTGCTGGCGCGCCAGTATGACATCGGCATCAACATCGACGCCGAAGAGGCGGACCGTCTGGAGATCTCCCTCGACCTGCTGGAAAAACTGTGCTTCGAGCCGGAGCTGGCGGGCTGGAACGGGATTGGTTTCGTTATCCAGGCCTACCAGAAACGCTGTCCGTTCGTCATTGACTACCTGATTGACCTGGCCAGCCGCAGCCGTCGCCGCCTGATGATCCGTCTGGTGAAGGGCGCCTACTGGGACAGCGAAATCAAACGCGCCCAGATGGAAGGTCTGGAAGGTTATCCGGTCTATACCCGCAAGGTCTATACCGACGTCTCTTACCTCGCCTGCGCGAAAAAACTGCTCGGCGTGCCGAACCTGATTTATCCTCAGTTCGCCACCCACAACGCCCACACCCTGGCGGCGATCTACAGCCTCGCGGGTCAGAACTACTATCCGGGCCAGTACGAGTTCCAGTGCCTGCACGGCATGGGTGAACCGCTGTACGAGCAAGTGACCGGTAAAGTGGCCGACGGCAAGCTGAACCGTCCGTGCCGAATCTATGCCCCGGTAGGTACCCACGAAACCCTGCTGGCCTACCTGGTGCGTCGTCTGCTGGAGAACGGGGCGAACACCTCCTTCGTTAACCGCATCGCCGATACCACCCTGCCGCTGGACGAACTGGTGGCCGATCCGGTACAGGCCGTTGAGAAGATGGCGGCGCAGGAAGGCCAGATTGGTCTGCCGCATCCGAAGATTGCCCTGCCGCGCGAGCTGTATGGTGCAGGTCGCGTCAACTCGGCGGGTCTGGATCTCGCCAACGAACACCGTCTGGCGTCGCTCTCTTCTGCCCTGCTAAACAGCGCATTGCAGAAGTGGCAGGCCAGGCCGATCCTTGAGCAGTCCGTTGAGGACGGTGAAATGCAGCCGGTGATCAACCCGGCAGAGCCGAAGGATATCGTCGGCTACGTGCGCGAAGCCACGGAAGCGGAAGTGGAGCAGGCCCTGGAGAGCGCGGTGAACAACGCGCCAATCTGGTTTGCCACCCCGCCGCAGGAGCGTGCCGCCATTCTGGAACGCGCGGCGGTGCTGATGGAAGATCAGATGCAGCAGCTTATCGGCATTCTGGTGCGTGAAGCGGGTAAAACCTTCAGCAACGCCATCGCCGAAGTGCGCGAGGCGGTCGACTTCCTGCACTACTACGCCGGTCAGGTGCGCGATGATTTCGACAACGAAACCCACCGTCCGCTCGGCCCGGTGGTGTGTATCAGCCCGTGGAACTTCCCGCTGGCGATCTTCACCGGCCAGATTGCCGCGGCGCTGGCCGCAGGCAACAGCGTGCTGGCGAAACCGGCAGAGCAGACCCCGCTGATCGCCGCCCAGGGCATTAGCATTCTGCTGGAAGCGGGCGTACCGGCGGGCGTGGTGCAGCTGCTGCCAGGGCGCGGTGAAACGGTCGGGGCCAAACTGACCTCCGATAACCGCGTACGCGGCGTGATGTTTACCGGTTCTACCGAAGTGGCCTCCCTGCTACAACGCAACATCGCCAACCGTCTGGATGCGCAGGGCCGTCCTACCCCGCTGATCGCTGAAACCGGCGGCATGAACGCCATGATCGTGGACTCCTCCGCGCTCACCGAGCAGGTCGTCGTTGACGTGCTGGCCTCTGCCTTCGACAGCGCGGGCCAACGCTGTTCCGCCCTGCGCGTACTGTGCTTACAGGATGACGTGGCTGACCACACGCTGAAGATGCTGCGCGGTGCGATGGCGGAATGCCGCATGGGCAACCCGGGCCGTCTCACCACCGACATCGGGCCGGTGATCGACGCGGAAGCCAAAGCCAACATTGAAAATCACATTCAGACCATGCGTGCCAAAGGCCGTCCGGTGTTCCAGGCGGTGCGCGAGAACAGCGAAGATGCCCGCGAGTGGCAGACCGGCACCTTCGTGCCGCCAACGCTGATTGAGCTGGCAAGCTTCGACGAGCTGAAAAAAGAGGTCTTCGGCCCGGTACTGCACGTGGTGCGCTACAACCGTAACAACCTCAACGAGCTGATCGATCAGATCAACGCCTCGGGTTACGGCCTGACGCTTGGCGTGCATACCCGTATCGACGAAACCATTGCCCAGGTGACCGGCAATGCTAAAGTCGGCAACCTGTACGTCAACCGCAACATGGTTGGCGCGGTCGTGGGCGTGCAGCCGTTCGGCGGTGAAGGTCTCTCCGGCACCGGCCCGAAAGCGGGCGGTCCGCTCTATCTGTACCGCCTGCTGGCAAACCGTCCGGAAAATGCGCTGGGCGTGACGCTGGCGCGTCAGGACGCGGAATATCCGGTGGATGCGCAGGTGAAAGCCGTGCTGACCCAGCCGCTGGACGCGCTGATTAAGTGGGCTGAAAATCGTCCCGAGCTGCATGCGATTGCACAGCAGTACGGCGAGCTGGCGCAGGCGGGAACACAGCGTCTGCTGCCGGGTCCAACCGGTGAGCGCAACACCTGGACGCTGATGCCGCGCGAGCGTGTGCTGTGCGTGGCGGATAACGAGGAGGATGCGCTGGTGCAGCTGGCAGCCGCAACGGCAACGGGCTGTGAGGTGCTGTGGCCGGAAGATGCCCTGCATCGCGACCTCGCCAAACAGTTGCCAAAAGCGGTCTCGGCCCGCATTCGCTTTGCGAAGGCCGATGCCCTGCTGACCCAGCCGTTTGACGCGGTGATCTACCACGGTGATTCCGACCAGCTGCGCGAACTGTGCGAGCAGGTGGCGGCCCGCAGCGGCGCGATTGTCTCGGTGCAGGGCTTCGCCCGCGGGGAGACCAACCTGCTGCTGGAGCGCCTGTACGTTGAGCGCTCGCTCAGCGTCAACACCGCGGCGGCGGGCGGTAACGCCAGCCTGATGACAATCGGTTAATCGTGTAAACTCTCCCCGGTGACGCTACGCTTACCGGGGCTACAAAACAGCCCAGGCCGGATAAGCACAGCGTATCCGGCTTTTTTACATGGAGGGGATGATGAAAAGAGTATTTCTCGCAGGTGCAGCCCTGCTCATGAGCGCCAGCGCGCTGGCCGACGAGTGCGACAACGCGACCACCCAGCTTGAACTGAACACCTGTAGCGCGCAACAGTACCAGGCCGCCGATAAAAAGCTCAACGAGACGTATCAGGCCGCCATCAAACGTGCGGCATCGCCTCAGCGCGATCTCCTGAAAAAGGCGCAGCAGGCGTGGATTAGCCTGCGCGACGCGGACTGTGCGTTTATCGGTTCGGGTACGGAAGGCGGGAGCGTTCAGCCAATGATTGTTAACCAGTGTCTGGCGGAGAAAACCGCGGAGCGCGAAGCGTTTCTGGCCACGCTGATGCAGTGTGAAGAGGGCGACTTAAGCTGTCCTCTTCCGCCGGGAAACTAGCGCACGCGGATCCCTTCGATAATCATCCGCTGTACGTTTTCCAGGGTGCTCTGGAAAAACGCCTCGTCCTGGAGCGTTTTACCGGTCACCGCCTCGACCTGGGCCGCAAAGTCAGCGTAATGCTGGGTGGAGGCCCAAATCATAAAGATCAGATGATGCGGATCGACGGGCGCCAGTTTTCCGCTGGCGACCCATCCGGCAATAATGGCCGATTTATCGTCCACCAGCTGCTTTAAATCGCCGGTCAGCTCCGCCTGCAACAGCGGCGCGCCCTGCAACATCTCCAGGCAGAACAGCCTTGATGCCTGCGGGTAATCACGCGATACCTCCAGCTTCAGGCGTATGTACTCCTCTATCGCCACCAGCGGGGCCAGCTCTTCGCGAAATGCTTTAAGTGGTGCGAGCCAGATATCCAGGATCTGCTGCATCACCGCCACATACAGCGCCTCTTTCGACGGGTAGTAGTAGAGCAGATTGGTCTTGGACACCCCGGCCTGCTCCGCCACCTGCTCAAGGCGCGTACCGTGAATACCAAACTGCGAAAATGTCTCCAGCGCGGCGCTGAGGATCGCCTGTTTCTTGGCGCTCACCGCCTGCGAACGTTTACCGGGTGTTTTCACTGCGCCTTGTGTCATTTTCGCTCTCCATTTTCTGTCCTGCGCTCAGCATAGCAAAACCCCCGTCTCGCCACGACCTTCTGCACCCTCAGCGCGCATGAGTGCCTGTTTTCTGTGCAATGATTTTGACCATCCAGTCCACATTTTCGCTGTTAATTTTAACAACCATCATTTAACACATTAATAACAAAGCGATTTTCAAAACTGGCACTGCCTTTGCAAAAACATCGTGACACCTGCGACGTAATGAAGAGAGGTTCGTGATGAAAATTGGCGTATTTGTACCGATCGGCAACAACGGCTGGCTTATCTCGACCACTGCCCCGCAATACATGCCGACCTTTGAGCTGAATAAAGCCATCGTGCAGAAAGCGGAGCACTACCACTTCGACTTTGCGCTCTCGATGATCAAGCTGCGCGGTTTCGGCGGTAAGACCGAATTCTGGGACCACAACCTGGAGTCTTTCACCCTGATGGCGGGCCTGGCGGCGGTAACCTCGCGCATCCAGATTTACGCCACCGCCGCCACCCTTACCCTTCCCCCGGCAATCGTGGCGCGGATGGCCTCCACCATCGACTCCATCTCCGGCGGGCGCTTTGGCGTTAACCTGGTCACCGGCTGGCAAAAGCCGGAGTACGAGCAGATGGGGATCTGGCCGGGGGACGATTACTTCTCCCGTCGCTACGACTACCTGACTGAATATGTGCAGGTGCTGCGCGATCTATGGGGCACCGGCAAAAGCGATTTCAAAGGCGACTTCTTTACCATGAACGACTGCCGCGTCAGCCCGCAGCCGTCGGTGCCGATGAAGGTGATATGCGCCGGACAGAGCGACGCGGGAATGGAATTCTCGGCGAAATACGCCGACTTCAACTTCTGCTTCGGCAAAGGCGTTAACACCCCGGCCGCCTTCGCGCCCACCGCGGCACGCATGAAAGCGGCCGCCGACAAAACCGGGCGCGACGTGGGCTCCTACGTGCTGTTTATGGTGATTGCCGACGAAACCGACGACGCCGCGCGCGCCAAATGGGAACGATACAAGGACGGCGCGGATGACGAAGCGCTGAGCTGGCTTACCGAGCAGAGCCAGAAGGATACCCGCTCCGGCGCGGACACCAACGTTCGCCAGATGGCCGACCCGACGTCTGCCGTCAATATCAACATGGGCACCCTGGTTGGCTCGTATGCCAGCGTGGCCAGAATGCTCGACGAAGTGGCTGCCGTGCCCGGCGCCGAAGGCGTGCTGCTGACCTTCGATAATTTTCTCACCGGCGTGGAAACTTTCGGCGAGCGCATTCAGCCGCTGATGCAGTGCCGCGCCCACATCCCTGCCGTGACGAAGGAGGTGGCGTAATGACGACCCTCAACGCTCGCCCGGAAGCCATTACCTTAGACGCGCAGCGCAGCGCGCTGATCGTGGTGGATATGCAAAACGCCTATGCCAGTAAAGGCGGGTATCTGGATCTGGCCGGGTTTGACGTCTCCACCACGCAGCCGGTGATTGAGAACATCAAAACCGCCGTGAGCGCCGCACGTGCTGCGGGCATGCTGATCGTCTGGTTCCAGAACGGCTGGGACGACCAGTACGTCGAGGCTGGCGGTCCCGGCTCACCCAACTTTCACAAATCCAACGCCCTGAAAACCATGCGCCAACGGCCCGAACTCCAGGGCACGCTGCTGGCGAAAGGCGGCTGGGATTATCAGCTGGTGGATGAGCTGGTACCGGAGGCCGGCGATATCGTGCTGCCGAAACCGCGCTACAGCGGCTTTTTCAATACCCCGCTCGACAGCCTGCTGCGCAGCCGGGGCATTCGTCATCTGGTGTTCACCGGCATCGCCACCAACGTGTGCGTGGAGTCGACCCTGCGCGACGGCTTTTTCCTCGAGTATTTTGGGGTGGTACTGGAGGATGCCACCCATCAGGCCGGGCCGGATTTTGCCCAGAAAGCCGCCCTGTTCAATATCGAAACCTTTTTTGGCTGGGTCAGTAACGTCAATGATTTCTGCGACGCGCTGGATCCCCCGCTCGCCCGCATCGCCTGAGGAGAACCGCTATGCCGAAATCCGTGATTATTCCGCCGGGCACCAGCACCCCGATTGCCCCGTTTGTGCCCGGCACCCTCGCCGACGGCGTGGTGTATGTATCGGGCACGCTGCCGTTTGATAAAGACAACAACGTGGTGTTTATCGATGACCCAAAGGCGCAAACCCGCCACGTGCTGGAGACGATCAAAACCGTGATCGAAACGGCGGGTGGCACTATGGAGGACGTGACCTTCAACAGCATCTTTATCACCGACTGGAAAAACTACGCCGCGATTAACGAAATCTACGCGGAGTTTTTCCCCGGCGATAAACCGGCGCGGTTTTGCATCCAGTGCGGGCTGGTAAAGCCCGAAGCGCTGGTTGAAATTGCCACCGTTGCGCACATCGCGAAGTGAGGCGGCCATGAAACTGTCCATTTCACCGCCCCCCTTTGCGGGCGCGCCCGTGGTGGTGCTGATTGCCGGGCTCGGCGGCAGCGGCAGCTACTGGCTGCCCCAGCTCGCCGTGCTGGGGCAGGAGTATCAGGTGGTGTGCTACGACCAGCGGGGCACGGGGAATAACCCGGATACCCTGCCGGAAGACTACACCCTCGCACACATGGCCGACGAGCTTGCGCTGGCGTTAGCCGAGGCCGGGATCGCCCGTTACTGCGTGGTCGGCCACGCGCTGGGGGCGCTGGTCGGCCTGCGGCTGGCCATCGATAAGCCCGACGCCCTCACCGCGCTGGTCTGCGTCAACGGCTGGCTGACCCTCAATGCCCATACCCGCCGCTGTTTTGACGTTCGCGAACGTCTGCTGCATGCGGGCGGCGCGCAGGCGTGGGTAGAGGCACAGCCGTTGTTCCTCTACCCGGCAGACTGGATGGCCGCCCGCGCCCCGCGGCTGGAGGCCGAGCACGCGCTGGCGCTGGCCCATTTTCAGGGCAAAGCCAATCTGCTGCGCAGGCTGCATGCCCTGAAACAGGCCGATTTCAGCCGCCACGCTGCACGCGTTCGCTGCCCCGTACAGATTATCTGTTCCACCGACGATCTGCTGGTGCCGTCCGTCTGCTCCGCTGAACTGCACGCCGCCCTCCCGCACGCCCGCAAAACGGTCATGCGCCAGGGCGGGCATGCCTGCAATGTGACCGCGCCGGACATCTTTAACACTCTGCTGCTGAACGGGCTTGCCAGCCTGCTGCACAGCCCAGAACCCGCTTTGTAAGGAGCTTGAATGAGCGAAGCCATCACGCCCGCCGCGCTGGAAACGCTGTTTACCGGCGCACGTACCCATAACGGCTGGCTGGATATACCGGTCAGTGACGAGACGCTGCGCGAGATTTATGACCTGATGAAATGGGGGCCGACGTCCGCCAACTGCTCCCCGGCGCGCATTGTGTTTGTGCGAAGCCCGGAAGGAAAAGAGAAGCTGCGCCCGGCGCTCTCCAGCGGCAACCTTGAGAAAACGCTCACTGCCCCGGTCACGGCGATTGTCGCCTGGGACAGCGAGTTTTATGAGCGCCTGCCTGAACTGTTCCCACACGGCGATGCCAGAAGCTGGTTTACCTCCAGCCCCGCGCTGGCGGAAGAGACCGCCTTTCGCAACAGCTCAATGCAGGCCGCGTACCTGATTTTCGCCTGCCGCGCGCTCGGGCTGGACACCGGGCCGATGTCGGGTTTTGACCGGGAAAAAGTGGACGCGGCCTTTTTCACGGGCACGCTACTCAAAAGCAATCTGCTGATTAACATCGGCTATGGCGATATGAGCAAACTTTACGGACGCCTGCCGCGTCTGGCCTTTGACGATGCCTGCGGGCTGGCGTAAGGAGCGAACGTGATGACACCGGATAAACAAACCTTTCGCGACGCTATGGCCTGCGTCGGCGCAGCGGTCAATATCATTACCACCGACGGCCCGGCAGGCCTGGCGGGCTTCACCGCCAGCGCGGTATGCAGCGTCACGGATTCCCCGCCTACCCTGCTGGTGTGCCTGAACCGCGGCGCGTCGGTCTGGCCGATTTTCAGCGAGAACCGCACCCTGTGCGTTAACACGCTGAGTGCCGGACAGGAGCCTTTATCCAACCTGTTTGGCGGAAAAACGCCGATGGCGGACCGCTTTGCCGCTGCCCGCTGGCAGACAGGCGACACGGGCTGCCCGCGTCTGGAAAATGCGCTGGCCTCGTTCGACTGCCGCATCAGCCAGGTGGTGAGCGTTGGCACTCACGACATTCTGTTTTGCGACATCGTATCCATTGTACGCCACCCGGCGCCGCAAGGGCTGGTGTGGTTCGACCGCGGCTATCACGCACTTATGCGACCCGCCTGTTAATCCGCATTCAGGAGACAGATCATGTTCGGACTTCCCCACTGGCAGTTGAAATCGACCTCCACAGAAGAAGGCGTGGTCGCGCCGGATGAAAGGCTCCCGCTCGGGCAGACCATGGTGATGGGCGTGCAGCATGCGGTCGCGATGTTTGGTGCGACGGTGCTGATGCCCATGCTGATGGGGCTGGATCCTAACCTCGCCATTTTGATGTCGGGTATGGGTACCCTGCTGTTCTTTTTTGTCACCGGCGGGCGTGTGCCCAGCTATCTGGGCTCCAGCGCCGCCTTCGTGGGGGTGGTCATTGCAGCGACCGGGTTTAACGGTCAGGGTATTAACCCCAACCTGAGCGTGGCCCTCGGCGGCATTATCGCCTGTGGGCTGGTCTACACCCTGACCGGTCTGGTGGTGATGAAAGTCGGCACGCGCTGGATCGAGCGGATGATGCCCCCCGTCGTCACCGGGGCGGTGGTGATGGCGATAGGCCTGAACCTCGCGCCGATTGCGGTGAAGAGCGTATCCGGCTCGCCGTTTGAAAGCTGGATGGCGGTGATAACGGTGCTGTGCATCGGCGTGGTGGCGGTCTTTACGCGCGGCATGATCCAGCGTCTGCTGATCCTGGTCGGGCTGATTGCGGCCTGTCTGGTCTACGCGCTGCTGGCGAACGTGTTCGGTCTCGGCAAACCGGTTGATTTCACACTGATTCACCAGGCCGCCTGGTTCGGCCTGCCGCAGATGACCTCACCCACCTTTAACGCTCAGGCGATGATGCTCATCGCGCCTGTCGCGGTGATTCTGGTGGCTGAAAACCTGGGCCACCTGAAAGCCGTAGCGGGAATGACCGGGCGCAATATGGATCCGTATATGGGGCGGGCGTTTGTGGGAGACGGTCTGGCGACCATGCTCTCCGGCTCGGTCGGCGGCAGCGGCGTGACGACCTACGCGGAAAACATCGGCGTGATGGCTGTGACCAAAGTCTACTCGACGCTGGTCTTCGTGGCGGCGGCGGTGATGGCGATGCTGCTCGGCTTTTCCCCGAAATTCGGCGCATTGATCCACACCATCCCGGCCCCCGTGATTGGCGGCGCCTCGATTGTGGTATTTGGTCTGATTGCCGTGGCAGGGGCACGTATCTGGGTGCAGAATCATGTTGATCTGAGCCAGAACGGTAACCTGATCATGGTGGCGGTAACGCTGGTGTTGGGGGCGGGTGATTTCGCCCTGACGCTGGGCGGATTTACGGTGGGCGGGATTGGCACGGCGACCTTCGGCGCGATCCTGCTCAATGCCCTGCTGAGCCGCCGGGTGGCTGCCGCGCCGCAGGGCGCCGTGGCGACTCAGGATCCATGAGATCTGCACGTCGGGTGACGGCGACGCCTTACCCGACGTGCATGTTCCTTAAGAGCGATCACGCCTGCTCAAACAGTCGTTCGATAGATTGCGTGGGGAAGAACAGCGAACTGCTGTTTTCACCTGCCAGCGGGATAAACCCCAGCTTCAGATAAAATCGTTTGGCCCGTTCGTTAAGCGCATCCACAAAAATTCCGTGGACGCCAACAGCCTGCGAGGCCAGATAAACAACGCGCATAGCGTGTGTGACAAGCGTTGTTCCCCACTCGTTTCCCTGGAGTTCTTTATGGACAGCCAGACGCCCCAGCGTCACGCTGGGGACGTTGCTGTATGGGATGCGGCGCTGCTGAGTCTTTGAAGGAAGCATCGCTTTTTCAAAGCAACTTCCCGAGAGTGTGTAATAGCCCAGGACACGCGGATGGTCGCGTTCTTTAAGGAGGTAGCCGCGTAAAATACGCCCGCCGTGCTGACGTATCAGGTGCTCGGTAAGGAAGGCATTTAGCGAGGGTTCACCACAATCGAAATCGCCGAAATCGTAATCGGTTCCCTCTGATAACATTTCGATCGTGAGATTTGCCACGACGCTTCACTCCATGTTTCGAAGACGTTTCGCCGCTCGCTTCAGGCGTTCATTTGGCTCTGGCGGATTGTCGATGGCATCCATAACGGCAATCCATGAGGCTTCGTTTAATACGAGACGCCGATGCTGTTCGATGACTTCGGCAGCACGCTCTGACGCACTGTTCACCATAAACTGGGTGATCGTTTGGTTGGTCATCGCCGCCGCTTCTTCAATCATTGTTTTGTCTTCGTCCGACAGGCGAAGATCGATACGCTGTTTTTTGAGTGCTGGCATGGTTTCATTTATCATGTACAGTTTTCATCCGTACACATCGTAGTTAAACCTGCCCTTTATTTCAATCAAAAGCTTATTCGGCCGTTAAATCGTTCACCGCATTCCGACGCTTTCTGAGCTTTAACTCACTCACCAGCACGCCGAGAACAATAAACGCCGCGCCCACCAGCGCCAGCAGCGGCAGACGCTCCCCGGCGAGTCGCCCGAAAATACCCGCCCATACCGGTTCACCGGTATAAATGACCGTCGCCCGTGTCGGGGATACGCTGCGCTGCGCCCAGTTCATGGTGACCTGGATAATGGCGCTGAAAATGCCCAGCCCCAGCGCCACGACGATAAGCCCGGTAGACATCGGCGGGACAGACTCCCCTGCCGGCACCATCGTCGCGAACGCCACCAGCGACGCGGTGGCAAGCTGCACCACCGTCACCCGCTTGACGTCCACTTTTCCTGCCCAGGCGCTAATCAGAATAATTTCTGCCGCAATGGCAACGGCCCCCACCAGAGTGATGATCTCCCCCGGCCCCAGCGCCAGCAGATTATTTTCCGGCCCGGCTAATAAAATAAGGCCGATGAACGCCAGCACGATGCCAATGCACGACATCAGGCCCGGCATTCTGCCGAGGCACAGCCACTGCAACAGCGGCACCAGCGGTACGTACATGGCGGTGATGAAGGCAGATTTACTGCTGGAGATAGACTGGAGCCCCCACGTTTGCAGGCTGTAGCCCATGGCAATCGCCACGCCAATGGCGACACCCGCTTTAAGCTCTCTCAGGGTCAACCCGCGCAGGGTTTTCAGCGAAATAAGTGCCACGGCAATCGCCGCGGTTGCAAAGCGCAGCCCCACGAAGAAAAACGGATCGCTCATCGTGACCGCGTACTGAACGGCAAGAAAGGTTCCGCCCCAGAACATGGTGATCAAAATCAGGATCGCTTCCTGAGGCTTAATGGAGAAGGTAAAACGGGAAACGGACATGGGACACCAGCACGAAGAATCAATCCTGTAGTGTGCGATGCCTTTGATGACAGTTCAATGTAGCAGACATAAAAAAACCGCCGGGAAACCCGGCGGCAGGGAGTTGACCCGGCGTACTACTTGTTGCTGCCGTGGCTATTTTTACCCCCTTTTTTACCAGCCTCTGATGCGCGCTGAGGGTCGTTTTTGAAGTTGCCCCCGCTAGACTGGCCACCTTTACGACCTGCTTCTGATGCTCTTTCACGGTCTTCAGCGAAATTACCTGAACCACCACGATGGTTTGCCATCTCTAACCTCCAGAGTGTGAAACATTAGACATCATATTGCATTCAGTAAAAGAGGATTCTTTCACCTCGCGGCTCAAGGGCAGTGCCTTTATCTGTGCCGCGTGAAACTAAGCTTAGTGTAATGCGGCTATCCGGCAAGCGAGAGGTAATATTCTGCAACATGATCTCAGCCTTTCGTATGAAATATCGGGGAAGTCATTCATAAGCCATTCTTATATTTTGAAAAATCCGCGCCGCGAAAGTTGTTTCATTTTGCTACAAGGCGCGTATCCAAAAGATATTGTTATATATCAAAGAAATGCCGTTCATTTTTGCAGTCTGGCTGTGATGTCATATCTTTAAAGGAACGCAGCGATCCGCTGTAAGAAAAACCAACGAGGAGTGATGCAAAATGGCAAAAGTTCTGGTGCTCTATTATTCCATGTATGGACACATTGAAACCATGGCTCACGCAGTAGCAGAAGGCGCAAACAGAGTAGACGGCGTTGAGGTCGTGGTTAAACGCGTACCGGAAACCATGCAGGCGGAAGCCTTCGCCAAAGCCGGGGGGAAAACACAAAACGCCCCGGTCGCCACCCCGCAGGAGCTCGCGGACTATGATGCCATTATCTTCGGCACCCCGACCCGCTTCGGCAATATGTCCGGCCAGATGCGCACCTTCCTCGACCAGACGGGCGGGCTCTGGGCCTCCGGCGCGTTATACGGCAAGCTGGCCAGCGTGTTCAGCTCTACCGGCACGGGCGGCGGCCAGGAGCAGACGATCACCTCCACCTGGACTACTCTTGCCCATCATGGGATGGTGATTGTGCCGATTGGCTACGGCGCACAGGAACTGTTCGATGTTTCGCAGGTTCGTGGCGGGACACCGTATGGTGCGACCACCATTGCCGGTGGCGATGGTTCACGTCAGCCAAGCAATGAAGAACTTTCAATCGCCCGCTATCAGGGTGAATACGTCGCGGGTCTTGCCAAAAAACTGAACGGCTAACCCAACAGGAGGACAAGTATGCCAACTCAAGAATCCAAAGCTCACCACGTGGGCGAATGGGCAAGTTTACGCAATACCTCTCCGGAGATTGCCGAAGCCATCTTTGAAGTCGCCAATTATGACGAAAAGCTGGCTGAGCAGATTTGGGAAGAAGGCAACGATGAAGTGCTGGTTCGCGCCTTCGAAAAAACCGACAAAGACTCGCTGTTCTGGGGCGAGCAAACCATCGAACGTAAAAACGTCTGAACGTTCCCCCCGCCCACGCGGGGGGTTATCTTCTATTTCGCCGCGTTGTTCATCACCGCATTGAATTTATCGACAGGACAGAAGCCGTTGCCATCCACCGGACAGCCCTTCAGCTCCAGCGTCACGCGCTGCGCAGGGGATTGCAGCGACAGTACGCTGGCGTTACGCAGTTGATCTGAACTCTGGTAGACATACTCAATTTTCATCAGCTCCTGATTAGTGTTTTTGTCATGCCAGCGCTGGAAGACAATTTTACCGCCAATCGGGGTTCGTTCCTGCTGGTCGTGCAGCTGATAAGGCCTGAAGTCCAGCGCGGTCAGCAGCGAGGCGATGTTAGAGTCGTGCCCCACCAACAGGGTGATTTTTGGCGCTTTTGCCTGTTCGGTCACCAGCGCTTTATCAATGTACTTCACCAGCGGTTTAGCCACGTTCTGCGCCACCTCCGTCGACGTAAACAGCGAGTCCTGATAGCCGTTTTTCAGCTTCGACAGCACGCGCCACTGCTGATCGGTTTTGATTTCCCCCCAGGCCACCTGGTCTGTCGGGAAGCCTTCGTAATACTGTAGCGTGAACGCATCCACCAGCGAGTTACCCACCTTCAGCGGCCCGGAGACGCCCGGTTCTTTTTCATAATCGGCGCTGAACGTATCTTTCGCCTCCGTCAGGGAGCAGACTTTTTTCTCCTTGCAGGACGGCGAGTCGCTGTAGTTTGTCAGCTGTTCCAGCAGTTTGTAGCTTTCATCCAGCTGCATTTTCTGCCGTTCCGTCTCCATCGCTTTCAGCGCTTTCTCGCGAAACTCAGGGGAGTTATCGGTAATGACCGGATTGAAGGTGGGGTCCATGGTGCCCATTTTTTCCTGGTGATGCACAGGAACATCGCACCCGGGGAACGCGCCGGTGATAAAGAACTGCGCGGTCGCCACGGTGCGCTGGAGGCTGTTGGCGTAGGCATAGACGGTATCCGCTGGCGGGCATTCACCCGTCTTCACCATCCCCTGCTCTGCCAGCCACTCGCGCATATAGTGACCCATATACACTTCCAGTACGCCACCTTTGGTGGTGAGCTGTCCACCCGGGACGTCCCACTCCGGCCACTGCTTCGGCGTGGACTGCTCCAGCACGCTGCCGTTATTGGCAAGCGGCGCGCGCAGGTTGTGGCGGCTCATGATGAGCACCTGTTCCAGCTGATAGCCGTCCGGCGTGTCCTGCGCCTGTGCGCCAAAGGTCACGGAAAGGGTACCTGCCACGGCAACTGCGAGTAGTGCTTTTCTCATCCCTAATTCCTCACACGTTTTTAATGTCGCCCTGAGTGTGACAGATCCGTGACAGGTTTTTCGGGAAGCATTTCTCAAACTGATGATTAACGTGCTTACGGCGTGTGCCGATGAGTTTTATGAAAAAACCATACCCCACCGGAGAATTCGCTGTGAAACGTACCCGCCTTGAAGAGAGCACCTGCCCCGTCGCCCGTTCGCTGGATATTATCGGCGACTGGTGGTCGCTGCTGATTGTTCGCGACGCGCGCTACGGGGTCGCAGTCGATATTCTGGTGGCCTATCTCACCGATGAAGCGGGGATCCGCGCTACGTAAAACAGTAGCCTAACGCTGAAGCTGGTCACCGTATTCGCTCATCCAGGCGGCCAGCGGCGAGAGTGCGTCCTGAAGGGTTAGCCCCAGCTCGGTGATCTGATACTCCACGCGCGGCGGGATCTCCGGGTAGACCGTTCGCGTCACCAGACCGCGCTGCTCAAACAGGCGCAGCTGCTTCGTCAGCTCTTTCTGGGTGATGGGGGCAGCGGCACGCAGCAGATCGCCAAAGCGAACGGGCGTATTGAACACAATCAGGCGATAGAGAATGGGGATCGCCCACTTACCGGAAATCAGATTCACAAACTGCGTCATCGGGCAGGTATACGCCTCAGATTTTTTTTCGCAGCACGCTTCCAGCAGCTCTGCCATTTCACACCTCTTGCCTCGTTAGTATCCAGTTGGTACCTGGTTTCCTTTCGATACTAACGTTTCTATAGTGCTTTCTCCAGAGACATTTCAGGAGAAGAACATGGGTCGTTTAACCGATAAGTATACGTTGATTACCGGCGGCACCAGCGGTATCGGTCTCGCCACCGCGCAGGCGTTTATCGCCGAAGGGGCGCGCGTCGCCGTGACCGGACGCAACCCGGATACCCTCGCCGAAGCAGAGCGCATTCTGGGCGATAAGGCCTGGGTGATCCCAACCGACGCAGGCGATATTTCGTCGCAAAAAGCGCTGGCGGAGTCCCTCACCGCCCGCTGGCCACGCCTGGATGCGGTCTTTCTCAACGCCGGTGACGTAACGCACGCGCCGCTGGAAGTCTGGCAGGAAGAGGCCTGGGACCGTCTGATGAACATCAACCTGAAGGGACCGTTCTTTTTAATTCAGGCGCTGCTGCCGCTGCTGAATAACCCATCCTCGGTGATCCTCTGCGGCTCCGTGAGCGCGCGCATCGGCCTGCCCACCAGCAGCGCGTATGCCGCGAGCAAGGCCGCCCTGCTGTCGCTGGCGCGTACACTGTCGGCGGAGCTGCTGCCGCGCGGGATCCGCGTCAACGGTCTGAGTCCCGGTCCGGTGGAAACCCCGGCGTTTACGAAAACGGGCTTAAGCGACGAGGCGCTTAACGCGATGATGGCAGAGGTCATTAAGCTGGTGCCGCTGGGCAGAATGGGCTCGACGACCGAGCTGGCAAAAGCCGCACTCTATCTGGCCTCCGACGAGTCGAGCTACACGGTGGGAACGGAACTGCTGGTGGACGGCGGAATGGGGAGCCTGTAATTCAAAAGGCGCTGATGCCGGTGACCGCGCCGACATACAGCGCCGCCCACGCACAGGCGGAAAGCAGGCTGACGGCGTAGACCTTGACGGCGTTCAGCCTGAGCATCCCGGCCGCCAGCGGAACGATGTAACGCAACACCGCCAGGAAGCGCGACGTAAAAAGCACGATGACCCCGTTCTTTTGCAGCTGATGCTGGACCCGCAGGAACTTATTGGCATGCTTTGAGGTGAAGCGCGTGACCATCCGGGTATGCCCCATCAGTTGGCCGATATGGTAATTCAGCATCGAACCTGCCGTTGCCCCCATCACTACGGCGAGCCACGTCAGCGCAGGATGCATGCTCCCCTGGCTGACGGTAATACCCGCCAGCAGCATCACCGACGCAGGCGGCAGCACGGAGGAGATCAGCACCGTCGATTTGCTCAGCGCCATCACGAATAACAGCACAAACAGATGTGCCGGATACAGCGCAAAATGATTCAGCAGGTTATCAACCCATGCCATTTTCCCCTCCCCCGCTAATAATTTAATTGTCCATTTAAAATGAATAACCTTAAATAAACCCTCAACATTTTATTAATAAGATTTACCTAAACCGTTCTTAAACATTATTTAATTTTCTGAGCACTAAATTTAAACAGGCGTATTATCCCTCTCGTTTTACAACGATCTCGTTATGGCGAGGCTCCTGTACAAATACACGTTATCGCTCTGGTGGGTTCGAGAGAACCGGCACAGGGTAAAACAGGCACTGTCGAATCAAGGCTTTGTCAGTATAACTTCCCTTGTGGGATACGGTGTACAGTGCTGAACCCAGGACGTGGGGATCTCCTTTCCGACATGCCCTGTCTTGCTCGCCCCTGAGAGATTTTATTATTCAAAGGGAATTTACTATGTCTTACGCTATTCACAACCAAAACCTGGCTTTTAATGACAGCGCCATCGCGCAATATATGAATACCGATTTTATCGTTATCGATATTTCATTATGCGTAGCTCTGGCACGCGAGCAGTTCTTTGAAAAATTAAAAGATGATGATATTCCGTCGCATATTTTTATCGAAGATAACGGTCGCCTCGCGGGTTTAATCGCCGTACGCAAATTATTGCAGGCCACGGACACCGTGCAGCCTGTTAAGGGGTTGATGATATCGGATTTTATTCAGCTCAAACCGGAAGATGAGCGGGCGGATGTCGCCGGGCTGCTGGCGCACGCGGGTGCGGATGTGGTGCCGGTGGTGACCCACGGCAAGCTGGTGGGCTGCCTTACCGAGCGTGAAATCGCCCATCTGCTGGAAGATGACGTTACTGAAGATGCCCAGCTTCAGGGGGCGACGCTGCCGCTGGAGAAGCCCTATCTGGAAACCAGCGCCTTCAGCCTGTGGAAGAAACGCTCCGTCTGGCTGCTGCTGCTGTTTGTTGCGGAAGCGTATACCAGTTCGGTGATCCAGCATTTTGAAGAGGCGCTGGAATCTGCCATCGCGCTGGCGTTCTTTATTCCGCTGCTGATTGGCACCGGCGGAAACAGCGGGACGCAGATCACCTCGACGCTGGTGCGCGCCATGGCGCTGGGTGAAGTCCACCTTCGCGATGTGGGTCGCGTGCTGCGCAAAGAGATCAGCACCTCGTTAATGATTGCCGCCACGCTGGGTCTGGCGGGCTGCGTTCGCGCCTGGATGATGGGTATTGGGATGGAAATCACGCTCATCGTCAGCCTGACGCTGGTCTGCATTACGCTGTGGAGCGCCATCGTCTCGTCGGTGATCCCGATGGTACTGAAACGCTGCAAAATCGATCCGGCGGTGGTCTCCGCACCGTTTATCGCCACGCTAATCGACGGGACCGGGCTGATTATCTACTTCAAAATCGCGCAGTATACGCTGGGGCTGGAATAACGAAAAAACCCTGCGATATTGCTATCGCAGGGTTTTCGAATTTGGCGGAAGCGTAGAGATTCGAACTCTAGAACCCTTTCGGGTCGCCGGTTTTCAAGACCGGTGCCTTCAACCGCTCGGCCACGCTTCCAAAGTGAGGCGCACTATAAACATCTCTGAGCATGATGTAAAGCACGAAATTGCATAACATTACACGTCTTCCGTCCTCCCCTTCCGCCCCGCTGATTTCTTCGTCATCGGCTGGCTAAAATGTAAACATTTATTTTTACATTCATAACGTTTATTAGATTCGCAGGTGGTCATTTAGACTCTTTTTCGTACAACACCCATTAACCGTGGATCACTGCGATAAGAGATTAGCCATGACTTTATTTAACGACGATTATGAATTTTTTATTTATCAGTGATAACTACTACCTTTGCCAGGGTGTATCAAGCTCCCTGACATCAACCCATTTGATTCGCGATGACGCGGATATTCACGATCTTGATGGGGTCGATCAGGCGATGGATTTTATCATTGCGATTGAACAGGATAAGTTACGCAATAAAACCATTCGGCAGGTCAAAAAAGTTAAGCGTGATTACATTGTCCTGATGCATGAGATAGAAGCCAACCGCGCAGTGAGAATCGATAATATTATCTATTCGTCGATGCATTTTACTGCTCACCCTTTTCAGCAGCTGATGCGCTTTTACCGGGCGCTCAGAACACACTCCTTTACGCGACGCGAATATGACGTGCTGAAGCTGTTTCATTTGGAAAACCATGAGATCGCGAAAAAGCTGCAATTGTCACAAAAAACGACCAGCACCTACCGCGTGAGGATCCTCGAGAAATTAAATATGCGCTCAAAAAACATTCTGGCGATGACCCGTGTAAAATCGGCGATCGTCGATTAAAAGCTGTGACATTTTGCCTTGCCACGGAAAAACCGGGCCGTCACGTTTCGCCCTGAGGGGGTTTGGCTGGCGCGGTATACCAGTTCTCTTTGGCAACCATTACGCTGCCCTCTGGCTGCATAACAAAATTCGGGGACATGATCTGCACGTTAAATTCGTTAAACACATCCTGTATCTGGCTATGCAGTTCATTGCGGGCAACCGCGAGGGACTGTTCGGGCAGCAGACGGACCTGCAATTCGTAAGCGATATACCAGTCCATTAACCCTAACTGGCGTACCAGCGGCGGCTCGGAAAGGTCAATCCCTTTTGCCCGTTTCGCGGCCAGCTCCAGCATGGCATGCACCTGACGCCATGGGGTGTCATAACCGATCGTGACGCTGGCCGTCAGATTGAGGCTGCCATCGGGCTGTAGCGCGCTCAGATTGGTGATCTTACCGCTCACCACCACCGCGTTGGGCACGGTAACGACATAATTTTCCCGGGTAATAATTTTGGTCGCCAGCATGCCAATTTCACTGACCTTGCCTTCGTTATCCGCCACCCGAATGACATCGCCTTTGCGCAGAGCGCGGGAGTAAATCAGGACCAGACCGCTCATGGCATGGTTCATCACCCCTGCCGAGCCCAGCGTTAACATCAGGCCAAAGAAGACGCTAATACCTTTAAACGCCAGCGAGTTCGCACCGGGAAGAAACGGCCAGGCGGCGGAGAGAGCAAATAGCCAGACGGCAACGGAAATGAGCTTACGGGTAGCCCCCACGGTTTCCGGATGTACGCCGGGAAGTTGCAGACGACATGCCTCCACCTGATTGAGCACCATCCTGAGAAGCTTCAGAATAAATGCGGTAATGAGGAAAATGATCAGCACAATCGTCAGCCCCGGCAAGGCCGAGACAATCGCCAGGGCGATTTGCTGCACCACGCGAAGCGTCCAGTCTCCCAGCGACGTGCCCCACACCCGCGTCCACGGAAACAGACTGAACGCCCAGCTCAGCCAGACGTAAAAGCCGATCAGCCCCAGCAGGAACATCAGCAAGGCGTAAAGCCGAATCTCAATGGCGCCAATGTATCGCCGCCAGCTTTGCGGCACCCGGCTGCGATTCTCCACAATACGCCGACGGTAGACGCGCCGGAACCAGCGCCAGGAACGCCACGCGCCATAGCAGAGCAGCAACAGCCCCAGCAGGCCAGCGGCAGTTTTTACCGTAGACAGCGCCAGCCAGCCGGTATCGTATTGATCGCGCAGCGCCATTCTCTGCGCTTCCATGCGCGCCAGCACGCGCTGTGCGGCCTGATCGAGGGTAAGGTCGTCCCCTTCGTCCAAATCCCCTTCGGTCAGCAGCATCACAGGTTTACCGTTCATCACTATCAGCCGTCCCTGCTGGTTATAGCGGGTCACGGGGACGATGCTGAGCGGCTCACGCACATCCGCCTCGGTAAAATTGCGCAGGGTGTTGCGGATGCGTAAAACGCGCTCTTCCGGCGTGGTCAGGCCAAATTTCGCCTGTAGCATGACGATGGGCTGATGAAAGATATAGACCGTTCGGGCGCGCTCCTGCTCCGTAGGCGCCTGGCGGGGCTCTGCGGCATACGATGAGAAGCCGCTCAGGGCGGCAAAACAGAACGCAAACGCGAGCAGGATCTTTTTCATCCTTACTACCCCAGGTCAGAAATCTTGTTATTTTTCAGGCAACCCGCGAATGCCAGGTGGGTATGTTGAGAATAGTCCAGCCTTTCGTTTCTGCAACAAGCGACGGTGAGCGTGTTGCTCTCAATCACAATATATGTATTATGTTATAACATAACAATTTTGGATTGCGTTTTATGTTACTCAAAAAAGGGTTATTTCTGGCTTCACTGCTCACCATAGCGCCTGCCGCTTTCGCCGCTACCACCTGGCCACTCACGATTGAAAATTGCGGCGTAAAGCAGACCTTTACGCAGGCTCCTCAGCGCGTCGTGACCGTGGGTCAGCATGAAACAGAATTACTGCTCGCACTGGGGCTGGAGAAAACGATCGCCGCGACGTCAGTCTGGTTCGGCAAGCTCCCGGCCCCGCTGGAGGATGCCGGAAAAAACCTCCCCCGGCTTGCAGATAATTCCCCCTCCTTTGAAGCCGTGGCAGGGCAGAAACCTGAACTCGTTCTCGCACAGTATCACTGGCACATTGGTCCGCAGGGAGAAGTGGGAACCCGTGAGCAGTTTGCGTCGCTGGGGATTAAGACGTGGATCTCCCCTGCCGACTGCACGGATAAAACGGTAACGGAAACCTCAAACGCAGACGGAGCACGTAGCGCGCCGTTTTCACTGGCGGAAATTACACGGGAAGTGACAGATCTGGCGAGGATTTTTGATGTTTCCGCGCGAGGTGAGCAGCTCAATCGTGCGCTGGCGGAGCGTATTAAAAAGGCCCAGGCGCGCGCCTCCGCGAAACCGCTTAGCGTTGTATTCTGGTTCTCCAGCAGCCGTCTGAATGGCGATCCCTGGGTGGCCGGGAATTACGGCGCGCCTGGCTGGATCAGCCGCACGCTGGGGTTGAAGAACATTATTGACTCTCACGACGAATGGCCCGCTGTAACGTGGGAACATATAGCCCGATCGCAGCCGGACGTGATTGTTATCGCCGGGATGTCCCGCAGGCTCTACCCTGCCGATGACGTTGAGGTAAAAAAAGCGTTCTTGCGCAGTGACCCGGTGACAAAGAACATGCCTGCGGTCAGGAACAACCACATCATCGTGGTGCCAGCGATGTCGTTAAACCCTTCATTGCGTAACGTCGATGCGGTTGAGCTTATCAGCGATCGGCTGGCTTCTTTCCAGGATGAACAATGAGTCATTTCGCTTTTGACCGCCGCCAGCAGGGTTTACTGGCAGCAGGTGCCATGGCGCTGCCGCTGATGCTGGTCTTTGCCGCCAGTATCGGTGATATGCCGGTGTCGTATGCCAGTACCGGGAAAGCGATCCTCAACGGACTGGGTTTGACCTCTTATGCGTTGCCGCAAACGGAGGAAGGTATCGTCTGGCAATATCGCATGAGCCGGGCAGTAATGGCCGCGTGCAACGGCGGCGGCCTGGCGTTGTGCGGGCTGGTGTTACAGTCGATCCTGCGTAACCCTCTGGCTGAGCCTTATCTGCTGGGGATTTCCGCGGGCGCATCGCTGGGGGCCGTCTGCGTGATGCTTCTCGGCATCGGGGGGAGCGTGATTGGCGTAAGCAGCGGTGCGTTTGTCGGCTCGTGCGCCGCCTTTGCGCTCATCATGGTGATTACGAACGGGATGAGTGAAAGCCCGTCGCGCATTTTGCTGGCTGGCATTGCGGGCACCCAGCTCTTCAACGCCATGACCGCGTACGTCGTCAGTACGTCCGCCAATGCCGAGCAGTCCCGTAGCGTCATGTTCTGGCTGCTGGGAAGTCTGAGCGGCGTGCGCTGGCCTGACGCGCTGCTGGCGCTGGCCGTTACGCTTGCGGGTTTACTGGTGGTATTGCTCTTTTCACGGGCGCTGGACACCTTCACCTTCGGGGATGAGGTCTCCACCACGCTGGGGATCCCGGTTACCGCCGTGCGTATTGTCTTATTGCTGACCTGTGCCATTGTTACCGCAACGCTGGTGAGCGCCACGGGCGCAGTGGGGTTTGTCGGGCTGGTCATTCCCCATGTAACGCGCATGCTATGTGGGCCGGGCCATCGTCTATCTATCCCGCTGACGTTTCTTATCGGCGCCCACTTTATGATCCTCGCCGATATCGTCTCACGCACGCTGATTGTGCACCAGGTTCTGCCCATCGGGGTGGTGACTGCGCTGGTAGGCGCCCCCGTCTTTGTGGCGTTGCTTTATCAAAACCGAAAGGAGCATCCATGAATATTACTGTGGCCGGGTTAACCGTAACCCGACAAGCGCAGACGGTGCTTAAGGATATCGATCTCGACCTGCCATCCGGGCAGATTATCGGCCTGTTAGGGCCAAACGGCTCGGGCAAGTCGACGCTGCTGCGCTGTCTCGCCGGGCTGTTTCCACGACTCAGCGAACGCGTGGCGCTTAATGGCACAACGCTCGGCATGATGCCGCTGAAAAAACGCGCGCAGCACATGGCGTTTGTCCCGCAACATGCTGAGGTCGACGGAGAACTGACCGTTGAGGACATTGTCAGACTGGGGCGTACGCCCTACCGGAAAACATTCCAGAGAACCTCGCGCGACGATGAGGCTGCGGTTGAGCAGGCGATTGGCCTGATGCAGTTATGCCGCTTACGCCAGCGGCGATGGCACTCTTTGTCTGGCGGAGAGCGCCAGCGAAGCCAGATAGCCCGCGCGCTGGCCCAGCAGCCGCAGGTGCTGTTGCTCGATGAACCGACAAACCACCTGGACATTCAGCACCAGCTGGAGCTGATGCGGCTCGTTTCACAGCTGCCGCTTACGGTGGTGGTTGCACTGCACGATCTCAATCTTGCGGCCAATTATTGCCAGCGTCTGATCCTCCTGAAGGCCGGGCAGATCGCCGCCACGGGCGCGCCAGAAGCGGTTCTGACGCCGGCAAACATCGAGGACACCTGGTGCGTAAAAGCTCAGGTCTGCAAGGCCGACGCCGGGATCACGATAAGCTACAACATGGTGGCATGACGGAAGACTGGCGCAAAAACAAAAACCCCTGCGATATTGCTATCGCAGGGGTTTCGAATTTGGCGGAAGCGTAGAGATTCGAACTCTAGAACCCTTTCGGGTCGCCGGTTTTCAAGACCGGTGCCTTCAACCGCTCGGCCACGCTTCCTAAGTGAGGCGAACTATAAACACCTCACCGCGCGCTGTAAAGAGTGCGCGCATTCGTTCGCTTTAAAAATAGCCAAAATGCGTTTAATCGGTTGAATAGACGACAGATTGGCCGTTTTGGCAGCATAATATCCACCGCGGATCGTTAGTGCTTTTTGATGTACATATCTTTGGTGTAGTAGTACCCGAGCTTGTCTGGCGTGAACCCCCCTACCCACGGTTTCACCAGGTGCGTGCGCACGTAATGATAGACCGGGATCGCCGGTACATCCCGTCCCAGCAGATCTTCTGCCTGCTGGTAGAATTTACCGCGCTCCTCCGCCGTTTTCGATTTCGCCGCGTTCACCAGTGCCCGATCGTAGTCCGGATTGCTGTACTGAGTGGTGTTTTGGCTGTCCCCGGTACGGAAGTTGTTCAGGAAGGTTGCCGCATCGTCGTAATCGGCAATCCAGGCGTAGCGTACCGCGTCAAAGTTATGGGTGTGCATGGTATCAAGCATGGTTTTCCACTCCTGATTTTGCAGCTTCGCCTCCACGCCGAGGTTCTTCTTCCACATTGAGCTGGCGGCAATGGCAATACGCTGGTGCGATTCCGAAGTGTTATAGAGAAGATTAAAGCTGAGCGGATGGCTGTCGTTAAATCCGGCTTCGGCCAGCAGCTTTTTCGCCTCAGCAATGCGTTTATCCATCGGCCAGCTGGCGTAATCCGGGTTCTGAAGCTTGACGCCGCCAATATCCGGCTGGCTGATCAGCCATGCCGGGCGCTGGCCCTGCCCTAATACTTTATCGGCGATGATGTCTTTATCCAGCGCCAGGTTCAGCGCCTTGCGCACGCGGGCGTCGTTGAACGGCGGCCGGGTGGTGTTGAACTGATAATAATAGGTGGCAAGCTGCGGTGAAACGTCCAGCTCGCTCCCCAGCGTTTTCTTCAGCTGAGCAAACTGGTTGATCGGCACCGTGTAAACAATGTCGATTTCGCCCGCTTTGTAGCGGTTGACGTCAGCAGCTTCAGAGGAAATGGGCAGATAGGTCACCTTGTTGATGACGGTATGTTTGTTATCCCAATATTTCGGGTTACGCACCGCCACAATGCGTTCGTTAACCACCCACTGTGACAGTTTATAGGCCCCGCTGCTGACGAAGTGCTCCGGTTTGGTCCACTTATCACCGAAACGGCCCACCAGGACTTTATCAATTGGCACCAGAGACGGGTGAGCCAGCATCGCCAGGAAAGCGGCGTTAGGTTGCGTGAGCGTAACTTCCAGCGTGGTGTCATTGATGGCTTTCACCCCCAGCGACTCGGGCGCTTTTTTGCCTTCTGCGATATCAGTGCCGTTGACGATACGCATACTACCGGGATAGCTGGCATACGGAGAGGCGGTTTTCGGGTCGACCAGCCGCTGCCAGCTCCAGACAATATCTTCCGCGGTGATGGGGGTTCCGTCGCTCCAGGTAATACCCGGACGCAGATGGAACGTCCAGACGGTGTTGTCTTTATTTTCCCATTTCTCCGCCAGGCGCGGCTGGATTTCACCTGCCGGAGAGACGCTGACCAGCCCGTCGAATAAATCGCTGATAATATTGAATTCGACATCGCTTTCGACTTTATGCGGGTCGAGCGAGGCGGGTTCACTGCCGTTGTTCCTGACCAGTTCCTGCTTATCTGCCAGCTGGGTTCCTGCCGGCACGTTAGCCGCCCAGGTTGCCGTGCTGGCGCACAGGATCCCTGCGGTTAACAAAGAGAGTGTAAAGTGCGTGCGTGTTTGTGGTTTCATTTCCTTCGCCTTATTGTCTGTTTTTATGACGATCCGGAAATAACTCTTAGCGGCCTTAGGGAAATAACGCAATATTTTTCAGTGACCTATAAGAGGTTGATCTGAATACGCCCTACAAACCGCACTTCATTCTGAGTACAAAGGCTTTGCCAGAATAAAAAACCAGCATAATCCCTAAGGGGCTGAGTAAAGATGGGTAAAACCACTTTGCGTCTGCCGCGCCGTTTCCTATTCTTTGCGCTAATTACATCTGTCATAAGAGAGTGACTCATGGATCGTATAATTACTTCTTCACGCGACCGCACATCGCTACTCAGCACCCATAAGGTGCTGCGCAATACCTATTTCATGCTCAGCCTGACGCTGGCGTTTTCGGCGATCACCGCGACGGCCAGCACCGTACTGATGCTGCCTTCTCCGGGCCTGATCCTCACGCTGGTAGGTATGTACGGTCTGATGTTCCTGACCTACAAAACCGCGGATAAACCGGTGGGTATTCTCTCCGCGTTCGCCTTTACCGGCTTCCTGGGCTACATTCTGGGGCCAATCCTGAATGCCTATCTGTCTGCCGGAATGGGCGACGTGATTGGTATGGCGCTGGGCGGTACCGCGCTGGTGTTCTTCTGCTGCTCGGCCTACGTGCTGACCACCCGTAAGGACATGTCCTTCCTTGGCGGTATGCTGATGGCAGGTATCGTGATTGTGCTGGTCGGTATGCTGGCGAACATCTTCCTGCAATTGCCTGCGCTGCATCTGGCAATCAGCGCGGTGTTTATCCTGATTTCATCCGGCGCAATCCTGTATGAAACCAGCAACATCATTCACGGCGGTGAGACGAACTATATCCGCGCCACCGTGAGCCTGTATGTGTCGCTGTACAACATTTTTGTCAGCCTGCTGAGCATCCTGGGCTTCGCCAGCCGCGATTAACTCACCGTGCTGTGAACAGGGCCCCGCTTATGCGGGGCTTTGTTTTTTTGGTAGACTTAGGCGGTTTTTGACTAACGCGTGAATGAATATGTTGAATTTTGAAGGCAAAGAGATCGAAACCGATAACGACGGTTATCTGAAAGAGAGCAGCCAGTGGAGCGAAGCGCTGGCGGAGAAAATTGCGGAAAACGAAGGAATTACCCTCTCCCCGGAACACTGGGAAGTGGTGCGCTTCGTGCGAGAATTTTACCTTGAATTCAACACCTCGCCGGCTATCCGCATGCTGGTCAAAGCCATGGCGAATAAATTTGGCGAAGAGAAAGGCAACAGCCGTTATCTGTATCGCCTGTTTCCGAAAGGCCCGGCTAAACAGGCGACAAAAATCGCCGGCCTGCCAAAGCCGGTAAAATGCATTTAATAGCGAATACTGAAGTCAGCGTATTCCCGGTCGGGTTGATGCGGTTCCGTTAGCACCTTATCAACCCGCGCGCTGCGCGGTCCGCCCGCTTTCAGCCACGCCACCAGCTTCTCAACCCGATCCGCCTCACCGCAGGCCACAACCTCCACGCTGCCATCATCCATGTTACGCGCATACCCTGTCAGCCCGAGCTGAAGGGCTTCGCGCTGGGTGCTGTAGCGGAATCCGACGCCCTGTACAAGGCCATGGACCCAGGCAATGGTGCAAACATTTGACATCATCCTTCTCCTTATCCGACTGGCGCGTTGCATTTCCTCACTGAAGTCGGGAAAATGGCGGCCATTTCATTGGAATCGACAGAATAGCAAATTATGAGTGTACGTTTAGTGTTAGCCAAAGGGCGCGAGAAGTCATTACTGCGCCGTCATCCCTGGGTCTTTTCCGGCGCGGTTGCCCGCATGGAAGGTAAAGCCAGCCTCGGTGAAACCATCGATATTGTTGACCATCAGGGGAAATGGTTAGCACGCGGCGCATACTCGCCAGCATCTCAGATCCGCGCGCGCGTCTGGACGTTCGATAAAGACGAAACCATCGATATCGACTTCTTTGTCCGTCGTCTGCAACAGGCGCAGCAGTGGCGCGAGTGGCTGGCAAAGCGTGACGGGCTGGACAGCTATCGTCTGATTGCCGGAGAGTCCGACGGGCTGCCGGGCGTGACCATTGACCGCTTCGGCAATTTCCTGGTGTTGCAGCTGCTGAGCGCCGGGGCGGAATACCAGCGTGCCGCGCTGATTAGCGCCTTGCAAACCCTGTTCCCGGAATGTGCCATTTACGACCGCAGCGACGTGGCGGTACGTAAAAAAGAGGGCATGGAGCTGACGCAAGGCCCGGTCACCGGCGAACTGCCGCCTGCCCTGCTGCCTATCGAAGAACATGGCATGAAGCTGCTGGTGGATATCCAGGGCGGCCATAAGACCGGTTATTACCTCGACCAGCGTGACAGCCGTCTGGCAACGCGCCAGTACGTTGCCGATAAACGCGTGCTGAACTGCTTCTCTTATACCGGCGGCTTTGCGGTCTCTGCCCTGATGGGCGGCTGTGCTCAGGTGGTGAGCGTCGACACCTCACAGGAAGCGCTGGACGTGGCGAAGCAGAACGTTGAGCTGAATAAGCTGGATCTGAGCAAAGCGGAGTTTGTGCGCGACGACGTATTCAAACTGCTGCGTAAATACCGCGACCAGGGCGAGAAATTTGACGTAATCGTGATGGACCCGCCGAAGTTTGTTGAAAACAAAAGCCAGCTGATGGGCGCCTGCCGTGGCTATAAAGACATCAACATGCTGGCGATCCAGCTGCTGAACCCGGGCGGCGTGCTGCTGACGTTCTCCTGCTCTGGCCTGATGACGACAGATTTATTCCAAAAAATCATCGCCGATGCCGCAATAGATGCGGGTCGTGATGTACAATTTATAGAGCAGTTCCGTCAGGCCGCCGATCACCCGGTGATCGCTACCTACCCGGAAGGGCTGTATCTGAAAGGGTTTGCCTGTCGCGTCATGTAACTTGAAAAGAGAAATATTGCCCGCACATAGTGTGTATGTAATGTTTCCCGGGAGGTGACTATGATTGCCAGCAAATTCGGTATCGGCCAGCAGGTCCGCCACACCTTGCTTGGATATTTGGGTGTGGTCGTGGATATCGACCCGGAGTATTCCCTTGATGAACCGTCAGCAGACGATCTGGCCGTTGACGCAGAGCTTCGCGCCGCGCCCTGGTATCATGTGGTTATGGAGGGCGACGATGGTCAGCCTGTCCATACCTATCTTGCCGAAGCGCAGCTGAGTGGTGAACTACAGGATGAGCATCCGGAACAACCCACTATGGACGAGCTTGCTCAGACCATCCGCAAACAGTTACAGGCACCAAGACTGCGCAACTAAAGGTGTAAAAAAGCCCGTCAAACGGGCTTTTTTTATTTTGCCAGCCCCAGACGGGGAATATCGATTGCCGGACAGCGATCCATCACCACCTTCAGCCCGGCATCGCGCGCCAGCACGGCCGCCTGCTCATTAATCACGCCCAGCTGCATCCACAGCGTTTTCGCGCCAATGGCAATTGCCTCCTGCGCCACGCCCCAGGCCGCCTCTGAATTACGAAAAACGTCCACCATATCCACCTTTTCCGGCACGTCCGCGAGCGTCGCATAGCCCTGCTGGCCCAGCAGCGTTTTCCCCGCCACCTTCGGCGAGACCGGGATCACGTGATAACCCTGATCCAGAAGGTATTTCATGACCCGATAGCTTGGGCGATCCGGTTTATCGCTCGCGCCGACCAGCGCGATAGTGCGCGTGGACGTCAGAATCTCGACGATGTCGTTCTCTTTCATGCTCTTCCTCCTGGCTTTTTTCAAAGTGTACGTCAAAGCGGACATCTCAACCACGCATCCCATACAGAAGTATGAGGGCAAAACGGCAGAATATGTCTATATGTTAGTAAACGTGTTTGTCGAAAACTTTTGATACATTCTTACCGGGTAGTTTGTCTACAGGAGTCTGCTATGAAAACCGGCATTGCCTGGGCTATGGTTGTGTTAATCATGCCGGTTTGTGTTTTCGCAACCACCCTCAGACTCTCAACCGACATTGACCTGCTGGTGCTGGACGGGAAAAAAGTCTCCAGCTCCCTGCTGCGGGGTGCAGACAGTATCGAGCTGGATAACGGCCCGCACCAGGTGGTTTTTCGGGTGGAAAAGACCATTCGCCTCGCCGACAACGAACAGCAGGTGTACATTTCGCCTCCGCTGGTGGTCAGCTTTAATACCCACCTTATCAGCCAGGTCAATTTTCGTCTCCCGCGCCTTGAGACAGAAAAGGAGTCACTGGCATTTGATGCCTCGCCGCGCATTGAACTGGTGGACGGGGACTCCATGCCCATCCCGGTAAAACTGGATATTCTGGCGCTGACAAAAAGGTCAAAGGGAACAGACTATGAAGCGGACACCGAGACCTACAACAGGGCCAGCAGGCGCGCCTCGCTGCCCCAGTTCGCCACCATGATGGCGGATGACAGTACCCTGCTTTCGGGCGTATCGGAGCTGGATGTACTCCCCCCTCAGTCGCAGACCCTTACTGAGCAACGCCTCAAGTTCTGGTTCCAGAATGCCGATCCGGACACGCGCGCCCGTTTTCTGCAATGGGCGAAGCAACAACCTTCGTCGTAAGCCACATTTTTTCGTCCTTTCTCTTGCAGCATCAGCCAGTTCCCGTCATCGTGTAACGAGGTAACCTCACGGATAAGATTATGGAACTGACAACACGCACACTTCCGGCGCGCAAGCACATTGCTCTGGTTGCGCACGATCACTGTAAACAAATGCTGCTTAACTGGGTTCGTCGCCATCAGCCTCTTTTACAGCATCATGCCCTTTCTGCCACGGGAACAACCGGCAACCTGATCCACCGCGAAACCGGTCTGGAAGTGAATGCCATGCTGAGCGGCCCGATGGGGGGTGACCAGCAGGTAGGTGCTCAGATTTCAGAAGGTAAAATTGACGTTCTGATTTTCTTCTGGGATCCGCTGAACGCGGTTCCGCATGATCCGGACGTTAAAGCGCTGCTGCGTCTGGCGACGGTGTGGAACATTCCGGTAGCCACCAATCTTTCAACGGCAGATTTCATCATTGAATCGCCGCAGTTTAACGATCCGGTGGAGATTTTGATCCCGGATTATCAGCGTTATCTTGCGGAGAGACTGAAGTAGTTTTTTGCCCGGTGGCGCTGCGCTTACCGGGCCTACAGAATTTGCCCGGCGCGTTACGGCTTTCTCGCCACCGGCACGTCAATACTTTTCAAAATATCGACAAACACCGACGGCTCCTCTTTGTTGAACAAGAGCCACACGCGATGGCGCGCGCGGGTTATCGCCACGTACAGTAAACGCCGCTCCTCTGCATCCGGGAAATCTTCCGGAACAGGTAATAACGCCTCTTCCATCACGGATTCCCGCGCCGGTGCAGGGAAACCGTCACTCCCCTCTTTTAGCCCCACCACAATCACGTAGTCGGCCTGCTGCCCTTTACTGGCGTGAATGGTCATAAAATCGAGCTGAAGTTTTGGCCAGCGCGTCGCCGCTTTTTCCAGCGCCGTCGGCTTGAGGTGATGATAACGCGCCAGGACCAGAATGCGCTCATCCGGTTTCGCATAGCCGCTCAGTTTATCCAGCAGCGGTTCCAGCTGATCGTCCGCCAGCAGCGTGACGGCCTTTTTATCACCCGACGTCAGGCTGTTAAGCGGTTTCGACAGCTGATGCGGGTTCTGCTGAATAAAACGGTTGGCTATTTCGCCAATCCGCGCGTTGAAGCGGTAGGTGGTGTCCAGATCGCTGCGATCGCCTTCCCCAAAATAGTGGTGGAAGGCCGTCGTGAGGGATAGTTGCGCCCCGCTGAAACGGTAGATAGCCTGCCAGTCATCGCCCACGGCAAACAGCGACGTGTGTTTATTCTGCGCCCGCAGCGCCGAAAGCAGCGCAGCGCGCTGCGGCGAGATATCCTGAAACTCATCCACCAGAATGTGTTTCCACGGGCTGACGAAGCGCCCTTTCTCCAGAATGATAATGGCCTGATGGATCAGCCCGGAAAAATCGACCGCGTTTTCGTCTTTCAGCGCGGTTTTCCACGCTTTCAGCATCGGCGCCATCAGCTTAACCCGCTTAGAAAACACAGCGCGGATCGACTCCGGTGCGCTTTCTATCATCTCCGCCTGAGAGCCGCCGTGCATGCGCATCAGGCTTACCCACCGGTCGAGACGAGAGCCAAGCCGGCGCGCCAGCTTTTCATCCTGCCAGAAGCTGCCCTCCGGCACCTCCCAGTTGAGTTCCTCTTCAAGCCACTGACGCCAGCCTTTCGCCTGCGCCTTTTTTTCACTGCACTGCTGACGCCATGCCTTGATAAACAGCGCCTGGCGAGCCTGAGCGTCGTTCTCCAGCTTGCTGACAACAGGAACTTTTTTGCTGCCCTGTTGAATGATGTGTAAAGCGAGGGAGTGGAACGTGCGTGCCGAGATATCCTGGGTATGCAAACGCGCCTGAATGCGCTCATCCATCTCCTGCGCAGCCTTGCGACCAAAGGCCAGCAGCAAAATCTGGTCGGCAACCGCCTCGCCCGTTGTCAGAAGCCAACCCGCGCGCGCCACCAGCACCGACGTTTTGCCGCTCCCGGCACCTGCCAGCACCAATAAAGACTGCTCGCCATTCACCACGGCGCGCGCCTGGGCAGGATTGAGGGGCGATGACTCCACCGTACTGAAGAAGTCGGCATATTGCGTAAGCATCGCCTCAGTCCAGGCCTGGTTATGCGCCAGACGGCTTTTCTCGATATCGCTCAGCCAGGCCTGGCACTTCCGCCACGCGTCGCGGCAGTTATCAAATTCCTCAAGCCGCGCCACCGGTAAAGGCAATGCCGTCAGCGCCTGGGCGATTTTTTGCTGAAGCCCGGTGGTTTGCTGGCGCGTCAGCCACTTCTGCTGCGTATTGCTTAGCGCGATATCGTCCAGCACCTGTTGCAGAACCTGTGCGGCAATCACGCTCATCTCCTGGCTCCACTGCTGCCAGCGCGTGTTCAGATGATGGTGGAAGCGTTGGGTTTCCGCCCACTCGGTCCCGTGGAGTCGCACCACTTTGTCTGCCGGCAGGACGAACTCCAGCTCCCCCCATACCAGCCCTCGTTTACAATGAATGGCCAGTAGCTGATTAAACGGAATAAGGTATTCGTGGCGTTCACCGGAGACTTTCACTCCTGCATTGAGCAGGACAATCTTGTCGTAAGGGTGCTGCGCCAGGCGTTTGCCCATTGAAGTTGCTTTCAGTTCCATATCCTGCCGGATCCACGAGGTCATAATTTGTCAGACAGTTTAACTGCCAGTTTTAAGGTGCTCCAGCCCAAAAAAACGTTACAATCACCGGGCGTTAATCATATCGAAGGAAATGAGGGTTTATGCGTACCGTTCTGAATGTGTTGAATTTTGTCCTTGGCGGTTTTGCCACCACCTTTTCCTGGCTTTTTGCCACTCTGGTGAGCATCGTGCTCATCTTCACCCTTCCGCTGACGCGCTCCTGCTGGGAAATCACCAAACTGTCCCTCGTTCCTTATGGAAATGAAGCCGTACACGTGGATGAGCTGGAGCCGGAAAGAAAAAATGCCTTCATGAATACCGGCGGCACGCTGCTGAATATTTTATGGCTGATCTTCTTTGGCTGGTGGTTGTGTCTGATGCATATCTTCGCCGGTATCGCCCAGTGCATCACGATTATAGGCATTCCGGTTGGCATCGCTAATTTCAAAATTGCTACCATCGCCCTGTGGCCGGTAGGACGCCGTGTTGTCCCGGTCGAAGTCGCGCAAGCCGCGCGTGAAGCCAACGCCCGTCGCCGTTTTCAGTAATAAGGACTGGCCGCACTCATGCTAAGCCCCCTGCTTCGTCGCTATACGTGGAACAGTAACTGGCTGTATAACGTCAGGATCTTTATCGCCCTCTGCGGCACCGTCGCTCTGCCGTGGTGGCTAAATGATGTGAAGCTCACCATCCCCCTCACGCTTGGGGTGGTGGCCGGCGCGCTGGCGGATCTCGACGACCGCCTGGCCGGTCGTTTGCGTAATCTGGTCATTACGCTGGTCTGCTTCTTTATTGCTTCCGCCTCCGTTGAGCTGCTTTTCCCCTGGCCCTGGCTGTTTGCCTTAGGGCTGACGGTGTCCACCAGCGGCTTCATTTTGCTCGGCGGCCTCGGGCAACGCTACGCCACTATCGCGTTTGGCGCCCTGCTGATTGCCATTTACACCATGCTGGGCGTCTCTCTTTACGATCAGTGGTATCAACAACCGGTCCTGCTGCTGTTGGGCGCTATCTGGTATAACCTGCTGACCTTAACCGGGCATCTTATTTTTCCGGTTCGTGCCTTACAGGACAACATTGCCCGCAGTTACGAACAGCTGGCCCACTATCTGGAGCTGAAATCCCGGCTGTTTGATCCGGATATTGAAGAGGACAGCCAGGCGCCCCTGTACGATCTGGCGCTGGCAAATGGCCAACTGGTCGCCACGCTGAATCAGACCAAAGCGTCTCTGCTCACCCGTCTGCGCGGCGATCGCGGTCAGCGCGGTACCCGGCGCACACTGCACTACTACTTTGTCGCCCAGGATATTCACGAGCGCGCCAGCTCCTCGCATGTGCAGTACGCTGACCTGCGCGAGAAATTCCGCTACAGCGACGTGATGTTCCGTTTCCAGCGCCTGCTGTCAATGCAGTCTCAGGCCTGCCAGCAACTTGCGCGCTCAATACTGCTGCGCACGCCCTATCAGCACGATCCTCGCTTTGAACGCGCATTCAGTCATCTGGATGCGGCCCTCGATCGCGTTCAGGCCAGTGGGACATCGCCGGAACAGTTCAAAGCCCTGGGATTCTTGCTCAACAACCTGAGAGCCATCGATGCTCAGCTCGCCACCATTGAGTCTGAACAGGCGATGGCAATGCCGGGCAATGACGCCGACAACCAGCTTGCCGACGACAGTCTCAACGGTTTCAGCGATATGTGGCTGCGCCTGAGCCGTCATTTTACGCCGGAATCCGCCCTCTTTCGCCATGCGGTAAGGATGTCGCTGGTTCTGTGCGTCGGCTACGCGTTTATCCAGATAACAGGGTTGCACCACGGTTACTGGATCCTGCTGACCAGCCTGTTTGTCTGCCAGCCGAACTATAACGCTACCCGCCATCGGCTCGCGCTGCGTATTGTCGGGACATTAGTCGGGGTCGCCATCGGGCTGCCGGTGCTCTACTTTGTGCCATCCGTAGAAGGGCAACTGATCCTGATTGTGATTACCGGTGTACTGTTTTTCGCCTTCCGCAATGTGCAGTACGCCCACGCCACGATGTTCATCACGCTGCTGGTGCTGCTCTGCTTCAATCTGCTGGGTGAAGGCTTTGAAGTGGCCCTTCCTCGCGTTATCGACACGCTAATCGGCTGCGCCATTGCCTGGGCAGCGGTGAGCTTTATCTGGCCGGACTGGCGTTTTCGTAACTTACCGCGCGTGTCCGACAGAGCAATGAACGCCAACTGCCGCTATCTGGATGCTATTCTTGAGCAATACCATCAGGGTCGCGATAACCGTCTGGCCTATCGGATTGCCCGTCGCGATGCGCATAACACGGACGCAGAGCTGGCTTCCGTTGTCTCGAATATGTCAACTGAGCCGCGCGCCACGGCAGAAATCCGGGAGACAGCCTTCCGCCTGCTGTGTCTGAACCACACGTTCACCAGCTATATCTCTACCCTTGGCGCCCACCGTGAGAAACTGACAAATCCGGGCATCCTGGCGCTGCTGGACGACGCCGTTTGCTACGTTGATGATGCGCTTCATCATCAACCTGCGGATGAGCCACGGGTTCACCAGGCACTGGATGAACTGGTGCAACGTATCGCACACCTTGATCCTGGCACCGACAACAAAGCTCCGCTGGTCCTACAGCAAATTGGCCTGCTTATCGCTTTGCTGCCGGAAATTTGTCGGCTGCGACAGAAGATCGCTACATGGCGGAATGATGGCCCTGCGACTCAGGCAGCGCATTAAACCACTCCATAAGCTCCCGGCGAATATCCGCCGGGAGTGCCGCTTCATGTAACCCTTCGATGGCGCCTTCAAGCGCGAACAATACCCGGATACTCAGCGCTTTATTCTTAGAGCGCATTTTCAGCCAGCTCGTCTTCGCCCCCAACTGTCGTAGCGTCTCTTCATTGGTAATGCCCGCCTCCATAAGCAGGACCTCAATCTGAAAGGTCAGGTTCGGCAGATCCTTAAGCCGGTTACGCTGATGGCGCTGGTAGCGCTCTTTCCTGGCGGCATCGAGAGCAAACGAGGAGAGCTGAAGCAGCTTTTCCCTGTTTTGCCACAGACCTTCATCCACACGGTAGTAATTAAGCAGCACTGGCCGTCCTCGTTTCATCAGGGTCAGAAAAGAGGAGGCGTTTTTTACACAGTATTTTGCACTTTGCTCACAGGCGCGAAGGTACAGCTCGCCGTCAGACACCATCGCGAACACCGCTTCATCCACGGCCAGGGTATAACCGCCAAACAGGGCGCGATGATGAATTTCGCCCAGCGGAGAGAGGTATTCCTGAGATTGATAAATCCGATCATAAGATATCTTTTTCATGATAATTCCATTAAAAATCATACAGTAAACACGATATTTCTTACTAACGGATCCGTTAGCAGGAAAATAGGCAACTTATTGCCGTTGGGCAAGATGATTTTTTCAGGTTCACCAGGAATGGATGAAATTTGCGAGTCGCTTTCCGAAAATGAGGTTGATCTTTATGCACACAGGGGTTACTGTATATCCATACAGTAACTACAGGGCTGGAATGAATATGTACACTTCAGGCTATGCAAATCACTTAACACCTTCCACTTCTGCCGCAGGCAATGCTGCGCAGAATTCTATCGGGCGTGTATCGACAGGGCTTATCAGTGAAGTGGTTTACCGTGAAGACCAGCCGCTGTTAACACAACTCTTACTCCTGCCGCTTTTGCAGCAGCTCGGGCAACAGTCTCGCTGGCAGCTCTGGCTGACGCCACAGCAAAAATTAAGTCGTGAATGGGTTCAGTCGGCTGGCCTGCCGTTAGCGAAGGTGATGCAGATTAATCAACTCTCCCCTTGCGATACGGTCGAGTCGATGGTCCGGGCATTACGTACCGGGAACTATAGCGTCGTGATTGGGTGGTTGCCTGAGGATCTGTCGCAAGAGGAACATTTGCGTCTGACTGAAGCGGCTGAAGAAGGTAACGCGATGGGTTTCATCATGCGGCCGGTTCGTGGAGATTCCTATCGCAGAGGACAACATCCCGGGCTAAAAATTCACTCAAATGTGTACCATTGAGTCATTTTAAGAGTTTTCCTGGAATTTTTTTCGACCGCAGTATGCAAAAAAAGTTCAACGCGCCAAAACTGCGGCAAGGCTTGTCTGACGCGGTTCTCGTTAATTTTACTGCACAAAATTCGTTCAAAAATTGTTAAATATTAGGTATACGGAACTTTTTTTTTCATATGCCTGACGGACTTCACACTTGTAAGTTTTCAGCTACGTTGTAGACTTTACATCGCCAGGGGTGCTCGGCCTAAGCCGAAGATATCGGTAGGTTTATATTTGACCACGCCCCCCGGTGAAGGATTTAACCGTGATTCCTCCGATGGAGATATTCATGGCAAATTTTGGATGATAACGAGGCGCAAAAAATGAAAAAGACAGCTATCGCGATTGCAGTGGCACTGGCTGGCTTCGCTACCGTAGCGCAGGCCGCTCCGAAAGATAATACCTGGTATGCAGGTGGTAAACTGGGCTGGTCTCAGTTCCATGACACCGGTTGGTACAACAGCAGCCTGAACAACGATGGCCCTACTCACGAGAGCCAGCTGGGTGCAGGTGCGTTCGGTGGCTATCAGGTTAACCCGTATGTTGGCTTTGAAATGGGTTACGACTGGTTAGGTCGTATGCCTTACAAAGGCGACAACGTAAATGGCGCTTTCAAAGCTCAAGGCGTACAGCTGACCGCTAAACTGGGTTACCCAGTGACTGACGACCTGGACGTGTACACCCGTCTGGGCGGCATGGTATGGCGTGCAGACTCCAGCAACAGCATCGCTGGTGACGACCACGACACTGGTGTTTCCCCAGTATTCGCTGGTGGCGTTGAGTGGGCAATGACCCGTGACATCGCTACCCGTCTGGAATACCAGTGGGTTAACAACATCGGTGACGGTGCTACCGTTGGCGTTCGTCCAGACAACGGCATGCTGAGCGTTGGTGTTTCTTACCGTTTCGGTCAGCAGGAAGATGCGCCAGTCGTAGCTCCAGCTCCGGCTCCAGCTCCAGAAGTACAGACCAAGCACTTCACTCTGAAGTCTGACGTTCTGTTCAACTTCAACAAAGCTACCCTGAAACCAGAAGGTCAGCAGGCACTGGATCAGCTGTACACCCAGCTGAGCAACCTGGATCCTAAAGACGGTTCTGTAGTGGTTCTGGGCTTCACCGACCGTATCGGTTCTGACGCTTACAACCAGGGTCTGTCTGAGAAACGTGCTCAGTCTGTAGTTGATTACCTGGTATCTAAAGGTATCCCAGCTAACAAGATCTCCCCACGTGGTATGGGCGAATCTAACCCAGTTACCGGTTCTACCTGTGACAACGTGAAACCACGCGCTGCACTGATCGACTGCCTGGCACCAGATCGTCGCGTAGAGATCGAAGTTAAAGGTATCAAAGACGTTGTAACTCAGCCTGCGGCATAAGTTATCGTCTTATAAAAAAACCCCGCGATGCGGGGTTTTTTATTATCTGAAGAAAAGTAAAAAGCTTATTTTTTACCTAACAGTGCCTGTAGATCGTTCTTCAGCGTCGACATCTGGCTGGCATACTTCTCTTTGTGCTCGGCATCTTCAATCAGCTGCACCACCGTTTCCGACAGGGTTTTCCCGCGCCGCTGCGCAAGCCCGGCCAGACGCTGCCAGACCATGAACTCGAGGTCGATGGATTTCTTACGGGTGTGCTGATGCTCGGCATTGAAATGCCGTTTACGACGAGCACGGATAGTTTGCTTCATCCGGTTTAACAAGGCCGGATTAATGTGTTTCTCAATCCAGCCGTTGACCTGTACCGGTTCGTTTTCGAGGGTCAGCAACATATCCACAGCTTCTTGTGCCGCGCTGGCTTCGATGTAGCAGGTGATCAGCTCCCCTTCACGGTGCTTTTTGACCAGGTACTTCCATTTCCAGCCGCTTTCGAGGTTTTCCAGTTGTTGATATTTCATTGCGATCTCAGTGTTACCGTGTAACTCTGTTCAGAATATCAGTTTTTTGGCAATCTGCTGAAAAGAAATCATATCCTGTGAAACACGGCAGGCGATCCGCATGACGAAAACCCTAATCCTGATTGGGCAGAGTGCGCCGCTTACGGTATACTCCACGGTTTTACTTCTGACTAAAAAACATCAACTTTGACCATTACGAAACTTGCATGGCGTGACCTGGTTCCGGATACCGAGAGCTATCAGGAGCTGTTTGCACAGCCAGACCTCACAAAAGAACACGAATTCATACTTAGCGATACACAACCGCGTTTGCATTACGCGCTGGAGCAGATGTCATCCCCATGGGCTACATCTCCTTTCATGCTGCTCAAAGCCCCGGAAGAAGCCGAGTATCTGACGCTTCTCGGTGATGCCATGCGCCAGTTGCATCCAAAAACGAATGCCGTTTTTGGTGGTCAGTATCATATTGCCGGACGTGACGTGACCTTCGAACCTGCCACGCAGGCAGACGGACAATTCGCTGTAAAAGGCGAAGTGATCACCGCCAACTGGGTGGAAGCAGAACAGCTGTTCGGCTGCCTTCGTCAGTTCAATGGCGATATGTCACTGCAACCCGGTCTGGTACACCGCGCGAACGGTGGTGTGTTGCTCATCTCCCTTCGCACCCTGCTCGCACAGCCTTTGCTGTGGATGCGCCTGAAAACGGTGGTGATGCAGCAACGTTTTGAATGGATAGGCTACGACGATTCACGTCCGCTGCCTGTTTCCATTCCGTCTATGCCGCTGTCGCTGACCGTCGTGCTGACGGGTGACCGTGAATCTCTGGCTGATTTCCAGGAAATGGAGCCAGAACTCGCGGAGCAGGCGGTTTACAGTGAATTTGAAGACAATATTCAGATCGCCGATGCCGATGACATGGCGCAGTGGTGTCAGTGGGTTATGGCCGTGGCGGAACGTTTCGCGCTGCCCTCGCCTGCCGAGGATGCGTGGCCGGGCTTAATCCGCGAGGCCGTACGCTACACTGGCGATCAGGAAACCCTGCCGCTCTGCCCGCTCTGGATCGGTAAACAGCTGCGTGAAGTGGGCGTTATCAGCGGCAACGGTCCGTTTACTGGTGAGCAGCTTAGCCAGATGCTGGCCCAGCGTGAATGGCGTGAAGGTTATCTTGCTGACCGTATGCAGGATGAAATTCTGCTGGAACAGATTCTGGTGGAGACCGAAGGCGAACGTATCGGGCAAATCAACGCCTTGTCCGTCATCGAGTTCCCCGGACACCCGCGCGCCTTTGGCGAGCCTTCCCGTATCAGCTGTGTCGTGCACATTGGTGACGGCGAATTTACCGATATCGAACGCAAGGCCGAACTGGGCGGAAACATTCATGCCAAAGGCATGATGATCATGCAGGCATTCCTGATGTCTGAACTTCAGCTGGAGCAGCAGATCCCCTTCTCTGCCTCGTTGACCTTTGAGCAGTCCTACAGTGAAGTCGACGGCGACAGCGCCTCGATGGCAGAGCTGTGCGCCGTGATCAGCGCGCTTGCAGACGTACCGATTAATCAGAATATTGCGATTACCGGTTCCGTAGATCAGTTTGGTCGTGCTCAACCGGTGGGTGGACTGAATGAGAAAATCGAAGGCTTCTTTGCTATCTGCCAGCAGCGCGGTTTAAACGGCAAACAGGGCGTGATTATTCCGGCGCCTAACGCTCGCCATTTGAGCCTGAGCCAGGCGATTCTGGATGCGGTAGAGCAGGAACAATTCGCCGTCTGGGCCATCGAAGGGGTTGAGGATGCTCTACCCTTACTGACAAACCTGGTCTGGGACGGCGAAGGCCAGACAACCCTGATGCAGACCATTCAGGAACGTATAGCTCAGGCGACACAGCAGGATGCTCGTCATCGTTATCCGTGGCCGTTACGCTGGTTAAGTTGGTTTAGTGCTAACTGATCGGACTTGTTCAGCGTACACGTGTTAGCTATCCTGCGTCCTTCACTAAAATAAGGCTTACTGAGAACATGGTAGATAAACGCGAATCCTATACTAAAGAAGACCTTCTTGCCTCTGGTCGCGGTGAACTGTTTGGTGCGAAAGGCCCGCAGTTACCGGCCCCAAATATGCTGATGATGGACCGTGTCGTGAAAATGACCGAAACCGGCGGCAACTTTGATAAGGGTTACGTAGAAGCAGAACTCGATATCAACCCGGACCTGTGGTTCTTCGGTTGCCACTTTATTGGCGATCCGGTAATGCCTGGCTGCCTGGGCCTCGATGCCATGTGGCAGCTGGTTGGCTTCTATCTGGGCTGGCTTGGCGGTGAAGGTAAAGGCCGTGCGCTGGGCGTAGGCGAAGTGAAATTCACCGGTCAGGTTCTGCCTACCGCGAAGAAAGTCACCTACCGTATCCATTTCAAACGCATCGTTAACCGCCGCCTGATTATGGGCCTGGCGGACGGTGAAGTGCTGGTAGATGGTCGTCTTATTTATACCGCGAACGACCTGAAAGTGGGTCTGTTCCAGGATACCTCCGCTTTCTGATAACGGCATTTAGCCCCTTCCAGAAAGGCGAAACCTCCGCATTGCGGAGGTTTCTTTTTAAAGAGACGGTATCAAGCAAGTACTGCCCTGTCTCCGATGGCTTCTCGCCAGCCCCCTAGCCATTGGGACCTTTGATTCAGGGCCTGATAGGGACACATTTCTTTTGAACGTCCGGCGATGCCAGCCTGATAACCACGTTGATGAGCCCTTTCCAGGCGATCTCGTTTCTGTCTCTTCATGCCTCGTTTCCCTCATTCTTTTGTCTGGTGGAAAGAAAACAGTGATTGCAATATGTGCAAGCACAGTTAACGAATACCCCGAATCGGCGTCAGCGTCAACGTTCAAAATTCATACGGGTGTCATATTTGTGAGCTACATGGAAGATCGTTTGTACAAAAAATGTGACGCGGGACAAGTAACAAAATGAACATAAAACGAAAAAAAAGCCGCAATCAGCAAGAAGCTGAGTGCGGCTTTCGTCGATGAATTTTACTTATGGCAGCCGGGAAATCTCTCTTGCGATAGCAGCCGACTCCTGTGCCCACCCCTGCGCAAGCACTTTCACCATTTCGTCATAGCCATCTTTCTGCTGCTTCAGTTCCAGATGGAAAGGACGCTTAATCAGCTGGCCCTGATGATTCAAGAGCCACTCCCCGCTGATAACAACCGCACCATCATAGCGGCCATGGAATCCCGTCACGTTAACATTCAGAGTGTCCTGATCGCTTCCCAGAGGCTGCGAGGCGACTACCCAACCAGGAAGCTGGCTGCTCAGATTCGCCACCAGCGTATTGCGTAGCTGCTGATCCAGCGGGCTGGCCCACAGGTTATTGTTGGCAATAACGTACTGCACATCGCTGGTCTGGTAGACCACCCCGTTGCCCGCCAGATAATCTGGCACGGCAACCTGTTCAACCCACAGCAGACGGCTGCCCTGCGAGGTGCTACTCTGCGCACCGGATTGCGCGCTTAACGGCAGCTGGTAGTAGCTTTTGTTATCGCTTCCAGAGCTACAGGCCGTTAATACCAGTGCGCCTGCGATGATTAGCCATTTTTTCATTGTTTCGCCCTCTTAGGCTCAGGATCCTTTTTGTCTTTCGCTTCAAACACCAGCGCGTTGCTCTTTTCATTGAGCGTTTTCAGAACGGGCTGTAGCTCGCGTAAAACCTGATCAAGACGTTGCATATCCGCCACCATCTTGTTGTAAGCCGCTGAGCCCGGCTGGAAGCCCTGCATACTGCGATTCAGTTCGCGCAACGTTTTCTGCATATCCTGCGGCAGCTGCTGCATGGACTGGTTGGCAGTGATCTTGTTGATATTATCCAGCGTGGTTTGCAGACGTTGCATCGTCGCCTGGCTCTGATGCAGTGATCCCGTCGCGGCCTCAAGCATTGGATTCAGCGGCAGATTGTTGATCTTATCCAGCGTTTCCATCAGGCGCTGTTGGATCTGCGCCAGGCCACTGCTGACCGTAGGAATAATTTTGTAGCCGCCAAATTCACGGATCCCCGTCATTGGTGGCGCTTTTGGATAGAAGTCCATATCGACATATAACGCCCCTGTGACCAGGTTGCCAGTTTTCAGCGAGCCACGCAGACCGCGATTCATCAGATCGCTGATATGCTCCCCAATATCCTGGTCCTCGCCTATCTGGTTAATCAAACGCTCAGGCTCAATGCGGATCAGCACCGGAATACGATAATCATCATCAAGCATCTGCTTGAGTCCCGGAACAAAGTAAGGCACTTGTCCCACGGTCCCCAGACGGATACCCCGGAACTCAACTGGCGCCCCAGGCTGCAAGCCGCGTACAGAGTCCTTAAAGAACATCAGGTAGTCGATGTGATCGGTATAGAGCGCATCCTGAATGCTTTTTTGATCGTCAAACAGCCTGAAGGCGGTTTTCTCCGCCACCGGTTGTCCCAGATCGATACCTTCCGGCACATCAAAACTGACGCCCCCACCAAACAGCGTGGTGAGTGAACCCATCTCAACGCGCATCCCCGCAGAGGTCAGATCCACCGCGATCCCGCTGTCTTTCCAGAAGCGAACGTTGCTGGTCACCAAGCGATCATTAGGCGCATTGATAAAAAGCTGATAGCTGATGGTCCGTTTTTGCGGATCGAAGGTGCTTGTTTCAACCGAACCGACGCGATACCCACGGAACAGTACCGGATCGCCCGGCGAGAGCTGGCCCGCTTTTTTGCTGTCCAGAATAACGCGGATCCCTTTTGCATCCGGTGGCGCAAGCGGCGGTGAATCCAGCAGCTGATAGTTTGCTGGCTGGGCGCCTTTGTTGCCAGGCTGGAGTTCGATGTAGGCCCCTGACAATAGCGTCCCTAAGCCGCTGATCCCTTCTCTTCCGACCTGCGGTTTCACTACCCAAAAAACAGAATCTTCATGGAGCAGTTTTTCCATGCCGGCATTCAGGCGGGCCTTGATTTCAACATGGGTTAAATCATCCGTCAGGGTCGCGCTTTCCACGACACCCACATCCACGCTGCGGCTCTTGATGGTGGTTTTTCCGCCCTCAATCCCCTCTGCATTGGTGGTAATTAGCGTGACTTCCGGTCCCTGATGGCTGTAATGATAAAACAGGATCCATGCACCGATCAGCGCGGTCACGATGGGGAAAATCCACACCGGCGACCAGTTTCTGACCTTCTGCACTTTAGCCTCTCCACTCTTATTTTCCATGCTCTTACTCTTCCTCATGGCTTGAATCGGGCTCACGATCCCACGATAAACGAGGGTCGAAGGTCATGGCCGCAAACATGGTCATAATGACGACCAACGCAAACATCAGCGCCCCCATAGCGGGATAAATACTCATCAGCCCCCCCATACGCACCAGCGCTGAGAGAACTGCAATCACGAACACGTCAATCATCGACCAGCGGCCAACAAATTCCACGACCTCATAAATCAGATGCATACGCTCGCTGTCTCGCTTACCGTGCCCTTTTGCATCCCAGCAAAGCCAGGCAATGGCAATCATCTTTAAGGTCGGAACCATAATACTGGCGAGGAATATGACGCCTGCCACAGGGTATGACCCCTCGCTCCACAGCAAAATCACCCCGGCCAGTATGGTCGAGGGCATTCTGTCGCCGAGCAGATCGGTGATCATGATCGGCAAGATATTGGCGGGCAGATAGAGCATGACAGAGGTCACCAGCAGCGCCATGGTCCATTGCAGGCTATTTTTACGCCGGACGTGACCTTTTGTTTCACAGCGCGGGCACACCTCGACATCCGCGGGCAGCACGGCGGTGCAGCACGAGCAGGAGCGAAGCCCCTGACGGATACCCGGTACGCCCACCTTTACCGTCTGCGAGAGCGTCGGCGCCGGGGCAATATCGTCCCAGGCCCAGCGTCGGTCCACGCACTGGAACGCGCGCAGTTGTAGCACGCAGTACAGACACCACGGAATAAAGCTGCTGCCAATCCCCACATCGCCGTAGGCCATCAGCTTCACGAAGCTGACCAGGATACCCGCGAGAAAAATTTCCGCCATGCCCCAGCTTTTCAACTGGAACAGGATCCGCGCGAGTTTGATTTTAAGGACAGTGGGCATCCTGACGCGGTTGACCAGCAGCAGAATGACGACCAGGCAAAAAGCCGGGACGATCTGCACGAAAAGAAGAAAGAAGGTGCCAAGGCTGGCGTAATCTTCCGAGAACATCACGCCTGGTATTTCCAGTAAATCCACCTGGCTGGTCATCCCGCCCACTTTCATATAGATGAAAGGGAAGAGATTGGAGAGCAGTAACATGAATAAGGCTGCCAGCGCATAAGCCGTAGGACGCTGCCTTGGCGCGTCCCACTCGGTCGTCAGCGTAGCGCCGCAGCGCGGGCAGGCAGCCTTATGTCCGTGACCAAGCTCTGGCAACGCCACGAGCATATCGCATTGCGAGCATAATATATGCCGATCGGCATGGTGCTGGTCACACATAGATTATCCCTGTTTATGCGCCGTTTTTCAGAGACTCAAGGTACTCCCAGCGCTCAAATGCCTCTTCCAGCGCCTGTTCAGCCTGGGAGAGTTCAGCCAATACTTTCTGAGTATAGTCGTGAGGCTGCGTAAAGAATGACGCATCAGCGACCTGGATTTGCAGTGCTTCCAGTGCAGCTTCCAGCTCTTCCAGACGCTGCGGCAGCCCTTCCAGCTCGCGCTGCAAGTTATAACTCATTTTAGCAGGAGACTTTTTGACAGTTTCTGCCTTTGCAACAACAGGTTCAGCGACATTTTTGGTCTTCGCCTGTTTTTGCGCCAGCGACTGCGATTGCTGTCCACGCGCGTCATGATAGCCGCCCACATATTGCCCGATGCGTCCTTTGCCTTCGAAGATCCAGCACTCGGTCACGGTGTTATCGACAAACTGACGATCGTGGCTGACCAGCATCACGGTTCCCTGATAACCATCAATCAACTCTTCCAGCAGTTCCAGCGTTTCGACATCCAGATCGTTAGTCGGTTCATCGAGAATCAATAAGTTACTGGGTTTCAGGAACAGACGCGCCAGCAAAAGACGGTTACGTTCTCCCCCGGACAGCGCGCGCACCGGCGTCATAGCGCGTTTCGGGTGGAACAGGAAGTCCTGAAGGTAGCCCAGCACGTGACGCGGCTTGCCATTAACCATGACCTCCTGTTTACCCTCGGCGAGGTTATCCATCACCGTACGGTCTGGATCCAGCTCGGCGCGGTGCTGGTCGAAGTACGCCACTTCCAGTTTGGTACCGCAGTGGATACGACCGCTGTCGGCCTGGAGCTGACCGAGCATCAGTTTCAGCAGTGTGGTTTTACCGCACCCGTTCGGGCCGATCAGCGCAATTTTGTCGCCGCGCTGAACCTGAGCGGAGAAATCGTTCACCAGCACTTTGCCGTCAACCGAATAATTCACGTTCTCCATTTCGAAGACAATCTTGCCCGAGCGGGACGCCTCTTCCACCTGCATTTTGGCGCTACCCATGACTTCGCGGCGTTCGCTACGTTCGCGGCGCATCGCCTTCAGGGCGCGAACGCGGCCTTCGTTACGGGTACGACGCGCTTTAATGCCCTGACGGATCCATACCTCTTCCTGGGCCAGCTTGCGGTCGAACTCGGCATTTTGCAGCTCTTCCACGCGCAGGTTTTCTTCTTTCTCCAGCAGATAGGTATCGTAATCGCCCGGATAGGTCACCAGCTTGCCGCGATCAAGATCGACAATGCGCGTGGCCATGTTGCGGATGAACGAACGGTCGTGGGAGATGAAGATAATGGTACCGTTAAAGGTTTTCAGGAACCCTTCCAGCCAGTCAATCGCTTCGATATCCAGGTGGTTCGTCGGTTCGTCCAGCAGCAGCACCTTAGGCCCGCTCACCAGGGCACGACCCAGCGCCGCTTTACGCAGCCAGCCGCCGGAGAGCGCCGACAGCTCCATATCCGCTTCCAGGCCAAGCTGGGCCAGCACTTCGTTAATGCGGTTTTCCAGCTGCCACAGGCCGTGGTGATCGAGCATCTCCTGCACTTTTGCCAGCTCGTTGAGATTCTTGTCGCTCGGGTCCGTCATCACCAGATGCGAAATCTCGTGGTAACGCTTGAGGTATTCCGCCTGCTCTGAAATCCCTTCGGCCACAAAATCGTACACGCTGCCGGTGACGTTACGCGGCGGATCCTGTTGCAGACGAGAGACGATCAGATCCTGCTCGTAAACAATACGGCCGTCATCCAGCCCCTGCTCACGGTTGAGGATTTTCATCAGCGTCGATTTACCTGCGCCGTTACGGCCCACCAGACAGACGCGCTCGTTATCTTCGATATGCAGCTCTGCATTATCGAGAAGCGGTGAGTCGCTGAAAGAGAGCCACGCGCCGTGCATACTAATTAAAGACATTTATTTTTCCTTTCAGACCGCGGAGATCAGCCAGCAGTTGTGGATTTGACGGTTACGGGCAAAGTCCTGAGACAGCGTTTTTTGGCTGATTTCTTGTGCTTTCAGTCCCAGTTCGGCCAGGCCGTCGTGATCCATGCGGAATCCGCGCTTGTTATTCGAGAACATAATGGTGCCGCCTTTACGCAGCAGACGCTTCAGGTCGGTCATCAGGCGCAGGTGATCGCGTTGAACATCAAAGCTATCCTCCATACGCTTGGAGTTAGAGAAGGTCGGCGGATCGATAAAGATCAGGTCAAACTGCTCGTCGGTATCGCGCAGCCAGCCCAGCACGTCGGCCTGTAACAGGCGATGCTGACGGCCGGTTAAGCCGTTAAGACGCAGGTTGCGCTCTGCCCACTCCAGATAAGTCCGGGACATATCTACCGTGGTGGTGCTACGCGCGCCGCCAAGCCCCGCATGAACGCTGGCGCTGCCGGTATAGGAGAAAAGGTTCAGGAAGTCTTTCCCCTTGCTCATCTGGCCCAGCATGCGGCGGGCGATACGGTGATCGAGGAACAGACCGGTATCAAGGTAGTCGGTCAGGTTAACCCACAGGCGCGCGTTATATTCGCCCACTTCGAGGAAGTCGCCTTTCTCGCCCATCTTCTGATACTGATTTTTACCTTTCTGACGCTCACGGGTTTTCAGCACCAGCTTGTTTGGCGAAATGCCGAGTACGGCGATGGTGGCCGCAATCACATCCAGCATACGCTGACGCGCTTTTTGCGCATCGATAGTTTTCGGCGGGGCGTATTCCTGAACCACCACCCAGTCCGCATAGCGGTCAACCGCCACGTTGTACTCGGGCAGGTCAGCGTCGTACAGGCGATAACATTCGATGCCTTCTTGCTTCGCCCACTTCTCAAATTTCTTCAGGTTTTTGCGCAGGCGGTTGGCGTAATCTTCCGCCACGCCTGACGGTTTGCTATCCGCCGCTACTTCTGCCAGATGGTAGTTTTTCTGCACGCAGTCCAGCGGGCCGTTTTTCGCTTTGAACTGGCGATCGGCACGCAATTGCAGGCAGCTCAGCAGCTCCGGCGAGGCGCTAAACAGGGAGAGGTTCCAGCCGCCGAAATGCGCTTTCATGTTGCGGCCCAGCAGGCTGTGCAGTGCAATCAGCGCCGGCTCGCTGTCCAGACGCTCACCATACGGCGGGTTGCTGATCACCGTACCGTACGGGCCTTTTGGCAGCGGATTGGTCAGGTTCGCCACGTCCTTCACCTCGAAGGTCACCAGCTCGCCGATACCGGCACGACGGGCGTTGCTGCGCGCGCGTTCAATCACCCGTGCATCGCTGTCCGAACCGTAAAAGTGAGAGGTGTACTCCGCCAGCCCTTTACGGGCGCGGGTCTGCGCATCGTCTTTGACCTCTTTCCAGATGGCTTCATCGTGCTGCGCCCAGCCTTTGAAGCCCCAGTGGCCGCGGTGCAGCCCTGGCGCACGGTCGGTGGCCAGCATCGCGGCTTCAATCAGCAGCGTACCGGAACCGCACATCGGATCGAGCAGCGGCGTACCTGGCTGCCATCCGGAGCGCATCACGATAGCGGCAGCCAGCGTTTCTTTGATCGGCGCCATTCCGGTGCGATCGCGATAGCCGCGCAGATGCAGGCCTGCGCCACTCAGATCCAGGGAAATACTGGCCGTATCGCCGTTCAGCCAGACGTTGATACGCAGATCCGGGTTGTCACGGTCAACGTTCGGACGTTCTTTATTGCGACGCGTGAAGCAGTCCACAATGGCATCCTTAACGCGCAGGGCACCATACTGGCTGTTGCGGATCTCATCGTTGACGCCGTTGAAATGCACCGCAAAGGTAGCGTCCGGGGTGAAGATCTCTGTCCAGTCGATCATCTGTACGCCGGTGTAGAGATCAAGATCGCTGTAGACCTTGCACTCTTTCATCGGCAGCATGATGCGCGACGCCAGACGGCTCCACATCAGGCTCTGGTAAATAAGCCGCGTGTCGCCCTCAAAATGGACACCACCCTGAACCACCCGGCACTCTTTCGCGCCCAGGGCTTCCAGTTCAGTTTTTAACAGCTCTTCCAGCCCACGGGCCGTACTGGCAAACAGAGAATTCATATCGTCACTTTTACTCATAGAAAATTGTCGCGCATTATAGCTAATATGGCGTGTATGTCATAAAGTTGAAGGCTTATTTTCTTTAGCGGGAGTGTGCAGTGGCGACGTTATCCAGGCTTTTTATTCATCCGGTGAAATCCATGCGCGGCATCGGCGTCTCTCACGCGCTGGCCGATATGAGCGGATTCGCCTTTGATCGTATTTTTATGGTCACCGAGCCTGACGGTACGTTTATCACCGCACGTCAGTTCCCGCAGATGGTTCGCTTTACCCCTTCCCCGCTTCATGACGGGCTGCATTTGACTGCGCCGGACGGTTCAAGCGTCGTGATCCGCTTTGCTGATTTTGCGCCGCTTGATGCGCCAACGGAAGTGTGGGGCAATCATTTTACCGCGCGTATCGCGCCGGATAACATTAACCAGTGGCTGAGCGGCTTTTTCTCCCGTGACGTTCAGCTGCGCTGGGTTGGGCCTGCGCTGACCCGTCGCGTGAAGCGCCACGATGCGGTTCCTCTCTCCTTCGCGGATGGTTTTCCCTTCCTGCTGACCAGCGAGGCCTCGCTGCGTGATTTACAAAATCGTTGCAAAGCCAGCGTGCAGATGGAGCAGTTTCGCCCGAATCTGGTGGTGACCGGAGCGAATGCCTGGGATGAAGATACCTGGAAAGTGATCCGCATCGGCAGCGTTATTTTTGATGTCGTGAAGCCGTGCAGCCGCTGTATTTTTACCACCGTCAGCCCGGAGAAAGGTCAGAAACACCCTTCCGGCGAACCGCTGAAAACCTTGCAGTCATTTCGTACCGCGCAGGATAACGGCGATGTCGACTTCGGCCAGAACCTGATCCCCCGCTCCAGCGGCGTGATCCGCGTGGGCGACGAGGTCGAAATTCTCACCCGCGGGCCTGCCAGGGTGTACGGCGCAGGTCAGGAAGAAGAGATGGTTGACGTTGTCACCAACGTCGCTTCCGCGGTGGATATTCACTGGGAAGGCAAGGTTATCCGTGGTAACAATCAGCAGGTGCTACTGGAACAGCTGGAGCAGGCAGGTATCCGCGTACCGTATTCCTGTCGCGCGGGGATTTGCGGATGCTGTCGCATTAAACTGGTCGATGGTGAAGTAAGTGCCCTGAAGAAATCTGCGATTGGCAGTGACGGCACGATCCTGTGCTGTAGCTGTGTCCCGAAAACATCCGTACAGCTGGAAGCTTAAACTGCCTGTTCAAGGCTGAAGGAATCAACGCGCAGCTGTGGCTTCAGCCTGTCATTCATCACTTTGATGGCATCACCTAACTGCATAACTCGCCCGGCAATGGTCACGCCGGGTTGGGCCAGCAAACAGAGCGCAGCGTTTTCACCGGGTTCAACCACCAGCAAATTCACCTCTTCTTCGGTATCGCTCAGATTGACGCTCGCCGCATCGCCGATAGCCGGGGTCCAGCACATGCCGTGGGCGAGAAAATGCCAGCTTTTCGGCATTTGCGGTTTCAGGAAACGGATCGCCACCAGCGCATTTAGTACCAGTTCAGCGCGCTGTTCTTTGGAGAGATCGAACTCGCGGCATTTTTCTTCAAAAGAGAAATAGAGTGCAGCGTCGTCAACGCAAAAGCCTGAGGGAGCAAACGCGTCTGGCGTTAACATTCGGCGCGCAAAACGAGAGCGAAACAACATGCCATTGGCTAAGTCGAGCATCATACGGTCATGCTCGTCACAAAAATACCAGCGCCAGTTATCGTCAGGTTTAATTCGCATGTTTCTCTCCCGTCCCCTAAACGTACTGTACTAAAAATGTCCTGTTTGCCGCTTCGCTTATAACACTAGTAATAAAAGACTATAATGTTTAAATAAGCAACAATGACGGAATATAAAACAACCAGGGCTGGAAATAAAGCCCTGGTTGTCTGATTAAGAGAAAAGATTAGATATGCGTGACGATTTCTTTAATCAGCGGCGGCCCTTTAAAAATAAAGCCGGAATAAATTTGCACCAGCGATGCACCTGCCGCCATCTTCTCACGTGCAGCGATGACAGAGTCAATGCCACCCACGCCAATAATCGGCAGCTGACCTTTTAATTCTGCGGAGAGTGCGCGAATAATTTCGGTGCTTTTTAATTGTACCGGACGGCCACTTAATCCACCCGCTTCGTCACAGTTTTTCATTCCCTGAACGAGAGAGCGATCGAGTGTTGTATTGGTTGCAATCACACCATCAATATTATGGCGAACTAAACTGTCGGCAACCTGGATCAATTCTTCTGCCGAAAGATCCGGGGCGATCTTAACCGCGACCGGAACATATTTATGGTGGATCGCCTGTAGCGCCGTTTGTTTATTTTTAATGGCGCTAAGAAGATCGTCGAGCGCTTCGCCATATTGTAATGAACGCAGTCCTGGGGTGTTAGGCGAAGATATATTCACCGCAATATAACCGGCATAGGCATAGACTTTTTCCATACAAATCAGATAGTCATCTTTACCCTGCTCGACCGGCGTGTCTTTATTTTTGCCAATATTAATACCCAGCACGCCATCAAAATGGGCTTTCTTAACGTTCTCAACCAGATGATCGACGCCAAGGTTATTAAAGCCCATGCGGTTGATCAGCCCCTCGGCTTCAACCAGGCGAAACAGACGTGGCTTGTCATTTCCCGGCTGCGGACGCGGCGTCACCGTCCCGATTTCGATCGAGCCAAAGCCCATCGCACCGAGTGCATCAATGCATTCGCCATTTTTGTCCAGACCGGCCGCCAGGCCCAGTGGATTTTTGAAAGTCAGGCCCATGCACTGAACTGGTTTTTCCGGCACGTTTTGACGCACCAGCGCGGCCAGAGGCGTTCCTGTAATACGGCGTAACTGCTGAAATGTAAATTCATGAGCGCGCTCAGGATCGAGCTGGAAAAGGGCTTTACGAACGAAGGGGTAGTACATGAACTCTCCTGGATTCCCGGTGTGCAAACCGGGAGGGGATTATGTGCGATTCCGCCCGGAAAGGGAATTGACCTGTGGCAAAAAAAGCCACGTAAAACGCAATCGTTTACTTATCGGTTCGCTTCTTATGCATTTTTCTGCATTCATCCTGAGGATAAATCATTTAGTGGAATAACCACGCAATGTCACACTCCTGAAAATTGTTATGAATGTTAGATAAAAGCAAACAATTAGTTATAAGGAGCAACCATGCGCGTCATTACCCTGGCCGGAAGCCCCCGCTTCCCCTCTCGCTCCAGCGCACTGCTGGAATACGCTCGCGAAAAGCTTAATGCTCTGGATGTCGAAGTGTGTCACTGGAATTTGCACAATTTCGCGCCTGAAGATCTGCTCTACGCCCGTTTCGACAGCCCGGCGCTGAAAACCCTGATCGAACAACTTAAGAGTGCTGACGGGCTGGTCGTCGCGACACCGATTTACAAAGCCTCTTTTTCCGGCGCACTGAAAACGCTGCTCGATCTGCTGCCCGAACGCGCGCTGGACGGTAAGGTCGTCCTGCCGCTGGCCACAGGCGGTACGGTAGCCCATTTACTGGCGGTGGATTATGCCCTCAAGCCGGTTCTGAACGCGCTGAAAGCGCAGGAGATCCTGCATGGCGTCTTCGCTGACGACTCACAGGTAATCGACTACCAGCATAAACCCCATTTCACGCCGAATCTGCAAACCCGCCTCGACAGTGCGCTCGAAACCTTCTGGCACGCCCTGAACCGTCGGGATCGCCACGCGGCAGCATTTCATCAATCACAAGGAGTGGCGCATGTTTAAAACAGTTACCCGTATCGGGCTGGCAGGTCTGCTGGCAGTGGCGTCGCTGGCTCAGGCGGCGGAGAAAACGCCGGAGAGCCTGCGTATCGGTTATCAGAAAGGCAGCGTCAGCATGGTGTTGGCGAAAAGCCATGCGTTGCTTGAGAAGCGTTTCCCGGAGACCAAATTCTCATGGGTCGAGTTCCCTGCCGGACCACAGATGCTGGAGGCGCTGAACGTCGGGAGTATTGATTTAGGCAGCACCGGCGATATCCCGCCAATCTTTGCGCAGGCTGCCGGGGCGGATCTGGTTTACGTTGGCGTTGAGCCCGCCAAGCCGAAGGCAGAGGTTATTTTGGTGCCGGAAAACAGCGAGATCAAAAGCGTCGCCGACCTCAAAGGCCATAAGGTTGCTTTCCAGAAAGGTTCAAGCTCGCACAACCTGCTGCTGCGCGCGTTGCAGGAGGCCGGCCTTAAATTCACCGATATCCAGCCCGTTTACCTGACGCCTGCCGATGCGCGCGCGGCGTTTCAGCAAAAAAATGTTGATGCCTGGGCTATCTGGGATCCGTACTACTCCGCCGCACTGTTGCAGGGCGGTGTGCGGGTGCTGAAAGACGGCACCACCCTGAAGCAGACCGGTTCGTTCTACCTGGCGGCACGTCCTTACGCTGAGAAAAATGGCGCATTTATTCAGCAGGTGCTGGATACCTTCTCTCAGGCCGATGCGCTGACCCAAAGCCAGCGTCAGCAGAGCATCACGCTGCTGGCAAAAACCATGGGCCTGCCTGAACCGGTGATCGCCACCTATCTTGACCACCGTCCTCCCACCACCATAGCACCGATTGACGCCCACGTTGCCGCTCTCCAGCAGCAAACGGCAGACCTCTTTTATCAAAACCGCCTGGTTCCAAAGCAGGTGAATATTCGCGAACGCATCTGGCAACCCGCTGGCATTGAAGGAAAAAAATCATGAGTCTGAATCTTTTCTGGTTTTTACCCACCCACGGTGATGGACACTATCTTGGCACAGAAGAAGGCGCCCGCCCGGTCGATCACGGCTATCTACAGCAGATCGCCCAGGCGGCAGACCGCATCGGTTTTACCGGGGTACTGATCCCGACGGGCCGCTCGTGTGAGGATGCGTGGCTGGTTGCCGCGTCAATGATCCCCGTCACCCAGCGTCTGAAATTCCTGGTAGCCTTGCGCCCGAGCGTGGTGTCACCCACCGTCGCGGCGCGTCAGGCGGCAACGCTGGACAGGCTTTCCAACGGCCGTGCGCTGTTCAACCTGGTGACGGGCAGCGATCCGCAGGAGCTGGCGGGCGATGGCGTCTTTCTCGATCATACCGAGCGCTATGAAGCCTCCGCAGAGTTCACCCGCGTCTGGCGACGTCTGCTGGAAGGGGAAACTGTCACCTTCGAAGGGAAACATATCCACGTTCGCGATGCACAGCTCTACTTCCCGCCGGTACAGCAGCCGCGCCCTCCCCTCTATTTCGGCGGATCGTCGGACGTGGCGCAGGAGCTGGCGGCTGAGCAGGTCGATCTCTATCTGACCTGGGGCGAGCCACCGGAGCTGGTGAAAGAGAAAATTGCTCAGGTACGCGCTAAAGCCGCAGAACATGGCCGTACGGTACGCTTTGGTATTCGCCTGCACGTGATCGTACGTGAAACCAACGACGAGGCCTGGCAAGCCGCCGACCGTCTGATCGCTCATCTGGACGACGACACTATCGCTAAAGCACAGGCGGCGTTTGCCAAAACCGACTCCGTGGGCCAGCATCGGATGGCTTCCCTGCACAACGGCAAGCGTGAAAATCTTGAGATCAGCCCGAACCTGTGGGCCGGGGTAGGTCTGGTGCGCGGCGGTGCCGGCACGGCACTGGTCGGCGACGGTCCAACCGTAGCGGCACGCATTAATGAATACGCGGCGCTGGGGATCGACAGCTTTATCCTGTCTGGCTACCCACATCTGGAGGAGGCGTACAAGGTGGGTGAACTGCTGTTCCCGCATCTGGATGTCGCTATCCCGGAAATTCCGCAGCCACGTCAGCTTCAGTTGCAGGGCGAAGCCGTGGCGAACGCGTTTATCCCGAGAAAAGTCGCGCAAAGCTAAGGAGCCACCATGTCTGCAACCGCACAAAAATGGCTGCTGCGCGCCGCGCCGTGGTTTCTGCCCGTCGGCATTGTCCTCGTCTGGCAACTGGCGTCTTCAACTGGCTGGCTGTCGAGCCGCATTTTGCCCTCTCCGGAGGGCGTTGTGGAAGCGTTCTGGTCGCTAAGCGCCAGCGGTGAGCTGTGGCAACATCTTGCCATCAGCTCCTGGCGCGCGGTAATTGGCTTTTCGATTGGCGGAAGCATCGGCCTGACGCTGGGGCTGATCAGCGGCCTGTCACGCTGGGGTGAGCGGCTGCTGGATACCTCCGTTCAGATGCTGCGCAACGTGCCGCATCTGGCGCTTATTCCGCTGGTTATCCTGTGGTTTGGCATTGATGAGAGCGCCAAAATTTTCCTCGTGGCGCTGGGAACGTTATTCCCGATTTATATCAATACCTGGCATGGGATCCGTAATATCGATCGCGGTCTGGTGGAGATGGCCCGCAGCTATGGCCTGTCAGGTTTTGCCCTGTTTACCCATGTGATCCTGCCGGGCGCCCTGCCCTCCATTATGGTTGGGGTGCGTTTTGCGCTCGGCCTGATGTGGCTAACCCTGATCGTGGCGGAAACCATTTCGGCTAACTCCGGCATTGGTTATCTGGCGATGAACGCCCGCGAGTTCCTGCAAACGGACGTGGTGGTGGTTGCCATTATCCTTTATGCCCTGCTCGGCAAACTTGCGGACGTCAGCGCCCAGTGGCTGGAACGTAGCTGGCTGCGCTGGAACCCGGCCTACACCGCTCAGGAGGCGAAAGCATGAATACTGCACGACTGAACCAGGGAACACCGTTACTGCTGAACGGCGTGACCAAACGCTACGGCGACAACACCATTCTGAATGCACTGGATCTGCATATTCCTGCCGGACAGTTCGTGGCCGTTGTCGGCCGCAGCGGTGGCGGCAAGAGTACCCTGCTGCGTCTTTTAGCCGGGCTGGAAGCGCCAAACAGCGGTGACATTCTGGCAGGCACTACGCCGCTGGCCACGATTCAGGATGATACGCGCATGATGTTTCAGGACGCGCGTCTGCTGCCGTGGAAAACGGTGATGGATAACGTCGGGCTGGGCCTGAAGGGCAGCTGGCGGGAGGACGCCCGGCAGGCACTCGCTGCGGTAGGGCTGGAGAATCGCGCGGGAGAGTGGCCTGCGGCCCTGTCGGGTGGACAAAAGCAGCGCGTAGCGCTGGCACGCGCGCTGATTCACCGTCCCGGCCTGTTGCTGCTTGATGAACCGCTCGGCGCGCTTGATGCGCTGACGCGGATCGAGATGCAGGATCTGATTGAAACCCTCTGGCAGACGCACGGCTTTACGGTACTGCTGGTGACGCATGATGTCAGTGAAGCCGTGGCAATGGCAGACAGGGTGCTGTTAATAGAAGAGGGCAAAATTGGTCTGGATCTGACGGTAGATATTCCACGTCCTCGCCGCGTGGGATCGGCCAGACTGGCGGAGCTGGAAGCCGAAGTACTGGATCGGGTGATGAAACGTGGGGAAGCGGAGATTCAGCGGATAAAGGCTAATGCCTGATGCCCTCACCCCGGCCCTCTCCCACAGGGAGAGGGAGAAAACCGATGCCCCGCGACCCCACGTAGGCCCGGTAAGCGTAGCGCCACCGGGCTTTTTTACATCAGGCCAGCGCCTTAGCAATCTTCTCGTACAGATCGCCAGACAGATTTTCCAGCCCTTTCAGCTGCTCAAGCGCGGCGCGCATTTTCGCCTGACGCTGCGCATCGTAACGTTTCAGGCGGATCAGCGGCTCAATCAGACGAGACGCCACCTGCGGGTTACGGCTGTTAAGCTCGGTCAGCATTTCAACCATGAACTGATAACCGCTGCCGTCTTCGGCATGGAACGCGGCCGGGTTGCTGCTGGCGAAGGCACCAATCAGAGAGCGGACGCGGTTCGGGTTGCTCATGGTGAACGAACGGTGCTTCAGCAGGCTGCGTACTTTGCTGAGTACATCGGCTGCCGGGCTGGTGGCCTGAAGGATGAACCACTTGTCCATCACCAGACCATCCTGATGCCACTTGTCGTCGTACTCCTGCATCAGCGCATCGCGGCACGGTAGCTCGGCGGCAACGCTTGCGGCCAGCGCGGCCAGGGCATCCGTCATGTTATCGGCTTCGTGGTACTGCTTGCTGACCAGCGTGTTCGCCAGCTCTGCCTCACCAAACGCCAGATAGCGCAGGCAGGTATTGCGCAGGGAACGTTTACCGATATCCGCATGTTCCACCCGATACGCGTCCAGCTTGTTGGCGTTGTAAATGGCGAGGAACTCATCTGCCAGTTCGGTCGCCAGCGTGCGGGTCAGCGCTTCACGCACGGCGACGATGGCAATCGGGTCGATGATGTCAAACAGCTCGGCGATTTCAGTCGCAGACGGCAGCGTCAAAATTTCAGCCGCCAGCGCCGGGTCAATGTTCTCATCCAGCAGGATGGCACGGAACGCGTCTGCCACATGAACCGGCAGCGTCAGCGGCTGGCCCTGCTGGTAACGGTTGACGTTCAGCTTGATGTAGGTCGCCAGCAGGCTTTGTGCCGCATCCCAGCGCGAGAAATCGTTGCGCGCGTGACGCATCAGGAACGTCAGCTGCTGATCGCTCCACTTATATTCGAGTTTCACCGGCGCGGAGAATTCGCACAGCAGGGCAGGAACGGGCTGGAAATAGACGTTATCGAAGATAAAGGTCTGCTCTGCCTGGGTCACGTTCAGCACGTTATGCACCGGGTGGCCGCCCTTCTGTAAAGGGATCACGTTGCCTTCGTTGTCGTACAGCTCAACGCTGAATGGAATGTGCAGCGGATGTTTCTCTTCCTGCTCGGCCGTTGGCGGCGTGCGCTGGCTGATGGTCAGCGTGTACTGCTCGGTTTCCGGGTTGTAGTCGTCTTTGACCGTCACAATCGGCGTACCGGCCTGGCTGTACCAGCGGCGGAAATGAGACAGATCGACGTTAGAGGCGTCTTCCATCGCCTGAACAAAATCGTCGCAGGTGGCCGCACTGCCGTCGTGACGCTCAAAGTAAAGCTGCATCCCTTTCTGGAAATTCTCTTCACCCAGCAGGGTGTGGATCATACGGATAATTTCAGCGCCTTTTTCATACACCGTCAGGGTGTAGAAGTTATTCATCTCAATGACTTTATCCGGGCGGATCGGGTGCGCCATTGGGCTGGCATCTTCTGCAAATTGCAGACCACGCATGGTGCGCACGTTATTGATGCGGTTCACCGCCCGCGATCCCAGATCGGAGCTGAACTCCTGATCGCGGAAGACGGTTAAGCCCTCTTTCAGGCTCAGCTGGAACCAGTCGCGACAGGTGACGCGGTTCCCGGTCCAGTTATGGAAATATTCGTGGCCGATAACGCGTTCGATATCGAGGTAATCTTTATCCGTGGCGGTATCGGTACGCGCCAGCACGTATTTAGAGTTAAAGATGTTAAGGCCTTTATTCTCCATCGCGCCCATGTTGAAGAAATCGACCGCAACGATCATATAGATGTCGAGGTCATATTCGAGGCCAAAGCGCGTTTCATCCCACTTCATGGAGTTGATGAGGGAGGTCATTGCCCACGGTGCGCGGTCAAGGTTGCCACGGTCCACGAACAGCTCCAGCGCGACTTCACGGCCAGAGCGCGTTTTAAAGGTGTCGCGCAGGACATCGAAATCTCCCGCCACCAGCGCAAACAGATAGCAGGGTTTCGGGAACGGATCCTGCCACTGTACCCAGTGACGGCCATTCTCCAGTTCCCCTTCACCAATCCGGTTGCCGTTGGAAAGCAGGTACGGGTACAGCGTTTTGTCGGCAATAATTTTGGTGGTAAAGCGCGCCAGGACGTCCGGGCGATCCAGATACCAGGTAATGTGGCGGAAACCTTCGGCTTCACACTGGGTACACAGGGCTACGCCTGACTGGTAAAGTCCTTCCAGCGCGGTATTGGCGGCAGGGCTAATTTCATTCACGATGCGCAGGGTAAAGCGTTCCGGCAGGTTGTCGATGACCAGCTGGTTGCCTTCTTCTTTATAGTCTGACCAGGCTTCATCGTTAATATGCAGGGAAACCAGCGTCAGGTCTTCACCATCCAGACGCAGCGGCACGGCTGTCGCGCTCTGGCGCGTCACCTGGCTTACCGCCGTCACCACGGTTTTTGTGGCATCCAGGTCGAAAGTCAGATCGATATCGCTTATCAGGTATTCCGGCGCACGATAGTCGTGGCGGTATTTAGCTTGTGGCTGTTGTGTCATAGAAAACCTTATGCATCGTTTGTCGAGTAACGATTCAATATATTCCTGTTGTGTAAAACGCGCTATGCAGAATGTTCATCTTTTCAGGCACAACGCCCTTTTTAGCTACATTTTTATAACACGGGGCACGAAATGCTCTCGACCATAAAGTGTGCTTATGTTGTGATCGGGGTTCAATAAATCACTAAACAGGGTATACTCCGGAGTTGTTTATTGTACTAAACGCTCCCGTGAGAGGATGCTACAGCGCACCTATGACTCAATTCGCTTCTCCGGTTCTGCATACGTTGCTGGATACCGACGCGTACAAGCTGCATATGCAGCAAGCCGTGTTTCACCACTATCATGATGTCCATGTTGCGGCGGAATTTCGCTGCCGGGGTGACGACTTGCTGGGTATCTACGCAGATTCCATTCGTGAACAGGTCGAGGCCATGCAGCATCTGGCGCTCACCGATGACGAATATCAGTGGCTTTCAGGCCTGCCTTTCTTTAAAGCGGATTATCTGAACTGGCTGCGTGAGTTCCGCTATAACCCGGAACAGGTCACCGTCACCAATGATAACGGCAAGCTGGACATTCGTCTGACCGGCCCGTGGCGCGAGGTGATCATGTGGGAAGTGCCGCTTCTGGCCGTGATCAGCGAGCTGGCCCACCGCTATCGCTCCCCTGAAACCGGTGTGACGCAGGCGGTTGCCGCTCTGGAGAATAAACTCGTTGAGTTTTCCAGACTGACCGAAGGGCTCGATATGTCCCGATTCCGTCTGATGGACTTTGGCACGCGCCGCCGCTTCTCTCGCGAGGTTCAGGAAGCCATTGTCAGACGTCTGCAACAGGAGCCGTGGTTCGTTGGCACCAGTAACTACGATCTTGCACGTCGCCTTGATTTAACGCCGATGGGCACCCAGGCGCACGAATGGTTCCAGGCGCACCAGCAGATCAGCCCTGACCTTGCCAACAGCCAGCGCGCCGCCCTCGCCGCGTGGCTAGAGGAATACCCGGATCGGCTGGGTATTGCCCTTACCGACTGCATTACCATGGACGCGTTCCTGCGCGACTTTGGCCCTGAGTTTGCCGAACGCTACCAGGGTTTGCGCCATGATTCCGGGGACCCGGTTGAATGGGGTGAGAAAGCCATCGCCCATTACGAAAAACTGGGCATCGACCCCATGAGTAAGGTGCTGGTCTTCTCCGATAACCTTGACCTGGCGAAAGCCGTCGACCTTTATCGCCATTTCTCATCGCGGGTGAACCTGAGTTTCGGGATTGGTACGCGGTTAACCTGTGATATTCCTCAGGTGAAACCGCTGAACATCGTCATAAAACTGGTGGAATGTAACGGTAAGCCGGTCGCGAAGCTCTCCGACAGTCCGGGCAAAACCATCTGCCATGACAAAGCGTTTGTCCGCGCATTACGTAAAGCCTTCGATCTGCCTCAGGTTAAAAAAGCCAGTTAACGGCTTCGGGGGAGCCTTCATGGCTCCCCTTCTCTTATTAATTTCTTATTTCTTCTCATAAGACGGTGAAATTTACTTGTCTGATAGCGGATGGCAGGTAACATAGATATCCCCCCTATAAGGGCGGACAAGTGTTTATTTTTTCCGACTATTAACAGAGAGAATATTATGAGCGTTGTGCCTGTAGCCGACGTACTCCAGGGCCGTGTCGCCGTTGACCAGGAGGTCACCGTGCGCGGATGGGTGCGTACTCGCCGAGATTCTAAAGCTGGCATCTCCTTCCTCGCCGTCTATGACGGTTCCTGCTTTGATCCTGTACAGGCCGTCATTAATAATTCTCTGCCCAATTACAATGATGACGTTCTGCACCTGACAACCGGCTGTTCCGTGATCGTCACCGGTGTTGTGGTGGCCTCTCCGGGCCAGGGTCAGAGCTACGAAATTCAGGCGACCTCGGTGGAAGTGACCGGCTGGGTTGAAGATCCTGACACCTACCCGATGGCTGCAAAGCGTCACAGCATCGAATATCTGCGTGAAGTCGCGCACCTGCGTCCGCGCACCAACCTGATTGGTGCGGTTGCCCGCGTGCGTCATACGCTGGCGCAGGCGCTGCATCGTTTCTTTGACGAGCAGGGTTACTTCTGGGTTTCTACTCCGCTGATCACGGCTTCCGATACCGAAGGCGCAGGTGAAATGTTCCGCGTTTCAACGCTGGATATGGAAAACCTGCCGCGTACGCCGGAAGGTAAAGTCGATTACGACAAAGACTTCTTTGGTAAAGAAGCCTTCCTGACGGTTTCCGGCCAGCTCAACGGTGAAACCTACGCCTGTGCGCTGTCTAAGATCTACACCTTCGGCCCAACCTTCCGTGCGGAAAACTCCAACACCAGCCGTCACCTGGCGGAATTCTGGATGCTGGAGCCGGAAGTGGCCTTTGCCGATCTAAATGACGCGGCAGCCCTGGCAGAAGCGATGCTGAAATACGTGTTTAAAGCCGTTCTCGAAGAGCGTGCAGACGACATGAAATTCTTCGCTGAGCGTGTCGATAACGACGCCATCGCCCGTCTTGAGCGCTTCGTCTCAGCAGACTTCGCGCAGGTGGATTACACCGACGCGGTCGCAATCCTGGAAAAATGCGGTGAGAAATTCGAAAACCCGGTTTACTGGGGCGTGGATCTCTCCTCCGAGCACGAACGTTATCTGGCAGAGAAGCACTTTAAAGCACCGGTTGTGGTGAAAAACTATCCGAAAGACATTAAGGCGTTCTATATGCGCCTTAACGAAGACGGTAAAACCGTTGCCGCGATGGATGTCCTCGCGCCGGGCATCGGTGAGATCATCGGTGGCTCCCAGCGTGAAGAGCGCCTGGATGTGCTGGACGCGCGTATGCAGGAGATGGGCCTTAACCCGGCGGACTACAGCTGGTATCGCGATCTCCGTCGCTACGGCACCGTTCCACACTCCGGCTTTGGCCTGGGCTTCGAACGTCTGATTGCTTACGTAACAGGTGTTCAGAACGTACGTGATGTGATTCCGTTCCCACGCACACCGCGTAACGCAAGTTTCTAACCGACCAAATCATTAATGGCCAGCAAATGCTGGCCATTATTTTATCCTGCAATGTCAGTTTTCGTCAGTCAGAAGTAAGCGTCTTTAAACCACAACCCCGCTATTACCTCTACCTGTTACGTTTTGTTTCCACGAAATATCCTGAGACAAAAAAATAACCCCATTCTTATTGCGCTTAAAACAATTCTTACGCATTAGCATAAAAAACAATCAATTTCACAGCCATCTGGATGGCTTTTGTCAATCATAAGAAAAAATGAGCCGTTTAACTTCTGTTTATACGAAAGGCCTTTAGCTAAATTAAACATAAGGAAATCATATATATAAGAATAAAGCGGATGTTTAATTCGCCAGGCGGCACTGAAATTTGAGGTGCTTCACAAAGTTCCCAAAAATACATATTTAGTTACACATATTTTCTTTTGGTAACTGAATCTTGAAGATTGTAGCACTTTCAGTGTAGCGAAACGGTTCTATGAATGGAAAGATGCCTGTCAGACACATAAAGACACCTAACTCTCATCAATAGTTCCGGAAATATTTATTGACAGAATTTATTGGCGGCAGTGGCGAGTGTCATAAAAAAACCAATGAGGGTAATAAATAATGATGAAGCGCAATATCCTGGCAGTGGTAGTCCCTGCCCTGCTGGTAGCCGGTGCAGCAAACGCTGCTGAAATCTATAACAAAGACGGCAACAAATTAGATCTTTACGGGAAAGCAGTTGGCCTGCATTACTTCTCTGATTACGCGGGCAACGATGGCGACAACACTTACGCGCGTCTGGGCTTCAAAGGTGAAACTCAGATCAACGATCAGCTGACTGGCTACGGTCAGTGGGAATACAACTTCCAGGGTAACAACTCTGAAGGTGGCGATGCACAGAACGGCAACAAAACCCGTCTGGCATTCGCAGGTCTGAAATTTGGTGACGCAGGCTCCTTCGACTACGGTCGTAACTACGGTCTGGTCTATGACGCAATCGGCATCACCGATATGCTGCCTGAGTTCGGCGGCGACACCGGCGCGAGCGATAACTTCTTCGCAGGCCGTACGGGTGGTCTGGCGACTTACCGTAACAGCAACTTCTTCGGCCTGGTTGACGGTCTGAACTTTGGTGTTCAGTACCTGGGCAAAAATGAACGTGATGACGCAGTACGTTCCAACGGTGACGGCTGGGCAACCTCTCTGAGCTATGATTTCGACGGTTTCGGCATTGTGGGTGCTTATGGTGCAGCTGACCGTACCAACAACCAGCAGACGCTGGATTGGGGTAAAGGCGACAAAGCTGAGCAGTGGGCAACCGGCCTGAAATATGACGCGAACAACATCTACCTGGCAGCTATTTATGGCGAAATGCGTAACGCAGCGCGTCTGGGCAGCCGTGGTTTCGCTAACAAGTCTCAGGACTTCTCTGTCGTCGCTCAGTACCAGTTCGATTTCGGTCTGCGTCCATCCATCGCTTACTACAAATCTAAAGCGAAAGACGTAGAAGGTATCGGTGACGAAGACTACATCAACTACATCGACGTTGGTGCGACATACTACTTCAACAAAAACATGTCTACCTATGTTGACTATCAGATCAACCAGCTGAAAGATGACAACAAGCTGGGCATCAACAACGACGACATCGTGGCTCTGGGTCTGGTTTACCAGTTCTAATCAGCACACCTCGTTGTTATATGCTTAATGAACAGGGCTTCGGCCCTGTTTTTTTATTCCTGAGAGAAAATAATAGCGACTTTTGAAAAGCCGCACGCTTTTCGTCGCAAACGGTTGGCATTTTGTAAATCTACCGTTAACCTGATAGCGGATTTCACTTCTGTAATCACAATGGAACTTCGTCATGTTTGAGAACATTACTGCCGCTCCTGCCGACCCAATTCTGGGCCTGGCCGATCTGTTTCGTGCCGACGACCGCCCTGGCAAAATCAACCTGGGTATTGGTGTATATAAAGATGAAACCGGCAAAACTCCGGTACTGACCAGCGTCAAAAAAGCTGAGCAGTATCTGCTGGAAAACGAAACCACCAAAAACTACCTCGGTATTGATGGTATCCCTGAATTTGGTCGCTGCACCCAGGAGCTGCTGTTCGGCAAAGGCAGCACCATTGTGAGCGAAAAACGCGCCCGCACGGCGCAGACCCCAGGCGGTACCGGCGCACTGCGCGTGGCGGCAGATTTCCTGGCGAAAAACACCTCTGTGAAGCGTGTGTGGGTAAGCAATCCAAGCTGGCCGAACCACAAGAGCGTTTTTAATTCTGCGGGTCTGGAAGTGCGTGAATACGCCTACTACGACGCGGCAAACCACGCGCTGGATTTCGACGGTCTGCTGGCCAGCCTGAGCGAAGCCCAGGCGGGCGATGTGGTGCTGTTCCACGGCTGCTGCCATAACCCAACCGGTATCGATCCTACGCTTGAGCAGTGGGAACAGCTGGCTAAGCTGTCCGTTGAAAAAGGCTGGCTGCCGCTGTTCGACTTCGCTTACCAGGGCTTTGCCCGTGGTCTGGAAGAAGATGCAGAAGGTCTGCGCGCATTCGCCGCCGTCCATCAGGAGCTGATTGTCGCAAGCTCCTATTCCAAGAACTTTGGTCTGTATAACGAGCGTGTCGGCGCCTGTACGCTGGTGGCTGCTGACGAAGCAACCGTCGATCGCGCATTCAGCCAGATGAAGTCCGTGATCCGCGCTAACTACTCTAACCCACCGGCACACGGTGCGTCTGTGGTCGCGACGATCCTGAGCAACGATGCGCTGCGCGCAATCTGGGAACAAGAGCTGAACGATATGCGTCAGCGCATTCAGCGCATGCGTCTGCTGTTTGTGAACACGCTGGCTGAGAAAGGCGCTGACCGTGACTTCAGCTTCATCATCAAGCAGAACGGCATGTTCTCCTTCAGCGGCCTGACCAAAGAGCAGGTGCTGCGCCTGCGTGAAGAGTTTGGCGTGTATGCCGTTGCCTCTGGCCGCGTGAACGTTGCAGGTATGACGCCTGACAACATGGCGCCGCTGTGCGAAGCCATTGTCGCGGTGCTGTAACCTGCACCCATAAAAAAAGCCTGCATCGCGCAGGCTTTTTTATTTTACCGGGTTTACCAGACAGGCATTTCATCCTGAAGGAACGGGTTATGCAACCGCTCATCGCCCAGCGTCGACATCGGTCCGTGTCCAGGGATAAACGTCACATCATCACCTAACGGCAATAACTTCTGCTTAATCGACTGAATCAGCTGACCGTGATCGCCGCGTGGGAAATCACTGCGTCCTACGCCCCCTTTGAAAATCACGTCACCGGAAATCAGCAGGCGCGACACGTCATCAAAGAAGACAATATGGCCGGGCGTATGCCCGGGGCAATGCAACACCTGTAAAGTTACATTCCCTACGTTAACGCGATCGCCTTCGTTCAGCCAGCGGTCCGGTGTCAGTGGCTGACAGTCATCCAGACCAAACATACGGCTTTGGGCAGGTAGCCCCTGAAGCCAGAACTCATCTTCTTTTTCCGGGCCGATAATCGGCACACCGTAGTGTTCAGCCAGTTCTGCCGCTGCACCCACATGGTCGAGATGGCCATGGGTGAGTAAAATCTGCATCAGCGTTACACCGCTGGCAGCGACTTCCTGCTTGATTGTCCCGGCGTCTCCACCGGGATCGACAAGCGCGGCCAGTTTAGTTTGTTCACACCAGATCAATGAACAGTTCTGTGAGAACGCGGTAACCGGAATAATACGATAGTTCATACTGCTCCTGTGTTTCGTTATTACCAGTGCCGAACCGGCCCGGTATCAATATGCACAAAGTTGCTACGTGGGTAGTATCCTACACCACCTGCGCGCATAGATAACGCCGCTTTGCGAATATTGGCTAACGAAACGCCTTCAATATGGAAATCCATCGCCTGCCCTTTAGTGTGATAGCTTTTTTTCGCTACCCCACGGCTGTGGGCGCGCAGTTCATTGTTGGTATCCAGAGAGCGATAGCCAGAAATGAGTTGCACCGGCCTTTTGGTTCCCAGCAGTCCCTGCAAGCGGTAAAGCTGATCGAATAATCCAGGGTCGATGGCTTTGATTTTATTCGCGCGGAAATCACGGAAAAAATGGTTGAGTCTTGCTAATTCATCCTGAATATAGCCTCTGCCATCGAAAAATTCCGCTTTAAGCGTCTCACCAGTATGCAGATTGTTGAGCGTTAAAATACGCGGACGAGGTGTCGAGAGGGTGGCAAATGCTGGCGTCGGAAGGATGGCTGCTGCGCCCAGCGCAACGCCACCTAACGCCAGCAATTTGCGGCGATTAGCGTCAAATTTGTCCATGATAATCAGGTCTACAGGTAAAAGAAATTGTCAATATGCTTAGCGCACGAAGGGCACCATAACTGGCAAAGCCTGCTACGTCAAGGCGCCCAACCCCAGTGAATACGCGGCTTGCAGCCAGATCGCCTCATATTCACCATAACTTACGACAATCATTTTTACCGAACTACTTCATTTACCTGATTAATTGTTCCGCTTTTGGCAAAATTTGTGCGCCGGATCGCGCTGTCAGATCATAATTGTAAATATCTGTACGATACTGGGTGCGTCCGTCCGCGCCTACAAACGCCGTCAGATAGTAAAGATTGACCGGGATATTGTGACGGATATTGACGTAACGCGTATCCCCCTGCTTCAGGGCATCTGATATCCGCGTATCGTTCCAGCCTGCATCCTGCAACAGCATATTCGCCAGCTCCGAGGCCTTATTCACGCGAACGCAGCCCGAGCTGAGCGCGCGAGCGTCTTTCTGGAACAGATTATGGTTCGGGGTATCATGCAGGTAGATAGCGTCCGAACTTGGCATATTGAATTTGTAACGTCCCAGCGAGTTATGCGCGCCCGGTGCCTGCTGGAAACGGAACGGCATGTTCGAAGGCGTAATCGTTGACCAGTCCACCATCCAGGGATCAATCGCTTCTTTGCTGTTCCAGCCGCGCATTACCGTATAGTTATGTCGCTCCAGATAACCGGGATCATTCCAGACCTTAGGCAGGATATCTTTGCGCGCCAGCGTCGGCGGCACGTTCCACGGCGGGTTAACCACCACGTTATTCAGCGCGCTGCTCATCATTGGCGTTTTACGGTCAGGTCGGCCGACAATCACGCGGGACGCCAGCACTTCGCTACCGTCCTGATAGTAGACCAGGGAGTACGCCGGAATGTTGACCATAATGCCGGTGGATAGCGTGCCCGGCAGCAAGCGCAAGCGCTGGATATTCAACGCCAGCACCCCTGCCCGCTGGGCCGGAGAGACGTTCAACCAGTCGCGGGTAGATGGACCAATCACGCCGTCAGCGCCAAGCCCCTGCGCGGCCTGGAACTGCTTCACTGCGGCGACCAGCTCGCGATCGTAAGCGGCGGGCTTATTGCTCAACGCAACGGCCGTTTTCTCTTTTACCGGCGCCGACGGGCTAATGACCGCATTTTGCGTCTCGTCACCGGGCAGAGCAATTTTAGGGCCGCTGTCAAGAATGCCGGAGCGTTTCATAATTTCGCGGATCGCAGGCACATCGCTGCTCCACTGCCCCGGACGCAGCGTTGTAGTGCCACGCAGCTGAGGCCACGGGCGGGAATCCGCAACCAGCTCAAGAAGCGACTGATGCATCGTGGCATATTGCGGATGGGCAGGCGCAAGGCTTGCGATAAAGCGCGGCAGTTCGCCGTTATCCAGCGACAGCTGCCACTGATTAATGACGGACAGCGCAGGCGTCGCCAGCTTGTACGGTTTACTGCTGTATAACCAGCGGTTGCCGTTCACCGAAATCCCCGCCACAAACTGTAAGTAGCCCATCATGGCATCAGACAGCACCACGTCACGCGCCTGTCCGGAAACGGCAGGGTCGGTCAGGAGCTCAACCCAGGTCGTGAACTGCGGCTGAAAGCCTGCAATCGCCACTTCAGCCAGCTGCTGCTGGAAGGCTCGTACCGCCTCGCGATTTTCCCACATCGGTTTCATATCACGCGCAGCGTAAAGCAGCGTGAGCTGGTTAATATAAGCGGGAGTATAGCCCGAGGGCAGGCCGGTCATAAGCTGCTGGCGTAATGATTCAGTATCGATGCCTTCCGGCAGCGGTTTAATGCCGGCCATGATGGCCGTCGCCGGAGACTGATCCAGCGGTTGTGACAGCGACGTCGGCTGCGCGCCCATCGTCGCGGAGCTGTCAGTCGGTACAATTTCAGGCTCATCGGCCTGAGCGGTAAACAGTGGAGCAAACATCACTGTCAGGCACAAACTCAGCGCAGACAGCTGACGACCACGATTTTTCTTAAGCAACATCCCTTGCCCCCTGTTTTTCACGACATGCCCATTATTCTGGAGCTTTCCTTCAGTATAGAAAGGCATACTCGCTGCTGCCTTACCTTATGTAAAGAAGTTTAAAGATAACGCAGCCCTGAACACAAGTTAAGTGAATAAAAAAAGCGGCGCATGAGCGCCGCTATTTGTCGCACCCCGGGTTAAGAGGCGTCAGCCGTGCCCGGTAATGACTCCGGTGGCTGCGGGGCGAAACCACGCAGGCCCACGACGTGTACGTGTTCACTGTTCTGAAACACCTTACGCACCAGCTTATAGGTTGTCCCTTTTTCCGGACTGATGTTTTCCGGCGCCGCGATGATGAGCTGCATATCGAGTCGCTCGCAAAGCTCAAACAGCGTGGCGATGGAGCGGGCGTCGAGACGCGCGGCTTCATCGAGGAACAGCAGACGGCATGGCGAGATGTCTTTGCCGCGCAGACGACGCGCTTCATCTTCCCAGCTCTGCACCACCATCACCAGAATCGACATACCGGTACCGATGGCTTCACCGGTAGAGAGCGCACCGGATTCCGCGCGCAGCCAGCCGTCTGAGCCACGGTTAACCTCAACTTCCATTTCCAGATAGTTGCGGTAGTCCAGCAGCTCCTCGCCGATGGTTTGCGGCGTACGCTGGCCCATGTCAATCTGCGGATTCAGACGCTGATATAGCTTCGCCAGCGCTTCGGAGAAGGTCAGGCGGTTACTGTTGAACAGATCCTGATGCTGTTCGTGCTGTTCAGACAACACGTCCAGCAGCGTGGAGTGCGCCTCACGCACGTTCACGTTCAGCCGCACGCTGTTGACCTGGCCAAACGACACGCTTTGCAGGCCCTGGTTCAGCTGACGGATACGGTTCTGCTCGCGCTGAATGGTTTTACGAATAATATTCGCCACGCTGCGGGAGCTGATTGCCAGCTTCTGCTCGCGGGAGGTCAGCTCCTCCGTCAGTCGGCCCAGCTCGATCTCCATCTGTTCGATCGCTTCCACCGGATCGTCGGTACGGATGATGTCCTGACGAATACGCTCGCGTAAGTGCTGATAAACCGCCACGAAGAACTGAATTTTGCGCTCAGGACGCTTCGGATCTTCGGACATACGCAGCACGTCGCGCAGGTGTTCGTTATCCGCCACCGCCAGACGCAGCGCCCCCAGCGCCTTATCCGACATAGAGCGCAGTTCATCGGCTGACAGGTACGCCAGCTCGCGACGATGCAGACGACGCTCCACGTTGTTATCTTTCACCATGCGCATCACCGCGCACCACCCCGCCTTCGCGGTCACAACCTGTTCACGCATCTCATGATAGTCACGCTCCAGCTTGCGCAGGCGTCGCGTCAGGTTGTCCATCTCTGCTTCACAGAAGGTCAGCGCTTTTTCCAGCTGATTACGACGCGCGCGGTTGTTACTGAGCTGAGCATGCAGCTCATCGCGGCGAATACGCGCCCGCTCTTCTGCACCGCTGTCGGCGCGCACGCCGATGTCCTGCAACTCTTTATGCAGATCGTTTAACAGCTCTTTCTTGGTGTCGAAGGAGCTTTTCAGCGAGGCCATGACCTGGCTGTACTGGCTCAGCTGTGCGGCGTGAGTACGCATCGCTTCACGGGCGCGCGTACGCTCTGCTTCGGCCTGCTCAAGACGCTCGCGCAGCTTTTCATTAAGATCACTGTTCCCGCTCAGCATTTCTGCTGAATCGGAGTAGCCGAAGTGTGCGCGACGTTGCACCACTTCCGTCAGGGCAAACGCCTGCTGACGCGCTTCGCGCTGCACCTGCTGTGACCAGGCGTAATCTTCTTTTAACTGCTCAAACTGTTCCGGGTCGCTCTGGAGAACGGAAACCATCGGCTCCAGTTTTGCCAGCTGATTGCCGTGCTGCTGCACAAAGCGCGCCGCTTCCTGCGCTTCGTCCAGACGTTCCTGAATTTCGTCCACGCGGTCGGCGAGCGTATCGTCCGCCAGCAGGTTCAGGCGCGGCAGGATGCGGTTAAGGGCCGCAACGCCCTCTTTCGCCTGCTCGAACTGCACGCGGCTTTGCTGGTTGTCATTTTCATGGCTGGCAAGCGCACGCTCCAGCTCACCACGGCGGGTGTTGAGCTTGCGGATTTCAGCTTCCGGATCGGGCTCAAAGGCAACGCCCAGGTGGCTGCCGATAAAGCGGCTGAACGCCTGATGCAGACGCTGCGTTTTTTGAACATCAAACGACAGGGTTGCAAAACGTTCAGAAAGCGTTTCGCGCTCAGCGTGCAGGCTTTCAATACGGTTTTCACGCGCGGCGCGGCCAAACAGCGGCAGTTCCGGGAAGCGCGAATAGCGCCACTGGCGATCGGCGATTTTCACCACCACCGCTTTTTCCAGCTCGTCGACGCTGAATACGCTGTCATCAAACGACTGCGGATCCCCTTCGATGAGGTAGAGATCTTCCGGGCAGTCTTCCAGCCCTGCAAGCTGGTCCGAAATCAGCGACAGATCCGGCACCACAATCGCGTTACGGGATGGACCGTACAGCGCGGAGAAGTACGGCGCATCGTCCAGGCCGACATCGTCGTAAATTTCAGACAGCAGCACGCCGCCGAAACGCTCGGCTAAGGCATTCAGGCGCGGATCTTCTGAGCCGCCAGGCTGGCTTAAACGCTCAATCTCTTCATCGACGTCACGCTTGCGCGCACCCACTTCGTCACGCTCAACAATCGCTTCACGCTCGCGCTCCAGCAGCTGTTGCATGTATTCGGTGACGTCCTGGCTGGAGGCAAACTCCTGGCCACACTGTTCGCTGAGCTGGTTCAGGCTGCTTTGTGCAGCCAGCCAGATCGGCGCACGCTGTAAGAGCGTCTTTGAACGCGACTGAAGCTGTTCCAGCTCCTGACGCAGCGTCATGCGCTGTTCGCTGGCGTTCGATACGGTATCCGACAGGGCTGCAATACGCGCTTCCAGCTCCTGGTGCAGGGCCTCAAGCTCGTCGAAATCGTAATTTTTACCCTGACGCTTGCAGAATTCCGCCAGCAGACGCTCGGCTTCCTGCTGTTCACGCAGACGCTGTTCCAGCTCGTTCAGGCGCATGCGCAGCGGCTGCACCTGCTCGGCCAGATGGCGTTGATTGACGCCGTCGCGCAGCAACTCACGGGCAACGTCCCACGCTTCGTTACGCGCCAGCGGACCGTTAATCGCCACCACCAGCTGGTACGCCTGCTCAAACTGGCTGTGCGCCGTTTGCGCCACGCTCATTTTCTGATCGAGAGAAAGCAGTTTCTCAGTGGCTTCCTGCTCTTTGGCCTGGAAGGTATCCAGCCATTCGTCAGCGCTTTCCGGGGTCAGGTCCGGCAGATGGCACAGCTCTTTGGCACGCTGCAACGCCTGCAACGCCTGGTTGTACTGAATCGCACGCGTCTGCTGCACGTCCAGCGCCTGCTGGTAATCAGCAAGCTGGCTTTTCAGCTCATCCACTTCCAGCTCGGCGGCTTCCGCGCGGGCTTCGTTCTCTTCCTGCAATTCGGCAGCTTCGGCCACCACTTCATTTTGCTCTTCAAGACGAATTTGCAGCTCATCCAGATCGGCTTCATAGCGCTCGATTTTTTCCTGCTGACGCAGCGCGGTCTGCACCAGGTTCAGGTGATCGCTGGCCGCCTGGTAATCGGCTTCCAGATCCCCTTCCGCACCGTTGTGCTCGCCCAGTTCGCGCGCCATTTCGACATGCTTATACTGCTCAGCCACCAGCTGTTTGCGGGAGGTAAACAGCTCGCGGCGATACTCCAGCGCCTGGTCGAGATGAATACGGCGCTCGTTGGCGTGGCGCATATAGTCCGCCGCCACGTAGTTGGTGGCTTCGCTGATCAGGTGCTTAAACAGGTCGCGGTCAGACTGTGTGACGCGAATCGCTTCCAGCGTCATGCGGTTTTCACGCAGCGCGGCTTCCATATCCTGGAAGGCCTTACGCACGCCGCTGTTTTCCGGCAGCAGGTAGTCGCGCAGGGAGCGCGTAATGGCGCTGGAGATACCGCCGTACAGGGAGGCTTCAATCAGACGGTAGTATTTACTACGATCTGACGCGCTGCGCAGACGACGGGCTACCACGCCGAGATCGAACATCAGAGAGTGATAGTCGGTAATGGAGTTAAACTGCTTAAACTGCACGCCTTCGATAGCTTCCAGCTTGTCTTTCAGCTCCTGGAGCGTGAGGACGCGCGCCTGACGTTCATTCAGGGTTTCCGTCAGCAGCGCAGTTGGCTGTACGGAGGTTGGCAGCCCCTGGATCGCAAACGGTTTGATATCTACTTTACGGTCGCGGCCAGCAACCTGTTGCAGGCGCACGCCTACAACCACGCGCTGATGACGGGAGTTGATCACGTCCAGTACGGAATAACAGACGCCCGCTTTCAGCTTACCGTGCAGACCTTTATCTCGGGAGCCGCTCGTGGCGCCCGCTTCGGTGGTGTTACGGAAGTGCAGCAGGGTCAGGTCAGGGATCAGCGCCGTCACGAAGGCCGCCATGGTGGTGGATTTACCCGCCCCGTTACCGCCGGAGAGCGTTGTCACCAGCTCATCCAGATCGAAGGTTCGGGCAAAGAAGCCGTTCCAGTTAATCAGCGTTAGTGAGCGAAATTTACCGCGTTCAATCATTACTCTTCCTCCCCGCTATCCGGCTGATCCTCTTCGTGCTCGTCATTGAGCTGCAAATGGTTTTCCACCGGCATCGCTTCACCGTCACGGATCATGCGCAGCTGCGCTTCACGCGCATCGTCACCTGCACGCACGTCGGCGCCAAAACGGAAGACCGATTCGGTAATACGGAACTTGCTGCTGTCGTGACCCATGAACCAGACCATTCCCAGACGGCGCAGACGGTTCAGGGAAGAGCGAACTTTTTCCTGTAATTTCTGACGGTCCAGATCGGACCCCGTTGAGCGGTTATTGACCAGCTTGAGCAGCTTGCTTTCATCCGCCAGCGACAGCAGCTCATCGTAAAGCTCCTGCTGGGTGAAGATCCCTTCATTCGCCAGACGTTCCGGGCTGAGATAGAGGTAGCAGAGAATTTTGCCGACCATCATATCCAGTTCGGAAAGCACCGAGCGCGGAATAAGCGTGGTAGAGCGCGGACGCAGGTAGAAAAACCCTTCCGGCGCGCGGATCAGCTCAACGTTATAGCGAGCGTAAAACTCTTCCAGGTACTCCTGAAAGTCCATCAAAAAGGCGTGATTATCCAGCTCGTCAAGGCCAATGTGACGACCGGCACGCAGCTGGCTATCCAGCGCCGGAAACAACGGATTCGCCAGCGCCTGTGCCAGCTTAACTGGCATCACGTGTTCAATATTTGTCAATGACATGCGCCTGTACCTTGGCTCCGTAATCGTTAATCGGCTGCCACTTCGGCGGCAGTCCGGTGAAATCGGCTTGTGCGATGCCCAGGCGCACCGCCTGGTCTACAACAATGCGGGCAACATCGAAGTGGCGCGCGCGCGGATACTGCGCCAGATAGTCGCGTACCACGAGGCCAAGATCCAGCGGTGCTTGTCTGGTTTTGTAGACAGCGAGCTGTTCTTCGATCATCGCCGCAAGCTGCTCGCGAATTTCGTTAAATTCTTCGTATTCCAGATCCGGTGGCAGTTCACCGGTGACCTCTTCATCACGCAGCGCCATCTCTTCGTCGCGCATATCCAGCAGACGATCGGCGTTGGCGTAGGTCAGCGCCCACGGCGCATCGAAGTAGGTCTGTACCGATTGGCGCAGACGTTGAGCAAAGACGCGATTCTTATCCATATCGATGGCGGTACGGATAAATTTATGCACGTGGCGGTCGTAACCGATCCACAGGTCGATCGACTGCTGGCCCCAGCTGATAATGCGGTCAAGCTTGCTCTGCAAATCAAACACCAGACGGTCGATAAAATGCAGATCGTCGTGCGCCATCGTCGCGTCCTGAATGCGTAGCAGATTGGCCTGTAGCTTATCTCCCGCCGCCTCCAGCGTATCCTGCAACTCACGCAGCGTACCCGACGTTTCTGACAGCAAGAGTTCACAGCTGGAGATGGCCGCACGCCAGTCTTTATTAAGCAGTTGAGCGATATCGTCTTTCACCTGCTGCTGCTGTTCGTCCATCAGACGTTGAGTCAGATCGATACTGTCGAAAATCTCGGCGACCGAGTATTTCAGCGGCGCGTAAACGTTGCGATGCCAGTGGAATTCGTCACCGTTTTCATCAGCCGCGTCGGCGGCACGCTTCAGCTCGCCTGCAACAATAGAGAGCTGCATGGAGAGACGCAGCGTGGAAAATTCGCGCTGGCGGATGTAATAGTCGGTAATGCCAATGCCCAGTGGCGTAAGACGATAGATGGCGTTTCCTTCCGCCTGCTCGCTGGTAAAGCGGTTCAGCAGACGTTGACGCACCATATCATTGATTGCGTTGTTGGCACGCACGCTAATGGTTTCGCTGGTTTGCTCAAACGCATCACTGACGTGGCGGAACGCATCCACCAGTTCGCCTTCACTCATTTCGCCATCCAGGCGTTCGCCGTTTAGCGTCGCAACCGCCAGCAGGAATGAGAGTCTGTCTACCGGCAGCGAGATGGAGAAATCGTTTTTCCTGGCCCAGGCAACCAGTTCGGGGACTGTCTGGGAAAATTCACTCATAGATTATCCTTGCATCTGCGGCTTGCGCGCGGTGACGTGTATATAGCGGCCAAGGCTCAGATAAGGCTCCTGGCGGCAGTACCGCGTCTCTATTTCTGTTAAGGCGTCTAAACAGTCATCCTGTTTTTGTTTATCACGCAGATAATCATGAAACACCCTCACGCCGGTTTTGCCGGTAATTTCCCAACCGATCTCCTCCAGCCAGCCATAGACCTGCTGCGGTTCACGAGGGAAATCCGGTGAAAGCGTGCGTCGTTTCTTTTTATACATGCCCTGCTGTACATAGCCAAAATTGCCGACCAGCACGTTTCGCATTAGCAGGCCGTTGGCATTGTAAAACATCAGCGATAACGCACCGCCCGGGCGCAACATCGACCACAGCGTTTTTAACATCGCTTGTGGTTCGGCGATCCATTCGAGCACAGCATGAAACAATATCAGATCAACCTGCGTTTCCAAATGCTGCGGAATGTCCTGAGCGGCGCAATGTATAAAATGCATGTTGTCGCTCACACCTTTCTCTTCTGCCGCTCGCCCTGCGCGCGCAACCATCTCGGCAGAAAGATCGCAAAGCGTGACGTGATGTCCCCGCTGCGCCATCAGAATTGCAGTCTGACCTTCCCCACCGCCGGCATCCAGCACGCGCAACGGTCGGTCACCGAATTCAGCCAGCAGCTTGTCCAGATCCTGCCAGAGGATCGTCTGACGAAGCTGACCTTTGGTGGTGCCATAAATGTTGCGCGAAAACTTTTCCGCGATGTCATCAAAATTGCGATCCCGCATTGGGAGGGTTCCACTCACTGCAAAACCGCTATTTTGTCACACCCGCGCGGAGAATGAACCACTCTGGTGTAATATCACCGACAATCGCCTGCTGTATGGTTAAAAAAGGAACCAAAAAGGATGCTTTTTACCCTAAAAAAATATATCGGAGGCATGATGCTTCCCCTTCCCCTGCTGTTGCTTCTCATCGCGCTGGGGCTGGCATTGATATGGTTTAGCCGCTTTCAGAAAAGCGGTAAATCCCTCGTTACCGTGGGCTGGCTGGCGCTGCTGTTACTCAGCCTGCAACCGGTCGCTGACGGTTTATTACGTCCGATTGAAAACACCTACCCGACATGGCAGGGAAATCAGAAGGTGGGCTATATCGTCGTGCTGGGCGGCGGGTATACCTGGGATCCGAACTGGGCGCCCAGCTCGAACCTGATCAACAACAGCCTGCCGCGCCTGAACGAGGGGATCCGCCTGTGGCTGGCCAATCCTGGATCGAAGATGATCTTCACGGGCGCTGCGGCAAAAACCAACCCGGTCAGTACCGCTGAAGCAGGAGCAAGAGTGGCTGAATCGCTTGGCGTACCGCGTTCCGCCATCATCACGCTGGATAGCCCAAAAGATACCGAAGAAGAGGCGGCGGCGGTGAAACAGGCCATCGGTGATGTACCGTTCCTGCTGGTGACCTCTGCTTCACACCTGCCGCGCGCAATGATTTTCTTTGAGAAGCAGGGCCTGCATCCGCTTCCTGCTCCGGCAAACCAGATGGCTATTGACGCCCCGCTCAATCCGTGGGAACGGATAATCCCGTCCCCGGTATGGCTGATGCACAGCGATCGCGTCGGCTACGAGACGCTTGGCCGCCTCTGGCAGTGGCTCAAAGGTTCGTCAGGCAAGCCAGGGCAGGAGTGATTTTGCGGCCAGATCGAAACTGGCGCGATTAAAGCGCCCGGTGTTGACCAGCTGCGCCACCTCATCCCAGAGAAGATAGAGCCAGCGTCGCCAGAGAAAGGCCTCCGCAACGGGGGCGCGCTGAAGATAGTGCCAGAGCAAATCTTCCGCCGCCCCGCCCTCGCTCAGCCTGAACAGTTCGTACTCGCGCGGCGCCCAGAGCATGATCCCCGGCCCGACCATCGCCAGCAGCTGGTCGCTGCGCGAGTCTTTAAGCATACTGCGCAGCGTGAAATTGCCGTGAACCAGCACGCAGTTGTCGTTAAAGCCCTCAAACAGCGTCGGCAGACACTCCCGGGTGCGGAATAAAATACGTTTGTCCTGCATCGTTAAACCGGTGTTGTTGAACTGGTTCAGCGTGCCCCACAGCACTTCAACACGCTGGCGATACCACAGCGGCCACAGGTTTTCCTGCGTGCTGTCCACCGCGCCAACAAGGCCCCGGCTGTCCTGCCGATGCCAGGCAAGCAGAGCCTCGACAATCTGATCTTTCAGCTGTTCCCAGCGCTCCGGTGTACGCGTCGGGGCTTCAACAGAAACCCCGCGTAAACGCTCGATAAGCAGAACATCCGGGCCGGGATGCTCCTCATGGGTCATCACGCCGTAGACCGTCGGCATGCGGACAGTCCCTTCCCGCGCCAGCATCGACATTTTCCAGGCCAGCTGTCTGGCGACGCCCGGCGAGGTAAAACTTCTGGCCATCAGCGGCATGGGGTTTCCCTGACTGTCGTACAACGACCAGAGTGCGGTATCGGCCTTTTCATTCACGCATTCCACCCGGCTTAGCTTTTCGCCAAGGAGATGGCTGAGTTCAGCACGCAGCTGTTCCATATGAGATTACCCCCATTAAGACTACTGCTTTTATAATGAGCGCGCGAAACCCGGATGTCACCCGGTAGAGATCAATAATGAAAAAGAAAAGGAAAATAGCCTGGCGGGAGAGCATCCCCCCAGACGAGGGGATGCCAGCGAATTAACGCATTTCGACGCGTACGCGCTCGAGATCTTCAGGGGTATCCACGCCGGTGCCTGGGATTTCCTGGGCAACCGCAACGTGAATTTTCTCGCCGTACCACAGCACGCGAAGCTGTTCGAGCATTTCAATATGCTCCAGCGGGCTTGGTGCCCAGGCGACGTAGCGACGAATAAAGCCAGCGCGGTAGCCGTAAATACCGATGTGGCGCAGGAAGGTTTCGCCGATTGTCTCTTTCGATTGCGCGAAACGATCGCGATCCCACGGAATGGTGGCGCGGGAGAAATAGAGCGCGTAGCCCTCTGCGTCCATGACCACTTTCACCGCATTCGGATTGAACGCCTCTTCAGCGTGGTGAATCGGCACCGCGAGGGTCGCCATCCCGACCTGACGCTGTGCCAGGTTGTCGGCCACCTGACGGATAATCGCCGCCGGGATCATCGGCTCATCGCCCTGCACGTTCACAATCACCGTCTCGTCGCTGAAACCGCATTTTTCGACGACTTCCGCCAGGCGCTCGGTGCCTGACTGATGATCGGCACGGGTCATGCACACTTCCCCACCCGCGGCCTCAACCGCGCGCGCAACATCCGGGTGATCGGTGGCGACGATGACGCGTCCGGCGCCCGATTCGCGTGCCCGTTCAAGGACATGCACAATCATCGGTTTGCCATTGATATCCACCAGCGGTTTACCTGGCAGGCGCGTTGAAGCATAACGCGCAGGGATAATGACAACAAAACTCATGGTTTGATCTCTTCTGCCACCAGGGAACGGGCTTCATTTTCCAGCAGGACCGGAATACCGTCACGCAGCGGGAACGCCAGGCTGTCCAGTTTGCAAATCAGCTCTTGTTTATCCTGGCTGTAATACAGTTTGCCGTTGCACACCGGGCAGGCAATAATTTCAAGTAAACGGTGATCCATAGTTCCTCCGTATGGGTAATCGCTAAAGCTTATCACATTCCCTTTTCAGGGAGTGCCTGTTTCCCAGCCACCTCGACAGGTCGTAAACAGCCCCGCAGGCACGCGACCGAGTACAATTTCATGCGCCCCCTGCCAGCGGGCAAATTCACTGAGCGCAGTCGTTAACCCTTTTTCCAGGCCAGCCGTCACCTTTATGCCCTCTTCAAGCCAGAGCGCGATAATTTCAAGCATGCCGGTTTTACGGTGCATTTTAGCGTCCATGCGCCCGACTAGCTGGCCTTTGTGCAGCAGCGGCAAAACAAAATAACCATACTGCCGTCTGGGCGCCGGAGTGTAGCATTCCAGACGGTAGCTGAAATTAAACAACTGCCCGGCCCGCTTTCTGTCCCAGACAACGGGGTCGAACGGCGACAGCACGGCACTGTGGGTCGCCTGGAGTTTGCCCTCCTGCGCCTGCGCCAGCAGAGGGAACAAATCCGCATGCAACCACATTTCACCTAACGACTCTACCGAGACCGGCATGACGCGCTGTTCGCGCTGCCACGATTCCAGCAGTGGTTTTAGCTGCGGCTGACGCAGACGATAATAATCCGCCAGCCACTGTGGGCGGAAGATGCCAAGGCTGCGGGCGCTGTTCCCGAGCATGATGGCTTCGGCTGCGTCCTGAGACAGCAGGTCACGCGTATCGTCCCAGTGAGGCATAACACGGTGCGTGAGGTCATAGACGCGCTGAAAGTTGCGGCGCTCGACCACCATCACTTTGCCCGACGTAAACAGCCCTTCAAGATGGCGTTTGTGCGGTTTCCACTCCCACCATCCGCTTGCGCCTTTTCGCGGGTGTTCAAAATCCGCAGAGCGTACCGGCCCGTTTTCCTGAATATGGGCAATCAGTTGCTCTATTTCATCCGCGTGTTCCACCATCCACTCCTGACGGTATTTCCAGCCCATTTTGTCCGGGGCGAGCATGCGGTGACGCATCAGGGCAAAATCGCTTCGCGGGAGAAAACAGGCTTCATGCGCCCAGTATTCCATCAGTTCGCCCTGACTTAGCGCATTATCCAGCCACTGCGGAGGATAGTTTCCCAGGCGGCTAAACAGGACCAGATACGGGCTACGCGCCACGATGTTAATGGTGTCGATTTGCAGCAACGACATGCGTTGCACGGTAGAGAGGATATCAGCTGGCTGCGCGCGGCGGCGGGGCTTTTTCAGAAGCCCCTGGGCGGCAAGATGCAGGTTTCGTGCGGCTGCAAGTGAGAATTGCGGTAGAGACATGCGTTTTCCTGTCAGTCAAAGCGCCACCGGAACCGCGTAGAAGTTACTGCACTAACGCGAGCAGTTCCTTGAGCAAATGTTCCGGCTGTTCGCCGCTGAGTTCAGCGTCAACCGGCAGATACCACCAGTTTTCTTTCGCAAAGGCCCGGCATTTTACCGCGTCTTTTTCCGTCATGATCAGCGTCTGTCCCGGCGCTGCCAGCCTTTCAACCTCTTCGGCAACTAACGCCTGGTGATCGGCGAGCGGCACCCGTTTATCAAGCTTTGCGCCGCACTGCTCCAGCGTTGCGAAGAAACGCGGCGGATGACCTATACCGGCCATCGCAACCAGATGTTCCAGTTGCGCGACGTCTTTACGCACGCCGGTCAACATATTCACGGCCTGTCCGGGACGAAGATGCATCGGGATTTCGCCCGCTCTGGCTTCACCACCGTTTACAATCACAGCATCGACGCTCTTCAGGCGCGACGCACGCTCACGCATTGGACCGGCTGGCAGCCACCAGCCGTTGCCAAAACGCCGCACGCCGTCAATGACCACGATCTCTTTGTCACGCGCCAGCGCGTAATGCTGCAAACCATCATCGGTAATAACGATTTGTACGTCATGCTCCGCAAGCAGTGCCTTCACGGCATCACTGCGCACCGGCGATACCGCAACCGGCGCGCCGGTACGCTGGTAAATCAGTACCGGCTCATCACCGGCTTCAGCGGTTGTCGTAGCTGGGCTCAGCACCAGTGGATACTGCGCCGCTTTACCACCGTAACCGCGTGAGACAACTCCCGGGCGGATACCGCGTTTATGGAGCTGTTCTACCAGCCAGATCACCACCGGGGTTTTGCCGTTTCCACCCGCCGTCAGGTTGCCGACCACCACCACCGGTACCGGTGCGCGCCAGGCGCGCTTGATCCCGAGGCGGTAAAGCAGACGAATAGCACCGCTCACCAGGCCATACAGCCAGGAGAGCGGGAGAAGCAGCACCCACAGAGGGGATTCCCCCGACCAGATGCGTGCAATCATTGACCGAACTGCATTTTATGAAGCTGCGCGTAAACACCACGCTGTTCCAGCAGGTCCGCATGGCTGCCGCGTTCAACGATCACGCCATCTTCCACCACCACGATTTCGTCAGCCTGTTCGATGGTCGACAGACGGTGCGCAATAACCAGCGAGGTACGGTTTTTCTGTAATTCATCCAGAGCAGACTGGATAGCGCGTTCAGATTCCGTATCCAGTGCGGACGTTGCTTCATCGAGGATCAGAATCGAGCTGTTGCGCAGCAGCGCACGGGCAATCGCGATACGCTGACGCTGACCACCTGAGAGCAGCACCCCGTTTTCGCCAATGATCGTATCCAGACCGTTATCCATTTTGTTAATGAAGTCCATCGCATAGGCCATACGCGCCGCATTCTCAATCTCTTCACGGCTGTACTCTTCGGTACGGGCATACGCAATGTTGTTCGCCACCGTATCGTTGAACAGATGCACGTTCTGCGAGACCAGCGCGACCTGGTTACGCAGCGACTGGAGGGTATATTCCCGCAGGTCGTGACCATCAAGCAGGATCTCGCCCTGGTCGATATCGTAGAAACGGGTAATCAGGCTGGCAATGGTCGACTTGCCCGAACCGGAACGACCGACCAGCGCAACGGTTTTACCCGCCGGGATGGACAGGCTGATATCACGCAGCGCCGGCACTTCACGGCCTGGATAGGTAAAGGTGACGTTACGGAATTCCAGGTCGCCTTTAGCGCGCTCGATCACGCGTGTACCTTCATCTTTTTCCTGTTCGGAATCGAGGATGCTGAACAGCGTCTGACAGGCTGCCATCCCGCGCTGGAACTGGGCGTTGACGTTAGTCAGCGATTTCAGCGGACGCATCAGCGCAATCATGGATGAGAACACCACCGTAATGGTACCCGCAGTCAGGGTTTCCATGACGCTCGGGAAACTGGCGGCATACAGGACGAAGGCCAGGGCCAGAGAGGCAATCAGCTGAATGATCGGATCGGAAATCGACGAGGCCGATACCATTTTCATTCCTTGCAGGCGCATTCTGTTGCTGACCTTGTCAAAGCGTTTGGTTTCGACTTCCTGACCGCCGAAAATCAACACTTCCTTATGGCCTTTCAGCATCTGCTCGGCGCTGGTAGTCACCTGCCCCATCGTATTCTGCATATTTTTACTGATGTTGCGAAAACGCTTTGATACCACGCGGATCGCGATGGAGACAATCGGCGCCAGCACAATAAGGATCAGCGACAGTTGCCAGCTGTAATAGAACATCATCGCGAACAGGCCGATGATGGATGCGCCTTCACGCACAACGGTAATCAGTGCGCTGGAAGAGGACGACGCCACCTGCTCTGAATCGTAGGTAATACGCGACAGCAGGGTGCCGGTTGACTGTTTGTCAAAGAATGAGACCGGCATCCCCATCATATGGCTGAACAGCCGGCGGCGCATGGTCATCACCACTTTACCGGATACCCAGGAGATGCAGTAGCTGGATACATAGCTGGAGATTCCGCGTAAGATCATCAGCCCAATAACCACCAGCGGCATCCATAGCAGCACTGAACGATCCGTTTTACCGAAACCGTCATCCAGTAACGGTTTGAGAAGCGATAACATAAACGTATCGCTGGCTGCGTTGAGGATTAACGCTACGCCCGCCACGATCAAGCCTGCTTTGAAAGGAGCAATCATCGGCCAGAGCCGGCGGAACGTTTGCCACGTGGAGAGATCTTTGTCGTTATGCATTCAAAAAACCAGCATTTGTTGAAATAGCCGCATATTCTACCCGTTATCTACGGGCGCGCCAAACCACTGATGATACCAACGCGGTAAATAGTGTTCGCGTAAGCGACGAATTTGCCGACTATGGTGCGAAAAGGTCACAGATATCTGCCCGGAATGCGGGGTATCAAGCCAGAGATATCCCTCCGTTCGATAACGCCGGACCACTTTAATAGAAGGGAAACGCCACGCGTTATAGCGAGCCATCGAGGCCAGCGAAACCTGCCCCTCTACGCGCTGTAGCAACGGTGTTGAAGATGACGTGTTACTTCCATGATGTGGCACCTGGATCAGTGTAGACGCAAGCTGACGCCAGCGGTGGCTTAGCATTGCCAGTTCTGCCTGCGCTTCAATGTCTCCGGTCAGTAACACGCTCTGTTCGCCGTCATCGATTTTTACCACACAGGAGCGGTTGTTACCTTTCGCCGAGGTGTTTTCGGGTGGCCAGTGCACGGAGAACGTTAAACCCTGCCACTGCCATCGCTGTCCTCGAAAGCACGGAAGATGTCCGGACCAGGATAAGGGGCTCCTGATCCACATTGCGGGCCAGGCAGCTTTTAGCGATGCCAGTCCCCCCGCGTGGTCGAGATGTTCATGGCTCAGGATCGCCCCTTCCGGTTTCAGATGATGCCAGCGTAGCCAGGGGATAATCAGCTGCTGCGCACTGTCCCCACCGGGCCATGCCAGCCCGGTGTCATACAGAATGGCCTTCCCGTGACGCTCAATGACCATCGCCAGCCCCTGCCCTACATCCAGCATATGCAGGGACCAGCTGTCTGTTTTAACCCTGTGCCAGAGTGGAAAGGCCAGCACCACGCTGCCTGCCAGACAGACTGCGGGTGCTGCGCTGAAGGCCCTGAATCGCCAGCCAATGATCAGCAGCCACGGCAGTAACGTCAGGTATTGCCAGCGTTCATCAACGTCCTGCCAGCCATTCGGTAAACGCATCAATAGCCAGAAAAGCCCTGCCAGAGATTTATCAGTAGCCAGCCAGACGATACTTTCCAGCGCAGCGACCGGAAACAGATGCAGAAACATGCCGAGCAGGATCAGCGGAACTGAGATAAACGTGACCAGGGGAACGGCAAACAGGTTCGCCACCAGCGAGGAGAGGCTGAAACCATGGAAAATCAGGACCTGAAGCGGCAACAGAAGCAGCAACATTCCGACCTGCAAATACACTAGCGTAACCAGCGGCCGCAGGCACCGGCCACGTTGCCAGTGCGGGAGAGGCAACCACTGATACCAAAAAATAAGCGCGGCGACCGCAAACGCTGACAACGCCAGGCTTTGTGACAGTATCGCCAGTGGGTCGAAAATCAGGATCGCTGCCACGCAGGTAAGCCATACCTGCCAGGGCGACCACTGGCGACCGCTCATTTTTAATGCAGCCAGTACCACAAGCGCGATAACCGTGCGCAGCGCGGGCGGCTGCAAGCCCGTTAGCCATGCGTAAAACGCGGCAAAAATCAGCCCTGCCAGCAAGGGGATTTGCCAGATAATCCAGCGGCCCGGCAGGAAGAACTGAATGCCCCGCGCCAGAAACCAGATGACAGAAGCGGCCAGCGCAATATGTAATCCCGAGATTGCCATCAGATGCATCGTTCCGGTATCACGCATCAGGTTTTTTATCTCCCGCGAGACCGACAGCCGCTCCCCCATCCCCAGCCCCAGGATCACGGGTCCCCACTGATATGCTGAAAGAGTATTCTGTAGTGATGTCAGGTATTGCGCACGCAGACTACAGCCTTCGTCAACGAGCGCCGCATGGGTAAACCGTCCACTCAGCGTCTGGTGTCGGGCAAAGGCATTTTTCTGTGAATCATAGCCGCCATCGTTGAGTTCTCCGTGTACCGCCCTGAGCCGCAGGGTCATTGCCCAGCGTTGACCCACGCAGACGTTTTGCGGCAGATAGTTGCCATACAGCGCCACGCCCATGGCAGCCCACACGCGTTTTCCATTGAGTCTGACAATCCTTCCCTGATGCATCGTTGCGCCGTCCGTTGCGGTAATGACCACCTCGGCCTGCTGCGGTGCTTGCGTTAAATAGTTCATCTGCCACACGCTTTCCTGAGCGGCCAGGATCCCCCAGCACATAAAAAGCAATGCGAGGCCTGAAAACCTGAGCCATTTTCTCTGCTGTACGGATAACGCAATTCCTGCGGCAATCAGCAACCAGACAAGATGCACATCTGGCAAAACGGGTAACCAAAAGAGCGGGATTATGGCCAGAATGGCGCACATACTGATAACGTGGATCCCCATCTTCACCTCCATGTTTCAGGCGATTATGCGGCGGGACTGATGCGTCGTCAGACAGAAAAGGCGTGATTTACAGCGGGCGCTGCAACGTTTTTAAGCGTTTACAGCAAAGAGAAAATTTAAATGCGGCGCGTATTCAGAAATGCAGGGGCGGGATACAAAAAAAGCACCCTAAGGTGCTTTCTTTAAACTCAGTTTAACCCTGATGATTAAACTCAGTTACCGTAAATATTGGCGCGATCGCGCAGTTCTTTACCCGGCTTAAAGTGCGGAACATACTTTCCTTCCAGCTCCACTTTATCGCCAGTCTTCGGGTTACGCCCGGTACGTGGTGCACGATAGTGCAGAGAAAAACTACCGAAACCGCGGATTTCAATGCGCTCGCCCTGGGCAAGAGTGGTAGCCATATGCTCCAGCATCTCTTTAACGGCATCTTCCACAGCCTTGGCAGGGATATGCGGTTGCTGACTGGCAAGTCTTTCAATCAATTCTGACTTGGTCATGATTCCTCCGGTTCCTTTCAAACCCATTAGCTGAACAGCTTATTAAACAAGGGCGGCCGTAGCCGCCCTTTGTTATTGATTACAGGACGAATCCTGCAATCTGTCAAGTCTGCTCTCCATCCTTCGCGCTGTAAATGCGTTACAGCTCAAATGATGGTGCGAACCTGAACTTACTCGCCTTTAGCTGCTTTGAAAGCTTCAGCCATTGCGTTGTTAGAGAAGTTTGCATCTTCCTGTTTGTTCACAGTTGCGATTGCATCTTTCTCATCAGCTTCGTCTTTAGCACGAACAGACAGGCTGATTGCACGGTTCTTACGGTCAACACCGGTGAACTTAGCTTCAACGTCGTCACCAACGCTCAGAACCAGAGTTGCATCTTCAACGCGGTCACGTGAAGCTTCGGAAGCGCGCAGGTAACCTTCAACGCCGTCAGCCAGTTCTACGGTTGCGCCTTTAGCGTCAACAGCAGTCACTTTACCGTTTACGATTGCGCCTTTCTTGTTCAGTGCAACCCAGTTGTTGAACGGATCTTCTGCGAGCTGTTTAACGCCCAGGGAGATACGCTCACGCTCTGCGTCAACTTGCAGAACAACTGCTGCGATTTCGTCGCCTTTTTTGTATTCACGAACTGCTTCTTCGCCTGCAACGTTCCAGGAGATGTCAGACAGGTGAACCAGGCCATCGATGCCGCCGTCCAGGCCGATGAAGATACCGAAGTCAGTGATAGACTTGATTTTACCTTCAACACGGTCGCCCTTGTTGTGGGTTTCCGCGAACTGCTGCCATGGGTTGTTTTTGCACTGCTTCAGGCCCAGGGAGATACGACGACGTTCTTCGTCGATATCCAGAACCATCACTTCCACTACATCACCAACGTTAACAACTTTGGATGGGTGGATGTTTTTGTTGGTCCAGTCCATTTCGGAAACGTGCACCAGACCTTCAACGCCTTCTTCGATTTCAACGAAGCAGCCGTAGTCAGTCAGGTTGGTAACGCGACCAGTCAGTTTAGTACCTTCTGGGTAACGCTTAGCGATAGCTACCCATGGATCTTCGCCCAGCTGTTTCAGGCCGAGGGATACACGAGTACGCTCGCGGTCGAACTTCAGCACTTTAACAGTGATTTCGTCGCCCACGTTCACGATTTCGCTTGGGTGCTTAACGCGTTTCCACGCCATGTCGGTGATGTGCAGCAGGCCATCAACGCCGCCCAGGTCAACGAATGCGCCGTAGTCAGTGAGGTTCTTAACGATACCTTTGACTTCCATGCCTTCCTGCAGGTTTTCCAGCAGCTGATCGCGTTCTGCGCTGTTTTCGGATTCGATAACGGCACGACGGGAAACAACAACGTTGTTACGCTTCTGGTCCAGCTTGATTACTTTGAACTCAAGCTCTTTGCCTTCGAGGTGCAGGGTGTCACGGACTGGACGAACGTCTACCAGAGAACCTGGCAGGAACGCACGAATACCATTCAGCTCAACAGTGAAGCCACCTTTAACTTTGCCGTTGATAACACCGACCACAGTTTCAGCTTCTTCGTAAGCTTTTTCCAGCGTGATCCATGCTTCGTGACGTTTAGCTTTCTCACGAGACAGCAGGGTTTCGCCGAAGCCGTCTTCTACTGCGTCCAGAGCAACGTCAACTTCGTCACCAACCTGGATTTCCAGCTCGCCCTGGGCGTTTTTGAACTGCTCAGCCGGGATGGCAGACTCAGATTTCAGACCGGCGTCAACCAGTACAACGTCTTTGTCGATAGCAACAACAACGCCACGAACGATGGAACCCGGACGGGTTTCGATTTCTTTTAAGGATTCTTCAAACAGTTGAGCAAAAGATTCAGTCATGTTTAATCTTCAGGTTAATATTAACGTCCACCTGGCTCCGTGCCGGATGGGGTTGTTTCACATACCCGCCGTCAATCCATTGCAGCGGGGGTACTGCTAAATCGGTCGCGATTACGCGAGTGCCAGTTTTTGGCGCGCATATTGTAGCGCTTTTTCAATCACTTGCTCAATAGTTAAACTGGTTGAATCCAGCACTAATGCGTCTTGCGCGGGAACAAGTGGTGCGACGGCGCGGTTACGATCGCGGTCATCGCGCTCTTTTATCTCGGATAAAAGGCGATCAAAGTTAACACTAAACCCCTTTTCCTGCAACTGAAGCATGCGGCGTTGAGCACGTTCTTCTGAAGAGGCGTCAAGGAAAATTTTCACTGGCGCATCGGGGAATACCACGGTTCCCATGTCGCGGCCGTCGGCGATCAGCCCCGGCGCTTCACGGAAACCGCGCTGGCGACGTAACAGCGCTTCACGAACGCGTGGGAAAGCCGCCACCTGAGAGGCCGCATTGGCCACTTCCTGGGTACGGATTTCACCGCTGACATCTTCCCCTTCCAGGATCACTTCAAGGTTGCCATCGGTCGAGACAAAGCGCACATCCAGATGCGCAGCCAGCGGTACCAGCGCTTCTTCAGACGCAACATCCACATGATGATGCAGCGCAGCCAGCGCCAGCACGCGATAGATTGCTCCCGAATCTAAAAGATGCCATTGCAATGCTTCCGCCATCGCTTTGCACAGAGTACCTTTCCCTGCGCCACTTGGCCCATCAATGGTGATTACCGGGGCAATTGCCGTCATCTTTTTCTCCTTAATTAAGGCATACCGTTTACATGAACGCCGCGCATTATACGCGCCAACGTGCGCAACTGTTACCTTTGCGTGCAAATTACGGAATGATTGAAGCAGAGTGTAGAAGAAATGAAAGAGGATGAGTGTCAGAAAGCGTAAGGAAATGCCGCATCAGGTGATGCGGCATACGATCATCAGGCCAGGGTGCTAATGCGCGCCAGCTGTTCGAAGTAGTCCGGGAACGTTTTTGCCGTACACTTCGGATCAAGGATAGTGACTGGCGTATCTGACAACGCCACCAGCGAGAAACACATCGCCATGCGGTGATCGTTGTAGGTGCCAATTTCTGCAAATTGCAGTTTTGCCGGCGGCGTGACGCGAATGTAGTCTTCGCCCTCTTCTACCTCGGCCCCCACTTTACGCAGCTCGGTTGCCATCGCGAACAGGCGGTCCGTCTCTTTCACACGCCAGTTGTAAATGTTTCGCAGCGTGGTGGTGCCTTTCGCAAACAGCGCAGCGGTGGCAATGGTCATCGCCGCATCCGGAATATGGTTCATATCCATATCGATGGCGTTCAGCTCACCGTGGGTGCAGGAGATGAAGTCATCGCCCCAGGTCACCACCGCGCCCATTTTTTCCAGCACGTCAGCAAAACGGATATCGCCCTGCACGCTGTTGCGGCCAATGCCCGTCACTTTTACCGTACCGCCTTTAATCGCACCTGCGGCAAGGAAATAGGAGGCGGATGAAGCATCGCCTTCAACCAGGTAGTGGCCCGGGGACTGATACTGCTGCGCTCCGCGCACCACGAAACGCTGATAAGACTGGTTTTCCACCTCAACACCAAAGGTGTTCATCAGGTGCAGGGTGATATCAATGTACGGCTTAGAAACCAGGTCGCCTTTAATGTTGATGACGGTGTCCTGTGGTGCCAGCGGTGCGGTCATCAGCAGCGCGGTCAGGAACTGGCTGGAAACGCTACCGTCAACCTCAACATTGCCGCCAGTGAATCCCCCGCGCAGACGCAGGGGCGGGTAATTTTCCTGCTCAAGATAATCAATCTGCGCGCCGCCCTGACGCAGGGCATCCACCAGATGGCCGATCGGACGCTCTTTCATTCGCGGCTCACCGGTCAGCACAATATCGTTACTCCCCAGACACAGCGCTGCGGCCAGAGGACGCATCGCGGTACCGGCGTTACCCAGGAAAAGCTCCAGCGCTTCAGCAGAATGTAACGCGCCGCCGTTACCGGTGACTTCACAACGGGTACGATCGTCAGACAGCGCGTACTGAACGCCCAACGCTTTCAGTGCATTGAGCATATGGCGCACGTCATCGCTGTCCAGCAGATTAGTGAGGACGGTGGTGCCGTTTGCCAGAGCTGCCAGCAGCAGAGCGCGGTTCGAGACACTTTTTGAACCAGGCAGATTAATGGTGCCATCTACCCGCGCGATAGGTTGTAACGTCAGGGATTCCATGAAACTCAACTCTCAACTCAACATAATAAAAACCCCGCAGGAACGCTGCGGGGGTGAAAAACAGCCAATTAACCGTGACGACGTTCGAAGTCGATCATGAAATCAGTCAGGGCTTTAACGCCCTCCAGCGGCATGGCGTTATAGATAGAGGCGCGCATTCCGCCTACCACACGGTGGCCTTTCAGCGCATGCAGACCCGCCGCGAAGGACTCTTCCAGGAACACGTTATCCAGGTTGCTGTCCGCCAGCTGGAACGGCACGTTCATGCGCGAACGGTTAGTTTTGGCGACATCGTTACGGTAGAAATCGCTCTTGTCGATCACGCCGTACAGCAGTTCAGCCTTTTGCTGATTGATCTTATCCATCTGCGCCACACCGCCTTTTTGCTTCAGCCATTTGAAGACCAGGCCGGAGAGATACCAGGCAAACGTTGGTGGGGTGTTGAACATGGAATCGTTGTCGTTCAGGACGGTGTAATCCAGAATTGACGGGCAAGACTTATGGGCTTTCCCCAGCAGGTCTTCACGCACAATAACGATAGTCAGACCCGCAGGACCGATGTTTTTCTGGGCACCCGCGTAGATGACGCCGTAGCGGCTGACATCCAGCGGGGTGGACAGAATGGTTGAAGAGAGATCCGCCGTCACAATGACATTTTCGCCAAAGTCTGGCTCTTCGTGAATGGCAATACCGTCGATGGTTTCGTTCGGGCAGTAGTGAAGATACGCGGCGTTGTCAGAAAGCTGCCACTCACTCATCGGCTTCACGGCGCGCAGACCGTCAACGGTCACTTTGGCATCGATGACATTCGGCGTGCAATATTTGTGCGCTTCTTTTACCGCACTGGCCGCCCAGTAGCCGGCATCAACGTAATCAGCGGTGGTTTTGTCGCCCAGTAGATTGAGCGGGATACCCGCAAACTGGCCGCGTCCACCGCCGTGACAGAACAATACTTTGTAGTTCGAGGGAATGTTCAGCAGATCGCGAAAATCCTTTTCTGCTTCTTCCGCCACCTGAATAAACGCTTTACCCCGGTGGCTGACTTCCATCACCGACGTACCCAGACCGTTCCAGTCACACAGCTCCTGTTGAGCCTGTTTGAGCACGTCTGCCGGTAACATTGCCGGACCTGAACTGAAATTAAAGACTTGAGCCATTTCCCCTCACCACGCTAAAAGCCATAAGTTATAACTGTGGATATCGGTTTTATCATTCAGTGACACGCGCCGCAATGTCTAAAACTGATGGCCGAAGAAATGTGCCCCTCGTCACACAATACAATCTGCCGTACCGTTGTCACAAAACCGACAAAATCGCTGTCAGGTGTTACGTTTAGCCCGGCTAACCTTCGTCCATTCTGGATTCGTACAGCGGGGGCATAATTGATGTTCGCCCGCCTGCATAACCACGACATGACTACATTTTATGCAGGCGTACTCGCCCGCTTCAGGTACAGTTTTGTATCGCTCGATGAGCATATCCGGCAGGATGCACAGGCCGGGCTTCACCTCATCGTCGGAATAGTAATAGACGCTGATTTGACCATTCGTTTCCATAATCGCCAGACGCACCTGCCCCAGTTGCTCAACGCTGCTCAAACGGAGTTCCATAAAGAACTCAAACTCCGTCATATTGGCGCTTTGCACATTCTCCCAGGCCAGTTGACCATCTTCGACAATCACCACCGGCTTCCCTTCGAGCAGATCTTCCAGTTTCTCACTTTTCGACATCAGCCACATGACCAGCCGGTACAGCAGTGCAAGCGTCACGAAGACGATAAAGACCGGCACCATCGGCACATCGTCATAAAAGGCAACGTCCCCTGCCGCCGACCCCAGCGTCAGGATGATCAGCACTTCAAACAGCGACATCTGCCGCACGCCGCGACGTCCGGTGATTTTCAGAAACAGGAAAACGAGTACAAAGGTGTACAGGCTGCGCAGCGCTACTTCGCCTAAAAACTCAGGAGGGACTTTATCAAACGCCATCCGCTGGAGATCGAAAGCTTTCATTTTTTTATGCCTTAACAGTAGGTTACTGCTTATAAGCATAGTCCAGCCATTTATTTTCGCCGGAGATAGCACCCGTCACGCAAAACCCGTATCATTGCGCGCTTTACGTACGATAAAAGTGAACGCCATGACTCAAACGTTTATCCCCGGCAAAGACGCCGCTCTGGAAGATTCCATCGCTCGCTTCCAGCAGAAACTGACCGACCTGGGCTTTAATATCGAAGAAGCCTCCTGGCTGAATCCGGTGCCTCACGTCTGGTCCGTGCATATTCGCGACAAAGACTGTGCGCTGTGCTTTACCAACGGTAAAGGCGCGACCAAAAAAGCGGCGCTGGCCTCTGCACTGGGTGAGTATTTTGAGCGTCTGTCCACCAACTACTTCTTCGCCGACTTCTGGCTGGGCGAAACTATTGCCAACGGTCCGTTCGTTCACTATCCGAACGAAAAATGGTTCCCGCTGACCGAAAACGATGAACTGCCGGAAGGCATTCTCGATGCCCGCCTGCGCGCGTTCTACGATCCGGAAAACGAACTGACCGGCAGCATGTTGATCGACCTGCAATCCGGCAATGAGGATCGTGGGATCTGCGCCCTGCCGTTCACCCGTCAGTCTGACGAGCAGACCGTTTATATCCCGATGAACATCGTCGGCAACCTGTATGTGTCTAACGGCATGTCTGCCGGTAATACCCGCAACGAAGCGCGCGTGCAGGGATTGTCTGAAGTTTTCGAGCGTCATATCAAAAACCGCATTATTGCTGAATCCATCAGCCTGCCGGAGATCCCGGCTGACGTGCTGGCGCGCTACCCGGGCGTGGTGGAATCCATCGCCAAACTGGAAGCAGAAGGTTTCCCAATCTTTGCTTATGACGGCTCTCTGGGCGGCAAATATCCGGTTATCTGCGTGGTACTGTTCAACCCGGCAAATGGCACCTGTTTCGCCTCCTTCGGCGCGCACCCGGACTTCGGCGTGGCGTTGGAGCGTACCGTAACCGAACTGCTGCAAGGTCGTAGCCTGAAAGATCTCGATGTCTTTACTCCGCCAACCTTTGATGACGAAGAAGTCGCCGAGCACACCAACCTCGAAACGCACTTCATCGACTCCAGCGGTTTGATCTCCTGGGATATGTTCAAACAGGACGCGGACTATCCGTTCGTGGACTGGAGCTTTGCCGGTACGACGGAAGAAGAGTTCGCCACCCTGATGGCGATCTTCAACGCGGAAGATCAGGAAGTCTACATTGCCGACTATGAACACCTCGGTGTTTACGCGTGCCGTATTATTGTGCCAGGTATGTCGGACATTTATCCGGCAGAAGATTTATGGCTGGCGAACAATAGCATGGGCGCACATCTGCGTGAAACCCTGCTGGCCCTGCCAGGCAGCGAGTGGGATAAAGAAGATTATCTGAACCTGATCGCCCAGCTGGACGAAGAAGGACACGATGATTTCACCCGCGTGCGCGAACTGCTGGGTCTGGCGACCGGAAAAGATAACGGCTGGTACACCCTGCGCATCGGCGAGCTGAAAGCGATGCTGGCGCTGGCGGGCGGCGATCTGGATCAGGCTTTGGCCTGGACCGAGTGGACGATGGAGTTTAACCAGTCCGTCTTCTCCGCCGAGCGCACTAACTATTACCGTTGCCTGCAAACGCTGCTCCTGCTTTCTCAGGAAGACGACCGCGAGCCATTGCAGTATCTGAACGCCTTTGTACGTATGTACGGTGCGGATGCCGTTGAAGCTGCCAGCGCGGCGTTGAGCGGTGAAGAACCATTCTACGGCCTGCAAGCGGTTGACAACGATCTGAAAGCCTTCCCGGCGCATCAGTCACTGCTGAATGCGTATGAAAAATTGCAGAAGGCAAAAGCCGCTTACTGGTCAAAATAAGCGCATATAACATTAATGGCTGTAGGCGTATTCAATCGCCTGAGCTATATTACGGGGCAATTTCATTGCCCCTTTTTTTTTATTTTTCCGCAATGACGTTTAATTGTAATAATTAAGTTAACCACGGGTAAATATAAAAACGCTTACCTGAGCTTTACTGTTACTAATTATAATAAATACTCCATTTTAATTAACTGTTCCACGGGAGGCTGAAGGAAAAAATTCAACTCTTTTCATAACTTTTAAAATTTATTTTTATATGGATAATCAAATACTTACTCCGCTTTTGCTGTAAAACCATACACACTGCGGGCCTATAAGCCAGGCGAGATATGATCTATATCAATTTCTCTTCTATAATGCTTTGTTAGTATCTCGTCGCCGACTTAATAAAGAGAGAGTTAGTGTGAAAGCTGACAACCCTTTTGATCTATTACTCCCCGCTGCGATGGCGAAAGTTGCCGAAGAAGCGGGTGTCTACAAAGCCACGAAACATCCGATGACGACGTTCTTTCTGGCCATTACGGCTGGGGTGTTCATCTCCATCGCTTTCGTCTTCTATATCACAGCCACCACCGGCACTGCCGGGATGCCTTTCGGCATAGCGAAATTGATTGGTGGTATTTGCTTCTCACTGGGCCTGATTCTCTGCGTCATCTGCGGCGCCGACCTCTTCACCTCAACGGTGCTGATTGTGGTGGCAAAAGCCAGCGGAAGAATTACCTGGGGTCAACTGGGGCGCAACTGGCTCAACGTTTACGTTGGCAACCTGATTGGCTGTCTGCTCTTTGTTCTGTTGATGTGGCTCTCTGGCGAGTATATGACCGCCAACGGCGGCTGGGGGCTTAACGTCCTGCAAACCGCCGACCACAAAATGCACCATACATTTATCGAAGCTGTTGCTCTCGGCATCCTCGCAAACCTGATGGTCTGCCTGGCGGTCTGGATGAGCTACTCTGGTCGTAGCCTGATGGATAAAGCCATGATTATGGTTCTGCCGGTTGCGATGTTTGTTGCCAGCGGCTTTGAGCACAGTATTGCGAATATGTTCATGATCCCGATGGGGATTGTTATCCGCAACTTTGCAAGCCCGGAGTTCTGGACTGCTGTAGGTTCAACCCCGGAAAGTTTTTCACACCTGACTATTATGAACTTCATTACTGATAACCTGATCCCCGTCACTATCGGGAACATTATCGGTGGGGGTCTGTTAGTTGGGTTGACATACTGGGTCATTTACCTGCGTGGCGGCGATCATCATTAATGGTTGTCTCAGGCAGTAAATAAAAAATCCACTTAAGAAGGTAGGTGTTACATGTCCGAGCTTAATGAAAAGTTAGCCACAGCCTGGGAAGGTTTTACGAAAGGTGACTGGCAGAATGAAGTCAACGTCCGTGACTTTATTCAGAAAAACTATACCCCGTATGAAGGTGACGAATCCTTCCTGGCTGGTGCAACTGACGCAACCACCAAGCTGTGGGACAGCGTAATGGAAGGCGTTAAACTGGAAAACCGCACTCACGCGCCAGTTGATTTTGACACCTCCGTTGCTTCTACCATCACTTCTCACGATGCTGGCTACATCAACAAAGCCCTTGAGAAAATCGTTGGTCTGCAAACTGAAGCACCACTGAAACGCGCAATCATCCCGTTCGGTGGTATCAAAATGGTTGAAGGTTCCTGCAAAGCGTATAACCGCGAGCTGGACCCAATGCTGAAAAAAATCTTCACCGAATACCGCAAAACCCATAACCAGGGCGTATTCGATGTTTACACCAAAGACATTCTGAACTGCCGTAAATCTGGCGTTCTGACCGGTCTGCCAGATGCCTATGGCCGTGGCCGTATCATCGGTGACTACCGTCGCGTTGCGCTGTACGGTATCGACTTCCTGATGAAAGACAAATACGCGCAGTTCGTCTCTCTCCAGTCTGACCTGGAAAACGGCGTAAACCTGGAAGCGACTATCCGTCTGCGTGAAGAGATCGCTGAACAGCACCGTGCGCTGGGTCAGATCAAAGAGATGGCGGCTAAATACGGCTGCGATATCTCTGGTCCTGCTACCAACGCTCAGGAAGCTATCCAGTGGACCTACTTCGGCTACCTGGCCGCTGTTAAGTCTCAGAACGGTGCAGCAATGTCCTTCGGCCGCGTATCCACCTTCCTGGATGCGTACATCGAACGTGACCTGAAAGCAGGCAAAATCACTGAACAAGACGCTCAGGAAATGATTGACCACCTGGTCATGAAACTGCGTATGGTTCGCTTCCTGCGTACCCCAGAATATGATGAGCTGTTCTCTGGTGACCCAATCTGGGCAACCGAATCTATCGGCGGTATGGGCGTAGACGGCCGTACTCTGGTAACCAAAAACAGCTTCCGCTTCCTGAACACCCTGTACACCATGGGTCCTTCTCCGGAGCCGAACATCACCGTTCTGTGGTCTGAAAAACTGCCTCTGAACTTCAAGAAATTCGCCGCTAAAGTGTCCATCGACACTTCTTCTCTGCAATACGAGAACGATGACCTGATGCGTCCTGACTTCAACAACGATGACTACGCTATCGCTTGCTGCGTAAGTCCAATGGTTGTTGGTAAGCAAATGCAGTTCTTCGGTGCGCGTGCAAACCTGGCGAAAACCATGCTGTACGCAATCAACGGCGGCGTTGATGAAAAACTGAAAATGCAGGTTGGTCCTAAGTCTGAACCGATCAAAGGCGACGTGCTGAACTATGACGAAGTCATGGAGCGCATGGACCACTTCATGGACTGGCTGGCTAAACAGTACGTGACCGCGCTGAACGTTATCCACTACATGCACGACAAGTACAGCTACGAAGCCTCTCTGATGGCGCTGCACGACCGTGACGTCGTTCGCACCATGGCGTGTGGTATCGCAGGTCTGTCCGTTGCGGCTGACTCCCTGTCTGCAATCAAATATGCGAAAGTTAAACCAATTCGTGACGAAGATGGTCTGGCTATCGACTTCGAAATCGAAGGCGAATATCCGCAGTTTGGTAACAACGACGCTCGCGTTGATGACATGGCGGTTGACCTGGTAGAACGTTTCATGAAGAAAATTCAGAAACTCACTACCTATCGTAACGCTATCCCGACTCAGTCTGTTCTGACCATCACCTCTAACGTTGTGTATGGTAAGAAAACCGGTAACACCCCAGACGGTCGTCGTGCTGGCGCGCCATTCGGCCCAGGTGCTAACCCAATGCACGGTCGTGACCAGAAAGGTGCGGTTGCCTCTCTGACCTCCGTTGCTAAACTGCCGTTTGCTTACGCGAAAGATGGTATCTCTTACACCTTCTCTATCGTGCCAAACGCGCTGGGTAAAGACGACGAAGTGCGTAAAACTAACCTCGCGGGTCTGATGGATGGTTACTTCCACCACGAAGCGTCCATCGAAGGTGGTCAGCACCTGAACGTGAACGTGATGAACCGTGAAATGCTGCTCGACGCGATGGAACACCCTGAGAAATATCCTCAGCTGACCATCCGCGTATCTGGTTACGCAGTACGTTTTAACTCCCTGACGAAAGAACAGCAGCAGGACGTTATTACTCGTACTTTCACTCAGTCCATGTAAGTGGAATTGACTGAAATCACGCGTTAAAAAGCGTACAATAAAGGCTCCACGCAAGTGGGGCCTTTTTAACACCCTCGCTTCATCAGTCTCTTTTGTCCGCTATCTATACTTTAATGGATAACAGCCAAAACAGACTCGACATAGCCTTTGAGCTGTGCATCTACATAGGCCCCCGGATGGGCCAAATTCGGAGATATCACCGCAATGTCAATTATTGGTCGCATTCACTCCTTTGAATCCTGTGGCACCGTCGATGGCCCGGGGATCCGCTTTATCACTTTCTTCCAGGGCTGCCTGATGCGCTGCCTGTACTGCCATAATCGTGACACCTGGGACACCCATGGCGGTAAAGAAGTCACCGTTGAAGATCTGATGAAAGAGGTGGTGACCTATCGCCACTTCATGAACGCGTCCGGCGGTGGCGTGACGGCATCCGGCGGTGAAGCCATTCTTCAGGCTGAGTTTGTGCGCGACTGGTTTCGCGCCTGCCACAAAGAAGGCATTCATACCTGCCTCGACACCAACGGCTTTGTGCGCCGTTACGATCCGGTTATTGATGAACTGCTTGAAGTGACCGATCTGGTGATGCTCGATCTCAAGCAGATGAACGATGAGATCCACCAGAATCTGGTTGGCGTTTCAAACCACCGTACGCTGGAATTTGCCAAATACATTGCCAATAAAGGCGTCAAGACCTGGATCCGCTACGTGGTGGTGCCGGGCTGGTCAGATGATGATGACTCTGCACATCGTCTGGGTGAATTTACCCGGGATATGGGTAACGTGGAGAAAATTGAACTCCTGCCCTATCACGAGCTGGGTAAACATAAATGGGTGGCGATGGGTGAAGAGTACAAACTCGATGGCGTGAAGCCGCCGAAAAAAGAGACGATGGAGCGCGTCAAAGGTATTCTTGAGCAGTATGGCCACAAGGTCATGTATTAACGAAAAGGCCCGGTGAAAACCGGGCCTTTTTATATTCTATTTAAAGACGCCGTTAATAACGGAAGTCACAATCGCCGTACTTAGCGCAATTAAGACCAGGTCGTCACCTACCACGCGCCATTCATAGCCCGGATAGGAAGGAAGCTGACCCAGCATATCGGCTGGCACGGTTTTCTTCGCAATGCCCGGAGGCAGTGGCTTACCGCGCGCCAGGTTTTTCGCAATTCCCGGAGGCAGAGAGTCGTAGCCTGTTAAGCCGTAATTCAGTGCCAGATGGCGGGCATGATCGAAGCTCACGCGAGCATCCACATCATTACCGACATCTTTGCTGTTTTTAAAGCTCTTATCCGATTTCCCAGGGTTATCCTGACCGTTATTGTGTTTATTACCATGGTTACCAGCGTTCCCGTTACCATGATTGCCGCTATTACCTTGTCCGCCACCGTTTCCGTGACCACCACCATTCCCGTTTCCAGGATTAGCCATGGCCGGAGCCGTTGCAAACGTTAAAGCCAACACTACGGCAAGTGCGGTAGTGGAAAAACGACGAGTAGACATGATTGCTGCCTTTTAGTGGTAAACTCATTTGAATTATCGCCAGGCAGTAAAAACTCACAATAAGTAAAAGTCTTATATGTGACAGGGACAAAAAAGCCTGTCATCGACAGGCTTTTAATAAGTCATGCATGGGCCACTGGCGTTGGATGTTCGCCCACTTTGCGCAGCAGCATTAACAGATAAATAAACGACACGCTGGCGATCATAATAAACAGCAGATTGTCAGAATAATTTTGCATGAGCATAGCGGTAAACGTCGGACCCAGTAAACTGCCGATGGTGTAACTCAGCAACAAAGCCTGGTTCATTGCAACCAGCTGGTGATGCTCAACTTTCTCACAGGCCCAGGCCATCGCGACCGGATAGAGCGTAAAGCCCGCAGCTCCCAGAATGAACAGCGCAGGCGCCATTGCGGCGTTGCTGAGCATGGCGAGACAGCCCATGATGACCACGAAAACCTGGACGCGCAGCACCAGCAGACGACCAAAGCGGTCCGCCAGGCGGCCAATCGGCCACTGGCCGACAATCCCCGCGCTGACCATCACCGCCATCCAGAAACCGATCCCGGAATCACTGACGCCCTGATGGTTAAGATAGAGCGGCATCAGGCCATAGAGCGAGCCCAGCACAATCCCGGAAATAATGCAGCCGTTAACCCCCAGACGCGCCTGGCGCAGTCTCAGCATCGGCCAGACGTGGGTAGCTTCCTGATGCTCGCTGTTTTGATTCACAATGCGGGTAAAGAGCAGCGGCAGGATCGCCGCCAGAACCATGCCCGTCACCCACGGCAGCACGCTCATCAGGTCGGTTGGCAGTTTGCTGACCATCAGCTGTCCCAGAACGGTACCGACGTAGTAAACCATCATATAGGCCGCCAGCAGACGCCCGCGATTACGGGACGTTCCGCTGCACATTAGCGCACTTTCAACCACCACCCAGATCATGGCGCAGCCGACGCCCGCAATAAAGCGCCAGACCATCCAGCTCCAGAAGCCGACCATGAGGCCTAAACCGGCGCAGCCGACGGCAAAGATCAGCGACGCCAGATAATAACTGCGGTTAAAACCAAAGCGCTTAATAAGGCTGCCCGTTAATAAGGTGCCCAGCAGATTGCCCGTAAAAAAGGACGAGCTAACCATACCCACCTGCCAGGTCGGTAAGTTTTCATGGGCGAGCCATAGCGGGACGAGTGTGTTTAACACCGCGATCGCCAGGGTCAGCAAAAGCAGGCCACAGAGCAACAAAAGCACCGGGCGGGTATAGGTGGTCATGGATTAAAAACCGTGAGGAAGTTCAGATTTCGTGCGCATCATGCCACTGGCAAAAACAAAGTCAATCCACCGGTTCAGGCGTCACGCACGTTATGCGCCTTGTCGATTTAAAAAACTCATCCTGCTAATGCAAAGCCTGTTACTGATATTAATTATCTATTTGTTTTTATTTATTTCCGGGAATTTTTACAACGAAACATCAGTCGAAAAATTTCATGAATGAAAAAAGAAAAGCCGGGCGCTATGTCCCGGCTTTTTATAACAAAATCTAAAATTAGCTGGCGATAGCCATACCGACCGTCATATGCAGACCGTAAAATACGCCGCGACCAATTAACTCCCCTGCCAGCACCAGCACAAAGGCCAGGGACAGCAACGGCAGCGCAGGCGAGTAACCTTTAAGCTGAGGGGCAATCCAGCACACCAGCGCCGCCGTCAGCAGCACCACACGCCAGGCCATCAGCGAACCGTAATCCGGCACCAGCGCCGAAGCCTGCTGGATAGAGCTGTGAATGGTCGCCAGCTCCGCTCCCTGCATGAGCGCGACAACGGTACTGATTACCAGCGCCAGCAGCGAGACCGCGGGCAGCAGGCGCATCGCCCAACCATTAATGCCAGCCACACGCAGCAGCAGATAACCCAGCAGCGGCCCGCCAATAAACATGGTCAGGAAGAAGCTCATCGGCGTCCAGACGCTGTACCAGGTCGGAACGGTATCGATAGTGTTGTACACCCGGACCATCATCCAGACGAAGACAACGCCCAGTACCATGGTGACGATGAGCCACAACGCGCGTAACCCTGACGGCAGCTTTTTCACCGCTGCCAGTAACCACCCCAGCCCGCCAACGGCAAAGAAGATTGCCCCGCTGGCAATCTCGTTACTCAGCGAAGAGGCACCTACGCGGTTCAGGGAGTTAAACGCGCGCATCGGTGAGCCCAGGTGCAGCGTAGAGGCGATAAACCCAATGCCCATCAACACCCACAGGCCAAACATGCTTAACACCAAACGCTGCTGCTGTTCAGCATTGAGGTTCCCTTTTAACAGCGCCAGCGCAAGGACGATAAACCCGCCCGCCACGCACTGCCCAAAGACCGTGAAGATCATCAGCGGCCATTCATGCCATCCACTTCCCATCTCACACCTCCTTCGGGTTTGCCAGGTAGCCGGTGGTGTCACCCGTCGGACGGCTGTTGGCGTTAGGTTTAATCACAATACTCGGCTTCGTGAAGTGCGCAGACGGCAGCGGCGCGACGGCAGCAAGCTGACCGTGTTTTTTGCGCAGCTCTTCAATCGGGCCAAAGTCCAGCGCGCGCAGCGGGCAGGATTCGACGCAGATGGGCTTTTTGCCGTCCGCCACGCGGCTATGGCAGCCGTCGCACTTGGTCATGTGGCCTTTGGCGGCATTGTACTGCGGCGCGCCGTACGGGCAGGCCATGTGGCAGTAGCGACAGCCGATGCAGACATCCTCGTCCACCACCACAAAACCGTCGTCGCGCTTGTGCATTGCCCCGCTCGGGCAGACCTTGGTGCAGGCCGGATCTTCGCAGTGGTTGCAGGCAATCGACAGGTAATAGGCGAAGACATCCTGATGCCAGACGCCGTTGTCCTCCTGCCAGTCGCCGCCCGCGTATTCATAAATACGACGGAAGCTAACGTCCGGGGTCAGATCTTTGTAATCCTTGCAGGCCAGCTCGCAGGTTTTGCACCCGGTGCAGCGGCTGGAATCAATAAAAAATCCATACTGGGTTGTCATCGGTTACTCCTTACGCCTTTTCAACCTGAACGAGGTTTGTGTGGGATGGGTTGCCCTTCGCCAGCGGCGACGGACGCTGCGTAGTGAGAACGTTGATGCAGCCCGCCTGATCGATACGGTTCGCATCCGGGTTATACCAGGCCCCTTCCCCCAGCGCGACAACGCCAGGCATCATACGCGGAGTCACTTTAGCTTCGATATGCACTTCGCCACGTCCGTTGAAGATACGTACGCGATCGCCATTACTAATGCCGCGCGCTTTCGCATCCATCGGGTTGATCCACATCTCCTGTCGGCAGGCCGCTTTCAGTACGTCAACGTTGCCGTAGGTGGAGTGAACACGCGCTTTGTAGTGGAAACCGGTCAACTGAAGCGGGAATTTCGCCGTCAGCGGATCGTTGTAGTTTTCGAAGCCTGGCGTATAAATCGGCAGCGGATCGATAACATCCCCTTCCGGCAATTCCCACGTTGCAGCAATTTTTGCCAGCTCTTCGGAGTAGATCTCGATTTTGCCCGACGGCGTGGTCAGCGGATTGGCCTGCGGATCGTCGCGGAAGGCTTTATACGCCACGTGATGCCCTTCGGGATCGCGCTGCTTGTACATGCCCTGCTTGCGGAAGGTATCGAAGTCCGGCAGGTCAGGAATGGCTTTGCGTGAGAGCTCGTGCAGATGGCGCATCCACCCTTCCTGAGTACGTCCTTCAGTGAACTGCTGCTCAACGCCAAGACGTTTCGCCAGCTCGGAAGTCATCTCATAAATGGTTTTGCACTCGAAGCGCGGTTTGATGGCCTGGTCAGTGAAGATCACATAGGACATGTTGCCGCAGGAGGCGTCCAGCGCGAAATCCATCTGCTCAGACGCAGTGCAGTCTGGGAGCAGAATATCGGCATACTTGGCCGATGAGGTCATGTGGCAGTCGATCACCACAATCATTTCGCACTTCTTGTCGTCCTGCAAAATTTCATGGGTGCGGTTGATTTCAGAGTGCTGGTTGATCAGGCAGTTACCGGCGTAGTTCCAGATCATTTTGATCGGCACGTCCAGCTTATCTTTGCCCCGAACACCGTCACGCAGCGCGGTCATTTCCGGGCCGCGCTCGATCGCGTCCGTCCACATAAACATGGAGATGCTGGTCTGAACCGGATTATCCAGCGTTGGCATACGTTCAAACGGGACTTCATACGAGCCTTCACGCGCCCCGCTATTACCGCCGTGAATACCAACGTTGCCAGTCAGAATCGAGAGCATAGAAATAGCGCGGGTGGCAATTTCGCCGTTCGCGTGGCGCTGTGGTCCCCATCCCTGGCTGATATAAGCCGGTTTGGCTGAACCAATTTCACGGGCCAGCTGAACAATACGCTCGACTGGAATGCCGGTAATGGTGGATGCCCACTCAGGGGTTTTCGCTACCCCGTCGCTGCCCTGACCAAGAATGTACGCTTTGTAATGCCCGTTAGCCGGTGCGCTGGCTGGCAGGGTCTTCTCGTCATAACCAACGCAGTATTTATCAAGGAACGGCTGATCGACGAGGTTTTCAGTGATCATCACATACGCCAGCGCATTGACCAGCGCCGCATCGGTACCAGGGCGAATAGGGATCCACTCGTCTTCACGTCCCGCGCCGGTATCGGTATAGCGCGGATCGACGATGATCATACGTGCGTTGGATTTGGCGCGCGCCTGCTCAAGATAATAGGTTACCCCACCGCCGCTCATCCGGGTTTCGCCTGGGTTGTTACCGAACAACACCACCAGTTTACTGTTTTCGATATCCGACGGGCTGTTACCGTCTGCCCAGCCGCCGTAGGTGTAGTTCAGCCCCGCAGCAATCTGTGCGGAAGAGTAGTCGCCGTAATGATTGAGATAGCCGCCGCAGCAGTTCATCAGGCGCGCCACCAACGTTTTACCCGGCGGCCAGGAGCGGGTCATGGTACCGCCCAGCGTGCCGGTGCCGTAGTTGAGGTAGATGGATTCGTTGCCATACTCTTTGATCAGGCGCTGCATGTTAGTCGCGATAATATCGTAGGCTTCGTCCCAGCTAATACGCTCGAACTTCCCTTCCCCACGCTTACCGACGCGCTTCATTGGGTATTTCAGACGATCCGGGTTATAAACGCGACGGCGCATTGAACGGCCACGCAGACAGGCACGAACCTGATGTAACCCTTCGTAGTTATCATCGCCGGTATTGTCTGTTTCGACATATTTGATTTCACCGTCCACAACATGCATACGCAGAGGACAACGGCTACCACAGTTAACGGTACAGGCACTCCACACCACTTTTTCCGGGGCTGAAGCGGGAGACAGAGCCTCCGCCGCCGACGCCAGACGGGTAAAAGGGAGCGTAAAGGCGCTGCTGGCAACCGCCAGACCGCCTATTGCCGTGGTTTTCATCAACCCACGGCGAGTGACCTCGGCAGCCATTAACGCTTCAGGCGCTTTGATTTTCATAAAGACTCACTTTGGTTGCTCACAAAGAAATAAAGGGCGGCATACACCGCTATATAGTTTTATGTATAACGATATTTTTGGTTATCAGTGTTTTATGCTGACTTTCGTTCGGAGGAGTATTACTACTTTAGAGGGAGGGGTTATTGCTTCGTATCAAATCAGAGGCATAAAAAAAGCGCCCTGAGGCGCTTTTTTGTCTTAGAGCAAATAATTAGCCGATGAACTGCTGGCCTTTCATGTAAGGGCGCAGCACTTCCGGGATCTCAATGCGTCCGTCAGCCTGCTGGTAGTTTTCCAGCACAGCAACCAGCGTACGGCCTACTGCCAGACCGGAACCGTTCAGGGTATGAACCAGACGGGTTTTCTTGTCAGATTTGCTGCGGCAACGCGCCTGCATACGACGCGCCTGGAAATCCCAGACGTTGGAGCAGGAGGAGATTTCACGGTAGGTGTTCTGCGCGGGCACCCAGACTTCAAGGTCGAAGGTTTTGCAGGCACCGAAGCCCATGTCGCCGGTGCACAGCGCCATACGGCGGTACGGCAGGCCCAGCAGCTCCAGCACTTTCTCAGCATGACCGGTCATCTCTTCCAGCGCGTCCATAGACTCTTCCGGACGAACGATCTGCACCATCTCAACTTTATCGAACTGGTGCATACGGATCAGACCGCGCGTATCGCGACCGTAAGAACCGGCTTCAGAACGGAAACATGGAGAGTGCGCGGTCAGTTTGATTGGCAGATCGTCTTCGTCGATGATCTCATCACGCACGAGGTTGGTCAGCGGCACTTCCGCGGTTGGGATCAGTGCGTAGTTGCTGCTGTCTGCTTCCTCGTCCAGCGGACGGGTGTGGAACAGATCGCCGGCAAATTTCGGCAGCTGGCCTGTACCGTACAGCGTATCGTGGTTAACCAGATACGGAACGTAGGTTTCGCTGTAGCCGTGCTGCTCGGTGTGCAGATCCAGCATGAACTGCGCCAGAGCGCGATGCAGATGGGCAATTTGACCTTTCATGACCACAAAGCGAGAACCCGTCAGCTTAACCGCAGCCGCAAAGTCCAGGCCCGCGTGCATTTCGCCCAGCGTGACGTGATCGCGCACCTCGAAGTCAAACTCGCGAGGCGTGCCCCAGCGTTTCACTTCAACGTTGTCGTTTTCGTCTTTGCCGACAGGCACGCTGTCGTCAGGAATGTTCGGGATCGCCAGAGCGATATCACGAATTTCAGCCTGAAGAACATCCAGTTCAGCTTTCGCCTGATCCAGCTCTTCACCCAGTTTGTTCACTTCCAGGCGTAATGGCTCAATATCTTCCCCGCGCGCTTTCGCCTGGCCAATGGATTTCGATCGAGAATTACGCTCTGCTTGCAGATTTTCAGTTTGTACCTGCAAAACTTTACGACGCTCTTCAAGAGCGCGCAGCTTATCTACATCCAGCTTAAAGCCCCGGCGTGCCAGTTTTTCAGCGACTGCGTCTGGCTCATTACGCAGCAGATTGGGATCGAGCATGCTTATCCTGTGCTTATCGAATTAAAAAAGGAAAAAGTGACCACAGCCTGCGGCCACAGAGATATATTGCCAACATTACCGCAACGATTGAACTAACGGTAGCGTTTTATAGGGCTATTTTGATCCTGTCCGGCAAGCCAGGCGAGCTTTTCGCCAATCTTACCCTCAAGACCTCTGTTTGTGGGATGATAATAGCGGGTTTGTGCCATCTCCTGTGGGAAATACTCTTCCCCGGCGGCGTAGGCATTGGGTTCATCATGGGCGTAGCGATACTCCTGCCCGTAACCCATCTCTTTCATCAATTTGGTTGGCGCATTGCGCAGATGAACCGGCACATCGTAGTCCGGACGTTCACGTGCATCTGACATCGCCGCTTTGAAGGCGGTATACACCGCGTTACTTTTCGGCGCGCAGGCCAGATAGACAATTGCCTGCGCAATGGCACGCTCACCTTCCGCGGGTCCGACGCGGGTAAAGCAGTCCCAGGCGGAAATAGCGACCTGCATGGCGCGTGGATCGGCATTACCGACATCTTCTGACGCGATGGCCAGGCAGCGACGCGCGACATATAACGGATCGCCACCGGCGGTAATGATCCGCGCGTACCAGTAGAGCGCCGCATCCGGGGCGCTGCCGCGCACGGACTTATGTAATGCCGAGATCAGATCGTAAAAACGATCGCCTTTATTATCGAAGCGTGCGCTGCGTTCACCGGCTATTTCGGTGAGCAACTCAGGTTTCAGTACCCGCTTGCCCGCATCGTCCACTTCGGCCATATCGGCCATCATTTCCAGCGTGTTCAGCGCGCGGCGCGCATCGCCGTTGACCAGTTCCGCAATCGCCCGACGCGTGTCGTCTGGCAGAACGATATCCTGCCCGCCGTAGCCGCGCGCCTTATCCTCCATCGCCTGCGTCAGAACCTTTTCGATATCCTCTGTGGTCAGGGATTTAAGCAGGTAAACGCGGGCGCGGGAAAGCAGCGCGGAGTTGAGTTCAAACGACGGGTTTTCCGTGGTTGCGCCGATGAAGAAAATCGTGCCGTCTTCAATGTGCGGCAGAAACGCATCCTGCTGGCTTTTATTGAAACGGTGGACTTCATCGACAAACAGAATGGTGCGGCGCCCGGCATTACGGTTTTGCCGCGCGCGCTCGATCGCCTCACGAATCTCCTTCACGCCGGAGGTAACCGCCGAGATGCGCTCAACGTCCGCGTTAGCATAGCGGGCGATCACTTCAGCGAGGGTTGTTTTGCCGGTGCCGGGTGGCCCCCAGAGGATCATGGAGTGCAGATGCCCCGCCTCTATGGCGCGCGGCAAGGGTTTCCCCGCAGCCAGCAGGTGTTGCTGGCCGATGTACTGCGCTAAATTTTCTGGCCGCATACGGGCGGCCAGAGGTTGAAACGCATTATCTGAAAAATCGAGCGACAGGTTGCTCACTCATGCCTCTTACTTATTACGTTGGTCGTCCACCGTTACGCCCTGCGGCGGGGTAAAGGTGAATTTCGAAGCATCTACGGCGCCGTTTTGCTGAGACTTAAGCTGATAGCTACTGCGCTGATCGTCCTGCTCAACCGCACCGAACTGATTGATGGTACCGTTGCTGCTCACGTTAATGGTGAACTGCTTCAGGTTACCGTTGCTGCCTTTTGGCGTCAGGACGAACTCATCACCGTTTTGTTTAATGTTGTACTGCTGCCAGTCGCTGGACTGGTTACGGGCAATGAGCATAAACGGCGTATTGCTGGTCGCGTCTTTCAACCAGGTGGCGGTCGCCTGCTCAACAAACGGGTTGTAGAACCATAAGGTTTTCCCGTCGGACACCAGCACGCTTTCATCCGGCTGGGTCATGTGCCAGTTGAAGAGATTCGGGCGTTTCACCCACAAATCCCCCTGACCTTCCTGCACCGCGTTGCCACTGCCGTCAGTCACTTTTTGCGTGAAGCTGGCGTGGAAGCTGCTCACTTTATCCAGTCGGCTTTTAAGGTCGCTGGCTGCATCAGCCCAGACGCTGCTGGCAACAAAACTGGAGAGTAATGCACAGGCGATGGCGATTTTTTTCATTGTTATTCCTTAAAATACGTCTTCCCGATATGGGGGTTCCGTTTCTATTCTGGACCTGCCCGAAGGCAGGCGACAGAAGAATATGCTTAATTTTTGCTGATTTACCCTTCTTTGCAATCGCTGAAGGTTAATCAAACGGCGGTGGCGCCAGCACCTCACGGTTACCGTTATGCCCCTGTTCGCTCACAATACCCTGGGCTTCCATCTGCTCGATAATACGCGCCGCGCGGTTGTAGCCAATACGGAACTGGCGCTGGACGCCGGAGATGGACGCCTTACGTTTTTCGGTAACGAAATTAACCGCCTGGTCAAATAACGGATCCAGCTCTTCGCCGCCGTCAAAACCACCGCCGCCACCTTCGCTTTCACTGTCGGAGGTGATGCCGTCAACGTATTGCGGCCGACCGCGCGCTTTCCAGTCCTGCACCACCGCATGCACTTCCTGGTCGCGAACAAACGCACCGTGTACGCGCACCGGCGAGGTGGAGTTCGGGCCGGAATAGAGCATATCGCCCATCCCCAGCAGCGACTCTGCACCGCCCTGGTCAAGGATAGTACGCGAGTCAATTTTACTCGACACGGTAAACGCGATACGGGTCGGGATGTTTGCCTTAATAAGACCGGTGATAACGTCTACGGACGGACGCTGCGTTGCCAGTACCAGATGGATGCCCGCCGCACGCGCTTTCTGCGCCAGACGCGCAATCAGCTCTTCCACTTTCTTGCCAACGGTCATCATCAGGTCGGCGAACTCATCCACCAGCACCACGATGTAAGGCAGTTTTTCCAGCACCGGATGCTGGGTATCCATGCTGTCCCCCGGCTTCCAGTATGGGTCCGGAATCGGACGGCCCATACGTGCCGCCTCAGCGATTTTCTCGTTATAACCGGCCAGGTTACGCACGCCCAGCGCAGACATCAGCTTATAGCGACGCTCCATTTCATTGACGCTCCAGCGCAATGCGTTGGCGGCGTCCTTCATGTCGGTCACCACTTCCGTTAACAGGTGCGGAATGCCTTCGTAGACGGACAGTTCAAGCATTTTCGGGTCGATCATGATGAAACGCACATCTTCAGGCTGCGCTTTGTAGAGCATACTGAGGATCATGGCGTTCACCCCGACCGATTTACCGGAGCCGGTGGTACCCGCAACCAGCAGGTGCGGCATCTTCGCAAGATCGGCAACCACCGGATCGCCAGCGATATCTTTACCCAACACCACGGTCAGAGGGGACGGGTTGTCGCGGAATTTGGTGTTATCCAGAACTTCACGCAGATAAACGGTCTGGCGTTTCTTGTTTGGCAGCTCAAGGCCAACGTAAGGCTTACCTGGGATCACTTCCACCACGCGTACCGCCACGGTCGACAGAGAACGCGCCAGGTCACGGGAGAGGTTAGAAATACGCGCCGCTTTTACGCCTGGCGCCAGATTCAGTTCGAAACGGGTGATCACCGGGCCAGGTGAGTAGTTCACCACGTCCGCTTTAATACGGAAGTCAGCCAGACGCGCTTCCACCAGACGGGCCATCTGCTCAAGAGCAAAAGTATCCACCGGTTCGACTTCCGCTGGCGGCGGCGTTAACAGATCCAGCGACGGCAACGGCGTACTTGGTCGTTGCAGCGGACGGCTGTCTCCGTTACGCATCAGCAGCGGGTGAATCAGGCTTTCCTGCGGCTGTGGTGCTGGCTGCTGGAACTGCGGCTGCGGCGGTTGGGCCGACGGTGTATGCGGCTGCGCATAAGCCTGCGGCGCTGGCTGTTGTGGCTGCGCATTAACCTGCGGCGCTGGCGCCTGACGCACCGGTTCCGCTTCTGGCATCACGCTCGGCGTGAACAGCGGTTCGCTCGGACCGTCATCCACCAGATCTTTCATCGGTGAAAATTCAAAATCCGAGAGCGAGAACGGGTTTGCCCCCGAAGGCTGCTCACCGGAATAACGTTGCTGTTGCGTGGCCGCAAACTGACGCGCTAATTCCGCTTCGGCAGCATCATCTTCATCCTGCTGAGAATGAACATCGTGTTGGTACTCATTCCCGTAGCGTTGAGTCTGCTGGGCGGCAAACTGACGCGCCAGCTCATCCTGATGCAGTTCGTCGGCATCATCTTCGTAGTCGGACTCACGGGCTTTCTCTTCCGCCATACGCTGGGAAGGCAGTTTAATGCCATAAGAGGCCAGCTCCCGGCGCGTCGGTACGCGCACGCGATTAGGACGCGGCAATTGTGGACCAATGCCCTCTTTTACCTGAGGACGTGGCGCACCATCGGTTGCCGGGCTGAATAGCGGAGCGGACGCGGCAGCGGCTGCCGTTGCCTGCTTCACGGTTTCCGCTCTCGACGCAACGGCTGGCGCTGGGTCTACAGGTGCAACGCTCGCAGAAGGCGCTTTTACAACAGGCTCCTGCACCGGCTCAGGCACGGGCTGATACCAGGCGGCAAGCTGCTCGCGCTCTCGGGCACGGCGCTCTTCCACCTCTTCAAAATAGTACAATGGCGGACGGGATGGCTTCGCTTCCTCCACCACTTCGGGTTCAGACACCGGCGCAACGTATGGCTGTTCAGGTTCAGCAGGTTCGGGCGTATAGGCCTGATACGGCTGTTGCGGCTCGCTGGCAGGCTCAGGCGTCTGATACGGTTGCTGCCACTGTTCCTGCTGCACAGGAATATAGCTTTCAGGCTCCGGCGCAATGGTCGGTTCAGGCGTATGGACGCCTGGCGCAGTCTGCCAGTCCACCTGCGGTTGCTGGATCGCGGATTCCGGTGCCGGAACAGGCGAGGACGGCATCACGGCTTCAACAGGCGCAACATGGGCCTGCGCAGCCGTCGTTGCGGCAGCAGCAGCGGCTACCGGTTCAGTCACGGAATGACCATGCAACAGCGGATCGTATTCGTCATACTCACCCGGCGTAGCTCGATGACCAGAGAACAACACATCATCAGGATCGACGGCCGCGCCGCGATACTCAATCTGCTCCTCTTCATCCATACGTTTGCCGGAGAAAAGCGCGGCATCCGTTTTACGGCCTAACGGGTTAGCAAATTTTTCAGCAACGCGCTGGCGGCGCGCCAGAGCACCGCGCAGAATACGGGCACGGCGGGATTCACGACGCTGCACGGGTGCCTCGTCTTCCTCTTCGTACTCATCTTCATATTCATCTTCATCGACCCACGTATCATCACGACGGGTGCGATTGCTGGCAAACGTCAGCAGAGTCAGAATAAAGCTGCCGATTTTTTCGGCAATGCTCACCCAGGACCAGCCGGTAAACAGCGTCAGGCCCGCTGCCCAGATACAAAGCAGCGCCAGCGTGCCGCCGCTGCTGTGAAGCATCGGTTGCAGCGCGGAGCTCAACAGGCTGCCAATCACCCCGCCGGAGGCGAAGTACCAGATGTCATCGGCGTTGATCGCCGCCAGTCCGCAGGAGGTGAGGATCAGCGCCAGGGCGCCAATCAGGCGCAGCGAAACGGCAAAATAATCGATGTAGTCGTCGTTCTGTCGATGACGCCAGGCAAACCAGCATCCGCCAATAATGATGACGGGAAGGGTATAGGCCATCACACCGAAAATGAAGAAGAGTGTGTCCGCAAGCCAGGCGCCGGGAACGCCACCTAAATTATGGATAGGCTCATGCCATGCGGTTTGCGACCAGCTGGGGTCTGAGGGGTTGAAACTGAGTAAGGCAGCCATCAGCCAGACGGCAAAAAGGGCAATAACAATCAGTAACGCCTCAAGGAGACGACGTCCGCTGCTTAGCTTAGATAATGTGACTTCTTTGTCTTCAGTGTATTCCTGGCTCAAGAAAGGCTCTCCAGGTATCAGGCATGTCCTGCCTGTGTGCTAAAACGGACAACAGCGCCGGGACTCCCCGGCACTGTTGCTGTATGGATTAACAGGAGTGTAATCAAACTACACTGATTTTGCACCTGTTCCGTGTTAGCGCGTCTTAATAACCAGACGATTGCTCTGTTTGACCTCTTCCATCACCACATAAGTACGGGTGTCGTTCACGCCTGGCAGACGCAGCAGGGTTTCACCCAGCAGCTTACGGTAGGCGGACATATCAGGCACACGGGTTTTCAACAGGTAGTCAAAATCACCGGAAACCAGATGACACTCTTGAATTTCTTCAAGTTTTTGTACAGCGGCGTTAAATTGCTCAAACACATCTGGTGCACCACGATTCAGAGTAATCTCAACAAATACCAGAAGTGAGGCATCCAGATAATGCGGGTTCAGCAGAGCCGTATAGCCCTGAATAAAACCCTGTCTTTCCAGTCGACGCACACGCTCAAGGCACGGCGTCGGGGAAAGTCCCACACGTTTTGAAAGCTCGACGTTGGAAATACGCCCATCCTTTTGCAATTCATTAAGAATGTTACGATCGATACGGTCGAGATCTTTGCCAGGGCGCTTCTTGCTATCTACCATTATTATTGTCTCTCTGTATTCCTTCCCTACTCCTGCCTGGACCCTGTGCACATCACTGTTCAGAGCCTGGACCCGTTATTCATCACATCGCCTGGTTATGTATTAGACGCGATGTAGATTCGGGTTCTGCGGTAAGAAGACCGTTGCCCGAAAGCAGTCACAGACATCACGTATGGCGTCTGTCCACACCATGCGTAGATTTCACTGACCCGGTAAAAATGGCATTTCCGTGCATGTCTATGCGGCATGCAGTTCGTGCGTCTTTTTTTCTTCCTTGAATGTTTTCGCAAAAGCGCAGGGGATTGTCAAAGCAAAACATCGATTTTTAGTACAACATGCCGGATATTCATTACGGAGGGGTATTAATCCTCATTTTATTGCCTTATAAACGCGCGGTTTTCAGTAGCAGAAGTGATGTGACCGCCTCTGACCCATAGGGCGCGTCTATTGCATATATCGGAAGCAAAACTCTCCTGCTCTTTTTTTACGGCAACAAATTCCCTACAATCCAGCCCATTGCCTGCCAACAACAATGGGGATCTCATGGGCACGACCAAACACAGTAAGCTGCTAATCCTTGGTTCTGGACCTGCGGGATATACCGCAGCGGTCTATGCTGCACGCGCTAACCTGCAACCGGTACTGATCACCGGGATGGAAAAAGGCGGTCAGCTGACCACCACCACGGAAGTGGAAAACTGGCCTGGCGACCCGAACGACCTGACCGGGCCGCTGCTGATGGAGCGCATGCACGAGCATGCCGCCAAATTCGAAACCGAAATCCTGTTCGACCACATCAATAAAGTGGATTTGCAGAACCGTCCGTTCCGCCTGACGGGTGACAGCGGCGAATACACCTGCGATGCGCTGATCATCGCCACCGGCGCCTCTGCCCGCTATCTCGGCCTGCCGTCTGAAGAAGCGTTCAAAGGCCGCGGCGTGTCAGCCTGCGCGACCTGCGACGGTTTCTTCTATCGCAACCAGAAAGTTGCGGTTATCGGCGGCGGCAACACCGCTGTGGAAGAAGCGCTGTATCTGGCAAATATTGCCTCAGAAGTACACCTGATTCACCGTCGCGACACCTTCCGCGCGGAGAAGATCCTGATTAAACGCCTGATGGACAAAGTGGCGAGCGGCAACATTGTGCTGCATACCAACCGTACGCTGGAAGAAGTGACTGGCGATCAGATGGGCGTGGCGGGACTGCATATCCGTGATACCCAGAACACCGATAACGTCGAAACGCTGGAAGTGGCAGGCCTGTTTGTGGCAATCGGTCACAGCCCGAACACGGCTATCTTTGAAGGCCAGCTGGAGCTGGAGAACGGCTACATCAAAGTGCAGTCTGGCATTCACGGCAACGCCACCCAGACCAGCGTTCCGGGTGTCTTCGCAGCTGGCGACGTGATGGACCATATTTATCGTCAGGCGATCACCTCTGCGGGCACCGGTTGTATGGCCGCGCTGGACGCAGAACGCTACCTGGACGGGCTGGCTGAACAAGGCAAATAATCTTTACAAGTCAGTAACAAACGTAAATAAAGGCGGCCACTGGTCGCCTTTATTTTTGCTCGCGTGTAACATGCAGAGGTCTAATTTCTTATAACGTCACCTGCAAAGTACGCAATGGAAAAAACCCGTCAACAAGAGTTAACCCGCTGGCTGAAACAGCAAAGCGTTCTGTCCCGCCGCTGGCTTATGATTTCCCGCGTTTTGGGATTCATCAGCGGTCTGTTGATTGTTGCCCAGGCATGGCTGCTGGCCCGCATTCTCAACCATATGATCATGGAGAACATCCCGCGCGAAGCGCTGCTGTTGCCGTTTATCGTTCTGGTGCTGGTTTTCGTTCTGCGTGCGTGGGTGGTCTGGCTGCGCGAGCGGGTTGGGTTCCACGCCGGGCAGCACATCCGCTATGAGATTCGCCGCAAGGTACTCGATCGGCTTTCGGAAGCCGGACCTGCGTGGATCCAGGGTAAGCCAGCCGGCAGCTGGGCGACGCTGATCCTTGAGCAAATCGACGATATGCACGATTACTACGCGCGTTATCTTCCCCAGATGGCGCTGGCGGTGTTTGTGCCCCTGATGATTGTTATCGCCATCTTCCCTGTTAACTGGGTGGCGGCGTTGATCCTGCTAGGCACCGCCCCGCTCATCCCGCTGTTTATGGCGATGGTCGGCATGGGCGCGGCAGATGCTAACCGTCGTAACTTCCTGGCGCTGGGTCGGTTGAGCGGTCATTTCCTGGACCGTCTGCGCGGAATGGAAACCCTGCGGATCTTCGGTCGTGGTGAAGCGGAAACCGAAAACATTCGCCTGGCGTCGCAGGATTTCCGTCAGCGCACCATGGAAGTGTTGCGCATGGCCTTTCTCTCTTCTGGCGTGCTCGAATTTTTCACCTCCCTGTCGATTGCGCTGGTGGCGGTTTACTTTGGCTTCTCCTACCTCGGCGCGCTGGACTTTGGCCACTACGGTACGGCGGTCACGCTTTCCGCCGGGTTCCTGGCGCTGATCCTGGCCCCGGAATTTTTCCAGCCGCTTCGCGATCTCGGCACCTTTTACCATGCCAAAGCGCAGGCGGTGGGTGCTGCCGACAGCCTGAAAACCTTCATGGAAACGCCGCTGGCGAATCCGGAGCGTGGTGAGGTAACGCTGAATACGAACGATCCGGTGACCATTGAAGCACAGGATTTTTCTGTTCTGTCGCCTGAAGGCAAAGTGCTGGCCGGTCCGCTGAACTTTACCCTGCCTGCCGGGCAACGTGTGGTGCTGGTGGGTACCAGCGGCTCAGGTAAAAGCTCATTGTTGAATGCTCTGTCAGGTTTTATGGCGTACACCGGATCGCTGCGTATCAACAAAACGGAGCTGCGCGAGCTCGATCCTGATGCCTGGCGTAAACAGCTGAGTTGGGTGGGGCAAAACCCGCAGCTGCCAGCTCCGACGCTGCGCGAGAATGTGCTGCTGGCACGCCCGGATGCGCGTGAAGATGAGCTGCAATCGGTCCTCGACCGCGCCTGGGTCAGCGAGTTTCTGCCGCTGCTTGCGCAGGGTGTCGATACCGTCATTGGCGATCAGTCTGCCGGGCTGTCAGTTGGCCAGGCACAGCGCGTCGCGGTCGCCCGTGCGCTGCTGAATCCCTCTTCGCTAATGCTGCTGGACGAACCTGCGGCCAGCCTGGACGCTCACAGCGAGCAGCGCGTGATGGATGCGCTTAACGCAGCCTCACGCCAGCAAACCACCCTGATGGTGACTCACCTGCTGGAAGGTATTGCCGACTGGGATCAGATCTGGGTGATGGAAAACGGACACATTGTTGAACAAGGCGATTACGCCGCGCTTGTTGCCGCGCAGGGGCCGTTTGCGACCCTGCTGGCGAACCGTCAGGAGGATATCTGATGCGCGCCCTGCTTCCGTATCTTGCACTGTATAAACGCCACAAATGGATGCTGACGCTCGGGATCGTGCTGGCGATCGTTACTCTGCTGGCCAGCATCGGTCTGCTTACGCTTTCCGGCTGGTTCCTCTCCGCGTCTGCGGCCGCAGGCTTTGCCGGGCTGTACAGCTTTAACTACATGCTGCCTGCCGCCGGGGTGCGCGGCACGGCGATTACGCGAACTGCCGGACGCTACTTCGAACGTCTGGTCAGCCACGACGCGACCTTCCGCGTGCTGCAACACCTGCGTATTTACACCTTCAGCAAACTGCTGCCCCTCTCCCCTGCCGGGCTGGCACGTTTTCGACAGGGCGAATTACTCAACCGCGTGGTCGCAGATGTGGATACGCTGGATCACCTCTATCTGCGCGTCATTTCACCTATGGTGGGCGCGTTTGTAGTGATTGTCGTGGTCACGCTGGGGTTGAGTTTCCTGGATGTTCCCATCGCACTGACGCTCGGCGGCATCATGCTGATGACGCTGATTATTCTGCCGCCCCTGTTTTATCGTGCAGGTAAAACCACCGGGGAAAACCTGACGCGCCTGCGAGGGGAATATCGCCAGCAGCTCACCGCCTGGTTGCAGGGACAGGCCGAGCTCACCCTTTTTGGTGCCAGCAAACGGTACCGCGCCCGCATGGAAAATACGGAGCTGAACTGGCATGAAGCCCAGCGTCGCCAGTCTGAACTGACCGCGTTCTCCCAGGCGCTGATGATGTTAATTGGTGGGATTGCCGTAATCGCCATGCTCTGGATGGCCTCCGGTGGCGTGGGCGGTAACGCGCAGCCTGGCCCGCTGATTGCGCTGTTTGTTTTCTGCGCCCTGGCAGCCTTTGAAGCCTTAGCCCCGGTCACGGGCGCCTTTCAGCATCTCGGCCAGGTGATTGCCTCTGCGCTGCGCATTACGGATATTGCCGAGCAGGAGCCGGAAGTGAAGTTCAGCGCGGGTCAAACCGCTGTGCCGGAGCAGGTCGCGCTGACGCTCAGCAATGTCACTTTCGCCTACGACAAGCAGGCGCAATACGCGCTGGAAGACATCACCCTTTCTGTTGATGCCGGGCAGCGCATTGCGATCCTTGGCCGTACGGGATGTGGGAAATCGACACTTCTGCAACTTCTCACGCGCGCGTGGGACCCACAGCAGGGCGAGATTCGGTTTAACGACGTTCCGCTGTCTGGTTTTAGCGAAGCGGCCTTGCGTAAAACGGTCAGCGTCGTGCCCCAGCGGGTGCATCTGTTCAGCGCTACGCTGCGCGATAATCTTCTTCTCGCGGCGCCAAACGCCTCCGACGATACGCTGCGAGCAATGCTGGAGCAGGTTGGGCTGCACAAGCTGCTTGAAGACGACGGCTTGAACAGCTGGCTGGGTGAAGGAGGTCGACAGCTTTCCGGCGGCGAACTACGTCGTCTGGCCATTGCGCGTGCGCTGCTGCACGATGCGCCGCTGATGCTGCTGGATGAGCCGACAGAAGGACTGGATGCCACGACAGAGAGTCAAATCCTTGATTTACTGGCGAATGTGATGAAAGGTAAAACCGTACTGATGGTCACGCACCGTCTGCGCGGGCTGGTGAATTTCGATCAGATAATTGTGATGGACAACGGACACATAATTGAGCAAGGTAGTCACGCAGAGCTGCTGGCAAAACAGGGTCGCTACTACCAGTTTAAACAGCGCCTGTAGACTATATTTGTAGCGTCCTCTCTCGCGTACTGGAGTTCTGTTGTCATGCGCCTGGTGCAGCTTTCTCGCCATAATATTGCGTTCCCTTCACCGGAGGGGGCGCTGCGTGAACCTAACGGCTTGCTGGCTCTGGGCGGCGATCTTAGCCCAGCACGGCTCTTAATGGCTTACCAGCGCGGCATCTTCCCGTGGTTTTCTCCCGGCGACCCGATCTTATGGTGGTCTCCCGACCCGCGAGCCGTGCTGTGGCCTAAACAGTTTCACCTGAGCCGCAGCATGAAGCGTTTTCATGCTAAATCCCCCTTTCGCGTCACGCTCAATCACGCCTTCGGCCAGGTTATCGAAGGCTGCGCTGAAGATCGTCATGAAGGCACCTGGATAACCCGCGATATCATTATCGCCTACCACCAGCTTCATGAGCTGGGTTACGCGCATTCGATCGAAGTGTGGAGCGGCGACGACCTCGTCGGTGGCATGTACGGCGTGGCGCAGGGTACGCTGTTCTGCGGCGAGTCGATGTTCTCCCGCTCCACGAATGCGTCGAAAACCGCGCTGCTGGTTTTTAGCCAGGAATTTGCCCGACGTGGAGGACAGTTAATGGATTGTCAGGTGCTGAATGAGCATACCGCCTCGCTCGGCGCCGTTGAAATCTCCCGCCGACACTATATCGAACACCTGGAACAGTGCCGAAAGGAGACCCTACCACGCGATTTTTGGGTTCCCAGAACGCTCTTTATACCCAATGCCTAAATGTTTTCCGCATATTTTTTATGAGGGTGTTATAATTACGCCGCAGAGTAGCTTCTGCCTGTTGCCCCGCCGCCGTTTGGGACCCTCGCTTCAGATAACGTCCTTACGTTTATCCTGTCGTCTCCCCTTTACGAATGCGCTTTCCGTTCGGTTGTACCGTGACGCTTGGGCAATACGCTGAGACTGTTTTGCTGCGTTTTAAACGCGCAATTCTTTACTTAATTGAGGAATTTCGGCATTATCTTGCCGGTTCAAAACTTGGTAGTGATACCCCAGAGGATTAGATGGCCAAAGAAGACAATATTGAAATGCAGGGTACCGTACTTGATACGTTGCCTAATACCATGTTTCGCGTAGAACTGGAAAACGGTCACGTGGTAACTGCGCACATCTCCGGTAAAATGCGCAAAAACTATATCCGCATTTTGACGGGCGACAAAGTGACTGTTGAGCTGACCCCGTACGACCTGAGCAAAGGCCGCATTGTCTTCCGTAGTCGCTAATTGTTTTCGCCTGTAATGGCAGATGAATATTAAATAAGGCCGGGATATTCCCGGCCTTATTTTTTTGTTAGTACAGTCGATTATTTGAACGATTGGTTGGGTTTTGTTTCGGGTTTTGTGTTGGTTGTACGGTGGTGCGCACAATAAAATCACACAGCCTTACACTCGATGATTTCTAAGCTGCCTCTTAGGCAGTGCACTGGCGTTACGGAGCAGGAGGACAGGCCGACTTTTTCTAAGCTGCCTGTACGGCAGTGCACAATTTGCATCTTAAATGAAACTTCGCGCGCAGTTTCTAAGCAGCCTGTACGGCAGTGCACGTTCTGCTAAACAGCGGTCTGGTGCCGGTACATTTCTAAGCTGCCTGTACGGCAGTGCACTTGAGAGCGAGATGCGCCAGCTGCACGACGAATTTCTAAGCTGCCTGTACGGCAGTGCACTTGGGGGTCGCGTAGACCCCTCTTTTCGTCGATTTCTAAGCTGCCTGTACGGCAGTGCACACAGTGCTCAGGCCCTTTGCGCTGTTCATTGGTTTCTAAGCTGCCTGTACGGCAGTGCACATTGACGAATACGGAATAGAACCGAGCTCATCTTTCTAAGCTGCCTGTACGGCAGTGCACTTTGCTTTTGAGGCCATCGAGCTGGCGAGCCATTTCTAAGCTGCCTGTACGGCAGTGCACCGATTATCGTCTGGTCATCGGAATCTGGTGACTTTCTAAGCTGCCTGTACGGCAGTGCACTTGAAGTGGTGACGGGGGAGGCTGAATATACCTTTCTAAGCTGCCTGTACGGCAGTGCACGCTTTGTGTGTCCCATTTCTGTCTCACATCACCTTTCTAAGCTGCCTGTACGGCAGTGCACACCGGCAACGCCAGCCCCAGCAGGAGGCTTATTTTCTAAGCTGCCTGTACGGCAGTGCACAAAAGAAGAATTTTATTCCCCTTCCGGAAAATTTTCTAAGCTGCCTGTACGGCAGTGCACTGAAATAATACCTCTCCACCATCATGATTTTCATACAAAAAAAGCTAAAATCCCTGCTCAAACCCTTTTTTGCGCTCCAGGATATTTAACCGAAAAATCAATACATTACATTCTGGGCAAAAATCAGGGTCAATTCCCATCCTTCTTTTACCCCACCCTGAACAAAAAACACCCGTTCCATACCCCCTGACAAATGGCTATACTTACTCATGACAAATGACATCATCCAGGAGGTATCATGAGAACATGGGTTCCTGCGCAAAGGCCGGCTGATAACACGCTGTGGCGCTACGCCGGTTTACCTGCAAGTAGAGGCATGCGGTTGATTGAATATCTCAATCAAGGATTACCCGTCAGCGTCCTCGACAATATTCACGAGTGGACGGACATGTCGAAAGCGGAGATTTTACGCGTCACGGGAATCAACGAGCGTAACGTTGCCCGCCGCAAAAGTACGGGCCGGACGCTGACGCCCGACGAGAGCGAACGTGTGGCGCGTTTCGTTCGGGTACTGGATGCGGCTGTCGATTATTTCGGCAGTAAAGAAGAGGCATGGAACTGGTTGCAGTTACCGGTACGTGGGCTTGGCAATGTTGCACCTGTCGATCTGATTGCCACGGAAACCGGTGCGCTGGAAGTTACCGATTTGATTGGTCGACTGGAGCACGGAGTGTTCGCATGATTTTTTATCGTCTGGTGACAGGACGTTTTGCCAGCGAAGCATGGAGTGGAAGTGGTGCAAACCAGTATGGCGGACGCTGGAATCATAAAGGCCATCCTGCCGTGTATGTCTCCACCTCCATCTCGCTGGCTTCACTGGAAATTCTGGTGCATGTCAGAAAAGACACCGTGCTGAACCAGTACCAGCTTTTCAGCATTAATATCCCGGATGATCAGATTGATTACCTGGATAAAGCGTGGCTGCCCGAGGACTGGCAGGAAAATCCGGCGCCGGTATCAACGATGGATCTGGGTACCGGTTGGTTGCAGGCTAACAGCGCTCTCGCACTCATCTTACCCTCCTGCATCATTCCCTATGAAAACAACGCCATACTTAATCCATTGCATCCGGCATTCCGCAAAGCACTTAATTCTGTTGAGTTACTGCCTTTTAATTTTGATACCCGTCTCGCAGAAAAAACCGCACCCTGAAAGCTGATGCGGCTGTGATTTATCAGAACCAGGGAACTGTCGCTGTCGCGCTGAGTCCGTAGGTTGAAAACATGCCAACCACAGGTGCGGAAAGCAACTCACCATGACGGATAAAAAGCCTGAAAGACTGGCCCGTCGAGAGGCTACGTAAATTGAGCCAGGGTAAATCGGTCCTCGCTTCCTCCATTGTGCGTATCCTTTGCTGCGCCTCTTCTTCGGTTATCCAACCTTTTTTTACCGAACGACGCATAAGCCGCGGCGCGCTGCTTTTCACCTGGACACGGGATACGCATCGCCAGTGATATACCTCTGGCACGGCTTTAATTGCCGAGCACAGACAGTAATCGCTCAGACCTTTTCGCCATGCCAGCGATTCGAGTTCGCTTAACGCCTGGTGTTCGCCGTGCAGGCGTAACACCGCGCCGGGCTTAATACCGTGCGCAGGGAAGCTAACGCCAATATCCCCTTTCCCTCGCTGACCCAGCGCACGATGAAGTTTGGCCATCAGCGCGGCCATTAGCATCTCCTCGCTAAACTCCGGGTCGGGCAGCACGCGGATCTCAATGTAGTGATCCATAATCACTCCTTACTCGCCCTTCTCGCCGAAGACACCGCCACGGATCAGTACGGCCATCACATAATGCTGCTGCTCAACGTCGGGTTTCTGCCCTTTCGTCACCCAGTTATCAAGAAGCGTGTAGAAGTCCATTTTCTCTTTTGGCTGACGGCAGGCCACGCCGCGGCTGGTGACCGATCCATACGGTTCAACGGCTATCGCGCCAAGTTCATCCACCTTTGGATGCCAGGTATCGATCGTCCGAATCGCATTGCCGATTTTCTGCGAGTGCATGCCAGCCACATTATCAACCTGATACAGCAGGCGACTCTTGCTGCTGTTGCTGTCAAGAACCAGCTCCTGCGACGGGAAGATCTCCTGTCCGGCACCGAGCAACACCTGTGCCTCTACGTTCAACAGCACAAATCCCTCACCGCTAAGCCCTTTTTCAATTTCCTGCGCCAGCGCTTCAAGATCCTTATCGCTTGCAGAAAAATCTCGCAGTGCGTAGCAATAAGCATCAAACGTCCACGTTTTACTGCCCGTCACGCGCACGATAATTTTTTCAGCGCCGACGCGGTTACGCCATAAAAAACGCCCGTTCGCCAGGTTAGTTGCATAGCGGCGCGCCAGTTCTGCAAAGCCGTGTTCACTGATATAGCCGTCAATAACCTGCTGAAGCGCATCCTGATAGGCGCGGTCATTGCACACGGAAGGTGTTGACAGGTTGCCCAGCACGCGTAGGGTAAACTTCACCTGTAAGGTGTCAGTGTCTGCGGGCAGCGCAGCCACATCCACCCGCTGGAGGTTAGCTTTCTGAATCTCGGCATCCAGTTTTGCCGGATCGTTAGTAAGCGCGTTCTTCAGGCGGTTGGAAATCGTGCCACGCACCGCTTTTTCCTGAATGCGGATCGGTTGCCAGGTTTCACCCTGCCAGCTTCCGGAATACATCACCGCATCCGACGTCGCCAGTTTACGTTCAAATGCCAGAACAGATGCCGTTTTAACGGCAGTTGGAGCCTTTGCCATAGCTAAATCCTTTTTATTTTGAATGTGCAGATGTCACCGGCGCGCCCGCGCCCTGACAGTAATAGCCCGTTTCTGTCGTATGAAAACGCCAGAAAATTTCATTAAGAGACTGAATCCGGTGCAGACCGCACCACTCGCCCACGCCATACACCGCCTCCGTAAACGCAAAGGGTGTTTCTGCATCACGTGCGTTACTTACCATGCCGGGGGAATAGAGTTCAGAAATCCGCTGATAGCCAGTCATCAAGGGCACCAGATAATCGAATAAACTGAAAGTGTTTTGCCGCCTGCAAGCGCTTTTCTTCATTAAACCAGAAGGAGACCCAGTTCTGTAAATATTCCGTCGGACGATATTCACTCTGCGGGCATAGCCAGGAGACATCAATATCCACTTCATTCGCGGAATAGAGTGGCGTGCCATCCGTGCCACAAAAACCGACCATCACGCCCGCTCGCGCGAACTCCCGCATCGCCATTTGCGTAACGGATGTTCCCATTCCCAACATTACCGCCGTCGTATTAGCGATGGGAATATTCCAGTAAAAAGACTCTTTACCTTCCTGAGTGACATATTCAACGCGTCCACCATTTACCTGAATACGACATTTCTCCAGGTAATAGATATTGGCACGTTTTGAATGAAGAATGGTTTTTAAGTCGGATGGGGTAATGCTGTTCGCTGGCATAGCAAGTGCTTTTTATTTCAATGTGTTGAATGCGGGGTATGTTAGCGGAGATAAGATGAAGACAAATGTGACGCGTATCAAATGAATAATAATTATCGGAGTGTCGAGATAAAAAATCTCTGACATATTTAATGTATTATTTTTATGAATAATATATATGAGGGAATATGGTTGTCGGATGAATGAGTATTGAGCTTATTAAAAATACAACGAGGATTGTGGTGATAATTGTGGATTTTAAAATAGTTGGAGTGAATGTTTGGGGAGTATGCTGCCTGCACGGCGGTGAACGTGCTCAGTAACTAACATCCAGCAAGACAAATTTTCTACGCTGCCTGTACGGCAGTGAACTATTTCCGCCTCATATTGAGCGGGCTTAATGTTTTCTAAGCTGCCTGCACGGCAGTGAACAACACCCGAGACGCTAACAACCGTATCGCCATTTTCTAAGCTGCCTGCACGGCAGTGAACGCTGGCGCTCAACGTAGTCCGTAGCTGGTGAATTTCTAAGCTGCCTGCACGGCAGTGAACGTGGCTTTTTGCTGTGCGGCAGCTACTTTTTCCTTTCTAAGCTGCCTGCACGGCAGTGAACACGAGACGGGCGCAATGGTCTTTGCGCTTGAATTTCTAAGCTGCCTGCACGGCAGTGAACATCAATGCCAATATTTTTTCTTGCTGATTGCTTTTCTAAGCTGCCTGCACGGCAGTGAACTTAAGAAGTTCCTTTGCTGCCGCTTCGCCGCCATTTCTAAGCTGCCTGCACGGCAGTGAACCTGTGCCACGCGGGTGTGTCGGCATTGCGTCATTTCTAAGCTGCCTGCACGGCAGTGAACTTTCTGACCTGGTCTTCGACGTTGTCAAAGTATTTCTAAGCTGCCTGCACGGCAGTGAACATCTTGAAGCGTTTTTGTCGGAGGTTTGCGGGTTTCTAAGCTGCCTGTACGGCAGTGAACTCCGTTACCTGGCTATTGTCGGTTGATGCGCTTTTCTAAGCTGCCTGTACGGCAGTGAACCCCGTAGCGCTGGCGCATTACGACAGCTTGCATTTCTAAGCTGCCTGTACGGCAGTGAACGGCAGGGTGCTCGAAACTGATTTGGGGTTTGCTTTCTAAGCTGCCTGTACGGCAGTGAACTTTAAGGCATTGTCATTCAATCTGACTAATCATTTTCTAAGCTGCCTGTACGGCAGTGAACTGGAAGAAATCTTCGCCATCTTATTGTTCGAAAAGAAAATAATCAACATATCTACCTCAAACCCTTTTTTCTGCGGCCTTTATTCGCACAATAAAAATCAATAACTTAAAGAACTACTCGAAAAAAGGGTTTCGCCATACCCCGCCGGAGTCCCTTCCCCGACGCACGAGACTAAACTTAATTAATGATATGAACTACAGGCTTTCCACATTCAGGTGCAGCCACATCTGCCGCCATCGAATGTGTAATGTCATGCAGCAATCCTGTCAGGTGGGGCAGCATCTCGCGGTCAAAATGCGACACCAGCAGCACGTGGTTCAATGCCCGGCAGTAATCGCATTTGGTTTCGGTATCCTCCAGAAGCCACTCTTTTTCCTTCAGCCGTTCCGTCTCGTCGTCAAATTCAACCACCCGGAAATCACTCATTGATTCTGCGAGTTCGGTTTTGACTACGTCCAGATAAGCACCGAGACAACGGCAAACGGGCTGCGTTTGCGGAAGCGAATGGCAGTCCAGCAGGATTTCCGTGAGCAGATTACAGCGCTCAACAAGGGTTGGGAGATCGGGATTGAGGGAGAGTTCACTATAAAGTTGGGAGATAGACTGGTTTTCCATATTCATAATTTCCATATCAAGAGCTGAAAACTACCACCAAAAACGCCAACTTCGGGTGGCAGACTGAACCGGTTTGGCGTACCGACCATATGGAAAATCGGCGCTTCAAAAGAAGCCCCGGTTCAGCCCACCATATTTGAAGATACGGATTATACCGCACCTAAAAAAAGTGTGAACGAAACCAGTGACGTTGCTGTGCGCAACATCTTTCCATATGTGTGTAATCAGGACGCCAATCCCGACACCTGATTTTGCAGGTGCGCAGCCATTTTATTACTGTGGTTTTATCCAGCAACAGACAGCGAAAGAAACTGGAAAGCGCCTCGCAAAATTTCGTTGCGGTCTGATGCCCTCACCCTGACCCTCTCCCACAGGGAGAAGGAGAAAAGCGGACACAAAAAAGCCGGGTTAAAAACCCGGCTTTTACACTAAAGAAAATCAGTGAGCCGCTTCCGGCTTGTGCTTCGCCGCACTCTGGAAATCGTACGTCAGTTCGTTCTTCGCCTGATCCAGCCCCACCGTTACCTGACCGCCGTCCACCAGCGAGCCAAACAGCAGCTCGTTCGCCAGCGGTTTCTTCAGGTTGTCCTGAATCACGCGCGCCATCGGACGGGCGCCCATCGCACGGTCGTAGCCTTTCTCAGCCAGCCAGTTGCGGGCCTCCTGGCTCACTTCCAGCGACACGCCTTTCTGATCCAGCTGAACCTGCAACTCGACGATAAACTTGTCCACCACCTGATGGATCACCTCGGTAGACAGGTGATCGAACCAGATAATGTTGTCCAGACGGTTACGGAACTCCGGCGTGAAGATCTTCTTGATCTCTTCCATCGCATCGGTGCTGTTATCCTGGTGGATCAGGCCGATGGATTTACGCTCGGTTTCCCGCACGCCCGCGTTGGTGGTCATCACCAGCACCACGTTGCGGAAATCGGCCTTGCGCCCGTTGTTATCGGTCAGCGTCCCGTTGTCCATCACCTGCAACAGGATGTTGAACACGTCCGGGTGCGCTTTCTCGATTTCATCGAGCAACAGTACCGCGTGCGGATGCTTGATAACCGCGTCCGTAAGCAGGCCGCCCTGGTCAAAGCCCACGTAACCCGGAGGCGCACCAATCAAACGGCTGACGGTGTGACGCTCCATATACTCGGACATATCAAAGCGCAGCAGCTCAATGCCCAGCGCTTTGGAAAGCTGAACCGTCACCTCGGTTTTACCCACCCCGGTCGGGCCGGCGAACAGGAAGGAACCAACCGGCTTGTGGTCATGCCCCAGGCCAGCACGGGCCATCTTGATCGCTTCGGTTAAGGCCTCAATGGCTTTATCCTGACCAAAGACCAGCATTTTCAGGCGATTGCCGAGGGTGCGCAGCGTATCACGGTCGCTCTGAGAAACGCTCTTCTCAGGAATACGCGCGATGCGGGCCACCACGGACTCGATATCCGCCACGTTCACAGTTTTCTTACGCTTGCTGGCTGGCATCAGGCGTGCACGCGCACCCGCCTCATCAATCACGTCGATCGCTTTATCCGGCAGATGACGATCGTTGATGTATTTCACCGCCAGTTCCACCGCCGCACGGACCGCTTTCGCGGTGTAACGCACGTCGTGGTGTGCTTCGTACTTGGTTTTCAGGCCATTGATGATCTGCACCGTTTCGTCAACCGACGGCTCGGTCACGTCGATTTTCTGGAAACGACGCGCCAGCGCACGATCCTTCTCAAAGATGTTGCTGAACTCCTGGTACGTCGTGGAGCCCATCACGCGGATCTTGCCGCTGGAGAGCAGCGGTTTGATCAGGTTAGCGGCATCCACCTGGCCACCGGAGGCCGCACCTGCGCCGATGATGGTGTGGATCTCATCGATAAACAGAATGCTATTGGTGTCCTGCTCCAGCTGTTTTAACAGCGCTTTGAAACGTTTTTCGAAATCACCGCGGTATTTGGTGCCCGCCAGCAGCGAGCCAATATCCAGCGAGTAGATGGTGCAGTCGGCAATCACTTCCGGCACGTCGCCCTGCACAATGCGCCAGGCCAGCCCTTCGGCAATCGCGGTTTTACCCACGCCAGATTCCCCCACCAGCAGCGGGTTGTTCTTACGGCGACGGCACAGTACCTGGATGGCACGCTCCAGCTCTTTGTCGCGGCCAATCAGCGGGTCGATACCGCCAACGCGAGCAAGCTGGTTAAGGTTGGTGGTGAAGTTTTCCATACGATCCTCCCCGCCTGCTTGCTCTTCATTGCTGTTGATCTGTCCGCTGGGATCCGATGCCTGGTTAGGCTCGTCTTTTCGCGTTCCGTGAGAGATGAAGTTGACCACGTCGAGCCGGCTGACTTCGTGTTTACGCAGCAGGTAGGCCGCCTGGGACTCCTGCTCGCTGAAGATGGCGACCAGGACATTGGCGCCAGTCACTTCGCTACGTCCGGAAGACTGGACGTGGAAAACCGCGCGCTGCAACACGCGCTGGAAGCTGAGCGTCGGCTGCGTGTCGCGCTCTTCTTCACTGGCTGGCAGCACCGGTGTAGTTTGTTCGATGAAGGCTTCGAGTTCCTGACGTAGCGCCACCAGATCCACGGAGCAGGCTTCCAGCGCTTCGCGGGCAGATGGGTTGCTAAGCAGTGCGAGCAGCAGGTGCTCGACGGTCATAAACTCATGTCGGTGCTCACGCGCTCTGGCGAAAGCCATGTTTAAACTGAGTTCCAGTTCTTGATTGAGCATAGGCACCTCCCCCAATTTTATGCCTTATCAGGCCTTTTCCAGCGTACACAGCAACGGATGCTCGTTCTCCCTTGCATAGTCGTTCACCATCGCTACTTTGGTTTCCGCAACCTCGGCAGTAAAGATGCCGCAGATCGCTTTGCCACGATAATGAACGGTAAGCATCAGTTGCGTTGCACGTTCAACATCATAAGAAAAGAACTTTTGTAGCACGTCAATAACAAATTCCATCGGCGTGTAATCATCGTTCATTAACATAACTTTATACATAGATGGCGGTTTTAGCGCGTCGCGCACTTTATCTTCCGCCAGCTGGTCAAAATCCAGCCAATCGTTGGTCTTACCCATTATGCATAACCACTTTGAATCTACCTCAGATGTTAGATAACAATCATCTATTACTGTCATCCGCGATGTCTGTCACAAACTGTTGCAATAGCGTTAACTGCCTCAAATTTTGGTTGATTATTGTCCCAACTCCAGCGCCAAACGCTTGACGGCTTCTTCCGTTTCTCTAAATTGTACAAGCGTGAGTTGGCGAGGTTTTGAACAGCCCCCACTCCACCACCGGTTCATTCCATCTTAATTTATAAGATTTACGAAGGATGTCGAAGCATGGAAATGGGTACTGTTAAGTGGTTCAACAACGCCAAGGGGTTTGGCTTCATTTGCCCCGAAGGCGGCGGCGAGGATATCTTCGCTCACTATTCCACCATTCAGATGGATGGTTACAGGACGCTCAAAGCCGGGCAGTCCGTCCGGTTCGATGTACACCAGGGGCCAAAAGGCAATCACGCCAGTCTTATCGTGCCCGTTGAAGCAGAAACGGTTGCATAGCTCTCTGATTCATTGTGTACACCCCGCAGGCAAAATGCCAGCCCGATCGGCTGGCATTTTTATTTTCGGGTTATTCCCGCGCCAGCGCATCCACCGGATCCAGCCGCGCCGCGTTTCGTGCCGGCAGCCAGCCAAACAAAATGCCGGTAAAGGTGGAGCACAAAAACGCGGTGAGGATCGCCATCGGTGAGAAGCCAATCTCCCACCCCGGTAAAAAGAGCTGGAGCGCGAAGGCGATCATCATCGAGAGCGCAATCCCCATCGCGCCTCCCACCAGACACACCAGCACCGCTTCAATCAAAAATTGCTGGAGCACATCGCTGGCTCTGGCCCCGACCGCCATGCGAATGCCGATCTCGCGCGTACGTTCGGTCACCGACACCAGCATAATGTTCATCACCCCTATCCCGCCGACGACCAGCGAAATCACCGCCACCAGCGTCAGGAACAGCTGAAGAGTACGTGTGGTCTTTTCGGCCGTTTTCAAGAGGCCGTCCATGTTCCAGGTGAAGAAATCCTTTTTCCCGTGGCGCAACGTTAACAGCCGCTCGAGCTGCTGTTCCGCCAGCGCGCTGTCGTAGCCCTCTTTCACTCGCACGGTAATGGAGTTGAGCCAGGACTGTCCCATAATGCGCCCGGAAATGGTGCTGTACGGCAGCCAGACGCGCAGGATCTTGCTGCTGCCAAACATGGACTGTTTCTCTTCCGCCACACCAATCACCGTGGCAGGCATGTTACCCACCAGGATCACTTCCCCCACCACACGGGTTTTATTGGGGAAAAGCTGTCTGCGCGAGTTAGCGTCTAACACCACCACCTGCGCCCTGCCCGCCAGCTGTTCCGCGTTGAAGGTCGCCCCTTCGCTGAAGGTCATGCCGTAGACGTTGAAGTAATCTCCGCTGACGCCGTTAGCGCTGGCCGCCACGTCGATGTTGCCGTAGCGCAGACGCAGGTTTTGCGACACGGCAGGCGTGGCGGAGTTCACCCACGGCTGCTTCTGAATAGCCGCCAGATCGTCGTATTTCAGCGCCTGCTGATACTGCGGCTCGTCGTCGCCAAAATCTTTGCCGGGGTAAACGTCGATGGTGTTAGTCCCGATGGCGCGAATATCCGCCAGCACCAGCTGTTTCGCCGCATCGCCCACCACCACAATCGACACCACCGAGGCAATACCGATAATGATGCCGAGCATGGTCAGCAGGGTGCGCATTTTGTTGGCCGCCATCGCCAGCCAGGCCATGGTCAGCGCTTCACGAAAGCCGCTGGAGAACTGTCCCCAGCCGGTGGACGCAGGTAAGGCTTCTTTCGGCGCCGCCGCTCTGGACTGACGTGGCGGCGGGTTGCTGACCAGCTCGCCGTCGTGGATCTCAATGATGCGTTCCGCCTGCGCTGCCACCTGCGGATCGTGGGTGACAATAATCACCGTATGCCCCTGATCGCGCAGCTGATGCAGGATCGCCATCACCTCTTCACCGGAATGGCTGTCGAGCGCACCGGTTGGCTCATCAGCGAGGATCACCTGTCCGCCGTTCATCAGCGCGCGGGCAATACTCACGCGCTGCTGCTGACCGCCTGAAAGCTGCGAAGGCTGATAATCAACACGCTCCGCCAGCCCAAGACGCGTTAACAGCGCCTTCGCGCGTTCAAGGCGTTTTTTGCGCTCGACGCCCGCATACACCGCCGGCACCTCCACGTTCTGCGCCGCGCTCAGGTGTGAAAGCAGATGGTAACGCTGAAAAATAAAGCCAAAATGCTCGCGACGCAGCTTCGCCAGCGCGTCGCCGTCCAGGGTGGAAACATCCGTCCCGGCCACGCGATAGGTGCCGCTGGTGGGCTTATCCAGACAGCCAAGAATGTTCATCAGCGTTGATTTACCCGAGCCCGACGCCCCGACAATCGCCACCATTTCACCGGCTTCAACGCGCAGGGAGATGCCCTTCAGCACCTCAACCGGCCCGTCGCCGGACGGATAGCTGCGACGAATGTCATTCAGCTCAAGCAGCGCCGTCATTGCGCGGCTCCGGGCAGGGTTTCGCTGGTGACCACTTCCTCACCCTCTTCCAGCCCTTTTACCACCACCACATCGGTGTCGTTACGCGCGCCAATCACCACTTCCCGCTCGCGGGTTTCGCCGTTGCGCAGCACTTTCACCTTGTAGCGATTGTCCCCGGCGGATTCACCCAGCGCGGAGAGCGGAACCGTCAGCACGTTTTTCACGCCGGTCAGCTGAATATGCACCTGGGCGGTCATGTCCAGACGCAGCACGCCCTGCGGGTTTGGCACCTCAAAACGCGCATAGTAGAAGATGGCGTCGTTAACCTTCTCCGGCGTCGGCAGGATATCTTTCAGCACCCCTTCATAGCGGGTTTGCGGATCGCCCAGCACCGTAAACCAGGCTTTTTGCCCCGGTTTAAGGTGAATGACGTCCGCTTCGGATACCTGGGCTTTCACCAGCATGGTGCTCATATCCGCCAGGGTCAGGATGTTCGGCGCCTGCTGCGCGGCGATGACCGTCTGGCCTTGCAGGGTGGTTATCTGCGTCACTTCCCCGGCCATTGGCGCAACGATTTGCGTGTAATCGAGGTTGGTTTTCGCCGTATCCAGCGAGGCCTGATTCCGTTTGATTTGCGCATCGATGGTGCCAATCTGCGCCTGCTTCACCGCCAGCTCCGTGGCGGCTGTGTCCAGATCCTGTTTCGAGATAGCCTGCGTTTTCGCCAGCGCCTGCTGGCGCGTCAGGGTGACCTGAGCGAGATTACGCTCCGCCTGAGCCTGCGCGCGCTGCGCGCGCAGCTCCATCAGCGTCGCTTCCACTTCGCGGATTTGGTTTTGCGCCTGCTCAGGATCGATCACGCCCAGCAGCTGGCCTTTTTTAACCTTATCGCCAATCTCAACTGACAGGGTTTTAAGCTGACCGCTGACCTGCGCGCCCACGTCAACCTTACGCAGGGCATCCAGTTTCCCCGTCGCCAGCACGTTTTGTTGCAGCTCGCCAGGACGAACAATCAGCGTTTGATACTGTGGTACCGGCGCGTTCAGTACCTTCCATAACCAGAATCCGCCCGCTAACACCACTACCGCCAGCAGCAGAAACAGCTTTCTGCGTTTTCCCTTCAGGTTCATAAATATTCCAAATAATTGTTCTGGCTATCATCACCGTTGATTTTATCTAAACCACTCCTCAACGAAACCCCCGATCCCCGTAATCGTCGGGAATTGTTTACCCGATGTTGATAAAGCGCCTGCTGAAATAGCGATATTCCACCAGAAGCAGGATCTAACATGTCTTCCATCGTCGATACACCTTATTCAACGCTGCCCCAACCTAAATCGGGCTGGCAACTGTTTAAAAGCCTGGCATCGGGTTCCCTCACGCCGGGGCTGGCGTGGCAAAATCCGGCCTATCGACGTAAGTTTATGTTGCGCTCGCTGGCAACGCCGTTCACCACTGCGCGCCTGCTCGGAGATCTTGCAAAACAGCCCCGTCTGATGCAGATCCTGCGCGTGCAGCCCGGCCTGCCGTGCCGCCTGCACCGGCCGTGGCTGACCGTCAATATGGGCCGTCAGACTACGCTGGACGCATTGAACGATCACTATGAGATGATGAGCCGCCATCTTCCGGCGTCGCTGCTGAATGGCTACCTCTCCAGCCAGGGCATCACGCTGGTGACGTTAACGGGCAAAGAGGAGCAGCAGTTTAGCGTTCGCCTGAGCGCGGATGCGTTTCTGGACAAAGAAGGGGAAGCGACCCTCACTTTTTGCGACCACCAGAACACGGTGCTGGCCGAGCTGACCTTTACGCTGTGCACATACCAGGGCAAGCCAACGCTCTTCATCGGCGGAATGCAGGGGGCGAAAGCGCATGTCCCGCACGAGCACATTCAGCTGGCGACCAAAGCCTGTCACGGACTGTTCCCAAAACGTCTGCTGGTTGAAGCGGTCATGACGCTGGCAGGCGCCTTCCCGGTCGAGCAGATCCTCGCGGTGAGTAACGCCACCCACATCTACCGCAGCTGGCGCTATCGCAAGAAAAAAGAGGGAAAATTGCTGGCTGACTATGACAGCTTCTGGCGCTCCCTTGGCGGACAGCAGCAGGATAACGGCAACTTTGCCCTGCCGCTGACCATGCCACGCAAACCGATGGAAGAGATTGCGAGTAAAAAACGGTCCGAATACCGCCGCCGCTATGCCCTGCTTGATAGCCTGATCCAACAGGTTTCGCAGGCGACTGCCCGTTAATCGGCCCTCCCGCGAGCCAGCCAGAGGACGCGGGAGAACATTTTACGCAGCAGCGTGGGCACCGACTCCACGCCTCGCCTGCCCGCTTCCGTCGCAACTTCAATGGCCAAATCCGGTTTTGACGACCGATGGATAGCTTTGGCAATCACCCGGCGCATATTCATGGGCACATCTACCGGGATCATCGCCACGCGGTGAAAGACGTCGTCAAATCCCTGGCGGTACATAAAGTGCTCCATGTCCATCGCAGGCAGCGCGGTCAGATGTTCCCGCTCCTCTTCACGATCGTTATTGAGCAGGCTGCGCACGGTCGCCGCATATTTTTTACCCGCCTCATCGCCATCCACCAGTACGTGCCACTCTATCCCCATCCGGCGCGCAAATTTGATCAGCGGTTTTAAGCCAGACTGAGCAAATTCGATCACTTTGATCCCTTCGGCATCAAAGTGGTGTCCGCACTGGCGAGCCAGCTCGTTTATCACCCAGGTTTCCGTTTCCCCTTCCACCAGCAACCAGCAGCGGGCAAACAGGGAAGAGGCACGGTTAAAACGGATGTGAAACGCAATTCGTCGGCCATCTTCGGCATTTAACCCGCCGGGCCCGAGCCGGTAGGCGGTGACCCGCGAGGATTCACGCACCAGGCGGCAGACATACTCCACCGGCGTCAGGGAGAGCAGCTCTCCGGAATTCGTGGTGGTGACTCGCTGCAACGGCAGCAAATTAAGAAGATGCCACGCCACGGAAAGCATAATCGGGTGCAGCCGCGTTTCCGGATCTTCCACCAGCAGCAGCGGGCGCGCGTCCCGATCCAGGCGCACCGTCCCTTTCGCCTGTAAAAGCGTGGAGAATAAACCCAGCAGGATCACCCGATGCGTGCGCCCGCCGGGGCGGTCGATCATGCGGTTGATAATATCGAGATAGCGCCAGCTTCGTTGTTCATCGTGCGAGCGGCGACGCATCAGACGGTGGCGCGCCTGCCCCGTTCCCTGCTCGGAGAAGTAGTGCTCCAGCAGTTGCACCATGGCGGACAGTCCCTGACGGATCTGGCCGTCGGTGAGGTTCTGCGGCCGTGAGACCAGTTCACGGGCAAGGAAATCCAGTTCGCGGGCGGTCACCTCCACCTCGGGCATATTCGGCACGGTGCCGTTGCGGATCCGCCGCATAAAGCGCGCGTCTCGTAAGCGCAGCACGGGGGAGAGGCGGATAAGATGGCGGGCAAGCTCGTCAATATTGTCGAGCGGGATCGGATTTCCCTTCTCATCAAGAAATTCACGCAGGGTTAATACCCCGTCGTTTTGCGCCATTTCGCCCTCAAGGCGATAGAAAATACGCTGGAAACCATCTTCACAGGGCACCCAGCAGGGCGACATAGGGCGAAAACGACGCACGCGATGGCGACCGGGCTCGGATTCGCGGAAGGTCAGAATGATATGCAGGTGTTTCTCGCGTCCGTTGACATCCCCCGGCGGAAACCAGAAGTCATCATGAACGAAGTGGTACAAGTTCTCTTCGGGCGAAAGTAGCAGCGTCAGGGCATCCAGCAGGCTGGATTTACCCCAGGCATTTTCGCCTATCAGGACGTTGTTCTGTTCCAGTTGCAGCGACAGGCGGTTAATCCCGCGAAACCCGACAATCTCCACACGTTCGAGTAGCATACATCCCCCGCAATTCGGCCACTTTTTCCTTCAAGTTATCAGCAGTATAGCGGCAGGCTGTGGGTCACGACAGCAGAATATACGCCCCTTAATTATTGGGCTATGCTCTTATTACCTCCGATCTGAACAAGGATTGACATCACATTGCCTTAAATCAAATTTAGTGAATTTATTTGAGTGGCGAAGGGATGTTGATGGTTTCAAAATACTGGCTCTTTGAGTCGTCATCCCTTTATGGCGATATAACCCGCGCGCAGGAATGGGCGCGGACGTTTATTATTGAGGTGGTTATGTTCAGAAAATTAGCGGCAGAATGCTTTGGTACATTCTGGCTGGTGTTTGGTGGCTGCGGTAGCGCAGTACTGGCAGCCGCATTTCCGGAATTAGGTATTGGCTTTGTCGGCGTCGCGCTGGCATTCGGTTTAACTGTATTAACCATGGCATTCGCCGTGGGGCATATTTCCGGCGGTCATTTCAACCCGGCCGTCACATTAGGATTATGGGCGGGCGGACGTTTCCCGGCGAAAGATATTATTGGCTATATTATTGCCCAGGTTATTGGCGGTATTATTGCCGCGGCGGTGCTGTACGTAATTGCCAGCGGAAAAGCCGGGTTTGACGCCGCGGCCAGCGGATTTGCGTCGAACGGCTTCGGCGAACACTCTCCAGGCGGCTACTCGATGCTGTCTGCCATCGTGATTGAAATTGTGCTCACCGCAGGCTTCCTGTTGGTGATCCACGGCGCAACGGACAAATACGCGCCTGCGGGCTTTGCCCCCATCGCTATTGGTCTGGCGTTGACGCTGATCCACCTCATCTCCATTCCGGTGACCAACACCTCCGTTAACCCGGCGCGCAGCACCGCGGTGGCTATTTTCCAGGGCGGCTGGGCGCTTGAACAGCTGTGGCTGTTCTGGGTGATGCCTATTATCGGCGGTATTCTGGGCGGCGTGCTGTATCGCACCCTGCTGGAAAAACGTGATTAATTAAGTGCGGCCTGTTATGTCGGGTGGCGCTAAAGCTTACCCGACCTACGTTAGTGTGCACTTTGTAGGCCGGGTAATGCGCAGCCGCCACCCGGCTTTCTTTTGCCGCTTTACTGTACAGCCTTTATTGGGTAGTGTCTCTGGCGCTTAACTGATACTCAAAAGGACCGGCTGTTCATGTTCTCAGGACTCCTCATCATTCTTCTGCCCCTGATTGTGGGCTACCTTATTCCGCTGCGTCATGAATCGGCCTTAAAGCTTATTAATCGTTTTCTCAGCTGGATTGTTTACGTCATTCTGTTCTTTATGGGGATCAGCCTGGCCTTCCTGGATAATCTGGCGACGAACTTGCTTTCCATCCTGCATTATTCTGCGGTTACGGTAGTGGTTATTCTGCTGTGCAATATTGCTGCGCTGTTCTGGCTGGAACGCACTATTCCCTGGAAAAATCACCACCATCAGGAAAAGCTTCCCTCCCGTATTGCGATGGCGCTGGAATCATTAAAACTGTGCGGCGTGGTGGTACTCGGTTTTTTACTGGGTCTGACCGGCTGGGCATTTTTACAGCACGCAACGGAGGCCAGCGAATATACGCTTATTTTCCTGCTCTTCCTGATTGGTATTCAGCTGCGAAATAATGGCATGACGCTGAAACAGATTGTCCTTAACCGCCGGGGCATGATGGTTGCCGTTATCGTTGTGGCCAGCTCACTGGCGGGGGGAGTGATTAACGCCTTTATTCTCGATCTGCCGCTGAAAACCAGCCTGGCGATGGCGTCCGGTTTCGGCTGGTATTCGCTCTCCGGTATTCTGCTGACCGAATCGTTTGGTCCGGTGATCGGCAGCGCCGCCTTCTTTAACGATCTGGCGCGTGAGCTGATAGCCATCATGCTGATCCCCGGCCTGGTACGCCGCAGCCGCTCTACCGCGCTGGGCCTGTGCGGGGCCACCTCAATGGACTTTACCCTGCCGGTATTACAGCGTTCGGGAGGACTGGAGATGGTTCCTGCCGCCATCGTACACGGCTTTATTCTGAGCCTGCTGGTCCCCATTCTGATGGCGTTCTTCTCAGCCTGATACTGCTTTGGCGGTAGTGAACCTGCCGCCAAAATTGCGCTAAATCAATAACCCTCCACTTAGTATAAGAAAGCACTTTTCTCTGCTGTGGCACAGGCATAACCTTAAACATGTATCTCAAATATAACTTTAACAGGTGTGATTATGTTTTGTGTGCAATGTGAACAAACCATCCGTACCCCAGCAGGCAACGGCTGCTCTTACGCGCAGGGTATGTGCGGCAAAACCGCAGAAACATCCGATCTCCAGGATCTGCTGATTGCGGCGCTGCAAGGCTTGTCCGCCTGGGCCTTCAAAGCCCGTGAATATGGCATTGTTGATCACTATGTCGACAGCTTTGCGCCGCGCGCATTTTTCTCCACGCTGACCAACGTTAACTTCGATTCTCCACGCATTGTGGGCTATGCCCGCGAAGCGATTGCCCTGCGTGAAGCCCTGAAAGCGCAGTGCCTGAATGCCGACGCCAGCGCCCGCGTGGACAACCCGATGGCGGAGCTACAGCTGGTGAGCGACGACCTGGGCGAGCTACAGCGTCAGGCCGCAGAATTTACTCCCAATAAAGACAAAGCGGCGATTGGCGAAAACATCCTCGGCCTGCGCCTGCTGTGCCTGTACGGTCTGAAAGGTGCTGCGGCCTATATGGAACACGCGCACGTACTCGGCCAGTACGACAACGCTATTTACGCCCAGTACCACAAAATCATGGCCTGGCTGGGCACCTGGCCTTCCGATATGAACGCCCTGCTGGAATGCTCGATGGAAATCGGCCAGATGAACTTCAAAGTGATGAGCATTCTGGATGCCGGTGAAACCAGCACCTACGGCCACCCAACGCCAACGCAGGTCAACGTCAAAGCGACCGAAGGCAAATGCATTCTGATCTCCGGTCATGACCTGAAAGATCTCTACAACCTGCTGAAGCAGACCGAAGGCGCCGGCGTTAACGTTTATACCCACGGCGAAATGCTGCCCGCGCACGGTTACCCAGAGCTGCGTAAATTTAAGCATCTGATCGGTAACTACGGCAGCGGCTGGCAGAACCAGCAGGTGGAGTTCGCCCGCTTCCCTGGCCCAATCGTCATGACCTCTAACTGCATCATCGACCCGACCGTCGGCGCGTATGACGACCGTATCTGGACCCGCAGCATCGTCGGCTGGCCGGGCGTGAGCCACCTTGAAGGCGACGATTTCGGTCCGGTTATCGCTCAGGCGCAGCAGATGGCAGGCTTCCCGTACAGCGAAATTCCGCACCTCATCACCGTCGGTTTTGGTCGTGAAACCCTGCTGGGTGCGGCGGATTCCCTGATTGACCTCGTCAGCCGTGAAAAACTGCGTCACATCTTCCTGATCGGCGGCTGTGACGGCGCGCGCGGGGAACGTAACTACTTCACCGATTTCGCCACCCGCGTACCGGAAGACTGTCTGATCCTGACCCTGGCCTGCGGTAAGTACCGTTTCAACAAGCTGGACTTCGGCAACATCGAAGGTCTGCCGCGCCTGGTGGATGCGGGTCAGTGTAACGATGCATATTCAGCCATCATTCTGGCGGTCACGCTGGCAGAGAAACTGGGCTGCGGCGTGAACGATCTGCCGCTGTCGCTGGTGCTCTCCTGGTTCGAGCAGAAAGCGATCGTTATCCTGTTGACCCTGCTCTCTCTCGGCGTGACCAACATCGTCACCGGGCCGACCGCGCCAGGCTTCCTGACGCCGGATCTGCTGGCCATCCTGAACGAGAAATTTGGTCTGCGTTCTGTGACCAACGTTGAAGATGATATGAAGCAACTGCTGAGCGCGTAAGGAGTAACTCATGACCATGCCAACCTCACAATGTCCGTGGCGGATGCAGGTTCATCACATCCATCAGGAGACGCCGGATGTGTGGACGCTGTCGCTGCTGTGCCATGACTATTATCCGTACCGCGCGGGCCAGTATGCGCTGGTGAGCGTGCGTAATTCGGCGGATACTCTGCGCGCCTACACGATCTCCTCCACGCCGGGCGTGAGTGAGTACATTACGCTCACCGTTCGTCGTATTGATGACGGCGCAGGATCCGAGTGGCTGACCCGGGACGTGAAGCGCGGGGATTACATCTGGCTGTCTGACGCGCAGGGCGAGTTTACCTGTGACGACAAGACGGAAGATAAATTCCTGCTGCTGGCGGCGGGTTGCGGCGTGACGCCGATTATGTCGATGCGTCGCTGGCTGGCGAAATACCGTCCTCAGGCCGACGTGCAGGTGATTTTCAGCGTTCGTTCCCCGGAAGATGTGATTTTTGCCGAAGAATGGCGCAACTATCCGGTGACGCTGGTGGCCGAGCACAACGCGACGCACGGTTTTGTCGCGGGGCGCCTGAGCCGCGAGCTGCTGCAAAGCGTGCCGGATATTGCGAACCGCATCGTGATGACCTGCGGCCCGGCGCCGTACATGGAGATCGTGGAGAAAGAAGTGAAAGCGCTCGGCGTGACCCGCTTCTTCAAAGAGCAGTTCTTCACGCCTGTAGCGGAAGCGGCGACTAGCGGGATGAAGTTCACGAAGCTGCAACCGGCGCAGACCTTCTTTGGCCGCGTGGGCACCACGCTGCTTGAAGCGCTGGAAAGCAACAACGTACCGGTGGCAGCGGCCTGTCGCGCCGGGGTGTGCGGTTGCTGTAAGACCAAAGTGGTTTCCGGTGAGTACACGGTCACCAGCACCATGACGCTGACCGACGCGGAAATCGCGGAGGGCTATGTGCTGGCATGTTCGTGCCATCCGCAGGGCGATCTTGTGCTCGCATAATCTGTCGTGGTTCACCTGTAGGCCCGGTAAGCACCAGCGCCACCGGGCTTTTTTGTCCGTGCAGGCCAGCTCATTTGCCTTTGTAACTCCTGTAGGCCCGGTAAGCGTCAGCGCCACCGGGCTTTTTGCCGGGTGGCACTACGTTTACCCGGCCTACGTTGTGCCTACTGCCTGTGCGGCAGCCCGTTATTTGTTTGACTTTGCCAGGCGCGTCGCGCAGAAAAACCATCTGGACTTAAAGAATACTGAGCAGGCAATACAGCGACTTTCTTCTAAGCTTGTAAGCGATATCACATAAAGGAGACGGACAACCATGAAACAAACTGTGGCTGCATACATAGCGAAAACCCTTGAGCAGGCTGGCGTAAAGCGTATCTGGGGCGTCACTGGCGATTCTCTGAACGGACTCAGCGATAGCCTTAACAAGATGAAAACTATTGAGTGGATGCCCACCCGCCATGAAGAAGTCGCCGCCTTTGCCGCCGGTGCCGAAGCGCAGCTTACGGGTGAACTCGCCGTCTGTGCAGGTTCCTGCGGACCGGGAAACCTGCACCTCATCAACGGTCTGTTCGACTGTCACCGCAACCATGTTCCGGTGCTGGCGATTGCGGCTCACATTCCGTCATCTGAAATCGGTAGCGGCTATTTTCAGGAGACGCATCCGCAGGAGCTGTTCCGTGAATGCAGCCACTATTGCGAGCTGGTCTCATCGCCGGAGCAGATCCCACAGGTGCTGGCGATAGCCATGCGTAAGGCGATCCTGAATCGCGGGGTTTCGGTGGTTGTGCTGCCGGGGGACGTGGCGCTGAAGGCCGCACCTGAAACCGCCACCACCCACTGGTACTCTGCGCCCCAGCCAACCATTACCCCTGCCGAAGAAGAGCTGAAAAAGCTGGCACAGCTGCTGCGATACTCCAGCAATATCGCCCTGATGTGCGGCAGCGGCTGCGCCGGCGCGCATAAAGAGCTGGTGGAATTTGCCGGTAAGCTGAAGGCGCCAGTTGTGCACGCCCTGCGCGGGAAAGAGCACGTTGAATACGATAACCCGTACGATGTCGGCATGACCGGGCTGATCGGTTTTTCCAGCGGCTTCCACACCATGATGAACGCCGACACGCTGATCCTGCTCGGCACCCAGTTCCCGTACCGCGCGTTCTACCCGACGGATGCCAAAATTATCCAGATCGACATTAATCCCGGCAGCATCGGCGCGCACAGCAAGGTGGATATGGCGCTTATCGGCGATATCAAATCCACCCTCGCCGCCCTGCTGCCGCTGCTGGAAGAAAAAACGGACCGCAAATTCCTCGATAAAGCCCTGAGCGATTATCGCGATGCGCGCAAGGGGCTGGACGATCTCGCCAAACCGAGCGAAAAAGCGATCCACCCGCAGTATCTGGCGCAGCAGATCAGCCACTTCGCCGACGACGATGCCATCTTCACCTGCGACGTAGGAACGCCCACCGTCTGGGCCGCGCGCTATCTGAAAATGAACGGCAAACGTCGCCTGCTTGGGTCGTTCAACCATGGCTCAATGGCCAACGCCATGCCGCAGGCGCTGGGTGCAAAGGCGACGGCACCGGAACGTCAGGTGGTGGCGATGTGCGGCGACGGCGGGTTCAGTATGCTGATGGGGGATTTCCTGTCGGTGGCGCAGATGAAGCTTCCGCTCAAAATCGTGGTCTTTAACAACAGCGTTCTGGGCTTCGTGGCGATGGAGATGAAGGCCGGAGGCTACCTCACGGACGGCACCGAACTGCACGACACCAACTTCGCCCGCATCGCCGAAGCCTGCGGTATCACCGGTATTAGGGTGGAGAAAGCCTCAGAGGTGGACGACGCCCTGCAACGCGCCTTCGCCATCGACGGCCCGGTGCTGGTGGATGTGGTGGTCGCCAAAGAAGAGCTGGCGATCCCGCCTCAAATCAAGCTGGAACAGGCCAAAGGTTTTAGCCTCTACATGCTGCGCGCCATCATCAGCGGGCGCGGTGACGAAGTGATCGAACTGGCAAAAACCAACTGGCTCAGGTAAAACATTTCACAAGACCTCTTAAATTAAAGGGATGTGAAATGATTGATTTACGTAGTGATACCGTTACCCGTCCGGGCCGCGCCATGCTCGAAGAGATGATGGCCGCCCCGGTCGGGGACGACGTCTACGGCGATGACCCGACGGTCAACGAACTCCAGCGCTATGCGGCAGAGCTGAGCGGTAAAGAGGCTGCCCTGTTCCTGCCCACCGGCACGCAGGCTAACCTGGTGGCGCTGCTCAGCCACTGCGAGCGCGGCGAGGAGTATATCGTCGGCCAGGGGGCGCATAACTACCTGTACGAAGCCGGCGGTGCGGCGGTGCTTGGCAGCATCCAGCCGCAGCCGATCGATGCCGCACCGGACGGTACGCTGCCGCTGGACAAAGTCGCGGCGAAAATCAAAGCCGACGATATTCACTTCGCCCGCACTAAACTGCTGAGCCTCGAAAACACCCATAACGGTAAAGTCCTGCCGCGCGAATACCTGAAAGCGGCATGGGACTTTACCCGCGAGCGTAAGCTCGGCCTGCACGTTGACGGCGCACGTATCTTCAACGCCGTGGTGGAGTACGGCTGCGAGCTGAAAGCGATCACCCAATATTGCGACTCGTTCACCATTTGCCTCTCTAAAGGGCTGGGTACGCCGGTAGGTTCCCTGCTGGTTGGCAGCGCGGACTACATCAGGCGCGCAAACCGCTGGCGCAAAATGACCGGCGGCGGGATGCGTCAGGCGGGTATTCTGGCGGCTGCCGGACTGTACGCCCTGAAAAATAACGTGTCACGCCTGAAAGACGATCACGACAATGCGGCGTGGATGGCAGCGCAGCTGCGTGAAATCGGCGCAGATGTCATGCGTCACGACACTAACATGCTGTTTGTCCGCGTCGGCGATGAGCATGCTGCCGCGCTGGGCGACTTTATGAAAGCCCGAGGCGTGCTGATTAACGCCTCCCCGGTCGTACGGCTGGTGATGCATCTTGACGTTAACCGCGAGCAGCTGACCGAGGTGGTGAAACACTGGCAGGCGTTTTTACAGCGTTAAGGAGCATACCGTGCCGCAACGTATTCTGGTGCTCGGCGCCAGCGGGTATATCGGTCAGCATCTGACCACTGCGTTAAGCCAGCAGGGGCACCAGGTGCTGGCAGCGGCACGCAACACGGAACGCCTGCAAAAGCTACATTTGCCTGGCGTGACGTGTCACAACGTTGACCTTAGCTGGCCGAAAGCGCTTCCTGCGCTGCTGGAAGGGGTCGATACGCTTTACTACCTTGTCCACAGCATGGGCGAAGGCGGGGATTTTATCGCCCACGAGCGTCAGGTGGCGATGAACGTTCGTGATGCGCTGCTGCAAACGCCGGTGAAGCAGGTGATTTTTTTAAGCTCGCTCCAGGCGCCTGAGCACGAGCAGTCGGACCATCTGCGCGCCCGACAGCTGACGGCAGAAACGCTGCGGAGCGCCCGTATCCCCGTTACCGAACTGCGGGCAGGGATCATCGTCGGCGCGGGGTCCGCCGCATTCGAAGTGATGCGCGATATGGTCTACAACCTGCCTGTGCTGACGCCGCCGCGCTGGGTACGCTCGCGCACCACGCCCATTGCGCTGGAGAATTTACTCCATTATCTGGTGGCATTGCTGGCTCACCCGGCGGAGCAGCATCGCGTGCTGGAGGCGGCAGGTCCGGAAGTGCTGAGCTATCAGGCGCAGTTTGAACATTTTATGCGGGTGAGTGGCCGCCACCGCTGGCTGATCCCCATCCCCTTCCCGACCCGCTGGATATCGGTGTGGTTTTTGAATGTGATCACCTCCGTGCCGCCGACGACCGCCAAAGCGCTTATCCAGGGGCTGAAGCACGATCTGCTGGCGGACGATCGCGCGTTGCGCGCCTTAATTCCCCAGGAACTCATCCGCTTTGACGACGCGGTGCGCAACACGCTGAAAGAGGAAGAGAAGCTGGTGAACTCCAGCGACTGGGGTTATGACGCGCAGGCGTTTGCCCGCTGGCGGCCCGAGTACGGCTATTATCCGAAACAGGCGGGCTGTACGGTAAAAACCACGGCCAGCCTGGCAGCGCTGTGGGAAGTTGTGAACCAGATCGGCGGCAAAGAGCGCTATTTCTTCGGCAATATTCTGTGGCAAACGCGCGGCGCGCTGGACCTGCTGGTCGGTCACCGGCTGGCAAAAGGCCGCCCTGCCCATCCCTGGCTGAAGGTGGGCGATACCGTCGACAGCTGGAAAGTGATTATTGTTGAGCCGGAAAAACAGCTGGCGCTGCTGTTTGGCATGAAGGCACCGGGGCTGGGGCGGCTCTGCTTCACCCTCAAGGACAACGGCGACCACCGTGAACTGGACGTTCGGGCATGGTGGCATCCGCACGGAATGCCGGGTCTGTTTTACTGGTTGCTGATGATCCCGGCACACCTGTTTATCTTCCGCGGAATGGCGAAACGGATTGCGCAACTGGCAGAAGAAAAGCGGGAAAATAACTAAATAAAACTCTTAATCTTTCACCTTTCCCATTGCAACACATCGTAATTCACGAAAGAATGCGCACGAAATTCTTTTCAACACAGTGGATTGTTATGAAGGTACTGGTTACCGGGGCGACCAGCGGTTTAGGCCGAAATGCGGTCGAGTTTCTGCGCAACAAAGGCATCAGCGTGAGGGCCACCGGTCGCAATGAGGCGATGGGTAAGCTCCTGCAAAAAATGGGCGCTGAATTTGTCCATGCCGATCTGACGGAGCTGGTCTCCTCTCAGGCCAAGGTGATGCTCGCCGGTATCGATACGCTGTGGCACTGCTCCAGTTTTACCTCTCCGTGGGGTACCCAGGAAGCCTTTGATCTCGCTAACGTGCGCGCCACGCGTCGTCTGGGCGAATGGGCCGTCGCCTGGGGCGTGCGTAACTTTATTCATATCTCCTCCCCGTCGCTCTATTTCGACTATCACCACCATCGTGATATTCAGGAAGATTTCCGCCCGGCGCGCTTCGCCTGTGAGTTTGCCCGCAGTAAAGCGGCGGGCGAAGAGGTGATCGACCTGCTGGCCCAGTCAAACCCGCACACCCGCTTTACCGTGCTGCGTCCGCAGAGCCTGTTTGGGCCGCACGACAAAGTCTTTATCCCGCGACTGGCCCAGATGATGCACCACTACGGCAGCGTGCTGTTACCGCGCGGCGGCGATGCGCTGGTGGACATGACCTATTACGAAAATGCCGTTCACGCCATGTGGCTGGCGAGCCAGCCGGAATGCGATAAGCTGGTATCGGGCCGCGCGTACAACATCACCAACGGCGAACCCTGTACCCTGCGCAGCATTGTGCAAAGGCTGATTGACGAGTTAAAAATCGACTGCCGGATCCGTTCTGTTCCTTACCCGATGCTGGACATGATTGCCCGCAGCATGGAGCGCTTTGGCAGTAAATCGGCGAAAGAGCCTGCGCTGACGCATTACGGTGTATCGAAGCTCAACTTTGATTTTACGCTGGATATTTCGCGGGCGGAGAACGAGCTGGGATATAAACCGATTGTATCGCTGGATGAAGGGATAGTGCGTACGGCGGCGTGGTTACGGGATCACGGGAAGTTGCACCGGTAAGCGTTCCAGCCTCATGTAGGCCGGGTAAGCGCAGCGCCACCCGGCAAAAAACAGAGAGTGCGGACTGATGCCTTCACCCCGGCCCTCTCCCACAGGGAGAGGGTGCAGACACTAAAACGGCAACCCTGGAGGTTGCCGTTTGCTGTTTATAAGGCCGTCCAGGCTTCAGCCCATGCCAGACCTGCGCCAGGTTCATAGTACGTCGGCGCATTGTTACACCAGCCGCTGTACGGGAACGGTTTGCACTGGAACAGTTTACCGTGGTTGTTCACGATATCACCGGCGTTGTACTTGCTGTTCGCGCTCCATGCCGGGTAAGACGTATCTTCTCCGGATGGCGTTGCCGCTTTCGCTTTCACGTTCAGCAGGTAAGACGTGGTGCTGCTCAGTTCGCCATCGCTGACGGTCAGGCTCACTTCATACTGCTGCGCCGTCGCAGACTCTGGCGCTGTAAAGGTCACAACCGCTTTGTCCTGACCGGTAACAGTCTGACCATCCTGGGAACGCCAGGTATACGTCAGCGTGTTACCATCTGGATCGGTAGAGCCTTCGGCGCTCAGAGAAACCTGCGCACCCGCTTCCACTGCACCGATCGGACCGGCAATCTGCGCAACCGGCGCGTGGTTCACCACAACCGGCGTTTCATCCGGCGTTGGGGTTGGTGCCGGCGTTTCATCGTCGGATGGCGTCGGTGTTGGCGTGACCGGCGTTTCGTCCGGGGTCTCGGAAGAACCCTCGTCGTTAACAATTTTCACGTTAAAGAAGTGCTGCACGCACTTGCTGTAGTCACCGTCTTTAAATGCGCTGAACGGGGTCTGGTACGCTGATGCAGCTGATGCGCGTGACCAACAGCACGCCGGGCGTACTGATTCAGGCCACCCGCACCACCCCGGACGCGAAAATGCAGGAGAAGAAAGCCTAATGTCGACCATCTGTCTTGCGGCCCAGCGCAGCTATACAACCGGGGAAGCGGTCTGGTTTTCGTACCGTCTCCCCAGCCTGAAAAACGTATTCGGCAAAACAGTGTTATGGCTGGTCGGGCTTTGCGCCATGCTGGTTGTCGGCCTGTATATGCACGTCTACTGGAACCTGCGCCACCCGGCGCCTGAACCGTTCAACGCCAGCGTTGCGAAACCGGAAACGCAGCTTTCGGATATGCATTACGTGTACGTGAGTAAACCGTTCCCGCATCCGCAGCCTAAAGCTGCGCCAGTGCCAGTTGATGTTCCATCGATGCAGGATCTGCCGATCAACAGTGATGATGGCGACTGGCAGCAGGCGCCCGACGGCGCGGTGCCACACGACGCCTCGCGGGATACCTTACCCGGGACCGAAGCGCATGAGCACGATAACGCTCCCGCCAGCACGGGCAGTGAAGAGTCATCATTAACAGAATTATTTAAGCAGGCGCTAAAAGAGCAGGAGCGGGATTATTCTCAAGGAAAAATTCCCGCGCCGCCGGTTGACGAAACGCAGGATAATTCACAAGCCAGTGTAAAAAACAGTGGAAATAGCCGTTCTCCTTTCAGTGAAAAAGGAGACGGCGGGAGCAGGTATTAATATTTTTCAGGCAGTGCGGTAAGGTTAAGCAGTCGACCTTTTTCCACCACGATATATTGACCCTTTTTCAGATCGGAGAGGATTTTAATAATAGTGCTACGTGCCAGGTTAGTGTATTCCTGAATGTAATCATAAACGTTAATATCACGCTGTTGTTGAACAATCAGGTCGTTAATCTCATATAAAAATTCGCGGACAACGGAATACGCACTGCGGGCAACCAGAACATCATCACGTTTGCTCAGCATGCAGATGTACCAGGAAAGGACTTTGGTCAGTTCTGGCCACAGATTTTTTTCGGTCATCAGCTGGGCGAAGACCTCTTTCTTGATCGAGCGAACAACCGTATTCGTCCGAACAAGGCCGTACATATGGGTGGCGTTGTAATACATTGACGACAGCCCGAAAATGCATTGCCCGGTGACGGTGAACATGCACAGTTCGTCAGATTCACGTCGAAATTCGACTTCACCGCTGACGATAATATGAATATAGTCGGAATCAGAAGTGGAAATTTTCTGCCATTTTTTTAACGTTCTTTCTTCAACGCCTGAGGTTGCAGAAATGATCTTTTCCATTTCATGTTGCGGACGTAATTTTTTTCCATAGATGCTTAACATTGTTATACCCGATTTAAGATGTGATTTTTAAAAAGCATGGCCACGGTGTTGTTACCGAGCCATAAATATTTTTCCTGATGAAAACGTCAAGAATAAAAATAAAAGAGTGAAGCTTTTTATTAATTCGCCAAATTACTTAGCGCGCTATGTGTCCATCTTAAATCCGGATAATTTTAAGTCAATTAACTAAAAATGAAATGAGTTTGTACTTAAGATTAATCTGATAGAAACTTGCTAAAATATACTCATTCGGGGGTAATCCGAAGGTTTACCCCTGTCCGTATTTCTCTAAAAGTGCTTCGGCAATCGCCATGGTTTCCACATCCGCTACGCCATTCCATAACTGCGGACGGAAATGCATCTGGAAAACCATGATGATGCGTTTTTGCTGTTCGGGCGTACTGTTTTCTGGCACTTCGTAACCGTAGCGCGCCAGCAAATCGAGCAGTGCTGCGGTATCAACCTGCTGATAATGCGGTCGCCCGTTGATATAAAAATCTACGCGCGCCGGATCAGGCCAGGCTCCGATACCCTGCTGCGCCAGTTCGCGCCACGGAAACAGTGGCCCAGGATCGTCTTTACGCTGCGGGGCGATATCCGAGTGTGCCACCACGTTCTGCGGTTTAATGTCGTAGCGGGCGATGATGTCTCTGGCAAGCGGGATCAGCGCCGCAATTTGCCCCGGTTCGAAGGGGGTAAAGGTTTTCACGTCACCGGTTTTCCGCCAGCCGCGGTTTTCCAGCTCAATGCCGACGGAGGTATCATTTATGCGGTTGGTGCCACGCCAGAAGCTGATGCCCGCATGCCAGGCCAGTTCGCTCTCCGGGACCAGCTGCCAGATACGCGGTTTGCCCTGCGGAGCTGGCGGCTTTGCGGGGATGAGATAGTGAGAGCTGACGTTTTTATCGGTCAGGGTCGCAAGCGAGGTGTCGAAATCATCGGCGGTGTAGTGAATAACCAGCACCTTTATACGCGGGTAGGCCGCCTGCGCCTGATGGCGCGTATCCAGCTCGTAGGCGCCTTTATCAACAATGCCCTCTTCCGAGGCGCATCCTGCCAGCAACATCGCCAGCAGGAGGGTTGAGAGCGAACGCTTCATCGACGGGTCTTCACCGCCGTGCCGCTTACGCTCACCATTAGCATGCTGGCATCTTTCCCGACCGTTTCGTAGTCGATATCAATGCCCACCACCGCATCCGCGCCCAGCGCTTTGGCCTGCTCGCCCAGCTCCTTAAACGCAATCTCGCGCGCCTTACGCAGCTCTTTCTCGTACGCGCCGGAACGACCCCCGACGATATCCCGAATGCCGGCAAAGAAATCGCGGAAAATGTTTGCGCCCAGAATCGCCTCACCGGTGACCACGCCGCAGTACTCGGTAATCGGTTGACCTTCCAGGGTTGGCGTTGTTGAAAATTGCATACTTTCTCTCCTTCTTTAGCGTTCAATGCGTTAGCGACAGCATTATCGGTTCGTTACGCTATGATTGAAAGGATAGTTAATAAATAAGGAAATCAACATGCGCTACTCTGCTTTAACGCTTTTAGTGCCATGCGCGCTGGTGCTCAGCGCCTGCACAACGCCGGTCACGCCAGCCTTTAAGGATATCGGAACCCGCAGCGGCCCTTGTATTGAGGGTGGCCCGGATGCCGTGGCGCAACAATTTTATGATTACCGTATTCAGCATCGCGGTAATGACCTGACCGCCCTGCGCCCGTACCTGAGCGATAATCTGGCGAAACTGCTCACCGACGCTTCGCGCGATCCGCAGCACAACGCCCTGCTGTCATCCGATCCGTTCTCCAGCCGCGCCACGCTGCCGGACAGCGCCGACGTCGCCAGCGCGTCCACCATACCGAATACCGACGCACGCAATATTCCCCTGCGCGTGAAGCTCACCCAGGGGACGCAAACCTGGCAGGATGAGGTGCTGATGATCCGTGAAGGCCAGTGCTGGGCAATAGACGATGTGCGCTACATTGGCGGCAGCGTTCATGCCCCGGCGGGCACCCTTCGCCAGTCGATCGAGAACCGCTAACGCCTCCGTTCAATAAACGTTAACCCCGTAAAATGTCCGGCATTTCCTGCGGAATGCCGACATTTATACTCGCCCCCCATTCCCGTCGCTATTTTGTGCTATGTTTAAGAGGAAACACGGGTTATATTTAACTTTTAACGCAGAAATATTGCATAACTATTCTGTCAACGGTACTATCTGCGGCCTCAATTGCTATAGATTGCCTGGATGAGTAAAGACTGCCCCGATGAGTATTAAACTAAACGGCATTAACTGCTTCTACGGCGCACACCAGGCGCTGTTCGACATTACGCTGAGTTGCCCGGAGGGCGAAACGCTGGTTTTGCTCGGCCCAAGCGGCGCGGGAAAAAGCTCCCTTCTGCGTGTTCTTAATCTGCTTGAAATGCCCCGTTCGGGGACGCTGGCCATCGCCGGTAACCATTTTGACTTCGCGAAAACCCCGTCTGATAAAGCGATTCGTGAACTGCGTCAAAACGTGGGCATGGTTTTCCAGCAATACAATCTCTGGCCGCATCTGACGGTGGTGCAAAACCTGATTGAAGCCCCGTGCCGCGTGCTTGGCTTAAGCAAAGACCAGGCGATGGCGCGTGCGGAAAAGCTGCTGGAACGTCTGCGTCTGAAACCGTACAGCGACCGGTATCCTTTACATCTTTCTGGTGGTCAGCAACAGCGTGTGGCGATCGCCCGTGCGCTGATGATGGAGCCTGCGGTGCTGCTGTTTGACGAGCCGACCGCGGCGCTGGACCCGGAAATTACCGCCCAGATCGTGAGCATCATTCGTGAGCTGGCGGAAACTAACATTACCCAGGTCATCGTGACCCACGAGGTGGAAGTGGCGCGCAAAACCGCCAGCCGCGTGGTCTATATGGAAAACGGGTATATCGTTGAGCAGGGTGACGCGAGCTGCTTCACTAACCCGCAAACCGATGCCTTCAAAAACTACTTATCACACTAATGTGTTAGGGAAATTATAATGAAAAAAGTATTGATTGCCGCGCTGCTTGCTAGCGTCAGCCTTTCCGCTACCGCAGCCCAGACCATCCGTTTCGCCACTGAAGCGTCCTACCCTCCGTTTGAATCCATTGATGCGAACAACAAGATTGTTGGCTTCGACGTGGACCTGGCAAACGCCCTGTGTAAAGAAATCGACGCGACCTGTACCTTCAGCAACCAGGCGTTCGACAGCCTGATCCCAAGCCTGAAGTTCCGCCGTATCGACGCCGTAATGGCCGGAATGGACATCACTCCGGAGCGTGAAAAGCAGGTTCTGTTCACCACCCCTTATTATGACAACTCGGCCCTGTTCATCGGTCAGAAAGGTAAATACGCCTCCGTTGACCTGCTGAAAGGCAAGAAAGTCGGCGTGCAGAACGGCACCACGCACCAGAAATTCATCATGGATAAGCATCCGGAAATCACCACCGTGCCGTATGACAGCTACCAGAATGCGAAGCTGGACCTGCAAAACGGTCGTATCGATGCGGTGTTCGGGGACACGGCTGTTGTGACTGAATGGCTGAAAGCGAACGACAAGCTGGCCGCCGTGGGTGACAAGGTGACCGATAAAGACTACTTCGGTACAGGTCTGGGTATTGCCGTACGTCAGGGCAATACCGAGTTGCAGCAGAAATTCAACGCTGCGCTGGAAAAAGTGAAGAAAGACGGCACCTACGAAACCATCTACAAAAAATGGTTCCAGAAGTAATTCCTGATGAATGAAATTTTTCCTTTAGCAAGCGCCGCCGGGATGACCGTCGGCCTTGCCGTTTGTGCACTGATTATCGGCCTCGTACTGGCGATGTTCTTTGCGGTGTGGGAGTCCGTTAAGTGGCGCCCTGTCGCATGGCTCGGTTCAGCGCTGGTGACTGTGCTGCGTGGACTGCCGGAAATTCTGGTGGTCCTGTTTATCTATTTCGGCTCCTCACAGCTGCTGTTAACGCTGTCGGACGGCTTCACGATTAATCTCGGCTTTGCGCAGATCCCGGTGCAGATGCAGATTGAGAACTTCGACGTCAGCCCGTTCCTGTGCGGCGTGATTGCGCTCTCCCTGCTCTATTCGGCCTATGCGTCACAAACGCTGCGCGGCGCGCTGAAAGCGGTACCGCAGGGTCAATGGGAATCCGGCCAGGCGCTGGGTCTGTCGAAAGCGGCGATCTTCTTCCGCCTGGTGATGCCGCAGATGTGGCGTCATGCCCTGCCAGGGCTGGGTAACCAGTGGCTGGTACTGCTGAAAGATACCGCGCTGGTGAGCCTGATCAGCGTGAACGATTTGATGTTGCAAACCAAAAGTATCGCCACCCGTACGCAGGAGCCGTTTACCTGGTACATCGTCGCGGCGGCTATCTACCTGGTGATCACGTTGCTGAGCCAGTACGTTCTGAAGCGTATTGATCTGCGCGCAACGCGTTTTGAACGGAGACCAGGCTGATGCTGGATTATTTACCCGAACTGATGAAAGGGCTGCACACCAGCCTGACGCTGACCGTCGCGTCTATCATCGTGGCGCTGATCCTGGCGCTGATCTTCACCATCGTCCTGACGCTGAAAACGCCGGTGCTGGTGTGGATTGTACGTGGCTACATTACGCTCTTCACCGGAACGCCGCTGCTGGTGCAGATCTTCCTGATTTACTACGGCCCGGGCCAGTTCCCGTCGTTACAGGAATATCCGGTTATCTGGCATCTGCTCTCTGAGCCATGGCTCTGCGCCCTGATTGCCCTCTCCCTGAACAGCGCGGCCTATACCACGCAGCTGTTCTACGGCGCCATTCGCGCGATCCCGGAAGGCCAGTGGCAGTCCTGCGGGGCGCTGGGCATGAGCAAGAAGGATACGCTGGCGATCCTGCTGCCCTATGCCTTTAAGCGCGCCCTCTCTTCCTATTCCAACGAAGTCGTGCTGGTGTTCAAAAGCACCTCTCTGGCCTACACCATCACCCTGATGGAAGTGATGGGCCACGGACAGCTGCTGTACGGACGCACCTACGACGTGATGGTGTTCGGTGCGGCGGGTCTGGTCTATCTGGTGGTCAACGGTCTGCTGACCCTGATGATGCGTCTTATCGAGCGTAAGGCGCTGGCGTTTGAGCGCAGAAATTAATCGACTTAATGCATAAAGCTGTTTTCGTAGTGCGGGTAACCTGATGGGTTACCCGCATTTTTTTATGCATTAAATAATATTTAATCATATTTATTGCATATAAATTCATTGAGTGGCATTGTACATCCATGCCGCAGACACGGCGCATAATGACAAGATTGACAGACGGGAGCATTACAATGAAAAAGTTAGTTCTGGCCGCATTACTCGCAACCTTTGCCGCTGGCGCATCCGCCGCCGATAAAATCAATTTCGGCGTTTCTGCCACCTATCCGCCGTTTGAATCGCTGGATGCCAGCAACCAGATCGTCGGCTTCGACATCGACCTGGCGAAAGCGCTGTGCAAGCAGATGCAGGCCGACTGCACCTTTACTAACCACGCATTTGACAGCCTGATCCCGTCCCTGAAATTTAAAAAGTACGACGCGGTGATCTCCGGCATGGACATCACGCCAGAGCGCAGCAAGCAGGTCGCGTTCACCGACCCGTACTACGCGAACTCTGCGGTGGTGATTGCGAAGAAAGGGGCTTATAAATCTTTCGACGAGCTGAAAGGCAAACGCATCGGCATGGAGAACGGCACCACGCACCAGAAATACCTCCAGGACAAGCATCCTGAAGTGAAAACCGTGGCCTACGACAGCTACCAGAACGCCATTATCGACCTGAAAAATGGCCGTATTGATGGCGTATTTGGCGACACCGCGGTCGTGAATGAGTGGCTGAAAACCAACCCGCAGCTGGGTACAGCGACGGAGAAAGTGACCGATCCGCAGTATTTCGGCACTGGCCTCGGTATTGCCGTGCGTCCGGATAACAAGGCTCTGCTTGAGAAACTGAACGGCGCGCTGAAAGCGATCAAAGCTGACGGCACATACCAGAAAATCAGCGAGCAGTGGTTCCCGCAATAACCTTTTTTGCCGGGTGACCTGGCCTACGGGGGTGGTCTGTAGGCCGGGTAAGGCGAAGCCGCCACCCGGCAATTTCTTAAAGCGGCACAAAGAACCTGAACCGTGCCCCGCTCACGGACTCCATCAGCCTGATCCCCCCGCCGTGCAGCTCCAGCATTCTTTTCACGATTAACAACCCTAACCCGCCCCGGTGCTCCCGCGAGGCCTGCGGATTTAACGCTGACGGACGCTGGAACAGATCGTCCCGTAATGCGGCATCAACACCCGTTCCGCTGTCGGCCACTTCAACCTGTAACCGGTCGTTCTCCTGCCACACCGCCAGACGAATGTCTCCACCTGCTGGGGTATGGCGTATCGCATTATCCAGCAGATTCGTCACCACCCGTTCAATCATGGAAACATCGGCCAACACCTGCGGCAGCGGACCCGGGACGTCAATGTGCAGATTTAACTCACGCGTGCGGGCAGCGAGTTCAAACTTTTGCGCCACGTCGGAAATCAGTTCAGCCATGGCAAAACGCTCGCGCTGGGGCTTGATGCCGCCGTGCTCAAGACGCGCCAGCTCGAACAGCTGCTGCGACAGATGGCGTACCTTTTGCCCCTGACGCAGCGCGGTAGCGAGGTACTGCTGATTCTCCTGCGGCGACAGCGTTGCGGATTTCAGCGACAGCGTTTCCAGATAACCCAGCAGCGACGTCAGCGGGGTGCGTAAGTCGTGCGAAATGTTGGCGATAAACTCCCGGCGCTGGCGGTCGCTGTCGGCCAGCCGATCCCACTGAGAGGTGATTTTGCGCGCCAGCTCGATAAAGGTATTGCGCAGGATCGCCACTTCATCCTGGCCGGCAGGCTCAAGCGGCTGGGCCGCCAGCTGCTTAATCGCGCTGATGCTGTCCTGCTCCAGCCCGGCCACGTCCAGCGTGAGCTCTTTAACCGGGCGCGTCACCCAGTACCAGAGCAGCAACCCCGCCAGCAGACCAAACAGCGCCACCAGCAGCATCGACCACAGCGCCGTACTCCAGAGCGCTTTGTGCCAGGCCATCTCCGCCAGCGCGTTGGACTCCTCCCCCTGCAAAATAATGTACAGATACCCCTTCAGCTCACCGTCCTGCCGCAGCGGGGTGGCGCTGAAGACTTTCTTATTCTGGCTTCGGGGATCGTCGCCAAACACCGGCATCACCGTCCCGCTGAGGAAATTCTGTATCGGCGCAAGGTCAATTTTTTGCCGCTGAATGTGCCCCGGCGGGGCGGCATCGGCCAGGATATCGCCATCTGGCGAGACAACATACAGCTCGACGCTCGGATTAAAGGTCATCAGCCGGTCGAACAGCGGTTTTAAGGCGCTGCGATCCACCCTGCCCTGCGCATCCAGAATCGCTTCCCGCTGCACAATCTGCTGCGCCAGCCCACCGGAGAGCCGCTGCACCATCGCATTGCCGTACTGCATGCTACTGTAGAGCTGCACCGCACAGGCGACGGTGGCGCAGAGCAGCAGTAACGCCGTAAACAGCAGCGTCAGGCGCTGGCTCAGGCTAAAGCGACGCATCATGATTCTGCTCCGCAAATTTGTAGCCTTTGCCCCAGACGGTGCGAACGATCTCCGGCTCGGCGGCATCTTTCTCTATTTTAATGCGCAGGCGGTTAATGTGGGTATTGACGGTGTGTTCGTAGCCTTCGTGCTGATACCCCCATACCTGCTCCAGCAGTGCCAGCCGCGAAAAGACCTCTCCGGGATGGCGGGCAAAGAAATAGAGCAGTTCAAATTCGCGCGGGGTGAGATCGACGTGTTGACCGTTAAGGCGCACGGTGCGCGCCAGCGGATCGATAGTCAGTCCGTGCGCCTGAATAATGCCGTCCGTCTGCGCCTGGCCCATCGCCTGCTGACGGCGAAACAGCGCCTTAATGCGGGCAATCAGCTCCTGCACCGAGAAAGGTTTTGCCAGATAATCATCCGCCCCTGTTTCCAGGCCAGTAATACGGTCAGTTTCACTGCTGCGGGCGCTAATGATGATAATGGGCAGGTAGCGGGTCATCTGGCGGATACGGCGGCAAATCTCCAGACCATCAACATTCGGCAGCATCAGATCGAGGATCACCGCGTCCCACGGCTGTGTTTCAAGACGCTGTAAGGCGTTGCCCCCGTCGGGCTCGTGGGTAATGGCGTAGCCTTCATCTTCCAGATTAAGACGCAGGAGTGCCGCGATATCGTGGTCGTCTTCTACCAGCAGGATCTGCTTCATGGGTAAGCCTTCAATCATTTGTTATGACGTAAGCTTACCTGATTTCGAGCGGGGGAAGAGTTCACATTTTGTTGAACATTGTGCGGGGTTTATGCCGGGTGGCGGCTTCGCCTTACCTGGCCTGCGCTTTGGTTAACAACGTGAGCTGACAGGCTATTTTGCCGACCAGTTGAAAGCGCCACGCTGGCTTAAAACAGAGACGGGAGTCGCATTACTGGGTTGAGCAAACAAAGCCGGGTGGCGGCTACGCCTTACCCGGCCTACTCCGGATCGTAGGCCCGGTAAGCGCAGCGCCACCGGGCGATGTTGAGGATTAGCGCGTTTTCACCAACAACGTCAACACTTCATAATGGGCGGTATGGGGGAACATATCGAAAAGCTGAACGCGCGCAATGCGGTAGCCCGGCAGGCTGGCGATATCCTTCGCCATGGTCTGCGCGTTACAGCTGGAGTAGACAATGTACTCCGGCGCCATCTGGCTCAGGTAGTCGCAGAGCGCCTGGCCGATACCCCGGCGCGGCGGGTTCACCAGCACCAGCTCCGGCACGTTGCCCTGCCCGGTCGCGAACTGCGTGGAGTCCAGCGCCTGGAAATGCAGATTCGTTAACCCCAGCTCCGCGGCGGACTGCTTCGCGCAGGCAATCGCTTCGGCGGAGATCTCAATGCCGGTGAGCTGCATGTCTGGCGTGGCACAGTGCAGGCCAAAGCCGCCGACGCCGCAGAACAGATCCCACATGTGATGAACCTGTAACGCACGCACCCAGTCGCGCGCGGTGGCGTACAGCGCGCTGGCGACGGTGGGGTTAGTCTGGAAGAAGCTTTGCGGACGGATCCACAGCGGCACGCCGTTGAAGCTCTCCGCCAGCGCATGCTGTTCGGTGAAGAAAATCTCTTTCTCCCCTTCCATGATCGCCATATGCACCGGCTGAATATTCGCGGTGATAACCTTGAGCTGCGGAAGCTGTTCCTGCAACCCCGGAAGCGCCGCGCGCAGCTGCTCCAGCTTGTTTTCCGAACGCAGCACAAAGCGCAGCATCATCCCGCCGTCGATCTGGCTTTCGGTCAGCAAAAGGTATTTCAGCTCGCCGCGCCTGCGGGCAACGTTATAGGGCGTTAACCCCGCCCGGGCGATAAACGGTTTCAGCGCGCTAAACACCGGCTCAAACGAGGCGGGATACAGCGGGCAGTCGGTTAAATCTTCCGGGGTGCCGTCGCGGTGCAGCATCCCCAGCAGCGGCTTTTCAACGCTGCCGCTGACCACCATTTTGGCTTTATTGCGAAAGCCCTGTTCCGGGCCACTGACGGGTGCGCACCACTCGCCCACCGCGTGTGCTGTCAGCAGCTGTTGCAGGTCGGCCATTTTGGCGGTGAGTTGTTGAGAGACCGGCTGTTCTATCCACTGACAGGAGCGGCAGCGTCCGGCGTCATAGAGTGCGCACTGCATATGAAAACCTTAAGAAACACGAGGGCTGCGATTATACACATTATTGCAGGCGGAAAAACCGCCGACTGGAAGCCGGGAGATAAAGCAGGCAGAGCACCAGCATATCCGGCAGTTTTTGCATCACCAGTGAATGGAAAATCTCGCGTCGCGACTCACCGGGTATGCTGAACAGCTCCGGATAGCCATAGCCCAGCGAGGCGGCCCACAGGTAGCCTGCGGCGGTGATCTGCGTAAGCAGATACACCCAGCGCGCCCAGTTACGTCCTTTCACCAGCGAGAACGCACAGTAGATCTCAATAAACACCAGCATCAGGCTGCTGAGAAACACCAGCGTCAGATTCCACGTCTGCGCGCTGCGGTGAATAAATTCCCCCATTCCGCGCGGACCCAGCGTGTTCATTATCATCAGCACATCCAGGCAGCGGATCATAATAATGGCGAGCGCCGCCACCTGCACCAGTGCAGGGACGTTCGGACGAGCGTGCGAATGACGTGTTTTTTGTAAGAATCCCAATGTTTTTACTTCCCTGAAAAACAGTGCCGCGTCATACGCGGCACATCACTGGAAATAGTAATTCCTTCAGCCGCGTCTTGCACGCTGGATATCGCGCACACGCTGTTTTTCCGCGCGCGCCATCAAATACCAGGCGATAAATCCGACAATTCCGACCACGCCAAGGATGATGGACGCCAGGGCGTTGATCTCCGGATTCACCCCCATCCGCACGCTGGAGAAGACCAGCATCGGCAGCGTCGTCGCGCCCGGTCCCGACACAAAGCTGGCGATAACCAGATCGTCGAGCGAGAGCGTGAACGCCAGCAGCCAGCCGGAGATCACCGCCGGCATAATCATCGGCAGCGTGATGATGAAAAAGACCTTCAGCGGCGTTGCGCCGAGATCCATCGCCGCCTCTTCAATGGAGCGATCCAGCTCGCGCAGCCGCGAGGAGATCACCACCGCCACATACGCCGTACAGAAGGTGACATGTGCCAGCCAGATGGTGAGCATCCCGCGATCCGCTGGCCAGCCGATGGCGTGCGCCAGCGCGACAAACAGCAGCAGTAGCGACAGGCCGGTGATGACGTCCGGCATAACCAGCGGGGCGGTGATCATAAACGCGAAACCATTCGCCCCGCGGAAACGGCCAAAGCGCACCATCACCAGCGCGGCAATCGTGCCCAGCACGCAGGCCATCGTCGCCGCCAGCGCCGCAATGGTCAGGCTCAGCCCCACCGCGCTCATCATCGCATCATCGTGGAACAGCTCGCTGTACCAGCGCGTGGACCAGCCCGCCCAGACGGTGACCAGCTTAGAGCTGTTGAACGAGTAGATCACCAGCATCAGCATTGGCGCATACAGGAAGGTAAAGCCGATCATCAGGATCGCAATTCGCCACGGGGAGCGTACTACCGGTAAGTTGTTCATCCGTGGTCTCCCATCTGTTTCTGCTGATGTTTGTGGAACCACATGATCGGCACGATCAGCAGCAGTAACATGACGATCGCCACCGCCGAGGCCACCGGCCAGTCGCGGTTATTGAAGAACTCCTGCCACAGCACGCGGCCAATCATGATGCTGTCCGGGCCGCCGAGCAGTTCCGGGATCACAAACTCCCCGACCGCCGGGATAAACACCAGCATCGATCCGGCGATGATCCCGCCTTTGGTGAGCGGCACAATGACGCTGAAGAAAGTCTTCAACGGGCGTGCGCCGAGATCCAGCGAGGCTTCCACCAGCGAGTAATCGATTCGCGTCAGCGCCGTATAGATCGGCAGCACCATAAACGGCAGATAGGCATAGACAATCCCGATATACACCGCAAGGTTGGTGTGCAGGATCGTCAGCGGCTGGTCGATGACCCCAAGCCACAGCAGGAAGTTATTCAGTATGCCGTTATTCTTCAGGATCCCCATCCACGCGTACACGCGGATCAGGAACGACGTCCACGACGGTAAAATGACCAACAGCAGTAAAATATTTCGCGTCGACGGCTTGCTGTGCGCCACTGCCCACGCCAGCGGGTAGCCCATCAACAAGCAGCAAATCGTAGAAATAGCCGCAACCTGTAACGACTGCAAATAGGCTTCGAAATAGAGCGGATCGTCGGTCAGTTGCAGGAAATTACCGAGGTTTAAGGTCAGCGTCAGCTGCCCGTCGGCCCACTCCCACAGATCGGTATACGGTGGGATCGCCCGCGCCATCTCCGCCAGGCTGATCTTAAAGACGATCAGGAACGGCAGCAGAAACAGCAGGATCAGCCAGATATAGGGCATGGCGATGACCAGCTTGCGGCCATGCGCCATCTGCATGCGCGCCAGCCAGAGCGCGAAACCGCCCGGTTTTTTGACGCGGGCTGGAGGTTCAAGTGTGCTCATGACCGCTCCTTATACCGTCAGGACTACGCAACTGTCCGCATCCCAGCAGAGGCTCACTTCGTCGCCCCAGGTTGGCTGTCCCTTGCGATACCGGTGTTCGTTCTGTAACTGGGCGCTGAGCATCTGGCCGCTTTTCAGGCGCACATGGTAAATCGACAGATCGCCGAGATAGGCAATGTGCACCACTTCGCCCACGGCAAAGTTATAGCCATCGGCGGGCGGCTCATCGCAAAGCATGATTTTTTCCGGGCGCAGGGCAACGTAAACCGGCACGTTGTCCACCACGGAGTTATCAGAATCAACCTTCAGCGGGTGCACCAGCCCCGGCGATTCAATCACCAGACCGTCGTCCTGGCGTTCCTTCAGTAGCCCTTCGAAGACGTTCACCGAGCCGATGAACTCCGCGCTGTAGCGGGTTGTCGGGTGTTCATAGATCTCTTCCGGCTCGCCGATCTGCACGAACTTACCGCGATTCATGATCGCAATGCGCCCGGCCATGGTCATCGCCTCTTCCTGGTCATGAGTCACCATCACGCAGGTCACCCCCACGCGCTCGAGGATATCCACCACTTCCAGCTGCATCCGGTCGCGCAGCTTTTTATCCAGCGCGCCCATCGGCTCGTCGAGCAGTAATAATTTTGGACGCTTCGCCAGACTTCTTGCCAGCGCCACGCGCTGACGCTGGCCGCCGGAAAGCTGATGCGGCTTACGCTTCGCAAACTCCTGCATATGCACCAGGCTCAGCATCTCTGCCACGCGCGCGGTGATTTCGGCTTTCGGCAGTTTGTCCTGCTTCAGGCCGAAGGCGATGTTCTGCTCAACGGTCATGTGCGGGAACAGGGCATAGGACTGGAACATCATGTTTATGGGCCGCTGGTACGGCGGCACGCTGGAGAGGTCTACCCCATCCAGCACGATCTGCCCGGCGGTAGGCTGTTCAAAGCCTGCCAGCATACGCAGCAGTGTGGATTTGCCGCAGCCCGATGCGCCGAGCAAAGCAAAAATTTCACCTTTGTAGATCGTCAGGCTGACATCGTCCACGGCATGCTGGCCGTCGAAGGATTTGGTGAGGTTACGAATTTCAAGAAGCGGGGTCAGCGCTTTACGGACTTTCGCCTGCGGGCGGGGGATCGCGTCATTCACGGGGTGCTCTCCGGCATAGATCAACACTGGTGCAAACGCACCGTCAGGGTGCGCATCGCCGGGCGGCGCTAACGCTTGCCCGGCCTACGGGATCTGTCGGCCCGGTAAGCGACAGCGCCACCGGGCAACGATATCAAACGCCGTTACTTACCGCTTTTCACCTTGGTCCACGCGCGGGTACGCACACGGTCAATTTTCGGTTCCTGCACTTTCAGGGTGAAGAGCTTGGCAAACACATCGGCTGGCGGATAGATCGCCGGATTATTGCGGATTTCTTCGCTCACCAGCGGCACGGAGGCCTTGTTACCGTTGGCGTAGTAGACATGGTCGCTGATGTGGGCAATCACCTCCGGACGCATCAGGTAGTTGAGGAATTGATACGCTTCCTCTTTATTTTTCGCATCAGCTGGCATCGCGAAGACGTCGAAGAACGCCAGCGCCCCCTCCTTCGGAATGAAGTAGGAAACATTCACGCCGTTTTTGGCCTCTTTCGCGCGGTTCGCCGCCTGCCAGACGTCGCCCGCCCAGCCGATGGCCACGCAGATATCCCCGTTAGCCAGGTCATTGATGTACTGAGAGGAGTGGAAGTAGCGAATATTCGGACGCAGCTTCAGGAGCAGATCGGTCGCCGGACCGGTGTAGTCGTCGGCCTTGCTGCTGTTTGGATCTTTACCGAGATAGTTAAGCACGGTGGCGAAAATCTCTTCCGGCGCATCGAGGAAAGAGACGCCGCAGCTTTTCAGCTTCTCGAGGTTTTCCGGCTTCAGCACCACGTCCCAGCTGTCCAGCTTGACGTCCGGGCCCAGCGCCGCTTTAACTTTATCCACGTTATAGCCAATACCGGTGGTCGCCCACAGGTAAGGCATCGCGTATTTATTCTCCGGATCGTGCTTCGCCACCAGCTTCAACACGTCCGGATCGAGGTTTTTCCAGTTTGGTAATTTGCTCTTGTCCAGCGGCTGGAAGACACCGGCGGTCAGCTGACGCTCCAGGAAGCTTGCCGACGGCACCACCAGATCGAAACCGGTGCTGCCCGCCATCAGTTTGCCTTCCAGCACTTCGTTGGAATCGAATACGTCGTAGACAACCTTAATGCCGGTCTCTTTTTCAAAATTCGCGACGGTGTCCGGCGCAATATAGTCAGACCAGTTATAGACGTGCAGCGTTTTTTGTTCCGCAGCGAGCGTGCCGGCAGAGACGGCCATCAGAGCACCCGCAACCAGACCCGATAACCATTTTTTATTCAAGGCGATCATATTGTTATTCCTTCTGAAAGTTCGTTAACAAACGAACCAAAACTGTGCAGCCTGAAGATATGCAATAATCATGCATAGTTTGTCGCTCTGCCCGAAATAAAATACCCCCCTCTTCCCGGCAGGTTCCGCTCGCTTTTTTAAGCACCGCAAGAATAACTGTAGCCCGTGTCTCCGGCTATAGCCCAGACGAAAAAACGCCTTTTATCAATTTTTTATGCAGATTATGTCTACGTGATAAGCCGAAACGGCCGGAGAGGAGGTGAAAAACTCTTTAAAGAAAGGTTAAAAGCAGCAGAAAAAACGGTGTTATGCAGCCGCTCTGGCAGCGACTGCGCAAAAGTCAGACAGGCTTAGTGGAGAAAATTGGGAGATGCATCATTATTCTCGGCATCATCTTCCGCGCTATACAGCAGGTGATGTGCGTTGGCTTCCATCATTACCATGGAAATTTGCTCTTCGCTCAGGCGCATAAACCAGGCGAACTGCTTGAAGGAGAGCCCCGCGCCGGAGAATAAAGACTGGCAAACCACCAGCTTTGGCAGATTATCATCCTGTATGTCGAGAAACGCTTTCACCGTCAAAGAACTGGCGTTGATCGCTGACAGATCAGACGCCAGCGCCAGCAGCGCAGAAGGCTTTACTTCAGCCAGCGCCGAGAACAGGATCACGTCGTTAATCAGATCGATTTTGGCATCGAAAATGCCATCGAAATTTTGCATGTGAGGCAGATGCAGCGCCTGGCAGGAGTCGCATTCGAAGAAAGTAATACCGGCATCATCGAGCCATTGACGTAACGTATCCAGTGTAGGTACGACCTGTAAATCCATCGCTGTGCAGCCTCTTAAATAAAAACGTTGTCCAGATTACGCAAAAAGTGCGCGCCGATCCATTTAACCGCCCGTTTTCAGGCAAAATCCCGGCGTCGCATGGCGTTCAATCCATGCGATCATTTTACCTGCAATATCGACGCCTGTGGTTTTTTCCACCCCTTCCAGCCCCGGCGAGGCGTTGACTTCCATCACCAGCGGCCCGCGCCCGGCACGCAGCAGATCGACCCCCGCCACGTCCAGGCCCAGCGTCTGCGCTGCTTTCACCGCAATCTCGCGCTCGCGCTCGCTAATAAGGGCCACCCGCGCGATACCGCCGCGGTGCAGGTTAGAGCGGAAGTCGCCCTCTTTTGCCTGCCGCTCTATGGCGGCCACCACCTCATCGCCCACCACAAAGCAGCGGATGTCGCACCCGTTGGCCTCTTTAATATACTCCTGCACCAGAATATGGGCATTCAGACCGCGAAACGCGTCGATCACGCTTTCCGCCGCCTGACGCGTCTCCGCCAGTACCACCCCAATACCCTGCGTACCTTCCACCAGCTTAATAACCAGCGGCGCACCGCCCACCATGTCGATTAAATCGCTGGTGTCGTCCGGGGAGTGGGCAATCCCGGTGACGGGCAGATCGATCCCCTGGCGCGCCAGCAGTTGCAGCGAGCGCAGCTTATCGCGGGCGCGGGAGATCGCCACGGACTCGTTGAGCGGATAGCTTCCCAGCATTTCAAACTGGCGCAGCGCAGCCGTACCGTAATAGGTGATCTGGGAGCCAATGCGGGGAATTACCGCATCAAAATGCGGGAGTTTGCGGCCTTTGTAATGAATCGACGATGCCGCAGGGTCGATGTTCATATAGCAGGACATCGGATCGAGGATCTCAACCTGATGTCCGCGTTTCGCCGCCGCTTCTCGCAGGCGTTTACATGAATAGAGCGTTCCATCCCGGGACAATATGGCAATTTTCACCCTGCACCTCTCTAAAGACATGGTAAAAGCCTGCCTATCATACACGAGGCGCAGGAGGAATGGACTACCGCGTTGCCCAGCCCTGTTTGTGCAGGTAATCAAGAATGAACGGGCGGTTCTCCTTGATGATGGTGCGACGAATATGGTCGCTCCAGGTGTCGCGGCGGTTGTTGCTGTCGCGCGTCAGATAGTAGTTCGCCAGCTCTTCATCGTATTGATGCAGAACGTCCTGGTCGACCGGCTGGTAGTGGTTTTCATGCACCAGCATCGCAGCAGGAATGCGCGGCTTCAGATCCGGGTTATCCGCCGGCCAGCCGAGGCACAGACCAAACAGCGGCAGCACGTGTTTCGGCAGCTTCAGCAGTTCCGTCACGCTTTCGATGTTGTTACGCAGCCCGCCAATATAGACGCCGCCAAGCCCCAGCGATTCCGCCGCCGTGAACGCGTTTTGCGCCATCAGCGCCGTATCCACCACGCCCAGCAGCAGCTGTTCCGCCAGCCCCAGCTCGGCCTCGGGGCAGATTTGCAGATGACGGTTAAAATCGGCGCAGAACACCCAGAACTCAGCCGCCTGGGCAACGTGCTTTTGTCCGCCCGTCAGCGTTACCAGCTGCTCACGCATCGCCGGATCGGTAATGCGGATAATGGAGCTGCACTGCAAAAAGCTGGAGCTGGAGGTGCCTCTTGCACTGTCGATGATCGCCTCCCGCTGCGCCTGGGTAATTGGCTCATCGGTGAAATGGCGAATGGAACGGTGGGAACAAAGCAGGTCAATGGTTGGCGTCATTTTGTCTCTCTTTGTGTTGCGTAAAACGTATGGCAGCCAGTATAGGCAATGATCCACCTGATGTAATTGGCGAAACATAGCCTGACTGTATCAAAGTGACAGGTGAAACCTTCTTTCCATGACGGCAGGTTATCGTGCACTATAGGCGCTATTCGCCGTCAGGCTTGTTTTTGAGGAGAGAGAAATGTTTGCAGTAATTTTTGGTCGTCCAGGATGCCCTTACTGTGTGCGCGCGAAAGAGCTGGCAGAGAAACTGACTGAAGAGCGTGATGATTTCAACTTCCGTTATGTGGATATCCACGCGGAAGGCATCACTAAAGCCGATCTGGAAAAAACCGTGGGTAAACCGGTTGAAACCGTGCCGCAGATCTTCCTCGATCAGAAACACATCGGCGGCTGCACCGATTTTGAGGCCTACGCCAAAGAACACCTGGGCCTGTTTGCGGCTCAGTAATGCGAAGACGCCCTCACCCTGAGGGCGTTTTTATTTACGGTGCTTCCTCTGTTGCAGCAGGCTGCGCGTAAATAAGAAACAGAGCGCGCCCAGCGCACACCAGAAAACGCCACTCAGTAGCCACGCCACTTCCTGCCAGACGCTTCTCGACGAGAGAAACAGCACGCGCATCAGAAGCAGGCAGAGCGGGGCCGCAAGCATTGCCCCAATAAGCGGCATCACCACCTCGCCTTTACGCGAGAGAAAACCGGCGACTACCCCCGGCAGGATGAAGAACAACAGGCCCAGCTCGGGATGACCGGACGCTCTGAAGGCGCCTTTCACGTTAAAAGCGAGCGACATGCAAACGACCGTAAACAGCAAAAAACAGCTGATTACGCCAGCCCAGTTTCGTTTAAAGTTCAAACTATCCTCCTGACTTATCTCTATCAAATACAAAAATCGTCCGGTGGACGCCCAGTCAGATAAAGCAATGCGGCAATCCTTGCCAAAGCACGCACAGAAGTCGTGCGATAATAGGTGGCTGTCGGTAGCTATTACGATTAAACTAACCGACTGCTAGTGTTTAGGGTATTTATCAGGAAGCAGGGAGATGCAAAGTGATTCCCTGACTCTGAAAACAGTAGCCCAAATAGTCCTTTCATTCAACAACTTACTGGTAAACAAGAAGTTAGCCTCCGTGAATATAAACGTCGCAGACTTGTTAAATGGGAATTACATCCTGTTATTATTTGTGGTACTGGCGCTGGGCCTTTGTCTGGGTAAATTACGCCTGGGTTCAGTTCAACTTGGTAATTCCATTGGCGTTTTAGTCGTCTCCCTGTTATTAGGTCAACAACATTTCAGTATTAACACGGACGCGCTTAACTTAGGTTTCATGCTGTTTATTTTTTGCGTAGGCGTGGAAGCTGGTCCGAACTTTTTTTCCATTTTCTTCCGAGACGGCAAAAATTACCTGATGCTGGCGCTGGTGATGGTCGGCAGCGCCCTGCTGATTGCGTTAGGACTGGGCAAACTGTTTGGCTGGGACATCGGCTTAACGGCCGGTATGCTGGCAGGCTCGATGACCTCCACGCCGGTGCTTGTTGGCGCGGGGGATACGCTTCGTCATTCTGGCATGGCAGGCACGCAGCTTTCCTCCGCGCTAGACAACCTGAGTCTGGGCTATGCCCTGACCTATCTGATTGGTCTGGTGAGCCTGATTGTTGGCGCGCGCTATCTGCCAAAACTTCAGCATCAGGATCTCCAGACCAGCGCCCAGACCATCGCCCGCGAGCGCGGCCTGGACACGGACTCCAAACGTAAAGTTTACCTGCCGGTGATCCGCGCCTACCGCGTCGGGCCGGAACTGGTTGCCTGGACCGACGGGAAAAACCTGCGCGAGCTGGGGATCTACCGTCAGACCGGCTGCTACATCGAACGTATCCGTCGTAACGGCATTCTTGCAAACCCGGACGGTGACGCGGTGCTCCAGATGGGCGATGACATCGCCCTTGTTGGCTACCCGGACGCCCACGCGCGTCTCGATCCGAGCTTCCGCAACGGGAAAGAGGTGTTTGACCGCGACCTGCTGGACATGCGTATCGTCACCGAAGAGATTGTGGTGAAAAACCACAACGCCGTGGGCCGCCGTCTGGCACAGCTGAAGTTGACCGACCACGGTTGTTTCCTCAACCGCGTGATCCGCAGCCAGATTGAAATGCCTATCGACGATAACGTGGTGCTCAATAAAGGCGATGTGTTGCAGGTCAGCGGCGATGCCCGACGGGTTAAAACCGTTGCCGACCGTATCGGCTTTATCTCGATCCACAGCCAGGTGACGGACCTGTTAGCCTTCTGCGCCTTCTTCATTGTCGGCCTGATGATCGGGATGATAACCTTCCAGTTCAGCAACTTTAGCTTCGGCATTGGTAACGCAGCCGGTCTGCTGTTCGCCGGGATCATGCTGGGCTTCCTGCGAGCGAACCATCCCACCTTCGGCTATATCCCTCAGGGGGCGCTGAACATGGTGAAAGAGTTCGGTCTGATGGTCTTTATGGCGGGTGTCGGATTAAGCGCCGGGAGCGGCATTGGCAACGGCCTGGGCGCGGTCGGCTGGCAAATGTTGGTTTCCGGACTTATCGTCAGCCTGGTACCGGTGGTGATCTGTTTCCTGTTCGGCGCCTACGTGCTGCGCATGAACCGCGCCCTGCTCTTCGGCGCGATGATGGGCGCGCGCACCTGCGCACCGGCGATGGAGATCATCAGCGACACCGCGCGCAGCAATATCCCGGCGCTGGGCTATGCAGGCACGTACGCAATCGCCAACGTGCTGCTGACGCTGGCGGGTACGCTGATCATCATTATCTGGCCAGGACTCGGATAAATCTCAAGTTTGCGTGTGGCTGAAAAAATTTTCGTTACGCGCAGAACTTTTTACGCAGGGTGCAGTCATAACTAGTGCCACTGCTTTTCTTTGATGTCCCCAATTTGTGGAGCCCATCAACCCCGCCGTTTTGGTTCAAGGTTGATGGGTTTTTTGTTGCCTGAAGAAATACAAATTTAAGATTCAGGATTGTAGGCCGTGTAAGGCGAAGCCGTCACCCGGCAAGCAGGGTAGTCGAATCGACTCCAGGCAAAAGTTTTGGGCCGGTAACATCATGGTGCCCTTCTGCTAATCGCGTGGCATCTGCTCACGGGCAATTCGCCCCACCATCACCCGGATCTCCTCCCGGGTTAACGGCAACCGATCGGTCACAAAATGCAGCGTCATCCCCTCGATAAACGCATCCAGCGCGCGGGCGGTGGCCGGATCAAACCACTGCTCCAGCGTAGCCTGGCTCATCTTCATCCAGTCCTGCATCACCGTTTTCAGCGCGGCGCTGCGGTGCATAAACGCGTATAACTGATACATCAGCGCCATATTGTGTGGCGTGGTCACGGCTGAACTGTGGATCAGCGTGGTAATGGCCTCGCACGCCCTCTCGCGCCCCGTAACCCCCGCGAAGAAATCCCGGTACTGCTGAGACATCTGCTGCGTAAACCACGTGAATGCCTCCTCCAGAAGCGACTCCATCCCGTCGAAATAGTAGGTCATCGACCCCAGCGGCACGCCTGCGCAGGTGGCAATTTTGCGGTGCGTGACGGCATGAATACCGTGCTCAGCAATGGTGTCCAGCGTCGCCTGGAGTATCTTCTCGCGGCGGTTAGGGTCGTTCGGTGGTCTGCTCATAAAATCCTCATCCGGTTTATGTACAAATGTACACAAAGTTGCTAGTGTTGTCGCTATTGTTGTACTTCTGGTGCTGATCCCAATGACGCTAACTTCTCCTCGCAAAGCCCTGCATCTGCGCATGTGGGCGCTGTTTATGTTCTTCTTCATCCCCGGGCTGCTGATGGCTTCCTGGGCAACGCGCACCCCGGCAATCCGCGATACGCTATCCGTTTCGACGGCGGAGATGGGGATCGTGCTGTTTGGCCTGTCGATTGGCTCGATGAGCGGCATCCTCTGCTCGGCCTGGCTGGTGAAGCGCTTTGGCACGCGCGCGGTGATCCGCACCACCATGTGCTGCGCAGTGGTAGGTATGCTCGGTCTGAGCGTGGCGCTGTGGTTCGCCTCGCCGCTGATGTTTGCCCTTGGCCTGATGGTATTTGGCGGCAGCTTTGGTGCGGCGGAAGTGGCCATTAACGTCGAGGGGGCCTCCGTTGAACAGGCGATGAACAAAACGGTGCTGCCGATGATGCATGGCTTTTACAGCCTCGGCACGCTGGCGGGCGCGGGCGTAGGGATGGCGCTGACGGCGCTGGGCATTGCGGCCAATGTGCACATTTTACTCGCGGCGCTGGTCTGCATTATCCCGATCCTCACCGGCATCAGGGCTATTCCCGCAGGCACAGGACAAAATGCCTCGGACGAACAGAAGTCTGCGGCAAAAGGGTTGCCCTTCTATCGCGATTTCCAGCTGATGCTGATTGGTGTGGTGGTACTGGCGATGGCGTTTGCTGAAGGCTCCGCCAACGACTGGCTACCGTTGCTGATGGTGGACGGGCACGGATTTAGCCCCACCTCCGGCTCGCTGATTTACGCCGGGTTTACGCTCGGCATGACCGTCGGACGCTTTACCGGGGGCTGGTTTATCGACCGTTACAGCCGCGTGGCTGTCGTCCGTGCCAGCGCCCTGCTGGGTGGGCTGGGCATCGCGATGATTATCTTTGTGGATGTGGACTGGATTGCCGGCGTGTCGGTGATCCTGTGGGGACTGGGCGCCTCCCTTGGCTTCCCGCTGACCATTTCCGCTGCCAGCGATACCGGCCCCGACGCGCCGACGCGCGTGAGCGTCGTGGCGACCACGGGCTACCTCGCTTTCCTGGTGGGCCCGCCGCTGCTTGGATTCCTCGGTGAGCACTACGGGTTACGCAGCGCGATGCTGGTGGTATTAGGGTTAGTCATTATTGCCGCCCTGGTGGCGCGAGCGGTGGCAAAACCGGAAGCAGAAACAACGTCAATGGAGAAGGGATATGAGCGTTAAACTGATTGCAGTCGACATGGATGGCTCCTTCCTGAGCGATGCGAAAACCTATAACCGCGCGCGTTTTCTGGCGCAGTACGCGCGCATGAAAGCGCAAGGCATCCGTTTTGTGGTCGCCAGCGGAAACCAGTACTACCAGCTGACCTCATTTTTCCCGGAGATCGCCCATGAAATTGCCTTCGTCGCCGAAAACGGCGGCTGGGTGGTAGATGCGGGCGAAGACGTGTTTAACGGCGAACTGTCGAAAGAGCATTTTCTGACCGTCGCCACCCTGTTAAACGACGTGCCCGGCATTGAGATAATTGCCTGCGGAAAAAACAGCGCCTACACGCTGAAAACGTATAACGACCTCTTCAAAGAGATTGCTGCGAAATACTATCACCGCCTTGAAAGCGTCAGCAGCTTTGACAACCTCAACGATATTTTCTTCAAATTCGGGCTAAACGTCTCTGACGACGAAATTCCGCGCATTCAGGCGCTGCTGCATGAGAAGCTTGGCGACATCATGGTGCCGGTGACCACGGGACACGGCAGTATCGACCTGATTATCCCCGGCGTACACAAAGCTAACGGCCTGCGGATCCTGCAAGCGCGCTGGGGCATTGAGGACAGTGAAGTGGTGGCCTTTGGCGACAGCGGTAACGACGTGGAGATGCTGCGACAGGCTGGGTTTGGCTTCGCGATGGCCAATGCCAGACCGCATATTAAAGCGGTGGCCCGCTATGAAGCGCCGAACAATAATGACGAAGGGGTGCTGGACGTAATTGATAGGGTGCTGGATGGGAGGGCGCCGTTTAATTGATTCCGTGCGCTCTGGTGCCCTCACCCTAACCCTCTCCCACAGGGAGAGGGGACTGTCCCGAGCTCGCCCACGGGGGAGAGGGAATAAGAATTACGGTTGCAGGGCGTTTCCGACGCGTTTGTCTTTCAGGAATACCACCATCAGGGCAATCCACAGCACGCCGTTGGCGAGGTTAAACAGGCTGAACAGTCCGTTACCGCCGAAAGCATAGGCATGCTTGCTCACCTCAATACCGACGGTGAAAATCAGCATTTGCAGCATCCCCATCGCGGCAGACACCGTGCCTTTACTCATTTCACTGGCGAACAGCGTCAGGCGCACCAGGCCAGCATTCGCCACGCCAATACCAAACGCATAAACGCTCAGCCCCGCCGTCATCCACAGGTACGCATGGGACGAGACTACGGTCGCCACCGCCGCGATAATCAGCCCTGCCGCTATGGGCCAGCCACCCATAATAATCAGCGAACGCACGGTACGGCGCGACGTCAGACGCGCCAGCACCAGGTTACCGATAATCAGCGCGCCAAAAATCGGCACCTGTAACAGGCCATACTCATAGCTGCTAAGCTGTTCGCCGCTGATGATAATGACCGGCGACTGGGCAATCCACGCCAGCAGCGGCAGGCTGACAAAGCCCGTCGCCAGCGCGCCCGCGACAAAACGGCCGTTTTTCAGCACCGCCTTATAGTCACGCCCCAGCTCTTTAAGCGAGAGCTTTTCGCCCAGGCGGGTGGCGGTCTCCGGCATCGCACGGTGCAGCCCAAAGAAAGAGATGGCCGCAAGCGCGGCAAAGAGGACGAACATCCCTTCCCACGGCGCAACGTGGACCCATGCGGCTCCCACCAGCGGCCCCAGAAGCGGCGCAATCAGCGCCACGTTCGCCATCAGCGCGGTTATTTTGATACATACCGCCTCCTCAAACGACTCCTGAATAGCGGCGTAGCCCACGGCGCCAATAAAGCACAGGCTCACGCCCTGAAGGAAACGCAGCAGCGTGAATTGCTCAATGTTCTGCGCCAGCAGCGTGGCGAGACAGGTGACGATAAACCACACCACGCCCGTCAGCATCACCGGGCGGCGGCCAATACGATCCGACAGCGGCCCTAAAAGCCACTGTAAAAACATGCCGCCCGCCAGATAGGCGGTCATGGATGTAGGTACCCACTCAATACCTGCGTTGTACTGCTCAACCACAGCCAGCATGCCTGGCTGGATCATGTCGTTGCCGATGTAGGTAGAGAATTCGTAAAGCACCAGACACAGAGGAAAAAGTAACGCCTGACGACCCAGACGATTACCGGAAGAAGAACGGTTTATCATGCAATCTCTTTAGTATGAAAAAATCGCGATGAGTGTAATGAATTGCCGCTGTCTGAGATAGCATAATCACGTGAAAACACAGAAATAAGGCACTTATCGTTGTTGTTTAAGGTTTCCTTAAGTTGCCCTCCCTATGATAGTGCTATTTCACGTTATTGACCGAAACTATGACACACGCCGTCAGCCCTTCAGAATTATCTAAGTTACCGACAAATAAGACAAAAAGCCTTTACCGTTTTTCTGCCCGCTTTTATGGTTATCAGCTTTTCGGGCTGATCGTCCTTGCGCTGCTTTTTACCTGGCTTTCGCGCGATGAATCGCTTGACCGATGGATAACCGGCTTCTGGTATGACGCGGCGACGCACCATTTCCCGCTACAGCAAAACCCGCTGCTGGATCTGCTGAACCATCGGCTGGCGAAATATGTGACCATTGCGCTGGCTGCCGCATCGCTGATTTACGGCGCTTACAAACGCAATGCCCGGCTGGTGACGGCCGCGCTTCTGATGGGGCTGGGGGCGCTGGTAGTTGGGGTGCTGAAAAGCATAAGCCACCACAGCTGTCCGTGGGATCTGGTGGAGTATGGCGGCAAAGCCGTCTCGTATCCCCTGTTCAGCGCCGTTCCGGCAGACAGCGGACCGGGACGCTGCTTTCCCGGCGGCCACGCCTCAAGCGGGTTTATGGTGATGGGGTTGTTTTTTGCCTTCTGGCGTGAACGTCCGCGCCTGGCATGGTCCTTTGTCGCGTTAGGCGTTGTTATGGGGCTGCTGATGGGATTCGGCCAGGTCATGCGCGGCGCGCATTTTTTCTCTCACAACCTGTGGGCCGGGTGGTGGGTCTGGTTTTCCCAGGTGCTGGTTTACGGGCTGGTTTCCACCTGGTTTGCTAAAGAGTAACGAGATTATGTTAGAAAATCTGAACTACGAACTGTTTTACCTGCTCAACGCCACGCCAGCATCACCGGAATGGATGATCGATCTCGCCACCTTCATTGCGAAAGATGTGATCAGCATTGTACCGGCGCTGGCGGTGATCCTCTGGTTATGGGGACCTCGTACACAGGTCACCGCCCAGCGCCATCTGGTGATCAAAATGGCGATGGCGATCGGCGTGAGCGTGCTGGCAAGCTACGTGCTGGGCCACGCCTTCCCGCACGATCGTCCGTTTGTCGATCGCGTCGGCTACAACTTCCTGCACCATGCGCCGGATGACTCGTTCCCGAGCGATCACGGCACGGTGATCTTCACCTTTGCGCTGGCCTTCCTGTTCTGGCATCGCCTGTGGTCTGGCATGGTGCTGATGGGGGTGGCGGTCGCCATCGCCTGGTCCCGCGTCTACCTGGGCGTGCACTGGCCGCTGGATATGGTCGGCGGTTTCCTGGTGGGGCTGATGGGCTGCGTCAGCGCAGCCATCCTGTGGAGCCTCTTTGGTCCGGCGCTTTATCGTGGATTATCACAGGCCTATCGCGTTCTGTTTGCCCTTCCGATCCGCAAAGGCTGGATACGTGACTAACCCCGGTCCGTCAGGTTACACTTGAGCCCCCGCCCTGCGGGGGCTCACTTTTTTAGCCCGAGGATCTATGGAAACACGTCGCGATGACCGCATTGCTCAGCTACTTCAGGCGCTGAAGCGCAGCGATAAGCTGCATCTTAAGGAAGCCGCTACCCTGCTTGGCGTGTCTGAAATGACCATTCGTCGCGATCTGAACAGCGACAGCGCCCCCGTTGTGCTGCTTGGCGGGTATATTGTTCTGGAGCCGCGTAGCGCCAGCCATTATCTGTTAAGCGATCAAAAAACACGCCTGGTGGAAGAGAAGCGCAAAGCCGCGCGGCTCGCCGCCTCGCTGGTGCAGCCGCATCAAACGCTGTTTTTTGACTGCGGTACGACAACCCCGTGGATCATCGAGGCCATCGACAGCACCGTTCCCTTTACCGCCGTCTGTTATTCGCTAAACACCTTCCTGGCCTTGCAGGAGAAACCGGCGTGCCGGGTGATTTTGTGCGGCGGCGAGTTTCATGCCAGCAACGCCATCTTCAAACCGCTGAATATTCAGGACACGCTGAGCAATGTATGTCCGGATATCGCCTTTTACTCTGCGGCGGGTGTGAATGTGAAACAGGGGGCAACCTGTTTTAATCTTGAAGAGTTACCGGTGAAACAGTGGGCGCTCAACGCCGCACAGCAGCATGTGCTGGTGGTTGATCACAGTAAATTTGGCAAGGTTCGTCCGGCAAGGATGGGGGAACTGTCGCGCTTTGACGCCATCGTCAGTGATTGCCGCCCGGATGACGAGCTGGTGTCGTATGCAAAGGCGCAGCAGGTGAAGTTGATGTATTGAGGTTGTGCCGGGTGGCGGCTTCGCCTTACCCGGCCTACAACGGCTCAAACGAAGGCCGGGTAAGCGCAGCGCCACCCGGCAAAAACCTAGCTAAACCAGCTGCCAAACCAGCCGTGGAACTTCATTAATACAAAGTCCCACATCCGGCTGAAGAAGCCGCCCTCTTCCACCGCTTCCATCACCACCAGCGGACGCTGCTCAATGGATTTGCCGTTAAGCTGGAAATCTATCGTCCCGACCACCTGGCCTTTTTTCAACGGCGCGGTCAGCTGTGGCTCGGTCAGGGTATAGCTGGCTTTCAGGTTTTTCAGCTGACCGCGTGGAATGGTGACGGAACCCGCTTCACCTGCCCCCAGGTTCACTTCACTTTTATCCCCAAACCAGACGCGCTGGCTGACGAAGGTGGCGTCCGGCTTAATCGGCGTGACGGTTTCAAAGAAGCGGAAACCCCAGGTCAGCAGTTTTTCGGATTCATTAAAACGAATGCGGTCGGTTTTCGTCCCCAGCACCACCGAGATCAGGCGCATGTCGCCCTGCGTCGCAGAAGCCACCAGGTTGTATCCGGCCCCGGCGGTCGTCCCCGTTTTCATGCCGTCCACGTTAACGTTACTGCTCCAGAGCAGACGATTACGGTTAGGCTGGCGGATATTGTTGAAGGTAAACTCTTTCTCTTTATGGATGGCGTACTCATCCGGCACGTCATGGATCAGCGCTTTGCCCAGCAGCGCCATATCGCGCGCGGTACTGAACTGACCGGGCGCATCCAGGCCGTGAACGGTTTTAAAGGTGGTGTTGGTCAGACCCAGTTTTTGCGCGTAGCCATTCATCAACCCAATGAATGAGTCCTGACTGCCTGCGACGTAATCGGCCAGCGCAATACAGGCATCATTTCCCGACTGAATAATGACCCCTTTATTCAGATCGGAAACGGAGACCTGATCGCCGGGCTTCAGGAACATGACGGACGAGCCGCGCAGCGCCGGGTTACCCGTCGCCCAGGCATCTTTGCCGACGGTGACCATGTCATCCAGCTTGATCTTGCCCGCTTTCAACGCCTGGCCCACAACATAGCTGGTCATAATTTTCGTCAGGCTCGCCGGGTCGAGTTTTTCGTCGGCGTTACCTTCCGCCAGCACTTTCCCGCTGGCGTAATCCATCAGGATCCAGGCGCGCGCATCGACAGGCGGCGCTTCGGGCGCCGTCTGTTCCGCCGCATGGAGCGTTGGGGCAAAAAGGAAAAGCAGCGCCGAGCCTGCCGCCAGGCTGCGCAGAGAAGAAGTTTTTTGCGTCATAAATGCCACCCGAGTGTCCATTCTAAAAATCACGTCACAATCACCGTGTCGCAAGAAGCGATGAGTAATAGCGCACTACAGCGTTCAAAGAAACCTGTTCCAGGTAAAGTTTTTAAAGTTTATGCAATAACATTCAGATACGCTTTGATTGCGGCGTTTTTTTTAGCATCTGTTGCGTAATTGTTAGGTTTATCTCACCATGGCGAAAAGCTGACTCGGATTCACATCTCATCGGGAGTAAATATGATTACGCTGTGGGGCAGGAACAATTCGACTAACGTGAAGAAAGTGCTCTGGACGCTGGAGGAGCTGGATTTACCGTTCAACCAAATCATGGCTGGCATGGCGTTCGGGGTGAATAAAGACGCCGACTATCTGGCGATGAACCCAAACGGACTGGTGCCGTTGCTGCGCGATGACGAGACAGACGCCACGCTGTGGGAGTCCAACACCATCGTGCGTTATCTCGCCGCGCAGTACGGCCAGGGTCGGCTGTGGGTTGAAAATCCAGCCCGCCGCGCGCAGGGCGAAAAATGGATGGACTGGGCAAACCAGACGCTTTCCCCCACGCACCGGGTGATCCTGATGGGGCTTGTCCGCACGCCGGAAGCCGAACGTGATTATCCCGCCATTCATGCCGCCCAGGACGCCTGCGAATCCCTGTTCGCGATGATGGACGACGAACTGGCGAAGCACGCCTGGTTCTCCGGCGACACCTTCGGCGTGGGCGATATCGCCGTCGCCCCCTTCGTCTGGAACCTCACTAACATGGGTCTTAGCTGGAGCCCGCGCCCTCACCTGGAGCGCTGGATCCAGCAGCTTAGCGAGCGCCCGGCGTATCGCAACGTGGTGATGATCCCGGTGACCTGATTACGACCTGGACGGGCTGACTTTCAGCAGTTGCCCGTCCGTCTCGTCAGTCAGCACGTACAGATAGCCATCCGGCCCGACGCGCACATCGCGAATACGCTGATCTTTATCGCCCAGAATGCGTCCGTCCTCCGTCACGCTATTGCCCTTCACGCTCAGCACGATGACGTCTTTCTCCTTCAGCGCGCCGATAAACAGCTTGTTTTTCCACTGCGGGAAGACGTCGCTGTTGTAGAACGCCATGCCGCTGACGGCGGGCGATACTTTCCAGACAAACAGCGGCTTTTCGGTGCCCTCAACGTGCTCGCCTTTCGCTTCCGGGATTTTCAGGCCGCTGTAATTGATCCCGTGCGTCGCCAGGGGCCAGCCGTAGTTTTTGCCCTTCTCAGGAATGTTAATCTCATCCCCACCGCGTGGTCCGTGTTCGTTGAGCCACAGCGTGTCGCTCCACGGATTCATCGCCATCCCCTGCGGGTTGCGAATGCCATAGGACCAGATTTCCGGGCGCGCACCGGCGGTGTTCACAAACGGATTATCCGGCGGCACTTTTCCGTCCTCCGTCAGGCGCACCACCTTGCCCTGAAGCTTGTCCAGCTCCTGCGCCGTCGGGCGCTGGTTGTTTTCACCCAGGCCAATAAAGAGATAGCCTTTGCCGTCGAACACCAGCCGTCCGCCAAAGTGGTTGCCGGTAGAGAGCTTCGGCATCTGTCGGAACACCACCTGGAAGCCCTCAATGCGCGAAAGGTCATCGCTCAACCGCCCGTAGCCCACCGCGGTACCCGCTTTGCCATCATTACCTGCCTCGGCGAAGCTGAGCCAGACCCGCCGTGACTGTGCAAAATCCGGGGCCAGCGCGACGTCCAGCAGTCCGCCCTGGCCGCTCGCCCACACTTTCGGCACGCCGACAATCGGATCGGAGAGCCCTTTTCCAGCCTGCCAGTGCTTAAGCTGCCCGTCTTTGAGCGTGATGAGCAGCCCCTTGTTATCTGGCAGAAACGCCAGCGACCAGGGGTGATCCAGTTTTGTCTGTAGCACGTCGACCTTAACCGTCTCAGGCGCTGCAAGCAGTGAAAGCGGGAATAACAAGACTGGAAGGAAAATCAGCGAGGATCGAGGCATAACGCACTCCTTTATCGACATATGGCTTAAAGATTAGCCACTGTTCCCGGGTGCGTTACCACTTTTACAAAAGCTTAATCAGAAGGGGGAGTCGCCTCCCCCGGGTTCAGTGCCGGGCAAGCGTTTCCGGCTTGTTCAGACACATGATGCAAAGCGCGAGCGTGGTCAGGCAGTTTTCAAGCTTCTCCGCGTTAACGGCAATAAAATTCGGGCAGTCGTGACGTCCGTTCATCAAACAGACCCCGGCGATGGAGAGCACCTCGGCGGCGCGGCGCAGCGCCACTAATTCGCTTTCAGCGTAGTGCGCTTTCAGGATGGGTGCTTTTTCACGCATGAAATTGCAAAGTTCAAAGAAGTTATCACGCAGATTTTCGCTTTCGCTGACTGACATATACCCTTTCGCCTTGCGGAGTTGCAGATATGCGGCCAGGTCGATTCGGGCGTTGATCAGCTTGTTAAGCAGATCGCGTTTCAGTCTGTCAACGGACATGCTACTTCCTCCCCTGTCAGCCATGTTACCTTATTAAGGATAAGGTCATTTTTTGTACAATGTAATGCCTGAGATCAATAAACGATAACTGATTAACATTCTTTACAATGTTACAACGATTGCCCGCCTCAACTGCGCCATCAAGAGTGTATAAATCCCCCGCGATACGCTGTAAAATCCCGCCCTGATAACTCCATAATTGATGAATTTTTAACCTATGAGCAATGTTACGCACCCGCCGAAAATCGGCTTTGTCTCCCTCGGCTGCCCGAAGAACCTGGTGGACTCCGAACGCATCCTGACTGAACTTCGCACTGAAGGCTATGACGTGGTGCCAAGCTACGACAACGCCGACATGGTGATCGTCAACACCTGCGGGTTCATCGACAGCGCGGTCCAGGAGTCACTGGAAGCCATTGGTGAAGCCCTGACGGAAAACGGCAAAGTGATTGTCACCGGCTGCCTGGGCGCGAAGGTGGATCAGATCCGCGAAGTGCACCCGAAAGTGCTTGAGATCACCGGCCCGCACAGCTACGAGCAGGTGCTGGAACATGTTCATCACTACGTCCCCAAACCAAAGCACAACCCGTTCCTGAGCCTGGTGCCGGAACAGGGCGTGAAGCTGACGCCGCGCCACTACGCCTACCTGAAAATTTCCGAAGGCTGCAACCACCGCTGTACCTTCTGCATCATCCCGTCGATGCGTGGCGATCTGGTGAGCCGTCCGATTGGCGAGGTGCTGGCAGAAGCCAAACGCCTGGCCGACGCGGGCGTGAAGGAGCTGCTGGTCATCTCCCAGGACACCTCCGCCTACGGTGTGGACGTCAAACACCGCTCCGGTTTCCACAACGGCGAGCCGGTGAAAACCAGCATGGTCGGCCTGTGCGAGCAGCTGGCTAAGCTCGGGATCTGGACGCGCCTGCACTACGTCTACCCTTATCCGCACGTTGACGATGTGATCCCGCTGATGGCGGAAGGCAAAATCCTGCCGTATCTGGATATCCCGCTACAGCACGCCAGCCCGCGCATTCTGAAGCTGATGAAACGTCCTGGCTCCGTGGATCGCCAGCTGGCGCGCATCAAGCAGTGGCGTGAGATCTGCCCGGATCTGACCCTGCGCTCCACCTTTATTGTCGGCTTCCCGGGTGAAACCGAAGAAGATTTCCAGATGCTGCTCGACTTCCTGAAAGAGGCGCGTCTGGATCGCGTCGGCTGCTTCAAGTACAGCCCGGTTGAAGGCGCAACGGCCAACGAGCTGGCGGACCAGGTACCGGAAGAGGTAAAAGAGGAGCGCTGGAACCGCTTTATGCAGCTGCAACAGCAGATCTCTGCTGAACGCTTGCAGGAGAAAGTGGGCCGCGAAATTCTGGTGATTATCGACGAAGTGGACGAAGAAGGCGCGATTGGCCGCAGCATGGCGGATGCACCGGAAATCGATGGCGCGGTGTACCTGAACGGCGAAACACAGGTTAAGCCGGGTGATATTATTCGCGTGAAGGTTGAAAACGCGGATGAGTATGACCTGTGGGGTAGCCGGGTTTAAACACCCTGCTTCCCTTTTGTAGGCCGGGTAAGGCGTAGCCGCCACCCGGCACATTTCACTGCACTACCCCTTAATCCTCGGATCCAGCGCGTCGCGCAGCCCATCCCCCAGCAGGTTAAACGCCAGCACGGTCAGGAAAATCGCCAGGCTCGGGAAGATCGCCACGTGTGGCGCAATCACCATATCCGCCCGCGCCTCGTTCAGCATCGCGCCCCACTCCGGCGTCGGCGGCTGTGCCCCTAACCCCAGAAACGACAGGCTGGCCGCCGAGATAATCGACACGCCTATGCGCATGGTGAAATAGACCACGATAGACGAGACCGTTCCCGGCAGAATATGGCTGAACAGGATGGTGGCATCGCTGGCTCCCATGCTGCGCGCCGACTCGATAAAGGTCTGCTGCTTCAGCACCAGCGTGTTGCCACGTACCAGACGCGCGAAAGCGGGAATCGAGAATACCGCCACGGCGATAATGACGTTCGCCATGCCGCTGCCCATCACCGCCACCACGGCAATCGCCAGCAGAATACCGGGAAAGGCAAACAGCACGTCGCAGATACGCATGATGATGCGGTCCCACCAGCCTTCGTAGTACCCGGCCACCAGCCCCAGCACGGTGCCAATTGCTGCGCCCATCAGCACCGCGAAGACCCCGGCCGCCAGTGAGATCTGCGCCCCTACCAGCACGCGGCTAAAAATATCGCGCCCGAGCGAGTCCACGCCAAACCAGTGCATCATCGACGGACCATCGTTCAGCCGGTCGTAGTCGAAGTAGTTTTCCGCATCAAACGGGGCTATCCAGGGGGCGATAATCGCCACCAGGATCAGCAGTAACACAAACAACCCGGCGACCATAGCGACGGGCTGACGACGGAATCGACGCCAGAACTCAACCCACGGGGTGCGAATATGGTCCGGCCTGATCCCCGGCATAGCGTTTAAAATGGCCTGGCGACGCCAGTTCAGTAATCGCATCTTACTTATACCTGATGGCCGGGTTAATGGCGGCGTAAAGCACATCCACCACTAAGTTGATAAGAATAAACTCCAGCGAGAAAAGCAGGACTTCAGCCTGAATAACCGGATAGTCACGCATATCGACCGAGTCGACCAGCAGGCGCCCCAGCCCCGGCCAGTTAAAGACCTTCTCAACCACGATAGAGCCCCCCAGCAGGAAGCCGAACTGTAGCCCCATCATCGTGACCACCGGGATCATCGCATTACGAAAACCATGCTTCAGAATGACCCATTTCTCACTCACCCCTTTTGCCCGCGCGGTGCGAATGTAATCTTCGCTCAGCACGTCGACAAACGAGGCGCGGGTAAACCGGGCCATAACCGCCGCAACGGCCGCGCCTAGCGTCATAGAGGGCAGAATGTAGTGCTTCCAGGTGTCGGCCCCGACGGTCGGCAACCAGCCCAGCTCGACGGAGAAAATCTGCATCAGCAGCATGCCCAGCGCAAACGCCGGGAAAGAGATGCCGGTGACCGCCAGCGCCATACCGAGCTTATCCGGCCAGCGGTTGCGCCAGACGGCGGCGACAATCCCCGCGCCCAGGCCAAAGACAACCGCCCAGCTCATACTGGCAATCGTTAACCAGAAGGTAGGCATAAAGCGGCTGGCAATCTCCTCCGACACCGGACGACGCGACACCATTGAGATGCCGAAATCGCCCTGAAGGACATTGCCAATGTAACGCAGAAATTGCCTGTACAGCGGCTGATCAAGACCGAGCTGTTTACGCACCAGTTCAATAACCGTCGCATCCGCTTCCGGTCCGGCAATCAAACGCGCCGGATCGCCGGGCAGCATATGGACAAACAAAAACACCAGTACGGCCACAATCAGCAGCGTCGGGATAAGCCCCAGCAGGCGTTTACACACATAATTCAGCATGAGTTTTATTTCAAATCCGCGTCATCAAAGCTAAAGCCCGTATCCGGCATGATGTAAAAACCGGTCAGCGCTTTGTTGTGGGCTGAGACCAGTTTTTCCACCACCAGCGGCACCCACGGCGACTCTTTCCAGATAATGTCCTGCGCCTCTTTGTACAGGCGCGCTTTCTCTTCCGGTTTGGTGGTTTTCAGGGCATCGGCCAGATCTTTATCCACCTGCGGATTACTGTAGAACGCGGTATTGAACAGCGTTGGCGGCCAGTTCTGGGAAGCAAACAGCGGCGACAGGGACCAGTCCGCTTCACCGGTTGAAGCCGTCCAGCCGGTGTAGAACATCCGCACGCCGCTCTCTTTCTGTCCTTTGCCTTCCACTTCCGCCGCTCGCTGTCCGGCATCCATCGCCGTAACCCTGGCTTTAATGCCCACCTGCGCCAGCTGCTGCTGGGTAAATTGCAGCACCTTCTGCGCGGTACTGTGGTTATGCGACGACCACAGCGTAGTGCTAAAGCCGTTCGGATAGCCCGCCTCTTTCAGCAGTTCCCGCGCTTTCGCCGGATCGTAAGGCCACGGCTGATAGCTTTGCGCGTACTCAATGGTTGGCGGCATCACGCCCGTCGCCGGGGTGGCGTAGCCGGCAAAGGCCACCTTCACCAGCGCCTGGCGGTTAATGGCGTAGTTGATGGCTTCACGCACCTTCGGGTTATCAAACGGTTTCTGCGTGACGTTCATGCTGATGTAGCGCTGCATAATAGACGGGCTGGCCACCAGTTCCAGCTTGCTGTTTTTCGCCAGCAGCGCCGCCTGTTCGTACGGGATCGGGAAGGCAAACTGCGCTTCGCCGGTTTGCAGCATTGCGGCGCGGGTGTTGTTGTCCACTACCGGCCGCCAGGTAATGGTATCCAGCTTCGGCAGCCCCTGCTGCCAGTATCCGGCGAATTTTTTCACCTTCACAAAATCGGTCTGGTTCCAGGTGAGCAGTTCGTACGGTCCGGTCCCCACCGGGTGGAAGCCAATCTCTTTGCCGTATTTTTTCAGGGCGGCGGGCGAAATCATCGCCGTCGCGGGATGCGCCAGGATATTGATAAACGCCGAGAACGGCTCTTTGAGGGTGATCTTCACCGTTGCCGGATCAACCACCTCGGTTTGGGCGATATTTTTATACAGGTTGTAGCGTTTAAGACCGTTTTCCGGATTGCTGGCACGATCCAGGTTGACCTTAACCGCCTCGGCGTTGAAGTCAGTGCCATCCTGGAACTTCACGCCGGTACGGAGCTTAACGGTATAGACCAGCCCGTCGTCCGACACGGTATAGCCTTCCGCCAGCACGTTTTTCAGCTTCATTTCGCGGTCCAGGCCGAACAGCCCCTGGTAGAAGGATTTTGCCACCGCCTGAGAAAGAGTGTCGTTGGCATCATACGGATCCAGGGTCGTGAAGTTAGACCCCACAGCCACCACCACATCTTTCGCCGCGAACGCGGGGGCGGCGGCCAGCGCAGCCGTCACGCTCGCGGCCAGCAGCCATTTACGAGCAACAAAAGGAACCATTGTGTTCTCCTGCCTGTTGTAAGTTATAACCGCGAGAATGCATTGCCCTGACGCGGTGGTGCGACAAAATGACCGGGTCCCACCTCACGCAGCGCCACGCGCTCCAGGGTTTCGCCCCGTTTACGAATATTGCTCGGCATTTCGTCCTGCAACAGCACGCGCTGGGCGTGACGATGCTCAGGATCGGCAACCGGTACGGCAGCCATCAGCTTGCGGGTGTAAGGGTGCTGCGGGTTTTCAAACACCGCCCGACGGGGGCCGATTTCAACAATTTGCCCCATGTACATCACCGCCACGCGATGGCTGATCCGCTCCACCACCGCCATATCGTGGGAGATAAACAGAAACGCAATGCCCAGATCCCGCTGTAAATCGAGCAGGAGATTGATGATTTGCGCGCGGATAGAGACATCCAGCGCTGACACGGACTCATCCGCAATCACCACTTTCGGATTGAGGGCCAATGCCCTCGCAATGCAGATACGCTGGCGCTGACCGCCAGAAAATTCGTGCGGATAACGCCAGGCATGCTCCGGCTTCAGGCCCACGCGCTCCAGCAGCCACGCGACGCGGCGCTGCGCGGCTTCACCGTCGAGCAGGTTATGCACCCGCAGCGGCTCCATAATCGAGTACCCCACCGTATGGCGCGGATCGAGCGACGCATAAGGATCCTGGAATATAAACTGAATATCCCGGCGCACCGCCTGCAATTTACTGTTAGGGAGCGTGTCGATGCGCTCACCGTTGAAGGTGATGCTCCCCTCCTGCGACGCCACCAGCCTGAGCAGCGCCCGCCCGGTGGTGGATTTACCGCAGCCGGACTCCCCCACCAGCGCCAGCGTTTCGCCCGGCCAGAGATCAAAACTGACGTTTTCAACCGCATGCACTTCGCGCTTCACGCGATTGAGGATCCCGCTACGCAGCGGGAAACGGGTCACCAGGTCACGCACTTCGAGGATTGGCCTGCCGGGAACCACCGTATCCTGCTCGGTTTCGTCTTCCTGCTGGCCCTGTTCGGTCTGTGAGAACAGCGGAAAACGGCGCGGAAAATCACTGCCATTCATGGCCCCCAGACGCGGGACCGCCGCCAGCAGCGCTTTGGTATAAGGATGCACCGGCGCATGAAAGACCTGCTCCACCGTGCCGGTTTCCACGGCATTGCCCTGATGCATAACCAGCACCCGATCGGCAATATCCGCCACCACCCCCATATCGTGGGTGATGAAAATCACCCCCATCTCCATCTCCTGCTGCAATACCTTAATCAGTTGCAGGATCTGGGCCTGAATGGTGACATCCAGCGCCGTGGTGGGTTCGTCCGCAATGAGCACCGCCGGACGGCACGACAGCGCCATCGCAATCATCACCCGCTGGCGCATGCCGCCGGAAAGCTGATGCGGATAGCGGGACAAAATCGCGTGCGCCTCAGGGATACGCACCAGCTCCAGCATCCGTTTTGCTTCGTTGAGCGCCTCATCACCGCTCAGTCCCTGATGCAGGCGGATAGATTCGGCAATCTGCTCGCCCACCGGAAAAACCGGGTTCAGGGAGGTCATCGGCTCCTGAAAAATCATCGCAATATCTGCCCCGCGCACCCCCTGCATCTGGGACGCACTCAGCTCGTTGAGATCGATAACCTGACGGTTGCGACGGCGCAACAGCATCCGCTCGCTGGTGACCTGCCCGCCCGTCTGCTCAAGCAGACGCATCAGCGCCAGCGCGGTAACGGATTTACCGGAACCTGATTCGCCAACAATCGCCAGCGTCTCGCCGCGCCTGAGCGAAAACGATAAATTCTGTACTGCGGGGATGAACTGCCGCTCTTCCTGAAACGCAATATTCAGTTGGTGGACAGCCAGCACTTCGCAGTTGTCCAGCTCTTCACGGTGCGGCACGCAATGCCCCCTTATTCACGATAAATGCCTGTGCTGGGCGCATCGCCGGCATACCCCCACGCCCGGTACATCCCTTCACTGTTGAACGGCAGAGCCACGTTGCCCTCCCGATCCACCGCAATTAAGCCGCCAATCCCGCCCAGCGCCGGCAGTTTCTCCATCACTACCCGCTCGCAGGCCTCACTCAGGCTTAATCCGCCGTAATCCATTAGCGCGGTAATGTCGTAGGCCGCCAGCGCGCGGATAAACACTTCGCCGGTGCCGGTGCATGACACCGCCGCGGTGGCGTTATTGGCGTAACACCCGGCCCCCGGCAGCGGGCTGTCGCCGACGCGACCGGGAAGTTTGTTGGTCATACCGCCTGTCGACGTCGCGGCGGCGAGATTACCGGCTTTATCCAGCGCCACCGCGCCTACCGTGCCCATTTTGCTGCGTTCATCGAGCGGCGCGGCATGGTCCAGCTGCGTCATCCCCGCTGTACGGGCGTCCAGCAGTTGCCGGTAACGCTCCTCGGTGGAAAAAAGATCGGGCGAGACCGTGTCCATCCCGTGCTCAACGGCAAATTTTTCCGCCCCCGCCCCGGCCAGCAGCACATGCGGGCTTTGTTCCATCACCAAACGCGCGGCCAGCACCGGATTACGCAGACGGCTGACGCCCGCTACCGCGCCCGCCTTCAGGGTGACGCCGTCCATCACGCAGGCATCCAGCTCGTGCGTTTCATCGCGCGTAAAGACCGAGCCAATACCGGCATTAAACAGCGGGCACTCCTCCAGCAGACGTACTGCTTCGGTCACCACGTCCAGCGCGCTGTCGCCCGCTTCCAGCATCCGCTGGCCTGTTTCCACAATGGCGTTCAGCGCATCAATATAACGCTTCTCCTGCTCGGGACTGAGCTGTGCACGGGTGATTGCCCCGGCACCGCCATGAATTGCGATAACCGCTTTACTCATTTCGCATCACCCATCAGCCTGGCTGGCTGCTTTTTCTATAAATATCATTATCGTCGACGAATCTTCAGATGATTTTTGAATATAGAAAGACGCAACTGTGATGTAAAGCGTACACCCATCGGGTCATACAGTTAGCCGCACTTTTCTGCCATAATGAGCGCTTTCGTTGTTACTCCGCAGGAGCCCCCCATGGATTTTACCGCCGGACTGATGCCGCTTGAGACGGCACTCTCGCAGATGCTTGACCGCATTACTCCACTGCACGACGTTGAGACACTGCCGCTTGTGCGCTGTTTTGGCCGTATTGCCGCGCGCGATATCGTCTCGCCGCTGAACGTGCCGGGGTTCGATAACGCGGCGATGGACGGCTATGCCGTACGTCTGGCGGATCTGCAAACGGGTCAGCCGCTGGCGGTGGCAGGTAAAGCGTTTGCCGGGCAGCCGTTTAACGGTGAGTGGCCAGCGGGCACCTGCGTGCGCATTATGACCGGGGCACCGGTGCCAAAGGGCTGTGAAGCCGTGGTGATGCAGGAAGAGACCGAACAAACGGACGACGGCGTGCGCTTTACCACCAGCGTCAAAGCGGGACAGAATATCCGCCACATCGGGGAAGACATTACCCTGGGCGCAACGGTCTTTGCCGCCGGGCAAAAGCTGACGGTCGCCGAACTGCCGGTGCTGGCATCGCTTGGCATCGCGGAGATTGACGTGGTCCGCAAAGTGCGCGTGGCGGTGTTCTCCACGGGAGACGAGCTACAGCTTCCGGGTCAGCCGCTGAACGAGGGGCAGATTTACGACACCAACCGTCTGGCGGTGCACCTGATGCTTGAGCAGCTGGGCTGTGAGGTGATTAACCTCGGTATCATTCCTGACGATCCGCAAAAACTGCGCGCGGCGTTTATCGACGCTGACGCCTCTGCCGACGTGGTGATCAGTTCCGGCGGCGTTTCGGTTGGCGAAGCGGATTACACCAAAACCCTGCTTGAAGAGCTGGGTGAAATCGCCTTCTGGAAGCTGGCGATTAAACCGGGCAAACCGTTCGCGTTTGGCAAACTTCCGCACAGCTGGTTCTGTGGCCTGCCGGGTAACCCGGTCTCTGCCGCGCTGACCTTCTACCAGCTGGTGATCCCGCTGCTGGCGAAGCTTTCAGGCAACAATGCCAGCCCGCTGCCGGAGCGTGTGCGCGTGCGGGCGGCAACGCGCCTCAAAAAATCACCGGGCCGTCTCGATTTCCAGCGCGGCATTCTGGCGCGCAACGCCGACGGCGAGCTGGAGGTGAGCACCACCGGGCATCAGGGTTCACACATCTTTAGCTCCTTCAGTCAGGGGAACTGCTTTATCGTGCTGGAGCGCGATCGCGGCCACGTTGAGGCGGGCGAATGGGTTGAAGTAGAACGCTTTAACCACCTGTTCGGAGGCTGACATGACGGTGGAACTGAGCGACCCGGAGATGATGCGCTATAACCGCCAGATCGTGCTGCGCGGGTTTGATTTCGAGGGCCAGGAAGCGCTCAAGGCAGCCAGCGTGCTGGTTGTGGGTCTTGGCGGGCTGGGCTGCGCGGCAGCGCAATATCTGGCTGCGGCGGGTGTCGGCCGCATGACGCTGCTGGATTTCGACACCGTGTCGGTGTCCAACCTGCAACGCCAGACGCTGCACAGCGACGCGACGGTCGGTCAGCCTAAAGTGGAATCAGCACGCACGGCGCTGGCGCGCATTAACCCCAACGTTCAGTTCACCCTGATTGACGCGATGCTGGATGACGACGCGCTGTTTGCGCAGATTGCACGGCATGACCTGGTGCTGGACTGCACCGATAACGTCGCCATTCGCAACCAGCTCAATGCGGGCTGCTTTGCCCGTAAAACGCCGCTGATTTCCGGCGCGGCCATTCGCATGGAGGGGCAAATCACCGTCTTCACCTACGCTGAAGGAGAGCCCTGCTACCGCTGCCTGAGCCGTCTGTTTGGCGAGAATGCGCTGACCTGCGTCGAGGCGGGCGTGATGGCGCCACTGGTTGGCGTTATCGGTTCCTTGCAGGCGATGGAGGCGATCAAAGTGCTGGCGCACTACGGCACGCCCGCAGCGGGTAAAATCGTGATGTATGACGCGATGACCTGCCAGTTCCGCGAGATGAAGCTGATGCGTAACCCCGGGTGTGAGGTGTGTAGCCAGTAAAAAAGTCGGGTGGCGGCTTTGCCTTACCCGACCTACAACGGCCCGAGCGTAGGCCGGGTAAGCGTCAGCGCCACCCGGCAACAGCGTCAAATAGACGTCCGTCCAAACGCCCCCTGCCAGTCCTGCTCAAACTTCACAATTGCCGCATCCACGGCCGGAGAGGTAATAAACTGCTGCGCCACGTCCAGCGGCAGCGTGATGGATTCGCACCCTGCCAGCAGGCAGTCCAGCGCCTGGCGCGGGGTTTTAAAGCTCGCCGCCAGCACTTTTGACTGCGGGGCATGCAGGGTCAGCAGCTGTTGCAGTTCGACTACCGTCTGGATCCCGTCCCCGCCCTGCGCGTCCACGCGGTTCACATAAGGAGCCACATACTCAGCCCCCGCCAGTGCGGAGAGCATCCCCTGTGCTGCGCCATACACCGCCGTACCCAGCGTCGGGATCCCTTCTGCTTTCAGCATTTTGATCGCCGCCAGCCCTTCAGCGGTCACGGGCACTTTCACCACCAGGTCATTGATTATCGCGCGCAGCTTACGTGCGTCTTCCACCATTCCCTCGGCGGTCTTCGCCATCACCTGAGCGAACAGCCGGCCCTTGCCGCCCAGCGCGTCGTGCAGCGCGGGCAGCAGCTCTTCCAGAGGCGTTTTACCCGCCGCCACAATGCTTGGGTTAGTGGTCACGCCCGCCAGCGGGAAGATACGCGCCAGCTTTTTGACTGCCGCAACGTCAGATGTGTCGAGATAAAGTTCCATGATGTCACCCTCAAAATTAGCCTGCACTTACCCTATCACAGCAAAACCTGCTCAGGAATTGACCCATATCAAGATAACTTTCATTCGAAAGTAATTTAATCTTCATATGTAATTCGAGGGCAAAAAAATGATCTTCAATATACAGCGTTACTCCACCCACGACGGTCCCGGTATTCGAACCGTGGTATTCCTGAAAGGCTGCTCGCTGGGCTGTCGCTGGTGTCAGAACCCGGAAAGCCGCTCCCGCATGCGGGACGTCCTGTTTGATGCCCGCCTGTGCCTGGACGGCTGTGACCTGTGTCAGCAGGCCGCGCCGGGGTGTGTTGAACGCGCGCTGAACGGGCTGGTCATTCATCGTGAGACGCTTAACGACGAGACGCTCACTGCCCTTACCGACTGCTGCCCGACCCAGGCGCTTACCGTCTGCGGTGAAGAGAAGCAGGTGGAGGAGATTATGGCCACCGTGCTGCGCGACAAGCCCTTCTACGACCGCAGCGGCGGCGGGATCACCCTCTCCGGCGGCGAGCCGTTCATGAACCCGGCGCTGGCACACGCCCTGTTTAAAGTCAGCCATGACCAAGGTATTCATACCGCCGTTGAAACCTGCCTTCACGTACCATGGCATTATATCGAGCCGTCACTGCCGTATGTCGATCTATTCCTGGCGGACCTGAAACATGTGGACAGTGACGTATTTAAACAGTGGACCGATGGCTCAGCCAAACGGATCCTGGACAACCTGAAGCGCCTGGCCGCCGCCGGGAAAAAAATCACCATTCGCGTGCCGCTGATCCAGGGCTTTAACGCCGATGAAGCGTCGGTTACCGCCATTACCAATTTCGCCGCCGACGAACTCGGCGTTCACGATATTCATTTTCTGCCGTATCACACGCTGGGCATGAACAAATACACCCTGCTCGGCCAACCCTACTCTGCCCCTGACAAACCGCTGGATAACCCTGCCCTGCTGGACTTCGCGCAGCAGTATGCCTGCCAGAAAGGGTTAACCGCGACCTTACGAGGATAAACTTATGACCACCCTGAATCTCAACACCCTCAGCGAGCGCATCAAGGCGCACAAAACGGCGCTGGTGCATATCGTTAAGCCGCCGGTCTGTACCGAGCGCGCGCAGCATTACACCGAAATGTATCAGCAGCACATGGACAAGCCGATCCCGGTACGTCGCGCCCTGGCGCTGGCGCATCACCTGGCCGAGCGTACCATCTGGATCAAGCATGACGAGCTGATTATCGGTAACCAGGCCAGCGAAGTGCGCGCCGCGCCGATCTTCCCGGAATATACCGTCTCCTGGATTGAGAAAGAGATTGACGATCTGGCGGACCGTCCGGGTGCGGGCTTCGCGGTCAGCGAAGAGAACAAGCACGTCCTGCATGCGATCTGCCCGTGGTGGCGCGGCCAGACGGTGCAGGATCGCTGCTACGGCATGTTCACCGACGAGCAGAAAGGCCTGCTGGAAACCGGCATCATCAAAGCGGAAGGCAACATGACCTCCGGTGACGCACACCTGGCGGTGAATTTCCCGCTGGTGCTGGAGAAAGGGCTTGACGGCCTGCGCGCGAAAGTGGCCGAGCGCCGGTCGCGCATCAACCTGACGGTGCTGGACGATCTGCACGGCGACCAGTTCCTGAAAGCCATTGATATCGTGCTGGAAGCCGTAAGCCTGCACATCAAACGCTTTGCCGACCTGGCGCGTGAAATGGCCGCGACAGAAACCCGCGACAGCCGCCGCGACGAGCTGCTGGCCATGGCGGAAAACTGCGACATCATCGCCCACCAACCGCCAAAAACCTTCTGGCAGGCGCTACAGCTGTGCTACTTCATTCAGCTGATCCTGCAAATTGAGTCCAACGGTCACTCCGTCTCCTTTGCCCGTATGGACCAGTACCTTTACCCGTACTACCGCCGCGACGTGGAGCTGGACCAGAGTCTGGATCGCGAACACGCCATTGAGCTGCTGCACAGCTGCTGGCTGAAGCTGCTGGAAGTGAACAAAATCCGCTCCGGCTCGCACTCCAAAGCCTCTGCGGGCAGCCCGCTGTATCAGAACGTCACCATCGGCGGCCAGAAGCTGGTCAACGGTGAACCGATGGACGCGGTCAACCCGCTCTCTTACGCCATTCTCGAATCCTGCGGTCGCCTGCGCTCCACCCAGCCAAACCTGAGCGTGCGCTACCACGCGGGCATGAGCAACGACTTCCTCGACGCCTGCGTGCAGGTGATCCGCTGCGGCTTCGGGATGCCGGCGTTTAACAACGATGAAATCGTCATCCCGGAATTTATCAAGCTCGGCGTGGAACGAGAGGACGCGTATGACTATGCGGCGATTGGCTGCATCGAAACCGCCGTTGGCGGCAAGTGGGGCTATCGCTGCACCGGCATGAGCTTTATCAACTTCGCCCGCGTGATGCTGGCGGCGCTGGAAGGCGGTCGCGACGCCACCAGCGGCCAGGTGTTCCTGCCGCAGGAAAAAGCGCTTTCTGCCGGTAACTTCGGGAATTTTGATGAGGTCATGGCGGCGTGGGATAACCAGATCCGCTACTACACCCGCAAATCCATTGAGATCGAGTACGTGGTGGACACCATGCTGGAAGAGAACGTCCACGATATTCTCTGCTCGGCGCTGGTGGACGACTGTATCGAACGCGCGAAAAGCATTAAGCAGGGCGGCGCGAAGTATGACTGGGTTTCCGGCCTACAGGTGGGGATCGCCAACCTCGGCAACAGCCTGGCAGCGGTGAAGAAGCTGGTGTTTGACCAGGGCGTTATCGGTCAGCAACAGCTGGCGGCGGCGCTGGCGGATGACTTCGAGGGGCTGACCCACGAGCAGCTGCGCCAGCGCCTGATCAACGGCGCGCCGAAGTACGGTAACGACGACGACAGCGTGGACCTGCTGCTGACCCGTGCCTACGAAACCTACATTGAAGAGCTGAAGCAGTACCATAACCCACGCTACGGCCGCGGCCCGATTGGGGGTAACTACTATGCGGGCACGTCGTCTATCTCCGCAAACGTGCCGTTTGGCGCAGCAACCATGGCAACGCCGGACGGCCGTAAAGCCCACACCCCGCTGGCGGAAGGGGCAAGCCCGGCCTCCGGTACCGACCACCTCGGCCCGACGGCGGTGATTGGCTCCGTGGGTAAACTGCCGACGGAAGCGATTCTCGGCGGCGTGCTGCTAAACCAGAAGCTGAACCCGTCGACGCTGGAAAACGACAGCGATCGCCAGAAGCTGATGGTGCTGCTGCGCACCTTCTTCGAGGTGCATAAAGGCTGGCACATTCAGTACAACATCGTCTCCCGCGAAACGCTGCTGGAAGCGAAGAAACACCCGGATCAGTATCGTGACCTGGTGGTGCGCGTCGCGGGTTACTCGGCGTTCTTCACCGCCCTGTCGCCGGATGCGCAGGACGATATTATCGCCCGTACTGAGCATACGCTGTAAAAAAACGCCCGGTGGCGCTTCGCTTACCGGGCCTACATTGTCCCCCCGTAGGCCGGGTAAGGCGAAGCCGCCACCCGGCTTTCTGACTTTCATTCGAAATTAAATTTGTGCTCCCCGTCACCTTGTTATTAGAATGTTTCAAACGCAGTGACCCAGGAGCACAGTATGACCGTAAAAGTTATCGTCACCGATATGGACGGAACTTTCCTTGATGATGCCAAGCAGTACGATCGTGACCGCTTCCAGGCACAGTTTGAGCAGCTTAAAGCCCGCGACATTGAATTTGTTGTCGCCAGCGGCAACCAGTATTACCAGCTCATCTCCTTCTTCCCGGAGCTGAAAGATCAGATCTCCTTCGTCGCGGAAAACGGCGCGTTGGTCTTCGATCACGGCGAACAGATTTTCCACGGCGAGCTGACGCGTCATGAGTCGCAGATCGTCATTGGCGAGTTGCTGAAAGACAAAGGGCTGAACTTTGTGGCCTGCGGGCTGGAGAGCGCGTACGTCAGCGATAAAGCACCAGAAGCGTTCGTGAAGCTGATGTCGAAACACTACCATCGCTTAAAACCCATCAGCGATTACCGCGAAATTGACGACGTGCTGTTTAAATTCTCCCTGAACCTGCCGGACAGCGATATCCCGAATCTGGTTGATAAACTGCATGTCTCCCTGGACGGCATCATGAAGCCGGTCACCAGCGGTTTCGGTTTTGTCGATTTGATTATCCCCGGCCTGCACAAGGCCAACGGCATCAGCCGCCTGCTTAAACGCTGGAAAGTCTCACCTCAGGCGTGCGTCGGCATTGGCGACAGCGGCAACGATGCGGAAATGCTGAAGCTGGTGAAATACTCCTTTGCGATGGGCAACGCGGCGGACAGCATTAAAGAGGTCAGCCGTTACACTACCGACGATAACAACCATCAGGGCGCGCTGAATGTGATTCAGGCCGTGCTCGACGCGCACTCCCTGTTCGACGCCTGATCCCCCTACCTGCCGGAGCCTCGCTCCGGCCTCTCACTCTTTTCCCATCCTGTGGCGCCCGTCAAGGTTTTAAACTTGCATTAACTTTTTTTTAACTTAAAGTATCACTTGTAGACACTTTTACTTTCGAATGAAAGATGCGAGGCAGTTATGACCTTTACCAGCGAAACGTTGCCAGCGGACCATAAAGCGGCAATCCGTCAGATGAAACGTGAATTACGCGCGCAGATCGGCGACGTGCAGGCGGTGTTCGACCGGCTCAGCGATAAAATCGCCACCCGCGTGGCGGAAATCAACGCCCTCAAAAACAAAGGCGAAACCGTCTGGCCAGTGATCCCTTTTGCCGACGTGAAAAACGGCACGATCACCGCCGAACAGCGCGAAGCCGTTAAACGTCGCGGCTGCGCGGTGATCAAAGGCCACTTCCCGCGCGAGCAGGCGCTGGCGTGGGATCAGTCGATGCTCGACTACCTCGATCTGAACAAATTTGACGAGGTGTACAAAGGACCCGGCGATAACTTCTTCGGCACCTTAACGGCCTCTCGTCCGGAGATTTATCCGATCTACTGGTCTCAGGCGCAAATGCAGGCGCGCCAGAGTGAAGAGATGGCGCAGGTACAGTCATTCCTGAACCGTTTATGGACATTTGAGAGCAACGGTAAACAGTGGTTCGACCCGGACGTGAGCGTGATTTACCCTGACCGCATCCGCCGCCGTCCGCCGGGAACCACCTCGAAAGGACTTGGCGCACACACCGATTCTGGCGCGCTGGAGCGCTGGCTGCTGCCCGCTTATCAGCAGGTGTTCGCCCGCGTGTTTGACGGCAACGTCGAGAAATACGATCCGTGGAATGCCGCGCATCGTACCGAAGCGGAAGAGTACACCGTCGATAACACCACCAAATGCTCGGTGTTCCGCACCTTCCAGGGCTGGACGGCGCTGTCGGATATGATCCCCGGCCAGGGGCTGCTGCACGTGGTGCCGATCCCGGAGGCAATGGCTTACATTCTGCTGCGTCCGCTGCTGGACGACGTGCCGGAAGACGAGCTGTGCGGCGTGGCGCCGGGGCGTGTGCTGCCGATTTCTGAGAAGTGGCACCCGCTGCTGATCGAAGCGTTAACCAGCATTCCGGCGCTGGAAGCCGGTGATTCCGTGTGGTGGCACTGCGATGTGATCCACTCCGTCGCGCCGGTGGAAAATCAGCAGGGCTGGGGCAACGTGATGTACATTCCTGCCGCGCCGATGTGCGAGAAGAATCTCGCCTATGCGAAAAAGGTCAAGGAAGCGCTGGAAACCGGCGCGTCACCGGGCGATTTCCCGCGCGAGGATTATGAGAAAAGCTGGCAGGGCCGCTTTACCGTGAACGATCTCAACATCCACGGCAGGCGCGCGCTGGGCATGGCTTAACCGTCATACAGCCCTTCCCGCTCAACGGCGGTGCGTCGTTTCCCCTGACGTATCCGCCGGACCGACTCCCGCACGGTCAGCGTGCCGTTTAGCAGCAATGTTCCCACCGGCGCATCCGGGCGCATCAGCCGCTGCTGGAGCATATGCACCGCTTCCGTTCCCAGCTCATCACGCGGAACATGTACCGCGGTTAAGGGCACATCCTGAATCGCCGCGAGATTAAAGCCGTCGATGCTCATCACCGAGACATCCTGCGGCACGCGCAGACCGTGGTTTTGCAGCGCGCTGATGGTCCCCGCCGCCATAAAATCGCCACCAACCAGGAACGCCGTCGGCAGGTCCTTCCCTTTCTGCTGGTGAAGCCACTCGCTCACCAGCTGCTCCGTCTCTCTGGCGCTGAAGCTGGACACCATCAGCAGGTCGCGCCTGTCGCTGAACCTGAGGTTATGACCGTGCCACGCGTCGCGGATCCCGGACAGGCGCAGCTCCATGGTGTAGCGACGCAGGCACAGCACGTTCATCACCTCCCGGTGCCCCATCTCGAACAGGTACTTTGCCGCCCGCTCGCCAATCGCGCGATGATCCGGCGCGACGGCGGGCAGGCGCATGTGGCGGTCCCGGCAGTTAATCAGCATGCAGGGTTTGCCCATGTCTACCGCCAGATCGTGGATATGCGGATCGTCGATACCGAGGAGGATCGCCGCCTGAGTGTCCGCTTCGTTCATGCGGGCCAGAAACAGCTGGGCATCGCTGTCGTTCTCCTCCAGCGCACAGTAACGCAGGCGAACCTCGTGCGAGGCCAGCCCTTTGCTCACGCTCTGGATGACGCGGTAGTAAAAGATGTCGGACCGCTCGTCAAACGCCCGCTGCGGGGCAAACACCACCAGGCTGTTAAGCAGCAGACGCCCCGCCGCCATGCCGTCCATTACCCCCAGCTCCCGCGCGCACGCCAGCACCTTTGCCCGTGCTTTTTCGCTGGTGTTTGCCTTCCCCGCCAGCACGCGAGAAACGGTGCTGATGGAGAGCTGCGTCCGGGCGGCGATTTCGGTGATTTTAAGCCTTTTGTCCATTTTGTGATCTGGCTCCGGATGTGAAATGAAAAAATTTTCACAACTTGTTTATCAGGTAATAACTTGCGAGAAGGCCATAATGCCGAAAATTAAACCTCAGTTATGAGAAAGTTTGCACAAAATCCACTATTCCCTGCCCAATTTCTTTCTTAAGGTGAACCTGTCACACAACTTCCATACTAGTTGTATAGCAGCTTAGCGCTCTAAAACAGATAACTTTCAAACGCCTGACGCTGTGTGACACCTGAACCTTTGTCCCCTTACCGTCCGTCTTGTGGAGAAGAAAATGAGTCAGGACATCAATAACACCGTAGCGACAAGCAAAACACGTCGCGTCATCAGGAACCTGCGCTGGTACGTACTGGTGCTGTTTCTTCTCGGCGTGACCGTTAACTACATCACCCGTAACTCGTTAGGTATTCTCGCCCCTGAACTGAAAGAGAGCCTCGGGATCACCACCGAGCAGTACTCCTGGATCGTCGGCGCGTTCCAGATCGCCTACACCATTTTCCAGCCCCTGTGCGGCTGGCTGATTGACGTTATCGGCCTGAAAATCGGCTTTATGGTCTGCGCCGGGATCTGGGCGCTGATGTGTATCTTCCACGCGGGTGCCGGAAGCTGGCTGCACCTGGCGATTCTGCGCTTCTTTATGGGTGCCTCTGAGGCCGCCGCCACGCCAGCGAACGCCAAAACCATCGGTGAATGGTTCCCGAAATCAGAGCGCCCTGTTGCCGCAGGCTGGGCGGGGGTAGGCTTCTCCATTGGGGCCATGCTGGCCCCGCCTATCATCTACTTTGCCCACGCGTCGTTCGGCTGGCAGGGTGCGTTTATGTTTACCGGCGTGCTGGCGCTGCTGTGGGTGATCCTGTGGTGGGCGTTTTATCACAACCCGGAACAGCACCCAAACCTGAGCCGCGATGAGCTGGCGTTTATCAAGCAGGATAACGAACCTGCGCCGGTCAAACTGCCCTTCCTGACCGCGCTGAAAACCGTCTCGAAGAACAAACGGTTCTACGGCATCGCCATCCCGGCCTTTATGGCGGAACCGGCCTGGGCCGTGCTGAGCTTCTGGGTGCCGCTGTACCTCGCCAAAGAGCACGGCATGGATTTGAAACAGATCGCGATGTTCGCCTGGCTGCCGTTCCTGGCCGCCGACCTCGGCAGCGTGGCGAGCGGCTACCTGACCCGGCTCTACACCCGCTGGTTTGGCTGCACCCGCGTCAACTCGGTGGTAGCCAGCTCCGTCACCGGCGCGTTTCTGATGATTTCTCTGGCCGTCGTGGCCGTGACCCGCGACCCGTATATCACCATCGTGCTGATCTCTATCGGCGGCTTCGGGCACCAGATCATCTCCTGCATGCTGAGCGCCCTGGTCGTGGAGTCGTTCGACAAAGGCCAGATGGCGACCGTCAACGGCATGCGCGGCTCGGCGGCGTGGATCGCCAGCTTCCTGTTCTCACTGTTAATCGGTGTGACCGCCGACAAAATCGGCTTTAACCCGCTTTTTATTGCCATGGGCTTCTTTGACCTGATTGGCGCTGTCTTCCTGGTAGCATTTATTGCTGAACGTCGCGCCAAGCGCGCCTGATAGTGGATGTATTGCATATGAAAACCCTGAAAAACTGGACCGTCGATACGCAGTCGGCGAATCATCTGGAACTGCTAATCGATAACCAGCACCGCCTGTGTCTGTATGTGCTGGAAGAGAATCTGTTCCGTGTGCTGATCAAACGTAAAGGCGAGCTGGCGCTGAACCGCACCTGGAGCATCGCGCCGGAACAAGATGTGCCGTGGGAAGGCCGCCGTCGTGACGATGTCAGCGGCTTCACCTGCCCTGCCTGGACGCTGACGCAGCAGGACGACACGTTAACCGTAGCGACTGAACAGCTGCGCGTCACCGTCCACCAGCCGCTGTGGCTGGAGTGGCACTACCGCAATGAGGCGGGCGAGTGGCAGCCGCTGGTCAATGACCGCCCGACCAGCGCCTACCTGCTGAACGCCCACGGTGACGGCGTGGCGCACTATCTTAGCCGTCGTAAGGATGAACGTTTTTACGGTCTGGGTGAGAAAGCGGGCGATTTACAGCGCAACGGCAAACGTTATGAGATGCGTAACCTGGACGCGATGGGCTATAACGCGGCCAGCACCGATCCGCTGTACAAGCACATCCCGTTCACCCTCACCCGTCGCGATGACGTGAGCTACGGTCTGTTCTACGATAACCTGAGCAGTTGCTGGCTGGATCTGGGTAACGAGATCGACAACTATCACACTGCCTACCGCCGCTGGCAGGCGGAAGCGGGCGATATTGACTACTACCTCTTCACCGGCAAGCGCGTGCTGGACATGACCAAAGCCTTCGTGCGCCTGACGGGGAAAACGCTGTTCGGACCGAAATGGAGCCTGGGCTACAGCGGCTCGACCATGCACTACACCGACGCGCCGGACGCGCAAAACCAGCTGATGAACTTCATCCGCCTGTGCGATGAGCATGCCATTCCGTGCGACTCGTTCCAGCTCTCCTCCGGCTATACCTCGATTAACGGCAAGCGCTACGTCTTTAACTGGAACTACGACAAAGTGCCGCAGCCGAAGGTGATGAGCCAGGCGTTCCACGACGCGGGGCTGCGGCTTGCGGCCAACATCAAGCCGTGTCTGTTGCAGGATCATCCCCGCTACAGCGAAGTGGCGGAACGCGGCCTGTTCATTCGTGATTCAGAAACCGATGCGCCTGAACGTTCCAGCTTCTGGGATGACGAAGGATCGCACCTTGACTTTACTAACCCGCAGACGGTGCAGTGGTGGCAGAACGGCGTGACCACGCAGCTGCTGGAGATGGGCATCGACTCCACCTGGAACGACAACAACGAGTATGAAGTGTGGGACGGGGAAGCGCGCTGCTATGGCTTCGGTCAGGAGATCGCCATCAAGCACATTCGCCCGGTGATGCCGCTGCTGATGATGCGCGCCTCGCTGGAAGCGCAGCAGCGCTTTGCGCCGGAGAAACGTCCGTATCTGATCTCCCGCTCCGGCTGTGCCGGGATGCAGCGCTACGTTCAGACCTGGAGCGGCGACAACCGCACCAACTGGGACACCCTGCGTTATAACATCCGCATGGGGCTGGGCATGAGCCTGTCCGGACTGTTCAACGTCGGTCACGACGTCGGCGGTTTCTCCGGCGACAAGCCGGATGCCGAGCTGTTCGTGCGCTGGGTACAGAACGGCGTGATGCACCCGCGCTTTACCATTCACTCGTGGAACGATGATCACACGGTGAACGAGCCGTGGATGTACCCGGGCGTCACGCCTGCGATTCGCAGCGCCATTGAACTGCGCTACCGCCTGCTGCCGTATCTCTACACCCTGCTCTGGCAGGCGCACGCCGACGACGAGCCGATGCTGCGCCCGACCTTCCTCGATCATGAGCACGATGCGCAGACGTTTGAAGAGTGCGACGACTTCCTGCTGGGCCGTGACCTGCTGGTGGCCAGCGTCGTCGAAGCCGGGCAGCGCGAGCGCCGCGTCTGGCTGCCGGATAACGAAACCGGCTGGTACGATTTTTACACTCACGCGTGGTATGCGGGCGGGCAATCGATCGTCCTTGATGCGCCGCTGGAAAAACTGCCGCTGCTGGTGCGCGCCGGTGCCGGTTTGCCGCTCAGCGAACGCATCCGTCACGTGAGCGCCGATAAAGACGATACCCGTGAGCTGAAACTGTTCCCGGTGAAAGGCGTCGGCACCACCTCCGGGCTGCTGTTTGAGGATGACGGCGAAAGCTGGGGCTACCAGAACGGCAATGCGCTGTGGGTGGAATGGGAGATGGTGTGCGACGGCGCAAGTATCAACCTGAAGGTGAATGCGCGCGGCGACTATCGTCCGGCATGGAAGGCGCTGAAGGTGTCATTACCGGCGGGGGAAAAACGTACGCTGCGGGTGAACGGAGTTGAAGGGGGCGAGTGGGTGCTCTGAACAATGCCGGGTGGCGGCTTCGCCTTACCCGGCCTACAAACTGATCCGTAGGCCCGGTAAGCGAAGCGCCACCGGGCTTTTTTTTAGCCGTCGATACCTTTACTGCGCAGGTAATCTTCGTAGTTACCGGTGAAGTCCACCACGCGCTCTGGCGTAATTTCGATCACGCGGGTCGCCAGTGAGCTGACGAACTCCCGGTCGTGAGAGACGAAGATCAGGGTGCCCTGATACATCTCCAGCGCCATGTTCAGCGACTCAATAGATTCCATATCCAGGTGGTTGGTCGGTTCGTCCATCACCAGAATATTCGGTTTTTCCATCATCAGCTTGCCGAACAGCATACGGCCCTTTTCACCACCGGAGAGCACTTTGGCGGGCTTTTTGATATCGTCCTGGCTGAACAGCAGACGCCCCAGAATGCTGCGTACCGCTTGTTCGTCGTCGCCTTCCTGCTTCCACTGGCTCATCCAGTCGAAGACGGTCAGATCGTTTTCAAACTCATATTCATGGTCCTGCGCGTAGTAACCAATCTGCGCGTTTTCAGACCATTTCACGGTACCGTTATCCGGTTGCAGTTCACCGACCAGGGTTTTCAGCATAGTGGATTTACCCACGCCGTTGGCGCCGAGGATAGCTATCTTCTCGCCCACTTCCAGCAGCAGGTTGAAGTTTTTGAACAGCGGGCCTTCATCGAAGCCTTTGGTGAGGGCTTCCACTTCCAGCGCGTTACGGAACAGCTTCTTGTCCTGCTCGAAGCGGATGAACGGGTTCTGACGGCTGGAGGCTTTAACCTCTTCCAGCTTGATTTTGTCGATCTGACGGGCACGCGACGTTGCCTGGCGCGATTTAGAGGCGTTGGCGCTGAAGCGGCTGACGAAGGATTGCAGGTCAGCAATCTGCGCTTTCTTCTTGGCGTTGTCGGCCAGCAGACGCTCGCGCGCCTGGGTTGCCGCCGTCATGTACTCATCGTAGTTGCCCGGATAAACGCGCAGCTCGCCGTAGTCCAGATCCGCCATGTGGGTACACACCATGTTCAGGAAGTGACGGTCGTGCGAGATGATGATCATGGTGCTGTCGCGATCGTTCAGCGTCTGCTCCAGCCAGCGGATGGTGTCGATGTCCAGGTTGTTCGTCGGTTCGTCGAGCAGCAGGATGTCCGGGTTAGAGAACAGCGCCTGCGCCAGCAGCACACGCAGCTTCCAGCCTGGCGCGACTTCGCTCATCGGGCCGTAATGCTGTTCAACCGGAATACCGACGCCCAGCAGCAGTTCGCCCGCACGCGCTTCCGCAGAGTAGCCGTCCATTTCGCCGTATTGCGTTTCCAGGTCGGCCACTTTGTAACCGTCTTCTTCGCTCATCTCAGCGAGACCGTAGATACGATCGCGCTCCTGCTTCACTTCCCACAGCTCCGCGTGCCCCATGATCACGGTGTCGAGCACGGTGAACTCTTCGAAGGCGAACTGATCCTGACGCAGCTTACCGATGCGCTCGTTAGGGTCGAGCGACACGTTACCGAGCGTTGGCTCCAGGTCACCGCCGAGGATCTTCATAAAGGTGGATTTTCCGCTACCGTTGGCACCAATCAGGCCGTAACGGTTGCCGCCGCCAAATTTGACGGAAATGTTTTCGAACAGCGGCTTACTGCCAAACTGCATAGTGACGTTGCTGGTAACTAACACGGAGAGATTCCTGCGAAAAGTGTGATAAACGCGGCATTATGCCACAATTCCGAATTGAGATCCCGTGTTGCGGTAATCCACTAAACTTTAACAAAATCGAAAAAAATGTGATTTCGTACACATCTGAATTCCCAGTTAACGGGAATGCACATATAATGCGCTCCCATTACCGATTCAGACTTATCAACTCATCGCCAGAATGGCTTAGATACCTCGCATAACATGAACATGAAATTAACAACGCTTTTTGCGGCGGCGTTAGCCGTAGTAGGTTTTTGTAAGACCGCGTCTGCGGTGACGTATCCCCTGCCGACAGACGGAAGCCGTCTGGTGGGTGAAAACCAGGTGGTGACGGTGCCGGAAGGGAACTCTCAGCCGCTGGAATACTTCGCGGCGCAGTATCAGCTCGGTCTGTCGAACATGCTGGAGGCGAACCCGGGCGTTGACCCGTATCTGCCGAAAGCGGGTACCGTACTCAACATTCCACAGCAGCTGATCCTGCCGGATACCGTGCACGAAGGTATCGTGATTAACAGCGCCGAAATGCGTCTGTATTACTACCCGAAAGGCACCAACACCGTGATCGTGCTGCCTATCGGTATCGGTCAGCTGGGTAAAGACACTCCGCTGAACTGGACCACCAAAGTGGAGCGTAAGAAAGCGGGCCCAACCTGGACGCCGACCGCCAAAATGCACGCTGAGTACATTGCTGCCGGCGAACCGCTGCCAGCTGTTGTGCCTGCCGGCCCGGATAACCCGATGGGTCTGTACGCGCTGTACATTGGACGTCTGTATGCCATCCACGGTACTAACGCCAACTTCGGTATCGGCCTGCGCGTAAGCCACGGCTGCGTGCGTCTGCGTAATGAAGACATCAAATTCCTGTTCGATAACGTGCCGGTCGGTACGCGCGTGCAGTTCATTAACGAACCGGTGAAAGCGACGTCAGAGCCGGACGGCAGCCGTTACATTGAAGTGCATAACCCGCTGTCCACCAGCGAAGATCAGATCAACAACAACGAAATCGTACCGATTAAGCTGACCAGCGCGGTGCAGTCCGTCACCTCTCAGGCGGATGTTGACACGACCATTGTTGACCAGGCGATTCAGAACCGTTCCGGTATGCCGGTGCGTCTGAACTAATCGTGAGAATTAAAAAAGCGGGCCGCGGGGCCCGCTTTTTTTTATCCGTTATTCACGATAACGATGCCGCCATGGTCATAGCGATAGTGACAATGGGCGTACTCCAGCGGCGTACCATCTTCAAGATAGATCACCTGCTCTACCTCCAGCACCGGGTCGGTTGGCTCGCAGACAAGGTGTTGCATATCCAGCGCACTGGGCTTCAGCGCCCGCACCACCCGATACGATCCCATGATCTTCAGCCCCAGCGTCTCCTGTACATACCGGAATACCGAACTTTCAAGATGGGTTTTGTTCAGACCGGGCACCAGATTGAGCGGCATTACCGTAGCGTCCAGAGACATCGGCTCACCGTTCAGTAAACGCAGACGGATAAAGTCATAGATCGGCGTATCCGGATTTATCATCAGCGATGCCTGCTCTTTCTCGTTCGGGAAGCGCAGTTCGAAGTGCACCACCTGACTCGTCACCGTGCCTAAATGTTCCCAGGTTTTGGTCGCCCCGAAGTAGTCGCTGCCGGAGAGATCCCACTGGGAAAGCTGGAGGAAATTTTTGCGGATGAACGTGCCCTGCCCCTGTCGGGTATAGACCAGCCCTTCTACGATCAGCTGACGCATCGCCTGCTGAATGGTCATCCGGCTGGTGCTGAACTCCGCCGCCAGCGCGAACTGGTCCGGCAGAGGTTCATTGGCGGCGTACTGCTGGGTGATAATGCGTTTCTTAATTTCCCGCGCTATGGTGATGTACTTCGCCGCCATCGTCCTTCCTTAAATTAGTGTTCTGTCCCGCTGTTTTTCAACGCCACTCGCTCGGCAACTTTGAGGAAAGGCAGGTAGAAGAATACACCAAATACGATGATTGCCAACTGCACCACCACCGCCCGCCAGTCCCCCGCCGTCGCCAGCCAGGCGCTGAGGATCGGCGGGGTCGTCCACGGGATCATCACCACGCAGCGCGACATGAGCCCCAGCGTGGTACAGAGCCACGCAAAGTAAATTCCGATAGCGGGCAGCAGCACGAACGGGATCATCAGCGGCAGGTTAAAGACTATCGGCAGGCCGAAAATCACCGGCTCGTTGATGTTAAACAGACCCGGCGCCAGCGACAGACGCGCCACCTGCTTCGCTGATTTCTGTCTTGAGAAGATGAAGATAGCAATCAGCAATGAGATAGTGCTGCCCGTCCCGCCCACCATGCCAAAGGTCGGCACAAAGATGTTGTTGATGATGTGCGGGATCGGCTGGCCGTTGGCAAAGGCCAGCATATTCTCATTGGTATTGATCAGCAGGAATGGCTCCAGCACCACGCTGTTGACCACCGACTGATGAATACCGAGCGTGAACAGGAAGTTACCGAAGCTGTAAATGAAGATCGTCCCGGGCAGGCTGGTGTTGATCAGCCGCAGCGGCTGCTGAATAAATGTCGTAATGAGATGGATCAGATCCGTGTGCAGCACGTTCGCCAGTATAGCCGCCAGCACCGCAAACAGGGAGAGCGTGAGGATCGTCGGGATCAGCGCGGTAAAGGATTTGCTCACCGCTGGCGGTACGTTCTCCCCTAGCGAAATGTGCAGCGCCTTCAGCCGTGAAATGGCGATAAACAGCTCGGTTGAGAGCAGCCCAATCAGCACCCCGGCGAAAATCCCGGTGGAGCCGATATTGGCGAACGTCAGCACCTGGGTAACGTTTACCGTGGCGTCGCTGCCGACGGGGGTAATCTGTAAGCGCATCGGCATCATGATGATGAAACTGCTGACGGCGATAACCACTGCCGAGACCGGATTGTCGAAATCTTTGTTGCGCGCCAGCGACCAGGCGATCATCGGCGCCAGCAGCAGCGCGGCGATGTTCAGCGTGCCGTTGATGATCGCCTCGCCCCACACCTTAAACTGCGTGAGCGTGTCGCCCTCTAAGATCCAGGGGAACACCACGTTATTCACCAGCACAGCCAGACCGGCAAGGATGAAAATCGGCATTACCGTGGCGAAGGCATCGCGCAGGGAGCGAAGATGCACCTGGTTTGCCAGGCGCGCCGAGAACTCAACAAATTTATCGACAAAAGACTGCATGTGCGGTGTTATTTTTGTTTCAGACATAGCGGATAGTTCCCATCAATCAGTCACAAAAACGGCCCGGCAGCGTACGGCTTACATCTCGCGTCCGTTGGTATGGATAACCTGTTTTAACCACGCGTAGCTCTTCTTCGGCACGCGCTTCAGGTCTTTCAGGTCGTGGTTTTCCCGGTTGACGTAGACCACGCCGTAGCGCTTACGCATGTCGCCCTGGGAGCTGAGAATGTCGATTAACCCCCAGCCGAGGTAGCCAATGACCTCAGCCCCGTCCTCGAACATCGCCGCTTTCATGGCCTCGATATGCGCCCGGTGGTAGTCGATGCGGTAGGTGTCCTCAATCGGATTCACGCCATCCCAGGACTCAATCACCCCAATGCCGTTCTCAATCGGGAATACTGGCATCCGCCAGTCGTTGGCATAGCGGGTGATGATGGTGCGAAAGCCCAGCGGGTCGATCTGCCAGTTCCACTCGGTGGCCTTCAGGTACGGATTGTTTTTCTCGCCGTGCAGCAGGTAATAGTTCACCGGCGTGCCTTCCGGGATGGCATCGCTGTCCAGCGTTTTGCTGGCGTAGTAGCTGAAGGCCATAAAGTCGTTCTTCGTGCGCGCAAACAGCGCGAGATCGTCTGCGCGGTAGATATCGCCGAAGCCTTCCTGCTCCACCACCGCCATCACCGCCGGGCTGTAGCCCTGGCCCGCGAAGACGCGCAGCAGGTTCTGGTTGAGGAATTCGTCGTACTGCTGGGCGCAGAAGATGTCACGCGGTTTGCAGGTGGCCGGATAAATCAGCTGGTGCGCCAGCATGCCGCCCATCAGCTTGCCCGGCTTAGTCTGGTGCAGGTACTCGGTCAGCGCCATGTGCGCCACCATGGTGTGATGCTGCACTTCGTACAGCTCGCGCAGGGTTTCCTCCCCCTTCATATAGCCGGAGATGCGGAAGGCTATCGGCATGTGGAAAATATTCTGCTCGTTAAAGGTCAGCCAGTACTTCACCCGGTCACCGTAGCAGTCGATCATCTTTTTGCCGTAGCGGATAAACGCCTCCACGACGCGACGATCGTTAAATCCGTTGTACTCCTGCGCCAGCGCCAGCGGCATATCGAAGTGGTAGAGGCAGACCATCGGCTCGATACCGCGGGCGATCAGATCGTCGATAAAACGGTCATAAAACGCGATGCCTTCGGCGTTGAACTCGCCGTCACCCTGCGGGCAGACGCGGCTCCAGGAGATCTGGAAGCGGTAGCAGTTCATGCCCAGATCCTGCATCAGGTCGAAATCTTCCCGGTAGCGGTGGTAGGAGTCGGTGGCCACTTTCCAGTCAGAGATATTTTCACCGGCTTCGCGAATGTCGTACACCGACATCCCCTTTCCGCCCTCATTCCAGGCCCCTTCCGTCTGCATGCTCGACACCGAGTTGCCCCATAAGAAGTTGGCTGGCAGTGATTGATTCATGGTTGCCTCCTATATGACTAGTCATTTAAATGATATGACTAGTCATATAGCCAGAGATGAAATTTCGATCAAAGGGGAGGAACGATTTTTGTGAGATGGGTTTGAATAATGACGAGGGATGTCTTGCGAACTGCGCCCTGGCAGCAAGTCATATTGCTGCCAGACGTAAATGAGTCTGCGCAATTCAGGGGAAAGATACCGAACCGCCGAACTCCATATAGATTTTTGCCAGATTATTTAACTGGTTAAAGCGATTTTCATACAGTGCCAGTTCGGCCTGACGGCGTTTCTCCTGAGCATCAAGCCAGAAAGAAATTCGCACCGCGCCCTGGCGATAGCGAACTTCGTTTAGCCTCTCTGATTTTTTCGCCAGTTCCAGGCCTTCACGTAGAAGCGTCTCCTGTTCCAGGAGTTGATGACGCAAAGCAAGCGCATCTTCTATGCTACTCATCGCCTTGTAAAGTTCCTGTTTAAACTCCAGAACCCGTTGCTCGTAGTCGTTGCGGGCAATCTTCACGTCCATGCCCCTTTCTCTCCATTCCAGGAACGGCAGGGTCAGGTTTGCTCCAACAGAGCCTACAGGATTTTCCAGGAAGGCCATAAGGCTGCTGCTGCTGGTGCCAAGCGAGCCGGTCAGACTAAACGCTGGATAAAATGCAGTACGCTGGACATCAACGGTTGCCAATGCTTCCCGTACCCGCCACTCTTTAGCGCTGATATCGGGTCGATGCCGCAGCACGTTGACCGGGATCTTTCCACTGACCTGCGGCAGTGGTCCCATTGGTAACGCTTTCGGTTCGACTATCGCGCTGCCCGGCGCGGTTCCAAGCAAAACGGCTTGCTGATTGAGCGCCTGTAAACGTTCATTCTTCAACGCCGCCAGCCTGTTTTCCTGCGAAAGCACGCCCTGCTGAGCATCCACAACATCCAGAGAGGAGGCACCGCCCGCGGCATAACGCGCGTTAGCCAGGCGCAGCGTCTCTTTTGCATAGTCGATGCTTTGTTGCAGGACAGACAGCTGCTGGTTAATAAAGCCTAAGCGCCAGTAATTATTACTGGCATTTGAAAGCAGCGTCAGGCGTGCAGAACGCAGATCTTCTTCCGAGGCAAAACGTGCCCACGCCTTCGCATCGCGCTGCCGCGCTATTTTGCCCCACAGATCCAGCTCATAGCTGGTATTAATACTGGCAACGCTGCCCCTGCTCCAGTGGGCTGAGCTGTTCAGCTGTTTTTTACCGTTAAGCGCGAGCGAACCTTTTAGTCCCGGATCGTTTGTGATGCCAATCCGCTCTTCTTCCAGGCGGGCGCGATAAACACGCAATACTGCTCCAGCGACATCGTTATTGCGCACCATCACCTGCCGCAGCCAGCCGTCGAGGTCTGGATCGTTAAAGGCCTGCCAGTCGAACGGCATCCTCTCCTCCGCAGCATCCGCCTGATACCAGTTGGCAGGATATTTCACCTCAGGAGGCTGATAGTCGCTTTTCAGAGAGTCGGCGCAGCCAGCACTAAGCAGGACAGCAAGGTATACCGTTAAAGGGGATAACATTTTCATGGGTTACTCGCTGGCCAGTGAAACGACCGGATCCATCCTTGCTGCCTTGCGGGCAGGGAGATAACCAAAGATCATGCCGATTAAAGTTGAGCAGAAGAATGCGGCAGTAGCGGCCTGCCACGAATAAATGGCGGTGAAAATGCCCCCTGCCAGCGCGGTGAACAGCGCTCCGGCGGCATACGACAGTGCAATACCTAACACTCCGCCTATTAGACATACCAGCACAGCCTCAATCATAAACTGCTGCATGATATCGCCCTGACGCGCACCGACCGCCATTCGTACGCCAATCTCATGGGTCCGTTCCGTGACCGACACCAGCATGATATTCATCACCCCAATGCTGCCGATCATCAGCGAGATGCAGGCCACCATCAGAATCAGGATGCTAAAGGTCATTGAGGTCCGTTCGATTGATTGTCGAATCTGCTCGAAATTATAAAGCTGGAAGTCTTTCACGCCGTGGCGTTGAGTGAGAAGCTGAGAAATAGCGCTGACCGCTGCCTCGTTGGCAACATCATCCTTAAGCCTTACGCTGATGTTGGTCAACACCGGTTTTCCTGTCATTCGATACATCACCGTGCTGTAAGGCATCCAGACGTTAATGCGATTAGGCGCATAGCTTCGGCTGTTCCCTTTGGCGATGCCGACAACCCGTGCAGGCACGGAACCCAGAAAAACGATTTGCCCAAGTGCCTTGAGTCCCGCATCGTCAAATAACGCCTTGCGGGCGTTTTCATCAATGATGACTTCCTGCGAGGCATTTCGATCGTCCTGGAAAGTTGATCCCTGCAACAGTTCAATACCGTTTACGCGAAAATGATCGCGCCCAACGCCATTGATCGTGGCGGTAGCGGATTTACCCAGAAAGCGAATGTTGTCGGAAGCGTTAACTTCGGGGCTGACGCTGTCAACAAACCCCTGCTTTGCTAATGCTTCGGCGTCTGCCGGGACCAGTGTACGAATGGCTTCAGTGCTGTCGTCAAAGAAATCCCTTCCCGGGTAGATGCTCACCACGTTGGTTCCAAGCTCCTTGATATTATCAAGGGTTCGCTGTTTCGCGCCTTCTCCCAGTGCCACCACCGTAACAACCGCGGCGATACCAAAAATAATGCCCGTCATGGTTAACGTCGTGCGCAGGCGATGCGCATTCATCGCTTTTAACGCCATGTGCAGGGATTCACGGGTACGGTCAACAATACTTTGCCACCAGCTTTGCTGAACGCTGTCAGGTCGTTTAAGGGCAACCCCGGAGGTAACACGACTGCCGGTATCAGAAATAATTTCACCGTCACGCAGCTCAATAATACGGTTAGCATGCTGCGCTACCTTCATATCATGTGTCACCATAACCACGGTATGGCCACGCTGATTCAGTTCACTGAGTATTGACAGTACCTCCTGACCGGACTGCGTATCCAGCGCGCCGGTGGGTTCATCCGCCAGAATGATTTCACCGCCGTTAATCAGCGAACGGGCAATACTCACACGCTGCTGCTGGCCGCCTGAAAGCTCTCCCGGCTTATGATGTTCACGACCTTCCAGCCCGAGTCTTCCAAGCAATGTCGCCGCGCGCAGACGGCGCTTTTCGCGCTCACTATTGGCATAAATCGCCGGAATTTCAACGTTACTTAACGCGCTCAGGTCGGGCATTAAATGATAACGCTGGAAGATAAAACCGATGTGCTCACGGCGGATCCTTGCCAGATCGTCAGGTGAAAGCTGGGCGGCATTTTGACCGCTGATAAAGTAATCGCCACAATCAGGGACATCGAGACAGCCCATAATATTCATCAGGGTTGACTTACCGGAACCGGAGGCGCCGATGATCGCGACCATCTCCCCAGCAGCGATAGTCAAATCAATCCCTTTAAGCACGGTGAGATCCTGTCCACCGTTCCTGTAGGTGCGGCTGATGCCCTTGAGTTCTATGATATTACTCAAGATACAAACCCTTCCCCGGGCGCTTTTTCACCCGGCTGCGATAACACAACATGTTCCCCGACTTTTACACCGTCCAGGATCTGGATATCCACACTGTTAGTAATGCCGGTTTTGACATCACGGGTTTCCAGCCGCTTATCACTGGTCAATATCTGCACCTGCTGTTTGTTGCCACTCACCTTGTGCACAGCCTGAATCGGCACCAGTAACGTATTTTTAGCTTCTCCAGCCAGCAAGGTCACCTGTGCTGTCATGGCAATTCGCAGCCGATTTTCTGGATTGGGGACATCCAGCAGCGCGTTGTAGTACACCGAAGCATTTGACGTGCCTGACCCTGAGGCTGAGCTACTGCTGGCAAGGCTATCATCTTTCATAACCGACTCAGGTGCCAGTTCAACGGTACGTAACGTGGCGTCATAATGCTTATCCGGCTCAGAGAAAATGGTGAATCTGGCTTTCTGTCCCGGTGAAATTCGCGTGATATCCGCCTCAGAGATCTGGGCTTTAATTGTCATCACGTCCAGACGTGCGAGTTTGATAATGGTCGGCGCACTTTGGCTGGAGTTAACCGTTTGGCCCTGTTGGGTGACAACGGCAATAACAATGCCGTCCATGGGAGCAACAACTTTTGTATAACCCAAATCGACCTTTTTCTTGTCGACATCAATTTGCGCCTGGACGAGTTTGGCATTCAGTGCCGATAGCTCAGCGCGGGTACTGGCCAGCGTGGTTTCAGCCGTTTCGAAATCTTCTCTCGAGCTGGCATCCTCATTTAACATCTGGCGCTGGCGCTTAAAACGCAATGAGGCTTGCTTCAACTGCGCCTGCTTAGCCTGAAGGTCCGCTTTTACCACGTTGAGAGCAGCTTCTGCGTTGCGTAAATCATTCCGCTGCGGCACGTCATCAATTTCAGCGATGAGCTGCCCTTTAGTGACACGATCGCCTAACTTCACCTTCAGCGACTTAACCTGGCCAGAAACCTGTGCCCCAACGTTGACCCGCTCAATCGCATCAATTCGACCGGTAGCAAGTACGGCGTTTTCAATATCGCCGATGCGTACTGGAGCGGTAACATACTCAGGAACCTCGGGGCTTCTCAGGAAGAAGAACAAGGCGATGCTAAAAATAATTAGCAGAGCCGCAGCACAGGTCATTACGCGTCGGGGAGGGAATTTTGTTAACATTACGCAGGTTTTCCATAACGATAAACAGCAGTGAATCAGGCATCATAGTAACATCGCCAGTATTTACGGGAGGTAAACCCGCGCTATTTGGTGAAGTAGCGTCATCATAGACCCCCGCCATCAATTACACAGAATCACCAGGTCCGCCTGTAAACCGCCGCAAGCGTGGGATTTTGTGCCTAAATCCACAGAGTCCCCTTTTGCTGAGCCCCACCTGCGATTTTTCCCATAATCGATTCATTGTGCATTAAGTGCTTAATTATAGTTGCAACTCACATATGATAATAGTAATTATTATCATTAGCATTTGCACTGATGGTTTATCTTGCAAGGTATACAGAGGTATCAGGAAACAAGCCTCTCCAGGTTTGTTGAACGGTCTCACACTCAACAAATGCATCTGAACACCGCGGCGTGGCAGCACGACGCCGCCTGGGCTGTTCAAAAGGACAACGGCGCGTAAGCGTTAATGGAAGCCGGGACAAGGAATTCCCGATTCACCAGCCTACGTCACGGAATAGTCAGCGACAGGACCGTTCGTAAGGCTGGTGAAACTCAAAAAGGACGCAGCGTCTGTCAAAGCAGGCTTAACGAAAATTAACGTCCTGCTGCTGGCATATGACTGCGTCGACTTCCTGATTTAATTCGTCAAGCGGAGAGGGATTTTCTCATGCGTATTTTGTTTGTAGGCCCGCCTCTCTATGGGCTGCTGTATCCTGTGCTGTCTCTGGCACAGGCGTTTCGCGTTAACGGCCATGAAGTGCTGATCGCCAGCGGAGGAAAATTCGCCCAAAAAGCGGCAGAAGCAGGGCTGGTGGTATTTGACGCCGCACCCGGTTTTGATTCTGAAGCTGACTATCGCCGCCGCGAGGCACAGCGAAAAGAAAGCAACATCGGCACAAAAATGGGCAACTTCTCATTCTTCAGCGAAGAGATGGCCGACCACCTGGTGGAGTTTGCCGGACACTGGCGGCCCGATCTCATCATCTACCCGCCGCTCGGCGTCATCGGGCCTCTGATTGCCGCCAAATACGATATACCGGTCGTAATGCAAACCGTCGGCTTCGGCCATACGCCCTGGCATATCAAAGGCGTAACGCGTTCGCTCGCGGACGCCTACCATCGCCACGGCGTTGGGGCCGCACCGCGCGATATGGCCTGGATCGACGTAACACCACCGAGCATGAGCATTCTTGAAAACGACGGAGAACCCATTATTCCCATGCAGTACGTCCCGTACAACGGCGGCGCGGTGTGGGAACCGTGGTGGGAGAGGACGCCCGACCGTAAACGTCTGCTGGTGAGTCTCGGTACCGTCAAACCGATGGTCGACGGCCTTGACCTGATCGCCTGGGTGATGGATTCCGCCAGTGAAGTCGATGCCGAGATCATCCTGCATCTTTCGGCCAATGCGCGGTCGGATCTGCGCTCACTGCCCTCAAATGTTCGCCTGGTCGACTGGATACCCATGGGAGCCTTCCTGAACGGCGCAGATGGCTTCATTCATCATGGTGGCGCGGGCAATACCCTGACGGCGCTGCACGCCGGTATTCCACAGATCGTCTTCGGCCAGGGTGCCGATCGCCCGGTAAATGCCCGCGCTGTTGTCGAACGCGGCTGCGGGATCATCCCCGGCGACGACGGCCTGTCGAGCAGCATGATCAATGCTTTCCTCGACAATCGCGCGCTTCGCGACGCCTCTGAAGAGGTAGCGGCGGAAATGGCAGCGCAACCCTGTCCGAGCGAGGTGGCGAAAAGCCTGATCGCGAGGGTACAGAAAGGGTAGCCACTACGCCGTCATGACGATCATACGCCAGCACGCATCCAGGAGATACGCCCGTAACAATGCGGGACCGGATCGGGCTGGCGCTTTTTTTTGCACAGCGATCCGACTTGGATCCTATTGTTTACAGACGGAGGAGGCTTAATGCCTGCGACTCACTCTCCCACTCCTGCGCGGTCCTGGATAGTTCGCCTGGCACGCGTGTGCTGGGAACGTAAGAAACTTAGCATCATCGTAGTGGTAGCGTCGGTCTCGACCATTCTGCTGGCCGCGCTGACGCCGTTGCTGACAAGGCAAGCGGTGAACGACGCGCTGGCGGGCAATCCGACTCGTCTGCCGTGGCTGGCCTGCGGGCTATTGCTGATTGCCTTTTTTGATTTCATCGGTAACTACGTGCGCCGCGGTTATGCCGGGGAGCTCTCGCTCTGGGTGCAGCACACCCTGCGAGGACGGGCATTCGACAGTATTCAAAAACTTGACGGCGCAGGCCAGGACGCACTGCGCACCGGGCAGGTGATTTCACGGACCAACAGCGATCTGCAGCAGGTACATACCCTGCTACAGATGTGCCCGGTGCCGCTGGCGGTGTTCACTTATTACATTGCCGGCATTGCCGTGATGCTGTGGATGTCACCCGCCATGACGCTCATCGTCGTGTGCGTACTGGCATGCCTGGCTATCACTGCGCTGCGCGCGCGTCGCCGGGTCTTTGCGCAAACCGGGCTGGCCTCGGACCGACTGGCAAATCTCACCGAACATATGCGCGAGGTGCTGGCGCAGATCTCAGTGGTAAAATCCTGCGTGGCGGAGCTGCGTGAAACGCGCTGGCTGGATCGCCAGTCGCGGCAGATGGTGCGGGTACGCATCGGCGCGGCCATCTCGCAGGCGATGCCAGGTGCCACCATGCTGGCGCTACCGGTGCTCGGGCAAATCGTCCTGCTGTGCTACGGCGGCTGGTCGGTTATGCACGGGCGCATCGATCTCGGCACCTTCGTGGCGTTTGCCAGCTTCCTCGCGATGCTGACCGGGCCAACCCGTGTACTGGCATCGTTTCTGGTTATCGCCCAGCGCACCCAGGCGTCCGTGGAGCGCGTGTTTGCTCTGATCGACACCCGTTCGCAGATGGAAGACGGGACGGAGGCGGTTAACGGTCAGGTTATCGGGCTGCAACTGGAGAATATGAGCTTCGAGTACCGTGGCGGCAGACGCATCCTCAGCGATGTCTCCTTTTCCCTGCACGCCGGTGAAACGGTGGCGGTAGTGGGCGCATCGGGTTCCGGGAAATCCACGCTGCTGATGCTGCTGGCGCGTTTTTACGATCCCAGCGCCGGAGAGATATGGCTCAACACCAGCGCAGGCCGACAGAACCTCCGCGATCTCAGGCTGGAGGCGCTTCGTCGTCGGGTAGGCGTTGTGTTTGAGGATGCTTTTCTGTTTGCCGGTACGGTGGCGGAAAATATCGCCTACGGGCACCCTCAGGCAACGGCGGACGACATTCGCCTCGCGGCGAGGGCAGCAGGAGCCAGCGATTTTATCAACGCCCTGCCGAAAGGCTTCGATACCCAATTAACCGAACGCGGTACGAATCTTTCCGGCGGACAGAGGCAGCGAATCGCGCTGGCGCGGGCGCTCATTACCGCGCCGGAAGTGTTGATCCTCGATGACACCACCTCTGCGGTCGATGCCGGTACTGAAGCGGAGATCAACACCGCGCTGAGTCGCTATGCTGACGAAAAGCATATGCTGCTGGTGATTGCCCGACGCCGTTCGACGCTTCAGTTAGCCAGCCGGATTGTGGTGCTGGATAAGGGCCGGGTGGTGGACACCGGAACCCAGGCAGAACTTGAAGCGCGCTGTCCGGCGTTCCGCGCGCTGATGACCGGCGACGGCGATTTCCTCGCGCCTTCCCACAGTGGGCCTAACGGATTGTGGCCGACCGTACCAGCGGCACAAGACGATGCGGCGCAGACGGGGGATAAAGGCTTTGTCGCCCGTATGACGCGCGTGCCGGAAAATGCAGTACAGCAGGCGCTGGCCGGTAAAGGCCGCAAAGTCACGTCGCTGCTGAAGCCCGTGGCGTGGATGTTCGTCATCGCCGCCCTGCTGATCGCCCTCGATTCGGCGGCAGGCGTCGGGGTACTGATACTGCTGCAGCGCGGCATTGACTCCGGCGTTGCCACAGGCGATATGTCGACTATCGGCCTCTGTGCCCTATTCGCCCTGTGCCTGGTGGCCGTGAGCTGGTGCTGTTATTCACTACAGACTGTCTTCGCCGCCAGAGCGGCAGAGTCAGTCCAGCATACGGTGCGCTTGCGCAGCTTCGGCCATATGCTGCGTCTTGGTCTCCCCTGGCATGAAAAGCATGTCGATTCACGTCTGACCCGCATGACCGTAGATGTGGACTCTCTCGCCCGCTTTCTGCAAAACGGCCTTGCCGGTGCAGCCACCAGCCTGGTGACAATGTTCGCCATCGCCGCCGCCATGTTCTGGCTCGACCCGCTCCTGGCGCTGACGGCATTAAGCGCGGTGCCAGTGGTCGCACTGGCAACCTGGATTTATCGCCGCCTCAGCTCCCCTGCTTATGCGCAGGCGCGGCTGGAAATAGGCAAAGTCAACAGCACCCTGCAGGAGAAAGTCTCCGGCTTGCGCGTTGTGCAATCGCATGGCCAGCAGGAACAGGAAGCCGCCCGGCTGCGCGCGTTATCGGATCGGTTCCGTGCGACCCGCGTACGTGCGCAAAAATACCTTGCCGTCTATTTCCCGTTCCTGACCTTCTGCACCGAGGCCTCCTATGCCGCCGTTCTTCTGGTGGGTGCATCGCGAGTCGCCGAAGGCGAAATGACCGCCGGGGTGCTGGCGGCTTTCTTCCTGCTGCTGGGGCAATTCTATGGGCCAGTGCAGCAGTTATCAGGAATTGTCGACGCCTGGCAGCAGGCGACGGCCAGCGGCAAACATATCAATGAACTGCTGGCGACCGAAGGCACAGAGAACATCGAGCCCTCTTCCGCACCGCCCGCCACCGGCGCGCTGCATCTTAATGAGCTCACGTTCAGTTATCCCGACAGTCCTCAACCCGCGCTGAACAAACTTACCCTGACAATCCCTGAGGGAAGGGTCGTCGCGGTCGTTGGTCGCAGCGGTGCGGGTAAGTCAACGCTGATTAAGCTGATCGCCGGATTGTATTCCCCCACCCACGGCAGGATCAGCATTGGCGATCGGATAATTGATGATGCCTCGCTTGCCGATTACCGTCGCCAGATTGGGCTGGTCGATCAGGATGTGGCGTTGTTTAGTGGTGATATCGCGGAAAACATTCGTTATTCACGGCCATCCAGTACCAATGACGACGTTGAGATTGCCTCTCAACAGGCAGGGCTGTATGAGACGGTGCGCAATCTGCCGCAGGGATTCCGCACACCGGTGAATAACGGCGGTGCCGATCTGTCCGCAGGTCAGCGCCAGCTGATTGCGCTGGCCCGCGCACAACTGGCGAATGCTCACATCCTGCTGCTCGATGAAGCCACGTCACGCCTGGATCGCACATCCGAAGAGCGATTGATGTCATCGTTAACAGACGTCGCGCACACCGGGAAGCACCTGGCGCTGATTGTGGCGCACCGTCTGACCACCGCGCAGCGCTGCGATCTGATTGCCGTTATCGATAAGGGGCAGCTTGCGGAATACGGCACCCACGAACAGCTGTTAGCGGCCGGCGGCCTCTACACCCGCTTGTGGCATGACAGCGTCGGCAGCTCTGTTCCCCATCGCCAGCACGACATCACGGGGGAAATCGTGGAAGAGTAATTGCGCACGTAAGACATTACAAAACACGCGCTAAAGCGGCTGTTCCCGGAATAGCCGCTTTAGCTATTTATACTGACACCCTTCATATTCAAAGAGAGTGAATGCTGAACATGCAACAACATCCCTCTGCTATCGCCAGGCTGCGCAGCCAGCTGGCAGCAGGCCACATTGCTAACCTTTCTGACTTCTGGCGAGACGCTGAGTCGCTAAATGTACCGCTGGTGACGCCAGTCGACGGAGCGAAAGACGAGCGTGATGTGACATTTCTGTGGCGCGCCAGGCACCCTCTACAGGGCGTTTATCTGCGTCTGAATCGGGTGACGGATAAAGAGCACGTGGCGAAAGGGATGATGACCGCCCTTCCCGCGACGGATATCTGGACTCTGACACTGCGTTTACCCGCAAGCTACTGCGGCTCCTATTCGCTGGTGGAAATCCCCCCCGGCACCCCGGCCGAGACGATTGCACAGTCCGGAGGCCGCTTTGCTACCCTCGTCGGGCACGCCGATCCGCTAAACAAAACGCCGGGGATCAACGTTCGGGGAAGCACACAGGAGTCGGTGCTGGCGCTTGATAAAGCCCCCGCCCAGTCCGAATGGCGCGGCGGCTCACCCAGCGGGCAATTGCTTACCTCGGCGCGCACTCTCGCCGGGGAATCGCGCCGGGTTCGGCTCTATCTGCCGGACGTTGATGTTTCGCAGCCCCTCGGCCTGGTGGTACTGCCCGATGGTGAAACCTGGTTCGATCACCTTGGCGTATGCGCGGCAATTGACGCCGCCATAAACAACGGACGCATCGTGCCCGTGGCTGTACTTGGCATCGACAATATCGATGAACACGAGCGAACTGCGATACTCGGCGGGCGCAGCGAGCTGATAAAGGATATCGCCGACCAGTTGTTGCCGACGATCCGCGCCGAACACCCGCAGCGGCGGTGGGCAGACCGTTCGCGCACCGTGCTGGCCGGACAGAGCCTCGGCGGGGTCAGCGCGCTCATGGCCGCTCGTTACGCACCGGAAACGTTCGGGCTGGCGCTCAGCCACTCCCCTTCGATGTGGTGGACGCCAGAGGGTGCCAGCCGGCCAAACGTGTTCAGCGAAACCGATACGTCATGGGTGAGCGAACATCTGCTTTCTGCCCCGCCGCAGGGCGTGCGCATCCGCCTGTGCGTGGGATCGCTGGAAGGTTCGACGGTACCCCACGTTCAGCGGCTGCATCAGCAGTTGCTTACCGCTGGCGTCGACAGCCATTGCGCAATGTATACCGGGGGTCACGATTACGCATGGTGGCGCGGCGCACTGATTGACGGGCTTGGTTTACTCCAGGGTTGACTTGACCCGCGAACACTTTCAGGCAACTGTACAGGCTTCCTGAATAAAGAAAATGTCACCTGCGGAAAAGGAATAAACATCAGATGTATGCCCGCGAGTATCGCCCAACACGCTCACGCAAGGCGCTTGTCACTCTTCTTTCTGGTCTCACCCTTATCTGGAATGCGCACGCTTTCGCAAAGCCGGATATGCAGCCACTGGGGCCGAATATCGCCGATAAAGGCTCTGCGTTTTACCATTTCAGCGTCAACTCGTTCGACTCCGCCGATGGCAGCCGCCATTATCGGGTATGGACGGCCGTGCCAAATAAAGCCGCACCGGCGTCGGGCTACCCGATTTTATATATGCTCGACGGCAACGCAGTTATGGACCGCCTGAACGACGACCTGCTCAAACAGCTGGCAGAAAAATCACCGCCGGTGATTGTGGCTGTCGGGTATCAGACCAACCTCCCCTTCGATCTCAACGGCAGGGCCTACGACTATACGCCAGCAGCAGAAAGCGGCAAAACGGATACCCGCAGCCGTAAGAGTGGGGGTAGCAACGACTTCCGCCAGTTACTGGAAACGCGTATAGCGCCAAAGGTGGAACAGGGATTGAATATCGATCGGCAGCATCGCGGCCTGTGGGGGCACTCCTACGGCGGCCTGTTCGTGCTGGATGCATGGCTGTCTTCCCCTTATTTCCGGACGTATTACAGCGCCAGCCCGTCGTTGGGCAGAGGCCATGATGCGCTACTGAGCCGCATCACGGCGGTTGAGCCGTCGCAACACTGCGCCAGGCGCCTGATGATAATGGAAGGTTCGGCGACACCGGGCAATAACCGGGAAACGCATGCTGCCGGAGTGCTGACGAAAATTCATGCCACCCTCGCCACGCTGGAAGATAAAGGCGTCAATGCCGCCTTTTGGGATTTCCCAAACCTGGGACACGGGCCGATGTTCAACGCCTCCTTCCGCGGAGCGCTGTTAGATATCAGTGGTGAAAACGCAGGTAACACAGCAGGCTGTCATTCATTAAGCCGCTAAACACTGCCCGCCTTGACGCGGGCAGTACACCTGTAACACTACGATCAAAATGACGCGGTAACACCGGCATAATAAGCCCGGCCAGGCTCGTTATAGGTATTCGCCCCTTCGGAAGATCGGTAAATCTGTTTATCTAAGATATTGCTGACACCAACGTTAAGACGCAGATTTTTATTAATATCGTAATTGAAGTTCGTCCCCACCAGCGAATAAGCGCCCAGCTCTTTACCTGACAGACCGCCAGTATCTTCACTACGAGTTTCCGAATGAGTACGCGGTTTTTGTCTGCCGTATAACGTCCAGTTGACGCTGGCAGAGAACGCCTGGGTGATGGTCCAGTCAAGCGAGTTATTAATGGTGTATTTCGGGATGATCGACAGCGGATTACCGGTGTCTTTTTGCTCCGAGGTGATCATCCAGGTGGCATTGGTATTCCAGTTCAGACGATCTTTCACCAGCGGGAACGCCATGCTGGCTTCGATACCGTCCACCAGCGCTTTCCCGCCGTTCTGCCACTGGAGAATATATGCGCCGGAAGCGGTTTGCCCGATAACATTATCGCCGGCCACGATCTTATTCTGGTAGTCATTGCGGAAGTAGGTCACGCTGGCATGGTAATCTTCCCAGGCGAACTCCAGCCCAATTTCTTTATTGATGCTAATTTCCGGATCGAGATCTTTATTACCGATCAGGTAGCAGCCGCCCGATGTAATATCTTTTGGACAACCGTTGCCTTTCGAGTAGAGCAGATAACCTTCGCTGGATTGATACAGGTTTGGTGCTTTAAAGGTTCGGGCAATCCCCGCTTTGACTTTGAAGTAATCGCCCAATTCCTGCGAGAGGTTCAGGCTGGGGCTGAAGTTACCGCCGGACTCGTTGAGATAATCAAAGCGCAGGCCGGGAATGATATTCGTGCCGGGAACCGGCTCAATATTATCTTCAATATACAGCGCACTGATTTGGGAATGGTTTTTACTGCTGCGATCCGCAGCCGAGCCAGAAATGCCGCCGATATCACTGTCATCCACGGTCAGGCTGGTAGAGGAAGGATCGTCGAGCTCATCGCGGCTCCACTCCGCACCCACGGTCAGCGTTTGATCGACCAGCGCATTCAGCGGAATATTAAGCTCGCCGCTGGTTCGCCAGGAGCTCAGGCGATTGGTCGTGAACTTTTCATCCGCCGAAATACGCCCTTCACCGCCGCCGGATAATCCTTCATTCATGCGGGTGTTATTGGTTTTCTCGTAATAGACACCAAAACGGCTTTGACCCCAGTCCCAGATACCATTATGTGTAATGCCATAATTCTGCCGGTACAGGCGGTTCGTCTCTTCGCCGGATTTCGCCAGGCTTTCAGTGACGGCACTGGAAGAACTGTTTTGCGTATCGCCTGCATAGATATTCCCCTGGCGGCTATATCCGGCTTCGAAATCGATAATTTGCTGCGGATTTAATTTCCACGAGACAACGCCGTTAATATCTTTGTTGCGCACCCCTTCATGCCCGGCCGCGTTTTTCGTACCGGCCGAGGAGTTAATATCCCAGCTGTCGGCATCGGTTTTATTCAGGTTTCCGTACAGGCGCATGGTCAGCGCATCGCCAGCCAGCGGCCCGCTAAGGCTGAAGTTGGCGCGACGCGTAGCGCCTTCGTCGCTGCTTTCCGGCTGGTTGGTGTATAACGACAGCGAACCGTGCCAGTCGTTGGTAGGGCGTTTGGTAATGATGTTCACCACCCCGCCCGCTGCGCCCGAACCGTAGCGTGCCGCCGCAGGGCCGCGGATCACTTCAATACGCTCAACCTGTTCCGGTGGCACCCAGTTGGTGTCGCCGCGGGTATCACGCTCTCCACGCCAGCTATAACGCACGGCGTTGCGCGACGTCACAGGCACACCATCAATTAAAATTAAGGTGTTCTCCGGCCCCATGCCGCGAATGTCGATCTGGCGGTTATTACCACGTGTACCCGAGGCGCTGTTGCCGGTCAGATTGACACCGGGCATTTTGCGAATAATATCGGAGAGATCGTTGACCGGAGGGTTCTTTTTAATATCTTCGCTGGTAATAATCGACACGCCCGGCTGCTGTTTGAGTACCTGCTCAGCGGTGGCTTCCACCACCAGGGTCTCGTCGTTATCATCGGAGGATTTTGCCAGTGATACCTGACTGTTCAACCCTGCCAGGAGCGCAGTGAGCGGCCAGAAGATCTTGATAATTCTCATACCCATTCCCTAATACATGCCTAACGCAAAAGTGATCGATCGTTAAGCTCACATCCTTGCCAGATATTTTAAACTGCCATTATTTTTATAATAAGAATGATAATTAATATCATTTAAGGAGGATTAAGGCAATCCTTAATACACGGATGCGCGCATTAATGAAACGCACGCATTGGCCCGGAGTGATTCTTCCCGGGTGCCGCCCTGTGCGTTCGTAAAGCTGGCATACTGAAACTGCGGAAGAAGAGAACAGCCCATTGGTATTTCGTGTAGTGACATAACGTTAATATGTCATTACAAGGGAACGCAGCCCCGGTAAGCGCAAGCGCCACCGGGGAAAGAAAGGTTATTGTTGCGCTAACTGATTGCGACGGTACTCGCCCTGGCGCTCCAGCATCCAGCCAGGATACTCGCGCGGCAGCGCGCTGACCGCATCCAGCTGTTTCAGCTCATCATCGCTCAGCTGAATGCCGGTTGCGGCAATGTTGTCATCCAACTGATCGACCCGTTTCGCCCCGATGATGACGCTGGTCACCGCTTTCTGGTGCAGCAGCCACGCCAGCGCGATTTGCGCCACGGAAACGCCTTTACTTTCGGCGATGGTACGCATCACGTCCACGCAGTCGAAGGCGCGATCTTTATTCACCGGCGGGAAGTCGAACGCCAGGCGACGACTACCGGCCGCGCTCTGCCCGTCGCGATCGTATTTTCCGCTCAGCAGACCACCCGCCAGCGGGCTCCATACCATCAACCCGACGCCTTCGCTCTGCATCATCGGCACCAGTTCGCGCTCAAGGTCGCGCCCGGCGATGGTGTAGTACGCCTGCAATGAGGCAAAACGCGCCAGCCCCAGACGCTCAGAGATGCCGAGCGCTTTGGCAATCTGCCATGCCGCCCAGTTCGAGACGCCGATATAGCGTACGTGACCGTGCTGCACAAGATTATCCAGCGCGTAAAGCGTCTCCTCGATGGGGGGCGCGGGGTCGAAACCGTGCAGCTGATAGAGATCGATATGATCCAGCTGCAAGCGACGCAGGCTCTCCTTCACGCCGCTGATGATGTGATAGCGCGAGCTACCGCGCGAGTTCACCCCCGCTGTGCCGGTTTCACCGAACACCTTGGTGGCAACGACCACGTTTTCGCGCGGAATTTTCAGGTTCTTCAGCGCCTGCCCGGTGATCTCCTCTGAACGCCCTTCCGAGTAGACATCTGCCGTGTCGATAAAATTGATCCCGGCGTCCAGCGCGCGGCCCACCAGCTGCTCGGCGTCGCTTTGCTGAAGCTGACCAATTTTGCCCCACATGCCGCCTTCACCGCCGAAGGTCATGGTGCCGAGGCAGAGTTCAGAAACAAACAGTCCGGTATTGCCCAGTTTTTGATAACGCTTAACGCTTTCCTCGCATGTCGATTGGATGTCTGTTAGTTATACCCGCCCCTCAGCCATCGCGAATGTGGCGTTCCTGTCCGTTTCTTGCCCAATCCTCTGAATCTATCCGCGTGGGGCGTCGCCAAAGACGCTGTAGTCTGGCAGCCGCACCTGCTGATACGGCTCCCAGCCGCCGCCGAGGGCTTTGTAGAGCGCCACCAGGTCAAGCGCGCTCTGCACCTGCGCCTGCGCCCGCTGCTGTTCGGCCTGAGCGAGCTGACGCTGGGCGTCCAGCACGTCAATAAAGCTGGCGATCCCCTGCCGATAGCTGTCGCTGGCGAGATCAAAGGCGTTTTGCAGCGCGTCGATGGTTTTCGCCAGGCCCGCTTCACGCTGCTGGTCGGTGCGATAGCTCACCAGCGCGTTTTCAACGTCGCCGAGCGCCGTCAGTACCGTCTGGCGATAGTCCAGCACTGCCGCCCCCTGCTGCGCGCGCGCCACCTTGACGCTGGAGACCAGCCGACCGCCCTGGAAAATCGGTATGGAAACCTGCGGGCCAAAGCTGTAGAAGTGGCTGCTCCAGTCGGTCAGCCAGTTAGATTCGCTGTTGCGCAGGCCAAACTGTCCGGAGAGGGTAAAGCTCGGGAACAGCTCTGCCACCGAGACGCCAATCTGCGCCGTGGCGGCGTGGAGATTCGCCTCCGCTTCGCGCACGTCCGGGCGGCGGCGTGCGAGGGTGGACGGAATACCGGTCTGCACAATATCCGGCAGGGCAGGCATCGGCTGCACGGATTGCAGTTCGGCATCCAGCGCGCCCGGCGGCTTACCAAGAAGGATCGCCAGCCCGTTCATCGCCTGGCGTTCCTGCGCCTGATACTGCGGCAGCTGGGCTTCAAGATTGCCCAGCTGCGCCCGGGCATTTTCCACGTCCATCTGCGGCGACAGCCCGCCCCGCTGGCGGCTTTCGGTCAGATCCAGCGTCTGCTGCGCGCTTTCAATTTGCGTATTAAGCGTGGCAATGATGCTCTGCGCCCCACGCAGCTGTAGCCACGCCCGCGCCACTTCGGCTTCCAGCGAGACCAGCGCATCGTTACGCTGCTCGATCGCCGCCCGCTGCTGCGCCTCGGCCGCTTCTACCTGACGGCGCACCTTGCCCCACAGGTCGATTTCCCACTGGGCGTCGAAGCTGCCCTGATAGAGGTTAATCGGCTGCGTCAGCGGGCCTAACGCGCCCCGCAGTTCAGGATCGACATTATTCAACTGGTCGTACACGCCGTGGGATTTCAGCTCCCCTTCCAGCCCAAGCTGCTGGCGCGTCGCCTGCACATTGCCATTCACCGACGGGAAAAACGCCCCGCCGGCCTGGTTAATCTGTTCGCGCGCGCCGGCGATGCGTAATACCGTTTGCTGTAGCGTCAGATTCCCGGCGATGGCGCGTTCAATCAGGCTGTCGAGCTGCGGCGAGCCGAAGGTTTTCCACCAGCGCGGGTTGGTGGCGGCGGAGGAAATTTGCGATTTCACCGCGCTGTCGCCCTTATCGTTCCAGTGCGTGGTAGCGGGCGGTGCTGGCTGTTGGTAGTCCGGCCCGACGGCGCAGCCCACCAGCAGCATCATTATCATCAGAGGGTGTAAACGTCTGTGTATCATCAGTGTGCTCCTGCACTCCCCTCGCTCTTAACCGGCGAGAGCAACAAACAAAACGGAATCAGTAATAGGGCCACCGCGCTCAGAATGGTGAAGACGTCAATGTAGGCCAGAAAGCGCGACTGCTCGATCATCGTCTGGTACATCCGCCCGGTGGCAATGCCGGTCGGATCGCCCACCTGAGTGGTGAAGTTCTGGATCGCCTGGGCGCTTTCGCGTATCGCCAGCTGGAACTGCTCGTTAAACGGCGAAGCGTGGTAAGCCAGATGCGCGCTGTGCGCCTGCGAGCGCTCGGTGATCGCCGCCGTCGAGAGCGAAATCCCAATCGAGCCGGCCACGTTGCGGAACATGGTAAACAGCGCCGCCGCGTCGGCGTTAAGCCGCCTCGGGATCGAGATAAAGGCGATGGTGGTCAGCGGCACAAACAGGAACCCCAGCCCTATAGACTGGGCGCTGCGGAACAGCACCAGCGTTTCGAAATCGATATCCGGCGTCAGCGTGCGGGACCAGAAGAACGACACCGCCAGGCAGGTAAAGCCGAAGGCGATGATCCAGCGCGTCTGCACCACCGGCATCAGCTTCAGCACCAGCGGGATGGTCAGCACAATCAGCACCGCGCCGGGCGAGAGCACCAGCCCGGACCAGGTGGCGGTATAGCCCAAATCCTGCTGCGCCAGCTGAGGAATAACCACCGAACTGCCGTACAGGATCATCGCCATCCCCGCCATCAGCAGGCTGGAGATCGCAAAGTTGCGGTCCTTCATGCAGTGCAGATCCACCACCGGCTTTCTGGCGTACATCAGCCAGTAGATCGCGCCGATAATGCCGACCAGCGTCAGTACCGCAAAGGTGCGGATAAAGTTCGAATAGAACCAGTCATCATCTTCGCCCCGGTCGAGCATTACCTGCAAACAGCCAAGACCGAGGGCGATCAGGCCGATCCCCGTCCAGTCGACGGTGAGCTTCTCTTCCGACTTTTTCTCCCACGGCGGATCTTCCAGCAGCTGATAGATAGCCAGCACCGTCACAATCCCTACCGGGATATTGATAAAGAACACCCAGCGCCAGGAGTAGTTATCGGTGATCCAGCCCCCCAGCGTGGGCCCGAGTACCGGCGCGACGATAATGGCAATGGATGAAAGGCCAAAGGCTTTGCCCCTGTCCTCCGGCTTGAAGTAGTCGAGTAGCACCGACTGCTGGGTGGGCTGCAACCCGCCGCCAAAGAAGCCCTGCATCACGCGGAACAGGATGATTTGCCATAGCTCGGTGGCGATGCCGCACAGGAACGAGCAGATGGTGAACATCACAATGCAGATCAGGAAGAACTGCTTGCGACCAAACAGGCGGCTCAGAAAGGCCGAAATCGGCAGCACGATGCCGTTCGCCACCAGGTAGCTGGTGAGCACCCAGGTGGATTCGTCATAGCTGGCCGAGAGCGACCCTGCGACGTGGGGCAGCGCCACGTTGACGATGGTGGTGTCCAGAATTTCCATAAACACCGCCAGGGTGACCACAATCGCCACCGCCCACGGGTTACTGGCGGGCTTCCAGTTATCGTGGCTGTGATCCGTCATTCCACGGTGACCTTCGGTTCAACCGACAGCCCCAGCGGCAGCGGCTTGTTCGGATCCAGCCCTTTATCAATGACGATTTTCACCGGCACGCGCTGAACGATCTTCACAAAGTTACCGGTGGCGTTTTCCGACGGGAAGGCGGAGAAGCGCGAGCCGCTGCCCTGCTGGATGCTGTCGATATGGCCTTCCAGCTCCATATCCGGCCAGGCATCGACGGACACGGTCACTTTGTCGCCCGGCTTCATGCGCTCAAGCTGCGACTCCTTGAAGTTCGCCACCACCCACACGTTCGGGGAGACCAGCGAGAACAGCGCCGTGCCTGCCTGCACCAGCGTACCGGGCTGGACGTTGCGTTTGGTGACAAAACCGTCGAACGGGGCGCGGACTTCGGTATAAGAGAGGTTCAGGTTGGCGGTTTCCAGCTGCGCTCTGGCCTGATCGACCTGGCGTTCGCGCGCTTCGACGTTGGTCTCCTGCTGGCGAATTTGCAGCTGTACCTGCTCCGCCACTTCCAGCTGCGCCTGGGCGCTGGCAAGGCCAGCCTGGGCACTGCGCAGTTGGGCGTTCGCGGCATCGATACTTTGTTGCGTGGTCGCGCGCGGGTCAACGCCGCGCTGACGGCGGTACTCCGCCTGCGCGTTGGCCATATCCGCCTGGGCTTTAAGCACCTGCGCTTTGGCTTCATCGCGCTGGGCGGGATATTGCACCTTCGAGAGCGCCAGCTGCGCCTGCGCCTGATGCAGCTGCGCAACCGCCAGCCCAAGCTGGGCCTGAGCCTGATCGCGCTGGGCGGTGGTATCACGCGGATCGATCACCACCAGCACATCCCCTTTCTTCACGCGCTGGTTATCCCGCACGCGAAGTTCGGTAACGTAGCCTGCCGTTTTTGGGGCAATGGTTACAACGTCGCCGTCGGTGAAGGCGTCGTCAGTGGTCTCTTCGTTACGGGTTAAAAACCACCAGACCAGCGCCACGATCACCATCACGATGACCACGATGCCAAGGATAATTAACGGTTTTTTGCCCGGGCGCTTGCGCTCGTTATTGTTTTGATCCTGCTCATCAGCAGGTGGGTTTTGATCTTCTGCCATAGTTCAGCAACGGTCCTGTCAGTGAGCGGCATCACACTATGCCGTTCACTAAAGCTAGGACGTTGCTATACATTTGCCAGGAAAAACTGACAAATTGCGCACTATATGAGAAGGAATAGTCCGAAACCGACCGCCGCTGACCAGAGCAGCATCGGGATTGACCATACATGGAAGCGCCACCAGATGCGGCGATCGTTGGCCATCCGCAGGGCGATGAGGTTAGCCAGCGAGCCGGGCAGCAGCCCAAAGCCGCCGACGTTGACCGCCCACGCCAGCAGTACCGTAGGGGGAACATAGTTAAGCAGCAAAATGGTGGACGGCACGTTACTGATCACCTGCGAGAGACCAATCGCCGTCAGCCATAATCCCGGCTGCGACAGACCGCTGACGCTATGGAGAACGTTCTGCAATACCGGGAGCTGGATCAGCAGATGGACGTCAATAAACATCGCCATAAACACCAGCAGCAGCGTCCAGTCGACGCTCACCAGCACCCGCCGGGCGAGGAACAGGAAGCCACACGCCACCAGCAGCGCGCCCGCCAGCGCCTGGTTTAACTCCAGCGCGATAAGAAAAACGATATACAGACCCAGGCAGCTCCAGACGAGACGCGGCTGCCACTGGGGGCCGGTGGTGCCGCTGTGGTACTGCAATGTTTTATTCGGGAAAGCAAACCAGCCCACCGCCAGCAGCGTCGCCACGATCGCCAGCGCCAGCGGCGCCATCTGCCCGGTAAATGCGGTAAACGACAGGCCGGAGCGTCCCCACAGCAGAATATTCTGCGGGTTACCGATCGGCGTGAGCAGCGAGCCCGCATTGACGGCCAGCGCTTCAAAGATAATCAGACGGGTAACCGGTATTTCGCACAGCTTACGCAGCGTGAGCGTAAGCGGCACCACGATAAACAACGCCACGTCATTAGTGAGAAACGTCGACAGCAGCGCCGCCGAAAAGACCATGAACAGGGCCAGCTTGCGCTCGGTGGCGAAGCGGCGCACCATTTTGCGCCCCAGCACATCAAAATAGCCGCTCAGCTCCACGCCTTTGGTGAGCATCATCAAACCGCTCAGGGTAATAATGGTGCGCCAGTCTATGGCCGCCGGCCAGGTGTGCGGCGTGAAGGGCACAAAGACGCTGAGCCCAACGCCAGTAATAAGTAAAAGATGGAAAAAGCGATCGCGTTTCAGGGCCTGCAAGCCGGGGATGTTCATTCAGCGGAGGGACCGTATTTGAGCGTAAATTCGCGGAACTTCACCAGCGTCTCTTCGCTGACGTGGTGTTCCATACCTTCGGCATCCCGACGGGCAATTTCCGGGCTGACGCCCAGCACCAGTAAAAAATTCTCGACGATCTGGTGGCGCTCGCGGCTCTCCTGCGCCAGCTTTTCGCCCTCAGCGGTGAGAAACACCCCGCGCCAGGGGATCATCTCGATCAGCCCGACCGACGCCAGACGTTTTAACATTTTGGCAACGGTTGGCTGCGACACCCCAAGGCGTGCGGCCATATCCACCTGGCGCGCTTCTCCAACCTCACGAATCAGATCAGAGATCAGTTCGACATAATCATCAATCAGCTCCCGGCGGTGCGCCTCACGCACCTGGCGGAAGCCTTCCACATGCTCTTCAACGTTCACCAGTTGCGTCGTTTTTTTTGTTGTTGGCTTACCTGCGCGACGGTTCATTGTGCTTCCTCAATGGGGTTGACGCTTCCAGCGCCCTGTAACGGAGCGCACATTGTAAACCATAGCTCTACAAGCACAAAAAATTAACGAATTAGCCATAGCTATACAATATAGCCTGTGCTATATCTGTATGTAATGCAGTCACCCTTCACGGATCGAAGGGTTCATGAATCAGGAGGTCTTATGAATGAATTCAAGAGGTGTATGAACGTGTTTACCCACTCTCCTTTTAAAGTGCGCCTGATGCTGTTGAACATGCTGTGCGATATGTTTAACGCCAAACCGCAGCAGGACGACAATTCTTCCCACTAAGCGGCGTCGCGGTACGCCGCTTCATTTTCCCGTCACACTTACGTTGTAAACTGGCCTGTTCCCGATTATTTTTGCGGATTTGCAGCCCCCTTCGCAAAACATCTGTTTAGCAACTGTTGACCTTAATTCACGCTCGCACTATCTTCTTGCAGCCCTGCACAATTTGCGGCTCGCTGAAGCGGACCTCTCATTCCCTTTCCACGCACTGTCCGGCAGGCTTTGACCCTTGACGCCAGGGTGAGCACATGGCGTTTTCGTGATAGTGATCTATGAACGTAACCCTGATTGATACACTTGTTACCCGCAGCCGGGCCTTAAGCCCGTGGACGGGATTCTATTTTTTGCAATCGCTGTTGATTAACTTTGCTCTTGGCTACCCCTTTAGCCTGCTTTATGCCGTCGGATTCACCTGTATTCTTCACCTGCTCTGGCGAAGCGCACCGCGCGTGCAGAAAGTGCTTATCGGGATCTGTTCTCTGATTGCTGCCGCCTATTTCCCGTTTGGCCAGGCCTATGGCGCGCCGAACTTTAATACTCTGCTGGCGCTCCACTCCACCAATATGGAAGAGTCCACAGAGATCCTGACGATCTTCCCGTGGTACAACTACGTGGTTGGCCTTTTCATTTTTGCCCTCGGCGTGATTGCGGTTCGTCGCAAGCCCGTCGGGAAAAAGGCATGGGGTAAAATTGAAAGCCTGTGCCTGGCCTTTAGCGTGGTGACGTTTTTTGTTGCACCGGTACAAAATCTGGCCTGGGGCGGCGTGTTTAAGCTTAAAGATACCGGGTATCCGGTGTTTCGCTTCGTCAAAGACGTGGTGGTGAATAACGAGGAAGTGCTCGACGAGCAGGCGCGTATGGCCGAGCTTTCCACCATGAAAGATACCTGGAACGTGCTGGCGGTGAAACCGAAGTATCACACTTACGTGGTGGTGATCGGGGAAAGCGCGCGTCGCGATGCGCTCGGCGCGTTTGGCGGTCACTGGGATAACACGCCGTTTGCCAGCGCCGTTAACGGTACGCTGTTTACCGACTACGTGGCGGCCAGCGGCTCGACGCAGAAATCACTCGGTCTGACGCTCAACCGCGTGGTGGATGGAAAACCGCAGTTTCAGGATAATTTTGTCACCCTGGCCAACCGGGCAGGTTTTCAGACATGGTGGTTCTCTAACCAGGGACAGATCGGCGAGTATGATACCGCCATCGCCAGCATCGCGAAGCGTGCCGACGAGGTACAGTTCCTGAAAAGCGGTGATTTCGAAGCCGATAAAAACACAAAAGATGAAGCGTTGCTAAAAATGACGGCGCAGGTCTTTGCTACTCAGCGCACCCAGCCGCAGCTGATTGTCCTGCACCTGATGGGGTCACACCCGCAGGCATGCGATCGTACCGGGGGAAAATATGCGGAGTTTGTGCAATCCAAAGAGACCTCGTGTTATCTCTACACCATGACGCAAACCGACGATCTGCTCAGCAAGCTGTACGCACAGCTGCGCAACAGCGGCGACAGCTTCTCGATGGTCTATTTCTCTGACCACGGTCTGGCATTTAAGGAGCGCGGTAAACAGGTGCAGTATCTGGCACACGATGACAAGTTCCAGCAAAACTTCCAGGTACCGTTTATGGTGCTGTCGAGTGATGACAAAACGCATCGCATCATCAAAGCGCGCCGTTCCGCGAACGATTTCCTGAAATTCTTCTCACAATGGACGGGGATTAAGGCGAAAGAGATAAAAAATGATTACCCGTTTATCTCCGGGAAGAAGGGCCCGCCAGTTTACATTACCAACTTTAAGTTACAGAAAGTCGACTATAACCATCTTGGGACGGATATTTTCGATATTAAGAGTAAGTAATTTCTGCCGTTTCGTGCGGGCTGATGCCCTCACCGGCCCTCTCCCACGGGGAGAGGGTACAAACAAAAAAAATCCGCCACATTGGGCGGATTTTTTACTGGCTCACCGAAGTGATTAGAAGCGGTAACCTACGCCCGCGATCCAGGTGCCAACGTCAACGTTGCGGATACGGCTCTGCTCATAGGAGAAGTCCAGAGCAACGTTTTCGATTGGGTTGAACTGCATACCTGCGCCATAGGAGAAACCATAGTCGCTGTTGCTTGCAGTACGGTTCAGACCCTGGTTTTCGGTCTGCTGGAATTTACCGTAGCCAACACCTACAACACCGTAGATGCTTGCCCAGTCATTCAGGCGGTAAGCAGGACCCGCGGTGATGCCGTAGTACTGACCTTTATTGTAAGAGCCATTTTCAGTACGATCTTTCTCGGTGTAAGTGAAAGAACCGATCACACCCAGCGGGTTGTTGTCTTGCTCGTAACGGTACTTCAGGTTGAAACCGTTGGTTTTGTTCATCACGCCCTGCATATCGCTCTGAGCGTAACCACCGGTTACAGTAGAAGTTGCCGCTACAGCGGTACCTGCGGAAACAGCCAGAACAGCTGCCAGTGCTGAAAGACATGCAATTTTTTTCATAACCACCTCAAATGTGCTTCAAGTAAGTCCGTAAGTTTTAAATATATCAAAAAATTCTGTGAAACTCTTTGTCATTCACGATGTCTAATGCGACCTTTCCTGTAACAGAACATTTCCAGCACCAGCTATCTCGTTCAAATAACTCCAGATTTTCACCTGTAAATGCTAATAGTGCGCGTCATCGCCATTTAGTTCATCCAGATTATTCCTAATCTTTCAGGCGATAAAATCATCAACGTTTTCTCATTTTACGGATTTTCCCTGGATTTTTTTCAACAGTAGCTCAACCGTTGCAGCTTATTTCCATTACACTGCGACTTTTACCTCATTTGACATAAATTGACAGGAGAAAGGATGCCAGGTTTACCTCGTAAATCGTCGGTCTGGATGCCGGTGGCAGTCATACTTATCGCGATGATGTCCATACAAAGCGGCGCGTCGCTGGCAAAATCGCTGTTTCCGCTGGTTGGTGCGCCCGGCGTCACGGCGCTGCGTATCGCATTAGGCACCCTGATCCTCGTGGTTGTTTTTAAACCCTGGCGGCTACGGTTTAAAAAGGAGCAGCGACTGCCACTGCTTTTTTATGGGCTGGCGCTGGGAGGGATGAACTACATGTTCTATCTCTCTATTCAGACGATCCCGCTGGGGATCGCGGTCGCGCTTGAATTTACCGGCCCGCTGGCGGTTGCCCTCTTCTCTTCTCGTCGTCCGGTAGACTTTATCTGGGTCGTACTGGCCGTGCTGGGGCTATGGTTCCTGCTGCCGCTCGGGCAAAGCGTTTCACAAATCGATCTGACAGGGGCAGCTCTGGCGCTGGGCGCGGGGGCATGCTGGGCGGTGTATATTCTCACTGGCCAGCGTGCGGGGGAAGAGCACGGCCCCGCGACGGTCGCCTTAGGCTCGCTGATTGCCGCCGTTATCTTTGTCCCGATTGGAATGGCACAAGCGACAGACTCAATATGGCAATGGTCAATCCTGCCGGTTGGGCTGGCGGTTGCCATTCTCTCCACGGCGCTGCCCTACTCTCTGGAGATGATCGCCCTGACGCGCCTGCCCACACGCATTTTTGGTACGCTCATGAGCATGGAGCCCGCGCTGGCCGCCATCTCAGGAATGATTTTCCTCGGTGAAACCCTGCCCCTGGTACAAACGCTGGCGCTCTGTTCCATTATCGCGGCGTCAATGGGCTCCACCCTGACCATGCGTCCGGAACCTAAAGTGGAAAAAATAGACCTCAACTAAGCCTTAAATTCTGCATGGCTAACCCGCCATGCAGAATATACGCCACGTCAGTAGCTCAAATAATTTCTTACAAACTCTCTCATATTGCCAAAATATTTCACCTGCTCGCCTTCCTGGAGAGTGGATTAAGATTGATCTGTATCAATTTAAATAAACTACTTATTTTTCAAATAGTTGATAATACAACCTTCCTTTCGCTATTAAACCGATAGGCAGAGCCAAACCGCAGAGAAAAAATCCGGTGCTATACTTAGTCCCGTAATTACCTGGGACACAAACATCAAGAGGATATGAGATTATGAGTACCGCTAAACTGGTGAAAACGAAAGCGTCTAATCTGCTTTATACCCGTAACGATGTATCGGATAGCGATAAAAAAGCGACCATCGAGTTGCTGAATCGCCAGGTGGTCCAGTTCATCGATCTTTCGCTGATCACCAAACAGGCCCACTGGAATATGCGCGGTGCAAACTTTATTGCCGTTCATGAAATGCTGGATGGCTTCCGCACAGCACTGGTGACTCACCTGGATACCATGGCCGAACGTGCCGTACAGCTGGGTGGCGTGGCACTGGGTACCACACAGGTGATCAACAGCAAAACGCCACTGAAAAGCTATCCGCTGGATATCCATACCGTTCAGGATCACCTGAAAGAGCTGGCGGATCGTTATGCGATTGTGGCGAATGATGTTCGTAAAGCGATTGGCGAAGCCAAAGATGAAGATACCGCTGATATCTTCACTGCCGCATCACGCGACCTGGATCAGTTCCTGTGGTTCATTGAGTCCAACATCGAATAATCCCTGCGGATTGTCCGAATAACCCTCGCCCCTGGCGGGGGTTTTGCACATTTATGGTGCGCACTTTTGCCCGCAACGGCCGCAAAAGTGAATAAAATGTAATAATCACCTCACACAACCGTTAACGAAAGATTGTTTTTTCGTCAGATTCTGCGCTAAATATCCCCCTGTCAGAAGACCTTAACGAAGCGCACCAAAACGGTGCTCCATTCTGGTGCAACCTGGCAGAATTGCCACGCTTTTTGTGCAATGCGTGACATCATCCCCTTTGCAAAACAACAGCTTGTAAAATTGGCACGATTTTTTCATTGTGCCTGAGGTTCTCGCAGGGGATCGCCCCGTGGATATAAAAGGAAATGCTATGAAGTCTGTATTAAAAGTTTCACTGGCTGCACTTACCCTGGCGTTTGCGGTGTCCTCGCAGGCTGCCGACAAACTGGTTGTGGCGACTGACACGGCGTTCGTACCGTTTGAATTCAAACAGGGTGATAAATACGTTGGTTTTGACGTGGATCTGTGGGCCGCTGTCGCAAAAGAACTCAAACTGGATTACACCCTGAAGCCAATGGATTTCAGCGGCATTATCCCGGCACTGCAAACCAAAAACGTTGACCTGGCGCTGGCAGGCATCACCATTACCGAAGAACGTAAAAAAGCCATCGACTTCTCTGACGGCTACTACAAAAGCGGCCTGCTGGTGATGGTGAAAGCGGATAACAACGACGTGAAAAGCGTGAAAGATCTCGACGGTAAAGTGGTCGCCGTGAAGAGCGGAACCGGCTCCGTTGATTACGCGAAAGCCAACATCAAAACCAAAGACCTGCGTCAGTTCCCGAACATCGACAACGCTTACATGGAACTGGGCACCAACCGCGCTGACGCGGTGCTGCACGACACGCCTAACATCCTTTACTTCATCAAAACCGCCGGTAATGGCAAGTTCAAAGCGGTAGGTGATTCCCTGGAAGCTCAGCAGTACGGTATTGCGTTCCCGAAAGGCAGCGACGACCTGCGTAACAAAGTTAACGGCGCGCTGAAAACCCTGAAAGAGAACGGCACCTATAACGAAATCTACAAAAAATGGTTCGGTACCGAGCCTAAATAATTTCACCTGACTTCAGGTTTGTAACGCCCGGTGGCGCTTCCGCTTACCGGGCCTACGTTTTTTGTTTTTCACCACGGTATACAGGAATACATCATGCAGTTTGACTGGAGCGCCATCTGGCCTGCCATTCCTCTCTTGCTTGAAGGCGCTAAAATGACCCTGTGGATTTCGGTCCTCGGTCTGGTTGGCGGGTTGATTATCGGTCTGGTGGCCGGTTTCGCCCGCACCTACGGCGGCTGGATTGCAAACCACATCGCACTGGTTTTCATCGAAGTGATCCGCGGCACCCCCATTGTGGTGCAGGTCATGTTCATCTACTTCGCCTTGCCGATGGCCTTCACCGACCTGCGCATCGACCCGTTCAGCGCCGCCGTTGTCACCATCATGATCAACTCCGGCGCCTACATTGCGGAAATTACCCGCGGTGCGGTGCTGTCGATTCATAAAGGCTTCAGCGAAGCCGGCCTGGCGTTAGGTCTTTCCCGTCGCGAAACCATTCGTCACGTGATCCTGCCGTTGGCGCTGCGCCGCATGCTGCCGCCGCTGGGTAACCAGTGGATCATCAGCATTAAAGACACCTCGCTGTTTATTGTTATCGGCGTGGCCGAACTGACCCGTCAGGGCCAGGAGATCATCGCGGGTAACTTCCGCGCTCTGGAAATCTGGAGTGCGGTCGCCGTTGTCTATCTGATTATCACGCTTGTCCTGAGCTTTGTTCTGCGTCGTCTTGAAAGAAGGATGAAAATCCTGTGATTGAATTTAAAAACGTTTCCAAGCACTTTGGCCCAACCCAGGTGCTGCACAATATCGATTTGAACATCAGGCAGGGCGAAGTGGTGGTGATCATCGGGCCGTCCGGTTCCGGTAAATCCACCCTGCTGCGCTGCATTAACAAGCTTGAGGAGATCACCAGCGGCGATTTGATCGTCGATGGTCTGAAGGTTAACGATCCGAAAGTGGACGAGCGCCTGATCCGCCAGGAAGCGGGCATGGTGTTCCAGCAGTTCTACCTGTTCCCGCACCTCACGGCGCTGGAAAACGTGATGTTTGGTCCTCTGCGCGTGCGCGGGGCCAGCAAAGCGGCAGCGGAAGCGCTGGCAAGAGATCTGCTGGCGAAGGTTGGTCTGGCGGAGCGTGCCCACCACTATCCTTCCGAGCTGTCCGGCGGCCAGCAGCAGCGCGTGGCCATTGCCCGTGCGCTGGCGGTGAAGCCAAAGATGATGCTGTTCGATGAGCCAACGTCGGCACTCGACCCGGAGCTGCGTCACGAAGTGCTGAAAGTTATGCAGGATCTGGCGGAAGAAGGCATGACGATGGTGATCGTTACCCACGAAATCGGCTTTGCCGAAAAGGTGGCGTCCCGTCTGATCTTCATTGATAAGGGCCGTATCGCGGAGGACGGGAATCCGCAGGCGCTGATTGCGAACCCACCAAGCCAGCGCCTCCAGGAGTTCCTGCAACACGTCTCCTGATAGCCACACCCAGAGCCGGGCATGCCCGGCTTTTTTACGCCGGATTGTTCCCAAAAACTCCCCTCCGCTCCCCGCGCTCTATACTTATCATTTTGCACGATATTTTTGTCGGAGGACGCCGTGCCGTGGATCCTGTTGCTACTGTTTAGCCTGTTTAGCGCGCCATCACTTGCTGTAACCCTTCCCGGCGTTACCACCGGAGCCACCGCCACCCAGCAAAATGCGCCGCCAGAGCCAGACGCTGAAAAGAAAAAAGCCGCCTACGGCGCGCTGGCCGACGTGCTTGAGAACGACACGTCCCGACAGGAGCTGATCGATCAGCTGAGGAAGGTGGCCGCCACGCCGCCTCAGGATCCGGTTCCTGCTATTGCGCCGCCGGAAGCCGAAGAAGAAAAAACGGTGCTGGAAAACGTCACCGACATCAGTCGCCGCTACGGGGAAGCCCTGTCGTCGCGTTTTGCCCAGCTCTATCGCAACCTGGTTGGCACCTCACATAAGCCTTTTAATCCTCACACCTTTTCCGCAGCCGCCACCCAGTTTGCCATTCTGGCCGGCGCCGTCTTCATTTTTTACTGGCTGTTGCGCCTGTCTGTCTGGCCGCTTTACCGGAAAATGGGCCAGTGGGGGCGCAAAAAGAACCAGCATAAAAGCAGCTGGCTGCATCTTCCGGCAATGATTACCGGGGCGTTTGTCATCGATTTACTGCTGCTGGCCCTGACGCTGTTTGTCGGCCAGATGCTGGCCGACCGCCTTAATACCGGAAACAAAACCATCGCGTTTCAGCAGGGACTGTTCCTCAATGCATTTGCCCTGATTGAGTTCTTTAAAGCCCTCCTGCGGTTGATCTTCTGCCCACGCGTGCCGGACCTTCGCCCCTTCGCCATTTCGGATCAGAGCGCCAAATACTGGGCGGTGCGGCTCAGCGTGCTGAGCGGGTTGATCGGTTATGGCCTGCTGGTTGCCGTGCCGATTATTTCCAACCAGATTAACGTGCAGTTCGGGGCGCTGGCGAACGTGCTGATCATGCTGTGCATTACCGTCTGGGCGCTGTACCTCATCTTCCACAATAAAAAAGCGATCACCGACAGCCTGCTGCACCTGGCCGATCGCTCCCTCTCCTTTTTCAGCCTCTTTATTCGCGCCTTTGCGCTGGTGTGGCACTGGCTGGCCAGCGCCTATTTTATTGTGCTCTGTTTCTTCTCCCTGTTCGATCCGGGCAATAGCCTGAAATTTATGATGGGGGCGACGTTCAAAAGCCTGGCGATTATCGGCATTGCGGCCTTTGTCTCTGGCCTGCTCTCCCGCTGGCTGTCGAAAACGATCACCCTGTCGCCGCAGGTTCAGCGTAACTACCCGGAACTGCAAAAGCGGGTAAATGGCTGGATGACGGTATCCCTGAAGGTGGCGCGTATTCTGACGGTCTGCGTGGCAATTATGCTGCTGCTGAACGCGTGGGGGCTGTTTGATTTCTGGAACTGGCTGCATAACGGCGCGGGGGAAAAGACCGTTGATATTCTTATTCGTATCGCGCTGATCCTGTTCTTCTCCGCCGTCGGCTGGACGCTGCTGGCAAGCCTTATCGAAAACCGTCTGGTGTCGGATGTCCACGGCAGGCCGCTGCCGAGCGCCCGCGCCCGCACGCTACTGACTCTGTGCCGCAACGCGCTGGCGGTTATCATCAGCACCATCACCATCATGATTGTGCTGTCGGAAATCGGCGTGAATATCGCCCCGCTGCTGGCGGGTGCCGGTGCGCTTGGGCTGGCGATCTCCTTTGGTTCGCAGACGCTGGTGAAGGATATTATCACCGGCGTTTTTATCCAGTTCGAGAACGGGATGAACACCGGGGATCTGGTGACCATCGGACCGCTCACCGGCACGGTGGAGAGGATGTCCATTCGCTCCGTCGGCGTACGTCAGGATACCGGCGCGTACCACATTATTCCGTGGTCATCGATTACCACCTTTGCCAACTTTGTGCGCGGCATTGGTTCGGTGGTGGCGAATTATGATGTCGATCGTCATGAGGATGCAGATAAGGCGAAGCAGGCGCTGCGGGATGCGGTGAGCGAACTGATGGAGATGGAGGATATTCGCGGGCTGGTGATTGGTGAACCGTCGTTCGCGGGTATCGTCGGGCTGACGAACACTGCCTTTACCCTGCGCGTGTCGTTCACCACCCAGCCCCTTAAGCAGTGGACGGTGCGCTTCGCCCTCGACAGCATGGTGAAAAAACACTTCGATCTGGCGAACGTGAGAGCGCCAGTGCAGACGTATCAGGTATTGTCGCCGCCCGCTTCGCCGCTGCCTCCGCAGGAGCCGACGCTGTAACCGAGCCGGGTGGCGGCTTCGCCTTACCCGGCCTGCGATGGGGGGCTATTTGCGGCGTTTGTTATCGTCCATAAAGGTCCAGGCGATAAAGCGGCTCTGCTTCTGGCCCTGCGCCATCTCTTTTTTGACTACCTTCACCGCGCCGACGTCGGTCAGCGCGCGGTAAAGCGGCGGCAGGTTATCGCCGCGGGAGACCAGCGTGGTAAACCATTTCACCTGACGACCGAAGCCCTTACTCTCGGCAATCATGCGCAGAATAAATGCCACTTCCCCGCCCTCGCACCATAGCTCCTGCTGCTGGCCGCCAAAGTTCAGCGCGCCGTCTTCAGCCTGGCCCAGGTTACGCCGCTTGCGTTCACTTCCCGCACGTGCGGAGGCGGCGGAGTCGTGGAAGGGCGGGTTGCACAGGGTGGCATCATATTGTTCGTTCTTGTGAATAATGCCGTTGAAAATAGCAGCGGGATCCTTTTGACGACGCAAACGAACGGCCCGGCTTAACCCTGGGTTAGCGTTGATAATGGCCTGTGCGCTGGCAAAGGCCTCGGCGCCGATCTCGCTGCCGGTAAACCGCCACTGGTACTCATGTGCGCCTATCAGGGGGTAGATCAGGTTCGCGCCCGTACCGATATCAAGCACGGTGGCCTGTTTCGGCACCACGCCGCCATTATCATCTGCCAGCAGATCGGCAAGATGATGGACATAATCCGCACGTCCTGGCACCGGTGGGCAGAGAAAGCCATCCGGGATGTCCCAGTGCGTAACGCCATAAAAATGGGCCAGCAGCGCTTTGTTCAGCGTCTTAACCGCCAGCGGATCGGCAAAGTTTACCGACGGTTCACCGGCTGGTGTCTGAACAATAAAATCCTGCAATTCCGGGCAGCTCAGGCACAGGGCTTTCATGTCGTAGCGGCTACGGTGGCGGTTACGCGGGTGCAATCCCGGCTTTTGGGAAGTCATGGCATTCTCCTTTAGACAGCCGCGTAAGATACCCTGTGACGGCGCGGGGGTAAATATCTGTCTGCGCTGCACAAAAAACCGACGAAAATCAGCAACCTGTATGTCTATGATCTGTCAGCAAATTGTCAGAATTTATCGTTCAAAAAATAAGCAGATCATCATCAAATTTTTGCGCTAAATCACGCGCGTCAGGCTTCTAAACTTAAGAGGAATCACCTGTTGTTTCCCCTGAGGATGTGATTATGAAAAAGTATCTGACCTTTATTATTGCGGGTGCGCTGGCAGGCGCATCGTTCTCAGCCTGGTCCGTTCAACCTCTGACCGACAGCAACGACACCAGCCAGCTACGTGCGGCCGGGACGGTCTCTGTCAGCCGGGCAAGCAACCTTGATGACCTTCAGGACAAGCTGGCCGAAAAAGCGCGTCAGGAAGGGGCTAAAGGCTTCGTGGTGAACGCCGCCGGTGGCGATAACCATATGTACGGCACCGCGACCATCTATAAATAATGCCCTCTTTTCCCACACTGCATCTGCCAGGCAGATGCAGTTCTCATTTCCTTCCTTCGCCTTGACTGTGCGTTTTTTAACCCCATATTAAGATGAATGGCTTAAACAGATCAGGAGAACATGATGGCTTCCGGCTGGGCGAATGACGACGCCGTTAACGAACAGATCAACAGTACCATTGAAGATGCGGTCGCGCGTGCTCGCGGTGAAATTCCGCGCGGCGAAAGTTTGACGGAATGCGAAGAGTGCGGGGATCCGATTCCTGAAGCACGGCGTAAAGCCATTCCTGGCGTACGGCTATGCATTGCCTGTCAGCAGGAGAAAGATTCAAAAAATGCGGCACATTCAGGATATAATCGTAGAGGATCGAAAGACAGCCAGTTACGTTGACTTTCCTTTACCGAAGTTAACCGCGCCAGCCGTTTACTTTACGCTCACGACTTTTAGCGAAACGCGTAGCAAAACGTGCCCTTCCGATGGCTTCTGTAAAGCGCATCCCCAAGAAATGTCAATTGCGCTTCTGAATTTATTAATAATCAATAAGTTATTTGTCATTCAATTTTTTTGAGTAACCACGTCAATTCTCTTCGATTTTATCTTCCACTAAAAACCGTGATACTTATCACATCGACGGAACATCGTCCCCTTAACAGAATAACCTGCGAGAATTGACCTATGAAAACAATCAAATATGCTGTTGCCGCTGTTGCCCTGTCCGCTCTGTCTTTCGGCGCTTTCGCCGTAGAGCCAGTCTCCTCTACTCAGGCACAGGATCTGAATAAAATCGGGGTGGTGAGTGCTGAAGGCGCGACCACGCTGGACGGTCTGGAAGCCAAACTGGCGGAAAAAGCTGCCGCTGCCGGCGCAAGTGGATACACCATCACCTCCACTAACGGTAATAACAAACTGAGCGGTACTGCGGTTATCTACAAGTAATCGAACGAATTATGCTCCACCCTCACCCTACCCTCTGGTGAGATGCTCCAACCCTCATTGACCCTGTTGTTGTTACCCTTGTTTGCCCGTCCGCCACTGGACGGGCTTTTTTTTGCTTAAAAAGACTGCGCCACGCGCTGCAACCCGGCGTCCACAGACGCCACTTCCCCTGCCGCCAGCAGACAGCAGGCCATTTGCAGCTTGATAGACTGCGGAACCGGCACCTTTCCGGCCAGACACTGTACGATCCAGTGCGCGGTGACTTGCGGATCTTTCGACTCAGGCAGGATCACATCGCTGTTCTCTTCCCCACGTTCCAGCACGACCCGCGTCCCGGCAGGCTCAATCAGCATCAGCTGTGGACAACGCTGCGGGTTGGCGTAAACCTCCCCTTCAGTCCCGTGCATCAGCAGCGCTCGCCCGCCGATTTTGGCAAAGAATTGACCGACCCGCGTCACGTACTCCGGATGGGAGACGCTGGAAAGACGCAGCGCGGCGTCTTCGGCAAACGGCGTCGCCAGCTTCGCCAGGGTGTGGGCGCTGTTACGCACCCCCATGCGCCAGCGCATGTCCAGCTGCTTTTCCAGCGGCGGGCAGAGCGCGCGCACGGGAATATAGACCGGCTGGTTCCCCTCCAGTTTGGCCTGCGCCTGGCCAGCATGGAGAGTAGGTTCGATGCCTAATAATTCCAGAATGGTCTCTGTCAGCACGCGCGTTGGATCTTCGCTCACGCCATGCACCACCACCGGGAAACCGAGTTTCTGCAACAGAATAGCCAGCAGCGGCGTGAGGTTTGCCTGCTTACGCGCGCCATTGTAGGTCGGGATCACAATCGGCATCGGCTTCGTGACGGGCGGGGTTAAACGCATCGTCTGCGACTGCATGGCCTCATAAAAACCGCGCATCTCCGCCTCACCTTCCCCTTTGATGCGCAGCGCAATCAGAATGCCGCCCATTTCCAGATCCGGCACGTCGCCATTCAGCATATGCGTGTACAACGCACGGGCCGTTTCCTGATCCAGATCGCGAGCATGGTTTTTCCCACGCCCTACCTCTTTGATAATTTTGCGGTAATCCACGACATTTCTCCTGACAGCATCATCTTGTTAACAATATAGCCCGATGAACACGCACCCGATAGTGTTTTGTGATCATTATCAACCTGCTGTTTTCAGGTAAAAAAATAAACTCAAGCACTATTTGCATTATTTGTGATTGGAACTAAAGATTCGTACCTGTCCTTTTTTTGATTAAATAAACATCGGAAAGTTATTAAGGGTCAACGGTAAAAACGTCCAGGCAACGTTTTTGCCAGAAACACATTGGGATTTACTATGAACAAGGTTGCATTAGGGTTGTTTATCGCCACAACGGTGGGGTGTTCTGCATCCGCATTTGCGGAAACCAACGGTGAAGGGCAGATTAATTTCACCGGAGAAATTATCGATTCTGCTTGCCAGGTCGTGAATGGATTAAGTAATCCATTAGATGTTCAGTTAGGAAAAGTATCTAAAACGGTATTTACCGGCGCAGGCTCTACCAGCACACTCACGAAGTTTGATATTAAGTTAACCAATTGTCCGGAAACCGTAACCTCGGCTGCGATTAACTTCGGTGGTACCCCGGATGCGGATAATAATGCCACGCTGGCATTAACGCCCGATACCGATGCGGCTACTGGTGTAGCTATTCAGCTAATGGACGCTTCCGGGCAGCCTGTCACTCTGTATACCCCTTCGAAGCAATATCCTTTAGCCTCCGGAACGGAGGTTAACGACCTGGAGTTCGGTGCGCGTTATATTCAAACTCAGGCGGCAGTTACTGCGGGCCCTGCTAACTCTGTATCGACCTTCACCGTTATTTATAACTGATCTTATCAATCCTGAGATATTAATGCTCTTGCGGGCATTAATATCTCATCTTTTTATTGAGAAATCTTTATGCGCCACGGTTATTTACTGAGCACTCTTTTACTGGTAGCAGCCTCGGCACAGGCGGGTGTCGTGATCAATGGCACCCGTCTGGTCTATCAGGGAGATAAAAAGGAATCATCTCTTGGTCTTTCAAACCCAGATACCACGGATTATCTGGTGCAGTCCTGGGTCGATTCCGGCGGTAAAAACCTGGCCAAAGCCCCGTTCCTGATCACCCCGCCGCTTTTCCGACTGGATGCGAAAGAAGATAACGTACTACGCGTAGTGCGTACGGGAGGAAATTTACCGGAAGACAGGGAATCTCTGTACTGGCTGAATATTAAAGCGATCCCTTCCTCAAAGCAGGTTGAAGGCGTAAATACGCTGCAAATTGCCATTAACACCCGAATTAAATTGCTCTATCGCCCGTCAGCGGTAAAAGGCAAACCAGAAGATATGGCCGATAAACTTGAATGGCATCGCGAAGGGAATGATTTAGTGGTGAACAATCCCACGCCTTTCTATATGAATTTTCAGGCCGTCACCCTGAATGGTCAGAAAATCACGAAAGCCACCTGGGCTGTGCCAAAAACTGAAACGCATTTTGCTTTACCTGGCAATGTCGGAGGCTCGACCGTCGTGTATTCCATTATTACGGATTACGGCAGCATCAGCCAGACATGGTCTAAACCCGTTCATTAATAATATTGCCCGGTAATAAAATCATCATGTACAGCCATAAAAAGCCGTTCACCTGCCGATTTTCGTCATTGCTGATGACTTTTTGTTGCCTGGCAATGGCGATCTTTGCGCAGCAGGTTTTGGCTGATGATTATTTTAACCCTGCCCTGCTGGACATTGATAACCCGCAGCAGGAAAAGACCGATCTGTCTGTCTATGAAAAAGGTCCCGGTCAGGCGCCAGGTAAATATCAGGTCGCGGTATTTATCAATAACAATAAAATTGATACCCGTGACGTGACCTTTAACGTAGTTAAAGATCCGCAGGGCACCAGCACGCTTCAGCCCTGTTTTACACTGGACGAATTAAAGAGCCTCGGGGTCAAAACCCAAAAATATCCGCAGCTGAGGGCAGAAGGTCAGTGCGCCGATCTACACGCCATCCCTTCGGCATCCGCGACCTTTCGCGTGCGCAATCAGCAGCTGCTGCTGAGTATTCCGCAAAAGGCGCTCGGACAGGTGCCACGCGGTTACATCGACCCGAAAGAGTTTGACGAAGGGATCAACGCGGGCCTGCTTAATTACAGCGTCAACGCCAGCCAGAGCCATGCGCGCCAGCAGGGTGAAGAGGATAGCAGCAGCCAGTACGTTAACCTGCGTCCCGGCTTCAACCTCGGGGCATGGCGCGTTCGTAACTACTCCACCTGGAATCGCAGCACCACGGGCCACGAGGAGGAACAGAAATTCACCTCCGTTTATACCTATGCGCAACGCGATATTGTGGCAATGAAAAGTGACGTGACGGTGGGCCAAAGCACCTCACCTTCCGACGTTTTTGACAGCGTCCCCTACACCGGCGTGGAGCTGAAATCCGACAACGACATGCTGCCGGACAGCGAAAAAGGCTATGCCCCTATTATTCGCGGCACCGCCCACAGTAACGCGCTGGTGATGGTCCGCCAGAACGGGTACGTGATTTATCAGAACACGGTCGCGCCGGGCGCATTCGAAATTAACGACCTCTACCCCACCGGCAGCAGCGGCGACCTCCAGGTCACGGTGAAAGAAACTGACGGCAGCGAAAGTCATTTCGTGGTGCCGTTTGCCTCCGTGCCGGTATTGCAGCGTGAAAAAAACCTGCGCTACAGCGTAACCGCCGGGCGTTATCGCTCTTATGACAAAGACGTTGAAAAGACCCCGTTTGCCCAGGGAAGCGCCATCTACGGTTTACCTCACGGCTTCACGGCCTACGGCGGCGTGCAGCAGAGCAGCCACTATCAGTCCCAGGCGCTCGGCGCCGGGAAAAACATGGGCGATCTCGGGGCGTTCTCAATTGACGTGACCCGCGCCAGAGCCCTGCTGAAAAAACAGCAGTCCAGCAAGGGCCAGTCGTGGCGCGTACGCTACAGCAAAGATTTCGCCGGTTCAGGCACCAACTTTTCGCTTGCGGGCTATCGCTATAACAGCAAGGGGTTTTACACCCTGGACGACACTATGGAGTCGTATACCCGCGCTGACGACTGGTCTGCTCCCCAGCAGCGCCGCGCCCGTACAGAAGCCACCATTGACCAGACGCTGCCAGAAGGTTGGGGGTCGGTGACGCTGAGCATGGTGAAGGAAACTTACTGGAGCCAGAGCCAGAACATGACCTCCCTGAGCGTCAGCTACAACAACAGCTGGCACGGCGTGAGCTACAGCCTCAGCTACAGCATGAACAAAAACACCCACGACAGCGATGAAGACGGTAATGAGGTAACAAACGACAACCAGTTCTCGCTGAGCGTTTCGGTTCCGCTGGATCGCTGGATGCATAACACCTGGGCCACGTACAACCTGAACAACACCAAAGATGGCACCACGCAGAACATCGGTCTTAACGGTACGGCGCTGAAAGAAGACAACCTGAACTGGAATATCCAGGAAGGACTCAGCAGCACCGGCAGCGGTAACTCCACCAGCATCAACACCGATTACAAAGCGACCTACGGCGAAGTGAGCGCAGGCGTCAGTCAGGATAAGTATCAGCAGACCCTGAACGTCGGTTTGCAGGGCGGCGTGGTGGCCCACGCTAACGGGATAACCCTGAGCCAGCCGCTCGGTGAAACCATCGCGCTGGTGAAAGCGCCAGGTACGCACGGCACCCATATCACCAACCAGACAGGCGTGGAGACTGACTTCCGCGGCTATACCGTCGTGCCGTTCGTGACCGCGTATCGCCATAACACCATCGCACTGGATACCGAAACGCTGCCGGAGGATGCCGACGTCACCCACGCGGCGCAAATTGTGACGCCGACCCGAGGGGCCGTGGTGCGCGCCAGCTTTACTACCCGCGTGGGTAATCGCGTCCTGATGACGCTTACACAAAATGGTAAACCGCTGCCCTTCGGCGCAACGGTCACCACCGGGGATAAGGACAGCGAATTTATTGTCGGAAATGACGGCCAGACTTACCTCTCGGGTCTGCCACAGGAAGGGCATCTCAACGTTTCCTGGGGACAGGAGGCGAGCGAGCACTGCGTCGCTGACTATGCGCTAACGGATGAGAAAGAGAAAACCAGCATCATTAACGCTGCCGCGCAGTGTCATTGATTACCGTTCAGGCTAACGATTATGCAAATGATTAAACAGTGCTTTTTCTTACTGGTTCTGGGAACCGCCGCGTTATTTATGCCGCATGCGAAGGCGACCTGCACCACGCCGGATCTGCCCAAAATGATTAACGTGGCCTCCATCTCTGTACCGACGACGCTGGCCGTTGGCGCAACTATCCCGGGTACAGAGCAAAGCGTTCATGTTGCCGGGCACTGCGATCAGAGTATTGACAGCGGTCTGGAAATTGTTTCCTGCTACTACGGCACCGGCGCGGAAATTCCCGGGCTCAGGGGCGTTTATGATTCCGGCGTACCGGGGATTGGGGTCGCACTAATGAACGATCAGGGTCAGCGAATCAGCGGAGCAGGCGGAGTACAGTGCGATTCACGCGGAACGCCTGTTGCCTATGTTTCTACCGATGGCACACAGTCGTTTAACTTTGACGTCACGCTTGAACTGGTGAAAACAAGCGACGCCGTGACATCCGGCACGCTGGTGCAGTCTCAGACCGAATTCGGCATTGGCGTTTTTGGCCATGAAGGGATCGGCAGCCCTAATCATATTGCGTATGCAGGTAACGTCATTTTGCATCAGGTCACCTGCTCTGTTTCGCCAAAAAATCTCACCGTTAATTTGGGCGATTTTCCCGTCAGTGATTTTATGAGCGTGGGGTTTTTATCCAGCCCCGCTCAGACGTTTAATATCACCGTTAACTGTGACACAACCGTTCAGCCTGAGCTAAAAATCACCAGTGCTAACGGGTACGAAACGGCATTTGAGGGAGTGATCAAACTGACGAAGCAGACGGGCATGGCAAGGGGCGTCGGGGTAAGAATGCTGTTTGATGACCATATCGCGACCTTTGACTCCTACGTCAACACCCAAAGCCAGGCCGTTGCCAATGAAACGCTGGATATCCCCTTTCAGGTTCGCTACGAGCAGACCAGCGATGTGGTGACGCCCGGCCCCGCCAACAGCGTAGCAACCATCACTCTCGCCTATAAGTGACAAACATGAAAAAGACAATCGCGTTTCTGGCGGTGGGCTTACTGGCCCAGGCTCACGCAGACGACATTCAGATCCAAATGACGGGAAATATTTACGCCAATACTTGCGTCATTGACAGCGCCAGCCGCAACCTGACGGTGGACTTAGGCCAGGCGGTGTCGGGCAGTTTTAGAGACGTGGGGGATACCGGCGAGTGGAAAGACTTTTCCCTGTCAGTATCGCACTGCCCAGCCACGCTGGCGCTTGCCACGGCCTTTTTCTATGGCCAGGCAGACAGCGTGCATCCGACCAAATTTGCCAATATCGGTAGCGCAAAGGGACTGGCGCTGGAGCTGGCAGACCGACAGGACAAAATACTGATTGCCCCGCAGGCCGCCTTTAACGCCGCCATCAATCCGAGCGACCACACGGCAACCTTTCCTCTGTCCGCACGCTACTACGCCACCTCAATGCCCGTCACTGCCGGGACGTTCAGCAGCGTGATTCAGGTGACATTCACTTACCAGTAGGACCGCGCCTCTTTGCACGGATGCTTTTTGTACGCCCGGCAGAGGGTTTTGCCGGGCGTTTTTTTACCTCCGGCACTTCTGGCTGCTCAATCGGGAAGATCGGCAGCGCATTCAGCAGCCGCTGGCCATAGTTTTTGGTAAGCAGGCGTTTGTCATAAATCACCACCTCGCCCCAGCATCCGTGGCTACGGATCAGGCGCCCGACCTGCTGGATCAGGTTAAACGACGCCGCAGGCAGGCTTTGCACTTCAAACGGATAACGGTTAAGGCTTTTCAGCCATTCGCCTTCGGTGATCACCACCGGGCTGTCGATGGGCGGGAAGGCAATTTTATGGATATGCACCTGCGTCAGGTAGTCGCCTTTTAAATCCAGCCCTTCCGCAAAGGACTGTAGCCCCACCAGCACGCTACGCTCGCCGTTATCAATGCGTTTACGGTGGGTTTCCACCAGCCGATAGCGCGGCTGATCGCCCTGCACCAGCAGGAGTAAGCGCAGATCGGTGACGTGCTCCAGGAAGCGTTGCATCGCGCGGCCGCTGGCAAACAGCACCAGCATACCGGGGTATTTTTTACTCTCAACTTGCTCGCGGAAGTAGGCCGCCATTTCCGCAATATGCTGCTCTTCGTTATCGATAAGCGGCTCATAGTTCATGCGCGGGATCACCAGCTTGCCCTGCTCACAGTGGTTGAACGGCGAGTCCAGGGCCACAAAACGGTCCCCCGCTTTCTCTTTCAGGCCGCTCATTTCCTGTAACCTTGAGAAGCTGTTCAGTGAACGCAGGGTTGCCGACGTCACTACCACGTGCGGCACGCTGCGCCAGATCAGCTTTTCCAGCTGATCGGCCACGCGGATGCCCACGCAGTGGAAGAACAGATGTACCTGTCCGTCTCGCACTTCGCGGGTGGCCCACTTTGTCACTGGCGCCCCGGACGCCTGCGCCATCGAGGCCAGCCGCCAGAGTTTGCTCTGCGCCTCAAACATGCCCAGCGCGCGGTTCATTTGCAGCAGAATGCGGTGCAAGCGCACCACGTCATGGGTACCGGTTTTCTCGCTGAGATCGTTTAAGAACATCTCCGCCAGCCCGCGCAGCTTTTCAAGGTGCTTCGCCAGCTGCTGGCAAATCTCCATCACTTCCTGTGGCAACTCACCCATCGCAAAGCGGTGTTCCGCTTCCTGGGTGGCGGGGAGATACAGGTTGAGAATGTTATTCAGCGAGGCGATGAGGCCGTACACCTCTTCACAGTGCTCGCTCAACCGCTCCGGGACCGCCAGCGGCGGCGTGGTTTTCGGGCGGAACTGCTCCATGCAGGTTGCCACCAGCTTGCAGAACAGATCGAGTTGCAGGCGAAACCACGGGGCGGTAATTTCCGCACTCATCTCCAGCGCATCCCGCGCCACGTCGGGCAGATGATGACCTTCATCCAGCACCAGCAGCAGGTTTTTGGGCTCCGGCAGGACCGCTTCACTCTCCAGGGCAGCCATCACCAGCGCATGGTTGGCGACAACCACCTCCGCTTCCTGAATCTCACGCCGGGCGACAAAGAACGGGCACTCGCGATAGTAATGACAGTTGCGGTTCAGGCAGCTCGCTTTATCGGTGCTGAGCCTGCGCCACAGGTCGTCGCCGATCGCCTGGCTGGTGTGATCCCGCAGGCCGTCCCACCTGTAGCCGTCGAGATCGGCCTTTAGCTTTGCGCACTGCTCCTGCTCCGCCTTGTTGTTTGGCGTCAGCTCGTCATCAAGAAACGCGAGCAGATCCTGCTGGGAGGGTTCACTGCTGGCCAGCGCCGCCAGATTGCGCGGGCAGACGTAGCGCCCGCGACCAAAGGCGGCGGTGAACCGTAAATCGGGGATAATTTTGCGCAGCAGCGGCAAATCTTTGCTGAAGATCTGATCCTGCAAGGCCACGTTAGCGGTACTGACCACCAGCGTTTTGTCGTCTTCCCGCGCGATGGCAATGCCGGGAATGAGATACGACAGGGTTTTCCCGACGCCGGTCGGGGCTTCAATCGCCAGATGTCGCCCGTCGTCCCCGGCGAGCGTTTTCGCCACGTCGGCAATCATCTGCCGCTGCGGGGCTCGGGGGATAAAATCGGGGATCTGCTGTTGTAGCGCCTTATACCATGCGCCAATTTGCGCCTTGAGCGCAGCGGTTAAAGCCATTGGAAAACCTGAAACACTGTATAAACAGCCACTATTGTGGCACTTTCTCTTCGCTGCCGCAAAAAGAAAAGCCCGGCTTTACGACCGGGCTTCCAGATTACTGCGGGTTAGCAGGTTTACGCGGGCGGCGTCGGCGCTGCCCCTCGCCTGCCGGTTTCCCTTCGCCGCTACGCCACGGGTTTTCACCGGCTGGTTTGCTGTCGTTATTACGACGCGGCGGTTTGCCCGAAGATTTCGGCGCGCCACCTTCGGCACGACGCGGCTGCTGACCGCGACCACCGCCACCCTGACCGCGACCGCCGCCCTGACGACCGTTCTGAATTGGCTCAGCTTTGATCGACGGGTCCACTTCATAACCCGGGGTTTCAATGCGCGGGATCTCTTTCTTCAGCAGGCGTTCGATGTCGCGCAGCAGCTTGTGTTCATCCACGCAGACCAGAGAGAGCGCTTCCCCGGTTGCCGCCGCACGGCCGGTACGGCCGATACGGTGCACGTAGTCTTCCGGCACGTTTGGCAGCTCGTAGTTCACCACGTGCGGCAGCTCTTCAATGTCCAGGCCACGGGCGGCGATGTCGGTTGCCACCAGCACACGTATGTCGCCGGATTTAAAATCAGCCAGCGCGCGGGTACGCGCACCCTGACTCTTGTTGCCGTGGATCGCCGCGCTGCGAATACCGTCTTTATTGAGCTGTTCCGCCAGGTGGTTAGCGCCGTGCTTGGTGCGGGTAAAGACCAGTACCTGCTGCCAGTTGCCCTGGCCGATCATCTGGGAGAGCAGTTCCCGCTTGCGCTTCTTATCCACAAAGTGCACGTGCTGCGTCACCTGCTCGGAGGCGGTATTGCGGCGCGCGACTTCCACTTCCAGCGGGTTATGCAGCAGCTTTTCCGCCAGTGCCTTGATCTCGTCGGAGAAAGTCGCGGAGAAGAGCAGGTTCTGACGACGCGTCGGCAGCTTCGCCAGCACGCGGCGAATGTCGTGGATGAAGCCCATATCCAGCATACGGTCGGCTTCGTCCAGCACCAGAATTTCGATGTTATCGAGCTTCACCGCGTTCTGGTGTTCCAGATCCAGCAGACGCCCCGGCGTTGCCACCAGCACGTCCACGCCGCCGCGCAGCTTCATCATCTGTGGGTTAATGCTTACCCCGCCGAAAACCACCAGCGAACGAATGTTGAGGTAGCGGCTGTATTCACGCACGTTCTCGCCAATCTGGGCCGCCAGTTCGCGGGTTGGGGTGAGGATCAGCGCACGCACCGGACGACGGCCTTTGGCGTGCGGCTGGTTTTTTACCAACAGCTCCAGCAGCGGCAGGGTAAAGCCCGCGGTCTTACCGGTACCGGTCTGCGCGCTTGCCATCAGGTCACGGCCCTGCAAAACGGCCGGAATGGCCTGCTGCTGGATAGGGGTTGGCTCAACGTAGCCCTGCTCTGCGATGGCGCGCAGAATTTCCGGGTTCAGACCAAGGGAATCAAAAGACATAAAAACTCCGAACCGCCCCGACCATCACAGGTGTAGTTTTCAGGGAGATATAACGAATAGAAGGACAAAAACCACAATGTCGCGAAGGAGCGGAGTGTAGCAGCTTTTGTGACGTGGCGCATAAAATATCCCCGGCGATGACTCGACGTTTGCGCAAATCAGGCATAATCTTAATCAATCGATTGATTAATTTTTAATGCTGCTATGAATACAACCCCAACGACAACCAAAGGCGAACAGGCGAAAAGTCAGCTTATCGCCGCCGCGCTGGCGCAGTTTGGCGAGTATGGTCTGCATGCCACCACGCGGGATATCGCCGCTCAGGCCGGGCAGAATATTGCGGCCATCACCTACTATTTTGGCTCAAAAGAGGATTTATACCTCGCCTGCGCCCAGTGGATCGCGGATTTTATCGGCACCAGCTTTCGCCCGCACGTGGAAGAAGCCACCGCGCTGTTCAGCCAGCCAGAGCCTGACCGGGCTGCCATCCGCCAGCTGATCCTTAACGCCTGTCACAACATGATCCGCTTGCTGACGCACGACGATACGCTGAACCTGAGCAAATTTATCTCCCGCGAGCAGCTCTCCCCCACTGCCGCGTACCAGCTGGTGCACGATCAGGTGATCGCCCCGATGCACAGCCATCTGACCCGGCTGATCGCCGCCTATACCGGACGGGACGCCAGCGATACCGACACCATTTTGCATACCCACGCCCTGCTGGGCGAAGTGCTCGCCTTCCGTCTGGGGCGTGAGACCATCCTGTTACGTACGGGCTGGACACAATTCGATGAGGATAAAGCCGCGCAAATTAGCCAGGTCATTACCTGTCACGTTGATCTGATCCTGCAAGGCTTAACGCAAAGGAGCCAGAAGTCATGAAAAAACCTGTCGCCATCATTCTGGTGGTTGTTGTGTTACTTGCTGCGGGAATCGGTGGCTGGCTGTGGTATCAGAGCCAGCAGGATCGTGGCCTGACGCTGTACGGCAACGTGGATATCCGCACCGTGAACATGAGCTTCCGCGTCGGCGGACGGCTGGCCTCGCTGAACGTTGACGAAGGCGATGCCATCAAAGCCGGGCAGACGCTGGGAATGCTGGACAAAGCCCCGTTTGAGAACGCGCTGATGCAGGCAAAAGCAGGCGTCTCCGTCGCACAGGCGCAATACGACCTGATGCTGGCGGGCTACCGTGACGAAGAGATCTCCCAGGCGGCCGCTGCCGTTAAGCAGGCAAAAGCCGCCTATGACTATGCGCAGAATTTCTATAACCGTCAGCAAGGCTTATGGAAAAGCCGTACTATTTCCGCCAACGACCTGGAAAACGCGCGCTCATCCCGCGACCAGGCACAGGCGACGCTGAAATCTGCCCAGGATAAGTTAAGCCAGTACCGCACCGGTAACCGTGCGCAGGACATTGCCCAGGCGAAGGCCAGCCTTGAGCAGGCGCAGGCGCAGTTAGCCCAGGCGGAGCTGGATCTGCACGACACCACGTTAGTCGCCCCGTCTGACGGCACGCTGATGACCCGCGCCGTGGAGCCGGGCAGCATGCTCAGCGCGGGCAGCACCGTGTTAACGCTCTCCTTAACCCGTCCGGTGTGGGTGCGCGCTTACATTGATGAGCCAAATCTTGGCCAGATGCAGCCGGGCCGCGAACTGCTGCTCTATACCGACGGTCGCCCGGACAAGCCGTATCACGGCAAAGTGGGCTTCGTCTCCCCTACCGCCGAGTTCACGCCAAAAACCGTTGAAACCCCGGACCTGCGTACCGACCTGGTGTATCGCCTGCGCATCATCGTCACCGATGCGGACGACGCGCTGCGTCAGGGCATGCCTGTTACCGTGACCTTAAACGACGGGGAACGACATGAATGATGCGGTTATCCAGCTCAACAATCTGGTCAAACGCTTCCCGGGAATGGCCAAACCGGCGGTCGCGCCGCTGAATTGTACGATTCAGAAAGGCTATGTGACCGGGCTGGTGGGGCCGGACGGCGCGGGTAAAACCACGCTGATGCGGATGCTGGCGGGATTGCTGAAGCCGGATGAAGGCAGTGCCAGCGTGCTTGGCCTCGATCCGATCAAAGACGACGCGGCGCTCCACGGCATGCTCGGCTATATGCCGCAGAAGTTTGGTCTGTACGAAGATCTGACGGTAATGGAAAACCTCAACCTGTATGCCGATCTGCGCAGCGTTACCGGCGAAACCCGGCAGAAAACCTTCCAGCGTCTGCTGGCGTTTACCTCCCTCGGCCCGTTCACCGACCGGCTGGCGGGCAAACTTTCCGGCGGGATGAAGCAGAAGCTGGGGCTGGCCTGCACGCTGGTGGGCGAACCGAAGGTGCTATTGCTGGATGAACCCGGCGTGGGCGTGGACCCGATTTCCCGCCGCGAGCTGTGGCAGATGGTGCACGAGCTGGCGGGTGACGGCATGCTGATCCTCTGGAGTACCTCTTACCTTGATGAAGCAGAGCAGTGCCGCGACGTGCTGCTGATGAATGAAGGCGAACTGCTCTATCAGGGCGAACCCACCGAGCTGACGCAAACCATGGCCGGGCGCAGTTTTCTGCTGCACAGCGCGCAGGAGTCCAACCGCAAGCTGCTGCAACGGGTACTGAAGCTGCCGCAGGTGAGCGACGGGATGATTCAGGGCCGTTCGGTGCGCGTGATCCTCAAAAAAGAGACTACCGCCGACGATATCCGCCGTGCGCAGGGTATGCCTGAGATCGACATGACAGAGACCGCGCCGCGCTTTGAAGATGCGTTTATCGATCTGCTGGGCGGGGCGGGAACCTCAGAATCACCGCTTGGCGCCATCCTGCACACGGTGGAAGGCACGCCGGGCGAAACGGTCATTGAAGCGAAATCGCTCACCAAAAAATTCGGCGATTTCGCCGCCACCGATAACGTCAATTTTGCCGTGAAGCGCGGCGAGATATTTGGCCTGCTCGGGCCGAACGGCGCGGGGAAATCCACCACCTTTAAAATGATGTGCGGCCTGCTGGTACCGACCTCCGGCAAAGCGCTGGTGCTGAACATGGATCTCAAAGTCAGCTCCGGCAAGGCGCGCCAGCACCTGGGCTATATGGCGCAGAAGTTTTCGCTCTACGGCAACCTGACGGTGGAGCAAAATCTGCGATTTTTCTCCGGCGTCTATGGCCTGCGGGGACGGGCACAGAATGAGAAGATCGGTCGCATGTGCGACGCCTTCGGCCTGACCGATATCGCCTCACACGCTACCGACGCTCTGCCGCTTGGCTTCAAACAGCGGCTGGCGCTGGCCTGCTCACTGATGCACGAGCCGGATATCCTGTTTCTTGATGAACCAACTTCAGGCGTGGACCCCCTCACCCGCCGAGAATTCTGGTTGCATATCAATAGCATGGTGGAAAAAGGCGTGACCGTGATGGTCACCACCCACTTTATGGACGAGGCAGAGTATTGCGACCGCATCGGGCTGGTCTATCGCGGCAAGCTGATTGCCCACGGCACCCCGGATGACCTGAAAGCGCAGGCCGCCGACGACGCGCAGCCAGACCCAACCATGGAGCAGGCGTTTATCACCCTCATCCACGACTGGGATAAGGAGAATACTCATGCGCAGTAACGCCCTTTCCTGGCGCCGGGTGCGCGCCCTGTGCGTCAAAGAGACGCGGCAGATTGTGCGTGACCCCAGCAGCTGGCTGATTGCGGTGGTGATCCCCCTGCTGCTGCTGTTTATTTTCGGCTACGGGATTAACCTCGACTCCAGCAAGCTGCGGGTCGGGATTTTGCTGGAGCAGCAGAGCGAAGAGGCGCTGGACTTCACTCACGCCATGACCGGTTCGCCCTACATTGACGCCACCATCAGCGACAACCGGCAGGAATTGATCCAGAAAATGCAGGCCGGGAAAATTCGCGGTCTGATCGTCATTCCGGTCGATTTCGCCGCCAATATGGCGCGCGCTGAAACCGATGCGCCGATTCAGGTGATCACCGACGGCAGCGAGCCGAACACCGCCAACTTCGTGCAGGGCTACGCGGAGGGGATCTGGCAGCTCTGGCAGATGCAGCGCGCCGAAGACCGGGGTGAGGAGTTTGAGCCACTGATCGATGTGCAGACGCGCTACTGGTTTAACCCCGCCGCCATCAGCCAGCACTTTATTATTCCGGGCGCGGTGACCATCATCATGACGGTAATCGGCGCGATTTTGACCTCGCTGGTGATCGCCCGCGAGTGGGAGCGCGGCACCATGGAGGCGCTGCTCTCGACCGAAGTGACGCGCGTCGAGCTGCTGCTCTGCAAGCTGATCCCCTACTACTTCCTCGGCATGCTGGCGATGCTGCTGTGTATGCTGGTCTCGGTATTTATTCTTGGCGTGCCGTACCGCGGCTCGCTGGTGCTGCTGTTCTTTATTACCAGCCTGTTTTTGCTCAGCACGCTGGGGATGGGACTGTTAATTTCCACCATCACCCGCAACCAGTTTAACGCCGCGCAGGTGGCGCTTAATGCCGCCTTCCTGCCGTCGATTATGCTCTCCGGCTTTATCTTCCAGATAGACAGTATGCCGGCGGTGATCCGCGCCGTGACGTACATCATTCCGGCGCGCTACTTTGTGAGCACCCTGCAAAGCCTGTTCCTGGCGGGAAATATTCCGGTGGTGCTGATTATCAACACCCTGTTTTTGCTGGCGTCGGCGGTGATGTTTATCGGGCTGACGTGGATGAAAACGAAAAGAAGATTAGATTAGCCATCGGATTTTGTAGGTCGGGTAAGCGCAAGCGCCCCCCGACAGGAGGACGACGCGATGTTTCACCGTTTATGGACATTGATCCGCAAAGAGCTGCAATCCTTGCTGCGCGAGCCGCAGACCCGCGCCATTCTGGTGCTGCCGGTGCTGCTTCAGGTTGTACTGTTTCCGTTTGCCGCCACACTGGAGGTCACCAACGCCACCATCGCCATTTACAACGAAGACAACGGCAAGCATTCCGTCGAGTTGACGCAGCGTTTCGCCCGCGCCAAAGCCTTTACCCATGTCCTGCTTCTGGAAAGCCCGCAGGCGATCCAGCCCACCATCGACACGCAGAAAGCATTATTGCTGGTGCGCTTCCCGGCGGACTTCTCCCGCAACCTGGACACATTCCAGACCGCGCCGATGCAGCTGATCCTCGACGGACGTAACTCCAACAGCGCCCAGATTGCGGCGAACTATTTGCAACAGGTGGTGAAGGATTACCAGCAGGAGCTGATGGCGGGCAAACCCAAACCCAACAACAGCGAGCTGGTGGTGCGCAACTGGTACAACCCGAACCTGGACTATAAATGGTTTGTGGTGCCGTCATTAATCGCCATGATCACCACCATTGGCGTGATGATTGTCACCTCGCTGTCCGTGGCGCGCGAACGTGAGCAAGGTACGCTGGATCAGCTGCTGGTCTCACCGCTCGCCACCTGGCAGATATTTGTCGGCAAGGCGGTGCCGGCACTGATTGTCGCGACGTTCCAGGCCACCATCGTGCTGGGGGTGGGAATATGGGCGTACCAGATCCCGTTTGCCGGATCGCTGGCGCTGTTTTACTTCACGATGGTGATTTACGGCCTGTCGCTGGTGGGGTTTGGGCTGCTGATTTCCGCGCTCTGCTCAACGCAGCAGCAGGCGTTTATCGGGGTGTTTGTCTTTATGATGCCGGCGATTTTGCTTTCAGGGTATGTTTCGCCAGTGGAGAACATGCCGGTGTGGTTACAGGATTTGACGTGGATAAACCCGATTCGTCACTTCACGGATATCACCAAGCAAATCTATCTGAAGGATGCGAGTCTGGATATTGTGTGGGGAAGTTTGTGGCCGCTACTGGTCATCGCGGCCACAACGGGCTCAGTGGCCTATGCGATGTTTAGACGAAACATCGCGTAGCTTTTTCTCTTTGGTGAGCAACGACACCACCGCAGGCCCTGCGAGGATAGCCAGACCCGCCAGGGCCAGCAGCAGGTTGTTTTGCAGCACGCGTGACAACAGCCACAGGACGATCATTGCCGCACCAAAATACCAGGTGGTGGTGAGCTCTTCGAGCACATCACCCACTTCACGCCAGCGCGCGTCGTGGTGACGCTGTAAAAACAGCATCGACAGCACGGTCACGCCGTAAACCACGCATAACCCTAAGCCGACACGCACCAGCGTGCCGCTCATCCAGCCCATCACCAGTACGGCCACGACCAGTAAATGCAACATTATCTGCCAGCAACTCAAACCGGTTGCGACACGAACGCGTTGTTGCCACTTCATGGCTTCTCTCCTGAAGGATTTTTCTCTGCTAATTCAGACTACCGCACTTTACGGAAAATTCCGTAACGCCGCATCTTTTTGTGACGCCTACTACACTTTATTTTCATCGGGATAGTCACCCAGGAAGGTGTTTATGAGCAAAAAAACGCAGCATTTCTCGCTTAAGGTGCTGACGATAAACATTCATAAGGGCTTCACAGCATTTAACCGCCGCTTCATTTTACCGGAGCTGCGCGACGCGGTACGCACCGTCAGCGCCGATATTGTCTGCCTCCAGGAGGTCATGGGCGCGCACGAAGTGCACCCTATGCATTTCGAAAACTGGCCCGACACGCCCCACTACGAGTTTCTGGCGGATACCATGTGGAGCGATTACGCCTACGGGCGCAATGCGGTCTACCCGGAGGGGCATCACGGTAACGCGGTGCTGTCGCGTTTTCCTATCGAGCATTATGAGAACCGCGACGTCTCCGTTGGCGAGAGCGAAAAACGCGGGCTGTTATACTGTCGTATCACCCCCCCGGCGCTCGATTTTCCCATTCATGTGGGCTGTGTTCATCTTGGCCTGCGTGAAGCCCACCGTCAGGCCCAGCTACAGATGCTGGCAGACTGGACCAATGCGCTGCCGGAGGGCGAGCCCGTAGTGGTGGCCGGTGATTTCAACGACTGGCGACAGCGGGCCAACCATCCGCTGAAGGTGAAGGCGGGGCTGGAGGAGATCTTTACCCGCTCACGCGGTCGTCCCGCGCGGACGTTTCCGGTGCGCTTCCCCCTGCTGCGCCTTGACCGCATTTACGTAAAAAATGCCCACGCCAGCAGCCCGACTGCGCTGGCTTTACTCAACTGGCGACATCTCTCCGACCATGCCCCACTCAGCGCGGAGATCCACTTATGAAATGCACATGGCAGGAAGGTAACCGTATTACGCTGCTGGAAAATGGCGATAACTTTTATCCGGCGGTTTTTGAGGCGATTAGCCACGCACAGCAGAAAGTCTTTCTCGAAACGTTTATCTGGTTTGAAGACGATGTGGGCAGGCAGTTGCACAGCGCACTGCTGCATGCCGCCCGTCGCGGTGTAAAAATCGAGGTTCTGCTCGACGGATATGGTTCGCCGGATCTCAGCGACGAATTTGTTAACGAGCTCACCGCCGCAGGGGTGGTGTTCCGCTATTACGATCCCGGCCCGCGTCTGTTCGGCATGCGCACCAACCTGTTCCGCCGAATGCACCGCAAAATTGTGGTGGTGGATGAAACGGTGGCCTTCGTTGGCGGCATTAACTACTCCGCCGAGCATATGTCGGATTACGGTCCCGAAGCTAAACAGGACTACGCGATCCGTATCGAAGGACCGGTGGTTCAGGACATCCAGCTGTTCGTGCTGGAAAACTTACCCGGCAAAGAGGCCGCTCGCCGCTGGTGGCGACGCCGTCATCGCCCGGAAGAGAACCGCAAGCCCGGCGAGGCGCAGGCGCTGTTCGTCTGGCGGGATAACGAGGAGCACCGGGACGATATCGAGCGTCATTACCTGAAGATGCTGGCGAACGCGAAGCGCGAGGTGATTATTGCCAACGCCTATTTCTTCCCTGGTTACCGGATTTTGCACGCCATGCGCAACGCGGCCCGACGCGGCGTGAGCGTGAAGCTTATCGTGCAGGGTGAGCCCGATATGCCGATTGTGAAGGTCGGCGCGCGTCTGCTCTATCGCTATCTGGTCAAAAGCGGCGTGCAGATCTATGAATATCGCCGCCGCCCGCTGCACGGCAAAGTCGCCGTGATGGATGACCACTGGGCGACCGTTGGCTCCAGCAACCTCGATCCGCTGAGCTTATCGCTCAATCTGGAAGCGAACCTGATCATCCACGATCGCCAGTTTAATCAGACCCTGCACGATAACCTTCAGGGTCTTATCAATAAAGACTGCGTGCGTGTGGATGAGTCCATGGTGCCGAAACGGAGCTGGTGGAACGTGGGCATCGGCGTGGTGGTGTTCCACTTCCTGCGCCACTTCCCGGCCATGGTGGGCTGGCTGCCCGCGCATACGCCGAAACTGGCGCTGGTGGATCCGCCTGTGCAACCCGAAATGGAAACCCAGGACCGCGTAGAGGCGGAAGATGGAGGGAAAACCTGATGTCGAAATCTCATCCTCGCTGGCGGCTGGCGAAAAAAATCCTGACCTGGCTGTTCTTCATTGCCGTCGCGGTCCTGCTGGTGGTGTATGCCCAAAAGGTGGACTGGGAAGAGGTGTGGAAAGTTATTCGCAACTACAACCGGACAGTCCTGCTGGGGGCCGTTGGGCTGGTGATTGTGAGCTACCTGATGTACGGCTGCTATGACCTGCTGGGACGTGCCTACTGCGGACATAAGCTTGCCAAACGGCAGGTTATGCTGGTGTCATTCATCTGCTATGCCTTTAACCTGACGCTGAGCACCTGGGTGGGCGGGATTGGTATGCGCTATCGCCTGTACTCCCGCCTTGGCTTACCGGGCGGCACCATCACGCGTATTTTCTCCTTAAGCATCACCACCAACTGGCTGGGGTATATCCTGCTGGGCGGGGTGATTTTCACCATCGGCGTGGTGCAGCTGCCTGCGCACTGGTACATCGATGAGGCTACCCTGCGCATCCTGGGCATCGTACTGCTGATGATCATCGCCGCCTACCTGTGGGCCTGCGCCTTTGCCAAACGTCGTCACATGACCATTAAAGGCCAGACGCTGGTGCTGCCGTCATGGAAGTTTGCCGTCCTGCAAATGGTGGTTTCCAGCGCTAACTGGATGGCGATGGGGGCCATTATCTGGCTGTTGATTGGCGAAGATGTGAACTACTTCTTCGTGCTGGGCGTGCTGCTGGTAAGCAGTATTGCCGGAGTGATTGTGCATATTCCGGCGGGTATTGGCGTACTGGAGGCGGTGTTTATCGCGCTGCTTGCGGGGGAGCATGTGTCTCACGGGACGATTATCGCCGCCCTGCTCGCGTACCGCATGATCTACTACTTCCTGCCGCTGGCGCTGGCAACGGTCTGTTATCTGGTGCTGGAGAGTCGGGCGAAGAAGCTGCGCGCGAAGAACGAGAGGATGTTGGCGAAGTGAGTTGTGTCGGGTAGCGCTGCGGTCTGATGCCCTCTCCCACGGGGAGAGGGAGAAAAGCCCGCACCGTGCAATCCCCTCTCCCTGAGGGAGAGGGTTAGGGTGAGGGGGAAATAACTAGCGACGGTTGCCGAAGATACGCAGCAGCATCAGGAACAGGTTGATGAAGTCCAGATAAAGCGTCAGCGCGCCCAGAATCGAGTATTTGCGCAGGTTTGAACTGTCGCGAACATCAATTTGTTCACCGATGTTTTTCAGCTTCTGGGTGTCGTAAGCGGTTAAGCCCACGAAGATCACCACCCCGATATAGGTCACCGCCCACATCAGCGCGTCACTCTTCAGCCACAGGTTCACCAGCGACGCCAGCACAATCCCAATCAGCCCCATAAACAGCATGTTGCCGAAGCCGCTCAGGTCACGTTTGGTGGTGTAACCGTACAGGCTCATCACACCGAACATCCCGCCGGTCACCACAAACGTGCTGGCGATGGAAGAGTAGGTGTAAACGATGAAAATACTGGAAAGCGTCAGCCCGGTCAGCGCCGAATAGAGCATAAACAGCGTGGTCGCCATACCCGCACTGAGCTTGTGCACCAGCCCGGAGAGCACGAACACCAGCGCCAGTTGCGCAATAATCAGCCCAAAGAAGGTGATTTTGCTTGAGAAGATAAACATCATCAGTTCAGGCGTGTTTGCCGCATACCACGCGATAAACGCGGTAAGCAGCAGGCCAACCGTCATCCAGCCATACACCTGAGCCATGTAGGTTTGCAGCCCGCTACGGGTCTGCTGAACTATCGAATCGGAACGCGGAAATCGGTCCATGATTCACTCCTGATTAAGTAAACACACACGTTAAGAGTAACACATCCGCGTAAACCAACTACCAACGGCTGGCGGCATGCTTATCGCTGTCGCGTGATTCTACCCAGCGCTCACCTTCCGGCGTCGCTTCACGCTTCCAGAACGGCGCTTTGGTTTTAAGGTAATCCATGATGAACTCCCCCGCCGCAAAAGCACTCCCGCGATGGGCGCTGGTGACGCCGACAAACACAATCTCTTCGCCGGGCCACATTTCGCCGATGCGATGGATAACCGTAACGCGCCCTAGCGGCCAGCGGCCTCGCGCCTCTTCGACAATGGCCGCCAGCGATTTTTCGGTCATTCCCGGATAGTGCTCCAGCGTCAGCGCTTTTACGCTGTCCCCGAGATTATGATTACGCACTTTCCCGGTAAACGTCACGACCGCGCCGTCTTCGTCGCGCCCGGCCAGCCAGTCATATTCCGTGCCCACGTTAAAACGCTCATGGCCGACCAGAATTCGGGTTTCCGTCATCTTAACCCCCTGTGACCGGCGGGAAGAAGGCCACTTCGTCCCCATCGGCCAGCGGGTGGTTTAACTCCACCAGCGTCTGGTTCACGGCGGCCAGCAGTTTGCCTTCGTCCAGCGCCAGCGCCCAGCGGTCGCCTTGCGCCGCCAGATGCGCACGCAGGGCGGCGACATTTTCGAAAGAGCCGTCCAGCGTCAGGCTGTCGGTATTGACCAGCTCACGGACCTGGGCAAAAAAGAGCACCTTAATCATGGCTTTCCACCTTAAAATCACCGGATTTGCCGCCGCTTTTTGCCAGCAGACGCACCGGGCCAATCACCATATCTTTCTGCACCGCTTTACACATGTCGTAGATGGTCAGCGCCGCCACGGAGGCTGCCGTCAACGCCTCCATCTCCACGCCGGTTTTCCCGGTTAAGCGGCACAGGGACTCGATACGCACGCGGTTATGCTCCGGCTGCGCCTGCAAATTTACCTCCACTTTGCTGAGCATCAGCGGATGGCAGAGCGGGATGAGGTCCCAGGTACGTTTAGCGGCCTGAATACCGGCGATGCGGGCGGTGGCAAACACATCACCCTTGTGATGGCTACCGTCGATAATCATCGCCAGCGTCTCCGGCAGCATGGAGACGAACGCTTCAGCACGCGCCTCGCGCACCGTTTCGGTTTTGGCGGAGACATCCACCATATGCGCTTCGCCAGCGGCGTTTATGTGGGTCAGTTGTGACATAGCTTATTTCTTTAAATGGGGATGGAAATTACACGGACGGGTACGGGCATCCAGCTGCGGGGCAATAATGTTTTCCCACGCGGTGCGGCAGGCTTTGGTCGACCCCGGCATGGCGAAGATCAGCGTCTTATTCGCCACCCCCGCGACGGCACGGGACTGAAGCGTAGAGGTGCCAATCTCTTCAAAGGAGAGCATGCGGAACACTTCGCCGAAGCCTTCCACTTCGCGATCGAACAGCGGGAGCAGCGCTTCCGGCGCCTGGTCGCCTGCGGTAAAGCCGGTGCCGCCAGTGATCAGAACAACCTGGACGTCATCGCTCGCAATCCACTGTGAGACCTGAGCGCGAATGGCGTAACGGTTTTCTTTGACGATCGCTTTATCAACAATCTGGTGTCCGGCTTCGTGTGCCGCCTCGCGCAGCCAGTGGCCAGAGGTATCATCCTCTTCACCACGACGTTCGGAAACGGTAAGAATAGCAATGCGTGTCGGGATAAATTCCGCGCTTACCTGACTCATCTTCTGGTTCCTTCTAAAGCCTGATTACCCGCCGATATAGGACAGGTTCTGAGTAATGCCGGTGTTGCCCTGATGCAGGAAATGGGTCTGCTTTTTGTGCGTCAGCGCCTCGGAAATACGTGCTTCAAGCGCGTCCTGCTGGGCGTCATCTTCCAGCAAATCGCGTAGATCGACGCCGCCATCCCCGAACAGGCAAAGATGGAGCTTGCCGACGGAGGAGACGCGCAGGCGGTTGCAGCTGGCACAGAAGTCTTTTTCATAGGGCATGATCAGGCCGACTTCGCCTTCATAATCCGGATGACAAAAGACCTGCGCCGGGCCATCGCTGCGCTGGCGGATCTGGTGGATCCAGCCGCGTTTCAGCAGTTCGTCGCGCAGAACCATGCCGGAGATATGATGGCGACGGAACAGCTCACTGCCCTCCCCGGTCTCCATCAGCTCAATAAAACGCAGTTGAATGCGGCGCGGTTTGATCCACGCCAGGAAAGTGTCCAGCTGATGGTGGTTCACATCACGCATCAACACGGTATTGACTTTGACCTTGTCGAAACCGGCGGTGAACGCGGCATCGATGCCGTCCATCACCTGCTGGAACTTATCCTGGCCGGTAATGGCGTGGAACTGACGGGCGTCCAGGCTATCGACGCTGACGTTGATCGCCGTCAGCCCCGCATCGCGCCAGTTCGCCACGTCACGCGCCATGCGGTAACCGTTGGTGGTCACCGCGATCTGGCGGATACGTTCGTTTTCACGCACGGCGGCAATGATGTCAGGGAAATCACGGCGCAGGGAGGGCTCTCCCCCGGTAAGACGCACTTTTTCCGTGCCAAGTTCAGAGAACGCGCGCGTGACACGGCGTACTTCATCCACGGAGAGAAAGCCATTATTGGTGACGCTGCCCGGCTTGTAGCCATCGGGCAGGCAGTAGGTGCAACGGAAGTTACACACGTCGGTAATCGACAAACGTAAGTAGAAAAACTTACGCGCGAAAGCATCAGTAAGTTGTGAAGCCATGTACACCTTTCCAGATCGGGAGGCACAGTCATTTCTTTCTGTACCCTGGTGGCAAATCCGCCACGGCCAGGGCGCCATATCTCTCGACACAGGCGCCAGGGCTAGAGTGTATGTTTTCAGTTTTGAAAACGTGGTTATGGCGATAGTAGCGTGGAAATCGCCACTTCGCCATTGTCGCTTTTCGCTATATAAATTTATATATAACGATGTTATCGTGCATTTTCACTACAGAATACGCAAAAACAGCGCTTTCGCATTGATATACGTCATTATGGTTTGTGAGAGGCATCGTCTTTTAGGAGTAGTTGCGTTACTGTGACGCAAGCTTAACAGGATAAGGAATAGGTATGCGCAATCGCACTTTTGCGGATCTGGACCGTGTGGTCGCTCTTGGCGGAGGTCACGGTCTGGGACGCGTGATGTCGTCGTTATCGTCACTGGGCTCGCGCCTGACGGGCATCGTGACAACAACGGACAACGGCGGCTCAACCGGGCGGATCCGACGTGCTGAAGGCGGGATTGCCTGGGGTGACATGCGCAATTGCCTCAACCAGCTTATCACGGAGCCAAGCGTGGCCTCGGCGATGTTTGAGTACCGTTTTGGCGGAAATGGTGAACTTTCAGGCCATAACCTTGGAAATCTGATGTTAAAGGCGCTGGATCACCTGAGCGTGCGCCCTCTGGAAGCGATCAATTTAATTCGTAACCTGTTAAAGGTGGATGCATTCCTGATCCCGATGTCTGAACAGCCGGTGGATTTAATGGCGATCGATGCCGACGATCACGAAGTGTATGGTGAAGTGAATATCGACCAGCTTCTTCTTCCGCCAAAAGAGCTGATGACCTACCCCAGCGTACCCGCAACGCGTGAAGCGGTAGAAGCGATTGCCGAGGCCGATCTGATCCTGATTGGGCCGGGAAGTTTTTATACCAGCCTGATGCCGATCCTGCTGGTGAAAGAGCTGGCGCAGGCGCTGCGCAGAACGCCTGCGCCCATGGTCTATATCGGTAATTTAGGCCGCGAACTCAGCCCGGCGGCGGCAAGCCTGTCGCTGGCGGATAAGCTGGACCTGATGGAACAGTACGTTGGTAAGAAAATTATCGATGGTGTCGTGGTCGGGCCGAAAGTGGATGTATCGGGGATTGGCGATCGCGTGGTGGTGCAGGAGCCGCTGGAAGCCAGCGATATTAAATATCGCCACGACCGCCATCTGCTGCGCGAGGCGCTGGAGAAGGCGATTCAGGCATTAGGTTAGGTTCGTTTTGTGCGGCCTGATGCCCTCACCCCGGCCCTCTCCCACAGGGAGAGGGAGAAAACGCCACCGGGCAAAAAACTACGATGCCGCAATAAACAGATCCCGCAGCTGATGCAGCTGATCGCGGATTTGCGCGGCCTCTTCGAACTCCAGGTTCTGCGCATGCTGCATCATCTGCCCTTCCAGCTCGTGGATCTTCTGCTGCAACGCTTTCGGCGTCAGCGCGACGGTATCCTCTTCCACCACTGAACGGGCCTTGCCGCGGCCTTTCGCTTTGGTCTTCGCAATGTTCTGACCCAGCGCCAGGATATCCACCACCTTCTTGTTCAGCCCCTGCGGCGTGATGCCGTGCTCTTCGTTGTAGCGCTGCTGCTTCTCGCGACGACGTTCCGTTTCGCCAATCGCTTTGGCCATCGACGGGGTGATTTTATCCCCGTACAGGATCGCCTTCCCGTTGACGTTACGCGCGGCGCGGCCAATGGTCTGGATCAGCGAGCGCTCGGAACGCAGGAAGCCCTCTTTGTCCGCGTCCAGAATCGCCACCAGCGACACCTCAGGCATATCCAGCCCTTCTCGCAGAAGGTTAATACCGACCAGCACGTCGAACTCGCCCAGACGCAGATCGCGGATGATCTCCATACGCTCCACGGTATCGATATCCGAGTGCAGATACCGCACCTTCTCGCCGTGTTCTTCCAGATACTCCGTCAAATCTTCCGCCATACGTTTGGTGAGCGTGGTAACCAGCACGCGCTCGTTGATGACGGAGCGGGCACGTATTTCCGAGAGCAGATCGTCCACCTGCGTCGCCACCGGACGCACCTCGATAATCGGATCCAGCAGCCCGGTCGGACGCACCACCTGGTCCACCACGTCATCACCGGATTTTTCCAGCTCGTAGTTGCCCGGCGTGGCCGATACGTAGATGGTCTGCGGAGCAAGCGCCTCAAATTCTTCAAACTTCATCGGACGGTTGTCCAGCGCTGACGGCAGTCGGAACCCGTACTCCACCAGCGTCTCTTTACGCGCGCGGTCACCGCGGTACATCCCGCCGATCTGGGGGATCGTAACGTGGGATTCGTCGATCACCAGCAGGCCGTCCGCCGGAAGGTAGTCAAACAGCGTCGGCGGCGCTTCGCCCGGCCCGCGCCCGGAGAGGTAGCGCGAGTAGTTTTCGATGCCGGAGCAGTAGCCCAGCTCGTTCATCATCTCCAGATCGAACTGGGTACGCTGGCTCAGGCGCTGCTCTTCCAGCAGCTTATTGTTCGCCAGCAGCACCTTGCGGCGGTCCGCCAGCTCGGTTTTGATCTCTTCCATCGCCTGCACAATACGCTCGCGCGGCGTTACATAGTGCGTTTTCGGGTAGATGGTGAAGCGCTGGATCACCGACTCGACGTGACCGGTCAACGGATCGAACAGCGACAGGCGTTCAACCTCTTCGTCGAACAGCTCCACGCGCAGCGCCATATCGTCCGACTCCGCCGGGAAGATATCAATCACCTCGCCGCGCACGCGGAAGGTCCCGCGCTGGAACGCCTGATCGTTACGGGTGTACTGCAACTCCGCCAGACGGCGCAAAATCGCACGCTGATCGATGATCATCCCCTGCGTCAGGTGCAGCATCATCTTGAGATAGAGATCCGGATCGCCCAGGCCGTAGATCGCCGACACCGAGGCCACCACCACCACATCACGACGCTCCAGCAGCGCCTTGGTCGCCGACAAACGCATCTGCTCGATATGTTCGTTCACCGAGGCATCTTTCTCGATAAACGTGTCGGAGCTGGGAACGTAGGCTTCCGGCTGGTAGTAGTCGTAGTAGGAGACGAAATACTCCACCGCGTTTTCCGGGAAGAACTCTTTCATCTCACCATACAGCTGCGCCGCCAGCGTTTTGTTCGGCGCGAGAACCATCGTCGGACGCTGGAGATCGGCAATGACGTTGGCAATGGTGAAGGTTTTGCCCGAACCGGTAACCCCCAGCAGGGTCTGGTGCGCCAGCCCGTCCTCCAGCCCCTCTTCCAGGCGACGAATAGCCTCGGGCTGATCCCCGGAAGGACGGAAAGCAGAATTCAGTTTAAACGGTTTACTCATGGGCGACGACCTGATGACAGAATAAGCGGCAGGTGAGTAATTTTACTCGTTGTGGCCAGGATTGCCAGTAAAAAACACTGGATGAAAAACCAGTAGCGTGTCAGGATATTTAGCGTAGCGCAGAGAGGATTAGTGCGTTCGCGAGCCAAATTTCGACTGTGACAAAATAAAACACCAGCCTCAGGGGGTTATCCCCAGAACTATTACTTTTTTAACATTTGTCAAGGGCGGTTATGAAAGTTTTATGGCAACAGGTGTCGCTGGCGTTGAGGGAATTGCTTTTATCTAATTCGTTAAAAAATAAAGACTAATTTATTAAGCCGCGTTTCGCATCAATTTGGTTGTAACCCGCGTATTCTCTCGCTTATCGCGGGTTTTCTAACTCTAATGCACAAGGTTATCCACAGGAATAGTGGATAACTGCCTCCAGCCCGTACAGCATGCACTCCAGCAAATTCCCGGTTTTTCCCACGAAGCGGCAGTAAAAAATTTTTATCACTCTTTTTTGCCTGGAAAACGTTCATTTTTTCATAAGCGACTGGCGAGATCTTAATCACAATTCTGTCATTTCTCCTGCACCACAATTCGACATACGCAGCACCGGGAGTGTGCAATTCGTATAAACGTTCAGCTTTTGATAGTGAGTTATTCCTAAAAATGGCCTTTTTTTAATCATTATGAAGTTCCTGGCAGGCGTTTTGCAGACATCACTCTGTGCATCACCCCACACATTTTTAAGGAGAGAAAGATGTTGAGTCTGCGTGCTGTAAATCAGTTTTACGGAAGCCAACATACGCTATGGAACGTGAATATCGATTTCCCGCAAGGCATCTGTACGGGCATTGTTGGCCTGCCTGGCATGGGCAAATCCACGCTTATGAACTGCATTACCGGAAAGGTGCCCGTCGAGAGCGGCACCATCATCTGGCATGAGGCTGGCGCGCCGCCGCATAACTTGCTCAACCCTGCGTCCGCATTCCCGGCGCCGCCGACGATAGGCTACGTCCCGCAGGATCGGCGAATATTTTCCCAGCTCACCGTCGATGAAAATCTGCATATCGCTATGCGGGCGACGGGGAAACCCGATCCGGCATCAAAAAGTGACGTGTATGCCCTGTTTCCGGAGCTCTATCCGCTGCGACAGAGCCGTGCCTCTGCGCTGTCCCCTGACGACCAGTATCAGCTGGCCCTCGCCAGTGCGCTGGTTAATCGTCCGCGCGTGTTGATTCTGGATGAGCCCATGCATGGCGCAGGGCACGGTTTCGCGCGCAGGCTGGGGCAGTTGCTGGTGCGGTTGAATCGGGAGCTGGGAATGACGGTGCTGTTAGCGGAGCAACAGCTGTCGTTTATCCGCCGGGTAGCGGATCGTTTCTGCATGCTCTATCGCGGGCGTAACGTGGCACAGGGCCACGTTAACGAGCTGGATGACGACCTTATTGCGCACTGGATGGCGCGGGACATAAGGCGCTGAGGTCGAGATAGCGTCCGGTTTCCGCCTGCTCTGCGCCGTCGGCAAGCCACGGGATCTCGCCGAGAAACGGCGCAGGCAGCACCCGCTTCAGCGTCGCCAGATACTCAGCATGACGTTTACCCGGCGCTACCACGTCATTGGCAATCCACCCTGCCAGACGCAACCCGGCCTGCTGCACGGCCTGGGCGGTCAGCATGGCGTGATTGATACAGCCAAGCTTCACGCCAACCACCAGAATGACCGGAAGCTGCTCGGCCTGCACCCAGTCAGCAAATGTCTGCTCGTCGGACAGCGGGGTAAACCAGCCGCCAGCCCCCTCCACCAGCACCCAGTCGGCCTGTGTTTCCAGGTCGCGTAACCCGGAAGAGAGCACCGAAAAATCAATCGGACGATCTTCATCGACGCTGACGATGTGCGGCGAGGTGGGTTCAGCAAAGGTATAGGGGTTCACCGCAGAATAGGCCAGCGTAAGGCTGCTGTTACGCTGTAGCGCCAGCGCATCGGTATTACGTAAGCCTTCCGGCGTCATCTCGCTGCCGGAGGCTACGGGCTTATACCCGGCCGTTGTTTTCCCCAGCAGACGCGCCGCCTGCAACAGCGCGGCGCTGGCAACCGTTTTACCGACTTCAGTGTCCGTACCGGTAACAAAATAACGTTCAGTCACGTTCAATAATCCCATGAAAAAGATGATAAGAGAGCGGGAACCGGCCCCGCTCCTGCGGCCAGGCCAGCTCGAGACGCTGGAGTTGGCCGCGGGTAAGGGGTTTCTTCTCCCGTCCGGCGTGCAGGTGCGTCGCGCCTATGCCCTTAAGCGATCGCATGGCGCTTAACGCATCGCTAAATTCGAGGGTGACGGTCTGGACCACGCTGCGATAGCGCCAGCCTGCCAGCGCCTGAGTGACCTGTTCGTGCGAGAGAAACCGGTTGACGTGCGGCTGTGCATCCACTGCCCTCCACGCCTGATTCAGCTCTGGCAACGAACTTTCCAGCAAGGTGGTAAAGGCCACCGCTCCGCCGGGCCGCGCCACGCGGTATAGCTCGCGTAGGGCCTGCGGCAGGCTGGCGCACCACTGCACCGCCAGATGGCTCCAGACGAGGTCAAACAGCGCATCCTCCAGCGGGATGGCCTCGATATCGGCCACCAGATAACGGTCTGCTGACTGCTGCTGGCGGGCCTCATCCAGCATCTGCGCGGATAAATCCAGCGCCGTGACGTGGCTACCCGTTGCGCGCCAGTAGCGGCTATTGCCGCCAGGCCCGCAGCCAGCGTCGAGCACCTGCGCAAAACGCCCCTCACCGAGCGCGGCCAGCAGCCCGCGGGCGCTCAGGCGTTGCAGCTCATCGTGCTGTGAATAGCTTTGCGCTGCCCGGCCAAACGCGGCGGCAACGGCCTGTTTATTGACAGGAGACATACAGTGCCTCCAGAAGCGTATCGATATCCTGCGGCTCGTGCGCTGCCGTGAGCGTCAGACGCAAGCGCGCGGTGCCTGGCGGCACGGTGGGTGGGCGGATCGCCGTGACCCACTGCCCGCGCTCTCGTAGCGCCTGTGCCAGCATCAGCGCCCGATGGTTTTCACCCACAATCACGGGCTGAATGGCGCTGTGCGAGTCGGTAAGCCGGTAAGGCAGTGCGCTTACCCCCCGGCGAAAACGCTGAATATGGTCGGCCAGGCGCGCCCGGCGTTCAGCGCCGTCTTCGCCGCGGATCACCGCAAGCGACGCAGAGAGCGCCACGGCCTGCGCCGGGGGCATGCTGGTGCTGTAGATCAGGTGCCGGGCGAACTGCACCAGGTAATCGGCCACCGGCTCGCTGCACAACACCGCGGCGCCGCTGACGCCGAAGCCTTTGCCGAAGGTGACCACCAGCAGTTCCGGCCTGACGCGTTGCTGGTGCGCGCTTCCGCGCCCCTCCTCGCCGGTGACGCCAATGCCGTGGGCATCGTCGACCAGCAGCCAGGCGTTCTGCTGTTTTGCGACGTCATGCAAAGTGGCAAGCGGCGCGCTGTCGCCGTCCATGCTGAATACCCCTTCCGTCACCGCCAGCTGAAGCCCTGAACAGGGTTTACCCAGCAGGACGTTCAGCTGAGAGGCATCGTTATGGGCAAAACGCCGCAGCTGCGCCGGGCTGAGACTGGCCGCTTCAAGCAGGGACGCGTGGCTCAGGCGGTCCGCGATGATGCGGTCGTCTTTGCCCATCAGGGCGGTAATCACCGCCTGATTCGCGGCAAAACCGGAGATAAACAGCAGCGCCCGCGGGTAGCCCAGCCAGTCGGCCAGCTCTTCCTCCAGCGCCTGATGCGCCGTGGTGTAGCCGCTGACGTGCCCGGAGCCACCGCTGCCCACGCCGTAACGATCCGCGCCCTGCTGCCAGGCGCGAACGATCTGCGGGTGCTGGCTCAGGCCCAGATAATCGTTGCTGGAGAAATTACAGAACCGCTCTCCTTCCCGGGAGAGAAAACGGCCTGCACCGTTTTCCACTACCCTGCGCACCCGAAACGCATCCGCCGCCCGCCGCTCGTCGAGCGCGGTCCTGATACGTGCCTGCCAGGTCATACGGCTGCCGCGTTGTAGAACTGGTCGGTGTCGGCGTTAAAAATCTGCTGCTCCAGCTGCTGCTGTTGCTCGTTATCCCCCGCCTGTACCTCGGTCTGGTGTGGGTTCAGCCCCAGCTTGCGGAACAGCTGGACATCTTTGTCCTCTTCCGGGTTTGGCGTGGTCAGCAGTTTGCAGCCGTAGAAGATGGAATTGGCCCCGGCCATGAAGCACATCGCCTGGGTCTGCTCGCTCATCTGCTCGCGACCGGCAGAGAGGCGAACGTAAGAGGTCGGCATCATGATGCGCGCCACCGCGATGGTGCGGATGAAATCGAAGGCATCCACGTCCTCGTTATCCGCCAGCGGCGTCCCTTTTACCTTCACCAGCATGTTGATGGGCACGCTTTCCGGCGGGGTCGGCAGGTTTGCCAGCTGTAACAGCAGGCCGGCACGATCTTTTACCGTCTCGCCCAGTCCCACGATCCCGCCGGAACAGACCTTGATCCCCGCATCACGCACTTTATCCAGCGTGTCCAGACGCTCCTGATAGGTGCGCGTGGTGATGATGTTGCCGTAGAACTCCGGCGAAGTATCGAGGTTGTGGTTGTAGTAATCCAGCCCCGCCGCCGAGAGACGCTGCGCCTGCTCTTCGTTCAGCGTACCCAGGGTCATGCAGGCTTCAAGCCCCATCTCCTTCACCCCCTTCACCATCTGCTCCAGATAGGGCATGTCGCGGTCATGCGGATTTTTCCACGCCGCGCCCATGCAGAAGCGGGTCGAGCCAGCGTTTTTGGCCTTGCGCGCGGAGTCGAGCACTTGCTCGACTTCCATCAGGCGCTCGGATTCGAGACCGGTTTTATAGCGCGCGCTTTGCGGGCAATATTTGCAGTCTTCCGGGCAAGCCCCGGTTTTGATCGACAGCAGCGTGCTGACCTGAACATGACGCGGATCGAAGTGCTGGCGGTGCACCTGTTGCGCCTCAAACATCAGCTCCAGGAAAGGTTTGTTGAATAATTCAGTGACTTGCGACATCGTCCAGCGTGCGTGGTGAGCCATCGGGCTTCTCCAAAGGGTTTTGTTAATTGTCGGTTCGGTTTATACTTGTAAACCTAAAACTTTTCAAAATGGTTTACAAGTCGATTATGACCCAGGACGATCTCGCCTTCGACAAGCAGCATATCTGGCACCCTTACACCTCCACGACCCGCCCCCTTCCCGTCTATCCGGTAGCCTCGGCCCACGGCTGCGAGCTGCATCTTGCCAGCGGCGAGCGGCTTGTTGACGGGATGTCCTCCTGGTGGGCGGCGATCCATGGCTACAACCACCCGCGACTGAACGCGGCGATGAAAGCGCAGATTGACCAGATGTCACACGTGATGTTTGGCGGGATCACGCATCAGCCCGCGGTGGATTTATGCCGTCGCCTGGTAGCGATGACGCCTGAATCGCTGGAGTGCGTTTTCCTGGCCGACTCCGGCTCGGTGGCCGTGGAAGTGGCGATGAAAATGGCGTTGCAGTACTGGCATGCGAAGGGCGAAACGCGCCAGCGGTTCCTTACCTTCCGCAACGGCTATCACGGCGACACTTTCGGCGCGATGTCGGTATGTGATCCGGACAACTCCATGCACAGCCTGTGGAAAGGCTATCTGCCGGAAAACCTGTTTGCGCCAGCCCCGCAGAGCCGCTTCGACGGCGAATGGGACGAGATGGACATGGTGGGCTTCGCGCGGCTGATGGCGGCCCATCGCCACGAGATTGCCGCCGTTATTCTCGAACCGATTGTGCAGGGCGCGGGCGGAATGCGGATGTACCATCCCGAGTGGCTGAAGCGCATTCGAAAGATGTGCGACCGCGAAGGGATCCTGCTGATTGCCGATGAGATCGCCACCGGCTTTGGCCGCACCGGGAAATTGTTCGCCTGCGAGCATGCGGGGATCGCGCCGGATATTCTGTGCCTGGGGAAAGCGCTCACCGGCGGCACCATGACGCTCTCCGCCACGCTTACCACCCGCCAGGTTGCCGATACCATCAGCGACGGCGACGCGGGCTGCTTTATGCACGGCCCGACGTTTATGGGCAACCCGCTGGCCTGCGCCGTGGCAAGCGAAAGCCTCGCCATTCTGGAAAGCGGCGCATGGCAGACGCAGGTGGCGGCGATTGAGGCGCAGCTGAAGCAGCAGTTAAGCGCGGCGGCGGAGGCGGAATACGTCGCGGACGTCCGCGTACTGGGCGCCATCGGGGTAATCGAGACAACGCATCCGGTGAACATGGCCGCGTTGCAGCGCTTCTTCGTTGACCAGGGCGTGTGGGTGCGACCTTTCGGTAAGCTGATTTACCTCATGCCGCCGTACAGCATTTCTGCGGATCAGCTCCGCAAGCTGACCGGGGCAGTGGTTGAAGCCGTTAACACTTCAGCGCATTTCGCGATTTAACCCCATGCGTTACACTTTCTGAATGAGTGAGTAACGAGGGAAATCGGATGAAAATCATCAGTAAAGATTTGCGCGACGGCGAAAAGCTGCCGGAACGTCACGTGTTTAACGGGATGGGTTATCAGGGGGATAATATCTCTCCCCATCTGGCGTGGGACGATGTGCCAGCGGGAACCAAAAGTTTTGTCGTGACCTGCTACGATCCGGATGCGCCAACCGGGTCGGGCTGGTGGCACTGGATCGTGGCAAACCTGCCCGCCGACACGCGCGTGCTGCCGCAGGGCTCCGGTTCCGATCTGGTTGCTCTGCCTGACGGTGCGATTCAGACGCGCACTGACTTTGGCAAAGCGGGCTACGGCGGCGCGGCGCCGCCAAAAGGGGAAACGCACCGCTATATCTTCACCGTGCACGCGCTGGATGTGGACAAGATTGAGGTCGACGAAGGGGCGAGCGGCGCGATGGTAGGCTTTAACGTGCATTTCCATTCGCTGGGTAGCGCGTCGATTACGGCGATGTATTCGTAATCGTGCGGGCTGATGCCCTCACCCCGGCCCTCTCCCACAGGGAGAGGGAGAAAACCTAACAATTCCCTCTCCCTGTGGGAGAGGGTTAGGGTGAGGGTAAAAATCACAGCACCGAAGGTAACAGCCCCACCAGCCGTCCTTCCTCCAGAAGCTGCATCGCCTTATCAATATCCGGCGCAAAGAAGCGGTCGTCATCGTAGTGCGTAACGTGCTCGCGCAGTTCATGGCGCGCCTGCTCCAGCAGCGGGCTGGATTTTAGCCCTTCGCGCAAATCAATACCCTGACACGCCGCCAGCCACTCCACCGCCAGCACGCCGCGGGTGTTAGAGGCCATCTCCCACAGACGACGCCCGGCAGCCGGGGCCATCGAAACGTGATCTTCCTGGTTGGCTGAGGTTGGCAGGCTGTCCACGCTGTGCGGATGCGACAGGGCTTTGTTCTCGCTTGCCAGTGCCGCGGCGGTGACCTGGGCAATCATGAAGCCCGAGTTCACGCCGCCGTTGCGCACCAGGAATGGCGGTAGCTGGGACATGTGCTTATCCATCATCAGCGCGATTCGACGCTCAGACAGCGCCCCGATTTCGGCAATCGCCAGGGCGATATTATCTGCGGCCATCGCCACCGGCTCGGCGTGGAAGTTACCGCCAGAAACCACCTCGTTTTCCTGAGCAAATACCAGTGGGTTATCGGACACCGCATTGGCTTCGACCAGCAGCACTTCTGCCGCCTGGCGCAGCTGCGTCAGGCATGCGCCCATCACCTGCGGCTGGCAGCGCAGGGAATACGGATCCTGCACCTTCTCACAGTTGTGATGCGAATCGGCAATGTCGCTGGTATCGGTAAGTACGTGGCGGTACATGGCGGCGGCATCAATCTGACCGCGCTGGCCGCGCACCTCGTGGATGCGGGCATCGAACGGACGACGCGAGCCGAGCACCGCCTCAGTGGTCAGTGCACCGCACACCACCGCCGAGGCGAACAGATCTTCCGCTTCAAACAGACCGCGCAGCGCGAAAGCGGTCGACGCCTGCGTGCCGTTGAGCAGCGCCAGCCCCTCTTTTGCCGCGAGGGTGATCGGCGTTAAGCCAGCTTTTTTCAGCGCCTCTTTCGCAGGCAGCCACTCCCCTTGCCAGCGCGCCTGGCCTTCACCCAGCAGGAGCAGCGACATATGCGCCAGCGGCGCCAGATCGCCGGAGGCGCCGACGGAGCCCTTCGCCGGGATCCACGGATAAACTTCCGCATTGACCAGCGCCATCAGCGCCTGGATCACGCTCAGACGAATGCCGGAAAACCCACGCGCCAGGCTGTTGATTTTCAACACCATCATCAGGCGGACGATCTCATCGTCCAGCGGCTGGCCAACCCCCGCCGCGTGCGACAGCACCAGCGAACGCTGTAAATTCTCCAGATCGTGCGTGGCGATGCGGGTCTGCGCCAGCAGGCCAAACCCGGTATTGATGCCGTAGGCGGTGCGCCCCTCCGCCACAATCGCCTCCACGCAGGCCACGCTGTCGTTAATGGCACGGTGGGCGCTTTCATCAAGGGAGAGTGTCACCGGCTGACGCCAGACGTGACGCAGCTGTTTGAGCGTCAGCGAGCCGGGAGTAAGTGTTAACGCGTTCATGCAGGCTTTCCTTGTGTGGCGGGGATCATCGGCAGGTTCAGGCCCTGCTCTTTGGCACAATCAATGGCAATCTCGTAACCCGCATCCGCGTGACGCATCACGCCGGTTGCCGGGTCGTTGTGCAGCACGCGAGCGATACGCGCGGCCGCTTCATCAGTTCCGTCACAGACGATGACCATCCCGGAGTGCTGGGAGAAGCCCATCCCGACGCCGCCGCCGTGGTGCAGCGACACCCAGGTCGCGCCGCTGGCGGTGTTCAGCAGGGCATTCAGCAGCGGCCAGTCGGAGACCGCATCCGAGCCGTCGCGCATGGCTTCGGTTTCACGGTTCGGACTGGCGACAGAGCCGGAGTCCAGGTGGTCGCGGCCAATGACGATCGGCGCGGAGACTTCGCCGCTGCGCACCATTTCGTTAAAGGCGAGGCCGAGTTTTTGCCGCCACTCCAGCCCGACCCAGCAGATACGCGCCGGCAGGCCCTGGAAGTTAATGCGTTCGCGCGCCATATCCAGCCAGCGATGCAGGTGTTCGTCGTCGGCGACAATCTCTTTCACTCTGGCGTCAGTTTTGTAGATATCCTCCGGGTCGCCGGACAGGGCAACCCAGCGGAACGGCCCAATGCCGCGGCAGAACAGAGGACGGATATAGGCGGGCACGAAGCCGGGGAAGTCAAAGGCGTTATTCACCCCCATTTCTTTCGCCATCTGGCGGATGTTATTCCCGTAATCAAAGGTCGGAATACCCATCTTACTGAAGGCCAGCATCGCGGAGACGTGTTCCGCCATGGCGCGTTTGGCCGCCAGTACCGTGCCCTCAGGATCGGTTTCCGCTTTTTGCTGGTAGTCTTCCCACGTCCAGCCTTTTGGCAGATAGCCGTGGAGCGGATCGTGAGCGCTGGTCTGGTCGGTGACCAGATCCGGACGCACGCCGCGCGCCACCAGTTCCGGCAGAATATCCGCCGCGTTGCCGCACAGGGCAACCGACACGGCTTTGCCTTCAGCGGTGTACTTTTTGATGCGCGCCAGCGCGTCATCGAGGTTGTCGGCCTGCTCATCGACATAGCGGGTACGCAGACGGAAATCGATGCGGCTCTGCTGGCACTCAATGTTCAGGGAGCACGCGCCCGCCAGCGTCGCGGCCAGCGGCTGCGCGCCGCCCATGCCGCCCAGTCCGGCGGTGAGCACCCAGCGGCCTTTCAGTGATCCGTTATAGTGCTGACGGCCCGCTTCCACGAAGGTTTCATACGTGCCCTGCACAATCCCCTGGCTGCCGATGTAGATCCAGCTACCCGCGGTCATCTGGCCGTACATGGCCAGCCCTTTTGCGTCCAGCTCGTTGAAGTGTTCCCACGTCGCCCAGTGCGGCACCAGGTTGGAGTTGGCAATCAGCACGCGAGGCGCATTTTTATGGGTTTTGAATACGCCCACCGGTTTGCCGGATTGCACCAGCAGCGTTTCGTCGTTTTCGAGATTCGTCAAAGACTCGACAATCGCGTCATAACACGCCCAGTTGCGCGCGGCGCGGCCAATGCCGCCGTAGACCACCAGCTCGTGGGGATTTTCTGCTACCTCAGGATCAAGGTTGTTCATCAACATGCGCAGCGGTGCTTCGGTGAGCCAGCTTTTTGCGGTGAGCGTGGTGCCGCGCGCGGCGCGGACATCCTGCTTGCGGTATTTATCTGACGACATTGTGTGTTCCTCATAAGGGACAGGTGATGCATTTAGATATACTTGTATAGACAAGCACACACAAGGTCGGATTTAACAAAAAAGATACAATTTTGCTATATTGCGTTAGCGATCACGCTTATAAAACTTATGACATAAAGTGGCCCTGTAACCGGTAGCGATTCCCCGGGAATAGCAGCTTCGCATGCGATACAATTTGCGAGGACGACCAGGTACGACGGCGGATCAGCAGACAGGGATCGTGCTCTTTAATACGCAACAGCTCGCACTCCTGCGGCGTGGCGCGCACGGCTTCCACGATATGCTCCCCTTCCGTCAGCGGGGCGACGAGCGAGAGATACGCATGCGGTGTGGTTTGGGTGTAATCCTGGCTCAGGTAGTCCGGTATCCGCTCCGCGTTGACGCAGCGGTCTTCAATCTGGACCGGAATGTCGTTCTCATAATGCACCATCACCGAATGGAAAATCCGGGTGCCCTCGGTAACGTTCAGCTCGATGGCCTGTTCGGCGCTGGCCTGCGTCTCTTCAAGCACCAGCACCTCGCAGTGGTGCTGATGGTTGCGGGCGGCAATTTCATCGGCAATGCTGCGGATTTCAAACAGCGCCGACTGTCCTTTTGGCTCGGCGACAAAGGTTCCGACACCCTGCAAACGCACCAGCAACCCTTCATCGGTCAGTTCACGCAGTGCGCGGTTGATGGTCATTCGGCTAAAGCCAAACTGCGCCACCAGCTCGGCCTCGGACGGAATGCGGTCGTGCGGGCGCCAGACGCCGGCGGCGATTTTTTCGCTGATCGCCTGCTTCACCTTTTCGTAAAAAGGCGCGGGAGGGCTCGGCTGCGGCAGGGGCGAGCGTGAAAACATCATGACTCCTTGAATGTTGTTATGCCCACCAGTGAGCAATTTGCCAGGCCAATCGGGCGGCGAGCTTAGCGCCCTGACCGTCCCGATCGTAGTGCGGATTAAATTCCACCAGATCCGCCGCCTGTAGTTTACCGCTTCGGCAGATACGCTCAATCACCGGGAACAGATCCAGCGCCGGGATCCCCAACGCCGCAGGGGCGGACACGGCGGGCATTTCTGCGGCAGGCAGCACATCGAGGTCAACGGTGAGATAAACCCGGTCTGCCTGCGCAAGCACGCTATCTAGCGCGGATAGCGCATCCCGGCGAAAATCGAGATCTTCAACCAGCGTCACGTTCAACCGCTCAGCTTCCTCCCACAGCGCCTGAGTATTCGCCGCACGGCTTACCCCCAGGCAGGCGTAGTGAAACACCCGCGACTGAGACGCGCAGTAGTGCGCCAGCTGGCGGAACGGCGTGCCGGACGTTGCCCGTTCGGCCTTGCGTAAATCGAGGTGCGCATCCAGGTTGATCACCGCAAGGCGATCGTTCGGAAAGGCGTCCAGCACGCCGCGCCCGTGCGCCCAGGCGGTTTCATGTCCACCACCGAAAACCAGAGTACGCATCCCGGATTGCTGGCACGCGGTTATGGCCTCGCTCAGCGCCTGCTGTGCCGCCTCCAGCGCGTGGCCTTCAACATAAATAGCGCCCATATCCACGAGGCGCGCATGCCCCTGATGGCTCGCCATATTCGCCAGCGCGCCACGCAACACATCGGGCGCCTGTGCAGCACCGGGCCTGCCCTGGTTACGCTTAACCCCTTCATCACATTCAAAGCCCAGCAGGGCGATGCCTGACGGCGCGGGAGAAAAGTGTTCGCGCTGCTGTATGGTCTGGAAGAGACGCTTCGCGGTGCTGGACTCGGCGCTGTCGTCACGACCCTGCCAGACCTGCGGAGAAACGGGATGCCACAGTTTCATGCTACCTGCCCCCGAAACACGCGTTGATACAAAGGATTCCGCCCCGGCTCGTAAACCATCTCAACCGGATGATTCGCCTCCCAAACGACGAAATCAGCCACATAACCGGGCTTTAACTGCCCGTGCGTCGCACCACGTCCTAGCGCCTGCGCCGCATGCCGCGTCACGCCAGCCCAGGCCTCTTCCGGCGTGAGGCCAAACTGGACGCAGGCCATGTTCATTGCCAGATGCAGGCTGGCAAACGGGCTGGTGCCCGGATTGTAGTCGGTAGCCACCGCCATCGGCACGCCCTGCTCTCTCAACTGCGCCACCGGTGGACGCTGGCGCTCCTGAAGAAAATAGAACGCGCCGGGGAGCAATACCGCCACCGTGCCGCTTTGCGCCATCGCCTGAATACCTTCATCATCAAGATACTCAATATGATCGGCCGACAGCCCTTTATACTGGCTGACCAGCGCCGCGCCGCCGAGATTCGACAGTTGTTCTACATGCCCTTTTACCGGGATCCCGAGCGCGGCGGCGGCCCGGAACAGGCGCTCGGTTTGCGCCGGGGTAAAGCCGACGTTTTCACAAAACACGTCCACCGCTTCAAATAACTCTTTTTGCCATAGCGTGGGCATGATCTGCTCACAGACCAGCGCCAGATAGGCATCCGGATCCTGTCGGTACTCGGCAGGAACGGCGTGCGCGGCCAGCAGCGTCGGGCTGATATCGACCAGATTATTCAGGCTGAGCTGGCGGGCAACCAGCAGCATTTTCTCTTCGGCTTCGGCATTCAGTCCGTATCCCGATTTGATTTCAACGGTCGTTACGCCTTCATTCATCAGCCGCTGGAGTCGCTGCTGCGCCACCGTCAGGAGCGTTTCCGGCGAACTGTTGCGGGTGGCCGTGACCGTGGCGTTAATTCCGCCGCCCTGCGCGCTAATGGTCTGATATGACACGCCGTTAAGCCGTTGCTCCCATTCCGCTGCGCGATCGCCGCCGAACACCAGATGGGTGTGGCAATCGATCAGGCCGGGGGTAACCAGACGCCCGTCGAGATCGACACACTGACGATGCCCGGAGGGGATCTCGGATTCAGGAATAATGGCCAGAATCGTCTGGCCGCGCACAACGAGGGCATGTTGTTCTCTCAGGCCGTAGGGCTCCGCCTCACCTGTCGCCAGGGTTGCCAGTCGCGCATTTCGCCATATCACATCATCGGGATGAAGCTGCTGCATGTGCCTTCCACTTGTCATGGGTTGTATAGACATTTATTTTCATCTGCCGCCTGCTGTCAACCGCATTGGGGGAAAATGTTATTTATTTGTGATGACTTTCCCGTCGCCTGCGGGCAAAAATGCAACTTTTCCGGTTTTTATCTTCCCGTTTCGCTCAACTTAGTATAAAAAAGCAGGCTATTTCGTCTATCCAGATAAGACTTGCATACCCAGGAGCATTACCTTGAATATTTCCAGGATTTCCCGTCTGGCGTTGGCACTCGCCTTTGGCGTGACTTTATCCGCTTGCAGTTCAACACCACCGGATCAGCAACCTTCTGAGCAGGTTGCTCCGGGCACCGCTTCCCGTCCGATCCTGTCAGCGGCTGAAGCGAAGAACTTCACCCGTGCGCACTATTTCTCGGCGATGGATCCCAATGCAGCCCCGTGGACGCCTTCTTCTATTAACCTGCCGAAACAGCCAGACTTCGTTGTCGGCCCGGCCGGGGCAGAGGGCGTTACACACACCTCTATTCAGGCAGCCGTTGATGCCGCAATTACCAAACACAGCGCATCTCGTCAGTACATTGCCATCCTGCCGGGTGAATACGAAGGAACCGTTTATGTTCCGGCGGCACCGGGAAGCATTACGCTTTACGGCCTGGGCGAAAAAGCGGTCGACGTAAAAATTGGCCTGGCGATTGATTCAGAGATCGACAGCACCACCTGGCGCCATCTGGTGAACCCGGCCGGTAAATACATGCCAGGTAAACCGGCGTGGTATATGTTTGATAACTGCCAGCGCAAGCGTGCCGCCACCATTGGCGTGATGTGTTCGGCGGTATTCTGGTCACAGAACAATGGCCTGCAATTGCAGAACCTGACCATTCAGAACACCCTGGGCGACAGCGTTGACGCAGGTAATCATCAGGCCGTGGCGCTGCGTAGCGATGGCGACAAGGTACAGATTAACAACGTCAATATCCTGGGCCGCCAGAACACCTTCTTCGTGACCAACAGCGGCGTGCAGAATACCCTTCAGAACAACCGTCTGACGCGTACTCTGGTCACCAACAGCTACATTGAAGGCGACGTGGATATGGTCTCTGGCCGCGGCGCGGTGGTATTTGATAACACCGACTTCCGCGTGGTGAATTCACGTACGCAGCAGGAAGGTTACGTCTTTGCCCCGGCCACGCAGTCTAACCTGTTCTATGGCTTCCTGGCCGTGAATAGCCGCTTTACTGCTGCTGGCGATGGCGTGGCGCAGCTTGGTCGCTCTCTGGACGTGGACTCCGCCACTAACGGCCAGGTCGTGATCCGCGACAGCGTGATTAACGAAGGCTTTAACATGGCAAAACCGTGGGCGGATGCGGCGATCTCGAAACGTCCTTTCTCCGGCAACACCGGCACGGTGGATGATAAAGACAACGTGCAGCGTAACCTGAACGACGCTAACTTTAACCGCATGTGGGAATACAACAACCGCGGTCTGGGTAGCAAAGTGGTTGCTGAGCCGAAGCAGTAAAATGCCTGCTGCCGGGTGGCGGCTGCGCCTTACCCGGCCTACCTCATGCATTAACCGCGCATAAAAAAAACCTCGCATTTGCGAGGTTTTTTTCGTCTACGGATCAATGAGCGTTAATCACAACCCACATCGGCCCTTGTCCGACCGCATAGCGTCCTTTCTCTTCCAGTAGACCCTGCACGCCCTGGATTTCATAGAGCGCAATGTGGTGGGATTTCTGCCCCGCCGCAATCAGGTATTTGCCGCTGTGATCGACATTAAAGCCGCGCGGCTGGGTTTCTGTCGGCTGGAAGCCTTCAACTGCCAGAACGCTGCCGTCTTCAGAGACGCTGAAGATGGTGATCAGACTGGAGGTACGGTCACAGGCATACAGGTGACGGCCATCCGGCGTAATGTGAATGTCTGCCGCCCAGCGTGTGTCGGAGAAATCAGATGGCATCATGTCCAGCGTCTGTACGCACTCGATCTGCCCGTTAGGATCGTTCAGTTCCCACACGTCTACCGAGCTGTTCAGCTCGTTAACGACATAGGCATACTGCTGATTCGGATGGAAGACCATGTGGCGCGGGCCTGCGCCTTCCACGGTGGTGACTTCCGCCGGGCTCTGCGCGACCAGATGGCCGTCATCGCTCAGGGTGAACAGGCAGATGCGGTCCTGCTTAAGCGCTGGCACCCACAGCGTGCGGTTATCCGGCGAAATGTTGGCGGAGTGGCAACCTTCTAGCCCTTCTACCACGTCGACGGTTTCAACGGGAATACCGTCTTCCAGGCGGGTGACGCTCACGCAGCCTGCATTGTAGGAGCCGCTGAAGATAAAGTTGCCTTTATGGTCAGTGGAAATATGGGTCGGGCTGCCCGGCAGCGGGGCTTCTGCGGTATAGGTCAGCGCGCCGTCATCCGGGGAGATGCGGTATGCCAGCACGCGGAATTCCGGGCGTACGCCGACATAAAGAAAACGTTTATCCGGGCTGACGACCATCGGCTGCACCTGGCCTGGCACATCAACAACCTGAACCAGCGTAAGCGAACCTTCTGTATTCAAACGCCAGACATGGATCTGCTGACTTTCAGGACTGGCGGTATAAACGGTTTGTTTCATGAATACTCCTGATTATTTTTAACGGTGAATGCTGAATTGTAGTCCGGGATTTTGCAGGGTTCCGCTCTCGGTGTACCATCCCGACAGACCTTAAATTCAACATTAACCCGGAAGAAAAAATGACCTCGCGAGTGATTGCCCTGGATTTAGACGGAACACTGCTTACCCCTCAGAAAACCCTGCTCCCCTCTTCTCTTGAGGCCCTCAAACGAGCCCAGGAAGCGGGGTATCAACTTCTCATCGTAACGGGTCGACATCACGTAGCCATTCATCCTTTTTATCAGGCACTGGGCTTAGATACACCTGCAATTTGTTGTAATGGCACCTATTTGTATGATTATCAGGCAAAAAAGGTTTTAGCCTCCGATCCGCTTCCCGTTACGCAGGCGCTGCAATTGATTGATTTACTGGATGAGCATGCCATTCACGGCCTGATGTATGTGGATAACGCCATGGTGTATGAACGCCCTACCGGCCATGTGATCCGCACCAGCAACTGGGCTCTGTCTCTGCCGGAAGCGCAGCGTCCGGTGTTCACTCAGGTTTCCTCCCTGCGCCAGGCGGCGGAAGACGTCGACGCAATCTGGAAATTTGCCCTGACCGATGAAGACACCGCCAAACTGAATACCTTCGCAAAACATGTCGAGCATACGCTGGGTCTGGAATGTAAATGGTCCTGGCACGATCAGGTGGATATCGCCCGCAAAGGCAACAGCAAAGGAAAGCGTCTGACCCAGTTCGTCGAATCGCAGGGCGGATCAATGCAGGACGTAATTGCCTTCGGCGATAACTATAACGACATCAGCATGCTGGAAGCGTCCGGAACGGGCGTGGCGATGGGTAATGCCGATGACGCGGTGAAAGCGCGCGCTGACGTGGTGATTGGCGATAACACCACCGACAGCATCGCGCAATATATTTATACCCACCTGCTGTAATCAGGCGGTTATGGAAACGCTCTTGATTTGCGCGTAAAGCCACAGGCCAGGCTTGATGCCCAGCTCATCCCTGGCCCACGGGCTGATGCGCGCCCACAGCGTTCTGTTGCCTACTTCCAGCTGCACTTCCACCTGGCCGTTATCATCAAAACACTGCGCCACTTTTGCGCGCAAAATATTGCGGATACTGGTTTGCAGCGGCGGTTGCAGGACCAGGGAGACATCCGACGCCTGAATGCGGATCCGTAACGTGGACTGAATCGGCGTATCGATTTTATTCACCCACAAATGCTGATCGCCCAGCGCCAGCGCGGTCATCGCGTAGTGCGGATGGTGCTCCAGCACGCTCACCTTCAGAATGCTGCTCTGCTGCTCCTTTGGCAGCCATGGATGCATAACGCTGCTGCCCCACACCTCCTCCAGATTGCCGAATGCCTTCACCCTGCCCGCTTCCAGCACCAGCACTTTGTCGGCCAGATGTAAAATCTCATCCAGCGAATGGCTGACGTAGAGCATTGGCACATTGATTTCCCGCGCCAGACGTTGCAGATACGGCAGCAGCTCGCGCTTGCGCGGAATATCCAGCGAGGCCAGCGGCTCATCCAGCAGTAACAGTTCCGGCGCGGTTAACAGGGCGCGGCCAATCGCCACGCGCTGTTTTTCACCACCCGACAGCGACGACGGCAGACGATCCAGCAGCGGTTCGATGCCCAGCAGCGCCACTAGCTTATCGAACTGTCCGGCCATGTTTTTTGCCATGCCGTAACGCAGGTTCCCGCAAACGCTGTAGTGCGGAAACAGGCGCGCATCCTGAAACACATAGCCGATACGGCGTTTGTCCGGTGACAGGCAGACCTTCTTCTCCGCGTCATTTAAGACGCGGTTATTTAGCACAATACGGCCAGACTGGGGACGCGTCAGGCCGCTAATCGCATTAATCAGCGACGTTTTCCCCGCCCCGGACACGCCAAAAATGGCGGTGATACCGCTGGCAGGCAGCGTTTCGTTCAGCGTCAGGGTGTGGCTGCCCAGGGTTTGCGTAAAGTTGAGTTCCAGCATCACGATTTCCCCATCCGTTCACGGCTTAGGCGCGCCAGCCACTCAGACACCAGCAGCGAGACCAGAGCGAGCACAATCGAAATAATACACAGCCGGGCCGCCGCACCTTCGCCGCCCGGGGTCTGAATCAGGGTATACATGGCCGACGGGATGGTCCGCGTCTCGCCGGGAATGTTCGACACAAAGGTGATGGTCGCGCCAAACTCACCCAACGAGCGGGCGAAGGCTAACACCGTACCGACGATAATGCCCGGTAACGTGAGCGGAAGCGTAATGGTCAGGAATACCCGCCAGCGGCCTGCGCCCAGCGTGCGGGCGGCCTGTTCTAACCGGATATCTACCCCTTCCAGCGCCAGGCGGATAGCGCGCACCATCAGCGGGAAGGACATTACTGCCGCGGCCAGAACCGCGCCGCGCCAGCTGAAAGCAAAGGTCAGTCCGAACCAGTCGTACAGCCATTCGCCAATAAAACCGCGCCGCCCCATGGAGATCAGCAGCAGATATCCGACCACCACAGGCGGTAAGACAAGCGGAAGATGGAGAACACTGTCGAGCAGGGCTTTGCCTGGAAACTTCACGCGAACCAGTAACCAGGCAAAGAACACCCCAAAGGGCAAACTCAGCGCAACCGCCAGGGAAGAGACTTTCAGGCTCAGCAGCACGGCCTGCCATTCAGGTTCGGTCAATATCATTCGTGAGTCGTAAATCCGTAACGTTTAAAGATCGCGGACGCTTCCGGCCCCTTCAGGTAGTCAACAAAGGCCGTCACGGTCGCATTTTTATGTCCATCAACTATCGCAACAGGATATTCTACTTTCTTATGCGAGTCTTCCGGGAAGGTGCCCACCACCTTCACACCTTTACTGGCGACGGCATCGGAGCCGTAAACGATCCCGAGTGGTGCTTCGTTACGCTCCACCAGCGCCAGCGCGCCACGCACATCTTCTGCGGGAGCCAGCTTCGGCGATAAGGTCTCCCATGCACCCAGTTTTTGTAGCGCTTCTTTCGCATAAATCCCGGCAGGAACATGCTCCGGATCGCCTACCGCCAGACGGCCACCGTTGAGCAGACGGGTCCAGTCCGTCTGTTTGTTGATGGCGATGTCGTCCTGCTTGCTGTTTGTGGGCGCGACCACCACCAGGCTATTTCCCAGCAGCGTTTCGCGGGTAGCCGTATCAACAGATTTTTTCTCCACCGCGTAATCCATCCATTTCTGATCGGCAGAGATGAACAGATCCGCGGGTGCCCCCGCTTCAATCTGGCGGGCCAGCGTGGACGAGGAGGCAAACGACGAGACCACCTCGACGTTTTTCTCTTTTTTGTATACCGCAGCAATATCCTGCATCGCGTTAGTCAGCGACGCCGCCGCAAAGACCGTGATTTTTCCTTCATCCGCCAGTGCGTGGGCGGTGAGTGAGAGAGTCAGCGTTGCCCCTGCGAAAAGGCGTACCCATGAACGTGCCATTTGAAGCTCCTGTGCGTGTCGTTATATACAAATAAATATAACGACATATCGCAGGCGTTCCTAGCGCTAAATCGTACCCATTAATGCGTAAACTCAAGGAACGTTGTAAAAGATATCGGCGGGAAAGGAATAAACTTGAGAGCAAAACGCCCGGGCTGGCCGGGCGTTTTGGAGGAAATCATTGCTGCTTTTTAGGCTGGTCACGACGATGACCAATGTTCGAAAAGACGTTGAACACTTCACCCAGGCCGTAGATGGCACCGAGGATGATAGCCATCACTACTGGCACCATGATTACCGCGAATACCAGACTTTTCAACAACTCTAACATGGTTTTCTCCAGATCTTGTGAACGGCTTATTCTACCCTGAAAAGTAAGAAAAACATCCCCTTTTGTGCGGTGCGCTTTCCGCCCCCGGGCATTTGGGTCACAATAGCCTTTTTACCGGGACACTGTTATGCAGGCCGAAATTCTCCTCACCCTACGACTTCAGCAGAAGCTTTTCGCCGATCCGCGACGCATCGCCCTGTTAAAACAAATAGAACAAACTGGCTCGATTAGCCAGGGAGCCAAAAACGCCGGCATAAGCTATAAAAGCGCCTGGGATGCGATTAACGACATGAACACCCTGAGCGAACATACGCTGGTTGAGCGTGCCACCGGCGGGAAAGGCGGCGGCGGCGCCGTGTTGACGCGTTACGGGCAACGTCTAATCCAGCTCTACGATTTACTGGCGCAGATCCAGCAAAAAGCATTTGATGTGCTGAGCGATGACGACAACCTGCCGCTGGACAGCCTGCTGGGCGCCATCTCCCGTTTCTCTTTGCAGACCAGCGCCCGCAACCAGTGGTTTGGTACGGTGACGGGGCGCGATCATTCGCAGGTGCAGGAGCATATAGAGATCCTGCTTGCGGACGGTGCGACGCGCCTGAAAGCCGCCATCACCGCGCAAAGTGGTCAACGCCTTGGGCTGAACGAAGGACAGGAGGTGCTGGTATTACTCAAAGCGCCCTGGATCAGCATCGCACTCAACCCTGAGCAGGCCGCAGAGGCCGACAACCAGCTACGCGGGTGTATCAGCCACATCGAGCGCGGCGCAGAACAATGTGAAGTGCTGATGACCCTGCCGGATGGACAGTTGCTCTGCGCCACCGTTCCGGTGAACGACGCGACCGAATTAGACGAAGGTGCTGTGGTGACCGCATATTTCAATGCAGACAGGGTAATTATCGCCACATTGTGCTAAGCGCATTGACAACCCTGCTTACACTGAGTATCCCTGACATCTGTTGCTGCAAAAAATGGGATAACACATGTCATCATTGCATATTTCGCAAGGCACGTTTCGTCTTAGTGATACCCGTACCTTATCGCTGCCAGAGTTAACCCTTCGCGCCGGAGAAAGCTGGGCGTTTGTGGGCACGAATGGCAGCGGAAAATCCGCGCTGGCCCGCGCTCTGGCAGGCGAATTAACCCAACTGAAGGGTGAACGTCGGTGCACCTTTACCCGGCTGACGCGCCTTTCCTTCGAACAGCTGCAAAAGCTGGTCAGCGATGAGTGGCAGCGTAACAATACCGATTTGCTCAGCCCCGGCGAAGAAGATACCGGCCGCACGACGGCGGAAATTATCCAGGATGAGATAAAAGATCCTGCCCGCTGTCAGCAGCTGGCGGAGCAATTTGGCATTACCGCCCTGCTTAATCGCCGCTTTAAATACCTTTCAACCGGTGAAACGCGCAAAACGCTGCTGTGTCAGGCGCTGATGAGCGAGCCGGAACTCCTGATCCTGGATGAACCGTTTGACGGACTGGATGTGCAGTCCCGCGCGCAGCTGGCAGCGTTGCTGGCGTCGCTTAACCAGCAGGGATACACGCTTGTGCTGGTTCTTAACCGCTTTGATGAGATCCCGGATTTCGTACAGTATGCGGGCGTGCTGGCGGACTGTAGCCTGACCGAAACCGGCGAGAAAGCCGTACTGCTTCGGCAGGCGCTGATTGCGCAGCTGGCGCACAGCGAGAAACTGGACGGTATTGCCCTGCCGGAGCCGGATGCGCCTTCGGCACGCCACGGGCTGGAGCCTGACCAGCCGCGCATTGTGCTGCGCGATGGGGTGGTTGCTTACGACGATCGCCCTATTCTTAATCACCTCAGCTGGACGGTTAATCCTGGTGAGCACTGGCAGATCGTCGGCCCCAACGGAGCGGGTAAATCCACGCTGCTGAGCCTGATCACCGGGGATCACCCGCAGGGATACAGCAACGATCTCACCCTGTTCGGCCGTCGCCGCGGCAGCGGGGAAACCATCTGGGATATCAAAAAGCACATCGGCTATGTCAGCAGCAGCCTGCACCTGGACTACCGGGTGAGCACCACGGTGCGAAATGTGATCCTCTCTGGCTTCTTCGACTCCATTGGTATTTATCAGGCGGTATCCGACAAGCAGCACAAGCTGGCGCAGCAGTGGCTGGATATTCTGGGTATGGATAACCGGGTCGCCGATGCGCCATTCCACAGCCTGTCGTGGGGGCAGCAGCGGCTGGCATTGATCGTCCGCGCGCTGGTCAAGCACCCTACGCTGCTGATTCTTGACGAACCGTTGCAGGGGCTGGATCCGCTCAACCGTCAGCTGATCCGCCGCTTTGTGGATGTCCTGATTAGCGAAGGTGAAACCCAGCTGCTGTTTGTGTCCCACCATGCTGAAGATGCCCCGTCCTGCATCACCCATCGGCTGGAATTTGTCCCTGACCGCGAGCAATACCGCTACCTGCTGAGCAAAATCGATTAACGCGTGGAGGGCGCTGCCCTCCGCTTTTCAGACAACCTGCAACAATACATCTCTATCTCTTTGATCTACAATGCACTCAGTCTGTGAAAAAGCGCGTGTGAAAACCAGTGTAAACGATACCACTATTTTATCCCATGTCACACTTTTCGCGTCTCTGATATGCTATGGTTAATTCATACCATAAGCCTAATGGAGCGAAATATGCGAGTTCTGGTAACAGGTGGTAGCGGTTACATAGGAAGTCATACCTGTGTGCAACTGCTGCAAAGCGGCCACGATGTCGTCATTCTTGATAACCTGTGCAACAGTAAGCGCAGCGTGCTGCCGGTCATTGAACGCCTTTCGGGTAAACAGCCGACTTTCGTGGAAGGCGACATCCGCAATGAAGCATTGATGACTGAAATCCTTCACGATCACGCGATTGAAACCGTTATCCACTTCGCGGGCCTGAAAGCGGTTGGCGAATCGGTGGCAAAACCGCTTGAGTACTATGACAACAACGTCAACGGTACCCTGCGTCTGATCTCCGCCATGCGTGCGGCCAACGTTAAAAATTTTATCTTCAGCTCCTCCGCGACCGTCTACGGCGATCAGCCAAAAATCCCTTACGTTGAAAGCTTCCCGACCGGTACGCCGCAAAGCCCGTATGGCAAAAGCAAGCTGATGGTAGAGCAGATCCTGACCGACCTGCAAAAAGCTCAGCCTGAGTGGAGCATTGCCTTGCTGCGCTACTTCAACCCGGTCGGCGCGCATCCGTCAGGTGATATGGGCGAAGATCCGCAGGGCATTCCTAATAACCTGATGCCGTATATCGCGCAGGTTGCCGTAGGGCGCCGCGATTCCCTGGCGATTTTTGGTAACGATTATCCCACCGAAGATGGCACCGGCGTGCGCGATTACATTCACGTCATGGATCTGGCCGACGGCCACGTGGCGGCGATGCAGCAGCTGGCGGATAAACCGGGCGTGCATATTTACAACCTCGGCGCCGGGATCGGCAGCAGCGTGCTGGACGTGGTGAATGCCTTCAGTAAAGCCTGCGGCAAGCCGGTGAAGTATCACTTCGCTCCCCGCCGCGATGGCGACCTCCCGGCTTACTGGGCCGATGCCACCAAAGCGGATAAAGAGCTTAACTGGCGTGTCACCCGCACGCTTGATGAAATGGCACAGGATACCTGGCACTGGCAGTCGCGCCATCCGCAAGGCTATCCAGATTAAGGATTTGTCATGACGCAATTCAATCCCGTCGATCACCCGCATCGTCGTTTTAACCCGCTCAGCGGGCAATGGATTTTAGTTTCACCGCATCGCGCCAAGCGCCCCTGGCAGGGGGCGCAAGAGACGCCGGCCAAACAGACGCTGCCGCAGCATGATCCGGACTGTTTCCTCTGCCCGGGCAATACGCGCGTGACGGGCGATAAAAACCCGGACTACCAAGGCACCTTCGTGTTTACTAACGACTTTGCCGCGCTGATGACCGATACGCCAGACGCGCCGGAAAGCCATGACCCGCTGATGCGCTGCGAAAGCGCCCGCGGCACCAGCCGCGTGATCTGCTTCTCGCCCGATCACAGCAAAACGCTGCCGGAGCTCAGCGTGGAGGCGCTGAAAGAGGTGGTCAGTACCTGGCAGGCGCAAACCGCAGAGCTGGGGCAGAGCTATCCCTGGGTACAGGTGTTCGAAAACAAAGGCGCGGCGATGGGCTGCTCCAACCCGCATCCGCACGGTCAGATCTGGGCGAACAGCTTCCTGCCAAATGAAGCCGAGCGTGAGGACCGACTGCAAAAAGCATATTTCGCCCAGAACGGTTCGCCGATGCTGGTGGATTACACCCAGCGTGAGCTGGCGGATGGCAGCCGTACCGTGGTGGAAACCGAGCACTGGCTTGCGGTGGTCCCTTACTGGGCGGCGTGGCCGTTTGAGACGCTGCTGCTGCCTAAAGCCCATGTTCAGCGCATTACCGAACTCAGCGACGCCCAGCGAGACGACCTTGCGCTGGCGCTGAAAAAACTGACCAGCCGCTACGACAACCTCTTCCAGTGCTCCTTCCCCTACTCCATGGGCTGGCACGGCGCGCCGTTTAACGGCGAAGAGAATCAACACTGGCAGTTACATGCACACTTCTACCCGCCGCTGCTGCGTTCTGCGACGGTACGTAAATTCATGGTGGGCTATGAAATGCTGGCGGAAACCCAGCGTGACCTGACGGCGGAACAGGCGGCAGAACGTCTGCGTGCCGTTAGCGACGTCCATTACCGCGAATCAGGAGTCTAAAAAATGAGTCTGAAAGATAAAACACAATCCCTGTTTGCTGAAAAATTTGGCTACCCTGCCACCCATGTTATCCAGGCGCCAGGCCGCGTTAATCTGATCGGCGAGCACACCGACTATAACGACGGTTTTGTCCTGCCGTGTGCCATCGACTACCAGACGGTGATCAGCTGCGCGAAACGCGACGATCGTCATGTGCGAGTGATCGCCGCGGATTACGGCAACGAAATTGACGAATTTTCCCTCGATGCGCCGATCGTGACCCACGAAAGCCAGCAGTGGTCGAACTATGTTCGCGGCGTGGTGAAGCACCTGCAAAAGCGTAACAAGAATTTCGGCGGGGCCGATCTGGTGATCAGCGGCAACGTGCCGCAGGGGGCGGGATTAAGCTCTTCCGCATCGCTGGAAGTGGCGGTCGGCACCGTGTTCCAGCAGCTTTATCATCTGCCGCTGGACGGGGCCCAGATCGCCCTCAACGGTCAGGAAGCGGAAAACCAGTTCGTGGGCTGCAACTGCGGCATTATGGATCAGCTGATTTCCGCGCTGGGCAAGAAAGAACACGCTTTGCTGATTGACTGCCGCTCGCTCGGGACCAAAGCGGTTCCGCTGCCCAAAGGTGCGGCTGTGGTGATCATCAACAGCAACTTCAAACGCACCCTGGTGGGCAGCGAGTACAACACCCGTCGCGAACAGTGCGAAACCGGCGCGCGCTTCTTCCAGCAGCCAGCCCTGCGTGATGTCTCACTTGATGAATTTAACAAGGTTGCCCACGAGCTGGATCCGGTTGTCACGAAGCGCGTGCGCCATATACTGACGGAAAATGCCCGTACCGTAGAAGCCGCCTCCGCGCTGGCGAAAGGTGACCTGAAACGGATGGGCGAGCTGATGGCCGAATCGCATGCCTCCATGCGTGACGATTTCGAAATCACCGTGCCGCAAATAGACACCCTGGTTGAAATTGTGAAAGCCACGATTGGCGACAAAGGCGGCGTGCGTATGACCGGCGGCGGATTTGGCGGGTGCGTCGTCGCCCTGGTGCCGGAAGAGCTGGTCCCTGCCATTCAGGACGCGGTGGCTAAACAGTACGAAGCCAAAACGGGCATCAAAGAAACTTTCTATGTCTGCAAAGCATCACAAGGAGCCGGACAGTGCTAAACGAAACACCAACACTCGCACCGGATGGTCTACCGTATCGCCTGTTAACCCTGCGCAACAGCGCCGGGATGGTGGTTACGCTGATGGACTGGGGCGCAACGTTACTTTCTGCCCGCGTACCGATGCCTGACGGCAGCGTGCGCGAAACCCTGCTTGGCTGCGCATCGCCGGAGCAGTATATCGAGCAGACCGCTTTTCTGGGCGCATCCATAGGCCGCTACGCTAACCGCATCGCCAGAAGCCAGTTTACGCTGGACGGCGTAACGTATTCCCTGCTTGCCAGCCAGGGCGAAAATCAGCTACACGGCGGCCCGGAAGGGTTTGATAAACGTCGCTGGAAGATTGTGCAGCAAAATGACGGTGAGGTCTGGTTCTCTCTGGACTCCCTCGATGGAGACCAGGGCTTCCCGGGCAATCTCACCGCAACCGCGCGCTTCACCCTGACCGAAGATAATCGCATCGCCATTGAGTACCGCGCGACCGTCGATAAGCCGTGCCCGGTCAATCTGACTAACCACGCCTATTTCAACCTTGACGGTAATCAGACCGATGTCCGCAGCCACAAACTCCAGATCCTGGCGGATGAGTATCTGCCGGTCGATGAGATGGGTATCCCTTATCAGGGGCTGAAACCGGTAAGCGGAAATAGCTTTGATTTCCGTCAGCCGAAAACCATTGCTCAGGATTTCCTGAGTGATGACGATCAGCGCAAGGTGAAAGGCTACGACCACGCGTTCCTGTTGCAGGCAAAAGGCGATCTTTCTCAACCTGCCGCACAGGTCTGGTCTGCTGATGAGAAGTTACAGATGACGGTCTACACCACCGCCCCCGCCCTACAGTTCTACTCCGGTAACTATCTGGAGGGTACCACGGCGCGTGAACATGACGCCTACGGCGCCTGGCAAGGACTGGCGCTGGAGAGCGAGTTCCTTCCGGACACGCCTAACCATCCTGAATGGCCGCAGCCGGACTGCGTGCTACGTCCGGGTGAAGAGTACGTAAGCGTCACCGAGTATCATTTCATTCCGCGCGCTTAATGTCCGGCGGCGCACGGGCCTACGAATATAGGCCTGATAAGCGAAGCGCCATCCGGCAAAAAAGACTGGCCCTCATCGCGAGGGCTTTTTTATCTCCGCCTTGCTGAAAATAGCGGCGATCGCAGACAAAATCATAACCCTGGATTCACATGCATCTTACACTCTCGAACTATTTTCGCTATGGTTAGGGTTAAGCGTTGCTGCTGGCACAGTCACAGCAATATAATGAGAATTGTTATCATTCAAAATGCTTGAGGAGTAAGAAATGGCTAATACTAAGCTTGTCCTGGTGCGCCACGGCGAAAGCCAGTGGAACAACGAAAACCGCTTCACCGGTTGGTATGACGTTGATCTGTCCGAGAAAGGCGTGAGCGAAGCAAAAGCGGCAGGTAAACTGCTGAAAGAAGAAGGCTTCACCTTTGACTTTGCTTACACCTCTGTGCTGAAACGTGCCATCCATACCCTGTGGAACGTTCTGGACGAGCTGGATCAGGCCTGGCTGCCGGTTGAGAAATCCTGGAAACTGAACGAGCGTCACTACGGTGCGCTGCAAGGTCTGAACAAAGCGGAAACCGCAGAAAAATACGGTGACGAGCAGGTTAAGCAGTGGCGTCGTGGTTTTGCGGTCACGCCTCCAGAGCTGAGCAAAGATGACGAGCGCTACCCGGGCCACGATCCGCGTTACGCGAAGCTGACTGAGGCTGAACTGCCGCAGACCGAAAGCCTGGCGCTGACCATCGACCGCGTTGTGCCTTACTGGAACGAAACCATTCTGCCACGCCTGAAAAGCGGCGAGCGCGTCATTATCGCTGCTCACGGTAACTCCCTGCGTGCGCTGGTGAAATACCTGGACAACATGGGTGAAGATGAAATCCTCGAGCTGAATATCCCTACCGGCGTGCCGCTGGTGTACGAGTTCGACGAAAACTTCAAGCCAGTTAAACATTACTACCTGGGTAACGCCGACGAAATCGCTGCAAAAGCGGCGGCCGTGGCGAACCAGGGTAAAGCGAAGTAATATTCGCCGGACATAAAAAAAGCGTGGAGCAATCCACGCTTTTTTATTGCCCGGGACAAACTTAGCCGCGACGCGCTTTAACCGCATCCGCCAACTGACGCAGGATCGCATCGGTATCGTCCCAGCCAATGCAGGCATCCGTCACGCTCTTACCGTAGACCAGCGGCTCACTGCCCTCCAGGTTCTGGTTGCCTTCCACCAGATGGCTCTCAATCATCACCCCAATCACTGCGCGTTCACCGCTGGCGATTTGCTGACACACATCTGCGCCGACTTCCATCTGCTTTTTAAACTGTTTGCTGGAGTTGGCATGGCTGAAATCGATCATCACCTGCGGTGCCAGACCCGCTTTCTCCAGCCCTGCTTTTACCTCCGCTACGTGTTTAGCACTGTAGTTAGGCTCTTTACCGCCGCGCAGTATGATATGGCAATCGCCATTACCGCTGGTATTCACGATAGCGGAGTGGCCCCACTTGGTCACCGACAGGAAGCAGTGCGGCGCGCCAGCCGCATTAATGGCGTCAATAGCGACTTTAATGGTGCCATCAGTGCCATTTTTGAAACCCACCGGGCATGACAGGCCAGACGCCAGCTCACGGTGAACCTGAGATTCCGTCGTACGCGCGCCAATAGCGCCCCAGCTCATCAGGTCAGCCAGATACTGCGGGGTGATCATATCGAGGAATTCTCCGGCAGCAGGCAGCCCGCTGTCGTTGATCTCCAGCAGCAGCTTACGCGCAATGCGCAGGCCGTCGTTGATCTGGAAACTGTTGTCCATATGCGGATCGTTGATCAACCCTTTCCAGCCCACGGTGGTACGCGGTTTTTCGAAATAAACGCGCATCACGATTTCCAGTTCGCCTTTCAGCTCTTCACGCAGGGCGAGCAGACGGGACGCATACTCTTTGGCCGCAGCAGGATCGTGAATGGAGCACGGCCCAATGACCACAAGAAGACGATCGTCGCTACCTTTCAGGATCTTGTGGATCGCCTTGCGGGCATGAGACACCGTGTTGGCGGCATTTTCGGTGGCGGGGAATTTTTCAAGGAGCGCTACGGGAGGTAATAACTCATTGATCTCTTTAATGCGTAAATCGTCGTTCTGATAATTCATCTTCTTTCCGGCTCTGCCATATCTTTAGTAATGAAAGCAATCCTTTCAATCTAACTTGTCGGCCACGAAGTGTAAACGGGATTTTACACTTCGCGCAGATAATTCCTGGAATTCGCCTAAAATACACAACAAAATAGCGAAAAATGAGATCTGGCCTAAGCTTTTTACTTGTAACGACTGTTTTTAAATATTTATACGCGATTCCATCCTGACATAAATCAGGAAACTGGGATCTTTCGCCACTGAACAAGATGCACTGTTGGAGAATGTTATCCAGCGTAACGATAAGAACAGGAGCACCATGATGAAAATGACGAAACTGACTACGCTTTTCCTGACGGCAACCCTTACTCTGGCAAGCGGTAGCGTACTGGCTGCTGACGCAGGCTCATCCGGCAGCAACGGCGACGCGAATGCCGCTGCCGAAGCAGGCCAGGTTGCGCCGGATGCAAAACAGAATATTGCGCCAAACAATGTTGATAACAGTAATATCAACACGGGCAATACCAACACCGGCGGGACGAACACAGGCACGATGAACCATGAGGGTATGACTACCGACGAGGTTCATAAAAACTCTGTGTGTAAAGACGGGAAATGCCCGGACCCGAATGACAAAGTAGGCAGCGATGCCAATACCAAAACGGACGGTACTACCCAGTAACCTTCCGTAAGGTAAAACAGGGAGAGCGAATGCTCTCCTTTTTTATTTAAGCTCTTAAAAACGCTAAACTAAAAATAATAATAAATCAGGAACGATACCATGGCGCACTCCCACTCCCATTCCCACTCCACTGGCGATGAAAATGCCAAACGGCTTCTGCTGGCTTTTGGCGTCACTGCCACCTTTATGATAATTGAGGTCACAGGCGGGCTGATATCCGGATCGCTGGCGCTGCTGGCCGATGCCGGGCATATGCTGACCGACGCTGCCGCGCTCCTGTTTGCTCTGCTGGCCGTGCAGTTTGCCCGTCGCCCTCCCAATACCCGCCACACCTTTGGCTGGCTCAGACTGACCACGCTTGCCGCCTTTGTGAATGCGATTGCACTGGTGGTCATTACTATTCTTATCGTCTGGGAGGCTTTTCAGCGCTTTCGGCATCCACAACCGATAGCCGGGACGACAATGATGGTTATCGCCATTGCCGGGTTGGTCGCCAATATTCTGGCGTTCTGGATATTGCACCGCGGCAGCAGTGAAAAAAATCTGAACGTACGGGCCGCGGCGCTTCATGTGCTGGGCGATCTGCTGGGTTCCGTAGGGGCCATCGTAGCCGCGCTGATCATTATGGGCACGGGCTGGACTCCCATCGACCCGATTCTTTCCGTGCTGGTATCGTGCCTTGTATTACGCAGTGCCTGGCGGCTGTTGAAAGAGAGCGTCAATGAGCTGCTGGAAGGCGCTCCCACGTCGCTGGATATTGGCGAGCTAAAACGCAATCTGTGTCGTTCCATTCCTGAAGTCCGTAACGTTCACCACGTTCACGTCTGGCTGGTGGGTGAGAAACCGCTTATGACGCTGCACGTTCAGGTTATTCCGCCCCACGATCACGATGCGTTGCTTGAACGTATTCGGCACTTCCTTGAGCATCACTACGAAATTGCGCACGCCACCATCCAGATGGAGTATCAGCCATGTAACGGGCCAGACTGTCACCTGAACGAGGCGCAGTCCGGCCACTCACACGCCCATCACCATTAACGGGAAAGCGCGCGCGAGCCACGCTCACGCGCGCTGTTAATCCACATGCGGCTACCGTTCAGGGCAATGACCGTCAGCAGCATGTACTCCAGCGACATGGCATAAACACCCTGGCGGGCAAATATCACCACGCTAATGACGTTGATGACCACCCACAGCAGCCAGTTCTCAACGTATTTACGGGTCATCAGGATCATTGCGGCAATCGACAACACCATCATGCAGGAATCCCAGAACGGGAAGGCATCCGGCTGAAGCTCAGGCATCGTCACGTTTAATCCCAGACCCGACATGACCGAGACCGCCACGCGCGTCAGGAAGGCAAATACCGGATCAATAAAGACGGTCATAAAGCCGATAGCTACCACGCAGGCCGCGAACCAGGCGATGGCTTTTGGCAACGGCAGCCAGCGGATTTGCAGTTCCGCCTCCTGCTGACTGTTTTGCCGAGACCAGGCGTACCAGCCATAGATATTGGCTGCGAAGAAGAACAGCTGTAGAAGCAGGCTGGCGTAGAGCTGGATCTGGAAAAAGATGATCGCAAACAGCGTGACGTTTATCAGCCCGAACGCATAGTTGCTGATCTTCTCAAGGCTGGCCAGCCAGATACAGAGTAAACCGGCCAGCGTACCCACCGCTTCAATCCACGACAGGTCATAGCCGCCCGCACCAATCGGGATATGAACCAGGATGTTCTGTGTGCTAAAAAAATCCATTTTTTCTCCGGGGCGTAATAAGTTAAGTACGTAGTGTAGCCGCAAAATCCAGCATACGGTTAAGTGGAATTAACGCGCCTTCACGCAGAGCGGCATCCACATGGATCTCATGCGCTTCGCCACCGTTCTCCAGCCCCTCCGCAATCGCTTTGAGCCCATTCATCGCCATCCACGGGCAATGCGCGCAGCTTCGGCAGGTCGCCCCTTCTCCGGCGGTCGGCGCTTCGAGCAACGTTTTTTCCGGCACGGCCTGCTGCATCTTGTAGAAGATACCGCGATCGGTCGCCACAATGAGCTGCTTGTGTGACAGGGTTTTCGCAGCATGAATGAGCTGGCTGGTTGACCCGACGGCATCCGCCATGTCGACGATGGACTGCGGGGATTCCGGGTGCACCAGAATCGCGGCGTCCGGGTATAACCCTCTCATGCGCGTCAGGGCCTGGGTCTTAAACTCGTCGTGAACGATACAGGCGCCCTGCCAGCACAGCACATCCGCACCGGTTTGTTTTTGTACATAGTTTCCCAGGTGACGATCGGGCGCCCAGATGATTTTCTCCCCCAGGCTGTCCAGATGCTCAATCAGCTCAACGGCGATACTAGAGGTCACTACCCAGTCTGCCCGGGCTTTCACCGCCGCAGACGTGTTGGCATAGACCACCACGGTACGATCAGGGTGGGCATCACAGAAGGCGGTGAACTCATCAATCGGGCAACCGAGGTCAAGGGAGCATTCGGCATTCAGCGTCGGCATCAGTATGGTTTTTTCCGGGCTGAGAATTTTTGCCGTTTCGCCCATGAAGCGCACACCTGCAACCAGCAGCGTGGAGGCAGGATGTTTTGCACCGAAACGCGCCATTTCCAGGGAGTCTGAGATACAGCCGCCCGTCTCTTCTGCCAGCTGCTGAATTTCCGGGTCGGTGTAGTAATGCGCCACCATCACCGCATCACGCTCTTTAAGCAGGCGCTTAATTTTTTCACGATAGAACTGTTTTTCATCCCGGCTTAGCGGAGCGGGCTTCGGCGGGAAGGGATAGATTGCGGTTTCGGGATCAAACATCACACTCATTATGGCTTCTCGTTTTACTGGCTTAACAATATTGCCTTTGTTTTGCATGAGATAACAAAAATGAGGCAATGGTGTTTTGTATACTAAACAAGATAGCGAATTTGAGGGGGAATGTCATCGGGATTTGATGCCGGTAGCATTTGTTGGGTGGCAGCTTCGCCTTATCCGACCTACAAGGCCCTGGCGAACGACAGACAGCAAAAAGGCGCCTTTAGGGCGCCTTTTTACATTGGTGGGTCGTGCAGGATTCGAACCTGCGACCAATTGATTAAAAGTCAACTGCTCTACCAACTGAGCTAACGACCCCTTGCGGGATGTACTTCAGATCTATTCAGGCTGGTGGGTCGTGCAGGATTCGAACCTGCGACCAATTGATTAAAAGTCAACTGCTCTACCAACTGAGCTAACGACCCATTCGGGTGTTGCCTGAATTATCACTCGGCACCAATAAAATTGGTGGGTCGTGCAGGATTCGAACCTGCGACCAATTGATTAAAAGTCAACTGCTCTACCAACTGAGCTAACGACCCGAGTGGTGGGTGATGACGGGCTCGAACCGCCGACCCCCTCCGTGTAAAGGAGATGCTCTACCAACTGAGCTAATCACCCACTCTGTACTGCCGGAACTGCTTTAAGTGGTGGGTCGTGCAGGATTCGAACCTGCGACCAATTGATTAAAAGTCAACTGCTCTACCAACTGAGCTAACGACCCACTTTTGCGCTGCTTTCACGTTGTTTGATATCCCGTGGCAACGGCGGCATATATTACTGATTTAAGAATTCTGCGCAACAAAAATTTCGATGAAGATCACTTAACTGCTTAGGAATCATGCTGCACGACCAGAAATGACGCGATTTCTGGTCATGCGATAATCAACCCATCGAACTCAAACGTTTTTGCGCTTGTTTGGCGCCGTCTGTACCCGGGAATTTCGCAACCACCTGCTGATAAACCGCTTTGGCTTTTGCAGTGTCGCCTTTGTCCTGCATGATCACGCCGACTTTATACATCGCATCAGGCGCTTTCGGTGATTTCGGGTAATTTTTCACCACAGAGGCAAAATAAAACGCCGCATCATCCTTTTTACCCTTGTTGTAATTCAACTGACCCAGCCAGTAGTTCGCATTTGGCTGGTAAGTGGAATCAGGGTACTTCTTAACGAAGTTCTGAAACGCAACGATAGCATCGTCCTGGCGCGATTTGTCCTGCACCAGGGCAATGGCCGCGTTGTAGTCCGTATTCGCGTCACCGCTCTGTACAGGCGCACCAGACGACGCGGAGGCATCTGCCGCAGGTGCAGGCGTTGCCGCACCGCTTTGATCGCCTGCTGCTGGCTGTGCTGCTGCTCCGCCGCTGTTAAGGCTATCCATCTGCAACAAAATTTGCTTCTGGCGCTCCACAACCTGATTAAGCTGATACTGACTCTCCTGGATCTGACCACGAAGGGAATCAATATCATTCTGGTTATCGGAAAGCTGCTGCTGGAGTTGAGTTAAAAGCTGGCTGTGAGCGTTAGAAATACGCTCGAGTTGAGTGACCCGGTCTTCTACCGAGCCTGAGCCGACACTACTGATTGGTGCCTGAGCAAAAGCGGCCCAGGGGGCCGCTATTCCAACCAGTAACGACAGACTCATCAGATGATGTCTGAAGTTACTGCTCATGCAATTCTCTTAGTAAACGAGTACGGCACGACGGTTTTTGGAGTAAGCCGCTTCGTCGTGACCCAGTACTGCTGGTTTTTCTTTACCGTAAGAAACGATGGAGATCTGGTCAGCAGAAACGCCTTTACCCTGGAGGTACATTTTAACAGCGTTTGCACGACGTTCACCCAGGGAGATGTTGTACTCCGGAGTACCACGTTCGTCCGCATGACCTTCTACGGTGACTTTGTAAGACGGGTTGCTACGCAGGAAGTTTGCGTGCGCATCCAGCATTGCAGCGAAGTCAGAACGGATGTCGTATTTATCCAGATCGAAGTAAACGATGTTGTTCTGCTGTAACTGCTGCATCTGAAGACGCGCTTGCTCTTCAGAAGACATATTGCCATTGCCGTTAGCGTCCATACCGGTGCCGGCACCCATCATGCCTTCGCCGCTCTGGTCATTGCTTGCATTCTTGTTAGAAGAACACGCTGCGATTGCCATAACAGGCAGAGCGATCATCAGCCCCTTCAGCACTTTGTTCAGTTGCATTTCTAAGATTCCTTTAGTAATCAATTAATTATTATTACAGATACGGCGACCAGGCAGGTGATTTTACCTGTCCATCAGTTGCCGGAAGACGCGCTTTGAAACGCCCATCTGTAGAAACCAGATTCAGCACGGATCCCATCCCCTGAGAAGAGCTGTAGATTACCATGGTGCCGTTAGGTGCCAGACTTGGCGTTTCATCCAGGAACGTTGACGACAGTACTTGTACGCCCCCCGTTACCAGATCTTGTTTGGCAATGTGCTGCTGACCACCCGCAGTACTGACCATTACCATCGTTTTACCATCGGCACTGACGTCAGCATCCTGGTTCTGAGAACCTTCCCAGGTAATACGCTGCGCTGCTCCGCCGTTGATATTCACTTTATAAACTTGTGGACGACCTGCCTGGTCAGACGTAAAGGCCAGATTCTGGCTGTCCGGGAACCAAGTTGGCTCAGTGTTGTTGCTACGACCATCCGTGACCTGACGGATCTGACCAGAACCAATATCCATCACGTACAGGTTCAGGCTACCGGTTTTAGACAGGGCAAACGCCAGTTTGGTACCGTCCGGAGAGAACGCAGGCGCACCGTTGTGACGCGGGAATGACGCAACCTGACGCACAGCACCGTTAGAGAGCGTCTGGATAACCAGCGCGGAACGGCCGCTTTCGAAGGTCACGTACGCCAGCTTAGAGCCGTCCGGAGACCATGCCGGAGACATCAGCGGCTGTGGTGAACGGTGTACGGTGAACTGGTTGTAGCCATCGTAATCAGAGACGCGCAGCTCATAAGGGAACTGGCCGCCGTTGGTCTGTACTACGTACGCGATACGAGTACGGAACGCACCTTTAATACCGGTCAGCTTCTCAAACACTTCGTCACTCGCCGTATGGCCTGCGTAACGCAGCCACTGCTTGTTCACCTTATACGTGTTTTGAGCCAGAACGGTACCCGGCGCACCGCCGGTATCCACCAGCTGATAAGCGACGTTATAGCCGCCGTCTGGCGCAGGAGTAACCTGTCCGACAACCACGGCATCAATACCCAGTGCAGACCATGCAGCAGGTTGAACTTCCTGAGCGGTACCCGGCTGCTGCGGCAGACGAGAACGATCTAAGGGGTTAAATTTACCGCTGTTACGCAGGTCAGCTGCAACAATGCCGCCAATGTCTTCAGGCGCAGCGCCCGGGCCTGCCCACTGGAACGGAACGACACCGATTGGACGCGCTGAGTCGTTCCAGTCGGTAATGTCGATGCTTACTGTGGCATGCACTGCTGACGTCAACAGTACTAAAAAACCAAAAGCTAATCGTAATGCCTGCTTCATCATATCTCCCTTATCCGAACAATAAGTCCTGGATAATTTAGCAGAAGGTTAACAAACTCAAATACACAAAACTATCAGAACCCGATAACCGCAGCTCTGCTTATGGCTTAAAGTTCAGCGAAGCGTCTTTGAACACTTCATAGACAGCCTGTGACGGAGGTTTTGGCAGTTTTGCCTGATTCACTGCCACAAGTGCAGCCTGGCATAACGCTTCATCTCCCCCTTCTGACTCAACGCTCAGCACCATACCATCCGTAGCCAGTTTAATATGCAGTCGGCAGGTTTTCCCGGTATAGAGCGATTTATCGTTAAGTCTGCTGGCAATAGCCGCAGCAATCTGATTCTTATAGTCGTTGATCTCAGCGCCAGAAGCACCGTTGTTCTTAGTGTTACCGCTTCCCGCCGGGGCTGCATTACTCCCTTTTGCCCCACCGCCAGTTTTCGGCGCATTCTTACCAGAACTCAGGTCGCCAATGATATCGTCAGCGGTGGCTGCTTCAGCGGCAGCTTTTTCAGCAGCGGCCTTCCTGGCAGCGGCTTTTTCAGCGGCAGCTTTCTTGTCGGCTGCGGCTTTTTCGGCAGCAGCTTTTTTAGCTGCGGCAGCTTTCTCGGCAGCCGCTTTTTTATCAGCCGCAGCTTTTTCAGCGGCAGCCGCTTTTTCAGCCGCAGCCTTCTCGGCAGCAGCCGCTTTCTTCGCAGCATCGGCAGCAGCTTTCTTCTCTGCTTCCTGAGCGGCTTTCTTCGCGGCTTCTGCTTCCGCTTTCTTCTGGGCATCAGCAGCGGCTTTCTTCGCAGCTTCTGCTTCCGCTTTTTTCTGAGCATCAGCAGCGGCTTTCTTCGCCGCGTCAGCCGCTAATTTCGCCTGTGCGTCAGCCTGCGCTTTTGCATCAGCCGCGGCTTTGGCTGCCGCCTCTTCCGCCTGCTTCTGCTGTTCCTGCGCCTTCTTCGCAGCGGCTTCAGCCTGCTTCTGCTGCTCTGCCTGCTCTTTCGCCGCTTCCTGCGCCTGCAAACGCTCTTTCTCTAGCTGCTTCAGACGTTCCTGCTCAGCGGCCTGCTTTTCACGCAGCTCTTCCGCCTGCTGTTGCGCCTGTTTTTCTCGCTGCTCTTCAGCACGTTTAGAGCTCGCCTGCTGCTGTTGCTGACGATTATAGTTCTGAACGATCGCACCGGGATCCACCATGACGGCGTCGATAGACGAGCCCCCACCGCCGCCTGATGCATCAAGGTGCTCATCGAACGAACTCCAGATCAGCGCTGCAAAAAGAATTACGTGCAGCACTGCGGAGACGATTATCGCTCGCTTAAGCTTGTCGTTCTGTTCGGTTGCCTTTGACACTATCGGTTCCCAAAAACTACGCAGATGATCAAATAGGCTGAGTCATTAAGCCAACTGACTTAACGCCCGCGCTATGTAGCAAGTTCAGCGCTTTGATAATTTCATCATATGGTACGTCTTTCGCACCACCGATTAAGAAGACCGTCTTCGGATTTGACTCCAGGCGTCGTTGCGCTTCAGCAATAACCTGCTCTGGCGGAAGCTGATCCATACGATCTTTCTCTACCACCACGCTGTACTGCCCTACGCCGGAAACCTCAATGATGACCGGAGGATCGTCATTGGTGCTTACCGCCTGTGATTCTGTCGCATCCGGCAGATCAACTTCCACGCTCTGGGTGATGATGGGCGCCGTCGCCATAAAGATCAGCAGCAGCACCAGCAGCACGTCCAGTAACGGAACGATATTGATTTCGGACTTGAGCTCGCGACGACCTCGTCCACGCGATCTGGCCATGGTTTACCCCTTGTTGCTCTCGGTGCTGGTAAACGCCTGACGATGCAGAATCGCGGTGAACTCTTCCATAAAGTTGTCGTAGTTCAGTTCCAGTTTGTTCACGCGCTGGTTCAGACGGTTGTACGCCATTACCGCCGGAATTGCGGCGAACAGACCGATTGCGGTCGCGATCAGTGCTTCTGCGATACCCGGCGCAACCATCTGCAACGTTGCCTGCTTCACCGCCCCAAGGGCGATAAAGGCGTGCATGATCCCCCACACCGTACCAAACAGGCCGATATACGGGCTGATGGAGCCAACGGTTCCGAGGAAAGGAATATGCGTTTCAAGATTTTCCAGTTCGCGGTTCATGGAGATGCGCATCGCACGCGACGCTCCTTCTACCACGGCTTCCGGCGCATGGCTGTTAGCGCGATGTAAGCGAGCGAACTCTTTGAAACCGCTATAGAAAATTTGTTCGGAGCCTGAAAGGTTATCACGGCGTCCCTGGCTTTCCTGGTACAGACGAGAAAGCTCAATACCCGACCAGAACTTATCTTCAAACGCTTCGGCTTCGCGGCCAGCGGCATTGAGGATACGCGTTCTCTGGATGATGATGGCCCAGGATGCGATTGAAAAACCAATCAAAATCAACATGATAAGTTTAACCAGAAGGCTTGCCTTCAGGAACAAATCAAGGATATTCATGTCAGTCACTGCTTAAACTCCGCGACAATAGACTTAGGAAGCGCACGAGGCTTCATTATGGTTGGATCAACACAGACAATCAGGACTTCAGCTGAGTTCAGTACCGTGTTCTCTGCATTGACTATCCGCTGCGTGAAAACCAGTGAAGTTCCGCGCATTGATGTAATTTCTGTTTGGACTTCGAGCATATCGTCGAGTCTGGCAGGCGCAAAATACTCAAGCGTCATCTTGCGTACCACGAAGGCAACTCGCTCAGCCAACAGCACCTGTTGACTAAAGTGATGATGGCGCAGCATCTCTGTGCGTGCCCGTTCATAAAAAGCAACGTAGCTGGCGTGGTAGACCACACCACCGGCATCGGTATCTTCGTAATAGACACGTACCGGCCATCGAAACAGCGTTGTATTCACTTTACATCCCGGTAATACAAGAAAAGTTGGAGCTTTCAAACTTCGCTACTATACGCGCGGGAATGATGGTTTGGAATGGGAGAAAGTAAACGGAGAGTAAATTTTTATGGGCCAGGGTAAGCCCATAACGTTAACGGACATTTCTTATTCAGAAGAAGAAGAAAATCAAACCGGCGAGGAGAACCAGATCGGCAATCAGTGGGCAGAAGATGCCCTGCCAGTGTAGCGCTTTCGGACGAAAGCCGACACCGTGAATCACGCCTGCGCACACCGCCCACATAATCAGGAAGCCGTGCCAGATTTCAAGCTCGCTGGTTTTCGCCGCGAAGCGCGACGGGTCCCAGAAGATACAGCCTGCCAGCAGTAATGCCATAATGAGGGAAAGCGCCCTCAAGGGGCGCTTATCCATTACCGCATATAACGTTGCGATAATATTCATTAGTGCTTTTCTTCACCTGCTTTGGTCGCTTCTACATGCTCAAGCGCCAGGGCAGTGATGACACCAAACGCACAGGCAAGAAGCGTCCCTAAAATCCATGCGAAATACCACATATTCAGCTCCTTACTTAGTACATAGAGTGGGTGTTGCTTTCGATATGTTCTTTAGTGATACGACCGAACATTTTCCAGTAACACCAGATTGTGTAAGCCAGAACAATCGGAACGAACACGCAAGCCACATAGGTCATTAAGTTCAGCGTCATATGGCTGGACGTTGCATCCCACATGGTCAGGCTGGCATTCATCATGGTGCTGGATGGCATCACGAACGGGAACATCGCAATACCGGCCGTCAGGATGATGCACGCCAGCGTCAGGGAAGAGAATACGAACGCCAGAGCGCCTTTCTCCAGACGAGACGTCAGCACGGTCAGCAGTGGCAGCAGCACACCCAGAGCCGGGATAGCCCACAGCACAGGGGTATTGTTGAAGTTCACCAGCCATGCACCGGCCTGACGCGCCACTTCTTTGGTCAGCGGGTTAGACGGTGCAGCATGGTTGATAGCGGACGTCACCACGTATCCATCAATACCATACACCACCCACACGCCTGCCAGAGCGAAGCAGACCAGCGTCACCAGCGCTGCCACCTGAGCGGTAGCGCGGGAACGCAGATGCAGTTCACCTACGGTACGCATCTGGAGATAGGTTGCCCCCTGGGTGATGATCATCGCCACGCTCACCACGCCTGCCAGCAGACCAAACGGATTCAGCAGCTGGAAGAAGTTACCGGTGTAGAACAGACGCATATATTCGTCGACGTGGAACGGTACGCCCTGCAACAGGTTACCGAACGCCACACCAATGACCAGCGGTGGAACGAAGCTACCGATGAAGATGCCCCAGTCCCACATGTTACGCCAGCGGGTGTCTTCAATCTTGGAACGGTAGTCGAAACCCACCGGACGGAAGAATAAAGAAGCCAGCACCAGAATCATCGCCACATAGAAGCCGGAGAACGCAGCCGCGTAGACCATCGGCCAGGCAGCGAACAGCGCGCCGCCTGCGGTGATCAGCCACACCTGGTTACCGTCCCAGTGCGGGGCGATGGAGTTGATCATGATTCGACGCTCGGTGTCATTACGACCGAGGAAACGGGTGAGCATGCCCACGCCCATGTCGAAACCATCGGTGACCGCGAAACCAATCAGCAGAACACCGATCAGCAGCCACCAGATAAAACGCAATACTTCATAATCGATCATTTGATGACTCCTGTCTTAGCGTGCCGGCTGAGTAGTCGCAACAGACTGCTCGTAGTGGTAGCGACCGGTTTTCAGGCTGCTTGGGCCAAGGCGCGCGAACTTGAACATCAGGAACAGTTCAGCCACCAGGAACAGGGTGTACAGACCGCAAATGAGCAGCATGGAGAAGATCAGGTCGCCTGCGGTCAGGGAGGAGTTCGCTACCGCTGTTGGCAGCACCTCACCGATCGCCCACGGCTGACGGCCATATTCCGCAACAAACCAGCCGGACTCGATAGCAATCCATGGCAGTGGGATACCGTACAGCGCGGTGCGCAGCAGCCATTTTTTCTCACCGATACGGTTACGAATGACTGACCAGAACGAGGCCGCGATGATCAGCAGCATGATAATGCCGCAACCCACCATGATGCGGAACGCGAAGTACAGCGGCGCAACGCGTGGAATAGAGTCTTTGGTTGCCATCTGAATCTGCGCTTCCGTCGCGTCGGAGACGTTCGGGGTATAGCGTTTCAGCAGCAGACCGTAACCGAGGTCTTTCTTCACGTCGTTAAATTGATCGCGAACGGCCTGGTCGGTAGAGCCGGCGCGCAGCTGTTCCAGCAGCGAGTAGGCTTTCATCCCGTTACGGATACGCTCTTCATGCTGCACCATCAGATCTTTCAGGCCAGTCACCTGTTTGTCGACGGAGCGCGTGGCGATAATACCCAGAGCGTAAGGAATTTGAATGGCGAAGCGGTTTTCCTGCGCTTCCTGGTCAGGCACACCGAACAGGGTAAACGCTGCCGGTGCCGGCTGGGTTTCCCATTCAGCTTCAATTGCGGCGAGTTTGGTTTTCTGCACGTCGCCCATTTCGTAACCGGATTCATCACCCAGAACAATCACGGACAGAATCGCGGCCATACCGAAGCTTGCTGCGATAGCAAAAGAACGCTTGGCGAACGCGAAGTCACGGCCGCGCAGCATATAGTAGGAGCTGATGCCCAGCACGAACATCGCGCCGCACACATACCCAGACGCCACGGTGTGAACGAATTTAACCTGAGCAACCGGGTTCAGGACCAGCTCAGCGAAGCTGACCATCTCCATACGCATGGTTTCGAAGTTGAAATCAGATGCGATTGGGTTTTGCATCCAGCCGTTCGCCACCAGGATCCACAGTGCGGACAAGTTGGAGCCTAATGCCACCAGCCAGGTTACCGCCATATGCTGGACTTTACCCAGACGGTCCCAACCGAAGAAGAACAGACCTACAAAGGTGGATTCGAGGAAGAAGGCCATCAGACCTTCAATGGCCAGCGGCGCACCGAAAATATCCCCCACATAGTGGGAATAGTAAGACCAGTTTGTCCCGAACTGGAACTCCATGGTCAGACCGGTTGCCACGCCCAGCGCAAAGTTGATACCAAACAACTTGCCCCAGAACTTGGTCATATCTTTATAAATCTGTTTGCCGGAGAGGACGTAAACCGTTTCCATGATGGCCAGCAGGAACGCCATACCGAGCGTCAGCGGCACAAACAGGAAGTGGTACATCGCGGTCAAGGCAAACTGTAAGCGCGACAGTTCGACTACGTCTAACATTATGACTCCTTGCTCATCGCATGAAGACTCCGAGAGTGAACCCCGTTAGATAAGGATCCACACGCATGCCCCAATACAAAGTTATCTGCTTCCCTTCTTCGTTGCTTATTCTCTTCAGGAGGAAAAAGCAATGATGAAAGGTTACAAATACGTTAAGAAAAAACCAAATTGATCCCGTAAATATAATACGCTGCAAAACCCTTACAATAAACAGGTTTTTATTCGAACAGATTTACGTTTTTCGACGGCGATCAATTTATAGCAAAATTACCACTTTTCGGCCATTTTGATCGGGGACAATTTAACGCCTTTCGGAGCCTTTTTCCAAGGATTAAACATTGATTTAAATCAAAAACAGTCAGAGCTGTTAATGATGTTTCTTTGTGGTGCGGATAGTAAAAACCTTGTTAACAATATGTATATTTAAAGGCGTTATTGGTTATAAAAGCCAGAAGATAATATAAACAGTTGTGATTTTTATTAACGCGCGAGAAAAAACGCATTTTGCCGAAAGATAACCATATAATGTTATCTGCTTCACAGTATTTTTCTTTCACTTTGCTACCCGCCGAAACGATTACATTTCATTCACCTTTAATAATCTTAAAATTAACACCCTTTCGTGACTATTTGATGAAATAAAGGCCGCAGGAATGCGGCCTTTATTTTGTTCGGAGGATTACCTTTCAATTTTTATGCTAAAGGTGCGTGACTGGCCTGGCCGGAAAGGTCCCGTAATGGCTGAGCCCTCCTCCCCTTGCGCCTTGCGGACCTCATTCATGTCCGTTTCGCAACAGGCCTGGACCTCACGGTTCACAGACAAAGTCACATCACCGGAGCGGGTCTCCGAAGGGTTGTACAGACGAAGAATCATCTCGTCACGATCCTCCGCTTTTTTCAGCGCACTGAGTACGCATCCGTTAGGCGCCAGCGTTAACAGGCTATAGCTACAGGGTGTGGTGAAAGAGGCGCGGTTAAGCTTCATCGCATCCCACGGGATTTTGTTATAACAGTGCACTGGCGTTAACCACGACTTCGCCTGCTGCGCAACGCCAGCACTGACGGGCGTACCATTAAAACTGAACAGGCTAAAGCGACAGGTTAACTGGCCCCGCATCTGCGAATCAGGCACCGGCATTTTGATCCCGGACGGTCTGCCGGGGCGCAGCAGTAAATCTTCCTTCCCAAGCACCCCCACGCCGCGAAGCAACGTCAGGGCAAACGTTTTTTGACGCTCGCCAGTCACTTCAAATTCGCGCAACCCTTCGGTAAACAGGGCCATTCCGTTACGCCGTTCCTGGAGCACCGCGTAGTTGAGCAGATTCCACACCGGCAGCGGCGCTTCCTTCCAGCCCTCCTCCTGCCAGTTCGCCATCGCTTCATCCTGTACAGGTCGCGTCAGCGAACCGAACTGGGTATCGGCTAACACCGTGTCTGCGGTAAATGGCGTCGGGATCAGCACCCGCACACGGTGGTCATCCGCGTGATTTCCGAGACGCGCCTCAACGTCGATACGTCGGCTGTTATGGCTGAGCGTGACCGTGAGTTCTGCCTCAAGCGTTCCCGTCTGCTGACGCGCAGAACGTTCGGTGAGATCCGCCGGCACCGCCATGCGATGGCGGATCACCGCCCTGCTCTGCCAGGCCTCGTGGATCACCTCAACCTCATGCTCGCCCTGAGCGGAAGTGAGTCTCCACTCTTCCCGTGAAGGCGAGTAGTCGTACTCATCGCCATCATCCGAGCTCTCTTCTATTTCCAGCGCGCGGTCATAGATAAGCCCGGACGCTTTATCGAGCAGACGCAGGGTGCCGTCGTCGTTTAACGTTATTTCCCAGAAAGCATTTTCCAGCAACGCCTCCGACGATTTTTCTGCCGCCAGCAGCTTGCCGGCCACGTGCGGCTCGATACAGAGCGTGCGGTAACCCATTGATGGCAGGATCTGATTGAGCTGGATATCAAACTCCATAAAGGGATCGTAGTTGCCGTAATGCACAATTTGCCGGTCAATCAAGCCGGGGTCGATTTCACGCGCGCTGCGCAGGCAGTAAGGGATTTCATTCCCCCTATCGTCCAGCAGGCGGAACTGGCTGGCGCGCAGACGTATCGTGGTGTTAATCACTTCCTCCCGCGGCCAGGGCGTGAGGTTAAACATCACCAGTTTGTCTTCCTCGCTCTGCGGCATGTTGTCGACAATCTTGCGCATATAGAAGTATGTCAGGTTATCGGCCATGTCTTCCGCCAGCTCGAAGCGGGACATCACCTCACGATGCACTTTGTCACTACAGCAGCAGCCGATACTGTCATGGGCGTGATTCTTGAGGATCTCTTTCCACATTTTTTCCAGCAAGCCGTGGTGATACTCAAAGCCCAGCGTCCAGGCAAGCGTGGCCAGCGGCTCAAGGACGTTGACGATTTTATTCTCTATCCGGGCGTGGGCGATTTTGATGTCCATCCGCGTGGAGCCTATCGTCCGGTGCACCCGCATATATTTACCGTCAATAAACTCCCCTTTCAGCGTCGCCAGTTCATCGCGGTGCGCGTCAATGTGGTCAAACACCTCCTCGAAGCGGCTCATCACAAACTGACGCTGCGGATAGATTTCGCGCAGCTTATCCATCACCGCAAAGATGTTCTGCTGGAGCGGCATCTGATCATGGCCGTTAGGCAGTAAAATTTCTTTGGTCACGGAGGCTTTTTCCAGTACCTCGAAGTACGTGTCGAGCCGTTTGCGCAGCCCGGCCTCATCCTCCGGTAAGTACTTACCAATCGCGTAGCCCAGCGGTAGCACCTGTGCCGTCACTTCGCTGCCGTCCTGGCTTTGCCAGAGAAATTCGGTTTTATCGGTACCGTGCCGCTCGGAACACCCGCGCCAGAACATGGTGCGCGAGATGCCAAAACCGTTGTAAATGTGCGGCAGCTGGGAGGACATGCCGAAGGAGTCCGGCAGATAGCCAATTTTCATCGGCTCGCCAAAGGCCAGACAGTCGCGTATACCGTACATCAGATTTCGGACAATCGACTCGCCGGAAACAAGGGTGGTATCCGTCTGGGTATACCACGGCCCGATAATCAGCTTCCCGGCCGCCACCAGTGCCTTCACGCGTGGCCTGTTTTCCGGTTTCACGGCAAAATAATCTTCCAGCACCGCCGTCTGGCCGTCGAGTACGTAGTATTTATACTCTGCGTCCTGCTCAAGACGAGTGAGGATCTCTTCCATATTATTGACCAGAAGAATACGTGACGCTTCGGTGGTGAAGTACCACTCCCGGTCCCAGTGCATATGTGGCGTGATATGAACGCGAGATACAGCTTTCATCTTCGTTTCCTGTCAGTGCGTGTTTACGATGGTATGTCTTCAGTCACGTAGGTGCCGCTCTTCACGGCCTGGCGTCGCCAGAGCAGTAAAATGAGCGTAGAGATTGCGGCGCCAGCCAGCGCGGCGCCAAACCAGCCGACAGCGGCCATCACGCCGCCCAGCCCGGCATCATGCAGTAAGAAGAGCGAGAAAATGCCCGCGCCGGGGGTGGATAGCCCAATCCCCATCGCCCCGACAATCGCTCCGGTCACCATTGACCCCAGAACAAATGAGCCAATGACCCGCAACGGATCCTCGATAGCCATCGGAATTGCCCCTTCGGTGATGCCCGCCAGCCCCAGCAGCCAGGTGGACTTGCCGGTTTCAATTTCGAACTGTTTGAACAGGTTCGGAGCCAGCATCGTTGATGCCGTCACGGTAAAGGCCGATACCATTTTGACGGAGGCAAAAATCGCATAAGGCCCGTATACGCCATTGGCCATCGCCCCGAGACAGAACGCGTAAGAGGCTTTGTTGACCGGACCGCCCAGATCGAACGAGCACATAAAGCCCAGGATCGCCCCCAGCAGCAGCGCATTCGCGCCGGACAGACCGTTAAGCCAGGCGGTCAGGGCGTTATTGATCCAGGCCACCGGTTCGCCGATCACAAACAGCATCAGGCTGCCTGCGCCCAGCACGCCAATCACCGGATAGAGATAAAAGGTCAGAAAGCCGTTGTAGCGGCTACTCAGCCGGATGTGGTTTTTCACCCAGCGCATCAGGTAGCCCGCAATCAGCCCGCCGACGATGGCCCCGAGAAAACCAGAGCCGATCATATTGGCGGCAAGACCCGCCGCAAAGCCCGGCGTTAGCGCAGGTTTATCCGCCAGCGAGTAAGCGGTATAGGCCGCCAGAACAGGCACCATCAGAATACCGAGCATCCCGCCGCCCAGTTTGCGGTACATCCACAGCCACGAATTTTCCTGATCGAACAGATGCTGCAAGCCCAGGATTTGCGCCAGCAGTACCGACACCGCCAGCACCGTGCCGCCAGCGACAATCAGCGGCACCGCAAAGGAGATACCGCTGAGCAGCGCCTGCTTGAGTTCGGTTTTAACGCACTTTTTCGCGTCCGAGTCGACATGCGCAGGACGCGCATCGGATACAGGCTGTAGCGCCAGCGCACGCTCAATGAGCGCTTCCGCATGGCGTAAGGGTTCCGCGACGGGCACGGAAATGGCGGGCATCCCCTGAAAACGCTCACGCTCTTTGATCGCCACTTCCGCCGCGAAGATACACGCTTTTGCCTCCTGCAACTGCTGCGCGGTGATGCGCCCCTCAATACCATTTGCCCCCTGCTTTTCGACCACCACATTGACGCCGAGCTTACGTCCCGCTTTTTCGAGATACTCCGCTGCCATGTAGGTATGGGCGATCCCGGCCGGACAGGCGGTAACGCAGACGATCGTCGGGGCATTCTCCGCAACGGTGGTTTCTTGTGCGTCAGGCGCCGTTTCCAGCGCCGCAAGCACCGCTTCCGCGCTGGTCGCCGTCATCACGCGCGCCCTGAGCTCGTCATCCGCCAGGCGAGACGTCAGTTCCGTCAGGACCTGAATATGCGTTGATCCCGCTTGTGCGGGAGGAATGGCGAGCAGAAAAATTAGCTCGACATCCTCCGGTCCGTCCACACCTTCCCAGGCCAGCGGCTCACGCAGTGTGGCCACGGCAAAAGCCGCTTCGTTTACCGCCACTGATTTACCATGAGGTACGGCCAGCCCCTCGCCCAGCGCCGTCGGGCCAAGCGATTCCCGATGGAAAACGTCTGCCAGAAACGTATCGGCGTTGGCTATTTTGCCCAACGCCACCAGCCGCGTCGCAAGCTGACGGATTGCCTCATCACGGCTGGTAAACTGCGCCTGCACGCAGACAGCACGGGGGTCGGTCAGAGTCGTCAGGTTCATAAGATCCTCACCTATCCAAAGTTATTGTCTGGGGAGGATTGTGGCAGACCGTATAATACATTTATGTGATCATTTTCACTAACACCGATATTTGTATCTTATTTGTATTATTTACAAATTCACCACTGAAGGCATAATTCCCTGAAAACGTATTAAAAAGGCGCGACACAATGGGCAATAAACCGATGTACCGGCAGATCGCCGATGCGTTCCGCGAGAAAATAAATGCCGGTGAGTTAAAACCTGGCGACGCGCTGCCGACAGAATCCAGCCTTCAGGAGGCGTTTAGCGTCAGCCGGGTCACCGTGCGGCAGGCTTTGAAGCTGCTCGCCGACGAGCAGATCATCGAAAGTATTCAGGGCAGCGGCTCGTATGTAAAAGAGGAGCGGGTGAATTACGATATTTATCAGCTCACCGGCTTTTACGAAAAGTTAGCGGATCGCAACGTCGATACGCACAGCGACGTCAGCGTCTTCGAAGTGGTGAAAGCCGATGAGAGGCTCGCAGCAAGGCTGGCGATCAACCCGGACGATAAAGTCTGGCACGTCAAACGCGTCCGCTTTATCAAACAAAAACCGGTGAATCTGGAAGAAACATGGATGCCGCTGGCGATGTTCCCCGACCTCACCTGGGAAGTGATGGAACAGTCGAAATACCATTACATTGAGCAGATCAAAAAGATGGTTATCGATCGCAGCGAGCAGGAGCTGGTGCCAGTCATGCCATCGGACGAGGCGATTGCCGCCCTGGCGCTCGATCCGGCAAAACCGATTCTGGAAAAAGTCTCCCGCGGCTTTCTGAAAGACGGCCGGGTATTTGAATACAGTCGCAACGTGTTTAACACAGACGACTATAAATTCACTCTGGTGGCTAAACGCAGGCAATAAAAAAAGGCCGCTTTACAGCGGCCAACCATGTCGAAACGGACATTTTTTATACTTCAACGCGCCCCATTCGGGGAGCAGAGAGGACTTACTTAATGATGGATTTCAGTGCTTCACCGATATCCGCCAGGCTGCGAACGGTCTTCACGCCTGCGGCTTCCAGCGCTGCGAATTTCTCATCAGCCGTACCTTTACCGCCTGCGATAATCGCGCCCGCGTGACCCATACGTTTGCCTTTCGGCGCGGTCACACCCGCGATGTAACCCACCACCGGCTTGGTCACATGATCTTTGATGTAAGCAGCCGCTTCTTCTTCCGCGCTACCACCGATCTCACCGATCATCACGATCGCTTCGGTCTGTGGATCTTCCTGGAACAGCTTCAGGATGTCGATGAAGTTAGAGCCCGGGATCGGGTCACCGCCGATGCCCACGCAGGTGGACTGGCCGAAACCGTAGTCGGTGGTCTGCTTAACCGCTTCATAGGTCAGGGTACCGGAACGGGACACGATACCCACTTTGCCTGGGCGATGAATGTGGCCCGGCATGATACCGATTTTGCATTCGCCTGGAGTGATAACGCCTGGGCAGTTCGGGCCGATCATGCGCACGCCTGCTTCGTCCAGCTTCACCTTCACGGTCAGCATATCCAGCGTCGGGATGCCTTCGGTGATGGTGATGATCAGCTTAATGCCTGCGTCGATCGCTTCCAGAATAGAGTCTTTGCAGAACGGCGCCGGTACGTAGATCACGGTCGCGGTTGCGCCCGTCGCTTCTACCGCTTCACGCACGGTGTTGAACACCGGCAGGCCCAGGTGGGTGGTGCCGCCTTTACCTGGCGTTACGCCGCCAACCATCTGCGTACCGTAGGCAATCGCCTGTTCGGAGTGGAAAGTCCCCTGGCTACCGGTGAAGCCCTGGCAGATAACCTTGGTATCTTTATTAATTAAAACGGACATTATTTCCCCTCCACTGCGGCAACAACCTGCTGAGCTGCATCCGTCAGACTTTTCGCTGCAATAATATTCAGGCCGCTGTCAGCCAGTTTTTTCGCGCCGAGTTCAGCGTTGTTCCCTTCCAGACGTACAACAACCGGAACGTTAACGCCCACTTCTTCTACCGCGCCGATGATACCGTCGGCGATCAGGTCGCAACGCACGATACCGCCGAAGATGTTCACCAGAACCGCTTTCACGTTGCTGTCAGAGAGAATGATTTTGAACGCTTCGGTTACGCGCTCTTTGGTTGCGCCACCGCCCACGTCGAGGAAGTTCGCTGGCTCACCGCCGTGCAGCTTAACGATGTCCATGGTGCCCATTGCCAGGCCCGCACCGTTAACCATGCAGCCGATGTTGCCATCCAGCGCGACGTAGTTCAGCTCCCACTGTGCAGCCTGTGCTTCACGCGGATCTTCCTGAGACTGATCGCGCATTTCACGCAGATCGGACTGGCGGAACAGCGCGTTGCCGTCAGCGCCCAGCTTGCCGTCGAGGCAGATCAGGTCGCCCTGGGTGGTGATCACCAGCGGGTTGATCTCGATCAGCGCCAAATCGCGCTCCAGGAAGATGGTCGCCAGACCCATGAAGATCTTGGTGAACTGCTGAACCAGCTTGCCTTCCAGACCCAGTTTGAACGCCAGCTCACGCCCCTGGTAAGGCATTGGGCCCGCCAGCGGATCGATGGCCACTTTGTGGATCAGGTGCGGGGTTTCTTCCGCCACTTTTTCGATTTCCACGCCGCCTTCGGTAGACGCCATGAACACCACGCGACGGGAGCTACGGTCTACGACTGCGCCGAGGTACAGTTCTTTCGCGATGTCGGTTGCCGCTTCAACCAGGATCTGGTTAACCGGCTGGCCGTTCGCATCTGTCTGGTAGGTTACCAGACGCTTGCCGAGCCAATGTTCAGCAAACGCACGGATCTCTTCTTTGCTCTTAACAACCTTCACACCGCCCGCTTTACCACGGCCACCAGCGTGAACCTGACATTTAACTACCCACGGGCCGGAACCGATTTTAGACGCGGCTTCTTCTGCTTCACGCGGGGTAGTACAGGCATAACCCACCGGAGCCGGTAAGCCATACCGGGCAAACAGCTGTTTGGCCTGATATTCATGTAAGTTCATGTGTTCTATCCATCCTTCAGGTAATCGTTAGGTAGTGCTTTTATAGGCCCGGCAAGCAACGCGCCGCCGGGCAAGACTGCAAAAACTAGACGTCCAGCAGCAGACGCGTTGGATCTTCCAGCAGCTCTTTAATGGCAACCAGGAAGCCTACGGACTCGCGGCCGTCGATCAGGCGGTGATCATAAGAGAGCGCCAGGTACATCATCGGCAGGATCTCAACTTTACCGTCTACCGCCATTGGACGATCTTTAATGGCGTGCATACCCAGGATCGCGCTCTGCGGCGGGTTGATGATCGGGGTAGACATCAGCGAGCCGAACACACCACCGTTGGTAATGGTGAAGTTACCGCCAGTCAGGTCCTCAACGGTCAGCTTGCCGTCGCGGCCTTTCACGGCCAGCTCTTTGATTTTCTTCTCGATGTCAGCCATACCCAGGGTATCCACGTCACGCAGAACCGGGGTAACCAGGCCGCGCGGGGTAGAAACCGCCATGCTGACGTCGAAGTAGTTGTGGTAAACCACGTCATCGCCATCGATAGACGCGTTCACTTCCGGGTAGCGTTTCAGCGCTTCAACTACCGCTTTCACGTAGAAGGACATGAAGCCCAGACGGATACCGTGACGTTTTTCAAACGCGTCACCGTACTGCTTGCGCAGATCCATGATTGGCTTCATGTTGACTTCGTTAAAGGTGGTCAGCATCGCGGTGGAGTTTTTCGCTTCCAGCAGACGCTCGGCCACGCGCTTACGCAGGCGGGTCATCGGCACGCGTTTTTCGCTACGTGCGCCCAGAGCTGGCTGTGCCGCTGGTGCTGCCGCAGGGGCTTTCGCTTCCGCTTTCGCCTCAGAAGGCGCTTTTGCCAGATGCTTGTCGATGTCTTCGCGCGTCAGACGGCCACCCACGCCGGTGCCTTTGATGGCTGCCGGATCGAGGCTGTGCTCAGCCAGCAGGCGACGGATCGCCGGGCTGAGCGCGTCGTTGGTCTGATCGGACAGAGACGCCTGCTGGCGCTGGGCCGGGGTAGACGCTTTTTCTTCAGATTTGGCGCTGGACTCTTTGCCCGCGCTATTGCCTTCACGCAGGCGACCCAGGATCTGGCGAGAAGTGACGGTCGTACCTTCATCTTCCAGGACTGCATCCAGAATGCCATCCGCTGAAGCCGGTACTTCCAGTACCACTTTGTCAGTTTCGATTTCTACCAGCACTTCGTCACGGGTTACCGCGTCGCCTGGTTTTTTGTGCCAGGTGGCGACGGTTGCATCTGCTACGGACTCAGGCAGGTCGGGAACAAGAATATCTACGCTACTCATTATGTATCCTTTAATTAATCGACGTTCAGCGCGTCATTGACCAGATCTTGTTGCTGCTTCTGGTGAACGGACATATACCCTACCGCCGGAGAGGCGGAGGCCGGGCGACCTGCATAACGCAGGGCAGACCCAAATGGAATCACTTCACGGAAATGATGCTGGCTGCAATACCATGCGCCCTGGTTGAGCGGCTCTTCCTGGCACCAGACAAAATCATGAACGTGAGCGTACTGTTTCAGCACTTCCTGCATCGCCTGATGCGGGAACGGATAAAGCTGTTCGATACGCACGATGGCGACATCTTTCTGATCGTTCTTACGGCGCTGTTCCAGCAGGTCGTAATAAACCTTACCAGAACACATTACGACACGCTTAACGGCCTGCGGATCCAGCTCGTCAATTTCACCGATGGCCGGCAGGAAGGTGCCGTTTGCCAGCTCTTCCAGGCTGGAGACCGCCAGTGGATGGCGCAGCAGGGATTTTGGCGACATGACCACCAGCGGACGGCGCATACCGCGCAGCGCCTGACGACGTAGCATGTGGTAAACCTGAGCCGGAGTGGACGGCACGCAAACCTGCATATTCTGCTCGGCGCAGAGTTGCAGATAACGCTCCAGACGCGCGGAGGAGTGCTCCGGACCTTGTCCTTCATAGCCGTGCGGCAGCAGCATCACCAGACCGCACATACGGCCCCACTTCTGCTCACCGGAGGAGATGAACTGGTCGATGACGACCTGCGCACCGTTGGCGAAGTCACCGAACTGCGCTTCCCAGATGGTCAGAGTGCGGGGTTCTGCGGTGGCGTAGCCGTATTCGAAGGCCAGAACTGCTTCTTCTGACAGCACGGAGTCCCAGACCTTGAACTGGCCCTGACCGTTATGCACGTGCTGAAGCGGAGTGTACGTTGAACCGTTAGACTGGTTGTGCACAACCGCATGACGGTGGAAGAAGGTGCCACGACCCGCATCTTCACCGGACAGACGAACCGGAATACCTTCGTCAACCAGCGTCGCATAGGCCAGCGTTTCCGCGCCGCCCCAGTCGAACAGCTTCTCACCCGCCGCCATTGCCTGGCGATCGCCATAGATCTTGGCCACGCGGGACTGCATCTCGATCGCTTCCGGCACGGTGCTGATGCGTTTAGCCAGCTCCTGCAAACGCTTCATCTCAACCTTGTTCGGGTAGCTCTCGTCCCACTCGTGGTTGAGGTACGGCGACCAGGTGAAGGAGTGCATGTTCATTGGACGCAGCTCTTTCACTACGCATTCACCCGCATCCAGCGCGTCGCGGTAGAGGTTGACCATCTCGGTCGCATCTTCCAGCGTCGCCACTTTTTCGCTTTCCAGCTTGTCAGCATAGATTTTACGCGGCGTCGGGTGTTTTTTGATTTTCTGGTACATCAGCGGCTGGGTTGCACTTGGCTCATCCGCTTCGTTGTGGCCGTGACGGCGGTAGCAGAAGAGGTCAATGAACACGTCGCGCTTGAAGGTGTTACGGAAGTCCAGCGCCAGACGGGTAACGAAAGCAACGGCTTCAGGGTCATCCGCGTTAACGTGGAAAATTGGCGCCTGAACCATTTTACCGATGTCGGTGCAGTACGGGGTGGAACGCGCATCCAGCGGGTTAGAGGTGGTGAAGCCCACCTGGTTGTTGATTACGATGCGAACGGTACCGCCCACTTCATAACCACGCGCTTTCGACATGTTCAGGGTTTCCTGAACCACGCCCTGCCCTGTGACCGCCGCATCACCGTGAATAGTGATTGGCAGTACTTTATTGCTGCTCGGCTCGTCCAGACGATCCAGACGCGCACGCACGGAACCGATAACCACCGGGCTGACGATTTCCAGGTGCGACGGGTTAAACGCCAGCGCCAGGTGAACCTGACCGCCCTCGGTTTCGATATCGGACGAGAAGCCCATGTGGTACTTCACGTCACCGGTGCCGAGGTGCTCTTTATGTTTACCCGCAAATTCGTCGAACAGATCCTGCGGCTTTTTACCCAGCACGTTAACCAGCACGTTCAGGCGACCACGGTGCGCCATGCCCAGCACCACTTCGCGCGTGCCGCTCTTACCGGCATGACGAATCAGCTCTTTCAGCATCGGGACTAACGCATCGCCGCCCTCCAGTGAGAAGCGTTTTGCGCCAGGGAATTTCGCGCCCAGATAGCGCTCAAGGCCTTCCGCTGCGGTCAGTTCGCTGAGGAAACGTTTTTTCTCTTCTGCTGAGAAATTCGCGTGGCCTGCCACGGATTCGATACGCTGCTGGATCCAGCGTTTCTCTTCGGTGGAGGTAATGTGCATATATTCCGCGCCGATGGAGCCGCAGTAGGTTTGCTTGAGCGCGTCAATCAGATCGCCCAGCTTCATCGTGTCTTTGCCGATGGCAAAGGAACCTACGTTAAAGCTTTCCTGGAAATCGGCCTCGGTCAGATCGTGATAAGCCGGATCGAGATCCGCTACACGTTCCTGCTGCCACAGTCCCAGCGGATCGAGATTCGCATGCTGGTGACCACGGAAGCGATAAGCGTTGATAAGTTGCAGGACTTTAACCTGCTTCGCATTGGTGTCAGGGTCGGAAATCGCAGAAGAGTAACGTGAGGCATCCTTCGCCAGACGACGGAAATAATCACGTGTTTTTGAATGGAATTGATCCGGTTTGACCCCTGTACCAGGCAACTGCTGGAACATGGAACGCCAGTTTGCGTCCACTGAGTCAGGATCGGTTAAGAAGTCTTCATAGAGCTGTTCTATCCAGCTCTGGTTTGAACCAGAGAGGTAAGAAGAGTCCAGCCAGGCTTTCATTGCGCCGTTCTGCATCGTGATCCCTTAAGCATTTTTATGCTTACTTTCGCCGTAGAAACTACCACGCACACCACGTGTACGTGCCGGGGTTCACCTGCGAGCTCTTTTCATTTGGCCCGCGAAGGAACCTTTAGAAACTGTCTAAACTTCAGGGCAGTTTTTAAAGGTTTCTGCAATTTGCCCGGTGACGCTACGCTTACCGGGCCTACTGTTACGTAGGCCGGATAAGCGCAACGCCATCCGGCGTTGTTACTTACGCACTGCGCTGCAACAACATCGACTTAATATGCCCGATGGCGCGCGTCGGGTTCAGCCCCTTAGGACACACACTGACGCAGTTCATGATGCTATGGCAGCGGAATACGCTGAAAGCGTCACTTAGCCCTTCCAGACGATTCTCGGTTTCGGTATCGCGGCTGTCGATCAGGAAGCGATAGGCAGCCAGCAGACCCGCAGGGCCGATAAATTTATCCGGGTTCCACCAGAATGACGGGCATGACGTTGAACAGCATGCACAGAGAATACACTCGTACAACCCATCGAGTTTTTCACGCTGCTCAGGAGACTGTAAGTGCTCGCGAGCGGGTGGATTTTGCCCATTATTCAATAAGTAAGGCTTAATCTTCTCATATTGTGCATAGAATTGCCCCATGTCCACCACCAAATCACGCACGACCGGCAGGCCAGGCAGAGGACGGATCACAATTTTCTGGCCAGAACGCTGTAGCGCTGAAATTGGCGTAATACAGGCCAGACCGTTTTTGCCGTTCATGTTTACACCGTCAGAGCCACACACCCCTTCACGGCAGGAGCGGCGGAACGACAGCGTAGGATCTTTCTCTTTCAGCTGGATTAAGGCATCCAGCAGCATCATGTCACGACCTTCTTCCGCTTCGAGGGTGTAATCCTGCATACGCGGAGCATCGTCTACATCCGGGTTATAACGATAAACTGAGAATTCGAGTTTCATTATCCTGTCTCCGCATTAGTAGGTACGAATCTTCGGCGGGAACGCCGGACGCAGTTTCGGTTCCATGTTAACGCTACGACGCGTCATGGTTTCCGACTCTGGCAGATACAGGGAATGACACAGCCAGTTTTCGTCATCACGATCCGGGAAGTCGAAGCGGCTATGGGCGCCACGGCTTTCGGTACGGAAGTTTGCCGACATCGCAGTGGCGAACGCGGTTTCCATCAGGTTATCCAGCTCCAGGCACTCAACGCGCTGGGTGTTGAACTCGCTTGAGGTATCGTCCAGACGGGCATTCTTCAGACGCTCACGGATCGCTTTCAGCTGCTCAAGCCCTTTGGCCATCGCGTCACCTTCACGGAATACCGAGAAGTTGTGCTGCATACACTCCTGCAACGCCTTACGGATCTCCACCGGATCTTCGCCGTTACGATTACCGTTCCAGCGATTGAGGCGCTCAAGAGAGGCATCTATTTCGTCATCGGTCGCATCACGCAGCGCGCCCTGCTCGGCAATAGATTCCTGGAGATGCAGCCCCACCGCACGACCAAATACCACCAGGTCCAGCAGGGAGTTGCCGCCCAGACGGTTTGCGCCGTGCACGGATACGCAGGCAATTTCGCCTACCGCGAACAGGCCAGGGATGACCACGTCTTCGCCCTGCTCGTTCACGGTCAGCGCCTGACCGGTCACTTTGGTCGGAATACCGCCCATCATGTAGTGACAGGTTGGGATAACCGGAATTGGCTCTTTCACCGGGTCGACGTGCGCGAAGGTGCGGGACAGCTCCAGAATGCCCGGCAGACGGGATTCCAGCACTTCTTTACCCAGATGGTCGAGTTTCAGCTTCGCGTGTGGACCCCAAGGGCCGTCACAGCCGCGGCCTTCACGGATTTCGATCATGATGGAACGCGCCACCACGTCACGGCCCGCAAGGTCTTTTGCGTTTGGCGCATAACGCTCCATGAAGCGCTCGCCATGTTTGTTCAGCAGGTAACCACCTTCACCACGGCAGCCTTCTGTCACCAGTACGCCTGCACCGGCGATACCGGTTGGGTGGAACTGCCACATCTCCATGTCCTGCACCGGCACGCCAGCGCGGATCGCCATCCCAACGCCGTCACCGGTGTTGATATGGGCGTTGGTAGTGGACTGATAGATACGGCCTGCGCCGCCGGTCGCCAGCACGGTTGCGCGGGCTTTGAAGTAGACCACCTCACCGGTTTCGATGCACAGGGCGGTACAACCCACCACGGCGCCATCGGCGTTTTTCACCAGATCCAGCGCATACCACTCGGAGAAAATTGTGGTGTGGTTTTTCAGGTTCTGCTGATACAGCGTGTGCAGCAGCGCGTGGCCGGTACGGTCAGCCGCCGCTGCGGTACGTGCCGCCTGCTCGCCGCCGAAGTTTTTCGACTGGCCGCCAAACGGACGCTGATAGATGGTGCCATTTTCCAGACGAGAGAACGGCAGACCCATGTGGTCCAGCTCCAGAATCGCTTCCGGGCCGGTTTTACACATATATTCGATGGCATCCTGGTCACCGATGTAATCGGAACCTTTTACCGTATCGTACATATGCCATTCCCAGTTATCTTCATGGGAATTACCCAGCGCAACGGTGATACCGCCCTGCGCAGACACAGTGTGGGAACGGGTCGGGAATACTTTAGAGAGCAGCGCACAGGTCTGGCCGCTCTGGGAAATTTGTAGTGCGGCGCGCATACCTGCGCCACCCGCACCAATCACAACAGCATCAAATTCTCTGACTGGCAGTTTCATTACACACCCCACACCACAACAAATCCATAAATGACGTAAACCAGCAGAGCAACAACAATAATCAGTTGCAGCGGAAGGCGAATCGCCAGCGGTTTAACGTAATCGGTCAACACCTGCCACATGCCGATCCAGGCATGAATAAGGATGGAGAACAGAGCCAGCAGGGTGAACACTTTGGTGAAGGCCGATCCGAAGAAACCACTCCAGATTTCCCACGTCAGCGTGCCGCTGGTCGCGAAGAAACCGATCATATAGATGATGTAAAGGGTGAGAACGATGGCGGTAGCACGGACCAGGATGAAGTCATGTACGCCGTTGCGTCCTAATGCGGAGGCGTTGCTTACCATACGAGAACTCCTGCGAGAAGTGAAAGCACGACAGTGATCACAAATGAAATGTTAGCGGTACGTTTACCGGCCTCGAACGTCTCTTCCAGGTAGCCAAAGTCCATCAGCATATGGCGAACGCCGCCAACCACGTGATAGGCCAGCGCGGTCAGAATGCCCCACATGATAAATTTCACGAAGAAGCTGTTCATAATGGCTGAGGCCTGGAGGAATCCTTCAGGGGATGAGAGGCTGGTTCCCAGTAACCACAGCAAGATACCGACCGCCACAAACGTAATCACACCAGAAACACGGTGCAGAATGGACGCTATTGCTGTTACAGGGAATCGGATCGTTTTCAGATCCAGATTGACAGGTCTTTGTTTTTTCACATTTCTTATCATGAATAACGCCCACATGCTGTTCTTATTGTTTCCTTCCTCCGGACTGCGATGCGGGTCAGACAGCGTTCCTTTTCTATAACTGCGCGTCATGCAAAACATTGCTTCCAAATGCTAAAACGACACGTTACAACGCTGGGTGGCTCGGGATTGCAGGGTGTTCCGGAGACCTGGCGGCAGTATAGGCCGTTCACAAAATCATTACAATTAACCTACATACAGTTTGTTGGGTTTTCTCTGGAACAGTGATCGGGGTCACGATAACAACATCTTTTTAATTTTTAATCATCTGATTTGACAAATGTTAAACAATATTGTTACAAACGTCATCAGAAAAGGCATATAATGCGCAAAAGTTATGAGGTCTCTCTTTCACCTGACAAATAGTTATGTAACAGTGTGATGGTATTGACCGAAGTTATCAGGACAGTTATTAGTGATATACAGGTTTGAATAATTCGGACTGCAAAAACGCTGATTTGCTGTTGTTTCACTGATATTTCATTCGTTTACCTGCAAGGCGCCATAGCTCTGTACCCTGGTTTCTCCTCGTGAGCTGAGCGGTAAGCCAAATAACAATCTGGTAACGATGATTAACAGCTGAAAGCAAATCCGGTAAAGCGCAGTCTTAAGCATAAGGCGCTAAGGAGACCGTAAATGGCTGATACAAAGGCAAAACTCACCCTAAATGGTGATGATGCTATTGAACTGGATGTGCTAAAAGGCACGCTCGGTCAGGATGTTATTGATATCCGTACGCTGGGTTCCAAAGGAGTTTTCACCTTTGACCCTGGATTTACCTCTACCGCATCTTGCGAATCCAAAATCACCTACATTGACGGTGACGAAGGTATCCTGCTCCATCGCGGCTTCCCCATCGATCAGTTAGCCACCGAATCCAACTATCTGGAAGTGTGCTACATCCTGCTGAACGGCGAAAAACCGACGCAGGCGCAGTACGATGAATTCAAAACCACCGTGACCCGTCACACCATGATCCATGAGCAGATTACCCGTCTGTTCCATGCGTTCCGTCGTGACTCTCATCCGATGGCGGTCATGTGCGGTATTACCGGTGCGCTGGCGGCGTTCTACCACGATTCTCTGGACGTGAATAACCCACGTCACCGTGATATCGCGGCGTTCCGTCTGCTGTCTAAAATGCCTACCATGGCGGCGATGTGTTACAAATACTCTATCGGTCAGCCGTTTGTGTACCCACGCAACGACCTCTCCTACGCGGGTAACTTCCTGCGTATGATGTTCTCCACGCCGTGCGAAGAGTACGAAGTGAACCCGGTGCTGGAACGCGCGATGGACCGTATTCTGATCCTGCACGCTGACCACGAACAAAACGCCTCGACCTCTACCGTCCGTACCGCGGGCTCTTCCGGCGCGAACCCGTTCGCCTGTATCGCTGCGGGCATCGCCTCCCTGTGGGGACCGGCGCATGGCGGCGCGAACGAAGCGGCACTGAAGATGCTGGAAGAAATCAGCTCCGTTGAGCACATTCCTGAGTTCGTGCGCCGCGCGAAAGACAAGAATGACTCCTTCCGTCTGATGGGCTTCGGTCACCGTGTTTACAAAAACTACGACCCGCGCGCGACCGTCATGCGTGAGACCTGCCACGAAGTGCTGAAAGAGCTGGGCACCAAAGATGATCTGCTGGAAGTGGCGATGGAGCTGGAACACATCGCGCTGAACGACCCGTACTTCATCGAGAAGAAACTCTACCCGAACGTCGATTTCTACTCTGGCATTATTCTGAAAGCGATGGGCATTCCGTCTTCCATGTTCACCGTAATCTTCGCCATGGCCCGTACCGTGGGCTGGATTGCGCACTGGAACGAAATGCACAGCGAAGGCATGAAAATCGCGCGTCCTCGTCAGCTGTATACCGGCTACGAGCAGCGTGATTTTAAGTCTGACATTAAGCGCTAAAAAACACGCCCGGCGGCGCTTCGCTTGCCGGGCCTACAAGTGCGAGATGTAGGCCGGGTAAGGCGTAGCCACCACCCGGCTTTTTTACATCTGGCACCCAGGACACCAGTAAAACGGCCTGGAAGAGATCGTCGCCTTCTCAATCACCCCGCCGCACCGCTCGCACTTTTTACCTGCCCGATGAAACGTCTTGAAGCGGAACAGCGCCCCGTGATGCTTGTTCTCATCCACCACGCCGCGCGTGTTGTACGACAGACGTGGAATATCCAGTAACGCGTGCGACAGCGCCTCCAGCTGTTCATCGCTCAGCTGCGACGCTTTGCGCTGCGGCGCCAGCCCCACTTCCCAGAGGATCTCCACCCGCAGGTAGTTTCCCAGCCCCGCCAGAAATGCCTGATCGAGCAACAGCCCGGAAAACTGCCGGTTGCGGAATGTGGCGGATAACAACCGGGCTTTCACATCGCTTGCCGTCAGACGCATGTCGAGCACGTCCGGCCCGACCCGCTGTAAGAACGGATGCGTCAGCAGCTGCTCCGGCGTTAACATTTCGATATCAGAGGCGCTGTAAAGCAGGATCGCCTTATCCGCCGTTTGTAGCCGCACGCGCAGCACGCGGGTCGTTTGCGGCTGCTCGTCCGCCTCCACCACCCGCCAGACACCGTAAAGCTGATTATGGCTGTATAACGTCAGGTTATGGGAAAAGTGGGTGAGTAACGCCTTGCCGCGCGTTTCAATGTGGGTCACCGTCTGCCCCACCAGCTGCGATTCAAACGGCTTGAGTTGAGGAAAGGCAAACCAGACGTGTGTCAGAGGTTTGCCCTTTATCGCCGCCTCCAGGCTATCCGCCGCGCGGCGGATCTCCGGACCTTCTGGCATGTTATTGTCCTTTCATGATTATTCTGCGCTGACAACAATGCCCTCTTCCGAGAACGCCGCCCGCAGGCGTCGCGCAAACTGGAGCGCATGCTCGCCGTCACCGTGTAAGCACACCGTATCAGCCTGAACGTTTGCCGTTGTCCCCTCCGTTGAGGTTACTCGCCCGAAGCGCACCATCTCCAGGGTCTGCGCCAGCGCTTTACCTTCGTCGGTGATCAGCGCACCGGCCTGCGTACGCGGAACCAGGCTACCGTCCGGCAGGTATCCCCGATCGGCAAACACTTCCTGCCGCGTAGTCAGCCCCAGCCGTTCTCCGGCACGAATAAGCTCGCTGCCCGCCAGGCCTACCAGAATCAGTTGCGGATTACAGTCCCGCACCGCGCGGGCAATGGCGTCTGCCAGCACCGGATCTTTCGCCGCCTGGTTATAGAGCATGCCGTGCGGCTTGACGTGGCGCAACACGCCATTCTCAGCGCGCACTATCGCCTCCAGGGCGCCGATCTGGTAGAGCATTTGCGCGTAAACCGTCACAGGCGGCAGAACCATCACCGTGCGACCAAAGTTTTCCCGGTCGGGAAAGCTGGGGTGAGCGCCAATCGCCACGCGGTTTTTCATGGCATTGCGCACGCTCGCCAGCATGGTCTGCGCATCGCCGGCATGAAACCCGCAGGCGATGTTCACCGAGGAGACCAGCGTCATCAGCGCCGCATCGGCGCTGCTGCCCTCCCCCAGATCGGCGTTTAAATCAATCTTTACCATCGAGCCTCCACGCCAGCTGATCGAGATAACGCTGCTGATCCTGCCGGGCTTTCAGCGCCTCCTCCAGCGAACACTGCACAAAATGAATGGGCTGACCGAGAGGAATTTGCGCCAGATGGTAGCGATCCGCTTCGATAATGCAGGCAATACGCGGATATCCCCCCGTGGTTTGCGCATCGTTCATCAGTACGATGGGCTGCCCGTTGCCCGGCACCTGAATCACCCCGGGCAACAGACCATGGGAAAGCAGCTCCCGGTCAGTCGTGCGGGTCAGCGGCTGGCCCTGAAGCCGGTAACCCATGCGGTTACTCTGCGGGCTGATCTTCCATGGCGAGCGCCAGAAAGACTCTTTCGCGGCTTCATCAAACTCATGGTATTCCGGTCCTGGTAAGGCGCGGATCACGTTCCCCCACAGCAGCTGTTTCACGCCCTGCGTGGTGGTGAAATGGCGCGTTGAGATCTTTATCCGCAGACGATCGCCGTCACGCAGCAGCCGTCCTTCATGGCCGCCCATTCCCGCTTTCTGGTCGGTGCTGGATGAGCCCAACACCTCCGGCACGTCGATCCCCCCCGCCACCGCAAGATAGCTGCGCACGCCGTGCAGAGGACGCTTGAGCGTCAGACGCTGCCCGGCCTTCGCCCGCAGGCGCCAGCCGGTCCACACCGCTTTGCCGTCCAGCGTCGCGTCACAGCCCGCGCCGGTTAAGGCAAACCAGGTTTCCTGACCAAACTCAATCACGCACTGACCCAGCGTAATTTCTAACGCCGCCGTGCTGCCTGCGTTACCTACCAGCAGGTTGGCAATCTCCAGCGAAGGGCGATCGAGCGCACCGCAGTAGCTCACGCCCGACTGACGCAGCCCAAAACGCCCGGCATCCTGTACCGAGGTGTAAAGCCCTGCGCGAATAAGCGTTAACATACCCCCTCCTTCTGCGGGATAAAGCGCAGGGTATCCCCCGGACGCAGGAGTATGGGCGCATCCTGGCCTGGTTCAAATAACGGCGTGGACGTGTGCCCAATCAGCTGCCAGCCTCCCGGTGAGGCGAGCGGATAAATTCCCGTTTGCTCGCCACCAATCGCCACGCTGCCCGCCGGTACGCTCAGGCGCGGCTCAGCCCGGCGCGGAGTATGCAGCTGGGGCGATAACCCGCCCAGATAGGGGAAACCCGGCTGAAATCCCAAAAACCAGACAACATAGTCGACTGAGCTATGCAGCTCCACAACCTGCTTCTCCGTTAATCCACAGTGTTCGGCCACCACGCCAAGGTCGGGACCTCCCTTGCCGCCATAGACAACCGGGATCTCAATCGTCCGCGATTCCGGCTCCAGCGCCTCGCTCTCCTCCCACCAGCGTTGCAGACGCTCAATGGCATCCAGCGCCCCCGTGTGCGGATCACGCAGCACCACGGTGATATTATTCATACCCGGAATAGCTTCAACCACGCCGGGTAGCTCGGGCAGTCGCTGAGCCAGACGCCAGATACGCTTTTGCGTGGCAAGCGTCACCGGAGGCTCAAGCTCCAGAACTACCGCGGTTTCACCCAGAAGATAACAACGCGCTCGCTGCACTTAACTACCTCTCATCAGGCCGGATTAGGGATATCAATAAACGTCACATCCAGATCGGTATTTTCCGTCAGCCACTCGCTGAGGGCGCGGATGCCGCCACGCTCGGTGGCGTGATGGCCCGCCGCGTAAAAATGCAGGCCTTGTTCACGGGCTGAGTGAATGGTCTGCTCGGAGACTTCGCCGGTAATGAAGGCGTCGACACCAAAACGCGCCGCGCTGTCAATAAAGCCCTGGCCGCCGCCGGTGCACCATGCCACGCGCTTCACGGTATCCGGCCCGGTGTCGCCGCACCACAGCGGACGACGCCCCAGGCGCGCTTCGATCCACGAAGCCAGCTCCAGACCCGGAACCGGCATCGACAGTTCGCCCCACGGCACCAGAGGTTCAATTTCGCCCATCACGGTAATCCCCAGCAGCTGCGCAAGCTGAACGTTATTTCCCAGTTCAGGATGCGCATCGAGCGGCAGGTGATAGCCGTACAGATTGATGTCATTCGCCAGCAGCGTTTTGAGTCGGTTGCGCTTCATGCCGCGAATAATCGGTGATTCGTTTTTCCAGAAATAACCGTGGTGGACAATCACCGCATCGGCTTCCTGACGCACCGCCTCATCCAGCAGCGCCTGGCTTGCCGTCACGCCGGTGATGATTTTTTGCACCGCCTCGCGCCCCTCCACCTGCAAGCCATTCGGGCCGTAGTCGCTAAACGAAGCCGTGTTGAGTTTTTCGTTAATCAGGCGTTCCAGTTCACTGTTTTTCATCATCATTCTCTCAAACTTTTCGGGCGGCTTCGTACGCCGCCAGCGTGGCGACGCGCGCCTGTTTATGGTCGACAATGGGACGGGGATAGTTCAGGGTAACACGCTGTTTATCCGCCCATACCCAGGGCTCATGAATGGCTTTGGCCGGGACATCCTTTAGCTCAGGCAGCCAGCGACGGATAAACTCGCCGTCGGCGTCAAATCGTTGTCCCTGCGTGGTCGGATTGAAGATCCGAAAATAGGGAGCCGCATCCGTTCCGGTGGAGGCCGCCCACTGCCAGCCGCCGTTATTCGCCGCCAGATCGCCATCGATCAGCTGAGAGATAAAATAACGCTCTCCGGTTCGCCAGTCGATAAGCAGATCCTTCACCAGGAAGCTGGCGGTAATCATACGCAGACGGTTATGCATCCACCCGGTTTCATTGAGCTGCCGCATAGCCGCATCAACAATCGGGAAGCCGGTGAGCCCACGCTGCCATGCTTTAAGCAGCTTCTCATTCGACTGCCACTGTACCTGTTCGGTCCAACGAATAAAGGGCCGATGTTTACACAAATCAGGATGATACGTCATCAGATGGCGATAAAACTCACGCCAGATCAGTTCGTTCAGCCACACTGCGCCCGCCCCCCCGTCTAAGGCCTGAGGCTGTTCCGCCAGCAGGCGATGTAAACACTGGCGCGGAGAGAGCGCGCCCAGCGCTAAACAGGCCGACAAGCGGCTGGTGCCTTCAGTCGCTGGAAAATCCCGACGCGCCTCGTACTCTGCCGCCCCCTGCGTGCAGAACTGACGCAACCGGTCAATAGCTGCTTTCTCACTGGCGGGGAATACTGTTTCATCGAACGACTGCTGGGGATAATTCAGCCTGATCGCCGGCAGATCCGTTATCGTTTCCCCTCTCACGGTCGGGGCGGTAACGCACTCAGGTAGTCCCTCTTTCAGGCGTTTGATAAAGGCATTTTTAAACGGCGTGAAAACTTTATACATTTCGTGGCTACCGGTCATTACGCTGCCCGGCGCGAGCATCACGCTGTCATCAAAGCCTTCACAGACCACGCCCGCAAGGGTTTTCTCCAGCTGACGATCCCGCTGTTGCTCGTTGAATTCATACTGATAGTTGTAATAAAGATGCGTTACTGCGTGCTGCTGGCAGATTGCCTGCACCGTCTGGCGCTGCGCGGCAAAATCATGGGCCTCTTTATAGATCAGCGGAATGCCTTTTTCAGCCAGTGAATGTTGCAGGTCATTCAGATACGCGCTGAGTAGTGCCGCTTGCCGGGGCGCCATGTCGTGCTGTCGCCACTGTTCAGGCGTGGCGATAAACAGGGCCAGCACATTCGCGTCTTTAGCGCGGCAGGCCGCCGCGAGAGCGAAGTTGTCGTGAATGCGTAAATCCGCGCGAAACCAAACCAGATGGGTGGGCATAAAACTCCAGGCAATTGTCCATTATGTCCGTAAGGGCATGCCGTAAAAGGAAAAAGGCATGCATTGAACTACTTTGCCATGAAGTGTAGACGGGATGAAATAAAAAAGGCCGCCCGAGGCGGCCTTAACGCTACTTGTCCTGCGCTATCAGGGTAAAGGCAATAAACACATCCGGTTTATCACTCTTTACAACGAGTGCGCTGGCGACAATGAACGCGATGCATAAATAGCGTTTCACTATGCGGTCCCTGCTGCTAACCGCTCCACCTATCACCACCGGTGATAAATCGGTGGACACAAGCTCTGTGTGGAGCCTGACTCACGGTTGTGGTAACACCTTTCCCGGGACCGGTGCCCATTTGCGAGATGGCGGAAAGGGACGCTGCATAGTAGGCATCACGTGAGCAAAACGTCATCCATTGAACCTGTTTTTAAGAATTTATTTAGGAGTGAAGCGTTTGCTTATTAAACCAGCAGAAGTATGCTTGTAAGCCTCTGTGTGAGAGCTTGAAAACTACCCAACGGACCGCGAATCCCGAGGGACAAAAAAACCGCCACATTGCTGTAGGCGGTTTTTTTATGGCTACGATGTCACACCGTATCAGTAGAAATCGCAGGTCGCTTTCTCGGCCTGATCCATCCACACCGGCTTCTCGCTGGTTTTCGCCCAGACGCGGTGCAGGTAACTGTAGAAACGTGCGCGATCTTTCCAGAACAGCATCACCGGCAGGGCCAGCACGCCAGCCACTACGGCGAAAGTGCGACGCATGAAAATGATATGAGCCGGAAACTCTTTATAAAGATCCATAATTTTCTCCCCTGTAGTTGGCCGGAAACCGTCTCCGGAAAATGTGAAATCTGTGACCTGGTTAAAATAATACCGCTTTGTTTGTAATTTTACTACTCATCCGACCACTTATTTTCATTCATTTCGTGAATATTTACATTCCCGCCTGTAATTAAGTTACAAAAAAGTTAACGATTTACTTACCAATAGTTAAATTGTGGTCTTTCCCTTTTTATACTTTTTTTACACCTGCCCTTCTGATTTTTGCGAAATCTTTGCGCCATAAATCCTACCGTTTGTACAACAACAAAAGTCACCCGGAGGTGGATTGTGAGTGCAGGTCTGATTGCCGGCATCGTGCTGGTGTTCCTGTTATTGGGTTATCTGATTTATGCCCTGATTAATGCGGAGGCATTCTGATGGCTGCTCAGGCGTTTTTGCTTATTGCCAGCTTTTTACTGGTGCTGTTTGTGCTCGCCAGGCCGCTGGGAACAGCGCTGGCGCGTCTGATAAACAACGTGCCATTGCCGGGCACGCGAAATATTGAAAACGTGCTCTGGCGCATTTCAGGTATCAGCGATCGGGAAATGAACTGGCGCCAGTACCTAATGGCGATACTGCTTCTGAATATCCTGGGGCTTATTGCCCTCTTTACGCTGCTGATGCTCCAGGGCAGTCTGCCGTTGAACCCGCAGCAGTTACCGGGTTTATCCTGGCATCTGGCGCTGAACACGGCGGTCAGCTTTGTCACCAACACCAACTGGCAGTCTTACGCTGGTGAAACCACGCTCAGCTACTTCAGCCAGATGGCCGGGTTAACCGTGCAAAACTTTCTTTCTGCGGCCAGCGGTATCGCGGTGATCTTCGCCCTGACGCGCGCGTTTGCCCGTCAGAATGTCAGCACCCTCGGCAACGCCTGGGTTGATGTCACGCGCATCACCCTTTGGATCCTGGTGCCTGTTGCGCTGATTATTGCCCTGTTCTTTATTCAGCAAGGCACTCTGCAAAACCTGCTGCCTTATACCCCTTACACCTCGCTTGAAGGGGCCAGGGAACTCCTTCCTATGGGGCCGGTGGCGTCGCAGGAAGCGATCAAGATGCTGGGCACCAACGGCGGCGGCTTCTTCAACGCCAACTCATCGCATCCGTTTGAAAACCCAACGGCATTAACCAATTTTGTACAGATGCTGGCGATCTTCCTGATCCCCGCCGCGCTCTGCTTCGCCTTTGGCGATGTGGTTAACGATCGCCGCCAGGGACGTACGCTGCTGTGGGCGATGTCGTTGATCTTCGTGGTCTGCGTAGCACTGGTGATGTGGGCCGAATGGAACGGCAACAGCCACTTCATGCAGCTGGGGGCTAACAGCAATATCAACCTGGAAGGCAAAGAGAGCCGCTTCGGCATTCTTGCCAGCAGCCTCTATGCGGTGGTCACCACGGCGGCCTCCTGCGGGGCAGTGAACGCCATGCACGACTCTTTTACCGCGCTCGGCGGCATGATCCCGATGTGGCTGATGCAGATTGGCGAGGTAGTTTTCGGTGGGGTCGGTTCGGGGCTGTACGGCATGCTGTTGTTCGTTCTGCTCGCCGTGTTTATCGCCGGGCTAATGATCGGTCGCACGCCGGAGTATCTCGGCAAAAAAATCGACGTCCGCGAAATGAAATTAACCGCGCTGGCAATTCTGGTCACCCCCACCCTTGTGCTGCTCGGTACCGCGCTGGCGCTGATGACCGACGCCGGGCGCAACGGCATCTTTAACCCGGGCATTCACGGCTTTAGCGAAGTGCTTTACGCCGTTTCGTCTGCCGCCAACAACAACGGCAGCGCCTTTGCAGGATTAAGCGCCAACTCGCCGTTCTGGAACTGTTTGCTGGCGTTCTGCATGTTCATCGGACGTTTCGGCGTGATTATTCCCGTCATGGCGATCGCTGGAACACTGGTGAATAAGAAGATCCAGCCGACCACCACCGGTACGTTACCGACTCACGGCGCGCTGTTCGTCGGCCTGCTGATTGGCACCGTTTTGCTGGTGGGTGCCCTGACCTTTATCCCCGCCCTCGCGTTAGGCCCGGTTGCGGAATATCTCTCTTTACGCTGATTTTGCGGAGAATTTGTCATGAGTCGTAAACAACTGGCCCTGCTCGAACCGACGTTAGTTCGTCAGGCCCTCATGGATGCGGTAAAAAAACTGAGCCCGCGCGTGCAGTGGCACAACCCGGTGATGTTTATTGTCTGGACTGGAAGTTTACTTACCACCGCACTGGCGATTGCCATGGGAACGGGACACCTTTCGGGGAATGCAACCTTTACCGCCGCCATCAGCCTGTGGCTGTGGTTTACCGTGCTGTTCGCCAACTTCGCCGAAGCGTTAGCGGAAGGCCGCAGTAAGGCACAGGCCAACAGCCTGAAAGGAGTAAAAAAGACCGCCTTTGCGCGCAAATTACGCGAACCTAAATACGGCGCGCAGATGGACCACGTTCCGGCGGATGAACTGCGCAAAGGTGACGTGGTGCTGGTGGAAGCTGGCGACATCATCCCCTGCGACGGTGAGGTGATCGAGGGCGGCGCGTCGGTAGACGAAAGCGCCATTACCGGGGAATCCGCACCGGTGATCCGTGAGTCGGGCGGAGATTTCGCCTCAGTTACCGGCGGAACGCGCATTCTTTCCGACTGGCTGGTGATCCAGTGCAGCGTTAACCCGGGCGAAACCTTTCTCGACCGGATGATCGCCATGGTGGAAGGCGCACAGCGTCGTAAAACGCCGAACGAGATCGCCCTGACCATTCTGCTGGTGGCGCTCACCATTGTCTTCCTGCTGGCAACGGCGACCCTGTGGCCCTTCTCCGCCTACGGCGGTACAGCGGTTAGCATCACCGTACTGATCGCCCTGCTCGTCTGTCTGATCCCCACCACTATCGGCGGCCTGCTTTCCGCGATTGGCGTGGCGGGGATGAGCCGGATGCTGGGCGCGAACGTCATCGCCACCAGCGGACGCGCCGTTGAAGCGGCGGGTGACGTAGACGTGCTGCTGCTGGATAAAACCGGGACCATCACCCTGGGCAATCGTCAGGCCTCTGACTTTCTACCTGCTCCCGGCGTGGATGAAAAAACGCTGGCTGACGCGGCGCAGCTTTCCTCGCTGGCCGATGAAACGCCGGAAGGCCGCAGTATCGTGATCCTCGCCAAGCAGCGCTTTAACCTGCGCCAGCGCGACGTTCAGAGCCTGCACGCCACGTTCGTGCCCTTCACAGCGCAAACCCGAATGAGCGGAATTAACATTCAGGACCGGATGATCCGTAAAGGGTCCGTTGATGCCATTCGCCGTCATATTGAAGCCAATAATGGACACTTCCCCCCGGAAGTCGACCACCTGGTGGAAAGCGTGGCGCGTCAGGGAGCAACCCCGCTGGTGGTGGCGGAAGGTGCAAGCGTTCTGGGGGTTATCGCCCTGAAGGATATCGTTAAAGGCGGTATTAAAGAGCGTTTCGCCCAGATGCGTAAGATGGGCATTAAAACAGTGATGATCACCGGGGATAACCGTCTGACTGCGGCGGCCATTGCCGCCGAAGCGGGCGTGGATGATTTCCTTTCCGAAGCGACGCCGGAAGCGAAGCTGGCACTCATTCGCCAGTATCAGGCGGAAGGCCGTCTGGTGGCGATGACCGGCGACGGCACCAACGACGCCCCGGCGCTGGCGCAGGCCGACGTGGCGGTGGCGATGAACTCCGGTACCCAGGCGGCAAAAGAGGCGGGCAACATGGTGGATCTCGACTCGAACCCGACCAAGCTGATCGAAGTGGTACATATCGGGAAGCAGATGCTGATGACGCGCGGCTCGCTGACCACGTTCAGTATCGCCAACGACGTGGCGAAGTATTTCGCCATCATTCCGGCGGCTTTTGCGGCAACCTACCCGCAGTTGAATGCCCTGAACGTGATGCACCTGCACTCTCCGGCCTCGGCCATTTTGAGCGCGGTGATCTTCAACGCGCTGATTATTGTCTTTCTTATTCCGCTGGCGCTGAAAGGGGTGAGCTATAAGCCGCTGACGGCCGCCGCCATGCTGCGCCGTAACCTGTGGATTTACGGTCTGGGTGGGCTGGTGGTGCCCTTTATTGGGATCAAGGTTATCGACATGCTGTTAACGCTGTTCGGGCTGGTTTAAAAGGTGGATCCAATGACGATGTTACGTCCCGCTATACTGTTGTTTATTCTGCTGTCTCTGATTACCGGCGGGCTTTACCCGCTGATGACTACCGCGCTGGGCCAGTGGTGGTTTAAAGATCAGGCCAACGGCTCGCTGATTATCCAGAACGGTGAAAACCGCGGCTCGCGTCTGATTGGGCAGAACTTTACGGACCCGCGCTACTTCCAGGGACGCCCTTCCGCCACTGCGGAAAGCCCGTATAATCCAATGGCCTCCGGCGGCAGCAATCTGGCTGGCAGTAATCCTGACCTGGACAAAGCCGTTGCTGAACGCGTTGCCGCCCTGCGCGCCGCGAATCCGCAGGCCAGCCGTGAGGTGCCGGTTGAGCTGATCACCGCTTCCGCGAGCGGGCTGGATTACAGCCTGACGCCGGATGCGGTGGTGTGGCAGATCCCACGCGTGGCAGCCGCCCGTCAGCTGACCGTCGAGCAGGTGAGCCAGCTGGTCGCAGAACATACGCAAAAGCCGCTGGTCAGCTTCATCGGCATGCCGGTAGTGAACATTGTTGAGCTGAATCTGGCGCTGGACGCGCTAAGGAAGAACTAAATGACCGACGAGCCCATGCGCCCGGATCCGGACAGGCTGCTTGAACAGACGGCTGAAGCCCACCGCGGCAAGCTGAAAATTTTCTTCGGCGCCTGCGCGGGCGTCGGGAAAACCTTCGCCATGCTGACGGAAGCCCAGCGGCTTCGGGCGCAGGGGCTTGATATTCTCATCGGCGTGGTGGAAACCCACGGTCGCAAAGAGACGGCTGCGCTGCTGACGGGGCTGGCGACGCAGCCGCCCCAGCGTATCAGCCATCGCGGGCGGCTGGTCACGGAGTTTGATCTTGATGCCGCCCTCGCCCGCCGCCCTGCCCTGATCCTGATGGACGAACTAGCGCACAGCAATGCGCCAGGCTCCCGCCATCCGAAGCGCTGGCAGGATGTTGAGGAGCTGCTTGAGGCAGGCATTGACGTCTTCACCACGGTAAATGTTCAGCATCTGGAAAGCCTGAACGACGTAGTGAGCGGCGTAACCGGTATCCAGGTGCGGGAAACCGTCCCCGATCCGTTTTTTGATTCTGCCGATGAAGTCGTACTGGTTGACCTGCCGCCGGACGATCTACGCCAGCGCCTGCACGAAGGCAAAGTGTATATTGCCGGCCAGGCCGAACGCGCCATCGAACATTTTTTCCGCAAAGGAAACCTGATTGCCCTGCGCGAGCTGGCCCTGCGCCGCACCGCCGATCGCGTTGATGACCAGATGCGCGCCTGGCGAGACATACAGGGACAAGAGCGCGTCTGGCACACGCGGGACGCCATTCTGTTATGCATTGGTCACGGCAGCGGCAACGAAAAACTGGTTCGCACCGCCGCCCGGCTGGCAGCGAAATTTGGCAGCGTCTGGCACGCGGTCTACGTCGAAACGCCGCAGCTGCATGGCCTGCCAGAAAATCAGCGTCGCGCCATTTTGAGCGCGCTGCGGCTGGCGCAGGAGCTGGGTGCCGAAACCGCCACCCTTTCCGAACCGCAGGAAGATAAAGCCATTCTGCGCTACGCGCGCGAGCACAACCTGGGCAAGATTGTCATTGGACGTCGACAGCATCGCCGCTGGTTTAGCCGCGAATCTTTTGCCGACAGGCTGGCCCGCCGCGCGCCGGATCTTGATTTAGTCATCGTCGCGCTGGATGACAAGCCCGCCCCTCTGCCCAACCGTACGCCGGACGCTCGCACCTTTGGCGATAAATGGCGCATTCAGATCCGGGGTTGCCTGGTGGCAGTAGTCCTTTGCGCCCTGATTACGGTGATTGCCAGCCAGTGGCTCATCGCCTTCGACGCCGCCAATCTGGTCATGATTTATCTGCTCGGCGTCGTTGTGGTCGCGCTCTTTTATGGCCGCTGGCCGTCGGTGCTGGCAACGGTGATCAACGTCATCAGCTTCGACCTTTTTTTTATCGCTCCGCGCGGGACGCTTGCTGTCTCGGACGTGCAGTACATTCTGACCTTTGCCGTGATGCTTACCGTCGGGCTGGTGATCGGGAATCTGACGGCAGGCGTACGCTACCAGGCACGCATTGCCCGCTATCGCGAGCAGCGCACGCGCCATCTGTATGAAATGTCAAAATCGCTGGCGGTTGGCCGCACGCAGCGGGATATCGTGCAGACCAGCGAGCAGTTTATCCGTTCGACCTTTCATGCCAGTAACCTGATTTTGCTCCCCGACGAACAGGGGCGCCTTCGCCCGCTGACCTCCCCTTCGGGGATGACGCCCTGGGATGAAGCGATTGCCCGCTGGAGTTTCGATAAGGGGTTACCTGCCGGCGCCGGCACCGACACTCTGCCCGGCGTGCCTTACCGGATCCTGCCGCTGCGCAGCGCGGATAAAAATCACGGGCTGGTCATCGTCGAGCCGTCTAACCTGCGTCAGCTGATGATCCCAGAGCAGCAGCGCCTGCTGGAAACCTTCACCCTGCTGGTCGCCAGCGCCCTTGAACGGCTGGCGCTCACCGCCAGCGAAGAGCAGGCGCGGCTGGCAAGCGAGCGCGAAAGTATTCGCAATTCGCTGCTGGCAGCGCTGTCTCACGATTTGCGCACCCCGCTTACCGTGCTGTTTGGCCAGTCCGAAATTCTGACGCTGGATCTGGCGGCGGAAGGATCAAAGCACGCGATGCAGGCCAGCGAAATTCGCCAGCACGTGCTGAATACCACGCGCCTGGTGAACAACCTGCTGGACATGGCGCGCATTCAGTCCGGCGGGTTTAACCTCAAAAAAGAGTGGCTCACCCTTGAGGAGGTTGTCGGCAGTGCGCTGAAGATGCTGGAGCCGGGTCTCGGCGGGCGCCATATTGAGCTGGACATGCCGGAACCCCTGACGTTAATCCATGTGGATGGCCCGCTGTTTGAGCGCGTGCTGATTAATCTGCTGGAAAACGCGGCTAAATACGCCGGGACAAAGGCCCGGCTGGGGATTGCTGCCAGGGTGGATAAACGTGTGCTGCGGCTCGACGTCTGGGATACCGGGCCGGGTATTCCGGCTGGTCAGGAGCGCGCCATATTCGAAAAATTTGCGCGCGGTAATAAGGAATCCGCCATTCCGGGCGTTGGGCTGGGTCTGGCGATCTGCCAGGCGATTGTCGACGTGCATGGTGGCACCATTTCCGCAGAGAACCGCCCGGAAGGTGGGGCACGCTTTTGTGTTACACTTCCTCTTGAAACCCCACCAGAACTTGATGAATTACCAGAGGATTTGTGATTAACGTTCTGATTGTTGAAGATGAGCTCGCTATCAGCCGATTTCTGCGTACCGCGCTGGAAGGCGACGGCTTGCGCGTGCATGAAGCCGGTACGCTTCAACGGGGGTTAATTGAAGCCGCCACCCGCAAGCCAGATCTGGTGATCCTGGATCTGGGACTTCCGGATGGCGACGGCATCGATTTTATTCGTGAGGTGCGTCAGTGGAGCCAGATGCCCATTCTGGTGCTCTCTGCCCGCACCGAAGAGACGGATAAAATCGCCGCGCTGGATGCCGGAGCGGATGATTATCTGATCAAACCGTTTGGCATTGGCGAGTTACAGGCCCGGCTTCGTGTGGCGCTGCGTCGACACAGTGCCACGTCCCCTTCCGATCCGGTGTACGCCTTTGGCGATATCCGCGTCGATCTTGCCGCCCGCCGCATCGTGCGAGGGGAAGAAGAGATCCACCTTACGCCTATCGAATTTCGTCTGCTGGCCGTGCTGCTCAATAACCACGGAAAAGTGTTAACGCAGCGACAGCTGTTAAGCCAGGTCTGGGGACCGAATGCTGTCGAGCATAGTCACTATTTACGCATTTATATGGGACACCTTCGCCAGAAACTTGAAGCCGATCCCGCGCGTCCTCGTCATTTATTAACAGAAACCGGTATCGGATATCGGTTTATGATCTGAATAAGTATTCACTTTAATTTTAAATAAAAAACATACCAGCCTTAATAAAGCCATGAAAATAACGATGAGTTTATTTTCATGGCTATATTCGCCCTCTTTAAACACAATTAAAACATCAATTTAACACCAAACCAACAAAACAGCATTTTGATCTGCGTTATTCACTCAAAACGACTAATTATTTCTGAAATGATCGGTTATTGGTGATCTGTTTCACAGTTAATCCCTTTTTCCTGGATAAAATGACCATGCTTTCAATTACTGAAAGGAAACTGAACATGGAAAACAATAATCGTTTAATGCCCCATATAAGGCGGACAACACATATCATGATGTTTGCCCACCGTAACTGTTTTGACTTTCATCTCTTTAACGCCCGGTAGTCCTTCGACTTCTGGCGCATCTGCTTACAGGTTATCCTGAAAAACGCTATTTTACAGGCTGTTGCCTGTGAACACCTGCGCTCATTCCTTGTGATTCAGATTCTCCGCAACCGGGCGGACTGAATTCTACTCAGCAAAAAAGCAATTAACTGATTTCGTATCAGCGGACACGCTTTGCTTTTTTTTCCGGAAATAATCGATTTCTTTACCGCAAGAAGTCGAGGGCCCCATATTGCCTGAAATAAAGAGATAAAGATGAAAACGTTAAAAATTGCCGTCAGCCGTGCCTGCCCTGAATGCTTTACCACTTCGCGCGACATCGTGGATATCACCGCATCAGATTATATTGATGTGGCAGCCGTGGTTCTGGCCGTCAGCGATATTTTCAATGGCGCCATAGAAGAAATAGAAGCCACGGGATTCGGCATCCCGGTGTTTATTGCCACGCATAAAGAAGAAAGGGTTCCGGCTGAATTTCTGTCGCGTATTCACGGCGTTTTTGAGTACTCTGACACCAGCAATGCGTACTACGGACGCCAGCTTGAAGCGGCTGCGCAGAAGTACGAAACCCAGCTCCGCCCGCCGTTCTTCCGCGCGCTGGTCGATTACGTCCAGCAGGGGAACAGCGCGTTTGACTGCCCCGGACATCAGGGAGGCCAGTTCTTCCGCCGCCATCCGGCCGGAAACCAGTTTGTCGATTTCTTTGGCGAAACGCTTTTCCGCGCCGATCTGTGCAATGCCGACGTGGCAATGGGCGATCTGCTGATCCACGAAGGCGCGCCATGCATCGCCCAACAGCATGCGGCAAAAGTCTTTAATGCGGATAAAACCTACTTCGTGCTGAACGGCACCTCCTCTTCCAACAAGGTGGTGCTCAATGCTCTGCTCACGCCAGGAGATCTGGTGCTGTTCGATCGCAATAACCATAAATCTAATCACCACGGGGCGCTGTTACAGGCGGGCGCGACGCCGGTGTATCTGGAAACGGCGCGCAACCCGTACGGGTTTATCGGCGGTATCGACGCACACTGTTTCGACGAGAGCTACCTGCGGGAGCTGGTGTCAGAGGTCGCGCCTGGCCGTGCGCGGGATGAACGTCCGTTCCGTCTGGCGGTGATCCAGCTGGGCACCTACGACGGTACCATTTATAACGCCCGTCAGGTGGTGGATAAGATTGGTCACCTGTGCGATTACATTCTGTTTGACTCCGCCTGGGTGGGTTACGAGCAGTTTATCCCGATGATGGCCGACTGCTCGCCGCTGCTGCTGGAGCTGAACGAAAACGATCCGGGCATTCTGGTGACCCAGTCGGTGCATAAGCAGCAGGCGGGCTTCTCGCAAACCTCGCAAATCCATAAGAAGGACAGCCACATAAAAGGCCAGCCGCGCTATGTCCCGCATAAACGCCTCAACAACGCCTTTATGATGCACGCCTCCACCAGCCCGTTTTATCCGCTGTTTGCCGCCCTGGATATCAACGCCCGCATGCACGAGGGGCAAAGTGGGCGCAACATGTGGATGGACTGCGTGGTGACGGGTATCGAAGCGCGGAAACTGATCCTTCAGAACTGTCAGTTTATTCGTCCGTTCGTGCCGGAGACGGTGGATGGCCGTCCATGGGAAAGCTGGGATACGGCAGAGATTGCGACCGATCTGCGCTTCTTCCATTTCGTTCCGGGCGAACGCTGGCACGCCTTTGAGGGATACGCCGAGCATCAGTATTTTATCGATCCCTGCAAACTGCTGCTGACTACGCCGGGCATCAACGCCCGCACCGGTGAGTACGATGATTTCGGCGTGCCCGCGACCATCCTCGCCAACTTCCTGCGTGAAAACGGCATCGTGCCGGAAAAATGCGACCTCAATTCCATTCTGTTCCTGCTCACCCCGGCGGAGGACATGGGCAAATTGCAGCAGCTCGTCGCCCAGCTGGTGCGCTTCGAAAAACTGCTCCAGAGCGATGTGCCGCTGAAAGAGGTTCTGCCCTCTCTTTATAAGCAACATCCGGAACGTTATGCGGATTATACCCTGCGTCAGATTTGTCAGGAGATGCATGACCTCTACGCCCGCCATAACGTGAAGCAACTGCAAAAAGAGATGTTCCGCAAGTCTCACTTCCCACGCGTCATGATGAACCCGCAGGAGGCGAACTATGCCTATCTGCGCGGTGAGGTCGAGCTGGTGTCCCTGCGCGACGCGGAAGGCCGTATCGCCGCGGAAGGCGCGCTGCCTTACCCACCGGGGGTGTTGTGCGTGGTGCCGGGAGAAGTTTGGGGCGGTTCCGTGCTGCGCTATTTCGCCGCGCTGGAAGACGGGATCAATCTGCTGCCGGGTTTTGCGCCGGAGTTACAGGGGGTTTACGTCGAGGAGTGTGACGGTCGCAAACAGGTGCGCTGCTACGTCATCAAACAACCTGCCGCTCAGCCATCGCTGCTGAAAGGAGAAAAATTATGAGTAAGGCCAACAAGATGGGCGTGGTGCAACTCACTATTCTCACCATGGTGAATATGATGGGTTCGGGGATCATCATGCTCCCCACCAAGCTCGCTGAAGTGGGGACGATTTCGATTATCTCCTGGCTTGTTACCGCCGTGGGTTCGATGGCGCTGGCGTGGGCGTTTGCCAAGTGCGGTATGTTCAGCCGCAAGTCCGGCGGGATGGGTGGCTATGCCGAATATGCGTTTGGTAAGTCCGGTAACTTTATGGCGAACTATACCTATGGCGTGTCGCTGCTGATCGCCAATGTGGCGATTGCCATTTCCGCTGTCGGTTACGGCACAGAGCTGTTTGGCGCGACGCTGACCCCGGTGCAAATTGGGCTGGCGACCATCGGCGTGCTCTGGATCTGCACCGTCGCTAACTTTGGCGGCGCGCGCATCACCGGACAGCTCAGCAGCATCACCGTCTGGGGCGTCATCATCCCGGTTGTCGGCCTGTGCATCATCGGTTGGTTCTGGTTCAGCCCGACGCTGTACGCCAATTCCTGGAATCCGCATCACGTACCGTTCTTCACCGCCGTGGGATCGTCCATCGCCATGACGCTGTGGGCCTTCCTCGGGCTGGAGTCGGCCTGTGCGAATGCGGAAGTGGTGGAAAACCCGGAGAAAAATGTGCCGATCGCGGTACTCGGCGGGACGCTGGGGGCGGCGGTGATCTATATCGTCTCAACCAACGTGATTGCGGGAATTGTGCCCAACATGGATCTGGCTAACTCCACGGCGCCGTTCGGACTGGCGTTTGCGCAGATGTTTACGCCGGAGGTAGGGAAAGTGATCATGGGACTGATGGTGATGTCCTGCTGCGGCTCGCTGCTGGGCTGGCAGTTCACCATCGCCCAGGTATTCAAATCTTCCGCTGACGAAGGTTATTTCCCGAAAATCTTCTCCCGCGTCACCAAAGCGGATGCACCGGTGCAGGGCATGCTGGCGATTGTCATCTTCCAGAGCGGATTGTCGCTGATGACCATCAGCCCGTCACTGAACAGCCAGTTTAACGTGCTGGTCAACCTGGCGGTGGTGACGAACATCATTCCGTACATTCTGTCGATGGCGGCGCTGGTGATTATTCAGAAGGTGGCGAAGGTGGATCCGCGCAAAGCCCGGGCGGCCAATATCGTGGCGCTGATTGGGGCGATTTACAGCTTCTATGCGCTCTACTCGTCCGGTCAGGAGGCGATGCTGTATGGGGCGATGGTGACATTCATGGGCTGGACGCTGTACGGTCTGGTCTCACCACGGTTTGAACTGAAGAATAAACATAGTTAAAAAAGAAGCCCGGTGGCGCTGGCGCTTACCGGGCCTACGAGGTCAATGCAAAACGGCAACCCTGAGGTTGCCGTTTTTTATGTTTTCTCCCTCTCCCAGTGGGAGAGGGCCGGGGTGAGGGCATCAGCCCGCACCAGATCACGACTTACGCGTTTTTCAGCACTTCGCTGACAATCTCTACCGCTTCTTTCTCAATCTGCTGACGATGCTCAGCGCCGAGGAAGCTTTCACAATAGATTTTGTACGCATCTTCCGTACCGGATGGACGCGCGGCGAACCAGCCGTTTTCGGTCATCACTTTCAGGCCGCCGATCGATGCGCCGTTACCCGGCGCCGCCGTCAGACGCGCGGTGATCGGGTCACCTGCCAGGGTACTGGCACTGACCATCTCCGGAGAGAGTTTTGACAGGGCTGCTTTTTGCGCAGACGTGGCGCTAGCCTGAATACGGTTATAGCTTGGCGCACCAAAACGTTCCGCCAGCTCGTTGTAATGTTCCTGCGGGTTCTTACCGGTGACCGCGGTGATTTCCGCCGCCAGCAGGCACATGATGATGCCGTCTTTATCGGTTGACCATGGGGTGCCGTCGAAGCGCAGGAAGGATGCCCCCGCGCTCTCTTCACCGCCAAAGCCGAAGCTGCCGTCGTGCAGACCATCAACAAACCACTTAAAGCCCACCGGCACTTCCACCAGCTTGCGACCCAGCGCGTCGACCACACGGTCAATCATAGCGGAAGAGACCAGCGTTTTACCCACCGCGACCTCTTTGCCCCACTGCGGACGGTGCTGGAAGAGATAATTGATTGCAACAGCCAGGTAGTGGTTCGGGTTCATCAGCCCTGCCGGGGTGACGATACCGTGGCGGTCGTAGTCCGGGTCGTTGGCAAACGCCAGATCGAACTTGTCGCGCAGCGCCAGCAGGCCAGCCATTGCGCATTCGGAGGAGCAGTCCATACGGATCGCGCCGTCTTTGTCCAGGTGCATAAAGCGGAAGGTCTGATCGACGTGATCGTTCACGATGGTCAGATCCAGCTTGTAGTGCTCGGCAATGCGTTTCCAGTATTCAATACCGGAGCCGCCCAGTGGATCCACGCCCAGCTTCAGACCGGCTTTCTGGATAGCGGCCATATCGACGATATCCGCCAGCCCTTCCACGAACGGCTGCACCAGATCCTGCTCTTTCACGTGGCCGGAGGCCATGGCTTCATCCAGCGAGATGCGTTTCACACCGTTCAGACCGTTAGCCAGTAACGCGTTGGCACGATCTTCCACCACTTTCGTGACGTTGGTATCCGCCGGGCCACCGTTAGGTGGGTTGTACTTGATGCCGCCATCTTCCGGTGGGTTGTGGGACGGGGTGATCACAATGCCGTCAGCCTGCGCGCCACCTTTTTTGTTGTGTACCAGAATAGCGTTAGAAACCGCTGGCGTTGGCGTAAAACCGTTGTTCTCCTGAACAATCACGTCTACGCCGTTCGCCGCCAGCACTTCCAGCACGGAGATAAAAGCAGGTTCAGACAGGGCGTGGGTATCTTTCCCTACATAGCACGGACCGGTGACGCCATTTTTGGCGCGCTCTTCCGCGATGGCCTGAGCAATGGCCAGAATGTGCGGTTCGTTAAAGCTGTGGCGCGCCGCACTACCGCGGTGGCCAGATGTACCAAACTTCACTGCGTGTTCTGCGTTGCCCACCACCGGCTTCAGCACGTAGTACTGCGCGGTCAGTTGAGCGACGTTAATCAAATCGCGTTGTTGTGCAGGTTGTCCTGCACGGCTGTGATTTGCCATTGCCTGGTCCTTCTGATGCAAGGGTTAAATTGTACCGCAAACCTTTTCGATCAATTCCGCCGGGAACTGCATGGACTGCATGATATGTTCGATCATGCTGCACTTACGGCCCGTATTGGTGTTGGTGATCACCCAGTATGGTGTACCGGGAACGTGTTTGGGTTTGGTTTGGTTGCCATTTTGCAGCAGGGTCTGCTCGTCGCCTGCGAAGTAAACGCGCGTGCGACCGTGCAGCGACTCTGTCGCTTCTGCAAATGCGTTGTTATCCAGTGAGTAAAGTGTAGACAGCACCAGCATAAAGCGGTTAACCGCCTTTTTCTGCTCGGCATATTCATCGGACAGCAGCAGCTCGCGCATCGCTCGCACTTTGTCTTTTGCCGGCATGACGGCAGGTTTTACTTGTGCAACAACGCTCGGCTGAGACACGACATCTTTAGTGACAGGAGTGGGCTGTGAGGCGGCGGAAATTTTAAGCATGCGCCGTAAAATGTCGGACGCGCTCTCCCCAATATGCCGCGTCTGGCTGGCAATATACTGATAGAGTTCGTCATCAACTTCGATTGTTTTCATCTTAATCCAGTGCGATATCTTATCTGAATACAAGTCGTTGAGATTATAAGGTCAAATCCCAACAGCGGATAGCGTCAAACCAGGTTGGCGGCAAAAGTCAGATTAAACTGGATCCTTGCCCCCGGGCGGCAGAATGGTCAACATGATACCCTAACCTGACAAACCTAAAAAAAGAACTTTGCCATGAAATTGAATACCCGAGCGCAAACTGCACAATCGCCGAACAATAATTCTGCCATCGTACTGGTTCACGGCCTGTTTGGTAGCCTGGATAATCTGGGTGTGCTGGCGCGCGATTTAGTGACCGATCACGCGATCCTCCAGGTTGATATGCGCAATCACGGTCTTTCTGGGCGCTCGGAGGAGATGACCTACGCAGCCATGGCGCAGGATCTGCGGGACACCCTCGATGCGAATAATATCCAGAAAGCGACGCTTATCGGGCATTCAATGGGCGGCAAAGCGGTGATGGCGCTCACTGCGCTGGCCCCTGAGCGAATTTCCGGGCTGGTGGTCATCGACGTTGCGCCCGTCAATTACGACGTTCGCCGTCACGATGAGATTTTTGCCGCCATCAATGCGGTCACCGAAGCGGGTGTCGCAACCCGCCAACAGGCGGCTGCCGTTATGCGTGAGCATCTTGATGAGGAAGGAGTAGTTCAGTTCCTGCTGAAATCGTTTGTTAACGGACAATGGCGCTTTAACGTCCCGGTATTGTGGGATCAGTATTCGCACATTGTGGGCTGGGAAACCGTCCCCGCCTGGCCGCACCCTACCCTTTTTATTCGCGGCGGCAACTCCCCTTACGTCACTGATGCGTACCGTGACACGCTGCTGGCGCAATTCCCGCAGGCTCGCGCTCACGTTATTGCGGGTGCCGGGCACTGGGTACACGCGGAAAAACCGGATGCCGTCCTGCGCGCCATTCGCCGCTATCTTACTGATACAGCGAATTGATTAAAAAGCCAGCGACCGGAAGACGACGGGCTTCCAGTCGTTGGCGTGTGGATTTGGGTGATGTATGATGGCGCGCTTATCGCCCGGGCATTAGCAGGGCGGCGTGTTTCCCCCGAAGTCTCAGAATCATGGCCAAAGAACAAACGGACCGTACGACACTAGATCTGTTCGCGAATGAGCGTCGACCGGGACGACCGAAAACGAATCCGCTTTCGCGCGATGAACAGCTGCGTATCAATAAACGCAACCAGCTTAAACGCGATAAAAATCGTGGGCTTAAGCGTGTCGAACTGAAGCTGAATGCCGATGCCGTCGATGCGCTTAACGAGTTAGCTGACGCGCGCAACATCAGCCGCAGCGAACTGATCGAAGAGATGCTGATCGCCCAGCTTGAGACGTTACGCGGCAAGGCGTGAGTCAGAAAATCCCCAATATTACCTTTTTCATGTAGCACAGAGTGCAGTCCTGCGTGATAGCTGTTTCCGCAGGGTTGCCTGTTCTGCTATTATTGCCCTTATCCGTGGACAATTTGCGCCACCATACCATTAAGTTTCAAGAGGTTATTTTACTCATGGCAATCATCGGCATTTTCTTTGGCAGTGATACCGGCAATACTGAAAATATCGCAAAAAACATTCAAAAACAGCTCGGTAAAGACGTTGCTGATGTGCATGACATCGCCAAGAGCAGCAAAGAAGATCTCGAGGGCTATGACATCCTGCTGCTGGGCATCCCGACCTGGTACTACGGTGAAGCACAGTGTGACTGGGACGATTTCTTCCCGACGCTGGAAGAAGTAGACTTCAACGGCAAGCTGGTTGCCCTGTTTGGCTGTGGCGATCAGGAAGACTATGCTGAGTATTTCTGTGATGCGCTGGGCACTATTCGCGACATCATTGAGCCACGCGGTGCGGCGATCGTCGGTCACTGGCCAACGGCGGGTTACCATTTCGAAGCGTCCAAAGGTCTGGCAGATGACGATCACTTCGTTGGCCTGGCCATTGATGAAGACCGTCAGCCAGAGCTGACCGCTGAGCGTGTAGAAAAATGGGTTAAGCAGGTTCGTGAAGAGCTGAACCTGGACGATATCCTTAACGCCTGATATCTCTGCGGCGCAACTCCGGTTGCGCCCGTTTTCCAGGTAAAACCGATTAAATTAATTGCTACAAACTTTTAACTTTTTCGCCCAGACCTGTACAATATCCCCCTGGTAAAAAGTGGGTGCCATCGAACAAGTTTGTTGGTGATACCACGTTTTTATAAGCATACTTTGCTTGAGACTTGCAGTTTTCATTTAGCCATGGCAGTTCTATAATGAGACGCATTATCCCAAGTGCATTTTCTGTCACTTCTTCTTTTGAAGTGAATCGTTTAGCAACAGGACAGATTCCGCATGACTGACAACAATACCGCATTAAAGAAAGCTGGCCTGAAAGTAACGCTTCCTCGGTTAAAAATCCTTGAAGTGCTTCAGGGGCCAGACAATCACCATGTCAGTGCGGAAGACCTTTATAAGCGTCTTATCGATATGGGTGAAGAAATTGGGCTGGCAACCGTCTATCGTGTGCTGAACCAGTTTGATGACGCGGGCATTGTTACTCGTCATAATTTCGAAGGCGGTAAATCCGTGTTCGAGCTGACTCAGCAGCATCACCATGATCACCTGATCTGCCTCGACTGTGGCAAGGTCATTGAATTTAGCGATGATTCCATTGAATCACGCCAGCGTGAAATCGCCGCCCGTCATGGCATCCGCCTGACCAACCACAGCCTGTACCTGTACGGTCACTGCGCTGAAGGCGATTGCCGCGAAGACGACCACGCGCACGACGCGAAATAATATCGTGTTTATACTCTGAGCCAGCCGTAAGGTTGGCTTTTTTTTGCCTGAAAAAAGCCCGGTGGCGCTGCGCTTACCGGGCCTACGGGCTGTGACACCGTTGTAGGCCCGGTAAGCGCAGCGCCACCGGGCGTAAAGCAACTTATTTATTGTTATTGCGAATCTCGTCCCAGATCTTATCGCAACGCTTCGCCACTTCCTGATCGTTACCGCTTTTCCGCGCCTGGATACAGGCCTGGTAATCCATCACGCGAACATTTTCCTGCGTCGCAAACTGCTCATGCGCTTTCTCTTTTTTCAGCACATTCAGCACGCTCTGGCAGGCTTCAATCTTCTCTGGCGATCCTTGTGCTGTATTGATGCAGGCGCTATACGCCTCCTTCAGACGGGAGTCTTCTTTCTGCGCCTGATCCTGCGCACACGCCACCAGCCCCGATGCCAGCAGCGCAACGATTACCATTTTTTTCATCATATGCAGTCTCCATGCAGGCGGGATTTCGCCCGCCAGCGTGTTCATCAGAAGATTGTGAATGGCGCAATGACCATGAATTTCACGTCACGTTCATCCTGGAAGATGTTGCCGTAACCGCCCGCGTAGCTCGGGATATCGGAGTGGTTGTCATACTGGGTGAAGTGCAGTTTGAACATCGTGCCTTTCGCACGGCCCTCCTGAAGGGTGTAAATCGCATCCAGGCTGTATGAAGACTCTTTCAGACGGTAGTTCGGATCGTAGTAGGCGTCTGGCGTAGCCATATCTGCTGGCTTCGCGTCCCAGGCGTACGCGTAGGACGCACCCACCGCCCAGCCAGGCAGGTTCCAGTTCTTCAGGTCATACATTGCGCCGAAGAAGACCGCCTTTTCGCCGTCGGCGTTGAAGTCAGAGCGGTTATCCCACCAGATATCCAGACGACCATTGGAAGAGGCGTAGGTTGGCGTCATACGTTGCAGGAAGTAGCCCTGCTGCCCTTCTGCCTTGACCCATGTTCCCTCCAGACGTAAATCAACCTGACCTACCTTGTAGCCGAAGGTCAGCGCCTGTAACCACGCGGTGCCGTCATAGATATCATTTACGCTGCCATCACTGACTTTGTCGCGCGTACCGTAGAACTGATAGCTGGTGCTCAGCGGGCTACCCGCGATATCAAATTTGTAGCTGGCTTTAGCAAAGTACTGATCGATATAGCCTTCAGCCTGACCAAAAGCAGCTTCCAGCACCAGATCGTTTTTGAAGTCGTACTTCGCCCCCAGCGAGTGGAGATAATCAACTTTGGTTTTTTTATCATTCTGATAGAACTTGTCCATCTCAATGTGCCACGGCGCTTTGTACTCGTTGGTCCACATATAGGAGAAGCTCAACGCGCCCGCATCGCCGTAGTCAAAATTAGCACCGGCTTCCGCACCCTGATAGGTACCTGGCATAAAGCTCCAGTGCGGTGCTAACAGCGTCTGGCCGGTTGGCTGGATATAACCTCCACGCGCCCAGACCGGACCATATTTGAATTTTGCAGCCGCTTTATACAGGCTGATTCCGCTTTTATCGCCGGACCAGTCTTCGTCGTAGGCTTTATTGCTGGAGGAGAACGCAATTTCGTTCGGATGGCCGCTGTCGCCATTTTCGGCCATTTCAATTGCGGTGAACGCTGCAATATCGATCCCGAACATATCGGCGGCATATCCCGACTGGAAATCAAGGTTGGCGTTCCAGGTCGAGTGAGAAAGGTTGGTTTTGTATTTATCTTCAGTGACGTCTTTACGGTCACGCTCACGCTGCCAGTAATAAATACCGCCCGTGAGGGTGGAATCTTCGATGAAACCTGCTGCTTTTACCTCTGGCGCAACCACCAGGCCCGACATTGCTGTCACACCGGCGATAGCCAGCGCCAGCGCACTACGTTTGCCACTGAACGTACGCATAGATTATTCCTCTTTGACGAATTAAAACGCCTTAAACGGCGAAAAACAGAAAAGACCAAGTGGTCAGGGGTAGTCAGAAATACCCTCGAATTAACTACCGTCTTTAGGTTATTTTTCGCGACGCGAATTATCAATGCTTTTAATCAGGCAAAAGTCAGGATTATGACGAAGAGCACATATTTCGTAGTGCTTTGTAACATTTACCGGGAAGCAAGTACTGGCGGGGGAATGGGCTAATTTTCAGTAAGTAACATTGATATTGTGAATATATTTTTCAGCGTTTCTGTTTTTGGAAAACAACAAACTTTTTTAAATAAAATAAGTAGCACCACATTGACCTGGAATGTTGGCTTTAATTCATCATCCCGATGCTTAACGACATGATCGTTAAATAAAAAAACGCCGCATTACGCGGCGTTTGTTTCTCATTGACCATGCCAGCGTGATTATTCGCCGATCTTAGTCCAGGTATCACGCAGACCGACGGTACGGTTAAATACCGGTTTTTCTGCCGTGCTGTAACGGCTGTCCAGGCAGAAGTAACCCTCACGTTCAAACTGGAACGCTTTACCGGCTTCAGCGGCTTTCAGAGACGGCTCGGCATACCCCTGTTTGATAATCAACGACTCAGGGTTGATAACCGCCAGGAAGTCCTCCGCAGCGCCTGGGTTAGGTACGCTGAACAGACGATCGTAGAGACGGATCTCAACCGGCAGCGCATGCTGCGCACTCACCCAGTGGATCACACCTTTCACTTTACGGCCATCCGCCGGATCTTTACTCAGCGTCTCTGCGTCGTACGTACAGAAGATGGTCGTGATGTTACCTTCCGCATCTTTCTCTACGCGCTCGGCTTTGATCACATAGGCGTTACGCAGACGCACTTCTTTGCCCAGCACCAGACGCTTGTACTGCTTGTTCGCTTCTTCGCGGAAGTCGGCGCGATCGATCCAGATTTCACCGCTGAACGGCACGTCGCGGGTGCCCATTTCCGGTTTGTTTGGATGGTTAGGCATCGAGACCAGTTCGCTTCCACCCTGCGGATAGTTTTCGATGACCAGTTTCACTGGATCGATCACTGCCATCGCGCGCGGCGCGTTTTCGTTCAGGTCTTCGCGAATGCAGGATTCCAGAGACGCCATTTCGATGGTGTTGTCCTGCTTGGTAACGCCAATACGTTTGCAGAACTCACGAATAGACGCCGAGGTATAGCCACGACGACGCAGGCCAGAGATGGTGGGCATACGCGGGTCGTCCCAGCCTTCAACGTGCTTGTCGGTGACCAGCAGGTTCAGCTTACGCTTGGACATCACGGTGTATTCCAGGTTCAGACGAGAGAACTCGTACTGACGCGGATGCACAGGAATGGTGATGTTATCCAGCACCCAGTCGTACAGACGACGGTTGTCCTGGAATTCTAGCGTGCACAGAGAGTGCGTAATGCCTTCCAGCGCATCGCTGATGCAGTGGGTGAAGTCGTACATCGGGTAGATGCACCACTTGTTACCGGTCTGGTGGTGTTCAGCGAACTTAATGCGGTACAGCACCGGATCGCGCATCACGATGAACGGAGACGCCATATCGATTTTGGCACGCAGACACGCTTTACCTTCTTCGAAGCCACCGGCACGCATTTTTTCAAACAGCGCCAGGTTCTCTTCCACGCTACGATCGCGGAACGGGCTGTTTTTGCCAGGCTGAGTCAGCGTACCGCGGTATTCACGGATTTCGTCAGCAGACAATTCGTCGACGTATGCCAGACCTTTGTTAATCAGTTCAACCGCATAGGCATACAGCTGATCGAAATAGTCTGAGGAGTAGCAGATATCGCCAGACCAGTTGAAGCCCAGCCATTGCACGTCGTTTTTAATCGACTCAACGTATTCGATGTCTTCTTTTACTGGGTTGGTGTCATCGAAACGCAGGTTGCACTGCCCCTGGTAATCTTGCGCAATACCAAAGTTCAGGCAGATCGATTTGGCGTGACCAATATGCAGGTAGCCATTTGGCTCCGGCGGGAAACGCGTGTGGACTGTGGTGTGCTTACCACTGGCCAGATCTTCATCGATGATCTGACGAATAAAGTTACTCGGGCGGGCTTCTGCCTCACTCATCGTGGATTCCTCAAAGCGTAAACAACGTATAACGGCATATGATCTTATAAGCCGGACGTAGTGACAACCCTTAAAACGTCCCGGAAGAAAATAATGGGGGCAATTGCTGCAAAAAAAAGCGGCGGAGGATATCCCCCGCCGCTAAAGGCATAACTCTACTCAGGAGCGATTACTTGCCTTTAATCTCATACAGTGGCGTCTGGCCTGCAACCACCTGCCCCTGCGCCTGGATCACCAGACCGCTGAAGTCGTCGATGTTGCTGCACACGACCGGGCTTATCATGGAGCGCGCATTGGCATTCAGGAAGTCCAGATCCATTTCCAGAATCGGCTGACCTGCCGCCACTTCAGCCCCCTCTTCCACCAGACGAGTAAAGCCCTGACCGTTCAGCGCAACGGTATCGATACCCATATGGACAACGATCTCCGCGCCTTTTTCCGTTTCCAGGCAGAACGCGTGGTTGGTGTTGAAGATTTTCACGATAGTACCGGCAGCCGGAGAGACCACGGTTTTGTCCGTTGGTTTCACCGCCACGCCGTCACCGACCGCTTTGCTGGCGAAGGCTTCGTCAGGCACCTGCTCAAGCGCAACAACGTCACCTGTCACCGGAGAAACCAGCGCAGCGATGGTCACCGCGTTTGGCACAGCCTGCGGTTTTGCAACCGGCGCGTCAGCCACTGGCGCGTTATCCGTTGAGGCGGCAGCGACCGGCCCACGGGCAACCACTTTTTTCATTTCATCGCCGATAGATTCGGCTTTCGCACCCACGATTACCTGGATGGTTTGTTTGTTCAGTTTCACCACACCAGACGCACCCAGGCGTTTGCACATTGCATCGCTCACGCGCGCGGAGTCACCTACGGTCAGACGCAGACGGGTAATACAGGCATCGATCGCTTTCAGGTTGTCGGTGCCACCCACAGCGGCAATGTAGTTGGTTGCCAGCTGGGTTAAACCCTCTTCGGTATTGCTGTTGGCTTCACTGGTCACAACATCATCTTTCGTATCTTCGCGGCCCGGCGTCTTCAGGTTAAACATACGAATAACCGCGCTGAACAGAACGAAGTAGATAACGAAGAAGATCAGGCCCATCACCATCAGGATCCAGACGTTGCTGCTTGCCGCCGGCAGGTTGTACATCAACACATAGTCGATGGCGCCTGCGGAGAAGGAGAAGCCAGCATGGATACCCAGAAGGGTGGCAACGAACAGGCTGATACCGGTCAGGATCGCGTGCATCAGATACAGCAGCGGAGCCAGGAACATGAACAGGAATTCCAGTGGCTCGGTCACGCCGGTCAGGAAGGCGGTGATCGCAACGGACAGCAGCATCCCGCCAACCATTGGGCGACGCGCTTTCGGCGCAGCCAGGTACATTGCCAGCGCCGCGCCAGGCAGACCAAACATCATGATTGGGAAGAAGCCAGACATGAACATGCCCGCGGTGCCGTCGCCTGCGTAGAAGCGGTTGATATCACCGTGGAATACCGCGCCGGCCGCGTTGGTGAACTCACCAATCTGGAACCAGGCGATGGTGTTCAGTACCTGATGCAGACCGGTTGGGATCAGCAGACGGTTAATGAAACCGAAGATGCCCGCGCCCATTGCGCCCGCAGACACGATCCACTCGCCACCCGCATGGATAGCATGCTGCACCGGTGGCCAAACGTAGCCAAAGATGGCGGCGAGGATCAGACAGAAAAAGCCCGTCGCAATCGGCACAAAACGTTTACCGCCGAAGAAGCTCAGGAAGTCAGGAAGTTTGATACCTGCCCAACGGTTGTACACGGCGCCACCCACCAGGCCGGTAATGATACCTGCCAGCACACCCATATTGATTTCAGGGTTGATGGTTACCATCGCTTTCGTGAGGATGAAGTAACCGACAGCCCCTGCCAGTGCCGCGGCACCAGCGCTGTCTTTTGACCAGCTTGACGCCACACCGATGGCGAAAATCAGCGCCAGGTTGTCAAAAATTGCGCCGCCTGCCTGGGCGATAAACGGCACGTTAAGAAGATCGGGTTGCCCGAATCGCAGCAGCAACGCTGCAACCGGTAGCACGGCGATAGGGAGCTGCAAAGCCCTACCGAGGCGCTGGAAAAAACCTAAAATATTCATCCTATTCCCCCTACGAGACCCTTTGTTAAGACTCGCGCATAAACTATGTTTTTATTGTGTCACGAACGATAGATACAGTTGATGATTCACTGGCAGTGTGAGTGTGTGAAAAATTAATTCGTATCGCAAATTAAACACCTATTTTTTGTGATTATTGTCACCAAATATCGTATTAAACCCTCCCTTTCACTGGCTAACGACGAAAACTTATTTTATCATTCAAAAAATCAAGACGGATTGATCCGGCCTGAAAGGTTCCAGGTTACGCTTAGTTCAGGTTGCACTAATCATCCGCCCACTTTTACTTAAACTTTAGAGGTGAATAATGAGACTGATTCCCCTGGCAACAGCTGAACAAGTCGGAAAATGGGCTGCTCGTCATATCGTTAACCGCATCAACGCGTTCAAACCAACAGCCGATCGTCCTTTCGTTCTCGGTCTTCCAACCGGTGGCACGCCCCTGACCGCGTATAAAGCTCTGGTTGAAATGCACAAAGCGGGCCAGGTTAGCTTTAAACACGTTGTGACCTTCAACATGGACGAATATGTCGGCCTGCCGAAGGAACATCCGGAAAGTTACCACAGCTTTATGCACCGTAATTTCTTCGATCACGTTGATATTCCGGCTGAAAACATTAACCTGCTGAATGGAAACGCGCCTGATATTGACGCAGAATGCCGTCAGTATGAAGAAAAAATCCGTTCCTACGGTAAAATCCACCTGTTTATGGGCGGCGTAGGCAACGATGGTCATATCGCGTTCAACGAACCGGCATCTTCACTGGCTTCCCGTACCCGTATTAAAACGCTGACCCATGATACGCGCGTGGCTAACTCCCGCTTCTTTGACGGCGACGTCAATCAGGTGCCTAAATACGCGCTGACCGTGGGCGTGGGCACGCTGCTGGATGCCGAAGAAGTGATGATTCTGGTGCTGGGCGCGGTGAAAGCGCAAGCGCTTCAGGCTGCCGTTGAAGGTAACGTGAACCATATGTGGACGATCAGCTGCTTACAGCTGCATCCAAAAGCGGTTGTCGTGTGTGACGAACCGTCCACCATGGAGCTGAAAGTGAAAACGCTGAAATACTTCAACGAGCTGGAAGCTGAGAACATCAAAGGTCTGTAATTGAATAACCGCCTCTTTTATCCGGGGCGGTCGCTTTTTTTAACCGGGGGTCGATATGTACGCTTTAACCCACGGTCGGATTTATACCGGCCATGAAATTCTGGATGACCATGCGATTGTAATCGCCAATGGCCTGATTGAACGTGTTTGCCCGCTGGCGGAACTGCCGCCGGAGATCGAACAGCGTTCCCTCAATGGAGCAGTAATCTCCCCCGGTTTCATCGACGTACAGCTCAACGGCTGCGGCGGTGTCCAGTTTAACGATACCGCAGAGGCGGTATCGGTTGAAACGCTGGAAATCATGCAAAAAGCCAACGAGAAATCGGGCTGCACCAGCTATCTGCCAACGCTGATCACCAGCAGCGATGACCTGATGAAACAGGGTATCCGCGTCATGCGCGAATACCTGACAAAACATCCGAATCAGGCGCTGGGCCTGCACCTGGAAGGACCATGGCTGAATATGGTCAAGAAAGGCACCCATAACCCAAACTACGTGCGCAAACCGGATGCCGAGCTGGTGGATTACATGTGCGCCAATGCCGATGTGATCACCAAAGTAACGCTGGCCCCGGAAATGACCGGCACGGACGTTATCAGCAAACTGGCCGCCGCCGGGATTGTGGTGTCTGCGGGCCATTCGAACGCGACGCTGAAAGAGGCGAAGGCCGGTTTCCGCGCAGGCATTACGTTTGCCACACACCTTTATAACGCGATGCCCTATATTACTGGCCGCGAACCGGGACTGGTTGGCGCCATTCTGGATGAACCAGACGTCTACTGCGGCATTATCGCCGACGGCTTGCATGTCGATTACACCAACATCCGCAACGCCAAGCGTCTGAAAGGCGACAAGCTCTGCCTGGTGACGGATGCTACCGCTCCGGCAGGAGCGAATATTGAGCAGTTCATTTTTGCTGGTAAAACAATATACTACCGGAATGGACTGTGTGTGGATGAGAACGGCACGCTGAGCGGTTCTTCTCTGACGATGATCGAAGGGGTACGTAACCTCGTTGAACATTGCGGCATCGCGCTTGAGGAAGTGCTGCGCATGGCCACGCTTTATCCGGCGCGCGCCATTGGCGTCGATAAACAGCTCGGCGGTATTGCGCCAGGTATGGTTGCAAACCTGACGGCGTTCACACACGATTATAAAATTATTAAGACCATCGTTAATGGTAACGAGGTCGTCACTGAGTAAGTAAAAGTATGACACCAGGCGGACAAGCTCAAATCGGTAATGTCGATCTCGTTAAACAACTTAACAGCGCGGCGGTTTATCGCCTGATTGACCAGCACGGGCCAATCTCACGCATTCAGATAGCCGAACAAAGCCAGCTTGCTCCCGCCAGCGTGACAAAAATTACACGTCAGCTTATTGAGCGCGGCCTGATCAAAGAAGTCGATCAGCAGGCCTCCACCGGGGGCCGCCGCGCGATTTCCATCGTCACGGAAACCCGCAATTTTCAGGCCATTGGCGTTCGCTTAGGACGTCATGACACCACGCTTACGCTCTACGATCTGAGCAGCAAGGCCATTGCCGAAGAACACTACCCCCTTCCTGAGCGCACGCAGGAGACGCTTGAACATGCGTTGCTGAATACCATTGCGCAGTTTATCGAAAGCTGTCAGCGCAAGATCCGTGAACTCATCGCCATCTCGGTGATTTTGCCCGGCCTGGTTGACCCGGAAAGCGGCGTTATTCGCTACATGCCGCATATTAAGGTAGAGAACTGGGGGCTGGTTGAGGCGCTGGAAAAGCGCTTCAAGCTGACCTGCTTTGTTGGTCACGATATTCGCTCGCTGGCGCTGGCGGAGCACTACTTTGGTGCGAGCCAGGACTGCGAAGACTCTATTCTGGTGCGCGTTCACCGTGGTACAGGTGCGGGCATCATCTCGAATGGCCGTATTTTTATTGGCCGTAACGGTAACGTAGGCGAGATTGGTCATATCCAGGTGGAACCGCTTGGCGAGCGCTGCCACTGCGGTAACTTTGGCTGTCTTGAAACCGTTGCCGCCAATGCCGCCATTGAACATCGCGTTCGCCATCTGCTGGAGCAGGGTTACCAGAGCCGCGTCACGCTGGACGATTGTAAGATCGGCGCCATCTGCAAAGCGGCAAACAAAGGCGATGCGCTGGCCTGCGAAGTGATCGAACAGGTAGGACGCCACCTGGGTAAGACCATCGCCATTGCCATCAACCTGTTTAATCCGCAGAAAGTGGTGATTGCCGGCGAGATCGTTGAAGCCGAAAAAGTGTTACTGCCCGCCATTGAAGGCTGCATCAATACCCAGGCGCTGAAGGCATTTCGCCAGAATTTGCCGGTGGTGCGATCTACGCTCGATCACCGCTCGGCAATTGGCGCATTCGCCCTGGTAAAACGTGCCATGCTCAACGGGATCCTGCTGCAACATTTGCTGGAATCCTGATCGGACCTTATAGTAACGCCTTCTTTTTTTGATGTCGGATTGTCCATGACCATTAAGAATGTAATTTGTGATATCGACGGCGTGCTGATGCACGACAACGTTGCCGTGCCGGGTGCTGCGGAGTTTCTTCACCGCATCATCGACAAAGGAATGCCACTGGTTCTTCTCACGAACTACCCTTCACAGACTGGTCAGGATCTGGCAAACCGCTTTGCTACCGCAGGCGTCAACGTCCCGGACAGCGTGTTCTATACCTCTGCGATGGCGACCGCGGATTTCCTGAAGCGTCAGGAAGGCAAAAAAGCCTATGTCGTTGGTGAAGGTGCGCTGATCCACGAGCTGTATAAAGCGGGCTTCACCATCACCGACGTAAACCCGGATTTTGTCATCGTGGGCGAGACGCGCTCCTTTAACTGGGAGATGATGCATAAGGCAGCCTACTTTGTCGCCAACGGTGCGCGTTTTATCGCCACCAACCCGGACACGCACGGTCGTGGTTTTTATCCCGCCTGCGGTGCGCTGTGCGCCGGTATCGAAAAAATCTCGGGTCGTAAGCCGTTTGTTGTCGGTAAACCGAGCCCGTGGATTATCCGCGCCGCACTGAATACGATGCAGGCACACTCAGAAGAAACCGTCATTGTGGGCGACAACCTGCGCACCGATATTCTGGCTGGCTTCCAGGCGGGGCTTGAAACCATCCTGGTGCTTTCTGGCGTTTCACAGCTTGATGACATTGATACGATGCCGTTCCGACCAAGCTGGATTTACCCTTCTGTCGACGAAATCGACGTTATTTGATTCAGAACCACGCCTAAGGGCGTGGTTTTTCATTTCTGCCGTCTGAAAACATCACTTCATCTAACGAAATCAGCCCTTCATTGAGAAATCATCAATAGAATTGCTTAAGACATACTCTTTTTTTAAGATTCGGCAATCGCCATTGCACTTTTTACGTTTTCATCGGTAAAACGCTTGCGCCCCCTCCCCCTTTTGCGGCATTTTCATAAGCAAGCAACATCACAACGCAACAGGGTTAACGGAGAAGGTTATGTGTTCTATTTTTGGCGTACTGGATATTAAAACTGACGCGGGCGAACTGCGTAAAAAAGCACTCGAATTGTCCCGCCTGATGCGCCATCGCGGTCCGGACTGGTCAGGCGTATACGCCAGCGATAAAGCGATTCTGGCTCATGAACGTCTCTCCATTGTTGATGTCAACGCTGGCGCACAGCCGCTGTATAACGAGAAAAAAACGCACGCGCTGGCTGTTAACGGTGAAATTTACAACCATCAGGCGCTGCGCGCCGAGTACGGCGATCGCTACGCGTTTCAGACCGGCTCAGACTGCGAAGTGATCCTGGCGCTGTATCAGGAGAAAGGCCCGGAGTTCCTCGACGATCTGCAAGGTATGTTCGCCTTCGCGCTGTACGACAGCGAAAAAGACGCTTACCTGATTGGCCGCGACCATATCGGTATTATCCCGCTGTACATGGGACACGATGAGCACGGCAACTTCTACGTTGCCTCAGAGATGAAAGCCCTGGTACCGGTGTGCCGCACCATCAAAGAGTTCCCGGCAGGTAGCTACCTGTGGAGTAAAGACGGCGAGATCCGCCCGTACTACCAGCGCGACTGGTTTGATTATGAGGCGGTGAAAGACAACGTGACGGACAAAGCCGAACTGCGTCAGGCCCTGGAAGAGTCAGTGAAAAGCCACCTGATGTCAGACGTACCTTACGGCGTACTGCTCTCCGGCGGTCTGGACTCCTCCGTGATCTCCGCGATCACCAAGAAATTCGCCGCACGTCGCGTGGAAGATCAGGAGCGCTCTGAAGCCTGGTGGCCGCAGCTGCACTCCTTTGCCGTGGGTCTGGAAGGGGCACCTGACCTGAAAGCCGCCCAGGAAGTGGCAAATCATCTCGGCACGGTGCACCATGAAATTCACTTCACCGTACAGGAAGGTCTGGATGCGATCCGCGATGTGATCTATCACATTGAAACCTATGATGTGACCACCATTCGCGCCTCCACACCGATGTATTTGATGTCGCGGAAGATCAAAGCGATGGGCATCAAGATGGTGCTCTCCGGCGAGGGTTCTGACGAAGTGTTTGGCGGTTACCTCTATTTCCACAAAGCGCCAAACGCCAAAGAGCTGCATGAAGAAACGGTGCGTAAGCTACAGGCGCTGCACATGTTTGACTGCGCGCGCGCCAACAAAGCGATGTCCGCCTGGGGTGTGGAAGCCCGCGTGCCGTTCCTCGATAAGAAATTCCTTGATGTGGCGATGCGCATCAACCCGCAGGACAAAATGTGCGGCAACGGCAAAATGGAGAAACATATCCTGCGTGAATGTTTTGAATCCTACCTGCCGGCGAGCGTGGCGTGGCGTCAGAAAGAGCAGTTCTCCGATGGCGTGGGTTACAGCTGGATCGACACCCTGAAAGAGGTGGCGGCGAAACAGGTTTCTGATCAACAACTGGAAACTGCGAGCTTCCGTTTCCCGTACAACACGCCAGCCTCGAAAGAAGCGTATTTGTACCGTGAGATCTTTGAGGAGCTGTTCCCGGTTCCAAGCGCAGCAGAGTGCGTACCGGGTGGCCCATCGGTCGCCTGCTCTTCTGCTAAAGCCATTGAATGGGATGAATCATTCAAAGCGATGAACGATCCGTCAGGACGCGCGGTGGGCGTTCACCAGTCTGCCTATAAATAATGTTCAGAGTATCATCAGGCCCTCCGGGGCTTGATTTTTTTGCCTCTCTTTTCTCCGCATAAAATCGATTAATAACCAATAATTGTCGAATATTCGGCCTCGCTGTTCGCAACCTAACCAAACAGTCACATTCCGGCTATTTTCATTGAAAAAGGTGTTGACGCTGCAAGGGTCTATACGCATAATGCGCCCCGCAACGCCGATAAGGTAACGCGAAAAAAAGATGGCTACGTAGCTCAGTTGGTTAGAGCACATCACTCATAATGATGGGGTCACAGGTTCGAATCCCGTCGTAGCCACCATCTTTTTTGCGGGAGTGGCGAAATTGGTAGACGCACCAGATTTAGGTTCTGGCGCCGCAAGGTGTGCGAGTTCAAGTCTCGCCTCCCGCACCATTCCCAGGTAAGCGTTGCACGGATGGGGTATCGCCAAGCGGTAAGGCACCGGTTTTTGATACCGGCATTCCCTGGTTCGAATCCAGGTACCCCAGCCATATTTCTTCGATCATGCGGTTCTCCGCGGTATTGGGGTATCGCCAAGCGGTAAGGCACCGGTTTTTGATACCGGCATTCCCTGGTTCGAATCCAGGTACCCCAGCCATCGAAGATTGCAGTACTGGCTACGTAGCTCAGTTGGTTAGAGCACATCACTCATAATGATGGGGTCACAGGTTCGAATCCCGTCGTAGCCACCATATTTATGTTATCGAATACGATTCGGTAAACTGAACATTGTTGGGGTATCGCCAAGCGGTAAGGCACCGGATTCTGATTCCGGCATTCCGAGGTTCGAATCCTCGTACCCCAGCCACTTTAAAGTCGTTAAGCAGTTTGTTTAACGCAATTGGGGTGTCGCCAAGCGGTAAGGCTCTGGTTTCTGATACCAGCATTCCGGGGTTCGAATCCCTGCACCCCAGCCACTTAAAACAAACAAGCCCGCTCTGCGGGCTTTTTTGTTTTTGTTGTTCAGAATAGTGCGGCCTGATGCCCTCACCCTAACCCTCTCCCACGGGGAGAGGGAATAAAGATCAGAGTCCGAGGGCGTATTTCAGGGCCTGACGCTTCAGCCCACCGGCACGCTCCGCCGCCATCAATCCAATATTGCGCACTATACGCACCGGACCAACATCGTTGCTGAACCCGGCATAGAACAGATCCATCCCCGACTGCATAATGAAGTTATCCGCCATACGGCGCGTCTGGTAGCGCTTCAGTACCTGATGGCTGGCCCAGGCTTCCGCGTGGGCGCGAGCGTTACCCAGCACATCCAGTAACGCATCGACGTCACGGTATCCCAGATTCACCCCCTGCCCCGCCAGCGGATGAATGGTGTGCGCCGCGTCCCCCACCAGCACCAGTCCTTCACGGGCATACTGCAACGCATGGCGTCGCATCAGCGGGAATGCGCCGGCGGCAACCGGGGTCACGTTGCCCAGACGGCTCGGGAAGTGCTGGCGAATTTCGCGCTGCAACTGATCCATGGACAGACCCTGCAACTGTCGAATGCGCGCCGGTTTGTCGTACCACACCAGCGAAGCCCAGTTATCAAACAGCGGTAAGAATGCATGCGGGCCGTTCGGCGTAAAATGCTGCCACGTGCTTTCGCCCGGCGCGTTTTCTGACTGCACGGTGATCAGCATGCAGGACTGCTGGTACTGCCAGGCATGGATCCCAATGCCTGCCATCTGCCTGGCCTGCGAGTTCGCGCCATCCGCCCCCACCACCAGCTTCACGGCCAGCTCATCGTCGTTGTCCAGCGTCAGGAGATACCCGCCCTCATGACGATGCAGGCCTTTCAGCGAGTCCGGAACGCGCAGCGTCACCTTCGGGTGCGCCTCCAGCGCCTGCCAGAGTGCCTGCTGGAGCACGTTGTTTTCCACCATATAGCCCAGGCGCGGCAGTTTCAGCTCGGCGGCATCAAACGACACGTGAGCATTTTCCCACTCCCAGGTTTCAAGACGGCTGTATGGGTGCGCGCGCATCGCCAGCACCGCCTCCCAGACGCCCAGCCCGCGAAGCAGATCAACAGAGGCCGCGCTGATGGCGGAAATACGCACGTCCGGTTGGCTGGCAGGATCGAATGCCGGCGGAGCCGCCTGTTCAATAACGGTTACGTCAAATCCCTGCTGCGCCAGCCCCAGCGCCAGTGCGCCGCCGACCATACCGCCGCCAACAACGGCAACTTCGGTTTTCAGGAGTGTCATGGTCACTATTCCTTATTGGAGAATACCTTAAGTTTACCGGATTTTTGCGGCCCTGAGGTTGACAACCTTCATACTGGTCACAACCGCACCAAAGCATTACAATACGCGGCTTGCAATCCTGAGCTGAGCAAGTCGATGACTAAAAAACTCCATATAAAAACCTGGGGCTGTCAGATGAACGAATACGATTCATCGAAGATGGCCGATCTGCTGGATACCACCCACGGATACCAGCTGACTGAAAATGCGAAAGAAGCCGATGTGCTGCTGCTGAACACCTGTTCAATTCGTGAAAAAGCACAGGAAAAAGTTTTTCATGTGTTAGGCCGCTGGAAGCTTCTCAAACGGAAAAATCCGGACCTGATTATTGGCGTGGGTGGCTGCGTCGCATCGCAGGAAGGTAAGCTGATCCGCCAGAGAGCCCCCTATGTGGATATCGTTTTTGGCCCTCAGACCCTGCACCGCCTGCCAGAGATGATTAATCAGGTTCGCGGCAGCCGTAGCCCGGTGGTTGACGTGAGCTTCCCGGAGATCGAGAAATTTGACCGTCTGCCTGAGCCGCGCGCTGATGGCCCGACCGCCTTCGTCTCCATCATGGAAGGCTGCAACAAATACTGTACTTACTGCGTGGTGCCTTACACCCGCGGTGAAGAAGTGAGCCGCCCGGCAGACGATATTCTGTTTGAAATCGCGCAGCTTGCCGCGCAGGGCGTTCGTGAAGTGAACCTGCTGGGTCAGAACGTGAACGCCTGGCGCGGGGAAAACTACGACGGTACCACCGGCAGCTTTGCTGAACTGCTACGTCTGGTGGCGGCGATTGACGGCATCGACCGCATTCGCTTTACCACCAGCCATCCGATGGAATTTACCGACGACATTATTGACGTCTATCGCGATACGCCAGAGCTGGTGAGCTTCCTGCACCTGCCGATCCAGTGCGGTTCTGATCGCGTGCTGAACCTGATGGGTCGTCCACATACGGTGCTCGAGTATAAGTCCACCATCCGCAAGCTGCGTGAAGCGCGCCCGGATATCCAGATTAGCTCCGACTTTATCGTCGGCTTCCCTGGCGAAACCGCTGATGACTTTGAGCGCACCATGAAGCTCATCGGCGAGGTGAATTTCGACGTCAGCTACAGCTTTATCTTCTCTGCGCGCCCGGGCACCCCTGCGGCCGATATGGTTGACGATGTGCCGGAAGAAGAGAAAAAGCAGCGTCTGTATATTCTACAGGAGCGTATCAACCAGCAGGCCAACGCCTGGAGTCGTCGTATGCTCGGCACTGTCCAGCGTATTCTGGTGGAAGGCACCTCCCGTAAGAGCGTCATGGAACTGTCTGGTCGAACCGAAAATAACCGCGTGGTGAATTTTGAAGGCACCCCGGACATGATCGGTAAGTTTGTGGACGTCGAGATTGTCGAAGTACTCACGAACTCGCTGCGCGGGAAGGTGGTACGCACTGAGGACGAAATGGGTCTGCGTATTGCCGAGACGCCGGAATCTGTTATCTCTCGCACCCGCAAAGTCAACGATTCTGGCGTAGGTATTTACCAGCCGTGATCCTCCTGGCCTGCCTGTCCGGCAGGCCTTGTATTTCCTCTCATCACCCCCAATATCTACCGCAACGCTTGCGCCTTTATTCTGTGGCGTGAATAATTTCGGTAATGACCGTTTTATTACGCCGTGTGGCGGCGAGTCAGTTAACTACTCAAAGAGGAACAGTTTGAACATAGATACGCGTGAAATTAGCCTTGAGCCAGCAGACAACGCTCGCCTGCTGAGCCTGTGCGGGCCGTTTGATGACAACATCAAACAACTTGAGCGACGTCTGGGTATCGAAATCAATCGTCGCGATAACCATTTCAAACTCACCGGACGCCCAATCTGCGTCAACGCCGCGGCGGATATTCTCCGCAGCCTGTATGTTGATACCGCCCCGATGCGCGGTGAGATCCAGGATATTGAACCTGAACAGATCCACCTGGCCATTAAAGAGGCGCGCGTGCTTGAGCAGAGCGCGGAGAGCGTGCCGGACTATGGCAAAGCCATCAACATCAAAACTAAACGCGGCGTGATTAAGCCTCGTACCCCGAACCAGGCGCAGTACATCGCCAACATTCTCGACCACGACATCACCTTCGGTGTAGGCCCGGCGGGTACGGGTAAAACCTATCTGGCGGTTGCCGCTGCGGTTGATGCGCTCGAGCGTCAGGAGATCCGCCGTATCCTGCTGACCCGCCCTGCTGTTGAAGCCGGTGAAAAACTGGGCTTCCTGCCGGGCGATTTGAGTCAGAAAGTAGATCCCTACCTGCGCCCGCTGTATGACGCGCTGTTCGAAATGCTCGGCTTTGAGAAAGTTGAAAAGCTCATCGAGCGTAACGTGATTGAAGTTGCTCCGCTGGCCTACATGCGTGGCCGTACGCTTAACGACGCGTTCATCATTCTGGATGAGAGCCAGAACACCACCATCGAACAGATGAAGATGTTCCTGACGCGTATTGGCTTTAACTCGAAAGCGGTTATCACCGGTGACGTCACCCAGATTGACCTGCCGCGTAACACCAAATCGGGTCTGCGTCACGCCATCGAAGTCCTGGCCGAGGTAGAGGAAATCAGCTTTAACTTCTTCCACAGTGAAGACGTGGTACGCCATCCGGTCGTCGCGCGTATCGTTAACGCTTATGAGGCCTGGGAAGAGGCAGATCAGAAGCGCAGGGCCGAACTGGCCGCAGAACGTAAGCGCGAAGCGCAGGAGCATGAACAGAAATGAGTCAGGTGATCCTCGATTTACAGCTGGCCTGTGATGATAATTCCGGCATGCCAGAAGAGGCACAGTTTCAGAAATGGCTGGATGCCGTTATCCCCCAGTTTCAGGAAGAATCAGAGGTCACGATTCGCCTGGTGGATGAAGCAGAAAGCCATGAGCTCAACCTGACCTACCGCGGGAAAGATAAGCCGACCAACGTGCTCTCTTTCCCGTTCGAAGCCCCTCCGGGCATTGAGATGCCGCTGCTGGGCGATCTGATCATCTGCCGTCAGGTGGTTGAGCAGGAAGCCAAAGAGCAGCAAAAGCCGCTGGAAGCGCACTGGGCACACATGGTGGTGCACGGTAGCCTGCATCTTCTGGGTTACGACCATATTGAAGATGACGAAGCGGAAGAGATGGAATCCCTCGAGACAGAGATAATGCTTGCTCTGGGCTATGAGGATCCGTACATTGCCGAGAAAGAATAGTCAGTCACTGACTACCATGCCGCCGCGCAGGGACATAGCGCGGCGGTTAACATTGAACTAACAAGAGAACCCTTAACAAACGCCATGAGCGACGACAATTCACACAGTAGCGACACGACAACCACTAAAAAGGGATTTTTCTCCCTCATTCTGAACCAGCTTTTCCACGGCGAACCGAAAAACCGTGATGAACTGCTGGAGCTGATTCGTGATTCCGGGCAGAACGACCTTATCGACGAAGATACGCGCGAAATGCTCGAAGGGGTGATGGACATCGCCGACCAGCGCGTCCGCGACATCATGATCCCCCGCTCGCAGATGATTACCCTGAAACGCAACCAGACGCTGGACGAGTGCCTCGATGTGATTATCGAATCGGCTCACTCACGTTTCCCGGTCATCAGCGAAGACAAAGATCACATTGAAGGGATTTTGATGGCGAAAGATCTGCTGCCGTTTATGCGCAGCGATGCCGAAGCCTTCAGTATGGAAAAGGTGTTACGCCCGGCCGTGGTTGTGCCGGAAAGTAAACGTGTGGATCGGATGCTGAAGGAGTTTCGCTCCCAGCGCTATCACATGGCGATTGTTATTGATGAATTTGGTGGCGTTTCCGGTCTGGTCACAATCGAAGACATCCTTGAGCTGATCGTGGGCGAAATCGAAGATGAGTATGACGAAGAAGAGGATATCGACTTCCGTCAGCTGAGCCGCCACACCTGGACCGTGCGCGCGCTGGCCTCCATTGAAGACTTCAACGATACCTTTGGCACCAGCTTCAGCGATGAAGAAGTGGACACCATTGGTGGTCTGGTGATGCAGGCCTTCGGCCATCTTCCGGCCCGCGGTGAAACCGTTGACATCGATGGTTACCAGTTCAAGGTCGCAATGGCTGACAGCCGACGTATTATTCAGGTTCACGTCAGAATGCCGGACGACTCACCGGTGCCAAAACTGGAAGATTAATGTAAATGGCATTTGCCCCACTCTTTGAACGCCAGCGCGTCCGTTTGCTGCTGGCGCTGTTACTCGGAGCCAGCGGTACGCTGGCTTTTTCTCCTTACGATATCTGGCCAGCCGCTATTCTCTCCCTGATGGGGCTACAGGGTCTTACCCTGAACCGCCGTCCGGTACAGGCCGCGGCCATTGGCTACTTCTGGGGGCTGGGGCTGTTCGGCTCTGGTATCAACTGGGTCTACGTCAGTATCGCGCAATTTGGCGGAATGCCGGGGCCGGTTAACGTCTTCCTGGTTGTGCTGCTCGCCGCCTATCTCTCACTCTACACCGGCCTGTTCGCGGGCATCCTGTCTCGCCTGTGGCCAAAAACGACCTGGCTGCGCGTGGCGATAGCGGCACCCGTTGTCTGGCAAATCACCGAATTTCTGCGCGGCTGGGTACTGACCGGCTTCCCGTGGTTGCAGTTCGGCTATAGCCAGGTAGACGGCCCGCTGAAAGGCCTGGCCCCGGTCATGGGCGTGGAAGCCATCAATTTCCTGTTGATGATCGTCAGCGGCCTGCTGGTGCTGGCACTGGTGACACGTAACTGGAAGCCGCTGGTTGCCGCGTTGATCCTGTTTGCCCTGCCCTTCCCGCTGCGTTATATCCAGTGGTTTACGCTGGAGCCCGCGCGCGCCACGCAGGTTTCTCTGGTACAGGGCGATATCCCGCAGTCCCTGAAATGGGATGAGAATCAGCTGCTGAACACGCTGAAAATCTACGCCAACGCCACTGAAAAGGTGATGGGCAAATCGCAGCTCATCATCTGGCCTGAGTCTGCGATCCCGGACCTGGAGATCAATCAGCAGCCCTTCCTGAAGATGATGGACGATCTGCTGCGCGCGCGCGGCAGTACGCTGATCACCGGAATTGTGGATGCGCGTCTCAATCAGCAGAACCGCTATGACACGTACAACACGATCATTACGCTCGGTAAGGACAGCGAATACAGCTATACCTCCACCAATCGCTACAACAAAAACCACCTTGTACCGTTTGGCGAATTTGTTCCGCTGGAGTCTATTCTGCGCCCACTGGCACCGTTCTTTGATTTGCCGATGTCCTCATTCAGCCGGGGCCCTTACGTTCAGCCGCAGCTGCATGCGCACGGTTTTGCCCTGACGGCCGCCATTTGCTACGAGATTATCCTCGGCGAGCAGGTGCGCGATAATTTCCGCCCGGACACCGACTATCTGCTGACCATCTCAAACGATGCGTGGTTCGGTAAATCGATTGGCCCGTGGCAGCACTTCCAGATGGCGCGAATGCGTTCTCTGGAGCTGGCGCGTCCGTTGCTGCGCAGCACCAATAACGGCATTACCGCCGTGATTGGTCCGCAAGGTGAAATCCAGGCCATGATCCCGCAATTTACCCGTGAGGTGCTGACTACTAACGTCACGCCAACTACCGGGCTTACGCCTTACGCGCGCACCGGGCACTGGCCGCTGTGGATCCTGACTACGCTATTCGGCTTTGGCGCCGTACTGATGAGCCTGCGTCAGCGTCGTAAATAACCTTACCTTCTGTTGCCGGGTGGCGGCTACGCCTTACCCGGCCTACTCTCCAGCGCCGCCACCCGACAATTTCCTCCCAAACTTCAATTCTGGCACGCCTGTTGCTTTGTTTATTCACATCAACGCTGTCTGGCTTAACGTGCAACTTTGTCGCACCAGCGTAGATCATCGGTAGCACCGAAACGGTGCAACGAGGGATTATTGCCTCTGAATGGTGCGGCGCGCTTCGCAAAAATAAACAATAACGCAGCAAAATCTTTACATTAAGCCAGACTAAATGTTAACAAGCTTGCATAACACTGCACTCGCATTGCGCGAGATATAACAACATCACAATGGGTATCTATGCGTCACTGGCGCTGATAAGAAAGGAGTTGGGTATGCAATTACGTAAACTGGCCACAGCAATGCTGGTTATGGGAATGTCTGCGGGGGTTGTCCACGCTGAAGACGCTCCGGCAGCAGGAAGCACTCTCGACAAGATTGCCAAAAACGGCGTGATCGTGGTCGGCCACCGTGAATCTTCTGTCCCGTTCTCTTACTACGACAACACGCAAAAAGTCGTGGGCTATTCACAGGATTACTCCAACGCCATCGTTGAAGCCGTGAAGAAAAAGCTGAACAAACCTGACCTGCAAGTGAAGCTGATCCCCATCACTTCACAAAACCGTATTCCTCTGCTGCAAAACGGCACATTTGATTTTGAATGTGGCTCAACCACCAACAACCTTGAGCGTCAGAAACAGGCCGCTTTCTCGGACACCATCTTCGTTGTGGGCACCCGCCTGCTGACGAAGAAAGGCGGCGACATCAAAGATTTTGCTGACCTGAAAGGCAAAGCGGTTGTCGTGACCTCCGGTACCACGTCCGAAGTGCTGCTGCACAAGCTGAACGACGAGAAGAAAATGGACATGCGCATCATCAGCGCGAAAGACCATGGCGACTCCTTCCGTACCCTGGAAAGCGGCCGTGCTGTCGCGTTTATGATGGATGACGCCTTGCTGGCGGGCGAACGCGCGAAAGCGAAGAAACCAGACAACTGGGAAATCGTCGGTACCGCCCAGTCGAAAGAAGCCTACGGCTGTATGCTGCGTAAAGGTGACGAGGACTTCAAGAAACTGATCGATGACACCATCGCTCAGGCGCAAACCTCCGGCGAAGCGGCAAAATGGTTCGACAAATGGTTCAAGAACCCAATTCCACCAAAAAACCTGAACATGAACTTTGAACTGTCTGACGACATGAAAGCGCTGTTCAAATCACCAAACGACAAAGCTCTTAACTAATTAGAACGACAGGGGCGGGATCTCCTGCCCTCTCGATTGTCGGGAAGCATGGACAGACTATACGTTGAGTGGTCGTTCCCCACTCAGCGCAAAAATTGAGCTTCTCACCAATCTTCGAGGGTAGCGCTGCTACCCTTTTTTTTCTGGAGTTTACTATGTCAATTGACTGGAACTGGGGCATCTTTCTGCAACAAGCCCCGTTCGGCAACACCACCTATCTCGGCTGGCTGTGGAGCGGCTTTCAGGTTACCGTTGCGTTATCGATAACGGCGTGGATTATCGCGTTTCTTGTCGGTTCGCTGTTCGGTATTCTGCGTACCGTCCCTAACCGTTTTCTCTCTTCGATTGGCACGCTCTATGTGGAACTGTTCCGTAACGTTCCGCTGATCGTGCAGTTCTTTACCTGGTATCTGGTGATCCCGGAACTGCTGCCGGAAGATCTCGGCATGTGGTTTAAGGCCGAGCTGGATCCTAACGTACAATTTTTTGTCTCCTCTATGCTGTGTCTGGGGCTGTTCACCGCTGCGCGCGTCTGCGAGCAGGTACGTGCCGCCATACAGTCACTGCCGCGCGGGCAAAAGAATGCGGCACTGGCAATGGGCCTGACTCTGCCCCAGGCCTACCGTTACGTACTGCTGCCTAACGCTTACCGCGTCATCGTTCCGCCGATGACGTCCGAGATGATGAACCTGGTAAAAAACTCGGCTATCGCCTCAACCATCGGTCTGGTGGATATGGCGGCACAGGCGGGCAAACTGCTGGATTACTCCGCTCACGCCTGGGAATCCTTCACGGCGATTACGCTCGCCTATGTTCTGATTAACGCTTTCATCATGCTGGTGATGAACCTGGTTGAACGCAAAGTACGCCTGCCGGGCAATCTGGGGGGCAAATAAATGTACGATTTTGACTGGAGTTCCATTGTTCCCTCCATGCCCTATCTGCTGGATGGACTGGCAATCACCTTAAAGATCACCGTTATCGCCATTATCGTCGGTATTGTCTGGGGCACCCTGCTGGCAGTGATGCGCCTGTCGAGCTTTAAGCCGCTCGCCTGGTTTGCCACGGCTTACGTTAACGTGTTCCGCTCCATTCCACTGGTCATGGTGCTGCTGTGGTTTTATCTGATTGTTCCCGGCTTTTTACAGAACGTACTGGGACTGTCGCCAAAGACCGATATCCGCCTGATCTCTGCCATGGTGGCGTTTTCCATGTTTGAAGCCGCCTACTACTCAGAGATCATCCGCGCAGGTATTCAGAGTATCTCTCGCGGGCAGTCCAGCGCTGCGCTGGCGCTCGGTATGACGCACTGGCAGTCCATGAAGCTCATTATTTTGCCGCAGGCGTTTCGCGCCATGGTTCCGCTGCTGCTGACGCAGGGCATCGTCCTGTTCCAGGATACCTCCCTGGTCTACGTGCTGAGTCTGGCAGACTTCTTCCGTACCGCCTCCACCATTGGCGAACGTGACGGAACGCAGGTTGAGATGATCCTCTTCGCGGGCGGGGTCTATTTTGTGATTAGTTTAAGCGCATCGCTGTTGGTCAGCTGGCTGAAGAAAAGGACGGTATAATGATTTCCCTGAAAAATGTTTCTAAATGGTATGGGCACTTTCAGGTGCTGACCGACTGCTCAACAGAAGTAAAAAAAGGCGATGTGGTAGTGGTATGCGGCCCGTCCGGTTCCGGTAAGTCCACGCTTATCAAAACCGTTAATGGGCTGGAACCTGTCCAGCAGGGCGAGATTGTCGTTAACGGCACCAAAGTAAATGACAGGAAAACCAACCTTGCCCAGCTTCGCTCCCACGTAGGGATGGTGTTCCAGCATTTTGAGCTGTTCCCTCACCTGTCCATCATTGAGAACCTGACGCTGGCGCAGGTCAAAGTGCTGAAGCGCGACAAAAAAGCGGCGCGCGAAAAGGGGCTGAAGCTGCTGGAACGCGTCGGGCTGTCTGCGCATGCGAATAAGTTCCCGGCCCAGCTTTCGGGCGGCCAACAGCAGCGTGTGGCAATCGCGCGTGCGCTGTGCATGGATCCGGTGGCAATGCTGTTTGATGAGCCGACGTCCGCGCTCGACCCTGAGATGATCAACGAAGTGCTGGACGTCATGGTGGAGCTGGCGCACGAAGGGATGACCATGATGGTGGTGACGCACGAAATGGGCTTCGCCCGTAAAGTGGCCAACCGCGTGATCTTCATGGATGAAGGGAAAATTGTTGAAGACTCACCAAAAGAAGAGTTCTTCGCAAATCCTAAATCTGAACGTGCAAAAGACTTCCTCGCCAAAATCCTGCATTAATCTTTTTAGTGCGCAATCTGCGGATTGCGCACTGCTTCACGCTTTAGATCTCTTTTTCTATTCGGCGTCACATCGCAGCGTTAACCTTGTCACAAATAATGCTGAGAATGGAGAACGCTATGGCACAGCCAATTATTCTCGACTGCGATCCGGGTCATGATGACGCGATCGCACTCGTCCTTGCTCTTGCTTCCCCTGAACTGGACGTAAAAGCTGTCACCTCCTCCGCCGGGAACCAGACGCCGGATAAAACCTTGCGAAACGTGTTGCGCATGTTGACGCTGCTGAAACGCACCGATATTCCGGTCGCAGGTGGCGCCGTTAAGCCACTGATGCGCGAGCTGATCATTGCGGATAATGTTCACGGTGAAAGTGGGCTGGATGGCCCGGCGCTACCGGAGCCGAATTTCACACCGCAAAACTGCACTGCCGTCGAGCTCATGGCGAAGGTGCTGCGTGAGAGCGCAGAGCCCGTGACGTTGGTGGCGACCGGCCCGCAGACCAACGTAGCGCTGCTGCTGAACAGCCATCCTGAACTGCACAGCAACATCGCCCGTATCGTCATCATGGGCGGGGCAATGGGGCTGGGGAACTGGACGCCAGCAGCAGAGTTCAACATCTTCGTTGACCCGGAAGCCGCGGAAATCGTCTTCCAGTCTGGCCTGCCGATTGTGATGGCGGGGCTGGACGTTACCCACCGCGCACAAATTATGGCGCAGGACATCGAACGATTCCGTTCTGTGGGCAACCCGGTTGCAACGACCGTGGCCGAGCTGCTCGACTTCTTTATGGAGTATCACAAAGCCGAGAAGTGGGGCTTCCACGGCGCCCCGCTGCATGACCCATGCACCATCGCCTGGCTGCTGAAGCCGGAAATGTTTACCACGGTCGAGCGTTGGGTTGGTGTGGAAACACAGGGGAAATATACCCAGGGAATGACGGTGGTGGACTATTACTCATTGACGGGAAACAAGCCGAATACCACGGTAATGGTGGATATCGATCGGGAAGCGTTTGTGGATTTGCTGGCGGAGCGGCTGGCTTATTATTCTGCGGCCTGATGCCCTCACCCCGCCCCTCTCCCACAGGGAGAGGGTGCAAACAGTTTTGCTTTTACCTACGGCTCAAATGGCCGACGCTGGAACTGGTCGTGCCCGCACTTCGGACACAGCGGCAGCACCTCCGGCGTATAAACGGCGATATGATGGTGGCACTTCTCACACACCAGGTTCCCCAACCCCACTACTTCGCCGCTGTGATAGACACCATGGTGGTTTAAATCCTGAAACACCTCACGCCATTCCAGCTGAGTTTTATCGGTAATATCCGCCAGCTCCTGCCACAGGCTCTCTTTGATGACCCGCATAAAAACGCTGTCGGCGATCTCGTCCTGGCTCTCTTCATAGCTTCGCGCGAACTCCTCCAGGTCACGGCGCACGGCGCGCGTCACCTCTTCCACTTCGGTTCGCGTTAACTCACCCGTTTGCGTCACGCGTGCGCGTGCCTGTTCGACCAGCGCGTCGATATCACGCTCGCCGTTACGCAGCCGTTCCGTCAGAGTCGCTACCAGTTCACGGTAAAATTGAGCAACCTTGTTCATCATTTTGCCTCCCGGGTAAGTAACTGTCTCTAATAATAGACCTTATTTCGCCGCCGCTTTGTCAGGTGAAGCACAGACCCGGTAAATTCCTGCAAAGTGCATTTGCGTGAAAGGCTGTTTTGACGCGGGCGTTTGGGCTATGCTATGCGGATCTGAATTACCACATCCATTGGCTACATTTGTAGCTGTATTGAACACAGGACCACTGGCTGCCATGCAAGAGCAATACCGCCCGGAAGAGATAGAATCAAAAGTCCAGCAACACTGGGACGAGAAGCGCACCTTTGAAGTAACCGAAGACGAGAGCAAAGAGAAGTATTACTGCCTGTCGATGCTTCCCTATCCTTCTGGTCGACTACACATGGGCCACGTGCGTAACTACACCATCGGTGACGTGATTGCGCGCTACCAGCGTATGCTGGGCAAAAACGTTCTTCAGCCTATCGGCTGGGATGCGTTCGGCCTGCCTGCTGAAGGCGCGGCGGTGAAAAACAACACGGCACCGGCTCCGTGGACGTACGACAACATTGCGTACATGAAAAACCAGCTGAAAATGCTGGGCTTTGGCTATGACTGGAGTCGCGAGCTGGCAACCTGTACCCCGGAATACTACCGCTGGGAGCAGAAATTCTTTACCGAGCTGTATAAAAAAGGCCTGGTGTACAAGAAGACCTCTGCCGTTAACTGGTGCCCGAATGACCAGACCGTTCTCGCGAACGAACAGGTTATCGATGGCTGCTGCTGGCGCTGCGACACCAAAGTAGAGCGTAAAGAGATCCCGCAGTGGTTTATCAAAATCACCGCCTACGCTGACGAACTGCTGAACGATCTGGATAATCTGGACCACTGGCCAGATACCGTTAAGACCATGCAGCGCAACTGGATCGGCCGTTCCGAAGGTGTGGAAATTACCTTCAACGTTGAGAACTACGACCAGACCCTGACCGTCTATACCACCCGTCCGGACACCTTCATGGGCGCGACCTACCTGGCCGTGGCCGCAGGTCACCCGCTGGCGCAGAAAGCGGCAGAAAACAATCCGGAACTGGCGACCTTCATCGACGAATGCCGCAATACTAAAGTGGCCGAAGCCGACATGGCGACGATGGAGAAAAAAGGCGTTGATACCGGCTTTAAAGCCATTCACCCGCTGACGGGCGAAGCGATCCCTGTCTGGGCCGCCAACTTCGTACTGATGGAATACGGCACAGGCGCAGTGATGGCCGTGCCGGGTCACGACCAGCGCGACTACGAATTTGCCACCAAATACGGCCTGACCATCAAGCCTGTTATTCTTGCTGCTGACGGCTCTGAGCCCGATCTCTCTGAGCAAGCGCTGACTGAAAAAGGCACCCTGTTTAACTCCGGTGAGTTCAGCGGCCTGAGCTTCGAAGAAGGCTTCAACGCCATCGCCGACAAGCTGGCCTCCCTGGGCGTGGGCGAGCGTAAAGTGAACTACCGTCTGCGCGACTGGGGCGTTTCCCGTCAGCGTTACTGGGGTGCGCCAATCCCAATGGTGACTCTGGAAGATGGCACCGTGATGCCAACGCCGGAAGATCAGCTGCCGGTGATCCTGCCGGAAGACGTGGTCATGGACGGCATCACCAGCCCGATCAAAGCCGATCCTGAGTGGGCGAAAACCACCGTCAACGGTCAGCCAGCGCTGCGTGAAACCGACACCTTCGACACCTTTATGGAATCCTCCTGGTACTATGCGCGCTACACCTGCCCGCAGTACAAAGAAGGCATGCTGGATTCCGATGCAGCAAACTACTGGCTGCCGGTAGACATCTACATCGGTGGCATTGAACACGCCATCATGCACCTGCTCTATTTCCGCTTCTTCCATAAACTGATGCGTGACGCAGGCCTCGTCAACTCCGACGAGCCGGCAAAACAGCTGCTGTGTCAGGGCATGGTGCTGGCAGATGCGTTCTACTACGTTGGCGCGAACGGCGAGCGTAACTGGGTTTCTCCGGTTGATGCGATTGTGGAGCGCGACGAGAAAGGCCGTATCGTGAAGGCGAAAGACGCCGAAGGTCATGAACTGGTGTATACCGGCATGAGCAAGATGTCCAAGTCGAAAAATAACGGTATCGACCCGCAGGTAATGGTTGAGCGTTACGGCGCTGACACCGTGCGTCTGTTCATGATGTTCGCCTCCCCGGCAGATATGACGCTGGAATGGCAGGAATCTGGCGTTGAAGGGGCAAACCGCTTCCTGAAACGCGTCTGGAAACTGGTGTACGAGCACACCTCTCAGGGTGATGCGCCAGCGCTGAACGTGGCTGCACTGAGCGAAGATCAGCAGGCGCTGCGTCGTGATGTTCATAAAACCATTGCGAAAGTCACCGATGATATTGGTCGTCGTCAGACCTTCAATACCGCAATTGCGGCTATTATGGAACTGATGAACAAGCTGGCGAAAGCCCCGCAGGACGGCGAGCAGGATCGCGCCTTAATGCGTGAAGCGCTGCTGGCGGTCGTTCGCATGCTTAACCCGTTCACGCCGCACGTTAGCTTCACCCTGTGGCAGGAGCTGAAAGGCGAAGGCGATATCGACAACGCGCCGTGGCCAGTGGCGGATGAATCCGCTATGGTGGAAAACACCACGCTGGTGGTGGTGCAGGTTAACGGTAAAGTGCGCGGTAAAATTACCGTCGCGGTCGACGCAACCGAAGAACAGGTTCGCGAGCGCGCAGGCCAGGAGCATCTGGTCGCGAAATACCTTGAGGGCGTTACCGTACGTAAAGTGATCTACGTACCGGGTAAACTGCTGAATCTGGTCGTTGGCTAAGCGCGGGAGGAAACGTGCGACAACTGGCAACAATACTCTTATCTCTGGCGGTGCTTGTCACCGCTGGCTGCGGCTGGCACCTGCGCAACACCACGGCAGTGCCAGCTCAGATGAAAACGATGATCTTCGACTCATCCGATCCGAACGGACCGCTGAGCCGGGCCGTTCGTAACCAGCTGCGTTTGAACGGCGTTGAAATTATTGAGAAAGGAACACTTCGCCAGGACGTGCCATCGTTCCGTCTTCTGGGAATGAGTCTGAATAAAGACACGGCTTCTATTTTCCAGGATGGTCGTACGGCAGAGTACCAGATGGTAATGTCGGTTAACGCAACAGTATTGCTGCCGGGTAAGGACATTTATCCGATCAATACCAAAGTTTATCGTTCCTTCTTTGATAACCCACAAACAGCGCTAGCCAAAAGCGCTGAGCAGCAAATAATTATCAATGAAATGTATGATAAGGCAGCAGAACAGCTGATTCGTAAATTGCCAAGTATTATGGCAACTTCCAGACAAGGTGCTGACATCATTGAGAAACCAGATGTTAAATCAAATCTGGATTCAACTTTCATGGGTAACTGATGATCAGGTTGTATCCTGAACAACTCCGCGCGCAGCTCAACGAAGGGCTGCGCGCGGCCTATCTGCTACTCGGCAACGACCCCCTGTTACTTCAGGAAAGCCTTGATGCGGTTCGCCATGCGGCAGCCGCGCAGGGTTTCGATGAGCATCATACGTTCCAGATCGATAACAGTACCGACTGGAACGCTATCTTCTCGCTTTGTCAGGCCATGAGCCTGTTTGCCTCTCGTCAGACAATCCAGATCCTGCTGCCAGAGAATGGACCTAACGCTGCCATCAATGAACAGCTGGCTATGCTGGTGAGTTTGTTACACGGCGATCTGCTGCTTATCGTACGCGGCAACAAACTCACAAAAGCGCAGGAAAACGCGGCCTGGTTTACCCGGCTAGCCCCCAGTGCGGTGCTGGTCACCTGCCAGACGCCAGAGCAGGCGCATCTGCCAAAATGGGTTGCCGCGCGAGCAAAGCAGCACAATTTGCAGCTGGATGAGGCCGCCAGTCAGCTCCTGTGCTACTGCTACGAAGGCAACCTTCTGGCACTGGCGCAGGCGCTGGACAGGCTCGCCCTGCTGTGGCCCGATGGTAAGCTGACGCTGCCGCGCGTGGAACAGGCGGTGAATGATGCCGCGCACTTTACCCCCTTCCACTGGGTTGATGCGCTGCTGTCGGCGAAAAGTAAGCGTGCTCTGCACATCCTGCAACAGCTGCGCCTGGAAGGGAGTGAGCCGGTCATTCTGCTCCGTACGCTCCAGCGCGAATTACTGCTGCTGAACAACCTTAAACGCCAGTCAGCACACACGCCCCTGCGCGCCTTATTCGACAAACATCGCGTCTGGCAAAACCGTCGGGCGATGACCACGGAGGCGATAAACCGCCTGAGCCAGGAGCAGTTGCGTCAGGCAGTACAACTTCTGATGCGCGCCGAATTGACGTTAAAACAGGATTACGGCCAGTCTGTCTGGGCGGAGCTGGAGAGCCTCTCTTTGCTGCTCTGCCATAAGGCGCTGGCAGACGTATTTATCGATGGGTGATATGCATTCTTTACAGGCAATGTATGGCGGGACCTTCGACCCGGTACACTATGGGCATCTTAAGCCGGTAGAAATCCTCGCGAATTTGATTGGGTTGCAGCGGGTAATCATCATGCCCAACAATGTTCCGCCGCACCGTCCTCAGCCAGAAGCAACCAGCGAGCAGCGTAAAGCGATGCTCGCGCTGGCTATCGCCGATAAGCCTCTCTTCACGCTTGATGAGCGTGAACTGCGCAGGGATACCCCTTCCTGGACATCGCAAACGCTGCGGGAGTGGCGCGATGAGCAGGGGCCCATGAAACCGCTGGCGTTTATCATCGGCCAGGATTCCTTGCTCAACTTTCCCAGCTGGTACCAGTACGAAACCATTCTGGAAAACAGTCATCTGCTGGTCTGCCGCCGTCCGGGCTACCCGCTGACCATGCGCGACGCACAGCATCAGCAGTGGCTTGACGCGCATCTGACGGACAATATAGAAGACCTGCACAGTCTCCCCGCCGGGAAAATTTACCTCGCTGAAACGCCGTGGTTTAATATTTCCGCAACCCTCATCCGCGAGCGTCTCCAGCAGGGTTTAGACTGTGACGATCTCCTCCCCTCGCCCGTGCTGGCCTATATCCATGCGCACGGTCTGTATCAGAAAAGTACAGATGTCTGAGCATCGCCGGCGAAATTGTCCGTTAATGATTATCCTGCCTTGACAGGCTAAGCCATACTGATATCCTCCGCTGCCAGACTTTCCCGCCGATCGCTGCTTTACAGAAATTGTTTTACAAAAATGGCGATGCAATATCAGGCGGAGGGTGGGATGATACCCGCCTTCAAAAGCCGGGCGGTGACATTTGTCCCGCGACTGGCGTCAGTTCAGGTATACTGACTGACCACGAATTCATAGTTGTACAATCTCATACACCCAGGGGGAAAACTTGCAGGGTAAAGCACTCCAGGATTTTGTTATCGACAAAATTGATGACCTGAAAGGTCAGGACATCATCGCTATCGACGTTAAGGGTAAATCCAGCATCACCGACTGCATGATCATCTGCACCGGGACCTCAACTCGTCACGTTGTTTCGATTGCTGACCATGTTGTTCAGGAATCGCGCGCGGCAGGGCTGCTTCCGCTGGGCGTTGAAGGTGAAGCGACCGCTGACTGGGTGGTTGTCGATCTCGGCGATGTGATTGTCCACGTCATGCAGGAAGAGAGCCGTCGCCTGTATGAGCTGGAAAAACTCTGGGGTTAATGCGTGAAGTTGCAACTGGTCGCCGTCGGCACCAAAATGCCGGACTGGGTACAAACCGGTTTTACTGAGTATCTGCGTCGTTTTCCAAAAGATATGCCGTTCGAACTGGTGGAGATCCCAGCAGGAAAGCGCGGCAAGAACGCAGATATCAAACGTATTCTCGATAAAGAGGGAGAGCTGATGCTGGCTGCCGCAGGCAAAAACCGCATCGTGACCCTCGATATCCCGGGCAAACCCTGGGATACGCCGCAGCTGGCGCACGAACTGGAGCGCTGGAAGCAGGATGGTCGGGACGTCAGTCTGTTGATTGGCGGACCAGAGGGGTTATCTCCCGCCTGCAAAGCGGCAGCAGAACAAAGTTGGTCACTCTCGGCGCTGACGCTGCCCCACCCGCTTGTACGGGTTCTCGTGGCAGAAAGTTTGTATCGCGCATGGAGCATCACTACCAACCACCCTTATCACCGCGAGTAATGACTGACCAGGGTAATTTAAGCAGCGGATGAAACTACAGAATTCTTTTCGCGACTATACGGCTGAGTCCGCGCTGTTTGTGCGCCGGGCGCTGGTCGCCTTTACGGGGATTTTGCTGCTTACCGGCGTGCTGATCGCCAACCTCTATAATCTGCAAATTGTCCGCTATACCGATTACCAGACCCGCTCAAACGAAAACCGTATCAAGCTGGTGCCCATCGCGCCCAGCCGCGGCATTATCTACGATCGTAACGGCACGCCGCTGGCGCTTAATCGCACCATCTACCAGATAGAGATGATGCCCGAGAAAGTGGATAACGTGCAGGATACCCTAAACGCGCTGAGAAGCGTTGTCGACCTGACTGATGACGATATCGCTGCGTTCAAAAAAGAGCGCGCACGTTCTCACCGCTTCACCTCCATTCCGGTAAAAACCAACCTGACGGAAGTGCAGGTCGCCCGTTTTGCCGTTAACCAGTACCGTTTCCCCGGTGTGGAAGTCAAAGGCTATAAACGCCGCTACTATCCTTACGGCTCCGCGCTGACGCACGTCATTGGTTACGTCTCCAAAATCAACGATAAAGACGTCGAACGCCTTGATAAAGACGGCAAGCTGGCTAACTACGCCGCAACCCATGATATTGGCAAGCTGGGGATCGAACGTTATTACGAAGACGTGCTGCACGGTCAGACCGGGTATGAAGAGGTTGAAGTTAACAACCGTGGCCGCGTGATCCGTCAGCTGAAAGAGGTTCCCCCGCAGGCGGGGCATGACGTCTATCTGACGCTCGACCTGAAGCTACAGCAGTATATCGAGACGCTGCTGGCGGGTAGCCGTGCTGCGGTTATTGTGACCGACCCGCGTACCGGCGGCATTCTGGCGATGGTTTCGATGCCAAGCTACGATCCGAACCTGTTCGTGGATGGCATCTCCAGCAAGGATTACTCCGGCCTGCTCAACGATCCAAACACGCCGCTGGTGAATCGCGCGACGCAGGGGGTTTATCCTCCAGCTTCAACGGTTAAACCGTATGTTGCCGTGTCTGCGCTGAGCGCGGGCGTCATCACCCGTAATACCAGTCTGTTTGACCCCGGCTGGTGGCAGTTGCCTGGCTCTGAGAAACGCTACCGCGACTGGAAAAAATGGGGCCACGGCCATCTGAACGTGACCAAATCACTGGAGGAGTCGGCGGATACCTTCTTCTATCAGGTCGCCTACGACATGGGTATTGACCGTCTGTCTGAATGGATGAGCAAATTCGGCTACGGGCATTACACCGGCATAGATTTGGCGGAAGAGCGTTCCGGCAACATGCCAACCCGCGAATGGAAGCTGAAGCGCTTTAAAAAACCCTGGTATCAGGGTGACACCATTCCGGTAGGGATCGGCCAGGGCTACTGGACGGCAACGCCGCTGCAAATGAACAAGGCGATGATGATCCTCATTAACGATGGCGTTGTGAAAGTGCCGCACCTGCTGCAAAGCACCGTTGAAGACGGCAAAAAAGTGCCGTGGATACAGCCGCACGAGCCGCCGGTGGGTGACATTCATTCCGGATACTGGGAAATCGCGAAAGACGGCATGTACGGTGTAGCCAACCGCCCTAACGGGACGGCGCACAAATATTTCGCTGGCGCACCGTATAAGGTAGCCGCGAAATCAGGTACGGCTCAGGTCTTCGGTCTGAAAGCGAATGAAACTTATAACGCACATAAAATTGCCGAACGTCTGCGTGACCACAAGCTCATGACGGCGTTTGCCCCTTATGATAACCCGCAGGTTGCGGTGGCGATGATTCTTGAGAACGGCGGCGCAGGCCCGGCGGTGGGTACCATCATGCGTCAAATCCTTGACCACATCATGCTGGGTGACAACAACACCGAACTGCCAGCTGAAAACCCGGCAGCCGCTGCGGCGGAGGACCAATAATCATGACGGATAATCCGAATAAAAAATCGCTGTGGGACAAGATCCACATCGACCCTGCCATGCTGCTGATCCTGCTGGCTCTGCTGGTCTATAGCGCCCTCGTTATCTGGAGCGCCAGCGGCCAGGATATCGGCATGATGGAGCGTAAAATCGGCCAGATCGCCATGGGTCTGGTCATTATGGTGGTGATGGCGCAAATACCGCCGCGCGTGTACGAGGGCTGGGCGCCCTATCTCTATATTTTCTGTATCATTTTGTTGGTGGCAGTAGATGCTTTCGGCGCCATCTCGAAAGGGGCGCAACGCTGGCTGGATCTGGGGATTGTCCGCTTCCAGCCGTCGGAAATCGCCAAAATCGCCGTCCCGCTGATGGTGGCGCGCTTTATTAACCGCGACGTCTGCCCGCCGTCGTTGAAAAATACCGCCATTGCGCTGGTGCTGATTTTCCTGCCGACGCTGCTCGTGGCCGCACAGCCGGACCTCGGTACTTCAATTCTTATCGCCCTCTCCGGCCTGTTCGTCCTGTTCCTGTCCGGCCTGAGCTGGCGTCTGATTGGTATCGCCGTAGTGCTGGTTGCCGCGTTTATCCCCATCCTCTGGTTCTTCCTGATGCATGATTACCAGCGTCAGCGCGTTATGATGCTGCTCGATCCCGAGACCGATCCGCTGGGCGCAGGCTATCATATTATTCAGTCGAAGATTGCGATTGGCTCCGGAGGCCTGCGTGGTAAAGGCTGGCTGCACGGTACGCAGTCGCAGCTCGAATTTTTACCGGAACGCCACACCGACTTTATCTTTGCCGTTCTGGCTGAGGAGTTAGGGCTGGTTGGCATCCTGGTGCTGCTTGCACTCTACGTGCTGCTGATCATGCGAGGTTTGTGGATTGCCGCGCGCGCGCAAACCACCTTTGGTCGCGTGATGGCAGGCGGATTAATGTTGATTTTGTTCGTTTATGTCTTCGTAAATATTGGTATGGTGAGTGGTATTCTGCCGGTTGTTGGCGTACCGCTGCCGCTGGTGAGTTACGGGGGCTCGGCACTGATCGTGTTGATGGCCGGGTTTGGTATCGTCATGTCGATCCATACCCACAGGAAAATGTTGTCCAAAAGCGTATAAAAATAAGGGGATCGCAATGCGTAAGCAGTGGCTGGGGATCTGCATCGCAGCAAGTTTACTTGCCGCCTGTACAAGTGATGATGGTCAGCAACAGGCAACCGTCGCGCCGCCGCAGCCTGCGGTCTGTAATGGCCCGATTGTTGAGATTAGCGGTGCCGATCCCGTTTATGAACCGCTGAACGCCAGCGTGAATCAGGATTATCAGCGCGACGGTAAAAGCTATAAAATCGTTCAGGATCCTTCCCGTTTCAGCCAGGCTGGCTTTGCTGCCATCTATGACGCTGAGCCCGGCAGCAATCTGACCGCGTCGGGTGAAACCTTCGATCCGATGCAGATCACGGCGGCACACCCGACGTTGCCTGTCCCGAGCTATGCACGCATCACTAACCTGGCGAATGGCCGAATGATCGTGGTGCGTATCAACGATCGCGGTCCTTACGGCACCGATCGCGTGATCTCCCTGTCCCGCGCGGCGGCCGACCGTCTGAACACCTCAAACAATACTAAAGTGCGTATCGACCCGATTATCGTGGCGCAGGATGGTTCACTGTCTGGCCCGGGCACGGCCTGTACCACGGTCGCGAAACAGACCTATGCCCTGCCCGCTCGCCCGGATCTGAGCGGTGGTATGGGGGGCGCTTCAACGCCGGCAGAGCCCGCACAGCCGCAGGGTGAAGTGCGCGCTATCAGCAACGATACGCTGCAAAGTGAAGACGCGACAGGCGCCCCGGTGAAAAGCAGTGGTTTCCTTGGCGCACCCACCACGTTAGCGCCGGGCGTGATTGAATCAAATGAACCTGCCCCAGCGCCTGCGCCCGTCGCTGCTGCACCCGCTACACAACCCGCCCCGGTGACCGCGCCTGCTGCTACGCAGACGGCGGCGCCTGCGACGGCGAGCGGCAGCTACGTGGTTCAGGTTGGCGCCGTCAGCGATCGGACCCGTGCAGAGCAATATCAGCAGCGTTTAAGCAAGCAGTTTGGCGTGCCAGGCCGCGTTGAGCAAAACGGTGCGGTATGGCGTATCCAGATGGGTCCATTTGCCAGCAAATCGCAGGCAGCGTCCCTGCAACAGCGTTTGCAGAGCGAGGCGCAGCTCCAGTCGTTTATCGCTGTTGCAAAATAATTATTCGGTGGTATCCGAAATGTCAGTTTGTGTAAAGCACGTTAACACTCTCATGATGAAAGTCGGATGCCTGCCCGTATAGCATTTGCTATAGTAAGGCACTTTTTTTAATTCCATCACGGATGTCGTAGTTCTGACCATGAAGACCACTTTTTCTGCTCGTTTTGTGCAGCGCATGGCGCTGACCACGGCCCTTTGCGCTGCTGCGTTCTCCGCAGCTCACGCGGACGACCTGAACATCAAGACCATGATCCCTGGCGTTCCGCAGATCGACGCGGAATCCTACATCCTGATTGATTACAACTCCGGCAAAGTTCTGGCAGAACAGAACGCCGATGCCCGCCGCGATCCGGCCAGCCTGACCAAAATGATGACCAGCTATGTTATCGGCCAGGCCATGAAAGCAGGCAAATTCAAAGAAACCGACCTGGTGACTATCGGTAACGATGCGTGGGCAACCGGCAACCCGGTGTTCAAAGGTTCATCGCTGATGTTCCTGAAGCCAGGCATGCAGGTTCCGGTCTCTCAGCTTATCCGTGGCATCAACTTGCAGTCCGGTAACGACGCCTGCGTGGCCATGGCCGATTTTGCAGCGGGCAGCCAGGACGCGTTTGTGGGCCTGATGAACAGCTACGTCTCCGCCCTGGGCCTGAAAAACAGCCACTTCCAGACCGTTCACGGCCTGGACGCCGAGGGTCAGTACAGCTCCGCGCGTGACATGGCACTGATCGGTCAGGCGCTGATCCGCGACGTGCCAAACGAGTACTCTATCTACAAAGAGAAAGAGTTCACCTTCAACGGCATTCGTCAGACCAACCGTAACGGCCTGCTGTGGGACAACAGCCTGAACGTCGACGGCATCAAAACTGGCCACACCGATAAAGCCGGCTATAACCTGGTGGCCTCCGCCACTGAAGGCCAGATGCGTCTGATCTCTGCCGTGATGGGGGGACGTACGTTTAAAGGCCGCGAAACGGAAAGCAAAAAGCTGCTGACCTGGGGCTTCCGCTTCTTCGAAACCGTGAACCCGCTGAAAGCCGGTAAAGAATTTGCCTCTGAACCTGTCTGGTTTGGCGATAACGACCGCGCTTCCCTGGGCGTGGACAAAGATCTCTATCTGACGATCCCACGCGGTCGTATGAAAGATCTGAAAGCCAGCTACGTGCTGAATACCACCGAGCTGCACGCCCCGCTGCAAAAGAATCAGGTCGTGGGTACCATTAACTTCCAGCTGGATGGCAAAACCATCGATCAGCGCCCGCTGGTGGTGCTGGAGGAAATTCCTGAAGGCAATTTCTTCGGCAAAATCATTGATTACATTAAGCTGATGTTCCATCACTGGTTTGGTTAAAAATTGAACACTTGAAAGTGTGATTTTGATCCCCATATACTACGTATCAGTAAAACTCCCGCCCCGTGGCGGGAGTTATTATTTTTTATACACACGCCGGAGCTGACATGAAAACCAAACTTAACGAACTGCTTGAATTCCCTACCCCTTTTACTTACAAAGTAATGGGTCTGGCGAAACCTGAGCTGGTTGATCAGGTGGTTGAAGTGGTACAGCGCCATGCGCCGGGTGACTACTCTCCATCAGTCAAACCGAGCAGCAAAGGTAACTACCACTCGGTCTCAATCACCATCACTGCGACACACATTGAGCAGGTTGAGACGCTGTACGAAGAGCTCGGCAATATCGAAATTGTTCGTATGGTGCTGTAGTCCCCCTGCGGTTACCCGGTTTGCCGGGTAACCCACTTCCCCGCTGTGATATACTCCTCGTTACCTATTCTCCCTTGTCTTCGGAGACGTCCTTTTGTACCAGGATAAAATTCTTGTCCGCCATCTTGGGCTACAGCCTTACGAGCCAGTCTCTCAGGCTATGCATGAATTTACCGATATGCGCGATGACACCACCCCTGATGAAATCTGGCTGGTTGAACACTTGCCGGTGTTTACTCAAGGCCAGGCAGGAAAAGCCGAACATTTATTGATGACGGGTGATATCCCGGTGATCCAGAGCGATCGCGGTGGACAGGTAACCTACCACGGCCCGGGCCAGCAGGTAATGTATGTCCTGCTTAACCTGAAACGCAGAAAGCTGGGCGTGCGTGAGCTCGTGACCTTACTGGAACAAACCGTGGTGAACACGCTCGCTGAGTACGGTATCGATGCTCACCCTCGCGCCGATGCCCCGGGCGTCTATGTTGGAGAGATGAAGATCTGTTCGCTGGGGCTGCGTATCCGTAAAGGCTGCTCGTTCCACGGGCTGGCGCTGAATATCAATATGGATCTGACCCCTTTCCAGCGCATCAACCCATGCGGGTATGCCGGTATGGAAATGACGCAAATGCGCCAGTGGGTTTATACCGCCACCCCTGAGAATATCCGCCCCGTGCTTCTGAAGAAGTTTTTAGCGCTGCTTAACAATCCTGACTACGAATATATTGCTGCTTAACACACTTCCGGCAGTGGTTCGGTTATTTGACCAGCCACTGCTTAATTGCCGCATTTACGCTTTACAATAAACCGCATATTCTATATTTTCGAGTCGCCCATATATTAGCGTCCCATATTAATTAGAACCTTAATAGTACCATCACCGGGTATCGTGTAACGTGCGTGATAATCACCCAACTGCTTGTTTTCGATAAACAAGGGAAACTTGCGAAACACTTTACGAATCTCTGCAAGCATAATAAATAAATTCAACTATCATTCATATTGTGAATGGATACGGAGTAAGAGCGTGGAGCCTACTAATTTACCAGCCAAACGCCTGAATGAAACCAGCGGCGAAGATAAGCCGCAAATTTTCCGGACTTTACGTAATATTGATCTCAATTTATTGACTATTTTTGAGGCGGTATATGTCCACAAAGGTATCGTTAATGCTGCGAAAATTCTTAATCTCACGCCCTCCGCTATTAGCCAGTCAATTCAAAAATTGCGCGCGATATTTCCCGATCCCTTATTTATTCGTAAAGGCCAGGGCGTAACCCCCACCGCGTACGCCACCCATCTGCATGAGTACATCAGCCAGGGTCTGGAATCGATTCTGGGCGCGCTGGATCTCACCGGCAGTTACGATAAGCAACGAACCATCACCATAGGCACCTCTCCCTCTGTGGGCGTTCTGGTCATGCCCGCTATTTACCAGGCTGTTAAACAGCATGCGCCACAGCTGCTGATCCGCAACGTGCCCGTTAACGATCCGGAAACTCAGCTGGCACAATTCCAGACGGACCTGATCATCGACAGCAACAGCTTCGCGGCCAGGGCATTAGGGCATAACGTTCTCTATACCGACTCTCTGGCGCTCGTGTGTCGTCAGAATCATCCTGCATTGGGCGCAGCTTTGACGCCTGAAAATTTGCGTCATTACGAACATGCAACCTTTATGTCCGAGGGACAGGGTCCGGATCCGCTGCGCCAGCGTATTGACGAACTGTTCCCGGACCGTCTGATCAGCTTCAGCAGTTACAATATGTTTACCCTTGCGGCCCTGATTGGCAGCAGCGATTTGCTCTGTATTATGCCTGTGCGTCTCTTCACTCTGCTTCAAAAGTGCTGGCCGCTGGAGAGCATTCCATTGAGTCAACTTACGACGGAATCTGTTGAAATCTCACTGCATTACAACAAGCTAAGCCTGCGCGATCCGGTGCTGGAAAACGTCATTAACGTGATCCGCCAGGCGTTCTGATCCCGCCTTTCAGCACAAGCCCCTGCCGCAAGCGGGGCAAAAGGCACAAAACAACAACTATTTTACAAATTGGCGACCTGGCAGGCTGCTTTATCGCCCCTTTAAATGATATACTGCCTGTCGTTCGTTCAAAAATAGTTGATAATTACAACATTCCCTTGAATTGAAACGCTTTCCTTCGATATTCGCAACTGGAACACGCACGCTATGAGTAAACCCATTGTGATGGAACGCGGTGTTAAATACCGCGATGCCGATAAAATGGCCCTTATCCCGGTTAAAAACGTGGCTACAGAGCGCGAGGCGCTGTTAAGAAAACCGGAATGGATGAAAATCAAACTTCCGGCCGACTCTTCGCGTATCCAGGGGATCAAAGCGGCGATGCGCAAAAATGGCCTTCACTCTGTCTGTGAAGAGGCCTCCTGCCCTAACCTTGCTGAATGTTTCAATCACGGTACCGCGACATTTATGATTCTGGGTGCCATCTGCACCCGCCGCTGTCCGTTCTGTGACGTTGCCCATGGCCGTCCTGTTGCGCCTGACGCAAACGAACCGCAAAAACTGGCGCAGACGATTGCCGATATGGCGCTGCGTTATGTTGTTATCACCTCCGTTGACCGTGACGATCTGCGCGATGGCGGTGCTCAGCATTTTGCTGACTGTATTACCGCCATCCGCGAAAAAAGCCCGAACATTAAGATTGAGACGCTGGTGCCGGACTTCCGTGGCCGTATGGATCGCGCGCTCGATATCCTGACCGCGACGCCACCAGACGTATTCAACCACAACCTGGAGAACGTACCGCGTATCTACCGTCAGGTACGTCCCGGTGCAGACTACAACTGGTCGCTGAAGCTGCTGGAACGCTTTAAAGAAGCCCATCCGCATATTCCTACCAAGTCTGGCCTGATGGTCGGCCTGGGTGAAACCAACGCTGAGATCATTGAAGTGATGCGCGATCTTCGCCGCCACGGCGTCACCATGCTGACGCTGGGCCAGTACCTCCAGCCAAGCCGTCACCACCTGCCTGTACAGCGTTACGTGAGCCCGGATGAGTTCGATGAAATGAAAGCCGAAGCGATGGCGATGGGCTTTACCCATGCCGCGTGCGGTCCGTTTGTTCGCTCCTCTTATCACGCCGATATGCAGGCGAAGGGCGAAGAAGTGAAATAAAGCTGTAAAATTTATTTACAGTAAAACAAAAAACCGGCCTCGTGAGCCGGTTTTTTATGCAAGCCTTGCAGCATTGCCATTACTCTTTGTGTGAAAGCTTCTGTGCAGTGATGTCATCTTCGGCACTTTTCTTCGCTGCCGCGTCGTCATCGTTCATTGCTTTCTTAAAGCCCTTAATGGCAGCACCCAGGTCTCCACCCAGCGTGCGTAACTTCTTGGTACCGAACAGCAGGACGACCAGTGCGGCAACCACCAGCAGTTTGGTAATACTAATCTCACCCATAAATACCTTCTTTACATGAAACAGGCTGCATTCCGCCAAAAAACCTGAACGTATTAACGGTCATTTGGCGCGTGCACACAATAGCAATCTGTAACAAGGTGAATCAAGCATTGTTGAAAAAAACATCACATTAATTGCGGTGGCGCAAACCTGCGGTTGCGCAGAACAGGTAATTGCTGACGCGCAAGCGCTATTCGGGCGAAAATTATCTCCGTCAGCAATAACGCAGGCGTCTCCGCTGCTGCCGCAACCGTCACCCCCAGCGGATCGACAACCCTGCTCTGCCCGATATTTTTGTTACCACATTCACCCGCGGCTACCACGTAACAGGTGGTATCCAGCGCACGTGCTGCCAGCAGCGTCGCCCAGTGATGCTCCTTAAGCGGTCCTTTGACCCACGCGGCAGGCAGAACCAGCACCTCGGCCCCCTGCAATGCCAGGTTCAGCGCCAGCTCGGGAAAACGGATATCGTAGCAGGTCATCAGGCCAATCTTAAAACCCTCGACCTCAATCAGCGGCGGAATTACACTCCCCGGATCGACCAGGCGCGACTCCTGAACGCTGAACGCATCATACAGATGAAGTTTGGCGTAGCTCGCGACGATGGCACCCTCACGTATCGCCACCAGCGTGTTTACCGCGCGCCCCGGCGAGGACGGAACATGGACCGTCAAGATGGTGGTGAGCGTGTTGCCAACGCTTTCGGCCAGCAGTCGTTTCAGAAACGCCCCTTCCAGCGTTTGCGCAGACTTTACCGACAGGTCTGGATCGCCATCATCACGGGCCAGTAACGCCTCGGGAAGTACCAGCAACGATGCCCCCTTTTGCTTCGCCTGATGCATCAGGGAGACGCATTTTTCCGCGTTTTCATTCCAGTCCCGCGTCACCGCGAACTGCCCTACTGCAACATACATAATTGTCCCCCGGTTAAAAACAGCGTTACACTCGATGCACTTACACAGCAAATAGCAGGTATTGACAGTGTTACAACTACTTATAGCCGTTTTTATTGGTGGAGGCACGGGTAGCGTTGCGCGGTGGCTCTTAAGCATGCGGTTTAACCCCCTGCATCAGGCCATTCCGATGGGGACACTGGCGGCAAATCTGATCGGGGCGTTTATTATTGGGATGGGGCTGGCCTGGTTTAATCGCATGACCAACATCGACCCTATGTGGAAGGTTCTGATTACAACTGGTTTCTGCGGCGGTTTAACAACGTTTTCTACCTTCTCTGCGGAGGTGGTCTTTCTGTTTCAGGAAGGCCGGATGGGCTGGGCGCTGACCAACATTGCCGTTAACATGCTTGGCTCGTTTGCGATGACTGCGATCGCATTCTGGTTATTTTCCTCCGCCAGCGGACATTAAGCGCGGCAACCTTAATGTTGGCTTAATTTTTCTCTGTCACTCTTGGCTCAATATTGAACGAGGGTGATAGCATGAAAGAAACTCTGTCAGGCGTGGGTATGGTATTGCTAAGCGTCGCGATTGTGGCCAGCTTCCTGAAGATCTATCTTATTGGTTGATTCAGAACGAAAAAAACCCGCTCATTGAGCGGGTTTTGAAATTCTTGCTGACGCGTCTGAATTACAGAGCAATTACGTTAGCAGCAGAAGGGCCTTTGGCACCGTTAGTGATTTCGAACTCTACGCGCTGACCTTCAGCCAGAGTTTTGAAACCATTAGACTGGATTGCAGAGAAGTGTACGAACACGTCTTTGCTGCCATCTTCAGGAGTAATGAAACCGAATCCTTTGGACTCATTAAACCACTTAACGTTACCTTTAATCTTAGACATCAAAATTACCTTTACATTAAAAAACGACACAAATGCTGTGTCGGGTATCAGTACAACAATTGTGAGGCGTTTTGTCCAGCGGATCTTTGATAAAAAGTGACAAAAGTCGCGTTAATTTTCGCTGTTCGATTTTTATCCTTTACATTTCAATGTCTGTGCGTTTTTTGGCCGATTTAGCAGAAAAATTCAGTTAAAACTGAAACCGCATCCAGGCAAAGTAAACGTTACCGTTGTTATAGGTACCCGGTATGTAGGTCATCTGAAACGTTGCCGGACCATAGCCGATGGAGGCAAGCGGCAGCAGTACCGGAACAGGAATGTATTTCCAGTTATCACGCGCCGTGAACCCTGCCGTATAGCCCAGCCCCAGACGGAAGTTGTCGTCTGATAACGGACGCCAGGTTTTTTCCCAGCCGTAGCCACCAATAGGCTCCCATTTATTGTAGGAGTCCTTAAACGCCATCAGGTACAGGCCATGCCAGTTACCTTTTTCATCCCAGCGAGACTGACCGAAGCCGGCCCCCCACGGACGCTCGTTATAACGGTCAGTTTTTTCTTTATCGTAGGCAAAACGTGCATGCCACGTAATGGCCGGAATATAGAGATCGTAATGCTCAGGTTCATTCCATGTTTGCGCAACGTTATCCGTGAAGGTGGTGAACCAGCCTTTATCCGCTGTATTGCTGTCTGCATTAACCGCAGACGCAAACGATAACTGCCCAATAATAAACAACAAAATCAGGGGGAATTTAATTCGTACAATCACAATGCCATTACCATATTTAGTATTCGGTGCAGACCTTAACACAGAATACTTGAATGAACGCTTAACAGCATGGGTGTTATTCCTAATTACCATCCCGTTCCTGGGAATAATCTGAGGATACATAAACTGCATGCCTGAATAAGCACATGCAGTTGACATATTTAACGTTGATGTAACAATTTGTAGAGTGCGGGAATAACTAACATCGATAATAACGGTGCCGTTACCATGCCACCAATCATCGGCGCGGCAATACGTTGCATCACCTCCGAACCACTCCCACTCCCCCACATAATGGGCAGCAGTCCTGCCATAATAGTGGCGACCGTCATCACCTTCGGACGCACGCGCAGCACGGCACCTTCGTGGATCGCCCGCATCAGCACCGTATTTCCCCCTTCTGGCTCCAGCCTGTGATATTTATCGAGCGCATGATTCAAATAAAGAACCATAATTACGCCGAATTCTGCCGCCACTCCGGAAAGGGCGATAAAGCCAACGGCCCCCGCCACTGACAAATTATATTCAAGCAGCCACAGTAACCACACGCCCCCAATAAGCGCGAACGGCAATGTCCCCATTATTATCAGGACATTTGATATCCGCCTGAAGGTTAACCATAAAAGGACGAATATAATCATCAGCGTGACAGGTAAAACTATTTTGAGCGTCGCGGTCGCCCGTTCCAGATATTCAAACTGCCCGGACCAGGAGAGAGACACGCCCTGCGGCAATACCACCTTCTCCTCCACCCGTTTTTGCATTTCATCCACGGCGGACTTCAGATCGCGCCCGCGCAAGTCCACGTAGATCCAGCTGGAAAGGCGCGCGTTTTCACTTTTGAGCATCGGTGGGCCTTCCGTCACGACGATATCGGCCAATTCCCCCAGCGCCACCTGGCTACCGCTGGCGGTCACTACCGGCAACACCCGCAACGTGTCGACGTTATCACGCAAATCGCGGGGATAACGCAGGTTGATGGGATACCGCTCGCGTCCCTGGATCACCTCACCAATGTTATCGCCCCCGACCAGCGTGGAGACCAGGCTTTGCAGTTCATCGACGGACACGCCGTAGCGCGCGGCTTTTTGCCGGTCGATACGTATATCCACGTAGCGCCCGCCTTCCAGACGCTCCGCCAGCGCAGAGGAGACGCCAGGAACGTCCTTCACCACCTGCTCAATCTGCCGGGCCACGCGCTCAATGTCGGCAATATTATTGCCGTTCACCTTAATGCCGACCGGGCTTTTGATCCCGGTTGCTAGCATGTCCAGGCGGTTACGGACAGGCGGCACCCACACATTGGCAATACCCGGCAGCGACACGGTTTTATCAAGCTCCTCCACCAGCTTTTGCGGCGTCATTCCTGGCCGCCACTGCTCGCGGGGCTTAAAGTGAATGGTTGTTTCCAGCATGGTTAATGGCGCGGGATCGGTTGCCGACTCCGCCCGACCGGCTTTGCCAAACACGCTCGCGACCTCCGGTACGCTTTTGATCAAGCGGTCCGTCTGCTGAAGCAGCCGCGATGCCTCGCGAGCAGAGATCCCCGGCAGCGTGGAGGGCATATAGAGTAAATCCCCTTCATCCAGCGGCGGCATAAATTCGCTTCCCAGGCGGCTCAGCGGCCAGAGCGTGGCGATCAGCAGCAGACATGCCAGTGCCAGCGTCATTTTCGGGAAGGTCAGTACCTTGTCCAGCAGCGGCTCATACAGGCGGATCAGGAGGCGGTTGATCGGGTTTGCCTTCTCATCCGGGATTTTCCCGCGAATGAAAAAGCCCATTAGCACCGGCACCAGGGTGATCCCAAGCCCGGCGGCCACGGCCATCGACCAGGTTTTGGTGAACGCCAGCGGCGAGAACATTCGCCCCTCCTGCGCTTCCAGCGAAAAAACCGGTATAAATGACAGCGTGATGATTAACAGGCTGCAAAACAGCGCCGGTCCCACTTCGACCGCCGCCTTTTCCGCCAGACGCCAGTATTCCCCCGGCGCGGGCTCCTTGCCCGGATTATCATGCCGCCACTGCTCCAGCACCTTGTGCATGTTTTCAATCATCACAATTGCCGCATCCACCATCGCCCCGATGGCAATGGCGATCCCGCCGAGCGACATCATATTCGCGTTAATGCCCTGATAGTGCATCACCACAAAAGCACCGAGGATCCCCAGCGGCAGAGAGACCATCGCCACCAGCGCGGAGCGCAGGTGGAAAAGGAACAGCGCGCACACCAGTACCACCACGGCAAACTCTTCGAGCAGCTTGTGCGTCAGCGTTTTGACCGAGTCCTCAATCAGCGTGGAACGATCGTAGACCGGAACAATCTCGACGCCCTGCGGCAGCGTTTTTTGCAGCTTGCTCAGTTTCGCTTTTACCGCACGAAGCGTTTCCAGCGCATTCTGCCCGTAGCGCATCACGATCACGCCGCCAGCGACCTCCCCTTCACCGTTAAGCTCCGCCACGCCCCGGCGGATCTCCGGGCCAATGCCAATGGTGGCGACATCTTTCAGCAGGACAGGTACGCCATCGCGGGTGGCGATCACCACATTGCGAAAATCCTCCAGCGAGCGCAAATAGCCCGTTGTCCGCACCATATACTCCGCTTCGCCCATCTCCAGCAGGGCGCCGCCGCTCTCTTTATTGGCGGCCTGCACCGCGCCGGATAGCTGGCTGTGGGTAATATTCAGCGCGCGCATCTTCGCCGGGTCCGCCACGATCTGATACTGACGCACCATTCCGCCAATGCTTGCCACTTCAGATACATTCGGTACCGTCTTAAGCTCGAACTTAAGCGTCCAGTCCTGAAGGGCCCGCAGATCTGCCAGGCTGTGTTTTCCACTACGGTCGATCAGCGCATATTCGTAGATCCAGCCCACGCCCGTCGCATCTGGCCCCAGCGACACCTTCACGCCTGGCGGAAACTGCGCCTGTACCTGGCTTAAATATTCCAGCACCCGGGATCGCGCCCAGTAGAGATCGGTGCCATCCTCAAACAGCACGTACACATAAGCGTCACCAAACATTGAAAAACCACGCACGGTTTTAGCTCCCGGCACAGACAACATGGAGGTTGTCAGGGGCCAGGTCACCTGATCTTCAATCACCTGCGGCGCTTTTCCGGGGTAACTCGCTTTGATAATGACCTGCACATCAGACAGATCGGGCAACGCGTCCAGCGGCGCGCGCTGCACCGCCCACCAGCCCCAGCCGGCCATCATCAGCGCGGCCAGGATCACCAGCAGGCGGTTACGCAACGAGGCGCGAATCACAGCGGCAATCATGGCGTCACCTCCGGCATCACGCTACGCAGGCTGGCTTCGGAATCAATGAGGAATTGCCCGGACGTCACCACCTTATCGCCCTCTTTGACCCCGGACAGGATCGCCGTCCAGCCCTGCGCCGTCAGGCCGGTTTTCACCGTCACAGGCCGGAAATAACCGTCCCCGGTGGCCAGCAGCAGACGCGCAGACTCTCCGCTGTTAATTACCGCCTCTTCCGGCACCGCCAGCACCGGCGGACCTTTCATCTCTTCCGCACGCCTGACGGAGAGGTACATGCCTGGCTTCAGCTTATGTGCGGTATTTTCCAGCACGATACGGGCTTTCAGGGTTCGCGTGGTTGTCTCCATCTGCGGCAGCAATTCACTGACCGTGCCGTGGAATTGCTCCCCCGGCCAGCTTTCCGACGTTGCGACCACGTTGCTGCCTACTGCCAGAGACTGCGCCTGCGTTTGCGGGTAATCGACCACCAGCCAGACCGGATCGAGGCTGGCGATCTCAAACAGCGGCGCCGTTGCGGTGATTTGCGCCCCTTCCCGCACGTCCAGCTTCACCACATACCCCGCCCGGTCAGCGCGCAGGGTGAGCGTGGTCTGCGGCTTACCGCTACGCTCCAGCAAACGAATGACCTCTTCCGGCATAAATTGCAACGCCAGTCGCTCGCGTGCGGCGCGGGTCAATGCGGCATCGCCAAGCTGACGAACCGCGAGATACTCCTGCTGGGCGGTGGTCCACTGCGGGATCCACAGTTGCGCCAGCGCCTCTCCGGCTTTCACCTGCTGCTGCGGCGCATTAACAAACAATTTTGACACCACGCCATTGGCCGGGGCTGACACCACCGAGACGTTACGTTCATCCGTTGCAACCGTGGCAAAGGCCGAGAACGGCGAAACCAGCTGGCGCATCTCAACGTTGGTGGTTTTCATCCCCAGGTTTTGCTGCTGTTGAGTGCTGATGGCCACGCCTGACGCCGCCTGTGCTTCATCGGCGTAGCGCGGGACCAGATCCATATCCATAAAGGGGGATTTACCCGGCTTATCGAAGCGCTGACCGGGCACCATAGGGTCGTACCAGTAAAGCACCTTACGTTCAGAGGGTTGTGCAGCCGCAGCCGGCTGATGCGTCTGCTTCTTTCCGACAAAATAGCCGCCAGCGGCAGCTATCGCGATGGCAATCGCCATTAACGTTGTTTTTTTCATTGCGCCAGCTCCTGCGGGATCAGCCAGTTCACGGCAGCCCAGGTTCGCGCCATTTCGCGCTCCGCCTGGTTCACCGCCAGTTCCGTATCCAGTACGCCACGACGCGCCTCCAGCAGGGCCGGAAGCGCCGACTGTCCAGAGCGATATTGCGCCGTCAGTACCGCCAGCCGTTGACGCTGCAACGGTAGTACCTCGTCCCGCTGTCGCTGCCACACCGTTTGCGCAGCCTGATACTGCGCCACCAGCGTTTGCACCTGGGCAATGTGTTCACGTTTGAGCAGCGTCAGTTGATCCACCGCCTGCATTGAGCGGGAAACATCGGCGGCGTAATCCTTGTCCTGACGTTTTGACTGGAACAAAGGCAGATCCACGCTGAACATCACGCCAGCCATATCGTCATAGCCTTCGGCGCGGTGGGCGTAATAGACCTCCACATCCACATCGGGTATCGCCGCCACGGCAGATTGCGCTGAACGCGCTTTCGCGGTCTCGGCTTCACGTCGTGCGGCCTCCACTTCCGGGTGCCTGACGATCCCCTCCTGCAACGTTTTTTCATCGGCAGGAAGACGCTGATAGCGCGGCAGCGGACCGCGAACCGCCGTAATCGCGTGCCCCGTAAGCTCCAGCAGACGGCTTTGCGCCAGCTGCACATCCCGCTGCGCCAGCGTCTCTTTGTCGCGCATGGCGCTGAGGATCATTTGCAGGGCCAGTACGCTGTCCGGCGTTGCGCTTCCCGCCCCGACGCTCGCCTTCTGCACGCCCCGCTGGCGTTCGGTTTCACGGACCAGCGTTCTGGCCGTATTCAGCGCCTGCTGGGCCAGCGCCAGATCCAGCCAGGCCTGGGCGGTATCACGCTGAAGCGCGGCGCGGACGGCTTCGGATTTTGCCAGCACGCTTCGCGCCTGCGCCTGAAAGGTCTGCGCTTTACGTTCCCGCTTCTCTGAGCTGACGTAGCTTTGCATGATGCCAACCTTCTGCATGGTCATCCCTTCGCGCGTCAGCCGCCGATCGTTGCTGCCCTGTACCGGCACGTTTTCGATGCCGAATTTCAGTTTTGGGTCAGGTAATTGCCTGGCGGAATCCGCCATCGCATCCAGCGCCTGCGCTTCGTTACGGCTGGCGGAGAGTTCTGCTGAGTAGCGCTGGGCTTCGGTGAGGGTGTGTTCGAGCGTCCACGGCTCCGCCTGCGCGGCGGAGGTTAACAGGCCGAACAACACCCCACCGAGCCACAGGCTCAGTGTGTGTTGTTTCATGGTGACCTCGCTTAGCGTGCTGGCGTCAGCGAGATAATCTGGAAACCGTCACCCGCACGCTCAAGCGTGAAGGTCACTTCATCCCCTGGTTTGGCGTCATTCAGCGTGGCGCCGGCAGATAAAGTAAACGGCATGGTCATTGCTGGCCATTTTAGTTCCGGTATGGCCTTGTGCCGGAGCATGACGGCGCTGTCAGAGATCGACTGAACCACGCCGTGGCCCTGCCAGGTCTGGTTTGCCTGAACGGTATAAGAAGCGAAAGAGACGGACGCGCCAACCAGCGCGGAAAGGAATACGGTACGCATGATAAAACTCCTGTTAAACGTTAAGTAAATAAAATCAACGAATTAACAGGTTTTTACTCCCGAAACCGGCAGTAGCGGATCGTTGCCGGCGGCCCCACAGCAGGAGGGGTAACGGACCACGCAGAATGGCTTGCAGACGAGCACTCTGGGGTCGTTAAGGTCAGGGTCATGGCGGCAGGCAGCGCCACCAGATGCGGCTGGGCAGGATCTTTTTGTACCTGATCCGGCACACAATGCTTTTCACACAGCGGTGAAGCACCGGCAGCATAATGCGGCCCCGGTTGCGCCATCATCTCCATGTGCTGGATAGTGGCCACCTCACCCCGCAAATCCATTGAACATTGATGGGAGGCGACGGCCACCTGACTCTGGATCAACAGCCAGCCAAACGCCAGCAAAAACATCAGCAGATGTTTTTTGATAAAGCGCAGGCGATATGTCCAGCTGGCGTGCATATTCAGATCGTCGGATAGGGTAAAAGTGAACCGAGTATAAGCAGGCAAAAGAATGAAAGAGAAGTGGTTTTAAAGAGATTTACGTTTTAAATCGATTCTCGGCAAGTAATACTCAAAACCTTAACACTTCACCATCATTTTAATGACATATAATATCTATTCATCAGGTCAATAACGTCTTAATATAAATGACGCAGGGTTAGCAAAAATATCGTCATCAGTGCCTTTAGTAGTCTCTTTCTTGATTTTAATCAGCAAGGACTGGACATTTATTCGGCACATTTCAGCTTCTTTTTTATTGATTATTTGTCTCTCGGGCAGCAAGGATACAGGGGAAATCATGCTTACTTTTCTCGAACTCCTCATTGGAGTCGTGGTCATTGTCGGTGTAGCACGCTACATCATTAAAGGTTACTCAGCCACCGGCGTGCTATTTGTCGGCGGCCTGACGCTGCTGATCATTAGCGCGCTAATGGGTCATCAGGTTTTACCCGCCAGCGAAGCCAGCACCGGATATACCGCTACCGATATTGTGGAATATATAAAAATTCTGCTGATGAGCCGCGGCGGCGATCTGGGCATGATGATCATGATGCTCTGCGGATTTGCTGCCTATATGACCCATATCGGCGCGAATGATATGGTGGTAAAGCTGGCTTCTAAGCCGCTGCAATATATTAATTCCCCCTATCTGCTGATGGTCGCGGCCTATTTCCTGGCCTGTCTGATGTCATTAGCCGTTTCCTCAGCAACGGGCCTTGGCGTGCTGTTAATGGCAACGTTGTTCCCGGTAATGGTTAACGTCGGGATCAGCCGTGGCGCAGCGGCGGCTATTTGCGCCTCTCCGGCGGCGATTATTCTCTCCCCTACTTCCGGTGACGTAGTGCTGGCCGCAAAAGCCGCGGAAATGTCGTTGATTGACTTCGCCTTCAAAACCACACTGCCGATCTCCATCACCGCTATTCTCGGCATGGGCGTGGCGCATTTCTTCTGGCAGCGCTATCTCGATAAGAAAGAGAACGTCAGCCACGAAATGATGGACGTCAGCGAAATCACCACTACCGCCCCGGCGTTTTATTCCATCCTGCCCTTCACGCCGATTATTGGCGTGCTTATTTTCGACGGCAAATGGGGCCCGCAGCTGCACATCATCACTATCCTGGTGATCTGTATGCTGCTGGCGGCCATCCTGGAATTCGTTCGTGGTTTTAACACCCAGAAAGTGTTCACGGGTCTGGAAGTTGCCTTCCGCGGTATGGCGGATGCCTTCGCGGGCGTGGTGATGCTGCTGGTTGCCGCGGGGGTGTTTGCCCAGGGGCTGAGCACCATCGGCTTTATTCAGAGCCTGATCTCTATCGCCACCTCGTTCGGCTCGGCCAGTATTATCCTGATGCTGGTGCTGGTGGTGCTGACCATGCTGGCGGCGATGACGACCGGCTCCGGTAACGCGCCGTTCTACGCCTTTGTTGAGATGATCCCTAAGCTGGCGCACTCCTCCGGCATCAACCCGGCTTACCTGTCCATTCCGATGCTTCAGGCTTCCAACCTGGGCCGTACCATTTCTCCGGTATCGGGCGTGGTGGTTGCGGTTGCGGGGATGGCGAAAATCTCTCCGTTTGAAGTGGTAAAACGCACGTCAGTGCCGGTGCTGGTTGGCCTGATTATCGTTATTATCGCCACCGAAGTACTGGTTCCCGGCGCTGCCTAAGCGAAATTCCTGATTTCCAAAAAGCGCCTGCGGGCGCTTTTTGTGCTTTAATAACCCCCAGAAATTAATCGCGCCCAACCAATCAGGAAAGCAAATGTTCAGGAAGGATATCGTTATCCCGTCTGGCGCAGTAGCGCTTGCACTCTGTGTCTTCTCAATTCAGGCAGATCCGCTTAAGCCAACCCAGTACGGCGATTTCGATCGCTACGTTCTGGCCCTTTCCTGGCAAACCGGATTTTGCCAGAGCATGGTCGAACGTAACCGTGACGAACCGGAAGAGTGTCGCCTGCAAAAAGAGAGCAGCAACAAAACCGATTTTCTGACCGTCCACGGCTTATGGCCCGCGCTGCCGAAATCTATTGCCGCTCGCGGAGTGGATGAACGCCGCTGGATGCGCTTCGGCTGTGCCACTCGTCCGGTTCCGAATATGCCGGAAGCAAAAGCCAGCCGCAAATGTGACGCCGCAGAGACCGGACTATCGCTAACCGGCGCGGCGAAGCTGAACAGCGTGATGCCCGGCGCGGGCGGCAACTCCTGCCTTGAACGTTATGAATACGCGAAACACGGCGTCTGCTTTGGTTTTGATCCCGACGCTTACTTCGGCACCATGGTGCGCATGAACCAGGAAGTGAAGCACAGCGCGGCAGGAAAATTTCTGGCGGAAAATTATGGCAAAACCGTCCGCCGCAGCGACTTCGATGCCGCCGTGGCCAAAAGCTGGGGGAAACAGAGCGTAAAAGCGTTCAAGCTTACCTGCCATGGCAATCCGGCTTATCTGACCGAGATGCAGATCTCGCTGAACGGCAGCACCATCAACAACCCGCTCTCTGCCGGCTCCTTTACGCCTCAGCCGCATCCGGGCAACTGCGGTAAACAGTTTGTCATTGATAAAGCCGGTTACTGATACTGCGCCGGGCACCCTTTTGCCCGGTTTTTCATTGATTTCCGTGATATGACGATTAACCTCACACTTCCGCTCACCCGCATCATTTTTCCAGCTAATGCATTATTAATCCGGTAAACAGCACTGAAACCTCCCCGCCATAATCGTGGCGTTATCTACAGGAGGAATTTCACATGGCTAAAAAACTGATTGCACTGTGCGCCTGCCCGATGGGCCTGGCACATACCTTCATGGCAGCCCAGGCACTGGAAGACGCGGCGACGGAAGCCGGTTATGAGGTAAAAATTGAAACCCAGGGCGCGGACGGGATCCAGAATCGCCTGACCCCACAGGATATTGCCGACGCTGACATTATTATCCACGCCATCGCGATCACCCCGGAAGACAATGAGCGCTTCGAAACGCGCGACGTGTATGAGATTACGCTTCAGGACGCCATTAAAAACGCGGCAGGCACCCTGAAAGAGATCGAAGAGATGATTGCAGCAGAACAATAATAATCCTCACACCCAGGGGTTTTCGTCATGGCTATTAAAAAACGCAGCGCGGTTCGCCCGGACAGTCACGAGGGTGACACACTTGCCATCAAATCCGCACCGGTTGCCGCCGGTGCGTCTTTCTGGAAAGAGCTTCCACAGCACATTATGTCGGGGATATCCCGCATGGTGCCAACGCTTATCATGGGCGGGGTTATCCTCGCCATTTCACAGCTCATCGCCTACGTCTGGCTGGAGATCCCGCCTGACACCGGTATTCTCGACGCGCTTAACTCTGGCAAATTCACCGGTTTCAATCTCTCGGTATTGAAATTTGGCTATCTGACCGAATCGTTCGGCGGGCTGCTGTTCAGCTTCGCCATCCCGATGTTTGCCGCCTTTGTCGCCAACTCTATCGGCGGAAAGCTGGCCTTCCCGGCCGGGTTTATCGGTGGCCTTGTCGCCACGCAGCCGACGCTGGTGCTGAACTTTGATGCGGAAAAACTGACCTGGCTTGCCACCAAACCCGTGCCCTCCACGTTTATTGGCGCGCTGATTATCGCCATAGCCGCAGGCTATCTGGTCAAATGGCTGAATAGCCGTATTAACGTACCGCAGTATCTGCTGGCCTTTAAAAGCACCTTTCTGATCCCAATACTCTCGGCGCTGTTTGTGATGCTGGCGATGTATTACATCATCACGCCGATTGGCGGCTGGCTGAATGCAGGTATGCGGACCGTACTGCTGGCGGCGGGTCAGGCGGGCTCAATGATGTACGCCATCGGGATGGCGGCAGCCACGGCGATTGATCTTGGCGGCCCCATTAACAAAGCGGCGGGATTTGTTGGCCTGGGGCTGACAACCGATCATGTCCTGCCCATCACCTCCCGCGCCGTGGCGATTGTTATTCCGCCCATTGGTCTGGGGCTGGCCACGCTGATTGACCATCGTCTGACCGGCAAACGACTGTTTAGTCCGCAGCTTTATCCGCAAGGCAAAACGGCCATGTTCCTCGCCTTTATGGGCATCAGTGAAGGGGCCATCCCGTTCCTGCTGGAAAATCCGCTTGCGACGCTGCCGGCGTATATGGCGGGTGCGATCGCGGGTGCGATGACCGCCACCGCGCTCGGTGCCGTGCAGTGGTTCCCTGAATCGGCGATCTGGGCGTGGCCGCTGGTCACCAATCTGGGGGCGTACATGCTCAGTATTGTGGTCGGGGCGGCGATCACCGCGCTGTTGGTCGTGATTATTCGTAACAGTCTGCACAAGCGCGGAAAACTCGCTATCGACACGCTGTAACGGGGTGAACCATGGAATTACTGAGAAGGCTTCGTGCCTGGCTGGCTGCGGAAAAACTGGACGGCGTGCTCATCTCTTCGCGCCAGAATAAACAGCCGCACCTGGGCATTTCAACCGGTTCGGGCTATGTGCTGGTGACACAAACCGCGGCACATATCCTGGTGGATTTCCGTTACTACAGCGATATCGCTTCACGAGCGGCGGGCTATGAGATGCACCTGCTTAACACGGAGAACCCGTTTGCGCAGGCGGTGAATCAGATTATTGCGAAGGAAGATCTTACCCGTCTTGGCTTTGAGGGTGAATACGTGAGCTGGCAAACAGGCGTGCTGTGGCGCGATACCCTGAATACCACACTTTGCAGCACCTCGCTCGACGCGCTGCGGCAGATAAAAACCGCTGACGAAATCGACCGTATCCGTGCAGCATGCGGCATTGCCGACCGCGCCGCACGACACATCCGGCGTTTCATTCAGCCCGGTATGCGCGAGCGTGAAGTCGCTGCCGAGCTGGAGTGGTTTATGAAGCAGGAGGGTGCGGACAAGCCCTCTTTCGACACCATTGTCGCCAGCGGGCCGCGCGGTGCGCTGCCCCACGGCAAAGCCTCTGACAAAGTGATTATGCCTGGCGAGATGATCACCCTTGATTTCGGCGCCCAACACCAGGGGTATTGCTCGGATATGACAAGGACCTTTCTTGTCGCCGGGCAAAACACGCCGCCGGAGGAGCACCCTCTCTATGCGGTGTACCAGATCGTTCTGGCGGCACAACAGGCGGCCATTGATGCCATCCGCCCCGGCGTTTCCTGTCATCAGATCGATAGCGCTGCACGTTCCGTGATTGAACGTGCAGGTTACGGTCCGCAGTTCGGGCATAACACCGGTCATGCCATTGGTATTGATGTCCATGAAAATCCACGTTTTTCCCCTACCGACCGCACCCCGTTGCAGCCCGGCATGGTGCTGACCGTTGAGCCGGGGATCTACCTTGAACACCAGGGCGGGGTACGAATTGAAGATGTGGTGCTGGTGACGGAAACGGGCGCCGAGGTGCTTTATACCCTCGACAAACGGCTATTGCTGACGGGAGAACAAGAGTGGACAGAGATTTACTGCGCGCCCTGAGCGAAGCAGACGCCATTGCGGCCTCAGAGCAAGAGGTGCGCGACATCCTGCTCAGTGAGGCGCAAAAATACCATAAAGAGGTTCAGTTTGATGGGCTGGGTTCCGTGCTTATCCGCGTCAACCAGAGCCGGGGCCCGAAGGTGATGGTCTGCGCCCATATGGATGAAGTCGGTTTTATGGTGCGTAGCGTCTCGCGCGAAGGGGCCATTGATGTCCTGCCCATCGGCAACGTGCGCATGATGGCCCGTACCCTTCAGCCGGTGCGCATCACCACGCGTAACGGGGAAAAAATACCGGGACTGCTGGATGGGGATCTGAAAGGAGAAAACGTTGACAATTTACGTGTCGACATTGGCGCGACGTCGGCGGAGGAGGTGTTCGCCGCCGGTATCGACGCAGGCGACCGCGTGGCGTTCGATACACCCTTTCAGACCCTTCCCCACAATCGGGTGATGGGTAAAGCCTTCGACGATCGTCTCGGCTGTTACCTGCTGATCGCGCTGCTGCGTGAGCTGCACCAGACGCCGCTCGACTGCGAGCTTTGGCTGGTGGCCAGCTCAAGTGAAGAGGTCGGCCTGCGCGGCGGCCAGACCGCCACGCGCGCCATTCATCCTGATATCGCGCTGGTGCTGGATACCGCCTGCTGGTCAAAAAATTTCGATTATGGCAGCGCCAACCATCGCCAGATCGGTGCGGGCCCGATGCTGGTGCTGTACGACAAAACGCTCATCGCCCCAGCCAAACTGATTGCGCTGGCTGAGACGATCGCGCGCTCGCAAGGGATCCCGCTGCAAAAAGACATGTTCAGCAACGGCGGAACGGACGGCGGGGCGATCCATCTCTCCGGCACTGGTGTGCCGACTCTTGTGCTTGGTCCCCCGACCCGACACGGGCACTGCGCGGCATCCATTGCCGACGAAAAAGACATTCATCACACCCAACAACTGCTTGTCGCGCTTGTGGCAGGCATGAACCGTGAGACCGTGGATCATCTGACGGACTTCAGATGCTGATCTCACGCGGCCAGGAGGAAGTATGCTTTCAATTGAATTTTTCTGCCCACTGCCCAACGGCCTGCATGCGCGTCCGGCCTGGGCGTTAAAAGAGCAGTGCAGCGCATGGCGCAGCGACATCCGTTTTATCAACAGACGGCTTAACACTCACGCGGATGCCAAAAGCTCGCTGGCGCTGATCAGTACCGGTACGCTGTTTAATGACAGCTGCGTGCTGGAAATTAACGGCAGCGACGAGGAGCAGGCCCGACGCGTGCTGGAGGCGTATCTCACCGGCGCGTTTATCGACAGCGACAGTATTCCCTCCGGCGACGCGCCGCACGTTGCGCATCCCCTGCCCCGTTCGCTTGTAAGGCTTGCTCCCCACCTTCAGCACGGCATTACGCTCGCCAGTGGCATCGGGGCTGGCACTCTGCGAGGCTGGCAGAGCGATAACCTCAAACGTTATTGTCAGATCCCCGCCTCGCCGGAAGATATTACCCGCCTGGAACACAGCCTGGCGACGCTGGCTGAACAGCTCAACCACCGTCTGCGCGGGCTGGACGGCGAGAGTAAAACCATTCTCAGCGCGCATCTTTCGCTGATCCAGGATGAGGAGTTTGGCGGCACCATACGCCGACTGATCGCCGAGGAACGGCTAAGCCTTGCGGAGGCGATCATTCGTAATATGGAGCTGATCTGCGACAAGCTGTCGCTCTCCGCCAGCGACTACCTGCGTGAACGCGTCAGCGATATTCGCGACATCAGCGAGCAGCTTCTTAACATTACCTGGCCGGAGTTGCAGCAAACCTCCGCATTCACCCTCAGCGCTCCCACTATTCTGGTGGCGGAAGATCTGACGCCCAGCCAGTTTCTCAGCCTCGACACGCAGTATCTGAAAGGCATGGTGCTTGAAAAAACAGGCCGGACGTCGCATACGCTGATCCTGGCACGCGCGGCCTCCGTGCCTGTGCTGAGTGGTTTAACGGTCGCCTCGCTGGCGCCGTTGATGGGAAAAGAGGTCATTCTGGACGGCATCTGTAGCGTGCTGGTCGTTGAACCCAACGACGCGGTGAATGATTACTATAGCGTGGCGCAGCGCCTTGCCGACCGACGCCACCAGCAGCAGATCAAAGATGCGGGTCTTCCAGCACTCACCCGCGACAACGTACCGGTAGAGATTGCCGCCAACATCGGCAGCGCGCTGGAAGCGCCCGGGGCGTTTACCTGCGGCGCGCAGGGTATCGGGCTGTTTCGCACTGAAATGCTGTATATGGACAGAGACTCCGCGCCGGACGAGCAGGAGCAATTCGAAGCCTATCAGCAGGTGCTGCTCTCCGCGCAGGGCAAGCCGGTCATCTTTCGCACAATGGACATCGGCGGCGATAAGCAGATCCCTTACCTGAACATTCCCCAGGAAGAAAACCCGTTCCTCGGCTATCGCGCCGTTCGTATTTATCCCGAATTTGCCGATCTCTTCCGCACCCAACTGCGCGCGATCTTACGCGCAGGCGCGAGCGGCAATGCGCTGTTGATGATCCCGATGGTGCACAGTCTCGATCAGATTTTATGGATCAAACAGGAGCTGCAAAACGTTCGTGACGCCCTGGCCTCACAGGGGTTACGTCACACCGCGCACCTGCCGCTGGGGATCATGGTTGAAGTGCCTTCAGTCTGCTTTATCATCGATCACTTCTGCGAAGAGGTGGATTTCTTCAGTATCGGCTCGAACGATATGACTCAGTATCTCTACGCTGTCGATCGCAACAACCCGCGCGTTTCGGGGCTGTATAACCCCATCACACCGTCTTTTTTACGCATGGTTCGCCAGATTGTCGCCGCAGCGCATCGTCACGGGAAATGGGTCGGCATTTGCGGGGAACTTGGCGGAGAGCAGCGCTACCTCCCTCTTCTGCTTGGTCTGGGCTTAGATGAGTTCAGCATGAGCGGGCCGCGCATCCCTGCGGTAAAAACCCAGCTGCGTCAGCTGGACATGGCAACCTGCCGGGCGCTGGCGGAAAAGGCCTGCGACAGCCGCAGCGCAGAGGAGATTGAAGCCCTGTTGGCGGATTTCACACCGGAAGCGCCGCCGCGTCCCTTGCTGGCCCTGGAGACTATCGTGGTCAATGAGCCGCTGACCTCAAAAGAGCAGGTGCTTCAGTTCTTATGCGGAAATCTTGCGATTCATGGCAGGACCGAAAACCCGCTCGAACTTGAAGAAGATCTCTGGCAGCGCGAAGAGATTGTCACCACCGCCGTCGGGTTTGGCGTGGCGATCCCTCACACCAAATCGCAATGGATACGCCACTCCAGCATCAGCATTGCACGCCTGGACAAGGCGATTGACTGGGAGTCGGATTTGGGCGACGTCGAGCTGGTGATCATGCTGACGCTCGGCGCTCAGGAAGGGATTAATCACGTGAAGGTCTTTTCCCAGCTGGCGCGGAAGCTGGTCAATAAAACGTTTCGCGAGTCGCTGTTTGCAGCAACGACGCCGCAAAGTATCCTGGATCTGCTGAACGCTGAAATCACGTTCTGACTGTCACTGAAAGCGTGCGCGATACTCCCCCGGCGTCAGGCCAAACTGGCGCCGGAACAGACGGCTAAAATAGTCGCTATCGGCATAGCCGCAGCGCTTCGCCACTTCCCCCACCGGCAGGTGGTATTTTTGCAGGATGGTTCTCGCCTTCGCCATACGCACCCAACGAACGTAATCCACAAAACTCATCGTCCCCTGTTGGGAGAACAGGCGTGACAGATGGTTAGCCGAAATATTAAAAAGCGCGGCGACGCTGTCCCGCGACAGGGATTCAGCATAGTTTTCCTGCACCCAATTACAAATGCTCTGATAGAGAAAATCCCCGCGCGACAGTCCCGGTTCAGGCAGCGAAGACACCACTTTCCGGCACCAGTGCAGCAGGCTCAGCACCAGCGGTTGAATAATGGCCTGATCCTGCGGGGAAGTGCTCAGGTGCGTCAGGGCCATCAGCATCGCGGCACATTCGCCTCGTTCAGGATGAGGAAGCTCAACGTGTCGCTGCGCAGGCACGGATCGCCCGTGACGGGTATCATGAAACACCAGCCCCAGCCACGACGGCGCAAAAAGAATGCTCAGCAGCATGACCGGTCGTTCAAACACCGGGACGCTGGCGGCCTGGGCGGGAAGAAACAGCATTTCCCCCTGGCAGAGGGTCTGCTGCCCGGTAACCAGTCTGTTGCCATATTCCCCGCGAAGAACGACATCAAGCCGTGGCCAGTCGCGGCTCACGCTTCCGACAGCGTCAGACGCGCCACGTTGAGCAAACCAGACTCGCCCCAGCTGCTGTGGGTTGAGCACCAGGCCGCTCAACAGATCGGCAAAAAACTGCTGATCGGCGGGCAACAGGGTTGCGCGCATATCACCCCCTGCGCGCATCCGGGCGTACCAGGTCGAAGCGATGGCTGTCACTGATGGCGTAGTAGGCTGTAGGTCCACCCGCACGCAGAATGGGCTGCGCTTTCGCGGTCTGGTATATCCCCTCTTCCAGCAAACTCTCGGCGATATGGACGCCCACGACTTCGCCGAGCACCAGCCAGGTATCAATCGGTGTCCCATCCGCGCCGGTAAGCTGAATGCACTGTGACAATCGACACTCGAAATTCACCGGGCTTTCCGCCACGCGCGGCGAGCTCACAAGCTGGCTGGCTACGGGCGTCAGGCCGGCAAAGGTAAATTCATCCTCGCCATGAGGGAGCGTGGCGGAGGTTTCATTCATCGCCTCGGCCAGATCGCGCGTTGCGAGGTTCCAGACAAACTCCCCCGTTTCGGTAATATTCCGCACGCTATCCTTCCAGCCGTTGCTTGAAAAACCAATGATCGGTGGGCGATAGTTAAAGCAGTTAAAGAAGCTGTACGGGGCAAGGTTCAGTTGACCGGCCTTATCACAGGATGAGATCCAGCCAATCGGACGTGGACCGATAATGGCGTTCAGCGGGTCGTGCGGCAGGCCGTGCCCCTGAGACGGTTGGTAAAAGTACATATCGCTCTCTCTACGCTGGGGCTGCAACGCGCATTGCCCGGGTTCAGTCTTTCCAGCGTAACGAAATTTCCGTTCAGCGTGAATCGGGACGCCGGGTTTATTGCCAAAAATTCATATGGCGCATGATTGTGACCTTCATCACTTCAAACTTACGGTTTCAGACAGTATCATCAGATAAGTTAAACCCTCGCTGCCAGACGGCGAGGGTTTTCTTTTGGATTGGTTTCTGCGTTACACGCAGCATTAACGACATGGAGTAAAAATGTCCAGACCTACGATTATCATCAATGAACTCGACGCAGAACGTATTGACCGACTGTTGGAGAAACCAGAATTCGCCTCGCTGCCGGTAGCCGATGCGCTGAACGAAGAGCTCGACCGGGCGCAGATGTGTACGCCTGAGACCATGCCGCATGATGTGGTCACCATGAACAGCCAGGTGAAGTTCCGCAACCTGACCACCGGAGAGGAGCTCACTCGTACGCTGGTCTATCCGGGGCAGATGACCGACAGCAGCACGCAACTGTCGGTGCTGGCACCCGTGGGCGCAGCGCTGCTTGGACTGCGCACGGGCGATACCATCCACTGGGAACTCCCGGGCGGCGCCTCAGCTCACCTGGAAGTGCTTGAGCTGCTCTACCAGCCCGAAGCCGCTGGCGATTACCTGCGTTAATCCCTTCTGAACAAGCGACCCCGCTTTGCACAGAGGATGCACCCGCATCCTCTTTCCGCAAATTCACCCTATTGTGCTATACCGGACAAAAACCGCTTAATCCACGCTTAGTCTGTTGTAGTGCCGTGGGGACGGTCATGGGTGAGATACTTGTTATCACACTGGTTTTTCTCATCATCCTGGCGATCCTCGTCGTGGCGGTGCTGTATCTTGAGCGCCACTGGTGAGTGAGGAACCTCACACAACGCCGCCGGGGAAGGCATTCACCAGTCCCTTCACTTTCTGCTGCGCTGCCTCCGGGGTGTCTGCGCCAGGCACCAGGATCACCTTGCGGCACTCCTCCTCCCGTTTTTCGAAGATCTTATAGGCGCGTTCCGCATCAGCCAGCGGAAGATAGTGGGTCACAATATCTTCTGGGGTAAGCAGCCCTTTTTCGATGAGCGGCAGCAGCTCTCCCAGCCAGGCATGGACGTGGGTCTGCCCCATCTTAAAGCTCAGCCCTTTATCGAAGGCATCGCCAAACAGGAAGCCGTGAATAAAACCGGCGTACACGCCCGGCACGCTGACCACGCCGCCGCGCCGCACCGCAGCAATGCACTGGCGCAGGGCTTTGCCGCTGCTGCCTTCAATTTTCAGGTTACTGAGGATCGTTTCCGTGGTGCTGCCTTTGGCCTCAAACCCGACGGCATCAATCACCGCATCCACTCCGCGCTGTCCGGCCGTTTGCTCAATGATTTTCTCCGCCGCGTCGTTATCGTCATCAAAGTTAATCGGGATCGCGCCGTAGCGCTCCTGGGCAAACCGCAGTCGATAGGGATGATGGTCAACCACGAAAATCTGCTCTGCGCCGAGAAGCCGCGCGCAGGCAATGGTCAGTAACCCCACCGGCCCGGCCCCGAATACGGCGACGCTGGAGCCTTTCTGGATCTGCGCATTTTTTGCCGCCTGCCAGGCGGTAGGCAGAATATCTGACAGGAAAAGCGCTTTGTCGTCAGACAGCAGCTGGGGCACTTTAAACGGCCCCACGTTGCCTTTCGGGACGCGCACATACTCCGCCTGTCCGCCCGGCACGCCGCCGTAAAGATGGCTGTAGCCAAACAGCGCGGCAGGGGCGGGAATTTGCTTTTTGTTCAGCGCCGCGCCCTGCCCGCGGTTCGTGTTTTCGCAGGCCGCGTACTGTTGCATCTGGCAAAAGAAGCAGTCACCGCAGGCAATCACAAACGGGATCACCACCCGGTCACCTTTCTGCACGTTTTTCACTTCGCTCCCGCACTCCACCACCTCGCCCATAAATTCATGACCAAAAATATCGCCGTGCTGGACCTTGGGAATTTTTCCGCGATAAAGATGCAAATCAGAACCACAGATCGCCGTGGCCGTTACGCGCAGGATGATATCGTCAGGCTGTTCGATGCCCGGATCGGGGACATTATCGACCCGAACATGATGTGGACCGTGATAGGTGAGAGCTTTCATGCAACCTCCGAAAGGGTGTGGGTAAGCTTATAAAAGGGTAGCTACCTCTCGGGATCTGCCCCGGAATCCGGCTGTTTTGAGATTTATCCTGGCGAGATAAAAAAGTGCTGTCGGGATTACAGAAACCTTTTATATTTTGTGGTTGAATGATTTCAGCGTTTATAAACAAGGAGAAACGGTTATGTATCAAACAATCATTATGCCGGTTGATGTTTTCGAAATGGAACTGAGTGATAAGGCTGTACGTCACGCGGAATTTCTCGCGCAGCAGGACGGAGTTATTCATCTTCTGCATGTTTTACCGGGCTCTGCCAGCCTGAGCCTGCATCGTTTCGCTGCTGATGTGCGTCGTTTTGAAGAGCATTTACAGCATGAAGCCGAGACACGCCTGCAAACCATGGTCGGGCACTTCAGCATCGATCCTTCCCGCATCAAAACCCACGTCCGGTTCGGTAGCGTGCGCGACGCCGTTAATGAGCTGGCGGGGGAATTAAATGCCGACGTGGTAGTGATTGGTTCACGTAACCCTTCCATCACCACTCACCTGCTGGGGTCGAACGCCTCCAGCGTGATCCGCCACACCCACATTCCGGTGATGGTCGTGAGATAAAAAAAGAGGCCACCTTTTGGTGGCCTCTGGCATTGCAGGTGTCGTCTTGCTTTCTTTTATTATGCGGTTTTGGTGCGGATCAGATAATCAAACGAGCTCAGCGACGCTTTCGCACCTTCGCCAGTGGCGATGATGATCTGTTTGTACGGCACGGTGGTGCAGTCGCCCGCCGCAAATACGCCCTTCACGCTGGTTTCGCATTTCGCATCAATGATGATCTCGCCCATGCGGTTGCGCTCAATCGCGCCTTCCAGCCAGGTGGTGTTTGGCAGCAGGCCAATCTGAACAAAGATCCCTGCCAGCGCCACGCTGTGGATATCGCCACTCACGCGGTCACGGTATTCCAGACCGGTCACTTTGCTGCCGTCGCCTTTCACTTCTGTCGTCTGGGCATTGAGCACGATATCGACGTTATTCAGGCTACGTACTTTATCCTGCAACACCTGGTCCGCTTTCATCTCAGGGGCGAACTCCAGCAGGGTAACGTGTTCAACAATTCCCGCCAGATCGATAGCCGCTTCCACGCCGGAGTTACCGCCGCCGATCACCGCGACGCGTTTACCTTTGAACAGCGGGCCGTCACAGTGCGGGCAATAGGTCACGCCTTTGGTGCGATACTGATCTTCGCCCGGGACGTTCATGTTGCGCCATTTCGCGCCGGTGGCAATGATCACGCTGCGCGCCTTCAGCACCGCGCCGGACGCTGTTTCAATCTGGTGCAAACCACCCTCGACCGCCGCCGGAACCAGTTTGCTGGCGCTCTGGCTGTCAATGACATCCACGTCGTAGTCGCTGACGTGCGCTTTCAACGCCCCGGCCAGCTTCTGGCCTTCGGTTTTCGGCACGGAAATGTAGTTTTCAATGTCAACGGTATCCAGAACCTGACCACCGAAACGCTCGCCCATCAGACCGGTACGGATCCCTTTACGTGCGGAGTAGACCGCTGCCGCCGCGCCCGCCGGGCCGGAGCCAACAATCAGTACGTCGTACGCATCGCGTTGGTTCAACTCTTCCGCCGCACGTTTTTCTGCGCCGGTATCCACTTTGGCGACGATTTCGGTCAAGGTCATACGCCCCTGGCCGAACTCCTGACCATTCAGGTAAACCGCCGGAACGCCCATCACGTTGCGCTCGGTGATTTCGTTCTGGAACGTACCGCCGTCAATCGCCGTGTGCTTAATGCGTGGGTTGAGGACTGACATCAGGTTCAGCGCCTGCACCACGTCCGGACAGTTATGGCAGGAGAGTGAGTAATAGGTTTCAAACTCAAAATCACCGTCGATATCGCGGATCTGCTCCAGCAGCGCCTGCGCTTCTTTTGACGGATGACCACCGGTCCACAGCAGCGCCAGCACCAGGGACGTAAATTCGTGCCCCAGCGGAGAGCCCGCGAAACGCGGCCCCTGGTCAGACCCTGGGTTGGCGATCAGGAAAGAAGGCTTACGGACTGCCAGCGTGTTGTCTTCTTTGAAGGTCACCTTCGGCGACAGCTCAGCAATCTCTGTCAGCAGCGCTTTGATTTCTGCCGATTTCGCGCTGTCGTCCAGCGTGGCAATCAGCTCAACAGGTTTGGTCAGTTTCTCAAGGTAGGCCTTGAGCTGGGTTTTCATGTTAGCGTCGAGCATTATTCTTCCCTCTCTTAAAACGTCATCATGCAAGCCGCCTTATACGGGCTGCCTGAATGCAACTTGCATCATGGTGCTGGAATGAAATGGGCGCGGGGAGCGCCCATTGATTGCCGGGTGGCACTTCGTTTACCCGGCCTACGATACTGTAGGCCTGTGCAAGCGTAGCGCCGCCAGGCTTTACAGACTTAGATCTTGCCGACCAGGTCCAGAGATGGAGCCAGCGTCGCTTCGCCTTCTTTCCATTTCGCCGGGCACACTTCGCCTGGGTGAGAAGCAACGTACTGAGCCGCTTTCACTTTGCGCAGCAGGTCAGATGCATCACGGCCGATACCTTCAGCGGTAACTTCGATAGCCTGGATAATGCCCTGCGGGTCAACAACGAAGGTCGCGCGGTCTGCCAGGCCTTCATCTTCACGCATGTTGTCGAAGTTACGGGTCAGGGCGCCAGTCGGGTCGCCGATCATCGCGTATTTGATTTTCGCGATAGTTTCAGAGCTGCTGTGCCACGCTTTGTGGGTGAAGTGGGTATCGGTAGAAACAGAGTAAACGTCTACGCCCAGCTTTTGCAGTTCTTCGTAGTGGTCTGCCACGTCGCCCAGTTCGGTCGGGCAAACGAAGGTGAAGTCAGCCGGATAGAAGAAGAACACGCTCCAGCGGCCTTCGGTATCTTTCTCAGTTACTTCGATGAACTCACCGTTTTTGAACGCCTGGTTTTTGAAAGGTTTAATTTTGGTGTTAATCAAGGACATCTGTACTTCCTCCGTGTTTTCGTTGAGATGTAAGGTAACCAACTTTGTTCATCGGGGCTAATGCGTATGCTTTATCAAATCAATCAGCCAAACCTTACAACAACAACAAGACAGCAAGGTGAACCTTTTACAGGAAAGCCTGAAAGTAAAAAGGCCGCCTCAACGGGCGGCCCTGATACCTGAATTCCCCGCAGGTACATTCAGTGCCAGCCGAAGCTGGCGTTGCGTTGCGCTCTACATACCTTGTATCAAGGCCGTAACAGCGGTTTGATTACAGCATCCGTGCGCGCATTGAGCAATGCATAAGAGGGATAGTCCTGCCTATGGTTGTGATAGGCAGAATCGAACAGGTCTCAGAAACGTTATAATTTAATTTCATTATAAATTTCGCGCTATATATAAATGCCAGTTGTCATTCAAATAATTCAATCACACTTTAAAGATAAAATTATCTTAATAAATCTTGAAGTTGTGTTTCAATAATCCAAAGCCGTGATATATTAAGATCACTTAATTTTTAAATTAAGCGAGTTACCCCCACGGATTGTTAAAGGTAACTTCCCTCTGTCGTACTCCATGATGTGATAACGACAGCAAACACAGCACACTCAGGACGAAACATGGCCAACCTCTACGACCTAAAAAAATTCGATCTCAATCTGTTAGTCATCTTCGAATGCATTTACCAACATCTCAGTATCAGTAAGGCTGCCGAGACACTTTATATCACGCCATCCGCCGTGAGCCAGTCGCTGCAACGTCTGCGTGGCCAGCTCAATGACCCCCTGTTCATCCGCTCAGGTAAGGGAATTACGCCGACCACGGTGGGCACCAACCTGCATCATCATCTTGAACAGAATCTCAACCAAATTGAGCAGACGATCAACATGATGCATCACTCGGACATCAAGAAAAAGTTCGTTATCTATTGCTCTCAAATGATGTCGCCCGGCTATATGCTCGAACCAATGAAGCTGCTAATGTCAGAGGAAAATTACGAGATAGAACAACGAGATATGCTTATCTCTCCGGAATCCGCAGAGGACCTGCTCGCCTACCGTAAAGCCGACCTGATCTTTACTATTGCCCCAATTAAGAATCGCTCTGTGGTGTGTTCTCACTTTGCCACGGTGCCAATAGCGTTAATCTGCCGAGAAAACCATCCAAGACTCGCCGATACGGTCAGTCTTGAAGCGTTATACCGGGAAAAATTCACCTTTTACCAGAGTGCGCACCCGGGCGTTAAAGAGTTCCAGAATCGCGCCAATGACCTTTTCCCGGAAAGAGATATTGCTTTTCGCACGGACTCCATCATTTCGCTTATCTCCATGGTCAGTTCATCTGATCTGTTAGGCTTTATACCCGTATCAATCTATGAAGCCTATAAAGAGACGTTAAAATTAAAACGGATCGCCGCCCCATTTGAATTGCCCGAAATACATGTCTATATGCTTTACAGCCGTTCATCGCTGAACAGCAGTGTTTTTTCAACGTTCATTGAGAAAATGCATAAACTCTGTCTTTCCGCTCCGTCTGCGTAAAATCATTTATATGATGAATATAAAAATCGCAAACTGAAAAAATGATCCCGTGAAAATAATGAAAAATGATTTCATAATATCGTCTTAATTTTTTCCAGACATTTAACACGCAGGATGCGATTAACCATGTCGATCTATAAAATCCCTTTACAGGAAAATGTTTTAGACGCTTCAGCGGAACGCATAGACTGGACGCTAAACAATTTCTCCAGGGTATGCGTTTCCTTTTCCGGTGGAAAAGATTCTACCGTGATGCTGCATCTCGTTGCCCAGCAAGCACGGCAATTAAAGCGAAAAATAGATGTCATCTTTCTGGACTGGGAAGCGCAATTCTCCTCAACCATTCAGCATGTTGACACGATGAGAACGCTGTATCGGGATGTTATCCATCAGTTCTGGTGGGTAGCGCTTCCGCTCACGACCCAGAACGCCCTGTCACAGTTTCAACCTGAATGGCAGTGCTGGGAACCCGGGACAAACTGGGTTCGCCAGCCACCGGAAGATGCCATTACTGATTATCACTATTTCGATTTTTATCAGCAGGGAATGACGTTTGAAGTCTTCGTGCGAGAGTTTGCCGAATGGTATGCGCAAAAACGTCCTGCCGCCGTTATGGTGGGGATCCGCGCCGATGAATCCTACAACCGCTTTCTGGCTATCGCGTCGGCACGTAAGCAGCGCTTTTCTGACGATAAACCCTGGACGACCGTCGCACCGGGCGGGCACACCTGGTACATCTACCCTCTGTACGACTGGAAAACCGCCGACATCTGGACGTGGTTCGCGAAATCAAAATGTTGCTATAACCCGTTATACGACCTGATGTACAAGGCGGGGGTGCCGCCGCGTTATATGCGCATCTGCGAACCGTTTGGCCCGGAACAGCGTCAGGGCTTGTGGCTCTATCATGTCATTGAACCCGAACGCTGGGCGGCGATGTGTGAGCGTGCCTGCGGGGTGCGCAGCGGCGGTATTTATGCCGGGCACGATAACCATTTTTATGGCCACCGGAAGATCCTGAAACCAGACCATCTTGGCTGGCGCGAATACGCCATGCTGCTACTCGACAGCATGCCGCAAAATACGGCGGAACATTACCGCAATAAAATCGCGGTTTATCTCCACTGGTATCAAAAGCGAGGCATGAACGATATTCCCGATACGCAGGAGGGTGACATTGGTGCAAAAGATATCCCCTCCTGGCGACGCATTTGTAAGGTTTTACTCAACAATGACTATTGGTGCCGGGCACTTTCGTTTAGCCCAAATAAGCCCAAACACTATCAGCGCTACAGCGACAGAGTGAAAGCAAAACGCAAGGAATGGGGGATTTTATGCAACAACGAATAATCACCGAAATGGAAACGTACCTTCAGGCACTTTCTGAGGAAGAGCGAATAGCCGCTATTAATGCGTTTCGTCAGGCATTACATGAAATCAGCCCTTTTCGCGATCAGCCCGTCGATTGCGTATTGTGGATAAAAAAGACAAACATCAGCGCTAACGATTACAACCCAAATAACGTCGCGCCACCGGAAAAGCGGCTGCTCAGCAAGTCACTGGAGCTGGATGGATTCACACAGCCTATCGTGGTGACGGAAAATGCGCCACAGCACTACGAAATTGTCGATGGTTTTCACCGCCATGATATCGGCAGTAACCGGGCGCCCCTGAAGCGCCAGCTTAAGGGTTACCTTCCTGTCACCTGCCTGCGTAAAGCGCGGCAGGAAAAGTTCGACCGCATGGCGGCGACCATTCGCCACAACCGCGCGCGCGGACGCCACCAGATCAACGCCATGTCAGAAATCGTGCGCGAGCTGGTGCTTATGGGCTGGAGTGAGCAGAAAATTGGCCAGGAGTTGGGTATGGACAGCGATGAAGTACTGCGTCTGAAGCAGATCAACGGTCTGCTCGAACTCTTCGCAGACCGTCGTTTTTCTGAAGCCTGGACGGTGAAATAGTCAGAGCGCGTTTAACCGCGCTGCCGCTGCCAGCAGCGTCGATTCCTGCTTCGCAAAGCAAAGTCGGATCAGCTTATGCGGGAAGGGATCGGCGCAGAACACCGACAGCGGAATGGCCGCCACGCCCACCTCTTTCGTCAGCCACTGGCAGAAACTCACGTCGTCCAGATCGGAAATCGCGCTGTAGTCGGCCAGCAGGAAATAGGTCCCTTCACAGGGTAAAATCTCCAGACGGCTTTTGCTCAACGCAGCCACAAACCGATCCCGACGCGCACGGTAGAAATCCGGTAGCTCACGGTAGTGTCCGGGTTCGCTGCGCAGCATATCCGCCAGCGCCAGCTGAGCGGGTGTGTTCACCGCAAACGTCAGATACTGGTGCACTTTTCGCAGCTCAGCGCTGATGGCGGCGGGTGCCACGCAGTACCCGACCTTCCAGCCGGTCATATGGTAGGTTTTGCCAAATGACGATACCGCGATTGCACGCTCACGAAGCTGCGGATGCGCCAGCACGCTGGCATGCCCCTCTTCGGCGAAGCAGATATGCTCATACACCTCGTCGCTCAGAACATAGATTTCACGTTCGGCGATGGCCTGCCACAGGGCGGCAAAATCGCTCTTCTGCCACACCGTCGCCGATGGGTTGTGCGGCGTATTCAGGATCACCAGCCGGGTTTTATCGCTCAGCAGCGCGGCAAACGCCTGCCAGTCCGGACGAAAATGCGGCGGCTGGAGCGCCACGCGTTTCACTACGCCGCCGGCCAGTTCAATCGCCGGGGCGTAGCTATCGTAGCTCGGGTCAAAACAAATCACCTCATCGCCCGTACGCACCAGGGCGGTTATCGCCGCATACAGCGCTTCGGTCGCCCCTGCGGTTACCGTGATATCGCTGTTCGCATCAGGTTTATAGCCATACAGCTCAGCCGTTTTATCCGCAATGGCTTCACGCAACGCCTGCACGCCGGTCATCGGCGCGTACTGGTTGGCTCCCTGCGCCACGTGGTACGCCAGACGCTCCTGCAAATATTTCGGCCCGTCAAAATCCGGGAAACCTTGTGAGAGGTTAATGGCGTTGTGCTGCTGCGCCAGGGCGCTCATCTGGGTAAAAATCGTCGTGCCGAGATTTGGAAGTTTACTCTGTGGGATCAACGGGTTATTGCTCATTGTAGTGTGCCTGCCTGTAATACTTATGTTGCTGACACTATAACACGATGTTAGTCTTTGGCAATCAAGACGCTTAGACGTCTAAACGATATAAATATTCCTGACCGAGAGGGTAAAAGGAAATGACAGACAACCTGCAACTCACACACCTGGTCGAGGCCTGCCGCTGGATTGGCGCTAAAGGCTGGGCGCCCGCTACCGGCGGCAATATGTCCGTGCGTCAGGATGAACACCTGTGCTGGCTGAGCGAATCCGGAAAAGATAAAGGCAGCCTGACCACCGCCGATTTTCTACAGGTTGAAATCGCCACCAACCGTGCGCCGTCTGGCCGTAAACCGTCGGCAGAGACCGGGCTGCATACCCTCATCTATCGCCTGTTTCCCGAGGCTAACGCCGTCCTGCACGTTCACACTGTCAATGCCACGGTGCTGTCGCGTCTGGTCAACGAGGCCGAGCTGAAGATCACCGGTTTCGAGATGCAAAAATCCCTTACCGGGCAGACCACGCACCAGGATACGGTGGCCATCCCGGTGTTTGATAACGACCAGGACATCGACGCCCTCGCCTCGCGCATCGCCCATTACGCGCAGGAACGCCCGCTTAATTATGGTTTTCTTCTGCGCGGTCATGGCTTAACCTGCTGGGGACGCGACGTGGCCGAAGCCCGCCGTCATCTGGAAGGGTTAGAATTCTTATTTGAATGCGAAATGCGTTTACGACAATGGGAGAGAGTATGATTCGCGCGATTGTGACGGATATTGAAGGGACCACCAGCGATATCCGTTTTGTCCATGATGTTTTGTTCCCCTACGCGCGTGAGCGGCTGGCGGCCTTCGTGACCGCGCAGCAGTACGCCGAGCCGGTCAAATCGATTCTGGACAACCTGCGCGATGAAATCAGCGCTCCGCATGCCAGCGTCAGCGATCTCATCAACGTACTGTTTACCTTTATGGATGAAGACCGCAAATCGACGGCGCTCAAAGCCCTGCAAGGCATCATCTGGCAGGACGGTTACGTCAACGGTGACTTTACCGGACACCTCTATCCTGACGTACTGCCCGCGCTGGAAAAATGGAAGGCGCAAGGGATTGATCTCTATGTTTATTCCTCTGGCTCCGTCACCGCGCAGAAACTGTTATTTGGCTACAGCGACGAAGGTGATATTACTCATCTGTTCAGCGGCTATTTTGATACCCACATTGGCGCCAAGCGCGAGATGCAGTCTTATCAAAATATTGCGGCGCAAACGGGCATTGCCCCGTCGCAGATCCTGTTTCTGTCGGATATTCATCAGGAGCTGGACGCAGCTGAGCAGGCGGGTTTTCGCACCCTGCAACTGATTCGCGGTGAAGATGACGGCGCAAGCCATCATCATCAGATCCACCAGTTTGACGAGATTAATCCGGAGCAGATCCCTTCATGAGCGCATTGACCATTTATTCCGATAAAGACGCCAGTCAACACCAGTGGCACAGCGCCGACGCCGCCGAGATTGCCCAACAGCTCAACGCCAAAGGCGTGCGGTTTGAACGCTGGGCGGCGGATCGCGATTTAGGGCACGATCCCGCGCCTGAAGCCGTGATCGCGGCCTATCAGCATGCGATCGACAAGCTGGTGGCAGAGAAAGGTTACCAGAGCTGGGATGTGATCAGCCTGCGCGCCGACAATCCGCAGAAAGAGGCGCTGCGCGCGAAGTTCCTGAACGAACACACCCACGGCGAAGACGAAGTGCGCTTTTTCGTGGAAGGAGCGGGATTATTCTGCCTGCACATTGGCGATGAGGTGTACCAGGTGCTGTGCGAGAAAAACGACCTGATTTCCGTACCCGCGGGCACGCCGCACTGGTTTGATATGGGCTCAGAGCCGAACTTTACGGCGATTCGTATTTTCGATAACCCGGAGGGTTGGGTCGCACAGTTTACCGGGGATGCGATTGCGGATGCGTATCCACGCCTGGCATAGTCTGAACAGGCACGGTCAGCCCCCTCTCCCTGTGGGAGAGGGTTGGGGTGAGGGCACTCGCGCGCACTACGCGTTAAGCCCCTTAACATACCCCACCAGATGATCCAGCACCACGCCCCACCCTTCATGGAAGCCCATCTGCTCATGCTGCTCGCGGATCTCCTTCGTCGGATGACGCGCAATCGCTGAGGTCGCGCGGTGCATCCACCACGCGCTCCAGTTTTAAGTCTGTGTCAGGATCGAGCGTCACGATGTTGTCCTCTCAGGGCCCCCCCTTAAAGGATAGCCGGACTCAGGCAAATTTCCCTGCCGCTACCTCGTCCGGCGTGACCACGCCAGTATCCAGCACCCAGCCGCTAATCAGCGAGGCAGGCGTGACGTCAAACGCCGGGTTATAAACCTGCGCCTCTTGCGGCGCCCACTGCACCGCGCCAAAGCTTCCCGCCACGCCCGTCACTTCGCTGGCGGCGCGCTGCTCAATCGGGATCGCATCCCCGTTCGGGCAGTCCGGGTCTAGGGTCGTTTGCGGGGCAGCGACGTAGAACGGAATGCCGTGAAACTTCGCCAGCACCGCCAGGGAATAGGTGCCGATTTTGTTCGCCACGTCGCCGTTGGCGGCAATGCGGTCTGCACCCACCCACACGGCGTCCACCTGCCCTTTTGCCATCAGGCTGGCGGCCATGGAGTCGGTAATCAGCTGATACGGTACGCCCAGCTCGCCGAGTTCCCACGCGGTCAGCCTGCCGCCCTGCAATAGCGGACGGGTTTCATCCACCCAGACGTTGCTTACCTTGCCTTCCTGATGCGCGCGGGCAATCACCCCCAGCGCGGTACCGACGCCCGCCGTCGCCAGCCCGCCGGTGTTGCAGTGGGTCAGCAGATGGCTGCCGGGCTTCACCAGCGCGCTGCCCGCACTGGCAATAGCGTCACAGAGCCGTTTGTCTTCGTCAATCAGCCGCAGCGCTTCAGCCACCAGCGCCGGAATATAATCTTCCTGCCACAGCGCAATCTTCATGCGATCGAGGTTATTCATCAGGTTCACCGCCGTCGGGCGGGAGGCGCGCAGGGTTTCCAGCGCCACCGCCAGCTCGTCGCGGCTTTTGCCGCTTTCCGCTAACAGCGCCAGCAGCAGGCTTGCAGAGAGTCCAATCAGCGGCGCGCCGCGCACCCGCAGGGCGTGGATGTGCCCGACCAGCGCCTCGACCGTCGAGGCATCCAGCCAGCGTTTCTCCTGTGGAAGCGCCTGCTGGTCGAGAATAAAGAGCTGATTATCCGCCACCCGCAGGCTGGTCGTCTGTAATGTCTGCATGTCGTTAATTCCCTGTTGCGTTGTTGTAGCACATTGTGTCAGGATGAAATCCAGATGTATAGACGTCTACATGTCTTAATTAGCAAAACTGAGGAGCAGGCCATGTCGCAATACCGTACCTTTACCGCTCAGGACGCCGTGGAGTATGCCAGGCAGTTTGGCGGACTTGACGATCCTTCATCGCTGGTAGAGGCGCAGGAAATCGGCGACGGCAACCTCAACCTGGTCTTTAAAATTTTCGACCGCGCGGGCGTGAGCCGCATCGTCGTTAAGCAGGCGCTGCCCTATGTACGCTGCGTCGGCGAATCCTGGCCGCTGACGCTGGATCGTGCCCGTCTTGAAGCGCAAACCCTGGTCGAGCATTACCAGCACAGCCCGCAGCACACGGTAAAAATCCACCACTTTGACCCGGAACTGGCGGTGATGGTGATGGAAGATCTCTCCAGCCATCGCATCTGGCGCGGCGAGCTGATTAACAACATTTACTACCCCCAGGCGGCGCGTCAGCTGGGGGAATATCTGGCTCACACCCTGTTCCACACCAGCGATTTCTACCTGCACCCGCACGAGAAAAAAGCGCAGGTAGCGAAATTCATCAACCCGGAGATGTGCGAGATCACCGAAGATCTGTTCTTTAACGATCCGTACCAGATCCACGCGCGCAACAGCTACCCGGCCGAGCTGGAAAACGATGTTGCCGCCCTGCGCGACGACGCCCAGCTTAAAATCGCCGTGGCCTCCCTCAAGCACCGCTTTTTCTCGCACGCCGAAGCCCTGCTGCACGGAGACATTCACAGCGGTTCGATTTTTGTGGCCGACGGCAGCCTGAAGGCCATCGACGCTGAGTTCGGCTATTTTGGGCCGATTGGCTTTGACGTTGGCACCGCCATCGGCAACCTGCTGCTGAACTTCTGCGGCCTGCCTGGGCACCTCGGCATTCGCGATGCCGCCGCCGCGCGCGAGCAGCGCCTGACCGATATTCAGGAACTGTGGAACACCTTCGCGGAGCGCTTCCAGGCGCTGGCAATCGAGAAAGCCCGCGACGCCGCACTCAGCGCGCCGGGCTATGCCTCCGCGTTCCTGAAAAAGGTCTGGCATGAGGCCATCGGGTTCTGCGGCACCGAGCTGATTCGCCGCAGCGTCGGGCTTTCACACGTGGCGGATATCGATACCATCCAGGATGAAGCCATGCGCCACGAATGCCTCCGCCATGCAATATCCCTCGGTAAAGCGCTGATTGTCATTGCCGACCGCATCGACAGCGCGGAAGAGCTGGTGGCACGGGTGCGGCAGTACAGCTGAGTGCCAGTTTTGTGCCCGGTGGCGCTGCGCTTACCGGGCCTACGATTCGAATGTAGGCCGGGTAAGGCGAAGCTGCCACCCGGCAAAAACTCACCCCAGATACTCAATCACCGACATCCCGCCGTTATAGTCCGTGCTGTAAATAATCCCCTGCGCATCCACAAACACGTCGCACGACTGGATCACCTGCGGGCGGTTGGGCCGCGTATCCATCATCTTCTCCGGCGCGGCGGGCACCAGCGCCCCCGTTTCCACCGGTCGATACGGGTTCGAAATATCGTACGCCCGCACGCCCGCGTTCTGATACGTCGCAAAAATTAGCGTTGAGCTGACGAAGCTCCCCGGCCGGTTTTCGTGCAGGTTGTGCGGGCCGAAATGCGCCCCTTTCGCCACGTAGTCGGTTTCATCCGGCTGCGGGAAGGTCGAGATGCTGACCGGGTTCGACGGCTCGCGGATATCAAACAGCCAGATCAGCTTTTCGCCGTCTTCCTGATTGTCGAGCACCGCTTCGTCCAGCACCACCAGCAGGTCGCGGTCCGGCAGCGGCAGCGCGGTGTGCGTTCCGCCGCCAAACGGCGGGCTCCAGTTGCGATGGCTAATCAGCTTCGGCTGCGCGCGGTCCTTCACGTCCAGCAGCGTCAGGCCGCCGTCGCGCCAGCTGCCGTAGGCGGTGTCGCCGGCAATAATCGCATGGTGCAGGGCGTAACGTTTTCCTTCCGGCCAGTCCGGCTTCTCACCTTCGGCCTGGTTCATCCCGGGCAGCCACCAGCGCCCCGCGACTTCAGGCTTACGCGGGTCCGCAAGATCGATGGTCAGAAAGATGTAGTCGGTAAAGCCGTCGATCAGCGCTGAAACGTAGGCCCAGCGGCCACCGACGTACCAGATGCGGTGAATGCCGATGCCGCTCAGCGACAGAAAGCCGATTTCGCGTGGCCTGTCCGGCGTGGAGATATCAAAGACGCGAAGCCCGGCGCTCCAGACTTTATCCTGCACGTCGCTGACGGTCTCCCCCACCTGGCGGGTGTAGTAGACCTTCTCATCGGCAAAACGCGCATCGGCAAACAGATCCCGGGCGTTGATCACCAGCAGCAAATCGTCGTGCGCCTGGAGGTGTACGTTCCAGGTACCCGGCGGCGCGGGCACGTAACCTGCGGCTTTTGGTTTTTTCGGATCGCGCACGTCAACAATGGAAAAGCCCTGCGACACCATATGACCGATATAGGCGAAACCACGGTGCACCATCAGCTGTACACCGTCCGGACGACCGCCCTGGTCGCTATGGCCAATCAGCCGCATATTGCGGCTGTATTCGGGAGGGGGTAATTGAGACACCTTATGCTCCTTACGCCCGGTGGCGCTACGCTTACCGGGCCTACGGGTGCGAAATGTAGGCCGGGTAAGGCGCAGCCGCCACCCGGCTTGGTTTACTTGTTTTTAGCGGCAAGCGTCGCAAACCACGGCGCGATAAAATCTTCCGTCTGGCCCCAGCCCGGAATGATTTTCCCCAGAGACGCCACGTTCACCGCACCCGGCTGGGCGGTCAGCAGCGCCTGCGGAATAGCCGCCGCCTTGAAATCGTAGGTGGCAGGCGTCGCTTCTCCGGCAATCTTATTGGCGATCAGGCGTACGTTGGTCGCGCCAATCAGCTTCGGATCTACCGCCACGCTCACCTTCCACGGGCTACCCGGCTCGCGCATCAGTTGGAGATCCTGGTTGGAGATGTCGATGCTGTAGAGCTTGATCTCGGTGCGGCCGTTCTCTTTCAGCGCCTTATACGCGCCCTGACTGAAGGCATCCCAGGTCCCCCAGATGGCGTCGATTTTACCTTTCGGGTATTTCGCGAGGATCGCCCCCACCTTGTTGGCGGTGTCGCCCTGCACGTCAGAGGAGACCGCGCCGATGGACTCCAGCTCTTTAATCTCCGGATACTGCTTTTGCAGTTCTTTATACGCCGCCTGACGGCGCTCCATCGGCGGGAAGCCCGCGACCCACAGCTTGACGATATTGGCCTTGCCGTTGAAATCTTTCGCCAGTTGACCAAAAGAGAGGTTGGTCAGGGAGGCATCGTCCTGCTGGGTAACGGTTACGCCCGGGATCTCGCCGTTCACGGCGGTATCAAACACCGAAACTTTAATCCCGGCATCCACCGCCTTCTTTACCAGCGCGGTGGAGTACGGATCGCGCCCCTGAGAGAGAATAATCCCGTCGTATTTCTGGCTGATGGCCTGGTTCACGAAATCCTGGAATCTGGCGTCGTCCCCGTTACTTAAAAACGTGCTGACCTTAAAGCCGAGCTTTTTCCCTTCCTGAATCGCCCCGGCAACAAACTGCGTGGTGTTGTCGTCCGAGCCCAGGTTGCGGATCACCGCAATGCGAATGGGGCCGTCATGGCTGGCAATGGCGGCCGGAACCGGCGCGGGGGTAGCCGCCAGGCCCGGCAAAGAAGTGAGTAATCCAAGAGCTACCAAAGAGAGCGCAATCTTTTTCATTTATTATCCCGTTGTGTTGTCAGCGTTTTTGTATGTAAGTAATCGCCAGTGCCATCGCGAGCACCAGCCCTTTTATAATGTCCATGGCATAATACGGCACGGAGAGCATCACCAGCCCGTTCGACAGCACGCCGAGGATCACCGCCCCCACCAGCGTGCCCAGCGCGTTCGGCTTGCCGGACCCGGCCAGCGAGAACCCGATCCACGCCGCCGCCACCGCATCCATCAGGTAGCCGCCACCCGCATTCACCTGCGATGAACCGATACGCGAAGCCAGCAAAATTCCGCCCAGTCCCGCCAGCAGCGAGGCGATCACGTAGGCCGCCACCTTGTAGCGCGTGGTGCGAATACCGGAGAGACGCGCGGCTTCCGGGTTGCCGCCAATGGCGTACATCCGGCGTCCGTGGGTGGTCAGCGACAGGCCAAGCTGCGCCAGAATCGTCACCACCAGCATGACGATCACAATGGTCGGCACCTGCCCCAGCAGGCTGAACGCCGCCGGAATGGTCCCTTCCGCCATGTCGCCGCTCGGCAGCACCATGTTCTCGGTAATCGACCCGCCGTAGCTGTAGGTCATCGCCACGCCCTGGATGACAAACAGGCTGGCAAGGGTCGCGAGCATGTCCGGAATGCGCAGGATGACGATCAGAAAGGCGTTAAACAGGCCGACCAGCGTGCAGAGCGCAAGGGTAAGCAGAATCGACTCGGTGGTGCCGAAGCCGTGCCAGACGAAAAGCGAAATCACCAGCGCGTTCGCCAGCGACGCGGTTGACCCCACCGAGAGATCGAACCCGCCGACGGTCAGCGAAATCGAGACGCCGATGGCAATCACCGTCACGATGGCAATCGAGCGCAGAATGTTGATGATGTTGTTCGGATCGAGGAAGCTGTCCGACGCCAGGCCAAACACCGCTACCAGCGCGACGACGGTCAACAGCATGCCCCACCTGTAGAGAAAATCGAAAATCTGCTGACGGCCAGACGCCGCCGCGTTCACTGAAAGGGCCTTGCTCACGACGCCGTTCCTCCGGTTGAATAATAAAGTAGTGTCTCTTCCCGGGCCTCGGCTCCGGCGATTTCCGCCACGATGCGTCCGTCCCACAGCACGCAGATGCGGTCGCACAGCCCGACCAGCTCGGCGAACTCGCCCGAGGCGTAAATGACACCTTTGCCCTCGCGCGCCAGGCCGTCGATCAGCTGAAACAGATCGGTTTTGGCCTTCACGTCCACGCCTTTGGTCGGCTCGTCGAATATCAGCACGCTGGCGTCATTGCGCAGCCATTTGCCGATGGCGACCTTCTGCTGGTTACCGCCGGAAAGCCGACGCAGCACCTGCCCCGGCCCGCGCGTGCGCACACCGACGCGGGCGATCACCTCTTCTGCCCAGCGCCACGCCTGACGATGACCAAACAGGCTCCAGCGCGAGAAGCTGTTATCGGCGCACACGGCAAGGTTCATGCTCACCGGCTCGTCGATAAAAATGCCCTCTTTGCGCCGCTCCTCCGGCACCAGCGCCAGACCGCGCAGTACCGAGTCTGCCGGATCGCGCGGTTTCCAGGCCTGATGGTTCAGCTCGCCGCGCGCGACGCGGCTTTTGCTGGCGCCAAACAGCGCCTTGCAGAGTTCCGTTTTCCCCGCCCCCGCCAGCCCGGCAATGCCAAGGATTTCGCCTTTGCGCAGGTGCAGGGAGATATCTTTCAGCAGCGCATCGTCGTGCAGCCCTTCCACCCGCAGCAGCGTCTCCTCACCGTGCGGCGGGCGCGGGGGCGGATAGATATCGCTCAGCTCGTGGCCGAGCATCTTCTCAACAATCGCTTCGCCGCTCAGATCCGCCATCGGGCCGGACTCAATCAGCCTGCCGTCGCGAAGCACCGTCAGGGTGTCGCAGATGGCCTTCAGCTCGTGAATGCGGTGAGAGATAAACACCACGCCGATACCCTGCTGTTGCAGACGTCTTACTACCGCAAACAGACGCTCACTCTCGTGCGCGTCCAGCGGCGCGGTGGGCTCATCAAGAATGAGAAAACGGCAGTGGTGCGAGAGCGCCCGCGCAAGCAAAATCTGCTGTTTTTCAGCCAGCGTGCAACTGTCGATGGAGCGGCGTACGTCGAGCGAAACATCCAGCTGCGCCAGCGCCTGCCGCGCCTGCTGACGAACCGCGCGCCAGCTGTAGCGGTGCCCCGGATGCGCCAACTGGTCGAGCATGATGTTTTCGGCAATGCTTAACCCGGGGATGAGCGCCACATCCACCTCCTGCTGCACAAGGTGGATACCCAGCCGTTTGGCGTCCAGCGGCTCGCGGATACTTACCGGCTGGTTGTTAATGCAGATTTCGCCTTCATAACGATCGTGCGTCCCGCACAGCACCGCCATCAGCGTCGATTTCCCCGCGCCGTTGGCGCCGGTCAGCGCATGCACCGACCCGCCGTTCAGGGTGAAATCCACGCGCGACAGGGCCTGAAAGCCGGAAAAGGCCAGGCTGATACCGCGCATCTCAAGGCGACTGGAAACCATCCGCGTAAATCCTTCATTACTCTTCTGATTTAGCGAATTTTTCACAGCTCTTGTTGACTGACAACGACGTAAAAGGCATAAGTTAAAGCAAAATATTATTAGCCATCCGGATGTCCAGACATAACATCGGGTTAGCGCTTGCTAAAAAAGGACAACTTCATGAGCAACACCGATATCCGCGTCGTGCCCGGCCCGGCGAACTACTTCTCTCATCCGGGAAGCCTTGCCCACCTGGATGATTTCTTTACTCCGGAACAGCTTTCCCGCGCGGTGTGGATCTACGGCGAGCGGGCAATCGAGGGCGCACGCCCTTATCTGCCGCAGAGTTTTAACGCGACGGGGGCAAAACATCTGCTGTTTAAGGGCCATTGCAGCGAGCGTGACGTCACCCATCTGGTGAACGAGTCGGGTAGTGAAACCAGCGTGGTGATTGGCGTGGGCGGCGGTGCGGTAATGGATACCGTCAAGGCCGTGGCGCGTCGTCTGGGCGTGCCGTTCGTAGGCATTCCCACTATCGCCGCCACCTGCGCGGCGTGGACCCCGCTCTCCGTCTGGTACAACGATGCCGGTCAGGCGCTACAGTTTGAGATTTTTGACGACGCCAACTTTCTGGTGCTGGTGGAGCCGCAGATCATCCTTAACGCCCCGGCGGAATATCTGCTGGCGGGCATCGGCGATACGCTGGCGAAGTGGTACGAAGCGGCGGTGCTCGCCCCTCAACCTGAGAGTCTGCCGCTGACCGTGCGTCTTGGCCTGAACGGTGCGCTGGCGATCCGTGACGTGCTGCTGGCACGCAGCGAAGAAGCGCTTGCGGATCAGCAGCGCGGCGAACAGACGCAGGCGTTCCGGGACGTGGTGGATGCGATTATTGCCGGAGGCGGAATGGTCGGCGGTCTGGGTGAGCGCTATACCCGCGTGGCGGCGGCGCACGCGGTGCACAACGGCTTAACCGTGCTGCCGCAGACGGAAAAATACCTGCACGGCACCAAGGTGGCCTACGGCATTCTGGTGCAGAGCGCCCTGCTCGGTCAGGACGACGTGCTGGCGCAGCTGGTGGCGGCGTACCAGCGCTTCAATCTGCCGACCACGCTTCGCGAGCTGGACGTCGATATTCACAACCGCGACGAGCTGGATAAGGTCATTGCCCACACCCTGCGCCCGGTGGAGTCGATTCACTATCTGCCGGTGACGTTAACGCCTGAGGTGCTGCGCGCCGCGTTTGAGAAGGTGGAATCCTTCAGCCGTTAATCGCGCCGACGGGCTATACCTAATGATGATTCTCTCCACTCTTGCAACGAGGTCATCATGCAGATCGATTTAACAGGTAAAAAGGCGCTGGTTACTGGCGCCAGTCGTGGGCTGGGTCGGGCGATTGCGCTGTCGCTGGCACGCGCCGGTGCCGATGTGGTTATCACCTACGAAAAATCCGTCGATAAAGCCCAGCAGGTTGTCGATGAGATCAACGCGCTGGGGCGACACGGCGAGGCGATTCAGGCCGACAGCGCCAGCGCGCAGGCGATTCAGGATGCGGTCACGCAGGCGGCGCGCTCCCTCGGCGGGCTGGATATTCTGGTCAATAACGCCGGGATTGCGCGCGGCGGCCCGCTGGAGTCCATGACCCTGGCGGACATCGACGCTCTGATCAACGTCAACATCCGCGGCGTGGTGATCGCCATTCAGGAAGCGCTGGTGCATATGTCTGACGGCGGACGCATCATCAACATCGGTAGCTGTCTGGCGAACCGCGTGGCACAGCCGGGGATCGCCGTCTACTCGATGACCAAGTCTGCCCTTAACTCCCTCACCCGAGGTCTGGCCCGCGATTTAGGCCCGCGCGGCATTACCGTCAACCTGGTCCACCCCGGCCCGACCAACAGCGATATGAACCCGGAAGACGGCGAGCAGGCTGACTCTCAGCGTCAGCTTATTGCCCTGGGCCATTACGGCCAGCCGGAGGATATCGCAGCGGCGGTCACCTTCCTCGCCAGCCCGGCTGCGGGGCAAATTTCCGGCACCGGTCTGGATGTCGACGGCGGTCTGAACGCCTGATCGCAAATTTACTGTATGCCTCTGTCGCCCGGCAGAGGCCTGTTCGAGCCGCCTCGACGATTCGCGGTTTGCCGCTTTCTCGCGGTTTTTCTCCGCTCTACAGTACCCCATAAGAAATTCGGAATTTATCTAATAGTCTTATTATTTCCTTATAATTTGTGTGGGCGTACAGTGGAGGTACGGATGAAGATTGTCTGGTCAAAGAATGCAAAGAAAGAGTTTTCCAAAATCGATGGCCGATATCAGCGAAGAATCAAAGCAAAACTTGCTGAGCTGGACGATCGCTCAGCTCCCCGGCCCGATATCAAAAAAATATCGGCAACAGAAAATCATTTCCGGCTACGCGTTGGCGATTACCGCATTCTGATTACACTTCGGGACGATCCCGATAACCATTGTTATGTTTTGGCCGTCAAGCGCAGAACATCAACGACCTACCTTCACGAGGAGAAAGCCCCCTATGGCTGTTCAGCTAATTAAGGACGATGACGGAAAAGCGCAGTACGTCGTTATTCCCTATGATGAATACTTTCGTATGTGCTTACAGATGGCAGAAATTGACGACGAAACCGATGATGATCTAGAGGATATTGAAGTCGAACACGATTGTTATGATGACGTAGGATTACCTGGTGAAGTATGCGACATCATGCATAGCGAGAACGTCAGCCTACAGGCCGCCTGGCGCATTTTACGCGGCATGTCCCAGCAGGAGGTGGCGGAGAAGCTTGGCATCAGCCAGTCCGCCGTGTCACAGCTGGAAGCGCTGGACTCCCGACCGCAAAAGCGCACCCGCGAAAAGCTGGCGGCAATTTACGGCTGTAAACAGGAGCAGATCAGCCTCTATTTACCAAAAGAGGGTTAACAGCACTTCGCCCCGCCCTTGCCGCCGTAGCGGGCGTCCTGACGGTCGCGGAAAAATTCTTCGTAGGTCATGGGCGTCTGGTCCGGGTGGTTGACGCGCATATGCTCGACGTAGTTGTCGTAATCCGGCACGCCAATCATCATTTTAGCGGCCTGGCCCAGGTATTTACCTGCTTTGGAAAGGGTGTCGAACATAGTTCTGATCTCACAGGAAATGTAGGCCGGGTAAGGCGAAGCCGCCACCCGGCACACGGGTTAATGCGCCCCTTTCGCCTGGGTGACAATCTCGTCCAGGTTCTCAGGCATTGGCTCATACGGCGTCTCTTTCGCCGTCGGTTTGTCGACTTTCAACGCCGCCAGCGCGGTTTTCAGAGAATACAACGCCAGCACCACAACCACCACCATAAAGAAGATGGTCAGCCCGGCGTCCAGACGGTTGTTAAACACCAGCTGCGACAGTTGAGATTCGGTGTACTGTGCCGGGATCTTACCGCTGTCGATCATCGCCTGGAACTTGTTGGCGATCGCCAGGAAGCCCACCTTATTGTCCGGGCTGAAGGCTTTCTGCCAGCCCGCGGTCAGGGTACAGATCAGCAGCCACGCCGTTGGCACCAGCGCCACCCATGCGTAACGCTGGCGCTTCATCTTGAACAGGACTACGGCACAGAGCATCAGGGCCATGCCCGCCAGCATCTGGTTGGCGATACCGAACAGCGGCCACAGGGTGTTAATCCCGCCGAGCGGATCGACCACGCCCTGATGCAGGAAGTAGCCCCACGCCAGCACGCACAGCGCCGTCGCCAGCAGGTTAGCCGGGAGTGAATCGGTACGCTTCAGGTTCGGGGAGATCACCCCCAGCAGATCCTGCAACATAAAGCGCGCCGCACGCGTACCGGCATCCACCGCCGTCAGAATAAACAGCGCCTCGAACAGAATGGCGAAGTGATACCAGAACGAGACATCCATCAGCCCGCCCAGCGCGCCGTGCAGAATGTAGGCCATGCCCACCGCCAGCGTTGGCGCCCCGCCTGCGCGGGAGATAATTGACTGCTCGCCGACCTCATTAGCGATATGCGTCAACGTTTCAGGGGTAATCGTAAAGCCCCAGCCGCTGACCACCTGCGCGGCAGAGGCAACCACGTCAACGGTGCCGGCCGGGGCCAGTACCGCCATTGGGCTGTTCATCGCAAAGTAAACGCCCGGGTCAATAATACAGGCCGAAACCAGCGCCATAATCGCCACGAAGGATTCCATCAGCATGCCGCCGTAGCCAATCAGGCAGGCCTGATTTTCATTCGCCAGCATCTTCGGCGTGGTTCCGGAGGCGATCAGCGCGTGGAAGCCCGACACCGCGCCGCAGGCGATGGTGATAAACAGGAACGGGAACAGGTTACCGGTCCAGACCGGGCCGGTGCCGTCAATAAATTTGGTCAGCGCAGGCATGGTCAGGGTCGGGCGCATAATCAGAATGCCGATCGCCAGCCCGACGATGGTGCCGATTTTCAGGAAGGTGGAGAGGTAGTCACGCGGGGCCAGCAGCAGCCACACCGGCAGCACCGCCGCCACAAAGCCATAGCCCACCAGCATCCAGGTCAGCTGCACGCCGGTGAAGTCGAAGAACGGCGCCCAGGTCGGGCTTTCCGCTACCCAGCCGCCGGAGATAATGGCAAACACCAGGAACACCAGGCCAATAACTGAAACTTCACCAATGCGCCCCGGACGCAGATAGCGGATATAGATCCCCATAAACAGCGCCAGCGGAATGGTGAAGGCGACGGTATAGGTTCCCCACGGGCTGTGGGTCAAGGCTTTCACCACGATCATCGCCAGCACCGCGAGGATGATCACCATGATCATAAAGGTCGCCACCAGCGCAATCACCCCGGCGGTTGCGCCCATCTCCTCTTTCACCAGCTCACCCAGTGAACGACCGTCGCGGCGGGTGGAGACGAACAGCACCATGAAGTCCTGCACCGCGCCCGCCAGCACCACCCCCGCGAGGATCCAGATCATCCCTGGCAGGTAGCCCATCTGCGCGGCCAGTACCGGCCCCACCAGCGGGCCTGCCCCGGCAATCGCCGCGAAATGGTGACCGAACAGCACTTTTTTATCGGTCGGCACGTAGTCCAGACCGTCGTTATGACGCACGGCCGGCGTCATGCGCGTGCCGTCTACGCCCAGTACCGTCTTAGCGATATAGCGGCCATAAAAACGGTATGCGATCAGATAAATGCAGACGGAGGCGACGACGATCCACAGCGCGTTGATCTGCTCCCCCCGGTTGAGGGCGATATAGCCCAGGGCAAAGGCTCCCACCACGGAGAGCACCGCCCACGTAAGGTATTTCCCTGAGTTGTTCATAGTTGTTGTCCGTTGTTGTGAAACAGTGAGATGTTACATTTTGTTTCTAGAACAACGGATAAAATTTAACAACTTTGAAACGCAATAATGCGTGGTCAAACCAGAGATTTACACCACAGTGTTAAGCCGATCACTTTCAGCTGAATGACTTACCCCAACACCATCGTACTCAACCGACAGGTACAGCACCGCCGCCCCTGCTCGTCGAACACCACGATCTCCCAGCTCTGGCTGGAACGGCCCAGATGCAGCGGCTGACACACGCCGCGTACCTTACCGTGAGAGACCGCGCGGTGGTGCGTGGCATTCAGTTCCGTGCCCACCACGTTCTGCCCGTCACGGGTCATCAGAAAACCGGCCATTGAGCCCAGCGTTTCCGCCAGCGCCGCCGAGGCGCCGCCATGCAGCAGGCCAAACGGCTGGTGGGTGCGGGCATCCACCGGCATCTCTGCTTCCAGCGTATCGTCCCCGAGGCGGGTATAGACGATGCCAAGGTGCCCCACCATCGTATTCAGGCTGGTGGCGTTCAGCTCCTCGAGCGTTAAATGACGTTTCCAGATCATTACGCCCCCAGCGTGGAGCCGCCGTCCACCACGATATCCTGCAAGGTGATATGGCTGGCGGCATCGGATGCCAGGAACAGCACGGTCGCAGCAATCTCCTGTGGACGGGCAATTTTACCGAGCGGAATGCCGAGCTTGAACTGCTCGCCAAAGCCGCGAATGCGCCGCTGTTCCGCATCATCGCTGGTCCACAGGGTGCGCTGCATGTCGGTATCCGTTGAACCCGGCGACACCAGGTTACAGCGTACGCCGCTGCCCGCCAGTTCCAGCCCGACGGTCAGCGCCAGGCTTTTCAGCGCCGCTTTCGACGCGCCGTAGGCGCTCATGCCGATGCGCGGCGTGTGCGCCGCGTCAGAGGCCACCGTCACAATCGCCCCCCCCTGCTGATGACGGAACTGGCCCATCGTCTGCTGGAACAGGTTGAACGCGCCGCCGACGTTGACCGCAAAGGTCTGCTGCCAGTCCTCCTGCGAGAGCTGATCCGTCGCGCCCATACGCAGAATGCCCGCCGCGTTAACCAGCACATCGAGCCGCTCAAGGCTGCTGAGCAAACGCCCGCAGACGTCACTCGCCTGCGCCGCATCCGCCACGTCCAGCGTTTCGGTGGCAAACGGATATTCGCCGTGAGGGAAAGCCAGATCGAACCCGGTCACCTGCGCCCCGGCCTCCACAAATGCCAGCGCGGTCGCATAACCAATGCCCTTACCCGCGCCCGTCACCCAGACCGTTTTACCGGTGAAATCAAAAACCATCACTTCACCTCGCGGGAGAGCAGCGCCCACCAGGCATCGAGGGTCGGATTTTTTGCCAGCATCACGAAATCAATGTCGCCGTGCACTTTGCGCCAGCGGGCGGCCAGCGCCATCATCCGCACTGAATCCAGACCGTAGTCGATCAGGTTTTCGTCATCCATCGGCTCGTCGGACTCGTCCAGCAGCGGCAGGATCAGCTCACGCAGCGCGGCTTTCGTTGTCGGAACGGACGGCAGCAGTTCGTCGGTCATCACCACGCGGCCCGAACGTCCTGCCACGTATTTCAGCGACATCAGGTGCTCGTCGCGGGTGAAATCCGCCAGCGCGTCGGCGATAAAGAACGGTTTGATGTCGCGCATAAAGGCGTCGGTGGCGGTGGTCATGCAGCCGATGTGGGCGTACACGCCGGTGATCAAAAGCTGGTTGCGCCCGGTCTCTTTAAGCATCTGCTCCAGCGGCGAGCGGTGAAACGCGCTGTAGCGCCACTTCACCAGCACGGTGTCCGCTTCGTCCGGGGTCAGCTCAGCGACGATGCGCTGCTGCTCCGGCGAGCGAGTCAGGCCCGGCCCCCACATATCGTTCAGCAGGGCGCGGTCTTCATCGCTCTGATCTTTCGGCTGCGCGGTGTAGTACACCGGAATATTGTGCTCTTTGCAGTACGCGCGCAGTTTAGCGATGTTCGCCACTACCTGCTGCATCATGTCGCTATTTTCGCCCCAGAAGTTCAGGAAATACTCCTGCATATCGTGGATCAGCAGCGCGGCGCGCTCCGGTTCAAACGCCCAGTTCACTTTACTGGTCGGCAGTTCGGCGGCGGTTGGCAGCGCGTATGCGGTTAATTTTGGAATGGCCATTATCTGTTCCTCAGCCCCGGGCGCGTTCAGCAAGCCACAGGCGCAACTGTTTCTTATCAACTTTGCCGACCGGCGTGAGCGGAAGCGCATCCACGCTCTCAACGCGGTCCGGCAGCTTAAATTCGGCGACGCCCTGCTCGCGCAGGAAGCGGCGCACCTCCACCGCGCGCAGGGGCTGTTTCACCACCAGGTACGCGCAGCTTTTTTCGCCCAGCAGGCTGTCCTCCATGCTCACCAGCGCGGCGTGGATCACCGCGTCGTGGCGCAGCAGCAGGTTTTCGATCTCTTCGGCGGCGATCTTCTCGCCACCGCGGTTGATCTGATCTTTCTCGCGCCCCTGCACGGTGATGTAACCCTGCTCATCGATGGCGATCAGATCGCCCGAGCAGTAGAAACCGTTGGCATCAAAGGCGCTGGCGTTGTGTTCCGGGCTATTGAAATAGCCGCGGAAGGTGTAAGGGCCGCGCGTCATCAGACGCCCGACTTCCCCGCGCGGCAGCGGGTTGCCGTCCTCGTCCGCCACCCACACTTCATCGTCCGGGCACATCGGGCGGCCCTGGGTATTGATGATGCGCTCCGGCGCATCGTCGAGGGCGGTGTAGTTCACCAGCCCTTCCGCCATGCCAAACACCTGCTGAAGCTGGCAGCCAATTTCCGCCGGAATACGTGCCGCAAGCGTGGCGGAGAGACGTGCGCCGCCTACCTGGAGCAGTTCGAGGGATTTCAGCTGGGCGTTCCCCGCGCCGTCGGCAATCGCCTGCAACCACAGGCTGACCGCGGGCGGCACCAGTGAGGTGACGTTTATCTGATGCTGCTCAATCAGCGGGAAGCAGAGCGTGGCGCTCGGATCGTTCGCCAGCACCACGCAGCCGCCCGCCGTGAAAACGCCTAACGATCCCGGCGAGCTCATGGCGTAGTTATGCGCCGCGGGAAGTGCGTTCAGATAGCGGGTGTGCGCAGTGATTCCGCAGATTTCGTTGCTGCGACGGATGCTGTAGTCGTAGTCGTTGTGCGTACGCGGGATCAGCTTCGGCGTGCCGGTGCTGCCGCCGGAGAGCTGGAAGAACGCCACTTCGTCGGCGGGCGTCGGGTTCGGGATGAAATTGTCCGCCGGGCGTGCAATCGCCGCCTCCAGCGCGTGTTCGCCCTTATCGCCGCGTAGCAGCACAACGCGTACCGAGCGATGCGCATCCACAAAGGTATTGAGAAAATCATCACCCGCGAACAGCGTGTGGTCGCGCTCGGCAATCAGCACGGCGGGTTTGATCTGCTCCGCGTAGGCGTTGAGTTCGCTGCGCTGATGGCTAAAGAGCGCGTTGACCGGTGCGACGCCGATTTGCAGCAGCGCGAAGAAGGTGATGTAGAACTCGGCCACGTTGCCGAGCTGCACCAGCGCGGTCTCGCCGCGATGCAGCCCCTGCGCCTGAAGGACAGACGCCAGATTCGTCACCGCCTGATTAAACGCGCGGTAGGTGATGCGGCGATCGCCGTCAATTATCGCGACCGCATCGTTGTCCGCATGGTCCGTCAGGATGTGGGTCAGCGGCAGATCCTGCCAGTAGCCTTTTTCACGGTAGCGGCGGGCAAATTCCTCAGGCCAGCGGGTAAAAGGGATGGTCATGAGTATTCCTTAGTGCAAACCAAACACGTTGAGCATGGTGGAGAGCTTCACGCCCGTCTCGCGCCATTCGCCCACCGGGGAGGAAGCAGGCACAATGCCCGCGCCGGCAAACAGGCGAACGGTATTCTGATGCAGCCGCGCGCAGCGGATAGTTACCACCCACTCGCCGTTACCTTCGCTGTCGCACCAGCCGACGATGCCGCCGAACAGCTCACGATCGAACGGCTCCAGCTCGGCAATCAGCTCTTTTGCCGCCTGATGCGGGAAGCCGCTTAGCGCTGGCGTCGGGTGCAGCAGACAGGCCAGCGTCAGGGCGTTCTCGTTTTCACGCGCGTCACCTTCTACCGGCGTCGCCAGATGCCACAGCGTCGGGGTGGTGATGAGCTGCGGGGAAGCCGGCATGGTCAGATGATGGCTGCGCGGTTCCAGAATGGTTTTCATCGCCTGCGTTACCAGGTCGTGCTCGTGACGGTCTTTTTCGGAGGCCAGCAGCTTAGTGCCCGCTTCGCGATCCAGCACATCGTCCGGCTGACGGCGCGCAGAGCCCGCCAGCGGCAGCGAGCTAAAGTGCGCGCCCTCTTTACGCAGCAGCAGTTCCGGGCTGGCGCCCAGCAGCACGCCGCCGTCTTCCAGCGGTACGTGGAAGTTAAAGCTCGCCGGGTTCTGGGCGATAAGACGCTCCATCAGCGCGCTGCTATCAATCTGTTTGTCGGTGGCGATATCAATCAGGCGCGACAGCACCACCTTATTCACCTGCGGCGTGGCGGTGAGCGACGCGGCGCGGGCGACCATCTCCTCGAAAACCGGCTGCGGCGGGATCTCGGTGCGTTGTTGCACGTTCAGCGTCTGCGCGCCGGAGGCGTAGCGTGCGGACTGCTGACGCGCCGGGCGGGAGAAGGTTTGCCAGCGTTGCGGAATAAACAGCGATGACGGTTTGTGGGTATCGAAGGGGATCGCCCCTACCATCACCGGATGGGCAATGCCGCTGTTTTTCGCATTCAGGAAAGCCTGAGCTAATTTCTGCTGAAAGGGGCCCGCCGGATCGTCACCGCCGACGGCGGGTTCAGAAAAACGGGCAAAACAGCCTGACGTGGTAAAACTGCGATAGGGCGACATAAAGAAAAAGCTGTCTGATTGCAGCGTGGTCGCGGTGTGCTGAAGGTCCTCAGCCAATGACGTATCCATATCATCCTCCTAAAATGATAAAAGCAGTAATAATGATTATCATTTATATTTTCGTCGGCTAACCTAATCCCACATCGCCCTGGTGTCAACCGCAGAGCAAACAACTTGTGCGACTAACGCTTGCATACCTTCCCCGCAATCATGAAAATGAGAAGCATTAACTTCAACAAAAACAGGATGCCGCTCTGTGAAACTCCCTGCCGTTTGCCGTAATGCCTTTCTTTTAACAGGACTTTTTGTTTTAGGACTAACCTCAGCGACGGCCGCCGACTGGCCGCGTCAGGTCACAGACAGCCGCGGCGTTCATACGCTTGAGAGCAAACCGACGCGCATTGTTTCCACCAGCGTGACCCTAACCGGCTCCCTGCTGGCCATTGACGCCCCGGTTATTGCCAGCGGAGCCACCACGCCAAACAACCGCGTGGCGGATGCACAGGGCTTTTTACGTCAGTGGGGCGATATCGCGAAACAGCGTAAGGTTGCCCGGCTGTACATCGGCGAGCCGAGCGCCGAAGCCGTCGCGGCCCAGATGCCGGACCTGATTTTGATCAGCGCCACCGGCGGGGATTCCGCGCTGGCACTCTACGATCAGCTTTCCGCCATCGCCCCGACGCTTATCATTAACTACGACGACAAAAGCTGGCAGGAACTGCTGACCCAGCTGGGGACGATCACCGGGCAGGAAACACAGGCCGCAGAGCGCATCGCTGCCTTCGATAAACAGCTCGCCCAGGTGAAGCAGCAGATGAAGCTGCCGCCGCAGCCGGTGAACGCCATCGTCTACACCGCCGCGGCGCACACGGCGAACCTGTGGACGACAGACTCGGCTCAGGGCAAGCTGCTGCACCAGTTGGGCTTCACGCTGGCAGCGTTACCTGATGGATTGCACACCTCGAAAAGCCAGGGCAAGCGTCACGACATTATTCAACTGGGCGGGGAAAACCTGGCGACGGGGCTGAACGGCGAAGGGCTGTTCGTGTTTGCCGGCGACCAGAAAGACGTGGACGCGATTTACGCCAATCCGCTGCTGGCGCATCTGCCGTCGGTCAAGAACAAGCGCGTCTGGGCGCTGGGAACGGAGACGTTCCGCCTGGATTATTACAGCGCGTTGTTGGTGTTGCAGCGTTTGAATTCAATTTTTAAATAAGTGGCACGTTTCCCGTAGGCCCGGTAAGCGCAGCGCCACCGGGCGTTTTGTCGGGTGGCGGCTACGCCTTACCCGACCTACAGGTTCTGCCTGAACCGACGCAACTCCACCAAAACCGCCAATAAAATTACGCCAACCACGGCTAACACAAACCCGCTGCTGCTCGCCGACGCCACCGGGGTCATTATCGCCCCCAGCCCGCCGAGGATCGCTGCGCCAATCGCATCGCCCGTGACGTTCTGCGCCGTCCACAGGCCGTTAATGCGCCCGAGCATCCCTTCCGGCGTCTGGGTCTGGATCAGGGTGTACTGTAAAAGAGAGCTGACCGCGCTCAGCCAGCCAAAAATCACCAGACACATCACCCCCAGCGCCCACACCGGCATCAGGCTGAAGAAACCAATCGCGATAAACGAGGCCAGCGTCGCCACCAGCATGATTAACCCCGGTCTCGCGCTCTGCGCCAGGTTTCCGCTGGTCAGCGCCCCGCACGCGGCGCCGAGCGGAATGGCGGCGTACAGCACGCCAATCTCTGAGGCGCTCATCTGCCACTCGCCCGCCAGCGCCGGGTACAACACGCGTACGGCGCTCGCCATCGTCAGCAGGCCGCCGAGCAGCGCAATGCCGCCAATCAGCGGGTTGCTGAACAGAAAACGAATCGCGGCCATCAGGGACTTCAGCGGATGCTCGCGCGGCTGCGGCGGCGGTGGCAGGAGCGGCAGACGCAGCAGCGTCAGTGTGGTGATAAAGGTTCCCGCCGCGGCAAGGCCGTAGTTCCACGCCACGTTGCCGGTCGCCAGCAGCAGGCCGCCGACCATCGGCGAAATCACCGATCCCAGACGCACGGTGAGCATGGTGATCGCCCCCGCCTGCATCAGGTTCTCGCGCCCGACCAGCGCGGGCGTGGCCGCCAGCAGCGCCGTCACGCCTAACGAGGCAAAAAAGCCGTCCCACAGGCCCAGGGCATAAATCGCCATCAGCGACGGCTCCGGCAGCATTGCGTTCAGACACAGCCCGACAAAGCCCACCCCGCAGGTGCCGCGCGCCAGCAGGATCAGTTTTTTACGCTCGTAGCGGTCCGCCAGCACGCCGCCCACCATCAGGCCGATAAACATCGCCCCGCCGGTTAAGGTGACGGATAACCCCACCAGCCAGCTGGAGTGGGTCATGGTCTGGATCTGTACCGGCACGGCGACCCCGAGCAGGCCGAGGGATAAAATGGAGATAAAGCGGGCGATAAAAACCGCTCGAAACGCCGGGTGCGTTTTCAGCAGGCTGAGGTTGAGCAGCCAGGATTTTTGATTCATGACAAGGCCTTGAGGTATCGGTCTACCATTTCCATGGGCGCACATGCTAACATAGCCAAATAAGATAGATAACGATAATTACTATCATTATCACATCATGGACGTTGCTATGTCGTTTTCCTCTTCCGCGGTGCGCGCCGTAGCCGTGCCCGTTTTATTGCTGCTGTTGATCCTTGCGATTGCACTCAGTTTGCTGGTTGGCGCGAAGCCGCTGCCCGCGTCCGTTATTGTCGATGCGCTCTCCGGTACCTGCCAGAGCGCCGAGTGCATTATCGTGCTCGACGCCCGCCTGCCCCGCACCCTTGCCGGCCTGCTGGCCGGTGGCGCGCTCGGGCTTGCCGGTGCCCTGATGCAAACCCTCACCCGCAACCCGCTGGCGGACCCTGGCATTCTCGGCGTGAACTCTGGTGCCAGTTTCGCCATTGTGCTCGGCGCGGCGCTGTTTGGTTTCACCTCTCCGTCTGAACAGCTGGTGATGGCCTTCTGCGGCGCGCTGGCCGCCTCGCTGGTGGTGGCCTTTACCGGCAGCCAGGGCGGCGGACAGCTCAGCCCGGTACGTCTGACACTGGCGGGCGTGGCGCTCGCGGCGGTGCTGGAAGGCTTATCGAACGGCATCGCCCTGCTCAACCCGGACGTGTATGACCAGCTGCGCTTCTGGCAGGCCGGTTCGCTGGATATCCGTACCCTTGATACCCTGAAAGTGGTGGCATTCCCGGTGTTTATCTCTGCCGCCGTAGCGCTGTGTTTAAGCCGGGCGCTCAACAGCCTGAGCCTCGGCAGCGACACCGCGACCGCCCTCGGCAACCGCGTGGCGCGCACGCAGCTGACGGGCCTGCTTGTCATCACCGTGCTGTGCGGCAGCGCGACCGCCGTCGTCGGGCCGATTGCCTTTATCGGCCTGATGATGCCGCACATGGCGCGCTGGCTGGTGGGGGCGGATCACCGCTGGTCACTGCCGGTCACGCTGCTGGCGACCCCTGCCCTGCTGCTGTTTGCCGACGTACTGGGCCGCCTGCTGGTGCCGGGTGAATTGCGCGTCTCGGTGGTCAGCGCCTTTATCGGCGCGCCGGTGCTGATCTTCCTGGTACGACGCAGACGCGGGGGTGGCGCATGATGGCCCCGTCCCGTCGATTACTCACCAGCGTCGCCCTGCTGGTCGTCGCCAGTCTGCTGCTGGCGGTCTGGAGCCTGCAAAGCGGTGCCGTAACGCTTGATTTCGCGCAGGTCTTTCATGCTCTCACCGGCAGCGCGCCGCGTAACATCACCATGGTGGTCACCGAATGGCGACTGCCGCGCGTGGCGATGGCGATCCTGGTTGGCGCAGCGCTTGGCGTCAGCGGCGCAATATTCCAGTCGCTGATGCGTAACCCCCTCGGCAGCCCGGACGTGATGGGCCTGAATACCGGCGCGTGGAGCGGCGTGCTGGTGGCGATGGTGCTGTTCGGGCAGCATCTCACGGCCATTACCTTTACGGCGATGGCGGGCGGCATTCTCACCTCCCTGCTTATCTGGGCCCTGGCCTGGCGCAACGGCATCGACACCTTCCGCCTGATCATCATCGGGATCGGTATCCGCGCGATGCTGATGGCGTTTAACACCTGGCTTCTGCTACAGGCGTCGCTGGAAACCGCACTCTCCGCCGGGCTGTGGTACGCCGGTTCCCTCAACGGTCTGACGTGGGGAAAAACCTGGCCCGCCGCGCCGCTGATTATCCTGATGTTTATTGGCGCGCTGCTGCTGGTCAGGCGCATGCGGCTGCTGGAGATGGGCGACGACAGCGCCTGCGCGCTGGGCGTGAGCGTAGAGCGCTCGCGCCTGATGCTGATGCTGGTGGCGGTCTTGCTGACCGCAGCGTCTACCGCCATCGCCGGGCCGATCTCGTTTATTGCCCTTGTCGCGCCGCATATCGCGCGGCGACTTAGCGGCACCGCGCGCTGGGGATTAACCCAGGCAGCGCTGTGCGGCGCAGTATTACTGCTGGCCGCCGATCTCTGCGCTCAGCAGCTGTTTACGCCTTATCAACTGCCGGTGGGCGTGGTGACCGTCAGCCTCGGCGGGATTTACCTCATCGTCTTGCTCGTTCAGGAGTCACGCAAGAAATGACAGATTCAACACCCCGCTTGCGCGGCGAAAACTTGACCCTCGGCTACGGTAAAAAAATCATTGCCCGGGACTTATCCGTTGCCATTCCGGACGGCCACTTCACCGCCATTATCGGGCCAAACGGCTGCGGCAAATCGACATTGCTGCGCACGCTGAGCCGCCTGATGTCGCCGGTTGAGGGCAGCGTGTTCCTCGACGGGGAGCAGATCCAGCGCTTCGCCAGCAAAGAGGTTGCGCGCCGAATTGGGCTGCTGGCGCAAAACGCCACCACGCCGGGGGATATTACCGTGCAGGAGCTGGTCTCCCGCGGGCGCTATCCGCACCAGCCGCTGTTTACCCGCTGGCGCAAGGAGGACGACGAGGCCGTGAAGCGCGCGATGCAGGCGACGGGCATCACCGATCTGGCCCAGCAAAGCGTCGATACCCTCTCCGGCGGACAGCGCCAGCGCGCGTGGATCGCGATGGTGCTGGCGCAGGAGACCTCCATCATGCTGCTGGACGAGCCGACGACCTGGCTGGATATCAGCCATCAGATTGACCTGCTGGAGCTGCTGAGCGAACTGAACCGCACGCAGGGCTACACCCTGGCAGCGGTGCTGCACGATTTAAACCAGGCGTGCCGCTACGCTACGCATTTGATTGCGCTGCGCGACGGCGAGATTGTGGCGCAGGGCGCGCCGAAAGAGATTGTGACGCCGGATCTGATCGCGCGGATCTACGGCATGCGCTGCATGATTATTGAGGATCCGGTGGCGGGTACGCCGTTGGTGGTGCCGTTGGGCAAGCGTGCGGTCTGATGCCCTCACCCCGGCCCTCTCCCACAGGGAGAGGGAGCAAACCATCCCCTCTCCCCGTGGGAGAGGGTTAGGGTGAGGGGCTTTAAACGTTACCCCAAAATTTCCTTCAGTACCGGCCCAATCTTTTCAAACGCCTGCGGTGAAATGATATCCACGTGGGCGCAGTCCTGGCTGTACACCTCCAGCTCACCCACCCACGGCGCCCACGCGGCCTGCGGATCGAGGGTTCGCGTTCGCTCGGCGACAAACAGCGTCGCTTTACCGTCAAACCGCGCGCTATGTGCCGTGGTGAGCAGCCGCACCGCGTCCGCATAGTTGCCTTCAATGGCGTTAAACAACTCGCTGGAGCCCTGCCCCTGCTGGGCGGCAATAAACGCCTGGCGTTCGCGCTCAATTTCCGCCAGCACCTCCGGATCGAGGCCGTTGGCCTCTTTCTCCGCCCAGTTCTGGGTTTCCGGTGGCCAGGTATCCAGCAGGCCGAGGAACGCTACGTCTTCACCCTGCTCGCGCAGACGCGCCGCAATGCCCTGCGCCAGCGTGCCGCCGAGGGAATAGCCGAACAGATAATACGGTCCCTGCGGCTGTTGCTTACGCAACGTCTTCAGATGATGTTCGATCACCGCATCGAGATCCGCACACTGCTGCATCGGCCCCTCAGGCCGGGGAGACTGAATGCCGACGATTGACCAGCGCGGGCTGAGGTAGCGCGCCAGGACGCTAAACTGCCAGGCAAAGCCGGACGCCGGATGGAAGCAGAACAGCGTGGGGCCGTTGCTTTCACGCAGCGGGAGAACGGTTTCATACCCCAGACGCTGCGCCTGCTCGTCGCTCATCTGCGAGTCCAGCAGGGCGCTAAGCTTGCTCACCGTCGAGGCGACCATAATCTGCCCCGGCGTGACCTTGCGGCCGAACGCACGGCTGAGCTGAGCCGCAAGGCGCATCGCCAGCAGCGAGTGGCCGCCGAGGGCAAAGAAATCGGCCTCGATATCGTTCACCGCGCAGCCCAGCAGGGCAGAAAACGCCTGCGCCACGGTGACTTCAGTTTGCGTCTCGGGCGCGCGACCGGAAGTTTTGCTGGTCAGCTCCGGCAGCGGCAGCGCCTTGCGATCCAGTTTGCCGTTGGCGCTTAACGGCAGCGCGCTGATTTGCAGCAGCACCACCGGCACCATATGCGGCGGCAGCTGGGCTTTGAGTGATGCAAGCAGCGCGTCGCGATCCAGCGTTAAGCCGGATTCAGAGACAACGTATCCCACCAGCTGGCGGGCATCGCCGCCCGTGGCAGCCGCCTGGTTGAACACGCAGGCGTGCGCCACCGCCTGGGCCACATCCGGCAGCGCGAGCATCGCCCGGTCGATTTCGCCCAGCTCGATGCGCTGGCCGCGGATTTTCAGCTGATCGTCGCTGCGGCCCAGATATTCCACCGCGCCGTTGTCCAGCCAGCGGGCAACGTCCCCGGTGCGGTACATTCGCTCGCCGGGGGCAAACGGATCGGCGATAAAGCGGCTGGCGGTAAGGTCGGGGCGTCCCAGATACCCCTGCGCCAGCTGAATGCCGGTGAGATAGAGATCCCCCGCCACGCCGAACGGCACCGGGCGCATCATCGCGTCCAGAATGCGCAGCCCCGTATTCCACACCGGGAAGCCGATCGGCACGCTGTTGCCTTCCACCGCCGCCAGCTCGGGGCCGTACGCCGGATACCAGCTGACATCCACCGCCGCTTCGGTCGGGCCATAGAGGTTGTGCAGCGGCGCATGGGTGAGCTGTTCCCACTCGCGACACAGCGCAGTCGGCAACGCCTCGCCGCTACAGAACACCTGCTTCAGCGTCCTGCAACAGTCGACGTTTTCCGGCGTCAGCGAGGCGACGAACGCCGCCAGCATCGACGGCACGAAGTGGGTGGTGGTTACGCCATATTCTGCGAAGAAGCCCTGCATCGCCTGCGGATCGCGGTGCGCGTCCGGCTCGGCCATCACCAGCTTCGCCCCGGCGATAAACGGCCACCAGAACTCCCACACCGACACGTCAAAGCTGCACGGCGTTTTCTGCGCCACCACGTCATGCGCCGCCAGTGGATAATGATCCTGCATCCACTTCAGGCGGTTAACGATGGCGGTATGGCCGACCATCACCCCTTTTGGACGCCCCGTCGAACCGGAGGTAAAGATGATGTACGCGGTCTGCTCCGGCTTCGCCAGGCGCAGAGGTTCAGCATCGGTGGCCGGTAATAGTGTGTTGTAACTAAAGGTGGCGATCGGCAGATCGTTAAAGCGCGGAAGCTGCTCGTCGGTGGTAATGAGCAGCGACGGCTTCGCGTCCTCCAGCATCATCCGCAGACGGTCATCCGGGTAACCGGTATCCAGCGGCAGCCAGGCGGCGCCTGCTTCAACAATCCCGTGCAGCGCCAGGGTCAGGAACACCGAGCGCGGGAGCGCCACCGCCACGCTGTCGCCCAGCTTCACGCCGCGCGCGCGCAGCAGGTTTGCCAGCGCGACCACCTGCTCGCGCATCTGGCGGTAGTTCAGTTCAGTATGGGCATCCGCCAGCGCGGGGGCGTCCGGCGTTTTGCTCGCCTGCTCCGCCACAAGATCCGCCAGCGTGGTGGACGGCAGCGCCAGCCCGGTATCGTTGATGCGCGCCAGCCGGGCGTATTCCTGCTCTGATACGGTTTCCACGTCGCCACAGCGCAGGTCCGGATTGGCGGCAAACTGCGTCAGCATTGCGTTCAGGCGCGCCGCGTGCCCCTTCAGCGTCGCCTCGTCGTAACGCTGCCCGTTGGCGAGGATCTCAATGCTCAGTCCGCCCTGCTCGTCCGGGAACAGCGCCAGCTCCAGATCGTTCACCGGGCCGGTTGCCAGCGTGTGGGTAATGGCCTCCACGCCGTCGATATTCAGCTGATAATCGAACACCTTGACGTTCAGCACCGGACCAAAAAGGGCTTCGTCGCCTGCGGCACGTCCGCTGTCGCGCACGATCTGCTCGGCGTCGTAACGCTGATGGCGGCGCATCTTTTTCAGCTGGTTCGCCAGGCGCAGCGCCAGTTCCGGCAGGCTCTCCTGCGGGCGAATATTCACCGCCAGCGGCAGGACGTTGAGCACCGGTCCGGTCGCGGTCAGCGCGGCGGAGCCCATGCGGCGCATAAAGATAAACCCGGCGGCGTAGTCCAGCCGTCCGGTCAGGCGGCCCAGCCACAGCGCCACCAGCGCAAGGGCCAGATCGGTACGCTGCGCCTGGCCTGCCTTCTGTGCAAGCTGGCTGAACGCACGGCCGTCCATCGCAATTTTCAGGCGCAGGATATCGGTGGTGGCGGCGCGTCCCGGCAGCGGCGCGGAAGAGAGCGAGACCGGAGAAGGAAGCTGTTTGCGTTGTTCGGCCCAGAAAGCACCGTCGCGCTGATACGCCTCGCTGTCGCGATAGCGCTGATACTCCTCCACCACCTCGGCGAACGGGGTGAACGGCGAGGCCGGCGTGGATTCACCTTTCTGCCACGCAGCGTAAATGGCGGTGATCTGACGGGTAATAGCAGGGAAGCTGAAGCCATCTACCACAAGATGATGATACCGCTGATACCAGTACCAGTGGCTTTCTCCCACCTGGATCAGCTGGTGAAACGCCAGCGGCTGACCGCTGTCGACGCGCAGGTTCTGGTTGAGATCGGCCTCTATCAGCGCCACGGCGGCGTCGTGGGAGTCAACGCGCACGATGGACGGCTCCGGCAGGAGCATGGCCTCATCGATCCACTGCCACACCTCACCGTTATCTTCGGCAAAACGCATCCGCAGGGTGTCGGCCTGCATCATGCCTTCAGCGATGGCTTTTGCCAGCAATGGCGCATCGATAGCGCCTTTCAGCTCGGTGTAGTGCGCGACGCTCCAGGCGTTTGGCAGGGAGGTAAGCTGCTCTGCCATCCAGATCCCCGGCTGGGCGGCGACAAGAGGGAGACGGTTCATGCGCGCTCCCCCGCAAAACATGACGGCTCAAGCGTCTGCCACTGTTCCGCCAGCCACTGCTGGCACGCCTCCTGAGATTGCGGTTCGCAGACCACGCGCCAGCCCGCGGGCAACTCGCACTGCTGCGGCCACAGGCTGTACTGCCCCTGGTCATTTTGCAAAATGGCGAACTGTCCCTGCGGATTATCGAAAGGATTGCTGAATTCCATACAGACTCCGTTATTGAATAAGCGGCTGCCAGAGGGTCATCAGCCCCTGCGTCAGCCCACCGCGCCAGCAAAGCGCATCGTGTCCGCCGTCAACCTGACGCCAGAAAACCGGTTGCTGAGTGTATAGTTCGGCGAGGATCGCCTGGTTTGCGCGCAAAATAAGCGGCTCGTTGCGCCCGGCCTCAAGGACGATGCGCAGCCCGCGAGCGGTTTTGTCACCCGCTTTGAGTTGTTCGATGAGCAGCCCGTCCTGCTGCGCGCCGCGGTGCGGCCACCAGTAGGATCCGGACTGGCTGAGGATGCAGCCAAAACGCTGCGGCCAGTTGAGGCCCGCATAGAGGGAAGAGAGCCCGCCGAAGCTCTGACCCGCCACCACGGTATGGTCGGCGCGGTCGCTGAACGGGGCCATGCTTTTCACCTGCGGGAGAAGTTCGTCCTGCACCGCCAGCCAGAAATCAGGGTTACACGGCAGCTCGCGGCTGCGGTGTGCGGTGTCAATCACGTCGATTAAGACATAGACCGCAGGCGGCAGTTTGCCTTCAAGGGTGAGCGACGCCAGCGCAGGCCAGACGGGCATGCTTTCGGCCCAGAACTGCCCGTCGAGCAGCACCGCCAGCGGGCGCTCGGGGCTTTCATCCCCGGTGGTAAAAATCCACACGCGGCGACGGTTCTTCAGACGCGCGCTGTGCCACTCAATGCAGACAGGCTTTTTGTAAGGGGTATCGGGATGGTTCCAGCCGGGCTGTACGGGCGCCTCCGGCATCTCCAGCGCCGAGACTGCGTGCCCGCGCCCGCCGCGCCAGCTCTGGGCGTTCAGCGGGTCGGACACCGCGTGCGGCAACAGTTTGCGCCAGCCTTCGCGCAGCGCCATGCGGTCCGGCTGATCGCCTTCAAACACTGCGCTGGCAAAATCGTTTTCATTGTCGGAGGGGATAAAACAGTAGCTGCCGCGCCATTCGGGGCTGAACTCGCCCTGCCACTGCCAGACGTCGGTATCCGGGATACGTTCAAGGGACTGCGGACGGGCATTTTGATGGTGATCGGTCACACCGGTGACGTAGAGCCAGACGCGTTTAACCGTCGACGTTTTCTGCGTTCCCGCCGGGTCCCGCCACCAGAATGTCACGCGATAGTTTTCCTGATGACGTTCCCGTTCCGGCCCGTCTTTCGCCTGCCACCACGCTTCACTTCCGGTTGTTAACGCCGTCACCCTTATAACCCCATGTTTAACAGTCTTTTTTGTTTCAGAGCAAATTTTATTGATAATATTATTGATAACTATTTGCATTTGCAATAGCGTAATGCCCGCGCTGTGGGAAGCGCGCTCATTAAATAACCATAAAAGCGGGACGTACAATGAATAAGAAGATTCACTCTCTGGCCTTGCTGGTCAATTTAGGGATTTATGGTGTCGCGCTGCCCGTCATGGCAGACGACAACACCGCCTCCGCGCAGCATGAAGACACCATGGTGATCACCGCCGCCGAGCAGAATTTGCAGGCGCCGGGCGTGTCGACCATCACCGCCGACGAGATCCGCAAAAACCCGCCCGCGCGGGACGTGGCGGAAATCATCCGCACCATGCCGGGCGTTAACCTGACCGGCAACTCCACCAGCGGCCAGCGCGGGAATAACCGTCAGATTGACATTCGCGGCATGGGCCCGGAAAACACCCTGATCCTGATCGACGGCAAGCCGGTCACCAGCCGCAACTCCATCCGTCTGGGCTGGCGCGGCGAGCGTGATACCCGCGGCGATACCGGCTGGGTCCCGCCGGAGATGATCGAGCGCATCGAAGTGATCCGTGGCCCGGCTGCTGCCCGCTACGGTAACGGCGCGGCGGGCGGCGTGGTGAACATCATCACCAAAAAATTTGACGACCAGTGGCACGGCTCCTGGAACACCTACCTGAATGCGCCAGAGCATAAAGACGAAGGTTCCACCAAACGCACTAACTTCAGCCTGAGCGGCCCGCTGGGCGGGGATTTCAGCTTCCGCATGTACGGTAACCTGGATAAAACTCAGGCCGACGCCTGGGACATTAACCAGGGCCATCAGTCTGACCGTACCGGCACATATGCCGACACGCTGCCGGCAGGCCGTGAAGGGGTCGAGAATAAAGACATCAACGGCGTGGTGCGCTGGGACTTTGCGCCTATGCAGTCCCTGGAGTTTGAGGCGGGATACAGCCGCCAGAACAACCTTTACGCGGGCGATACCCAGAATACCAACAACGACAACAGCTCCAGCGGGCTGGTGAAGAAGAACTACGGTAAAGAGACTAACCGTATCTATCGTCAGAACTTCGCCGTGACCTGGAACGGCGGCTGGGATAACGGCATTACCACCAGCAACTGGGCGCAGTACGAGCACACCCGCAACTCACGTCTGGGCGAAGGCCTGGCGGGCGGTCTGGAAGGCCTGTTCAACAGCAATAAATTCACCGATACCGACCTGGCCGACGTGATGCTGCACAGCGAAATCAACCTGCCGATTGATTTCATTGTGAATCAAAACCTGACGCTCGGCACCGAGTGGAACCAGCAGCGCATGAAGGACTCGACCTCCTTCACGCAAACCCAGCAGGGCGGCACCATTCCGGGCATGAGCGAAGACCGTAGCCCGTACACTTCAGCGGAGATCTTTTCCCTGTTTGCCGAAAACAACATGGAGTTGACCGACAGCACCATGCTGACCCCTGCCCTGCGCTTCGACCACCACACCATTGTGGGTAATAACTGGAGCCCGTCCCTGAACCTGTCGCAGGGTCTGGGGGATGACTTCACCCTGAAGATGGGCATCGCGCGCGCCTATAAAGCGCCAAGCCTGTACCAGACCAACCCGAACTACCTGCTGTACAGTAAAGGCCAGGGCTGCTACGCCAGTTCCGACGGCGTGGGCTGCTACATGATGGGTAACGACGATCTGAAAGCGGAAACCAGCATCAACAAAGAGATTGGCCTGGAGTGGAAACGCGACGGCTGGCTGGCGGGCGTGACCTGGTTCCGCAACGACTACCGCAACAAGATTGAAGCGGGCTACGCGCCGATTGGCCAGACGTCCACCGGCAAAGTCACCACCGATATCTACCAGTGGGAAAACGTGCCGAAGGCGGTAGTAGAAGGTCTGGAAGGCTCCCTGAACGTGCCGGTCAGCGATACCATCAACTGGACCAACAACATCACCTACATGCTGCAAAGCAAGAACAAGGAGACCGGCGATCGTCTGTCGATCATCCCGGAGTATACGCTGAACTCTACCCTGAGCTGGCAGGTACGTCAGGATGTCTCATTGCAGTCGACCTTCACCTGGTATGGCAAGCAGCAGCCGAAGAAGTACAACTACAAAGGTCAGCCGGTGACCGGGTCTGAGAAAGACGAAGTCAGCCCGTACAGCATCGTTGGCCTGAGCGCGACCTGGGACGTGACCAAAAACGTCAGCCTGACCGGCGGCGTGGACAACGTCTTCGACAAGCGCCAGTGGCGTGCGGGTAACGCCCAGACCACGGGTAATACCACCACCGGCGCGTATATGTACGGTGCGGGCGCGTATACGTATAATGAACCGGGCCGTACCTGGTATATGAGCGTGAATACGCGTTTTTAAGGCACTGAAGTCAATCCTTCCCTCTCCCCTCCGGGGAGAGGGTCAGGGTGAGGGGAAAAACCATGCACACCACCCACAGCACATTTTCTCTCGCTGGCCACACCCTCCACCGCATCACTTTCGACCCCGCCACCTTTACCGACGCCGATCTCCTCTGGCTCCCCCACCACGCCCAGCTCGCTGACGCCGGACGCAAACGCAAGGCCGACCACCTGGCAGGCCGCATCGCCGCCGCGCACGCCTTACCTGACCACACCATGCCCGCCATCGGCCCCAGCGGGGAACCGCTCTGGCCGCAAGGTATTTCCGGCAGCATCACCCACAGCGGCACGCAGGCGATAGCCGTCGTCACGCAATACCCGGCGCTTATCGGCATCGATTGTGAAACGATCCTCTTCGAAAACGAAGCCAGGGAAATCAAAGACGGCATTATTGATACGCAGGAAGAACCTGTGCTTTCCCGCCAGGGATACCCGTTCGCCCTCGCCCTGACGCTGGTCTTCAGCGCCAAAGAGAGCCTGTTTAAGGCCCTCTTTCCGCAGGTACAGGCCTGGATGGGTTTTGACTGCGCCCGCGTTACCAAGCTCGACGACAAGACGCTCACGCTGGCGTTGACCCGTCAACTGGCAGGCTTTGAAGAAGGCACCGCCTTCCGCCTGCACTGGCAGCAGCACGGCGAACAAGTCATCACCCTGCTGTCACACGCTCCTGGCGACGAGCCTTCACGCTGGTCACCACAAACGTCACGATAAACACCATCGCGAACAGGACCACAATGGTCGGCGCAGGCGCGCTGTCGAGATAAAACGAGGCATAAACGCCGCTTACCGACACCAGCGCTGAAACGGCGACCGCCACCAGCAGCGCCATGTGAAAGCGTCGGGTAATCAGCACCGCCACGGCGCCGGGTGCAATCAGCAGGGAAATCGACAGAATGATCCCCACCGCTTTCAGCGTCGCAACGATGGTCAGCGAAACCATGCACAGTAAGCCGTAGTGCAGCCAGCGGGTGCGCAAGCCACTCGCCTGCGCCTGCTGATAGTCAAAGCAGAACAGCAGAAAATCGCGCCACTTCAGGCCAATCACCAGCGCAATCAGCCCCGCGACGAGACCGCTTTGCAGAATGTCCATCCCGTTGATACCCAGCATATCGCCGAACAGAATGTGGTCGAGATGCACCTCGGGTTTGACGGCGATATAGAGGATCAGCCCGGCGCCGAACATGCCGGAAAAGACGATCCCCATGACCGTATCCTGTTTGATGCGGCTGTTATCCTTCAGATATCCGGTGGCGACCGCGCAGAAAAGACCGGCTACGAACGCGCCCAGCGCCAGCGGCAGGCCCATCATCCAGGCCAGCACGACGCCGGGAAACACCGCGTGGCTCATGGCGTCGCCCATCAGCGCCCAGCCTTTCAGCACCAGAAAAACCGACAGCAGCGCGCAGGGCACGGCCACCATGAGTGAAATCAGCAGCGCGTTGTTCATAAACGCAAACTGGAACGGTTCGAGAAGCAGCGTCAACATGGGTGTGCCTCCCGCGCCCGACGTCGGCTGGCAAGCAGTCCGTGCTTCGGCGCAAAGACGAACGCCATCAGGAACAGCAGTGTCTGGGCCACGACGATAATGCCGCCGGTGGCGCCGTCCAGGTAATAGCTGGCCCACGCGCCGAGGAAGCTGGTGATGCTGCCAATGGCGACGGCAATCATCAGCAGGCGCGGGAAGCGGTCGGTCAGCAGCCACGCGGTCGCGCCGGGCGTGACCACCAGACAGATCACCAGAAATGCGCCGACGGTTTGCAGCGCCGCCACGGTAGAGACCGCCAGCAGCGTGAAGAAGAGAATTTTCAGGCGTTCAGGACGCAGGCCGATGGCGCGGGCGTGGTTCTCATCAAAAAAGGTCACCATCAGATCTTTCCATTTGAACAGCAGGATAACTATCGACACCACGCCGATAATCGCCAGCTGGACGATATCTTCCGGGGCGATAGCCAGAATATTGCCGAGGACGATGGTCTGAATGTTCACCGAGGTCGGGTTGAGCGAGACCATAAACAGCCCCAGCCCGAAAAACGAGGAGAAGATCAGCCCGATAATGGCGTCCTCCTTCAGGCGGCTGCGCTGGTTGAGAAACAGCATGCTGCCCGCCGCCAGCCCGCCCGATAAAAACGCCCCCAGCGAGAACGGCAGCCCGAGCATGTAGGCCCCCGCTACGCCCGGCACGATGGAGTGCGACAGCGCATCGCCGATCAGCGACCAGCCTTTGAGCATCAGATAGCAGGAGAGAAACGCGCACAGCCCGCCCACCATCGCCGAGACCCACATCGCGTTGAGCATGTACTCGTAGCCGAAGGGTTCGAGAAGCACGTTCATTTGGCCTCCTGACGGTGCGTGACGAAGGGGCGTTCGTCGTCGGTAATAATGCGATCTTCCGAGCCGCTGAGCACCACGTGGCGCAGCACGCCGCTAAAGGCGCGCTCGAGATTCTCGGCGGTAAAGGTGGTTTCCGTCGGGCCGCTCGCCAGCACGGTGCCTTTGACCATCACCGTGTAATCGCAGAATTCCGTGACCGAGCCCAGGTTATGGGTCGAGACCAGCATCGTTTTACCCTCGTCGCGCAGCTCCCGCAGCAGGCTGATGATCCTGGCTTCGGTTTTGACGTCCACGCCGGTAAACGGCTCGTCGAGCAGGATCACCTCGCCCTGCTGGGCAATCGCACGGGCCAGAAACACGCGCTTCTTCTGCCCGCCGGACAGCTCGCCAATCTGCCGATGGCGCAGCTCGAGCATATCTACACGCTTCAGGGCGTCGGTGACGATCTGCTTATCGCATTCTTTGGGACGACGCAGAAACCCCATATGCCCGTAGCGGCCCATCATCACCACGTCCTCGACGAGCACCGGAAACGACCAGTCGACCTCTTCCGACTGCGGCACGTAGGCGACCAGGTTCTGACGCAGCGCCCGGTGAGGCGGCAGCCCCAGAATGGAGATAGTGCCGCTCGCCGCCCGCACAAACCCCATCACCGCCTTAAACAGCGTGGACTTGCCGGAACCGTTCACCCCCACCAGGGCGGCAATCGATCCGCCCGGCACGCTGAACGACGCGTCGCGCAGCGCCGTGTGGCCGTTGCGGTAGGTCACGGTCACGTCGGTTACAACAATCCCTTTCTGCATGGTTACTCCTTCATCCCGTCGCGGATGCCCTGCACCAGCGTGCGGGTGGTGACGTTCAGCAGATCGATATAGGTCGGCACCGGGCCGTTTTCCGCGCTCAGAGAGTCGACGTACAGCACGCCGCCATAGTGGGCGCCGGTTTCACGCGCTACCTGACGGGCGGGCTTATCCGAGACCGTGCTTTCGCTGAACACCGCCGGAATGTGATGTTTTTTCACCAGATCGATAACCTTGCGCACCTGCTGGGGCGTGCCCTGCTGATCGGCGTTGATCGGCCACAGGTAAAGCTCCTTCAGGCCCAAATCCCGCGCCAGATAGGAGAACGCCCCTTCGCTGGTTACCATCCAGCGTTTGTCTTCAGGTATCTCCGCGACCTGCTTGCGCAGCGGTTCGAGAGTGGCGGTGATCTTCTGCTTGTAGGCTTCCGCATTGCGCTGATAGGTCTGTGCGTTGGCCGGATCGTACTTCACCAGCGCGTCGCGGATGTTATCGACGTAAATCAGGGCGTTATCCGGCGACATCCACGCGTGCGGATTGGGCTTGCCGTTATAGGGCCCTTCGCTGATGCCCATCGGGGTGATGCCTTTGGTGACAATCACCTCCGGCACGCCGTTCAGATGCTGATAAAAGCGCTGGAACCACAGCTCCAGATTCATGCCGTTCGCCAGGATCAGCTGTGCCTTCTGCGCGCGTTTGATATCGCCCGGGGTGGGCTGGTATTCGTGAATTTCCGCGCCCGGTTTGGTGATGGAGGTGACCTCTGCGGCATCCCCCGCCACGTTTTTCGCCATATCAGCAATAACGGTAAAAGTGGTGATGACCTGGAACTTTTCAGCCGCCAGCGCGCCGGTCGTGGTCGCAGTCATGAGCAGCGCGCCGAGCAACAGACGCTTCAATCCTTGCCGTGGATGCATCGCAGAAGTCTCCTGAGGTGATTAAATTCAAAGCGAAATTAGCCTGTGCTATAAGGTATAGCATAGGCTATATTTAAATGAAAATAATTATCATTAAAGTTGTGTCAATGAAGGGCGTGCCTGATGACGCTTCGCTTATCAGGCCTACGGTAAAGCAGATTTGTAGGCCGGGTAAGCGCAGCGCCACCCGGCAAGAAAGATGGCTGGATTGTTAACGACAGGGGTTTGTCATCATTTAAACATCCGGGAACATCACGCTATTCCCCGGCGCTTCCCTGTGCAGATGGATAAAGTTCAGGTGCCGTTCATACTGATCCAGAATGTCCGTGATCACCTGCTCCTTGCTGTAATCCATCAAATCGTTCCCCTGGCTGCCTTCCAGCAGGAAGGTCTCCAGCCGGTAGTAGGTCGACTTCCCGCTGCGCGCCCGGTAGGTAAAGCCGGGAACCGAATACTGCTGTGGCCAGATCTGATAGACAAAGTTCTGCTCGTCGCCCATGTGCACCAGCAGATCCAGGTGCCCCAGATTTTCGCCCTCTTCCGGGGGCAGGTTTTTCAGCTCCACGTAGGCGCCACGCAGCTTCAGCTCCTGGGCCACCTCTTCCATCGCCGGGAAGCAGACCGTCTCCATCATCTGGCTGGTGTAGCGCGTGCCGGGGTAGTTCATCAGGCGCGAGAGGCGTTTCTTCCAGCTCAGCCTGTCCTGCGCGCCCAGCGGACGCGGGGCGGTGTCGCGGCTGGCGCTGACGCGGCGGTAGTCTTCCACCTTAAGCGATTTATACAGCCCGGCCATCACGAAGAAGATCACGAAGCTGAACGGCAGGCCCATGATCACAGTGGTGTTCTGCAACGCCGAGATACCATTGGTCATCAGCATGCCGAGCGTCAGCAGGCCGATGGCGACGGACCAGAAGATGCGCAGCCAGTTCGGCGCGTCGCTGTTAATGTCCTTGAGCTTCGAGGTGAAGTTCCCCAGCACCAGCGCGCCGGAGTCCGCCGAGGTGACGTAGAACAGCAGGCCGGTAATGGTCGCTACGGACGCGCTAAAGGTAAACGCCGGATACTGCGCCAGCAGGCTGTAGAAGCCGCGCTCCGGGTGCGCCATCGCTTCCTGGGCAAAAGTCGCATTGCCGTGGATGATCTCGTGCAGCGCGCTGTTGCCGAAAATCGACAGCCACAGCAGGGTAAAGGTGAACGGGATGATCAGCGTGCCCATCACGAACTGACGGATGGTGCGCCCACGCGAAATACGCGCCAGGAACAGGCCGACAAACGGCGACCACGCCACCCACCACGCCCAGAAGAAGAGCGTCCAGTTGTTCATCCACTCTGTCGGACGGTCAAAGGCGAAGCTGTTCAGCGTCATTCCCATAAAGCGGTTCACGTAATCACCCACATTCAGCACTAAGGCATTGAGCAGGAACGAGGTGTCGCCCATAAACAGTACGAACAGGATCAGCCCCAGCGCCAGCGCGACGTTCAGCTCGGAGAGCACGCGAATCCCTTTATCCACGCCGGAGGTCACCGAGATGGTGGCGATAATCACCGACAGCGCAATCAGCGCCGCCTTCGCCGCCATCGAATCCGGGATGTCAAACAGCACGCTCAGCCCGTAGTTAAGCTGCACTACGCCAATTCCGAGCGTTGTCGCGATACCAAAGATGGTGCCGATCACCGCCGCGATGTCTACCGTGTGCCCAATAGGGCCGTTGATCTTTTTGCCGAAAATCGGGTACAGCGCGGAGCGGATGGTAAGGGGCAAATTATAACGATAGCTAAAGTATCCGAGCGCCATGCCCATCAGGGCATACATCGACCAGCCCGTCAGGCCGTAGTGGAAGAGCGTCCAGACCATCGCCTGGCGCGCGGCCTCCATCGTCTGCCCTGCCCCTTCCGGCGGCTGCATATACTGCGTGACCGGTTCCGCCACGGAGAAGAACATCAGGTCGATGCCGATGCCCGCGGCAAACAGCATCGCGGCCCAGCTCAGCAGGCTGAACTCGGGCTTGGACTGCTCTGGCCCGAGCTTCACCGACCCAAAGCGCGAACAGGCAATGCAGACCACGAAGACAATATAGAGCGTCGCCGCCAGCAGATAGTACCAGCCGAAGGTCTTCGACACCCAGTTCAGGGTGCGCCCAATCCACTCGGCAGAAAAATCACGAAAGAAAATGGTCGTCAGGGAAAACAACAAAATCAGCCCGGCGGACGTATAAAAAACGACCGGGTTGATTTTGTCTTTTTCTCTGTCCTGTGAAAGGTCTGTCATCCAGTATCCCCACTGTTTTTGTAACTATTGAAATCCAAATCCGCAACAATTAAGACACATTTTATATTGAACGTCCAATCAAAAACCGCTTTAATAGTTAACCAACGCTGATGAATGGAGTGGCAAAAATGCCCAAAGTGGGGATGCAGCCGATCCGGCGCAGGCAGCTAATCGATGCCACGCTGGAAGCAATTAATGAAGTGGGAATGCATGACGCAACCATCGCGCAAATCGCCCGTCGGGCGGGCGTGTCCACGGGGATCATCAGCCACTATTTCAAAGATAAAAACGGTCTGCTGGAAGCGACCATGCGTGACATCACCGGTCAGCTGCGCGACGCGGTATTAAGCCGTTTACGCGCCCTGCCGGACGGCAGCGCAGAGCAGCGATTGCAGGCGATTGTCGGCGGCAATTTTGATGAAACCCAGATCAGCGGCGCGGCGATGAAGGCCTGGCTGGCCTTCTGGGCCAGCAGCATGCATCAGCCGATGCTCTACCGTTTGCAGCAGGTCAGCAGCCGCCGATTGCTCTCAAACCTGGTGTACGAGTTCCGCCGCGAGCTGCCGCGTGAACAGGCTGAAGAGGCGGGCTACGGGCTTGCCGCACTGATTGACGGGCTATGGCTGCGCGCTGCGCTCAGCGGCAAACCGCTGGATAAAACCCTGGCCCAGTCGCTCACCAGCCACTTTATCAGCCAGCATCTACCGACCGATTAACCGAGGAGAATTTATGTCCCGAATGGCAGAACAGCAGCTTTATATTAATGGTGGTTATACATCCGCCACCAGCGGTCGCACCTTCGAGACCATCAATCCGGCGAACGGTGAAGTTCTGGCAACCGTGCAGGCCGCCGGGCGCGAAGACGTGGACCGCGCCGTGGAAAGCGCACAGCGCGGGCAGAAGATCTGGGCGGCGATGACCGCCATGGAGCGCTCGCGCATTTTGCGCCGCGCCGTCGATATCCTGCGCGAGCGCAACGACGAGCTGGCAACGCTGGAAACCCTCGACACCGGTAAAGCGTATTCCGAAACCTCGACCGTCGACATCGTTACCGGCGCGGACGTGCTGGAGTACTACGCGGGGCTGATCCCGGCGCTGGAAGGCAGCCAGATCCCGCTGCGCGACACCTCGTTCGTCTACACCCGCCGCGAGCCGCTGGGCGTGGTGGCGGGCATCGGCGCGTGGAACTACCCGATCCAGATCGCCCTGTGGAAATCGGCCCCGGCGCTGGCGGCGGGCAACGCGATGATCTTCAAGCCGAGCGAAGTGACTCCGCTTACCGCCCTGAAACTGGCGGAGATCTACACCGAAGCAGGCGTGCCGGACGGCGTGTTTAACGTCCTGCCGGGCGTGGGCGCAGAGACCGGCCAGTTCCTGACCGAACATCCGGGCATCGCCAAAGTCTCCTTCACCGGTGGCGTGGCCAGCGGCAAAAAGGTGATGGCGAACTCGGCGGCCTCGTCCCTGAAAGAGGTGACGATGGAGCTGGGCGGTAAATCTCCGCTGATAGTGTTTGACGACGCGGATCTGGATCTCGCGGCAGATATCGCCATGATGGCGAACTTCTTCAGCTCCGGTCAGGTGTGCACCAACGGCACCCGCGTGTTCGTGCCCGCGAAGGTCAAAGCCGCGTTTGAGCAAAAAATCGTTGAGCGCGTGGGCCGCATCCGCGCGGGCGACCTGTTCGATGAAAACACCAACTTTGGCCCGATGGTCAGCTTCCCGCACCGCGACAGCGTGCTGCGCTACATCGCCAAAGGCAAAGAGGAAGGCGCGCGCGTGCTGTGCGGCGGCGACGTGCTGAAGGGTGACGGCTTTGACAACGGCGCGTGGGTGGCCCCGACCGTGTTCACCGACTGCACCGACGAAATGACCATCGTGCGCGAAGAGATCTTCGGCCCGGTGATGTCCATTCTTACCTATGACACTGACGAAGAAGCCATTCGCCGCGCCAATGATACCGACTACGGTCTGGCGGCGGGCATCGTCACCGCCGATCTGAACCGCGCCCACGGCGCTATTCATCAGCTCGAAGCGGGCATCTGCTGGATCAACACCTGGGGCGAATCCGCCGCAGAGATGCCGGTCGGCGGCTACAAACACTCCGGCATTGGCCGTGAGAACGGCGTCATGACGCTTCAGAGTTACACCCAGGTGAAGTCCATCCAGGTTGAGATGGGTAAATTCCAGTCCATATTTTAACCGGGAGGTTTATTTGCAATTTGACTACATCATTATCGGAGCCGGCTCTGCCGGCAACGTTCTGGCAACACGACTGACTGAAGATCCGAACACCACCGTCCTGCTGCTTGAGGCGGGCGGGCCGGACTACCGCTTTGACTTCCGCACCCAGATGCCTGCCGCGCTGGCCTTCCCGTTGCAGGGCAAGCGCTACAACTGGGCGTATGAAACCGAGCCTGAGCCTTTCATGAACAATCGCCGCATGGAATGCGGACGAGGTAAAGGGCTGGGCGGCTCGTCGCTGATCAACGGCATGTGCTACGTGCGCGGCAACGCAATGGATCTGGATAACTGGGCGAAAGAACCGGGTCTGGAGCACTGGAGCTACCTCAACTGCCTGCCCTATTACCGCAAGGCAGAGACCCGCGACGTGGGGCCGAACGACTACCACGGCGGCGACGGTCCGGTGAGCGTCACCACCTCTAAGCCGGGCGTGAACCCGCTGTTTGAAGCGATGGTAGAGGCGGGCGTGCAGGCGGGCTACCCGCGCACCGACGACCTTAACGGCTATCAGCAGGAAGGCTTTGGCCCGATGGACCGCACGGTCACGCCGCAGGGCCGACGCGCCAGCACCGCGCGCGGCTATCTGGACCAGGCCAAACCGCGCCCGAATCTGACCATCCGCACCCACGCCATGACCGATCACATTATCTTTGACGGCAAGCGCGCGGTGGGCGTCGAGTGGCTGGAAGGCGAAAGCACCATTCCGTCAAAAGCGACGGCGAAGAAAGAGGTGCTGCTGTGCGCGGGCGCCATCGCGTCTCCGCAGATCCTCCAGCGCTCCGGCGTGGGCAACGCTGAACTGCTGAAGCAGTTTGATATCCCGCTGGTACATGATTTACCCGGGGTGGGTGAAAACTTGCAGGATCATCTGGAGATGTACCTTCAGTATGAATGTAAGGAGCCGGTCTCCCTCTACCCTGCCCTGCAATGGTGGAACCAGCCGAAGATTGGCGCGGAGTGGCTGTTTGGCGGCACAGGCGTGGGCGCTAGCAACCACTTCGAAGCGGGCGGATTTATCCGCAGCCGCGAGGAGTTCGAGTGGCCAAACATTCAGTATCACTTCCTGCCGGTGGCGATTAACTACAACGGCTCGAACGCGGTGAAAGAACATGGCTTCCAGTGCCACGTTGGCTCCATGCGCTCGCCGAGCCGCGGCCACGTGCGCATTAAGTCGCGCGATCCGCACCAGCATCCGGCGATCCTGTTCAACTATATGTCCCACGAGCAGGACTGGCAGGAGTTCCGCGACGCGATCCGCATCACCCGCGAGATCATGCACCAGCCAGCGCTGGACAAGTATCGCGGTCGTGAAATCAGCCCGGGCGTCGAATGCCAGACCGACGAACAGCTGGACGAGTTCGTGCGCAACCACGCCGAAACCGCCTTCCACCCGTGCGGCACCTGCAAGATGGGCTACGACGAAATGGCGGTGGTCGACGGCGAAGGCCGGGTTCATGGGCTGGAAGGGTTACGCGTAGTGGATGCGTCGATCATGCCGCAGATTATCACCGGCAACCTGAACGCCACCACCATCATGATTGGCGAAAAGATTGCCGACGCCATTCGCGGGCGCGAGCCGCTGGCGAAGAGCACGGCGGCGTATTATGTGGCGAACGGGGCGCCGGTTCGCCGCTGAGTGCGAACGTCTCCCCTCACCCCGGCCCTCTCCCAAAGGGAGAGGGTGTCATCGTCCCCTCTCCCTCTGGGAGAGGGTTAGGGTGAGGGGAAATTATTGCCGAAATGCTTCAAGCCGCTTAACCTGCCGTCCTTCCCCGTCAAAATTCTCCGCCGCCAGCCAGGCGCGCAGCTCTGCATCGCGCTGCGGCCATTCGCCGTCAATAATCGAAAGCATATCGCTGTCGCGGTTGCGTCCTTTACGCACCAGCTTCTGGCGCAGGCGCCCTTCCCAGACAAACCCCAGCCGCTCCGCCGCGTTGCGTGAGGCGATGTTCATCGAATCGCACTTCCACTCCAGCCGGCGATATTGATGCTCAAAGGCATTTTTCAGCAGCAGCCACACCGCTTCGGTACCCACGCGGGTGCCCTTCATTCTGCGCGACCAGGTGACGTGGCCGATCTCAACCGAGCCCTGAAAGCGTTCTATCGCCATATAGCTGACCAGCCCTACCGCCTTTTCGGTGCGCAGATCGATAACGGCAAAGGGCACCAGGTCGTCATCCAGCACCTTTCCCAGCACCCAGTGCGCAGTGGCCTCAACGCTCACAGGCTGGGTGCTGGCAAGCCACGTCCAGTCGCTGTCGTCACCCAGCGCATAGGCTTCAAACAAATCAGCCGAATGGCGGTCAGCATCCAGCGGCTCCAGGCGGCAATACTGCCCGGTGAGCAGGGTACGGGTTAACGCGCGGGCGCATTTCCAGTCCGGGACAATATCATTAACGGTTTGACCATGTTGATTGATTTCGGGCACGGCGGTGACTCCCTGAAAGGTAAGGAGTTTGTTATAGCAGGTTAAAAAGCGAACGAAAAGAGAGGTGACTCATAACCAGACCGAATGCGTTATTCCCGGAGGGCATAAGCAAAGCAGAATTTCGACTTTGAGGAAATCCTCAGCCAGCCTACCGTAACGGTGCATAAAACAATCACAATATATTTTCTTCAGGGATCGCTATGAATAAAAAACTGCTGCCGTTACTGGTGCTGGCTGCGCTCTCAAGCGCTGCTCACGCCGCTACCCCGCCCAACACGCTGGTTGTCGCCCAGGGTCTGGATGATATCGTGAGCCTTGACCCGGCCGAAGCCAACGAACTTTCCAGCATCCAGACCGTACCGAGTTTGTATCAGCGTCTGGTACAGCCGGACCGCGATAACCCGGAAAAAATCACCCCGGTTCTGGCCGAAAGCTGGGAAGCGGACGCGGCAGCAAAAACCCTGACCATCAAACTTAAGCCCGATGCAAAATTTGCCTCCGGCAACCCGCTGCGCCCGGAAGATGTGATCTTCTCATATACCCGCGCCGTGACGCTGAACAAATCCCCGGCGTTTATCCTCAACGTACTGGGCTGGGACGCCAGCAACATCGCCAGCCAGCTGAAGAAAGTGGACGACCATACCCTCACGCTTCGCTGGACGGCGGACGTCAGCCCGTCGGTAGCGCTGAATATACTCTCCACGCCGATTGCCTCCATCGTCGATGAAAAGCAGGTTACGGCGAACGTGAAGGATAACGACTTCGGCAACGCGTGGTTAAAAATGCACTCTGCGGGCAGCGGCGCGTTCAAAATGCGCGTTTACCAGCCGCATCAGGCCATCGTGCTGGAAGCCAACGAATCCGCGCCCGGCGGCGCGCCGAAGCTTAAAAGCATCATCATTAAAAACGTCCCCGATCCCGCTTCCCGCCGCCTGCTGATCCAGCAGGGTGATGCGGACGTGGCGCGCGATCTGGGTGCAGACCAGATAAGCGCCCTCAGCGGCAAGCCGGGCGTGAAGGTGCTGAGCATCCCTTCTGCCGAGCAAAACTATCTGGTGTTTAACACCGGCAACAGCGCTAACCCGCTGCTGAATAATCCAGCGTTCTGGGAAGCCTCGCGCTGGCTGGTGGATTATGAAGGCATCACCAAGGACCTGCTGAAAGGCCAGTATTTTGTTCATCAGAGCTTCCTGCCGGTCGGCCTGCCGGGCGCGCTGGAGGACAATCCGTTCACGTTTGACCCGGCAAAAGCAAAAGCGATCCTCGCCAGGGCGGGCATCAAAGACGCGCATTTCACGCTGGACGTAGAGAATAAACCGCCGTTCATCACCATCGCGCAATCCATGCAGGCGAGCTTCGCTCAGGGCGGCGTGAAGGTGGATCTGCTGCCCGCGGCGGGTAGCCAGGTATACGCCCGCGTGCGTGCGAAACAGCATCAGGCGGCCATACGTCTGTGGATCCCGGACTACTTCGATGCACACTCCAACGCCAGCGCCTTCGCATGGAATGACGGGAAATCCAGCACCGTGGCCGGGCTTAACGGCTGGAAAATTCCGGAGCTGAACAACGCTACGCTGGCGGCGGTTGCCGAGCCGGATCCGGCAAAACGTCTGGATCTGTATAAGAAGATGCAGGAACAGTTACAGCATAACTCGCCGTATGTGTTCGTTGACCAGGGCAAAACCCAGATCGTGGTGCGCGATAACGTGAAGGGGTATCAGCAGGGGCTGAACGCGGATATGGTCTGGTACGATCGCGTTACGAAGTAGCCCTTGTTGCCGGGTGGCGCTGCGCTTACCCGGCCTACGTTCCTGGTTTTTGCAGGCCGGGTAAGGCGAAGCCGCCACCCGGCATAAAGAGATTTCCCATGCCACATCTTTCCACCCGCGTGCTTCAGGGTCTGCTGACTCTCCTGCTCACGCTGTTCGGGCTACTGCTGGTCACGTTTGCGCTCTCTGCCTTTTCCCCGGTCGATCGCGTATTGCAGATCGTCGGCGATCACGCCAGCCAGTCCACTTACGATCAGGTTCGCCACCAGCTTGGGCTGGATCGGCCCCTGCCCGTGCAGTTCTGGCACTACCTGCAAAACCTCGCTCACGGTGATTTAGGCACCGCCAGCGCTACCGGTCAGCCGGTATTGCAGGACCTGCTGCACGCCTTTCCCGCCACGCTGGAACTGGCAACGCTGGCGCTAATTATCGGCACGGTACTCGGCGTGATTGCGGGTGTACTGTGCGCCCGCTACGCCGGTTCGCCACTGGACTTAGCGATCAGAACGCTCACCCTGCTCGGCAATTCGGTGCCAATATTCTGGCTCGGACTGCTGATGCTGGCTCTGTTCTACGCGAAACTACAGTGGAGCGCTGGCCCCGGCAGGCTGGACGACATCTGGCAATTCACCGTTGAGCCACGAACCGGATTTGCGCTGGTTGATACCTGGCTTTCCGGCGACCGCGAGGCGTTCCGCAACGCCATCAGCCACCTGGTGCTGCCGGTGCTGCTGCTGGCCTACTACTCGCTGGCAAGTATCACCCGACTGACGCGCTCCGCCTGTCTGAGCGAGATGAACAAAGAGTACATATTGCTCGCCCGCGCCAAGGGCGCCGGAGAGATGACCATCCTGCTGCGTCACGTGCTGCCGAACATTCGCAGCACCCTATTGACGGTGATTGCGCTGGCCTACACCAGCATGCTGGAGGGCGCGGTATTAACCGAAACCGTATTCTCGTGGCCGGGCATCGGGCGCTACCTCACCACGGCCCTGTTCGCCGGTGACACCACCGCCGTGATGGGCGGTACGCTGCTGATTGGCGTCTGCTTTGTTCTGATCAATAACCTTACCGACCTGCTTGTGCGGGCGACCGATCCCAGGGTGCGCTAATGCCGTTTTATCTCTTCTTACGCCGCCTGCGCCGCTCCCCTGCCGCGTTTTGCGGGCTGATCGCCATCGCGCTGCTGGTGCTTATTGCCCTGTTCGCGCCGTGGCTTGCGCCGCATGATCCCAACTGGCAGGACGCCGCCGCGCGTCTGCAACCGCCCAACGCGCAGCACTGGCTGGGTACCGACAGCTATGGGCGGGATCTGCTCTCCCGATTAATCTACGGCACCCGTCCGGCACTGGGGCTGGTGGCCTTAGTCACCGTTATTACCCTCCCCGCCGGTCTGCTGGTGGGGATTTTGTCAGGCTACTACGGCGGCTGGATGGAGCGCATCCTGATGCGCTTTACCGACGTGGTGATGTCGATGCCGCGCCTGATCCTCGCCTTCGCGTTTGTCGCGATGCTCGGCCCCGGTCTGGTGAACGGCGCGCTGGCGCTGGCCTTAACGACCTGGCCTACCTATGCGCGCCAGGCGCGCAGTGAAATCCAGCGTCTGCGCCACAGCGATTATCTGGCCGCCGCGGAGATGATGGGCATTCGCGGCCCGCGCCTGCTGGTCGGCCATATTCTGCCCCTGTGCCTGCCCTCCGCGATTGTACGGCTGGCGCTGGATCTGGCCGGGATCATTCTGGCCGCCGCCGGGCTGGGCTTCCTTGGCCTGGGCGCACGTCCACCGATGGCGGAATGGGGCGCGATGATAGCCGACGGCATGCAGGTCATTTTTGACCAGTGGTGGATTACCGCCATTCCAGGCGGGGCGATTCTGTTTGCCAGCCTGGCCTTTAACCTGCTGGGCGATGGCCTGCGCGACGTACTGGAGCCACAGCATGACTGAACACCGCGTCATCGTCGATGCGCTAAATATCGACTACCCCGCCGCGCGCGTGGTCAACAACCTGAGCTTTACGTTAGGCAACGAGCGGCTGGCGCTGGTGGGAGAATCCGGCTCCGGCAAGTCCATGTCTGCCCGCGCCCTGATGGGGCTGGTGCGCAAGCCCGGCATCGTGAGCGCTAAGCGGCTTAACGTGCTTGGCAACGACCTGCTGACCCTGAACAGCCGCCGCTGGCAGGCGCTGCGCGGCAACGGCATTGCGATGGTTCTACAGGACCCGCGCTACGCGCTAAACCCGGTGAAAACCGTCGCCGCCCAGCTTGATGAGGCGCTGACCCTCCATCAGCGCCTGCCCCGCGCCGAACGCCTGGCGCGCATTCACGATATCATCCGCGCCGTGGGGCTGAACGAGCACGTGCTCCAGCGCTATCCCGGCGAACTCTCCGGCGGCATGGGCCAGCGCGTGATGATCGCCATTGCGCTCGTCAACAACCCGCAGGTGCTGATCGCCGACGAACCGACTTCCGCGCTGGACGCACGCCTGCGCAACCAGATCCTGGAGCTGCTGGTACAGCAGTGCGAGGCGCGGCAGATGGCGATGCTGTTAATCAGCCACGACTTGCCGCTCGTCGCGGAACACTGTGACCGCGTGCTGGTGATGTATCAGGGTGAGAAAGTTGATGAAATGGCGGCGAGCCAGTTGCCGCAGGCAACCCATCCTTACACGCGCACGCTCTGGACCTGCCGCCCGAACGCCGGGACGTTCGGCCAGATGCTGCCGACGCTCGACCGTTCGCAACCGTGGAAGGAGGCCGACAATGGCACTCGTTGAGGTTAACCAGCTCCGGGTGAGTTTTGGTGAAAAAACGGCGGTTTCCGCCGCCAGTTTTGCGATCGAAAAAGGCGAAACCTTCAGCCTGATCGGTGAATCCGGCTGCGGCAAATCGACTCTTCTGCGCGTGCTGGCGGGGCTGCTGCGCGAGTGGCATGGCCACATTTCCGTCCTCGGGGAAAATTTACGGCCAGGACGACGTTTTGAAGGCGCGCTTCGCCGTAACGTGCAGATGGTGTTCCAGGATCCGTGGGCGTCTTTGCACCCGAACCACACCATTGCCCGCACCCTGTCGGAGCCGTTAAACATCCACGGCGAAACCCAGGTTGCCGAAAAGGTGGCGGATGCGCTGCAACAGGTGGGTCTGGCTGCCGACGCCGGCAGGCGTTACCCGCATCAGCTTTCCGGCGGACAGCGTCAGCGCGTGGCCATTGCCCGCGCGCTGCTGCTGCGCCCGCAGCTTCTGCTGCTGGATGAACCGACCTCGGCGCTGGATATGTCGGTACAGGCGGAGATCCTGAACCTGCTCAACCGCCTGAAGGCGCAGCACGGCATGACCTACCTGCTGGTGAGCCACGATGCGGACGTGATTGCGCATATGTCCGACCGGGCGGCATTTATGGCGCACGGGGAGATCCAGCGGGTATTTGACCGTGAAGCAATGTTGCGGGGCGAGCACAGGATGGGGTAAACCGTGCGGCGGCGAGTGCCGCACGCATTTCGTAGGCCGGGTAAGGCGTAGCCGCCACCCGGCAAAACGTTACTTCAGCAGCTTCACCGTGGCATCAATGTCGATCTCATCTTCAGTGAAGATCATCGTCGTGTTCTGGAAGGTAGTGATCGCCAGCTTCTTCACCGTGCGCATTTCGCCCGGCTTTTTCTCGGTTTTGGGTTTGATGCTGTTCATCAGCAGCCCGACCGACAGCACCGCATTCTCTTTGTCGATTTTGGTCTCAACGGGCTCTTCCTCGCTGAACACCACGAAGGATTTGATCGAGGTGAGCTTCACGCGCTCGCCCGCAATATAAAGATGCTTACTCTCCGGGATCACCTTCACCGCATACGCGGAAAGGCCTTTGCTGTTGGTGGTGGGCTCGAAGGTCACCGCCGCATCTTTCTTAATCAGATCAGGGTTGGCGACCTTAATCACATGAAAATAGCGGTTGTCGCCGTTTTCATCTTTGATAAATCCAAAGCCTTTATCTTTAAACCACGTTGTGATTGTACCGTTCATCGCTGTTACCGCCTGTCAGATCTTAAGACTAAAGTTTTGCAGCGCGCAGTGTAATGCACAATGGCTGACGAGACAAAAAAAAGCCCCTGCACGGGAGCAGGGGAAAGTTCATGTCAGAGCTTTTTAGTATTGTGTATTTAGTTGAACACCATCCCACCATCAATCAGCAGCGACTGACCTGTCATGTAGTCGGAATCCGGCCCGGCGAGGTAAGAGACGCAGGCGGCCACGTCTTCTGGCTCGGACAAACGGCCAAGCGTGATGCGTTTGGCAAAGGTTTCCGTCCCGTAGCCAAGCGGTTTACCCGCCGCCTCGGAGACCTGACGGTCGATTTCCGCCCACATCGGCGTTTTGACGATCCCCGGGCAGTAGGCGTTAACGGTGATCCCCAGCGGCGCGAGATCCCGCGCGGCGGTCTGGGTTAAGCCGCGCACCGCGAATTTACTGGAACTGTAGACGGCCAGCTCCGGGTTACCGGTGTGGCCCGCCTGGGAGCAGGCGTTGATAATTTTGCCGCCGTGCCCCTCTTTGCGAAAGGCGTCAATCGCGGCCTGAATGCCCCAGATCACCCCTTTCACGTTGATGTTGTAGACCTTGTCGACAATCTCCGGCGTGATGGATTCGATGGGCGTGGACGGCGCCACCCCGGCGTTATTGACGATGACGTTAAAACCGCCCAGCGCGGTGCGGGCTTTTTCCACCGCCGCGAACACCTGCTCGCGGTCAGAGACGTCCACCTTCACGGCGACGGCCTTCCCGCCGTTACGGTTGATCTCATCCGCGACCGCTTTCGCCGTCTCTTCGTTGTAATCCGCAATAGCAACGGCAAAACCATCCTTCACCAAGCGAAGCGCGATCGCTTTGCCAATCCCCTGGCCGGAGCCGGTTACGAGAGCCACTTTTTGCATTTCTCTGTCCTTATATTGATTCACAAAATCTGGCTGAGATGGAGCTGGCCCATCAGCAGCGGGTTATCGCTGTAGTCGACGGGAATGGCCACCACGGCCGGGCCATCGACATCCATTGCCGCACGCAGCGTCGGTTCGAGCGCATCCGCGCTCTCGACGGCAAAGCCTTTCGCACCGAACGCGTCGGCATAGACTTTGAAATCGACCGGGCCGAACTCGACGCCGGAAAGCCTCTGGTATTTTTTCTCTTCCTGGATGGCCACCATGTTGTAGGCGTTATCCACCCAGATGATGTGCAGCACATTGGCGTTGAGGCGTACGGCGGTTTCCAGCTCCATGCTCGACTGCAAAAAGCCGCCGTCCCCGGAGACCGAGACCACCTTGCGCCCCGGGTTGACCAGCCACGCGCCAATCGCCCACGGCAGCGCCACGCCCATGGTCTGCTGACCGTTGGAGATCATCACCTGACGCGCCCGGAAGCTGTAGAGGTAGCGGGCGATCCAGATGTGGAAGCTGCCCATGTCGACGGTGAGCGTCACGTCGTTGTTCACAATGTCCTGCATGGCGCGCACGATGCGCAGCGGATGCAGGGCAAACTGGTTAAGCGATGCGCCGCGACGGTCGAGGAGGTCCCGCTGATGCTGGCGATCGACAAGAATTTCCGAGGCGCGCTGGCTGAGTTCAAGTTTGTGCTCGATTCGACTGGCAAGCAGATTCAGCGTGGCGGCAATATCCCCGACCAGTTCCAGATCGGGAACATACTTGCGCTCCTCATAAGCGGGCAGCACGTCAATGTGCACCAGCGTCGCGTCGCCGCTGTTCCACATGGACGGCTCGTATTCCACCGGGCTGTAGCCGATGCAGATAATCAGGTCCGCCAGATGCAGCAGCCGGTCGCCCGCCTGGTTGTTAAAGAGTCCGACGCGTCCGGCGAAGCGGGTGAAGTGTTCCTGATTCACCGCCCCGGCGGCCTGATAGGTGCTGGTGACCGGAATACGGCTTCTCTCCAGCAGCTTATGCAGCGCGGCGCTGTTGGCGGGCTGGCTGGCCATCAGGCCGAGTAAGATGACCGGGTTTTTGGCCTTCGCGATAAGCTTCGCCACGTCGTTGATGGCTGACTCCGGCGCCGGGCCCATCAGCGCCGCGGTGCTGGCGGGTAAAATCGCCCCCGTGGTGGGCTGGTCGACAATATCCTGCGGCAGGCTGACAAACGCCCCGCCCGGCCTGCCCTGCTCGGCAGCGCGAAACGCGTTCGACACCACCTCGGCAATCGCGTCCGGTGAATTAACTTCGACGGCGTATTTGGTGACCGGGCTGAACATGGCGACGGTATCCATGCTCTGGTGCACCAGTTTCGCTTTATCTGCCCGCTTCACCGCCCCGCCCAGCGCCACCACCGGGTCACCTTCGCTGTTGGCGGTGGCGATGCCGGTGATCAGGTTGGAGCAGCCCGGCCCGGAGGTGACCAGCGCGACCCCGGCCTTACCGGTTAGCCGCCCTACCGCTGCCGCCATAAACGCCGCGTTCGCCTCGTGACGCACCGGGATAATCTCGATGGAGGAGTCCAGCAGGGAGTCAAAGACCTTGTCGATTTTTGCGCCCGGTATGCCGAACACCTGCTTCACACCCTGCGCTTCCAGCTGGCCGACAACCATATCGGCGCCGTGCGCCCACTGACGTGACTGTTTCTCACTGTTCACGGTAGTTCTCCTGTTAGTTTTCGACGGCGCGGATAGCCGCATCAAGGTTGCTGGGGTGCAGGTTGGCCTGTAAAAACGCGCTGTCGGCGGGCAGGTCAATCATCAGCTTGTGGATTTCGCCGAAGGTGAGCACGCCGTTCTCCAGCTGATAGTCGAGCAGGTGGCCCCCGCCCTGACGGTCGTCGGTGATAAAGTGTTCGTGATAGCCCGCCACGTTAATGCCCTGCATATGCTGCGGGGTGCGGAACCCGACCAGCACGCCCTCGCGCTGGTTAAAGCGGAACACCGGCTGGTCATCCAGCACGTCGGTCATCGCCCGGTACGGCGGTGTCTGGCGCGGTACGGTGCGGGTGTGCGCGTGGCGGAAATTGCCGTCGATGCGCAGCGCACAGAACAGGTTATCGGAAGGGATTTGCTGGTCGATCACGTCGTGGATCTGCTGACGGCTGACCGGCCCGTCGAAGGCTTTGCGGTACTGCGGCTGGAACCAGGTCATCACCGCGAACGGCGTTTTTTGCTCCGGCTTCGCGGCGCGGGCGCTGCCGTCGGCGCGCAGCTGGTACACCTGGCTGCTAAAGGCAATCATTTCACCGTCCAGCTCGTTAAAGGTACCGAGACCAAAATCACCGTGTGCCAGCAGGTCGGCGATGGTCGTCTCCCCTTCGTAGACGCCGCTTAGCAGGGCGCTCATTAGCGATGTCTGATAGATCACGCTGTCAGGATGCTGAGCCGAGAACCCACGCAGGGTCTCGCATAAACTCGCCTCACAGTCGCATGCAGATGAATGCATCATCATGCCCGTCCTCTTCAACTTTATTTATAAAGGTTAAATAAATGTTGACCCGATTCAGCAGAGAGTTCCAATATAGAATCCATGCTGGTTTGAGACGTTTTTGATATGGAACTTCGTTATCTGCGCTATTTTGTCGCGGTAGCACGCGAGCGACACTTCACCAGGGCGGCCAAAGCGCTGGGTATTTCACAGCCTCCTCTGAGTCAGCAGATCAAACGGCTCGAAGAGGAAGTGGGCACGCCGCTGTTCAGGCGCCTGACACGGGGCGTGGAGCTGACCGAAGCGGGAGAGGCCTTCTATGAGGACGCCTGTAAGATACTGGCGCTGAGCGATGCCGCGCTGGAGAAAGCCCGGGGCATCGCGCGCGGGCTGAACGGCAGCCTGTCGATTGGCATCACCAGTTCAGATGCTTTTCATCCCAAAATCTTCGCCCTGATTCGCCAGTTTCAGGTGCAGAACATGGCAGTGCAGGTTCACCAGGTGGAAGCCAATATGTCGTCGCTGACGACGATGCTGGCGGAGGGTGAGCTGGATATCGCCTTCGTGCGCCTGCCGTGTGAGAGCAGCAAGGCGTTTGAGTTAAAAATCCTCGACCGGGAGCCGATGGTGGTGGCGCTGCATCGCGACCATCCGCTGGCTGGAAGCGGCGATCTGGCGCTGGACCAGTTGCGTGATACGCCGGTGGTGCTGTTCCCGCAGGAGGTCGCGCCCGGCCTGTACGACAGGGTTTACGGCAACTGCGAGCGGGCCGGGATCGATATGCAACACACGCTGCAATCCTCACAACTTTCCTCTTCCCTGAGCATGGTCTCCGCTGGCGGCGGGTTCGCGCTGGTGCCGAAATCCATGGCCGCTATTTCTCCGCCGAATGTCACCTACCATGCGCTGCGCTCGCCGGAGCTTTATACCGATATCGCGCTCTGCTGGCGGCGCTTCGAACGTTCGCGGACGGTGAAGCGGTTTCTGGCGATGATGAGCGAGGGGTAGCTACGGTGCGGCTGTGCCCGGCGGCGCTGCGCTTGCGCGGGCCTACGGTTCGTGTCGCGGATAGGTTGGCTGGTTGGCGGTTTTGTAGGCCGGGTAAGGCGCAGCCGCCACCCGGCAATGCCCTTTGGAAGCCGCCTCGCAAACTTTTAAGCAACCTTATGTAATTCAGGGGCATCCCTTTTCATCCCTTCTTCACCTGCAACTTCCCGATTCTGCGGATCTCTTTGAACTGGCTGGCACCTGTGCGGCATACGTGAGCGTACTGGTGGAAACGGACGATGCGGTGACATTTTCCACGCTCTGTAAGCAACTGCTGGGTTGTTAGCGGAGTTTGTGAAGGAGCCTTATATAACGGCTCACTGAGTCGGCCTTACACAAAGGACAACGTTGTTTGATGAATGACTGTTAAGAGCGTTCAGCAGGCTTCGATGCCAGATCGACTTTCAGCCATCTCATGACTAAAAATTACTGTTCGTGCCGGGTGGGGCATGCAATTGTTAGAGGAATGCACAGGAAGGCGGTCACGCCACAGAGGGCGTGACATAAAATCAGGCCTGGTCGTCTTCTTTACCGTAGTAAAGCTTACCGATCTGAATGAGAGGACGGCCCTGGGATTTGCGGTGCAGGTTGCTGTCACGCAGTGAATAAACGCAGCCGCAGTATTCCTGCTGGTAGAACTGCTCGCGCTTGCTGATTTCAATCATGCGCGACGAACCGCCCTGTTTCCGCCAGTTATAGTCCCAATAGACCATACCCGGATAGTGGGCGGCGGCTCGCTGACCGCAGTCGTTGATTTGCTGCATATTTTTCCAGCGAGAGATGCCCAGTGAGCTGCTAATCACGTTGAAGCCATTTTCAGCGGCGTAAAGCGCAGTCCGCTCAAAGCGCATGTCAAAACACATGGTGCAGCGAATGCCGCGCTCGGGTTCCCATTCCATGCCTTTGGCGCGCTCAAACCAGTTATCTGTATCGTAATCCGCATCAATAAACGGTACGCCGTGCTGTTCGGCAAAGCGAATATTCTCATCCTTACGAATCAGATACTCTTTCTGCGGATGAATGTTCGGATTGTAGAAGAAGATGGTGTAGTCGATCCCTGAGGCCTGGATCGCCTCCATTACCTCACCAGAACACGGAGCGCAACAGGAGTGCAGCAGCAGTTTATCTGCCCCGTTTGGGAGTTCTAGTTTAGGGCGTTTGAAATCAGCGGTAGTCATAAATTTATTTGTTGAGGTAATGAGGACTGAAAACAGTGTAGCATCAGAGCTGTGCTATCGGGAATGGCGGCCAGTCTCATACATATCCCGCAATGCCTGTTATTGACACATAGCGGACGCATCTTTCACACGTTTCTATATAACCTGGTTAGCAAAACTATCTCCGCTGCACTTCTTCTCAGCAAGCAATTCCTGAATACGCTACGCAAATTAAACAAATATTTCAGGCCAAGATAGATCAGGCACGTTAACGCTGGATCATATGCGCGCTGGCGAAGCGTTTTGGTTTGCCGGTGAGCGCATTTGTGGGGAACTGATGCGAGGTTTTCACCCAGACCAATTCCCCAGACGTTAATACCACTATCTCTCTCACCCCGGCCCCTCGCTCCCCGCCGCCAGCAGCGGCACCACCACATCGCTGACGGGCACCGCAATCCCGTGCCTGCGGCCATAGCGCTGGATCACGCCGTTGCGTATGTCCCACTCCATCAGGCGATCCGCCTGACGGTCGGACAGGATCGACAGCATTAAAGATCTGCACTGGGACATTCGCCCCAGCCCGCACATTAGCACCATGCAGGTGCGGTCGACGGATAAGCCGCTGACGCTCAACAACGCGATTAATATCGCCTGGCTGATCCAGGCCACGTCACACTGGCTGCTGACCACGCGGCCTTATAAGCATCAGGAACGGGATTTTCTGCGGTACCTCTTTACCGTTTTCAGGTGTGTCGCTACGGATAGGTGGATATTCAGACGAGCCGTTATGAGTTTTTAAACAATTAATAAAGAGTCAAATAGACAGAATACCCAATAAACATTCAAGTATTTATTACATCTTCAATTAATATTCACTTAATTATTATTTAAGCAAAACCACCGTATTAATCATTAACAATTTATCCAGATCCAAACCATAAGCCCCCATACTTTCTTAATTTGCATCAACGAAACCGCAGATCGTTTTATATCCACCCTGTACAAAATTGACGGCCAATTTTGTACGCGCTAGCGTTGCACTAGTTACGTAACTAGCTAAACCATAAGGTCTTTTCAGGATTTCCTTAAATGGAGTTTTAAACAAATGGCTATTCCCGCTTATTTATGGCTTAAAGATGACGGCGGCGCCGATATAAAAGTCTCTGTCGATATATATGGACGTGAAGGTAGCATCGAGATTATCGCCTTAAATCACGCCATAATGCAGCCCACGGACAAGCATAACGGCAAGGCGACAAGTCTTCGCATCCATTCCCCCTATTCTTTCGATAAAGAGATCGACGCTTCCAGCCCCTATTTGTACAAGGCTGTTAGCACGGGCCAGAAGCTAAAATCCGCAGAGATAAAGTTTTACCGTATCAACGATGCTGGTCAGGAAGTGGAATATTTTTCCACCCTTCTGGAAGGCGTGAAGATCGCCAGCGTCTGTCCAATGATGCTTGATATCAAAGATCCTGACTATGAGAAGCATAACCATCTTGAGCTGGTAGAGCTGCTCTATGAAAAAATTACCTGGCGCTACGTGGACGGTAACATCATGCATTCAGATAGCTGGAATGACCGTAAGACGGCATAAGGAGAACGTTATGGGATGGAAGTATGAGCAATCAACTGGCAAGATGTATAAAGACGGCAAATTAATTGAGACAGGATATTCCGGTGCCCTTACCAATAAAAATAATCCGGACCGTCAGCATGTGAAGGGTCTGGGTCCATTGCCGCGCGGAACATATAAAATTGCGGGACATTCGAATTCTAAAGGACCCATTACCATTATCCTTGAGCAAACTTCGGGAGAGAGTTTTGGTCGTTCAGAGTTCCGCATTCATGGTGACCATAAGTACGGTCCAGCCGGATTTGCTTCGGAGGGGTGCATCATTCTCTCACTGTCAACGCGACGTAAAATCCTTCGTGACGGCGGTGAGCTTGAGGTAGTGCGATGAAATACCCAATCGTTCTGCTGCTTTGTGCGCTCACTGTCCCAGCCATTGCAGCCAGCACTGACTGGCCATCAGCACTTCATGGAATCGCCTCAGGTGACACACACTGGATTGAGCAAGCCCCAACGCTGGCTGCCACGGCTGACGCCAGGCAGGCGCAACTGCTGGAGGATGCTTTGGCCGCAGCGCTCACAACAAACACCAGCGCCACACTGAAAGCGCTCCAGACCATTGACGCGGGAAAGTGGCCGCACATGGTTGGCAGCGATATCGTCTGCACGCCGCCTCTAGAGAAATCCCCCGCCGAAGTCGACGCGTTCTATCAGCGCACCCGCCGGGCGCTGCTGGATACGGTTGAGGGTGCTCAGTGCCTCTGGATCCTGGAAGCAACAATGGAAGAGCTAAACGCTGAGAAAGCCCGTCAGGGTAAGTAAGAGTTACCCGGCGCACAACGGCCGGGTCTTCCTTCTCGCCAGACCCTGGCTCACCCCGGCCCCTCGCTCCCCGCCGCCAGCAGCGGCACCACCACATCGCTGACGGGCACCGCAATCCCGTGCCTGCGGCCGTAGCGCTGGATGACGCCATTACGGATATCCCACTCCATCGGGCGATCCGCCTGACGGTCGGCGAGGATCGACGTGCCCAAATCCACTGGCGCGCGCTGAAAGTTCGCCAGAATCTCCTGCGCCACGTCATCGGCCAGCTTCGCCCCTTCGGCGCGGGCGACGGTAAGCCCCTCGCGCAGGTAGGCCAGCGCCAGCTCGCTGATATCCTCGCGCCTGAACATCCCGGCGCGGCGATTGGCCAGCACCATCAGCCCGGCGACCGCGTTTTGCAGCAGCTTGCGCCAGGCGACGGTAGTGAAATCTGTCGAGAGCTCAACGTTACAGCGCGTGCCGCGAAGCGCCTCCACCACCCGCTGCGCCTGCGGCACGTCCGGCAGCGTCAGGCGCGGTTTGGCGCGCAGCCAGACGGAGGCATCCGGCTCGCGCTGGGCAGGGAACCAGACCACCGAGGGCAGCACCGTTGCGCCATTGACCAAAGGCGCAAGCTGGGCTTTCTGCTCCACGCCGTTTTGCAGCGCGCAGACCACGGTGTTTTCATCGCACAGAGCGCGCAGCCACCCGGCGCTGTCGGCATTTTGCGTCGTTTTGACCGCCAAAAAAACGAGGTCAACGGGGCGCGTAATGACGCTGGGATCGGTGAGTACCGGACCGGGCACCACAATTTCACCCTCATCATGACGCAGGCGCAGTTCCGGATGCGCGGTGCGCCCACACAGCAGCGGCGTGCGGCCCGCTTCATGCAGCACCGCGGCGATGGTGGTCCCAATCGCACCGGGTCCTGTCAGCGCAATGGTTGGATAGTCAGACATGGGTCACTCCCCTTTTGCTAAGCCTGCTATCAGTTATACCACCCTGAGACGAGCGCGCCACGCCCATTGTCTATACTCAACTCATAACAGACAACGGAGTGCGCCATGCCTTTACCCGACTTCAAATCCTCTGAACCTTATACCCTCGGCATTGAGCTCGAACTCCAGGTGGTTAACCCGCCGGGTTACGATCTGAGCCAGGACTCCTCTGCCCTCATCGCCGCCGTCAAAGACGACATCAAAGGGGGGGAAGTCAAACACGACATCACCGAAAGCATGCTCGAAATCGCCACCGGCGTGTGCCAGACCATCGACCAGGCAGCGGCGCAGTTTTCAGTGATGCAGCAGAGCATCCTGCGCGCGGCGGAAGATCAGCATATCCAGATCTGCGGCGGTGGGACGCATCCATTCCAGAAATGGCAGCGGCAGGAAGTGTGCGACGACGAGCGCTATAACGTCACGCTGGAGCGCTTTGGCTATCTGATTTTGCAGGCGACGGTGTTCGGCCAGCACGTACACGTCGGCTGTCGGACCGGGGACGACGCCATTTACCTGCTGCACGGCCTGTCGCGCTTTGTGCCACACTTTATCGCCCTGGCCGCCGCATCACCGTATATGCAGGGCACGGACACGAAGTTCGCCTCATCGCGTCTCAACATCTTCTCGGGCTTCCCGGATAACGGTCAGATGCCGTGGGTCAACAGCTGGCAGGAGTTCGAGGGGCTGTTCCGCCGCCTGAGCTCCACCAGCATGATCGACAGCATTAAGGATCTGCACTGGGACATCCGCCCCAGCCCGCACTTCGGCACCGTCGAGGTGCGGGTGATGGATACGCCGCTGACGCTCAGCCACGCCATTAACATCGCCGGGCTTATTCAGGCGACGTCGCACTGGCTGCTGACCGCGCGGCCGTATAAGCATCAGGAACGGGATTTTCTGCTCTATCGCTTTAACCGTTTTCAGGCCTGTCGCTACGGGCTGGAAGGCATTCTGACGGACGTACATACCGGCGAGCACAAAACCGTGGCGGAAGATATCGCCTGGCTGCTCGAGCAGGTTGCGCCGTCGGCCGAGAAGCTCGGCGCGACAAGCGCAATCAATGAGATTGCCCTGCTGTTAAAGCAGGGCAAGAGCGAGGCGCAGCGCATGCGGGACTTTATCGCCGATGGCGGCTCGCTGATTTCTCTGGTGCAGAAGCACTGTGAGCTGTGGGCGACGAGTCCGTAAGGCCGTGGCCCCACTCGCGCAGGCGCTGGAACAGCACGAACAGCGCCGGGATGAACACTATCCCCACCACGGTCGCCACCAGCATGCCGCTGAACACCGTAGTGCCGATGATGCGGCGGCTCTGGGCACCCGCCCCGGTCGCCAGCATCATCGGCAGGACGCCGATAATGAACGACACGGCGGTCATCATTACCGCGCGGAAGCGGCGCGATGCCCCCTCCCGTGCGGCATCGACAATCGCCATTCCATCCATGCGCCGGGCGCGGGCAAACTCCACGATAAGAATTGCGTTCTTGGCGGCGAGGGCTATCAGTAGCACCAGACCTATCTGCACGTATACGTCGTTGGCATAGCCCGCCAGCCACAGCCAGACCAGCGCCCCGCCGATGGCGAACAGCACCGAGAGCATCACGCTCGCCGGCAGCGTCCAGCTCTCGTACTGGGCGACGAGGAACAGCCACGCCATCACCACCGCCGCCAGCACGATCCATATCGCCTGATTGCCGGTCTGCTGCTCCTGATACGACATGCCGCTCCAGGCGTAGTCGTACCCGGCTGGCAGGTTTTCCGCCAGAATCTCGCCCATCGCCGCCATTGCGGTGCTGCTGCTCACCCCTTCCGCTGCCGAGCCGCTCACCGATACCGACGGGAACTGGTTGTACTGCTGAATAAATGGCGCGCCGACGGTCGGCGTGATGGTGATGAGGTTGCTCAGACGCACCCGCTCGCCGCTGTTGCTGCGCACGAACAGCTCGCTGATTTGCTCCGCGCGCTCGCGCCACTGCATCTCGTTCTGCATCACTACGTGGTAGACGCGGTTGTTGACGCTGAAATCCCCGGCGCGCGTGCCGCCAAAGGCGGTTTGCAGGCTGCTGAAGATGCGTGACACCGGCACGTCGAGGCGGGCCGCGCGCTCGCGGTCAACGGTGAGCGTCATCTGCGGTACGTTGCTGCTCCAGGTGGTGAACACGCGGCTCAGCTGCGGGTTCTGGTTGGCTTTCGCCAGCACCTCACGCGTCACGCGCTCCAGCTCCGCCGGGCTTTGCCCCGCCTGCGCCTGAATGCGCAGGTCGAAGCCGGAGGCGTTGCCCAGCCCCGGCAGCGTCGGCGGCGCAAAGGTCATGATGGTGGCTTCCGGCAGGGCCAGCAGCTGGCGCTGAAGGGTGCCCATCACCTCATCCAGCGGCGGACGCTCGCTCCAGTCTTTGAGCATGATGGAGATAAACCCGCCGTTCGATGCGCTGGTGCCGTTGAGGATGTTAAACCCGGAGACCTGAATCACGTCTTCTACCGCCGGGTTGTTAGCGATCAGCTCGCGCGCGGTGGTCATCACCGCTTCGGTGCGCTCCAGCGAGGCTGCCTCCGGCAACTGGACGCTGGCGAAGAAGTAGCCCTGATCCTCCTGCGGCAGGAAGCCCTTTGGCATCGACATAAAGCTGAATACCACCACCGCCGCCGCGCCTGCGGTGGCCAGCAGCGCCAGCCACGGACGGAGGTTAAACACGCTCACGATCCGGGTGTAAAGCGTGCGCGTGGCGTCCAGCCCGCGGTTAAACCCACGGAAAACGGCGGTGGGCTGTGCCGGACGCGGGCGCAGCAGCATCGCGCAGAGCGCGGGCGTCAGGGTGAGCGCCACGAGGCTTGAGAGCGTGACGGCGGTGGAGAGCGTCACCGCGAACTGGCGGTACAGCTCGCCGACAATCCCCGGCAGGAGCGCCACCGGCACAAACACCGCCAGCAGCACCAGCGTGGTGGCAATCACTGGCCCAGCGATCTGGCGCAGCGCCAGCGCGGTCGCCGCCGTCCGGCTCTGCCCTTCCGCCATCAGCGTTTCGACGCTCTCCACCACCACGATGGCGTCATCCACCACCATGGTCAGCGCCAGAATGATGGCGAACAGGCTCAGCGTATTGGCGGAGTAGCCGAACGTATAGAGCACCGCGAAGGTGCCCACCAGCGACACCGGAATGGCAAGGGCAACAATCAGCGTCGCGCGCCAGCTTTGCAGGAACAGGGACACCACGACCACCACCGCCAGCATCGTCAGCGCCAGCGAGACGCCAATCTCCTTGATGGTGGCGGCCACAAACGAGGTGGTGTCGAATTTGACTTCATAGACCAGATCGTCCGGGAAGCGCGTGGATAACCGTTCCAGCTCCGCGCGCACCGCATCGGCCACGCGCAGGGCGTTAGCGGACGGCGTCGGGTAGATGCCGAGGTAGGCGGAGTCGTGCCCGTTCAGCTGCGCGGCAGAGCTGTAGCTGCGCGAGCCAAGCTCGATGGTGGCGACGTCCTTCAGGCGCACCAGTTGCCCCATCTCCCCGGCGCGGATAATGATGCTGGCAAAGTCGTCGGCCTGGTTTAAGCGCCCCAGCCCGTTAATGGTCAGGGTCTGCTGCTGGCCGTTAAACACCGGCGGCGTGCCGACCTGGCCTGCCGCCCCCTGCACGTTCTGCTCGCGCAGCGCCTGTGCCACGTCATCGCTGGTCACGTTCAGGGCGTTCATGCGGTCCGGGCGCAGCCAGATGCGCATGCTGTAGTCCCGTGCGCCAAACATCTGTACCTGCCCTACGCCCGGCAGACGCGACAGCGCCTCGCGCACCTGGGTGCTGGCGTAGTTGCTGACGAACAGCGGCGTGTGGGTGTTGTTCGGTGAGTAAAGGCTTACCCCCATCATCAGGTTGGTGGCGCGCTTGCGCACCTGCACGCCGTTTTGCTGTGCCTCGGTCGGCAGCTGCGCCACGGCCTGCGCCACGCGGTTCTGCACGTCGATGGCGGCGAGATCAGGGTCGGTGCCTGCCGCAAAGGTAATGTTCAGGCTATAGCTACCCTCGTCCGAACTGGTGGACTCCATATAAAGCATATGATCCACCCCGTTCAGCTGGGTTTCCAGCGGCGTGGCGATGGCCTCCGCCACGTCAGCCGAGCTGGCGCCCGGCCATGACGCTGACACATTCACGACCGGCGGGGTGATCTGTGGGTACTGCTCCACCGGAATAATCCTCAGCGCGATGGCCCCCAGTAGGGTGATGACCAGCGCAATCACCATCGCAAAGCGCGGGCGTTTGATGAAAAACGTCAGCATGATGGCTCCTTAATTCAGTATCTGGACGGCAACGCCTGGCTGCACGCGCTGCGCACCGTCAGTAATCGCTCGCTCACCGGGCTTCAGGCCGGAGGCAATCTGGAACTGCTGGCCGATCTGTCCGGCGACCTTCAGCGGACGCATTTCGGCTTTATCCTCGGCGTTAACCACCCATGCGAAGAACCCGTCGCCATTCTGCTGTACGGCAGCGGCGGGCAGAGTCAGCACTGGTTGCTCACTTGACGGACGCAGGTAGACGTTCACGTTGCCGCCGGGCAGCAGCTGATGGCGCGGGTTGGCGAACTCGGCGCGCAGCATCACGCTGGCGGTGCGCGGGTCGATGCGGTTGTCCACGGAGGTGAGTTCCCCGCTGATGCGCTGGCCGTTGCTGTCAATCAGCACCTGCCAGGCCTGCTTCATGGCGTTGATATCTGCATGCTGTCCGGCTTTAGTGGCAAACGTGCCCTCTTCCAGCGCAAAGGCGATGCGGATGGGATCGAGCTGCACCACCTCCACCAGCACACCGCTGGCAGGATTTACCAGGCTGCCGACGTGAAAGTTGCTGTGCCCCACGCGCCCGTCAATCGGTGAGGTAATGCGCGTGTAGTTGAGGGTGACGCTGCGGGTCTCGAGACGGGCTTTCGCCTGCTCCAGCGCGGCGCTCGCTACGTCGCGCTGCATGCGGGCGTTGTCCACGTCGTGGCGGCTGATGGCGTTACTGCTGCCCAGGCTTTCGAAGCGGGACAGCTGCTGCTGCGCCTGACGCAGCGTGGCTTCGGCGCTTCTCACTTCGGCCTGCGCCAGACGCAGGGCGGCGCGCGGCTCGGCATCGTCCAGTTCGAACAACACGTCGCCTTTTTTCACGTACTGTCCGTCGCGGAAGTGGATTCTGGTGATGACGCCTTCCGTGCGGGCGCGCAGTTCAACGGTGTGGATAGCTTCGATGCGACCCGGGATCTGACGCTCGGCGGCGTGGGCGGTCTGCTCCACGGTGGCGACACGCACGGGAATGGCCGCGGCGAATGCGGGTGGCAGGGTGCAGGCGAGGAGCGCGAACAGGAGTGGGAATTTCATGGGAGTACCTCGGCGTTGTTTTCCCTCACCCCGGCCCTCTCCCTGTGGGAGAGGGAGGTCAGAGTTCCCTCTCCCTGTGGGAGAGGGTTAGGGTGAGGGCAAAAGGTTATGCAGCCTTACGGAACCTGCGGGTCAGTCGCTTCTCGATTTCGACGACGAAGAACATCACGCCCGCCACCGCCAGCGTCACGAACCAGTAGCGCAGCGGCAGCGCTTCGGTGCCGAACAGCATCTGCATAAACGGCAGGTAGATAATCGCCGCCTGGAGCAGGAACAGTACGCCCGTTACCAGCCAGATCCCTTTGTTCGCCAGCAGGCCGCGGTTCAGGGAGAACCCGTCGGTATTGCGGCAGTTAATCATGTATACCCACTGGGCGCAGACCAGCATCTGCAACAGCACGGTGCGGATGAACTCCGCGCTGTGGCCGCGCGGGGCCAGCCAGGCTTCCAGCGCAAAGGCGGCGATGGCAATCATGGTGCCGACGAAGGCCACGCGCCAGACGGCGTAGGCGTCCATCACGTGCTGCCCGGTCTGACGCGGCGGGCGGCGCATAATGTTGCGCTCGGCGGCCTCGAAGGCCAGGCCGAAGGAGAGCGTGGCGGAGGTCGCCATGTTCATCCACAGGATCAGCACTGGCGTCAGCGGAATGATGTTCCCCGCCAGCAGCGCAATCACAATCAATAGCCCCTGCGCCAGGTTGGTCGGCATGATGAACAGGATGGTCTTCTTCAGGTTGTCGTAAACGCGACGCCCCTCTTTTACCGCGCTGGCGATGGTGGCGAAGTTATCGTCCGTCAGGACCATGTCCGCCGCCTCTTTGGTCACTTCCGTGCCTTTGATGCCCATCGCGATACCCACGTCCGCCTGGCGCAGCGCCGGGGCATCGTTCACGCCGTCACCGGTCATGCCGACGATTTCGCCTTTGTCCTGCAACGCTTTCACCAGGCGCAGCTTATGCTCCGGGCTGGTACGGGCGAAGATGTCATACTTCACCGCCGCTTCCGCCAGCTCGGCGTCGTCCATCTTCTCCAGCTGGTAGCCGGTAACCGCCTGCTCGCTGTTGGTGATCCCCAGCATCTGGCCGATGCTCATCGCCGTCTGCGGGTGATCCCCGGTGATCATCTTCACGCGGATCCCCGCCTGCTGGCAGGCGTTAATCGCCTCAATCGCTTCCGGACGCGGCGGATCCATCATCCCGGCAATGCCGAGGAAGATCAGACCGTGGCTCAGGTCGTCGTGAGTTAATGCCTGCTCGCCGTTCGCTGGCTTGAACGCCGCGGCGACCATGCGCAGCCCCTGACGCGCATAGCGCTCCATCTCCGTTTCCCAGTACGCGCGGTCAAAGGCTTGCGCACCGTTGCGGGTCTGCTGCTGCTCACACAGGGCGAAAATCACGTCCGGCGCGCCGGTAATCAAAATCTGCTCCTCACTGCCAATCTGGTAGTGGGTGCTCATGTACTTGTACTGAGAGTCGAACGGGATCTTGTTAACCAGCGTGGTCACGACCGGCTCGAGGTGGGCCTTGGCCGCCAGCACCTTCAGCGCGCCCTCGGTTGGCCCGCCGGTGATGCCCCACAGGCCACGCTCGTCCTGAATCAGCTGGCTGTCGTTACACAGGTCGATGGTGCGCAGATACTGCTCCAGCACGGTGCCCGGCTGGATCTGCACCGGCTCGTCGCTGCCTTCGAGGTAGATGTTGCCCACCGGCTCGTAGCTGTTGCCGTCCACGCGATAGCAGGTGTCGGCGGTGATGATGGCTTTCACCGTCATCTCGTTCATGGTCAGGGTGCCGGTTTTATCCGAGCAGACCACGGTCATCGCGCCCAGGGTTTCAACCGTCGGCAGCTTGCGGATGATGGCCCGCTTGCGCGCCATCGCCTGTACGCCCAGCGAGAGGATGATGGAGATAATCGCTGGCAGACCTTCCGGTACGGAGGCTACCGCCAGGCTAATCAGGGAGAGCAGCAGCTCGCCCATCGGGATCTCGCGGAACACCAGGCTGAAGACAAACAGCGCGGCCATCATCGCCAGAATGATGGCGAAGATCGCTTTACCCAGCTTGTCCATCTGCACCAGCAGCGGGGTGCGGTGTTTTTCAATGCCCGCCATCATCTGGTTGATGTGGCCGAGTTCGGTCTCCTGGCCCGTGGCAATGACCACGCCAACGCCGCCGCCCGCGCTTACCGTCGTACCGGAAAAGACCAGGTTCGTGCGGTCGCCCAGCGGTAATTCGCCGTTCAGCGGGTTCGTGTGTTTATCCACCACGGTGGATTCACCGGTCAGAATTGCCTCTTCCACGCGTAAATTATGCGCTTCGATTAAGCGCATATCCGCCGGTATACGATCTCCTGCACGCAACACAATAATATCGCCCGGGACGATTTCCGTCGTCGGGATAGTTTCATGGTTGCCGTTACGAATAACGCGCGCCTCGCTGGAGAGCATATTGCGAATACTCTTCAGGGATTTTTCCGCGTTACTTTCCTGAATGTGGCCAATTAAGGCATTGATTACCGCCACGCCCAGAATAACCAGCGTATCAACCCAGTGTCCCATTACTGCCGTTAATACGGCGGCTGCCAGCAGGACGTAAATCAGGACATCGTTAAAATGCGCGAGAAAACGCAGCCAGCCCGGCTTGCCTTTTTTCTCCGGCAGCGCGTTCGGGCCATGCTTCTGTAAACGCGCCTGCGCCTCGGCACGGTCCAGGCCATTAGCCTGGCTCTGCGCCTGAGCAAGCACCTGCTCTACGGTCTGCTGGTACGCCTGCCCGCCTGCGGGTGGCATATTCTGCGAGAAATTTTTTTTGGTCATGGTATTTTTCCTTCAATATCCGGTGGACGGAAGCCGGAATTCCTTTCTGGCTTTAAATAATTCATTTTTAAGTCTTGCGGGTTAAATTGATCTACCGCAATATATTGACTACCCGGTTATTCAAAACTGATTAAAATTATTTCGACGCGTTGATTTTTACAAAATATTTCTAAACCAACACTAAACGAGGAGGAAGCATGTTTGGTATTTATCGCGGACGGCGTCTGGCGTTATACATTGTCGCAGCCATTGTTATTGCGACGTTAATTGGATATAGCACCTATAGCTTTGTAAAAATATTTTCGTGAGAAAGACGTTTATTTACATAACGCGATATTAATTTAATCGCCCCGAAAATATTATCTATTTTCTGTTATTAATTCGCAGAATAACGGTGGCCTTTTACCCAATTTTGCCAGCGGGGATGATATTGCTTTACGTTTCAGGATGCCGGACAATGACATTTTTAACTGACGATTAACATTACGATGAAACACCCGTTAGAATCGCTGCTCACCGCAGGGGGCATTTTGCTGATGGCCCTGCTCTCCTGCCTGCTGTTACCCGCGCCGTCGCTGGGTCTGGTGCTGGCGCAGAAGCTGGTTCAGACCTTTCATATGGTCGATCTGAATCAGCTGTACACCATTCTGTTCTGTCTGTGGTTTTTGGTGCTCGGCGCCATCGAATTCTTTGTCCTGCGTTTCATCTGGCGCCGCTGGTTTTCACTGGCGTCGTAAGCCAGTGAGATCGCGCATCCCGTGGATCAGCGCTTCACACCAGGCCGCGTAGTCGTGGCCGCTGGATGAGGGGTGGAAGCTGACGCGGTAGCCTTTATTCCTCAGCATCTGTTCAAAATCCTGCGTGGTGCGATAGATGCCGCCGCCCGGCCCCGTGGTTTCAAACTTCCCGGCCTGTAACCAGAAGCGCACCGGATACGGTGGAGACTGTTGGTATTGACGCGTCAGCCAGCCGGGGGCGTCACCTTCTGGAGCCCACCAGTAAGAACCGGAAAGGCTCAGCACGTTGCCAAACAGGCGCGGATAGCGCAGCGCCACCCATGAAGAGGCAATTCCCCCGTAGCTTGATCCTGCCAGTACGGTTTTTTGCCGCTGCAAGCCGATGCCCTTCCCCCGCAGCCACGGCAGCAGCTCGTGCGCCATAAAGTCAGCAAAATCCGGGTTCGGCGGCAGCTCGTTGCCGCGACGGGCGTGATCGAGGCTGTCGATAAACACCACGTTAATCGGAGGCAGGTGATGTCGGGCAATCAGACCGTCCAGCACGTTGGCAAAATGGTATTCGTCCTGATAAACCTGTCCGTCGAAAAGGATGAGCGTCCAGCGTGCAGGCTGTGCGCCGCGCGGTTGGTAGATCATCACGTCGCGGGCATTGCCGAGGATGTTGCTGCTCAGCCTCTGGCGGCTCAACGTCCCGTGTAACAGCGGCTGTGCCGTAGCCCGAACGGAGCAGTAGCGCGCCGGGCTGAGATCGAGCAGAGAATAGCGATTCCAGCGATCGGTCTTCTGCTCCCCAAAGCTATTCGGGTTAAGCGGATCGGCCTGCGCGCTTACCAGGATGGCGCGGCGTTGATCGCGGGCAGAGCCTTCAACGATCGGCACATCGGGGGCGAGCTTGTACTGCATCACCGTATCAGCGGGGACCACGTAGCTGCGGAACCAGACGTCGCTGTTGCCCAGGCGGAACAGCGGATCGTGATCCCCCGCCGGCGAGCCGAGAACGAAGACGTTATCCCGCGCGCCGCGCCACAGAAAGGTCACGCGCTTATGGCTCGCATCTACCGGCTCCACCATCGGCGTTCCCTGTCGACGCTGCGCCTGCCAGAACGCCTCGGTACTTCCACCGGCAGAAATGACGTTTGCCAGCGCCTTCAGCGTCGGGCTTTCTGGCGCCAGCATCTGCACGCGTGGTAACGGAGAGGTCTCTTTCATCCGCCACTGAAAACGCCACGGCTTGCCAGCTTCGCCGTGTAGCACCAGCGAGGTGTTCTGTTTCACCGGCAGGGCAAACAGCAGCGTGTGTTCCCCGTCCGCAGGACCGTTTTCGATCAGCGTGCGGATGCGACGGTTTTGCCCATCCAGCAGGCGCGCATCCGTCACGCCATGCAGCGTGGCGGAAACGTAATTTTCATCCAGCTCGGGCAGGGAGAAGCAGACTTCGCCGCTGGCATCAAACTTTCCCTGAACATCGCCCTGCCGGGACGACTGCTCGCACGTTGCCGCCACGGCGGGCAGCGCGCCGATCCCCAGCAGCAACCCACTCCATACCCTCTTCATTACCGCTTGTTCCCCAACGAAATTTGTTAACAACGCTAATGCAAATGGTAATAATTTGCAATATCATCAACGGCGTTTTACCGGTGTTTTTATGGCGATAGCAACCAAGGACGTTCAATAAAAATGTTTAAAAATAATAAGATAATGCAGCTCTGGCTGCTGAGTCTGGCGACGACCAGCGTCGCGGCTCAGGCAGAAACGAAAGAAGAAACGATTACGGTGACGCAGGGCGTGAGTGAAGAGCCCACTGCGCCCGTAAAAGGCATTGTGGCGACGAAAACGCTCTCCGCCACCAAGACCAGCGCGGAGATCGTGAAGACGCCGCAGTCGGTATCAGTGATCACCCGCGATCAGATGAACATGCAGGACGTCACCTCCGTTTCGCAGGCGCTGCGCTACTCGGCGGGCGTGTTTACCGAGTACCGGGGCTCGTCTAACCGTAACGACGAGGTGTTTGTGCGCGGCTTTAGCTACGTGCCGAAATTCCTCGACGGCTTAAGCTTTGGCGCAACGGCTTCCTCACAGACGGGCACAGTTGACCCGTGGCTGCTGGAGCGCGTGGAGCTGGTGCGCGGCCCGGCGTCGGTGCTGTTTGGACAGGTGAATCCGGGCGGGTTAATCAGTATGACCAGCAAGCGCCCGACGGCGGAGGCCATTCACAACGTGCAGTTCCGCACCGGCAATAACGATCTCGCCGAAGGTGCGTTTGATTTCGGCGGCAAGCTGAGCGACGACGGCCGCGTGCTGTATCGCGTGAACGGTATCGCCCGTACGCAGCATAATCAGGTGGACGATTATAAAGAGACGCGGATGGCGATCGCCCCGGCGATCACCTGGTACCCGAACGATCAGACCCGCTTTACGCTGCTGACCAGCTACCAGAAAGATCCGGATGCCGGATACCGCAACTTCCTGCCCGCGTATGGCACGGTGAAAAGTGCCGACGGGAAGTACATCCCGCGCGACTTTAACGTCAGCGATCCGAATTACAATCAATCCTGGCGCGAGCAGACGATGATTGGCTACGAGCTGGAACACCAGTTCGCCGACAACCTCACCTTCCGCCAGAACGCCCGTTACGCCACCATCAAGCAGAAATATCGTTATCTGGTTTACGCCAACAGCGCGGCCAACAGCACGGTGTTGACCCGTCGCGCCCAGCGTGAAGAGCGCACGACCAACGAATTTGGCCTTGATAACCAGCTGGAATATCTGCTGGAGACCGGAAGCGTCAACCACACCCTGCTCGGCGGGTTTGATTACAAGACCAGTAAGGATAAACAGCTGCTGGCGCGCGGGAGCGGCTCACAGTATGACCTCGACTGGACAAATCCGGTTTACGGCGTGAACGTGGATGAAAGTACCTTCAAAACGGCCACCGACGAGCAGCAAAATCTCGACCAGATGGGCCTGTATCTTCAGGATCAGATGAGCTGGAACAACTGGGAGTGGCTGGTTTCCGGGCGCTACGACTGGAGCGAAGTGCGTACCAACGACTTCACCGATAACAGCTTTACGCAGCAGAACGACAGCAAATTTACCTGGCGCACTGGCCTGCTGTACGCGTTTGATTCTGGCCTGTCGCCGTACATCAGCTACAGCACCTCGTTTGAACCGAACCTGCAAACCAACCGTGCGCCGGGCGTTGCGCCATTCAGGCCTACTACCGGGGAGCAGACCGAGATTGGCGTGAAATATCAGCCGGTCGACACCACGCTGATGACCCTGGCGCTGTACGATTTGACTCAGGACAACGTCGCGACCTATAACAGCGCTGAAGGCTGGTTCGAAAATGCGGGCAAGGTGCGTTCGAAAGGCGCTGAAGCGGAAATCCACGCCACGCTGATGGATAACATCAACCTGATTGGCTCCTACACTTACACCGATGCAAAAACCGAAAGCACCACGGTGGCGGGAACTGAAGGCAAAACGCCTGCGCGCATTCCAGCGCATATGGCATCGGCGTTCGCCAGCTATACCGTTCCGGGCGGAGCGCTGAAGAGCCTGACCGCTGGCGTGGGGATGCGCTACATCGGCACCAGCTACGGCGATGCGAAGAACACCTTCAAGGTGCCATCGGTGGATCTGTATGACGCGATGCTGCGCTACGATCTGGGCGAGATGAACCGCAGCCTGAAAGGGGCAAGCGTGCAGTTCAACGTCAATAACGTGGCAGACACGAAGTATGTGGCGTCATGCGCAAGCGATACGGCGTGCTTCTACGGGATTGGCCGGACGGTGACGGCGACGGTGAATTACAGCTGGTAGTTAAAGCCGGGTGGCGGCTATGCCTTACCCGGCCTGGATGTCCGCGCTATACGATGTGTTGTAGGCCCGGTAAGCGCAGCGCCACCGGGCAACTTAAAGGCACCGTGCACACAAAAAAGCCGGGTGGCGGCTACGCCTTACCCGGCCTGGATGTCGTCAATTTCAATGTGTCTGGCGGTGATTCTCTTTGCGATACGCCCCGGGCGGCTGGTTGAAGGTGCGGGTAAAGATGCGGGTAAACGTCTGCTGCGAGTCAAACCCGTAGCGCAGGCAGATATCGTACACGCGCTCGTCTGACTCACGCAGATCGCGCGCCGCCATCAGCAGCTTGCGTTCGCGGATGTAGCGCCCCAGACTTTCGCCTTTGTACTGCATAAATAGCCGCTGTAAATGCCATTTTGAGTAACCCGCATGGCGGGCAATCTCTTCGATGCGTAACGGCTGGTGTAGGTTGTCATCGATCCATTCGACAATCGTATCAATGACCTGAGCGGAAATCGTCATACTGCTCTCCCCCTCTGCTTCTCGCTTAAACATTATTCCCACCACTCGCGAAATTGTTGCGTGGTATCACTCACCCGCACGGGCTCGCCCAGCTCCGGCGTCAGCAGCCGGTAGTTTTTATCCTTACTGGCTTTCGCCAGCTGGATCAGTGGATCGTTCCAGGTATGTTTCGCCAGCACAAAACGCCCGTTATGTCCCGGCACGACCGCTTTGGCATTGAGATCTGCCGAGGCCTGCGCCGTTTCTGCCGGGTGCATATGGATGTACTTCCAGTCCTGGTCGTACTGGCCGTTTTCCATGATGGCTAAGTCAACTCCGCCAAACTGCTCGCCAATCGCTTTGAAGTGCGGGCCGTAACCGGAGTCTCCGCTGTAGTAGACCTTTCGCTCTGGGGTGACAAACATAAAGCTGCCCCACAGGGTCTGGTTACGCTTAATGCCGCGCCCGGAAAAATGGCGCGCCGGCAGAACGTGTACGGTCAGCGTATCGCTGATATGCACCGACTGGTTCCAGTCCCGCTCGTCGATAATCTCAGGGTTCATCCCCCAGTAGCGCAGATGCGACCCCACGCCCAGCGGGGTGACCACGCGCTTAACCTTCGGCAGCAGCGCCTTGATGGTGGCGTAATCCAGATGGTCATAGTGATCGTGGGAGATAATCAGCAGGTCGATCTCCGGCATGCTCTCCGCACGCCACGGGTACTCCCCCGCAAACGCTTTATTGAGGAAGGAGAACGGTGCGGCGTAGCTACTCAGAACCGGATCGATCAGGATGCGTTTCCCCGCCAGCTGCATATACCAGGAGGAGTGGCCGAGCCACACCAGCGTGTCCTGTTCAGGCGACAGGCTCGCCAGATCGGTTTTCACCAGCGGCAGCGGCTGCGCAGGACGGGCGTTTTCGGTTTTACGGGTAAGGAACTGCCACCACGCCACCAGCATATTTTGTTGCCCGGTAAAGCCCGGCGTAGGGAGCGTGTTATGGAATTGCCCGTCGCGATAGTGCGGAGAGGCTTCCACTTCAGAGAGCTGCGCACCCTGCGGTGGCTGGCCAAATCCGGCATTCAGTACAAACGGTAAACTGGCAGCTGAAGCAATAATCATGACTAACACCACGCAGATGAATAGAGGCTTTTTCATTTCCTGACCCGCCTACGCGCCCCATCCGATGGTTTGCGCGGGTGACACTTGATTATGAGTGAGTAAGCACTCATTATAGATAGGATGATTACGCCGTCAAGAAGGTTTTCGTTCTTTGACATTCCGCGTTGCAGCGTATCAAGGCTCGTGTTTCAATCAGGGCTTTTACAATTGACGGGAGGAAAAATTTAGTGGCACGTCCGAAGAGTGAAGATAAAAAACAGGCCTTACTGGAAGCAGCAACGGCTGCGTTTGCGCAGTCAGGTATTGCCGCCTCAACGGCGTTAATTGCCCGTAATGCGGGCGTCGCTGAAGGGACACTGTTTCGCTACTTTGCTACCAAAGACGATCTGCTGAATGCCCTCTACCTGCATCTGAAGCAGGATCTCTGCCAGACCATGCTGGCGAATCTCGATCGCACCATCACCGAGCCAAAAGAGCATACCCGCAATATCTGGAACAGCTATGTAGACTGGGGCATTCGTAACCCCCTGGCGCATGCGGCTATCCGCCAGATTGGCGTCAGTGAAAAGCTGAACGCCGAAACCGAGCAGGCGGTGAAAGACATGTTCCCTGAACTGCATGAACTGTGTCGTCGTTCGATCCGCCCGGTGTTTATGTCTGACGAGTTTAAGACCTTCGGTGATGCAATGTTCTTATCGCTGGCTGAAACCACCATGGAGTTTGCCGCGCGCGATCCGTCCCGTGCCGTCGATTTTAAAGCGCTGGGCTTTGAAGCCATGTGGCGCGGGCTTGCTGAGGAAGATAACCATGGACAGTAAATCCTTGCAGGAACATGCCAGACGCGTCGCGCTGGAGATGCCTTTTACCGAACATTGCTGGCCGTTTGGCCCGGAGTATGACGTGTTTAAGGTGGGCGGGAAAATTTTTATGCTGATGGCGACCGCACACGGTCGGGCCCACGTCAGCCTGAAATCCGATCCGGAAAAATCGCTGCTCAATCAGCAGATCTACCGTGGCGTGGAGCCCGGTTACCATCTGAATAAAAAACACTGGATCTCACTTTATGGCACGGACGACATCACGCCTGAACTGGTCACCGACCTGATTACGGATTCGTGGAATCTGGTCGTTGATAAACTGCCGAAAAAAGATCAGAAGTGGATTCGGCCAGCCTGATTGTTCGTCTGAGACGAACAGAATAAGCGCTCGAATCGCACTTATCTTTTCCCGCTTCGCGCGGTAATCTGCTTTCCTTTCACGCCCGCCCGCGGGCGAATTTCATCACCAGGAGTTGTTATGGATATTATTTCTGTCGCCCTGAAACGCCACTCTACCAAGGCGTTCGACCCAGCCAAAAAACTGACCGCAGAAGAAGCGGAAAAAATCAAAACGCTGCTGCAATACAGCCCGTCCAGCACCAACTCCCAGCCGTGGCACTTTATTGTTGCCAGCACTGAAGAGGGTAAAGCGCGCGTGGCAAAATCCGCGGCGGGCACCTATGTGTTTAACGAACGCAAAATGCTGGACGCCTCTCACGTGGTGGTGTTCTGCGCGAAAACCGCGATGGACGATGCCTGGCTTGAGCGCGTTGTCGATCAGGAAGAGGCTGACGGCCGTTTCGCCACGCCAGAAGCAAAAGCCGCGAACCACAAAGGCCGCTGCTATTTTGCCGACATGCACCGCGTGGATCTGAAAGATGACGACCAGTGGATGGCGAAGCAGGTTTACCTGAACGTCGGCAACTTCCTGCTGGGCGTGGCCGCGATGGGCCTGGATGCGGTACCCATCGAAGGGTTTGACGCCGCGATCCTCGACGAAGAGTTTGGCCTGAAAGAGAAAGGCTTCACCAGCCTGGTGGTGGTCCCGGTCGGGCATCACAGCGTGGAAGATTTCAACGCCACGCTGCCGAAATCTCGCCTGCCGCTGAGCACGATTGTGACTGAATGCTAAGCGCTTCTGGCACGCCGGCTATCGGCGTGCCCGTTTTCAGTAAAGCGTTATCTGCGGATGCTTTACCCCGCACACCAGCGCATAACGCGTTAATGTATCGAGACTCGCCCGGGTAATATTTGCTTCCATTCGTGATACCGTCGGTGCGCTGACGCCCATCCGCTCCGCCACCTGGGCGCGCGTCAGACCAGCATGATTGCGCCATTGCGCCAGCATCTCCCGCAGGCGTTCCTTGCGCTCTTCTGCATCAAAGGAAGCCTGAACTTCTGAATCGCTTAACAGTTCAGCTCTGAGTTCGTCCCAGTCAATAATCTTTTTGCTCATCCAACATCTCCTGTTGTCGTTTCAGTGCCAGACGGAGTTCAGCAGAGGGCGTTTTTTGCGTCTTCTTGATAAACACCCGCAGCAGAAAAATGGTTCTTTCCCGCTGATAAACGTAGATCCCACGAGTATGGATCAGCCCGACGGTTCGGATTTCGAACAAACCATTGGGTAAGGGTTTGCTGTCAGGTTCACGCAATACTGTCGGGTTGTTGCGTAATTTATCAAGCTGGCGAATCAGCTTCGCCTGTACTCCCGCAGGCAATGAGAGGATCTCCTCCCTGACTGCCGCATGAACGATAAGTCTGAACACTGTATTTCATCCCTGATAATATTAGCATGTAAGGCAATTTGCATTAAAGGCTAATTTTGCCTTTCGTGATTCACCTTACCAGCTTATTCCAGGCAGGACCGGATCCGCGTTGATTCCCTGAAAGCCCCTCGCAAAAAACTTATTTCCCCTGCTCCGCCAGCCACGCCATCGCCCTCTCCCCTGCCTCATCCACGGGTAAATAGACCAGCAGCCGCGATCCGTTTCGCGGGGCGGAGTACCAGTACATCTGCTGGAGATGAAAATCCCCCAGCTCGGGATGGGTGAACAGCTTGAGCTGGTTCTCCACACCGCGCACGTCGTTACGCTGGTGCCACAGGGTTTTGAACTCTTCGGACACCGCAAAAAAACGCGCCAGCTTCGCTTCCCAGAGCGGGTCGCCACGGTGCTCAGCCATGGCCGCGCGGAAGTAGGAGACGAAAATCGGCAGCACGTCGTCACGTTTGCCGAGCCGCGCGCGCCACGCCGGATGGGTGAGGAACAGGTAAATACAGTTGCGATCTTCCGGCGGGATGGCGTTGAAATCGACGCCCATCAGGTGTCCGAAGCTGTCGTTCCAGGCCACGATATCGAAATTCGGTTTCTGAATACTGGCTGGTTTCGGCATCAGGGTATCCAGCAGGCGACGCGTGCCTTCGCTGATCCCCTCGCAACACACCGCCTGCGGGGCTTCGCCCGGCGGCAAACCGGCGAGCACAAAAAGATGTCGGGCTTCGGTCGGGGTGCATTGCAGCGCTTTTGCGATGGCGGCCATCACCGCGCTGGACGGATTGACGTCCCGGCCCTGTTCCAGCCAGGTGTACCAGGTCACGCCGACATCCGCGAGCATCGCCACCTCCTCTCGCCGCAGGCCCGGCGTGCGGCGGCGGCCGCTGCGCGGTAAGCCGAGCCGCTGCGGATCGAGGCTTTCGCGCCGGGCACGCAAAAACGCGCCCAGCTGCTTGCGGGTGTCATCCTGGAGAGAGGTGACAGGTTCAGACATCAGCGCCATAACATCTCCTGCATGGTAGTGTCAGTACCAGTATAAGCAAGAACTGGTACCCGTTTATCAGATGGTTGATGCTACGACTCTACGCTGTTTGACGCAATGGAGTCACCATGAATACGTCAGTTGTTTCACCGGGTCGTGCGGGCCTGATATTGCTGTTAACCGGCCAGATGCTGCCGCTGATTGATACCTCAATCACCAACGTGGCGCTGGATTCCATCACCCATTCGTTACACGCCACCGCCACCGAACTGGAGCTGATCGTCGCCCTCTACGGCGTGGCCTTTGCCGTCTGCCTGGCCCCCGGCAGCAAGCTGGGCGATAACCTTGGCCGCCGTCGCCTGTTTATGTGGGGCGTGGCGTGTTTTGGCCTGGCCTCACTGCTGTGCGGCATGGCGGGCAATATCGAACAGTTGCTTGGCGCGCGCATTCTTCAGGGCGCGGGCGCCGCGCTGATCATGCCGCAAATTCTCGCGACGTTGCATGTGACGTTAAAAGGAACGGCACACGCCAGAGCGATCAGCCTGTTCGGGGGTATCGGCGGAATTGCATTTATCGTCGGCCAGATGGGTGGCGGCTGGCTGGTGTCGGCGGACATCGCCGGGCTGGGCTGGCGCAACGCCTTCTTTATCAACGTGCCGATTTGTCTGGTGGTGCTGGCGCTGAGCCGTCGCTACGTGCCGGAAACCCGCCGCGACACGCCGTCGCGCATTGACTGGACCGGGACTGTCCTGCTGACGGCAATACTGTGCTGTCTGCTGTTCCCGATGGCGCTCGGCCCGCAGTGGCACTGGTCGTGGCCGCTGAAGGCCGCACTGCTGGCGATTGTGCCGCTGGCCTGTTTGATGGTACTGAACGCGCGCAAAAAAGAGCGTGAGAATGCCCACCCGCTTATCGCGCCGCGCCTGTTGCAGTTGCGCAGCATCCGCTTTGGCGTGCTGATCGGGATACTCTTTTTCAGCGTCTGGTCCGGGTTCATGTTCTGTATGGCGTTGACCATGCAAAGCGGTCTGGGGATGGCGCCGTGGCAGTCCGGGAACAGCTTTATCGCGCTCGGCGTCACCTATTTTATTTCTGCCTGGTTCGCCCCACGCCTGATTGCCCGCTACAGCACCAGCGCCATCCTGCTGACCGGGCTTGCGATTCAGCTTGTCGGTCTGGTGGCGCTGATCGCCACGTTCCGTCACTGGGGTATGCAGAATACCGCGCTGACGCTGGCCCCGGCCACCGGGCTGGTGGGTTACGGGCAGGCGCTGATTGTAAACAGCTTCTACCGTATCGGGATGCGCGATATTCAGCCTGACGACGCGGGGGCCGCGAGCGCGATTTTAAGCACGCTGCAACAGGCTGCGCTGGGGCTTGGCCCGGCCATTTTCGGCGCGATTTTGCTGCACGGGCTGCAAAATCATCACGGAGATTATACCCAGGCGGTCAACGTCTTCCTGATGGTGGAAACGGCCATGATGGTGGTGCTGGCGCTGGTCACGCTGCGTATGCGTCATCGTCTGTGTTTACCGGTCGTCAAGGCCTGTCCGGCGACAAAATAAAACTGCCTGAATTTGCATAATAGATCCGCAGCCGCCATTATGGGGCTGCATCAATACAGGAGACGTTATGCAGGAATTAATTGCTCAGGTTGAAGAGTTAGGGATTGAAATTAATCACACCACCTCTTTAGTGATTATCTTTGGTATTATTTTTCTTACGGCCATTATCGTTCATTTTATTCTGCACAAAGTGGTGCTGCGCGCATTCGAGAAACGCGCCCAGGCCAGCAGTCATTTATGGTTGCAGATCATTACGCAGAACAAATTATTTCACCGTCTGGCGTTTACCCTCCAGGGGATAATCGTCAACGTTCAGGCGGTTCTGTGGCTGCAAAAAGGCAGCGAAGCGGCGGAATTACTCACCACCTGCGCGAAATTGTGGGTGATGGTTTATGCCCTGCTCTCCTTCTTCTCGCTGCTGGACGTGATTTTCAATCTGTCGCAGAAAATGGCTACCGCCTCGCAGCTGCCGCTGAAGGGGATATTCCAGGGCGTTAAGCTGGTGAGTGCCATTCTGGTGGGGATACTGATTATCTCCCTGCTGATCGGTCAGTCACCCGCCATTCTGATAAGCGGCCTGGGTGCGATGGCTGCCGTTCTGATGCTGGTCTTTAAAGACCCGATACTCGGCCTGGTGGCGGGCATTCAGCTCTCCGCCAACGACATGCTCAAGCTCGGCGACTGGCTGGAGATGCCTAAGTACGGCGCCAACGGCACGGTGACCGACATCGGCCTGACCACCGTTAAAGTGCGAAACTTCGATAACACCATCACCACCATCCCGACCTGGGCGCTGGTGTCCGATGCGTTCATCAACTGGAGCGGCATGTCCGCCTCCGGTGGTCGCCGCATCAAGCGTAGCCTGAATATCGATACCACCAGCATTCATTTCCTCGACGAGCAGGAGCAGCAGAAACTGATTCAGGCGAAACTGCTGAAGCCGTATCTGGCGGCGCGTCATGAGGAAATTAACCTGTGGAATCAGCAGAACGGCGAAGGGGAATCGGTATTAAACCTGCGCAAGATGACCAATATCGGCACCTTCCGTGCCTACCTGAATGAATATCTGCGTAACCACCCGCGCATTCGCAAAGATATGACGCTGATGGTGCGCCAGCTCGCGCCGGATGCCAACGGGCTGCCGATTGAAATATATGCCTTTACCAACACGGTGATCTGGGCGGAATACGAAGATATTCAGGCCGACATCTTCGATCATATTTTCGCGGTGGTAGATGAATTTGGCCTGCGTATTCACCAGTCGCCAACCGGAAACGATATTCGCTCGCTGGCTGGCGTCATCGCCAGATAATCAGGAGCTGGCGCGGGAAATAAAGCGCCAGTCCATCATGACCCTTTCCGTGGGCGCATCCGGGTTGTCGATCTTATTTAACAGCAGATTGACCGCCTTGCGCCCGATATCCCGCGACGGCTGTTCAATAGTGGTGAGTGAAATCATCTCCGCCAGCTCGGTGCCGTCAAAGCCGACCACCGCGATATCTTCTGGCACCCGCAGCCCTGCCTGCTGAATGGCGCGCAGCGCCCCCGCCGCCAGCGTATCGGAAACGGCAAACACCGCATCCGGCGGGTTTGCTTTTAACAGGTTTTGCATCGCCGCCATGCCCGCACCAGAGCTGAGCTCACTGGCGTACTCCACCGCCTGATAATCCAGATCCCGCAGGTGTATGACGCTCTTATAGCCGCGCTCGCGCAGACGGGCATATTTGTAGCTGAGGTCGTGGTTGATGAGCGCAATGCGTTTGCGTCCCCCGTCGGCAAGCTGGCTGACAACGTGCTGGGAGGCATCAACATCATTAATCCCCACGCAGGAGACCGCGCCCGCATCGGCGTATTCAGCGCACTGCACCCACGGCGCGTTGCCAATCAGCGCGGCCAGCTCCGGCAGTTTCGAGAATGCATCCATGGTGATAATGCCGTCGACGATTTTGCCGGAGAGCAGGCTTAAGCCCGAGCGGGAGCGCTCAATATCCGAGCCGGAGTTGCACAGCAGAATGCGATAGCCGTTCTTTTCTGCCTCGGCTTCAATGCCCTTCACCACTTCGGCGCAGAACGGGTTGGCGATGTTCGAGACCATCACCAGGATCATATAGCTGCGGGCAGTGCGCAGCTGACGCGCCAGCAGATTGGGCTGATAGTTACTCTCCTGGATCGCCTGCAAAACGCGCTCGCGGTTTTTCGCCTTCACGGTATCGCTGTTATTCAGTACGCGGGAGACCGTTGCCACGGATACCCCGGCCAGTTGAGCGATTTTCTGAATTGACATAGTGACGATACATCCTGCGGTTAGCGTTTTGTGCAGGCTACCATAAATTGATTGCCCGGCGAACCGGGCAATGCGTCAGTATTCCACGCGCACCCAGCGCTGCTGCTGATGACTTTTCATAATCGCATCAATGATATACATCACACAGGCGCCATCGTGGAAGGTGGCAAACTGCGGATTATCCGGCATCGCGCCCGCCTGCACGGCACGGTAAAACTGCGCCATCATATTTTTAAAGGCATCCGGCCAGCCTTCAATGTGCCCGCCGGGGAAGTGGGCGCTGTCGGCCACGTCACGGTTCATCAGGCCCGGATCGTCGCTGAGAATCTGGTTTGCCCTGGCGCGATGGCCGACCCACAGCTGCTGCGGGATTTCCTGATCCCACGCCACCGACTGCTCGCTGCCGTTAATTTCAAAGGTCAGGCGATTTTTTCGCCCCGCGCTCACCTGCGAGACGCTAAAGCTGCCCTTGCTGCCGTCGTCAAAGCGGAACAGCACCGAGCCAAAGTCTTCGGTGGTGACCGGTTTGTCTTCATACTCCGCCTGCTCGTCATGGGAGAAGGTCTGATGACCGCCCGCGCTGGCCTTGCGCGTCGGCCAGACGGTGGATAAATCAGCCATCACCTCGGTAATGCGCCTGCCGGTCACATACTGTACCGTATCGCACCAGTGGGAGCCGATATCCGCCACCACCCGCGACGCGCCACCGAGCGCGGCATCCACCCGCCAGTTGTAGTCGGTTTCCAGCAGCATCCAGTCCTGTAAATAGCTGCCGTGCGAAGCAAACAGCCGCCCGAGGCTGCCCGTACGCATCATGCTCGCCGCCTGGCGCACCATCGCAAACTGGCGATAGACAAAACTCACGCCATGCACCACGCCTGCCTGCTCCGCCAGCGCCACCAGCTCGCGCGCCTCGTCCGGCGTCATGCACAGCGGCTTTTCGGAAAACACGTGCTTGCCCGCGCGCAGGATCTGGCAGTTAATCTCCGCGTGCAGGTGGTTCGGCGTGCAGTTGTGCACCGCGTGCAGATTAGGGAGCGCGAGCAGTTCCTCCACGCTGGCACAGGCGTGCGGCACATTGAGCTGGCGCGATTTTTCCTGCGCCTTAACGATCGAGCCGTCACAGAGCGCGACCACCTGCACAAACCCGAGACGCCTGAGCGCCTCGATATGGGCCGGGCCAATAAACCCGCTGCCGATAATCCCGACGTTAATCATGGCTGCCCCCTGCGGCGAAATCATCAAACGCCCGTCCGGAAACCGGGATGATATGACGGCGGATAAATTCACTGCCCTCACTCGCGCCGGTATCGCCATCCTTCAGGCAGCACTCCCACTCCAGCACCGCCCAGCCGTCGTAGTCGTACTGGGTCAGCTTGCTGAAAATGCCCTTAAAGTCGATCTGTCCGTCGCCGGGCGAGCGGAAGCGTCCGGCGCGGTTGATCCACGGCTGGTAGCCGCCGTAGACGCCGCTGCGCCCGCTGGGGCGGAACTCGGCGTCCTTCACGTGGAACGCTTTAATGCGCGCATGGTAGATATCAATAAAGGTCAGATAGTCCATCTGCTGGAGCAGCATATGGCTTGGATCGTAGAGAATATTACAGCGCGGATGGTTATCGACCAGCGCCAGAAAACGCTCGAAGGTTACGCCGTCGTGCAGATCTTCCCCCGGATGCAGCTCAAAGCAGACGTCCACGCCCTGCTCGTCGAAGGTATCCAGAATCGGCCGCCAGCGGGCTGCCAGCTCCCCGAATGCATTCTGAAAACGCTGCTCGTTGTGCGGCGGCCACGGGTAGAAAAACGGCCAGGCCAGCGATCCGGAGAAGGTGGCGTGTGCTTTCAGGCCTAATCGGGCCGAGGCGACCGCCGCCTGCTTCAGCTTTTCCGTCGCCCACGCCTGACGCGCCGCCTCGTTACCCCGCACGGAAGCAGGGGCGAAGTGGTCAAACGCCTCGCTGTAAACCGGGTTTACCGCCACAAGCTGCCCTTCCAGATGGGTCGACAGCTCGCTGATGACCAGCCCGTGCGCGGCCAGCTTGCCCGCGATTTCATCGCAGTAGGCCTGACTCTCTGCGGCTTTCTCCACATCAAAGATATGCGGATGGTTGCAGGGGATCTGCACCGCTTTGTAACCCTTCCCCGCCGCCCATCCTGCCAGCCCGTCGAGCGTGTTGAAGGGCGCTTCCCCGCCAATAAACTGCGACAGAAAAATGCCCGGTCCTTTCATTGTCCTCATACCACCTCCTGAACGTTACGCCTTGTCATCGTCATACTTAAACGTGAGAAGGAAAATCAGCGCGATCGCCGCGGCAGCCACCGCCGGGATCCACCAGAATGTGACCCACGCCTGCGGCACGGTCTGCCCTGCCACCAGACGGTTATAGAGCGCGCCGGAAATCTGCGAGCCGAGCAGCATGCCGATGCCGTAGGTGAACATCACGATCATGCTCTGCGCCTGGCCTTTGACCTTTTCGCCCGCCACGCGGTCGGTGTAGATAAAGCCAACGACAAAGAAGAAATCGTAGCAGACGCCGTGGAGCAGAATGCCGAGATACAGCAGAATGCGCCCCTCCTCGCTGACGCCCAGCGCGAACATGGCATAACGCACGAACCACGCCAGCATGCCGATCAGCAGCATATATTTCACGCCCAGGCGGCGGAACAGCAGAGGAATAACCAGCATGAAGACGATCTCAGACATCTGCCCGAAGGACATGGCGGTGCTGACGTCGGCAATGCCGGCATCCGCCAGATACGAGGCGGTGTAGGCGTAATAGGTGCCGAGCGGGACGGAGATCAGCATCGCGCAGACGGAGAAGACGAAGAAGTGGCGGGTTTTGAGCAGAGCGAAGGCGTCCGCGCAGAAGAGATCCCGCACCTTTACCGGCAGGCCTTTCGCCGGGGCGGGCGTGTGCGGCAGCGTCAGGCTGTAGATCGCCAGCAACACGGAGCTGACCGCCGCCACCTGGAAGATGGTGACGCTGGACGCCACGCCGGTGACGCCGATGAAAATGCCCGCCGCGATCCAGCCGATGGTGCCGAACACGCGCACTACCGGGAAGGTTTTATCCACGTTCGCCAGACTGTGAAACGCAATGTTGTTGGTCAGCGCCAGCGTCGGCATATAGCAGAGCGTATAGCCAAACAGCAGGCCAATCAGCAGCGCGCCGTTCTCAGCAATCAACGCCCCCGGCACGAACCAGAGGATCGCCGCGCCCGCGAGGTGCATCACCGCCATCACCTTCTGCGAGGCGAAGAAGCGGTCCACCAGCATCCCGAGCACGAACGGCGAAAGAATGGAAGCGATGGGTCCGGCAGAGAACGCGTCGCCAATCAGCAAAGACATGTTGTGCCGGGTCATCACCAGGCCAAGCGTGACCGACCAGCTACCCCAGATAAAAAATTGCAGAAACATCATCAGCGACAGACGCGGCACCAGCAGCCGGTGCTGCGTTATCGCCTTTTCACTACTCTCAGTTGACACCATGATAAGCCTCACCCGGAAAAAGTAATCGATTACAAATTCGTTCAAATGAAAAGTAATCGATTACAAAACAAAGATCCTCTGGATCAAAACAGAATTGGGAGGGGAGTCACGATAACGGTGAAGGGGAGGTGCCGGGTGACGGCTGCGCCTTACCCGGCCTACTAAATAACGTCCCCGAACATGTAGGCCCGGTAAGCGCAGCGCCACCGGGCGTGAAGGCGGGTGCGGTCTGGTTTGGTGCGGTCTGGTGCCCTCACCCCGGCCCTCTCCCACAGGGAGAGGGAGAAAACCGCGCTACTTTTTGCGTGAAAGCTTAAACGCGATAAACAGGAACACCACCCACACCGGCAGCAGCATCGCTGACAGGCGCATCTCATCCATGGTGCACATCAGCACCAGAATCAGGCCGAGGAAGGCGATACAGAGGTAGTTCCCCGCCGGATAGAGCAGCGCTTTAAACTGCGTCTCGCGCCCCTTGCGTCGCATCGCCGCGCGGAAGCGAAGGTGCGCCAGGCAGATCATGATCCAGTTCAGCAGCAGCGTGGCGACAACCAGCGCCATCAGCAGGCCAAACGCCTCTTTCGGCAGCAGATAGTTAATCAGCACCACCAGCGAGGTGATAGCGCCAGAAAGGAACAGCGAATTGATCGGCACGCCGCGACGGCTGACGCGGGTGAGGAACTTCGGCGCGTTGCCCTGTACGGAGAGGCCAAACAGCATGCGGCTGTTGGAGTAAACCCCGCTGTTGTAAACCGACAATGACGCCACGAGAATGACGAAGTTGAGCGCCGAAGCCACCACGTTGCTGTTCAAATCGTGGAAGATCATCACGAACGGGCTACTGTCAGATTTCACTTCTACCCACGGATAGAGCGCCAGCAGCACCACCAGCGAGCCGATATAGAACAGCAGGATACGGTACACCACCTGGTTGACCGCTTTCGGAATGCTTTTGTGCGGATCGCGCGCTTCAGCCGCGGTGATGCCAATCAGCTCCAGCCCGCCGAAGGAGAACATAATGACCGCCAGCGACAGGATCAGCCCTTTCCAGCCGGTCGCCAGAAAGCCGCCGTGCTGCCACAGGTTGTCGATGCTTGCACGCTCGCCGCCGTGACCGGAGAACAGCAGCCACAGGCCAAAGCCGATCATGCCAATAATCGCCAGCACCTTGATCAGCGCAAACCAGAACTCGGTCTCGCCATACAGGCGCACGTTCACAAGGTTAACGGCGTTAATGATGATGAAGAAGGCCGCGGCCCAAATCCACGTCGGCACGTCCGGGAGCCAGTACTGCATATAGATGCCGGCGGCGGTCAGCTCTGCCATGCCCACCAGCACGAACATCACCCAGTAGTTCCAGCCGGAGAGGAAGCCTGCGAACGGCCCCCAGTATTTATAGGCAAAGTGTGCGAAGGAGCCGGACACCGGCTCTTCAACGACCATCTCGCCGAGCTGGCGCATGATCAGGAAGGCGATAATCCCGGCGATAGCGTAACCCAGCAGAACCGCCGGGCCAGCCATTTGAATGGCGGGGCCGATGCCGAGAAACAGCCCGGTACCGATCGCGCCGCCAAGGGCAATTAACTGAATATGTCGATTTTGCAAACCACGTTGCAGCGTCGGACTCTGATCCGACGAAGCTTCAGCGCTACCATGGCCTGAAGCGGATGACGCGTCTTTCACGCCCTACCCCTGTCTCTTTTTTAGAAGGGGCACGTTTTAACACTTCATGCTGGTGGTAGCAAGCTTAACGCCGGGCCAGCGCATGCGCCCGGCGGATAAACGTCACGACCCGATGATCCCGCCGTCCGCTTTGGTAATCACCACCGTTGACGATCGCGGACGCCCGTTCGGGCTGGCGTCTGGCCAGTTGGAAACAGCGCGCGGATTGGCCGGGTCGGTAATATCATCCCCGCCCTCCCCCGGATGCTGAATGTTGATAAACAGCGTGCGGTTGTCAGGCGTAAACGCAATGCCGGTGATTTCGCACCCGCGCGGCCCGGTCAGGAAACGGCGATACTCGTTGGTGCCCGGAATGGTGGCCACCATCTGGTTATTGCCCATCCCCTCGTACGCTTTCTTATTGATGGTGCTGGAGGAGACGTCGGTCTGGATCCACAGGACGCCCTGGTGATCGAACGACAACCCATCCGGGCTGCCGAATGCCGCGCCCTGCATGGAGCCTTTGGCCTTCGGATCGTCGCCGTCGGTACGCCCGGCCATAACCAGAATATCCCACTTAAAGCGTGCGGCGGCAGGATCGGCACCCTCTTCGTGCCAGTGCATGATGTGACCAAACACGTTGTTGGCGCGCGGGTTAGCGGCATCGACCGGTGCCTTCCCCTCTTTACCGCGATCGCTGTTGTTGGTGAGCGTACAGTAGACGCTGCCGCTGGCGTGCGGATCGACGGCAATCCACTCGGGACGATCCATTTTCGTTGCCCCCACCGCGTCGGCCGCCAGGCGGGTTTTGATCAGCAGATCGCCCTGGCTTTCAAACCCGTTGCTTTTATCCAGGCCATTTTGCCCGAAGATCAGCGGCAGCCAGTCGCCGCTTCCGTCCTGGTTGAACCTGGCGACGTACAGCGTGCCGGACGTCAGCAGCTGCATATTGGCTTCCCGGTTCGCGGGATCGTATTTTTTGTCGGAGACAAACTTATAGATATACTCAAACTTCTGGTCGTCGCCCATGTAGACCACCACGCGATTATCGGCGGCGAGCGTGACGGCGGCCCCCTCATGCTTGAAGCGGCCCAGCGCGGTGTGCTTGCGCGGGGTGGAGGTCGGGTTGAAGGGATCGATCTCCACCACCCAGCCGAAACGGTTGGGTTCGTTAGGGGTTTTATCGACGCTAAACCGCTCATCCACCTCGTTCCAGCGATAGGACTCATCGCTGTCGCTGATGCCGTAGCGTTTTTCCAGCGGATTGAGATCGGCTTTTTTCACAAAAATGTCCGACCAGTTCTCCTCGCAGGTGAGATAGGTGCCCCACGGCGTGTGGCCGTTGGCGCAGTTCTGCATGGTGCCCAGAACGCGTTCCCCCTGCGGATCGGCGGCGGTTTTCATTAAATCCTGATGCCGCGCCGGGCCGGTAAGCTGCATCGGCGTATTGACGGTAATACGCCGGGCGAAGGAAGACGGACGCACCACCTCCCAGCCGCTGCCCGTTTTTTTCACTTCCACCACCGACACGCCCATCGCGTTCTGCCCCTTGCGGGCTTTATCGAGGCTCCAGTTCGCCGTACCGTCGGTAAACAGCATCCCGTTATCGATGTATTCATGGTTCAGCGCCAGCAGGCCATGTTCCGGGTTTTGCGCCCCCTGCGGCAGGCTAAACCACGCCATGCCGTCGTGGTGCATGCCCGCCTGCACAGCCTGTTCGTCTGTGGTATTGCTGGCGTCCGGCTTAAATGCCGGCATGTTGTCTTTGATCCCCGTCGGATCACCCCAGCGATAGAACGGGCGGGCAATATAGCCTTCTGGCACCCTGACCGTGTCTTCCGTGGAGACGTCGATGCTGGTAAAGCCCAGGGAAACCGCTTTTGCCAGCGCGGAAGGCTTCGATACCGCGGCAATGGCATTTTCGGGTGTGATCAGATACGGGAATGATACGGCGGCCCCCGCTACGGCCCCCATCTGGAGAAAACGGCGGCGGGAGAGGAACACCTCTGCAACCTCGGAGAATACCGGGTTAGCGCTGCGGTTACTGATATCGTCGCGATGTTCTTTTTTAAATACGGATTTGAGGGGTCTGCCCATAGCGGCTTCCTGTCATTGGCCAAGAGGTAAGGATGTGGCGACCAGTGTAAGAAGCTTTTATTACAATTTTATAACACGACAACGAAGGGATTGGGGCGTCCCTGCCCCGGATAACGAGGTGGAACGCTTAGAACTCGTAGCCAACCGAGACCTTAAAGGTACGCGGCTCGCCCTGAGTGATGTAAGTACCGGAATCATCCACGCTTGACCAGTAGTTCTCGTTGGTCACGTTGTCGATGCCTGCCCGCACGGTCATCTGGTTTTCATTGTGGTTCACCGCGAAGCGATAGCGCATGCCCAGATCCAGCGTGGTGTAGCTGTCCAGCTTTTTGGTGTTCGCAAGATCGGCATACTGCGTGCCGGAGTGGTTAACGCGTGCGGTCGCCGTCAGGCCTTCAATCGGCTTGATATCGTACTCTGCGCCCAGCACGGCGTAGAAGCTCGGAATACCGATCGCATCGTTGCCCTGATTGACGCCGTTTTTGGTTTTGGTCAGCTCGGCCTGCAACCAGGTGGCGCTGGCATTCAGGCGCATCCCAAGCATTGGCTCGCCGAAGACGTTCAGCTCCACGCCGCGGTTACGCTGTTCTGCATCCAGGCCGTAGTGACCGCTGTCGTCAAGGATCGCCGACGGCATTTTGATCTCAAACAGCGCCAGAGAGCCGCCCACGCGGCCAAAGTCCGCCTTTACGCCCACTTCGTTCTGCTTAGAGTGCACGATACCGGTGCTCTGGCCGTAGTTAGTAGCAGTGTTCGGCGCAGTTTCACCGGGCTGTAACGCCTCGGTGTGGTTGGCGTAGAGGGAAATTTCCTCCCACGGTTTATAGACTACGCCGTAGGTTGGCATCCAGCGGCTGCCGTCGAAACCGTCCGCGTCGTTTTCCGCGCCGGTGATTTTGTTGTACCCGCGGATGACAACTTTCTGATGACGTGCGCCTGCGGTGAACAGCAGCTTGTCGTCCAGTACGCCCAGCGTATCGCTCAGCAGCCAGCCCTGGGTACGGGTGCGCCCGCTGGTCAGCGGATCGCTGTATTTCCCGCCTAAGCCGTTGAAGTTAGTGCTGTCCGGCATATCAACGCCGGTGTTGTGATAGATGTTGGTGGTCGGGTTATCTGCCGCCGCCGACATTTTCCACGCGATTTTTTCGTTTTTGGTCATCGCTGAATACCCGACGTTGACCTTGTGCGAGACAAAACCGGTGTCAAAGTTACCGCGAATGCCCGCCATGCCGCTGACGGAATCGCTGATGCGGTTGGTATCAAGGCGGCTGACCGTCGCATTACCGCTCTTATCGAGGAGCTTCGGCGCGCTGTAGATCCCTTCTTCGTGCGCGTGCTGCGCGCCGAGACCGGTATATGCCGTCCAGCTATCGGTGATGTCATACTCGCTGCGCCACATCCCGAACTCGTTTTCGATATCGCTGTAGGCCCACTTCTGCGAGAAGTTACGATCGTTCTTCGGCGGTTCAGGCACAAAGTCCACCGCCGAGATGTTGACGCTGGTTGGGCTGCCGTGGAAGGTTTTTTTCTGGTAGCCCAGGTCCAGCGAGGTGCGGAAGCGGTCGCCTTTGTAATCCAGGCCGGTGGAGAGCAGCGTGGTGCGGCGGCGGTCGTTCGGCACGCCGGTTTCCCCTTCGCGATGCACGAGGTTCACGCGCGCGCCAAACTGGTCGTTATCGCCAAAGCGACGACCCGCATCCAGCGTGGTGCCAATCTGGGAATCCGAGGTGTAGTCAACGCCCACTTTCGCCTGCGGGGTGTCGCCCGCGTGTTTAGGCTCAAGGTTGATCATCCCGCCCACGCCGGAGCTTGCGGCGCCGTTCATCAGGGAGTTGGCCCCTTTGAAGATCTCGATACGGTCGACCATCTGGGCATCCACCACCTGACGCGGCAGCACCCCGGACAATCCGCCAAAGGTCATATCGTCGCCGTCAAACTTCAGGCCGCGAATGCGGAAGGTTTCCGCGCTGTTGCCGTAACCCTGAACAAATTGTACGCCCGCGTCGTTGGCAACCACGTCAGCAATGGTTTTTGCCTGCTGATCTTCCACCAGCTTCGAGGTGTAGCTGATGATGTTGAACGGCACGTCCATGGCATTCTGCTGACCGAGCATACCCATGCGCCCGCCGTTCGCCACCTGTCCGTCGAGGAAGGCTGGAAGCAGCTGGTCACCACCGGGTTTGAAATCACTCCCCGCCGTGGACTGGACCACGATGGTGTCCTCTTTTTTCTCATCCGCCGCAAAAGCGGAGTGTGTAACCGCGCCGATGGCAATCGCCAGCAGCGTTTTGTGCATTGTGGTGTTGTTCATAATGAGCTCTTAACGTGCGCGCAAAAATGACCCGTTGTCGGGCCTTAAAAGTTATTAAAAGAAATGCAAATGAGAACTATACGCATTATGAATGCGTAATCAAGTGTCAACGGACATCTCTGAGCGAGAAGAGACAAGAAACAAGGCTGGCGGGAGGTATGGCGCGCAACCACCCCGAAACAGGGGTGGTTGCTAAGGCATTATTTTTTCTTGAAAATATCGGCGGTACCGTGAATTTTGTTGTTGGTGTTGCCGGAAGTCAGCACCAGAACATCAGCACCTTCTTTATCGGCTTTCTCGATCAGCTCTTTTTTCGCGTCGTCTACCGAGACTTCATTGGAAGTGCTAACCGTACCGATTTTTTCATACTGTGATTCCACTTTCTCAAACTCGTTTTTCGTCAGCAGTTCAGCCGCAAAGGTATTGGTGGTAAACAGAAATGCAGCGCCCATCAAAATAGCAGTCGTTTTTTTCATAACCTTTTTCCTTGAGATTAATCAGCAACTACGAAAAGCCCCACGAGTAAGAGTGAGGTGATATGAGCATGGTAGAGGAATAGCAAAATTGCCATAGGGTAAGAAAAATACTGTTATAACAGTCAATTGTGCTGTGAAAAATGTGCGTTAACGCTACTTTCGCGAGGGGTATTTCATGGAGAAAATCAGCAGGACGTCGCGCAGGCGGCAATCTGTGAAATTTAATGGCACGCCCTGTAGGATTCGAACCTACGACCTACGGCTTAGAAGAACGTAGAGTACTATTTAACGCACTGTAATATCATTGGTTTTTCCGCGCTCGCTACGCATTTGTGTCATTATGTGTCGTTACCTGCTTTCTCGTTTTCTTGTGATACATCCATGCATGACACATCTATGACACAGAGAATGCATAGCCATGCCCCTTGCATCGCTATGTAATTTCCCAATCTCACAACTTTGCGTAACTCCTTCCAGTTTCGCAACTTGCCGCTTTACGCCCAATGCCTTCATCAGCATAATCACCACCGATCCGATTGTAAGATTTATCAGGTGCGCACCTCTTTTATCGGACAACAAGCAAATCTGCAAATCTCGTAGTGTATCGAGGCGACAGCATTTCACGCTTCATCTGCCACTGCTGCTGAATGCCCTGCCCGGCAAAATAGAGCGTGCCCTTTCCATCCTTTGCGTTAAGTTGATCCAGTACCTCCATCAACTTCTCGCTACCAGCGCGTGGTGCGCAGTCGTCGAAAAGGTTTAGCTGGGCGACGCCCTGGCTGAAGAAATCGCCCAGCATGACACCCGCTTTCTGGTACCGGTGACCGTCCTTCCAGATTTTGTCCAGACACTTTACCGCGGCGTTGATGATGTCTCTGCTGTCCTGCGTTGGCGTGAGCAGCCTTACCGATGCGCTGTTTCCGTAATACGGCTCATTAAGGGCAAACGGAGAGGTCTTAACGAAGGCGGATATAAAACGGCAATACTGGTGCTCGCCGCGAAGCTTTTCAGCACCACGGGCCGCGTAGCTGCAAATAGCCTGCCGCATTTGCTCATAGTCAGTAATGCGTTCACCAAAAGATCGGCTGCATACAATTTCCTGCTTCACCGGCGCGAACTCTTCCAGATCCAGGCATGGCTCGCCGCGCAGCTCACGGACGGTTCGCTCCAGCACCACATTAAAGTGTTTTCGGATAATCCACGTACTCTGCTCTGAAAGGTCCAGTGCGGTTTTGATGCCCATGGCGTTCAGCTTCTTGCTGATGCGACGACCAACGCCCCAGACATCCTCTACAGGAACGAGCGCAAGCAACCTCCGCTGTCGGTCGACGTTTGAGAGATCGACCACGCCGCCCGTCTGCCGCTGCCATTTTTTCGCAGCATGGTTAGCCAGCTTCGCCAGCGTCTTGGTCTGGGCTATGCCGACTCCGACTGTGAGATGTGTCCGCTGTAATATCGTCGAGCGGATCTCTTTCCCAAATTCAGTCAGGTCCCGGCAGTTTCTTACGCCAGTCAGATCGCAGAATGCTTCGTCTATGCTGTAAATTTCCACGCGCGGGCTCATTTCTTCCAGCGTGGTCATTACCCGGCTGGACATGTCTGCATAGAGCTCGTAGTTGCTGCTGAAGCAAACAACACCAGCGCGCCGGAACAACTCCTTCTGCTTGAAGAACGGCTCACCCATCGCTATCCCGGCAGCCTTTGCCTCGGCGCTGCGTGCTATTACGCAACCGTCATTATTCGACAGTACGACAACAGGCCGCCCGCGCAGATCTGGTCTGAATACCGTCTCACAGCTCGCATAAAATGAGTTCACATCGACCAGGGCAAACATCACATCACCGGATTGTCGTCTGTGAACGCAGCAGCACCATTGATAAAGAAGGTCACCACCCCCATCACCTTAACCTCATCAAGGGCATCCCCTTCTATGCTTTCACCGTCTTCTGTGATGAGCGCACCGCCCATAACGACCGCGAACTGTAGCTGGCCGAACGCATGCACCAGCACGCGCGTTCCTTTGTCGGGCACAAGATCAGGCTGAAAAATCGCATATCCACCTGATGTTTCAACCAGGCATGAGTAGCGGTTAACGCTACATAACTGTTCAAGTTTGTATCGCTGAGCTTTTGCCTCCATGGCCCCTCCAAAAACAACTGTATTTATGTACAGTATCGTCAAATATGAGAGTCGATCAAGTTGGACAGTGATGCTAAACTTCAGACCTTTCCGAATTTGCTGATTTTTATAATGTTAAAGCTCTTTGCTAAGTACACATCGATCGGCGTCATAAACACGCTCATTCACTGGGTTGTGTTCGCTATTTGCATATACGCGTTTCACACAGGTCAGGCTCTTGGCAACTTCGCCGGGTTCGTCGTGGCGGTGTCATTCAGCTTCTTTGCAAACGCCAGGTTCACGTTTAAGTCTTCGACAACCACGATGCGCTACATGCTGTATGTAGGGTTTATGGGATCCTTGAGCGCTGCTGTTGGATGGTGCGCTGATAAGTCTGGCATGGCACCAATTATCACTCTAATTATTTTCTCCGCCATCAGCCTGGTGTGCGGATTCATTTATTCAAAGTTCATTGTCTTTAGGGATGCGAAATGAAAATTTCTCTGGTCGTTCCCGTCTTCAACGAAGAAGACGCGATACCTATTTTTTATAAAACTGTTCGGGAATTTGAAGAGCTTAAACAGCATGAAGTAGAGATAGTCTTCATAAACGATGGCAGCAAAGATGCTACAGAGTCAATAATTGATGCGATTGCTGTTGCCGATCCGCTTGTGGTCCCGCTGTCATTCACTCGCAACTTTGGTAAAGAGCCTGCTCTGTTCGCCGGGCTTGACCATGCTACCGGTGAAGCAATTATCCCAATTGACGTAGACTTGCAGGACCCTATCGAAGTCATTCCGCACCTGATAGAGAAATGGCAGGCCGGGGCTGATATGGTTCTGGCTAAACGCTCTGATCGCTCTGCCGATGGCAGATTGAAGCGCAAGACCGCTGAGTGGTTCTATAAGCTGCACAACAAAATTAGTAACCCGCAGATCGAGGAAAACGTTGGTGACTTCCGTCTGATGTCCCGTGAGGTGGTCGAAAACATCAAGCTCATGCCAGAGAGAAACCTCTTCATGAAGGGGATTCTGAGTTGGGTTGGTGGTCGCACGGATGTTGTTGAATATGCCCGTGCAGAACGCGTAGCAGGAAGTACAAAATTCAATGGTTGGAAGCTATGGAATCTTGCGCTCGAAGGCATAACCAGTTTCTCAACATTTCCGCTTCGCATGTGGACATATATTGGGCTTGTAGTCGCTGGCGTGGCATTCATATATGGATCATGGATGATAATCGACACTATTGCCTTTGGTAATGCCGTTCGTGGATATCCCTCTCTTCTTGTTTCAATATTATTTCTTGGCGGAATTCAACTAATCGGAATAGGTGTGCTTGGTGAGTACATTGGAAGAATATACGTAGAAGTCAAGAAACGTCCAAAATACATATTAAAAAAGGATTGAAGGGAATGATTTACAATTTGAGAGGATACATAATTATACCAATCTGCATTATATGCTGCATTTTAACATACATAATTTATAACTCATGGAACAAGCCCATAGCCATCGACAATAACCATTACAAAAACTACAGCAGCTTATTAAAATATGGAATTGACGAATGTAATATAGAGAATGGAAAAGCTTTTATTTCTGGATGGGCGATTTCTGACAAATCCATAAAAAGTAATGTGCCTGATGCCGCACAGGTTTTTTTACTAATAGGTAACAAAACTTATCAACTAAAAACAAGAAGTAGAAAGAGAGTAGATGTCGCAAAATTTTATAGCCTGCCTGATACATTCAACCATTCGGGATTTTACGCATCTGCGCACTTACCGGAGTTGAATAATTACGATAAAAAAACAATAATTATAATTAAGGGCTTAGAAAAAAATAAAAGTGGGTTTAAATATGATTGCAAATAAAAGAAACAAAGTTGAATTTATATTGATATTTTTAATTTTGATTGTGGTTTATATCAACTCAAATCATACAATATTATCTGACGATACATTTTTTGCGAATGTATTATCAAAGACGAATATTATTGACTACACAAGAGGCAGGTATAATCACTGGAGTGGCAGATACCTCTTAGAAGCGTTAATGGTTGAATTTATAAGATTTGAGTTCATTACAAAGATTCTAATCATATCGTCTGTGGTTATTATGGGGTATTCCATTGCCATTATTTCACAATCAAAAAAAAGCTTCAGAATATCATTGGCGTTATTTGTTTCATTTTTGTTAATGCTGGACATTAATACTTATAGTCAGTCCGTATTTTGGTTTTCAGGAGCGTACAACTATGTAATACCAATTTCTTTAGGTATATTTGCTTTGTCTTTATACAAAATAAATATAAAAACAACAAAATTTAGGGTTATATTAATTTCGGCTTTATTATTTTTCTCATGTAACAATGAACAATTTGGCGCGGTAACTTTATTATTTCTGGCTATGATTTCCTGTTATAAAATTGGCACATCAACTCTTAAAAAAATCGATTTGCTGTACTTCCTTATTGTGCTTGTAAGTTTTTTAAGCAATATTCTCGCTCCTGGGAATAAAATAAGATTCAATATTGAATCAAGTAAGTTCCCAGAATACTATAGCTACGGCCTATTCGATAAGATATCTTTAGGGATGGATAAGCTAAACGCTCACATTTTAAGTGGACATAATTATTTAGTTCTAGCGCTAGCAATTATTATACTTTGTCATATAATTAAAGAAAACAAAACCAATATAACATCAGTAACAACCACCATTACTTGCGGGATTTACATCACATTTGTACTGTCAGAGCATTATAATTTATTTTCCTTTACAAACACGATCAGCTTAACGAATGGTTATTTAAGTGGAGGTACTGCAAACCCAGTAACTTGGAGGGAACATACCTTGTATATATCATATCTATTTACAATGATATTTTTATCATCAATATATTGCTATTTATTGAGTACAATAGAAGAAAAGAAAAAATTCTATTTGGGTGCTGCTATAAGCCTCTGTTCTATCTCGTCAGCAATAATGATAGGCTTTTCACCGACAGTATACTCAAGCGGAACGCGTGTAATGTTTATTTTTGACATTACTTTACTTATAGTGCTTGTTTTAGCAATGAGCTTCAAAAGGTTTGAGCATGAAGACTGATAGCTCGTCTAATGTGAACAGAGAAGTCTTATCTATACAGTATCTTCGCGGGATAGCTGCAATCATAGTGTTCTTCTCTCATTTCAAAAATACAATCAACGAGATAAGCCTAGTTAACATCAGGTATCTCGGTGATTCGCTGTTCTCTAACGGCGGATTCGGCGTTGACCTGTTCTTTGTGATTAGTGGGTTCGTAATCGCGCTCTCCACAGAAAAAGATTTAGGGCGAAAGATGGGCGCTATCTCATTTGTGATTAAGAGGGCGTTCAGAATCTACCCACTCCTTATTGTAGGAGTCATTGCTATCGGATACCTTCAAAATATCCCGGTAAGCAAAATGCTATGGTCGATGATTCCGTTGCATCTTGATTATATGTCAAAGCCGCCATTCTTTGGTTACAACTCACTATATGTCGCCTGGACTATTACGTTTGAGCTTAGCTTTTACCTTCTGTTTATGGTATCTATGCTTGTGAGCCACAAATACAGAGCAATCGTATGTACATTAGCTATTTTTTCGCTATTCATAATTATAAGGGTCACTACAGGTAGCGAGATTACGCTGTCTGCCACTTCACCAATAAACCATATCAATTCGTGGCTTATGCCAGTGGCATCGATATACTCATCCTCAATGATGTTTAACTTTATCTATGGGATGATTGCATATTATGCATACAAGCATATAAGGACTGGAGCACTTCACGGAACCATCTTAAATACATGTCTGATCACTATGATTGTTTGCTCATTCTTCATGCTGATTGGTAATTCAGCAATAATGGGGCACGGACCAGAAAAATGGGGCGTTGTTTCTTTTGGTCTTATACTATCTTTAACAATTTACGAGAAGAACTATGGAATCTTCCATAGCAAGTCGCTATTGCATCTTGGTGCAATATCATACTCACTCTACTTGATACATCCAGTGGTGCTTTACTTCCTCAGCATCAATAACTGGTTCGATATTCGAGTATCAGGATTCCCTAAATTTATAATTGGTACATTTATTGTTATTTCAATATCAACAATAACATATGAGTTTTTAGAAAAAAAACCATCAAATTTTGGAAGAAAGATATTGGCGTATGTATAAAGGAAATAGGCCAGCCAGATGGCTGGCCTATTATTTAAAATGCTACCCAGTTTGTACCGTCTGATTTATACGTTTCGGTCTTATATTGAGTCGCCAGAGATCTTACAGAGGTCCCATTTATTGTTTGACCAGAACCAGATAAAGGAACGACAGCAACTCCATTTGCGCTAGCGTCTGTTTTAGTAACCCTGACGACTTTCCCTGGACACATAGCAGCATTTGGCAAAGCAACACTAGCTGAACCAGACGTAGCATTGTACATAACGTCATCATCAAATGCACCTAACTGCAAAGCAGTTGTAGTGATGGATGTTTTAGAACCGTGGATGATATTAAGTGTACCTCCGTTACTCCTGGTGGCGTGTGATGAATACCCTGATGAATCTATAGATAATATTTCCATATTGCTATTATCTAGTGATATAGCAGACGTACCATTTGGATTTGATGTTTTAATTATTGCATTATGCATCTTACAAGATTGGCTATTTTGCAAGGCTAAACCAACTCCAGAAGAGCCTCTGTGGTTATCTATAAGCGATACCCCGCTAAAATCAATGTTAGAGCACCCAACGCAAACTATCCCTGGACCATAGTTGTTAATTATCTTAGGTCTTATTTTAGAGTTCGCTGAGGATATTGAAGAGTAACTCTCAAGTCTAATTGCAGGGTCAATTTGAGTTTCACCAACCCCCCAAATAGTGGTTGTGTCATCAATCACAGTATTTCTTGGACTAGCGATCCTAATTCCTATACCATTAACTTCAAATACATTACAATTTTGCATGCTTACAAGGTTTGGTTTAATAATGCTAATCCCATTCATGCGAGGTATAACATTTGCATCTGTGTACGTTTCAATTTTATCAATTAATGCACCATCAAGATAACCGAAATCGTATACCCAATCACCGTCTGAAGTACCGCAATTCAAAGCCCTCCAGTTTCTGAATATTGCATCAGCCACACGACAGTTGTTCAAGTATCCTGAGCGGTATGCTGATTTACATCCACTAAATATAATATTTTCAATTCTTGGCTTTATGTCCTGCGAGTTACCCTCTGGAGCCTGCCAGATACCAACTCCGCCACCGACAAGAATTAGTCCATCCAAGTTAAGGTGTTCTGTATAACGTGTTAATAAGCAACAATATGGGCTGCTAATTCTAAGTCCTTTAACAGTTATATATTGAAAGGAATCATAACCGCCTGAGACATCTGTTGATGTTCCTGTAAGTGAAACTGCTGGGGTGTTTACGTTTGTGCAGATTAGAGTTACTCCGCCCCTTGGTGCTTCCCAGTAGAACCAGTCGTAAATTAGTTGTCCAGCTATTGATAACGGTTCGATGTTATACGTACCATTTACGTAATGTTGAATTTTCTTTTTCGTTTTTAAGGCGTATGCAATTGCATTGTTGAAACTTATAGAGTTTTGAGCAGATGTGCGAGATGGACTTGCACCAAACTTTGCCGGTTCTATGAAATTAAATTCGGCGGATACATAAAGTCCATTATTTAACGCAAATACACTACCACCATCTGCGACAAGTGGCCCGCTTACAACAATTCCCGAGTTTCCCCCGCCATCTCCTGCAGCATAATATCCATTCCATGTAACATTATCTCCAACCTTCAGGTTACCAGCCTTCATATCAGCAACAGTCTGGTAAACTCGAGAGTATTTAGGGTTGAGATATCCATTTTCGATATCAGTGCGTAGAGATGCATCGCCGACGCTAATCCATGCACCAATGCCAATACCACCGGTCGTCTCTGGTGTTGACCCTGCCAGAACAGTTTTAGGGAATGTTCCATCCCAACGGTAATACTCTCCCGTCGTCTCAAGACGCAAAACCTGATTTGGCAGGGTAAGAGTGTTCCCGCCTTCGAAACTATCAAGTGTGATATAACCAAACTGGGAGATAGCCTGTGAAGCCGTGTACTCTATTCCTGATATGGTCCAGTGTTGAACGCCAAACCTGTCAGTATACGTATGCTCCTGAGAGGTAACGAACTCATCAATTTTACCGGCGTTAAATTTCAAATCGCGCGGTGATTCGCTCGGAACCGAATTCTGAGTAGGTGTAGTAGCCATATTAATTCCATAAAAAAACCCGGCGCGGTGGCCAGGTCTGGTTGGTCGGGGAAGGTTCTTATTCGTAGATGGCGTCGCTGTATTCCGCGACGGTTAGAGATACCGTGTTATCTGTGTTCGGTTTGATGCTGTTGACTGTCCATAGCTGACTGTCCAGTTCCTCCACTGTCGCAATGAGATAGCGCGACGGGAGCTGTACAGTGTCTCCGTTCCAGATATTGAGCTGAATGTCGGGTATTGCCGCGGTGAAACCGTACTTCGTGTCGCTGCGTGCAGTCGCCGGATAGCGCAGTGTCGGATTGCCCAGACTGTTGGTCACCAGCACATACATCGAGCCGGTAAAGACGATCGGCTCGCTGGTATCGAAGTTATTCCCGGCGCGTCCGGTGATGTAACCCTGCTGCTGGTTGCTGTCGTAGATGTCTGGCATCTGAATGACGCTGCCTACCTGAATAATTCCGTCCTCGAAAACTTTGGCGTTCATCTTCACGCGCGAGTAGATAAGGCGTTTGGTTTCGCGTAATGCGCGCTCCCGGGCCTGATACTCATTACGGAAGCCGACGATCTCCAGCTTATTCGGGTTCTCCGCTTCCTGCTCGACTATGGCGCCGTTCAGCACGCGGTAGTTGATGTACGTCTTATTGTTCGTGGTCGGGTGGACGTAGGACACCTGTACGCCGTCGTAGCCGCCAGGAAGCGTGGCCTCGTATGTCATTTTGTACTCGTCAGTTTTCATGTTCGCCCGGTTGAATACGGCCGCCGGGTAATCAACCTTCTGGTCTCGAGTAAACGTCAGCACGCCGTCATCCCAGTACGCCACCACCGACGCCGCATTGCAGATCGCCTGCACGCGGTCGCCGAGTGAGTCGTTCTCGTCGTCAAACGTGTAGTCGAAGTAGCCCAGTCGCTCATCAGGCAGGCTTTCGGCGATCGAGTACAGCCCGTACAGGTCAATGCTGCTGACCGGTTGCTCCCCCATCACAATCCAGGTATGCGCCACCGCATCAGCGAACGAGCGCGACGGCCGCAGTGTGTAATCCACTGCATGCGTGTCCAGGTTATAAGTGATGGTGTGGCGCGTCACCAGTGCGTTATATTTGCGCTCGCGGCTCCCCAGCGCGTTCTCGGTCGCCCTCACCTTCACTCGTACCAGCGTGTCGGTCGGGTGAACGACATTCGTACGGATGTTGATGCTATGGATCTCTTCGACCTTCAGCAGTGACGCGTCGCCGGAGTTATCCGTGCGCTGGAAGCTGACCGCGTACTTCCCGAAACCGCCGGACGGTGTGATTTTGTCGGTGCGGTAGAAGACTTCGCTGGTTGACTGGTGCGGTGTCGTCTGCCGGTACGTAAACGTCTGCTGCGTGCCCGGCACCTGGTTGTAGTCATCGTCAATTTTCCAGATGACAACCTTCCAGTTGGTCTCTTTCTTCCCGCCGAGGCTGGACTGGGTATGAAGCCACAGCTGCGTTGACTCGACCGGGGAGAAGAACGGCCCAACCACCAGCGCCTCGTTATCGTTCAGGATGAACTTCGTAGTGTTGATCGTGGCATTCGCCGGAATATCCTGCGGCCCCTCCAGCTGGTTCATCGTAAACGTGTACCAGCGCACCGGGTTAACCACAGCGCCATCGTTTGTTTCAACGGCGGAAATCAACGTGCCGGAGAAATTTGCGTCAGTGGTGACGCTGCCTGATGCTGTGTTGTACGTAACGTTGATGGTGAAGGTTACAGCGTGCGGCAGCACCAGCCCCATGAAATAGTCGAACTCAGCCTGCTTAACGATTTTCATCGCTATCTGGCCGCCGGAATACGTTCCGCTGACCACCGTGTTTGCCGTTGCTGTTTCGATCGGGAAGTCGCTGGCTTCGTTCTGCCCGGGAACCTCCTGCCCGTCGACGTCATCGAACCCGTAACCTTCAACGATCTGCGGGATTACTTCGCCAGGCTGGAAGAACTGGAATTCAGCACCTGCAAGAGAGCCCAGGCTTGATTCTGAGTAGCGCACGGACTCGTAATCGTATTTGCCGATACCGATACACATCCATTCAGTGACGTACTTCAGGCCTCCGTCTGTGGACGTCTGGTGCACGTATTCGAACACCGACTCCTGAATCAGATCCGGGAACGAACGGATTTGGCCGTAAATGTCCGGCTTGGCTTTGTAGACGCGCGCGGTGTTTGTCTGACCGGTCAGGCTATTGTTCGGTGAGTCGACGGTATTACCGCCGTTGTTCGCGATTGCCGGCTTCGGCGCCAGGAACGAAAACACTTGACCAACGACTTTAAAAATCGGGCTCAGGATGTCGCCGACAATGCCCTTCGGCTGGTCGAATATCTGGATGTGGTCCAGCTCACTCAGCTCAAACGCCAGTTCGTCATCGTCGCCCAGCTTCACACCATTGCGGACGATCAGCAGGTCGCGGTGGAAAGTAGCGTCATTGGCCGCCAGCCAGTCATAAAAAAGGGTGCCGTTTGGCACCCTGCAACGCACCTTAGGCGTTCCTGGAAAATTCGATATCTCAACCAGCGCCATGTTCGAAAAACTCCACTTTGGTGAATGCCCGCTGAATGACCAGCAACGAGTCCATGCGCACGCTTCCGTTCTCGCCGCGCGAGTGCAGCGCCTGCCGGTTCAGTACCAGACCAACATGCGCCGGTTGCGTGCCGCGGTACCCGACGAATATCCCGCCCTCGACCGGTTTATCGACCTGGCGCCAGAAAACAACGTCACCCTGATAGCAGGTGAAGAAGTCCGCCCCGGCTTCGTAGTCCGGCGTCTGGTGCAGCTCAATGCCGAGAACGTGCCGGTAATACAGCACGCACAAGCCCCAGCAATCCACCTTATCGAACGAGCAGGCCCGGTTAGCCCACGGCACGCCGATCATCCTGCTAATAAAATCAGAGGTACTGAAGTCCCGTGTACTCGACTGGATCATAAAGGCGACCAATATTGTTATTCAGAGGGTTGGTGACGGAGAGCGTGACCGATGCGGCATCAGCATCGATATCCACCGTCTTGACGTAAAGCTGCCAGGACTTAATCGGCACCGACACATCGCCGCTGTCGAATATCTGCCGGGTGGCCGTGATGGCCGTCAGCCGGGCCGCCCCCTTCCACTGCTTCATCAGCGCTTTGATGTCAGACGACAGCAGCCCTAATTTCACCGTCGCGTCGATTACCGGCGTACCGCTCTGCTGGCTCTCTTCGATTTCAAAGCGCGCTGGCGTGAACGTCTGGCCGCCAAGCGTCTTCGGGAAGAACTGCTTATCAACAAGGCGGACATAGCCGAAGGATGGATGGTAGAACGTGATGGTGTCGTACAGTCCGCGCGTCGGGCGCTGCTGCTTATAAGCTCTGAAGGTAGGCATCACGGCACTCTCGGTAAAGATTCCGGGTCTCGCCCGTCAGGATAACCAGTAACAACAATATCCAGCCACGAATCCCACGGCGGCGGAAGTTCAACAATGATATCGTCGAACTCGTCGTCAGCGTTATAGAGGTGGTTCGCAATAACGGTCCCCGTCCAGGTCACCACCCCGCCGTCGATACTGGTTTGCAACGGCATCTGGGTGAAATGAAGCTCCTGGAGTTGCAGGCCACTGCCGCCCAGATTGATATTCATCCTGAACCAGTTCAGGCCCCGGTTGAGATAGTTTGGGCTGCGTAGCCACTGCTGGAATGCTCTTTCCTCAGCCAGAGTGAAGATCCACGTCAGTGACCAGGTCACTTTCAGGTCGTCGGTTTGATTCTCGAAGATAGCCGGGCCGACCGCTGGCTGATCGGTCTGAAACCCGGTATCGAGAGTCATGTTTTTGCTGGCCTTCTGCGCCAGCGGCAGCCAGTCGGGATAGTCGATAATTGGCATCAGCCCTGACCCCTTGGCGTGCGTTTGGCAGTAGTATTTCCTGTGATTGCCTGACTCATAATGCCCCCATTGTTCATATCGGCAACGAACGCCTCGACAGTCAGAGTATTTCCAGCTTGCGTGGCTCTGGCGTCATACATATGCTGTCCTGATGACATATCATTGAATATGACGCTAACCTGAATTCCACCGCCTCCGGCAGTCATGTCTTTATTGCTGATCACCTTGCCGTTGTCGCCAGGTATCATGTACTGCTTGCCGGTACTGGCCTGGTAAATCTCAGGCTTCCCTCGCTCACCGACCTGATAAAGACCTCCTGCATTCACCGGGCCGCCATTGTAACGCATACCGGTTAAAGCAAGGCCCTGTGCCAGGCCTACCGTTGAAGCAATTCCTGTCATGGCAGGAACTGAGTTGGCCCCAAATGAAGCGAGGCTCGCCATGGCGGCGGCAGGAGCCCAAGCTGTAGCCAAGATTGCAGCCTGAGATGCTCCAGCAGCAGTAGCCGCTGCGCCCAATGTCTGCCCTATAATGAAGTTTTTGAGGGCCTCTACTCCAACCTGGACTAGCGCATTTACCACGCTGTTCAGCATCGTATTCCCGAGTGAACGCATAGCATCCTGCGCTGACATCGTTCCGGTGATCAGCCCGGTTAACGCATTGGATGCATTACCTGAAAACGCATCCACCGCGCTTGTCAGCATTTCATAACCAAGACCTTGCTGGCTGAGCAATTGCCACTGAGCGGCTGTCATCTGCTCATTGAACTGGTTTTCCTGCGCAGTCTTTAAGGCAAGGTACTGGGCATCGGTAGCTGCCTTTGCAGCAACGAACTGATCGTAATTTATTTTCCCTTTTTGGTAACTTTGCTGGAGTATCGCCTGTTCCTGCTGCTGATATTGCTGCATCAGGGCTAACTTCTGGTTATTTTCGTTCACCAGTTGCTGTACCGGGTCAACTTCGGCTCGGGCAGAAGCTACCGGATTGACTGCGGCCTGGGCGTTAATCTTGGCGAGGTTATTCTGGTGCTCGAGCGCCATTTTCTCCGTGGCAGCGTTATACTCCTTGAGATCTATTTTCCCAGCGTTCAGTGCGGCCTTCAGATTTTGCATGGATTCGGCGTAGGATTTATTCTCCGCCTGCAAAGGCATTGCCTTAAGTGCTTCAGTTACCCCTCTGGCTGCCGCTGCTGCATCCCATGCTTTGGCGGCGTATTCTCCAGCCTCTTTAATCTGTGCTTGAGTTGCAGCGCTACCGAGTGACTGCTGAGCATTCAGAACAGCTTGCGCACGAGACAATTCACCCAAGCTTCCTGCGGAAAGTTGCGCCTTCTGTCTAAGATCTTCCAGCTTTTCGTTAACGGTCTGCTGCGCCTTAGCATATTTTTCTGCTTCCTTTTCGGCCTGAGTCTTTTTCTTTTTGCCTGTACCAGCAACAGCCTTTATCTCGATCGGCTTTGTGTTAGCCGCGGTCTGCGATGCTTTGGAAACAGCGGCCAGGTCGCCAACCAGCATGGCAGCTTTATTACTCAGCCCGGCCAGCGCTTTGTTTTGCGCCTCCCAGCCATCAAGCCCAAGCCATGACCAGGTGCGCGCGCGGCGGGTAAACATTTCAGCGGTGCTGTTCAGATCCGATATCTGAGCATCTGCCGACGCCGCTTTACCCACCAGCCGGTCGAGCGCAGCAGTCATTGAGTCGATAACCGCAACCAGGCCATTGCTGGCTCCTGTTGCCTGGTTAACTGAATCGATCATCGACAGGAATGAGTTTGTCAGCGCGGTATTAGCTTGAGCCAGAGTGCGAGGAAGTTTTTCGAACTCTGCATTTACTGAGCCGGTTTGTTTCTGGATGGCATTAAGCGCATCTTCTGCTGTCAGCTTCCCGTCCAACATCAGTTGACGCAGTTCGCCGATACTTACGCCCATCCCGGCGGCGATCTGCCGCGCCAGTTCAGGCATTTGCTCAAGGATGGAGTTGAACTCCTCAGCCCGGACAGTGCCGGAGGGAATTGACTGGCCGAACTGACGAAGAGCATTAGCCATTTCCTCGGTGGATGATCCGCCGATGCGCCCGATTTTCTGAAGTGTTTCGGTAAGCTGGATGATCTGGCCGTTGGTCGCTCCAGTATCGCGCAACGCCGTGCTGAGAGTCTCCCACAGCTTTGCTGTATCCTGTAGCGAACCACCCGTTGCCGAACTGATGCGCATCAGACTCTGCATAGTCTGCGAGGCTGTAGCTGCACTACCAGTAAGTCTCTCTATACGAGCGTTGAGCTGGCTCATGTTGTCAGCAGCAACGAGGAATGCACGCCCCCAGTCAACAACTATCGATGCAGCTATGGCCCCGGCAACTTTGTTTATGCTGGTCTGGAGTTGGTCAAACTTACTGGCCGCTTTTGACGCTCCGCCACTCATCTTCTCAAGGCGCTCATTTACTTTGCGCTGGGCCTCAATCAGATTCGCAACATCCATCTGCACCTGATAGACGATATTGCCTACCTGTTCACTGTTGGCCATGCTTTTCTCCGGGCATAAAAAAACCCGCCGGAGCGGGTTTTAATGTTCAAGTGTTTATTACTTACATCTATTTGGAATGTCTTTTTCTGCAATCTCACCTTGCTTTGTGAGATCGTAAATTGTCGGATCGTCTATAGAAATCTGGCTTGCCTTTTCAACCACAGGGGCAATAAATACCAATGAGGCTTTATTATCACCTTTGGTCACTTCAGCCTTGCCGCATACGTTTCCAAATCTAGCGTACACTGTGTCTCTGTCGTCAGGGAAGAAATTAACTTCCTTTAATGAAACGACTTTTACGTCTTTTGGAAAGAAACCGCTTTCTGCTCTTTGTTTCACAGCATTGACAATTTCTGCATCAGTAGCCGCCATAACACAAGGTGCAGCGAGCAGCGTTCCCAATAAAATTAATGTACGCATCTTTCTATTCCCCATTGGTAAAAGTGGAAACATCGTAACCAGGAATAGCACAGTTGCAACGGAAAAGGATGATTTATTGTTCTCAGGGTATCGTTTTATAGAAGGTCGGTTACTTCTTTTTCGCATTCTCGCGTCGAACTGCCTGTTTAGCCAGATATTCGTCGGCGATGCTGTCGTACTCTTCGCGAGTGAACCCTTTCTGCTCAGGGTATTTCGCCGCTAGCAGCATCTGGAATTCGGTCATAGTTAGCTTTGACGCCTCATCACGACTCATGCCAAAGTGGCTACGCGCCGCGCTGATGTAGTCGAAGGCTTTAAATTCAGTGGTTCGCTCGCCTGTTTCGTGGCGCTGCAACTGGCGAACCTTTGCTTTGCCAACGATACCGTGCTGCATGAGGTGCTGAGCCAGCACGATGATGTCGTTCTTCGGCATCTTTCCAGGTCGGTATACAACGCAATGTCGCCACCCTTTCCATTCGCCGATCATGGACGTCAAGTCTTCATCGCAGCACGCCTGTAACACCTGCATGCACGTGGATAAAAGCTTCTCAGCGGCACGGTTGAAAGAGGGGGATAACCATTCAGGAAATCGTCCAAAAGTGCTCGCGCACGCTTCAGTGAGCTGAGAAACCTCAATGCCATGGATGATGGCATACGCCTGCACAATCTCTTCCGGAGTGCCGATCCTCGTCATGGCCTCAAATGAAGGTCGGAGCAGGTAATCTTTTCCGCCTTCGCGACTGTCGCTGACGGAGATTTCGCCAATATCGGTTAAAACGGTCATAGGCATTCCAGTAAACGGTCATTATCAAGGGCAGCACGCCGCCCTTTTGAATGTCCGTTAGGTAACGGTAACCGTATGCACGGCCACAAAGTTTCCGTCTTCAGTGTTGATAATGATCTGCGCGCTGCCGGTGGCGACACGCGTCACAGTAACGGTGCTGCCTGAGGCGGTGGCCGTTGCTTTGGTCGCATCGGTAGTCGCTACAGTGAAGTCTTTGTTGGTTGCGCCAGTTGGTGCGATATTCACAGTGAAGGTGCTGGTACCGCCCGCCGTGCCGGTGCTGGTTGTCGGAGTTACCGTCACGCCAGTCACCGCTACTGCGGTCAGTTCGTTAACTTCGATGGTACTCGCGTCGCCGACTTTGAACTCAGTTGAGAACGTTACGATGTCGTTGGTTCCACCGTCAGAGCTCAGGGCATTAACGGTCATGTAGCCGACAAACTCCACCGGGCCGTAATCCATACGCACCCAAATGCCGGGCTGCTTTTTAGCCTTAAGCTGTGCAGCAAAATACGTGATGAACTTTCCGATCCCGTACTGGTCAAGCTTGTCCTTTTTACGGACCTCACCTTCGAAACTAATCGTGAAATCGCTGTTGGTGATGATGGTTTCGACATAGCCGCCGCCGTCATCCGCATCAGATGTAACCGAGTTTGGGTTGAAGTCGAAGCCCTTTGATGTTCCAGCAGCCAGAGATTTCCACTCTGATTCTTCAGGTTTAACATCAGGGCAGCCGTCAGCGACCTCCAGCACGATCGCACCGCCGAACAGGCGCTCGTTCGAGTTAGGGCAGTCAGCCATGTGAAACTCCTCTTTGACGTATAAAAGAAAACCCGCCGGAGCGGGTTATTTGGTTGGTAATGGCTAGTCGCCAAATGTGCAGGCAAATTGCAATCGGAAGACTATTCGCCCTTCTTCTGTGGGCACCGGCGCGGGAATTGCGCCCATGTTCTGGATGTAGCCGACACATTCGTCAGCCATGGGGTTGGCCTGGACATAATCAATGATTGACTGAGCCGCCGTTGCCGCCGCCTGGTTTTTGTCCTTTGCGCCAATCACATCTACCAGGACATAGTTATCGTTCCCGAGGTCATTTCTGATGGGGGTTCCGCCATTTGGTCTGAACACCATAATCGCTTTCGAAAGATCATTCGGGTCATTGAAACTAAGAAGCTGAACCAGGAAACCGGTAGTAAGACCGGCATCGCCAAACATGTTCCTGACTCGCTGATACATAGGAGGATTCATAGAGACATTTCCTTGGCGATCACAGCATCAATCTGTCGCTGCGTGTCTTCAAACCCTTTGGTTAAAAACTCCTTCCTGGCCGTCGCCCGGCGGAAGTTCTGAGGTACGCTTGGGTCATGGACATATGCAGCATAGTTAGCTGAATAACCCACCCGGCCAGTCACGCGATTGCCATTTACAGTAATCTCGCGGAACTGGCTATTGATGAGGGTGGATGTATCGATCGGGGTATAGAGCGCCGCTTGAGATCCGCCGATAATCAAAGCTGATTGCATCGCCCTGACGACCTTTCTCCCCTGAATATCACCAACCAGAGCATTAAGGTTTTTCTTAGCCTGGCTGATGCCCTTCACTTTGATGCCCATAGCTACACTCCCGTAATTAACGCCCAGTCATCTTCCAGGCCATCGAGAGTGTCGTTCCAGCGCGTAACGTGACGAATCTCATCGGCACCTGCCACGACCGGGTCTGTTTCTGTGCTGACGCCAATCAGGATGTAATCGCCCTCATCGGCCAGAGCGTAAGCCGTGAAAAAGGTGTTTTTGACTACAACCTCTTTGCCAATGGAGCCGAGCTTTGCCGACAGTCCGCCGATGTAGTCGCACATGATGGTTTCAGGCGGTTCATATGGGTCGACAGGATCGCCCCACTCGTCATTACCGCCCGCGCCCTTACGCCATATCGTGCACGGCTTGTTGTAAGACCATGAAGCAGTAGACGACATCAGCCCTCCTTCCAGCGCAGCACCTTCGCGCCGGTCGCCCGGATGCGCGGGCAGTTGATATGCCACTCGCCGTCCGATTTAACGTAGCCGGTGGTCTCCCGCCCGGTGTCGGTCATCACCCAGACGCGGGTGAACGAGCGCGGCAGCCCGTACTTAACTGATTTGTACGTCATCACTTATCCCCAATAAAAAACCCGCCGGAGCGGGTTTAATTAACCTTATATGTTCCTAGCGAATTCGCCGTGAAGTGATGATCTTGTATTTCTCAGCCACTCTTCGACTTCGTGACGTGATTTAGATGAAAAATGATTGCGTACACCTTTAACCTGAACACTGCCTCGCCATGCTGCGTCCGCCTTGTTCCAAGTCAACCCCTTAACGCCGGTGGTATTTTTAGCGCTGCGTTTTTGGTTTTGGAGATTTTCTGAGACGCTGGCAACTCGTAGATTGCTAATATCATTATTGACCCTAACCCCGTCAATGTGATCAATCTGCAAGCCCTCGGGTATTTCTCCATTGTGGAGTTGCCAAACAATGCGATGAGCGGCTATTTCTTTGCCGTTAAGCTTCGTTCGGTAATAACCATAGGAACTTATTGACCCTACGGGATCACCTGCTTTTATTCTTCGACCAACATTTATTTTCCATCTAAGAAATGACGGTGAGGTCGGGTCATATGAAAAATATTCAGATAGAATATGGCTAGCCATGCTCGTTACCTCCATAACGACGTTGTGGTTAGAGCCGAATCCATGTTAGCGCATGATTCGGCTTGTTTATTTTACCACCAACTGTTTATTCAAACAGTATTAATCGTCGTTATTTTTGGCAAAAACATCCTCCCTTACCGATCCAGATACCAGCGAATGCCGGTGCGGCGGTAGGGTCAGCAGGAATCAGGGCAATGGCGCAGCCGTACTTATCCAACCCGCGCAGCAGGTTCACTGATGCTTTCCAGCGATCGGTGAACGACTGGTACCGGAAAGATCGCGACGCTCCGCTTGGAGCCGTCTGGCTGGAGATGTATTTATCCCCCTGCCCGAGCCCCATAAGCGCCAGCAGATAGAGCTGAATCAGCAGCGCGGTCGACGCCGGATAATGCGCATCGAGACACTCCTGAATGCTGTTAGCCTGGTCGACGAGAGCCTGAAGAACAAAATCGGGAATGGTAATTCCCTGGCTCTCCAGATACTCCTTCGCCTGTTCGAGAGTTACCATTATCGACTCCGTGAAATACCCCGCCGGAGCGGGGCATAAAAAAACCGCCTTAGCGGCGGCTGTTATTCAGCAGGGAAAAGCTTTTCGAGTTCGCCATCTGGCAACAGCTCACTGAGCTTTTCAGCGCCCAAGGTGCCCTTGAACTCAATGCCCAGCTCAGTAAGGCGGTCCTGAATAATCTCTTTGCGAGATTTCTCACCAGTACCGGCATCAGGTGTTGCTGGTTTCAGCTCGCCACCAGCTTCGCCTTTCATCAGCCGAACGTTAGACTTCAACGCCGGATGAAGCTCTTTCAACTCCACCACGTCGCCAACCTTCACGCCGAACCATGGGCGCACAACTTCGTATTTAGCCATGCTGTTTCCTTACGCCAGGTTAGCGCCGTAGACAACGCCAGACAGGCCCTGATCGTCTGCGGTGATTTGCAGACCTTCAGCAGACATGATCTGGAAGTTGTAGTTAACGTTAGGCAGTGGGCGCGGCAGCGGAACAACACCTACGGCCATGCCTACCAGTGGAGAGATCACGTCACGGCGACGAACGTACGCGATAAACTCGTTGCCGGTCAGCGCGAAGCTCATGCGGATTTCTTTCACTGGCGCGAACGGCAGAACCGCCTGCAATACAGTGCCGCTTACAACGCCATTCACCACGTACGGCTGCGCGAGGTTTGCCCAGATTTCCGGGGAAACCCACATCACATCGTATGCGGCAACTTTGTTGGTGCGCGCGGTTGTACCGAATGCCCCTTTACCGAAGAATGCGAAGATCGCAGTCATGTCAGCGGTGGTCAGGTCGATGTTCGCGCCACCAGCACCAGATCCGAGGTTAATCTTCTTGGTGTTGCGGTGGTTCTTGATACCCTGCGCAGGATAGGACTGAACCTGAATTTTTGAATCGCCGTTCAGGTAGTAGTTGACGCGCTTCTGGTTGAACTTGCGCATCTTCGCCATCTGCGAGTCCAGCACCAGGTCGATGCCCACAGAGTTCAAGCCAGCAGCATGACGCCAGTTAACACCGTAACCAGCAGTGAACACCGGAATCGGGTCCCCGTCGCTCGCGTAGTCAGTATGGTCGAAGGAGAACGGCGCCTGGCCATCAATGCTTACTGACACGTCGTCAGCGATGTCGCCTACCACGTTATACAGCTTGGCGGTTTTACCGACCGGCAGCACCGTCTGAACTCCGATCAGGTCGTTCACGATTTCCATGCCAACTTCCTGATCCCGCAGTTGCAGCACTTGGTTGTCAATCTCAGCCCAGAAGTCACGGGAGAAACCGCCAACGGCGTTACAGGCCAGCATGTCAGCAGTCATCATCGCGCGGTTAGCTGCAATGATGGAATCGTTCTGTAGGTTCCACATGTTGCGGTTTGCCCACAGCTCATTCCAGTGCCCGCCAAGGCGGGAGTTAGTCGCCAGCGTCTCTTTTGAGAAGTACATATGTTTTTGTCCTTTTGTTACGCGCCAGCAGCGGCGGCAGTACCAACGCGCATGCGCACGCGGATGAAGTCGGTGGTGCTGGCCGCGATGGTGTATTCATCCTGGCTGTATCCGATCACTGAATCAGTGTCATCGGTTGCCAGGGTAAACTGACCGGCAGTGCCCAGCTTGATCGGGCTGTCTTTTTTATACGCACCAGGCAGGCAGCGCAGCGCCAGCTCACGACCTTCTTCGACGTAGTTACCTACTGCCGAATCCCCGGCAGGGATTTCTTCGGTGATTGTCAGGCCCTGGTGGTAACCGACATCGATGATGTACAGGCGTCCGGTTAGCGCAGTGGCCTGAGCGAATTTATCGGATGAGTTGATGGTTGCGGCGGTACCCGGTAGCAGCGCTGCCGCCGTAGTACGGGTTTCGGTCTTGTACAGAGACTGACCGTCGATATTAACGCGACGATAACGTGGCATTATTCCGGCTCCTTACTTGAAGTGTTCGTCTGCGGCAGGTGCGCCGGTTTCTTTGTGCTGCTGAGCATTGTTGGTGCCCAGCGGAGCAGCTTCGCCCAGCGACTTGAACATTGCGTCCAGGGCATCGCCAGAAAGCGCGTTGGCCACGATGTCGCCATGAACCGCAGCAACCGCATCACGCTTTGTTTTTTCTTCCGCACGAGAGTTTGCAGTTAGCGTTTCAGTAAGCTTGTCCTGATTGGCCTGTAGGCCGGTGATCGCATCCTTAATCGGGTTCAGGGCTTCGGCGAAGTTTGCGGCCAGGCCTTTACCGATTTCGCTGATCAGCTCTTGTTTCTCTTCAGTGGTTAAAGGCATGTCGCCCTCCGTTTTGTGGTTTGGTGCAGGCTGTTCCTGCGGTGTGAATAGAGCTTTGAATTTGTTAGCGACGACCGCCACCCAAGACTCCTGGCGCGCTACTGCGGTGCCGGTATCGTCGAAGGTGATTACGCCGCCCTCAGACTTGTAGCCAAACACCTCAGCGGTTCCGCCGTTACGGATGATTACCGCTTGCGAGTCAGTGAAATCAGCAACCCATGCGTATTCATCCGCGCCCGCCGCAAACTTCGCTTTGGCTGCGCGATCGAGACGCTGCTCGCGCTCACGGTAGGATTCACCCACCAGTGCGCCCGAGTTAGCCTTGAGCGGTTGAGCCAGATCGGCATTGACCATCAGGCCAACTCCCTGCTCAGGGGTTGCCGCCCCGACTTCGTGCAACAGGATCGCGTCGTGGTCCATGCTGTAGATCTTGGCTACCCAGTCGGCGCCGGTAGCGCGTTGCTGTTCGTTCGGTTCAAGCTGGTCGAGGAAAGCGGCCACGCTGGTATGAATAGGCGGCACGTCATCTCCACGCTCGATAGCTGCGACGCGCTCGAGTAGTTCTCGACCACCTTCAGACTCACTGGCACGGGCAACATCAACCCACTTTTCGAGGTAGATACGGTTACCGGACTTCTTAACGTTGCGGTTCCATGCGCCGATATGGCCTGCGTTAATCCCCTCCGGGGAGAAAGCAGACACGAACTGACCATTAACCTGAGGGTGGCCCAGCGGCGCCAGGGTACCTTCCAGCCCCTTATAGTGGGCGTCGATTTGTTCTTGCGTGTACAACCCGCCATTCATGACGACGTTTGCCGGCAGCGTGTAACTCGGCAGTACCAGATGCTCGCGATCGTTGTAGGTTTCGCGCCTGATAGACTGGCTGTTCACCTTCGTGGTGATATTGACCTGCATAGGCATAGTTATTTCTCCGCCCAGGCGTAACCGCGCGCCTGCATCGATTTATATTCCTGTTTGAGTTTCGTGATGGTGTCCGGGTATTCCGGCTTACCGTCCGCATCCACCAGCACCGACTGCTGACTGCATTTGCAGTTGATGGAGTTGCCATCTTTGCTATACCAGTCACGCACCTCTTCGTTGGTGTAGAGATGGGCATGGCGCACTGAGTGGGTATGTCGCGTTGTCGGTGACAGAGCCGAAATGTGAACCAGAAGCGTTTTAAGGCCGTAAAGGTCATTCGCCTCCTGGTCTTCATCCCACTTAGCCCGGCGCAGCGCGGTAGTCACTTCAGTGCGTGCTATACGGTTTGCCCGGCGCTTCTCGATTCCTGTCTGTTCTGTCAGGTTGCGGGCAATGTCCAGCGGATTGAGACCACGGCCCACGCCATCAGTCAGCACACGCGCCATGTCGCGCTTAACGTCAGCCGTCAGTCCCTTCATTTCCTCAAACACACGGGCATGCACCAGCGCCATGCGTTGCTGGTACGGGTCGCTTGCGAGGATGGACGCCAGCGACTCACGACCTGCGGCATACACAGGTGACTGCTGGCTGAGGTTGTAGAACGACTGCCCTGTACCTTTCTCCGATGCCAGATCGATGTACTCGTAAAACCACAAGTCGTAATCGCCACCTTCAAGCAGTACCTGATCAACCAGGTAACTGGCATCGTTCAGGATGATGGAGAGTAGCGTTGGGTTTAGCTGGTATTCGTATCTGGCGTTTACTGCGAGGGAGGAAGGTATTTTGTCGAGTGCTGATTTGTACGCTTTGCCAATCTTATTCATCCGCCTGGCGAAGTCTTTCATTGCCCGGCGTTCCAGCGCATCGGCCCCGGTCGGATCTTGATAATTACGCGGCAGAATCGGTGGCTTCGTCTTGTTCGTCGCCATCCTCTTCTCCTAACGGCTCTTCGTCGTCATTGTCATAGCCCGCAGCTGTACGAATCTCTTCACGGGTGAACGCTGGTTCATCGCCGCTGCCCTGCATGGTCTGGTTAATCTCGCCCATGGTCTTGGCGTTAGTGAGCTTCTCAGTACCGGTCTGTTCGTTCAGGTCATCCCAGATAACAGCCTTCTGGCTGACTGAGTCGACGATCTGTAGGTCGATGAGCTTGTCGCAAAAGTCCTCTATCTCGAAAGCGAGGTCTACACGGCGCGACTGGCAGCGAGCGTTGAAATACTTCTGATCTTCGGTGCTCGAGCGCTCAGCCTGCTGGTTGCCAACCAGAATACGCGTAGGAATATCAACTCCTGCGGCGGCTGTTTGCAGGTTAACGTCATAGGTTGGAGACGGGTCAGAAACCGGAGAAACGAGGGAGGTTACGCTGGCCCCCTGGAGAGAAAGAAGCACATCATTTCCGCGATTCATCTCGCGTGCAGCGTCATTAAATTTATCCTGCAACTCATCTACTTTAACGCCGTACATAGATGCAATGCTGCCAAAGTCGATTTCCTTGTCGAAACTAAGTGCTAACTGGCGAGCGGCGTTCTTCAGGAATGACTCACCAGACCCGCCCTCTACCTTCTCCAGGCTCACAAAGGCGTTATAAGCTGGCTCAAGGAAGCCAATAGCATCGTCTGAGTAATCACCAAGGATGAAAACGCGATCGGGGTGGATATTGACGCGGCGACTTGAACCATTCGGCAACCGTTCGGCGTACTGCCACATCTTCGGCTGGCCGTACGTCTTCGAATTCAGTCCAGTGTCCCACTCGCTTACGGTGAGCGATCCTGCCCACGCAACGGATATTTTCTGAAGACCTCGTCCTTTGGTAACCGGAAGGTTCCAGTCTTTTTCGTCGCGGATGTGCAGAAGGATTCCTGCATAACGACCGACAAGGCGACGGCGATCCGCCTCGGCAAATGAGCGCCAGAAACGGTTGTTGAATACCTGCTTTGACTTCTTTTCCCAGGCAGTTTCGTTTTCGCTCTCGTCTGCATCGTCACCCTCGATGATTTCCGGGTTAGTCTGCCAGCACTTGCCCACCAGCTTCTCAACTGCACCGTGAGCGATACCACCGCGACGGTACAGGGCGTAGAGGTTTTCGTAGGTGACCTGCTCAGGGAAGCCATACTCGCACCATGCTGAATGGCGCTTATTGTCCAGCCCCATTGTAGGCGCCATCAGCCCCATACGGGCGCGAGCCATCCGCGCATCGTTCAACGCATGGTTGACGGCGAGAGTTAATTTGTCAGTCATGGTTTGTCCGTTGGTGGGATTTGGTCAATAAAAAAGGCTGCTATTCGGTCTCATGGTTATCTTTTTCGTAGAATCAGGAAGTGCATCCACAAAAGGCAGAATAACTGGCCCAGAGCGAAACCAAGCGCGAATACTGGGAGAAAATCAACATGCATGTGTTACCTCGAAATTTGTAACTTAACGTCCTTGCAGACGCTTAGGAATCATCATCCCGGCCATCTGCCCTTTGCGCTTAATGTGTCCGTCAAGGCTGTAGCGAATGCCATCCCAGCAGTGTTCGTAACCATCGGCGAGCTTCGGCAACACCTCACCGGTGATGCGGTCCGTTTTGTACGACCACATGCGAGCCTCGCGCGCCACGTTCTTGCAGCGGGGATGGATAATGATTTCGTCGAAGCCGCGAAGATGGGCGATTCCGTCCTCAACGCTCCCCTGCCATTTCTCGGCGGCGGAGATGTTGAACCCCTGCCGTTTGAGATAGCTGATTGTCTCAGGTCGCGCAGAGTCGGCCTTGATGGGCCAGTCACGCGATCCGGGAATTGTGTCATACAGCTCTGGCATGTGGTCGAGCTCTGTCTGCTGCCCGTATGCCTCGTATTCAATGTACAGCCGGTTATGCAGGATGAACGAGCGCACCAGAGTGTTCGGGTCTTTCGCGAAACCGAAGTCAGCTCCGAAGAACAGGCGTTCGGCCTCTTTCCATAACTGGTCCGAGAATTCAGCGATCCGGTACTTTCCGGCCAGGACCTGCTTATCAGAGTTTTCGAGGTAAGCGCCTTCCCACACCCATGCGTATGTCGCCGGGTCGAGGCGGCGCTGATCGTTCTGTCGCTCACCTTCAAGCACGTCAGGGAACCACGGGTTATCCGTATAGTTCATCTCAACGGTGATGCAGTCGTCGCCGGCTTCTTTGCGGAAACGTTTATCCGTTGCGCTGCCGTCGCGCTCCGGGTTCCAGGTCACCCAAATCTCTGAGCCTTCCTCACGAACGGTCGGGCTCAGCTTCTGCCAGGCTATTTCGCTGACTGATTCAGCCTCATCTACCCAGCAAAGCAGGATGCGCGCTTTCGACTTGATGCTGTCGAGGTTATGCCGCAGGCCGCAGAACACGTAGTTAACGCTCTTGTCGATGGTGCGGATGTACTTCTCGCCGATATCAAAGTTGGAAGCCAGCCATGGAACAGACAGGATCGCCTGTTTCACCTCCTGCATGCTCGACTCTTCCAGGGAGTTCATGAACTCACGCGCGCAGAGCACTACGCCGCTTTCACCGTTCATCATCGACTGGTAAGCCTTTACCGCAGTCATCAGTGCGAAGGTGCGCGTCTTGGCGCTACCACGTCCACCGTGCGAGCATCGATAACGCTTATTCACCGCAGTGAACAGCGGCGCAAGCTTGGCGGGGATCGGCAGTTGAACGGATTCACTCATGATTTCGGCTCAACGGGAAGCAACTGGATGACAGTCGGCTTCGGAGTCATAGTTCCGTCTGAAGATTTGTGGTCGATTTCCTGGCTGACTTTGTCGCCGTACTTTTTCGGGTTCATGCGGGCCAGGGCCCATTTTCGCGTGTCGATGCGAAGACGTGCTTTAGCTACTGCGGCAGCCTCTTCATTCACACGGTCAGCAATATCGAACATATCTTCGAAAATCGCGTCAGCGCGTGTCTCAGTGGCTTTCGCGTATTGGTCGCGAAACTCTGCATGTTGTGCCAACCAGCGGAACACCGTCGCCTTGTTAGGCATCCCGGGTCGATCACAAACTTTGCGCAGGCTTTCCCCATCGGCAAGCAGTGAACAGATGTCAGCAGCCACCTCTGGTAGATAATCAGAAGGGCGGCCAGTCTTTGGTTTGGTCGCCATAGTTTCGTTACTCCGTTGTTTTTTCTTCTGGCTGTTCGTCCTGCTCTGCCGGCACTGGCGTGAACTCCACTCGCTTTACATCGGCAGGAGCGAAATACAGCCACTGGCCTGTTTCGGTCGCCAGCGGCACAAAGCCATTAACCAGCTCAGGCTGACGTCGTGACATCTTGCCCGTGAAGGTTTCGCCTGTTTGGGTTGTTAGCGTGATTTGGTAGATGTCGGACATTGTCGCCTCTATAATCGAACGATCGTGGCATTTTTAGTTAATTGAGGAGGTCTCATGTCAATGAATTTTGACATTTTTATGGAAGTTTCAGGATTCACCTTCGACCCTAAAACATTCGAAAAAATCATGCTTGGCAATAATAAATTAGCTAGCTGCTTAACAACTCACTTAGCTATTGAACGCTTTCTTGAGGCGTGGATATGCTCTTACGTTGGAATTAAAGACCTTTTCGTTAACGACTCCAAAGACAAAAGCAAGGTTCGATTTTCTATGAATTTTATGGGTAAAGCCAAGCTTGCCCAGCGCATGGGTTTACCATTGCCTGCATACCGCATCATTGAAAAGCTGAACAACATTAGAAACAACTTTGCACATCAACACGACTATGAAGGGGCGACTCACAGTGAATTTATTGAAATTATTGAAAACGTTGACAAGCTTCCTTCATATGACCACAAGGCTTTAGGAGATTTAGATTACATGGTTTTCATTGATGACGGCCAAAATCAGCAAAAACACAATCTATCTTCAGAAACATGCCCTCATGAACTGCGTTATGCGGCCATCACTTATGGCTTACTTGTTAGATGTATGCTTCACATGATTAACGAGCTACCTATTACCAGAAGCAATAATTACGGCGTTGCTGCTGGATATCAAGGTTCATCAATTACCTTCAAAGGTTCAGCTCTCTGAAGCTATACACCGCTATAATTCTTTTTTCATTATCGAAGCCCCTCAGAGAAGAGCTTCTGTAACGGCCTACTTATTTTCGGTCTGCTTATCCCATTCATCGCGGAACCTGGATGGGTTGTCGAAACCTTCACTGCACTGGTTGATTTTCATCATTTCGCCCTTTCTCAATTTTGCGAATTGCCGCACGGTCGATGTTGCACTGCCCGACTATCCCGTAAAGCGTCGCGTTCATCGAAACACTGTCACCGTATGAGGGTTGGTCTGGCAGATCCGGCACATCAAGGCGCGACGTCAGCTCCGCCGGAAGGTTCAGGGCCGGCTGCTTTATCACCCGGTATTCCACGGGCGGCTTCTGCTGCTGCGCGCAACCGCTCAACAGCGGCATCAGGAACAGGAGCAGCAGCGCACTTATCTGCCGCCAGGTAGCGCTTAATCTCGCTCTGGAGCATTCGGTTCTGCTTGGCCGACTCAGCCCTTTGCTCTGCGACCTCTGACATGACCACGTTTTGCCTGTTAACGGCGCCAGCAAGATCTTTAACGCTCCCCGCCAGATCGTCATTTTTAGCCCTCAGGTCGTTGATCTGCACATCCTTGCTGTCGTTAAGCTGTGTCAGCCTGTCGTTCGTCGCCGTCAACTGATGATTGCGGGCGTTCAGCCCCCACAGGCAGATAGCGACAAGGATGATGAACGCGCAAGGAATAATAATGTGCGCATTATTTTTGAAAATGCGGAATAAACTGATTAACCCGAACATAAAACCCCCTTAGCTTTAGTCAAGCGGGCTTTCCTGTCCTCCAGTCCGTTGGTACCACCGTTGATGATTCTGGTGATGCGGCTAACATCATCTGAGTCAGCGATAGCGTTAAGTCCGTGATTGCTCCACCAGGCAGCTGCGGATTCAGCAGCATATTGAGGCTGAGTAAGTAGTTCTGGGCTCTTTACGATATCAACGCCCAGCTGATTCACCAGCGCGGCGTAATTCGCCTTCCCCGTCACCTGAATCAGGCCGCGCCCTCGGTAACGATATCCATCACCGCTGTTGCGATCGCCGTTCCCGTTCCGGTTGGCGTAGATGATGCTGCCAATCATTTTCTGGTCGGCCGGGTGAGCATTCTGGCCCGAATCAACACGACCATATCTGAAAGCGTCTTCTTGGCTGATTCGATTACCGAACATCGCCAGCAATGCGCCGTAGCGGTAATTCAGGCTCTCTTCCACATGAACGAAACCAGATGATTCATGCCCCACCTGCGCGAGGAAGTGCGCCTGCCTTAACGGTGTGCTTATGTCGTACTTCTGCATTGCAGCCAGCACGACTGGAAACCACTTCCCGGCCAGTTCCGCACTGGTGCCCGTTGCTTGCTGGAATTTACTGAGGGTCAGCATTTGCTTTGTCTCCCGGTTCATTCAGGCCAAGGCGACGGCGCGCATAGGCGAAAAGCGAATCCACCCCCACATATCCTACGCCCGCCGAGATCGGCCAGCAAAGTTCAGGGGGAAAATTCCAGTTGAAGATTGCCCATATAGCCGTGAGTGTCGGCTGAGCGAAGAAGCAAAGGATCCCGCACATCGTTGCGCCGGCGATCCGGTCTTTCCACTTTGATTTCGCGCCGCGCGAGGTAGCGAGTATCGACATGACAAAAGCCAGTACCGAATAGCCAGCTTCGTTTTTGTGGTTTACAAGCCACGCAAGCATCACCGCCCAGGTATCTGGTCTGTCTTGCATAGTGGTTTTCTTCATGTTCGCACCTGCTTGGTGCTGGTTGATTAGGTCAGGCCCTCGGGACGATTTAACAAGTAGGCGTGTCGATGATGGTTCCCGGGGCCTGGAATAAAAAACCTGGCGACAAGCCAGGAAGATGAGGGTAAGGCAATGCCGGCTCTCTGGCCGAAGGGTCCCAGGTAGTGGGTACTGGTGCCGGGCAAAGGAATCGAACCTCTGACGCGCAGCTTACAAGGCTGCCGTTCTGCCACTGAACTAGACCGGCGAAATTAGTCAAGTTGATGAGCCATCTTGTTACTCTGCACTTCCTCCATCCATTTAATAAGCTCAGCTTTATCTCGCCCGCTTTTATAAAATCTCTTGGAGTTTATACAGATTGAGGCGTCAATTCGCCCAGATTTCCTGACAGTTAGGGAGCCGCAATTCGTGCGTAATTTAAGGTAGTCACGGCTACGATTTTCAGCCTGGAGCTTATAATCTGCAATCCTCAGGTTTTCTAAGGAATTGTTTTTAGTATTTCTATCAATGTGATCAATTGTCATGCCATCTGGGATTTCACCATTTGCTATGGCCCAGACAAGTCGATGCGCTTTATATTTCACGCCGTCTATTTTGACGTAGTAGTAACCGTGGTTATCAAGACTCCCGGCCCTGGCGCCTTTTTTTGCTCTGGTGCTAGCATCAACCTTCCACCTCAACCCACTTTCACTACTGCCATCAACTTCCAAAAACTGTCTAGCCTTTGCGATTGGTAAAGGGATTGTTTTTGCGCTCATGCGTTTTCCTTGCTTTGAAATGAACCTTTGCCGCAATGGAAATCAGCCCGTCGAGGCTCGCCAGCACTAACTGACTTCCTCAAAGGCTCATTTCAAAGGGTTTGGTTCGACGTAGTTGAATGCGCATTGCGGTGCGCTTGTGAAATTTGGGAATAAAAAAGCCCAAGGCGTTAACCTCGGGCTTGTATTCTTTGTGTCGACAATCAAAGCTATGGCGACGATATCAGATTTACATGAAATATATGCGTTTCAATCCAGTTTTGCAAGACTTGAGTCCAAATTTGTCGCCTTTTGTTGTGAACGTGATCGCGTAACCTGCAATAAAGCCCCGCCATCCAGGCGCAGGAAGATGCGGCGCATCTCTACCCAGCGGTCTGTAAAGGTCTCTGACCAGTTCTTTGGTGTTACGCCCACCAGCGACGCCAGCGCCTGGTATTCGTACGTCTCACGTCCAGACAACTCTGCTTTCACGTCCTGCGCCGCCAGCCATATCAGTTTCTTCAGGCGCTCCATCGTCTTGCTGGCCACCTTCTTCGCGCCGAGCTGTTCCCGAAACTCTGCCCATGCCCACTGGGTGATAGCCACCTGGTACTCGAAGCGGATATTCTCGCTGTAGTTCCACAGCAGCCAAGCTTTCTGGTGGTCTTCCAGAGACAGCACGGCGCGGCGCCACGATGCGGTCAAGAACTCAACCGGGCCCACCAGCGCGATTGACGATCCCTTGGCGCGGGACTGGCTGCCGCTCATCGCCGGGCCGTCTGGGTTAACTTTACGGCCGGTTACCGGGTCAGTGACTTTCTTACGTCCCCGGCTGCGCGCCGTCGCGGTGAACTGTGCATTCTCGGCGAAAGCTACCAGTTGCCCTTTCGTCGCCCCGCTCAGATCTGCGGTCGCCACAATGAGCTGCTGACGTACGTATTCCAGTTGCTGGTTGTTCATTGTGCGGCTCCTGCTGGGTGATAGATGCGAACGAAGTTACGGAGGATGCGGTAATCCACCAGCACGGAGCCCGGGCGGCGGTAAATCCGTAGGCGCTGCCAGCGCGTGCGGAGTATCTCAAGCGTTTCTGGTTTCACACTCCATCCTCCATGACTTGTGCATAGTTCAGATACTTCCCCCAACAACTGACCAGAACCCGTGCTTTCACAACTGCTTTCTCTTCATTGCACCACCGGCAGAACCAGTTAACAGCACCTTCGACCTCTTGCTTAACCTTGTCGGCATTATCGAAGCGCACAGGGTAAACAACATCATCGAAAATAGCCGCCGTGGTCATTGGGTATTGGATTTTACTCATGCTGCCTCCTGCTGTTTTAGTGCGCGAAGATCTGCCCTGGCTTTGGCGCGGATGCCATCCAGCTCTTCACGGGTGTATCGGTGGTTTTCGTTGTTGGATTCGAGGGACAGTACGCGTTCTTCACCGATCAGTTCGACCAAGGCTGCACGATAGGCCTCGATATTCCCTGATTTATGAACGTTGCAGACTGGACACTGTAACCACAAATTATCTGGGTTGAAGCGCAGCTGTGGTGCAGCCGCTGTGGTGCGGTAATGTCCGGCATGCCATACAAAAGCGCTCTTAGTGCCGCATGAGATGCAGCCATAACCGGCAGCAAGCAGCATTTCACGTCGCCAGTCGTTGAAGGCGCGTTGAGTCATCTGCACCCAGTGACGGAGCGGCTTCAGCTCATTACGCCGCGCAGCGCGCCGTTGGCGACCTGCCTTCTCTTCGGTGCGCTGACGCTGCGCTTCCTTCTGCTTAGCGGCTTCACGGGCTTTTGCGGTCTGTTCTTTGCCAATCGCGCTGGCGCATTCGAATGAGCAAACTACCTGCCCGTCGCGGACCGGGTGGAACCACTGGCGACAAGCTTTATGGGCGCACTTGCGGCGCGGTAACTTAGCCATGCGCCCTCCGTGCCACGAGACGCAGCCATTTCTGATCCACCAGGCGGGCGGTGTAATCTTTCATGGTCGGGATATCGGACGGCTTAACCGCGGGCTTACGCTTGCGGCGCGCCGGAACGCGGAAGATTTCATTGGTGATGACGCGGGAAAGTGGAGTAGACATCAGGCCTCCTGCTTATCGCGCAGCTGCTGGTATTCACAGCTCTGCGGGATGGTCAGGTGGCAGCCGATATTCATCGCCCAGGCTTCGACTTTGCACAGAAAAATGTACATCTCGCCGGTTTCCAGCTCGGACGTATGGCGGAGAGATTGAACCGTGGTGACCTCGCCGGACACGACGTCCACGCGGTCTTTGCTTTCGTAGCCGAGATAGGTGTGCTTCATCGCGTCTTTGACCCACTCGGGTGTAGCGAAGGTCTTGCCGCGGGCGATGAGGTACTCGCTAATTTCCGTGTACCACATGTGGCTGAGCGCGTTCTGCGACAGGCTGCGTTTCTCGCGCCACGGCTTCACCTGCAGGCGGAAGCATTGCCCGGCATCCAGCAATGGCTGAATCTGCTGGCCGATGGCCGCGAAGTTACCGCGATGGAGTTTGATGCCGTCTACTGGCAGTGTCATACGGCCTCCTTAACGGAAACCGCAGAATGCAGAAAATCGCAGGTGCATTTCTGCATCTGTGACAAGGTGAGGAGTTCAGATTGTGGTCGCATTTAAGTCCCCTTAAATGCGCAGAAGTCACCAATGGGTGTTCAGACCATCAGCAAAGAAAGTATGGACGGTTGATTCAACAAAATCAACTGAAGAGAAAGGCCTCCGGAGAGGCCAATGAGTTAGTCGTCCACGCGTTTAAAGCACAGCGGGCAAACATCATTTCCACCGTGCTCTTCGTATGCGCTTTTAACAGCATCAGTCATCTCTTTAAAGCTTTCGAATAGATGACTACCGTTGCTTTTTTTATAAGCTCCGGCTGCGTATTTGTAGATGTCGGACTCTTCTATGCCCTCATCAACATAAGCGCCCTCATGATGAGGGCACTGCGTTAAAGCGCCAACCCTACCAAGCATCTCCAATGCCCAACACTCTTGTTTCATGCAAAGTTGATCGATACTCATAACGCCTCCTGCTGGTTTTACATCGCCAAATGAATGTACCACCAAGCAAGAGGAAATGAAGCAGTTAAATTGTAAAACATGTCTATATATCAATGAGTTAAAATAGTTTGCTATTTTTCTTACAGCCTTGCTGCGTCGAATGGGTTAGGCATGTCGATCACCTTTTGGTCGGATGATGTGGATCGTCATTCCGCTTTCGGTAGTAATGACCACTCTCTGCCCTGGCTCGATATCTGCCAGCCGGAACGCCTCGTAAAACGAGTCCATGGCCAGTGTTTGCTCGTCCTTGCGATTCCACAATCTCCACCCGCGGCGAATCAGCATGCCTATGACCCAGCCATACGTTTTAACTGCAAGATGTAGCCAGGCGAGGATCATCGTTGCGAAAAATAACCAGTCAGTCACGCTGAAATCTTTGAATGCATCCATCACTTCACCTCCTGCCGCGGTGCTGCTGCTATCGCCACATCCCAGAACTCACGGAACAACGAGTAAGCGCCAGTGAGGTTAGTGGCAGAGTACGCGCCAAGCTCGGAGTTAATCTGGACTGCGCGCATCATCTCGGGAGACATATCAACCGGCACCATAACCCACCCATCCGGAATCACCGGAGAGTTGCCAGACACGACGTCAGCGCGAACATAGAGAGTGTCGTCCTTGTGCTGATTGTCGCTGCACCATGTTAATTCGCTGAACTCGCCATTCTCTGGCCATACTCCAGCAGTCTGAAGCCAGATATGCTCTGGCGCATCCTTGCATGGCGTATAGGCTGGCAACTTGTTAGCAGTCTTTACAGGTTCGGCACCCTGAAGCATGGCGGCGCGGCAGGCGTTCCATCCATCAATTTTCCCAGCCTGATAGCACGACAGAGGGCCATTAAGCTCAAAGTCATCAGCTTTGCCCTTTTCATCAGGCACAGATACCGGCGCTGGAGGGGCGGCGTAAAGAGGGAATGCTCCCTTAATATTCTGACTGCACTGGTCGATCAGGTCTTCATCATCTGCGTCGAATCTTCCGAAGTAACCCACAGCCTCCGCTTCTAGCGATGCCAGCGCGATAGCAAACAGCTCGTTATCCATCACCAACCCATCAGCGTCAGTGTCCCTACTGATGCGGTATTTATTGATTGCCGTTACCTGATTGATACGGGCGATTAACTGCTCTTTGGTGAAGGTGCTCATGATGCATCTCCTTTACCGGCTGCTGCGGCGCGTAAGTTGCGCTCTGCAATTAAAGCTGTATCAGTCGGGTCGGTGGTTTCAACGACGCCCGGTTGCAAACGGCTCAAGTCAGAGCCCGTCAGGTTAAAGATTGCGTAAGAGATATCACTGGCGGCCTGGCGCATAATCTCCCTTTGTTCATCAATCAGCGTCTGTGCGGCTTCCAGCTCATCCATCAACGTCACCGCATCTAGAGCCATCTGCTGTATGATTTCAACGTCAGCGTGACCTAGGGTGTAACCAGCTTTCAAATCGGCAACTGCTTGCACGGCCCGTTTGTCGATGTTGCTCATTGGGCGGACTCCTGCTTCTGCTTGTTGTATACGGCCCAACTCAGAGAATCGAGCTTGTCACGGCCTGCTTTGTCGTACATGTGGATGCCGTCTTTGCAGGCGTGTTCGAGTTTCACCTGCTCCTCAAGCTGATTGAGTTCGTCGTATGACAGGGTGGCCAGCTTCAGGCGATTCCAGCCAAAGTTACGGATGCGTGTCATACCCCTACCCTCCCCCAAACCATCAATACCCTTCTCATCGCCGGACTGTTGCGGCACTCCTGGCAGATCACGTTTGCCTCTGTGCGCTGCACCAGCTTCGAATTTCCCTTCGGCATGGCCGGTATGGTTTCCGGTGCGTATTTCATGCCGTAGCTGGTCAGCCGATAAAGCCGCTGGCCATGCTTACCCTCGAACTCGATCAGGCCGTCTGCAAACAACGTGCTTAACGGGCCGGAAATCTTTTTGGTGGTCATGCCGATCATGCTGGCAATGCGAGCACTGCTCAGGCCCGGGTTATTACGCAGGGCTGCAAGAATCTGCCCACGAATTGTTATGGTCATCAGAACCCCCCTTTCTTTTTCGGCTGCTGCTCACGCCCGCGGCGTTCTGCGGCGGCGGCCTGCTGGTCTGTGTCGTGAATTGCCCCGTTGTTCTGATTGCAATAAACCGTTCCGGTACTGCCGTGGCGGTTGAGTCGCAGGATTAACTCGGTTTCTCCCGGCGGCACGCTGTCATCGAAAGCACCTTCCCGGTGGATGCCAACCCAGTAGTCGCAGTCCTGCTCAATCTGCCCTGTGTCGCGGGAATCGCTCGGCAACGGGCGTTTATTCACTCGCTTCTCCAGTTCGCGGTTGAGCTGGGTCAGCAGCACGACGACGCAGCCAAGCTCTTTGGCGAGGTTCTTCAACCCTTTGGTGATCATCCCGTAGGCCAGGTCATTACGGTCTGCTTTTTCGGCGGTCATCAGCGTCAGGTAGTCAACCAGAATCATGCCTACGCAGCCCTTCTCGCGTTTGATTCGGCGGCTTTCGCTAACGATGTGCGCCAGTGACAGGCCCGGAGTGTCGTCGATGTACAGCATGTCGATTTCACTCAATCGCCCGGCTGTGGCGATCGCCTTCTTAAAGTCGCCGTCGTAATCGCCCTGGTACTGGTCATCGGCGTCATCCGTGGCGGGCATGTAAAAAATGCTCGGGTTTACGCCGGACTTCTGCCCAACAAGCTTTTCGAGGATCTGGTCGCTGGGCATTTCCAGGCTAAACATCAGCGCTGGCTTTTTCTCGCGAATCGCGCAGTTGATTGCCATCTGCCCGTACAGGGTTGTCTTGCCCATCTTTGGTCTTGCGCCAATCACAAACAGGGAGCCTTTCACCAGGCCTTTCGGCGCTAACAGTCGGTCGAGTGACGGGATGCCGGTACTCATGCCACGCTGTTCGCCTGAAGGGTCGAAACGCTTCTCCAGATCCGCCACCCAGTCATCCATAACCTCGCCGAACGACCGCAACCCACGGCGACTGCCGGTTTTTGAATGGTCTGCGAGCTGGGTGAAAATACCCTGAATGGCCTCGTACTTCTGCGTAGCGCTCATGCCGTTACGGGAATACAGCAGCTCGGTAGCTTCGGTCAGGCGGTTGATACCGTAGCGCTCCATTGCGGCTTCCCGGACTGATGCTGCGTATGCCACGATGTTTGCAGCGCTTGGAGTGTTCTTGGCGATCTCAGCCAAGTAAGCAAAGCCACCTACCTGCTCCGCGAGCCCTTTTCCTTCAAGCGCGTCGAACAGTGTCAGACCATCGACTGGCTTGTTGTCGCGGAACATCTGGCGCATCTCGGCAAAGATCAGCTGGTGAGGTCGGCTGTAGAACGACTCAGGCTTGAGCATCGCCAGAACCTTCTGGACTCGCTCGCTGTTGTCATCATCCAGCAACAGGCCACCGATAACGCTCTGCTCTGCCTCGAGGTTTTGTGGTACAGCCATGAAATCAGCGGTCATCACGATCCCCCTCGCGCACTTCGATGTAGAGCTTTTCGGTCAGGAACTTATCGAATTTCATGCGGCGCCAGGTCTTCCCGGATTTCTGGTCTGGTCGGTCTTCAAGCATCCAGCGGCAGTTCTGAGCGATGTAGCGCAGATAGCTTCTGAAACCGTCCATATCCATCGGCTTACCGTCCAGGTTGCGGGCAATTTTGTTGGCCTTACCCCAGAAGGTGCGGATCAGATTGCGTCGCTCATCAGTGAGGCATCTCCATCCCCGGGCTTCAGGCAGTTCGTCTTTCAGGCATTGCCATACTTCATCGCATGACAAACGGGACTTTTTCTCTTCAGCGGGTTTCTGGTCGTTTGCGACATACTTACTACCGTTAGGTAGTAAGTTATTTAATATATTGTTATCTGTGGACACTGGCTGGACATCGGCTGGACACTCCGCCTCCACAGGTATTGATATAACTGCGTTTGCGCTGGACACTGGCTGGACATCGGCTGGACAAAAATTTGACTGATATTCGTCATATTTGACCACTTTTAGAACAGTAAAACGGTTGTTTGATTTGGTGGTGATCATGCCCAGATTCTGGAATTTACGGAGCAGTGATTTAACGCGATCAGCGGTCAAACCCGTTTCCATTGCCAGCGTGTTTCGCCCGGTAATGAACTCTCCGCGTTCGCAGATCACATCGCCAACATCAGTAGATACCAGTGTCTGTTCGTGATTAGCGCGCAGGAGCAGGTGAACCCATAAATGAGCCGCCTCAGCGTCCTTATAGAACGGCACATCCATAATTTTACGGTGCAGCAAGGCAAACCCCTTACCGTCATTCGTGCGCGGTTTCTGGAGCCTTCTGGCCTCTCTGGCTTCGGCTAAATTGGATACGTTACCCACGGCCACTCTCCTTACGTTTCAGTTCTTCCAGAATGGCGCGCATCTTCTCTGCCACAATCGGATTAACCGAGCGGATGAAGCGGTCGCGGGTTATGTTTTTATGTACAGCGGTATGGTAATAGCGTGGATTTTTTGCCATTATTCCTCCTGCAATGAGTGCAGACGATTTGCATCTGAAGGCCAGTTCTGTTGACGCAGACTGGCTTTCGCCATTTTTGATACTTCCCATCACATAACCCCCAACATCGACGTCACCATCGTCATCAGCGGTCCTACCTGCTCCGGCATGAGGCGGAACAGCGACGCTATACCCTCGCTTACCTCTTTCAGCTTCTGGTGCTCTGGGGCGTCCAGCAGCACGGCCTGTTTAGCTTCTGCACACTCTTTCATCGCAGTAGCGATCAAAGACATCGTGTCGTTCTGCGGCGCCAGCCGGTTGCGGTACTCCAGAGGCAGGACGGACATGATTGCGGGCGTCAACTGGCGCACGTTCTCGCGGTACTGTTCGGAGTCGAAACGGTTATCCAGAAAGCGAAACAGCTTCTGGCGCGCCCGGCTAATATCTTCCGGAAAGCTGATGGCGGTCCCGCCCTGCTCCCGGTATTCGTTGATGATCAGCGCTGACACCACGTCCTGATTGTCCAGCGCCGACGACCATGCTCGGACCGCATCGCGGATCTTTTCGTGGTCTGGCGCCGCTTTAGCTTGAGCGCGGTTTATCATCGCCCCCGGGTGTATTCCAGTATTGTGTTGATACGCAAGTGAATGCATTGCTTTCCCTTTCGTGGTGAGGGCCGCCGTTAAGCGGCTGTGTTGTCGGACGGTGACGGGAACAGCGTCGGCAAATCAGGGCGAATCTGGTATGCCTGAATCTCGCCACCAGTTGCTTTAACGATGCTGTTCACGTGTTCCGGAGAAACCTTCGCTTTGTTGTGTAGCCACTTGTAAACCGCCTGCTGCGACACTGCGCACGCTTCACCAAGGGCTTTTTGAGAACCGACAATGGTGATAGCGGTTTTAATGGTTGGGTTCATAACAACCTCCGTAGTGAATATGAATGAAGAATAAAACTATGGTTGTATTTAGTCAACAACCATTTTCGTTTGATGGAATAAAACCATGGTTGTACATTGCGCGTATGAAAACGACACTCGCTGAAAGATTGAAAGAAGCCAGGACATTACGAGGCCTTACGCAAAAGGCTCTCGGGGATCTGGTTGGGGTGAGCCAGGCGGCTATCCAGAAGATTGAAACAGGAAAAGCCAACCAGACAACAAAGCTGGTTGAGCTTGCTAATGCGTTAAAGGTAAAGCCTGAATGGTTGAGTTCTGGTGAAGGCGCTATGCTTCTCACTGGGCAGGATGAAGCCATCCCACCGTCTGATCAGTGGGGTACCGTTGAGCCTTGGGATAATTCAACCCCATTACCTGATGACGAGGTAGAAGTGCCATTTCTAAAGGATATTGAGCTGGCCTGCGGCGATGGGACGTTTCCTCGCGAAGATTACAATGGCTATAAACTCCGCTTCTCAAAAGCGACTCTACGCCGAGTTAATGCCCACAGAGAAAGTGTTATCTGCTTCCCCGCACATGGGAATAGCATGGAGCCAGTTATTCCGGAAGGAACGACTGTCGCTATCAATATTAACGACAAAAAGATCGTGGACGGAAAGGTCTACGCCATCAGCCAGGATGGATGGAATCGCTTAAAAATACTTTACCGTGTGGGCCCGAACAGGCTGAGCATTCGCAGCTTTAATCATGTCGAGCACCCAGACGAAGAAGCGGACCTTGATAGCGTCCAGATAATCGGAAGAATGTTTTGGACTTCAACAATATGGTAGGGAAGCAACTATGAAAAAATTCTTATGGGCAATATTATTTCTGACACCTCTGGCGGCCAATGCGGAAGAGTCGGCTCTCGATCAGCTAAAGCAATCACCATCTGCAATCTGTAAAGACCACGCACAGCCAGGTCAGTGCAAGGTAGCAGTCCAGGCTACGATGCTGGCGGTTTACAACATCACTTCGCTTGATGCTGGATGCGAGAGTAGTTCTGACGAAGTTAAAGCAAAAATGAACAATGAGCTGAAAGCGCAGTGCGCGGCAGCCAAAGAGATCTCCGATTACCTGAAAAGCCAAAACCGATAAATACTCCTCCCCTATGAAACCTCGCTCCGGCGGGGTTTTTTATTGCCAAAATCCCGCCACCAAACATTTCTTAAAAATAAATTCCTTTCAAATACAACCAAATAAAACCAAAACAACCATTAATACAACTATTGTTGTTGACGATAAAACAACTATGGTTTTTAATGAGTTCATCGAAACGAAACATCGACAGCTGAGCGAAGTTAGCCAGCGGCGGACAGCAAGTCGCCTGCTTTTTAACAACATACAAAGTCGGAACAGCACTCAGTAATCCTGTTTAGACCCCAACGTACAAATTCGGCGTAGCACCGGGCGCGATCCGGTCGGTGTGAGGCTACCCCCTCGCGAGAGCGATAAAGGCGTGGGAACGGGCAACACAGGCGGGATGAGAGGTGCGAAGCGCAAAGATTTACCAACAGCTCTTTGCGAGGGGCTGACGGTAAATCAATAAGAGGAGTGGAAATCATGCTTGGGTGTGAAAAGTGCGACCACGGATTCGTGTTCACTAGATGCTGTTCTGGTCTTGCTGAAATGTGTGGGTGCGGCGGAATGCCGGTGCAGGTAACCAATTGCAAGAACTGCAATCCAGAGAATAAAGAGCCGGATGACGCGGAGACAGAATCGCTTCTTCAGTATGTCGAATGGGTCGATTGATCAACATTTCCCCCGCATCAGCGGGTAACGACAGAGGGTAAGGGTATGGATGAAGATTTACAGCCGACTGAGGCGATGATTGAAGCGGGCATTTCCACTCTTTGGGAGATGCTGCCTGGCTCGATGGATAGCTTGTATCAGGATATTGATGATGAGGCAGAGCGTTCCGAATTACTAAGCGACACGGTCACTTTCATCTGGCAAGCCATGAAGGAAGCTCAAAACACATAACCCGCTCCGGCGGGTTTTTTATCGGCCATACATAGGCAGATTTTCGAGTCTGCCCATTTATGACAACCGGCGGCCATCCACCGCCACTATTTTTGTATTTTCGCACAAGCGCAGAAGTCTTGTATTAACCGTTCCGTTCGCCGCGATAAGGCCAAGAGGAAATCATGGTAAACCAGCAGCAGATCAGAGAGGCCCAACGGCTCGCGTCGTTTGCGGTGCTCCATCGCAATGCTCCGGCGTGGGAAGAAGCAAAGCGCCTTTACGCCGTCGCCATCGGGAGGACTCTTCACTGATGGAAACTTTATTCGCGCTCGTCCTGACCGTGGCAATGACCAACGGTGATTATCAGGATGTCATTCTCGGCGTTTACGACAGCCAGCAGGAATGCAGTCAGGCGGCTTCAGAGCAGAAAGTGTCAGCTGAATGCTGGCCGGTAGAAAGCATCCTCCGCAACGGCGAGTTCCCGGCGAAATCCATCGCGCAGCAGTAACCACCCTATTCAACCGATCTGCCTGGCTCAATGCGGGCGGCATCTGCACATCCAAATTTCAGGAGAAACCATGAGCGAAGTAACGGACTTAACTGTCATCGAAATCAAGCCTGAGCAGGCACCAGTGCTTTACGTAGCTGGCGGCCTTGATGCTTACCTCGAGCAAATCCGCCAGGCAGTAAACGAAGTGCCGGACCTGTCCACGAAGAAAGGTCGTGACCGTGTCGCCTCTCTGGCTGCTCAGGTGTCCCGCAGTAAGACGGCAATCGAAAAGCCAGGCCGTGAGTACCTGAAGCGCCTGAAAGAGGCTGTTCGACCGGCTGAGGCCGAAATTAAGCGATTCGTTGATGCCTGCGACGAGCTACGTGATGCGACCCGCCGACCACTCACCGAATGGGAAGCCGAGCAGGAACGCATTAAGGCTGAAGAAGCCATGAACGCGATGCACGCCGAAGCGCTGGAAATGAACATCAAGTTCGATCAGGAGCTGGCGGCCAAGTTTGAAGCAGACCATGAAATGGCTCTGCTGATGAACAAGGATTTCGACCGTGACCGCGAAGAGCAGCGCCGCCAGGCAGAACAGGCTCAGCGTGAACGTGACGAACGACTGAAGCAGGAAGCGGCAGAACAAGCCCGCCGCGATGCCGAAGCGAAGCACAAGGCTGAGCTGGATGCAGCGGCGCGCCGTGAAGCCGAAGAGAAAGCCCGCGCTGAGCTGGCTGAACGCCAGCGCGTCGAAGCTGAGCAGCGTGCGGCACGTGAGAAGCAGGAAGCGGAAGAGCGTGCGCGACGTGAAAAAGAAGAAGCCGTTGCCGCCGAGCGCCGCCGCCTGGAAGAGGCAGAAGCCGCCCGTCTGGCCGAAGAGCAGCGCAAAGGTGAAGAAGAAGCGCGTCGCGCCGCAGACAAAGAGCACCGCCGTACCGTCAACCGTCGAGTCATCGCCGACCTGATTGCTCAGGGCATCCCCGAAGAATTCGCGCAGAAAGCACTGCTGGCGATCGCTGGCGGCAAAGTGCAGGACGCGCACATCAAATATTGAGGCAACCATGAACGCATTCCTCACTTACGACCGCATCGAAGATCGGCGCTGGGTTGAGCAACAGCTCACCGACGAGAAAGAGAAGTGGATTGACGACCGGGCTCAGCAAATCATCGACATGATGCCAAAAGAGCCGTCCGGCCTCTTCCACTTCTCAGTACCGATCGACTCCAGCCCATACGAAGGGCTTCGCAGCGATAAAGCTGGCGAGGCCTACAACGATTTCATTTCGGCAGTTGCTTACGCCCAGGCGGAATACGACTGGGAACACCGGACCGGCTGCCCGTTCTAAGGAGGGATTATGAGCTTAACCCTTGTTGATTTCGTCAAACAACAGGAGCCGCTTTTCATTAAGGCGGCAACTGACGAGCGGATGGTATGGGCGAAGGAAAGCCAGTTCGCCATTCAACTATTTCAGAACAACGACTACCTAGCCAAAGTTGCATTCCAGAACCAGACCAGCACGCAGAACGCGATCGTCAACGTTGCGGCAATCGGCATTTCGCTAAACCCAGCTCAGAAGTTAGCCTACCTGGTTCCTCGTAAAGGGGCTATTTGCCTCGACATCAGTTACATGGGCCTGATGCACATTGCGCAGCAGTCTGGCGCCATTAAGTGGTGTCAGTCGGCAATTGTTCGCAGAAACGACCAGTTCCGCCGCGAAGGGCTCGATAAGCCGCCGATCCATATCTACAACGACTTCGATACCGAAGAGCAGCGCGGGGACATCGTAGGCGCATATGTAACGGTAAAAACTGACGATGGTGATTATCTCACCCATACGATGCGCATCGATGCCATCTATTCCATCCGTGACCGGTCTGAAGCATGGAAGAAGTACAAATCTGACAACAGCAAAAAGTGTCCATGGGTCACCGATGAAGAGCAGATGATCCTCAAGACGGTCGTGAAGCAGGCCGCAAAATACTGGCCGCGCCGTGAGCGCCTGGATGCCGCAATCGACCATGTTAATACCGAGGGTGAGGAAGGTATCAACTTTGCAGCCGAACGCCAGCCTGAACGAGATGTAACCCCAGCAGGGGACGAAATTATCAAGGAGATTAACGACGTCCTTATCGCAATGGATAAGACATGGGAAGAAAACCTGCTCCCAGTCTGTTCGCAAATTTTCCGTCGTGATATTCGCGATTCATCCGAGCTTACCCAAGCCGAGGCAGTTAAGGCCCTAGGCTTCCTCAAGAAGAAGGCGGCAGCATGACACCAGAAATTATCCTGGCCCGGACCGGCATTGACGTAACCACTATCCAACAGGGCGATGAGGCGTGGCACCGGTTGCGCCTCGGCGTCATCACCGCCTCAGAAGTACACAACGTCATCTCTAAGCCAAGATCGGGGAAGAAGTGGACAGACATGAAATTGTCCTACTTCCACACGCTGCTCGCCGAGGTATGCACAGGCGTGGCGCCAGAGGTTAACGCCAAGGCGCTGGCCTGGGGCAAGCAGTACGAGGAAGACGCCCGCACCCTCTTCGAGTTCACCACGGATGTGAAAGTCACGGAGTCTCCGATCCTGTTCCGTGACGAGAGCATGCGCACTGCGTGCTCCCCTGACGGCCTGTGCAGTAACGGGTTTGGCCTTGAGCTTAAATGCCCTTTCACCTCTCGCGACTTCATGAAATTCCGCCTTGGCGGTTTCGAAGCAATCAAGTCCGCCTACATGGCCCAGGTGCAGTACAGCATGTGGGTGACCGGAAAAGAGGCCTGGTTCTTTGCCAATTACGACCCGCGCATGAAACGGGAAGGCATTCACCACGTCGTCGTTGAGCGGGAACCGCTGTATATGACCGACTTCAACGAAATGGTGCCGGAGTTCATTGAGAAGATGGACGAGGCGCTGGCGGAAATTGGCTTCACGTTCGGGGAGCAGTGGAAATGAAACGCACACCCTTCTACCGCAGACCCGGTCGAACCGGGCAATTCTCCGGCCTCCGTGAGCGCGTTATCTGGATGATTCAGACGCGCGGCCGCCCGGTCACCGGTAGCGAAATAGCCGAGAAGTTTGGCGTAACACTCATCGAGTTTAACCGGGTCGCCAACGGCATTACCCGCGGCTCCGGACAGATAGCGCAGATCGTTGAGTCGGAAAAATGGATCAACGAGGACGGCATCTGCGACCGGAAATTTAACTTGGCCAGCAAGCCAAAGGTCGTAACGCCGCAAGGCAAATCACGGCTGTTCACCCGGCGCGCCATTGAACAATCGCAGGAAGGTAGACGGCAGGAGTGCATTGAACGCGCCGCCCGCCGTAGCCGCCTGATTGCTCAGGGCCTCTACATCGACGAAATGGAGTCCATTCTATGACTCATGCTCACGACAACATCAGGGTTGGCACACTGTGCCTTCCCTTCATTGGTAACGGCTGGCTAATGCCATGGGGTGAAGTGGTCCGCAATCCATTAAAGGCGCAGCGGCTCGCTGAGGAATATCGGGATAGGCAGGAGGCGGCATGAGCGAAGCACCAATGATTATCGTGCCGACGGATATCAGCCAGAAGATTAAAGAAATCGAATCTGCTTACCAGCGTTACGGCGATGAGTTCAGGATCCCTGAAGACCACAAAATCATCGTTAACTTTTCTGCCGGTAAAGATTCCACTGCCACCATGGCGATCGCCCACGCGCTGTTCGGCGACAAGGTGCAGGGTGTCATGGCCGATACCGACAACGAACACGAGCTGACAATTGAGTTTGGCAAAACTATTCATGAGCAAATCGGGTGCTCACCAGTTCAGATGGTGAAGCGTATTTATACGCAGGAAGAATTTGATGCCCGCCGTGTATCCTTAACAAAAAACTGGAGCAAGCGCCAGGCGATACGCAGTGGGGCTTATCGTGGTGTCATCATGCCTTCATTGTCACGGTCAGATACTCCATTTGGTCGCGCATGGCTGAAAACAGCAGAGCGTTGGGGTATTGAATTTGACACCCCTCTTGAGGCGGCTCTTTCAGTTCTCCATCCAAGCGGAAACAGCTTCCTGGACGCTGCGTTACTGCATGGGATGTTCCCTATGCTCCGCAACCGATTCTGTACAGACGAGTTGAAAATCCAGGTTGCATTCGATTTCGCGATCAAACCTTTGCTAGATGATGGTGAAGTCGTTGTTCAGTGGTCCGGCGTTCGTGGTGACGAATCAGCTAAGCGTGCGGGATACGAGCGCTTTTCCGCCGATCAGAGAGACCCTGAGTTTCTCTACAATTTCCTTCCTATCCACCAGTGGACAGCAGCAGATGTATTTGCCCTTCATAAATATTTCGGTGTTGCCCCGAACCCTTTGTATACCCAGGGTGCTGCGCGCGTCGGCTGCATGAACTGTGTGCTGTGCAACAAAGAAGAAATTTCAGAAACCGCCGCCCGCTGGCCAGAGCACATTGAGAAGCACCGCCAGTGGGAGCATAAGGTTCGCCTTGTTTCTCGCTGGGTTCACTGGATGAGCGTTGGCACAGAGAGCCAGGCATGGATGCGTTCACAGCTTGGGTTCAGAGAGATCAACTGGAGGGAATTTTCCGGATTCTCCGAAGAAGAATCAGCACCAGGAATCATCGAGCGCAGCAGGAAATACCCGGTACATCTCGGTAAAGATGTCCTGCTTTATGGGCTTGACCCGGATGTTCAAAATATTGACTGGTCAGGGTTCTATGGCCCGCGCGGAAATATGGGCGCGCCGTCCGTTCCGGAAGTCGTCGAGTGGGCCAAGACCGGTCGGGGGGGGAAGGTTTACGACCTGGTGAAAGCGAGCATGGACGCATCAGTTTGCTCGTCCCGTTATGGACTCTGTGAGTGAGGTTTCGTAATGACTGGAAAATACTCCCTTATCTATGCAGATCCTCCCTGGTCTTACGGCAACACCATCAGTAACGGTGCCGCAGCCGACCACTACTCCACCATGAAGCTCATCGACATCAAGCGCCTGCCAGTGTGGGAACTTGCCGCCGATAACGCGGTGCTGGCGATGTGGTACACCGGCACACATAACCAGGAGGCTATCGAACTTGCCGAGGCCTGGGGCTTTACCGTTCGCACGATGAAAGGCTTTACCTGGGTGAAATTGAATCAGAACGCGGAACTGCGCATCAACAAGGCGCTGGCCGAGGGTGAAATCACCGACTTTTACGACTTCCTCGATCTGCTTAACGCCGAGACGCGCATGAACGGCGGCAACCACACCCGGGCCAATACCGAAGATCTGCTGATTGCTACCCGCGGCGCCGGGCTGGAAAGAAAGCACGCCGGGATTAAGCAGGTGGTCTACAGCCCGCTCGGCGCGCATAGCGAAAAGCCGTGGGAAGTGCGCCACCGGCTGGAGCTGCTTTACGGTGATGTGCCGCGCATTGAGCTGTTTAGCCGCAGCGCGGCGCCAGGCTGGCATCACTGGGGAAATCAGTGCGCCACCTCCGCGGTTGAATTGCTACCCGGCTGCGCCATCGACGTCGTGAAAACGGAGGCCGCATGACGCCAGAAACAGACAACGCCATCCGCGCCGCCTGCCGCCGCTGCACCGAAGAAATCCAGCAGGCCATGCGCAAGAAGCCAAAGCCTAACTGGAACGAAACGGTGCCCCCCATCATCAACAAGCATCACAAGAAAATTGAAGCTCTTGGGGTTAGCCTCCTGGAGTTCGTCGTATACACAGGGCGGCTTAATCGCCGCTTCGGAGCAGAACAATGACAACAGAATTTAAAGCGCTTCCCGTCGAACGCGACCAATACGGTTACTGGACTCATCCGCTTTACGATGAATTTTGCGATGGGCGTGAGTCTATCTCACCTGATGAATTTAACGCCTGGCTGGATAAGAACGGCCTTGAGTGGAAAGTAGAGTACCGCGATGAGGATGACTTCGATCCAGAGGTTGACGGTTATGACATTTCAGCTTGGCAGCCAGAAACACCCGCCGGCGATGGTTGGTTTGTCGGTTCAATTCACGACACGGAAGATGGCGCGGTCTGCATCTGGCTGCGTCACGCTGGCGGTGCGGCATGAACAGAGCCTCACCAGTTGATTTGAGGAGAAGCCTCGAAATTGCCAACAACCTCGCGCACATCGGGATTCGCTTCGTGCCGATTCCGGTGGAGACCGAGGAAGAATTCCAGACGATGGCCGCCGAGTTATCGCGACGGCTTGAGCAGATGGCAGTCGAAGCCGAGAAGAATGAAGGCGGTGCAGCATGAGGGCACTAATCACCAGGTCGCTAAAGCGGCCTTTTTTATTGATGGCGTTCACCTTCAACCGAATTAACCGACAGTTCAGGGAGCATTGACCATGGCCGATATCATCGATACCGCAGCAGAGATTGAAGAGCTTCAGCGTAACGCTGCCCTTTCCGCTCACCGCCTCAACCACAACGCAGTATCAGAAACACATTGCGAAGAGTGCGATGAGCAGCTTAGCGATGAGCGGAGACAAGCCTACCCGGGCTGCACGATGTGCGTTAGCTGTCAGGGTGAGATGGAGTTACGGAATAAGCAGAGGGGGATGTGATGGATTACAGCAAGCTCAGTGATGGTGAAATAAGCATCAGGCTGGCGTATTTTCTCAAGCCAAAATACAGCGCCACTATCCATCCTAATGACAAGTCTGGCGCTCAGTTGTCATGGAACTGGTTCAACACAGTGCAGAACACTGGTTATTTCCCGCTACGTCGTGCCGAAGAGCTTTTCTCGGTTATGAAGAAGCATCGGATCGGCCTCGCTCCATCAGGAAAGACTGTCTGGCAGGCAACCCACGAGTCGGGCATCAAAGCCACTCACCGCAACCCACTTCGAGCTATAGCCATCGTATTCCTCATGATGCAGGAGTCAGCCAATGTTCCAGCTAATTCAACAGGGTCAGATATACGCTGACCAGCACGGTTGGCCAGTTATCATTCACAGCAGCACATCAGAAATAGTCCGCTACTGGCGACAGGGCCGGATCAACACCGCTTCAATCGACCGTTTTAACAATGATTTTGAGCACCTCGATCACCGTGAGGCGGCGCAGATACGCGCCGAACTGGAGACGAGCGAGCACATTAAATCGCTACGTGCCCAGCGCGCGGCATGAGGAGAGAGCGTGAAACCTTACGAATCGAAGAAATCACAGTTCACCAGAAACCTTATCCGGCGGCGCCACGCTGAATGGTCAGAAAAGACCTTCGGTAATGTCGGCCCTATCGGACCGCTGAAACACCTTTCTAAAGAAGCGCTGGAAGCTGCCGCCGATCCCGGCGACCTCAGCGAATGGGCTGATATGCAGTTCCTGCTATGGGACGCGCAGCGGCGCGCCGGTATCACCGATGAGCAAATCACCGAGGCGCTGGAAGAAAAGATGAAGGTGAACATGACCCGCCACTGGCCGGAACCGAAAGACGGTGAGCCGCGTCTTCACATCAAACCATGACGCAACTGATAGCCAGTTATGAGCTGGCTATTGGGTGCGAAAGCACCACCTCGTGATCCCTTTTGCCCGGCCCCGCGCCGGGTTCTTTTTTGCCTGGAGGAAATGCATGGTTGAGGCAAAAACACTGACAGCCAGACAGGCGGCCGAGCTACTAATCACCTCACCGAGAACTGTCTACCGTCTTATCGACTCCGGGCAACTAGCCGGTAAGAAGATCGGTAACAAATACCGCACGACCGACGTTGCATGTATTGCGTATTTACATGACCCGCGCGATCCTGTTCCTGCGAGCGCGGGTGAACATAAAGGAGAAATTTTATGTCAATCACCCTCAGAGGCGGCGTCTGGCACTGTCATTTCGTTACGCCGTCAGGGAAAAGAATTAGACGATCTCTTGGTACGGGGGACAAGAAACAAGCGCAGGAGTTGCACGACAAGCTGAAGGCAGAAGCGTGGCGGGTTGATAAAATTGGAGAGCTGCCGACGAGGGCGTTTGAGGAATGTTGTATCAGGTGGATCCGCGAGAAGGAGCATAAGCGGTCACTCGATGACGATAAGACCAAAATCGAATATTTCCTGCGGCATTTCTCCGGCCGGGATATTTCAACCATCACAGCTGATCAGGTTCATGAGGCTGTTTCGAAGATGGTCAACCGTAAGCATATTCAGGTCTGGGAGTCGCGCAGGGACGCGGCTATACGCCGGGGGAAGGAACCGCCTCCGTATGTTGAGAAACCGGTAAGCCAGGCCACAAAGAGCCAGCACCTTTCGTTCATGCGATCTCTATTCAAGGCTGCGGCTAATGACTGGGGCTGGATTAAAACGGCCCCGGTTATAAAAACGAAAAAGCCGATCAGCAAACGCATCCGATGGCTGACCAGGGACGAGGCAGAACGGTTAATTGCCTGCATGCCGGATTCGATAAAGCCGGTGGTGATATTTGCACTGGCAACCGGCCTGCGCCGCTCCAACATCATTGATCTGGAGTGGCAGCAGGTCGATATGCAGAGAAAGGTTGCATGGGTAAATCCGGAGAACGCGAAGGCGGGCAAGGCTATCGGCGTGGCTCTGAATGATACCGCATGCAGGGTGTTAAGGGATCAGATCGGGAAAAGTTCCAGGTGGGTATTCGTTCACACGAAGCCATCAACGCGCCCGGATAAAACCGTCACTCCGGCTGTCCGCAAAATGCGAGTGGATGACAATGTCGCCTGGCGCATTGGACTGGAAAGAGCTGGTATAGAGGACTTCCGTTTTCACGACCTTCGTCATACATGGGCGAGCTGGTTAATTCAGTCCGGCGTTCCGTTGTCCGTTCTGCAAGAAATGGGAGGCTGGGAGTCAATCGAAATGGTACGTCGATACGCTCACCTGGCACCGAACCATTTAAGCGAACATGCACGGAAAATTGATGCCATTTTTGGCAACCATGACACAAATACGACACAAGGAGAAAATCAGGCTGGGTTGAAACTGGCGTAAGTGCCTGATATTTAATGGCACGCCCTGTAGGATTCGAACCTACGACCTACGGCTTAGAAGGCCGTTGCTCTATCCAACTGAGCTAAGGGCGCACGGAGAAGAGTGTACTTCGCGGTGGTGAAACGCCTGGAATTATACGGTCAATGCGTAGTGAGTCAATGCCTTTTCCGCCTTCTCTGGCGATAATGACTAGCTGATTGTAAATACGGCTGTTTTTTCAACATTTATCCCTCTTTTACGGGCTGCGAAAAGGCTTAGCCGCTTTTAAGTAACGCCTGCTGTTTTCCTGTTTACTTCACCTTCACACTGTCCAGCGGTAACCCGGCCGCCTGGAGGCTGGAAGTGAACAGGACGACGGAGTGACAGCGCCAGACCAGACAGGTTTTCCCTCGTGCGTGCAGCACATCTCACACGATATTACAGGCATTAAGCTTGAACCCATTGTCGCCCTCTCATCTTCGCGCACGGTGGGGGCCGAAGTGCTCAGTGTGCTGTCGCCGCATCAGCAAAACGAAAGCTTTTTCCAGGACTGGTCCGCCGCCCGGGCGCTTATGCTGCTGGAAGCACAGATCGCCGCGTTAAAAAACCCCTTCCCCTGTGACAACCTTTTCATAAATTTGCCGATAACCGTTCTGACCATACCGGAAATGTTCCAGCGTTTACTGCAACTTAACAGCCCACCGCTGAACATTGAACTCGTGGAGCCTGCCTCGTTCTTTACACTCTCAGACCCGGCGCGTCTGAGGGTGAGTTGTGCGCTTCAGCAGTTGACCGCGCGAGGACACCGGATCTGGCTGGATGATATTGATGAAGCGTCAGGACAAGCATTTTTATCCTGCCGCCTGCCATTAAGCGGAATAAAAATCGATAAGATCGCTTTCTGGCGTTTACGTGAAACGCAGGCGCTGACACAGCTGGTCACCCTTTGTTCAAAAATCGCTGCGAATGTGCTTATTGAAGGCATTGAAACAGAACGGGACCGTACTTGCGCGCTTCATGCTGGCGCGCGCTTCGGTCAGGGATATTATTGGCCATCCTGGAGATGGCAGGAGGACTGAACGGTCATCGCCAAGAGGGAAGCTATGCGAATGACAGTGCGCCGTTACCGGCGTCGTCGGACAGGAAGTGATTCACTGGGTTCTACGCACTCGCCTTTTGCTCTCCCATTTTTTGATCGTCTCGAATATTTGAGCCAGTCAATCAACCAGACCCGCAAAACCGATGCTCCCTTTATCATTCTGGTCACACAGGATAATTTTTTCCGTTCCGGTTTACTGAGCGGGCAGTCGCCCCTGAGCAATTGCTGCGACTATTCCACGCTGGAAGCCGCCCTCAGTGATTTAAATCACTGGCCTTCATCGCGTCTGGTAATAGACATTGAGAGCCGCGCCTCGCCGCTAATCGACCTGCTGGACCGATTACGCCGCCACAGCCTGTTCGCCCCCTACCTGACACCCTACCTGCTCGTCCGCGCCGATGATTATGATGCTCGCCTGTTTTGTAAAGCGGCTGGCCCTTTTCATGTGCTTGAACGCCAGCTAACGGCGCTGGCTATGCAACAAACCTTGCTGGAAGCACCGTCACCCGCCGGCAACCGCAAAGAGTGGTTTTCACGGGATGAATGGCCGATTTTACAGGCGCTGTCGCAGGGGAGCTCCTTGCGGCAGATCGCGCAGTTACAGAACCGCCCCTACAGCCGCATTATTTACCGTCTCAGCTGCATCCTGGCGAAACTTGGGCTGAATCATCGTCATGAGTTGCTACATCTTCTCAACAACCTCTCAGATTTCACGTATTAACGTATTCAGTAACTTCTTAATTCCTAAAGACCTTTAGGAAATTACTTAGGATATATGTTAAATTTTTGTGTTTTTTAACAAAACTTTCGATTTTATAACTATTCCTAATTCCAGGTCTTAAACCATGCGAAATGCTGCCGGTACGCTCAACGAGAGTGATTTTATCCATGCGTTAAGGTTCTGGCGCTTCAGTTAACAGGATGATAATGGTGTAAAAACAAGCGATTCACCTGTAAAAGAATGCGATGAGAGGTGAAGAAAACAGCAGATAGTACTGTTCTGTTGTTGGGAACGGCAATTTGCCAGGAGGCGTTTGAAACGGAGAGATGACGCACGAAATGGCGGATTTCAGGGATGGCAGGCAGGCGGGATGCTGGTTGTCACAGCCCGCTCGCTGTTAACATTCATTTAACATACAGTAAAATCGTTTATTTTTTGTTATTACATAAAGATGAAAGTGTGTGGTAAATGCAATATCAGGACATTTTTGCTAATTTTAAAAAGTTAGTGATTCAGATCCAGAACATAATAATCAGCAATATATGGATATTAATTTACAGGCTTTTCGGACAATACTTAAACGGTATAATAAGACGTGTTTGACACGCGAATAAGAAAAATCATTTTGCCATAACCAGCCTTATGAGATAACTGCGCTGAGGCATTGATATCACCACTACGTAAACAAGGATGCTTTCGCTCTTCCCAGGGACATTTACCGTACAAGGATCTGCGCAATTATCCTTCCGGCTTTTCGAGAGTTTTAACAAAACTCAGCATAACGCTTTTAACAATCTGAGGCATAAAAAATGAAACCGGCATCCGTTATCATTATGGACGAACACCCTATCGTCAGAATGTCGATAGAAGTCCTGCTACAGAAAAATAAAAACATCCAGGTCAAACTGAAGTCAGGCGACAGCCACGAGGTGCTTGACTGTATACGCAACCACCCCATTGATCTGGTCATTCTCGATATTGAAATGACGGGCACAGATGGGTTTGTATTGCTGAAAAGAATCAGGAACTTAAATAAAGACATTAAGGTTCTTTTCCTCTCTTCGAAATCTGAAGCCTTCTACGCAGGACGCGCCATCCGCGCCGGGGCAAATGGTTTTGTCAGTAAGCGAAAAGATCTGGGGGAAATTTATAACGCGGTGGAAATGATCCTGACGGGCTATTCTTTCTTCCCCTCAGAAACATTGAGTTTTATAAACCATCTGGGCTCGCGGACGGGCGCCGCTGTGGATATGCCATTATCGAATCGTGAAGTGACGGTTCTGCGATATCTGGCGAACGGATTATCTAATAAGGAGATTGCGGATCAATTATTACTTAGCAACAAAACAATTAGCGCCCATAAGTCTAATATCTTTTCCAAGCTGGGTGTGCAAAGTATCGTTGAATTAATTGATTACGCGAAAGCGCACGAATTACTGTAATCCCTCCCTCTCCCTGCAACATATAACCGTTACAGGGAGAGTGGATACGATTAATTATAATTAATCATGAACGTTGCATCGGCGTCAGCCCGGCCCGGCTGCGGGTTATCCGCCGTGGCGATATAATTGGCATAAAACGACAGTTCGGCATTTCCCTGCGCATCTACCGCCACCGTCTGGCTGGCCTGCTGCAACGCGAGGCGCGTTTTATCCCGGTCAAGGATCTCCACGGCCACGTTGCTGGCCGCACTGGCAGCATTCAGCGCCAGCAGGCTGTTATCATGCCCGTCCATCTTCCCCGTAAATGTGACCGAAGCCGCCCCCGGCGGGCATCCGGTCAGCTTCAGGGTGAACGGTACAGGCTGCGTCCGGCTCCCCGTTGTGCGAAGCTGTTTCGTGGGCCAGGTGCCGAGCGTGACGGTTTTATTGCTGTCGTCCCCCTCCGCCACGCAGGTAAAATCCACGATATTGCCGTAAAGCTGAATGTTAATTTCCCCAAGCGCCGTCTCTGCGTGTGCAGGGGAGCAAAGCGCAAAGAGCGCGACGGCTAAATACCGCATTCCGTTTCGCATACCTGCTCCTTAGTCGTAGTCGACGCGTAAATAGCCGCGAGAGGTAAAACGCCCCTCGGCAGGTTTTTTACCGGTCACGCTGACGGGCCACGCGCGGATCCCCACCTGCGCCTGAGCGCTGTCGTCCAGACGGAACGGGATTTTGCTGGTCAGGTTGTTGGGCGTCAGCGGCACGCCATTACTGTTGGCAATCACAAAACCCACATCCGCGTTATCGGAAACCAGCGTACTGCCTGAAACCTTCTCCGCTTCAACACGCATCGTGAGCATGGCGTTCGCCTCGACGTTGGTGCATTTTATGCCGATGGTTTTGCTTTGCGCTGAGATCCCCTCCGGCTTATTCCCGATGCCCGCTTTACTGAACAGGGAGGCGCCGATGTCTCCGAAATCGAACTCCACCACATTCCCGGCATTAATTTCACAGCTCTGAGGCACCTGAATGGTCCCGCTGTAGCTGATGGTATAGACCGGCGTGGTGAGCGGATCCGAGGAGGTCGTGGTGACGTAAACCCGGAACATGGTCGCCCGGGGGATCACCACCATATTGATAAAGCGTCGGGTCACTTTAAGCCGGAAGACGAGGCTGGAATCCTGTACGCCAAACGGTTTGTTTTTAGACACATTCGGGTGGCTCCCCATCTGAATGTAGCTTTTGGGCGGATAAAACGTGCCAGCGTAGCTGTCGGTGATTTTCATCGCCCCGTCCAGATAGTCGTTTAGCTTCAGATACTGGTAGCCATCGCTGGTGCCCGTGACCGGGAAATCGGTAACATAGCTGCGCTTGGTGGTGTTCCCGGACGTTCCCTTAGGACAGACGGCGTTAACGCCCACCCACTGGGACTTCTCGCTGAGCGTGACAATCTGCCCCACCTGGTTATTGGAGCTGTTGAATTTATCCGTCAGGTCGTAATACACCTCCGTCGGCACGCCATTTTCATTGACGCAGACCGTGGCGAAGGCCTCAGATAGCGGAAAAAACGCCAGCAGGGATAGCCCCAGATAATGGATTTTATTCACAGCGGATCCCCTTAAGTGTGATCGCCTGTTGCAGGCTTTGTTCTGGCAGGCTGTAGGGCGCACGACACTGGGACTGTTTCCCGTCTCCCCACTGAATCAGCAGTTCTCCGCTCAGCGGCAGCCCGCTCAGGTAAATCTGACCGTCATCTCCCACCATGCTGGTTACGCCGCTCTGCGTCTCACGCACCACCGCCCCAAACGGTACAGGCTGGTTATCACGCTTCACGGTGAGCAGCGCACGCACGCCGATGCGGGTGTCAAAACTGGCGCGCACCAGCGCACCGTTCGTCGGCACGACGCTGGAAACGTTATTTTCAATGTCGGTGTTGTTGCTCATGGTGTTGGTGTCGAGCGCCACGCGGTTGTAACGGTACACCGTGGCGTAAGGCATCACCGCATAGCCACGCCAGTCTGTTTTGACGCCGGTCTGGTTTTCGACGCTCACGCCTGACGCGCCCGGCGCTTTGATCAAGACGTTGGTATCGCCCAGCGGCTGACTGAATGTGATGCCGTCTGAATGCCCTACCACGCCGCCGGAGAGCTGCCAGTTGAGGTCGTGCTGATCCCGGGCGTAGTTGTAGCCCACGCCCAGCGTGCCGTACGTTGCCTGCCAGTTAGCGCTGGCGCTGCCGCTGGCACCGTTATTGCTGGTGTGACCCTGCGTGACGCTGTAGTTCAGGTTACGATCCTGGAGCAGCGTTCCGCTGATCCCGGTCTGCCAGCTGGTATCACCGTCGCTGTTGCGGCTGGCTGAGGCCGTGGCATAGGCCCGGTCGATCGCGTTATCGCGACGGTAGCCGTGACGGGTGAACAGGCTGAACGGGACGGAGACGTTGAACGAAGCGATCCGGTCGGTTCCGTCAATGCCGACGGCCTTGTTCCACGACCAGGATAAGGCGTAGCTGACCCCTTTCACCCCGCCCGCGTAGCCAAGCTGATACCAGACGTTGGATTCGCTGGTGCCCCAGTAACTCTGCTGGCTGCCCGACACGTACACCGAGCCGTAATCGCCGAGAGACTGGGAGATATTGAGCTGGAAACGCCCTTTTTTATTCAGCGTCAGGTTGTGATAGCTCTGCACGTCCGGCACGCCGTCATCGTCCTGATCGTCGCCATACTGGTAGCCTTCCATTGTGCGCCAGGCCACATCGTCGAGGGTGTAGAAGCCTTTGGTCGAGTAGCGATAGCCCAGCAGCTGGAAGTTGGTGCCGAATCCGTTAAGGGATTTTGCGTACAGGAACCGCAGGGACTGCCCTTCATGGCGGCTGTCATCGGCAAGCTGGCTGCGGGCATGGGTGAGATCAAGTGAAACCGCCCCCCAGTCACCGAGGTTTTTACCCGCGCCAATGGCGATGGCGGTATAGCGCGAGGCCAGCTGCGTTCCGCCGTACAGCGTGTAGCCGTCGGCAAGACCCGCAATCATCGTACCCTGAGTAAAGAACGGCGTGTCCTGCTCGCTGTTGCCGCTGCGATAGTCCCCTGCCACCAGATCGTATTTCCAGCGTCCTTCACGCTGGAGCAGCGGAACGGTGGAATACGGGACGGTGTAGCGCTGCTGGCTGCCGTCCCTCTCTTCCACCGTCACCTCCAGGTCACCGCTTGAGGAGGTCGGGTTAAGGTCAGTTATCGCAAAAGCCCCCGGCTGCACATAGCTCTGGTAAATCACGTATCCGTTCTGGCGGATCACCACTTTGGCAGGGGTGCGGGCGATTCCGCGCACGGTAGGCGCGTAACCTTGCAGGCTGTCCGGGTACATACTGTCGGACGAATAGAGGCGACCACCGCGAAAACCAACGCTGTCGAAGACATCGTTACCGGTGTTGCTGTCGCCAAGCACCAGCTCGCTTTTCAGCGGGATGATCGTACGCTGCGCCCAGGTACCAATATTTTGCCAGCTGCTGTGCCGCTGGCCGTTGCTTTCGGTATAACGCCACGCTCCGTTATTGCGTAATCGCCAGGCGCCATAGTTCAACCCGCTTTGCAGGTTCAGATAGTAGCTGTCGTCGTCGCTGCCCCTGTTGCCGGTAAAGCTGTAGTTCAGCAGCGCGGCGGGGATGCCTTCATCCCACTGTTCAGGTGGAATATACCCGCGGGCGCTGTTTTGCATCGCCACCTGAGGCAGGCTGACGTTCAGGCGCAACGAGGCGAAGTTGAACGCCGTTTCGCTGCCCGGAATAGCCGTGGTGAGCGGAACGCAGGTATCGCCCTGCACGTTGCTCAGTTCCGGGAAGGCGGCGATATTGACGCCAAAGCGATCGAGCATCGCGCGCGTAATGCACGGCGACAAACCGCCCGCGACCGGCGGCGCGTTGTCAGCTTGCTCAAACCGCACGTCCTGCGTGCCGATAAACTCATCGTTACGCCAGATATCGACGCGATAGACGCCCGGTGCCTGCTGGTGGCCTTTTTCAAAACGCGACAAATCCGCCACGCTCGCCGTGTCATCGGAGAGAAACGCCGGGTTAAAGTAGCTTTCGCCCCAGCCAGCGAGTGGCCAGAGCGTTGCCATCAGTGCCAGCGCAACCGGGCAGTAACGCCATTGAGTGTTCATCGCCCTGTCTCTGCTCACAGGCTGACGCTACGCGCCGGCGTAATGGCGCCATAGTCATTCACACTCTGCCAGGAGAGCGTGCCGCTCGCAGCGGCAGGCAGCACCTGCTGCGCCGAGCTTTTAGGAGCAACCATCAGGTTATCCAGCGTCTGACCGCCGAGCTTCAGATTGACCAGCGTGACGTAATACGGCGAGGCATTGCTCACCTTAAGATGGTTGCCGACGCGCTCAAAGCGCAGCTGTGAGAGCGCCTCTTCCGGCGGCATCGCCAGGTTAGCCGGGCGAACAAACAGCTTGATACGTGACAGAATAGCCAGTTGCAGGACGTTGTTGCCGTCCTGATGTTTTTTGCTGACGGAGGGAATCGCTTTGACGTTCATGTAAAAGAGCGATTCGCGATCGGCAGGCAGCGCCGGGCCTGCGTAGATAATGCGCAGGGTGTTTTCGCTGGCCGGCTCGCTGACAAACAGCGGCGGCGTGACGGCAAAGGTTTTTTCCTTTTGCCCGTTGGCATTTTCTATCCACGCGTTAATTAAATAGCGCTCTTGTTTATTGCTGTTGGTGATCGCCAGCGACGTTTGTTTGGCATCGGCCGGATAAATAACGCGCGTCGCGCCCAGCGCAATTCCGCCGGACGCATTCGCGCTGGCAGAAACCATCATCAAAATAAAAGATAAAAACAGTCCAGGTTTAATCAGGGTGTTCATCACAACCGTACCTTTAATAATTAGTTCGCAGGCGTCAGGGATAAATCAACGTAAACCAGACATTCGACTGAATAGTGCCTGGTACAAGGTGTTCGGAAATTGCCCGGTAGCGGGCGCTGAAATGAAATACCAGCTCGCGGGTGTCAATGGGTAACCAGCTCACCGCCGTCGCGTTCGGGATGATCTGACGTTGCTGTTCGTCAAAAAGCGCCAGCCCGACACCGCTGCTGACCGCATTTTCCCCCGGCCGCGATGTCGCCAGGAAAACCTGCGGATCTTCTGCCGGTGTCACTCCCTGGAACTGGATCCCCACGGTGCGGGAGACGTCCACGCTGCAATCCAGCAGACGTACGGTGAAAGGCACATTAACCGTGGAAAAGCTGCCGACGCCGGAAAAGGCGTTTGTGCGGTATTGCCCCATATCCACGCGCATATTCTGGCTGTCCGGGGCCACGGCGCAGCCGCCGTTCACCAGCTCTCCCCTGAGGTGTACTTTGCCGCCGTCTATGACCACGGTATGTGCGTTTACCGCTGAGGCAATCGCAAGGGCACACAGCAGTATCCCAGTCCTTGTCATCCTTCGCTCCCGGTATAGGCGATCAAAAGACCTCTTCCCTGAGGCCAGCCACATCCCTGTACTCAGGCATTACTCGTATTTCATTACGAATGTTGCGTCCGCGTTTGCCTGGCCTGGCTCGGTGGTCGCCGCCGTGGCTTTATAGCGCGCGGTGAAGTTCAGGGTGTTAGTCCCTTCAATCAGGTTCTGCGCCGCAGAGAAGGTGGCGCCGTCCGGGGTCAGCGTGGAGGATTTGCTGTCGAGGATCTCAATACCCACGCCCTTCGCGGAGTTGTCGTTATTACCGGAGCTTACCGCCAGCAGCGTTTTGTCGGTGGCGTCGATCTGGCCGGTAAACGCGACAGCAGCGGTTTTCGCTACCGCAGGATCGCAGTCGTTCAGTTCGATGGTGAACGGAATATTGGAGGTGGTGTCACCTACTTTAGTGAATTTCGCGGTACGGTACTGGCCAAGATTAACCGTCTGCTCTGAAGAGTCAGTATTCACTGAGCACGCGGCATTCACTAATTCACCTTTAAAATGCACCGTACCACCGTTTACAGATACAGGCGCTACCGGATCTTCTGCGTGAGCGGCACCCGCGACCAGGGCCAGAGTTGCAATAACAGTAGAAGCAATGTTGCTGAGTTTCATGTCTATTCCTTTAAAATGTAAATAACCCTTCCCGCGCATATTCGGGAATAAGAAATACGATCAATTAAAAAATTGAAGGCTTATTTCGGAGAGGACAAAGTAGCTCAGGAATCTATTTTGTAATATGTCAAAACGCTGCCATTTTGCCAGGTCACATCCTAATCACCTCTAAGAAATTGACCATGCCCTGAGAAGGGATTTTGCGGGACATCGATGAAATCTCGTAAAGGGTGACTGACAGCGGCGCTCGCTTCTGACAAAATACAGGCAATCCCTCCTTTCTAACGTTACAGACGGAATCTTCTCTCTGATGGCAGCAAAGATTATTGATGGTAAAACGATTGCGCAGCAGGTGCGCTCTGAGGTTGCGGAAAAAGTGAAGGCGCGTAAAGCCGCCGGATTTCGCGCCCCCGGGCTGGCCGTTGTGCTGGTTGGCAGCAACCCGGCTTCGCAAATTTATGTCGGCAGCAAACGCAAAGCGTGTGAAGAGGTGGGGTTCGTCTCCCGCTCTTACGATCTGCCGGAAACCACCAGCGAAGCGGAACTGCTGGAACTGATCGACACCCTGAATGCCGATAAAGAGATCGACGGCATCCTTGTTCAGCTGCCGCTACCTGCGGGCATTGACAACGTGAAGGTGCTGGAGCGCATCGCGCCAGACAAAGATGTTGACGGTTTCCATCCGTATAACGTAGGCCGACTGTGCCAGCGCGCGCCACGCCTGCGTCCGTGCACCCCGCGCGGCATCGTGACGCTGCTGGAGCGTTATAACATCGATACCTACGGCCTCAACGCCGTGGTGATTGGCGCCTCCAACATCGTGGGCCGCCCGATGAGCATGGAGCTGCTGCTGGCGGGCTGTACCACCACCGTTACCCACCGCTTCACTAAAAACCTGCGTCACCACGTCGAAAACGCCGATCTGCTGATCGTTGCGGTCGGCAAGCCGGGCTTTATTCCGGGCGAGTGGATCAAAGAGGGCGCAATCGTCGTGGACGTGGGTATTAACCGTCTGGAAAACGGCAAAGTGGTCGGCGACGTGGTGTATGAAGATGCCGCAGCGCGCGCATCCTATATTACTCCGGTCCCGGGCGGCGTAGGCCCGATGACGGTAGCAACACTGATTCAGAATACCTTGCAGGCGTGCGAGGAGTATCACGACGTAGAGGACGCGTAATCATGGCAACTTTTTCTTTAGGTAAACACCCGCACGTTGAGCTGTGCGATCTGCTGAAGCTGGAAGGCTGGAGCGAAAGCGGCGCGCAGGCGAAGATCGTCATCGCCGACGGGCAGGTAAAAGTAGACGGCTCGGTGGAAACCCGCAAGCGCTGCAAAATTGTCGCGGGTCAGACCGTGAGCTTCGCAGGACAGAGCGTGACCGTGACGGCCTGAGCTGTCTGATGCCCGGTGGCGCTGCGCTTACCGGGCCTACGTACTGTCTCCGTTTGTAGGCCGGGTAAGGCGAAGCCGCCACCCGGCAACTTCTCTCACAATCCCCTCACACCCATCACGGTTAATTATCGATCAACTTCAAATAATCACTATTCCCTCTGGCGAAATGTGAAAATTAAGTTGCGCGATTTTCAGACTTTCCCCACGATAAGTAGAACGTTCTACTAAAACGTTCTACTTAAAAATAACAGCGCGAAAAAGCGCTACTCGGGGGAAATCAGCATGAGCCTGATATCAGGGTTTGTTAAATCGCTGTCTAAGTTATCGATGATTGGTCGCGCCTTAATGCTGCCAATTTCACTGCTTCCCGCTGCGGGCCTGCTGCTGGCCTTCGGCGATAAGTTCCATCTGCCGCTGATGATGAACGCCGGCGGGGTTATCTTTGATAACCTGCCGATGCTGTTCGCCATCGGCTCTGCCGTCGGACTGGCTTCGGAATCCGGCATTGCCGCACTCTCTGCCGCGGTCTCCGTGTTTGTCACCAACATCACCATCAGCACCGTGCTGAGCATCACGCCGGAAATGGCCTCTCAGGGCGGCAAATACGCCATGGTCGTTGGCATTCCGACGTTGCAGATGGGCGTCTTTGGCGGCCTGATCTGCGGTATTCTTGCGGCCTGGTGTTACAACCGCTTCCACACCATGCAGCTGCCGGAGTTCCTCGGCTTCTTCTCCGGCAAGCGCTTTGTGGCGATTGCGACGGCGTTTCTGTCGTTCCTGCTCGGCCTGCTGCTGCCGTACGTCTGGCAGCATATTCAATCCGGGATCGACGCCCTGTCCGTGGTGGTAAACGGCGATAACCAGGCGGCCTCGACCTTTATCTTCGGGCTGGTGGAGCGCGCGTTGATCCCGCTCGGCCTGCACCATATCTGGTATCCCTCCTTCTGGTATTCGTTCGGGGATTACACTACCCAGGCGGGTCAGGTGATCCACGGTGACCAGACCATCTGGTTCAAGATGCTGGAAGAGGGAGTGAAATCCTTCAGCAGCGACACCTACCAGAACGCCGGGAAATTCATGCAGGGCGAGTTCCCGCTGATGCTGTTCGCACTGCCTGCGGCGTGTCTGGCGATGTACCACGAAGCGCACACGAAGAATAAGAAAATCGCGGCCGGTATTCTGTTCTCTGCGGCCCTCACCTGCTTCCTGACGGGCATCACTGAGCCGGTAGAGTTCACCTTTATCTTCGTGGCGCCGATCCTTTACGTCTTCAACGCCATTATGGCGGGCCTGGCGTACATGACCATGTACCTGCTGCATGCGCACATCGCCAAGTCGTTCTCGGCGGGCTTTATCGACTACCTGTCGTTCGGGATCCTGCCGTCGTTTAACGGCTATCAGACCAACTTCCTGAGCGCCATTATCATCGGCATTCCGATGGCATTGATCTACTACTTCACCTTCCGCTTCGTGATCCGTCGCTTCGACGTGAAAACGCCGGGCCGCACCGAAGTGACCGCCAGCGCGAATGACAAGTCCGATTCCGAACTTGCCACCGAAATCATCGGCCTGCTGGGCGGTGCGCAGAACATTGATTCCGTCGGCTCCTGCATCACGCGTCTGCGTCTGGAAGTGGCGAAGAGCGAAGCGGTGGACCGGGACGGGCTGAACGGGCTTGGCGCGCGCGGCGTGGTGTTCGTTGGCGATAACGGAATACAGGTGATTTTCGGGGCCAGAGCACAGTTTATCGCCCAGACCATGTCCACGATGATTGGCAAATAATAAGATGCCTGAAGGAGGCGTCTCCTGTACGCTGGGGGACGCCTCTTATCTGGCTGATAATCGGGAAATTTCAGGGAGCGGTTTTGAAGAAAGTCAGCATTATTGATGTCGCAAAGCATGCGGGCGTGTCGGTTTCTACCGTTTCGCTGGTGCTGCGCCAGAAAGGGAAGATCTCAGAGGCGACGATCGGGAAGGTCAATGCCGCCATCACAACGCTGGGCTATGTTCATAACGTCGCCGCTGCCAATCTTCGCGCCAACACCTCCAACTTAATCGGCCTGATCCTGCGCGACTTCAGCGACAGCTTTTCCATCAAGGTGATGGCGAGCATCGTTCAGGAGCTGGAGAAACAGGGTTATATGGTATTTCTCGGTCAGCCGCTGAACGACGGCGAACATCTTGAGCGTACCCTGCTCTCATTTAAGCAGCAGGGCGTGGCGGGCGTCATCTACCTGGCGTCGGACACCCGCGCCGCCTCTCTTCCGGAACACATTCGTCACTGCCCGCTGCCGCTTGTGGCGGTTTCGCAGTCGTTGCTGGAAGAGAAATGCAACCTGGTGATGCGCGATAACCGCCAGGCGGCGAACCTGGCCGCGCGTTATATTATCGAGCGCGGGCACCGTAACATCGCCTACATTGGCGGGCGCGACGGGTGCCGTATCCGCGAGCAGCGCCTGCTTGGTTTTCGCAGCGCGATGACGCAGAGCGGCCTGGTCTGGCGTGAGGAATATTCTCCCGCCTGCACCGATGACACGCAGGCGGCGGCCATGGCGACTCGTCAGCTGCTGGAGAAGAACAACACGATTACCGCCCTGCTCTGCCATTCACCGGACGCGATGATCGGTTCAATCTCAGGTATTCACCAGGTGGGGCGCACGGTGGGTAAAGACGTGTTTTTAACCCAGCAGGTGGCGCTGATTGGTTTTGAAGATATGCTCCACGTTAATCTCACGTCGCCGTCACTGACTTACGTTTCGTCTGCCAGCGAAGAGACCGGCCGCCAGGCGGCAGGGCTGATGATCCGCAGGCTGAAAGAGCCGGATCTGCAAACGCAGCGCATTACCCTCTCCGGGCAGCTTATCGCGCGAGAATCGGCGTAAAATCAGAATTTAGCACAGGTTTGCTGCGGCGGATCTGCTGCTATATTCCCATGATTTGCCATGGATAAATGCAATGCCTACCATTATCACCCACGCTGCCGTACCTCTGTGTCTGGGCTTAGGGCTCGGAACCAAAGTCATCCCACCCCGCCTGCTGTTTGCCGGGATCGTCCTCGCCATGCTGCCCGATGCCGACGTACTGGCGTTTAAATTCGGTGTCGCCTACGGGAATATTTTCGGCCACCGCGGTTTCACTCATTCGCTACTGTTTGCCCTGGTGGTGCCGATACTCTGCGTGCTGGCAGGCCGACGTTGGTTCAGGGCCAGCCTGACGCGGTGCTGGCTGTTTTTAACCGTATCATTGCTGTCGCACAGCCTGCTGGATTCAATAACGACAGGCGGGAAAGGCATCGGCTGGCTGTGGCCATGGTCTGATGAACGCTTCTTTGCGCCGTGGCAGGTGATCAAGGTCGCGCCGTTTGCGCTGTCACGCTACACCACGCCGTACGGGCATCAGGTAATCATTTCAGAACTGCTGTGGGTGTGGCTGCCGGGGATGTTGCTGATGGGGTTGCTGTGGTGGAGGCGGAGGTAAAAGAAAAGCCGGGTGGCGGCTACGCCTTACCCGGCCTACGGTCGTGATTTTGTAGGCCCGGTAAGCGTTAGCGCCACCGGGCGTTACGGACCTACTTACGACGCCAGGTGGTTCCCTGCGGGCCGTCTTCCAGAATAATGCCCATCTCGGTCAGACGGTTACGCGCCGCATCCGCCGCCGCCCAGTCTTTCGCCTGACGCGCTTCGAGACGCGCTTTGATCAGTGCTTCAATTTCCGCCACTTCACCGTCGTCCGCCTGCGCGCCGCTTTGCAGGAACAGGTCCGGCTCCTGCTCCAGCAGGCCGAGCACGGAAGAGAGCTTACGCAGATGAGACGCCAGCGCATTGGCCGCCGCCATATCTTCTGACTTCAGGCGGTTCACCTCACGCGCCATGTCGAACAGCACGGAGTAGGCTTCCGGGGTGTTGAAGTCGTCGTTCATGACCTCAACGAAGCGGGCCTCGAACGCCTCACCGCCTGCGGCCGGAACAGATTTATCGGTGCCGCGCAAGGCGGTATACAGACGCTCCAGCGCAGCGCGAGCCTGCTTCAGGTTCTCTTCGCTGTAGTTCAGCTGGCTGCGATAGTGGCCAGACATCAGGAAGTAGCGCACGGTTTCCGCGTCGTAATACTTCAGCACGTCGCGCACGGTGAAGAAGTTACCCAGCGATTTCGACATCTTCTCGCGGTCAACCATCACCATCCCGGAGTGCATCCAGTAGTTCACGTACTCGCCGCCGTGTGCACAGGTGGACTGCGCGATTTCGTTTTCATGGTGCGGGAACATCAGATCCGAACCGCCGCCATGGATGTCGAAATGGTTGCCCAGCTGCTTGCAGTTCATCGCGGAACATTCAATGTGCCAGCCCGGACGCCCTTCGCCCCACGGGGATGGCCAGCTCGGTTCGCCCGCTTTGGACATCTTCCACAGCACGAAGTCCATCGGATTACGCTTCACGTCAACCACGTCCACGCGCGCACCGGCCTGGAGCTGGTCCAGATCCTGGCGGGAAAGCGCACCGTAGGTTGGGTCCGTAGGCACCGAGAACATCACGTCACCGTTGTCCGCCACATAGGCGTGACCACGCTCGATCAGCTTTTGGGTGATATCAATGATTTCATGGATATGGTGGGTCGCACGCGGCTCGCTGTCCGGGCGCAGAATATTTAAGGCATCAAAATCCTTGTGCATTTCGGCGATCATGCGATCCACCAGCGCGACAAAGCTTTCGCCATTTTCATTAGCACGTTTAATGATTTTGTCGTCGATGTCGGTGATGTTGCGCACGTACTTCAGGTTGTAGCCCAGGAAGCGCAGGTAGCGTGACACCACGTCGAACGCGACAAAGGTACGGCCATGGCCGATATGACAGAGATCGTAAACCGTAATACCACACACGTACATGCCGACTTCCCCGGCATGGATAGGTTTAAATTCCTCTTTTTGGCGCGTCATTGTATTAAAGATTTTTAACATCGAAGATTCCATGTAAACACGTGTGTGGATTGTTTGTTCCTTATAATACCCATAATTCGGAGTACGGTCAGCACACAATGCAAGGTGATCGTGTCCTGTGGTTATGCTATAACAAGCCCCTATATGTGACCCGAGCACGGGTCGACGCACCACAATAACGGAACAGGATGCAAAAATGGTTACTTTCCACACTAATCATGGCGATATCGTAATCAAAACCTTTGATGACAAAGCGCCTGAAACAGTTAAAAACTTCCTGGACTACTGCCGCGAAGGTTTCTACAACAACACTATTTTCCACCGTGTGATCAACGGCTTTATGATCCAGGGCGGCGGTTTCGAGCCTGGCATGCGCCAGAAAGAGACGAAAGAAGCGATCAAAAACGAAGCGAACAACGGCCTGAAAAACACCCGTGGTACGCTGGCAATGGCCCGTACTCAGGCGCCACACTCTGCGACCGCACAGTTCTTCATCAACGTAGCGGACAACGACTTCCTGAACTTCTCTGGCGAAAGTCTGCAAGGCTGGGGCTACTGCGTATTCGCAGAAGTGGTTGAAGGGATGGACGTGGTCGACAAGATCAAAGCCGTTTCTACTGGCCGCAGCGGTATGCACCAGGACGTTCCTAAAGAAGACGTTGTGATCACAAGCGTGACCGTCAGCGAGTAATTCGTGGCGACACTCTTTATTGCGGATCTGCATCTGCAAACAGAAGAACCGGCGATAACCGCCGGTTTTCTGCGTTTTTTACGCGGTGAAGCGAAAAGCGCCGACGCGCTGTACATTCTGGGCGACCTGTTTGAGGCCTGGATTGGCGACGACGATCCGAACCCGCTGCACCGTGAGATGGCGGCGGCCATTAAAGCACTGGTGGATTCCGGCGTCCCCTGCTATTTCATTCACGGCAACCGTGATTTCCTGATCGGCCAGCGCTACGCCCGCGAGAGCGGTATGACGCTGCTGCCGGAAGAGCAGGTGCTCAACCTCTATGGCCGCAATATTCTGATCATGCACGGCGACACGCTCTGCACTGACGATACCGGCTACCTGGCGTTTCGCGCCAAAGTTCACACCCCGTGGATCCAGAAAGTGTTCCTCGCCCTGCCGCTGTTTATCCGCAACCGCATCGCCGCCAGAATGCGCGCGGGCAGCAAGGCCGCCAACAGCAGCAAATCGATGACCATCATGGACGTCAATCCGCAGGCGGTGGTGAAGGTGATGGAGAAGCATCGCGTTCAGTGGCTGATCCACGGCCATACCCATCGTCCCGATGTGCATTCCCTTATCGCCAACGGCGAGCCCGCCCATCGCGTGGTTTTAGGCGCCTGGCACAGCGAAGGATCGATGGTCAAAGTTACGCCGGAAGGTGTCGAACTGATCGCCTTCCCGTTTTAACGCCTCCCCGTCTTTTCGCTCACTTCCCGACCACGCAACCGTTTTCCTTGCCGGTATTACATGCTATTCTCTGTGCCCTCGAAAGCAGTGTGTTCCGCACCACAGGAGTTTTAAGACGCATGTCTTCCCGCAATAATCCGGCGCGTGTCGCCATCGTGATGGGGTCCAAAAGCGACTGGGCTACCATGCAGTTCGCCGCCGAAATCTTTGAAATCCTGAATGTTCCGCACCACGTCGAAGTGGTTTCCGCGCACCGTACGCCGGATAAACTGTTCAGCTTCGCCGAAAGCGCCGAAGAGAACGGTTACGAGGTGATCATTGCCGGTGCGGGCGGCGCAGCACATCTGCCGGGCATGATTGCCGCCAAAACGCTGGTGCCGGTACTGGGTGTTCCCGTGCAAAGCGCCGCGTTAAGCGGGGTGGATAGCCTTTACTCTATCGTCCAGATGCCGCGCGGTATTCCTGTCGGTACCCTGGCGATTGGTAAAGCAGGTGCGGCAAATGCCGCCCTGCTGGCCGCGCAGATCCTGGCGACGCATGATAAAGATTTGCACCAGCGTCTGGCGGAGTGGCGTAAAGCCCAGACCGATGAGGTGCTGGATAACCCGGATCCGCGGGGTGCAGCATGAAGCAGGTTTGCGTTCTTGGTAATGGTCAGCTTGGCCGGATGCTACGTCAGGCCGGTGAGCCGCTGGGTATTGCCGTCTGGCCCGTCGGGCTGGATGCCGAGCCGGAAGCCGTGCCGTTCCATCAGAGCGTGATCACCGCCGAAATTGAACGCTGGCCGGAAACCGCCCTGACCCGCGAGCTGGCGCGCCATAACGCCTTTGTGAACCGCGACGTCTTCCCGATCATTGCCGACCGTCTCACGCAAAAACAGCTTTTCGACAAGCTCGGCCTCGCGACCGCGCCGTGGCAGCTGCTTTCCGATAAGCGCGAGTGGGATGACGTGTTTGCGATGTTGGGAGACCTGGCGATTGTGAAGCGTCGCGTCGGCGGCTACGACGGCCGCGGGCAGTGGCGCCTGCGCGCGAACGACACCGCCGAGCTGCCGGACGACTGCTACGGCGAGTGCATTGTTGAGCAGGGCATTAACTTTAGCGGTGAAGTGTCGCTGGTTGGCGCGCGCGGGCATGACGGGCACACCGTTTTTTACCCGCTAACGCATAACCTGCATCAGGACGGGATTCTGCGCACCAGCGTCGCCTTCCCGCAGGCCAATGCTGACCAGCAGGCGCAGGCGGAAGAGATGCTCTCTGCCATTATGCATGAGCTGGGCTATGTGGGCGTGATGGCGATGGAGTGTTTCGTCACGCCGTCGGGTCTGCTGATCAACGAACTTGCGCCGCGCGTGCACAACAGCGGCCACTGGACGCAAAACGGCGCCTCCATCAGCCAGTTCGAGCTGCACCTGCGCGCCATCACCGATCTGCCGCTGCCGCAGCCGGTGGTGACCAGCCCGTCGGTAATGATCAACCTGATCGGCACCGATCTGAACTACAACTGGCTGAAGCTGCCGCTGGTGCACCTGCACTGGTACGACAAAGAGGTGCGTCCGGGGCGTAAGGTCGGCCATCTGAACCTGAACGATACCGACACGGACCGACTGAGCGCCACGCTGGAAGCGATTGTTCCCCTGCTGCCGCCAGAATATGCGAGCGGTATTGTCTGGGCGCAGTCAAAACTGAAGTAAGTATCCCTCGCCGGGGAGTTGACCTTCCCCTTCCCCGGCGTACAATCCCCGCCCATTGCTGCTCAGTTTTCTTCTGGAACCACCATGAACGATGGAACGGACTATCGCGCGATCCTCGCGTCCGATACCCCTTTAATCGACGTTCGCGCGCCGATCGAATTTGCCCAGGGTGCGATGCCCGCCGCACTCAACCTGCCCTTAATGAACGACGACGAGCGTGCCGCCGTCGGCACCTGCTATAAACGCCAGGGTCCGGACGCCGCGCTGGCGCTCGGCCATAGCCTGGTCAACGGCGAGACGCGCGAGGCGCGCATCAGCGCCTGGCGGGAAGCCAGCCTTGCCCATCCTGAGGGCTACCTTTGCTGCGCGCGCGGTGGCCAGCGCTCACACATCTCCCAGGCCTGGCTGAAAGAGGCGGGAATCGACTACCCGCTGATCCGCGGCGGCTATAAGGCCCTGCGTCAGACGGCGATTCAGGTGACCATTGAGCAGTCACAAAAGCCGATGGTGCTTATCGGCGGCTGCACCGGTAACGGGAAAACGCTGCTGGTGAAGCAGCATGCGCAGGGCATCGATCTGGAAGGGCTGGCGCACCATCGCGGCTCGTCATTTGGCCGCACGCTCACGCCGCAGCTTTCCCAGGCCAGCTTTGAAAATCACCTTGCGGTTGAGCTATTGAAAAAAGACGCCGCGCGCTGGGTGCTGGAAGATGAAGGCCGGATGATTGGCTCTAACCACCTGCCGGAGTGCCTGCGAGACCGCATGGCTGAAGCGCCTGTCGTGGTGGTCGAGGATCCGTTTGAGATCCGTCTTGAGCGCCTGCGCGAAGAGTATTTCGTCCACATGTGGGCCGACTTTTCTGCCGCCTGCGGTGAAGAGGCGGGCTGGAAAGCGTACAGCGAATATCTGCATCACGGCCTGTACGCCATTCGTCGCCGTCTGGGGCTGCAACGCTTTGCGGAATTTACCGCCCTGCTGGATGCCGCGCTTGTCGAGCAACAGCGTACTGGCAGCACTGACGCGCACTTCAGCTGGCTTGTGCCGTTGCTGAAGGACTATTACGACCCGATGTACGGCTATCAGCTGGAGAAAAAGGCGGAGAAGATTGTGTATCGCGGGACGTACGAAGAAATTGCTGAGTGGCTCGATCGCTGAAAAATAAAGCCGGGTGGCGAGGTAAAAGCAAAACGGCAACCTGGGTTGCCGTTTTTAATGTTTTTTCCCTCTCCCCGTGGGAGAGGGTCAGGGTGAGGGCATCAGGCCGCACCCTACATGACAACTTAGAAGTCGTAACGCAGACGCACCAGGTTCATATCGCCCAGGTTGTCGGTGCTGGAGGTGAACACGTGTTCGTAATCCACGCGGAAACCGTAATCCAGCTGGAAGCTGATACCCACACCGTTGTCGATGCGCTGGTAGTTACGGCCATTCACGTACTCAATACGGTCGCCCATGAAGTACGGCTGGATGGATTTCACCGCATACTGACCAACCGGGAACTTGTAACCCGCAAAGTATTCAATACCCCATGCATCACCGGCGAAGTAGTCGTTAACGGACACTTTTTTGGTGGTCAGGAAGTTTTGATACCAGCCGCCGCCTGCGGAGAAGGTCCAGTTATCCGGCGTCCAGCTCAGGGCGGTACCAAGGATGTTCTGGTCGTAGGATTTGCTGTCGCCGTTGTCCGGGTTACGCATGTCCGCGCGGGTGTAGTTCCACGCTGCGCCCCAGGTCAGATCGGTGGTCAGGTGATAATCGATACCCAGAGAACCGCCGCCTTTACGCTTGTAGCGCAGGCCGTTGCCCGGCAGGTATTCGCTGTCTTCAAACAGGTAAGAGGCGTAGATGTCAGCATCGCCCACGGTTTTCTTGTACTTCAGCATCTGGCGTGAACGGTAAGAGCCGTCGTAGTCGCCATTGATCCCGTTACCTGGCGCCTGACCAATCATGTCGTAGTCCCAGATGTCGGTTTTTGCGCCCACCACGTCATAGTACACGCTGTTCTGCTGGCCGAAGGTCAGCGTACCCCAGGTGTCGCTCTTCAGACCGGTGTAGAGCATACGACGAGAGGTGTCGTGCGCGCCGTCGGCGTAGTGATGATCCCAGTTGAACTGCGCCGGAATGTTCACACCCAGCTCGTAGTAGCTGATCCAGCTGATGTCATCGAACAGGTAGTAATCCGCAGCGAAACGGAAGCGGGTGCCGCCGTCAAAGCCGTTGCGCTTGTAGCTGTTTTTGCCGTCATCACCGGTCATATTCTGGAACTGAGGACGAATACTGCCGCCAACGGTGAAGTTCAGGCGGCTCAGCGGGTTACCCGCCTGCGGATCCTGTTTCAGAAGGGTGATTTCCGCCTGAGATGCGAAAGAAGCCAATGCCACTGCTGCGCCGATCGTTGTCGCCAGCGCTGTTTTTCTTATAGTCATTCTTTTTCCTTGATAGACACGCTGCTAAATATTTAGCTGGTGAATATTAACCGGAAAAATTCGGGCTGTGTGGGCGGGTTTTTAATGTTTTGTGCTACTAAATGCAGGGGCATTAACGATTTGTGCCGTTAAGCGATGACACACCAGCAGAAATGCCGGTGCGTCATCATCACGTCAGTAAACTAGCTGACAAACTGGCGGAATAGCGCTTTACCTTTCAACAGCCGGGTTCCGAGCCAGCCGCCGCACAGGGACAGCAGCACGGCGCCGCAGACGGGCAGCGTGAGCCACAGCCGCCAGTCGGGCTCCCACGGGAAGTCGAAGACTTTGCTCTGGAGTACCGCCAGCGCGGTTTCCGCCCCGATGGCCGCCACCAGGCCCGCCACCAGACCGAGCAGGGCAAATTCGCTCCACAGCGTGGCGCGCAGCAGCCGTTTACTGGCTCCCAGCGTGCGGTAGACCACCAGCTCCTGATGACGCTGACGCATGCCCACCTGCACCTGCGCCAGCAGCAACAGCACGCCGCAGACGGTCACCAGTACTACCATCACCTCCAGCGCGCGGCTCACCTGCTCCAGCACCTGCCCGACCTGTTTGAGGATCGCGCCGATATCCAGCAGGCTCACCGTCGGAAATTCCCGGTTAAGCTGCGTCAGCATGCCGTTGCCGTTTTCCCAGCGGAAGCTGGTGAGCCAGCTCTGGGGCTGTCCGTCCAGCGCACCCGGCGGGAAGATGAAGAAGAAGTTTGGTCGCAGGCTTTCCCAGTCCACTTTACGCAGGCTGGTAACTTTGGCGGTGAAATCCTGGGTATCACCGGTGAAGGTCACGCTGTCGCCGAGGTTCACGTTCAGGCGTGTCGCCAGCCCCTCCTCCATCGACACTTCCCCCGCTTTCGGCGGCCAGGTGCCGGCAACGATCGGGTTATGGTCCGGACGTTTCGCCTGCCAGGTCAGGTTGAGTTCGCGATTGAGCGATTCATCCTTATTTCCCTCCGTCGACTGGCCGTTGATCTGCGTCAGTCGGGCGCGCACGATCGGATAGAACGATTCCGGAATAATGTGATGCTCAGACAGGAAACCCTTCAGCGGCGTCACCTGTTCGGGAGCAATGTTGATCAGGAAATAGTTCGGGCTTTCCGGCGGAAGCTGTTGCTGCCAGCGATCCAGCAGATCCCCGCGCAGCACCAGCAGAAGCGCCAGCAGCATAAACGACAGCGAAAATGCCGAGAGCTGGCTGAGGGTAGACCACGGCTGGTGCAGCAGTCGGTTAACCGCTAACCGTATGGGGAGTGATTTAACTGTCAGCTTTCTCAGGACATTAAGCAGTATCCAGCCCACTACGCCGCACAGCAGCGCCAGCACCACCGCGCCCGCCAGCACCGCCCACAGCAGCGTACTGCCGCCCATCAGCCAGGCCAACAGCCCGACCGCCACCGCAATAATCACCGGCAGATAGAACTTCAGCGGCCAGACGCTGGCCACCACATCGCGGCGCAGCACGCGCAGCGGCTGGGTGGCGAGCAGCAGCCGGTACGGGCGTAACCCCACCAGCAGGGAGATCGTCGTCATCGCGCCGATGGCCCACAGCCACGGCCAGAGGCTGGCAGGCGGTAATGCGGCGGGCAATACCGGTTTGAGCAGCACCATCAGCAGCTTTTCAAACAGCAGCCCTATCGCCCCGCCGGTCAGAGCCGACAGCGCCAGCACCATCAGCCACTGGCCGACAATCAGCTTGCGCAGCTGCGCGCGGCCCGCGCCGAGGGTTTTGAGGATCGCCACCAGATCGTAACGGCTGCGGCAGTAGTGCCCCATCGCCACGGCAACCGCCGCAATGGCAAGCAGCAGAGTTAACAGCGCCGACAGCAGCAGGAACTGCTGGGAACGTTCGAGGGATTTGCCGAGCGCCCCGTCATCCTGCTCCAGCCCGTACCAGCGGTGTTCCGGCTTGAGCTGCGGCAGGAGCCATTTTTCGTACGCCTCCAGCTGCGCAGGCGTCCCGCCAAACTTATACCGCCAGGTGACACGGCTTCCCGGCTGGACGGCGTTGGTTTTCGCCACATCAGCGGTGTTCATCAGCAGGCGCGGCGCAAGCTGGAACGGATTAAATCCAGAGTCGGGCTCCTGCACCACTTCCCCGGCAATTTTGAGTGTCGCGTCGCCGACGTCGATACTGTCGCCGGGTTTCAGGTTCAGCAGCGCCATCAGTCGCGATGCCAGCAGGACCGTACCGGCCGTCGGTTTTAGCCCCGGCGGGCTGGTTTGTAAGTCACCATACATCGGGTAGATGTCATCCACGGCTTTTACGCTGGCAAGCTGCGGCGTGTCGCCCGCAAAGGTCATAGTCTGAAAGGTGATCTGCTCCCCTACCTTCAGCCCCTCTTTGCGCGCTTCCTCAATCCAGCCCGGCGGCACGGGGCGAGAACTTTGCAGAGCCCGGTCCCCGGCCATAAATTCCCGACTCTGCTGGCTAAGCCCTTTCTCCATACGATCGCTGACGCTGCCGAGCGCCAGCACGCAGGCCACCGCCAGGCTCAACGCCAGCCAGACAATCAGCAGCGAGGGCGAGCGCCACTCGCGCCAGAACCAGCGGGCAATCATGCTTCCTCCTGAAGAATACCGTTCACCAGCCGCAGGCGGCGGTCGCAGCGGGCGGCCAGCTGCGGATCGTGGGTAACCAGAATCAGCGTGGTGCCGTGCTCGCGGTTGAGGGAAAACAGCAGATCGGCAATCTTGTCTCCGGTTTTACGGTCAAGGTTACCAGTGGGTTCATCGGCAAACAGCACTTCAGGGCGCCCGTTAAACGCGCGCGCCAGCGCCACGCGCTGCTGCTCACCGCCGGAAAGCTGTGCCGGAAGATGGTCGAGACGTTTGCCTAGCCCCAGCTGTTCCAGCAACGCCTTGGCGTGATCGCGGCTTTCACGGGTATTGTCACCGCGCAGCAGGCCGGGCAGCTCAACGTTTTCCATCGCGTTCAGCGTCGGGATCAGCATGAATGACTGAAAGACAAACCCGATATGCCGGGCACGCAGCGCGGCGCGGGCCTCTTCATCAAGCGCGTGGAGGGGCTGGCCGACCAGGTTCACTTCCCCACTGCTGCCATCGTCCAGACCGGCGAGAATGGCCAGCAGCGTGGACTTACCGGAACCGGATTCACCAATCAGGGCGATGGTTTCGGCACGTTTGACAACGAGTTCAACTCCGGTGAGGATGGAAAGCTCGTGTTCTCCCTGACCGACGGACTTCTTAAGACGATGAACTTCAACAATGTTTTCCGCTGGCATTTGCCCTTCCTGTTTTTGATGCTGATGACCTTCCGCGCGGCGGCTGCGGACACGTTATTGATTCTGGGCGACAGCCTGAGCGCGGGCTATCGTATGGCCGCCAGTGCGGCCTGGCCCGCCCTGCTCAATGATAAATGGCAGTCCCGGGCATCTGTCGTGAACGGCAGCATCAGCGGCGATACGTCGCAGCAAGGCTTATCGCGCCTGCCTGCCCTGCTTAAGCAGCATCAACCGCGTTGGGTGCTGGTTGAACTGGGCGGTAATGATGGTTTGCGCGGCTTCCAGCCTCAGCAAACGGAGCAAACGCTGCGGACTATTTTGCAGACCATTAAGGCCGCCAATGCCCAGCCGCTGCTGATGCAAATTCGCCTGCCCGCCAACTACGGCCGTCGGTATAATGAGGCGTTTAGCGCGATCTATCCTAAGCTTGCCAAAGAGTTTGATATTCCGCTGCTGCCATTTTTCATGGAAGAGGTCTATCTGAAACCCCAGTGGATGCAGGATGATGGCATTCACCCCAATCGCGATGCCCAGCCGTTCATTGCCGACTGGATGGCAACCCGGCTGGCTCCTTTAGTAAAACATGACTCGTCAAACAGCTGAGAACCTGACAGGTAAAGTTATGCAAAAATCGGTCTTAATAACAGGATGTTCCAGCGGAATTGGCCTTGAAAGCGCCCTTGAACTGAAACGTCAGGGGTTTTGGGTACTGGCAGCCTGCCGCAAACCCGAGGATGTCGAACGCATGCGAGGGCTGGGATTTACCGGCATTCTGCTGGATCTCGATTCGCCAGAGAGCGTAGAGCAGGCCGCCGATGAGGTTATCGCCCTGACCAACAACCGTCTTTACGGTCTGTTCAACAATGCGGGCTACGGCGTGTACGGCCCGCTACAGACTCTCTCACGGGAACAGCTGGAGCAGCAGTTCTCCGCAAACTTTTTCGGGGCGCATCAGCTTACCATGCGCCTTCTCCCCGCCATGCTGCCGCACGGCGAAGGGCGCATCGTGATGACCTCCTCGGTCATGGGCCTGATCTCCACGCCGGGGCGCGGGGCTTACGCCGCCAGCAAATATGCGCTTGAAGCCTGGTCCGATGCGTTGCGCATGGAGCTGCGCCACAGCGGTATTAAGGTCAGCCTGATTGAACCGGGCCCGATCCGCACCCGCTTTACGGAAAACGTTAACCAGACGCAGGCGGACAAACCGGTCGAAAACCCCGGCATCGCGGCGCGTTTTACGCTTGGGCCAGAAGCCGTTGTTGCCAAAGTGCGCCACGCGTTTGAGAGCGATACCCCTAAAATGCGCTATCCGGTCACGCTGGTAACCCATGCCGTCGGCTGGTTGAAACGCCTGCTGCCGGGGCGGATGATGGACAAAATTTTGCAGGGTTGAGTTGAAGCGACGACGCTTACCCCCATGTAAAGAGTAAACCGATAAAAGAGAATGCCGCATGTCCGTACAGAATATCGTCAACATAACTGAAGCTAACCTGCAACAGACGCTCGAACAGTCAATGACTAAACCGGTGCTGTTCTACTTCTGGTCTGAACGCAGCCAACACTGCCTGCAACTGACGCCGGTCCTGGAAAGCCTTGCCGCGCAGTACAACGGTCAGTTCATTCTGGCGAAGCTGAATTGTGACGCCGAACCAATGGTGGCTTCCCAGTTTGGCCTGCGCGCGATCCCAACCGTCTACCTGTTCCAGAACGGTCAGCCGGTGGATGGCTTCCAGGGGCCGCAGCCGGAAGAGGCGATCCGCGCCCTGCTGGATAAAGTTCTGCCGCGCGAAGAAGAGCTGAAAGCGCAGGAAGCCATGGCGCTGATGCAGGAAGGCAAGTACGACGAGGCGCTGCCGCTGTTAAAAGACGCGTGGCAGCTGTCGAACCAGAACAGCCAGATTGGTCTGCTGCTGGCAGAGACCCAGATTGCGCTGCACCGCCCTGAAGACGCGGAAGCCGTGCTGAAAACGGTGCCGATGCAGGATCAGGATACCCGTTATCAGGGTCTGGTGGCGCAGATTGACCTGCTGAAACAGGCGGCCGATACCCCTGAAATTCAACAGCTTCAGCAGCAGGTTGCGGACAACCCGCAGGATGCCGCGCTGGCAAGCCAGCTGGCGCTTCAGCTTCATCAGGTGGGGCGTAACGAAGAGGCGCTGGAGCTGCTGTTTAGCCATCTTCAGAAGGACCTGGGCGCCGCAGACGGACAGGCGCGGAAGATGTTCCAGGAGATCCTGGCCGCGCTGGGTACCGGTGACGCGCTGGCGTCGAAATATCGTCGTCAGCTGTACGCGTTGCTCTACTAGTAAAAAAATGCCCGGTGGCGCTAACGCTTACCGGGCCTACAAAAGCCGATATTACCCCGTCTTTTTCAACTGCGTCACCACCAGCTGGTGGCGCGCGTTGTAAAACTTCCGATAGGTCAGGTAGCAGGCAATGATGGTGGACAGGCTCGCCGTAGAGAGCAGCATAAACGTCACCATAATCTGGTACTTAATCGCTTTTACCGGATCGATACCGGCAAAAATCAGCCCCGACATCATGCCCGGCAGGCTCACCAGACCCACCGTTTTGGCGGAATCCACCGTTGGGATCAGCGAAGAGCGAATGCTGTCGCGGATCAACCGCGCAGAGGCCACCTTCGGCGTCGCGCCCAGGCTTAGCTTCTCCTGAAGCTGCTGCTGTTCACTGCTGAACCGTTGCCCCAGATTGTTGTAGCACAACCCGACCGCCACCATCGCATTGCCCGCAATCATCCCGGAAATGGGGATCACCTGCATCGGCGTAAATTCTATCGAGCCGGAGAGTACCAGTACCGCCAGCGTTAACGCGGTCCCGGTAGTGATGGCGATCAACGACGAAATGAACGCTTTATCGATGTATTTACTGCGTTTCTGCGCGTTCCATGCCGCGTTAAAGCAGATAAACAGCACCATCAACAGGGTCAGCACGGCATGATTGACGTTGAAGATGTATTTCAGCACATAGCCGACGATGATGAGCTGAATGACCGCGCGGGCGATACTCCAAAGAATATCTTTTTCCAGCCCCAGCTTTTCCCGGTAGCTGACCACAATCGCCACCAGCACCAGGACCATCGACAGCGCCAGCGATTCGTTGGTTATGTTATGTTCACCCACGATGAGCCTCCTCCATTTTCCCGCCCTGCGGCCTGAGCGTGATGACATCATCCGCATGGGTAATTTCATTTGAATCATGCGTCACCCACAGCACGGCAATATTCTGCTCCCGGGCGTAGCGATGGATAATGTCATTGACGTTGCGCTTGTTAGCGTCATCCAGCGCGCTGGTGATTTCGTCCAGCAACAGCGCCTTCGGCAAGAATTGCAGGTTACGGATCAGCGAGACGCGCTGCTTTTCCCCTCCCGACAGTTCGGCGATCGATTTGGTCAGCGTCTCCGGCGAAAGCCCGAACCGAGTCAGATCGTCGGTAAACTTTTTTGGATCAGGCGTTTGGTTGCGGATGTGCCAGGGGAAAACCAGATTGTCGTACACCGTGTCGCCAAACAGGGACGGCGTTTGCACGCAGTATGACACCTGCTGGCGATAGCTTTCCGGTGAAAGCGTGGCGATATCTTTTCCTGCAAACAGGATGGTTCCCTCCGTTGGGCTCAGTAGCGAAGCCACGATTTTCAGGAGGGTGCTTTTGCCGCAGCCGGAGGAGCCAGTTATCAGTTTAAATTCGCCCGGAGAGAGACAAAAATCAACGTGCTGAAGGATGGTGTTATCACCCACACGAAAGCCAACATCCCTGATATCCAGAAGATTTTTTTTATTATTCATTCCGATTCCATTAACCGCTGTAATAAGAACAGCCTTTAGCATAATCCTTTCCGCTACGCAGCGCGAATAGCCTTAACCTATAGCAAGTGTTAAACTTTTTGCTCGCTAATTGTCACCTCTATAACTACAGGAAGTCAGCAACATGACACATATCTTTTATGAGTTCTCTTCCCTGAAGCCTGGTGTTCCTGATGTGGAAACATTAATGGAAGTCATCAATTCTTCTGAACTCACGCGTTTTGTCATGGGTGCAGAGGTGGTCGATTTTGTTAAGAAGGCGCTCATCGTTAACACCACAATCGGTAGCTTTAAAAACTGCTATTTTGCTTTCGATGATGGGGCTTACTTTCTCGAGTTTGACGGCAAGGGTAAATCCAGACGCTTTACTGAGGTGCCGGACTGGTTCGTTTCCCCCGCGGAATTTGCCCGCTCGCAATGGCTGATTAACCATGATCTGGCCGATGTGAAGGCGACGGCGTTTATTGACGTGCTGATGTCCTATCCGCTTAAAGAGCGCCGGGCGCACTGCAATCTGCTGTTTGGTCTGGATCTGCATAAGGTCAATGTGGTTCCGGCGCCTACAGCCCCTGCCGGAAAAATGGGCAATAAAAACGGAAAAACCACCAAGCCTCGCGTCACAGACCTCGGCTCTTTTGAGCTTTTTACCGCGTTCTTTGCGCGTATGAAAACCGCCGTCAATGCTAATGAATTCCCTACCCTACAGGTGCTGACCGGCCAGGAGGATCTTACAAAAGCGCCGCACAGCTTAAAGCAAGGGATCAGAACCTGGTTTAAGGCGATTACCGGCGATCTGCCGCCGAACAACAAACGTGTCGGGGCGGGCAATGCGGTATTGTTCTGCGCTCCCGTTCGCGAGCAGATCCAGCAGATAGAGGCCATCGGCCTGGAAAAATACTATCAGGGCTTATCAAAAGCTATCGCTGACGCCGGGGATGGGTTTATCACTGACTTCAGCTATACCTGGTCTGAAAAGTAACGCTTTGCGCCCCGCATCCCGAACGGGGCGTTTTATTTCTGCCAGTCCGGTTCCCACCTCTTTACAGGGGCGAAATCCTGTTCGTTAGCCGATATACTTACGTTCAACAAATACGCAGTTTTTCTCGTTACGGCATGCAAAACAGGAGGTTTTTATGCTCATCGTTGTTCCTGTCCTTATATTCGTTGCGCTGGTTATCGTGGGCGCAGGCGTCAAAATTGTCCCGCAGGGTTACCAGTGGACCGTCGAACGCTTCGGTCGCTACACCAATACTCTTCAGCCGGGTTTAAGCCTGATCGTCCCGTTCATGGACAGAATTGGGCGTAAGATCAATATGATGGAGCAGGTGCTGGATATCCCTTCCCAGGAAGTCATCTCCAAGGATAACGCCAACGTCACCATCGATGCGGTTTGCTTTATTCAGGTGATTGATGCGCCGAAAGCGGCCTATGAGGTGAGCAACCTGGAGCTGGCGATCGTCAACCTGACCATGACCAACATCCGTACCGTGCTTGGCTCAATGGAGCTGGACGAAATGCTCTCCCAGCGCGACAGCATAAATACCCGCCTGCTGCACATTGTGGATGAAGCCACCAATCCGTGGGGGATCAAAGTGACCCGCATTGAGATCCGCGACGTGCGCCCACCGGCAGAGCTGATTGCTTCCATGAACGCGCAGATGAAGGCCGAGCGTACCAAGCGTGCCTATATTCTTGAAGCCGAAGGGGTGCGTCAGGCTGAAATCCTGAAAGCGGAAGGGGAAAAACAGTCGCAGATCCTGAAAGCCGAGGGCGACCGTCAGTCTGCCTTCCTCCAGGCGGAAGCGCGTGAACGTTCGGCAGAAGCGGAAGCCCGCGCGACGCAAATGGTCTCCGAGGCGATTGCCGCCGGGGATATCCAGGCCGTGAACTACTTCGTCGCGCAAAAATATACCGATGCGCTGAAGGAGATCGGCTCCGCGAACAACAGCAAGGTGGTAATGATGCCGCTGGATGCCAGCAGTCTGATGGGATCTATCGCCGGAATTGCCGAGTTGATCAAAGACGGCGGAAACGAGCGTAAAAAATGATTGAGCTCATCGTTGCACATCCTCATGCGTTCTGGCTAAGCCTTGGCGGCTTACTGCTGGCCGCCGAGATGCTTGGCGGCAACGGTTATCTGCTGTGGAGCGGGGTTGCCGCGGTGATTACCGGGCTGGTCGTCTGGCTGCTGCCTGTCGGCTGGGAGTGGCAGGGCGCGCTGTTTGCCGTGCTGACGCTGCTGGCCGCCTGGCTGTGGTGGCGCTGGCTGAACAAACGGGTGAAGGCGCAGAAGCCGGTCGACGCGCACCTCAACCAGCGTGGGCAGCAGATCGTGGGTAGACGCTTTACGCTTGATAACGCGCTGATCAACGGACGCGGTCATATGCGCGTGGGGGACAGTTCGTGGCCAGTGGTGGCCGACGATGACCTCAGCGCCGGCACGCGGGTTGAGGTCATTGCGGTGGAAGGCATTACCCTGCGGGTTAAAGCCTGTTAGGCGTGGGTTTTACGGTGGCAGCAGCCGGAAAGATTGTCGATAATCGGGCACTCGGCGCTGTCATCTCCCGGGCAGGATTCTGCCAGCTGTAACAGTTGCTCACGCATCGCCTGTAATTCGATGATATGGCGTTCGATCTCCGCCACTTTTTCCAGCGTACGTTTTTTCACGTCGGCACTGTGGCGTTTCGGATCGTTAAACAGGTTAACCAGCTCGCCGCACTCTTCAAGGTTAAATCCTACCTGTCTTGCCTGGCGGAGTAACGTCAGTTCATCAAGATGCAGCTGCGTATAGCTGCGGTAGCCGTTCTCACTGCGCAACGGTGGCGTCACCAGCCCTTTTTCCTCATAAAAGCGAATCGCTTTGCTGGTTAAGCCGGTTTTTTTCGCAACATCGCTGATATTCACATTTCCCCCTTGACCTTCCCCTTGATGGAAGGTTTAACCTTCATAACAGTTAGCGAAAAGCAGAGTGAAGGTCAACAATTGACCAGAACATTATACGGGAGTTTTGTTATGTCTCATACTATTGACCTGACACTGGACGGCCTCTCCTGCGGCCACTGTGTCAAACGCGTTAAAGAAAGCCTGGAGCAGCGTCCTGACGTGGAAAGCGCTGAGGTGAGTATCGATCATGCCGCCGTGACCGGCAGCGCCAGCGCCGACGCGCTGATTGATGCCATTAAACAGGCCGGTTACGGGGCGGAGTTAAGCCACCCAAAGGCTAAACCGCTGGCAGAGTCATCATCCCCGTCGGAAGCACTGACAGCGGCCACTCCTGAGCTTCCGGTAGCTGATGATATTGATGACAGCCAACAGCTGCTGATCAACGGCATGAGCTGCGCCAGCTGCGTCTCCCGGGTACAAAACGCCTTACAGGCGGTACCGGGCGTCGCACAGGCACGGGTAAACCTGGCGGAGCGTACTGCGCTGGTGATGGGCAGCGCCTCCGCCGCAGAGTTAGTGCAGGCCGTGGAGAAAGCGGGCTACGGGGCGGAGGCCATCGAAGATGATGCCGAGCGCCGCGAGCGCCAGCAGGAAACGGCTGTCGCCACTATGAAGCGTTTCCGCTGGCAGGCGATTGTCGCCCTGCTGGTCGGTATTCCGGTGATGGTGTGGGGCATGATGGGTGACAACATGATGGTCACCGCTGACAACCGCACCCTGTGGCTGGTGATTGGTCTGATTACCCTTGCGGTGATGGTGTTTGCTGGCGGACATTTCTATACCAGCGCCTGGAAGAGCCTGAAAAACCGCACCGCGACGATGGACACGCTGGTCGCGCTCGGTACCGGCGCGGCGTGGCTGTATTCGATGAGCGTGAACGTCTGGCCGCAGTGGTTCCCGATGGAGGCGCGCCATCTCTATTATGAAGCGAGTGCGATGATTATCGGTCTGATTAACTTAGGCCATATGCTCGAAGCCCGCGCGCGTCAGCGCTCGTCGAAAGCGCTGGAAAGATTACTCGATTTAACCCCGCCGACGGCCCGCGTGGTCACGGACGACGGGGAAAAAAGCGTTCCGCTCTCAGAGGTACAGCCGGGAATGACGCTGCGCCTGACCACCGGCGACCGCGTGCCCGTCGACGGTGAAATCACCCAAGGCGATGCCTGGCTGGATGAAGCGATGCTGACCGGCGAGCCGATACCCCAGCAGAAATCTCAGGGCGATGCGGTGCATGCGGGTACGGTGGTACAGGACGGCAGCGTACTGTTCCGCGCCAGCGCGGTCGGGAGCCATACCACGCTGTCACGCATCATTCGCATGGTCCGCCAGGCGCAGAGCAGTAAGCCGGAGATTGGTCAGCTTGCCGATAAAATCTCCGCCATTTTTGTGCCGGTGGTCGTCGGTATTGCCCTGCTGAGCGCGGCGATCTGGTATTTCTTCGGCCCGGCGCCGCAGATTGTCTACACCCTGGTGATCGCCACCACGGTGCTGATCATCGCCTGCCCTTGTGCCCTTGGCCTGGCCACGCCGATGTCGATTATCTCTGGCGTCGGACGCGCCGCCGAATTTGGCGTACTGGTCCGTGATGCTGACGCCCTGCAACGGGCAAGCACGCTGGACACCCTTGTCTTTGATAAAACCGGCACGCTCACCGAGGGCAAACCGCAGGTGGTGGCCGTCAGTACCGTTGGCTGTACGGAGACGGACGCCCTGCGCCTTGCCGCCGCGCTGGAACAAGGTTCCAGCCACCCGCTGGCGCGCGCCATCCTGGAGAAAGCCGGTGATGGCCGTCTGCCGCAGGTCAGCAACTTCCGCACCCTGCGCGGTTTAGGGGTCAGCGGTGAAGCCGAAGGCCATACGCTGCTGCTGGGCAACCAGGCACTGCTGACTGAACACGGCGTTGATACGTCCGCGCTAGACGCAGAGCTAAACGCGCAGGCCTCTCAGGGCGCAACGCCGGTTCTGCTGGCGAGGGATGGTCAGGTGGCGGCGCTGCTGGCCGTGCGCGATCCGTTACGCCAGGACAGCGTAGATGCCTTACAGCGCCTGCACCGCGCGGGCTATCGTCTGGTGATGCTGACCGGGGACAACCCGACCACCGCCAACGCCATTGCGAAAGAAGCCGGTATTGATGAGGTGATCGCGGGCGTGCTGCCGGACGGCAAAGCGGACGCCATCAAGAACCTGCAAAGTCAGGGTCGCCAGGTGGCGATGGTGGGCGACGGCATCAACGACGCCCCGGCGCTGGCGCAGGCTGACGTAGGCATTGCGATGGGCGGCGGGAGCGATGTCGCCATTGAAACCGCGGCGATCACCCTGATGCGCCACAGCCTGATGGGGGTGGCGGATGCGCTGGCGATTTCGAAAGCCACGTTGCGCAACATGAAGCAGAACCTGCTGGGGGCCTTCGTCTATAACTCGCTCGGCATTCCGATTGCCGCCGGGATTTTGTGGCCGCTGACCGGTACCCTGCTGAACCCGGTTGTTGCGGGTGCGGCGATGGCGCTCTCGTCAATTACCGTGGTGAGCAACGCTAACCGTCTGCTGCGGTTTAAACCGAAGGATTGAACCTTGTACCCGTACGCGCTAGCATGAACCTTTGCGATCATGGAGCGCGTATGGGTCTGTTTAATCGTCTAAAAACATCGTTTCGCGCCCTTTTTCCCCGCCGTTATGCCTGGCCCGGTATGGATATTTCGCTTCCGGGCGGGCAGCATCTGCACCTGGTGGGAAGCATTCATATGGGCACGCAGGATATGTCCCCCCTGCCCTCCGGCCTGATTAAACTGCTGAAGCGCGCCGACGCGCTGATCGTCGAAGCCGACATCTCCGGCCATGAATCGCCGTTTGCCGGGCTGGAAAGCGATCGCCCCCTGGCGGAACGTCTTAACGGGACGCAGCTGGCTGAGCTTACCCGTCTTGCGGATGAGACCGGCGTCTCGCTCTCAATGCTCGACACTCTGCCCCTGTGGCAAATTGCCATGGTGTTACAGGCCACCCAGGCGCAGCGCCTGGGGCTGCGCGGCGATTACGGTATCGATTATCAACTGCTGAATGCGGCAAGGGCGCGCAACCTGTCCGTCATTGAACTGGAAGGCACGGACAGCCAGATTGCGCTTCTTCGCCAGCTTCCCGATGACGGCCTGATGCTGCTGGATGATACCCTGACCCACTGGCACACCAACGCGCGTCTGCTGCAAACGATGATTGGCTGGTGGCTGGATGCGCCGCCCGCAGACGGTAAGCTGGCGTTACCGTCGACGTTCAGTGAATCGTTGTATGATGTGCTGATGAACGCGCGCAACCAGGCGTGGCGGGAGACACTATATGCCCTGCCTGCCGGTCGTTATGTTGTCGCGGTTGGCGCGTTGCATTTGTACGGAGAAGGGAATTTGCCGTCGCTGCTGAAATAAAAAAATGGCCAATATCTCTATTGGCCCGTCAAAGAGGAATTTCATCGTTTTTATTATACCGAAGTGACCTTCGGCTACGCCGATTGTCGCTCAAAGTAACCATCACTGCCAATACTATTGCGCAAGATGGTGCTATTTTTTAGACAAACGTCAGGCGTATGCTGCTGGTATGAATCGTCTGTCGTAAGAAGGATAGCCATGACTCCCGCCGTTAAATTACTCGAAAAAAACAAAATTTCTTTCCGGATCCACACCTACGATCACGATCCGAACGAAACCAACTTTGGTGATGAAGTGGTGCGCAAGCTGGGGCTGAACGCGGACCAGGTCTACAAAACGCTGCTGGTCGCGGTGAACGGCGATATGAAGCACCTCGCCGTGGCAGTGACGCCCGTCGCCGGACAGCTTGATCTGAAGAAAGTGGCCAAAGCGCTGGGAGCGAAAAAGGTCGATATGGCTGACCCGATGGTTGCGCAACGCACAACGGGTTATCTGGTCGGCGGGATCAGCCCGCTCGGCCAGAAAAAGCGTCTGCCGACGCTGATCGATGCGCCTTCGCAGGAATTTGAGACGATCTATATTTCTGGCGGCAAACGCGGGCTGGATATCGAACTGGCCGCAGGCGATCTGGCGAAAATGCTGGACGCGAAATTTGCGGATATTGCGCGCCGGGATTGAGAAAATTGCCCGGTGGCGCTGCGCTTACCGGGCCTACGATTCGAATGTAGGCCGGGTAAGGCGAAGCCGCCACCCGGCAAAAAAACGCACTACTGCCAGCTCACCTCGCCTTTCGGCTCATACATGTTCACGTCAATCGGTGAATTTTGCTGGATAAACTGCTTCAACACTTCCGCATCAATAAACCCGGTATTTACATAGCCCGGTTTGTTATCGATATGCGGATAGCCGTCGCCGCCGGTGGCGTTAAAGCTTAACGTTGCCAGGCGGTAGGTTTTCGCCGGATCAACCGGTTCGCCTTTGATTTTGAGATCGTTAAGCTTGCCGTCCTTCGCGACGAAGCTGACGTTAGCAAACTGCGGATACGCCCCGGAATCCGGCTTCATCTGCGCCACGGCGGTCAGGTAGTCAATCACCTCCTTCCCGCTCATGTCCGCATAGACCACCACGTTGCCAAACGGCTGCACCTTGAGCACGTCTTTATAGGTGATGTCTCCGCCTTCGATGGAATCACGAATACCGCCGCCGCTCATCACGCCGAAATCAGCATTCGTGCGCGCCATCTGCGCGGCCAGCACCAGACGCCCCATGTTGGTCTGTACAAAGCGGACTTTGCTGCGGTCCCCTTCCAGTCGTCCGTTAAGCGTGCCAATCTTCACGTCCAGCTGCGCTTTCCCTTTGCTCTGGAACGGCGTCAGCAAAGAGAGCATCTGCTGGTTTTCAGCGATCTCTGGCGTGTAGAGTACCCGCTCGCTTTTGCCATCCGGGTAGGTCACTTTCTTCTTCAGGTTGACCGGGATGAGCTGATAGTGCACCAGCTTCATTTCGCCGTTACGGAATTCGAAATCCGCGCGGCCAACGTATTTACCCCACTCGTGGGCCTGTACAATCCAGATCCCGTTCTGACGATCAGGCGCGCACGGCGTGCCGGGCACATAATCTGCCTGCTTTTTATTCTCAGAAGCCATGCAGACCGGATCCTGTGAGTGACCGCCCACAATCATCGCCAGCGAGCCCGCAGGAAGGCTGCGCGCCATCTCCACGTCGCCCGGCGCGTTAGAGCCGTGCTGACCGTTATCGTAATGCCCCATGTGGGTGGTCGCGATAATCACATCCGGTTTTTCATTCTGCTGCAACTCCTGGATCACCAGCTTCGCTTCGTCCGCCGGTTTACGAAATTCGATGTCGGTGAAAAATTCAGGGTTGCCAATTTTGGCCGTATCGTCGGTGGTTAAGCCGATGACCGCGATCTTCAGATCCTGACGCTTAAACAGCGCCCACGGTTTAAACAGGCGCTCGCCGGTGCTTTTCTGATAAATATTGGCGGAAAGGAACGGGAATTTGGACCACTTCTCCTGCTGGCGCAACACGCTCAGCGGATTATCAAACTCGTGGTTTCCGACCGCCATCGCGTCGTAACCAATTAAATTCATGCCGCGGAAATCAGGCTCGGCATCCTGTAAATCAGATTCCGGCACCCCGGTATTAATATCCCCGCCCGACAGCAGCAGGACGCTGCCGCCCTGGGCCGCGACCTCTTTACGAATGCCGTCCACCAGCGTTTTTTGCGCCGCCAGGCCATATTCACCGTATTCGCTGCGCCAGAAATGGCCGTGATGATCGTTAGTATGCAGAATGGTAATTTTATAGGTTTTATCTTTTTCATAAGCCTGCGCGGGCAGGCTTGTCAGCCCCCATGCGGCGATGAGCGCCAGCGCGACGCCACGCTTCATTAACTTCATCTTCTCTCTCCCTGACCCATAGACAAACGCAAAAATTACAGTGACTCACAAGAATAGACAAATAAGTTTTCAGAATTGCGACTTTCTTCAAATGTCACGGACGGGTATGTTAGTCGGATAATAATTACTCCCTGCATCTCTAATAACAAATCGACGTGGTATTTATGGCAATCAGTGAATCAACCCAGCCCGTCCAGGGCGCTCCGGCGTCGCCGCCGAAATCGCGCACTTCCTTTAAAGTATTAGGCGCAATCAGTCTCTCTCATCTGCTCAACGACATGATCCAGTCGCTGATTCTGGCGATCTACCCGCTGTTGCAGTCTGAGTTCTCATTAACCTTCGTGCAGATCGGGATGATCACCCTGACCTTCCAGCTGGCCTCTTCGCTGCTACAGCCGGTAGTGGGCTACTGGACGGACAAATACCCGATGCCATGGTCGCTGCCCATTGGCATGTGCTTCACCCTGAGCGGGCTGGTGCTGCTGGCCATGGCGGGCAGCTTTGAGGCGGTACTGGTTGCCGCGGCGCTGGTGGGAACCGGTTCATCGGTGTTCCATCCGGAATCGTCCCGCGTGGCACGTATGGCCTCAGGCGGACGTCACGGGCTGGCGCAGTCTCTGTTCCAGGTGGGGGGTAACTTTGGTAGCTCCCTCGGTCCTCTGCTGGCGGCGGTAATTATCGCGCCTTACGGCAAAGGCAACGTGGCGTGGTTTGTGCTGGCCGCGCTGCTGGCGATTGTCGTCCTGGCGCAAATCAGCCGCTGGTATGCCGCGCAGCATCGCGTAAATAAGGGAAAACCTGCCGCGAAGATAACCAATCCCCTTCCGCGCAATAAGGTGATCCTTGCCGTCAGCGTGCTGCTGGTGCTGATTTTCTCGAAATATTTCTATATGGCGAGCATTAGCAGCTATTACACCTTCTATCTGATGCAAAAATTCGGATTATCAGTACAAAACGCCCAGTTCCACCTCTTTGCCTTCCTGTTTGCGGTGGCGGCAGGCACGGTGATAGGCGGCCCTGTGGGGGATAAAATTGGACGTAAATATGTCATTTGGGGCTCTATCCTCGGCGTCGCGCCGTTTACGCTTGTTTTACCGTACGCAACGCTGGAATGGACCGGAATATTGACGGTGATTATTGGTTTTATTCTCGCATCGGCATTTTCAGCCATCCTGGTCTACGCGCAGGAGCTGCTGCCGGGACGTATCGGTATGGTTTCCGGCCTCTTTTTCGGTTTTGCCTTTGGCATGGGCGGCCTTGGCGCAGCCGTGTTGGGGATGGTTGCAGACCACACCAGCATCTTCCTGGTCTATAAAATCTGCGCTTTCCTGCCACTTCTGGGGATGTTGACCATATTCCTGCCTGACAATCGTCATAAAGCGTGACTTCACGGCTGCCAAAGTTAAACTTTGGCAGCCGGATAACCTGATGCCATAAGGCTTTCCTCTCCCTCCCCTCAGCAAATTTATCAAAATCTGCCTTTTTTCATGCTTATTGCCTTTTTATTGTGATTTCAACAATTATTCATAAACATAAGCGTAAAAATTGTCATAAACTATTAATCGGCTTTTTGGTATTTGCACCAAAAATGGATCACCCATCGCGAAAGGAGACGGAATGCACCACGCCACACCGCTTATCACCACCATTGTTGGTGGACTTGTGCTCGCTTTTATTCTCGGCATGATTGCCAATAAATTGCGTATTTCGCCCCTGGTAGGCTATTTGCTGGCGGGCGTGCTGGCAGGGCCCTTTACGCCGGGTTTTGTCGCAGATACCAAACTGGCGCCTGAGCTGGCGGAATTGGGCGTGATCCTGCTGATGTTTGGCGTCGGACTGCATTTTTCCCTGAAGGATCTGATGGCGGTAAAGTCGATCGCCATACCGGGAGCGATCGCCCAGATAGGGGTGGCGACGCTGCTGGGCATGGCGCTTTCGGCGGTGCTGGGCTGGTCAATCATGACCGGTATCGTATTTGGGCTGTGTCTTTCAACCGCCAGTACCGTGGTGCTGCTGCGCGCGCTTGAAGAGAGACAGCTGATAGACAGCCAGCGCGGACAAATCGCGATAGGCTGGCTGATTGTTGAAGATCTGGTAATGGTGTTGACGCTGGTTCTGCTGCCTGCCGTTGCCGGGATGATGGAAAAAGAGAATATCGGCTTCGCCTCGCTGGCGCTGGATATGAGCATTACCATCGGTAAAGTCGTGGCGTTTATCGCCATCATGATGCTGGTGGGCCGCCGTCTGGTGCCGTGGATCATGTCCCGCAGCGCCGCCACGGGCTCGCGTGAACTGTTCACGCTTTCGGTCCTTGCGCTGGCGCTGGGCATTGCCTTTGGCGCCGTCGAGCTGTTTGACGTCTCCTTTGCGCTGGGCGCGTTCTTCGCCGGGATGGTGCTGAACGAGTCCGAGCTGAGCCACCGTGCCGCGCACGATACCCTGCCGCTACGTGATGCATTCGCGGTGCTGTTCTTTGTCTCCGTCGGGATGCTGTTCGACCCGCTGATCCTCATTCAGCAGCCGCTGGCCGTGCTGGGTACGCTGGCAATCATCATCTTTGGTAAGTCCGTTGCCGCCTTCTTCCTGGTACGGATGTTCGGTCACTCGCCGCGCACGGCGCTGACCATCGCCGCCAGCCTGGCGCAGATTGGCGAGTTCGCCTTTATTCTTGCTGGTCTGGGGATGGCCCTGAACCTGCTGCCACAGGCGGGGCAAAATCTGGTGCTGGCGGGGGCGATCCTCTCCATCATGCTAAACCCGGTATTGTTTGCCCTGCTGGAGAAATATCTCGAGAAGACCGAAACCCTCGAAGAGCAAACCCTGGAAGAAGCGATTGAGGAGGAGAAACAGATCCCCGTAGATATCTGCAACCACGCGCTGCTGGTCGGTTTTGGCCGCGTCGGCAGCCTGCTCGGTGAGAAGCTGATGGCCCAGGGGATCCCCCTGGTAGTGATTGAAACCTCCCGCACTCGCGTCGACGAGCTTCGCGAGCGCGGCATCCGCGCGGTGCTGGGCAACGCGGCTAACGAAGAGATTATGAATCTGGCGCATCTGGACTGCGCTCGCTGGCTGCTGCTCACTATCCCGAACGGTTACGAGGCTGGCGAGATTGTCGCCACAGCCCGTGAAAAATGCCCACATATCGAAATCATTGCCCGCGCCCATTATGATGACGAAGTGGAGTACATCACCGAGCGCGGCGCGAATCAGGTGGTGATGGGTGAGCGTGAGATTGCGAATACAATGCTGACAATGCTGACAAAACCGCCAGTTGAAGAGGCGGTGACGGGTTAAGTTTTGTGCGGCCTGATGCCCTCACCCTGGCCCTCTCCCACAGGGAGAGGGAACAAACACTAAAAACGGCAACCACAGGTTGCCGTTTTGCTTTTACCTGTCCCAATACGCCTCTTCGAGGCTGTCTTCCCGTTCCGGCAGCCCCCGCGTTAAGCGCGGTGAATGCTGGTTCAGCACCTGATAACTCACGCGGTTCGCGTACTTGCACACCTGCGCCAGCGAGGAGTAGGTCAGCCAGTTGAAGGTGTGCTTGCTGGAATTCGGCACATTGGTTTTGTGGTAGGCGTTGGCGGTGATGTCGTGCAGCAGCGCGGCCAGCGCGCCGTCGCCCGCGCCGTTGGTGTTCATGATCTTCTCGGGGCCACCCATATACGGTGCGATGTGGGAGAAGATACGCAGCGGGTTGATGCAGTCTTTATGACGCATGGCGCGGCTGAACTCGTACTGGTTAAATTCGGCGATTGCGCCCGGCAGCAGCGGGTGCTGGGTTTTCCGCTTGCTCTCTTCTTCCGTGAAGCCCGCCATATACAGCCCGACCGGCCCGGCGGTGCAGAGCACCAGATCTACCCAGTCCAGCGCCTTATCAGACGCCAGCAGCGGATCGCTTTCGCCGGTCAGCGCTTCGGCTTCTTCTTCATTCATCGCCAGAATCGAGACGTGTTCTTTCAGGAAGGCCTGCCACCACTCCGGGTTGTCGGCAATGACGAATTTGGTGCCCAGCGTCAGAACCACAGGCACGTTGTATTTCTTCGCGTACTCAATTGCCTTCATGGTTGCGTCCGGCATTGGTTCGCCCGGCTTGCAGCGCACCAGATAGGAGGTCAGTACCAGCGCAGACGCGCCCGCGATCACCTCTTCCGGGATACTTTCAGCGCGCAGCTTGTTCATATGGCCGGGGCTGATGGCAAAGGTACGCTCGCCGGAATCGCTTATCAGCGTAAAGCAGCGGCCAATCGGCCCGTCAACGCCCTGCAAATAGTTCAGATCGGTGCGGCTGGAGGTATTGCACAGGTAGCGGTAGGCATAGCCACCGATTTCGATATTGCTGCACATCACGCCAAGCAGCACCGAGCGGTCGTCTGCCAGTACGGAGTAGTTGTGCATGGTGTTGCCGATGGTGCCGCCGGCAAACTGGTGGGTGATAAGATTTTCGCGCACCAGCTCCTGATACAGCGCTTCAGCAACGTCATCCTCAATCACCAGCGAGTGCCCGGCGCTCAGACCGTAACGTGCGACAAACGCATCATCCACTTTGGCTTCAATGTCCACCAGCGTCTGATCGATACCGACCACCCAGGCAGCGCTGGTTTCGCTTTCCTGCTGAATTTGCTGTAACAGCGGATCGCGGGCATCGACGGGGAAATAGTGTTTGGACTTACGTTTACCGGGAAATTTCATGGTCTGAACTGTGCAAAGAATACGGGCCGGGAATGGTAGCACAAACCCGGCCCGTAACGCGATCAGCGGCGGGTGGTGACCAGTGACACCATCATGTCGATGTGTTCAGGGGAGTCGTTAAGCGCAGGAATGTATTCGTATTTCGTTCCGCCCGCCTCCATAAAGAACTCTTTGTTCTGGACAGCAATCTCTTCCAGCGTTTCCAGACAGTCCGCCGAGAAGCCCGGCGACATCACCTGAATGTGCTTCACGCCCTTCTCGCCCAGCATCTTAAGCGTTTCATCAGTATACGGGGTGAGCCACGGTTCACGGCCGAAGCGCGACTGGAAGGTCATCATCACCTTCTCAGGCGGCAGGCCGAGGGCGGAGACCAGCTCGCGGGTGGTATCGCGGCAACGCTGGGGGTAATCATCCCCTTCGTTCGCGAAACGCTGCGGAATACCGTGATAGGAGAGCAGCAGCAGATCCGGCTCGCCGTGTTTTTCAAACGACGCGCGCGCGCTGCTGGCAAGCGCCTGAATGTACAGCTCGTTATCGGCGTAGTCGCGGATAAAGGTGATACCCGGTATACGGCGGCGGGTCGCCAGAATGCGCGCCAGTTCGTCCCAGACGGCAGCTACCGTGGAGCACGAATACTGCGGATAAAGGGCCAGCACCACAATGTGTTCAACGCCCTGCGCCAGCAGAGAGTCGACGGCGCTTTCCAGGGACGGCTTACCGTAGCTCATGCCGAGCGCAACGGGCATGTCCGGCAGGCGGGCGGCCAGCGCCTTCTCCTGACGACGGCTGTACACCATCAGCGGCGAGCCCTCTTCCATCCACACGGACTGATAGAGCTTTGCCACACGCGGGGAACGAATCGGCAGAATGACGCCACGCAGCAGTGGCCACCACAGCAGTCTTGGGGTATCCACGACGCGCGTGTCGCTTAAAAATTGTCGCAGGTAGCGTTTGACCGCCGCTGGAGTAGGTGCTTCTGGGGTGCCCAGATTGGCAAGCAGGATGCCGGTTTTCGCCTGACTCATTCACGCCTCTTAACCATTTGATAGGCTGTCAATTGTAGCGGAAATGCGTTTAAACGAAACCCATTGCTGTAATAGGTAAGATGAGAATTTTTCTCACCCGGGGCTCCGGGTGAGAGAGGTGCGCTTAGCCGAGGATTTTTTCCAGCTCTGCACGTACGTCAGCCACGGCTTTGGTGCCGTCCACTTTCGCGTATTTGGTGTTACCCGCCTGCGCTTCTTTGGTGTAGTAGCCGATCAGCGGTGCGGTCATCTGATGATATTCCACCAGGCGTTTACGCACGGTTTCTTCCTGATCGTCTTTACGGGTGGTCAGCTCTTCGCCGGTCACGTCGTCTTTGCCTTCAACCTTAGGTGGGTTGAATTTGATGTGGTAAACGCGGCCAGAAGCAGCGTGTACGCGACGGCCAACGATACGGTCAACGATCAGCTCGTCTGGTACGTCGAACTCCAGCACGTAATCCACGTTGATGCCCGCTTCTTTCATGGCGTCAGCCTGAGGAATGGTGCGCGGGAAGCCGTCCAGCAGGAAACCGTTACGGCAGTCTTCCTGAGCAATGCGCTCTTTAACCAGCGCGATAACCAGTTCGTCGGTCACCAGTTTGCCTGCGTCCATGATGTCTTTCGCTTGTTTACCCAGCTCGGAGCCAGATTTAACAGCGGCGCGCAGCATGTCACCGGTGGAGATTTGCGGAATACCGTATTTCTCCATGATGAACTGAGCCTGAGTTCCTTTACCCGCGCCCGGAGCGCCAAGCAGAATAATACGCATTGCGAAAATCCCCTCAAAAGTCGATTCAATTTTTCAAAAAGCGCTAAACAATACCACCAGAACGGGTATGGCTCAAGGAAGGCGGGAAGGCTGAAACGGTTAACGGGGGGAGATAATTTGGCTTCGTGCGGTCTGGTGCCCTCACCCTAACCCTCTCCCTGTGGGAGAGGGAACTCTTTCACCCTCTCCCACAGGGAGAGGGCCGGGGTGAGGGAAGATTACGCCAGCAGCAGCGCATTCACACGTTTAATGAACAGGTTAGGGTCTTCCAGCGTACCGCGCTCGGCCAGCAGGGACTGATCGAGCAGCAGTTCAACCCACTCGGCAAAGCGGGCGTCGTCCTGGGTATCCGCCGCGCGTTTCACCAGCGGATGATCCGGATTAAGCTCAAAGATATATTTCACTTCCGGCACGGCCTGGCCCGCCGCAGCGAACAGTTTCGCCATCTGGGTGCTCATTTCGTCCGCATCGGTGGTGACAATGGCTGGCGTATCGGTCAGACGGTGCGTGAAGCGCACCTCTTTCACGCGGTCGCCCAGCAGGGTTTTCACGCGCTCAACGAACGGCTCCAGCGCCTTCTCGGCTTCTTTCGCGCTGTCGTCCACTTCATCCGCCAGCTTATCGATAGACTCGTCGGCTTTGGCAACGGACTGGAAGGATTTACCGTCGAACTCGGTCAGGTAGTTCATCATCCACTCGTCGATGCGGTCAGACAGCAGCAGCACTTCGATGCCTTTCTTACGCAGTAGTTCCAGATGCGGGCTGCTCTTCGCTGCCGCATAGCTGTCGGCGGTGATGTAGTAGATCTTCTCCTGCCCTTCTTTCATGCGGGAGACGTACTCTTCCAGCGACACGGTCTGGGCGGAGGAGTCGTTGTGCGTAGAGGCGAAGCGCAGCAGTTTAGCGATAGCTTCCACGTTCGCAGTATCTTCCGCCGGACCTTCTTTCAGCACCAGGCCAAACTGTTTCCAGAAGGTCTGGTATTTTTCCGCATCGTCCTTCGCCAGTTTTTCCAGCATCTGCAACGCACGTTTGGTCAGGGCGTTGCGCAGGTTACGGGTGACGGTGCTGTCCTGAAGAATTTCACGGGAGACGTTCAGCGGCAGATCGTTGGAGTCTATCAGGCCACGCACAAAGCGCAGGTAGTTCGGCATGAACTGCTCGGCGTCGTCCATGATGAAGACGCGCTGCACGTACAGCTTCAGGCCGTGCTTGTGATCGCGGTTCCACATGTCCCACGGCGCCTGCGCCGGAATGTACAGCAGGCTGGTGTACTCCTGTTTCCCTTCCACACGGTTGTGGCTCCAGGTCAGCGGATCGGTGAAGTCGTGGGCGATGTGCTTGTAAAACTCGTTGTACTCGTCGTCTTTAATTTCAGCTTTATTACGCGTCCACAGCGCCTGCGCCTTGTTGATTTTTTCCCAGGAAACCACGGTTTCGCCGTCTTTCTCTTCCTGTTTTTCAATCTCAACCGGCAGCGCAATATGGTCGGAATATTTGCTAATGATGGAGCGTACGCGCCAGTCGTTCAGGAAATCGTCTTCGCCTTCACGCAGGTGCAGGGTGATTTCGGTGCCGCGATCCGCTTTGGTGATGTCATCAACGGTGTATTCACCTTCACCTTTAGACTCCCACAGCACGCCGTTCTCTGCGCTGTCGCCCGCGGCGCGGGTGCGTACGGTGACTTTATCCGCCACGATGAACGCCGAGTAGAAGCCCACGCCAAACTGACCGATCAGCTGGCTGTCTTTCGCCTGGTCAGAGCCCATGGACTCCAGAAACGCTTTGGTGCCGGATTTGGCGATGGTCCCGAGGTGGTCAATCACCTCGTCGCGGTTCATCCCGATGCCGTTATCGGCGATGGTCAGGGTGCGGTTCTCTTTATTAAACGAGACGCGCACGCGCAGCTCGCCGTCGCCTTCATACAGATCCGGGTTAGACAGCGCGCGGAAGCGCAGCTTGTCCGCCGCATCAGAGGCGTTGGAAATCAGCTCACGCAGGAAGATTTCTTTGTTGGAATACAGGGAATGGATCATCAGGTGCAGAAGCTGTTTTACTTCTGACTGGAAACCACGGGTTTCTTGTCCTTTCATCTAAGTCGACCTCAACAATGCCATTTAATGGGGTTGTAAAACGTTGAGTGAGAGATGGGGATAAGGGGGGAAATTTTCAAGCGGAGGCCGCGCGCGCAGCCTCCGTTTGGTCAGAAAATAATCTTGTGACGTCCGGCCAGCGAGTGCGACAGCGTGGTGCCGTCGACCATCTCCAGCTCACCGCCGACTGGCACGCCGTGGGCGATGCGGCTGGCGTCAACGCCGTACTGCGCGCACAGTTCGGCGATGTAGTTGGCGGTTGCCTCCCCTTCCACCGTCGGGTTGGTGGCGAGGATCACCTCTTTGATGGTTTCCGACTCCAGGCGCTGCTCCAGGCGATCGAGACCGATATCGTCCGGGCCGATGCCGTCCAGCGGGGAGAGATGCCCCATCAGCACGAAATAGCGGCCGGAAAACTGCCCGGTTTGTTCGATGGCGTAGATATCCGCCGGACTCTCCACCACGCAAATCTGACCGTTTTCCTGACGACGCGGGTTCGTGCAGATGTTACATACGTCCTGCTCGGTAAAGGTCCGGCAATCCGCACAGTGACCAATTTCTGACATGGCGCGGGTCAGAGCCTGCGCCAGGCGCATCCCGCCGCTGCGGTCGCGCTGCAATAGCGTAAACGCCATACGCTGCGCCGACTTCGGGCCAACGCCCGGCAGGCAGCGCAGTGCTTCCATTAACTGCGTGAGCAGCGGACTGGTTTGCATCAGAATGGCATCTTAAAGCCCGGCGGCAGTTGCATACCGCTGGAAACAGAGGCCATTTTCTCTTTCTGGGTTTCGTCGATACGGCGAGCGGCATCGTTAAACGCGGCTGCAACCAGATCTTCCAGCATCTCTTTGTCGTCTTCGAGCAGGCTCGGGTCGATTTCAACGCGACGGCAGTTATGCGCACCGTTGATGGTCACCTTGACCAGACCGGCACCGGATTCACCCGTGACTTCCAGCTGAGCGATCTCTTCCTGCATCTTCTGCATTTTTTCCTGCATCTGCTGAGCCTGCTTCATCAGGCCACCCAGACCGCCTTTTCCACCAAACATAGGCTTCTCTCTTCTTTCACGTTAAGGATTACAACCGTAAGTCAGACTCACGATCAAATGGGGCGAATACTCTCTTCATCCAAATCGGCGTCGAAGAACCGGCGCAGGGTCTGGATGTTGTTATCCGCAATTATCGCCTCGCGCGCCTGCGCGAGCTTCTCTTCATAAATGGCCTGACGCCACTCGAGCGGCGTTTTCACCGCCGGATTATCATCTTCAATGATAGTCAATTCAACCGGTACACCCTGTAATGCGGTAAGCGCCTCGGCCAGCGCCTTTTGCGCGCCAGGGGAGTTGAGGTGCCGCTGGCCAGGGCGCAGGTGCAGACGCACCTGATTACCGTCCTGCTCTTTCCAGGCGTTCAGCGCGACCTGCTCCACCAGCTTCGGCAGTTGCAGTTTGCTGACCTCGGCGGCCCAGGCATCGCGCTCAATGGATTCTTCCGCGAGCTTCGCGGATAGCTCCGGCGTTTTTTCATGCTCCAGCGCCTTTTTCAGCGCTTTTGGCGTGGCGACCACTTCCTTGACCGTTTCAACAACGGTGGTCGCCTTCCAGCGGTATGCCTCTTCTTTCGCCGGGGCTTTTTGCTCGAGCGCGGACGGTGCCGGACGCGACTGCACGCGCTCCGTTACCGAGGCCAGTCGTTCAAGCGCGGCGTTGTTCACCGGCCGCGCTCTTGCAGGCGCTGCCGGTTCACTCTTTTTTGGTTTGGTTGCTCCCTGCGCACGTTGCAACTGGCTTCGTGCGGCAAGCACCGAACTGGTGGCATCCGACAGCGGCACGTTTTGCGGCGGCGGCGATGCCGGTTGCGGTGGCACCTGCTGCGGTGACATTACCGCGGTCGGCGCTACCGGCGCAAAGGACTGCCGGGGCGTTTCCGGCTCCGGCAATGGCTTGCGCGGATGGAAGGCCAGCGCGCGCAGCAGCGTCATTTCAACGCCCATCCGGCGATCCGGTGCAAACGGCAGCTCTTTGCGGCCAATCAGCAGCGTCTGATAATAAAGCTGAACGTCAGCCGGCGGCACGGTGCGCGCAAGTTCACGCATCCGCTGTTCAATGGTCGCCATGTCCGCGCCAATGGCCGACGGAGACAGTTGCAGCATCGCCACGCGGTGCAGCAGGCTGAGCATCTCGACAAGCAGCGCTTCCCACTCAATGCCACGGGCAGCGGCGTCGTTGACGAGGGTCATTACCCGCTCACCGTTGGCGGCAATCATCGCTTCAATAAGCGACAGCGCCTGATCGTCATCCAGCGTGCCGAGCATAGTGCTGACCGCGTCGGTGGAGAGTTTACCGTCACCGCTGGCAATCGCCTGATCGGTCAGGCTCAACGCATCGCGCAGGCTGCCGTCCGCGGCACGGGCCAGCAGTTGCAGCGCACGCGGCTCGTGGACAATGTTCTCTTCATCGAGGATATGCTCAAGCTGAGCGCGGATCTGCTCAACGTCGAGCGCCTTCAGATGGAATTGCAGGCAGCGCGAGAGGATCGTGACCGGCAGCTTTTGCGGATCGGTGGTCGCCAGCAGGAATTTGACATGCGCAGGCGGCTCTTCCAGCGTTTTCAGCAGGGCGTTGAAGCTGTGGCGCGACAGCATGTGCACTTCATCGATCAGATAGACCTTGAAGCGGCCGCGCGCCGGGGCGTACTGCACGTTGTCGAGCAGATCGCGGGTATCTTCCACTTTGGTGCGCGAGGCGGCGTCGATCTCAATCAGATCGACAAAACGCCCCTGCTCGATCTCACGACAGTTGTCGCACACGCCGCACGGGGTGGCGGTGATCCCGGTTTCGCAGTTCAGACCTTTTGCCAGCAGACGGGCAATAGAGGTTTTACCGACGCCGCGGGTGCCGGAAAAAAGATAGGCGTGATGGATGCGACCTAGCGACAAGCCGTTCGCCAGGGCCGTCAGCACATGTTCCTGACCGACAACGTCAGCAAAGGTTTGTGGTCGCCATTTACGGGCTAACACCTGATAACTCATGGGCAGGCTCTGCAACGCTGGAAGGTGAATTAATGGAGGGGAATGCTATCACAACCTCACCCATTGAGCGAGGTTGTGAGATACGGGATTAATGTCCCGGGAATGGCACCAGGCTGTAGCTGGTAATACCCTGTTTTTCCAGGCGCTGCTCGCCGCCGAGATCGAACAGGTTGATGATGAATGCCGCGTCGGTCACTTCCCCGCCCAGACGACGGATCAGCTTCACGGTCGCTTCGATGGTGCCGCCGGTTGCCAGCAGATCGTCCACCACCAGCACTTTGTCGCCTGGCTTGATGGCATCAACGTGAATTTCCAGCTGATCGGTGCCGTATTCCAGCTCATAGCTCTCAGCAATGGTTTCACGCGGCAGTTTGCGCGGCTTACGCACCGGCACAAAACCCACGCCCATCGCCAGCGCAACCGGTGCGCCAAACAGGAAGCCACGGGCTTCAGTACCTACTACTTTGGTGATCCCGGCGTTTTTATAACGCTCAACCAGCAGTTCAATGCTGAGGGCGTACGCTTTCGGGTCTTCCAGCAAGCTGGTGACATCGCGGAAAAGAATGCCAGGTTTTGGATAGTCCTGGATACTTTTGATGCTATTTTTCAGATATTCAAGCTGCTGTGCAGTTGCGGTCATCGGTTTGTGCCTAAATGAAACAGTGTTACTCACGGCGCGCGACGAGTCGGTCAAAGTAACAGTTGTTTAACCTTTGACCAGGCGCACCTGTGCTCGAAAACGGTCGAATTTACTGGCTGTGCGCCATAATTGCAACCGCCATGATGAGGCTTCAGTGCTTTTGTTGCTTTTCATCAACCACGGGGATCCGCCACATAAAGATCAGCAGGCAAACCAGGATCGCCAGCAGCAGAATGCGCACCCACATCATTTTCACCAGCCATAACGAGACGGCGAAGGTGATCAGGATGAAGGCAATGGCGCGCGGCTTGGCCCCGGGCGGCATGGCCCGGTGTTTTTGCCAGTGCCGCAGGTAGCCGCCAAACCACGAGCGGTACAGAAGCCAGTGGTGAAAACGCGGCGACGAGCGGGCGAAGCACCAGGCGGCCAACAGGATAAACGGGGTGGTCGGCAGCAAGGGTAAAACCACACCCAGCGTGCCCAGCACTACCGCGAGCCAGCCAATGATGATTAAAATAGTACGCTGCATAATGCGAATCGTTATCAAACTGAACGGCTACTTTACCACTGGAGAGCGCCTTGAAAACAGCACTGCTTCTTGAGAGGCTGCAAAATCAGCTGATCGCGCTGCGGGCGCAGGCCACGCCGTTGATGGGCCACGCCACGCTGAAACCGCGCTTTGACCGACAGCTCTTCCGCACCCGCAGCACCGTCATTGAGGATTATCTTGCTGAAGCGCAGACCAATCTCGACGAGCTTCGTCACGCGGTTGAGAGTGAACAGCAGGAACAGGTCGCGTGGCTTGCGGAGCATCTTACCGAGCAGATCACCGCCCTGCACCGCGAAATCGCCGCCTGGCCGTTACGGGCGTGGGACAGCGCCTCGCCGGGACTCGGAAAATGGCAGCGCAAGCGGCTGGAGAACCAGGAGTTTGAGCGCCGTCTGTTTGAGATGAAGCGCGAGCGCGAAGCCCGCCTGAACACCAGCGAAACGCTGGAAGAGCAGCAGTTATTAATGCGTGAAATCAGCGCGCTGGAAGGCCGCATCGTCCGCTGCCGTCAGGCGCTGGATGAGATTGAACGCGTCATTGAACGCCTGACCCGTTAACAGGAGCCACTGATGTCACTGGAAAATGCCCCCGACGAGGTCAAGCTGGCCGTCGATTTAATTATGCTGCTGGAAAATCACGAGATCCCGGCGGAGACGGTGCTGAAAGCGCTGGAGATTGTGCGACGAGATTTTGAGGGGAAAATTTCCCCTCACCCTGCCCTCTCCCCAGAGGGGAGAGGGAAATAGATTAGGCGAGAGTAGGGTCGTCCCCCTTAATCTCGCGCTTCACTTCCGTATGCTCATCGCCTTTCTCGTTGCGCAGATGAACCTCAAGCTGGTTAAAGGCGATATTAATATCGTTTTCACGACACAGACGGTCAATGGTGCGGTTCAGCTCATCGACGGTGTAGCTGCGATCGCGCAGTTCGCGTACGTACAGGCGCAGCTCATGATCCAAAGTGCTCGGCCCGAAGGTGGTGAAGAATACCGCTGGCGCAGGATCGTGCATCACTTTTGGATGGTCGGCTGCCGCCTTCAGCAGTACCTCTTTCACCTTGTCCAGATCCGAGCCATAGGCCACCCCGAGTCGGATCACCACGCGAGTGGTGGTATCCGAGAGCGACCAGTTGATCAGACGCTCGGTCACAAACGCTTTGTTCGGGATGATCACCTCTTTACGATCGAAGTCGGTAATGGTGGTCGCACGAATGCGGATCTTGCTGACGGTCCCGGAGAAAGTACCGATGGTGACGGTATCGCCGATACGCACCGGACGTTCGAACAGGATAATCAGGCCAGAGACAAAGTTACCGAAGATCTCCTGCAAGCCGAAGCCCAGACCCACCGACAACGCCGCCGCCAGCCACTGGAGTTTATCCCACGAGACGCCCAGCGAGCCGAATACCGTCATCGCCCCGACAATAATAATGACATAGTTCAGGATGGTGGTAATAGCGTACGACGCCCCCTGACGCAGGTTCAGCCTTGAGAGCACCAGCACTTCCAGCAGACCCGGCAGGTTGCGGATCAACGCCCAGGCAACCACTGACGACACCAGCGCAAAGAGCAGGCTGCCCATGGTGACGCTTTTCATTACCGCAGCGCCCGCTTCGGTACCGTTGTATTGCCAGAGCGTGATACTGTCGAGGTAGGCGAAGACGGTAATTAAATCAGACCAGATGGCCCAGAACATCACCGCAAACAGGGCGATCATCACCAGCATGGTAATACGCATCGTTTGCTGGTTAACCTGCTCCAGAGCAATGGTCGGCTCTTCCTGCGGCTCTGCCCCTTCAGCCCCCTCTTTCACCTGATGCTGCCGACGGGCAACAGCACGACGATACGCAATGCGGCGCGCCGCCACGCTCAAACCACGCAGCACGGTCTGGAACAGCAGGTTCCATACAATCACCAGATAAACCGTTTCGATCCAGCGACCGGACAGACGCAGCGTGGTATAGAAGTAACCCGTCGCCGTCAGCACCATCAGCGCCAGAGGAATGATCGCCAGTACCGTTACGGTAGCCAGACGAAGATTGTGGGACTCTTTATCCCGCCAGCTGTCGCGGCACATTGGCCACATCAGAACGGCAATCAGCAGCAGGTTCAGCATAATCACCAGTTGCCCCAGCACGTCATCCATCAGGTGCAGCGGGGAAAGCTCCGCCACAACTGACCAGAAGTGCAGCGGCAGCAGCGCGAGGCTGATGCGCACAATCTGGCGACGCCAGTGGCTGGTGAGTTTTTCCGGCATGTTGAAGTGGCGGACGGCGACGCCATCTTTTTCCAGCACTTTCCAGCACAGACCAAACACCAGCCAGAACAGCGCCAGCTTCTTGCTGAACGCCCACAGCAGATCGCTGATATTCAGCTGCATGGTCAGCAGGATCAGGCCCACGGCGAGTATCAACAGGCAGACCGGCAGAGCACGGATCAGATCGATCAGGATCGCTTTCGGGGTGTGCAGCTGGCTGTCGTTACGCAGTTGCCCCACTTCCGAGGCCAGCTTCGCCTGGTACTGTTTCAGCCATTTCAAACGCCAGCGTATGACGCCAGCGATGAGCAGCAAAGGCAGCCCCGTCAGGAAGGCAATCATCACCGCAGGCCAGGCTTTCTCCCAGTTCACGGTAATTTTCATGCTTTTGATCTGGGATTTCAGCGTTTCCGGGAAAGATTTAAACCAGTCCCAGTCCATGGGTTTATTGCTGTTCACCCAGAAAATCTGCTGGGTCAGGATCTCCTGGAGGCTTTTAGAAACGCTCACCAGCTGCTGCTGGTTGATTTGCAGGTTAATCGCCATCATCAGCTGGTTGCCCAGCTGCTTGTTAAGCTGATCGAGCAATTCGCGGCGCATGTCCACCACCTGCAACAGCGCGTCGTGAACTTCAGCGTTCACTTCACCTGAATGGCCCTCTTCCACTTTGGCAACGAAGGTATCGCTCTGGAATAGCGCATCGCGCTGCTGGTTAACGTCAAACTGTTCAAGACGCAAATCCGCAATGCGGTTGGTCATGTCTTCCAGCTCGTCGGCGGAAGGCAGCGTCTGCTGTTGCTGGTAGAGAATGCGCGACAGCAGCAGGCTGCCCTTCAGGACGGCAATCTGCTCCTTGACGTTGCGCTCGGCCTGCAAAGCGCGATCCAGCCAGTTTTTGACCTTAATATTTTGCTGCACCAGCGCGCTGCCGTTTTCAGTCGCCTGAATCAGACGCTCGCTCAGCTGGTGGTTAATCTCCAGCTCCTGCTTCACCAGCGGGTTGGCCTGAATACGGGCCGTCTCGTCTGGCGAAACCGCTTCCTGCGCCGTTTTTTCAGTCAGCGTCAGGCGCTTGCTGTTCACCGCTTCCTGCAACAGCTGAAGCTGATGCTCAAGCCGGTTGATATTCGCGGTCACGTAGTCACGCTGTTTTTGCAGCGCATCCTGTAGCACCGTGTTGCCTTCCAGGCTCTTACGCTGCTGTTCAATCTCCGCGTTTAGCAGCGTCTGCTGGATGTTCAGCAGCGTTTGCTGGGTGGGACGAAGCGCCCCTTCCCCCACGGTGATGCCATTCAGACGGTTACGTATCTGCTGTAGCTGTTGCGACGCCGAGTACATAGCGTTCTGCACGCGCTCAGGCTGGGTTTGCAGCGAAACCAGCTGGCTGTTGTAGGTTGAGAGATCGGACTGCGCCGTTTGCAGATCGTCCAGCAGCTGCGCCACGCGCGACTCAAGCTGGCGCAACGACAGCGTGGCAAGCGTTTTTCGGGTTTCATCGTCGTTATCGACGTCGCTGAGCGCACTCAGCGCCTCCGTTGCCTTACGCATGTTCTCCGGCGCCTGAGCGACCTTCTGCCGTAGCTGGGCCGTTTCGGCTTTGATGCGATCGATCTTGTCCAGCGTTTCCAGGGTTTCCGTCAGATCCTGCTGAACGAGCTTTTCCTGGGCGGAGAGATCTTTTTGCTTATTCAGGGTGTCGAGTTGCGACTGAACATCAGCACGCGTGGGAATGTCACTGCCGTTGTCTGCACGGGCCCATGAAAGCGGCGCGGCTGCAAAGTAAAACAGCAGGATCAAAAACAGGGCCAGAACAGGATGTTGCGAGCGATTGATGTGCAGCATAGTTGTGAATGTGATGTGAGAAATGACCGGAAATAGTCGGGCATGAAGGATATCACGCCCGGCTGAAGCAGAATAGTACGACGGAAAGGGTCTACGATTTTTCCCATGCCCGATCAGGCAGAGCGCGGGCTAAGTTTACTTTGAAGGGTCGGACAGAGCTGGCACATCTCAAGAAAAATTTCGACGTAGCTGCGCGCCTCTGATCTGAGATCGAACGACTCCGGAGCAAAAAGCCAGTTTTCCATCAGGCCGGAAATATAGCTGCGCATCAGGATCGCCGCCCGGCGGGTGAGTAATGTGGCAGGAAGCATTTTGGCCTGCATGCACTCCGTGAGGACCTGTTCGATGCGATCGTAGCTTTCCAGACACAGGTCGCGCTGCGCCTGTTGAACCACCGCCATTTCACCGACGAACTCACATTTATGGAAGATGATTTCCATCATCAGACGACGACGCTCTTCAACAACCGTCGCTTCAAGGATATATACTAGAATTTCTCTTAACACTGAGAGTGGATCGTGAGGGAATTTTGCCCGATACTCACTCTCAAGATCGCTAATGCTGGACTCTGAAAGCTCCCAGATTTCACCAAACAGATCGGACTTGTCTTTGAAATGCCAGTAAATCGCTCCCCGCGTGACGCCCGCGGCCTGAGCAATCTGTGCCAGCGAGGTTGCCGAAACACCCTGCTGTGAGAACAAACGCATTGCCACATCCAGAATGTGTTGTCGGGTTTCCAGCGCTTGTTGTTTGGTTTTTCGTGCCATACGTTGATGAATTTACAGGAGTCAGATTTACATACATTTATGAATGTATGTACCATAGCATGACGATAATATAAACGCAGCAATGGGTTTTTAGACTCAGGACCCTTGATCAATTTGAAATCGGACACTCGAGGTTTACATATGAACAAAAACAGAGGGTTAACGCCTCTGGCGGTCGTTCTGATGCTCTCAGGCAGCTTAGCGCTTACAGGATGTGACGACAAACAGGCTCAACAAGGAGCTCAGCAGGTGCCAGAAGTTGGCGTCGTGACGCTCAAATCCGAACCTCTCCAGATGACAACAGAACTACCGGGCCGCACCAGCGCCTACCGCATTGCGGAAGTGCGTCCGCAGGTGAGCGGTATCATCCTGAAACGTAACTTCACCGAAGGCGGTGATGTCAAGGCAGGCGAGTCTCTGTATCAGATTGATCCAGCAACCTATCAGGCGTCTTATGAGAGCGCTAAGGGCGATCTGGCCAAAGCCGAAGCGGCAGCCAAAATCTCGCAGCTGACGTTGAATCGTTACAAGAAACTGCTCGGCACGCAGTACATCAGCCAACAGGATTACGATTCTGCCCTGGCCGATGCACAGCAAGCCAACGCAGCCGTTGTGGCGGCGAAAGCGGCGGTAGAAACCGCGCGTATTAACCTGGCCTACACCAAAGTGACCTCCCCTATCAGCGGTCGCATTGGTAAATCAGCCGTCACCGAAGGTGCGCTGGTGCAGAACGGTCAAACCAACGCGCTGGCCACCGTGCAGCAGCTCGACCCGATCTACGTTGACGTCACCCAGTCCAGCAACGATTTCCTGCGTCTCAAACAGGAGCTGGCTAACGGCACCCTGAAACAGGAAAACGGTAAAGCCAAAGTGGAACTGGTTACCAACGACGGTATCAAGTTCTCACAGACTGGCACACTGGAATTTTCTGATGTGACCGTCGATCAGACCACCGGCTCTATCACCATCCGGGCCATTTTCCCCAATCCGGATAAAACCCTGCTGCCCGGTATGTTCGTACGCGCCCGTCTTGAGGAAGGGACTAACCCAAGCGCCATTCTGGTTCCTCAGCAAGGTGTGACCCGTACGCCACGCGGTGATGCGAGCGCACTGGTTGTGGGTGCCGATAACAAAGTCGAAACACGCAATATCACTGCAACGCAGGCGATTGGCGACAAGTGGCTGGTAACGGAAGGTCTGAAAGATGGCGATCGCGTAATTATTACTGGTTTGCAAAAAGTTCGTCCTGGTGCGCAGGTCAAAGCTCAGGAAGTGAAATCTGACGACAAACAACAAGCGTCGGCCGCTGGCCAGTCAGAACAAACCAAGTCTTAACTTAAACAGGAGCCGTTAAGACATGCCTAATTTCTTTATCGATCGCCCCATATTTGCGTGGGTGATCGCCATAATCATCATGCTGGCCGGGGGACTTGCGATCCTGAAGCTGCCTGTCGCGCAATATCCAACGATTGCGCCGCCGGCAGTGACGATCTCCGCAACCTATCCGGGCGCTGATGCCAAAACGGTGCAGGATACCGTTACGCAGGTTATCGAACAGAACATGAACGGTATCGATAACCTGATGTACATGTCCTCAAACAGTGACTCAACCGGTACGGTTCAGATCACCCTGACCTTTGAATCCGGTACGGATGCGGACATTGCACAGGTTCAGGTGCAGAACAAATTGCAGCTGGCGATGCCTCTGCTGCCGCAGGAAGTACAACAGCAGGGCGTGAGCGTCGAGAAATCGTCCAGTAGCTTCCTGATGGTTGTCGGCGTGATCAACACCAACGGCACCATGACGCAGGAGGATATTTCCGACTACGTGGGCGCCAACATGAAGGACGCCATCAGCCGTACGTCTGGTGTGGGTGACGTTCAGCTGTTCGGTTCCCAGTACGCGATGCGTATCTGGATGGATCCGAATAAACTGAACAACTTCCAGCTGACGCCGGTTGACGTTATCAGCGCAATTAAAGCGCAGAACGCCCAGGTTGCCGCCGGTCAGTTGGGTGGTACACCGCCGGTGAAAGGCCAGCAGCTTAACGCGTCGATCATCGCGCAAACGCGTCTGACCTCCGCCGATGAGTTCAGCAAAATTCTGCTGAAGGTGAATCAGGACGGTTCGCAGGTTCGCCTGCGTGACGTGGCGAAGGTTGAGCTGGGCGGTGAGAACTACGACATCATTGCGAAGTTCAACGGTAAACCGGCTTCCGGTCTGGGTATCAAACTGGCGACGGGCGCGAACGCCCTGGACACCGCGACGGCTATCCGTGCAGAACTGAAGAAGATGGAACCGTTCTTCCCGTCAGGTCTGAAAATCGTTTACCCGTATGACACCACGCCATTCGTTAAAATTTCGATTCACGAAGTGGTGAAAACCCTGGTTGAGGCGATCATTCTCGTCTTCCTGGTGATGTACCTGTTCCTGCAAAACTTCCGCGCAACGCTGATCCCAACCATCGCCGTGCCGGTTGTACTGCTCGGGACCTTCGCGGTGCTGGCGATATTTGGCTACTCGATAAACACCCTGACGATGTTCGGGATGGTGCTCGCCATCGGCCTGCTGGTGGATGACGCCATCGTGGTGGTCGAAAACGTCGAGCGTGTCATGGCGGAAGAAGGCCTGCCGCCGAAGGAAGCAACCCGTAAATCAATGGGCCAGATCCAGGGCGCGCTGGTCGGTATCGCGATGGTACTGTCTGCGGTATTTATCCCGATGGCCTTCTTTGGTGGCTCTACCGGTGCGATTTACCGTCAGTTCTCCATCACGATAGTTTCGGCGATGGCGCTGTCGGTACTGGTTGCACTGATCCTGACGCCAGCCCTGTGCGCGACGATGTTGAAGCCGATTCAGAAAGGCGGTCACGGCGAGCATAAAGGCTTCTTCGGCTGGTTCAACCGCATGTTTGATAAGAGTACGCACCACTACACCGACAGCGTGGGTAACATCCTGCGCAGCACCGGTCGTTACCTGCTGCTCTATATCATCATCGTGGTGGGCATGGCTTTCCTGTTCGTTCGTCTGCCAAGCTCGTTCCTGCCAGATGAAGACCAGGGCGTGTTCCTGAGTATGGCGCAGCTTCCGGCCGGTGCGACGCAAGAGCGTACGCAAAAGGTGCTGGATGAAATGACCGACTACTTCCTGACCAAAGAGAAAGACAACGTCGAATCCGTGTTTGCGGTTAACGGCTTTGGCTTCGCGGGTCGTGGTCAGAACACCGGTATCGCCTTCGTTTCTCTGAAAGACTGGTCTGAACGTCCGGGCGCAGAGAACAAGGTAGAAGCCATTACCGGCCGCGCGATGGGCACCTTCTCACAGATTAAAGATGCGATGGTCTTCGCCTTTAACCTGCCAGCGATTGTTGAACTGGGTACGGCGACCGGCTTCGACTTCCAGCTGATTGACCAGGGCGGTCTGGGCCACGAAAAACTGACTCAGGCGCGTAACCAGCTGTTTGGCGAGGTGGCAAAACACCCTGACCTGCTGGTGGGCGTTCGCCCTAACGGTCTGGAAGATACGCCGCAGTACAAGATCGATATCGACCAGGAAAAAGCGCAGGCGCTGGGTGTTTCCATCAGCGACATTAATACCACGCTGGGTGCAGCCTGGGGTGGCAGCTACGTCAACGACTTCATCGACCGTGGTCGCGTGAAGAAAGTCTACGTGATGTCCGAAGCGCAATACCGTATGCTGCCGAACGATATCAACAACTGGTATGTTCGCGGCAGCGATGGCCAGATGGTGCCATTCTCCGCCTTCTCAACCTCGCGCTGGGAATACGGTTCACCGCGTCTGGAGCGTTATAACGGCTTGCCATCGATGGAAATCCTCGGTCAGGCAGCGCCGGGCCGAAGCACCGGTGAAGCCATGAACCTGATGGAAGAACTGGCCAGCAAACTGCCTGCGGGTGTCGGCTACGACTGGACCGGCATGTCCTATCAGGAACGTCTGTCCGGTAACCAGGCCCCTGCCCTGTACGCCATTTCACTGATTGTGGTGTTCCTGTGTCTGGCGGCATTGTATGAGAGCTGGTCGATTCCATTCTCCGTTATGCTGGTGGTTCCGCTGGGGGTTATCGGTGCGCTGCTTGCCGCAACGTTCCGTGGGCTGACCAACGACGTTTACTTCCAGGTGGGCCTGCTGACAACCATTGGCTTGTCGGCGAAGAACGCGATACTAATCGTCGAATTCGCCAAAGATCTGATGGAGAAAGAAGGAAAAGGCCTGATTGAAGCAACGCTGGAAGCCGTTCGTATGCGTTTGCGTCCAATCCTGATGACGTCCCTGGCATTTATCCTCGGCGTTATGCCGCTGGTTATCAGCTCCGGCGCGGGCTCCGGCGCACAGAACGCAGTAGGTACCGGCGTAATGGGTGGGATGGTAACCGCGACCGTTCTTGCGATCTTCTTCGTACCGGTGTTCTTCGTGGTGGTTCGCCGCCGCTTCAGCCGTAAGAATGAAGACGTTGAGCACAATCATTCGGTAGAACATCACTGATACCGGTTTCACATGATAAAAAGGCCGCATTTGCGGCCTTTTTCTTTTTCAGAAAAAATCATAAAATAGACCTATTGCCTTTCTATTTATTTTCCTCTTTTTTAATAAGGCCTATCATAATAGGCCGATAACTTACACCAGGAACTCAGCATTCTTTTATTATCATTTCGTGACGTAAATTATTCGGACTATTCCTAAGCAATGGAAAATATCTGAAGATATCTGGTTTCGGACTTCACATGAAACTTTGCGCTAACTCAATGAATTCTAAGGAACCGATAAAAACCGTCTTTTTTATTGATTAACGCGTTCGCTGCAAAAGGTAGATTTGCGTAAAGGCTCGAACAGTAACGATTTAATTGTAATTTTTCGTAATAGCGCGGTGAAATCTTGATCAGAGTGGCTTATAGTTAGAGTTATCAGGAACACAGCTCCCGTGTGGCTAAGCAAGTTGTATCCATCCCGACATGATGTTCGGTGAGTAAAAAATCACTCAGAAGGGGATGCGCTATGGACGAGTACTCGCCAAAAAGGCATGATATCGCGCAGTTGAAATTTCTCTGCGAATCCTTGTACCATGACTGCCTTGCCAATCTTGAAGAAAGTAACCATGGCTGGGTGAACGATCCAACGTCTGCTATCAATTTACAGCTTAACGAGCTGATCGAGCATATCGCCACCTTCGCACTTAATTATAAAATTAAGTACAATGAAGATAATAAGTTGATAGAGCAAATTGATGAATACCTGGACGACACCTTTATGTTGTTCAGCAGCTACGGCATTAACGCACAGGATTTGCAGAAATGGCGTAAATCAGGAAACCGTCTATTTCGCTGCTTCACTAATGTCAGCAGAGCTAATCCGGTTAGTCTTTCCTGTTAAAATTATTACAATTACTAAGGTGAATTTATGTCTGATAAACCATTAACAAAAGTCGATTATTTGATGCGCCTGCGACGCTGCCAGTCAATTGACACCCTTGAACGAGTTATTGAGAAAAATAAATACGAGCTGTCTGATAATGAACTGGCGGTATTTTATTCAGCTGCCGACCATCGTCTTGCTGAGCTGACCATGAATAAACTGTATGACAAGATCCCCTCTTCGGTGTGGAAATTTGTTCGTTAATCGTTGAAGAGAGACTGTAAAGGCATTACGCCCGTTGTTAAGCTGAATTTACCTTTCGAATTACGCTTCAAATGCAAACGCCAGGTTCCCGTATAAAACGTATTTATGCGCAAGAATGTTGTGACTCCCGTCACAGCCACTTTTAGGGAACGTTCCCTTTCTGGTTAATCCTCTTTACGCTGCGTAAAACGATTCCAGAGAGGTTCCCATGAGTGAAGAAAAACAGAAGATGATTGCAGGTGAATATTACCGCCCTGGCGATGACACGCTGAGGGCTGACCGTTTACGCGCGCGTCATCTTGTTCACCGCTATAACCATACCGCACCCGATGAGAAGGCCGAACGTCGCGCCTTATTAGCTGACCTGCTGGGTCAAAGCGAAGGTGCCTATATAGAGCCAAGCTTCCGCTGCGACTACGGGTATAACATCTATCTGGGCAACAATTTTTACGCTAACTTCGATTGCGTCATGCTGGACGTCTGCCCTGTCCGCATTGGCGATAACTGTATGCTTGCGCCGGGAGTGCACATTTATACGGCCACGCATCCTCTGGACGCGACCGAACGTAACAGCGGGCTGGAGTACGGTAAACCGGTCACCATTGGTGATAATGTCTGGATCGGCGGACGCGCGGTGATTAATCCAGGCGTGACCATTGGCGATAATGCGGTTATCGCTTCCGGCGCGGTAGTGACCAAAGACGTGCCGGCCAATGCGGTAGTGGGCGGGAATCCGGCGAAAATCATTAAAATGATCTAAGCGCATCCTGAGTAACTGTTATGCTTTTTCCTGGCATAACTGTTACTTTCATCGCATAAACCCCTCTCATAAAATAGGCAGATCACCTGTATTTTTAACAATCATAAAGGCAAAAAATGACAGAGATACAGCGCCTGCTTACCGCCACCATCGACGATCTCAATACCCGCGAAAAGCGCGACAATCGCCCGCGCTTTAGCATCAGCTTTATTCGCAAACACCCCGGATTGTTCGTCGCCATGTACGCCGCCTGGCTGGCAACGCTTATCGTCATGCTGAAGTCTGAAACACTGGTTGATTCCGTCTGGCTACTGGTTGTGCTGTTCGTGGTGTTTAACGCGTTTTTCTTTTTCGACGTCAATCCGCGTTACCGGTATGAAGATATCGACGTACTCGATTTCCGCGTGTGCTACAACGGGGAGTGGTACAACACGCGCTACGTGCCGAAGGAGCTGATCGACAGCATCCTGCACTCGCCGGCCGTCGAAGCCGGGCAAAAAGAGAAGTTGCAGAAAATGGTCATCACTAAGGGCCAGCTCTCTTTTTATGATGTCTTTACCCTTTCCCGCCCCACTGCTGTGTAATGAGCGCCTGAAGACGTCGGATACCCGGCGCAAACTGCGAAGCAGAGGTATTACCGTAACCTAAAACCAGACCGGTTTGCCCCTGCTTCGTCTCAAGGTAATACCCGCTCAGCGCAGCGGGTGCCAGCTGAAACGCTCTCGCCTGCTCCACCAGCCGCTGGTCGTCGATACCGTCAATTGCCAGCGTCAGATGCATTCCCCCTTCCCCGGCAAGAACACGGTGCGGCGTATGAAGCTCTGCGCTCAGCACCTCCCGCAGCTGGCGGTAACGCTTACGATAAAGGCGGCGCATGGCGGCAAGATGTCGTGCATAGTGGCCTTCCTCAATAAACAGCGCCAGGGTACGCTGTTCAGCGCGATGCCCGCCGCGCAGCAGCGAGCCGATGGCCGGACGCGCCGCCTTCGCCAGCGCTGGCGGTAACACCATGAACCCCATCCGGAGCGATGGAAACAGCGTTTTGCTGAACGTCCCCAGATACACAACGGGCGCATTGTTGACCATTCCGAGCATCGCCGGGACGGGCTCACCGGTATAACGAAATTCGCTGTCGTAATCATCCTCAATGATCCACGCGCTGTGCTGCCGGGCCAGTTCCAGCAGCGCCAGACGCCGCCGCGCGCTGAGCACGCTTCCGCAAGGGAACTGATGCGATGGCGAGGTAAAAATCAGCGTGGGTGAAGGCGCAGACAGCCCTTCCCAGCACATCCCCTCGTCATCCACCGGTATGCCGGACATCGCCAGGCCGGTTTTGACGAAAGCGCTTTTGGCGCCGCTATAGCCGGGATTTTCCACCCAGGCAACATCCCCCGGCTCGCTTAACAGCATCGTGCACAGATTGACGCCCTCCAGCGCCCCTTCGGTTATCACAATCTGGCTGGCATCGCAGTCAATGCCGCGGGACAGCGCAAGATGGCGGGCAACGGCGGCCCGCAGCGTCGGCTCGCCGGCCGGGTCGCCATACCCTAACAGGGTGCTTCCCTCCTCGCGCAGAACACGATCGTACAACCGCCGCCACAGCGGTAAGGGGAAATAGTTGATGGCAGGCGTTCCCGGCGTAAACGCCATCACCGGGGTGTCGCGCGGCACAGGCGCGGGCAGCAGGGCGACACGTTTTGTCAGCCTGACGTCCGGGTCCGGTAATGTCCGGGTAATCGTACGAGGAGCGAATTGCCCCACCCGCGTACCCTGGCGGCTACGCAGCAAATAACCTTCGAGCGTGAGCTGGTCCAGCGCCGCGTTGACGGTGTTTCGGGACACCGAGATCTGCTGCGCCAGCGTTCGTGAGCCGGGCAAATGGCTGCCGGACCGAAGCCTTCCGCACAGTATGGCCTCCCGCAAAGCAAGATAGAGCGCACGCTGGAGCGTCTCTTCCCCACGTTTTTTCAGCGCAGCATGGAGCAAGGTGTAAAGCTCATCACCCGGTATATTCATCATTCCTCCTCGTGGTACCAGAAAAACATAGCCTGGTGGTTCTTTTTAAGGAACCAGCAATTCATTAATCTGGAGATCTTTTCAATTTGACGGGAATAAAGATGAATACATTCAATGAGTTTGGACAACCTGTAGGCGAAAGCCTCATCGACTGGCAGCCTCGCCCGCACCCGTCCCGGGTGGTACTTCAGGGTCGCTATTGTCGGCTTGAGCCTCTGCGCGTGGAGCATGCCCCGGCGTTGTTCTCTGCGTATTCCCTGGCCGGAGATACCCGAAGCTGGACGTGGCTGCTGCGTGAACCCGATACCACCGCAGAGGAGTTTGCCAAATGGGTGGCGAGCGTGAGCGAATTAGCCGATCCCATCCACTTTACCGTTATCGATAACCAGACCCAGTCTCCTGTCGGGACGCTGTCCTTGATGCGGATCGATCCTAAAAACGGCGTTGTGGAAGTGGGACATGTTCACTTCTCGTCACTGTTAAGTCGCACGCCCATGTCGACAGAAGCGCAGTATCTGCTGATGCGGTACGTGTTCGATACCCTGGGCTACCGGCGTTATGAATGGAAGTGCAACAGCCTGAACGAACCATCCCGCAAAGCGGCTCTGCGTCTGGGCTTTCAGTTTGAAGGGCGTTTTCGCCAGGCGCTGGTCATTAAAGGCCGAAACCGGGACACCGACTGGTTTTCAATTCTCGACAAAGAGTGGCCAGCGCTGGCGAGCGCGTTTGAAAGCTGGCTTGCCACCGACAATTTTACCGCCGATGGCAAACAGAAAAGCTCCCTGGAAAGCTGGCGAGAGACGCGCGTTTAGCGTCTTTTTTTACGTCCCTGCACCGCCTTAAAGCGCGGGTTAGATTTGCAGATCACGTATAAGCGTCCCTTGCGTTTGACTATCTGGCAATCCGGGTGACGCTGTTTTGCACTGCGCAATGAGTTCAGCACCTGCATGATTAGCCTCGCTTCGCATCAAGAAAGCCGCCAAAACGCTTGCGGAAGCGTGCCGCGCTGCCATCCGTCGAGAAGGTCTTCTGCTTCCCGGTATAAAACGGATGTGATTTAGAGGAGACATCAAGGGTAACGTAGGGATACGTTTTCCCCTCCAGCTCAATTTCACGGTCTGTCTTAATTGTTGAGCCGACTTTAAAGTATTCATTAGCCGTGGTGTCGTGAAACACAACGGTGCGATAGGTTGGATGGATATTCGGTTTCATCTCTGGCCTTCATGTATTGTTATAACATAACAAAATACTATCTGAGCTTTGCTGCAAAAACAACCCCTGTCACGCACAGCCTGTTTTTGAAAGGTTGATTCAGATACCTGCCTGAGACTGTCACATGCTATAACTATATCATTTAGCGATAAAAAACTTTTTCTTCTGGCGCGCAAACTCCAGGCCCAAGGTGGGCATATGGAAAGGATAAAGCAGCATGCGAACCCGACATCTGGTCAGCCTGGTAACAGGCATACTGATCTTCTCTGTGCTGGTCCCTGTGTGCCTCAGTATCTGGCTGGCGCATCGTCAGGCAGAGGATAAATTTGTGGACGCTCTGGACAGCTATGCCTCGCGCGTCCTGATCCGTACCGACAGAGTCGTTGCGCAGGCAAAACAGGCGCTCACGCACCTACAGACATTCCACGCCCCACCCTGCACTCCCCCGCATTTACGCGAAATGCGTCGGGTTGAATTCTCATGGCGCTATATTCAGGAAGTGATGTATATCGATAACCTGAAGCCGCTCTGCTCATCCCTTGAACAATCCAGTAATACGGCGATCTTACCGCCCCCGATGCGGATCACCGCAGACGGGTATAGCGCGTGGCTCACCTCGCAAAACGACCTCGGCATTCACCGCTATATGGCCGTTCTGGGGAAAGGACATTATCTGGTGATGGTTGATCCTGCCTCGCTTGTGGATGTTGTCCCGTTTGGTGAAATTTCGATGGATGCCGCCCTGGTGGGCAGTGAAACCCATCGGATATTTGCCAGAAGCAATATTGTCGACCCGTATATTCTTTCTGTCGTTAAGGAGCAGCAGGACGTTACGCGCGTACAATACAACGGCTCGATGTACGTGTTGAAACCTGTACCCGAACTGGGTTTTACGGTGATCGCGTGGGCGTCGTTAAAACCGCTGGCGGAATCGTGGCACCAGCAGCTGATCATCTGGCTACCGGCTGGCATCTTGCTAAGCCTGGCTGGTGCCCTTATTGTCCTGCGCATCCTCCGCCGTTTGCTGTCACCGCGTAACCGCCTGATCGACGCAATCAACAACCGGGAGATCGAGGTTTACTATCAGCCCATCGTAGCGCTGTGCAGTGGAAAACTGGTGGGTGCTGAAGCGCTGATGCGCTGGCCGCAGCCAGATGGCAGTCACCTGTCGCCCAATCTCTTTGTGCCGCTGGCTGAGCAGACGGGGCTTATTTCAACGCTGACGCAGCTGGTGGTGAATAAGGTGTTTGAGGATTTAGGCGCCTGGCTGCATCATCACCCGGAACTGCACATTTCTGTCAACCTTGCGCCATCGGATTTAACGTCCCCCGAGCTGCCTCGCCAGCTGAGTCAGTTGCTCAACAAATGGGGCGTCCACCCGCGCCAGATCGCCCTTGAATTAACCGAGCGCGGCTTTGCCGATCCCGCCGTCAGCGTGCCTGCCATCGCTGCGTTTCGCCGCGCCGGACACGCTATCTACATTGATGATTTTGGCACGGGTTACTCCAGCCTGAGCTATTTGCAGGATCTGGATGTCGATACCCTGAAGATTGATAAATCCTTTGTGGATGCGCTGGAGTACAAGAACGTGACTCCCCACATCATCGAAATGGCCAAATCGCTTAAACTGGCGATGGTCGCAGAAGGCATTGAAACTGAAGGGCAGATCGAATGGTTGCATCGCCACGGCGTGCAGTACGGCCAGGGCTGGTATTTCAGCAAGGCGCTGCCTAAAGAGGATTTCATTCTCTGGGCCGGGCACAACCTGGAGAAGCACATTACTTAAGGTACGATTTGATCACCTGCATCACGACCCCGAGATCGGCCTCGCGCTGCGCTTCCTCTGGCTCTTTCACCACGTGATCGGTTAAATGCCCCTCAATCACTTGCATCATCATACCGTTTACCGCGCCCCTGATCGCCGCCAGCTGCTGTAACACCTCGGCGCATTCATGATCGCTGTTAAGCATTTTTTCCAGCGCAGCGCTTTGCCCCTGAATTTTTTTCAGGCGGGTCAATAACTTCTTTTTATCACGAACTGTGTGTGACATCGCTTAGCTCCTCTTTGGTGGCGTAAAAAGCATATCACGCTCTACTCCCCCTGGGTATTTTTCTACTGGGGGGTAGTATTATACTACTGGGGGGGAGTAGTATTCTCGGCATGTTTTCCACCCCGGAATGTTCAATGAACGATTTTTCTTCTCTTCTACAGCAGGGTAACGCCTGGCTGTTTGTCCCCAGCGCCATCCTGCTTGGCGCGCTCCATGGCCTTGAGCCAGGCCATTCAAAAACAATGATGGCGGCTTTCATTGTGGCGATCCGCGGTACGCTGAAACAGGCTGTGTTGCTTGGGTTGTCCGCAACGCTGTCTCATACGGCGGTCGTCTGGATCATTGCGATGGCGGGATTATGGTTTGGTCGGGGATGGGATGCAGATACTTCTGAGCCCTGGTTTCAGTTGATTTCCGGGGTTCTGATCGTGTTGATCGCCCTGTGGATGGCGTGGCGAACCTGGCATGAGAGCCAGCCGCATCACCACCATGATGATCATCATCACCATCATGATCATCACGACCACGCGCATCATCACGACCACACGTCTCCTCTGGTTGAAGAGGAGTGGCAGGATGCCCACCAGCGCGCACACGCCCAGGACATTAACCGACGCTTCAACGGTAAAGAGGTCACCACCGGGCAAATCGCGCTATTCGGCCTGACCGGTGGGCTTATCCCCTGTCCGGCCTCCATTACGGTGCTGCTGATCTGCCTGCAACTGAAACATTTCGCGCTCGGCGCCACGCTGGTGTTCAGTTTCAGTATCGGACTGGCGCTCACTCTCGTCGCCTCTGGCGCAATTGCCGCATTAAGCATGAAACATGCGGCGAAGCGCTGGCCCGGCTTTAGCGCCTTTTCGCGCAAGGCGCCGTGGATCTCAGCGGCACTGATCGCGGTAGTCGGGATTTATATGAGCATTCACGGCGCAAGCGGGATCCTGAGATAAGCATTGCGGCCACGGCAGTGGCCGCACGTGTCGGCTCAGCCGTTCTGCTGCCAGCTAAACGTGTAGCGCAGCCGGCGGTTTTGCAGAATGAAGGCCGGGGCTACGCTCGGGCTCCATGAGTCGTCCCCCCCTACGCCCATGTGAAACGCATCAAGATTCAACCAGCAGCCAGCCTCTTCCCGCAGCAAATGCTGATGCGTTGTCTCATGCAGCTGCCGCTGGCTATAACGGCTCAGGGAGAAATGGAACTGTCCCTGCAACTGATGGGAGCCAAACGTCAGCTCGCGGGTGTCGCAGCGCAAGCCGTTCTCCGTCGGGAAGATATACGGCGTCTGCATCTCTTCCAGCGGTAACGCCCAACGCCCCTGCTGCGCCGCCAGTTTTCTGTCCGGATAGTTCTCCAGCGGGCCTAGCCCCAGCCAGCGCACCGTTTCCGGGATATCCGCCAGCATAACGCTCAGGCCCACGCGAGCGGGCTCAGGAATGTCAGACGCCACCGTCACCTGCACATCACCGTGCAGCACCCCGTGGTCATCAATCCGCCAGAGCTTGCAGCTGATAAACAGCGCTTTACCCTGATGCTCCCACACGTGCTGCGTGGTCACCACCACCTCACGGGCATGCTGCTCCGCTTCACACTGGAGGAGGCGCGCGGACATCCCATACATCCCTGCCGCTTTCCAGCGTTCCACCCACGCGTTCGGATCGATGCGGGTCGCCTCGCTGACGCCAATGTCATTGTCCAGCGGCGCGCGGGTGAAGTTATCCGTTAGCGGGGAACGGAGCGTTTCAGCGCCCTCGTTCCACCACTGGGCCAGGTTTCCGGTGAGACGGCTAAACTGCCAGCGCTGCTGCTGATGAGTAATGTCCAGCGCCTCGTCCTGCACCGTTAGCTGCGGAGGGGTTCCGCCTGCTTTCGGTGGCGCAAGGTACAGCGGAGCCGGGAGCGGCCACTGATCCCAGGCACAACGGTGGCCGGGCGGCGACCACGGCGTGGCCTGCGGCTGAACGATCTCCACGTTGAGCCAGACCTCGCCCGGCTCAGCGTCAAGCTCAGGCAGCGGGATCTCAACGCGCTGCGTCTCCTGAGGCGCAACAGAAAGGGGTGTTTCGCCGGAGGCCAATACCGCACCGTCACGCGCCACCGACCATCGCAGATATTCGTTGTCAGTATGACGGAACAGATATTCGCTCTGGATCTCGACGACCAGCGGAGCGGTGCTCACCAGCATAAAGGTAAAGAACTGCTGGGCACGCTGCGCCTCGTAAAGGGCGGGATGCGGAGTGCGATCGGGAAACACCAGTCCGTTGAGGCAGAACTGACGGTCGTTGGGCTTATCGCCAAAATCGCCGCCGTAGGCCCAGAATGCCGTGCCGTCTTCCGCTTTTTTCGTCAGCGCCTGATCGACCCAGTCCCAGACAAACCCGCCCTGCAAACGGGGATGGCTGCGGAATGCCTGCCAGTAGCTGGCAAAGCCGCCAAAGCTGTTGCCCATCGCGTGGGCATACTCGCAGAGGATCAGCGGACGGGTTTCGTCCGGCATGCCGATCCACTTTTTAATCGACCACTTTGGCACCGCCGGGAACGGCTGATCCTGATCGACGCGGGCATACATCGGGCAGACAATATCGGTAGCGGCTGTACTCGCGCCGCCGCCTTCGTACTGCACCGGCCGCGTGGGATCGGTGGTTTTCAGCCAGCGGTACAGCGCATCGTGGTTCGCCCCATGCCCGGACTCATTCCCCAGGGACCAGATGATGATGGACGGATGATTCCGGTCCCGCTGCACCATACGCGTTACGCGTTCGCTCATGGCAGGCAACCAGCGCGGATCGTCCGCCAGGCGGCTCATCGGCACCATGCCGTGGGTTTCAATATTCGCCTCATCGACCACGTACAGGCCGTAGCGATCGCAAAGCGTGTACCACAGAGGATGGTTCGGATAATGCGAGCAGCGCACGGCGTTGAAGTTATGCTGCTTCATCAGTTCGATGTCGCGGCGCATGGTCGCCTCATCCATCACCTGCCCCTTCTCAGGATGATGTTCGTGACGGTTCACGCCGCGGATCAGCAGCGGTTTGCCGTTAAGCTTCAGCAGGCCGTTGCTGATTTCGACGCGTCTGAAACCGACATCGCAGGCTTCAGTCTCCAGCACGTTACCCTGCGCATCCCGAAGCGACATTGTCAGCCGATAGCATTCCGGTGTTTCAGCGCTCCACAGCGCGGGAGCGTTCACGGGTATCGCCACCGTGAGCCGTTCTGCCCAACAGCCACGTTCGTCCACGATGGCCGATCCGGGCTGCTGCGTGGTTTGCGCGCAGGCTTCGCCGTTACGCCACAGGGTAAACGCCACCTCGCATTCGGCGTAGCGTGAGCCTTCCAGCGCAACGTCAACCCGGAGTATCGCCCGATCGCATTCGGCATTCAGATCGGTCACGATCTGATAATCGGCAATTCGCGTTTCCGGCTTGTGCAGCAGCGAGACGTCACGGAAAATGCCGCTCATCCGCCACATGTCCTGATCTTCCAGGTAGCTTCCGTCGCACCAGCGTAACACCATCACCGCCAGACGGTTCTGCCCCGGTCGCAGCACCGCGCTAAGATCGAACTCCGCAGGCAGACGGCTGTCCTGCGAATAGCCCACCCACTGGCCGTTACACCACAGATGAAAAGCTGAATTCACCCCGTCAAAAATAATGCGGGTTTGCCCGCTGCACAGCCAGGCGTCATTCATCTCAAATGTGAGCGAGTAACAACCAGTTGGGTTTTCAGCCGGAACATACGGCGGGTTCACATTTATCGGATAGGTGACGTTGGTATAGATGGGAGTGTCAAATCCCTCCATCTGCCAGTTCGACGGCACGGGCATCTCAACGGCGTCAGCCAGATCGTCCGTTATCCATGCCTCGGGAACCTGCTCTGGCGCCGGGAAAAAGCTGAATCGCCAGACGCCGTTAAGCAGACACTTGCTTAGCGAAAGTTTATCCTCGCGGGCGAAGGTTTCATCGCGCCAGCTATGAAAAGGCGCGTGTGTAGCCAGACGATTCCACTGCGTCACGCCCGGGTTTTCCCAGTCACGACGCGCCAGAAGTGCGCTGAGGGTCAGCGGTAATGTAGAAGACATATCAACCTCTTCGCGAAGCGCTCACAATTTCAGCCAACATGCCCTGGTAAACGGTGGCGGTAAAGACTTTGATCGTCACCAGGCGAGCACGATCACAAAAGTGCTAGCTGCGCGCCAGTTTCTCCGCCAGCAGCGCCAGCGTTCTGAGCTGTTGCGCCAGATCTTCACGATCGGCCTGCTGTGCGGCGCGCGGCGCGGTGGAATGACGTACTATCAACGTAACGGGAAGTTGTTCCTGCCAGCATTCGTCGTGATGGTCAGGTGCCATCAGCCACTCCACGCTGCGCTCACCGGCCTCGCGGAACGCCTGCCGAACGGTGGTGAGCGGAGGTGAAAACCACGCGCTGTCAGCCGTATCATCAAACCCGACAACCGAGATCTGCCCCGGTACCGCAACGCCTTTTTCCGCACAGGCGCGTAAAACGCCAAGCGCCATCTGATCGTTAGCGACGAGGATCGCCTCCGGCAGCTGCGCGCCCGCCAGGAGCTGATGCCCTTTCTCATAGCCCGAGGCCGCGCTCCAGTCGCCCTGCGCCACCGCAAACGCCTCCACGCCGGCCCGGGCCAGCGTGGTTTTCCATCCCGCCAGACGAGCCCGGGCAGAGACAGAACTTTCCGGCCCGGCGAGCAGCGCAATTCGCTGGTGCCCCAGCGAAAGCAGATGCTCTGCCCCCAGGCCAGCGCCCTGTTCGGCATTGAAAACAAGGCTGTTAACCCGAGCTGTGGGGGAAACATCGAGAAAAAGAACCGGGGTCGGCGAGGCCATTTCCTGAAGCATTTCTGCCTGTGCATCTTCCAGCGGAACGTTCACCAGCAGCGCCTCCACGCGCTGCGCCAGTAATTCCTGCAAAGCAGCCTGACACTGCGCGGGTTGCTCCACCATGGAGATGAGTACGCTAGCCCCCTGCTCCACTGCCCGGGATTTTACAGCTGAGGCGATTTGCGACGGCGCATGCAGCGCCAGATCGCTGGTCATTAGCCCCAGCGTGCGGGTACGTTTCCCGGCCAGCTGCTGCGCGCCACGGTTAGGCACATAGTGTAGCGCCGCCATGGCCTGCCGGACCTTTTCCCGCGTACGGGCAGAAACGTGTTCTGCGTCGTTAATCACCCGGGAAACGGTCTGATAGGAAACGCCCGCCACGCGGGCAACGTCATAAAGAGTGATCGCTTTCATACATTCTGGCGTCGTAAAAAGAGAAGTCTCTATTCTGACACAGTTACGCCATCATAGCCTGTGAGCGCTTCGCAAAATTAAACAATCCGCTCCGGCCGCGCGGCTTTCTGAATGCGCGGTCCCTGACGAAACCACGGCAAACAGAGCTGGATCAGCGGGCCGATGGTTAATGCATACAGTACGGTTCCAACGCCAAACGCTCCCCCGAGGAGGTAGCCGACGATCAACACGGTCACCTCGATCGCGGTACGCACGCTGCGGATCGACCAGCCCAGCCGGGCATGTATGCCGGTCATCAGACCGTCGCGCGGGCCTGCGCCAAAACCCGCGCCGATATACATCCCGGTGGCAAGGGCGTTAACCACAATGCCGGAAACCAGCAGGGTGATGCGCACGGGCAGCGAGGTGAGCTCAGGGATCAGCGCCATTGACGCATCGGCCGCCAGACCAATACAAATCACATTACTGATAGTACCCAGTCCCGGCAGCTGACGCAGCGGGATCCACAGCAGCAGCACCGCGGCCCCGGTTAAAATAATCACCGTGCCGATGCTCATCCCGGTCTGGATGGCGACGCCAAGGTGAAAGACATCCCACGGGTCGACACCCAGATCCGAACGAATAAACATCGCGGTTGAAAGCCCGTACAGGCCTAAACCGACATAAAGTTGTACCAGACGACGTACCATTTTCTCTTCTCCGAAGAACCAGGTTCCATCTTCGGTGAAAATGGCACTATGATTAATGTCCAGTTTTCAAATAGTGGACTGCACATGTCATCACGTCGTTTTGGTAGCCAGTCTCTGGTTCGCCTGTTAGGGCACTGGCAGCAAGCCTCTTCCCGTACCCCGCTGTGGCGCCAGCTGGCTGACGCGTTACGCCTGTTAATTCTGGATGGCAGGCTGGCGTTAAACACGCGCCTGCCCGGAGAGCGGGAACTGGCCGCCGCTCTGAGCGTAAGCCGCACCACCATCAGCAGCGCGCTGGCGCATCTGCGGGAAGAGGGTTATCTGGAGAGCCGTCACGGCAGCGGTTCGCGGGCGATCCTGCCAGACAGCCGCGCCGTGCCCACGCTTTCTACTGCCAGCGCGGCGCTGGATCTCTCAACCGCCGCACTCAACGCGGGGCCAGAGATCCACCAGGCCTACGCCCACGCGCTGACGGCCATCACGCCGAATCTGGCGCTGACCGGGTACGATCAGCTTGGGCTTCCGGCGCTACGTGAAGCTATCGCCGCCCGCTACACCGCACGCGGTCTCCCCACCCGGGCAGACGAAGTGATGGTGGTGAACGGCGCCGTCAGCGGCTTTGCCCTGATCTTAAGAATGATGACCGGCCCCGGGGATCGCGTGGTGGTAGATCATCCCACTTACCCGCTGGCGATAGCCGCCATTCAGGGGGCGCTATGCCGGCCCGTGGGCGTCTCGCTGCCTGAAACGGGCTGGGATACCGACGGTTTTGCCGCAACGCTTGCCCAGACAGCCCCGCGTCTGGCCTATCTGATGCCGGATTTTCATAATCCAACCGGACGTTGCATGGATGCCGCGACGCGCCAGACCATAACCGACATCGCCGCGCAGACCCGCACCACGCTGGTGGTGGATGAAACCATGGTCGATCTCTGGTTCGATGTTCCCCCGCCGCCGCCGCTGGCCGCCTTTAACCCGGAGGCCACGGTGATGACGCTGGGTTCCGCAGGTAAAAGCTTCTGGGGTGGGCTGCGTCTCGGCTGGATCCGCGCCTCGTCACGCACTATCGCCACCCTCGCGCAAACGCGCGACACGCTGGATCTGGGCTCGCCGGTGCTGGAACAGCTGGCCACGCTGTGGCTTATCGAAAACAGTGCAACCTTCCTGCCTGCCCGGCGGCAAATGCTGGCAGAACGGCGCGACCGCTGCGGCCAGATGCTGCGGGAACATTTCCCCGAATGGCGGTTTCAGGAAGCGGAGGGAGGGCTTTCATACTGGATTGAATTACCCGGCATGCTGGCGACACAGCTGGCGGCACGCGCCGAAACGACAGGCATCATTATGGGCACCGGCACGCGTTTTGGACTATCAGGCGCGTTTGACCGCTACCTGCGTATGCCCTTCTCACTCAGTTCACCAGAACTTGAAGAGGCATTATTGCGGATCAAACCGCTGTGGCGTGCATTAAATAAAAGTGTAGCGCCAGTAAAACGGAGCCTGGTGTAAATTATTCGCCAGAAACAATAAAAACTGCTGACTGTATCGCATGCAGTCAGCAGTTTTCATGAAGAACAACTTAATGTTGAGGTGGAATCGGGAAGCCTTTCAGCGAAATAATGAAATTATCCCCTTCTTTCTTTATTTTTGCACCGGTATCACACCAGTCAGACGCAATACGAAAGAACTCATCACTTCCTACATTCCAGCCAAGACGAACATGTTTCACGTAGCCGGAACGTAACAGATTGCAGGCCTCGTTGTAGTCACTGGCAGTCGATAGTTGTTGTTTCATTTTCTCTTCTTCAGAAGTTTACGTAGTGCTTTGATTTCTTTAGGAGTAAATGGAGTTACGCTCTCTTCTTCCGTATGCTGATTATCAACATCCTCTTCCGATACTCCCGCCTCTTCTACTGCTTCAAATGCCAGCAGCAGCAGTTTCTCTGTGGTCACGCTTAAATTCTCATTATTGTCTTCCGCATAGTGGCGAAGTCTTTCTTTTAGCGCTTCATCAATTTTAACGTTTAAAACCGCAGTAACCATGATTGTCACATCCTTTCGGAACACGTGTTTAATTTAATACACGAAGATAAGTTTGTTATCCAGATATATATTTTTTAGCTTATAACAGAATAAAGGCATCGAAAAATAAAATGACAGTCTATTATTACAGGTTTATGACATTATTATTTCAGTTAAATGAAGGTTGCATTACAAAAAATACAATAGTCACATTATTTAGAAGGTTTATTCAGGGGAACGACTGGAGAGGAGCTCAAATGGGTGGGGGCCCTGCCAGCTACATCCCGGCACCCACGTCGTCTGCCCTGGCTGCTTCCTTCCGGACCTGACCTGGTGAACAGAGTAGCGTTGCGGGAGAACCAACAGAGCCCCCATTGAGAGCGTTGATAACCAACGCGCTGGCGCATTATCCCTGTGGAGCACCTCAATTGCAAGCCGCTAGCAACCGGATGCTGGATTATTGCGCAAACTGCCCCGACAATCTTCTTTATCTTCGTATAACATTACCCTTCGCTGATTTCCCGCAGGAGAAACAATGGACGAACATGACACTTTCCCACAGCGAGTGTGGCAAATCGTAGCCTCGATCCCGGAAGGCTGTGTCACGACCTATGGGGAAGTTGCCCGGCTGGCGGGTTCTCCGCGCGCGGCGCGTCAGGTAGGCGGCGTGCTAAGGAGGCTACCAGAAGGAAGCACGTTACCGTGGCACCGGGTCGTCAATCGCCATGGCGCCATTTCCCTCACCGGGCCAGACTTGCAGCGCCAGCGTCAGGCTTTACTTTCAGAAGGGGTGCAGGTGTCCGGGGCAGGACAAATTGATATGCAGAAGTATCGCTGGGAGTACTGACGCCCTCTCCCGTCAACATGGAGAGGGCGAAAGAGAATTACAGCTGTGTTGGCGGTGTAGGCAGAGTCGGCTGATTGGTCTGCGTTGCAACAGGTACTTCAGTTTGCTGCACCGGTACCAGGGTCAGGTCGATTTTGGTGCCGCCTTTGTTGACCGCTTCCTGCACGGTATCGGTGATAAAGACCAGCTTATCGTTGATCGTTACCGCCGCGCTCAGGAGGATACGCGCATTGGGTTGCACGTCAGACGGGTTGTACGGCAGCACAAAGCTGAACGGCGCCTGTTTACCCTCTGTACGAACCGCACGCTGCGCAAGCACTTTAGACGGCGCATCCGCCAGGGAAGCATCAGACAGCGTGACAGTTAATACCGCATCCGGCGGCAGCGCAACCTTCTGTTTGATCCAGATCGTACCGGAAACATTTGGCTGCTGAATAGCTTGCTGTGAAAGGGTGTTAATCCCGTTTGCGCTTGCTGTTGGCACCGGTACATCGGCACTCTTACCAGCACAGGCGGACAACGCTACCGCAATTGCTACACCACTGAGCATAGGCACGAGTTTCATTGAAGTCTCCTTATCATCAATGCACCAGCGGGATCGATCCCATCTGATGTCGTTTTATTCACACAACGAATACAAGTGTGGCACAAATCACGGATTTATGCCTAATTTCGTCCGGATATTAAGATTATTCTACCCATCGGACCACTTTCATTTCTGGGTTATACTCAGCGTATCTTTCGCCACGGCGTTTATTGAGGACCACTATGAGTCAGGCACTGAACAATCTGCTGACATTGCTGAACCTGGAAAAAATAGAAGAAGGGCTATTTCGCGGACAGAGCGAGGATTTAGGCTTACGCCAGGTTTTTGGCGGCCAGGTCGTGGGGCAAGCGCTGTATGCCGCCAGGGAGACCGTCCCGGCAGACCGTCTGGTGCACTCGTTTCACAGCTATTTTTTACGCCCCGGTGACAGCGCTAAACCGATTGTTTACGACGTGGAAGTTCTGCGTGACGGTCAAAGCTTCAGCGCCCGTCGCGTGGCGGCCATCCAGCATGGCAAACCCATCTTCTACATGACCGCCTCGTTCCAGGCGCCAGAGCCGGGCTATGAGCATCAAAAAAAGATGCCGTCTGCCCCGTCGCCGGACGATCTGAAATCGGAAACCGAAATTGCCCGCGCTCTCGCGCATCTGCTGCCGCCGCAGGTAAAAGAGAAGTTCCTGTGCGATAAACCGCTGGAGATCCGCCCGGTCGAATTTCATAACCCAATGAAGGGGCATACCGCTGAGCCCGCCCGTCAGGTGTGGATCCGCGCCAACGGCAGCGTACCCGCAGATTTACGCGTGCATCAGTACCTGCTGGGGTATGCGTCGGATTTCAACTTCCTGCCGGTTGCGCTACAGCCGCACGGTGTGGGCTTCCTCGAAAAAGGGATGCAGGTAGCCACAATTGACCATTCCATGTGGTTCCACCGTCCATTCGATATGAATGAATGGCTGCTTTACAGCGTGGAAAGTACCTCTGCGTCCAGCGCGCGCGGCTTTGTACGCGGGGAGTTTTACACTCAGGATGGCGTGCTGGTGGCTTCTACCGTGCAGGAAGGTGTGATGCGTAATCGCGGGTGATGTAAAAAGCCCGGTGGCGCTGCGCTCACCGGGCCTGCGAATTGTGCTTTTTCAGGCCGGGTAAGGCGAAGCCGCCGCCCGGCAAAAGCACTCAAACTATGCGTTGTACGCATTCTCGCCGTGGCTGTTGACGTCCAGGCCTTCGCGCTCCTGCTCTTCCGGCACGCGCAGCCCAACGGTCATATCAGCCAGCTTGTAACCGATAAAGGCCACAACACCGGACCAGACAACGGTGATCGCGATGCTTTCCAGCTGTACCAGCACCTGATGCATCATGGTCACGCCTTCTGCGTAACCTACTCCGCCCAGAGATTGGGCAGCAAAGATACCGGTCATGATACAGCCGACGATGCCGCACACACCGTGTACGCCGAATACATCACACGGATCGTCAACGCGCAGAACACGTTTCAGTGCGGTAACGCCCCACAGCCCCGCCAGTCCTGCGACGATACCGATCAGCAGCGCACCGCCCACGCCCACGTAACCGCACGCTGGCGTAATACCTACCAGACCGGCAATCGCCCCGGAACAGGCACCCAGCAGCGATGGCTTGCCGCGAACGGCCCACTCGCCAAATACCCATGAGAGGATAGCGCCGGCGGTTGCCACAACGGTATTCACGAAGGCCAGCGCGGCGATTTCGTTAGCGGCGCTGGCTGAACCTGCGTTGAAGCCGAACCAGCCAAAATAGAGGATGGCGGTGCCGGTAAAGACCATCGGCAGATTGTGCGGCTTAAATGCTTCCTTCCCGAAGCCCACGCGCTTACCAATCAGGTATGCGCCTACCAGACCTGCTACCGCGGCGTTGATGTGCACAACGGTACCGCCCGCAAAGTCCAGCGCGCCATGGGAAGCCAACAGACCACCTCCCCAGACCATATGCGCAATCGGGATATAGGAGAGCGTCAGCCAGACCACCACGAAAATCAGTACCGCAGAGAAGCGGATACGCTCAGCCAGCGCGCCCACAATCAGCCCCACGGTGATGCAGGCGAATGAGCCCTGGAACGCGACATGAATATACTGATAAAAACTGCCCATCACCGCGGTCAGTTCGATATTTTTCAGCATCGCCCAGTTAACGTTGCCGAAGAAGGCGTTGCCCTCCCCGAAGGCCAGCGAGTAACCGTAAACCACCCACAGCACACACACCAGCGCGAACGTGACGGCAACCTGCGTCAGCATGGAGAGTACGTTCTTGCCGCGGATCAGGCCGCCGTAAAACAGCGCGATCCCCGGAATCGTCATGAACAGCACCAGCGCGGTGCAAATCATCATAAAGGCGTTATCGGCTTTGTCTGCCACAGCAGGTGCAGCCATTGCCAGGCCCGGCAGCAGTGCCAGCGAACCCAGACCTGTTTTCATTGTTGCTTTCTTCATTTTCTCGATCCCTATCACTGTGTGCCAGGAGTTACTTACAACGCCGCTTCGTCAGATTCGCCGGTACGGATGCGAATGACGCGCTGTAGTTCGGCAACGAAAATTTTGCCGTCGCCAATTTTTCCGGTGTAGGCTGCTTTGCTGACGACATCAATCACCTCATCAAGCTGATCGTCGGCAATCGCCACATCAATCTTCACTTTTGGCAGGAAGTTAACGCTGTATTCCGCCCCGCGATAAAGCTCGGCATGACCTTTCTGACGCCCAAAGCCTTTCACTTCGGTGACAGTCAGTCCCTGAATACCCATGGAAGACAGCGCTTCACGCACGTCTTCGAGTTTGAATGGTTTGATTACCACCGTAACCAGCTTCATATATCCCCTCCAGTCAGAATTCGGTAATGGCCGCAGCTAACACGAAAGGGATATTGCAAAGGGTGTGCCAGAAGTGAAAGGTGAGGAGGAAAGCGCCGCGGCGCGGATGCGCCGGGAAGAGGCGAAAAAAAACGCACCATGGCAGTGCAGGGTGCGTTTCAGTTTTGCACCAACGGTTAAGTCTGTTAGCGCATTGCCTTGTTATGGTGCATCAGGCGCTGAGTGACTCTTCCTCGCGCGCGCTGGCGGCCAGTTCGTCGCCTGCCAGCTGCAACTGATACATCTGCCAGTAGCGTCCTTTTGCCTCAAGCAGCGCTCTGTGCGTCCCCCGTTCAATGGCCTGGCCACGGTGCAGCACCAGAATGGTATCGGCATCGACGATGGTTGAGAGGCGGTGGGCGATTACCACCAGCGTAGTGCGATCCCGCACGGCAGCCAGCGCCTGCTGGATCGCCTGCTCGGTACCGGAGTCAATGCTTGCGGTCGCTTCATCCAGAATTAACACCTGTGGCGTCTCAATCAGCACGCGCGCCAGCGCAAGAAGTTGCTTTTGCCCGACCGAGAGATTATTGCCCTGCTCACCCAGCCGGGTATGGATCCCCTCGCTTAACCCGCGCGCCAGATCCGCAAGCTGTACCGTTTCCAGCACCTCCCATACCTGCTCAGGCGTGAAAGGTCGTCCCAGCGTCACGTTGGCATAAAAGGTATCCGCCAGTACCACCGGATCCTGCTGCACCATCGCGACGCCCTTACGTAACGCGTTGTGGCTAAGCGCGGCAAGCGGCCGTCCGTCCAGACGGATCTCCCCTTGCGTCAACGGATAGTAGCCCATCAGCAAACTGGCGAGCGTGCTTTTGCCGCTACCGGTATGCCCAACCAGGGCGACAAAACCGCGCGACGGTACCTCGAGGTTGATATCCTGCAAGACAAGCTGGTCGTCGCGGTAGGCAAACGAGACATGATCAAACGCTATGGATCCACTTTCCAGCGGGCGTTCGTCATCGCCATAGGTCTGACGCGGCCTGTCCATCAGCTCGAATACACGTTCGCCCGCGACCACTGCCTGTTGCAGCATCGATTGCTGCGTGGTGAGTTCAATCAGCGGTTCGTTAAGGCGTCCAAGGTAACTGATAAATGCGTACAGTACCCCCACCTCGATGGTTCCGCGCGTCGTCAGGCCAAACAGCATCAACAGCCCGCACAGCACCAGCGCAGAGAAGAGGCTCAGCAGCGGGCGTAACAGGAAGCCATCCAGCCGTAACGTCTGCATCCGCGCCATATAATGCGAGCGGCTGGCTTCTCCCATTCGCTCGCCAAAACGCGCCTGCTGGCGAAACTGCTGGATAACGCTCATGCCGTTGATCACTTCGTTGAAGCCATCATTGATATCTGCGAGGTAAGCGCGCACGCGACGAACAATCGGCGTGCTGTAGCGCTGGTAAATTACCATCACAATCAGCACCGCCGGGAAAATAGCGATCGCCACCAGCGCCATACGCCAGTCCAGGCTGAACATCGCCACCAGCATCGCGCCAATTAACGCGGCACTGCGCAGAACCGTTGCGACAACGGTTACATAGAGGTCGCGGATCACCTCGGTGTCATTGGTGACGCGCGAAATAACCTGTCCGACCGGCTGGGTATCAAACTCGCTCAGCGGCTGGCGCAGCGCGGCATCCATCACATCCGTGCGTAGCTGCTGGACCACGCCCACGGCAGCCCGGTTAAACAGCAGCGACTGCGCATAGTGCAGCCCCGCCGCCGTCAGCTGTAGGCCGACATACGCCACGCCCAGCCCCGCCACCAGCCCCAGCGGCAGATAGTTTTTCGCCACCATATTGTCGATGAAATAGCTGATAAGCAGCGGACCGGTCACCTCCGCAATCGCGGCGATCCACAGCAACAGCACGGCGATGGAAAGCGGTTTGCGCCACGGTGAGCCATAGGCCAGCAGCCGTTTTAACGTCGGCCACATCTGTCCAAACTTACGCATCGGCGACCTCCTCATCCAGCGCGGCTTCAAGCTGTTGATAGCGGTACATATCCCGATACCATCCGGTCTGCCCGGCAAGCTGCTCATGCTGACCACGCTGAGCAATATGCCCGTGCTGAAGCACCAGAATTTCACTGGCTTCGGTAAGGGCCGACAGACGGTGCGCGCTGATGATGACCGTGCGCCCCTCTCCCCACTGGCGAAGGTTATGCAAAATTTGATGTTCAGTACGTCCGTCAACCGCGGACAGCGCATCATCCAGTATCAGGATCTCAGCGTCCAGCAGCAGCGCGCGGGCAATAGAGATACGCTGTTTTTGTCCGCCGGAGAGCATAACGCCCCGCTCACCCACTTCCGTGTCGTAGCCCTGCGGCAGGCGCAGAATATCCTCGTGGACGCTGGCCAGACGCGCCACGTGCTCGATCTGGTCCTGTGTCGCCGTCGGACACCCGAGCGCGATATTGTTGGCAATGGTGTCTGAAAACAAAAACGGCGTCTGGCTGACGACCGCCAGGCGGCTGCGCCAGTCATCCAGCAGCAGACGTGGCAGAGGGACGTCGTGGAAACGGATATCGCCTTCGCTCACGTCAAAATGGCGCTGAATCAGTGACAGAATGGTGCTTTTACCGGAACCCGTCGGGCCACAGATGCCCAGCATCTGACCAGGACGCAGCGTGAAACTGACGTTCTCAAGCACCGGATGTTCCGTTTGCGGGTAGATAAAGGCGCGGATATCAGCCTTGAGAATACCCGGACCTTCCGGCACCGGCTCGCTGCCATCGTTCACGACCGGCACTTCCGCCAGCATGGCGCGGATACGGCTGTAAGCGGCGCTCCCGCGTTCAACGATATTAAACATCCAGGCCAGCGCCAGCATCGGCCAGATCATCAGCCCAAGGTACATCGCAAAGCTGGTTAACTGCCCGAGGGTCATCGTGCCTTGCACAACCATCCAGCTGCCGCCGCCCACTGCCAGCAGGTTCGCCATGCCAATCGCAATATAAATTGTCGGATCGAAACGGGCATCAATACGCGCCACGCGCATGTTTTTCGCGCCGGTATCGGCGGCGTCGGCGGCAAACAGCGCGGACTGGCGGTCTTCCAGACCAAACGCTTTAATCATGCGGATGCTGGTCATGCTCTCCTGGGTGCGATCGTTCAGCGACGAGAACGCCGCCTGCGCCAGCTTAAAGCGTTCATGGAGCTGCTCGCCGTAGCGGTTAATTGCCAGCGCCATCAGCGGCATCGGCAGCAGCGCCAGCAGCGTGAGCTCCCAGCTAATTTGCGTAGACATCACAATCAGTACCGCACAGCCCATCACCAGGGAATCCACCAGCGTTAGCACCCCTTCACCGGCGGCAAACACCACGCGGTCTACATCGTTAGTGGCGCGGGCGATGAGATCCCCGGTACGGTGACGCAGATAAAACTCAGGGTGCTGGCGGCTCAGCTGGCGGTAAAAGTCCTCACGCAGCTCAACGGCAAGCTGATAGGACGCGCCGAACAGCAGCACGCGCCAGACATAACGCAGCAGGTAAACCACCACGGCCGTCAGCACCAGCGTACCGCCCCACATCATCACCCGTGCGGCGGTGTAATGTTGTTCCGTAACGCCATCCACGACGTAACCCACCACTTTGGGCGGGATCAGTTGCAGAATGGCAATGATAATAAGCAGGGCCACCGCGCCGAGGTAGCGTTGCCACTCCCGACGAAAGTACCAGCTTAATTGGGCAAATAATCGCACGCGGTCTTTTCCTGAAGGTATTTTAAGAAGTTATTCAATGGGTAACGCTGTGGTGTATTTAATCTGTTCCATGGCGAAACTGGAGGTGACATCGGACAAGCCTGGTACGCTATTGACCAGCCGCTTGTAGAAATCATCGTAGCGCTTCATGTCTGCCACCTGAACGCGCATCAGATAGTCGTATTCCCCCGCCATGCGCCAAAAGCCGAGCACTTCGGGCATGTCGGAAACCTGGGTGACGAAGCGGCAGTACCATTCGCTACTGTGATGCTGCGTTTTTATCAGGACGAAGGCGGTCAGTCCAAGCCCCAGTTTTTCGGGATCCAGCAACGCCACGCGTCCCAGCAGAATGCCATCATCTTCCAGCTTCTTGAGGCGCTTCCAGCACGGTGTGGTGGTCAGATTAACGGCATCTGCCAGCGCCTGCAAAGAGAGGGTGCAGTCGCTTTGCAGCAAAGAAAGCAGCTTACGATCAATTTTATCTAACATAGCCACCTCGAAGAGAAAATTATTCTCCTTACATTCTATTTTAAAGGTCAGATAGCAACAATTTTTTCTGTGCTTTTCGCTATGCTGGGCACAAAATGACAAACGGATAACTACGATGAATAGCACCTGGGTTAAACATGCCATCAGCGAAATAAATGCCGACTATCAGCGCTCGGCAGACACCCACTTGATCCGCCTGCCTCTGCCTGGATTTCCCGGCATTCAGCTTTACCTGAAGGATGAAAGCACCCATCCTACCGGCAGCCTGAAGCATCGCCTGGCGCGTTCACTCTTTTTATACGGTTTATGTAACGGCTGGATTAAAGAAGGCACCACGATTATTGAATCGTCGTCCGGATCAACTGCCGTCTCCGAAGCCTACTTTGCCCGCCTGCTGGGCCTCCCGTTTATCGCCGTGATGCCCTCCTGCACGGCGAAACGTAAAGTCGAACAGATCGAATTTTACGGCGGACGCTGCCACTTTGTGGAAAGCGCCTGCGAAATCTATGCGGCCTCCGAAATGCTGGCCCGCGAACTGAATGGTCACTATATGGACCAGTTTACCTTCGCCGAGCGCGCCACCGACTGGCGCGGCAATAATAACATTGCGGACAGCATTTTCCGCCAGATGACCCACGAGCCGCATCCTGTTCCCTCTTACATTGTCATGAGCGCGGGCACGGGCGGAACCTCCGCCACCATCGGACGTTATATCCGCTGTCAGGGTTATGATACGCAGCTGATGGTGGTTGACCCGCAAAACTCGGTGTTCCTCGATTACTGGCAATCCCGCGATGCCAGCCTGCGCAGCCCCGTGGGGAGCAAGATCGAAGGGATTGGTCGCCCGCGCGTCGAACCCTCGTTCATTCCGGACGTTGTGGATGAGATGCTCCGCGTGCCGGACGCCGCCAGCGTCGCGACGGCGCACTGGCTGGAGACACAGCTTGGCCGTAAAGTCGGGGCTTCCACCGGCACCAATATGTGGGGCGCGCTACAGCTGGCCGCGAGGATGCGCGAAGAAGGCCGTACCGGCTCTGTCGTCACGCTGCTGTGTGACAGCGGGGAGCGCTACCTGGACACCTATTACAACGCAGAATGGGTGCAGGCAACTATTGGCGATGTAGAACCGTGGAAAGCGCAGATTTCGCAGCTGGTGAAATAAAAAAAAGCCAGGCTAAAGCCTGGCTTGCTGGAAGGGTCTCACTATTCGGGGGAATATGGGAGGTTATTTTTGTCCAGCCAATGCGTCAAAAAATGGGACACCGCTTCGTTACGACAGTGTCCGATAACCGGTAAATGCGGGAGCGCGGCAATAAGTTGCGGCATCGCGTTCCCCATAATCAGTCCACGACCCACGCTGCTCAGCATCTCGTGGTCGTTCATGGCGTCACCAAAGGCCATACAGTCCTGCATCGTCAGCCCCAGATGATCGCTCAGCACCGCCAGCGCAGATCCTTTGTTACAGCCCACCGGCAGCACTTCAAGGCAGTCCACCGCCGAGAAGGTCAGGTGCGCCCGGTCGCCCAGCGCCTCGTTAAGCTGAATACGCAGGCGGCAGAGATCGTCGTGATCGCCACAGAAGCAGATCTTGGTCACCTTGTGTGCCGGAATGCGGCGCAAATCGATAAGCTGATATTTAAAGCCGCTGTAAACGTGAGCGTGCAGCAAGGCCGGGATCGCACGCCCGGTAAACCAGCCTTCATCATTAAAAACATGCACGCTGGCCTGCGTATCCCAGGTGCTGTGCAGGACAATGTCCGCCACTTCCGGATTCAGATCCTGACGGTGCAGCATATTGCCGTCGACGGAGTGAATGCGCGTCCCGTTGCCGGTGATCAGGAACGCATCGAGGGCAAATGTTCCCAGCAGATGGCGCATCTCGAGAACATGACGACCAGTGGCAAACGTCAGGGTGACTTCACGCTCGCGCAGGCGCTTAAGTGTGTTCAGGGTTTTCTCCCCTAAACGGTGATCCGGCATTAACAGCGTGCCGTCCATATCAAATGCAGCGAGCCGAGCCATAATTACTCCCGAAATGTGATGCGGTTAACTTGTGCATCAGTATTACGTGAGATATACGGAAGTAATAGTGAATAGATGATAATTATTGTTCCGGGTTTTTCATGCGCCAGCTTAATCGTCTTAACCAGTATCAGCGTCTGTGGCACCCTTCCGCCGGCGCACCGCAGCAGGTTACCATCAGTGAACTTGCCAGCCGCTGCTTTTGCAGCGAGCGACATGTTCGCACCCTGCTGCGCCAGGCGCAGGAGGCGGGCTGGCTAAGCTGGCACGCCCGCTCCGGACGAGGTAAGCGTGGGGAATTACGCTTTCACGTCACCCCGGACTCGTTGCGTAATACGATGATGGAAGAGGCCCTGAAAAGTGGACAGCAGCACAACGCGCTGGAGCTGGCCCAGCTCGCGCCTGAAGATTTGCGATCGCTGCTGCATCCGTTTATGGGCGGGCAGTGGCAGAACGATACGCCGACGCTGCGTATTCCCTACTATCGCTCGCTGGAGCCGCTTCAGCCGGGGTTTCTCCCTGGCCGGGCGGAGCAGCATCTGGCGGGACAGGTATTCTCTGGTTTGACGCGTTTTAATGGTACCAGCAGTGAACCCACGGGCGATCTGGCGCATCACTGGGAAATCTCCGCTGACGGCCTGCGCTGGCATTTCTACATTCGCTCCACCCTGCACTGGCATAACGGCGATAAAATAGAGACGGCACAGCTCCGGAAAAGCCTGGCGGCGCTGTTATCGCAGCCCGGCATGGGCACGCTTTTCCGCAGCGTCTTACGTATCGAAACCACGCATCCGCAGTGCCTGACGTTTATTCTCCATCAACCTGACTACTGGCTGGCGCACAGGCTGGCAACCTACTGTAGCCGTCTGGCGCATCCCGATTACCCCGTGGTGGGCAGCGGTCCCTTTCGACTGAGCGTTTTTGAGCCTGAACTGGTGCGTCTGGAAAGCCACGAGCAGTATCACCTTGGCCATCCGTTGCTTAAGGCTATCGAGTACTGGATCACGCCCCAGCTTTTTGACTACAGTCTGGGCACCAGCTGTCGCCACCCGGTGCAAATCGCCATTGGCGAGGCCGACGAGCTGGCCAGCCTGCGGCTGGTGAGTAACAGCACCAGTCTGGGTTTCTGCTACCTCACGCTGAAACAGAGCCCACGTCTGAGCGAACTTCAGGCAAAGCGGCTGATTAATATCATTCATCTCTCAACGCTGCTGCACACGCTTCCCCTGAACGAAGGGCTCATCACCCCTACCGAGGAACTGCTTCCCGGCTGGGCGATCCCCCAATGGCCTGATTTAACCGACGTTGCGCTGCCAGAGGCATTGACGCTCGTCTACCACCTGCCGGTTGAGCTTCACACCATGGCCAGCCAGTTAAAAGCATACCTTGCGCGGCAGGGTTGTGAACTGACCGTCATCTTTCACGACGCCAAAACGTGGGACGGGTGCCAGCAGCTTGCCGATGCAGACATCATGATGGGAGACAGACTGATTGGCGAAGCGCCAGCGTACACGCTTGAGCAGTGGCTCTGCTGCGATGCGCTCTGGCCGCATCTGCTGAGCGCACCGGCATACGCCCATTTGCAGGCCACGCTGGATGCGGTGCAGACGCAGGCCGACGAACGTGACCGACACGCAGGACTTCAGGCTATCTTCAGCCGGTTAATGGAGACAGCCGTCTTGACGCCGCTCTTTAACTACCAGTATCAAATCAGCGCGCCTCCGGGCGTCAACGGCATACGCCTTAACACTCGCGGCTGGTTTGACTTCACCGAAGCCTGGCTTCCTCCCCCAAACGCGTGAAGAAGCTGGTCGCCGCTTTAGCCAGGCGTTAACATGACGCTTTTACTGTAACTGTCGAGATGATCTATGAAACGTGCCGTCGTCGTGTTCAGCGGAGGACAAGATTCCACCACCTGCCTGATTCAGGCGCTTCACCAGTATGATGAAGTGCACTGCGTCACTTTTGATTATGGTCAGCGTCATCGCGCTGAAATCGATGTCGCTCGTGAACTGGCCCTCAAACTGGGCGCCCGCGCTCATAAAGTGCTGGACGTGACGCTGTTAAATGAACTTGCCGTCAGCAGCCTCACCCGCGACAGCATTCCGGTGCCTGATTACGAACCGGATGCCAGCGGCATTCCGAACACCTTCGTACCGGGCCGCAACATTCTCTTCCTGACCCTGACGGCGATCTATGCCTACCAGGTGAAAGCCGAAGCGGTGATCACGGGCGTATGTGAGACCGACTTCTCTGGCTACCCGGACTGCCGGGATGAATTCGTGAAAGCACTCAATCACGCTGTCGATCTGGGAATGGCAAAAGAGACCCGCTTCGAAACGCCGCTGATGTGGCTGGATAAGGCTGAAACCTGGGCCCTGGCCGACTACTGGGGCAAGCTGGATGTTGTTCGCAACGAGACCCTGACCTGCTACAACGGCATTAAAGGGGACGGCTGCGGGCAGTGTGCCGCCTGTAACCTGCGCGCGAACGGTCTGAATCATTATTTTGCGGATAAAGCGGGCGTGATGGCCGCGATGCAGAAAAAGACCGGGCTGAAATAAGGGCTACCTGACCGTGCTGTCGAACGGTAAGTGTCGACAGCACAGTTATTCCTGAACATTTCTTACGCGATCATCAGCTCCAGCTTTTCGCGCAACTCCCCTTCCAGCGGCAACGCTTTCTGGGTTTTGAGATCGATACAGACAAAGGTGATCAGCGCATCGGCCACCACCTGCCCTTCTGGCTCCAGCGTAACGACCTGGCTCAATACACCACTTTTGCCATTCAGTTGTTGGACCTCACTGGTCACGGTGAGCACATCCCCCAGCACAGCCGGGCGGCGGTAGTTAATGTTGATATTGACGACCACAAACGCGATGTTGTGTGCGGTCAGCCACTGGAAGCTTTCGCTGTTCTCCAGGCCGTCCCAGCGCGCCTCTTCAAGAAATTCAAGGTAGCGGGCGTTATTGACGTGCTGGTAAACATCGAGGTGATAACCACGGACTTTGATTTGTGTCTGCATAGCGCAATAGCCTTTCGTTGTTATAGGTTCAGAGGTCATAACTGGTATGACCTCTTTATCCTGGCAAATTTTTGCCGCAGTGCAAGTGATTACGCGATTACAGCGTCAGGTGTGCGAGATTGCGCTCAACCAGCGCGCTGCCCATACCCGGCACCTGCTTGAGATCGTCAAGGGTTTTGAAAGGGCCATACTCTTCACGATAGCTGACGATGGCCTGCGCTTTTTTTAGACCCACACCATTCATAACGCGGGCAAGATCGTCCGCAGAGGCAGTATTGATACTGACCCGCGTACCCTCGTCCTCAATGGCTTTCGTGCTGGCCGTCGCGTTGGCTTTAACATGACCTTGTGACGTTGCATCGGCCTGGTTTTGTGCAGCCTGCGCTTTAACCGAGGGGGACGCCGCCAGCGCGCCCGCACTCATCCCGGAAGTGGCAATAGCCAGTGTAATTAACAGTGCTTTGATTCCACATTTCATGCTGTTTTCTCCTTGTTTGTTGACAGCCACGCCACAATAACCGCACGGGAAAACAGGGACAAACAACAGATTGCAGAAATGGAAAAGGCCGCGAAAGCGGCCTTTAGTTTTTGCAGAGCGTTACGAAAATCTGCGAGCAGATACGTAATTATTGCTCCTGAGTGACCACATCACCCAGTTTGATTTTGGCTTCTTTACGCAGGTTGCTCATCATCGCTTCGAAAGCAATCTGGGCATTGTTCTGGGTAATTCCCTGAACCATGGCCTTCTTCTGCGCGTCTGGCAGCGTACCGGCTTTTACTTCATCCAGCGCCAGAAGCACCACGTTACCCTGCATATCGGTCGTGGTGCCAAAGACAGGTTTGTCTTTCGCCGGCAGGCTCAGGCCAAACGCCGCCTGGCTGACAGGATCCTGACCGGTACGGCTCAGCGTTTTTGCTTCGCCAAAGCTCAGGCCAGCCGCTTTCAGCGCATCGTTCTTACCGGCTTTCAGATCGGCCAGAATTTTCTCTGCATCCAGTTTTGCCTGCTGTGCCGCTTTGTTGTGTTTGACCAGCGCCACCACCTGATCTTTCACTTCCGCCAGGGGCTTCACTGCCTCGGCTTTGTGCTCGCTGACGCGCAGTACGAACGCACGGTCACCGTCAACGGTAATGATGTCTGAGTTGCTGCCCGGCGTACCGTTCTCACCGACCAGACCACCATTGAAAATGGCATCTGAAACTGGTTTGAAGTTCAGTTCTTCCGGCAGGTTTTCGTGGCTGAACCAGCCCGTCTCAACCGCTTTAACGCCAGCAGCCTGCTCAGCACCCGCCAGTGATTCATTGTCGTTGCTTGCGGCATCGCTCACTTTCTGTTGCAGAGCATAGAAGGCGTCCAGCGCTTTCTCCTGCTTCACTTTCGCAGCGATATCATCACGAACGTCAGCCAGCGGCTTGGTTTTCGCCGCCACAACATCGTCCAGACGCGCCACCAGGAAACCAACGGAGGATTTGATTACACCAGACAGTTGGCCTTTCTCTTTCAGGCCTGCATTTTTCAGCTCGTCCGGGGTAGTGGACTCTTCCAGCCAGCCCATATCACCGCCGTTTTTGGCAGAAATAATGTCGGTGGATTTTGCTTTCGCTAAGGTGGCGAAATCAGCGCCTTTGTTCAGCTCGTCCAGCACGGCTTTCGCTTCTGCTTCCGTTTTGGTCTGGATCACGCTGTAACGGTTACGCTGCGGCTGAGTGAACTGATCCTGATGCTGGTCGTAATAAGACTGGATCTCGGCGTCAGTCGCGTTTTCCTGCATCGCAGCTGCATCCAGCTTGATATAGCTTACGCGGAACTGTTCCGGAGAGATGAAGTTGTTCTTGTTTTGCTCGTAGTAAGCATTAACTTCAGCGTCGCTAACCTGCTGTTTCGCTGCCAGTGCGTTGACATCAATCGTCGCTTCACGCACCACGCGTTGCTGCGCCACCAGTGCCGCCAGCTCTTCAGTTTCGCCTTTCAGCATGAAATCGGTGCCCACCACCGCGTTGATCAGCTGTTGCGTGGTCAACTGGTTACGCAGCGCCTGAGCGTACTGGTCAGCCGTAATACCCATCTGGTTAACAATGCTGTTGTAACGCGCGTTGTCGAACTTCCCGTTAGACTGGAAAGCCTGCGTCGAGAAGATGGCTTTTTTAACCTGCTCATCGCTGATGCCCAGACCCAGGCTTTTCGCGTACTGATCCAGCAGCGCTTCGTCGATAAGGCGGTTCAGCGTCTGCTGACGCAGGTTTTTCATATAGCCTTCGTTGGCTGCAAGTTCAGAGTATTGGTCGCCCAGTTGCTGCTGCATGCGGTTACGTTCACCAGCAAAAGCGTTCTCGAACTGCCCACGGCTAATTTCCTGGCCATTCACTTTTGCGGCGTAGTTCGCGCCACCGCCGATGAGGTAACTACTCACACCGGTCAATATGAACGACACGATAATGATACCGAAAATAATCTTGAGCACGAGACTGTTAGCAGCCGTGCGTAAGCTGTCCATCATGGTGTAACAACACTCCGCTGTAGGTGACTGGTTACCTGACGCTGACGGAAAATCCTGACCGTCGCGCGTAAAGGCGTATTGTGACAAGAAAACAGGGCAATTGTCAGCCCACAACTCGCATAAACTCGCACAAATCAGGTCTGGACAAACAAAAAAGGCACATCAAACGATGCGCCCTTGTACTTTTCAGCTTCCCTGGAGCGGGAAAGCAATCAGTTTACTGCGTCTTTCAGCGCTTTACCTGCACGGAAACCCGGCACTTTAGCGGCAGCAATGGTGATCTCTTTACCGGTCTGAGGGTTGCGGCCAGTACGGGCTGCACGCTCTTTAACCGCAAAAGTACCGAAGCCTACCAGTGCAACGTCGTCCCCAGCTTGCAGAGATTCAGTAACAGAAGCAATTAAAGCATCTAAAGCACGTCCCGCTGCAGCTTTAGAAATATCAGCACCCGCAGCAATTTTGTCAATCAGTTGAGATTTATTCACTGTTCTCTTCCTCTCTTTATAATTTATATCGCACCTGAATCCTTCACAGCGCGACCGCGCAGCAGTTATATCAGTCCTGCTATGACCTTACAACACCCGTTGTTGATGGCTAACCCAATCAGCAATCTAAATTAGCTATACAAAAAAAGGCTGGCAAGTACGAAATGACTTACCAGCCTTGTTTTTATTGGCGCTCTTTGCGCGAGGTCACTATTTTGCGGTTACAACCTGCATTCCGGACGGTTCATTTTGCAGTGCGAGAGTCAGAACTTCCTCAATGCGTTTCACCGGATGGATCTGCAAATCGGCAATAACGTTGTCCGGAATCTCTTCCAGATCGCGTTTATTTTCGTAAGGGATCAATACGGTTTTGATCCCACCGCGGTGTGCCGCCAGCAGTTTTTCTTTTAACCCGCCGATAGGCAGTACCTGACCACGCAGCGTAATTTCACCGGTCATGGCCACATCAGCACGAACCGGGTTCCCTGTCAGGCAGGAAACCAGCGCCGTACACATGGCAATACCCGCGCTTGGGCCATCTTTCGGCGTCGCCCCTTCCGGAACGTGAACGTGAATGTCGCGTTTTTCGTAGAAATCCGGGTTGATACCCAGTTTTTCCGCACGCGCGCGCACCACGGTCAGCGCCGCCTGGATGGACTCCTGCATCACTTCACCCAGTGAACCGGTGTAGGTCAGCTTGCCTTTGCCCGGGACACAGGCGGTTTCGATGGTCAGCAGATCGCCGCCCACTTCCGTCCATGCCAGACCGGTCACCTGACCAACGCGGTTTTCGTTGTCCGCACGACCGTAGTCGAAGCGCTGAACGCCAAGGTAAGCATGCAGATTGTCGCCGTTAATCACAATGTGCTTCAGGCTCTTATCCAGCAGCAGCTGTTTCACCGCCTTACGGCACAGCTTAGAGATCTCACGCTCGAGGCTACGCACGCCCGCTTCACGGGTGTAATAGCGAATGATGCCAATAATCGCGCTGTCCTCGACGGTCAGCTCGTTGGCTTTCAGCGCGTTACGCTCAATCTGTTTCGGCAGCAGGTGCTGCTTAGCAATGTTCAGCTTCTCATCTTCGGTATAACCGGAGAGACGGATCACTTCCATACGGTCCAGCAGCGGGGCCGGAATGTTCATGGAGTTGGAGGTCGCCACGAACATCACATCGCTCAGGTCGTAGTCCACTTCCAGGTAGTGATCGCTGAACGCCACGTTCTGTTCTGGATCAAGCACTTCCAGCAGCGCCGACGCCGGATCGCCACGCATGTCCGAAGACATTTTGTCGATCTCATCGAGCAGGAACAGCGGGTTTTTAACCCCCACTTTCGCCATCTTCTGGATCAGCTTGCCCGGCATGGAACCGATATAGGTGCGACGATGGCCGCGGATTTCCGCTTCATCGCGTACGCCGCCCAGCGCCATACGGATATACTTACGTCCGGTCGCTTTGGCGATGGACTGGCCCAGAGAGGTTTTACCCACGCCTGGAGGCCCTACCAGGCACAGAATTGGACCTTTGATTTTGTTCACACGGCTCTGTACCGCGAGGTACTCAAGAATGCGGTCTTTCACGCGTTCCAGGCCGTAGTGGTCGGTATCGAGGATTTCCTGCGCCTGACGCAGGTCTTTTTTGACCTTGCTGCGGGCATTCCACGGAACCTGCACCATCCACTCAATATAGCCGCGCACGACGGTCGCCTCTGCCGACATCGGAGACATCATTTTCAGCTTCTGCAACTCAGCTTCGGCTTTCTCTTTCGCCTCTTTCGGCATCTTCGCCGCGTCGATCTTACGCTTCAGCGCTTCGTTTTCATCCGGCGCATCGTCCATCTCGCCGAGCTCTTTCTGAATGGCTTTCATTTGCTCGTTCAGATAGTACTCACGCTGCGATTTTTCCATCTGCTTTTTGACGCGGTTGCGAATGCGCTTCTCAACCTGGAGCAGATCGATCTCAGACTCCATCATCGCCATCAGGTATTCCAGACGTTCGTTAACGTCGGACATTTCCAGCACGGACTGTTTGTCGGCAAGCTTCAGCGGCATATGGGCAGCGATGGTATCCGCCAGACGTGCAGGATCGTCGATGCTGTTCAGCGACGTCAGCACTTCAGGTGGGATTTTCTTATTCAGCTTGATGTAGCCTTCGAACTGGCTGATCGCGGTGCGTACCAGCACTTCCTGTTCGCGCTCATCAAGTTCCGGTGAATCAAGGTACTCTGCCTTCGCAGAGAAGTGCTCGCCATCGTCTGACAGAGTGGTAATACGCGCACGCTGTAAGCCTTCCACCAGCACCTTCACGGTGCCGTCTGGCAGCTTCAGCATCTGCAAAATAGAGGCCACGGTCCCGACGGTGAAAAGATCGTTTACACCCGGCTCATCCGTTGATGCTTCCTTCTGCGCGACCAACATGATTTTTTTATCATGATCCATGGCGGCTTCGAGGCAACGGATAGATTTTTCCCGCCCTACAAATAAGGGTATGACCATGTGCGGATAAACCACCACATCGCGCAACGGCAATACGGGGATTTCAATGCGTTCAGAACGCTCAGGATTCATAGAGCTCTCTCTTAGTTTAGTGTCCGCCAGGTAAACTGGTCATGTAACTGTGCTTCACACAACCATTAACATGTAATCCAGTATATGGGGATGTTTCCCATACATTCAACGCCATGAATACGGAAAAAGTAAAGGGGAGATAAAATCCCCCCTTTTTGATTAACTGATTGTATGAAATGGTGAATTATTCGCCAGATGCCTGCTGCGCTTCCGGTTTACCGTAAATCAGTAACGGCTTGGACTGGCCACCAATGACGGACTCGTCGATCACGACTTTTTCAACGTCTTCCATAGAAGGAAGATCGTACATCGTGTCGAGCAATGCTGCTTCTACGATAGAACGCAGGCCACGGGCACCGGTTTTACGCGCCATCGCTTTCTTGGCAATCGCGTCCAGTGCTTCGTCACGGAATTCCAGCTCAACGCCTTCCAGATTAAACAGCGCCTGATACTGCTTGGTCAGCGCGTTTTTCGGCTCTTTCAGGATTTGAATCAGCGCGTCTTCGCTCAGTTCGTTCAGGGTCGCCACAACCGGCAGACGGCCGATAAATTCCGGAATCAAACCGAATTTGATCAGATCTTCCGGTTCAACCTGCGCCAGCAGCTGGCCTTCGTTTGGTTTTTCAGACGTGGCTTTCACCGTTGCGCCAAAACCAATGCCGGAGCCGGTTTCCACACGGTGAGAGATCACTTTATCCAGGCCTGCAAACGCACCACCACAGATAAACAGGATCTTGGAGGTATCAACCTGCAAGAATTCCTGCTGCGGATGTTTACGTCCACCCTGCGGTGGAACAGCCGCAACCGTACCTTCAATCAGCTTCAGCAGCGCCTGCTGCACGCCCTCGCCCGAGACGTCACGGGTGATCGACGGGTTGTCTGATTTACGGGAGATTTTGTCGATCTCATCGATATAGACGATCCCGCGCTGGGCTTTCTGTACGTCGTAATCGCACTTCTGGAGCAGCTTCTGGATAATATTTTCAACGTCTTCACCCACATAACCGGCTTCGGTCAGGGTGGTGGCATCCGCCATGGTGAACGGAACATCCAGCAGGCGCGCCAGCGTTTCCGCCAGCAGGGTTTTACCAGAACCCGTAGGCCCGATCAGCAGAATGTTACTTTTGCCCAGCTCTACGCCATTGCTGGTATCGCCGTTACGCAGACGTTTGTAGTGGTTGTATACCGCCACCGCCAGCACTTTTTTCGCCTGCTCCTGACCAATGACATAGTCGTCCAGGTGGTGGCGAATCTCGTGTGGCGTTGGTAACGCGCTGCGCTCACGGTGCGGCGCGACTTCTTTAATCTCTTCGCGAATGATGTCGTTACATAAATCGACGCATTCGTCGCAGATATACACGGACGGCCCGGCAATCAGTTTACGCACTTCATGCTGGCTTTTGCCGCAAAAAGAGCAGTACAGCAGTTTGCCCGAACCATCTTTGCGTTTATCTGTCATGAGTCCAAACCTCTTTTTAAGTTCTATGTGCCGCACATGACGACGCAAATGCCATTCTCAGACGCAAGCTGCTTACAGGCAACGTTCCGCCCTACCTTAGTATAGCGGCACACTCGCGTCGCGGGCATCAATTACGATGGGTCAAAATGGAGTCGACTAAGCCGTACTCAACTGCCTCTGGTGCAGAGAGGAAGCGATCGCGCTCGGTATCGCGCTCGATCTGCTCGAGAGGTTGACCCGTATGCTGCGCCATAAGTTCATTCATGCGCGCTTTTACTTTCAGAATTTCTCGGGCGTGGATTTCAATATCCGTCGCCTGGCCCTGGTAACCACCCAGCGGCTGGTGAATCATCACGCGGGAGTTAGGCAGGCAGAAACGCTTACCTTTCGCCCCTGCGGTTAACAGGAAAGCACCCATGGATGCCGCCTGCCCCATACAGATGGTACTGACATCCGGCTTGATGAATTGCATGGTGTCATAAATTGACATGCCCGCCGTAATCACACCGCCTGGCGAGTTGATGTACAGGTAAATGTCTTTTTCCGGGTTTTCCGCTTCCAGGAACAGCATCTGCGCCACGATCAGGTTAGCCATATGGTCTTCCACCTGGCCGGTCAGAAAGATAACGCGTTCCTTGAGCAGACGGGAATAGATATCGAAAGAACGCTCACCGCGTGAGGTCTGTTCAATAACCATTGGCACCAGCGCCATATGGGGTGCAAAGTTATCTCGTTCGCCACTGTATGACATTTCCGTCTCCTGGTTCAAAATTGAAAACACCTGCTGTACTGATTGTAACCTTATGGACGGATTATCAGCCAGTCTCAATCATCGTGATTACATACTAATGGGGGTCGTCATGCCCTATTTCAAGCATAACAACGTTTTGTTGTAACGCTAACACTGAAAGGGCGTTTTAGCACCCTTCCAGGACTAAAGCTGTGATAAAAAAAACCCGTCGCCGGAGGGCAACGGGTTTTTTGTTCAAACTTTAAACCGTCGGGGCGAAATTACGCCTGCTGGTTCATCAGTTCGGTGAAAGAGGTCTCTTTTTCGGTCACTTTCGCTTTCGCCAGTACCGCTTCAACAGCCTGCTCTTCCAGTGCGACGTTGCGCATGTTGTCCATCAGCTCTTTGTTCTTACCGTAGAACTCGATCACTTCTGATGGATCTTCGTATGCAGAAGCCATCTCTTCGATCAGGCCTTTCACACGCTCTTCGTCTGCTTTCAGTTCGTGGGTACGAATCACTTCGCCCAGCAGCAGGCCGACAACAACGCGACGTTTCGCTTGCTCTTCGAACAGCTCGCGTGGCAGTTCCATCGCTTGCTGCTGGTTGCCACCGAAGCGCTGTGCAGCCTGACGGCGCAGAACGTCGATTTCGCTGTCGATCAGGGCAGCAGGAACGTCGATGTCGTTCGCTTTCACCAGACCTTCAATCGCCTGAGACTTCACGCGGTTACGTACAGCGCCGTTCAGCTCGCGCTCCATGTTTTTACGCACTTCGGTACGCAGGCCCGCAACAGAACCATCTTCCACGCCGAAACGCTTGATGAATTCTTCAGTCAGTTCTGGCAGTTCGCGCTCTTCCACTTTCTTCAGGTTGATAACGAACTTCGCTGCTTTACCTTTCAGGTTTTCAGCGTGGTATTCTTCAGGGAAGGTCACGTCGATGGTGAACTCTTCGCCCGCTTTGTGGCCTTTGATACCGTCTTCGAAGCCTGGGATCATACGACCCTGGCCCATCGCCAGTACGAAGTCAGACGCTTTACCGCCTTCGAACTCTTCGCCGTCTACAGAACCGGTGAAGTCGATGGTTACGCGGTCTTCCGCGTCAACAGCGCCTTCTTTCTCTTTCCAGTTCGCCTGCTGCTTGCGCAGGGTATCCAGCATGCCGTCAACGTCTTCGTCAGTCACGGAAACGATCGGTTTTTCAACTTCGATAGATTCCAGACCTTTCAGCTCAACTTCCGGGTACACTTCGAACTCTACGGAGTAGGTGAAGTCTTCGCCCTGCTTGTATTCACCTGGAACGTAGTTCGGCGCGCCGGCTGGATTGATTTTTTCTTTGATGATCGCGTCGATAAAGTTGCGGCTCATCAGTTCACCCAGCACATCCTGACGCACGGAAGCGCCATAACGCTGAGCAACAACATTCATTGGTACTTTGCCCTTGCGGAAGCCGTCAATACGTACTTTTTTTGCTACGTTGACCAGCTCGCTTTTCACAGCAGTTTCGATGCTGTCAGCAGCGATAGTAATCGTTACACGGCGGCCAAGGCCTTGAGTGGTTTCAACTGAAACTTGCATCTTGTTACCTCAAAAAAATCACAGTGCTCGGTCAACTCTGAATCTGTCTGTTATACCGGGATGCTCTCTTATGTGCAGATTCACATTCCCTGTCGCCAGAATCATCCCGAAGACATTCAATAAGACGCGGCATTATAGCGGCATCACTTAGGTGAGTCGAGAACGGTTGGAGCATGTTGCTGCGGCTTTTTTCACACTTTAAGGCTATTTTTAGCCTTAAAAACGCGCCATCCGCTCAAAACTCAGACAAAACAAAACGGCCTGAAGGCCGTTTTGACGAAATCTGTAAGCAACATACTGGAAAAACTCCGGCGGTTGCAAATCCGATTTATCAGGCGATGGTGCCTGCACCCCGACAAGGCGGTGATGCGAATACCGTATCCTGTAGCCCTTCCCATTCCTTAATGGTGTAGGTATGCAGCGCCAGCGCATGTACGGTTGTGGAGAGTTCTTCCGTCAAGGTGCTGTAGATCAAGCGGTGTCGGTTCAGGAAACGTTCTCCCGTGAAGCGATCGCTGACCAGAACCACTTTAAAGTGGCTTTCAGAACCTGCCGGCACGTTATGACGATAGCTTTCGTCGACAACTTCGAGAAACACAGGGTTGAACGCTGCCCTTAATTTTTCTTCTATCTGTTCACGTATCATCATGAAATCACTCCTCCGACAACGCTAAGGTGTCACCCATCCCTTTAAATATTAGCCGCTTTTACCGGTTCCATTACACCTTGACAACAAATATTTAGCTTTCGTCTGATTTTCTCATCCAAACGAATGAAGTTCACTATGAGGTTCATACGTTTTGTCACTTACAGGCAGAGAAAAGCGGAAAGGTGGTCAGTTTTCGGACAAGGCGATGAATTTACATGCGTTGACCACTTCCCCTGGCCGTTAGCGATGTTATGATGGCGGCAATTTTTCTCTCTTTGCTTACGATTCGTTGAGAACCCGAAAATGTTAAAAAAACTCTTCTTTCCGTTGGTAGCACTCTTTATGCTCGCCGGCTGCGCGACTCCGCCGACGACCATTGACGTTTCACCAAAAATTACCCTGCCTCAGCAGGATCCAAGCCTGATGGGCGTCACAGTCAGCATTAATGGCGCCGATCAGCGTCAGGACCAGGCGCTGGCGAAAGTGACTCGCGACAACCAGCAGGTCACGCTGACCGCCTCCCGCGACCTGCGCTTCCTGTTGCAGGAAGTGCTGGAAAAACAGATGACCTCCCGTGGATACATGATTGGCCCAAGCGGCGCGGTTGATCTGCAAATCATCGTGAACAATCTGTACGCTGACGTCTCCCAGGGTAACGTTCGCTACAACATTGCGACCAAAGCCGATATCGCCATCATTGCTACCGCGAAGAACGGCAATAAAATGAACAAAAACTACCGTGCAAGCTATTCCGTTGAAGGCGCATTCCAGGCCTCCAACAAAAATATCGCTGACGCGGTTAACAGTGTGCTGACTGACACCATTGCCGACATGGCACAGGACACCAGCATTCACGACTTCATCAAGCAGAACGCCCGTTAATCCTGCTGACTGACCCGGTGCTTCACCGGGTCAGTTCATAAGAACATGTCCAGTCACTACTTACGTATTTTCCAGCAACCGAAATCAGCTATTCTGCTGATCCTTGGTTTCGCCTCCGGTTTACCCCTTGCGCTCACCTCCGGCACGTTACAGGCGTGGATGACGGTTGAGAACATCGATCTTAAAACCATTGGTTTCTTCTCGCTCGTCGGCCAGGCTTACGTCTTTAAGTTCCTGTGGTCGCCGGTGATGGATCGCTATACCCCACCGTTCCTCGGGCGCCGTCGCGGCTGGTTAGTGATGACGCAGGTGCTGCTGTTGCTGGCCATTGCCGCAATGGGTTTCCTTGAGCCGTCAACACAGCTGCGCTGGATGGCCGCGCTTGCGGTGGTGATCGCCTTCTGCTCCGCTTCGCAGGACATTGTTTTTGACGCCTGGAAGACGGACGTCCTGCCAGCGGAAGAGCGTGGCGCCGGTGCGGCAATCAGCGTGCTTGGCTACCGCCTGGGTATGCTGGTTTCCGGCGGGCTGGCCCTCTGGCTTGCCGACCGCTATCTCGGCTGGCAGGGAATGTACTGGCTGATGGCCGCTCTGCTGATCCCCTGCATTATTGCCACGCTATTCGCGCCTGAACCGAGCGATGTGATTCCGGTCCCCCGCTCGCTGGAGCAGGCCGTCGCCGCACCGCTCCGAGATTTCTTTGGTCGCAATAATGCCTGGCTGATCCTGCTGCTGATTGTCCTTTATAAGCTTGGCGACGCTTTCGCCATGAGTCTGACCACCACCTTCCTGATCCGCGGCGTCGGGTTTGATGCGGGCGAAGTCGGCGTGGTAAACAAAACCTTGGGACTGTTTGCCACGATCGTCGGCGCGCTGTACGGCGGTGTATTGATGCAGCGCCTGACGCTGTTCCGCGCTCTGCTGATCTTCGGCATCCTTCAGGGCGCATCGAATGCCGGTTACTGGCTGCTGTCGATCACCGACAAGCATATGATCAGCATGGCGACGGCGGTATTCTTTGAAAACCTGTGTGGCGGTATGGGTACTGCGGCATTTGTCGCCCTGCTGATGACGCTGTGCAATAAGTCATTTTCCGCCACCCAATTTGCGCTACTGTCTGCCCTTTCTGCCGTCGGGCGCGTATACGTTGGCCCCGTCGCGGGCTGGTTTGTTGAAGCTCACGGCTGGCCGACGTTTTATCTCTTCTCGGTGGTGGCGGCGGTGCCGGGGATTTTATTGCTGCTGGTCTGTCGCCAGACGCTGGAATATACCCAGCGGACGGAACACTTCATGCCGCGCACGGAATATCAGGCTGCCTATCGGTTTGCCCTGCGTCTGCTGATGGCTGGTTGTCTTGCGCTGGTAGTGTGGCTCGCGGTACTCATCTTGAATGCGACGACCACCTTGTCGCTTCCGTTTGAAACCCAGCTGCTTGATGCAGGGGTGTTACTCGCCATCGTGGGTATCCTGACCGGTGGGATGCTGGATTTCATGTCATTGCGGAAAACGCAGATGACATGAAGTAAAAAGCGAAAGGTTATTTCCCGTTGTAATAACGACACGAAATTATAACGGCGAAATAACCGCCATCGGCAAAAAAAATATTTGTTGTTTTGTGCGGGATAGCATTCGGAAATTATTGGAGCTTATTTCGCTACGCTATTTTCCGTTAAACGATTCAGCATTCGAAAGATTGAATTTTCGTTTTTTAGTTGTCTTTTTATTGATAATTAATTGTTAATTATTTGTGTATTTTTCACAATGGTTATACCAATTGTCCCTTTTGCGGTATGCTGGGGCACCCTTTCGTTATAACGCCCGCTCCGTGCGGCTTCCCCCGGAAAACGCGACATAATTTGCAACACTTGTGACATGTGCGGCAGAACCCGGTAACACCTTCCTGACACAGGGCTAATGATGTTTACAGTAATGTAACCTTCCCGTAAAATGCCCCCACACTTTAAACGCCACCAGACTCCCGTGGAATTGAGGTCGTTAAATGAGACTCAGGAAATACAATAAAAGTTTGGGATGGTTGTCATTATTCGCAGGCACTGTATTACTCAGTGGCTGCGATTCTGCACTACTAGACCCCAAAGGACAGATTGGACTGGAACAACGTTCATTGATACTGACGGCTTTTGGCCTGATGTTGATTGTGGTTATTCCTGCCATCTTGATGGCTGTTGGTTTCGCCTGGAAGTATCGTGCGAGCAATAAAGATGCGAAGTATAGCCCTAACTGGTCACACTCCAATAAAGTGGAAGCTGTGGTCTGGACGGTACCTATTCTGATCATCCTGTTCCTTGCTGTACTGACCTGGAAAACCACTCACGCACTTGAGCCGAGCAAACCGCTGGTTCACGATGAAAAACCTATTACCATTGAAGTGGTCTCCATGGACTGGAAATGGTTCTTCATCTATCCAGAACAGGGCATTGCTACCGTGAATGAAATCGCCTTCCCGGCGAACACTCCGGTTCAGTTCAAAGTGACCTCCAACTCCGTAATGAACTCCTTCTTCATCCCACGTCTGGGCAGCCAGATTTACGCGATGGCCGGTATGCAGACTAACCTGCACCTGATCGCGAATGAAGCAGGCACCTACGACGGTATCTCCGCCAGCTATAGTGGCCCGGGCTTCTCGGGTATGAAGTTCAAAGCTATCGCTACGCCAGACCGCGCGACTTTCGACCAGTGGGTTGCAAAAGCGAAGCAGTCTCCAAACACCATGTCTGACATGGCGGCGTTCGAAAAAGTGGCTGCACCTAGCGAATACAACAAGGTGGAGTACTTCTCTAACGTGAAACCGAATCTGTTCAAAGACGTTATTGGCAAATTTATGGATCACGGCATGAGCATGGACATGACCCAGCCTGAAGGCGAGCACAACACGCACCAGGGTATGGAAGGCATGGACATGAGCCACGCGGAAACCGCTCACTAAGGGGCCGAGGAAGAAAATGTTCGGAAAATTGACACTGGATGCAGTGCCCTACCATGAACCGATTATTATGGTTACGGTGGCTGCAATTATCATTGGTGGCGCGGCCTTAGTTGGCCTGATCACTTACTTCGGTAAGTGGAGCTACCTGTGGAATGGGTGGCTGACTTCGGTTGACCACAAAAAACTCGGTATCATGTACTGCATCGTCGGTATCGTCATGTTAATTCGTGGCTTTGCGGATGCAATCATGATGCGTAGCCAGCAGGCGCTTGCGTCTGCGGGCGAAGCCGGCTTCCTGCCACCGCACCATTACGATCAGATCTTTACCGCCCACGGCGTTATCATGATCTTCTTCGTGGCGATGCCGCTGGTAATCGGTCTGATGAACGTGGTCGTTCCGCTGCAAATCGGCGCGCGCGACGTTGCGTTCCCGTTCCTGAACAACCTGAGCTTCTGGTTCACGGTTGTCGGCGTTATCCTGGTTAACCTGTCACTGGGTGTGGGCGAATTTGCTCAGACTGGCTGGCTGGCCTACCCGCCGCTGTCGGGAATTGAGTACAGTCCGGGCGTGGGCGTTGACTACTGGATTTGGGCGCTTCAGCTCTCCGGTGTCGGTACCACCCTGACCGGTATTAACTTCTTCGTGACCATCCTGAAGATGCGTGCACCAGGTATGACGATGTTCAAGATGCCAGTATTTACCTGGGCATCTCTGTGCGCCAACGTCCTGATTATCGCGTCGTTCCCAATTCTGACCGTCACCATCGCGCTGCTGACCCTGGATCGCTATCTGGGTACCCATTTCTTCACGAATGATATGGGTGGCAACATGATGATGTACATCAACCTGATTTGGGCCTGGGGTCACCCAGAAGTGTACATCCTGGTTCTGCCGGTGTTCGGTGTGTTCTCCGAAATCGCGGCAACCTTCTCGCGCAAACGCCTGTTTGGTTACACCTCTCTGGTGTGGGCAACCGTATGTATTACCGTCCTGTCGTTCATCGTCTGGCTGCACCACTTCTTCACCATGGGTGCGGGTGCCAACGTAAACGCCTTCTTCGGTATTACCACCATGATTATCGCGATCCCGACCGGGGTTAAGATCTTCAACTGGCTGTTCACCATGTACCAGGGTCGTATCGTGTTCCACTCAGCTATGCTGTGGACCATCGGCTTCATCGTGACCTTCTCCGTAGGTGGGATGACCGGCGTACTGCTGGCGGTACCAGGTGCTGACTTCGTTCTGCACAACAGTCTGTTCCTGATTGCGCACTTCCATAACGTTATCATCGGTGGCGTGGTCTTCGGCTGCTTCGCTGGTGTGACCTACTGGTGGCCAAAAGCGTTCGGTTTCACCCTGAACGAAAAATGGGGTAAACGCGCGTTCTGGTTCTGGATCATCGGCTTCTTCGTGGCGTTTATGCCGCTGTACGTGCTGGGCTTCATGGGGATGACCCGTCGTCTGAGCCAGCAGATCGATCCGCAGTTCCACCCAATGCTGATGGTTGCAGCGGGCGGCGCAGCGCTGATTGCCTGCGGTATTCTGTGCCAGCTGATTCAGTACTACGTGTCTATCCGTGACCGTAACCTGAACCGCGACCTGACCGGTGACCCATGGGGTGGCCGTACGCTGGAGTGGGCGACCTCTTCTCCGCCTCCGTTCTATAACTTTGCCGTAGTGCCGCACATTCACGAGCGTGATGCATTCTGGGAAATGAAAGAAAAAGGTGAAGCGTACAAGCAACCTGAGCATTACGAAGAGATCCATATGCCGAAAAACAGCGCCGCGGGCATGGTCATTGCCGCTTTCGCAACGGTATTTGGTTTCGCAATGATCTGGCACATCTGGTGGATGGCGATTGTTGGCTTCGCTGGCGTCGTAATCAGCTGGATTGTGAAGAGCTTTGACGAGGACGTGGACTACTACGTACCAGTCCGTGAAGTTGAAAAGCTGGAAAACCAGCATTTTGACGAGATTTCTAAAGCGGGGCTGAAAAATGGCAACTGATACTCTGGCGCACTCAACTGCCCACGCGCATGAACATGCGCACCATGATACAGGACCGACGAAAGTCTTCGGTTTCTGGATCTACCTGATGAGCGACTGCATCCTGTTCTGCTGTCTGTTCGCAACCTATGCCGTTCTGGTGAACGGCACAGCGGGCGGCCCGACCGGTAAGGACATCTTTGAACTGCCGTTCGTTCTGGTTGAAACCGCACTGCTGTTATTCAGCTCCATCACCTACGGCATGGCGGCTATCGCCATGTACAAAAACAACAAGAGCCAGGTTGTCTCCTGGCTGGCGTTGACCTGGCTGTTTGGTGCTGGCTTTATCGGGATGGAAATCTATGAATTCCATCACCTGATCATGGAAGGTTTCGGCCCGGATCGTAGCGGCTTCCTGTCAGCGTTCTTCGCGCTGGTAGGCACCCACGGTCTGCACGTGACCTCGGGTCTGATCTGGATGGCGGTGCTGATGTTCCAGATCTCCCGTCGCGGCCTGACCAGTACTAACCGTACCCGTATTATGTGCCTGAGCCTGTTCTGGCACTTCCTGGACGTGGTATGGATCTGTGTGTTCTCTGTTGTCTATCTGATGGGGGCGATGTAATGAGTCATTCTAACGATCATGGCGCTTCCCACGGCAGCGTAAAAACCTACATGACAGGTTTCATCCTGTCGATCATTCTGACGGTGATCCCGTTCTGGATGGTGATGAACGGTTCTGCATCTAAGCCGGTTATCCTGGGCGCAATCCTGGTGACCGCGGTGATTCAGATTCTGGTGCATCTGGTTTGCTTCCTGCACATGAACACCAAGTCCGATGAAGGCTGGAACATGACGGCCTTTATCTTTACCGTGATTATCATCGCTATCCTGGTAGTCGGTTCCATCTGGATTATGTGGAACCTTAACTACAACATGATGGTTCACTAAGAGCGGCGAGTATGTTTAAGCAATACCTGCAAGTCACGAAACCAGGCATCATCTTTGGCAACCTGATCTCCGTAATCGGAGGGTTCCTGCTGGCCTCTAAAGGCAGCATTGATTACACCCTCTTTATTTACACGCTGGTCGGTGTGTCACTGGTGGTTGCGTCCGGTTGTGTATTTAACAACTACATCGACATGGATATCGACAAGAAGATGGAAAGGACCAAAAATCGGGTGCTGGTTAAAGGCCTGATTGCTCCTTCCGTCTCGCTGGTGTACGCCACCTTGCTGGGTATTGCTGGCTTTATGCTGCTGTGGTTTGGTGCTAACCCGCTGGCCTGCTGGCTGGGGGTGATGGGGTTCGTGGTGTATGTGGGCGTCTACAGCCTGTATATGAAACGTCACTCCGTCTACGGCACGCTGATTGGTTCTCTCTCCGGCGCGGCGCCGCCGGTGATTGGCTACTGCGCCGTCACGAACGAGTTCGACAGCGGTGCGCTGATCCTGCTGGCTATCTTTAGCCTGTGGCAGATGCCGCACTCCTACGCCATCGCGATTTTCCGCTTTAAGGATTATCAGGCGGCGAACATTCCGGTTCTGCCGGTCGTGAAAGGCATTTCGGTTGCCAAGAACCACATCACGCTCTACATCATCGCTTTTGCCGTGGCAACGCTGATGCTCTCTCTGGGCGGTTACGCCGGATATAAATATCTGGTGGTAGCAGCTGCGGTGAGCGTATGGTGGCTCGGCATGGCCCTGCGCGGTTATAAAGTGGAAGATGACAAGGTCTGGGCACGCAAGCTGTTTGTGTTCTCGATTGTCGCCATCACCTCCCTGTCCGTGATGATGTCCGTAGACTTCATGGTGCCAGATTCACAACACCTGCTGACTTACGTCTGGTAAGAAGACTGATGTAAAAACGCCGGGTTTAGCCCGGCGTTTTTTATTGGTACGGCGTAACCCCTTTCTTTAACAGTATATTGCCGTATTTCGCGGTCTCGCCCGTCACCACGATGGCGTACGCTTTCTGTGCCCGCGCATAAAACGCATAACGGTCAATACGCGTAATCCCCTCCCCTTCCGCCTCACCAAAGAGTGCGTTGCGATAGCGCGCTTCTACCTGTATATCGAGTGTATCCCCGTCGACAGGGGCCATCATCACCAGCGGTGGCGCATAGCTGTCCAGTTCAAACAGCGGTATCACCGCGGCCAGCAAATCGCTGATGAGCAGGCCATCTGCGCGGATCGTCTTTGGCCCCAGGCTATGCGCGGGAAAGTGAGCATCTGCAAAAATAATCTCGTCACCATGACCCATTTCTGCCAGCGTTTTCAGCAGCTCGGGTGAAATCAGAGGGGATATCGTTTTAAGCACAAGGTTGCTCCTCAGGATAGAAATAACGGTAACGATAGTGGACCCGATCGCGAGCAGCCTCAGCGCTGGCCGTTTCTCCGACGCCCCACCATCCGTACAAAGACGCCCCCAGCACGGTCGTATCAGCCTCTTCAAGAACCTTCACCGGGATCCCAAGCGCATTGGACTTGAGCTGATTCCACAGCATATTGCGGCTACCTCCCCCCACCAGCAGGAGTTCACGCGCCTTAAATTGCGCGATCGCCTCCAGCGCCAGGCATTTTTCTTGCAGATGCACCGTGAGTCCTTCCAGGGCTGCGCGGTAAAAATGGGCTGGCGTTGTGGTGAGCGTAACGCCCTGCCAGCCGGCGAGTGGAGAATCGAGCAGTTGGGTATTCATCGTGACGCCATCCGCGCCGTTCGGAATTGCCGCCGCCTGAGCCAGAATAGTGTCCCAGTCGGTACCAGGCGACCAGAACAGCGCGCGGATCCACTCCAGTACGCCAGACGCCAGATATTGCATTCCCGGATTATAGAGCCCCGTCCGGCTATCCAGTTCGCAGGTCGCACCCGGGTATTGCCCCAGTAAAGCGGTATCAACCTGCGAGGTGCGCGCCATTAAAATCTCCCAGGTACCCGAAGAGAGAACTGGCTCATTAATTCCCGCCCCGGCGCCAAAAAGGGCAAACTGCGTGTCGTGCCCGGCGGAGATCACCGGCACTCCGCAAGGCAATCCGAGCCTGGATGCAGCGTCGGGCCGCAATTCACCAATCCTTTCTCCGGGGGAAACCAGCGGCGGGAAAAGGGAATGAGGCACGCCGATCTTGCTTAAGATCGTTTCACTGAAGCGCTGCTGATGCAGATCGAACATCTGACTGGTACCGGCCATCGTGAGATCGGTCGTCATCTTTCCGGTCAGGCGATGGTTGATTAGCGAGGAGATAAAAAGCCAGGCGTGAGCACGCTGTAACAGATCGGGATGGTTGTCCTGAAGCCAGCCTAGCTTATACAACGTGTTAAAACTAAACTGCCCAACGCCGGTGATCTGCTGTAGTTCTGCCGGGGAGCATGAACGGGCAACCGCTTCCATCACCGGCACGGTTCGCGGGCACTTCCAGCTAATGATCGGGTAAAGCAGTTCTCCCCGCTCATCTACCAGTGCGCCATCCACGCCAAAGGTCGTCACACTCATTCCGCACAGGTGATGCTCGCTCAGCGCTGCGCTGATTTTCTGACAACAGACGGCAAACCGTTGCATGATGGCGTCGAGCGACCACTGGTGCCAGGCCGGATTTTCAGCGGCGCTTTCGCTTTCGTTCGCCACCGCGGCGCGCGCCACAATATTCCCTTCGGGATCCAGCGCAATGGCGCGCACGTTCGTCGCGCCACAATCGAGAACCAGAAAACATTTTTTCATCGCGGTCCCCACAGGCTGCCAGCCCGCCGGAGCAGGCTGGCAGGCCGGATTAATGTTTGTATAACGGTCCGTAATTTTCACAGGCGCGGTAATCCTGCCCTTCCGGATCCATACCGTGAGCGCCCCAGGCCGTCGGCCGATAAATCAGCGCCTCCGGTACGTTATGCATGCATACAGGGATGCGTAGCATGGACGCTAGGGTGATGAAATCAGCGCCGACGTGCCCGACGGTTAATACCCCGTGGTTAGCGCCCCAGTTCGCCATCACTGAATAGACGTCGCTGAACGGGCCTTTACCGGTCAGGCGTGGGGCAAACCAGGTGGTGGGCCAGGTTGAATCGGTGCGCTTATTCAGAATGTCATGTACGTGTTCCGGCAGCTCAACACTCCAGCCTTCCGCTATCTGTAATACCGGACCCACACCCTTGATGAGGTTTACGCGGGTCATGGTAAATGGCACGCCACCCCGGGTGAGGAAGTTTGATGAGAAACCGCCCCCGCGGAAGTATTCATGCACCGCCGGACACCAGTGGGTTGCGGCCAGGCACGCGTTGGCTTCCTGCTCAGTAATGTCCCAGTGTGGTTTCAGGGTCGGTTTCCCCTCGGCGTCTTTCTGCTCCGCTGTACCGTCCAGCGCCGCCGAGCCGGAGTTGATCAGATGAATAATGCCGTGCTCAGCCCGTCCAGTGAGCTTCTGGCCGGTAACACGCTCAACCGACTCCGGCGACCAGTAGGTGCGTACATCAGCAAAAATCTGCGCGGTGCCGGTCATCAGATGCCCAAACAGCATCGCTACCCCGTTAAGGCTGTCATTTTCCGTCGCCACTACCAACGGCTGGCGAATACCGTTCCAGTCGAAAGAGCTGTTCAGCAGCGCCTCTGCGGTATCGCCATTTGGATACTGATCCGTCCAGTGGCGCTGCCCCTGGAAACCGGACGCAATGGCGTTATAGCCCAGCGATTCCTCCACGCGGCCCATCGCAGCGAGTTTAGGGTTGCCCTGCATCATGTCGCGGATGCACATCGCCATTAGCAGGCTCTCCCGCAGGATCGCGGCATTTTCCTGTTCATTGCGACGATACTGCTCTGCGTTTTTATCCTCGCCGAAACGGAAATGTGCCTTCGCCCAGCTCAGGGCCAGCTCAAGTTCTTGCTCGTCGTAAATCTTATGATCGATGCGGCGACGCAGTTCGGTCATATCCACCGCCTGCACCTTCATCCCCAGCCAGGATTCAAAGAAGTTGTGATCGACAATCGAGCCCGCGATCCCCATTGAGACACCGCCCACCGACAGATAACTTTTCCCCTTCATGCTGGCGACCGCCAGGCCCGCCCGGGCGAAGCGCAACAATTTTTCCTCAACGTCTGCCGGGATGGTCTCGTCGCCCGCATCCTGTACATCGTGGCCGTAAATGGAAAACGCCGGGATCCCTTTCTGGTTATGCGCTGCCAGCGCCGCTGCGAGGTATACCGCCCCCGGACGCTCGGTGCCATTAAAGCCCCAGATCGCTTTCGGGCGCAGCGGATCCATATCAATGGTTTCACTCCCGTAACACCAGCAGGGGGTGATGGTGATCGTCAGACCAACGTGGCACGTGCTGAACTTCTCTTCGCAAGCGGCGGATTCCGCCATTCCGGCAATGCAGCTGTCGGCAATTACGCACTCTACGGGCGTACCGCAGGGGTGGCGTAATTTTTCACTGAGTAGCGCCGCCGTGGCTTTCGCCATGTTCATGGTCTGCTCTTCCAGAGACTCGCGTACGCCCATTCGGCGGCCGTCAATAACAGGTCGAATGCCAATCCGGGGTAACGCTTTTATCGTTTTCATAGCCCTTCCTCACGTTGGTTAACCTATCCGTCTCAGGGGCATAGCCGTGAAAAAGCACCCGGGCAGCACCGTGAACGGAAAGCGGTGAAATTTGCTAACTCGAATTAGCTTAGGGTTCTCACTAAAAATGAGACAAGATAAATGTGCAGGATCTGTGAGCAGTTTCACGATGAGAGGTCAAAATTCGATCAGTGTCAGGTATTACGATTCAGCAAAATCTAAACATATCGTTTGAATTCAATTAAATAACAAAATACCTTTGCACGACGTCACAATTTGAATACAAATGATTTGGCTAAATTATGACCCTAAAATAGCTTTTAAGGACGAAAGCTAAGTCGAGTTAGCTTAATAACTAAATCACTGTGGCTTGTGATTCATTGCCTTTCCAACACAGGAATTTTGCAATGTCAGAGACTCTTATTCAGATGACGCGCATCACCAAACGCTTTCCCGGCGTGCTGGCGCTGAATCAGGTTGATTTCGATTTACGCCGCGGCGAAGTTCATGCCCTGTTAGGTGAAAACGGTGCCGGCAAATCGACGCTGATGAAAATATTATCCGGTGTTTACCAACCCGATTCCGGTGAAATTCGCTTTGAAGGGCAATCCGTATCATTCAGCGATCCGCTAAGTGCTCAGCACGCAGGTATTACGATTATCCATCAGGAATTTAATCTCTTTCCCGATTTAACCGTGGAAGAGAATATCTTTATTGGCCGTGAATTCTGCAAAAATAGTCGCTGGCAGTTAGATAAACGCGCCCAGCGACAGGCGGTTGAGAAAATACTGCACACGCTGAATTTAAAAATCGCCCCGGACGCCCGCGTCAGTGAATTAACCGTAGCCCAGCAGCAGATGGTTGAAATTGCCAAAGCGATTTCGGTCAATGCCAAAGTGCTAATCATGGATGAACCCACCGCCGCGCTGACCGAAAGTGAAATCGAGAGTTTATTTGACGTCACGCGGATGCTCAAGGCTCAGGGCACGGGGATAGTCTACATCTCGCACCGTCTGGAAGAATTGGCGCTGATCGCCGATCGCGCGACCGTCATGCGCGACGGACAATACATCGCCACCGTAGATTATGAAACGGTTCAGATCGGCGAGCTTATCGCCATGATGGTTGGCCGCAATCTCGATAACATCTACCCAAAACGCCCGCCGCATCAGCGCAGAGAAAAAGTGCTGGAGGTGAATGGCCTGACGCGAAATGGTGTACTGCACGACATCAACTTTACCCTCTGGCGCGGTGAGATCCTCGGCCTCGCTGGCTTAATGGGCGCAGGCCGAACGGAACTGGGCCGGGCCCTGTTTGGCGCCGATGCGATCGACGCCGGTACCCTGACGCTGAACGGCACCCCCACACGGATTAAAGACGTGGCTGACGCCATTGAGAAAGGCATCAGCTATTTAACAGAAGACCGCAAAAAAGAGGGACTCGCCCTCGGCCTTTCCGTTGAGATGAACATTATGCTCGGCAATTACCCGGACTACGCCGGCGCCGCGGGTAATGTCGATGAAAAACGCTGCCGGGAGTCCAGCCAGAAACTGGTGGATGCGCTGCGAATAAAAACGCCGCATCTGGAACAGGCGGCACTGAATTTAAGCGGCGGTAATCAACAGAAGATCATTATTGCCCGCTGGGTCTGTAAAGATACCGATATTTTAATTTTTGATGAGCCAACCCGGGGAATTGATGTTGGCGCCAAGCTGGAAATTTATGAACTAATGAACCGCCTTGTCGCTAAAGGTAAATCGATCATCATGATTTCATCCGAACTGCCGGAAGTATTAGGAATGTGCGACCGCATACTTGTGATGCGCAGCGGCCACATTGCCGGCGAAATAGAGGCTGAGCACGCCACCCAGGAAAAAATCATGCAATACGCCACGCTGGAGGATTAATCATGTCCGTTACCGTTCCATCGCCGCAAAGCGGAAGTCATACGATGAAAATAAATAAAGCGCTCCTGATGCGTCTGGCGCCTCTTTTTAGCCTGGTATTGCTGGTTCTGTTTTTCAGCTTCAGCTCACCGTTCTTCTTTAATACTGAAAATATCATGACTATCGCCCTGCAAACGGCGGTGATTGGCATCATGGCCATTGGCGTAACCTTTGTGATTATTACCGCCGGGATCGACCTGTCGCTCGGATCGGTGGTGGCGTTCTCAGGGGTTGCGGTGGGCATCGCCGCCGGGTTTGGTATGCCGCTGCCGGTCTGTATTCTGGCAGGCGTGCTCGCCGGCGGGCTTTGCGGCTATGTGAACGCGTTTCTGGTCACCAAAATGACCATACCACCGTTTATTGCCACCCTCGGCTTAATGATGTCGGTACGCGGCATCAATATGGTGATGACCGATGGCCGCGCGATTTATTTTTCTGACTACCCGCAGTTCAAGTTGCTAGCGCAGGGTCGCCTGTTCGACGTCCTGCCTTACCCGGTGTTCTACCTGGTCATCGTGGCACTGATCGCCATGTGGATCCTGAAGAAAACGGTGATGGGCCGCTATATCTACGCTGTCGGCAGCAATGAAACGGCGGCACATCTTTCCGGGATTAAAGTCCAGCGAGTGAAAATTTTCGTTTACGCCTTATGCGGCCTGTTAACCGGCGTGGCCGGGGTGATCCTCGCCTCTCGTCTCAATTCAGGCCAGCCAACCGTAGGCGTGGGTTATGAGCTGGAAGCCATTGCGGCGGTAGTGATTGGCGGTACCAGTCTGATGGGCGGCGTGGGCACGATTGGCGGCACCATCATAGGCGCGTTCATTATGAGCGTGCTGAAAAACGGCCTCAATCTCATGGGCGTGTCCCAGTTCTGGCAGATGGTGGCGATGGGCGTGGTCGTCGTTGCCGCCGTCTACCTGGACACGTTACGTAAAAGAATGCGTTAGGTTCTCGATACAACAAGCCCTGCCAACCCTACAACGGAGCAAATAATGAAAACCAGCCATATCCTGAGCGCCCTGTCGCTCGTTGCCATCCTGTCCAGCAGCGCGCTGGCAAAAGATTTAAACCTGCCGGTAGTCAGTAAAGGTTACCAGCACGAATTCTGGCAGACGGTCAAAATGGGGACGGAAGCTGCCGCAAAAGAGTTGGGTGACAAAACCAGCTACGTTGGCCCTGCCGATGAAACGCAAATCGCCGAGCAGATCCAGTTAGTCGAAAACACCATGGCACAAAAGCCAAACGGCCTGTTGCTGGCCGCGCTTGATGCAAACGCCCTTGCCCCGCTGGTCGAAACCGCCAACAGCCGGGGGATCAAAGTGGTGACCTTCGACTCGGGCGTGAACTCCGATATCCCGGCCAGCTTTGTCGCCACCAATAACCGTAAGGCGGGCGCACAGGCTGCGGATGCGCTGGCGGAGCAGGTAGGCCAGAAGGGGAAAGTGGGTATTATCGCCCACGTAGCCGGAACGACGTCCGCCATTGAGCGCTCTGAAGGATTCAGCGAGCGAATGAAAGAGAAGTACCCGAATATTCAGGTACTGCCGGTGCAATATAGCGACGGCGACCCGCAAAAGGCGATGGATAAAACCATTGATATGGTTCAGGCCAACCCGGATATCGCCGGTATTTATGCCACCAACGAAGGCTCAACCCTGGGCGTTGCGAACGCGATCGACAGCCAGAATCTGAAGGGCAAAGTGAAAGTCATCGGTTTTGACAGCACCGAAGCCATCATTAACTTCCTCAAAAACGGCGTGATTCAGGGCTTCGTGGTGCAGGACGCGTACCAGATTGGTTATCAGGGCATAAAGGCGCTGAACGCGGTGATTTCCGGACAGACGGTGGCTAAAGAAATTGATATTCCAGTGAAATATGTCAATGCGCAGAATATCAACACCCCTGAAATTGATAAACTGTTACATCCGTTTGGTAAAAAATAAGGAAGTTCATGATGAGTGACGGCTATTTCCTCGGGGTCGATGTGGGTTCAGCCAGCGTTCGTGCTGGGCTTTACTCTGCGCAAGGCGAGCGTTTGAGCTTCGCGACCCGTCCGATTTCGCAGTTTCACGCCAGCAACGCGCGCGTGGAACAGTCCTCCGCGGAGATCTGGCAGCAGGTTTGCGCGGTGGTGCGGGAAGCCGTCAACTCCTCTGGGATCTCACCCGACGCCATTCGTTCGATTGGCTTCGACGCCACCTGCTCGCTGGTCGCGCTGGATGCTGAGGGTAACGGCCTGAGCGTGTCCCCCGACAGTCCGGCATCGCAGGACATCATTATGTGGATGGATCATCGTGCTCACGAAGAAACTGTTCGCATCAATGCCACACGCGATCCGGCCCTGTGCTACGTGGGCGGCGAGGTGAGTATTGAAATGGAACTGCCAAAACTGCTGTGGTTGCAGCGACATCATCCTGAAACATGGAATCAGGCCTGGCGCTTTTTCGACCTTGCCGATTTTCTGGTCTGGAAAGCGACGGGCCAGGACGCCGCCAGCCTGTGCACCCTCACCTGCAAATGGAACTACCTTGCGCATGAGGCGCAGTTCAGCGAATCGCTGCTCAGGGAGGTGGGGCTGGAGACCTTACTGACAAAAATTCCCGATACTATTCTGGACGTCGCTGAATGCGTCGGGAAACTCAGCCCACAGGCAGCGCAAGCTCTGGGGTTGCCCGAAGAGGTGGTTGTGGCAAGCGGCATGATCGATGCCCACGCGGGTGGCGTGGCGCTGACGGGCTCACACCCGGAGGGCACGCTGGCGCTCATCAGCGGAACCTCGAACTGCCATATGCTTGCCAGTCAGACGGAGATCCATACGCCCGGCGTCTGGGGGCCTTACTGGAGCGCCATGCTGCCGGGCTACTGGCTGACGGAAGGCGGGCAAAGTGCTGCCGGGGCGCTGGTCGACTGGACGTTGCGCGAGCACGGAGCCAGCGCAGACCTGTTTGCAAAAGCAGAAGCGGCGCAACGCCATCCGGTGGCGCTGCTCAACGACTGGGTAGCCGCGCTTGAACAGGAAGAAAAATATCCCACCCGCAACCTGCACATTCTGGCCGATCACCACGGCAACCGCTCGCCGCGTTCGCGTCCGGATGCGCGGGGCAGCGTGGTCGGTCTGACATTAGAAACCGGTGAACGTGCGCTGGCGAGGCTCTATCTGGCCACGCTACAGGCCATAGCCTATGGCACACGACATATTATGGATACCCTGAAACATCACGGGCACACCTTGTCGCGCATTGTCATTTGTGGAGGAGCCACCCATAACCGGCTCTGGCTGCGGGAGTATGCCGATGCCACGGGCTGCGATATTCATCTCTTAGCCGAAGAAGATGCCGTCACTCTCGGCGCGGCCATTTGCGGCGCTGTGGCGAGCGGTGCATGGGCAACGCTCACCGATGCCACCCGGGAAATGGTCAAAGCCGGCGACATCATCACCCGTCGGCCGGAAACCGCGGCTTTCCACAGGCAAAAATATGAGGCGTACCTGATGCTGTGGACCCAGCAGCAGGCGCTTAATCTCCTGATGCAACAGGAAATGTAATGGCAGGATGCGTATGCTTTATCAGCAGTTTTTTACGTACGTTAAGGATTGAGGCGTAGCGATGGCCAAAACAGTTGAACAGATAGCGAAGGATCTGAATTTATCCGTCACCACCGTGCGGCTGGTACTGAGCGGGAAAGCCGAACAGTATCGGATCAGCGTGAAAACACAGTCCCGAATTAATGAACACGTCGAGCGCTTCGGCTATACCCTCAACCATTCGGCGCGCAGTCTTAAGCTAAACAAAACCGAGACGCTGGGACTCATCGTGCCCAACATCTCGAACGTGTTCTTTGCAACGCTCGCCGAGAAACTCGAACTGCGCTGCCGCCGTTCGGGCTACCAGCTGATGATCAGCTGTACTTACAACGATGTGGATTACGAAAATAAGCTGGTCAAAGCCCTGATGGCGCGCAACGTGGACGGCTTGTTTATCGTTCCCTCGACGCTGGAAAACCAGCAGCATCATTTGCGGCAGATCCAAAAACCACTGGTGCTCCTCGACCGGGATTTTGGCTTTACTGACAACGCGCTGGTTGAGAGTCATAACGAGGCCGGGGGGGATGAATTGGCCCGCAACATGCTGGCAGAGAGAAAAACGCCGCTCTGGTTCCTTGTGGGCGATACCGCACTGCCCAGTATTACGGACCGTCTGAACGGCTACTTACAGGCCCTGAAAACAGCCGGTATTCACCATCGCGAGTGGGTCATCGAAGGGCCGGACAATACGCCGGAGGGCGGATATGCCCTGATGGATTCGCTTATCGACAGCCAGGGTGTTCCGCAGGCGTTTATCGCCTCATCGTTACCCGTTCTGGAAGGGGCAATTGAAGCCCTGCGGACGCGTACCGGCACCGTGCCCCAACACATCAATATCGGCACCTTCGATGAGCACCCCATGCTGGGGTTCCTGCCTAACAGCGTCTGGTCCATGCAGCAGGATGAAGATACCTGGGCGGAAAAAGCGTTTGAACTGATGCAGCGAGCCATCGACGGCGAAGCGGTCAACGAGACGGCGAAAGTCGATATGAAGCTGGTCAAACGTTCCCGCCAGTAAAAATAAAACTGTACCCGGAGAATAAAAAATGGAACGAGCCCGATTAGCCAGAGACATTATCGACACCTGCCTTGAGATGACCCGCATGGGGTTAAATCAGGGCACCGCCGGCAATATCAGCGTTCGCTATCGCGACGGCATGCTGATTACGCCGACCGGGATTCCCTACGAGCATCTGACCGAAGAGAGTATCGTCTATGTAGATGCACAGGGGCGACACGAAGAAGATAAACTGCCCTCCAGCGAATGGCGTTTTCATCAGGTTGTGTATCAGACCCGCCCGGATGCTAACGCCGTCGTCCATAACCATGCGGTTAACTGTACCGCCGTCTCGATACTCAACCGCCCCATTCCTGCTATTCACTATATGATTGCCGCCGCCGGGGGAAACTCCATTCCCTGCGCCCCTTACGCGACCTTCGGGACGCGCGCGCTGTCAGAGCATGTCGCGGTCGCATTACGCGATCGCAAAGCGACGCTATTACAGCACCACGGCCTGATAACCTGCGAAGAAAATCTTGAAAAGGCACTGTGGCTGGCGCAGGAGGTAGAGGTGCTGGCAAAACTCTACCTGGCCACGCTGGCGATCGTGGATCCCGTTCCGGTACTCAGTGACGATGAAATTGCCATTGTTCTTGAGAAATTCAAAAGCTACGGATTGCGCGTCGAGGCGTAATTTTTTATCCGGGGGTGCTTTTATCACACCCTCGTAATATCTCTTAAACAAACACCTATTTACCGCACTTATCACCCCGCCTAAACTATGGCCTGCTTTTTGGTAGAGGTGGTAATGAACGATTATAAAATGACGCCAGGCGAACTGCGTGCGACCTGGGGTTTAGGGACTGTTTTCTCGCTGCGGATGCTTGGCATGTTTATGGTCCTGCCCGTTCTGACCACATATGGCATGGCGTTACAGGGTGCCAGCGAAGCGCTGATTGGTCTGGCGATTGGTATCTACGGCCTGGCGCAGGCGATATTCCAGATCCCCTTTGGCCTGCTCTCCGACCGCGTGGGTCGCAAACCGCTGATTGTCGGCGGGCTGCTGGTGTTTGTACTTGGCAGCATCATCGCCGCCCTCTCCCACTCCATCTGGGGAATTATTCTTGGGCGCGCCCTGCAAGGTTCCGGGGCGATTGCCGCCGCCGTGATGGCGCTGCTTTCAGACTTAACCCGCGAGCAAAACCGCACCAAAGCCATGGCGTTTATCGGCGTCAGCTTCGGCGTCACGTTTGCCATTGCCATGGTGCTGGGGCCTGTTATCACTCATGCGCTCGGCCTGCACGCCCTGTTCTGGATGATTGCGGTACTGGCGACCATTGGGATCGCACTCACGCTGTGGGTTGTGCCTGACAGTAAAAACCACATCCTCAACCGTGAATCCGGGATGGTGAAAGGCTGTTTCAGCAAAGTCATCGCCGAGCCGCGCCTGCTTAAGCTGAACTTCGGCATTATGTGCCTGCACATTCTGCTGATGTCCACCTTCGTCGCCCTGCCTGGTCAACTTGCCGCAGCAGGTTTCCCGGCGGCAGAGCACTGGAAAATTTATCTGGTCACAATGCTGATCTCGTTTGTCTCCGTTGTGCCCTTCATTATTTACGCCGAAGTGAAGCGCAAAATGAAACGCGTCTTCGTGGGCTGCGTGGCGTTATTGCTGATTGCCGAGATTGTGCTGTGGGGCGCTGGCCCGCATTTCTGGGAACTGATCGCCGGCGTACAGCTGTTCTTCCTGGCGTTTAATCTGATGGAAGCCCTGCTGCCGTCGCTTATCAGCAAAGAGTCTCCGGCAGGATACAAAGGCACCGCGATGGGCATTTACTCCACCAGCCAGTTTCTCGGCGTGGCGATCGGCGGGTCGCTCGGCGGCTGGGTGGACGGTCTGTTTGACTCCCAGACCGTTTTCCTCGCCGGTGCGCTGCTGGCGATGCTCTGGCTGTTTGTTGCCAGCACCATGAAAGAGCCGCGCTATGTAAGTAGCCTGCGGGTAGAAATTCCCGATGACGTGGCAATCGGTGACGCGTTAAAACAGCGTCTGGAAGCGACAGAGGGCGTGAGCGAAGTACTGATTGTCCCGGAAGAGCGCAGTGCGTATGTCAAAATTGACAGCAAAGTGACTAACCGCTTTGAGGTGGAGCAGGCGCTGAAGGCCTGAAAAAATGCCCGGTTTAGCCGGGCATGATTGTCTTAATCGCGGAAGTTTTTAAACTGGAATGGCTGACCGAGATCGCCGCCACGCACCAGCGCCATCACGGATTGCAGGTCATCACGGGATTTTCCGGTCACGCGGATCTCTTCACCCTGGATCTGCGCCTGCACTTTGAGCTTACTGTCTTTGATAAGCTTAACGATTTTTTTCTGTACCGCGCTCTCAATCCCCTGCTTCAGCTTCGCTTCCACAAACCAGGTTTTGCCGCTGTGAACAAATTCTTCCGGTACATCGAGTGAGGTTCCTTCTATGCCGCGCTTGAGCAGCTTGGCGCGCAGGATATCCAGCAACTGGTTGACCTGGAAATCAGACTCGCTCAGGACTTTGATCGTCTTGTTCGCGTCGTTCAGTTCAATGGTCGCCTCAACGCCACGAAAATCGAAACGTGACTCAACCTCACGGACAGCATTTTCTACGCCGTTACGCGCTTCCTGCAAATCAACTTCAGAAACAATATCGAAAGATGGCATCTTTTCTTCTCCCTTCATTTTTGTTGCGTTGCATAATACCCGCAACGAGGCATAACGAGAAGCTTAGCTGATGGCGCTATACTTAGCGTCATAGCACCTGGCGCCGTTGCAGGTGAGGAGGAACGATGAAAGTAACAGTGCTTGGATGCGGAGCCCTTGGCCAACTCTGGCTTACAGCGCTATGCAAACAGGGACACGACGTTCAGGGCTGGCTGCGAATTCCCCAGCCCTATTGCAGTGTGAACGTAATTGGTACAGACGGTTCAATTTTCAACGAGTCTTTGACGGCAAACGATCCGGAATTTCTTGCCACCAGTGATTTGCTGCTGGTCACGCTGAAGGCCTGGCAGGTCTCCGATGCGGTGAAAAGCCTGGCCGCCCAGTTACCTGAACGCACGCCAATCCTGCTGATTCACAACGGTATGGGTACCATTGAAGAGCTTAAATCTGTCCGGCAACCGCTGCTGATGGGGACAACCACCCACGCGGCACGTCGCGACGGTAACGTCATTATCCATGTTGCCAGTGGTATCACCCATATCGGTCCTGCGCGTGAACAGCCCGGCGATTACAGCTATCTTGCGGATACCCTGCAAAGCACGCTGCCTGACGTCGCCTGGCACAATAACATTCGCGCGGAGCTGTGGCGCAAACTGGCGGTCAACTGCGCGATCAATCCGCTGACCGCCCTGCTGGATTGCCCTAACGGTGAACTGCGTCAGCATCCCGATCGGGTAGCGCTGATTTGCCGGGAAGTTGCCGCCGTCATTGAACGCGAAGGCTACCACACCTCAGAGTCCGATTTACGTTATTATGTCGACCAGGTCATTGAGAGTACGGCAGAAAATATCTCCTCAATGTTGCAGGATATCCGGGCTATGCGGCATACCGAAATTGATTACATTACCGGTTATCTGTTAAAACGCGCCCGGGCACACGGTATTACCGTTGCGGAAAACAGCCGTCTGTTTGAGTTAGTAAAACGAAAGGAGAGTGAGTATGAGCGCATCGGCACTGGTATGCCTCGCCCCTGGTAGCGAAGAGACAGAAGCGGTCACCACCATTGATTTGATGGTGCGTGGTGGTATTAAGGTTACTACCGCCAGCGTCGCCAGCGACGGAAGTCTGGCGATTACCTGCTCGCGTGGGGTGAAGATCCTGGCGGATGCACCGCTTGTACAGGTGGCGGACGGTGATTACGACATGATCGTTTTGCCGGGTGGGCTGAAGGGTGCAGAGTGTTTCCGCGACAGCCCGCTGCTGGTTGAAACCGTTCGTCAGTTTCATCTTTCCGGGCGTATCGTCGCGGCAATCTGTGCGGCCGCAGGTACGGTGCTGGTTCCGCACGACATTTTCCCCATCGGGAATATGACCGGCTTTCCTGGCCTGAAGGACACAATTCCGGAAGACCAGTGGGTGGATAAACGCGTGGTCTGGGATCCGCGCGTTAACCTGCTCACCAGCCAGGGGCCGGGCACCGCCATTGATTTTGGCCTGAAGATTATTGACCTGCTGGTCGGGCGCGAAAAAGCGTACGAAGTGGCGTCATCGCTGGTGATGGCGGCGGGGATTTATAATTTCTACGAAGCCTGATGTGCTCCCGGGCTGGCAACGCGCTGGCCCGTCTGCCCTACAGAAATAGTGCAGTCAGCGTCACAGTTCTGCGATTCATTTTCCTGCCCTGAAGCGTCTCCCCACCGTCTCAACCTTCAAAAAACCCTTTATTTTCAGACAAATAATCAAGTATGCACCGCATTGCATGCCTGTTTGACAGGCTAAAAGAACCGTGAAAAACTGCATTCAACTGGTATATACCAGTTTAAAAATCCGCCAGCAAAGCCTGATAACATCAACAGCGGCGGGAGAGCAGAAATCTCTTCTGGAGTAAGCAATGTGATTACATTTCTTGAGCACAGAGTCATTCCTGTACTGATTCGCGTAGGCGAAAATAAAATACTGGTCGCCGTGCGCAACGGTATTGCGCTAACCTTACCCTTCACCATCACCGGTAGCCTGTTTCTCATTCTCGCCAATCTACCGATACCCGGCTGGAGTGAGTGGCTTGGCCCGTTTGCCGAAAAGCTCAGCGCCCCGGTGGGCGTTACCTTTGGTGCAATAGGGCTGATTTCTGCGGTGGGTATCAGCTACAACCTCGCGAAGGAGTACAACCTCAACGCTATCACCTGCTGCATAGTCACGCTGGTGGTGTTCTTACTGGCGCAACTCAACGACAGCTATCAGCTCAACGTTGACAATCTTGGTGCGGCGGGGCTGTTTTCTGCCATCATCCTGGCGATTTTGACGGTGCACATCGTGCGATTTTTTATCCGGCACAACGTCGTGATCACCCTGCCGGAGGGCGTGCCTCCTGCCGTGGCGCAATCTTTTGCGAGCCTGATCCCCGCCGCGGTAGCAATCACTCTGATCTGGCTGATTCGGGTCATCCTGAATTTTGATATCAACCACTTCTTCACCCTGCTGCTCAGCCCGCTCGTCTCCGGCCTCGGTTCGCTGCCGGGCATGCTGGTGCTTATTTTTCTGATTTCGCTGCTGTGGTGCTGCGGCATACATGGCGACAACGTGCTTTCCGGCATCACCAGTCCCATTTTCCTGAAATACATCGCTGAAAATACTCAGGCCTATCTGCATCATCAGCCCATTCCCCATATTACCGCCGACGGGTTTTATATCGTCTTTATGTGCCTGGGCGGAACGGGCGCGACCATGGGGCTGGTCATTGCCATGCTGCGTTCCCGCAGTCGGCTGTACAAATCAGTGGGCAAGCTCTCCCTGCCCTCCGCGATATTTTGTATTAACGAACCTGTCATTTTCGGTTGCCCGATAGTCTTCAACCCACTGCTGATGATCCCGTTTACCCTGACGCCGATGATCCTGTGCATCTCAACCTGGTCGCTGATGTACTTCGACATCATTGGTCGCCCCGTCTTACAGATCCCCTGGACCATGCCGCCGATTTTCGCCGCATGGTTCGTGACCGGCGGCAATATCCCTGCCGTGATCTGGTCCGTCTGCACGCTGGTTATTTCCGCCCTGGTCTGGCTGCCGTTTTTCAAACTGGCCGAGCGCAAACAACTTGAAACCGAAGCGGCCGAAGAGAATGCCCGCCGCAACGCGGACACGCTTTCCGACCCCATCTTGTAAAAAGGAACCACGATGAAAAAGCTCAAGGTTGTCACTATTGGCGGCGGCTCCAGCTACACGCCAGAATTGATCGACGGTTTTATCAAACGCTACGCAGAGCTGCCGGTCACCGATTATTATTTGCTGGATATTGAAGAGGGAAAAGAGAAGCTGGAGATTGTCGGAAAGCTGGCCCAGCGCATGGTAGCTGAAGCCGGGCTCCCAATGAATATCCACCTGACGCTCGATCGGGAAGAGGCGCTGAAAGATGCCGATTTTGTCACCACGCAGCTGCGTGTCGGCTTTCTTGATGCCCGCATCAACGATGAAAAAATCCCGCTAAAATACGGCGTTCTGGGGCAAGAGACGACAGGTCCCGGCGGGTTTATGAAAGCTCAACGCACGATCCCGGTCCTGCTGGATATCTGTAAGGACATGGAAAGATGGTGCCCGAACGGCTGGCTGATTAACTTCACCAACCCGGCCGGGATTGTCACCGAGGCAATCACCCGCCACTCGGCCATTCGGACCATAGGCATTTGCAGTGGCGCAAACAGCATGATGATGGACATCGCCAAAGCCTACGGCGTGAAGAAGTCGGACGTTTACGCACGCATTATTGGTCTGAACCATCTTATTTTTGCCGACCAAATTTTCCTCAAGGGAGAGGATTATACCGACGACTTTATTGAAAAACTGGCCGAGGGCAGCGCAAATAACTCCCTGAAAAATATACCGGACATTGGGTTTAGTGCCCGCTTTGCCAGGGCACTCCACATGTACCCTATCTCCTACCTCAAATACTATTTTTTGACCCGCGAGATGACCGACGCCGCGCTGCGCGATGCAAATACTAAGGGAACCCGCGGCGAGCAGACGCGCGAAATTGAGCAACGGCTTTTTACGCTTTATCAGGACCCCCATCTCGCGCACAAGCCGAAAGAGCTGGAGCAGCGCGGAGGCGCCTGGTACTCCGATACTGCATGCTCGATCATCAGCGCTATTTATAACGATAAAAAAGAGATCCACGTCGTAAATGTTCCTAACAGGGGCACAACACCCGATCTGCCGGATCACGTTACGCTGGAAACCAACGCCATGATCGACCGAAACGGCGCGCATCCCCTCGCCTATGGCAGGCTGCCCGTGAAGATTCGCGGCCTGATCCAGAGCGTGAAGGCCTATGAAGAGCTCACCGTTGAGGCCGCTGTCACTGGAAATTACGACACGGCGCTGCTGGCGCTGAGCGTAAATCCCCTTGTGCCTTCTGCCGCCGCGGCAGAACAGATCCTTAATGAATATCTTGAGGTCAACCACCGTTATTTACCCCAGTATGCTAAACGTAAGGACGCACAATGAACGTAGAACAGACAGACGATTATGCGGCGCTGAGTGACGCCGTGGCGAAAGCGGTCATTGAAACCGTTACGCAAAAACCCGATGCGCTGATTTGCATCGCGGGTGGAGATACGCCGCTGGGCGTTTTTGCCGCGCTTGTGCACGCCAGCAAACAGGGTAGGGTCGATTTTTCCCGTGCGGCATTTGTTGGCCTGGATGAGTGGCTGGGGCTCGGTCAGGCCGATAAAGGCAGCTGCCGGGAGATGGTATGGGGCCATTTCTTCAGCCACCTGGCCCTGCGCGACGATCAGATCTGTTTCTTTGATGGCCTGAAGCAATCCCCCGAGGAAGAGTGTCAGCGTGTGGATAACTTTATTACGGCCCACGGTGGGCCTGACATCATTGTGTTGGGGATCGGTATGAACGGCCATATCGGCTTCAATGAACCGGGCGCCGCCCTCGATACCGGTTGCCACATCGTGGACCTGGATGCGGTGACGCAGGCCGTTTCGGTTAAATACTTCGGCCAGCAGCGTCATATCCGTCAGGGCATTTCGCTGGGGATGAAGACTATCCTGGCCTCACGGGCCATTATTTTGATGGCAAGCGGCGAGAAAAAAGCCGACATCATCGCAACAACCGTCAATTCCGCACCGGACCCGGCGGTTCCCGCGACGCTGCTAAAGCCGCACCCACGGTTAAGGATCATTGTCGATAAAGCGGCAGCCGCTAAGCTGTAAAAGAGAAACAGGCGCTGATGCGCCTGTTATCGTTTGATATGCATATTCTTGACGCGGAAAATATCTGCCCGGTTGTAGCTGATGGAGAAGTTAAATGCTCTACCGTCATCGAGGCGCGTGACTTCGGTAATTTTCAACATCGGCTGGCCTGGCAGAATATTGAGATGGGCCGCCAGCTCCTCATCAAAAAGATCCGCTTCAATCAGTGAATCGGCGTCGCTGATTTTCTTACCGGTAAAGTCTTCAATATAGCCATACAGCGATCCCTCTTCGAGAATAGCCTGCGGAACAGTGGCAACCACCTTGTGAGGAATATTGCTGTCTTCAATTAACACCGGCTGTCCGTCCAGTAAACGGATACGGCGAATAAACCAGACATCATCACCCTGCGCAATTTCGAGGTGCTGTGCCAACGCCGCGTCGGCGTGAAGGGTCGTCAACGTCAGCAAGCGGCTGGTTACGTTGACCCGCCCCTGAAATTCACGGGAAAACCCGAGAATACTGTCACTCTTTTCATTATTCAGAATGTAAATATTGCTGGCAGTATTCTTTAAAACAAACATGCCCTTGCCGTGGATACGCTCGATATACCCTTCCTGTACCAGCATCGCCATGGCTTTCTGAACCGTTACGCGCGTAACGTCATAAATACCGGCAAGATCGCGCTCCGACGGAATGCTTTCGCCCTTTTTGTAGACTTCATTGAGAATATCTTTTTTGATTCTCTCTTTGATTTCCCAGTACTTATGTTTTTTTTCCATTGTCGATTACCCGGCCAAAAAGAGCATAGAATCGCAGGCCCGGTAGCGCTCGCGCCACCGGGCGAGAAACTACGGGCGATACACCTTCACGTTCGCGAAGCCCTGCTCACGCAGATACAGCGCCTGCAAACGGCTCATGACCCCACGTTCGCACCACAGCAGATACGTTTTGCTCTGGTCGAGATCGCCAAACTGGGTGCTCAGCTTGTAGAACGGCAGCGAAACCACCTCGACGCCTTCCACCTGCAACGGCTTGTCATCCTGCTCATCAACAGAACGGATATCCAGAATCGTATCGTTAGCACCGAAGCCGCTGACCGTCTCCACCTCAACCACTTCCTGCTCGGTCTGCTGAGCGATCTCACGGATATCGATGTTGGACGCTTCCGCCACCACTTTTTCCAGGATGCTGAAATCGAAGTTCTCTTCTTCCGCTTCGATCTTCGCCTTCACCGCTTTGATGGTTGGACTTTTTGAGATCACACCGCAATATTCCGGCATGGTGCGGGCAAAATCTTCAGTACCGATTTTACGCGCCAGATCGATGATGTGCTCTTTATCGTGAGAGATCAGCGGACGCAAGATCAGCGTATCAGACACGTTATCGATAAGACGCAGGTTAGTCAGCGTCTGGCTGGAGACCTGCCCCAGCGCTTCACCGGTGACCAGCGCCTGCACGCCGTAGCGCTCAGCCACTTTGGACGCCGCACGCACCATCATACGTTTCAGCACCACGCCCATCTGGCCGTCGTCCACTTTTTCGAGGATTTCGCCGACCACCGGCTCAAAGTTGATCGCCACAAAACGCACGCGGTGAGAGCTGCCGAAGCGGTTCCACAGGTAATGCGCCACCTGACGTACGCCGATTTCATGCGCCGCGCCGCCCAGGTTAAAGAAGCAGTAGTGCACGCGGCAGCCACGACGCATCAGCATATAGCTGGACACGCCGGAGTCGAACCCGCCGGAGATCAGCGACAGCACATCTTCCTGAGTGCCGATAGGGAAACCGCCAATACCTTCATAACGACCCTTGACCAGCAGCAGGCGATCGTTTTCGATCTCAAGGTTAACGGTGACGTCCGGGTTAGTCAGGCGCACGCGCGCCGTTTCAACGTGCTGGTTCAGACCACCACCGACGTAGCGCTCAACCTCAATAGAGCTAAACTCATGCTTACCCCGGCGCTTCACGCGCACGCAGAACGTTTTCCCTTCGATCTGGTCGCGGTACTGCACCAGCGCCTTTTCGAAGATATCGTGCATATCGGTGAAGGGAACGTCTTCCACTTCCAGAATATGGTGAATACCCGGGATACGGGTCAGCGCGTCGCGAATATCAAGACGTTTGTTTTCGTCTTTCGCGCGGACTTCTACGTGGTCCCAGTGACGCACCACGGCGAGCGTTTCGTCGTAGTGTTTTAATACGTTACGAATGTTCCCGGTGAGAATTTTAATAAAGCGCAAACGCACGGATTGGCTTTTGATGGTGATTTCAGGGAACAATTTAATGATAAACTTCATGGCGGCAATGTTTCTTAGGCAAGCTTATAAAGGCTTGTAGTGGAAAATGATACAGCAGCCCACACCCGTGGCTGCATCCAGGCGCGCAAGTATACCACCATCGCGCCACTCGCGTTATTTGATAATTGCCCCGAGTCCGTTACCATGTCAGGGCGAAAAATTTAAGAGTCAATTCACTATGCCGAAGAAAAACGACGCACCGGCCAGTTTCGAAACTGCGCTGAGTGAACTGGAGCAGATCGTTATCCGTCTTGAGAGCGGCGATCTCCCGCTGGAAGACGCGCTCAACGAATTTGAACGCGGCGTGCAGCTCGCGCGCCAGGGGCAGGTAAAACTCCAGCAGGCCGAGCAGCGTGTGCAGATCCTGCTTTCCGACAGCGAAGACGCTAAAACCACGCCATTCACACCGGACGCCGAGTAAATGGATTTTTCCAACGCGCTTCAGGCGCGCGTCATCCGCGCCAACGATGCGCTGCGCCGATTCATTGAGCCGCAGCCTTTTCAGAACACTCCACTGGTTGAAGCCATGCACTATGGCGCACTCTTGGGGGGTAAACGCCTGCGTCCGTTCCTGGTGTATGCCACGGGCAATATGTTCGGTATCAGCGATAACACGCTGGACGCCCCGGCAGCCGCCGTGGAGTGTATCCACGCCTATTCGCTGATCCACGATGATTTGCCGGCCATGGACGATGACGATCTGCGTCGCGGTCAGCCAACCTGCCATATCAAATTTGGCGAAGCGAATGCCATTCTGGCGGGGGATGCGCTGCAAACCCTGGCCTTCTCCATTCTGAGCGATGCGCCGATGGTTGAGGTGAGCGATTGCGATCGTCTGGCAATGGTGTCCGAACTGGCAATGGCCAGCGGCGTCGCCGGGATGTGCGGCGGCCAGGCGCTGGATTTAGAGGCTGAAGGGCGTCAGGTTACTCTGGAACAGCTGGAGCGCATCCACCGTCACAAAACGGGCGCACTGATTCGTGCAGCCGTTCGCCTGGGCGCGCTGAGCGCGGGTGAACGCGGGCGTAAAGCCCTGCCGATTCTGGACAGATACGCAGAAAGTATCGGTCTGGCATTCCAGGTTCAGGATGACATTCTGGATGTGGTGGGCGATACTGCAACATTGGGAAAACGTCAGGGTGCGGATCAGCAGCTTGGCAAAAGTACCTACCCCGCCCTGTTGGGCCTTGAGCATGCCCAACGTAAAGCCCGGGATCTGATAGACGATGCCCGCCGGTCGCTGAATGAGCTGGCCGCGCAATCGCTGGATACCTCGGCACTGGAAGCGCTAGCGGACTACATAATCCAGCGTGATAAATAAACTATAAATCTCGATGAGCCTTTGATGAGTTTTGATATTGCCAAATACCCGACACTGGCGTTAGTTGACTCCACTCAGGAGTTACGTCTGTTGCCGAAAGAGAGTCTGCCGAAGCTGTGTGACGAGCTGCGTCGCTACCTGCTCGACAGCGTTAGCCGCTCCAGCGGCCACTTCGCCTCCGGACTTGGCACGGTTGAGCTGACCGTGGCGTTGCATTACGTCTATAACACGCCGTTCGATCAGCTGATCTGGGATGTAGGCCACCAGGCCTATCCGCACAAAATTCTGACCGGACGTCGCGATAAAATTGGCACCATTCGCCAGAAAGGGGGCCTGCACCCGTTCCCGTGGCGCGGCGAGAGTGAATATGATGTGTTAAGCGTCGGCCACTCTTCCACCTCCATTTCTGCGGGCATTGGTATTGCCGTTGCCGCCGAAAAAGAGAATAAACAACGCCGCACCGTCTGCGTGATTGGCGACGGGGCGATCACCGCCGGGATGGCCTTTGAGGCCATGAACCACGCGGGCGATATCAAACCGGACATGCTGGTGATCCTCAACGATAACGAAATGTCGATCTCCGAGAACGTCGGCGCGCTGAATAACCATCTGGCGCAGCTGCTGTCCGGCAAGCTTTACTCCTCACTGCGTGAAGGCGGTAAAAAAGTCTTCTCCGGCGTACCGCCGATTAAAGAGCTGCTTAAGCGTACCGAAGAACACATCAAAGGCATGGTCGTGCCGGGTACGCTGTTCGAAGAGCTGGGCTTTAACTATATTGGCCCGGTGGACGGCCACGATGTGCTGGGCCTGGTGACGACGCTTAAAAACATGCGCGACCTGAAAGGCCCGCAGTTCCTGCATATCATGACCAAAAAAGGGCGTGGTTACGAACCGGCGGAAAAAGATCCGATCACCTTCCACGCGGTGCCTAAGTTCGACCATACCAGCGGTTGTCTGCCGAAAAGCAGCGGCGGGATGCCAAGCTACTCAAAAATATTTGGCGACTGGCTGTGCGAAACGGCGGCGAAAGACAACATGCTGATGGCGGTGACGCCTGCCATGCGTGAAGGCTCCGGCATGGTGGAGTTTTCCAAAAAATACCCGGACCAGTATTTCGACGTGGCTATCGCCGAGCAGCACGCGGTAACTTTTGCTGCGGGCCTGGCGATTGGCGGCTACAAGCCGGTGGTAGCGATCTACTCTACCTTCCTGCAACGCGCCTACGATCAGGTTATCCATGACGTTGCCATCCAGAAGCTGCCGGTGCTGTTTGCTATCGATCGCGCGGGCATTGTGGGGGCTGATGGCCAGACGCACCAGGGCGCGTTTGATCTCTCCTTCCTGCGCTGCATCCCTGATATGGTGATTATGACGCCAAGCGACGAAAACGAGTGTCGTCAGATGCTGTATACCGGTTACCACTATCAGGACGGCCCCTGCGCGGTACGTTATCCGCGCGGTAATGCCCTTGGCGTTGAATTACAGCCGCTGGAAAAACTGGACATCGGTAAAGGTCTGGTGAAACGCCGCGGTGAAAAAGTGGCGATCCTGAACTTTGGTACGTTGATGCCGGAAGCGGCAAAAGTCGCTGAAAACCTGAATGCGACGCTGGTCGATATGCGCTTCGTGAAGCCGCTCGATGAATCTCTGATTCTGAGCATGGCGGAAAGCCATGACGTGCTGGTCACGCTGGAAGAGAACGCCATCATGGGTGGCGCGGGTAGCGGCGTGAACGAAGTGCTGATGGCGAACCGTAAAGCCGTTCCGGTGCTTAATCTCGGCCTCCCTGACCACTTCATCCCGCAAGGCACCCAGGATGAGGCGCGCGCCGACATTGGTCTGGACGCCGCCGGTATCGAAGCTAAAATCCGCACCTGGCTGGCCTGATCCCTCCCCTTTTCTGCTCCTGCTATGCTTAAACGTATTGTTTAAACAGCAGGAGCGGAACCATGCAATACACGACATTAGGAAAAACGGACCTTAAGGTGTCCCGGCTTTGCCTGGGATGCATGACGTTTGGCGAGCCTGACCGGGGAAATCATGCCTGGACGCTGCCGGAAGAGAGCAGCCGCCCTATCATCAAGCGCGCCATTGACAGCGGCATCAACTTCTTCGATACCGCCAACAGCTACTCAGACGGCAGCAGCGAAGAGATTGTCGGCCGCGCCCTGCGAGATTTTGCCCGTCGTGATGACATTGTGGTCGCCACTAAGGTGTACTACCCGTCAGGCGATCTGGCGGAAGGCCTTTCTCGCGCGCAGATCCTGCGTTCCATTGATGACAGCCTCAGACGCCTGAACATGGATTACGTCGACCTGCTGCAAATCCACCGCTGGGATTACAACACCCCGATCGAAGAGACGCTTGAAGCGTTAAACGACGTTGTGAAAGCCGGTAAAGCGCGCTACATCGGCGCATCGTCCATGCATGCCTCACAGTTTGCCCAGGCGCTCGATCTCCAGGCGCAGCACGGCTGGGCGCGCTTTGTCACCATGCAGGATCACTACAACCTGATTTACCGGGAAGAAGAGCGCGAGATGCTGCCGCTCTGCTACCAGGAAGGCGTGGCGGTGATCCCGTGGAGCCCGCTGGCGCGCGGAAGGTTAACCCGTCCGTGGGGGGAAACTACCGCCCGGCTGGTATCGGATGAAGTGGGTAAAAACCTGTATGACGATACAGAAGCCAGCGATGCGTTAATTGCCGAACGCTTAGCCGGGATCGCCGACGATATCGGTGCAACGCGCGCGCAGGTGGCGCTGGCGTGGCTGCTGAGCAAGCGCGGTGTCGCCGCGCCGATTGTGGGCACATCGCGGGAAGAACAGCTGGATGAGTTGTTAAGTGCGGTGGACTTATCGTTGACGCCGGAGCAGATTGCCGAGCTGGAGACGCCGTATCAGCAGCATCCGGTGGTAGGGTTTAAATAAACACTTGCCGGGTGGCGCTGCGCTTACCCGGCCTACAAATAAAGTGCGATCGTAGGCCGGGTAAGGCGAAGCCGCCACCCGGCAAAACACTCACCCAAAGTGATCGTACCCTTTCCAGTCAAGCGTAACCGGGGCGCCGTCGCGGACAAACAGCAACCCTTCACTTTCCGGCATCACCTGCCCGATGCAGGTAAATTTCGCGCCGAGATGCGCTAGCGCCACATCCAGCGTCCCGCGATTCAGCTCAGGCACGGTGAAGCACAGCTCATAATCTTCTCCACCGGATAACGCCCAGCGCAGCGCCTGTTCAGGTTCGACATGGCGAAGCAGTTGCTCCGACAGCGGGAACAGATCCAGGTCAACGCGTGCACCCACGCCGCTGGCCTTCAGGATATGGCCGAGATCGGAGATCAGCCCGTCAGACAAATCGATAGCCGAACTGGCCCGCTCGCGCAGCGCCTGACCGTGCAGAATACGCGGCGTTGGCCGCAGATGGCGCTTCACCAGATACGCCGCATCGTCAGCCTCTTCAACCGTTAAGCGATTCTGAAGGATAGCTAACCCCGCGGCGCTGTCGCCCGGCGTACCGGTCACGTAGAGCCAGTCGCCTGGTTTTGCACCCGAGCGCTTCAGCGCGCGCCCGGCAGGCACATAGCCGTGGATTGCCAGGGTCATGGACAGCGGACCGGCGGTGGTATCACCGCCAATCAGCTGCATATCGTAATAATTCAGCTGTTCAAACAGGGCATCGCTGAAGGCTTCAAGCCAGGCTTCATCCACCTCCGGCAGGGTCAGAGCCAGCGTCAGCCAGGCCGGGTCGGCGCCCATTGCCGCCAGATCGCTGACGTTCACCGCCAGCGCTTTATACGCCAGATCGGCAGGATCGATATCCGGCAGGAAATGACGCCCACACACTAAGGTGTCGGTGCTGATTGCCAGCGTCTGTTTTTCGGGAATATTGAGAAGTGCGCAGTCATCGCCAATGCCGGTTTCAACATCAAGACGAGAGGTTCTGACACGGTCGAAATAACGGGCAATCAGGGAGAATTCGCCGCATGCCATACGTTATGCCTCAGCAAATTAAATAAAAAAACCGGAGCCGCACTGCCAAAAAGGCAATGCAAGACTCCGGTTTGCGGATCACTTTTTGTGGGGACGGATCGCAGGTGCGGCTTTATCCAGCACGCCGTTAACAAACTTGTGGCTGTCTTCAGCGCCGAAGGTTTTCGCCAGTTCGATCGCTTCGTTGATGGCCACTTTGTACGGCACATCATCACGTTTAGACAGCTCAAACAGCGCGATACGCAACACTGCTTTTTCGACCTGGCCCAGCTCTTCGAGCAGACGGGACAGGTATGGCTTCATCAGACCATCGAGATACGCGCTATTAGTCGCCACTCCCGACAGCAGTTCACGGAAGTACAGAACGTCAACGTCTTTCACGTCCTGTTCTGACAGGAACTGGTATTCAACATCAGCGATGTCGTTCTGGGACAACTGCCAGGAGTAAAGTGCCTGGACGGCACATTCACGGGCGCGGCGACGAGCAGCAGGTTTCACGGAATTCCCCTTACAAAAAAATCAGGCCTTGATGGCTTTCAATACATTGATCATTTCAAGCGCGGTCAGTGCAGCTTCTGCACCTTTGTTACCGGCTTTAGTGCCAGCACGTTCGATGGCTTGTTCAATACTTTCGGTGGTCAGCACGCCGAACGCGACTGGGATTTCAGCATCCTGTGCAACGTGTGCCAGACCGTTGCTTGCACCGCCCGCAACGTATTCGAAGTGCGCAGTGCCGCCACGAATAACGGTACCCAGCGCAATCACCGCGTCGTATTTACCGGTTTTCGCCAGCGCGCCCGCTGCCAGTGGCAGTTCGTAAGCACCTGGTACCCAAACGACGGTAATGTTGTCATCTTTAACCTGGCCGATACGTTTCAGGGCGTCAACCGCACCTTCCAGCAGGCTATCGTTGATGAAGTTGTTGAAACGCGCAATGGTGATGGCGACGCGAGCGTCCGGGGTAGCTACAGCAGCTTCAATAATGTTCATACTCTTCCTTTACGGGTTCATTTGGCCCCGCAGGGGGGCGGATTTTATCATAATACTTTGCGCACTGCTTCCCTATTTCAGGAGCAATTACGCTGTCGTTAAATGGAGGCAGACATCCGGGCCTACCGGACGAATCTCGCTGAATGAGAGTTGCGGCGCATCGGCCAGTTTTTCAAGGCCGGGCAGCACAAACAGGCCGCGCGCGTCATTACCTAACAGTTTAGGCGCAACGTAGACGAGAAGCTCATCCACCAGCCCCGCCTGAAGCAGTGCGCCGGCGAGCGTCGGACCGGCTTCAACCCAGATGCTGTTGACCTGCTGTTTGCCGAGCAACATCATCAGCACCACGAGATCGAGATGCCCGTTATGTTCCGGCACCATAATGCTGCGCACGCCTTCCGGCCACTCGCGCGTATCTTCTTTGGTGCGGGCAATCCAGGTTTCACCCGGCTGCTGCACGATGCGGTGCTCCGGCGTCACGCGGTTCTGGCTATCAACAATAATGCGCAGCGGCTGACGCAGGTTCTCCTGCGGATAGAGCGCCTGCGTATCCGCATTCAGCTCTTCCCAGCGCACGGTCATGGCCGGATCGTCAGCCAGTACCGTTTCACTGCTGGTGAGAATAGCATGGCTTTGCGCGCGCAGACGTTGCACATCGCGCCTTGCCTGCGGCGAGGTGATCCACTGGCTCTCGCCGTTCGCCATCGCCGTGCGGCCATCCAGTGACGCGCCAAGCTTAAGCTGGATAAACGGGAAGCCGGTGCGCATACGCTTCAGGAAGCCTTTGTTGATGTTTTCGGCATCCTGCATCATCAGGCCGTGGCTGACGTCGATGCCTTCCTGTTGCAGACGATACAGCCCGCGGCCCGCCACCTGCGGATTAGGATCCTGCATGGCGGCGACAACGCGCGAGACGCCCGCCGCAATCAGCGCTTCACAGCACGGCGGCGTACGTCCGTGATGACTGCATGGCTCCAGCGTCACATAGGCCGTCGCGCCACGCGCTTTCTCACCCGCCATGCGCAGGGCATGCACTTCAGCATGCGGCTCGCCTGCGCGGTAGTGAAAACCTTCCCCCACGATCTCGCCATCTTTAACAATGACGCACCCGACATTGGGGTTAGGGTGAGTGGTAAACCGACCGCGCTGCGCCAGCTTCATGGCTCGCGCCATGTACATCTCATCGTGCATGGGCTTAATCCTGTAAGCGGGCGATCTCTTCGCCAAACTCTTTAATGTCTTCGAAGCTGCGGTAAACGGAGGCAAAGCGGATATAGGCGACTTTATCGAGCTTCTTCAGCTGTTCCATCACCAGATTGCCGATCATTTTGCTTGGCACTTCGCGCTCGCCTAACCCCCGCAGATAAGATTTAATATGGTTTAACGCCATTTCGACGTCATCGGAGCTGACGGGCCGTTTTTCCAGCGCCTTGAGCATCCCGCTACGCAGTTTCTCTTCATTGAACGGTTCGCGCACATCGTTACTTTTTACCACGCGCGGCATTACCAGCTCTGCCACTTCAAAGGTGGTAAAACGCTCGTTGCACACCAGACACTGCCGACGACGACGCACGGAAGACCCTTCGCCTACAAGACGCGAGTCGATGACTTTGGTATCCACAGCGGAGCAAAATGGGCAATGCATACGATGTCCCTGTTATCTGGTTAACTGATTTCTATTTTACCCTGAACTGGCCCGACAACAAAGGAAGAGCTTTTTGAGACAAAGGATCTATGCCTGACGGCAATATCCTGTCTACCATTGCAGCAATCTGTGATTTCAAGGAATTAAACGCAATGACAAGACGTTACCTGAAAATAGTGCTGGTGGGGAGCCTGTTCACGCTCAGCGCCTGCGCACAGCAAAGCGAAGTCCGCGAGATGAAACAAAGCGTGAATACGCTTAACGTGGCGATGGACAAACTTAACAAAGAAACCGTGAAGATCACCCAGCAGAACGCGCTGAATGCCAAATCCAGCAATGGCGTTTATTTATTGCCAGGTGCAAACACGCCCGCGCGTCTGAACAGCCAGATTGGCACGCTAAAGATGTCTGTGGTGAATGTTGCAGCGAATGCCGATGGTACTCGCGCAACATTACGCATTCAGGGTGAGTCCAACGATCCGCTTCCCGCGTTCAGCGGCACCGTAGAGTGGGGCCAGATTCAGGGCACCACCGAGAGCTATCAGGAAGTGAACGTGAAGAATCAGCTCTTCACCGCCCCCGCCAGCACGCTGGCGCCGAGCGATGTTGATATCCCGCTCCAGCTGAGCGGACTGACCCCAGAACAGCTGGGCTTTATCCGTATTCACGACATTCAACCCGCCGCGCAATAACCCGCCCTTCTAGCGGAGTGAAATGTCACTCCGCTAACATTTACATTTCGTATGGATTGGCAACATAAATGATTGCCGCTACAATCCCGCCCGTCTAAAGTACGCAAACGTGAACGCAATCGATTACGTATGTGAGAGATATGTGAAACAACACATATTTTTGTGAGCAAGGATTCCTATAATAGGCTCCGCAGAAATACGAAATATTTAGAAACGCAATTCGCGCATTTTTCACTCCCGGAAGGGAATTTCAATCAGTGGCATGATTATGAAAAAAACATTATTCGCAGCCGGTGCAGTTCTGGCACTCTCCACCTCTTTCACTGTTAACGCAGCGGAAAACGACAAACCACAATACCTTTCCGACTGGTGGCATCAGAGCGTTAACGTTGTAGGCAGCTACCATACCCGTTTCGGACCGCAGATCCGTAACGATACCTACCTCGAGTACGAAGCATTCGCTAAAAAAGACTGGTTTGATTTCTATGGCTACATGGACGCACCGGTATTCTTCGGCGGTAACACCGACGCGAAAGGTATCTGGAACCACGGTTCCCCACTGTTCATGGAGATCGAACCCCGCTTCTCCATTGATAAACTGACCGGTACCAGTCTGGCGTTTGGTCCGTTCAAAGAGTGGTATTTCGCAAACAACTACATCTACGACATGGGTCGCAACAAGTCCGGTCGCCAGAGCACCTGGTACATGGGTCTGGGTACAGACATTGAGACTGGCCTGCCGATGAGCCTGTCCATGAACGTCTACGCAAAATACCAGTGGCAGAACTACGGCGCCGCGAACGAGAACGAGTGGGACGGCTACCGTTTCAAAGTGAAATACTTCGTGCCAATTACCCAACTGTGGGGCGGTAACCTGAGCTATATCGGCTTCACCAACTTTGACTGGGGTTCAGACCTGGGCGATAACGATTTCCGCGACCTGAACGGCAGAAAAGCGCGCACTAACGACTCCATCGCGTCCAGCCACATCCTGGCGCTGAACTACGATCACTGGCACTACTCTGTTGTTGCGCGTTACTGGCACAACGGTGGCCAGTGGAACGACGACGCCAGCCTGAACTTTGGCAACGGCGACTTCAGCGTTCGCTCTACCGGTTGGGGTGGTTACCTGGTCGTGGGTTACAACTTCTAATCAGTGCGGATTCCGCCCGGTGGCGCTACGCTTACCGGGCCTACGATCCGAATGTAGGCCGGGTAAGGCGTAGCCGCCCCCCGGCTTTTTACTGCCTCACCTTGCGCAAAAAATCTGCCAATGACCTGTCCGCACTCTCGCTAAACCGCCTCTCCGTCTGCACAATATTGAGGCATCGGTCGAGCCGGAAACAGCGGTAGTCATCGCGTCGCTCGCACCACGCAGCCAGCAGCCAGTGCTCCCCCCAGAAGAACAGCCCAAGCGGCTGCACCTCACGCCAGGTTAACTGCCCGGCCTCATCACGATAATGCAGCGCCAGCACGCGCTGCGCAGATATCGCCTGATGAATCACATCAAATCCGCTGCGGGAATGGGGCTGAAGCGCAATATCCGGCGCATATATACGCGTCTGCTCCGCCTTGCGGCGGCTCTCTTCTGGCAGGATCGCCAGCACTTTTTCCTGGGCCGACTCCAGCTCGCGCGACAGCGATTCCCCGCCCCAGGTTTTGAGCAGGCGAATCGCCACCATCAGCGCCTCGGACTCTTTGTTGGTCAGCATCAGCGGGGGTAAATCAAAACCCGACATCAGCCGATATCCGCTTCCCGCCTCGCCTTCCACCGGCACGCCGGAAAGCGACAGGTCGCGGATATCGCGGTACACCGTGCGCTCGGACACGCCAAGCCTTTCCGCCAGATGCGCTGCCGTTGTCAGACGCCTGCCCCGAAGGATCTGCACAATCTGGAACAAACGGTCAGCGCGTCGGGTCATCGGTTTACTCTCATACCGGTTGATGGAGGCCGACGCGATTACCTTCGCTGTCGGTAAACAGGGCTATAGTGCCAATGCCTTGCGGCAGTTCCAGCGGGCCAAACACGCACTCACCGCCCGCAGAAGCAATACGATCGAGCGTGGCCGCCAGATTGTCAGTATGCAGGTAGATAATAGCGCCCTGCGAAGACGGTGTAACGCCGTCAAATTTCGCCAGCGCGCCGCCGGTGGCCGGATCCTCGTGCGGGAAAATCGCCAGATCAGCCACGTCCATCTTCTCGCGCCGCAGCGCGACCTGCATCACCGACTCATAAAATTTGATGGCGCGATCCATATCGGCGACCGGAATTTCAAACCAGTTAATAACACTTTTCATACGTCCTCCTGCCTGTTGTTAGGGTTCAGAAGGAGTCTACGACAGGGCTCCTGACAGCATACTGTCAGGAGTGTTTGTGAGATGCAGACAAAAAAAATCCCGGCCAACAGGCCGGGATTTCGATACTACATAAGACTCTTACGGCAGAATGGACGGCTGATCCGCCCCTTCTTTCTCGACTTTCTGCTGGATCAGATGCTCGCGCTTCATGCCCAGCTTCAGCGCCAGTGCGGACGCGACGTAGATAGACGAGGCCGTACCGATAGACACACCGATCAGCATGGTCAGCGAGAAGCCTTCCAGCACCGGGCCACCGAACAGGAACAGCATCAGGATCACCATCAGGGTGGTGCCGGAGGTGATCAACGTACGGTGCAACGTCTGGGTCAACGACACGTTAAAGATTTCGTACGGCGTGCCGCGACGGATCTTACGGAAGTTTTCACGAATACGGTCAGATACCACGATACTGTCGTTCAGTGAGTAACCGATAACGGACATCAGGGATGCCACAATCGTCAGGTCAATCTCAATGTGGAACAGAGACAGTATGCCCATGGTGATCACCACGTCGTGCGCCAGGGCGATAACCACGCCTGCCGCCAGTCGCCACTCAAAGCGGAAACCGACGTAAATCAGGATCGAGATCAGCGCCACCAGCAGCGCCATCGCACCGGTCTGCGCCAGGTCAGCACCAACGCTCGGGCCGACAAACTCAATACGCTTAACCGTTGCATCCTGGCTGGTCGTTTCGTTAATAACCTGGACGACCTTGCTGCCCAGCTCCTGGCTGCCGTTGGCATCGTGTACCGGCGGCATACGCACCATGATGTCGCGGCTGCTGCCGAAGTTCTGTAGCAGCGGCTCTTCAAAGCCCGCTTTTTGCAGAGACTCACGCATCTGGTCCATATCGACCGGTTTTTCCAGGGTAATTTCGATCACCGTACCACCGGTGAAATCCAGACCCCAGTTGAAGCCTTTCACGCCCATAATGACGATGGACAAGATCAGCAGAAAACCTGAAATGCCGAAGGCCCAGTAGTCCCAGCGCATAAAGTCCCAGACTTTACGGCCGTGGTTCAATTGTTCAACAGTATATTCCTGTGCCACAACGCACTCCTCAGATAGACAGCTTTTTGACGCGCTTGCCGCCGTACAGCAGGTTCACGATGGCACGGGTGCCGACAATAGCGGTAAACATCGACGTTGCGACACCGATACCGGTAGTAATCGCAAAGCCTTTGATCGCGCCAGTACCCACTGCATACAGGATAAGAACCTTAATCAGTGTTGTTACGTTCGCATCGAAGATGGAGCTGAACGCCCCTTTGTAGCCTTCTTCGATCGCCTGCTGTACAGAACGACCGTTGCTCAGCTCTTCTTTGATACGTTCGTTTATCAGTACGTTGGCGTCGACCGCCACCGCAAGGGTTAGAACGATACCCGCAATCCCCGGCATGGTCAGCGTCGCCCCCGGCAGCAGGGACATGATACCGATGATCAGCACCAGGTTGGCAATCAGCGCGGAGGTCGCAATCAGGCCGAACTTCTTATAGAAGAAGATCATGAAGATGATGGACACCGCCAGACCGGCCAGACACGCTTCCAGACCCTGTTTGATGTTCTGCATACCCAGGGTTGGACCGATGGTACGTTCTTCAACAATCTGAATTGGCGCAATCAGCGCACCGGCACGCAGCAGCAGAGAGAGCTGACGCGCTTCGTTCGGGTTGCTGATACCGGTAATACGGAAGCTGTTACCCAGACGAGACTGGATGTTGGCGATGTTAATCACCTCTTCCTCTTTCACCAGCACGGCACGGCCATTGGCGTCTTTCTTACCGCTGTCTTTGTACTCCACGAACAGGGTCGCCATCGGCTTGCCGATGTTGTCCTTGGTGAAGTTAGACATGATGTTGCCACCTGCGCTATCCAGCGAGATGTTAACCTGCGGCTGGTTGTACTCATCCTGGCTTGAAGTGGAGTCGGTAATATGGTCACCGGTCAGGATCACGCGTTTGTACAGCACAACCGGCTGGCCTTCGCGGGTCTGTTTCACTTCAGAATCGCCCGGCACACGGCCTGAAGCCGCAGCAGCCTGGTCGACATTGGAGTTAACCAGACGGAACTCCAGGGTCGCAGTCGCGCCCAGAATCTCTTTCGCACGGGCGGTATCCTGGATACCCGGCAGTTCGACCACGATACGGTCAGCACCCTGACGCTGTACCAGTGGCTCAGCCACGCCCAGCTGGTTTACACGGTTACGCAGAATGTTAATGTTCTGCTGAACGGCGTATTCACGTGCTTCACTCAGACGCGCGTCGGTCATTACCGCACGCAGCTGGTTGCTGCCCTGAGAGGTGATCACCAGATCGCGGTGACGCTGAGACAGATACGTCACAGCCTGATCGCGTGCCGCGCTGTCGCGGAACGTGATGCTCAGGCCGTAGTTATCTTCTTTACGTACGGTGGTGTACGGAATGCCCTTATCGCGCAGATCGCTGCGCAGGCTGTCGATATTCTGTTCCTGTAGCTTGCCGAGCGCGGTATCCATATCCACTTCCATCAGGAAGTGAACGCCGCCACGCAGGTCAAGACCCAGTTTCATTGGCTCTGCGTTCAGCGCAGCCAGCCAGCGTGGGGTTGCAGGAGCAAGGTTAAGCGCCACGACATACTTATCACCCAGCACGCCCATCAGCGCTTCACGTGCGCGGAGCTGCGTGTCGGTGGTGTCGAAGCGAGCAAGAATTGCGCCCTCTTCCAGTGCCACAGACTTAGCGGTAATTTTTTCTTCTTGTAACGTTTTCTGGACCTGGATCAGCGTTTGCTCACTGGCGGCGACACCGCGCGCGCCAGTGATTTGAACGGCCGGATCCTCACCATACAGGTTGGGAAGCGCGTACAGCAGGCCGACGATAATCACGACGACCAGCATGATGTACTTCCACAAAGGATAACGGTTTAACACGGCAGTTCCCTTTGGGAAAAGTTGGGATTACAGCGCCTTCATGGTGCCTTTCGGCAGAACGGCAGCTACGAAGTCACGTTTGATAACCACTTCAGTGGTGTCGTTGAGGGCGATAGCAATGTAGCCGTTTTCCGCTACTTTGGTTACACGACCCACCAGGCCACCATTGGTCAGGACTTCATCGCCCTTCGCGATGGAGTTCATCAGGTTTTTGTGCTCTTTAGTACGCTTCTGCTGTGGACGCAGGATCATGAAGTAGAAGATCAGACCGAACACAACCAGCATCAGAATCAGAGACATCGGGCTGCCCTGCGCTGGTGCACCCGTTGCTGCTACCGCATCAGAAATAAAAAAGCTCATTCAAATTCCCTCATTATTAAAATTAATCAACGTTCAACGGTGGAACATCCCGCCCCTGACGTTGGTAGAAATCGGTCACGAAGCTCTCTAATTTACCCTCTTCGATAGCCTTACGTAAACCAGCCATTAAGCGCTGATAATAACGAAGATTATGAATGGTATTGAGACGCGCCCCCAAAATCTCGTTGCAACGATCGAGATGATGCAGATACGCGCGAGAATAATTGCGACAGGTATAGCAATCGCACTCGGAATCGAGCGGGCTGGTGTCACTCTTATGCTTCGCGTTACGGATTTTCACCACGCCATCGGTAACGAACAAATGACCGTTACGCGCGTTTCGGGTTGGCATAACGCAGTCGAACATATCAATGCCGCGACGTACGCCTTCCACCAGATCTTCTGGTTTACCCACACCCATCAGGTATCGTGGTTTATCCGCCGGGATTTGCGGGCAGACATGCTCCAGAATGCGGTGCATGTCTTCCTTCGGCTCACCCACAGCCAAACCGCCGACAGCGTAGCCATCAAAGCCTATCTCTACCAGACCTTTAACCGAGATATCGCGTAAATCTTCGTAAACGCTGCCCTGAATAATGCCGAACAGCGCATTTTTGTTTTGCAGGGAGTCAAAACGGTCGCGGCTACGCTTCGCCCAACGCAGGGACATCTCCATAGAACGCTTGGCGTAGTCCCAGTCCGCCGGGTATGGCGTACATTCGTCGAAGATCATTACGATATCGGAGCCGAGATCGTACTGAATCTCCATGGATTTTTCCGGATCGAGGAAGATTGGATCGCCGTTGATCGGGTTACGGAAGTGTACGCCCTGCTCGGTGATCTTACGGATATCGCCCAGGCTGAAGACCTGGAAACCGCCGGAGTCGGTGAGGATCGGGCCTTTCCACTGCATGAAATCGTGCAGGTCGCCGTGGAGCTTCATGATCTCCTGACCCGGACGCAGCCACAGGTGGAAGGTGTTGCCGAGGATAATCTGTGCGCCAGTGGCTTCAACTTCTTCCGGCGTCATTCCTTTTACGGTGCCGTACGTGCCCACAGGCATAAACGCGGGGGTTTCTACCACGCCGCGATCAAACACCAGACGACCGCGACGCGCGCGGCCATCGGTGGTATCGAGTTCAAATTTCATTTTTTCTCCGACGTCAGAAAAACAGTCCAACGTTGTAATACGGTGCCGCGGACTTATTCCCCGACACGCTCATTCAAAGCCTGCGGATTGTACGTGATAAACATCGCGTCACCGTAGCTAAAAAAGCGATATTTTTGTTCTACCGCAGACTTGTAGGCGTTCATCGTATGCTGATACCCCGCAAACGCGGAAACCAGCATAATCAACGTCGATTCAGGCAGATGGAAGTTGGTCACCAGCGCATCAATGACTTTGTACTGATAGCCCGGGTAGATAAAGATCTGCGTATCGCCAAAGAACGGCTCAATCAGCTCGCTTTTCGCGGCCTGCGCAGCGCTCTCAAGGGAACGTACCGACGTTGTACCGACGGCCACGACGCGATTACCGCGCGCTTTCGCCGCCAGCACCGCATCCACAACCTCCTGTGGCACTTCGGCATACTCAGAGTGCATGATGTGGTCTTCGATGCTGTCCACGCGCACCGGCTGGAAGGTGCCTGCACCAACGTGCAGCGTCACGAAGGCCATCTCAATGCCCTTGGCGCGCAGCTTTTCCAACAGCGGTTCATCAAAGTGCAGGCCCGCCGTTGGCGCCGCCACCGCGCCAGGCTTCTGGCTGTAGACGGTCTGATACAGCTCGCGGTCGGCCTCTTCGTCCGGGCGCTCAATATACGGCGGCAGCGGCATGTGGCCGATAGCGTTCAGGATGTCGAGCACCGTGCGCTCGTCGTTGAATTCCACTTCAAATAGCGCGTCGTGACGCGCGGTCATGGTCGCTTTGATGCTCTCGTCATCCCCCAGCAGCAGTTCAGCGCCCGGCTTCGGCGCTTTGGAGGCGCGAATATGTGCCAGAATACGTTTATCATCGAGCATACGTTCGACCAGCACCTCAATCTTACCGCCGCTGGCTTTACGGCCAAACAGACGCGCCGGGATCACGCGGGTATTGTTAAAGACCAGCAGATCGCCAGGGTTGAGCTTGTCGAGCAGATCGGTGAAAGTACCGTGCGTCAGCGCGCCCGTTGGCCCGTCCAGTGACAGCAAGCGACAGCTGCTACGCTCAGGCATGGGGTAGTGAGCAATCAGGGATTCAGGTAGTTCAAAGGAGAAATCGGCGACGCGCATGACGTATACTCGTGACTTAAAAACAGGCGGCATAGTCTAGTGCTCACACCCTTTTGCTGCAACAACTAGCCGCCACCGGACAACGAAAACGCATGAATTTTCTCGCTCATCTGCATCTCGCTCATCTCGCGGACAGCTCCCTCTCCGGCAATTTGCTGGCCGATTTTGTACGCGGCAACCCCGCGGAAGCGTACTCCCCTGAGGTTGTCGACGGGATTTTTATGCACCGCCGCATCGACGTGCTGACCGATAACCTGCCGGAAGTGACGGAAGCCAAAGCCTGGTTCCGCCCCGAAACCCGACGCGTGGCGCCGATCACGCTCGACGTCATGTGGGATCATTTCCTGTCGCGCCACTGGTCCCGGCTGTCGCCTGATATGTCGCTGCCTGAGTTTGTGCGCTACGCCCACGCGCAGGTGTCGATCATTTTGCCGGACTCCCCGCCGCGCTTTGTGAATCTGAATAACTATCTCTGGTCTGAACGCTGGCTGGAGCGATACCGCGAGATGGATTTCATTCAGAACGTCCTGAACGGCATGGCGAGCCGTCGACCGCGTCTGGACGCGCTGCGCGACTCATGGCATGACCTGGATGAACATTATGATGCGCTGGAAACCCGCTTCTGGCAGTTCTACCCGCGTATGATGACGCAGGCGAAAAATAAAGAACTGTGAAGTCGGTTCGATTGATAGGTAAAAGCTGGTGGAACGATTGTTACCACCTCTTTGTCTTATTCCCGTACTGCCTCTATACTGGCCCGCGTTGCGTTCCAAATAACCTTAGTATCTACAGGAGAATCATATGGTTCTGGTAACTCGTCCGGCTCCGGATTTTACAGCTGCCGCCGTTCTGGGCAATGGTGAAATCGTTGAAAACTTCAACTTCAAACAGCACACCAACGGTAAAGCGACCGTTCTGTTCTTCTGGCCAATGGACTTCACTTTCGTTTGCCCGTCTGAGCTGATCGCGTTCGACAAACGTTACGAAGAATTCCAGAAGCGTGGCGTGGAAGTGGTTGGCGTCTCCTTCGACTCTGAATTTGTACACAACGCATGGCGTAACACCCCTGTCGAAAACGGCGGCATCGGTGCAGTGAAATACGCGATGGTTGCGGACATCAAACGCGAAATCCAGCAGGCTTACGGTATCGAACATCCGGACGCTGGCGTTGCACTGCGTGGTTCTTTCCTGATCGACGCGAACGGCATCGTTCGTCACCAGGTTGTGAACGATCTGCCGCTGGGTCGTAACATCGACGAAATGCTGCGCATGGTTGACGCGCTCCAGTTCCACGAAGAGCACGGTGAAGTGTGCCCGGCTCAGTGGGAAAAAGGTAAAGAAGGTATGGCGGCTTCCCCAGACGGCGTAGCTAAATACCTGTCCGAGAACGTATCCAGCCTGTAATCGGCACGGTTTACGAAAAAAACCCGCGAATACGCGGGTTTTTTTATGGCTTATGCTGCGCCGTCTTTTTTTACCTCGCGCCAGATGCGCCATGCCATACCCGCAAGCACCATCACCCCCGCAATCAGTACGCCCCAGACCATCAGCGTTTTCATTCTGCTTTCCTGCTCAGCCGCAGACGTCGCGGTTAAACGCGCCTCGCCACCCAGCGGGACAGGTTCCAGCGTATCCGCCATCGGCAGGGCTGCCAGATCGTAGGTTTTACGCAGTTCGGTCGGGATCAGCATATCCGTCTCCACGCTCGCCGGTTTCGCAGCCCCGTTCCCCCACGCGAGCAGGTACGGCCCCTTCCCCTGCGCGTTAAACACCAGATCGTAGCGCACGCGTTGCCCGGTCACGCCAGGCAGGTTCTCAGGCAAACGCGCATTGAGGGTCTTGATTTTTACCGCCTCGACCAGCCCGCCAGGGAGCGGAACAGGTTCAGACGTTTTGCCGCCGAGCTGGTAGATCACCTCTTTTTTCAGCGTATGCCACCGATCCTTATCCGCCTCCCGCCAGGCTATTTCTGCCGGGAGAACACCGTCGCCATTCAGCATGAAGCCGATCGCACTCAGAGGCTGCGGATGTTTCCAGCGCCACACGGCTTCGCTTTCGGATAACCGCTCCCCCTCTCCCGCCAGGCTAATGTGCTCAGATTCCGGCTGTGCAGGTGCGTTAATCGCGTTGACGCCGGTTAACGTCAGGGCAGAACGCCCCGTGTTCAGCACCAGCAGCAGATAACGATTCGCCTCAGGCGATAACACCAGATCGGTATCGATGCGGTCGAGCTTCAGGCGATCCTGTCCACTCATCACGTCCAGCAGGGGCATCTCTTCGCGCAGGGTATACCAGTTTTTCAGATCCTCGCTGTAATAGACCGATGCCGTCCCCTGCCACGAGCCCTGCGGCGTGTCCCAGAAAAGCTGGAGCTGAGAGAGCGGAACCTCCGTCGCGTTTTCCGGCAGGGTCAGCAGATAGTGCTGTCCGGCAGCCGCCGCGTGTTGCCCTTCCAGCACAATTTCCACGCCGTTTCTGGCCCGTAGCATAATTTTATCGCCGCTGTCCTCTTCTCCGCCCGGCGAGGCGTTAAGCGCAAAGAGGCGCAGCGCCGTGGTGGTCGGTGCCGGCTGCGGACGCGTCGTGGTAACCAGGCTGAACGGTACCGGCTCGCCCGACTGATTAAACACGCGCACGTCGCGCAGATCGGGCGATGTGCTCTGCTGATAAACCGCCAGCGGCAGCATGACCCGATACCACGGCGAAGAGGCAGAGGTATCAAGGGACAGGCCATAGGCATAATCCCGCGGGGATTCCGCTGGCGCGCCCTCGCAGAATGCCGGACCGGCCACGGCCAGCAGTGCCGTACAAACAACCGCGTTCATCCATTTCATTTTTCTTCTCCTGCTTTAGGCGGTAGCGGCGAGAAATAGCCCACAATCAGGACCAGGATCGCCACGCCAATAAACGCGACGGCGCGCGCCAGGCCGCCACCGCCCGCGCTGTCCACCAGCATCAGTTTGAGCATGACCACCCCCAGTAGCGCCGCACCGCCAAGCCACTGCTGACGGGAGGCGTGACGGGTGGCGCGGATCATGACCACCAGCGCGCACAACATCCAGAACAGGGCAAAGGTGGTCTGGATAAGCCGCGAATGCCACAACGACTCCATATTCCAGGCCACCTCGCCGTACCACGCCAGCGCGCGCAGCAATGCGCCGTTAAGCCACCAGAAACCCAGGGCCATCAGCACAACGGCGGGCCACGGACGGGACTGCGCAAGCGATGCCGGATAGTAGCGATCCACTTCCCGATAAAACACCACCAGCCCCAGCAGCGCGAACGCCGCCCCTTCCTCAAGCGGGTTCACCAGCGGCAGCCATGTCTGTCGATAGACCACACCGTCCTGCAAATTGGTCACGACCAGCAATACCACCAGCGCCACAACCACAGGGATCGCGGCAAGGCAGGCGTAGAGCGCAGGCCATACCCGGAACGGCCACCCGCGACGCCGCACGGCCGCGGAGAGCGCCATAATCACCCCACCGCCAACAGCCATCGCAATGCCGCTTCCCCAGGCCGCCATGCCCCACGGCAGGGAGCGGGCAAACCAGTAAAGCTCGGCGGCTATGGCGAGTAAAATCATCCACACCAGCGACAGATGCAGCCCCATTGAGATGCGCGGCAGAAGTTTATCTTCGTCGCACCGCAGCAGCATCAGGGCGGCAGGCAGCGCAATAGCCCAGGCCAGATTTGCCCAGCTGGCCGCCAGGATTTGCTGTTGCCAGATCTGATACAGCACCATCAGCAGCATCACCGGCCACAGCAGCCATTTGCTGGCATCCAGCTCCCGCCACGCCAGACGAGCGGCGGCCTGCCGCCATCCCCAGGCCGACGCCGCCGTCAGCGCCAGCACGCCTGCCAGAACCGATAACTCCTGCTTCAGGAACAGCTGAGATGCGCCCAGCTGCGCCACTAACCAGAACAGCAGCCCACCGGCCAGCAATGCCCAACTGCCCGGCTGCGCGATTTTCTGCCACAGCCAGGCCGCAGCCAGCCAGCAAAGACTGAGCACTGCGAAAATAAGCAGCAGGCTCAACGAGGTGACGCCGTCCATTTGCGCCCATATCGCGCTGCCGAGCGCCAGCACCAGCAGCGCCGTCCCGCTATAGCTCATGCGCCGCTGCTGCTGTTGCACGCCCAGCCAGAGAATACCCAGCCCTTCCAGCGCCCAGGCCATCGCCGTCCAGCGCGCTGAAAGCGCCAGCGGAATGGCAAGCGTGGCAAACCCGCCGCCGATCGCCAGCGCCGCCATAATCAGTGGCCGCCCGACAGACGGATAGCGTCGCAGTGCGAGAAACGCCAGTGAGAGATAAAACGCACCATAGCCCAGCGCACTGAGCGCCGGGCCGTACGTCCAGTGAGACGTCATGCCATACTGCATCCCAAAACCAATCAGCGGCGGAGCAAACAGCAGTGCGCCGTCAATAATCTGTTTGCCTTTTTCCTGCGCCCGCAGCGACAGCGCCACGCTAAACACGCCAAAAATAAGCGTATTGGCAATCAGGAACAGCTGACAAATAATATAGTCTTCCGGCTGGTAGTCGCTCAGCCCCCACACCCCGCCAACACCAAACGTGAAGATCAACCCGAGCAGGTTCAGCTCGCGCCAGTGCTGCCAGATGCTGATGGCGAGAATGCCGATGGAAAGCAGGAGATAGAAGGAGAACAGCGCCACAAAGCTGCCGCCTCCGGTAGACAACAGCAGCGGCGCAAGGTATCCGCCGAGGCTCGCCAGCATGGCAAGGCTCAGCGCCTTTTGCAGCACGGCCAGCCCGACGCTCGCCGCGCAAATCACCACCAGCAGCGCAAACGCCAGCGTCATCGGCAGCATTTGCCACAGCCGGAATGCGCCAAAGACGGTCAGATAAAGCACGCCGGTCGCCCCGCCCTGGAGGATCAGCGCGTAGATCCGCTGCCTGTGCCGCAGCCGCCATCCAACGGCCAGCAGAACCATGGCAAATAGCGCCGTGGCGGCAAGACGCAGCTCAAGCGGAAACAGTGAATGTTCAACGGTATAGCGCAGCAGGAACGAGAGGCCGAGGAAGAGCAGTATAATCCCCAGTTTTGCCAGCGGATTGCCCTGCATAAACCAGCGCGTCAGCGAGGACAGGATGCCGCCAAAGGCGGAAGGCCGTTTTGCCGCCGGTACAGGCGCAGGTTCCGCTTCAGTGACGGGCGGTTCGGGACGCCAGGGATCGACAGGTGCGGTAACGGCTTCTGCCACCGACGCTGGCGTCTCCACCGGCGCGGCGGTCTGCACCGGCTCCGGCGCTTTCTCCGTGACACCGCGCTGCTCAAGCGCCTCAATGCGCTGGCGAAGCCGGGCGATCTCCTGCCGCGCCGCCGTGCTTCGGTTAAAGCCTATCACCGCGAGCACGGGTGCCACGACCAGCGCAAAAACCAGGAACAAACAGCCAAGGATGTAAAGCTCGTCCATGTTTCCACCTTCACCGTAAACGATCCGCTAAGATTGACACAAATCGTTGCATTTGCGCCATCTTAAAAGGTGAAAACCATTCTGCCTGCGCTTAGCTGCCGAACCAGACCGCAGCGGAGATCGCGGGCAGCGTGAGCACGCTCTCCTGGAACGTCGCTTTACCCTCTTTGATCTTCCACGTTTTACCGGCCAGCAGCGGTGAATCTTCCAGCACCACTTCACACGCCTCGCCCCGGTTGATCGCCACCAGCACGCGCTGCTGGTTATAGACGCGGACAAACACCACTACGTTATCGTGGGCGTACATCACCTGACAGCCCCCGTAGCGCAGGGCCTGACTCTGCCTGCGCAGCGTCGCCATACGCTGGTACAGGCTGAACAGATCCTGATCCTGTTTTTCACTCTCCCACGGGAAGGTTTTACGGCAGAACGGATCGTTATTCCCCTCCAGCCCCACTTCATCGCCATAGTAGATGCAGGGTACGCCCGGCCAGGTAAAGAGCCAGGTCACCGCCAGCGGCAGACGCACCACATCTTTACCCAGCAATGATTTAAAGCGCGCGGTATCGTGGCTGTCGAGCTGGTTAAACATCCGCAGCTGCTGCTGATGCGACAGGCCAGCGCGATAGTTTTCCATCCACGCCATGCAGGTTTCGGCGTCAATATGCTGCGGATCGTAAGAGATATCGGTGTTAGCGAGGAACCCCCACAGCGGGAAGGTGAAGCCGCGATAGTTCATCGCCGCGTCTTCTGCATCAGCCTGCAACCACTGACGCGCGTCGCCAAAGTGCTCCCCGAAGACGAATGCTTCCGACCGGGCCGCTTTTGCCGACCGGGTAATGGCGGCGACATGCTGAAGGTTATTCCGCGCCCCGCCTGCTTCACCCAGCATATGCACCACGTCTAGTCGCCAGCCGTCCATGTTCCACGGCGCTTTCAGCCAGTGGCGCACGATGCTGTCGTCGCCGCCGTAGATCTCATTCACCAGCGATGGCGACTGGAAATCGAGCTTCGGCAGACTCGGGTAACCCAGCCAGTCCAGGGCGCGGCCATTCTCATCAAAACTGTACCAGTCACGCTGCGGTGAGTCCGGATTATGGCATGCGCCGCCCATCGATTGATTATGACGGTCAAACCATGCGTGAGAATCACCGCTGTGATTGAACACGCCATCAAGGATCAGGCGCATACCCTCTTTTTGCGTGTTGTGCCGCAGCCGCAGCAGCGCCTCGTCACCGCCAAACTGCTCGTCAACGTGGCGGTAGTCCTGCGTATCGTATTTGTGCACGCTTGGCGCTTTAAACACCGGGTTCAGGTACAGCGCCGTGACGCCGAGCTTTTTCAGGTACGGCAGTTTTTCGCTGATACCGTCGAGATCGCCGCCGTAAAAGGTCGATCCCCCCGCCTGGGCGGTCAGCGGCTCGTCCCATTTTTTCAGAATGATGTCGTGACCGACCGCATGATGGTAATAAACCTTGTCCTGATCGGCGGTGCGCTTTTCGCTGCGCGCAAAGCGGTCCGGGAAAATCTGGTAAAAGACCTGATCGTTAACCCACTGCGGGCCGTTATCCGGGTGATCCACGGCAAACTGCTCCAGCCGGGCCGGAGGAAAACGGCTGAAGCCCTGCGGGGTAAACCACAGCTGCCGGTTATTCCACAGCAGCTTGAAGCCGTAGCGGCGACGCGGCTGCCCGCTGCGCAAATCGATATTTGCCCGCCACGCCGTGACGCCCGGCTGCGGCTGGCTGCGCACTTTGTGCATTTTCAGCGACGTTTCTTCGTTATCCACTTCGGCGCGCAGGGTCACACGTTCAGGCTGATTGTCCCCTGCCAGCCAGAGCGTAATCACAAGGTTGTCTTTGTTTTGCTTAACAAATGGGGCAACCGGAAGGTGCCAGGCGTTTAACATCACGAATCCCCTTTGATGAAATTGACGTCACCTTGCCACAGGGTGATTAAAGATAGCTCATCGTGTTCGGGATTATTGGGGGAGGAGAACGAAGGAGGAGATTTTTTCCAGGGCAAAAGGGAGTGTAGGCCGGGTAAGCGCAGCGCCACCCGGCATTTTTACCTTACTGTGCTTCCGCCAGCTGACGATCGCGGCGACATTTAAACATCCAGCCCACCAGCAGCAGGACGATCCACGCGAAGCCCACGTACAGGGAAATACGGGTATCCGGGTGATAACCAATCAGGCCAATGATGAAGACCAGGAAGATGAGACCGACAATGGTCGTTGGCACGCCGCCCGGCACTTTAAACTTCAGCGCTTTGGCCTCTTCTGGCGACAGGCGGCGACGGAACGCAATCTGCGACAGCAGGATCATGATCCACACCCACACCGTCGCAAAGGTCGCCAGTGACGCAATCACCAGGAAGACGTTCTCCGGCATGATGTAATTCAGGTAAACCGAGAACAGCAGCGCCACGGTCATGACCAGCACCGTTACCCACGGGGTGCCGCGACGCGACGTTTTGGCAAACACCTTCGGCGCACTGCCCTGCTCCGCCATGCCGTGCAGCATACGACCCACGCCGAACACGTCACTGTTGATGGCCGACAGCGAGGCGGTCAGTACCACAAAGTTGAGAATACTGGCGGCAAACGCAATGCCCATATGCTGGAAAGTCAGGACAAACGGGCTGCCGTTGGTGCCCACCTGGTTCCACGGGTAGATGGACATAATCACAAACAACGTGCCCACGTAGAACACCAGGATACGCATCGGCACCGAGTTGATGGCGCGCGGAATGGACTTCTCCGGATCTTTCGCTTCCCCGGCGGTGATGCCGATAATCTCAATACCGCCATAGGCGAACATGACCATCTGAAGCGACATGACCATCCCGAGCCAGCCGTTGCTGAAGAAGCCGCCGTTGCTCCACAGGTTATGGATGCCGGTTGGCTGCCCACCGTTGCCGATACCCCAGATGATGATGCCGAAACCGGCGAGGATCATGATGATAATGGTCGCGACCTTGAAGAAGGAGAACCAGAACTCCAGCTCGCCAAACACCTTCACGCTCATCAGGTTGACGGCGCAGATGATCAGCACCACGCTCAGTACCCAGATCCAGTGCGGCACGGCGGGGAACCAGACCCCCATATAGATGCCAAACGCCGTCACATCGGCAATGGCGACAATCAGGATTTCAAAGCAGTAGGTCCAGCCGGTGATAAACCCGGCCAGCGGGCCTAAGTTTTCTTGTGCGTAGCGGGAGAAGGAACTGGCAGAGGGGTTGTGAACCGACATCTCCCCCAGCGCACGCATGATGATATAGGCCGCCACGCCGCCGATGATGTAGGCCAGCAGAACGCTTGGACCGGCCATTTTGATGGCATCTGCCGAGCCATAAAAAAGACCGGTGCCGATAGCCGAGCCCAGCGCCATAAAGCGGATGTGGCGGGTGCTCAATCCACGTTTAAGTTTGTTAGTGCTTTCCATTAAAATCTTGCCATTCAACACGAAAAAAACAAAAAACCACGGGGCCTTAAGCCCCGTGGTTAAACAATTTGTTGCCGTTGATTAATGGGCGTTGGATGTCACCTGACGCCCTGCCGCACGGTCCCAGATAATCGCCAGAACCAGCGCTACAACGGAAGGCATCAGCCAGGCCAGGCCCTGCTCGGACAGCGGCAGACGCTGTGTCCAGGCTGGCAGGATTTCTGCAAATGCTGATGCTTTGATCCCGTCAAGGATACCAAAAATCAGGCTGATAAACATGGCCGGCGCAATAATTCGCGTCGAGTTATGCCACCACGGGCGGGTGAAGCTCAGCACCACCAGCACGATACATGGCGGATAGATCGCCGTCAGCACCGGAATTGACACCTGAATCAGGTGGCTCAGACCGAGGTTTGACACCGCCATGGAGAAGATGCCAAGGATAAACACCAGCGTGCGGTAAGAGAGCGGCAGATACTGAGCGAAGAACTCCGCGCAGGCGCAGGTCAGACCCACCGCCGTCACCAGACAAGCCAGGAAAATCAGCGCCGCCAGCAGCATGCTGCCTGCACCACCAAAGGTATGCTGCACGTAAGCATGCAGGATCGCCGCGCCGTTTGCGCTCTGATCGACCAGCGTTGCGCTATCTGAACCCAGACGGAACAGCGCCAGATACAGCAGCGTCAGGCCGACACCGGCCATCAGGCCAGCCCAGATGGTGTAGCGAGTCAGCAGGCGCGCTTCGGTCACCCCGCGGGAACGCGCGGCGTTAACGATAACGATACCAAACACCATCGCACCCAGCGTATCCATTGTCAGATAGCCGTTCACGAAACCGTTTGAGAACGCCGCGTTCTGATAAGCGTCCATCGCGGAGCTGATGGGCCCCGCAGGCCAGACGATGGCCGCAACCGCCAGCACGATCAGCGCCACAATTTTCAGCGGAGCCAGAAAGTTACCCACGGTATCCAGCAGTTTGCCGGGATAGAGAGAAACCAGAATCACGATGGCGAAGTAAATGAGGCTGTAAATAAACAGCGGCATCGCGCCGTCACCGGTCAGCGGGGCGATACCCACTTCAAAGGAGACGGTCGCCGTACGTGGGGTCGCGAACAGCGGGCCAACGGCCAGATAGCAGACGGTTGCCAGCAGAACGCCAGCCACTTTGCCAATCGGGGTGCTGAGGCTGTCCACACCGCCACCGACTTTCGCCAGCGCGATAACGGTCAGTACCGGCAGGCCCACGGCAGTAAGCAGGAAGCCAAACGCAGCCGTCCAGACGTGTTCACCCGCCTGTAAGCCAACCATTGGAGGAAAAATGATGTTACCTGCGCCAACGAACAGCGCAAATGTCATAAAGCCCAGCGCGATAATGTCACGCGATTTCAAGTGATGGGTCATAAAACCTTACTGCCTGTGGATGTGGTGTTGAATACGTTGAGATTTTCGCCATCCCTCACGGGACGATACAGCGGAAAATTTGCTCAATTTCAGCGGGATATGCTCCCGTCCTGGCGTGGCGAAGAATAGTTTTTCGATTTACCACGCAAATACAGTCGGTCTGACAGTATATGGGGGGCAATTTAAACGCTTATAACGTTTAAAGGCAAGAAGGGATCGTAAAACCAGAACAATATGCCAGCATGAAAATTCAGACCAAAATAATATGCCATGTATAAGAAAAACTCATGGCTAATCATGCGAACAAAAAAGCACCAGCCGTATAATATTCATCCGCGTTTCGCTTGACTGCAAAGCAAACGGGCCAGCAATCGCTGGCCCGTGGAAAGGTAGCCTGACACATCTGCCGTCAGGCGCTTTTTTTGGCAATTAATCGTTCCGGAATCACGAAGCTAAAGCGCGTGCCCTTACCCAGGGTGCTTTCGATATTGAGCCGGCTTTCGTGGTGGCTGACGGCATGCTTCACAATTGCCAGTCCCAGTCCGCTCCCGCCGGTCTGCCGCGAGCGCGCCTTATCCACCCGGTAGAATCGTTCGGTGAGACGCGGGAGGTGCTCGGGCCCAATCCCCGGCCCGTTGTCCTCGACGCTAAACTCAGCGCCCGCCGGGGTATGCTGCCAGCACACCGCGATATGCGTCCCTTTCGGGGTATGATTCACGGCGTTATAGACCAGGTTTGAGATAGCGCTTCGCAGCTCATCTTCACTGCCGAGCACTTTCAGCGTGTTATCAACGTCAAAACTCAGGGTGTGCTGATTATGACTCAGCGTTTGGGCTTCGCGCTCCACCACCCGCAACATCATCGGCACATCAATGATGTCGTTTAGCGCCAGCGACGGGGCAGCCTCAATCTTTGAAAGCGTCAGCAGCTGTTTGACCAGCCCTTCCATGCGGAACGTCTGCTCCCGCATGGTATGCAGTGCTTTCTCACGCGGCGCCCCCTCAAGCGTTTGCTCCTGCATCATCTCCAGGTAGCCCTGAAGCACCGTCAAGGGCGTACGCAGCTCGTGGCTGACGTTGGCAAAGAAGTTACGTCTCGCGCCCTCAAGCTGGTGCATCTGGGTAACGTCCCGCGCCACCATCAGCCACTGCCGATCGCTGTAGGGCATCACGCGGATTTCCAGATGGCGACCGTTATTGAGCTTCAGATTGTGCGGGCGCGAAAAATCCCGCTTTTTCAGATACAGCGTGAACTCGGGATAACGCAGAAGGTTCAGGATGTTCTGACCATTATCATCCGGCCAGCGCAGGCCCAGCAGCTGTTGCGCGAGGCCATTACACCAGAAGATTGTCCCTTCTTCTGTCGTCAGGATCACCGCGTCCGGCAGCGACTCCGCACCGCTACGAAAGCGTTTGATCAGGCTTCCCAGCTCACGACGGCGCTTTTTGTTACGCATCTGCATCTGGTGCAGGCCGTAGAGTAGCGGTTCCCAGCTCCCGCTTCCCGGCGGGGGTGTCATACTTCTGTCGACCCACAGCCACCAGGAGAGACGCAGTAAATTCCAGAAATGCCAGACGAGCAATCCCGTCACGGCCACCAGTAAAAACCACGGCAGATAGCCAAAGATAGCCCCCAGAATGAGGGCCGGAATACAACATAAGATCAGTTCAAAGACGAGCCTTTTCCATGACAGACGTTCCAGCACGCGTCACACTCCTGTCATTGTTCAGAAACGGGTCGAGAAACGATAACCCGTGCCGCGGACCGTCTGTACCATGCGATCGTGGCCGCTCAGTTCCAGTGCTTTACGCAGGCGGCGAATATGGACGTCAACCGTTCGGTCTTCGACATAGACGTTAGTTCCCCAGACGTTATTCAGCAACTGTTCGCGGCTGTAAACGCGCTCCGGGTGGGTCATAAAGAAGTGCAGGAGTTTAAATTCGGTCGGTCCCATATCGAGGGGATTTTCACCGGTCATGACCCGGTGTGAGGTAGGATCCAGGCTCAGCCCCTGCATCTCAATCACCTCTTCCACCGCCATCGGTGAAATACGGCGCATCACGGCTTTGATACGCGCCACCAGCTCTTTCGGGGAGAACGGTTTAGTGATGTAATCGTCCGCGCCGGTTTCCAGACCGCGCACGCGATCCTCTTCCTCGCCGCGCGCCGTCAGCATTACCACCGGGATATCGCGGGTCATCGCCTCGCGTTTGATATGCTTGATAAACTGCAATCCGGAACCGCCAGGCAGCATCCAGTCCAGCAGGATCAGATCGGGCCAGGGTTCATTCAGCTGGTTCACCGCGCTGTCATAATCTTCCGCTTCAACCGGCTGGAAGCCATTTTGTTCAAGCACGAAGCACACCATTTCACGGATCGGAGCTTCATCTTCTACGACCAGAATACGTCTCGCCATACTTTGCCCTGTCTTATCGTATTTAAGTTACAAGTCTGTAATGCGGCGTCATTATGCGTCAGATTTATGACAGATTTATGAAAAACATTACCACTATAAATAGCAAACTGTTGTTTTATTACAGCGGTTATTTTCCGTTCCCCGAACGTTTATAATCCTGCTTTCTTATTATTGCCACGGATCTTTTATGCGCATACTTCACACCTCAGACTGGCACCTGGGTCAAAATTTTTACAGCAAAAGCCGCGCCGCGGAACATGAAGCGTTCCTGAACTGGCTGCTGGAGACGGCTCAGGCTCACGAGGTGGACGCGATTATTGTGGCGGGCGACATTTTTGATACCGGATCGCCGCCGAGCTATGCGCGTGAGCTGTACAACCGTTTTGTGGTCAACCTCCAGCAAACCGGTTGTCACCTGGTGATTGTCGCCGGAAACCATGACTCGGTGGCGACGCTGAATGAATCCCGCGATATTCTGGCGTTCCTCAATACCACCGTGGTGGCCAGCGCCGGACACGCGCCGCAGATCCTGAAAAAACGCGACGGCACGCCGGGCGCAGTGCTGTGCCCAATTCCGTTTTTACGCCCGCGCGATATCGTGCAAAGCCAGGCAGGTCTGTCCGGCAGCGAAAAACAGCAGCATCTGTTGCAGGCCATCACCCGCTATTATCACCAGCAACATACGGAAGCCTGCGCCCTGCGCGGCGATCAGGCCATTCCGATCATTGCCACCGGGCACCTCACCACCGTCGGAGCCAGTAAGAGTGATGCGGTGCGCGAGATCTATATCGGTACGCTGGACGCGTTTCCGGCGCAAAACTTCCCTCCCGCCGACTACATTGCCCTCGGGCATATTCACCGGGCGCAGATCATCGGCGGCTGCGAGCATATCCGCTACTGCGGCTCGCCCATTTCGCTCAGTTTTGACGAAACGGGCAAAGCCAAATCCGTGCATCTGGTGAGCTTCACCGGAGGCAAACTCAGCGCCGTTGAGACGCTTGAGGTGCCGGTCACCCAGCCGCTGGCGGTGCTGAAAGGCGATCTGGCCGCTATTACCGCTCAGCTTGAGCAGTGGCGCGGCGCAGCGCTTAATCCCCCCGTCTGGCTCGATATCGAAATCACCACCGACGACTACCTGTACGATATGCAGCGTAAAATACAGACGCTGACGGAAGACCTTCCCGTGGAGGTGCTGCTGGTACGCCGCAGCCGCGAGCAGCGCGAGAAAATACTGCTCAACGCCCAGCGTGAAACGCTTAGTGAACTTCGGGTTGAAGAGGTGTTCGCGCGGCGGCTTGCGCATGAAGAGGTGGACGAGGCCAGACGCACCAGGCTTAACGAGCTGTTTGCCCAGACCCTGCATTCCCTCCATGACGAGGACGAAAACGCATGAAAATTCTGAGCCTGCGCCTGAAAAATCTGAATTCGCTAAAGGGTGAGTGGAAAATTGATTTCACCGCGGAGCCGTTCGCCAGCAACGGGCTGTTTGCCATCACCGGCGCAACCGGCGCGGGTAAAACCACGCTGCTGGATGCCATCTGCCTGGCGCTTTACCACGAAACGCCGCGTCTTAATAAGGTCTCTCAGGCGCAAAACGACCTGATGACGCGCGATACCGCCGAATGCCTGGCGGAAGTAGAATTTGAGGTCAAAGGTGTTGCTTATCGCGCTTTCTGGAGCCAGAACCGCGCCCGCAACCAGCCGGACGGGAACTTACAGGCACCGCGCGTTGAGCTGGCCCGCTGCGAAGACGGCAAAATTCTGGCCGACAAAGTCACGGATAAGCTGGAACAAACCGCCACGCTTACCGGGCTGGACTATGGTCGCTTTACCCGTTCGATGTTGCTCTCTCAGGGGCAGTTTGCCGCCTTCCTGAATGCTAAACCGAGCGATCGCGCTGAGCTGCTGGAAGAACTGACCGGCACGGAAATTTACGGCCAGATTTCCGCCATGGTTTTCGAAAAACACAAAGCGGCACGTAACGCGCTGGAGATGTGCGAAGCGCAGGCCGCAGGGGTTGTGCTGCTGAGCGAGGAACAGCAGCAGCACTTGCAGCAAAGTTTGCAGGCACTTACTGACGAAGAAAAAGTCCTGCTGGCACAGCAGCAAAGCCAACAGAAAGATTTTCAGTGGCTTACGCGTAACGACGAACTGATACGTGAGCAGCAGCGTGCAGCCGCTTCGCAGCAGCAGGCGCAACAGGCTCTGACAGACGCCGCGCCCCAACTGGCGAAGCTCAAGCTGGCGCAGCCCGCCGCCCAGCTACGTCCGCTATGGGAGTATCAGCAGGAGCAGACCACCCGCCTGGCACAGACAACAGAGCGAATTGTTGAAGTAAATACTCGCTTACTCGACAGAGCGGCGCAGCGCTCGCGTATCCGTAACGGTGCGCTGCGCAACCGTGAACAGTTGCAGGCAGAGCACACGGTACTGACGCAGTGGCTGACCGAACACGATCGTTTCCGTCAGTGGGGGCAGGAAATTGCCGGCTGGCGGGCGCATTTTACGCAGCTGAATCGCGATAAGAATCAGCTTGTTGCCCAGTCAGCGCGTATGGCTGAGCTTCGTCAGAAGCTGGCTGAGATGCCTGAAAGTAGGTTGACGCTGACGGCTGAGGATCTCGCGACGGCAATGGAGCAACAGGCACAATCGCGGGCGCTCCGCCAGCGTCTGACCGCGCTTCACGCTCGCTATCAGCCGCTGCAAAAACGACTGCGCCAGAATGCGGAAAGCGTGCAGAAAGCGCAGGCTGAGCAGGGTAAGCTCAATGAAACGCTGATCCTGCGGCGTCAGCAGTTCAAAGAGAAAAATCAGCACTATGCCGACCTGAAAGCGCTCTGTGAGCGTGAGGCGACAATCAAGGATCTTGAGAACTATCGTGCACAGCTCGAAGCGGGTAAGCCTTGCCCGCTCTGCGGTTCACGCGAACACCCGGCAGTTGTGCAATATCAGGCGCTTGAACTGACCGACAATCAGCGCCGCCGCGACGCGCTGGAGAAAGAGGTTGCCGCGCTAAAAGAGGAAGGATTGCTGGTGCTCGGGCAGGTGAATGCGCTGACCCAGCAGATCCAGCGCGAGACAGAGGAAGCACAGACTCTCTCTGAGGAAGAGCAAGCACTCACTAAAGAGTGGCTGGAGGTCTGCGCCTCCCTGAACATAGCGCTGAATATTCAGGATGATATTGCCCCCTGGATGAGCGAACAGGAACAGTATGAACGCCAGCTGTATCAGCTCAGCCAGCGTCTGACGCTGCAAAACCAGCTCAATGAACAGGAAGGTCAGGCGCGCCAGTACCAGCAGCAGCTGACGGCGACGCGTCAGGCGCTGGCGGCCTCGTTACAATCGCTGTCGCTTAGCGTGCCCGATGAAGGGGCTGAAAGCGCCTGGCTGAGCGCGCGCGAAAGCGAATATACCCTGTGGCAGGAAAAACAGGCCCAGCACGGTACGATTCAGGAAGGTATTAACGCCCTGATGCCCATTCTGGAAACGCTGCCGGTTACCAATGATGCAGAAGCCGACGCGGTTATCCCTGAGAACTGGCGCGGCATCCACGACGAATGCGTGTCGCTGCAAAGTCAGCTCACCACCCTACAGCAACAGGAGACGCTTGAGCGTGAACGGCTCCAGCAATCACAGGCTCAGTTCAACGCCGCGCTGACCGCGAGCTGCTTTGCCGATCGGGAAGCATTTCTCTCCGCCCTGCTGGATGAAACGTCGATCCGCCAGCTTGAACAACAAAAGCAGACGCTGGAGAACCAGCTCCAGCAGGCCACGGCGCTTTCGGTGCAGGCAAGCATGCAGCTTCAGGCGCATCAGGCACAGCGCCCCGAGGGGCTGGAAACCGATGCCGCAACGCTTCAGGCGCAGTTACACCAGCTGGCGCAACAGCTTCGGAACAACACCACGCATCAGGGGGAGATCCGCCAGCAGCTCAAACAGGACGCCGATAACCGTCTGCACCAGCAGGCGCTTATGCAGCAGATTGAGGAGGCGGCGCGTCAGGCCGACGACTGGGGCTATCTCAACGCGCTGATAGGCTCCAGCACCGGCGATAAATTCCGTAAATTCGCCCAGGGGCTGACGCTGGATAATCTGGTGTGGCTTGCCAACCAGCAGCTCAACCGTCTGCATGGCCGCTATCTGCTTCAGCGTAAAGCCAGCGACGCGCTGGAGCTGGAAGTGGTCGATACCTGGCAGGCCGATGCGGTACGCGATACCCGTACCCTTTCCGGCGGGGAGAGTTTCCTGGTCAGTCTGGCGCTGGCTTTAGCGCTTTCCGATCTGGTCAGTCACAAAACGCGCATTGACTCGCTGTTCCTGGATGAAGGATTCGGCACGCTCGACAGCGAAACGCTGGACACCGCGCTGGACGCGCTCGACGCGCTGAACGCCACCGGGAAAACCATTGGCGTGATCAGCCACGTAGAGGCAATGAAAGAGCGCATTCCGGTGCAGATCAAAGTGAAGAAGATCAACGGGCTGGGATATAGCAGGCTGGACAGGGAGTTTGCGGTGCAGTAAATGGGGGGATGATGCGCTCTGGTGCCCTCACCCTGGCCCTCTCCCACGGGGAGAGGGCACAAACATCAAAAACGGTTTTGCGTTTATTCCGGCCAGAGCCACGCCGCGCCGCGTACGCCGCTGGAGTCACCGTGGACGGCTTTGCGGATCGGCGTTTCGCACTCGCCGCCAAATACCCACTGTTTCACCAGCGTTGGCACCGTGGCGTACAGCCGGTCGACGTTGCTCATGCCTCCGCCCAGTACAATCACGTCGGGATCAAGAATATTGATCACATGCGCCAGTGACTTAGCCAGCCGCATTTCGTAGCGGTTGAGCGCCAGTTCAGCCACCGGATCCTGCTCCTCAACCAGACGCATAATCTCGTTACCTTTCAGCGGCTGACCGCTCAGACGATGATAATCGGTGGCAAACCCCGTGCCGGAAATAAAGGTCTCAATACAGCCCTGCTTGCCACAGTAGCACGGTACTTCGGCGCGGTATTTGAGTTCATCTTCGTCCATCCACGGCAACGGATTGTGTCCCCACTCGCCCGCGGTGCCGTTGCTGCCAATATGCGAGCGCCCACCGAAGGCCACGCCCGCCCCGCAGCCGGTGCCGATAATGACCGCAAATACGGTCTGCGCGCCAGCCGCTGCGCCATCCACGGCCTCAGACACCGCCAGGCAGTTGGCATCATTCGCCAGACGCACCTCCCGGTTCAGGCGTTGGCTTAAGTCTTTATCAAACGGCTGACCGTTGAGCCAGGTGGAGTTGGCGTTTTTCACCACGCCGGTATACGGCGAAATGGAGCCGGGGATCCCCATCCCGACCGTGCCCGTCTCGCCCGTTGCCTGCTCTGCCATATCGACCAGGCGGGCAATCGTCTCTATGGTCTGGTGATAATCATCGCGCGGCGTAGGCAGACGGTGGCGAAACAGTTGCTCCCCCTGCTCGCTCAGCGCAATAACTTCTGTTTTGGTGCCGCCCAAATCAATCCCAATACGCACAAGACACTCCTCATTATTTTGATTATCAACAGAGTAGAAGCCCGCTTCCCGATTAGCAATGCAAGCGATGCGACAATTCGTTATCATGCCCGCTGATTTAACGACAAGGCCGTGGAAATTATCATGCTGTGGTTCAAAAATTTGATGGTTTACCGTCTCAGCCGCGACGTTTCGCTGCGTGCAGAAGAGATGGAAAAACAGTTAGCCGCTTACTCCTTTACCCCTTGCGGTAGCCAGGATATGGCAAAAACCGGCTGGGTTCCGCCAATGGGTTCTCAAAGCGATGCGCTGACCCACGCCAGCAGCACGGGGCAAATCATCGTTTGCGCCCGTAAAGAAGAGAAGATCCTGCCGACGCCCGTGGTTAAGCAGGCGCTCGAAGCGAAGATCTTCAAGCTGGAAGCTGAACAGGGCCGTAAGCTTAAAAAAACCGAAAAAGATTCGCTGAAGGATGAAGTGCTGCACTCGCTGCTGCCGCGCGCTTTTAGCCGCTTTAGCCAGACCATGATGTGGATCGACACTGTTAACGGGCTGATCATGGTGGACTGCGCCAGCGCCAAAAAAGCGGAAGATACGCTGGCGCTGCTGCGTAAGAGCCTTGGCTCATTACCGGTGGTACCGCTGGCGCTGGAAACGCCGATTGAGCTGACCCTGACCGAGTGGGTGCGCAGCGGGACTGCCGCGCAGGGCTTCCAGATCCTTGATGAAGCAGAGCTGAAAGCGCTGCTGGAAGATGGCGGCGTGATCCGCGCGAAGAAACAGGATCTGGTGAGCGACGAAATCGCCGTGCACATTGAAGCGGGCAAAGTGGTGACCAAACTGGCACTCGACTGGCAGCAGCGCATTCAGTTTGTGATGTGTGATGACGGCTCCGTGAAGCGCCTTAAGTTCTGCGATGAACTGCGCGATCAGAACGAAGATATCGACCGCGAAGATTATGCTCAGCGCTTTGACGCAGACTTTATCCTGATGACCGGCGAGCTGGCGGCGCTGATTCAGAACCTGGTGGAAGGTCTCGGCGGCGAAGCGCAGCGCTGACAGGCAAAACGCAGGCCGGGTAAGCGAATGCGCCACCCGGCATGCTTTTATTTCAGATAGCGGCACAGATAAGAGGTTGGCTCTGCAACCTGCAAATGGAACTCGCTGTGGCCCGGCACGTTGAAGACCTGCCCGGCACTATAGACTTTCCACTCCGTTTCACCTGGCAGCAGGACGTTCAGCGCGCCGCTGACCACCGTCATCTCTTCCGCTTCTGCGGTGCCAAAGGTGTATTCCCCTTCCGCCATTACGCCGACACTGGCGCGGCCAGTGCTGCTGCTGGTAAAACCAATGGATTTCACTTTACCGGAAAAGTATTCGTTACTTTGAAGCATGAACTGGCCCTTATATTTATAGAGAAAAATCCACTATAGGGGCCATGCTCATGACCTGTCACGCAAAATCATTACACCAGTAATTCTGACGCCAGGCGCGCCATCAGGACGTTAGAGAGCAGCACCGGAACATCCAGCGCCTTTTGCAGTAAATCACGATGCCGCTGATGGAAGCCCAGGCAGTCGAGCATCAGGACATCCGCCCCTCTGTCGATCAACTCCTGCCCGGCTGCAATCAGCTTCGCTTCGCTGTCCCAGAACGGGTTTGCCAGCGCGTACAGCGGGGTGTGCTCCAGCGCGGCCCACTTCACCGTCTGGTTATCCAGCAGTTCCTCAACGGGAACGATGACCCCAACCTGATGACCATCAACAATTGAGGCCACCAGCGGGGGGATAATCCGCATCGGTTCGAGCAGAATGGCATTACGCGCGCTGAGCCCTTTAACGGGTGCTGTGCTCATCAGCAAAATAACGTCATAGTCCTGATTGTCGAGCACTTCGATCACGCCCTGTAGCGCGCGTTCGATTTTCTGGCGCGACACATGCGCCAGTTTACCGTCACTGAGTAACGTTGCCAGGGGATCTTCCCCCTCTCCGACCGCGTAGTCTTCCATGACCTCTTCCCGACTCAGCTTCCCTAACAGACTGAGATGCGTAATTTGTTGTTCAGAGACATGCTCGGTTAAGAGCGGTAATACTTCGCTTACAGGCACCACACCAATCGTGAGGATCGCCAACGTCGCCTTCATTTTGATCGCCTTCCGTTACTACCACAACTGCCACACAGGTACAGGCTCACTACGCTGCACTGTTCATTTTTTCAACAAAACAGCACCAAGGGTAGCAGGGGATCTCTACACCGTAATGTAAAGATCGACTGGCCTTTCCGAATCCACCTGTAATAACTAAATATTAACTGCTGCTTAACATCAGCGATATGTTAAAAGTGTGATTCAGGCACGGTTGTAACGAATTCGGATTCCTGTCAGGACTTCTCAGGATCCTCATAGCGCCGTTTCGCATCCAGCGCTTCCTGTTCGGTTTCATGTTCGCTGATCAGCGAATCAGGTTTAGGGTGATCGGCACGCAGCTGGTACCAGGTTACGGTCTGATCGCCGTTACCTTTTTCAACGGTAACGATGCGGGCTTCACGTGGATAGGGAGGTCTGGTTGGCATAGCTCATCCTTTTTTTATGTCTGAGCTATGAGTATAGACGGCTGTTAGCTGGCGCAAGCCAAACGCAGGGCGGTAATAATCTGAATCGCAACTTTCTCGGGTGACGCTGACGCATCCACAACGTGGTGTGCCGCCTCGCGGTACAGTGCATCGCGTTCGGCGAGGACGTCGCTGACCTCTTCACTCAGCGGTTTCGCGGTCAGCGCCGGGCGCTGTCCCTCTTCCGGAAACGCCTCCAGCCGCCCCACCAGCGTAGAGACCGGGGCACAGAGGTAGATCACGACACCCTTTTCGCGCATAAACTGGCGGTTATACGGTGCCAGAATAATGCCCCCACCGGTCGCGATCACGGTTGACGGCGCGGTCACCGCTTCCAGCGTGGCTGTTTCACGCGCACGAAAGCTCTCCCAACCCTCATCCTCAACGATATCGGCAATGGTCTTACCGGCATTCTCCTGGAGCCAATGGTCAGTATCGACAAACTGACTCTGGCACAGACGCGCCAGCTCCAGACCAACGGTGGTTTTCCCACAGCCGCGAGGGCCAACTAAAAAGATGGGTGGGTTCATAACCAGGTGTTCCCCTTGCTGCCGGATAACTGAAGGCTGTAAAGAAATGATTGCAGTAGATGTTGCGCTAACTTTACTGCAAAGCGGTACGGAATGACAAGCCTGTGGAAGCCACACTGTACCACAAAACCGCCCGGAGGTGGGCTACGCCGGGCGGCGCTTCACTTCCAGCAGCCATTTATCCAGCTCGGCGGCAAACTGCTGGCGATCGCGCTGCGACAGGCTGTCCGGCCCACCGGTTTGCACGCCGCTGGAACGAAGCGTATCCATAAAATCACGCATGGTGAGCTTCTCGCGGATCGTTGCCGGCGAATAGCGTTCTCCGCGCGGGTTCAGCGCCGCCGCCCCTTTCGCCAGTACATCGGCAGCCAGCGGGATATCCGCGGTGATCACCAGATCTCCTGCGTCACACAGGCGTACTATCTCGTTATCCGCCACGTCAAACCCGGCCGGAACGCGCAGAGAACGGATGTATCTGGAGGGCGGCACGCGGATATTCTGGTTCGCCACCAGCGTCAGCGGCATCTGCACGCGCTCGGCAGCACGAAATAAAATCTCTTTGATGACATTCGGACACGCGTCCGCATCAACCCAAATCGCCATAGTCTCTCCCCATTATGATTCTGGTGACTATTGTCGCCTGCATTTCGTTGTTAAGCTATCAATGAGAGATAACAACGCATAATAACGGAGAGACGTGATGGATAAGAAAATCGGGTTTATCGGCTGCGGAAATATGGGCAAAGCTATCCTCGGCGGACTGATTGCCAGCGGGCAGGTGCTGCCGGGGCAGATTTGGGTCTATACCCCATCCCCGGATAAAGTCGCGGCGCTGCGTGATGAGTATGGTGTCAACGCTGCCGAAAGCGCACAGGACGTGGCTCAGGTGGCGGATATTGTCTTTGGCGCCGTTAAGCCGAATATCATGATTAAAGTCCTGAGCGAGATCACCTCCAGCCTTAACAAAGAGACCCTGGTGGTATCGATTGCCGCAGGCGTGACCCTCGATCAGCTCGCCCGCGCGCTGGGCCACGACCGTAAGATTGTTCGCGCCATGCCAAACACCCCGTCGCTGGTGAATGCCGGTATGACATCCGTTACCCCGAACGCGCTGGTCACATCTGAAGACGTGGCGGATGTACTGAATATTTTCCGCTGCTTCGGCGAAGCGGAAGTGATTGCCGAACCGATGATCCACCCGGTAGTCGGCGTGAGCGGCTCTGCCCCGGCGTATGTCTTTATGTTTATCGAAGCCATGGCCGATGCCGCCGTACTGGGTGGAATGCCGCGCGCGCAGGCCTACAAATTTGCAGCGCAGGCGGTGATGGGTTCGGCCAAAATGGTGCTGGAAACGGGTAAACATCCGGGCGAACTGAAAGATATGGTGTGCTCACCGGGGGGCACAACCATTGAAGCCGTGCGCGTGCTGGAAGATCGCGGGTTCCGCTCCGCCGTGATCGAGGCGATGGAAAAATGCATGGAAAAATCAGAGAAGCTCAGTAAGTCCTGATGCGCTACGCCGGGCGTCAGGCGGCCACTTCGGTGCGGCCCCGTCCGGCATTTTTGGCTTTATAGAGGGCCACGTCCGCCGCCTTTAGCCATTCACGATAGTGGGTGAACTGCGCCCCCCAGGGGGCAACCCCAACGCTGATACACAACCTCGCCATAGGTGCTCCGTGCAGCGGCATGTTGACCAGCCGTTCGTGGACGCGCGACATCGCTGCAATCGCGCTGTCGGCAGGCGTGCCGGACATGATCACCGCGAACTCATCCCCGCCAAAACGGCCAATATAATCGCCTGAGCGCAGGGTCAGCTGAAGCTGGCGCGTGATGGCGACAATCGCTTCATCCCCCACGTCATGCCCCCAGGTGTCGTTGATCGTCTTGAAGTGATCGATATCGATGAGCAGTATCGTCGCCTGTCGATGGCTGCGACGGCAGGCCTCAAATTCATTACGCAGCAGCGTTTCCCAGTGACGGCGATTGAACACGCCGGTCATGCCGTCGCGGGTACTCATCAGCTCAAGCCGACGCTTATGCTCTGCCAGACGGATCGCCGTGCGGTGGCTGAGCCAGGCAAACAGTATGGGATAGACCACCAGCACGGGGAGCGTCAGCCACAACGACAGCGGTTCAGAGGTCAATACCACAGGAGTACCCGTGGATTGCACGGTGAGCAGAGCAGACAGAGCAAGCAGCGCCAGTCCTGTCAGAAATAACCGACATCCCCCCGATCCCATCATATTCATGCCGATCATCACGATCAGCGCCGCTGTTGGTAGCGCATTGAACCCTGTTAGCCCCATCCAGACACCGGCAATAATGGCATCGATTTTCAGATTAACAATTTCACTGCTGTGGGGTTCAGCCGAACGAAAAGCCAGCTGCCAGGCCAGATGGGGCCAGACAAAGACCCAGCCCACCAGCAATAACCACCAGACGCCGGAAAGAAACTGGCTCACCAGGACGCTGGCAAGCGGAACGAATAGCGCCGCCAGACCAACGATGCGTGCCAGCCGTATTCGCCGGGCAAATCGCAGACCGGAACGGTATGAATCATCCTGAGAAAGCTGCTGGTGCCACGCTTCCCGAATGTTCTCGTGATTGTCATAAAACTCATCATTCATCATTTTTGGGAATATTCTGAAACATTTTCCCAAATTATAGAGAGGGGGATAGCGGGGAAAGTATGAAATTTTGGGTGAGCCACAGCCGTGACTCACCCGTTAGCACTACGCCTGTTTTTTGAGGCACGCGCTCATAAACTTGCTGCGATCGTCGCCTTTCAGCATCTGCTGTGTCGCCTGGGCGTTGCACTCACGCATTTTTTGCTGCTGTGGGGTCAGGCTTTTTTCACCGGGTTTAGCCGCACCATTTTTAAGGCAGTCGCTCATGTACGTTTTACGGGCATCCCCTTTCAGGCTTTGCGATGTCGCCTGTTGGTTACAGGTCGTCATGCGCTGCTGCTGGGGCGTTAACGTTTTCTCTTCCGCGTGTGCTGAGGCGATCAGACACAGGCCAGAGAGCAGGGTAACCAGTATTGTTGTTTTCATTGCACCATCCTTTATGTGAAGTTCCACGTTAAGTCTGGCTCGTTACGGGAAAAAAACCACCCTGCGACTCTGATTTTCGCCGGGCTCTGCGGTTATTTCAGCCCTGTATCGGCACAATATTCATTAACCGGTTTCGCCGGGGGGGAGGCGGTAATTAATAACAGAAATTATGCGGTGAAAGGTGTGCTCTGTCTCAATTTAATTTTCCCTGCATAAATGTGTAAAAATAAAAACAGAGCGACGCCAGGCATCCTGCATGACAATTCTGTGACACGTCATTTCACCTCAGACAGGTTAGCTGCGAGGATGCCTTAAAAGCTTCTTTACGTATTGCTGAAGCAGCTCCGCATCTTCCGCAGGCACCTGGGAATCAGGACGCGCTTTTTCCAGCGCGCCTTCAACGTTGTCGATCAACGCCTCCTGCTCCGGTTTTGCCATCTGTCGCAGCAGCGCCGTCACAACGATTTCCAGCGCCTCGACCTGGGCAACCAGCTCTTTCGACTCTTCTTCCTTTTGGGCAAGCTTAACCAACAACTCAGCAATGAGATTTTTCATGGTGCTATTTCCTTATGTGATTTCCCCTGAAATTAACACCCTCTCTGAATAATGAAAAGCATGGATTGGCTTTATCTTATGCAAAAGTGACATCGCTGCCAAAAAAGATATTTCAGCGCGAAAGCGAAACGTTTTCCTGAAAGAAAGGCGCCGCATTTCGTTATATAAAAATGCGGCGTTCATAAGAATAAATAATATATTATCGTGTTTACCGGGCCGACTTTGCCTCAGCGATTCGCCTGCGGCGTCGCAAGGCAAAGGCCAGTTGAATAATATTCAGCAGGACCACCACCGCCGTCGCGGCAAATACCCAGCGGAAACCCGCCATCGCCGAGACCGAGGCGCCGATAAGCGGGCCCGCTACGTTGCCTAAATACATGAACGACTGGTTGTAGCCAAAAATGCGGCCGGTTACCTGGTCACTGGAATATTTCACCAGCAGCGTCTGAACAGCGGGCAGCATGGCGCCATCTGCGAAGCCAAGCAGGAAGCGCAGGATGCCGAGCTGAAGAGGTGTGGTGACGAATGACATGGCAAAGAAAAGGATCACCGCAATGATGAGCGTTGCCATCAGAATACGTGCCGTACCGATCCTGTCGCCCAGTTTCCCCAGACGCGGAGCAGACATCAGCGCCGACACGCCCGGCACCGCGGCAATCATCCCGCTCAGAAAAGCAATGTTGCTGCTGTCCGGCGCCATCGACTTGATAAACAGCGCCAGAATCGGCCCTACCGAACCGTTACAGAGCTGGATCACCATCGTCGTCACAAAGAGGCTAATCATCAGGCCAGGATAAGGCAGCGAGGCGAAAACCGCTTTTCCGCTCAGGCGTTCGGATTTACTGACAACAGGCCGCCCGCCCTCTTTAATCAGAAAAAGGGTGACCAGAAAGCTGATCGTTAGCAGGATCGCGGTAATGATAAAGACCGCACGCAGCCCGACATGGTCCGCCAGGAAGCCGCCGAGCAGCGGGCCGCCAATGACCCCGCTGATCTGGGCCGTGGAAAGCGTGCTGAGCGCCCAGCCGCTTCGCTCACGCGGTACCTGTGAGGCCACCAGCGCCATGGCATTCGGAATGTAACCGGAGGTCAGCCCCATTATCGCCCGCAGAATAAACAGCTGCCAGACGTTGGTGGCGAAGGCCTGGAGCAAAATGGCTATCGCCATCCCCAGCGAGGCGCGGAGCAGCATCAACTTGCGCCCCTTGCGATCCGCCAGGCTGCCCCACATCGGCGACACAATGGCGGAGACCAGAAACGTCACGCTGAACGTCAGGCCGGACCACATCGAGAGCGCTTCATGAGAAGTCACTCCCAGCTGCGACACATACAGCGGCAGGAAGGGCAATATTTGGCTGATAGCCAGTCCGGTGAAGAAGCAGCCGAACCAGACTGAAATGAGATTAACTTTCCAGGATTCCATAACAGAAATAGTCTTCATTTTTAGGCGAATTCGCCGACAGATTAGCAAGTTACGCGCAATGACATAGCGCCAGAGATGCGGCCTTGCAGACTTTGGTGTTTTATCTTCCCAGTCATCATATTTGTGAAATAAGTCACAATTTATCCAATTTTTGGCGGAAGATTATGCTTCATCGACATAATCCATAGCCGCGCATCCCCAGATGGAAATGGTTGGCATGGGCGGCATTATAGTCCGGCCCCAGACCGTTACCGTAATAGCCACAGCTTGCCGAGAGCAGGGCCTGTAGCCAGGGCTGCGTCTTTTCCGCTTTCCAGCCGTTCAGGACGGTAACGCGCTGTCCATTTGCCAGCCTGAAAGCGCTGATATCCAGCGCATCCGCCGTGGCATGTTCGCTGCGCCGCGCATCCGGGCGGCTGTAGATATTGCGGCAGGCGAAGCTGCCCAGATGTTCAATACGGGTAAGCTCGCTTCCCGTCCAAGTTTTAGTGAGCGGTCGGGCCTGCTGGCTGACAAACAGCGCCGAACTTAACGCCAGCGGACAACTGGCCAGAAAGCTGCTGTTCAGGCTCACCGGGCCAAAATCGCGCACGCGCACCACGTTACTCAGCGGACACTCACCGGCGCTGTCAGCGACAGCCTGGGTACGGATAAGCTGGCGTTGATTCGCCTGCGCTAACAGGCTTTCGCATGCCTGCGGTGTTAAACGTCGAAGTTTAAACTGGGTTATTTTTCCGGGCGGATCGTCAAGCGTAAGCGGCACGAAAGGATTGTAATACGGCGGCAACCAGCGGTAGCCCACCGTGGCGATCCCGGCAATAACAATAAGAATAAGCAGACCTTTTCCTTTCACGCGCCCCCCTTCAGCATCCCCAAAACATTATGGCAGAAGGCCGCGAAACCCGCCGGGCATCGTGGTATGTTATGGGCTTTTCGTCAGACTGGAAGAGAGTGAGATGGCAAAGCAGCGCGTAGGTATTGTCTTTGGGGGAAAATCGGCAGAGCACGAGGTGTCATTGCAATCGGCTAAAAATATCGTTGATGCGATTGATAAAAGCCGTTTTGACGTGGTGCTGCTGGGCATTGATAAACAGGGCCAGTGGCATGTTAACGATGCCAGCCAGTATCTGTTACACGCTGACGATCCGGCGCACATTGCCCTTAATCCTTCTGATGTCAGCGTCGCAACGGTTCCAGGCGTGGAACAGGGACAGCTTATCGATGCCGGGAACGCGCAGGCGCTGGCACAGATTGACGTAGTATTCCCTATCGTTCACGGCACGCTGGGCGAAGACGGCTCTCTGCAAGGCATGTTGCGGATGGCGAACCTGCCGTTTGTCGGTTCCGATGTGCTGGGCTCTGCCGCCTGCATGGATAAAGACGTCACAAAACGTCTCCTGCGCGACGCCGGTCTGAATATTGCGCCGTTCGTGACGCTCACTCGCGCCAACCGCGATAAACACAGCTTCGCGCAGATCCAGGCGCAACTCGGCCTGCCGCTGTTTGTGAAACCGGCGAATCAGGGCTCGTCCGTCGGCGTCAGCAAAGTCACCAGCGAAGCGCAGTTTAACGATGCCGTTCGTCTGGCCTTTGAATTTGACCATAAGGTGGTGGTTGAGCAGGGAATTAACGGTCGTGAAATTGAGTGCGCCGTACTGGGCAACGACTTCCCGCAGGCGAGTACCTGTGGTGAAGTGGTACTGAACAGTGACTTCTATTCCTACGACACCAAATATATTGACGACAAAGGTGCCCAGGTTGTGGTTCCCGCCGCGCTCGATCCTGACGTTAACGACAAGATCCGGGCGATCGCCGTTGAAGCTTATCAGGCGCTGGGTTGCTGTGGGATGGCGCGCGTCGACGTGTTTCTGACGCCGGATAACGAGGTGGTGATTAACGAAATCAACACTCTGCCGGGCTTTACCAATATCAGCATGTACCCGAAGCTGTGGCAGGCCAGCGGGATAAGCTATCCGGAACTGATCACCCGCCTGATTGAACTGGCACTGGAGCGCCACGCCGCTGACAGCGCCCTGAAAAGTTCCGTTAACTAACGGTTAGTCAGCTTTCTCTGCCGTCGTCGTCTCATCGGGACGACGGCGGATAATAAATCCCGCCAGCCAGAAACTGATTACCCAGGTTACCAGCCCAACCGCATAGGTTTGCCAGCCTTTCGCTTCAAATCCCAGCAGCCCGACAACACCGTTGAGAATAAAGATCAGCCCGATCGCAAAGGCGTAGTAATGCCAGTCACGGCGTAATTTGGAAGTGAGCTTCATGACAACTCCGGCAGAAAAAAAACTATCCTCTCACAGTTTGATAAAGGCGTCTGTGGCGGATACGTAAATTCTGAAATGCAGCGCAGTTTCACTTATGTTATCAATTTGTGACGTGATGCAGAAATCGACAATCCAGGAGAAATCCTGAGCCGAATTTCCCACGATTCTGATATTGACAAATGCTATGACCTGTCACACTCACCCTGTACGACGCGTATTAAAACAGAGTGATATTATCGGGAGGTCTTATGGCAGACTTTACATTGTCGAAACCGATTTTTGGCGGAAAACAACCAAAAACCTCCACGGCGGGGAATATTGCCTATGCCCTGTTTGTTCTGTTTTGTTTCTGGGCAGGAACCCAACTGCTGAATATGCTGGTGCATGCCCCTGGCGTGTATGAGCATCTGATGCAGGTGCAGGATACAGGCCGCCCGCGCGTTGAAATCGGTTTAGGCGTGAGCACCGTATTTGGACTCATTCCCTTCCTCGCGGGCAGCATGGTTCTGGGCGTGATTGCCCTTGTCCTGCGCTGGCGCAACCGCCACTGATTACAGTCCCATACAGCGTGCCCGACGATCGTCAACGCGTTTCGCGAACCAGGCGGTCGTCAGGTTACGCGTGATCTTCGGGCTTTCCAGCTGAATGCCTGGCAGAATGGCTCTGGGTAAAGCCTTTCCACTTTTCTTCTCGGCCAGCGCAAAGACCTGCTTATACAGATCCGTTTTCTCAAACGCCAGGCTGTCGCCCTTCTCCAGCTGTCGGCGAATGTCGCTGTTGCTCATCTCCAGCTTCGTCGAGAGTTTTCGCACCGCACGTTCGGTGGTCCCGGCCTCACTGCTGCCGTAAGCAATGAGATCGCCGTCCAAAGCGAGCTTCACACCGCTGGCGCGGCTTACCGCATTCTGGAAGGCTGCATTTCGGCTGGCATACCAGCCCGCGTTAAAGTCGGCAAAGCGATACAGCGGTTTATCGTAGTTGGCCGGATAATTCAGCAGGTGATACGTCCCAAACCACAGCCCACCGCGCAGGGAGAAGACCTCCTGACGTACCGTACCGTCGATATCCCACGGATAGCCGTCGGTATGCTTTTCCGCAAATGCGATACTGACCTGCATCGGACCGCCGGTATGCACCGGATTTAGCGAGCCAAACAGCTTCTGCCCCATCGGCACCATATTGATGAAATCATCGAAAATGGCGCTAAGCTGTTTCTCGGTTTTCACCGTATCCAGCCGTTCACTGTAGCTTTTACCGTTTGGCGAGGTGATTTTAAGGGCGGTATGCACCAGGAAAACCGGGATATGCATCGATTCGGCCCGGCGGTCGATCTCCTTCCAGGCGATTTTGTTCAGGCCAGGCACTACAGGATCTGACTGATACATCGATTCCTGCTGCGCCACCGCGAGCACCGAGCAGATATTCTCCTCGGTAGGCGCGATCTTCTGGCTTTTGAAGGTCGCTGCCAGCGCATCAGCCCACTCACTGCGATCCTTCACGCTGGCGGGCATCTTTTGCCGCACCACGCTCGCCACATCAACGGGCTTCTCCCCTTCTTTGAGCGGGGCAGCCCCTTTTTCGGCACAGCCCGCCAGCACAAAAGCGGCGAGTAACGTCAGCGGTAATGCACGTGGTACGGCAAATGGCATAGCAATTCCTTTTTAACCTAATGTATGGGTGACTTCCTGCACGTCCTTATCGTCCAGCTCACGCTCGAAACTGCGTAAACGTTTGTAGATGGACATCAGCTCCACCAGCGTAGTCCAGGAGCTGATCAGATACTGGAACGAACCGCGAACCTGACCAAAGACGTTGGTGATTTGGGTCATCAGACCGAGCGTAATCGTACCCGCAACGATGGACGGGAACAGCAGGAACAACCCGAAAACGTTATCAACCTGAAGATAAAGAATGCGCGCGATATTGAAATACATGTAATGGAAATAGAGGCGGAAATAGTTACGACGTACGGCGCCAAACAGCTCACGCACGGTAGGCGGTGACGCACGGTTGGCATCGTCTTCGCCATACACCAGTTCTTTACGGTAGGCCGCTTCCACGCGCTGGTTTTTAAACTCCAGCCCCGGCAGCTTGATCCCCACCACCGCCAGCAGCCCCGTTCCCATCAGCGACCAGACAATCGCAGCAATCACCAGGCCGTATGGCAGATGGCCGACAATCGGCAGCTCCGGAACGTGCGACGAGAGCGTCACCAGCACCGGCAGGAAGGCGATCAGCGTCATGATGGCGTTGATAAAGCTCACGCCCATATCTTCCAGAGTAGAGGCAAAACGCATGGTGTCTTCCTGCACACGCTGTGCGGCACCTTCGATATGCCGCAGGTGCTGCCAGTGCGCCATATAGTGTTCGTTCATCGCGGTACGCCAGCGGAACACATAGTGGCTGACGAAAAAGTTATTCATCACGCCAATCACCACGGCGATAAGGGCGATGCCGAGGAAGATCCCCACCTCATGGTAGAACTGGTTAATGGTCACTTTATGCGGCGAACTCAGCGCCGTCTGGATCAGATCGTAAAACGGCGCATACCAGGCGTTGACCGCTACGCCCACTTCCACCAGGAACCAGGTGACAAAGATGATTAACGACGTGCCGAGAATCGACCAGTATTGCCAGCGGTGAGGAGAATAGACGAACCAGAACATGGCGAAAAGCCCTACGCAGAGCGCGTAGTAAGCGTAGAAAAGCAGGTAGCTCATGGACCAGAAGCGCGCTGCGCTAATGGGAATATCGCCCGTTGCCCCCGTAAGACGGGTCAGCCACGCGCCGCCACCGGCCTGCCAGAAAATGACAGCCAGCAGTGCCCAAATAAATGCCGACAGGAAAAAGGGCCCCGGCTTTGGGAAAAAAGACTTAAACATTGTGCTTCCTTCTTGTTGTTATGGCTGTTGCTGTGTTCAACATATCGCCACACGAAACCTTGCCTGTGCCAGCCTCCCGGCTCAGGCAAAAAAGTGAGACCTGCGGGTGAATTATTAGTTCGCTTCCCAGTTTTCAGGAATTGTTTCGGTGCGTTTCATTCGCAACAGCGATCGTAGCGTCTATCATACGGTCGATGTCACAAAATGGGAGCCACGCCGCAAGTAATTGTTCAAATTTACCCACGGTTACGTTTTTCTCGCTATCGTTATGCAAATCGGGCCATTGCCCGACGCCGATTAGTAGTATAACTACCCGTAACTTTCCTTATTCACTTGATGGATGCTTTTCGTTGAAACGTTGTCTGCTCTCTATCGCCGCGCTGTGTGCGGTGAGCCTGTCCACCGCCCAGGCAGCACAGCCTCTGACGGCCCCGGTTCTGGCCTCTGACATTGCCGATCGCTACGCGAACCTTATTTATTACGGCAGCGGTGCGACGGGAATGGCGCTGGTCGTGATCGACGGTAACCAGCGGGTGTTTCGCAGCTTCGGTGAAACACGACCGGGAAATAACGTTCGTCCGCAGCTGGATTCCGTTATCCGTGTCGCATCGATAACCAAGCTGATGACCAGCGAAATGCTGGTCAAACTGCTCGATCAGGGCGTGGTGAAACTCGACGATCCGCTCAGCAAATATGCACCGCCCGGCGCTCGCGTTCCGACATATCAGGGAACGCCGATCAGACTGGTGAATCTGGCGACCCATACCAGCGCCCTGCCGCGAGAACAGCCCGGTGGCGCTGCGCATCGCCCTGTCTTTGTCTGGCCAACCCGCGAGCAACGCTGGAACTACCTGAGCACAGCAACCCTGAAATCGGCCCCGGGCTCGCAGGCCGGCTATTCTAACCTGGCGTTTGATCTGCTGGCCGACGCTTTAGCGACGGCGTCGGGTAAGCCCTACCCTCAACTGTTTGAAGAGCAGATCACGCGTCCGCTCGGGATGAAAGATACCACTTACACCCCCTCCCCGGACCAGTGCAAGCGTCTGATGGTGGCGGAAAAAGGGGCCAGCCCGTGCAATAACACGCTGGCCGCCATTGGCAGCGGTGGCGTTTACTCTACGCCTGGCGACATGATGCGCTGGATGCAACAGTTCCTCTCATCGGATTTTTACGCGCGCAGCAATCAGGCCGACCGAATGCAGACGCTCATCTACCAGCGTGCTCAGCTACGACGCGTCATTGGCATGGATGTTCCAGGTAAAGCCGATGCCCTCGGCATGGGCTGGGTGTATATGGCGCCAAAAGATGGCCGACCGGGGATTATTCAAAAAACCGGTGGAGGTGGCGGATTCATCACCTACATGGCGATGATTCCGCAATCAAACGTAGGCGCTTTTGTGGTGGTCACCCGGTCGCCAAATACACGCTTCGTGAATATGAGTGATGGCGTAAATAATCTGGTGGCCGAGCTGAGCGCCAATAAAGCGCAGGTGCTTACGGCCTCTAACTGATCTCAATAGTCCGTGGGCAAACGGTTGATACTGATCAGTTTGCCCCGGCTCATATTGATGTAGTTCCCCTGCCGCAGCGCCGCCAGAACCTCAGCAACGACCGAACGAGAAATACGCGTGCTACGCTGAATATGATTCATAACACCAATTTTTGAACGTAGCGTGTCATCCCACTCGGCCATATTGATCAGCATCGCCCGGATTTGGCTATAGGAATTATTTCCGACCAATTGCATGTCACGTTTTCCCAATAAATGGTTAAGCCATGACAGCCAGCAGAAAGCCTCTTGCCAAAGTTGCGCGTCCTGAATAAGCTGGTACGCGTCAGATGCCGGTAAATAAAATCCGGTACAAGGCGTCTGTGCCATCAAAGAATATTCAAGATAGTTTTCATTTATCCATGCGCTTAAACCGTGGATATACGGTGCCCGCGCAATACCCATAAGTAATTCGTCTGATTTACGGTGGACGGCCGTCAGGCCGGATTGTATGACAACGGTCAATGGTTCATCATCATTATTGCCGGTAGTTATTAATTGTTGTGGTTCGATCTTAAATGGGGTACCGGCGACTTCCATACACTTTATGAGCCGGCTTAATTCAGAAAGTGGCTTCGCATTAACGTTCATGCATACCTCAAGTCATCTGTATCTGTCGGTTCTTTATAATTTTTAAAACACATAAAAAAGCGGGGGAAAAATCCCCCGCGCTTTCTATATTACCAGGTGTATTTCACACCCAGGTTTGCTCCCCAGTTCTGGTCAACGTCGCCGCCGCCCAGATAAGTCGCATCAGTGTAAGCACTGAAGTTTTTCGTGAAGCTGAACTGAGTGCCCAGTCCCACGCGAACCGCAGAGCCTTCCACGCCGTTATCAATGCTGTCATTGTTGATATCAGCATTGTTGTCGGCATCGTCATACACGTAAGCCAGTTTGAAGTAAGGCGTTAATGCCTGCTCGCCGCCGTAGTTGAAGGTATAACCTGCATCCACGCCGAGTTCATAACGCATACTGTCGTAAGACTGACCATCGATACGCATGTCGTTGCTTAGCTGGTAGTCATCACCGGACTGGAACAGGCCAGAGATCGCCGCGTAAGGCGTGACGTAGCCAGACAGGTTTGGTTTCCAGTCATAGCCCAGTTTCATCCCGAAACCAACGGCGTCAGTCGTGGTATTACCGTCAACATACTGACCGTTGCTCATGGTAGCAGAGAGGTCGTTGTTGAAGCGGGTGTAGCTCAGGGAGCTGTCGAGGAAGATGTCGTTCATGAACTTCGCCGACGCGTAGATCATCGCAGTCTGGCTGTCCTGATCGACCTGACCAGTACGATCGCTGATATCACCCTTCGCGAAACCAGCCGCACCACCGACAATCCACTTCGCGTTATTACCGTCGATCTGAGTATCCAGACCTACCATAATGCCGCTTACGTCCTGATCGTAGCTAACGGTGCCATTATCCGCGTCAAAGTTGCCGCCGAAATAGCTCACCCATGCGCCGCCGTTATCTGCCAGGCCATGACGGCTGTTGGTCAGACGGGTACCCACGGTATCCTGTTGCAGATTCCAGATGTTGGTATTAGCAGAAGGAATGCTCAGCGCCATGTTGGCGTAGTCAGTCAGCTCTTCCTGCTGGAGAACAACGGTGTCGCCCTTCTGCTGCGCCTGATAGGTGTATGCACCTAAATCAGCTTTGTTTGCCGCAGTAAAGCTGGCAGCGGTATCCGCGTTATTGTCATAGACGCGAACGATCTCTTTGTTTTCGTAGTCAGCTACGGAGCCTGCGCCGGTCGCATCGTCGATGCGCACTTTATAGTTACCGGCAACGTCACCGTTCACCGCCAGATGGCCGTCAGAGTTCAGCGCGACAACACCATAGTCGTAATCCGCTTTAGAGCGATCGTTGGTGATATAGCGTGCGTTGTTCAGGTCGCTGTTCAGCACATAATCACGGCTGGCAACGTTAAGCACACCGCCATCGGTCAGCACCATATTGTGCGTATCAACCTGACCCAGACCCAGCGCCAGCTCTGCACCGTTGTCCACGGTAATGGTGTTGGCATACAGCTCAGCTGTCTCTTCAGTGAGTGCAGCACGGCTGTAGCTATCCAGATACAGGCTGTCGGTAGCCACACCACCGCTGTCGCCAATATTCAGGCTAGACGCATTGGTCAGGGTGATGGAATCTGCCAGCAGGCCGGAGTTTTCAACATTGACCTGAGACTGGTTGTTCACCGTCAGCGCGTCGATGTTGGAGATCTTACGGGTATCCCACTCGGAACCGTTATCCAGCGCCACGTTGAACAGGCCGCTCTGATAAACTTCTTCACCTGCAACATGACCGTTGCTGTCAAAGGTAGAATCAGGCCAGATGCTGTTTGGAGAAAGCGTGTGCCAGTCTACATCGCTGTAGCCTTCACCATACATCTGCGCCGTGCCGATGGCTTCAACGCTGGACTGCGCGGCACCCACCCATTTACTGCCGTTGGTCAGCGTGACATCCAGCTTGTCGGTATCATCCCAGCCGTTGGTGGTTGGGTTATAGACGCCGTCATCGGTGGTATCCGTTGCCGGATCGCCATTCTCGTAGAAGTTGTTATCAAAGGTGCTGGCGAAAAGGATGTCGCCGGTAATGGTAGAGTGATCGAAGGTAGCGGTGGTCTGCATAGCGTTATCAGACGCGCCAGCAACAACGATCAGCGCCGCATCATCCGCAGCCGTGGCGTTGGTTTCACCGTAGTCGCTCGGCTTCGCCGTTTGACCGTAGAAGCCACTGGTACCCAGATCGCTGTACGCACCAGAGGTCAGCACAGAATCTTTCACCACCAGCGTATCGGTAAAGATATTGCTGCTGTTAGCAACGCCTTCAACACCGTCGTATGGCGTGTTATCCAGCTCCTGATAACCCTGCGTCAGCGTGATGCCCGCGATATGGGAGTTGTTCTGAATAACGATGTCAGATTCAACCTCCAGCGTGATCGCGTTACCCAGACCATAGGTGTCCAGATAATGCGTTTCAGTGGTTTCACCATTGACGACATCGTAGGCGTAATGCTCGTAGGTATCGTTGATGGTGGAGTTATCAACAGTCAGGCTAAAACGATCATACTGGGTATGAGTGGTACCGTCAGTATCCACGCCATCTGCACACGTCGTGGTCATACACTCTGACGTGATCATGCCGTTAATGGTGCTGTTAGAAATACTCAACGCGTTCGCACGGCCATTGACACCATCATCCAGATAGTATGTCGAAATAACTCCGTTTACGGTTGATTTATTGATGACTGGATAAATGTCACCATCATGTGTGGCATCTGAATAATCCCAGTCAGCATAACCATAATACCAGGGCGTGGACGCGGTATTGTCATAGCCAAAAGTATTATATGTTGTGCCGGATATATCTTTCGCATTGGCCTGAGAAGCGATAGCCAGTGTGCAGGCTAATGCAAGTTGTGATACAACCAGTTTCTTTTTCCATGTTTGCATTGGGTCATCCCTCCTCAGGGACGTAAGCAAGTTTGTCCATCAAATCATTTGGCAACATTAAATTGCGGAAGGAATTATGCAGTTTCAGTTCGAAAAGGTTCAATGAATGATTCCATTAAGTCCGTATTCAGACAAATAAGCTTGTAAACCCAGGACAATATCAATCATTATGAATAAATATTATAAATTCAACTGATTGCAAACTACTTTAGTTGCTTCGGCACATATAATAAAAAGCAATAAATCATTTATATTTATAATCCCGAACCAATATAGAAACCTCACCAATATTAAACACCAGAATAAGTTTTATAATATAGACAAAATACATACAGCGAATATTAGTCGATTTCGAAAATCTAAAAGACAACTTTAGTAAAACACCGCTCCCTGCTTTCAGGTACACTATACCTCTTTGTTCCACAAACATCAGGCATACCATGACCGATTTAATTGCACGTCCCCGTCGCCTGCGCAAGTCTCCCGCACTGCGCGCCATGTTTGAAGAGACAACACTGACCTTAAACGATCTGGTGTTGCCGATTTTTGTTGAAGAAGAGATCGATGACTACAAAGCCATCGACGCGATGCCGGGCGTGATGCGCATTCCTGAAAAGCATCTGGCCCGCGAGATCGAACGCATTGCGAATGCGGGCATCCGCTCGGTAATGACGTTCGGTATCTCCCACCACACTGACGCGACCGGCAGCGATGCCTGGAAAGAAGACGGCCTCGTCGCCCGCATGTCGCGCATCTGCAAAGAGAGTGTGCCGGAGATGATCGTCATGTCCGATACCTGCTTCTGCGAATACACCTCTCATGGCCACTGCGGTGTGCTGTGCGATCACGGCGTGGACAACGATGCGACCCTGCTGAATCTGGGCAAGCAGGCGGTAGTTGCCGCCGCTGCGGGTGCGGATTTCATTGCGCCTTCTGCGGCAATGGATGGGCAGGTACAGGCGATCCGTCAGGCGCTGGACGCTGCGGGCTTCACCGACACCGCCATCATGTCCTATTCCACCAAATTCGCCTCCTCTTTCTACGGTCCGTTCCGTGAAGCAGCCGGCACGGCGCTGAAAGGCGATCGTAAAACCTATCAGATGAACCCGCTGAACCGCCGCGAAGCGATTCGTGAGTCTCTGCTGGATGAAGCCCAGGGCGCTGACTGCCTGATGGTGAAACCGGCTGGCGCATACCTGGATATCCTGCGCGACATTCGCGAACGCACCGAACTGCCGCTGGGCGCCTACCAGGTGAGCGGCGAGTACGCGATGATCAAATTCGCCGCGCAGGCGGGTGCCATCGACGAAGAGAAAGTGATCCTCGAAAGCCTGGGGGCGATCAAACGCGCGGGCGCGGACCTGATCTTCAGCTATTTCGCGCTGGATCTGGCTGAGAAGAAAATTCTGCGTTAATCCGCTTTAGCGCCGGGTAACGACTTCGCCTTACCCGGCCTGCTCTCTGCGCTAATCTTCACCAAACTGCAATACAAACGACATCTCCTCCTTCTACTGTCTGGGCAAGACGGCAGGAGGAGTGATCAATGTTTAGTCTCGACAGCGTTCTTGATGACCTTTGGCCTCAGGCGAGGCCCGCACCCTGGCAAAAAAGTCTGTTAAAAAGACTGCTTCACGAAGACGAATTTCAGCAGTTTGCCGCCAGCCACCGTCACCTGAAAGGGCTGGATATGGTGGAGCAGGTTCTGGAACACCTTGATATTCACTGCTCCGTTTCCGCCCGCGACCTCGAACAAATCCCCGAACACGGCCCAATCATTGTGATAGCGAACCACCCGACCGGCACCCTGGATGGGCTGGCGCTGCTGTATGCCGTTTCCCGCGTGCGCCGCGACGTGAGGGTTGTTACCAACAGGATGCTGTCCCACCTTGAGCCCCTCAGTTCATTATTTATTCCCGTAGATAATATGGGCGGCAGAACCGCAAAATCCTCGCTGATACAGATGGAGCAGCACCTGCAAAACGCCGGCGTGCTGATCTTCTTTCCGGCGGGCGAAGTTTCCCGCCCAACGCGCAAAGGCATCCGCGATAAAAAATGGCATCCGGGCTTTATCAAGCTGGCCGGCAAACTACGGGTGCCGCTACTCCCGGTACATATCCAGGCGCACAACAGCCTGCTGTTTTATGCCAGTACCCTGGTCTCGCCAACGGTATCCATGCTGCTGCTGATGCAACAGATGTTTCGCCGCCGTCACAGTCAGTTGCCGATCAAAATCGGCCAGCAGATTGCCTGGAATGAGCGGTTTAGTTCTACCCTTTCATCGCGTGAGATGGCCGAGCAGTGTCGTCAGCACGTGATACGTCTTGGCAAGGGATTGCCTGGCGTCTTTAAAACCCAGTGCGCCATTGCCCGCCCGGAAGACAGGGCGACGCTCAAGCGCGAACTGGCGCAGGCCGAGTGTCTGGGCAAAACCAGCGATGGTAAGGCCATCTATCTTTGGCAGCGCAACGGGCAGGAAGAGGCGCCTCTGCTGCGCGAGCTTGGGCGGCTGCGCGAGATTGCCTTTCGTGCCGTGGAGGAAGGCAGCGGGAAGCGCCGGGATACCGACAGCTACGATGATGACTATCTGCACCTTATTCTGTGGGATGACGATGACCTGGAGATTGTCGGCGCGTACCGCTTTATGCCAACGGCCATGCAGGTGGAAAAGCGCGGCGTCGAGGGGTTGTACAGCTACAGCCTGTTCCACTACGACGAAAAAATGCAGGACATACTGGAGCACGGTATTGAGCTGGGGCGCAGCTTTATACAGCCGCGCTACTGGGGGCGTCGCGGTCTGGACTATCTGTGGTCAGGCATTGGCGCCTATCTGGCACGCTATCCCCATTACCGTTACCTGTTTGGTCCGGTGTCCATCTCCGGCGGCTTACCGCCAGCCGCACGGGATCTGCTGGTGGCGTTTTATCGTCTCTGGTTTCCGGCCAGCCATCCCTTAGCCGCCTCGCGTCAACCCTACCCGGCCTCACTTCCGGACGTGCTGGCACAGTTTGGCGGAGTGGATTACGTGGATGACCTGACAAAGCTGAAATCCCTGCTCGGCAACCTGGGTTGCGGCATCCCGCCGCTCTACAAACAGTATTCCGAGCTATGCGAACCCGGCGGCGTGCAGTTTATCGATTTCGGCAGCGATCCGGCGTTCAATAACTGTATCGACGGGCTGGTGCTGGTGGATCTGTGTTATCTGAAGGCAAACCGCTATCAGCGGTATATAGAAGCACACCTTTAGCTCCGTTGCCCGGTGGCGCTGCGCTTACCGGCCCTACAATTAAACGTAGGCCGGGTAAGGCAACGCCGCCACCCGGCAATCAAGGCGCACGGTAAAACGGCTTATCCCCCAGGATCGTCGCCCGCTGCATAATCCTTCGCTGCGGCAGGTAATCCGCATTGGCGTAATGCTGCGTGACGCGGTTATCCCAGATCGCCAGATCGTTCTCCTGCCAGCGCCAGCGCACCTGGAACTCCGGTTTGGTGATGTGTGCGAACAGGAAGCCGAGCAGCGCCTCACTCTCTTTTTCCGCTACGTCCACGATACGCGTGGTAAACCCTTCATTCACAAACAGCGCCTGTTTGCCCGTCACCGGATGGGTACGCACCACCGGGTGCAGCAGCGGGGGATGTTTTGCGACCGCATCCAGCCAGCGCTGGTGCTCCTCTTCGCTTTTGCGGTACTTGTACTCCGGGAACGATTTTTTGAAGTCATGCTCCGCCCGCAGGCCGCTCAGCAGAGTCTGGAGCGGCGCGGAGAGCGCCTCAAACGCGGCAATCCCGCTGGCCCACAGCGTATCCCCACCCGTTTCCGGCAGCTGTTTTGCTGCCAGAATCGCCCCGGCTGGCGGTGTGTCGATAAAGGTAACGTCCGTGTGCCAGTTGTCATTATCGGGCGGGTTATCGTTATGGGTGTCCAGCACGATAATTTCCTCCACCCCTTCCGCATGCGGGTAGACCGGGTGGATATGCAGGTCGCCAAAACGCAGGGCCAGCGCGCGCTGCTGCTGTGGGGTAATGGCCTGTTCGCGCAGGAACACCACCTGATGACGCAGCACCGCGTGGTACAGCTGCTCAAACTGGTTATCGCTCAGCGGACGGGTTACGTCCAGGCCCGACACCTGCGCGCCAATATATGGCCCCAGCGGGGTAATGGTCAGTCGTTCACTCATTGTATTTCTCCATGCCAGGGCGTCAGGCGACGCTGTAGCGCGCGCAGTCCCAGTTCTAATCCAAAGGCAATCGCGGCGATCACCGCGATCCCTGCCAGTACCACGTCAGTCGCCAGGAACTCTCCCGCCGACTGCACCATAAACCCAAGGCCGCGCGTGGCGGCTATCAGCTCTGCCGCCACCAGCGTAGACCAGCCCACCCCAAGGCCGATGCGCAGCCCGGTCAGTATCTCCGGCAGCGCGCCTGGTAAAATGACGAACAGCAGTATCTGCGCGCGGCTGGCGCCGAGCGACTGCGCCGCACGTATGCGTACCTGCTGCGCACTTTTTACGCCAGCCAGGGCCGACATGGCTACCGGCGCAAATATCGCCAGGTATATCAGTAAGATCTTTGACGTCTCGCCGATGCCAAACCAGATCACCATCAGGGGCAGGTAAGCCAGCGGCGGGACGGGACGGTAAAGCTCTATCAGCGGGTCGAGAATGCCGCGTACCGTCGGGCTCAGTCCCATCGCGATCCCCACCGGAACGCCAATAATGACCGCCGCCAGCAGCGCCACCAGAATACGCATCAGACTGGCGCCTAAATGCTGCCAGAGCGTGGCATCCATAAAGCCCTGCGGCCCGGCGATGGTAATCAGTTTTTCCAGAACCTGGCCTGGCGGGGGCAGAAACAGCGGGCTGACCCACTGCTGCGCGGCAACCGCCCACCATACCGCCAGCAGCACCACCAGCGTGCTGAGGCTTAAGGTGAGCTGGCGAGAAAACGGCCAGCGTAAGGCAAGGCGCGTCCGCCGCGTTTTTTCACTGAAAACAATGCTCATGAGAACGCCTCCCGTTGCTCAAACACGCGGCTTAAGACGTATTCACGCTGTTCAATAAACAGCGGATCGGATTTGATGCTGCGTACCGGCTCTCCCGCCACATAGCGGCGGGCAAACTCAAGCGGCAGGCGCTCCAGCACGCGTCCCGGCCCCGGTGAGAGCAGCACCAGCTCCGTCGCCATAAACACGGCCTCTTCGATATCGTGGGTGATTAACAGCACCTGCTTGCCGGTTTCGTGCCACAGGCGCAGCAGCAGGGTTTGCATCTGCTCGCGGGTGAAGGCATCCAGCGCCCCGAAAGGTTCGTCCAGCAACAGCAGCTGTGGGTTAGCCGCCAGCGCACGGGCGATCCCGACGCGCTGACGCTGCCCACCTGAAAGCTGCCAGATAAAGCGTTTTTCAGCCCCCTCCAGCCCGACCTTTTTCAGCATATCGCGCGCCGTACTCAGGCGCTGTTCACGCGCTACACCGGCCAGTTGCAGACCAAACGCAACGTTTTCCTGAACGTTTCGCCACGGGAGTAATCCTTCATTCTGAAAGACCACGCCGCGCTCTGCGCCCGGCCCCGTTACCCGTTTTCCTTCCAGCTGGATCGTGCCGTGCTGATACGGTACAAACCCGGCGATCAGGTTCAGCAGCGTCGTTTTCCCGCAGCCGGACGGCCCCAGCACCACCAGCAGTTCACCGCTGTCCAGCGTCAGGTTGATCTCTTCCAGGGCGGGTTTGCCGCCGTAATCGGCAGACAGGTTTGTAATGTTCAGCATTGCAGCCCCCTTATTTCACAAAGCGATCGGTCACGAACTGGCTGTAATCCGCCGCCACCGCAGGCACTTTGCCCTGCTCTTTCAGGAACGTCGCAGTGTCGACAATCGCTTTGCTCACCGGCCCGTTCAACTGCTGGACCTGCTGCGCAGGCGTCAGATAGGTGTTGCCTTTTACCAGCCCCGGCACGTCAGCTTCCGGCACGCCGCTCAGACGTGAGAGCTTCTCCAGGTTGGCGGGATGTTTCAGCCATTCATCCGGGTTGCTGATGTATGGCTGCTGTGCGTCGATGGCGCTTTTGGCGAAGGCTTTCACCACTTCAGGGTGTTTCTCGGCAAAGTCCTTCCGTACGACCCAGACGTCAAGGGTTGGCGCGCCCCACTGCCCCACTTTTTCGGAGTCGGTCAGCACGGTGCCCTCTTTTTCCAGCTCGTTGACGGCGGGCGCCCAGACGTATGCTCCGTCGATGTCGCCACGCTGCCAGGCGGCAATAATCGCCGGAGGTTGCAGGTTAATGATCTGCACCTGGCCCGGCTTAATGCCCCAGTGTTTCAGCGCTGCCAGCAGGCTGTAATGCGTGGTGGAGATAAACGGCACCGCGATGCGTTTGCCGATCAAATCTTCGGGTTTCGTGATGCTTTTCTTCACCACCAGCGCTTCGGAATTTCCGAGCTGCGACGCCAGCAGGAAGACTTCAATCGGCACCTGCTGGCTGGCGGCCACCGCCAGCGGGCTGGAGCCCAGGTTGCCAATCTGCACGTCGCCCGAGGCTAACGCCCGCACAATCGCCGCGCCGCTGTCGAACTTGCGCCAGTCGACGTTCGCCCCGCTCGCTTTGGCAAAGGTGTTGTCCGCCTGCGCAACTTTCGCCGGCTCAGCGGAAGTCTGATACGCGACGGTGACGTCCACCGCCTGCGCCTGAAATGCCCACAGCGCCAGTGCGCCGAGAAGTGTGATTCGCGATGAAATTGCCATAGTGCCTGCTCCCCTTGTTGTTATAAGGGCAGTATTTCCGGCGCGAGAAATTTGATAAAGGAATAAAAAAGAATCGCTAATGACGATTCGTTTTTAGAAAAAAAGCGGGAAAGGATAGTGAATTTTGTGCGGTTGTTTCTCCGGGTGGCGCTGCGCTTACCCGGCCTACGGTTCGTGCAATTTGTAGGCCGGGTAAGGCGCAGCCGCCACCCGGCAAAGACCTCAGCGCTGAACCGTCAGCGCAGCAATATCCTGCGGCGTGGTGCGACAGCAGCCGCCAATCAGCTTCGCACCGGCATCCAGCCACTGCGGTAAATACCCCGCCAGCGTCTCGCAGGCTTCACCGTGGTGATGCCAGGTTTTGCTCACCGCATCATAATGCTCGCCGGAATTCGGATAGACCACCAGCGGCAGCGACGTCAGGCTGTGCAGATGCGTCAGCGCCGCGGTGGTGTTTTCCAGCGCGATACAGTTGATCCCCAGCGCGACAACCTGCGAGTAGTTTTCCAGCGCAGAAACGACATCCCGCAGCGGCGTCCCGTCACTCAGGTGCTCGCTGTCACGCAGGGTAAATGAGAACCATGCCCGGGCGCGAGGATACGCCGTCAGCAACGCCGCCAGCGCCTTAATCTCCGGGAAAGAAGGCAGCGTTTCACAGGCCAGCAGATCCGCGCCCGCATCCAGCAGCGCCTCCACGCGGGGACGGTGGAACGCGGTGAACTCTTCAGCGCGACGCACATAATCGCCGCGATATTCAGATCCATCGGCAAGGTACGCGCCGTACGGCCCTACCGACCCCGCCACCAGCAGCGTGCCCGCCTGCGCATTCTCTGCCAGGTACGCTTCCCGCGCTTTGCGTGCCAGCTCTACGCTTTTGCCAATCAACGCCCGCGATTGCGCCTCGTCGAGCCCGCGTGCGGCAAAGCCCGCAGGCGTGGCCTGATAGCTGGCGGTGATCGCCACCTGTGCCCCCGCGCGGTAATAGTCGAGGTGCACGTCCCGGATCAGCTCCGGGTTTTCCATCAGCACTTTGGCCGACCAGAGGCTGTCGGCAAGGTTACAACCGCGCGCTTCCAGCTCCGTTGCCATCGCCCCATCCAGCACGACAAACGGCTGGTTTTCAAGGAGGGCGGTAAGCGGATTATTCTGCGACATGTTCAGGCTCCTGCGTGGTCAGGTTTCGGGTCAGGTAGTACGCACCATAACACAGGGCGACAAACGGAAGCCCGCAATAAAGGGCAATACGCTGGCTGGGGTCAAACCACAGGCCGACGCAGGCCACCAGGCAGAGGATAAAGCCAAGCACGGGCACCAGCGGATACCATGGCGCGCGATACTGCAACGCCGAAAGCGGCTGCCCGGACTGCACGTGACGGCGACGAAACACGAAGTGTGACGCGCAGATGCTGATCCACACCGCCACCACCGCAAAACCGGAAATGGCTGACAGGGCCACAAACACCGTATCCGGCGCAACCACGCTGGAGAACAGCGCCAGCACGCCACCCAGCATGGAAACGGAGAGCGCCGTCAGCGGCACGCCGTTTTTGTTGACGCGGGCAAAGCAGCGCGGCAGCGTTTTCTCGTTAGACAGAGACCACAGCATACGGCCAGAGGCGTACAGACCCGAGTTCGCCGCCGAGAGGATCGCCGTCAGGATCACGAAGTTAAAGATATCCGCCGCATACGGAATGCCGACCTTTTCAAACACCACCACGAACGGGCTTTTCTCCACGCCAGCCTGCTGCATCGGGATCAGCGCCGCCAGCACAAACACGGTGCCAATAAAGAAGATGATGAGCCGGGCGATGGTGGTGCGAATAGCAACCGGAATAACCTTGTGTGGGTTTTCCGTTTCTCCTGCCGCGATGCCGATAAGCTCCGTTCCGGAGAAGGCAAAGTTGACCGCCACCATGGTCATCAGGATCGGCAGACCGCCGTGCGGGAACCAGCCTTCGGCAGTAAGGTTGCTTAAGCCCGGCGCCGGTGAACCGTCCTGCATCGGGATAAAACCGAAGATCGCCGCCCCGCCGAGAATAATGAAGGCGATGATGGTGATGACTTTCACCAGCGAGAACCAGAATTCCCCTTCGGCGAAGAAGCGAGTGGAAATGACGTTAAGAGCAAAAATCACCACGCAAAAGACGACGCACCACGTCCAGACGGGAACCTGCGGGAACCAGTACTGCATACAGAACCCGGCTGCGGTAAAGCTCGATCCCAGCGCCACTGTCCACGTAAGCCAGTAGAGCCACGCCACGGTATACCCTGTCGCCGGGCCGAGATAACGAGCGGCGTAGACGTGGAACGCGCCGGTTTCCGGCATTGCTACGGAAAGCTCGCCCAGACACTGCATAACCAGCCAGACCACCAGCGCACCAATAAGATACGCCAGCAGCGTGCCCGCCGCGCCGGTTGTCGAAATGATGTATCCGGTATTGAAGAATAACCCTGTGCCGATAACGCCCCCCAGCGAGAGCATAATCAGGTGACGGGTTTTCATGGTGCGCTTAAGCTGCCCGTTTTGTTGTTCTGTTTGCATATTACCTTCTAAACGTATGGACATCTAAACATCCAAAGAAGGGTGTTATACCGCGATTGTTAACAAAAAGCCACCCGGCACGACTTCGGCGCAATTATTGGTAAATCTTTAAATCAGTTCTATAGTCGACACAGTTTCTTCTTCACCTGGACTCACTATGCGATTTAACGGACTGACCAAAGGTTTCTTTATTCTCATCCTGGCCCTTGTTACCTGGGCTTTCTTTGACGTGCTGTCACCCTATTTCTCGGCGATTCTGTGGGCCGCGATCCTGACCATCATTTTCAACCCGGTGAAAAACAAATTGCGTACCGCGCTGGGCGATCGCAACGGGCTGGCTTCCCTCCTTACACTCGGCATTATCTGCCTGATCGTGTTTATTCCGTTGATGGTGATCCTTTCCTCGCTCGCGGTGGAACTGAACATGGTTTACACCAAGCTGCAACAGAACAACACGCAGTTCCCGGAAGTCATCGCCGGTATCTTCAATCGCCTGCCGGACTGGGCCAGCGGCTTCCTGGCGGATCACAACCTGACCAACGCCGCGCAGATTCAGAAAAAGCTTTCCGATGTCGCGTTACAGGGTGGACAGTATCTGGCGGGAAGCGCGTTCCTGATTGGTAAAGGGACGTTCGGCTTTGCTATTAGCTTCGGCATTATGCTGTACCTGCTGTTTTTCCTGCTCAAAGACGGGCCCTATCTGGTGCGCCAGATCCTCGACTCGCTGCCGCTGTCTGACTTCGCCAAACAGCACCTGTTCGCTAAGTTTGTCGGCGTCTCGCGAGCCACGGTAAAAGGTACGGCGGTCGTGGCAGTGGTTCAGGGTACGCTTGGCGGTATCGCCTTTGCCATCGTCGGTATTGACGGTAGCGTACTGTGGGGAGCGCTGATGGCGTTCCTCTCCCTGGTGCCCGCCGTCGGATCGGCTATCGTCTGGGTTCCCGCCGCGATCTTCCTGTTTGCCACTCACCAGCTGTGGCAGGGTCTGTTCATTGTGGGCTTTTTTGTCATTATCGTCGGGCTGGTGGACAACCTTTTACGTCCGCTGCTGGTGGGCAAAGACACCAAAATGCCGGACTACCTGATACTGATCACCACGCTCGGCGGTATGGAGCTGTACGGTATTAATGGTTTTGTGATTGGGCCGCTGATTGCCGCCCTGTTTATCGCCTGCTGGAACCTCTTCTCCGGCCGCGACCACGCAGGCAACGCCGAGGAGCTGGACGCAGACTTTATCGAAGAGGGAAAAAACCCTCCGGATCTCTAACGAAACGCGTTTTGTCAGGCGGCCCTGTGCCGCCTTTTTTTTCGCGATAAATCAGGGGTTTTCTATAATCTGAAATGAACGCTCTTCCACATTTGTCGTAGAAGGATCCAACAGGTGCGAATCGCCACGATCACAAACTGGGCCTATGGTGTCACGGTGTGCCTGACCATTGCCTCCGGTATCGTCATGCTGATGGCTTCCCATGCCGACAACGTAGAGCGTCAGGCTGTTAAGCAACGACAAATTTTTGACCAGCTTACGGAAGAGATTGAAGCAGAAACCTGGATGCTCTCCGATTTAGCGCGCCTTTACGCCATCAAAAAAGAGCCCGATGTGCTGAAAGCGTACCAGGCGAAAGAAGGTGAACTGAAGAATATTGAACACAAAGTGGGACAGTTAAAAGATACGGGCGCAACGGGCGAAGAGCTGGCGCTGCTGTATGAAGGGCTGAAGATTGTTGATGGCCTACAGGATGAACAGCAGGCAGCAATTGCCAGCGTCGCCCGGGGTGAGGAACAACAGGCCATTGCGTTACTCTTCGGCAAAATCTACGAACTTGAAACGGAACGCGCCCAGAGCAAGATTGACCATTTTCGTATGCTGCTGGATAAGCGCATTATTGCCGATGTCCAGGCGGCGACCAACACGTCGAAAACGCTGCGTACCGCCTCAGAGGTGATGGTCGGCCTGACCGCCCTGCTCTTCTTATTCGTGATGGGCTTTATTCTCAAGCACCGCGTGCTGCGCCCGGTAGTGCGCCTCAGCGATGTGGTTCACCGCCTGGCCTCACAGGATTACGGCGTCGAAACGCCCAATTTCAACCAGGTCGATGAGATAGGCGATATGGCGCAGGCCATTCGCATTTTCCGCGAGAACGGGCTGGCAAGGCAGCGGCTTGAAAAAGAACGCGACGCAGACTGGGCCATCCGCGAGCTGCTCGCGCGAATGACCCAGCGCTTGCAGGGATGCGAGAACGTCAGCGACGTGATTGAGGTGGCAGAGTTGTTTGCTCCCAACATTGCGCCGGGTGTCGCCGGACGTCTGTATATTCTGGATCGAAACCCGTGGGAGATGCGCTGTGCGGCGGAATGGTTATCTCCACAGGGAGAAAAAAATGCTTTCCACCCCGATCAATGCTGGGCCATACGCCGTGGTCAGAGCCATCCACCGGTCAACGGCGAGCCGGATATCGGTTGCCAGCATCTGCCTGAATCACAAAAAGACAGCTCACTGTGCGTGCCGCTCATTGCGCAGGGGGAAGCCATTGGTTTGCTGTCGTTTCAGAACATCACGCCTGAAACGGCACCGTCCCGCGCATATCTCGAATTAATGGCGGAAGCCCTGGGTCTGGCGCTGGCCAACCAGCGTCTGCGCGATGCCCTGCTGGAAAAAGCGCTATTCGACCCGCTCACCGGCTTGCGTAATCGTCACCACCTGGAAGATACCCTGCGCACTCAGATAGCTCAGGCAATGCGCAATGATGAGCCGATGAGCTGCATGATGATCGACATCGATCACTTTAAAAGCATTAACGATCGCTTCGGCCATGAGGCTGGCGATCATGTGATTAAGAGCGTGGCGACAATTGTTCAGCGTGCCGTGCACGATGCCGGCCTGGCCTTCCGCTTTGGTGGCGAAGAGTTTCTGGTGCTGCTAACGGGTGCGGATGAGGAAGCGGCTCACGCCTGCGCAACTGAGATTTATAACGGCGTCCATACGCTGTCGCTGCGCTATGGGCTTGCTGAGATTGGCCCAGTGGATGTGTCGATCGGGATCGCCAGTTACCCGCAGCACGCCCAAAGCGACGACCTGCTGCGCGCAGCAGATGTGGCGCTTTACCGGGCGAAAGAGCTGGGGCGCTCGCGGATCGTCAGTTTCAGTATGCTGGAGACGGGTTAACCGAAAATCCCTGCCAACGACGTCAGAGGTACGCGCACTCTCTTATTCCCTCACATTGAGGGTGCGTTATCATTCTTTGTACAAATAAATCAATCTTAACGATGCCACCATTGATAAAAAATGGGGGTGCGTAAATATATCAATAATCAAAGCGATCATTTTTTAAACCCGGGTGGCTAATTACACTGAGTTTTTATGTTTTAAAAAACGTAAGCTCCAGCCAGAGGTCTGCAATCACGGGGCAAACAACGATTATCCATTTGATTTTAATACATTTAATGAAGTATCGTTTGCAAAAAGCCATGGCGTTCAACAAAATAGACAAACTTATAGGATAAATAACTTATAATTCTTATACTTCTGTTAAAAAGAGGAGGCCAATATGCGAATAATCCTAATGCTGTGCTGCTTTTTGGTACAAAGTTTAAGCTGGGCTGGCGAACTGCCAAAGCCTGTGGGCAAACCCATCTTAACCATTACCGGTAATATAGAAAATACGAACGAAAATGGAAAAGCCGTTTTTGATATTGCCAGCCTGGAAAAACTGGGGATGGTGAGTTTCCAGACGACCTCTCCCTGGTATAATGGCCGCACGAAGTTTGAGGGTATCCCGATGCGCAAACTGATGGAGTATGTGGGTGCAAAGGGTTCTGTCCTGAATGTGATTGCACTCAATGATTACACTACCGTTATCCCTCTCAGCGACTTCCAGAAATACAACGCCATCCTGGCTTTAAAGGTCAATGGCGAATATATGCGCATCCGCGATAAAGGTCCGTCATTCATCGTCTACCCCTATGACAGTCTTCCTGAACTCAATAATCAGATTTATTACTCGCGATCGGCCTGGCAGGTCAGCAAAATGAAGATTGAATAGTAGTTCAGGAGAACATAATGAACAGGATACTGGTTGGTATCATTTTTTCTCTTTTTATCACTACGGGATATATAGCCTTTCTTGTCTACGACCGTCAGCAGGAGTTGCAAAAATTGACTCACTACACTGAGTCCTGGTCTGTAGCCCAACTGGTATCTGAATATTACCGATTTGAATCATGGATTGGACTGTACGCAACCGAGACTGATGACGTTACGGTAGACCAGGTTCGCATGCGCCTGGAAATCATGCTGAGCCAGAATGATTTATTGAAAGAGGGCGGCCTGGGTCGTTATATAAACAGCGAAAAAGCGCATCAGGCGCTCGCCTTACGCCTGGAAAATATACTGAACTATCTAGATGGTCATCTTGAGAAAATGAGCCGTTCAGAGTTAAAGCTCTATCTGAAAAATATGCATTCACTGGATGCACCGCTAAGCCAGCTTTCATCAATGGCTTTAACAAAAGATGTTAATACAATCAATGAAACTAACCTAAAAATACAGGTTCTGTATTATATTTATTCAGCACTTTCGCTGTTACTGGTTATTTTAAGCTTCATACTGGGCTTTTTGATTATCTATCAAAATAAAAACATCCTCAAAGCACATACACAGGTTAAAACGTTGGCTGAAGAACTTCAGCTGTCCAAAGAAACCCTGCAAATCCAGAATACAAAACTGGAATACGATGTTTATCATGACTCCCTTACCGGCATGAAAAACCGTCTTTTCTTCTGGGATGATCTCAATAAACTTAATCTACAGGCTGAGGAAAAACATATTTCGGTCACGGTGATGTTATTCGATTTAGACCGGTTCAAAGAGGTGAATGATACCTACGGTCATGATGCTGGCGATTTACTGTTACGTGAGGTATCCACGCGCCTTAACGCTTTGAGCCGCTTTTCAGAGACATTTTATCGTTTGGGCGGCGACGAATTTGCGTTTCTCTCCAGTGGCTTAACCGAAGCCGCAGCCGTTTCACGCGCGCGAGAAATCAGTGATAGCATCAGCAAGCCCTATACAATTAATAATCAACTTATAAAAATAGCCACCTGTGTGGGTATTGTTTTATCGGATAACGAACGACGTTCAGATTACCTTTATAAATTTGCCGATCTGGCGCTCTATGAAGCCAAGAAAGAAGGTTCTCAGCAAATCAAAGTCTTCCGCCAGCGAATGCTACAGAAGTTGCAGGAAAGCAGAACCCTTGAAAATGATATGGCAAGAGCAATAGAGAATGATGAGTTTATTGTTTATTACCAGCCTATTGTGAATTCCGTCAGCAAGGAAATTTACGGCTATGAAGCGCTTATTCGCTGGATGCACCCCGTCAAGGGGATGCTCTCCCCGGATAGCTTTATTTTCGCCGCTGAAAAAACAGGCATGATCAACGAGATAGGTAAAACTGTACTTAAACTGGCGTGTAGGGAGGCGGTCTCCTGGGCTGTTCCGGCCAGGATCTCCGTCAACGTCTCGCCTGTTCAATTGGGCAGCAAATCATTTATTAATACGGTGCAGTCCGTTCTGGCTGAGACCGGGCTACCGGCTAACCGTCTTGAGTTAGAGGTCACAGAGTCATCCCTCTTCAGTGACAGAAATAACCCCATTGCGATCCTCAAAAAACTCCGCGCACTGGGCGTAAGAATCTCCATTGATGATTTTGGCACGGGTTATTCGTCGCTCTCCAGACTCAGCGAACTGAATTTTGATAAAATCAAGATCGATAAATCTTTTGTCAATCCGATATCTACGCAGGAAGATGCGCTTAATATTGTGAAGCTGATTACCGGTATGGCTAAAAGCCTTAATATGGGCGTCATTGCCGAGGGCGTTGAGACCGAAGAGCAGCTTGAGCGGCTTCAGGCTCTGGGTTGCGAGCTTGTGCAGGGATATCTTTTCAGCAAACCACAGCCTCAGGTCGACAGCAAAATTAAGAGCGGCCAGGAATGATCCCCTCTCCTCAGCCCGATACCAACCGGGATCACATTTTTCACCCCTGGGTATTCACTGACAATAAACAGGTGTTATCATTCACCCCGTAAATACCTATCAACTCAATCCGAGGCTTTGATGCTGGAGAATGTAATCATCCGATAATCAGCTTCCCGACCTTTCCAGGCCGGACTGATTATCAATGCGCCGAAATCGTATGCGGACACCGCTGTGTGTTTGCACGTTTTGCACATGATGATTAAACAGGTTTTCCAGTATGAATTTATCCCGTCAGGAACAACGTACCTTACACGTTCTCGCCAAAGGTGGCCGTATTGTGCACGTCCGCGATAACTCTGGCCGCGTCACCGCCGTTGAATGCTATAGCCGCGAAGGGCTACTGCTGGCTGACTGCACGCTCGCCGTTTTCAAAAAGCTCAAAACCAAAAAGCTGATCAAATCCGTTAACGGTCAGCCCTACCGCATTAACACTACGGGGCTGAACAATGTTCGCGCTCAGCCTGATAATCGTTAAGGAGAGGATGATGGATATCCCACGTATTTTTACTGTTAGCGAAAGCAAACACCGCATTCATAACCCCTTTACACCAGAGAAGTACGCGACGCTGGGCCGCGTGTTACGCATGAAGCCAGGCACACGCATTCTCGATCTCGGCAGCGGCTCGGGAGAGATGCTTTGTACCTGGGCACGTGATTACGGTATTACCGGTACCGGCATCGACATGAGCCCGCTCTTCACCGCGCAGGCCACGCGGCGCGCAGAGGAACTCGGCGTCAGCGAACGCGTCCATTTCATTCATAACGACGCGGCCGGCTACGTCGCGAATGAAAAATGTGACGTGGCGGCCTGCGTTGGCGCAACCTGGATTGCGGGGGGCGTAGCCGGGACAATGGATCTGCTGGCAAAAAGCCTCAAGCCCGGGGGAATAATGCTCATCGGCGAACCGTACTGGCGTCAGGTACCTGCGACGGAGGAGACAGCCCAGGCCTGCGGCGTCTCGTCGATCGCAGACTTTCTCACTCTGCCCAGTCTGGTTGCGTCTTTCGATCAACAGGGCTATGACCTGGTTGAAATGGTGCTGGCTGATCAGGAAGGCTGGGACAGGTACGAAGCCGCAAAATGGATGACCATGCGGCGCTGGCTGGAGGAAAACCCAGACGATGACTTCGCGCAGGAAGTTCGGGCGGAGCTGACGATAGCGCCTGAACGTCATGTGACGTACACGCGGGAGTACTTTGGCTGGGGAGTGTTTGCGTTAATGGCGCGATAACATGGCGCTGGCGGTATAGCCTTTAGGGTTATGCCGCCGATCAACTTCTTTGAGGTACAAAACGATGACGCGAAAATGTGCAGCCATTAGCAACATTTGCTGCCATGATCTGAGAATGAGATTTACTGGAATGTAGGGTAACTATTTGATTTAGATGGTGCGATAATAGGAATAGCACAAACTTTCAACGTATTGATTTTAAATCATTTATTTTCAACAACAGATAAACATGCCCCCAAAAATGCCTCCACATCAAAAAAATGATGAATACGTAGTGCCAAGGTAGGTGGATATTATGAAGAAGGTCAATCTGCTCATTAAATCTTGAATGATATGGCTGTGAAACATTTGATCACAGCCGACTATAGAACCTAACTTAAAAGAAACTGTTTAATGGTCAAATAATCACTTACCCTACCATCCCAGTATGATTTAGAATTTTTCATCGATTCAATGAGGTCCTCGAATAAATAATCTCTAATTTTAACAATTATTTCTCTATCTGGAATACCTTCAGGATATATTTTGTGAATGTGCATCATTACATTGAATTTTTGAGTACTACTTGAGGAGTCATCTTTACTGCATGCATCAATTATAGAGGTTATATTTATTTTTTTTAAACGACAAACCTCTACCATGAACTCGAATTCATCTATTGTCATATAATAAATTCTTTCCTTATCAATTGGTAATTCACCATTCTTTTCCTCAATCATCTTAAAAAATGAATTATCAAGCATATCCTCAATCGTTTTACCTGTAGATATATAATGATCCATGTGAGTGATTATAATCAAAGAATCTCTTTTAGATTTTTTATTACCATTGATTTTATTTATGGTTCGAGCGCAATCCAATCCTTGCAAAACTCCTTTCATAAAGCTATTACCTAATCGCTGTTTAATTACAACAGCAGTGTTTGAATATTTTACCGTTTTATCAGGCTCAATTGCCTTTGAGTCTATATAAACATTCCCTTCATCTTCTTCGAGGATGAAATCGACGACCTTAGTTTTTTCAGAAACTTGATGTTTTCGATATAACTCTTTAATTTGCCTTTCTGTTTTAACATTTGGAAAGATTTCAGTTAGGAGGGTTTCTATGTAATTCTCCATAGCCTTTCCGAACTTATCCTTGTAAGCCGACCCCAAATCTTTTTTAAGTAATGAAGGAACTAGGCCAGAGAGTGATGCTCTTAAAATGTGTTTGCTCAACACTACCAAACCTTCGTTAATTTGTATGAAGGGTTTGGACAACATTGGAGTATCAAGAAAATATTCTATATCTTTTTGCTGCTCATCTTTAAACTGAACCATGAATGCTCTAAGTTCAGGCCATTTCACCGAAACAAGATTTAGATAATTCTTAAGTGTCTCGGGGCTAAAGTAAGGTATTAGGTGTATTATATAGACATTTGAAGCGATATATACAGATTCCTTATAATCTTCTACACAAGATAATAATGCAAAGTAAGCACTTATTTTATAATATTCTTCAAGAGTTAGACCATACAACTTTTCGAAGTTGCGCCGAAAATAACCGCCACCATAATTAGCATACCAGTAGTATTGCCGTGCAAGTGTGTTAAGTTCCAATTTCATGGGAACTTGATACAATTTCTGATTTACGATCATTCTTCTTATGCTGAGTAAAATTTTATTATTGTCATAAAGTCCTTCAACTTCACTCTGCAAATTATAAATCCTATTGATAATATCAATAAAGTCCTTCATTTCCATTTCGATGCATTTATGACGAATAGGCTCAGATAGCTTCCATTTCAAAGCAAGAAAGCAACACCACGGGAAATTAGACACAATTCCTGTCTTTGGTTGTCGAATAGTTTGAAAGTGCATATACATATTTTTAAAAAAAGAGTCATCCGTAAAAGTATTTAATTTCTTTTTAATGGATGTGACTTTACCGCTGTAATTCTTTGCTGTTTGAATCTGTAGTGGAAATGTTACTTTCATTGTAGCCACCAATTTCTTCTTATGAAATCTAGTAGTGACTCATCTTAAACCATTATTAACAAACGAAACAATCTATGCAAAAAATCTTTTAAAGTCCAAAATTGCACTACACCGCACCCGCCTGCGGTTTTCAGATCGCAAAAATTTTTCAGTTGGGATTTTTTACAAATGATAGCGCCAGACCGCGCCACAACTGGGGATTTACAGCGTGCAGGGAACTCAAAAGAGTGAAAAGAATTTCAGCTTTTTTCAGTTTAGCTTTACTCCAACATCGTAACCACTTGAATTAAGCCATTGGTAGTAAAGAGATATAAAATATTTGGTGAGATTTTTCATGATTACTGATGGCACACTTAAAAGTTAACAAATTGATTCTTATAGACATTTTTCCTTAATCAACTGAAATCTAATGAACCGAATCCGGGAAAATTTTAGTTACTCCCGGCGAACCGTTCAGTGGCTCTCTTTGGCTGCCAACAGGAGTTCTAATGCTTTTTGACGCTCGTCCGGTGGCAGGGCATCCATTAGCTCTTTAATCCGTCCCTGGCCGCTCAAAGCGCTGGGACTAATCGTGTGTGAGAAGGAAACGTTCATCACAAACGTATGCCCACATTCTACATTTGAGCAATAACAGTACACATCTGATAATTTGGGGTGCTTTCGGTTTGTTTTCCTCACCGTTGCCACAGACATACACTCCGGGGCAGTAAAGTGAGTTGACTTGAGAAAACGAAAGGATGGTGCCGATAATAGGAGTCGAACCTACGACCTTCGCATTACGAATGCGCTGCTCTACCAACTGAGCTATATCGGCCCTGAAAGGCCGGTTACGAGCGTAACCACGGGGCAAAAGAGTAGATCTAACCGGGTGATGCGTCAATGCCCTTTTGAATCAAACGGCTATTTTTGCATCACCCGCGATTATTTACCCACGAATCGTATCATCACCGTAGCCGATCCACTTGTAGGTGGTCAGTGCTTCCAGCCCCATCGGACCGCGGGCGTGCAGCTTCTGAGTGCTCACAGCCACCTCCGCGCCCAGACCAAACTGGCCGCCATCGGTGAAGCGCGTCGAGGCATTCACATAAACCGCAGACGAATCCACTTCATTCACAAACCGATCGGCATTGCGCAGGGTGCGCGTCAGGATCGCGTCAGAATGCTGGGTTCCGTGTTCACGAATGTGTGCAATAGCGTCATCAAGATCCGCAACTACCTTCACGTTCAGATCCAGCGACAAATACTCATCGTCGTACTGCTCCGCGTTAACCGGAACGACCTTCGCCGGACCGTCTTTCAGCAGGGCGAGAGACTTCTCATCCGCATGCAGCGTGACGCCACTTTCCGCCATCTGCTTGCTCAGCGCTGGCAGGAAGGTACTGGCGATGCCCTGATGCACCAGCAGCGTTTCCACCGTATTACAGGTGCTTGGACGCTGTGTTTTAGCGTTGACGATAATCTTCAGCGCAGGTTCTACCTCCGCGGTGTCATCCACTACGATATGGCATACGCCAATACCACCGGTGATCACCGGAATGGTAGATTGCTCACGGCACAGCTTGTGCAAGCCCGCGCCGCCGCGTGGAATCAGCATGTCGATGTATTTGTCCATGCGCAGCATCTCGTTGACCAGCGCACGGTCGGGGCTTTCAATCGCCTGCACGGCACCCGCCGGTAAACCACACTCCTCCAGCGCCTGCTGAATGACGTTTACCGTCGCGGCGTTGGTGCGCCAGGTCTCCTTCCCGCCACGCAGAATCGCAGCGTTACCGGTCTTCAGGCACAGGGAGGCGACATCCACCGTCACGTTTGGACGCGCTTCGTAAATCACCCCAATGACGCCAAGCGGCACGCGGCGACGCTCAAGGCGTAATCCGCTGTCGAGCACCCCACCGTCAATCACCTGCCCTACCGGGTCGGCGAGGTTGCACACCTGACGGACGTCGTCGGCAATACCTTTCAGACGCGCAGGGGTCAGCGCCAGACGATCGAGCATCGCTTCACTCAAGCCGTTGCGACGCGCTTCCAGCAGATCCTGCTCGTTGGCGAGCAAAATTTCCTGCGACTGAGATTCCAGATAATCAGCGATTTTTTCCAGCACGCGATTTTTCTCGCGGCTGGAAAGGAGCGCCAGTTTATAAGAGGCGGCTTTCGCGGCTGCGCCCATTTGTTCCAGCATGTTCTGGCTCCTTAACGAATAATCATGTCGTCACGATGCACGGCAACCGGGCCATATTCATAGCCCAGGATGGCGTCGATCTGCTGGGAATGGTGACCAGCAATCCGACGCAGCGCGTCGCTGTTATAACGACTTACGCCATTAGCGATGTCGCGACCTTCAAGGTTACGGATTCGGATCACTTCACCACGCGAGAAGTTGCCTGTCACGCTTTTAATTCCTTTTGGAAGTAACGAGCTTCCTCTTTCCAGAATAGCGGCGGTCGCGCCTTCATCCACGGTCAATTCGCCAGCCGGTGGCGCACCAAAGATCCAGCGTTTTCGGTTTTCCAGAGGGGACGCCTGGGCGTGGAAGCGAGTGCCCACAGAGATGCCTTCCATCACATCACCGATCACACCCGGACGGCTGCCCGCGGCGATGATGGTGTCGATACCGGCCCGGCACGCCACGTCCGCGGCCTGGAGCTTGGTGCCCATGCCGCCTGTCCCCAGACCAGAAACGCTGTCACCCGCAATGGCACGCAGCGCATCGTCAATGCCGTGAACGTCTTTGATCAGTTCAGCCTGTGGATTAGAGCGCGGGTCAGCGGTAAACAGCCCCTGCTGATCGGTCAGAAGCAGCAGCTTATCGGCCCCTGCCAGGATCGCCGCCAGCGCAGAGAGGTTATCGTTGTCGCCCACTTTGATTTCAGCGGTGGCAACAGCGTCGTTTTCGTTAATGACCGGAACGATATGGTTATCCAGCAGCGCACGCAGCGTATCGCGGGCGTTCAGGAAACGTTCTCTGTCTTCCATATCCGCACGCGTCAGCAGCATCTGCCCGACGTGAATGCCGTAGATGGAGAACAGTTGTTCCCAGAGCTGTATGAGTCGGCTTTGTCCCACGGCGGCCAGCAGCTGTTTGGAAGCGATCGTCGCGGGGAGTTCGGGGTAGCCCAGGTGTTCACGCCCGGCGGCAATCGCCCCGGAAGTCACAATCACAATACGATGCCCTGCGGCATGCAACTGAGCGCACTGACGTACAAGCTCAACGATATGGGCACGATTCAGGCGGCGCGATCCGCCTGTTAACACACTGGTACCGAGTTTTACCACCAGCGTCTGGCTGTCACTCATGATTCTCTGCCGTTCAACAATAAGGGAAAATGATGTCAGTCAGACGTTTTAACAGGTGTCAGCTCCGTTGCCAACTGCCTTAGCGCATGACCCGTCACTTTGTTGCGCGGGATCAGGAAGCGTAGCGGCAGATTTTGACAATTTTATTACCGAAAAATTAAAACATACTTTTTTAGACATATTCTTACTTTGTCATAAAACTTTCACCCACGAACGATAAAACCCTTCCTGTTTTTCACGGGGTAATAAGCCGAATCTTATTACTCAGCGAATATTAGCGCGTTTTTATAAAATCAGGATTGAAAATGAAAAAGAGCACTCTGGCATTAGTGGTAATGGGCGTAGTTGCTTCCGCATCTGTTCAGGCAGCAGAAGTTTATAATAAAAACGGGAATAAACTGGACGTGTACGGCAAAGTAAAAGCAATGCACTACATCAGTGATGATGACGCTAAGGATGGTGACCAGACTTACGTTCGTTTCGGCTTTAAGGGTGAAACGCAAATTAACGATCAGCTGACGGGCTACGGACGTTGGGAAGCTGAGTTCGCGGGTAACAAAGCTGAAAGCGACTCTTCTCAAAAAACACGTCTGGCATTTGCCGGGCTGAAACTGAAAGACTTCGGCTCACTGGATTACGGCCGTAACCTGGGCGCGCTGTATGACGTCGCCGCATACACCGATATGTTCCCGGAGTTCGGCGGTGACGGCCTGGCACAGACCGATAACTTCATGACGAAACGCGCCTCCGGTCTGGCCACATACCGTAATACCGATTTCTTTGGCCTGGTTGACGGCCTGAATATGACCCTGCAATACCAGGGCAAAAATGAAAACCGCGACGTGAAGAAGCAAAACGGTGACGGCTTCGGTACCTCCCTGAGCTATGACTTCGGCGGCAGCGATTTTTCTGTGATTGGTGCGTATGCCAGCTCCGATCGCACCAACGATCAAAACCTTCAGGCACGCGGCGAAGGTAAAAAAGCAGAAGGCTGGGCAACCGGTTTGAAATATGATGCCAACGATATTTACCTGGCCACTATCTATTCCGAAACCCGCAATATGGCCCCTATTTCCGGTGGCTTTGCAAATAAAGCGCAAAACTTCGAAGTGGTCGCGCAATATCAATTTGACTTTGGTCTGCGTCCATCTCTGGGTTACGTGCAGTCTAAAGGCAAAGATATCGAAGGTATCGGTGATGAAGATATCGTGAAATACATCGATGTAGGTGCGACATATTATTTCAACAAAAATATGTCTGCCTTTGTTGATTATAAGATCAACCAGATCGATGACGATAATAAACTGGGCGTAAGCAGCGATGATATCGTTGCGCTGGGCATGACCTACCAGTTCTGATGTTGTGGTAATAAAAAACCGGCGCTGAGCCGGTTTTTTTGTGCCCGGTGACGCTGTGCTTACCGGGCGTACGGGATAGTACATTTTTCATGCCGGGTAAGGCGTAGCCGCCACCCGGCGCTGTGACATCATCAGGCTCTCAGTTTCACCGCTTCGCTGGAAAAATCGTCCGCAGGCTCCAGCTTCAGATCCAGCGTTGCCAGCAGGTCGCGAGCTTTGCCGTGAAATTCTTTTAGCGTATGCTCCAGGCGATCGATCACTTCCTGATCTTTGATGCTCGTCGCCTGCCAGTGCCCGTCTTTATTAAACAGGCCAAACTGATAGCTATAGGTAAAACGGTTTTCCTGTGCTTCCATTTCCATCCACCAGCCCCAGAACTCACGTTTTTCGGGTGCAGGCTTCACGTTGACGCAAACAGCCAGGCAGTCGAAAAAAAAGCGATTCTCTTCACACTGCTCTTCTCGAATATACGGGCCAAGAGCCATGAACTTCTTAATCAGTCTACTTTTCGGGTGTCCACTCGGTAACGTCATTGCGATCTCCTTTTGTGAAGCACTGTTTTACCAAACCAACGAAATTTAGCAAACTATTAACACAATCTCTGCGTGATCCAGCGTGTGATCTCTTTCAGCGCTTTGTCAAAATTCTGGTACACCGGGCTGAAGGGTACCTCCAGCAATTTACCATCAGAAGATGACGACGTGATTAAGCGTGACTCCTCTTCCGGGCTAAACGGATCGTTCTTCCAGAAACCGGACATCATCGGGGTTGGGCAGCGGCGGCCGAGTAAGCCCTGCGTTTTTAATGAATAACGATTAAGTTCAATGCGCAACGCTTCATCTGAAGCATCATGCATGCCAAGTCGGCTCGCCAGCACGTCCAGATACATCTCAGGAACGCTACCCTGACGCGCAGGATCGCTTAACAGAGCATGCACCACCGGGCCAAGACAGGCGACGGCCTTCAGGCGTGAAGATTCAAGGTAGGCAAGCCGTACCGCGACGTTAGCGCCAAAGCGGAAGCCAAACGCGCCAACCCGGGTGTGGTCAACCCAGGGGATATTCTCCAGCGCTTTTAAAGCATGCTGGTGCAGCAGGCTGGAGTCTTGCGTAAGTTTCCATTTGGATGAAAAACCAATGGAAGGCATATCGAGCGTCAGCATGGCGATTCCGTTTGGGGCAAAGTAGCGCTCATACAGGCTGTAATAGTCAATTTGTAACGAGTCCAGTCCACCGCACATCAGAACCGTCGGGAACGGTCCTTCCCCCTCCGGCATATGCAGGAATCCGGTCACCGGGCTGCCACCGGGAATGGCGAACTCAATTTCACGCATCCGGCCAGGCAACCGCTGCGCGGCCTCTTCATAAGCCCGGTTTGCCAGCGCCTGCGCCTGCTCTGCCAGTTCATCGCCTTTAAGATGCGGATATGCAGCGATGCTGTACAGATTTGCCGCATGTAGCCAGTGCTTGCCGCTGAGAGTGGCATCTTCTTCCTGGCTCGCTTTTTGCTGCCAGAGCATGGCCTGCTTTGACCATTCGTAGATCCAGTTTCCACCACGGTAGCCCACCACCGTATCGTAGAGATCGCTGTCGGTACGCTCGGACTCGCTCATCACGATACGCGCCTGCACGTCGAGGATTTCACGCGGATCGATGCCGCGCCAGATCCACATCAGACGGTTAATCATTCGATACCAGTGGGGCACGTTCTTACCGTCTAACGCTGACTGAACGGCAGGCATTGTCCCCGGATTAAAACGACGCACCAGCGTCGACGTTTCAGGGTGCTTGAAACGGGGTTTGAAGAGAGTTTCGGTAAGATTCGCCTGCGTCATTGCGTTGCCTCCATGGATACGTCATATGAAGACCATTGTAACGCGTGGCAGGCTAAAAAGAACAACGCCCGGCATAACCGGGCGTGTAAAGTTACGTACTGAAATTAACGGCCAGAGATAGGCGGTACGAAGACCACGCCCATATCCCATGGCTGTTCAATCCAGGTATCCTGCGGGATATCAATAACGTAATCATCAACCAGTGGGCGACCCGCTGGTTTCGCGAAGATAGTGACGAAGTGCGCTTTTGGATACATTTCGCGGATAGCCACCGCGGTACCGCCGGTGTCCACCAGATCGTCGATAACGATAAAGCCTTCACCGTCGCCTTCCGCGCGTTTCAGCACTTTCAGTTCGCGCTGGTTGTCGTGATCGTAGCTGGAGATACATACGGTATCGACATGACGAATACCCAGCTCACGTGCCAGCAGCGCCCCCGGTACCAGACCGCCACGGCTGACGGCAATAATGCCTTTCCACTGTTCGGAAGGCATCAGACGCGCAGCCAGTTTGCGTGCGTGAATCTGCAACATGTCCCAGGTGACGACGTATTTTTCGCTCATGTGAAGTGTCCCAGCCTGTTTATATACGGCTTAAAAAAATGAGGGTGAACCAGGTTGCGCGAGATTATAGAGATCTGACGCACTAAAAACCAGTGTTACGCGCCATGAGCCTGAGTTTTTACATGCTTAATGCTACCAGCCACGGGAGAAAGTGGTATTCTCAGTTGCATCTCGCAAGCCTGACTTGTGGTAACGATTAACCTGCTAACCCTGTGACCTGCAACATTGTTTTGCAGCGCAACGACAAGGAGACCTATCGTGTCTGAACTGTCTCAATTATCTCCACAGCCGCTGTGGGATATTTTTGCCAAAATCTGCTCCATTCCGCACCCTTCCTATCACGAAGAACAGCTTGCCGAACATATTATGGGTTGGGCGAAGGAAAAAGGTCTGCACGCTGAGCGCGACCAGGTTGGCAATATTCTTATCCGCAAACCTGCCACCGCAGGTATGGAAAACCGTAAGCCAGTGGTATTGCAGGCGCACCTGGATATGGTTCCGCAGAAAAACAACGACACCGTTCACGACTTCACAAAAGACCCGATTCAGCCGTACATCGACGGCGAGTGGGTGAAGGCGCGCGGCACGACCCTGGGCGCAGATAACGGTATTGGTATGGCTTCCGCGCTGGCCGTGCTGGCTGACGACAGCGTTGAACACGGTCCGCTGGAAGTGCTGCTGACCATGACTGAAGAAGCGGGCATGGATGGCGCGTTCGGTCTCCAGGCAAACTGGCTGCAAGCGGACATTCTGATCAACACCGACTCCGAAGAAGAGGGTGAGATCTACATGGGCTGCGCGGGCGGGATCGATTTTATCTCTACCCTGCCGCTGTCCCGCGAAGCGATCCCTGCCGGATTCGAGACCTTTAAGCTGACGCTGAAAGGGCTGAAAGGCGGTCACTCCGGCGGTGATATTCACCTGGGCCTGGGCAACGCCAACAAACTGCTGGCGCGTTTCCTGGCGGGCCATGCCGCTGAACTGGATCTGCGTCTGGTGGACTTCAACGGCGGTACTCTGCGTAACGCGATCCCTCGCGAAGCCTTCGCCACCGTGGCGGTATCTGCGTCGAAAGCGGACGAACTGAAAAAACTCTCCAGCGTGTATCTGGAGATCCTGAAAAACGAACTGTCTGCGAAAGAGAAAAACCTGACGGTGGTGCTGGAGTCCGTTACGACGGATAAAGCCGCGCTGACCGCACAGTCTCGTGACACGTTCGTCCAGCTGCTGAACGCAACGCCAAACGGCGTTATTCGCAACTCTGACGTGGCGAAAGGCGTGGTGGAAACCTCCCTGAACGTGGGCGTGGTGACCATGGGTGACGACAGCGCAGAGATCATCTGCCTGATCCGTTCCCTGATCGACAGCGGCAAAGAGTACGTTGTGAGCATGCTGGAATCTCTGGGCACCCTGGCCGGTGCTAAAACGTCTGCAAAAGGCAGCTACCCGGGCTGGCAGCCGGATGCAAGTTCTCCGGTCATGGCACTGGTGCGTGAAACTTATCAGCGACTGTTCAACAGCACCCCGAACATTCAGGTTATTCATGCGGGTCTGGAGTGTGGTCTGTTCAAGAAACCGTATCCGGATATGGACATGGTCTCCATCGGGCCAACCATCACCGGGCCACACTCCCCGGATGAGCAGGTTCACATTGAAAGCGTCGGTCACTACTGGACGCTGCTGACTGAGCTGCTGAAAGCAATTCCTGTTAAGTAATTAGCCGTTTGATGCCCGGTGGCGCTACGCTTGCCGGGCCTACGATTAGCGTAATCTACAGTCCCAACACCAGCTGACGCTCCAGCTGCGGATCCAGCAAGGTGACGTGCAGCCCCACCAGCCTCACCCCTCGTCCGCCCCGCCGTTCTTCCCACGCCTTTTTCGCCGTCGCGATAAGATCCTCTTTGTTGAGGCGTGGCCAGACGTGCTCCTGCGTCGTCTGCTGAAAATCGTTAAATTTCAGTTTGATGCCCTGTCGGGCAATAAGCAGATCCGGTTTGACCTTCAGTAAGCGTCGTTCAAGCTCAGGATAAAGCTGTTCCGTAATAATGGTTTCACACTCGGTCCAGTCATGGATATCTTCGCTGAGCGTGCGTTCAACGCCGACCGATTTACGCAGCCGTTCGTTGTTCACATCCCGGTCATCAATGCCCTGACTGCGTTCCCACAGTACGCGGCCAAACTTGCCAAAACGCTTAAGCAGCAGCGCCAGATCGCTGTGCTGAACGTCTTCGCAGGTGCGTAGCCCCATACTTTCCAGCTTCGCGGCGGAGACTTTGCCCACGCCGGGGATTTTGCTGAGCGGCAGCGTCTTTAAAAACGCCAGAACCTCTTCCGGAGTGATGACGTACTGGCCGTTGGGCTTATTTAAATCGGAGGCGATTTTGGCGAGAAATTTTACCGGCGCGACGCCTGCCGATGCCGTCAGGTTCAGCTCATTAAAAATAGTCTGGCGGATCTCCTGCGCCATGAGGGTGGCAGAGCCGTGGCAGTGCATGCTGTGGGTGACATCCAGATAGGCTTCATCCAGCGATAACGGTTCAATCAGTGAGGTGTAGCGGGAGAAGATCTCCCGAATGTGGCTCGATGCTTCTTTATAGGCATCAAAACGTCCGGGCAAAAGAGTGAGATGCGGGCACAGTTTCAGCGCCATCGCTGTCGGCATGGCGCTGCGTACACCGTATTTGCGAGCAGGATAGTTGGCGGTGCTGATGACACCGCGCTGAACCCGGCTGCCGCCAATGGCGATCGGAATATCCCGCAGCGCCGGGTTGTCACGCATCTCCACTGCGGCAAAAAAGCAGTCCATATCGACATGGATTATTTTGCGCATAGTAAGCCCTCACTTATTACTGGATAAGTATACAGTAAACAAATGAGGGTTGAGAAGTGCGCGCAGGAATTGTCGGGTGGCGGCGTTGCCTTACCCGACCTGGAAGACTAAAGAATGCGTTGCTGCTCGCGAGCCATCCGCTTTTTCCGCGCATCGCACGGTTCCGGACAATCGCACACTTTTTCCATTCCGATGGAAGAGATTCCTCCGCAACTGCCTTGAATGCTTTTACGCTTGATGATCCAGCCTAAGGACATGCCGAAGATCACCAGCACAAACACCGCAAAGGTCGCCAGAAAAGTCAGCATAATCAGCCTCCGAAATCATCAAGCATGATGTTCTCATCTTCCACGCCAAGATCTTTTAGCATCTTAATCACGGCGGCGTTCATCATTGGTGGACCACACATATAGAACTCGCAGTCTTCCGGTGCCGGGTGCTGTTTGAGGTAATTTTCATACAACACGTTGTGGATGAAGCCCGTATAGCCTGTCCAGTTATCTTCCGGCTGCGGATCGGATAGCGCCACATGGAAGGTAAAGTTAGGGTTATCACGCGCCAGTTGTTCAAACTCATCGTCATAGAACATTTCGCGCAGTGAACGCGCCCCGTACCAGAAGCTGATCTTACGCTTGCTGCCAAGTCGTTTGAGCTGGTCAAAAATATGCGAACGCATCGGCGCCATACCCGCACCGCCGCCGATAAAGACCATCTCCGCGTCAGTATCTTTGGCAAAGAATTCGCCGAACGGGCCGGAAATCGTCACTTTGTCGCCAGGCTTGAGGGACCAGATATACGACGACATGACGCCAGGAGGGGCATCAGGCACATTCGGTGGCGGCGTGGCGATACGCACGTTGAGCATAATAATGCCCTTCTCTTCCGGATAGTTAGCCATGGAATAGGCGCGAAGCGCGGGCTCTTTTACCTCGGAAACAAAGCGGAAGAGGTTAAATTTATCCCAGTCTGCCCGGTACTCCTCAGGCACATCGAAGTCAGCATACGCGACGGTGTGTGCCGGACAATCAATCTGGATATACCCACCCGCACGGAACGGGACGCTCTCCCCTTCAGGGACACGCAGCTTGAGCTCTTTGATGAACGTGGCTTTGTTATCGTTAGAGATAACTTCGCACTCCCATTTTTTCACGCCGAAGATCTCCTCCGGCAGCTCAATCTTCATGTTCTGGCGCACAGCGACCTGGCACGCCAGACGGCATCCCTCTTTCGCTTCACGCTTCGTGATATGCGACAGTTCCGTTGGCAGAATATCACCGCCGCCCTCTTTGACCGTCACACGGCACTGGCCACAGGAGCCACCGCCGCCACAGGCAGACGAGACAAAAATCCCGTTGCCGGAGAGCGTGTTAAGCAGCTTATCCCCTGCCGGGGTACGGATCTGATTCTGCGGATCGTCATTGATATCAATGATCACATCCCCGGAATTGACCAGCTTCGCACGCGCCGCCAGGATCAGCCCTGACAGCACCAGTACTATCAGCGTGAACATCACCACGCCAAGAATAATTTCCATCTGTTAGCCCTTATAGCTGCACACCGGAGAAGGACATAAAGCCCAACGCCATCAGGCCGGTGGTGATAAAGGTGATCCCTAAGCCACGAAGCCCCGCAGGTACGTTGGCATATTTCATTTTTTCACGGATCCCCGCCATGGTGACAATCGCCAGCATCCAGCCGATACCGGAACCGAAGCCATACACAACCGATTCACTGAAGTTGTAATCGCGCTGAACCATAAACGAGACGCCACCGAAGATGGCGCAGTTTACGGCGATCAGCGGCAGGAAGATCCCCAGCGCGTTGTACAGCGACGGGAAGTATTTATCGAGGATCATCTCCAGGATCTGAACAAGCGCCGCAATCACTCCGATAAAGGTGATGAAGTTCAGGAAGCTAAGATCAACCCCCTCCACCAGCGCGCCATCGCGCAGCACGAAGTTGAATACCAGGTTGTTAATCGGAACGGAAAGCCCCAGCACAACGGTAACTGCCACGCCCAGACCAAATGCCGTCGATACCTTTTTAGAAACGGCAAGGAACGTACACATGCCCAGGAAGAAAGCGAGCGCCATGTTTTCAACAAACACCGCGCGCACAAATAAACTCAGGTAATGAGCCATTGTCGGTTACTCCTTTTCCTGCTGTTCAGGCTTCAACGTACGAATCAGCCAGATCAGCAAACCGATAATGAAAAATGCGCTTGGGGCCAGCAGGAACAGGCCGTTCGGCAGATACCAGCCGCCGTTCTGTACCGTATCCAGCACCGGAATGCCAAACAGCTTGCCGCTGCCAATAAGTTCGCGCAGGAAACCAACCGTCAACAGGATCACGCCGTAACCCAGACCGTTGCCGATACCGTCCATAAAGCTCGCCAGCGGTGGCATTTTCATCGCATAGGCTTCAGCACGCCCCATCACGATGCAGTTGGTGATTATCAGGCCGACAAACACCGAAAGCTGCTTCGAGGTTTCATAGGCGAAGGCGCGCAGGAGCTGATCGACCACGATCACCAGCGAGGCGATAATCGCCATCTGCACGATGATCCTCACGCTGTTGGGTATGTGGTGGCGGATCATTGAGATAAACATGCTGGAAAACGCTGTCACCAGCGTTACCGCCAGCGTCATGACCACCGCCGTTTCCAGCTTGGTGGTCACCGCCAGCGCCGAGCACACCCCCAGCACCTGTAGCGTTATCGGGTTATTGGCTAACAGCGGGCCAATCAGCACCTTTTTAACTTCTTTCAGTTCACCCGTATCAGCCATTATTCAGCGCTCCTTCACGTACATTCTTCAGAAAGGGACCAAAGCCCAGTTCACCCATCCAGAAATCAAAGCTGTGCTGCACACCGTTAGAGGTGAGCGTGGCACCGGAAAGGCCATCAACGGCAAATTCATCGCCGGGACGCGCGCCCCCTTTCACCACCTTCAGCGCAGGCTGGCCGTTGTCGTCGAGCACTTTTTTACCAACAAACTGTGCCCGCCAGTTAGGGTTCTCAACTTCGCCTCCCAGCCCTGGTGTTTCGCCCTGATCGTAATAAGTAATGCCTTTGACCGTACGACCATCGGTTTCCAACGCCACAAAGGCGTACATCATTGACCATAAACCGTTGCCATAGATGGGCAACACGATTTCCTGGATGCGCTTTTGCTCGTCACGGACGAGGTAAATCTCCGCGACATTGCTGCGGCGCTTAATGCCTGCCGGATCCTGCGAGGCGTCAAGCGTGGTGCTCATCTGCGGATCTTTTAGCGCCAGCGCCTGGTTGTATTTCGCCGGGTCTTTATCCATTAACTCCCCGGTTTTTAAATCCACCAGCCGTGCGGTAATACGTTCGGCAAACACCGCTGCGACGTCATCCTTCGTCATGCCTTCCTGCATCAGCCCGGCCACGGCCAGGATGTTACGCTGTTTATCCAGCGCTCGTTGCTCCTGCTGTAGCGGTTTTAACCCTACGGCAGAACCGGCCACGACAATGGAACAGACCAGACACAGTACCAGCACCACCAGCAGCGTTTTGCTGATGCTGTCGTTATTTTTGATCTCAGCCACGCGCCTTCCTCCGCTTAATGTTGGCGCGCACGACCAGGTAGTCGAACAGCGGCGCAAACAGATTGGCAAACAGAATGGCCAACATCATCCCTTCCGGATAAGCCGGGTTGACCACGCGAATCAGTACACACATCACCCCAATGAGCGCGCCGTAACACCATTTACCTCTGTCGGTAAACGAAGCCGAGACCGGATCGGTGGCCATGAACATCATGCCAAACGCAAAGCCTCCCAGCACAAGGTGCCAGTACCACGGCATGGAGAACATCGGGTTTGTGTCTGAACCAATGAAGTTGAAAAGCGTGGCGGTGAGTACCATCCCGAGCATGACGCCTGCGACAATGCGCCAGGACGCCACGCGGCCAAAGAGGATGATGGCCCCGCCGATCAAAATCATCAGGGTAGACACTTCACCGATGGAGCCCGGAATATTGCCGATAAACGCATCAAACCAGGTGACAGGCTGTCCGGTTGCATTATTGATCAGCGTTTCGCCGCCGCCAGCCGCCCACTGTGAAAGTGGCGTCGCGCCGGAGAATCCGTCTGCTGCCGTCCACACCAGGTCGCCCGAGATTTGCGCCGGATAAGCAAAGAACAGGAACGCGCGCCCTGCCAGCGCCGGATTGAGGAAGTTGCGTCCGGTCCCGCCGAAGATCTCCTTGGCAATCACCACGCCAAAGCTGATCCCCATCGCCGCCTGCCAGAGCGGCAGCGTTGGCGGAACAATCAGCGCGAACAGAATAGAGGTAACAAAGAAGCCCTCGTTGATCTCATGTTTGCGAATAATAGCGAACAGCACCTCCCAGAAACCGCCGACGATAAAGACAGTCATATAGATAGGGAGGAAAAAGACAGCGCCCAGCGTCATCATGCTGACCCAGCCGGCATCTGCCGCAAAGCTCACCCCCAGCGACTGCGCCAGACGATAGTGCCAGTCAGACTGAATCACCTGCGCCAGCTGCTCTGCATCGTACATATGGTGCAGCGCCGGAATAGTTTGCAACCCAACGTTATACATCCCCCAGAACATGGCCGGGAAGACCGCAAACCAGACCAGAATCATCATTCGCTTGAGGTCGATGGCGTCGCGAACGTGCGCCGCGCCTTTCGTCACCAGACCCGGCGTGTAGAAAATGGTCGTTGTCGCTTCATACAGCGGGTAGTACTTTTTGAGCTTCCCTTCGGTAAAGTGCGGCTCAATTTTTTCAAAGAGGTGTTTTAAGCCCATGGTTATCCTTCCTGCTCAATGCGGGTTAACACCTCGCGCAATACGGGTCCATATTCGTATTTACCTGGACACACATAGGTACACAGCGCCAGATCTTCTTCGTCCAGCTCCAGACAGCCCAGCGCCTGGGCACCGTCGGTATCGCCGGCCAGGAGATCGCGCAGCAGCACGGTGGGCAGAATATCCAGCGGCATCACGCGTTCGTAGTTGCCAATCGGAACCATGGCGCGCTCACCGCCGTTGGTGCTGGTGGAGAAGTTAAACAGCTTACGACGCAGGAAGTGGCCGAGCGTGGTGCGCGTTACCGAGTATTTTTCTGCACCAGGCAGTACCCAGCCGAACAGCTCTTTCTCGCGTCCTTCAAGCACAACGCTCACCTGAAGATGGAAACGACCCAGCCAGGCCATCGGGCCTGTCGCGTGCCTGCCGCTCAGCACCGAACCGGAAATAATACGGTTTTCACCCTCTTTCGTTTCGCCAGCCAACAGCGCCGTCAGGTCCGCCCCAAGCAGCGTGCGAACCAGACGCGGTTGGGTTGCCTGAGGGCCGCCGATGGCAATAATGCGTTCTGCGCACAGCTCACCCGTGGTGAACAGCTTACCGATAGCGATCACGTCCTGATAATTAAGATGCCAGACCTGTTTCGTCAGGCTTACCGGCTCCAGGAAATGAATATGCGTTCCCACCAGCCCGGCCGGATGCGGGCCGGCAAATTCATTAAAGGCCACCTGCCCTTGCGGATGCCCGCCCAGCTTACCGCCGCTGGCCTGGCAGACATGCACTTTGCCCGGCGTCAGGCGCGTTAACACGGTGAGGCCGGCATCGAAAGCGTTTCGTTCCGCCAGGATAAGAGGCTGCGGATCTGCGCTGAGCGGGTTGGTGTCGATGGCCGTAACGAAGATAGCGGCCGGCACAGTGCCTGGCACGGGCGTTTTGCTATAGGGGCGCGTGCGAAGCGCCGTCCACAGTCCCGACTCCAGCAGTTGCGTCTGCACCGCGTCGTGGCTGAGGGTGGCAAGATCGGCGGCGTCAAAACGCGCAAATTCGCGTTTCTCATCGCCTTCAATTTGAATAACAACCGATTGCAGGACGCGACGCTCACCACGATGGATGGCGACAACGGTGCCGCTGGCTGGGGCTGTAAACATAACGCCAGGATTTTTTTTATCCTCGAAGAGTGCCTGGCCTTTTATTACGCGATCGCCTTCCTGTACCAGCATCGCGGGACGCATGCCCACGTAATCATCACCTACAATAGCGACATGATGAATACTGGCGCCGGTGGTGACGTGCTGTTCAGGCACGCCAGAGATTGGCAGATCGAGTCCTTTTCTGATTCTAAACATGTGGTTAGCAGGTATCCATGAACAACAATCCAGAGAGGCCGGAGTGTACCATTTTCGGCCCTGCCAGGGGCAGTAAATCCGCCGTCTGGCGCGCCGAAATGCGAGCTATTGCGCAAAGTTCCTGGAGTCAGGACATTATGAATGGGTTATAAAGTAAAACTAATTTGTAAACGCAAAGGTTGGCTCTTGCGAAAATCTCCATCGGTGCTAATGTGAGCGCTCCTGTCCAGATTAGTCTGATTTCAGGTGTCTTTTGCCGTTCTGGCAAGTTGGTCATTGTTTTATCAAGGAACCAGTAGTATGCGTAAAATCGCATTGTTCATTGCGATGCTTCTGATACCGTGCATGTCGTTTGCCGGGCTGCTTGGCAGTAATAGTTCAACGACGCCGGTCAGCAAAGAGTATAAACAGCAGTTGATGGGATCCCCGGTTTATATTCAAATCTTCAAGGAAGAGCGCACACTCGATCTGTTTGTCAAAATGGGCGAGACGTATCAGCTGCTCGATAGCTACAAAATCTGTAACTATTCTGGCGGGCTGGGGCCGAAACAGCGCCAGGGTGACTTCAAAAGTCCGGAAGGGTTTTACAACGTTCAGCGTAACCAGCTAAAACCGGACAGCCGCTTCTATAAAGCGATTAACATCGGTTTCCCCAATGCCTTCGACCGTGCGCACGGTTACGAAGGGAAATACCTGATGATCCACGGTGCCTGCGTGTCTGTCGGTTGTTATGCGATGACGGATTCCGGCATTGATGAAATCTTCCAGTTTGTCACGGGCGCACTGGTCTTCGGCCAGCCGAATGTTCAGGTCAGCATCTATCCGTTCCGTATGACGGATGCGAACATGGCGCGCCATAAGTACTCTGTTTACACAGATTTCTGGAAACAGCTAAAACCGGGCTATGACTACTTCGAGCAGACCCATAAGCCGCCGGTGGTGTCCATCGTCAATGGCCGTTACGTGGTGAGTAAACCGCTCAGCCATGAAGTGGTTCAGCCGCAGCTGGCGTCAAATTACGCGGTCCCCGAGACAAAATAGCGCCCACTCGCCTGGCATGATCTTTTGCCAGGTTTCGTTGCCGGTCAGCGGCTGCGTTGCAATGACAGTGACCACATCGTTCGGTGTGGTCTCCTTCTGAAAATCAATTTCCACATCCTGATCGAGCAGCGTGGCGACGCCAAACGGCGCACGTCGGGTGATCCAGAACAGATTCGTCGAGCAGAACGCCATCACGTAGCGCCCGTCAGACAGCAGCATATTAAAGACGCCCTTCTCGCGTAACTCAGACGCCAGTGACGCTATGTACTTAAAAACGGCGGTCATATTGCCGGGCGTACGGGGGTAGCGCTCGGTCAGCTTGTGTAGCAGCCAGCAAAATGCTTTTTCGCTGTCCGTTTCACCGACAGGACGGAAATTGCCGGTTTCCAGCGACTTATAGCCCGAAAGCTGCCCGTTGTGCGCATAGGTCCAGTTACGGCCCCACAGTTCACGGGTAAACGGATGGGTATTTTCCAGCGCCACTTCGCCGCGATTTGCCTGGCGGATATGGGCGATCACCGAACAGGATTTAATAGGATAGTCCTGCACCAGTCTGGCAATGGGTGAGTTAAAGCTGGGTTGTGGATCTTTAAACGTGCGACATCCTTTGCCTTCGTAGAAGGTAATACCCCAGCCGTCTTTATGCGGCCCGGTTCCTCCACCGCGCTGAACCAGCCCGGTAAAACTAAAGCAGATATCGGTTGGCACATTGGCGCTCATCCCGAGCAGTTCGCACATAGATCACCTCCACAACAGCGGGGGGCACCGGCGCCCCCCAGCGAAGTCTTACTTAACCATCTCTTTTTCGATCAGTTGGATCAGGATGTGGATCACTTTGATGTGAATTTCCTGAACGCGATCCGCATAACCGAAGTGTGGTACACGGATTTCAATGTCCGCTGTACCGTCCATCTTACCGCCATCTTTCCCGGTCAGGGTGATCACTTTCATGCCCTTCTCACGCGCGGCGGCGATCGCTTTGATCACGTTAGCAGAGTTACCGGACGTGGAGATACCCAGCAGCACGTCGCCTTCACGGCCTACGGCTTCAACGTAGCGGGAAAAGATATGGTCGTAACCGAAGTCGTTGCCTACACAGGAGATGTGGCTCACGTCGGAAATCGCAATCGCCGGGTAGCCCGGACGGTTTTCACGATAGCGTCCGGTCAGCTCTTCGGCGAAGTGCATGGCGTCACAGTGGGAACCGCCGTTACCGCAGGAGAGCACTTTACCGCCGGCTTTGAAGCTGTCGGCAAGCAGGACCGCCGCGCGCTGAATAGCGTGAATATTGGCATCATCTTTCAGAAAATTCGCCAGCGTTTCCGCCGCTTCGTTCAGTTCGTTACGAATAAGATCCTGGTACATGAGGATAATCCTTCAGTATTGATGAAATAACACAGTGGAGTGTACCGGATAGCAGTAAAAGCGAGAAGCTAAAGCCATGCGAATCGTCCGGCGTTTTGATTTTTTGTGCCGGCTAAAACGCGAACAATGTGAACCAGGTTGTAATTATTTTGTAAACACATTGCTAAAGGAAATGACATCAACTACAACCATATCATCACAAGTGGTCAGACCTCCTACAAGCAAGGGAGCTTTTCTTTATGATGATTTTGAGCATTTTCGCAACCGTTGTGCTGCTCGGTGTGTTGTTCTATCACCGTGTCAGTTTATTCCTGAGTAGCCTGATTCTTCTGGCCTGGACGGCTGCACTTGGCGTCGCTGGCCTGTGGAATATCTGGGTCCTTGTTCCCCTGGCCATCATTTTGCTGCCGTTCAACCTGACGCCGATGCGTAAGTCGATGATCTCTGCGCCGGTGTTCAGGGGATTCCGTAAAGTGATGCCGCCGATGTCGCGTACAGAGAAAGAAGCGATTGACGCCGGTACGACCTGGTGGGAAGGCGATCTGTTCCAGGGCAACCCGGACTGGAAAAAGCTTCACAACTATCCGCAGCCGCGTCTGACCGCCGAAGAACAAGCCTTTATTGATGGTCCGGTAGAAGAAGCGTGCCGCATGGCAAACGACTTTGCCATCACTCACGAAATGGCCGACCTGCCGCCTGAGCTGTGGGCATACCTGAAAGAGCATCGCTTCTTCGCGATGATCATTAAGAAAGAGTACGGCGGTCTGGAATTCTCCGCTTACGCTCAGGCTCGCGTACTGCAAAAACTGGCGGGTGTCTCCGGGATCCTGGCGATCACCGTTGGCGTGCCAAACTCCTTAGGCCCGGGCGAGCTGTTACAGCATTACGGTACAGAAGAGCAGAAAGATCACTACCTGCCGCGTCTGGCGCGTGGTCAGGAAATTCCGTGCTTCGCGCTGACCAGCCCGGAGGCAGGCTCCGATGCCGGCGCAATTCCTGATACCGGCGTGGTTTGCATGGGCGAATGGCAGGGCCAGCAGGTGCTGGGCATGCGCCTGACCTGGAACAAACGTTATATCACCCTAGCACCTATCGCCACGGTGCTGGGCCTGGCGTTCAAACTCTCTGACCCGGAAAAACTGCTGGGCGGTGAAGAAGAGCTGGGTATTACCTGTGCGCTGATCCCAACCTCAACACCGGGCGTTGAAATTGGTCGCCGTCACTTCCCGCTGAACGTACCCTTCCAGAACGGTCCTACCCGCGGTCAGGATATCTTTGTTCCGATTGACTACATCATCGGTGGCCCGAAAATGGCCGGGCAGGGCTGGCGTATGCTGGTGGAATGTCTGTCTGTGGGCCGCGGCATTACCCTGCCGTCGAACTCAACAGGCGGTCTGAAATCGGTGGCGATGGGGATTGGGGCTTACGCGCATATCCGCCGTCAGTTCAAAATCTCCATCGGCAAGATGGAAGGTATCGAAGAGCCGCTGGCGCGTATTGCGGGCAATGCCTACGTGATGGACGCCGCAGCCTCGCTGATTACCTACGGCATTATGCTGGGCGAAAAACCCGCCGTGCTGTCGGCGATTGTGAAGTATCACTGTACCCACCGCGCACAGCAGTCAATTATTGATGCAATGGATATCGCAGGCGGTAAAGGTATCATGCTCGGCGAAGGCAACTTCCTGGCGCGCGGCTATCAGGGTGCGCCGATTGCCATCACCGTGGAAGGGGCAAACATCCTGACCCGCAGCATGATGATCTTCGGCCAGGGTGCGATTCGTTGCCATCCGTACGTGCTGGAAGAGATGGCTGCCGCGCAGAATAATGATGTGGATGCCTTCGACAAGCTGCTGTTCAAACATATCGGTCACGTCGGCAGTAACAAGGTGCGCAGCTTCTGGCTGGGCCTGACGCGCGGGCTGACCAGCGCGACGCCAACCGGCGATGCGACCAAACGTTACTACCAGCATCTGAACCGTCTGAGCGCCAACCTGGCCCTGCTGTCTGACGTCTCAATGGCCGTCCTGGGCGGTAGCCTGAAGCGTCGCGAACGCATCTCCGCCCGTCTGGGTGATGTGCTGAGCCAGATCTTCCTGGCCTCTGCGGTGCTGAAACGCTACGACGATGAAGGCCGTCAGGAAGCGGATCTGCCGCTGGTGCACTGGGGCGTGCAGGATGCGATGTATCAGGCCGAACAGGCGATTGACGATCTGCTGGCGAACTTCCCGAACCGCTTCGTGGCGGGTGCCCTGCGCGCGGTGATCTTCCCGACCGGTCGTCATCACCTGGCGCCGTCCGACAAGCTGGATCACAAAGTGGCAAAAATCCTCCAGGTACCAAGCGCAACCCGCTCTCGTATTGGTCGGGGTCAATATCTGGCACCTACCCCGCATAACCCGGTAGGTTTGCTGGAAGAGGCGCTGCTTGACGTGATGGCCGCCGACCCGATTCACCAGAAGATCTGCAAACAGCTGGGCAAAAACCTGCCGTTTACACGACTGGATGAGCTGGCAAAACAGGCGCTGGCAGGTGGCATCATCGACAACAGCGAAGTTGCGATTCTTGTGAAAGCCGAAGAGAGCCGTCTGCGCAGTATTAATGTGGATGATTTCGAACCTGAAGAGCTGGCGACACAGCCGGTAAAGCTGCCAGAGAAACACCGCAAACCTGAAGCGGCATAAGGCCTTTTGCTCCCACAAACCCCGCCCCGCGCGGGGTTTTTTATTGCCACATTTTCTGGTAATGACGTGCTACAGTGTCAAAAAGTGTTTATTAAGGAGCCTGTATCGTGCCTGGTTTAAAGATTTCTGTTTTGCAGCAACCTTTAGTGTGGATGGACGGCCCCGCCAACCTTCGCCATTTTGATCGCCAGCTGGAAGAGATTACCGGACGCGATGTGATTGTCCTGCCGGAGATGTTTACCACAGGTTTCGCGATGGAGGCAGCAAAACAGTCCATGCCGCAGGACGAGGTGGTGGCCTGGATGCACGCCAGGGCGCAGGAAACAAATGCGCTGATTGCCGGTAGCGTCGCACTCCAGACCGGGCGCGGACCGGTCAACCGCTTCCTGCTGGTCGAGCCGGAAGGAAAAGTCCATTTCTACGATAAGCGCCACCTGTTCCGCATGGCGGATGAACATCAACATTATGAAGCCGGAAGCGAACGCGTGGTATTTGAATGGCGCGGCTGGCGTATTCTGCCGCTGGTCTGCTATGACCTGCGCTTCCCGGTGTGGTCGCGCAACCGCAACGATTATGACCTGGCGTTGTACGTCGCCAACTGGCCCGCCCCACGCTCCCTGCACTGGCAGGCTTTACTGACCGCGCGCGCGATTGAAAATCAGGCTTATGTCGTTGGCTGTAACCGCGTGGGAACGGACGGCAACGGGCATCACTATCGCGGTGACAGCCGGGTGATCAGTCCGCAGGGAGAGATTATTGCCACCGCCGAGCCGCATCAGGCAACACGAATTGACGCTGAGATCTCGTTAACGACGTTAAAGGAGTATCGGGAGAAGTTTCCGGCCTGGCAGGATGCAGATCCGTTTACGATCGGATAAACGCAACCCGCGATGTTACCCTGGCTTATCGCCCTGCGTAACATCAGGGAAAAGCAGAAATGAAAAAGGCCCACGTTATAAATAACGTGGGCCTGAATAGTGGCGGAACGGACGGGACTCGAACCCGCGACCCCCTGCGTGACAGGCAGGTATTCTAACCGACTGAACTACCGCTCCACTGTTCCCGTTTGGGGAACGAGGCGAATATTACGGTTTGCCTCTGAACTCGTCAACGCTTTTTCTCAGGTTTTGAATCGTTTGCTGCAAAATTCACCCAAACGGTGATTTAACAAACGTTTCGGCACATTTTCACGTGCGCCACAAACAGCTTCCGCCCTTCTTCTGCACTAAATCGAGACGAGATTCATGGTTCATCAGTTCTTCATCACTGGCTAAAACAACCCGCAGGCGATTCGCCTGACGCACAATACGCTGAATTCCCCCTTCATCCCGCGTCTGCTGGGATTCATTTTCCATACTGAATTTCATCGACGTTTGCCCGCCGGTCATGGTCAGGTAGACATCGGCCAGGATCTGGGCATCGAGCAACGCGCCGTGCAGCGTTCGCTTGGTGTTGTCTATCTCATAGCGAGAGCACAGGGCATCAAGGCTGTTACGCTTGCCGGGGAACATCTTCCTTGCCAGCGCCAGGCTATCCGTGACTTTACAGAACGTATTCGTCTTCGGGATATCGCGGTTGAGCTTGCTGAACTCATAGTCCATAAAGCCGATATCGAACGACGCGTTATGAATGACAAGTTCCGCACCTCTGATGTAGTCGAGAAATTCATCTGCGACGTCGGCAAAGGTGGGCTTATCCAGCAAAAACTCATCGGCAATTCCGTGAACGCCGAACGCTTCCGGGTCCACCAGCCGATCGGGTTTGAGGTAAACGTGGAAGTTGTTGCCCGTAAGGCGACGGTTCACCACTTCAACGGCACCAATCTCAATGATTTTGTGCCCTTCGTAGTGGGCGCCAATCTGATTCATACCGGTGGTTTCGGTATCGAGAACAATCTGGCGAGTAATTGCAGTGCTCATAGCGGTCATTTATGTCAGACTTATCGTTTTACTGAACGTTTCAAATACAGGAAGTCTACCAGAGATGCGTAAACAGGTAGAAATTTTCACCGATGGATCTTGTCTCGGTAACCCAGGGCCCGGCGGCTATGGCGCCATTATGCGCTATCGCCAGCATGAAAAAACATTTAGTGAAGGCTATTTCCTGACCACCAACAACCGCATGGAGCTAATGGCGGCCATCGTGGCGCTGGAAGCGTTAAAAGAACATTGTGACGTGGTGCTGAGTACCGACAGCCAGTATGTCCGCCAGGGTATTACCCAATGGATCCACAACTGGAAAAAACGCGGCTGGAAAACGGCAGAGAAAAAACCCGTCAAGAATGTCGATCTCTGGAAGCGTCTTGATGCCGCCCTCGGTCAGCACGAAATCAAATGGGAGTGGGTAAAGGGGCACGCCGGTCACCCTGAAAACGAACGCTGTGACGAGCTGGCTCGCGCGGCGGCATCCAACCCAACCCATGAGGATGCAGGTTATCAACCTGAATCCTGATCATGGTTTTTTGTACTGCCGCGTGGCCCCCACGGTCTGGCGGATCCGCGTTTTTGATTTGCTTTGCTTCATCGGGTTGAGCGTAAGGGGGATCGTCCTCTTACGCGCGACAATAAATTGCATGCAGCCCAGCGCGGGTAAATGGGTGCTTAATAAGACCCCGCCTTTACGCGTCCAGGGGATGACCTGAAAACCCCCGTAGCTCAGCACTTCGAAATTTAACAGTGAAAGCCAGTCCAGCTGGCGCATCATGGTAAACATCCTGCTGTTATAAGGCGGCGTGCGACGCAGAACGGGCGTTAGCTTACGTAGCCCCATCAGACTCAGCGGATTAAAACCGCTCAGGATCAGCCAGCCGTCATCAATCAAAACGCGGTCGGCTTCCCGCAGCAGACGATGGGGATCGCTGCACCAGGGCAGCGTGTGGGCGAGCAGACAGGCATCAATGGATTTTTCCGCAAACGGCAAATGCAGCGGATCCGCTTTCACCTGAACCGGGGAGCCATTAAGCGATACGCTGACCTGATGCGAGATAGCGCAGCTTTCGGTATTGATTTCTGCGCTCAGATTGCCAATCTTAAGCAGGTGAAAACCATACATTTTCGCGAGCCAGGGTTTAAGCTGAAGTTCTAAGGCCTCGCGATAATATTCACCCCAGGGCAACTCTGCCCAACGTTCCGGTGGTGCGACAGTCTGAGGTATCCTTGCCGGTTTCATCAAAACACCCGCCACGCTATAAGAGGTAATGCATGAATCTTATCAGTATTTCCGCCTTTCAGGACAATTACATCTGGGTTTTAGTCGACGACGATCGCAGATGCATCATTGTTGATCCAGGCGAATCCGCACCGATCCTGCACGCGATAAAAGAAAACGACTGGCAGCCTGAAGCGATCCTCCTTACCCATCACCATCACGATCATGTCGGCGGTGTTCCCGATCTCCTTGCGCGCTATCCCCATCTACCCGTCTACGGACCAGCAGAGACACAGGATAAGGGTACGACGCAAGTTGTTGAAGAAGGTGAAAGTATCCTCATCCTCGGGTGGGAGTTTTCCGTATTTGCCACGCCAGGTCACACTTCCGGGCATATCTGTTTCTACAGCAAACCTTATCTGTTTTGTGGCGACACGCTGTTTTCTGGCGGCTGTGGAAGGCTGTTTGAAGGCACGCCAGAACAGATGTATCAATCTTTACAAAAAATTAATGCGCTGCCAGCCGACACCGTAATTTGTTGCGCACATGAGTATACATTAGGGAATATGAAGTTTGCTGCAAGCGTGCTGCCTGAGGATCGGGCGATTCAGGATTATTACCAGAAAGTGAAGGAGTTACGTGCAAAAAACCAAAAAACACTCCCCGTAATTCTGAAAAATGAGCGACAAATAAATTTATTTTTAAGAACTGATGATGTTGATTTAATTAATAAAATTAATCAAGAAACAAATTTGTTACAACCTGAAGCGCGATTTGCATGGTTAAGGTCAAAGAAAGATAACTTCAGATAATTGCGGGTTGCCTTTTCAAAATTTCGCCGTTATCATCGCTCGTCTTTTAAGCAACTATTGACACACACATGAAGGCAAAAGCGATATTACTCGCCTCTGTCCTGCTTGTAGGTTGCCAGTCACAAAACGGCAGCAACGTACAACAGCACGCACAGAGCCTTTCTGCGGCTGGTCAAGGGGAAGCAGGGAAGTTTACGAGTCAGGCGCGATGGTTGGACGATGGGACATCCTTTGCGCAGGAACAAGACTTGTGGGCCTCTATTGGCGACGAGCTAAAGATGGGAATTCCGGAAAACAGCCGGATTCGCGAACAGAAACAGAAGTATTTGAGAAATAAGAGCTATCTCCACGATGTAACATTACGGGCAGAGCCGTATATGTACTGGATAGCCGGGCAAGTTAAGAAACGTAACATGCCTATGGAACTGGTACTACTACCCATAGTGGAGAGCGCTTTTGACCCGCACGCGACGTCTGGCGCCAATGCAGCAGGCATCTGGCAGATCATTCCGAGCACAGGGCGAAATTATGGTTTAAAGCAGACCCGCAACTACGATGCGCGTCGTGATGTTGTCGCTTCAACGACAGCCGCTCTCGACATGATGCAACGTCTGAACAAGATGTTTGACGGCGACTGGTTATTGACCGTCGCGGCGTATAACAGTGGTGAAGGTCGTGTACTGAAGGCAATGAAAGCGAATAAAGCGCGTGGTAAACCCACAGACTTCTGGTCGCTCTCACTGCCACAGGAAACAAAGATTTACGTACCGAAAATGCTGGCACTGGGCGATATTCTCAAGAACAGCAAACGTTACGGTGTACAACTGCCAACACCAGACGAAAGTCGTGCACTGGCGCGTGTCCGCCTCAGCAGCCCGGTTGATATTCAACAGGTTGCCGATATGACGGGTATGTCGGTAAGTAAGCTTAAAACCTTTAATGCAGGTGTTAAAGGCTCCACGCTGGGCGCTAGTGGCCCTGGCTATGTGATGGTTCCGCAGAAACATGCGGAACAGTTACGAGAGTCTTTGGCTTCGGGTGAAATTGCAGCCGTTCAGTCCACGCTGATCGCTGATACGTCGCCTGTAAGCAGCCGCAGCTATAAGGTGCGTTCAGGTGATACGCTTTCAGGTATTGCATCACGTCTTGGCGTGAATGCGAAAGATCTCCAGCAGTGGAATAATCTGCGCGGATCTGGTCTGAAAGTGGGTCAAACGCTGACCGTAGGTGCAGGTAGCAGCGCACAGCGTCTCGCTAAAAACAGCGATAGCATTACCTATCGCGTACGTAAAGGCGACTCGCTGTCCAGTATTGCTAAGCGTCACGGCGTAAACATCAAAGATGTGATGCGCTGGAACAACGATACTGACAACCTGCAACCTGGCGACCAGCTGACGTTGTTTGTGAAAAACAGCGCTACGCCAGATTCCTGATAGTACGATCGCTTGTTAAAAAGGCACCGATTCCCCTCGGTGCCTTTTTTATTTATCCCGCTTTTTGCGCTTCAGCCATAATGGTGTCGCTGGTAAACGAACCATCGTCATGCAGTTCAAAGTACGCCTTCACGTCAGCAGAGGCGCTCTCCTGATACAATCGGATCGCCTGAGTCAATGCCTCGGGTGTGCGCATCCGTGCAATCCATGATGTGAACTCCAGCGGCAAACGGTCGGTTATCAATGAGCGTGAAATCAAGCCGGCTTCGGTGATAAACGTAAGCCACTCTCCACTGGAGTAGTTTTGCACGTGCGAGGTATCACGCAGCGCTTCAACCGTCTGGAGCCAGATATTTCGTACCGGATGTCCGGGAGACATCACGTCCATGATGATGAAGATTCCGCCCGGTTTGAGCACGCGTTTCACTTCCCGTAATGCCTGCCCCACATCATGCCAGTGGTGTGCAGAGTAACGGCTAATCACAACCTCAAACGACGCATCCTCAAAGGGTAAAGATTCAGCGTAGCCCTGGCGCGTCGTGACGTTATTCAGCCCTTTCGCTTTCGCCGCTTCAGCAACCACATCCAGCATCTGGCTCGATAAGTCATATGCCGTCACCTGAGCAACCTGCTGTGCGGCGGTAAAACTGGCGTGCCCCGCCCCGCAGCCTAAGTCCAGCACGTGCGCGTCAGGAAACGCGGCGAGCCGTTCGCCGAGACGCACCAGGTCGCGGCCAGAGGCGTGCACGGCGCTGCTCAGGTAGGCACTTGCCTGAGAACCAAACTGTTTTTCGACGTTGTCATGATGGGAGTGTGTTGTTGTCATGTTGCTGTCCTTTTATGGGTTAAAAAATAAAGGGCAGCACCCGCACAGGCCTGCCCCACGGCAGACCTGACGCACCATTATTTATCAGGTTTGCCGGGACTGAATTCAACTAGTAGAGGATTATGATCGGAGGCGCGCGTCACCAGAACGGAGGCGTCGTGCACGCTTAAACCCCGATAGAAGACAAAATCGAGAGGACGACCAAACGCTTTCTTGCGCTGGTCATCGTTAAAACGAACTTCACGCAGCGACATTTCACGCGCGAAGCGGTACAACGCGTTCATACGTGGACGGCTCCAGGCATTGAAGTCCCCGGCCATAATGATCGGCCCACTGTGATGAGCAATCTGATCGCCAATGGGTAGTAACTGCTTACTGTACACATCAACACCCAGGCTGAAGTTCACCGCATGAATGTTTACCACCATCAGCAGACGGGTGTCGGGCAACGGATAGACCGTGACCAGCGCCGATTTTGCCAGACGCAGGATTGGCTCACGTTCACGCAGCGGGCAGCAATAGACCGGATGTGCGGCTGAAAGGGTCATCACCCCAGAAGGATGCTGTGGCAGAACAAAGGCAGGCACCTGATCGGCTGCAAGATAGTTTGTCGTTGCAAACCTGACCAGCTCAGGCGTGGTTTGCGCCTCCTGTAACAGCACCAGATGCGCATCTTTACCAAAATTTTTAAGTACGGATAACCACTCCGCACGCTGTTGTTTAAAGATGTTCCACACCAGTACGCGAATTTTTTCGTCACTGCTTAATGGCGTGCCCGCTGGTAATGCCTGACCCAGGCTCGCAAACGACCCCGGAGGCAAGATCCTCTCCGCGGGCATTCCGGCAACATAACGCATGGCATAGGTATTTTTTCGCACTTTTGGAAACGACCTCTGTAACATGAACCAGCCCGGAAAACGGACTGGTTCTAATGTTATAGGGATTTTAGGTCACACTTTCAACGCAATTACTGAGAAACCGCTTTCCAGTTTTGTAAGCAAGCACTTACTGATACTTATCCAAGCGCGACGCGAGCGGGTTTATCAAGCCGTCCACTCAGACCAATAAGCAGGAAAGCGACAAGCACAATTACCGCACCAATCCATGGCGTTTGGGTTAATCCAACGTGTTCAACCGTCTGCCCGCCGATAACCGATCCGAGTGCGATACCGATATTGAATGCGGCGATATTCAGGCCGGATGCGACATCCACCGCATTGGGCGTATAGCGTTCGGCTTTCTGTACAACATAGACCTGCAATCCCGGTACGTTACCAAACGCGAATATTCCCATAACCAACACAGTTACCAGCGCAGCGTATTGTATCGACGCGGTGAACTGGAAAATCATCAGCAGGACAACCAGCGCGGCGAAGATAAATTTTAGCGCCGGTACCGCACCATGCTTATCTGCAAGCTTGCCGCCCCAGATATTGCCGATTGCGACGGAGATACCGTAGCCCAGTAAAATCCAGCTCACTGCGCCCGGAGAAAAACCAGCCAGCTCCTGCATCATCGGTGCAAGGAAAGTGAACGCAGTGAACACACCTCCATAACCCAGAGCCGTAACGGCATAGATCAGCAGCAGGCGCGGGTGTGTCAGAACCTTAACCTGATCGCTCAGGCTGGCGCTCGCGCGCCCCGGAATGCTGGAGGGCACCAGTAGCAGGCTGGCTACCAGAGCAATTACGCCCAACAGCGATACCGCAAGGAAGGTTTCTCGCCAGCCAAAATGTTGCCCAATAAACGTTCCTAACGGCACGCCGGTGACCAGCGCGACGGTTAAGCCGCCAAACATAATCGCAATGGCTGACGCCGCTTTCTCTTTTGGCACCAGGCTGGTTGCAATCGTGGAACCGATGGAGAAGAAGACACCGTGCGCGAGGCCAGTCAGCAAACGGGCAATGACCAGGGTAGTGTAGTCTGGAGCCTGCCACGCCAGAATATTGCCGGCAGTGAAGAGCACCATCAGGGCAACTAACAGTTGTTTACGTGGAAAGCGTCCAGTCAGTGCGGTCAGCACAGGCGCCCCAACAGCGACGCCTAACGCGTAAATAGATACCAGCAGCCCGGCAGAAGGCAGCGAAATGGCGAGTTGTTCAGCAATAGTGGGAACAAGTCCTACAATAACAAATTCGGTCGTGCCAATTGCGAAGGCACTGATCGTCAGGGCAAGAAGCGCCAGTGGCATAAATACTCCGTCTCTTCAGGATTAAGATGACAGGCAGTATGCGCCAGTGTTTAAATAACAAAAATGGTTAGAATCTCAATAGAATTTTGCGGATGATGCAATAATGAAAGCCACATCGGAAGAACTGACTATCTTTGTTGCCGTTGTTGAAAGCGGCAGCTTCAGCCGTGCGGCCGAACAGCTCGGGCAGGCGAACTCCGCCATCAGCCGCTCGGTGAAAAAGCTGGAGATGAAGCTCGGGGTAAGTCTGCTCAACAGAACAACGCGGCAGCTCAGCCTGACGGAAGAAGGTGAACGTTATTTTCGCCGCGTACAATCCGTTTTGCAGGAGATGGCGGCAGCTGAGACGGAAATAATGGAGTCGCGTAGCACTCCGCGTGGATTGCTACGCATTGATGCGGCGACGCCGGTCGTGCTTCATTTTCTGATGCCGTTAATCAAGCCATTCCGGGAACGTTATCCGGAGATGACTCTGTCCCTGGTCTCTTCAGAGACGTTTATTAACCTGATTGAGCGTAAAGTTGATGTGGCGATCCGCGCGGGAACCCTGACGGATTCAAGTTTACGCGCTCGCCCACTGTTCACCAGCTACCGCAAAATTATCGCGTCACCGCAATATATTGCAGAGCATGGCAAACCGGAGACCGTTGAGGAGCTGAAGCAGCACCTGTGCCTGGGCTTTACGGAACCTGTCTCGCTGAACACCTGGCCCGTGGCCTGTCATGACGGACAACTTCATGAGATCACTTGCGGACTTTCGTCTAATAGCGGAGAAACGCTGAAACAGCTTTGTCTTGAAGCAAATGGGATCGCCTGTTTATCAGACTATATGATTGATAAGGAAATAGCTGCGGGTCAGCTTGTAGAACTGATGGCTGACAAACGCTTACCTGTAGAGATGCCTTTTAGCGCAGTGTATTACAGTGACAGAGCGGTAAGTACGCGCATACGCGCTTTTATCGACTTCCTTAGCGAACATATAAAAACAGCTCCCGGAGGAGCTGTGTGAGGGTTTAAGGGTACAGAGGAAGGGCTTTTATTAATCCCAGTCTGGTGCTAACCCTTCCGGGCTGACCAGACGATCGTTACATTCCAGTGCAGCGATCGCGTTTTTATCTTCATCATCAAGCTGAAGATCCCGCACTAACAGGTTACTTGCCAGGTTTTCACGTTTGGTTGAAGACGGGATCACGGCATAGCCCTCACCCATCGCCCATGCCAGGATCACCTGTGCGGCTGTCGCATTGTGTTTTTCAGCGATGCGTGCAATCACTTCATCTTTCAGCGCCTTACCATATGCCAGCGTCATGTACGAGGTGATGTGAACACCATGCTGTTTCGCCCAGTCCACGACTTTGTGGTTTTGCAGGTAAGGAGAGAGTTCAATCTGGTTGGTGGCAATATTCTCTTTACCCACTGCGGCAATGGCCCTTTCCATCAACGGGATGGTGAAGTTAGAGATGCCAATTTCACGCGTTAAGCCCTGCTCTTTCGCTTCCAGCAGCGCCTGCATGAACTCCTCCACAGAGACGGCATCGTCAGGTGATGGCCAGTGGATCAGCGTAAGATCAACATAGTCAGTACGCAGCTTTTTCAGACTTTCCTTCAGGCTTGGGATCAGCTTGTCTTGGCCGAGATTCTCAATCCAGATTTTAGTGGTGATGAAAAGTTCGTCGCGCGGTACGCCACTCTCTTCGATGGCCTGGCCTACGGCAGCTTCGTTATCATAAATCTGCGCCGTATCAATAGCACGATAGCCCAACTCGAGTGCGGTTTTAACAGATGCAATAACAACATCGTCTTTCAGGCGGAAAGTGCCCAGACCCAGTGCAGGGATAGTCATATGATTCCTCAATCGTTATGTTCATAAACTGAGGAGAATTATCGCTGTAGTTGTTATGACGAAAAAGATCGTGAAACGCAGAGGATTTTTGCTAATTTCGCAACAATCAAACGACAGATAAGAAAAAAGCCCTGAGCGTTAGCTCAGGGCTTTTAATAAGTGGCGGAACGGACGGGACTCGAACCCGCGACCCCCTGCGTGACAGGCAGGTATTCTAACCGACTGAACTACCGCTCCACCGAATACTTCTGTAACCACCGGATTAATGCACCGGCTTACTACTTAATTTGATGCCTGGCAGTTCCCTACTCTCACATGGGGAGACCCCACACTACCATCGGCGCTACGGCGTTTCACTTCTGAGTTCGGCATGGGGTCAGGTGGGACCACCGCGCTAAAGCCGCCAGGCAAATTCTGTTAATCTGTATCAAAGCTGAAATTTGATTGTCTGTCTCTTCGCCAAAACACCTTCGGCGTTGTAAGGTTAAGCCTCACGGTTCATTAGTATCGGTTAGCTCAACGCATCGCTGCGCTTACACACCCGACCTATCAACGTCGTCGTCTTCAACGTTCCTTCAGGAGACTTAAAGTCTCAGGGAGAACTCATCTCGGGGCAAGTTTCGTGCTTAGATGCTTTCAGCACTTATCTCTTCCGCATTTAGCTACCGGGCAGTGCCATTGGCATGACAACCCGAACACCAGTGATGCGTCCACTCCGGTCCTCTCGTACTAGGAGCAGCCCCCCTCAATTCTCCAGCGCCCACGGCAGATAGGGACCGAACTGTCTCACGACGTTCTAAACCCAGCTCGCGTACCACTTTAAATGGCGAACAGCCATACCCTTGGGACCTACTTCAGCCCCAGGATGTGATGAGCCGACATCGAGGTGCCAAACACCGCCGTCGATATGAACTCTTGGGCGGTATCAGCCTGTTATCCCCGGAGTACCTTTTATCCGTTGAGCGATGGCCCTTCCATTCAGAACCACCGGATCACTATGACCTGCTTTCGCACCTGCTCGCGCCGTCACGCTCGCAGTCAAGCTGGCTTATGCCATTGCACTAACCTCCTGATGTCCGACCAGGATTAGCCAACCTTCGTGCTCCTCCGTTACTCTTTGGGAGGAGACCGCCCCAGTCAAACTACCCACCAGACACTGTCCGCAACCCGGGTAACGGGTCTACGTTAGAACACCAGCCATTAAAGGGTGGTATTTCAAGGTTGGCTCCACGCAGACTGGCGTCCACGCTTCAAAGCCTCCCACCTATCCTACACATCAAGGACCAGTGTTCAGTGTCAAGCTATAGTAAAGGTTCACGGGGTCTTTCCGTCTTGCCGCGGGTACACTGCATCTTCACAGCGAGTTCAATTTCACTGAGTCTCGGGTGGAGACAGCCTGGCCATCATTACGCCATTCGTGCAGGTCGGAACTTACCCGACAAGGAATTTCGCTACCTTAGGACCGTTATAGTTACGGCCGCCGTTTACCGGGGCTTCGATCAAGAGCTTCGCGTTGCCGCTAACCCCATCAATTAACCTTCCGGCACCGGGCAGGCGTCACACCGTATACGTCCACTTTCGTGTTTGCACAGTGCTGTGTTTTTAATAAACAGTTGCAGCCAGCTGGTATCTTCGACTGATTTCAGCTCCGCCCGCAGGGGCTTCACCTACACATCAGCGTGCCTTCTCCCGAAGTTACGGCACCATTTTGCCTAGTTCCTTCACCCGAGTTCTCTCAAGCGCCTTGGTATTCTCTACCTGACCACCTGTGTCGGTTTGGGGTACGATTTCGTGTTACCTGATGCTTAGAGGCTTTTCCTGGAAGCAGGGCATTTATCACTTCAGCACCGTAGTGCCTCGTCATCACACCTCAGCGTTAACAAGGTACCGGATTTACCTGGAACCTCCGCCTACATGCTTAAACCGGGACAACCGTCGCCCGGCTGACATAGCCTTCTCCGTCCCCCCTTCGCAGTAACACCAAGTACAGGAATATTAACCTGTTTCCCATCGACTACGCCTTTCGGCCTCGCCTTAGGGGTCGACTCACCCTGCCCCGATTAACGTTGGACAGGAACCCTTGGTCTTCCGGCGAGCGGGCTTTTCACCCGCTTTATCGTTACTTATGTCAGCATTCGCACTTCTGATACCTCCAGCATGCCTCACAGCACACCTTCAACGGCTTACAGAACGCTCCCCTACCCAACAACACATAAGTGTCGCTGCCGCAGCTTCGGTGCATGGTTTAGCCCCGTTACATCTTCCGCGCAGGCCGACTCGACCAGTGAGCTATTACGCTTTCTTTAAATGATGGCTGCTTCTAAGCCAACATCCTGGCTGTCTGTGCCTTCCCACATCGTTTCCCACTTAACCATGACTTTGGGACCTTAGCTGGCGGTCTGGGTTGTTTCCCTCTTCACGACGGACGTTAGCACCCGCCGTGTGTCTCCCGTGATAACATTCTTCGGTATTCGTAGTTTGCATCGGGTTGGTAAGCCGGGATGGCCCCCTAGCCGAAACAGTGCTCTACCCCCGAAGATGAATTCACGAGGCGCTACCTAAATAGCTTTCGGGGAGAACCAGCTATCTCCCGGTTTGATTGGCCTTTCACCCCCAGCCACAGGTCATCCGCTAATTTTTCAACATTAGTCGGTTCGGTCCTCCAGTTAGTGTTACCCAACCTTCAACCTGCCCATGGCTAGATCACCGGGTTTCGGGTCTATACCCTGCAACTTAACGCCCAGTTAAGACTCGGTTTCCCTTCGGCTCCCCTATACGGTTAACCTTGCTACAGAATATAAGTCGCTGACCCATTATACAAAAGGTACGCAGTCACCCCATAAAGAGGCTCCCACTGCTTGTACGTACACGGTTTCAGGTTCTTTTTCACTCCCCTCGCCGGGGTTCTTTTCGCCTTTCCCTCACGGTACTGGTTCACTATCGGTCAGTCAGGAGTATTTAGCCTTGGAGGATGGTCCCCCCATATTCAGACAGGATACCACGTGTCCCGCCCTACTCTTCGAGTTCACAGCAAGTGTGCTTTCGTGTACGGGACTATCACCCTGTACCGTCGGACTTTCCAGACCGTTCCACTAACACACAAGCTGATTCAGACTCCGGGCTGCTCCCCGTTCGCTCGCCGCTACTGGGGGAATCTCGGTTGATTTCTTTTCCTCGGGGTACTTAGATGTTTCAGTTCCCCCGGTTCGCCTCGTTAACCTATGTATTCAGTTAACGATAGTGCAACGGATTGCACTGGGTTTCCCCATTCGGACATCGCCGGGTCAAGGGTTCATATCACCTCGCCGGCGCTTTTCGCAGATTAGCACGTCCTTCATCGCCTCTGACTGCCAGGGCATCCACCGTGTACGCTTAGTCGCTTAACCTCACAACCCGAAGATGTTTCTTTCGATTCACCATCGACTTGCGAAAATTTGAGAGACTCGAACACACATGAGCTGTGTGTCGTTTCAATTTTCAGCTTGATCCAGATTTTTAAAGAGCAAAACTTCGCAGTGCACCTTTTCAGGTTCACTCTGAAGTTTTCTTGTGTTCGCAGTAAAAGATGGTGGAGCTATGCGGGATCGAACCGCAGACCTCCTGCGTGCAAGGCAGGCGCTCTCCCAGCTGAGCTATAGCCCCATCGTTTACAACCTCTTCAAATTTGCGAGGCAAATTTGGTAGGCCTGAGTGGACTTGAACCACCGACCTCACCCTTATCAGGGGTGCGCTCTAACCACCTGAGCTACAAGCCTGTAGAGGTTTTTTACTGCTGTTTTTCATCAGACAATCTGTGTGAGCACTGCAAAGGCAGGTTCTTTAAGGTAAGGAGGTGATCCAACCGCAGGTTCCCCTACGGTTACCTTGTTACGACTTCACCCCAGTCATGAATCACAAAGTGGTAAGCGCCCTCCCGAAGGTTAAGCTACCTACTTCTTTTGCAACCCACTCCCATGGTGTGACGGGCGGTGTGTACAAGGCCCGGGAACGTATTCACCGTGGCATTCTGATCCACGATTACTAGCGATTCCGACTTCATGGAGTCGAGTTGCAGACTCCAATCCGGACTACGACGCACTTTATGAGGTCCGCTTGCTCTCGCGAGGTCGCTTCTCTTTGTATGCGCCATTGTAGCACGTGTGTAGCCCTACTCGTAAGGGCCATGATGACTTGACGTCATCCCCACCTTCCTCCAGTTTATCACTGGCAGTCTCCTTTGAGTTCCCGGCCTAACCGCTGGCAACAAAGGATAAGGGTTGCGCTCGTTGCGGGACTTAACCCAACATTTCACAACACGAGCTGACGACAGCCATGCAGCACCTGTCTCAGAGTTCCCGAAGGCACCAATCCATCTCTGGAAAGTTCTCTGGATGTCAAGAGTAGGTAAGGTTCTTCGCGTTGCATCGAATTAAACCACATGCTCCACCGCTTGTGCGGGCCCCCGTCAATTCATTTGAGTTTTAACCTTGCGGCCGTACTCCCCAGGCGGTCGACTTAACGCGTTAGCTCCGGAAGCCACGCCTCAAGGGCACAACCTCCAAGTCGACATCGTTTACGGCGTGGACTACCAGGGTATCTAATCCTGTTTGCTCCCCACGCTTTCGCACCTGAGCGTCAGTCTTTGTCCAGGGGGCCGCCTTCGCCACCGGTATTCCTCCAGATCTCTACGCATTTCACCGCTACACCTGGAATTCTACCCCCCTCTACAAGACTCTAGCCTGCCAGTTTCGAATGCAGTTCCCAGGTTGAGCCCGGGGATTTCACATCCGACTTGACAGACCGCCTGCGTGCGCTTTACGCCCAGTAATTCCGATTAACGCTTGCACCCTCCGTATTACCGCGGCTGCTGGCACGGAGTTAGCCGGTGCTTCTTCTGCGGGTAACGTCAATCGACAAGGTTATTAACCTTATCGCCTTCCTCCCCGCTGAAAGTACTTTACAACCCGAAGGCCTTCTTCATACACGCGGCATGGCTGCATCAGGCTTGCGCCCATTGTGCAATATTCCCCACTGCTGCCTCCCGTAGGAGTCTGGACCGTGTCTCAGTTCCAGTGTGGCTGGTCATCCTCTCAGACCAGCTAGGGATCGTCGCCTAGGTGAGCCGTTACCCCACCTACTAGCTAATCCCATCTGGGCACATCCGATGGCAAGAGGCCCGAAGGTCCCCCTCTTTGGTCTTGCGACGTTATGCGGTATTAGCTACCGTTTCCAGTAGTTATCCCCCTCCATCAGGCAGTTTCCCAGACATTACTCACCCGTCCGCCACTCGTCAGCGAAGCAGCAAGCTGCTTCCTGTTACCGTTCGACTTGCATGTGTTAGGCCTGCCGCCAGCGTTCAATCTGAGCCATGATCAAACTCTTCAATTTAAAAGTTTGATGCTCAATGAATTAAACTTCGTAATGAATTACGTGTTCACTCGTTGAGACTTGGTATTCATTTAGTGTCCGAGGACATTAAGAATCCATGTCACTTTGAGTGCCCACACAGATTGTCTGATAAATTGTTAAAGAGCAGTTGCGACGCGCTTCAGCGCTCTGTCGCGAGGTGGCGTATATTACGCTTTCCTCTTTCAGAGTCAACCCGTTATTTCAGGATTTTTTCTCTTCAACCGACCGGGTTATCTGTGAAGTGATTCACATCCGCCGTGTCGATGGAGGCGCATTATAGGGAGCCGCCGAGGAATGACAAGCGGAAAAATGCATTTTTATTTCAACCGCTCACCTTTTCGCCAAAACGCCTTATTTTTGGTGCTTTTTAATCTCTTTTGGCAGTTCTGCCAGACTAGTTATCACCCAGTCGGCTGCATTTTCTGCTTCTGTGGTGACCGGTTTACCGGTACGCACTAATACCTTGGTACCTACACCTGCCGCCGCTGCTGCCTGCATATCTTCCAGTTTATCGCCCACCATATAAGATGCGGCCATATCAATGTGCAGGAATTCCTGTGCAGAGATAAACATGCCCGGGTGTGGCTTACGGCAATCACAGGTCTGACGATACGCCTCTACACTTCCCTGCGGGTGATGCGGACAATAATAGATGCCATCAAGATCGACGCCACGATCGGCCAGAGACCAGTCCATCCATTCCGTCAGCGTCTCGAATTGCGCTTCGGTGAATTTACCCCGGGCGATACCGGACTGGTTAGTCACCACCACCAGCGCATAGCCCATCTCTTTCAACTGGCGCATGGCATCTATTACGCCCTCGATAAACTCGAACTCATCAATCTCATGGACGTAACCGTGATCCACATTAATAGTGCCGTCACGATCGAGAAAAATTGCGGGTACAGATTTTGCCACCGGTTTGCTCCTGAAAAAGTCTTGTTCAGCTAGTATCTCATGAATCGCAGCGCAATAAAGTGCTCATCGCACAGAGGTGGATTGATTTAGACGTCTGGATGCCTTAACATCCATTTTGTTTACGGTCATTCCCCGTATCTGGCAGAAGAAAATGCCACGGCTAACTTACTTACGATAAAAATAATCTAATGATTAAACTTTCCAATATCACCAAAGTGTTCCAGCAGGGGAACCGAACCATTCAGGCGCTGAACAACGTCAGCCTGCATGTGCCTGCTGGTCAGATTTATGGCGTCATTGGCGCATCGGGTGCGGGTAAAAGTACGCTGATCCGTTGTGTTAACCTGCTTGAGCGCCCAACCCAGGGCAGCGTAGAAGTTGGCGGCCAGGAGCTTACCGCTCTCTCAGAAAAAGAACTCACCAAAGCGCGTCGCCAGATTGGCATGATTTTCCAGCACTTTAACCTGCTGGCCTCCCGCACCGTGTTCGGCAACGTTGCCCTGCCGCTTGAGCTGGATAACACACCGAAAGAAGAAGTTACGCGTCGCGTCACCGAACTGCTCGACCTTGTTGGTCTGGGCGACAAGCATGATAGCTACCCGGCAAATCTGTCCGGTGGGCAAAAACAGCGTGTAGCAATCGCTCGCGCGCTGGCAAGCAACCCAAAAGTGCTGCTGTGCGATGAAGCCACCAGCGCGTTAGACCCGGCCACCACGCGCTCTATTCTGGAACTGTTAAAAGACATTAACCGTCGCCTGGGCCTGACGATTCTCCTTATTACGCATGAAATGGATGTAGTGAAACGCATCTGCGACTGCGTGGCGGTCATCAGCAACGGTGAGCTGATTGAGCAGGACACGGTGAGTGAAGTCTTCTCACACCCGAAAACGCCGCTGGCTCAGCAGTTCATTCAGTCCACACTGCATCTGGATATTCCGGAAGATTATCTGGAACGTTTAAAAACAGACGCAACGCCTGACAGCGTCCCGATGCTGCGCATGGAGTTCACGGGCCAGTCCGTTGACGCACCGCTGCTGTCCGAAACCGCGCGTCGCTTTAACGTGAATAACAACATTATTAGCGCGCAGATGGACTACGCCGGTGGCGTGAAGTTCGGCATTATGCTGACGGAAATGCACGGCACACAGGAAGAAACCCAGGCGGCAATTGCCTGGCTGCAAGAACATCACGTAAAAGTAGAGGTACTGGGTTATGTCTGAGCCGATGATGTGGCTACTGGTTCGCGGCGTTTGGGAAACGCTGGCAATGACCTTCGTATCGGGCTTCTTTGGTTTTGTGATTGGGCTGCCGGTCGGCGTGCTGCTGTACGTTACGCGCCCGGGTCAAATTATTGAAAACGCGAAGCTGTATCGTACGCTCTCTGCGCTGGTGAACATTTTCCGGTCTATTCCGTTCATTATTCTGCTGGTGTGGATGATTCCGTTTACGCGCGTGATCGTCGGGACGTCGATTGGTTTGCAGGCAGCTATTGTCCCGCTGACCGTAGGCGCGGCACCGTTTATCGCCCGTATGGTGGAAAACGCCCTGCTGGAAATCCCAACCGGCCTGATCGAAGCTTCCCGCGCTATGGGTGCGACGCCAATGCAGATCGTTCGCAAAGTTCTGCTGCCAGAGGCGCTGCCTGGGCTGGTGAACGCAGCAACCATCACGCTTATCACCCTGGTCGGTTATTCCGCAATGGGCGGCGCCGTAGGTGCTGGCGGTTTAGGCCAGATTGGATATCAGTACGGCTATATTGGCTATAACGCTACCGTAATGAATACCGTTCTGGTATTGCTGGTTGTGCTGGTTTACTTAATTCAATTCTCTGGCGATCGTATCGTCCGGGCTGTTACGCATAAATAACGTTACAAACAACACAAACTCGACGAGTTAAGGATATAACATGGCGTTTAAATTTAAGACCTTCGCAGCAGTAGGCGCACTGATTGGCTCGCTGGCACTGGTGGGTTGCGGTCAGGACGAAAAAGATCCAAACCACATCAAAGTAGGCGTTATCGTCGGTGCAGAACAGCAGGTTGCTGAGGCCGCGCAGAAAATCGCTAAAGAGAAATATGGCCTGGACGTTGAACTGGTGACCTTCAACGATTACGTTCTGCCGAACGAAGCGCTGAGCAAAGGCGACATTGACGCTAACGCCTTCCAGCATAAACCGTACCTGGATCAGCAGATCAAAGATCGCGGCTACAAACTGGTTGCTGTCGGTAACACCTTCGTTTACCCGATTGCCGGTTACTCCAAGAAAATTAAATCTCTGGATGAACTCCAGCCGGGTTCACAGGTTGCCGTCCCTAACGACCCAACCAACCTTGGCCGTTCCCTGCTTCTGCTACAGAAAGTGGGCCTGATTAAACTGAAAGAAGGCGTTGGTCTGTTACCGACCGTTCTGGACGTAACCGAAAACCCGAAAAATCTGAAAATTGTTGAGCTGGAAGCACCACAGCTGCCACGTTCTCTGGACGATGCGCAGATCGCCCTGGCCGTGATCAACACCACTTACGCCAGCCAGATCGGCCTGACCCCAGCGAAAGATGGCATCTTCGTTGAAGATAAAGATTCCCCGTACGTCAACCTGATCGTGACTCGCGAAGACAACAAAGACGCGGAGAATGTGAAGAAATTCATACAGGCATATCAGTCTGAAGAAGTGTACCAGGAAGCCAATAAGGTGTTTAACGGCGGCGCGGTTAAAGGCTGGTAATCTCCCGGCAGTGTAATATCATCAAGACGGGCATTTGCCCGTCTTGTCATTTGTGCGGTCAACTGCTTCAATATCTGACGTTTTGATTATCCACTGAGGAATTATTATGCGTGCTTTACCGATCTGTTTTTTAGCACTGATGCTGAGCGGCTGTTCTATGCTAAGCAGATCTCCTGTTGAACCTGTTCAAAGCACTGCAACCCCGCCAAAAGCGGAGCCAGCAAAACCGAAAGCGCCTCGCGCTGCGCCGGTACGTATTATTACCAAAGCCGACGAGCTGGTCGGTAAGCCATTCCGTGAACTGGGCGAAGTGAGCGGCGAATCCTGCCAGGCAACGAATCAGGACTCCCCACCTAATATTCCGACAGCCCGCAAGCGTATGCAAATCAACGCGTCGAAAATGAAAGCCAACGCGGTGCTGCTGCACAGCTGCGAAGTCACCAGCGGCACACCAGGTTGCTATCGCCAGGCGGTATGTATCGGTTCTGCGCTTAATATTACGGCGAAATGAGTTCATTTCAGTTCGAGCAGATAGGCGTTATTCGCTCCCCTTATAAAGAAAAGTTCGCCGTGCCGCGTCAGCCGGGTCTGGTCATTAACGGCGGCGGCGAGCTTCATCTTGTCGCGCCGTATAATCAGGCCGATGCAGTGCGCGGGCTTGAGGCGTTCAGCCATTTATGGGTGGTCTTTGTGTTTCACCAGACCATGGAAGGCGGCTGGCGTCCTACCGTGCGTCCGCCTCGTCTGGGCGGAAATGCCAGAATGGGTGTCTTTGCCACCCGCTCAACCTTTCGTCCCAACCCCATCGGGATGTCGCTGGTCGAGCTGAAAGGCATACGTTGTCAGAAAGATCAGGTGATCCTGGAGTTAGGTAGCCTTGACCTGGTTGATGGCACGCCGGTCATAGATATTAAGCCTTACCTGCCCTTCGCCGAAGCGCTGCCGGATGCCCGGGCAAGCTATGCTCAGGACGCACCGCAGGCAGATATGGCGGTTCACTTCACGTCTGAAATTACAACGCAAATCAGCGAGCTGGAAAAGCGTTATCCTCGCCTGCGTGACTTTATCGTTGAAGTGCTGGCCCAGGACCCCCGTCCCGCCTACCGCAAAGAAGAGGAAGCCGGTAATACGTACGCCGTCTGGCTGCTGGACTTTAACGTGCGCTGGCGCGTGACTGCGGCGGGTTTTGAAGTGTTTGCCCTGGAACCCAGGTAATTTTGTTCTCCTCTCTTTTGGCATCTTTGCCACACTGGTAAACTAAACCACTTTTTTTGTGTCAGGCTGGTGTTTCAGCCTGTTCCAATCGTCGAAATGGAACCGTAACAACATGCGTACTAGCCAATATCTGCTCTCCACTCTGAAGGAGACACCTGCCGACGCCGAGGTGATCAGCCACCAGCTGATGCTGCGCGCCGGGATGATCCGCAAGCTGGCCTCCGGGTTATACACCTGGCTGCCGACCGGCGTGCGCGTCCTGAAAAAAGTCGAAAACATCGTGCGTGAAGAGATGAACAACGCCGGTGCTATCGAGGTGTTAATGCCGGTCGTTCAGCCCTCTGAACTGTGGCAGGAGAGCGGTCGCTGGGAGCAGTACGGTCCTGAACTGCTGCGTATTGCCGATCGTGGCGATCGTCCATTCGTTCTCGGCCCAACGCATGAAGAAGTGATTACCGATCTGATCCGTAACGAGCTGAGCTCTTACAAACAGCTGCCGCTGAACTTCTTCCAGATCCAGACCAAGTTCCGTGACGAAGTGCGTCCACGCTTTGGCGTCATGCGTTCTCGTGAATTCCTGATGAAAGATGCTTACTCTTTCCATACTTCTCAGGAATCGCTGCAAGAGACCTACGACAAAATGTACGCGGCCTACAGTAAAATCTTCTCCCGCATGGGGCTAGATTTCCGTGCTGTACAGGCTGATACCGGTTCAATCGGCGGTAGCGCCTCCCATGAATTCCAGGTTCTGGCGCAGAGCGGCGAAGACGATGTGATCTTCTCTGACTCCTCTGATTACGCCGCGAACATCGAATTTGCAGAAGCGCTGGCACCGAAAGAACCACGCGGCGCGGCAACGCAAGAGATGACGCTGGTTGATACGCCAAACGCGAAAACTATCGCCGAGCTGGTTGAGCAGTTTACTCTGCCGATCGAAAAAACCGTGAAAACCCTGCTGGTGAAATCGGCTGAAGGTAGCGCTTATCCACTGGTTGCCCTGCTGGTACGAGGCGATCACGAGCTGAACGAAGTGAAAGCCGAGAAGCTGCCGCAGGTTGCCAGCCCGCTGACCTTCGCAACGGAAGCAGAGATCCGCGCCGTGGTGAATGCTGGTCCTGGTTCTCTGGGTCCGGTGAACATGCCTGTTCCGGTGGTCATTGACCGCACCGTTGCGGCGATGAGCGACTTCGCTGCGGGCGCAAACATCGACGGTAAACACTTCTTCGGCATCAACTGGGATCGTGACGTGGCGACGCCGGAAGTGGCTGACATCCGTAACGTGGTCGCAGGCGATCCAAGCCCGGACGGCAAGGGTACCCTGATGATCAAACGCGGTATCGAAGTAGGCCACATCTTCCAGCTGGGCGATAAGTACTCGCGCGCAATGAACGCTGCCGTTCAGGGCGAAGATGGCCGTAACCAGGTTCTGACCATGGGCTGCTACGGCATTGGCGTAACGCGCGTTGTTGCTGCCGCTATCGAGCAGAACTATGACGAACGCGGAATCGTCTGGCCGGATAACATCGCGCCGTTCCAGGTGGCGATCCTGCCAATGAACATGCACAAGTCTTACCGCGTGCAGGAGCTGGCTGAGAAACTCTACGCTGAGCTGAGCGCGAAAGGTATCGACGTGCTGATGGATGACCGTAAAGAGCGTCCTGGCGTGATGTTTGCTGACATGGAACTGATCGGTATTCCACACACCATCGTCATTGGCGACCGTAACCTCGACAGCGACGAGATTGAATACAAATACCGTCGCACCGGCGAAAAACAGATGATCAAGACGGGCGATATTCTTGATTACCTGGTGAAAGCCATCAAAGGTTAAGAAACAAAAAACCCCGCCAGTGCGGGGTTTTTTAATGGCTATATCTTATTTGCTTTCGCAGTCTTTCCCCGCAGCAAACTTCGCGTCTTTATCTGCCACCAGCGTTTTCACCAGCTCGCCGCTATCCGGGTTTGGCTCCAGCGTAAAGTGCCCTTCAACCGTCAGCAACACTGGCTTACTGTCGTTGCCGCGCGCGACGGCATAGTCTCGCTCCAGCTGGGCATTGTTCGCCACGCTGACTTTCTTCCCGGTTGCACAGTCAGTGAAGATCGCCGCATCCGCCATGTAGAAATACATCCCTCGCATCGCCATTGGGGTGGCTGGCAGGGTCGCTTTTACCGGGGCCAACGTGTAGTTGAACTGGGATTCAATCGGATTACCTTCGCGATCGAGCATCTCCATCCCCTCGCCTTTGGCGCGGAAGAAGGTTTTATCGCCCGTGGTATCCGTCAATACCAGCTTCTCAGCCGTACGCGCCCATGTTCCGTAAGATGCAAAAGAAGACGGTTCTTTCGCCCCCTGGTAACGCTGGTTCATGACCCAGGTGCCATCTTTTTGCAGAAACAGAGAAGTTTCGATGCCCTCGCAATCTGCACACGGTAATACGCCGCGCCAGCTTTGCTGCATCGGCTTTAATTCTTCATTTTGCGTTGGCTGTAGTACCTGCGTTTCTGAACGGTTATTACAGCCAAAAAGCGCGAACAGGCTTGTCACGGCCAGCGCTGATAATAATGCTTTTTTCACAATACTTTCCTTATGAAAAAGGGTATCCCTTTCGTCACATTATGGGTGACGGACTTTGCCACGCAGTGATTTTACGGTGGATTTCTGCGCCTTCGATGACAACCGATGTTCTTTCGATGCCCGCGTTGGACGTGTTGCCCGGCGACTTTTTTGTACAGCCGTCAGCTCTTTGATGACCGCGACCAGCCGGGCTATTGCCGCTTCCCGGTTAAGCTCCTGGCTGCGATACTCCTGCGCTTTAATCACCATCACACCCTCGCTGGTGATCAGGTGATGGCTGGCGGCAAGCAGGCTTTCTTTATAATACTCTGGCAGGCTGGAGGCCCGAATGTCAAAGCGCAAATGGATAGCCGTTGAGGCCTTGTTAACGTGCTGTCCCCCTGCTCCCTGGGCCCGGATGGCGGTGATCTCCAGCTCGTTATCAGGGATGCTGACGTTTCGGGACAATACAATCATGATGCGGGCTGCCAGGCTGTGAGATGAATTTCCAGATTATTCTGAGAATCGGAAAGCCAGATGGCGCCGTCCTGAATCGTCGCCTGTAGCGCCATCGTCCGGCTGGCGAACGCACTCAGCTGCGCCAGCTGTTCATCATCCAGATACCAGACGGTAAGATTTTTGAACAGCGCACATTTATTTTTATTTTGTTGCCACCAGATCTCCGCCGCTCGCTGGTTGTAGGCAAACAACGCCACTTCAGCAGACTGGGTGCAGGCCTTTTTGATCCGGCGTTCATCCGGCAGGCCAAGCTCAATCCATAAATCGATACCCAGATGATCGTTGCGCAGCCAGGCTTCCGGTTCATCTTCCGCGCTTAAACCACGGGTAAATTGCAGACGCTCGTCGGCATACTTAATCCACGCCAGCAGGCGCAGCATCATGCGCTCCTGGGTTTCAGAAGGATGACGCGCCAGCGTCAATGACGCATCCAGAAACTGGTTACGGTCAAGATCCGCCACATTGACCACAGCTTTATAAATTGTCGCTTTCAGCGCCATGAGAGAACTCCTTTCGAATCAGGCGTACATTGTAGCGAAAACCGCGGCAAAAGGCTGTTACGAGGTGGTGGCGCCCTCTTATCAAGGCGCTGATATTGCTTAAATGAGTATGGTATAGTCACCTTGCTAAACCGAGTTTAACTTCGTAGGCTTAATGATATCTCACAGTAAGTCAGTACGCTGGCAGGAGGTGATGTGAATAATTATTGTGAGTTGATTCGCAGACGGTATGCGGAGATCGCCAGCGGAGATCTGGGGTACATTCCGGATGCGTTGGGCTGTGTATTGAACGTGCTAAATGAAGTGGCCTCTGATGAGAGCCTTTCTGAATCGGTCAGGGAAAAAGCAGCGTATGCTGCGGCGAATTTACTGGTGAGCGATTATGTCGATGAATGATACCTATCAACCCATCAATTGTGATGACTATGACAACCTCGAACTCGCCTGCCAGCATCATTTAATACTGACGCTGGAGCTAAAAGATGGCGAAGTGCTAAAGGCAAAGGCCAGCGATCTGGTTTCCCGTAAAAATGTGGAATACCTGGTTGTGGAAGATGCAGGTGCAACGCGTGAGCTACGCCTCGACAAAATTGCCAGTTTCAGCCATCCGGAAATCGGCACCGTTGTGGTGAGCGAATCCTGATAACCAACGGGCAGCCAGGCTGCCCGTTACGCTTTCCATTCAAAATTAACACCCGCTTCAGCCCACCCCTCTTCAGTGATGAACACCTCTGCCGCCGCGATGAGCGTGTCGCCGTAAAACAGAAGCGGCGTGGTATCACGTCGCCAGGGCGGAACGTTCTGTTCCTGCCAGATTTTCTTCAGCTTACGCCCGCCGTTACGACCGACGATATGCAGCATGCCGCTGGTCCTGAAGCGTATGGTAACGTTCTCGTCCGGCTCAGGTAGACGCACATTGCCCGAATGGCTTAACGCAACGACACCGGCATTCATCGGTAGCGTTAATGCTTTTTCCGGCGACGGCCAGTCGAGCACAACGTCAGCCAGCGACGGCACAGATTTCACCCACCAGAGTTGCCCTTTATAGCGCCTGACGTCATAACCATTCAGGTGTATACACGGGGCGGCATCTTCCCTCGCCTGTGCAACTTCCTCCCAGATACGGTTGAGCATCGCCCGGGACGGCATAACCGCACGGTGGTAAGCCAGCCAGCGACGAATCAGAGCAGCCCGACGCAGAGGGCTCATCACTTTCAACGGCGCAATGTTCAGGGCACCGTCAGCGGTAGTCAGCGTATCCAGCTCCTCGCTCAGCAACTCATCCAGCAAGCTTTCCTGTTCAGCACACAGCATGGCGCTTCTGGCCGCCGCTTCGGAAAAATGCGCCCAGCGCTCACTCAGCAGCGGTAAGACGCGCAGGCGCAGGAAGTTACGGTCGTAACTGTCGTCCTGATTGCTCTCGTCTTCAATCCAGCACAGATGATGCTGCTGCGCCCAGGCTTCCAGTGATGCGCGCGTCTCACCCAGCAGCGGGCGGATGAGCTCTGTTTCAGCAAAATCTGCGCGCTCAGGCATGGCGGATAACCCCGCAGGCCCGCTGCCCCTCTTGAGCGCCAGTAAAAACGTCTCGCACTGGTCGTCCAGATGCTGCGCGGTGACCAACGCTTCCCCTTGCTGTAATGCGCCGGAAAACGCGGCGTAGCGGGCTTTCCGCGCCTGCGCCTCAATACCCAGCCCCTCATCCTCAAGCGTGACGCGTTCAACGATCAGCGGGATCGCCCACCCTGAACACACCGCTTCGCAGTGCGCCACCCAGTCGTCGGCATGGGGGCTTAAGCCGTGATGGATATGCATCGCCCGCAGCTGGACGTCAGGCTCACGGTCGCGCCAGAGCTTAAGGCGGTGCAGCAAAACGGTGGAATCCAGGCCACCGCTGAACCCCACCAGCAGCTGGCGGTAGGGTGAAACGGCGTGCGCGATAGCGGGTAAGGTCATAGGAAATTACACATAAAAAATGCCCGAACTGAACGGGCATTATCACACATGACGGCGATTACTGCTGGTAAAGCTCCAGCGGCAGCCCGTCCGGATCGTTGAAAAAAGTGAAACGTTTATCGGTAAAGGGATCGACACGAATCGCTTCGCAGGCCACGCCGTGGGCTTTCAGATGTTTTACCGCGCTGTCCAGGTCATCGACGCTGAAGGCCAGGTGGCGCAGGCCGCAGGCTTCCGGGCGTGAAGGACGCGCTGGCGGGAAAGGAAAAGAGAACAGTTCAATCACATATTGTCCGTTTAACGCCAGATCGCCTTTCCAGGAGTCGCGCTCCTCACGGTAGGCCTCGCTCAACAGCGTAAAGCCGAGAACGTCGCAGTAGAATGCCTTACTTTTCGCGTAATCGGTGGCAATGATCGCAATATGATGAACCGCTTTTAAACCCAGCATAGTTTCTCCTTTTTATGATGCCCTGAACGTTACAACCGACAACCCGCCCCTGGCAAGCAGACCCTTTTATTTTAGGACTATCACCCAGTACACGCCGTTATCATCGCGTTTCGCGCCATGAATATCCGTTTCAAAGCCCGGATAGTGGCGCCCCACCGAACAGAGCATCAGCAGGAAATCGAGCACCGCCCGGCTCTCCTCAGTGATCATTTCACCCGGCATCAGCAGCGGCACGCCCGGCGGATAAGGCAGGATCATGTTGGCCGATACCCGCCCGACCAGGTTCTCCAGCTCAACGGTTTCAACCTCCCCTTTCACCTGGCGCTGCCACGCCCTGTGCGGCGTCAGCTTCATTTCAGGCAGAACATCAAATGCCTGCAACATCAGGCGCGGCAGATCGTGCTGGCGGATCAGCCTGTGGATCCCCTGGGCCAGATCCTGAATACGCATATTGCGATAGAAGTCAGGATCTTCCGCGTAGAGATCCGGCAGCATATTCTTCACCCGCAGGTTCAGATCATATGCACGCTTAAACTCCATCAGTCCGCGCAACAGCCCCATCGCGCGGGTTTTATCGATCCCGATGCTGAACAGGAACAGCAAATTATAGGGGCCGGTTTTCTCCACCACCACGCCGCGCTCATCAAGGAACTTCGCCACCAGCGCAGCCGGGATCCCTTCCTCACCCATCACACCCTGCTCATCCATGCCCGGCGTCAGGATCGTCACCTTAACCGGATCGAGGAACATGTGGTCCGCATCGGCATCCCGAAAACCGTGCCAGCTCTCCCCCGGCGCGACGGGCCAGCATTCTGCTTCATCAATCTCTTCCGGCTGCCAGATATCAAAGAACCAGCCGTCCGCTTCATCTTTAAGCCGCTGAACCTCTTTTCGGAAATGCAGCGCCCGTTCCACCGAACGATTGATCAGGCGTTTACCCGGATTACCGCGCAGCATCGCCGCCGCCGTTTCGATGGACGCCACCAGCGGGTAGCTCGGCGACGTGGTCGTGTGCATCATAAAGGCTTCGTTGAAGGTGTCCTCGTCGTACTCGCCCTTGATGTGAATGAGAGACGCCTGGGAAAACGCGGCCAGCATTTTGTGCGTCGACTGCGTTTCGAAGAACACCTTGCCCGGCACCCGCTCGCCGCTCATCCCACTTTTACCCGAGTAAATCGGGTGGAAATTGGTGTAAGGCACCCACGCGGAGTCAAAGTGGATCGACGGCACGTCGAGCGTCTGCTTGATCCAGTTCGTGTTGTAAAGCAGCCCGTCATAGGTGGAGTTGGTGATCACCGCGTGCACAGGCCAGCCTGCCTCGGGGATCGCTGCGATCTTATTTTCAATGGCTTCATGCGCGAATTCACGGCGAGGAATGCCGCCGAGAATACCCAGCGCATTACGCGTAGGCGACAGCCAGAGCGGCACCACGTCGCTCATCATCAGCAAATGCGCCAGTGATTTATGGCAGTTGCGGTCAATCAGCAGCGTACTGCCGGCAGGCGCGGCGTACATCCCGACGATTTTGTTCGAGGTTGAGGTACCGTTGGTCACCATGTAGCTTTGCTCGGCGCCAAAGGTCCGGGCGATGTACTCTTCGGCTTCCAGATGCGGGCCGGTATGATCCAGCAGAGAGCCTAACTCGGTGACCGAAATCGACACATCCGCCTTCAGCGTGTTACCGCCGAAGAAATCGTAGAACAGACATCCCACCGGGCTTTTTTGATAGGCTGTTCCCGCCATGTGGCCTGGCGTACAGAAGGTGTACTTCCCTTCATTCACATAGGTGAACAGCGCGCGCGTGAACGGCGGTGTGATGTTATCGAGGTATTCACCGGTGTACTGCTGAATGCGGGTCGCAATGTCCTCGGCAACGCCGAGTGAGTATTCGAAGAACCACAGCGCCATACGCATATCCTGCGCGCTCACGTCCATGGTCGAGTGAGTGTTGATAAACGCGTACAGCGGAAGATATTCGTTGAGCTTATTGATATCGCTGCACAACTCCATGTCGTATTCGTCCCAGTCGAATATCACGCCACAGATGCGCGGATTGTGTTCGATAAATTTCAGCAGGTCGGCGCTGTTTTGCGGCCAGATCAGCTGGTATCCGCGTGCTTTAAGGGCTTGCTCCAGCTCCTTGATGGGTTCGTCTTTATAAAAGACGCCGTGTGGCCCCATGATGGCAATGATGTTCATGGTTTACCTCCTTGAAAAACATCAGATAAGCATAGTTAAGGTAAACGGCAGGTATAAAAAAAGCCGCAACAATGTGCGGCTTTTAGGATAATTGTGAGGCTTACGCGTAACCGTAGGTCATCAGACGCTGATAACGACGGTTGAGCAGATCTTCTGTGCTCAGCACGTCCAGGTCCGCCAGATCTGCCAGCAGCTGCGCTTTCAGGGAAGCAGCCATCACTTCCGGCTTACGGTGCGCGCCGCCCAGCGGTTCAGGGATAACGGTGTCGATCAGCTTCAGCTCTTTCAGACGTGGGGCAATGATGCCCATCGCTTCAGCAGCCAGCGGCGCTTTATCGGCACTTTTCCACAGAATGGAGGCACAGCCTTCCGGAGAGATAACGGAATAGGTACTGTACTGTAGCATATTCACTTTATCGCCCACGCCAATTGCCAGCGCACCGCCGGACCCACCTTCACCGATAACGGTACAGATGACCGGCACTTTCAGGCGAGACATCTCACGCAGGTTGCGTGCGATGGCTTCAGACTGACCGCGCTCTTCAGCGCCAACACCCGGGTAAGCACCCGGCGTGTCGATGAAGGTGATGATAGGCATATTGAAACGCTCAGCCATCTCCATCAGACGCAGGGCCTTACGGTAGCCTTCTGGTGCTGGCATACCGAAGTTACGACGGATTTTCTCTTTGGTTTCACGGCCTTTCTGATGACCAATAATCATCACCGGACGTCCATCCAGACGCGCGATACCGCCGACGATAGCTTTATCGTCAGCGTATGCGCGGTCGCCTGCCAGTTCGTCAAATTCGTCAAACGCCAGGCGGACATAATCCAGGGTGTACGGACGCTGTGGATGACGCGCCAGCTGGGCGATCTGCCATGCGCCGAGATCGGCAAAGATTTTGCGCGTCAGTTCTACGCTTTTTTCGCGCAGACGATGCACTTCTTCGTCGATGTTAATATCCAGTTTTTCATCCTGACGGCTCACGGCTGTCAGAGAATCGATTTTCGCTTCCAGCTCTGCAATCGGCTGTTCGAAATCAAGGAAATTCAGACTCATAGTATTCCTGTATTAGTCAAACTCCAGTTCCACCTGCTCCGAACCAATGAGGCCACGGAGATCGTTCAGTAAACGATCGCTCGGAGAGACACGCCACGTTGCACCAAAGCGCAACCGCGCACGTGCATCCGCCCTCTGATAGTAGAGATGTACTGGAATGGTCCCCGAGCGGTGGGGTTCCAGAGACTGACGGAGTCGGTTTAAAAGCTGGTCATCAATTTGCCTGTCCGTCAGCGAGATAGCAAGCCCGCGAGCATATTTTTCACGGGCTTCGTCAATGTCCATCACTTCGCGGGCGGTCATTTTAAGCCCCCCGCTGAAGTCATCAAAGCTGACCTGTCCGCTGACGATAAGTATGCGGTCTTTTTCCAGCAATTGCTGGTATTTATCCAGCGCGTCGGTGAACAACATCACCTCCAGACGCCCGGAACGGTCATCCAGGGTACAGATGCCGATACGATTGCCGCGCTTGGTGACCATTACCCTTGCAGCAATCACGAGCCCCGCAGCCGTGGTGATTTTACCACGTTCTGTCGGATGCATGTCTTTAAGCCTGTGGCCGCCGACATAGCGCTCAATTTCTTTCAGATACTGGTTGATCGGGTGCCCCGTCAGGTACAGGCCTAACGTCTCACGCTCCCCATCCAGCACCACCTGTTCTGGCCAGGGCTGGCAGTTGGAATAAGACTGCTCAATCTGCTCTGGCTCTTCCGCCAGCACGCCGAACATATCTGCCTGGCCAATGGCTTCCGCTTTCGCGTGCTGATCGGCCGCTTTCAGCGCATCGCCGAGCGAGTTCATCAGCGCGGCGCGGTGTGGCCCCAGCCGGTCAAACGCGCCGGACATGATCAGTTTTTCCAGCACGCGGCGGTTCAGTTTTTTGGTATCGGTGCGGGCGCACAGATCGAACAGCTCGCGGAAATAGCCGCCGTTGTTACGCGCTTCGATGATCGCCTCGATCGGCCCCTCACCCACGCCCTTGATCGCGCCGATCCCATAGACGATTTCCCCGTCATCGTTAACGTGGAAATGGTACAGGCCAGAGTTAATATCCGGCGGCAGGATCTTCAGCCCCATGCGCCAGCACTCGTCCACCAGGCCAACCACCTTCTCGGTGTTGTCCATATCGGCGGTCATTACCGCCGCCATAAACTCAGCGGGATAGTGAGCCTTCAGCCACAGCGTTTGATACGAAACCAAAGCATAGGCGGCGGAGTGGGATTTGTTAAATCCGTACCCGGCGAATTTCTCCACCAGGTCGAAGATTTTCATCGCCAGTTCGCCATCGACGCCGTTTTTCTTCGCCCCATCCTCAAAGATGGAACGCTGCTTGGCCATCTCTTCCGGCTTTTTCTTACCCATCGCACGACGCAGCATGTCTGCGCCGCCAAGGGTATAACCCGAAAGCACCTGGGCGATCTGCATGACCTGTTCCTGATACAGGATGATGCCATAGGTTGGCTCCAGTACCGGTTTCAGGCTTTCATGCTGCCACTGCACGTCCGGGTAGGAAATCTCTTCGCGCCCGTGTTTACGGTCGATAAAGTTATCTACCATCCCCGACTGCAACGGCCCCGGACGGAACAGGGCCACCAGCGCGATCATATCTTCGAAGCAGTCTGGTTGCAGACGCTTAATCAAATCTTTCATGCCGCGGGATTCAAGCTGGAAGACGGCTGTCGTCTCCGAGCGTTGCAGCATGTCGAAACTTTTCTTGTCATCAAGCGGGATAGCCGCGATATCCAGCGGAGGCTCGCCGTTCTTCTCGCGACGGGCGTTGATCATCTCCAGCGCCCAGTTGATGATGGTCAGCGTACGCAGGCCGAGGAAGTCGAACTTCACCAGCCCGGCGTATTCTACGTCGTTCTTGTCGAACTGGGTGACCGGATGCTGGCCCGCTTCGTCGCAGTACAGCGGCGCAAAGTCGGTGATTTTGGTCGGGGCGATAACCACGCCCCCCGCATGCTTACCGGCGTTACGCGTGACGCCTTCCAGCTTGCGCGCCATGTCGATCAGCGCTTTGACCTCTTCGTCGGCTTCGTAGATTTCCGGCAGCTGAGGCTCAGCTTCAAAGGCTTTCGCCAGAGTCATGCCCGGATCGGGCGGCACCAGCTTAGAGATACGATCGACAAAACCGTACGGGTGGCCCAGAACGCGGCCCACGTCGCGGATAACCGCTTTCGCCGCCATCGTACCGAAGGTGATGATCTGCGAAACCGCATCACGACCGTACATATCGGCCACGTGCTCAATCACCTGGTCGCGTTTTTCCATGCAGAAGTCGACGTCAAAGTCGGGCATGGAGACACGTTCCGGGTTGAGGAAACGTTCGAACAGCAGGTCGAATTCCAGCGGATCGAGGTCAGTGATTTTCAGGGCGTACGCCACCAGCGAGCCGGCACCAGAACCACGGCCCGGGCCTACCGGCACGCCGTTATCCTTCGACCACTGGATGAACTCCATCACGATCAGGAAGTAGCCAGGGAACCCCATCTGGTTGATCACCTGGAGTTCAATATCCAGGCGCTCGTCATATTCAGGACGCTTCTCTTTACGGACCGCTTCATCCGGGAAGAGGAATTCCAGACGCTCTTCCAGACCCTCTTTCGATTTCATGACCAGGAAATCTTCGGTGGTCATGTCGCCCGTCGGGAACTGCGGCAGGAAGTATTCGCCGAGACGCACGGTGACGTTACAGCGCTTGGCAATCTCTACGCTGTTTTCCAGCGCTTCCGGGATGTCGGAGAAGAGCTCACACATCTCCTCTTCGCTGCGCATGTACTGCTGCGATGAGTAGTTGCGCGGACGTTTCGGATCGTCGAGGGTGAAGCCGTCGTGGATAGCGACGCGAATTTCATGTGCGTCAAAATCAGCCGCCTCAAGGAAGCGCACATCGTTGGTGGCCACCACAGGCAGGCCACGCGCTTCCGCCAGGGCGACGGCCGCATGCAGGTAGCTCTCTTCATCCGCACGCCCGGTACGAATCAGCTCCAGGTAATAGCGATCCGGGAAATACTCTTCGTAGAACGAGACGCACTGATCCACCAGCGCGTTATTACCGCGCAGCAGACATTTGCCGACATCTCCCATACGGCCACCGGAGATCAGCAGCAAACCTTCGTTCAGCTCCGCCAGCCAGTCGCGGTCAATCCATGGACCCAGTGCGCCGTAGCCGCGCTGGTAGGCTTTTGAGATCAGCAGAGTGAGGTTCTGATAGCCCGTGTTATTCATGGCTAACACGGAAATTTGCGTCATCTCATCGCCGAGCAGGTCGCTCTGCACATGAAAATCCGCGCCGACGATGGGCTTTAATCCTGCACCATGCGCCGTTCCGTAGAACTTCACCAGGCCACAAAGGTTGGTAAAATCGGTGATCGCCAGCGCAGGCATGCCAAGCGAAGCCGCCTTTTTTACCAGCGGCCCGGTCTTTGCCAGCCCATCGATCATGGAGTAGTCGCTATGCACCCGCAGGTGTACGAAACGTGGTTCAGCCATCTTCAAATCCCGCGTTACTTAATTGCTTGCGTCTTGATTCAGGACACCAGTCCCAGCGCGCGTTTCACCGGGCCAAAGCTGCGCCGATGATGTTCAGTTGCGCCATGTTCAGCCAGCTTTTCCAGATGGAAAGCCGTTGGATATCCCTTGTGCTGGGCGAAACCATACACGGGATAAGTGAGGTCCAGCGCGGCCATTTCGGCATCGCGCGTCACTTTGGCAATGATTGACGCCGCACTGATTTCTGCGACGCGGCTATCGCCTTTAACAACAGCCATGGAAGGCATCGGCAGCGCCGGGCAACGGTTACCGTCGATCAGCACATACTCAGGCACAATCTTCAGGCCAGCAACGGCACGCTGCATCGCCAGCATGGTGGCGTGCAGAATGTTCAGATCGTCGATCTCATCCGGCTCTGCGCGCCCGAGACTCCAGGCCAGCGCCTTCTCTTTAATTTCATCGAACAGCGCCAGGCGACGCTTTTCACTCAGTTTTTTCGAGTCGTTCAGGCCAACGATCGGGCGGGCTGGATCGAGGATCACCGCCGCGGTAACAACGGCACCCACTAACGGGCCACGACCGACTTCATCCACACCGGCAACGAGGTGGGTATGGGGATAAATAAATTCCATCATTGTGCTAACTCCAGCACCGCATCGGCCGCCTGCTCATCAGCATTACAGCGGATCAATTGATGCAGTTCACGGAAGGTATCATGCATCTGGTGGCTGGTTTTACCGTTGGCCAGCAGCGGCAGTAATGCATCAGCCAGCGCCTGCGGCTGGCATTCATCCTGCAAGAGCTCTTTCACCAGTTCGCGACCCGCAAGCAGGTTTGGCAGGGATACGTAATCTGTTTTTACCAGACGTTTTGCCAGCCAGAAGGTAAATGGCTTCATGCGATAACCGACCACCATTGGGCATTTTGCCAGCATACACTCCAGCGCAGCCGTGCCGGAAGCCAGTAGTGCAGCATCGCTCGCAAACATGGCTTGCCGCCCTTTCCCGTCCAGCAGGCGGACGTGAAGATCCGGGGCGACGTCGGCTTTGATACGCTCAAACTGCTCGCGGCGTTTGGCATTCACCAGCGGCACGACCACTTCAAGATCGGGGTAAGTCTTGCGAAGAATTTGCGCCGTTTTCAGGAAATCGGCACTGAGCATTTCAACTTCCGCACCCCGGCTCCCTGGCAGCAGCGCCAGACAGTGCACATCATGCGGGATGCCCAGTTCATCACGCGCCGCGTTTTTATCCGGATCCAGCGGCATGGCATCCGCCATGGTATGACCGATAAAACGGCACGGGACATTAAATCTGTCGTAAAACGCTTTTTCGAAAGGCAGAAAAGCCAGCACCAGATTGGTGGACCGTCCGATTTTGAAAACGCGTTTCTGTCGCCACGCCCACACGGACGGGCTGACGTAATGGATAGTTTTGATCCCCTGCTTTTTCAGGTTCCCTTCAAGGGTAATATTGAAGTCAGGCGCATCAATGCCGACAAATACATCGGGCTTGAGGTCGGTAAAGCGGCGGGTAAGGTCGGCGCGAATATGCAGCAGGCGACGCAAGCGGCCCAGCACTTCGACGATGCCCATCACAGCCAGTTCTTCCATTTCATACCAGGCTTCACAGCCTTCGGCCTGCATCAGCGGCCCAGCCACACCCACAAAGCGGGCATTGGGTACACGGGCTTTAAGCGCGCGGATAAGACCTGCACCAAGAATATCGCCGGAGGTTTCTCCGGCGACCAGGGCGATGGTAAGCGGACGACTGTCGACCATTAACGAATCAGACCACGGGTTGAACGTTCAAAGAATTCCATGAACATCTTCACTTCAGGGTGCTTATTCGCCAGCTCGGCAATTTCCGGCTTCGCCTCTTCCAGCGTTTTACCGCTACGGTACAGCAGTTTGTACGCGTTGCGGATGGCAGTAATCGCTTCGCGACTAAAACCACGACGCTTGAGACCTTCGATGTTCACGCCAAACGGCGTGGCATGGTTGCCCTGCGCAATCACAAACGGTGGGACGTCCTGCGCCACACCGGAGCATCCGCCGACCATCACGTGTGCACCAATGATGCAGAACTGATGGACTGCGGTCATGCCGCCAATAATTGCGAAATCATCGACCGATACGTGTCCCGCCAGCGTTGCGTTGTTGGCGAGAATACAGCGGCTACCCACGGTACAGTCGTGCGCAATGTGCGCATTAACCATAAACAGGTTGTCGCTGCCCACCTTCGTCAATCCACCGCCTTGCGTTGTACCACGATGAATGGTGACGCTTTCGCGAATGCGGTTACGATCGCCGATTTCCACGCGGGTCGGTTCGCCAGCATACTTAAGATCCTGGTTAACTTCGCCGATGGAGGCGAACTGATAGATCTCATTGTTGCAGCCAATGGTGGTATGACCATTCACGACAACGTGAGATTTCAGTACTGTACCCTCACCAATTTCGACATGGGGTCCAACAATACAAAACGGGCCAATGTGGACGTTGGCACCAATGATGGCACCCGTTTCCACAATGGCGGTAGGATGAATAAAGGCGGATTTATCAATCACGTATCAGGCCTCCCGGCTACGCGCACACATCATTGTCGCTTCGCAAACAACTTTGCCGTCAACCATAGCTACGCCTTTGAAGCGAGTCAGGCCGCGACGCGTTTTTTCAAAAGTGACTTCCATGATCATTTGATCACCAGGCACGACCGGACGCTTGAAGCGCGCTTCATCGATACCCGCGAAGTAATAGAGTTCACCCGGTTCCAGTTTACCTACGCTTTTAAACGCCAGAATACCGGTAGCCTGTGCCATCGCTTCCAGGATCAATACACCCGGGAAGATAGGCTTACCAGGGAAGTGCCCCTGGAAGAACGGCTCGTTAACGGAGACATTTTTCACTGCGCGCAGAAAGCGACCTTCTTCAAAATCCAGCACACGGTCTACCAGTAAAAACGGATAGCGGTGCGGCAGAAGTTCTAAAATCTCTTCAATATGCAGAGTATGAGTGTCAGTAGTCAAAATACTCTTCCTGTCAAATGTACTAAGTAGCAATAATAACACGGCCTGCCGGTTTATAAACAAAGCCGACAGGCCGGGAAATTTAGCGTTAAACGGATGAACGCTTAGTCTTGTTGATCGATTTTGCGCTCAATCGCTTTGAGTCGCTTGCTCATATCATCAATATTCATCACCAGTGCAGCTGTTTTACGCCAGACCTTGTTCGGTTGCAGCGGAATACCTGAGGAATAAACGCCAGGCTCAGTGATTGGACGCATCACCATACCCATCCCCGTCACCGTGACTTTGTCGCATATTTCCATATGGCCATTGATCACGCTGGCACCGCCAATCATGCAGTAACGGCCAATTTTCAGGCTGCCTGCCATGATAACACCACCCGCAACTGCGGTATTGTCGCCAATCACAACGTTATGTGCAATCTGGCACTGGTTGTCTATGATAACACCGTTACCAATAATGGTGTCGTCAAGCGCACCGCGGTCGATAGTTGTGCAAGCGCCGATCTCTACACGATCGCCGATAATCACGCGACCCAGCTGAGGGATCTTAACCCAGTTACCCCGATCGTTGGCGTAACCAAATCCGTCAGAACCAATCACCGTGCTGGACTGTACGAGACAATTCTCGCCAATCTCAACCTCATGGTAGACAGAGACATTGGCCCACAGACGAGTCCCTGCGCCAATTTTCGTATTTTTTCCAACAAAGCAGCCAGGGCCAATCACCACGTTATCACCCAAAACAACGCCGGATTCGATAACGGCGTTTGCGCCGACTGATACGTTGTTACCCAGCTGAGCCGTCGGATCAATCGCAGCACTGGCTGCAATGTTCTGTGCCGGCTGCGGCGTGGTATCAAGAATTTGGGCCATGCGCGCATAGGTCAGGTAGGGATTTTTCACTACCAGTGCAGCGCTAGTGGCAAACGGAAGATCGTCCTGCGTCAGCACAACGGCAGACGCCTGGCACTGGGCCAGGTGTTCACGGTACTTAGGGCTTACCATGAAGGTAATAGTGCCTGCTTTAGCAGATTGCATGGACGCAACAGCGGTGATGACGATATCGCCATCACCGTGTAATTCTGCATCCAACTGCTGAGCTAAATCAGCCAGTCGAATTGAAGGCATTACTTATTTAACCTGTTTCAGAACATCAGCGGTGATGTCTTTAACATCGCTGCTGTTGAATGCAACGGCGTTCGCATCAACAACCAGATCGATGCTCTGATCGGCTGCTACTGCTTTAACGGCAGACTGAATACGCGTCACCAGTTTGCCACGCTCTTCGTTAGAACGACGCTGACGATCCTGCTCGAAAGCCTGTGCTTTCTGAGAGAAGGTCTGGCGCTGAGACATGACGTCTTTTTCCAGTTTGCTGCGCTCGCTCGCTTTCATGGTAGAACCATCACGCTGAAGACGCTGCATCTTGGACTGAAGATCACCTTCCATACGTTGCAGTTCGCTCGCACGGCCTTTGAATTCGTTTTCCAGCGTTGCAGAAACACCGGTTTTCTGTGCAACCTGCTGGAACAAATTACCCATGTTGACGATTGCAATTTTATCCGCTGCCTGAGCAGAAGTTGCCATCGCTAAACCGAGACCTGCAGCTAATAACCACTTTTTCACAATTAACTCCTTACCATCCCATTGGCACCCGAGGGGTACCGTTCTTTGCGTGGCAAGGCGACCGTGTTACCGATCGCCGGTTGTCAGCGCTACACTGCCAACGCATTCCATTGCAGCGGATTATTACCAGGTTTTACCAATGTTAAACTGGAACTGCTCCGCTTTGTCTCCATCGTATTTCTTAAACGGCTGGGCGTAAGAGAAGACCAACGGCCCCAGCGGTGACATCCATTGTAATGCGATACCTGCGGACATGCGAATGTTGCTCGGATCGCTGTAGTCCGGAACCCCCGCCGCACGCATCTGGGCGGTGTTCTCCCAGTTGGTGTCCCACACCGTACCTGCATCCATAAAGAAGGAGGTACGCACGGAGTTCGCATACTTATCACTGATAAACGGCGTAGGCGTGATGAACTCGAGGCTCGCCACGGCCATAGCGTTACCACCTACTGCGTCATCAGAGCTACATACTTGCTTAGGATCACGGCTTGCGCAGTTATCTTCGTCATTACCGCCGTAATAAACCGCTTTCGGACCAATGTTATTGGACTGGAAGCCACGCACGGTGCTTGAACCACCGGCGTAGAAGTTTTCATAGAACGGCAGTTCTTTGCTTCCAATACCGTCACCATAACCCCAACGGGTACGACCCAGAACGACCCACTTGTGATCTTCATCAATTGGGAAGTAGGACGCTGTATCCAGCGTGACCTTGTAGAACTCGTTATCCGAGCCCGGGATAGTCACTTTACCGTTCAGGTTGACGCGTGAACCTTCCGTCGGGAAGTAGCCACGGTCAAGACGGTTGTAGGTCCAACCGTAGTTGAAGGTGAAGTCATCCGCGGCGAAACCGTTATCATCGCTGGACGTACTCGCCGACTGACCGATGGAGTCCAGGTAACGCCACATCGCCACCTGCGGTTGCATGTTGGACAGGTCGTTATGCACGTACCCTAAACCTGCGCGCAAGGTGTTGTATTCGTTAACCGGGAAGCCGAGCGTACCATCCAGACCGTAACTCTTGTTGGTATACGAGGAGAGGTCCGCGTCGTCCGCTTTAAAGTCGTTATAGAAGATACGACCGCCCAGGCTTACACCGTCGACGGTGAAGTATGGGTTGGTAACGGAGAACTCAGAGTAGGTCTGGTAGTCGTTTTTCGTCCCGTTGATACCGACAGAGTAGCCCGTACCCAGCCAGTTATCCTGCTGAACACCGACCTGGAAGCTAACGCCACTTTCAGTACCGTAACCAATACCGAAGTTGAAGCTACCGGTATTACGTTCTTTAACTTTATAAACAACATCAACCTGATCCGGACGACCTGGTACACGCTGAGTATCGGTATCGACCGTTTCGAAGTAGCCCAGACGGTTCAGACGCTCTTTACCCTGATCTACCAGATCGCTTCCCAGCCATGCCCCTTCCATCTGGCGCATTTCACGGCGCAGAACGGAGTCTTTAGAGGTATCGTTACCTTCGAAGCGGATCTTACGCACGTAGAAGCGGTTGCCCGCATCAACGTTAACGTGCAGCTTAACGGTTTTATCCGTGTCGTTAATTTCCGGCTGCGTTTGCACACGCGGATACGCATAACCATAACGGCCGAGCAGCTTCTTAATGCTGTCTTCCATTTTGGTGACTTTAGATCCGCTGTACAGATCGCCCGGCTGAATTTTGGTCAGAGATTCAATTTCAGCTGAATGTCCTGCCAGGTTGCCGCTGACTTCAACACCCGAAAGCGTGTACTTATCGCCTTCTGTGATGTTAACGGTAATGTAGATACCTTTCTTGTCCGGAGTCAGACTCACCTGAGTTGAATCGATGTTGAAACGGGCGTAACCGCGATCCAGATAGTAGCTGCGCAGGGTTTCAAGGTCACCCGCCAGTTTCTGTTTCTGGTATTTACGATCGCCTACCACGTTCCACCACGGCACTTCGTCACGCAGCTGGAAGTTGGAGATCAGTTCGTCGGTGCTGAACGCGTGGTTGCCCACGATGTTGATCTGCTGGATCTTCGCAGAAACACCTTCCTGGAAGACCAGTTTCAGGTCAACACGGTTACGTGGCAGCGGTGTAACAACCGCTTTAACGCTCGCGCTGTATTTACCGACGCTGTAGTAGAAATCTTCCAGACCTTTTTCAATGTCTGCAAGGGTTGTGCGGTCCAGAGATTCCCCCACACGAACACCCGATGCCTCAAGGTTCTGCTTGAGCATGTCGTCTTTCACCGATTTGTTACCGGAGAAAGTGATGCTGGCAATCGTTGGACGTTCTTTTACCTGAACCACCAGCGTATCACCATCGCGCAGGACGCGGACGTCCTCAAAGTTGCCAGTGGCAAACAGAGCACGGATGGTGTTACTGATATCTTCATCATTAACCGTATCGCCGGGGCGCACAGGCATACTGAGGAGGGCCGCACCAACGGCGACACGCTGAAGGCCTTCGAAATGAATATCTTTCACTACGAACCCGTCAGCACCGTATACGGTCGCGCTGCTAAACAGCAGCGACGCTATGAGCAACTTTTTCATCGCCATCGTTATTATGCGTTCTTCCTAACTAACTCTCTTACAACCGAGAGAAATCATTGAAAAGTGCAAGCCCCATTAACAGCACCAGCAAAATCGAGCCAATGCGATAACTAAAGTCTTGAACTCGCTCGGATACCGGTCCGCCTTTTAGCTTTTCAATCGCTAAAAACAGCAGATGGCCCCCATCTAATACGGGAAGCGGGAACAGGTTGATTATCCCCAGGTTCACGCTAATCAGCGCAAGGAACATGAGATAGTAAATCACCCCGAACTCCGCTGACATCCCAGCCCCCTGAGCAATCGAAATTGGCCCACTGAGGTTGTTCAGTTTCACATCACCGGTTATCAATTTCCCCAACATGTTGACCGTAAGCTTCATCAGCTGCCATGTTTTATCCGTGGCCTCAACGATGGCGCTAAACGGCCCATACTGGCGTATTGTCTTGTACTCATCTGGCAGTGGGATCACTTTCGGCACAACGCCTGCAAACCCTTCCGCCTTACCGCCGCCCGATTTGGTATCCGGGGTGAGAGTCAGTGAGAGCGAACTCCCCTGCCTTTCCACTTCCAGCGCGAGCGGCTTGCCTGGATTATCGCGCACCAGAGTAACAAAGGTCATCCATTGTGTTAATGGCTGACCATCGACTTTAACGATCCTGTCACCCGCTTGTAAACCTGCTTTACTCGCTGCCGATTTGGCCTGTACTTCGGCTAATACCGGCTCGATCTGCGCGCCGCGCGGTCGAATTCCGAGTGCGGCGACAGGGTCCTCTTTGTCTGGCTCAAAGCGCCAGTGGCGTAAATCCAGCACTTTTTCCTGCCGCTGGTCGGAACCAAATGGCGATACGCTGACGGTTGTCTGCTCATCACCAATTTTGGCAACCAGTTGTAACCTCACGGCATCCCAATCAGGGGTTTCGATACCATCAATCGCTTTAAGTTCCATTCCCGGTGTAATTTGCGCCGTTGCCGCAATAGAACCCGTGGTGATTTCGCCCACAACCGGGCGCACGCCAGGCACGCCGATGATAAACACCAGCCAGTAGGCGAAGATAGCGAAGATGAAATTGGCTACCGGGCCGGCAGCGATGATGGCAGCACGTTGTCCAACAGTTTTATTGTTAAACGCGCGATGGCGAAGTTCCGGGGCGACAGGCTCAACGCGTTCGTCGAGCATTTTGACATAGCCGCCCAGGGGAATCAGAGCAATGACAAACTCGGTGCCATGCTTATCGGTGCGCTTCCAGAGCGATTTGCCAAAGCCAATCGAGAATCGCTCCACCCGCACACCACAGCGCCGGGCAACCCAGAAATGGCCAAATTCATGCACGGTAATCAGTACACCCAGTGCAACAATGAACGCCGCCAGATTCCAGAGAATGCTCAGCATAAAACCTTCCGTTATATCGTCCCAAACACCAGTAAAAGCAGGCAAGCAAATACGGGAACAGCCGCGGTAAGGCTGTCAATGCGATCCAGTATTCCGCCATGTCCTGGAATCAGGTGACCACTGTCCTTAATCCCTGCTTCACGCTTAAACATACTCTCGGTTAAATCACCCAGCACCGATGCCAGCGCCGCGAAAATCGAACATACCAGCAGCGTCGAGGGGGCAACCTCAAGATTCGCCCAGACGCCATAGCCCCAGGAGATAATCGCTGCCGTAAACAGGCCGCCGATGAAGCCTTGCCAGGTTTTACCCGGAGAAACCTTTGGCGCCAGTTTATGTTTACCGAACAGTTTACCAAACATATAGGCCCCGGAGTCAGCCCCCCAGACGAGAATCATCACATAAAGCAGCCATATCGCGCCGCTGTAGTGGTTTTCGTCATAGTGCCAGGCGCGCAACGCAACCATCCCCCAGAAAAACGGAACAATCGTGAGCAGACCAAAAATAAGGCGCAACACTTTAGAGTTACGCCAGATCGCCGCAGAGCCCGGATAGAAAAGCACTAAAACAAGCGCAGCAATCCACCAGGCCAGCGATATCCATAAGGATCCGGCAACCAGCGGCTGGTGAACATCATGATGATATTCAGGCAAGGTATACAGCATCAGGGCCAGTAAAAAACCACAGAGTACCGCCAGCCATACCCGCTGAGTGCGCGAGGTAAAGCCGCTAAGCTGCCCCCATTCCCACGCGGCGAGCATACACACCACCAGCGTAACAATAGCGAATCCCACCGGAGGCAGTAAAAACAGCGCTGCGATGACGACGGGTATTAATACAAAAGCGGAAATCAGGCGATACTTCAGCAAAAGCTACCCCCATCAGGCGTTATCGCCACCAGGCTCGGTGCCGCCGAAACGACGCTCTCGATTGGCAAAGGCATGCAGCGCACCTTCAAAGTCTTGTTCATCAAAATCTGGCCAAAGAACATCCGTAAAGTAAAGTTCGGCGTAGGCAATTTGCCACAGCAAAAAGTTACTTATGCGATGTTCCCCCCCTGTCCTTATAACCAAATCCACGGGTGCCAGTTCATTCATGCAGATTTGCTGACTCAGCGCCTCTTCATCAATCTGGTCGGGTCTTAACAGCCCTTCCTGAACCTGCTCAGCCAAATGCCGAACCCCCTGGATAATATCCCAGCGTCCGCCGTAATTCGCCGCGATATTGAGCGTCAGGCCGGTATTATTTTCCGTCAGCGCTTCTGCTTTGCGAATCCGTTCCTGCAAACGTGAGTTAAAACGACTGGTTTCGCCAATAATACGCAAGCGGACGTTGTGGCGGTGCAGGCTTTTTACTTCACTATCGAGCGCCCACACGAACAGTTCCATCAACGCAGTCACTTCCTGCGCAGGTCGATTCCAGTTCTCACTGCTAAAAGCATAGAGCGTTAACGCATCAATGCCGTTATTGGCGGCAAAAGAGACGGCGCGGCGAACAGATTTCGCCCCAGCTTTATGCCCAAAGGCTCGTATCTTCCCTTGTCTTTTCGCCCAGCGGCCATTGCCATCCATGATGATTGCAACATGGCGACAGCCATGTGCTGGCAAGTTTTCGCTTATTGGTTGATTCGCAGACAACATAACGCGTTTTTAGTCCCTGAAAGGATTTAACGGTACACAGGAATACTGAAGCCTATACATAAAAAAGCCGTGTCAAACCACGGCTTACCTGACCACTTAAAGCCAAATACCTGCGATCAGGTGGCGCAGACTATATCACTGAAGCCCAACGCTAACAAATAGCACGACGACTAGTGCTTGCTTTATCACCAGCTTGCCAGACGTGTCACCTGTTTACGCGCAACAATGCGTGCCTGTTCATCCACGGCCAGCACCTCTTCCACGCTCTGCGGCTCACGCAAATCCATCATCTCCAGCACGGATAAATTCAACGCGGCGATGTCAGTAAAGCGGATCTGCTGATTCAGGAATGCTTCAACGGTCACTTCATTGGCTGCATTAAGCGCCGTTGTCGCCGCCTGCCCCTGATCGAAGGCCGTCATCGCCAGTTTCAGACAGGGATAACGGTCGTAATCAGGCTCGCTAAACGTCAGTGAACTCAGCTTACAAAAATCGAGAGGCTTAACGCCCGATTTTACGCGGTTTGGCCACGCCATCGTATGAGCAATAGGCGTACGCATATCCGGTTCGCCCAGCTGGGCCAGCACGCTGCCGTCCTGATAGCGCACCATCGAGTGAATCACCGACTGCGGGTGGATCAGCACTTCCATCTGTTTCGCCGACGCATTGAACAGCCAGCGAGCTTCAATGTATTCCAGACCTTTGTTCATCATGGTGGCTGAATCGACGGAGATCTTACGCCCCATTGACCAGTTCGGATGACGACACGCCTGATCCGGCGTCATTGCGCTCAATTCAGACAGTGGCGTTTCACGGAACGGGCCACCAGACCCGGTAAGCAGAATCGACACAACGCCATTCTGCTCCAGGTCAGCGTACCCCAGGTTTTGTTGAAAAGGTTGAGGTAAACTCTGAAAAATCGCGTTGTGTTCGCTATCGACCGGCAAAAGACGCGCCCCACGCTGTTTTACCGCTTCCATAAAGAGGCGTCCGCAGGTGACCAGCGACTCTTTGTTCGCAAGCAGGACATCTTTACCCGCATCAATAGCGGCAAGCGTCGGCAGAAGACCCGCCGCCCCGACGATTGCCGCCATGACCTGATCAACTTCATCAAGCGCGGCCATATCGCACGCCGCCTGTTGCCCGCTGAGTACCTCGGTACGGCAGCCCTTCTCCTGCAACAGCGCTTTCACCTGGCGGGCGCTCTCTTCGTCATCCATCACCGCAAAACGGGGGGTAAACTCCAGGCACTGTTCGACCATTCGCTGCACGTTTTTTCCGGCCACAAGCGCGGCCACGGTGTAGCTGTCAGGATTATGACGTACAACGTCGAGAGTGCTGCAACCGATAGAGCCGGTCGAGCCGAGGAGAGTGAGATGCTTCATGAGATGCCCAAAAGTTAGACCAGATAAAAGCAAAACGCCGCCAGCAAGACTCAATGTCCTTCTGAACGGCGTTTATCAGTGTACAGCGAAAATCAGAACTGCATCAGTTCCGCTTCTTTTTCTGCCAGCGCCGCATCAATTTTCTTGATGGCCGCGTCGGTCATTTTCTGAATGTCGTCCTGAGAACGACGATCGTCGTCTTCGCTGATCTCTTTTTCTTTCAGCAGGGCTTTCACTTTATCGTTCGCATCGCGACGCACGTTACGTACGGAAACACGACCCTGCTCAGCTTCACCACGAACTACTTTGATCAGGTCTTTACGACGCTCTTCCGTCAGCGGAGGCAGTGGCACGCGAATATCCGCGCCGGCTGAGCTTGGGTTCAGACCCAGGTCAGATGCCATGATCGCTTTTTCAACGGCCGGGCTCATTGAGCGGTCGAACACGTTGATTTTCAGGGTACGGGTATCTTCTACCGTCACGCTCGCCAGCTGACGCAGAGGCGTTGGCGTACCGTAATATTCTACGATGATGCCATCCAGCAGGCTTGGGGAAGCACGGCCAGTACGGATTTTGCTGATTTGGTTTTTGAACGCTTCTACGCATTTTTCCATGCGTACTTCAGCATCTTTTCTGATGTCGTTAATCACGTTACGGATCCTTGAAAACTTGTCTCAGGCAGACTATCCGCCAGCACAGCGCTACAGGTGTGCTAAGTATAGTCGCGTTTAATTCATGACAACGCCAAAGGCGCGCCCGGGTAAGATACCACGTCGAAATAAAGCGGAATCTTACCTGTATTTATCGCCGACGGAAATTATTCCGTGATCAAAGTGCCTTCTTTTTCGCCCATAACAACGCGACGCAGCGCGCCAGGCTTGTTCATATTGAAGACACGGATCGGTAGTTTGTGGTCACGAGCCAGCGTAAAGGCGGCAAGATCCATCACTTTCAGCTCTTTTTCCAGCACTTCGCTGTAGGTCAGCTGATCGTACATGGTCGCTGAAGGATCTTTTGCCGGGTCGGCAGTAAACACGCCATCTACTTTGGTCGCTTTCAGCACCACATCGGCTTCGATTTCGATACCGCGCAGACAGGCTGCGGAATCGGTGGTAAAGAACGGGTTACCCGTACCGGCGGAGAGGATCACCACGCGGTTGTTGCGCAGCAGGCTGATGGCCTCTGCCCAGCTGTAGTTATCGCATACGCCATTCAAAGGAATAGCGGACATCAGGCGAGCGTTCACATAGGCGCGATGAAGCGCATCACGCATCGCCAGGCCATTCATCACGGTTGCCAGCATACCCATGTGGTCGCCCACTACGCGGTTCATCCCCGCTTTCGCCAGACCAGCACCACGGAAAAGGTTGCCACCGCCAATGACCACGCCAACCTGAATACCCAGTTCGACCAGTTCTTTGATTTCCTGTGCCATGCGATCAAGGATGCTTGCGTCAATACCGAAGCCTTCCGATCCTTGCAGCGCTTCGCCACTCAGCTTAAGCAGAATGCGTTTGTACACGGGTTTTGCATTGGTAGCCATGTTTCTTTCCTGAGACTGTCAACGATTAAGATGGGGTTAATTCTGGCGACATGATATGTCGCAAATCAGCACAGCGATACTGGAGCCTGTCTGATTTCGTGAGACGGGTGACAAAAAGAAGCCGCCCTCAGGCGGCTCCTTTTCAATCATTAAGACTGCTTGGACATTGCAGCAACTTCTGCTGCGAAGTCAGTCTCAACTTTCTCGATGCCTTCGCCCACTTCGAAGCGGATGAAGCCAGTTACATCAGCGTTGTGCTCTTTCAGCAGCTGAGCAACAGACTTGCTTGGATCCATTACGAAAGGCTGGCCAGTCAGAGAAACTTCGCCGGTGAATTTCTTCATGCGGCCTTCAACCATTTTCTCTGCGATTTCTTTTGGCTTACCAGACTGCATCGCGATGTCCAGCTGAACCTGGTACTCTTTCTCTACCACTTCAGCAGACACGTCTTCTGGCTTAACGAATTCTGGTTTGCTTGCAGCGATGTGCATTGCCAGCTGTTTAACCAGCTCTTCGTCAGCGCCTTTAGCCGCAACCAGAACACCGATACGCGCGCCGTGCTGGTAAGAGCCCAGAACATCGCCTTCCAGGGAAGAAACGCGACGGATGTTGATGTTCTCACCGATTTTAGCAACCAGCGCTACACGCTCTTCTTCGAACTGTGCTTTCAGAACTTCAACGTCAGTGATTTTGCCTGCAACCGCTGCGTCCAGAACTTTGTTAGCAAATGCCTGGAAACCAGCATCTTTAGCAACGAAGTCAGTCTGGCAGTTAACTTCCAGAATGATGCCGTAGTTGCCGTCGATTTTGGTGATGATCACGCCGTCAGCAGCAACGTTGCCTGCTTTCTTAGCTGCTTTGATCGCACCGGATTTACGCATGTTTTCGATTGCCAGCTCGATGTCGCCGTTCGCTTCGGTCAGCGCTTTTTTGCAATCCATCATGCCTGCGCCAGTACGCTCACGCAGCTCTTTTACCAGGGATGCGGTAATTTCAGCCATTCTTAAATCCTCGGGAGATGTGAACTGCCCGGCCGGGAGCCAAACAGTATAAATTGAAAAAAGGGGCCGATAATGGGCCCCTATTCATACACGGTACTAATAAGGGGTAAAACCTTATTATTCAGCTTCTACGAAGCTTTCTTCCGCCTGAGAAGCCAGATCCTGGGAACGGCCTTCACGAACGGTAGCAGCTACAGCGCTCAGGTACAGGCTAACAGCACGGATTGCGTCGTCGTTACCCGGGATAACGAAGTCAACACCGTCCGGATCGGAGTTGGTATCAACGATAGCGAATACCGGGATACCCAGGTTGTTAGCTTCTTTGATTGCGATGTGCTCGTGGTCTGCATCGATTACGAACAGCGCGTCTGGCAGGCCGCCCATATCTTTGATACCGCCCAGGCTGTTTTCCAGCTTGTCCAGTTCACGAGTACGCATCAGCGCTTCTTTCTTAGTCAGCTTATCGAAAGTACCGTCCTGAGACTGGGTTTCCAGATCTTTCAGGCGCTTGATGGACTGACGAACAGTTTTCCAGTTGGTCAGCATGCCGCCCAACCAGCGATGGTTCACGAAGAACTGGTCGCAGCTGTTAGCAGCATCTTTCACAGCTTCGCTTGCAGCGCGCTTAGTACCAACGAACAGAATCTTACCTTTACGGGAAGAGATCTTGTTCAGCTCAGCCAGGGCTTCGTTGAACATTGGTACAGTCTTCTCAAGGTTGATGATGTGAACTTTGTTACGTGCGCCGAAGATGAAAGGCTTCATTTTCGGGTTCCAGTAACGGGTCTGGTGACCGAAGTGAACACCAGCCTTGAGCATGTCGCGCATGGAAACAGTTGCCATGTTTAAAACCTCTATATTGAAAGTTGGGGTTATGCCTCCACGTATCCCATATTACCGACCCCGAAGGGCACCCCGGAATATGTGCCGATACGTGTGTGTTGTTACACAAAGTGAGATTTGTCGCTCCCGTCCAGCCTGTGTATCTGAGATGGATCGGAAGTCCGGCGCGCTTTATATCACAAAACACGGCCAGAAACCAATAATTGTTGGCGGAGTGTGCTGTTAATGATTCTCAATTTGGCACGGGGTGCGCCTGACTGATACCATTGACAACACTTACACTAGTATTGTCGAAAAAATCGACACCGATGGACAGATTACATGGCTATCTCTATTAAGACACCTGAAGAAATTGAAAAGATGCGCGTCGCCGGTCGTCTGGCCGCGGACGTGCTGGAAATGATCGAGCCGTTTGTGAAACCGGGCGTCAGCACTGGCGAACTGGATCGCATCTGTAACGACTATATCGTCAACGAGCAGCACGCGGTCTCCGCCTGCCTTGGCTATCACGGTTTCCCGAAATCCGTCTGCATCTCTATTAATGAAGTGGTTTGCCACGGCATTCCGGATGACGAGAAGCTGCTGAAAGATGGCGACATCGTCAACATCGACGTGACCGTGATTAAAGACGAGTACCACGGCGACACTTCTAAGATGTTCATCGTTGGCAAGCCAACGATTCTGGGCGAGCGTCTGTGCAAAGTGACGCAAGAGAGCCTCTACCTGGCGCTGAAAATGGTGAAGCCGGGCATCCGCCTGCGCACCATCGGCGCCGCAATCCAGAAATTTGTGGAAGCGGAAGGTTTCTCCGTGGTGCGCGAATATTGCGGTCACGGTATTGGTCGTGTGTTCCATGAAGAACCGCAGGTTCTGCACTACGATGCAGACGACGGCGGCGTAGTGCTGCAAAAGGGCATGACCTTCACTATCGAACCAATGGTCAACGCGGGTGATTACCGCATCCGTACCATGAAAGATGGCTGGACGGTAAAAACCAAAGACAGAAGCTTGTCTGCCCAGTACGAGCATACTATTGTGGTTACAGACAACGGCTGCGAAATTATGACGTTGCGCAAGGATGACACCATCCCGGCGATACTGACGAACATTGAGTGATAAGAAGCCGGCGAATGCCGGCTTTTTTAATGGCGATAGCTTTTTCTTATGGGTGGCGCACGATGAGTAATCTCTTACCCGAACAGTATGCTAACACAGCACTTCCCACCCTCCCCGACCAGCCTGATAACCCGGGCGTCTGGCCACCGCATGAGCTGACCTGCGCGCATATCAAAGCCCACATGGAAGTTTTCCATCGCTGGCTGGGTAGCGCATTTGACGCAGGCGTTTCGGCCGAGCAGCTCATTGAAGCGCGCACCGAATTTATCGACCAGCTCCTGCAACGTCTGTGGATCGACTACGGTTTCGGCCAGGTGAGCGACGTCGCGCTGGTTGCGGTCGGCGGCTATGGCCGGGGTGAACTGCATCCGCTCTCTGATATCGACCTGCTGATCTTAAGCCGTAAAAAACTGCCGGACGATCGGGCGCAGAAAATCGGTGAACTGTTGACCCTGCTTTGGGACGTAAAGCTGGAAGTGGGCCACAGCGTACGCACGCTGGAAGAGTGTCTGCTGGAAGGGTTATCTGACCTGACCGTCGCCACCAACCTGATTGAAACCCGCCTGCTGATTGGCGACGTTGCGCTGTTCCTCGAACTGCAAAAGCACATCTTTAGCGACGGCTTCTGGCCTTCGGAAAAATTCTTCGCCGCGAAAGTCGAAGAACAAAACCAGCGCCACCAGCGTTATCACGGTACCAGCTATAATCTCGAACCGGATATTAAAAGCAGCCCCGGTGGCCTGCGCGATATCCACACGCTGCAATGGGTCGCCCGTCGACATTTTGGAGCAACATCACTGGACGAAATGGTCGGGTTTGGTTTTCTGACCGAAGCCGAACGTAACGAACTCAATGAGTGTCTGCATCTGCTGTGGCGCATCCGTTTTGCCCTGCACCTGGAAGTCACCCGCTACGATAACCGCCTGCTGTTTGACCGACAGCTCAGCGTGGCGCAGCGCCTGAATTACCAGGGCGAGGGCAACGAGCCGGTCGAGCAAATGATGAAGGATTTCTTCCGCGTCACCCGCCGCGTCTCTGAGCTAAACCAGATGCTGTTACAGCTGTTCGATGAGGCGATCCTCGCGCTGACGGCAGACGAAAAACCGCGTCCGATTGATGACGAATTTCAGCTGCGCGGCACGCTTATCGATCTGCGCGACGAAACGCTGTTCATCCGCGAACCGGAAGCGATCCTGCGAATGTTCTACACCATGGTGCGCAACAGCACGATCACCGGGATCTACTCCACCACCCTGCGTCATCTGCGCCATGCACGACGCCATCTGAAGCAGCCGCTGTGTTACATCCCGGAGGCGCGCTCGCTGTTCCTGAGCATGCTTCGTCATCCGGGCGCCGTCAGCCGCGGTCTGCTGCCGATGCACCGTCACAGCGTATTGTGGGCCTATATGCCCCAGTGGTCGCATATTGTCGGGCAGATGCAGTTCGACCTGTTTCACGCCTATACGGTAGATGAGCACACGATCCGCGTCATGCTGAAGCTGGAAAGCTTCGCTAAAGAAGAGACGCGATCCCGCCATCCGCTGTGCGTTGATCTGTGGCCACGTCTGGCGCACCCGGAGCTGATCCTGATCGCCGCCCTGTTCCATGATATCGCCAAAGGTCGCGGCGGCGACCACTCCGTGCTCGGTGCCCAGGACGTGCTGAAATTTGCCGAGCTGCACGGCCTGAACTCGCGTGAAACGCAGCTTATCGCCTGGCTGGTTCGCCATCATCTGCTGATGTCAGTTACCGCTCAGCGTCGTGATATTCAGGATCCGGAAGTGATCAAGCAGTTCGCCGAGGAAGTGCAAACGGAGAACCGCCTGCGCTACCTGGTCTGCCTGACGGTAGCCGATATCTGCGCCACCAACGAAACCCTGTGGAACAGCTGGAAGCAGAGCCTGCTGCGCGAACTCTACTTCGCCACCGAAAAACAGTTGCGTCGCGGGATGCAGAACACCCCCGACATGCGCGAGCGTGTGCGCCACCATCAGTTGCAGGCGCTGGCCCTGCTGCGCATGGATAACATCAACGAAGAGGCACTGCATCAGATTTGGGCGCGCTGTCGCGCCAACTACTTTGTGCGCCACAGCCCAAACCAGCTTGCCTGGCACGCCCGGCATCTGCTGAAGCACGACCTGACAAAACCGATGATTCTGCTCAGCCCGCAGGCCACGCGCGGCGGGACGGAAATTTTCATCTGGAGCCCGGACCGGCCTTATTTGTTTGCAGCGGTCTGTGCCGAGCTGGACAGGCGTAACCTGAGCGTTCACGACGCGCAGATTTTTACCACCCGCGACGGCATGGCGATGGACACCTTTATTGTGCTGGAGCCGGACGGCAGCCCGCTGTCGTCGGACAGGCATGAGGGGATACGCTTTGGCCTCGAGCAGGCGATTACGCAGCGCAGCTGGCAACCTCCGCAGCCGCGTCGTCAGGCGGCAAAACTGCGCCACTTTACCGTCGATACCGAGGTCAATTTCCTGCCGACCCATACCGACCGTAAATCGTTCCTTGAGCTGATTGCGCTCGACCAGCCAGGGCTGCTCGCCCGCGTCGGTCAGGTTTTTGCCGATCTGGGAATTTCGCTTCACGGCGCCCGAATTACAACCATTGGCGAACGAGTAGAAGATTTATTTATAATCGCGACGGCCGACCGGCGTGCCCTTAATAATGACCTGCAACTTGAAGTGCAACAACGGTTGACAGCAGCCCTCAATCCAAACGATAAAGGGTGACGTGTTTTTTAGTGAAATGGAAAGAGTAAACAATGCAGCAGTTACAGAACGTTATTGAGTCCGCTTTTGAGCGTCGCGCCGACATCACTCCGGCAAATGTGGATACCGTGACCCGTGAAGCGGTAAACCAGGTTATTTCCCTGCTGGATTCCGGCGCGCTGCGCGTGGCAGAAAAAATCGACGGTCAGTGGGTTACTCATCAATGGCTGAAGAAAGCTGTGCTGCTCTCTTTCCGCATCAACGATAACCAGGTTATCGACGGAGCAGAAAGCCGCTACTTCGATAAAGTACCAATGAAATTTGCGGATTACGACGAAGCGCGCTTCCAGAAAGAGGGCTTCCGCGTAGTACCACCGGCGGCCGTTCGTCAGGGTGCCTTCATCGCACGCAACACCGTGCTGATGCCATCCTACGTGAACATCGGCGCCTACGTTGACGAAGGCACCATGGTGGACACCTGGGCTACCGTCGGCTCCTGCGCGCAGATCGGTAAAAACGTTCACCTGTCCGGCGGTGTGGGCATCGGTGGCGTTCTTGAGCCACTTCAGGCTAACCCAACCATCATCGAAGACAACTGCTTCATCGGCGCACGTTCCGAAGTGGTTGAAGGCGTGATCGTCGAAGAAGGTTCTGTGATCTCCATGGGCGTTTATATTGGCCAGAGCACCCGTATTTACGATCGCGAAACCGGTGAAATTCACTACGGCCGCGTTCCAGCTGGTTCCGTTGTGGTTTCCGGCAACCTGCCGTCTAAAGATGGCAAATACAGCCTGTATTGCGCGGTCATCGTGAAAAAAGTGGACGCGAAAACGCGCGGTAAAGTGGGCATCAATGAACTGCTGCGCACCATCGATTAATCGGGTATAACAAAAAGCGGGGGCAACCCCGCTTTTTTTATATCCGAAGGTGGCGAAAATAGATTTTTTCGTTAATTATTCATAGGTTATGTTGAGATCAAGGGTACCGCTATGTACGATAATCTGAAAAGTCTGGGCATTACCAATCCTGATGAAATTGATCGTTATAGTCTCCGCCAGGAAGCCAATAACGATATTTTGAAAATCTATTTTCACAAGGACAAAGGAGAGTTCTTCGCCAAAAGCGTGAAGTTTAAATACCCTCGCCAGCGTAAGACCGTTGTCGCTGACGGTATCGGTCAGGGATATAAAGAAGTACAGGAAATCAGCCCTAACCTGCGCTACGTGATCGACGAACTCGATCAAATCTGCCAGCGCGATCGCAGCGAAGTCGATCTGAAACGTAAGATCCTTGACGACCTCCGTCACCTGGAAAGCGTAGTCACCAATAAGATCAGCGAGATTGAAGCGGATCTTGAGAAATTGACGCGTAACAAATGAGCCGTTTTATTGCCCGGTGGCGCTTCGCTTACCGGGCCTACGAACACATGTAGGCCGGGTAAGGCGAAGCCGCCGCCCGGCAAACAGCATCATCTCTGTTCATCCAGCTGCAACGCCACATACAGCAGTAGCCGGTCGTCAAAATTCCCTAAATCCAGCCCCGTCAGTTCCGAGATCCGGTTAAGCCGATACTCCAGCGTATTACGGTGAATAAACAGCGCTTTTGACGTTGCCAGCGGCTGCACGTTATGCCGGAACCACGCCTGCAACGTGCGGCGCAGCAGCCCGTTGTTGTCCATTGCTTTCAGACGCACCAGCGGACGCGCCAGCTCGTTGGCCTGCCAGCCGCCGCGCAGGCTGTCGAGCAGGACCGGCAGCATCAGATCCTGATAGAAATAACTGCGGCTCTCCGGCATGCGCTGTTTACCCACCATCATGGTGGTGCGCGCCGTTCGCCATGAACGAGCGATGCTTCCCGGCCCGGTAAAGTAATTTCCCAGCGCGACGCGAAAACGGAGCTGTCCGTTCTCCTTCATGCGCTCGATTAGCAGCTCAACGCGGCGACGATGATCTTCCGCGTCCCAGCGACCAAACTGATTAAGCGCAGGCTTGAGCACCACCATTTCCGTCAAAGAGACAATCGCCACCAGGTTGTTACGCTCCGGCGTCGCCAGCATGTTTTGCAGCTGCTGTAGCTCCACCATGGCGCTGTCCACACCAAGCTGGCCGCTATCCACCTCAATAACGGCGACCACGCGCGGCTGATTCAGGTCGATACCCAGACGCTGCGCCCATTCGCTCAGGGCAGGCGTGTGCTCCTCAGCCTGAATCAAATTCATCACCAGCTCTTCACGCAGGCGGCTGTCCTGGGCGAGCAGGTGCATCAGACGCGACTGCTCCAGCATCATCTCCGCCGTCATGCAGACCAGCTCACCGTATTTACGCAGTGATTCAGGGTCGCCGGTCAGACCGATAACGCCAACAATCTCTCCTTCCAGACGCAGCGGCAGGTTGATCCCCTGACGGACCCCGTGCAGATGTTTCGCCACGGCGTCATCGATGTCGACCACGCGCCCCTGAGAGAGCACCAGCAACGCCCCTTCGTGCAATTCCCCAATACGCTCACGATCGCCGCTGCCGATAATGCGCCCGCGGGCATCCATTACGTTGATATTGGTATCAATGATGCGCATGGTTCGCGCCACGATATCCTGCGCCATTTTGGTATCAAGATGCCAGCCAGCCATATAACCCTCCCGTGAGCAGAGCTCAAGCATAGGGAAGTTCAGCTAAGGCTGCATTGTGCAGATGCCCAGAGGCAGAGAGAGATGTATGGAGTTGTGGGAAAGGTCACAGAAAAGAGAAAGCCCCTGCGAACAGGGGCTTAAGAAGATTACTGCATCAGGAGATAAATAGAGGTATCACCACGCTGAATATTCAGTGCCAGCACAGAAGGCTTGCTGTCGAGAATTTTGCGCAGTTCAGCGATGTTTTTCACCGGCTGCTGGTTAGCGCCCATGATCACATCACCTTTTTTCAGGCCGATACGGGCAGCAGGTGAGTTCGCTTTCACGTTGTTCACCACCACGCCTTTATCTGCCCCTTTGTTGCTCATCTCGGCACCTTCAATACCGCTGAAGATGGTGCTGGAATCGACCTGATTCTGACTGCTTTGTTGCAGTTCCAGGCTCACGTTAACCGGCTTACCTTCACGCAGCAGGCCGAGGGTCACTTTACTGCCGATTGGCATAGAACCCACTTCCGCACGCAGGGCGGCAAAGCTGCTGATCGGCTTACCGTTCAGAGAGGTGATCACGTCACCCGCTTTAATGCCGGCTTTCGCCGCCGAAGAGTTCGGCATGACCTGGCTTACGAATGCGCCGCGCTGAGCGTCCACTTTCATCGCTTTCGCCAGCTCGGAGTTCAGTTCGGTACCCATGATCCCCAGCTCACCGCGTTTCACCTGTCCATATTGCACCATCTGCGCAGTCAGGTTTTTCACCATGTTGCTCGGGATAGCAAAGCCGATACCGATGTTGCCACCGTCCGGTGCCAGGATAGCGGTGTTGATACCGATCAGCTCACCGTTCAGGTTAACCAGCGCACCGCCGGAGTTACCACGGTTAATGGCCGCATCCGTCTGAATGAAGTTTTCATAGTTTTCCGCATTCAGGCCGCTACGTCCCAGCGCAGAGACGATACCCGAGGTCACGGTTTCGCCCAGACCAAATGGGTTACCGATGGCGACGGTGTAGTCACCCACGCGCAGCGCGTCAGAGTCGGCAAGCTTAATCGCCGTCAGGTTCTTCGGATCCTGGATTTGAATCAGCGCGATGTCGGAGCGCGGGTCTTTACCAACCACTTTGGCATCGAATTTACGGCCATCGCTCATCTGCACCTTAATGGTGTTAGCATTATCTACCACGTGGTTATTGGTCACCACGTAGCCTTTCGCTGCATCAATAATCACGCCCGAGCCGAGTGCCATGAATTTCTGCTGCTGGCCGCCGCCCATGCCGTCATCCCCTGCGCCGCCGCCCTGACAGAACGGGGAGCTCTGGAATGGCGAACCGTCCTGGCAGAATGGCGAATTATCGCCGAAGAACTGCTGGAAATTACGCGGCATACGCGGCGTATTGACGGTCGTGCTGCCCTCAACGTTAATACTCACCACCGATGGCATCACTTTTTCGAGCATCGGGGCCAGGCTTGGCATCTGCTGCGCAGTCGCTGCCGAGGAAGCTGTCTCGGCCGCCATCGCCAGAGGGGACAGCGCTAAACCTAAACTCAGAGCCAGTGCACTCATTGCTAATGTGGTTTTTTTCATGTTTCTCAATCTCGATTTACCAGATAACGCAAAATTGCTGTGTAACTCAGATTCGTTTTATACCGCTTAGTTCCGGGATTAAGTTTATGGAAAAAGTAAAAATTTATTGGTCGTCTTTACAAAACTCATGGCTTATTCAACGGCCATAAGCTTGCGGTATTCATCCCAGGCATACAAATCTGTCATCCCGCTGATATAGTCCTGGATAAGACGACAGCGATAATAATATTCCATGACTGGCCATTGGGAAGAATGGCGTTCTATTTTACTGACGGCTTCAATGTATGCCAGCCGGTGGCGGGTTGAAAGCTTCTGATAGAGACGAGATTCAATCGGCAGGCGGCGAACACGTTCATTTTCGACCAGCTCACTGAACTCATCGACCGTCAGCTGGAGCAGCGGGCCATAAATCTCCAGCAACCCGCTGATAACCCGGTATCCTTGCAGCTCCAGCTGTTCGACATCCGGGTGGCTGAAAACATGGCGAACAGCCACGTTTTTATATAATTCAAGAAGCTGACTAAAACTGCTCTCATCTTCCAGCAGGGCGTGATTAAATTCCCCGCTAAATATCATCGGCAAATTATCAATGAAACGGGCGGCCGCATACGGCACCAGTTTATTCAGCGTGTTCACCCGCAAATACATAAAGAACTGATCTTCGGTACTGCGGCTCAGCGAATTTGAACGCGATTTATCCCAGGCATTCTCGACGACCTGCGCAAACAGAGAACCTTTTTCATGCTCTCCCCAGGCATCATGAAGATGCTGATACAGCTCCTCGACGCTGAATATTCTTTTTTCCACCGCGTCTTCCAGATCGGCCACGCAATAAGAAATGTCATCAGCCGCTTCCATAATCCATGTCAATGGAAAACGGCCATTAGGGGTCAGAGACAGTTCTTTACGCAACCGCGCGATGTATGCTTCTTCCGATAAGTAATAGCCCGGTTTTTTCATCAGGTAGCTATGCGTGGCGGGCGTTTCTCCGGTCCACCATGCGGGACGCGTGTATTTAAGAATACAGCCCACCTGGGCCCAGGTCAGATTCATCCGCATCAGGGAGTGCACCAGACGGATCCCCTGCGCGTTACCTTCGAAATGACACAGATCCTGGCGCACCTTACGGCGCAGATCGTTCAGGCTATCTTCGCCTTCACGCAGACATAAATCGCGTACCACACAGCGGTCATCGCTGAGCGGCTGGCTTATGGCGTCAGAGGGAAAAAGCCGCTGTTTAAACCAGTCATTGATGGCGGCCTCGCCGAAATGACCAAAGGGAGGATTGCCGATATCGTGCATCAGGCAGGCCATCTCAACGATGCTTTCGAACGGCCCGGTCAGTTCATCCAGTCCGTAGGTTTCCAGCAGACGTTGCTCTTTAAGGCGACTGAGGATCTCTTTCGCAATGTAGCGCCCCACCTGCTGCACTTCCATGGAGTGCGTTAACCGCGTACGCACCGCGGCGTTACGCTCCAGCGGGAACACTTGGGTTTTTTGCTGTAACCGACGGATGGCGGGCGAGTTGATGATGCGTCCGCGATCGCTTTCGAAAATGCGCAGGATCTCATGTTCGCTCTTATCGCCCTGTGGCGAACGGAAACGTCGGTGCCAGTTAATTTTGGTGCGAAAATCGATTGGTGCCATGTGCTCCCCCGCGTGAGAATGCGTTTCCCCTTAACCGCATGATAGACTATGCATCTTAACAAGGCACATCGCGAGTAAATCTATGAAAATCGGCATTATTGGTGCAATGGAAGAAGAAGTTACGCTGCTGCGTGACAAAATTGAGAACCGTCAGACCCTCTCCCTCGGTGGCTGTGAGATCTACACCGGCCAGTTGAACGGTGTTGACGTGGCTCTGCTGAAATCAGGCATCGGTAAAGTTGCAGCGGCACTGGGCGCGACCCTGCTGCTTGAGCGCTGCAAGCCTGACGTTATCATTAATACGGGTTCTGCGGGCGGTCTGGCGCCGACGCTGAAAGTGGGCGATATCGTGGTTTCCGACGAAGCGCGTTATCACGATGCAGATGTCACCGCATTCGGCTACGAATATGGTCAGCTTCCGGGCTGCCCGGCCGGGTTTAAAGCGGATGATAAGCTGATTGCCGCCGCTGAAAGCTGCATTAACGAGCTGAACCTCAATGCGGTGCGTGGCCTGATCGTCAGCGGCGATGCCTTTATCAACGGCTCTGTCGGTCTGGCGAAAATCCGTCATAACTTCCCGCAGGCTGTGGCCGTTGAGATGGAAGCCACGGCCATCGCGCACGTATGCCATAACTTCAGCGTGCCGTTTGTGGTCGTTCGCGCGATCTCTGACGTGGCGGACCAGCAGTCCCACATCAGCTTCGACGAATTCCTGGCCGTTGCGGCCAAACAGTCCACCGTGATGGTGGAAACTCTGGTGCAGAAACTGGCGCGTGGGTAAGGTGTCATTCAGGGCGCTGGTCGCCCTGCTTCTGCTCGCTCCGGCCTGGCTCATCGCCGCGCCGCGGGTTATCACTCTCTCCCCTGCCAATACGGAACTGGCGTTTGCCGCCGGGATCACGCCCGTTGCGGTGAGCAGCTTTTCCGATTATCCACCGCAGGCCGCCCATATCGAACAGGTTGCCACCTGGCAGGGAATGAACCTGGAACGCATCGTGGCGCTGAAGCCCGATCTGGTCCTCGCCTGGCGCGGCGGTAATGCCGAACGGCAGGTGAACCAGCTCTCTTCGCTGGGCATAACGGTAAAATGGGTGGACGCGGTGAGCATCGAACAGGTGGCGCAAACCCTCCGTGACCTCGCGCCCTTCAGCCCTACCCCCCAACGCGCCGGGCAGGCTGCACAGCAGATGCTCAACGACTATGCCGCGCTAAAAGCCCGATACGGCACGCAACCGAAACAACGCGTTTTTCTGCAATTTGGCAGCCAGCCGCTGTTTACTACCGGTAAAGGCTCGATCCAGAACCAGGTGCTTGAAACCTGTGGAGGTGAAAATATCTTTGCCGAAAGCCGGGTTCCCTGGCCCCAGGTCAGTCGTGAGCAGGTTCTGGCACGACAACCGCAGGCCATTGTGGTGGTCGGAAATGCGAGCGAGATTCCTAAAATAGAACAATTCTGGCACCGGCAGCTTAAAATTCCGGTCATCGCACTCAACAGCGACTGGTTTGAACGCGCCAGCCCGCGTATTATCCTCGCCGCAAAACAACTCTGCGCCGAACTGGCAGAGAGTCACTCAAACAGATAAATACCCCCTTCGAGGATTTAACGATGCTCGTGTATTGGCTGGATATTCTTGGCACAGCCGTTTTTGCTATCTCCGGCGTTTTGCTTGCCGGAAAACTACGCATGGATCCTTTTGGCGTACTGGTACTCGGCGTTGTTACGGCGGTGGGAGGCGGAACGATCCGCGATATGGCGCTGGCAAACGGCCCGGTATTCTGGGTAAAAGATCCCACGGATCTGGTGGTGGCGATGGTCACCTGCCTGTTAACCATCGTGCTGGTTCGCCAGCCTCGCAGACTGCCAAAATGGATATTGCCGGTGCTGGATGCCGTCGGTCTGGCGGTCTTTGTGGGAATAGGCGTGAATAAAGCCTTTATTGCCGGGACTGGCCCGCTGGTGGCGATCTGTATGGGCGTGTTAACCGGCGTGGGCGGAGGGATTATTCGCGACATACTGGCGCGAGAAGTCCCGATGATCCTGCGAACGGAAATCTACGCGACGGCCTGTATCATCGGGGGGATTGTTCACGCCACGGCGTATTACACCTTTGCTGTCCCGCTGGAGAATGCGGCGATGCTGGGGATGGTGGTCACGCTGGTGATCCGTTTAGCGGCGATACGCTGGCACCTGAAGCTGCCGACGTTTGCGCTGGATGAAAATTCAAGATAGGCGTCGTTTATAAGCCCGGTAGCGCTTCGCTTACCGGGCCTACAATCTGCATTCAGGCTTAAATACTGAACGAAGAACCACACCCGCAGGTGCTGGTCGCATTCGGGTTAGTCACCACAAAGCGCGAACCTTCCAGACCTTCAGTGTAGTCCACTGAACCGCCCACCAGATATTGCAGGCTCATCGGGTCAACCACCAGCGCGACGCCCTGTTTCTCGATAGTCATATCACCATCGTTAACCTGATCGTCAAAGGTAAAACCATACTGGAAGCCACTACAGCCGCCGCCGGTAATATAAACACGCAGTTTCAGATCCGGATTGTCCTCGTCGGCAATCAGGGTTTTCACTTTTTTCGCTGCTGCTTCGGTAAATTCCAGCGGCAACGCTACGTCATCACTCATCTTATGCTCCCATGAATACTGCGACTGCTATTGGGCAAAAATCACCCAATTCTTTTTGTCATTATCTAATACCCTGGTAATTCATTCAAGTATTCTGCTTCAGGGCCTGTTCAGCTTCCTGTTTTGCCAGGGTACGGGCAAGAATGGTGGAGTATAGCGGTTTTCCACCCAGGAATTGGGCTAATAGTGTCGCGCCGAGACAGGTAATGATCATTGGCAAAATGAGCTGGTAATTGTCGGTCATTTCCAGCACCAGTACGATCCCGGTCAGCGGCGCGCGCAGGGAGGCCGCCAGCAGCGCCCCCATTCCCGCAACCGCAAACGTCCCCGCATCCAGATGGTAGGCCGGGAAACCTGCCGCCGCCGCCATCCCGAACGCCGTACCCAGCAGCGTCCCCAGTGCCAGCATCGGAGCAAAAATGCCGCCCGGGGCGCCAGAGGAGAAGCACAATACCGTGGTGATGACGCGTGAAATAAACATAAACAGCAGCAGGCCTACGCTGAAATTCCCCGCCGCGGCAATGGGAATCAGGCCGAAACCGCCGCCCGCCGCATTCGGTTCGATGAAACCGAGGATCCCGCACACGCCGCCAAGCAGGCCTCCCACCAGCACCCATTTCGTGATATTTCCGCCATGGATGCGCTGAAACATATCCTGCGCCCGTAAAATCAGGGTGTTAAAAAGCGGGCCGACGACGCCAAAAATCATCCCAAGAACCAGATACAGCCATAAAGTATTGACCGGCGCATTGGTCAGCTTGCCAACTTCAATCACCGCTCCTTCGCCGTTAAAGACGCGAAAGACAATGCTCGACATAATCACGCCGGTAAACACCGCTTTAATGGAGATCAGGTTGTAGCGGAACTGGGCGCGCATCTCTTCAATGATAAACAGGATACCCGCCAGCGGCGCGTTAAACGCCGCAGACAGCCCCGCTGCGGCCCCCGTCGCCAGCAGCGTATGCCGTGCTTCGGCGCTGCGCATACGGAACAGATCGCCGACCATGCGCCCGACGTTACCGCCCAGCTGTACCGTTGGCCCTTCCCGACCGAGCACCATGCCCGCCCCGAGGGTTCCCATCCCGCCGATAAATTTCACAGGAAGCACCCGCCACCAGCGAACCGGGCGTAGCTCCTCCAGCGCCCCCTCAATTTCAGGGATCCCCGAGCCACCTGCTTCAGGTGCGAATTTACGCACCAGAAAATACCCCACCATGGCAAACAGCGCCGAAAGGCCAAAGGCCCACACCCAGACCAGCCATTCCCGATCGGCAAAGCTGGCGACGGTACCTATGCGCCAGTTGAGCACCGCGTTGACCGCTTTCTCGAATGCGACCCCCACCAGCCCGGCCAGCGTACCGACCACGGCGGCTGCCAGCAGAATGGCTAACGGGGTTTTGTCACGGTTGAGCAGCCGCCGGATACTGACCCGGTGCTTCGCGCGCGTAAACTGTTGTTGTTCAAAAGAAGGTGTGTTCTCGTTCATTACCTGTTCTGTTTCGTCATACAAAAGGCCGCAGGGATTCTACCAGAGACAATCCCCTCGTCCCCTGAAAAATACTTAACAATTGTTAAGCCTTCTGAGGGGCAAAAATTTTATAACCTCTTCCGAATCACTTAGAATAGTTGCCTTAACTTATTTCTACGAACCAGGAACGACGCCATGAGCAAGTCTGAAAACCTCTACAGCGCAGCCCGCGAGCTTATCCCAGGCGGCGTAAACTCACCCGTGCGCGCCTTTACCGGCGTGGGTGGCACCCCGCTGTTTATCGAACGTGCGGATGGCGCATATCTGTATGATGTGGATGGTAAAGCCTATGTCGATTACGTCGGCTCCTGGGGCCCGATGGTACTGGGGCACAACCACCCGGCGATCCGCAATGCGGTGATTGAAGCCGCTCAGCGCGGCCTGAGCTTCGGCGCGCCAACCGAGATGGAAGTCAAAATGGCGGAGCTGGTCACCGAGCTGGTGCCAACGATGGACATGGTGCGTATGGTGAACTCCGGTACCGAAGCGACCATGAGCGCTATCCGTCTGGCGCGCGGTTTTACCGGTCGTGACAAGATCATCAAGTTCGAAGGTTGTTATCACGGCCACGCCGACTGCCTGCTGGTAAAAGCCGGTTCCGGCGCGCTGACGCTCGGTCAACCGAACTCCCCGGGGGTGCCGGCTGATTTCGCGAAACACACGCTGACCTGCACCTATAACGATCTGAACACCGTTCGCGCCGCGTTCGAGCAGTATCCGCAGGAGATCGCCTGCATCATCGTTGAACCGGTGGCGGGCAACATGAACTGTATTCCACCGCAGCCGGATTTCCTGCCGGGCCTGCGCGCGCTGTGCGATGAGTTCGGCGCGCTGCTGATCATCGACGAAGTGATGACCGGTTTCCGCGTCGCGCTGGCGGGGGCGCAGTCATACTACGGCGTTGAGCCGGATCTGACCTGCCTCGGCAAAATCATTGGCGGCGGCATGCCTGTCGGCGCGTTTGGCGGCCGTAAGGACGTGATGGACGCGCTGGCGCCAACCGGTCCGGTTTACCAGGCGGGTACGCTCTCCGGTAACCCGATTGCGATGGCGGCGGGCTTTGCCTGTCTGACCGAAGTGGCGCAGCCGGGTATCCACGAAACCCTGACGGACCGGACGACGCAGCTGGCAAACGGCCTGCTGGAAGCCGCAGAAGACGCGGGTATTCCGCTGGTGGTAAACCACGTCGGCGGGATGTTCGGGATTTTCTTCACCGATGCGAAAACCGTGACCTGCTATCAGGACGTGGTGAAATGCGACGTGGAACGCTTCAAACGCTTCTTCCATCTGATGCTGGAAGAAGGCGTGTATCTTGCGCCGTCAGCGTTTGAAGCGGGCTTTATGTCCGTGGCGCACAGCGAAGAAGATATCAATAACACCATCGACGCAGCGCGTAAGGTGTTTGCGAAGCTCTAAGGGCATTGCCGGGTGGCGCTAACGCTTACCCGGCCTACGATGTTCTCCATCTTCCCTTGGGAGAGGGAGCAAACACGAAAACGGCAATCTAAGGATTGCCGTTTTCTTTTATTACCGACTCTGCTTTCTCAACAGATATATAAAGTACGGCGCGCCGATAAAGGTCGACAGCAGGCCCGCCGGGATCTGATACGGGAACAGCACCATCCTTCCGCACCAGTCAGCAAAGACCAGGATCGCTCCGCCCGTCAGCGCAGAGATCACGATATGCGGCAAAGTCCTGCGGAAGCCCATCATACGGGCGATATGCGGCGCCATTAATCCGACAAAACTGAGCGGGCCGATAGTCATGGTGGCCGTCGCCGTCAGGCACGCGGCCAGCAGCAACAGGGCGATACGCGTTGGCGTCAGCGCCACCCCGACCGCGCGGGCGGTATCCCCACCCAGCGGCAGAATGGTCATCCAGCGACGGCACAGCGGCACAATCGCCAGCAGTACGATCATCACAATCCCGGTATGCACCACCTGACTGCCGGTGGCGTTGTACGTTGAACCGGAAATCCAGGTCAGGATCTGCGCCATGCGCGGATCGCCGCTCGCCTGCAACATCATCAGCAGCATAGTAAACGCGGTGCTGAGCGCCATCCCGGCCAGCAGCATGCGGTGAGGTGAGAACCCCCCTCGCCCGGAGGCGATCAGGATAATCATCAGCGTGACTGCCGCGCCGATACTCCCGGCAGGCATCAGCCAGCCGAACGCATTTCCCGGCACGAGGAACAACATTAACACTACGCCAAACGCGGCCCCGGAGCTGATCCCTAATACTTCCGGGCTTGCCATCGGGTTGCCGGTGAGACGCTGGATAATACAGCCCGCCACCGCCAGCATGACGCCCGCAATCAGCGCGGAGAAGATCCGCGGCCAGCGCCACTGCATGAGTTCATGCAGCAAATCCCCCGTCGCCCAGTGCCAGCCTGTGGCGTCGCGTCCCAGCGAGAGTGCGGCAAACGAGGCGATAACCAGCACCGCCAGCCCGGCAAGGCTGAACCACACCACCGACTGACGTTCGGCATGTACTTTATCGCCGGCATCCATTGCCGGGGCGCTAATGCTGCGCAGGCGCGGCAACAGCCACAGCAGCAGCGGCGCGCCGATCAGAGCCGTCACCGAGCCCGTGGAAACTTCCATCCAGACGCGCGCCAGCCAGAGAATGAGTTGATCGGAAAGCCAGAGGATCAGCGCGCCAATCAGCGGAGCCAGCATCAGACGCGCCAGCAGACGGCGCGCGCCGAGCATTTTTGCCAGCAACGGCGCAAACAGGCCGATAAACCCGATGATGCCGACGGCGTTAACCAGTAACGCGCTCAGCACAATCGCCAGGGTCAGGGCCGCCAGACGCGCCAGCGACAGCGCCAGCCCCAGATTGCGCGCCACGCCGTCATCGAGGCCCATCAGCGTCAGCGGACGCAGCAGCAGCAGCGTCAGCACCACGCCGCCGAACAGCTGCGGCCACAGGCGCTGGACGATACTCCAGTCGGTCTGGGTGAGCGTGCCGGTACTCCACATAAACATGCTTTGCAGCTGGTCGTGGTGAAACAGCACCAGCAGCTGGTTGATCGCCCCACAGTAGAGGCTGACGACCAGCCCCGCGAGGATCAGCGTGACCGGCGAGAGACGTTTTCCCCAGGCCACGCCAAAGACCAGCGCACCGACCACACATGCGCCTGCCAGCGCGGCAAACTGCGAGGTTAACGCTCCCGGCAGGGTCCAGAGAGTGGTGATGGTGATCCCCAGCTGAGCCCCCGTCGCCACGCCCAGCGTGGTCGGCTCTGCCAGCGGGTTACGCAGCACCTGCTGAAACAGTACGCCCACCAGTCCCAGTCCCGCCCCGACCAGCAGGGAGATAGCCAGACGCGGCAGCAGGCTGTAGTGGAACAGCATTTGCTGAATATTATCGATATCCGGTGCGGCAAACGCGGCTGCCCACTGATCGCGCGGTAACGCCGTGGTCAGGTTAAAGCCGGTTAACACCAGGGCAGCCAGAAAAATGAGCGCTAACAGTAACATCGGGAAACGGGCCATACGCGTGCTCATGCCTTGCCTCCCAGTGCATTGTCCAGCACGCGGGCAAAATGCATTGCCGACAGCGTCGCGCCGTAGAACCATACCGCTGGCGCGCGCAGGAAGCGCTGCTCGCGGACGAACGGCATTGCCTGCCAGAGCGGGGTCGCCATCAGGGTTTGCATCTCGCGCTCGTTCCCGTGATCGAAGCACAGCACGTCCACATCACGAAACGCCGCCAGACGGTCAATACCCACGGCGGTACTGCCCCAGAATGTCATCTCGCCTTCCCAGGCATTGCGAATGCCAAAGCTGTCGAGCACTTCCTGGAACAGACAGTTATTTCCAAAGACCAGCATATGGCGGGCATCCAGCAGGGTTACCATCAGCAAAGGCCGATCGCCACGGTGGGCAAAGCGCGGCTTGAGGGAATCAATCAGCGCATCAAATTCATCGAGATGTTTTTTCGCCTGAGCCTCACGGTTGAGAAACTGCGCCATCTCGTGGATGGAATTTTTTGCCATGGTCAGCGGCTTTTTGCCGTCGCTAAAGGAAAAGCCCCGTCCGGGCGCAATCTTCGCCATGGTCTCTTCCGACGGGCCATACCCCGCAGACCAGAATAAATAAGACGGTTTCATCTGGGTGAGAAGCTCAAGGTTCGGCTCCGTACGCAGGCCAATGTCGATGACGGAGTCCGGCAGTTTTGGCTCATTCACCCACAGGGTGTAGTTGGGAATATCGGCCACGCCGTAAGGCGTCACGCCAAGCGCCATCATCAGTTCGACGGGCAACCACTCCAGCGCCACGATGCGGTGCGGATCGATAGCCGCAGCGCGGGCCGGGCCCATCTTTAACAGCAGCGGTGAGAGCGCCATGGCCGTCAGCAGGCGACGGCGGCTAATGAATGTTGAATCCAGCATCAGTAGACAAAGCTCACGGGTGCAGCCCCGGCTGGGTGAGGCAGGATGCCCATAGGAATACCGTAGATATGTTCCAGCGTTTCGCTGCGCATCAGTTCGGCAGGCGTACCCTGAGCGATCATTTCACCGCCGCGCAGCGCTACCAGGTAGTCGCAATAGCGTGCCGCCATGTTGATATCATGCAGAACGGCAATCACCGTCAGGCCGCGCTGCTGACTTAAGCGATGCACCAGCGCCAGGACGTCAACCTGATGAGCAATATCCAGCGCCGAAGTGGGTTCGTCGAGCAGCAGGCAGCGGCTGTCCTGCGCCACCAGCATCGCGATCCATGCGCGCTGACGCTCGCCACCGGACAGGCTATCCACCAGACGGTGCGCCAGCGGTTTTAACCCAACCAGCGCGATCGCCTCTTCCACTTTCTCTCTGTCAGCGACGCCAAAACGCCCGAGCGCACCGTGCCACGGATAACGTCCAATCGCCACCAGCTCGCGCACCGTCATCCCCTCCGCCTGCGGCAACTGCTGCGGCAGATAGGCCACCTTGCGGGCAAAGGCCTTACTGCTCCAGCTCGCCAGCGGCTGGTCATCCAGCAATATGTCGCCCTCGGACGGCGGCTGATGACGACCCAACATCTTCAGCAGCGTCGATTTACCGGAACCATTGTGCCCGATTAAACCGGTCACTTTACCTGCGGGAAACGTCAAAGAGAGCGGATGCAGCAAGGTGCGCCCGGGTACGCGAAAGGAGAGATTGTTAAGCGTGAAGGTGGAGTCGGATTGCGTTTTATTATCCTGCATGTCAGCCAACTTAAATAAAAAGGGCACGGCGAACCGTGCCCATAAAGAGGTTAGAAGCGGAAGGTCGCGGTGGCAACAACCTGGCGTCCTGCTCCCCAGTAGCATGCATACTCGCTGTAGCAGCTGGAGACGTATTCACGGTCAAAGATGTTGTTCACGTTGACGCCGACGGAAGATCCCGGCAGACCGAAGCGCGCCAGATCGTATTTCACGGTCGCATCCGCCAGGGCATAACCCGCGACGTTAAAGGACTCATAGGCTTTAGGCGACGCTGAGGAGTAGTACGTCACCGTGTTACCGATGTAACGCGCGCCCGCACCGACGGTCAGGCCACTCAGCGCCGTCTCGTGGAAGGTGTAATCCGCCCACAGGGATGCCATGTTGCGCGGTACTTCTGCCGGACGACGACCTTCATACCAGGTATCGTGGGTATATTCCGCATCGGTGTAGCTGTAGGCCGCCGTCACGTTCACGTTAGCCGACACTGCCGCTTTCGCTTCCAGTTCAAAGCCACGGGAGCGAATTTCACCGCCCTGCACGCTAAAGCCGCTGGTCGGGTTCGCCGGATCGGCGGTCAGGTTGTTGTTCTTGGTCAGCTGATAGACCGCGGCCGTCACCACAACAGGCAGATCTTTCGGAACATACTTCACGCCCGCTTCATACTGCTTGCCGCGCGCCGGATCGAACGGTTTGCCGCCCTGGGTGGTGCCAGAGAGCGGTTCAAAGGATTCACTGTAGCTGAAGTATGGGGTAATCCCGTTGTCGAACAGGTAGTTAATCCCCCCGCGCCAGGTAAATGCCTGATCGTTAATTTCCGCGGTGGTCCCGTTATTACGGTTAAAGGCAGACGTTTTTGCAAAGTCATAGCGGCCACCCATGGTGAGTACCCACTTATCCCATTCCGCCTGATCCTGCGCATAGAGCCCGGTCTGCTCCTGACGATTGAGCATGGCATACGGGAAGTTCACATTGACGTTCGCATTGCCGTGCTGCGGATTGTTCATGCTGATCGGATCGGCGGTACCGTAGTCAGCATCAATATCATTGCGCATACGAAGGTAATCCACCCCCGTCAGCAGCGTATGGTCAACGGCACCGGTCGCGAATTTCGACTGGAGCTGTGTATCAACCGTGAACGAGTTGAGGTCTTCATCTGAGCGCACGTACGCACGGCTGATCTGGGCCGGAGCGATATAGCCATTACCGTAAACTGAACGGTAAAGCGTATTGATTTTGGTATAACGCAGATTCTGACGCACGGTGAAGGTGTCGTTGAATTCATGCGCGAAGCTGTAACCCACCATTTTCTGACGACGGGAGATCTTATTGTCTTCATCGCCTTCGTTGAAATCGGTCGGCAGTTTGTGCGCCTTACCGTTAGCATCATAGTAAGGCACAACGGTACCTTCACGCGGCAGCCAGCCGTAGTAACCCGCATCCGGATCGCTCTGGAAGTTGCTCAGGAAAGTGAAATCGGTTTTATCATCAGGACGCCAGCTGAAAGACGGCGCAATCGCGTAACGAGTAGACTTCACCATCTCCTGCTGCGCATTTTCACTGCGTCCCAGGCCGGTCAGACGGTAGGACCACACGCCGTTATCATCAATCGCGTCGCTGAAGTCAAACCCAGTCTGCCACAGGTTATCCGTCCCCATTTTGAACTGAATTTCTTTTAACGGTTCCGTGGTTGGACGCTTGCTGACCATACTCACTACGCCGCCAGGGTGGCTTTTTCCATACAGTACGGACGTCGGGCCTCGCAGCAGCTCTACGCGCTCCAGGAAGTATGGGTCCATCGACGCTTCAGAGTAGTTATCCCCTTGCAGCTTCATACCGTCCAGATACTGGTTGGTGTTCACTGTACTGGAGGTCGTAAAACCACGAATAGAAACCACGTCATAGGTCGTGGAGGCGCCGCGCGTTGCGAAAACGCTCGGCGTGTAGGCCAGCGCCTGTTTAACCGTCCCCGGCTGTTTCATGTCCATCTCTTCACGTGTGACCACGGAAATGGACTGCGGGGTTTTCTCGATCGGTGTATCGGTTTTCGTCGCCGTTGCAGTGCGCTTTGCTGCAATCGTCGGTGCAGGCCCCCAGGCACTCTCCTGCGCAGCCGGTGCGGCAGTAACAGTAATGGTTTCTTCTTTTTTCGGGGTTTCGGCGGCATGAGCATAAGCAGACATGCCGGCAACCGCTGTGGCTACGACGACCGCGATTTTACGCAGCGACGTGTTAATTGGCTGAGCAGTATTGGAAAGCGCCATGATGGATCTCTGATGGAAAAAGTGAATGATAACGTAAACGAGAATTATTATTATGACCGCAGAATAATATGCGAAACGTTGGCTGCATAGCAAGCAGTATGCGGCCCTACAAGATTTAAGGGTTTAAGAATTAACCAGATGAAAATAGAGGGTTAATGAAGTTAGCGAAATGATCGCTAAAGCCCGCCGAAACGGGCCGGAGGGCTTAACGATAGAAGAGTTCGAAAGTCGCGACGGCGTCGACTTTCCCGGCTTTAACCTCTCCCGTTTTGATGTAACGGGCTTTGAGTGGGATCTCAACCGGGACGTTGTCCTGGGTACGGGTTATTGCCGTGTAGCTCTGGTCGAACTGTAACACCGCATCGTTCTTGTCGAGGATTTGAATGCCTACGCCGCTTGCAGCGTTGTCTCCGGTAGCAATATTGAGGATATTGCCATCCGTTACGCCAGTCGACCCTGCACTGGTGAACTGATAATCAATTTTTGTCCCGGCGGCGCAGTCCGTAATATCAATCCTGAAACGACTGTCGGTCAGGATGTCAGAATACTGACCGTTAAAATCGTGCGCATTGACCGTTTCCAGCGGCACGTAGATGTTTTTATCCGCCAGGTTACAGGTGTTTGTCGTAATGTGCACACTGGTTGGTGAAAAGCGAATTTCGCCTATCACGTCGTTATCGTAAGTTTCATGTGAGGTTAACAGGGACGTATTAAGATCGCCCTCTTCGACTTCACCAATAACGATCAACTGAGCGGTAGCCCGGAAATTGTAATTCGTTGAAAAGCTTCTGATCGTGCCAAGATAAGTTTCCGGCCTGATAATGTCTTCTTCGGTATAGCTGGGGAACTGGGTTGTAGACGCTGCAACGCGAATGCCAATCCCGGTCACGTTGGTTTTATACACTCCGGGTAAAACATCTTCACGCGCATCAGCATCACTCAATGAGAGATAGCCTCTACGTACCCGAACGGAATCACCATCACATCTTTGCGCAATTTCACCTGATTCCACGCTGGCGTCATAAATAATGGTACCGACCTGAACGTCTGGCTCAAGCTGGATGACAGCGGGAATGTTGAAGGTAACAATTCCCCCGCTACTTCCGCCTCCCGTAAATGTACAAGTTGCGAATGCCGGAGCTGAAAACAGCATGATTAGGCCAGCCATTGCGCTGATGAATAGTTCTTTGCTACGCCTCATTGGCAATTTACCGTCATTTTCAAAATAGTTGCTGAGCGCCCGGGAGGGAGATCCCCCGCCCACGCACACCGTTGATCGCGCCCGTCACCCCACTGCACATTCAGGGAAACCGCTTCATGCAGACCGGTAAGCCAGACTTCTCCTTCATCACCGACGATAGCCGTTGCACTTTCCTGCGTGACAATGGCGCCGAAAGGTACCGGCTTGCCGTGGAAAAGCAGCGTGATAAGCGCACGCTTCCCCACTCGTGCATCAAAATTCGCTGAGATGGCCGCGCCTTTTGTTGGGACAACATCCTGGGTAGCGGCGGCAATTTCAATATCTTCACGATCCTGGGTGTTGACCGTAATACCGTTTTTCCGGTAGGCCGTCAGGGAAGGGACAATCGCGTTACCAAAGCGATCGGTGTAGATCCCTCGCCCGTTCTGTACTTTGACGTTATCGCCATCTTTGATATGGACAATGGCAAAGGCGTCGCGGACGGATTGCCCCAGGGTTACTCCATGTTCATGCGCAACAATTGAACCCTGCGCGCTGTAGTTCCACTGTCGGTTATCGCCCCCGTAGTTATACCCCAGCCCGACATCACCGGCAGATCCCCGGTAGCGCCCGGATACACTGCCACCATAGCCAGTATCGTGACTGGCATAGGTCTGCTGGAGGTTATAGCTGAGGTTATTGTTCTCAAGTGCCGTGCCGCCGATCCCTACCTGATGCGAAACGAATCCACCGCTGGCAGTGTTGGCGCTGTAAGTTGACCATGCGTTCGCTAGCCAGCGTGAAAGAGGTACGTTGACCATCAACGCCATTTGCCGATCGGTATTGGCGTCCGGCGTACGCGTCAGGCTGTAGCTTACCGACCAGGTTATACCGCGCCAGCCGGAGCTTAGCCCCGCACTGACGCTGCGCTCGTGTCCCGCCATGTTCCAGTAATCCTGCTGATAGCCATTAAGGTAAGCCGATCCCCAGTCCGAAACGCGTTGGGAAAGATTAACCTGCATGCGGCTGCGCCGATTATTGGTTCGCCGATAGGTATAAATCCCATCGTCAATCTCGCTGTCACGCTGGTCGACAGCTTCCTGAAAGGTATAAAACCCTGAGGTGGAATAACGGTAGCTGGCAAGCGTCACGGTGGTGTCTGTATCCGGAATATCCCTGGAATACTGCGCACGCCATGACATCCCGCGGGCATCATCTCGTCCATCATCAAAAGCCGTACGGGCGGCGGTCACATCCACGGATGCCGATCCGAAACGGCCAAGATCGGCCCCTGTTCCCGCCAGCATAGCCTGATACGACGATGCAACGAGCGCGCCGGCGTATGTTGTTACGCCATAAGGCAGGCCGTAAATGACCGTCCCTTGCAGAAAAGGGGGCTCGTCCTCACCTTCATTACCGCGATAACGCCCTGCCGCCAGCGAATATTTAAATGCCCCTTCCCGCTGTAGCACCGGTACCGATGCGCTGGCCTGGATGAAGCTGTGTTCGCTGCCGTCGGCCTCTTCCACCGTCACCTCCAGATCCGCGCCGGATGTGACCTGGCTTAAATCGCGGATCTCAAATGGCCCCGGAGAGACGTTGCTTTGATAAATGGTGTAGCCGTTTTGCCTGATGGTGACCTTTGCATCGCTATTTGCGATACCACGCACCACGGGGGCAAACCCCTGCTGGCTGGTGGGCAGCATGGAAGTATCCGTTTCCAGCTTCACGCCGGTCATTTGGACGCTGTCGAAAAGCTCGCCGTTAGTGTACGTCTGGCCTATCTCAAGCTGGCTTTGCAGGGTTTTGATATCACGTTGCAGCGTACTGGCGATTGCATCCCAACCGGCGTTGTCACTCCAGGTGCTGTTGTTACGCAACCGCCACGCCCCGAGGTTGATCCCCGACTCCAGACCAAGCCATGCAGATGACGTTTCACCAGAACGGTAGTGCTGCTGAGAGCCGCTAAACTGGTAGCTTGTCCAGGCGGCGGGAGCACCGTCATCCCAGAATTTAGGCTCGATAGCCCCGGCCGCAGCCTGGTCGCGGTATTTTTGCGGGATCACCAGCTTGAGGGTCTGATTATCCTGGTCGTAATCGTAGCGGGCATTATCAATAAAATGGGAGATGTCATCGATTATCACCGCATCATCCAGATCTTTCATGTCCGGGATCGTGTCGACTTTTACCCCTAATGCACGCAGATCCGCTTTGGTCAGCTCCGGTAACAGGCGCTGCTTATCGTCAGACAAGATCCAACTCACCGTGCGTTTATCCAGAACATCCCGATCCCACATAATGGTCGTCAGAAAGTTTCCGGGCAGTAAGCCATTATCATTGATGAAATTTTTTAGCGTTGAGGTGTTTTCCAGCGGAGTGTCCATCTCGAGGATCCGCAGGTTAAATTCGTCATCTGCACTCACAGGCTGGATCATCGCGAGCAGCGCTAACGCGATTCCCTTCAGAACCTGTTTGTAGAGTGGAGATGACGACATAGGGTACCAGCATTGTGTGTTTAAAGAGCCTGCTTGCGCTGGGAGGTTTGCGCGCCGAAATCGCTAATAGCAGTCCACGTCACGGGCCCGTTTGCAGATTGAGGCACAGAAAAATATTGCTCGCTGAAAGGTGCGACCATCATTGAAATTGCCCCCGGCGTGGTTTTTGTGTCAGTCACAGGGACACTTTTCCCGCCCACGGCCAGCTCGCCAAAGGAGACGTAAAACGGCGTTGGGTTTTTCGCAATGAGCCTGTTACCCTGGCGGCGGAAGGTGATTTTTTCATAGGCCTGAAGGGCATCGGCTTCTTTCAAATCAGCAGGGCGCCAGAACAGCTTCAGACGCGTTTTCATCGCGAATTGCAGCGTATTCTTGTCTTTTAAGTCAGGTGATAACGCCGAGACGGATTTCACATTCGCCAGAAATAAAGATTCGCGATCTGCGGGCAGATTTTTTTTATCGCCGGTAAAAATGATGTGCAAAAGGGTCTGACGATTTTCCTGTAATTTATAGACAGGCGGCGTAATGATGAAAGGTGCTTTTGCATCGTTGGGGTAACTCACCCAGCTTTGCACCAGATATCGAGTATGAGGGTCTTTATTTTTGAGTGCTATTTGTACTTCGGATTTATTCGATGGATAAATAATTCGCGTGCCACCGAGAACCACACTTGCCTGTACTGAACAGCAAGAGATAATCAAACATCCACCTAACAATTTTAATAAATAATTCATACTACGTTCCAGAAGGCAGCCCTTTCAGGCTGCCAAAATAGATTTAGCGATAAACAACCTCGAACGTTGCAGATGAGGAGTAGTGACCTGCTGTTGGTTTGTTATCACCAACCTGAATAACTTTCGCGGTGTAATTAAAGACAGATGCTGTGGCGCCAGTGGCATCGTTCGCAACATCGGTACCGGCTTCCGGTTCTGATCCGTTGAAAACCACGTCCCCCTTAGTCCCATTTTCATTACTGACAATGATGCCAACGTTGGTCGCATTGCCAGCGCCGGAAAGATCGTTCTTCAGGCGCTTGTATTCCGCATCCGTTGTGGTGCCGCTGAACTTGAGGTTCAGTTTGGCAACCAGCGGATCACATTTTTTCACTTCAATCTTAAAGGCCTTCGACGTCCCGACCTGACCGTCAGTACCAAAATCAGAAGGATAAGTATCTGCAAATGTGACGGTGGAAGTATTGGACCCCGAGCCATCAACATCAATTTCACAGGTATCCGCCACAATTTTTCCGGCGAAATTTACCGTACCAGAATCGTTCGCTGCAAATACCGGCAGAGAGAGTGCAGCCATAAGCGTGCTGGCCAGCACCGTTGAAACAACATATTTACTCATAACAATATCCTTATATGTGATGATGAAGATATCCATTCTTGATATATACAAAAATGTTGGGAAGTCCTCTAAGGAATATCCTGTGAGGTCAGTAAATTTCCGGAGAGGATTTAATCAGATTATTCTTCATCACGTCTAGATCGCAAAATGATAACACCCGAATAATCGGACACAACTTTCTGTTTTAGATGAAAAAAAGCAGAAATTAATAATTCTACATTTTAAATTTAATAATTTTAAATATAAATGAATGTAAACATAAAAAAAGGCCGCTTAATCCTTAAGCGGCCTTTTATTCAGGAAACTAATTAGTTTCCGCCAAACATGTCCTTGATCCAGCCGGCGACACCGTCGCTGTCTTTCTTCTCATTCTGCTGCTGCGGCTGTTGCTGCGGCTGCTGGGGTTGAGAAGACTGATCGAACGGGTTACCTGTCGGTTCTTCTGGCTGACTTTGCTGACACAGCGCATCCGGGTTAGTCGTCCAGACCGGCAGCGTACGCATCCCGCCACCGCAGATAAAGTTGCCCGATGCGTCCACGCCCATATCAACGATATCTTCCGGGGCAACCAGGTTCAGCGGCACCGGAGACTGGTTGGCCAGGTAGCGCTGGTAAATCGACATCGCACCGCTCGCGCCATACAGTTTGGTCGGCTGGTTGTTATCGCGCCCCACCCAGGTGATGACCACTTCACGACCATCAATACCGGCGAACCAGGTATCGACGTTGTTGTTGGTGGTCCCGGTTTTACCCGCCAGATGCAGGCCCGGATACTTCGCTCCCAGCTGACGGCCGGTACCGCGCTGGACAACCTGCTGCATGGTCCACAGCGTCATATAGGCCGCCTGCGCCGGAACTGCACGTTCTGCCTGCGGGAAGCTCTGATACAGCACGGAGCCATCTTCGGCAATCACCGAACGCAGAGCGGAAAGCGGAGCACGGTTACCGCCGCTGGCGATGGTCTGGAACGCCTGCGCCACTTCGATTGGCGTCAGGTTAAGCGCCCCCAGAATCATCGCTGGCACCGGGTGCAGCTGATCTTTCGGTACCCCCAGCTTCTGCCAGGTGTCGGTAATGGCCGGCAGGCCCAGCGCCATTCCGAGGTTAACCGTTGGCACGTTCATCGAGCGGGTTAACGCATCCACCAGCATGACCTGGCCGCTGAACTGTCTGTCATCGTTCTGCGGTGACCAAACCTGGCCGTTAGGCTGGCGCAGGGAAATTGGCGCATCGGCAATCCAGGTATTCAGGCGATAAAGATTCGGCTGGCTCAGCGCGGTCAGATAGGTCGCCGGTTTTGCCAGTGAACCAATTGAACGACGCGCCTGCATGGCACGGTTATAGCCCGCAAACTGCGGCTCAGCACCGCCCACCATGGCACGAACTTCGCCGGTGTTACGGTCAACCACTACCATCGCGGTTTCCAGATCGCTCAGCTTACGCTGCTTTTTCAGCGCCGGAATACCTTCTACCGCCGCTTTTTCTGCGGCGTCCTGTGCCACGGAGTCAAAGGTGGTAAAGATCTTCACGCCGGAGAGATCTTTCACTTTATCCCCGAGCTTAGACTGCAACTCCTGACGCACCATCTGCATAAAGGCTGGCTGCGGAGAAATCACCCCTCCACGCGGCTGAACGCCCAGCGGACGCGCGCTCAGCATGTCGTACAGCTCCTGGTCAATCACCTGCTGTTGTTGCAGCAGACGCAGCACCAGGTTACGACGTTCCAGCGCCAGTTTCGGGTTACGCCACGGGTTGTAGATCGACGCGCCTTTCACCATGCCCACCAGCAGCGCCTGCTGGTCAAGGCTCAGCTCTTCTACCGGACGACCAAAGTAGTACAGGCTCGCCAGCGGGAAGCCGCGGATCTCGTTGTCACCGCTCTGACCGAGGTACACCTCGTTCATGTACAGCTCAAGAATACGATCCTTGCTGTAGCGCGCATCCATCAGCACGGCCATGTACGCTTCGTTGGCTTTACGCCAGTAAGAGCGCTCGCTGGAGAGGAACAGGTTTTTCACCAGCTGCTGGGTCAGGGTACTTGCCCCCTGCACCGTACGCCCGGCAGTCAGGTTCGCCAGTACCGCACGACCAATGGAGTAAAGGCTAATACCGTCGTGCTCGTAGAAGTGGCGGTCTTCGGTTGCCAGCAGGGTATCTACCAGCAGATCCGGGAAGCCGTTACGCGCCACGAACAGGCGCTGTTCGCCGTTTGCGGACGACAGCATGGTGATGAGACGCGGATCGAGACGGAAGAAACCGAACTGGCGATCGTTATCCATGTTCTCAATGGTTTCCAGACGATCGCCGTCAAAGGTCAGACGCGCGCGCACCTGCCCTTCTTTACTGTCCGGGAAGTCGAACGGACGGCGGATCATCTCAATGCTTTTCGCCTGGACGGTAAATTCACCCGGACGGGTCATTTTCGTGACCTGACGATACTGTGTGGCTTGCAGCAGCTTCACCATCTCGTTCTTGCTGATGGACATGTCCGGCTCAAGGTTCACCATGCGACCGTACACTGCCGCAGGCAATTGCCAGACTTTCCCGTCGATACGGCTGCGGATCTTCTGATCCAGATAAACGCCGTAAATCGCGATCAGGACAACAAAAACAATGAACAGCTTCAGCAGCAACCAGAACCAGCCGCGCTTACCACGAGGCTTACGCCCTTTGCCTTTCCCTTTACGTGGCATCGGTTCTTCATCCTCATAATCGTCTTCATAGTCATCGTCATACTCCTCATCTCTGAGGCGACGACGGCTTACCTTTTCTTTCGCCGGACGCGTCGGCTTTCCCTTACGTCCTATTGGCTCGCGGTCATTCCCCGCCATGCTTTTTCTCCGCAACATTCAGGCGCAAAGGCCAGATTTTCTTATCTTGCACAGGTCAGTGAAAGAAGAAATCTCTCAAAGTTTGTTTATCCCTTTCCCCGTGGGAGAGGGCCGGGGTGAGGGCATCAGGCCGCACTCCCCTTTTCGATCCATTACGAATATTTCTTCGTGCGCCGTGTCGGCGCGGTATTCGCCGGATCGTCCGGCCAGACGTGTTTGGGATATCGCCCTTTCATCTCTTTCTGCACTTCACGATAGCTCCCCGCCCAGAACGCCCCCAGATCGCGGGTGATCTGCAAGGGACGATGCGCAGGCGAAAGCAGCTCAAGCACTAACGGCACGCGCCCTTCAGCGATGGACGGCGTGGTGGCCTCACCAAACATCTCCTGCATCCGAACCGCCAGCGCCGGCGGATTATCCTCATGATAACGAATGGCAATCCGGCTCCCGGTTGGCACAGTGTAATGCCCAGGCAGTTCACTATCCAGACGTTGACGTAACGACCAGTCCAGTAAATTCTGTAACGCTGCCTTAACATCAAGCACCTTCAGGGCGCGCAGCGAGTGTACGCCGTTCATCTGCGGCAACAGCCACTGTTCAAGCGTCGCGAGCAGCGTCTCATCATCCACCGCTGGCCACCCCTGTTCCGGCAGCCACTTCGCGGCGCAATGCAGGCGAATGCGATACTGTTCGGCCTCCGGCGTCCAGTTCAGTACGCTCAGCCCTTTTTCCCGAATGCCGTTCAGCATCGCCTGGTGTAACTCTTCCTCCGACGGCTTCGCCAGCGGTTTCGTCCCGAGCGTCAGTTTGCCAATCTGGCTACGACGGAACGCCTTCAGCGTGCCCTGGGCATCATCCCATTCCACGATGTTAGATTGCTGAAGCAGCTGCGGGCAGGCACGCGTCAGCGCGTCAATATCCACGGCAACCGCCTGTAAAATACGCGCGTCCGGGGAGTGGCTGCCCTGGAGCAAGAGCGGCGCGATCAGCCATTCGTGACGCGTCAGGGCGTCATCGCTGTCCAGCATCGCGCCCATCCCATTTGCCAGCTGATAGCGACCATCCAGCCCGCGACGGCGAGCGATCCTGTCCGGGAAGGCCTGGGCCAGCAGAGGGATAACTTTATCGCTGTCAGGCGAACCGCCCCGGCAATTCAGGCGTTTACACAGCTGCTGCGCGCGTTGTTGCCAGTTTCCCTGATGGCGAGAAAAGGCCTGTCCCAGATCGCTGCTGCCACCGCGCGGCGGCTCCTCAAGAATAGCCGCCAGTTTTGCCGCCGTGGCAATTTCATCGTCGCCCTGTGCTGCCACCAGCATTGCCGCCAGACGCGGATCGTTGCCCAGCGCCGCCATTTTCTGACCGCGCGCCGTCAGTCGCTCGTCTTCCAGCGCGCCAAGCTGGGTCAGCAGGCTGCGCGCGGCGGAAAGGTTCACGACAGGCGGAGGATTAAGCCAGGTGAGCTGGTCAGGGTCCGGGCAGCCCCACTGCATCAGATCCATCACCAGCCCGGAGAGATCGCTTTGTAAAATCTCAGGCGTGCTCTGCAATGTCGCACGCTCCGCCTGCTCGGCGCTGGTTAAATGCAGGCAAATACCCGGCTCAAGACGCCCTGCTCGCCCTGCGCGCTGCACCATTGAGGCCTGGCTGATGCGCTGCGTCAGTAGCCTGGTCAGCCCGGTACGCGGATCAAAACTGGCCACCCTCTCCTGCGTACTGTCCACCACCAGGCGAATGCCTTCGATGGTCAAACTGGTTTCCGCGATATTGGTTGCCAGCACCACTTTGCGCTGCCCCGCCGGTGCGGGAAGGATCGCCTTGCGCTGGTCAGCCAACGGCAGCGCGCCGTAGAGCGGGCACAGCATAACGTCACTGTTCACCCGGGATGCCAGCTGCTCCTGTACGCGCTGGATTTCGCCTACGCCGGGTAAAAACAGCAGCAGCGAGCCGGGTTCCTGACGGAGCAATTCGGCGGTGGCGATGGCAACCGCTTCGTCAAAACGCTGATGGGCAGGCAGCGGCTGATAGCGGCGCTCGACCGGGAACGCACGCCCTTCAGAGGCGATCATCGGCGCATCAGGGAGCGTCTGCCGGAGCCGCTCGTTATCCAGCGTCGCCGACATAATCAGCAACCGAAGGTCGTCGCGCAGCCCCTGCTGAACGTCGAGCAGCAGCGCAAGGGCCAGATCGGCCTGGAGGCTACGCTCGTGAAATTCATCAAGGATCACCAGCCCGACGCCGGTCAGCTCCGGATCGTTTTGCAGCATACGGGTGAGAACACCCTCGGTGACCACCTCCAGCCGCGTGGACGGTCCAACGCAGGTTTCGGCGCGCATCCGGTACCCTACCGTCTCGCCCGGTTTTTCATTCAGCAGTTCCGCCAGGCGCTGCGCCACATTGCGCGCGGCCAGCCTGCGTGGCTCCAGCAGGATAATTTTCCCGCTGATGCTCCCCTCGCGCAGAATTTGCAGGGGCAGCCAGGTGGATTTACCCGCTCCGGTGGGCGCGCTGAGCATAACCTGTGGCGCATGTTCTAAGGCTGCGAGAAGCTCAGGAAGGACGACGGCGACGGGCAAAGAGGACACTTAGGGCTCCAGAGGGTTAACATTAATCGGCGTACATTGTAGCATCGGCGCATATCATTACCGAGTCTTGCCCATGTCTGAGTCAAAACGGCTATTCTTCGCCATTGAATTACCCACCACGCTTCAACGGCAGATTGTTCGCTGGCGCGCCAGCCACTTCCCCGCGGAAGCGGGCCGCCCCGTCGTCGCCGCCAATATGCACCTGACGTTAGCCTTTCTTGGTGAAGTAAGCGCTGAAAAGCAGCGCGCGTTAAGCGCAATGGCCGGACGCATTTCGCAGCCGGGGTTTACGCTGCATCTTGACGATGCCGGGCAATGGCTGCGCTCTCGGGTGGTCTGGCTGGGGACGCGGCAGCCCCCTCGCGGACTGCTACAGCTCGCCAACATGCTGCGGGCGCAGGCCGCGCGCAGCGGCTGTTATCAGAGCCCGCAGCCGTTTCATCCCCACATTACCCTGCTGCGCGATGCGGGTCAGGCCGTTGCCATCCCGCCACCGGGCTTTCACTGGTCCTTTCAGGTGAATGAATTTGCGCTGTACGAATCTGCCTTTGTACAAGGACGCACCCGCTATACTCCGCTTCAGCGCTGGACGCTGGGCGACACGTTAAGGAATCCTGATGAAGTTTAGCCCTGCACTCCAGCCCGCCACGCTGATCCAGCGTTACAAACGCTTTCTCGCTGACGTGATCACCCCTGAGGGCGAAACGCTCACGCTGCACTGCCCTAACACCGGCGCCATGACCGGTTGCGCCACGCCGGGTGACACGGTCTGGTATTCCACATCAGAAAATACTAAACGCAAATATCCTCATACCTGGGAAATGACCGAGACGCAAAGCGGGGCATTTATTTGCGTGAATACCCTGCGCGCAAATCAGTTGGTTAAGGAAGCCCTGACAAATGGAATGCTTCCTGAACTGGTGGGTTACGGCACGCAAAAAAGCGAAGTGAAATATGGCGATGAAGGCAGCAGAATTGATTTTATGTTACAGGCGGAAGACCGCCCTGAGTGCTATATTGAAGTGAAATCAGTGACGTTAGCGGAACAGGAAAACGGCTTCTTTCCGGATGCGGTAACGCTACGTGGCCAGAAGCATCTGCGAGAGCTAATGAGTGTAGCGGCGGCGGGCAAGCGCGCCGTGTTGCTGTTTGCGGTTCTGCATTCAGCCATTGAACGGTTTTCCCCGGCCCGTCATATTGATCCTAAATACGCGCAATTGTTGAATGAGGCACAAAAGCAGGGGGTAGAGATTTTCGCTTATAAAGCGGAACTTTCTGCCGATAATATGACTCTGAGATCCTCTCTTCCCATTGTCTTATAAGGGATTAGACGATTGACTAATAAGTGTTCTGGCCGCGTGCGCAAATACGCTTTTCCTCACAGGGTTGTCAAGTGTTACGTTTAGATAATTGCCATACGGAAAAGCATCTGCTATTTATAGCGACCTGATTTTTCCCCCAACACGGGGATCGATAGTGCGTGTTAAGGAGAAGCAACATGCAAGAAGGGCAAAACCGTAAAACATCGTCCCTGAGTATTCTCGCCATCGCTGGGGTGGAGCCGTATCAAGAGAAGCCGGGCGAAGAGTATATGAACGAAGCCCAGCTGTCGCACTTCAAGCGTATTCTTGAAGCATGGCGTAATCAACTCAGGGATGAAGTCGATCGCACCGTTACACATATGCAGGATGAAGCTGCTAACTTCCCGGACCCGGTCGACCGTGCCGCTCAGGAAGAAGAGTTCAGCCTCGAACTGCGTAACCGTGACCGCGAGCGCAAACTGATCAAAAAGATCGAAAAAACGCTGAAGAAGGTCGAGGACGAAGATTTTGGCTACTGCGAATCCTGCGGTGTTGAAATCGGTATTCGTCGCCTGGAAGCGCGTCCAACAGCCGATCTGTGCATCGACTGTAAAACGCTGGCAGAAATCCGCGAAAAACAGATGGCCGGCTAACGCTTGCCCTCTCACTACTCAGCTAAGGCGGGAGTCTCTCCCGCCTTGTTACCGTTGATATGTCTGAATCTCACTATATTGGGCGCTTTGCGCCATCTCCCTCCGGTGAATTACACTTCGGCTCATTAATTGCCGCGCTCGGCAGCTACCTACAGGCTCGCGCCCGTCAGGGTCAATGGCTGGTCCGCATTGAAGATATCGATCCTCCACGTGAAGTTCCCGGTGCAGCAGAAACTATTCTGCGTCAGCTGGAACATTACGGTCTTCACTGGGATGGCGACGTACTCTGGCAGTCTCAACGCCATGATGCCTACCGTGAACGTCTGGCGTGGCTTGCTGAACAGGGCCTTTCCTATAACTGCACCTGCACGCGGGCGCGTATTCAGAGCGTAGGTGGCGTTTATGACGGCCACTGCCGTACGCGGCACAACGGTCCTGATAATGCCGCCGTACGGCTAATACAGCGTTCTCCGGTGACGCAGTTTACCGACGTTCTCTCAGGAATAATTCAGGCGGATGAGCGCCTGGCGCGTGAAGATTTTATTATTCACCGTCGTGATGGTTTGTTTGCCTATAACCTGGCGGTGGTTGTCGATGACCATTTCCAGGGTGTTACGGAAATCGTGCGCGGGGCGGATCTGGTTGAGCCTACCGTGCGGCAAATATCGCTTTACCAGCAGTTTGGCTGGGCGGTGCCGGATTACATCCATCTGCCGCTGGCAGTCAATGAACAGGGAAATAAGCTATCGAAACAGAATCATGCCCCGGCGCTGCCTGACGGCGATCCGCGCCCGGTTTTGATCGACGCGCTGCGATTTCTCAACCAGAATGTAACGCAGGAATGGCAGGATCTGAGTCTGGATGAATTGCTGAAAACGGCCATTGCTGACTGGGCGCTTATGGCCGTGCCAAAAATCCAGCATTCTCAAATGCGTTGCGCTGAGCTATGATTAGCCGCTTTTTTGATAACAAAACACACTACGAGGTGTACTATTTTTACCCGAGTCGCTAATTTTTGCCGTAAAGTGCTGAGCCGCGAAGAGAGCATGGCGAACGACGCTATTGCACAGCCACACATGTCGGTCATTCCGCGTGAGCAGCACAATATTTCCCGCAAAGATATCAGTGAAAATGCCCTCAAGGTGCTCTATCGTCTGAATAAAGCAGGCTACGAGGCCTATCTCGTCGGCGGCGGGGTGCGCGATTTACTGCTGGGCAAAAAACCAAAAGATTTCGACGTGACGACCAGCGCCACGCCTGAGCAGGTGCGTAAATTATTCCGCAACTGCCGTCTGGTTGGCCGCCGTTTCCGTCTGGCGCACGTGATGTTTGGACCGGAAATTATTGAAGTGGCGACCTTCCGCGGTCACCACGAAGCGGGCGTTAACGATCGCACGACTTCCCAGCGCGGCCAAAACGGTATGCTGCTGCGCGACAACATCTTCGGCTCTATTGAAGAAGATGCTCAGCGTCGCGATTTCACCATCAACAGCCTGTACTACAGCGTGGCGGATTTTACCGTGCGCGATTACGTCGGCGGTATGCAGGATCTGAAAGACGGCCTGATTCGCCTGATCGGCACGCCGGAAACGCGCTATCGCGAAGATCCGGTCCGAATGCTGCGCGCCGTGCGTTTCGCCGCCAAGCTGAACATGCGTATCAGCCCGGAAACCGCAGAGCCGATCCCGCGCCTGGCGACGCTGATCAACGACGTACCCCCTGCCCGTCTGTTTGAGGAGTCGTTAAAGCTGCTCCAGGCAGGCTACGGGTTTGAAACCTACAACCTGCTGCGTGAATACAACCTGTTCCAGCCGCTGTTCCCGACCATTACCCGCTACTTCACCGAAAACGGTGACAGCGCAATGGAGCGGATAATTGCGCAGGTGCTGAAGAACACCGATACCCGTATTCATAACGATATGCGCGTGAATCCGGCGTTCCTGTTCGCGGCCATGTTCTGGTATCCGCTGCTGGAAACGGCGCAGCGCATTACCCAGGAGAGCGGTCTCGCCTATTATGATGCGTTCGCGCTGGCGGCAAACGACGTGCTGGACGAAGGCTGTCGCACGCTGGCGATCCCGAAACGTATTACCACGCTGGTGCGTGATATCTGGCAGCTTCAGCTGCGTATGTCCCGCCGTCAGGGTAAACGCGCCTGGAAGCTGATGGAGCATCCTAAGTTCCGCGCCGCGTTCGATCTGCTCTCTCTGCGTGCTGAAGTTGAAAGGAACCCGGAACTACAGCGCCTGGCGCAGTGGTGGGGCGAGTTTCAGGTTTCTGCGCCACCGGAGCAAAAAGATATGCTTACGGATCTGGATGATGAACCGGCACCGCGCCGTCGTCACCGTCGCCCGCGCAAACGCGCACCGCGTCGTGAAGGTACGGCATGACCCTTGCGTATATCGCCATCGGCAGCAATCTGGCCTCTCCGCTGGAGCAGGTTAACGCTGCCGTGCAGGCTCTGGGAGAGATCCCCCAAAGCCGCATTGTCGCGCTGTCCTCATTTTACCGTACGCCGCCGCTTGGCCCGCAGGATCAGCCTGATTATCTGAACGCCGCCGTGGTGCTGGAAACGACCCTTGACGCAGAAACGCTGCTGGATAATACCCAGCGTATTGAGCTACAGCAGGGTCGCGTCCGCAAAGCCGAACGCTGGGGACCGCGCACGCTCGATCTCGATATTATGCTTTTCGGTCACAAGGTGATTAACACCGAACGCCTCACCGTTCCGCATTACGACATGAAAAACCGCGGGTTTATGCTCTGGCCGCTGTTTGAAGTCGCGCCCGATCTCACCTTCCCAGACGGCGCCTCGCTGCACGCCGTTCTGCAAAATCTCAACGCGGATAAACCGGCCCGCTGGTAATCCCGCCTCTGCATCGATTAACCATTTATTATTTGCGGTTAATCGATTGCCTAAAATCATTGTTCCCTCGAATGTTACTGTTAGAATGCGCAAAGATTCGCTTTTGGGCCATCAGGAAACAGTATGAAACCAACCACCATCTCCTTATTGCAGAAATGCAAACAGGAAAAAAAACGCTTCGCCACTATCACCGCGTATGACTACAGCTTCGCAAAACTGTTTGCCGAAGAAGGGATCAACGTCATGCTGGTCGGAGACTCGTTAGGGATGACGGTACAGGGACATGATTCCACTCTGCCGGTCACGGTCGAGGATATTGCTTACCATACCCGCGCCGTGCGCCGGGGTGCCCCCGCCTGCCTGCTGCTTTCCGATCTGCCGTTTATGGCGTATGCCACCCCGGAACAGGCCTTCGAAAATGCAGCGACAGTGATGCGCGCTGGCGCCAATATGGTCAAAATCGAAGGCGGCGCCTGGCTGGTCGATACGGTGAAAATGCTCACCGACCGCGCCGTGCCGGTTTGTGGTCATTTGGGGCTGACGCCGCAGTCTGTCAACATCTTTGGCGGATATAAGGTGCAGGGCCGAGGCGATGCGGCGCAGACGCTGTTTGATGATGCCGTGGCGCTGGAAGCCGCAGGCGCGCAGCTGCTGGTGCTGGAGTGTGTGCCGGTTGAGCTGGCTAAGCGTATCACTGAGGCGCTGTCGATTCCGGTGATCGGCATCGGCGCGGGCAACGTCACCGATGGCCAGATTCTGGTCATGCACGACGCCTTCGGGATCACCGGCGGCCACATTCCAAAATTTGCAAAAAATTTCCTGACAGAAGCAGGCGACATACGTGCTGCTGTGCGGCAGTATATTGCCGAAGTTGAGTCCGGCGTTTATCCGGGCGAAGAACACAGTTTCCATTAAGGAGTCCAGGTGTGCTAATCATAGAAACTCTGCCGCTGCTACGTCAGCATATCCGCCGCGCACGTCAGGAAGGTAAACGTATTGCACTGGTCCCGACCATGGGCAATCTGCACGACGGGCATATGAAGCTGGTCGATGAAGCGAGAGCCCGGGCAGATATCGTGGTGGTCAGTATTTTCGTTAACCCGATGCAGTTCGATCGCGAAGACGATCTGGCGCGCTACCCACGTACCTTGCAGGAAGATTGCGAGAAGCTCAAAAAACGTCATGCGGATATCGTCTTCGCACCGGCACCCGCAGAAGTGTATCCCCAGGGTACCACTGAATCGACCTACGTCGACGTGCCGGGTATTTCGACCATGCTGGAGGGCGCCAGCCGCCCGGGCCATTTCCGTGGCGTCTCCACCATCGTCAGCAAGCTGTTTAACCTTGTGCAGCCGGACATCGCCTGCTTTGGCGAGAAAGATTTCCAGCAGTTGGCGCTGATCCGCAAAATGGTTGCCGACATGGGCTACGACATCGAGATCGTCGGCGTGCCGATTGTACGCGCGAAAGATGGCCTGGCGCTCAGTTCCCGTAACGGCTATCTGACCGCCGAACAGCGTAAAATTGCGCCGGGCTTAAGCAAAGTCATGAATACCATGGCAGAGCAACTGCTGGCAAAAGAGTTAACAGCAGAAGAGATCATCGCCCTGGCTGAACAGGCGCTGAACGAGAAAGGTCTTCGTGCTGACGACGTTCAAATTCGGGATGCCGATACGCTTCTGGCACTTACAGAGACCAGCAAACGTGCGGTAATTCTGGTGGCGGCATGGCTCGGCCAGGCCCGCCTTATCGATAACAAAGTGGTTGAGCTGGCGTAGTTTTTCTACCCGGAAGATGAAAGGTAAACGTAATGATTCGCAAAATGCTGCAAGGTAAACTTCACCGTGTGAAAGTCACTCAGGCCGACCTGCATTATGAAGGCTCCTGCGCGATCGACCAGGATTTTCTCGACGCGGCGGGTATTCTCGAAAACGAAGCCATTGATATCTGGAACGTAAATAACGGCAAACGCTTCTCTACCTACGCCATTGCCGCTGAGCGCGGGTCCAAAATCATCTCCGTCAACGGGGCGGCGGCGCACTGCGCGGACGTAGGCGATATCGTGATTATCGCCAGCTTTGTCATGATGTCTGACGAAGAAGCGCGTCGCTGGCAGCCAAAAGTAGCCTACTTTGAAGGCGACAATGAGATGAAACGTACCGCGAAGGCGATTCCGGTACAGGTTGCCTGATAATATTTATCCCACGACCCATTCCTGCGCATTTATTAAATGAATGGGTCTTTAAAAAGCATTTATAGAATTAATATTCAAACTCTCCCCGCACAACCAGACAATCCCATCACATTGATAACAAATAATTTTAAATTTACTAAACTATTCATTTAGTTTAAATCACGCACAACATCTATATTTCATTGAGATTAACAATATAATTCGCCACGAAATTTAATTTCAAATAAAAGATTTACGGGCACTTATTATTCACTCAACGAATATGGATATTTAAATGATTTCTAAAAAATATGGTTTGGCAATTGCTATGGCAAGCGTATTGGCTGCGGGTTCAGCGGTAGCAGCAGATCCTGACACCGGCACTATTACTTTCCACGGCATGGTTTCTAACAATACTTGCCAGGTCTCCCTTGACCAGAAAATCGATCAGAACGGTAACGATTTTGACGTGACTCTGGACACTGTATTTGTGCGTGATTTCGCAAACGCACTGGGTAGCACCAGCACCCTGGGTGAAAAGAAATTCAGCCTTTCACTGACCGGTTGTGATACCGCAACTGTGAAGAAAGCATCTGCACAGTTCTCTTCCTGGGCTGGCTCCTCTTCTACCGAAGGCGGTCTGCTGGTTCCACCAAGCAATGCTCAGGGTTCAGCTAAGAACGTTAACCTGGTGCTGTCAAACGACGGTAACTCAGCTGTCGATCAGATCAAAATTGACCAGACTAACAACTCCCAGAAAGCAACCATCGATGAAACTTCTGGCGCAGGAAACCTGTACTACCGCGTAGCGTACACCCAGGGTCAGGGTTGGGATGCAACAAGTAATCCAGTTTCTGCTGGTACCGTGCAGGCACAGGTTGCCTTCACCATGATTTACGAATAAGAGATTCGTAAACTTTAAATTAAGCAATCCTTCATGATGAATGAGGGATTGCTTGTGTAATTCCAAAAGGAAGTGGAAAAAATGTCTCATTCAGTCTTCATTAAAAGTTTTCAAGCCGTATTGCTCGCAACTGCCGTTTTGGCCACATCGAATGCAAGTGCGGATATTGTTATTTCCGGCACCCGTATTATCTATCCACAGTCATCGAAGGATGTTGTTGTTAATCTCGATAACCATGGAACCAAACCGCTTTTGGTTCAAACCTGGCTTGATGATGGGCGTGATGGCGTAAATCCGGAAGAGTTAAAGCTTCCTTTTATCATTACCCCTCCAGTATCCCGTATTGACCCGAAAAAAGGCCAATCCGTACGTATTACCTACACAGGTACACCTTTACCACAGGATCGTGAATCGCTTTTCTGGTTCAATGTCCTGGAGATTCCACCAAAATCAAAAGCTGCGGATAAAGAGAATCTTAACCAGCTTCAGCTGGCATTCAGAACACGTATTAAATTCTTTTACCGTCCTGACGGGTTAAAAGGCTCGGCAGGTGAAGCAGCTGAGCATTTGACATGGACGCAGAAAAAAGAAGGAAACGCGGTTAAGCTTGTTGCCCATAATAATTCACCGTATAACGTCTCCGTTTCGGCGGTAACCATTAAAGCCAGTCAAAAAACATACGACGTTGATCATAAGGCCGTTCCACCGTTCAGTGATACCACAATGACGGTTAAAGGTTTAGCTTCTGCCGTAAATGGTAAAGTAGAGTTTGATTCTATTAATGACTATGGCGGCACAGACCATCACGAAGCGGGACTAAAATAGAGCACCCTTTAATACATATAATAATTAATAGCATTAACTCTGTGGAGAGGACCCTCTCTGCACTGATTAAGTGGATGTGCCATGTTATTTAAACGTTCTCTTTTATGTCTTACGATAAGTGCAGCATTGCCTTTTTATGCCTGTGCAGAAAATATCACGCCAGCAAAAGATCTGCCTGATAATGAAGAAGAGGTCGAGTTTAACGATCAATTTCTTTTAAATGGCAGCGCTAATATTGATATTAATCGTTTTTCACATGGCAACCCGGTTTTACCGGGGACCTATCGCACTAAGATCAACCTGAACGGTAAACTGAAGTCCACCGTAGAGGTCACGTTTAAAGATAACGGAACACCTCGTGCGACCCCGTGCATAACAAAACTGCTGCTGTCACAATCGGGTGTCGACACCAGCACATTGCCTGACGGACCGGAAGACGATGAAACCTGCGTCGATATTAAAAAATCTTTCGCTGGCGCTACGGTTAGCTATGACAGTGGCAAGCAGGCTATGGATTTTAATTTTCCCCAGATTTATGTGCTGAAACGCCCGGCGGGCTATGTCGATCCATCGTTGTGGGATAACGGGATTCCTGCCGCTCTGCTCTCTTATGACATGAACGGCTGGCGTAGCGAGAACAACGGCAGTACATCAGAAAGTGCATATGTAGGGTTACGCTATGGTCTGAATATGGGGCCATGGCGCCTGCGCTCGCGTGGCAATTTTAACTGGGACAAAGATAGCGGCACAAAATACTCCAGTCAGGATGTCTATTTGCAGCGCGATATTACACCATTGAGTGCTCAGTTTGTCATCGGCGACTCTTACACGCGTGGCGAGGCATTTAACTCTATGAGCCTTCGCGGCGCACGCATGTACAGTGACGATCGCATGTTGCCAATGGGGTCCACAGGCTACGCGCCTGTCATTCGGGGTGTCGCGAACAGTAACGCGAAGGTCAGCGTCACGCAGAGCGGCAATAAGATTTATGAAACCTCGGTGCCACCAGGCGCGTTTGAAATAAACGACCTGAGTACCACAGGTTACGGAAATGATTTACTGGTAACGATTGAAGAAGCTGATGGCAGCAAACGCTCCTTTACCGTACCCTTTTCATCCGTCACGCAGATGCTCCGTCCGGGAGCCTCTCGCTGGGACGTCGGTTTAGGTGAGTTAAATGACGATTCACTGATTGATGCGCCTAAAGTGGGTTACGGTACGCTTTACTATGGCCTGAATAATACGTTCACGGGTTATATTGGCGCGCAATATACCGACATGGATTTTTATGCCGGTATTCTCGGCGTGGCAATGAACACCCCTGTTGGTGCGTTTGCATTCGACGTTACGCAATCTTATGCAGATATTGAGGGGCTGGATAAATTAAGCGGGCAAAGTTATCGTTTAACCTACAGCAAAATGATTGAGTCGACGAATACTTCCTTTAACGTTGCGGCTTATCGTTTCTCGACGGAAGACTACCTGACGCTTAACGATGCGGCGCAACTTCAGGACAGTATTAGGCACCAGAAGTACTCAAACCGTAGCTATGACTCAAACGAAGCGCTATATGCAGACTATCAGCGCACCAAAAACCAGGTGCAAATTAGTCTTAACCAACCGCTGACCTCCGGAGAAGACAATTTTGGCTCCCTGTATGTAAGCGGCACCTGGCAGGATTACTGGAACGCGACGGGCTCTACTTCCAATTACAATATTGGGTATAACAATAGCTTCACCTACGGCAGCTACAGCTTGTCATTACAGCGAACCTATGATCAGAACGGCAAGAAAGACGACAGCGTTTATTTAAGCCTAAGCATTCCATTAAGTGTATTCTCAAAAGATAGAGGGAATGCCGGTGGATTCTCGAACATCAATATGGGATTACGTTCCGACCTTAAAGGCGGCACAAGCTTTAACACGTCCGCGGGTGGAAATACGCAAGATAATAAGGTGAGTTATTCCGTTAGCGCCTCGTCAAACAGTGGTAATTATGGTGACCTGAATCAGATAAGCGGCTACGGGTCCTATAACAGTGAATATGGCCCGCTGGGTTTATCTGCCTCTTTTGGTGATGACAACAGTAAACAATATTCTGCCTCCTATAACGGTGGCATGGTCATCCATTCAGGAGGTATTGCATTTGCGCCAGGGAGTATTGGTGACAACGATGCGCTGGCACTGGTCAAAGCGAGTGGTGCGAAAGGCGCCGGTATCGGCTTTGGTAACAGCGAAATAGGCAGTTCCGGCTATGGCATTCTGCCTTATATGTCTGCCTACCGTGAAAACCGCGTATACCTTGATATCAGCACGCTGGAAAACGACGTTGAAATTAAAAACACCAGTGAAATTACGGTTCCCCGCAGTGGTTCCGTTGTGCTGGTTGATTTTGCAACCGATGAAGGTCGTTCATTAATTTTAGAACTTAAGCGCACCGATAACGGATTTATTCCTTTAGGCGCTGATGTTTTAAATGAAAAAAATGAATCTATTGGCACCGTGGGACAGGCGGGGCAAGCCTATGTCCGCGGCGTTGAGGATGAAGGCACGCTTCATGTTGTCTGGGGAAGCGATAAAGACAGTAAATGTGACGTGCATTATAACGTCTCATCACATGCTCAAAAAGTAGGACTTACAACGGTGCTCAGCAATCAAGTGTGCCAGATGTAATTATTCGGGAAAATAGACGAGAGTTTGTATGAAAAAAAATCTTTATAGCCTGTCAGTCGTTGCCGTAACGATGCTGGCGTTATCAGGTTCGGCGCTCGCCGAGGGCACGAATCTCGATGTTAACTTTACGGCCAATATCCGTGAAACCACTTGTGATATGAAACTGATGGGCGGTACGGGTTCCGATACGGATCAAACACTGCTCATTGGTAACGGCGGCCAGGTGCGTCTCGACGATGTCAAAGCTGGCACCGCAAATGCCAATTTCAAAATTGTGATTGTTGAATGCCCGGCCTCTCTGACCTCACTGAAAGCCACGGTAAAAGGAAGCCAATCGGGTTATTTGCTTAGCGGCCTTGTTAATCAAAAACCAAAAGCCGATGGAGGCGCAGATTTCTCTGCTGTTGAAATTGCCAGAGCCAGCGCACCGGAGGCCCCTTTTATCATCAACTCTGACGATGATGCTAAGCGACTGGTCTGGAGTGCAACAGAAATCCAGAATAAAGAAGTTCCTTTAGTAGCCACAATACGTGAAACCAAAGTTAATAGCATGACAGTTGGTGATTTTGAGGCTACTGCGACTTTTGAATTTAGCTACGAGTAATTGGTGCAGGAAAACGGAGCAACATTATGAAATTTAAATCTACTTTTATCGCCCTATCCGTTTCTGCACTTCTGTATTCGGGAATGGCAAACGCAGCAATTACAGGTACTGACAGTGTTAAATTAACGATAAAATCAAAAATAGTCTCGGGCACGTGTACAGCAAAAGTGCTTAACGGTGCAGGAACTGCGTCCACTGAAATTGCGTTTGGCGACGTATATAAAACCGATCTGGTAAATAAGACTCGTGTCGAGCCGTTAAAAATTGCCTTTACAAACTGCTCTGGTGTAACTAAGGCAACGGTAGCCGCAGCGAGTGGTGCAGGTGGGGGATGCTCGGGTCCGAAAACGGACGGAGATTCTTATTCTGCTGGGTTAGCAACAGGCTTCGAAATCTGGTCAGGAGTTGTAGATACTGGCGTAATGTTGAGTTGCAAAAGGCCTCCGGCGGCACAGGAGGTCAGCATTGCTGACGGTGTAGGGGAATTCCCGATGAACTCACGCATTGTGATTGCGAAAGACAGAAATATTGCCGATGTTGGCACAGGTGCCGTTACTGCGCCAGTAACCTTCACAGTCACCTATCAATAATTCCAGGAACCATTATGCAACAATCACCGTTTAATTTACACCAGCCCGGTCTTGTGTTGCTTATCGGTCTGGCTGGTAGCACTCTGCCTGGCGTAAGCCAGGCAGGTTCAGGTATGGATGTAAACCTGACAGCAAACATCGTTAATAATACCTGTCGGCTAAGCGTCGAAAACGGCGGAGAGATCACTTTGCCGACCGTGTCACGAGACTGGTTTTATAACAGCGACAAGAGCGATCGTTTATCGCCAAACGATGATGAAGCTGGAACGCCTTTTACCATCCACGTAGATGACTGCTATGCGAGCAGTACAGAAGGCGCAACGATTAACAAACTAAAATTTAGTTTTGCTCCGCAAAATGGTTTCTGGAGTAATCACAACCAGGTGTTTAAAAACGATGCCACAGCCGGTGCGGCTGAAAATGTGGGTATCGTTATTTTTTCAGATACGTTCAAAACTAACGTCCTGAACAGCGACGGGACATCAAACGTTATTTACGATGTCGGTGGAAGTAGTGAGAACTATATAAAGGATTATGGCTTTTACGCACGTTATCAGAATATTGGAACGATCACCAGCGGCGCTGTGATAAGTAATGTTCTGGTTAATGTCAGCTACGAATAAAGGGATTTAGGATGAAAAAATACCTCACTATATTAGCGTTCGCAGCGTTCGGGCTGTCTGGCGCAGCACGGGCTAATTTCGAGGAGTGCAAATTTTACGGTAATGATGACTTGCAGATTATGTCTCCAGGTGCACAACCAGTTATCACTCCTCTGCCTGTGGGCACAGTAACAACTCCCATACAGATCAGTAATACGATCATTATGGAAACAACGCCTGCGTTAAAATCTCACTGTGCTGGGGGAAATGACGGTGAAAACACCTATCAGATTACCGACAACTCAATGCTGGCAGGCTACATAGATAACAAAGCCACCTTCCGGACGAATATTCCGGGTATTGTCTATACCCTGGCGATGTATCCCGATGGTAACGGCGTCACCGCGTGGTTCCCGCCCAACGCAGGGTCCTGGTATATGACCGCACCTAATGACGATCACGAAGAGCTGCTTGACGAAAAAACCTGGCATGTGCGCATGGAAATCTATCAAACCAATGGATTTCAGGGTGTTCCTTCGGATGTTAATTTTTTAACGGCCGGTGCAGGCCCGATTGGTCAGATCATTCTGGGCGATCCAAGCGATCCGAAGACATCCGATCACCCTCGTCCCCATGTGAACATGAGCGAGATGTCATTTAGCATGCCATTAAATCGCCCGACCTGTGTCTTACGTGCGCCCACAACGGTAAATCTTGGTGACTGGTATCCCGCAGAAGTCGAAAACGGGAATACCAGCAAAGTCGAGTTCCATGTTACGGGTACATGTGTAAATACAACCGCTGTTTACTATACGTTATCCTCCACACATACCACCGCAGATAAAAAATATTTTACCAATACCGTCGAGAATACTGGTGGTGTTACTGCGGCAGGAGGCGTCGGCGTCATGATTACGGATTCTGAAAATGATCATTACCCCGTGCCGGCAGACAGTTACCAACGTGTCATTGCTATAGGAGAGGTTGTTGGGGATCCTGTTAGTATTATTGACAGATCACTTTGGGCCAGGTTGGTCAAAACCGGTAGCGATCCGGTAACCGTCGGTGTTTTCGGTACCACCGTGACCATTCAGACCACGTACGAATAACCTACCCCTGCGGCTGATTGCTGATCAGCCGCGACATTGTCTCCAGCGAATCCGTTCTCAGAATATACAGTCGCTTCAGTAAGAACGGATTATCCCCCGGCTTCACCTTCCCCTTCACCGTTGTCACTGCCAGATGAAAACCGGCATCATTCGCGGCTTTAATCGCTTTATTGTCATACCCGCCAAACGGGTACGAAACATACAGCACGCGCGGGTTGAACTGCGCCAGTGCACGCCGTGAGCGTTCAAAATCGAACAGGATCACGTGATAGCTGCGGCTCAATAAGATGGGGTGCTTATACCCATCCACGCGATGCAGGAAGTGGGTGTGAGACTGAATGTCGAACACATCCTGAATGGCCTTAATTTCCTGAACGCTCATAAACTGTAGCGATCGGGGATCCCACTTCTGAGGGTGACCTTTGATTCGGGATGAAATAATAAACGCCGTCGCGTTGAAGCCATACTCTTTCAGCACCGGATACGCGTAGCGGCTCACCGATTTCAGGCCATCATCAAAAGTGATCACCACCGCTTTCGCGGGGAGGTTCATCTTGTTACGCACGTACCCTTCAAGCTGGTACATTGTCAGCGTGGTATAGCCTTGATCGCGTAACCAGGCCATCTGATTATTAAACGCACGTACGCTGGTTGTCGTGGAGGTATGTCGAAAACGGGTGTTCTCTTCATCACGCAGGATATGGTGGTAGGTCAGAACCGGCAGTCCGTTATCTTCCTGTGCATCCAGGCTGCTGATCCACGCCAGACGATTGCCGATGCGGATCTGAAACCAGGTCTGGTTCAGGCGATCTTTCAGCTTATTCAGAATCGGATAGCGAAGATTGGCGCTTAAGGTGCCAAAGGGCGCGCTTCCGCTGCTGGGGGCATTATACACTGGCGTGTCTTTCCAGGTGATGAGGTTTTGATTGCTGAGCGGCTTGTTCAGATCGCCCAGGCTATCCTCGACGCGTTGCTTACCCTGCACTTTTTCCAGGTGCTCTTTATCAATAAACCCCGTACCGAATCCGAAACGAAATTCATAGTAATCCGCCGCGGCCGGAAAGACGGCGAGGATCTGCCCGGCGCGGACATTGCCCACGTTCACGACGGCATTTCCCACCTGAGCCCAGATGGCCGCATCTTCGGTGGTTTGCATATATTGGGCAGGAAGGCCTTGCTGAATGGTCAGGCTGGCAGACGCACCACCGGAGACCAGTAGCAGAAGGATAAAGATAACGCGCATGAGCATGGGATATAAATCGATACGGAAAATCAGTCGCCATTGTAGCAAAAGCGACATCAATACCAATGTTTAATGCTTATACAGATCGTGAAGCAGAACGAAAGGCGGATTCTTCTGCTGCTGGTGCCACAGGCTGCTCACGTCCGGCGAGCCCTGCGCCACAATGGCGTGACGAAACTCAGCGCTGCTCAACGTTGCGCGCAGCGGATACATCGCTTCGAGTAAAGGCAGGCTGATACCGGAGATCACTTCACAGTTATCATGCTTATGGCTCATTAACGCCGCTGAACGGTAAGGCGCCGCGCCCGATCTGTCGGTGAGAAAAATCACGCCATCACCGGTGTCGGTTTCATGCAGCGCGTCGCACATCATCCGGCTTAGCATATTGGTGCTCAGCCCTCGCCAGTAATTTACCGCACGACATTGCGCCAGAGGGCCAAATCGGGCCTCCAGCTTCAGGAGCATTTCCTGTGCCTCTTCATCGTGGCAGGTGATAACCCATCCCAGCATATCGTCTCTCCTTAGCAGGCGAGTAGTTTATCCAGGTGAAGGTTAGTTTACGGTGATAACTGTCAAAGAAAGTGCCCGGCAAACAGAACGTCGCCGGGCAGAAGATTAGCTACGCAGCCCACGTCCACGCTGGATCAGATACCAGCACAGCAGATAGAACGCCACGATAAATACCGCCAGCACCACAACGGTGGTGAACAGCGGGACATCGGTAATGCCGAGGAAACCAAAGCGGAAGCCGCTGATCATATAGACAATCGGGTTCAGGTGCGACAGCGCCTGCCAGAACGGCGGCAGCAGCGTCAGGGAGTAAAACACCCCGCCCAGATAGGTCAGCGGCGTCAGCACGAAGGTCGGGATCAGGCTGATGTCATCAAACGTTTTGGCGAACACGGCGTTCAGCAAGCCGGCCAGTGAGAACAGGATCGCCGTCAGCAATAGCGTGAGCGCCACGAACAGCCACGAGTGCACCTGGAACGGCACGAAGAACAGCGAAATCGCCGTCACCAGAATACCCACCCACAGCCCGCGCGCCACGCCACCGCCCACGTAACCGGCGATAATGACGTGCGTCGGCACTGGCGCCACCAGCAGCTCTTCAATGTTACGCTGGAACTTGGCGCTGAAGAATGAGGACGCCACGTTCGCGTAAGCGTTGGTGATCACTGCCATCATGATCAGGCCCGGCACGATAAACTGCATATAGGTAAAGCCGTGCATCTCACCAATGCGGGAGCCAATCAGGTTGCCGAAAATGATGAAGTAGAGCGTCATGGTGATCACCGGCGGCACCAGGGTTTGCACCCAGATGCGCATAAAGCGGTTAATCTCTTTCGCCCAGATGCTTTTCAGCGCGACCCAGTAAAGATGCGTCATGCCTTGTCTCCTTGTTTATCGTGCACCAGAGAGACAAACAGCTCTTCCAGTCGGTTCGCTTTGTTACGCATGCTTAATACCTGAACGCCCTGCGCGCTCAACTGGGAGAACACGCTGTTGATTCCCTGCTCGCGCAACACTTCTACCTCCAGCGTCGAGGTATCGACCAGGCGATAGTTATACCCCTCCAGCTTCGGCAGGGCGCTTTTCGCCGCCAGATCGAGGATAAAGGTCTCTGATTTTAGCTTGGAGAGCAGGTTCTTCATCGAGGTGTTTTCCACCAGCTCGCCGTGCTGAATGATGCCGATGTTGCGGCACAGCATCTCTGCCTCTTCCAGGTAGTGCGTGGTCAGAATGATGGTGGTGCCTTTGTCGTTCAGATCCTTCAGGAAGCCCCACATGGAACGACGCAGTTCAATATCCACGCCAGCGGTCGGTTCATCAAGAATGAGCAGCTTTGGCTCGTGCATCAGCGCGCGAGCAATCATCAGGCGGCGCTTCATCCCCCCGGACAACATCCGCGCGCGCTCGTTACGCTTCTCCCACAGGTCAAGCTGTTTGAGATACTTTTCGCTGCGCTCCAGCGCTTCTTTGCGCTCAACGCCATAGTAACCCGCCTGGTTAACAACAATCTGCTGTACCGTCTCGAACGGGTTGAAGTTGAACTCCTGCGGCACCAGCCCCAGCTGGCGCTTGGCGTTGACCACGTCTTTTTGCAGGTCGTAGCCAAACACGCTAACGCGGCCCGAGGTTTTATTGACCAGCGAGCTGATAATCCCGATGGTGGTCGATTTTCCCGCCCCGTTCGGCCCCAGAAGCGCGTAGAAATCTCCCGCTTCGACTTTAAGATCTATCCCGCGCAGCGCCTGGACGCCCCCCGGGTAGGTTTTTTTGAGCTGTTCAAGCTCCAGTGCAATCGCCATGAATTCAACTTACCTTAAGTTCTGACACACGTTGTGTGGTTTCATTAAAAGTCGGGTTACCCTATAGTAGCGCAACGCAATCACTTGGTTACAGGTCGCTAACCTCCATGAACGACATAGATACACTCATCAGCAACAATGCACTATGGTCAAAAATGCTGGTGGAGGAAGACCCCGGATTTTTTGGAAAACTGGCACAGGCGCAGAACCCGCGCTTTCTCTGGATTGGATGTTCCGACAGCCGCGTCCCCGCCGAACGTCTGACCGGTCTTGAACCGGGCGAACTGTTTGTTCACCGCAATGTTGCTAACCTCGTTATTCATACCGATCTCAACTGCCTTTCGGTTGTTCAGTATGCCGTTGACGTTCTGGAGGTTGAGCACATCATTATTTGTGGCCACTACGGCTGCGGCGGCGTACAGGCGGCGGTCGAAAATACAGAGCTGGGGTTAATCGATAACTGGCTGCTGCACATCCGTGATATCTGGTTCAAACATAGCTCACTGCTGGGCGAAATGCCGCAGGAGCGCCGTCTCGACACGCTGTGTGAGCTGAACGTGATGGAGCAGGTCTATAACCTGGGCCACTCGACGATTATGCAGTCTGCCTGGAAACGCGGACAGAAGGTCTCCATCCACGGCTGGGCGTACGGTATTCACGACGGCCTGCTACGCAATCTGGAAGTGACCGCCACCAACCGCGAAACGCTGGAACAGCGTTACCGCTCGGGAATTGCCAACCTCAAGCTTAAGCACGTTAACCATAAATAACAAAGCCGGGGGTTTTCACCCTCTCCCTATGGGAGAGGGCTGGGGTGAGGGCATCAGCCCGCAATTATTCGTCCAGAATCACTACTTTCCCAACATACGGCAGATGGCGATAACGCTGCGCGTAATCAATGCCGTAACCCACCACAAATTCGTCCGGGATGGAGAAACCAACGAACTCCACCGGCACCTGCACTTCACGGCGCTCAGGCTTATCCAGCAGAGTACAAATCGCCAGTGATTTTGGTTCACGCAGGCTCAGGATCTCACGCACTTTAGAGAGCGTGTTGCCGGAGTCGATGATGTCCTCAACAATCAACACATCTTTGCCACGAATATCTTCATCCAGATCCTTCAGGATTTTCACATCACGGGTTGTGGACATGCCGCTGCCGTAGCTGGAGGCGGTCATAAAATCGACCTCGTGCGGCACCTGCACTTCACGGCACAGGTCTGCCATGAACATGAAAGAGCCACGCAACAGACCGACCAGCACCATTTCGCTGCCGCTGTCCTTGTAATGTTCGGTGATTTGACGACCCAGTTCGGCGATACGCGCTTTGATCTCGGCTTCCGGGATCATCACTTCAACAGTATGTTTCATATTACTAACCAAATGATTTTAGTGAAAATCTCTCAATGCGGATGACTCTCGCTCCGGCATCGATACGCAAGCCAGCCATTATACCAGTAAATGGATAAGCCTGGCGTATGAGTTATAAAAAGCAATATTTGTGATTCCGATCACAGTTGTTAATACCTATAATTAATTGCTAGCAAATAATTAACAAAACTGACGAGTACTTTTCTATGGCTGAAACAAAAACTAAACAGCCGCGTCTACTGGTGACATTAACAGCCGCGTTTGCCGCGTTCTGCGCGCTGTATTTGTTAATCGGTGGCGTATGGCTGGTCGCGATTGGCGGCTCCTGGTACTACCCGATTGCGGGTCTGGTTATGGTTGGCGTAACCGTCCTGCTTTTACGCAGAAAACAATCTGCTCTGTGGCTGTACGCAGCGTTACTGCTCGCAACCATGATCTGGGGCGTCTGGGAAGTCGGGTTCGACTTCTGGGCGTTGACGCCGCGCAGCGACATTCTGGTCTTCTTCGGTATCTGGCTGATCCTGCCGTTTGTCTGGCGTCGTCTGATCGTCCCTTCCAGTGGGGCCGTGGCCGGTCTGGTCGTTGCCCTGCTGATTAGTGGCGGCATCCTGACCTGGGCCGGTTTTAACGACCCGCAGGAGATCAACGGTACGCTGAACGCGGAATCCACGCCGGCTGCGGCTATTTCGCAGGTGGCGGACGGTGACTGGCCTGCTTATGGTCGTAACCAGGAAGGTCAACGCTACTCCCCGCTGAAGCAGATCAACGCGGACAACGTGAAAAACCTGAAGGAAGCCTGGGTATTCCGTACCGGCGACCTGAAGATGCCAAACGATCCGGGTGAGCTGACCAACGAAGTGACCCCAATTAAAGTGGGCAACATGCTCTACCTGTGTACGGCGCACCAGCGTCTGTTCGCGCTCGACGCGGCTACCGGTAAAGAGAAATGGCACTTTGATCCACAGCTGAACTCCAACCCGTCGTTCCAGCACATTACCTGCCGCGGCGTCTCTTACCACGAAGCGCGCGCCGATAATGCCAGCCCGGAAGTCATTGCCGACTGTCCTCGCCGCATTATGCTGCCGGTGAACGATGGCCGCCTGTTTGCCATTAACGCTGAGACCGGCAAGCTGTGCGAAACCTTCGCCAATAAAGGCATTCTGAATCTTCAGACCAACATGCCGGACACCACGCCGGGCCTGTATGAACCGACCTCCCCGCCAATCATCACCGATAAAACCATCGTGATTGCCGGTTCGGTAACGGATAACTTCTCCACCCGTGAAACCTCCGGCGTTATCCGTGGTTTCGACGTGAACACCGGTAAACTGCTGTGGGCCTTCGACCCGGGCGCGAAAGATCCTAACGCGATCCCATCGGATGAACACACCTTTACCTTTAACTCACCGAACTCCTGGGCACCGGCAGCGTATGACGCGAAGCTGGACCTGGTCTACCTGCCGATGGGCGTGACCACGCCGGATATCTGGGGCGGTAACCGTACGCCGGAGCAGGAACGTTACGCCAGCTCCATCGTGGCGCTGAACGCAACGACCGGTAAACTGGCATGGAGCTACCAGACCGTTCACCACGATCTGTGGGATATGGATATGCCGTCCCAGCCGACGCTGGCGGACATTACCGTTAACGGTAAAACCGTACCGGTGATTTACGCCCCGGCGAAAACCGGTAACATCTTCGTGCTTGATCGTAGCAACGGTAAGCTGGTTGTTCCTGCGCCGGAAAAACCGGTTCCGCAGGGTGCGGCCAAAGGCGACTACGTCACCAAAACGCAGCCGTTCTCTGACCTGAGCTTCCGTCCGAAGAAAGATCTCAGCGGTGCAGACATGTGGGGTGCCACCATGTTTGACCAGCTGGTATGCCGCGTGATGTTCCACCAGCTGCGCTACGAAGGGATTTTCACCCCGCCGTCAGAGCAGGGTACGCTGGTCTTCCCGGGTAACCTGGGGATGTTCGAATGGGGTGGGATCTCCGTTGACCCTAACCGTCAGGTCGCCATCGCTAACCCAATGGCGCTGCCGTTCGTTTCCCGCCTGATCCCTCGTGGTCCGGGTAACCCAATGGAGCAGCCGAAAGATGCGAAAGGCAGCGGTACCGAAGCCGGTATCCAGCCACAGTATGGCGTTCCTTATGGTGTGACCCTGAATCCGTTCCTGTCTCCGTTTGGTCTGCCGTGTAAACAGCCTGCCTGGGGTTACATCTCCGGTCTGGATCTGAAGACCAACAAGATCGTCTGGAAGAAACGTATTGGTACGCCACAGGACAGCATGCCGTTCCCGATGCCTGTTCCAGTGCCTTTCAATATGGGTATGCCAATGCTGGGTGGCCCAATCTCCACCGCCGGTAACGTGCTGTTCATCGCGGCAACCGCAGATAACTACCTGCGCGCGTACAACATGACCAACGGTGAGAAACTGTGGCAAGGCCGTCTGCCAGCCGGTGGACAGGCAACGCCGATGACCTATGAAGTGAATGGCAAGCAGTACGTTGTCATCTCTGCGGGTGGTCACGGTTCGTTTGGCACGAAGATGGGCGACTATATTGTCGCGTATGCACTGCCTGACGACGCTAAGTAACGAAAAAGCCCGGTGGCGCTAACGCTTACCGGGCCTACGGGTGCCCTATGTAGGCCGGGTAAGGCGAAGCCGCCACCCGGCTTTTTTTATACGGTAAAACCGAGCATCATCCCCGTATCTTCATGCTCCAGCAGATGACAGTGGGCCATATAGGCAAACTCTTTCGGCGCCTCGTGGTCGAACTTCACCAGCACCTCGCTGACGCCGCCTTCCACCCTCACCGTATCTTTCCAGCCCGCACGATGCGCCTCCGGCGCTTTACCATTTTCAGACAGAATACGGAACTGCGTGCCGTGGATATGGAACGGGTGCAGCATCATGTCGCCTTCGCCTGAAATCACCCAGCGTTCAAACTGCCCTTTCGTGGCGGCGAACATGGGCGTGTTCATATCGAACGCTTTGCCGTTGATGCGGTTGGCGTTGTGGAAATCGAAACCATGGCCGCCGTGATCCATGCCGCCCATTTTACCGTGGTCCATATTCATATGGCCCATCATCTGGCCGTGATGCATTCCCGCCATGGCCTGATTGCCGTACTTCTTCATCAGCGCCTGCATGCCCATCATGTCTAGCATCGGATCCATAGAAAGCTGAAGTTTACGCTGCGTAAGCCCGTCCAGCGACGGGAGTGCTGGCAGCGTGGTGAGGGTCTCCGGCAGCGTACCGGAGGCGGTGATCTGTAGCGGCTGAATGCGCAGGACCGGATGCGGCTTATCAAACGGCGCAACGGCCATCCCCATCTGGCTGACCGGCAGGGTCACCAGGTCAAACGCTTTGCCATCGCTGATATCCACCAGCACCTCGAAGCGCTCCCCCATCAGCATCGGCAGCTCGCTCACCTTCACCGGCTCCGGCAGCAGGCCGCCGTCGCTTGCCACCACGTAAAGCGGGCGTTTATCGCTGGTGGCGAAGTTCAGCGAGCGGGCGTTACAGCCGTTAAGCAGACGTAAGCGCAGCCAGCCTTTTGGCGCGGCATGCTGCGGGTAGATCGCGCCGTTGGTCAGGAGTGTATCGCCAAACCAGCCTACCGCCGCGCTCATTACGTCCAGCTGATAGTCAATTTGCCCGTCAGCGTTGAATTTTTTGTCCTGCACAATCACCGGGACATCGTCGATTCCCCACTGTTTCGGCAGGCGCAGCAGGCGGCTTTCATCGTCTTCAATCAGCACCAGGCCGGCCAGCCCCATCGCCACCTGATGGCCCGTTTTGCCATGCTGATGCGGGTGGAACCAGCAGGTCGCCGCGCGTTGTTCCGGAGTAAAGGTTACGCTGCGTTTACCACCAGGCCTGATAATGCCCTGAGGCCCTCCATCCACTTCGCCCGGGACTTCCAGCCCGTGCCAGTGCAGCGTGGTCTCTTCCGCAAGCGTGTTATGAATGTCTACCGTCACCGCCTTCCCTTTGCGTAACTGCAACGCCGGGCCGAGCAGATTGCCGTTATAGCCCCACGTCGTGGCGGCGTGCTGACCGAACGTCGTTTTACCGGCCTGCACCACAAGCTGAATGCGGCTGCGGGCATCTGGGGCGAGTAATTCAGGAATGGGTAAAGCCGGTCTGTCGGCGGCAAATACGGCGCGGCTCCAGAGAGGTAACGCGCTGGCAACCCCCAGCGCGGCAGAAAATTTTAAAAAATCACGACGTTGCATGTGCATTTCCTTATTTCCAGCAGGCGATCTTTTGAGCATAAACCCTCCCCTTACCGGAAGGTCAAGCACGGCGGCAATAATAAAGATCGTCGGCCTGGCATCAAGTATGCTAACGTTAATTTTCCGTGATGCAGTGGTAAAGGCAATGAAGACGTTTTTCAGAACAATTTTGTTCGCCAGCCTGATGGCGATGTGTGCGAACAGTTACGCGCTAAGTGAAAACGAAGCGGAAGATATGGCCGATCTGACGGCAGTTTTTGTTTTTCTGAAAAACGATTGTGGTTACCAGAATTTACCCAATGGGCAAATTCGTCGCGCACTGGTCTTTTTTGCCCAGCAGAACCAATGGGACCTCAGCAACTACGACAGCTTCGACATGAAGGCGCTCGGTGAAGACAGCTACCGTGATTTAAGCGGTATTGGCATTCCCACTGCTAAAAAATGCAAAGCGCTGGCTCGCGATTCACTCAGCCTGCTCGCCTACGTGAAGTAACCTTCCCGACGCCCCTTGTTGACCCGCTAACCGCCTCACGGCGGTGTTGTGTTGCGCCCATCTGCCGGATGTAATGGATGTTAACGAAGGAGGTGCTCCCCATGACCGAAAAAACGGTATGGCAAGAAACGCTGCATGACCAGTTTGGTCAGTATTTTGCCGTGGATAACGTGCTCTATCATGAGAAAACCGATCATCAGGATTTGATAATCTTCGAAAACGCCGCCTTTGGCCGCGTGATGGCGCTGGACGGCGTGGTGCAAACCACCGAGCGCGACGAGTTTATCTATCACGAAATGATGACCCACGTCCCGCTGCTGGCCCACGGCCACGCGAAGGACGTGCTGATTATCGGCGGCGGCGACGGCGCGATGCTGCGTGAAGTCTCTCGCCATCAGAATGTCGAAACCATCACCATGGTGGAAATCGACGCCGGTGTGGTGTCGTTCTGCCGCCAGTATCTGCCCAACCATAATGCCGGCAGCTATGACGATCCGCGGTTTAATCTGGTTATCGATGATGGCGTCAATTTTGTTAACCAGACCACGCAAACGTTTGATGTCATAATCTCTGACTGTACCGACCCTATTGGTCCGGGCGCGTCGCTGTTTACCTCGTCGTTTTACGAAGGCTGCAAGCGCTGCCTGAAGCCTGGCGGAATTTTTGTGGCGCAAAACGGTGTTTGCTTCCTGCAACAGGATGAAGCACTTGATAGCCACCGTAAGCTGAGCACCTATTTTACTGACGTCAGCTTCTACCAGGCGGCGATCCCCACTTACTACGGCGGGATCATGACCTTTGCCTGGGCGACGGATAACGACGTTCTGCGCCATCTCTCTACCGAGATCGTGCAGGCCCGCTTCCACCAGGCCGGACTCCAGTGCCGCTACTACAACCCGGCGATCCACACCGCAGCCTTTGCGTTGCCTCAATATCTGCAAGACGCGCTGTCCTCAAAGGAGGTGAACTAATTGAAAAAGCTTAAACTGCATGGCTTTAACAATCTGACCAAAAGCCTGAGTTTTTGTATTTACGATATCTGCTACGCCAAAACAGCAGAAGAGCGCGATGGTTACATCGCCTATATCGATGAACTCTACAACGCCAACCGTCTGACCGAGATCCTGACAGAGACCTGCTCGATTATCGGCGCGAACATCCTGAATATCGCGCGCCAGGATTATGAGCCTCAGGGTGCGAGCGTCACCATTCTGGTGAGTGAAGAGCCGGTTGACCCGAAGCTTATCGACAAAACCGAGCACCCCGGCCCGCTGCCGGAAGTGGTAGTCGCCCACCTGGATAAAAGCCACATCTGCGTGCACACCTACCCGGAAAGCCACCCGGAAGGCGGGCTGTGTACCTTCCGCGCGGATATTGAAGTGTCGACCTGCGGCGTGATTTCACCGCTGAATGCGTTGAATTATTTAATCCACCAGCTGGAATCCGATATCGTCACTATTGATTATCGCGTGCGCGGTTTTACCCGTGATATCAACGGCATGAAGCACTTCATTGATCATGAGATCAACTCCATTCAGAACTTCATGTCCGAGGATATGAAGTCGCTGTACGACATGATGGATGTGAACGTCTATCAGGAGAATATCTTCCATACCAAGATGATGCTTAAAGAGTTCGATCTTAAGCACTATATGTTCCACACCAGGCCGGAAGATTTAAGTGAAGAAGAGCGTAAGGTCATTACCGACCTGCTCTGGAAAGAGATGCGCGAAATTTACTACGGCCGTAACATTCCGACCGTGTAAACGTGATCCGGAGCAGGGACGCTTCGGGGAGTTACTTCTGTTTCATAAAATCGCGGTAGGCGTTCAACACGCTCAGGAAGTCTTCCACGCCGCACAGCGACAGGCTCTCTTCGTCGTAGTAGCTCATCCCCTCTTCCATCTCATCACCCGAGAACTCAAGTTGGTTGGCGCGCACCATCACCTCTTCGCCATCCATCCACAGCGTGTATTCGTGCCCGGCGCGTTGCCAGGAGCGTTCACTGCCTTTCACCGTTTCCGCCGCCTGTTCGACTTCATCCAGCAGCGCGAGGTTCTCTTTCACCTCTTCGTTAAACCAGTGTCCAACGGCTTCGTGCCCCATCGACATTCGCACTTTCACCACGCCGGTGATGTCGCGCAAAAATTCGTAATCCATAGCGTTTTCCTCTGCAAAGCCATTAGGGTAATTATCGCAGCAGAGAGGAAGAAAAAAAGCGGGAGAGGTGGGAGGAATGAAAATAAAAAACCCACCGACGTTGCGATGGGTTTTGTAGGCCCGGTAAGCGTAGCGCCACCGGGCAATGGGTCAGGTGCGGAGCGGTCTGGTGCCCTCACCCCCAGCCCCTCTCCCACGGGAGAGGGTAGCATTTATACTGCGGTCTGGAAGATCACCCCGTCAGCCTTCTCGGTGTACTGAGAGAGCTGGTCGAAGTTCAGATAACGATAAGTATCCACCGCCGTCTTATCTACCTGAGCCACAAAGGTCTGGTACTCTTCCGGCGTTGGCAGTTTGCCAATCAGCGCCGCAACCGCCGCCAGCTCCGCAGAGGCCAGGTAAACGTTCGCCCCGGTACCTAAACGGTTCGGGAAGTTACGGGTTGAGGTGGAAACCACCGTCGCACCGTCGGCCACGCGCGCCTGGTTGCCCATACACAGGGAACAGCCAGGGATTTCAATACGCGCCCCGCTCTTACCAAACACGCTGTAGTAGCCCTCTTCGGTCAGCTGCGCCGCATCCATACGGGTTGGCGGCGCCACCCACAGACGGGTCGGCAGCTGGCCTTTGTGGGTATCCAGCAGCTTACCGGCAGCACGGAAGTGGCCGATGTTGGTCATACAGGAGCCGATGAACACTTCGTCGATCTTATCGCCCTGCACGTCAGAGAGCAGACGCGCATCGTCCGGATCGTTAGGCGCACACAGGATTGGCTCTTTGATATCCGCCAGATCGATCTCAATCACCGCCGCGTACTCTGCGTCAGCGTCGGCTTCCAGCAGCTGCGGATCCGCCAGCCATTTTTCCATACCCTGAATACGACGCTCCAGCGTACGACGGTCGCCGTAGCCTTCCGCTATCATCCACTTCAGCAGCACGATGTTGGAGGTCAGATACTCAATAATCGGCTCTTTGTTCAGCTTGATGGTACAGCCCGCCGCAGAACGCTCGGCAGAGGCATCGGTCAGCTCGAACGCCTGCTCCACTTTCAGATCCGGCAGACCTTCAATTTCCAGAATGCGGCCAGAGAAGATGTTTTTCTTGCCTTTCTTCTCGACGGTCAGCAGACCCTGTTTAATGGCATACAGCGGGATCGCGTGCACCAGATCGCGCAGGGTAATGCCCGGCTGCATTTTACCTTTGAAGCGCACCAGCACTGATTCCGGCATATCCAGCGGCATCACGCCGGTCGCTGCGGCAAACGCCACCAGACCGGAACCCGCCGGGAAGGAGATCCCGATTGGGAATCGGGTATGGGAGTCACCGCCGGTACCGACGGTATCCGGCAGCAGCATGCGGTTCAGCCAGGAGTGGATAACGCCGTCGCCCGGACGCAGGGAGACACCGCCACGGTTCATAATGAAGTCTGGCAGCGTGTGGTGCGTGGTTACGTCAACCGGCTTCGGATACGCCGCGGTGTGGCAGAAGGATTGCATCACCAGATCGGAAGAGAAGCCCAGGCACGCCAGGTCTTTCAGTTCATCACGGGTCATTGGGCCAGTGGTGTCCTGAGACCCCACGGAGGTCATTTTCGGTTCGCAGTACGCGCCAGGACGGATACCAGTGACGCCGCAGGCGCGACCCACCATTTTCTGCGCCAGAGAGTAACCGCGGTTGCTCTCGGCCACGTCTTTCGCCTGACGGAATACGTCACTGTGCGGCAGACCCAGCGCTTCACGCGCTTTGGTGGTCAGGCCACGGCCGATGATCAGCGGAATACGGCCACCGGCACGCACTTCGTCGATCAGCACGTCGGTTTTCAGTTCGAAGCTGGCCAGCAGTTCGTTGGTTTCGTGGTTGCGCACTTCGCCTTTATACGGGTAAACGTCAATCACGTCGCCCATGTTCAGGTTGCTCACGTCCACTTCAATTGGCAGCGCGCCCGCATCTTCCATGGTGTTGAAGAAGATTGGCGCAATTTTGCCGCCGAGGCACAGGCCGCCGCCGCGCTTGTTCGGCACGTGCGGAATGTCGTCGCCCATGAACCACAGCACGGAGTTGGTGGCGGATTTACGGGAAGAACCGGTACCGACCACGTCACCGACGTAAGCCAGCGGGAAACCTTTTTGTTGCAGGGCTTCGATCTGTTTGATCGGGCCAACCACGCCTGGCTGATCCGGCTCAATGCCTTCACGGGCGTTTTTCAGCATCGCCAGGGCGTGCAGTGGGATATCCGGGCGAGACCATGCATCCGGCGCCGGAGAAAGGTCATCGGTGTTGGTTTCACCGGTCACTTTAAAGACGGTAACGGTAATTTTTTCAGCAAGCTGAGGGCGGTTCAGGAACCATTCGGCATCGGCCCAGGACTGCATCACCTGCTTCGCGTAAACGTTGCCTGCTTTGGCTTTTTCTTCCACATCGTAGAAGTTATCGAACATCAGCAGCGTTGAAGAGAGCGCTTTGGCAGCAATTGGCGCCAGCTTGTCGTTATCCAGCGCGTCAATCAGCGGATGAATGTTATAGCCGCCCTGCATGGTGCCGAGCAGTTCAATCGCTTTTTCAGGAGTAACCAGTGGGGAGGTGGCTTCGCCTTTGGCAACGGCGGCAAGGAATCCGGCTTTTACGTAGGCAGCTTCATCTACGCCAGGCGGTACACGGTTGATCAGCAGATCTAACAGGAATTCTTCTTCGCCCTCAGGCGGGTTCTTCAGCAGCTCGACGAGCGCGGCCATTTGGGTTGCATCTAACGGTTTGGGTACAATTCCCTCGGCGGCACGTTCTGCTACGTGCTTACGGTATTCTTCTAGCACGACGGTTCTCCTCGCTCTCATTGTCATATGCGGCGGGCGTTCTCTTCACGCTCCTGTGAGACAGCAGTTTGTAGGGTAAATGCCCGATACCGCGTCGGGCAGCATAGCAGGATTTCTGCACAGTGTTAATCTGTTTACAAAAAAGCAACATTAAAAAATTTGCTGAATCGTTAAGCATGGTATAGCACCCCGTCACCGGGCCCGAAAGCAGTTCCGTAAGTTTGTCGCCACCCCAGCAACTAGCTGCTGGCCGCTCGCAAGAGCGGCCTTCTGAATGTCCGTCGCCTGCTCAGCCATCCGATATAATTGTGTAATAAATACTCACACTCTTTATCCGGACGCTTCGGAGGGTTTCCCAACAAAAGTCAAAACTGTAAAACACGGGTGAATGATACTCGCGGCAACAGCAACGCCTCACGGCACTGCACTCGTCTCGTTGGAGTCAATCTATGAAGTTGCCTTTTAAACCACATCTTCTTATTCTGCTTTGCAGTGCGGGGCTGTTTGCCGCCTCGGGCGTCATGTTCGTTAAAAGCCGCGCAACGGAACCCGCTCCCGCACCTGCGCCGGTAGCCCCGCAGCTCCCCGCACCAACAGCACAACCTGCCCCGGTGGCGACTCCGGCCTATACCGCCGCGCAGATCGATCAGTGGACCGCGCCCATTGCGCTCTACCCCGACGCGCTGCTGTCGCAAATTCTGATGGCCTCAACCTATCCGGCGAGCGTGATTCAGGCCGCCCAGTGGTCAAAGGACAACCCTAAAATGCAGGGCGATACCGCCATTCAGTCGGTCAGCGGGCAGCCATGGGATGCCAGCGTGAAATCGCTGGTCGCCTTTCCGCAGTTAATGTCGTTGATGGGAGCAAACCCGTCGTGGGTACAGAGCCTCGGCGACGCCTTTCTCGCCCAGCCAAAGGATGTGATGGATTCCGTGCAGCGTCTGCGCCTGCTGGCGCAGCAGACAGGCACGTTGCAATCCACCCCGCAGCAGACCGTCACCACCGTGAAAAAATCTGCGCCAGCCTCCGCCAGTACAGCCGCGACGTCAACGTCGGCTAGTCCGACGGTGATTAAAATTGAGCCAGCCGATCCACAGGTGGTTTATGTACCCACCTACAACCCTTCCACCGTCTACGGCACGTGGCCAAACGCCAGCTATCCGCCGGTGTATCTGCCCCCGTCTCCCGGCCAGCAGTTTACCAATAGTTTTGTCAGAGGCTTTGGCTATAGCCTCGGCGTAGCCACCACCTATGCGCTGTTCAGTAATATCGACTGGGACGATGACGACGATCATCATCACGATCATGATGACGATCGCCACGGCGGTTATTCGCATAACGGCGATAACATTAATATTAATGTTAATAACTTCAATAAGATCACCGGCGAGCACCGTACCGATAATCATCAGGTCTGGCAGCATAACCCGGCCTACCGCAACGGCGTGCCCTACGCCAATAGCCAGCTTGCCAGCCGCTATCATCAGACTTCAGTGCCGGGCGGGCTGAGCGCTACCCGGCAGCAGCCTGTCAACCGCGATAGCCAGCGGCAGGCTGCGATGGCGCAGGTACAGCAGTCGACGGGCAAAACCCTCGCACAGCTACAGCATGGCGACGTGCATTCCCCGCAACATTCAGCGTCCGCGCAGCAGCTGAAGCAGCTCTCTCAGCGCAGCAACTATCGCGGCTACGACAGCGCGCGGTCCCACGCACAACGGATGAATAACCCTCCCGCCCAAACCAGACGCCCTGCGCAGGTTCAGCATCAGCCGCTGCGGGCAAACGCCCTGAGCGGCAACGACAGCCGCTCGGCCAACTGGCAGGCCCAGCACCAGCGCGGGCTGGAAAGCCGCCAGCAGCTGTCCGAACATCATACCGAACACCGTGAATTCCATCGTCGTTAAGGAAGCCGCTATGAACATGAAACCGATCGGTGGAATGCTGTTGTTGATGGTATCCACCTTCGCCTGCGCCCAGCAATCTTTCTCCACGCCTGAGCAGGCGGCCAATGCCCTGACGAAGGCCATCAGCGAGCAGAATGAGAGCGCGATGGCCGACCTGCTGGGGGATAACTGGCGCGACTATCTGCCACCTGAAGGGGTTGATCCGGAGGCGGTAGCTCGATTCCTGCGTGACTGGAAGATTAACCATCGTACCGAAATCAGCGGCGATATCGCCCATCTGTCAGTTGGCGATAACGGCTGGCAACTCCCCATACCGGTAGTGAAGAAAAAAGAGGGCTGGCAATTTGATATGCAGAAAGCGGCTAATGAGATCCTGACCCGCGAAATCGGCCGCAACGAACTCGCGGCTATCGGAGCGCTGCACGCCTACGTCGACGCACAGCAGAGCTACTACGCCATGAACCACCGCTATGCGCACAAGATTGTCAGCACACCAGGGCTAAAAGACGGCCTGTACTGGCCCATCTCGCCGGGCGAAGCGCCAAGCCCGCTGGGTCCCGCCTTCAGCCCGCCGGAGCCTGGTATGGGCTATCACGGTTATCGGTTCCGCATTCTGCCGGATAAAAATGGCTTTGCGATGGTTGCCTGGCCCGTGAGCTATGGTCAGACGGGGGTAATGAGCTTTGTCGTTAACCAGGATGACAAGGTGCATCAGGCAAATCTCGGCAACGATTCGGCACAAAAAGCGCAGGCGCTCGCTGCATACCACCCGGATAAAACCTGGCAGCCTGTCACCCCCTGAACGCGGCGCATAAAAAAGCGGCCTCAGGCCGCTTTTTTCATCTGAAGAAACTTATTTCTTCTTCGCTTTCGCGTTTGGCAGGTCGGTGATGCTACCTTCAAACACTTCTGCCGCCAGGCCCACGGACTCGTGCAGAGTCGGGTGAGCGTGGATGGTCAGCGCGATGTCTTCCGCGTCACAGCCCATTTCGATAGCCAGACCGATTTCACCCAGCAGCTCGCCGCCGTTGGTACCGACAATCGCACCACCGATCACGCGGTGAGTCTCTTTGTCGAAGATCAGTTTGGTCATACCGTCTGCGCAGTCGGACGCGATAGCACGGCCAGAAGCAGCCCACGGGAAGGTGGCGGTTTCGTAGCTGATGCCTTTCTCTTTCGCTTCTTTCTCAGTCAGACCGACCCATGCAACTTCTGGCTCGGTGTAGGCGATAGATGGGATCACTTTCGGATCGAAGTAGTGCTTCATGCCGGCGATAACTTCAGCGGCAACGTGACCTTCGTGAACACCTTTGTGCGCCAGCATTGGCTGACCGACGATATCGCCGATAGCAAAGATGTGCGGCACGTTGGTGCGCAGCTGTTTGTCAACGCGGATGAAGCCACGGTCGTCCACTTCCACGCCAGCTTTGCCCGCGTCGAGGTTTTTACCGTTCGGCACACGACCGATAGCCACCAGCACGGCGTCGTAACGCTGTGGTTCGGAAGGGGCTTTTTTGCCTTCCATGGAAACGTAAATACCGTCTTCTTTCGCTTCAACGGCAGTCACTTTGGTTTCCAGCATCAGGTTGAATTTCTTGCTGATGCGTTTGGTGAAGACTTTAACGATGTCTTTGTCGGCAGCCGGGATAACCTGGTCGAACATTTCAACCACGTCGATCTCTGAACCCAGCGCATGGTACACGGTACCCATTTCCAGACCGATGATACCGCCGCCCATAACCAGCAGGCGCTTAGGAACGGTTTTCAGCTCCAGCGCATCGGTGGAATCCCACACGCGTGGATCTTCATGTGGAATGAATGGCAGTTCGATTGGGCGAGAGCCTGCCGCGATGATCGCGTTGTCGAAGTTAATCACGGTTTTGCCGTTTTCGCCTTCCACTTCCAGGGTGTTCGCACCGGTGAATTTACCCAGACCGTTTACCACTTTCACTTTACGGCCTTTGGCCATACCCGCCAGACCGCCGGTCAGCTGAGTGATAACTTTCTCTTTCCAGGTACGAATTTTGTCGATGTCGGTTTTCGGCTCGCCGAAGACGATACCGTGTTCAGCCAGCGCTTTGGCTTCTTCGATAACTTTCGCTACGTGCAGCAGCGCTTTAGAAGGGATACAGCCGACGTTCAGACAAACACCGCCGAGGGTGCTGTAACGTTCTACGATGACGGTTTCCAGACCTAAATCCGCGGCGCGAAATGCTGCGGAGTAACCTGCCGGGCCTGCCCCAAGTACTACGACCTGAGTTTTGATTTCTGTGCTCATCATGACCTCTTAATGTATACCCGTCGTCCACCGGGTCGTTCTATCCGCCCGTATTTTACAAAATTGTTAACAATTTTGAAACAACAAACGGCTCACGAATTATCGCTTTCACCAATAACCTCAAAAACCCCATGAGATTATCAGAAAAAAGCCGGCCGACTGGCCGGCTTTTCGATTACATCACCAGGCGGCGAATGTCGCTCAGCATGTTGTTGATGATGGTGATGAAACGCGCACCATCAGCCCCGTCGATCACGCGGTGGTCGAAGGACAGAGAGATTGGCATCATCAGACGCGGCACGAACTCTTTGCCATTCCACACCGGCTCCATCGCGGACTTGGACACACCGAGGATAGCCACTTCCGGCGCGTTCACAATCGGTGCGAAGTGGGTGGTACCCAGGCCGCCGATGCTGGAGATAGTGAAGCAGCCGCCCTGCATTTCGCCGGCAGTCAGCTTACCATCACGCGCTTTTTTGGAGATGGTGGTCAGTTCACGGGACAGCTCAGTGACGCTCTTCTTGTTCACGTCTTTGAAGACCGGAACAACCAGACCATTTGGCGTATCAACCGCAACACCGATGTTGATGTACTTCTTCAGCGTCAGCTTCTGGCCGTCTTCGGACAGGGAGCTGTTGAAGCGAGGCATCTGCTCAAGGGCAGCGGCAACCGCTTTCATGATGAAGACCACTGGAGTGAACTTCACGTCCAGCTTACGCTTCTCAGCTTCGGCGTTCTGCTGTTTACGGAACGCTTCCAGATCGGTGATATCGGTCTTATCGAAGTGGGTAACGTGCGGGATCATTACCCAGTTACGGCTCAGGTTAGCACCCGAGATTTTCTGGATACGGCCCAGTTCCACTTCTTCGATTTCACCGAACTTGCTGAAGTCCACTTTCGGCCATGGCAGCATGCCCGGGATACCGCCACCGGCAGCAGCAGGTGCAGCTTCGGCGCGTTTCACCGCATCTTTCACGTAAGCCTGAACGTCTTCGCGCAGGATACGGCCTTTACGACCAGTGCCCTTCACTTTCGCCAGGTTCACACCGAATTCGCGCGCCAGGCGACGAATCAGCGGAGTCGCGTGGACGTAAGCGTCGTTTTCAGCGAACTCAGATTTTTCTGCTTTAGCAGCAGGGGCAGCAGCCGGTTTAGCAGCCTGAGCCGGTGCAGCAGCCGGTGCCGGAGCAGCCGCGGCAGCTGGAGCGGCGGCAGGTGCTGCGCCTTCCACTTCGAAGACCATGATCAGAGAGCCGGTAGATACTTTGTCGCCGGTGTTGATTTTGATCTCTTTAACGGTACCGGCGAACGGCGCAGGCACTTCCATAGAAGCTTTGTCGCCTTCAACGGTGATCAGTGACTGTTCAGCGGCAACTTTGTCGCCCACTTTTACCATCACTTCGGTCACTTCAACTTCGTCACCGCCGATGTCCGGTACGTTAACGTCTTTCACGCCGCCAGCAGCCGCTGGTGCAGCAGCCGGAGCCGGAGCAGCTTCCGCTTTCGCTGGAGCCGCAGCGCCTTCAGCGCCCGCCACTTCGAAAATCATGATCAGGGAACCTGTAGACACTTTGTCGCCGGTGTTGATCTTGATCTCTTTAACGGTACCCGCGAACGGTGCCGGCACTTCCATAGAGGCTTTGTCGCCTTCTACGGTGATCAGTGACTGCTCGGCCGCAACGGTATCGCCCACTTTCACCAGGATTTCAGTGACTTCAACTTCGTCACCGCCGATGTCAGGCACGTTCACTTCTTTCGCTGCCGCGGCCGCTGCTGGAGCAGCAGCAGGTGCTGCTTCTTTCTTCTCTTCCTGCGCAGGTGCAGCAGCTGCTGCACCGTCGGCGGAATCGAAAATCATGATCAGTTTACCGGTCTCGGTTTTATCGCCAACAGAGACTTTGATCTCTTTAACGATGCCAGCCTGAGGAGACGGGACTTCCATAGAAGCTTTGTCGCCTTCTACGGTGATCAGCGACTGTTCAGCTTCAACTTTGTCGCCCACTTTGACCAGGATCTCGGTGATTTCAACTTCATCAGCCCCGATGTCCGGTACATTGATTTCGATAGCCATTATTCTTTTACCTCTTACGCCAGACGCGGGTTAACTTTATCTGCATCGATGTTGAATTTGGTGATTGCGTCTGCAACCACTTTCTTATCGATTTCGCCACGTTTAGCCAGTTCGCCCAGTGCTGCTACTACCACGTAGGAAGCATCAACTTCGAAGTGGTGACGCAGGTTTTCGCGGCTGTCAGAACGACCGAAGCCGTCAGTACCCAGTACGCGATAATCATCAGCTGGAACGTAAGTACGAACCTGCTCAGCGAACAGTTTCATATAGTCAGTAGACGCCACCGCTGGCGCGTCGTTCATCACCTGAGCGATGTACGGAACGCGTGGGGTTTCCATTGGGTGCAGCATGTTCCAGCGCTCACAATCCTGGCCATCACGCGCCAGTTCAGTGAAGGAGGTAACAGAGTACACATCGGAACCCACACCGTAGTCTTTCGCCAGGATCTGCGCTGCTTCACGAACGTGACGCAGGATAGAACCGGAGCCCAGCAGCTGAACTTTACCTTTGCTACCTTCGATGGTTTCGAGTTTGTAGATACCTTTACGGATACCTTCCTCGGCACCTGCTGGCATTGCCGGCATGTGGTAGTTTTCGTTCAGGGTGGTGATGTAGTAGTAAATATTCTCTTGCGCTTCACCGTACATGCGCTGCAAGCCGTCATGCATGATGACTGCCACTTCGTACGCGTAAGACGGGTCGTAAGAGATACAGTTAGGGATAGTCAGAGACTGAATGTGGCTGTGACCATCTTCGTGCTGTAGACCTTCACCGTTCAGGGTCGTACGACCAGAAGTACCACCGATCAGGAAGCCGCGAGCCTGCTGGTCGCCTGCCTGCCAGCACAGGTCACCGATACGCTGGAACCCGAACATGGAGTAGTAGATGTAGAACGGGATCATCGGCAGGTTATTGGTGCTGTAAGAAGTCGCAGCAGCCAGCCAGGATGCGCCTGCACCCAGTTCGTTGATACCTTCCTGAAGGATCTGACCTTTCTCGTCTTCTTTGTAGTATGCAACCTGCTCACGGTCCTGCGGGGTGTACTGCTGACCGTTCGGGCTGTAGATACCGATCTGACGGAACAGACCTTCCATACCGAAAGTACGCGCTTCGTCGGCGATGATTGGAACCAGACGATCTTTGATCGACTTGTTCTTCAGCATCACGTTCAGGGCACGAACGAAAGCGATAGTGGTAGAGATCTCTTTGTTCTGCTCTTCCAGCAGCTGAGAGAAATCTTCCAGCGCTGGCAGTTCCAGCTTCTCGGTGAAGTTAGGCTGACGAGCAGGCAGGTAGCCTTTCAGCGCCTGACGACGTTCGTGCAGGTACTTGTGCTCTTCAGAACCTTCCGGGAAGGTGATGTAAGACAGTTTTTCTACCTGCTCATCGGTCACTGGAACGTTGAAACGATCGCGGATATAACGCACGCCGTCCATGTTCATTTTCTTAACCTGGTGAGCGATGTTTTTACCTTCTGCGGTATCACCCATGCCGTAACCTTTAATGGTGTGGGCCAGGATCACAGTCGCTTTACCTTTGGTTTCACGCGCTTTTTTCAGTGCAGCGTAAACTTTCTTCGGATCGTGACCACCGCGGTTCAGCGCCCAGATCTGCTCGTCAGTCCAGTCTGCAACCAGGGCTGCGGTTTCAGGATATTTGCCGAAGAAGTGCTCACGAACGTAGGCACCGTCTTTGGATTTGAAGGTCTGGTAGTCGCCGTCAACGGTTTCGTTCATCAGCTGGATCAGTTTACCGCTGGTGTCTTTACGCAGCAGCTCATCCCAACGACCGCCCCACATCACTTTGATCACGTTCCAGCCAGCACCTGCGAAGATGCCTTCCAGTTCGTTGATGATCTTGCCGTTACCGGTTACCGGACCATCCAGACGTTGCAGGTTACAGTTGATGATGAAGCACAGGTTGTCCAGCTTCTCACGGGTCGCGATGGTGATCGCGCCTTTAGATTCTGGCTCATCCATTTCACCGTCGCCCAGGAAGGCGTAAACGGTCTGCTCAGAGGTGTCTTTCAGACCACGGTGTTCCAGGTACTTCAGGAATTTAGCCTGATAGATCGCACCGATTGGACCCAGACCCATAGATACGGTCGGGAACTGCCAGAACTCAGGCATCAGTTTAGGGTGCGGGTAAGAAGACAGACCCTTACCGTGAACTTCCTGACGGAAGTTGTTCATCTGCTCTTCAGTCAGACGACCTTCCAGGAAGGCACGTGCATAGATGCCCGGAGAGATGTGGCCCTGGAAGTACACCAGATCGCCGCCATCTTTCTCGTTAGCTGCACGGAAGAAGTGGTTGAAGCACACTTCGTAAATGGTCGCAGAAGACTGGAAGGACGCCATGTGGCCACCCAGTTCCAGGTCCTTCTTGGATGCGCGCAGAACGGTCATGATGGCGTTCCAGCGGATAGCAGAACGGATACGGCGTTCCAGATCCAGATTGCCCGGGTATTCCGGTTCGTCTTCGACGGCAATCGTGTTTACGTAGTTGCTAGCCCCTGCACCTGAAGCCACTTTCACGCCGCCTTTGCGTGCTTCTGAAAGCAGCTGATCAATCAGATACTGAGCGCGCTCAACACCTTCTTCACGGATGACCGATTCGATCGCCTGTAGCCAGTCGCGAGTTTCGATCGGATCCACGTCATTTTGGAGACGTTCTGACATGGGGGTATTCCTTATCTATCTAATACGTTGATTTGTCTGGAACCTGTCCCATTGTATTTTCGCCAGAAAACACAATAAGACAGGTTCTGCGTTTAGTTGCCGCGCTCTAAAAGTACCTGGCGCTTAATCCTTTCGTTGCTGTATGCGGCGTAATGAACGTTCGCGACGCGATTGTTCACGGCTGCGGTCCAGCAAGATTTCCTCAATGAAAGCCAGATGGCGGTGCGACGCTTCGCGCGCCTGCTCCGGTTCCCCGGCCATTATCGCCTCGAATACTCGGGTGCGATGGTTGCTTACCAGCGGGAGCATCTCCCGACGGGCATACAACAATTCAAAATTCTGACGAACGTTCTGGGCCAGCATCGGCTCCATGCAGCGTAGCAGATGGAGGAGCACCACGTTGTGCGCCGCTTCGGTGACGGCAATTTGATACTGGACGACGGCATTGGACTCGGCGTCTAAATCGCCGGACTGCTGTGCCCGTTCAATGGCCTGATGCAGCTCGCGAATACGTACGCGGTCTTCATCAGTGCTGCGAAGGGCGGCGTAATAGGCCGCGATACCTTCCAGCGCGTGACGGGTCTCAAGCAGATCAAACTGGGATTCTGGGTGGTCAGAGAGAAGTTCTACCAGCGGGTCGCTGAAGCTCTGCCACAGGCTGTTTTGCACAAAGGTTCCGCCACCCTGGCGACGGAGCAACAGGCCCTTTGCTTCGAGACGTTGAATCGCCTCACGCAGAGAGGGGCGTGAAACGTCGAACTGTTTTGCCAGCTCGCGTTCTGGCGGGAGCTTCTCGCCCGGGCGCAGTGTCCCTTCGAGAATCAAAAACTCCAGCTGCTGCTCAATCACATCGGAAAGTTTTGGTTGGCGAATTTTGCTGTAGGCCATATTCCCTGTCTTACGCCTTTTTGCCCGGAGTCAATTGGTCTTACCAATTTCATGTTCGTATCGCTAAAGTAACAAAGTATTCACCTTCTGTCCATATTGGTTTTGATTGAAATCAGTAAACCCGGCACATTTTAACAACCTTACAGAACTAACGTTTCAGGAATGTAACTTTGCACAAATGAAATGGTTACTACCAAAGAGGCAGTTTTAACCATAATGAAACGAGGGTTTTTGCAATCTGAAGCGATTCAACAAGGCAAAAAATGAAAATTCGCCCTCTTCTGACGCATTTCTATTCTATAGGTTGGGGTATGAGGGGTTAACGTACCGATTTACAATTGGTTTCTTTTTATTCAAGTCGTCTTCATCCCTTCATAAAGCAGGTGCATTCGCTGGCGCTTACCACTATTCTTGCGCTAACGGAAGCCATCTCCGCTTTTTTCGGTATCGTTAACCGTAAAGAAATAAATACAGAATATGGACTTTCATAATTACACACGCACAGCGTGAACATAACAACCACACACGAGGTTTCAAATGGAAGCTCAACAGCATGGCGATCAGCTAAAGCGCGGCCTTAAAAACCGCCATATTCAGCTCATCGCCCTGGGCGGTGCTATTGGTACTGGCCTGTTTCTGGGCAGTGCATCGGTTATCCAGTCAGCCGGTCCGGGCATTATTCTGGGGTACGCGATTGCGGGTTTTATTGCATTTCTGATTATGCGCCAGTTAGGTGAAATGGTTGTTGAGGAGCCGGTCGCAGGCTCATTCAGCCACTTCGCCTATAAATACTGGGGCAGCTTCGCAGGTTTCGCCTCGGGGTGGAACTACTGGGTTCTGTACGTTCTGGTTGCCATGGCCGAGCTGACCGCCGTTGGGAAATACATTCAGTTCTGGTACCCGGAGATCCCCACCTGGGCGTCTGCGGCGGCCTTCTTCGTCATTATCAATGCCATTAACCTGACCAACGTAAAAGTGTTTGGTGAGATGGAGTTCTGGTTTGCCATCATCAAAGTGATTGCCGTTGTAGCGATGATCATCTTCGGCGGCTGGCTGCTGTTCAGCGGCAACGGCGGTCCGCAGGCCACCGTGCGCAACCTTTGGGAGCAAGGCGGGTTCCTGCCGCACGGCATGACCGGTCTGGTGATGATGATGGCAATAATCATGTTCTCCTTCGGCGGTCTGGAGCTGGTGGGCATCACCGCCGCGGAAGCCGACAACCCGGAGCAGAGCATCCCGAAAGCCACAAACCAGGTTATCTACCGTATTCTGATCTTCTATGTGGGCTCCCTGGCGGTCCTGCTCTCCCTGCTGCCATGGACGCGCGTGACGGCGGATACCAGCCCGTTTGTGCTCATCTTCCACGAGCTGGGCGACACCTTCGTGGCGAACGCGCTCAACGTCGTGGTGCTGACCGCCGCGCTCTCCGTTTATAACAGCTGCGTTTACTGCAACAGCCGTATGCTGTTCGGCCTGGCGCAACAGGGCAACGCACCGAAAGCGCTGCTTACCGTTGATAAGCGTGGCGTACCGGTTAATACCATCATCGTGTCGGCGGTCGTGACGGCGCTGTGCGTTCTGATTAACTACCTGGCACCGGAATCTGCCTTCGGTCTGCTGATGGCGCTGGTGGTTTCCGCGCTGGTGATTAACTGGGCGATGATTAGCCTCGCGCACATCAAGTTCCGCCGCGCCAAGCACCAGCAGGGCGTAACCACGCGCTTCCCTGCCCTGCTCTATCCGCTGGGGAACTGGGTTTGCCTGCTGTTCATGGCAGCTGTGCTGGTCATCATGCTCATCACCCCAGGCATGGCGATTTCCGTCTACCTGATCCCGGTCTGGATTGCGATCCTCGGCGTGGGTTATATGGTGAAACAGAAAAATGCCAAAACGGTGAAAGCGCACTAAGTGTTTTCTCGCTGTACTCGCGGTTGCGGGTACAGCGTCTTGTTACCTTCCTCACAAATTCGCGCCTACAGCAAAATCCTCCATATCACCGCCTTTATATTGCAACGCATATATTCGTTTGCCAGCGAATAATTCTCTCCATACCGAAACCCGGAGAGCTGTCGATGAATAACAACAAACTGTCAGTAAAAGAAAAGATCGGCTATGGCATGGGTGACGCCGGATGCAACATTATCTTTGGCGCCATCATGTTATTTGTTAGCTACTTTTATACGGATATTTTTGGTCTGGCTCCTGCACTGGTTGGCGTTTTACTCCTGTCCGTACGCGTCATTGATGCCGTCACGGACCCAATTATGGGCGCGATTGCCGACCGTACCCGCAGCAAATATGGCCGGTTTCGTCCATGGCTGCTGTGGATTGCCTTCCCCTACGCGCTGTTCAGCATCCTGATGTTTACCACGCCTGACTGGAGCTATAACAGCAAAGTTATCTATGCCTTTGTCACCTACTTCCTGCTGTCGCTGACCTATACCGCCATCAACATTCCGTACTGCTCGCTCGGCGGCGTGATCACCAACGACCCGAAAGAGCGCGTTGCCTGCCAGTCCTACCGTTTTGTTATGGTTGGTATCGCCACGCTGCTGCTGTCGCTGACGCTCCTGCCGATGGCCGACTGGTTCGGTGGGGATAACAAAGCCAAAGGCTACCAGATGGCGATGACCGTGCTGGCGCTGATTGGTACCTGCATGTTCCTGTTCTGCTTCGCCACGGTGCGCGAGCGCGTGCGTCCGGCGGTGCAAACCCATGACGAACTGAAAAACGACCTGAAAGACGTGTGGAAGAACGACCAGTGGGTGCGCATTCTGCTCCTGACCCTGTGCAACGTCTGCCCTGGCTTTATCCGCATGGCGGCCACCATGTATTACGTCACCTGGGTCATGGGGCAAAGCACCCATTTCGCCACGCTGTTTATCAGCCTGGGCGTGGTCGGCATGATGTTCGGCAGTATGCTTGCGAAAGTGCTGACCGACCGCTGGTGTAAGCTGAAGGTCTTCTTCTGGACCAACATCGTGCTGGCGATTTTCTCAACCGCCTTTTACTTCTTCGACCCGAAAGCGACGACAACCATTGTCGTGCTCTACGTCCTGCTGAACATCCTGCACCAGATCCCGTCACCGCTGCACTGGTCGCTGATGGCCGACGTGGACGACTACGGTGAATGGAAAACCGGGAAACGCATCACCGGGATCAGCTTCTCCGGCAACATCTTCTTCCTGAAGCTGGGTCTGGCGATTGCCGGGGCAATGGTCGGCTTCCTGCTCTCCTGGTACGGCTACGACGCGGGCGCAAAAGCGCAGAGCGCGGACGCCATCAACGGGATCGTGCTGCTGTTTACCGTCATTCCCGGCATTGGATACTTAATTACCGCGGGCGTAGTACGTCTGCTGAAAGTGGACCGTGAGACCATGAAGCAGATCCAGTCCGATCTGGAAAAGCGTCGCACCAACTATCGCGAGCTGAACGATTATCAGGAACTCAAAGCCGCTGAGACTAAATAAGGAAAGCCGAATGCAAACCTGGCCAAACCCGTTTATTGAACAACGCGCCGACCCGTATATCCTGCGTCACGATGGGCAATATTACTTTATCGCCTCCGTACCAGAGTACGATCGGCTGGCGATCCGCCGCGCGGACTCGCTGGAAGGTTTACGCGATGCCGAAGAGGTGGTTGTCTGGCGCAAGCCCGACACCGGCCCGATGAGCCAGCTGATCTGGGCGCCGGAGCTGCATCATATCGACGGCAGGTGGTACATCTATTTTGCCGCCACGCATACCCAGGCGCTCGATCAGCTCGGGATGTTCCAGCATCGAATGTTTGCCATTGAATGCGCAGATCGCGATCCGCTTACCGGTACGTGGGTGGAAAAAGGGCAAATCAAAACCCCGTTTGACACCTTCGCGCTGGATGCCACCACCTTTGTTCATCAGGGTAAACGCTGGTATCTGTGGGCGCAAAAAGCTCCGGATATTTCCGGTAACTCCAATCTTTACCTGTGTGAAATGGAAAATCCGTGGACGCTGAAAGGCGAGCCGGTGATGCTCAGTAAACCGGAATATGACTGGGAGTGCCGTGGGTTCTGGGTCAACGAAGGCCCGGCGGTGCTGTTCCATGGCGATAAGCTGTTTATCAGCTATTCCGCCAGCGCCACCGACGAGAACTACTGCATGGGATTACTGTGGGCAGACCTGAATGCCGATCCGCAAAACCCGGCTAACTGGCATAAATCCCCGCGCCCGGTGTTCGTCACCAGCTACGAAAACCGTCAGTATGGGCCAGGCCATAACAGCTTTACGCAGACGCCGGAAGGCGAAGATGTGCTGGTCTACCACGCGCGAAACTACACTGCAATTGAAGGCGATCCGCTTTACGATCCCAATCGCCATACTCGCCTGAAACTCGTCCGCTGGAACGAAAACGGGATGCCTGACTTCGGCATCCCGCCTGCGGATACGCCGTAACAGCTTCGGCGCGCTGGCTTAGACCAGCGTGCCGTAAATCGTCAGCAGCGCCACAATCACCACCACCACAAAGGATGTTTTCTTCGCCATCGAGACGGCAGCTTTTGGCGTTGCGACTTTGTCCGTGTGCGGCTCACGCGCCAGCGAGAACTGTGCCAGTCGGGTTAAAACCTGATACTGCGAGGTATGGCGGTCTGCAAGGGAGACAAACCACGCGGGCAGCGCCTTTTCACCGTGACCGATGAGGGCATAGACCACGCCTACCAGACGCACCGGAAGCCAGTCGAGCACGTGCAGGATGGCATCAATGCCGGACTGTAGACGTTCATGCGGCGTAAGATAGCGGGCAAGCCAGGTCTGCCAGGCGCGCAGGAACGCATAACCCATCAGCAGTACCGGCCCCCAGGGTCCGCCCACCACGAACCAGAACAGCGGCGCCAGGTAGTAACGGAAGTTGATCCACAGCAGCGCGTTTTGCAGCTCCCGCAGAAACTCGCGTTCATCGCAGTCCGGCGGTACGCCGTGGATCATCGTCAGCTCGCTCGCCATCGCGCCGCGCGCGTGGGCATCATCCCGGGAAGCGGCTTTCAGATACGCGTGATAGTGCAAACGCACCTTGCCCGCGCCAATACACAGCACGCCGAGCAGGATCCACACCACCAGCAGCGGCACGTTGAAAAAGAGGCCGTAAAGCGAGCGCAGCAACAGGAACGTAATCGCCATCACGCCTGCCGCCATCAGCAACGTGCGCAGCATGGAAAAATGCCTGATGCGGCGGAATAACACCTCCAGCCGATGATCCAGATGCCAGTGCTCGCCGAGCTTAAACAGGCGTTCAGCGATCATAACCAGCAGCATGGTAAACAACGTCATGTTATCTCCTTATCTGACGACGTGGTAAGCATGGCGTGAAACCGGGACCAGTCAAACGCCGGGCCGGGGTCGGTTTTTCTTTCGGGGGCGATGTCGCTGTGCCCTGTAATATTGTCTGCAATGGCGGGATAGCGCCCGATTAACGTTTGCGTTACAGCAACCAGTTTCTCATATTGCGCATCGGTGTAAGGCGTGGTGTCCGTTCCTTCCAGTTCAATTCCAATGGAGAAATCATTGCACCGCTCGCGCCCCTGATACATCGACACGCCAGCATGCCAGGCTCGCTTATCAAAAGGAACATACTGAACCACTTCGCCATCACGACGGATCAGACAGTGCGCCGATACGCGCAGATGCGCAATCTCAGCAAAGAAGGGGTGGGCATCGGGATCTATCGTTCCAGTGAATAACGCATCGATCCACGGACCGCCAAACTCACCCGGCGGGAGACTAATATTGTGAACCACCAGCAGTGTGGGCTTTTCATCCTCCGGGCGGCAGTCGTGGTGCGGCGACGGTACATGCCGCGCGTCCACCAGCCATCCGTTTTCTAACAACATGCTGGAACTCCTTATCTATGGTGCTGTTACTCGGTTCAGAGTAGCATGTTTCAATATTATGATTCGTTACCAATTTGGAGTTTTATCATGCCGCCTCGCCGCTATAACCCCGACCACCGACGTGACGCGCTTCTGGAACGTATTAATAGTGATATCCCGGCAAGCGTTGCCCATGCCCTGAAAGAAGATCTCGGCGGCGACGTCAGCGCCGATAACGATATTACCGCCCAATTGTTGCCAAAAGAGACGCGCTCGCATGCGGTGATCATCACCCGCGAAGCGGGAGTCTTCTGCGGAAAACGCTGGGTTGAGGAGGTCTTTACCCAGCTGGCAGGCGACGAGGTGCAGGTAACATGGCACGTTGAAGACGGTGATGCGGTCACGGCGAATCAGCCACTGTTCGAGCTGGACGGCCCGTCCCGCGTCTTGCTGACCGGCGAACGCACCGCGCTCAATTTTGTGCAAACGCTCTCTGGCGTTGCCAGTGAAGTACGCCGCTACGTTGACCTGCTGGCAGGCACCCGCACGCAGCTGCTGGATACCCGTAAAACCCTGCCGGGCCTGCGGACCGCGCTGAAATACGCGGTACTCTGCGGTGGCGGCGCCAACCATCGTCTGGGGCTATCCGATGCCTTCCTGATCAAAGAGAACCACATTATTGCCTCTGGCTCGGTGCGTCAGGCCGTGGAAAAAGCCTTCTGGCTGCATCCGGATGTGCCGGTCGAAGTGGAAGTGGAAACGCTGGAGGAGCTGGACGAGGCCATCAAAGCGGGGGCTGACATCATCATGCTCGATAACTTCGACACGGAGCAGATGCGTGAAGCGGTCAAACGCACAAACGGCCAGGCGCAGCTTGAGGTGTCCGGCAACGTGACGTTCGACACCATCCGCGAATTTGCTGAAACCGGCGTCGATTACATCTCCGTTGGCGCCCTGACCAAGCACGTCCGCGCCCTCGACCTCTCGATGCGCTTCAAATAAATTATCCTCCCCTCTCCGCCCGGAGAGGGGAAATACGAAACCGCTCGCAATTACGCTGTCCTTCTCTGCAACACTGAATCATTTCCCTGAAAGCCCCTTCACGTTCACGCTTTTGTCCCTCGTTTCTGCATGCTGGCACTGCCACAGTAGCGCCACTTAACGTAAGGAGCAGACATGAACAGACAACAAGGATTTACCCTGATTGAGCTAATGGTGGTCATTGGCATTATTGCCATCCTGAGCGCCATTGGCGTCCCGGCCTATCAGAACTACCTGCGAAAAGCGGCGCTCACCGATTTGCTGCAAACGTTCATCCCCTACCGCACCGCCATTGAGCTTTGCGCCCTGGATCGTGGTGGTGTGGATAGCTGCGACGCAGGCACCAATGGCATCCCCTCCCCGACAACCACACGTTACGTTTCAGCGATGAGCGTGGCAAAGGGGGCCGTATCGTTAACAGGGCAGGAAAGCCTTAACGGACTTGAAGTGCTCATGACACCGATCTGGAGCGACGGTAACGGTATGACGGGCTGGACGCGTGACTGCAAAATTGCGTCCGACACGGCGCTCAGACAAGCTTGTGAAGATGTTTTCCGCTTCGACAACAACTGACAGGAGTGGACAATGAATACCGAACAGCTAATGACGCTCTGTCAGCGCCATCACGCACTGCTACTCGCAAGCGACGCCGATATGATCAGCATTGCGGTGGTGGGTAATCCTGCCTCTGAGCTGATGGAAGCGTTACGCTTCGCCACGCAGAAGCGTATTGATATTGAGTGCTGGACGGCAGAACGGATGGAAAAACGGCTTCAGTCCGTCTCATCATCACACCTGCCGGGCATAGCGCCAAACTCAGCCGCTGACGTGCTCAGTACAACGTTGCAGCAGGCAGTAAACCAGCGGGCTTCTGACATCCATATTGAACCGACGGAGCACGGCTACCAGATCCGTTTGCGAATCGACGGTGTTCTCTACCCGCAACCGCCGATCTCTGCCGCCCTCGGGACGACGCTTGCCGCACGCCTGAAGGTGCTGGGTCAACTGGATATTGCGGAGCGCCGCCTGCCGCAGGACGGCCAGTTTACGGTGGAGCTGGCAAGCATCCCCGTATCTTTTCGTATCGCAACCCTTCCCTGTAGCGGCGGAGAAAAAATCGTGCTTCGTCTGCTTCACCAGGTACAGCAGGCACTGGAGCTTGAACAGCTGGGGATGAGCGCAGACCAGCAGGCCCGTTTTGCCGGGGCGCTTAACAGCCCTCAGGGGTTGATTCTGGTCACCGGCCCGACCGGTAGCGGGAAAACGGTGACGCTGTACAGCGCGTTACAGGCGCGAAATACCCCTGACGTCAATATTTGCAGCGTGGAAGATCCCGTTGAAATCCCGCTTGCAGGCTTAAACCAGACACAGATTAATCCGCGCGCGGGGCTGACCTTTCAGAGCGTGCTGCGTGCCCTGCTCAGGCAGGATCCTGACATCATTATGGTGGGTGAAATTCGTGACGGCGAAACGGCAGAAATTGCCATTAAGGCGGCGCAAACCGGGCATCTGGTGCTGTCCACCCTCCATACTAATTCGACGACTGAAACGCTGGTACGGCTGCAACAGATGGGCGTCGCGCGCTGGATGATCTCTTCGGCGCTCTCGATGGTGATTGCCCAGCGACTGGTGCGCCGTTTATGTCCGTACTGCCGACAGGAAGCCAGCCGCCACACCGAATTACCCCGCACGCTGTGGCCCCGGCCGCTTCCTCGCTGGCAACCCACCGGCTGCGATCGCTGCTACCACGGTTTTTATGGTCGCGTAGCCATTTTTGAAGTGCTCGTCATCGACGACACGCTGCGGCAGGCCATCGCCAGCGGAGCAAGCACGGAGGTGATTGGGTCCAGCGCTCGTCAGGCGGGAATGACCTCTTTGTTTGAGCATGGCTGCATGGCCGTAGAACAAGGGCTGACCACGCTCGAAGAGCTGTTGCGCGTCCTGGGAATGCCCGATGGCTGCTAATTCGCTCTGGCGCTGGCGTGCCCTGAACACCGAGGGGGAGGTGCAAACCGGCACCCTCTGGGCCATCGACCGTGACGCAGCTTACACGGCTCTGGTGCTTAAACAACTGCACCCGCTGGCGCTAAAACGCTGTCAGCAGCGCCACCGATGGCAGGTGCAGCACTGCTACGATATTTTTCGCCAGCTCGCCACGCTGCTACAGGCTGGACTCACGCTATCCCAAAGCCTGCACATGCTGGCGGAACAGCATCCTTTGCAGCACTGGCAGGCGCTGCTGCACAGTCTTGCTGATGACCTGAGCGAAGGTTGCGCCCTGTCAGAGGCCATGAAGAAATGGCCAGAGGTGTTTAGCCCTCTTTATGTCTCAATGGTGAAGACGGGTGAGCTGACGGGTAAGCTCGAAGCCTGCTGCCGTCAGCTTGCGCAGCAACAAAAATCCCAGCAGCAGCTTAGTGCGAAGGTGAAGAAAGCGCTGCGCTATCCGCTGATCATCCTGACGCTGGCCGTTTTCGTGGTGCTGGCGATGGTCACGCTGGTTTTGCCTGAGTTTGCTGCAATCTACAAAACGTTCAACACCCCGCTCCCTTTGCTCACGCAGGCAGTCATGGGGCTGGCGGCCTTGGTTCAGGCGCATATCCTCACCCTTTTGACCCTGCTCGTGGCAATGGTTGTCATCGCCTGTAAGCTGCGGCGGCATCCACGCTGGCAGTATGTCTTGTTACACGTACCGGTGATGGGCACGCTGACGCGCGGGCAAAAACTGGGGCAGATTTTTACCGTGCTGTCATTAACCCAGCAGGCCGGAATTGCCTTTTTACAAGGACTGGAGAGTGTGGAGGAGACCGTTGAGAGGGGCTACTGGCAGGAGAAACTCCGTGAGATACGCAGCGATATCGAACAGGGGATGCCCGTGTGGTCCTCCTTCCAGAAGGCCTCTGTTTTTACGCCACTGTGTATTCAGCTCATTCGCACCGGAGAAGTGTCGGGTTCACTGGATGTGATGCTGATGAATCTGGCCCGCCACCATACGGAACAGACATTTCAGCAGGCAGACAATCTGGCGGCGCTTCTTGAGCCTTTGCTACTGGTCGTGACGGGTCTGATTATCGGCACGCTGGTGGTGGCAATGTATCTGCCGATTTTCCATCTGGGGGATGCAATGAGCGCGGGGTAACGCTGGCGCACGGACGCGCGCCAGCCGTAGCCGTCAGAGGCTATTAAATACGCGGTTTTCCTGCTCCTGAACGCGGATAAACGTCGTGCGTTTCGTCAGCTCTTTCAGGCGGGAAGCACCAACGTAGGTGCAGGCAGAACGCAGACCGCCGAGGATATCGCGCGCCGTGTTTTCGACCGGGCCGCGCAGTGGCAGCTTAACGGTTTTGCCTTCCGCCGCACGGTATTTCGCGACACCGCCCACGTGACGGGTCATCGCGGATTCAGAGCTCATTCCGTAGAACAGCATGAATTTCTCGCCGTTCTCTTCCACCACGGTACCGCCGCTCTCTTCGTGGCCTGCCAGCATGCCGCCGAGCATCACGAAATCCGCGCCGCCGCCGAAGGCTTTCGCGACATCGCCTGGCATGGTGCAGCCACCGTCGCTGATGATCTGGCCGCCCAGACCGTGCGCAGCGTCAGCGCATTCAATTACCGCAGACAGCTGCGGATAACCCACACCGGTTTTCACGCGCGTGGTGCAAACGGACCCCGGGCCAATGCCAACTTTTACAATGTCGGCCCCGGAGAGGATCAGCTCTTCACACATTTCACCGGTCACCACGTTGCCCGCGATGATGGTTTTGGTTGGCCAGGCCTCACGTGCCTTGCTGACGAACTGAACGAAATGCTCGGAATAACCATTTGCCACGTCAATGCAGACAAAATTCAGCGCTGGATTGGCGTTCAGGATCTGTTTGGTTTTCTCGAAATCTGCATCAGAGGTACCGGTCGAGACCATCACATGCTTCACCACGTCAGCCGAGGCGGAGGCGACAAACGCATCCCACTCTTCAGCGCTGTAGTGTTTGTGTACCGCAGTAAGGATGTCGAATTGCGCCAGTGCGGTCGCCATCTCGAAGGTCCCGACGGTATCCATGTTGGCCGCGATAATCGGCACGCCAGACCACGTCTGACCGGAATGCTTAAAGGTGAATTGACGTTCGAGTTCAACGTCTGAGCGACTTTTCAGTGTAGAGCGTTTAGGGCGGATAAGAACGTCTTTGAAACCTAACTTCAGATCTTCTTCGATACGCATGTGCGGATTCCTGGGGTTAGAGACAAATATATTAAAAGCACAACTCCAGTGACGCTATCATACGCACTAATACCTGCTCCGCAAGACTGCGAAATTCTCTTTTTTTACGCTACAATCCTATAAATTTACCTGGTAAAAAGCGGGTAAAGAGAGCTAAACATTGGCTGTTGTAAGTTTGAATTTTAAGCAACTGATTTTAAAACTGAATAATTCCCAGGATCTGATTTAATGGGGTATATCGTCGCATTAACCGGCGGCATCGGTAGTGGTAAAAGCACCGTTGCGCATGCGTTTGCTCGTCTCGGCATCACGATTATCGACGCCGATATCATTGCCCGTCAGGTGGTAGAACCCAATACACCCGCCTTAAACGCCATCGAAGCGCATTTTGGTCGCCGTGTGATACAGGCTGACGGCACCCTGAATCGTCGGCAGCTGCGTGAGTGCATATTTTCCGTTCCAGCGGAAAAAGCCTGGCTTAATGCCCTGCTCCACCCCATTATCCACCAGGAAACTCAGCGTCAGATTGCCGCAGCCAGTTCGCCCTATGTGTTGTGGGTGGTCCCGTTACTGGTGGAAAATCAGCTTCAAAATAAAGCAGACAGAACGCTGGTGATTGACGTTTCCCGCGAAACGCAAATCCAGAGAACCATGGCGCGTGACCATGTTTCACGCGAGCATGCTGAACAAATTCTTGCCGCACAGGCCACGCGCGAAGCGCGCCTCGCCATTGCGGATGATGTTATTGATAATAACGGCGCACCAGATGCCATTGCATCGGATGTTGCTCGTCTGCACGCGCAGTATCTGACCTTCGCCGCGCAGGCCGTTGCACAGGAAAAACCATAATGTCGACTCATATCCTTTTTGAGCACCCGCTTAACGAAAAAATGCGTACCTGGCTACGCATAGAATTTCTTATTCAACAGCTTTCACAACATCTGCCTGTCAACGATCACGCCACCGCGCTGCATTTTTTCCGCAACGTGGGCGATCTGCTGGATGTGATTGAACGCGGCGACGTCCGCACTGAGCTGTTGAAAGAGCTGGAGCGCCAGCAGCGTAAATTACAGGCCTGGGCCGAAGTACCGGGCGTGGATCAAAGTCGAATTGACGCTTTACGCAAGCAGCTAAAAAACAGCAGCACGACCCTGATGGCCGCGCCGCGCGTTGGCCAGTTTTTACGAGAGGATCGTCTGATTGCGCTGGTGCGCCAGCGCCTGAGCATACCGGGCGGATGCTGTAGCTTTGACCTGCCAACGCTGCATATGTGGCTGCACATGCCGCAGGAACAGCGCGATCGCCAGGTGAACAGCTGGCTGGGCAGCCTGGAGCCGATGAATCAGACGTTATCCCTGATCCTCGATCTTGTGCGTAACTCTGCCCCGTTCCGCAAACAAACCAGTCTCAACGGTTTCTATCAGGATAACGGCGACGACGCCGATCTTCTGCGCCTGAACCTGTCTCTTGGCGAGCAGCTTTACCCGCAAATTTCCGGGCATAAAAGCCGTTTCGCGATCCGCTTTATGCCGCTGGACAGTGAACATGGCACCGTGCCGGAACGCCTCGATTTTGAACTGGCCTGTTGTTAAGGAGTGCCAATGTCTGACGTAACCACCGTAAACTGCCCAACCTGTGGGAAAACTGTCGTCTGGGGAGACGTAAGTCCATTTCGCCCATTCTGCTGTAAGCGCTGTCAGCTTATAGACCTGGGCGAATGGGCGGCGGAAGAGAAACGCATTCCGAGCGAAGGCGATCTCTCGGATAGCGATGACTGGAGCGAAAACCAGCAGTAACGTTCAAAGCCTGCTGGCGCTTCGCTTAGCAGGCCTACGGTTGTGCGGCCAGCCGGAGGATCACAGGCTCATTGGCAGGCGGGAATTTTTCCGCATCGCTGGCCTGAAGCTCAATCCAGTTACCCGGCTGCCCCTCTTTTCCCCACGGCTCACCTTCCCAGTTTTCAACCAGCCAGAACCACAGCGTGATGTGACGATCCGGAAACTGGTACTCCAGCTTATCGAACAGCGTTGCGCCAAGCGGGGTGATCCCCACCTCTTCCTGAAGCTCACGCACCAGCGCCTGCTCCGGCGTTTCACCTGATTCGATTTTTCCGCCGGGGAATTCCCATTTGTTGGCCATGTGCGCATCGGCGGCACGTTGGGTAATGAAGATCTGATTTTGCGGGTTGCGAATGATCCCGACAGCAATTTGCAGTGTTTTCATCATGTCACTTCCATAAAAAAGGCGCAGATATCTGCGCCTTTTCGGTTTGTTATGTTCTTAGCTCAGGCGGCCGTGGCACGCCTTGTATTTTTTGCCGGAACCGCATGGGCACGGATCGTTACGACCGACTTTACGATCGCCCGTCTGCGCTGCGATTGCCGCTGCGGCTTCGCTCTCATCGGTCTGATGGCTCAACTGCTGCATCTGTGCCAGACGCTCAGCTTCTTCACGACGCTGCTGCTCCATCGCTTCCACTTCTTCCGGCATACGCACCTGAACTTTGCTCAGGGTGCTGATGACTTCATACTTCAGCGACTCCAGCATGGCAGCAAACATGGAGAAGGATTCACGCTTGTACTCCTGCTTCGGATCTTTCTGCGCATAACCACGCAGATGGATACCCTGACGCAGGTAGTCCATTGCCGCCAGGTGCTCTTTCCACAGGGAGTCCAGGGTCTGCAACATTACGCCTTTCTCGAAGTGACGCATCATCTCTGCGCCAACCACTTCTTCCTTACGCTTGTAGACGTCCAGCGCGGTTTCGTAGATACGCTCGCGAAGGGTCTCTTCGTGCAGCTCAGGCTCTTTGTCCAGCCACTCTTTGATTGGCAGTTCGAGATCGAAGTCGTTTTTCAGACGTTCCTGCAAACCTTCGATATCCCACATCTCTTCCAGAGACTGCGGCGGAATGTGCGCGTCGATAGTGGCTTTGAACACATCTTCGCGAATGCTGTTGATGGTTTCGCTCACGTCGGATACGTCCAGCAGTTCGTTACGCTGGGTGTAGATCGCACGACGCTGGTCGTTGGCAACGTCATCATATTCCAGCAGCTGCTTACGAATATCGAAGTTGCGGCTTTCTACTTTACGCTGGGCGTTGGCAATCGCTTTGGTAACCCACGGGTGCTCGATCGCTTCGCCAGGTTTCATGCCCAGTTTACGCATCATGCCGGACACACGGTCAGAGGCGAAAATACGCATCAGCGCATCTTCCATAGACAGATAGAAGCGGGAAGAACCGGCATCACCCTGACGACCTGCACGACCGCGCAGCTGGTTATCGATACGACGAGATTCATGACGCTCGGTACCAATGATGTGCAGACCACCGGATGCCAGCACCGCGTCGTGACGCACCTGCCAGTCGGCTTTGATCTGCGCGATTTGCTCTGGGGTTGGGTTTTCCAGCTCCGCCACTTCGGCCTGCCAGCTACCGCCGAGCATAATATCGGTACCACGACCCGCCATGTTGGTGGCGATGGTTACGGCAGCCGGGTAACCGGCCTGCGCAACGATATCTGCTTCTTTAGCGTGGAACTTGGCGTTCAGAACGTTGTGTTTGATGCCTGCTTTGGTCAGCTCGTTAGATACCACTTCGGATTTCTCGATGGAGATGGTCCCCACAAGTACCGGCTGGCCCTTCGCGGTACGTTCGCGAATATCTTCAATGATCGCCTGAATTTTTTCCGCTTCAGTCATGTATACCAGGTCCGGCATATCCTTACGGATCATCGGACGGTTGGTAGGTACTACCACGGTATCCAGCTTATAGATGGAGCTGAACTCAAACGCTTCGGTATCTGCGGTACCGGTCATCCCCGCCAGCTTCTCGTACAGACGGAAGTAGTTCTGGAAGGTGATGGATGCCAGCGTCTGGTTTTCGTTTTGAATATCCACGCCTTCTTTCGCTTCCACGGCCTGGTGCAGGCCATCGGACCAGCGACGTCCCTGCATGGTACGGCCGGTGTGTTCATCGACGATGATGACTTCGCCGTCTTTAACGATGTAGTCAACGTCGCGGGTGAACAGGGCGTGCGCGCGCAGTGCGGCCGTTACGTGGTGCATCAGCATGATGTTGCTCGGGGAGTACAGAGACTCGCCCTCTTCCATAATGCCTTCAGCCACCAGCAACTCTTCGATTTTCACCAGGCCGCGTTCGGTCAGGTTGACCTGACGCGCTTTTTCATCCACGGAGAAGTGACCTTCACCCTGGAAGGTATCGGAGTCTTCTTTCTCCTGACGCAGCAGGTGAGGAATGATTTTGTCGACTTTACGGTACATCTCGGAGCTGTCTTCGGCCGGGCCGGAGATGATCAGCGGGGTACGCGCTTCATCGATCAGAATGGAGTCAACCTCATCCACCAGCGCATAGTGCAGTTTACGCTGGACGCGCTCTTCCGGGCTGAACGCCATGTTGTCACGCAGGTAGTCGAAGCCGTATTCGTTGTTGGTGCCGTAGGTGATATCCGCGTTATAGGCTTCACGCTTGGCAGGTGCCGGCAGGCCGGACATGTTAATGCCCACGGTCATGCCGAGGAATTCGAACAGTGGACGGTTGTTTTCTGCGTCGCGCTGCGCCAGATAGTCGTTGACGGTAACAACGTGAACGCCCTTACCCGTCAGCGCATTCAGGTAAGCCGGCAGCGTTGCCGTCAGGGTTTTACCTTCACCGGTACGCATTTCCGCGATGCAGCGCTCGTTGAGCACCATCCCGCCCAGCAGCTGCACGTCGAAGTGACGCATGCCGAACACGCGTTTACTGGCCTCACGTACAACGGCGAAGGCTTCCGGGATCAGGCTTTCTAAGGTTTCACCTTTCTCCAGACGCGCACGGAACTCCGCGGTTTTCGCTTTCAGCTCATCATCAGTGAGCTTCTCCATCGCCGGTTCCATACCGTTGATGACGTTCACAGCTTTGCGCATGCGGCGCAGGGTACGATCGTTACGACTACCAAAAACTTTGGTTAACAATTTGATTAGCATAATAAATTCTCAAACGCCCCAGTCGGGCAGATAAATTAAGGTATTGAAAAAGGTTAATTTAGCTGAGGCGTTGAGGCCCGGCACGGATGCCGTGAACCTGGCTAATCCATGTCGAAACAGAGAAGGATGCAGGGGAAACAAAATCCGTTTGCGCCGTCTGATTTACGGTCACTGGCGGCTGGTTGTCCTGCGTCAGAAGCGCATTAAGCGTATCGAGCAGGGCAAGATGCTGAGCCTGAACCGGCAGCGTTTCTTCCGCAACAGGCATCGTCTGCGGCGCCATCGCGAATGACAGATGGCGGATAACCGTGCGAATCGCGTGCTGCTGCCAGTAATCAACGGAGAAATTGGGACGACGGCTGGCTTCAAGCCATGCGAGATTAGTGAAGTTAACCCGCGTGGTGAGATCGTGTTTGGTCGTCGTGGAACGTGCTGGCGTGGCCGCGTCTGCGCTGTTGCTGAGCACAGGCAAGCCGAAACTCGCCGCGACCATCCCCAATAAGAGATGCGGCCAGAAGTAACGTCTGCCAAATTGTCGCCAGCGCGTCAGTATTCCGCTCACTTGCTCCACCACGTTCGCCCGCCAGTGCAGGCTGAGTTCAGTTATTCTTTTTTAGCGCCCAGATATTACCACTAAAGCCAATACACGGCAGCAGGAATGACACCTTGCAGCAGGTAAAAACGGTCAATAATGCAGCGAACACACCGTTATTCGGCACCCGACACAGGCCAGGGGTGAGGGGGACAAATTAAAGAAGGGCAGAAATAAAAACGACTGGCTTCCCTGGTCGGAGAGAGTACCAGGTGAACCAGTCGCTTTTCTTACGAAACGGCTTTAACCGTTACGCCAGGACCATAGTCGGGGCTTTGAACGCCAGCGGCAGTTCAGCTTCGTCTTCGAAGGTCACATATTCCCAGGCTTCCTGTTTTGCCAGGACGGCCTGCAACAGTTTGTTGTTCAGTGCATGACCGGATTTAAACGCGGTAAAGGCACCAATGATGTTGTGACCACACATGAAGAGGTCGCCGATCGCGTCCAGCATTTTGTGACGAACAAATTCATCTTCAAAACGCAGGCCGTCTTCGTTCAGTACGCGATAATCGTCAACAACGATGGCACAATCGAAGCTGCCGCCCAGGCACAGGCCGCGGGATTGCAGATATTCGATATCACGCATAAAGCCGAAGGTACGTGCTCGGCTGATCTGACGCATGAACGCATCCGCAGAGAAGTTCATCGCATAGCGCTGGGTGCTGGAGTCAATCGCCGGATGATTAAAATCGATGGTGAAGTCCAACGAGAAACCATTGTACGGTTTGAATTCAGCCCATTTGTCGCCATCTTCGACGCGAACGGTCTCTTTAATGCGAACAAATTTCTTCGCGCAGTTCAGTTCTTCGATGCCGGCATCCAGCAACAAATAAACGAACGGAGCAGCACTCCCGTCCATAATCGGGATTTCTGGTGCATCGACTTCAACCATAATGTTGTCGATACCCAGACCCGCCAGGGCGGCGTTCAGGTGCTCTACGGTAGAAATCCGCACGTCATGCTCGTTCACCAGACAAGTACAGAGCATAGTATCACGCACAGATTTGGCATCGGCCGGAAAATCTACCGGTGGATTCAAGTCGGTGCGACGATAGATGACCCCGGTATTGGCCGGCGCAGGGCGTAACGTCAGTGTGACTTTCTTGCCGGTATGTAAACCGACACCCGTCGCCTGAACGATACGTTTAAGTGTCCTTTGTTTGATCATCGTATAATCTCGCCAAATTAACTATCCAACCGAGAGTGTATATCACTAACGGTGGGCCAGTTTAGCACAAAGAGCGCAAATCCCCAAATTCCAGCCAATTCTTAGTCAGCTTGCTTACGCAGGAACGCCGGGATATCCAGATAATCTGGCTCTTTTGCCGTTTGTGGAGTCGGGTCGTTCACCACTTTCGCAGCGGGTTTTTGCTCCTGAGTCAGAGGCGCCATACCGTGCTGCTGGTAACGATCCATAACCGGCTGCTGAGTCTGTTTGTTGGTCACCAGGGTGATCTCAGGACGCTTGTCCATACCGATACCGGTGGCCACAACGGTCACACGCAGTTCGTCGTTCATTTCCGGATCAAGGGACGTACCGATAACGACGGTCGCGTTGTCAGAGGCGAACGCACGGATGGTGTTACCCACGGTTTCGAACTCATCCAGACGCAGGTCAAAGCCAGCGGTAATGTTGACCAGCACGCCGCGCGCACCAGACAGATCGATATCTTCCAGCAGTGGAGAAGAGATCGCCATTTCAGCGGCTTCTTCCGCACGGTCTTCGCCGCTCGCCACGCCAGAGCCCATCATCGCGTAGCCCATCTCGGACATCACGGTGCGAACGTCTGCAAAGTCAACGTTCATAAGACCTGGACGGGTAATCAGTTCAGCAATACCCTGAACCGCGCCTTTCAGCACGTCGTTTGCCGCGCCAAAGGCGTCCAGCAGAGAGATACCGCGACCCAGCACTTTCAGCAGCTTGTCGTTCGGGATGGTAATCAGAGAGTCCACGTGCTTGGACAGCTCGGTGATACCCTGCTCCGCGAAAGCCATACGCTTCTTACCTTCAAAGTTGAAAGGCTTGGTCACGACAGCAACGGTCAGAATACCTAAATCTTTAGCGACTTCCGCCACAACGGGTGCTGCACCGGTACCTGTACCGCCGCCCATACCCGCTGCGATGAAGACCATGTCTGCACCGTCCAGTGCAGCGCGCAGCGCTTCACGATCTTCTTCTGCCGCGTTGCGGCCCACTTCCGGGTTAGCCCCTGCTCCCAGACCTTTGGTGATGCCACCACCGATCTGAATCGTCTGGCCAACAGCCGTTTTACGCAGCGCCTGCGCATCGGTGTTCACCGCGAAGAATTCAACACCTTCGATGCGCTCGCGCACCATGTGCTCTACGGCATTACCGCCGCCGCCACCGACGCCGATGACTTTAATCACCGCGTCGTTGGTTAATTCCATAGGTTCAAACATAATCTCTCTCTCCGTTGTGCCTGTCGCCCGAGACCGCTAATTCTCTCCGGTCTCTTAAAAAAATTAAAACTCTTTTCGCAACCAGGTGTTAAGTCGTTTGACCCAAGACCCCACCGAGACGCGTTTTTCCACTTCTGCTTCACCACTCAAATGGGATTCTTTCCCGTAGTGCAGCAGGCCCACGGCCGTTGAGTAATACGGCTCCTGAGCGTAATCCGTTAAACCGGTAATATTCAGCGGCGCACCAATACGCACCTGCGTATGGAACACGCGCTGAGCGCAGGCCGCAAGACCTTCAATTTGCGCTGCCCCGCCGGTTAATACAATCCCCGCCGCGAGATGATGTTTCACACCCTGCTGGCGAAGCTGTTCCTGTAACTGCAAAATCTCTTCGTTGACCAGGTTGAGCAGCTCGGTATAACGCGGCTCAATCACCTCTGCCAGCGTCTGGCGTTGCAGGCTGCGCGGCGGTCGCCCGCCTACGCTCGGCACTTCAACGCTCTCGTCTTTGCCGACGATAGAGCCCAGCGCGCAACCATGGCGCACTTTAATCGCCTCTGCATCGCTCGGTGGCGTACCAAAGGCGTAAGCGATATCGCTGGTCACCACATTCCCGGCGTACGGGATCACTTTGGTGTGGCGTAACGCACCGCCGGTATAGACGGCCATGTCCATTGTACCACCACCAATATCGACCACACAGACGCCCAGTTCACGTTCGTCTTCGGTCAGCACGGAATAGCTCGCGGCAAGACCGGCGAAAATGAGTTGGTCAACTTTCAGGCCACAACGTTCAACGGCTTTTACAATGTTCTTCGCCATATCGTTGTGACATGTGATCAGGTGCACTTTTGCCTGCATACGCACGCCCGAGAGACCGACCGGATTCTTGATGCCTTCCTGGTAGTCGATCGCGTATTCCTGCGGGATCACATGCAGCACACGGTGCTCGTCGCGAACACGCACGGATTTCGCCGTGTGGACAACGTTCTCAACGTCTTCCTGCGTCACCTCTTCTTCAGAAATCGGCACCATACCGATTTCATTCTGGCAGCTGATGTGCTTACCAGACAGGGCCAGATAGACAGAGGAAATCTGGCAATCTGCCATCAATTCAGCCTGGTCGATGGCGCGCTGAACGCATTTCACCACCGACTCAAGGTCGTTTACCCCACCTTTATCCATACCACGGGAGGGGCAGCTGCCCACGCCAATGATATTGACCATACCGTCGGGCAGAACTTCCCCTACCAAAGCGGCAACCTTCGCGGTGCCAATCTCCAGTCCTACTACCAATTTTCTGTCCGTCGACTTGATCATTGTTGTTCTGCCTGTACCTGTGCCTGATTTTGTTGCTGATTAGGTTCCTCGACCGGAGCCGGCTCCCAACCGACTGCTGCGCCTGAGTCATAGCGCAAATCAACGTAGCTTATCCGTTTGCCATCCGTCTGCGCCTGCTGCTGTAAAACCGGGTAAAGTTCTACAAAACGCGCCAGACGTTTCATTGTGTCGCCGCGGCCAAGATTGAGCTTAATGCCATTCGTTAGGGTCAACTGCCAGGAACGGCGCGCCGTCATCGCAGCATCTTTTAACGTAAAGCGATCCTTAGCCAGCACCTGCCCCATCTCACGAAAACCCTGCAATACTTCGTTTTCGCTGCCTTCCGGGCCATACAACATCGGTAAATTCTGCTTGTTGACACGATCGCTCGGGACGCTGAACGAATTTCCGTCTACGTCAACCATATGCTGATCATTCCAACGCGCAATCGGCACATATTCAACCAGATGAATCTTCAATTCATCAGGCCATTGTTTTCTGACACTCGCCTGTTTTATCCACGGCAGACGTTCAATCTGACTCTGGATAATGTTGACGTCCTGCGTCATAAAGGTGCCAGGCGACCCAAGCGCCAGAATCGACTGGCGAATGTCATCGTTACGCGTGTAGTGTCGCTCCCCGGTCACCACCAGCTTCGACAGCGGCAACCGCTGCGCGTCTTCCATCCAGCCCAGCACCATCCAGCCGCTGATAAACACGGTGCACAGCACCCCGAGCAGGAAGATGATCCCTGCAAGACGCGTTCCATTACTCCGGCGCGAAGAGGAGTATTCTTCTTCGTCATCGCGGTTGCGCGTGTTCAATGCAGCCTGAGACATATCAGCCCGCCTGGTCCAGAATACGTACGACTAACTGCGAGAAGCTCATTCCCGCCTGACGCGCCGCCATCGGCACAAGGCTATGGCTGGTCATACCCGGAGACGTGTTTGCTTCCAGCAGATAAAATTGCCCGTCACCGTCAAGCATCACGTCAATGCGTCCCCAGCCACGACATCCCAGCACATTCCAGGCTTTAAGCACCAGAGACTGTAATTCGGCCTCACGCTCTGCTTCAAGACCCGCTGGGCAGAAATATTGCGTCTCATCAGAGAGATACTTCGCCTCATAATCATAGAAGACTCCGGCGGGTTGGATGCGAATTGACGGTAAAATTTCTTCGCCAAGCATCGCGACGGTAAATTCCGGCCCGCTAAGCCATTTTTCAATCAGAACTTCTTCATCATGTTGAAATGCCAGTGCTAAAGCGTCAGCCAAATCTACAGCTTTATCGACTTTAGACATTCCCACGCTCGACCCTTCACGGCTCGGCTTCACAATAACCGGTAAGCCCAGTGCCGCAATGCGTGTATTAACGCTGTCCGACAGGCCCAATTCATATTCACGACGCGTCAGTGCAACCCATGGCGCAACGGGCAGGCCCGCCCCCTGCCACAGCAGTTTGCTGCGCAGTTTATCCATGGAGATGGCGGATGCCATCACGCCGCTGCCGGTGTACGGCATACCGATCAGCTCCAGCAGCCCCTGCAACGTGCCGTCTTCACCGCCGCGACCGTGCAACGCGATAAAGGCTTTATCGAAGCCCATCGCTTTCAGCTGCGTGACGTCCACCTCTTTCGGATCAACCGGATGCGCGTCCACACCACCTTCACGCAGGCCCGCCAGCACGGCAGCGCCCGAATTCAGAGAAACCTCGCGTTCGGCGGAAGTGCCGCCAAACAGGACAGCAATCTTATCAGCCATGACGCTCGTCCTCCTGAGTTTGCGGCTTCAGTTTGATTTCAGCTAAGGTACGGGCGATTTTGCCGATATTTCCCGCGCCCTGAATCAGGATCAGATCGTTACCCGTCAGGACCGGGGCAAGCATTTCAGCCACCTGCGCCGGGTCGGGAACCAGAATAGGATCCACTTTACCGCGTCCACGGATGGTACGACATAAAGAACGACTGTCCGCACCCGGAATCGGAGTTTCACCCGCTGCATAAACATCCAGCATCAGCAGGGTATCGACCTGCGAAAGGACGTTGGCAAAATCGTCATACAGATCGCGAGTACGCGTGTAACGGTGCGGCTGGAAGATCATGACCAGATTCTTTTCCGGCCAACCCGCGCGTGCCGCTTTGATGGTTGCGTCCACTTCCGTCGGATGGTGACCGTAGTCGTCTACCAGCATCGCAGAACCTGGCTTACCGTTTACCGGCTCCAGCGGGAATTCACCGAGGAAGTCGAAGCGACGGCCCGTCCCCTGGAAGCTCTCCAGTGCGCGCAGGATCGCTTCATCGTCAATGCCTTCTTCTGTCGCAACAGCCACCGCCGCTGCCGCATTCAGGGCGTTGTGACGTCCCGGAGCGTTCAGGGTGACATGCAGCAGGTCTTTATCCTGACGCGCGAGGGTGAAATGCCCCTGCGCACCGATCTGCTTGTAATCTTCTACGCGTACATCCGCGTCTTCGCTGAAGCCGTAGGTCGTAATTTGACGCCCGACGCGCGGCAGCAGCTCGCGAATAACCGGATCGTCCACGCACATCACCGCACGGCCATAGAACGGCAGGTTGTGCAGGAAGTTAATAAAGGTCTGCTTTAAGTTCTCGAAGTCGCCCTGGTAAGTGTCCATATGGTCAGCTTCGATGTTGGTGACGATCGCCACCATCGGCTGTAGATGCAGGAACGACGCATCGCTCTCATCCGCTTCCGCAATCAGATAACGGCTGTGGCCCAGACGCGCATGCACGCCAGCGGCTTTCACCAGACCACCGTTAACGAACGTCGGGTCGAGACCCGCTTCCGCATAAATGCTGGAGACCATCGCTGTTGTGGTGGTTTTACCGTGCGTACCGGCCACCGCAATGCCGTGACGAAAACGCATCAGTTCCGCCAGCATTTCCGCGCGACGGATCACCGGAATGCGCGCCTCGTGCGCCGCAACGATTTCCGGGTTATCCGCGGAGATAGCGCTGGACACCACAACCACGCTCGCATCGCTCACGTTTTCCGGGCGATGATTGAAATAGATAGTCGCCCCCAGCGACGCCAGCTGCTGCGTAACAGGGTTTGGCGCCAGGTCAGACCCGCTGATCTGATAGCCTTCGTTAGCTAACACTTCGGCAATACCGCCCATGCCAGCACCACCGATGCCGACAAAGTGAATGTGCCGGACGCGACGCATCTCGGGCACGATAGAACGCAGTTTTGCCAGTTGTTGTGTATTCATTCTCTAAACGCCATCGACTACTTCAAAAAAATCGTGCAGCGCAACACGCACTGCGAGAATTATGCCTGGGCTGCCAGGCTCACTTCTTTTGCCACCCGTTCCGTTGCATCCGGGATAGCGGTCGCGCGTGCGCGTTGCGCCATATCCAGTAATACATCCCGGTTCCAGCCCGCCAGGGTAGTGGCGACCGCATCAGCGGTAAATTGTGGCTGCTCAAAAATCTTCGCTGCGCCCGCTTTCTCAAGCGGCAGCGCATTCCAGTACTGCTGTCGGTCTTTGTGCTGGAACGGCACAAACAGCGCCGGCAAACCGGCGGCGGCGATTTCGCTCACCGTCAGCGCGCCCGAACGACAGACCACGACATCGGCCCAGGCATAGGCTGCGGCCATATCATCAATAAATTCAGTCACTTTATGCTGCGGCTGACCTTCCTGCGCGTAGGCCTGCTCAACGGTCTGCTGAGCACCCTTCCCGCTCTGGTGCCAGATGGTCACCGCATCACCCAGTTTTGCCGCAACCTGCGGCATCGTCTGGTTTAAAATACGTGCGCCCTGGGAACCGCCGACGACCAGCACGCGCACCGGCCCTTCGCGACCCGCCAGACGCGTATCTGGCAGCGGCAGCGCCAGCACGTCCACACGTACCGGATTCCCTACGACATCCGCTTTCGGGAATGCCCCGGGGAAGGCCTGCATAACTTTGGTGGCGATTTTTGCCAGCCATTTGTTGGTCAACCCGGCAATACCGTTCTGCTCATGCAGAACAACGGGGATGCCCAGTGACCACGCCGCCAGTCCGCCCGGACCGGAAACGTAACCGCCCATGCCCAGAACGACGTCAGGCTTAAAACGCTTCATAATGGCGCGCGCCTGACGCCAGGCATTGAAAATGCGCACCGGCGCCAGCAGCTGCGCCTTGATCCCTTTGCCACGAAGGCCAGAAATACGAATAAAGTCGATCTCGATACCGTGTTTAGGTACCAGATCGGCTTCCATGCGGTCTGCGGTTCCCAGCCAGCGTACCTGCCAGCCCTGTTCCATTAAATGGTGCGCAACCGCCAGTCCCGGGAACACGTGTCCGCCGGTCCCGCCTGCCATCACCATTAACCGCTTCGGTTGATTCATCGTGAACCTCGTGTAAACGCCTGAGCTTTCTCCAGACGCGTTTCATAATCTATACGTAACAAAAACATGATGGCCGTCGACATGATCAACAGACTCGAACCACCATAACTGATCAACGGCAACGTCAGACCTTTGGTCGGCAGCATACCCGCTGCCGCCCCGACGTTTACCAGCGCCTGGAAGCTAAACCAGATACCAATTGAGCAGGCCAGGAAACCGGAGAAGCGGTGATCGATCTCCAGCGCTTTCCGGCCAATCGACATGGCGCGGAAAGCGACGAAGAATACCATTAATAGCGCCAATACCACACCGATATAACCCAGTTCTTCCCCAATAATGGAGAAGATGAAGTCGGTGTGCGCCTCCGGTAAATACTCCAGTTTTTGCACCGAGTTACCCAAGCCTTGACCCCAGACTTCGCCGCGGCCAAACGCCATCAGCGACTGCGTCAGCTGGTAACCGCTGCCGAACGGATCTTCCCATGGGTTCCAGAACGAGGTCACACGGCGGATACGGTATGGTTCGGCGAGGATCAGCAGCACCACCGCCGAAATCCCCATCCCGATGATGGCAATGAACTGCCACAGTTTTGCGCCCGCCAGGAACAGCATCGCCAGCGTAGTGACAAACAGTACGACTACCGTACCGAGGTCGGGCTGCGCCAGCAGCAGGATCGCGAGGACCAGAATCACGCCCATCGGTTTTAAGAAGCCGCGAAGGTTGTTACGAACTTCGTCAACTTTACGCACCAGGTAGTTAGCCAGGTAGCAGAACAACGACAGTTTGGTGAACTCCGCGGGCTGAATACGCAGTGGCCCAAAGGCAATCCAGCGTGATGCCCCGTTAACGGAGCTCCCGACAACCAGAACGATCAACAGCATGATGATTGAGGCGATGAGCATGGCTGTACTGTGCCGCTGCCAGAACGACATCGGCAGGCGTAAGGTGATCATTGCCAGGCAGAACGCGAGAATGATGTACAGCCCGTCACGCTTGGCAAACAGGAACGGGTCGTTTGCCAGACGCTGTCCGACAGGCATTGACGCCGAGGTGACCATAATAAAGCCGATCGCCGCCAGCCCCAGCGTGAGCCAGAACAGCGTGCGGTCGTACATGATCAGGCTGTCGGAATCTTTATCCCGTGAAGCCATCACCCAGCCTTTCAGCGCCGTAAACAGCCATACCAGGATACCAAATCCTGGCAGGCGCGGCATTTTCAGGCGAGGGAGAGATAAACGCATCAGCCTAACTCCTTCGCCAGGCGGGTAAAGACATCACCCCGCTGTTCGAAACTCTTGAATTGATCGAGGCTGGCACAGGCTGGCGAGAGCAGTACCATATCGCCGGGCTTCACGCGTGGGGCGATGAGGCGCATCGCCTGCTCCATGGTCTCGGTTTGCTCGGCGACTTCAGGACGCAACGCCGCCAGCTCGCTGCCATCGCGGCCAAAGCAATACAGGCGCACGTTATCACCGTTGAGGTACTGCTTCAGCGAGGAGAAGTCAGCCGATTTACCGTCGCCGCCCAGCAGCAGGTATAGCGTGCCATCAACGTGCAAACCGTTCAGTGCCGCCTCGGTGCTACCCACGTTGGTCGCTTTGGAATCATTAATCCAGCGTACGCCGTTGTGCTCCAGCGCCAGCTGGAAGCGGTGCGCCAGGCCGGTAAAGGTGGTCAGCGCCTTCAGGCTTGAAGATCGCGGCAGGCCAACGGCATCCGCCAGCGCCAGCGCCGCCAGAGCATTGGTGTAGTTATGCTGGCCGGAGAGCATCATCTCTTTCACGTTCAGCACTTTCTCACCTTTCACGCGTAGCCAGGTTTCGCCCTGCTGACGATTAAGGTGATAGTCACCCATGTTAATACCGAAGCTAATGCAGCGTTCGTCTGCGCCGCGCACCGGCATGGAGAGTGCATCATCGGCATTCACTACGCAAACTTTGGCATTTTCATAAACGCGCAGTTTGGCCGCACGGTACTGCTGCAAGCCGAACGGGTATCTGTCCATATGATCTTCGGTGACGTTTAGGATCGTCGCTGCCGCCGCATGCAGGCTTGAAGTGGTTTCCAGCTGGAAGCTGGAAAGCTCAAGGACGAACAGCTCACACCCTTTATCAAGCAGCATTAAAGCGGGCAGACCAATGTTACCGCCCACGCCGACATTTTTGCCCGCCGCCTTCGCCATTTCCCCCACCAGCGTGGTGACGGTGCTTTTACCGTTTGAACCGGTAATGGCGACGATCGGGGCCTGCGCCTCCCGGCAGAACAGTTCGATATCGCCGACAATCTCAACGCCCGCATCCGCGGCGGCGCTCAGGGAAGGATGCGCCAGCGCCATACCGGGGCTGGCAACAATCAGATCGGCGGCCAGCAGCCACTCATCATTCAGACCACCCAGGTGGCGTTCAACCTGCTCCGGCAGCTTGTCCAGACCCGACGGAGAGACGCGCGTATCCATCACGCGCGGCGTCACGCCACGCGCAAGGAAAAAGTCCACGCAGGAGAGGCCGGTGAGGCCCAACCCGATGATTACGACTTTTTTGCCCTGGTAATCTGCCATGATTAACGTACCTTCAGCGTTGCCAGGCCAATCAGCACCAGCATCAGCGAAATAATCCAGAAGCGCACAATGACGCGCGGCTCCGGCCAGCCTTTCAGTTCATAGTGGTGGTGAATCGGTGCCATACGGAAGATGCGCTGACCGCGCAGCTTGAAGGAACCGACCTGCAAAATCACCGACAGGGTCTCAACCACAAACACACCGCCCATGATCACCAGCAGGAATTCCTGACGCAGCAGCACGGCGATAATGCCCAGCGCGCCGCCCAGCGCCAGTGAACCGACGTCGCCCATAAAGACCTGCGCCGGATAGGTGTTAAACCACAGGAAGCCCAGCCCCGCCCCGACAATCGCCGTACAGACGATCACCAGCTCACCCGCATGTCGCAGGTACGGGATGTGCAGGTAGTTTGCAAAGTTCATGTTACCGGTCGCCCACGCCACCAGCGCGAAACCGCCCGCAACAAACACGGTTGGCATGATGGCCAGGCCGTCCAGACCATCGGTCAGGTTGACGGCATTGCCGGTGCCGACGATCACAAAGTAAGCCAGCAGAATGTAGAACAGCCCCAGCTGCGGCATCACGTCTTTGAAGAACGGCACCACCAGCTCGGTGGCCGGGGTGTCTTTTCCTGCCAGGTAAAGCGCGAAGGCCACGCCCAGCGCAATCACCGACATCCAGAAATACTTCCAACGGGCGATCAACCCTTTAGTGTCTTTGCGCACGACTTTACGATAGTCGTCAACAAAACCGATGATCCCGTAGCCAACCAGCACGGTCAGCACGCACCAGACGTAGGGGTTAGACGGATAGGCCCACAGCAGAACGGACACCACAATCGCGGTCAGGATCATGATCCCGCCCATGGTCGGCGTACCGCGCTTGCTGAAGTGCGATTCCGGACCATCGTTGCGTACAACCTGGCCGAAAGAGAGTTTTTGCAGACGGGCAATCATGCGCGGGCCCATCCACAGCGAGATGAACAGCGCAGTCAGCAGGCTGACGATGGCGCGAAACGTCAGATAGGAAAAGACGTTAAAGCCTGAGTAATATTTGACCAAATGTTCGGCCAGCCAAACTAACATGTCCCGTTCTCCTGTAATGCGTGCACAACCTCTTCCATGGCGGCACTACGTGAACCTTTAACTAAAACAGTCACAATCTGTTTTTCTGTAATCAATGCCTTCAGGCGTTCGATCAGTGCAGATTTATCGGCAAAATGTTCGCCAACTTCACTGGCATCGGAAATGGCCTTGCTCAGCGTGCCTGCGCTCAATACGCGGTCAAGCCCGGCGGCTTTCGCCGCTTCACCCACCTGAACATGGCAGGCTTCGCTTTCATCACCCAGCTCGGCCATATCGCCCACAACCATCACGCGATAGCCCGGCATCTCAGACAAGACCTGCACGGCCGCCGTCATGGAGCCGACGTTAGCGTTGTAGGAGTCATCCAGCAGAAGTTTGTTTTCAGCCAGCTGGATCGGGAAAAGACGCCCCGGCACGGCTTTTAAATTTGCCAGACCTGCTTTGATCGCCGCGTGTGAGGCACCTACCGCCATTGAGAGCGCTGCCGCAGCAAGCGCATTGGCGATGTTATGACGACCGGGCAGGGGCAGCAGCACCTCGATGTCGCCCGTTGGGGTCGTGAGGGTGAACTCGGTGCCGTGTGACGTCACATGAATGTTGGTCGCCGAAAAATCACTGTTTGCCGCATTCGGTGAGAAGCGCCAGGTTTTGCGTGAACCAATGATGCTCTGCCAGTTCAGCCAGTCGTTGTTATCGGCATTCATAATGGCGATACCGTCATCCGGCAGGCCGGTATAAATTTCACCTTTCGCTTTCGCCACACCGGCCAGCGAACCAAAACCTTCAAGATGTGCCGCCGCCAGGTTATTCACCAGCGCCGCTTCCGGACGCGTCAGGCTCACGGTCCAGGCGATTTCGCCCTGATGGTTAGCCCCTAATTCAATCACCGCATATTCATGCTCGTGGGTCAGGCGCAGCAGCGTCATCGGTACACCGATGTCATTATTAAGGTTGCCCGCCGTATAAAGCGTGTTACCGCACTGGCTAAGGATCGCCGCCGTCATCTCTTTAACGGAGGTTTTGCCCGACGAGCCCGTCAGCGCCACGACGCGTGTTGGCACCTGCTGGCGAACCCATGCCGCCAGCTCGCCAAACGCCAGGCGCGTATCTTTCACCACAATCTGCGGCAAATCGATATCGAGCTTACGACTGACCAGCAGCGCGCCCGCCCCGTTATCTTTAGCCTGTTGCGCAAAATCGTGGGCGTCAAAACGTTTACCCTTCAGCGCCACAAACAGGCAGCCCGCCGTCACCTTACGGGTGTCGGTGGTCACAGCCTCGATGGTCAGATCCTGACCATGCAGCATCCCCTGCAATACCGCAGCGGCCTGGCTTAACGTAATGCTAATCATGCCACCACTCCCAGCAGACGTGCTGCCGTCACGCGGTCGGAGTAGTCCAGACGACGATTGCCGACGATCTGATAATCTTCATGACCTTTACCGGCCAGCAGAACCACATCGTTCTCCTGCGCCTGCATAATGGCGTTAGTCACGGCCTCCGCACGGCCTTCGACCACGCGCGCACGACCCGCATCCAGCATGCCCGCCAGAATGTCATTGATAATGGCCCGCGGCTCTTCGGTACGCGGGTTGTCATCGGTTACCACGGGAATATCCGCGAACTGCTCAGCGATGGCGCCCATCAGCGGACGTTTGCCCTTGTCGCGATCGCCACCGCAGCCAAACACGCACCAGAGCTTGCCTGCGCAGTGCAGACGCGCCGCTTCCAGCGCTTTTTCCAGCGCATCCGGCGTGTGTGCGTAATCCACGACCACCGTCGGCTTGCCCGGCGCGCTGAACACTTCCATGCGGCCACAGACCGGTTGCAAACGCTCAGACGTTTTCAGCAGATCCGCCATCGGGTAGCCCAGCGCCAGCAGCGTCGCCAGCGCCAGCAGCAGGTTACTGACGTTAAAGGCCCCCATCAGGCGGCTTTCAATTTCACCTTCGCCCCAGGTGGAAGCGAAGCGGATCGTCGCCCCACTATCGTGGTAGTTCACCTCGACCGCCTTCAGCCAGCGGCCGCGGCAGTTCGGATTAATGCGATCTTCCATCGACACCGCCACCGCATCTGGCAGTTTTTCCAGCCAACGGCGACCGACTTCATCGTCGGCGTTAATGATCGCCTGCCCGTGGTGGTGAGTGGAATAAAGCAGCCATTTCGCCGCTTCGTAGTGCTCCATATCACCATGATAATCAAGGTGATCGCGGCTCAGGTTAGTAAAGACAGAGGCAGCAAATTTCAGGGCCGCCACGCGATGTTGTACCAGACCATGGGAAGAAACTTCCATCGCAGCGAAGGTCGCCCCCTGCTCAGCGAGGCCCGCCAGCACACGCTGCACGTCAACCGCCGAGCCTGTAGTGTTTTCCGTCGGGCTTACTTTGCCCAGAAGACCGTTCCCCACCGTGCCCATGACGGCACCGGTTTCGCCCAGCAGCTGCGCCCACTGCGCCATCAGCTGAGTGGTGGTGGTTTTTCCGTTGGTTCCTGTCACGCCAACCAGCTTTAACTGGTCGGAAGGTTCGTTGTAAAAACGTCCTGCCAGCGCGGAGAGACGCTCATTCAGCTGGCTGAGATAGATGACCGGCACGCCGTGCATTTCACGGATCTCACCGTCTGTTGCCTCATCTTTGGCCTCAGCAATAATGGCAGCAACACCTTGCGCAATCGCCTGCGGGATATAACGACGCCCGTCCGCCTGATGACCCACCACTGCCACAAAAAGATCGCCAGAAGCCGCTACGCGGCTGTCCAGTACCATCTCTCGCAGTGCTCGCGCAGGTAGCATAGGCACCCACGGAGCAAGAAGGTCGCGCAAATTACGATCTGCCACCTGTTCCCTCGCCTTGATTAATTACAAATTCACTTTTTTCGCCCGTCGCCAGCGCATCCGGTTCAATGTTCATGGTGCGCAACACGCCGCCCATAATAGCCCCGAACACAGGCGCGGAGACGGCGCCGCCGTAGTATTTACCCGCCTGCGGATCGTTGATGACGACCACCAGCGCAAAACGCGGATTGCTTGCAGGCGCTACGCCTGCGGTATAGGCAATGTATTTGTTGATATAGCGGCCGTCCGGCCCCACTTTTTTCGCTGTACCGGTTTTAATGGCGATACGATAGCCCTTAATTGCGGCCTTCACGCCGCCACCGCCAGGTAACGCGACGCTTTCCATCATATGCACGACGGTACGAACGATAGATTCCGGGAAAACACGTTCCCCCGGAACCGGTGGATCAACTTTGGTGATCGACAGCGGACGATAAATGCCATAGCTGCCAATCGTTGCGTAGACTCGCGCTAACTGTAAGGGAGTTACCATTAGCCCGTAGCCGAAAGAGAAGGTGGCCCTCTCTATGTCAGACCACCGTTGTTTTTGAGGATATAAGCCACTGCGTTCTCCGACCAACCCCAAATTGGTCGCCTTTCCCAGCCCAAAACGTGAGTAAGTATCTACTAACGCTGAGGACGGCATCGCTAACGCCAGTTTTGACACACCGACGTTACTCGACTTCTGTAAGACCCCGGTCAGGGTCAGTTCGCTGTAACGTGCCACGTCTTTGATTTCGTGACCGTTAATTCGATAAGGGATCGTATTCAGAACGGTATTTTCGTTGACGATGCCTCGCTGTAGAGCCGTCATCACCACCATAGGTTTTACGGTTGAGCCGGGTTCAAACACATCGGTGATGGAGCGGTTACGCATTGCATCTTTTGCTGTACCGGCAAAATTATTCGGGTTGTATGAGGGGCTACTGGCCATCGCCAGCACTTCACCTGTCGCCACATCCACCAGCACGGCGCTGCCCGATTCCGCCTTGTTAAACGCGACGGCGTTGTTCAGCTCACGATAGACCAGCGCCTGCAAGCGTTCATCAATACTCAGGGCCAGGTTGTGCGCGGCCTGGCTGTCTGTCGAGGAAATGTCTTCAATGACGCGACCATAGCGGTCTTTACGCACGATTCGCTCGCCAGGCTGGCCGGTAAGCCACTTGTCGAAGCTTTTTTCAACGCCCTCAATCCCCTGGCTATCCACGTTGGTAAAGCCAATCAGGTGCGCGGTGACTTCGCCCGAAGGATAGTAACGGCGGGATTCTTCTCGCAGATGAATGCCCGGCAGCTTCAGTTTCTTAATGTAGTCAGCCATGTCAGGGTTCACCTGACGGGCAAGATAGATAAAGCGCCCTTTCGGGTTGGCGTTAACGCGCGACGCCAGCTGATCCAGCGGCATTTTCAACGCGTCTGACAGCGCCTTCCAGCGGTTATCAAGGGTGATCCCGCCTGCATCGTGTAACTCTTTCGGATCGGCCCAGATCGCCTTCACCGGCACGCTCACCGCCAGCGGACGGCCGGAACGATCGGTGATCATCCCACGAGAGGTAGAAACTTCCTGCACGCGCAGAGAACGCATATCACCCTGACGTACCAGCATGTCAGGCGCGATGATTTGTAGCCACGCCACGCGTCCCAGCAGGAAACCCAGCGCCAGTAAAATGCAGCCGCAAAGCAACGCAAAACGCCAACTGACAAAGTTGGCCTGTTCTTCCTGGCGTTTTGGTTTTAGCGTTTTTGCCGCTGCTTTCATGCGTCGCGTTTTCCCTTATTTTTGTACTACGATATTTTCCTGCGAAGGATCAACATGCTGTAATTGCAGTTTTTCCGTTGCGATCCGTTCAACCCGGCTGTGATCGCCGAGCGCGTTTTCTTCAAGGATCAGATTTCGCCATTCAATATCCAGCGCATCGCGTTCCAGTACCATCTGTTCGCGCTGCGCAGTTAATAAACGGGTATGGTGAGCGGTGGTGACCACCATGACTGCCGTCACAATGATGCAAATGAACAAGCAGAGTGGCAGCTTCCCAAACCGCAAAAGATCGTCGCCGATCACGCCAGGCAAGGCATGGCGCTCGTTGCTTCCTAACGATCCCTTAACTTTGCTTAGGGTCTCTGTCACTCTGCTGATCATGCGTTCGTCCTCTCTGCAATACGCAGCACTGAACTACGGGCACGTGGATTCTCTGCCACCTCTTCTTCGCCCGGCATCAACTTGCCTAATGCTCGCAACTGACGGCCTCCCAGCTTTCTGAGTTGTTCTTCCGTCATCGGCAACCCAGCTGGAACCTGCGGACCGCGGCTCTGTTCACGCATAAAGCGTTTTACGATGCGATCTTCCAGCGAATGGAAGCTGATGATGGATAACCGCCCACCCGGGGCCAGCACGTCGAGCGAGCTTTTTAGCGCCAGCTCTATTTCCTCCAGTTCACTGTTTACCCAAATACGAACCGCCTGGAAGGTACGGGTCGCAGGATGTTTGTGCTTATCCTTCACCGGCGTTGCCGCCGCGATGACTTCTGCCAGCTCTTTGGTGCGGGTCATTGGCTCAACGCGGTTGCGCTCCACGATGGCGCGGGCAATACGTTTGCCAAAGCGTTCTTCACCGAAGGTTTTGATTACCCAGGCGATATCCGCTTCGTCAGCAGTTTGTAACCATTCAGCGGCAGACTGGCCGCGAGTGGGATCCATACGCATATCCAGCGGCCCATCACGCATAAAGGAGAAGCCGCGTTCTGCATCATCAAGCTGTGGTGAAGAGACGCCAAGATCGAGGAGAATCCCGTCGATCTTGCCGGTCAGGCCGCGCTCAGCGACATAATCCGCAAGCGCAGAGAAAGGTCCATGCACGATGGAAAAGCGAGGATCATCGATGGTTTGCGCAACGGCAATCGCCTGCGGATCGCGGTCAATTGCCAGCAGGCGTCCTTCCGCTCCAAGCTGGGAGAGGATCAAACGCGAGTGACCACCGCGACCAAAAGTGCCATCAATATAGATGCCGTCTGGACGAATATTCAGGCCGTTAACGGCCTCATCCAGCAGCACCGTTGTATGTTTATAATTTTCCATCATATTTATAGAGACAAGTCCCGCAGCCGTTCCGATAATGTTGCGGAATCAGACTGCTCAGCGTCGATATCTTCCTTGACCTGTTGATACCAGGTCGTTTCGTCCCACAGTTCAAGCTTGTTGAACTGCCCGACCAGCATCACTTCTTTAGTCAGACCGGCATGTTGCCGCAACACAGGCGCAATCAATAATCGCCCGGCGCTATCCATCTGACATTCACTGGCATGTCCCAATAACAACCGCTGCACGCGGCGTTCTTGCGGGTTCATGCTCGACAGTTGCGACAGCTTTTGCTCAATGATTTCCCATTCAGGCAAAGGGTAAAGCAGCAGGCAGGGGGAGTTGATGTCAATGGTGCAAACCAGTTGACCCGAAGCGTTCTCAATCAGCTGGTCGCGGTATCGGGTTGGTACCGATAAACGCCCTTTGCTGTCGAGATTGACTAACGTTGCTCCACGGAACATGCCAGCCTCACCCCTCCTCACCACTTTAACCCACAAATTCCCACCTGAAGGAGTTTACGGAGCGAGGGAAAAGCTTGTCAAGCCAGGACTCTCTCTATACCGGCGCGAAAGCACCGTATTTACAGAGCAAGAGTGACCTGGCTAATAACTACACAACTGGCGAGGCAAAATTAACGTTATGAATATTTGTAAGAAAAAAACCGAATATGCACACGAGCGTTAAGACTCACTCAATATCATCGCAGGGAAATATAAAGTGTCAGTTTGCGACGCGGGCAGCATTTTAAGGCATATCGCCAGGGGATAACAGCACCAGATTAAACGCAAGGCAATATGGATTCGTTCGTGTACATTGAGGGCTGAAGGGGAGAGTAAAAAATGGCTGAATATTCATCGGCTGGCGGCTGTTTGTAACAAAACAATACAAAAGAATGCCCGTTAAAAATTATAATTGCGCTTTTTAACGCCAAAACGGATTCAGAAAAATAGCTGGCTACGAATCTTAGAGATAAATCCTAATTTTTATCCGGGAATTATTTCCCGCAATAAATGCGCCGCAAAAGGGGCAGTTTTACCGCCCCTGTGGAAATATTAATGGCGGCTCAGAATCCCGCGCCGATAGAGATTACGTTTGATACGCGTAAGCCCGGGTTTCGGTTTGCGAGGTTCATCCAGGCTTGCCAGAACAATCTCAAGCACGCGCTCGGCGACGTCGCGGTGACGCTGAGCCACGGCCAGCACCGGACATTGCAGGAAGTCGAGCAGTTCGTTATCGCCGAAGGTCGCAATCGCCAGATCGGATGGCAGCTTGCCATCGCGACGTAACGTCACGTCCATCACCCCCTGCAACAGGGCAAACGAGGTGGTAAACAACGCCTGCGGCATCGGGTGCGTTTCCAGCCATTTCTCGAACAGCTGAGCAGCCGCTTCGCGCTCATAGCTGTTGGCATACAGATAATGAACGTCACGCGGATCGTCTTTCCACGCCGTACGGAACCCTTGTTCACGCAGGAAGCTCACGGATAGTTCAGGCAAAGCGCCAAGATAGAGCACCGTTTCCGCCGGGAAGGTACGCAGCTCGGCAGCCAGCATTTCTGCATCGTCCTGATCGGCACCTACGACGCTGGTGAAATGTTCACGATCCAGAGCACGATCCAGCGCCACAATCGGGAATGGATCGTTCGCCCAGCGCTGATAGAAAGGATGCTCGGGTGGTAAAGAGGTCGACACGATGATGGCGTCAACCTGACGTTGCAGCAGATGCTCAATGCAGCGCATCTCGTTGTCGGGCTGATCCTCGGAGCAGGCAATCAACAGCTGATAGCCCCGCTGACGAGCCTGACGTTCAAGATAGTTGGCGATGCGGGTATAGCTGGTGTTTTCCAGATCCGGGATCACCAGGCCAATCGAGCGGGTGCGTCCGGCACGTAAACCTGCGGCGACAGCATTCGGATGGTAATTATGCTCACGAACGACTGCCATCACTTTCTCAACGGTCTTATCGCTGACACGATACTGCTTTGCTTTACCGTTAATCACATAGCTGGCCGTGGTTCTCGACACGCCGGCGAGCCGGGCGATTTCATCCAGTTTCACAATTGCCCCTCAAAAAAAGAAAAAAGTCCATGGCCCTGTCAAGGTTATGGTTAAATATTTTAACATCTAAACGCAGAATAGCTTTCACGGCAACCGCTTTTGTCCGCGTTGTCGGCGGATTACGCAAAAAAAAGCCCGGCTTTGGCTACCGGGCTGAAAGAGGCGAACCTTTTGCGCAACTAACGCATGATTTTATCGCCGCGCGAGAGGCCAACAACGCCAGAGCGCGCAACTTCAACAATTTTTGCCACATCCCTGACGGAGGCCAGGAACGCATCCAGCTTATCGCTCGTTCCGGCAAGCTGCACAGTATATATAGAAGGCGTGACGTCAATGATCTGCCCACGGAAAATATCCGTGTTACGCTTGACCTCTTCACGGCCATAACCGCTGGCCTGAATTTTCACCAGCATCACTTCACGTTCGACGTAAGCCCCCTGCCCCAGCTCGCTGACGCGCAACACGTCCACCAGCTTGTGCAATTGCTTTTCGATCTGCTCAAGCACTTTCGCATCGCCGACAGTCTGGATCGTCATGCGGGAGAGCGTTGGATCATCGGTCGGCGCAACGGTCAGGCTTTCAATGTTGTATCCGCGCTGCGCAAAAAGCCCAATGACGCGTGATAGTGCGCCCGACTCATTTTCCAGTAATACAGATAATATCCGGCGCATATCAGGTTCTCTCCGTTTTGCTTAACCACATTTCATCCATACCACCGCCACGGATATGCATCGGATAAACGTGCTCTGTGCCGTCGACGATGACGTCCATGAAGACGAGGCGATTGTTTTTAACGTGCTCAAGCGCTTCGCCGAGCTTCGCTTCCAGCTCTGACGGATCGGTTACCCGCATGCCAATATGACCATAGGCTTCAGCCAGACGGACAAAGTCCGGAAGTGACTTCATATAAGACTGAGAGTGACGGCCGGAATAAATCATATCCTGCCACTGCTTCACCATACCGAGGTAACCGTTATTCAGGTTAAGCACCAGCACTGGCAACTCATATTGCAGCGCAGTAGAAAGCTCCTGAATATTCATCTGTATACTGCCATCACCCGTTACGCAGATAACCGTTTCGTTCGGCAACGCCAGCTTCACCCCCAGCGCGGCGGGCAGACCAAAGCCCATCGTGCCAAGCCCGCCTGAGTTGATCCAGCGACGCGGTTTATCAAACGGGTAATACAACGCAGCGAACATCTGATGCTGGCCTACGTCAGAAGTGACATACGCCTCGCCTTTGGTCAGATGCCAGATCGTCTCGATCACCGCCTGCGGCTTGATGTTCTCACTCTGCGTGTCGTATTTAAGGCACTGACGGCCGCGCCATTGTTCGATTTGTTGCCACCAGTCACGGATCTCATCCAGCGGTTGAGAGGCGGTCTCCTGCGCCAGCAGTTCCAACATTTGATCCAGCACCTGTCGTGCGTCCCCCACGATGGGCACATCCGCCGGCACCGTTTTAGAGATAGAAGTAGGATCGATATCAATGTGTAGCACCGTCGCATTCGGACAGTATTTCGCCAGGTTATTGGTGGTGCGATCGTCAAAACGTACGCCGACGGCAAAAATCACATCAGAATGGTGCATCGTCATATTGGCTTCATAGGTGCCATGCATACCCAGCATGCCCAGCGCCTGACGGTGGGTAGCCGGGAATGCCCCCAGCCCCATCAGCGATGACGCGACAGGAAGGTTCAGCTTCTCAATCAGTTCGCGTAGTTGCGTTTCACAGGCTGCATTGACGGCGCCGCCCCCCACATAGACTACGGGCTTTTTCGCAGCCAGCAGCGTTTGCAGCGCACGCTTAATCTGGCCTTTGTGTCCTTGCGTCGTCGGATTATACGAACGCATGCTCACCGACTCAGGCCACAGGTAAGGCAGTTTATTCGCGGGATTGAGAATATCTTTTGGCAGATCGACAACCACTGGCCCAGGACGACCGCTGGCGGCCAGCCAGAAGGCTTTTTTCAGCACGCCCGGGATATCTTCCGTTTGCTTAACCAGAAAGCTGTGCTTCACCACGGGGCGTGAGATCCCCACCATGTCGCATTCCTGAAACGCATCATAGCCAATCAGTGACGTCGCCACCTGTCCGGAGAGAATGACCAGTGGAATAGAGTCCATATACGCAGTCGCAATGCCGGTGATGGCATTGGTCGCTCCCGGCCCCGAAGTGACCAGCACTACACCCACTTCGCCCGTGGCGCGGGCCAGGCCGTCAGCCATATGCACAGCAGCCTGTTCATGACGAACCAGAACATGATCAATACCGCCTACCGTGTGCAGCGCGTCATAAATATCGAGAACCGCGCCTCCGGGATAGCCGAACACTTGTTTCACGCCCTGATCGATAAGCGATCGGACGACCATTTCCGCGCCAGACAACATCTCCATGCTTTGCCTCCAGGCTTTTGTTATAGACGGTCAACAGAATTCATTTCCGCGCCGTCTTCTGACAGGATAAACCCATCTTATAATGTGCAGAGTGAGGGATACCTTAACCGCTCGTTATGAGGCAGGCAATTAGCAAACGGAATGCGGGAATGGGCAATAAAAGCAGAAAAAATAGCTGTCAGACACGAATATGGTGAATTCGTCTGGTATGAGGGGAGACGCTAATAATTCATCTCTTAAAAAGAGGATGGATCAGGAAATCATCTATTTTTAAGCCGCCCTGAGCGTCTGAAAAAATGCGCACAGAACAAAATATTGCCTGCATAAAAAATCACAGAATAAACCGCATGGCACCATGCGGTTTATTCACCCTGACTTATCGACGACAAATATTGATCAGCAACTCTTCCATCCACTGGTGCCCTTTATCCCGCCCCGCCGCTTCATGCCAGGAAAGATAACAGGTACGGCTATTCAGCTTGAGCGGCAGAGGTAAAATTTGCAGGCTCAGCGAATCGGAGAACTCTTCAGCAAGCCAGCGCGGTGCAATAGCGACTAGCTGCGTCTGAGAAACGACATTTAAAACGCTGACCATCGCCATCCCCTGATAGGCCACGCTGGCTTGTTTATCGGCAGTGTCATACCACGGCTGACTGAACGAAGCATATCTGTCCAGAGCAACAACGGCATGCTGCTCGCTGTAAACATCGCTTTCACGCAGCGGCGAATTCATGCGTGGATGTTTTTTGCTGGCGACTAACACCATTTCATCTTTAAACAACGGAACACAGGCAAACTCTGGACGGCGAAACTCTTCGTAGCCCAGAACGAACTCCGTTTCCTGATAACGAAGCTGGTGCTCAGTGTTTTGATTTAAAGATGATTTAAAAACAAGATGAATATTAGGAGCAATCTGTTCAACTTTATTATATATAACAGACGTCAAATAATTGTCTAACGGACTGCAAACACAGAGATGGAAAACCCGCTCACTGCTTAAAGGTTCAAACCCTGAGCCGGGAAGCTCATTTTGAACCAGCTGTAGCGCCTGACGAATCGAACCGAATAGCTGGAATGCACGCGCCGTGGGCTGGATACCTCTTCCATACCGGACGAATAACTCGTCGTTAAACATCACCTTAAGTCTGGCTACGGCATTACTCACGGCAGGTTGAGACATTCCCAGAGATTGCGCTGCTCGCGTAATATTCTGCTCCTGCATAACTGCATCAAATACAGTTAACAGGTTGAGATCCACTGTGCGTAACTGAGGCTTAACCCCATCATAAGGCTGTGGTTGGTTAATATTATTTTCTGGCATTTCTGACTCCACTGTCACGCTAAATTCCCTTTGCCAAAGTACAGTAATAACTTCGAAAAATATGATTTACCATGCATATACAACAAGCGAAAGGAAATTATTTAAAATTCAGAATATATAAAGAACCCTCATTCAAGAGATGGCATTAAGCATTCCCTGAATGAAGAGCTAAAAATCGTTCAAATGATATCTAAAACTTTAATGCAGGCATGAAACCATAAAGCTGGCAAATACACAATCACCGCCTTAGTTAATAATAACTTAAGTATTATTAAACTATGAAGAGCATACACCACGATTTCATTAACAAAATGATATCAATATTGATAACTTTCCCGCCCATGATTCATTCATAGAACTTATAACTCAATGAAATAAAACACATTCCATTTCACAGCACATCGGTAAAAATACTGTGTTCAATTGCTACCAATTATATTCAAATTATTCCAGAGATGAATCTCAAGTCCAATAATAGACAATTAAATCGGTTAACAGCGTAAAAACCAGCACAATTAGCTAATGTGTTTATCCTGCGCTGAGTGGCCGTTTTGCCTGAGAGGGGTTGACATGAGTCGGCGTATCCAGTACCACTAAAAGCATATCGCATTCATCTGGAGCACGATTCATGATTCGCACCCTTCGTTTCACCGGTCTACTACTACTAAACGCATCCACTGTGCGCGGTAGACTGGCGGGCGAAATTCAGCGTTGAATCGTCTTCAGTAAAACAAAAAACCCGCGCCACTGCGCGGGTTTTTTTATGCTCGTAGCAAGGCGCCCTAAGACTGACAAGGACCTAACCCATGAGCCAGCAAGTCGTTATTTTCGATACTACTTTACGTGACGGTGAACAGGCATTACAGGCGAGCCTGAGTGTTAAAGAAAAACTGCAAATTGCGCTGGCCCTCGAACGCATGGGTGTAGACGTAATGGAAGTCGGGTTTCCCGTCTCCTCGCCGGGTGATTTCGAGTCAGTACAGACCATCGCCCGCACCATCAAAAACAGCCGCGTGTGCGGTCTGGCTCGCTGCGTTGAGAAAGATATTGATGTGGCCGCGGAATCCCTGAAAGTTGCAGAAGCCTTCCGTATCCATACATTCATTGCCACCTCCCCCATGCACATTGCAACCAAGTTGCGCAGCACGCTGGATGAAGTGATCGAACGTGCGGTGTATATGGTTAAACGCGCGCGTAACTACACTGATGACGTCGAATTCTCCTGTGAAGATGCAGGCCGCACGCCGATTGACGATTTGGCCCGTGTAGTGGAAGCCGCGATTAATGCCGGAGCCAGAACCATCAACATCCCGGATACCGTCGGCTACACCATGCCGTTTGAGTTCTCTAACATCATCACCGGCCTGTACGACCGCGTACCTAATATTGATAAAGCCATCATCTCTGTTCACACCCACGATGATTTGGGTCTGGCTGTGGGCAATGCCATCGCTGCCGTCCACGCCGGCGCGCGTCAGGTAGAAGGGGCAATGAACGGCATTGGTGAACGCGCCGGCAACTGCTCGCTGGAAGAAGTGATCATGGCGATCAAGGTGCGCAAAGACATTATGAACGTACACACTCGCATCAATCACAACGAAATCTGGCGCACCAGCCAGACCGTGAGCCAGATTTGCAATATGCCGATCCCGGCGAACAAGGCGATTGTTGGTACTGGCGCGTTCGCTCACTCCTCCGGTATTCACCAGGATGGCGTGCTGAAGAACCGTGAAAACTACGAAATCATGACTCCGGAATCCATCGGTCTGAACCAGGTTCAGCTGAACCTGACCTCACGCTCTGGCCGCGCGGCGGTGAAACACCGTATGGAAGAGATGGGGTATCAGGACAGCGATTACAACATGGATCAGCTGTACGACGCATTCCTGAAACTGGCTGACAAGAAAGGCCAGGTCTTCGATTACGACCTGGAAGCGCTGGCATTCATCAACAAACAGCAGGAAGAGCCAGAACACTTCCGTCTGGACTACTTCACCGTTCAGTCAGGCTCAAGTGATATCGCTACCGCCTCCGTCAAGCTGGCCTGCGGCGATGAAATTAAAGCGGAAGCCGCCAACGGTAACGGCCCTGTGGATGCCATTTACCAGGCGATTAACCGCGTCACTGAGTACGACGTAGAGCTGGTGAAATACGACCTGACGGCAAAAGGGCACGGTAAAGACGCCCTGGGCCAGGTTGATATCGTCGTCAACTATAACGGTCGCCGCTTCCACGGTGTGGGTCTGGCGACAGATATCGTTGAATCCTCCGCGAAAGCGATGGTGCATGTCCTGAACAACATCTGGCGCGCCGCCGAAGTCGAAAAAGAGTTGCAACGCAAAGCTCAGAATAAAGAGAACAACAAGGAAACCGTGTGATGTCGAAGAATTACCATATTGCTGTGTTGCCGGGTGACGGTATTGGCCCGGAAGTGATGACACAGGCGCTGAAAGTACTGGAAGCCGTACGTTCGCGTTTTGCGATGAAAATTACCACCAGCCACTACGACGTGGGCGGTATTGCCATTGATAACCACGGTACTCCCCTGCCGAAAGGGACTGTAGAAGGCTGCGAGAATGCCGATGCCGTTCTGTTTGGATCCGTGGGTGGCCCTAAGTGGGAACACCTGCCGCCAGCAGAGCAGCCGGAGCGCGGCGCGCTGCTGCCGCTGCGTAAACACTTCAAACTGTTCAGCAACCTGCGTCCGGCGAAGCTGTACCCGGGGCTGGAAGAGTTTTGCCCGCTGCGCGCCGATATCGCCGCCAACGGTTTCGACATTCTCTGCGTGCGTGAGCTGACCGGCGGGATCTACTTCGGGCAGCCCAAAGGCCGCGAAGGCAGCGGTCAGCATGAGAAAGCGTTTGATACCGAGGTCTATCACCGTTTTGAAATTGAACGTATCGCTCATATCGCGTTTGAGTCAGCGCGCAAACGCCGCCGTAAAGTGACCTCTATTGATAAAGCGAACGTGCTCCAGTCGTCTATTTTGTGGCGCGAAATCGTCAGTGAAGTTGCTAAGCAGTACCCGGACGTTGCGCTGTCGCATATGTATATCGACAACGCAACGATGCAGCTGATTAAAGATCCGTCCCAGTTTGACGTGCTGCTGTGCTCCAACCTGTTCGGCGATATTCTCTCGGATGAATGCGCGATGATCACTGGCTCCATGGGCATGCTGCCCTCGGCCAGCCTGAACGAAGAAGGCTTTGGCCTGTACGAACCGGCGGGCGGCTCCGCGCCGGATATCGCAGGTAAAAACATCGCCAACCCGATTGCGCAGATCCTCTCCCTGGCTCTGCTGCTGCGCTACAGCCTGGATGCAGGCGATGCAGCAACCGCAATTGAAAACGCCATTAACCGGGCATTAGAAGAAGGCGTCCGTACCGGTGATTTAGCACGCGGCACGGCAGCAGTCAGTACCGATGAAATGGGCGATATCATTGCCCGCTATGTCGCTGAAGGGGTGTAATCATGGCTAAGACGTTATATGAGAAGTTGTTTGATGCGCACGTTGTTTACGAAGCACCAAACGAAACCCCACTGTTGTACATCGACCGTCATCTGGTACACGAAGTGACCTCTCCTCAGGCATTTGACGGCCTGCGCGCGCACAAGCGCCCGGTGCGTCAGCCGGGTAAAACCTTTGCCACGATGGATCACAACGTTTCCACCCAGACCAAAGACATCAATGCATCTGGCGAGATGGCACGTATCCAGATGCAGGAGCTGATTAAGAACTGTAACGAGTTTGGCGTGGAGCTGTACGATCTGAACCACCCCTATCAGGGTATCGTCCACGTAATGGGGCCTGAGCAGGGTATTACTCTGCCGGGCATGACCATCGTCTGCGGCGACTCCCACACCGCGACGCACGGCGCATTTGGCGCCCTGGCGTTCGGGATTGGGACCTCTGAAGTTGAACACGTTCTGGCGACGCAGACCCTGAAGCAGGGCCGCGCCAAAACCATGAAGATTGAAGTGAAGGGTAAAGCTGCGCCGGGTATCACCGCGAAAGATATCGTGCTGGCGATTATCGGCAAAACCGGCAGCGCAGGCGGCACCGGTCACGTCGTGGAATTCTGCGGCGACGCTATCCAGGCGCTGAGCATGGAAGGTCGTATGACCCTGTGCAACATGGCCATTGAGATGGGCGCCAAAGCAGGCCTGGTGGCCCCAGACGAAACCACCTTCAACTATGTGAAGGGGCGTCTGCATGCGCCGAAAGGTCAGAATTTTGACGACGCGGTAGCGTACTGGAAAACCCTGAAAACGGACGAGGGGGCAATTTTTGATACCGTTGTGACGTTACAGGCGGAAGAGATCGCCCCGCAGGTCACCTGGGGCACCAACCCGGGCCAGGTGATTTCCGTCAACGACAGCATTCCTGATCCGGCCTCCTTTGCCGATCCGGTCGAACGTGCCAGTGCGGAAAAAGCGCTGGCTTACATGGGGCTGAAACCCGGCGTACCGCTGACCGACGTGAGCATTGATAAAGTGTTCATCGGCTCCTGTACCAACTCCCGTATTGAAGATTTACGCGCAGCGGCAGAAATTGCTAAAGGCCGCAAAGTGGCGCCGGGCGTGCAGGCGCTGGTTGTGCCGGGCTCCGGGCCGGTGAAAGCCCAGGCGGAAGCGGAGGGTCTGGATAAGATCTTTATTGAAGCAGGCTTCGAGTGGCGCCTGCCGGGTTGCTCCATGTGTCTGGCCATGAACAACGACCGCCTGAATCCGGGCGAGCGCTGTGCCTCCACCAGCAACCGTAACTTTGAAGGCCGTCAGGGCCGCGGTGGGCGCACCCACCTGGTCAGCCCGGCAATGGCCGCCGCTGCGGCAGTCACCGGTCATTTCGCCGATATTCGCAGCCTGAAATAAGGAGACAATCATGGCAGAGAAATTTACCCAACATACGGGCCGGGTTGTCCCGCTGGACGCCGCTAACGTCGACACCGACGCGATCATTCCTAAGCAGTTTTTGCAGAAAGTGACGCGCACGGGTTTTGGTGCGCATCTGTTCAACGACTGGCGTTTCCTCGACGATAAAGGCGAAGTGCCCAACCCGGAGTTCGTCCTGAACTTTCCGGAATACAAAGGGGCATCCATTCTGCTGGCGCGGGAAAACTTCGGCTGCGGATCGTCGCGTGAACATGCGCCATGGGCATTGACCGACTACGGCTTTAAGGTGGTTATCGCCCCGAGCTTCGCGGATATCTTCTACGGTAACAGCTTCAACAACCAGCTGCTGCCGGTGACGCTGAGTGACGAACAGGTCGATGAACTGTTTGCGCTGGTGCAGGCGAATCCGGGGATTGCGTTTGAGGTGGATCTGGAAGCAGAAGTGGTGAAAGCCGGGGATAAGACCTACAGCTTCAGCATTGATGCGTTCCGCCGCCATTGCATGCTGAACGGTCTGGATAGCATTGGCCTGACGCTGCAACACGAAGAGGCTATCTCCGCCTACGAGAAAAAACAGCCAGCATTTATGGGCTAAAGGCAATGGCCCGCAGGGCGCGGGCCATTGATAAGGGTGCGTTGAGGCTCAACCACTCTGGAGAGGCGGGGAAAAACCCCCGCCAATACCGCTAACGTTTTGCTTCGTAAGCCAACACTGCTGCCAGCTCTGTTTTCTCCTGTCTGAAGTGCAGCTCACACAGCGAGTCGCGCACCATCCAGGTGAAGATCAACAGCGTCGTACAGATCAGAAACAAACCTAACAGCAGAGTACGTTTTGGCATTCCAGCCTCCTTATTGCTTTTCGGCAATGAAGAGACTAACCTCGCAATGTGGGTTGTGAAGTTAATCTCCCCATCAGTTTTTTGATGTGGGACTCTCCACTGTTTGCCTCTTGCGAAAGCCTGAGGCAAACAGCCTCAAGCACCCGTCACGCACTCTATGCGCCTTCTCTGTGCCTGTCAGAAAGTCGTTTCATTTCGTGAAGCCGCCTTCCAGAATCAAACGTCTTTTACCCGGCAAGTCAGCATCAGCGTGACAAGCGAAATCGCTGCGATCACCCAGTACACGGATGCATGCCCATAGCTTTGCGACAGCGCCCCCTGAATTACCCCTGCCAGAATCACGCCGGTAGAGATACTGTTGGTAAACAGCGTGGTCGCGGAGCCTGCGCGCCCCGGCATTAAATCCTGGAACCAGAGCATGCCTATCCCGGCAACGATGCCGATAAATACCGCGTTAAACAGCTGTAACGCCAGCAAAGCTTCACGCGAATGGAACAGGATCAGCCCCGCGTAGAACAGTACCCCGGCCGCCACGGCGACGACCATCATCCGACGCTTTCCGAAACGTTTGACGTAGTAACCCGCCAGAATCATCGCCGGGATCTCCAGCCCGGCAGCGGTGCCCATCAGAATACCCGCCAGCTTGTCGGGCAGTCCCAGATCGCTGCTGATCCACAGCGGCATATCAATAATGTACATGGTGTTGCATGTCCACATCAGCGTGGAGGCGATAAACAACATGCGGACGTTTTTATCCTGCCAGCCGCTCACCTGCGTGATGGGCTTGTCCGTCACCTGCTCTACGCGCGCCACCGATGGCAGCGCAAAGGCTATCAGCGCCAGGCTGATGACAAAAATCCCCGCCGCGATGGAAAACATGGTGGTGAAGCCGTAGTTCAGCGCCAGCATAAACGCCAGCGGCGGACCGATGACCCACGCGAGAGAGAGCTGTGCACGCATCACCGAGCTGAACATCACCACTTCCCTCGCCGAGCTGTCGGCGTACTCCCGGGCCAGGGCGAACAGTTGCGGCATCGCGGTGTTCGCCAGAGAGGCCAGCAGCACGCCGCAGGTAATGAGCGTCAGGTAATGGCGGTTGAAGGCAAACAGCAGCGCGTTGCCCACGGCCATGGCGCAACAAAAGAGGATCAGCTTACGGCGATCGCCCTGGCTGTCGGATCGTTTCGCCAGCCACAGGCTGACGAGGATCCCGGCAATGGCGTTGACGGTGTAGAACAGACCCACCCAAAACGGCTGCGCCCCCACCTCGCGGCTGAGAAACAGGCTCAACGTCGGCGCCTGTAGCGCGCCGGCCACGCCCATCATGAAGGCCACCAGCATAAAAGCGGCGTACACGCCATTCAGGCGTCGCCCCATCGTCATCAACCAGAGCATGCGCAAGTCCTTATGAAAGTGAATCGAAATTGGGTGAAATAGTAAACGAAAAAAGCCAGCAAAAAACATTTTGCTGGCGGGTGATTAGCACCAATACTCAGTCACACATGATCGAGGCGAGTTAGCGAGAAGAGGTCGGTTTCGTAACGTCCCACTGCATCAGATCTTCCAGTATTCTCAGCCGCTGCTCTGCGCACTGGCGGGCCAGCCAGGACACTCCCTTTGTCGCTGAAAAATAGTGCTGATAAAACTGACGTGCGGTAGACCTCTTCATAATTTACCTCCTCGCTTCATCGAAAAGGATTATTGGCTTAATATAGGGATTAATAAATTGCTGATTTTTTGTCAGGAGTTCCCCTTTTATGCCTTCCGGTCGTCTGCAACAACAATTTATCCGCCTCTGGCAGTGCTGCGAGGGGCAATCGCAGGAGACCACGCTGAACGAGCTGGCCGAGCTCCTCAACTGCTCCCGGCGTCATATGCGCACGCTCCTTAATACCATGCAGCAGCAGGGCTGGCTAAACTGGGAGGCCGAAGCCGGACGCGGCAAGCGTTCGCGCCTGACTTTCCTTTATACCGGCCTGGCGTTACAGCAACAGCGAGCGGAGGATCTGCTGGAGCAGGACCGCATCGATCAGCTGGTCCAGCTGGTGGGCGACAAAGCCGCCGTGCGCCAGATGCTGGTCTCGCATCTGGGACGCAGCTTTCGTCAGGGACGCCACATTCTGCGGGTACTTTACTACCGCCCAATGAAAAATCTGTTGCCCGGTACGGCGTTACGTCGCTCTGAAACCCACATGGCCCGGCAGATATTCAGCGGTCTGACGCGGATAAATGAGGAAAACGGGGAACTGGAAGCGGATATTGCCCATCACTGGCAACAGGTGTCTCCGCTGCACTGGCGCTTCTTTCTACGCCCCGGCATTCATTTCCACCATGGACGCGAGCTGGAGATGCGCGACGTTATCGCCTCTTTAGAGCGCGCCCGCACGCTGCCGCTCTATTCGCATATCACGCGGATCCACTCCCCAACGGCCTGGACGCTGGATATTGAGCTTTCGCAGCCGGACAAATGGCTTCCGTGGCTTCTGGGCTACGTGCCATCAATGATCCTGCCTGCCGAGTGGCGATCCCTGAACAATTTTTCCAGCCAGCCGATTGGTACGGGCCCCTACTCCGTTACACGAAATAACAGTAATCAGCTGAAGATCCGCGCCTTTGATGATTACTTTGGCTATAGGGCGTTGATCGACGAAGTGAACGTCTGGGTGTTACCGGATCTCAACGAAGAGCTGAGCGCAGGCCTGACCCTGGAAGGGCCAACAGCCGGTGAAAAGGCGTTCGAAAGCCGCCTGGAGGAGGGCTGCTACTACCTGCTCTTTGATAGCCGCAGCCATCGCGGGGCAAACCACGACGTCCGCAGGTGGATAAGCCATATTCTGGCGCCCGCTAACCTGATTTATCACGCAGAGGAGCAATACCAGACCTGGTGGTTCCCGGCCTATGGCCTGCTCCCACGCTGGCACCATGCGCAGCCTGTCCGCAGTGAAAAGCCTGCCGGACTGGAGATCATCACCCTCAGCTACTATCGCGATCACATTGAGCACCGTTTTCTGGCGAGGATCATGAGCACGCTGCTGGCAGCCGAAGGCGTGACGCTGGCGATTCAAGAAGTCGATTATGATGAATGGCATCGCGGAGACGTCATCAGCGATATCTGGCTCAACAGCGCAAACTTTACGCTGCCGCTTGATTTCTCGCTCTTTTCTCACCTGTACGAGGTGCCCCTGATTCAGCACTGTATCAACCGGGACTGGCAGCAGGACGCCGCGCGGTGGCGCGCGGGAGAAATGGATCTGGCCGCCTGGTGTCAGGAATTACTGACCGGGCAGACGATCGTACCGCTGATTCACCACTGGCTGCTGATCCAGGGGCAGCGCAGCATGCGCGGCCTGCGGATGAATACCCTCGGCTGGTTTGATTTTAAATCCGCCTGGTTTGCGCCGCCGGAGCCATAACGCTTTCGTAATATTCACCAAATCATTACAATAGCGCCGTTCTCAACGGGGTGCTGCATCACTGATGTGCGCTGAGATAATACCCGTCGAACCTGATCCGGATAACGCCGGCGAAGGGATTTGAGGCTGTCTCTCAAAATCCTTTGCCACTCAACCCTGAGGTGCAAAGTGTTAAAAAACGTTCTTCCTCTGCTGGCGCTGTTTGCGCTGCCTGTTTTTGCTAAGCCCGTTCTGACGGTCTATACCTACGACTCCTTCTCCGCCGACTGGGGCCCCGGCCCGGTGGTAAAAAAAGCCTTTGAAGCCGACTGCAACTGCGAGCTGAAATTCGTGGCGCTGGAAGATGGTGTCTCTCTGCTTAACCGGCTGCGCATGGAAGGCAAAAACAGCAAAGCCGACGTGGTGCTCGGGCTGGATAACAACCTGCTGGAAGCCGCCACCCAAACCAGACTGTTCGCCAAAAGCGGTGTGGCGTCAGATGCCGTCAACGTACCGGGCGGCTGGAAAAACGACACCTTCGTTCCCTTTGATTACGGCTACTTTGCGTTTGTCTACGATAAAAACAAGCTGAAGAATCCGCCCAAAAGCCTGAAAGAGCTGGTCGAAAGTGACCAGAAATGGCGCGTAATTTATGAAGATCCGCGTACCAGCACGCCGGGTCTGGGGCTGCTATTGTGGATGCAGAAAGTCTACGGGGATAAAACGCCGGAAGCGTGGCAGAAGCTGGCCGCGAAAACCGTTACCGTCACCAAAGGCTGGAGCGAAGCCTACGGCCTGTTCCTGAAAGGCGAAAGCGATCTGGTGCTGAGCTACACTACCTCTCCGGCCTACCACATTATCGCCGAGAAGAAGGATAACTACGCCGCCGCGAACTTTGCTGAAGGGCATTATTTGCAGGTGGAAGTGGCCGCCCGCACCGCCGCGAGCAAACAGCCGGAGCTTGCCGAAAAATTCCTGAAATTTATGGTCTCCCCGGCATTCCAGAATGCTATTCCGACAGGAAACTGGATGTACCCGGTCACTGACGTTGCGCTTCCGGCAGGCTTTGAGCAGCTAAACAAGCCGCAAACCTCACTGGAATTTACGCCGCAGCAGGTTGCCGCCCAGCGCGCCGCATGGATTAGTGAATGGCAACGCGCCGTCAGCCGCTGATCCCCGGCTGGTTAGTTCCCGGGCTGCTCGCCGCCATACTGATGGTGGTCGTCAGCCTGGGTGCATTCCTTGCGCTGTGGTTTAACGCGCCAGAGAGCGATCTGCTCGCCCTCTGGCACGACAGCTATCTCTGGCACGTCATCCGTTTCTCCTTCTGGCAGGCGTTTCTCTCCGCGCTGCTGTCGACGATCCCGGCCATTTTCCTTGCACGCGCCCTCTATCGCAGACGTTTCCCCGGCAGGCTTGCCCTGCTGCGGCTGTGCGCGATGACGCTGATCCTGCCCGTGCTGGTGGCGGTGTTCGGCATTCTGAGCGTCTACGGTCGACAGGGCTGGCTGGCATCCCTCTACAACCTGCTTGGTCTGGAATGGACCTTCTCCCCTTACGGCCTGAAAGGCATTCTGCTGGCGCATATTTTTTTCAATATGCCGATGGCGACGCGCCTCTTTTTACAGGCGCTGGAAAACATTCCCGGTGAGCAGCGTCAGATTGCCGCCCAGCTTGGCATGCGCGGCTGGTCGTTCTTCCGCTTTGTCGAATGGCCGTGGCTGCGACGCCAGATTGCCCCGGTGGCCGCGCTAATCTTTATGCTCTGCTTCGCCAGCTTCGCGACCGTGCTTTCTCTCGGCGGCGGGCCGCAGGCCACCACCATTGAGCTGGCGATCTATCAGGCCTTAAGTTACGACTACGATCCGGGCCGCGCCGCGCTGCTGGCGATGGTGCAGATGGTCTGCTGCCTGGCGCTGGTGTTACTCAGCCAGCGGCTGAGTAAAGCGATCCCCACAGGCAGCAATCACTTGACAGGCTGGCGCGATCCGCAGGACAGCCTGCACAGCCGCGTCGCGGATTTTATGCTGATCGCGCTGGCCCTCCTGCTTCTGCTGCCTCCGCTGCTGGCCGTTATCGTTGATGGCCTGAATCGCAATGTGTTGTCGGTACTGCAACAGCCTGTCCTGTGGCAGGCGACGTGGACCTCATTGCGCATCGCGCTGGCAGCCGGGCTGCTGTGCGTGATCCTGACCATGATGCTGCTCTGGAGCAGCCGCGAGCTGTACGCGCGTCATGCCCGTAAAGCCGGACACGCGCTGGAACTGACGGGTATGCTGATCCTGGCGATGCCGGGTATTGTGCTGGCGACCGGATTCTTTTTACTGTTCAACAGCACTATCGGCCTACCGGAAAGCGCCGACGGCATCGTCATTTTTACCAACGCACTGATGGCTATCCCTTACGCGCTCAAGGTGCTGGAAAACCCGATGCGCGACGTCAACAGCCGCTACAGTTTGCTGTGTCAGTCGCTGGGCATGCAGGGCTGGAAGCGTCTGAAGGTGGTCGAACTGCGCGCGCTAAAGCGTCCGCTGGCTCAGGCGCTGGCGTTTGCCTGCGTGCTGTCGATTGGCGATTTTGGCGTTGTGGCCCTCTTTGGCAACGAGGATTTCCGCACGCTGCCGTTCTGGCTTTATCAGCAAATTGGCTCCTATCGTAGCCAGGACGGCGCCGTCACGGCACTTTTACTGCTGGTGCTGTGCTTTGCGTTATTTACCGTTATCGAAAAACTTCCGGGGCGTGATGTTAAAACTGACTGATGTAACCTGGCTTTATGAGCACCTGCCAATGCGTTTTACCCTCTCCGTTCGTCAGGGAGAGCGAATCGCAGTGCTTGGCCCTAGCGGGGCCGGAAAAAGTACTCTGCTCAATCTGATTGCCGGTTTTTTGCAGCCTGCCAGCGGGTCGATCGTCATTGATAATGGCGAGTATACCTACGCTCCGCCGGCTAAGCGCCCGGTGTCGATGCTGTTCCAGGAAAACAATCTGTTCAATCATCTTACGGTGTGGCAGAACATCGCGCTGGGTATGGATCCGGGGTTAAAACTCAGTGTTGCGCAGCGTCAGACGCTGGAGGCGATCGCCGAACAAATGGGCCTGGCTGCGTTTATCAACAGACTACCGGGTGAGCTTTCCGGCGGCCAGCGCCAGCGCGTGGCGCTGGCACGCTGTCTGGTGCGCAAGCAGCCGCTGCTGCTGCTCGACGAACCCTTTTCGGCGCTCGACCCGGCCCTGCGTCAGGAGATGCTCTCGCTGGTTGAGGAGGTTTGCGAGCGCGAGCAACTGACGATGCTGATGGTTTCGCATAGCATCGAAGATGCCGCACGCATCGCGCCGCGATCGGTAGTGATCGCGGAGGGACGTATTTTGTGGGATGGAACAACCGACGCCTTAATGAGCGGGAAAGAAAGCGCGTCAGGATTACTGGGTATAAGACCGTAGGCCGGGCAAACGCAGTGCCGCCCGGCGTTTAACGGCTCACCACCTTCAACAGGATCTCACCGTACACCGGCATCAGCGGGTGGCGAATCAGCGCCACCAGCGCCACGACAGCCACTCCCAGCGTCAGCGGGGCCAGCCAGAGCAGGCGAGAGCGCGGAAGATAGCGCGTCAGGCGATCAACACTGGCTTTCGCGCTGCGCCACAGGCGCCAGCAGAGCCAGACCGCCAGCCACAGCAGGACCGCCGTTCCCAGCAGCAGCCACTTGAACTCACCGCTTTGCATACCGTCAGGAATATCGATGGCCGCGCCCGCCAGGATCCCCGGCAGGAAGTAGAACGGCGGCCAGAAGACGCAGCCGATGATGTTCGGCACCACAAACTTCGCGACGGGCAGATCCAGCATCCCGGCCACCATCGGCACCAGCGGGCGCGTTGGGCCAACGAAGCGCCCCACGAGGATGGTGAACATGCTGTGCTGGTGCAGCGCGTGCTCGGTTTTATCCAGCAGCGCTTTATTTTTTTTCATGAACGACCAGCGGTGCAGCGGCTTCTTAAAGCGCCAGCCCAGCCAGAAGGAGATCCAGTCCCCCAGCAAACAGCCAATAATACCGGCCATCCACGCCTGCCAGAAATTGACCTCGCCGCTGCCGATCAGCGCCCCAAGCCCCGCCATCATCACGGTGCCGGGCAGGATCAGCCCGACCAGCGCCAGCGACTCCAGAAACGCCACCAGCGCCACGGCGATGAGCGAATACATAACGGACTGGGTAATAAAATGTTCCAGCAATGCCTGCATAACTATTCCGGTCAGAAAACGAATCAGCGATTCTGCTTAGCGCCCTGCACCGCGTCAAGGCATCAATTGTCTGAATAGTTTACAAGATGCGCCTGAAGTTCACCTGAATGTTTACCGATTATTCACATCCCGCACGGAATTCGCTCGGGCTGGCACCGGTGCACTTCTTAAACACGCGAGAGAAATAGAGCTGATCTTCAAAGCCGACGTTACGCCCGACGGTGGCGATAGGCATTCGGGTGGTGCTGAGCAGCAGTTTCGCCTGGCTGATGCGCTGATCCTCACGCCAGCTGAGTACACTCACGCCAAGCTGCTGGCGGAACAGATGAGAGAGCCGTGACGGCGACAGACACACATGCTGGGCGACGCTGGCAATATCAAACTGGCTGTCGGCAAGGTGGTCGCTGATGTACTGGCAGGCGTCGCGGACGCGGTTGTCCAGCGGCGGATTAAGCGACTCGTTGATGGCCTCCATGCGGCGCAGCAGCACCTGTTCAAGCAGGTTGATGGCCAGCAGTTCGGCGTAGCGCCCGCCCGCCTGCCCTGCCTCAATAATCTGTGCGAACAGCTCACGGAACTGCGCCAGATGCGCCTCATCCGGGCGATATAAACCGGTATGGGCGAAAATGGCCGGCCACGAGAGCCACTCCTGCCAGTAGGCGCGCGGACGGAAATAGACCCACTGGTGATACCACTCTTTGGCATCCGGATGGCGCCCGTAGTGGTGGATCTCCCCCGGCGAGAACAGCAGCATATCACCGGGGCGGCAGATAAACTGCTGATCCCCGTTTTTGACGACCCCTTCTCCGCGTACGGTCAGGTTCAGGATATATCCCTTCATGCCAAGAGGGCGATCGACGTAAAAATCGAGATATCCCTCGGCCTCAATTGGCGTCAGCCCCGCCACCAGATGGGCGTTAAATGAGTAGCCCGGCAGTAAGGGATCGTTTTGCGGTTCGGCCATAGATTCAGTTCTCCCAAGGGTCCTGAAGGAAACCAATTGTCCATATCGATAAAAGCAGTATAAAAATGGCCCGCGAAAAGATCCAAAAAGCATCACGCCTCTTTTACGTCCGCCATGTTTCAGCCTTTCCCCCTGATTTGTCCGCCAGTACGGGCAGATAAGCAGTAACAAAAGTGTCTATAAGTGCGGCAGAAATGTCCACATAGAATATTTGCACGGCGTCACACTTTGCGTGGCTACAGCAATTTAGTCCATAAGATTAGCGGATCCTGCCTGACGATTTTTGTCCCCAGTCTCTAATGTTCTTCCATACCTGTTTTTTGGATGGAGCAACACCATGGCAATTGCAATTGGCCTCGATTTTGGCAGCGACTCAGTTCGCGCGCTGGCAGTGGACTGTACGACTGGCCAGGAGATAGCAACCAGCGTTGAGTGGTATCCGCGCTGGCAAGAGGGGCGCTACTGCGATGCGCCGAACAACCAGTTCCGCCACCACCCGCGTGATTACATTGAATCAATGGAAGCGGCGATCAAAACCGTGCTGGCGGAGTTGACGGACGCCCAGCGGGCCGATGTCGTGGGGATTGGCGTCGACAGCACCGGCTCAACGCCTGCCCCTGTCGATGCCGAAGGCCGCGTACTGGCGCTGCGACCGGAGTTTGCCGACAACCCGAACGCCATGTTTGTGCTGTGGAAAGACCATACCGCCGTGGAAGAGGCGGAAGCCATCACCCGCTTATGCCATCAGCCGGGCAAAACTGACTACTCACGGTATATCGGCGGAATTTACTCCAGCGAGTGGTTCTGGGCCAAGATCCTGCACGTTACCCGCGCGGACGCGTCGGTCGCACAGGCAGCCGCGTCATGGATTGAGCTATGCGACTGGGTTCCCGCCCTGCTCTCCGGCACCACTCGCCCGCAGGATATCCGCCGCGGCCGTTGCAGCGCCGGGCATAAATCGCTGTGGCATGAAAGCTGGGGGGGGCTGCCTCCGGCAACGTTCTTCGATGAACTCGACCCGATCATCAACAAAAACCTGACATACCCGCTGTTTACCGACACCTTCACCGCCGATATTCCGGTCGGCACGCTCTGCGAAGAGTGGGCGAAACGCCTCGGTCTGCCGCAAAACGTGACCATTTCCGGCGGCGCGTTCGACTGCCATATGGGTGCGGTGGGCGCGGGTGCGCAGCCCAACACGCTGGTGAAAGTTATCGGCACCTCCACCTGTGACATTCTGACGGCAGATAAAGCCAGCGTCGGCGACCGCGCGGTGAAAGGCATTTGCGGTCAGGTTGACGGCAGCGTGGTACCCGATTTTATCGGCCTCGAAGCGGGTCAGTCCGCCTTCGGCGATATCTACGCCTGGTTTGGCCGCGTGCTCGGCTGGCCGCTGGATCAGCTTGCTGCCGCGCATCCTGAACTGAAAACACAGATTACCGCGAGCAAAAAACAGCTCCTGCCGCAGCTCACCGAAGCCTGGGCAAAAAATCCGTCTCTCGACCACCTGCCGGTGGTGCTGGACTGGTTCAACGGGCGTCGTACGCCGTTTGCCAACCAGCGTCTGAAAGGGGTGATTACCGATCTCAACCTCGCGACCGACGCGCCCGCGCTGTTTGGCGGCCTGATCGCCGCCACCGCATTCGGCGCGCGCGCCATTATGGAGTGCTTCACCGGGCAGGGCATTGACGTAAACAACGTGATGGCGCTGGGGGGCATCGCCCGTAAAAACCCGGTGATCATGCAGGCCTGCTGCGACGTGCTGAACCGGCCGCTGCAAATTGTGGCCTCCGATCAGTGCTGTGCGCTGGGCGCGGCGATTTTCGCTGCCGTGGCCGCAGGCGTACATGCGGATATCCCGACCGCGCAACAGCATATGGCGAGCGCCGTCGAAAGTACGCTCCAGCCGCAGACTCAGCAGGCACAACGCTTTGAACAGCTTTATCAGCGCTACCAGCAATGGGCAAAAAGCGCCGAACTTCACTATCTCCCTGTCGCCGCCCCGGCCAAAAGCACCGCGGACACTACGGCAACCCTGACACATTAAGGACACGATAATGACCATTTTTAATAATTATGAAGTGTGGTTTGTGATTGGCAGCCAGCATTTGTACGGACCGGAAGCGTTGCAGCAGGTGACTAAACACGCGGAGCACGTTGTGAATGCGCTGAACGCGGAAGCCAAACTGCCGTGCAAACTGGTGCTGAAGCCGCTGGGTACCACCCCGGACGAAATCACCAACATTTGCCGCGATGCCAATTACGATGACAAATGCGCTGGCCTGGTGGTGTGGCTGCACACCTTTTCGCCAGCCAAAATGTGGATCAACGGCCTGGCTATCCTCAACAAACCGCTGCTGCAATTCCACACGCAGTTCAACGCCTCCCTGCCGTGGGACAGCATCGACATGGACTTCATGAACCTGAACCAGACCGCGCACGGCGGCCGCGAGTTCGGCTTCATCGGCGCGCGCATGCGTCAACAGCATGCCGTGGTGACCGGGCACTGGCAGGACGCTCAGGCACAAAAACGTATTGGCTCCTGGATGCGTCAGGCGGTATCTAAGCAGGATACCCGCCACCTGAAAGTGGTGCGTTTCGGCGACAACATGCGCGAAGTGGCGGTCACCGACGGTGATAAAGTGGCCGCGCAGATTAAATTTGGCTTCTCCGTCAACACCTGGGCGGTGGGCGACCTGGTGCAGGTGGTGAATGACATCAGCGATGGCGACGTTAACGCGCTGGTGGACGAGTACGAAAGCAGCTATCGCCTGACGCCTGCGGCACAGGTCAACGGTGACAAGCGCCAGAACGTGCTGGATGCCGCACGTATTGAGCTGGGCATGAAGCGTTTTCTGGAACAGGGCGGCTTCCATGCCTTCACCACCACCTTTGAAGATCTCCACGGCCTGAAACAGCTCCCGGGTCTGGCGGTACAACGTCTGATGCAGCAGGGCTACGGCTTTGCGGGCGAAGGCGACTGGAAAACTGCCGCTCTGCTTCGCATCATGAAGGTGATGTCGACCGGTCTACAGGGCGGCACCTCTTTTATGGAGGACTACACCTACCACTTCGAGAACGGCAACGATCTGGTGCTCGGCTCGCACATGCTGGAAGTGTGTCCATCCATCGCGGTTGAAGAGAAACCGATCCTCGACGTGCAGTACCTCGGCATTGGCGGCAAAGCGGATCCGGCCCGTCTGATCTTCAACACCCGTACCGGCCCGGCCATTAACGCCAGCTTGATTGACCTCGGCGATCGTTTCCGCCTGCTGGTGAACTGCGTCGATGCGGTTGAAACCCCGCATTCTCTGCCGAAGCTGCCGGTCGCCAACGCTTTGTGGAAAGCGCAGCCTGACCTGCCAACCGCCTCGGAAGCCTGGATCCTGGCCGGCGGCGCGCACCACACCGTATTCAGCCACGCGCTTGACCTGAACGATATGCGTCAGTTTGCCGAGCTGCACGACATCGAACTGACCGTAATTGATAACGACACCCGTCTGCCAGCCTTTAAAGACGCGCTGCGCTGGAACGAAGTCTATTACGGTTCAAAACGCTAAGTACGGAGTGCCCGGTGGCACTTCGTTTACCGGGCCTACGGTTCTGTAGGCCGGATAAGCGTAGCGCCATCCGGCAGGAGACGACAATGTTAGAAGATCTCAAACGTCAGGTACTCGAAGCCAACCTGGCGCTGCCAAAACATAACCTCGTAACCCTGACATGGGGCAACGTCAGCGCCGTTGACCGGGAAAAAGGGGTGTTCGTGATCAAGCCTTCCGGCGTGGATTACACGGTAATGACCGCAGAAGACATGGTGGTGGTCAGCATCGAAACGGGTGAAGTGGTTGAAGGCAATAAAAAGCCCTCCTCCGATACGCCCACTCATCGCCTGCTGTATCAGGCCTTCCCGACCATCGGCGGGATTGTGCATACCCATTCGCGTCACGCGACCATCTGGGCGCAGGCGGGCCAGCCTATTCCGGCCACCGGCACCACCCACGCGGACTACTTTTACGGCACCATTCCCTGCACGCGTCTGATGACCGATGCGGAGATCGGCGGTGAGTACGAATGGGAAACGGGGAACGTGATTGTCGAAACCTTCGAAAAACAGGGAATCGACGCGGCGCAAATGCCCGGCGTGCTGGTGCACTCCCACGGCCCGTTTGCCTGGGGTAAAAACGCGGAGGACGCGGTGCACAACGCGATCGTGCTGGAGGAAGTCGCCTATATGGGGATCTTCTGCCGCCAGCTGGCACCGCAGCTGCCGGATATGCAGCAAACCCTGCTGGATAAGCATTACCTGCGTAAGCACGGTGCGAAAGCCTACTACGGGCAGTAAACCCTTGCCCGGTGACGCTGCGCTTACCGGGCCTGCGGAACCTGTAGGCCGGATAAGCGCAGCGCCATCCGGCGGAACAGACACTGTATAAAACCCCAGCAAACACCCCTCAACCAGGCTATAATCAGGCCTGGTTTGTTTTATGGGATAACGCCGTGACGCAGGCGCAAGAAGGCTTTTTACTGACCAGACACTGGCGGGATACCCCTCAGGGTACTGAGGTTGAATTCTGGCTGGCAACGGACAACGGCCCACTAAACGTTACGCTCCCGCCGCAGGAGTCCGTGGCCTTTATTCCTGAAGCTCACGTCGAGAAAGTGAAACAACTGCTGCGCGGCGAAAACAACTGGCGCCTTACGCCGCTTCAGCTGAAAGATTTCCACCGCCAGCCGGTTTACGGCCTCTACTGCCGCGCCCATCGCCAGTTGATGCGCTATGAAAAGCTGCTTCGTGAAGCAGGCGTGACGCTTTACGAGGCCGACATTCGCCCGCCTGAACGCTTTCTGATGGAGCGGTTTATCACCGCCCCCGTCTGGGTAGATGGCACCGCGCAAAACGGCAGGATCGTTAACGCGCGCCTGAAGCCTAATCCGCACTATCGCCCGCCGCTAAAGTGGGTGTCGCTGGATATTGAAACCACCCGCCACGGCGAACTGTACTGCATTGGCCTGGAAGGCTGTGGGCAGCGGGTTGTCTATATGCTCGGGCCGCCGAACGGCGATGCGTCCGCGCTGGATTTTAATCTGGAGTACGTCAACAGCCGCCCGCAACTGCTGGAGAAGCTTAACCGGTGGTTTGCCGAGCACGATCCGGATGTTCTGATCGGCTGGAACGTAGTGCAGTTTGACCTGCGCGTGCTGCAAAAACATGCCGAGCGTTACCGTATCCCGCTGATTCTGGGGCGTGGCAACAGCGAGCTGGAGTGGCGTGAGCACGGTTTTAAGAACGGCGTATTCTTTGCACAGGCTAACGGTCGCCTGATTATCGACGGTATCGAGGCGCTGAAATCCGCCTTCTGGAACTTCTCTTCCTTCTCGCTGGAAGCGGTCGCCCAGGCGCTGCTCGGCGAAGGTAAATCCATCGACAATCCCTGGGACCGAATGGACGAGATCGACCGGCGCTTTAACGAGGATAAACCGGCGCTCGCTACCTATAACCTGAAAGATTGCGAGCTGGTGACGCAGATCTTCCACAAAACCGAGATCATGCCGTTCCTGCTGGAACGCGCAACGGTGAACGGTCTCGCGGTCGACAGGCACGGCGGCTCGGTAGCGGCCTTCAGCCACCTCTATTTCCCGCGGATGCACCGGGCGGGCTATGTCGCCCCTAACCTCGGCGACGTGCCGCCGCAGGCCAGCCCCGGCGGTTACGTGATGGATTCACGGCCCGGACTGTATGACTCGGTGCTGGTGCTGGATTATAAAAGCCTGTACCCGTCAATTATCCGCACGTTTCTGATTGATCCGGTGGGGCTGGTGGAGGGGATGGCCCAGCCAGACGATGCGCACAGCACGGAAGGTTTTCTTGGGGCACGCTTCTCGCGCGAAAAACACTGCCTGCCCGAAATTGTGGGAAACATCTGGCACGGCCGCGACGAGGCCAAGCGCCACGGCAACAAGCCGCTCTCACAGGCGCTGAAAATCATTATGAACGCCTTTTACGGCGTGCTGGGTACCAGCGCCTGCCGCTTCTTTGATCCCCGTCTGGCGTCTTCCATCACCATGCGCGGGCACGACATTATGCGCCAGACCAAAGCGCTGATTGAATCCCGGGGCTATGACGTTATTTATGGCGATACCGACTCCACCTTTGTCTGGCTGAAAGCGGCCCATTCAGAAGACGACGCCGCGCGAATCGGCAAAGAACTGGTCGCCTACGTGAACGACTGGTGGCGCGAAAATTTGCAAAAAGAGCGGTTAACCAGCGCGTTAGAGCTGGAGTTTGAAACCCATTTTGCCCGCTTTTTAATGCCGACCATTCGCGGAACCGACCAGGGCAGCAAGAAGCGCTACGCCGGGCTGATTCAGGAAGGTGACACGCAGCGGATGGTCTTTAAAGGGCTGGAGACGGTGCGCACCGACTGGACGCCACTGGCGCAGCAGTTCCAGCAGACGCTCTACCTGCGGGTGTTTCGCAACGAGCCGTATCAGGACTACGTGCGCGACACCATCGCCAGCCTGATGGCGGGTGAACTGGATGACCAGCTGGTGTATCGCAAGCGCCTGCGCCGCCCGCTGGCCGAATATCAACGTAACGTTCCTCCCCACGTACGCGCCGCGCGGCTGGCGGATGAAGAGAATGTTCGCCGGGGCCGTGCGCCGCAGTATCAGAACCGGGGGACGATCAAATACGTCTGGACAACTAACGGCCCGGAACCCGTTGATTACCAGCAGTCTCCGCTCGATTACGATCACTACCTGACCCGCCAGCTTCAGCCGGTTGCGGAGGGAATTTTACCGTTCATCAATGACGACTTTGCTACACTAGTGACAGGACAACTTGGGCTATTTTGACGCGTGACGAAACCGTTGCCATCCAGTACCATAGCGCCCTTTCCATTCCCGGACCCATTTTTCGATGACCGTCTTTTTTGACGGGGTCGAACTATTGCCTGCAATTAAAGATTAGAGCCGAACAACTATGCCTTTTACACTTGGTCAACGCTGGATCAGCGATACAGAAAGCGAACTTGGATTAGGAACCGTCGTTGCCGTCGATGCGCGCATGGTTACCCTCCTTTTCCCTGCTACCGGTGAAAACCGCCTGTACGCTCGCAATGACTCCCCTGTTACCCGCGTAATGTTCAATCCGGGCGACACCGTGACCAGCCACGAAGGCTGGCAGCTGAAGGTTGAAGACGTAAAAGAAGAGAATGGACTGCTCGCCTACATTGGAACGCGTCTTGATACCGACGAGACGAATGTTATCCTGCGTGAAGTGCTGCTCGACAGCAAACTGGTTTTCAGCAAGCCGCAGGACCGTCTGTTTGCCGGGCAAATCGACCGAATGGATCGCTTCTCCCTGCGCTACCGCGCGCGTAAGTTCCAGAGTGAACAGTACCGCATGCCGTGGAGCGGCCTGCGCGGCCAGCGTACCAGCCTTATTCCCCATCAGCTGAATATCGCCCATGACGTGGGCCGTCGCCATGCGCCTCGCGTGCTGCTGGCTGACGAAGTGGGCCTGGGTAAAACCATCGAAGCAGGCATGATCCTGCACCAGCAGCTGCTCTCTGGCGCTGCCGAGCGCGTGCTGATTGTGGTGCCGGAAACGCTGCAACACCAGTGGCTGGTCGAGATGCTGCGCCGCTTTAACCTGCGCTTCTCCCTGTTCGACGACGAGCGCTATGCCGAAGCCCAGCACGACGCGGACAACCCGTTTGAAACCGAACAGCTGGTGATCTGCTCCCTGGACTTCGTACGCCGCAGCAAGCAGCGCCTGGAGCACCTGTGCGACGCAGAATGGGATCTGATGGTCGTCGACGAAGCGCACCACCTCGTCTGGAGCGAAGATGCGCCAAGCCGTGAATACATGGCGATTGAGCAGCTTGCCGAGCGCGTACCGGGCGTTCTGCTTCTGACCGCCACCCCGGAGCAGCTGGGTCTTGAGAGCCACTTCGCCCGTCTGCGCCTGCTCGATCCGAACCGATTCCACGATTTTGAGCAGTTTGTTGAAGAGCAGAAAAACTACCGTCCGGTGGCGGACGCCGTCGCGCTGCTGCTGGCCGGTAATCGTCTCTCTAATGATGAACTTAACACCCTCAGCGATCTGATCGGCGAGCAGGATATTGAGCCGCTGCTTCAGGCCGCGAACAGCGACAGCGATAATGCGGGATCTGCGCGTAAAGAGCTGATCGACATGCTGATGGACCGTCACGGCACCAGCCGCGTGCTGTTCCGCAACACCCGTAACGGCGTGAAAGGCTTCCCGAAACGCGAGCTGCACACCATCAAACTGCCGCTGCCGACCCAGTACCAGACGGCGATTAAAGTCTCCGGCATTATGGGCACCCGTAAATCAGCGGAAGATCGCGCGCGCGATATGCTCTACCCGGAGCAAATTTATCAGGAATTTGAAGGCGACACTGGCACCTGGTGGAACTTCGATCCGCGCGTGGAGTGGTTAATGGGTTATCTGACCGCGCACCGTTCCCGGAAGGTGCTGGTGATCTGCGCCAAGGCAGCCACCGCCCTGCAACTTGAACAAGTGCTGCGCGAGCGCGAAGGTATTCGCGCCGCCGTGTTCCATGAAGGCATGTCTATTATCGAGCGCGACCGCGCTGCGGCGTGGTTTAGTGAAGAGGACAGCGGCGCGCAGGTTCTGCTGTGCTCCGAAATCGGTTCTGAAGGCCGTAACTTCCAGTTCGCCAGCAATCTGGTGATGTTCGATCTGCCGTTTAACCCGGATCTGCTGGAGCAGCGAATCGGCCGTCTGGATCGTATCGGTCAGGCGCACGATATTCAGATCCACGTTCCGTATCTGGAGAAAACCGCCCAGTCCGTTCTGGTTCGCTGGTACCACGAAGGCCTGGATGCGTTTGAACATACCTGCCCGACGGGCCGCACCATTTATGACCAGGTGCATAGCGATCTGATCGGTTACCTCGCGGCGCCGGAAAACACCGAGGGCTTTGATGAGCTGATCAAATCCTGTCGAGAGAAGCACGACGCGCTGAAAGCTCAGCTGGAGCAGGGTCGCGATCGCCTGCTGGAGATCCACTCCAACGGCGGTGAAAAAGCGCAGCAGCTGGCCGAAAGTATCGAAGAACAGGACGATGACACCAGCCTGATCAGCTTCTCCATGAACCTGTTCGACATCGTCGGCATTAACCAGGACGATCGCGGCGAGAACATGATCGTGCTGACCCCGTCCGATCATATGCTGGTGCCGGATTTCCCGGGCCTGCCGGAAGACGGCTGCACCATCACCTTTGAGCGTGATGTGGCGCTTTCCCGCGAAGATGCACAGTTCATCACCTGGGAGCACCCGCTGATCCGCAACGGTCTGGATCTGATCCTCTCCGGCGATACCGGCAGCAGCACCATCTCCCTGTTGAAGAACAAAGCCTTGCCTGTGGGCACGCTGCTGGTGGAGCTGATCTACGTTGTGGAAGCGCAGGCGCCGAAACAGCTTCAGCTTAACCGCTTCCTGCCGCCAACTCCGGTGCGTCTGCTGCTGGATAAAAACGGTACGAACCTGGCCGGCCAGGTGGAGTTTGAAAGCTTCAACCGTCAGCTGAGCGCGGTGAACCGCCATACCGGCAGTAAGCTGGTGAATGCGGTGCAGCAGGACGTGCATGCCATTCTGCAACTGGGTGAAGCCCAGGCCGAAAAAGCGGCCAGAGTGCTGATCGATGCGGCGCGTAGCGAAGCCGATGAGAAGCTTTCTGCCGAGCTGTCGCGTCTGGAAGCGTTGAAAGCAGTGAACCCTAACATTCGTGACGATGAGCTGGCCGCCATTGAGAGCAACCGCCAGCAGGTGCTGGAAAGCCTGAATCAGGCGGGATGGCGTCTCGACGCCCTGCGTCTTATCGTTGTGACGCATCAGTAAGCGGAGCGCAAGATGGTAATGGAGCCCTACAATCCCCCGATGGATCCGTGGCTGGTCATTCTGTATCAGGACGAGCATATTATGGTGGTTAACAAGCCGAGCGGCTTGTTATCCGTGCCGGGGCGTCTGGAAGAGCATAAAGACAGCGTGATGACGCGTATCCAGCGTGATTATCCCCAGGCCGAGTCGGTCCATCGTCTGGATATGGCGACCAGCGGCGTGATTGTGGTGGCTCTGAATAAAGCGGCAGAACGCGAGCTGAAGCGTCAGTTCCGCGAGCGCGAGCCGAAGAAACAGTATGTCGCGCGCGTCTGGGGCCATCCGGCGCAGGCGGAAGGGCTGGTGGATTTACCGCTGATTTGCGACTGGCCGAACCGGCCAAAGCAGAAGGTGTGTTACGAAACCGGCAAGGCCGCGCAAACCGAGTATGAAGTGCTGGAGTACGCGCCGGATAACACCGCGCGCGTCCTGCTGAAGCCGATTACCGGGCGCTCCCACCAGTTGCGTGTGCATATGCTTGCGATGGGTCACCCCATTCTGGGGGACAGATTCTATGCGCCGCCGGAAGCGCTGGCGTTAGCGCCGCGCCTGCAACTGCATGCGCAGACGCTCACCATCACCCACCCTGCTTTCGGCAACGCCATGACGTTCAAAGCCCCGGTGGACTTCTGAAAAAATGGCCCGACACTGTCGGGCCATTTTTTTATTTAAAACCTTTCTGCTCTTTAATTAGCTCGTAGGCTTTCTGGATTTCCTGCGCTTTCTGTTTCGCCATCTCCATCATCTCTGGCGGCAGGCCTTTCGCCACCAGCTTATCCGGATGGTGCTCGCTCATCAGCTTACGATAGGCGCGTTTGATGGTCGTAACATCGTCAGACGGCTTCACGCCGAGGACGTTACAGGCATCTTCAAGCGTAGGGCCACGCTGCGCCTGCTGCCAGCCGCCGCCGGACGATTGCTGCTGATAACCGCCGCCAAAGTGCGCGCCGCCCTGCATCATGCGCAGGAACTGATCGAACTGCATGCGGGAAATGCCCAACTCTTCAGCAATCACATACAGGACGTCCCGTTCATTCGGATGCAGAGAGCCATCCGCGAAGGCGGCCTGGATTTGAATTTCCAGAAACATCCGAATTAAATCAAAACGCCCGAAACAGATGCTACGGAACTGCCGCATTTTTTCACGCAGCGGGTAGTGATCTGATTTACCAATCCGGAACGCATTCTGCGCCGCGATGCGGGATTCGCCGTGCAGATTCATGCGATCCATAAAGACGCTGGCCACCTGAATATCGGCTTCCGTTACGCGTCCTTTTGATTTGGTTAAGTGCCCCATCACCTCGAAGGTGGTGGAGAAAAAGAGTGACTGGCGCTCGCGCTGGTTGGCAAACCAGGCCATTTTGCGGCTGCGTGCTTTATCAAACATATGGCCGATAATGAGGCCAAGAACGACACCCCAGAATCCGGCACCCATAATAATTGCGAACGCAACGCCGATTATTTTACCCCAATACTGCATATACTCCCCGAATGGTCATGTTCCTGGCCGACGCAACGCCATCATTACAGTGGTCGCGCCACGGTCAATTGAGGGACATCGCCTATAATTTGCATTATCATACTCGTCATTCGATAGCGAGCCTAACACTCTGGCGCGCAAACGGGCAGGATTAACGCTGGTACTGCGCTGATGAGTAAGATAGTCTCTGAGCGTTTGTAAGCCGTAGCCACTGATGACGGAACAATAAAATACAACGTATGAAAAAACGTATCCCCACCCTTCTGGCCACAATGATTGGCACCGCCCTGTATAGCCAACAGGGGCTCGCAGCCGATCTCGCCTCGCAGTGTATGCTTGGCGTCCCAAGTTACAATCGCCCACTGGTGAAAGGCGATACGAATGACTTACCCGTCACCATTAATGCCGACAGCGCAAAAGGTAATTATCCTGACAATGCGACCTTTACGGGCAATGTCGATATTAACCAGGGAAACAGTCGCCTGCTTGCTGACGAAGTGCAATTGCACCAGAAGCAACCGGAAGGTGCTCAGGCGCCTGTCCGTACGGTGGATGCGCTGGGTAATGTGCACTATGACGACAATCAGGTCATCCTGAAAGGTCCGAAAGCCTGGTCGAATCTGAATACCAAAGACACCAACGTCTGGGAAGGTGATTACCAGATGGTCGGTCGTCAGGGGCGCGGTACCGCGGACCTGATGAAACAGCGCGGCGAAAACCGCTACACCATTCTCGAAAACGGCACGTTTACCTCCTGTTTGCCAGGGTCAAATACCTGGAGCGTTGTGGGCAGTGAAGTGATCCACGACCGTGAAGAACAGGTTGCAGAGATCTGGAACGCCCGTTTTAAACTCGGCCCGGTGCCCATTTTCTATAGCCCTTACCTGCAACTGCCTGTGGGTGACAAACGTCGTTCAGGTTTCCTGATCCCGAACGCCAAGTACAGCACGTCGAACTACTTTGAGTTCTACCTGCCGTACTACTGGAACATTGCGCCCAACATGGACGCCACGATCACGCCGCACTATATCCATAAGCGCGGTAACATCATGTGGGAGAACGAATTCCGCTATCTGACCAAGGCGGGCGCGGGTCTGATGGAATTTGATTATCTGCCATCAGATAAGGTGTTCCAGGACGAGCATCCGAGCGAAGGTGATAAGCACCGCTGGATGTACTACTGGAAGCACGCCGGGGTATTGGATCAGGTGTGGCGCTTCAACATCGACTACACCAAAGTCAGCGATCCGTATTACTTCAACGACTTTGATTCTAAATACGGCTCCAGTACCGACGGTTACGCCACGCAGAAATTCAGCGTGGGCTACGCCATTGAGAACTTTGACGCGACGGTGTCGACCAAACAGTTCCAGGTATTTGATACGCAAACAAACAGCACCTACGGCGCAGAGCCGCAGCTGGACGTTAACTGGTACCAGAACGATGTGGGTCCTTTCGACACGCGCGTTTACGCGCAGGCGGTCCATTTCGTCAACACCAACTCGGATATGCCGGAAGCTACGCGTCTGCATATCGAGCCGACGATCAACCTGCCGTGGTCAAACGACTGGGCGAGCCTGAATACCGAAGCTAAGCTGATGGCCACCCACTACCAGCAGAAAAATCTGGACTGGTATAACAAACGCTATGGCACCGATCTTGAAGAGTCGGTAAACCGTACGCTTCCGCAATTCAAAATGGACGGGAAGCTGATCTTCGAACGTGATATGGGCCTTCTCGCCGATGGATACACCCAGACGCTTGAGCCGCGTATGCAGTATCTGTATGTGCCTTATCGCGATCAGAGCAAAATTCAAAACTACGACTCTTCCTTCCTGCAATCAGACTACAGCGGCCTGTTCCGTGACCGTACCTACGGCGGGCTTGACCGTATTGCGTCTGCTAACCAGTTAACGACTGGCGTCACAACGCGCGTATATGATGATGCTGCCGTTGAACGTTTTAACGTTTCTGTTGGTCAAATCTACTATTTCACCGAGTCTCGTACCGGTGATGACGACATTAACTGGGAGAAAGACAACAAAACGGGCTCACTGGTATGGGCGGGCGACACCTACTGGCGCATGACGGATCGTTGGGGTCTGCGCGGTGGTGTTCAGTACGATACACGACTGGACAATATCGCGACGGGCAGCGCAGCCATCGAATACCGTCGTGATGAAGACCGCATGTTGCAGTTGACGTACCGTTACGCCAGCCCGGAGTATATCCAGGCGACGCTGCCAAACTATGCGAATACAGACCAATACAAAGACGGTATTTCACAGGTGGGTACCGCCGCGAGCTGGCCGATCGCCGATCGTTGGTCAGTCGTCGGGGCCTACTACTATGACACGAATGCCCAAAAACCTGCTGACCAGATGCTGGGTCTGCAATACAACTCCTGCTGTTACGCAATACGTGTCGGTTACGAACGCAAACTTAACGGCTGGGATACGCAAAACAGTCAGGGCAAATATGATAACGTGATCGGCTTTAATATCGAGTTGCGCGGCCTGAGTTCTAACTACGGTCTGGGCACGCAGCAGATGCTGCGCTCGAACATTCTGCCGTATCGTAGTTCATTGTAATGTGCTTGATTTACAACGTAATCCGCTTTGCGGTTAATTGAAATGGAAAAAGTATGAAGAACTGGAAAACGCTGCTACTCGGTGTCGCTATGGTTGCGAATACCAGCTTCGCGGCCCCACAGGTTGTCGATAAAGTCGCGGCTGTGGTTAACAACGGCGTCGTGCTTGAAAGTGACGTTGACGGTTTGATGAAATCTGTAAAGCTCAACTCGGGCGAAGCAGGTCAACAGCTTCCGGATGACGCTACGCTGCGCCACCAGATCCTGGAGCGTCTGATCATGGATCAGATTGTTCTTCAGATGGGCCAGAAAATGGGCGTGACGATCTCTGACGAGCAGCTCGATCAGGCGATCGCCAACATTGCAAAGCAGAACAACATTACCCCGGATCAGATGCGTAGCCGCCTGGCCTATGACGGCATCAGCTATGCCACCTACCGTAATCAGATCCGTAAAGAGATGCTGATTTCAGAAGTGCGTAACAATGAAGTCCGTCGCCGCGTCACCATCCTGCCTCAGGAAGTGGATGCCCTGGCAAAACAGGTGGGGAATCAGAATGATGCCAGCACTGAGCTTAACCTGAGCCACATCCTGATCCCACTGCCGGAAAACCCAACTTCCGATCAGGCGGCTGAGGCGGAAAGCCAGGCGCGCGCTATCGTTGAGCAGGCGCGTAATGGCGATGACTTCGGCAAGCTGGCGATCACCTATTCCGCTGACCAGCAGGCGCTGAAAGGCGGCCAGATGGGCTGGGGCCGTATTCAGGAGCTGCCATCCCTGTTTGCCCAGGCGCTGAGCACGGCGAAGAAAGGCGACATCGTCGGTCCAATCCGTTCCGGTGTGGGCTTCCACATTCTGAAAGTGAACGACCTGCGCGGCCAGAGCCAGAACATTTCGGTTACCGAAGTGCATGCGCGTCATATCCTGCTTAAGCCGTCTCCGATCATGACTGACGATCAGGCTCGTGCGAAGCTGGAACAGATCGCGGCAGACATCAAGAGCGGTAAAACCACCTTCGATAAAGCGGCAAAAGAGTTCTCTCAGGATCCTGGCTCTGCAAACCAGGGCGGTGACCTGGGTTGGGCGGCAGCGGATATTTACGATCCGGCTTTCCGCGATGCGTTAATGAAGCTGAATAAAGGCCAGATGAGCGCGCCGGTACACTCCTCCTTCGGCTGGCATCTGATCCAGCTGATGGACACGCGCAACGTGGATAAAACCGACGCGGCGCAGAAAGACCGTGCGTATCGCATGCTGTTTAACCGTAAGTTCTCTGAAGAAGCCGCAACCTGGATGCAGGAACAACGCGCCAGCGCTTACGTGAAAGTGTTGAGCAACTGATGATACCGCATCGTGTTGTGATCACCCCCGGCGAACCCGCCGGGATTGGGCCTGACCTTGTGGTTCAGCTCGCCCAGCGCAGCTGGCCGGTAGAGTTGGTTGTCTGCGCAGATGCAACACTGTTACAAGACCGGGCAGCCTTGCTCGGTCTGCCTTTAACGCTCCTCCCTTACGTTGAAGGCCAACAGCCCGCACCGCAGCAGGCGGGTACTCTCACCCTGCTTTCTGTTCCGCTCCGTGCGCCTGTTGTCCCCGGTGAGTTACACACTGAAAACGGCCACTACGTCGTCGAGACGCTGGCGCGCGCCTGTGACGGTTGCCTTCAGGGCGAATTTGCCGCCCTGATCACCGGTCCGGTGCATAAAGGCGTGATCAATGACGCGGGCATTCCGTTTACCGGGCATACCGAATTTTTCGAAGAGCGTGCGCACAGCCCGAAAGTGGTGATGATGCTGGCAACCGAAGCAATGCGCGTTGCGCTGGTAACAACGCACCTGCCGATCAAAGCCATTCCGGATGCCATTACGCCTGAACTCCTGCGTGAGATCATCGGCATTTTGCATCACGATCTGCAAACCAAATTCGGCATTCCGCAGCCGCATGTGCTGGTTTGCGGCCTGAATCCGCACGCGGGTGAGGGCGGACATATGGGCACCGAAGAGATCGACATCATCATTCCGGTGCTTGAGGAGATGCGGGCGAAGGGGATGAACCTCAGCGGGCCTCTGCCTGCCGACACCCTTTTCCAGCCCAAATACCTGGATAATGCCGACGCCGTACTCGCGATGTACCACGATCAGGGTCTGCCCGTGCTAAAATACCAGGGCTTTGGCCGCGGGGTGAATATCACCCTCGGTTTACCCTTTATTCGAACGTCCGTTGACCACGGTACTGCGCTGGATCTGGCAGGCCAGGGAAAAGCGGATGTCGGCAGTTTTATTACGGCGCTTAATCTCGCCATCAAAATGATTGTTAATACTCAATGACTAATCGAGTCCATCAGGGCCACTTAGCCCGTAAACGCTTCGGGCAAAACTTCCTCAACGATCAGTTTGTGATCGACAGTATCGTTTCTGCCATTAATCCGCAGAAAGGTCAGGCCATGGTCGAAATCGGCCCGGGTCTTGCCGCGCTGACCGAGCCGGTAGGCGAACGCCTCGACGAACTGACCGTTATCGAACTCGACCGCGATCTGGCCGCGCGTCTGCAAACGCACCCGTTCCTCGGGCCGAAGCTGACGATTTATCAGCAGGATGCGATGACCATGAACTTTGGCGAACTGTCAGAAAAAATGGGACAGCCGCTGCGCGTGTTCGGTAACCTGCCGTACAACATCTCCACCCCGCTGATGTTCCATCTGTTTAGCTATACTGATGCCATTGCCGACATGCACTTCATGTTGCAAAAAGAGGTCGTTAACCGTCTGGTTGCAGGGCCGAACAGTAAAGCGTATGGTCGTTTAAGCGTGATGGCGCAATATTACTGCAACGTGATCCCGGTATTAGAAGTACCGCCTTCCGCATTCACGCCACCGCCAAAGGTAGATTCTGCGGTTGTGCGCCTGGTGCCACATAAAACGATGCCGTACCCGGTCAAAGACCTGCGCGTGCTGAGCCGTATCACGACAGAAGCCTTTAACCAGCGCCGTAAAACGATTCGTAACAGCCTTGGCAATCTGTTTACCGTTGACGTATTAGCTGAGCTGGGCATCGACCCGGCAATGCGTGCGGAAAATATTTCCGTAGAGCAGTACTGCAAGCTGGCTAATTACATCAGCGACAATGCGCCGCCGAAGGAGAGCTAAGCCATGATTGATTCGCCCCGCGTCTGTGTTCAGGTTCAAAGCGTCTACATTGAGTCCCAATCCACACCGGATGAAGAACGTTTTGTCTTTGCTTATACCGTAACCATTCGCAATCTGGGGCGGATGCCTGTGCAACTGCTCGGGCGCTACTGGCTTATCACCAACGGCAATGGCCGTGAAATTGAAGTCCAGGGCGAAGGCGTGGTCGGTGAACAACCCCATATCGCCCCTGGCGAAGAGTATCAGTACACCAGCGGCGCGGTCATTGAAACGCCGCTGGGTACCATGCAGGGCCATTATGAAATGGTCGATGCCGACGGCAATGCTTTCCGCATTGCTATTCCCGTATTCCGTCTCGCCGTACCTACACTTATTCATTAATCTAATGTCTACATATCTGATTGGCGACGTTCACGGTTGCTACGATGAACTGATCGCATTATTAAAACAGGTCGACTTCACCCCCGGGCAGGACACGCTCTGGCTGACGGGCGACTTAGTGGCGCGCGGTCCCGGTTCCCTGGACGTCCTCCGCTATGTCAAATCGCTGGGTGACAGCGTGCGCATGGTGCTGGGCAACCACGATCTGCATCTGCTGGCCGTATACGCCGGGATCAGCCGTAATAAGCCGAAAGATCGCATTACCCCCCTGCTGGAAGCACCGGATGCCGATGAGTTGCTCAACTGGCTGCGTCGCCAGCCGCTGCTACAGATTGACGAAGAGAAAAAACTGGTGATGGCGCATGCCGGCATCACGCCTCAGTGGGATCTTGAGACGGCAAAAACCTGCGCGCGCGACGCCGAAGCGGTGCTGGCGAGCGACTCCTACCCGTTCTTCCTTGATGCGATGTACGGCGACATGCCAAATAACTGGAGTGATGACCTCAGCGGCCTGGCACGACTGCGTTTTATCACCAATGCTTTTACGCGGATGCGCTACTGCTTCCCGAACGGGCAACTGGATATGTATTGCAAAGATACGCCTGAAAATGCCCCTGCGCCGCTTAAGCCATGGTTTGCGATTCCGGGCCCCGTGACAAACGAATACAGTGTGGTATTTGGACACTGGGCATCGCTGGAAGGAAAAGGCACCCCGGAAAATATCTATGCGCTGGATACCGGATGCTGCTGGGGCGGGGATTTAACCTGCTTACGCTGGGAAGATAAAACTTACTTTGTGCAGCCATCCAACCGACAGCTGGACTTAGGCGAGGGTGAGGCAGTCGCCTCCTGAAGATGTTTATCCTCTCCCTTCGGGGAGAGGATAAAACCGTTAACGACGTTCCAGAATTTCGAAGCAGTAGCTGTGTGAGTTCTGCGCATCCGCATCGTGAAACTCACTGAATACGGACTCCCACTCGTCCGGATCGTAATCCGGGAAATGGGTATCCCCTTCCACTTCCGCATCAATGTGCGTCAGATACAGTTTCTGCGCTTTAGGCAGGAACTGCTCATACACACGCCCCCCGCCGATCACCATGATCTCTTCGGCATCGCCGCAGGCGGCAATGGCTTCATCAACGGACTTAACCCACTGAACGCGATCGTCAGTGCCCGGCTGGCTACTGATCACAATATTCTTACGACCCGGCAGTGGACGACCAATCGACTCCCAGGTCAGGCGGCCCATCACTACCGGCTTGTTTAACGTAGTACGTTTAAACCATGCGAGATCGGCAGGCAGGTTCCACGGCATGGCGTTTTCCATGCCGATAACGCGGTCTACCGCCAGCGCTGCAATCAGACTGATCATTGAAAATTTCCCGGATGCAAAAAATTGCCGCCACTATACGGAAAGCTTAATCTTTCGTCGACTGGCGGCAGGGTAAAGAATTAGAAATTTTTTAATATTGCTGGCAACTCCACTTCACGCAGAGGGTTTACTCTCCGGTTCATCCGCAGGATCACCAGTATGCTTGCCCTCTTCCGTTCCTTGCCAGCCGTGGCGCTGAACCAGCGACAGATGATTACGATCCTCGTTGATGATCTCCGTCAGCATGGTGCTGGTGCGTTTAAACACCGCAGCGCGTTCGGTTGCCGTACTGCTCGCCATCGCCACCATCTCTTCCACCATCTCATGATTAAAACGGCGGAACAGATCGGCACGCTCACGCGCTTCATACGCACCAAGCCCCAGGCTTTCCAGCGCCATGCGGCCAGATTTAAGCGCCCCTTCGAAGGTTTCGCGTTCAGGGGCTGCCACACCCGCCTGACGCAGCTGGATGTAGTGATCCACATCGCGCGCACGGGAGATAATGGTCAGATGCGGAAAATGCTCTTTAACCAGCTCAACCATCTGCATACTGGTCTCTGGATCGTCAATGGCATTAATCAACACCTCGGCTTTCGCCGCCCCGGCGGATTCCAGCAGATCAACTCGGGTCGCATCACCGTAAAACACTTTCATATCGAATTTACGCAGCGTATCGACATGGTCAGGATCGTGATCGAGGATAACCATTTTGACTCCGCTGGAGAGCAGTAAACGGCCAGTAATCTGCCCGAAGCGGCCAAATCCGGCGATGATCACCCGCGGCTGCTCCTCGTCGATCTCATCGGCTTCTCGCTCCTGTTCGCTTCCCGTTTTCTCCAGACGCGTCAGCAGCACCAGCAGGATCGGCGTTGCGGCCATCGACAGCGCAACCGCCAGCGTCAGCGCTTTTGCCCATTCCGGATCAAGTACATTTGCCATCTGCGCTGCGCCAAAGACAACGAAAGCAAACTCACTCCCCTGCCCCAGCAGCACGGCAAACCAGCGGCGTTGCGGTTTTGGCACATTTAACGGGCGGGCAATCAGCCACAGCATCGCCATTTTAATGACCAGGAAACCCACCAGCAGAATGATGATGCGCAGCGGATGGGTTACCAGCGTCCCGAAGTCGATAGACATCCCGACGCCGATGAAAAACAGCCCCAGCAGCAATCCTTTAAACGGCTCGATATCGCTTTCCAGCGCGTGACGGTATTCGGAGCTTGCCAGTAAGACTCCCGCGAGGAAGGCGCCCATTGCCATCGACAGCCCGGCCTCTTCCAGCAGCAATCCAAAACCAAACACCAGGAATAACGCAACGGCGCTGAATACTTCGCGCAGGCCAGAGCGAGCAACAAAGCGCAGCAGCGGACGCGTTACGTAGCGACCAAGCAGAACAACCAGCGCCAGCGCACCGGCAACCTTCAGCGCTGATAAGGCAAATGCCCCCAGCGTCGTTGATGCGCCGCTGGTTGCCAGCAGCGGGATCATCGCCACCAGCGGGATGGCGGCAATATCCTGGAACAACAGTACGGAGAAGGTGCTGCGCCCCATTTGCGACACCGTCAGATTACGCTCGTTCATTGCCTGCATGGCAATCGCCGTCGAGGAGAGCGCCAGCGTCATGCCGATCAGCTCTGCGACTTTCCACTCCATCCCCAGCAGAATGCAGAACCCGCCCAACAGCAGACCGCAGGCCAGCATTTGCAGGGCGCCTCCGCCAAACACCGAGGCGCGCAGTTTCCACAGCCGCTGCGGATCCAGCTCCAGACCAATCACAAACAGCATCAGCACCACGCCGATCTCCGCAAAATGCAGGATCGACTCGGCATCCGTCACCAGCCGAAAGCCCCAGGGGCCAATCACACACCCGGCAATCAGATAGCCGAGCACCGAGCCCAGCCCCAGACGAACCGCCACGGGCACAATTAATGCCGCCGCGCCGAGGTAAATCAGCGCCTGTATCAGCGTATGGCTATCCATTGTGCGCCTCCTGCCACTCAAGTAAGCGTTGTTTGTAGTGACGAGCCTGCGCCTGCAAGGTTTCATCGTCGCAGACAAAGGTACAGTGCATCGCAAAAGGCGGAAGCCAGTTCAGACCGCAGTATAGGGCAGTAGCCTGGAGCGGCTGCGCCAGCACGTCAAATCCGGGGAAGGCGCCAATCTCAAAGTGGCTTTCCCCCCCGCCGGTGGTAACAGCCCACATCAGGCTTTTGCCCTGAAGCGCGTTGCCGTTGTGCCCATATGCCCAACCGTGGGAGAAAACTTTGTCGATCCACAATTTCAGCAGCGGAGGCGTGCTGTACCACTGCATCGGATGCTGCCAGACGATCAGATCGGCACGGGAGAGCGCCTCCTGTTCGGCGGCGACATCGATATTAAAATCAGGGTAGAGTTGATAGAGGGAACGTATCTCTACGTTTTCGAGCGTCCTTGCCTGCTCAAGCATCCGCTTATTCGCATGCGAGTGCTGCGGATAGGGGTGCGCATAAATTATCAGAATCATGTATATGCCCGTCTTTTACTTTTCTTGTAGCAATGAGTGTAGACAGTTACCACCCCGACTTAAAGGGGTCATCTTACGCTTCAAAGTAAATCGCAAGTATTGGCAATCATCACCACCTTAACAGCGATTACGGCGCTAAAGAAAGAAAACGACGCGTACGACAAATTCATGCCGCAAAATAATAGTAACAACTCATATTGCCAACAGATATTTTTAGAGGACCTTAAGTCATTCTTTAATAAAACAGTCTGTACATAACCCATTGAAAAAATAATAATTTTACGCTCTTTGTTTTGAGCTCATTATTTAGGCGGTCGATATACGTTTCACACACGTGTCGAATATTCCTTCTCACTCAAATGGATGTGTACATGAGCAACAAACCCTCCCAATTAAATAATACAACCAAAACTCTGGGAAAGATATTTCCTGCCTTGTTGATATGCACCCCTGCGGTTGCGTTTTCTGCAACGATTGACCAATCAACTTCTGTTCCTCAAGATTTCTCAGCCGATGCTGAATATGTTATTAATAAAGACGTGACGATATCTTCCGCAGATAGTGAAGCGGCGGTATCTGTCACTGGGTTTACTATCAATAATATCACTAACGAAGGGAATATTTCCGGTAGGGAAACTGGCCTGGATATAAATACTGCCGCGCAACGTGTTGTGGTGAATAACGAGGAAGGTGCCGCCATCACATCGAAATCGGCTACAGCTATTAGTATTGAATCAATGCAAGGTGAAATTAGCAACCGTGGGAATATAACCGCTTTTGAGGATGGTATATTCGTTAGTGAAAACTCATCGGCTGTAAGTATTTCAAATAGCACAACCGGAGTTATTAAAGGTAAAACTGGCCTGAACGCACTTGCAGGCGTTGCCATTAATAATGCGGGTACGATCACTGGTACAGCGAATGATGGAATCGCTCTGAGCGAGGGTAACACTAAGGTCATAAATACTGGTAACGTGCAGGGTGCGCAATACGGTTTTAATGTAACGAATAATGCAAAAGTAGATATCACGAATAGCGGAACGATTAGTGGTGATACAGCCGCTGTTATGTTTGCCAGCAATAAAAATAACACCCTGGTGCTTGATACGGGTTCCACTCTTATCGGTGACGTTATTTCCACCAATTCCACGGGAAACACTCTCACCCTGATCGGCACCGGTACGGAAGACAGTAACTTTGTGGGTCTGAACGAAGGCGACGGTTTTGCCAGTATAAAAATGATGGGCGAAAATTGGGCGCTGTCGGGCGATCTCGATATTATTGGCTCTGGCGATTCCTTGCTGATAGACACGGGCGCGTTAACCCTGTCAGGCGCGGTATCGAATACCGGTAATACACGGGTGGCCAAAGATGCTTCGTTGCAACTGGGCGATGGCGAAAAAACCGCGACCCTCAGCGGTGGGCTCACCAACAACGGTACCGTCATTTTTAACCAGGGAAGCGATTTCACTTTCGCCACCGACATGACCGGTAGCGGTAACGTCGAAAAAGTTGATTCCAACACCCTGACCCTGACGGGCAAAAATAGCTATACAGGGGATACGGTTCTGCACGGCGGCACCACGCTGGTCTCCACTGGCGCAACGCTCGGCGTCAAGGGCAGTAACGCCACCGTTACCGTTGAAAATGGCGCGACCTTTGCCACCGCAGGCGAAGTGAACAACAACATCGCGGTTCTTAGCGGCGGTACGCTGGCGGCGTGGAATGCAGTCCAGGGTAACTCCACGCTCAGCGCTTCCGGCGTCGATACCATCAACGGCAACGTGACTAATGGCGGCACGCTGTTACTCAGTGCGGCTAATAATAGCGTTGGCAATAATTTTACGATTAATGGCGACTACACCGGCTCTGACGGTAGCCAGATCGTGATGAACAGCACCCTGGGTGAAGATAATTCACCAACTGATCACCTCACTATTACGGGCAGCAGCTTCGGTCAGTCCGGCATCAGCATCACCAACATTGGCGGCGCAGGCGCGCAAACCATTAACGGTATGGAAATTGTCAGCATCGGCGGCAGTTCCGAAGCCCAACTGACGCTGGCAAAACCGGTCGTTGCAGGCGCCTGGGAATATAGCCTCTACCAGCACAGTGACGGCAACTGGTATCTGGAATCAAAGGCGACGCCTTCTGATGAGCCTTCCGATGACACCGATGACGGTGGCAATACTGATGATGGCGGTAATACCGATGATGGTGGTAATACCGATGATGGTGGCAACACCGATAACGGCGGCAGCACCGACAACGGCGGCAACACCGATGATGGTGGCAACACCGACAACGGCGGCAACACCGATAACGGCGGTAGCACCGACAACGGCGGCAGCACCGATAATGGCGGCAACACTGACAACGGCGGTAGTAATACGCCGGAAGTCATGGCACCTGAAGTGGGTGCTTACTTAGGTAACTACCTTGCCGCACAGGGCATGTTCCTGCATAAGCGTGACGATCGCGACCAGATCACCTTCCGCAATGAAGACGACCTGAACACCTGGATGTACGTTAAGGGTCGCTATCACGAGAACGATGCGGGTGGCGATAAAGTCAGCTACGACACCACCACCACCGTACTGCAAGTCGGCAGCGATTTCATGAGCAAGCCAATGGATAACGGTATCCTGCGTGCTGGCGGGATGTTCGGTGCAGGCCAGGCGAAGACCCACTCTGATGCGAAGCACAACGTACGTGACGCACAGGGTAAGGTTGATGGCTTCAATGTTGGGCTGTACGCCACCTGGCAGGAAGATCAGAAATTACGTCTGGGCAGCTACGTTGATACCTGGGCCGCTTACAGCTGGTACAACAACAACGTCACCAGCAATCGCAACGATGAAGACTACGATAGTGAAGGTTTCGCCGCGTCTGTTGAAGTCGGCCACGCGTGGATAATCCAGTCTGAAAATGAACGCACCTGGAAGATCGAGCCGCAGGCGCAGGTGATCTACAGCTATCTCGATCAGGAAAATCATACCGATCGCGACGGCGTACGCGTCACTACCCTGGACAATGACAGCGTCTTTGGTCGTCTCGGCGTTAAAGCAAGCTACTTCCAGCAGAAGGACGTCAAGGCCTGGCAGCCGTACGTTGCGGTTAACTGGTTGAAAGGTGCTGGTCAAAACGATCTGGCATTCAACGACGAGACCGTCAGCAACGATACGCCGGAAGATCGTGGTCAGTTAGAGTTGGGCTTAACCGGCAACCTGAACGAAACCACGACGATCTCCCTGCGTGCCAGCGGCGAGTGGGGTGAAAACAGCTATGCCGCCTACGGCGGTCATATTTTGTTAAACCATCGCTGGTAATCGATCATCCTGAAGCAAAAAAGCAGTGGCATGTGCCACTGCTTTTTTTTAGTTATCCAGCTCGCCCATTGATTTAACCTGGTCACGGTTAATCTGTTCAGTTTGACCGGTTTCGGCGTTTTTGTACGATACCAGACCGGTATCGTCATCCACCTGCGGTTTCCCGTCAGTAACAATCGTTTTGCCATCGGTGGTTTTTACGGCCTGATTGGACGAACAGCCCGCCACGGTGAACATTGCGGTGGCAGCCAGAACGGAAGCGATCAGTAGTTTATTTTGCATGGTGTATTCCCCTGCTCTCAGTTGAATTTTCGTTATCGACCTAACTATTTTAGGCTAACTGACTGAAAGCGGATGAAAAACCAGAAGGTTCTTAAGATGGGAAAATTGCCCGGTAACCGGATGGCACCGGGCAATGTGTGTTACTTGCTAATCTGAGCGTGCATTTCCTGTACCGAAATCACCTTCTCGGTGGCATCCGCATTCAGCGCCATGGCCGTCGCGAAACCGCCGTTCAGGGTGGTGTCGTAATGCACTTTGTACTGGAGCGCGCTGCGGCGAATCAGCTTGGAGTCTTCAATCGCCTGGCGACCTGCGGTGGTATTAATGATGTAGGTGTACTCGCCATTCTTAATGCGGTCCTGAATGTGCGGACGACCTTCATGCACTTTGTTCACCAGACGCGGGTTGATACCCGCTTCACCCAACACAATCGCCGTACCGTGAGTGGCGTCCAGCTCGAAGCCCTGTTTCAGCAGCTTGGCAGCCAGGTCAACCACGCGCTCTTTATCGCCTTCGCGAACGGAGAGCAGCGCACGACCAGATTTTCTCATGGTGGAGCTACTGCCCAGCTGCGCTTTCGCAAACGCTTCTGCGAAGGTACGGCCAACGCCCATCACTTCCCCGGTAGAGCGCATCTCTGGCCCTAACAGCGGGTCAACGCCCGGGAATTTGTTGAACGGCAGTACCACCTCTTTCACCGAGTAGTACGGCGGGATAATTTCTTTCGTGACACCCTGCTGAGCCAGCGTCTGGCCAGCCATCACGCGCGCCGCCACTTTCGCCAGCGGAATACCGGTCGCTTTGGAGACGAACGGTACGGTACGCGCCGCACGCGGGTTGACTTCAATCAGATAGACTTCGTTGTCTTTTACCGCGAACTGAACGTTCATCAGGCCGCGAACCTGGAGCTCGAAGGCCAGCTTCTGCACCTGCTGGCGCATCACGTCCTGAATCTCCTGGCTCAGGGTGTACGCTGGCAGAGAACAGGCGGAGTCACCGGAGTGCACGCCCGCCTGCTCGATGTGCTCCATGATGCCGCCAATCAGCACCCTTTCGCCGTCGCAGATGGCATCCACGTCGACTTCAACCGCGTCGTCGAGGAAGCGGTCGAGCAGCACTGGCGCATCGTTGGAAACGCTCACCGCCGTCTGGAAGTAGCGACGCAGGTCCGCTTCGTCGTAGACGATTTCCATCGCGCGGCCGCCCAGTACGTAGGATGGACGCACCACCAGCGGGTAGCCGATCTCTTTCGCTTTCTCAACGGCCATTTCAATTGCGGTCACGGTGGCGTTCGCCGGCTGTTTCAGTTTGAGACGGTCAACCGCCTGCTGGAAACGCTCGCGGTCTTCCGCACGGTCAATCGCATCCGGGCTGGTGCCGATAACCGGCACACCTGCTGCTTCCAGCGCGCGCGCCAGCTTCAGCGGAGTCTGGCCGCCGTACTGCACGATCACGCCTTTTGGCTTCTCGATGCGCACGATTTCCAGCACGTCTTCCAGGGTGACCGGCTCGAAGTAGAGGCGGTCGGAAGTGTCGTAGTCGGTCGAGACGGTTTCCGGGTTACAGTTGACCATAATGGTCTCGTAACCGTCTTCGCGCAGCGCCAGTGAGGCGTGTACGCAGCAGTAGTCAAACTCGATGCCCTGGCCGATACGGTTTGGACCGCCGCCCAGCACCATAATCTTGTCGCGGTCGACGGACGGGTTCGCTTCGCACTCCTCTTCATAGGTGGAGTACATGTATGCGGTATCGGTCGAGAATTCAGCCGCACAGGTGTCCACGCGCTTGTAGACCGGGTGCAGGTCGTACTGGTCGCGCAGCTTGCGGATTTCCGCTTCACGCACGCCCGCCAGCTTAGCCAGACGCGCATCGGCGAAGCCTTTACGCTTCAGCATGCGCAGGAAGTCTGCGTCCAGGCCGTTGATGCCCAGCTCCGCCACTTTCTCTTCCAGACGCACCAGCTCTTCAATCTGCACCAGGAACCAGCGGTCAATGTTAGTCAGGTTAAATACGCCGTCGACGGACAGGCCCGCGCGGAAGGCATCGGCAATGTACCAGATACGCTCTGCGCCCGCGTCTTTCAGCTCGCGGCGGATTTTGGTCAGCGCTTCCGGGTCGTCCAGGCTGACTTTCGGGTCAAAGCCGGTCGCGCCCACTTCCAGGCCGCGCAGCGCTTTTTGCAGGGATTCCTGCTGCGTGCGGCCAATCGCCATGACTTCACCAACGGATTTCATCTGGGTAGTCAGACGGTCGTTGGCACCGACGAATTTCTCGAAGTTAAAGCGTGGAATTTTGGTCACAACGTAGTCGATGGACGGTTCGAAGGACGCTGGCGTGCGGCCACCGGTGATATCGTTCATCAGCTCGTCAAGGGTGTAACCCACCGCCAGTTTCGCCGCCACTTTCGCAATCGGGAAGCCGGTGGCTTTGGAGGCCAGTGCGGAGGAACGGGACACGCGCGGGTTCATTTCGATAACAATCAGACGGCCGGTTTTCGGGTTCACCGAGAACTGCACGTTAGAGCCGCCGGTTTCCACGCCGATTTCACGTAGTACCGCCATCGAGGCGTTACGCATGATTTGGTACTCTTTGTCGGTCAGCGTCTGAGCTGGCGCAACGGTGATGGAGTCGCCGGTGTGGATCCCCATCGCGTCGAAGTTTTCGATGGAGCAGACGATGATGCAGTTGTCGTTTTTATCACGCACCACTTCCATCTCGTACTCTTTCCAGCCAATCAGCGATTCATCAATCAGCAGCTCTTTGGTTGGGGAGAGATCCAGGCCGCGCTCGCAAATTTCTTCAAACTCTTCGCGGTTGTAGGCAATACCGCCGCCGGTGCCGCCCATGGTGAAGGAAGGACGGATGATGCACGGATAACCCACTTCAGCCGCAACGGCCAGCGCTTCTTCCATATTGTGCGCGATACCGGAACGTGCGGTATCAAGGCCAATTTTTTTCATGGCCACGTCGAAGCGGCGACGGTCTTCTGCTTTATCAATCGCGTCGGCGGTCGCACCGATCATGGTCACGCCGAACTCTTCCAGCACGCCCTGACGCTCCAGCTCCAGCGCACAGTTCAGCGCCGTCTGGCCGCCCATGGTCGGCAGCACCGCGTCCGGACGCTCTTTCTCGATAATTTTGCGTACCACTTCCCAGTGAATCGGTTCGATGTAGGTCGCATCCGCCATTTCCGGGTCGGTCATGATGGTGGCCGGGTTAGAGTTTACCAGGATGACACGGTAACCCTCTTCACGCAGGGCTTTACACGCCTGCGCGCCGGAGTAGTCGAATTCGCAGGCCTGGCCGATGACAATCGGGCCAGCGCCAAGGATCAGGATGCTTTTTATGTCTGTACGTTTTGGCATGGTCTTCTCAGCTCCTGATTATTTAGCGGTCTTACGGTATTGCTCGATAAGTTCGATGAAGTGATCGAACAGCGGCGCGGCATCGTGTGGGCCCGGGCTGGCTTCAGGGTGGCCCTGGAAGCTGAACGCAGGCTTATCGGTGCGATGGATACCCTGCAAGGTACCATCGAACAGTGACTTATGCGTCACGCGCAGGTTAGACGGCATCGTCGCTTCATCCACAGCGAAGCCGTGGTTCTGCGCGGTGATCATCACCGTGTTGTTGTCGATATCTTTCACCGGGTGGTTACCACCGTGGTGGCCGAACTTCATCTTGACGGTGTTCGCTCCGCTCGCCAGCGCCAGCAGCTGATGGCCGAGACAGATGCCGAATACTGGGATGTCGGTTTCAAGGAAGGACTTGATGGCGTCGATAGCGTAGTCGCACGGCGCCGGGTCGCCAGGACCGTTAGAGAGGAAGATGCCGTCCGGGTTCATCTTCAGAACATCTTCAGCAGAGGTTTTCGCCGGAACCACCGTCAGGCGGCAGCCACGGTCAACCAGCATACGCAGGATGTTGCGCTTGGCGCCAAAATCGTAGGCCACCACGTGGAAAGGCAGCTCGCTTTCCGGTTTCGCTTCCGGCAGGCCGCCTTCCAGCGTCCAGCTTCCCTGCGTCCAGCTGTAGGCTTCAGCGGTGGTCACTTCTTTCGCCAGGTCCATACCGTTCAGTCCCGGGAAGGCTTTCGCTTTTTCCAGCGCCAGCGTCGCATCGAGGTTATCCCCTGCGATGATACAACCGTTTTGTGCACCCTTCTCGCGCAGCAGACGCGTCAGCTTACGGGTATCGATATCGGCAATCGCCACAATGTTGTGGCGCTTCAGGTAAGAAGAGAGGTCTTCGGTGTTGCGGAAGTTGCTGGCAATCAGCGGCAGGTCGCGAATGACCAGGCCTTGCGCATGTACCTGAGAGGATTCTTCGTCAGCCGCATTGGTGCCGACATTGCCGATATGAGGATAAGTAAGAGTAACGATTTGGCGAGAATAGGAAGGATCAGTGAGGATTTCTTGATAACCGGTCATTGAAGTATTGAAAACGACTTCCCCAACCGCCGAACCCGTTGCCCCTATGGCCCGACCGATAAACTGGGTTCCGTCTTCCAGAACCAATAGCGCTGACTTAATCAAAACACCCTCCAGAGAATATTCACTCACTTTATTTGCATATTAATTCATAACCATGTCATGGATCAATGCAAATGTGTTGCCAGCGGATTTTTGGCAAACGGCGGCATTCTGGGGATTTGCCATGTAAAAGTCAACTTAAAACGGGAGTTTTGTATATTCTTTTGCAAGCCTGGCGGTCTGAACTCAGATTAAGCGGCAAAAAGATCAACTAAATCACTGTGGAAACCGCTTGCGTATGCAGTTTAATAGAAAGGAACGTCTTGCAGGAATAAAAAGTGGACCAAATGGTCAAAATTTACAGTTCAGCAACAGAAATTATCGAGAAAACACTTACTTTAAATCAGTTAGACACAATAAATACCACAAATAGACAAAATAAAAGGGCAATAAAATATTGCCCTATGCAATCAAGTAATTACGACTGCAATAACCACATCACGATGGGTAATAATGCTTACAAATTGTTGAGTTCGAGGACATCTCGCATATCAAAAAGACCATTACGCTTACCTTTCAGCCACAATGCCGAACGTACCGCCCCGTTTGCAAATGTCATGCGGCTGGATGCTTTATGAGTGATTTCGATCCTTTCGCCAATATCGGCGAACATAGCGGTATGTTCACCGACGATATCACCCGCGCGAACGGTGGCAAACCCAATGGTGCCAGGCACGCGCTCGCCAGTGTGGCCTTCGCGAGAATAGACCGCGATGTCTTTCAAATCTTTATCCATTGCACACGCAATCGCTTCGCCCATCGCCAGCGCCGTGCCTGACGGTGCATCGACTTTGTGGCGATGGTGCGCTTCGACGATTTCAATGTCGGTGTAGTCGCCCATCACCTTCGCCGCCTTCTCCAGCAGTTTCAGCATGACGTTTACCCCCACGCTAAAGTTTGCCGCAAAGACAATCGCAATCTCAGTGGACGCATCCTGAATGGCTTGCTTACCGGCCTCGTCAAAACCGGTGGTGCCAATCACCATCCCTTTACAGTGCTGACGGCAAAACGCCAGGTGAGCCAACGTGCCTTCAGGGCGGGTAAAATCGATAAACACGTCAAAGTCTTCTTTCACCGCCTCAAGGCTGCTCTGCACGGTAACGCCCGTTTGACCTGCGCCTGCCAGCTCGCCTGCATCGGCTCCCAAAAGCGATGAACCTTCACGCTCCAGCGCCGCGCCAAGCGCCACGCCATCCATCTGTAGTGCCGCCTGAATCAGCTGACGGCCCATACGTCCACCCGCGCCCGCAATGGCGACGCGGATCTGTGCATCATGCATAGTTATTCTCTTACGTTAAAATGATGTAAATCGTTTTCAGATTAACCAGCCTTTGCACAGGCTGCCACAGAAAACGCCGATAATTAGAATTTAATGATAAACAGGGTGAGATATCAGTGAAAGACATGATCGTCAGCGAAAACCACATGATTCCCGCACCACCAGCGCAGGCGGCAGAATGATTCGTTTGGCGGGTTCGTCGTTGCCCTGTATGCGGCTGTAAAGTAACTCCCCTGCCTTACGACCAATCTCTTTCGCCGCCACCGATACGGTGGTCAATGCGGGCTGCACCAGAGCCGCTTCGGTAATATCATCGAAACCGACCAGCGCAAAATCACGTCCCGGCTCACGGCCCATCTTGCGTAAGCTTTGCATCACCCCCAGCGCCACAACATCCTGATAGCAAATTGCCGCACTGATGTGTGGATGCTCGAGAAGTAACGCCTCTGCCACGCGCGCGCCGTCGCTTTGGCTGGCGTGAGAGGTTCTGATCCAGGCAGGATTCGGCGTCACGCCGTACTCCAGCAGCTTGCTGGTAAAGCCCCCGATACGCTGCGCCCGAGAGCCCGAATTCTGGCTCCCTCCAATGAACGCAATGTGCCGATGGCCCATTCTGAGCAGATGCTCCGTCGCCATCTGCGTGCCTAAGAAGTTATCCGTTCCGACAAAATCAAAATCCGGATCGTTCAGCGGGCGCACAACCATGATAGCCGGAATATTGCGCCGCTTCAGACCCTCAAAAAAGGCCTGGGGCGTTTCCCGAGCCGCACACAGCACCATACCGCCGACGTTATTACGCATCAGTGAATCAACAAATTTTTGCTGTCGCTCTGCCGATTCCTCGCTATTCGCCAGAAAAAGCATCAGCTCGTGGCGCTCCATTTCATGACTTAGCCCTGCCGTCATCTCGCTATAAAAAGGGTTGGTGATATCGTGCAAGAGCAGCCCGACCTGGTTACTGCTGCGGTTACGTAAATTGGCTGCCGTCTGGTTATAGACATAGCCGGATTCATCCAGCGCCTTAAGCACACGTTCGCGCGTGCTTTGCGAAATGCGGCCTTTGTTGCAGAGCACCATCGAGACCGTCGCCGTTGACACGCCGGCGCGTTTCGCGACATCGGCCAGTGTAATTCCCGTCATGTTGTCTCCTTCATTATCACTACAGGTTAATCGAATAACCTGTTTTTTGCATTTTTCCCTGTGAGACTCTTCACATTACCGCTGTTGTTCTGGATTCGATTCGCATTTATGGCGGGTTAATCGCGTTAACCACTCTTCTCAAATACGGTTAATCGAATAACCTTAAATAACGATTACGGAGGATACAATGACAACCTACGACAAATTCCCCACGGTGGCGATACAGGGTTTTGATGACAGCGCCTGGCAAGGCTGGGAAGCAATAACCCGCGTTCTTGAGTCAAAAACCCAACAGCGCAGCCGCACGGTGCTGGTGATTGACTGCTATCCGGGCGTGCGCATGACCGAGCTTGAAGAGAACGTGCTGCCGCGTCTACGCCCGACGCTGGCGATCAATGCTGAACAGGCGCGACGGGATGAGTGTGCCATTCATGAGATGCTGGCACGCAACCTCACAGACGATCGCGTCTTTGGCGTTCTCTCCTGCCACCAGCTTGGAGAGTTTTTCGATCCCGCGCGTCTGGAGGCGTTGCAGGTTCGGGTGAGCCAGTGTTCTGGGGGGCTGATTGTGATCTACGGACCCGGTGCGACGCTTGTCCATCCGGGTGATGTGCTGGTGTATGCCGATCTGCCGCGCTGGGAGATCCAGCAGCGTATGCGCCGGGGTGAGACTGGGAACTGGGGCGCAGATAATCAGCAGGAAGATATGCTTCGTCGCTACAAGCGCGCCTTTTTTGTCGAATGGCGCGTCTTCGATCGCCACAAAACACCGCTGCTCAGGCGCACCGATTTTTTACTGGATACAACCCAGACGAACCAGCCCGCGATGGTCAGCGGCGAGGCCCTGCGAGCCGGGCTGAAGCAAACTACCACCCAGCCTTTCCGCGTGGCGCCCTTTTTCGATCCTGGCGTCTGGGGCGGCCAGTGGATGAAACAGCAATTCGATCTCGATCCCTCTGCACCCAATTACGCGTGGTGTTTTGACTGCGTGCCCGAGGAGAACAGCCTGTTACTGCGTTTTGGCGCAGTGCGGATCGAGATCCCCTCTCAGGATCTGGTTTTGCTTGAGCCCCGTGCTCTGCTGGGCGAGAAAGTTCACGCACGTTTCGGCGCGGAATTCCCGATCCGTTTTGACTTCCTCGACACCATGGGTGGCCAGAATCTGAGCTTCCAGGTCCACCCCATTACCGAGTACATCCAGCAGCAGTTTGGGATGCACTATACCCAGGATGAGAGTTATTACATTCTGGAAGCGGAGCCGGGTGCCGTCGTCTATCTGGGGACCAAAACCGGCACAGACCCTGAGGCCATGATGGACGATCTCAGGCGCGCGGGTCGCGGTGAAAAACCGTTTGATGACGACCGCTTCGTTAATCAGATCCCGGCGAAAAAGCACGACCATTTCCTGATCCCGGCTGGGACGGTGCACTGCTCCGGCGCGGGAACCATGGTGCTGGAGATCAGCGCTACGCCGTATATTTTCACCTTCAAACTGTGGGACTGGGGCCGCCTGGGCCTGGACGGGCTGCCGCGCCCGGTACACCTGGAGCACGGTGAAAAGGTGATCGACTGGCAGCGCGACACGCGGTGGGTACATCAGCATCTGGTGAATCAGTTCGAACCTGTCGCGGAAGGAAACGGCTGGCGTGAAGAGCGTACTGGCCTGCACGAGCGTGAATTTATCGAAACCCGCCGCCACTGGTTTAGCGAACCCGTTTTGCACCACACCGGCGGCGGCGTGAACGTGCTGAATCTGGTAGAGGGCGACGAAGCAATTGTCGACAGCCCAACCGGTGCATTTGAGCCGTTTACCGTCCATTACGCCGAAACCTTCATCATTCCGGCAAGCGTAGGTGACTATCGCATTTCACCTTCAGCCCGTGCTTCCGGACACCCCCTCGCGACTATCAAAGCCTGGGTAAGGAGCTAACGATGATTCATTTTATTGTCGCCACTCATGGGCCGTTAGCCGCCGCGCTGCTGGAGAGCGGCCGGATGGTATACGGCGAGCTCCCCGGCGTACACACCGTTTGTCTGACCGAACAGGCGGGAATAGAGGGCTTCCGGCAGGATTTCATCTCCACACTGGAAGCGGCAAGCGTCAACGCTGACGGCGTGCTGGTGCTGTGCGACATGCAAAGCGGCACGCCGTGGAACGTGGCCTGTGAGGCCGCGCTTAACCCACATACGCAGCCGCCGGTCGCCGTGGTGGCTGGAGTCAACTTCCCGATGCTGCTGCAAACCGATGAGGTGATGATGGCTCGCGATGTTCATCAGGCTGCCGGGCAGCTTATCGAAATTACTCTGCCGACGCTGGTACAGGCGAAACCGGCAGATACTGCACAGACAGACGATTTTTAAGGAGCCGCATATGAGTATTTCTTTTGTACGCATTGACGATCGCGTGATCCACGGGCAGCTCATTACACGCTGGGCCAGGGAGCTGCCCTGCGACGGCATCGTTGCCATTGACGATGCCGTTGCGGCCGATCCGCTGTTATCGTCGGTCATGAAAGGAGCCGTATCAGATACTAAAGTGTGGCTGTTCGATACGGCAACCGCGATCGAAAAACTGCCAAAAGTGATTGCCAGCGAAAAGCGCTATTTCGTGATTGGCAAATCTCCACTCACGCTACAGCGCATTGAGCAGGCGGGCATTAGCCTGAAAAACAGCAACGGAAAAATTAACGTGGGCCCGATGAGCGCCCGGGCTAACACGATCACCATCGGCCCGAATCAATCGGTAACCCAGGATGAAGCGGCAGCATTCGAGTGGCTGACCGGGCAGGGACACGCGATTGAATTCCGCCTGGTTCCCGATGCCAGTTTTTATACCTGGCAGGATGCCAGACAAAAGCTGAAATAAGGAGCAGATCATGATTATCGAAGCGGCTTTAATTGGCCTGCTGTGTTATCTGGGCGCACTCAGTAGTCCGTGGCTTTTAGGGCTGACGGGCGGCTGGTATCTCATCTCCCGACCGCTCATTTCCGGGATGCTGGTTGGCCTGATCCTGGGCGATATCAAAACCGGGATTATGATTGGCGTAGCGGTGCAGGCGGTGTATATCGCAATGGTGACACCCGGCGGCTCGATGCCAGCAGATTTAAACTTTGTGGCTTATCCGGCCATTGCGCTGGGAATACTTTCCGGCAAAGGACCTGAGGTTGCCGTCGCGCTGGCGGCGACTATTGGGATCGCCGGAACCATTCTCTTCAATGCGATGATGGTGCTGAACTCCTTCTGGAACCATCGTGCGGATGTGGCGCTGGAGAACGGCGACGAGCGCGGGATCTACCTTAACAGCGCCATCTGGCCGCAGGCGATGAATTTTGTGCTGCGCTTTGTGCCTACCTTTATCGCCGTCTTTTTTGGCGCACAGCACATTAGCGGGTTTATGGACAGCCTGCCGCACATCGTCCTCTCCACCATGAATGTGCTGGGCGGCATCTTGCCCGCCGTCGGTATTGCCATCCTGCTTAAGCAGATCATCAAAAGCTATACCATGCTCATCTACTTTCTGGTGGGCTTCGTTTGCATCGTTTTCCTGAAACTCAATATGGTCGCGCTGGTGATCGTGGGCGCCCTGCTGGCACTGATTCATTACAACTATAAACCCGAGGCACCGCAGGCCGTGGCTTCAGCACCTGTCCCTGACGACGAGGATGAATTCTGATGGAAGAACGTAAACTCACCCGCAAGGATCTGCGCCGCTGCTGGCGAGCGTGGATGATGCACAACCTCTCCTCAATGAGCTTTGAACGCCTTGAATCCTTCGGCTTTTGCCTGAGCATGCTGCCGGTCGCAAAAAAGCTCTATCCCGACCCGGTACAACGTACCGAGATGCTGCGCCGTCACGCGTCGTTCTACAACACGGAGCCACAGATTGGCGCGATCGTTAACGGTATGGCGCTGGGGCTGGAGGAGAAAAAAGCCAACGGCGAGCCGATTGACGGTGAAACCATAAATACCCTGAAGGTAGGCCTGATGGGGCCAATTGCCGGGATCGGCGATTCGATGATCCCCGGCATGCTGATCCCGATCCTGCTTAGCATTGGGATGGCGCTGGCGGCAGGCGGAAATATCCTCGGTCCACTGTTTTATACCGTTGCCTGGCTGGCCATCATTATCCCTGGCTCCTGGTTCCTGTTTCTCAAAGGCTACCAGATGGGATCAGGCTCCGTGGAGATGCTGGTCAGCAGCAAATCTACCCGGCTACGGGAAGCGCTCTCGCTACTGGGCGTATTTGTCATGGGCGGCGTGGCGGCCAGCTACGTGAAGCTCGGCACCGGGCTGGAGTTCATCACCCGGGACGGGGTTAACATTCACGTTCAGCAGATGCTGGACGGTATTTTCCCGCAGCTGCTTCCGCTGGCGGTGGTGCTGGGGACCTGGTATCTGATGGCAAAACGCGGCGTGTCGCCGGTAAAAGCCATGATATTGCTGCTTATACTGGCAGCGCTTGGCGTGGCGTCCGGTTTGTTTGCAGGATAAGAAAACCGGGGCAATGCCCCGGCTTCTTTATGGATGGAAGTTATTCCACAGTTCTGCGACTTTATCCGGACGCGAAATAAACTGGAACCGTGCGGGGTCATCAATAAACTGCTGATAAACAGGCGCATCAGTAATGCCAAATTCCGGATAACTTCTCGGCGTAATCATCTGCAAGCGCCCTGGTCTGTAGTGACTGTTATGCTGCCAGACAATATGATTACCCTGAACTAAGGGATACCAGGCCAGACCTTTTCGTGCACGAACGGCCTCATACTCAAAGCCATATTCCCGATCGCACCACGCACCAAACGTCAGCGGCTCATTGGGCGAGGCCGAAATCGTCGCATGGCCCCATCCGGGAGGGACCAGTACCTTTTCACCCGGCCCCGCGAGTACCGCAAAACAACGTCCCGGATCGTCGTCCACATACTCCTGCATGTAGATAATCGCTTTACCCTGCCAGATTTCGTACAGCTCAGGGGGCGACCATCCGCTGTGCTGGCTAATACGGTGAACATGTCCCTGGCTGCGGACCGGCTCATCGCCAAGCGTGCCTGCCGCGTAGGTGACCACACCAAAAAGCAGCATGCGTTTTTCGAGCTCCGGCCTGTCCGCCAGACGCGCCACGTCCATCGCGATGGCATATACCTGTTCAGGCCCTTCGCAGTCCGGATTGCGCAGCGACGGGCGGATCTGATCCAGCGTTCTGATCTCCGGCATCGGCCCGGTAACATCCTCTCCGTAGCAAAAACCGAGCGGCTGACGGTTGATGGTCATATCAAGGCCATAGTTAGCCATGGCGCACCTCGTAACCTTCCCCGGAGGCAAAGATCCGCAGGGTGAAGCCCTCTGCCAGCGCCGCATAGTCGTGTCCCGCAATGCTCGGCCAGACGGCAAGGGAGGATAGCGTCTCGTTGCCAGTGTTAATCAAACGATGCGCTGTAAAAGGAGGAATAATATGCACGGAGCCAGCCGTCACCTGCTCAAGCCGCGCGTCGCCCGCCTCCGTTTGCAGCAGCAACAAGCCGCATCCGCGCAGGCCAAAATAGACCTCGCCCTGTTCGCGGCGCTGATGAAAATGACCGCGAGTCATAAAGAACTCATCGCCCACGTTACCCGCACGCAGGTGAGTTACCCCAACGAAGAGTGCCCCTTCCCCTACGGGCGAGCCCAGTACGTCTACGTCATACACACTTTTTTGAGGATTGCCGCACTTCCACGCCTCGCCGTCTGCGAAGATCCCAGGAAGATCCGCAAGACGAGTCGTTTTGCGGATAAGCGGCCCGCCGGCTAGCGCGCCGGTAGCCCACGTCAACTGAGGTGGCAAAAAGATGTCTGAATTCATATCGCTCTCCGGCCCGAGGAGAACAGCAATATCATGATGGCAGATTAAACGATTAACCTAGTGATAAAAGCGTCAATATTGATGGTGAATCACAGTTAACCAGAAACAAAAATGCCGGAGGCTTTCGCCACCGGCATTTTGAAGATTGAGAGGACATTATTCCACTTCGCGGGCGTCGATTCGCAGCTCTTTCGGCACTTCGAAGACAATGTTCTCTTCACGGCCTTCCAGCGGCACCGCTTCGCCACCGCCCAGCTCTTGCAGGCGGGCAATGACGTTTTGCACCAGGATATCCGGCGCTGAAGCGCCTGCGGTAACACCGACGCAGGCCGCGTTTTTCACCCACGCTTCCTGAATGTCCGTTGCGTCGTCGATCAGAAAAGCTGCTTTCCCCATACGCTGCGCCAGTTCGGCCAGTCGGTTGGAGTTAGAGGAGTTTTTCGAGCCGACCACCAGCACCACATCCGCCTGTTCAGCCAGGGCGCGTACGGCTTCCTGACGGTTGGTGGTTGCATAGCAGATATCATCTTTGCGCGGCCCGACGATTTTCGGGAAGCGCTGGCGCAGGGCGTCAATCACGTCTGAGGTGTCGTCTACGGAAAGCGTCGTCTGGGTCATAAATGACAGACGGGCTTCGTTTTTCACGTCCAGCGTAAAGACATCTTCCGGTGACTCAACCAGATACATGCCCCCTTCCGGGTTGCTGTACTGGCCCATGGTGCCTTCAACTTCCGGGTGACCAGCGTGACCAATCAGAATTGACTCTTCACCACGACGGCTGGCGCGCGCCACTTCCATATGCACTTTTGTCACTAACGGACAGGTGGCATCGAATACGGTCAGATCGCGGCTTTTCGCCTCGTTGCGTACCGCCTGAGAGACGCCGTGCGCGGAGAAGATGAGGATTGCGCCGTCCGGCACTTCGCTGATCTGCTCGATAAAAATCGCACCGCGCTCGCGCAGGCTGTCGACCACGTAACGGTTGTGCACCACTTCGTGACGCACGTAAATCGGCGCGCCGTAAATCTCCAGCGCGTTTTCAACAATGCTGATAGCGCGGTCTACACCGGCGCAAAAGCCGCGCGGGTTAGCCAACAGGATCTGCATTTTACTCCTCCAGTGCCGGATCGATCTCCAGCACTTCGACATCAAAATGAACGGTACGCCCGGCAAGCGGATGGTTGAAATCGACGGTGATAGAATCGCCGTTGATTTCTCGGATCACGCCAGGCATTTCGCTGCCGTCCATAGCGGTAAAGAGCATAATCGCCCCGATTTCTGGTTCACCCGCATCCATAAACTCACGACGCGAGAAATACTGGATCAGGTCCGGGCTTGGCACGCCAAATGCCGCATCCGGCTCCAGCGAAAACGCTTTTTTCTCGCCCTCTTTCAGACCCAGAAGCTGCTGCTCAAGGCCTTCAGACAGGGAGGTGTCACCCAGACGAAACAGCGCCGGTTTGCCATTGTTGCGGGTGGATTCGGCCGTGGAGCCGTCATCCAGCTTCAGCGTGAAATGAACGAGAACCGCGCTGTTGCTCTGTACGGATTTAGACATGCAAATTGCTCGCTTGTTTTGGGTCACCTGTTGCCCGGTGGCGCTACGCTTACCGGGCCTACGGGGGCCACAAATTCTGTAGGCCGGGATCGCTACGCGTCACCCGGCTGGTTTTGTTACGCCTGCTCTTTCGCGGCCGGTTTAGGCAAGAAGCCTTCCAGCACGATTAACGCCGCACCAACGCATATTGCGCTATCGGCGAGGTTAAAGGTCGCGAAGTGCCAGTCGCCGACGTAGAAATCGATCATATCGACCACAAAGCCGTGCCACAGGCGGTCAAACAGGTTACCCAGCGCGCCGCCAATGATCAGCGCGTAGGCGATGTTATTCAGCTTTTGCGTGGCCTTTGAGCGGTACATCAGCACCGCCAGCACGACGCAGATACCGATAGCGATACCCGCGAAGAACCAGCGCTGCCAGCCACCGCTGTCGGCAAGGAAACTAAACGCCGCACCATAGTTGCGGGCATAGTGCAGGTTAAGCGACGGAAACAGCGGGACCGTATCCCCCAGAGCGAAATTCTGGAGGATCAGGAACTTGCTGCCCAAATCAATAATCAGCACCACCACCACCAGCCACAGCCAGCGCAGTCCTGTTGAACAGAGAGTTTTACTCATCAGGCAAACTTACGTTTTTCGCCGTCACCGGCGACGTTGCTTACACAGCGTCCGCAGATGTCTGCGTGTTCCGCCACCTGGCCAACATCGGTGGTGTAATGCCAGCAACGCGGGCATTTCTCACCGTCGGCTTTGCTCAGTGCGACCTTCAGGCCTTTGAGCAGCTCGCTCTGCTGAGCATCAGCAGTAGCTTCGGCATAATCCGCAACTTTCGCACCGGAGGTCAACAGGACAAATCGTAATTCATCGCCCAGCGCGGTCAGTTTGGCCGCCAGCTCCGGTTCGGCGTACAGGGTCACCGTCGCTTCCAGAGAGCCACCGACTTTCTTGTCCGCACGCGCCTGCTCGATAACCTTGTTCACTTCGCCGCGCACTTTCAGCAGCTCGTCCCAGAAGGCATCGTTCATTGCTTCAGTGCTGGAGAGGTCGAACAGACCTTCGTACCACTCGCCGGTGAAGACATACTTCTCACGGTCGCCCGGCAGGTAGCCCCAGATTTCATCCGCGGTGAAGGACATGATCGGTGCCATCCAGCGCACCAGCGCTTCTGCGATGTGGAACAGCGCGGTCTGGCAGCTACGACGCGCCACGCTGTCCGCTTTCGCGGTGTACTGGCGGTCTTTGATGATGTCGAGGTAGAACGAGCCCATCTCGATGGAGCAGAAGCGCATCAGGCGCTGCACCACTTCGTGGAAGTCGTAAGACTCATAGGCTTTAAGAATATCTTCCTGCGCCGCTTTCGCGCAGCCTACCGCCCAGCGATCGAGCACAACCATCTCTTCCGGCTTCACCATGTCTTTTACCGGATCGAACCCGTTCAGGTTCGCCAGCAGGAAGCGCGCGGTGTTACGAATACGACGATAGCTGTCAGCAGCACGTTTCAGGATCTCATCAGAGACCGCCATTTCGCCGGTGTAGTCGGTAGAGGCCACCCACAGACGCAGAATGTCCGCGCCCAGTTTGTTCATCACGTCCTGCGGAGAAACGGTGTTACCGATAGATTTGGACATCTTACGGCCCTGACCATCCACGGTGAAGCCGTGGGTCAATACCTGGCGGTAAGGTGCTTTACCCTTCATGGCGGTGGAGATCATCAGCGATGACATGAACCAGCCGCGGTGTTGGTCAGACCCTTCCAGATACATATCGGCAGCGTGACCAGCAAACTCCGGACGCACATCAACCACGGAGGAGTGGGTAGACCCGGAATCGAACCACACGTCCAGGGTATCCGGCACTTTCTCGTAGCTGTCTGCGTCAGCGCCCAGGATGTCGCGGGCGTCGAGATCCCACCACGCCTGAATGCCGTCAACTTCGACGCGCTTCGCCACTTCTTCCATCAGTTCCAGAGTGTTCGGGTGCAGCTCCTGCGTCTCTTTATGTACGAACAGAGACATCGGCACGCCCCAGGTGCGCTGACGGGAGATACACCAGTCAGGACGGTTAGCCACCATGGATTCGATACGCGCCTGACCCCAGTCAGGGATCCACTGCACGCCTTTGATCTCTTTCAGAGACTGGGCGCGCAGGCCTTTCTGATCCATGCTGATGAACCACTGCGGGGTCGCACGGAAGATGATCGGGGTCTTGTGACGCCAGCAGCACGGATAGCTGTGCTGCATTTTCTCAACGTGCAGCAGCGCGCCGCTGGTGCGCAGCATGTCAACGATGATGTCGTTAGCTTTAAAGACGTTGATGCCGTCCAGCGCCGGGTACGTGCCTGGCAGGTAAGAGCCGTCCGGACCAACCGGGTTAGCGATTTCCAGACCATATTTCAGGCTGATGTTGTAGTCGTCAGGACCGTGGCCACCGGCGGTATGCACCGCACCGGTACCCGCGTCCAGCGTGACGTGGTCGCCCAGGATCGCCGGAACGTCGAAGTCCAGGAACGGGTGTTTGAAGCGCATCAGTTCCAGCGCGTCACCTTTTACGGTGCCCAGCACGGTGTAATCGGTGATGTTCGCGCGTTTCAGCACGCTTTCGACCAGGTCTTTCGCCAGGATAACCGCACGGCCATCAATCTGCACCAGCGCATACTCAAACTCGCCAGAGAGGGAGATCGCGCGGTTAGCAGGCAGCGTCCACGGGGTGGTGGTCCAGATCACCAGAGAGATCGGGCCGCTTACACCAGGCAGACCAAATTTAGCTTTGATCGCATCCTGATCGACCGCTTCGAAGGCCACGTCGATAGAAGGCGAGGTTTTGTCGTAATACTCCACTTCCGCTTCTGCCAGCGCAGAGCGGCAGTCGACGCACCAGTGCACCGGCTTCGCGCCTTTGTGCAGGTGACCGTTGCCGATGATTTTACCCAGCGCTCGGATGATGTTGGCTTCGGTTTTGAAGTCCATGGTCAGGTACGGATGCGACCAGTCACCCAGCACGCCCAGACGGATGAAGTCAGCGCGCTGACCGTCAACCTGGGTGGCAGCGTATTCGCGGCATTTCGCGCGGAATTCTGCGGCGGTGAACTTCTCACCCGGCTTACCGTACTCTTGCTCAACTTTCAGCTCGATTGGCAGACCATGGCAGTCCCAGCCCGGAACGTAAGGCGAGTCATATCCCGCGAGTCCTTTGGACTTCACGATAATGTCTTTCAGAATCTTGTTTACAGAGTGACCAATATGAATGCTGCCATTCGCATATGGAGGGCCATCATGCAGAATGAAGGTTTTTTTGCCTTTTTTGGCTGCACGAATGATGCCGTACAGGTCATCATCGGTCCAACGCGCCAGCATTCCCGGTTCACGCTTGGCGAGATCGCCGCGCATCGGGAACCCTGTTTCCGGCAAATTCAGGGTTGATTTATAGTCACTCATCAGATTCTCGGTTCCGTATTTATCACGTAGGCAGTTAAGCCGGTTCTAAAGCCCAAAAAACTCGCGGGCCGTTAATTCATCTCGCGCGATTTGCGCCTTAAGTTCATCCAGCGAAGCGAATCGCTGTTCATTGCGTATTTTTTTACGCAGTATCACATCTATATGGCGACTGTAGAGGTCCATTACAACGTCCAGCAGGTGTACTTCTAACTGTTGACGCACACCGGCAACCGTTGGACGTGTGCCAATGTTGGCGACGCCGTAGAAAGGCTTCTCGCCCAGTCCTGCCACTTCCACCGCATAGACCCCTTTAACCGGGGAGACCTGACGACGCAGCGGTATATTCGCCGTCGGGAAACCTATCGTGCGGCCCAGCGCATCGCCATGGACCACGCGACCTGAAATTGTGAACGGGTGACCCAGCAGCGTTTCTGCCGTGTCCAGTTCATCGTTCGCCAGCGCCTGACGTACCGCCGTGCTGCTTACGCGCACGCCGCCCTCACAGAAGGTCATCGTGCTGGTGACGTCAAACCCGTACTCCAGGCCAGCCTTCTGTAATAACAAGAAATCGCCCTGACGACCAGCGCCAAAGCGGAAATCATCGCCCACGGCGAGAAACTGCACGCCAAGCTGCCTGACCAACAGGTCGCTGACAAAGTTTTGTGCGGTCAGCGCGGCAAAACGACGGTCGAACCTTACGCACAGGACGTAGTCCACCCCTGACTCCGCGAGGTAGCGTAACTTCTCGCGCAGACGCGTCAGCCGCGCGGGGGATTTCTCGCCTGCAAACAGCTCCAGCGGCTGAGGCTCGAAAATCATCACCACGACGGGCAAGCCTCGCGCCTCGCCTTCTTTACGCAATCCCTGCAACAGCGCCTGATGCCCACGATGCACGCCGTCAAAATTACCAATGGTCAGCACGCACCCGTGCGGGGCTTGACTGAGATTATGTATGCCGCGTATCAGCTTCATGACTGGCTCAAAACAGTGAAAATCGCCAAAGTATACCTTGTACAGCGGTTAAGGTTAACCGCCGATTGTTCACGCTAAACAGAAAGCCGTATGATTTCATCACGCTGACCTTTCACAGCAAAAAAATCTGTCCGCGAACTGCGATTTTTACGCCGAAAAGCTGTATTCACGAACGACAAGCTGGTAGAATCCTGCGCCATCACTACGTAACGTAGCGTCGCCACATTAACGGCGCTTATTTGCACAAATCCATTGACAAAAGAAGGTATAGAGGGCATATTCCTCGGCCTTTGAATTGTCCACATAGATCATATTTGGGAGTTGGACCTTGGCTAATATCAAATCAGCTAAGAAACGTGCCGTTCAGTCTGAAAAGGCTCGTAAGCACAATGCAAGCCGTCGCTCTATGATGCGTACTTTCATCAAGAAAGTATACGCAGCTATCGAAGCTGGCGACAAAGCTGCAGCGCAGAACGCATTTAACGAAATGCAACCAATCGTGGATCGTCAGGCTGCTAAAGGTCTGATCCACAAAAACAAAGCAGCGCGTCATAAAGCAAACCTGACCGCGCAGATCAACAAACTGGCTTAATCGCCACTTGTTGTTGCTTGTTTGAAAGAACCCGCTTAACGCGGGTTTTTTTATGTCTTCAGATTGCCGGCGGCGTAAAAAGCGCCGAATAGTCGCGATTGCAGATTCGCTGCACCGCCGGGTGCTGAATCATCCTTTCGGCGAATATGGCGTGATACTCTTCCATCACGTTATCCACCCTGCCGATCTCGGTTATTTTGTCGTCTGAATAGAGATCGTGCGCGTACAGCGTCGGAGCAACGAAGATAGCGTTATGCGCTTCGCCAAAGGCTTTCATTAGCGCCGCATCGTCGAACTCACCGAGAATTTCTACGTTCAGCCCCTGCGAGTTAAACCAGTTCAGCAGCTTCCGTCCGAGCATGGACCGCCGACCCGGCACCAGCAAGCGGCGCTCTTCCAGGCAGGCAGGAAACGGTTTTTCCGGTGGCGGATTGATGCACCAGAAACTGACGCCGCATTCGCCAATTTTCACCGAGAACAAGCCTTCCTGCTGCGTGGAATCGATAGGGCAATCCGAAATAATCATATCCAGCTTATGCTGGCTCAGCTGTTCCAGCAGCATCTCGTGAGTGGACTCAAAGCAGCGTAAATGGATCTGTTCATCTTCCACCACCGCCGCATCCAGCACGCCACTCACCAGCCGTTTGGACAGCGCATCCGCCACCCCCACGTCAAAAAGCAGGTTAGACTCTTTGCGGTAGTTGACGATATCCAGCATCTCCTGGCTCAGGGTGAACATTTTATCCGCATAGCGGAACACCAGCTCGCCCAACTCACTGGGCTCAATCCCACGGCCCTTGCGCTTGAACAACTTACCCTGTAACCGCTCTTCCAGGGCTTTGATTTGCCCGGTAATGGTTTGTGGCGTCAGGTAAAGCGCTTCTGCCGCCCCCACGACCGAGCCCTGTTTATAAACGTGCCAGAAGTAATAAAGATGGTTGTAATTCAAATGAGACATCGCGTGTTCTCTCCCTGAGTGTGTATCGGGAGAAGGAGCCCCCTCCTCCCGGTTTTCCGTTATGCCTGGACAGCCTGTCCGGACAATTTCACCTTCAACAAGGTATAACCAATGACTGCGGCCAGTAATGACCCGATGAGAATGCCGAGTTTTGCCCAGACGATAAGCTCAGGCGCGTTTGCGCCAAACGCCAGCGTCGAGATAAAGATCGACATGGTGAATCCAATACCGCACAGCACGCCGACGGCCATAATCTGGCTAAAGGTGGTCCCGTTTGGCAATGACGCCAGCTTCAGCTTCAGCGCCAGCCAGCAGAACAGGCTGATACCCAGCGGCTTACCGATAAACAGACCGGCGATGATACCCAGCGGCAGCACGGAGGTGAGTCCGTCCAGGGTAACCCCGGCCAGGGAAACTCCCGCGTTGGCAAACGCAAACAGCGGCAGGATCATAAAGCCCACCCACGGATGAAGCACATGCTCCAGCTGTCTGGCTGGCGATTTGCCGTCCTGCTCCTTCAGCGGAATAAAGAAGCCAACGATGACGCCCGCCAGCGTGGCATGCACGCCAGACTTCAGCACCGCCGTCCACAGCACCATGCCCACCAGAATATAAATACCCGTACGTCGGACGTTGAAGACGTTCAGCAAGGCCAGCACCACAATAGCCACGGCCGCCACGCTCAGCGACAGAACCGACAGATCGCTGGTGTAGAACAGCGCGATAATCACGATAGCGCCCAGATCATCGATAATCGCCAGCGCCATCAGGAAAATTTTCAGTGCTACCGGGACGCGGCTACCGAGCAAGGCTAAGACCCCGAGCGCAAACGCGATATCCGTTGCGGCCGGGATCGCCCAGCCGTCACGCGCAACCGGATCCTGCCACGCAAACGCGAGAAAGAGCAACGCCGGAGCGATCATCCCGCCAATCGCCGCGATCACCGGAAACGCCGCGCGCTGACGGCTGGCAAGCGAACCGATCACCAGCTCACGTTTAACCTCCAGACCCACCAGCAGGAAGAACACCGCCATCAGCGCATCGTTGATCCACAGCAGCATGTTCTTGTTAATTTCCAGCGCCCCGACTTTCAGCTCGACGGGCGTTTCCAGAAATGCGTGATAGAGATCGCGCGTCATGCCCATATTGGCGAGCAGCATGGCGGCCGCAGCAGCAATAATCAGGATGACGCCGCCGGATGCCTCACTGCTAAAGAAACGGTGTAGTAATTTCACGTTTAAACTCTCTTTTACAACAATACCTCGGTAAAACCATAATATCAGCGCAAACAGATCGGTAAAAACAGATTAATATTGGGTATATATTCAGTTTAACCGAGGAATAACGCTATAAACAAAAAGCCCGGAATCGCTTCCGGGCTTTAAAGGATAGTAACCAGCTGGCGGGTTAGCGGGTTAAATCGTCGAAGAATTTTTTGACGCCATCGAAGAAGCTTTTGGAGCGCGGGCTGTTTTTCTCACCCGTCGGGCCGCCAAAGCTTTCCTGAAGCTCTTTCAGCAGCTGTTTCTGCTTATCGTTCAGGCCGACCGGCGTTTCCACGACCACGCGGCATAACAGGTCACCCTGCGCGCCACCGCGAACGGATTTAACGCCTTTGCCGCGCATGCGGAACAGCTTCCCGGTCTGGGTTTCGCCAGGGATTTTCAGGTTAACGCGACCGTCCAGCGTCGGCACTTCGATTTCGCCACCCAGCGCCGCCATCGCAAAGTTGATCGGCACTTCACAGTACAGGTTGTTACCTTCACGCTCGAAGATGGCGTGCTGCTTCACCTGAACCTGAACGTACAGATCGCCTGCCGGTGCGCCGTGCTCGCCGGCTTCACCCTCACCTGCCAGACGGATGCGGTCGCCCGTATCCACGCCTGCCGGGATCTTAACGGACAGCGTTTTGGTTTTCTCCACGCGACCGTGACCGTGGCATTTGGTGCACGGATCTTTAATCAGCGTACCGCGACCATGACAGTGCGGACAGGCCTGCTGCACCGCGAAGAAGCCCTGGCGCATCTGCACCTGACCGGAACCGTGACAGGTTGGGCAGGTCTGTGGCTGAGTCCCCGCTTTCGCGCCGCTGCCGTGGCAAACGTCACACTCTTCCAGCGTCGGGATACGGATCTCTTTGGTTACGCCACGAACCGCTTCTTCCAGCGTCAGGTCCATGTTGTAGCGCAGGTCTGCGCCGCGCGCCGCGCGCTGACGACCACGCCCGCCGCCGAAGATATCGCCAAATACATCACCAAAGATATCGCTGAAATCAGCGCCGCCGCCGAAGCCGCCGCCACCAAATCCACCGCCGCCCATGCCGCCCTGTTCAAAGGCCGCGTGACCATACTGGTCATAGGCCGCACGTTTTTGTGCATCAGTCAGGACTTCGTAGGCTTCTTTAATCTCTTTAAATTTGGCTTCAGCCTCTTTGTCACCCTGATTACGGTCAGGGTGGAATTTCATGGCCAGGCGCTTATACGCCTTTTTGATTTCACGCTCTTCCGCAGTTTTCGGAACGCCTAAAATCTCGTAATAGTCTTGCTTTGCCATTGGTTTTTTTAAGCCCCTTAACATGCGAGCACGGGCGTGGAGAATTCTCCTACGCCCGTGCCGATTACTTACCCTGCATCAGGGCGATTATTTTTTGTCTTTCACTTCTTCGAACTCAGCGTCGACAACATCGTCGTCTTTCGCGTTGTTCTGGGAAGCCTCAGCGCCCGCCTGCTGCTGTGCGTGCTGCTGCTGAGCGATTTCCATCAGCTTCTGAGAAACCTGTGCCAGCTCCTGCATCTTCGCTTCGATGTCCGCTTTGTCTTCGCCTTTCAGAGACGTTTCCAGCGCGCTCAGTGCAGTTTCGATCGCAGTTTTGTCTTCCGCTGGCAGTTTATCGCCCGCTTCTTCAACCTGCTTACGGGTGCTGTGCAGCAGATGGTCACCCTGGTTACGGGTCTGAACCAGCTCTTCGAACTTACGGTCGGATTCCGCGTTAGCTTCGGCATCACGAACCATTTTTTCGATTTCCGCTTCGTTCAGGCCAGAAGATGCCTTGATGGTGATCTTCTGCTCTTTACCGCTGTTTTTGTCTTTCGCAGACACGTGCAGGATACCGTCAGCATCGATGTCGAAGGTGACTTCGATCTGTGGCATGCCGCGTGGTGCCGGGTTAATACCGTCCAGGTTGAACTGACCCAGAGATTTGTTATCCGCCGCACGCTTACGCTCACCCTGAATCACATGGATGGTTACCGCAGACTGGTTGTCTTCAGCGGTAGAGAACACCTGGCTGTGTTTCGTCGGGATAGTGGTGTTCTTGTTGATGAGCGGAGTCATCACGCCACCCATGGTTTCGATACCCAGAGACAGCGGGGTAACGTCCAGCAGCAGGACGTCTTTCACTTCACCGGTCAGTACACCACCCTGAACCGCAGCACCGATAGCAACCGCTTCGTCCGGGTTCACGTCTTTACGTGGCTCTTTACCAAAGAATTCAGCAACTTTCTTCTGAACCATTGGCATACGAGTCTGACCACCTACCAGGATAACGTCCTGAATGTCAGACACGGACAGGCCAGCGTCCTGCAATGCAACTTTCAGTGGCTCGATAGAACGGTTCACCAGGTCTTCTACCAGGCTTTCCAGTTTCGCACGGGTCACTTTGATGTTCATGTGTTTTGGACCGGTCGCGTCTGCGGTGATGTACGGCAGGTTCACGTCGGTCTGCTGAGCGGAAGACAGCTCGATCTTCGCTTTCTCAGCGGCTTCTTTCAGGCGCTGCATAGCCAGCGGGTCGTTACGCAGGTCAATGCCCTGATCTTTCTTGAACTCGTCAACGAGGTAGTTGATCAGACGGGTATCGAAGTCTTCACCACCCAGGTGGGTATCACCGTTGGTTGCCAGAACTTCGAAGGTTTTTTCGCCGTCAACATCGTCGATTTCGATAATAGAGATATCGAAGGTACCACCACCCAGGTCGTAAACCGCGATAGTACGGTTGCCAACTTCTTTATCCAGACCGTAAGCCAGTGCTGCTGCGGTTGGTTCGTTGATGATACGTTTTACTTCCAGACCTGCGATACGGCCAGCATCTTTGGTTGCCTGACGCTGAGCATCGTTGAAGTAAGCAGGTACGGTGATAACAGCTTCAGTTACCGGTTCACCCAGGTAATCTTCCGCGGTTTTCTTCATTTTCTTCAGCACTTCAGCAGAGATCTGCGGAGGTGCCGTTTTGGTGCCTTTCACATCAAGCCATGCATCACCGTTATCGGCTGCGATGATTTTGTAAGGCATGATGGAAACGTCACGCTGAACTTCTTCGTCCTGGAAGCGGCGGCCAATCAGGCGTTTGATCGCAAACAGGGTGTTTTGCGGGTTTGTCACGGCCTGACGTTTAGCCGGCTGACCAACCAGAGTTTCACCATCCTGGGTATATGCAATGATAGAAGGCGTGGTGCGATCGCCCTCGGCGTTCTCCAGCACACGTGCAGTAGTGCCATCCATAATCGCTACACAAGAGTTGGTAGTACCCAGGTCGATACCAATAATTTTACCCATCTAAACGTCTCCACTAAAAATTCAGTCAACATGTGGTTGTGTACCTGTAATAAGGGCAGAACGTGCTTTTTCAACTGCCCAGATTTGATTTTTTTCAGGTCCACACACTGCGGTTGCTTACAAGATGGGGTCACAACAGCATCCATCAAGGGGGAAGGATAAAAAATTTTTTAATTTCACCCCGGTGAGATCATAGACGGCGTCGATGCCGCCCATTATGATGCCGCGCCCCGTCAGGTAGAACTGGCGCGGGTTTAACCATTTCACCATATTAATGATGATTTTTTTGAGGACTTATGGGCAACACTAAGTTGGCTAATCCGGCTCCGCTGGGCCTGATGGGTTTTGGCATGACCACCATTCTGCTGAACCTGCACAATATCGGGATGTTCCCGATGGACGGCATTATCCTGGCGATGGGCATTTTTTACGGCGGTATCGCACAGATCTTTGCGGGCCTGCTGGAATATAAGAAAGGCAACACCTTCGGCTTAACCGCATTTACCTCTTACGGTTCCTTCTGGCTGACTCTGGTCGCAATTCTGTTGATGCCTAAAATGGGCCTGGCAGAGGCGGCAAACGCCCATTTCCTGGGCGTGTACCTGGGACTGTGGGGCGTGTTCACCCTGTTCATGTTCTTCGGTACCCTTAAGGCGAACCGCGCACTGCAATTCGTCTTCCTGAGCCTGACCGTACTGTTCGCTCTGCTGGCCATCGGTCACCTGGCGGATAACGAAGGCATCGTTCACGTTGCCGGCTGGGTAGGTCTGGTTTGCGGCGCAAGCGCAATCTACCTGGCCATGGGTGAAGTGCTGAACGAGCAGTTCGACCGCACCATTCTACCTATTGGTGAAAAACACTGATCCCTCTGTCGTGCCCGCGTCGCGGGCACGACGTCCCTCTGACTGGCGAAGCCACACCCCCAAAACCAGTCCCATCAGCGATAACGCCAGCACGTACCACGCAGGTGCAAGGGGTGACACCCCCATCAACACCGTCACCACAATCGGGGTCAGCCCACCGAAAATGGCATACGAGACATTATAAGAGAAAGAGATCCCAGTGAAGCGTACCTCCGGCGGGAAGGCGCGGACCATTACGTACGGTACGGCGCCAACGACGCCCACGCACAGCCCGACGACACCGTACAGCAGGAACAGCTGTTCAGGATGGGTGCCCGCAAGATGATAAAATGCCCAGCTCGACGCGGCCAGAAGCAAACTGCCGACAATAAAGGTCGCGCTTGCGCCGAAACGATCCGCCGCCAGCCCGGCGGCCAGACAACCAAAGCAGAGCATAATTGTCGCGATACTGTTCGCCTGTAACGTCACGGCAGGCGCAAAACCGTACTGTTTTTGCAGCCAGACCGGCGACATCAAAATGACCACCACGATCCCCGCAGACAGCAGCCAGGTCAGAAGCATCGACACCATTACCGCTTTTTTATGCCGCACTACTACGGTTTTCACCGGCAGTTCTTGCGCCAGCGCCTTCCGCTGCTGCATTTCCAGAAATATTGGCGTCTCTTGCAACCAGCGTCGCAGGTACATTGCCACCAGCCCAAACGCCCCGCCCAGCAGGAACGGTATACGCCAGCCCCAGTCGTGAACGGCCTGTTGCGTCATGCTGGTATTGATGATGGTTGCAACCACGGAGCCAAGCAGGATCCCGATCGTCAGCCCTGCGGTCAGCGTTCCGCACGCAATGCCGATGCGGCGCACCGGGACGTGCTCAGCGACAAACACCCAGGCGCCCGGCACTTCCCCGCCGATGGCCGCGCCCTGGAGAATACGCATCAGCAGCAGCAATAACGGGGCGATAATGCCCATCGACTCATAGGTAGGCAAAAGCCCAATCGCCAGCGTCGGCACGGCCATAAGCAGGATGCTGAGGGTAAACATCTTCTTGCGCCCGACCAGATCGCCAAAGTGCGCCATGACAATGCCGCCCAGCGGACGCGCCAGATAGCCGGCAGCGAAAATGCCGAAGGTTTGTACCTGACGCAGCCATTCCGGAATATCCGCCGGGAAAAACAGCGCCCCCACAACGGCGGCGAAGAAGACAAAGATGATGAAGTCGTAAAACTCCAGCGCGCCGCCCAGAGCAGCGAGCGTGAGGGTTTTGTAGTCCTGTCGATTCAGAGGTCGGGTGTTATGTGACATAGCGAACCATTGTGCATGTGTTGTGGATTATTTTTTACAGTAATCGTAAAGAAAAAATTACTATATCGTAAATCCATTTACACGCTACAGCGGCTGGCGCTAATGTCACATTTTAAAGAATTTCAGGAGATTGTTTCGCGGCGAGCGCTTTTAGGGCGAAATGCTGCTACCACATTGCCGTCAGTTTCCACGTACGGACCGTCAAGCAGTTGTATACAATACGGTACACTAGCAAAGATACCGTGGACGATAACGCTGCCGTCCTCGGCTTTTACCCCTTCCAGCGTTTCTTTTATCGACTTCGGCTGCCCCGGCAGGTTCAGGATCAGCGCCTGTTTGCGGATCACCCCGACCTGACGGGAAAGAATGGCCGTCGGGACAAAGTGTAGACTGATCTGGCGCATCTGCTCACCGAAGCCCGGCATTTCACGATCGGCGATAGCCAGCGTCGCGTCCGGCGTTACATCGCGGCGCGCGGGGCCGGTTCCGCCCGTCGTCAGCACCAGGTGGCAGCTCATCTCATCCACCAGTTCACACAGGGTTTGCTCGATGATCGGTTGCTCGTCCGGGATCAGGCGAGTCTGGATCTCAAACGGGGTAGTGAGCGCGCTGCCCAGCCACTCTTCCAGAGCAGGGATGCCTTTATCCTGATAAACACCGCTGGAGGCGCGGTCAGAAATCGACACTAAGCCGATGCGTAAGGTATTCATATCCATTCCATTCAAAAAGTACTGATTAAAGGGAATGATACACGCAGAGAGAAAATTCAGACAGAGGCGGGGGAAAGACGCGTGACCGGGAACCCGGTCACGCAGAATGATTACAGCAGGTCGCCGATCATTTTTTCCAGTTTTTCCTGGTCGATAGCAAACTTACGGATACCGTCCGCCAGTTTATCTACGGCCATTGGATCCTGGTTGTGCTGCCACAGGAACTCGGACTCGGTGATGCGCTCAGGGCGTGCTTTCACTTCGCCGGTGTAGGACAGTTTACGCTCGATAGCACCTTCGCTTTCTGCCAGCTCTTTCAGCAGCGCAGGAGCGATGGTCAGGCGGTCACAGCCAGCCAGCTCGATGATTTCGCCGACGTTACGGAAGCTTGCGCCCATCACTACGGTCTCATAGCCGTGCTGTTTGTAGTATTCGTAGATTTCAGTCACTGAAATCACGCCTGGATCTTCAGACGCCGCGTACTCTTTCTTGTCGGTGTTGGCTTTGTACCAGTCCAGAATACGGCCCACGAACGGAGAAATCAGGTATACGCCAGCTTCGGCACATGCACGCGCCTGCGCGAAGGAGAACAGCAGAGTCAGGTTACAGTTGATGCCTTCTTTTTCCAGCTGCTCAGCAGCGCGGATGCCCTGCCAGGTAGACGCCAGTTTGATCAGGATACGGTCATTGCTGATGCCCGCATCGTTGTACAGTTTGATCAGGCGTTTTGCTTTTGCGATAGACGCTTCGGTGTCGTAGGACAGGCGAGCATCAACTTCGGTAGAGATACGGCCAGGAACGAGCTTCAGGATTTCCAGACCGATGTTCACTGCCAGTTTGTCAGTGGCATCCACAACCTGCTGCGCGCGGTCATTGCTCTGTGCTTTCGCCCAGGTCACTGCGTCGTCAATCAGTTTGCGATACTCAGGGATCTGCGCGGCGTTAAGGATCAGAGAAGGGTTGGTTGTGGCATCCTGCGGCTGGTACAGCTTCATTGCCGCGATATCTCCGGTGTCAGCGACGACAGTGGTGAACTGACGAAGGGAGGTCAATTTATCCGTCATGATAGTGTTTCTCTTTTAACGTGCCCTGGATAATTCACACTACCGACAGCTTGCCAGCAGCGGAAAAATGACAGGTTTACTTGTTAGGGGGATGTAACCGGTCTGCCCTGATGATAACACGAGTGAGAGGCAGCGCAACCGCAGACAGTGCGCTTAGGCAGAGTATGATAAACTCAGAATATTAACAGGCTGCTAAGTAACAGCATGCACAATCAGTGGTAGCGCTTACATATTCACTTTGGCATCAACAAGAGGGACGTTAGTGCCTGATTTCTTTTTCTTTATCAACGAAGTCCTCTGGGGTTCGATCATGATATACCTGCTTTCAGGAGCAGGTATCTGGTTTACGTGGCGCAGCGGTCTGATTCAGTTTCGCTATATCCGCAAATTTGGCAGAAGTCTGAAAAACAGCGTCACCCCACAGCCGGGCGGCCTGACCTCGTTTCAGGCGCTCTGTACCAGCCTGGCCGCGCGCGTCGGCAGCGGTAACCTGGCCGGTGTCGCGCTGGCGATCGGCGCGGGCGGTCCGGGCGCGGTATTCTGGATGTGGGTGACGGCGATTATCGGTATGGCCACCTCCTTTGCTGAATGCTCGCTTGCGCAACTCTACAAAGAAAAAGACGGCAAAGGTCAGTTTCGCGGCGGTCCCGCCTGGTATATGGCTCGCGGGCTGGGAATGCGCTGGATGGGCGTTCTGTTCTCGATCTTTTTGCTGATTGCCTATGGCCTTATTTTCAATACCGTTCAGGCAAATTCCGTCGCCCACGCGCTGCGCTTTGCCTTCAATTGTCCGGAGTGGCTGACAGGCGGCGCGCTTGCCCTTCTCACCCTGCTGACCATTGTGACCGGGCTCAAAGGGGTTGCCCGCCTGATGCAGTGGCTGGTTCCGCTGATGGCGCTGCTGTGGGTGTCCACCAGCCTGATGGTATGCGCGATACATATCGATGAGGTGCCGAACGTCATCGTCACCATTTTCCAAAGCGCGTTCGGCTGGCGCGAAGCGGCTTCCGGCGCGCTGGGTTACACCCTTAGCCAGGCACTCACTGCGGGTTTTCAGCGGGGTATGTTCTCCAACGAAGCGGGAATGGGCTCCACGCCGAATGCCGCCGCAGCGGCCGCATCCTGGCCTCCGCATCCCGCCGCGCAGGGCATTGTACAGATGATTGGCGTCTTCACAGACACCATTGTTATCTGCTCCGCCAGCGCGATGATAATGCTGCTGGCCGGTGCCGCTGAACAACCGTCCGGTAGTACGGCAGGCATTCATTGGGTACAACAGGCGCTGGTCTCCCTCGTCGGCGGCTGGGGCGCGGGCCTTGTCGCACTTGTCGTGGGACTTTTTGCCTTTAGTTCCATTGCGGTGAACTATATCTATGCCGAAAACAACCTTATCTTCCTGAAAGTTGACTCGCGTCTGGCCCGCAACATCCTTCGCGCGGGCGTGCTGGCGATGGTGTTTGTAGGTTGCCTGCTCAGCATGCCGATGATCTGGCAAATAGCGGACGTCATTATGGCGCTGATGGCCATCACGAACCTGACGGCCATTTTGCTGCTTTCACCGGTTGTGGCGCTGATCGCGCGCGATTATCTGCGTCAGCGCAAGCTCGGCGTACAGCCCGTCTTTGACGCCTCACGCTATCCCGAAATCGAGTCACAAATTGCCCCTGGCACCTGGGATGATTTGCCGCGGCAATAACAGCTATCGATCAATTCAGGGCGATTTTTTGTTAAAGTCGCTCTAAATTTCCTGCAAGGACTGGATATGCTGATTCTGATTTCACCTGCCAAAACGCTCGACTACCAGAGCCCGCTCGCCACTGAGCGTTATACCCAGCCGGAATTGCTGGACTACTCGCAACAGCTGACCCACGAGGCGCGTAAGCTTTCGGCTCCGCAAATCGCTTCGCTGATGAGCATCAGCGATAAACTCGCCGACCTGAACGCCACCCGGTTTCATGAGTGGCAGCCTGACTTCACGCCCGCCAACGCCCGCCAGGCGCTGTTGGCCTTCAAAGGTGACGTCTACACTGGCCTGCAAGCAGAAACGTTTAGCGAAGCCGATTTCGATTTTGCCCAGCAGCATCTGCGCATGTTATCCGGCCTGTACGGGGTGCTGCGACCGCTGGATCTGATGCAGCCGTATCGTCTGGAGATGGGTATCCGCCTGGAAAACACCAAAGGTAAAGATCTGTACCAGTTCTGGGGCGATGTCATTACCGACAAGCTTAACGCGGCGCTGCAAGCCCAGGGGGACAACGTGGTGATCAACCTGGCCTCCGATGAGTACTTCAAATCGGTGAAGCCGAAAAAGCTGGATGCGGACATTATCAAGCCGGTATTCCTCGACGAGAAAAACGGCAAATTTAAAGTGATCAGCTTCTACGCCAAAAAAGCGCGCGGTCTGATGAGCCGCTTCATCATTCAAAACCGTCTGACGAAGCCAGAGCAGCTCACTGGCTTTAACAGTGAAGGGTATTTTTTCGACGAGGCATCGTCAGGAAAAAACGAGCTGGTGTTTAAGCGTCACGAGCAATAAAAAGACAACCCCGCCAGCTGGCGGGGTTTGTGTTAATGGTGCTTCCGGTCCGGGCCCGGGCGACGATCGTCATGACGGTGGTGATCGTCACGATCGCGATGTTCATCGTGCGGACGCCAGTGGTTATCGCGCCAGTCATAGTGCGCTTTCCACCAGTCATGGTCGCGCCAGCGGCCGCCATCCCAGTAGTGCCCGTTATTATCCCGATCGCCAATTTGCAGTTTTACCGCTGGCACGAGGGTGATCTCAGCTGCCTGCACCGCCATGGGAGCGACCAGCATCAGTGAAAGCGCGATAAGTGCAGGTTTCAGTGTAGACATAGGTGACTCCTTATTCTTCTTGCCCAACGTGGGCCGATATAAGGAGAGTACGTGATGGGGACGGGGGATGTTATTCTCTGCAATCCTAAACGCTAAGTGACCGCATTTATTGGGAATTTCTGCTTTTTTCCTGCTGTTTTTCTCCTTAATTTCTTCACAAAAAAGCCGGGTGGCGCTGCGCTTACCCGGCCTACGATGAGTTCGCCGTTGTAGGCCCGGTAAGGCGAAGCCGCCACCGGGCAGCACAATCACGCTCGGGTCATCATCAGCTTACGCAGCGCGGCAAAGTCTGCGGGCAGCTCATGAGACAGCAGCGGCAGGTCGGCGCGATCGGCCAGCTCTTTTGGCAGCGGCAGCGTTTCCCCCAGGATCGCTTCCACGCTCTCTTTGAACTTGGCCGGATGGGCGGTGCCGAGGAACAGGCCATACTCACCCGGTTGAAGCTGATCGCGCAGGGCACGATAGGCAATCGCCGCGTGCGGCTCAGAGGTATAGCCCACCGCTTTCAGCTCGCGCATGGTGGCTTTAGTGGTTTCGTCCGTCACCGCTGCGTAACCCAGATCGCCCAGACGCCAGACCTTACGGCGGAACAGCTCTTCCACACGCGGCCAGTTGTTAGGCTGTGACACATCCATCGCATTGGAGAGCGTGGCCTGAGTCGCGTTCGGCGCCCATTTTCCGTCCTTCAGGAAACGCGGCACGGTGTCGTTGGCGTTGGTGGCGGCGATAAAGCGCTTCACCGGCAGGCCGAGTGATTTCGCCAGCAGGCCTGCCGTCAGGTCGCCGAAGTTCCCACTTGGCACGGAAACCACCAGCTGATTGCGCGCGTCCTGCGGCAGCTGCGCCACCGCTTCGAAGTAGTAGCAGATCTGCGCCAGCAGACGGCTGATGTTGATGGAGTTGGCAGAGTTCAGCCCCAGCGCCGCCTTCAGCTCTTCGTCATCGAAGGCCTGCTTCACTAGCGCCTGACAGGCATCGAAATCGCCGTCGATCGCCACGGTTTCAATGTTGCCCCCAAGGGTGCAGAACAGTTTTTCCTGAAGCGGGCTGATTTTGCCTTTCGGATAGAGGATCACCACGCGGACGTTTTTCAGGCCGTAGAACGCATGGGCCACCGCCGCTCCGGTATCGCCTGAAGTCGCGGTAAGAATGGTCACCGGTTTGTCGCCGCTGATGTGGGTCAGCATCTGCGCCATAAAGCGACCGCCGAAATCTTTGAACGCCAGCGTCGGACCGTGGAACAGCTCCAGACAACCAACGTCAGGCTCCACCTGCTTCACCGGCGCCGGGAAAGCAAACGCCGCACGCACGCGCTCTTCGAGCAGCTCCTGCGGGATTTCGTCGCCGATAAAGGCAGACAGAATTTTGGTGCTGCGGGTGACAAAGTCCTGCTTCAGCAGCTCATCGATTTCGGTCAGCTGAAATTCCGGCAGGTCGTGGGGGAAGAAAAGCCCCTGATTTTTGCCAAGCCCCTGCGTTACCGCCTGCGCGAAGCTGACCTGCTCGTTATGATCTTTAAGGTTGTAGAGTTTCATTCGTTATCCCAGTACTCGTGCGCCAGCCGTGTCCAGACGGCAAATATGAACAAAGCCTTCCTGATTTTGCAGGTAGTGTTTAGAGAGCCAGTCCGCCACGCGCTGCGCGGTGTCTGGCTTGTCGCATAAGGCGAACAGCGTCGGGCCGGAGCCGGAGATGCCGCACGCCTGTGCGCCGATATCCATGGATGCCTGTCGCGCTTCGTTAAAGCCCGGCAGCAGCTTCGTGCGATACGGCTCGGCAATGACGTCTTTCATCAGTTTCGCCGCCAGCTGCGGCTGACGGGTGTAGCAGGCGTGAATAAAGCCCGCCAGATGACGCCCGTGGGCGATACAGTCCTGACGACGATACTGCGCCGGCAGGATCGCACGCGCTTCGGCGGTAGACACTTTAATGCCCGGATAGGCCAGCACCCACAGCCACTCATCAAACCCTGGCACCTGCTGGCTGATGATGCCATTTTCTTCAATCATCAGCTGCATGCCGCCAAGGAAGCACGGCGCCACGTTATCATAATGAATGCTGCCGGAGATGCGCCCTTCCAGCTCGCCCATCAGCGCCAGCAGACGGTTGTTGTTCAGCGGCTTGCCGCAATGCTCATTCATCGCCACCAGCGCGGCGACCACCGAGCAGGCGCTCGAGCCCAGCCCCGAACCAATCGGCATGCTCTTTTCCAGCGTCATGGCGACCGGCACGTTTTTGCCGATCTCCTGACAGAAGCGTTCCCAGCACTGATAAACGATATTCTCGCGCGGTTCAGACGGCAGCTTACTGGCGAAGCGGCCGATGTTATTCAGGCTGAAGCGCTCTGCCGCCTCAACCGTAACCGTATCGCCCAGCAGCGAACCGTCCACCGGTGTGACCGCCGCGCCCAGCACGTCAAATCCGACGCTCATATTGGCGCTGGAAGCCGGGGCATATACTTTAACCATCTTAAACTCCTAACTTCCATGACAGGGTACGCAGCAGATCGGCAAACACGCCTGCCGCCGTCACATCATTCCCTGCGCCATAGCCGCGAAGCACCAGCGGCAGTGGCTGATAATAATGGCTGTAGAACGCCAGGGCGTTCTCGCCGTTTTTCACCTTGTACAGCGGATCGTTGCCATCCACTTCGGCAATCTTCACCCGGCAGACGCCGTCTTCTTCAATGTTGCCAACATAGCGCAATACCTTACCTTCATCACGGGCTTTCGCAACGCGTGCGGCAAAGGCGTCGTCAAGCTGCGGCAACCTGGCCATAAAGGCGCTGACGTCACCGCTGTCATCAAATTCTGCTGGCAGCACCGGCTCAATCACGATATCCGAAAGCTCCAGCTCGCGGCCAGTTTCGCGCGCCAGGATCAGCAGCTTACGCGCCACGTCCATGCCGGAGAGGTCGTCGCGCGGATCCGGCTCGGTGTAGCCCAGCTCGCGCGCGGCGCGGGTGGCTTCCGACAAGCTCATCCCTTCGTCCAGCTTGCCGAAGATAAACGACAGGGAGCCGGAGAGGATGCCGGAGAAACGCTGTAGTTCGTCGCCCGCGTTCAGCAGGTTTTGCAGGTTCTCGATGACCGGCAGGCCCGCGCCCACGTTGGTGTCATACAGAAACTTACGGCGCGACTTACTCGCCGCCAGCCGCAGCTGGTGATAGTAATCCATCGACGAGGTGTTGGCCTTTTTGTTTGGCGTCACCACGTGGAACCCTTCGCGCAGGAAGTCGGCGTACTGATCGGCCACCGCCTGGCTGGAGGTACAGTCAACAATCACCGGGTTAAGCAGGTGATATTCTTTCACCAGGCGGATCAGGCGGCCCAGGTTAAATGGCTCTTTCGCCTCTTCCAGCTCCGCCTGCCAGTTTTCCAGATTCAGACCGTGGACGTTAGTCAGCAACGCTTTCGAGTTCGCAATGCCGCAAACGCGCAAATCGATATGTTTCTTCTTAAGCCACTCCTGCTGGCGCTTCACCTGCTCCAGCAGCGCGCCACCGACACCACCGACGCCCACCAGGAACAGCTCAATCACCTGGTCGGTGTTGAACAGCATCTGATGCACCACGCGCACGCCGGTAGTGGCGTCATCGTTATCCACGACAACGGAAATGGAACGCTCTGATGAGCCCTGGGCAATCGCCACGATATTGATATTAGCCCGCGCCAGCGCGGCAAAGAATTTGGCGGAGATACCGCGCAGGGTGCGCATGCCGTCGCCGACCACCGAGATAATCGCCAGACGCTCTTGAATCGAGAGCGGCTCCAGCAGCTCTTCTTTCAGCTCCAGATAGAACTCTTCTTCCAGCGCGCGACGGGCACGCAGGCAATCACCCTGCGGAACGCAGAAGCTGATGCTGTATTCGGAAGAAGACTGCGTGATCAGCACCACGGAGATCCCGTTGCGGGACATAGCGGCAAAGACGCGTGCCGCCATGCCGACCATGCCCTTCATCCCCGGGCCGGAGACGCTGAACATCGCCATGTTATTGAGGTTAGAAATGCCTTTCACCGGCAGTTCATCTTCATCCGCGCTGGCGCCAATCAGCGTGCCCGGCGCCTGAGGGTTACCGGTATTCTTAATCAGGCAAGGGATTTGGAACTGGGCAATCGGGGAGATGGTACGCGGGTGAAGAACTTTAGCGCCGAAGTAGGAAAGCTCCATCGCTTCCTGGTACGACATCGACTTCAGCAGCCTGGCGTCCGGTACCTGGCGCGGATCGCAGGTATAAACGCCGTCGACGTCAGTCCAGATCTCACAACAGTCTGCGCGTAAACAGGCGGCCAGCACGGCGGCGGAGTAGTCAGAGCCGTTACGCCCCAGCACCACCAGTTCGCCCTTCTCGTTACCGGCGGTAAAGCCTGCCATCAGGATCATATGGTCAGACGGGATTTTGCTCGCCGCAATACGACGTGTCGACTCGGCAATGTCGACGGTGGATTCAAGGTAGTGGCCCACAGCCAGCAGTTTTTCAACCGGATCGATGACCGTCACGTGGTGACCGCGCGCTTCCAGCACGCCTGCCATGATGGCGATAGAGAGTTTTTCACCCCGGCAAATCAGCGCCGCGTTGATGCTGTCCGGGCACTGACCAAGCAGGCTGATACCGTGAAGAACGTGTTTAATCTGGGCAAATTCAAGTTCAACGGTGCTTTTCAGCTGCGCCAGCGGGAAACCAGGCTGGGCGTCGGCCAGCCCCTGAAGCAGATCGGCAAAGATACGCTCGGCGTCGCTGATGTTCGGTAGTGCATCCTGACCACCGATGGTTTTTTCAATCATCGCCACCAGGTGGTTCGTGATTTTGGCCGGGGCAGAGAGCACGGTGGCAACCTGCCCCTGCCTGGCGTTGCTTTCCAGGATATCGGCAACACGCAGAAAACGTTCTGCATTTGCCACTGACGTACCGCCGAACTTCAACACTCGCATGGTTCTACCTCATTTCCTTTAGCCGAAAAAAAAGCCCGCACTGTTCAGGTGCGGGCTTTTTTCTGTTTTTCCTGTACGCGTCAGCCCGCATCGTTACCTGTGGTAATGATGATGGTTGTAGTAATGGTGGTGATGCTGATGCGTTTCATGGATGTTGTGTACTCTGTCATTATTATCTGTCTGTGCTCTATTCTTTTAGGGTTAAAGGATCGAGCCCCTTAAGTCAATGAATTTTTAATTCGATCACAATTCGGGACATTCTCACGTCCCGCTGCGGGCAGATTTATTTTCATCGGAATAACCCAGATGCAACCCCAGACATCAGCAGGATCGGCCATAATAAAAACCTATTACACTATTTTACTCGGCTAATTTTTTTTCAATATCATGAAGCAATCGGTGCAGCATTGCCGTATCGCGCTGCTCAAGACGCCCCAGGCGCTGCTGTAACCAGTCCACCATTTTCTGATCGTCAGCGACGCCCAACTGCTCAAGAAGGTTATTTGCACGAACACGCAGTGCCGCCAGCTGGTTTTCATCCGAAACTGTCACCGGTGGCTGAGAAATTTGTATTAAGGATGCTAATTGATAGCAATAGACCATCACCGCCTGCCCCAGATTGAGTGACGGATAATCCGCCACCATCGGCGCGCCCGTCAGCACGTCAGCCAGCTCCAGCTCTTCGTTAGTCAGCCCGGAATCTTCTCGCCCAAACACCAGCGCGGCTTTCTCCAGCCACTGGCTTTTCTCTTCCAGCATCGGCACCAGTTCAGCAGGCGTGGCGTAATAGTGAAACTTCGCCCGGCTGCGCGCGGTCGTCGCGACGGTAAACGAAATATCGTGGAGTGCGTCGGCGAGCGTAGCGTAAGTGGTTATATTATCGAGAATATCACCCGAACCGTGCGCCACCCAGCGCGCAGCAGGCTCCAGATGCGCCGTGCTGTCCACAATACGCAAATCGGTAAAACCCATAGTCTTCATGGCACGCGCCGCAGCGCCAATATTTTCAGCTCTTGCTGGTGCCACCAGCACAATCGACAGATGCATTTACGCTCTCTTTTTAATCAGTTAGCAGGTAAAAATGTGATTCAGTTCAACATATTACGCAGCACGAATTTACAATTTTGCAACACAAATCACCGAAATAGCGTTTCATAACAATTAAAAAAAGCTAAACTATTTTGTGGCTGAACAATCAGTTAGAATGTTAACAGAAGTCCATTATCCTTATGTTTTGTAATGATAATGACCATATGAATACTCTTTTCTGATTGGATTCGTACCGTTTATCAATCAATGTCCGCAACTAGTTGGTTTATTGAAAATTTGTGACAAAGGCTAGCATTCAGCTACGATGATTTCATCAAACTGTTAACGTGCTACAATTGAACTTGATATATGTCAACGAAGCGTAGTTTTATTGGGTGTCCGGTGTCACTTAGCCTGTTATGTTGCTGTTAAAATGGTTAGGATGACAGCCGTTTTTGACACTGTCGGGTCCAAAGGGAAAGTACCCACGACCAAGCTAATGATGTTGTTGACGTTGATGGAAAGTGCATCAAGAACGCAATTACGTACTTTAGTCACGTTAAGCCGATCATGTTAATTTGCGACATGCATCAGGCAGGTCAGGGACTTTTGTACTTCCTGTTTCGATTTAGTTGGCAATTTAGGTAGCAAACATGCAGACCCCGCACATTCTTATCGTTGAAGACGAGTTGGTAACACGCAACACGTTAAAGAGCATTTTCGAAGCAGAAGGCTACGATGTCTTTGAAGCGACCGATGGCGCAGAGATGCATCAGATCCTTTCTGAAAATGATATCAACCTGGTGATTATGGATATCAACCTGCCGGGCAAAAACGGGCTTCTTCTGGCGCGCGAACTGCGTGAACAGGCGAACGTCGCGTTGATGTTCCTGACGGGCCGTGACAACGAGGTTGATAAAATTCTTGGTCTGGAAATCGGCGCGGATGACTACATCACCAAGCCGTTCAACCCTCGCGAGTTAACCATTCGTGCACGCAACCTGCTGTCCCGCACCATGAATCTGGGTACGGTAAGTGAAGAGCGTCGTAGCGTCGACAGCTACAAATTCAACGGCTGGGAACTTGATATCAATAGCCGTTCGCTGATTAGCCCGAACGGTGAGCAGTACAAACTGCCGCGCAGTGAATTCCGCGCGATGCTGCACTTCTGCGAGAACCCGGGCAAGATTCAGTCCCGTGCAGAACTGCTGAAGAAAATGACCGGTCGTGAGTTGAAGCCACACGATCGTACCGTTGACGTAACCATCCGTCGTATTCGTAAGCACTTCGAATCTACGCCGGATACGCCGGAAATCATCGCCACGATCCATGGTGAAGGCTATCGTTTCTGCGGTGACCTCCAGGAGTAATTCTCCCGTCACGCAGTAAAAAACGGCGCATTTGCGCCGTTTTTTTTATCAATGCCACGGCATAATCGGTACCGCGCTTATCGCGTTTTTCGGTGAGCCGTCCACGACTTTGTCGGAATAAGCCAGATAAGCCAGGGTGTTACGCTTCGCGTCATAAAAACGGACCACCTGTAGCTTTTTGAACACCAGCGAGGTCCGTTTCTGGAATACGACGTCGCCCTGCGCTTTGCCGTTTTTGATTTTGTCACTCAATTCCACCGGGCCAACCTGCTGGCAGGAGATGGCCGCGTCAGACGTGTCTTCAGCCAGCCCCAGGCCGCCTTTAATCCCGCCGGTCTTTGCCCGGCTGACATAGCAGGTGACGTTTTTAACGTCCGGATCGTCAAAGGCTTCCACCACAATTTTGTGGTCCGGCCCAAACATTTTAAACACAGTATCCACGGAGCCAATTTGCTCCGCCTGTGCCACGCGCCCTGCCATCAGCGCCAGTGCTGTAAAGACTAAAACCTTGTATTTCATATTGTTACCATTCATAAAAATTACGCTGAGCGATTATTCAACAGGTTAGATAAAAATGTAGCAAGATCACAGGATTAGAATATATCCGCACATAAATCACTACAAAAAGCATTTATGCGCAAAAAAAACACTGAATGCTAAAACGTCAAAAAATGCTATTATCCGCTAACCTGTAAACAGGCACCTGCGGCAGTTTTAAGGATGAGGATAGTATATGGATCAGGCTGGAATTATTCGCGACCTGCTCACCTGGCTGGAAGGTCATCTCGACCAGCCTTTGTCACTGGATAATGTGGCGGCAAAAGCAGGCTATTCCAAGTGGCATCTGCAAAGGATGTTCAAGGATGTCACCGGTCATGCTATCGGTGCCTATATTCGCGCACGTCGTTTATCAAAGTCTGCTGTCGCGTTGCGCCTGACCGCGCGACCAATCCTGGATATTGCCCTGCAATATCGCTTCGATTCACAGCAAACCTTCACCCGCGCCTTTAAAAAACAGTTCTCGTTAACGCCAGCGCTTTATCGCCGCTCGCCGGACTGGAGCTCCTTTGGTATGCGTCCGCCGCTGCGTCTGGGCGAGTTTGCGATGCCAAAATATGAAATCATCACCCTGCCGGAAACGCACCTGGTCGGCACCACGCAGAGCTACTCCTGTTCCCTGGAGCAGATCTCCGAGTTCCGCCATCAGATGCGCGTTCAGTTCTGGCGCGAATTTTTAAGCCATGCTCCGGCGCTCCCGCCGATTCTGTATGGCCTGAACGAAACGCATCCCAGCCAGGAAAAAGACGACGAGCAGGAGGTGTTCTATACCACGGCGCTGACGCCTGACATGGCGAACGGTTACATTCATGGCTCGAAGCCTGTCGTGCTGGAAGGCGGCGAGTATGTGATGTTCTCATACGAAGGTTTAGGAACGGGCGTTCAGGAGTTCATCCTGACCGTTTACGGGACCTGCATGCCGATGCTGAATCTGAATCGCCGTAAAGGTCAGGACATTGAGCGCTACTATCCGGCGCAAGATGCTAAACCGGAAGAAGGCCCTATCAATCTGCGTATGGAATTCCTGATTCCGGTACGTCGTTAACGCTGCAATTCGTCCAGAGCAGGGGCATCAAGATGCGAAATGTCCCCTGCCATCTCAACTACCCACCCCGATGCCAGCCAGGCACTTTCCTGATAGTCGATACGGGAAATGGAACAGTTGCGCAGACGCAAACGGCGTTCGGCGTAAGCCGGCAGTCCCAGAATGGTGCTCACCAGGCAACCCAGCGCGATACCGTGGCTTACCAGCAGCGGTCGGCTACCTGCCGGGAGTTTCAGGCACTCGGCCAGCGCGGCATGCATGCGCACGCTCAGCTCCTGCATGGATTCCCCTTCAGGGATGCGACCATCTTCAGTGCCGTTCACCAGCGTGCGGCGCCAGCCTTCTTCGGTTTCCGTCAGCGTATCGATAGGACGTTTTTCCAGCACGCCCATATCCAGCTCGCGCAGACGCGGTTCGAGGGTCACGTCGCAGCCACAGGCATCGGCGATGATGCGTGCCGTCTGCTGCGTGCGGCCTAAATCACTGGAGATGACGTGAGTGATACCCAGCGTTCTGGCGCGCTCCGCCACCTGCCACGCTTGCTGCACACCTTTGTCGGTGAGAGGACTGTCTGACTGGCCTTGAATACGTCGCTCGGCGTTCCACTGCGTTTCACCGTGGCGAACAAGGTATACCTGTAACATGCTTTTTTTCCGTTATACTGCGATGAATTTTTTAAATCGAGCTTAATTATGCACCATGTTGTCTCTGCTACCACCAATCCTGCCAAAATTCAGGCAATTCTAAGGGCATTTGAAGAGATCTTCGGCGAAGGATCCTGCCATATTGACGCCGTCGGCGTCGAGAGCGGTGTGCCGGAACAGCCGTTTGGCAGCGAGGAAACACGCGCTGGCGCACGAAATCGCGTGGCTAATGCAAAAGCCGCCGCGCCAGACGCTGACTTCTGGGTCGCGATTGAAGCAGGCATCGACGAAGGGGCGACCTTCAGCTGGGTTGTCATCGAAAGCCGTGAGCAGCGCGGCGAAGCGCGTTCTGCCACGCTGCCGCTGCCGGAGGTCATACTGGAGAAAGTCCGCGCGGGTGAGGCGCTGGGGCCGGTAATGTCGCACTACACCGGCATTGATGAAATTGGTCGTAAAGAGGGGGCGATTGGCGTCTTTACGGGTGGCAAGCTTACGCGTTCAGGCGTTTACCACCAGGCCGTTATTCTGGCGTTAAGTCCGTTCCATAACGCGATTTATCGTTAAGTTTGCAGGCCGGATAAGGCGAAGCCGTCATCCGGCGTTTTTCAGCAATACCGCTTCCAGCCACTGACGCAGTTCAACCGGCGCCGACTTCAGGCTGTTTGAACCACGGGTGATGGTCGCGATGCCCGCGCCCAGCTCGTTTTTCAGCTCGCGCTGGCTCATTTCGCCGCGCAGCAGTTCCTCAATAATGCGTACCCGCGTGCCCAGCGCTTCGCGTTCATCGGGCGTCAGCATCAGCTGTAGCAACGGTAAATGCAGATCTTTGTCGTAAGACTGGCGGAGCAACTCCACAAAACGAAGCCACTCCTGATGACGCTGTTCGGCCATGGCCGAGGAATACGGGGAATGCTGGGTCATGTTATGCTGCCTCTTGTACTCATTAGCGAGTACAGCATAACACAACCCGCGCCGATCAGTAACGTCTCTGCCACTCGGCATCGCTCATCAGGGTATCTTTCTGCTCCATGAAGTAGCGATAGTAGGCGTCATAAGCCAGCACATTCTTCACATAGCCGCGCGTTTCCGAGAACGGAATGCTCTCGACAAACGCCACGGCGTCGATGCGCCCTGCGCTGTTGCCAAGCCATGTCCGCACGCGGCCAGGCCCGGCGTTGTACGCCGCTGACGCGAAGATACGGTTATTACCGAACTGCTGATAGACGTACTGCAAGTAGCTGGTACCGATGTTGATGTTAGTCTCCGGATCCAGCAGCTGGGACGGGCTGCTGTAGCCTGGAATATTAAACATCTTCACCGTGTGCGTCGCGGTACCCGGCATAATCTGCATCAGGCCGCTGGCACCCACCGGAGAACGCACTTTCGGGTTCCAGGCGCTCTCCTGACGGGCAATGGCCATCGCGTAGCTTTGCGGAATATCTTTGCCGCTGGTGTAGCGATCGAACAGATCCTTATAAGCCAGCGGGAAACGCTCTTCGAGATGATCCCACAGTTTGCCGGCGATCGTCGCCTGCACGCTCAGATCCCACCAGCGATTATCAAATGCATAGCGGGCAAGCTGCGCTTTCTCATCGGTGGTACGGCTGGTGACCAGATTCGCCCATTCGCTGCGCGCGGTATTATCCAGATTCCAGTACATCAGCTCGCGCACGCGCGCCATTTCCGGCCCCTGCGTCAGCGCCGGGTTCGCGTTGGCTGGCGCTTTGTCGATCTTCAGGGTGTACTCCTCGCCCAGACGCTGCGCCGCCGCCATCGGGTAGAATCCGCGCTGCTGCATCAGGGAGTGGAGGATCTCTTTGGCTTCATCTTCACGACCACGTTCCAGCAGCATGTCCGCCTGCCAGTAACGCCATTCATCTTTCTCTTTGGCATCCATCGGCAGACGCGCCAGCCAGGTATTGAGGCCACGACGATCGCCCGTTCCCAGCGCCATGCGCACGCGACGCTCCACCAGCGAGACAGAGTTTGAACGCATCACCGCATCATCACGCCAGCGCGCCTGTTCGTCGGTGACATCTGTCCCCATCAGTCGCCATGCCACGATATCGCGCAGCTCCTGAGTTTGATCGTCATTAAGCTGCTGGGCCTGCACCAGCTGCGGGATCATCAGCCGGGCGTTTTCCACATCATCACGCGCCACGCTGGCAAAGGCCACCGCCGCCATCTGGCGGGTAAAATCGGTCGCGCCGGTAGTACGCGCAAACGTCAGCACGGTATTGGGATCGTTTGCCAGACTGATAACGGCAGACGCAATAGTCTGATAATCTGCGGGCATCTGGCCCGCCAGCACGGTGACCAGCCGGGTGTTTCCGGCCTTCATCGCCAGGCGAATACGTTCCAGGTAAGAGAGCGGATCCTGCTTGCCCGAGGCGCGCCAGGCGCTGAACAGCGGGTCACAGGCGTTTGGCTGGCTTTTGCCCGTCAGCCACAGCTCTTTCGCGCCGGTCCAGGCTTCCTCCTGCTGACCGGTCGCCCATTTCGCATAATAGTAATTACACTGCGCTTCCGTCGCGCCCGGTTTATCCGGGCTGAAAGCCAGCAGGCCGCGCCAGTCTTCGCGACGGGCCAGCTCGTTCACAAACCGGGACTTCAGGGTGCGCGCAGGCGGCAGGGTCGGGTTCGCCTGAATGAAGTTATTCACGGTGACGGTCGGTTGATTCATGAGATCGTCCGTGATCTGGCGATACTCAAGATACGGATACAGCGGATAATCCTTCAGCGTCGGCATCAGCGCCTGCACGGTATCCATCTGCTTGTTGTCCCATGCCTGTTTAATCTGGGCATAGCGGTTACGTTGTTCATCCAGTGAATCGGCATGCACCGCCTGGCTTACCGCCATTACGCATACGCTGGCAGCCAGCAGACGCCAGACCACCCGTTTGGCTTTTTCCACAAGCTCTTCCTCATTGTTTTTCGTCAGTTGCAGCGTCTTGCCACGTCAAAGTTACATCAACTTATGCTAACCAGGCATCCCACAACGCGCCACGTCATGGACACTTTTTTACCTTTCTTGCGCGTTTTAACACTCCCGACGTTCCTGGCTGGGATTAGGGCGTGAAAAAGGCTACACTTCGAGGCTGAAATTCATTCTCATCACGATAAAAGAGGCGAAGTCCAACGTGGCTCAATTCGTTTATACCATGCATCGTGTCGGCAAAGTTGTCCCGCCGAAACGTCATATTCTTAAAAATATCTCGCTGAGCTTCTTCCCGGGCGCAAAAATCGGTGTTCTGGGTCTCAACGGTGCCGGTAAGTCCACCCTGCTGCGCATCATGGCCGGCATCGATACAGACATCGAAGGTGAAGCCCGTCCGCAGCCTGGCATTAAGATCGGCTACCTGCCGCAGGAACCTCAGCTGAACCCGGAACACACCGTGCGTGAATCCGTTGAAGAAGCGGTATCCGAGGTGGTTAACGCCCTGAAAGGTCTGGATGAAGTGTATGCCAAATACGCCGAGCCGGATGCGGACTTCGACAAACTGGCCGCTCAGCAGGGCAAATATGAGGAAATTATCCAGGCGCACGACGGTCACAACCTGAACGTGCAGCTGGAGCGCGCGGCCGATGCCCTGCGTCTGCCAGACTGGGATGCGAAAATCGCTAACCTGTCCGGTGGTGAACGCCGCCGCGTGGCGCTGTGCCGCCTGCTGCTGGAAAAACCAGACATGCTGCTGCTCGACGAACCTACCAACCACCTGGATGCGGAATCCGTGGCGTGGCTGGAGCGCTTCCTGCACGACTTCGAAGGCACCGTGGTGGCGATTACCCACGACCGTTACTTCCTCGACAACGTTGCGGGCTGGATCCTGGAGCTGGACCGCGGCGAAGGTATTCCGTGGGAAGGCAATTACTCCTCCTGGCTGGAGCAGAAAGATCAGCGTCTGGCGCAGGAAGCATCTCAGGAAGCGGCGCGTCGTAAGTCTATCGAGAAAGAGCTGGAGTGGGTGCGTCAGGGCGCGAAAGGCCGTCAGTCCAAGGGCAAAGCCCGTCTGGCACGCTTCGAAGAGCTGAATAACACTGAATACCAGAAACGTAACGAAACCAACGAACTGTTTATTCCACCTGGCGCACGTCTGGGGGATAAAGTGGTTGAAGTGACCAACCTGCGTAAGTCCTACGGCGACCGTCTGCTGATCGACGACCTGACCTTCTCCGTGCCGAAAGGCGCTATCGTTGGCATCATCGGTCCGAACGGCGCAGGTAAATCAACCCTGTTCCGCATGATGTCCGGTCAGGAACAGCCTGACAGCGGCTCTATCACCCTGGGTGAAACCGTGAAGCTGGCTTCCGTGGACCAGTTCCGCGACGCAATGGACAACAGCAAAACCGTGTGGGAAGAGGTTTCCGGCGGTCTGGATATCATGCGTATCGGCAACACCGAGATGCCAAGCCGCGCTTACGTTGGCCGCTTTAACTTTAAGGGCACTGACCAGGGCAAACGCGTGGGCGAGCTGTCCGGCGGTGAGCGCGGTCGTCTGCACCTGGCGAAGCTGCTCCAGGTTGGCGGCAACGTTCTGCTGCTTGATGAACCTACCAACGACCTGGACATCGAAACCCTGCGCGCGCTGGAAAACGCCCTGCTGGAGTTCCCGGGCTGCGCGATGGTTATCTCGCACGACCGCTGGTTCCTGGACCGCATCGCAACCCACATCCTGGACTACCAGGACGAAGGTAAGGTGGAGTTCTTCGAAGGTAACTTCACCGAATACGAAGAGTACAAGAAACGCACGCTGGGCGCAGACGCGCTGGAGCCGAAGCGTATTAAGTACAAGCGTATTGCGAAATAAAAGCAAAACGGCAACTTCGGTTGCCTTTTTTTATGTTTGTACCCTCTCCCCGTGGGAGAGGGCCAGGGTGAGGGCATCAGGCCGCACAGTGTGTAGGCCGGGTAAGGCGAAGCCGCCACCCGGCTTTTTTATTTGCCCACGTAATACCGCTTCACCTCATCAAACTGCATCGCAAAGTCGATATAGCTCATCAGCGCAGGCGAATTGAGCTTACGGCTCGGGTAGGCCAGCCAGAGATCGTTTCCCTCAACGCTCCACGCCGACAGCACCTTCACCAGCGCGCCCTTTTCGATCTTATCTTCCAGCAGGAATGCGGGTAACAGCGTGATCCCCGCCCCGGCAATGGCGCATTCCCGGGCGTACACCAGGTTATCCGTCATGTGGGCGTTATCCGGCAGGTAGCGGTAATCCTCATTCTCGCTTCGCAGAAGCCACTCTGACCATGCCCGGTGCGTAATGCAGCGGTGATCCACCAGCTGTCGGGGATGAATTAACGGCGCCCGACGCGCCAGGTAGTGGGGCGAGGCCAGCATGTAGCGCGGACAGTGCCCAATCATGCGGCCAATCAGGGATGAATCCTGCGGTTTGCCGGTGCGCAGCGCCACGTCAAAGCCAGACTCGACCAGATCCACCACGTCGTCTGAGATCGACACATCCAGCGACACGTCCGGATAGCGAAGCTGGAACTCGGCATTCATATGCGCCAGCAGCGTCGCGCCAATTCCCGCCGGACAGGTGATCCGCAGCCGCCCGCTGGGGTTTTCGCGCAGCCGCTGAATGGCATACTCCGCGCGCTCGCTGGCCGCCAGCATCTCGCGACAGTGCACCAGATAGTGCTCGCCTGCAAACGTCAGGCTGATCCTGCGCGTGGTGCGATTCAACAGACGGATCCCCACCTGCTGCTCCAGCTGGCTAATCCGCTGGCTGACGCTGGATTTCGGCAGTTCCGCCTTCTGCGCCGCCGCGGTAAAGCTGCCCATCTCGGCCACCAGCGCAAACAGCGCCATATCCTGAAGCTGTTTAAACATGATTGTTCACCCTGTACGAACGCTGAGTTCTGGATTGTCCATCTTATCATGCAGCTGACCACTTAATAGACTAGCCTCAACAAAACGCATGCCATTGAGGAGCACACCATGTCAGTGAAAGCCATTGCCGTTAACCCGGAAAATCCTTCCACCTTCGTTGAAATCACTCCGCCGATGCCGCAGCCCGGTGAACACGATCTGCTGGTGGAGGTAAAAGCCGTCTCCGTAAACCCGGTGGACACCAAGGTACATGCAGGCATTGCCAAAAGCGGACTGAAGGAGCCGCGCATTCTCGGGTGGGATGCCAGCGGGATCGTAAAAGCCGTTGGGGCTGGCGTCACCGGATTCAAACCGGGTGACGAAGTGTGGTACGCGGGGGATATCACCCGTCCGGGCAGTAATACCACGCACCAGCTGATCGATGCGCGCATTGTCGGGCACAAGCCTGCAAGCCTTGACTGGGCCGCCGCGGCTGCATTGCCGCTGACGGCGCTCACCGCGTGGGAAGGCCTGTTTGAACGGCTGAAGATTCAGGATGCCGACGCAGATAAAACGCTGCTGATAATTGGCGGCGCGGGTGGAGTCGGATCGCTGGCGATCCCGTTTGCGAAGCACAACAGCAAGGTGAAGATCGTCGCAACCGCTTCACGAGAAGATTCCGCCAGGTGGTGTCGCGATCGCGGGGCTGACATTGTTGTAAATTACCACGACCTGAAGGGAGAACTGGCGAAACAGGGGCTCACCTTTGTGGATTACATTTTTATCCTCAACGATACCGACGGGCACTGGGATGCGGTCAGCGATCTGATTGCCCCTCAGGGAGACATTTGTTCCATCGTTGAAAACGCGCATCCGCTGAACCAGGACAAGCTGAAGTCCAAATCTGCCGCCCTGCACTGGGAATTTATGTACACCCGTAGCATGTACCAGACCACGGATATGGCGCGTCAGGGTGAGATTTTAGATGAGGTGGCGAAGCTGGTGGATAACGGCGTGGTGGAAAGCTCGCTCAGCGAAACGCTGCACGGGCTAAGCGTGGAAAGCATTACCGAAGCGCACCGCAGGGTGCTGGAGGGGCATATGCGTGGGAAGGTGGTGGTTGAGTATTGAGTGTGGACTGATTCCCTCACCCCGGCCCTCTCCCAAAGGGAGAGGGCGATTAAAGCCCCCTCTCCTGGTGGGAGAGGGGAAGTTATTAACCCTGCTCCCCCATCATCTCCTTCACCAGCTCGACGCAGCGCAGGAAGCGGGAGTCGTAGTCCGACTCTTCCACATGTACAAACTCAACGTTGTTCTCGTTAAGCATCTCCACCAGCATGGTCTGGAACTCCCGCCTGTCCACCGAGCTGCCCAGGCTGCGCATGCCGTCGGCAACCCATGGGGTATTGTTTTCCAGCAGGATCACCAGGTCAAAGCGGTATTCGTCAATCAGCGCCTGCACAAACGGGTGCTCGCGCCCTTCGTACTTTTTGCAGAACGCCTGCGTGGTGACGAAATCGGTATCAATAAAGGCGACTTTATTGGCGTATTTCACCGCAAAATCAATGTACTGGGCATGACCGAGCGCGATTTTATCGTAGTCGGAATACTGCAACGCCATCTCGTCGCCGCCAAGGTGTGAGAAGACGTAATCGCGGCCATACTCCCACGCACTGGTGGTATTGAAGATGTTAGCCAGCTTATTTACCAGCGTCGATTTCCCACTCGACTCGCCGCCGAGGATCGCCACCGTACGCACGAAGAACGGCTTCACCTCGGTCGGGATGTAGTCCCAGTAACGGAACGGGTTCTCGCGGATCTGCGCCCCGCTGATGTTCATGAAGGTGCGTTTAGGATCGATCAGCACCGTCTCGATGCCCAGATGCTCGCGGAACTGCGGCGCGTCGGACTCTTCAGAGGTGTAGATCCAGTTAGGCGCAATGCCCTTCTCTTCCATAAACGCTTTGATGCCGTTGCTCCACACGTCCCAGCCGTGCGGATACGGCTCCATGCCCTCTTCGTTAAAGGCATGAATACGAATATTTTTCTGATATTTAAAGGTCTGAAGCAGCCAGCGCAGGCGGTCCGGCACGGTGGGCTGCTGCGACATGGCGCTGTCTTCAAACAGCTGGCGATCGCGGGTTTCATCATAACCCATGATGATATGCAGTTCGTCGACCTGGCTACAGGCGCGCTGGATCAGATAGATATGCCCGGTATGCAGCGGGTAGAACTTACCGAACACCACGCCAATGTTCTTTTGCATCCGCGGAAATTCAAGCCCCAGAAAACGGTGCAGCGCTTCCAGCTTCTGCGCGCTGGGGCTTTTGATTTTGGCGTTCAGCAGTTGGCTCAGGTAGCCCTTGGTCATGCCGCTGGCGTCCGCCACCTGCTGCAACGTGCAGCCCTTCTGGCGGATAGCGGTCTTGATGTAGTCAAATGATGACATAAATTACGGTGCCTCCTGCAAAATCGAATACGTAATTATAAGTCGTCAAAGACATTTAACGCATCTGCAAGTTTTTTAACGCCAAAAACCTGCATCCCTTCCGGAATTTTTTTCGGCACGTTGGCGGCCGGAACAATCGCGCGGCGGAAGCCATGTTTTGCCGCTTCGGAGATACGCTCCTGACCGCTCGGCACCGGGCGGATCTCGCCGGCCAACCCTACCTCACCAAATACCACCAGATCCTGCGGCAACGGTCTGTCGCGCAGGCTGGAGACCATTGCCAGCAGCAGCGCCAGGTCCGCGCTGGTTTCCGTAACCTTCACCCCACCAACCACGTTGACGAACACATCCTGATCCGCCATTTGCAGACCGCCGTGACGGTGCAGCACCGCCAGCAGGATCGCCAGGCGGTTCTGTTCCAGACCGACCGCCACGCGCCGCGGGTTGCCCATCATCGATTGATCCACCAGCGCCTGAATTTCAACCAGCAGCGGACGCGTCCCCTCCCACAGCACCATCACCGAACTACCGGACGTGATCTCGTCGCCACGGCTCAGGAAGATGGCCGACGGGTTGCTGACTTCGCGAAGCCCCTGCTCGGTCATGGCAAACACGCCCAGCTCATTCACCGCGCCAAAGCGGTTTTTATGGCTGCGCAGGGTACGAAAACGGGAATCCGCATCGCCATCGAGCATCACCGAGCAGTCGATACAGTGTTCAAGCACTTTCGGTCCCGCCAGCGAGCCGTCTTTGGTCACATGACCAACCATTACAATCGCCACGCCGCGCGTTTTGGCAAAGCGCGTCAGGTAGGCCGCGGTTTCACGCACCTGCGCCACGCTTCCCGGTGACGACTGAATGTCAGCCATATGCATCACCTGAATGGAGTCAATCACCATCAGCTTCGGCTGCTCTTCTTCGGCGATCATGCAGATCTGCTCGATGCTGGTTTCCGAAAGCATATTCAGATTGCCGGTCGGCAGGCCGAGGCGGTGCGCGCGCATCGCCACCTGCTGAAGTGATTCTTCCCCCGTGACGTACAGGGTTTTCATCTGTTCGGCTAGCTTGCAGAGCGTTTGCAGCAGCAGGGTCGATTTACCCGCGCCCGGGTTACCGCCGATCAGAATGGCGCTGCCCGGCACTACGCCACCGCCGAGCACGCGGTCAAATTCTTTGAATCCGGTGGAAAAGCGCGGCAGCGCTTCCAGGCTGATATCCGAAAGTTTTTGTACCTTCGACACGCCTGCATTGCCCGCATAGCCGCTCAGCCGTTCATTGCGGGCCACGCTCGGCGAAGCCGCCACACCACGCACTTCGGTGATGGTGTTCCAGGCATGACAGGCGCTGCATTGCCCCTGCCAGCGCGGATAATCCGCACCACATTCATTACAGACAAATGCGCGTTTTGGAGCTTTCGCCACGGTTTACCTCGTTATTTCTGTGCGGTCTGCGCGCCGGGTGGCGCTGACGCTTACCCGGCCTACAAAAGCAAGCCGCTATTTTTGATTAATGCTGCCGGAGAGAATGCAGAACACCCCCATCAGATCAGCATGACGGATAGTGACTTCCGTCTTTTCATTCACTTTCGGCTTGGCATGGTAGGCAATACCCAGCCCGGCAACTTTGATCATCGGCAGATCGTTCGCGCCATCGCCGATGGCAACGGTCTGCTCGACCGGAATGGCATATTTCTCCGCCAGACGCGTCAGCGTATTGGCTTTGTACTGCGCATCCACGATGTCGCCGATGACCTGTCCGGTGAGTTTGCCGTCCATGATCTCCAGCTCGTTTGCCACCACGGTGGTCAGACGCAGCTTGTCACGCAGGTAGTCGGCAAAGAAGGTGAACCCGCCGGAGGCAATCGCCACTTTCCAGCCGAGCGTCTCCAGCTTGAGCACCAGCTGCGTCAGCCCAGGCATCAGGGGCAGTTCATCGCGCACCTGACGCAAAATGTTAGCATCGGCCCCCTTCAGGGTCGCCACGCGCTGTCTCAGGCTGGCGGTGAAATCCAGCTCGCCGCGCATCGCGCGCTCGGTGACTTCCGCCACCAGCTCGCCGCTGCCCGCCAGTTTAGCAATCTCGTCAATACATTCGATCTGAATGGCGGTGGAGTCCATGTCCATTACCAGCAGGCCGGGCGTTTTCAGGTGCGGAATTTTGCCGAGGGGGGCAACGTCCAGCCCGGCGTCGTGCGCCAGACGCGTGGCGCGCTGCGTCAGGGAACCCGCCAGGCGAATAACCTGATAATCTTCCACGCACCAGGCCGCAACGATGACCATCGCTGCGCCCAGTTTGGTTTGATACTGGGTGAGGCGTTGCTTATCCAGGCCGCGTCCGTACAGCAGCCAGCCGCTACGGCCAGCGTGGTAATCGAGAGGCATCACCTCATCGCCACTTAAAGAGAGCGGCAATCCTGGCCATAAAGAGACATCCGTTGGCAGGTCGCACCAGGTAATGTTCGGCATTGAAGCTCCTGTAATTTCGTTCGCGCCGGAAGGTTCCAGAGGGAAAATAACGCATGAGGCTACCCTGTAACCATCACTTCTGGCAACATTAAGCCGTAAATTTTAAGCAGGTGGAATATGGCTCGCGCAAAACTGAAATTCCGGCTTCATCGCGCCGTGATTGTCCTGATCTGTCTCGCACTATTAGTGGCGCTGATGCAGGGGGCATCCTGGTTTAGCCAGAATCACCAACGACAGCGTAACCCGCAGTTTGAGGAGCTGGCCCGGACGCTGGCGCGCCAGGTGACGCTCAACGTTGCGCCGTCTATGCGTACCGAAACGCCGGATGATAAGCGAATAGCCCAGGTATTGCGCCAGCTTACGGAAAACAGCCGCATTCTGGATGCAGGTGTGTACGATGAACAGGGCGACCTGATTGCCCGCGCGGGTGAGCATGTCGACGTGCGTGACAGGCTGGCGCTGGATGGCAAAAAAGCCGGTGGTTATTTCAACCAACAAATCGTCGAACCCATTCAGGGCAAGAATGGTCCGCTCGGCTATTTACGTCTGACACTCGACACCCACACCCTGCCAACCGAAGCCAAACAGGTGGATAACACCACCAATATTTTGCGCCTGATGCTGCTGCTCTCGCTGGCGATTGGCGTGGTACTGGCGCGCACGCTGCTCCAGGGCAAACGCACCCGCTGGCAGCAGTCGCCGTTCCTGTTAACCGCCAGCAAGTCGGTTCCCGAAGAGGAAGAGAGCGAGAAGAAAGAATAGTGATAAAGTAGGCGGATGATTCGGAAAAGGAACTCTGCCATGTCGACGTTACGCCTGCTAATCTCTGACTCTTACGATCCCTGGTTTAACCTGGCGGTGGAAGAGTGCATCTTCCGCCAGATGCCTGCCACCCAGCGCGTCCTGTTTCTCTGGCGCAACGCCGATACGGTCGTTATTGGTCGCGCGCAAAATCCGTGGAAAGAGTGTAACACCCGCCGTATGGAAGAGGACAACGTCCGCCTGGCGCGCCGCAGCAGCGGCGGCGGTGCGGTGTTTCACGATCTGGGCAACACCTGCTTTACCTTTATGGCGGGCAAGCCGGAATACGACAAAACCATCTCGACCTCCATTGTGCTTAACGCGCTCAATTCACTCGGCGTGACGGCTGAAGCCTCGGGACGTAACGATCTGGTCGTGAAAACGCCTGAAGGCGACCGGAAAGTGTCAGGCTCAGCCTACCGCGAAACGATGGATCGCGGATTCCACCACGGCACATTATTGCTGAATGCCGATCTGAGCCGTCTGGCAAACTATCTGAACCCGGACAAGAAAAAGCTCCAGGCTAAGGGAATTACCTCCGTGCGCGGTCGCGTGGCGAATCTGGTGGAGCTCCTGCCGGGGATTACCCATGAACGCATTTGCGATGCGATCCGCGAGGCCTTTTTCAGGCATTACGGTGAACGCGTAGAAGCCGAGGTGATTTCTCCGGATAAAACCCCGGATCTGCCAAACTTCGCGGAAACCTTCGCCCGCCAGAGCAGCTGGGAGTGGAATTTCGGTCAGGCACCGGCGTTTTCACACCTGCTGGATGAGCGATTTACCTGGGGCGGCGTTGAGCTGCACTTTGACGTCGAGAAAGGCCATATCTCTCGTACTCAGGTATTTACGGATAGTCTTAATCCGGCACCGTTAGAAGCGCTGGCTGCACGTTTGCAGGGCTGTCTCTATCGGGCAGATATGCTGCAACAGGAGTGTGACGCGTTACGTGTTGATTTTCCGGAACAGGAACAAGAGTTGCGGGAGTTATCGGCGTGGATTGCGCAGGCAGTACGCTAATAAAAAAGCCCGCTGGCGCTCTGCTTAGCGGGCCTGGAAAACCGCAGGCCGGGTCAGGCGAATCCGCCACCCGGCACAACAGGTATTACTCTTTATCGCCCAGCAGAACGGATTCCAGCGCGATTTTGATCATGTCGTTGAAGGTGGTCTGACGCTCGGCAGCGGTAGTCTGCTCGTGGGTACGGATGTGGTCAGACACGGTGCAGATGGTCAGCGCTTTCGCACCGAATTCAGCCGCCACGCCGTAGATACCGGCAGCTTCCATTTCCACACCCAGAATGCCGTATTTTTCCATCACGTCGAACATGTCGCCTTCTGGCGAGTAGAACAGATCGGCAGAGAACAGGTTGCCCACGCGCGCGTCAACGCCCAGCGCTTTTGCCGCGTCAACCGCGTTACGCACCATGTCAAAGTCAGCGATGGCCGCAAAGTCATGATCTTTAAAACGGATGCGGTTAACTTTAGAGTCGGTGCACGCGCCCATGCCGATCACCACGTCACGCAGCTTAACGTCCATGCGCACCGCGCCGCAGGAGCCAACACGGATGATTTTCTTCACGCCGAAATCGGTGATCAGCTCTTTGGTGTAGATGGAGCAGGATGGGATACCCATGCCGTGACCCATCACGGAGATTTTGCGGCCTTTATAGGTGCCGGTGAAGCCCAGCATGCCGCGCACGTTGTTCACTTCACGCACGTCTTCGAGGAAGGTTTCTGCAATGTGCTTCGCGCGCAGCGGGTCGCCCGGCATCAATACGACGTCAGCGAAATCACCCATTTCTGCATTAATGTGAGGAGTTGCCATCTTCAGTTCCTTTTACATTGTTGTTTTTGCCGGGTGGCGGCTACGCCTTACCCGGCCTACATTCTGTTCTCCCTCTCCCGGTGGGAGAGGGCCGGGGTGAGGGCATCAGGCCGCACCCAATCCGTTTAGAACATAGCCTTGCCATATTCCATGTCAGACGTACCAAAGTATTTCGCAATCGTCTGGCCGATGTCCGCGAAGGTCTCACGGTGACCCAGCGAGCCCGGTTTGACTTTCGGGCCGTACACCAGCACCGGAATGTGCTCACGGGTGTGGTCGGTACCGGTCCAGGTCGGGTCACAGCCATGGTCAGCGGTCAGGATCAGAATGTCATCTTCCCCCACCAGCTCCATCAGCTCTGGCAGACGGCGGTCAAACAGCTCCAGACCCGCAGCATAACCGGCGACGTCGCGACGGTGGCCCCAGGAGGAGTCGAAGTCCACGAAGTTGGTGAAGACAATGGTCTTATCGCCCGCTTCTTTCATCTCTTTGATGGTGGCGTCGAACAGCGCATCCAGACCGGTCGCTTTGACCTTTTTGGTAATGCCGCAGTTGGCGTAAATGTCCGCGATTTTACCCACGGAAACCACGTGGCCGTCTTTCTCGTCGACGAGTTTTTGCAGCACGGTCGGCGCCGGTGGCTCCACGGCCAGATCGTGACGGTTGCCGGTACGCTGGAAGTTACCCGCTTTGTCGCCAATAAACGGACGCGCGATAACGCGGCCAATGTTGTAGCCGCCTTCGGTCAGCTCTTCACGGGCGATCTCGCACAGCTCGTACAGTTTATCCAGGCCAAACGTCTCTTCATGGCAGGCGATCTGGAACACGGAGTCAGCAGAGGTATAGAAAATCGGCTTGCCGGTTTTCATATGCTCTTCGCCGAGCTGATCCAGAATCACGGTACCGGAAGAGTGGCAGTTGCCGAGGTAGCCCGGCAGGTTGGCGCGCTTCACCAGCTTATCGAGCAGCTCCTGCGGGAAGCTGTTCTCGTGATCGGAGAAGTAGCCCCAGTCAAACAGCACCGGCACGCCGGCGATTTCCCAGTGGCCGGACGGAGTATCTTTCCCGGAAGAGAGCTCGTGCGCCCACGCGTAGGCGCCCACCACTTCCGCGTTACCGTCCATACCGGCTGCGATCTTACCGGTAGAGCCTTCATGCGCTTTTACCAGCCCCAGACGGGTCAGGTTTGGCAGGTTCAGAGGGCCTTTACGACCGTTGTCCGCTTCGCCTTTTGCACAGGCTTCCGCGATGTGACCCAGGGTATCGGAACCCACGTCACCAAATCGTTCTGCATCTTCGGTTGCGCCGATGCCGAATGAGTCCAGCACCATAATAAATGCACGTTTCATAATTGTTCTCCGTACTTAGTGCTTCATAAAAATGCGATCAGATCAGTATACCGCTATTCAGTGATACGACGATAGACCGTCGGTGTGGTTTCCGGTGCTTTATCGTCAAGAGATATTGCCGCCTTCACCGCTTTCGCCGCGTCCTGCCAGCTGGCTTCATCTTTCGCGTGGATCACCGCCAGCGGACGTTGGCCGTCAACGCTGTCGCCCAGACGGGCCATATCGGTAAAGCCGACGCTGTAATCAATGGTGTCCGATGCCTGACGACGACCGCCGCCCATAGACACAACAGCCATGCCGAGCGCGCGGGTATCCATAGCCGAGACAAAGCCTTCGCTGTCCGCATAGACCGCTTTGCTGAGCATCGCGGTGGGCAGGTATTTCGCGTAGTTTTCCACGAAGTCGGTCGGGCCTTTCTGCGCCGCCACCATCCGACCAAAGATCTCCGCCGCTTTGCCGTTGTCCAGCACCGCCTGAAGCTTCGCGCGGGCTTCCGCGTCGTCTTTGGCCAACTTGCCGGAGATTAACATCTCAACGCACAGCGCCATGGTGACATCGAACAGGCGCGGGTTACGGTATTCGCCTGTGAGGAACTGCACGGCCTCACGGACTTCAACCGCGTTACCGGCGCTGGAGGCCAGCACCTGGTTCATGTCCGTCAGCAGTGCAGTGGTGCGCACGCCCGCGCCGTTGGAGACGCCAACGATCGCTTCGGCCAGCGCCTCAGAGAGTTCATAGGTTGGCATAAACGCGCCGCTGCCCACTTTCACATCCATCACCAGCGCATCCAGACCTTCCGCCAGTTTTTTGGCAAGGATAGAGGCGGTGATCAGCGGGATGGAGTCTACGGTCGCGGTAATGTCACGCGTCGCGTAGAAACGCTTGTCAGCCGGAGCAAGAGAGCTGGTCTGGCCGATAATCGCCACGCCAACGTCTTTAATAATGTCGCGGAAGCGGTTGTCATCCGGGAAGATATCGAAGCCCGGAATGGCTTCCAGTTTGTCGAGCGTACCGCCGGTATGACCCAGGCCGCGCCCGGAAATCATCGGGATGTAACCGCCACAAGCCGCCACCATTGGGCCGAGCATCAGGGAGGTCACGTCGCCCACGCCGCCGGTGGAGTGTTTGTCCACAATTGGGCCGTTAAGGTTGAGGCTTTTCCAGTCCAGAACGGTTCCTGAATCTCGCATCGCCATGGTCAGCGACACGCGCTCAGGCATCGACATATCGTGGAAGAAAATGGTCATCGCCAGAGCCGCAATCTGCCCTTCAGAGATGGTGTTATCACGAATGCCATTGATAAAAAAGCGGATTTCTTCGTCGCTTAATGCATGACCATCACGTTTTTTACGAATAATTTCTTGTGCGAGAAACACGGTAACCTCCATGCGGAATCGGGTGAATGGCGGCGGATATGTTGACCCGCCCTACGATCCTGTAGGCCGGGTTAGCGTAGCGCCACCCGGCAATTCAACTTAGTAGCTGCTTGCGCTCTTACCGTCACCGTGACCCAGCGCTTTCAGCAAGCTGGCCAGCAGGCTGGACGCGCCGAAGCGGTAGTGGCGGGAATCAGCCCAGTCGGCGCCGAACAGCTCGTCGGCAATCGCCAGGAACTGCTGCGCGTCTTCCGCGGTACGCACGCCGCCCGCCGGTTTGAAGCCAACGGTTTTGGACACGCCCATATCACGGATGACTTCCATCATGATGCGTGCGCTTTCCGGGGTAGCGTTGACCGGCACTTTACCGGTAGAGGTTTTAATGAAATCCGCGCCCGCTTTGATAGAGATTTCAGACGCTTTACGAATCAGCGCCTCTTCTTTCAGCTCGCCGGTTTCGATGATCACTTTAAGCAGCACGTTTGCCGCCGCACACGCGTCTTTACAGGCTTTCACCAGGTCAAAACCGACCTGCTCGTTGCCGGCGATCAGCGCGCGGTACGGGAATACCACGTCAACTTCGTCTGCGCCGTACGCAATCGCCGCGCGGGTTTCTGCCAGCGCGATGTCGATATCGTCATTGCCGTGCGGGAAGTTGGTTACGGTGGCAATGCGCACGTCCGGCGTGCCCTGCTCTTTCAGCGTTTTGCGGGCAATCGGGATGAAGCGCGGATAGATACAGACGGCGGCGGTGTTACCCACTGGCGTTTTCGCCTGATGGCACAGGGCGATGACTTTTTCATTGGTGTCGTCATCGTTCAGGGTGGTCAGGTCCATCAGTTTCAACGCGCGCAGGCTGCTTGCAGTTAAATCGGTCATAACATTCTCCAACGGCAGTGCCGTATAAATTTTACCTTGCGGGTCTGTGAGTATTCTAACATTCACCCGCATCCACACTTCGACATTCATCACAGTTAATGAAAACTGTGTGCAAATTTGCATTACTGTAATGAGATCTTCTTCAAATTTTAGTGCGTTAATTGCTGACTAAATCGGCGATATCCCCTGTCTGATCAAAAGCGCCACCAGGCTGGCTTCCTACAATTCGTTCACTATCCGCAGAACAACCAAGGAAGTGAACATGCCCGACGCCCTGCAACAACGTTGCCAGCACATTGTGACCAGCCCGGTGTTAACCCCGGAACAAAAACGTCATTTTCTGGCGCTGGAAGCAGAGAACAATCTGCCCTATCCCGCTCTGCCAGAGGCGGCCCGGGCCGCGCTGGACGAGGGATTCATCTGCGACATGTTCGAAGGCCATGCGCCTTACAAACCGCGCTACGTGCTGCCGGACTACGCTAAATTTCTGGCTAACGGCTCAGAATGGCTGGAGCTGGAAGGGGCGAAAGATCTGGATGATGCCCTCTCGCTGCTCACTATCCTTTATCACCATGTTCCGTCCGTCACATCGATGCCGGTCTATCTGGGCCAGCTCGATGAGATACTCAGCCCCTATGTTAAAATTCTAACACAGGATGAAATCGATAGCCGAATAAAACGTTTCTGGCGTTACCTGGACAGAACCCTGCCCGATGCGTTTATGCATGCCAATATCGGCCCGGCGGATACGCCTGTCACCCGAGCCATCCTTCGCGCGGATGCCGAACTGAAGCAGGTTGCGCCGAACCTGACCTTTATCTACGACCCGGATGTAACCCCCAGCGATCTGCTGCTGAGCGTGGCGGAAAACATTTGTGAATGCAGTAAACCGCATATTTCTAATGGCCCGGTGAATGATAAAATTTTCACAAAAGGTCGCTATGGCGTGGTGAGCTGTTACAACTCCCTGCCGCTGGCGGGCGGCGGCAGCACGCTGGTGCGCCTTAACCTGAAAGCGATTGCGGAACACAGCCGCTCACCGGAAGACTTTTTCACCCGTACCCTTCCCCACTACTGCCAGCAACAAATCGCGATCATCAATGCGCGCTGCGATTTTCTATATGAACAAGCCGGTTTCTTTGAGAATAGCTTCCTGGTGAAAGAGGGGCTGATTGATGCCGATCGCTTTGTGCCGATGTTTGGCATGTACGGTCTGGCCGAAGCGGTGAATGTGCTGTGCGAGAAAGCAGGCATTACGGGACGTTACGGTAAGAACGAACAGGCCAATGCTCTGGGCTACCGCATCAGTGAACAGCTTGCGGCGTTTGTTGAAAACACGCCGGTGAAACACGGCTGGCAGCACCGCGCGATGCTGCATGCCCAGTCTGGGATCAGTTCCGATTCTGGCACCACGCCGGGCGCACGTCTGCCGTACGGCGACGAACCGGACCCTGTCAGCCACCTGCTGGCCGTGGCGCCGCATCATAAACACTATCATTCGGGGATCAGCGATATTCTCACCCTGGAGGAAACGGTTAAACGCAATCCTCAGGCTGTGGTGCAGCTGTGCCTGGGGGCGTTCAACGCCGGTATGCGTGAGTTCACCGCGAATGTAGCCGGAAACGACCTGGTGCGCGTCACCGGGTATATGGTGCGGCTCTCCGATCTGGAGAAATACCGGGAGGCCGGCTCGCGCACCAACACCACCTGGCTCGGCGAGGAGGCCGCGCGCAATACCCGTATTCTGGAACGTCAGCCGCGCGTGATAAGCCATGAACAGCAGATGCGCTTTAGTTAGTCAGGTCATACCCTTCTCCTGCGTGGACGGGCCGGGCAGCCGCCTGGCGTTGTTCCTCCAGGGCTGTAACCTGCGCTGCAAAACCTGCCACAACCCGTGGACGATAGGGCGCTGCAACGACTGCGGCGACTGTGTTCCCCACTGTCCTCATGATGCGCTGGCAATTCAGGCCGGGCGCGTCTGGTGGCAGGAGAGTCACTGTCAGCAGTGCGACACCTGTCTGCACCTGTGTCAGCAGCAGGCGACGCCGATGGCGCAGCGCTATAGCGTTGAGGAGATCCTCTCCCGGGTTCGCACGTCCGCGCCGTTTATTGAGGGCGTGACCGTCAGCGGGGGTGAGGCCACCACGCAGCTGCCGTTTTTGGTTGCGCTGTTCACCGCGATCAAAGCCGATCCGTCCCTGCGCCATCTGACGTGCCTGGTGGACAGCAACGGCCTGTTAAGCGAAACCGGCTGGCAAAAGCTGTTACCGGTGTTTGACGGCGCGATGGTGGATCTGAAAGCCTGGGGCAATGAACATCACCGTTTTCTGACCGGGCGCGAAAACACGCAGATCAAGCAGAGCATCCGCTGGCTGGCCGATCGTCATCGCCTGACGGAGCTGCGCCTGCTGGTGATCCCCGCTCGGTGTGATTATCTGCACCATCTGCCATCGCTGACCGCTTTTATCCACGCGTTGGGGAACGTTCCTGTGCGGATCAACGCGTTTCATGCTCATGGGGTTTACGGGGAGGCGGCGCGATGGCGGAGCGCCACGCCGGAGGACATCGAGCCGCTGGCGCAGGCCCTGGAACGGCAGCAGATCACGGTGATCCGCCCGGCCCTTTATTTATAGCGTGATGCCGAAGACCGCGCGGGTGTTTTCCAGCAGCGCGCTGGCAATCACATCTTCAGGCTCCTGACGCAGCTCACACAGCACATCAAAAACGCGCGCCGCCTGCTCCGGGCGGTTGGGCTGGCCCTGAAAACCATTCAGCGGCATGTCAGGCGCATCCGTTTCCAGCAGGAGCGAGGTCAGCGGGAGCTGCGCCATCACATCACGGGTTTTGCTGGCACGCGGATAGGTAATGGTGCCACCGACGCCAATCTTATAGCCCAGCTCAATAAAACGCTGCGCCTGCTGAAGGCTTCCAGCGAAACCATGGACCACGCCCCTGCGCGGCACGTCGATACGCTTCAGGTGCATCGCCAGTTTGTCATGGGTACGTCTGGAGTGGAGGATCACCGGCAGATCGTGGCGCTTTGCCAGCCGGAGCTGCGCATCCAGGATCGTCTGCTGGCGCTCAAACTGCGGATCTTCACGATAGAGATCGAGGCCGATCTCACCGATGGCAACCAGCTTTGTATCCGCATTTTGCAGCGTGGCATCCAGCCTGTCGAGATGGTCATCAAGATGGTGCTCAATAACGATCGGATGCAGACCCAGCGCGGCATACAGCGCATCGTGCTCCCGGGCAAGCGCCAGAACTTTGTCGAATCTCGCCGCTTCAATAGCGGGCACAATAATGGCTCTCACACCGGCCTCAGCCGCGCGCGCAATACTTGATGTTTCCTCCCCGCTAAACGGCGGGAAATCAAAGTGGCAATGGGTATCGATAAAGCAGTGCGTCACGCCAGATCCTCGTTATCGAGTAAGCCATCGTTGGCCTGCGGCGCGTCCACCAGCGGCATCGCCACCGCGTCATTGGCCACAACGGCAGGCGGCAAAATGATGCTTTTATGCCGATGAAGAGGCGGTTGCTCCGCCAGCATTTTCCCGACGGTCGCCAGGAAGTAACGCCCGCACAGCCGCCCCGTTTTGTAATCCATACGCAACGCAGGCAGCCGACTGCCCAGCGCCATGCTCAACAGCGGCTTAGGCGGATAAATTTCAAAGATGCGCAGCTTGCCCGGTGGTTTTTCAATAAAACGCTGCATCGCGCCGTAGGTGGTTTCATGCTGCTTCGCGATATTCACCAGCGGTTGCAGGCTGCTGTCGCCCAGCCAGCGTTCCATCCGCTTAAACCACTGTGGGGTGTAATACATCTGCGAAGGCACCGTGCGGATCACCACAATGGTTTTTGCCCCGCGCCGCGCCGCCTCCTGTACCGGCACCGCGTCGCTGATACCGCCGTCAAGATAGCTTATCCCCTCCAGCAGGGCGCCGGTGCGGTAGAATCCCGGGATCGCGCTGGACGCGCGGATGATATCCAGCCAGTTCTCTTTCTGCGGCGAAAAGTAACCCGGCGAATAGTCATCGCCACGGCTGGCGCACATCCAGAACTCTTTGCCGGTATCGAACAGACGTGACGCGGTATCCATGGCCAGCGGCATCTGGCTGGAGGTAGCATCCAGTAACCAGTCGAGATCGATCAGGTTCCCGCCGCGTACGAAGCGTACCGGATTGAAGAATTCTTTGGAGGTGGTGTAGCGCATAATCACTTTGCGCGCATAGCCGGGCTGGTTGCAGACATAGGCGGAGAGGTTCTGCGCCCCGGCAGAGGTGCCGAAATAGAGATCGAACGGGTTGAATTGCGCGCGCATAAATTCGTCGAGCACGCCAGCAGTGAAAATACCGCGCTGCCCTCCCCCTTCACAGACCAGCGCAAGCTGGCCTGCATGAAACGGTTTTAACGTCAGCGGCGCAATATTGCCGAGCGTAACGGGAATTCGTTGCCCCACCTCTGCCTTCCTGTTTTCATTATTTTGATAAGACACAGTAACGCACTTCCCCGGTGGTTCTCAAACGAGAAAAAGCCAGTCACGAGGACTGGCTTGAGTTTGTTTAGTAAATATTGCGTTTGCTACGGGCGACGTCGACCCGTAAACAGGCTGACCAGGAACAGAATAATACCGACGACGAAGACAATTTTCGCTGCCCATGCCGCGGTACCCGCCAGTCCACCAAAGCCCAATGCGGCGGCAATTAACGCGATAACCAGAAATATAATGCCCCAACGAAACATAAGCCTCTCCTTTACCATAGTTAATGTCGGCCGCTAAACGTGAGCGCTCAGGTCACTCACCGGCTTTTCCAGAATCGTTTTTATTTCGCCCGCGGTTTTCAGCCTGACGGGCGAATGGTACTGCTTTACTTCGTTTTCAGATCGTTTTTGACGCTTTTCACACCATCAATAGCTTTCGCAATTGACTCGGCACGATCGCTTTGTGCCTGATTCTCAACCGTACCGGACAGCTGGACCACACCATCGGTGGTTTCAACTTTCACCATACGGGATGGCACGATGTCGTCAGCTAACAGTTTAGCTTTGATTTCGCTGGTAGTTGCTGCATCTCCGGCATAGCCCTTCACCGACGATTCTTTGCTGTCACGTACGTGCAGTTTGTCGCTGACGGAGCTTACGCCCTCAACGCCTTTTGCCACTTTAACGGCTTCTTCAGCCTGGGTCTGGCTTTCAACGAAACCGCTCAGGGTGACAACCTTGTTGTCGGTTTTAACAGAAATATCGGTGCTCTTGATGGATTCGTGATCCACCAGTGCGGCTTTCACTTTTGCTGTGATTGAGCTGTCATCCATGAAATTACCGACTTTATTCATAGAGCTATCGATTTTTTCCCCTGCGGTATTGGCGGAATTTTGCGCTTTATCCATGGTGCTGGTATCCGCCAGAGCAGAACCGCTTACCAGGACACTACCCAATGTTACAGCCAGCAGAGTTTTAGAAATCTTCAGTCTTGTCATATTCATCGATTTATTCCTGTGTTTTTCCCATTATTTGGGCGACATACTTCCCTAATCTTGGTTTTATATATTGCGAATTAACACCGGGGCAAAATGGAGAACCAATGGACATGCATTGAACAGTTAATTCATCCACGCCCGGTGCTAAACACTGAGTTAAATATAGATCACAATCAGAGGGGTGCATTCAGAATTGGGGAAAAAACGAACGAATAGCGAAAAATTGCGGTGAATTAAGAACATTCCGCAAGGGTTTAATAACACAGGAATTAAAGAAGAGCACGGCGGCTGCCGTGCTCTGAGAGGGAATTAATGCTCGCGCGTTTTGCGGAACTGAACATCAGGATAACGTTCCTGCGTCAGGTTCAGGTTTACCATGGTTGGGGCGATATAGGTCAGGTTATCGCCACCGTCCAGCGCCAGCTGAACTTCGTTCTTACGTTTAAATTCTTCGAATTTCTTCACGTCTGAACATTCAACCCAGCGGGCGGTCGCCACGTTCACCGATTCGTAAATCGCTTCCACGTTGTACTCGCTCTTAAGACGGGCAACCACCACGTCGAACTGGAGCACACCCACCGCGCCCACGATCAGATCGTTGTTGGCGATTGGGCGGAACACCTGTACCGCGCCCTCTTCGGAAAGCTGGACCAGGCCTTTCAGCAGCTGCTTCTGCTTCAGCGGATCGCGCAGGCGAATGCGGCGGAACAGTTCTGGCGCGAAGTTCGGGATACCGGTGAACTTCATCATCTCGCCCTGCGTGAAGGTATCGCCAATCTGAATGGTACCGTGGTTGTGTAAACCAATGATGTCACCCGGATAGGCTTCTTCTACATGCGAACGGTCGCCCGCCATGAAGGTCAGCGCGTCGGAGATTACTACGTCTTTACCGATACGGACCTGACGCAGCTTCATGCCCTTTTCGTACTTACCGGAAACCACGCGCATAAAGGCGACGCGGTCACGGTGTTTCGGGTCCATGTTGGCCTGAATTTTAAAGACGAAGCCGGAGAACTTCTCTTCCTTCGCTTCTACTTCGCGGGTGTCGGTTTTACGCGGCATCGGCTGCGGGGCCCACTCAACCAGACCGTCGAGCATATGGTCAACGCCGAAGTTGCCGAGTGCGGTACCGAAGAAGACCGGGGTAATTTCACCGCTCAGGAACAGCTCTCTGTCGAACTCATGCGACGCGCCTTTAACCAGCTCCAGCTCATCGCGCAGCTGGGCGGCCAGCTCTTCACCGACAGCGGCGTCCAGCTCCGGGTTGTCCAGACCTTTCACAATGCGGACTTCCTGAATGGTGTGGCCCTTACCGGTCTGGTACAGGTAGGTTTCGTCTTTATAGAGGTGGTAAACCCCTTTGAACAGCTTGCCGCAGCCAATCGGCCAGGTGATTGGCGCGCAGGCAATCTTCAGCTCGTTTTCCACTTCATCCATCAGCTCCATCGGATCACGGATGTCACGGTCGAGTTTGTTCATAAAGGTGAGGATCGGCGTATCGCGCAGACGGGTGACTTCCATCAGCTTGCGGGTACGATCTTCAACACCTTTCGCAGCGTCGATCACCATCAGGCAGCAGTCCACCGCCGTCAGCGTACGGTAGGTATCTTCGGAGAAGTCTTCGTGCCCCGGGGTGTCCAGCAGGTTCACCAGGCAGTCGTGATACGGGAACTGCATCACGGAGGTGGTAATCGAAATACCACGCTGCTTTTCCATCTCCATCCAGTCGGATTTAGCATGCTGGCTGGAGCCACGGCCTTTAACGGTACCCGCGGTCTGGATCGCCTGTCCGAACAGCAACACCTTCTCGGTGATGGTCGTTTTACCGGCATCCGGGTGCGAGATAATGGCAAAAGTGCGGCGTTTGGCCACCTCTTGCAGATAAGGAGACAACGTCATAATCAATTCTTCTTAGGTAAGCGCGGCAGCAGGCCGCGCATCATGGAATACGAAAAATGCGGCTATTTTACCCATCAACAGGGGGCAGGCAATCATTGTTTACACAGGAGCTGCTCCAGTTCGTTCAATGACGTAACGGTCCAGGTCGGCTCGATGCCTTCCGGCAGCGTGCGACCATGCGCATTCAGCCAGACGGTCGACAGGCCCGATCTCATACCTCCCAGAATATCAGATTCTGCCGTATCCCCCACCATCAGCACGCGATCGCGGTCAGGATTGCCCGCTTGCGCCAGCGCATAATCGAAAATACGCGGATCCGGCTTCGGTACGCCCACCTCTTCGGAGATCACCAGCGCGTCGAAATGATCGCGCAGGCCGGTGCGTTCAAGGCGGATCTGCTGAAGCGCGGTAAAGCCGTTGGTAATGATCCCAAGCTTCACCTTCCCTTTCAGCGAATCCAGCAGAGAAACGGCGCCGGGCAGCGGCGCGCAGATATCCGCCATCGCATTCAGGAAGGCCTCGTTTAGCGCCCCAGGACTGACGTTTAACCGTTCAGCCCACACGTCAAAACGCTGATGCTGAAGCTGTAACGCGGTGATGGCTCCGTTCTGGTAATCCACCCACAGCGGTTTGTTCACCGCCTGATAGTCCTGAAAATCTTCCGCGGTGAACGTCACGCTATAGTCGAGAAACATCCGCTGTAGGCCGCCGAACGAGTCAAACGTAAACAGCGTTTCGTCGGCATCAAAGAAAATCCAGTCCCATTTCATCGTTACAACCTTATTTTCGTTATCCAATCGGCAGAGCCATGATAATGGCGTCTTCACGTCCCTCTGCGGTGGGGTAGTAGTTACGGCGGATAGTCGCCTCGTTGAAGCCTAAGCTTTCATAGAGCGCGATGGCGGCGACATTGGACGCGCGCACCTCCAGCCACAGGGTGAAAACGTCACGGGTTTCCAGCTCACGAATGAGGTGCTCAAGCAGTTCCCTGCCCAGCCCGCGGCGCTGGTAAGCGGGATCGACCGCAATATTAAACAGCGTCGCCTCGTCCAGAACGACCTGCGTGATGGCGAACGCAGCCATCGCACCGTCAACGTCCAGGCGGAGATTTAAATAGCGTTCGCCCTGATTGCTGGCAAACGTCTTTTCGCTCCACGGAAAGGCATGGGCGCGGGTTTCAATCGCGAACGCGGTGGTCAGGTCAGCCGTCGTGAGGGAAGAAATCGTGTTCATATTCGCAAATTTGTTGCCATAGCGCGCTACGCGCTTTTGGGTTGGCTTTCAGTTCGTCCAGCGCTGGCGAACTGATCTGGCTTCCTTCAAGAGGTAGCTCGTCCACCGCCCCGATTCGCCAGCTGTTACAGCAGCTGTCAGGGGGAAGCATCGCGACGCTTTCAGGCGCCAGCTGTAATACCTGATCGCGGGTCACCTTCAGGGTGCGAAGGACATCCTCAATCAGGGGCTCGTTCAGGGCAGGCGGCGCTTCTGCCACCATCACCAGGCGGACATGCGCAGGTATGGAGATGGCTATTTCGCCCCGCAACGCCGTCGGGCGACGCAAAGCCCACTGGGTAATGCCCAGCTGCTGCAACTGCCAGTCTCGTCGGGATGTCATAGCGAAAACTCCTGTCTCTCAGGCGCGCAAATATAGCAAATGTGTCGAAACTGCGCCATCTACCTACTATAATCCCCACCTGAGTTTATTGAGGAACAATTCATGTCTGCATTTACCCCGGCAAGTGAAGTCTTGCTGCGTCACAGTGATGATTTCGAAGAAAGCCGTATTCTGTTTGCCGGAGATATGCAGGATGACCTGCCCGCGCGTTTCGACTGTGCTGAAAGCCGTGCCCACACCCAGTACTATCACCACTGGCAGGTGCTGAGCCGCCAGATGGGCGAGCGCGCGCGCTTTAGCCTGGCGGCGGAGCAGAGCGATATTGCTGACTGCGATACGCTCATTTACTACTGGCCGAAAAACAAGCCGGAAGCCCAGTTCCAGCTGATGAACCTGCTTTCTCTGCTGCCGGTCGGCTGCGATATTTTTGTTGTCGGTGAGAACCGCAGCGGGGTGCGTAGCGCAGAGCAGATGCTCGAAGCCTGGGCGCCGCTGACGAAAATCGACAGCGCCCGTCGCTGCGGCCTGTACCATGGTCGTCTGGAAAAACAGACCACCTTCGATGCCGACGCCTTCTGGGACGAGTACCAGCTTGACGGCCTGACCATTAAAACCCTGCCGGGCGTGTTCAGCCGTGATGCGCTCGATACGGGCAGCAAGCTGCTGCTGTCCACCCTGACGCCTCATACCAAGGGCAAGGTGCTGGACGTCGGCTGTGGTGCGGGCGTGCTGTCAACGGTTCTCGCCAGCCACTCACCAAAAGTGCGTTTAACCCTGTGTGACGTGAGCGCCCCGGCAGTAGAAGCCAGCCGCGCCACGCTTGCTGCGAATGGCATTGAAGGTGACGTGTTTGCCAGCAACGTTTTCTCCGACGTGTCCGGTCGCTTTGACATGATCATCTCTAACCCGCCGTTCCACGACGGAATGGAGACCAGCCTTGAAGCGGCGCAAACGCTGATCCGTGGCGCAACCCGTCACCTCAACAGCGGCGGTGAGCTGCGTATCGTAGCGAACGCCTTCCTCGCGTACCCGAAAGTGCTGGATGAAACCTTTGGCTTCCACGAAGTGATCGCCCAGACGGGCCGCTTTAAGGTCTATCGCACCGTGATGACGCGCCAGGCGAAAAAGTAAACCCCCGGTCCGGCGATGGCTGACGCTGCCATCGCCCATTTTTGCAGCAATCAAAACAACGTGCGCAATTTTCTGTTGACGTAAAGCTGAAAACATCTAGAATGCGCCTCCGTGGTTACGATACTTTTACAGTGTCGATGGTATGCGAAGGTGGCGGAATTGGTAGACGCGCTAGCTTCAGGTGTTAGTGTCCTTACGGACGTGGGGGTTCAAGTCCCCCCCCTCGCACCATAAATCACGTTGATATTGCTCGCACTGGGCGAAGGTGGCGGAATTGGTAGACGCGCTAGCTTCAGGTGTTAGTGTCCTTAGGATGTGGGGGTTCGAGTCCCCCCCCTCGCACCAACGAGGCGATATCAAACCAGTAAGATGACTGTGCGAAGGTGGCGGAATTGGTAGACGCGCTAGCTTCAGGTGTTAGTGTCCTTACGGACGTGGGGGTTCAAGTCCCCCCCCTCGCACCAATTATCTTACATCCCCTCAGCAGTGCCTCCTGTTTTTCCCTTTTATTTCAAACTCATCAGAATCACCAGCAGTCCACTGATTAGCGCAACGCATGATGGCAGCAGCACGTAATGCCGTAACTGTTTGTGCCAGATCATTGCGGATGTCACCAGCAAGCCTGAAACAATCATTGCTTTCCAGACATCAATGGGGAGATCGGCAAACATTAGCCCACCGATAATGGAACCAGGCAGTAATATTCCCCACCCACTTCCCAGCGCTTTGCTCAACATGGTTTCACCTCTCGCACTGATAATGATAACCAGTATCATATGATAGTAATTATCACTTGTCAGCATGCGACGTAAGAAATTGCGTCAGCAATTGCTTTCCCATAATGACAGAGAATGTGTAAGGTGATAAATTGCCCACCTGTTAACTTCCGATAAAGTTTTTCTGATAATAAAAATTCAATTTTGTAGCGCCCAATATTACACAACAACACCTTGCTCATTGTTTTAATTGAGTTTTAATAAAAACGCACGCATATGACATCACAATCCTGGCTGTCTTTAGTCAACAAGAAATATCAGCTATCTTTACGTTTGTTTTTATTTCTGAACGCCGCGTCAGCATTGTTCTCGGTAACAAACCCTCTCTATTCCGTGCGTGTGTTATCTGTCCCGCTCTTTGCCGTACTGACTATCAGCACAGGCTTACTTATCTGGCACTGGAAAAACAGCACGCGAAAAATAAATATCCCTGTTGTTTCAGCTATTTTTGGTCTTTTATGGGCCTGGCAGATCGTCTCTAAATTTCTGTTAATCACGCACGATCACGCGACCTATTTAATGATGGCGCTATTAACAGTGCTTTTTATAGGGTCTCTGGCGTTCGCAAGTAATATTAAAGCCTTTACGTTACATTCATTTCCCGCTTTTATATCCTGCCTGTGGCTTAGTCCGTCCGAAAACTGGCTGAGAATGGCCTATTTTTTCGCGCTGCCGGTGGTCGCCATTGGTATCCATCATGTTCTTCAGCGGCGCAATGACCGTTTCGCCCAGGAGCTGCTTTCCGAACTGCTGGAGGAGCGCGAAACCCTGGCCGATCTCAGCATGATGGACCCGCTCACCGGCCTATATAACCGTCGCGGGCTGCAAAGCCGGCTGGAGAATCTTCCCAGGCCTGACGCTGGCGAGCACTTCGTGCTGCTGATGGATATCGACCACTTCAAAGCCTACAACGACCATTATGGCCATATGATGGGCGATCAGGCCTTGATCAGGGTCTCGGCTGCGATACGCGACGCCGTGCGCTCACGCGATGTTGTCGCCCGGTTTGGCGGGGAAGAATTTATGGTGCTGTTGAGTAACATCCCGCTGGAGCAAGCGCGACAGACGGCTGAACGCATACGTCAGAAGGTTTACGATCTTAAAATCCCCCATATGTTTAACGAAAGCGTCGCCACTAACGTGACCATCAGCATCGGCATCGCCATTTTCGAAGGTGACGACGTTGAGGGCGCGCTGGCGAAAGCCGATAAAGCCCTCTATGAAGCCAAGCATATGGGACGTAACAGCATTCTGCTGAGCGAAGAGCTTCATACCGCCTGAAACCGCCTTCACAGCGCCAGGATAAAACGCTTGCGCTCGGTTTTATCTATAGTTAGGATTGGCAATCATTATCATTTAGATTTGTAATCCACACTATGGCGACTCGTACCGCACACATCGTTGAGCCCCTGCTCTGGCGAGCTCCACTCTCCGCCGGGGAAACGACGCTTGCGGATGCCATTCGGGAAAAAATTGCCGTAACGCGCGCTCATCTGCTGGATTTCATCAAACTGGATGAAGCACCGCCGCATCATGCTCTGACGCTGACTGAGTGGCAACGCCCTGCGGAGCTGCGGTCACTGCTGGCAACCTATTCCGACCATATTTATCGTAACCAACCTACCCTGACGCGGGAAAACAAACCGCTGTTATCCCTCTGGGCACAGTGGTATATCGGGCTGATGGTGCCGCCTGTCATGCTGGCCCTGTTGACCCAGGAAACGATGCTCGATCTCTCGTCAGAACATTTCCATGTTGAGTTTCATGAAACCGGGCGTGCTGCCTGTTTCTGGATTGATGTACATGAAGATCCGAGCGCGAGACACCTGTCAGCGCAGGCGCGTATGGAACGGCTGATTACAAGAGCGCTGGTTCCGGTCATTGATGCGCTGGAAGCGACGGGAGAGATTAACGGCAAACTGATCTGGAGTAATACCGGGTATCTTATCCACTGGTATTTAACGGAGATGAAGCCGCTGCTCGGCGACGAGAAAGTGGATGCACTGCGTCAGAGCTGTTTCTTTGCCAGACAGCTGTCGGATGGACGGGATAACCCTCTTTACCGCACCGTGGTTCCGCGTGAGGGACTTCTGGTACGTCGTACCTGCTGTCAGCGCTACCGTTTGCCGGACGTCAAGCAGTGTGGCGATTGCACGCTTAAGTAGTCTGGCCCGGCCTGAAACCCGCAGAGAGAGGGAACAAACACTAAAAACGGCAACCTGCGTTGCCGTTTTGCTTTTACCTAAGCGACCTGCTGATTTTCCTCTTCTCCATTACGCTGTGCTTCTTCCGCTTCCTGCTGAAGCAACTGTTTCTCGTACACCTTGAAGAACGGGAAATAGATAATGGCGGAAACGCAGGCCAAAACCAGCACCAGAATGGCTGCACGGAAATCCCAGCCCAGCGCCCAGGCGGCACCAACCGGAGCCGGTGCCGTCCACGGCACAACGGAAATCACGCGGCCAATCAGATCAAACTTCATCGCTGCCCATGCCAGCACGGCATTAACCATCGGCGCCAGCAGGAAAGGAATAAAGAACACCGGGTTCATCACAATCGGCGTACCGAAAATCACCGGTTCATTGATATTGAAAATGCTTGGTACCACGCTCAGACGTCCAATGGAGCGCAGGTGCGCGGAGCGGCTACGCAGATAGCAGAACACCAGCCCCATCGTCGCCCCCGATCCGCCGATAACGATAAAGAACGTCCAGAAGGCTTCCATAAAGATGTGTGGCAAAGGCTGGCTCGCCGCCAGCGCGGTCTGGTTCGCCCCCAGGTTTGTCAGCCAGAACATTTGCAGCATCCCGGAGACAATCGCCGCGCCGTGGATCCCGGCAAACCACAGCAGGTGGCCAATCAGCACCGCCAGCAGGATCGCAGGCAGCGAGTCAGCCGCAGAGACCAGCGGTTTGAATATCGACATGATGGCCTGTGGGATCAGCATACCGAACTGCGACTGGATCAGCAGGCTCAGCGGGTATAGCGTGAGCACCACCACCAGCACCGGGATCAGCAGGTCAAACGAGTTTTTGATCATCGGTGGAACCTGGTCTGGCAGGCGGATCCCGATATTGTGTGCTTTCAGGAAACGCATCATCTCAACGCAATAGATCGCCACCAGAATCGCGGTGAAAATACCGGTCCCTCCCAGGCTATCCACCGGTAAAGCGCCTTTGGTTTTAGGGGCGGCGACCAGCAGGAACGCCATCAGCGACAGCATCGCGCACATGAACGGATCCAGCTGATGCGTTTTAACGTAATGTTTGCCCAGGTTGTAGGCGATAGCCGCACAGATATAAAGGGACATCACCCCCATCGTCATATCAAACGGCGTCAGAATTTGACCTTCAAACTGCTTCGCCATATCCAGCCAGGCGCGAGCAAAACCCCAGGTGGTATCAGGCGAAAAAGGCGGGTAAGCGAACACTAATAAAAATGAGCCCACAATCATAAACGGCATCGCTGAGATAAATCCGTCACGAATAGCCATAACGTGGCGCTGGGAAGAGATGCGCCCGGCAATAGGGCTGACATAATTTTCAACGAAGCGGAAAATCAGATTAAATGCAGCGTGGTTGGCAGACATAGCAGATCTCCTGTCAGACGTTCGTTTTGGACGCTCTCACGTCACACGTTGTTCCATACATCAGCGTCACAACCTTGCCGGATCGTGTACCTGCGGTACTGCTCAAACGGAATGGTTTCATAATTAGCTCTTATTATTAGATACAGGGGAAGTTACACACTTAGTATTAATCTCTGCATCACGCTCTGCAACCGGTTACTGTAACCGGTTTCTGTGAATGTGAAGGCGATCCAGAAATCGTCCCTGACGGATATTTGTTACTTAAGGGATATTTACAGCGACTAAATTCTTATGACAGATTACGCAGGATATTTGTCAGGAGGAATCAATGAGTTTGCAGTCTGTACAACAGTTTTTTGCCGAACACGCTCCGGATATAGAGATCATTGAGCTTAACCAAAGCACAGCGACTGTTGCCCTTGCTGCTGCCGCGCACAACGTTGAACCCGGCCAAATTGCCAAAACGCTGTCACTGAAAATTAAAAATGACGTGATTCTGGTGGTTGCAAAAGGCGATGCGCGTCTGGATAACAAAAAGCTTAAAGAGACATTCGGCGCGAAAGCCCGCATGCTCAGCAGCGATGAGGTCGTCACCCTGACGGGTCATCCTGTTGGCGGCGTCTGTCCTTTCGGACTGGAAAATCCGCTCTCTGTTTACTGTGACATCACATTAAAACAATACGCGGAAGTGTTACCCGCAGCGGGTGCCATCCACAGTGCGGTGCGTATATCGCCCGACAGAATGGCGGAGCTGACCGCAGCAAAATGGGTCGATGTCTGCATCTAAACGTTGCGCCAGAAGAACTCTGGCGCACCACTTAACGCTAAGAGAATGAAGGAACGGTGAGAGCGGAACGACGAACTTCCCGGGCAGGGAGATGCGCCAGGATATCCGCCGCATCCAGTAATCCCACGTCAGAATTGACGCCCAGCTTTACCATTGCGTTAAACTTATGCGCCCGGATGGTTTTAATATTGCGTTCAAGCTGCGCCGCAATTTCAGGGATTGAAAATCCCGATGACATATAACGCAGTATTGCCCTTTCGGTTGGGCTTAACATACGATTCTGGCTCACACACCAGTGATTGTACATGTTGTCATTCACCTGATGCGTTTCGCTGAGTAATGTCTCCAGCCCCTCCATTAGCTGCTTTAGCGGAACCGATTTACTGATTATCCCATGCAAGCGAGAAGGCGAAAGATGGCTGACCAGCCTCGCCTCCATTTCGTCAGAGGCCAGCACGATACGCTGGACGTCGCTGTGGGTGAAGGTGAGATCCCGTAAACAGGCCAGACAGTTTCTCCGCTCTTCACGCTCATCAGACAGTGAATAGATAACCGCATAGAATGAGATATCCACGAGCGCCGCTTTAAAGCTGGCGAATCTGCTAAACAGGTGCACCTGGTAATGGCTCAGGGCGGGCATCGCAAAGAGATGCTTCAGCCCTACAGCGCTCATTGAGCAGCTTTCGATGACGGCGATATGTCTTGTTGCAGTGGTCTTTTCCATTCCTCAAACTCTCCATAAGCCGACATTAAACTGAGTTCTCGCATTCCCTGGGTACTGCTTATCCACGCGTACATATCGGCATTACTGCGAAGTGATAAGCGGCGCATTGCACTGTTTTTTTGTGCACTGATCGTTTTATTACTTTTATTCAGCAGCGTGGCTATTTGGTTGATTCCCCAACCTTTACCTAATAAACGCAACACCTTGCGTTCAGAGTGGGTGAGCGCAATCATTTGCTCACTCTCTTCTTCAATATCGGACGTTTCCGGTATTAATAACGTCTGGCTTATTCGCTCGGCACGTTCACTGCCCGCGCGAATAGCGTTAATAACGCCTTCGATCGGTTCCATATCCGAAAGCAGCGTGCTTTCCGGACGCATAAGAAGCTCTACTGCAAGTGGATAAAGGGGACGCGAGACAAGGAATATCCAGTGAATGTCCCGATACTGATTCATTAATCCATAATACTGCTCAAGCGTGCCGCGAGGATTACGATACTCACCTGAAATATCGGCAATAACGACCCCAGCGCGACGCAATTGTAGTAGCGTCAACTCCTGCATCGAACGGCAGTACGTTATTTCAAAATCAGGAAAATGACGCGTCATGACGCCACCTAGCCCATTTTGCATAACCGGCACTCTACTAATCACCACTCCGTGTTTACCATTCAATGGCAACATAGACCCTCCCTGTCATAAATTCATTATTTAAGAACGAACTAACCCTACGAGTTTAAACACGCTTGCATCCCTCAGTACAAAACGGCTTAATACTCGCAAATCAGAAGAAATGTCACATGGGTTAAGAAACGCCCAATACTCGCTTAATATCGCATAAAGACCACAAAACTTTAATTAAGATTGCGTGAAAAGATTGAAAATATGAAATTAGAAATACTTAATATATTGTCTTTATAAATCTCTATTTTTATATTCATTAAATAAATAGAAAGTGCGGTTTTCTCCCCCTGCTCACGCGACTGATTGCACAAATGTTGATCTGGCCCAGCGCAAAGGGCCCGGCCCTTTGTGTTAAAAGTAAGCAATCTCTCTTCTCTTCAGGGCGTTTCATGCAGGCAGATCGGTCTACGCAACGTGCTACCACGCGGCTATGTATTCAGTGCGGGCTTTTTCTCTTACAACACGGGGCAGAAAGCGCCCTCGTGGAAGAACTTTCCACACGCCTTGGGCTGGCGCTGGGGATGGACAGCGTTGAGAGCTCCATCTCGTCAAATGCCATTGTGCTGACCACCATTAAAGACGGACAGTGCCTGACCTCCACCCGTAAAAATCATGACCGCGGCATTAACATGCACGTCGTGACGGAAGTGCAGCACATCGTGATCCTTGCTGAACACAAGCTGCTCGATCTGAGGGAGATAGAGAAACGCTTCAACCAGATCAAACCTCTCCGGTATCCACGCTGGCTGGTTGTGCTGATGGTGGGACTCTCCTGCGCCTGCTTCTGCAAGCTCAACGCGGGCGGCTGGGACGGCGCTGTCGTGACCTTCTTTGCCAGCAGCATCGCGATGTATGTCCGCCAGTTGTTGACGCACAGGCAACTGCATCCGCAAATTAACTTCTGCATCACGGCGTTCGTGGCGACAACCGTATCCGGCCTGCTTTTGCGCCAGCCTTACTTCGCCAGCACGCCTACTGTTGCGATGGCCGCCAGCGTATTGCTGCTGGTGCCGGGTTTTCCCTTAATCAACGCCGTCGCTGATATGTTCAAAGGCCACATCAACACCGGTCTGGCGCGCTGGGCGATAGCCAGCCTGCTGACGCTGGCGACCTGTATCGGGGTGGTAATGGCCATGACACTCTGGGGGTTACGCGGATGGGCGTGATGGATTTTCTGCTCGCACTGGCGCAGGACATGCTCCTGGCAGCCCTTCCCGCCGTTGGCTTTGCGATGGTGTTTAACGTCCCACAGCGTGCATTACCCTGGTGTGCGCTGCTGGGTGCCATTGGCCACGGCTCACGTATGATCATGATGACCTCGGGCTTTAATATCGAATGGTCGACGTTTATCGCCTCCATGCTGGTCGGCAGCATCGGTATTCAGTGGTCCCGCTGGTATCTGGCGCACCCGAAAGTGTTCACCGTGGCGGCAGTCATTCCTATGTTCCCGGGCATTTCAGCCTATACGGCGATGATCTCCGCCGTCAAAATCAGCCACTTTGGCTACAGCGAACCGCAGATGATCCTGCTTCTGAGCAATTTCCTTAAAGCCTCGTCGATTGTGGGCGCGCTCTCCATCGGCCTGTCGATCCCCGGATTATGGCTTTACCGCAAACGTCCACGCGTATAATAAAATCGCTTGCAATTGTATCGTGCGCTATCTATATTCATTTCATGGACGCAAAAACGAACGACACCACCAACGCGCTTCTGCTGGATAACCAGCTCTGTTTTGCCCTCTATTCGGCAAATCTGGCGCTTAACAAGCTGTACCGGCAACTGCTGGCGCCGCTTAACCTGACCTACCCGCAATACCTGGTGATGCTGGTGCTGTGGGAGCAGGATGATATTACGGTGTCAGACATTGGCGAGCGGCTGTTCCTGGATTCCGCCACGCTGACTCCCCTGCTGAAACGCCTGGAAAGCGCAGGATTAATCTTCCGCCAGCGTTCCCGTCAGGATGAGCGTCAGGTCGCCGTCACCCTGAGCGACACGGGTCGGGCGCTGCAACAGCAGGCCGTGACGATACCCCACGCCGTGGGCTGTGCAGCGCAGTGTGATACCGACACCATGCTGGCGCTCAAGCAACAGCTCGAACTTTTGCGCCAACAGCTTCATCGCGCGTAAGGCTATACTTTACGCGTCTGATTCTAACTTAATACATCGCGCGCTATTTAATAGTGCATATAAACGTAAGATGAGGAACCTGCCATGTCTTTAGAAAAAGTTGTCTACACTGCCAAAGCCAAAGCAACCGGAGGCCGTGATGGCCGCGCAACGTCTTCCGATGGCGTTCTGGATGTCAAACTGGGTGTGCCAAAAGAGATGGGCGGCATGGGGGGTGAAGTAACCAACCCTGAACAGCTGTTCGCTGCGGGCTACTCCGCCTGCTTCCTGGGCGCAATGAAGTTCGTTGCGGCACGCGACAAATTCGCTCTGCCAAAAGACGCCTTTATTGAAGGCGAAGTGGGGATTGGCCCGCTGTCAACCGGTTTTGGTATCGAAGCGAAGCTGAACATCCACGTTGAAGGGATGGACGCAGCGGAAGCCAAAAAACTGGTGGATGCAGCGCATATCGTCTGTCCGTACTCTAACGCGACGCGCGGCAATATCGACGTGACGCTGAACATCATCGCGTAAACAGCCCTTGTGATTTTAGCCCCGGTAAGCGTAACGCCGCCGGGGAAATCCTCTCCTTTCCTCTCCTCTCTCTGTGCTACCATAACCCTCAATCACGCCCGTAGTAATCAGTTGAGAAAGTGTTATGTCCTCCAGAATCCTGACCACCAGCATTGCTGGCATCGATGCCTTTATGCGCGATCCTCGCGGTGTGTTGACGCACGCCGAAGGCGGCACGCTCGCGGTATTTGCCGACAACGCCCCGGCGTTTTATGCGGTCACGCCGGAACGTCTGGCGCAGCTTCTGGAAATTGAAGCGAAGCTGTCGCGTCCGGCGAGCGATGTCATGCTGGATAATCAGTTTTTTGACGAACCCGCCAGCGCCCCGGTGGCCGTTCCAATGGGGAAATTTCCCATGTACGCCGGTTGGCAGCCGGACGCCGATTTTCAGCGGCAGGCGGCCTTATGGGGAATAGCCCTCGCGCAGCCCGCGACGCCAGAAGAGCTGGCGGCCTTTACCGCTTACTGGCAGGCTGAAGGAAAAGTCTTCCACCATGTTCAGTGGCAGCAAAAGTTCGCGCGCAGTCTGCAAATCAACCGCGCCAGCAACAATGGCCAGCCAAAACGTGATATCAATGCCTTTTCAGAACCGGACAAAAAAATCCCTGATGGATTCCGAGGTGCGAAATGAAAAACGTCGGCGACCTGATGAAACGTTTGCAGAAGATGATGCCCGCCAACGTGAAGCCCGCCTTCACCACCGGTGAAGAGCTGCTGGCATGGCAAAAAGAGCAAGGTAAAATTCGCGCGGCTGCCCTCGCCCGCGAAAACCGCGCGATGAAAATGCAGCGCACCTTTAACCGCTCGGGCATTCGCCCTCTGCACCAGAACTGTTCCTTCGAGAATTATAAGGTCGAGTCACAGGGGCAGATGAACGCCCTCAACCAGGCGCGCCAGTACGTGGATGAATTTGACGGCAACATTGCCAGCTTCATCTTTAGCGGAAAACCCGGCACGGGGAAAAATCACCTTGCGGCCGCTATCTGCAACGAGCTGCTGCTGCGCGGGAAGTCAGTGCTGATTATCACCGTGGCCGATATTATGTCCGCCATGAAGGACACCTTCAGTAACCGCGAAACCAGCGAAGAACAGCTGCTGAATGATTTGAGTAACGTGGATTTGCTGGTCATCGACGAGATCGGCGTCCAGACGGAGTCCCGCTACGAAAAAGTGATCATCAATCAGATTGTCGATCGCCGTTCGTCGTCAAAACGCCCGACCGGTATGCTGACGAACCACAATATCGACGAGATGACCCGACTTCTTGGCGAGCGGGTGATGGATCGCATGAAGCTGGGTAACAGCCTGTACGTCATCTTCGACTGGGACAGCTATCGCAGCCGCGTCACCGGCAAAGAGTATTAAGATATTTCCAGGGAGCACCGGAAGAGCAGAGGTATATACTGAACCCACTTTTGGCCCAAAACGGACCTTGTTGAGTAAATCATTATGAAAAAACAGTTTCTTATCAGCATCCTTACTGGCGCCCTGCTGGTGACTGGCGCAGCGCAGGCCGCATCATGGCAGGAGTCGCTCTCCAGCGCAGCAAGTGAGTTAACCAAAGAGAGCGGCACTTCCCAGGGCGGGCTGTCAGCCTCGTCCCTCACCGGCCTGCTGAGTAACAGCTCCCAAAGCCTGAGCGCCGGAACGATGAACAACGCGGCGGGCATTCTGGAATACTGCGCGAAGCAGAAACTGGCTTCCGTTACCGATACCGAAAACATCAAAAACCAGGTGCTTGGTAAACTGGGTCTGGACACCCAGGAGCAGAAAGCGGACACCAACTATATGGACGGTATTCAGGGTCTGCTGAACGCGCAAAATGGCCAGCAGCTGAACCTCAGCACCCTTGGAAATTCATCTCTGGCGAAACAGGTGAAAACGAAAGCCTGCGATCTGGTGCTGAAACAAGGCGTTAATTTCCTCTCCTGATCGCCTCCCATTTTCTGCCACAACACGCCGGGTTTATTACGTTAGTCTTACACCGCGGCGTGAAGTGCGTTTTTTTACCCCCTGCCACCACCTCAGCCTCCGTGTGCCACGATGCGACTGTATTCAAAAATCCGATTTTATAAACCAAATCCTAACAACAGCACACTTTCGTGACACTAAAATTGCAGCTAAGCGACATCGCAATTACATTGTATTACCCAAAAAATAAGCAATTAGCCGGCTAATCGTCCGGCATGATGAGGATCTGCTGTTGTCAGAGTTAATGTCCCTTGTCCTTTTCCTGGCTTCCATCGGCGTTTATGCCTGGAAAGCCGGTCGTCACACCTGGTGGTTTGTGGCCACCCTGGTGGTGCTCGGCATTTTTATTGTTTTAAACATTACGTTATATGCCAGCGATTACTTTACCGGCGACGGTATTAACGACGCGGTGCTCTACACGTTGACCAACAGCCTGACCGGCGCTGGTGTGGGTAAGTACATCCTTCCGGGTCTGGGGCTGGTGGTCGCCCTGGTGGGCATCTTCGCCGCGCTGGCCTGGGTTCTGCGCCGTCGCCGTCACCGTCCGCATCATCATGGCTACAGCCTGCTGGCGCTGTGCCTGGCGCTGGCCTCCGTGGATGCCAGCCCGGCATTCCATCAAATTACCGAGCTGGTAAAATCCCAGTCGCGCGATGGCGATCCGGACTTTGCGGCCTATTACAAAGAACCCTCGAAGAAGATCGACAATCCCAGACTCAACCTGGTCTATATCTACGGCGAAAGTCTGGAACGCACCTATTTTGATAACGATGCTTTCCCGAACCTGACGCCAGAGCTTGGCGCGCTGAAAGACCAGGGCCTCGACTTCAGCCACACCATGCAGCTGCCCGGTACGGATTACACCATCGCCGGGATGGTGGCCTCTCAGTGCGGCATTCCGCTGTTCGCTCCGTTTGAAGGCAACGCCTCCGCCTCAATGTCGAGCTTCTTCCCGCAGAATATTTGCCTCGGCGATATCCTGAAAAACTCGGGCTATGAAAACTACTTTATGCAGGGCGCTAACCTGCGCTTTGCCGGGAAAGATGTGTTCCTGAAATCCCACGGTTTCGATCACTTGTATGGTTCCGAAGAGCTGAAAACCACGGTGGCCGATCCGGCCTACCGCAACGACTGGGGCTTTTACGACGATACCGTTCTTGATGAAACCTGGAAGAAATTCGAGGAGCTTTCCCGCGCCGGTAAACGCTTCTCGCTGTTTGCGTTGACCGTTGACACGCATCATCCGGATGGTTTCGTCTCACGCACCTGTAAACGTCAGGGCTATGACATTGACGGTAAAAACAACAAGTCGTTCAGCGCCGTGACCTGTAGCCAGGAGCATATCGCGGCGTTAATCGAGAAAATCAAAGCGTCGCCGTATTTCAAAAATACGGTCATCGTCGTCTCATCTGACCATCTGGCGATGAAAAACAGCGCCTGGGATGAGCTGAATAAGCTGGATCGCAGCAACCTGTTCTTTGTGCTGCGCGGCGATAAACCGCAGCAGGAGATCATTGCCGCTAAACGTAACTCGATGGATAACGGCGCTACCGTGCTGGATATTCTGGGTGGCGATAACTTCATTGGCCTGGGCCGCAGTACGCTGTCGGTCCAGTCCCTGTCGGAAATCTTCCTCAACATGAAGGAAAAAATCCTCGCCTGGAAGCCGGATATCATTCGTCTGTGGAACTTCCCGAAAGAGATAAAAGACTTCACCATCGATCAGGATAAAAAAATGATCGCGTTCTCCGGCAGCCATTTCCGCCTGCCGCTGCTGCTGCGCGTGTCGGATAACCGCGTCGAGCCGCTGCCGGAAAGCGAATACTCCGCGCCACTGCGCTTCCAGCTGGCGGAATTTGCCCCGCGCGATAATTTCGTCTGGGTCGACAAATGCTACAAAATGGGCCAGCTCTGGTCGCAACAGCTGTCGCTGTCCACCGACTGGTGCGTCTCTCAGGGGCAACTCGGCGGCGAGCAGACCGTGCAACACGTTGACAAACCGCAGTGGCAGGGAAAAACCGCGTTTAAAGATACGATTATTGATACCGCACGCTATCAGCGCAACGTAGACCTGCTGAAAATCGTCGACAACGACATTCGTTATAAAGCAGACAGCTTCATCTTTAATGTTGCCGGCGCGCCGGAAGAGGTGAAGCAGTTCAGCGGTATTTCACGGCCGGAATCCTGGGGGCGCTGGTCTAACGCGCAGTTGGGCGATGAGGTGAAAATTGAATATACCCATCCGCTGCCGGAGAAATTCGATCTGGTGATCACCGCCAGGGCATTTGGTCCCAACGCAAACCGTCCTATACCGGTGCGCGTCGGCGATAAAGAACAGACGCTGACGCTGAGCAACGATGTCACCACCAGCACGCTGCATTTCGATAACCCAACGCGCAGCAATACGCTGGTCATTGTGCCACCCGATCCGCAGTCCACTAACGAAGGGAATATTCTCGGTCACTCTCCGCGCAAGCTGGGGATCGGCATGGTGGAGATTAAAATTGTGAGCAGCGCTGGCTGATGACGGCGTTCACTCTTCGCCCGACGCGCATCGACGACGTCGCTGCCCTGCCCGCCATTGAACGCGCGGCGGGGCAGCGGTTTCGCGACGTTCCTGAGCTGGCCTGGCTGGCAGACAATGAGGTTATTTCTGTTGAAGATCACCTCGGTTACGCCGGACGCGGATTAAGCTGGCTGGCGCTGGCTGACGACAGGCCCGTGGGTTTTATTCTCGCCGAAGCTCATCCATCGTCGCTGTTTATTGTGGAACTGTCGGTTCACCTGGACTGGCAGGGACGAGGTCTTGGACGCCAGTTAATCGCCCGTGCCGCCGCGCATGCCCGCAGTCTGGGGCTGAACTCGCTGACGTTAACGACGTTTCGTGATGTCCCGTGGAATGCGCCCTTCTACAGGCGATTAGGGTTTGAAATGATGACGACGCAGACGCCGGAACTGCGCCAGAAACGCGAGGAAGAGACGGCGCACGGTTTAGCGTATGGTTCCCGCTGCGCCATGCGCCTGCCTCTGTAAAATCGCCCGGTGGCGCTGCGCTTACCGGGCCTACAAAACCCAATTCCGCCGGCCGGGTAAGGCGTAGCCGCCACCCGGCAAATTGCACAATCCGTAGGCCGGGTAAGGCGTAGCCGCCACCCGGCGAAACGCACAGCGTCAGAACGTTTCCCAGTTATCGCCCGCGTCTGCGGTCGCCGGTTTACGCGCCACTACCGGTGCGGCAACGCTTTTCGCCGAGGCGAACTCGCGCGCCTTCATCTGTTCCTGCTGAATACGGAACACCGCAACGGCCTGCGTCAGACGGCTCGCCTGCTCTTCCAGTGCCGCGGCCGCCGCCGCAGACTCTTCCACCAGCGAGGCGTTCTGCTGGGTCACGCGATCCATCTCAGCCACCGCCAGCCCAACCTGGTCGATACCGCGGCTCTGCTCGTCAGACGCAGACGCGATTTCGCCCATGATATCCGTCACGCGCGTTACCGCATTCACGATCTCACCCATGGTTTCACCCGCGCTTTCAACAAGCGTTGAACCAATTTCCACGCGCCCCACGGAGTCTTCAATCAGGCTCTTGATCTCGCGAGCCGCCTGGGCGCTGCGCTGCGCCAGGTTTCGGACTTCACCTGCAACCACCGCAAAACCACGCCCCTGCTCGCCCGCACGCGCCGCTTCTACCGCCGCGTTCAGCGCCAGAATATTGGTCTGGAAGGCAATCCCGTCGATCACGCTGATGATATCGGCGATTTTCTGCGAACTGCCGGCGATGTCACGCATGGTCTGCACCACGTTATCCACCACCTTGCCGCCTTTCTGCGCGGTTTCAGACGCGCTCAGCGCCAGGTTGCTCGCCTGACGGGCGTTCTCGGCGTTCTGCTTCACGGTGGCAGTCAGCTGTTCCATGCTGGCGGCGGTCTCTTCCAGAGAGGCAGCCTGCTGTTCGGTACGGGATGAGAGATCGTTATTGCCCATCGAGATTTCGCTCGCACCGCTGTAAATAGCGTTGGCGCCGTTACGCACGTCACCCACGGTACGCACCAGCTCGCCCTGCATATGGCGCAGGGAGTCAGCCAGTACACCCATCTCGTTGGAGCCTTCCACGTCGATGCGCTTCACCAGGTCGCCGCTGGCGATATGACGAATGCTGTCAATCAGACGGTTCAGCGGCGAAATTAGCGCCTGACGAATACCCAGCCAGACGGCAACAATCACCACCAGCACCGCAGCCAGCACGCTAATCAGCACCCAGATAGCCTGGCGGTAAGAGCTGTTGCTGTCTTCAACCGCGGTCTGATACAGCGCGTCGTTCTGTTGCAGGTAGTTGACGTACTGCTTCTCAAAGCCATCCTGATAGCTCTGGGTCGGCTGGTCGAAGAACTCATTGATTTTGCCCGCCCCCAGCAGCTGGATCAGCTCAGCCAGCGCGCCATGGTAAATATCGTAATTACGTTTGATTTCCAGTGCCGCAGCGTCGCTCTGACGCGGGTCGCGCGGCAGCGCTTCGTAATCCGCCCAGTTTTTTTCCGCCTGTTTCAGAGACGCAGAGGCAATCTGCATCAGCTCGGCGACGGTTGAGCCGCTGCCGATATTGTTCTGATCCATCATATAGCGGATACCCGCGCGGTTCAGGGTGTTACGGGTTTGCAGCAGCGCCACCCAGCTACCGTTCAGGGTGGATTGTTGCTGGCGAATGGTTTGCAGGATGGTGAAATTCTCTTTGTCATGCTTCAGGGCATTGAAGAAAAGACCACCAGACGTGAGTTGTAAAAGGCCAAATATCGCTAAAACCAGCAGTAAGCTGGTGACAATCTTGATTCGGTTTAACATGTTTTCTCTTTCCTCAGGCAGATACAGAATATTCGGCCTGGCATGAGAAAACTTTACGAAAATCATCCTGGAATTTAGGGTTTTTACGCTTCGTCCCTCGCGGCGATATGTCGGTTTCCAAGTTCAATAAACTCTTCCAGCAGCGCCGTGAGCTGCTTCATCTTCTCAGGCGTATATTCCGCCTCTATCTGCTGGTACGCCTCTTCCACCTGAGCCTGAGCACGCTGGTACAGCGCGTTGCCTTCTTTCGTCAGCGACACGTACAGCTTGCGCTGGTCAGTCACCGGTTTTAAGCGCAGCACCAGACCGTCGCGCTCCATCCGCGTCAGAATGCCGGTCAGGCTTGGGCGCAAAATACAGGTGCGGAACGCCAGATCGTGAAAATCCATGGAGGGATGCTCGGCCAGCACGCGGACGATACGCCACTGCTGCTCGGTCAGATTATGCCGCTTCACTATCGGGCGGAAGTAGCCCATCGCCGCTTCACGCGCCTGCAACAGCGCGATGGTTAATGAGTCATGCATCATCTACCCCTTACATCATTAACAAATAAACAATTAAAAACAGATGCTTTTATAGACAACACGTTTTAACCCAAAAAGTCTAACAGAAACAAAGCTATTTTTTTAACTTATTGATTTAAATATCAATCCACCCTTTTATGTAAATTTATTGTTATTTGCATCACAAATTATTCACTTCTGATTGCGAAACGAACAGCAAAAGCATAAAACCAGATCATTAACATATTAATGAAATCAAAACCGGACAGCCGGTTTGAGGAGTATGGGAATGAAAGGTACTGTTTTTGCCGTAGCGCTAAACCACCAAAGCCAGCGTGTGGCCTGGGCTGAGGCGTTTGAAAAAGCCCCCTATAACGCGCCGCCAAAAACGGCGGTGTGGTTTATCAAGCCACATAACACTGTTATCCGCGCAGGCGAACCGATTCCCTTCCCGCAGGGAGAAACCGTGTTAAGCGGCGCGACGGTGGCGCTGGTGGTGGGCAAAACCGCCAGCAAAGTACGCGTTGAAGAGGCGGCGGCGTACATCGCCGGCTACGCGCTGGCTAACGAAATCAGCCTGCCGGAAGAGAGCTTCTACCGTCCGGCGATCAAAGCCAAATGCCGGGATGGATTTTGCCCGCTCGGCGAACCTGTCGCCGTTGATAACGTGGATAATCTGACCATCATCACCGAGATCAACGGCCGCGAAGCGGACCACTGGAACACGGCCGATCTGCACCGCAACGCCGCCGAACTGCTGAGCGCCCTGAGCGAATTTGCCACCCTGAACCCCGGCGATGCGATATTGCTCGGCACTCCGCAAAGCCGCGTCGAAGTTCGCCCGGGCGATCGGGTACGTATTCTGGCAGAAGGATTTCCGCCGCTGGAAAACCCGGTGGTGGAGGAACGCGACGTTGCCATCGCTTCGCGCACGCCGCCGCTCGCCACGCTGTTTGCCCTCGGTCTGAACTATGCCGACCACGCCAGCGAGCTGGACTTCAAGCCACCCACCGAGCCGCTGGTGTTTATCAAAGCGCCAAACACCTTTAACGGCGACAACCAGACCTCGGTGCGCCCAGACAACATTGAATACATGCATTACGAAGCCGAGCTGGTGGTGGTCATCGGCAAAACCGCGCGCAAGGTCAGCGAAGCCGAGGCGATGGACTATGTTGCGGGCTACACGGTGTGCAACGACTACGCCATCCGCGATTATCTCGAAAACTACTATCGCCCGAACCTGCGGGTGAAAAGCCGCGACGGGCTGACCCCAATCAGCCCGAACGTAGTGCCAAAAGAAGCCATTCCTGACCCGCACAACCTTCGTCTTCGCACCTACGTCAACGGTGAACTGCGTCAGGAAGGCACCACGGCAGACCTGATCTTCAGCATCCCCTACTTGATTGCGTATCTGAGTGATTTCATGACCCTGCAACCGGGCGACATGATTGCCACCGGCACGCCGAAGGGGCTGTCCGACGTGGTGCCGGGCGATGAGGTAGTGGTGGAAGTGGAAGGCGTAGGCCGTCTGGTAAACCGAATTGTCAGTGAGGAGACTGCAAAATGAAAAAGATTAACCACTGGATCAACGGTAAAAACGTCGCCGGAAGTGAGTACTTTCAAACCACTAACCCGGCCTCCGGCGAGGTGCTGGCAGAAGTGGCCTCAGGCGGCGAAGCCGAAATCCATCAGGCCGTTGCCGCCGCCAAAGAGGCGTTTCCGAAATGGGCCAACCTGCCGATGAAGGAGCGCGCGCGCCTGATGCGTCGCCTGGGGGATCTGATTGACCAGAACGTGCCGGACATTGCCGCGATGGAAACCGCCGACACCGGCCTGCCGATCCACCAGACCAAAAACGTGCTCATTCCGCGCGCCTCGCACAACTTCGAGTTCTTCGCCGAGGTGTGCCAGCAGATGAACGGCAAAACCTACCCGGTCGACGACAAGATGCTCAACTACACCCTGGTGCAGCCGGTGGGTGTCTGCGCGCTGGTGTCGCCGTGGAACGTGCCGTTTATGACCGCCACCTGGAAGGTCGCGCCGTGCCTGGCCTTAGGGAATACCGCGGTGCTGAAGATGTCTGAACTCTCCCCGCTGACCGCTGACCGTCTGGGCGAGCTGGCTCTCGAAGCGGGCATTCCGGCGGGCGTGCTCAACATGGTGCAGGGCTATGGCGCCACGGCGGGCGACGCGCTGGTGCGTCATCATGACGTGCGCGCCGTCTCCTTCACCGGCGGTACCGCCACCGGGCGCAACATCATGAAAAACGCCGGGCTGAAGAAGTATTCCATGGAGCTGGGCGGCAAATCGCCGGTGCTGATTTTCGAAGATGCCGACATTGAGCGCGCGCTGGACGCCGCCCTGTTTACCATCTTCTCCATCAACGGCGAACGCTGCACCGCCGGCTCGCGCATCTTCATCCAGCAGAGCATCTACCCGGAGTTCGTCAAACGCTTTGCCGAGCGCGCCAACCGCCTGCGCGTGGGCGACCCGACCGATCCGAACACCCAGATTGGCGCGCTCATCAGCCAGCAGCACTGGGAAAAAGTCTCCGGCTATATCCGCCTCGGCATTGAAGAGGGGGCAACCCTGCTGGCGGGCGGCCCGGACAAACCGACCGATCTGCCTGCGCACCTGAAAGGCGGCAACTTCCTGCGCCCGACCGTGCTGGCGGATGTCGATAACCGCATGCGCGTGGCGCAGGAGGAGATCTTCGGGCCAGTGGCCTGCCTGCTGCCGTTTAAGGATGAAGCGGAAGGCCTGCGCCTGGCGAACGACGTGGAGTACGGCCTGGCATCTTACATCTGGACCCAGGACGTTAGCAAAGTGCTGCGTCTGGCGCGCAGCATCGAAGCGGGCATGGTGTTCGTCAACACCCAGAACGTGCGCGACCTACGCCAGCCGTTTGGCGGCGTGAAGGCCTCCGGCACCGGCCGTGAGGGCGGCGAGTACAGCTTCGAGGTCTTCGCGGAGATGAAGAACGTCTGTATCTCCATGGGCGACCATCCGATTCCAAAGTGGGGGATCTGATCATGGGAAAATTAGCCTTAGCAGCAAAAATCACACACGTTCCGTCAATGTATCTCTCTGAACTGCCGGGCAAAAACCACGGCTGCCGCCAGTCGGCCATCGACGGGCATAAAGAGATCAGCAAGCGCTGCCGCGAGCTGGGCGTGGACACCATTATCGTCTTCGACACCCACTGGCTGGTGAACAGCGCGTATCACATCAACTGCGCGGACCATTTTTCGGGCGTCTACACCAGCAACGAGCTGCCGCATTTTATTCGCGACATGACCTACGACTACGACGGCAACCCGGAACTCGGCCAGCTGATTGCCGACGAAGCGGTGAAGCTTGGCGTTCGCGCCAAGGCGCACAACATCCCGAGCCTGAAGCTGGAGTACGGCACGCTGGTGCCGATGCGCTACATGAACGCGGATAAGCACTTCAAAGTGATCTCCATCTCGGCGTTCTGCACGGTTCACGACTTCGCCGACAGCCGCAGGCTGGGCGAGGCCATCATCAGTGCCATCGAAAAATACGACGGCACCGTGGCAGTGCTCGCCAGCGGCTCGCTGTCGCACCGCTTTATGGACGACCAGCGCGCGGAGGAAGGGATGAACAGCTACACCCGCGAGTTTGACCGTCAGATGGACGAGCGCGTGGTGAAGCTGTGGCGCGAGGGGCAGTTCAAGGAGTTTTGCAGCATGCTGCCGGAGTACGCCGACTACTGCTACGGCGAGGGCAATATGCACGACACGGTGATGCTGCTGGGGATGCTCGGCTGGGACAAATACGACGGTAAGGTGGAGTTTCTCACCGAGCTGTTCGCCAGCTCCGGCACCGGCCAGGTCAACGCCGTTTTCCCGCTGCCCGCGTAAGGAGCCGCCATGCCGCACTTTATTGCTGAATGTACCGACAACATCCGCGAGCAGGCCGACCTGCCAGGGCTGTTCGCCAAAGTGAACGAGGCGCTCGCCGCTACGGGCATCTTCCCCATCGGCGGTATCCGCAGCCGCGCCCACTGGCTGGACACCTGGCAGATGGCAGACGGTAAGCACGATTACGCCTTTGTGCATATGACGCTGAAGATTGGCGCGGGGCGCAGCCTGGAAAGCCGGAAAGAGGTCGGTGAAATGCTGTTTGCGCTGATCAAAACGCACTTCGCGGAGCTAATGGCGGGCCGTTATCTGGCGCTCTCTTTCGCCATGGAAGAACTCGATCCGACGCTGAACTACAAACAAAACAACGTGCACGCGTTGTTTAAGTAGACATCTTTTTCGCCCGGTGGCGCTTCGCTTACCGGGCCTACAACGGCTCGAACGTAGGCCGGGTAAGCGAAGCGCCACCCGGCAACAGCCGCACAAAGGATACGCCATGCTCGACAAACACACCCATACCCTGATCGCCCACCGCCTGCATCAGGCGGAACAATCCCGGGAGCAGATCCGCGCGATCTCGCTGGAGTACCCGGAGATCACCATTGAAGACGCCTACGCCGTCCAGCGCGAATGGGTGAGCCTGAAAATCGCCGAAGGCCGCGTGCTGAAAGGCCACAAGATCGGCCTCACCTCCAAAGCGATGCAGGCCAGCTCGCAGATCAGCGAGCCGGACTACGGCGCGCTGCTGGACGATATGTTCTTCCACGACGGCAGCGACATCCCCGTGGATCGCTTTATCGTCCCGCGCATCGAAGTGGAGCTGGCCTTCGTGCTGGCAAAACCGCTGCGCGGCCCGAACTGCACGATCTTCGACGTCTACAACGCCACGGATTACGTCATCCCCGCCCTGGAGCTGATCGACGCCCGCTGCCATAACGTTGACCCGGAAACCCAGCGCCCGCGCAAGGTGTTCGACACCATCTCCGATAACGCCGCCAACGCGGGCGTGATCCTCGGCGGCCGCCCGATTAAACCCGACGCGCTGGATCTGCGCTGGATCTCCGCCCTGCTCTACCGCAACGGTGTGATCGAAGAGACCGGGGTCGCCGCAGGCGTGCTTAACCACCCGGCAAACGGCGTGGCGTGGCTGGCGAACAAACTCGCGCCATACGACGTGCAGCTTGAGCCAGGCCAGATCATCCTCGGCGGCTCGTTTACCCGCCCGGTTGCCGCCAGCAGAGGCGACACCTTCCACGTCGACTACGGCAACATGGGCTCGATTAGCTGCCGCTTTGTGTAGGAGTGCACCATGGAAAACGCATTTAAGACCGCGCTGAAAGCAGGAAAGCCACAAATCGGCCTGTGGCTGGGGCTGACCAGCAGCTACAGCGCTGAGCTACTGGCCGGGGCCGGTTTTGACTGGCTGCTGATCGACGGGGAGCACGCGCCGAACAGCGTGCAGACCGTCCTGACTCAGCTCCAGGCCATCGCCCCTTATCCCAGCCAGCCGGTGGTGCGCCCATCGTGGAACGATCCGGTGCAGATCAAGCAGCTGCTGGACGTGGGGGCGCAAACCCTGCTGGTGCCGATGGTGCAAAACGCCGACGAAGCCCGTCTGGCGGTCAGCGCCACCCGCTATCCGCCTGCCGGCATTCGCGGCGTCGGCAGCGCGCTGGCGCGGGCGTCGCGCTGGAACCGCATCCCGGAGTATCTGCATCAGGCTAACGACGCCATGTGCGTGCTGGTGCAAATCGAAACTCGCGAGGCGCTGAAAAACCTGCCGCAGATCCTGGACGTGGAAGGGGTGGACGGCGTGTTTATCGGCCCGGCGGATCTGAGCGCCGACATGGGCTTCGCCGGTAATCCGCAGCACCCGGAGGTGCAGGCCGCCATTGAACAGGCGATCGCGCAGATCCTCAGCGCGGGCAAAGCGCCCGGCATCCTGATGGCGAATGAACAGTTGGCAAAACGCTATCTCAGCCTCGGCGCGTTGTTTGTCGCGGTCGGCGTGGATACCACCCTGCTCGCCCGCAGCGCCGAAGCGCTGGCGGCCCGCTTTACCGACGTCACCACAGCAGTTGATAACAATAAATCCGTCTACTAAACGTACGATGTGGAGCGCAACATGACGACCTCAACCCTGCATAATAAAGCTGTTGAACATCGCGTTATTAATAAGCTGTTCCGTCGTTTGATCGTGTTTCTTTTTATCCTGTTTGTTTTCTCGTTTCTCGATCGCATCAACATCGGCTTTGCCGGGCTGACGATGGGCAAAGATCTGGGCCTCACGTCAACCATGTTTGGCCTGGCCGCGACGCTGTTTTACGTGACCTACGTGCTGTGCGGTATCCCCAGCAACATCATGCTGGCGAAGGTCGGCGCCCGCCGCTGGATCGCCGGGATCATGGTGGTGTGGGGCATCGCCTCTACCTGCACCATGTTCGCCACCAGCCCCGAAACGCTTTATGTCCTGCGCATGCTGGTGGGCATTGCCGAAGCCGGTTTCCTGCCAGGCATTCTGGTCTATCTCACCTGGTGGTTCCCGGCGTATCACCGCGCCCGCGCCAACGCGCTGTTTATGATCGCCATGCCGGTGACCATGATGCTCGGCTCGATCCTCTCCGGGTACATTCTGGCGATGGACGGGCTGTGGAACCTGAAGGGCTGGCAGTGGCTGTTCCTGCTGGAGGGGCTGCCATCGGTGGTGCTCGGCGTGGTGACCTGGTTCTACCTTAACGACACCCCGGATCAGGCCACCTGGCTGGATGATTACGAAAAGCAGGCACTCAAAACGATGATCGCCCGCGAGCAGGAGCTGGCCATTGCGCACGCCGCCACGCCGCGCTCGACGCTGCGCGAGGTGCTGACGCCCGCCGTGCTGCTCTACACGCTGGCCTACTTCTGCCTGACGAATACGCTGAGCGCGATCAACATCTGGACGCCGCAGATCCTGCAAAGCTTCAACACCGGCAGCAGCAATATTGTGATTGGCCTGCTGGCGGCGATCCCGCAGTTTTGCACCATCCTCGGGATGATCTGGTGGAGCCGCCGCTCCGACAGGCTGAAAGAGCGAAAAAAGCACACCATCCTGCCGTATCTGTTTGCAGCGGCGGGATGGATGCTGGCCTCGGCGACCGATCACAGCCTGATCCAGCTGCTTGGCATCATCATGGCCTCAACCGGATCGTTTACCGCCATGGCGATATTCTGGACCACGCCGGATCAGGTGATTAGCCTGCAATCCCGCGCGGTGGCGCTGGCGGTGATCAACGCCATCGGCAACGTCGGGTCTGCCGTCAGCCCATTGCTGATAGGTATTCTGCGCGACGCGACCGGCAGCTTCAGCTCGGGACTGTGGTTCGTGGCGGGTCTGCTGGTGGTGGGCGCGCTGGTGCTGACGCGCATTCCGATGACGCAGCGGGATCAACAGAGGAACGATCATGTGCCAGAGCCCCATCGCCAACATTGATATCAGCAAGGATTACGACGAAAGTCTGGGCACCGACGATGTGCACTACCAGTCGTTTGCCCGCATGGCGGCCTTTTTTGGCCGCGACATGCAGGCGCACCGCCACGACCAGTATTTTCAGATGCATTTTCTCGACACCGGGCAGATTGAGCTCCAGCTCGACGACCACCGTTACTCGGTGCAGGCGCCGCTGTTCGTGCTAACGCCACCGTCGGTGCCGCACGCGTTTATTACCGAATCCGACAGCGACGGCCACGTGCTGACGGTGCGCGAGGATCTCATCTGGCCGCTGTTAGAAGTGCTCTACCCCGGTACGCGGGAAGCGTTCGGCCTGCCGGGGATCTGCCTGTCGCTTGCCGACAGGCCTGACGAGCTGGCGGCGCTGAAGCACTACTGGCAGCTGATTGCCCGGGAATCCACGGAACAACTGCCCGGTCGCGAGCATACGCTGGTCCTGCTGGCCCAGGCCGTTTTTACCCTGCTGCTGCGCAACGCGAAGCTCGACGACCACGCGTCAGGCGGCATGCGCGGTGAGCTGAAGCTTTTTCAGCGCTTTAACCAGCTGACAGATGCTCATTACCACGAGCACTGGACGGTGCCGGAGTATGCAAGCGAATTGCATCTCACCGAATCTCGCCTGACCGATATCTGTCGCCGCTTCGCCAACCGCTCGCCGAAACGGCTGATCTTCGACCGCCAGCTGCGGGAAGCCAGGCGTTTGCTGCTGTTTTCCGACAGCACAGTGAGCGAAATTGCCTGGCAGCTGGGGTTTAAAGATCCGGCCTATTTCGCCCGTTTTTTTAACCGACTGACGGGGTGTTCACCCAGTGCATACCGGGCGCAGAAAGTACCGGTTTCCTGAACGCATAACGGTTCGTAGGGCGGGTAAGCGCAGCGCCACCCGCCGAAAAGCCGCACAGATCACAAATCCACCTCTCACCCGAAAAGTACCTGCCGTTGTCCCAATCGTCCCTTCACGTTTCGCCCCTCTCACGCTTCAATTAAACAACAAAAACAAAACATAAATTTAACAACCATCTTCCGATACGAGGTCCCTATGAAGCCTGAAGATTTCCGCGCTGATGCCAAACGTCCGTTAACCGGTGAAGAGTATTTAAAAAGCCTGCAAGATGGCCGTGAGATTTATATCTACGGCGAGCGCGTTAAGGACGTCACTACCCACCCGGCATTTCGCAATGCGGCGGCGTCCATCGCCCAGATGTACGATGCCCTGCACAAGCCAGACATGCAGGATACCCTCTGCTGGGGTACCGACACCGGCAGCGGCGGCTACACCCATAAATTCTTCCGCGTGGCGAAAAGTGCCGACGATCTGCGCCAGCAGCGTGACGCCATCGCCGAGTGGTCGCGCCTGAGCTACGGCTGGATGGGGCGTACGCCGGACTACAAAGCCGCGTTCGGCTGCGCGCTCGGCGCTAACCCTGCCTTCTACGGTCAGTTCGAGCAGAACGCCCGCAACTGGTACACCCGTATTCAGGAAACCGGACTGTACTTTAACCACGCCATCGTCAACCCGCCGATCGATCGCCATAAACCGGCGGACGAGGTGAAAGACGTTTACATCAAGCTGGAGAAAGAGACCGACGCCGGGATCATCGTCAGCGGCGCGAAAGTGGTGGCCACCAACTCGGCATTGACCCACTACAACATGATCGGCTTCGGCTCCGCGCAGGTGATGGGGGAAAATCCGGACTTCGCGCTGATGTTCGTCGCGCCGATGGATGCCGAAGGGGTGAAGCTGATCTCCCGCGCCTCATACGAGATGGTGGCAGGGGCGACAGGCTCTCCGTACGACTACCCGCTCTCCAGCCGCTTTGACGAGAACGACGCCATTCTGGTAATGGATCATGTGCTGATCCCGTGGGAAAACGTGCTGATCTACCGTGATTTCGACCGCTGCCGTCGCTGGACGATGGAAGGTGGCTTCGCCCGCATGTACCCGCTTCAGGCCTGCGTGCGTCTGGCAGTGAAGCTCGACTTCATCACCGCTCTGCTGAAGAAGTCGCTGGAGTGTACCGGCACCCTCGAGTTCCGCGGCGTGCAGGCGGATCTCGGCGAAGTGGTGGCATGGCGCAACATGTTCTGGGCGCTGAGCGACTCCATGTGCTCCGAAGCCACGCCGTGGGTAAACGGCGCGTATCTGCCTGACCACGCGGCGTTACAGACCTACCGCGTGATGGCGCCAATGGCCTATGCGAAGATCAAGAACATCATCGAACGTAACGTGACCTCGGGGCTGATCTATCTGCCGTCCAGCGCGCGGGACCTGAACAACCCGCAGATCGACCAGTACCTGGCGAAGTACGTGCGCGGCTCCAACGGGATGGATCATGTCGAACGCATCAAGATTCTGAAACTGATGTGGGATGCCATCGGCAGCGAGTTTGGCGGACGTCACGAGCTGTACGAAATCAACTACTCCGGTAGCCAGGATGAGGTCCGCCTGCAATGCCTGCGTCAGGCGCAAAGCTCCGGCAACATGGACAAGATGATGGCGATGGTTGACCGCTGCATGTCCGAGTACGACCAGCACGGCTGGACCGTACCGCACCTGCACAACAACACTGATATCAATATGCTGGATAAGCTGCTGAAATAACGCAGCGGGAGGTTTCAATGCAATCTGAAGAACGCCTGCGTTTTCGAGACGCGATGGCCAGCCTGTCGGCGGCGGTGAATGTGGTCACTACCGAGGGCGATGCGGGTCGCTGCGGCATTACCGCCACCGCCGTCTGTTCGGTCACGGACACCCCGCCCTCGGTCATGGTCTGCATCAACGCCAACAGCGCCATGAACCCGGTCTTCCAGGGCAACGGCAAACTGTGCGTCAACGTGCTGAACCATGAGCAGGAGATCATGGCCCGCCACTTTGCCGGGATGACTGGCATGGCAATGGAGGAACGCTTTGCTCTCTCCTGCTGGCAGAAAGGACCGCTGGCGCAGCCGGTGCTGAAAGGCGCTCTGGCAAGCCTGGAAGGTGAGATAACCCAGGTGCAAACCATCGGCACCCATCTGGTTTACCTTGTAGAGATTAAGAACATCATCCTCAGCAGCGAGGGGCACGGCCTGATCTACTTCAAACGCCGTTTCCACCCGGTGATGATGGAGATGGAAGCCGCGATTTGATCCCGTTGCACAAAAAAACGCTAAGGTTTCCGCAAAGGTGCGCCGTTAACTATCCATAAGATAAATTTTCCGGGGCGGCTGGCAACGTCGTCAGCCGCCCCCTTAACGCTGGAAAGTCTTATGGCCCCTTCACCCCGAAGCCGCTCGGCTGAACGTCTGGTTGAAATCATTATTGCCCTGCATCGCAACGGAAGCGTTAATCGCCGCGATCTGATGCAAAAATTTGGCATTACCGAACGCACGGTGTACCGCGATTTACAGGCGCTTTCCCCGATTATTGAACACGACGGCAAAGGGCGCTATCAGCTGCTGCCCGCGTATCAGCCCTGCCGCTGCGTACACTACCCTGAAGCGAACGACAAAAGCCCACAGGGCTAGATTATTCTCAGTGATCTCAATCACATATTTTCTCCCACCGGGGGTGAGCCTTAACCACTCACCCTCGCTTTTGACCGCTCACGCATCGCTTTCAACCACTCACCCATTTACCGTGCTTTACACGCGCGAGGATCTGGCACGATCGCTCCAGCATTAATCAATACCTCCTCACAACGAACCCTGACCCTTTTTTCTTTACATAAAAAACCAGGTCTTATTATGGATACTAAAAAACTACTTAAGCACGTGCCCTGGGCCATCCTCGGGATCATCGGTGCTTTCTGTCTGGCGGTTGTCGCATTACGCCGGGGCGAGCACGTCAGCGCCCTGTGGATCGTGGTCGCGTCGGTTTCCGTCTACCTTGTGGCTTATCGCTACTACAGCTTGTACATCGCGCAGAAGGTTATGAAGCTCGACCCGACGCGCGCCACGCCGGCGGTTATTAACAACGACGGCCTGAACTACGTGCCAACCAACCGTTACGTGCTGTTTGGTCACCACTTCGCCGCCATTGCAGGCGCGGGTCCGCTGGTCGGTCCGGTGCTGGCTGCGCAGATGGGCTACCTGCCGGGTACGCTCTGGCTGCTGGCGGGCGTGGTGCTGGCGGGAGCGGTGCAGGACTTTATGGTGCTGTTTGTCTCCTCGCGCCGTAACGGTTCGTCGCTGGGCGAAATGATCAAAGAGGAGATGGGCCGCGTGCCAGGCACGATCGCCCTGTTCGGCTGCTTCCTGATCATGATCATCATCCTGGCGGTGCTGGCCCTGATCGTGGTGAAAGCGCTGGCCGAAAGTCCGTGGGGCGTCTTCACCGTCTGCTCTACCGTACCGATTGCGCTGTTCATGGGCATCTACATGCGCTTCCTGCGCCCTGGCCGCGTTGGCGAGGTGTCGATCATCGGTATCGTGCTGCTGGTCGCCTCCATCTACTTCGGCGGCGTGATTGCGCACGACCCGTACTGGGGTCCGGCGCTGACCTTTAAAGACACCACCATCACCTTCGCGCTGATCGGCTACGCATTCATCTCAGCGCTGCTGCCGGTGTGGCTGATTCTGGCTCCGCGTGACTACCTGGCAACCTTCCTGAAAATCGGCGTTATCGTCGGGCTGGCCATTGGTATTGTGATCATCAACCCGGAGCTGAAAATGCCGGCGGTGACGCAGTACATTGACGGTACCGGTCCGCTGTGGAAAGGCGCCCTGTTCCCGTTCCTGTTTATCACCATTGCCTGCGGTGCCGTGTCTGGCTTCCACGCGCTGATCGCCTCCGGCACCACGCCGAAGCTGATGGCCAACGAAACCGACGCGCGCTTCATCGGTTACGGCGCGATGCTGATGGAATCCTTCGTGGCGATCATGGCGCTGGTTGCGGCGTCGATTATCGAGCCTGGCCTGTACTTTGCGATGAACACCCCGCCGGCGGGTCTCGGCATTACCATGCCAAACCTGCATGAGATGGGCGGCGAAAATACCGCGCTGATCCTGGCACAGCTGAAAGACGCCAGCGCGCATGCGGCGGCGACCGTCAGCTCCTGGGGCTTCGTGATTTCGCCCGAGCAGATCATGCAGACCGCGAAAGACATCGGCGAACCGTCCGTGCTGAACCGCGCAGGTGGCGCGCCAACGCTGGCGGTGGGTATCGCACACGTGTTCCACAAAGTGCTGCCGTGGGCGGACATGGGCTTCTGGTACCACTTCGGTATTCTGTTTGAAGCGCTGTTCATCCTCACCGCGCTGGATGCCGGTACGCGTGCAGGCCGCTTCATGTTGCAGGATCTGCTGGGTAACTTCGTGCCATTCCTGAAGAAAACCGACTCTCTGGTGGCCGGCGTTCTGGGCACTGCGGGCTGCGTAGGCCTGTGGGGTTATCTGCTGTATCAGGGCGTTGTTGACCCGTTGGGCGGCGTGAAGAGCCTGTGGCCGCTGTTCGGTATCTCTAACCAGATGCTGGCGGCTGTGGCCCTGGTGCTGGGTACCGTTGTCCTCGTGAAGATGAAACGCACCAAATACATCTGGGTCACCGTGGTGCCTGCGCTGTGGCTGCTGCTCTGCACTACCTGGGCGCTGGGTCTGAAACTGTTCAGCACCAACCCGCAGCTGGAAGGCTTCTTCTTCATGGCTAACCAGTACAAAGAGAAGATTGCCGCAGGCGGCGCGGATCTGACCGCGCAGCAGATTGCCAACATGAACCATATCGTGGTGAACAACTACACCAACGCGGGTCTGAGCATTCTGTTCCTGGTGGTGGTGTACAGCATTATCTTCTACGGCATCAAAACCTGGATGAAAGTGCGTAACGTTGAGGGCCGTACGGACAAAGAGACCCCGTACGTACCGGTGCCGGAAGGCGGCGTGAAGACCTCCTCACACCATTAATTAAGCATGTTACTGTAGGCCCGGTAAGCGTAGCGCCACCGGGCTTCTTCTATCTGGAACCCTCAATGTTTGGTAACTTAGGCGAAGCAAAAAAATACCTCGGTCAGGCGGCGAAAATGCTGATTGGCATTCCGGACTATGACAACTACGTTGAGCATATGAAGACCAACCATCCGGATAAGCCGTACATGACCTACACTGAATTCTTCCGCGAGCGCCAGGAAGCGCGCTACGGCGGAAGTGGAGAAGGCGGCGTCCGCTGCTGCTAAAGGAGAAACCATGACCCCGATTGCCGTTACCCTGCTGACCGGTTTCCTCGGCGCCGGTAAAACCACCCTGCTGCGCCACATTCTGAACGAGCAGCACGGCTTCAAAATCGCCGTCATCGAAAACGAATTTGGCGAAGTCTCCGTTGACGATCAGCTGATTGGCGACCGCGCCACCCAGATCAAAACCCTGACCAACGGCTGCATCTGCTGCACCCGCTCTAACGAATTAGAAGACGCCCTGCTGGACCTGCTCGACAGCCGCGATCGCGGTGACATCGACTTCGACCGTCTGGTGATCGAGTGCACCGGCATGGCCGACCCCGGCCCGATTATTCAGACTTTTTTCTCTCATGAGATCATCTGCCAGCGCTACCTGCTGGACGGCGTCATCGCTCTGGTGGATGCGGTCCATGCCGACGAGCAGATGAACCAGTTCACCATCGCCCAGTCCCAGGTTGGCTACGCCGACCGCATCCTGCTGACCAAAACCGACGTGGCGGGTGAAAGCGAAAAACTGCGCGAGCGCCTGACGCGCATCAACTCGCGTGCGCCAGTTTACACGGTGACGCACGGCGATATCGATCTCGCCCAGCTGTTCAACACCAACGGCTTTATGCTGGAAGAGAACGTCACCGCGAAACCGCGCTTCCACTTTATGTCCGACAAGCAAAACGACGTGACGTCGATTGTGGTGGAGCTGGACTACCCGGTGGACATCAGCGAGGTCTCCCGCGTGATGGAGAACCTGCTGCTGTCATTTGCCGACAAGCTGCTGCGCTATAAAGGGATGCTGTGGATCGACGGCGAGCCGAACCGCCTGCTGTTCCAGGGCGTGCAGCGCCTGTACAGCGCCGACTGGGATCGCCCGTGGGACGATGAGGCGCCGCACAGCGTGATGGTGTTTATTGGAATACAGCTGCCGGAAGAAGAAATTCGGGCAGCGTTTGCGGGGCTGAAGAAATAACCCCACCGATCATCCCCTCTCCCCCGCGGGGAGGGGGTTAGGGTGAGGGGGAACTTATTTCAACGCCTCCGGCAGCGTCACAATCCACAGCTCGCTGTCGGACTCCGGTTTCTTCAACGGCTTCACGCTGAGGGTGGTTTCAACCGGTTTGTCATCCAGCGTCAGCGCCCCCTGCGCGTTCACCCGATAATCCTTGAGCTTCTTGCCCTCGACTGGCTTCTGCATCGCCACCTTCACGCCAAAGTCATTATCGTTCGCTACCGCCAGCGTTTTGCTGTCAATCAGCGCCAGCCCTTCGGCCTTTTCCTGCTGCCAGCCTAGCGCACGCAGATCGACCACCTGCGTTTTTTCCGCAAGCGTGATGCCGCGCTGCGCCAGCGTTTTCTCATCATCAAACTCCGGGTATTCGCCCGGCTTGTCGAAGGCCGCCAGATCGCTCGCCTTGCTCAGATCAACCCTGTAGATGAGGTTACGCATTGCGTCATTTTTATCCTCGCCCTGTTCAATCAGCAGGATGGTGTGGTTATCCAGCGCCACTATGTCACCGATTTTGGCGTCGCTGTTTTTGCTGTAGGCCGCGCTGTCGACAGGGTAGCCGTACATCGCGGTTTTCCCGGTCGCCGGATCGAAGCTCACCAGACGCGTAAACAGCGCCTGTTTTTTGCTCTTCCCGTCGATATCCAGCGTGCTTTGCACGGCGGCGATAATGCGTCCGTCCGGCATGCGGGTCAGCCCTTCAAAGCCCCGGTTTGCCTGACGCCATTTGATAACGTTTGGCAGACCGCCCGCGATGGATTTCTCCCCTTCCGTCGCCTGCGGACCGTGGATCGCGAGGATTTTCCCTTTACTGTCGACGTTAATCAGGAACGGGCCATACTCATCGCACAGCCAGTAACCGCCCTTACCGTCCGGCGTGATGCCTTCCGTATCCAGCCCGCGGTTATCACCTTTCAGCACTTTTAAGGTGTCGCTTAGCGCGACTTCATTGGTAGATCCAATCACGCCGCTTTGCAGCGGCAGGCCGTTGATCTCGCCTTTATCGTCATGCAGCGGTCGCGCGTCCACGGCCTCCGCTTTGCCGTTTAGCACACGGATCGTCATCAGCAGCGGGGCGAAATCCGGGGTAGCAAAGATTTTGGCATCGTTTTTCCCCATTTTTGGCGAATCCGCGTTAGGACCGCGATCGGTCACGGTCGCAAACGTCAGCGCATCGCCCTGCTTGCCCGTGAATAACAAACCCGAACCAATCCCCACCGGGAGCCCGTTCGGGAATGCGCTGGCAAACGCACCGCTGTATTTGACATGCGCGCCTTCGGGAAAGCTGACGACGTAGCGCTCCGCGGTTGGCTGTGCCGCCAGGCCAGAGAAAGAGAGCGCACAACCGATTAGCACAGGAATAATTTTTCTTTTCATATTGTTAGCATCCAGTAAGTGAAGCCAACAACGTAATGAAGAAACGTGTCAGAAAAATGACATGTAATGGCAACGAAGCGGCGCGTACGGACGTATATCAATCACCAGAAATGTAAACCTCTGTCTTTATCTGTGTCAGCTGAAATACTTTTGGAAATTATTAGAAACCCAATTAATTCATGGCGAAGGACTATTTTCGCCTCGTTCATTTTACGTTTAGCCAGGAATGTAAACTGTCCCTAAACGCGAATGTATTGGACATTGACGATTTGCCATATAAACAATTCATCAACATTTACCATTCAAAAACCCAACACAAACAGCATATAAATGCGAGACCTATCACATTTGCAGTCATAAACATCGCTTGTTAAGGTGCCCTCAGATTAATTTAATGACGAGGAAACACTCATGAAAAAACTTAACATCCTGATCCTTTCTGCTCTGACCGCCGTATCGGGCTCCGCACTGGCCATGGGTGGCAGCATTGAGCAGGGTAAAAACTTTACTAACCTCAATCTGGAAATGGGGAAATCCTCATCCGGCCTGTATGCGGAGAGCAACTGGCTGAAAAACACCGATGACGGCACCCAGACCGGCGGCGTTGGGGCAGGCTACAACCTGGAAGTGGGTCCGGTGATGCTGAATGCTGGCGCGAAAGCCATCTACATCGGCCCGAAAAAAGGCGATAACGGCGTGGCATTCCCGATTGGCGGCGGCGTTAACGTTGCGCTTACGGACAGCATTCACGTGTTTGGTGAAGGTTATGTGGCGCCAGACGGCCTGAACAACAGCGTGAAGAACTATGTTGAAGCTAACGGCGGCGTAAGCTGGACGCCAGTCAAACCTGTCACGCTGAAAGTGGGCTATCGCCACGTGAGCGTAGACGGTAAAGACGGTCGTCCAAACCACACGCTGATCGATGGTGCATATGTAGGCGGTGGAGTGTCCTTCTAAGCCTGTTTGCGCGTTTCGCCCGGCGGCGCTACGCTTGCACGGGCCTACAATGAAGGGTGCAATGTATTAAAATTATTGCACATTGATTGTAGGCCGGGTAAGCGCAGCGCCACCCGGCAAGAAAGGCGATGCGACCGTTAATAAAAAACCTGCCGGATGGCAGGTTTTTTTATTAACGCATTACTTGCGAACGACCACCAGCTTCTGGTTCACAAACTCTTTGATCCCCAGGTCCGACAGCTCGCGTCCGTAACCCGAACGTTTTACGCCGCCGAACGGCAGCTCTGCCGCAGTGTCGGTGAGCCAGTTGATGTATACCATCCCGGTCTCAATGCGCGACGCCATTTTCTTCGCGCGCTCGATGTTCTGGCTGAACACCGCGCCGCCCAGACCGTAGTGGGAATCGTTAGCCAGTGCGACCGCTTCGTCGTCGCTTTTCACCACGTAAACCTGCGCTACCGGACCGAAGAACTCCTCGAAGTACGCCGGGTTATCGCGCGAGATATGTGTCAGGATCGTCGGCTCAAAGAAGCTTCCGTCACGCTGAACCGGCTTGCCGCCATGGTGCAGCTTCGCGCCATTTTTCACCGCCTCGTTAACCTGTTTAGTTAGCGTCTCCAGCGCGTCTTTGGATGACAAAGGCCCCAGCGTGGTGCTTTCGTCCAGCGGATCGCCAATTTTCACCTGCTTAAACGCCTCGGTGAATTTGCTCAGGAAGGCGTCTGCAATCTTTTCATGCAGGATAAAGCGCTTCGCCGCGGTACAGACCTGCCCGGCATTGTTCAGCCGCGCGTTAACGCCGATCTTCACGGCTTTATCCAGGTCGGCATCGTCCAGCACCACGAACACGTCGTTCCCGCCCAGTTCCAGGGTCGATTTTTTGATGTGCTTCGCAGCCTGTGCCGCAACCACGCTACCCGCTTTTTCTGAACCGGTCAGCGCCGCCCCCTGTACGCGATTGTCGGCGATAATGTTCGCCACCTGTTCGGACGAGATAAACAGGTTGGTCCACGCCCCTTCCGGCGCGCCCGCTTCACGTACCAGCTGTGCAAAGGTCTCTGCACAGTGCGGCACGATGCTGGCGTGCTTGGCGATCACCGGGTTGCCCGCTGCCAGGTTTGGCGCCAGAACGCGCATCAGCTGATAGTACGGGAAGTTCCATGGCTCGACGGCCATCAGCACGCCGATGGGGTGATGTTCAACCCATGCTTCCCCGAGTTCAGAGTCATACTTCACCGGGGCCAGGAACTGCTTCGCGTTGTCCGCATAGTAGCGGGCGATTTGCGCGCACAGCTTCACTTCGCCGCGGCTTTGTTCGATGAGCTTACCCATCTCCTGACTGGCGATTTTCGCCAGATCCTCCACGCGTTCGTCGATCAGGTCCGCCAGCTTATGCAGCACCGGCAGGCGCTGGCTTATGTCGCCTTTCGCCCAGTCGGAGTGATAGAGCGCATCGGCTGCCTTCAGCGCCGCTTCAACGTCTGCGTCAGTGTGAGAGGGATATTCTTTGATGAGCTGGTTCGTGGCAGGATTTACTGTCTGGTAAGCCATATCGAATCTCCTTGTTTTACCGCTTAGGGTATTAAGGGTAGTCAATCTGACTGGCTTTGAAGGTAAAGTTGGGTATATACGGAGGGTTCTTAACAAGACGCTGCCAGGCGATGCGCAGACATGGTATAAAAAATGCTCATCAATGGAGTTCCTATGACCGATACCCGCCACATCCGCCAGACCTTTAACCGCGCAGCAGGCCTTGAGCTGCGCAGTACGTGGCAAAGCACCCGGGCATATAAACGTCATTGCCATCCACAGCTCTCCATCGGCGCGATTGTGGAAGGCCAGACCTGCTGCGTAAGTCATGGCAATGCGTACGTTCTTGATCCCGGTGATCTTATCATGATCCCGGCTTATGCCCCGCACAGCTGCAACCCCGTTGTCGGGAAGCCGCGCAGTTACCATATGCTCTATATCGACACCGATCTTCCCCTGGCGCTACAGGTTATTCGCGATCCCACGCTCTTTAAGCACTTTCTTGCCGTTGTCGGGACGATGTCCTCCGCATCCGTGGAGACCCTGCTTTCTGCCCTTCCCCGTTGCGCGGGTGAGATGAATGCACCTCGCTCAACCAGCCAGCAGGTTCAGCAGGCGTTACTCTCCGACCTTGCCGCACCGCCTTCCCTTGACGAACTCGCCCAACGATTCTCACTGCGCAAGGAGACGCTGATCCGCACTTTCAGGCAGGATACCGGCCTGACGCCGGGCAGTTTCCTCAACATTTCGCGCGTGGAGTACGCCAAAGCGCGGCTGCGCGCGGGGGATGATATCGCCGACGTGGGCTACCAGAGCGGGTTTGCCGACCAGAGTCATTTTCATAAGACCTTCGTGAATTATACCGCTGCCACGCCGCGCCAGTACGCCACGGGCCGATCAATATCAGACAATAATCAGGATACGTAACGTCGTAAGGTGACCTCAGATTTGTCACTGAGGTCGCTATGGAACTGTTATTTCCCTCCGCCTTTCTTGCCCTGGCGCTGGCCCATTTTGTTGCCCTGTTAAGCCCGGGCCCGGATTTCTTCCTGCTGGTAGGCTACGCCGCCCGCTACCGGCTGCGCGGCAGCGCCGGATTGTGTCTCGGCATCGCAGCAGGTAACGGGTTGTATATCTTACTGGTGATTATCGGCTGGAGCGCGCTGCGCCAGTTTGGGTGGCTGTTTACGCTTATCGAACTGTCCGGCGCGCTGTACCTGCTGTGGATTGGCTCGCATCTTGTGCGCAGCCGCCCGCAGCCGCTGGCGCTGGAAGAAACCCGCCAGCGCTGCCCTTCTCTGCGGAAGCAAATCCTGCTGGGGCTGGGTTCGGCGCTGTTAAATCCCAAAAACGCGTTGTTCTACCTGGCGCTAATGACAGCGTTACTCGGGCCGGACGTCACACTGCTTCAGCAGGCGACCTGCGGCGTCTGGATGGTGATGGTGGTGCTGGTATGGGATCTGGCGCTGGTATCGCTGATGGGGTTACCGGCGGTTCAGCGAAAGCTCAGCCGTTCGCTCTGGCTGATAGAGCGCACGGCAGGGGTGGTGTTGATGGGGTTTGGTGGGTGGGTGCTGTGGCGGGTAGTGGCAAATATCCTCTGAGAGAAAAGGCAGCCTGACGCTGCCTGTGTTATTTTTTGTTCTGATCGCGCAGCATCGCCTCGCGCAAAATGGCATTAAGCCGCGTCTGGTAACCTTTCCCTGGCCGTTTAAGCCACTCCATCACGTCGGCGTCAATGCGTACTGATGCCTGAGTTTTGAGCGGTCGATAGAATTTTCCCCGCACGGCACCGGCCCAGCGATCATCCTCCGTGGCCGGTATATCGCTGTAATCAATTTCCCTGTCGGGTTTATCCGCCAGCGCTTTGAGTTCAGCCTCCCGGCGGGCACTCACTTCCGGTGCACTACCGCGTTTATGTTTAACGATGCTCATAACGCCTCCTCTCTTTACGATCCGCTTTACGCGCACTGATGATACGTATGATTTCATCCCCGCTTTCAAAACGTACCGTGTGCGCGACCAGAATGACAATAACGCCCTGTACAAGACCAATGGTTTGCCAGCGAAACTCCCCGTTTTCATAACGATCCTGAACAGACAAATGGCAGGGATCGTCAAAAACCAGAACTGCATCTTCAAAACGAATGGCGTGTTTTTGCAGATTGCTTTTCGCCTTATTGCTATCCCACTCATACTCTATAGGCATAGTGTACCCTTCCCTGATTGTATATACAAAAAAGCATATACAAACAGAGCAGTATTTGAACGAAAAAGACAATGTTTTGATTTGATTTCTGAAGGAGCATTCCAGAAAGTGAGATGACTGGCCTCGTGCAGCTTTGCACTTTTCCCCCGTATCCCTCTATCCTTAACCCATGGAAAAACATACCGAACTCAAACGCGCCAAGCTTCTCGCGCTGTCGCTGCTGCTGATTGCCGTCGCAGCGTTTATCACCACCCTGTTCCTGCCGCAAACCTTCTGGGTGCGCGGCGTAAAGGCCATTGCCGAAGCGGCGATGGTCGGCGCGCTGGCGGACTGGTTTGCCGTTGTCGCGCTGTTCCGCCGGGTGCCAATTCCCTTTATCTCGCGCCATACGGCGATTATCCCGCGCAATAAAGACCGCATCGGCGACAATCTCGGCCAGTTCGTGCAGGAAAAGTTTCTCGATACGCAATCCCTTGTCGATCTTATCCGTCGCTACGAGCCCGCACAGATGATTGGGACCTGGTTCAGCCAGCCCGATAACGCCCGGCGCGTGGGGCAGCATCTGGTGCAGGTGATGAGCGGTTTTCTGGAACTTACCGACGATGGGCGCATTCAGCGCCTGCTCAAACGCGCCGTCCACAAGGCTATCGACAAGGTCGATCTAACCGAGACCAGCGCCGTCATGCTGGAAAGCATGACCAAAAACAACCGTCACCAGGTGCTGCTGGACGCCATCATCAACCGCCTGATTACCCTGATTCAGCGGGAAAGCACGCGGGAATTTATTGCCGACCAGATCGTCCACTGGCTTAAGACCGAGCATCCGCGCAAGGCGATGGTGCTGCCCACCGAGTGGCTGGGCGATCAAAGCGCGGAGATGGTGTCGAACGCGGTGAACACTCTGCTGGACGATATCAGCCACGACCGCACGCACCAGATCCGTCAGGCGTTTGACCGCGCCACGATCAAGTTCATCGACAATCTGAAAAACGATCCGGAGATGACGGCGAAAGCCGAGAATATCAAACACTACCTGAAGAATGACGAAGCCTTTAACCGCTATCTGGGGGAAATGTGGGCTGACCTGCGCCAGTGGCTGAAAAATGACATGCAGAGCGATGATTCCCGCGTGAAGCAGCGTATCGCCAACGCCGGGCTGTGGTTTGGCGAAACGCTGACCAACGACGCCAGCCTGCGGGCGTCGCTGAATGAGCATCTGGAGCAGGCCGCGCACCGCGTGGCGCCGGATTTCGCCGCGTTCCTGACGCGCCATATCAGCGACACGGTGAAAAGCTGGGATGCCAAAGACATGTCACGCCAGATAGAACTCAATATCGGTAAAGATCTTCAGTTCATTCGCGTTAACGGTACCCTGGTGGGCGGAACAATTGGCCTGATCCTGTTTCTGCTCTCGCAGTTGCCCGCCGTGCTGGGGCATTAATCTGCTTTTGGCGGCGCGATAACGTAGCGCGTCGCCTCGAAGCGGTTCAGGATCAGGTGCACCAGAAAGACCATCGTCAGCGTGACCACCAGCGCGAAGGTGACGGAGGTGATGCGGTACAGATCGCTGAACACCAGGTCGCTGTCCGGATGCATGTTCTGCCCGAACATAATGCCGATGGTGGTGATACTGGCGAAGCCTACCCCGGCGCCGACCTTCTCCATTACGTGCAGACGCGCGCCAAACGCCAGTCCAAGGCCAATCAGCGGCATCATCAGCAGCATATGGCTGCTGTGATCGTAGAGGATAAGCTGGACGACAAGGATATAAAGACACCCCAGCACCACGCCGACTACGCGCCAGATGGAGCTGATAACCGATCCGCGATAGTGCATCGGGAACAGGATCAGAATGCCCGCCATCAGCGCCGAAAGCGAATCGCTTAAGTCGCTCATCTGGAACACCACGAAAATCAGCGTCGCCACGGTGCCCGAGAGCAGAGACTCGTGGCGCACGCGGGCGTCATCTTTCTCGATCAGCGGCGGCGGCTTACGCGGCTCCACGTCCGGCAGCAGGTAGTTCATCAGCGCGCTCAGGCACACCGCCATTACGCTCGCTTCGATGTTAGAGAATAAAAGCGTGTGCCAGTTGGTGGTGGGGTAGCTCATAAAGTTGAGCATCACGCTCTGGCAAACCACGCCCATCGAGCCGAACAGGAACAGCGGTCCCTTACTCATAAAGCGAAAACGCATCACGTACAGGGCAAACACCACCAGCGTCATAATGACCGGCCACTGGGACAGATAGCCGATGATAAACACCATTTCGATGCAGTTCAGCGAGGCGCTGAAGATAAACTGCTTCGCCACGTGGCGGTTAAACACCGGCACCAGCGAGAGCAGCATGATCGGATAGACCACAAAAAACACGCCGTAGCTGGTGTTGTAGAAACTCGAAATACTGAGCGCAATCATCCCGGCAAAGACGATACGCAGGGTCTGGCGAAAGTCGTTTGCCGTATAGACGATGTTGCCGTGCGGGGTAAATACCCGCGCCAGGGTGCTAATAGACATAGTGAAGCAGGCTCACCAGATGGATTTGCATCCCGGAGAAGAATCGCGCAAACGGCCCTTCGCTATTGTAGAGCTGCACGGTGGCGCGCGCGCCGGTCGGCAGCGACTTCGGTAAGGCTTCGTCCAGCGCCACGTGAATGCGCATACGCTGGGCATCACGCACCCAGCGGTTGGAGGTTTCCGGTTCAGAAAGTTGACCGTTTACGGCCTCCTGTCCGGCGAGGATCCCCGCGTCGCTGCTGGTGACGTGGGCACGGAAAACTTGCCCCGGGAAGGCGTCAAACACCACGGCGGCGTCGGTCCCCTGGTGGGTATGCCGCAGGCTCTTCTCGCGGAAATCCGCCACGATATCGATCCGGGTGTTCACCAGCGCCAGCGCAGCCGAACCGGACGAGGCGTAAAAACCGGGGCTTAATTGCAGGTTACTGACCGTGCCGTCCGCCTCGGCGTAGACCTTCGTCCAGCCAAGATTCAGCTCCGCTTCATCCAGCGCGTTACGGTATTTTTGCAGCGTCACGTTGCGGTGCTCATCCCGCTCGCCGCGCTGAATGCGCAGGTTATGAATATTCGCCTGAATCGAGCTGACGGACTGCTCGCTGCTCTGCCAGGTGGTACGGACCTTATCCAGATCCGCCTGCGACACGTTCTGCAAGGTACTCAGTTTCTGGTAGCGGTCGAAGGTCACTTTGTCATTACGCGCCGTCAGCACCGCGGTTTTCAGGCTGGCCTGCGCCGCGGCAATCTGCGCGTCCAGCTGATCGTTAGACAGACGCGCCTGTTCCAGCGCAATCTGCGCCGCTTCGACCTTATTGCGAAACGGCGTGGCGTCGAGCTCAAACAGCAGATCGCCTCTCTTAACCTGGCTATTGTTGTGGACATGTACCGCCGCCACATACCCGGAGACGCGGGCAGACACCGGGGTCACCACGCGCATCACGGTGGAGTCCGGCGTCAGCGGGATCCAGATATCCGCGACGATAAAGTAGACAAACATCAGCAGGAAAGAGGCAATACTCACCCTTACCCAGCGGGCAAACTTTTGTTCAGGAGTCATTATTTTTCGGTCTTATTATCTTCTTCGCGGATTGTCCGCAAATTGCAGGCGATTTGATTGAGTGTGGCGCTGAAAATATTGATATGTTCCGGCGCGATGTTTTGCGATACGCGCGCCTGATACGTCTCAATCACCTGAGAGAGCCTTTCAAGAATGGCTTTTCCCTCAGGCGTCAGCGTCAGCAGCCGGATACGCTTGTCATACGGCGAGACGGTGCGCAGCAGGTAGCCCTGCTTTTCCAGCTGTGTCAGCGTACGCATTAGCGGAGGCAGTTCAATCCCCTGCACTTCCGCCAGCTCGCTGACCGAGACGTTATCCCCGAGTTGATGAAGCTGCATCATCACCGTCCAGCTCGACTGGGTTAACCCGGTGTCGAGAATGGCGTCGTCGATGACTGCGCGCCACTGACGCACGATCATCGCCATCCGCATGCCCATCGGCCTGCGGCTAAACAGATCTTCTTCACTCATGGGGAATCCTCTCGTAGTACGCCATTACGATAATAGTTATCAGGGTAAGTATCAAGAAACGAGAAGTTAAAGCGCAGGAATTGCGAAACGATGTTCTCCCTCTCCCTGTGGGAGAGGGTCGGGGTGAGGGCATCAGCCCGCAACGGCGTTTAGCGGCTAAAATGCTTCCTGACGGCACTTTTCCCCGAAGCCGTCACCACCACCTCCCTGTACCCCGCCACCCGCTGGAGCCAACCTTTGCTTTCCATGTGGATGAGCAGCGCCGCGCCGGCCTCTCCCCCCAGATGAAACCGCCGCTCGCTCCAGTCCAGGCAGGCGCAGCACGCCTTGCGACGGGTATTGGGATTTAACGGAATACCAAGCTTCAGAAACTGCTCGCGGCCATGTAGCGTGAGCGCTGAACCGTCTGCCTCAAGCCAGCCTTCCGCCTGCATGAATTCATAGATATGCACCGCCACCGTTCCGGCAAGATGGTCGTAGCAGGTTCGTGCTTCGCGCAGGGCTTTTGGCGCGGAGGTTTCCGGCGGCGTGATGCGGCTCCAGGAGAGCCCCATCATCTGCTCGACAAGCGCCGCCACGTCGTGTCCCGCCAGGCGATAGTAGCGATGCCGCCCCTGAGACAGGCAGGTAATCAACTTTCCCTCCAACAGCCGCGCGAGATGCCCACTGGCGGTCGACGGCGCAACGTCTGCCGCCACGCTCAGCTCTGTAGCCGTCCACGCCCGCCCGTCCATCAGAGCACAGAGCATCTTCACGCGCGACGGATCGGCCATTGTAGCCGCTACAGCGGCAATGGCCTGTTCCAGCGCCGCCGCAATTTCACCCTGCTCGCCGGGCCTGTTGTCGAAAATCACATGAACGTCATACATGCGCGTGCCCTCCCGTTTCGGAGCTGTACTCCCGCATCAGCTGCGCCACGCGAATACGGTAGAAAGAAAAAATCGACGCCCGGCCTTCGGCCTGCGCGGCCTGATGGAAGACATTCTGCTTCCAGCGGCGGACGGCCTCTTCATCCCGCCACCAGGAAAGGGACAGGATTTTGCCGTCGGTCGTCAGGCTCTGGAACCGTTCGATATCAATAAAGCCGTCGATATCGGCCAGCAAAGGCTTAAGCTCTGCGGCAAGTTGAAGATAGCGCGCCTGATGCGCCGGTGCAGCTTTAGCTTCGAAAAGGACTGCGATCATGAAGGTCTCTCCGTTGTGATGATATGGAGAGAATGCGGGACTAATGGTGTGGATGCTTCGGTATGGAGCGAAGTGTTTGCCGGATGGCGCTGCGCTTATCCGGCCTACGGTGTTTTGTAGGCCCGGTAAGCGTAGCGCCACCGGGCAGGGTTTAACCCACAATCGACCTCGGCTCCATAAACGCCCGAATCCCCCACTCGCCATCGTCACGTCCCGCCAGGCTTACGGGTGCTGGTGGCGATAATCCGCGAGCGCGGGATTACTCCAGGTTAGCCTTGTTCAGCCCATATGCCGCATCCAGCGAGCCCGGCTCCATGCGGGAGGTAATGCCCAGGCGGTTCCAGGCGTTGATCGCTACGATGGCGAAGTTCAGCTCTGAAATCTCCACGTCCGAGAAGTGCTCCGCCACGCTGCGGTACAGCGCGTCGCTCACGCCGTGAACGCCAATCTGGGTCAGCGCTTCGGTGAAGGCCAGCGCGGCTTTCTCGCGGGCGCTGAACAGCGGCGACTCGCGCCATGCCGCCAGATGGTACAGGCGCAGCTCGCGCTCGCCGGCAATTTTGGCCTCTTTCGAATGCATATCCAGGCAGAAGGTACAGCCGTTCAGCTGCGAGACGCGAATGTCGATCAGGTGCTTCAGCGCCGGATCAATGGAGGTTTTCGCCACTTCCATGCTCAGGGCGGAAAGCGCGTTGGCGAGTGCAGGTGTGGCTTTGTGGTGGTTTACGCGGGTGCTCATTGTCTTTCCTCTTTTTTGTGCGGTTTTTATCATGCGATGAGGCAAATCTACGCCGTTAATGACATAGTAAAAAGACACAAAAAACCTGAAATGAGGTAGGACATGAAGCCAGGCTATCACGACATTTATACCCGCTATCGCGATAACATCACGCGCGGCGTACTGAAGCCCGGCGACAAAGTGCCTGCCATCCGCGTGCTGGCTGAAGAGCTTAAGGTCGCGCGAAAAACCGTTGAAACAGCCTATGCCATTCTGACGGGGGAAGGATATCTGGTAAGCCAGGGCGCGCGCGGCACGCGGGTGAATCCGGATCTTCTGCTGCCCGCGCAAAACGCTCCGGCAGAACAAGCGACCGGCACGCTGCCGGCGTCGTTGATTAGCCAGCGCGAACGGGCCGGTTTTCTGCGCCCCGGCATTCCCGCGCTCGACAGCTTCCCCTATAAAAAATGGCTGCTGCTGGCAGGCCAGGCGACGCGCGCCATGCGTCAGGATGAAATGCTCAACCCGCCGGTGCTGGGCTGGTATCCGCTGCGCGAGGCAATTGCCCGCTATCTCAATATCTCGCGCGGGTTGTCCTGCACCGCAGAACAGGTGCTGATCACCAGCGGCTACAGCGGCAGCCTGCGCCTGATCCTCGACACGCTCGCCAGCCGCAGCGATAAGGTGGTATTTGAGGATCCGGGCTACTTTATGGGCCAGCAGTTGCTCAAGCGCATTGTGCCCCGCCTGCACACCGTGCCGGTCGATCGCGCAGGGATGGATACGGACTACCTGCTGCGTAATCACCACGATGCCCGCTTCGCCATCGTTACCCCGTCGCACCAGAGTCCGCTGGCGGTGACGCTCTCCCTGCCGCGCAAGCAGCAGCTGCTCGACTGGGCGTCACAAAACGAGGCATGGATTATCGAAGATGACTATGACGGCGAATTTCACTACACCCGCAAAGTGCTGCCGTCGCTGAAAAGCCTCGACCAGCATGACAGGGTGATCTTTATGGGCACCTTCAGCAAAACCATCATGCCTTCACTGCGCATGGGCTACGTGGTGATGCCCGCCAGCACCGTCGGCGCGTTTACCGACAGCGCGGACATCCTCACCAGCGGCCAGCCGGTGCTGACGCAAAAGATCCTCACAGCCTTTCTCAACGAGGGGCATTTTTTCCGTCATCTGAAAAAGATGCGCGCGCTCTATCAAACCCGCCGCGACTGGATGATTGCCGCCCTGCGTGAGGTCTATGGTGATCTGTTCTTCACCGAGCAAAACGACGGTGGAATGCATATTGTCGCGTTCCTCGCAAAGGGAAGCGCTGACCGGGAGATCGCCCGCTGCTGGCAGGAACAGCAATTGCAGGTCAATGCGCTTTCGGCGTGGTATCGCGGGTCGGGCAAACGCTACGGGCTGGTGATGGGCTATAACAACGTGCGGTCATATCAGGAGGCGGTTGAGCTGCTGGAAAGGCCGAAACGGCAGACGCTTGCGCTGTTGAGCTGAAAACCGCCGGGTGGCGGCTGCGCCTTACCCGGCCTACGGTCTCCTGTAGGCCCGGTAAGCGTAGCGCCACCGGGCAACCCTATGCTCACACATCATATCGCGATAACCCGACGTCCTTGAGCTGCTCGTCGCTCATCTGGCTCAGAATACGGCGGGTACGGTTGATGCGATACCAGTTACGCAGCGTTTTCGCTACCCAGACAAACGCGATAAACGGACGTTTTGAACGATTCTCGTAGAATTCCATGATGCTCTCCTCGCTGTGCCAGTGGAGTTATCATCATGGAAAACGACAAGTACAATACAGATTCAAAAACTGCTTTTGTTTACCATACAGATCCGCTAAAACGGTATCTGCATGGTGGTTTACCCATCAATCTGTACTGGTTTAATGCTCTGTATGGTGAAAAAAAAGGATACAGCATGACGCGCTATCAACATCTGGCCAACCTCCTGGCGGAACGTATCGAACAAGGGCTGTATCGCAGCGGTGAACGTCTGCCGTCGGTACGCACGCTGAGCCAGGAGCACGGCGTGAGCATCAGCACCATACAGCAGGCCTACCAGATCCTCGAAAACCGCCAGCTGATTACGCCTCAGCCGCGCTCCGGCTATTTTGTCTCGAAACGCAAAGCCCAGCCGCCCGTCCCGGCGATGACGCGCCCGGTACAGCGCCCCGTGGACGTCACCCAGTGGGACGAAGTGATGATGCTGCTGGACGCCCGCGCCGACAAAGAGATGATCTCCTTTGGCGGCGGCTCACCGGACATTAACCAACCGAGCCTAAAGCCGCTGTGGCGTGAGATGAGCCGCATTGCGCAGCATAATCCGGGCGAAATGCTGAGCTATGACGTGCTCGACGGGCGCCTGGAGCTACGCGAGCAAATCGCCCGTCTGATGCTGGATGGCGGCTCCACCGTGGCGGCAAACGAGATTGTCATCACCAACGGCTGCCACGGCGCGCTGTCGATCGCTCTGCTCTCGGTGTGCAAGCCGGGTGACATCGTGGCGGTCGAGTCACCATCGTTTCACGGCACCATGCAGATGCTGCGCGGCTTTGACATCAAGGCCATTGAAATTCCCACCGATCCCGAGACCGGGATCAGCATCGAGGCGTTAGAGCTGGCGCTGGAGCAATGGCCGATCAAGGCGGTGATCCTGGTGCCGAACTGCAATAACCCGCTCGGGTTTATCATGCCGGAGTCTCGCAAGAAGCAGGTCTTAGCCCTGGCACAGCGGCACGATATCGTGATTGTTGAGGATGACATTTACGGCGAGCTGGCGGCGGAGTACCCGCGTCCGCGCACCATTCATTCTATGGACATAGATGGCCGCGTGCTCTTATGCAGCTCGTTTACCAAAACCGTGGCGCCGGGCCTGCGCGTCGGCTGGATCGTGCCGGGGCGCTATTACGACCGGGTGATGCACATGAAGTACGCCGCGGGCGGGTTTAACGTGCCGGGCACGCAGATGGCGGTGGCGGCGTTTATTCGCGACGGCCATTACCATCGCCACGTGCGCCGTATGCGTCAGATTTATCAGCAGAATATGGAAACCTATACCTGCTGGGTGCGGCAGTATTTTCCGGCAGAGATATGCGTCACCCGCCCGCAGGGAAGCTTCCTGCTGTGGGTTGAGCTGCCGGAGACGGTCGATATGGTGTGCGTCAGCAAGCAGCTGTGCCGTCTGAAGATCCAGGCTGCGGCCGGGTCGCTGTTTTCTGCCTCCGGGAAGTACCGCAACTGCCTGCGGATCAACGTGGCGTTGCCGCCGACGGAGAAGAACCGCGAAGCGCTGAGGAAGATGGGCGAGGCAATTGTGATTGCGATGGAGGAGTAGTGCGGCCTGTTGCCCTCACCCCAACCCTCTCCCAAAGGGAGAGGGTGGAAACCGCCACCGGGCAATGGTCAACGACTCAGAACTTCCACGAAACGCTGCCAACAATGCTGCGTTCTGCACCGAAGTAGCAGTAAGAGAGCGAGTTACACGCCGCGACGTAGCTTCTGTCCGTCAGGTTATTGACGTTCAACTGCGCGCTCACGCCCGTGAGCCCCACTTTCGACAGGTCATACCCCACGGTCATATCCACCAGCGTGTACGACGGAAGCGTATGGGTGTTCTGGCGATCGCTGGCGATTCCGTTGACATAGCGCACGCCGGAGCCGACGGTCAGGCCGTCCAGAGGGCCGGTTTTGACGTCGTAACTCAGCCAGGCGCTGGCCATGTTACGCGGGGCATAAACGGCGCGCTTGCCCTCCTCTTCCGGGCTGCTCTTCTTGTAGCGAATATCCGTGTAGGTGTACGCGGCCTGCATACGCAGGCTGTCGGTCAGCTGACCAATCGCCTCCAGTTCAACGCCTTCGGATTCGATTTCACCGATGGAACGGTACGGATCGGTCGGCTCCTCTTTAGTGGCAATGTTCTTCTGGTTAATGCGGAACACCGAGGCGCTGAACTGGCTGTTCATCCCCTCCGGCTCATACTTCACACCCGCTTCCCACTGCTTGCCCTTCATCGGATCCAAAATGTTGCCCTGCTCGTCGGCAAAGCTGGTCGGCGTAAAGGCGGTAGAGTAGCTGACGTACGGCGCGACGCCGTTATCAAACAGATACAGCAGCGCCGCGCGGCTGCTGAAGTTATTTTTATCCAGATCGCTGCGGGTGTGGTTGAAGTTGTCGACGTTCGACACGCTCACCTGGTCGTAACGCCCGCCCAGCGTGAGGCGCCAGCGGTCAATGGACATCTGATCCTGTAGGTAGTAGCCGGTCTGGCGCAGCTTGTGTTTTTCCCTGCTGTACTGGGTGATGTAGTCCGGCTTCGCGCCGTAAACAGGATGGAAAGCGTCAATCGGCGGGAAGCCGCCGTAGTAGCCAGTGACGTTGTTGGTGCGGTCCTGGTAGTCCATGCCGATCAGCACGCGGTGGTTTACCGCCCCGGTATCGAAGCTGCCGTCGACCTGGTTATCCAGGGTGATGGCGTTCATCTTCTCGTCGGAGCCGGAATAGCCGCGGTTCAGCTCGGTGTCATTCAGCCAGCCTGCGGCATACACCTGGTTCAGCTCGACTTTGGTGTGCAGGTAGCGCAGCTTCTGGCGCACGGACCAGCCGCTGTCAAACAGGTGCTCGATGTTATAGCCGACCATGTTTTCCCGACGATCGTACTTGTCGTAATCGTCCTCGCCCTCGAAGAAGGTGTTGGAGAATTTCTTACCGCTGTGCGGTACAACGGTGCCCTCATATGGCAGGCCGGAGTGGCTGCCGCCTTCCGGATCGCGGTGCAGGTAGGCCATCAGATCCAGACGGGTGTTGTCGGTGATACGCCAGGTCAGGCTCGGCATCAGGGCGTAACGCTCTTCCTTCAGCGGATCGAACTGGGAATCGGCATAGCGGGTCATCCCGCTGAGGCGCACCGCCACGCGGTCGTTATCATCAACCGGGCCAGTGACGTCGAACATCGCCCCACGCTGGTTATTGTTACCGGCGAAGAGCTTGATCTCCCCGCCAGGATCGAACGATGGCTTACGGGAGGTGAGCGCCACAATCCCGCCCGGCGATGAGCGGCCATAGAGCACGGAGGCCGGACCGCGCACGACTTCGATACTGTCCAGGAACCACGGGTCAACCACCAGCGAGCTGTGGGAGTTGGTGTCGCCCATCATCTTCAGGCCGTCGAGGTAGACGTTGTCCAGGCTGCCGTCCGAGAAGCCGCGCAGCACCATGTAGTCAAAGCGGTTTGACGCCCCGATCTGGTTGCTGTAGACCCCCGGCGTGTAGCTCACGGCCTGACGCACGCTGGTTGCGCCCTGCTCTTCGAACTGCTCGCGAGTGACGATAGAGACCGACTGCGGGGTTTCAATATCCGGTGTTTCAAGCTTGGTGGCCGCAGACTGCATCTGCGAGGTCACCACCACGGTGTCAGTTTTTTGGGCATCCTGCGCCAGTAAAGGAAAAGCAACGCTACCGGTAACCCATCCCACCAGCAGTGCCAGACGCGATTTAGCAAACATAACCCTCTCCAGAGATATTTCTTATTGTTAATAAGAATTATTACCTTTTTGAGAGTGCAAACGGCTATGCGTGCCGCCAGGTTACGTATGCGCGATGCTAAACCACACGGAATGCATTCGCGCGACAGGAGAAATTACGTTAGCGGAGTTTGCGCACGTCCCCCGGTGAAATCCCGTAATGACGACGAAACGCGGTGGCAAAGTTGGTGGCATGCTGATACCCGCACATCCAAGCCGCCTGCTGCACGCTGTGGCCTTCCAGCAGATAGCGGCGCGCCAGCGCAAGGCGACAGTCGCGAAGGTAATCGAAAAGCGTGCAGCCGTAGCGCTGACGGAACTTGCTGCGCAGGCTGCTTGGGCTCATTGCGGCAAGGGCTGCCAGCTGCGCGAGAGTATGATCCCGTTCAGGAGACTGTTCCAGCAGGCTCCGCACGCGTTCAAGACGCTCATGCTCAGGCCGGCGCGGGCAAGGCTGCTGGCGCTGGTTGAGGCCGTGACCGAGCAGCTGATACATCAGCCCCTCCAGCAGCAGCCTGCGCGAGAGCACGCTTCCCCCCTGCCGCTGCGCATGCAGAATACCTGACATCACAAACTCGGGAACCTGCCAGACAAACGCGGGTGCATTCAGGCTTTGCCATTCCAGAAGCAATGACTCAAGCAGGGCTTCACGTCCGGCATCGTGCGGGTAGACGCCAAACGAGAGCGTTTTCAGCGTGCTGTCGGCATCGTGACGCGCGCTCATCACCTGATCTTCACTCAGACGTGAGCTGAACGCCATGCCCGGGCGGACGGGATAATCGATACCATTGAGCGTGAGCGTCACGCACCCTTCCAGCACCACCAGCATATAGAGCGGGCTGCTGTGGCGAGAGGTGGTTTCATAGGGCTGTAATACACGTACGTCGGAGTGGGTCAGCGAAATGCCGGACGAGAGCATCATCTCTTCAACATTCCCCTGCAACACGGGGCTACAGCTGACCTGCGCCTCTTTTAACTGGGGGAAACGGTAGTCGATGCCGTAGCGCTCGCCGAATACCTGAAAATCTTCAACAAAAAATATGCGTTTCGCTGATCTATTTTCACTCTGGAGCATCATTTGGGGCCTGCATCGGGGAAAGGACAGGCAAAACAGTACCATCCATTTGTAATGGCAGCAATCACCGGGCGCAGACACTATTACGCTCCGGACGAAGCCGGAGCGAAGGCATATATTTCCTTGCGAGAAATATATTTATGCTTCCTGCCACTCAGCAAAAACCTCTTTATGGTTTTTGGTCAGGACAACTTTATTATCTTCGACCTTATCAACCCAGCCGAGAGGAATAAAGTGGTGCTTGCCGCCCGATTCCGGATCGCTCTTCGCAAGCTTGATACGCTCACCATCAAGATGGTCCACAACCCCGACGTGCGTTCCGCAGCTGGCGACAACCTGAGTGTGATCCTTAATTGCGCTTTTATCTACCATAATTATTCTCCTGTTTCGGTTATTTGCCTGTTGCACGAAATTAACTGTAGCGCATAAATTCAGGCTTAAACGTCTTATTAGCATTTTGAAACATCATTGACAGAACCGAATATTAAGTCTACTTAACGCCGAAATGAAAAAATAAGAATGAGATGAATTATTACCGGCTGATTATTTCCCGTTCATAATTAAATTATCGCAACCAACGAGGAGGTATTTATGACGATTCGCAATAATCGGGCAGAAATTTCACTGGCTCTTGGTGAAGCGGTTTTAGACATCGTGCAAAAAGGCCATGAAGTATCGCGAGAAAATCTCGCCCATGCGATGAAAATCAAAGCGGAGAAAGAGCGCGACGATGAGCGGCTTCTTAACTACTGGAAGGCCTGTAATATGCTGGTTTGAACCTGGCGGCGTTTAGCCTGACTAAACGCCGCCTGCTGTTACTCGTCGAAGAACCAGTAGCCCTGATTAATCAAACCGGTCAGCTCTTCCACAAACGCCGGATTATTCAGCGCATCGCCCAGCTCAGCCTGGCCGAGCTCGGTGAAGCGGCACAGCGCATCCGCACCGTTCACATCCGCCGTTTCCAGCTGTTCGCTGTTGATAAAGACACTGCCGTTGATGTTCAGCACGCGCAGCCCGCTCAGGCGGGAGAGCGTTTCGCCCCCTTGCAGCGCGTCGAGCACCTCTTCTGCGGAATACGGCGGCTCGGCGGCGGCAATATCCAGCTCGTGACGCGGCGTGGAGACGAAGCTGCCAAACCATTTCGTAAAATCATCTGGCTTGCTAATCATGTCGATCATCATCTGGCGAATGCGATCGAGCTCGTACTGCTCCACGCGGCCAGGGTGTTCGCGGCAGGTCAGATCCGGATCGCTGTAATGTTCGCCGCCCAGATCGTTCTCCAGCGCGTAGTCGGCAAAGCTGCTGATCAGATCGCGACCGTTCGGCCCGCGGAAACCGACAGAGTAGTTGAGCGCGGTTTCATGGGTGAAGCCGTCATGCGGGAATCCAGGCGGAATGTAGAGGATATCGCCCGGGGCCAGATCTTCGTCGATGATCGGCTCAAACGGATCGACATGCAGCAGGGCCGGATGCGGACAGAACTGACGCATCGGCAGCTTGTCCCCCACGCGCCAGCGGCGGCTGCCCATCCCCTGGATAATAAACACATCGTACTGATCGATATGCGGCCCAACGCCGCCACCCGGGACGGAGAAGGAGATCATCAGGTCATCAAGACGCCAGTCCGGCAGGACGCGGAACGGACGCACCAGCTCTGCTGCGGGCATATGCCAGTGGTTCACCGCCTGCGCCAGCAGGGACCAGCCGGTTTCACCGAGGTTATCGAAATGCTCAAACGGGCCATTGCTCGCCTGCCACTTGCCGTTAGCATGGCTTACCAGGCGGCTATCAACTTCCGGCTCCATCGCCAGACCCGCCAGTTCATCAGGGGTAATGGGGTCGACAAAATTCGGGAAGGCATTTTTCAGCACAACGGGTTGTTTTTGCCAGTATTTTTCAAGAAATTCCGGCCAGTTCAGGTTCAGTTGATACGCCATGGGTAGCACCAGTGAGAGGGGAGACAGGCGCGATTATAGAAGAGACAGCGAGGGGGGAACTTGTCATGGGTCAATCGAGCGCGCGTAGGTCGGGTAAGGCGAAGCCGTCACCCGACGCACACGCGGGCTTAAACTTAATCCAGGTTCAGCTCGTCATAATGGGTAATCAGTTTACCCACGATGCCGTAGTCCAGCGCTTCCGCCGGTGACATCCAGAAGTTACGGTCGGTGTCTTTCTTCACTTTCTCCAGCGGCTGGCCGGTGGCGTCAGCAATCAGCTTGTTCACGCGCTCCAGCATGCGGATGATCTCGCGCGCTTCGATTTCGATATCCGTTGCCTGACCGCGCACGCCGCCCAGCGGCTGGTGGATCATAAAGCGGGTATTCGGCAGAGCGTAGCGGTGCTCTTTTTTCGCCGCCAGGAAGATGGTGATCCCGGCGCTCGCCACCCAACCGGTGCCGATCACATGCACTTCCGGACGGATAAACTTAATGAAGTCGTGGATGGTGTCGCCCGCTTCTACATGGCCGCCCTGACTGTTGATGTACAGCTTGATCGGATCGTTGCTGACGCTTTGCAGCAGGATCATCTGAGTGATGACCTTCTGGGCCAGCTCCTGGTTAATCTCTCCGGAGATGACAATCGAACGGGATTCCAGCAATTTTTGCTGTAGAGCGCCCGCGCCGTTTGTTCCTTCCGCTTTTTCCTTGTCGCTTTCTTTCAGTGTGTAGTGCATTGTTGTTTCCTCAGCTTGTCGCGCTCAAAACCAGAGTGTAGCCTGTTTTACCGGTGAAAGTCCTCACAGACAAATAACGAGGGATCTTATGAATATTGCACATGTCGCACTCTGGACCCGCAGCCTGGACGCGCAGGTTCAGTTCTGGGAAACGGTGTTTGGCGGCCGCAGTAATGACCGCTACGTCAGCAAAAATCGTCCGGGGTTTAAATCTCACTTTATTACCCTGGATGACGGGCCGACCATCGAGCTGATGACGCTGCCGGGCCTGCCCAGTGCACCTTCGCACCCGGAATTTGTCGGCTGGGCGCATATCGCCATCAACGTCGGCAGCAAAGCGCAGGTGGACAGTATGGCAGCGCAGGCGCAGGCAAGCGGCTCCCTGCTCAGCGCCCCGCGTATGACCGGGGACGGTTTCTATGAAGCGGTGATTGCGGACCCGGACGGCAACCGTATTGAGCTTGTCGGTGCATAAAAACAGCGTTTCGTTCCTTCATCGCCTCCGCTCCAGCTCGCTATACTTCATATGGTTATCATATTGCTAAATGATAATGATATTTAATGTGTTAAGATGAAAGTCAGCATAAACAGTCTCTTACGTAGCCATAGTGACTGTTTACATCCTCGACATTTAAATCAACACCGGGGCGGTGAATGGAACACATTGTTTATGTGGTTGATGACGATGACACAGTCAGGCAGTCCGTTGTCAGGCTGTTGGAATCTGCGGATATACATGCCCTTGGCTTTTCCTCAGCAGAGGCCTTTCTCAGCCATCCCTTTGAAGATCTGCCCTCCTGCGTGATCCTCGATATGCAAATGCCCACGATAACCGGGTTTGATGTCGCAGATGCGCTGAAAGACAGCGGGCGGGAAATACCGATCATCTTTCTCACCGGCCACGGCACCATCCCTATGTCCGTCCGGGCGATCAAAGGCGGGGCCTACGAATTTCTCACTAAGCCCGTTGAATCCAGCGCGCTCATCGGCTCTATCGAATCCGCGCTCAGGCTGGCACAGCACAACGCCGCCCGCGTCAAAGAGCACTACGCCCTGAAACAGCGCCATCTGTCCCTCACGCCGCGCGAGCATGAGGTGCTTGAGCTGGCCGTCAGCGGCAAGCTCAACAAGCAGATCGCCGCCGAGCTGGGCGTCAGTGAGATTACGGTGAAAGTGCACCGCCGCCGGGTGATGGAGAAAATGCAGGTCCGCTCCGTGGCTGAACTGGTCAGGGCCGTCGAGCGCCTGACCAAACATCAGCCAGCGGAATAACCGTTACATCTCCTGTCCGGCAAGCGGCAACGCGAAGGTAAACACCGTGCCGTACGGCTCTCTGCGGCGCGCGCTCAGTTTCCCCCGGTGCCGTTCAATAATGCTGGCGCTGATGGTCAGCCCCATGCCCATTCCCTGCGCTTTGGTCGAATAGAACGAGTCAAAGATCCGCTCGGTGAGCTCCGGCTCAATGCCGCTGCCGGTATCGGCGATCTCAAAGATCACCTTCCCTTCAGCGCAGTTCGCGGTGGCGATCGTGATGCTGCACGGGCGATCCGTCACTTCCGCCATCGCTTCCATCGCATTCATCACCAGGTTAAGCAACACCTGCTGGATCTGCACGCTGTCGCCGATGATAAAGCTGTCGTCAGCGTTCAGAAGATAATCAACGCTTATGTGTCGCAGCTCAAGTTCGCTGCGGGAAAGCATAATGATGTGGTGGATCAGGAAGTGCAGATCGATTCGCGTAAACGTGGGGTCCTGTTTGCGCGTCAGAGACTGAATGCTGCGGATGATCTCCCCTGCCCGCTCGCCCTCGGCGGCGATCTCCTCCAGCCCCTCGCGCACTTTTTCCAGCCGCGCCGGATCGCGGTTGAGCCAGCGCAGGCTCGCGCCGGCGTTCGAGACAATCGACATCAGCGGCTGGTTGATCTCGTGCGCGATCGAGGAGGTCAGTTGCCCGACGGTAGTGGCTCGTGAGACCCGCGCCAGATCCGCCTGCGCCACCCGCATCGCATCCTCCGCCGCCCGCTGGCTGGTGATGTCGGTAATGATGCCGTAATACTCATTCACCTCGCTGCCCACCCCCACCGGATCGCCAATCCCGAGGATGTAACGAACGGAGCCGTCGGTGCGGATGATGCGAAACTCCGCGCGCATCGACAGCCCGTCACGCACGCTCTGATTAACGAGGGTGCTGATCCGGCCATAATCATCCTCATGCACGAAGGTCAAAAACTCCGCCATTGAGATCATCTTTTGCTGCTCCGGCAGGCCAAGGATACGGGCGTACTCTTCGGACATAAACATCAGATCCTGCACCAGCTCCCAGCGCCAGCTGCCGGTATGGCTGATCTGCTCGCCCAGCATCAGCGAGGTCTGGCTGGCGCGCAGCTCTTTCTCCACCCGTCGGCGCTGGATGTTTTCCGCCAGCAGCTCGGCGTAGAGCCGCGCCGTCTCCAGCGAAACCGCCGCCTGCGCACCCAGCAGGCTGACCACGCGCGAATGTTCGGCGGTAAACACCTCCGGCATCAGGCGGTTTTCCAGATACAGCATCCCCACCAGCCGCGCCTGTTTGAACATCGGCACGCACATCACGGCGGCGCCGGACGTCACCAGATACGGATCCTGGCTGAACGGGTGGAACTCCTCCGGTTTGCCGGTGCGGATCTCCTGCCCGGTGCGGATCACCGCGGCCAGCACCGACAGCGGCATGTCCGTCGCCATCGGTGACGCTTTCAGGATGCGCACCCGCACGCCGTCGGTACTGGTCCAGGCGCTGGCTTCAATCTCCGGGATGTGATTATCGCTGACACGCAGCAGCAGGCCACGCTGCGCCCCGGCCCTTTCAAGCAGCAGCGTCATCAGGTTTTCGATTAAACGTTCAAGGTTGATCTCTTCGGATAAGGCGCGTGAGGCTTTGATGACGCTCTGTAAATCGCGGATCACCTCGTTCTGGGCAAACGCCGCCGTGTCATACGCGCGGCTCTGCCCGGAGGCCAGCAGATGGGGGAAATCCTGCTCCAGCTGGCGCACCTTGGCCTGCGCCCCGACGCGCCCCCAGGCGGCAATCGCGCCGCGGAAATGGGCGTCGGAGGCGGTCGGGTAGCCGCAGGCCAGCGAGAAACGCCCGGCCAGCTCGTGCGCCAGGGCATTGATCGGGTTAAACCCGCCCTCCCGCGAGAGTCGCACCGCTTTTTCATACTGCTCCAGCGCGATGCTGTTCATGCCGTCCAGACGGACGATTTCGGCATAAATCAGCGCCTCTTTATCGGCAAACGTGCCCGGATTGATCCGCGCCCAGAGGGCTATTTTGTCGTAATGGTGATGAATACTGCGGCGATAATCCGCCGAAAAGGTTTCCGGCGTGAGCTGGCGGGAGAGCGCCAGCGCGCTGTAAAAATGGTAATCCAGCAGATGAATATGACCCGGCGCGGACCACGCATACCAGCCCGCCATTTCTAAATCCGCCTGTGCGTCGGCGTATTCGCCGCAGGAAAAGTGCGCCATCCCGCGATAGAGCCAGTACCAGAAGAGCATGGTCGAGGTCTGCTCGGGCGCCTGCTCCGGCGGCGCGGGCAGCAGATCGTCAGGCAGCGCCTGGGCGGCGCTCCATGGGCCCGTCACCGGCGTGCGTAAAAACTCCACGTAGCGGCGCTGAATGTGCAGAACGGTTTCAATGTCCTGGTAATCCGTTTTGCGCACAAAGGCCAGACCGCGATCGATGCTGGTCAGCACGCCATCCAGATGATCGCCCCGGGAGAGGAAGTTAATGATCTGATGACAGGCCGCGAAGCAGGCCATCGTCATGTCGCCGTGGGTCACCGCTGAGGTAAAGCAGGCCTTGGCGCACTCGATAGTGTACGACAGCGGCTGGGTCCAGACGCTGAGCTGGTCGAGCGGCAGCAGAGTTTTGGCTTCATAGGCATCATAGCCGTGGCGGTTCACCAGCTCACGAGCCAGCGTGCCGTACTCAAACCCGAGACGGTATTCGGCGTAGCGGTGGCCAATCAGCACGCCAAACCAGGCCATCGCCGTGGTGGAAGCACCGGTTATGCCGTGATCGAGCGTGAGGTGCATCATCCGGCACAGGAGTAAAAAGTGCAGGCGCGGGCAGGTAAAGCTGGCGAAAATACTGGCGCTGTAAAGCAGGTTCATCACCGCTTCGGTCTCTGCGTTCTCCATCAGCTTAAGCTGAGAAAACGGGTTCTGCGGCGCGTCGGCGGTGCGTTGACAGAACTGCTGCCAGGCCTCGTCACATTCGGCATTTTCCGGGTAGCGGCTGATCTGGATCCCGAACACGCCCAGCCAGCATAACGACGCCTCCAGCGCCAGGCGGATCTCCGACTGGCGCATATAAACTTCCGCCAGCAGGTTGGCGGCCAGCGCTTTCTCCGTCAGCCCGCCCGGTGAACCGAGGATCGCATCGCACAGCGCACGCGTGCGCTCCAGGTGTCCGAGCGCAAACTCACAGCCCGCCTCTTCAATATCCAGCATAAAGTCCGAGACCGGGCCCGCATTCCCCAGCGCTCTGGCGGTCTGGATATAGCTTAAGGCGGAAAGGTAATCGCCGGTACGCTTCGCACGCCGCGCGGCCTGAAGGCTCAGCTCCCGGAATCGCTGCCGCTGGGGTGCAGGCTGGATGCAGTCCAGCGCGGCGCTGACGTGGTGAACCGCGCGGAACAGCAGTTCGTTGCCCGCCGTCTGCCGCGCGGCATCCGCCAGCAGGCTGGCGGTGGTCAGGTGCAGATGGCTTTTCTCGCCCTCATCCAGCAGGGCAAAGGCGGCTTCCTGCACCCGATCGTGGGTAAAAGCGTACTCTTTCTCCGTCAGCACAATCAGCTGAGCGGTAACCGCCGGATGAAGCGCGTAGCGGATTTCCGCCGCCGACCGCCCCACCACGCGGCACAGCATCTCCAGCTCGCCCGTGCAGCCGAGGCAGGCGATGCTGCCCAGCAGGCGGCGCGTCTCGTCGGGCATCTCCTTGAGCTGTTCAAGCACCAGCGTCACCACGTTCTCGGTGTAGTGCCGGGCGCGGATGGCCTGGAGATCGTAATGCCATTTCCCCTGATATTTGTTGTGCACCACCAGTCCGTCATCGACGATGCGGCGGAAAAATTCCTGCACGAACAGCGGGTTGCCGCCGGTTTTTTCATGGATCAGCGTGGCAAGATCGGCGGTACCGGTACTGCGGGTATGAAAAATCCCCCCGAGCCAGCGCGCCACGGCCTTCACCGACAGCGGCTGCGGCACGATCGTCGTGGCGTGTTGCGCCGCCTCCGGCAGGCTCGCCAGCGCGGTCTGCAAGGTGGGCTCAGAAAGCGAACTGAGATCGCGGTGCGCCACCACCACCAGCAGCGGGATGGCGCCGCAGGCGCGCAGCAGGTGATCGAGCGTTTGCAGGCTGGCGGCGTCGATCCACTGCACATTATCCAGCAGCAGCACCAGCGGCGCGCCCTGGGTGGCGAAGGTTTTCACCAGCGCCAGCACCATATGGCTGAAGCGCGCCCGCGCGTCGATGGAAAAGGTATCCGCAGAGAAACGCGGTTTGTTCTCAAGGAGTAAATTCAGCTCCGGCACCAGGCTGACGGCCAGCTCCTCGAAGCCTTCCAGCGCGCGCGACAGGCGGATTTTCCACGTTGCCACCTCCCCGGCTGGCAGCCCGAGCAGGTGCAGCGTGAGCGTCCGAAACGCCGAACTCAGCACGCCGTAGGGCAGCGTGGGAGAATATTGATCGACCTTGCCCACCGCCAGCAGCACCTTGCGCTGTTGCAGCGATTTCAGCGTGGTGGCGATCACGGAAGATTTGCCGATCCCCGACGGACCGCCAATCGTCACCAGTTCCGGCGCACCGCTCTGGCTGACCCGCTCAAACGCGGCGATGACGTCGCTGGCCTGCGGATGCGCAGAGAAAAGCGAATCGGCAAGATGGATCGCCGGAGAGCGATCCTGCTGGCCGGGAATAAAGTCGACGATCTCACCTTCGGCGGTCAGCGTCGCCTGGCAGCGCCTGAGGTCGGCAATCAGCCCGTCGACGGTCTGATAGCGATTCTCCGGATTCTTCTCCAGCAGCTTAAGGATAATGGTCGACAGCATGCCGGGTACGTCCGGGCGCACCCGCCCCGGCGCAAGCGGCTCAGAGGCAATGTGGTAATGCGCCCAGTTGGTCTGGTCATCAGCGCTCAGTTCAAACGGCAATCGCCCGGTCAGAAGTTCATAAAGCACGATACCCAGACTGTAGAGATCGCTCCGGCTGTCGACGGCGCGCCGGGTACGCGTGGTGTGTTCCGGTGACATGTAGGCGGGCGTGCCGCCAGACGCGGCAAGCCGTGACTGGGTGAACGCGTCGGAGGTGCCGCAGGAAAGACCGAAGCTGCAAAGACGGCAGGTGGCGTCGTGATGAACGAAGAACGCCCCGGGTTTGATATCGCCGTGGATCAGGTTGTGCAGATGCATCTGGCGCAGGGGACCGCAGATGCGGATCGCCATTTCGATAAAGCGGGCGATCCCGGAAATCGCCTTACCTGCCCGGCACGCCAGCAGTTCAAAGCAGAACGGCGCGTAGACCAGCGCAAAACGTCCGCGGTACTGGGTTGAAGCGACGGGCCGGATAGCCCAGCCGTCATGAAGCCGGTCGCGCAGGGCAAACTCGTTTTTCAGCAGCCGCGTTGCCCGCTCCTCTTCTTCATCGCTGACCGCGGTGGCAATAATAAACGAACCGCCGGACTGGGGATGCCGCCCGTTCATCCAGGAGATGCCGCCCTCCTGCGCCAGCACGGTAAAAATGACATCCTCTTTCAGAACAAAAGCCCGCCCTTCATGGAGACTTCCCCGGGCGGGCCAAAATGCAGGCGACGTATGTTCGTTCATCCGCGATCCTTATTGTCGGCGGGTCAGCTCCCGCTGAATATGATCCAGCAGAATATCGATGTTAATCGGCTTACGCAAAAATGCAGCGGCGCCCAGACTGAGTGCATACCGCTGCATATTTTCATCAGCATGGCCGGAGATAAACAGTATTGGCGGTGGCGGCATGGCCAGCAACCGCAGCTTCTCAAACAGCTCGATGCCGTTCATGCCGCGTAGCTTGATGTCGGTGATCACCAGCGACGCGCCGGACAGGGCGAGAGGGTGGCTCAAAAACACCTCTGCCGAATCGAAGGTATCGGTAGCATACCCTTCCGATTGCAGCAGGTTACTGAGCCCGCTGCGAACAGAGCGTTCGTCATCAATGATGGCAATGCGCCACGGCAGCGTCATGCTGTCTTTCCTCAAACAAATCGTTACGCGTCGCGGCTTTCCTTCGCGGGCGCTGGGGGCGCGGTACCGCTGATCTTCGGTACGCATTCATGACGAAACCAGGCCAGGGTCAACGGTTCGCGGCTCACCAGACGCCGTCCGATGGGGATCAGCTGTTCACCCACCAGCATGCCGAACAGGCCAAGCAGCGCGACGACCGGCGGCGCCGGGGAATGCACGTCGAGCAGGGCGTAAAGTACCCCAGCCGCGACCCCGCACACCAGCGAAATAATCCAGGCCTTCATGATGACGCTCCGGACAGGTGCTGAACGTGGGGAACCGTCACCTGCACGCCCGCGGGATTGTCGCGGGATAAAAGATGACGCATCGCCTGTTCCCCCGCCAGCATCCCCAGCAGGCCAATCAGCGCCAGCGCGGGCGGCGCGGGGGAACGCACCTTCAGCACGGCATACATCAGGCCAATCAACACGCCTGCCGCGAGGGATATCAACCCTGTACTCATTGTGAACTCCAGAGAAAAAGGCAGCGGCGAGCCGGATGAGGGACCAGCCCGCCAGCGGGACTTAGCGTGCCGGAACCGGCGCTAAGGTGCGGTGCTCGCTCTTCTGACGAGACGGCGCTTTGTGCACCATGGTGTAGGCGTAATCCACACCCATTCCGTAGGCGCCGGAGTGCTCGCGCACGATATCCATCACCGCGGTGTAGGTCTCTTTGCGCGCCCAGTCACGCTGCCACTCCAGCATCACCTGCTGCCAGGTCACCGGGATCACGCCCGCCTGGATCATGCGCTGCATCGCGAAGTCGTGGGCTTCTTTGGAGGTGCCGCCGGAGGCGTCTGCCACCATATAAATTTCGTAGTCGCCTTCCAGCATCGCGCACAGGGCAAAGCTGTTATTGCACACTTCGGTCCACAGGCCCGCGACAACCACCTTCTTCTTGCCGTTGGTCTTCAGCGCGTCGCGCACCTTCTGGTCGTCCCAGGAGTTCATGGAGGTACGCTCCAGAATGTCCTGGCCCGGGAACACGTCCAGCAGCTCCGGATAGGTATTGCCGGAGAAGCTTTCGGTCTCAACGGTGGTGATGATGGTTGGGATGTTGAACACCTTAGCCGCTTTCGCCAGCGCCACGGTGTTGTTTTTCAGCACCTGGCGGTCAATAGACTGCACGCCGAACGCCATCTGTGGCTGGTGATCGATGAAGATGATCTGACAGTTGGCAGGGGTTAAGACTTCGAGCTTAGAAGTGGTCATAAGATTATCCAGTGAGGTTAAAGGTTAAAATCGCCGCGAACAGCACGCCGATAAAATCGCGTTCATCCTATGACCCACAGCGCTGTGGTGTAATTATCTCTTCGTATAGTTAACCTTAGGTATAGTTATACTTTGGTATACCTATCCTATTGTATAACTGGATCTTTGCCGAAACCGGTTCCCATAATCCTGACCATTCCCCTCTTAGTCTGGAGCTATTATGGTTACCCTCGGTAAAGCCGATCTCATTCTGGTTAACGGCCAGTTTCACACCGTCGATCGCGAGAATCCTGTCGCGGAAGCCGTTGCCGTGCGCGACGGAAAATTTCTGGAAGTGGGTACCGTCGCCGAGGTGATGCAACACCACTGCGACGGCACTAAGGTGGTCGACTTAAAAGGCCACACCGCCATCCCCGGCCTGAACGACTCGCACCTGCATCTGATCCGCGGCGGGCTGAACTACAACCTCGAGCTGCGCTGGGAAGGCGTGCCGTCCCTGGCCGACGCCCTGCGGATGCTAAAAGAGCAGGCCCTGCGCACGCCGTCGCCCCAGTGGGTGCGCGTGGTGGGCGGCTGGAGCGAGTTCCAGTTCGCCGAGCGCCGCATGCCGACCCTGGACGAAATTAACGACGCCGCGCCTGACACCCCGGTGTTTATCCTCCACCTGTACGACCGCGCCCTGCTCAACCGCGCCGCGCTGAAGGTGGTCGGCTACACCAAAGACACGCCAAACCCGCCGGGCGGGGAGATCCAGCGCGACGCCAACGGCAACCCGACCGGAATGCTTATTGCCCGTCCGAACGCCATGATTTTGTACGCCACGCTGGCGAAAGGGCCGAAGCTGCCGCTGGAGCAGCAGATTAACTCCACGCGCCAGTTCATGCGCGAGCTGAACCGTCTGGGGCTGACCAGCGCCATCGACGCGGGCGGCGGCTTCCAGAACTACCCGGAAGATTACGAGGTGATTGCCGAGCTGCACGAGAAAAAGCAGATGACCATCCGCATCGCCTACAACCTGTTTACCCAGCGTCCGGGCCACGAGCTGGAAGACTTTGAAAAATGGACCGACATGCTGACGCCGGGCCAGGGCAGCGATTTCTTCCGCCACAACGGCGCGGGCGAGATGCTGGTCTTCTCCGCCGCCGATTTTGAAGACTTCCTCGAGCCGCGCCCGGATCTCGCACCGGGCATGGAGGACGAGCTGGAGCGCGTAGTGCGCCATCTGGTGGAGCACCGCTGGCCGTTCCGCCTGCACGCCACTTACAACGAATCCATCAGCCGCATGCTGGACGTGTTCGAGAAGGTGAACCGTGACATTCCGTTCAACGGGCTGCACTGGTTCTTCGACCACGCCGAAACCGTGTCGCAGGCCAACATTGACCGCATCAAAGCACTCGGCGGCGGCATTGCCGTCCAGCACCGCATGGCCTTCCAGGGCGAGTACTTTGCCGAGCGCTACGGCATCGAAGCCACCCGCCACACGCCGCCGGTGGCGAAAATGCTCGAGACCGGCGTGCCGGTGGGCCTGGGAACGGACGCCACCCGCGTGGCGAGCTATAACCCATGGACCGCGCTCTACTGGCTGGTCTCCGGCCGCACCGTTGGCGGGATGCAGATGTACGATCACAGCGCCCGTCTGGATCGCGATACCGCCCTGATGCTCTGGACCCAGGGCAGCGCGTGGTTCTCCAGCGAGCAGAACCAGAAGGGGCAGATCAAAGCGGGCCAGCTCGCGGATCTGGCGGTGCTCAGCAAAGATTACTTCCGCGTGCCGGAGGAGGAGATCAAGGGCATTGAGTCCGTCCTCACCGTGGTGAACGGCGATATCGTCTATGCCGCAGGCGCTTTTGGCCCACTCGCGCCGCCCGCCATTCCGGTCCTGCCCGAGTGGTCCCCGGTGGTGAAGGTGCCGGGCCACTACCGCAGCGCGCCGCCGCAGGCCGCACGCGTGGGTATGAGTGTGGCTCACCACTGTAGCGGCCCGTGCGGGGTTCACAACCACCAGCATGACTTTGCCCGCACGTCAGAGATGCCGGTATCCGACGATAACGCTTTCTGGGGGGCGCTGGGTTGCAGCTGCTTTGCATTCTGATGAAACAAAATGACGCTTCGCCCCGGATCGATCCGGGGCTGTTCTTTCTGCGCCTGACCGGCAGTCTGTTGCTGCTTTACGTGCACGGCCTGCCGAAGGTGCTGCACTTCAGCGAAGAGCTGACGCGCATTGAAGATCCGTTCGGCTTCGGGCCTTACGCCAGCCTGATCCCGGCGATCGTCGCCGAGGTGATCTGCCCGCTGTTTATCATTGCGGGGATTTACACCCGCCTGGCGTGCCTGCCGATTATCGCCGTGCTGCTGGTGGCGATGCTGGCGGTCCACCCGAACTGGTCGATTGCCGAGGGGCAGTTTGGCTGGCTGCTGCTGATTATCTTCACCACCCTCGCCCTTACCGGGCCGGGCCAGTGGCGAATGCAGCGTAAAACAACGGAGAGGTTCGCATGACCCAGGTAAACGACGTTCGCGACGCACACGTCGAGACGACGCCCGCGGTTTCACCCTGGCAGCCGCTGAGCCAACCGGTGTTCCGCATGCTGTGGATCGCCACGGTGGTCTCTAACGTCGGCTCATGGATGAGCGACGTCGGTATCAACTGGAGCATGCTGACGCTCAGCGCCGATCCGCTGGATATCGCGCTGGTGCAGGCGGCGAGCAGCCTGCCGATGTTCCTTTTCGCCCTGCCGTCCGGGGTGATGGCGGACATCGTTGATCGACGTAAATACCTGCTCTTCTCCCAGCTGTGGGTGTTCATTGCCGCCGCCGGGCTGACGCTGCTCTCTTTTACCGGACACGTCACCCCCACCGTTCTGCTGGCGGCGACGTTTCTGCTGAGCGTGGGTGCGGCCATGAGTTCGCCGCCGTTTCAGGCGATTGTCCCTGACCTGGTGAGCAAGCCCGAGCTGGGTTCCGCCGTGGCGCTTAACTCGCTCGGGGTCAATATCAGCCGGGCAATTGGCCCTGCGCTGGGCGGTTTTCTACTGTCGCTTGCCGGGCCGTGGATGGTGTTTGCCCTGAACGCGCTGTCCGTGATGGGCGTGGCGTGGGTGCTGTGGCGCTGGCGTCCGGCACCGTCCGTGCAGCGTTTGCCACCGGAGCACTTCTTCTCTGCGGTGCGCTCCGGGATTCGCTACGTGCACGCCGCGCCGGTGCTGCGCAACGTGCTGGTGCGCACCGTGGCCTTTTTTGTTTTCGGCAGCGCGGGCTGGGCATTGCTGCCGCTGGTGGCGCGCCGCGAGCTGGGCTTAGGCCCGGCGGGCTACGGCGTGATGCTGGCGTGTATCGGCCTTGGCGCCATTGCCGGGGCCATCCTGCTGCCGCGTCTGCGCCAGCGGCTGAACGCCGATCGGCTGATGGTGGCCGCCAGCCTGACGTTTGCGATCACCATGCTGGCGCTGGCATTTGTACGTCACTTTTGGCTGCTAAACTTGTTTGAGTTCTTTACCGGCTTCGCGTGGATTGCGGTGCTCTCCACCCTCAACCTTGGCGCGCAGCGCAGCGCCGCACGCTGGGTAAAAGCCCGGGCGCTGGCGGTGTATCTGACGGTCTTTTTCGGTTCGATGACCGCAGGCAGCGCCGTCTGGGGCCAGATCGCCTCGCAGTTCGGCACTCCGGCTTCGCTGGTTGTCGCCACGCTGGGGATGGTGCTGGCGAGCATGACGGTGTTCCGCTGGAAGCTGGAGAAAGATCCGGATTTAAATCTCGACCTGAGCGGGCAGCCGCTGGACGGGGTGGAGATTGAACTCCCGAACGAGCGTGGCCCGGTGCTGGTCTCGCATGAGTACATCATCGACCCGCAGAACGCGAAAGCGTTTTTGCAGGCCGTGCACGAGCTACGCCGGGTGCGCCGCCGCGCCGGGGCGATGAGCTGGGCGGTGTACGAAGATATTGAACGTCCGGGTCTGTTTATCGAAACCTTCCTGATGGGTTCCTGGATCGAGCATCTGCGCCAGCAGGAGCGCCACACCATGAATGACCTCCTGTTGCAGAGCCGCGTTCTGGCTTTTCATCAGGGCACAACATCACCGGCAATTCGTTATCTGGTCGCGCCGGTCTGAACATAACAATCACCTGTAGAGGAACACACTATGGCAACGTTTAAGGCAAAAGATGGTACGCAGATTTATTACAAAGACTGCGGCGCGGGCAAACCGGTTCTTTTCAGCCACGGCTGGCCGCTGGATGGGGATATGTGGGACAGCCAGCTGAACCACCTGGCCGAGCGCGGCTACCGCACCATCGCCTTTGACCGTCGCGGGTTTGGACGTTCAGATCAGCCGTGGAACGGCTATGACTACGATACCTTTGCATCCGACATTAACGACCTGATCACCACGCTGGATCTGCGCGACGTGACGCTGGTGGGCTTCTCCATGGGCGGCGGCGACGTGACGCGCTACATCAACAATTACGGCAGCGAACGCGTGGCCGGTCTTGCCCTGCTGGGCGCGGTAACGCCCATTTTCGGCAAATCCGAAAGCTACCCGGAAGGGGTCGATCAGAGCGTGTTCAGCGGGATTCGCGACGGACTGCGTAAAGATCGCGCTCAGTTCATCAGCGATTTCGCCACCCCATTCTACGGCACCAACGCCGGGCAGACCGTTTCTGCCGGTGCCCTGACGCAGACGCTGAACATCGCCCTGCTGGCGTCCCTGAAGGGCACCATCGACTGCGTAACCGCCTTCGCCGAAACCGACTTCCGCCCGGATATGGCGAAAATCGACGTGCCGACGCTGGTGATCCACGGCAGCAACGACCAGATCGTGCCGTTTGAAACGACCGGCAAGCTGGCGGCAGAGATGATCAAAAACGCCACGCTGAAAGTGTACGACAACGCGCCGCACGGCTTCGCGCTGACCCACCAGGACCAGCTCAACGAAGATCTGCTGGCGTTTGTGAAGTCGCTGTAAGTCATTACGCGAAGCCTGATGGCGCTTCGCTTATCAGGCCTACAAGGGCTGGTCCTGTAGGCCGGGTAAGGCGCAGCCGCCACCTGGCGCTTTCGCAGACGCATTCCGCTCCGCCAGCAGCCGACAAATCTCCGCATGCTTCTCTTCGGTAAAGGTAAAGCGCGACATAAACCCCATTCGGATCAGCGAGCCTATCGCCGGTAACAAACAAATCCCGAAGAACAGCCCCGCCAGCACGCTGTCGCTCTGGGCCTGCGCCTGCGGCACATAGTCGATCATCGTCAGAAACACGCCGATGAGCCCGCCGCCCACCGCCACCGACATCTTGCCGGTAAAGGTCTGCCCGGAGAAGGTGATAGCCGCGCAGCGCTTGTGGGTGTGATACTCCGCATACTCGATGGTGTCAGCAATCATCGACGAGGTGAGGATATTGGTCATCATCACGAACAGCGTGCTCAGGCCGAGCAGGATAAACAGCAACGCCGTGTGCTGATAGCCCGTGAACCACATCACCACGCGCACCGCCACGTCCAGCCCGCAAAGGATCATAAACAGCTTCCGCTTCTGCATCCGGCGGGTCAGCAGCGGGGCGACCAGGCACAGCACCGCCGCCACTATCCCCATCACGCCAATTGCCATTTGCAGGCTGCCGTCGCCCATATTGTTGATAAAGAAATAGATATAGAGACCGCCCGCCACGTTATGGAACACGCAGAAAAAGAACGACAGCAGGACAATAAACAGCGGCTTGTTCTGGCGCAGGTTGTGGAAGGTGTCGCGCATCGTCACCTTTTCCGGGCTCGGCGGCACGCGCTCTTTGATCTGCATAAAGCCGTTGAGCATCAACGGCAGGCCCACCAGCATCATCACCAGCGCCGCCATAAAGTAGCCTTTATCGTTGCTGTACTGGGCAAAGAACGCCGCCAGCTTCGGGAAGAAGATGTTAGCGCAGGCAATGCCCGCGTTCACCCCGAGCATCGCCGCCGTCACCGCGCGGGTGCGCTGGCCGGAGTCGTTGGTCATCACCGATGACATCGACCAGAACGGGATATCGGAGATGGCGTACAGCGTCCCCCACAGGATATACGTCACCCCGGCGTAGAGGATTTTGGTGGTCATATCCGCTTCGATTTTATAGAACGCCAGCAGGGTGACCCCGGTGATCAGCAGCGGGGCGATCAGTAAAAAGTGGCGAAACTTTCCGAACCGGCTGTTGATGGTGTCCATAATGCTGGCAAACAGCGGATCGTGAACCGCATCCCACGCACGGGCAATCAGGAAGATGGTACTTGCCGCCAGCGCCGAGATCCCCAGCACGTCGGTGTAAAAATAGTTAATAAACGAACCCACTAAACCAAAGCTAAAACACTGACCTAAACCATAGCCAAAGTAAGACCACAACTCGCGAGACGGTATTTTCATTGTCATTGCCATAGTGCGTACCTGGTTGCCCGGCGACAGCGCGCCGGGTCATTATTATTAGCCCTGCGGATTCGGGGCGATTTTGCGCAGCTTCTTCATCAGCGCGATTTCAGCGCGTGAGAACGGGATACCGTTCTCCTCAAACACGTCGTGGAACCACAGGCGGCAGTAGTCCGTGGACTCCTTCATCACTACCGGCCACGGCAGCCAGGTCTGGGTTTTACCGCGCACCAGCCCCCACTGATACGGCGCGACCTTCGCCATGTACATCAGCGGGAGCTGCTCTTCGATGGTGCCGCCCACGTGACGCGCCAGCCATTCGGTGCAGAAGATTGGGCGGCCCAGCGCCTGAAGCTGCTGGATAATCGCCGTCATGCGCCCGGTATTGGTATAGGCGTGGTAGCTCACCACATCTGACAGCGCCAGCGCGGTCTGGTCCAGCGGGTGCTGGTAAAACGTCTCGCCCTCTTCTTCCGCCGGCAGACGCCACGCGCAGACGGTGAGCGGCTGGGTTGGGTTTTCTTCACGCACCCACTGGAATGCGAGCTTCATAAGCTTATGTGCGCAGGTCTCCAGCTTCGCGTCGTACTGCACCTCCTGCGTGCCGGTGGCGAAAATGCCGCGGTTGCCCGGCTCGTTATACAGATCCCAGAGCAATACGCGCTTATCCTCGCGGAACTGGCGCACAACGTCGCGGATATAGCGCTCAATCTGTGGCCAGCAGTCGCGATCGCACACCTTATTGCGTCCCGGGCTCGCTGCCGCCTGGCTGTTGTGCTTGCCCGGTACGGGCGGCTTTTGCGGGCCGAGGTACGGCTCGTCGCCGGAGAACCCGCAGTCGTCCATCAGGGTCAGCATGGTGCTGAACCCATGACCGTCGGCAATCGTCAAAAAGCGGTCGATGCGCGCCATCAGCCCGTCGCGGTCGTGCTCCCAGACGATGAACGGCAGGTTGATGCGCAGGGTGTTATAGCCCGCGTCCGCCGCCCAGCCCAGCTCGCGGTCGATGGTGTCGGCATCGAAGGTCTCTTCCTGCCAAATATCGGTCCAGTTCACCGCCGTCGACGGCAGATAGTTAAACCCGCACAGCCAGCCTTTCTGCTGATACCACGCCTGTGCCTGCTCCCTGCTCCATTGCTCTTTCATTACGCATCCTCTTACTGATAATATTTAGCTAATAAATATTAGTCGCAGAATAAATGCGCAAATCGTGGCGCTCAGAAAAGCGATGCCTCTCACAAAGTTCACGCTTCGATGGATGAGAAACGTGATCGACGGCGCTAAAGCGTGCGGTTAGGGTATGATGCGAAATCGCGAAAGGGAGAGGACGGATGAAGCGAAAAACAAAAGTGACGATGAACGATATTGCGCGGGCAGCGGGCGTGTCGCAGGCGACGGTATCGCTGGTGCTTAACCAGTCCCGCAACATCAAGCTCAGCGACGACACCCGTCAGCGGGTGATCAACGTCGCCACCGAACTCGGCTATGACCGCCTCCCCGCCGTTCACGCTCCGCGCAACCAGGAGGAGATCGCCCTGCTGGTCAGCTCGTTGCAGAGCTTCGACCCGTTTATCGACGCCATCAGCCAGGCGCGGGAAGCAGCGTGGCGCAACGAGACCCTGCTCACCGTCTACGACTACGGCGACGACGTGAAGCTGGCCCTGAACATCATCTGCCAGCTGGACAAGCGCAACTGCATCGGGATTATCCTTGCCTCTCCGGTCACGAACGTCGTCGATATGACGGCATTCCAGGACTGCACCCGCATCCCGCTGGTGCTGCTCAACCAGCGCGACCCCGGCTCGCCGCTGCTGCCGTCGTTTATTCCAGACGACTACGCCAACGCTTTCCAGGTTACCAGACACCTCATCGCCTGCGGCGCCACGCGCATCGCCCACATCACCGGCGAGAGCTGGATGGAGGCCTCGCGCCAGCGTCTGGCGGGCTACCAGGCAGCATTACAGCAGGCCGGGCTGGCGTGCGACGACGGTCTGGTGCGCCAGACCAACTGGCAGTTCAGCGAGTCCTTTACCGCGACAGCTTCGCTGCTGGAACTGGCCGAGCGCCCGGACGCCATCTTCTGCGCCAGCGACTGGCTGGCGATCGGCTGCTACCAGGCGCTGGCGGTGAACGGCGTGCGCATTCCGCAGGATATGCTGCTGGCGGGCTACGACGACCAGAAGATTTCCGAGCAGCTCACCCCGCCGCTGACCAGCATCCAGTTGCCTTACAGCGAGCTGGGACGGCTGGCGGTGGAGTACCTGTGCAATCAGGAAGATGCCGCCACGCACGTGACGCTGGCGGGCAGGCTGAAGGTACGCGCCTCAAGCATCGGCGCCTGAGCCGCTTTACCCCTGCGTTTTTGCATGATAGGTTGATTCGATGAACACACGCTCCGCCGTACTCACCATTAAACGCTGGTGGCTGCCTTCTTAAAGGCGGCCCGGAGTTGTTTTCCCCATTTTCAGAGAGCCGCCGAAAGGCGGCTTTCACACATCCAGGACCCCTTTCGGCAATTGCACATTAAGGAGTCTTTATGAACGCACCAACCATCCTCACCGGCGATCGCCCAACCGGCCCGCTTCACCTCGGTCATTTCGTCGGATCGCTGCGCCAGCGCGTGGCGCTTCAGCAGACGCACAACCAGTTTGTGCTGATTGCTGACCTTCAGGGGCTGACCGACAACGGCAGCAACCCGCAGAAGATCCGCGACAACATCCCCGAAGTGCTGGCCGACTACCTCGCCGCGGGCATCGACCCGAACCTGACCACGATCTGCCTGCAATCCGCCCTGCCCGCCCTCGCCGAGCTGACGATGCTGTATATGAACATCGTCACCGTCGCCCGCGTGGAGCGTAACCCGACGGTGAAAAACGAGATTGTGCAGAAAAGCTTTGCCCGCTCGCTGCCGGTCGGGTTTATGGCCTACCCCATCAGCCAGGCGGCGGACATCACCGCGTTCAAGGCCGAGTGCGTGCCCGTCGGCGACGACCAGCTGCCGATGATTGAGCAGACCAACGAGATTGTGCACAAGATGAACAGCCTGCTGCCCGCCCCGGTGCTGCGCCGCTGCAAGGCGATGCTGAGCGACACCAGCCGCCTGCCCGGCATCGACGGCAGCGCCAAGATGTCGAAATCGCTCGGCAACACGCTGCACCTTTCGGCCAGCGAAGAGACGATTCACCGTGCGGTCAGCGCCATGTACACCGACCCGAACCACCTGAAGGTGAGCGACCCGGGGCAGATTGAGGGGAATGTGGTGTTTACGTACCTCGACGCGTTTCATCCGGACAAGGAGAAAGTGGCGGCGATGAAGGCGCATTATCAGGCGGGCGGGCTGGGCGACAGGGTGTGTAAGAACGAGCTGGAGGGGTGTTTGCAGGAACTGATTGCGCCAATGCGGGAGCGGAGGGCGATGTACATGCAGGATAAAGGGGAGCTGATGGCGATGCTGAAGCGCGGAACAGAACGGGCGCAGGGGGTGACGCAGGCGACGTTGAGGGAGGTGAAGGTGGGGCTGGGGGTGCCGGTGTTTTAAAATAACGTCATGCAGCGTATGTATTCAAATATTACATGCGCTGCATAATATTATTTATCGGCAATTCAGCGAATATTACATTTATAATTAACAGGAACCATTACTATCCCTTCTTTAAAAGATGACCAATATCAATCTGGATATTTATTTCGGATTTTATCCCGACTTATTAACCACTTTATGTATATTCGCCATACAGTCTAAAACCTAGCATTGCTGCATTTACTCTTCTGCCCCTACAAGGAATTGTCATGCAGCTTTATACCAATGAATTCACCGCTGAGTTAAAAGCGGAAATAGATCGTTCGCCTTTTTCTGATGAACAACTGGCCGCCATGCCTGAGGACGCGCGCGCCATTATTGCCGAACAGGAAGCCTTTCATCGACAACATCCCGTCACCGCCATCTGGCGGATTGCCACGGCTGGCAGCCAGACCCGAATGGGCGGCATGGTACTTCCCGTCGATCGTTAAGCCATAATGCTCATGGACGATGGGAGTTACACCAGCCCGATTGTCGAAGGAGACTGTGTGGCCTATCCGGATGGAACGCTCGCCACGATTATGACCTCATCAGGAACCGCGTTTACGTGGAAAGGACACGGCGTTGCCCTGGTAGGTAGCCTGCTTGATAACGATGACGAGATTATCAGCACACCGCTCGGCAGTACTTATCTGGTCACCCGCGAAGGTATTCCACCTCAAGAGGATTTCTTAACCTGGCCCGGAGAATAGGCCATGGGCTACCGATCCACGAACTACGGCCGCGGTCAGGCACTGCACGGCGACAGAACGACTACCGGCGCAATATGCTGTAGCACCCTGCCCAACTGCACCGAACACGGTCGCGGCGTTATCCGCGTTGGCGATAAAACTACGGCATGCCCTAAATGCGGCAAACAGGGCGTTGTTGCAGACGGCGAACCTCGCGTTAACTGGATGGGGCAAGCCTCAGCCGTCGATGGTTCTGTCGTCATTTGTGGCTGCCCGCACGAAACCAACCGCGTGATCGCCCCATCGGGAGAGTGGCTCAGCTCCGGTCCCTCTCCTGAACAGATCGCACAGGAAAAGCATCAGACCATGCTCGCAGCACGCCGAAAAGAGGAAGAGGACGAAGCACAGCGACAAACAGAAGAACGCGATCGCAACCGGGTCTTTGCGAAATCCTGCCTGCGCGGTGAAGGATGTAACGATGCAGGCACCGAAAGTGAGCCGCACACCAACTTCACCGAGATGGCGTTTTACCAGGCCATACCCAACAATGCCCCGCAACACGCCCAGGCGGCAAAGCGTAAGGCGATCCCAAAACCAAAGCAACGCAGCGCGCTTTATCTCTGGTGGAATGGACATCACGAGGAGATGGACTATCAGGCTGCCGTTGCAGCCGAAGAAAGGGCCTGGACCGCGCGGAACGCGATAGCCGATGCCAGCGAACTCGTACTGGTTAGCGGGCGTACTGTCATTTCCGGCACATGGGCCGTGCGCGGCGCTGCACTTGGCGAGATAGCCACGGGAGGCCTTGGTGCACCTGTCGCAGGGCTGCTGATAGGGATGTATCCCGGCAAGCTAAACGACGGAGAGCAGGATTTTATCGACAGGATGCGCGCCGAGCAGATGCGGGAAGCCCCTACCCGCGTTCGCTTCACTTGGGAGAACGACGCCAGCGGTAACCCGACACCGCGCGGCTGGCATACGCCGCCGGGCAAAGACAGCGTGCGCGTTCGCAGGATGGAGTGGGATAGCCGACGCCAGGCTTACACCTTTACCACCGAAGAAGACCCCGGTATCACCATTATCTGGACACCGGACCGCACCGGAGAGAATAAGCCGTGGGATACGGGCAATCAGAACCCGGTACGGATACCGAACCCGGTTGTGGTTGATCCGCTGCCGGAGGATACGGCGATTGGTGTGACGACTAGCCCGACACCGGAAGAGAAGACGTTTGCGGATTATATTCTGATTCTGCCGGTGGGCGGGGTGCCGCCGATTTATGTCTATATCCGCCACAATCCCGGACAAGTCACAGGCAAGGGGCAGAAAATTAGGGGCATTTGGTTATTTGATGCGAATGCGGGTAATGGGTCTCCCATTCCGAGCCAGATAGCGGATCGGTTACGTGGGCAGACATTTACGGACTTTAACCAGTTTCGTAAGGCGTTTTGGCTGGAGGTGTCGAGGGATCCGGGACTGCTTGAGCAATTCAACCGAGGGAATATTGGTAATATCAAGGTAGGGAAAGCACCGTCACCACGAGAAAATGAGCAGGTAGGCGGTAAAGTGAAATATGAGATTCACCACATAAAACCTATAGTTGAGGGTGGTGAAGTCTACAACATTGATAATATGGGGATAGTGACCCCTAAACGTCATATTGAAATTCATCGAGGGGCATAAATTGAAAACGATAAGTGATTATACAGAATACGAGTTCCTTAATTTCGTAAGAAAATTGTTTGATGTCACTGCCACCACTGAAGCTGAAGATATAAAAAATATCCTCGAATTCAAACGATTGACTGAGCACCCTGATGGTTCCGATCTTATTTACTATCCACGAGAAGATAGAGAAGACAGCCCCGAAGGTGTAGTTCAGGAAGTAAAGGAGTGGCGTAGGGAAAATGGTAAATCCGGTTTCAAACCATAGCAAAGATAATCATGCTTTCTGGACCAGTACTCTACTTCGCACCTTATCGAATAGCGGGTGACTGTTAAGTTCCGGAAAGCCAATTGAAACTAACGAATACGGAATATTTTGTAAATGGAACCTACTCTCGCACAAGTTATTGAGGTCGTACGTGAGTCCTCTGGGATACATCGTAAACCTATTGATAGCAACACCTGGATTGAGGCCGATTTGCATATTTGCGGTATGGATGGCGAAGACCTACTGGAAGACTGCGAAGAAGCTTTTGGCGTTCAGCTTGCCACGGAAGAGGATGGCTATAGGAAAACGTTCTCTCTTGCTGATAACGAGTATCTGTTCACGGGTGAAGGTGTAGATTTTTTTGGCATCTGTAGGTTTATGCGCTGGGTGCGTGGCATACCCGAACCTGTGATACGCGATTTAACCGTTGGCGAACTTCACGCTGTGCTGGTTAAGGTTGTGAAAGAACAGGTAAAGCACGAGTGATTTTTACTTAAAACGGGCATGGGATGACATGCCCGTATCGTTTTATTGCTCCAGGAATATAAGGTAGGAAGCCAGAACTACTCAGGCATCGCTTGCCCGATTCCCCGCTTCACAACGGGTATATCGCCGGTATCATTCAGCGCCCCCGGAAACGTTTTTAACCACTGCGCAACTTTCTGCTTATTTATATTCACCACGCTCATCCCTTCCAGGCATCCCCATAATTCTCTTGTATGCTGTGGCGTAATCACAATGCAGTCTTTCATGGCGCGGATTTTCACGGGCATGCCGTTGATAAAGCCTGCGCGAGTTAACCATTCGCCGCCCAGAAGAAGGTATTTCATGTCTATGCGCGCATACAGTTCGCAGCAAGCTGCACTGTCCTGCGGCGTTTCCGCGCGAGGATGGACGGGGGCCGCGTTGGGCGGGTTGCCGTGAAGACGGCGGGCGCTGTTTTTGCGTACCAGCTCGCGGTTTTCAATCATGCCGGTGAAAGCGTCTGATTCTGTTTTGCAAACAGTAAACTCTGGCTTAAAATTCGTCGCAGCCATTTTCAACTCCTTTTCAGTTGTTGGTGGTTAGCGGTATGGGGGTGTTGCAGCACCTTCATATCGCGAATTCCTCGTTAAATATTCTTCGAGACTTCCTTTGCCGTTCGGCGTAATTTCTGGTGACCATTATACAGGGCTGAATATAAACACAGCAGTTTGGTGTAGGGGAAATTTGGAATTTGCGAGGGGGATTCAGGAAATGAAATCAGACGAACTGAAGCAAGATTCTAACGCAAGGTTTTGGTTCTAAATCACTGGAAAGCCTTTCGAGAAGAAAAAGCACAGCGAAGCACTCTTTTTTGTTTAGAGCTGCTGAAGGATGTTTTTTTTCTTCTCCGAGTCCAATTTCGGCCAAAGACGGACTAAAGAGGCCAGTTCATCATCTTCTGTGTAGAAGTATGCTACAGGCACTTCGAGAACTTTAGCGAGATGCCGAACGACTTCAATGCTTGCCTGGTGAACCCCTTTCTCGTAGCGGTTGATACGCGCGCTTGCTGCAAACTCATCTATGCCAGCCAAAATACCCAGGTTTTTTTGCGATAACGCCATGTCCAAGCGCACCTCTTTGAGGCGTCGACTGAAGAGCTGATTGTGGGAATTGGATGTTTTCATAACTACGATAATCGTAGTTAATGCCTAAGGAAGATACTACGTTTTACGTAGTGCAAACACTAGATTGATTTTCACGTAAGGATTTCACAAATCCTCGAGCACCCTCGCAAAACTACGTAAAACGTAGTTTTATGGATTCCAAAGAAGCTACGAATAACGTAGTGTCTGGTTCAGTCATCTTTTCTCAAGGGGGATATGAAGAATGGTTTGGTACAAAGCATGTGTTTTAGCGGTTCTCAAAAGGAAAGAGGTTTCGCTCGCCACCTTAGGTGTCAGCTCCTACACAACGATTAACGCTCTTGTGAGACCTTGGCACAAAGTAAACTTCTTCCATGCCAGAGCAATTGGTATCAATCCAGAGCTCATACGGCCACGTTGTTACTCCAAATCTTTGGCTCAAGGGGTTTACATTCAAGAAGAATCAAGCACAGCAAAGAGTTACGTCAAATCATACGTAAATCTTTAACAATTCGTGTCTTATCATCATAAAAATTTCGTTCTAAGAAATTTTTACGTAAAATATAACGTAATTGCGCCTTTAAAACAGGGACTAGAACATGGCTAACTTTGATGCAGATTATTGCTACTCTTTCCCCGCAGTGAGGGGCGTCCAGGCTGGACGACCATTCTATATCGCCACTTGCCCTATGCGCATCATTCCAAAGATCTTCAGCTTCGATGAGACAGACGTGCCACCGGAGCTGCGCGCTCAGCGTATCTTGAATAAATCACGCATCCCAGAGATGGTGCGTTACTTACTTGAAAACCCTAAAGATTACGTATTCTCTGCATTAACTGCATCCATTGCGGTCGATGTACAATTTGACGAGTTCGAAAACTCCAACAATCTTGGAACGCTTCGCGTACCAATGGATGCGCAAATTCTTATCAATGATGGTCAACATCGCCGTAAGGCTATCGAGGATGCCCTTTCTGAGCGTCCTGAATTAGGACAGGACAACATCCCCGTATTGTTCTTTGTTGATGAAGGTTTAAGGCGTAGTCAGCAGATGTTTGCTGACCTGAACAAATACGCAATCCGCCCTAGCCCATCTCTATCCGCGCTTTACGATCATCGCGACGTAAGCTCGAACCTTGCCCGCTATCTGGCCATGTCTATCGAGCCCTTTATTGGTCTTACTGAACTTGAGAAATCCAGTATCAGTTTGCTTTCCAATAAACTGTTCACGCTAAGCAGCATTAAACAGGCAACACGTGCCCTGCTTGGTAAAGACCCTAAAGTAGGCAGCATTGAGGACAATACGCATATCGCTACGCTATACTGGCAGGCTATTTTCAAAGTCATGCCAGACTGGCAGCTTGCTGCACGCAAAGAAGTATCTCCGGCGCAGCTCCGCCAGGATTATGTGCATGCCCACGGTATCGGTTTGCAGGCTTTGGGCCTTCTGGGCCGTTCACTACTGGCTGAAGAACCCGAACACTGGCAGGAAAAACTTACGGAGCTTAAAACCTTTGACTGGCGTAAAAGCAATCCTGAGATGATTAAGCGCGCAATGCAACATGGCAAATTGAGCAAAACCGGTACCGCCATTCAGCTCACGTGCAACGCTTTAAAAATAGCGCTGTCTCTCCCCCTTTCTCCTGAAGAACAAGAGCTTGAAGCTCAGATGGTTGTATCATGAGTACATTAACTCAGGCCTATGATCTGGCCGACTATGAAGATTTCATAAACGAAGAGCAATTTGCTGGGCGTACTCTCGCTGATTTTGTCTCTGAAGTTCAGCGCGTCTACTGCGCAGATAAACGCCCTTGGGTAATTGGCTACAGTGGTGGCAAAGACTCTTCGGCAGTTATTACCCTTGTTTACCTGGCATTGATGGGTCTTCCGCCGGAAATGCGTACGAAGGATGTGTTTGTCGTTTCCTCAGACACGCTCGTAGAAACGCCGGTTGTAGTAGACCTCATCAAAAAAACGATGCTCCAGATTGAAGCTGGCGCTAAACGCGACGGCTTACCGATAACACAACATGCTGTAACGCCAAAAACCAACGAGACATTCTGGGTAAACCTGCTTGGTAAAGGCTATCCAGCGCCTACCCGTAGTTTCCGTTGGTGTACAGAACGAATGAAAATCAACCCGGTAAGTGACTTTATCAAAGATAAGGTCAGCCAGTTTGATGAAGTTATCGTCGTTCTTGGATCGCGCAGCAGTGAAAGTGCATCACGTGCTCAGGTTATTGCAAAGCATAAGATTGACGGCTCGCGCCTTGCACGCCATACCACCCTTTCGAATGCCTTCATTTACACCCCGATTGATACCTGGGATGTTGAAGACGTATGGAAATTACTGCGTGGTGCATTCAGATATGCGCCTGATGATATTGACGAGTGGGAAAGCCCTTGGGGGGGTAATAACCGCCCGCTGTGGACTCTTTATATGGATTCCTCAGCTCAGGGTGAATGCCCACTAGTTATTGATGACAGCACGCCTTCCTGCGGTAACTCACGCTTTGGTTGCTGGACATGTACTGTCGTCACAAAAGATAAAGCGATGGAAAGCTTAATCCAGAACGGTGAAGAGTGGATGTCGCCACTTCTGAAATTCCGCGATCTGTTGGCTTTCACAACCGATCCAGTAAACAAAGATACCTACCGCAACTATAAGCGACGCACAGGTAAAGTGAGCTACCAGTATGCGAAGGATGGCGAAGAACTTACCGCTGAACGTAAACATGTTCCAGGCCCATACTGGCTTAAGTATCGGCAAGAATGGTTGAAAGATTTGCTGACGATTCAGCGTGATATGAACGCCCAAGGTCATACAATTACATTAATCACAGAACCAGAACTGCATGCTATACGCCAGCAATGGTTAAAGGATCCCAACGAGCCTGACTGGTACGACACATTACCGGGCATTTATCGCGAGGTTTATGGCGAGGATTTGGACTGGGTTATAGACGATCAATCACGTTTCGACGCCAGCGATGCCGAACTTCTTGAGCAAATTGCCCAAGGATTTGATGTTGTACCTGAAATGGTAATGAAATTGATCGAGCTTGAAGTTTCGATGGAAGGCCTTAGCCGCCGCCAGGGGATCTTCGACAAGCTAGGGACGATCCTCAAGCAAGACTGGGGAAGTCTTGAAGAGATAAAACAACAGCAGGAAGCTTTGCAGAAACGTAATGAGCGTGATGTTCATCAGGAAGAAGTGGCAAGCATAGAAGCTGAACTGCAGATGCTGCAGCAGAGAATTGCCGAAGTCAGCGAACCAAGCCTGCATACCAGTGAGGAAAAAGAACGTGTTAATTAAACAGCTGGTACTGCGTAATTATAGGGTTTTCAATGGAACGCATGTTATCGATCTGGCCCCTAAAAAACGACAGAACGACGATAACCCCCGCCCTATCGTTTTGTTCGGTGGGTTAAACGGTGCAGGTAAGACATCAATACTTTCTGCTATCCGCCTGGCCCTTTACGGAAGGCTTGCATTTGGTGCAACAACTCAGCAGCAAGAGTATGTGGAAGAGCTTAGCGCTCTGGTGCACAACGGCTCAACTTTGGGTGAACAACCCGATGAGGCTTCAGTCGAGCTTATTTTTACCTACAATAAAGGTGGCCAAGAGGCTGAATTTACCGTTACCCGCACCTGGCAAAAAGGTAAGCGAGACAAATTATCCTTACAGCAGGATGGCAAACTCATTGAAGGACTTGGCTATGATCAATGCCAGGGTTTCTTAAATGAGCTTATCCCCCACGGCATAGCAGACCTGTTCTTCTTCGATGGTGAAAAAATTGCGGAGCTTGCTGAGGACGAATCGGGAAATATCCTCCGTACGGCTGTGCGTCGTCTGCTGGGCCTGGATCTAATCGAGAAGCTCCGGAACGATTTAACGATTTTCGTTAAACGCCAGCAATCAGGTCAACTGGCTGAATCTCAGCAGCAGAAACTACTTGAACTTGAGAAACAGATTAAAGAATTTGCCTTTAAGACCGAGCAAATTCTTGAAAAGGCTGATTTCGCTAAATCGCGTATTGATCTGATCTCCAAGGAAATTGTGCAGAACGAGACCCTTCTAAATGCGCAAGGAGGGGCTTTTGCTCAAACAAAAACCCAGGAGAAACAGAAGGTCGAGACGCTTTTAAAAGAAAAAGATCGTCTGGAAAAAGCGCTTCGTCATGAGTGTGATAGCTCATTACCGTATGCTTTAGCACCAAAGACTCTAGGTCTTTTGCTAGAACAGATTAGTGCTGAGACACGAATAAAACAGGCAAATAGCTTCGAGAAGGAATTGAATCAATTTCTTACGCAACTCAAAAGCGACATTTCGTTCCGCTCAGGAAGCACAGGGAAAATTGCTGCTGAAGCAATAGAAGATAACCTTAAAACGTATCTTGCTGATAAGCCAAAAGGTGAATTGCTGTTTGACATATCTGAACGTGAAGCCGGGATGATTCAGCAGTCCATCGAACAGGATAGTAAAAAAGCCTGGCAACGTTTTGACCTTTATCGTAACCAGCTGGCAGAGGTAGAAGAACAGCTAGAGCAAGCCGCCGCAAACATCGCCCGAGCGCCGGAAGATGATCAGCTAATGGATATTTTTGAAAGACTCCGAGAACTGGATCGCCAACGTGAAGCTAAGCGGCAGGAGTATCGCTCATTGCTTGAAGAAGCAAAAAATACCAAACAACAGCAACTTGATTGCGCTCGGCAGATTCAAAAGGCTCACGACGCAGCGCACAACCAGCACAGCTTTAATAGCGCGTACAATAATGCACAAGAGACAATCTGCTTGCTTGATCGCTACAGTGAACTGTTAACGCAGGCGCGAGTAAAAACCCTCTCAGCTAACTTTGAAGTTGCGTACCGTAAGTTAGCCAGGAAAGAAGACTTGCAGCTGAATGCGCATATCAATCCAGAAACATTTGATGTTGAACTGGTGGATGAGAACAACAAAGTTATCAATCGTAAACTACTCTCCGCTGGAGAGAAGCAAATTTATGCGATAGCGATTCTTGAAGCGCTGGCTAAAACATCCGGGCGAGATCTACCTGTCATTATAGATACTCCTCTAGGACGCTTAGATTCTCAGCATAGAGATAAACTTATTAATCATTATTTCCCATATGCAAGTCATCAGGTCGTGTTGCTCTCGACTGATACAGAAGTGGATGAAAAGTATTTTGTGGATCAACTTAGAGATGATATTTCTCATGCATATGAAATCGTATTTAATGCTCGAACAAAATCATCTGCACTAAAACCAGGCTACTTCTGGGAATTAACTAAGGAGGCAGTATAATGCTCCCGAATAGAATGCAACTAAGTCGTCAGACAGAAGAACAATTAAAAAAACTGAAAGGTTATACTGGTATAACACCAAATATATCTGCAAGATTGGCATTTTTTCGATCTGTAGAAAGTGATTTCCGTTACACTAGCACCTATTCCAACAAAAAGCTTGATGGTTCTCTAGTTCTAGATAAAATTACTTGGCTTGGAGAAACATTACTGCTAACAGAGCTTGTCCTTACAATGCTTTATCCTAAGTTAGATAAAAAAGATTATATCAAAGCTTGGGCTGCTCATGTGGAAGATGGAATTTCGAGCTTAAGAAATCATAGAAGTCTAAAAGAGTTTTCAAGAAGTATTTAAAATAGAAGCCACCTCTAATGAGGTGGCTTGCATAAAAACTCAATATGTTTAAAATTTAAATACTAATAACTTTCAGCATTTACACATTGTTTTGTCAAGCTTCCAAATAGAAGTAGCTAAATCCGTGAGAGCCTCGCACCTATAAAAAATCTGTTCTTCACTCCACTCATGAAGCTTTGAAATAGTTCTCGCACCATGAAATTCTGATGTCGAAAGGATTTTTTTCTTCTCATCAAAAATAGCGTTTTTTATTTTTCTATTTTTACCTTTCTCGAGAAGAATAGTATTGCCAATAGAATTAATCCATCTTGGGTAAGGTTTACTAAATAAATTCATCTCTTCCCCCCATGAATCACAATTTTTTGGTAAAACATGTTCAAGATCGACTTCTAAAAAATCGGGTATAAGTGCCTTCGTAGAACCTAAATGAAGTTCTATTTTGCAAGCAATATATTTGAGGATAGTAGAGCTTTCTGTTTCGTAATTTGAAAAGCTTTCTTTAAACGAACTTTGCACCTTTTCGATTAACGGTAAAAACCCCTCAAGAATTTGATCATTACTCTTCCCTGTCTTCATATCAGTTAACATTTTTTTGAATAAGGAGTCAATTTCCCCTATACCATAATCACAAATCGTCACCCAACGGAACAAGAGATTTAAAGATAACTCTGACAGTCTTTCCAGAATAGATTCATTATTCTTCATGGCATACAAAAAACATGGAAGATGAATTGTATAGCCTAAAAGATTCATCTCAGCCACTTTTTCTGCCCATTTACCACTGGTATTGATTTTAGGCCAATTTAAATTAGACTTGTTTTTTAGTTTATCAAATGAATCGGCATTATTGATTAAATTACTTAGGAATTTCCTTGTGTTGGCCTCGTTGTTTCCGATTGTTTTTCTAATTGTTTTATATAACGTTGCCTTAGTAACATCCATAGACTCATAAGCATTCCAATATACTTTTATATAATCTACAAAGCTGGCAGGAACAACTTGTATTTTCTTTACCAGATCATCCCATTCACTTAAAGCAGCATCTTGATAATTATTTGAAACATTACTGAGAATTTTATTTTTAAGTAAATCAGCAACTGATAAATCCATGCCTTTTGAGTTCAAAGATTCAAAAATAACATAAGCATCAAAATCGTCTTCAACCGTAATTGTTACAAATTTCAGCTTTGTAATTATGAATCTGAAAAATTTCTTCATTTCATTTAACGAATCACTTCTTCCAAAAAAATCTTTCCTTATTTTATCTTGAAAAAATCGTTTTGCTTTGGTTACTCTATTAGATTTATTACTAATATTAGTTGTAATCTCTCTAAGTGAGATATCTAATGCATCTTCAAAAAATTTCGAGTCTTTATTGTTTGCTCGTAAATAATAGTCATCTTGTTTAATGTGTCTATTTACACTTGCAAACAAAGAGTCCGCAATATCCTCTCTTTTTTCGTAGGAGCAATTTAGATCATTCTCTGAAATGAGACCATCAGAAACCAACTTTGAATAATCCTGAATAACAGAAAGAAGCAACATAAAACTAATTGTACGTTGCTGACCATCAACAATGTCATAATGAGTTGTATTTTTTTCTCGACTAGCCAAGAGCAAAGTGCCCATGAAATATTCTTTTCCATCACTGTAGGATGTAATGATGTCATTCCATAGTTCAGTTAGCTCATTATTTGACGTCCAAGAATAATCCCTTTGATATCTTGGTATAAAATAACGCGTATCTAATCCATAAAATATTTGTTCTAAATTCTTACCATCAGCTTTAATATTCATTTTCGTCCCTTATTACAATAATTTAGTTTAGATTGAGTCTATTTCAAAAAAAGAGGGGTAATATTTGTAGTTCTTTTTAAACTCTAAGACCTCTTCTTGATTAAATATTTTCTTATCAAAAATTAAATTATCATCCCCAGGCATCTTTTCCATGAGATATCTTATTTCTTTATTAGTTAAATTCGGTACTTTAATCTCATATGAACAATCACTATCTTTATAGAAAAATAATTCATTAGCTCGGCAGCTTTCAATTTTCGCTTGTTCACTCGAGTTAAAAATAACAAAACTTAAAGTTGACATTCTAGCACCGTCTGCATAATCAAAGTAAGCAACTTGTTGGAGCTTGAACTTATCTTTATCTAAAATAGATATATTACGCTTAGACAGCACACTTTCAATTTGTGAAATAATTACTTGACGAATAAATTTAGAAAATTTAATTTTATTTGTCCACCCACGCTCATCAAAATCTCCTGGGATAAATTGCTTACCAAAAACCTCTTCGAATTTGCGTCTGTATAACTTGTCAACATTCCTTCCGAAATGTTGAATAAGTTCTTTTTCCCTATAAGGTTCAGAATTATAACTCAACGTGATTATACTTCCACTTGGTAAGCGCTCAACAAGAGTAGACAAATCAGTCAACATTATTTTTGAAAATGCTGAGTCGTAATCCAACCAAACTATCGATTTTTTTGTAAGGTTTAATTTTGGCAAAACTTCACTTGAATGACCAAATTCTAACTTCACGCAATCATATGGTTTATTAAATAGATATTTTTCTTTAAATCGAGTATCGCTCTCAATACTTGTCATATCTTGGATATTGAGATATCTGTGAAACATTATAAAATCAACAAAATACTTTGAACCGAAACCAATATACTGGTAGTCAGAAAAAACACCGACAGGTGAAAGACGGACAAAAATATCCCTGAGCATTTTTCTCTCAATATTTTTCGCCGCCCGAATGCTATAATTGATAATATTTCCAGAATTAGCCATTTTGCAGCTCATATTTCATGTAATATTTAAACGTTTCTATACCAACTTCCTTGTTGGTTGTAACATTCAATGCTTCTTTAGCCAATTCAAGATCTTTCTGCAAGATTGTATATTGTACCACTCCCACTTCAGGAAGTGATTTTTTCTCTGCCGCATCAGGTCTTACAAAATCTGTATCTTGTTCAACTTCAAATAGCTGAATATTATTAGCATTATCAATTGCATTATTCAATGGCCTAATATCTATAGCGCCATCTCTAAATGCCATATCTTCTTTCATTCTTTCCTTTAAGAAGGATATCACAGGCCTTGCTGCAACTTTCATTTCATGCAATGCCGCTCTATAAACAGCATTATCTCTGTCTATTCCTGTTTTAGTTGTTGTCCATGGAAGCTTACTTGAATCTTCACAATTAAACTCAACAACCCCTCTGAAATATGCATAATCAGGATGATATTTTGGAATGCCATCAACTTGCCATCCAGTAATATTACTTTGTTCGGCAAATTCAACTAAGCGGCCATTACATATAATATACCACCCACCTTCTTCTAGACTTCTAGAGGAAACCCCTGCCATGACATTAACTGAAACTCCGTTAATATCAATTAATTTCCTATAAACGCCTAGCTCTGGTGACGAAAGAAACGTCAGTTCAAATTTGGATATTTTCGCTCCATTTAAATTAATATTCATGCCAGAGTTGATGCTTTTGAAATGCGCAACTGAAATTTCATGACTCAAAGAGTTGATAAAAATAGCCTGATTTAATTGCTCATTGATCTCTCTATATAAGTTGCTTACAGAAATTATTGTTTCACCGTCATTTAAATGATAGTCGGCCTGAGACTCATCATAAATAATATCAAATGTCCACTCTTCATTCTTTTTCCATTCATCAACATCTATATTAATACAAAAATATTCATTATTTTTCTTAGATGCCACATGGAAATTTCTTCCTAGTTTGAAAAGAGTTCTTTTCATCCCAACACCAAATTGCCCAACTGAATTTGGTGTTGGAGGACTTTTTTTTGACCGACCAAATCTAAACGCATAATCTTTAGCAGCCTTAATATCCATACCGCCACAATTATCAAAAATAATAAACTTATTATCTTCTATAGTGAGTGTGACATCGGCAAATTTCTTGTCATTTTTTCTGGCGGCATCGATGCTGTTATCAATAAGATCCAAGATAGCTCTATCTAATGCGATATCCCTTGTTAACATATCGATGAAAAATTCCTTAGTAGGACTGGCATCAATTTGTTCAGTCATCATAAACTCCTGAAAGTGCGAATCAAGTGTAATAAAAATATTACCTTAGTTATCAATGGATAGAGATTAACTCCATTGACATTGGCAACGCAAATAGAATATGTACAAGACTGGGTTGTGTCACACTAGTTGTAAAATTAGATGCGTATAAAAACCTGTGATTTCAATATGTTATAAAATACAATATTGAAACATGCTTTTTAAAGACTAAAGGGATGTACTTTAAACTTTTGATAGCTGAACTTAATACTAATGCAAAAAGAGATTTTGGTGCCGAAGGCCGGACTCGAACCGGCACGTATTTCTACGGTTGATTTTGAATCAACTGCGTCTACCGATTTCGCCACTTCGGCACTGAAGGGGATGCGGAAACGTTGTGGATTATACCTGTCGCGCGCCGCCATGCAAGTGACGACGCGCGAAACCCGCGCTAAGTGCCCAAAAAACCAGCGCCCTGGTTACTCCAGCTCAGACACTGCAAGACGAATCACCCCTGCCGCCTTCTGCTCCGGCAGCGCCAGCACCTTCGCCCACATCTCCTGCACCATATCGCAGGAGAGCTTCTCCTTGCCCACCGCCTTCTCCGGCATCTGCAACAGCTGGATATCCTCGCCGTACTTATCGGCAAGCGCCTTCATAATCGGCCGGACATCCTCGACAGCCGCCTCGCGTTCGGCTTGCGTCACGGTGTGGCGGTTTTTGCCGTAGGCCGCGCGCATCATGTCGGCGTCGGCCTGCATTCGCCGCGTCATCAGGTCTTTATCCAGCATGCGCATCGGATTCACGCCGCCCTTCACCATCGGGTAGAGGAAGCGGAAGCAGGCGTCGTCGCTCACCTTCTGGATGGCGGCAGTCTGCTCCATGTTGATGGTCATGTAGTTCACCACGTTGGCGTCCGGCGCGTTTTGCAGGCGCGACATCTGCAAATGCAGGATCTGCGGCTGGATGGTGTCGATAATCTGCTGCTCCGGCTCGCCGGCCTTTTGCAGGGCGGCCATCTGGTCGAGGATGCGCTGATGCAGCGCGGGCTCCTGCTCCTTAATCACCTGCCAGGCAGGCATCGCGTTGAGGGTGGTATCAATCTGCGCTTCCGGAGCGCGTTGCCTGTCAAAGAACACCCAGAACGCCACGGCGGCGGCCGCGACAATAACAACGACCGTACTGATCCACGTTTTTTTCATCTCGCATCCTTATCCTTGAGTTGTGCCGGTTTACACCGGCACGCCGCTGTGGAAGCGAAACTCGTGGTCCGGTGTCGAGATAAGTGTGGCTTCAATTTCGCCAAAAAGCTTTATGCGCGGTGAGATATCGTCGTCGCTCACCTGTTGGGCCAGCGTCAGGTAGTCCTGATAATGGCGCGCTTCCGAGCGCAGCAGCGAGAGATAGAACTTCTGTAAGTCATCGTCGAGGAACGGGGCCAGCGCGGCGAAGCGTTCGCAGGAACGGGCTTCGATGTAGGCGCCGCAGATGAGCTTGTCGATCAGCGTCAGCGGTTCGTGGGTGCGCACTTCCTTCAGCATCCCTTTGGCGTAGCGGCTGGCGGTGATTTTGACGTACGGAATATCGCGGGCCAGCATCGCCTCACGCACCTGCCAGAAATGGTGCAGCTCCTCTTTAATCAGCAGCACCATGCTGCCGATGAACGCCTGGCCCCACGGGTCGTCGGTTTTGGGCATCACGCTTTTGCCAATCTGCCTGTGCAGGGCGATGAAGTCCGGCTCCGGGCCGTCGCGAAAGGTGAACTGTTCGTAGGGTTTGAGCCAGTCGAGCAACGCATCGGCACCGCTTTCGTCGGCGACGTATTTACGCACCAGCAGCAGCGCGGTCTGGGCGGCCTTGAGCTCGCACACCATGTGGTCGGTGAGCAGCAGCGGCAGGTTCGCCGGATCGCGGGCTTTATCAATCCATGCTTGCGGGGTCGGACACTGGAGGAAGTTGAGTACGGGGGCGAGTATCTGCGGGTAATCCATGGTTCTGCCTTGAAAAAAGCGGTGGCGCGCGCCACCGCCTGAAACGCTTAGTGACGCACGCCGTCGTCGTCTTCGTCGACGTAATCTTCGTCGTCGCCTTCTTCGCCGTCTTCACCGTTCGGATCTTCGAAGTAGGTTCCCCAGCCGTCGTATTCCACTTCAAACTTCTCGGCCAGGTTCATCAGCTGTTCTACCTGCGCGTCGATCAGCTCCGCCTTCAACGCGCCTTCGCTCAGGATGTCGCAGCAGATGACGGTGTCGCCCTCTTCCACTTCCAGCTCTTCCGGCTCGGTCACTTCGTAACCCAGCTTGAAGGCTTCCACGGCCATTTTTTCCAGCGCTTCAAAGTCGTCCGCAGAGAAATGGTGCTCGATGGTGTACAGCGCGTCCGGATCGCTACCGTCTTCCAGCAGTTCTTCAATAATCAGACGCGTCTCTTCGCGTTGCTCTTCCAGTAATTCCGGGTTTGCCATGGGTCAATCCTCTTTAAGTGCGGCAGATACTTCTATTTTCACACACGGACGGGTTTGCCTCCACCTTTGTTGGAAAGATTTGTGAAACGGGGTTGCAAATGAATAATTACACATATAAAGTGAATTTTAATTCAATAAGTGGCGTTCGCCATGTGAGGATAAAATGTCTGATCTGTACAAGAAACACTTTCTGAAATTGCTCGACTTTACCCCTGCACAGTTCACTTCTCTGCTGACCCTTGCCGCACAGCTCAAAGCCGATAAAAAAAAGGGCAAGGAAGTACAAAAGCTTACTGGCAAAAACATCGCGCTCATCTTCGAAAAAGACTCGACCCGTACACGTTGCTCTTTCGAAGTTGCCGCATTTGACCAGGGCGCGCGCGTTACCTATTTAGGGCCGAGCGGCAGCCAGATTGGGCATAAAGAGTCAATTAAGGATACCGCACGGGTGCTCGGGCGGATGTACGACGGCATTCAGTACCGCGGCCACGGCCAGGAAGTCGTCGAGACGCTGGCGCAGTATGCTGGCGTGCCGGTGTGGAACGGGCTGACCAACGAGTTCCACCCGACGCAGCTGCTGGCTGACCTGCTGACCATGCAGGAGCACCTGCCGGGCAAGGCGTTTAACGAGATGACGCTGGTCTACGCGGGCGACGCGCACAACAACATGGGCAACTCGATGCTGGAAGCGGCGGCGCTGACCGGGCTGGATCTACGCCTGGTGGCCCCGAAGGCCTGCTGGCCGGAAGAGAGCCTGGTGGCAGAGTGCAGCGCGCTGGCGGAAAAGCACGGCGGGAAAATCACCCTGACGGAAGACGTGGCGGCGGGCGTGAAGGGCGCGGACTTTATCTATACCGACGTGTGGGTGTCGATGGGCGAAGCCAAAGAGAAGTGGGCGGAGCGTATCGCGCTGCTGCGCGGGTATCAGGTGAACGCGCAGATGATGGCGCTGACCGGCAACCCGAACGTGAAGTTCCTGCACTGTCTGCCGGCGTTCCATGACGACCAGACCACGCTCGGCAAGCAGATGGCGAAAGAGTTCGATCTGCACGGCGGGATGGAAGTGACGGACGAGGTGTTTGAGTCGCCGGCGAGCATCGTGTTCGACCAGGCGGAAAACCGGATGCATACGATTAAGGCGGTGATGGTGGCGACGCTTGGGGAGTGATCCTTTCTCCCACATTGATTCGGTGCGCTCTTCTTGCCGGGTGGCGCTGCGCTTACCCGGCCTACAAAACCCGTAGGCCCGTGCAAGCGTAGCGCCGCCGGGCGAATCAGGCGACGATGCGGCCTGATGCCCTCACCCCGGCCCTCTCCCACGGGGAGAGGGAGCAAACCGGCTCCATTTCATTGATTTTTCACCCCGAAAAAGGTACGTTTTCGCCTTAATTCCAGCGTGGACATACCAGCATTATGCCGATTATTCAGTCTGTTGAACGTGCGTTGCAGATCCTCGACCTGTTCAACGAGCAGGCCACCGAGCTTAAGATCACCGACATCAGCAAGCTGATGGGGCTGAGCAAGAGTACCCTCCACTCGCTGCTGAAAACCCTCCAGCTTCACGGCTATATCGATCAGAACCCGGAGAACGGTAAGTATCGCCTCGGCATGAAGCTGGTCGAGCGCGGGCATTTTGTCGTGGGCTCGATGGATATTCGGCAGAAGGCGAAAGGCTGGCTGACGGAGCTGTCCCGGCGGACCGGGCAGACGACCCATCTGGGGATCCTGGACGGGCGTGAAGGGGTCTATATCGAGAAGATTGAAGGCAAGCTGGCCGCCATCGCCTATTCGCGCATCGGCCGCCGCCTGCCGGTTCACGCCACCGCCATCGGCAAGGTGTTGATTGCCTGGCTGGGCGAGCCCGAGCTGAACGCCCTGCTGGAGGGCTATCAGTACATTACCTTTACGCCTTCCACCCTCGCCTCTCGTGAAGCACTAATGAGTGCCCTGGCGCAGACCCGCGAGCAGGGCTATGCCCTGGATAGCGAAGAGAACGAGCAGGGCGTGCGCTGCGTGGCGGTGCCGGTGTGGAACCACGAGTCCCGCGTCATTGCCGCCCTGAGCCTGTCGACGCTGACCTCCCGCGTGGACGACGCTGAGCTGGCTAATTTCCGCGAGCAGCTTCAGCAGGCCGGGCTCCAGCTCTCACGCGCGCTGGGCTACCCGGCCTGAGCCGTCAGACCGGCTCGTAGGTGAAGTAGTCGAAGTCAGCGTGGCAGCCGTCGCCGCTGATGTCCTCGCAGTGCAGTCCCACAAACGCGCCGGTGAAGAAGCCGCGCCCGCCGATATAGTCATCCGACAGCTTCCACGCCTCATACGTCACCGGCACGGCATGCCACGTCTCGCCGTCGAACGAGTAGCTGTAGCGGTAGACCAGCCTATCCACATCCACCCTTAGCCAGACGCTCTCAGCCTGTTCCGGCACCGGAATCGGCTGCTCGTGCAGCGGCCATGACGGCACGTTGTGGTCAAGCTGGATCACCTTAATCGTTCTGCCCTGCCCCTCCTCGTAGTCCACAAAGCAGTAGCTCCAGTTTTTGCTGTTGTAGTAGCAGGTCAGCCCCGCGCTCTGCTGGAAGTGCACCGGCGAAAACTGCATCCGCGTCTCGGCCCGGAAGGTGAAGTGCTGCCAGCGGCGCGCCACGGTCGACTGGGTAAAGGTCGAGTTGAGCGAGTCATTGCCGTATAACCGTAAATAGCCGGGGCGCGCGGTGAGCGAGCCGAGGGTGTCGTCGAACGGAATGCGCAGGGTCTGCAATTCAGGGTCAAGCGTGCTGCCGTCGAAATCATCCCGCCAGCTGCCCTGAGCGGCGGCGGGCTGCTCCGCCATCTGCGGGCCTTTCACAGTCAGCTGCGCGTGCTTGCCGCCCTCCACGTACGGCCAGCCGTCGCGCCATTCAATGCGGGTGATGCCGGTCTCACGCCCCAGCGGGCAGTAGCCGCGCCCGCCGGAGGCCAGCAGCGGCACGCCCGGCAGGCGCAGCGGGCGGCTGGTGAGGTAGGCCATGTACCACTCCCCGGTGTGGGTTTGCAGCAGCGAGCCGTGGCCGCTCTTTTGCAGCGGGTTCTCCGGCAGGTGCCAGCTGGTCATCATCGTCACGTCCGGGTGCAGCTCGTACGGCCCGTCGATGTTTTTTGCGCGCAGCACCACGACGGCGTGCTCGTAGCTGGTGCCGCCTTCGGCAACCATCAGGTAGTACCATCCCGCGTGGCGATACAGGTGCGCCCCTTCGGTGTAGCAGAGCGGCGTGCCGGTAAACAGCGTTTTGCGCTCGGGCGAGAGGGTGCCGGTCTGCGGGTCAAACGCCTGCATCACGATAGTGTTATGCGGGTTGCTGTGGTGGCGCGGCCCCCACGGGCGGTAGAGGTAGTATTTGCGGCCATCGTCGTCGTGGAACAGGGACGGATCGAACCCGCCGTTGCCCATCGGGATCGGCTCGCTCCATGGCCCCTCAATGGACGGCGCGGTGACGAGGAAGTTGCGGCCATTTTTCCACGGCGAATCGACAATCTTCACGTCGGTATAGAGCAGCCAGAATTTGCCGTCGGCGTAGCTCAGGCACGGCGCCCAGATACCGCCGGAGTCCGGGTTGCCCTTCATGTCCAGCATCGACACGCGGTCCAGCGGCGTGCTGACCAGCGACCAGTTTTTCAGGTCGCGGGAGTGATAGATGCGCACGCCCGGGAACCACTCGAAGGTCGAGGTGGCGATGTAGTAGTCCTCGCCCTGGCGGCACAGGGACGGGTCCGGGTTGAAGCCGGTGAGTATCGGGTTAGTGATTTCCATGTTGCCTCCGGTTAATGGGATGCGGCTGTCGCGGCGTCGGGAATGGCCTCGCCCTGCGCCGCGCGGTGCTTGATCAGCTGCTGGCTGATGGCCTCCACGCGGGCGTCGGTGAGCTTATAAAACGACAGCATGATGAACATGCCCGCATAGAGCACCACGGGCACCACGCAGAACAGAATTTTGATGGTGGTCAGCACCTCGACCGGCTGCACGCTGCTGCTGGCGGAGTAGTTCACGTACGCCAGGATCCAGCCCACCACCGCCCCGCCAATTGCCAGGCCAATCTTCAGGCTGAACAGGTAGGTGGAGAACACCAGCCCGTCGAGGCGGCGCCCGCTGCGGCTTTCTTCGTAATCCACCACGTCAGAGGCCATCAGCCATTGCAGCGGCGTGGTGGTGTTAAAGACGAACAGGAACAGGATGTTGAGGGCGAAAATCAGGGCAATATGCTCCGCCGGCGTGAAGAAGATCAGAAGGCTAATCAGAGAGTAAGCGACAATGATCCACTTAAAGGCGGTGACGCGGTCGAAGCGGCCCAGCAGACGAGACGAGCAGAGCGAGCCGAACATGGTGGCGAGGCTGCCGTAGAGTAAAAACTGGGTCGCCATCTCCGGGTGATCCATCACGTATTTCACGAAGTAGAGCGTCGCCCCGCCGCGCACCACGTTGGAGCAGGTCGCCATCATCTTGAAGGCGCACATGATCCGCCACTGGCCGTTGCCCAGCAGCAGCTTAAGATCTTTCGCCACCGACGAGCCAGGCTGCACTTCAAAGGTGTAGCGCTCTTTGGTGGTGAAGAAGCAGACATAAAGCAGGACCACGCCGCTCAGACCCAGCACGCACATGGCGCCGAAATAGCCCACCTGCTCGTTCCCTTTGCCGATGATGCTGACCAGCGGCAGCGCGATGCCGCTGATGGCGAGCGACCCCGCGGCGGCGAGGAAGAAACGCCAGGACTGAAGGGCATGACGCTCTTTCGGGTCGGCGGTGATCACCCCCGGCATGGCACAGTACGGGACGTTAACGAAGGTGTAGACCAGAGTCAGCAGAATGTAGGTCACGCAGGCGTAAATGATTTTGCCCTGCGCGGAGAAGTCCGGCGTGTAGAAGGTCAGCATGCAGACGATGCCAAACGGGATGGCGCCCCACAGCAGGAACGGGCGGAACTGGCCGTAGCGGGTGCGGGTGCGGTCTACCAGCAGCCCCATCAGCGGATCGGTCACGGCGTCGAGCACGCGGGAAACTAAAAACAGCGTCCCCATTATGCCCGCGGAGAGACCGAACACGTCGGTGTAGAAATAGGCCAGCAGGAACATCGTGGCCTGCCAGACGAAGCCGCAGGCGGTATCACCCAGCCCGTAGCCAATTTTGTCTTTCATGGTTAATTGCGTCATCAGAATTACACCCTTATGTAGTGTGCTGAATTACAACATTGTGTTACTGGAGTGTAATGAGCTGCTCAATTAACCAGCAATGGTCATATCTTATTTCTGAATTACGTTATTTCGCTTTTGTGACGCTATCGATATATCACAAGTCATTGTTTAAATTAGCAAATTAAAGACAAGCAAAAACCGCCCGCGGAATATTTTCCGCAGACGACTTTCTCTCAAAAAATAATTAAAGGCCGAGTGCTTTTTTACCGGCGTTAATTACCTCAATGATTTTATCGGTGTCATAAATACAGCCTTTCCAGGTGCCGCCACTCACGGACTGTAATGCCGCCCACAGCCGGGTATCGTCCGGCAAAAAGTCGTGAGCGTGCAGATCCGGGTGCGTCTGCCGCCGCGCCAGCTCGCGCGCCCCCTCTTCCGGCGTCAGCGGGTTGTCCGCGGTACCGATGAAGTTCACGCTACCGGTCAGAGTCAGGCGGTCCACGGCAATCTCAATGATGTCGTTATCGCGCAGCTTACCAATCGGCCCTCCCGCCAGCGCCTCCGGCGATACGTGGCCGAAGCAGGCCCCCGTCGACACGCCCGAGAAGCGCGCATCGGTGATTAACGACACCGACTTGCCCCACGAGATGTGTTTGAGCGCGGAGGTGAGCTGGTAGGTCTCTTCCATGCCGGTGCCGGACGGCCCGCCGCCGATCACCACCATGATATCCCCCTGCTTAATCTCTTCCCGCTTGATGGCCTTGATCGCCTGCGCTTCCGAGACGAACACCCGCACCCGGCCTGTGTGGCGGTAAACGCCATCTTCCCCCACTACCGACGGGTCGATCGCCGTGGCCTTGATCACCGAACCTTCCGGCGCGATGTTGCCCGTCGGGAAGCAGACCGTCGAGGTCAGCCCTTTCGCTTTGGCCTTCTCCGGCGGCAGGATCACGTCATCCGGCTCCACGCCATCCTGCTCGCGCAGGCACTGGCGGAAGCGCTTACGGCGCTCGGACGCCTGCCACCAGTCGAGGTTCTCGCCCACTGTCTGGCCAGTGACGGTCATGGCGTCCAAGTGCAGCAGGCCGAGATCGCGCAGGTGGAGCATCACCTCCGGCACGCCGCCTGCGAGAAACGCGCGCACGGTCGGGTGGTAGTCCGGGCCGTTGGGCAGCACGCTCACCAGACGCGGCACCCTACGGTTAACCCGCGTCCAGTGCTCTACGTCCGGAATAGTGCAGCCCGCCGCGTGGGCGATGGCCGGAATGTGCAGCAGTAAGTTCGTGGAGCCGCCGAACGCCGCGTGGATCACCATCGCGTTTTCGATGGCTTTGTCGGTGAGGATATCGCGCGTGGTGATGCCGCGGTTATCCAGTTCACTGACCGCGCGTGCCGACTGGCGGGCGATCTCCAGCCACACCGCCTGCCCGGACGGGGCCAGTGCAGAGTGCGGCAGCGCCAGACCCAGCGCCTCCGCCACTACCTGCGAGGTGCCCGCCGTACCGAGGAACTGACACCCGCCGCCCGGCGACGCGCAGGCGCGACAGCCCAGCTCGGCGGCCTCCTGCAAGGAGAGCTCATGGTTGGCGAAGCGCGCGCCGATGGTCTGCACTTTGCCCGCATCTTCCCCCACGGTGGGCGGCAGCGTCGCCCCGCCCGGCACCAGAATGGTCGGCAGATCGTGCATGGAAGCCAGCGCAATCATGGTGGCGGGCAGCCCTTTATCGCAGGTTGCCACGCCGATCACCGCCCGGCGCGTCGGCAGGGAGCGGATCAGGCGGCGAAACACTATCGCCGCGTCGTTGCGGTACGGCAGGGAGTCGAACATGCCGTGCGTGCCCTGCGAGCGACCGTCGCACGGATCGCTGACGAAGGCGGCGAACGGGATCCCGCCGTTGCGGGTGATCTCCTTCGCCGCCGCCTGCATCTGCATGCCGATCTCCCAGTGCCCGGTGTGGTAGCCCAGCGCGACCGGGCGTCCGTCTCCGGCGCGGATGCCACCCTGGGTGCCGATGATCAGCACCTCTTTGCCGGTGAGCTTGTTGGCATCCCAGCCCATCCCGGCGTTCTGCGTCATACCGAACAGGTTGCCGCTGGGGGATTCCATCAGCATCTGCGGTGTCAGCGGCAGCGTGCCCTGCGGCCCCGCCGCGTGGGTGATCACCGCATAAAACGCATCGTCCTGTGGGGTGAAAATTTTCTCAATGGTCATCGTTATCGTCCGGCTCAGCAGAGTTTGAGCTGTTGTAACAGGGTTTTCAGCTGCGCCTTGCGCGACTCGTCCAGCGGCGAGGCTGGCGGCAGGACGTGCGTAGAAATCGGACGACCGCAGAGCACGATCGCCTCTTTAATGACGTTCACAAACGGCGTATCCAGCTGATACATCTGCGGGATTTGCAGCAGGGTCTGATGATACTCAGCCGCTTTCGCCACGTCGTTATCCCGCCAGGCTTTCAGAAGATTTACCGACACCTGTGGGGCAAAGTTGCCGCTGGCCGAGATCGCCCCGTCGCCGCCGAGCAGCAGGGTATTAAACAGATGATCGTCGTAGCCGCACAGCACCGTGAAATGAGGATGGGCGCCTTTAACGGTGTGGATCATGCTGCGCAGGTGGGCGACGGAGTCGATGGTGTCTTTGATGCCGACGATGTTACTGCGCGAGTCGGCGAGGGTTTTCACCAGCGCCGGGGTCAGATCCTGCCCGGTCAGCGCCGGGAAGTTATAGAGCATCACCGGCAGCGTGACGCTGTCGGCCACCTGCTCGAAGTAGCGGATCAGATTCGCTTCCGACACTTTCCAGTAGTAAGGGTTGATCACCACGATGCCGTCCGCGCCCGCCTGCTGCGCGTGCTGGCTCAGCTCAATGGTTTCCCGGGCGTTGGTGCCGCCGGTGCCGATCAGGACCGGCACACGACGATCGACATGATCGATCGCAAACCGGGCAATGGTTTTACGCTCTTCGGCGCTGAGCTGGGAGAACTCGCCGCCGCTGCCCAGGAAGAACAGGCCGTCGACGCCCGCAGCAATCAGATCGTCGATCAGCGCGGCGGTACCCGGTTTATCGAGCTGGCCATCGGCGGTAAAAATGGTGGAGACAGGGGGAATGATACCCGTGAACAACGCGGACTGCGGCATGAGATCTCCTTGCTGAATCATTTTGTTCTACATTATAGAACAGCGTTCATTAATTTAACGATCATACTATGACGCAGAAAAAGCGCAGGTAAATGGGAGATGAGGAGGGAGTGCGGGAAGTTTAAGCTGGATCACATTATGCGTGGGTGCGGTCTGGTTCCCTCACCCTAACCCTCTCCCAAGGGGAGAGGGAACTTTTACACCCTCTCCCCTTGGGAGAGGGCCGGGGTGAGGGGTTACTCTACCAGCATCTTCACCACAACCTTACGCACCTGCGCCGGCGCTCCCGCCGCGCACAGCGGCTTATGCACTTCGCCCGGCCAGAACACTACAAAATCCCCTTCGCTCAGCACCACGGTTTTCTCCTGCTCGCCTTCCGGCAGGAACGCGATGTCTTTGTCCGCCAGCCAGTCGGTGTCCGGCGTACCGTGCGGCAGGGTACTGAAGGTCATCCCTTCCTGACCTTTTAGCACAATCTGAATATCCAGATAGCGTGCATGGTATTCAGCGCGACGCTCGGCGAACGGCTGGGTCATGTCCTCCGAAACCAGATAAAACAGTCTGTTGCCGTTGATGTCGTGCTTACCGGTCGGCGTTGCGTCGGTGACGTGGGCCTTAACGTGCTCAATGGCCTGGCGCAGCTCTTCTGGCAACCAGGACTGGAGATGATGAATATTGCCAATAATCATGATACAACCCTCAGATTAAAACATTGTTTCATTTTTATGTTTTATACGAGGATTGCCTCTTCCATACCAGCCCTTTTTTGACAAGATTTGCGTCAGCGCATGTTTATCGGGAAATGTGTTAATCCACTGTTAATTGCACACAGGCATTTATGCAGTAGTTATGCATAACCTCATTTCATGCACTTTGCACACAGGATCTAACTCACTGAATTTAAAACATAACTCACAAAACCTGTTGGTGTATCACACTTTACCACTTTGGTTATTTCCTTTAAAAATCCATAATTATTTATTGATTTCTCTTAAGTGAAAAATAGTTAACTGTCATTATTGCATAGCTATTCCCTTGACAACATTTTATCCATTAAAATCAACAGCATAACTAAATATTTCAAAGCGTGTGATTCTACAAAATAATAACAACTTCAAATATTGCCACCCGTTCCTGCTTAGCTATTCATCCCTTAATAATATGAAATTAATCATTATCTGATACGAATCATGCAATTGAAAATAAACTGCTCAATATCGGTTTTCGCGTGAGCAATGTCACAATAACCATTATTTAAGCGCCTACTATAAATCACGAAATCAATTGAGCTTAGCCGCCATGAAATTAAACACATCACATGGCGCATGCCCTTTTTATTCTGAAAAAAAGTTAAAGGAATAATTATGGAAAAGCATTACGTCGGTTCTGAAATTGGTCAATTGCGTAGCGTTATGCTGCACCGTCCTAATTTAAGTCTGAAACGGTTAACTCCCTCAAACTGTCAGGAGCTGCTATTTGATGACGTGCTCTCGGTTGAACGGGCGGGTGAAGAGCATGACATCTTCGCAAACACGCTGCGCGAGCAGGGTGTGGAAGTCCTGCTGTTGACCGACCTTCTTACGCAAACGCTTGATATTGCTGAAGCAAAAGCCTGGCTTCTTGAAACACAAATCTCCGACTATCGCCTGGGACCAACCTTTGCCGCCGACGTGCGCGGCTGGCTGGCGGATATGCCGCACCGCGAACTGGCGCGCAGATTAAGCGGCGGATTAACCTACGGTGAAATTCCGGCGGCCATTAAAAATATGGTGGTCGATACCCACACGGCGAATGATTTTATTATGAAGCCGCTGCCGAACCACTTATTTACCCGCGATACCTCCTGCTGGATATATAACGGCGTCTCCATTAATCCGATGGCGAAACCCGCCCGCCAGCGTGAAACCAATAACCTGCGGGCAATATATCGCTGGCACCCCGCATTTGCCGACGGCGAGTTTATTAAGTATTTCGGCGACGAGAATATTAATTACGACCACGCCACATTAGAAGGCGGCGACGTATTAGTGATTGGTCGCGGGGCGGTACTGATCGGCATGTCCGAGCGCACGACGCCGCAGGGCGTGGAGTTCCTCGCCAACAGCCTGTTTAAACATCGCCAGGCCGAGCGCGTGATTGCCGTTGAGCTGCCGAAACACCGCTCCTGCATGCACCTCGACACCGTGATGACCCACATCGACGTGGACACCTTCTCCGTTTACCCGGAAGTGGTGCGCAAGGACGCCCAGTGCTGGACGCTCACCCCGGACGGACGCGGCGGCCTGCTGCGTACCCAGGAAACCGACCTGCTGCACGCCATCGAGAAAGCCCTCGGCATTAACCACGTCCGCCTGATCACCACCGGCGGCGACGCCTTTGAAGCCGAACGCGAGCAGTGGAACGACGCTAACAACGTCCTGACCATCCGCCCGGGCGTGGTGATCGGCTACGAGCGCAACGTCTGGACCAACGAGAAGTACGACAAAGCAGGCATCACCGTGCTGCCGATCCCGGGCGACGAGCTGGGACGCGGTCGCGGCGGCGCGCGCTGCATGAGCTGCCCACTGGAACGCGACGGAATTTAAAGGAGCCATCATGGAACGAAAACCCACTCTGGTTGTGGCCCTTGGCGGCAACGCGCTGCTCAAGCGCGGCGAGCCGCTGGAAGCGGACATCCAGCGCCAGAACATCGAGCAGGCCGCCCGCACCATCGCCGGCTTAACGGAACAGTGGCGCGTGGTGCTGGTGCACGGCAACGGCCCGCAGGTCGGACTGCTGGCGCTGCAAAACAGCGCCTACGACAAAGTCACTCCCTACCCGCTGGACGTTCTTGGCGCCGAAAGCCAGGGAATGATCGGCTACATGCTCCAGCAGGCGCTGAAAAACAATCTGCCCCAGCGCGAGGTCAGCGTCCTGCTCACGCAGGTGGAAGTGGACGCCGCCGACCCGGCGTTCAGCAACCCGACCAAGTACATCGGCCCGGTCTACAGCGAAGCCCAGGCTAAAGCGCTGGCCGCGGAAAAAGGCTGGGTGTTTAAGGCCGACGGCAGCTACCTCCGCCGCGTGGTGCCGTCGCCGCAGCCGAAGCGCATCGTCGAGAGCGACGCCATCACGGCGCTGATTCAGCGCGACCACCTGGTGATCTGCAACGGCGGCGGTGGCGTGCCGGTAGTGGAAAACGCCAACGGCTATCACGGGATCGAGGCGGTGATCGACAAAGACCTCTCCGCCGCCCTGCTGGCGCGCCAGATCGAGGCCGATGCCCTGCTGATCCTCACCGATGCCGACGCGGTGTACCTCGACTGGGGCAAGCCGACCCAGCGTCCGCTGGCGCAGGTGACGCCGGAGCTGCTCAGAGGCATGCAGTTCGACGCCGGATCGATGGGGCCGAAAGTGGCCGCCTGCCGCGAGTTTGTTGAGGCCTGCAACGGCATTGCCGGGATCGGCGCGCTGAATGACGGCGCGGAGATCCTGGCGGGCGAGAAAGGCACGTTGATTCGTAACTGAGTCGTTTTCCCCTCACCCTAACCCTCTCCCAAAGGGAGAGGGAATGTACGCCCCCTCTCCCTGCGGGAGAGGGCCGGGATGAGGGCATCAGACAGCTAAATTTTAAAAAGGATTTCCCCATGACCATTAACCTGAAAAACCGCAACTTCCTGAAACTGCTGGACTACACCCCGGCGGAGATCCAGTACCTGATCGATCTCGCCATCGAGCTGAAGGCCGCCAAAAAAGCCGGACGCGAAAAACAAACCCTGGTCGGGAAAAACATCGCCCTGATCTTTGAAAAAACCTCCACCCGCACCCGCTGCGCCTTCGAAGTGGGTGCGTTCGACCAGGGCGCGCAGGTCACCTACCTCGGCCCAAGCGGTTCGCAGATTGGCCACAAAGAGTCGATGAAGGACACCGCGCGCGTGCTGGGCCGCATGTATGACGGCATCGAGTATCGCGGCTACGGCCAGGCCATCGTTGAAGAGCTGGGCGAGTACGCGGGCGTGCCGGTGTGGAACGGCCTGACCGACGAGTTCCACCCCACCCAAATTCTGGCGGATCTGATGACCATGCTGGAGCACTCTCCGGGCAAAACCCTGCCGGAGCTGAGCTTTGCTTATCTCGGCGACGCGCGGAACAACATGGGTAATTCGCTAATGGTCGGCGCGGCCAAAATGGGGATGGATATCCGCCTTGTGGCGCCGAAATCCTTCTGGCCGGAGGCGGGCCTGGTTGAGCAGTGCCGCGCCATCGCCAAAGAGACCGGCGCGCGCATCACCCTCACCGACGACGTGGAGGAAGGCGTGCAGGGCACCGATTTCCTCTACACCGACGTGTGGGTTTCCATGGGTGAGCCGAAGGAGGCCTGGGCCGAGCGCGTCAGCCTGATGAAGCCGTATCAGATCAACGCGGACGTGATGAAGGCCACCGGTAACCCGAACGTCAAGTTCATGCACTGCCTGCCGGCGTTCCACAACGAGCACACCAAAGTGGGCCGCGAAATCGAAATGGCGTACGGCCTGAAGGGGCTGGAAGTGACGGAAGAGGTCTTCGAATCACCGAACTCCATCGTCTTCGACGAAGCAGAGAACCGCATGCACACCATTAAAGCGGTCATGGTGGCGACACTCGGCGACTAATCACCGCCCGGCGCGCCGCGGGGTGCGCCGGGTTCAGGAGAACATCATGGGCAAGTTCAAGTTTCCCTCCGCTTACACCATTCTCTTTTTTCTGATTGCCGTGGTTGCCGTGCTGACGTGGATTGTTCCGGCCGGGCAGTACCATATGGCAATGAACGAGGCGCTCGGTAAAGAAGTGCCGGTTGCTGGCACCTACGCGCACGTGGCAGCGCACCCGCAGGGGCTGGTTTCGGTGCTGATGGCGCCGATTGCCGGGCTGTACGATCCAGAATCCGGCCAGGCCGGGGCCATCGACGTGGCGCTGTTTATCCTTATCATCGGGGGATTCCTCGGGATCGTCACTAAAACCGGGGCGATAGACGCCGGGATCGAGCGCGTCACTACCCGACTACGCGGCCGCGAAGAGTGGATGATCCCGATCCTGATGGCGCTGTTTGCCGCAGGCGGCACGATTTACGGCATGGCAGAAGAGTCGCTGCCCTTCTATACCTTACTGGTGCCGGTGATGCTGGCGGCGCGGTTCGATCCGGTGGTTGCTGCGTCCACCGTGCTGCTCGGCGCGGGGATCGGCACCCTCGGCTCCACCATCAACCCGTTCGCCACGGTGATCGCCGCCAACGCCGCCGGGATCCCCTTCACCAACGGCATCATGTTGCGCATCGCGCTGCTGGTGATCGGCTGGATCATCTGCGTGGCGTGGGTAATGCGCTATGCCCGCAAGGTGCGCAAGGATCCGTCGCTGTCGATCGTGGCGGATAAGCAGGAAGAGAACCGCGCCCACTTCCTCGGCAACAAGGGCGAGCAGTCGCTGGAGTTTACCCCGGTGCGCAAACTCATCCTGGTGATCTACGCCCTCGCCTTCGCGGTGATGATCTACGGCGTGGCGGTGCTGGGCTGGTGGATGGCGGAGATCTCGGCGGTGTTCCTCGCCAGCGCGATTATCGTCGGGCTGATCGCCCGCATGAGCGAAGAGGAGCTGACCTCAACCTTTATCAACGGCGCGCGAGATTTGCTGGGCGTCGCGCTGATTATCGGCATCGCGCGCGGTATCGTAGTGATCATGGATAAGGGCATGATTACCCACACCATTTTGCACAGCGCCGAGGGAATAGTCACCGGATTGTCGACGGTGGCGTTCATCAACGTGATGTACTGGCTGGAAGTGGTGCTGTCGTTTCTTGTGCCTTCTTCGTCCGGCCTGGCCGTTCTGACGATGCCGATCATGGCGCCCCTTGCCGATTTCGCTAACGTCAACCGCGACCTGGTGGTTACGGCTTACCAGTCGGCGTCCGGCATCGTTAACCTGATCACTCCCACCTCTGCCGTCGTGATGGGCGGGCTGGCTATCGCCCGCGTGCCCTACGTGCGCTATCTGAAATGGGTCGCGCCGCTGCTGGGGATTTTAACGGTGGTGATTATGGTGGCGTTAAGCCTGGGCGCCCTGTTGTAATTTGCCGGATGGCGCTGCGCTTATCCGGCCTACGGATCGGTGCGGTGCCACCGGTTATTTCGGGAACTGATATGGGAACTATGATGGATTACGAAGAGTACTCTCCCAAAGAGCAACTACAGCTAACGGTCTGCCAGCGTCTGATCGCGGAAAAGAGCTATCTCTCCCAGGAGGAGATCCGCCGCGACTTACAGGAGCGGGGTTTTGAGACCATCAGCCAGTCCACCGTTTCACGTCTGCTCAAGTTGCTCGGTGTCATAAAAATTCGCAATGCCAAAGGGCTAAAGATTTATTCGCTGAATCCCCAGCTGCGCCCGGCCCCCGACGCGGCGCGTACCGTCTCTGAAATGGTGGTGAGCGTGGAGCACAACAGCGAATTTATCCTTATCCATACCGTCGCCGGATATGGCCGCGCGGTGGCGCGTATTCTGGATTATCACCAGTTACCGGAAATTTTAGGCGTGGTGGCCGGAAGCAGTATTGTCTGGGTCGCGCCCCGCGTGGTGAAGCGCACCGCGCTGGTGCATAAGCAAATTAATTATTTACTCAGAACGCATTAATATTCATAAAGAACCGTTTGCATTGAGTAAAGCGTGCATTAAATCGCTTGATCCCAAAAGCGAGCTGCGTATAATGCCCGACAATTTGCCGGGAGGAAGCATGGTCAAGCGTGTACGACATATCGTCTTACCGCGTCTGAAATCAGACGCTGGCCTGCCGTTTTTCTTCCCGTTGCTAAACCTATTCCCAGAGCCCCTCATTTGAGGGGCTTTTTTTTGCCCGGCGTCAGGAGATAAACATGAATCCGCTTTATCAAAAACACATCATTTCCATAAACGACCTCAGCCGCGAAGAGCTGGAACTGGTTCTGGAAACCGCGGCAAAACTGAAGGCCAATCCGCAACCGGAGCTGCTGAAGCACAAGGTGATTGCGAGCTGCTTCTTCGAGGCCTCCACCCGCACCCGCCTCTCCTTCGAAACCTCCATGCACCGCCTGGGCGCGAGCGTGGTGGGCTTCTCGGACAGCAGCAACACGTCGCTGGGCAAAAAAGGCGAGACCCTGGCGGATACCATTTCGGTTATCAGTACCTACGTGGACGCGATTGTGATGCGCCACCCGCAGGAGGGCGCGGCGCGTCTGGCGACCGAGTTTTCCGGCGGCATTCCGGTGCTGAACGCCGGTGACGGTGCCAACCAGCACCCGACGCAGACCCTGCTGGATCTGTTCACCATTCAGGAGACGCAGGGCACGCTTGAGAACCTGAACATCGCCATGGTCGGCGACCTGAAATATGGCCGCACCGTCCACTCCCTGACCCAGGCGCTGGCGAAATTTAACGGCAACCGCTTCTTCTTCATCGCGCCGGACGCGCTGGCGATGCCGCAGTACATTCTCGATATGCTGGACGAAAAAGGCATCGCGTGGAGCCTGCACGCCAGCATAGAAGAAGTGATGGACAACGTGGATATTCTCTACATGACCCGCGTGCAGAAAGAGCGTCTGGATCCGTCCGAATACGCCAACGTGAAGGCGCAGTTCGTGCTGCGCGCCAGCGACCTCGAGGGCGCACGTGACAATATGAAGGTGCTGCACCCGCTGCCGCGCATCGATGAGATCACCACAGACGTGGATAAAACGCCGCACGCCTGGTACTTCCAGCAGGCCGGAAACGGCATCTTCGCCCGCCAGGCGTTACTGGCACTGGTTCTGAATCGCGAATTGGCACTGTAAGGGGAAACGACAATGACACACGATAACAAACTCCAGGTTGAAGCCATCAAGCGTGGCACCGTGATTGACCACATCCCTGCGCAGGTGGGCTTTAAGCTGCTGACGCTGTTCAAACTGACCGAAACCGACCAGCGCATCACCATCGGCCTGAACCTGCCGTCAGGCGAGATGGGCCGCAAGGATCTGATCAAAATCGAGAACACCTTCCTGACCGACGAGCAGGTCAACCAACTGTCGCTGTACGCGCCGGACGCCACCGTTAACCGCATCGACGATTACGACGTGGTGGGCAAATCCCGCCCTAGCCTGCCGGAGCGTATTGAAAGCGTGCTGGTCTGCCCGAACAGCAACTGCATCAGCCACGCTGAGCCGGTTTCCTCCAGTTTTGCAGTGAAAAAGCGCGCCAATGATATCGCGCTCAAATGCAAATACTGCGAAAAAGAGTTTTCTCATTATGTGGTGCTGGCCAACTAATTGAGGTTGGTAATGAAATCCCGGCTGTTATAATGGCCGGGAACATTCTTAACGCTGTAATTCTGGAGAAAACATGAGCAAAGTACTCGCGACGGAAAATGCACCTGCGGCTATCGGCCCCTACGTTCAGGGCGTTGATCTGGGCAGCATGATCATCACTTCAGGTCAGATCCCGGTGAACCCGAAAACTGGTGAAGTGCCAGCAGACGTGGCGGCACAGGCGCGTCAGTCGCTGGAAAACGTGCAGGCTATCGTCGAATCTGCCGGTCTGAAAGTGGGCGATATCGTCAAAACCACCGTGTTCGTGAAAGATCTGAACGATTTCGCCACCGTTAACGCCACTTATGAAGCGTTCTTCACCGAGCACAACGCCACCTTCCCGGCGCGCTCCTGTGTGGAAGTGGCGCGTCTGCCAAAAGACGTAAAAATTGAAATCGAAGCGATTGCCGTACGTCGCTAATTTATTTCAATAAAGAGAAGGCAGCTCAGGCTGCCTTTTTTATTGCGACCATTTTTACTCTCTCCAGGCAATGACGCATCCCCACTCCATTAATAGACTGACGCTGCCTTGTTATATTCTAATTAATGGATGAAGAATGAAACTCTCTAAGATCGCGCTGGCCGTTGCCACATTAGCGGTTGCGTCTTCCGCACTTGCACACGGATATATAGAATCCCCCGCCAGCCGCGCTTATATGTGTAAGCTCGGCCAGAATATTGACTGTGGCTCTGTACAATATGAACCGCAGAGTGTAGAAAAGACCTCCGGCTTCCCGACGGGCGCAATGCCGCCTGACGGCCAGCTTGCCAGCGCCGGTATTGCCAGCTACTCCCAGCTTGATAAGCAGAGCCTGAACGCCTGGACTAAAAGCCCCATGACGGCAGGCCCGCATGAATTTGTCTGGCACCATACCGCGCCGCATAAAACCACCAACTGGCGTTATTACATTACCAAACAAAACTGGGACCCCAATAAACCGCTGACCCGTGACCAGTTCGAATTAACGCCGTTCTGTACTATTAACGGGAATGGTCAGGCACCGTCCATGACAAAATCCATGACCTGTAATGTCCCGGAACGTACGGGCTACCAGGTTATTTATGGCGTGTGGGAAATCGCGGATACCACAAACAGTTTCTATCAGGCCATTGACGTTGATTTCGGTAACGGCGGCAACGTCACGCCGGACGATACCCCAGCGGTAATATCCCAGTGGAGTAAAACCCTGAGCGGACAGATTGCCGGGAATAACCTGAACGTGGGCGATAAAGTGATTGCACGCTTCTTCGACGCCAACGGGGAAGTTGCCGCCCTGCGTACTGAAATGACCATCGGCTCTTCAGAACAAGGCGACGCTAACCACTGGTCCTACGATCTGGCGCAGAAGATCAACACCACTCATAGCGATGTCCGCGTCGGTGTGAAAGATGAAGCCGGTGAAATCAGCCCGATTCACGGCGCCAACAGCGTATTCGTGAAAGACGGCAGCACGCTGAGATCCGTTGCCATCTCTTATGAAGAGCAAAAAGCGCAGGTGAGCGAGACCATCACCGTTTCCGATCTGCAATACAGCAAAATCGAACATGGCAATGTGATTGTGACCTTCCATGTAAACACGCAGGGTGACGTTAATTTTGAAGCGCACGTGATGAACCACCACGGTGCCGAAAAAGGTTACCTGAAGCAGGATATGAATAACGTCAATCAAAACGTGACCATGACGCTGACTGACGTCACGGCGGGCCACCATATGCTGAAATACTACGCCACCAACAAAGACGGCACCCTGTTCGCGCAGGACGTGCTAAACCTGATGCTGGAAAGCGACGCGGCGGACAGCAGCGGCCCGCATGACTTTATCTTCCCGGACAGCATTGCCTCCTACAAAGCGGGCACCGTGGTGTTACAGCCTAAAAACGGTAAGACCTACGAGTGTAAACCGTTCCCGTATAGCGGCTACTGCGTGCAGTACAGTCCAACCGCAAACCAGTTTGAGCCGGGCGTGGGCGCGCACTGGAAAGAGGCGTGGGTGCTGAAGAACTGAGTTGCCTTCACGCCCGGCGGCACTTCGTTTGCCGGGCCTACACGTCACGTAGGCCCGGTAAGCGTAGCGCCACCGGGCGCATTTGTTACTGATTCCGCGTCGCCCTAAGCAGCGTCTCCAGCGGATATACCGCCGCAATCACCACCTCGTCCTGAACCTTCGCTGCGTTATCCAGTTCGCTCTGAATCGACGCGATCTCGTTGTCGTCCAGCGTGCCCTGGCGCGCCACCAGATCCGTCAGCCTCAGGCCAATCGAGGCCAGCTTATCCACCTCCTGAATCACCGGCTTGATCGCCTTCAGCTGATAGCTGTTTTCGCTTAGCGCCAGCGCATCGCTGGTGTTGTTCTGCCAGCGGTTAAAGACGTGGCGCAGCGCGTCGGCGCTTTCCGTGTCCTCCGCGTCGCTCACCAGACGGTCCGCCCATTTATTCATCTGACGCACGGTGGCGCTTTCCGCGTTTAGCGCGTCAGCGAGCCGGTTGAGCGGCTCAAACTGATGATAGTTTCCGGCCTGGAACTTAAGATGCTGGCGGGTGTAATACTGCGCCGGTTCAAGCGCCTGGGCGAGAATTTGCAGCGGAAGGGTATCCGCATTGTTGGCGAGGCGCGTGAACTGCACCTGCTGCTGGGTATGCTGCTGTAGTCCAGCCGACACCGTGGACCAACTGTCCATCGCCTGGAGCCGGGTATACATGTTGTCGATGTCGTTGACGTCCTTTGCCGACCATAGCCGCTCCGCCACCGCAAAGGCGCGCGGCCACAGACGGATATCCAGCACCGGCGCGACCACGTTTTCCGCCCACAGCGCGGCTTCACCGCCGAGCAGATTGGCCTCGTTCGCCGGGTCCGGCACCACCGGCGGTATGCCTTTTGGCACCGCGTCCAGACGCGTGCCGTCGATCGGGTAGCGGGCGTTACCCACCAGGAAATAACCGCTGAGCTTATCGTTCTCAACGGAAACGACCGGACGCGTTTCACCCATCCAGGTATCAACGGTAAACGTTACCTGGTTGTCGTCCCGCCACTGAATGTTCTCCACCGCCCGACGCGATTTCCCGGCAAAATCAATGAATCCACGCCACCCGGCATCGCCTTTCACCAGCGTAAAGCTGCCTTCCACCGGCTTGCCTTTCAGACGCGGCATGGAGAAAGCCCAGCTCTGGACGCTGTCGGTGTCCGCTATCACATCCACGCCGTTCAGCCCCTGCGGCACAATTTCATTGCGGTAGTGGTAGGCGGTGGATTGCGGCTGATCGAGGTAGAAACCGGTTGAGAGAATGCCCTTATAACCGTTCTGCGCCACCTGCCCCAGCGCGTCCTGTCCCTGCCAGGACTGGATCAGAATGCTTTTCGGCAGATCGGGATGGTAGATCTCATCCCAGCCAACCATCTGCCGGTGGTGCTTCTCAAGGATCGTCTCCAGCTTGCGGTTGAAATACGCCTGCAACGCGTGGCTGTCCGCCAGTTTGTTGTCGCGCATAAACGTCTGGATCGCAGCGTTCGCTTTCCACTGGCTGTCGTCAACCTCATCGCCGCCAATATGCAGATACGGATCCGGGAAGATCGCCGCCAGTTCGCTGACCATCGCGTCGGCAAAGGTATAAGTTGCCTCTTTGGTTGGATCCAGCACCGGCTTCAGCACGCCCCAGTGGCGCTCCATGGCGTACGGCCCCGGCGCGCTCATCAGCTCCGGGTAGGCGACGGCAATCGCCGAGGCGTGGCCCGGCATATCAATTTCCGGCACCACGCGTATGCCGCGCTCGACAGCGTAACGCACAATCTCGCGCATCTGCTCCGGGGTGTAGAACAGCCCATCGCTGGCAAGCTGGGTTAATTTTGGATAACGCTTTGAGCTGAAGCGCCAGCCCTGATCGTCGGTTAAGTGCCAGTGCAGAACGTTGAGTTTTGCCGCGGCCATGCCGTCGATCTGGCGTTTAATATCCGGAATCGGGAGGAAGTGGCGCGCCGAATCGAGCAGCAGCCCGCGCCACGGGAAGCGCGGCGAATCTTCAATGGTTACCCACGGGATCGAGGTGTTTTCGGCGCCGTTCTGCATCAGCTGAAGCAAGGTTTCCATGGCGCGCAGCGCGCCGAAGCGGGTGTTGGCGGAGATATTTACGCCGTTGGCGTCCACCGTGAGTTTATAGCTCTCATCGCTGTCCGGCAGCGGCTGCGGCTTCACCTTTTTGGCGATGGCGATGCGGATGGTCGGCTTGTCAGGTTTTTCGGCCTGCGGCTGTAGCGTCCAGCCGGTTTGCAGCGCAATACGCTGGCGCAGGCGGTTGACCGCATCCCCCAGATCGTCGCCGCTGACGCTCACAGAGAGTTGATTGTTAAGCACCAGCGCGCCCTGAGTGGTCGGACGTTCAACCTTCGCAGGCCAGGGCATTAAGGGAAGGTCACCTGCCGGGGCGGCAAAGGCGGAGGCGCCGAGCATGAGCCCGGCGGTTAAGAGGCTGTACCGTAACATGAATGTTCCTTATCTGACGGGCCAAATACAGGCAAAACATTCTGTTAACATGCGCTCAAATTGTCGTCAAGCGAATGCGCCGACGGAGATCACAGGTTGTTGAATTTGGGAGGAAAGCCAGCTGCCGGGTGGCGGCTTCGCCTTACCCGGCCTACGTTCGGATCGTAGGCCCGGTAAGCGCAGCGCCACCGGGCTTGCCGTTACTGCCATCCATACCGGCGCGCATAGAACCCTTTCACCATCTGCGTCAGCACCATGTAGCCCGCGAGGATCGCCACCAGCCACGGGAAGTAGCTCAGCGGCAGCGCCTGAAGTTGCAGGTAGCTTGCCAGCGGCGAGAACGGCAGCGCGATCCCGAGCGCCATCACAATCCCCGTCATCACAATCAGCGGCCACGCGGCACGGCTCTGGATAAACGGAATGCGACGGGTGCGGATCATGTGCACAATCAGCGTCTGAGACAGCAGTCCCACCACGAACCAGCCGGACTGGAACAGCGTCTGGTGTTCTGGCGTATTCGCATGGAACACAAACCACATCAGGCAGAAGGTCAGAATGTCGAAGATAGAGCTGATCGGCCCAAAGAACAGCATAAAGCGCCCCAGATCGGCGGGGTTCCAGCGCTGCGGCTTCTGGATCTGCTCGTCGTCCACGTTATCAAACGGGATCGCCACCTGAGAGACATCGTACATCAGGTTCTGGATCAGCAGATGCAGCGGCAGCATCGGCAGGAACGGCAGAAACGCGCTCGCCACCAGCACGCTGAAGACGTTGCCGAAGTTGGAGCTGGCGGTCATTTTGATGTATTTGAGCATATTGGCGAAGGTGCGACGCCCTTCGATGACGCCCTCTTCCAGCACCATCAGGCTCTTTTCCAGCAGAATGATATCCGCCGCTTCACGGGCAATATCCACCGCGCCGTCCACGGAGATACCGATATCCGCCGCACGCAGGGCTGGCGCATCATTGATGCCGTCGCCCATAAAGCCTACTACGTGCCCTTCGCGACGCAGCAGAGTGACGATGCGCTCTTTATGCATCGGCGTCAGGCGGGCAAACAGCGTGGTGCGTTGGGCAAGCTCGGCCAGCTCATCGTCGGACAGGTGCTCAATGTCGCTCCCCACGACGACGTCACCCGCGTCCAGGCCCACTTCGTGGCACACTTTGGCCGCCACCAGCTCGCTGTCGCCGGTCAGGATTTTGACGGTGATCCCGCTCGCTTTCAGCGCTTTCAGCGCGGGCGCGGTGGTCTCTTTCGGCGGATCGAGGAATGCGATGTAACCTTCGAGGATCAAATCGGATTCATCGATACGCTGGTAGTCCCCTTCCCGCGCGGGCAGGAACTTGCTGGCTACCGCCACCACGCGCAGCCCCTGACGGTTCAGGTTATCGGTGACGCGTTTGATGCGGCGCAGCATGGTCTCATCCAACGGCACGATCTCGCCGTTATGGCGCACCTGCGTGGAAACATTCAGGATCTCCTGCAATGCCCCTTTGCAGATCAGCTGATGTACGTCCGCCTGCTCGCTGACCACCACCGACATGCGGCGGCGCTCGAAGTCGAACGGGATTTCATCCACCTTCTGCCAGCGACCGGAGAGCGTGCGGGCAGACTCCTCGTCCACCCCTTCCAGCACCGCCACGTCGAGCAGGTTTTTCAGCCCGGTCTGATAGTGGCTGTTCAGCCAGGCGCTGTGGAGCACGCGCTCGCTGGTTTTTCCGGCGATGTCGGTGTGGTTCTCCAGCACGATTTTGTCCTGCGTCAGGGTGCCGGTTTTATCGGTGCAAAGGATGTCCATCGCGCCAAAGTTCTGGATGGCGTCGAGGTGTTTAACGATCACCTTTTGTTTAGAGAGTTTGACCGCCCCGCGCGCCAGCGTGGACGTGACAATCATCGGCAGCATTTCCGGCGTTAAGCCAACGGCCACGGAGAGCGCGAACAGCGCCGCTTCCCACCAGTCGCCTTTGGTGTAGCCGTTGATCAGCAGGACAATCGGCGTCATGACCATCATAAAGCGGATCAGCAGCATGCTGACGCGGCCAATACCTTTCTGGAACGCATTCGGCTCGCTCTCCTGCTCGCTGACGCGTCCGGCAAGCTGTCCAAACCAGGTATTGCCGCCGGTGGCGGTGACAATCGCCTGCGCGGTGCCGCTGACCACCGTGGTGCCCATAAAGCACAGGGTGTCGCACTCCAGCGGGTTCATCTGCTGCGGATCGCGGGTCCGCGCTACCTTCTCTACGGGCAGGGACTCACCGGTGAGTGACGCCTGCGCGACGAACAGATCCCGCGCCTGGATGACGCGTAAATCCGCCGGGATCATGTCCCCCGCCGCCAGCTTCACCAGATCGCCCGGCACCAGCTGGTCAATGGGAAGCTCAATCCAGGCGTTCTCGCCGAGGTCGTTAATCACGCGCGACACGGTGGCGGTGTTGCTGACCATCGCTTTCAGGGCGTCCGCCGCTTTGGTGGAGCGCGCTTCCTGAATAAAGTTCAGCAGCGTGGAGATCCCCACCATCAGGGCAATCACGCCTGCGGCAAACAGATCTTCAGTGGCGTAAGAGATAATCCCGAGCACCGTCAACAGCAGGTTGAACGGATTGCGGTAGCAGAGCCACAGGTGGACCCACCAGGGAGAGGGTTTCTGCGCCGGGATCTGGTTATCGCCATGTTCCGCGCGGATTTTTGACACTTCTTGCGCGTTCAGCCCTTCCGGGTGGCCGCCAAAGGCGCGCCAGACTTCGTTTTCATCCATCGCCGCCACGTTCAGGCAGCGCTCGGTCAGGGAAGCGGGGATTGCCGCTCCCGCCATGGTGTTGGCATTTGGCAGCGGATCGCGCGCAATCAGGCGATGTGGCAGGTGACGGCTCAGCAGCGCTTGCAGCTGCCGGGTGATATTCTTCAGCATAGTCATTCCCCCGCATCCGCAAAGGCGGACGCAGTTTTCCCGCAGGCGTGGCAAAGCCGTACCTGTCAGGCACTTAATTTATCAAGCAGGAACGTATGAACGTTGCTGCCTCACGCCGGTGAGACAGCAAAAGGCTGGCTTACCGGAAAGAAGGTTTTCTCCTGGTCAGGAGAGGTGTGGGATCGGGATCCATGTGGCCTCCGGTAAGTAAAAAGTTGGGTATCGGCACGCAGTATAGTGATTTATCCATACCGTTTGTGACTAATCGGGCGGTATTATAACGCCCTGCAAATAAACCAAACGTAAACCAGACTTTGCCCATAGCGAATTCGCAGGATAGCATTAGGCTCAATTGATTATTTTATCGATGTTACAGGGAATACAGCATGCAGAACCGCCTTACGATTAAAGATATCGCGCGTTTAAGCGGCGTGGGGAAATCGACTGTCTCACGCGTGCTGAACAACGAAAGCGGTGTCAGCGAGCGCACACGCGAGCGCGTCGAGGCGGTGATGAATCAGCACGGTTTTTCCCCTTCCCGCTCCGCGCGCGCCATGCGCGGGCAGAGCGATAAAGTGGTCGCCATTATTGTCTCGCGTCTGGATTCCCTCTCCGAAAACCTCGCCGTACAGACTATGCTGCCCGCGTTCTACGAGCAGGGCTACGATCCGATCATGATGGAGAGCAAGTTCTCCGCGCAAATGGTGGAGGAGCATCTCGGCATGCTTCAGCGCCGTAATATTGATGGGGTGGTGCTGTTCGGATTTACCGGCCTAAAAGAGGACGTGCTTAAACCCTGGCAGCCGTCACTGGTGCTGCTGGCGCGCGACGCCAGCGGGTTTGCCTCTGTCTGTTACGATGACGAAGGGGCGATCGTGATCCTGATGCAGCGCCTGTATGAACAGGGCCATCGGCATATTAGCTATCTCGGCGTGCCGCATGCCGACATCACCACCGGCAAGCGTCGCCACGAAGCGTACCTGGCGTTTTGTAAAAAACACAATCTTCCCGCCGTGGCCGCGCTGCCCGGTCTGGGTATGAAACAGGGATATGAACAGGTCGCCAGCGTGCTAACGTCACAAACCACCGCCCTGGTATGCGCCACGGATACCCTTGCATTGGGTGCGAGCAAATATTTGCAGGAGCAGCGCATCGGGGAACTGCAATTAGCGAGCGTGGGAAGCACGCCGCTGATGAAGTTCTTACACCCGGAGATTATCAGCGTTGATCCGGGTTACGCCGAGTCTGGCCGGCAGGCTGCCGCGCAGCTGATCGAGCAGATTACCGGGCGTACCGAGCCCCGTCAGATCGTTATTCCAGCCCATCTCTCATAATTCTTTTGAATAGATTATTGTGATCTTCGCCCGATTTCGGGAACGTTCCCATTTTCGCCGTCACGTTGAAGGAGTAGGCTTGCGCACAGGTCATAACCCCTATCACCATCTGTCATGAGGTTTCATGATGAGTAAAGTCAAACAAACAGATATCGATCAGCTGATCGTCCTGGTCGGCGGACGCGATAACATCGCCACCGTCAGCCATTGCATTACCCGCCTGCGCTTCGTGCTTAACGATCCGGCCAAAGCCAACCCGAAGGCCATTGAAGAGCTTTCTATGGTTAAAGGCTGCTTCACCAACGCCGGGCAGTTTCAGGTGGTGATTGGTACCGAAGTGGGCGATTACTATCAGGCTCTGCTGGCGACTACCGGGCACTCTTCCGCCGATAAAGAGCAGGCGAAGAAGGCCGCGCGCCAGAATATGAAATGGCATGAGCAGCTGATTTCCCATTTTGCGGAGATCTTCTTCCCGCTGCTGCCAGCGCTGATCAGCGGGGGCTTAATTCTAGGCTTCCGTAACGTCATCGGCGATGTGCCAATGAGCGACGGCAAAACCCTGGCGCAGATGTACCCGGCGCTGCAAAGCATCTATGACTTCCTGTGGCTGATTGGCGAAGCGATCTTCTTCTATCTGCCAGTCGGGATCTGCTGGTCCGCGGTGCGCAAGATGGGCGGAACGCCAATTCTCGGTATCGTGCTCGGCGTGACGCTGGTCTCTCCGCAGTTAATGAACGCTTACTTACTTGGTCAGCAAACGCCAGAGGTGTGGAACTTTGGCCTGTTTACCATCGCCAAAGTCGGCTATCAGGCGCAGGTGATCCCGGCATTGCTGGCGGGCCTGGCGCTGGGCTTTATTGAGACGCGCCTGAAGCGCATCGTGCCGGATTACCTCTATCTGGTGGTGGTCCCGGTCTGCTCGCTGATCCTGGCGGTGTTCCTGGCGCACGCCTTTATCGGTCCGTTTGGCCGCATGATTGGCGACGGCGTGGCCTTCGCGGTCCGTCACCTGATGACCGGCAGCTTCGCGCCAATCGGTGCCGCGCTGTTTGGCTTCCTCTACGCTCCGCTGGTGATCACCGGCGTGCACCAGACCACGCTGGCGATTGATATGCAGATGATCCAGAGCCTCGGCGGTACGCCTGTCTGGCCGATCATCGCCCTGTCTAACATTGCGCAGGCCTCGGCGGTAACCGGCATCATCATCGTCAGCCGTAAGCACAACGAGCGAGAGATCTCCGTTCCGGCTGCCATCTCCGCTTACCTCGGCGTCACTGAACCGGCGATGTACGGTATCAACCTGAAATACCGCTTCCCGATGCTCTGCGCGATGATCGGCTCCGGTCTGGCGGGCTTGCTGTGCGGCCTGAACAGCGTGATGGCGAACGGGATTGGCGTCGGCGGCCTGCCGGGTATCCTCTCCATTCAGCCCGCGTTCTGGCAGGTATTTGCGCTGGCGATGGCGGTGGCGATTATCATCCCAATGGCGCTGACTACTGTGGTTTACCAGCGTAAGTTCCGTCAGGGCACGTTGCAGATTGTTTAATTCTCTCTTTCGGGGCGCAGTTGCGCCCCTTCGCATTTGCAGGAACGTACTATGAATACCCTTCCTCACTGGTGGCAGAACGGCGTCATCTATCAGATTTACCCAAAGAGTTTCCAGGACACCACCGGCAGCGGCACGGGCGATCTGCGCGGCGTGACACAGCGCCTGGACTACCTGAAAACCCTCGGCATTGACGCCATCTGGCTGACGCCGTTTTATATCTCCCCGCAGGTGGATAACGGTTACGACGTGGCGAACTACACTGCCATCGATCCGACCTACGGCACGCTGGACGACTTTGACGAGCTGGTTGCCCGGGCGCATGAACGCGGCATCCGCATCGTGCTGGATATGGTCTTTAACCACACGTCCACGCAGCACGCCTGGTTCCGTGAGTCGCTGGATAAAGCGAGTCCGTACCGCCAGTTCTATATCTGGCGCGACGGTACGCCGGATACGCTTCCCAACAACTGGCGCTCCAAATTTGGCGGCAACGCCTGGCGCTGGCACGCCGAAAGCGAGCAGTATTATCTGCACCTGTTCGCACCGGAGCAGGCGGATCTCAACTGGGAAAACCCGGCGGTGCGCGCCGAGCTGAAAAAAGTGTGCGAGTTCTGGGCCGATCGCGGCGTGGACGGCTTGCGTCTGGACGTGATTAACCTGATTTCAAAAGATCAGGATTTCCCGGACGATACCCTCGGCGACGGTCGCCGCTTCTACACTGACGGGCCGCGCATCCACGAATATCTTCAGGAGATGAGCCGCGACGTCTTTACGCCGCGTAATCTGATGACGGTGGGCGAGATGTCCTCCACCTCGCTGGAGAACTGCCAACAGTACGCGTCTCTTGACGGCCGCGAGCTGTCGATGACCTTTAACTTCCACCACCTCAAGGTAGACTACCCCGGCGGCGAAAAATGGACGAAGGCGAAGCCGGACTTCGTGGCGCTAAAAACCCTTTTCCGCCACTGGCAGCAGGGGATGCACAACAAAGCCTGGAACGCGCTGTTCTGGTGTAACCATGACCAGCCGCGCATCGTGTCGCGCTTTGGTGACGAAGGGGAACACCGCGTGGCGGCGGCGAAAATGCTCGGCATGGTGCTGCACGGGATGCAGGGCACGCCGTATATCTACCAGGGTGAAGAACTGGGTATGACCAACCCGCATTTCAGCCGTATCACCGACTACCGCGACGTGGAAAGCCTGAACATGTTCGCCGAACAGCGGGCTAACGGTCGCGATACGGATGAACTACTGGCGATTCTGGCGAGTAAGTCACGCGATAATGGCCGCACGCCGATGCAGTGGGACGCCTCGCATAATGCGGGCTTTACCGAGGCCGAGCCGTGGATTGGCGTCTGCGACAACTACGAAACCGTGAACGCCCGCGCGGCGCTGGACGACCCCGATTCGGTGTTTTACACCTATCAGTCGCTGATTCGCCTGCGCAAAACCTTGTCGGTACTGACGTGGGGAGACTATGAAGATTTGCTTCCGGATCACCCTTCCCTGTGGTGCTACCGCCGCCAGTGGCAGGGACAAACGCTGATGGTGGTGGCGAACCTGAGCCACGCGCGCCAGCAGTGGCAGCCCGTCCCCGTAGAGGGAGCATGGCGGGTGGCACTCAGTAACTATGACGAGGTTCCCTCCCGACCCGATACGTTGCTATTGCGCCCGTTTGAAGCTATCTGGTGGGTGCAGGAATAAACCTCAGGAGATACAGCATGCTGTATCTCTTTTTTTATGTTTAGCGATACGCTAAATGTACGACGATAACTTTTACAATATGGCGCACTCAAAATAAAAATAGCCTGCCAATTAAATAACCTCGGCAGGATATTATGAAAAAGATAATTATTAAAGCAACGTGTATTAGCGCATTATTATTGAGCACACAGGGATGGTGCGGGAATACGTCCGTCGACCTTCGCTTTGGTCATAATACGCGCTCAGACGTAAATGATTCACGCATTAAGGTCATGCATCAGGCGAATAACGGTTTTTACTTCTCCGTTGAAGCCGCACAGAACCATAATAATACGTTTTTTGGTGATACCGACAGATATAATCCCGACGACAAGGGGTTAACGGAAGCGGCACAGGAAATCGAAACGCGCTGGCGTTTTGATCTGGGAAATGGTTTCGCCGTTGCGCCTGGCATGGTGACGGTTTTCACCGCCAGCAATACGCATTACCGCCCCTTCATTCAGGGCTGGAAAGCCTTCGATAACGGTCTGAATCTCTCCGCCCGTTACCGCTATAACACCGTCAATGACGCGCACAGCGATAAAGAACTCGACGGCAGCGGTTATACTCGCCGCCAGTCACACCAGTTCGACATTTGGTTCGCGTATAACATCGGCAAATTCGGTATGTCCTATAACCCGCGCTTCCGCTGGCAGGATAACGTCGATCAGGGAACCGGGGATGACACCTACTGGGAGCATACCGTCGCGTTCAACTACAAGCTCGACGATGGCTGGACGCCATACGTCGAACTGGTTTCACTGGATAAAACGTACATCAATAATGACGGCAACCATGAAAATGATTATGCCGTACGTCTGGGAATAGTGAAGCAGCTCTGACGGCCTGACTACACCGTATCGTGCTGTAGCAGCCTACAGCCGATACGGTCCACGGCGCTCAACAGTTCAAGCTGCCCTTCCCGCTGATACAGCGAAACCGCGTTAATGTCGATTGGTAACGGCCAGCATAGCGTTGAGATCGACGCCAGTGTCGACCCCTGACGGGTAATCGCAATAATCTTCAACCCTTTGCGCAGCGCGTTACGCGCCATTTCAATCAGCGACTGCGTCTCCCCGGATTTACTGATCAACACCAGCGTCCCCTTCGATACGCGTGTCAACTGGTGCATGTCATTCAAAATAAGGTGCGGCAGGCTCGCCAGCGACAAAAAGCGCGACAGGTAGTTGAGGCTGGTGAGCGAGGCTCCCCGTGCGTAAAGATAGATATGGCTGGAATGCGTAAGCAACCTGGAAACGTCTGTCACAATATCATCCGGCTGCGGCCCCACGTCGGGTGTAGCAGGTGCAGGTGTAAAATGGTCGCGTAAAAAACGGTACCGAAGCTCGGTATAGCTTTTATAGCCCATTTTTTTACATACACGATTAACGGATGTTGTCGTGGTAAAGGTATCACGGGCAATCTCTTTTGCCGATATATTAGAAATATTACACGCATGATGCTGAATGTATTCAAATATCAAACGTTCACTTCCCTGGAATGAATTCATCTATTACGCCCCGTTTAATCCCGAGATGATATTAACACAACAGAGAAATAGTCTCTGGAAGGCGCTTCACACATTGCATTTACGCGTATCACGATACGTAATTAGTATTAGCAAACATTAAAAACTGTTTTAGGTTCTCTTTATACTTCCCCTGTTTTCACATCCAGGGAATTATGACAATGACGAAACAAAAAGTTGTCGCGGTAACGGCCTGCCCGACGGGTATCGCACACACCTTTATGGCGGCGAATAAAATTATTGCATGGGCTAACGAGCACAATATCGAGGTAAAGGTCGAAACGCAGGGCAGAGATGGCGTTAAAAACCGCTTAACAAAACAGGATATCGCCTCCGCCACGGCCATTATTCTGGCAACCGACGTTCCCATTCAGGATGCCGAGCGTTTTGAAAACATTCCTCACCTTCAAACCCGCACACAAGAACTGATCAAACATACCGATCGCTATCTGCGTCAGGCGCTGGCAAAGGAAAAAAACGTCACCACTGTCGCACAAGAAGACGATCTTCAGCGTTCGGCTTACCAGATTTTTATTGGCCATATTATGGCAGCCATCAGCTATATGCTGCCGGTGGTGGTGATGGGCGGGCTGATGATGGCGACGGCCAAAATAACCGGGCAGTTTATTAACATCGAACATTCGCCGTTCAGCGTGCTGGATAAAGTGGGCTTTATGACCATTAAGTTCATGTATCCCGTTTTTGCGATGTATTTGGCGTTTTCCATTGCCGGTAAACCGGCACTCATCCCCGGTCTTATTGGCGGCATCATGTCAGACGAAGTCTATAAGCGCTTCTTTGATATCGAAGGCTTTATGCCATCCGGCTTTTTCGGCGCCATTGGTATCGGCTTTTTTGTGGGCTATCTGGTGCGCTGGCTCAATGATTCGATTCACGTCCGCCAGCAGCTCACCACCATTAAAACCATGCTGCTCGTCCCGCTGATCACCGGCATTACGCTGGTGATGGTCATGGAATATTTGATTAACCCGATTTTTGGCTCGCTTAACCAGCTGATGGTGGTCTTTTTTACCTCGGCAGGTGACACCGGGCGCGGGTTCTATTCCGCGATGATTGCCGCGGGCACCGCGTTCGACCTGGGCGGTCCGGTCAACAAGGCGGCAGGCTCGGTCGCGCTCGGCCTGAATGGCATGAGCGAGACGTTTGATTTAACCGCCCGCGAACTCTCCATCGTGATCCCCTCCATTGGCGTCGGCTTTGCTGCGTTCCTCAACGGCCGCTTTGGATTACCGGATGTCTTTAGCCAGGAAGAGAAAACCGTCGGTAGCACCTCGCTGTTGCTGGGCGTGATTGGGATCTCCGAAGGCGCGATCCCGTTCATCCTGAAAAACCCACGTCTGATCCCGGTGTTCATGACCGGTGCCGTCGCCGGCGCGCTGGTCGCCATTACCCTTGGCGTGAAGCAGACGCTGCCTCTGCCAGCCGTCTGGGGCTGGCCGCTGGCAACCAACGTGGCGGGCTACCTGGCGAGCGTCTTTATTGGCGCACTGATTTGCGCCCTGGGCGTGCTCTATGTCAGCCCAAAGAACGCCAGATAAGGGGAACGTCATGAATCAGATCCACGTCATTGCCCATACGCACTGGGATCAGGAGTGGTATTTCACCCGTCAGGACAGCATGGTGCTGGCGTCATATAATTTTGCGGACGTCATCAACACGCTGGAGCAGGACTCCGCTTACACCTGCTATCACCTTGACGGACAGATGGCGGTAGTGGAGGACTTTCTCGCCATCAATCCTAATTATCGCACCAGGCTGGAAAAGCTGGTCAGAGAAAAAAGGATCTTCGTAGGGCCATGGTATACCCAGACGGACACCTACAACGTGCATGGCGAATCGATTATCCGCAACCTGAAGTACGGCATTTTTTCTGCCCGGACGCTGGGGCATGCGATGCAGGTTGGGTATCTTCCGGATACCTTTGGCCACAATGCGCAAATGCCCACGATCTTGCAGGGCTGCAATATCGACAATATCGTCTTCTGGCGCGGTATCGATCACGACAGGCACGCCAAAAGCAGCCAGTTCCTCTGGCGCGCACCCTCAGGTGCGACCGTCATCGCCTGTGCGATGGCGCTCGGTTATGGCGCGGCTAAAAACATGCGTTCGGAAGCCTCCCATCTCCGGGGAAAAATCTACCCGATGACCACACTTTTGCGTTCACGGGCCGGTCTAAACGACCTGCTCCTGCCCTGCGGCGGCGATCAGGTCAGCATCGACCCGGCGCTGCCGAAAATCCTGGAGGTCGCCAGCGCACAGTCCCCGGATCAGGACCGTTACTTCATCAGCTCTCTGGAGCGTTATGTAGAAACCCTTCGCGCGCAGCGTGAACAGTTTGAGCTCCTGGAAGGAGAGCTGAAATCGCCGCGCTACACCCGCATCCATAAAACGATCGGCTCCGTGCGCTACGACATCAAAAAGAAAAACGATGAGGTTGAACAGTTCATCCTGCGACAGCTGGAGCCGACAATCGCAATGGCACGTCACCAGGGGATTCCGGTCAACCTCGCGGTAGTCGACACCCTCTGGAAAAAGCTGTTGCGAAACCATGCCCACGATTCCATTGGCGGCTGTAATAGCGATGCCACCAACCGCGACATTCTGCATCGTATGGAACAAACCGAACAGCTGTGCCATAGCCTGTGGAATCTGGTGGTGAAAACCCTGGCCGCCGCCTGCGTTCAGGATGGCGACCTGCTGATCTTTAACCCGCTAGCTACCCCAACGCAGCGCGTGGTGATAACCACCCTGTATAGCCGGGCGGATAATATCGCCCTGACGCATCAGGGGCAGCCCATCCCTTTCGACGTCCTGGAAAGAGACATTCTGCACGGCGGAACGGCGATCTCCCTTACCGCCGAGGGCGAGTGCGAGACGCCCCTTCTCCCTTATTACCGCTGGCACGTTGCGGTAAAGACACCGGTTCTGCCGCCGATCGGCTATCTCACCGTTAACGTTGAAGAAGACCCTGCACCTTTCCTGGCGTCTGAAAAGATAAAGGGCAGCGAGATTGAGAATGCGCATTATCGACTGTCGCTGGATGCCGGAACGCTTACCCTGCATGACAAACGCAGCGGCAGACGTATCCCCTCTTTCTTTACCTTTGAAGACTGCGTGGATGCGGGCGACAGCTACGATTTCTCACCGCTTGCGGGCGACGCGCCGACGCGCTGTTCGCATTTTACGCTCGTCGACGGCGTAAAAACGCCGCTTGTCGAAAAGCTGACCGTCGAGGCCACAATGCGTCTTCCGCAGGATCTCGCCAGCCGTCAGGATACGGCCCGAACGCCGTTATCCATTCGTCTGGTCTGCGAATTACGCCACGACGATCCGAATCTGTATGTCGAGGCTTCGCTGGAAAACAGCCACTGCGATCACCGGCTACGTTTACTGATCGGCAGCGATGTTCACACCCGTCACGCTATCGCCTCACAGCCCTTCGCAATCATCCAGCGCGAAACGGGATATGACGGTGAACACTGGCAAGAACGCTATCGCGAGAAGCCCGTGGATATCGAAACCAGCGAGGGCATTATCGCTGTCACGGAACCGGGTAAAGCGCTGGTTGTGACTAGCCGTGGCATGAAAGAATTTCAGATTATCGGCAGCGAACCCGCTGCTATTGCCCTGACGATGTTTAAATCGACGGGCGTGCTCGGACGCAGCGATCTCGAATGGCGACCGGGTCGGGCCTCCGGCATCAATAATACGGTGGTTGAGACTCCTGATGCCCAGTTGCTGAAACCGTTGCGCTTTTCATTCACCGTCGCGCTGGCCGTCAACGCCGACCACCTCACGCTGCGCCAGCTGGAAAATCAGGCGGCTGGACAGCCCTTCACCTACCAACGGCAAACGCTACACACGCTCGATCACCGTCTTGAGCGTTTTTCGTTGCGTCTGCCCGAGCGCAGGCTTCCGGCAGAGTTCTCGCTACTGACCGTGCCGGAACCGCTCATCCTTTCCGCTCTGCCCCATGCGCAGCAGTCGCAAGGTACGGTCGTCCGCGTGTTTAACGCTGGCACGGAGCCCGTTCCCGTGCCGGAAAGCCTGGCGGGGCTTCGTCAGATTAACTATCTGGAAGAGTCCGTGCAGCCGGTAACGGCGATCCTCCCCTCCGCAACCTGCGATTTTTTGATTGAGGTTTAATATGAACTTGCTGGCATTGACGCATCCCGATCTGGTGTTTATCAACCCGCCCCAACGTACGCCGGAAGCAGTGATCCGTTGGCTCACCGAGCCGCTCGCCAGGCGGAAGGTCATCAACGATCGAGAGGCATTTATCGAAAGCGTTTTACAACGTGAAAGTGAAGGCCCTACCGCGCTGGGTGAAGCGCTCGCCGTCCCGCACGGTAAAACCGAGGCGGTGCAACAGGCGGCATTTTGTCTGGCGCTCTTTGACGATCCGATATGCTGGCCGGGACTGGAAGGTGATGAAGAGGTGAGGATGGTTTTCCTGCTCGCCATTCCGCCAGCGGAAGCAGGCAGTACGCATATGCACCTGCTGACGACGCTGACCAGCAGACTCACGGATGAGCGGGTGCGTGAGCAATTGCTGGCGGCGCGTACGCGGGAAGAGGCGATGTCTGCGCTGAGTAATGAAGGTTCTCAAAAACAGGACGATGCCCCCGAAAGCTCTCTTCTCATCCCGTTGGTACTGGGCTGCATCGTTACCGTAGCCTTTTTGCAGGCAGGGTTGAGCTGGGCCTGCGGGGTGAGTTAATCGAGCAGCGCTCAGCACAGGCTCTGCTGAGCGCTTGTTTTTGTTGAATAATTAATCAGATTTTTCCTTCGAGTCTTTACAATTGCCCCAGCGCCCGCCGTTTGTACTCTCGTCTTTTTACTTTGTTCTGCATCAAAAAAATCGCAAACTTGTTTGATGCAAATCACTATATGTAGCACTTAAAATGCACGCCGACCCAACATCTTGTATTTATCGTCTACTATTCCAACAACAAGACGGCGCGAACGCTGGCCGGAATTGTGGATAACACGAGCTGGGCACGCGGGAAGTCTTTGCCGCGGCGAGGAATACGTCCGGTGAATACTTCTCCACCTTTGTGGATAACCTGTTTTTAAAATGGAGTGATCATGACACCGCATGTGATGAAACGTGATGGCTGTAAAGTGCCGTTTAAATCAGAGCGCATCAAAGAAGCCATTCTGCGTGCAGCTAAAGCAGCGGGAGTCGATGACGCAGATTACTGCGCCACCGTCGCAGAAGTCGTTAGCAGCCAGATGCATGAACGCAGCCAGGTGGATATCAACGAGATCCAGACCGCGGTTGAAAACCAGCTGATGTCTGGTCCGTACAAGCAGCTGGCGCGCGCCTACATTGAGTATCGTCACGACCGTGACGTCCAGCGTGAGAAACGCGGTCGCCTGAACCAGGAGATCCGCGGCCTGGTAGAGCAAACCAACTCGTCGCTGCTCAATGAAAATGCCAACAAAGACAGCAAAGTGATCCCAACCCAGCGCGACCTGCTGGCCGGTATCGTCGCCAAGCACTATGCCCGCCAGCACCTGCTGCCGCGCGACGTGGTGTCTGCGCACGAGCGCGGTGAGATCCACTATCACGATCTCGACTACTCGCCGTTCTTCCCGATGTTTAACTGCATGCTGATCGACCTGAAAGGCATGCTGACCCACGGTTTTAAAATGGGTAACGCCGAGATTGAGCCGCCGAAATCCATCTCCACCGCGACGGCGGTCACGGCGCAGATCATCGCCCAGGTGGCAAGCCACATCTATGGCGGCACCACCATTAACCGCATCGATGAAGTGCTGGCCCCGTTCGTGGCCGAGAGCTTCAACAAACACCGTAAAACGGCGGAAGAGTGGCAGATCCCGGATGCCGACGGTTACGCCCGTTCCCGCACCGAGAAAGAGTGCTACGACGCGTTCCAGTCGCTGGAATATGAGGTAAACACGCTGCACACCGCCAACGGCCAGACGCCGTTTGTGACCTTCGGGTTTGGCCTCGGCACCAGCTGGGAATCACGCCTGATCCAGCAGTCTATTCTGCGCAACCGCATCTCCGGCCTCGGTAAAAACCGTAAAACGGCGGTGTTCCCGAAACTGGTGTTCGCCATTCGTGACGGCCTGAACCACAAGTTTGGCGATCCGAACTATGACATCAAGCAGCTGGCGCTGGAGTGCGCGAGCAAGCGTATGTACCCGGACATCCTCAACTACGACCAGGTGGTGAAAGTCACCGGTTCGTTTAAAACGCCAATGGGCTGCCGCAGCTTCCTCGGCGTGTACGAAGATGAGAACGGCGAGCAGATCCACGACGGGCGCAACAACCTGGGCGTCATCAGCCTGAACCTGCCGCGCATCGCGCTGGAAGCTAAAGGGAATGAAGCGGCCTTCTGGACGCTGCTGGATGAACGTTTACAGCTGGCACGTAAGGCGCTTATGACCCGCATCGCCCGTCTTGAAGGGGTGAAAGCCCGCGTCGCGCCAATTCTCTATATGGAAGGAGCCTGCGGCGTGCGCCTGAAGGCGGACGATGATGTGTCGGAGATCTTCAAAAACGGTCGCGCATCGATCTCTCTTGGCTATATCGGCATTCACGAAACGATTAACGCGCTGTTTGGCGACAAGCACATCTATGACAACGACGCCCTGCGTGAGAAAGGTATCGCGATTGTGCAGCGCCTGCGCGATGCGGTAGACCAGTGGAAAGAGGAAACTGGCTACGGTTTCAGCCTGTACAGCACGCCGAGCGAAAACCTCTGCGATCGCTTCTGCCGTCTGGACACCGCCGAGTTCGGCATCGTGGAAGGCGTGACCGACAAAGGTTACTACACCAACAGCTTCCACCTCGATGTGGAGAAGAAGGTGAACCCGTACGACAAGATCGACTTTGAAGCGGCCTATCCGCCCATTGCGAACGGCGGTTTTATCTGCTACGGCGAGTACCCGAACATTCAGCACAACCTGAAGGCGCTGGAAGACGTGTGGGATTACAGCTATCAGCACGTGCCGTACTACGGAACCAACACGCCAATTGACGAGTGCTACGAGTGCGGCTTTACCGGTGAGTTCGAATGCACCAGCAAAGGCTTCACCTGCCCGAAATGCGGTAACCACGACGCAGCCCGCGTCTCCGTGACCCGCCGCGTGTGCGGCTACCTCGGCAGCCCGGATGCCCGTCCGTTTAACGCCGGTAAGCAGGAAGAGGTGAAGCGCAGGGTGAAACATCTGGGGAATGGGCAGATCGGGTAATCCGCTGCCACGTTAATGCCCGGTGGCGCTGCGCTTACCGGGCCTACGGACCGCTCTCTTTTGTAGGCCGGGTAAGCGCAGCGCCACCCGGCGTGGTTATTCGCGATGAACTATCACCAGTACTACCCCGTCGACATCGTCAACGGCCCCGGCACCCGCTGTACCCTGTTTGTATCAGGCTGCGTTCACGAGTGCCCCGGCTGCTACAACAAAAGCACCTGGCGCCTGAACTCGGGTATGCCGTTTACCGCTGAGATGGAAGACCGCATCATCAACGACCTGAACGACACGCGCATCAAACGCCAGGGGATCTCGCTCTCCGGCGGCGACCCGCTCCATCCGCAAAACGTGCCGGCGATCCTGAAGCTGGTAAAACGCATCCGCCGCGAGTGCGCAGGAAAAGACATCTGGGTCTGGACGGGCTATAAGCTGGATGAACTGAATGCGCAGCAGATGGAAGTGGTGGATCTGATTAACGTCCTGGTCGACGGCAAGTTCGTGCAGGATCTAAAAGATCCTATGCTTATCTGGCGCGGCAGCAGCAACCAGGTTGTGCATCATCTGCGTTGAATGAAGGCGGATATCCTCTGTCCGCCTGAACGTCAAAACCGACTCAAACTCTCCATCGCCTCAGCCTTAAACGCCGCAAAATTCTCGCACTGGCACAGGCGCGCCATCGCGCGTTCACGCAGGAAGGTGACAAAGATGTCGTAAATCGCCATTGCCTCTTCGTACTCGCTTTTGCTGATGGCGAGCAGGAAGATGACATGAGCGGTTTCATCTCCCCACTGAATGCCCTGCGGCGCCAGCACGGTGTAGACCACCGTTTTTTGCGCCAGCAGCCCGAGGGAGTGCGGCAGCGCGATGCCGTCGCCGAGCATGGTGCTGACGATGGCTTCACGCTCGATAACCGATTCCAGAAACTCCGCGCCGACAAAACCTTCCCCTTCAAGCTGCCCGCACAGTTCGCGGAACAGCGTTTGCTGGTCGACAGGCTTGTCGAGAATGCGGAAATGGGCCGCGTCGAAGTATTTTTCCAGCATCCACGGGCGGGTGCGATCCACCAGCACCAGCTTGCCGATCTGCTCTAACTGATAATCGGTCGGGAACGGGGCGATCATCACCACCGGTTTGGATTTTTCGCTCACGCGGGCGGTGGAGATCACGAAGTCTTCGCCAATGGCATCGGCAAGCTCGTACTCACGAAGGGTGAGCGTGCGCGTCACCTCAATCTGCGGATATTTACGCTGAAGTACCGCCTCGATCATGCGCACCATCGCGTTACCGGCGTCGCACACCAGCAGCACCCGCGGCTGGCGCTGGTAGCCGATATTGTAATGGCGCTCCAGCCCGACGCCGATATGCAGCACCAGAAAACCAATTTCGTTTTCGCTGATCACATACGGGGTGTATTTGCCCCAGCTCGACACCGCCGCGAGGGTCATATCCCACGCCATCGGGTAGTGCTGCTTGATGTTATCCAGCAGCGGATTGGGGATCATGATTTGATACCGCACGCGGGTAATCATGGTTTTGATGTGCGTGAGCAGATCTGCATGCAGTTGCTCATCGCTCAGCAGGTTGTAGTTATAGTGGGTGTTGATGTAGCGCAGAATGTAGTTGACCAGGGCTTCGTCGTCGTCGGCGTTAATCGCGCTGGGGGCGATCTCCTGGATCTGCCGCGCCGCAATGTGCACACACAGCCAGCTCTCTTCTGACGGCGAAAGCGCTTTGCCCGCCAGCTCCTGGATAGCCACCGCGATATCTTTCGCCGCCTCACGCACGTTCTCTTCCACGTCCTCCGCGTGGAATTCCGGCAGCGGATACCCCTCGCTGATGCGCCGCACCGACACCGCGCAGTACAGGCGCAGGAACAGCTCGCCTTCATCGGTCAGGCGAATGTGATGGCGCGTCAGCGCATCGTGCAGCACCGGCACCATCTTTTCCGCCACCCCCGCATTCAGCGCCACGTCGGTCACCAGCGGGTTCAGGCTGTCCTGCTGCGCCAGCTCCCACAGGAGGTCGGTCAGGCAGGCGCGGATCGCCATCTCGCTGCCAAACAGCTTCATCCCGTGGCGCGGGCGGGTTTCCAGCGTCAGGTTATAACGGTGAAACCACTCGCGCACTTCCACCATGTCGCTCTGCAACGTAGCCCGGCTGACGAACCACTCATCGGCCAGATCCTCCAGCTTGAGGGAAAAGGCTGACGTCAGAAAACGCACCACCAGATAGTGCACGCGCTCCGGTCCGGTTCGCGGAATACGCAGCGCGCGCGGGTGGGACGCCTGCAATTGTTGATAGCGCACCACATCATTAATTTTGAGCTGATAGCCGTTGCCCCGGCTCAAAATGAACTGCGCGCCGTGGCTGGCCAGCAGCGCGTTCAGGGCGGTGATATCCGCCCGGACGGTTCGCGTGGAGACCGACAGCCGCTGCGCCAGCTCGTCCTGTGGCAGCGTCTCGTTTTGCAACAGATCGAAAAGTTGCGCTAAACGTTGGTTCGGAAATCGCACGTCGTTGTCCTCTTACTGCTCAGGGTGAAATGACCATCTGGGATGGGCTGCCGACCGGGGTATAGTCTGGCTCGGCGCTCAGCTTGCCGTCCGGCGCCACGCGGAAACGGGTAATGTTGTCGCTGCGCTGGTTCATGACGTACAGCCAGCGACCCTGCTTATCGAGCGTCAGGGTGCGCGGATAGTCGCCGCGCGTCCAGACATCATCCTGATGCGTCAGCGTACCCTCCGCCGTTACGGTAAAGTGCCCGATGCTGTTATGCAAACGGTTAGCGACATACAGCTGTTTCCCGTCGGCGCTTAGCGCCAGCCCGGCAGCAAAACTGGTGCCTTTATAACCGTCCGGCAGGGCTGAAACCGTTTTACCCTCTTTCAGCCTGCCATTACTGTCCAGCGCATAATGGGTGAGCGTAGACGCCTCTTCGTTAATCAGCCACAGGGCATCGCCTTTCGGCGTAAAGACGAAGTGGCGCGGCCCGGCCCCTTTTGAGGAGGCGCTGATAAATGGCGGATCGTTAGGAGTCAGCTTCCCGGTTTGATCGTCAAAACGGTACTGATAGATGCGATCCAGCCCCAGATCGGTGGAAAAAACGTATTTCCCGTCCGGATCGGCGGCGATCATGTGCGCATGTGGGCCGTTATGATCGCTGATGGCGAAACTGCCCTCGACGGCAGCTTCCGGCTTCGCCGCGCCCGGTTCGCCTTTGTCCTGATGGGTGTCCGTAGCATCGCCCAGGCTGCCGTCTGCGTTAACGGGCAGCACCGCGACAGTTCCGCTGACGTAGTTTGCCACCAGCAGATGTTTGCCGTTCGGCGTCAGGGAAAGATACACCGGCCCCGCGCCGCCGGAGGACACCTGATTCAGCTCGCTCAGCGCGCCGTTATCACCGATGCGCAGCGCCTGCACCACGCCCTGCTCCACTTCGCTTGCCAGATACAGCGTTTTGCCGTCGTGTGAGACGGTTAACTGCGCGGCGTTCGGCAGTTTGCTCACCAGTGTTTTATCGTTCAGCGCACCGGTTTGCGGATCGACGGTAAAGCGGTACAGCCCTTCACCGTTCGGATTATAGGTACCCACCCAGGCGTACTGGGTTTGAGCGATTGCAGAGGTAGCAAGTAAAGAGAGTGAAGCGACAAGCAGGGTACGGGTGTGCATGGTGGCTCCTTCGGGTGTGTGCGGTTTGTTTCCCCTCACCCCAGCCCTCTCCCAAAGGGAGAGGGGGTAAAGGTTCCCTCTCCCGGTGGGAGAGGGTTAGGGTGAGGGGCAGGTTCTACTTAACCAGCTTCTTCGTCATCGCCAGCAGCGTACGCACATCTTCCGGACGCGTATCACCGCTGGCTTTATCGATAATCGAGCTGTAGATATGCGGGATGATTTTGCTCACGCCCGCATCCAGGGCGATCTGCAAGATCGCCTCGAAGTTCTCCAGATCGATTCCCCCGGTCGGCTCCAGCCAGAAGTCGTGACGGGCGCAGGCTTCCGCCACCGCCTGGTATTCGTCACGGCATTTCAGGCCGCCCATCGGGAAGTACTTGATGGAGCTGCCGCCGAAATCTTTCAGCAGGGCGATAGCGGTTTCAACCGGCACTATGCCGTCCGGCGCTTTGCTGCTCAGCGGGCCGGTGGAGATTTTCACCATGCCGACGGTGCCGGTCGGGGAGACCAGACCGTTGACCACGGACTCATTCTGCCCCAGCAGCGCGCGGCTGGTGGCCACGCCGGTAAAGACCTGGTTAACGTGCTGCGGCTGCACCTGGCGGGAGATTTCACTCACCATCGCTGACTGGTTCGGGTCGCCCGCGCCCAGCCCCACGGAGAGCGCATTATCAATCAGGGCTGCGTATTCGCGCATGTCCGCAACCGCGCTCGCCACGTCCGGGTAATTTTTGGAGAGCACGCCCACCAGCACATGACCTTCCGCCGCCTCGTAAATGGCGCTGGCGTTGGCCTTTGAGCCTGCCAGCACGTTCAGGCAGACGCGGTCACGGTAAAAGTTGGGGGTCAGTTTCATGCTTTTTTCTCCTGTCCTAATACTTCGCTAATGCGGCGGTACACGATGTTCAGCTGGTCAGCATTCACGCTGCGCACGTCCGCCTCGATAATCCCTTCGTTGGCCTTATAGCCACGGAAGTAAATGGCGTATTCGCCCTGTTTCAGCGCGTTCACCAGTTCACCGGTGCCGACGCCGGTGGTGGCTTCGTCAAACTTAATCTCGGTGCGGGCGATGTCACGCCCGGCGCTGTCCCAGACCACGCGCGCGGTCACGCCGTTCAGGGTGTTCAACGCGTCGATAAACGGCGTCATCTTCGCCACCATCTCGGCCCCGCTCTCTTTGGTCGCCGTCAGGTAGTGTTCGATGGCGCAGGTCAGGCCCAGGATACCCTCTTTGCCCACTTTCATCGCGCGACCAATGCCCGCCGTCTGGCGCTTCACCCACTCAACGTACTGGGTTTTGCCGATCACCAGCCCGCTGGTTGGCCCTTCGATCGCCTTCGCGCCGCTGTAGATCACCAGATCGGCACCGGAGCGGTAGTAGGCGTGCAGATCTTCTTCCGCCGCCGCATCGACGATCAGCGGGAGATCGTGCTTGCGCGCCACGACCGCCGCCTGCTCGACGCTGAGCATGCTTTTCTGCACGCAGTGGTGCGATTTGATGTAGAGGATCGCCGCCGTGCGCGGAGTGATCGCCGCCGCCAGCTGATCGGCAGAGCATTCGTTGGCGTAGCCCGCCTCCACCAGCTTGCCGCCGCCCAGCGCCACCATGGTGCCCACCGGCGCGCCAAAGTTCACGTTGTGGCCTTTCGGCAGGACGATTTCGTTGTTTTCAATCGGTGTGACGTGCAGGTTTTCCAGCAGCCAGTCGCTGTCTTTCACCAGCACCGCCGCCACGGACTGGGCAATGCCCGCCGACGCGCAGGAGACCACCGTCGCCCCTTCCACCTCCAGCAGCTTCGCGATGTATTCCCCGGTTTTATTGACCAGATCCTTCATCTCGAAATAGTGATTCATGCCGTCGATCGCCGCCTGCACCACTTCCGGGCGCGGCGTGGAGACACCCAGCGCCGTCATGCGGCCAGAGGTGTTGATAACCTGCTTTAAGTTGTACTTCTCATAAATCGAAGGCATGTTCCGTGCTCCCTTGTTCGGTCATGTAGCCCTTGCCCGCGCGGATCGCGGCAAGCGGCATCAGAATGTGTTCAGCCTGTAGGCTGTCGTTTTCGGCATCCGTCAGCACCGTCGGCTGGCGCTTGAGCGTAAACAGCGTCAGATCGGCGTCGAGGCCAGGCTGAATGCGGCCTTTGCGCGTCAGGCGCAGGCCGTCGGCGGCGTTGGCCGTGACACAGTCAATCACCTGCGGCAATGACATGCCGATGGCGAGGAATTTCGACATCACGCTCGCCAGCGAGCCGACCGGGCCGTTGATGCGGTTGCGGCAGTAAATATCCGAGCTGATGGTATGCGGCAGAATGCCCATCGCAATGGCGCGCTTCGCCACTTCAAAGCTGAAGCTCGCCGTGCCGTGGCCGACGTCCAGGCGCACGCCGCGCTTCAGCGCAGACGTAATGGAGGCGCGCAGCTCGCCGGAGGGCGTCAGAATGCGGTTAGGCTTGCCGTTGTAGCAGTGGGTGATGATGTCGCCGGAGCTCAGCAGTTCGGCAATCTCATCGAGGTTCGGCGGGTTGTTGCCGATGTGCACCATCAGCGGCAGGTCGCCGTTCTCTTTCTGAATCGCTTTCGCGCGCTCCAGCGGGGTGATGCCGTTTTCACCGACCACGCTGCTGCTCATGCGCGCCTTCAGGCCAACGATAAAATCCGGGTGGCGCGTCACCGCCTGCTTCACCGCATCGGCGTCAATATTCGCCATGTTGGCCAGCTCGTTCTGGGCGATCAGCCCCACGCGGGAGATGTTCAGCAGGGCAAACACCTCGGTGGAGGCTTTGCGGGTGATGGCGTAAAAATCGTCCACGTCGTCGGCTCCGGTACTGCCCGCGTCCACCACGGTGGTGACGCCGGTGGCAATGCCCACGCTGTCCGGCTCGTCGTGGTAAATCGGGGAGTTCGGGTAGCAGTGGACGTGGGAGTCAATCCAGCCCGCGCTGACGAACACGTCGCCGTTCAGCTCAACCGTTTTGCGGGCGGGAGCGTCAATGTCGCCTGTCGCGGCAATCTTCCCGTCCTGGATGGCGATATCGGTCAGGGTATCGTCGGCGAGGCGCGCACGGCGCAGGAGTAAATCAAACATGAGGATCTCCTGATAAAGCGGGCACCGAAGCGCCCGCGGGTATTAAAGGGCGACCGGGAACAGCCAGCCCAAAATCATTGCGCCGAGGATGGCGCCACCGGTAATCGGCTTCTGCCAGATGTAGAACAGCAGCGCGCCTACCAGGGAACCGACGCCGATTGGAATGGAGGCGGTCATGGCGCTGAGGATAATCAACGGCCCGAGGAAGCGGCCGGAGGCGTTACCCGCGCCCATCATCACGTCTGCGCCGTAGGTGGAGTTGCTCTGATTGATGGTGAACTTACGCGCCAGGATGATGACGTAGCCAATCGCCAGGCCAATCACCAGGCCGGTAATCAGCGCGGCAATGAAGTTGGTCACCGGGAACATGATGCCCGCGCCCAGCAGCAGCGCCGGAACGCCGAGGCCCACGCCGGTCTGGATCGCGCCGCCGATATCGAGAATACCCACCAGCGAGCCTTCGATAATACGGGCGAACAGGAAGCTAGCACCGAACGCCGCCACCGCGCCGTAGACGCCGGTATCGATTCCCGCTTTCAGCATCGCCACGAAGGCCACTTCGTTAAACGCGCCGATGCCGTAGAGGTAGTACATGTGCGTCCCGGCAAAAACGCCGGAGGAGAGCAGGCCAACGAAGATCGGGAACGACCAGTCGGCATACCAAAAACCTTTATTCTGTTCCATTTAGAGGCTCCTGTTATTTACCGCTGAGCGAGTTGTGGATCATGTCGAGCCAGTTCGGCACGGTCAGATGGAAGGATTCGATCATCTTCATGTCGAAGCCGCGGAAGAAGCCGCTCAGCACAAAGAGCAGAACGATCGCCGCCATCATCACTTTGGTGACGTGGTTCCAGCCACTCTCTTCAACACCTTTACCAATCAGAATACCCAGTACCAGACCCGGTACGGCGTTACCCATGATCAGCTGTGCCGCGCCGCCAAAGATGGTGGCCCAGAAGCCCGATTTTTTACCCGCGTCGATGGCCGCCAGCCAGAAGATCACCGGCATCACGGTGTTGACCAGCAGGTTCGCCGCCGGTACCAGCACCTTCACGGCGGTCACCTGAAGCGCTGCCGGAACGGAGGAGGCGGTCAGGTTAAGGAAGGTCACGACAATCATGCCGATGATGCCGCAGGCAATCGCCATTTTGCGCGGGTCATGCAGCGTTTCACCGACGTTACGGTTTTTAATCATCAGTGCAGCAGCACCCCAGTTCGGGATGATGCGGTGGTCAACGTCCTGTGTGAAGGCACCTGCGGCCACGGAAGAGGCCCAGGCGTTAAAGAAGAAACCTAACCCAAAGGAGAAGTGGGACGCCGGATCCCCTTCGCAGGAGTTCAGTTCCCCCAACGTACGAAACGCGCCCATACCCTGAGTGGTAGGCGCATGAAACATGCGTGCAGCCCCGGCGCCAACACCGACGCCAACCAGGCCGCCAATGATGAGCGATTTTATTAATATAATTAAGAACATCAGTCTGCCCTTTTATGAATAATCAGCGTTGCGTGACGAAATCCACCTGGTCGAGATTGATGGCGGTCACGTTGACGGTCACATCCAGCTCCACGCTGTAGGTGCGTCTTTCCCGGCGCAAAAAGAAGAACAGAAACGCTTCTTTTCGCACCGCTTCTTGCGCCTGAACAACCTGCACATCCTGTGGCTCAATACGCAGTAAGATATGCGGTGAGGCTTTCATCACCGCAGCCTGAACGTGGTTGAGAGCGTCGGCAAAGGCGCGCGCTTTGGCGTCGCCCTTCCCCTTCACTCTCACCGTGGTTGTGAACTGTTCTTTCATGCTTACGCGCCGTATTTCTTCTGCCACGCCTGTACCAGACGCTCGCCCAGCTCTTCTTTATCCATAAAGCCAAAGCCCAGCACGTTGCAGCCTTCGTTGATGGCGGTCACCCCCTCATCCACGGAGCGCATGCCGTATTTGGCCTTGTAGCCATATTTGGTCTGAGCGGTGATGGCGCCCGCGCCGCCGCTGCCGCAGAAGGAGATCCCGAAGGTGGCGTTTTCTGCTTTCATCACGTCACCGAGCTTCATATCCGCTGCCATGCCCGGTACGACAACCGCGCGTCCGCCGGCTTTTTCCACACCCGCAGCCACTTTCTGACCTTTACCCAGGCGATCGCCAATCACGACTGTAATCTGTTCCATGTGTTGCTCCTTAAAGGTTGTCTTTCGCGACTTCGAAGTGAACGGAGAGCAGCCAGGCCTCTTCATCAGGAAGGTTGCCGAACTGCGCCACCACTTCACGGGCGAGTTGCATTGAATCTGGTGAAATTTCGTCAAACAGCTCTGCTTCAACCTCTGGCAGCGGCTCGCCGGTCACGGACCGGTGCGCCATTGCGCGAACGTGGGAGGTCAGCATCTGCTCCTGTACCGCGTTGGGAATGATGTTGTGCCGGGCCAGCAGGGCGTAGACCTGCTGAAGCATGGTGTTCGCGAGCTGTTCTGTTTGCACCGCCTGTTCCCCAACGTCGTTCATTACCGCTCCGTTAATCACTCGTCTTACCCCGTTAATGGCTCTGGAATAAAACTAACGTCGAGGGGGAATTGTTTGTAGCGAGTTGTTTTCCACTTCGAAGTGGAAAGGCGAGCAGCGGCAGTGATCTGTGCCACATAAATGCGGTGAATCTGTATAAATCGCTGGATTTACGTGATGAATATCACGCTATTACGCGGCATTAGACTGGTAAGCGGAGTGGAAAAGATTACGAGCAGGCTCGTAGAAATGTGACGTGGATAAGGTTTTCTTATGGGGATCCGCTAGAGTGGCGGCGGGTGCTTGAGACTGACCGTCTCAGGCATGGGACGGAAAGTGGAAAGCCCCGCCTGATAAAAAATCAGGGCGGGGGCTCGAAACGACACGTCACACCGTGGAGTTCGCTACCTCGCCCGCTTTAAAGCAAGGAGGCATCCATGAAACGCAGAAACCCAAGTATCGGGGTTTTGATGATTATTTCTTTGACAATAATCATCTTAACGCTGGTGACGAGGAAAACACTGTGCGAGATCCGTTTTCGTAACGGCTCGCTTGAAGTGACAGCGCGGATGGATTGTCGCTCCGGCAAGTAGGGAACAACGATGCGGGGGCGCATAATGCGCCTCCGCATACGGGGAGAGGACGTACAGCTCAGGCACCCAATTAACGATACTTTTTGTGGTACGTGTTGCGGGTCGCGACAAACTGATCGGCTGCCGCCTGGGCTTCTTTCACTTTGCCTTCGTTCGCCAGCTTCAGCGCGCCGTCAATCTGGCCGACCAGCACGTCAAAACCGTGGCGGTAGTCTTTCATCTCGGCGCTGTCTGCCGCTTTGCTTTCCAGCTTCGGCGGCGTCGCTTTTTGCGCATCCAGCGCGGCTTCACGCATTTTAGTCAATGCGTCTTTCATGTCCGCCGCATTGTCCGTTTTCTGCACCACCTTCAGGTTTTCACTGAGGATGTCCATGTTGTCTTCGAGATCGGCAGCAAACGCAGACGAGCCAAGAACCAGCGTTGAAGCCGCGACGATCGCTAACAGGTGTTTACGCATTGCTCACTTCCTTTTTTTATTATTAATCAATCTTTTACGGGGATTATTGCCCGGCGATTTTCATCTCCGGCAGTAATACAGAACCACACTGAATATTGCTGCGTGTTTCAATATCGTTACCGACCGTAACAATATTGCGCCACATGTCCTTCAGGTTGCCGGCGATGGTGATTTCGCTCACCGGATACTGAATTTCACCGTTTTCGACCCAGAAGCCCGCTGCACCGCGAGAGTAGTCGCCGGTAATACCGCTCACGCCCTGCCCCATCAGCTCGGTGACCACCAGGCCGGTGCCCATCTCTTTCAGCATCTGTTCAAAATTCAGGCCCTGTCCGGCAATGCGCCAGTTATGAATGCCGCCCGCGTGCCCGGTGCTTTTCAGCCCCAGCTTACGCGCGGAGTAGTTGGTCAGCAGCCACTGGGTCAGAATGCCGTCTTTCACGATATCACGACGTTCCGTGCGCACGCCTTCGCTGTCGAACGGCGTAGAGGCCAGCCCTTTCAGCAGGTGTGGGTGCTCTTCGATGGTCAGCCATTCCGGCAGGATCTGCTTGCCCAGCGAGTCGAGCAGGAAGGTCGATTTACGGTACACCGAACCGCCCGCAATCGCTCCCACCAGATGACCAAACAGGCCGGTTGCCACTTCGTTGGCAAAAATGACCGGCGCTTTCATGGTGGAGAGTTTACGCGGCGAAAGGCGTGACAGCGTGCGTTCGGCGCACGCTTTTCCCACCCACTCCGGAGACTGCAAATCTCCCAGCGCGCGGCCAATGGTATACGCGTAATCACGCTCCATATCGCCGTTTTCTTCGGCGATGACGCAGCTGGAAAGCGAGTGGCGGGTTGAGCAGTACCCCTGCAACATGCCATGGGAGTTACCAAACACTTTAATGCCGTAGTGGCTGTTAAAGCTGCCGCCTTCGGTATTGGTGATGCGTTTGTCAGCCTGCAAAGAGGCCTGCTCGGCTCGCGCGGCCAGCTCAATGGCTTCATCCGGCGTCACTTCCGCGGGATGGAACAGATCGAGATCCGGCGCGTCAAACGCCAGCAGCTCTTTATCGGCCACGCCAGCGTAAGGGTCCGGGGAGGTGTAACGCGCGATATCCAGCGCCGCCTGCACCGTACGGGCGATGGCATCCGGGCTCAGATCGGTAGACGACGCGCTGCCTTTACGATTCTGGTGATACACCGTGATTCCCAGCGCGCCATCGCTGTTAAATTCTACATTCTCCACTTCGCCATAGCGGGTGCTCACGCTAATGCCGGTGGTTTTGCTGACCGCCACTTCGGCGCCATCTGATTTACCTGAAGCGAGCGTCAGCGCGGTGGAGACGGCTTCTTCCAGGATCTTACGCTGCGCTTCAACTTGTGAGGTTACTTTCATCGCAAATGCCATACTGTAAGAGAGAGTTAAGTGAAGTCTAACAGAGAACCGTTTTTCAGTGCGCGTCTTAACTGGTAACATTAGCCTCTTTTTTTAAGGAGCCTGACATGACTAAGCAGCCCGAAGACTGGCTCGACGACGTTCCCGGTGATGACATCGAAGACGAAGATGATGAGATCATCTGGGTCAGTAAAAGTGAAATTAAACGTGACGCCGAAGAGTTAAAACAGCTTGGCGCAGAAATGGTAGAACTGGGTAAAAACGCGCTAGATAAGATCCCGCTCGACCAGGATCTGCGTGATGCCATTGAACTGGCACAGAAAATCAAGAAAGAAGGGCGTCGCCGCCAGCTTCAGCTTATCGGTAAACTGCTGCGTCAGCGCGACGTGGAGCCGATCCGTCAGGCGCTGGACAAACTGAAAAACCGCCACAATCAGCAGGTTGCGCTGTTCCATAAGCTGGAGCAGATCCGCGATCGTTTGATCGAGCAGGGTGATGACGCGGTACCTGAAGTGCTGAACCTGTGGCCGAATGCCGACCGCCAGCAGCTGCGATCGCTGATCCGCAACGCGAAGAAAGAGAAAGAAGGGAATAAGCCGCCGAAGTCTGCGCGCCTGATTTTCCAGTATCTGCGCGAGCTGTCTGAGAACGAAGAGTAATCTGTGCGGGTTTGCGCCGGATGGCGGCGTAAACGCCTTATCCGGCCTACAAGGTCGTGCGAAAAAATGTAGGCCCGGTAAGCGCTAGCGCCACCGGGCTTTTTTTACTCTGCGGCCGCGGCTTTCTTCGCCAGACCGTCCAGCAGCTTCTGATGGATCCCACCAAACCCACCGTTGCTCATCACCAGAATGTGATCGCCAGGCTGTGCGGCTTTCACCACCATATCCGCTAAGACATCCACGTCCGCACTCCAGTGCGCCGGCTGAATGCAGGCGTCTGCCACTTCGGCCACCTGCCACGGAATATGCTGCGGTTGCAGCAGGAAGACCTCGTCGGCACGCCCTAAGGACGGTGCGAGATCGTCTTTGCAGATGCCCATTTTCATGGTGTTCGAACGCGGTTCCAGCACGGCCAGAATGCGCGCGGTGCCGCCAACTTTGCCACGCAATGCGGCAAGCGTCGCCAGAATGGCCGTTGGGTGGTGCGCGAAATCGTCATACACGGTAACGCCGTGGGCTTCACCGCGCAGCTCCAGACGGCGACGGGCGTTGATAAACGAGCCCAGCGCATTGGCGGCATCCGCAGGCAGTACGCCCACGTGACGCGCCGCGGCGATCGCCATCAGGCCGTTGTGCATGTTGTGCTCGCCCACCAGGCCCCACTTCACCTCGCCCACTTTCTCACCGTCGAGCAGCACTTCCCATTCGGAGGCATCCGCGTTGAGCTTTTTCGCCTGCCAGTGCCCCTGCTCGCCAACCAGCTCCTGCTCGCTCCAGCACCCCATCGCCATAGTCTGCTTCAGGTTGATGTCGTTCTCCGGCAGGATAATGCGGCCCTGACCCGGAACAATGCGCACCAGATGGTGGAACTGTTTCTGAATCGCTTTCAGGTCGTCAAAGATATCCGCGTGATCGAACTCAAGGTTGTTGAGGATCAGCGTGCGTGGGCAGTAATGCACGAACTTGGAGCGCTTGTCGAAGAACGCGCAGTCGTATTCATCCGCTTCAATCACAAAGAACGGGCTGTCGCCCAGACGCGCGGAGACGTCGAAATTCCCCGGTACGCCGCCGATCACGAAGCCCGGCTTGTAGCCGCAGGCTTCGAGGATCCAGGTCGCCATACCGGCGGTGGTGGTTTTGCCGTGCGTCCCGGCAACGGCGACAACCCAGCGGTCGCGCAGGACAAAATCATGCAGCCACTGCGGGCCAGACATGTACGGGATATTGCGTTCCAGCACCGCTTCAACGCATGGATTCCCACGGGTCATGGCGTTACCCACGATCACCAGATCCGGCTGCGGCTCCAGCTGGCTGGCGTCATATCCCTGAATCAGAGAAATTCCCTGCTTCTCGAGCAGCGTGCTCATCGGCGGATACACATTGGCGTCCGAACCTGTCACTTCATGGCCCAGCGAGCGCGCCAGCATTGCCAGTCCGCCCATGAAAGTGCCACAAATCCCCAATATATGAATGCGCATACGTCACTATCCTTCTTCAATGTGGCGCACATTTTACTCACATGTCAGCGGCTGTGAAACGCATTTCAGGTAAATCCGTATTTTGCTGGCGCGATTCACCTCTGCGCTAATATTTGAATGTTTGTTAAGATTGTTGGACATCAACCGCTTTACTCAACATAAGATGCAGGGAAAGTGTTATGAAAACGTTAGGTGAATTTATTGTCGAGAAGCAGCACGAGTTCTCTCATGCTACGGGTGAGCTCACTGCTTTGCTGTCGGCAATAAAGCTGGGCGCTAAGATCATCCACCGCGATATCAACAAGGCCGGTCTGGTCGATATCCTGGGTGCCAGCGGTGCCGAGAACGTTCAGGGTGAGGTTCAGCAGAAACTCGACCTGTTCGCCAATGAAAAACTGAAAGCTGCACTGCGCGCGCGCGACATCGTTGCGGGTATCGCCTCTGAAGAAGAAGATGAGATCGTCGTATTCGAAGGGTGTGAACACGCGAAATACGTTGTTCTGATGGATCCGCTGGACGGCTCCTCCAACATCGACGTTAACGTTTCTGTCGGTACCATTTTCTCCATCTACCGTCGCGTCACGCCGGTTGGCACACCGGTGACGGAAGAAGACTTCCTGCAACCGGGCAGTAAACAGGTTGCTGCCGGTTATGTGGTGTATGGCTCGTCCACCATGCTGGTGTACACCACCGGCTGCGGCGTACACGCCTTTACCTACGATCCGTCCCTGGGCGTGTTCTGCCTGTGCCAGGAGCGTATGCGCTTCCCGGAGAAGGGCAACACCTACTCCATCAACGAAGGCAACTACATCAAATTCCCGAACGGCGTGAAGAAGTACATCAAATTCTGCCAGGAAGAGGATAAAGCCACCCAGCGCCCATACACCTCGCGCTACATCGGCTCGCTGGTGGCGGATTTCCACCGTAACCTGCTGAAGGGCGGTATTTACCTCTACCCAAGCACCGCCAGCCACCCGGACGGAAAACTGCGTCTGCTGTACGAGTGCAACCCGATGGCATTCCTGGCCGAACAGGCAGGCGGCAAGGCGAGCGACGGTAAAGAGCGTATTCTGGATATCGTGCCGGAAAGCCTGCACCAGCGCCGTTCATTCTTCGTCGGCAACCGCCATATGGTGGATGACGTTGAACGCATGATCCGCGAATTCCCGGACGCGTAACGCACGAAAAGGGGAGCCAGGCAGGCTCCCCTTTTTTTCAGGCCGTTTGCATCGTCAGCTTGAAGGAGGCCATCGCTTCCATCAGCTCGCGCGACTGTTCCTCCAGGGAACGAGTTGCCGCAGATGATTGCTGGACCAGCGCCGCATTTTGCTGCGCCGTTTCATCCATCTGATTGACGGCGATATTCACCTGCTCAATACCGCGGCTCTGCTCCTGGGAAGCCGTCGCAATTTCACGCATCAGTTTGGTCATACGCAGTACTTCGGTGGCGATCTCGTCCATCGTCTCACCGGCCTGCTGCGCCAGCTCGCTGCCCTCGTTCACGTGGGTTTGCGAATCGCTGATAAGCGAGCGGATCTCTTTCGCCGCATCAGCACTGCGGCTGGCGAGATTACGCACCTCACCCGCCACGACCGCAAAACCTCGCCCTTGCTCACCCGCACGCGCCGCTTCAACGGAGGCGTTCAGCGCCAGGATATTGGTCTGGAAGGCAATGCCGTCGATGACGCTCAGGATATCGGCGATGCGCGCCGAGCTGCCGGAGATGTCGCGCATCTTCTCAATGACATAACAGACCATTTCACTGCCGTGATCGGCGGTATCGGAGACCGACTTCGCCAGCTGGTGCGCCTGCTCGGCGTTATCGGCGTTAAGTTTCACCGTGGCGGTGATCTCTTCCATGCTGGCGGCCGTCTGCTCCAGCGAGGTGGCGGTGGATTCCGTGCGCTGGGCCAGGTTCATATTCCCGGCCGTCAGCTCGCGGCTGCCGGTATCAATCTGCGAGCTGGCGTCACGCACCCGCAGAACCGAGTCCATCAGCGACTGGCGCATCCCTTCGATCGCCGCGTTAAGGCGATTAAATTCTTGGCTCGCCGGCGCGTTCAGGGTATGGGTTAAATCCCCGGCCGCCACATGTTCCAGCTGGGCAATCGAGGCTGAAAGCGGCTTGAGCAGCATATGGCGCAGCACCAGCCAGGCCAGCACGATAATGCCAGCCGTCAGCAGCGCCGCGACGATAATCAGGATCAGCACGCGGGTTTTACTCGCCTGCACAGCGCTCACCTCCGCTTTACCGCGCGCCTCGCTCCATGCCTGGAACGCCTGCATATCGTTATCAAACTGCTTCGCCACCGGGACCAGCTTGTTTTCCAGCAGATCGTAATAGCTGTCCGCGCTTTGCTCGTTCAGGGCTTTCAGCATCGGGCTGATACCCTGCTGGTTGTACACCGCCAGACTCGCGGCAACGTTATCCAGCAGCTTTTGCCCCTGCTCATCCGCCACGCCGCTGCCGATCACGTCCTTCAGCGTTTTCTGTGCCAGCGCCACTTCCTGGTTAATGGTTTTGACCGCCCTGGCCGCATCGTCCAGCAGGCCGACCTCCATCATGCGAACGGCCTGCCCCGCTTCGTTACGCGCGCGCAGGATCAGCGTATAGCCGGCATTCAGCTGCACCATCTGTTCACCCTGAAGATGATTGATGCGCTGGAGAGAAGCGGAACTTTGTGTAAGGGCATAAATGCCGATGCCGCTGACAATCAGCAGCAGAAGGGTCATAACGGCCAGTAAAGAGAGCAAGCCGGTACGAATCGATAGCGTTTTAAGCATGATGTTATTTCCGGTAGCGAGATATTTCTGGGCATAAAAAAAGAATATCGGCCGCTACCGGAAAATGTTTAGAGTTTAAGCAATTTCAGCATGTTATCGCTCTGTTAAAGATGTATTCACCCGGGTAACAGGCGAGCTCTGGCGGTTCTCCCACAGCACCGTCAGGCCGCGCTGGAGCGCGATAAAAATAAACAGCAGAATGCCGATAGCGATTTTGGTCCACCAGGAGCTGAGCGTGCCGTCGAAGTTGATATAGGTCTGAATCAGCCCCTGGATCGCCACGCCAAACAGCGTGCCGAGGACTGTCCCCACTCCGCCGCTGAGCAGCGTACCGCCAATCACTACCGAGGCAATGGCGTCCAGCTCAACGCCCACCCCCGCCAGGGCATAGCCTGCCTGGGTATAAACCGAGAATACAATCCCCGCGAGGGTGGCCAGCCCGGTCGAAAGCATGTAGATGCGAATAGTCGTGCTGCGCGTGGAAATTCCCATCAGGTTCGCGGACGTGGCGCTGCCGCCAATGGCATAAACCTGGTTACCAAATCGGGTACGGTGGGCGAGGAAGATCCCGATCACCACCACGCCCAGCATCAGCAGCCCCATTGCGCTCAGGCGCCCCCCGCCGGGAATTTTCCACGCCAGACTGGAGAGCGTGTCGTAGATCGGATGGTTAATTGGAATTGACTCCTCCGACACCAGATAGCTCACGCCGCGCAGGAAGAACATCCCGGCGAGGGTGATGATAAAGGCCGGGATTTTCAGCGCATCGATCAAAAGCCCCATAAAGGCGCCGAACGCGCAGCCCATGACCAGCACCAGCGGAAAAGCCAGCAGCGGCGAAATCCCCCAAAAGCCAATCGCCTTGGCAAGGAACACGCCGGTAAAGGCGATCACCGACCCAACGGAGAGGTCGATCCCGCCGGAGAGGATCACAAACGTCATGCCGACGGCGATAATGCCTAAAAAGGCATTGTCGGTCAGGATGTTGCAAATCACCCGCGTGGAGGCGAAGCCCGGGAACTGGGTCAGGCAATAGAGGTACCCCAGCACGAACACGCCCAGCGTGATCATTAACGGCAAATTACGTTTTATCATGACCGCGGTTCCCCTTAATGAGAGTGATAAAGCGCGGCGACTGCACGATAAGTACGATAAGCACCACGACCGCTTTGACGACCTGATTCAGCTCCGGCTGGAACCCGGAGAGCAAAATACCGGTATTCATACCCTGAATAATCAACGCCCCCACCACCGAGAGCAGCAGATTAAAACGTCCGCCCATCAGCGATCCACCGCCGATAACCACCGCGAGGATCGCATCCAGCTCGAGCCAGAGTCCGGCGTTATTGGCATCCGCTCCGCGAATATCGGCGGCCACGATCACCCCGGCAATCGCAGCACAGACGCCGCTCAGCACGTAAGTCAGCATCACCATCAGCCGCGTATTTACCCCGGCGTTTTTCGCGGCCCGAATGTTAATCCCCACCGCTTCGATGAACATCCCGAGCGCCGTTTTGCGGGTGAAAAGCCAGAACACCACCAGCGTCACCAGCGCGACGATCACCGGCGTCGGGAAGAACAGAAAATTACCGCTGCCGATCCACGCCAGGCTCGGGGAGTTAAAGGTGACGATTTGACCGGAGGTGATAAGCTGCGCCACACCGCGCCCGGCCACCATCAAAATCAACGTCGCGACAAACGGCTGGATCTTGAGCACCGCAACCAGAATGCCGTTCCACAGCCCGGCAAGCACGCCGGAACCCAGCGCGGCCAGCAGGACCACCGGCAGGCTGTGCCCGGCGACGGTCATCGAGGCGGCGGTGGCGCCCGCAATCGCCATTACCGCACCGACGGAGAGGTCGATCCCGCCGGTGGCAATGACCAGCGTCATACCAATCGCCAGCAGCGCCACGGGCGCGGCACGGTTTAAGATGTCGATCGGGCTACCAAACAGGCGGCCATCCTGCACGACGATCTGAAAGAAATGCGGAGCCACCAGGCTATCCACCAGCAGCACCAGCAGCAGCGCCACGATTTGCGGCGTGCCGGTCGGCCAGGTGAAGCGGCGCTTCGCTTCGCCAGTTTGCGAAAGAGAACGGGACATCACATTTGACTCCTTACGCCGCGATGGCATTCATGATCGCCGGTACCGACAGTTTATCCAGCGGGATCTCTGCCACCTGCCTGCGATCGCGCATGATGATGACGCGATCGGCATAGCCGACCAGCTCCTCCAGCTCGGACGAGATCACCAGCAGCGCCAGACCGTCGGCGCAGAGCGTTTCGATAAGCCGGATGATTTCGGCGTGCGCGCCCACGTCGATACCGCGCGTGGGCTCGTCGAGGATCAGGAATTGCGGCTTGGTGAGCAGCCAGCGCGAGAGGAGAACCTTCTGCTGGTTACCGCCCGAGAGGAACTCGATGGGCTGTTCCGCGCTCGGGGTACGTATACCGAGCTGGCGGATGAAGCGCTCGGCAATCGCGTTCTGCTCGCGCTTAGGGATCGGACGCAGCCAGCCGCGCTGGGCCTGTAGCGCCAGAATGATGTTTTCCCGCACCGAGGCGGCGGCAATAATCCCGTCCGTTTTCCTGTCCTCCGGGCAGAAGCCCACGCCGAGGCACGACGCCTGATGCGGTGAACGTAGCGTTTGTGGTTTGCCTTTGATCAGCGCCGTTCCGCTGTCGGCAGGTTTGATCCCGAAGATGACTTCGGCGGTTTCGGTGCGCCCGGAGCCTAACAGCCCCGCCAGACCCACAATTTCACCGGGGCGTACCTCGAGGTTAAACGGCGCGATGGTCCCTTTTCTGCCGTAATCGTGAAACGCGGCGATCGGTTTTTCGCTCAGCAGCGTACGGCCCGCGCGCTGAAGCGCGTTGGTCTCGAGCTCGCGGCCCAGCATCATTTTGACCAGCTCTATCTGCGGCAGCTCGCGGGTTTCCCGGCAGCCGACAAAGCTGCCGTTGCGCAGCACCGTTATACGGTCGCTCACCTCGTAAACCTGATCGAGGAAATGCGTCACGAAAATCAGGCTGACGCCCTGATTACGCAGCTGGCGCATCAGGGTAAAAAGCATCTCCACTTCCTGGGTATCGAGGCTGGCGGTGGGTTCATCGAGGATCAGCACTTTCGCCGAGAGATCGATAGCGCGACAGATCGCGACGATTTGCTGCATCGCTACGGAAAAACGGTTCAGTGGTTCGCGCACGTCGAGAGAGAAGCCATACGATTCCATCAGCTTCGCGGCGCGCGCTTCCATCTCTTTGCGGCGCAGCAGGCCAAAACGTCTGGGTTCGCGGCCAATAAACAGGTTATCCGCTACCGACATGTTTGGCAGCAGGTTCACTTCCTGGTAGACCGTGCCGATCCCCAGTTGCTGGGCATGCGCGGTGTTTTTGGGCGAAATGGCGTTACCTTCCAGCCAGATAGCGCCGCGATCGGCGTGATAGACCCCGGTCAGGGTTTTAATCAGCGTCGACTTCCCCGCCCCGTTTTCGCCGAGCAACGCCATGATCTCCCCACGCCGCAGGCTGAAATCAACGTTATCCAGCGCCTTAACGCCAGGGAAAAATTTACTCAGGCCCTCTGTGCGGAGGATTTCCTGGTGTTGTTCGGTGGTCATGGTTTCCCCCTGCATCAGGCCGGATGACGCTACGCTTATCCGGCCTACAAAAGAGCGTATCGTAGGCCGGGTAAGCGCAGCGCCACCCGGCAATTTCACTGGATCAGTAGCCCATATTTTTCTTCTTCTCTAACTCTTCTTTCGCCGTGTCCGGCAGGTAGAGCGTGGATTTGGTGATGGTCAACTTCTCAGGCTGGGTGCCGTCCTTCTTGAATTTCTCCAGCGCATCGAATGCCGGGCCCGCCATATTTGGCGTCAGCTCCACGCTGGCGTTCGCTTCGCCGTCAATCATCGCTTTGTAGATGTCCGGTACGCCGTCGATCGAGCCGGTGAGGATATCTTTGCCCGGCTTCAGGCCCGCTTCTTTGATGGCCTGGATGGCGCCGATCACCATGTCGTCGTTGTGGGCGTAAACCATGCAGATATTTTTGCCGTTATTTTCTGCCTTGATAAAGCTTTCCATGACCTCTTTACCCTTGCTGCGGGTGAAGTCGCCGGACTGAGAACGGATGATTTTGATGTTTGGTGCTTTGCCGATGGCCTCCGCGAAACCTTTCTTACGGTCGATAGCCACGCTCGCCCCGACGGTGCCCTGCAACTCAACCACGTTACACGGCTTGCCATCCACCTGCTTCACCAGCCAGTCACCAATCAGTTTGCCTTCCAGCACGTTATCGGCGGTGACGGTGGTCATATAGAGAGATTTGTCTTTTACGTCGATGGAACGGTCGAGCAGGAAGACCGGAATTTCAGCATCTTTGGCTTCCTTCAGCACCGGCTCCCAGCCCGTGGCGACAACCGGGGCAATAAAGATGGCATCCACGCCCTGAGCGATAAACGAGCGCACCGCTTTAATCTGGTTCTCTTGCTTTTGCTGACCATCGGCGATTTTCAGCGTAATACCGCGCTTTTCGGCCTCACTTTTCGCCACATTCGTTTCAGCGGCGCGCCAGCCAGATTCAGATCCGACCTGCGAAAATCCAACGGTTAAGGGTGCGGCCATCGCCATAGACGACATGGCTGCCGAAACTGCTGTAACAAGAAGTAAGCGCTTCCACATATGAACGTCCTCGTAGGGTAGGTTATTGTTGGTTAAAAGATGTTCCGCGGATGAACTATAGCCAATGGAATATGTTACGGATTGCGTTACATCACACTTCAGAAAAGTGAATAAAACGTTAATCACAAGTTTGTAATCGCTTTCATTTCAACATTTAAAATGCGGCTGAGTTTATGGATTATCCTGTCATGGAAACGGTCTGAAAAGTGAAGGCGCGAGGGAGAGAAGACGAAAACAGGCGGAGACTTTCAGCGCCAGTTGGCTATAATACCTGCCACTTGTTTACCATCCATTTTAAAGGACACCGACATGAGCTTACTCAACGTCCCTGCGGGTAAAGAACTGCCAGAAGACATCTACGTTGTGATCGAAATCCCGGCCAACGCAGATCCAATCAAATACGAAATCGACAAAGACACCGGTGCGCTGTTCGTTGACCGTTTCATGTCTACCGCCATGTTCTATCCGTGCAACTACGGCTACATCAACCACACTCTGTCTCTGGACGGTGACCCGGTTGACGTACTGGTCCCAACGCCATATCCATTGCAGCCAGGCTCCGTCATTCGCTGCCGTCCTGTTGGCGTGCTGAAAATGACTGACGAAGCGGGTGAAGATGCGAAACTGGTTGCCGTACCGCACACCAAGCTGAGCAAAGAGTACGATCACATTAAAGATGTGAACGACCTGCCAGAGCTGCTGAAAGCGCAGATCGCCCACTTCTTCGAGCACTACAAAGATCTCGAAAAAGGCAAATGGGTTAAAGTTGAAGGCTGGGATAACGCAGAAGCGGCGAAAGCAGAAATCATCGCCTCTTTCGAACGTGCTGCTAAGAAGTAATTCTTACTGCTGAGACTAAGCCCCGCGCGTCGGGGCTTTTTTGTGCCTGTCGCTCCAGGTAACCCGTGCGATTGAGGAGTATCGCCCGGCGGCGCTACGCTTGCACGGGCCTACGGCGCAAAACGACAACGCCACCTTACGGTGGCGTTGTCGTTTTTCAGAACTGGTCTCTGTCTAACCAGTTACCGCTTTCAATCAACGTTAACCCGTCGACCGAACGTTGGTACACGTACATCCATGCACTGCCGTAAGGCGTCTGGATCAACTGGCGAGCGTATTCACCGCCCCTGGTGCGCAAGGCATCAAGTTCGGCCAGCGTGGCATTATCAATACGATAAACCTCACCCTGTACCGTTCCGTTCCCCGGAACCGCGCCTGGATAGTGGCCCAGACTGTACAACTGGTAGTTTTCGATTGTGTAATTTCCCAGCAACTGGGCGTTGGTCATCCAGTGGCTGTTGCCTTGCCTGGTTCGTAAACTGCCGTAAACAAATATTCGCATTGCTAAAACTCAAACTGATAGAGCAGATCAAGTGCCTGGTCTACGCCGGACACTGCTTCCAGATATAGCTTAGGCATCAGGCGATAACGTAACGTGAGTGTAGCCAGTGAGTCAAAGATCCCCACGCCATATTTTACCTGTAGACCCGGCAGTACATAGCCGCTGACCACTACCTGCGAAGAGTCACCCACGCCCTGAGTGTCCAGCGCCAGATTGCTTACGCCAAACGTCTCGCCGATTTTACCCACAACCTGACCACTTTGTGCAACCCCCAGACCAACTAACATTGATGTCATTGCCGCACCATCGCCCTGTTGGCTATCCAGACCCTGGCCGCGCAGCAGGTAAGAGAGCGCTTCCTGTTGCGACATGGCCGGGTCAGAGAAGATCTCTGCCTTAGGTTCATCGGCGGAGCCCGTCACGCGCACGCCTGCAATCACATCATCTTCGGTGGCTTCCGGGTTACGGATCGCTTCGATATTGAGTACCGGCTGATCCGGTGGACCGGAGAACAGCAGCTCGCCTTTACGCACAATCAAATCCTGCCCGTAGGCATGGAAGCGCCCTTCAGGAATATTGATTTGTCCATTGAGGCCAAGTCCCTGTTGATCCTGCGCCACTTTCAGGTCACCCGTGAGTCTCGCCTTCAGCCCAAACGCGTCCAAACGCACGTTATTCCCCACGTGCACGATAAGATTACTATTGATCGGTATGCCAGCGCTCTTCTGTTCAACAGGTTTCAGATTTTCATTGAGCATAACTTCGTCACTGGAGACGCCAACCGCGCTTTCCGGCACCTCGTGAACCACGATGCGCGCCCACGGTACGTCAACACGGCCGTCCAGGGTGAAGAGACTCGGCGTTGCCTCAAAGACCACGTCTGGCGACACGTCCAGGCGCACCATCGGCGGTACCGTGATACGCACCCTGCTGCCCTTGGCCGCAATACGGGCGCGCCAGTTGTCGAGCTGGCTCCAGTCTGCGTCACCGCTCAGGTTGATTTGTCCCTGCTGCGTCAACACTGAGCCACTGAGGGTTGAGCTTTGGCCGTTAAAGTTCATCGTCAGCTGGCTTGGCTGCATATCGAACGGCATAAAGTTACCGTCAATGTCCACACCGTTTAACCGCATCTGGCCAAACAGCTGTGGGCTTTGCGCATCCCCCGCCAGACGCAGGTTGGCGCTGAGCATCCCCGCCGCCTTTTCTCCCCGCGAGAAGATCGGATTCACCATCGCCAGGTTGAAGTTACGAATATTGACGTTGCCGCCGAGATTGCGCCGCCCTTGCGGATCGGTAATTTGCACCTGTCCGTCAAACTGACCGTTGTTGGTCAGGCGGATCAGCCATCCCAGTTCCGCACGATTGTTACGCAGGTCAGCGTTCACATTCAGGGTGTCGAACGCCACCGGCAGCGGCGCGTCATTGACCTCCTGCGTCACCTTCACGTTACGTCCGGCGAGGGTAACGCTGCCCTGCGGCAGTCCCTCTTTGGTGGTGTCCCACGCGACGTCCGCTTTGCCGCTGAAGACCCCGCTGGCCTGGGTGGTTTCCGGCATAAACGGTTTCAGCATCGCCAGGTCGAAACGGTTGAGGTTGATCTGCGCGCGTCCTTCCGCGCCCGCATCAATGGTCTGCGGCACGCACAGCTCAGCATTCGGGTTGGTCCAGCAGTGTGGCCCAATGCTGATCTTTTGCTCCGCGTTGCGGTAATCCAGCGCGACAGACCGCGACAGCACCAGCGGGCCGACCGGCGTGCTGAAGCGGGTGTTATCCAGCACGCCTTTCCAGCGCGTCGCCTGGCGGTCAAAACTGCCCGTCAGGTGCAGCTGCCCGGAGACCGGCTCGCCCTGCACGCGTAGCTGGAGATCGTGCTGCTTTTCGTTACCTTTTGCCGCCAGCGTGACCAGACTGATGTTCACGTCCGGCTGAGAGATACGCTCCACGCGCAGATCCAGGTTTCCGCCGATCTGATCGGTGGATTTCACGTCTCCCTCGACACGCACGCGGGCAATAGAAAGTTCCTGCCAGCGCAGGTTATTGGCGGTGATGTCCGCCAGCAGCTGCGGCGCCTCCACCGTACCGCGAACCTTCACTAACCCCTTCGCCGTGCCGCCAAGACCCGGCAGGGCGTTATCGAGATTTGGCGCGTCGATGGTGGCATCCAGATTGAGGTCTTTCACGCCCAGCTCGCCTTTGATATCCGCCGTGTTGCGACCCAGCGCCACGTGCAGGCCCGGGATCACCCACTGGAGATAGCTGTTGCCCTTAAGCGAGCCCTCTACGTTGACTTTGTTCTGCTTCACGTTGCCGGTGAGCTTGAGTTCCGGCACGTCCATCTGCCAGGTGCCACCGTACAGGCTACCGCGGGTTTTGATCAGGCCATCCAGTTTTGACGGCCAGTCCGGGACCTCTTTAGCGGTGTTGATCCCGGTCAGCTTCAGCTCGCCGCGCCAGCTGATCGCCTGCTGCCAGTCGAGCAGCGCGGTCAGCTCGGTTTTTCCTTCCAGCGCCGCCACGGTCAGCTTGTCGAGGTTAACCTGCAACTCGTTACCCTTCGCATCCAGGGTGATATCGGCGGGCGGTACCCCCTGCCCCTTCACTGCCGTGCGGAACGACAGCGTGTAGTCGGTCATTTTGCCACTCAGCTTCAGCTTCAGATCGTCAGCCTGGAACTGTTTTTCGCCGGTGAACGGCCAGTAAAGCTGCTTGCTGACAACCTCAAGGTTGAGCGGTAAACCGGCCTCTGCCAGCTGGGTTTGCCCGCGCAGCACCATATCCACCGGTCCGGAGAGGTTCACGCCGAACTCCAGCTTCTCGCGCAGCGCGCCGCCGACTTTCACCTTCACCTTTTCGCCTTTCAGCGGATCGATGTTCAGGGCGCTGTTCAGCGTAATATCTACCGGCCAGTTGTCACGCAGTAGCGCATTGCCTGAGGCGTTGACCGACCCCTGGTTAGTATCAATATCCAGCGCGTCGAGCTTCATGTTGCCGTCGATACTGCTGACTTTAAGCAGCATGTTGAAGACCGTCAGATCGGTATCGCCGGTCAGACGCAACTGCTCGCCTTTAAACTCTTCGATATTGAGGTTCAGCGGCAGATGCACGTCGGTCATCTCCGGCAGAACCGGTTTCGAGAAGAGATCTTTCAGCGTTTCGCCCAGCGGTTTTTCTTCCGGCTGCGGGTTCTGGATCTTCGGCTCTACGATCTCTTCCTGCGCCACGTCGGCCACCTTCGGCAGCGCAATCAGCAGCCCTTGCAGGGAGGTTGGGGTCAGGGTGAGGTTTTTCTCCTGCCAGCGCAGACCGGAGGTGAAATCCATCACGGATACCGTCGTGTCGTCGATTTTGATATTGACGTTATCCAGCGCGACCCGGTAGAGCGCAATCGGGTACGGCGTGGAGAGGTTCAGCGGGCCGCTGTCCTCTTCTTCGACAGGCTCGGACTTCGGCATTTTTTTGGAATCTATCGCCACGTTAACGTCTTTTAGCGACAGATCGTTTACGCACAGCTGGCTGTCCCGCAGGCAGCCGAGCTTGACCGCCAGATGAAACTCGCCCGCATTCACCGCCACGCCGGGCTGTTCATAACGGATATTTTTCAGGCGCAGATCGCGCCAGCCGCCCGTTACCTGGCCGATTTCCAGCCCCGGCACCCAGCGGTTCGCGGCGTTAAACAGCAAATGCAGGCCCGTGGTGGTGCCCACCAGAAACGCCACCGTACCGAGCAGTAATACGATAAAAATCAGCACCCCGAGGCTTATCTTCTTCCATAAACTCATAATTCAGGCCCCAGACCGATGTAAAACTGTAAACCGTGTTCGTCTTTGTCGCCCACCGGAACGGCGAAATCGAGCTTGATGGGCCCGACCGGTGACTGCCAGCGCACGCCTACGCCCGCGCCGGTTTTGAAATCGCTGCGGCGGATATCGTTCACCGCTTCACCGCCGTCAACGAACATCGCTCCCCACCACTTGCCGCTGACGTTGTACTGGTACTCCAGCGAGCCAGTCGCCAGTTTTGACGCCCCGGTCAACTGGCCTTTGTCGTTTTCAGGTGAGATCGATTTGTACTTATACCCGCGAATGCTGCGGTCGCCCCCGGCGAAGAAGCGCAGATCCGGCGGGACGCGTTCGAAATCACCGGTTTCGATCCAGCCGAGATTACCGCGCATCACAAAGCGGTGTTTGTCGTACAGCGTGCGGATCCAGACGTTTTGCGCCTGAAAGACGGAGAAGTCTACGTCGGAGCCCCAGGCGGTGTTGGAGTAATCGATGGAGTAGCGCTGAGAATCGCCCCAGGTCGGCATCAGGCCACCGCGCGAGCGGGTACGGCTGATCATCACGCCCGGATAAAGCAGCATGGTGGTGTTGGTGACGTTTGCCTGGGTAAAGTGGTCGAGGCTCCAGCGCAGGTTAATGGCGCGCTGCCAGCCGCTGGAGAGATCCCAGAAGCGTGATACCGCAAGCGTCGTCGAGTCCTGCTCGGTATCGTTCAAATCGGTACGCTTAAAGCCGCCCTGCACGAGGTAGTATTGCTCAAGCGGATTTTTCAGCAGCGGCATTTTATAGCTGAAGTCCAGCTGCTGTTCAGGCGCAGACAGGCTGACGCTGGTGGTCAGGCTGTGGCCGTAGGAGTTCATCCACGGTTTTTTCCACGAGGCTTTCACGCGCGGGCCGACGTCCGTGGAGTAGCCGACACCGGTCTCAATGGTGTTCTCGGTGCGCGGAGAGACCACGCCATGCAGCGGTAACACTTTCGTTTTACGGGATTTATCAAATTCCGGCGCTACCACCACGGAGTTAAACCAGCCCGTCGCGGACAAACGACGGTTCAGCTCGCCCAGGTCGCTGGACTGGTAGTAGTCGCCCTTTTTAAACGGCACCAGATTTTGCAGATACTCGTCACGGATTTGCGATCCTTCGAAGGTCACATCGCCAAACCGGTAGCGCTCGCCGCTGTCGTAATCGATATCCCAGAATGCCTGACGTCGCTCAAGCGCAACGCCCAGCTGGCTTTTGTTGAACCGGCTGTCGAAGTAGCCTTTGCGCAGCGAAACGCTGGTTAAGGATTTTTTAAAACGATCGTAATCCCCGTGATTGAGCACGGTGCCCACTTTCGGACGGGTGCTGAGCAGATCCAGGTAGTCCCGATCGGTGCGCGCACCGCCGCGCAGCACCACGTTCGTGCCGCCAATCAGGACGGGTTCGCCCGGCGAGACGCGGGCAATCAACACCTGGCGTCCTTTCGCCGGCGGCGGACGTAAATCGAAATCGATGGTGGGTTCGTAGTACCCCAACGCCTTTAAGCCTTCGCGGATGGCGTCATCCACGCGCGCGCGAAAACGCCGATCCGGCGTGACCTCATCGCTCTGGATAGTAGAAAGCTGCGCACGCACGTTTTTTTCCAGCGCCCCGGATAACCCCTCAACCTGCAAACGGACATTCGCCGCGCTGGCAATCCCGCTGGTCAGCAGTAAGCTGACTAAACATAACTGGCGGATCTTTGTCACGTTTTCTCCTGAATATCCCTGTTTCCACCCTGGAAGCAAATGCAGTGCCGCTCCGCGGCAAAATACGGCCTGAAAGCCAAAAACCCAAATTACGGGTTGAAAAAGGGTGTAACACCCAAATATTTCTTATGATTAAATCTAGACTCATTCATCGCATTTATTGTGTTCAATTAAACGCTTCGTGACAACCTTAACCGAAACAACGCTACCCGGGAGGCCCCACCGTGAGTTTATTCGATAAAAAGCATCTGGTATCACAAGCCGATGCGTTACCGGGACGCAACACCCCTATGCCAGTGGCAACATTACACGCCGTAAACAACCATTCAATGACAAACGTTCCTGATGGAATGGAGATCGCCCTGTTTGCCATGGGCTGCTTCTGGGGCGTAGAACGCCTGTTCTGGCAACTGCCGGGCGTGTACAGCACCGCTGCGGGCTACACCGGAGGATATACGCCTAACCCAACCTATCGCGAAGTCTGTTCCGGTGAGACCGGTCATGCTGAAGCGGTGCGTGTGGTGTATGACCCGAGCGTCATTAGCTATGAACAGCTGCTCCAGGTGTTCTGGGAAAACCATGACCCGGCACAGGGTATGCGTCAGGGTAACGATCACGGCACCCAATACCGTTCGGCCATCTACCCGCTCACCCCAGAGCAGGAGGCCGCCGCCCACGCCAGCCTGACGCGTTTCCAGGAAGCGATGCAGGCGGCCGGTGATAAACGTCAGGTCACGACGGAAATCGCTACCGCGAAACCGTTCTACTATGCCGAAGACGACCACCAGCAGTACCTGCATAAAAATCCGTATGGCTACTGCGGCATTGGCGGCATCGGCGTTTGCCTGCCTCCACAGCAGGCCTGATTACTGCATCAGCGCCACGCGAGCCGCGTGGCGCGTGGCATTACTCACCGAGCCGTAATCAATGACTTTCCCCTGCAACAGCAGGTTAAACACTGGCGCCTGTGGTCGGTTGAGCCGCGTTTGCAGCAAATGCACCGCTTCTATACCCAAATCCCGACAGGGCACCGTGATCCCCGTAATGGGCTTTTCAAGCCGGTTTGCTAAATTCCACGCAAAATCGGTGGTGATGATGGAGATGTCTTCCGGCACGCGCAGCCCATGCCGCTGTAACGCCTTCAGCACACCCTCGGTCATGCTGGTGCTGTTGGGAAAAATGACCTCAGGCCACTGCGCTCTGTCGTGACGTAACAGCCACGCATCCAGCTCGCGCTCAGCCTCTTCAGCGGTAAACCACTCCGTGACCAGTAAATCCCGCTGCGGCTCAAACGCCACATGAAAATGCCGGTACGCTTCTTTAATTCCATCCAGCCGGGCATAGAGCGTGTCCCGGCGTAAACAGGTGATGGTCAGCACCCGGCGATGCCCCTGCTCGAAAAGATATTGCATCGTGGTAAAGCCGATTGCGCGATGATCGGGCGAAACCGAATCCAGCACCCGGTCCCGGTCGACGGAATTAATTAATACACAGGGTTTATTCAGCGTGCTGGCCAGCTTAAATATGGTGGAATCATCCGTACCAATGATAATTATTGCGTTAATATTTTTATGGCTTGCCTTTTCCATAAATAATTTCACGTCCGCATTCTGTTCCTCTAATCCGCAATAACTGATCCAGACATTATGTGGCGCGCTGGCTTCCGCAATGCCTTTGGTCACTTCCAGATAAAAAATATCCCCACGACCCTGAAACGTTCTTTCAGGCGCAAATACAGCGATTCCGTTAATTAAAAGCCGTCCGCTCGCCATCGACTCCAGCACGCCAAGCTCCCGTGCGATGCGGACAATGGCTTCCCGGGCCTTATCGCTGGTATAAGACTTGCCGCTCAACACCCTGGAAACCGTGCTCACGGAATATCCCGTCAGGGATGCGATCTCCTCCATTTTTAACTTGCCCGGCATAGTGTGACCTCGCTCTCAATCAGTTTTTGCAAATATTTGCAGAAACAGCGCTTTGATTTTAAAACCAAATTTCAAAATGGTTGGAGTTTACTTATTCACCTTGCGAGTATTCTCACAAAAACACATTGTCGCTACGTCTCGCCTTTCCTATTTTTCGGTCATCACGCTTTTTGGCTGAAATTAAGGTGAGACATGGAGAAGGTACGTTTTGGCATTATTGGTATAGGTAATATCGGTACGGTCCACGCACGCTATTTACTGGCCGGAACCGTCAGCGACGCCTGCCTTACGGCGGTGTGCGATAACGCGCCGGAAAAGCATCCGGCCATTCGGCAGCTGGTTGGTGGCATTCCGCTGTTCAGTGATGCGCAGGAGATGCTCCAGAGCGGGCTTATCGATGCGGTCATTGTCGCCACGCCGCATTACGATCACCCGCACCTGTCGATGCTGGCGATGCGCCACGGCATTCATACCCTGTGTGAGAAGCCAGCAGGCGTCTACACCGCGCAGGTCCAGGAGATGAACGCCTGCGCCCGGGAGTGCGACGTGGTGTTCGGCATCATGTATAACCAGCGGCCCAACCCGCTGTATCAGAAAGTGAAAGATCTGATCGACAGCGGCGAGCTGGGCGAGATCCGCCGCTCCAACTGGATCATCACCAACTGGTATCGCTCGCAGAGTTACTACAACTCCGGCGGCTGGCGCGCCACCTGGAAAGGGGAAGGCGGCGGCGTGCTGCTCAACCAGGACCCGCACCAGCTCGATCTCTGGCAGTGGCTGGTGGGCATGCCGGTTCGTCTGCGCGCGTTTTGCCAGTTCGGTAAGCATCGCGATATCGAAGTGGAAGACGAGGTGACAGCCTACGCCGAATATGCCAGTGGCGCGACCGGCGTGTTCATCACCACCGTCGCGGAAACACCAGGTACCAACCGCCTGGAGATTGTCGGCGATCGCGGCAAAGTGGTCGTCGACGAGGGCAAACTGCGCTACTGGCGGCTGCGCGAATCGGAAACCGAGTTTAACGCTCGCTGGCAGAATGGCTTCGGTGAGCCGGAATGCTGGGAGGTTTCTGTCCCTGTTGCCCCGGAATACAGCGAGCACCACGTCATCACCGCCAACTTCTGCGCCGCCGTGCTGCGCGGCGAGCCGTTGATTGCACCGGGTCTGGACGGCATTCGCGGTTTAACCCTCTCTAACGCCATGCACCTCTCCACCTGGACGGACGACTGGGTTGAGCTACCGCTGAACGAAAAGCAATACCTGCGCCTGCTTCAGCAGCGCATCAGCACCTCTGTAGATAAAGGGGCCACCAGCATCACGCTGGATGCCGCGGGTACCTGGTAACACCGGAGAAAATCGATGTTAAATGTCGCCATTGTGGGAACAGGAAATATCTCCCATAACCATATTCAGGGTTATTTGCAGTTTGGACAGCGCTGCCGGATCGTTGCGCTGGTTGATATCTATCCGGAGAAAGCGGAAGAGAAAAAAGCGCGTTACGGCCTGACGGACGCCCGCGTGTACGCCAGCCACCGGCAGCTGCTGGAGGATGCGCTTCCCATCGATATCGTTGACGTCTGCACCCCGCCCTATGTCCATGCGGAGATCAGCATTGATGCGCTTCATGCCGGCTGCCATGTGCTGTGTGAAAAACCGATGGCCGCCTCGCTGGAGGAGTGTGATGCGATGATCGCCGCCCAGCAGGCCAGCGGAAAAACGCTCTCCATCATTGCCCAGAACCGCTTTACCGATGCCTTCTGGCGCTTAAAAGCGGCGCTGGATTCCGGCCTCGCCGGAAAAATATGCCATGCGCAGGTGGATTCCTTCTGGTGGCGCGGACATTGCTACTACGACCTGTGGTGGCGCGGCACGTGGGAAAAGGAAGGGGGCGGCTGCACGCTGAACCACGCGGTGCACCATATTGACGCCATTCAGTGGATGCTCGGCTTCCCGTCTGAGGTGGTGGCGATGATGACCAACGTGGCCCATGACAACGCCGAAGTGGAAGACCTTAGCGCCGCGATATTCAAATACCCCAACGGCGCACTCACCCAGCTTACCGCCTCGGTAGTACACCACGGGGAAGATCAGAAGATCATTATCCAGGGTGATAAAGCGCGCATCTCCGCCCCATGGCAGGCTTATGCCAGCGTGAGTGCTGACAACGGCTTCCCGCAGGAGACCAACGATATTGAGCGAGAAGCCCGGCTTGATGCCGTTTTCCAGGCGACGCCCAGGCTCGAATGGACTCTGCACACCGGGCAGATTAACGACCTGCTTCAGAGCATTGAGCGCGGTACGGCCCCGCTGGTGGACGGCGTGCAGGGTAAGCGCTCGCTGGAGCTGATTACTGCGATGTATAAATCAGCCATTACCCGCAGTGTCGTTTCCCTGCCTGTTGGCCGCGATGATCCGTTTTACCGTACCGGCGGGACGAACGCCCTCGCCCCCCGTTTTTATGAAAAATCCGCAAGCGTCGCCAACTTCAGCGAAGTGGGCGCTATCCCTCAGGGTAAAGATCTGGATCGAGGACTGTAACCATGAACAAGAATGACGGAATGAACTACGCGCCGGTGGGCAAACCGCAGCCGGTGGTGCAGGCGGGTGAATTTGTATTTGCCGCCGCCGCGCTCGACCACGGCCATATCTACGGAATGTGTAATGGCCTGATTGAAGCAGGTGCCACGCTGAAGTGGGTTTACGATCCCGATCCGGCGAAAGTGGACACGTTTGTTCAGCAGTACCCGCAGGTGAAGGTGGCTGATTCCCTGGACGTTATTCTCGCCGATGACGACGTGCGCCTGGTGGCCGGGGCGGCCATCCCCTCCGAACGCTGTGCGCTGGGGCTGAAGACGATGACGGCTGGTAAAGACTACTTCACGGACAAAGCGCCGCTCACCACCCTTGAACAGCTGGCAGACGCCAAAGCGATGGTGGAGAAAACCGGGAAAAAATACGCGGTCTACTACAGCGAGCGTCTGCACGTGGAAAGCGCGGTCTTTGCCGGGCAGCTGGTACAGCAAGGCGCCATTGGTCGCGTGGTGCAAACCCTGGGCATGGGGCCGCACCGGGAAGGGACTGGCCGCCCGGACTGGTTCTACGATCGTCGCTATTTCGGCGGCATCCTTTGCGACATCGGCAGCCACCAGATCGAGCAGTTCCTGTTTTATACCGGCAACCGCGACGCCACCGTGGTCGCCAGCCAGGTGCGCAACGTTAACCACCCGCAGTATCCCGCATTCGAAGATTTTGGCGACGCCATGCTCAAAGGAGAAAACGGCGCCAGCGGCTATTTCCGTTGTGACTGGTTCACTCCTGACGGGCTCTCCACCTGGGGCGATGGTCGCCTGACGCTGCTCGGTACCGACGGGTATATCGAGATCCGTAAATATGTCGATCTCACCCGGGGTGAGCAGGATGTCGTCTACCTCGTCAATAACGAGGGCGAGTTCCGCTATCCTGTGGCCGGGCAGGTTGGGTTCCCGTACTTTGGCGAACTGATCCTCGACTGCCTGCACCGCACCGAAAATGCCATGACTCAGGCGCATGCTTTCAAAGCTGCCGAACTGTGCGTGAAAGCACAAATGCTCGCAAACGCAGCTGACTAAGGGGACGACATGAACATCCTGAACACGGCGATTATCGGTGCCGGGGCTATTCACAGTTGCCATGTGAATGCCCTGAGGCAAATCCCCAATGTCGCGCTGCGCGCGCTGGTCGATATCGACAGCGTCAAAGGACTGAAGCTGGCTATGAACTATCAGTGCCGCTTTTATCAGGATTACCGGGAAATGCTGCTGGATGACAGCATCGACGTGGTGCATATCTGCACGCCCCACTTCGAGCACAAAAACATGATTCTGGCGGCGCTGGCCGCCGGGAAACATGTCTTTTGCGAAAAACCGGTGGGCATGAACAGCAGCGAGCTTGCCGACATTGCCTCTGCCGCCGCGCAGGCACCCGGCAGGCTCGGCGTCTGCTACCAGAACCGGCTCAATCCGACCAGCCTGCGCATTCGCAAGGAGCTGGCGGAAGGCGTACTGGGAAAGATGTTAAGTATCAAAGCTGTGCTGACCTGGTCCCGCTCGGGGGCGTATTACACGGAAAGCCCGTGGCGCGGGCAGCTGGCAACGGAAGGTGGAAGCCTGCTAATCAACCAGGCGATCCATACCCTCGATCTGATGCAGTGGTTCGCGGGTGGCGTCACGCGGCTGAAGGGGGTAGTCGACAGCGGGGAACTGGCTGACGTCACGCAAGGGGAAGACAGCGCGATGGCCACGCTTCACTTTACCAACGGTGCGCGCGGTCTGTTTTATGCCAGCAACTGCCACACCACGGATTCCCCCCTCTGTCTGGAGATCCAGTGCGAGCGCGGCTCACTGCTGCTCAACGACAACACGCTCTGGCGCATAACGCCCGGCGAACGATTTCGCCTGGAAAGCGATGCCTCTCCCGATGGCACCGCAAAAAGTTACTGGGGATTAGGACACCAGCAGGCGATCCGCCGTTTTTATCACGCTATTCACCACCCGGAGAGTACGGATTTTACCGATATTTGTACCGCCGGAAAATCACTCAAGATTGTGGAGGCTTTTTATCGGTCATCTCAGTTAAGACAATGGATAGATATTAATAATTAGAACGTCACGTGTAGTCCAGCAGTGCAATAAAAATACAACCTCTACATCTACCCTACACTGGATATTATTATGGTTAAACCAACTGAACGCAGAGTGGGTTATGGCGTGGCGCTTGGCTACGGCATAACCGACCTCTTTGGCGGAGGCGCTTTCGCCATTATCGGCACCTGGCTGTTATTTTTTTACACCACCTATTGCGGATTATCCGTCGTGGAAGCCGGCTCTATATTTGCTATTGCCCGCGTCATTGACGCGGTATTAAGCCCGATAATGGGTTACATCACCGACAATTTCGGCGACACCTGGCTTGGGCGTAAATTTGGCCGTCGTCGTTTCTTCTTATTACTCAGCTCTCCCTTAATGTTCCTCTATGCTCTGCTGTGGCTGACGGACATGGGTTACTGGTATTACCTGGGCACCTATCTTTCCATCGAACTGCTTTCAGCGATGGTGCTGGTGCCGTGGGAAACCCTCGCCGCGGAGATGACCAACCGCTATGAAGAGCGCAGCCGCCTGTCGGGCGTAAGGATGATCTGCTCGCAATTGGGCGGTTTTCTTGCGGTGTCGGTTCCGGGCGTGATTATGCAATTTACCGGCAAAGATAATTCCTTTACCTACACGCTAACCGGACTGATATTTTCCTGCGTCTTTTGCATCGCGGTATTTATTACCTGGTACAGCACCTGGGAAGCAAAAGATGTGCATCAGGAGTATGACTTCAAAGTTGATACCCAGCGCAGCAGCGGAGTAATTAATCACCTCAAATATCTGGTGCTGGATCTCTTCTCTTCTTTTCGTATTCGCGCTTTCCGCCTGCATATTCTTATTTATATTTTCTCCTTCACCGCGATGGACGTATTTGGTTCAGTCTTTACCTATTACGTGGTGTATTGCCTGAGTCAGGATGCGGCAGCAGTGTCCGGCTGGCTAAGTATTGCGGCTTTTGCCTCCGTGCCGGGCACGTACGGATTTATGCTGTTACTCAACAGGCTGAACATGACCCCTTCCGCCGCACTGCGCCTTTCGTATAGCTGCATTTTCCTGGTGCTGGCATTCCTGTTTACGGTTTATCTCACCAAAACAGAGGTGCCAACGCTGCTGTTCTCCGCCGTCTTCATCCTGCTGGTTGCAGCCCGTTCCGGCCTCTATTACATTCCGTGGAATATTTATAGCTTTATTCCGGATATCGACGAGATCGTCACGCAGCAGCGCCGGGAAGGCATTTTCGCTGGCGTAATGGTGTTGACCCGCAAAAGCACCGTCGCCATTGCGATTATGATTATCGGCCTGGTGTTGCAGGAGTCCGGTTTTGTGAAAGGCAGTGGCGCACAGCCTGAAAGCGCGCTGGGAGCAATAATTGGCCTGATGATTTTGCCACCGCCGCGCTGCTGGCAGTGAGCTTCTTCGCGACCTACAAATTTAAGCTGACCCGCGAGACGCATAAGGTGCTGCTCAAGGAGATCGCGCGTCGGAAGCTCGGTGGCGACTATCGCGACTGCGGCGCCAGCACCCGCGTGGTCATCAAACAGCTGACAGGCTATGAGTACGATCAGGTCTGGGGCGGCGATGCCACACGCCTGGCTGTAGGCGAAAACTTATCCACCGTGAAATAGCCCTTCTCGCCGGATCGGCCCCATGCCGGCCCGGCTTTTTTTGCCGAAAACGTGACCTCTGGCAGGTTTACACGTCTTTACGCTATACTACCGCTGAAATAATCGGCTCAACGCTACGAGCTGAGTTCAATGTGTCTTCACACGAATGGTATCAACTCCCCTTCTGAGGATCTGGCGAGAAGCCGGATAAACTATGTTAAACAGTATTTTAGTAATACTTTGTCTTATTGCCGTCAGTGCATTTTTCTCGATATCGGAGATCTCGCTGGCTGCCTCCCGTAAAATCAAACTGAAGCTGCTTGCCGACGAGGGCAACATCAACGCATCACGCATTCTGAAAATGCAGGAAAACCCCGGCATGTTCTTTACCGTGGTGCAAATTGGCCTGAATGCGGTCGCCATTCTTGGCGGTATCGTGGGCGATGCAGCGTTTTCTCCGGCGTTTTATAGCCTCTTTGTTAAGTACATGTCCGTAGAGCTGGCCGAGCAGTTGAGCTTCATCCTCTCCTTCTCCCTGGTCACCGGCTTGTTCATTTTATTCGCGGACCTGACCCCGAAACGCATCGGTATGATTGCGCCAGAAGCTGTGGCTTTGCGTATCATCAACCCGATGCGCTTCTGCCTGTATGTCTTCCGTCCGCTGGTGTGGTTCTTTAACGGCCTGGCGAACGTCATTTTCCGCATCTTCAAGCTGCCGATGGTGCGTAAAGACGACATCACCTCCGACGATATTTATGCGGTGGTGGAAGCCGGGGCGCTGGCAGGCGTGCTGCGTAAGCAGGAGCACGAGCTGATTGAGAACGTTTTCGAACTGGAATCCCGTACCGTGCCGTCCTCCATGACCGGCCGTGAAAACATCATCTGGTTCGATCTGCATGAAGACGAGCAGAGCCTGAAGACCAAAGTGGCGCAGCACCCGCACTCCAAGTTCCTGGTCTGTAACGAAGATATCGACCATATCATCGGCTATGTGGACTCCAAAGACCTGCTGAACCGCGTGCTGGCAAACCAGAGCCTGGCGCTGAACAGCGGCGTGCAGATCCGCAACACCCTGATAGTGCCGGACACCCTGACGCTCTCCGAAGCGCTGGAAAGTTTCAAAACCGCCGGGGAAGACTTCGCGGTGATCATGAACGAATACGCGCTGGTGGTGGGCATTATCACCCTCAACGACGTTATGACGACCCTGATGGGCGACCTGGTCGGCCAGGGGCTGGAAGAGCAGATTGTTCAGCGTGACGAAAATTCATGGCTCATCGATGGCGGTACGCCGATTGAAGACGTCATGCGCGTACTCGACATTGACGAGTTCCCGCAGTCCGGCAACTACGAGACCATCGGCGGCTTTATGATGTTTATGCTGCGTAAAATCCCGAAACGTACCGACTCGGTGAAGTTCTCCGGCTTCAAGTTTGAAGTGGTGGATATTGATAACTACCGCATCGACCAGCTGCTGGTAACGCGTATTGATAGCAAACCGACCGTGCTGGTGCCGAAACTGCCGGATGCCGAAGAGAAGGTGTCGGCGTAATCCTTTGTGTGCCCCACAAACATCAACGGCTCCCATCGGGAGCCGTCTTTTTAACTACTACTGCATAGCACGTTGGTTAAGCCATCTCAGTTTGCAGACGCATAACCTGACGGTTGACTTCGGACATCACAGACAAGTGCTGTTTGTCCTTCACTTTTGGGATAAGGATTTTGCCCTTATCGAACTCAAAAGCGCCAACATCCTTGATGTACAACCGTCCACGGAACAGGATCTTCACGTACTTCGCCACCTGAAGCGGGTTGTAGCGTTGGAAAATTTTCATTCTTGTATCTCCTGCGAATCATACGCTCTTGCGGTGCCACAATCGGCCCGACTGTCCTGAGCGCAAATTTTGATGCCCAATGACTATAGACCAGAACCTCGTACTTACCCAGTGTGCATAAGTTTATTTACCGTTTGATTACAATTATTCAGAATAATCTTTGCAAAGCGTGATACAGCGCAGTATATGCCGTCGTTTTTGCATGGATATGTGCGTTCGCCCGCAAACTGGCATCGGGATTGCGGGAAAAGCCTATTGATCGCACTTATGATTAAAAGCGCATGACCAAGTGGTCGGATCACCTGCTAACAATAAGGAAACACCATGACCCTACGTAACCTCCTGGCAGCAGCTTGCCTGTTGCTGCCGCTGATGGCTTCCGCACACAACATTGAAAAAGGACAACGTGTCCCGCCGGTCGGGATTGCTGACCGGGGAGAATTGATTCTCGACAATGATAAGTTTAGCTATAAAGCCTGGAATAGCGCGCAGCTTGCGGGCAAAGTGAGAGTTGTACAACATATTGCCGGGCGTACATCCGCTAAAGAGAAAAACGCTACCCTCGTGGAAGCGATCAAGGCCGCAAAACTCCCGCACGATCGCTACCAGACCACCACCATCGTGAACACCGACGACGCGATTCCCGGCTCCGGGATGTTTGTGCGCTCAAGCCTTGAGAGCAATAAGAAGCTCTATCCCTGGTCGCAGTTTATTGTCGACAGCAATGGCATGACGCGTAAGGCGTGGCAGCTGGAAGAGGAGAGTTCAGCGATTGTCGTGCTGGATAAAAACGGTCGCGTACAGTGGGTTAAGGACGGCGCGCTGACGCAGGATGAGGTGCAGCAGGTGGTTGCCCTGCTGCATAAGCTGCTGACTCAGTAAAGTGACACCCGGAAGCCCGGATTCAGGAATGACTCGCGCGGGGTGTAGTCCAGTGGCTTACCCTGCCAGTCATGCACATGCGCGCCAGCCGCCGCCGCCACCGCATGCCCTGCCGCCGTATCCCAGACGTTCGTCGGCCCGAAACGGGGGTACAGCTGCGCCTGCCCTTCCGCCACCAGACAGAACTTCAGCGACGAGCCAATCGACGTCGTCTGGTGTTCCCCCAGCTGTTGCAGGTACTCCTCCAGCTCGCTGTCACTGTGCGAGCGGCTGATCACCACCAGCGGAGGACGGGCATCACGCACCTGGATCTGCTTACGCACGCCGCACTCTTCCTTCCAGGCTTTACCTTCCGCCGCGCTGTACATCACCTTCATCACCGGGGCGTAAACCACGCCAAGCACCGCTTTTCCTTTTTCAATCAGGGCGATGTTGACGGTGAATTCACCGTTACGCTTGATAAACTCTTTCGTGCCGTCCAGCGGGTCGACAAGCCAGTAACGCTGCCAGTGCTGACGTTCATCCCAGCTCTGGGGCGCTTCTTCAGAAAGGACCGGAATATCCGGCGTCAGGGCCTGCAAACCTTTCAGGATCACCGCATGCGCCGCGATATCCGCCGCCGTCACCGGGGAGTCATCCGCTTTGCTGACAACATCCATCGGTTTCGCACCGTCGTACACCTGCATAATGGCATCACCCGCATCCCGTGCGAGCTGACAAATTTTATCTAACATTCTCCACCTCTTCGTTAACGCAGTGGGCATAACTTATTGTTTTAGTTATATCGTAATGTGAACAATTCCGCTATCTGTGAAGCAATTCTGGTTTCAGCACCCTTTTTTCTGGCAGCATTCACACTTCTGTAAGCAACAAATACTACATACATATTCTTTTGTGGCTTGGATCGAAAAAAGGACTCCTCAGATGATTAAGTTTAGCGCAACGCTCCTGGCAACGCTGATTGCGGCAAGCGTTCAGGCAGCGACGGTGGATCTCCGTATTCTGGAAACCACCGATCTGCACAGCAATATGATGGACTTCGATTACTACAAAGATACCCCTACGGAAAAATTCGGACTGGTACGCACGGCAAGTTTGATCAACGCCGCCCGCGGTGAAGTGAAAAACAGCGTGCTGGTCGATAACGGGGACTTAATTCAGGGCAGTCCGCTCGGCGACTACATGGCGGCGAAGGGGCTGAAAAAAGGCGAGATCCATCCTGTTTATAAGGCAATGAATACGCTGGACTATACCGTCGGCAACCTGGGCAACCACGAATTTAACTACGGCCTGAAATACCTGCACGACGCGCTGGCAGGTGCAAAATTCCCGTACGTTAACGCCAATATCATCGACGTTAAGACGAAGAAGCCGCTCTTCACCCCTTATCTGATTAAAGAGACCGAGGTTGTCGACCAGGACGGTAAAAAACAGACGCTGAAAATCGGCTATATCGGTTTTGTGCCGCCGCAGATCATGACGTGGGATAAAGCCAACCTCGACGGGAAAGTGACCGTCAACGACATTACCGAAACCGCGCGCAAATACGTGCCGGAGATGCGGGCGAAAGGGGCGGATGTGGTCGTCGTCGTGGCGCACTCTGGCCTCTCGGCCGACCCGTATCAGGTGATGGCTGAGAACTCCGTGTACTATCTCAGCCAGGTGCCGGGCGTGGATGCGATCCTGTTTGGACACGCCCACGCCGTCTTCCCGGGCAAAGATTTCGCTGATATCAAAGGCGCGGACATCGAAAAAGGGACGCTCAACGGTGTGTCATCGGTGATGCCGGGCATGTGGGGCGACCACCTTGGCGTGGTGGATCTGGTGCTGAATAACGACAGCGGAAGCTGGAAAGTCACGCAGTCGAAAGCGGAAGCGCGTCCGATCTACGACGCAGCGGCCAAAAAATCTCTGGCAGGGGAAGATAAAAAGCTGGTCGACGTCCTGAAGCATGACCACGACGCGACGCGTGAATTTGTCAGCAAGCCGATCGGTAAATCGGCTGATAACATGTACAGCTTCCTCGCGCTGGTACAGGATGACCCGACCGTGCAGGTAGTCAACATGGCGCAGAAAGCCTATGCGGAGCACTATATTCAGGGCGATCCGGATATGGCAAATCTGCCGGTACTGTCTGCCGCGGCGCCATTCAAAGTGGGCGGGCGGAAGAACGATCCGGCCAGCTACGTTGAGGTGGAAAAAGGCCAACTGACCTTCCGTAATGCCGCCGATCTCTACCTCTATCCCAACACCCTCGTGGTGGTGAAAGCTACCGGGAAAGAGGTGAAGGAGTGGCTGGAGTGCTCTGCCGGGCAGTTCAACCAGATCGATCCGCACAGCAGCAAACCGCAGTCGCTGATTAACTGGGACGGTTTCCGCACCTACAACTTCGACGTGATCGACGGCGTGGAATATCAGATTGACGTCACCCAGCCCGCGAAATATGACGGCGAATGTCAGGCCATTAATCCGCAGGCAGAACGTATCAAAAACCTGACCTTCAACGGCAAAGCGATTGATCCGAATACCACTTTCCTGGTGGTGACCAACAACTACCGCGCCTATGGCGGCAAGTTTGCCGGTACGGGTGACAGCCACATCGCCTTTGCCTCGCCGGATGAGAACCGTTCGGTGCTGGCGGCGTGGATCAGCGCGGAGTCGAAAAAGACGGGTGAAATTCATCCGGCGGTGGATAACAACTGGCGACTTGCGCCGATCCACAGCGACACTAAGCTGGATATTCGCTTTGAGACATCTCCGTCCGATAAAGCAGCCGCGTTTATCAAGGATAAGGCGCAGTATCCGATGCAAAAAGTCGCGACGGATGATATTGGGTTCGCGATTTATCAGGTGGATTTGAGCAGGTAGCGATGATTGTGCCGGGTGGCGGCTTCGCCTTACCCGGCCTACCCGCAATCCTCGATCCCGTAGGCCGGGTAAGCGCAAGCGCCACCCGGCATTTCACGCCGCACGCTCGTCCCTATTCGCCATCACCTGCGGCGTATTGACCTCAATCCAGTCGGCCAGCGCGGCCACCTTCTCGCTTACCTCCTGCCCCATCGGCGTCAGGCTATACTCCACATGCGGCGGCACGACCGGATACGACACGCGATCGACAAACCCGTCATGTTCCAGCGCCTGTAAAGACTGAGCCAGCATCTTCTCGCTGACGCCGCCCATCTTGCGGCGCAGATCGCTGAAGCGATGCGTCCCCTGACGTAACGCCACCAGGATCAGCACGCCCCAGCGGCTGGTTACGTGTTTGAGCACCTCCCGTGACGGGCACTGTTCCGCAAAGAGGTTGCCATCGCGCATTTGCTCGCTGAGCGTTGGTATTGTTGTTTTCATACTTACCTTTTTGTACGTACTTACTAAAAGTTAGTTATGGTGATAGTGTGCCACAACACCAGACAAACACGAAGGAGATTCATCATGATCGCGATTACCGGCGCAACCGGCCAGCTTGGCCAACACGTTATTGAAGAACTGCTGAAAACCGTTCCAGCCAGCCAGATCGTGGCTATTGTGCGTAACCCGGCGAAAGCCGAAGCGTTGCGTCAGCAAGGGGTCGTTGTGCGTCAGGCGGATTACACCGATGAAGCCGCATTTACCACCGCGCTGAACGGCGTGGATAAACTACTGCTCATCTCCTCCAGCGAAGTGGGCCAGCGTGCCGTACAGCACCAGAACGTGATAAACGCCGCCAAAGCCGCCGGGGTGAAATTCATCGCCTATACCAGCCTGCTGCATGCTGACAAATCTCCGCTGGGTCTGCACGTTGAGCACGTCGAAACCGAAAATGCCCTGGCGGCCTCCGGCGTGCCTTACGCTCTGCTGCGCAACGGCTGGTACACCGAAAACTACCTGGCAAGCGCGCCGCCAGCGCTGGAACACGGCGTATTTATGGGTGCCGCAGGCGAAGGCAAAATTGCCTCTGCGACCCGTGCGGATTACGCGGCGGCGGCAGCGAAAGTGATTTCTGAAGAGGGTCATGCCGGCAAGGTGTATGAACTGGCGGGTGATAATGCCTGGACGCTGAGCGAACTGGCTGCGGAACTGAGCAAGCAGAGCGGTAAGCCGGTAACGTATCAGAACCTCAGCGAAGCCGATTTCGCCGCTGCGCTGAAGGGCGTTGGTCTGCCTGCCGGGCTGGCGGAGATGCTGGCGGACTCCGACACCGGCGCGTCCAAAGGCGGCCTGTTCGACGACAGCCGTACCCTGAGCAAACTGATCGGCCACCCAACCACATCACTGGCGGAAAGCGTCAAAGCCATCCTGTAGTTGTTAAAAATTGGTTATTTTTTGTGGCATCCCCTCGGGTCATCTCTGATAATGAAGCGATGACCCACAAGGAGGCTCACCGTGCAAGGCGTACCGGAACAGTTCACTGATGAGAGAGACAGCGCGCGCTTTCGCCATCTGGCGCAGTTGCCGGGCCTGGAGCTTTATCACGCCCATATCTCTGACTACGCCTTTGAGCCTCACACTCATGAAGCCTTCGGTATCGGCACCATCGAAACCGGTGCCGAACGCTTCCGCTATCGCGGTACCCAGCATCTTGCCGCGGAAAAATCCGTCGTGACCATGAACCCGGACGAGATCCACACAGGGGAATCCGCCACCGAAGGCGGCTGGCGCTACCGAATGGTCTACATCGAACCCGACCTGCTGGAAGAGGTCACCGGCCTGCGTCACTGGTGGTTTAATGACGTCACGCGCCACGACCCTTTGCGCTCGCAGCAGATTGGCCGGTTAATTTACGGCCTGTGGCACACCAACGATCCGCTGGCGCAGAAGGGGCTGCTACTGGATTTGATTCAGACTTTTCAGCCACTGGCCCATCATGCGCCGGTGGTGCAGGAGGCCGCGCACCGCTTCGAACGCGTTCGCGACTATCTGCACGACAACTATATGCGCTCGCTGACCCTGGACGAGCTGGCTAACGTTGTCTCGCTCAGCCCGTACCATTTTCAGCGCCAGTTCAAAGCCCATTTCCACGTTACGCCCCACCAGATGCTGATGGCCATCCGGCTGTGGCGCGCAAAAGCATTCCTCACCCACGGCATGCCTGCCGCCGAGGTGGCCGCCGCGACCGGGCTGACCGATCAGTCGCATTTAACCCGCGCCTTCACCCGTCGCTACGGCATCACGCCCGTGCGCTACCAGAAACAGGTTATGCCGCGCTAATGCGCAACCTCATACAATACGCGCGCGTTTTGCCCTCCTACACTGATCGCAAAGTGAATCAAGATGGATGGAAAAATGATTAGCGGCGTGTTGTATGCCCTGCTTGCGGGTTTGATGTGGGGGCTGATTTTTGTCGGCCCGCTGATTGTGCCGGAGTACCCGGCAATTTTGCAGTCGACCGGACGTTACCTGGCGCTGGGGCTGATTGCCGTGCCGCTGGCGTGGCTGGGGCGCGCGCGTCTGCGTCAGCTGGGCCGCAAGGACTGGCTCACCGCGCTGGCGCTGACCATGATGGGTAATCTGATCTACTACGTCTGTCTGGCGAGCGCCATTCAGCGCACCGGTGCGCCGGTGTCCACCATGATTATCGGCACGCTGCCGGTGGTCATCCCGGTTTTCGCGAACCTGCTTTACAGCCAGCGTGACGGCAAACTGGCGTGGTCAAAAATGGCGCCCGCTCTGGTCTGCATTGCCGTGGGGCTGGTGTGCGTGAATATTGCCGAGCTTCGCCACGGCCTCGAAAACTTCAGCTTGTGGCGTTACGGTTCAGGGATCTTTCTGGCGTTTATCTCGGTTGTCTGTTGGGCCTGGTATGCCCTGCGCAACGCACGCTGGCTGCGGGAAAACCCGGATAAACATCCGATGATGTGGGCGACGGCGCAGGCGCTGGTCACCCTCCCTGTCTCGTTGCTGGGCTATGTGGGCGCGTGTGTCTGGCTGGGTAGCCAGCAACCGGCATTTACCCTGCCCTTCGGACCGCGCCCGTGGGTATTCGTCGGGTTAATGGTCGCCATTGCCGTGCTCTGTTCGTGGGTGGGGGCGCTGTGCTGGAACATTGCCAGCCAGAAGCTGCCGACGGTGATACTGGGGCCGCTGATTGTCTTTGAGACGCTGGCAGGGCTGCTCTATACCTTCCTGATGCGTCAGAGCGTGCCGCCGCTGCTAACGGCCTGCGGGATCGCGCTGCTGGTCGTTGGGGTGGTGATTGCGGTGAGAGCGAAGCCGGAAAAACCGATGGTCGTTCCGGCGTCGTAGGGGTGAGCTTTTCGCCCAGCGGCGCTTCGCTTGCAGGGCCTACAAACCGTAGGCCGGGTAAGCGTCAGCGCCACCCGGCACAGTATCAGAAAGTTTCCCAGTTCGCTTCAGACGCCGCCGCGACGGGCTGCGCTTTAGGTGCATAGGTCTTTACCGGCGCGGCTTTCACCGCCTGGTTACGGGTGATCTTAAACACCGCCACCGCGTCGTTCAGGCGTGCAGCCTGATCCTCCAGCGCCGCCGCTGCCGCCGCAGACTCTTCCACCAGCGAGGCGTTCTGCTGGGTGACGCGATCCATCTCCGCCACCGCCTGACCCACCTGGTCGATACCGCGGCTCTGTTCGTCGGAGGCCGACGCAATCTCACCCATGATGTCCGTCACGCGCGTAACCGCATTGACGATCTCCGCCATCGTCGCGCCCGCTTCATTTACCAGCTGAGAACCCGCGTTGACGCGTTCGCCGGAATCATCGATCAGCGCTTTGATCTCTTTCGCCGCCTGTGCGCTGCGCTGGGCAAGGGTACGCACCTCGCCCGCGACAACCGCGAAGCCACGTCCCTGCTCGCCCGCGCGCGCCGCTTCTACCGCCGCGTTCAGCGCCAGAATATTGGTCTGGAAAGCAATGCCGTCGATCACATTAGTAATTTGCGCGATTTTGCTGGAACTGGTGGCGATTTCGTCCATGGTGCGCACAACGCCCTCGACCACGTTACCGCCCTTCTTCGCGGTGGAGGAGGCGTCCAGCGCCAGACGCGACGCCTGACGCGCGTTATCGGCGTTTTGCTTCACGGTGGCGGTTAACTGTTCCATGCTGGCTGCCGTCTCTTCCAGAGAAGCGGCCTGTTGCTCGGTACGAGAGGAGAGATCGTTGCTGCCCGCCGAGATTTCACCCGCGCCGGTGTAGATGGTATCTGCGCCTTCACGCACCACGCCCACCGTGTTGGCCAGCGCAGTCTGCATCTCCTGAACGTTGCGCGCCAGGATCGCCATTTCATTTTTACCCTCAGCCTGAATCGGCTGGGTTAAATCCCCTGCGGCAATGGCGCGGATATGGTTGATCACCTCTTCCAGCGGCAGCAGCAGCACACGGCGCATCGCAATCCAGCTGGAAATAATCACCGCGATCACCAGCAGCATCACCGCAGAAAGGATCCACAGAATGCGTTTGTAGTCGCTTTCATTGTCCTGGATACCTTTGGCGGTCAGCGCGGCCTGCGCCTCACGCCACTCGCGATAAACCTTTTGCATCGCGGTCTGCTTCTGTTCGGCATTTTGTTTGAACATATCTTCCAGATTGCCCTGCCCCAGCAGAACGTTCATTTGCGTCAGCGTGGCGGAGTAGACGCGGTACTGCTCTTCCAGGCGATCGGCCAGGTGCTCGTCCATACCCGGCGTTTCCGGCAGCGCGTAGTATTTATCGTAATGGGTCTGGGCATCGGCCAGCAGGTTTTTCGCGGTATTGACCAGCTCGTTCAGCTGCCCGCCGTTAATCTGCGACGCCATGCTGCTTTGCAGGCGCAGCATACCGCGGTTGAGAGTGACGCGCGCCTGGTTCAGGCTGATCCAGGCGTCGGTAAACTCCGCGACGTTCTGGCTGGAAAGCTGAGAAACGGTGAAGTTCTCTTTATCGTTATTGAGTGCGTTAATGAAAATGCCAGCGGAGATCAGCTGCATGATGCCGAGCACAAGCAGCACCGAAATCAAAAGAGTAATGACTTTTATACGTTTAAACATGCGTTGCCTTTTTTATATACAGGTATTGTCTGACCTGTATCTATCGGCACGTTCGGCAGGTTGTTTACTGTTTCTCCACCTTTAAAAACTTTCGAAAGCCCTTTTCTGCATTCAATCAGCAAGTTAAAAGCACGCTTTTTTTGTGATCCCCTTCTCATTTTCACCCTTGCCTCTAAAGGGTTATAGTATCCACCTAAAGATGCATTTAAAATGCATCTTATATTTCTGATGATGAGGTAACTGCTATGGCCTTCCGCGACCAACCCTTAGGCGAGCTGGCGCTCTCCATCCCTCGCGCTTCTGCGCTGTTCCGTAAATACGATATGGATTACTGCTGCGGTGGTAAGCAAACGCTGGCGCGCGCAGCGTCGCGTAAAGAGCTGGATGTGGAGGCTATCGAAGCGGAGCTGGCTCAGCTGGCTGAACAGCCCGTCGACAAAGACTGGCGCACCGCGCCGCTGGCTGAAATCATCGACCATATCATTGTGCGTTACCACGACCGTCACCGCGAGCAGCTGCCGGAGCTGATTTTACAGGCGACCAAAGTTGAACGCGTTCATGCCGATAAACCTTCCGTACCGCGCGGCCTGGCGAAATATCTGACCATGCTGCACGAAGAACTTTCCAGCCACATGATGAAAGAGGAGCAGATCCTCTTCCCGATGATCAAACAGGGCATGGGCAGCCAGGCCATGGGGCCCATCAGCGTGATGGAAAGCGAACATGATGACGCCGGCGAACTGCTGGAAGTGATCAAACACACCACCGACAACGTCACACCGCCGCCAGAAGCGTGCACCACCTGGAAAGCCATGTACAACGGCATTAACGAGATGATCGACGATCTGATGGAACACATCAGTCTTGAGAATAACGTTCTGTTCCCGCGTGCATTATCGGGTAAATAAAAAAGCCCGGTGGCGCTAGCGCTTACCGGGCCTACAACATCCGCGAACCTAGGCCGGGTAAGCGTCAGCGCCACCCGGCAACATGCTTAACGCATGCCCGCCATACGTTTCTTACCGATAAATAGCCAGCCCAGCCCCAGCGCGATAAACCACAGCGGCGTGACCATCAGCGCCTGTCGGGTATCTTCTTCCAGCGTCAGCAGCACCAGCACGAAGACAAAGAACGCCATGCACACCCAGCACATCAGCTTGCCCAGCGGCATCTTGTAGATCGACTTCTCGTGCAGGTGTGGACGCTGCTTGCGGTACACCAGGTACGAGCAGAGGATGATGGTCCAGACGAACATAAACAGGATCGCCGACACCGTGGTGATCATGGTGAACGCGCCGATTACGCTCGGGTTGACGTAGAGCATCACCACACCACCCAGCAGACAGATGCAGGAGAAGGTCAGCCCTTTCGCCGGTACCGCGCGTTTAGACAGTTTGGCAAACGCGCTCGGAGCAACGCCCTCCTGCGCCAGGCCGAACAGCATACGGCTGGTGGAGAAGACGCCGCTGTTCGCGGAAGAGGCCGCAGAGGTCAGCACCACGAAGTTAATCAGGCTCGCGGCAGCAGGCAGCCCCACCAGCACGAACAGCTCGACGAACGGGCTCTTGGTTGGCACCACCGAGCTCCATGGCGTCACGGACATAATGACGATCAGCGCGAACACGTAGAACATGATGATACGCAGCGGAATGGAGTTGATCGCGCGCGGCAGGGATTTCTCCGGATCTTTGGTTTCCGCCGCCGTGGTACCGACCAGCTCAATCCCGACAAACGCAAACACCGCTATCTGGAAGCCGGCAAAGAAGCCGCTGATCCCTTTCGGGAACCAGCCGCCGTCATTCCACAGATGGGCAAACGAGGCCTGTACGCCGGTTGGCGACTGGAAGTGCGTCAGCACCATCACCAGCCCGACGACAATCAGCGCGATGATGGCGACGATTTTGATCATCGCGAACCAGAACTCCATCTCACCGAACATTTTAACGGTGGCGAGGTTCAGGCTCAGCAGCAGAACAATCACCGCCAGCGAAGCCACCCAGTCCGACAGGCCGGGGAACCAGAATTGGGCGTAGGCCGTAATAGCGACAACATCCGCCATGCCGGTAACCACCCAGCAGAACCAGTAGGTCCAGCCGGTAAAATAGCCCGCCCACGGGCCGAGCAGGTCTGACGCGAAGTCGCTGAAGGATTTGTATTCGAGATTCGACAGCAGCAATTCACCCATTGCACGCATCACGAAAAAGAGCATAAAACCGATGATCATATAAACGAAGATGATCGACGGGCCGGCAAGACTGATGGTTTTGCCCGAGCCCATAAACAGCCCGGTGCCGATGGCTCCACCAATGGCAATAAGCTGAATGTGACGGTTCGTGAGATTTCGCCGTAGCGACTGTTCAGACGTCGCCTCTTCTGCGGCGGCGACTTTGACCTGATCTACCATGTGATATTTTCCTGTTTATGCCTGTCTGTGTTGTTAAGGCTCTTCTGGCCTTTATATACGCCAAATAAATGACGGACCCTGTGTAAGGACTAATCGATAGTAGGTAAGAATCGGCGGGATGAATACTATGATTTGAATATTATGTTAATAATATGTTGAAAGTGAGTGTCATATCACTCATACAGCGCGAAACAGCTCACAAAAATACACGTAACAGTTTCGTTTGCAATACAAAATGTTGATTTCGTCGTAACTCCGGGTTTTATCGCTATTTTCCTCTCCCCGATCGGAGAGAGGAAAATAAGAAAAACCGATTACAGGATTTCCAGCAGCTCGACTTCAAACACCAGGGTGCTGAATGGCGGAATGGACGCGCCAGCGCCACGCTCGCCGTAAGCCAGGTTGTGCGGGATAGTGAGTTCCCATTTGGAACCTACTGGCATCAGGGTCAGGGCTTCGATCCAGCCTGCGATAACGCCGTTGACCGGGAACTCAGCCGGTTCGCCACGTGCGACGGAGCTGTCGAACACGGTACCGTCGATCAGCTTACCGGTGTAGTGTACGCGAACGTGGTCGGTACGCGCCGGGATTGCGCCATCACCCTGATTGATTACGCGGAACTGCAAGCCGGACTCGGTGCTGTTCACGCCTTCACGCTCACGGTTCTCTTCCAGATATTTCACGCCTTCTGCCGCCATCTCTTCGAAACGCGCGCGACGTACGGCGTCAGCACGTTCGTGGATTTCACGCAGCGCACGGTGCACAACGTCAACCGGCACAGCGGGCTGCTTGCCTTCCAGCGCGTCAGCGATACCCGCCACCAGCGCTTCCGGTAACAGACCTTCCAGGCCGGATTCGCTCAGCTGCTGTCCTACCTGCAAGCCGATGCCGTAGCTTGCCTGCGCTTCGATAGTGTCAAAAGTCGGGGTGGTCATGGGTTTTCCTTCCATCACATTTAAAGTAGCGGGCAGCATATCAGCCATGCCCTTATGGGTAAAACTTTGTCTTAAGTAAAGGTGACAAACTGCGACGAAACGGAAACAATAGTAGCCGTCAGGATTTTCCCTAATATATGTCACGAAAGCTGGCTTTGTTACGCCCATCAGGCAGTTAGCAAACTACACTTCTCAGGACAGGATAAAAAGACGCGGAGCAGGAGGAGAGCCATGCCCGGGCGATTTGAACTGAAACCTACCCTGGCGAAAATCTGGCATGCGCCGGATAACTTTCGCATCATGGACCCGCTGCCGCCTTTGCACCGCAGAGGCATTATTATCGGCGCGTTGCTGATCGTCATCGGCTTCCTGCTTCCTTCCGGCAGTGACAACGTTGATACCGCGCCGGTCAGCCGGAATGCTGAGCTGGATATCCAGTCGCAAAGCCAGCCGCAGCCTGATTCACAGCCGATGCAGACGCAGCTGGTCACACCGTCTAACGATCCGGGCCAGGTTGCGCCGGTTGAACCTGAACCGGTTCAGGAAGATCAGGAGCAGGCCGCCGCCCCTTCAGAGCCACAGGCGCAACAGCCCACCGGCATTGAGCAGCAGTGGCGTTCGTATCGCGTAGAGCCTGGGAAAACTCTTGCCCAGCTGTTCCGCGACCACAATCTGCCAGCAACGGATGTGTATGCCATGGCGCAAGTCGAGGGGGCAGGCAAACCGCTCAGCAACCTGCAAAATGGTCAGATGGTGCAGATCCGCCAGAATGCCAGCGGGGTGGTAACCGGGTTAACGATCGATACCGGAAACGGGCAGCAGGTACTGTTTACCCGCCAGCCGGACGGCAGTTTCATCAGAGCACGTTAATGGCCCAGGCCGGGTAAGGCGATGCCGCCACCCGGCACTTTTGTTCTCAGGCACGCCGTTTATTCACCCACCAAATCCCCGAGCAGACCAGCACCAGCGCAATCGCGTATTTGATGTCCAGAATGTTTTCGCCGAGGAAGATGGCGGAGAGCACCGTCCCTGCTACAGGTATGACAAAGTTGAACGGGGCAATCATACTCACGCGGTTTACTTTCAGCAGCGCGCTCCACAGGGCGAACGCCACGGATGAGAGCAGCGTCAGATACCCCAGCACGGCGACGGCTTTCATGCTGTGCACCTCCAGCGTCCCGCCCGTGGCATAGCCTCCCGCAACCAGTGCCGCCCCGCCTATCCCCAGCTGCCAGCCAGTCATCACCGTCGGGTCAACGGTCTGGGAAATGCGTTTCCCGTAAAGCGTGGCCGCAGAGAGAATAAAGGCGGCCAGCACCACAAATCCGTCACCTTTCCAGACAAACTGGAACTCACTTAACCCGCTGTGGAAGTTCACCAGCATAACCCCGGCAAAGCCCAGAACACATCCCAGCGTTTTGTTATAGCTGAGTTTGTCGTTGTGGTAGATAAAGTGCGCCAGCAGCACGCTGAAGAAGGTCCCGGTGGCATTCATGATGGAGCCGTTCACCCCGGTCGTGTAGGCCAGGCCGATATAAAAGAAGGTGTACTGGAGGGAGGTCTGGGTCAGTCCGAGGATCGTGAGCTGGCCAAACTGCGTGGGCGTGAGCCTGCCAATCGGCTTTCGCTGGGCCAGGGCAAAAAGCAGCAGCAACGCGCCGGCAAACAGAAAACGGTATCCGGCAAAGACGACTTTGGAGGGGATATCATCGGTCGCGATCTGAAAGAGTTCGTAGCCACTTTTAATGGCCGGGTACGAGCTTCCCCAAAGCAGACAGCAGAGTGTGGCGCAGGCATAGGCCACATTGCGACGGGCAAAGACGGGCGTGGGCAGAGCAGTATCCATGACAAATCTCATAAATAAAATTGCGTTTCAATTTATTATCAGAGAATGCGTCAGGAATAGCGACCTTACAAGAGCAAAAGATGACGCAGGGTCACGCTAAAAAGCAAAACGCCGGCACAAGGCCGGCGCTTCGACGCGAGCAGAGTAAAAAATTACTCAGCTACTACGTTAACAACCAGTTTAGCGAACACTTCGCTGTGAACCTGGAAGTCAACTTCGTGCTCACCAGTGGTACGCAGAACGCCGTTCGGCATACGAACTTCGCTCTTAGCCACTTTAACGCCTGCCGCAGTTACTGCATCAGCGATATCGCGGGTACCGATGGAACCGAACAGTTTACCTTCGTCGCCAGCTTTAGACGCGATAGTAACGGTGCCCAGTGCGTTGATTGCTTCAGCGCGAGCGTTAGCAGCCGCCAGAACGTCAGCCAGTTTGGCTTCCAGTTCAGCACGACGTGCTTCGAAAAACTCTACGTTTTTCTTAGTAGCTGGAACAGCTTTACCCTGTGGAACCAGGAAGTTACGAGCGTAACCCGCTTTAACGTTTACCTGATCACCCAGGCTGCCCAGGTTTGCTACTTTATCAAGCAGAATAACTTGCATTACCTTATCCTCTTAAAGTCGTATTAATGGACCGTGCCCGATTACTGATGACGATCAGTGTACGGCAGCAGAGACAGGTAGCGAGCGCGTTTGATAGCGCGAGCCAGCTGACGCTGATATTTTGCACGAGTACCGGTGATACGGCTTGGGACAATCTTACCGCTTTCGGTGATGTAGTTTTTCAGCGTTGCGATATCTTTATAGTCGATCTCTTGAACGCCTTCCGCGGTGAAACGGCAGAACTTGCGACGACGGAAATAACGTGCCATATGGCTAGTCTCCAGAATCTATCAAATCAATCTGCTCGGCATGCAGAACCATTTTGCTCAGGCCGTTCTTTGCCTTGTGGCAAGAAATGAACCCCTGAACGATTACTGCGCTACCGACCGTTAAACTGTGAGTAATGGCCTGGTTTTCGTGTCCGCTAATAATTACGGGCATTTGGCACCACGCCTGCCGGTGAAACCCGGCTTCCTCTTGCACAGAACGATGCTCAAGCACGAACTGGCAATGCGGAATTCCTGATGGGCTGACCTTTCGAAGGGGGGTCCTGCACACGGTGCCGGACAACACCAGACGGTTGGTCATCAGAAATTACTCTTCAGAATCCCCAGCATCAGAATCATCTGCGGTTTCGTTTGCGAAATCATCGCGACGCTCACGGCGCTCGTCTTTCGCTTTAACCATCGGAGATGCTTCGGTCACTGCGTGTTTGGTACGCATAACCATGCTGCGGATAACGGCATCGTTGAAGCGGAAGGTAGTTTCCAGCTCATCGATCACTTCCTGCGGAGCTTCAACGTTCATCAGAACGTAGTGTGCTTTGTGCAGTTTGTTGATCGGGTAAGCCAGCTGACGGCGGCCCCAGTCTTCCAGACGGTGGATCGTGCCTTCTGCACCAGTGATGGCAGCAGAGTAACGCTCGATCATGCCCGGAACCTGTTCGCTCTGGTCAGGGTGGACCATAAAAACGATTTCGTAATGACGCATCGAATTGCTCCTTACGGATTATTCAGCCTCCTGTCTGGGTCAGCCGAGGCCCGGGGAGGCAAGGAACGTGTTAAAGGTCGGCTGAAAAATTGACGCGTCATAATACTTGCGCCCCCCAGGAAACTCAAGCTGATTGCACAAATAATTCGCACAAAGGGTAAAGCTGTTCTAAGTGGGTGATTTAAAATCGCACTCATCAGAAGCGCTGTTTTTTTGAACAACACCATCAGAAATGGTCACCCATCGCAACCCGGGTAGCGATTACACTTTAATCAGAGACACTGAACAGAGAAGGAGAACATTACCCCGTATCACAGCACGCAGTCGTGGAGCGCATATCATGAAAAGAATCGCAATCGCCATTTTGGCTGCACTTTTGCTCAGTGCAAACGCGATGGCAGCCATCAGAATAGACAGCCAACAGGCCAGAAACATGGATGATGTGCAGAGCTTAGGCGTTATTTACATCAATCATAACTTCGCCACTGAAAGTGAAGCAGATCAGGCGCTTAATGAAGAAACCGATGCGCAGGGCGCAAAATACTATCACGTCATGCTGACACGTGAGCCCGGCAGCAACGGTAATATGCACGCCAGTGCAGATATTTACCAGTAACGCTTCATCGCTAGCACCAGGAAAGCCAACGAAAATCAAAGCTATATATAATTTGCCCCCTGCCCGGGGGCTTTTTTTATGAATGGCTCCGGAATACCACCGGTTACAACTGTTTCGGTATTCCAGAGCACTTATTCACTTCTGCCCGTAATAAGCATTCGGGCCGTGCTTACGCATGAAATGCTTGTTCATCAGGTAATCATCAATGCCCTGAAGCTGTGGGTTAATGCCGCGCGCAATCCACGCCATTCTGGCCACCTCTTCCATCACCACCGCGTTATGCACGGCGTCATGCGCATCTTTACCCCAGGAGAACGGACCATGCTGGTACACCACAATACCCGGCGTATGCAGTGGTTCCGTCTCACCCAGCGTTTCGATAATGACCCTGCCGGTGTTAAGTTCGTACTCGCCTTCGACCTCAGCCTGCGTTAACGCTCGCGTGCAGGGAATATCGCCGAAGAAGTAATCTGCGTGCGTCGTACCCAAAGCAGGGATCGCCAGCCCGGCCTGTGCCCAGGCGGTGGCGTGCGTGGAATGGGTATGCACAACGCCCCCCAGAGACGGGTAACGCTGATACAGCGCCAGGTGGGTTGCCGTATCAGAAGAAGGGCGCCATTTGCCTTCAACGACGTGTCCTTCCAGGTCAACCACCACCATATCGTCCGCTTTCATGGCGTCATAGGCCACGCCGCTCGGCTTAATCACCACCAGCCCCTGCTCGCGATCGATGGCGCTTACGTTGCCCCAGGTAAACGTCACCAGTCCATAGCGCGGGAGATCCATATTGGCTTCAAAGACCTGCTGTTTCAGCTTAAGCATGTTCCGCCTCCATCAGCCCTGCCCGCGCCATGCGCTCGCGCACCCAGTCCCGGGCTTTCGCCACTTCTGCCGCCGGGTCGTCCGCGGTTTCGCTCCACATCTCAATCAGGTAAGGCCCGCAATAACCTGTCTGTTTGAGCGTCTGGAAGCACCGTTCGAAATCCACCACCCCGGTGCCGAACGGTACGTTTTTAAACACGCCAGGACGGGTATCTTTAACGTGCACCGCCACGATATGCCCGATGCCCGCCTGAAGCTCCATCTGTACGTCGTTATCCCATGCCGACAGGTTTCCGATATCCGGATAAAGCTGGAACCATGGGTTGTTCAGATAGTGCGCATAGCCCAGCGCCTTGCTGATGGAGTTCATCAACGGATAATCCATGATCTCCATTGCCAGCGTCACCTGCGCACGGCTTGCCATCTCAACGCTCTCTTTCAGGCCCTCCCGGAAACGACGGCGCGTTTCATCGTTGGCTTCCTGATAGTAAACATCGTAACCCGCCAGTTGGATCACGCGGATGCCGACATCCTGTGCAAAGCGAATGGCTTTACGCATGATCTCCAGCCCTTCGGCGCGTACAGCATCATCTTCGCTGCCAAGCGGAAAACGACGATGAGCGCTCAGGCACATGGATGGCACGCGCACGCCGGTTTCGGCAATGGCGCTCACCAGCGCCAGACGCTGGTCGCGGCGCCAGTCCAGGCGAGAAAGACGCTCGTCCGTCTCATCCACAGACATTTCGACAAAATCGAAACCCAGCTGCTTCGCCAGCTGCAACCGCTCCAGCCAGCACTCCCCCGCAGGGAGTGCCTTTTCATAGATGCCAAGCGGGACCTGTTTTGACAACATACCCGCTCCTTAACCCCAAAGCTGAGCGATTGAGCGTTTGAACTGACGCGCCGCTTCCACCGGAGACGCAGCATCACGAATGCTACGACCGGCAATAAAGACGTGAATCGGGATACCCTGGAACAGCGGCAGATCCTCCAGCGCCAGGCCACCGGTGACGGTCACTTTGAAGCCCATATCGGCCAGACGTTTGATCGCGCTGATATCGGCTTCGCCCCACGCCACGCCTGCGGCCTGCGCATCACGGCTGCGGTGATAAACCACCTGCTGGATACCCGCTTCGCGCCACTCCTGCGCCTGCTCCCAGGTCCAGAAACCGGTCAGTTCAATCTGCACGTCGCCGTTGAACTCTTTCGCCACGTCCAGCGCGCCTTTCGCGGTGTTGATATCCGCACAGCAGATCACGGTGACCCAGTCGGCGTTGGCTTCAAAGCACATGCGAGAGAGGATTTTGCCCGCGTCGGCGATTTTGGCATCCGCCAGCACGATTTTATGCGGATAGAGCGCCTTCAGGTCACGAACCGCACGAACGCCTTCGCCCACGCACAGAATGGTGCCGACTTCGATGATGTCCACTTCTTCCGCAATCAGACGGGTGGTTTCGTAAGCGTGAGACAGAGTCTGGTTATCCAGCGCGACCTGCAACATTGGTAATGACATTTTCAATTCCTCTTAAACGGCCGCCGCAGTGGCGTTATCAATTAAATCCAGCACGTCCTGCGCGGTACGGCAGGCGCGTAAACGGTCAAAGTTGGCTTCGTCCTCAAACAGATTGACGATCTGCATGATCCCCACCTCCTGGTGGGTGTTGGCATCGACAGCCGCCATGGTGATCAGAATGTCGACCGGGTCGTTATCTTCGTGGTTGAACACCAGTGGTTTTTTCAATGTCACCAGCGCAAAACCGGTTTTCTTGACGCCTTCTTCCGGACGGCCATGCGGCATAGCCAGCCCCGGGGCAATCACAAAATAGGGTCCAAACTGCGCCACGCCATCCAGAATGGCCTGGTAATAACGCGGCTCGACAACGTCCGCCTTAACCAGCAGGTCCACGCTCAGCTTCACCGCTTCCTGCCAGGTGCTGGCTTCGGCCTGTAAAAGGATGGAGTTATTCTCTGCCAGCGAATCACGTAGTTTCATGTGGCATCCTTACTTCACGTCTTGTGGGAAGTGCTCTTTGATCACTTCCAGCAGTTTTGGTCCAAAATCCGCAGGCGAAAGCATGTTGCGTACGCCTACCACATATTTGTTGCCCGACACGCTAATCTCGCCGGCAATGTGCGTTGAGGCGATGATGATGTCCGCGCCGTTCAGTTCACTTTTGTATTCACCCACTGCGCAGCTGTTCACCGTGTGGTCAATGTTTGACTGGGTTAAAAACTGGTCCACTTTCATCTTCATGATCATGGAGCTACCTTGCCCATTGCCACACACAGCCAGGATACGTACGGTCATAATCGAAACTCCTTAATGAGCAGACACTTCTGCTGTTTGTTTTTCTGCATCTTCTTCAGCCCGCAGCGAACGGCCAGCGAAGAACATATAAGCCAGGGCAATCAGGATGATGACGGCCATAAAGACCAGCCCGACGGACGCAAAGCCCTGCATCATCGGCGGCGCCAGAATTGACCAGTCCGCCATGCCCATCCAGGCGCTCATGCCAGTGAGCTTGACCGCCCACACGCACCCGAAGATTTCAACCATGCCCATCACCAGGCAGATCTTGAGCGCTGCGCGCCATCCGCCGAAGTGGTTAGCAAATACGCCAATAGTGGCGTTGGAGAAGAACATCGGGATAAAGCCAGGAATAATCAGGATTGAGGAGCCACAGCCCACCAGGATGCCGACCGCAATCAGCTGGCCGATGGTGCCCCACATAAAGCCCCAGACGACGGCGTTTGGCGCAAAGCTATAGATAGCCGCACAGTCAATCGCCAGCACCGCGCCAGGGATCAGGCGCTGGGAGATGCCGTTAAACGCTTCCGACAGTTCGGCGACGAACATACGCACGCCCTGGGTGATGATGAAAATGGCCACCGCGAAGGAGAAACCGGTTTGCAGGATATAGACCGTCCAGTGGGTTTTACCCGCCATCGCCTGCACCACGTCAATGCCAAAGGAGAGCAGGATGGCACCGAAGAAGATGGTCATCACAATTGCCGTGGAGACGATGTTGTCGTGGAAGATATTCAGCCAGCCAGGCAATTTGAGGTCTTCAACACTCTCCTCTTTTTTGCCCAGGTACGGCGCAACTTTGTAAGCAATCCAGGAGGCGAACTGCTGCTGGTGACCGATGGAGAAGCCGCAGCCGTCCGTAACGTCCTGCGTTGGCTTATACATCATGTTGGAGGTGATGCCCCAGTAAAGCGAGACCAGTATTGCCGTGCAGATGACGGTGGTCCACATTGGGTAGCCGAAGATATAGAGAGAAACCGCAATCAGCCCCGCCTGCTGGAACATGATGTGCCCGGTGAGCATGATGGTGCGAATACCGGTGATGCGGCGCAGGAGCACGTAAATGATGTTCAGCGCCAGCGCGAGCAGTACCGCATACCCAACCCAGCTGTACGCATCCCCCATACGATCGATGGTGGCCATCATGGACGCGTAAGTGTCAGAGATGGCGCCGTTAATGCCGTACACCTCTGACATTTTGGCAACAACCGGCTTAAACGTGCTGGTCAGAATGCCAGACCCCGCCTGCAACAGCATAAAACCAATGATGGTTTTGATGGTGCCTTTGATAATCACGCTGACGCTTTTGCGCAGCAGGATGTACCCCAGGCACGTCACGATACCCAGCAACAGCGGGGCGTTGGTCATTACCTGATTAAAGAAAACGGTAAAGACGTTGTAGAGGATCTCCATAACTCTCTCCAGAAAATGAGAACACGAGGGGCAATCCCTGTGTGGTTGGTGTCATCACTCTATTAATCACAAATAATCATCACAAGATTGCATTTGATTATTTGTGACGGATCACGCAATTTATTTCCATGGTGTTAGTAATGATTTTCACTACCGATACAGCCCAATAAATAAATTCTTAAATTTCAATATATTAACCATTTGTAGCGGTTATCTTAACAACGTCATGATGTTTTTTCTGTGATGTGGCGAGGGGAATTTTCCGCAAAACAGCCATTGCAAATCGATTCAAACAGTGCCAGCATTAATCACAACAAGTCACAGTATGATTACTTTTGATTAAAACCAGGAGTCAAACGATGAGTAAAGTGAAAACCATCACCCGTGAATCATGGATTCTGAGTACCTTTCCGGAGTGGGGTAGCTGGCTGAACGAAGAGATCGAGCAGGAACAGGTTGCTCCTGGCACATTTGCGATGTGGTGGCTGGGCTGCACCGGGATCTGGCTGAAATCAGAAGGCGGCGCCAACATTTGTGTCGATTTCTGGTGCGGCACCGGCAAACAGAGCCACGGCAATCCACTGATGAAAAAAGGCCACCAGATGCAGCGTATGGCCGGCGTTGAAAAGCTCCAGCCGAACCTGCGCACCACGCCTTTTGTGCTTGATCCTTTTGCCATTCGCCAGATCGATGCCGTTCTCTCTACCCACGATCACAACGATCATATCGACGTGAACGTGGCGGCAGCGGTAATGCAAAACTGCGCGGACGACGTACCGTTTATCGGGCCGCAGACCTGCGTGGATTTGTGGATTGGCTGGGGCGTGCCAAAAGAGCGCTGCATCGTGATGAAGCCGGGCGACGTGGTGAAAATCAAAGACATTGAGATTCACGCGCTTGATGCCTTTGACCGCACCGCGCTGATCACCCTGCCTGCCGATCAGAAAGCCGCAGGCGTACTGCCAGACGGGATGGACGAGCGCGCAGTGAACTATCTGTTCAAAACGCCTGGCGGTTCCCTGTATCACAGCGGTGACTCCCACTACTCCAACTACTACGCGAAGCACGGTAACGAGCACCAGATTGACGTGGCGCTTGGCTCTTACGGTGAAAACCCACGCGGGATCACCGACAAAATGACCAGCGCGGACATGCTGCGTATGGCCGAAGCGCTGAACACCAAAGTGGTGATCCCGTTCCACCATGATATCTGGTCAAACTTCCAGGCCGATCCGCAAGAGATCCGCGTCCTGTGGGAGATGAAAAAAGACCGCCTCAAGTATGGCTTCAAGCCGTTCATCTGGCAGGTTGGCGGCAAGTTCACCTGGCCGCTGGATAAAGACAATCTTGAGTACCACTACCCGCGTGGTTTCGATGATTGCTTTACAATTGAACCAGACCTGCCGTTCAAGTCCTTCCTCTGATACCGAGGCCCAATCGCCAGACCCTGCGTCTGGCGATGTCATTTTTATTTTAGTAATTTCACGCTATTTCAAATATCATCTTTTCAAATCAATTCTTATCGGAATAGCTCATGACGGAAGCGCAACGGCATCAAATTTTACTGGAACTCCTGGCGCAAACAGGGTTTATCACCGTCGAGAAAGTGATCGAACGTTTAGGGATCTCCCCCGCTACCGCGCGGCGGGACATCAACAAGCTGGATGAGAGCGGCAAGCTGAAAAAAGTCCGCAACGGCGCAGAGGCCATCAGCCAGCAGCGTCCACGCTGGACGCCGATGAACATCCACCAGGCGCAGAATCACGATGAAAAGGTGCGGATTGCCAGAGCGGCGTCACAGCTGGTGAATCCTGGGGAGAGCGTGGTAATCAACTGCGGTTCGACGGCGTTTCTGCTGGGCCGTGAGATGTGCGGCAAGCCGGTGCAAATCATTACCAACTATCTGCCGCTGGCCAACTATCTCATCGACCAGGAACATGAAAGCGTGGTGATCATGGGCGGCCAGTATAACAAGAGCCAGTCCATCACCCTGAGCCCGCAGGACAGTGAAAACAGCCTCTACGCCGGGCACTGGATGTTTACCAGCGGCAAAGGCCTGACGGCGGATGGCCTGTATAAAACCGATATGCTCACCGCAATGACAGAGCAGAACATGCTTAACGTGGTGGGCAAGCTGGTGGTGCTGGTCGACAGCAGCAAGGTCGGTGAACGCGCTGGCATGCTTTTCAGCCGCGCCGAGCAAATCAGCATGGTGATCACCGGCAAAAACGCCAACCCCGAGATCCTCAGCAAGCTCGAGGATCAGGGTGTCACAGTGCTGCGCGTTTAAAGGTGCTGACGGAAGAATTCCACGGTTGACTCCAGCGCGGCCGGGGTAATACGGTGCCGGACACCTGCTCCCCACAGGCAGGTCAGATTGCTGTCCAGCCCTTCGCGCTGTAGCGCCTGTTGCAGGCGGAACGTTTCACCGGGCGGTACGACGTCATCGGCATCCCCATGCCACAGCAGCAGCGGACGATCGGCCAGCTGTGAAAGCGCATGGCTGACGTCCCATTCAGACAACAGGGTCTCAATCTCCTGAGGGGCCTGCGGCGGGAACAGCGTCTTTGCCAGTGATGTAAAGTAGCCCGATCCCATCAGGCAAGCGACGGACGTCACCTCCGGATGCCTGGCCATGATCCCCAGCGCCGTCATTCCGCCCATTGATGCGCCTGCGACCGCCAGCCGTTTCCCCTCCACCAGCCCGGCCTGCAAGAGCGCGTCACGCAGCCCGGCGAACTCGGTCAGATTGCCGTGCAGCGTTTGCCAGAACAGCCCCAGCCGCGCCTGCTCATTGCCCGTAAAGCGTGCCCCATGATTCGGCGCATCAGGCATGACCACCCGGAAACCGGCCTGCGCCAACGCGACGGCAAAATAGCTGTAGACCAGCTTCGAGGAGAGAAAGCCATGATAGAAAACTACCGTCGGCAGCGGCAGTTCACCTTTACCAGCCGGAAAAGCATGGATGATTTCATGCTCACTCAGCTGGCGAGTTTCAATTTCAATCATTGTCGATCCTGTGCTGATGAATGATTCATAATGTTGAGAGCTGGATTACGGTTTCACGATATTTTCATTCGAAATCTACGTCCCAGATAACACTTCGGGAACATTCCCCCAAAACTAAATTCGCAGACAACTACACTATGGCTATCAGGAAAAGAGACAGGTTTATGCGCAGGCTTACCGCTTTATTGCTGGTCTCGCTGCTCAGCGGATGTTCCGTATTGCAGGGTACGCCAGAACCGGCGCCGCCGGTTACCGATCATCCTCAGGAAATTCGTCGTAATCAGACGGAAGGATTACAACGCCTGGGTACCGTATCCGCGATGGTTCGTGGTTCCCCGGATGATGCAGAAGACGCAATTGAAGCACAGGCCGTTGCCGCAAAAGCAGATTATTACGTCATCACGATGATTGATGAAACCATTATTACGGGACAGTGGTACGCCCAGGGAATTTTATACCGTAAGTAAGCATCATCATTTGAACGACTTTTACACTGCTTTGCGTCCGTAGACATTTTCCTGTCCACAATAAACTCCATGCCAGCAACAATGGAAATGAGTTTATTCGCGAAGGATTGCCCGGCGGATACCGGAGACACGTGAAAAGGAGCTGACGATGAAACGAACCCTTGCTTTAACGACGCTATTGCTTTCAGCGGGCCTGCTGAGCACCACGGCGCAGTCGGCCGAATTTGCCAGCGCGGATTGCGTCACGGGCCTGAACGAGATTGGTCAGATCTCCGTCAATAATATCACGGGAAGTCCGCAAGACGTTGAACGTGTCGTCGCCCTGAAGGCCGATGAACAGGGCGCATCCTGGTATCGCATCGTCCAGATGCAGGAAGATAACCATGTTAATCACTGGCGCGTGCAGGCCATTCTTTATGCATAATCCCTTCCGATAAAAGCCACTTAATTTTAGTGGCTTTTCACTTTTGCAAATTTTTTACCTCTCCCGAAACTTAATAAAAACAAATATGTAACATTCAGTTACATTAAACAGATAAACGTTCTCTTCGCTCTGCCGTTGAACAGCCATCACTTTTCAATAATGAGCAATTTATGATCACCTTTTTCCGCCGGGCAGGTCTGGGCACGAAGCTATCGCTGCTAACAGGTGCAAGTGTCGCCACGCTTTTTTTGCTGTTCACTTTTCTGTTGAGCCACAACGCCAGCCAGCAGCTTGAAGATCTTGCGGTTGAAGACCTGCATAACCAGTCCACCGGCATGGTGGATATGGTAGAGATGTTCAACACCAGCCTGAGCGAAGAGGTTGAAAGCTATACCCGTCTGTTCACCACCTTTTTGCCACAGCCGCTGAACAGCGACAGCAGCCAGAGCCGGACCATAAACGGGCTTACCGTTCCTCTGCTGAAAGGCGGCGAAACGGAGTTGCATGAAAACAATACGCTTTCTGATGACTTCCTGAGCCGAACGGGCGCCATCTCGACGCTGTTTGTCCGCAGCGGTAACGATTTTATCCGCGTGGCCACGTCGCTGCGCAAAGAGAATGGCGACCGCGCCATCGGAACCGTTCTTGATACCACCAGCCCGGCATTTGCGGCTGTCACTAAAGGGGAGGTCTATCGTGGCCTCGCGCTTCTGTTCGGCAAGCGCTATATCACGCAGTACCAGCCTGTTAAAAATGCGGAAGGCCAGGTTATCGGGATTATCTTTGTCGGCGTGGACATCACCCATTCGTGGAACGTCATGCGCGAGAAAATCCTTAACCGTCGTCTGGGCGAGAGCGGCCACTTCTTTGTACTGGATCGCAGCAGCGGCAAAACGCGCGGACAGTATCTGTTCCATGCCAGCGAAGAGGGCAAACTGCCCAACTGGGATACGGCGACACAGCAGCAGCTTCTGAGTGATAAAGCCGGCACGCTGGAGCGCGTGAGCGCAGATGGCCGTACGCTCAAAGTTGCCTACACGCCGCTGCCGGGCTGGAACTGGACCATCGTGGGTGAAGTGGATAAAGCCGTACTGCTTTCAAGCGTCACCACGCTGCGCGATCGCTTCCTGATGGCGGGCGTGGTGCTATCCGTGCTCTTCGCGGGCCTGTTCGTTATCCTCATTCGCCGGATGCTAACCCGCCCACTGCGCGCAGTGATCGCGCTTGCCCGGCAGTATGCCGCAGGCGATCTGCGCGCCAGCCTGCCGGTAACCCGCCAGGATGAGGTCGGCCAGCTGATTGATGCCATCAACGGGATCGGGGGCGGCCTGCAAAAAATTGTGTTGCAGGTCCGCGAGGCCGCAAGCGAAATCCATCTGGGGACTAACGCGCTGGCTTCAGACACCGGCGAGATCTCTGAACAGATCAACAAACAGGCCAGCAGCGTTGAGGAGACCTCCGCCAGCATGGAGCAATTAGCCGCCACCGTGCAGCAAAATGCCGCCAACATGGAGCAAACTCAGCAGCTGGTGGGGGAAACCTCACGCGCGGTGCATCAGGGTGGAGAGACGGTGACCCACGCAGTCTCCACCATGGATGATATTCGTGATGCATCGAAACGCATTGAAGACATTACCCGCGTGATTGAGTCCATCGCTTTCCAGACCAATATCCTGGCGCTCAATGCGGCGGTTGAAGCGGCGCGGGCGGGCGAGCACGGGAAAGGTTTCGCAGTGGTGGCGCAAGAGGTGCGCGCCCTGGCCGCACGCAGCGCCAACGCGGTAAAAGAGATTGAACAGCTGATTGGCGACACGCTGAACAAGGTGAGCGAAGGCCATGCGCTGTCTGAGCAGACGCGTCTGGCGATGGATGCCATCATTGTTCATATCGATAACATCAGCCAGCTTGTCACCGAAATCAACCACGCCTCCCGCGAGCAGTCTGCGGGGATTGGTCAGGTGAATCTGGCGATGACGCACATCGGTGAGGCATCGCACATCAATGCCGATCGCATCTCGCGCAGCGAGCAGACGGCACAGACGCTGCGCGAGAAGGGTTCACATCTCACCCGGCTGGTGAGCCTGTTCCAGCTGAAGGCTTAACCGACTCGGCCCGTGGCGCGCAGCAGCAGGTCGTTTTGCACCTGTTCGCTCATCAGCGTGCCGCCTCGGGTATCCAGCATCATGCGGCACCACGCCTGCGCCACGGGCGGCGATGCGTGCCGCAGCATCTGGCTTCCGGCCCCGAGTAAAAAGAGCTGCCGCGCGATCTCCCTGCCCTGCGCTTCCTGCGGTTTACGCAGCTTCTGCTGTAGCTGCCGCCAGCTGCGATCGAAGTGCCTGTCCTGACCTTTGACCTGCACGAAATCATCGGCGAGCAGGTCGAGAATGCCCGACTGCTTCGCCAGCACGCGCAGTACATCCAGGCACATAATATTGCCAGAGCCTTCCCAGATGCTGTTGACGGGCATTTCACGGTACAACCGCGGAAGTTCACTCTCTTCGCAATAGCCTGCACCGCCCAGCACCTCCATTGCCTCTGCCACAAACGGTATGCCCGCTTTGCAGACGCTGTATTTTGCCGCCGGAGTGAAAAGCCGCGCCCATGCGGCCTCCTGCGGGTCGGTGCGGTTGTCCCACGCCCGGGCGAGTCGGAACAGCAGTGCCGTGTGTCCCTCCAGCACCAGCGCCATACGGCTTAGCACGTCGCGCATTAACGGCTGGTCGATCAGATTTTTGCCGAAGGTCTGCCGCTGATGGGCATGATAAAGCGCCACCGAGAGCGCACGGCGCATCAATCCGTGGCTGCCAAGCGCACAGTCAAAGCGCGTCAGCCCGCCCATCTTCAGAATTTGCCGGACACCTTCACCCTCTTCGCCCAGCAGCCAGCCGTAAGCATCAAGGAACTCAGCCTCACTGCTGGCATTTGAACGGTTACCGAGCTTGTCCTTCAGACGCTCAAGGCGCACGGCATTACGTTGCCCGTCGGGTAAAAAACGCGGAACAAAAAAGCAGGAAAGCCCGCCCTTCGCTTGTGCCAGCACCAGATGCGCATCGCTCTGCGGCACGGAGAAAAACCATTTGTGCCCCACCAGCCGGTAACTGCCATCACTGCATTTCTCTGCTTTGGTGGTATTACTGAGTACGTCCGAACCGCCCTGCTTTTCCGTCATCCCCATGCCGATCAGCAGGCCGCGCTTTTGCGCCCCCGGCGCGAGATGGGGATCGTAGCGATCGCTCATCAGCGGCGTTAACCAGTTGTCAAACGGTTTGGGCAGCGACTGTAGCAACAGCGGCGTGGCGGCGAAGGTCATGGTCACCGGGCATAGCGTTCCCGCCTCCACCTGAGCATGCAGCACAAAACGCGCGGCCCGGGCGACGAACGATCCTTTCCGCGCCTCCTCCTCCCACGCCAGGTTGTGCACCCGGTTGGCGCAAAGCCCCTGCATCAGAAGATGCCATGCCGGATGAAAGCGGACGTCATCCAGCCTCGCTCCCGTGGCGTCATAACGCAGCAGCTCCGGCGGATTAACGTTCGCCAGCCTGCCCAGCTCCAGCGACTCCGCCGTACCCAACTGCTGTCCGATGCTGGCAAGAAGATCCACATCCCACTCAGCCCCTTCGCGCGCTACCGCATCGCGCAGGGCGCAATCAGAGAGAAAAAGGTTGCTATTCGATAGCGGTGCAGGTTGATTAAAAACGGTATGTGTCTGCCAGTGCATGCTGTCTCCCTCCTTTCATTGGCAATAAAGGTAAGTATGGACAGAGGGCATGTACGCTGCATGGGAGGGGGGTCACACGATGACGATCGTGTTGATATCATTCGTGAAATAGCTCACAGAACATAAGAATAAACTATTTCATTACTTCACTAATGCTGAATAATTTATTCCTACCCCGTTTATGTGAGGATCGTTATGCAACAGGATGCGCACAAGCGTGCATTAATTGCAGGCTCCATCGGTAATTTCATCGAGTGGTATGAATTTGCGGTCTACGGTTTTCTGGCAACGGTGATTGCCAGAAACTTCTTCCAGCTTGAGGGGGAGGCGGAGCTCACCAGCCTGATCCTCACCTGGGCCTCGTTCGCCATCGCTTTCTTCTTCCGTCCGCTGGGTGCGGTGGTCTTTGGCCGCATTGGCGACAGGATTGGCCGCAAACCGACGCTGATTATTGTGCTGGTATTGATGACGCTCGCCACCGCTGCCATCGGTATTGTGCCGGTCTACGCCAGTATCGGGATTGCCGCGCCGCTGATCGTTACGCTCCTGCGTATTCTGCAAGGACTGTTCGCGGGCGGTGAGTATGGCGGTGCGGTCTCATTGATGACGGAGTTCGCCCCGCGCGGCAAGCGCGGTCTTTACGGGGCATGGCAGTCCTTTACCGTGGCGCTCGGGCTGTTAGCGGGCGCAGCCATTGTCGCGTTGCTCTCTGCCCTGCTCTCCCCTGAAGCCTTGCACGACTGGGGCTGGCGCATTCCGTTCTTCCTGGCGCTGCCGATGGGTGCGGTCGCGCTATGGCTGCGGGTGAGCATGGAAGAGACGCCGAGCTTTGTGCAGCAACGGGAAAAACCGGTTGTTACTCAGGCCAGCACCGCCGCCACGTTCAAAACCATCCTGATGGGCATTGGCCGCGTGATGGTCTGGTCTGCGGCGGGTTATACCTATCTGGTGATTATGCCGACCTATCTGCAATCTGCGCTGCACACCGGTTTTAACCAGGCGTTACTGATTGCGGTGATTTCTAACATTGGGTTTGCGCTCACGATCATTCCGTCGGGCATGCTGAGCGACAGGATCGGGCGGCGCACGGTGATGATTATCGCCACCGTGCTCCTGCTGATCCTCGCCCTGCCGCTGCTGAAAATTTTGCAGGCGGAGTCCAGCACGCTGGCGGTTAAAGCGATTGTGGTGCTGATTGCGGGAGGTCTGGTGGGGATGCTGGCAGGACCGGGGCCGGCTATGCTGTCTGAGATGTTCCCGACGCGCGTGCGTTATACCGGGCTGGGGCTGGCCTATTCTCTGTCGAATGCGATCTTCTCGGGCTGTGCGGGGCTGATCATTACCGGGCTGATTAAAGAGACGGGCAATCTGGATATTCCGGCGTACTACGTGATGGCAACGGCGGTGGTGAGTATTTTCGCGCTGATGACGCTGAGAAAGGATGACCATTTACGGTCGTTAGAGGAGTGAGATTGTTGCCCGGTGGCGCTACGCTTACCGGGCCTACGGTACCATGCTTTTGTAGGCCGGGTAAGGCGAAGCCGCCACCCGGCACAACAGGCTACCCGCGCTGACGCACCGCTTCAAACAGGCAGATACCCGTCGCAACAGAAACGTTCAGGGACGATACGCTGCCCGCCATTGGGATGCTGATCAGCTCATCGCAGTGCTCGCGCGTCAGACGACGCATACCTTCGCCTTCCGCTCCCATCACCAGCGCCATACGGCCGGTCATTTTGCTCTGGTACAGGGTGTGATCCGCTTCACCGGCTGTTCCTACGATCCAGATATTTTCTTCCTGCAACAGACGCATGGTGCGCGCCAGGTTAGTCACGCGGATTAACGGGACGTTTTCCGCCGCGCCGCAGGCGACTTTTTTAGCGGTAGCGTTAAGCTGCGCGGAGCGATCTTTTGGCACAATCACCGCATGCACGCCTGCTGCATCGGCGCTACGCAGGCACGCGCCCAGGTTATGTGGGTCGGTTACGCCATCGAGGATCAGGAAGAACGGGTTCTCCAGCCCGGCGATCAGATCCGGCAGATCGTTCTCCTGATACTGACGGCCTGGCTTCACGCGCGCGATAATGCCCTGGTGTACAGCACCTTCGCTTTTTTCATCCAGATACTGGCGGTTCGCCAGCTGGATCACTACGCCCTGCGCTTCCAGCGCGTGGATCAGCGGCATCAGACGTTTGTCTTCACGCCCTTTCAGAATAAAAACTTCCTGAAAACGCTCCGGCGCGCGCTCCAGCAGGGCCTGCACCGCGTGGATGCCGTAAATCATTTCACTCATTGATGGTTCTCGTAATAAATATTTTCCCTCTCCCGTTGGGGAGAGGGTCAGGGTGAGGGGAAATTACTCCGCCTGCTGTTTCTTCGCCGCGCGCTTCGCTTTGGTCGCGGCCGCTATTTTTTGGGTCTTGGTCGACGGTTTTTTCGCTTTACGAGCGTCTTTTTTCGCCGCCTTGGGCTTCTGTTTCTTCTCGCCACGGAAAGCACTGTCTGGCTCAAAGTTTACTCTTTTACCTGCCTGACGTCGCTTACCGCCCGCTTTACCGTTACCGCCTTTTTTCGCTTTCTCACGCTCGGTTTTGCCGACGTTACGCGGAGCACGCTCGCTGGAGATGAGGCTGAAGTCGATTTTACGGTCGTCCATATTCACGGCTTCAACCTTCACTTCCACCCGATCGCCCAGACGGTAGGTCTGGCCGCCGGATTCGCCGATCAGACGTTGTCCGACCTGGTCGAAGCGGTAGTAATCGTTATCGAGGCTGGAAACGTGCACCAGACCGTCGATAAACAGCTCATCCAGACGCACGAAGAAGCCAAAGCCGGTGACGCTGGCAATCACGCCTTTAAAGACGTTACCCACCTGATCCAGCATAAAGTCACACTTCAGCCAGTCCGCCACGTCGCGCGTCGCTTCATCCGCACGACGCTCGGTCATGGAACAATGCTGGCCCAGTTGCAGCATCTCTTCCATGGAGTAGTGATACCCTCCGGTTTCGGTCGTGTTGCCTTTATGACCCTGCTCGTGCGCCAGCAGATACTTGATCGCACGGTGCAGGGACAGATCCGGATAACGGCGGATCGGCGAGGTAAAGTGCGCGTAAGACTGTAACGCCAGACCAAAGTGGCCCCGGTTTTCAGGATCGTAAATCGCCTGCTTCATGGAGCGCAGCAGCATGGTTTGCAGCATTTCCGCGTCAGGACGATCGCTGATGGATTCCAGCAGCTCGGCGTAATCGCGTGGCTCAGGCTTATTCCCGCCAGGCAGCTCCAGACCGAGTTCAGCCAGCACGGAGCGGAACGAGGTTACGGCCTCCGTGGTTGGCTTGTCGTGAATACGGAACAGCGCAGGCTCTTTGGCTTTCTCAACGAAACGTGCCGCCGAGATGTTCGCCAGGATCATACACTCTTCAATCAGCTTGTGCGCATCGTTACGCTGAGTCTGTTCGATACGCTCGATACGACGCTCAGCGTTAAAGATAAACTTCGCCTCTTCACTCTCAAACGAGATCCCACCGCGCTCTTCGCGCGCCTGATCCAGCGTTTTGTAGAGGTTGTGCAGCTCTTCGATGTGTTTGACCAGCGGCGCGTACTGTTCGCGAAGATCCTGATCGCCCTGCAACATATGCCAGACCTTGGTATAGGTCAGGCGCGCATGAGAACTCATCACCGCTTCGTAGAACTTATAGCCCGTCAGACGTCCCTTGCTGGAGATGGTCATTTCGCAGACCATACACAGGCGGTCCACCTGCGGGTTGAGGGAACACAGGCCGTTGGAGAGCACTTCTGGCAGCATCGGTACAACCTGCGACGGGAAGTAGACCGACGTACCGCGGCTGCGCGCTTCGTTATCCAGCGGCGTGTGCGGACGCACGTAATAGCTCACATCCGCGATAGCCACCCACAGACGCCAGCCGCCACCGCGTTTTTTCTCGCAATATACGGCATCATCGAAGTCACGGGCGTCTTCACCATCAATGGTGACCAGCGGCAGATCGCGCAGATCCACGCGGCCTGCTTTGGACTCTTCCGGCACTTCTTCACGCAGGTTTTCAATCTGATCTTCAACCGCTTTCGGCCAGACATACGGAATTTCATGGGTACGCAGCGCCATATCGACGGCCATGCCGGTGCCCATGTTATCGCCCAGCACTTCGACGATTTTACCCACCGCTTTGGTGCGACGGGTTGGGCGCTGGGTGAGTTCCACCACCACCACAAAGCCCATGCGTGCGCCCATCACCTCTTCAGGCGGGATGAGAATGTCGAAGCTCAGACGGCTGTCGTCCGGCACCACAAAGCCTACGCCCGCATCGGTAAAGTAACGGCCTACAATCTGGCTGGTTTTCGGCACCAGCACGCGGACCACGCGCGCTTCGCGGCGGCCTTTACGGTCTGCACCCAGCGGCTGCGCCAGGATCTGGTCGCCGTGAATACACATCTTCATCTGTTCGGATGAGAGGTACAGGTCGTCTTTACGGCCTTCCACGCGCAGGAAGCCGAAGCCATCGCGATGACCAATAACGGTGCCTTTCAGCAGGTCGAGGCGTTCTGGCAGCGCGTAGCACTGGCGACGAGTAAAGACAAGTTGCCCGTCACGTTCCATGGCGCGCAGGCGGCGGCGAAGGGCTTCAATTTGCTCTTCACCTTCAATGTTCAGTTCAACGGCAAGTTCTTCACGATTGGCGGGTTTTTCGCGTTTTGTTAAGTGTTCAATGATGAACTCGCGGCTGGGGATAGGATTCGCGTATTTTTCGGCTTCGCGTTCCTGGAAAGGATCTTGTGACATGTCGGTTCCTCCGTTGTCAGCTCCGGTGGAAATTTTCTTCATTCCACCAGCAATAATTTATAAAGCGGTTGATTCTCTTCAACCAAATCGGCCAGCGTGTAGTTATCCAGTTCCTTGAGAAAACTTTGCACGGCCTTTGAAAGCGCCTGTTTCAGGCGGCAAGCGGGCGTAATGTGGCAGAACGCGCTGCTACAGTTCACCAGAGAGAGCGGCTCCAGTTCACGTACCACATCGCCAATACGGATACTCTGCGCCGGTTTACCGAGACGGATCCCTCCATTCTTCCCGCGGACGGCAGCAACGTATCCGGCACGACTAAGTTGATTGATTATTTTGACCATATGATTACGGGACACACCGTACACCTCTGTGACTTCAGAGATGCTGGTCATCTTCCCATCGGGTAACGACGCCATGTAAATCAGCGCGCGTAAGCCGTAATCGGTGAAACTTGTTAACTGCACATCAACCTCAGGAAAAAGGGAAAACGCGGTCAAACCGCAGAGATATTCATTAATGATGATAAACCAGCCAGATAGTTAGCGGCTAATTTATTTGACAGACGGGGCGAAAAAGCGGAGATCCAGGAGCGGTCGCCGGATGGCGCTGCGCTTATCCGGCCTACGGGTTTCCCCGCAGGCCAGCAGTCACGAAGATTATGCGTCGAACGGGTCGCGCAGGATCATCGTTTCAGTACGATCCGGGCCGGTAGAAATAATATCGATCGGCACTTCGGTCAGTTCTTCAATGCGCTTGATGTAGTCCAGCGCGGCTTTTGGCAGGCCACTACGCTCTTTCACACCAAATGTGGTCTCAGACCAGCCCGGCATGGTTTCGTAAATTGGCTCAATGCCTTCCCAGTCGTCAGCAGCCAGCGGAGTGGTGGTCACTTCGCGGCCATCAGGCATACGGTAGCCTACGCAGATTTTTACTTCTTTCAGGCCGTCCAGTACGTCCAGCTTGGTCAGGCAGAAGCCAGACAGGGAGTTGATCTGCACTGCGCGACGTACGGCAACGGCGTCCAGCCAGCCGGTACGACGACGACGACCGGTGGTCGCGCCAAACTCGTTACCCTGCTTGCAGAGGAACTCGCCGGTCTCATCAAACAGTTCGGTCGGGAATGGACCTGCACCCACGCGAGTGGAGTACGCTTTGATGATGCCCAGAACGTAATCGACATAACGCGGGCCCAGACCGGAGCCGGTTGCCACGCCACCCGCGGTGGTGTTAGAGGACGTTACGTACGGATAGGTACCGTGGTCGATGTCCAGCAGCGTACCCTGCGCACCTTCAAACATGACGAAATCGCCACGCTTGCGCGCCTGGTCCAGCAGATCGGACACATCAACAACCATACCGGTCAGAATATCAGCAATCGCCATGACGTCATCCAGCACTTTCTGGTAGTCAACGGCTTCGGCTTTGTAGAAGTTCACCAGCTGGAAGTTGTGATATTCCATCACTTCTTTCAGTTTTTCAGCGAAGGTCGCTTTGTCGAAGAGGTCACCCACGCGCAGACCGCGACGAGCCACTTTATCTTCGTAAGCCGGGCCGATACCACGACCGGTGGTGCCAATCGCTTTCGCGCCACGCGCTTTTTCACGCGCCACGTCCAGTGCCACATGATAATCCAGGATCAGCGGGCAGGCTTCGGAGAGCAGCAGACGCTCACGAACAGGGATACCACGGTCTTCCAGACCTTTCATCTCTTTCATCAGCGCAGCGGGAGACAGCACAACGCCGTTACCGATGATGCTGGTGACGTTTTCGCGAAGAATGCCTGATGGAATAAGATGGAGGACGGTTTTTTCACCGTTGATTACGAGAGTATGGCCTGCGTTGTGACCGCCCTGGTAGCGTACAACATATTTAGCCCGTTCAGTCAGAAGATCAACAATCTTCCCTTTACCTTCGTCACCCCATTGGGTGCCCAGTACGACGACGTTGTTACCCATTTTTTCAAAATCACCGTTTGCTTAAAAATGGATTCTACCATCGCTTTTTCAGATATACAGCACTTTTTGACCCTAAAATATGCCAATTGCGGTTAGTTTTTGATCAGCCAATCGTTTTCCTCAACATGTAGTAGATAACGATACCGGCAACCACAAGACCACCGCCAAAACGACGCAAAATATTGTCCGGGAGTTGGCTCATTGTCGCGATCATCCGGCGCCATGCGCGCGGATAGAGCATCGGGCCGAGGCCTTCCAGCACCAAAACCAGGGCCAGTGCGAGCCAGATCGTGGAGTTCATTTTTCATCCTTATAAAAGAAAACCACCGCTCCGTGAAGAGCGGTGGTTTGAATACTCAAACGAGCCTGAGTTTATCGCGTTGCGTTGGTCGGCGTCTTCATATAACGGAAGAAATCGCTGTCCGGGCTGAGCACCATCACATCCTGGTTGCTCTTGAAGCTATTCTCGTAAGCGCGAAGGCTACGGATGAAGGCGTAGAAGTCTGGATCCTGGCTGAATGCATCAGCAAACAGTTTAGCCGCTTCGGCATCACCTTCACCGCGCAGGATACGACCCTGGCGCTCAGATTCCGCCAGCGTCTTGGTTACTTCATAGTCCGCTGCCGCGCGCAGTTTTTCCGCTTCTTCCTGACCCTGTGAACGGTGACGACGGGCTACCGCTTCACGCTCGGCGCGCATACGGTTGTAGATCGCCTCGGACACTTCCGCTGGCAGGTTGATCTGCTTGATGCGCACATCAACCACTTCGATGCCCAGCGCCGCCATACTGTTCGGGTTGATCACCGGCACTTTACCGTTGGTTTCAGCCTGAACACGTTCAGCCGCTTTGGCAATCGCATCGTCTGCCGCCGGGGTTTCAACTTCATCCTCGGTGCCCGCAGAGCCGGAGTTCAGCGCATCACGCACTTCCAGCGTCAGACGACCACGGGAGTCGGTCACAATGTCTTTCACATCCAGACGACCAATTTCAGAACGCAGACGGTCAGAGAACTTACGTTTCAGCAGCACTTCTGCCTGAGAAACGTCGCCACCCCCGGTTGCCAGGAAGTAGCGGCTGAAATCGCTGATGCGCCATTTGATATAGGAATCAACGATCAGGTCTTTCTTCTCTTTGGTCACGAAACGATCGGCCTGGTTATCCATGGTCTGGATACGCGCATCGAGCGTTTTCACTGACTGAATGAACGGGATCTTGAAGTGCAGACCCGGCTCATAAATCACCGGACGCTTGTCGCCGTCACGCACGACGCTACTGAACTGGAACTTGATCCCACGCTCGCCCTCTTTCACCACAAAGATGGAGGTGTAGAGCACGACCAGTACGATGATGATGATCGCAATAACTGACTTACGCATCCTTATTCCCCCTGACGCTGGTAGTCGTTACGCTGCGCGTTAGCACGGCGTTGGTCCATAATGTCACCATCGTTCGAAGAAGGCGTTGTGTTCGCGCTGGCGCTGCCAGACGAGGCCGGTGGCAGACGCAGCAGGTTGTTCGCACCGCTGTTGTCTTTTGCTGCCGGTGCAGAACCGCCTTTCAGCATCTGATCCAGCGGCAGGACCATCAGGTTTCCGCCTTTGTTGTCGTTAACCAGCACTTTACGCGTATGGCTCAGCACTTTTTCCATGGTCTCGATATAGAGACGCTCACGGGTAATTTCCGGCGCGGCTTTATATTCCGGCAGGATCTTCGCAAAGCGAGCCACTTCACCCTGTGCTTCCAGGATGGTCTGGGTCTTATACGCACGCGCTTCTTCCAGAATACGCTGCGCCTGACCGTTTGCACGCGGCTGAACTTCGTTGGTGTACGCTTCCGCTTCACGGATGTACTGCTGTTCGTTTTCACGCGCGGCAATCGCATCGTCAAACGCGGCTTTCACCTCTTCCGGCGGACGTGCAGCCTGGAAGTTGACGTCCAGCAGGGTGATACCCATGTTGTACGGACGGATGGTCTCTTCCAGCTCACGCTGGGTATCGCTACGAATAACGGTACGACCTTCGGTCAGGATACGGTCCATGGTGTATTTGCCGATCACGCCACGCAGGGCGCTGTCGGTTGCCTGACGCAGGCTGTCATCGGCGCTGGTCACGCTAAACAGATAACGTTCCGGATCGGTCACGCGGTACTGTACGTTCATCTCAACGCGCACCACGTTCTCGTCAGAGGTCAACATCACGCCAGAGGCGGCCAGTTCACGGACGGACTCCACGTTAACCGCGGTCACGTCATCAATGAAGGTTGGCTTCCAGTTCAGGCCCGGTTCAACCAGATGGCTGAACTTACCGAAACGGGTGACCACGCCGCGTTCTGCTTCTTTAATGGTGTAGAACCCGCTGGCTGCCCAGATGATTACCACCGCAGCGGCGACAATGCCCACCACGCGGCCACCCATTGGCGGGCGCGGACTCTGAGTGGAATTGCCACCCGAGCCAGAACCTTTTCCTCCGCCAAGGCCACCAAGCTTTTTGCTCAGTTTGCGGAAGATATCATCCAGATCCGGCGGCCCCTGCTCGCGACCACCTTTGTTGCCATTTCCCCCAGAGTTGCCGCCTTGATTATTGCTGCTTCCCCACGGGTCGCGGTCTTGTCCGTTATTACCGGGCTGATTCCACGCCATGTATATGCTCCATATTTGTTATGCAAGGGCGAATTTTTCAGGCTTCCCCTTTCTGATCAGACGATATAGTCCGCCAGCGCAGGTTCTTGTTTACAGAGGCGACGCCAGTCAACGATCGGCATACGCACCTGCATCCCCACGCTGCCGTCATCCTCCATCCACTCTTTTTCTATCGCCTGAAGCTGATAAAACCGGCTGCGCAGCCTGCCTTCCTGTGGCGGCAGTCGCAGCGTGTGCTGAGCTACCTCACCGGAAAGACGTTCTGTCAAAGCCTGGAAAAGCAGTGGCACACCAATCCCGGCCTGAGCAGACAGCCAGACCCGAATCGGTTTGTTCTCTTCGTCTCGGTCAATACGCGGTTCGAAATCGTCCAGCATATCGATCTTGTTCATCACCAACAGGGTGGGAATTTCGTGGGCGTCGATCTCTTCGAGCACCACGTTCACCGCGTCGATGTTCTCCTGCACGCGTACGTCCGCCGCATCAATGACGTGCAGCAGCAGGGTCGCCTGACGCGTCTCCTGCAACGTCGCTTTAAACGCCGCGACCAGATCGTGCGGCAGATGGCGGATAAACCCTACGGTATCCGCCAGCACCGTTTCACCCACGTCTGCGACGTCAATACGGCGCAGGGTTGGGTCCAGGGTCGCAAACAGCTGGTCTGCGGCATACACCTGGGCCTCGGTTATCTGGTTAAACAGGGTGGATTTACCGGCGTTGGTATAACCCACCAGCGACACCGTTGGGATATCGGCTTTCGTTCGCGCCCGACGCCCCTGTTCGCGCTGTTTCTCTACACGTTCCAGACGTGAAAGGATCTGAGTTATACGCCCACGCAGCAAACGGCGGTCGGTTTCGAGCTGGGTTTCACCCGGGCCGCGCAAACCAATCCCGCCTTTTTGTCTTTCAAGGTGTGTCCAGCCACGCACCAGACGCGTCGCCAGATGGCGCAACTGCGCCAGCTCAACCTGCAACTTACCCTCGTGGGTACGCGCACGCTGAGCAAAAATATCTAAGATCAACCCCGTGCGATCGATTACACGGCATTCGCAGAGAGCTTCCAGGTTACGTTCCTGAGCCGGAGACAGCGCATGATCAAACAGCACAACGGATGCGCCGGTTGCTTTTACGGCATCCGCAATTTCAACTGCTTTACCTTCACCAACAAAGTACTTCGGGTGCGGCGCTTTACGGCTACCGGTAATCACCTGCATTGCTTCGACACCGGCGGAAGAGACCAGAGATTCAAACTCCTGGAGGTCTTCCATATCTTTGTCTTGCGAAAAATAGATGTGTACCAGCACCGCCTGCTCACCGGCGTCATAACGGTCAAACAAGCGTAAACCTCTCTAAAAAGATCAGCGGGGAACGCAGGATCCCTGGCTCCCCGTGTGGATAACAGCCCAAAACCTTATTCGGTTTCTTCGCTGTCCTGCGCTGGTGTTGAAGAACCCTGCGCGTTGCTGCCGTGATGGTAGTTACTGCCAGTGCCGCCGCCAGCGTTATTGCTGTGATGAGATACCGGACGGGACGGAACAACAGTAGAAATCGCGTGCTTATAGACCATCTGGCTGACCGTGTTTTTCAACAGGATCACGAACTGATCGAAAGACTCAATCTGACCTTGCAGCTTAATACCATTCACCAAATAAATAGAAACTGGAACACGCTCCCGACGCAATGCGTTCAGGAACGGATCTTGTAAAGATTGCCCCTTAGCCATTCTATCTTTTCCTTATATGCTTGTTTTGTACTTAGAACCTTGCGATTCTGAAAAATTGCGCACGATACGGCTTAATTGTACACATTCAGTCAGCGATATCACCAATAACCTCAATCACTTCGTTTAACGCCTGTTGTGGTTTTTCACTGTCTAACCAGTGAACCCCCTCCCAACCGCGTAACCAGGTGATCTGGCGCTTCGCTAACTGTCTCGTGGCGCAAACACCTCGATAAACCATTTCATCGTATGAAATCTCACCTTCAAGATACGACCACATCTGGCGGTATCCCACACAACGAATGGAAGGCATGTCCGTATGCAAATCTCCACGGGCAAAAAGCGCCCGCACTTCTGCTTCAAAATCTGAAGCCAACATCTGATGAAAACGCTGCTCAATTCGTTGATGGAGCAGTTCACGGCTCGCCGGGGCGATGGCGAACTGATGCACCTGATACGGCAGAGCGTCTCCTGACGTTTGCGTCAGTTCCGTTAAAGTTTTACCCGAAATGAAAAAAACTTCCAGTGCCCGGGAAAGCCTTTGCGGATCGTTTGGGTGGATCCGCGCTGCGGCAACCGGATCAATCTCTTCCAGTTGCCTGTGCAAAGCGTCCCACCCCTGCTCTGCCGCCTGCCGCTCAATCTTCGCTCTCACTTCCGGATCGGCCGATGGCAGAGGCGATAACCCCTCCAGCAGCGCCTTAAAGTAGAGCATCGTGCCGCCAACTAACAGCGGTATGCGTCCCGCGGCGGTAATCTCGGCCATCTCGGCTAAGGCGTCGCGGCGAAAATCTGCCGCGGAGTAAGCCTGTGCCGGGTCGAGAATATCCAGTAAACGGTGCGGTGCCGCACGCAGTTCGTCTGCGTTGGGCTTCGCCGTGCCGATGTCCATCCCTCGGTAGATGAGGGCTGAATCAACGCTAATCAACTCTACTGGCAAAACTTTACGTAACTCAATGGCTAACGCCGTTTTACCGGAGGCCGTTGGCCCCATTAAAAAAATCGCCTTTGGCAGGCTCGCCTTACTTACATCAGTCATGTTTCAGGGCGGTCATCGCCGTTTGTAAATCAACAGGTTGTAACAAACCACCTGGAGGCGCTTTCACCAGCTGTGGACAGAGGCGCTCCACCTCCGCCAGAACGGTAATCGCCTGCGCCATACTCCACGGTGCATGCTCGCTGGCCAAATGGCGGGCGATCCACTGCGCGGTATCGGCGGCATCAAACGTCGTTTGCTGCGCCAGGTAGCCTATCAGTTCAGGAATCAAGTTTTGTAAATTTTGTTGGCGTAAGGGTAAAGGCACTGCGCGAATTGTCACATGCTGCGCGTCCAGTACGATTTCAATCCCCATTTCGGCCAGTTGCGTCTGCACGCGCCGCAAAACCCCTGTTTCTTCAGGGGATATTTTCAGGCGAACGGGGATCAACAGCGGCTGCGCGCAGGCGGCATTCACCCCCGGGGTTAACTGCGCCTGTTTGAGCCAGCGCTCCGCCACGGAAAGCGCCAGCAACAGCAGTTTACCTTCGCGTTCAAGCAACGCCATGTCGGGAGCAATAATGGTCAATACCCGACCAAAACTCTGGCTATGCCCATCCAGAGAGGGGGTTGAAACCGTGATGTGCTCTTTATGCTCCACCGCCGGCGTATCCAGCAGTTTGCGGCACAGCGCCCCCTGCTGTTTGTGGTAGCCCGGCTGAGCGTTGGGATAGTTGGCACCGGTTGGTCGCGGCGCGTTGCCCGCCGGGGATAAACGTGGAGCAGCCGGCTCGCGCGCGACCGCCGGTTCGGCAAAATGGTTACGCCCGGCCGCCACGCGGTTTTCCGGCAGTGGGCGCGGCGCGGGCTCTTCTTTTGCCAGCGGCAACTCTGGCTCTGCCTGCTGCTGCAATACAGCGGCAACGCCCTGGTAGATGAAATCATGCACCAGGCGCGACTGGTGGAAACGCACCTCGTGCTTGGCGGGGTGCACGTTAACGTCAACCTGGTGCGGGTCGATCTCCAGATAAAGCACAAAGGCGGGCTGTTGATCGGCGCCGAGCTTATCTTCGCAGGCCTGTCGAATAGCGTGGTTAATCAGGCGGTCGCGCATCATGCGGCCGTTGACGTAGCAATACTGGATTTCTGCGAACGCGGCGCTGCTGGCGTTCGGATCGGCAACCCAGCCGCGCAGGGCCAGATCGCCATGCTGCCACTCAATGGACAGCGCTTTTTCCAGAAACGGTGTGCCGCAGATGGCGCCCAACCGACGCTCCTTTTGTCCACCCTCCGCCACCGCGCGGTACTGGCGCATCACCTTACCGTTATGGCTGAGGTTGATGGTGACATCAAAGCGCGCCAGCGCGATGCGGCGGATGATCTCGTCGATATGTCCGAATTCGGTCTTCTCGGTTCGCATAAACTTGCGCCGGGCGGGCGTGTTATAGAAGAGATCCAGCACTTCAAGCGTGGTGCCTACCGGGTGCGCCGCAGGTTTAACCGTGACGTCCATATCACGCCCTTCGGCGTAGGCCTGCCAGGCTTCCTGCTGGTCGGCCGTGCGGGAGGTCAACGTTAAGCGGGAAACGGAGCTGATACTGGCCAGCGCTTCGCCGCGAAAACCCAGGCTGATAATCGCTTCCAGATCGTCAAGTGAGGCAATTTTACTGGTGGCATGACGCGCCAGCGCCAGCGCCAGCTCGTCCTTTTTGATGCCACAGCCGTTATCACGAATGCGGATAAGCTTTGCGCCCCCGCGTTCGATATCAATATCAATGCGGGTCGCCCCTGCATCGAGGCTGTTTTCCACCAGTTCCTTCACCACCGACGCAGGGCGTTCCACCACCTCACCGGCGGCGATTTGGTTCGCGAGCTGCGGCGGTAGAACCTGAATCGGCATGAACTCTCCTTAATTAGTCGCGGTCATCTCACCCGGCAGCGCGGCGCTTGCCGTCTGGGCGGCCCCGCCCTGCGGCGCAGACTGAAGCGGATGCGCGTCAAAGTATTTACGCAGACCGTTATAAATCGCTTCGGCAATTTGCTGCTGATAGCTGTCGCTGCCCAACAGGCGCTCTTCGCCGTTGTTACTGATAAAGCCCGTCTCTACCAGAATCGACGGAATATCCGGCGAACGCAGGACACCGAGGCTTGCATGCTCAGGGCGACGCTTATGCAGCGATCCAATGCTTTGCAGCTGGCTCAGTACGTTAGTGGCGACATCATACCCGACGCGCTGAGAATGACCGAACTGTAAATCCAGCACCGCCTGGCTGAGATACGGATCGGCCTGGCTGTTTGCCAGCACATCGCCTGCCCCGCCTAACAGTTCAGACTGCTTCTCGTGCTCTTCAAGCCAGTTCGCCATTTCACTGTTGGCGCGACGGTTCGACAGCACCCATACCGACGCGCCGGTGGCGTTACGGTTCGGCGCAGCATCCGCGTGAATCGACACCAGGAAGTTGGCGTTTTGCTTACGCGCCACATCCGAGCGTCCCATCACTGAAATAAAGTAATCTCCGTCGCGGGTCATGACCCCTTTAAACATCGGATCGTCATTCAGAAGCGCACGCAGCTTACGGGCAATGGCGATAGTGACGTTTTTCTCCCGCGTGCCGCCCGGGCCAATCGCGCCAGGATCTTGCCCGCCGTGTCCGGCGTCGATGGCGATAATCACTTTGTCGCCACTGACCGGCGTTCGCCGCGCGCTGACCGCCGGACGCGTCACCGTATTGCTGCTGGTCACGGCGGTAAGTCGGTCATTTTGTGATTTAAACGGATTACGGGCTGGCTCAGACGGCCTTGGGGTATAAACCGGCGCCTCCACGCGTTTTGCTACAACAGGTGCAGGTGGCGGCGGAACATCAGCATTAATGGTAAAGACCACCGTATAATTGGCGCCGTTTTGCTGCTTAACCGCCTTCGTCTTGCCCTTTTCGGTGAGATCGACCACCAGACGCAGAGACTGCGCATCCTTCGGCGTCCCCGAACGGATGCTTTTCACCAGATTGTTGCCGCTGAACTGGAGCGGCAGCCCCTGGATCACCCCGGTCTGTTTAATATCGAGCGCCACGCTGCGGCTGTCGATTTGTGAGAAAGCATATTCAGGATCGCCCATAAAGCTGAACGTAATACGGGCCTGGCTATCGCCATTCGACACCTGAATATCCGAGAGGCTGGCCGCCCCGGCCTGCGCGCACAGCAGGACCGTGGCAGCCAGCACCCAACCTTTAACGCGATTAATCATCCCGTTATCCCTACGCTCAACTGGCTAAACGCGCCAGTAAGGAACAGCCTGATGAGGAAACCGCACTGATGCGCGCCTCACGCCCTTGTGCCTGGTAATCTAAGTGAATTTCGACATCCGGGTCAGGCAGCACACCCGCACCTTGTTGCGGCCACTCCACCAGGCAGATGGCGTCGTTGGCAAAGTAATCGCGGATCCCCATAAATTCCAGCTCCTCAGGATCCGCAAGACGATATAAATCAAAGTGGTACACCATGATATTTTCAAGCGTGTACGGTTCTACCAGCGTATAGGTCGGGCTTTTTACGTTCCCGTTATGGCCTAACGCCTGCAAAAAGCCACGGCTGAAGGTTGTTTTACCCGCGCCTAAATCACCATACAGATAAATGACGGTCGCCCCCTGACAGGCCTGCGCCACGCGCTTGCCGAGATCTAAAGTGGCTTGTTCATCAGGTAAAGGAATCGCTCGATTAGTCATTTTCTACGTCAATCACATCCGGGTTAACAACACGCCGCAGCGTGCAAAAAAGATCGGTGGCCAGCATACCGCGCGTTCCGTAACAAGCAGCCAGCCTGTCAGCCGCCACACCGTGGGCCACGCAGCCCGCACAGGCTGCATCATAAAGGGGAAGTTTCTGTCCGAGCAATGCGCCAATGATGCCAGAGAGCACATCGCCCATGCCGCCGCTCGCCATGCCTGCATTACCGGCATCAACGATGCCCATCGCACCATCGCTGGCGATAACGGTCCCCGCCCCTTTCAAAACGGCAACACCTCCGTAACGTTTTACCAGACGTTGGGCTGAAAGTAAGCGATCGCTTTCAATTTCTGCCACGCTACAGTTAAGCAGCCGTGCGGCTTCGCCGGGGTGCGGCGTTAGAATGCGATTGTGACGCTTATCCGGGTTTATTGCCAGAAGGTTAAGCGCGTCGGCATCCCAGAGCATCGGTTTACGAAAATTCTCGGCCTTTTGCAGGGCCTGTTTACCCCACTCCTGCTGACCCAGGCCCGGACCAATGACCACCACGTCCGCCCACTCAAGACCCTCTTCAATCGCCTGCGGGGTAAGCTCGTGGACCATCAGCTCCGGCCGCGCGGTAATAATGGGCGGGATGTTTTCGCTGCGGGTCAGCACGCGTATTAATCCGGCGCCGCTGCGCAACGCGGCCTCTCCGGTCATACGAATCGCACCTGCCGTGCCGCGATCGCCGCCGATAATCAGCAGTCGGCCATGGTCGCCCTTATGGGACGTGGGACGGCGCGGCGGCAGCCACTGTGCAAGCAGGGAGGCATCAAAGCGGGTGATGTGGGTATCCTGTCCGGCCAGCCAGTTTTCCAGCCCCAGGGCGTTGTGGTGTAACGTGCCCACGACATCCCGCGCTTTACCGGTAAGCAAACCCGGCTTCAGGGCGATAAAGGTCACGGTGCGCGCCGCCTCAATCGACACGCCCGGCGTCACGCCGGTTTGCGCCATCAGGCCGGAGGGAATATCCAGCGCTACCACCGGGGCGGGGTGCGCATTAGCGCGCGTAATCAGCGCGGCGACGTCATCGCGAGGCGCGCGCATCAGTCCCGTCCCCAGCAGACCGTCAACAATCACGTCGACATCCTCGGGCCAGACGATATCAGGCGCATGAATAATGCCCCCCGCATTCAGCCAGGCCTCTCTCGCCATGCCCGCTTCTTCCGGTAACGGCTTGTCGCTCTCCAGCGCCAGCAGGGTGACGCGCAGCCCCGCCGCCACCGCAAGACGAGCCACCACATAACCATCGCCACCGTTATTGCCGTGCCCGCACAGGATCAGATAGTGCGAAGCCTCCGGATAAGCCGTACGCGCCACGTTAAACGCCGCCTCGCCCGCGCGCTGCATCAGTTCGTAAAGGGTAATGCCCAGGCTATCTGCGGCCTCTTTCTCGGCCCGACGGAGGTCATCCGCATGCCAGATGGAATGTGGTATACTTGCGGGGTTTTTCTTCACAGTATGGTCCGTCATGTCACAGCCCCTCGATCTCAATGAATTAGCGCAAAAAATAAAACAGTGGGGTGCTGAACTGGGCTTCCAGAAGGTCGGTATTACTGACACCGACCTCTCTGCCAGCGAGCCTAAGCTCCAGGCATGGCTGGATAAACAATACCACGGCGAGATGGAGTGGATGGCGCGTCACGGTATGATGCGTGCCCGCCCCCACAAGCTGTTGCCGGGTACGCTGCGCGTTATTAGCGTACGCATGAACTATCTGCCTGCTAACGCGGCCTTTGCGCGCACGCTAAAAAATCCTTCGCTGGGTTACGTCAGCCGATACGCTCTGGGACGTGACTACCATAAACTTCTGCGCAACCGTCTAAAAAAGCTCGGGGAAACCATTCAGCAGCACTGTGTTTCGCTGAATTTTAGACCCTTTGTCGATTCTGCGCCTATTCTTGAGCGCCCGATCGCCGAAAAAGCCGGGCTCGGCTGGACAGGTAAGCACTCACTTATCTTAAGCCGCGACGCGGGCTCATTCTTTTTCCTGGGTGAACTGCTGATTGATTTACCCCTGCCGGTAGACGGTCCGGTGGAAGAAGGCTGTGGTCGCTGTGTGGCCTGTATGACCATCTGCCCAACGGGCGCTATTGTCGAACCGTATACCGTTGATGCGCGCCGCTGTATCTCTTATCTCACTATCGAGCTGGAAGGCGCCATTCCAGAGGAATTTCGTCCGCTTATCGGCAACCGCATCTACGGCTGTGATGACTGTCAGCTGATTTGTCCGTGGAACCGTTATTCACAGTTGACGGACGAAGAAGACTTCAGTCCGCGCAAGGCGTTACATGCCCCGCAGTTGATCGAACTGTTCGCCTGGAGCGAAGCCTGGTTCCTGAAGGTGACGGAGGGTTCCGCCATACGTCGTATCGGCCACCTGCGCTGGCTGCGTAATGTGGCCGTTGCGCTGGGGAATGCCCCGTGGGATGAGGCAAATCTTCAGGCGCTCGAAAGCCGTAGAGGTGAGCACCCACTTCTTGATGAGCACATAGAATGGGCGATTGCGCAGCAAATTGAGAAGCGAAATGCCGGCGTGGTTGAAGTGCAGTTACCGAAGAAACAGCGCCTGGTCAGGGTGATTGAAAAAGGGCTGCCGCGGGATGTGTGATATATTCACAGGCTGTGAATAAAAATAAGAATTCAGGCGCCATCAGCTCTGGCAAACAGGTCAAGTGATCTCAATAACATTTTGAAATCAAATTTTCTTCATAAATTACAATGAATTACGAAGATATTATTCACCCTGCTAACATTTCGTACAGACTGGTTTTATCACGGTTTCTGTGGATAACTCTGTTCACAAGAGTATTTCAGACATAATAGAAAACGTCCCCAACGAAGCACTTCGCTGTGGATAATCTGGAGATGAAGAAGAATTTGGAGCGGGAAACGAGACTCGAACTCGCGACCCCGACCTTGGCAAGGTCGTGCTCTACCAACTGAGCTATTCCCGCTTGGGTGTTCTGGTGCTATGCGTATCTTGCGATACTTTCAAATTTTGGAGCGGGAAACGAGACTCGAACTCGCGACCCCGACCTTGGCAAGGTCGTGCTCTACCAACTGAGCTATTCCCGCTTGGGTGTTCTGGTGCTGGCGTATCTTGCGATACTTTTCAAATTTTGGAGCGGGAAACGAGACTCGAACTCGCGACCCCGACCTTGGCAAGGTCGTGCTCTACCAACTGAGCTATTCCCGCAAATCTGTACTGCTTTTGTTGCTGTCGTAACGTGTAATTCTCTGTCGTTACGGGAGGCGCATTATACGAGAAATCCGTTTAGCTGCAACCCCCCTCAAAGCGATTTTTTTGAAATTCAGTTCAAGTGCTTATTTAATCGGCAAGCTGAACAATTTAGCGACAAAAACCCGGCCACGCAAGGCGCCGGATCGCAAAATCAGAGCTTAATAAAGTTTTCGCGATAGTACGCCAGCTCCGCAACAGACTCACGGATGTCGTCCATCGCCTGGTGCGTCCCCTGCTTTGTAAAGCCGTCGAGAATTTCCGGTTTCCAGCGGCGGGCCAGCTCTTTCAGGGTGCTCACATCCAGATAGCGGTAGTGGAAGTAGGACTCCAGCTCCGGCATGTACTTAAACAGGAAACGACGATCCTGACCAATGCTGTTGCCACAGATAGGCGATTTTCCTGCCGGCACCCACTGCTTCAGAAATTCAAGCGTCGCCAGCTCCGCTTCGCGGTCGCCCAGGGTGCTGGCCTTCACGCGTTCCACCAGCCCGCTGCCGGTATGGGTACGCACGTTCCACTCATCCATCAGCGCAAGCTGGTCATCGGACTGGTGCACGGCAATCGTTGGGCCTTCCGCCAGAATATTGAGATTGGCATCGGTGACCAGTGTGGCGATCTCAATAATGCGATCGCGCTCGGGATCCAGGCCGGTCATCTCCAGATCGATCCAAATCAGGTTGTTTTCGTCCGCGCTCATGTTATTTTCCACCCTTCTCGCATAACCGGCAGTAGCAGGTTAACTAGTATTAATTAGAGTGTATCATAGAGGTTTTGCCCGCTACGGGCGACCAGGAGCCAGCGCGATTGAGTAAAAATAAACTCTCCAAAGGGCAGCAGCGCCGCGTGAATGCAAATCACCAGCGCCGTCTTAAAACCACTACGGAGAAGCCCGATTACGACGACAACCTGTTTGGCGAAGCGACAGAAGGCGTTGTGATTAGCCGCTTCGGCATGCACGCCGATGTCGAATCCGCCGACGGGGATATCCACCGTTGCAATATCCGTCGCACCATCCGTTCCCTGGTGACCGGTGACCGCGTGGTCTGGCGTCCAGGTAAAGAGGCGGCGGAAGGGGTAACGGTTAAAGGCATCGTAGAAGCCGTGCATGAACGCACGTCGGTTCTGACCCGTCCAGATTTCTACGACGGCGTGAAGCCCATTGCCGCCAACATTAACCAGATCGTGATCGTTTCGGCGATTTTGCCTGAGCTTTCGCTCAATATTATTGACCGTTATCTGGTGGCCTGCGAAACGCTACAGGTTGAGCCGCTCATCGTGCTGAATAAAATCGATCTGCTGGATGACGAGGCCATGGCCTTTGTAAATGAGCAGATGGATATTTACCGCAACATTGGCTATCGCGTGTTGATGGTTTCCAGCCGCACCAAAGATGGCCTGAAGCCGTTAGAAGATGCGCTGACCGACCGCATCAGCATCTTTGCGGGGCAGTCCGGCGTAGGTAAATCGAGCCTGCTTAACAACCTGCTCGGCCTTCAGCAGGAGATCCTGACCAACGATGTGTCTGACGTCTCGGGCCTGGGCCAGCACACCACCACTGCCTCACGTCTCTATCACTTCCCGCACGGTGGCGATGTGATTGACTCCCCGGGCGTGCGTGAATTTGGTCTCTGGCACCTCGAGCCGGAACAAATCTTTAACGGATTTGTCGAATTCCATGACTATTTAGGCGCTTGCAAATACCGCGACTGTAAACATGACAACGATCCGGGCTGCGCTATCCGCGAAGCGGTAGAGAACGGAGAAATTGCGGAAACCCGTTTCGAAAATTACCACCGTATTCTCGAAAGCATGGACCAGGTAAAAACGCGTAAAAACTTTTCTGATTCTGATAACTGACAACTAAGCTAAGCGTCGCTAAAATCGTCCCCTTTTTTCAGGTTCCGGCAGCGTAATGCCGGATCAGGAACGACAAAACAATGGCCTGGAGGCTACCTTGTTAAACTCATTTAAACTTTCGCTTCAATACATTCTGCCGAAACTGTGGCTCACTCGCCTGGCGGGCTGGGGCGCGAGCAAACGAGCGGGCTGGCTGACCAAACTGGTCATCGACCTGTTCGTAAAATACTACAAGGTCGACATGAAAGAAGCGCAGAAGCCGGATACGGCAAGCTACCGCACCTTCAACGAATTTTTTGTGCGTCCGCTGCGCGACGAAGTGCGCCCGCTGAATACCGACCCGAACGTGCTGGTGATGCCAGCGGACGGCGTGATCAGCCAGCTGGGTAAAATTGAAGACGACAAAATTTTGCAGGCGAAAGGCCATAACTACAGCCTGGAAGCGCTGCTGGCCGGTAACTACATAATGGCCGATCTGTTCCGCAACGGGACTTTCGCGACCACCTATCTCTCCCCACGCGACTACCACCGCGTGCATATGCCGTGTAATGGTATTCTGCGCGAGATGATCTACGTGCCGGGGGATCTGTTCTCTGTAAACCACCTGACGGCGCAAAACGTTCCTAACCTGTTTGCCCGTAACGAGCGCGTCATCTGCCTGTTTGATACTGAATTTGGCCCAATGGCGCAGATTCTGGTGGGTGCTACCATTGTAGGCAGCATCGAAACCGTCTGGGCGGGCACCATTACGCCGCCGCGCGAAGGCGTGATCAAGCGCTGGACCTGGCCTGCCGGCGAAGAAGAAGGTTCTGTGGCTCTGCTGAAAGGTCAGGAAATGGGCCGCTTCAAGCTGGGCTCAACGGTCATCAACCTGTTCGCGCCGGGCAAAGTTAACCTGGTCGACGAGCTGGAAAGCCTGTCTGTGACCAAACTCGGCCAGCCTCTGGCAGTATCGACGGAGGTCTTTGTAACGCCAGAGGTTGCGCCTGCCCCGTTGCCGGAAGAAGAGATCAAAGCCGAGCACGACGCCAGCCCGCTGGTTGACGACAAAAAAGACGAAGGCTAACAACAGAAGGATCGCTGACGTGCGCCCGATTATCGTATTACTGATGGCCTGGTGCCTCAGCATGGGGGCGTACGCAGCGACGGCCCCCGACGCCAAACAGATAACCCAGGAGCTGGAGCAGGCAAAAGCGGCGAAACCCGCTCAGCCGGAGACCGTTGAGTCACTCCAGTCTGCACTGAACGCGCTTGAGGAACGAAAGGGTTCCCTTGAGCGCGCGCAGCAGTATCAGCAGGTTATCGACAACTTCCCCAAACTCTCTCAGACCCTGCGCTCGCAGCTAAACAACCTGCGCGATGAACCACGCCAGGTCCCCGCGGGGATGACGTCCGAGGCGCTTAATCAGGAGATCCTGCAAGTCAGCAGCCAGCTGCTGGAAAAAAGCCGTCTGGCGCAGCAGGAGCAGGAACGGGCGCGTGAAATTGCCGATTCCCTCAGCCAGCTTCCACAGCAGCAAACCGATGCCCGCCGTCAGTTAAATGAGGTGGAACGCCGCATCGGGACGCAGACAGGCAGCACACCACAGAATCAGGCGCAAAATCTTGGGTTGCAGGCGGAATCCGCCAGACTAAAAGCGCTGGTTGATGAACTGGAGCTGGCGCAGCTTTCCGCTAACAACCGCCAGGAGCTGTCGCGGATGCGTTCCGAGCTGGCGCAGAAGCAGAGCCAGCAGCTGGATGCATATCTCCAGGCGCTGAGAAATCAACTCAACAGCCAGCGTCAGCGTGAAGCTGAACGTGCGCTGGAAAGCACCGAGTTACTGGCCGAAAACAGTGCTAACCTACCCGACAGCATCGTCGCCCAGTTTAAGGTTAACCGCGAGCTTTCTGCCGCGCTGAATCAGCAGGCGCAGCGCATGGATTTGGTGGCCTCGCAGCAGCGTCAGGCCACCAATCAAACCCTCCAGGTTCGTCAGGCGCTCAACACGCTGCGTGAACAGTCCCAGTGGCTTGGCTCGTCTAACCTGTTGGGCGAAGCGTTACGCGCCCAGGTGGCTCGTCTGCCAGAGATGCCAAAACCGCAGCAGCTTGATACGGAGATGGCGCAGTTGCGCGTTCAGCGTCTTCATTATGAAGATCTCCTCAACAAGCAGCCGCAAATCCGCCAGATCCGTCAGGCTGACGGACAGCCGCTCACCGGCGAGCAAAGTCGTATTCTGGAAGCGCAGCTGCGCACCCAACGCGAACTGCTCAATTCCCTGTTGCAGGGAGGCGATACGCTGATCCTTGAGCTGACCAAGCTGAAAGTCTCGAATAGCCAGCTGGAGGATGCGCTGAAAGAGGTCAACGAAGCCACGCACCGTTACCTTTTCTGGACGTCCGACGTGCGGCCGATGACCTTCGCCTGGCCGATTGAGATTGTGCAGGATCTGCGCCGCCTCATTTCATTGGACACCTTCAGCCAGCTGGGCCTCGCCAGCGTAATGATGATAACCAGCAAGGAGACCATCTTCCCGCTGCTGGGGGCGCTGATTCTGGTGGGCTTCAGTATTTATTCCCGTCGTCACTTTACCCGTTTCCTTGAGCGCTCCAGCGCCCGAGTGGGAAAAGTAACCCAGGATCACTTCTGGCTGACGTTGCGTACTGTGTTCTGGTCAATTCTGGTCGCGTCTCCGCTGCCGGTGCTGTGGATGACGCTCGGATACGGCCTGCGTGAAGCCTGGCCCTACCCGCTTGCCGTCGCGATTGGCGATGGCGTGACCGCCACCGTTCCGCTGCTGTGGGTGGTGATGATTTGCGCCACGTTTGCGCGGCCAAATGGTCTGTTCATCGCTCACTTTGGCTGGCCGCGTAATCGCGTTGCGCGGGCGATGCGTTACTACCTGATGAGTATCGGGCTGATTGTGCCGCTGATTATGGCGTTGATCATGTTCGATAATCTCAATGACCGGGAGTTCTCCGGCTCGCTGGGACGGCTGTGCTTTATGCTGATCTGCGGGGCGTTAGCGGTAGTGACGCTCAGCCTGAAACGCGCCGGGATCCCGCTCTATCTCGACAAGACCGGCAGCGGCGATAACATGTTTAACCGTCTGCTGTGGAACCTGCTGCTCAGCGCGCCGCTGGCGGCGATGCTGGCGGCAGCGGTCGGTTATCTCGCCACGGCGCAGGCGCTGCTCGCCCGACTGGAAACGTCGGTGGCTATCTGGTTCCTGCTGCTGGTGGTCTACCATGTTATTCGCCGCGGCATGCTGATCCAGCGTCGTCGTCTGGCGTTTGACCGTGCCAAACACCGTCGCGCAGAAATTCTGGCCCAGCGCGCGCGGGGTGAAGAAGAGCCGAACCACGTCAACAGCACCGAAGGGACCACAGACGCCGATGACGTCGAACTGGATCTGGATGCGATCAGTACCCAGTCCCTGCGGCTGGTACGCTCAATTCTGATGCTGGTTGCCCTGCTGTCGGTGATCTTCCTGTGGTCGGAAATCCACTCCGCGTTTGGCTTCCTGGAGAACATCTCTTTATGGGATGTGACGTCCACGGTGCAGGGGGTCGAAAGTCTGGAGCCCATCACCTTAGGGGCCGTGCTGATTGCGATTCTGGTGCTGATCATCACCACGCAGCTGATCCGTAACTTCCCTGCCCTGCTGGAGCTGGCGCTGTTGCAGCATCTGGATTTAACCCCCGGCACAGGCTATGCGATCACCACCATCACCAAGTATTTAATCATGCTGTTTGGTGGGCTGGTTGGCTTCTCGATGATTGGTATCGAATGGTCAAAACTGCAATGGCTGGTTGCCGCCCTGACCGTAGGCCTGGGTTTTGGTTTACAGGAGATTTTTGCCAACTTCGTCTCTGGTCTGATCATTCTGTTTGAAAAGCCGATTCGAATTGGCGATACGGTGACCATCCGCGATCTCACCGGCAGCGTCACCAGGATCAACACCCGCGCCACCACCATCAGCGACTGGGACCGTAAAGAGATCATCGTCCCGAACAAGGCGTTTATCACCGAGCAGTTTATCAACTGGTCGCTGTCCGACTCCGTCACGCGTGTGGTGCTGACCGTACCCGCTCCGTCGGATGCCAACAGCGAAGAGGTGACGCAGATCCTCTATACGGCTGCTGAACGCTGTTCGCTGGTAATCGACAACCCGCCGCCGGAAGTGTTCCTGGTTGATTTGCAGCAGGGGATCCAGATTTTCGAGCTGCGTATCTACGCCGCCGAGATGGGACACCGTATGCCGCTGCGCCATGAGATCCACCAGTTGATTCTGGCTGGCTTCCGCGAGCACGGAATTGATATGCCGTTCCCACCGTTCCAGATGCGTCTGGAAACGCTGGACGGACGTAAGACGGGAAGAACGTTGACGTCAGCGGCGCGTACGCGCCCGGCGGGAAGTTTGTAATCCTTTCCCCCTCCCCGTCGGGAGGGGGTCAATCCTTTACGCCACTTCTGCTACACAGGCCGTCGAGCGACGACGGTAATGCTCATAAATCCCCATTGCCAGCAGCGAGAAGAAGATCGGTCCGCCAACCATCCACAGCGTGCTGTTCCAGTCATTTGCCTCAACCACGGGCTGAATGACGGTAAAGATGTTGGCGAACGCGACGACCAGCACCACAACAGTGGTCGCCAGCAGCGTCGCCGCGCGGGTTTTGAAGATCACAAACGGCCGCTCCAGATCCCGCTTCGCCTTAAAGAACGGGAACGCCAGGGTCAGGAACAGATACGGAAGCGTCATCGATACGTTCGCCATCAGGGTCAGCTTGTTATAGAACGCCGACGCGGTATCACCGCCGAAGGACACCAGCAGAATGAACACGCACACCAGCAGGCACTGCATCCACATCGCGTTGGCAGGCATACCGGCAGCGTTCAGCTGCGTCATACGTGCGGGCCACAGCGCCTTTGGCGTCCCCTGAATAATCGCTTTCAGCGGCGAGTAGATCAGCGTGAAGAATGCGCCAGTATAGGCGAGGAACATCGACAAGCCAGTAATCCGCGCAAACCAGATCCCCAGGGTGGCCGACGTTTCCGGCGCGAGATCCATGGCGTTGCCCAGCGTCACCCCCAGGCTTTTCATCAGCACGTAGGTAATGTTGCCGAGGTTGGTGGTGTTATTACTTAACATCTGCTGCCAGTTGGTGCTGACGCCCCAGAGGAAAATCGCCAGTGAGTAGCCAATAGAAATGACGATGGCGGCAAAGATAATACCTTTGGCGAAGTTCTTTTCCGGATTTTCGGTTTTGTCGACCAGCCCGCCCACGGCTTCAATTCCACCGTAAGCAAAGATGGCAAACACCACAAAGGAGAGCATGGCCAGCCCGGACTGGTAACCCGGATTAGGCGATGAAACGAAGTTGACTTCCTGTGCGAAATGCCCGCCGTTCAGGCACAGAATAGCGATGCTGACCAGCAGCAGCACCAGGTTCAGGCACATCACGGAAATGCCGCCAACGGCAGTGATACGGGCAATTTTGTTGATGCCTTTCGAGGCCACCAGGGTGACCACCACCATCCAGCACACTGCCAGAATACCGACCACCTGCGTGGAGCTCAGCCCCGCCAGAGACCAGACCTGCGTTTTATCCGCACCGAAGAGAAACGTTGAGAACGGCACCCAAACCTTGGCCGCCGTGCTGACCATCCAGACGACGTAGGATGAAAACCACATGAACGTACCGATAAACGCGTAACGCGGACCGACGCTGTTGTTCATCCACGAATAGATGCCGCCCTCTTCTTTCCGGTACGCCGAGCCCATCTCCGCCATCATCAGCGCAAACGGGATAAAGAAGAACAGAGCGGAAACGATATAAAACGGCGTCGCGCTGTAGCCCATCAGATAAAACGCGGACGGGCTATTGGCAAAGCCAAAGACTGACGTAAAAATCATCAGAATGAGCCCGGTAAGGGTCATTTTTTTGAGTGAGTGAGACATATAACCATCCGAAACGGAATTAAACTGCGCGGATGGTAGCAGATGACCAGACAAACAATGTGGCTATCCGAGTCAAATTAAGAAAAAGACCCGTATAGAGAGAAATGAGCAGTTTTTAATGTGGCAGAGTTAAATGACCGAGCAGGCCGGGTAAGCGCAGCGCCACCCGGCATTTTTTCAGGCGCGATCGACCGTAAAGGCAATCACATCGCCCAGCTGCTCGGCACCCAGCGCCAGCATGACCAGGCGATCCACACCCAGCGCCACGCCGGAGCAGTCCGGCAGACCGGCTTTAAGCGCTTCCAGCAGATGAGTATCAATCGGCTGCTGCGGCAGACCGCGCGCGTTGCGCTTGCGGTTATCCTGCTCGAAACGCTGCTGCTGTTCGCGCGCGTCGGTCAGCTCGTGGAAACCGTTCGCCAGCTCGATGCCTTTGAAATACACCTCAAAACGCTCCGCCACGCGGTGATCTTCGGTGCTGATCTGCGCCAGTGAGGCCTGGCTGGCCGGAAAGTGATAGACAAACGTCGGACGATCTTTGCCAATCTGCGGTTCAACACCAAAGGTGAACAGCAGTTGCAGCAGCGTGTCGCGATCCTCTTCGTTATCCGCCACGTTGCTCAGATCCAGTTTTGCCGCCACTTCACGCAGTTGTGTTTTATCAGCCGACAGCGGATCGATTTCCAGATGGCGCTGGAAGGCCTGCTGATAGGAGAGCGTTTCAGCTTCCGCGCAATCCAGCACCTGTTGCAGCAGATCGTCAACTTCGTTCATCAGACGATACATGTCGTAGTGCGGGCGGTACCACTCCAGCATGGTGAATTCCGGATTATGGTGTCGGCCCATCTCTTCATTACGGAAGCTACGGCACAGCTGATAGACCGGACCACACCCGGCCGCCAGCAGACGCTTCATATGGTATTCCGGGCTGGTCATCAGATACAGATTCATGCCCTGAGAGTGGCCTGGGCCAACAAAACGGGTTTCAAACGGGACCAGATGAATATCCGTGACCGTCGCCTGACTCATGCACGGCGTTTCCACCTCCAGGACGCCGCGGTCGGCAAAGAAACGGCGGATCTCCGCCATAATTGCTGCGCGCTTTAGCAGGTTTGGAATGGATGCGCTCGGCTGCCAGGTGGCCGTTTCGCTCATGAGTTATTTCTCCGTTTTCAGACAAGGGCACGAAGTCTACTCGTAAGCCGGGGCAGAGACAAATTTTGCACAGTAAAAGTCCTTTTTCATTGCACAGAGAAATACTGTGACGCCATTCATTAATCACGATGATAAATCACCGCACAGAACAGCAAAAAAATCGAACACGTCAAATTTCCCTCACTTCTACGCGGTTATACTGTTTTACCCATAAAGGAGCAGTGGAATCGCTTCCGCAATCGCCCGTTCGGGCAGGTGAACGTCCTTTAGTTCATCCCGTTGCGGGAAAACAAAAATCTGGAGGAATGTCGTGCAAACTTTTCAAGCCGATCTTGCCGTAATAGGCGCTGGCGGGGCTGGATTACGCGCTGCAATTGCTGCGGCACAAGCCAATCCGAACGCTAAAATCGCATTGATTTCAAAAGTCTATCCGATGCGCAGCCACACGGTAGCCGCAGAAGGAGGATCCGCCGCCGTCGCGCAGGATCATGACAGCTTCGAATACCATTTCCACGACACGGTTGCAGGGGGCGACTGGCTTTGCGAACAGGATGTCGTTGATTACTTCGTGCACCATTGCCCAACGGAAATGACCCAGCTGGAACAGTGGGGATGCCCGTGGAGCCGCCGTCCGGACGGGAGCGTCAACGTCCGCCGCTTCGGTGGCATGAAGATCGAACGCACCTGGTTTGCCGCCGATAAGACCGGCTTCCACATGCTGCACACCCTGTTCCAGACCTCCCTCCAGTTCCCACAAATCCAGCGCTTTGACGAACATTTCGTTCTCGACATTCTGGTCGACGACGGTCATGCGCGCGGACTGGTGGCAATGAACATGATGGAAGGCACGCTTGTCCAGATCCGCGCTAACGCGGTGGTGATGGCAACGGGCGGCGCGGGCCGCGTATACCGCTACAACACCAACGGCGGCATCGTCACCGGTGACGGTATGGGCATGGCGCTCAGCCACGGCGTCCCGCTGCGTGATATGGAGTTCGTCCAGTATCACCCAACCGGTCTGCCGGGCTCTGGTATTCTGATGACGGAAGGCTGCCGCGGTGAAGGCGGTATTCTGGTCAACAAAAACGGCTATCGCTATTTGCAGGATTACGGCATGGGTCCGGAAACCCCGCTTGGCGAGCCGAAAAACAAATACATGGAACTCGGCCCACGCGACAAAGTCTCTCAGGCTTTCTGGCACGAGTGGCGCAAAGGCAACACCATCTCAACACCGCGCGGCGACGTGGTGCATCTCGACCTGCGTCATCTCGGCGAGAAGAAACTGCTGGAGCGTTTGCCGTTTATCTGCGAGCTGGCGAAAGCCTATGTGGGCGTCGATCCGGTGAAAGAGCCGATCCCGGTGCGTCCAACCGCGCACTACACCATGGGCGGTATCGAAACCGACCAGCAGTGCGAAACCCGCATCAAAGGGCTGTTTGCGGTGGGCGAGTGTTCCTCCGTCGGTCTGCACGGCGCAAACCGTCTGGGCTCAAACTCGCTGGCTGAGCTGGTGGTCTTTGGTCGCATGGCGGGCGAACGTGCGATGGAGCGTGCCGCAACGGCAGGTGAAGCTAACAGCGCGGCGCTGGATGCGCAGGTTGCAGACGTCGAAAAACGCCTGAAAGACCTGGTGAACCAGGAAGGTAACGAAAACTGGTCGAAGATCCGCGACGAAATGGGGCTGTCGATGGAAGAAGGCTGCGGGATCTACCGTACGCCAGAGCTGATGCAGAAAACCGTCGACAAGCTGGCGGAGTTGCAGGAGCGCTTCAAGCGTGTGCGCATCACCGACACTTCCAGCGTCTTCAATACCGATCTGCTTTATACCATTGAACTGGGCCATGGCCTGAACGTCGCAGAATGTATGGCCCATTCCGCCCTGGCGCGTAAAGAGTCCCGCGGCGCGCACCAGCGCCTGGATGAGGGCTGCACCGAACGTGACGACGTCAATTTCCTTAAACACACTCTCGCCTGGCGCGATGCGGATGGCACTACGCGACTGGACTACAGCGACGTGAAAATCACCACGCTGCCACCGGCGAAACGCGTGTACGGTGCAGAAGCAGAAGCCGCCGATAAGAAGGAGAAGGCGAATGGCTGAGATGCAAAAACTGAAAATTGAAGTGGTGCGCTACAATCCGGAAGTGGACGCCGCGCCGCACAGCGCTTTCTATGAAGTCCCTTACGACGAGCAAACCTCCCTGCTGGATGCGCTCGGCTATATCAAAGATAACCTGGCCCCAGACCTGAGCTACCGCTGGTCCTGCCGCATGGCAATTTGCGGCTCCTGCGGCATGATGGTCAACAAGGTGCCAAAGCTGGCGTGTAAAACCTTCCTGCGTGATTACACCAAAGGTATCAAGGTTGAAGCGCTGGGCAACTTCCCGATTGAGCGCGATCTGGTGGTCGACATGACCCACTTTATCGAAAGCCTCGAAGCGATTAAGCCGTACATCATCGGCAACCCGCGCACGCCGGATCAGGGGCCAAACACCCAGACGCCCGCGCAGATGGCGAAATACCATCAGTTCTCCGGCTGCATCAACTGCGGCCTGTGCTATGCCGCCTGTCCGCAGTTTGGCCTGAACCCTGAGTTCATCGGCCCGGCCGCCATTACCCTGGCGCACCGCTATAACGAAGACAGCCGCGACCACGGTAAAAAAGAACGTATGGCGCAGCTTAACAGCCAGAACGGGGTCTGGAGCTGCACATTCGTGGGCTACTGCTCCGAAGTGTGTCCGAAGCACGTCGACCCGGCCGCCGCCATTCAGCAGGGAAAGGTGGAAAGCTCGAAAGACTTTCTTATCGCTACCCTGAAACCACGCTAAGGAGTGCATGATGACGACTAAACGCAAAGCCTACGTGCGGCCAATGCCGTCCACCTGGTGGAAAAAACTGCCGTTTTATCGCTTCTATATGCTGCGTGAAGGCACGGCTGTTCCCGCGGTCTGGTTCAGCCTCGAACTGCTGTACGGGGTTTATGCCCTCAAGCACGGCCCGGAAGCCTGGGCCAGTTTTGTGGGCTTCCTGCAAAACCCAATCATCGTTGTGCTGAACCTGATTGTGCTCGCCGCCGCGCTGCTTCATACCAAAACCTGGTTTGAACTGGCGCCAAAAGCAGCGAACATCATTGTAAAAGGCGAAAAAATGGGGCCAGAGCCGGTCATTAAAGGGCTCTGGGCAGTGACGGCAGTTGTCTCTGTGGTCATTCTGTTTGTCGCACTGTTCTGGTAAGGAGACTACTGTGATCAATCCAAATCCAAAACGTTCAGACGAGCCGGTCTTCTGGGGGCTGTTTGGCGCAGGCGGCATGTGGAGCGCCATTATTGCCCCGGTCATTATCCTGCTGGTCGGGATCATGCTGCCGCTGGGGCTGTTCCCGGGCGATGCGCTGAGCTATGAGCGCGTACTGGCCTTTGCGAGCAGCTTTATTGGCCGCGTGTTCATCTTCCTGATGATCGTCCTGCCGCTGTGGTGTGGTCTGCACCGTATCCACCATGCGATGCACGATCTGAAAATCCATGTGCCAAGCGGTAAATGGGTCTTCTACGGTCTGGCGACCATTCTGACGGTCGTCACGTTGATTGCCGTGGTCACCATCTGACTGAACAGGCCCGCCATCCGGCGGGCTTTTTACTTTTTCATCTTCTCCACCAGCCACCGGGAAAATTCGCGCATGGCTGGCGTTTCTGCCCGGGACTGCAATCGGGTCAGCCAGTAGCTGCCGAGCTCAATCTGCGTCGCAAAGGGCTGCACAATGCGCTCGCTGGCTAACAGATGGGTAAACATATCGACAGGCGCAATAGCAATACCCACCCCTGCCTGAGCGGCCTCCAGCATGGTCACGGACGAATCAAATACCATCACGCGGTGCGTTGGCGAAGGGGGATGCTCGCCGGCCGCCTGCATCCACGCGGTCCACTCGTCGCGTCGGTAGGAGCGCAGCAGCGTAAACCTGAGGATGTCGGCCGGACTGTGCAGACTGGCGGCAATATCAGGCGTACACAGCGGCGCGAGCGGCGCATGACAAAGAAATTCAGCCTCGGTACCGTGCCACGCCCCGCCACCGTAGCGGATCGTATAGTCAAGCCCTTCGGCAGCCGGATCAACGCGGTTGTTATGGGTGGAAAGCTGAAGATCGATGTGCGGATAGCCACGGCGAAAATCCTCCAGCTGCGAGAATAAGACCCCGGTGGCAAACGTACCCACCACGCCGATTTTCAGCTTCTCCTGCGCACGATGGTTAGCGAAGCGATCCAGCATTCCGGCTATACGATCGAACGAATCATTCAGCACCGGCAGTAAATTTTCGCCCTCGGTAGTCAACATCAGCCCGCGCGACACGCGAATGAACAGCTGACAGTTCAGGTGCTGCTCCAGCGTTTTCACATGCTGGCTAATAGCCGAATGCGTCACATTCAGTTCAATGGCCGCATGCGTAAAGCTGAGATGTCTTGCGGCGGCCTCAAAAGCCCGAAGCGAATTGAGGGGGAGATAGCTTCGCGTCATGGTCGCTTCCGTTAGAAAAATTAACAGCTAATGCTAAATTTAACCGTTTGTCAGGCACTGTCAAATCCAACAGACTACGCCTGTCTGACGGGCCCGGACATCCCCTTGACTCGCTATTACGGAAGATTACTGATGATGAAAAAATCCCTTTGCTGCGCCCTGCTGCTCGGCATCTCTTGCTCTGCTCTCGCCACGCCAGTGTCAGAAAAACAGCTGGCGGAGGTGGTTGCGAATACGGTTACCCCGCTGATGAAAGCCCAGTCTGTTCCAGGCATGGCGGTGGCCGTTATTTATCAGGGAAAACCGCACTATTACACGTTTGGCAAGGCCGATATCGCGGCGAATAAATCCGTTACGCCTCAGACCCTGTTCGAGCTGGGTTCTATAAGTAAAACCTTCACCGGCGTTTTAGGTGGGGATGCCATTGCTCGCGGTGAAATTTCGCTGGACGATCCGGTGACCAGATACTGGCCACAGCTGACGGGCAAGCAGTGGCAGGGTATTCGTATGCTGGATCTCGCCACCTACACCGCTGGCGGCCTGCCGCTACAGGTACCGGATGAGGTCACGGATAACGCCTCCCTGCTGCGCTTTTATCAAAACTGGCAGCCGCAGTGGAAGCCTGGCACAACGCGTCTTTACGCCAACGCCAGCATCGGTCTTTTTGGTGCGCTGGCGGTCAAACCTTCTGGCATGCCCTATGAGCAGGCCATGACGACGCGGGTCCTTAAGCCGCTCAAGCTGGTCCATACCTGGATTAACGTGCCGAAAGCGGAAGAGGCGCATTACGCCTGGGGCTATCGTGACGGTAAAGCGGTGCGCGTTTCGCCGGGTATGCTGGATGCACAAGCCTATGGCGTGAAAACCAACGTGCAGGATATGGCGAACTGGGTCATGGCAAACATGGCGCCGGAGAACGTTGCTGATGCCTCACTTAAGCAGGGCATCGCGCTGGCGCAGTCGCGCTACTGGCGTATCGGGTCAATGTATCAGGGTCTGGGCTGGGAGATGCTCAACTGGCCCGTGGAGGCCAACACGGTGGTCGAGGGCAGCGACAGTAAGGTAGCACTGGCGCCGTTGCCCGTGGCAGAAGTGAATCCACCGGCTCCCCCGGTCAAAGCGTCCTGGGTCCATAAAACGGGCTCTACTGGCGGGTTTGGCAGCTACGTGGCCTTTATTCCTGAAAAGCAGATCGGTATTGTGATGCTCGCGAATACAAGCTATCCGAACCCGGCACGCGTTGAGGCGGCATACCATATCCTCGAGGCGCTACAGTAAAACATTGCCGGGTGGCGCTGCGCTTACCCGGCCTACACAACGCGTGAACTTTGTAGGCCGGGTAAGGCGAAGCCGTCACCCGGCAAAACACCCTGCACAATCTCCCGCATTTTCCTTGCTGTCATCTACACTTAACAAAAAACAGTAAGGAAACTCCTATGCGCATTCTGCCTGTTATTGCCGCAGTAACAGCCGCGTTTTTAGTGGTTGCTTGCAGTTCCCCTACTCCTCCGCCTGGCGTCACGGTAGTCAGTAATTTCGACGCACAGCGCTTCCTCGGCACCTGGTATGAAATCGCCCGAATGGACCATCAGTTCGAACGGGGCTTAGAAAAAGTCACGGTCAGCTACAGCGCGATGGATGACGGCGGGATCCGGGTCATTAACCGCGGTTATAACCCGGATCGCCAGATGTGGCAGCAGTCAGTTGGTCAGGCCTATTTCACCGGCGCGTCTAACCGCGCGGCCATGAAAGTCTCTTTCATCGGCCCATTCTACGGCGGGTATAACGTCATTGCGCTGGACAGAGAGTACCGCCATGCGCTGGTGTGTGGGCCGGATCGCAACTATCTGTGGCTCCTCTCCCGCACGCCAACGATCTCGACGGAAATGAAACAGCAGATGCTGGACATAGCGACCCGGCAAGGGTTTGACGTGACGAAATTAATCTGGGTAAAACAGCTGCATTAGTGCGTACTGAGTTTTAACCCGATGATACCCGCGACGATTAACGCGAGGCTGGCGATACGCGCCAGACTCGCAGACTCCCCCAGCAGCAGAATGCCGGTAATGGCAGCCCCTACCGCGCCAATTCCAGTCCAGACAGCGTAAGCCGTTCCGACTGGCAAGGTTCGCATCGCCCATGACAGCATGACGATACTGACAATCATTGCGGCGATAGTGATGACGCTGGGCGTCAGGCGGGTAAAACCGTGGGTATATTTCAGGCCAATTGCCCATACCACTTCGAGCAAACCGGCAATAACAAGAACGATCCAGGACATATCAGGCTCCTTAACTTAACGACAAGTTGGGGCCGTCCCCGATGAATGAAGCGCTTACGGGTCGTCCCGCAAGGCTGAGGTTGCGCCTTATATTTTGGTTAGCATGGAATTTTTTTTCAAACTTTTTCTGCTGAACACGTTAAGGCAAGAAATAGCCTCAGTAAGGCACGGAGTTCAGGCATTTATGACTCATCCGACTTCTCTATGATGATAGGCTTTCTGATGGCAGGAAGCCAAACCACTAGCCGACTGCGAAAATTATATGTTCAAAATTCTTTTGATTGACCGTTGTCACTTCACCCGCACGGGATTTGAAGCCTGGCTCAATCATTCAGACCTGTTTTCGGGTCATTTCGTCGTAACCGGGGTAAATAATCTTTTCCTCGCCAGAGAGCATATCCTGCAATGGAAACCTGCGCTGGTCATCGCTGATTTATCGGGCTTCCGGCAGGATTTACACCATTTTCAGCAGCTATCTTCCCTGCTTATTGCCAGCGAAACATTGCCTTTTATTATGCTGCAATCGGGGCAGGAGCAGGAGATGACAGATTATCTGGCGCAGTTCCCGATATGGTCTTCACTTTCCAAAAATACCGATCTGGAAAAACTGGCGGCGGTGATAAACGACGCGCTAACGACATGCGCAAGCGCGGAGCTTCCGGAAATGGCGGCACCGTTACTGACGCGTCAGGAAGAGAGAGTACTGACCCTGTGGATGGATGGTGCGAGCAACCAGAAAATTGCCAGCAATCTGCGCATTAACGGAAAAACGGTGTATACGTACAAACGCAATATCCGCATGAAGCTTCATATGGATACGCGTTACTCCCCGTTTTTATCGCTACAGGAAGTGGAGAATTGACGGTACGGTGAAGTTAGCTGCCGTACCGTCGCTTTCATTAGTTCTGAGCTTTAGTTGCTGCGCCAGAAATCGCGTTACCACCGTCGGAGATATCTTCCCCTACGCCACGGGTGGTGTTACATGCAGTCAGTACCGAAGAAAGCACCAGAACAGAAAAGATCGCTGCAATTGTTTTCTTAACCATAATATCTTCCTTTTATAGCCAAAGTTATTTTGTGTATAGCAACTTAAGAATAGACAAGATCTTGTCGTTTGACGGAAAAGGAAGAATTTTTAGGAAAATTAAACGGAATTAGCTGGCCGCATGGGAAATGATATGGCCGAGATCCTGAATATCTTCGCCCACGCCACGCGCGGTGTTGCAACCGGAGAGAATTGCGCTGGAGAACGCTAACAGAAGCAGAATTTTAACGGTACGTTTCATCTTCCCTGCCTGCAAAATCAGGCGCAGCGGGCGCTGCGCCTTTAATCATGACGTAAATTACTTCACGCGGGATACGTATTCGCCGGAGCGGGTATCCACTTTGATCACTTCACCGATCTGTACGAACAGTGGCACTTTAACCACCGCGCCGGTAGACAGGGTGGCAGGCTTGCCGCCAGTACCTGCGGTATCACCTTTCAGACCTGGATCGGTTTCAACGATTTCCAGCTCAACGAAGTTCGGAGGCGTAACCGCGATAGGCTGACCGTTCCACAGGGTAACGATGCACTCAGCCTGATCCAGCAGCCACTTGGCGTTGTCGCCAATCGCTTTCGCGTCCGCAGACAGCTGCTCGAAGGTTTCGTTGTTCATGAAGTGCCAGAACTCACCGTCGTTGTACAGGTAAGTCAGGTTCATATCGACAACATCAGCGCCTTCAGCGGAGTCAGTAGATTTGAAGGTTTTCTCAACACGGGTACCGGTCAGCAGGCGGCGCAGCTTAACGCGTGCGAATGCCTGGCCTTTACCTGGTTTAACGAATTCGCTGGCTTCAACCGCGTACGGTTCGCCGTCCATCATGATTTTAAGACCAGCACGAAAATCGTTGCTATAGTACGTTGCCATAAGGCCCTCTAAATTTGTTAACTGGTAGCTAAGCCACAAAATGGCGCATATTGTAACCCTAAACACCCCGTCCAGAGAAGATTGGTTATCGCAACTTGCCGATGTAATCACCAGTCCTGATGAATTGCTGCGTCTTTTAGACCTCGAACAGCACGAAGCGTTGCGTGCAGGTCGTGAGGCGAAGCGCCTTTTCGCCCTGCGCGTTCCCCGCGCGTTTGTTGCCCGAATGGAAAAGGGTAACCCTGATGATCCATTATTAAAACAAACGCTTACCTCTCAGGATGAGTTTATTACCGCCCCCGGATACAGCACCGATCCGCTGGAAGAGCAAAACAGTGTCGTACCGGGTTTGCTGCATAAATACCGTAATCGCGCCCTGCTGCTGGTTAAGGGTGGTTGCGCGGTAAATTGCCGCTATTGCTTCCGTCGCCACTTCCCGTACGCCGAAAATCAGGGCAATAAACGCAACTGGCAGGTGGCACTGGACTACATCGCGGCGCACCCGGAGCTGGATGAAATCATCTTTTCCGGCGGCGACCCGCTGATGGCAAAAGATCATGAGCTGGACTGGCTGCTGACTCAGCTTGAGACCATCCCGCACATTAAGCGTCTGCGCATTCACAGCCGTTTACCGATCGTCATCCCGGCGCGTATCACCGACGCCCTGGTCACGCGCCTGGAGCAGTCCCGTTTGCAGGTGCTGCTGGTGAACCATATCAACCACGCGAATGAAATTGACGCGGACTTTCGTGCGGCGATGGCGCGTATGCGAAAGGCAGGCGTGACGCTGCTCAACCAGAGCGTATTACTGCGCGGCGTGAACGACAGCGCCCGCGTGCTGGCCGATCTCAGCAATGCCTTATTTGATGCGGGCGTAATGCCCTATTACCTGCATGTTCTGGATCGCGTCCAGGGCGCGGCGCACTTCATGGTGACAGATGAAGAGGCCCGGAAAATTATGCGCGAGCTGTTAACGCTGGTTTCGGGTTATATGGTGCCGAAGCTGGCACGTGAGATTGGCGGAGAGCCGAGTAAGACGCCGCTGGATTTGCAGCTGCGGCAGCACTAAAAAGGCAGGTAGCGCTACGCTTACCTGCCCTGGAGATAAAGCGGCAGCGCCATCAAAAAGTTATATCAGTTCGGGCACTTATAGACCTGGCCGTTCATCTGGCTGGCGGTTGGCACAAAGCTGGACAGCATCCCCTGCGTCGGGCTGCTCACCCCGTAAATCACATTGCCGCCCATTGCCGCAGCCTGATTACGCAGGGCATTGGCCGCACCGCGCATAGAGCCGCCCTCTTCGCCGTGCTGCCCCGACATCCAGTTGCTTTGCTCGCCAGTGGCGGTGCCTAACAGCTGGCATTCGCTGCCCGGCTTATCTTCCACAAAGCGAACGCTCTGGCCCGCTGCCGTCAGCTCATTGCTGGTGCTACAACCCGCCAGCAGCAATGCTGCACCTACAATCCCTGCACAGACTTTTATGCGCATGTTATTCCTCGTTTTCAATAAGCTGGACAGTAGTTGTCCGCGTGTAAACCTTATACTAAAAAGATGACCAAAAGAAAAATGCTGAGCATTTCTGCGAGCCAGATTCCGCTCGCACTCCTCCGACATCTTAAATGAATTCTGATAATAACCTTTGGGATATCGTGTTTTAGCCCCCGATCGTTTTTAGTGATGCGACGTACAACTTTTGTACGCGACTCAAAAAAGGGGGTTTCATGAGTGCATCATCCTCAGGAGAGGAAAAAGTAACCTGGGTGGGCTATCTGGCGTTCGTGCTCACCATCGTATTTTTCTCAGGTTTTTTCGCCAAAAGTACCGAATGGTGGCGCGTGCTGGATTTTACCGTCCTGAACGGCAGCTTTGGACCGGTGAACGGCGAGCTGACGTTTCGCGGCGAGGGCGGCACGGGAGCGAAAGACGGTTTTTTATTTGCCCTTGAACTGGCGCCCTCGGTCATTTTATCGCTCGGGATCATTGCCGTTACCGAGGGGCTGGGCGGGCTGCGCGCCGCACAACAGCTCATGACGCCCATTCTGCGCCCGCTGCTCGGCGTGCCGGGCATCTGCTCTCTGGCGCTTATCGCCAACCTGCAAAATACCGATGCAGCCGCAGGGATGACCAAAGAGTTGACTGACGAAGGGGCGATTACTGACCATGAACGCGCCATTTTCGCCACCTTCCAGACCAGCGGTAGCGCCATTATTACCAACTATTTTTCTTCCGGTGCCGCACTCTTTACCTTTATTACCGTCCCGGTGATCACGCCGCTTGCCGTCATTCTGGTGTTCAAATTTGTTGGCGCGAACTTCCTGCGACTGTGGATCGCCCACATGGAAGTTCGCCGCGTTCAGGAGGAAAAATGATCGCCCAGCCGCGTAAAAATATCATGGACCTGTTTATCGATGGCGCCCGCCGCGGCTTTACCATCGCCACCACCAGCCTGCTGCCGAACGTGGTCATGGCGTTTGTCATCATTCAGGCGCTCAAGGTAACCGGCCTGCTGGATATTGTCGGCAGGGTATGCGAGCCCATCATGGCCCTGTGGGGACTTCCGGGTGCGGCGGCAACGGTTCTTCTGGCCTCGGTAATGAGCATGGGCGGCGGTGTGGGGGTCTGCGCCAGTCTGGTCGCTGCCGGCACGCTCAACGGTCACGATGCTACCATCCTGCTGCCCGCCATCTATCTGATGGGTAATCCGGTGCAAAACACGGGCCGTTGCCTTGGCACCGCAGGCGTCAACCCGAAGTATTATCCGCACATCATCACTATCTGCGTCATTAACGCCCTGCTCTCAATGTGGGTGATGCAGCTACTCTTCTGAGGAGATAAAAATGGATTTTTCAGTGCTGGAACCGCACCTTTTCCGCAATGCGCAGCTTTACGCTCCCGAGGATCTTGGGCATTGCGATCTGCTGATTGCCGGAGGAAAAATCGTCGCAGTCGAAAAAGCGGGCCACGCCACAACGAGGCCAGACTGTCCTGAAAGCGATCTCGCCGGAGCGGTGGTTTGTCCGGGGTTTATCGATCAGCATGTACACCTGATTGGCGGCGGCGGTGAAGCCGGTCCCCACACCCGGACGCCAGAGGTGCGATTGTCTGCGCTGGTGGCGGCTGGCATCACCTCCGTTGTTGGCCTGCTGGGCACCGACGGCGTGACCCGCCATCCCGAGTCGCTGCTGGCGAAAACGCGGGCGCTTGAGCATGAAGGGATCAGCGCGTGGATGCTGACAGGCGCGTATGGCCTGCCTTCTCCGACGATTACCGGCAGTATCGAAAAGGATGTGGCGCTGATTGATAAAATCATTGGCGTGAAATGCGCGATTTCCGACCATCGCTCTTCCGCTCCGGCAGATGACCAGCTCGCGAATATGGCCGCCCAGTCACGCGTCGGCGGGCTGCTGGGCGCCAAAGCGGGGATATCCGTGTTTCACCTCGGCAACAGCCCGAAACTGCTGGAGCCGCTGCTTAACATCCTGAATAACGCCGACGTGCCCCGTACGAAGCTGCTGCCAACTCACGTCAACCGCGCCCAGGCACTGTTCCACGCCGCACTGGACTATGCCCGCGAAGGGGGGTACATCGACATCACCACCAGCATCAGCGAGCCTGTTGATGCCGCCACCGCTATCGCGACGGCCCGTGAAGCACAGGTGCCGTTTAACCGGCTCACGCTCAGCTCGGATGGCAACGGCAGCCAGCCGAATTTTGACGCAAACGGTAATCTTGTTGGCATTGGCGTGGCGGGTTTTGAGTCCCTGCTTGAGACGCTACAGCAGCTGGTCGGCCGGTATCACCTGCCGCTGGAGGAGGCGCTTCTGCCGTTTACGCGTAACGTGGCAGAATTTCTCGGCCTGGAGCATAAAGGGCGGATCGCGCCCGGATGCGATGCCGACGTCCTGGTGCTGACCGATGATCTTAAGATCCGTGAGGTCTGGGCGAAAGGCCGCCAGATGGTGCGTGGAGGCGTTGTGTGCGTGAAAGGCACCTTTGAGTAGAAGACAATAAAAAACCCCGGGCATTGCTGCCCGGGGTTCGTTCTGAGAGGTTCAGAACAACATGATTACATCATGCCGCCCATGCCACCCATGCCGCCCATACCACCAGCAGCACCTAAGTCAGGCGCGTCGCCTTTAGGCAGGTCGGTCACCATGCACTCGGTCGTGATCATCAGACCAGCTACAGATGCCGCGTATTGCAGTGCAGAACGGGTCACTTTAGTTGGATCCAGGATACCGAAGTCGATCATGTTGCCGTATTCTTCAGTTGCCGCGTTGTAACCGTAGTTACCTTCACCCGCTTTCACGTTGTTCGCAACCACAGACGGCTCTTCACCGGCGTTGGACACGATCTGACGCAGAGGAGCTTCCATCGCGCGCAGCGCAACTTTGATACCCACGTTCTGGTCTTCGTTCTGAGCAGTCAGGCCAGCCAGTTTAGCGGCTACACGCACCAGCGCGACACCACCACCAGCAACCACGCCTTCTTCTACCGCAGCACGGGTCGCGTGCAGGGCATCGTCAACGCGTGCTTTCTTCTCTTTCATTTCAACTTCGGTAGCCGCACCGACTTTGATTACCGCTACGCCGCCTGCCAGTTTCGCTACGCGCTCCTGGAGTTTTTCACGGTCGTAATCGGAAGTTGCTTCTTCGATCTGCTTACGAATCTGACCAACACGGCCCTGAATAGCAGCTTCTTCACCCACACCGTCGATGATGGTGGTGGTGTCTTTGTTGATCACAACGCGTTTCGCCTGGCCCAGGTCTTCCAGGGTCGCTTTTTCCAGCTCCATACCGATCTCTTCGGAGATCACGGTACCGCCAGTCAGGGTAGCGATATCCTGAAGCATCGCTTTACGACGATCGCCGAAGCCAGGTGCTTTAACCGCTGCCACTTTCACGATGCCACGCATGGTGTTAACCACCAGAGTCGCCAGCGCTTCGCCTTCAACGTCTTCAGCAATGATTACCAGCGGCTTGCCTGCTTTCGCAACAGCTTCCAGCACTGGCAGCATTTCGCGGATGTTGGAGATTTTCTTGTCAGCCAGCAGGATGAACGGGCTTTCCAGCTCAACAGCGCCAGTTTCTGGCTTGTTGATGAAGTATGGAGACAGGTAACCGCGGTCGAACTGCATACCTTCAACCACGTCCAGTTCGTCTTCCAGACCAGTACCGTCTTCAACGGTGATCACGCCTTCTTTACCGACTTTATCCATCGCTTCAGCGATCAGTTTACCTACGGTTTCGTCGGAGTTAGCGGAGATAGTACCAACCTGAGCAATGGCTTTAGAGTCAGAGCACGGTACGGACAGCGCTTTCAGTTCTTCAACAGCAGAGGCGACAGCTTTGTCGATACCACGTTTCAGATCCATTGGGTTCATGCCCGCAGCAACGGCTTTCAGGCCTTCGGTGATGATCGCCTGCGCCAGTACGGTCGCGGTGGTGGTGCCGTCACCGGCAGCGTCGTTCGCTTTAGAGGCAACTTCTTTCACCATCTGTGCGCCCATGTTTTCGAACTTGTCTTCCAGCTCGATTTCACGTGCAACAGAAACACCATCTTTGGTGATGGTTGGCGCGCCGAAGGATTTGTCCAGCACTACGTTACGGCCTTTCGGGCCCAGAGTGACTTTCACTGCGTCTGCCAGTACGTTTACGCCGCGGAGCATTTTTACACGAGCGTCGTTACCGAATTTTACGTCTTTAGCTGCCATGTTCTTATTTCCTCAAATTCGTACAGTTTCGTGCGTTAATTACGCTTCAACAATTGCCAGAATGTCGCTCTCGGACATGATCAACACTTCTTCATTGTCGATCTTCTCGGATTTCACGCCGTAGCCATCGTTGAAAATGACGATGTCACCAACTTTAACGTCCAGTGGCTGCACAGTTCCGTTTTCCAGGATGCGGCCCTTACCGACAGCGATGATTTCGCCACGCGTTGATTTTGCTGCTGCTGAACCGGTCAGAACGATGCCGCCAGCAGACTTGGTTTCAACTTCTTTACGTTTGACGATCACACGATCATGTAACGGACGAATACTCATTGATAGCTCTCCTTTGAGAAAGTCATTATCAGTTATGGATGACGCCGGTCCGCATGCGGTTTTCCGGCTAGTGCCCTGAGAGATGGGGATAGCTTTTTACCCCTTCAAGGGGTAATCGAAAAAAAATTTGCGAAAGTGTTACCATCCACTCTCTTTTGATGGTCGCGGGACGAGGTAAATGAGTGGACTCAGGCAGGAGTTGGGGCTGGCGCAGGGCATTGGCTTACTCTCAACGTCTTTATTAGGCACGGGGGTATTTGCGGTTCCCGCGCTGGCGGCATTGGTTGCCGGCAATAACAGTCTTTGGGCATGGCCGGTGCTGATCGTGCTGGTGTTTCCGGTGGCGATTGTCTTTGCCATACTCGGGCGGCACTTCCCGAGCGCAGGCGGCGTAGCGCATTTTGTCGGCATGGCGTTTGGGCCGCGGATGGAGCGCGTCACCGGCTGGCTATTTTTGTCGGTGATACCCGTTGGCCTTCCGGCAGCCCTGCATATCGCAACCGGCTTCGGACAGGCGCTGTTTGGCTGGCACGATGAACAACTGCTGCTGGCTGAACTCGGTACGCTGGCCATTGTCTGGTGGGTTGGCTCGCGCGGGGCCAGTTCCAGCGCCAATCTGCAAACGCTGGTCGCCGTGTTAATTGTCGCGCTGATCGTCGCCATCTGGTTTGCGGGTGACATTACCGTGGCGGATATTCCTTTCCCCGCGATTAACGACATCGACCACGCACAGCTTTTCGCTGCACTATCCGTTATGTTCTGGTGTTTCGTCGGTCTGGAGGCGTTCGCTCATCTGGCATCCGAGTTTAAACAGCCCGAGCGTGATTTCCCCCGCGCCCTGATGATTGGCCTGCTGCTGGCGGGTACCGTGTACTGGGCCTGTACCGTACTGGTGCTGCACTTCAATGCGTTCGGTGAAGAGAAAGCCGCCGCCGCGTCGCTGCCGGGCATCGTGGTGCAGCTGTTTGGCGTTAAGGCCCTGTGGGTAGCCTGCGTGATTGGCTATCTCGCCTGCTTTGCCAGCCTCAACATCTATATTCAGAGCTTCGCCCGGCTGGTGTGGTCTCAGGCACTTTATAAACCGGATAGCCCCCTCTCACGCCTGTCAAAGCGTCAGCTTCCGGTGAATGCGCTGAATAGCGTACTGGGCTGCTGCGTGGTGAGTTCCCTGGCCATTTATCTCCTCGACATCAACCTTGACGCGCTGATTGTCTACGCCAACGGTATTTTCATCATGATCTACCTGCTGTGCATGCTGGCGGGCTGTCGGCTACTGAAAGGACGCTTTAAGGCGCTGGCGGCTGTCGGGTGTGTCCTGTGCCTGATGCTGCTGGCGATGGTGGGATGGAAGAGTGTGTACGCCATCGTCATGCTGGCGGGGCTGTGGGTGTTTTTACCAAAGCGGCAAAAGCCGCAGGCCCGGTGAGCGAGCGCCACCGGGCCACAAACTCACCGATCGTCTTTATGATCTAACCGGTCGCGCTGCTCATCCTTACGCTGATATTCCCCTTCAAAGGTATCCCCCGGGCCGGTGCTGAAACCACCGCCTGGCATACGGCTGAAACGCAGGTGCGGCAGCAGCTTCATGGTCAGATGCTTCTGCACCGGCGGCAACAGCAACAGCAGGCCGAGGAAGTCGGTGAAGAAACCAGGCAGGATCAGCAGCAAACCAGCAATAATCAGCGACACGCTTTTGATCATCTCGGCGGCCGGGCTTTCGCCTGCGGCCATCTTCTGCTGCATTAACAGGAAATTTTTGAAACCCTGATTGCGCACCAGCGACATGCCGATGACGGAGGTGAAGATCACCAGAATCAGCGTCAGCAGGACGCCCAGCACATGGGCAACCTGGATGAAAATCGAAATCTCAATGTAAACATAAAGAAAGAAAGCAATAAATGGTATCCAGCGCACTGGCATCTCCTGTGTGGCAGGTGCCTTCCGGCCCCTGACTGAATGTGTTCGCGAAGCGCGTAGATAAGAAATGGTGACGATTAGCCAAAATTCAATCGGTTTGCACGGATATTTTTTCTGGAAATATTAAAGCGGTGACATATTTCACAGATTAATAATTATCATGAAATCGGGTCGATAATAAGTGATCCAGCTTACGGCAATTCGCTATCATCAGCATATGATCTCGAACATCTGGCCGATTGAGGGAATAATCGTCGGTCATAAAATATTCAAAACCACATATATACTGTGTGTTTAGTACAATCCATCGGCAGCTTGAAAAGAAGGTTCACATGTTAAACAACATTCGTATCGAAGAAGATTTGTTGGGTACCAGGGAAGTTCCAGCGGATGCCTACTATGGTGTTCACACTCTGAGAGCGATTGAAAACTTCTACATCAGCAACAGCAAAATCAGCGACATCCCTGAATTTGTGCGTGGCATGGTGATGGTAAAAAAAGCCGCGGCTCTGGCGAACAAAGAGCTGCAAACCATTCCTAAAAGCGCTGCAAATGCGATTATCGCCGCGTGCGATGAGGTGCTGAACAACGGCAAATGCATGGATCAGTTCCCGGTCGACGTCTATCAGGGCGGCGCGGGCACCTCCGTCAACATGAACACCAACGAAGTGCTGGCAAACATCGGCCTGGAGCTGATGGGTCATCAGAAAGGTGAATACCAGTACCTGAACCCGAACGATCACGTTAACAAATGTCAGTCCACCAACGACGCCTACCCAACCGGCTTCCGCATCGCGGTGTATGCCTCTGTCGTTAAACTGGTCGACGCGATTAATCAGCTGGGCGATGGCTTCCAGCGTAAAGCCGTAGAGTTCCAGGACATCCTGAAAATGGGCCGTACCCAGTTGCAGGACGCGGTGCCAATGACCCTCGGACAGGAATTCCACGCGTTTAACGTGCTGCTGAACGAAGAGACGAAAAACCTGCTGCGCACGTCCGAACTGCTGCTGGAAGTGAACCTGGGCGCAACCGCCATCGGTACACGCCTGAACACGCCAGATGGCTATCAGCAGCTGGCGGTACAGAAGCTGGCTGAAGTGTCCAACCTGCCGGTTGTGCCTGCGGAAGACCTGATTGAAGCTACCTCAGACTGCGGCGCCTACGTGATGGTGCACAGCGCACTGAAACGTCTGGCGGTGAAACTGTCCAAAATCTGTAACGACCTGCGCCTGCTCTCCTCCGGTCCGCGCGCTGGCCTGAATGAAATCAACCTGCCAGAGTTGCAGGCGGGTTCATCCATCATGCCAGCTAAAGTGAACCCGGTGGTGCCAGAGGTGGTGAACCAGGTGTGCTTCAAGGTTATTGGTAACGATACGACCGTCACCATGGCCTCCGAAGCCGGTCAGCTCCAGCTGAACGTGATGGAGCCGGTGATTGGCCAGGCAATGTTTGAATCTATCCATATTCTGACCAACGCCTGCTACAACCTGCTGGAAAAATGCATCAACGGCATCACCGCGAATAAAGAAGTGTGTGAAGGCTACGTCTATAACTCCATCGGCATCGTCACCTACCTCAACCCGTTCATCGGCCACCACAACGGCGATATCGTCGGGAAGATTTGTGCCGAAACCGGTAAGAGCGTGCGTGAGGTTGTTCTCGAGCGAGGATTGTTGACCGAAGCCGAACTGGACGATATCTTCTCCGCCCAGAACCTGATGCACCCGGCATATAAAGCGAAACGATATACCGATGAAAGCGAACAGTAACCGTTCAGGCTAAGCTTCCGAAAGGCACGTCACTTGTGACGTGCCTTTTTTCTTTATGGGCGTTACCAAAACACAACAATTCAATATCAACTTGTTAATGAGCAAGGCAGGTCTTTATGTTTGGAGCAGAACTCGTCATCGTCCTGTTGGCGATTTATTTGGGCGCACGACTCGGGGGTATCGGCATCGGTTTTGCCGGCGGTCTCGGGGTGCTTGTACTTACCCTGATCTTTCAGATTAAACCCGGCGCAATCCCTTTTGACGTTATCGAAATCATCATGGCGGTTATTGCTGCTATCGCGGCTATGCAGGTCGCAGGCGGTATGGACTACCTGGTGAGCCTGGCGGAGCGAATGCTGCGTCGCCATCCGAAATACATCACCTTCCTTGCCCCACTGGTGACCTGGTTTATGACCATTCTCGCCGGTACCGGCCATACCGCTTTCTCCACGCTGCCGGTAATCACCGAAGTGGCGAAAGAGCAGGGTATTCGCCCGTCTCGCCCTCTTTCTATTGCCGTGGTCGCCTCCCAGATTGCGATTACCGCCTCGCCCATTTCCGCGGCGGTGGTCTTCTTCGCGGGTATCCTTGAGCCGATGGGCGTAAGTTACCTGACGCTGCTGGCAATCTGTATTCCGGTCACGCTGATTGCGGTAATGATCACTGCCGTACTGTGTAACTTCCTTGGCGCCGAGCTGAAAGACGATCCGGTTTACCAGGAGCGTCTGGCAAAAGGTGAAGTGAGCCTGCGCGGTAGCCAGGTCTTCGAGCTGAAGCCGCATGCAAAACGCTCCGTGCTGCTGTTCCTGATTGGTATCGTCGCCGTGATGTTCTACGCCACCGCCATCAGCGATACGGTAGGTCTGATCCAGAACCCGGTTCTGCCGCGTAACGAAGCCATTGTGGTGTTTATGCTGACCATCGCGACGCTGATCAGCATCACCTGTAAAATCGACACCAGCGAAGTGCTGAACGCCAGCACCTTCAAATCCGGTATGAGCGCCTGCGTGTGCGTGCTGGGCGTGGCGTGGCTCGGCGATACCTTTGTGAAAGCGCACATCAGCGATATCCAGACCGTTGCAGGCGACCTGCTGCACAACTATCCGTGGCTGCTGGCAGTAGTGCTGTTCTTTGCCGCGACGCTGCTGTACTCCCAGGCTGCGACCACCAAAGCGCTGATGCCTGCGGCACTGATGCTGGGCGTAACGCCGCTGACGGCGATTGCCTCTTTTGCAGCGGTTTCCGCCCTGTTCGTTCTGCCCACCTACCCAACCCTGCTGGCCGCGGTTGAGATGGATGACACCGGCTCAACCCGTATTGGTAAATACGTGTTTAACCACGCGTTCCTGATCCCGGGCGTGGTGGCGATTACGCTCTGCGTGATCCTCGGCTTTATCATCGGCGGCATTGTGCTGTAAACGATTAGCCGTTGTAAAAATAGTTAAAATCGGGCCGCTCTGCGGCCCGTTTCATTAATGACCAACCGCCTTGCGTGATATAGTGAAGACTTTCGTGATGAGGAGGTCGACTTGTGAACACGCCTGATGCTGTTGTTGTACTGTGCACCGCCCCTGATGAAGCTTCTGCCCAGGATCTGGCCGCCAAAGTGTTGGCCGAAAAACTGGCTGCCTGTGTCACACTTCTTCCCGGCGCTACCTCCCTTTATTACTGGGAAGGCAAGCTGGAGCAAGAGTACGAAGTCCAGATGTTGCTCAAAACCAACCTGACAAACCAGCAGGCGCTCCTCGACTGCCTCAAGTCTCATCATCCATACCAAACCCCGGAGCTGCTGGTTCTGCCAGTGGTCCACGGCGATAACGATTATCTCTCATGGCTCAACGCTTCATTACGCTGATCCTGCTGCTGTGCAGCACGTCAGCTTTTGCCGGATTGTTTGACGCACCCGGCCGTTCGAACTTTATTCCTGCCGACCAGGCGTTCGTTTTCGACTTTCAGCAAAACCAGCACGATCTCAGTCTCACCTGGCAGGTGAAAGAGGGTTACTACCTCTATCGCAAGCAGGTCAGCATCACGCCGGCAAAGGCGAACGTCGGCGCATTGCAGATGCCCGCTGGCGAGTGGCACGAGGACGAGTTCTACGGTAAGAGTGAAATTTATCGTCAGCGCTTAAGCGTGCCCGTCACGGTGAATCAGGCGGATAAAGGCGCTACCCTGACGGTGACGTATCAGGGCTGCGCCGATGCGGGCTTCTGCTATCCCCCTGAAACAAAGGTCGTTCCGCTTAGCGAAGTGAAAGCGGCGGCCTCCCCTCTCCCCTCAGGGGAGAGGGGCGAAGGCAAAGCCGCTTCAGACCTTCCGTTCTCAGCGCTTTGGGCGTTATTGATTGGTATCGGCATCGCCTTTACGCCCTGCGTACTGCCCATGTACCCGCTTATCTCTGGCATCGTGCTGGGCGGTAAACAACGCCTTTCCACTACCCGCGCGCTGTTGCTGGCCTTTATCTATGTGCAGGGCATGGCGTTAACCTATACGGCGCTCGGCCTCGTGGTCGCTGCTGCCGGATTGCAGTTCCAGGCCGCCCTTCAGCACCCTTATGTGCTTATCGGTCTGTCAGCGGTGTTTATTCTGCTGGCGCTGTCGATGTTTGGCCTGTTCACCCTGCAACTGCCCTCTTCCCTGCAAACCCGTCTGACGCTAATGAGCAACCGTCAGCAGGGTGGCTCTGCGGGCGGCGTGTTCGCCATGGGTGCCATCGCCGGGCTGATTTGCTCCCCCTGCACCACTGCGCCGTTGAGCGCCATCCTGTTATATATTGCCCAGAGCGGCAACCTGTGGCTCGGCGGCGGCACGCTGTACCTCTACGCGCTCGGCATGGGCCTGCCGCTGATCCTGGTGACGGTGTTTGGCAATCGTCTGCTGCCGAAGAGCGGACCGTGGATGGAGACGGTGAAAACCGCGTTTGGTTTTGTCATTCTGGCGCTACCGGTATTCCTGCTGGAGCGCATCATTGGTGATGTGTGGGGTACACGTCTGTGGGCGATGCTCGGCGTGGCCTTCTTCAGTTGGGCGTTTATCGTGAGTCTGGGGGCGAAGAAACCGTGGATGCGCCTGCTACAGATCCTTCTGCTGGCAGCCGCGCTGGTGAGCGTCCGTCCACTACAGGACTGGGCGTTTGGCACCCCGTCAGGTCAAACGCAGGCTCATCTGAATTTTATACAGATTAAGAATGTGGATGACCTTAACCGCGCCCTGGCGCAGGCGAAAGGCAAACCGGTCATGCTCGATCTCTACGCCGACTGGTGCGTGGCCTGCAAAGAGTTTGAAAAATACACCTTCAGCGATCCGCAGGTACGACATGCGCTGAGCGATACCGTTCTGCTCCAGGCGAACGTTACCGCCAACAGCGCGCAGGATAAGGCTCTGCTGAAGCAACTTAATGTGCTCGGGCTGCCTACCATCCTGTTCTTCAATGAACAGGGGGAAGAACAGCCGACGCAGCGTGTAACCGGGTTTATGGACGCGACGGCATTCAACGCGCATTTGCGCAATCGCCAACCGTAAACAACACTTTAGACGGGACAAACCGTTGGGAATAGCGGAGGAGATAACCGTGCAACGCGAAGACGTACTGGGACAAGCCCTGCAATTGCTTGAGATTCAAGGGATCGCCAGCACCACGCTTGAGATGGTCGCCGACCGTATCGATTACCCTCTGGATGAACTTAAGCGCTTCTGGCCGGATAAAGAGGCGCTGCTGTATGATGCCCTGCGCTATCTCAGCCAACAGGTGGATATCTGGCGCAGGCAGCTGATGCTGAATGAAGAGCTGACCACCGAGCAAAAGCTGCTGGCGCGCTATACCGCACTGACGGAGTGTGTAACCAACAACCGTTACCCAGGCTGTCTGTTTATCGCCGCCTGCACCTACTATCCGGATCCCGGACACCCCATCCATCAACTGGCAGATCAGCAAAAACGTGCCGCGCACGAGTTCACACACGAGCTGCTGACCACACTTGAAGTGGATGATCCGGCAATGGTCGCGAAGCAGATGGAGCTGGTGCTGGAAGGTTGCCTGAGTCGCATGCTGGTGAACCGTAGCCAGGCGGATGTGGATACGGCGCACCGTCTGGCGGAAGATATTTTGCGGTTTGCGCAGTGTCGTATGGGTGGTGCTCTGACCTAAGCCAGCATTCCCGTCCAGGCGGAAATAAACAAGCACAGCGCCATCGCGCGCTGAAATCGCACCATCGCCACGGTGGTGCGGAAAATCCGGTTCACCGCCTTCCCCAGCCACGCCCAGCACAACAAACAAGCCACGGAGATCGCCAGAAACCATAGCGCCATCAGCGCAATATCCCGTAATGCATGGTCGCTTGCCGGAGCAAACAGGCTGACAACTGCCAGCGCCATCATCCACGTTTTTGGGTTTACAATCTGTAATAACGCCGCCGCCCGCGCGGTAAACCGGACATGGCGTCTGGAGGAGAGGTTCGCGGCCGGGGCGCTAAACAGCTGCCAGCTCATCCAGGAAAGCCACAGCACGCCCGCCCAGCTCATTACCTGACGTATCAGCGGATACTGGCGTAACACTTCTCCTGCCCCAGCCCCCGAAACCAGAACAATAGCGCTGGCGGCAATACACCCGCTCAGGATCGCAGGAACCGTATTTTTTACGCCAAAGTGCTGACTGTTAGCCAGTACCAGAATATTGGTTGGCCCCGGCGTAATCGAGGCGACAAATGCAAACAACAGGAAGGGTAATAAATTCACAGGTGACTCCTTTTTTATTAGAGCCACGAATGTGCCGTTATTTTCTGGAAACGTCTGGAAGGTTTGTGCACAACCGACGGTAGTGTGCCGGAGAAATACGGTATGCCCGCTGGAACCAGCGACCAAGATGGCTTTGATCGGCAAACCCCACAGCCGTTGCAACATCGACAGGCAGTTCCCCACACGCCAGCATCTGTCGGGCCTTTGCCAGGCGCAGCTGGATAAGCCAGGCGTGCGGTGCCAGGTGAAATTCGCGCTTAAAACAGCGGGTGAGCGTAAAGCGATCTGTACCCGTCTCACGGGCAAGGTCTGACAGCCCCACGTTCTCGCCGATATGCGCATAGAGATAGTCGCGGGCACGATGCGCCACGGCGGAGCTTTGTAGCTGAGACGGGAGTTTCTTACGCCAGTGGCAGTGGGCAGTGATCTGAGAGAGCAGGTTATCCATTGTGCTCTGTTGGACGATCTTCATCTCATCGTTATGCAACGAGGCAAATGTATCACCGATAGCGCGCACCAACTGAGGCTCTCGCGTCAGCGTTTGGGCAAAGTGGAGGGTGTAGCTCCCGGGAGTAGAGTCGTACAGCCCTTGAAGCGTACGGGTGAGCCAGTGTTCATCCAGATAAAAGGTAAGGTAAGTAAAGCCCCCCTCTATCGGCGCATCACCGTCATGGATCTCCCCGGGCTCAAGTAAAAAAGCATCGCCCGGCTGGCTACGGTGGCGTTCACGGCGACAGTGGAACTGCTGGGTGCCGGAAAGGGTTATTCCGACCAGATAGCTATCATGCCAGTGGGGATCAAAGGCATGTCCTTCGAAATGCGCCTTAATTGTCTCAATACCTGTTTCTGCATGCTGACGCAGCTCAAGCCAGTCGTTTGCCATACTGCCCTCCTCTTACCGTCAGCATTGTCACATCTTGCCTGAACTGTCTGGAAGATTTGTGCAATTCCAGGGCACAAACGGACAGATTGCCGCAAACTTAAGCAGTTGAACAGCTTTTCCCGAAATAATGTTGACGATCGCGCGCGATTGCGGTTTAATGCGCTCCGTTGCCCGGATAGCTCAGTCGGTAGAGCAGGGGATTGAAAATCCCCGTGTCCTTGGTTCGATTCCGAGTCCGGGCACCACTATTTAAAGAACCCAGCCTACGGCTGGGTTTTTGCTTTTCTGTATCCGCTACGCATTGAATTTTCCCTTCTGTCAGGTAATAGTGATTTTTTCCCCTGACAATGAAAATGATATGACCTTATCTGCTTTAAAAGTCGGGTCACTGCTCCTGCTGTTGATCCTGTTTTATACCGGCCTGTTCACGAGCGATCGCATCACCTGGCTGATGGAGGTGACGCCCGTCATTATCATCATCCCACTTCTGCTTGCCACGCACCGGCGATACCCTCTGACTCCCCTTCTCTATACCCTGGTTTTCTTCCACGCCATCATTCTGATGGTTGGTGGTATGTACACCTATGCAAAGGTTCCGGTTGGTTTTGAGGTTCAGGAGATGCTCGGGCTTAGCCGAAATCCGTATGACAAGCTCGGTCACTTCTTTCAGGGGCTGGTTCCCGCACTGGCAGCGCGAGAAATTCTGCTGCGCGGTGGGTATGTTCGTGGACATAAGATGACGGGATTTCTGGTGTGCTGTGTTGCTCTGGCCATTAGCGCCACCTATGAACTCATTGAGTGGTGGGCAGCTTTGGCAATGGGACAGGGTGCGGATGATTTTCTGGGGACGCAGGGCGATCCATGGGATACCCAGTCTGATATGTTTTGCGCGCTGCTTGGTGCGTTAACGACGGTGCTGATCCTTGGGCGTTTCCATCAGCGGCAATTGCTTCGTTTGAATGTTTGTCAGGGATAGTACGCTCTGAGTTGCCGGGTGGCGGCTTCGCCTTGCCCGGCCTGCCGTTTTTCGACGTACAAACGCAAAAAGGCCATCCTTCCGGATGGCCTCTTCACTTGTTTGATGCCTGGCAGTTCCCTACTCTCACATGGGGAGACCCCACACTACCATCGGCGCTACGGCGTTTCACTTCTGAGTTCGGCATGGGGTCAGGTGGGACCACCGCGCTACAGCCGCCAGGCAAATTCTGTTAATCTGTATCAGGCTGAAATTTGATTGTCTGTCTCTTCGCCAAAACACCTTCGGCGTTGTAAGGTTAAGCCTCACGGTTCATTAGTATCGGTTAGCTCAACGCATCGCTGCGCTTACACACCCGACCTATCAACGTCGTCGTCTTCAACGTTCCTTCAGGAGACTTAAAGTCTCAGGGAGAACTCATCTCGGGGCAAGTTTCGTGCTTAGATGCTTTCAGCACTTATCTCTTCCGCATTTAGCTACCGGGCAGTGCCATTGGCATGACAACCCGAACACCAGTGATGCGTCCACTCCGGTCCTCTCGTACTAGGAGCAGCCCCCCTCAATTCTCCAGCGCCCACGGCAGATAGGGACCGAACTGTCTCACGACGTTCTAAACCCAGCTCGCGTACCACTTTAAATGGCGAACAGCCATACCCTTGGGACCTACTTCAGCCCCAGGATGTGATGAGCCGACATCGAGGTGCCAAACACCGCCGTCGATATGAACTCTTGGGCGGTATCAGCCTGTTATCCCCGGAGTACCTTTTATCCGTTGAGCGATGGCCCTTCCATTCAGAACCACCGGATCACTATGACCTGCTTTCGCACCTGCTCGCGCCGTCACGCTCGCAGTCAAGCTGGCTTATGCCATTGCACTAACCTCCTGATGTCCGACCAGGATTAGCCAACCTTCGTGCTCCTCCGTTACTCTTTGGGAGGAGACCGCCCCAGTCAAACTACCCACCAGACACTGTCCGCAACCCGGGTAACGGGTCTACGTTAGAACACCAGCCATTAAAGGGTGGTATTTCAAGGTTGGCTCCACGCAGACTGGCGTCCACGCTTCAAAGCCTCCCACCTATCCTACACATCAAGGACCAGTGTTCAGTGTCAAGCTATAGTAAAGGTTCACGGGGTCTTTCCGTCTTGCCGCGGGTACACTGCATCTTCACAGCGAGTTCAATTTCACTGAGTCTCGGGTGGAGACAGCCTGGCCATCATTACGCCATTCGTGCAGGTCGGAACTTACCCGACAAGGAATTTCGCTACCTTAGGACCGTTATAGTTACGGCCGCCGTTTACCGGGGCTTCGATCAAGAGCTTCGCGTTGCCGCTAACCCCATCAATTAACCTTCCGGCACCGGGCAGGCGTCACACCGTATACGTCCACTTTCGTGTTTGCACAGTGCTGTGTTTTTAATAAACAGTTGCAGCCAGCTGGTATCTTCGACTGATTTCAGCTCCGCCCGCAGGGGCTTCACCTACACATCAGCGTGCCTTCTCCCGAAGTTACGGCACCATTTTGCCTAGTTCCTTCACCCGAGTTCTCTCAAGCGCCTTGGTATTCTCTACCTGACCACCTGTGTCGGTTTGGGGTACGATTTCGTGTTACCTGATGCTTAGAGGCTTTTCCTGGAAGCAGGGCATTTATCACTTCAGCACCGTAGTGCCTCGTCATCACACCTCAGCGTTAACAAGGTACCGGATTTACCTGGAACCTCCGCCTACATGCTTAAACCGGGACAACCGTCGCCCGGCTGACATAGCCTTCTCCGTCCCCCCTTCGCAGTAACACCAAGTACAGGAATATTAACCTGTTTCCCATCGACTACGCCTTTCGGCCTCGCCTTAGGGGTCGACTCACCCTGCCCCGATTAACGTTGGACAGGAACCCTTGGTCTTCCGGCGAGCGGGCTTTTCACCCGCTTTATCGTTACTTATGTCAGCATTCGCACTTCTGATACCTCCAGCATGCCTCACAGCACACCTTCAACGGCTTACAGAACGCTCCCCTACCCAACAACACATAAGTGTCGCTGCCGCAGCTTCGGTGCATGGTTTAGCCCCGTTACATCTTCCGCGCAGGCCGACTCGACCAGTGAGCTATTACGCTTTCTTTAAATGATGGCTGCTTCTAAGCCAACATCCTGGCTGTCTGTGCCTTCCCACATCGTTTCCCACTTAACCATGACTTTGGGACCTTAGCTGGCGGTCTGGGTTGTTTCCCTCTTCACGACGGACGTTAGCACCCGCCGTGTGTCTCCCGTGATAACATTCTTCGGTATTCGTAGTTTGCATCGGGTTGGTAAGCCGGGATGGCCCCCTAGCCGAAACAGTGCTCTACCCCCGAAGATGAATTCACGAGGCGCTACCTAAATAGCTTTCGGGGAGAACCAGCTATCTCCCGGTTTGATTGGCCTTTCACCCCCAGCCACAGGTCATCCGCTAATTTTTCAACATTAGTCGGTTCGGTCCTCCAGTTAGTGTTACCCAACCTTCAACCTGCCCATGGCTAGATCACCGGGTTTCGGGTCTATACCCTGCAACTTAACGCCCAGTTAAGACTCGGTTTCCCTTCGGCTCCCCTATACGGTTAACCTTGCTACAGAATATAAGTCGCTGACCCATTATACAAAAGGTACGCAGTCACCCCATAAAGAGGCTCCCACTGCTTGTACGTACACGGTTTCAGGTTCTTTTTCACTCCCCTCGCCGGGGTTCTTTTCGCCTTTCCCTCACGGTACTGGTTCACTATCGGTCAGTCAGGAGTATTTAGCCTTGGAGGATGGTCCCCCCATATTCAGACAGGATACCACGTGTCCCGCCCTACTCTTCGAGTTCACAGCAAGTGTGCTTTCGTGTACGGGACTATCACCCTGTACCGTCGGACTTTCCAGACCGTTCCACTAACACACAAGCTGATTCAGACTCCGGGCTGCTCCCCGTTCGCTCGCCGCTACTGGGGGAATCTCGGTTGATTTCTTTTCCTCGGGGTACTTAGATGTTTCAGTTCCCCCGGTTCGCCTCGTTAACCTATGTATTCAGTTAACGATAGTGCAACGGATTGCACTGGGTTTCCCCATTCGGACATCGCCGGGTCAAGGGTTCATATCACCTCGCCGGCGCTTTTCGCAGATTAGCACGTCCTTCATCGCCTCTGACTGCCAGGGCATCCACCGTGTACGCTTAGTCGCTTAACCTCACAACCCGAAGATGTTTCTTTCGATTCACCATCGACTTGCGAAAATTTGAGAGACTCGAACACACATGAGCTGTGTGTCGTTTCAATTTTCAGCTTGATCCAGATTTTTAAAGAGCAAATATCTCAAACATGACTCGCAAGTCAGTTTTGAGATATGACGGCAGGTGACTTTCACTCACGAACCAGCAAGTGGCGTCCCCTAGGGGATTCGAACCCCTGTTACCGCCGTGAAAGGGCGGTGTCCTGGGCCTCTAGACGAAGGGGACGTACAGTCTCAATCGCAAGACGCCTTGCTATTTACTTTTCATCAGACAATCTGTGTGGACACTACAAAGGCAGGTTCTTTAAGGTAAGGAGGTGATCCAACCGCAGGTTCCCCTACGGTTACCTTGTTACGACTTCACCCCAGTCATGAATCACAAAGTGGTAAGCGCCCTCCCGAAGGTTAAGCTACCTACTTCTTTTGCAACCCACTCCCATGGTGTGACGGGCGGTGTGTACAAGGCCCGGGAACGTATTCACCGTGGCATTCTGATCCACGATTACTAGCGATTCCGACTTCATGGAGTCGAGTTGCAGACTCCAATCCGGACTACGACGCACTTTATGAGGTCCGCTTGCTCTCGCGAGGTCGCTTCTCTTTGTATGCGCCATTGTAGCACGTGTGTAGCCCTACTCGTAAGGGCCATGATGACTTGACGTCATCCCCACCTTCCTCCAGTTTATCACTGGCAGTCTCCTTTGAGTTCCCGGCCTAACCGCTGGCAACAAAGGATAAGGGTTGCGCTCGTTGCGGGACTTAACCCAACATTTCACAACACGAGCTGACGACAGCCATGCAGCACCTGTCTCAGAGTTCCCGAAGGCACCAATCCATCTCTGGAAAGTTCTCTGGATGTCAAGAGTAGGTAAGGTTCTTCGCGTTGCATCGAATTAAACCACATGCTCCACCGCTTGTGCGGGCCCCCGTCAATTCATTTGAGTTTTAACCTTGCGGCCGTACTCCCCAGGCGGTCGACTTAACGCGTTAGCTCCGGAAGCCACGCCTCAAGGGCACAACCTCCAAGTCGACATCGTTTACGGCGTGGACTACCAGGGTATCTAATCCTGTTTGCTCCCCACGCTTTCGCACCTGAGCGTCAGTCTTTGTCCAGGGGGCCGCCTTCGCCACCGGTATTCCTCCAGATCTCTACGCATTTCACCGCTACACCTGGAATTCTACCCCCCTCTACAAGACTCTAGCCTGCCAGTTTCGAATGCAGTTCCCAGGTTGAGCCCGGGGATTTCACATCCGACTTGACAGACCGCCTGCGTGCGCTTTACGCCCAGTAATTCCGATTAACGCTTGCACCCTCCGTATTACCGCGGCTGCTGGCACGGAGTTAGCCGGTGCTTCTTCTGCGGGTAACGTCAATCGACAAGGTTATTAACCTTATCGCCTTCCTCCCCGCTGAAAGTACTTTACAACCCGAAGGCCTTCTTCATACACGCGGCATGGCTGCATCAGGCTTGCGCCCATTGTGCAATATTCCCCACTGCTGCCTCCCGTAGGAGTCTGGACCGTGTCTCAGTTCCAGTGTGGCTGGTCATCCTCTCAGACCAGCTAGGGATCGTCGCCTAGGTGAGCCGTTACCCCACCTACTAGCTAATCCCATCTGGGCACATCCGATGGCAAGAGGCCCGAAGGTCCCCCTCTTTGGTCTTGCGACGTTATGCGGTATTAGCTACCGTTTCCAGTAGTTATCCCCCTCCATCAGGCAGTTTCCCAGACATTACTCACCCGTCCGCCACTCGTCAGCGAAGCAGCAAGCTGCTTCCTGTTACCGTTCGACTTGCATGTGTTAGGCCTGCCGCCAGCGTTCAATCTGAGCCATGATCAAACTCTTCAATTTAAAAGTTTGATGCTCAATGAATTAAACTTCGTAATGAATTACGTGTTCACTCGTTGAGACTTGGTATTCATTTAGTGTCCGAAGACATTAAGAATCCATGTCACTTTGAGTGCCCACACAGATTGTCTGATAAATTGTTAAAGAGCAGTTGCGACGCGCTTCAGCGCTCTGTCGCGAGGTGGCGTATATTACGCTTTCCTCTTTCAGAGTCAACCCGTTATTTCAGGATTTTTTCTCTTCAGCCGACCGGGTTATCTGTGAAGTGATTCACATCCGCCGTGTCGATGGAGGCGCATTATAGGGAGTTCCCGAGCGACCGCAACAGAAAAGTTGCAAAAAAATGACTGACTGCTGTATTCCCCAGCAAAACCCCGCCTTATACCTTTTTACACACAGACTTATCCACAATCCATTGACGATCCCGGTGTGATCCAACGATGTGAACACTATACTAGCGGCAAATATTTCTCTCGCGGGCCAACCTCATGACGACACAACGACTTCAACGTGACTGGCGTATCCCAACCGCCGGGCTCGCCGTGCTGGTGTTACTTATGGCAGGTTTTGCACTGCATACGCACTGGAATGCTTTTATTCAGTGGTGCCTCGCCACCCAGATCACCCTGCACCGATATCTGGTGATGTATCTGCTGCAACTTAATAATCATCAGTACAGCGGTGGGCTATGGTTGTTAACCGGTGCGTTTCTTTATGGTGTACTCCATGCCGTTGGACCTGGGCACGGCAAATTTATCGTCACCACGTATCTCACCACCAATAAAGAGAGCCAGCTCGCGGCGCGCGTCGTACCGTTTATCGGTAGCATGATGCAGGGCGTCAGCGCGATCGTCTTTGTCTTTATCCTGGCGGTTGGATTGAACCTCGCGTCAGGAGATATCAGCACCAGCCGTTGGTACGTCGAGAAAATCAGCGCCGTGCTGATTGCCGTCTTCGGTGCGTTTATCATTTATCAGGCGCTCAGCAGCCTGCGTCCGCGCAAAATGGCGATTAGCGCCATCAAGCCGCTTCACCAGCATAATGAACGCTGTGGCTGCTGCCATCACGGCGTAGGGGTGGATCTGACTAAAAGCGACTGGAAAACCCGTCTGGGCGTGGTGCTGGCCATTGGCGCACGCCCGTGCAGCGGGGCAATTATGATCCTGATGTTCTCGAATGCGCTCGGTATTATTAGCTGGGGGATTGCTGCTGTGATGACAATGTCGCTGGGCACGGCGCTGTCGATTATGGGGCTGTCGCTGGCAGTACGTTACGCGCGTGAACGCACAGTAACCTGGTTTGGCGGCGGCACGTCCCTGAACTGGGTAATGCCGATGGTCAAAATTGCCGGAGGGGTTGTTCTGATACTGTTCGCGACGATCCTGTTCCTGACGGTGATCCCCGTCAGCGCCGGCGGCGACTATATTGCCGCAGGATGCTAATAAAAGAAAACCCGCCAGCGGCGGGTTTTTTTATCACTCGTTAATTCGCGGATGCTGATCGACAAGGCGAGAGCGTTTTGTCTGGAGCGCCTCAATCTCTGCGTCAATATCTTCAATCTTCTGCTCTACATTATCGTAGTGCTCACGCAGGATCTCTTTCGCTTCCTGAATATCAGACGCCGCAGGCGTTGCCCCTTTCAACGGACGATTCGCCGTCTCCTTCATGGTAATACCGGTAATCAGGCCGATCACCGCAATGACCATCAGATAGTAAGCAGGCATCATCAGGTTCTGCGTGCTCTCCACCAGTGAAGCAGCAAGCGTCGGCGTCAGGCCCGCAATCAGAACGGAGATATTAAAGGCTGCCGCCAGCGCACTGTAGCGAATATGCGTCGGGAACATTGCCGGCAGCGTAGAAGCCATCACCCCGATGAAGCAGTTGAGGATCACCGCCAGCATCAGCAGACCGGCGAAAATCAGCCCCAGCACATTGCTGTTAATCAGAATAAAGGCCGGGATTGCCAGTGCGAACAGGGCTACGCTGCCGAGAATAATGAATGGCTTACGGCCAAAGCGGTCGCTCAGCAGACCCATAATCGGCTGCACAAACAGCATACCCACCATGATGGCGATAATAATCAGCACACCGTGGTCTTCCGAGTAGTGCAGGTTATGCGACAGGTAGCTCGGCATGTAGGTCAACAGCATGTAATAGGTGACGTTGGTGGAAATCACCAGACCAATACAGGTCAGCAGGCTGCGCCAGTGTTTGGTCGCAATCTCCTTGAACGACACTTTCGGGCCATCCTGTAACCCTTCACGGTCACCCTGCTCCAGCTTTTCAACGTGCTGCTGGAACGCAGGCGTCTCTTCCAGGGCGTGACGCAGATAAAGCCCAATGATGCCCAGCGGCAGCGCCAGGAAGAACGGAATACGCCAGCCCCAGTCAAGGAAGTTCTCTTCACCCACTACGGTTGAGATCAGAACCACAACCCCCGCGCCCATGACAAAACCGGCAATCGAACCAAAGTCCAGCCAGCTGCCCATAAAGCCACGTTTACGGTCCGGAGAATATTCAGCGACAAAAATCGATGCGCCGGTATATTCGCCACCAACGGAGAAGCCCTGCGCCATCTTACAGATCAACAGCAGAATCGGCGCCCATATACCAATAGTTGCATACGACGGAATAAGGCCGATACAGAATGTACTTATCGACATGATGACAATGGTAATAGCCAGGATCTTCTGGCGACCATATTTATCACCCAGCATGCCGAAGAAAAGGCCACCGAGAGGACGAATCAGGAAGGGAACGGAGAACGTACCCAGCGCAGCAATCATCTGCAAGCTGGGATCGGCACCAGGGAAAAACACTTTACCAAGTGCATAGGCCACAAAGCCGTAAACACCAAAATCGAACCACTCCATCGCATTACCGAGCGAGGCCGCTGTAATCGCTTTGCGCAGTTTCGCGTCATCAATAATGGTGACATCGCGTAGCGTGATGGGTTTTACTTTTTTCCTTCTAAGCATAGCTTTCCTCGTAGACTCAGCCCTGTCCGTTTCACAGCGCATTTTACAAGCTGTGAACCAGAGACCCGCTCCATGCGAATCTCCTTATTCAAGCGTAGCAGGTTTACTTACATTGACGTTTTACCTCAATACAACCGAACCTGTTGACGCCTGTCTGGGCAGTTAAAGACCTTTTTACCCTACCAGCGTTTATATATGTGATCAACTTCACACATATTTTTCCTGTACGTAAGTTGCCTTCAGCTTTTGTCAATTCACGATAAATAAGGTCATTCTAAACCCCCTTATCAAACAGATCTTAACGCCCGTTATTATTCCTCCCCAAACAAAATGCAAGCACATTTTTTCACAGCGAATTTACACAAAATTCAATTATTAACAGTGGGCAATCCTGTTTACATTCAATATGTGACGAAGATAACTAAAACAGCGTTTTATTTTCGTTGAATCACAATTCCAAAGATCGCATGATAAATCCGAACACGATATCCCAGCAGCTTTCAAATGAAGGAATGCTGAACACCTGAATTTCGCTCTACAGCATAAATAACGAATCGATTGGCCCCAAAAAAGGCAATCGTTTGAATTTGTTGATCTATTTTTTGAGCTTTCCGCCAGCCATGCGGACGAGATGTGAGGGTTAATGATGAAGATTAAAGCAACAATAGAACGCATCCCGGGCGGGATGATGCTGGTCCCGCTGGTACTTGGCGCGATATTAAATACGCTAGCCCCGAATACCGGTGCTTATTTTGGCGGTTTTACAAAAGGTATGATTACCGGAACGGTACCGATTCTGGCAGTCTGGTTCTTTTGCATCGGCGCATCAATTAACTTGCGTGCAACAGGTACGGTATTACGTAAATCAGGGACGCTGGTCATTACTAAAATTGCGGTCGCCTGGGTTGTTGCCATGATCTGTGCAATGTTCATTCCGGAGAATGGAATTCAGACCGGCTTCTTCGCCGGATTATCCGTTCTGGCCATAGTCTCAGCAATGGATATGACCAACGGCGGTCTCTATGCCAGCCTGATGAATCAATATGGCACCAAAGAAGAATCGGGCGCGTTCGTGCTGATGTCCCTGGAGTCGGGTCCGCTGATGACGATGTTGATTCTGGGTTCTGCCGGCCTTGCCTCTTTTGAACCACACCATTTTGTCGGGGCGATCCTGCCGTTCCTGATTGGTTTTGCGCTGGGCAACCTCGATCACGATCTGCGTGATTTCTTCAGCAAAGCCACCCCGGTACTGATCCCGTTCTTCGGCTTCGCGTTGGGCAATACCATCAACCTGAACGTGATTCTGGAAACCGGCCTGCTGGGCATTGTGCTGGGTGTTGCCGTCATCGTCATCACGGGTATTCCACTGATTATTGCAGACCGCGTCATCGGGGGCGGCAACGGAACCGCGGGCGTGGCCGCCTCTTCGGCCGCAGGCGCTGCGGTAGCCAACCCGGTGATTATCGCCCAGATTAACCCGGCCTTTGAACCCGTGGCCGCTTCCGCCACGGCTCTGGTTGCCGCCAGCGTGATTGTGACGGCAATTCTGGTCCCTGTCATCACGGCACTGTATGCCAGACGCTTTGGGCATGTGCCTGAGTCCCAAACAGAACCTGAAGCGGTAGAAATGCACCACTAACCCTTTCGCCCCCTCCTTAAAAAGAGGGGGCAATCACGTACCAAATATCTCTTCCACCATGCCATCCACCAGCCGTTTTGCCGAACAGAGTCTCGGCATTCCCAGCGCGACCGTTTGCCAGCTCTGCGTCACTGACCAGCTCACCGGATGTTTATCCGCCTGACACCAGTCCCCCAGCCAGCCCAGCATATCTTTATAATCAATCAGACCGGGAGAAGCGGGCGTCGTCAGCCACTGATGGTAAAAATGCCGGGTGGTGGGAGAAGCATTAATTCCCTGTGCCAGATAGTTTGCGGCCATGCTGCGCAGATTATCTTTCAGCATGGCCGCCACATCGCTATTCGCCAGACGACAGGCATCGCCAAACGCCCCCCAGCGCAACTCTTCCAGCACGATAAAGCAGCGGCCAGCCAGCGACCAGCCGTCATACTGCCCGGCTCGCCAGCGGGTAAAAATTTGCTCGCTGTGCTCACCCGCCTGAACCGTAAGGCCGCGCTGCGCGAGCGCTTTCTCTTTATAGGCGGCACGCTGGTTGAAATGTGCGGAGAGCTCTTCGTACTGTTGCAACAATCCGGGCGGTTGAGGGAGGCGTGGATTCACCTGCTGGCGCAGGGCTACCAGCCTGTCGGACATACGGGTCAGCGCAAGGTGTCCGGGGTCGAGCATACCGGCCAGTTTCTCCGCCAGACCCAGCCGCAGCGCTGCATTTTCGTTGAGCATTCCCGCCATTGCCCACGGCCGCAGCCGGGTCTGCGTAATGATCTCCTGCGTCAAACGCTCACGAAATTGCAGTTGCTGTGGCCCCAGGAGGGAGTGACGTGCAGCGTCCGCCCCCTGGACCAAATCGACCATAAATTTTGGATGAATACACTCCAGCGTCCGCCCGGGACCGTCCAGTAGCTGTGTTGTCATGGTTGCTCTGCCGCGAATAAGGTTTGAATATCATCGCGTAACAGTCGGGTATCTTCCTGAATCCACGCCGCAGTAGTCATACTTTGCTTCAACAACTGGCTAAGCGCCCGGGTTGAATGTTCATTCTGCTGCCGCACGGCAAGGCTATCACGCAAGCTTTCCTGTAACCCGGTCAGGCACAACGAAAACTCTGCAAAGAACGTTGCCATACCTGCCGTAACAGAGACATCGACCTGCGCAGCCAAAGCTTTACGTATTTGATCGCAAAACTGATCGATATGTTGCGTAAATTTGCCATGAAGCTGAACGATGTCGATGACATAGCGTGTGCGCGTCACGACATACTCTTCCCAGCCCCAGCCGGGATTATTGAGCCAGCGCGAGACGGTATTACGTACGCTGCCTGCCCCTGCTGGCTGACTGGCGGGAGGGGTGTCCTGCACAATGGCATCATTAAATAAGCCGCGCGTATTGAAATTAAGCTGGTTTGCCTGAAACGCCGGGAAGCTAATCCGCGCCCGAAATCCGGCATGACTGAGCTGTTCCTTGATTCGCGTCTCGATAGGGCGCATCGCCTCATTCAACGATCGGGCAAGCGTAGACTCCAGCTGATCGAAGCGTAACGCCAGCTCCCGGCCAATTCTGCTCTGCGCATTCAGCATAATCTGCTCGCATGACGATCGGATCTTGCTCAGGACAATCTGCGCCTGCCCTTCATCGTCAAGCACCAGCTGCTGGATCGCATCCGCGTCGTCTGCACGCAAACTGGATGGCTCGCGCCCTGCTAAATCAAGAATAGACGGGCGGCTAAAAATGTCGCCCAGCGCCTGGTGAAGTTCACCTTTCTGGCGAAGCAGGAATGCATCCGTTGTGTTGAGCGCCTCTTCAACTTCATGCTGGACCTCATCGCTCACCACGCTCTGCCGCTGACGCAGCATCGTCATATCCTCTTCCAGGCGCGCAATATTCAGCTCCAGCTCATCAAAAGCGACCGTCAGTCCCTGATGGCGAAAATCCAGGTATTCTCTGGCATTTTGCGCATAGTTCAGCAGCTTATGCGATGCCGACCGCAAAGCGAACAGCGAGGCGTTGGCGTAAGCCGCGTAAATCAGTTTGCGGATGGGCTGTTCGAACAGCGAATCCTCCCACAGCAGATCCGCCGCATGGCGAATATGGTCAATATCGTCCAGGTCGGCCGTTCGCCAGCGGCGGCCCAGCGCGGCCTCGGCAAAATCCTGTACCCAACGCTGATCCTGATGATCGGGAAGGCGCCCATGAACGTTCATCTCATAGCGGGCGCGGTTTGCCAGATAGGCCCACATAGAAGAGACCGGATAAATTTGCCCCGGAGAAATATTTCCTTTCATCAGCGTGCCGGAAATCATCGCCCGCACCTGCTCTTCATCGTCGCTGTTACGATCTTTCTGATCGAATTTGTTGACCAGGGCGTAAAGCGGTACGGATTTGCCGGCAGCCGAAATTGCCTGACGAACCTCCGCATCAGAAATAGATTTAAGCTGTGTATAGTCCATCACCGCCAGCACGGCGGAGGCGCGCGCCAGCTGCTCGCTGAGCATTTTTTGCAGGTGCGGCTGACCGGCCTCGTTCGGCCCCGGCGTGTCGAGCAGCGTCAGTTGCCCCAGGTGCGCATCCAGACCGGCGAGATGCACAAACTCCACCTCAATCACCGGAATATGTTCTATCGCGGCATACTCAGAGAACGGAAACTCCACGCCCAGCGCCTGAGACAGCCGCACCAGATCGTTCAGGCTTTTCAGACAATGAAAGATGGGCTCCGCGCCCAGGTGATGTTTTTCAAACGCCTCACCTCTTTCTATGCGCTCCAGCAGCGTATTCATGTCCTTGTCGATTTCCAGACGCCGCGCCAGCTTGCCGCGATCTTTATCGCACAGTTTTTTCTGCAACTGGGTAATCAGGGTATCGATGGGCGAAACGTGCAAAAAATGCAGCACCGGCTCCTTCTGGCCCGGCGTATGGCGGATCAGCGTGGGAAGTGCCGTCATCGGACGATTGCGGTTCGGCAGCACTTCCGTGCCCACAATCGCATTAATGGTGGTCGACTTTCCCGCTTTCATGGTACCCACAATCGCCAGCACCATTTCGAGACGGGTTATTTTGCGTAATTCGTTATTCAGCATCGCCTGCTGAGCGTCGACACCCCGTGCGCTAAAATGTAACGGCAAAACGTTGTTATTAACGCCGCTCATCGCAGCGGCTGTGCTATCCAGCTTTGCAATCGGCATAGATTTTAATGAATCAAGATTGTTCAGAGCGAGCTGTAACAATCGTTCAGCTTCCTGGCTTAATTCAAATATGGTCTGTGTGTGCATGATAAAAGCCTTCCCTTAACGCAAATTTATTACTTTTATTAAGCCACGATGTTTTAATTATACTTTTCAGGCTTATATGATCACGTATGGAAAACATGTTCATTTAATACAACTAACTGAAGATAATGAGAATTTAAAAACCACCCTCGTAATACGTGTAAAACATCCCCTGGCCAGAAAGCCAAAAGTGAATAGACAAAACGCATTTTCAGGAAACATCAGGATATATCATCGTTATTTACCCACCAAAAAAGAGAGGTATTCCCTGGCGCCAAAAGATGTATGGCGTCAGAAGAGGATAGATAAATAACGGCTTGTTCCTTCACCTTATCCGAAATGGCACAGCGTAGCAATTTGCTGTAATAAAATATTCGATACATTTAGCATGATTACGATCTCTGCCGTTCAGGGCTTAAGCTTCCCTTAATTCACTGACAGTTCGTGTCATCGCTTGCGCATTTATGCGCTATTTTTATAAAACAATATCACCGACAAAAGTGGGGATTTGCGTTATACTCGCTGCCTTTTTCGGCACACTGCCGTCATTTAGCTGGCGTTTTCCAGCGTGTTAACACTTTTGAGGATACCAACATGCAACTTCCACACTGCCCGAAATGCAATTCTGAATACACCTATGAAGACAATGGCATGTTCGTTTGCCCGGAATGCGCCCATGAATGGAACGATGCGGAGCCTGCGCAGGACAGCGATGCGCTGATCGTGAAAGACGCGAACGGCAACCTGCTGGCAGACGGCGACAGCGTTACCGTTGTGAAAGATCTGAAGGTAAAAGGCAGTTCCTCCATGCTGAAGATCGGCACTAAAGTCAAAAATATCCGTCTGGTTGAAGGCGATCATAATATCGACTGCAAAATTGACGGCTTCGGTCCGATGAAACTGAAATCTGAGTTCGTGAAAAAGAACTGATTGTCCCGCCCGGTGACGCTTCGCTTACCGGGCGTTCGGGAACTACACTTAACGGGCTTTTCTTACGTGAGGTAAAGATTATGCCGTTAAGTCCCTACATCTCTTTCGCCGGCAACTGTGCGGAGGCGACCGCCTTCTATCAGCAGGCCGTCGGCGCAGAGCTCCTCTACAAAATCACCTTCGGCGAAATGCCCAAAGACGAAAACAGTGAAGAAGGCTGTCCGTCAGGCATGAACTTCCCGGATACCGCCATCGCCCACTCTAACGTCCGCATTGCCGGCAGCGATATCATGATGAGCGATGGTCTGCCACCCGGCAGCAGCGCGCAGTACGCCGGATTTACGCTGGTGCTCGACACGCAGGACGTGGATGAAGGCAAACGCTGGTTCGACAACCTCTCTGATGGCGGCAATGTCGAAATGGCCTGGCAGGAGACTTTCTGGGCGCACGGATTCGGGAAAGTCACCGACAAATACGGCGTGCCGTGGATGATTAACGTCGTTAAGCAGCAGCACTAATTTTCGGGCGGTGGGCAGTCTGCCTCCGCCTGTCATCAAACTCCCCTCAACTCTTCAAATTCCCGCAACCGAGACTTAACCCAAATGTCATATTGATGCGCCAGCATGAGGCCACATTTATCGTGAGGCCCGGCACATGCAAACTGTCATTCGCGTCGAGAAACTGAGCAAAACCTTCCATCACAACAAGGCGCTGCATGCCGTTGATCTGACCGTCCAGCAGGGCGAAATGGTGGCGCTGTTGGGACCGTCTGGTTCAGGTAAATCCACCCTTCTTCGTCACTTGAGCGGCCTGATTACCTGTGACAAAACGCCGGAAAGCCGCGTCGAACTGCTGGGGAACACCGTGCAACATGCGGGGCGTCTGGCGAGCGATATTCGCAAAAGCCGCGCTCAGACGGGCTATATCTTTCAGCAGTTCAACCTGGTGAACCGCCTGACCGTGCTCGAGAACGTGCTGATTGGCGCGCTCGGCAGCACCCCGTTCTGGCGCACCTGCCTGCGCTGGTTCTCCCCATCCCAGAAGCAAGAAGCCTTACAGGCGCTGACCCGCGTCGGCATGGCGCATTTCGCCCACCAGCGCGTCTCCACGCTCTCCGGCGGACAGCAGCAGCGCGTCGCCATCGCCCGCGCCCTGATGCAGAAAGCCAAAATCATTCTGGCCGATGAACCTATCGCCTCGCTGGACCCGGAATCGGCCCGCATCGTGATGGAAACCCTGCGCGACATCAATCAGAACGACGGTATCACCGTGGTGGTGACGCTGCACCAGGTGGATTACGCCCTGCGCTACTGCGAGCGCATCGTCGCCCTGCGTCAGGGCAATGTGTTCTTCGATGGCGCAAGCCACCAGTTTGATAACGAACGTTTCGATCATCTCTACCGCAGCGTAAACCGCGTCGAAGAGCGCGCGCAGGCTGCTTAACGTCCCCATAACGAGGAATGGACATGAACTACAAAGCCGTTGCCGCGCTGGCCTTCACCAGCATGTTCAGCATCAGCACCCTGCTAAGCCCTGCTTACGCTGAGGAACAGGAAAAAGCGCTGAACTTTGGCATCATTTCAACGGAATCACAGCAAAACCTGAAGCCGCAGTGGGAACCGTTCCTGAAAGATATGGAAACCAAACTGGGGATCAAAGTAAACGCCTTCTTCGCCCCGGACTACGCGGGCATCATTCAGGGAATGCGCTTCAACAAAGTCGACATCGCCTGGTATGGCAACCTCTCTGCTATGGAAGCGGTAGATCGCGCGAACGGCCAGGTCTTCGCCCAGACCGTTGCGGCAGACGGCTCCCCGGGCTACTGGAGCGTGCTGATCGTTAACAAAGACAGCCCGATCAACAATCTCAACGACATGCTCGCCAAACGCAAAGAGCTGACCTTTGGTAACGGCGACCCGAACTCCACTTCCGGTTTCCTCGTCCCTGGCTACTACGTCTTCGCGAAAAACAACGTCTCCGCCAGCGACTTTAAGCGCACGGTCAACGCCAGCCACGAAACCAACGCCCTGGCCGTGGCGAATAAGCAGGTTGACGTCGCCACCAACAACACTGAAAACCTCGACAAGCTGAAGACCTCCGCACCGGACAAGCTGAAGGAAATCAAGGTTATCTGGAAATCGCCGCTGATCCCGGCCGACCCAATCGTGTGGCGCAAAAACCTCTCCGAGAGCACCAAGGACAAGGTCTACGACTTCTTTATGAACTACGGCAAAACGCCGGAAGAGAAAGCGGTTCTGGCGCGTCTGGGCTGGGCGCCGTTCCGCGCGTCCAGCGATTTGCAGCTGGTGCCGATTCGCCAGCTGGCGCTGTTCAAGCAGATGCAGGGCGTGAAGGATAACAAGGGTCTGAAGGAAGAAGAGAAGACCAGCAAAGTGTCGGAAATTCAGGCGCAGCTGGACGATCTCGACCGCCTGACCGCCGCGCTCGGTGCCATGACCAGCGTGAATAAAGCGGTGCAGTAACTTACGTCCCCTCTCCCACAGGGAGAGGGGGAACAGATCGTAGGCCGGATAAGCGTAGCGCCATCCGGCACACAAAGACCCGCGGAGTAAAACATGCAAACCATCACCCTCCCGCCGCCAAAGCGCAGCTGGTTCTCGCTCATAAGCTGGGCCATTCTGCTGGCGGTGCTCGTTATCTCCTGGAAGGGCGCGGAGATGGATCCGCTGCTGCTCTTCAAAGATTCCGGCAACATGGCGACCTTCGCCGCCGACTTCTTCCCGCCGGACTTCAGCCAGTGGCAGGACTACCTCGGTGAAATGGCGATCACCCTGCAAATTGCCGTCTGGGGCACCGCCCTCGCCGTGATCCTCTCCATTCCGTTTGGCCTGATGAGCGCCGAAAACATCGTGCCGTGGTGGGTTTACCAGCCGATGCGTCGCCTGATGGACGCCTGTCGCGCCATCAACGAAATGGTCTTTGCGATGCTGTTCGTGGTCGCCGTCGGCCTGGGTCCGTTCGCGGGCGTGATGGCGCTGTTCATCCACACCACCGGCGTGCTCTCCAAGCTGCTCTCCGAAGCGGTTGAAGCCATCGAGCCCGGCCCGGTGGAAGGCATCCGCGCAACCGGAGCGAACAAAATCGAAGAGATCCTGTACGGCGTCCTGCCGCAGGTGATGCCGCTGCTCATCTCCTACTCCCTGTACCGCTTCGAGTCCAACGTTCGCTCCGCCACCGTGGTCGGCATGGTGGGCGCAGGCGGCATTGGCGTCACCCTGTGGGAAGCCATTCGTGGTTTCCAGTTCCAGCAAACCTGCGCCCTGATGGTGCTCATCATCGTCACCGTCAGCCTGCTGGATTTCCTCTCTCAACGTTTGCGTAAGCACTTCATCTGAGAAGCGAGGCTTTGATTTGTATGCACTTATCCAGACATCCGACCAGTTACCCCACCCGCTGGCAAGAGATTGCGGCAAAGCTCGAAGTGGAGCTGCGCACGCACTACCGCTGCGGAGACTACCTGCCCGCCGAGCAGCAGCTTGCCGACCGCTACGAAGTGAATCGCCACACCCTGCGTCGCGCCATCGATCAACTGGTGGAGCGCGGCTGGGTCCAGCGCCGTCAGGGCGTCGGCGTGCTGGTGCTGATGCGTCCGTTCGACTACCCGCTCAATGCCCAGGCGCGTTTTAGCCAGAACCTGCTCGATCAGGGCAGCCACCCCACCAGCGAAAAGCTGCTGTCAGTCCTGCGCCCGGCCTCCCGCCACGTGGCGGACGCGCTGGGGATTCAGGAGGGCGACAACGTCGTTCACCTGCGCACGTTGCGCCGGGTGAACGGCGTGGCGGTCTGTCAGATCGACCACTACTTCGCGGACCTCACCCTCTGGCCCGTGCTGCAACATTTCGCCAGCGGTTCCCTGCATGATTTTCTTCAGGACGCGACGGGTATCGCGCTCAAACGCACCCAGACGCGCATCAGCGCCCGCCGCGCGCAGGCGAAAGAGAGCAAGGTGCTGGAGATCCCCAACATGGCCCCGCTGCTCTGCGTGCGCACCCTCAACCACCGTGACGGCGACGTCAACGCAACGGAATACTCCGTCAGCCTGACCCGCGCCGACATGATTGAATTTACCATGGAGCACTGAATGCACTTCGACACCTCCACTCGTCAGCGCTGGATGCGCGTGCTGGCCCACAGCCAGCCTAATGCGCTGGCTGCCCGCATGAGCACGCTCGGCCTGACGCCGGACTACGACACGATCCGCGCGCCGGAGATCGGCCTGGTGCAGATCCAGGCACGCATGGGCGGCACCGGCGAGCGCTTCTTCGCCGGCGATGCCACCCTCACCCGCGCGGTGATCCGCCTGAAAAGCGGCACGCTGGGCTACGGCTACGTACTTGGGCGCGACAAAACGCACGCCGAGCGCTGCGCAGCGATCGACGCGCTTTTACAGGAACAGCCGCATTTTCAGACGTTAATGGAAACCCTTATTGCCCCGCTGGAAGCCGACCGCGCCGCACGCCTTGCCGCGCGTCAGGCCGAAGTGAATACCAGCCGGGTCGACTTCTTTACGCTCGTTCGCGGAGACAACGCATGACGCTTCAACCTGCTTTTACCCTGGCCGTCCAGGATGCCCAACAGAGTTTCCGTCGCCTGCTGAAAGCCATGAGCGAGCCGGGCGTCATTGTCTCGCTGCACCAGCTCTCCCAGGGCTGGCTGCCGCTGAACCTCGCCTCGACCAGCGTGCTGCTGACGCTGGCGGACAACGACACCCCGGTATGGCTGTCAGGCGCATTGCTGAACGATATCGCCAGCCAGAACCTGCGCTTTCACACCAACGCGCCGCTGGTCGAGCAGCCCCAGCAGGCGGTCTTCGCCGTGATCGACGAGCAAATCAGCCACGAAGAGCTTAACGCCCTGAGCGAAGGCAGCGCCGTCGCACCGGAAACCAGCGCCACGCTGATTTTGCAGGTCTCCAGCCTGAGCGGTGGCCGCATGCTGCGCCTGACGGGTGCAGGGATTGCCGACGAGCGGATGGTCGCCCCCCAGCTGCCGGAGTGCATCATTCATGAGCTGACCGAGCGCCCGCATCCGTTCCCGCTCGGTATCGACCTGATCCTGACCTGCGGCGAGCGCCTGCTGGCGATCCCGAGAACCACTCACGTGGAGGTGTGCTGATGTACGTTGCCGTCAAAGGGGGCGAGAAGGCGATCGCCGCCGCCCATGCCTTGCAGGCGCACAGACGCCGGGGGGATGACGCCCTTCCCGAGCTGAGCGTCGCCCAGATTGAACAGCAGTTAAACCTGGCCGTCGACCGCGTGATGACCGAAGGCGGCATCGCGGACCGCGAACTGGCGGCGCTGGCGCTGAAACAGGCCAGCGGCGATAACGTGGAAGCCATCTTCCTGCTGCGCGCTTACCGCACTACGCTTGCGAAGCTGGCGGTTAGCGAGCCGGTGAATACGGCGGAAATGCGATTAGAGCGCCGTATTTCTGCGGTGTACAAAGATATTCCTGGCGGCCAGCTGCTTGGTCCGACCTACGACTACACCCATCGCCTGCTGGACTTCACTCTGCTGGCGAACGGTGAAACACCGCAGCTCAGCGTCTCTGACGCTGAACAAGACGCCTCCCCGCACGTCTTTAGCCTGCTGGCAAACCAGGGGCTGGCGAAGGCGGAAGAGGACACCGGCAGCACACCGGATGACATCACCCGCACGCCGCCGGTCTATCCCTGTTCGCGCTCGTCCCGCCTGCAACAGCTGATGCGCGGTGACGAAGGGTATCTGCTGGCGCTGGCCTACTCCACGCAGCGCGGCTACGGGCGCAACCACCCGTTCGCGGCAGAGATCCGCAGCGGTTATATCGACATTGAAATCGTGCCGGAAGAGCTGGGTTTTGCGGTGAACATCGGCGAACTGCTGATGACCGAGTGCGAAATGGTCAACGGTTTTGTCGCGCCAGAGAATGAAGATCCGCACTTTACCCGCGGCTACGGGCTGGTGTATGGCCTGAGCGAGCGCAAGGCGATGGCGATGGCGCTGGTTGACCGTGCGCTCCAGGCGCCGGACTACGGCGAGCATATTGCAGGCCCGGCACAGGACGAAGAGTTCGTGCTGGCCCACGCGGATAACGTTGAGGCCGCCGGCTTTGTCTCGCACCTCAAGCTGCCGCACTACGTCGATTTCCAGGCCGAACTGGAACTGCTGAAACGCCTGCAACGGGAGCGCGCCAATGTCTAACTTAAGCGGCTACAACTTTGCCTATCTGGACGAACAAACTAAACGCATGATCCGCCGCGCCATCCTGAAGGCAGTGGCGATCCCCGGCTACCAGGTGCCATTCGGCGGCCGCGAAATGCCAATGCCCTACGGCTGGGGCACCGGCGGTATTCAGATCACCGCCAGCGTGATCGGCGAAGCGGACGTGCTTAAGGTCATCGACCAGGGGGCAGACGACACCACCAACGCCGTGTCGATCCGCAACTTCTTTAAGCGCGTAACGGGCGTTAATACTACCGAAAAAACCGAAGACGCGACGCTGATCCAGACCCGTCACCGCATTCCGGAAACCCCGCTGGCCGAAGATCAGATTTTGATTTTTCAGGTGCCGATTCCGGAGCCGCTGCGCTTTATCGAGCCGCGGGAAACCGAAACCCGCACCATGCACGCCCTGGAAGAGTACGGGATCATGCAGGTCAAACTGTATGAGGACATCGCCCGCTTCGGCCATATCGCCACCACCTACGCCTACCCGGTGAAGGTGAACGGCCGCTACGTGATGGACCCGTCGCCGATCCCGAAATTCGATAACCCGAAGATGGACATGATGCCCGCCCTGCAACTTTTTGGCGCCGGACGTGAAAAACGCATCTACGCCGTACCGCCGTACACCCGTGTGGAGAGCCTGGATTTTGACGATCACCCGTTTACGGTGCAGGAGTGGGACGAGCCGTGCGCCATCTGCGGTTCGAAGCATAGCTATCTGGATGAAGTGGTGCTGGACGACACGGGCAAACGGATGTTTGTCTGCTCCGACACCGATTACTGCCGCCAACAGAGCGAGGCGAACAGCCAATGAAACCGCTGCTTTCGGTTAATAACCTGACTCACCTTTATGCGCCGGGCAAAGGCTTTAGCGACGTGTCGTTTGAGCTGTGGCCGGGCGAAGTGCTGGGCATTGTCGGCGAGTCCGGCTCCGGTAAAACCACCCTGCTGAAGTCCATCTCCGCGCGCCTGACGCCGCAGAATGGCAACATTCTGTATGAGGGCGTGTCGCTGTATGGCATGAGCGAAGCAGATCGCCGCCGCCTGCTGCGCACCGAGTGGGGCGTGGTGCACCAGCACCCGATGGATGGCCTGCGCCGCCAGGTGTCGGCGGGGGGCAACATCGGCGAACGGCTGATGGCCACCGGCGCGCGCCACTACGGCAACATCCGCGCCACGGCGCAGCACTGGCTGGAAGAGGTTGAAATTCCCGCCTCGCGCATCGACGACCTGCCGACCACCTTCTCCGGCGGCATGCAGCAGCGTTTACAGATTGCCCGCAATCTCGTCACCCATCCGAAGCTGGTGTTTATGGATGAACCGACCGGCGGGCTGGACGTCTCCGTGCAGGCTCGCCTGCTCGACCTGCTGCGCGGCCTGGTGGTGGAGCTAAACCTGGCGGTGGTGATTGTCACCCATGATTTAGGCGTCGCGCGCCTGCTGGCGGACCGCTTGCTGGTGATGAAGCAGGGTCAGGTGGTGGAAAGTGGGTTAACCGACCGCGTGCTCGACGATCCCCATCATCCGTATACCCAGCTGCTGGTGTCGTCCGTATTGCAGAACTGAGGGCGCGGTTGCCGGGTGGCGCTGCGCTTACCCGGCCTACGAACACCGCACCTTGTAGGCCGGGTAAGGCGAAGCCGCCACCCGGCAAAACGAACACCGCACCCGTAGGCCGGGTAAGGCGAAGCCGCCACCCGGCAAAACGAACACCGCACCCGTAGGCCGGGTAAGGCGAAGCCGCCACCCGGCAAAACGAACACCGCACCCGTAGGCCGGGTAAGGCGAAGCCGCCACCCGGCAAAACGAACACCGCACCCGTAGGCCGGGTAAGGCGAAGCCGCCACCCGGCAAAACGAATCGCGAGGCCAACATGATCCACGTACAAAACGTAAGTAAAACCTTTGTGCTCCACCAGCAAAACGGCGTCCGCCTGCCGGTACTGCAAAATGCCTCGTTAGAGGTCAGCAACGGCGAATGCGTGGTGCTGCATGGCCATTCCGGCAGCGGAAAATCCACCCTGCTGCGCTCCCTGTATGCCAACTACCTGCCGGACGAAGGCCATATTCATATTCGCCATAACAATGAATGGGTCGATCTGGTTCAGGCTCCCGCGCGCAAAGTGCTGGAAGTGCGCCGCTCGACGATCGGCTGGGTCAGCCAGTTCCTGCGAGTGATCCCGCGGATCTCCGCCCTGGACGTGGTCATGCAACCCCTGCTGGATCTCGGCGTGCCGCGCGAAACCTGCGCCGCTAAAGCCGCCAGCCTGCTGACGCGCCTCAACGTACCGGAGCGTCTGTGGCACCTCGCCCCGTCGACCTTTTCCGGCGGCGAGCAGCAGCGCGTCAACATCGCCCGCGGCTTTATCGTCGATTACCCGATTTTACTCCTGGATGAACCCACCGCCTCGCTCGACAGTAAGAACAGCGCAGCGGTGATGGAACTGATCGAACAGGCCAAAGCGCGCGGCGCGGCGATCGTCGGGATCTTCCACGACGACGCCGTACGCCAACGCGTGGCGGACAGACTGCACCCGATGGGGACAAACGTATGATTATCAATAATGTCAGGCTGGTGCTGGAAAATGAGGTCGTGAACGGCTCGGTTGAGGTGCGGGACGGTGTCATCCGCGCCTTTGCCGAAACCCGGAGCCGCACTCCTGAAGCGATGGACGGCGAAGGCGGCTGGCTGCTGCCGGGGCTGATTGAGCTGCATACCGATAATCTCGATAAATTCTTCACCCCGCGCCCAAAGGTGGACTGGCCTGCTCATTCAGCGATGAGCAGCCACGACGCGCTGATGGTCGCCAGCGGCATCACCACGGTGCTGGACGCGGTGGCGATTGGCGACGTGCGCGACGGCGGCGATCGCCTGGAGAACCTGGAGAAGATGATCAACGCCGTGGAGGAGACGCAAAAGCGCGGCCTCAACCGCGCCGAGCACCGCCTGCACCTGCGTTGCGAGTTGCCGCACCACACCACCCTGCCGCTGTTTGAGAAGCTGGTGGGCCGCGAGCCGGTCTCGCTGGTTTCCCTGATGGATCACTCGCCGGGGCAGCGCCAGTTCGCCAACATTGAAAAGTATCGCGAATACTATCAGGGCAAATACGCGCTCAACGACGCGGAGATGGCGCGCTACGAAGAAGAGCAGCTCCAGCTTGCGGCCCAGTGGTCGCAGCCGAATCGCCTCTCCATTGCCGCCATGTGCCGGGACCGTAATATTGCCCTGGCCAGCCATGACGACGCCACGCACGATCACGTGCGCGAATCCCACCAGCTTGGCAGCGTGATAGCTGAATTTCCCACCACGTTTGAAGCGGCAGAGGCATCGCGTAAGCACGGCATGAACGTCCTGATGGGCGCGCCAAATATCGTGCGCGGCGGATCGCACTCCGGCAACGTGGCGGCAAGCAGGCTCGCCTCGCTCGGCCTGCTGGATATCCTCTCCTCTGACTATTACCCCGCCAGCCTGCTGGACGCGGCCTTCCGCGTCGCGGACGACGAGAACAACAGCTTCACGCTGCCACAGGCGATTCGCCTGGTGACGAAAAACCCGGCCTGCGCGCTTAATCTTCACGATCGCGGTGAAATTGCCGAGGGGAAACGGGCCGATCTGGTGCTCGCCCACCGTAAGGGCGAGCACATTCATATCGACCACGTCTGGCGTCAGGGAAAAAGGGTGTTCTGATGGGAAGACTCATCTGGTTAATGGGCCCGTCCGGCTCCGGGAAGGACAGCCTGCTGTCGGCGTTACGGCAGCGGGAACATTCACAGCTGCTGGTCGCGCACCGCTATATCACGCGCGATGCCAACGCCGGAAGCGAGAACCATATCGCCCTGAGCGAGCAGGAGTTTTTTACCCGCGCCGGACAAAACCTGCTGGCGCTGAGCTGGCATGCCAACGGTTACTACTATGGCGTCGGTATTGAGATTGACCTCTGGCTGCATGCGGGGTTCGACGTACTGGTTAACGGCTCGCGGGCGCATCTCCCGCAGGCTCGCGCCCGGTACGAAGCGGCGCTGCTCCCGGTCTGTTTGCAGGTTTCCCCGGACGTTCTCCGTAGCCGGCTGCAAAAGCGGGGGCGCGAAAACGCGCGCGAGATCGACCAGCGGCTGGAACGGGCGGCGCGCTACACCCCGTCGGGTTGCCATCTCCTCAATAACGACGGAAGTTTGCTACAGTCAGTCGAGACCTTGCTATCGCTTATTCGCCAGAAGGAGAAACAGCATGCCTGACTGCCAGCTTCGCCCCGCCACCGCCGACGATGCGCCGATCGTTTACGCGCTGATCTGCGAACTTAAGCAGGCCGAGTTCGATCATCAGGCGTTTCACGCCGGGTATCTGGCCAACTTGCAGGATCACAATATGCGTTACCAGCTGGCCGAGCTGGACGGGCAGATCATCGGTATGATCGGCCTGCATATGCAGTTTCACCTGCATCACGCCCGCTGGATCGGCGAGATCCAGGAGCTGGTGGTGATGCCGCAGGCGCGCGGATTAAAAGTGGGCAGCCAGCTGCTGGCCTGGGCAGAGGACGTCGCGCGACAGGCAGGCGCCGAGCTGACCGAGCTTTCCACCAGCGTGAAGCGCGTGGACGCGCACCGTTTTTATGTTCGTGAAGGATATACGCAAAGCCATTTCCGCTTCACCAAACCGCTGTAGAGGTGCGTTATGAGTCTGACGATCACGCTGACAGGAACCGGAGGGGCTCAGCTGGTGCCGGTGTTTGGCTGCGACTGCGCGGCGTGCCGACGGGCGCGTTTACAGGAAAATTATCGCCGTCGCCCCTGTAGCGCGGCGGTGAAATTCAACGATTCGGTCACCTTGCTGGACGCGGGTATTCCACACCTGATGGACGACTGGCCCGCGGGGAGTTTCAGGCAGATTTTGCTTACCCATTATCATATGGATCACGTTCAGGGGCTTTTTCCTCTGCGCTGGGGCGTGGGAGCGACCATTCCGGTTTACGGTCCGCCGGACGACGCAGGCTGTGACGACCTGTTCAGGCATCCGGGCCTTCTCGATTTCAGCCACACGGTGGAGCCGTTTGTGATGTTTGAACTTCAGGGCTTGCGGGTCACGCCGCTGCCGCTCAACCATTCAAAACTCACGTTTGGCTATCTGCTGGAGTCCGCCCACAGCCGCGTGGCGTGGCTTTCTGATACCGCCGGGCTACCGGATAAAACGGTGACGTTTCTGCTAAACAATCAGCCGCAGGCGATGATTATCGACTGTAGCCATGAACCGCGCCCGGAGACGCCGCGCAACCATTGTGACTTGAATACGGTGATTGCGCTGAACGAGGTGATTGGCTGTCCGCAGGTGATCCTGACGCATATCAGCCATCAGTTTGACGTGTGGATGATGAATAACCCGCTGCCGTCCGGCATTGAAGCGGGGTATGACGGGATGGTGCTGGTGTTGGATTAAATTTTGCCGGGTGGCGGCTGCGCCTTACCCGGCCTACGCGTTGCAATACCAGGGTTACCACCGATCGTAATCATCCTCTAACCGGCGCTCATCCTCTTCTAACCGACGCCGATCGTCATCCAGCTGCCGCTGACGCTCGTCTAAACGCTGGCGTCGATCTTCTAACTGTCGACGACGATCGTCGTACTGGCGGCTGTCGGTTTGATGGCTGCGATCGTAACGATCGTCGTCATCATCATTACGGCTGCTGCCGGGGTTATAGGCGTCGTTGATCGCCTGCTGAATATTGCCAATGGCATCATCAATCACATCGGCATGCGCCAGTTGGCTGGTTAAAGTCAGCAGACCCAGTAACAGAGCGGTAGAGTAACGTTTCATAAGGCCAGACTCGCAGGTGAACTGGCCTTACGGTAATGAATGGCAGGGAACCGGGGTAGCGGAGGAATCTCAAATTCAGTTGTGTCCTGGGACTTCCATCAGTTGATTCGCACGCTGTTTATTTTCTGCGACCAGGACGATGCCGTAGCATTTTTGATCCGGCGAATGGCTCCAGATACGATCTTCGGGGATACACCCTCCGTCATAGATAACCTTGCTACCATCATACGGCCAAAATGCGCCCTGCTCGGTATCGAGAACAAATACAGCGATTTGGTCAGACTCGCGGGCAATTTTCTGCCAGAGCATCTTCCCACCCTCATATTGTTCAAAGTCGCTGACAAGTGTCACGCCACACTGTAATACCAGGGCTTCATACAGGCGAGTTGCCAGTCCCTTGTCACGCTCGGCGGGATCAACACAGATACCTTCTACCTGAATAACATTGGCATCTTCCCAACAGCGCTCGACGGCAATGATATCTTCACCCAAATGCGTTTTACGTTGTAAATCCAGGGCAGCAACAACCCGATGCCGGGGCACCCCATCGAAGGTTTCGATATCCGCTTCAATAATCGCAGCTCTTGGCGTCTGGCTATCAAAAATAACATGTAGCACTCGCCCGGAAAGCTCAAACTCATCAACGAGTTTAAACGACCTGGCAATTGTGCTCGGGCTGTATGTTGTAGGCATCACGATCATTTGTGAGTCCCCCTTTGTGAGTACCGGCATAATTCCTTTTATATCCCAATCTGCTAAATTTTGCGCAGATTAACATCACCGGCGTCAACGATGCTCTTGATGAAATCCTAAACAGGGGCATTTAAAAACATATTTTCCGCAGCGCCTGCGCCAGCTGTGCGCGGGTGAACGGTTTTCGCAGTAACTGAACGTCCGGCAGCTGCGGGTTATGCGCCGGGCGCAAATCCTGCCCGCTGATCAGCAGCACCGGCAACTGCGGATAGTGGCTGCGTACATGGCCGATCACCTCCGCACCGCTCAGGCCGCCCGGCAACATCAGGTCGGTGATAAACATGCCGATATCCGGCGACGCGTCCAGCATATTCAGCGCCTGCTCGCCGTTTTCGGCTTCAAGCGTCAGGTAGCCAAGCTGGTGCAGTTGCTCGCACAGGGTCTGCCGCACGCCCGCCTCATCTTCCAGGACCAGCACAAGCAGCTCACTTTCTGCCGGGGCCGTGGTCGCCAGCGCGGCATCATCGGAGAACGCGGGCAGCGTCGAGCGCGGCAGCTGGAGCCGCACGGTGGTTCCCTGCCCCGGCGCGCTTTCGATCTCAACGCGCCCCCCGGACTGACGCACAAAGCCGTACACCATCGACAGCCCTAACCCGCTGCCGCTGCCGGTCTGTTTGGTGGTGAAGAACGGTTCAAAGACCTGCGATTTCACCTCCTGCGACATCCCGCAGCCGTGGTCAATCACCTCCAGCGCGACCATATCCTGCCTGCGCCCGTCGCTGCGGGTCACACGCTGGTTCCAGGTGCGGATTTTGATCACACCATTTTGCCCCTCCATTGCATCACGGGCGTTCATTACCAGGTTGATAATGGCGTTTTCCAGCTGGCTGACGTCAATCCATGCGGGCCAGGCCGGGGTTTGCGCTTCAATATCCAGCGTCAGCGTGGCGGGAAGCGAGTGCCGCATCAGCTCGCTCAGGTTCTCCAGCAGCGGCTTCATCTCTACCGCATGGGGTTGCAGGGATTGCTTGCGCGAGAAGGCCAACAGACGCTGGGTGAGCATGGCCCCGCGTTCCGCGGCTTTGAGCGCACGAGTGATGCGCGGCGCGTCCGGTGACGCTGAATCGGTCAGCTCCAGACTGCCGATAATCACCGCCAGCAGGTTATTAAAATCATGCGCCAGCCCGCCCGTCAGTTGCCCGACCGCCTTCATTTTCTGGCTGTGCAGCAGCGCCTCCTCCAGCCCCTGACGTTCGATGCGGTCGACCTCCATCTGCGAGGTCTTCTCCTTCAGTAGCCGCGTGGTGTGCTCCAGCGAAGCGGTATTGCGGGCAAAAACGTTAAACGCGCGTGCCAGTTCCCCCAGCTCATCACGCCGCTGTAGCGCGGGCACCGACACATCCTGCTCGCCGTGAGCGAGGCGCGACATCGCCCTTGAGATAGCCGTCAGGTTGGAGCCCAGATTGCGGTAAATATACCAGCAGGCGCAGCCGGTGATGATCAGCGCCAGCACCGCGAAGACGCTGATAAACACGCTGATGGAGCGCAGCTCCTGGTGGCTTTGGGCGGTACGCAGCCGGGAGGCCTGCGCCACCTGTTCAACGTACTGATTAATGTCGCGGTTTAATATCGCCACCAGCGCCTTGATGTGGAACATATACCAGCTGATGGACAGATCGCTCTCCTCCAGCTGCTTTGACAGTGGCGCGAGCTTGCGCAGCTCATCATTAAAATCCGGGAGCACCAGGTTGACCACCGGTTGCAGGGCGCTCGCGGGTAACATCGCGGTTACTGCATCCAGCTGCTGCACCGTGGCGCGCGGTGAAGGGGTATCAATGGCGGCAACGATCAGCCTGTCCATCTCTGCAAGCTGCCGGGCGTCTGGCACATTGCTCGCGTAACGGCGGTTGATATCCTGCAAATGACGCAGATAGCTTTGGCTTTGATACAGCGCGCTGAGCAGCGCGTTACGCTCCAGATGCCGTTTTTGCCCGCGCTCCAGCATTCCCGTCACGCTCTGCTGTAACTCATTGCTCCTGCGGATAATACGCGCCACCAGCGCCGGCTCCTGCTGCGCCAGCGGCGCATCGGCAAGCTGCTCCAGCGAGTGGCGCAGCGCCATCTGCGTCTGTTTCAGCCGTTCAGCTTCGCCTTTGTACTCCAGCGCACCGACTACCTGCGACAGCCGCACCGCCGCCGTCGCCACATTCGCGGTATCACGCGCGAGGTTCATGCTGCCAGTCATATCATCCAGCGTTTGCTGCTGCACCTGCTCCTGGATCTGGCTGGCATGACGAAAGCCGAGCACCGCCACGCCGCTTACCATCAGCGTTACCGCCACCACCAGCAGGTTAAATATCAGCAGGCGACCGCGGGCGCTGGTGAAGAACGGGGGGCGTGAAGACATGGGTTTGGGCTCCTCTGCGGTTTGGTGCCCTCACCCTGGCCCTCTCCCACAGGGAGAGGGAAAAGGAAAATGTGATGGCGATTAGCTATTCATAACTATGACAAATATGAACAGCTTCTGACATTTTGCATTTACGCACCTGTGATGAAGTGCAGATATCGACATTCACAGGAGATCCGCCATGAGCAGAACCCCGGTTTTAGAGATGCGCAATATTGCCAAGACGTTTGGCAATTTCCACGCGCTCAAGGGTGTGGATTTGACGGTTTTCCCCGGTGAGATCCACGCGCTGATGGGGGAAAACGGCGCCGGAAAAAGCACGCTGATGAAGATCCTCGCAGGCGCCTATACCGCCAGCAGCGGCGACATCCTCATCGACGGTCAGCCGTTTCACATCAAAGGGCCGAAGGATGCGCTGGCCGCAGGCATTACCCTGATTTATCAGGAGATGCAGCTTGCTCCTAACCTGACCGTGGCGGAAAACATTTTTCTCGGCAGCGAGCTGTCGCGCGGCGGGCTGGTCCAGCGCAAAGAGATGGCTGCCCAGGCGCAGGCGGTCATTGACCGTCTGGGCGCGCAGTTCAGCGCCACCGACCTGGTCATGAAGCTGACCATCGCCGAGCAGCAGCAGGTGGAGATCGCCCGCGCGCTGCACCGCAACAGCCGTATTCTGGTGATGGATGAACCCACCGCCGCCCTCTCCTCGCGCGAAACCCACCGTCTGTTCGAACTGATTTTGCGCCTGCGCGATGAAGGGATGGCGATTATCTACATCAGCCACCGCATGGCGGAAGTGTATGAGCTTTCCGATCGCGTCAGCGTCCTGCGCGACGGGCAGTACGTCGGCAGCCTGACGCGCGACAAGCTGAATGCCTCTGAGTTGGTGCGCATGATGGTGGGCCGCCCGCTCAGCGATCTGTTTAACAAAGAGCGCGATATTCCGCTCGGCAGCCCGCGTCTGAACGTACACCACCTGACAGATGGCAAAAAAGTGCTGCCGTGCAGTTTGCAGGTTCGCTCCGGTGAAATCGTCGGGCTGGCGGGGCTGGTCGGGGCCGGTCGCTCCGAGCTGGCGCAGCTGATCTTCGGCGTGCGCAAAGCCACCGGCGGCATGATCGAGGTCGACGGCGAACCGGTGGTGATCCACTCCCCGCGCGCGGCCATTGAAAACGGCATCGGTTTTCTTACCGAGAACCGCAAGGAGCAGGGGCTGTTTCTGGAGCTGGCGGCGCAGGAGAACATCACCATGGCGACGCTGGAGCGCGACGCCACCTTCGGCTGGCTGAACCGCAAAAAAGCGCAGTCTATTTCCGATGACGCCATCGCCCTGCTCAATATCCGCGTGCCGCATTCTCAGGTGCGCGCGGGCGGGCTCTCCGGCGGCAACCAGCAAAAGCTGCTGATCTCCCGCTGGGTGGCGATAGGCCCGCGCATTCTGATTCTGGACGAGCCCACGCGTGGGGTGGACGTCGGCGCGAAAAGCGAGATCTACCGCATCATGAACCAGATGGCGCGCAAAGGCGTGGCGATTCTGATGATCTCCAGCGAGCTGCCGGAAGTGGTGGGCATGAGCGACCGGGTGTACGTGATGCGGGAAGGCAGCATCGCGGGTGAACTCCACGGACGCGACATCTCTCAGGAAAACATCATGACGCTGGCAACCGGCGTGAACGACACACATCATCAGGCGGTGTAATTATGACAACTCCAACCCATCCGCAGCAGGTGGCGAAATCCGCCTCCGCCAAAAAAATGCTGATGAGCGATCTGATGCAAACGATCGGCATTTTGCCAATTTTAATCCTGATTGTGGCGGTATTTGGCTTTATCGCCCCGAACTTTTTCACCGAGAGCAACCTGCTGAATATTACCCGGCAGGCGTCGATCAACATCGTGCTGGCGGCGGGGATGACCTTCATCATCCTGACCGGCGGGATTGACCTCTCTGTGGGCTCGATTCTGGGCACTACGGCGGTAGCGGCGATGGTGGTCTCGCTTATCCCTGAATTTGCGATGCTCTCCATTCCGGCGGCGCTGATGCTCGGTATGGTGCTGGGGCTGTTCAACGGCGCGCTGGTGGCCTTTGCCGGGCTGCCGCCGTTTATCGTCACCCTCGGCACCTATACGGCACTGCGCGGCGCGGCGTATCTGCTGGCGGACGGCACGACGGTCATTAACTCCAACATTAACTTCGAGTGGATCGGCAACAACTACCTCGGCCCGATTCCGTGGCTGGTGGTGATCGCCCTGGCGGTGATTGTGGTGTGCTGGTTTATTCTGCGTCGCACAACCCTCGGCGTTCACATCTATGCGGTCGGCGGCAATATGCAGGCGGCACGCTTAACCGGCATCAAGGTCTGGCTGGTGCTGCTGTTTGTCTACGGCATGAGCGGCCTGCTCTCGGGATTAGGCGGCGTGATGAGCGCCTCGCGCCTCTACAGCGCCAACGGCAACCTCGGCACGGGGTACGAGCTGGATGCGATTGCGGCGGTGATCCTCGGCGGAACCAGCTTCGTCGGCGGGATCGGCACGATCACCGGCACGCTGGTCGGTGCATTGATCATCGCCACCCTCAACAACGGCATGACGCTGATGGGCGTCTCCTACTTCTGGCAGCTGGTGATCAAAGGGGCGGTGATCATCATAGCGGTGCTGATCGACAAATACCGTACCCGACACCATCAAAGTGCATAACAACAATACCCTACGTGAGGAATACAGCATGAGATTGAAGCCCTTAGTGACCGCGCTCTGTGCTGGCGCGCTGCTGGCCGCAACCCCGTTTGCGCAGGCAAAAGATCTGAAGTCCATCGGCGTGACGGTGGGCGACCTGGCTAACCCGTTCTTCGTGCAGATCACCAAAGGTGCCGAGCTGGAAGCGCGCAAGCTGGCGGGAGATAACGTCAAGGTGACGCTGGTCTCCAGCGGGTACGATCTGGGCCAGCAGGTGTCGCAGATCGATAACTTCATTGCGGCGAAAGTGGACATGATCATCCTCAACGCCGCGGATTCCAAAGGGATCGGCCCGGCGGTAAAACGCGCCAAAGAGGCAGGGATCGTGGTCGTGGCGGTTGACGTGGCGGCGGAAGGGGCTGATGCGACCATCACCTCCGATAACACCCAGGCGGGGGAGATGGCCTGTAAGTACATAACCGACCGTCTGAAAGGTAAAGGCAACGTGGTGATCATCAACGGGCCGCCGGTTTCTGCGGTACAAAACCGCGTGGAGGGCTGCCAGACCGAGTTCAGGCGCCACCCGGATATCAAAGTGCTTTCGGATAATCAGAACGCCAAAGGCAGCCGCGAAGGCGGACTGGAGGTCATGACCTCCCTGCTGGCGGCCAATCCGAAGATCGACGGCGTATTCGCAATTAACGATCCGACGGCGATCGGTGCCGATCTGGCGGCGAAACAGGCTCAGCGCAACGAGTTCTTTATCGTTGGCGTGGATGGCAGCCCGGACGGTGAAGAAGCCCTGAAGCGCGAAAACTCCCTGTTTGTGGCGACGCCGGCGCAGGATCCGCAGGTGATGGCGGCGAAGGCGGTGGAGATCGGCTATGACATTCTTCAGGGCAAACCTGCGCCGAAAGAGCCTGTGCTGATCCCGGTGACGATGATCGATAAAAAGAACGTCGGCACGTATAAGGGGTGGACGGTTAAGTAACCCCGGTGCGGCCTGATGCCCTCACCCTAACCCTCTCCCTTGAGGGAGAGGGCCGGGGTGAGGGGGTGGCATAAAACGCAAGGAGTCCCCATGAAACGCTCCGACATCAATGAAATCCTCGGCCACACGCGGCAGTTCTTCTCCATGCACGACGTGCATCTCCCGCCGTTTGCCAGCTTTCCGCCAACAAAATGGCAGCAGCTTGACCAGGCCGCCTGGCAGGAGGTGTTCGACCTCAGGCTCGGCTGGGACGTGACGGCGTTTGGCGGCAACCACTTTGCCGCACAGGGGCTGACGCTGTTCACCCTGCGCAACGGCTCCCCCAACGGCGTGCCTTATGAGAAGTGCTATGCCGAAAAAATCATGCACGTGCGCGACGGCCAGGTGACGCCGATGCATTTCCACTGGCGCAAGCGGGAGGACATCATCAACCGCGGCGGCGGGAATCTGATTATTGAGTTATGGAATGCGGGCGCGCATGAGGAGACCGAAAACACCGACGTGATCGTCACGATAGACGGCTGTCGGCAGACGCACGCGCCCGGCAGCCAGCTGCGCCTCACGCCTGGGGAGAGCATCTGCCTGACGCCCGGCCTGTACCACAGTTTCTGGGGTGAACGCGGCTTTGGCGACGTGCTGGTGGGCGAAGTGTCGTCGGTCAATGACGATGAACACGACAACCACTTTTTACAGCCCATCGATCGCTACAACACCATCGAAGAAGACGAACCGGCGGTGCTGGTGCTGTGCAACGAGTACAACCTGTTTCGGATATAAGGAGTGAATGATGCCATTGATTTCTCTTGCCGACGGTCTGGCACACGCCAGAGAACACCGCTACGCCCTGGGCGCGTTCAACGTTCTCGACTCCCATTTTCTGCGCGCGCTGTTTGCCGCCGCGAAGCAGGAACGCTCGCCGTTTATCATCAACATCGCCGAAGTGCATTTTAAGTACGTGTCTCTGGAGTCGCTTGTTGAAGCGGTGAAGTTCGAAGCCGCCCGTCACGATATTCCCGTGGTGCTGAACCTCGACCACGGGCTGCATTTTGAGGCCGTCGTGCGCGCCCTGCGCTTAGGGTTCAGCTCGGTGATGTTCGACGGCTCAACGCTAAGCTACGAGGAAAACATTCGCCAGACGCGGGAAGTGGTGAAGATGTGCCACGCGGTGGGCGTGTCGGTGGAGGCGGAGCTGGGTGCGGTCGGTGGTGACGAAGGCGGCGCGCTTTACGGGCACGCGGACGAAGCGTTCTTTACCGACCCGCAGCTGGCGCGCGAATTTGTCGATTTAACCGGTATCGACGCGCTGGCGGTCGCCATTGGCAACGCGCACGGGAAATACAAGGGCGAGCCGAAGCTTGATTTCACGCGTCTGGACGCCATTCGCCAGCAGACGGGGCTGCCGCTGGTTTTACACGGCGGCTCGGGAATTAGCGATGCCGACTTCCGCCGCGCTATCGAGCTGGGCATTCATAAAATCAATTTTTATACCGGCATGTCGCAGGCCGCGCTCGCCGCCGTTGAGCAGCGCATGGCGAACCGCCAGCCGCTGTACGATGAGTTTGCCGAACTGCTGCTGGGCATTGAAGAGGCCATTACCGATACGGTCGCGGAGCAGATGCGCATCTTCGGCAGCGCGGGGCAGGCATAATGGAACGCAAAGGGATTATCGCCGCAGGCAACATGCTGGTGGATCACGTTCATCAGATCGTGCAGTGGCCGGAGCGCGGCTGGCTGGCGGAAATCACCCACAGTGAACGCTCAACCGGCGGTGCGCCGCTCAACGTTCTGCTGACGCTGGCGAAAATGCACGTCGGCCTGCCGTTACAGGCGGTGGGGCTGATTGGAGAAGACAGCGACGGAGACTATATTCTGGCGATGCTCGACCAGTATCACGTCAATCGCCAGCGCGTGCAGCGCACGACGTTCGCCCCAACGTCGATGTCGCAGGTGATGACCGACCCCAGCGGACAGCGCACCTTTTTCCACTCGCCGGGGGCCAACCGCCTGCTGGATCTTCCCGCCTTCGATCGTTTAGACGGATCGCTGAAGATCTTCCATCTCGGCTATCTGCTGCTGCTCGACAGCCTGGACATGCCGGACGAGGAGTTTGGCACCCGCAGCGCGCGGTTACTGGCACAGATGCACGATCAGGGGTATGAAACCTCGCTCGATCTGGTCTCCCGCAAGGGCGATCCACGCTATCAGCCGCTGGTGCTCCCTGCCCTGCGTCATCTTGATTATCTGGTGATTAACGAGCTGGAAGCCGGTGAGTTTAGCGGGCTTGAGATCCGCGACAGTCATGGTGCGCTGAACATGGTCCATATCGCCGACGCTGCCGCACAGTTGCTGGCGGCAGGCGTGCGGCAGCGGGTAGTGATCCACTGTCCGGAAGGGGCATGGGGTGAAGCGCCGGGTGAAAAAGGGCAATGGGTTCCTTCGTGGAAGCTGACGCAGGACGAGATTATCGGCAGCGTCGGTGCGGGCGACGCGTTTTGCGCAGGCTTTTTATACGGTTGCCATGAATCGCTGTCGCTTACCGAGAGTATTTATCTGGCGCACGCCTGCGCGCGGGCCAGCCTGCTGGCGGCCAATGCGATTGACGGCGCGAAAACGCTGGCCGAGCTTCAGGCGTTTATTCAGGAGAACGGTCAGGCGGCTTTCTCATGATGGGAAACGTCCGTGGCAAAAACATAGCCCAGACCGCGAATGGTTTTGATCAGCAAAGGCTGGTGCGGATTGACCTCAATTTTTCGCCGTAGCCGCATGATCAACACGTCGATAGTGCGGTCAAAGACCTCGGCGCTTTCGCTGTGGGTCAGCTCCAGCAGCTGTTCACGACTCAGTACCCGGCGGGCGTTTTGCGTTAATGCCAGCAGCAGGCCGTATTCGCCCTGGGTTAACGGCACGGTATTACGCTGCGGATCGCTCAGCTCGCAGCGGGTGGTGTCCAGCGTCCAGCCGTTAAAGGCAATACCTTCAACGCGCGGCGCGGCAGGCTCCGCGTCCAGCGCGCCGGTTCGACGCAGCACCGCCTTAACGCGGGCGACCACCACGCGCGGATTGAACGGTTTTCCGATGTAATCATCGGCGCCCATTTCGAGCCCGACGACCACATCTGATTCACTTCCCAGCCCCGTCAGCATCACCACCGGTAGCGATGGTCGCTGCTTTTGCAGTTGCAGCAAAACCTGTAATCCGTTGATATCCGGCAGCATCATGTCCAGCAGAACCAGCGCAATGCCAGGGTCCTGCTGGACACGGTTCACCGCGTCCTGACCGGTGTGACACGTCAGCACGGTAAAGACGTGCTCGCTGAGCACATCCTGTAGCAGTTCGCAGACTGCGACATCATCATCAACCACCAGAATCGCCGGTTTCATCGCATGCTTCCGTCAGGGAATTATGTTAAGTCTGAACCATTCTGCCGCTGGCTCCAGCCGAATTGTTTTTTACGTGACGGAATTCCAATCCATGTCACATCCCCTGCCCTTTCGACACGTCAATTTTGACGATTGGCTGTTTTTCGTCAGGGTTTTGCCCCGCAAAGGGCCGTAAAGTCAGGAAATACCCATAGTAAAAACATGGCATAGAAGCTGCATATTGGGCAGGTAAGAACTGTTTAACTGGAGCAAAGTGATGAAAAAAGTCGTCACGGTTTGCCCTTATTGTGCCTCAGGTTGCAAGATCCACCTGGTGGTCGATAACGGCAAAATCGTCCGGGCGGAAGCGGCGCAGGGTAAAACCAATCAGGGCACGCTGTGCCTGAAAGGGTACTACGGCTGGGATTTTATTAACGATACCCAAATCCTCACGCCGCGCCTGAAAACCCCTATGATCCGCCGCGAGCGCGGCGGCAAGCTGGAAGCCGTCTCCTGGAATGAAGCGCTGGATTACGTCGCCACGCGCCTCAGCGCCATCAAGGCCAAGTATGGCCCGGATGCGATTCAGACCACCGGCTCCTCACGCGGAACCGGGAATGAAACCAACTATGTGATGCAAAAATTCGCGCGCGCCGTTATTGGTACCAATAACGTCGACTGCTGCGCTCGCGTCTGACACGGCCCATCGGTTGCAGGTCTGCACCAGTCGGTCGGTAACGGCGCAATGAGTAATGCCATCAATGAGATAGATAACACCGATCTGGTGTTCATCTTCGGCTATAACCCGGCGGATTCTCACCCTATCGTCGCGAATCACGTTATTCGCGCCAAACAGAACGGGGCGAAAATCATCGTCTGCGATCCGCGTAAAATTGAAACCGCGCGCATTGCGGATATGCACATCGCACTGAAAAACGGCTCGAACATCGCGCTGTTGAATGCGATGGGGCACGTCATTATTGAGGAGAACCTCTACGACCAGGCGTTTGTCGCGAGCCGTACGGAAGGGTTTGAAGAGTATCGCAAGATTGTCGAAGGCTATACGCCGGAGTCAGTAGAGGCGATAACCGGCGTCAGCGCGCAGGAGATCCGCCAGGCGGCGCGGATGTACGCCGGAGCGAAAACCGCCGCCATCCTGTGGGGCATGGGCGTGACCCAGTTCTACCAGGGTGTGGAAACCGTGCGCTCGCTCACCAGCCTCGCCATGCTGACCGGCAATCTGGGTAAAGCGCATGTGGGCGTGAACCCGGTGCGTGGTCAGAATAACGTGCAGGGTGCGTGTGATATGGGCGCGCTGCCGGACACCTATCCGGGCTACCAGTACGTGAAGTTCCCGGAAAACCGCGAGAAGTTTGCGAAGGCCTGGGGCGTGGAAAGTCTGCCGGCACACACCGGATACCGCATCAGCGAGCTGCCGCACCGCGCGGCTCACGGTGAAGTACGTGCGGCCTACATCATGGGTGAAGATCCGCTCCAGACCGACGCCGAACTGTCCGCGGTGCGCAAAGGCTTTGAGGATCTGGAGCTGGTGATTGTTCAGGATATCTTTATGACCAAAACCGCGGCAGCGGCGGATGTGATTCTGCCGTCGACCTCCTGGGGCGAGCATGAAGGTGTCTATACGGCAGCAGACCGCGGCTTCCAGCGCTTCTTCAAGGCCGTCGAGCCGAAGTGGGATCTGAAAACGGACTGGCAGATCATCAGCGAAATCGCCACCCGCATGGGCTACCCGATGCACTACAACAACACCCAGGAGATCTGGGACGAGTTGCGGCATCTGTGCCCGGACTTTTATGGGGCAACCTATGAAAAAATGGGTGAGCTGGGCTACATCCAGTGGCCGTGCCGGGATGAGTCAGAATCCGATCAGGGGACGTCATACCTCTTTAAAGAGAAGTTCGACACCCCGAACGGGCTGGCGCAGTTCTTCACCTGCGACTGGGTCGCGCCGATCGATAAGCTCACCGACGAGTATCCGATGGTGCTCTCCACCGTGCGTGAAGTGGGCCACTACTCCTGCCGCTCCATGACCGGCAACTGCGCCGCGCTGGCGGCGCTGGCGGATGAACCGGGCTACGCGCAGATCAACACCGCCGATGCCGAACGTCTCGGTATTGAAGATGAAGCGCTGGTGTGGGTGAACTCGCGTAAAGGCCGCATCATTACCCGCGCGCAGGTCAGCGACCGTCCAAACAAAGGGGCAGTCTATATGACCTACCAGTGGTGGATTGGCGCCTGTAACGAGCTGGTGACGGAGAACTTAAGCCCGATAACCAAAACGCCGGAGTATAAATACTGCGCCGTAAACGTGGAGCCAATAGCGGATCAACACGCTGCGGAACAGTATGTGATCGACGAATATAACAAGCTGAAAGCCCGCCTGCGCGAAAGCGCAATGGGATGAAGCCGTTAATTAATCGCTGACTAAATGGGGTGAGATATTCACCCCATTATTATTTCTGGCATCGCTATTAATTACATCTATATATATTTCTGAAGATGTCTCGCAGAAAAAATGTAATTTGCACGAAAATTAATTACATCTTTGCATTTTAATTCAGCGAGATAAGATATGCGGCGGGTGCTTAAGACTTTCTGTCTTGAGCATTGTTGAGGGACAGAAAGTGGAAAGCCCCGGGAAATTTGCATTTACCCGAGGCTCCCCCTCAACAACCAACAGGTTGAGAGTAGCCTCTTATTCTTTTTTTCACAAGGAGTAAAAGGCATGACGCCATTAAAAACTACGTTAGGCATCGTCTTTATTATTTGCCTGACGATAGTGATCTTTACCTTTATTACTCGCGATAAGTTATGTGAGTTTTCAATAAAGAGTGAACATCAGGAGGTGGCGGCGAAATTAGCCTGTAACGCAGGCTAACCTCTTCGGGCGGAACGCGTGTTCCGCCCGGCTTGTGGGATGCTGAGGTCTTAACGCACCCGTTTTTTTCTTCTGTCGCCGCGATTATACTGCGCGGCGTGTACCCAGATGATAAGAATCCATGAAAACCCTTTTTCTGATGTTGTTATTTTTAACCGCGTTTGCCCATGCCGATGAGATAGGCAGCCAGTATAAAAAGCAGGCTGAAGCGGGCGATGCGCGCGCGCAGTATTATCTTGCCGATACCTGGTTCAGTTCCGGCGACAGCGCGCAGGCGGCGCTGTGGGCGGAAAAAGCGGCAAAAGGCGGTGATGTCGACGCCATGGCGCTGCTGTCGCAAATCCACTTTTCGCAGGGCGACTATGCTCAGGCCAAAGCCCTGGCCCAGCAGGCAAACATTGCGGGCAGCAAACGCGGCGCGATCATGCTGGCGCGGGTGCTGGTGAACACGCAGGCGGGCAAAACCGACTACCCGCAGGCCATCGCACTGCTGCAATCGGCGACCGAAGACATCGATAGCGACTCGGCGGTAGACGCGCAACAGCTGCTGGGGCTGATCTATGCCAACGGCGTTGAAGTTCCTCAGGATGACGTGCAGGCCGCATCGTGGTTCAAGCGGAGTTCGGCTCTGTCCCGGACGGGCTATGCGGAGTACTGGGCAGGAATGCTGTTCAGGCAGGGTGAGAAAGGCTTTATCACACCGAATAAACAGAAAGCGCTTTACTGGTTAAATCTGAGCTGTACCGAAGGGTTTGATACCGGGTGTGAAGAGTTTGATGCGTTGAGCGGGGAGTAACGTGCCGGGTGGCGGCTTCGCCTTACCCGGCCTACAAAACCCGTAGGCCCGGTAAGCGCAGCGCCACCGGGCTTAAAATGTTACTGGTCAGCCGTTTTATCAAAACGACCCAGCACCTCGCGTTCATACGCCAGCGCTTTTTTACGGTCGAACTTGTGTTCCCACTTGGAGATTACCAGCACCGCCAGCGCATTACCCACCACGTTCAGCGCAGTACGCGCCATGTCTAGGATACGGTCCACACCGGCAATAAACGCCAGGCCTTCCAGCGGAATACCGACGCTGCCCAGCGTCGCCAGCAGCACCACGAAGGAGACGCCCGGGACGCCTGCGATGCCTTTTGAAGTCACCATCAGCGTCAGAACCAGCACGATCTCCTGCCACAGCGACAGGTCAATGCCGTACAGCTGCGCGATAAAGATTGCCGCAATACTCTGATACAGCGTCGAACCATCCAGGTTAAAGGAGTAACCCGTTGGCACCACGAAGCTGGTAATGGACGCCGGCGCACCGTAGGCCTCCATCTTCTCAATGATACGCGGCAGTACGCTCTCGGAGCTTGCCGTGGAGTAGGCCAGAATCAGCTCATCCTTCAGGATGCGGATCAGGATCCAGATGCTGAGCCCGCACAGGCGCGCCACAATGCCCAGCACTACCAGCGCGAAGAACAGAATCGCGAAGTGCACCAGAATCACCAGCTTCGCCAGCGGCCACAGGGAGGCAAAGCCGAAGTTCGCTACGGTCACCGCAATCAGCGCGAATACCCCGACCGGCGCATAGCGCATCACCATGTGGGTGACTTTGAACATGGTTTCGGAGACAGATCGGAACACGGTGACCAGCGGTTCACGGTGCGTCGCGGGCAGGGAAGAAAGCCCCAGACCAAAGAGTACCGAGAAGAAGATGATCGGCAGCATCTCGCCCTTCGCCATGGACGCGATAATGTTGGTCGGCACCAGCGAGAGAATAGTCCCCATCAGTCCATGCGAATGGCTCTGCACATCGGCGGTTGTGCTTTGGTATTTCGAAATATCCACCGTCGCCAGCTGCGACATATCGATCCCGGCACCAGGCTGGAACACATTCGCCAGGGTGATGCCAAGAACGATGGCAACCGTGGTGATCACTTCGAAATAGAGAATAGTTTTAACGCCGATGCGGCCTAACTGTTTCGCATCACCGACACCCGCGATACCGACCACCAGCGTCGAGATCACAATCGGCACAACAATCATCTTGATCAGATGAATAAAGATATCGCCCGCAGGGGAGAGAAGGTTCGCAATCAGCCACTCGCGGCTGTCGCTATGATAATGGAGGTAACTGCCCAGCAAGATGCCCAGCACAAGGGCCAGCAGGATCTGCCAGGCCAGGCTGACTTTCAAATTTTTCATAGAAACTGACTTCCTCAATGAAATCTCCGTACCATCAAAACTGCATGAATATGGAGACATACTGAAAGGGTATGAATTGTGTTGCGTTGGTTTATGGGATTTTTTAACGCGCCGTATGAGTATCATTTGCACGGCATGCTGCGCAAGCCTTAAAGAACGAGGCATTTCACTGCAAAAAGTGTCATTGACGGCAATTTATAGCAATTCGCATAAATAACCATTTGTTATACAAAATATTTTCACTTCAAAAAAGTGAATAATTCTTCAGGTGAATTATTTCCCTTCAAAGTTTCATTCGCTCAATTTTCATACTCTTCAGACATTGCGTGATCTGTCGCCCAAATACTAAACAAAGCTTGTAAAGCCCCTACTATTAACGTTTTTGCGACATATTATTAACATCTTACAAGGAGAAAAAAAGCCATGAGCCAAATACACAAACACGACATTCCCGCAAACATTGCGGACCGTTGCCTGATAAGCCCGGAGCAATACCAGGAGAAATACCAGCAGTCCGTTTCCAGCCCTGACGCGTTCTGGGGTGAGCAGGGCCACATCCTCGACTGGATCAAACCTTATCAGAAGGTAAAGAACACCTCTTTCGCGCCGGGCAACGTCTCCATTAAATGGTATGAAGACGGCACGCTGAACCTGGCGGCGAACTGCCTGGACCGCCATCTTGCTGAACGCGGCAACGAAACGGCCATCATCTGGGAAGGCGACGATGCCTCTCAGAGTAAACACATCTCGTATAAAGAACTTCATCGCGACGTGTGCCGCTTTGCCAACGTGCTGCTGGCCCAGGGCATTAAAAAAGGCGATGTGGTGGCGATCTATATGCCAATGGTGCCGGAAGCCGCCGTGGCTATGCTGGCCTGCGCGCGCATCGGTGCGATCCACTCCGTTATCTTCGGCGGTTTCTCGCCGGAGGCGGTTGCCGGGCGTATTGTCGACTCAAATTCGAAGCTGGTGATCACAGCTGACGAGGGCGTGCGCGCCGGGCGCGGTATTCCGCTGAAGAAAAACGTTGATGAAGCGCTGAAAAACCCGAACGTGAAATCCATCAGTAACGTCATTGTCTTCAAACGCACGGGCGGCAAAATCGACTGGCACGAGGGGCGCGACCTGTGGTGGAGCGATCTGATTGAAAACGCCAGCGACCAGCATCAGCCTGAAGAGATGAACGCGGAAGATCCGCTGTTTATCCTGTATACCTCCGGCTCCACCGGTAAGCCGAAAGGCGTGCTGCATACCACCGGCGGCTATCTGGTTTACGCGGCCACCACCTTTAAATACGTTTTCGACTACCATCCGGGCGACATCTACTGGTGTACCGCCGACGTGGGCTGGGTGACCGGTCATAGCTACCTGCTGTACGGCCCGCTGGCCTGCGGCGCAACGACGCTGATGTTTGAAGGCGTACCGAACTGGCCGACCCCGGCGCGTATGTGCCAGGTGGTTGATAAGCATCAGGTCAACATTCTCTACACCGCGCCAACGGCGATCCGCGCGCTGATGGCAGAAGGAGATAAAGCTATCGAAGGGACCGACCGCTCTTCCCTGCGTATCCTCGGCTCCGTGGGCGAGCCGATCAACCCCGAAGCCTGGGAGTGGTACTGGAAGAAGATCGGCAACGAGAAGTGCCCGGTGATGGATACCTGGTGGCAGACCGAAACCGGCGGCTTCATGATCACCCCGATGCCGGGCGCCACACAGCTGAAAGCCGGTTCGGCCACCCGTCCGTTCTTCGGCGTGCAGCCTGCGCTGGTGGATAACGAAGGCAATCCGCAGGAAGGCGCTACCGAGGGCAACCTGGTGATCGTCGATTCCTGGCCTGGCCAGGCGCGTACCCTGTTCGGCGACCATGAGCGCTTCGAGCAGACCTACTTCTCGACCTTCAAAAACATGTACTTCAGCGGCGACGGCGCGCGCCGGGATGAAGACGGTTATTACTGGATCACCGGACGCGTGGACGACGTGCTGAACGTCTCCGGCCACCGTCTGGGCACGGCGGAGATTGAGTCTGCGCTGGTGTCGCATCCGAAAATTGCCGAAGCGGCGGTTGTCGGCATTCCTCACAACATCAAAGGCCAGGCGATCTACGCCTACGTCACTCTGAACCACGGCGAAGAGCCGTCGCCAGAGCTGTATACCGAGGTGCGCAACTGGGTGCGTAAAGAGATCGGCCCGCTTGCCACGCCGGACGTGCTGCACTGGACCGACTCGCTGCCGAAAACCCGTTCCGGCAAGATTATGCGCCGTATCCTGCGCAAAATCGCGGCGGGCGACACCAGTAACCTCGGTGATACCTCAACGCTGGCCGATCCTGGCGTGGTGGACAAACTGCTCGAAGAGAAGCAGGCCATCGCAATGCCTTCCTAGTGTTTTCTCCCTCTCCCCGTGGGAGAGGGCCGGGGTGAGGGCATCAGACCGCACCTTCCTCCCCTCACCCTCTCCCCACAGGGGAGAGGGGATAAAAACAAACCAACCTTACTTCTGGAGACTCTGTGATGAATAACGATATTTGTCAGCAGATAGAGAATAGTGCGCACTACAGGGAGCTCGTCGAAAAACGGCAACGGTTTGCCTTCATCCTTTCCATCATCATGCTGATTATCTACGTCGGCTTTATTCTGCTGATCGCCTTTGCGCCGCACTGGCTGGGCACCCCGCTGCATGAGGGTACCAGCGTCACGCGCGGTATTCCGATTGGGATTGGCGTGATCATCATTTCGTTTGTGCTCACGGGTGTGTACGTCTGGCGTGCGAACGGTGAATTCGATCGTCTTAACAGAGAAGTTCTGCGCGAGGTAAAAGCATCATGAAGCGAGTCCTGACGGCGCTAGCCGCCACACTTCCCTTTGCTGCCCATGCGGCAGATGCCCTTACCGGCGAGGTTCAGCGCCAGCCAACCAACTGGCAGGCGATTATCATGTTCCTGATTTTCGTGGTGCTGACGCTGTATATCACCTACTGGGCGTCGAAACGCGTACGCTCCCGTAACGATTACTACACCGCGGGCGGCAATATTACCGGCTTCCAGAACGGGCTGGCGATCGCGGGGGACTTTATGTCCGCCGCCTCGTTCCTTGGGATCTCCGCGCTGGTGTATACCTCAGGGTATGACGGCCTGATCTACTCCCTCGGGTTCCTGGTGGGCTGGCCAATCATTCTGTTCCTGATTGCCGAGCGCCTGCGTAACCTGGGACGCTATACCTTTGCTGACGTCGCCTCCTATCGCCTGAAGCAGGGGCCGATTCGTACCCTCTCCGCCTGCGGTTCGCTGGTGGTGGTGGCACTCTATCTGATCGCCCAGATGGTCGGCGCGGGCAAACTGATCGAGCTGCTGTTCGGCCTGAACTACCACGTCGCGGTGGTGCTGGTCGGCGTGCTGATGGTGATGTACGTCCTGTTCGGCGGCATGCTGGCCACCACCTGGGTACAGATCATCAAAGCGGTACTACTGCTGTTCGGCGCCAGCTTTATGGCCTTTATGGTGATGAAGCACGTCGGGTTCAGCTTCAATAATCTGTTTACCGAAGCGATGGCGGTCCACCCGAAAGGGGAAGCGATCATGAGCCCGGGCGGGCTGGTGAAAGATCCGATATCCGCGCTCTCGCTCGGTCTCGGCCTGATGTTCGGTACCGCTGGCCTGCCGCATATCCTGATGCGTTTCTTCACGGTGTCAGATGCGCGTGAAGCGCGTAAAAGCGTGTTCTACGCCACCGGGTTTATGGGCTACTTCTACATTCTGACCTTTATCATCGGCTTCGGCGCAATCATGCTGGTGGGGGCAAACCCGGCGTTTAAAGACGCGGCGGGCGCGCTTATCGGCGGTAACAACATGGCGGCGGTGCATCTGGCCGACGCGGTGGGCGGCAACCTGTTCCTCGGCTTTATCTCTGCCGTGGCCTTTGCCACCATCCTCGCGGTGGTTGCAGGGCTGACGCTGGCCGGCGCGTCGGCGGTTTCGCATGACCTCTACGCCAACGTCTTCCGCAAAGGCGCAAGCGAGCGCGATGAGCTGAAGGTCTCCAAAATCACCGTGCTGGTGCTGGGCGTTGTCGCCATCCTGCTGGGGATTTTGTTCGAGAAGCAGAACATCGCCTTTATGGTCGGGCTGGCCTTCTCGATTGCGGCAAGCTGTAACTTCCCGATCATTCTGCTCTCCATGTACTGGTCAAAACTGACCACCCGTGGGGCGATGATCGGCGGCTGGCTGGGCCTGCTGACGGCGGTGATTCTGATGATCCTCGGCCCGACCATCTGGGTGCAGATCCTCGGTCACGAAAGCGCTATCTTCCCGTATGAATACCCAGCGCTGTTCTCCATTGCCGTGGCGTTTATCGGGATCTGGATCTTCTCTGCCACCGATAATTCACCGGAGGGTAACCTGGAGCGTGAAAAATTCCGCGCCCAGTTTATCCGCTCGCAAACCGGCCTGGGCGTTGAGCAGGGCCGCGCGCACTAAGCCTTTTCTCCCCGGTCGCTCTGGCCGGGGAGCTTAAAACATCACCCACGCCACCAGCGGCGCAATCAGCACCATCGTGACGCCCGAAAGCATCATCACCAGGCTCGCGACAACGCCCTCCTGCTGTCCCAGCTCATACGAACGTGCCGTCCCCGCCCCGTGCGACGCCGCGCCAAACCCCGCGCCTTTCGCCATCCCTTCGCGAATGGAAAGCCGCAGAAACAGCACATCCCCCACTGCCATGCCGAACACGCCCGTCACCACCACAAACAGCGCCACCAGATCCGGCTGGCCACCGAGCGGTTTGGCGGCTGCCAGCGCAAACGGCGTGGTCACCGAACGCACCGCCAGGCTGCGCTGGATTTCATCCGACAGGGTAAACAGCCGCGCCAGCCAGACCGAGCTGCACACCGCCACCACCGTCGCGGTGACGACGCCCGCGCCGAGCGACATCCAGTGGCGTCGGATAATAGCGAGGTTGTCATAAACGGGTACGGCGAAGGCGATGGTCGCCGGGCCGAGCAGCCACAGTAGCCAGTGGGATTCGCCAATGTAGTTCTGCCAGGAGATATGGCCGAAGACCAGCATCAGCACCAGCAGGATCGGCGTAAAGACCAGCGGCATCAGCGGCAGCGCGCGAAAGCGGCGATACAGGCGCTTGTTGGCAAAGTAGATGACGACTGTCGCAATCAGGCACAGCACGCTTATCTGAAAGTTAGTCATGCGTCTGCCTGCTGATTTCAAAGCGATACACTTTATCCACCACCCAGGCGGTGGCGCCCAGCACCATCAGCGTGCTCAGGGCGATAACCGCAAAGATGCGCCAGCCGTCGACCATCAGCAGCTGGGCATAGTTCACCACCGCCACCACGGCCGGCACAAAGAACAGCAGCATCTCCGCCAGCAGCCAGCGTGCGCCGGCCCGCACCCAGCTAAGGGGCAACGCGCGACAGAGGATCAGCGTCAGCAACAGCACCATCCCCACCAGGTTGGCGGGTAAAGGCAGATGCAGCCAGTCGACAAGATATTCCGCGAAAACAAACAGTCCCGCGTAAAGCAGTACCTGAACCGGTACCTGGAGTCGTTGAACAACGGCAGGCGTAACACGGCTTAACGCCACGGCCATGGGGGTTTTCCTCAGAAATGAGACGAGGCGCCAGTATAGTGAGCGTACGGTATCGACTGAAATGAATTAAAATCATCGAAGGTATAGTTTCGAGGAATAATCATGGACATAAGAACGCTGCGCTATTTTGTCGAGGTGGTTCGCCAGCAAAGTTTTACCCGCGCAGCGGAGAAGTTATTCGTAACCCAGCCAACCATCAGCAAGATGCTGAAAAACCTCGAAGATGAGCTGAACTGTACCCTACTGATCCGCGACGGGCGCAAGCTGCTGCTGACCGATACCGGTCGCGTGGTGTTCGAGCGCGGGCTGGCAATTCTGGCGGAGTTCCGCCAGCTGGAGGCCGAGCTTGGGGACATCAACCATCTGACAAAAGGGCTGCTGCGGCTCGGCATTCCGCCGATGGTCGGCATGATGATGGCCGGGCCGATAAGCCTGTTTCGCCAGCGCTATCCCGGCGTTGAGCTAAAAATTTCTGAATTTGGCGGCCTGACCGTGCAGCAGGCGGTGATAAACGGTGAACTGGACGTGGCCATGACCGCCCTTCCCGTGGAGGAGGAAAGCGGCCTGGCGACGCTGCCGCTGTTCAGCCACCCGCTGTGCGTGCTGGTGCCGCGCTCCGGCGACTGGCTGAAGATTGAATCAGTAAAACCCGAGCTGCTCGGCGAACACCCGCTGCTGATTTACAACGAAGATTTTGCCTTAAGCCGCCAGCTGATGGCGCTGTTTAACCAGCACAACGTGAAGCCGCGCATTGCGGTGCGCAGCGGCCAGTGGGATTTTCTGGCGGCGATAGTACAGGCGGGCGTGGGGATTGCCATTCTGCCGCAGCCGATCTGCGAGCGGCTGGATAAAAATACGCTGCGCTGGATCCCGCTGGAGAGCGACCTGCACTGGCAGCTGGGGATGATCTGGCGTGAAGGGGTCTATCTGTCGCACAGCGCACAGGCGTGGTTGCAATGTTGTGAGGGGTTTTGGGTACCCTCTCCCACAGGGAGAGGGTACCGATCGAGCACGTAGGCCCGGTAAGCGCAGCGCCACCGGGCAATTACAGCGCTACTGATTCTCTATCAACAACGCTTCCAGCAGATCCAGATCGTGCAGCAGCTTTTGCAGCGTCTCGTTGCTGATCTGCCGCGTGGCGCGCAGGTGATACAGCTCGGCACGCTCGGAGCGCAGCGCCGCCAGGCGGAAACGGCGTTCGAGGTTCTCTTCCTGCAACGAACTTTCCACGTCGTTACGTCCGTCAGCACGGCGACGCAAATTACCGATCACGCGTGAACTGACTTCCTTCAGCAGCTGGTTATCAATGTTCTCTTCGGCATCGGCGGCCAGACGCTCCTCCATCTTCTCGATGGCGACAATCGCCACTTCCGCCGTCGCCGCACGGGCAATCCGCTCTTCTTTGTGCTGTTGCGAGGAGTCCCCTGCGTCAATATGTTGCAGCAGAATCGGCAGCATAATCACGCCGACAAACAGCGAGAAAAGGATCACGCCCGCCGCCAGGAACACCAGCTCGTAGCGCGCCGGGAAGACGTCACCCGTCGGCAGCAGCAGAGGAATGGAGAGCACACCAGCAAGGGTGATCGCCCCGCGCACGCCCGCGAAAGAGGCAATCAGCAGCTCGCGCGTGGTCCACGAGCCAAACTCCATCGGCTTTTTGGTCAGGAAGCGCACGCTGAATTTCTTCATCGTCCACAGCCAGCCGAAACGCACCAGCATCAGCGCAAGGTAGATGAGCACGATATCGGTAAACAGCATCCAGACTTCAACGTTTGGATCCGCTTCGGCCGCAATCAGCGAGGATTCCATAATGCCCGGCAGTTGCAGGCCCAACAGCAGGAACACCATGCCGTTAAACACAAACTCGAGCATAGCCCAGGTACTGTTCGCGCGCAGGCGCATCGCCAGCGGCGCGCGACGCATAACGCCGGAGCGGGTGATGGTCATCCCCGCGGCTACCGCCGCCAGAATGCCCGACACGCCGATGTGTTCGGCAATCAGGTAAGAGGCAAACGGCAGCAGGAACAGCAGGACGATCTGCGTCGCCGGTTCATCACCACCCCAGCGGCTAAGGAAGCGCAGCGAGCGTCCGTACAGCCAGCTCACTACGAAGCCCGCGAGGATACCGCCAATCGCCACCTTGAAGAATTCCAGGGTCGCGCCGCCGACGGTAAAGACCATGGTGCCCATGGCAACCGCCACGGCAAACTTCAGGGCGACCAGGCCAGAGGCGTCGTTCATCAGCGCCTCGCCCTGCAAAATGCCCATGATTTTCTTTGGAATACGCCCTTCGCCCACAATGCCGGACAGCGCCACGGCGTCGGTAGGCGACAGCACGGCGGCCAGCGCAAAGGCCGGTATGAGCGGGATCCCCGGTACGGCCCAGTAGATCAGGAAACCAATCCCGACCACGGTGACCACCACCAGCGCCAGCGCCAGGCCGAAGATCTCTCGCCCGTGCTCCAGAAATTCGCGCGTCGGCGTTTTCCAGCCATCGGCAAACAGCAGCGGCGGGATAAACAGCACGAGGAACAGTTCCGGATCGAACTCCACGTGCAGACCGAACGTCGGCCACGCCAGCAGCGCACCGATAGCTATTTGCATTAAAGGCAGGGGGACCTGGAAGGGCAGTACGCGTGTAACCACCCCGGATAATGAGACCACAAGGGTCATGATGAGTATTGTGAAGAAAATTTCCATGCGTTCCCTGTTTGCTGTGTTTCTTATATGCCAAACCTGAGGCGTCGTGCCTCTTATTCTATCCTCTCCAGAGTAACGTAAAAGGCAACAGGATGAGTCCTGAAAATAAAAACGGGCGGCCTGAGCCACCCGTTTTCGCATAAAAAGTCAATTCAGATGGCCCAGCCGCCCGCGTAAAACGCCACCAGCGCAACGGCGATGACCACGGTACCGATGTTCAGCTTACGCCACTCACCGGAGACCAGACGCCCAATCACCAGCGAGGCGAAACCGATCATAATGCCGGTCACGATGTTACAGGTCAGCACGATGAATACCGCAGTGATCAGGCCGGACATGGCATCAACAAAATCCGCGAAGTCGATTTTCGCCACGTTGCTCAGCATCAGCAGGCCGACGTACATCAGCGCAGGTGCGGTCGCGTAAGCCGGCACCAGATAAGAGAGCGGAGAGAGGAACAGGATCAGCAGGAACAGCACGCCAACGGTGATGGCCGTCAGGCCGGTTTTACCGCCTGCCGCCGTACCCGCTGCGGACTCAATGTACACCGCCGCAGGCGCCGCGCCCACCAGACCAGAGAAGACGCTGCTCAGGGAGTCGGTGGTCAGCGCTTTGCCGCCGTCAATAATCTGTCCGTCTTTATCCAGCAGGTTCGCCTGACCGGCCACCGCGCGGATGGTGCCGGTGGCGTCAAACACCGCGGTCATTACCAGCGCCAGCACGCTTGGCAGGATCACCGGGTTCAGCGCGCCCACAATATCCAGGCTGCCAATCAGGGAGTTGCCGTTGTCATCGCTCAGCGACGGCATGGCGAAAATCCCGGAGAAATGAACGGTCGGGTCGAAGATCAGGCCGACGATGGACACGCCGATAATGGTCAGCAGAATGCCGCCCGGCACTTTCAGTTTTTCCAGGCCAATGATCACCGCCAGACCCACCAGCGACATGATCACCGGGAAGCTCGCGAAGTTACCCAGCGCAACCGGCAGGCCGTCCAGCGGGTTCTTGATGACCAGACCCACGCCGTTGGCAGCGATCAGCAGCAGGAACAGGCCAATACCGATGCCGGTGCCGTGCGCCACGCCCTGCGGCAGGTTGCGCAAAATCCAGCTACGAATGCCGGTCGCTGAAATCACGGTGAACAGCACGCCCATCAGGAACACGGCGCCGAGCGCTACCGGGACGCTGATATGCTGGCCCAGCACCAGGCTGAAGGCGGTGAACGCGGTCAGGGAGATGGCGCACCCGATCGCCAGAGGCAGGTTCGCCCACAGGCCCATCACAATCGAACCCACACCCGCAACCAGGCAGGTGGCAACGAAGACCGCCGCTGGCGGGAAGCCCGCTTTGCCGAGCATGCCTGGCACCACGATGACGGAGTACACCATCGCCAGAAACGTGGTCAGACCGGCAACAACTTCCTGGCGCACGGTGCTGCCGCGAGCAGAGATTTTAAACATGGCGTCAAGTGAACCGCCGGTACGCGCAGATGGCGTAGACATAGAAAACATCCCCTGAAAATTTTTATTGAAAGTCCGTAAGCGTGGTGGAGACTCCACTGCCAGCGAAACGTCAAATCCTTGTGCTGCGTTTGCGACGAAAGGGGCGTCACAAAAAAAGCAAACGTTTAGCTCCGCGCTTACAAAACGGGTGGTCAAATGTAGGCAAACGATTATCTAGCCTAATACCCGCCCTTTTCAACTGAACTTTCTCGTTTTTCGCTAAAATTGCCTCATGACGATGAAGAATTAAGCAGAGGATGCGCAAACGTTATCGTCCATGCGCAATTTCGTTACATTTCATCCCTCGCCGGGGATTGTCAGCGGGCCGCCTTTCGCAAGCGTTGTCTGCCAGCCCGGACGTGCCTCCACTCTCTGTTTCCACGCCGCTATGTGGTCGAGATTGTCAATGCCGCCTCTCGCCAGCAGGGCGAAGAGGGGAAAACTCATCTGGATATCAGCCATGGTCAGCGTGTCGCCGGCAAACCAGCTGTTTTCGGCAAGATGATCGTTAATAAAGCGCGCATGCGTTTCCAGCTGGCGGTTGAGATACGCTTTTTGCACCCCCTGCCCCAGCGCCTTACCCAGCGTGCGCAGGCCAAACGGGACGGGTGGTTTGCCGAGGCTGTTAAACACCAGCTTCATTAACAGTAGCGGCATCAAAGACCCTTCGGCGTAATGCAGCCAGAAGCGATACTGCACTTTATGGGCGGGATCTAACGGTTTGAATCGTGACGCCGAATCGTACGTTTCCTGAAGATATTCCAGAATCGCGCCTGATTCGGCCAGCACCAGTCCGTTATCTTCCAGTACCGGGGATTTCCCCAGCGGATGCACTTTTTTGAGCGAATCCGGTGCAAGCATGGATTTCTCGCGCTGGTAGCGCACAATCTCATACGTCAGACCCAGCTCTTCCAGCGCCCAGAGGACGCGATGTGAACGAGACTGATTAAGGTGGTGGACCGTTAGCATGATGTTCTCCGGTGATTCATACTTTTTAACTATAGAAAACTGAACAACTTCACGAAAAAAATTTGGCTAAAATCTCACCGTCTCCGGTGGCAAAAACGGCGGCCGGGCATAGAATTAAAGTGTCAGTACAAACCGGAACCTCCTCCACAAGCTCGACACGAGGGGTACTGATGTCGGGGGAAACCCTCCCGTGAGCCAGCGGGATAGAGAGAAAGACAAAGACCGGAAAAAACTAAAGCGCCCTTAGTGGCGCTTTAGTTCTTTATGCTTGTTGCCGGGTGGCGGCTGCGCCTTACCCGACCTGCAAAACCGAGAGCGTAGGCCGGGTAAGCGAAGCGCCACCCGGGAAACACCTCTCAATCCTCCTCCAGCAACCGCGCCCCCGTTCCCTGCTCGCCCAGCCTGTCACCCGGGTTACGTAGCGGACAATCGCTGCGTGATAAACACCCGCAACCAATGCAGCCGTCCAGCTCATCGCGCAGGGCCACCAGCGTGTGAATACGACGATCCAGCTCTTCTCGCCACTGGGACGACAGCTGCTTCCACTCCTTCGCGCTCAGCGAGTGCCCTTCCGGCAATACGCCGAACGCGTCACCGATGGTGGCCAGAGGAATGCCGATACGTTGCGCAATTTTGATGATCGCCACGTAGCGGAGCACATCGCGGGTGTAGCGCCGCTGGTTTCCGGCGTTACGGATACTTTTTATTAACCCTTTGCTTTCATAGAAGTGGAGTGCCGACACCGCCACACCGCTTCGCTTAGCCACTTCACCGGGGGTTAACAGCGCTTTGATGCGCGGTAATCTCTTTTCCATAAAACCTCTTTACCTCAAGTTAACTTGAGGAATTATACTCCCCCGCAGTGAAAACGACGAATCAACCAGGACAGATGTCTCCACAGAGGGGTAACCTTATGTCGCATCAGCAAATTATTCAGACACTTATTGAATGGATTGATGAACATATCGACCAGCCGTTGAACATTGATGTGGTCGCTAAGAAGTCGGGCTATTCGAAATGGTATTTACAGAGAATGTTCCGCACCGTAATGCATCAAACGCTGGGTGATTACATTCGCCAGCGCAGGCTCCTGCTGGCGGCGCAGGCGTTACGCTCAACGCAGCGGCCCATTTTTGATATCGCAATGGATCTGGGCTATGTGTCGCAGCAGACCTTTTCCCGCGTCTTCCGCCGCGAGTTTGACCGTACGCCGAGCGACTACCGTCATCAGCTCAATTAATGCGTGTTAACGCAAGGGTTGCTGCTGCCAGGCCATAAATGCCTGGGGCGGCATCGCTTTCGCGAAGTGCCATCCCTGACAATACTGCACGCCACGCTTCAGCAACCAGCTCACCTGCTCCCCCGTCTCGACCCCTTCCGCAATGGTTTTCAGCCGCAGGCTTTGCGCCATCTCAATGATGTGCTCGGCAATCAGGTGGCTGGTGCTGTTGGTGGTTAAGGTATCGATAAAGGATTTGTCGATTTTCAGGATATCGACGTTCAGCGAATAGAGGTTATGCAGGTTAGAGTAGCCGGTTCCGAAATCATCAATCGCCACTTCATACCCCGCCTGGCGAAACGCCTGAATGACCGGCGTGGTTTTCGGCACGTCAATAAACCCCCGCTCCGTCACCTCAATTTTGATTTGCTGCGCGCGAACCGAGTAAAAGCGGGCTTTGTCGGAGATCAGGGCGATAAGACGCGAAGAGTGAAAATCCGACGCCGACAGGTTAATCGAGACATACAGATCGGGATGAGCGGCAAGAAAATGGCCCAGATCGCTGAACACCTCCTCCACGACGTAATCCGTAATGCGCTCAATCATCCCCTCTTTTTCTGCCAGGGGAATAAATTCCGCCGGGCTCATAACCTGACCGTTGAATCCAGGCCAGCGCAACAACGCCTCTGCCCCCACGCACTGGTTATTTTTAATATCAATAATGGGCTGATAATGGACGCACAGCTGGCGTTTATTCAGCGCCCGGTGCAGAAGTCGGCCAGGCGAATTGAATTCACGGTGTGTACGCGACCACACCAGCAGAATAATAATGCTGCAAATTATCCCCAGCGGTAGCGTCAGGGTAGCCTGATGATAAAGCGTTTTATAAAAACGGGCGCTGGAGGTTGAAACGATGGCCGCAATCGGCCGCTGCCCGGATTTCACGATCGTATAAAAACGGTCACCTTTCTGAAAAGTCGTTTCCTGATGTCGAAGCATCGAATGCAATAAAGAAATATTGGCTTTCTGGCTTACAGAAAAGAATGCATTGCTGACGGTGTCATACACCCCCCACGACAGGGAACGATCGTCTGACATCACCTCACTGTACGAAAGCGGGTTGACCACTGCGACATAATTTCCGCGCTGCATATATATCATTTTATAACCATCAAAAAATGGCGTATCGCGAAAATAATAGATAGCAACGTCGGGTTTACGTGTGTAATTGGCAGCGGGAATGGTGTAAGGATGATCCGGCGTAAAAAGGGTCGAGCAGAGAAACGACTGGCCTTCAGCATAAATTAAATCGGCAACAAAAAGACGACCGCGGGAAACGTTCAACATATATTGACGATGCTCCGGCGTACACACTTTTCCCTGATATTTTTCCGCGTCTTCCCGGGCCAGATCAACCTGTTGAATAACCCGTTCAGTTTTGTTTAAAGCAAGTTCAGCAAACGTGCGCAGCTGGGCGCTGATTTCCGACACGGCTCTAAGCTGGGCAAACCATAGCGCAAGCATCACCGGCAGCATAACTACCATGATAATCCCGACCACTTTGAGCATGTTGCGCAGCGCGCTACGATTCATTTCCCGCTCTGTATCCCTGCATGTTGTACGCCTGTAGCAATGAAGACCGGCTGCTTTGATAAACAGGTGATTACGTTGCATGAATCATGGGAAGTTAGCAACTGACTTTTGGTATTAAAAATCCTAAAATTCGTGATGCCGATAATATTTTCCCGTAAGCCAAACTAAAAGTATTCATTTCGTTTCTGATAAGGAAAATAATTACCCGCGACAGGTGTGGAAAATTCGCTGGCTGAAATAGCCTGCTCTTTGTTCTTATGCAGATTTATAAATAATCAGACGCCAGGACCGTTTTTCCTCTTCCCGTACGCTTGGCGTCATATAATGCCTTATCGGCACGCATCAGTATGGCAGAAGTATCCCGTTGCCCCTGACAGACTTCAACCACCCCGGCGCTGAAAGAGAGTACCAGCGTTTTATCGCCCACACGCAGCGGTTTTGAGATCAGCGCGGCACGCAGCCGGGAAGAGAGCAACGTAGCGGCCATACCATCCGTGTGCGCCAGCAGAAGAACAAACTCTTCGCCCCCCACCCGTCCCAGCGCCGACCCGGCCGGGCTCACCTCGCGAATACGGTCGCAAAAGTGGATCAATGCCGCATCGCCAACCTGATGTCCCCACCGATCGTTGATCTGCTTGAAATAATCGAGATCGAACATCAGGAGACAGAAGTGGCTACTGACATCCTGCGGCGAACTGGCTGCCAGCGCTATTTTGAGACGCTGTAAGATTGTCGAGCGATTCAGACAGCCCGTCAGATCGTCCGTGGTGGCTTTGACGGTCAGCTGCTGTTCTGCTTTTTTACGTTCGGTGATATCCAGGCCAATGTTGAGAATGGAGTTATCCGGCAAAAGGATGTTTGACCAGAGAATGGTTAACTGCGTCCCGTCTTTACGCACCGGGTGCCATTCGTACATATCCTTAAGTGGTGCGAAACGAACCGACTCCTGCACGCGCTGCCGCTCCTCAGGATCCGGGTAAAACAGGGCCAGCGGATCGGGATGCTCGCCGATTTCAGTCATACTCCAGCCAAAGACTTTTTCGCATTCGGCATTCCACAATACACACCGGTTATGCCTGTCAAAGGCGTTCATTAATACCGGAGCACGCTCAAATAAGGTTTTATATTGCGTGACGACGCGCTGCATTTCCTGCGCCGTTTTTTCTCGCACGATGATGTCATCAAAATAATCTTTTAGCTTCTCAACCAATACCACCACGATATTTTTCAATATCGGCAACGAGGTCAGTTTTTCATTAAAAGCCAAAAAGAAATAACCACTGCACTGTCTGCCATGCGCTGAGAATTTACACAGCACGCCGCTTTGCAGCCGCGCATAGCCTGGGTGCTGAGGGGAAAATACCGTCCGGCCAATATGCTCTTTCCAGTAGATCACCCGCCAGGCGCGCTGATGCCGCTGCAACAGGGTGCTGGCAAGAAAATCCGCCACGTTAAAGGCGTGACACGTCACGTCGCCGGCACAAACCACGCGCGGCCCGTCTGCGGATTCGACACTGACCCATGAGAGATTTGCCCCCAGTGCGCTGTTGATAATTTCCAGCATTTCAACTGGCGAACACTGCGCGTTGAGTTGCGGCATCAGCTTCGCCAGGGCATGCAGCGCCTGCATGCTGTCGTTAATAATCTCGCGTCTTTTTTCTTTCATTATCTTTTCGCAGGTCATTAATCGAGAGAGCAACCGCAATAATTCATATCTGAATAAAAGAATAAGACCACGAAATCAAAGAGCATGCCGAGTGTAAAACAAAGAATACAAAATCCAAAAAAGTCAATTAATTCAATGCGATGAATTATTTTTGCGGGTACATTTATTGTTCCACACAAGCATAATCCATAGATATACTGCTGTAAACGCTATACAGCCGATGGCGTTTTGCAAAGGTTTTACTATCTGGATGAAATAAAAATAAAAATTCCGACCAGACGTCGCTCTGAGCGACGACGATATATTTTCCCCGGCAATAATCCCACTTTTACCTCACGCAGATACTGGCGAATAAAACAGCAAATGTGATATAGTTCACACATCTTATGTAACGAGAAACATTGTTTCATTCCAGTTCGTCTGTTTTGTCGAGGATGGGTTTTATGGCAACCATTACCACCAGCATGGTGCTCCTGCGCTGGCCGTTGTTGAGCGCGGTTTTGATGTTCCTGGCCAGCACGTTAAACATTCAGTTTCGAAAGTCCGACTACGCAGGTCTTGCTGTGATTAGCACCCTGTTAGGGTTGGGCGCCGCATGCTGGTTCGCGACAGGTTTGCTTGGCATTACGCTGGTAGACATTGCCGCCGTCTGGGAAAACATTAAAGTGGTGATGGTTGAAGCCATGAGCCACACTCCGCCAGACTGGCCGATGGTGATTACCTGATAGCCTGTTATAAAAAAACCCAGACATTGTCTGGGTTTTTTGTTTTTCACGCGTCTGGATATCAGAATGGGATATCGTCGTCGAAATCCATTGGCGGTTCGTTAGACGGTGCCGGAGCAGACTGCTGCTGCGGACGGGACTGCGCGCCGCCGCTGAACTGGTTGCCGCCCTGAGGCTGCTGAGGCTGACCCCAACCACCCTGCTGCTGATTCTGACCGCCACCTGCCGGTGCGCCACCGCCCTGACGGCCACCCAGCATTTGCATGGTGCCGCCCACGTTCACCACCACTTCCGTGGTGTACTTCTCAGCGCCGGATTGGTCGGTCCATTTGCGGGTACGCAGCTGGCCTTCGATATAGACCTGAGAACCTTTACGCAGATACTCACCGGCCACTTCGGCCAGTTTGCCAAACAGCACAACGCGGTGCCATTCGGTCTGCTCTTTCATTTCTCCGGTCGCTTTATCACGCCAGGATTCGGAAGTAGCCAGCGTAATGTTGGCAACTGCGCCACCACTCGGCATGTAGCGTACTTCCGGGTCCTGGCCCAGATTACCGACGAGAATCACCTTGTTTACGCCTCTGCTGGCCATGTTCGTGTCTCCTGAATACGTTTCTTAATAGTGTAAACGCGCGAGTGTACCATTTCCATGCTGCACTTTGATAGTTGCGTAGCACGTTCCAGAGTTCTCCCGCGAACTCGACATTGTTACACAGTGAATCAGAAAATGCATTCCAATACTGTATATTCAAACAGGTCATTTTGTGTCATAATTAGCCGTTTCTGACAGCCGTTTGTCCTTCAAACAAATCAGGCAATCCGTGTTCCAACCGGGAAAGGTGAATGGATAAGATCGAAGTTCGGGGCGCCCGCACCCATAATCTCAAGAATATCAACCTCATAATCCCTCGCGACAAACTCATCGTCGTGACCGGGCTTTCGGGGTCTGGCAAATCCTCACTGGCTTTCGACACTTTGTATGCCGAAGGACAGCGTCGTTACGTTGAATCGCTCTCGGCGTACGCGCGTCAGTTCCTGTCGCTGATGGAAAAACCGGATGTCGACCACATTGAAGGGTTGTCCCCTGCTATCTCCATTGAGCAGAAATCCACATCGCATAACCCGCGCTCCACGGTCGGTACCATTACCGAAATCCATGACTACCTGCGTCTGCTGTATGCGCGCGTGGGCGAGCCGCGCTGCCCGGATCACGATGTCCCGCTGGCGGCACAAACCGTGAGCCAGATGGTGGATAACGTGCTGTCGCAGCCGGAAGGCAAACGCCTGATGCTGCTGGCGCCGATCATTAAAGAGCGTAAGGGCGAGCACACTAAAACGCTGGAGAACCTGGCAAGCCAGGGCTATATCCGCGCCCGTATCGACGGTGAAGTGTGTGACCTGTCGGATCCGCCAAAGCTGGAGCTGCAAAAGAAACACACCATCGAAGTGGTGATTGACCGCTTTAAGGTACGTGAAGATCTGGCGACGCGTCTGGCGGAATCCTTTGAAACGGCGCTGGAACTGTCGGGCGGCACGGCGGTGGTGTCAGACATGGACGATGCAAAAGCGGAAGAGCTGCTCTTCTCCGCCAACTTCGCCTGTCCGATTTGCGGCTACAGCATGCGCGAGCTGGAACCGCGCCTGTTCTCGTTTAACAACCCGGCGGGCGCGTGCCCGACCTGTGACGGCCTGGGCGTTCAGCAGTATTTCGACCCGGACCGTGTGATCCAAAACCCGGAACTGTCGCTGGCGGGTGGCGCTATTCGCGGCTGGGATAAGCGTAATTTTTACTACTTCCAGATGCTGAAATCGCTGGCTGAGCACTATAAGTTCGACGTTGAAGCCCCGTGGGCCAGCCTGAGCGCGAACGTACATAAAGTGATCCTGTTCGGTTCCGGCAAAGAGAATATTGAGTTCAAGTACATGAACGATCGCGGTGACACTTCCGTGCGTCGCCACCCGTTCGAAGGGGTGTTGCACAACATGGAGCGCCGCTACAAAGAGACCGAATCCAGCGCGGTGCGTGAGGAGCTGGCGAAGTTCATCAGCAACCGCTCCTGCGCCACCTGCGAGGGTACACGTCTGCGTCGCGAAGCGCGTCACGTGTTTGTCGAAAACACGGCACTGCCGACCATCTCAGACATGAGCATCGGCCACGCGATGGACTTCTTCAACAACCTGAAGCTCTCCGGTCAGCGCGCAAAAATCGCTGAAAAAGTGCTGAAAGAGATCGGCGATCGCCTCAAGTTCCTCGTGAACGTCGGTCTGAACTACCTGACGCTTTCCCGCTCGGCTGAAACGCTGTCCGGCGGTGAAGCCCAGCGTATCCGTCTGGCGAGCCAGATTGGCGCGGGCTTAGTCGGCGTGATGTACGTGCTGGATGAGCCGTCTATCGGCCTGCACCAGCGCGACAACGAACGCCTGCTCGGCACGCTGGTTCACCTGCGTAACCTCGGCAACACGGTAATCGTGGTCGAGCACGACGAAGATGCGATCCGCGCCGCGGACCACGTGATCGACATCGGCCCGGGCGCAGGCGTACACGGCGGCCAGGTGGTCGCGGAAGGGACGCTGAAAGACATCATGGCGGTGCCCGAGTCGCTGACCGGCCAGTACATGAGCGGCAAGCGCAAAATTGAAGTGCCGAAACAGCGCGTGGCGGCGAACCCGGAAAAAGTGCTGAAGCTGACCGGCGCGCGCGGCAACAACCTGAAGGACGTGACCCTGACGCTGCCTGTCGGGCTGTTTACCTGCATCACCGGCGTGTCCGGTTCCGGTAAATCGACGCTGATCAACGATACGCTGTTCCCGATTGCGCAGACGGCGCTGAACGGCGCGACGCTGGCCGAGCCTGCGCCGTACCGCGACATTCAGGGGCTGGAGCATTTCGACAAGGTTATCGACATCGATCAGAGCCCGATTGGCCGTACGCCGCGTTCCAACCCGGCGACCTATACCGGCGTCTTTACGCCCGTACGTGAACTCTTTGCCGGCGTGCCGGAAGCGCGTTCACGCGGCTATACGCCAGGCCGTTTCAGCTTTAACGTGCGCGGCGGCCGCTGTGAAGCGTGCCAGGGCGACGGCGTAATCAAGGTTGAGATGCACTTCCTGCCGGATATCTACGTGCCGTGCGACCAGTGCAAAGGTAAGCGTTATAACCGTGAAACGCTGGAGATTAAGTACAAAGGCAAGACCATCCACGAAGTGCTGGATATGACCATCGAAGAGGCACGCGAGTTCTTTGACGCCGTCCCTGCGCTGGCGCGTAAGCTGCAAACCCTCATGGATGTGGGTCTGACCTATATTCGTCTGGGGCAGTCAGCGACAACGCTGTCCGGCGGTGAAGCGCAGCGCGTGAAGCTGGCGCGTGAGCTGTCCAAACGCGGTACCGGTCAGACGCTGTATATTCTGGATGAGCCGACCACCGGCCTGCACTTTGCGGATATCCAGCAGCTGCTGGACGTGCTGCACCAGCTGCGCGATCAGGGCAACACCATCGTGGTGATTGAGCACAACCTGGACGTGATTAAAACCGCTGACTGGATTGTCGATCTCGGCCCGGAAGGCGGCAGCGGCGGCGGTGAAATCCTCGTCTCCGGTACGCCAGAGACCGTTGCAGAGTGCGAAGCCTCGCACACCGCGCGCTTCCTCAAACCGTTGCTGTAATCGTCACACGGAGAGCTGCTGTCGGATCGTTTCCGGCAGCAGTTCTACCGCCTGTAGATACGACGCATCCACCAGGTAGTAAATTTGCGAATCTGGCAGCGAGCCGTCGAGAAACACCGTACTCCAGTGCGCTTTATTCAGATGCTTACTTGGCCTGACATCATCGTGCTGCTGGCGCAGTAAGTCCGCCAGTTCCGGACTGGTTTTCAGTGATGCCGCAGGCCGCGCATCCACCTCTTTCACCATCGCGAACAGCACATCCCCCACTTTGATCTGCGTGGCTTTCCAGTCGCTGTGAACGCTTTGTTCCGCACCCGGCTTGCTCATGCAGTACTGAAGTATCTCCGAAATTGTCATCTTTATTCCCCTTGTAGCGTTGCGATAATTTTACGCGAACCACCGTGAATGCGATGTTCTCCCAGCCAGATCCCCTGCCACGTTCCCAGCTGTAGCCGTCCGTTGTGGACCGGCAGCATCAGCGAGACGCCCAGCAAAGAGGATTTAATATGCGAAGGCATATCGTCCGCCCCCTCATAGTCATGCTCATAAGGCGCGTTGTCCGGGACGCTCTTCAGAAAATGGTGCTCTATGTCGGACCGGACGGTGGGATCGCAATTTTCATTAAGCGTGAGAGAAGCAGACGTGTGCTGAAGCAGCAGATGCAGCAAACCCGTTTTGACGCGCGACAGGTCGCGGATTTGCCCGATGACTTCGTCCGTCACAAGGTGAAATCCGCGTGGTTTTGCGCTTAAGGTCAGGGTCTGTTGATACCACATGTGCTGCTCCATTATGAAAGGTGAATCTTTCTAAGTGTGCAGCAAGAAAGCGAAAGGTAAAACCCGCGCAGCGAGATTTGCTTAAAAAAGCATTCACCCCGCCGTTAATACATCAGTATTCAGAGTTAACGATCACCTCTTCACCAAATTTTCCGGCCATCGGCAGCGGTCGGTAGGTGGAGTTCGAGGCGCGTAGCACCCTGATGCCTCTGGCTCCCACGTCTTGCGCCGCGGTGATGTCGTTATCTGAATCCCCGTAGAACACTTTGATATTTTTCTTTTCCAGCCACTGGGTTTTGGTGTTTTGCCCTTCCTGGTCCCCGGCAAAAATGACCGGGTTCATGCTGGCCGCCGGGATCAGGAAATCATCCTGTAGCGTTTTCGAGACGGTTTCGGTTTTGGTCTGGCTACGTCCGGTCACGAAGTAAATGCTGTCGCCGCGCTTTACGTGCATGGCGATCAGCGCGCGGGCAACCTCTTTCGGGATACTGAACTCATCCCAGCCGTTGTTCATCTTTTCCCAGAATTCCGGGGTTTTCAGATAGGCTTCGCTGTCCGGGGAGTACGTTTTTTTACCGCGCCAGAAACCGGGGCTGGAGAAGAGAACGGTATCGTCAATATCGAAGCCCACGGCTATCGGCGGGCGACCCGTCAGGCTATTTTCGATTTGTGCCACTGAAACCCAGTGAATGGGGGCCTGTTCGGCAAGAATGGCGGCGGTAGTGCCGGTGTAAAGCGGCGTGGGTGCAGAAGCCCGTGCAACAACGGCGCTATTAAGCGAGAACAATAAGCAGGCGGCGCTGAGCGCCAGTGTGATCTTGCGCATATTTTCCCCTGAATATTCAGTTTGTTATCTTTTTATTTTGAGCGGATGGTCAAAAAACTATCCGACCATAACCCCAGCGGTAGGGGAAGGAAAGGAGTTTTTACTTATGGAGCTGAATAAAAAGAAGACGATCACAAAGCGCAGAAGAAACGTGTAGGTCCGGGAAGCGAAGCGCCACCGGGCAATGACTGGCACCGGCGCGAACAAAAAAGCCGGGTGGCGGCTACGCCTTGCCCGGCCTACATACAGTATGCAAGTAAGTGAATGCTTACATTACGGATGCAAACGCCTGCGCCACGCGCTGGACGTTGCTGGCATTCAGACCCGCCACGCACATACGGCCGCTGGCGATCAGGTAGACACCGAACTCTTCGCGCAGGCGATCGACCTGCGCTGCGCTCAGTCCGGTGTAGCTGAACATCCCGCGTTGCTTGAGAAGATAATCAAAGTTATGCCCAGGCACGGCCTCTTTCAGGACGTTAACCAACTCCTGACGCATCGACAGGATGCGCTTACGCATCGCTTCCACTTCCGCAAGCCAGGACGCTTTCAGCGTTTCGTCACCGAGAACTGTCGCCACCACCTGTGCACCAAAGTTCGGCGGGCTGGAGTAGATCCGGCGGACCGTCGCTTTCAGCTGACCGAGTACGCGTCCCGCGGCTTCGGCGTCTTCACACACCACGGACAGGCCGCCAACGCGCTCGCCGTACAGGGAGAAGATTTTTGAGAACGAGTTGCTGACCAGAGCGGGAAGCCCCGCGCTGGCAATCGCGCGAATGGCGTAGGCGTCTTCCTCCATGCCCGCGCCAAAGCCCTGATAGGCGATGTCGAGGAACGGGATCAGGTTACGCGCCTTCAGTATCTCGATCACCGCATCCCACTGGGCATTGGTGAGGTCCGCACCGGTCGGGTTATGGCAGCACGGATGCAGCAATACGATACTGCGCTCCGGCAGGGTGTTCAGTTTTTCCAGCAGCGCATCAACGCGCACGCCGTTGGTTTCGCTGTCGAACCACGGATAGGTCGCCACCTTAAAGCCCGCGCCCTCGAAGATCGCAACGTGGTTTTCCCACGTCGGGTCGCTGACCCACACGCCGGAATCCGGGAAGTACTTTTTCAGGAAATCTGCGCCTACCTTCAGCGCACCCGAGCCACCCAGCGTCTGGATAGTCGCCACGCGCTTTTGCGCGAGCACCGCGTGGTCCGCACCAAACAGCAGCGGCGCGATAGTGTTGCGGTAGGTGTTTAATCCTTCCATCGGCAGATAAAGCGAAGCACCGTGCGGGGTTGCGTTCAGACGCGCTTCAGCTTCGGCAACGGCTTTCAACTGAGGAATGATGCCGTCTTCGTTGTAGTAAAGACCAATGCTGAGGTTCACTTTGTCGCTGCGAGGATCTTCTTTGAAACGCTCCATCAAGGAGAGGATAGGGTCGCCGGCGTAGGCGTCTACTTTCTGAAACACGCGATGTTCTCCGGATTATTATGAGGCAGGGCATTCAACAATAAACCGGAAGCGGAAGAAGATCGAGGGGATGTTAACAGAAGCGGGATGCATCGCATCCCGCTCATGCTTAGTCGACGTATTTCATTGCGACCCTTGAGGTAAGGCGCGTGATAAGTTCGTAAGCACTCACTTTTATTATTTCAGCAATACGCTCTACCGGCAGGCCTTCACCCCACATCACCGCATCGTCCCCCGCTTTATCCTGCGCGTCGGGCCCAAGATCAACACAAATCATGTCCATCGCCACGCGACCGACAATCTTGACTTCGCGTCCATTGACCAGCACCGGCGTCCCAGTTGGCGCGGCGCGGGGATAGCCGTCGCCGTAGCCCATCGCCACCACGCCAAGACGCGTGTCGTGCTCGCTGGTCCAGGTGCCGCCGTAACCCACCGGCTCTCCCGCTTTGTGCTCACGCACGGCAATCAGCTTTGAAACCAGCGACATAACCGGCTTAAAGCCAAAGTCCGGCCCCCAGGGTTTGTTCTCCAGCGGCGAAACGCCATAAAGAATGATGCCCGGACGCGCCCAGTCGAAGTGCGACTGCGGCCATAGCAGGATCCCGCCGGACGCCGCAATGGAGCGCATCCCCGGTTTGCCTTCGCAGAAGGTGTTGAAGATATCAAGCTGCTGTTCCGTTGCGCCGCATTCAGGCTCATCGGCGCGGGCAAAGTGGCTGACGATATTCACTGGCTGACGCACATTTTTGCACTGACTCAGACGCTGATAAAACGCCTCCGCGCTTTCCGGCCGCACGCCCAGACGGTGCATGCCCGTGTCGAGCTTCATCCAGACGGTGACCGGCTCGCTCAGTTCAGCCGTTTCCAGCGCGGCCAGCTGTTCTTCGTTATGCACCGCCGTGTGCAGGTGCTGATCGGCAATGGTCGGCAGGTCCGAGGCTTCAAAAAAGCCTTCCAGGAGCAGTATCGGTTGCGTAATTCCACCTGCGCGCAGGCGGAGAGCTTCTTCGAGACGGGCGACGCCAAAAGCGTCGGCATCGGGGAGCGTTCGCGCGGTCTCAAGAAGACCGTGTCCGTAAGCGTTCGCTTTCACGACTGCAACGAGCTTACTGGCGGGCGCCAGTTCTCGCAGACGTTGCAGGTTGTGTCGCAGAGCGCGGCGGTTAATCACAACAGTTGCCGCTTGCATTTGAATTCCTTAGAAATTACTCATCATCATATTGAGGACCGGCATAGTTGTCGAAACGCGACCACTGGCCGTTAAAGGTCAGACGTACCGTACCGATGGGGCCGTTACGTTGCTTACCAATAATAATTTCGGCGATCCCTTTCAGATCGCTGTTCTCGTGATAAACCTCATCACGGTAGATGAACATGATTAAGTCGGCATCCTGCTCGATGGAGCCGGATTCACGCAGGTCGGAGTTGACCGGGCGCTTGTCTGCACGTTGTTCCAGAGAGCGGTTAAGCTGCGATAGCGCCACCACCGGCACGTGCAGCTCTTTGGCTAACGCCTTGAGCGAGCGGGAAATCTCGGCAATCTCCAGCGTACGGTTGTCGGAAAGCGACGGGACGCGCATCAGCTGAAGGTAGTCGATCATGATGAGGCCGATGCCACCGTGTTCACGGGCGATACGGCGCGCGCGGGAGCGCACTTCCGTCGGCGTCAGGCCGGAGGAGTCATCGATATAGATGTTCCGTTTTTCCAGCAAAATCCCCATTGTGCCGGAGATCCGCGCCCAGTCCTCATCGTCCAGCTGACCGGTACGGATGCGGGTCTGATCCACGCGCGACAGGGACGCCAGAGAACGCATCATGATCTGTTCAGAGGGCATCTCAAGACTGAAGATAAGCACCGGCTTATCCTGCAACATCGCCGCGTTTTCGACGAGGTTCATCGCAAATGTCGTTTTACCCATCGACGGACGCGCCGCGACGATAATCAAATCCGATGGCTGAAGACCTGCCGTTTTCTTGTTGAGATCGTCATAACCGGTGTTCACCCCCGTCACGCCATCGTGCGGCTGCTGGAAAAGCTGCTCAATACGCGCAACGGTGGCGTCGAGCACATCGGCGATATTTTTCGGGCCTTCGTCTTTGTTCGCCCGGCTTTCGGCGATTTTAAAGACACGGGATTCCGCCAGGTCGAGCAGATCTTCGCTGGTGCGCCCCTGAGGATCGAAACCGGCCTCGGCGATCTCATTAGCCACCGAGATCATCTCGCGGACAACGGCACGTTCACGGACGATATCAGCGTAAGCGCTGATGTTCGCGGCACTTGGCGTGTTTTTTGACAGTTCTGCCAGATAGGCAAACCCGCCGACGCTGTCGAGCTGACCCAGACGCTCCAGCGATTCTGCGAGCGTAATCAGGTCGATCGGGCTGCCCGACTCCTGCAACCGCGCCATTTCCGTAAAGATGTGGCGGTGCGGGCGAGTATAGAAATCTTCCGCGACAACGCGCTCGGCGACGTCGTCCCAGCGTTCGTTATCCAGCATTAAACCGCCCAACACCGACTGTTCCGCTTCAATCGAGTGCGGCGGGACTTTTAACCCGGCGACCTGATAATCACGCTCACGAGGTTCAGTCTGTTTGTTGAAGGGTTTGTTTCCTGCCATAGTGAATGGAGTTACCGAGATAAAGAGTGGGTCGAAAGATTACCACATTCTGGAGGAAGCATGGCAACACGTATTGAATTTCACAAGCATGGTGGCCCTGACGTACTCAAAGCGGTGGAATTTACCCCCGCTGCGCCTGGCGAGAACGAAATCCAGGTGGAAAACAAAGCGATCGGCATTAACTACATCGATACCTATATTCGCGGCGGCCTCTATCCGCCTCCGTCGATGCCGAGCGGACTGGGCACCGAGGCGGCCGGTATCGTCAGCAAAGTGGGCAGCGCGGTGAAGCACATTAAGGAAGGCGATCGCGTGGTGTACGCGCAGTCGGCGCTGGGCGCTTACAGCTCCATCCATAACGTTCCGGCCGAGAAAGCGGCGCTTCTGCCAAATGCGATCAGCTTCGAGCAGGCTGCCGCCTCATTCCTGAAAGGGCTGACGGTCTATTATCTGCTGCGCAAAACCTACGAAATTAAGCCTGACGAGCAATTCCTGTTTCACGCAGCCGCAGGTGGCGTGGGGCTGATTGCCTGCCAGTGGGCGAAAGCCCTGGGCGCGAAGCTGATCGGCACCACAGGCAGCGCGCAAAAAGCGCAGCGCGCGCTGGACGCGGGCGCATGGCAGGTGATCAACTACCGGGAAGAGAGCATCGTTGAGCGGCTGAAAGAGATCACTGGCGGCAAAAAGGTCCGCGTGGTGTATGACTCGGTGGGGAAAGACACCTGGGAATCTTCGCTGGACTGCCTGCAACGTCGCGGGCTAATGGTGAGCTTCGGTAACGCCTCCGGGGCAGTCACCGGCGTCAACCTGGGCATTCTGAATCAGAAAGGGTCGCTATATGTCACTCGCCCTTCCCTGCAAGGTTACATCACCAACCGGGAAGAACTTGAGGAAGCCAGCAACGAGCTGTTCTCGCTGATCGCCAGTGGGGTAATTAAAGTGGATGTGGCAGAGGCGCAGAAATATCCGCTGACCGATGCGCAGCGCGCGCATGAGGTGCTGGAGAGCCGGGCAACGCAGGGATCAAGTCTGTTAATTCCCTGAGCCATAAAAAGAAATTGGGCTTCCCGTGGGAAGCCCTTTCTTTTTTTAGTTCGGCTGTATGTAGGGTACAGCTCGATGAATTCTTTAGCGGCAGCCATAGTGACAGATTCGATAAGTAAATCCTATTCTGTTCTAAGGATTGCTGCCGGAAAAGTTGCAGGTATGTGACGTACACCTCAATACCTTAGTAACGGAAGCGGTTATTACGCTGATAAGTGGGCAGTTTTGGTGATTTAATCGCCCGTATCGCCCATACCACCGCAATCGCCAGAAGTAACCACGGCAAGAGTTTAATCGTCAGGGCAAATAAACCGCCAACAAACATCACCACCGTGGCCACGACGAGCGCGGCCAGGATACCGAGCAGCGATACGCCCGTGACCATCAGCATGATAAAGAAGCCAATCACAAAAAGTAGTTCCAGCATGGTGCTCTCCCACGAGTTCCCGAATGATGCTGCGATCGTTACAAGAAACATGCCAAAAATAAGTCTTTGTTCTGAAAGCAAAACGCCCCGCAATGTGTTGCAGGGCGTGGCGTATTTGACCATCTTTTAGCGAAATTTAACGTTTATCCGCAACCAGACGCAGCGCGTGTTCCAGGACCTCAATATCCGCACCGGCCTTATGCGCGTTCTCGCTGAGATAACGACGCCACTGGCGCGCGCCAGGAATGCCCTGGAACAGGCCAAGCATATGGCGGGTAATGTGGCCCAGATACGTACCATGACTCAGCTCGCGCTCAATGTACGGATACATGGCGCGCACTACTGCCACGGGATCGGTGTCAGCACCGTCAACGCCAAAGATTTCCCGGTCAACCGTCGCCAGAATGCCCGGGTTCTGATACGCCTCGCGTCCGACCATCACGCCATCCATATGTTCGAGATGCGCTTTGGCCTCGTCCAGCGACGTAATACCGCCGTTGATCGACATGGTCAGGTGCGGGAAGTCGCGTTTTAGCTGGTACACGCGCGGGTAGTCCAGCGGCGGGATCTCGCGGTTTTCTTTCGGGCTGAGGCCAGAGAGCCAGGCTTTACGGGCGTGGATGATAAACATCTCGCATTCACCCTTCCCTGATACGGTGTTGATGAAATCACACAGGAACTCGTAGCTGTCCTGGTCGTCTATGCCGATACGAGTTTTGACCGTGACCGGGATAGAGACGACGTCGCGCATCGCTTTGATACAGTCCGCCACCAGATGTGCATTACCCATCAGACACGCGCCGAACATACCGTTTTGCACACGGTCGGACGGGCAACCGACGTTGAGGTTAATCTCGTCATAGCCGCGTTCTTCAGCCATCTTCGCGCACTGCGCCAGCGCAGCCGGATCGCTGCCACCCAGTTGCAGCGCAACCGGATGCTCCTCTTCGCTGTACGCCAGATAATCGCCCTTGCCGTGAATAATTGCGCCGGTAGTGACCATTTCGGTGTACAGCAGCGTATGGCGGGAGAGCTGGCGCAGGAAATAGCGGCAGTGTCTGTCCGTCCAGTCGAGCATTGGCGCAATGGAGAAACGGTGTGCAGGGAAAGCGGTCTGGAGTTCTGACGACATGGCGAAGTTTTAAGCATCTGGTGGAAAAGGGGCGCTACTATAGCACAAAGAAAAGCCGGAGGCGCAGCGCCTCCGGTGTACTTTAGAACGTCATGCTCAACTGTGCCCCTGCACCCCATGTCTCGTCTTCGCCATAAAGCCCCATCAGGTCAACGTGGACGGAGTTGAACGGCGCGAAACCGACACCGCCGGTAAAGACGTTGCTGTCGTTCCCTTTCATATCCGCACGATAACCGGCGCGTACTGCCAGCCAGCTCAGTGGCGTGACTTCGGCACCAACGCCAACGTACTGGGAGGTATCTTCGCTTTTAAAGCCCTTGGTTTCGGTCAGATCGCCATCTGCGGTCAGCGTGACCAGATCGTTGTGCCAGGCGGCCCCGGCAGTGACCAGCGGACGGATCTGATAAGTGTCTTTATAACTCACCACCTCTCCCGTACGCCCGTTGCGGATGCGGATATCTTTGGTATCGATATCGCGCGACATCAGGTTTTGCCCGCTCACGCCGACCGTCCAGTTTTCACCGAAATCAGCAGCAATACCGGCATCGACGTTGAAGCCAGTGTCGTCGGTACGGTAGCGGCTGTCGTTCCACTTATTACTGTCGTAATCGTAGATTGAAGTGGTGTAGTTATAGAGCCAGGTTTTTTGCAGCTTCGGCGTGACGCCAACGGAAACCGGAACGCCGCCAAGATCGAACTGACGGGCCACCGCAATACCGTAGTCGGACACAATCGCCGCCCGACCAGACGCCGTAGAGTTAAGGTTTTTGGTGATCTGATCGGTACCGTTTAGCGCGGCATCCAGCGCCACACCGGCAGCCACCGCATCGCTTCGTTGTATACCGCGCAGATAATCAATGTCCTGCTGATCGATTGAAGAGCTGACCCGGCCATGGGCATAGCCTTTTGCCATAAAGGCCACGGAAAGAATATCGTTAGGGATACTGACGGCAATCCCCGCCCCTGCGGTGGCGTGTGCGGTCTTGCCTTTCAGGTAGTCCAGTTCATCAGCGAGATCTTTCGCTGCGCCCTGGAACTGATTGATCGAACCTAATGGATTGGTGATAACTTCAATGGGGGTCAGACTATCAACCACATCCTTGTAATGATTGATTTTGTCGTTAATGGTATCAATCTCGTCCTGAAGATTGTCTTCATCGGTCACCTGCACGCCAACGGACGGCAAAATGACCGTCACATCATCCTCTGGCTTAGATTTTGCCAGTAACGCGGGGTTGATTAACGCCCCGCTGCCATAGCTCCCTGCCGCGACACCCGTTCCGCCCATTGCGTCGCTACGCGCTTCCGTCCAGGTATTGGCTGCTCCCGCCTGATTTGCCATAAAAAAGGAGACAGCGATGCTAACCATCGAAAATTTAAAATGTTTTTTCACAGTGTGCTCGTAAATAGTTTGTTATTAGTTAACCCTGTCTGTTATCACCCAAACAGGAACGAACTATTGCTGTGAATAAGTGCAAAAAGACCCGCTATTTCCTTAAGTTAAATTCCATCCCGGCCTGTTGTAATATGTGACGACCATCAATATTTATAGAAGAGGAAATTATTTTCGCCCAGGTTTTCCATCGTGCGGCCCAAAAAACTGAGGCGGATGGTCGACCCAGCGGTCTTCGCGCGTCGCGGCATACACCGGATTGAGCGGATAGTAGATGCGGTTATGTTTTTTATTGGCCTCACCCACCACCAGTAAGCGCACCTCTTCATCGGTATTGTTGATAAAGGTGTGACACACGCCCGTCCCGGCTGGAAATCCCACGCTGTCTCCGGGTTCGAGCTTCCATAAATAGCCATTGATCCAGGCCTCAGGGTAACCCTCCAGAACGTAAACAAACTCCTCTTCGTCGCTTTCCGCATGCGGATAAGACGTACGGCGTCCGGGTGGCAGCCGTTCATGGTGAATACCAATGCGGCCGAGACCCAGCCTGCGGGCCAGCGGCGCGCCAACAGAAAAACGTTCGTTACTGTCAGGATACGTTGCGTCATCAGCGCCTTCCACGTCCCGCCAGTGCCGAATACAGTCAGGTCTTTTCATTTTGCGATCTCCTGATTTGCGATGCGTCAGGTATAGCACAGCCTGGCGGATCTCGGTGTTTTTAGCAGAACATGATAAAGTGAATGTTTTCACCCCTTACCATATCCGAGGTGCCCGATGGACAAGTCCACAAAAGAGCTGTTAGCGCAAGCTGAAAAGCTGTGCGCGCAACGCAATGTGCGCCTGACCCCGCAGCGCCTTGAGGTACTGCGTCTGATGAGCCTTCAACAGGGCGCCATCAGCGCCTACGATCTGCTCGATCTGCTGCGTGAAAGCGAGCCGCAGGCAAAACCGCCGACCGTTTATCGGGCGCTGGATTTTCTGCTGGAGCAAGGGTTTGTGCATAAAGTGGAATCAACAAACAGCTATGTGCTGTGCCATCTTTTTGACCAGCCAACTCACACGTCCGCCATGTTTATCTGCGATCGCTGTGGTGTGGTGAAGGAAGAGTGTGCGGAAGGTGTGGAAGATATTATGCATACGCTGGCAGCCAGAATGGGCTTTGCGCTGCGCCATAACGTGATTGAAGCCCACGGCTTATGTTCTGCCTGCGTGGAGGTGGAGTCATGCCGCCATCAGGATGCCTGTCAGCACGATCACTCTATCCTGGTGAAGAAAAAGCCGCGTTAAAGCCAAAGAAAAAGGCGGCTCAGGGCCGCCCTTGGGGATAGTGCCGGTTACCAGCGGTAGTCGTTACGGGTTTCCCAGTCTTTGACTTCGTTTTCCGCCTGATCTTTTTCGTAACCGTAGCGCTCCTGGATTTTACCTACCAGCTGATCGCGCTTACCTTCAATGACGGTCATATCGTCATCTGTCAGCTTACCCCACTGTTCTTTCGCTTTACCTTTGAATTGCTTCCAGTTGCCGCCGATTTCGTCTTTATTCATAATCGTGTCCTCGTGTTAAGCGTCTATGAGTATCGTCCGCTTCGTTCTTTTCTGCTGGACGTGATTATTATTGTAGTTAAGGATTCGGCAGTTGTTTTTATATTCGGAATCTTTAACCGTTACGATATATCGTGCGGGGCTGGAAACCAGGTATTATTTCGCCAGTGACGATGCCAGATAACGGCCAGCGAAAGGCCACGCAGTGAGAGAAACACCGCCAGCGCCAGCCACAGACCATGATTGCCGAGATACGGCAGGGTTAGCAGCATCAGGCCGAACCCCGCCGCCGCGACGGCCATGCTGTTGCGCATCTCCGCCCCTCGCGTCGCACCAATAAACATGCCGTCCAGCAAATAGCACCACACGCCCACCACCGGTAATACTACCTGCCAGAGGATGTAGCGATCGGCCAGCTCACGTAGCGCGGGCAACGAGGTGAGTAACGCGACAATATGCCCACCAAAACAGGCGTATACCAGAGCAAAGACCAGCGCCACCAGGCCCGCCTGACGACAGGCAGCACGCCAGACTTCACGTAACTGGCCGCTTTCACGCGCGCCATAGGCCTGCCCTGAATGCGCCTCCACGGCGTAAGCAAAACCATCCAGCGCGTAAGCGGTAAAGGTCAGTAATGTCATAAGCACTGCGTTGACGGCAACGATCTCAGGCCCAAGACGCGCACCAAAAACGGTTAATGCACCAAAGCAGAGTTGCAGCAGAAGCGAACGGAGCATGATGTCGCGATTAAGCGCCAGCAGCTTTCGAATGTTGCCGCGCCAGGCCGATTTCAGCAGATCCAGGGTGATACCGCGCATCGCCAGCACGCGCCAGACCATCCCCAAACCGATCAGCAGCGTACCGTACTCGGCAATCGCCGTGGCCAGCGCCGCGCCCCGGACGTTCATGTGCAGCCCCATCACCAGCCAGAGATCGAGCACAATGTTAAGCAGGTTGCCCACCACCAGCAGGATCACCGGCGCGCGGGCGTACTGCACGCCCAGCAGCCAGCCCAGCAGGACCAGGTTTGCCAGTGAAGCGGGCGCGCTGAGCCAGCGAATTTCGAGGAACCGCCGGGCCTGTTCCAGTACGGCATCGCTGCCGCCTACAATATGGAGCGCAAGATCAATCAGCGGCGTACGCAACAGAACGATTAACGCGCCGGCACCGAATGCCAGAATGAGCGGCTGAACCAGCGCACGCGCCAGACGCAGGGGATCTTTTGCACCATACGCCTGGGCCGTCAGGCCTGTCGTACTCATGCGCAGAAAAAGCAGCAGCATAAAGAGGAAGCTGGTCGCCGTTGCGCCGATCGCGACGCCGCCAAGATAAATCGGCGAATCGAGATGCCCGATAACCGCCGTATCCACCAGCCCCAGCAGAGGAACGGTAATATTGGAAAAAATCATCGGTAGCGCAAGACGCCACAACGCCTTATCGGCAGAAGTTAGCAATGCCATGGAAATTACCGGAATCAGAAAACAGGCCAGGCTGTAGAGGAACTACAGCCTGTCAGGAAGAGATTACAGCCATTCACCGTTGCGGATAACGCCGACCGCCAGCCCTTCAATAGAGAAGCTCTGCTCGCGGAGATCTACCACAATCGGGGAGAATTCATTGTTTTCAGGCAGAAGCTGCACGGTATTGCCTTGTTTTTTCAGGCGCTTAACCGTCACTTCATCATCAATGCGCGCCACCACGACTTGCCCGTTACGCACATCCTGCGTTTTGTGTACCGCCAGCAGATCGCCATCCAGAATACCGATATCTTTCATGGACATTCCGCTAACGCGCAGCAGGAAATCGGCGCTCGGCTTGAACATGCCTGGGTCAACCTGATAGTGCCCTTCGATGTGCTGCTGCGCCAGCAGAGGTTCACCTGCGGCAACGCGGCCCACCAGTGGAATACCGCTCTCTTCTTCCACAAGCAGACGAATGCCGCGTGAGGCGCCGGAAACAATCTCAATCACGCCCTTACGCGCCAGCGCTTTAAGGTGCTCTTCGGCAGCATTAGGAGAACGGAAGCCCAGACGCTGCGCAATTTCTGCACGCGTGGGTGGCATACCCGTCTGGCCGATATGATCCCGAATGAGATCAAACACCTCTTGCTGCCTGGTCGTTAACGCTTTCATACCGCCCCCTGGGTGTATATACAGTTATGCTGTGAGTATATACAGTCAAAGGCGATTTTGGAACCAAAAACTGCACAAAAAACCAGGGACTTAATTATTCCTCGAGGCTCATCGGAAATGCGACCAAAGCAGCGTGACCCAGGTGATCGCCGCAGTGATAATCGCCAGCAGTACGGCAGCGGAACCCATGTCTTTCGCCCGGCCAGACAGTTCATGGAATTCCGACCCGATTCGATCAACTACGGCCTCAATAGCGCTATTCAGAATTTCCACTATCATCACCAGAAGGACAGATCCGATGAGCAGTACGCGGGTGATAGCATCAACATCAAGGAAGCAGGCGATGACAACGGCAACGATTGCGGCAACCGCTTCCTGGCGGAAAGCGGCTTCATTAACCCATGCCGCGCGGAAACCTTTCCATGAATAACCGGCAGCTTTAATGATTCGAGTTAACCCAGTGGTATTATTGGCCATTAAAAGAACCTTTTATGATAAATAGCGTCTGTAACTAAAGCCGCAGCGCGTTTTGCTGCAACCTGAAGTATGACGGGTAACAACAGAAATTTTGCGCGCTTTCTGTTATCCTTGCGCCGCAATTGCATTATTAACCAGAGGCTTTACATCGTTTATGTCCGGCTGGCCACGAATTTACTACAAATTACTTAATTTACCATTAAGCGTCCTGGTAAAAAGTAAGTCTATCCCAGCAGAACCTGCGCTGGAATTAGGGCTCGATACGTCGCGCCCTATTATGTACGTTTTGCCTTATAACTCGAAGGCAGACCTGCTGACGCTTCGCGCTCAATGTCTGGCGCACGATTTACCTGACCCGCTTGAACCGCTGGAAGTCGACGGTACGCTGCTGCCGCGCTACGTGTTCATCCATGGCGGGCCGCGCGTGTTCACCTATTACACGCCGAAAGAAGAGTCTATTAAGCTGTTCCATGATTACCTCGATCTGCACCGCAGCAACCCCGATCTGGACGTGCAGATGGTGCCGGTGTCGGTGATGTTTGGCCGTCGTCCGGGGCGCGAAAAAGGGGAAGAGAACCCGCCGCTGCGTATGCTCAACGGCATTCAGAAGTTCTTCGCCGTCTCCTGGCTAGGACGCGACAGCTTTGTCCGCTTCTCACCTTCCGTTTCACTGCGCCGCATGGCGGATGAACACGGCACTGACAAAATCATTGCGCAAAAGCTGGCGCGCGTTGCGCGTATGCACTTTGCACGTCAGCGTCTGGCGGCCGTTGGACCACGTCTCCCGGCACGTCAGGATCTGTTCAACAAGCTGCTGGCTTCCAAAGCGATTGCCCGTGCCGTAGAAGACGAAGCGCGCAGCAAGAAAATTTCGCACGAGAAAGCGCAGCAGAACGCGATAGCGCTGATGGAAGAGATCGCCGCGAATTTCTCCTACGAGATGATTCGCCTCTCTGACCGTATCCTTGGCTTCACGTGGAACCGCCTCTATCAGGGGATTAACGTCCACAACGCCGAGCGCGTACGTCAGTTAGCGCACGACGGCCACGAGATTGTCTATGTGCCCTGCCACCGCAGCCACATGGACTACCTGTTGCTCTCTTACGTGCTCTATCACCAGGGGCTGGTGCCGCCGCATATTGCTGCCGGTATCAACCTGAACTTCTGGCCAGCAGGCCCGATTTTCCGCCGTCTGGGTGCGTTCTTTATTCGTCGTACCTTTAAGGGTAACAAGCTTTACTCCACCGTCTTCAGGGAGTATCTGGGCGAGCTGTTCAGCCGCGGTTATTCCGTGGAGTACTTTGTTGAAGGCGGGCGCTCGCGTACCGGTCGTCTGCTCGATCCGAAGACCGGCACGCTGTCGATGACCATTCAGGCCATGCTGCGTGGCGGTACGCGTCCTATCACGCTGGTGCCTATTTACATCGGTTATGAACACGTGATGGAAGTGGGCACCTACGCGAAAGAGCTGCGCGGTGCAACCAAAGAGAAAGAGAGTCTGCCGCAGATGCTGCGTGGGCTGAGTAAACTGCGCAACCTCGGCCAGGGCTACGTGAACTTTGGCGAGCCCCTGCCGCTGATGACATATCTGAACCATCATGTTCCGGAGTGGCGCGAGTCTATCGATCCTATCGAAGCGGTACGTCCGGCCTGGCTGACGCCAACGGTCAACGGCATTGCATCCGAGCTGATGGTACGCATCAACAATGCTGGTGCGGCAAACGCCATGAACCTGTGTTGTACTGCGCTTCTGGCCTCCCGCCAGCGTTCACTGACCCGCGAACAGCTGACCGAGCAGATTGATTGCTACCTGGATATCATGCGCAACGTGCCGTATTCCGTTGATTCGACCGTGCCGTCTGCCACCGCCAGCGAGCTGATCGATCACGCGTTGCAGATGAACAAGTTCGAAGTCGAGAAAGATACGATTGGTGACATCATCATTCTGCCGCGCGAGCAGGCCGTGCTGATGACCTACTACCGCAATAACATCACGCACATGCTGATGCTGCCGTCGCTGATGGCGGCCATTATTACCCAGCACCGCCGTATTTCGCGTCAGGAGCTGCTGCGCCATATTCAGGCCATCTACCCAATGCTGAAAGCGGAGCTGTTCCTGCGCTGGAGTAAGGATGAACTGGCGGCAGAGCTCGATAAAATGACGGCAGAGATGCATCGTCAGGGGCTGATTACCATCAGTGATGATGAACTGCATATCAATCCGTCACGTTCCCGTACCTTGCAGCTTCTGGCTTCCGGTGCGCGTGAGACGTTGCAGCGCTACGCCATTACCTTCTGGTTGCTGAGTGCAAATCCGTCCATCAACCGCGGTACGCTGGAAAAAGAGAGCCGGACGCTGGCCCAGCGCCTTTCCGTTCTGCATGGCATTAACGCCCCGGAATTCTTCGACAAAGCGGTATTCAGCTCCCTGGTGCTGACGCTGCGCGACGAAGGGTACATTAGCGATACGGGCGATGCCGAGCCGGAAGAGACGATGAAGGTTTACCAGATGCTGGCAGAGCTGATTACCGCGGATGTGCGTTTGACGATTGAGAGTTCTACGCAGGGCGAATGATGCTAAAGCCGGGTGGCGCTAACGCTTACCCGGCCTATATGTTCCGCTAAATCGTAGGCCGGGTAAGGCGAAGCCGCCACCCGGCTTTTTTATCACCAGTAACTCATCGCCAGGCCCAGAAACAGCACCAGCCCTACGTAGTTATTATTCAGAAACGCTTTAAAGCAGGCTTCACGCTCGCGTTTCGCGATCAGCTTCTGCTGATACGCAAACAGCAGCCCCGCCACCAGTACGGACCAGTAAAACTCCCAGTTCAGCCCGTTCAGGCGACCAATCGCCACCATCAGCGCCAGCACCGCCACCTGCAATATGCCGATGATAAGTTTGTCGTGACGACCAAACAGGATCGCCGTCGATTTGATGCCAATCTTGAGATCGTCATCGCGATCGACCATCGCGTATTGGGTATCGTACGCAACGGCCCAGAGAATATTCGCCAGGAACATCAGCCAGCAGCTGAGCGGAACGGACTCGCTGACCGCGGCAAACGCCATGGGAATCGACCAGCCAAATGCCGCACCCAATACCACCTGCGGCAGATGGGTGTATCGCTTCATGAACGGATAAACCCAGGCCAGCGCCAGAGCAGCAACGGACAGCAGAATGGTCATGGTGTTAAGGGTTAACACCAGCATAAAAGAGAGAAGCACCAGCACCACAAACAGAATGCGCGCCTCTTTCCCGGTCACCTGACCGCTCGGCAGAGGACGATTCGCGGTGCGCTTAACATGTCCATCAAATTTCCGGTCAGCATAGTCGTTAACCACACAGCCCGCAGCGCGCATCAGCCAGACGCCCGCCACAAACACCGCCAGGATCCACAGCGGCGGCACGCCCGGCGTGGCAACCCACAGCGCCCATAAGGTCGGCCACAGCAGCAGCAGCGCGCCAATGGGTTTATCAGTACGCATCAGGCGGTGATAGGCCAGCAGCTTATTCTGCGTCAGACTCCACTCCATTTTTTCTCCCTCTTAGTACAACGGCGATGCAGGCAAAAAGAGTTCCGTCAGTATTAACGGCTTGCCACTCAAACGAAGGCGGGAACGGCGCCCCCACAAATCGGCATCGCAACCAATTTCAATAAAATCACGGGTCAGTTCAGACGAGGTGAACAGATAGCGCCCCAGGGGCGTTTTGCCGAGGCGTTGCAATGCCAGCTCCGGCCCGGAAAGTGTAGACTCAGGAACCACCGTCCGCCCGGCAAGCCACGGCTCGCCATCTGCACACAGTAAAATTTCACGCAGCCAGTAGCGTTCTTCTTGCGGCAGCAGCGGCAGCTCGCTGGCAATCTCCGCAGGCGAGACAAACCCTTCCTGAATCATCGTCACCGTGACCGTTTTACCCTGTTGCTCAAAACGTTTTGTCATGGAATCTTCCAGCAGCAGCCAGTCCAGTTGCTCCGGGTCAAGCGCGGGTATTTGGTCGAAATAGCGTAGCGCACGCAGCTGCGTTAGCGCGGGGTGTGACATGCCAGACTCTCCGATACATAACGTAAAGGCATTGTATCGCAGATTGGCAAAATGAGGACGGACAAACCAAATTTAGCGATCACTATCGCAACAATGGCGCAACTTAGCCAAAAAAAGTGCGCCCGTGAAGGCGCACTAAACGACTAACAAAATCAGCACTGTGGGGAGACGGTTACCCCTTGCCTTTTACACTGCTGATAAAGGTGGAACGGGCAGTGGTTGAACCTAAACGCTCGGCTTCATCAAGCAGTTTCAGCGCTTTATCGACATCGCCGTTTTTAACCGCCTGCTTGATGGCGTTGTTAAAGTAAGTTTCAGTATCGTTAAGCACCGGCTCGGCTTTTTTCGCCGGGGCCGGAGCTGCGGCCGGTGCTGCGGCAGGCGCGGCATACACAGGCGCGGCAGTATTACCCACCGTTACCGGACCCGGGCCAGATGAGCCAAACAGCGGGCCTACGAGTACGCTGGAGGCGCTGTTGGTGGAGACTTTCAGCTTGATCAGACCATCGGTGGTATGACGGGCAAGCGGGTCCGGAATATCCGGAACAGAGTTCCCCGTGCCTTTCGCATAGGCTTTTGCCGGGTCAACAAGCTTCGTGGTTTGCTGCAAATCTTTTTCAGTCGTGAACACCAGAACATAAATCTTCTGCTGACCCAGGGCTGGTGTCAGGCGCATAACGCCTTCCAGCCGATCGGCGCTCATGACGCCAGGCTCCTGATAGCTGAAATAGTCGCTTGGGAAGAACGCGGATGGCGTCATGTTCTGATCGAGGATCAGCACGTTAGGCGCGAAGACGCTGGTCTGTTTATTGACTTCACTGGTCAATGTCAGGGTCAGCTCGCCGATATTCGCCGGCACGCTGAAAGCCGCAACCGGACCGCTGATACCCGGCACGTTCAGTGACTGGCCCCCCGCTGAAAGCTGGGTAGTTTGTGTTTTCGATTGATCAACTGGCGTCCACACCAGTTGCTGAAGTGCCGCAGCCGGAATAGCTGGCGCAGCGCTGGTATTTTGAGGAACAAAATTCACATCTGCAAAGGTGACCGCAGGCGCACAGGCCAACAGCCCCGCAGAGAGGCACAGCGCGACGAGACTTTTCTTCATTTTCATTGTTATTACCTCTGATAGCGTGAGCACTGCGGTGGCCAGGCAATAGCGCGCAGCACCCTAAGGAGAGAGGGGCTTGCGCCCCTCTTTTCAGGTCATTACGTCAGGCTTGACGAATTACCACCAGATTTCCATCTGGGCGCCGAAGGTCCACTCATCGTTGTCGCCACGGCTGAAGGTTTTCGCGGAGGTGTCGCTATACGCTACGCCAGAGGTGTAACCTGCACCTGAGTCGTTGTTTGCATAGCCCCATTTCTCATCCCACTTCGCGTAGGTTGCGAAGACGCGGATAGCCGGACGGGACCAGATGCTGTCGCCTGCCTGCCATTGCTGTGCCAGGGTGATTTTGTACTGGCTGTTTTTGTCGTCAGTTTTCTGAGATTTGACGTTGTCGTAGCCCACTTCCAGCAAGGTGCTCATGATCGGCGTCCATTTGAACATTGGACGAACACCCACGGTCCACCACTCGGTACCGTTGTTGTTGTCACGATCGATGTTCTGGTACATACCGACGTACATCAGGTCCCAACGGTCTGCCAGGGTGATTGCACCGTGATCCAGCACGCGCCACATAGAGCCGTCGTTATCGATGCTGCCGCCCTGTGGAATACCTTTACCGTTAGAGGTCATGGAGTCCGTACCGTATTGCAGCACGAACTTGTTGAAGCCTTTCATCATGCTCTGGGTGTGTTCAGCGGTGAACAGCCAGCCATCTTTAGAGGCGCCAGGTTGCAGATAGTAGTCGTCAGGAATGTTGGTATGACCATAGTCAACGCCCAGCTCCAGCGTACCGCCCGGGTTGGTTTCCAGACCGGCTAAACGCACGTCGAAGACGTCGTTTGGTACTACGTTGTCATAAATACGGTCACCGTTCGCATCACGATCGGCGAAGGTCGCAGAACCGCCGGACTCAGAAGAACGGGTCGCTGCAAGAGAGAGTTTACCAAAGCCCAGATCGATGTTTTCAATACCGGCACCAGGACCAGAGATATCCCAGTAGTAGAAGTCGATCATGTGTACGTCATGACGCTGATAGAAGCGTTTACCGGCCCAGATGGTAGAGCCTGGCAGCCATTCAATCAGGTTTTTACCCTGCACGTTAGCTTCACGGAAGGCCGGGCTGGTGGATTCCCAGTCATTCTGTTGAGAAACGGAGTACGCTACGTTGGTGTCGAAATAGAAGCTCTTGTCGCCTTCTTTCCACACTTCCTGGCCCAGTTTCAGTTCGGCGTAGGTTTCACATTCGTTACCGAGACGGTATTTACTTTGTGCGCCTGTTGCCTGGAAACATTGTTGTTCACCGCCACTTCCGGTCCAGCCAATGCCGGAACGAGCATAACCTTTAAAGTCTACGGCGCCCGCCTGGGCAGACAGGATGCCTGCCGCAATGGCGACAGCCAGAGGGACTTTGCGCAGAGTAATCATTATTCTATCTCCTGAGATCATTGCTTTTCTTTGTAATTGGAATGCTTAAACGCCTGGCTCTTTGTGCAACCGACGACATGCAGTGCCATCCTCACGGAACAGATGGCAGCGCTCTGGCGGCAAACCGATAGCGAATGTGGCACCCTCTTCTACCAACACCACGTCATTCTGGCGGTAGACCAGGTTCTGACGGATGGCGGGGATCTGGATATGAATCTGTGTTTCGTGACCAAGCTGTTCGACGACCTGAACTTCACCTTCCAGCGTCACATCAGCGATGTGGCTCGGCAGTAAATGCTCAGGGCGGATACCGAGGGACATATTGGCCCCCACCTGTACGTTGGCGCTGTCGACCGGCAGCCAGACTTGCTGACGGTTTGGCAGCTCCACCTGTACCTGTTCGATTGCCGTCGCGGTCACTTTTACGGGCAGGAAGTTCATCTTTGGCGAGCCAATGAAGCCCGCAACAAAGCGGTCTGCCGGGTAGTGATACAGCTCCAGCGGTTTGCCCACCTGCGCCACGCGACCGGCGTCCAGCACCACGATTTTGTCGGCCAGCGTCATTGCTTCGACCTGATCGTGGGTGACGTAAATCATCGTGCGTCCAAGGCGTTTGTGCAGACGGGAGATTTCGATACGCATCTGGACGCGCAGGGCGGCATCCAGGTTAGAAAGCGGTTCATCGAGCAGGAACACGCGCGGCTCGGCCACCAGCGTACGGCCAATGGCCACACGCTGACGCTGACCACCGGAGAGCGCCTTCGGTTTACGCTCCAGCAGATGTGCCAGCTGGAGCACTTCCGCCACCTGGGTGACGCGCTGGTTAATGGTCTCTTTTTTCGCGCCGGCCAGCTTCAGGCCAAAGGACATGTTCTCGGCAACGGAAAGATGCGGATAAAGGGCATAAGACTGGAACACCATGCCCACGCCGCGTTCAGCTGGCGGGATGTCGTTCATTCGGGTATCACCAATAAATAAATCGCCACTGGTGATGGTTTCAAGACCGGCAATCATACGCAGCAGAGTCGATTTACCACAGCCTGATGGACCCACGAACACCACAAACTCACCTTCGTGGATGTCCAGATTGATGTCTTTTGACACCACTACGTCGCCCCAGGCTTTCGTTACATTACGCAGCTGTACGCTCGCCATGCCCTTCTCCCTTCGTTACAACCTGTCACCGACAGAAACATTCAAGATAAGTTCACTATGCGTGTTCCATTACTTTCGTGAATCCTCCACCCCCCGGCTTTTTTATGGGGGAGGAGGCGGGAGGATGAGAGAGCAGGCTCTGCGACCGCAGCGGAGGGGCTGAGGCGAAAATCGTGAAGCGGCCTGCAAAATTCAGTGGGTTTTTATGTGCGCCAGCACTCATAACTTAAATTTATGTTACAGGGATCACACAAACAGGGGGTGGGGCGTAGGGACTGGGAGGATGGAAAGAGGATGTCAAATAAGGAGACTGAGTCACGTTGAACCACCTTATGTATCCACGAGCACATCACCAATAAAGGATGGCAGATATGAAGATCAAGACTGGCGCACGCGTTTTCGCATTGTCCGCCCTCGCAGCAATGATGATTTCCGCACCGGCTCTCGCCAAAATTGAAGAAGGTAAGCTGGTTATCTGGATTAACGGCGACAAGGGCTATAACGGTCTGGCCGAAGTGGGCAAAAAATTCGAGAAAGACACCGGTATCAAAGTCACCGTAGAACACCCGGACAAACTGGAAGAGAAGTTCCCGCAGGTTGCGGCAACTGGCGATGGTCCGGACATTATCTTCTGGGCGCATGACCGTTTCGGGGGCTACGCGCAGTCTGGCCTGCTGGCAGAAGTTACGCCAGACAAAGCCTTCCAGGACAAACTGTTCCCGTTCACCTGGGACGCCGTTCGCTATAACGGCAGGCTGATCGCTTACCCAATCGCGGTTGAAGCGCTGTCACTGATTTACAACAAAGACCTGGTGCCAAACCCGCCGAAAACCTGGGAAGAGATCCCTGCTCTGGATAAAGAGCTGAAGGCGAAAGGTAAATCCGCCCTGATGTTCAACCTGCAAGAGCCGTACTTCACCTGGCCGCTGATTGCTGCCGACGGCGGTTACGCGTTCAAGTTTGAAAACGGCAAGTATGACGTGAAAGACGTGGGCGTGGACAACGCAGGTGCGAAAGCGGGTCTGACCTTCCTGGTTGACCTCATCAAGAACAAACACATGAATGCGGATACCGACTACTCCATCGCGGAAGCGGCGTTCAACAAAGGCGAAACCGCGATGACCATCAATGGTCCGTGGGCCTGGACCAACATCGACAAGAGCAAAATCAACTACGGCGTGACCCTGCTGCCAACCTTCAACGGCAAGCCGTCTAAACCGTTCGTGGGCGTGCTGAGCGCAGGTATCAACGCCGCCAGCCCGAACAAAGAGCTGGCGAAAGAGTTCCTCGAAAACTACCTGCTGACCGATCAGGGTCTGGATGAAGTGAACAAGGACAAGCCGCTGGGCGCCGTTGCGCTGAAATCCTTCCAGGATCAGCTGGCGAAAGATCCGCGTATTGCGGCCACCATGGATAACGCCCAGAAAGGCGAAATCATGCCGAACATCCCACAGATGGCTGCGTTCTGGTACGCCACCCGTACCGCGGTCATCAACGCTGCAAGCGGTCGCCAGAGTGTCGATGCCGCACTGAAAGATGCTCAGGGCCGTATTACTAAGTAAGTCTGAAAAACGGCGGGTGGCGCGTGCGCTTACCCGCCCTACGACTACGGCACGATCCGTAGGTCAGGTAAGCGCAGCGCCACCTGACGATAAGTTTCCACCGTTGTAGAGGAAGAACCCCATGGATGTCATTAAAAAGAAACACTGGTGGCAAAGCGACGCACTGAAGTGGTCAGTGATAGGTCTGCTGTGTCTGCTGGTGGGTTACCTTGTTGTTTTAATGTACGTGCAAGGGGAATACCTGTTTGCCATCATGACGCTGATTTTAAGCTCGGTTGGCCTGTATATTTTCGCCAACCGTAAAGCGTACGCCTGGCGCTATGTCTACCCGGGCGTTGCCGGGATGGGGCTGTTTGTCCTCTTTCCGCTGATCTGCACCATCGCGATTGCCTTTACCAACTACAGCAGCACCAACCAGCTCGCGCAGGAGCGTGCCACCCAGGTGCTTCTGGATCGTTCTTACCAGGCGGGTAAAACCTTTAACTTCGGCCTGTATCCCACGGGTGACGAGTGGAAGTTAGCGCTCACTGACGGTGAGAGCGGCAAAACCTATCTTTCCGACGCGTTCAAATTTGGCGGCGAGCAGAAGCTGGCCTTAAAAGAGGCTGCGGCCCTGCCGGAAGGTGAACGTGCGAACCTGCGTATCATTACCCAGAATCGTCAGGCGCTGACCCAGCTCACCGCCGTGCTGCCCGATGACAGCAAAGTAACCATGAGCTCGCTGCGCCAGTTCTCCGGCACGCAGCCGCTTTATACTCTGGCGGATGACGGCACGCTGACCAACAACCAGAGCGGCGTGAAGTACCGTCCGAACAACGATATCGGTTTCTATCAGTCGGTGAATGCCGACGGCAGCTGGGGCGACGACAAACTCAGCCCGGGCTATACCGTCACCATCGGCTGGGACAACTTCACCCGCGTATTTACCGACGAAGGCATCCAGAAACCGTTCTTCGCCATCTTCGTCTGGACGGTGGTCTTCTCGGTGCTGACCGTGATCCTGACCGTGGCCGTGGGCATGGTGCTGGCCTGCCTCGTGCAGTGGGAGTCCCTGAAAGGCAAAGCGATTTACCGCGTGCTGCTGATTCTGCCCTACGCCGTGCCGTCGTTTATCTCGATTCTGATTTTCAAAGGGCTGTTTAACCAGAGCTTCGGTGAAATCAACATGATGCTGAGCGCGCTGTTCGGTATCAAACCGGCCTGGTTCAGCGACCCAACCACCGCTCGCTCGATGATTATCATCGTGAACACCTGGCTCGGTTATCCGTACATGATGATCCTGTGCATGGGGCTGCTGAAGGCTATCCCGGACGATCTGTACGAAGCCTCGGCGATGGACGGCGCGGGTCCGTTCCAGAACTTCTTCAAAATTACCCTGCCGCTGCTCATTAAGCCGCTGACGCCGCTGATGATCGCCAGCTTCGCCTTTAACTTTAACAACTTTGTGCTGATTCAGCTGTTGACCAACGGTGGCCCGGACCGTCTCGGCACCACCACGCCGGCAGGCTATACCGACCTGCTCGTGAGCTACACCTACCGCATCGCCTTCGAGGGCGGCGGCGGTCAGGACTTCGGCCTGGCGGCGGCGATTGCCACCCTGATCTTCCTGCTGGTGGGCGCCCTGGCGATTGTGAACCTGAAAGCCACACGTATGAAATTTGACTAAGGAGGGCACTGAACATGGCAATGGTACAACCCAAATCTCAGAAACTGCGCCTCCTCGCGACGCACTTAGGCCTGCTGATTTTTATTGCGGCGATTATGTTCCCGCTGCTGATGGTTATCGCCATCTCCCTGCGCTCGGGCAACTTCGCGACCGGGAGCCTGATCCCGGACGAAATCTCCTGGGAGCACTGGAAGCTCGCGCTGGGCTTCAGCGTTGAACATGCCGATGGCCGCGTCACGCCGCCGCCGTTCCCGGTGCTGCTGTGGCTGTGGAACTCGGTGAAAGTCGCGACCATCACCGCGATCGGCATCGTGGCGCTTTCCACCACCTGCGCTTATGCCTTCGCCCGTATGCGTTTCCCGGGCAAAGCGACGCTGCTGAAAGGGATGCTGATTTTCCAGATGTTCCCGGCGGTACTCTCGCTGGTGGCGCTGTATGCCCTGTTTGACCGTCTGGGCCAGTACGTCCCGTTCATCGGTCTGAACACTCACGGCGGCGTGATCTTCGCCTATCTTGGCGGCATCGCCCTGCACGTGTGGACCATCAAAGGCTATTTCGAAACCATCGACGGTTCGCTGGAAGAAGCGGCGGCGCTGGATGGGGCGACACCGTGGCAGGCGTTCCGTCTGGTGCTGCTGCCGCTGTCGGTGCCGATTCTGGCGGTGGTGTTTATCCTGTCGTTTATCGCCGCCATCACCGAAGTCCCGGTCGCCTCACTGCTACTGCGCGATGTGAACAGCTACACCCTTGCCGTCGGTATGCAGCAGTACCTCAACCCGCAAAACTACCTGTGGGGCGACTTTGCCGCGGCGGCCGTCCTCTCTGCCATCCCGATTACCGTGGTGTTCCTGCTGGCCCAGCGCTGGCTGGTCAACGGCCTGACGGCGGGCGGTGTGAAAGGTTAAGTTTCATTTGTTATGCCACTGCAACCCTCAACTTTAGACGTATTGTATTGAACCAACTTGTGACTGTTATTCGGCGGCCTCCGGGCCGCCATTTTTTTTTATTCGCGTTTCAGCCGCTTCGAGTTGCACAGCCAGAGGGTGATCACCAGCAGCAGGATCGCCGCCGAGTAGATCAGCACGTCGAGCGGGGATTTATGATCGACGATGATCAGCCGCACAATGGCGGTGATGCCAATATAGACAAAATAGCGCAGCGGGAAGTGAAAGCCGGACTGAAAGTACTTCACAATCAGGGCAATAAATTCAAAGTAGAGAAAGTAGACCACCAGGCCTTCCACCAGCGCGTATTTGCTGGTTTGCTCAGGGGCGAACAGCACATCCGCCAGATGCACCGTCTCTTTACCCAGAAAAACGACCAGGATCAGGCCAAGGCTCAGCAGACCGAGGTTCAGCACGGTCTGGAGTATCGTTGAGATAAACTCAACGCGCGGACGAGTCAGGGATGTCATACAGCACCTCATTCTCCAGGGCGAGGTTCCTGTATAACGCAAAAATGTGACGGGGATCTATATTTTTTGTTTATGTTTTGTCCAGATGAACATTCTTGCCGGGCGGCACTGCGTTTGCCCGGCCTACAAAAACACTCTCGTAGGCCCGGTAAGCGCAGCGCCACCGGGCAAATAAGCATCAGCGGAAGTTAATGTTCTTATCGCTGGTCATATCATACAGCTGGAATTTACGTCCAAGCTGCTGACCGCCGTCGCGCGTCAGCGGCGTCCAGCCCACTGCCGCACGGCTGCGGGTTGGGCCTGATGAGAACAGATCCAGCGGAATCGACACGTACACCCCTTTGGTGAAGTCCCCTTCCCCGTACTCGTCTGGCGAAACGTTGGTGATGGTGGCATAGCCGCCCACCACCACGCCGCTGTCGAAGTGTTTGGAGATATCCAGCGTGCCGCCCTTATCACCCGCCAGATACTGGCCGACGCTGGCTTTCACCAGCACGTCCTGCGCGAACGACGGCGTCCAGTAGGCGGTCAGGTGGCCGGTTTTGACGCTGTAGTCGGTGAACTTCATCATGTCCTGCGCGCTGCGCCAGTCACGCTGTTTCACGTAGTTGGCATCAACCCCAAACGCCCAGTTGCTGTCGACAGGACGATAAAGCACTTCTGCCCCGGCGCCGCCGAACATGGTTTCCAGATAGCCACCGTAAACCTGGCCGTAGAAGCCGTTGCCGAAGTACTGGAAGTAGTTGGCCTGGAGGTTATTCACGTAGATATCGTTCTGCACATATTCGCGAACGCGAGTACGCACGCGCGGCAGTTTTGAATCGTTCGGCGGGTTGGTGTAGTTAAATTTGTCGTAGTTGTTAGCAATGTTGCCGAACAGACTACCGGTGGTCAACAGGTGGTCGGTCACCCACAGATCCGCCGTCGCCATCGCCCCCAGCTGATACATGTAGAAGTTTTCCGGCCCACCCACGGACTGGTTCAGCACCGGATCGATATGGAAATCGAAGCGGGATTTATCGATATACCAGCCCTGCTCGGTGCTCTCTGGCACCACCGGCTCAACGCGTTTTTGTACCAGCTCGGTTTCATGTCCCAGCGGTTCGCCTTCAAGATGACGCTTAAGGCTGGCAACATCGGTTTCGGTTGTGACCTGCGGCAGGTTGAGGCGGTTCTCCGTCACGCGGATCGTGCGGATCCCCTCCGGCAGATCGTTCATGACGATCCGGTTGGCGCGCTCGATCCCTTCGCGGGAGTCGCGGTATTTTACCTGCTCGCCGGTGACGTACAGCGTATCGCCTTTGGTCTGGATCTTTGGATCCGCCAGGCCCGCGTTATATTTCAGCAGCGTCAGCTGATTCGCTACCACGGAGTGCTGAATGATCGCATCCTGCGGCTCCGGCTGATATTTTGGCCGCGGGTTGTCATTGTAGTGCGGCCGCATGTCGTTAAAGTTAGTGCGTAGGGTAAAGCCAAACATCAGGGTATTACCGCGCTCATAGCTGAGGTTAACGTCGGCCCAGTCGGTGACGCGGTAAATGGCGCCGACGTTAAACTTGCTCTTTTGCTCAATTTTCCCGGCGAAGTCCTGCGAGTAGTCGTTTCCTTCGTACTCCAGCTTCAGACGTAACGGCTGCCACGGTGTTTGATACTCCACGCCACCAAACAGCGAGGCCGGGCCGTGGAACATCTGGTCCCCGTTGATGGAGCCCGCTTTCTGGTAGCTGTTATCGCGGTAGCAGTATTTATCGCTGTAGGTACAGAACGGATTTTTGACGTTGCCGCTGGTGCCGAGATAGCCCCATCCCAGACCGAGTGAGAAATCAAACGGTCCCCAGGCTTTGCTGGCCACGATATATTCCGCGTCAAACAGGCCGGTCCCGCCGATATCCTTCGCACCAACGGAGACCTGCGGCATCCAGTAGCTCTCTTCCCACAGGCGCAGCTTCACGTCGAAAGCTTTGTCTTTATAAGTCTGGTCGCCGGAGAAGGCATCCACGCTGCTGTACTGTTTTGTACGCACGTCGGTGTAGCGCAGCGTGGTCTCCAGCCAGGGGAACAGCTGCACGGACGCAGAGTAGTAACGGTACTGATCGTTATCGCGATAGTTAAGGCTGATTTCCCCCTCGCGGGCCATACGCGCGGTTGGGGTTTGCAGTAAGCCCACGCCGCCAAAATCGGACTGCGACGGGCCGATGGGTGCCGGATACATTTCTGCATGACAGGCGGCACTCACGCACAGTGCAAGCATGCTGTAGAGATAGGTTTTTTTCATTATTCCGGTATCCGCTGTATCAGGGAGCGAAGGATATCGGCATTAAGCCCGTCATACGCTTTCGTCCAGAAATGGTCGGCAAAACCGACAAAAATGATGCTGCCTGGCATAGGTTCGATATGGCGTTTATTCCAGTAAGCCACCGGCGCTTTCTGCGTATGCCCGTCCGGATAGACCACCCAGGCATAGCTGTTATCCGCTCCGCTGAGCAGACTTTGCTCGTCGAGATAGCTCGCCATGTCCCGGCCCGGCGTAAACGGCTTTTTGCCAGGGCTGCTGAGAAGCCCCATCACGGTGACGGTGGAAGGTTGAGCCGGAAGCCACAGGGTATAGTCCCCTTCCAGCGACGGATTGCCGTTTTCCGCAACGCGCACCTCATCCGGATCCAGATTCACCTTCTGGCGCCCCGTCACCTTAACCGCCTGAAGCTGTTGACGCAGGCTAGTAATGGCCGCGGCATCGTCGGTATCTTCCTGTTGTGCCAGCCCGCTCAGTCGGGCGAGCAGCGCCTGATGTTTTTGTTCCGCTACGATCGTCGCCTGACGCTCGCTGATCACCGCCCCGGTCCACCAGCTTTTCGCCAGCCTCGGCTGCCCCACCAGATCGAGCAGATGCCCGGCATTGGTTAAGGTTTTAGGTTTTTCGCTGTCCGGGGTGTAGACCTGTACCGTTCCCGCAGACCACGCCAGCGGCGAGGTCAGGCTGGCGAGAAGCGCAATGTGGATGAACATTTTCATGATTTCGCCGCCTTGATCAGGGTGGCCTTCACCGGGAAGAAACCGGCACCGAGATACTGTAAGGACTGGCGGATTTGCCCCTCTTCGTCCACCCAGAAGCGGTTATGCCAGGTGGCCTGATCGGTTGTCACTTCTTCATCCAGCACGCGCACCTGCGTTTCGTCGCTGCCCACTTTGACACTGTCCGTACCGTCCCAGCGGAAGGTGGAGCGGGCCGTGGCGTAGCGCACCTGTTTATGCTCGGTCCAGCCCATCGTGCGCGTCCAGCTTGCGCCATCGACGATCTGATTCGGCTTGATGAGCGGATCTTCAGCCAGGTTGTTCACCTCAAGCAGGTTGTCGCCGCCGAGCAACGTTTTCACGATGCGGGAATGCTGCGTCACGATGGTGGCCTGATCCTGCGTCACCCATTTCTGCTGCCCGTTTTCATCGAAAGCGAGCACCACAAACAGTTGCGGACCATCGTTTAGCTGCATGTACTGGCTGGCATACGGCATGTTCTGAAGTTCGTCATCGGTCAGATGCACGCCCGGCGTGCCGAACATGCTGTCCCACAGTGAGTGGCCCAGCCCTTTGGTGGTAGCTGAGCACGCCTGCAACAGCAGGCAAATCAGGATGATTGCAGGTCGCTTCACGACTCTTCTCCGAAGGGGCGAAATAACCACACCGAAGTGTGGTTATGATTAAAACACCCGTTATTACTGGGTGCTGGTCGTCGTAGTGGTCGTGGTTCCGGTATTGGAGCCATCACCGCCACCGGTTGCCGCCAGCGCGACACCCACGGCTGAACTTACGGCGCTGGTGCTGGCTGCGGTAGAACTCCCCGCAGACGCAGACGTCGCTGCCGACCCTGCTGCTTCCCCGACCTGGACCGGAGCTGCATAGACAGACGTCGCCGCAAGCGTAGATATGGCAAAAATGCCATACAGTACTTTCTTCATAACAATTTCCCTTCAATGAATGAATGGAGATTTGCCCGAAAAGAAATTCAGGCGGATTCGAGTATACACAACTAAAGCAGTGGGTTTACCGTGGGGGTAAATAGGGATGAGGTTTTCAGACTAATGGTTAAAAATGGAAGGAAAATAGAATCAAGGAAATATATAATCACTATAAATCAAACATTTATAATATAAGAACATTAAAGCATCACTCCGTATTTTCTTAAAATAAACCTCAGCAATTAACGGGGTTACCGTCTTTTTCGGATTAAACTCAGATTCAGAATTTGAGATAACTAACAGACATCAGGAATTATCCGATAAAAAAATGCCGGCATATCGCCGGCATTGTTCATGACATATTTATTACGCACGCCAGGCTTTATAACGGTTAATCAGACCATTAGTGGAGCTGTCGTGGCTGTCGATCGCTTTATCGTCACCCAGCTCTGGCAGAATGCGGTTTGCCAGCTGTTTGCCCAGCTCAACGCCCCACTGGTCAAAGGTGAAGATGTTCAGAATAGCGCCCTGAGTGAAGATTTTGTGCTCGTAGAGGGCAATCAGCGCACCCAGGCTGAACGGCGTGATTTCGCGCAGCAGAATGGAGTTAGTTGGACGGTTGCCTTCGAATACTTTAAACGGCACAACGTGCTCCAGCGTAGCCGGATCTTTACCCTGGTCACGGTATTCCTGCTCAACCACCTCGCGGGATTTACCGAACGCCAGCGCTTCGGTCTGGGCGAAGAAGTTAGACAGCAGCTTCGGATGGTGGTCGGACAGTGGGTTGTGCGTAATCGCCGGGGCGATGAAATCGCACGGTACCATTTTGGTACCCTGGTGGATCAGCTGGTAGAACGCGTGCTGGCCGTTGGTGCCCGGCTCGCCCCAGATGATTGGGCCAGTCTGGTAATCCACCGCGTTGCCGTTACGGTCAACGTACTTGCCGTTGGATTCCATGTTGCCCTGCTGGAAGTAGGCCGCAAAGCGGTGCATGTACTGGTCGTACGGCAGAATCGCTTCGGTTTCAGCGCCGAAGAAGTTGTTGTACCAGATCCCGATCAGCGCCAGCAGCACCGGCAGGTTTTTCTCAGGCGCGGTGGTGGAGAAGTGTTTGTCCATCGCGTGCGCACCGGAGAGCAGTTCAACGAAGTTGTCGAAGCCCACGGACAGGATGATGGACAGACCGATCGCAGACCACAGTGAGTAGCGGCCGCCCACCCAGTCCCAGAACTCAAACATGTTCGCGGTATCAATACCGAACTCACCCACCGCTTTACCGTTGGTGGACAGCGCCGCAAAGTGTTTCGCCACGTGCTTTTCGTCGCCCGCGGTTTTCAGGAACCAGTCGCGCGCGCTGTGGGCGTTGGTCATGGTTTCCTGAGTGGTGAAGGTTTTAGACGCCACCAGGAATAGCGTGGTTTCCGGGTTCACCTTTTTCAGCACTTCAGCGATGTGAGTCCCATCGACGTTGGACACGAAGTGCATGTTGAGGTGGTTTTTGTACGGGCGCAGCGCCTCGGTCACCATGAACGGGCCGAGGTCAGAGCCGCCGATACCGATGTTTACGACGTCGGTGATCGCTTTGCCGGTGTAGCCTTTCCAGCTACCTGAGATGATCGCTTCAGAGAAGGTTTTCATCTTTTCCAGCACCGCGTTCACTTCCGGCATCACATCTTTGCCGTCTACGATAATTGGCGTATTGCTACGGTTACGCAGGGCCACGTGCAGGACGGCACGGTCTTCGGTGCGGTTGATTTTCTCACCGGAGAACATGGATTTGATGGCATCTGCCAGCTCAGTCTCTTTCGCCAGATCTTGCAGCTTCGCCAGCGTCTCTTCGGTGATACGGTTCTTGGAGAAATCCACCAGCATCAGGTCATCGAAGGTGGCGGAAAACTTGCTGAAACGATCGGCATCTTTCGCGAACAGATCCGCGATAGTGACGTCTTTCATTTCATCAAAATGTTTCTGTAGTGCCTGCCATGCAGCGGTCTGCGTTGGGTTGATGTTTTTCATAGCAATACTCTTCTGATTTGAGAATTGTGACTGCGGTCGATTGTAGCGCCTGCAAATAAAAATTGTGATGGTTTTTATGCCATTGCCCTGGTCTGCATCAAACGCAGGTGAAAAGACCCGAAAAGTATAGCTGCTGTCGCGCCCTTCCGGCGTGGCGAAATGTTGGTCAAAAAGGGGGAAAAAGGAGCATAAAATATGGGCCTGTTATAAGTCCTGTTTCTGAGGGGTACCCCCCCATGAAAAATCCGCATAATCCCAGCATTGACAGGACCTCCCCCGCATTTTATTTATAGGGCCGTATTTTGCGCCTGCACCTGTTCTCGCTTCATTCTTGTGCCAAGGTCGCTCTATTCATTCCCTGACACGAGGTTGTTATGACGAGTTTTGTGGTCGCCAAGTTTGGCGGCACCAGTGTGGCAGACTACGATGCCATGAACCGCAGCGCCGATGTGGTGCTGGCCGATCCGAATACCCGCCTGGTGGTGCTTTCCGCCTCAGCCGGCGTGACGAACCTGCTGGTTTCCCTGTCTGAAGGACTGGAAGCGACCGAGCGTTTCGTGAAGCTGGATGCACTGCGCAAAATTCAGTTCGACATTCTCGAGCGTCTGCAAAACCCGAACGTCATTCGTGAGGAAGTGGAACGCCTGCTGGAAAATATCACCACCCTGGCTGAAGCCGCGTCGCTGGCCACCTCCAGCGCACTGACCGATGAACTGGTCAGCCACGGCGAACTGATGTCCACCCTGCTGTTCGTTGAGATCATGCGCGAGCGCAATATTCAGGCGCAGTGGTTCGACGTGCGTAAAGTGATGCGCACCAGCGACCGCTTTGGCCGCGCCGAGCCGGACGTTGAAGCCCTGGCAGAGCTGACCAACCAGCAGCTTGCCCCGCGCCTGGATGAAGGCATAGTGATCACCCAGGGCTTTATCGGCAGCGAAGCCAAAGGGCGCACAACCACGCTGGGCCGTGGCGGCAGCGACTACACCGCCGCCCTGCTGGGCGAAGCCCTGCACGCCACCCGCGTGGATATCTGGACGGACGTGCCGGGTATCTACACCACCGACCCACGCGTGGTCTCTGCGGCAAAACGTATTGACGTGATCGCCTTTGAAGAAGCGGCTGAAATGGCGACTTTCGGCGCGAAAGTGCTGCACCCGGCCACGCTGCTGCCCGCCGTGCGCAGCGACATTCCGGTCTTCGTTGGCTCCAGTAAAGATCCAAAGGCGGGCGGGACGCTGGTCTGCAAGAAAACCGAGAACCCACCGCTGTTCCGCGCGCTGGCCCTGCGTCGTAAGCAGACGCTGGTTACCCTGCACAGCCATAATATGCTGCACTCCCGTGGATTTCTGGCGGAAGTGTTTGGCATCCTGGCGCGCCACAATATCTCTGTGGACCTGATCACCACGTCAGAAGTCAGCATCGCGCTGACGCTCGACACCACCGGCTCCACTTCTACCGGCGACACCCTGCTGACGCAGTCGCTGCTGATTGAGCTTTCCGAGTTGTGCCGCGTGGAGGTGGAAGAAGATCTGGCGCTGGTGGCCATCATCGGTAATAAGCTGTCGCGCGCGTGCGGCGTGGGCAAAGAGGTGTTCGGCGTGCTCGACCCGTTCAATATCCGCATGATTTGCTACGGCGCGTCCAGCTACAACCTCTGCTTCCTGGTCCCTGCCGATCAGGCCGAGCAGGTCGTGCAGAAACTTCATCAGAATTTGTTTGAATAAAATTCGTTAGCACGATAAACAATATCAATAAGCCGGGCACAGACCCGGCTTTTTTATAACAAAACAACACGACAATACTGCAAGGAATTCACTATGCTCTCCGCTATCACCCGGCTGTTCCCGTTATGGGCGCTGCTGCTCTCTGTACTCGCGTATTACACTCCTGCCACGTTCACGGGCATTGGTCCGTGGGTCACCACGCTGCTGATGCTGATTATGTTCGGCATGGGCGTGCATCTGAAAATTGACGATTTCAAACGCGTGCTGTCTCGCCCGGCGCCGGTTGCCGCAGGGATTTTCCTGCACTACCTGGTGATGCCGCTCGCGGCCTGGCTGCTGGCGATGGCCTTTAAGATGCCGCCCGACCTTTCCGCAGGGATGGTGCTGGTGGGGAGCGTCGCCAGCGGCACGGCATCTAACGTCATGATCTATCTGGCGAAAGGCGACGTGGCGCTCTCCGTCACCATCTCGTCGGTTTCCACGCTGGTGGGCGTGATTGCCACGCCGCTGTTAACCCGCCTGTATGTGGACGCGCATATCCAGGTGGACGTGATGGGCATGCTGCTCAGCATCCTGCAAATCGTGGTGATCCCGATTGCGCTGGGGCTGGTGATCCACCATCTCTTCCCGCGGGTAGTGAAAGCGGTTGAGCCGTATCTGCCCGCGTTTTCGATGGTCTGCATACTGGCCATTATCAGCGCCGTGGTAGCCGGTTCCGCATCGCACATTGCTTCGGTGGGCTTTGTGGTGATCGTCGCGGTTGTGCTGCATAACACTATTGGTCTGCTGGGCGGTTACTGGGGCGGAAAGCTGTTTGGCTTTGACGAATCCACCTGCCGCACGCTGGCGATCGAAGTGGGGATGCAGAACTCCGGCCTGGCGGCGGCGCTGGGTAAAATTTACTTCTCACCGCTGGCAGCGCTACCGGGGGCGCTGTTCTCCGTCTGGCACAACCTGTCCGGTTCGCTGTTAGCAGGATACTGGTCCGGTAAGCCGATTGATGACCAACCGAAAAAAGATGCGGTGAAACAGGGTTAATTGACCCGGCTTGCTTTACACTGAAGCCTCCCCATCAGGAGGCTTCAGCAATGGCTACACCACGTTTGACCCAGAAAGACATGACCGAAGCCGAGCAGCGCGAACTGAAAACGCTTCTCGACCGCGCCCGCATCGCGCATGGCCGCACGCTGACGAACGCCGAAACCAATCAGGTTAAAAAAGAGTACATCGATAAACTGATGGCGCAACGTGATGCCGCGGCGAAAAAAGCCCGCAAGCTGAAAAAAGAGCAGGCTTATAAACCCGATGCAGAGGCGACTTTTTCCTGGTCCGCCAGCACATCAACCCGTGGAAGGCGCTAATCAGCGCCCTTTCTTTTTGCGCCCCGGCTGGGTAAAGCGTTTTCCGTTGCCCGGCTTGCCCCGCCCTTTCTCTTCCGCCTGCGGTGCCTTCACCACCGGACGCTTAATCGCCTGCGTTTTCGGTTTGGCTTTAGCTTTCGGCTTCGCTTCGGACGAGGAGTTCTCGATAAGTTTGAACAGCTCGATCAGCTCGTCATCCGTTAAGTCACGCCACTCGCCCAGCGGGATCCCAGACAGGCTGACGTTCATGATGCGCGTGCGTTCCAGCTTCGTCACTTCATAACCGAAGTACTCGCACATGCGGCGGATCTGGCGATTCAGGCCCTGCACCAGCGTGATACGAAACGCAAACGGCGCCTCTTTTCTGACTTTACACTTCTTCGTCACGGTGCCCAGAATCGGCACGCCTGCGCCCATTCCCCGGATGAACTCGTCCGTGACCGGCTTGTTCACCGTAACAATGTACTCTTTCTCATGGTCGTTACCGGCACGCAGAATTTTGTTCACCAGATCGCCGTGATTAGTCAGGAAAATTAACCCCTGAGAGTCCTTATCCAGACGGCCAATCGGGAAGATACGGCTGCTGTGGTTCACGAAATCAACAATGTTGTCCCGCTCGCCATCTTCCGTGGTGCTGACAATCCCAACCGGCTTGTTCAACGCGATAAACACCAGGTCTTCAGCATCACGCGGTTCGATGACCTGACCATTCACTTTCACCACATCGCCAGGCACCACCTGGTCACCGATGGTGGCGCGCTTGCCGTTAAGAAACACGTTACCTTGTTCAATGTAACGGTCAGCCTCGCGACGTGAGCAGATCCCGCTCTCGCTAATGTATTTGTTTAATCGGGTTGATTGAGTTGGCAGCATAGTTTCTCCTGTGAAGGGCGAAATATACCTTAGGTTTGGGCTGGAAAAAAAGATTAGCCGACGGTTACTGAGACGGGTTTTTTAGTTTGCGAGACGCTTTCAGGATTTAGCGTCAGGCTATTTATCCTTGGGCTAACTCCTTTTAGCTTTACTCTCCAGAGACAATTGCTTGTAGTTTATAAATCACAGGGAGTAATATGAAGGAGATCGTTCAGACAGAATCCTTCCGACGCTGGGAGCAAAATTTAAAGGACAGGCGGGCAAAGACGATTATCGCCTCCCGCCTCTTTAGGCTGGCAAATGGCTTAGCGGGCGACATTAGACCTGTGGGAGAAGGTATCAGTGAACTGAGGATCCACTTTGGCCCGGGCTACAGGATCTATTTTAAGGACCAGGGCAATTTCATCATCGTGCTGTTATGTGGTGGTGACAAAAGCAGCCAGGCCAGAGACATACTTATGGCAAAAATGCTGAGCAATGTATCCCAATGGCAGGAGTGAATGAGCATGCATAAATTAACACCCTACGATCCAGCCAACGCACTGCTGGATGACGAGGAAATCGCTGTGTTTATGGCTGATGCATTAGAGACGGGTGACTCAGCGTACATTGCTAAAGCGCTGGGCGTCATCGCCCGAGCGAAAGGGATGTCGACCATTTCCCAGCAAACGGGCCTGTCACGAGAACAACTGTATCGATCATTCAGTGATAAGGGGAACCCAACGCTCAAAACCACGCTGGCGGTCATGAAAGCATTGGGCCTTGGGTTAACAATCAAACCCTCTGGGGATTAATACTCATCCCGCTCGTCGTCTTCATCCGGCTGCTCCATCACGCTGTACGCCACCGCACAGAACAACGAGTTCAGGCGCTTCATATCGCCCAGCAGTCCCAGGTGGAGGGAGCTGGTCTCGATACTCTGCACGTTCTGCTGGTGCAGACGCTCAACGTGGGCGTGTGAGTAGCGGCGATTAAGGATGCGGAAACGATGCTTATTGCGGCGCAGGCGGCGCGCGCTCGGCACGTCGCTGGAGAAGAAGACCGACATCGCCAGCTTCAGGTTGCTGACCAGCTGTTCGTGCAGCGCTTCCAGCTCTTTCAGCCCTTCAACAGAAAACGCCCGGCGTGCGGCCAGGGATTTGTCTGCGATTTCACTGCCCATACGCTCGACAATATCCGAAGCCTGCTCCAGGTTAAGCGACATCTCGATGATTTCCGCCCAGCGGCGCGACTCCTCTTCCGCCAGCTCGTCCTGGGGGATCCGCGCCAGATAGAGCTTGATGGCGGTATACAGCACGTTGATATCGTCCGCCAGCCTGCGCAGCTCTTTTTCTTCGCGAGGCTCGCCGTGCATCACCTTTTGCAGCCCTTCCAGCATGGTTTCCATCGCGTCGCCCATGCGCAGCGTTTCGCGGGCGGCATTGGCGATTGCCAGCGCAGGAGTATCCAGCACCGAGGTGTCCAGATGCTTCGGTTTAAGGCGCGCGTCCAGCTCCGGTTCATCACGAATAAGCCGCTCGCAGAAGCGGGCCATCGGCGCGGCAAACGGCACCATCGCCAGACAGCGCACCAGGTTGTAGAAGACGTGGAAGTAGATCACCAGCTCCGCTTTCGGCAGAGAGAGATTATCCATCAGGTTCGCCAGCGGGTGCACAAACGGCAGAATGATCAGGCTACCCACCAGCTTAAACAGTAAACTCCCCAGCGCCACCCGGCGGGCGGCAGCGTTGGCGGCGCTGTTGTTGAGCATCGCCAGCAGGCCAGAGCCGAGGTTGGCACCGATCACCAGGCACAGCGCCACCGGGAAGGAAATTACCCCTGCGGCGGTTAAGGTCGCCGTCAGCAGGACCGCTGCCAGGCTGGAGTAGCTGACGATGGCGAATACCGCGCCGATCAGCGCATCCAGCATAATATCGCCGGTTAACGAGGCGAAGATGACCTGCACACCGTTGGCCTGGGTGATCGGCGTGACAGCCTGCACAATCAGCTCCAGCGCCAGCAGGATCAGCCCGAGGCCAATACCGACGCGGCCAAGCTGCCCGGCACGGCTTTGCTTACGGCCGAGGAAAAAAATGACGCCGATAAAAATCAGCAGTGGCGACAGCCAGGAGAGATCGAACGTCAGGATACGCGCCATCAGCGCGGTACCGACGTCGGCGCCAAGGACAATCACCAGCGCCGGGGCGAGCGCCACCAGATCCTGCGCCACGAACGAGGTGACGAGCATGGTGGTGGCGTTGCTGCTTTGCACCAGCGCCGTGACGCCAATACCCGCGCAGAAGGCGAGCGGCTTCTTCTCAACGCTGCCGCTGAGAACGGTACGTAAACGTGCGCCAAACACACGCATCACGCCGGTACGAACGATATGGGTGCCCCATACCAGCAGTGCGACTGCGGAGAGCAGGTGTAACAACGTCAACACGGTAGGCATTCCTCCTTATCGTTATTCGTTTTCCTGAGGTTCAGTATAAGGGTTTAAACGTAAGAAAGAGACAAGGCACCATAGCGGTGCCCTGTTTGTTGTAAGGAAAAGTGACGTTAGTCTGCGTCGTAGCCCAAATTCGGTGCCAGCCAGCGTTCCACCTCTGACACGCTCATGCCTTTACGCAGAGCGTAATCCTCAATCTGATCGCGCTGAAGCTGTGCCACGGCGAAGTACTTGCTGTCCGGATGGCTGAAGTACCAGCCGGAAACGGACGCGCCCGGCCACATGGCGAACGACTCGGTGAGCTTCATGCCGGTATGCGCTTCGACGTCCAGCAACTTCCAGATAGTGCCCTTCTCGGTGTGTTCCGGGCAGGCCGGATACCCCGGCGCCGGACGAATGCCCTGGTAATTTTCGCGGATCAGCTCCTCGTTGCTGAGGTTCTCATTCGCCGCGTAGCCCCAGTGCACCTTACGTACGCGTTCATGCAGATATTCAGCGAAGGCTTCCGCCAGACGGTCGGCGATCGCTTTCACCATGATTTTGTTGTAATCATCGTGCTGCGCGTCGTACGCATCCGCCAGCGCGTCTTCTTCCAGACCACCGGTTACGGCAAAGGCGCCGATATAGTCGGCTTTACCGGAGAGTTTCGGTGCGACGAAATCCGCCAGGCAGTAGTTGGCAAAGCCCACTTTCTCGGTTTGCTGGCGCAGGTGGTGGCTCACGGCCAGCACGTGGGTGCGGGTTTCATCGCGGTAGATTTCCACATCGTCGCCCACGCGGTTCGCCGGGAACAGCCCCACCACGCCGCGCGGGTTGAGGGCTTTCTCTGCGCTCAGCCTGTCGAGCATGTCGTTAGCATCTTTAAACAGGCGCTTCGCCTCTTCGCCCACCACCTCATCTTCAAGAATGCGCGGATATTTGCCCGCCAGCGACCAGGTCATGAAGAACGGCGTCCAGTCGATGTAGTTACGCAGCGTTTCGATGCTGGCCGTCACGTCCTGCACGCCCAGACGGTGTGCGACCGGCGGCGTATAGCTGGACCAGTCGAACGCCAGATCGTTATCGCGCGCCGCCTGAAGCGAAACCGGCGGCGTGCGCGGTTTCTTACGTCCATGCTGAACGCGGACGGTTTCATACTCTTTGCGGGTGCGGGCGACAAAGTCATCGCGCTGGGTGTCGGACAGCAGCGCGGAGACCACGCCCACGGTGCGCGAGGCGTTTTGAACATACACCGTCGGCCCACTGTAGTTCTGCTCGATTTTCACCGCCGTGTGGGCTTTCGAGGTGGTTGCCCCGCCAATCAGCAGCGGAATGGTAAAGCCCTGGCGCTCCATCTCTTTTGCCACGTTGACCATTTCGTCAAGCGAAGGCGTAATCAGCCCGGAAAGACCAATCAGATCCGCATTCACCTCACGCGCGGTCCTGAGGATTTTATCCGCCGGGACCATCACGCCAAGATCGATAATTTCGTAGTTATTACACTGCAACACCACGCCAACGATGTTTTTGCCGATGTCGTGTACGTCGCCCTTCACGGTGGCGATGACCATTTTACCGTTACTGGAGCCCTTCTCTTTGCTGGCTTCGATAAAGGGTTCCAGATACGCCACCGCCTGCTTCATGACGCGGGCGGATTTCACCACCTGCGGCAGGAACATTTTGCCCTCGCCGAACAGATCGCCGACCACGTTCATGCCGTCCATCAGCGGCCCTTCGATCACTTCAATCGGACGGGCGGCCTGCTGACGCGCTTCCTCGGTATCCTGCTCGATAAACTCGGTAATGCCTTTTACCAGCGAGTATTCCAGACGCTTATTCACATCCCAGGAGCGCCATTCGGCCTGTTGAACGTTGGCTGATTCGTCAGATTTACTGCCGCGGTATTTTTCCGCCAGATTCAGCATGCGTTCGGTGGCGTCGTCACGACGATTGAGGATCACGTCTTCTACGGCGTCGCGTAGCTCGGCTGGCAGATCGTCGTAAATTGCCAGCTGGCCGGCGTTGACGATCCCCATGTCCATCCCGTTGCGGATGGCGTAGTAGAGGAATACGGCGTGGATCGCCTCACGCACCGGGTCGTTGCCGCGGAACGAGAACGACACGTTTGACACGCCGCCGGAGATCAGCGCATGCGGTAGCTCGCGTTTAATGTCTTCACACGCGCCGATAAAGTCCTGGGCGTAGTTGTTGTGCTCTTCGATGCCGGTCGCGACGGCGAAGATGTTCGGGTCGAAGATGATGTCTTCCGGCGGGAAGCCCACCTCTTCGGTCAAAATTTTGTACGCGCGGCGGCAAATCTCAATCTTGCGCTCGCGGGTATCGGCCTGGCCCACTTCATCGAAGGCCATCACCACCACGGCGGCTCCGTAGCGACGGACCAGCTTCGCGTGGTGGATAAAGGTATCGACGCCCTCTTTCATCGAGATGGAGTTAACGATGCCTTTGCCCTGAATGCACTTCAGCCCTTTTTCGATGACTTCCCATTTGGAAGAGTCAATCATGATCGGCACGCGGGCGATATCCGGCTCACCGGCAATCAGATTGAGGAAACGCACCATTGCCGCTTCGGCGTCGAGCATCCCCTCGTCCATGTTGATATCGATAATCTGCGCGCCGCTTTCCACCTGCTGGCGGGCAACGTCCAGCGCTTCGCTGTACTTCTCTTCTTTGATCAGGCGCTTGAACTTCGCAGAACCGGTAACGTTAGTACGTTCACCCACGTTCACAAACAGGCTGTCGTCGCCGATGGTCAACGGCTCCAGGCCGGACAGACGACAGGCTACCGGAAGCTCGGGTAGCTTGCGCGGTGCAAGCCCGGCGACGGCGCGGCTCATGGCGGCGATATGCTCCGGCGTGGTGCCGCAGCAGCCGCCGACGATGTTGAGGAAACCAGATTCGGCCCATTCGCGGATTTGCGCCGCCATGGTGTCGGCATCCAGATCGTACTCACCAAACGCGTTCGGCAGACCGGCGTTCGGGTGGGCGGTGACGTAGCACTCTGCGATGCGCGAAAGCTCCTGCACGTACTGGCGCAGCTCGTCCGGCCCCAGCGCGCAGTTCAGGCCGAAGGAGAGCGCTTCGGCGTGGCGCAGGGAGTTATAAAACGCTTCGGTTGTCTGGCCGGACAGTGTGCGCCCCGAGGCGTCGGTGATGGTGCCGGAAATCATGATCGGCAGGTCAACGCCCAGCGCCTCGAACTCCTCTTTCACCGCGTAAATTGCCGCTTTGGCGTTGAGGGTGTCGAATACGGTTTCAATCAGGATCAGATCGGAACCGCCTTCCACCAGCGCTTTAGTGGACTCACGATACGCGGCCACCAGCTGGTCAAAGGTGATGTTCCGAAACGCCGGGTCGTTGACGTCCGGAGAAATCGACGCGGTGCGGTTGGTTGGGCCCAGCACCCCGGCTACGTAGCGCGGCTTGTCCGGCGTACGGGCCGTCCATTCGTCGGCGCAGGCGCGCGCCAGCTTCGCCGCTTCAAAGTTGATCTCCGCCGACAGGGATTCCATCTGGTAATCCGCCATGGCGATGGTTGTCGAGTTGAAGGTGTTGGTTTCAACAATATCCGCACCCGCTTCGAAGTAAGCGTTGTGGATATCCCTGATAACAGACGGTTTGCTTAACACCAGCAGGTCATTGTTCCCTTTCAGGTCACAAGGCCAGTCGGCAAAGCGCTCGCCGCGGAAATCGTCTTCACTCAGACGATAGCCCTGGATCATGGTGCCCATGCCGCCGTCCAGCACCAGAATTCGTTCATTTAACTGCGCACGCAGTTGCTCTACTTTGCTGCTCACACTTGCTCCCGACAACGCTCAACAAGGCCAAAAGGCTGCGTTCCATACTGGCATAATCTCGCAGGGTCGAAAAGTCACACAGCGGTAACATGAGACATGTTCACTATCACTCCTCCGATCAGTCAGGAAAGCGGTTGCAAAACCACCAAATAAAACGAAAATGATTTCCACGATACAGAAAAAGGAGTTCGTCATGGTTACGACCGTTCCCGCTAAACGCGGCAGAAAACCTGCTGCAACCACCGCTGCACAACCAGGCGGACAGGTTCAATCCCTGACGCGCGGCCTGAAGCTGCTGGAATGGATAGCCGAATCGCATGGTAGCGTGGCCCTGACGGAGCTGGCGCAGCAGGCTGGCCTGCCGAACTCCACCACGCACCGTCTGCTGACCACCATGCAGCAGCTGGGCTTCGTGCGTCAGGTGGGCGAGCTGGGGCACTGGGCGGTGGGGGCGCATGCGTTTATTGTCGGCAGCAGCTTCCTGCAAAGCCGCAACCTGCTGGCGATTGTCCACCCGATTCTGCGCAAGCTAATGGAGGAGTCCGGCGAGACGGTAAACCTGGCCGTACTGGATCAGAGCGATCACCAGGCGATTATCATCGACCAGGTGCAGTGTACGCAGCTGATGCGCATGTCCGCGCCGATTGGCGGCAAGTTGCCGATGCACGCCTCTGGCGCAGGGAAAGCGTTTCTCTCGCAGCTGAGCGAAGAGCAGGTAACGGGGCTGCTGCACCGTAAAGGACTGCACGCCTATACCCACGCCACGCTGGTGTCGCCGGTGCATCTGAAAGAAGATCTGGCTCTGACCCGCAAGCGCGGCTATTCGTTTGATGACGAAGAACATGCCCTCGGGCTGCGCTGCCTCGCGTCCTGCATTTTTGACGAGCACCGCGAGCCGTTTGCCGCTATCTCCATCTCCGGGCCGATTTCACGTATGACCGACGACCGCGTCACCGAGCTGGGCGCGATGGTGATTAAGGCCGCGAAAGAGGTGACGCTGGCGTATGGTGGGATTCGTTAAACGTGCATTGCCGCCTGATGCCCTCACCCCGGCCCTCTCCCACAGGGAGAGGGAGAAAAGCGGATGCAAAACCGCTGCTTGCGGCGGTAAGCGTAGACATCTTCCACGTGCCCATTTTTTATCCGCATTTGCAGCCCGCGCCAGTAGCTGGCGCGGAACAGATCGGCATGCATCTCTTCGAATAGCGGCCCGATGCGCGGGTCGGCACAAAGCCAGTGGCGAAACTCCTCCGGAAACACATCGCCCGGCGATACGCTGTACCACGGCTCGCTGGATAGTTCATCTTCCGGGTAGCGCGGCGGCGGGATATCGCGGAAGTTCACCTCGGTCATGTAGCAAATTTCATCGTAATCGTAGAACACCACCCGCCCGTGACGGGTGACGCCGAAGTTTTTAAACAGCATGTCGCCGGGGAAAATATTGGCGGCGGCGAGCTGGCGAATCGCATTGCCGTACTCTTCAATGGCGTCTCGTAAAGCCTGGCCTTCGGATTGCTCCAGCCAGATATTTAGCGGCACCATCCGGCGTTCGATATAGAGATGGCTAATCGCAATCTTATCGCCAAGATCGGTAATTTTCGTCGGCGCTTCCTGCATTAGCAGCGACATCAGCGACGGATCGATCTGCTGCTTGTCCAGCACAAAGTTTTCAAACTCCTGGGTATCCGCCATTCGCCCGACGCGATCGTGCTCTTTAACCAGCTGATAGCAGGCGCGGACGTGAGCGGCGGTCATCTCTTTCTGCGGGGCAAATTTATCCTTAATCACCTTAAACACGCGGTCGAAGCCCGGCAGTGTGAAAACCAGCATCACCATGCCGCGGATCCCCGGCGCTTCGATAAACTGCTCATCAGCCGTGGTGACATAACGCAGGTATTCCCGATAACTTTCCGTTTTGGCATGCTTCTGACAGCCAATCGCCATATACAGCTCGGCGGTGGTTTTGCCCGGCAGGATCTCGCGCAGCCACTCCACCAGGGCGGCAGGCAGTGGGGCATAGACCATGAAATAGGAACGGGCGAAGCCAAATACGATACTGGCCTCAGCGCTGGTAGTCAGGCAGGTATCGACAAACAGTTCGCCGTCGTCGGTACGGTGAATGGGTAGCAGAAACGGCACGATGGCTGTCGGCGTAACCAGTTTGCCCACCAGCCAGGCGGCCTTATTCCGGTAGAAAAGCTCGTTTGCAACCTGCAAATGGCTGCGGCTGAGCACCGCCTCGCCGAAGGTTTCACTGAGATATGCGTGGATATAGCCGATATCCCGGGGTTTATTCTCCCACGGCAGGCGCAGCGGCAAATCCGTTAAGACGCAGTGCAGGAGCTTTTCCCAGCCGCGATCGGGAAAGAAATCTTTCGCCAGCGGACGCGGAATGGTACGGAAGCGGCGCTCCGGCTGGGAGCTGAAGATAAATAACCGCTCAGGAGATAATGAGCGGTGGTCAAATAACCGGCAATAGACGGAGTTGAAAAAGCTCTCCGCAATCTCGAAGCGCGGGTAGTCGGGTAACAGATGGGTGTAATGCTCTTTCACGCGCAGTAAAAATTCCGCATCCGGGCTTTTACCGTCGGTGATACAGCGCAGTTGCTCCACCACCAGACCTACGTGGTGATCATAAAGGTGGATACGCTGCTTCATGGCCTGCTGAACCGCATGCCAGTCGGCGTGCTCAAAACGCTGTTGCGCGCCGGAGGTGACTTCCAGAAAGCGGCCATACTGGGCATCGAAGCCCTGCAAAATAGTTTGGGCAATCAGTAATTCCAGACCACGCGACATATATTCCCCCTCACCCCAACCCTCTCCCCGAGGGGGGAGAGGGGGAAAAGATTAGAACTGTGCTTCTTCCGTCGAGCCCGTTAATGCCGTGACGGAGGAGGCCCCGCCCTGAATAATCGTGGTCACATTATCGAAGTAGCCGGTTCCCACTTCCTGCTGGTGCGAAACGAAGGTATATCCTTCTTTGCCCGCCGCAAATTCTGGCTGCTGTACCTTCTCAACATAGTGTTTCATGCCTTCGCCCTGCGCGTAGGCGTGCGCCAGGTCGAACATGTTGAACCACATGCTGTGGATACCCGCCAGAGTGATGAACTGGTACTTGTAGCCCATATCTGACAATTGCTGCTGGAAGCTGGCGATGGTCGTATCGTCCAGATTCTTTTGCCAGTTGAAGGACGGCGAACAGTTATAGGCCAGCAGCTTGCCCGGATACTTCGCATGAATCGCATCGGCAAAGCGCTTCGCCAGCGCCAGATCCGGCGTGGAGGTTTCACACCAGACCAGGTCGGCGTAAGGGGCATACGCCAGGCCGCGGCTGATCGCCTGTTCAATACCGGCATGTGTGCGATAGAACCCTTCGCTGGTACGTTCGCCGGTAATGAATTCGCTGTCATACGGGTCGCAGTCAGAGGTGATCAGGTCCGCCGCGTCAGCATCGGTACGGGCAATCACCAGCGTCGGCACGCCGAGCACGTCAGCAGCCAGACGCGCGGCAACCAGCTTCTGGATCGCTTCCTGGGTTGGCACCAGCACTTTCCCGCCCATATGCCCGCACTTCTTCACCGACGCCAGCTGATCTTCAAAGTGAACGGCCGCTGCACCGGCCTCAATCATGGATTTCATCAGCTCAAAGGCGTTCAGCACGCCGCCGAAACCGGCTTCCGCATCGGCGACGATCGGCAGGAAATAGTCGATAAAACGCGGATCGTGGGGTTCGATACCCGCGGCCCACTGGATCTGATCCGCACGGCGGAAGGTATTGTTGATCCGATCCACCACTGACGGCACCGAGTTCGCCGGATAAAGAGATTGATCCGGATACATGCTGGCGGCCAGGTTAGCATCCGCCGCGACCTGCCAGCCGGAAAGATAGATAGCCTCAATGCCGGCCTTCGCCTGCTGCAATGCCTGACCGCCGGTCAGCGCGCCGAGGCTGTTGATATAGCCTTTTTTAGACCCCCCATGCAGCAGATCCCACATTTTCGCCGCGCCGTTCTGCGCCAGCGTACATTCCGGGTTAACCGAGCCGCGTAACTTCACCACTTCCTCTGCGCTGTACGGACGGCGAATGCCTTCCCAGCGCGGTTGGGTCCACTCTTTTTGTAACTCTTCGATCTGTTGGGTACGGGTTTTCATGTGCAGATGCTCCATATTGTTATGTGGTGAATTACGCCAGGAAGCGGTAGCCCGGCAGGGTCAGGAAGTCGATTAAGTCATCAGAGGTGGTGATTTGCTCCATCAGGCGTGCGGCATCGTCAAAACGCCCGCTGCTGAAGCGGTGCTCGCCCAGTTCGTCCTGGATGACCCGCATCTCTTCGGCCAGCATCTGACGGAACAGGGCTTTGGTTACCGGTTTGCCGTTGCTGAGCGTTTTTTGATGATGGATCCACTGCCAGATGGAGGTACGTGAAATTTCCGCCGTGGCGGCATCTTCCATCAGGCCGTAGATAGGCACGCAGCCGTTGCCTGAGATCCATGCCTCGATGTACTGCACGGCGACGCGAATGTTGGCGCGCATCCCCTCTTCCGTGCGTTCGCCCGCACACGGCGCCAGCAACTGTTCTTCTGCGATTGGCGCATCGTCTTCACGGGTGACAAACAGCTGGTTTTTGTTGTCGCCGAGTACGCGGTTAAAGACTTCCATCGCCGTATCGGCCAGACCAGGATGGGCAATCCACGTCCCGTCGTGGCCATTACGGGCTTCCAGCTCTTTATCGGCTTTCACCTTGTTGAGCACCTGATTGTTACGCTCTGCGTCTTTGCTCGGGATAAACGCCGCCATACCGCCCATCGCAAAGGCGCCGCGTTTGTGGCAGGTCTTAATCAGCAGGCGCGAGTATGCGCTGAGGAACGGTTTATCCATGGTGACAACCTGACGATCCGGCAATACCCGGTCGGCATGGTTTTTCAGGGTTTTGATGTAGCTGAAGATGTAATCCCAACGGCCGCAGTTCAGGCCCACAATATGGTCACGCAGCGCATGGAGGATCTCATGCATCTGGAATACGGCAGGCAGGGTTTCAATCAGCAGCGTGGCCTTAATGGTGCCGCGCGGCAGGCCAAAGCGGTCTTCTGCGTAGCTGAAAACTTCACTCCACCACGCCGCTTCCTGCCAGGACTGGGTTTTCGGCAGATAGAAATAGGGGCCGCTGCCTTTCGCCAGCAGGTTTTTATAGTTGTGAAAGAAGTACAGCGCAAAGTCGAACAGGCTGCCCGGAATCGCTTCTCCGCGCCAGGTGACGTGTTTTTCTGGCAAATGCAGACCGCGTACGCGGCAGATCAGCACCGCCGGATTCGGTTTGAGCTGGTAAATTTTACCGGCTTCGTTGGTATAGCTGATGGTGCCGTTGACGGCGTCGCGCAGGTTGATCTGCCCGTCGATAACTTTCTGCCAGTCCGGCGCGAGGGAATCTTCGAAGTCCGCCATAAATACTTTGACGTTGGCATTCATGGCGTTGATCACCATTTTGCGCTCTACCGGACCGGTGATCTCTACGCGACGATCCTGTAAATCTTCAGGGATTCCGCGAATTTTCCATTCACCATGACGAATGGAAGCGGTTTCCGAAATAAACCCTGGCAACTTGCCGTTATCGATCTCCTGCTGTTGATGAATGCGCGCCGCCAGCAGTTTATTACGCTGTGGCGTAAAGCGAGTCACCAGTTCAGTCAGAAACTCTACCGCTTCTGCCGTCAAAACTTGCTGTTCTTGTTCACCATTCGGCTGGGTAAAGGTCAGTTCATCGACCGTTGTTGCCTGTTGAGTCATCGTTCTGCTCCTCATCAAAGATCCAAAATCACGCCCCCGACGCGAGCGAAAGATCGTTGTGTAGTTTTCGCTCAGTAGAATTAAGACTATCTATAATTTTTCCAAAATCAAAAACAATTTCCATTTTAATTGAGTTATGCGTGCAATGATTTGATTAATATGAAATTAAAGTTATTCACGATGCTGAGTTGGATTTCGGAAATAAAAAAGGCACCCGAAGGTGCCTGATCTGAATAGCTGAAACGCTTTAGGATCGTTTAATGCAGACGATTACTCCAGCGTCGGATTCATGTGGCGCAGATCGTACGGCGTAATCTGGTAGACGTAATAGTTGAGCCAGTTGGTAAACAGCAAATTTCCGTGGCTACGCCAGGTTGCCCGAGGCGTGTTTTGCGGATCATTTTTCGGGAAATAGTTGTACGGGACATCCGGATTCAGACCCGCTTCAACGTCACGAAAATACTCTGACGCGAGGGTATGCGGATCGTACTCAGGATGGCCGGTAACGAACGCGATGCGTTTGTCTTTACTGGCGAACAGGTAGGCATCGCCGTCTTCCGTTTCGGCCAGGATTTCCAGGTCGGTGTAATCGCGGATCAGCTGTGCCGGAAAATCGGCGTAGCGAGAATGCGGGGCCAGGAAAGTGTCATCGAAACCACGCGTCAGCAGCGCATGCGGGTGAAGAATGTGGTGTTCGTATACGCCAGAAAGTTTGTCGCTGCGGGTTTGCTTGGGAATGCCATAGAGGATATTCAGCGCGGCCTGTACCGCCCAACAGACAAACAAGGTGGACGTGACGTGATCTTTTGCCCACTCCAGCACCTGCCTGATCTGTGGCCAGTAGGCAACGTCATTAAATTCCACCAGACCCAGCGGGGCGCCGGTGACGATCAGTCCATCGAAATTCTCATCGCGAATATCTTCAAAATTACAGTAGAAGTTATTCAGATGCTCAGCAGGCGTGTTGCGTGACTCACGCGCGTCAATGCGCAGCAGCTGGATATCAACCTGAAGCGGAGAGTTGGAGAGCAAACGCAGGAACTGGTTCTCCGTTTCGATCTTCTTTGGCATCAGATTAAGGATCAGCACCTTCAGCGGGCGAATTTCCTGACCAGAAGCACGCGAAGTTGTCATTACGAAGACATTCTCTTCACGCAAGAAATTGACGGCTGGTAGCTCGTCCTGCACCCGAATCGGCATAACCTTAAATCCTCACAGCATACGCATAAACGTTTAGACATCCAGACAGCTAACGATACCCAGAAACGGGGTTAATGTCGAGTCTGCAAGCGAAAGGTGAGAAAGTTTCAAGGAGGAAAAGCATGTAGGGCGGGTAAGGCTGGGCCACCACCCGACTTTTCAGAACGTGCAAAGCAAAAAACCCCGCACCTTACGGTACGGGGTTCTTCTTAATTGATGCCTGGCAGTTCCCTACTCTCACATGGGGAGACCCCACACTACCATCGGCGCTACGGCGTTTCACTTCTGAGTTCGGCATGGGGTCAGGTGGGACCACCGCGCTAAAGCCGCCAGGCAAATTCTGTTAATCTGTATCAGGCTGAAAATTTCGTCTCTTCGCCAAAACACCTTCGGCGTTGTAAGGTTAAGCCTCACGGTTCATTAGTATCGGTTAGCTCAACGCATCGCTGCGCTTACACACCCGACCTATCAACGTCGTCGTCTTCAACGTTCCTTCAGGAGACTTAAAGTCTCAGGGAGAACTCATCTCGGGGCAAGTTTCGTGCTTAGATGCTTTCAGCACTTATCTCTTCCGCATTTAGCTACCGGGCAGTGCCATTGGCATGACAACCCGAACACCAGTGATGCGTCCACTCCGGTCCTCTCGTACTAGGAGCAGCCCCCCTCAATTCTCCAGCGCCCACGGCAGATAGGGACCGAACTGTCTCACGACGTTCTAAACCCAGCTCGCGTACCACTTTAAATGGCGAACAGCCATACCCTTGGGACCTACTTCAGCCCCAGGATGTGATGAGCCGACATCGAGGTGCCAAACACCGCCGTCGATATGAACTCTTGGGCGGTATCAGCCTGTTATCCCCGGAGTACCTTTTATCCGTTGAGCGATGGCCCTTCCATTCAGAACCACCGGATCACTATGACCTGCTTTCGCACCTGCTCGCGCCGTCACGCTCGCAGTCAAGCTGGCTTATGCCATTGCACTAACCTCCTGATGTCCGACCAGGATTAGCCAACCTTCGTGCTCCTCCGTTACTCTTTGGGAGGAGACCGCCCCAGTCAAACTACCCACCAGACACTGTCCGCAACCCGGGTAACGGGTCTACGTTAGAACACCAGCCATTAAAGGGTGGTATTTCAAGGTTGGCTCCACGCAGACTGGCGTCCACGCTTCAAAGCCTCCCACCTATCCTACACATCAAGGACCAGTGTTCAGTGTCAAGCTATAGTAAAGGTTCACGGGGTCTTTCCGTCTTGCCGCGGGTACACTGCATCTTCACAGCGAGTTCAATTTCACTGAGTCTCGGGTGGAGACAGCCTGGCCATCATTACGCCATTCGTGCAGGTCGGAACTTACCCGACAAGGAATTTCGCTACCTTAGGACCGTTATAGTTACGGCCGCCGTTTACCGGGGCTTCGATCAAGAGCTTCGCGTTGCCGCTAACCCCATCAATTAACCTTCCGGCACCGGGCAGGCGTCACACCGTATACGTCCACTTTCGTGTTTGCACAGTGCTGTGTTTTTAATAAACAGTTGCAGCCAGCTGGTATCTTCGACTGATTTCAGCTCCGCCCGCAGGGGCTTCACCTACACATCAGCGTGCCTTCTCCCGAAGTTACGGCACCATTTTGCCTAGTTCCTTCACCCGAGTTCTCTCAAGCGCCTTGGTATTCTCTACCTGACCACCTGTGTCGGTTTGGGGTACGATTTCGTGTTACCTGATGCTTAGAGGCTTTTCCTGGAAGCAGGGCATTTATCACTTCAGCACCGTAGTGCCTCGTCATCACACCTCAGCGTTAACAAGGTACCGGATTTACCTGGAACCTCCGCCTACATGCTTAAACCGGGACAACCGTCGCCCGGCTGACATAGCCTTCTCCGTCCCCCCTTCGCAGTAACACCAAGTACAGGAATATTAACCTGTTTCCCATCGACTACGCCTTTCGGCCTCGCCTTAGGGGTCGACTCACCCTGCCCCGATTAACGTTGGACAGGAACCCTTGGTCTTCCGGCGAGCGGGCTTTTCACCCGCTTTATCGTTACTTATGTCAGCATTCGCACTTCTGATACCTCCAGCATGCCTCACAGCACACCTTCAACGGCTTACAGAACGCTCCCCTACCCAACAACACATAGTGTCGCTGCCGCAGCTTCGGTGCATGGTTTAGCCCCGTTACATCTTCCGCGCAGGCCGACTCGACCAGTGAGCTATTACGCTTTCTTTAAATGATGGCTGCTTCTAAGCCAACATCCTGGCTGTCTGTGCCTTCCCACATCGTTTCCCACTTAACCATGACTTTGGGACCTTAGCTGGCGGTCTGGGTTGTTTCCCTCTTCACGACGGACGTTAGCACCCGCCGTGTGTCTCCCGTGATAACATTCTTCGGTATTCGTAGTTTGCATCGGGTTGGTAAGCCGGGATGGCCCCCTAGCCGAAACAGTGCTCTACCCCCGAAGATGAATTCACGAGGCGCTACCTAAATAGCTTTCGGGGAGAACCAGCTATCTCCCGGTTTGATTGGCCTTTCACCCCCAGCCACAGGTCATCCGCTAATTTTTCAACATTAGTCGGTTCGGTCCTCCAGTTAGTGTTACCCAACCTTCAACCTGCCCATGGCTAGATCACCGGGTTTCGGGTCTATACCCTGCAACTTAACGCCCAGTTAAGACTCGGTTTCCCTTCGGCTCCCCTATACGGTTAACCTTGCTACAGAATATAAGTCGCTGACCCATTATACAAAAGGTACGCAGTCACCCCATAAAGAGGCTCCCACTGCTTGTACGTACACGGTTTCAGGTTCTTTTTCACTCCCCTCGCCGGGGTTCTTTTCGCCTTTCCCTCACGGTACTGGTTCACTATCGGTCAGTCAGGAGTATTTAGCCTTGGAGGATGGTCCCCCCATATTCAGACAGGATACCACGTGTCCCGCCCTACTCTTCGAGTTCACAGCAAGTGTGCTTTCGTGTACGGGACTATCACCCTGTACCGTCGGACTTTCCAGACCGTTCCACTAACACACAAGCTGATTCAGACTCCGGGCTGCTCCCCGTTCGCTCGCCGCTACTGGGGGAATCTCGGTTGATTTCTTTTCCTCGGGGTACTTAGATGTTTCAGTTCCCCCGGTTCGCCTCGTTAACCTATGTATTCAGTTAACGATAGTGCAACGGATTGCACTGGGTTTCCCCATTCGGACATCGCCGGGTCAAGGGTTCATATCACCTCGCCGGCGCTTTTCGCAGATTAGCACGTCCTTCATCGCCTCTGACTGCCAGGGCATCCACCGTGTACGCTTAGTCGCTTAACCTCACAACCCGAAGATGTTTCTTTCGATTCATCATCGACTTGCGAAAATTTGAGAGACTCGAACACACATGAGCTGTGTGTCGTTTCAATTTTCAGCTTGATCCAGATTTTTAAAGAGCAAAACTTCTTAATGCACTCAAAAGTACATTCAGAAGTTCATCATTCATCAGACAATCTGTGTGAGCACTGCAAAGGCAGGTTCTTTAAGGTAAGGAGGTGATCCAACCGCAGGTTCCCCTACGGTTACCTTGTTACGACTTCACCCCAGTCATGAATCACAAAGTGGTAAGCGCCCTCCCGAAGGTTAAGCTACCTACTTCTTTTGCAACCCACTCCCATGGTGTGACGGGCGGTGTGTACAAGGCCCGGGAACGTATTCACCGTGGCATTCTGATCCACGATTACTAGCGATTCCGACTTCATGGAGTCGAGTTGCAGACTCCAATCCGGACTACGACGCACTTTATGAGGTCCGCTTGCTCTCGCGAGGTCGCTTCTCTTTGTATGCGCCATTGTAGCACGTGTGTAGCCCTACTCGTAAGGGCCATGATGACTTGACGTCATCCCCACCTTCCTCCAGTTTATCACTGGCAGTCTCCTTTGAGTTCCCGGCCTAACCGCTGGCAACAAAGGATAAGGGTTGCGCTCGTTGCGGGACTTAACCCAACATTTCACAACACGAGCTGACGACAGCCATGCAGCACCTGTCTCAGAGTTCCCGAAGGCACCAATCCATCTCTGGAAAGTTCTCTGGATGTCAAGAGTAGGTAAGGTTCTTCGCGTTGCATCGAATTAAACCACATGCTCCACCGCTTGTGCGGGCCCCCGTCAATTCATTTGAGTTTTAACCTTGCGGCCGTACTCCCCAGGCGGTCGACTTAACGCGTTAGCTCCGGAAGCCACGCCTCAAGGGCACAACCTCCAAGTCGACATCGTTTACGGCGTGGACTACCAGGGTATCTAATCCTGTTTGCTCCCCACGCTTTCGCACCTGAGCGTCAGTCTTTGTCCAGGGGGCCGCCTTCGCCACCGGTATTCCTCCAGATCTCTACGCATTTCACCGCTACACCTGGAATTCTACCCCCCTCTACAAGACTCTAGCCTGCCAGTTTCGAATGCAGTTCCCAGGTTGAGCCCGGGGATTTCACATCCGACTTGACAGACCGCCTGCGTGCGCTTTACGCCCAGTAATTCCGATTAACGCTTGCACCCTCCGTATTACCGCGGCTGCTGGCACGGAGTTAGCCGGTGCTTCTTCTGCGGGTAACGTCAATCGACAAGGTTATTAACCTTATCGCCTTCCTCCCCGCTGAAAGTACTTTACAACCCGAAGGCCTTCTTCATACACGCGGCATGGCTGCATCAGGCTTGCGCCCATTGTGCAATATTCCCCACTGCTGCCTCCCGTAGGAGTCTGGACCGTGTCTCAGTTCCAGTGTGGCTGGTCATCCTCTCAGACCAGCTAGGGATCGTCGCCTAGGTGAGCCGTTACCCCACCTACTAGCTAATCCCATCTGGGCACATCCGATGGCAAGAGGCCCGAAGGTCCCCCTCTTTGGTCTTGCGACGTTATGCGGTATTAGCTACCGTTTCCAGTAGTTATCCCCCTCCATCAGGCAGTTTCCCAGACATTACTCACCCGTCCGCCACTCGTCAGCGAAGCAGCAAGCTGCTTCCTGTTACCGTTCGACTTGCATGTGTTAGGCCTGCCGCCAGCGTTCAATCTGAGCCATGATCAAACTCTTCAATTTAAAAGTTTGATGCTCAATGAATTAAACTTCGTAATGAATTACGTGTTCACTCGTTGAGACTTGGTATTCATTTAGTGTCCGAGGACATTAAGAATCCATGTCACTTTGAGTGCCCACACAGATTGTCTGATAAATTGTTAAAGAGCAGTTGCGACGCGCTTCAGCGCTCTGTCGCGAGGTGGCGTATATTACGCTTTCCTCTTTCAGAGTCAACCCTGATTTTCAGGATTTTTTCTCTTCAACCGACCGGGTTATCTGTGAAGTGATTCACATCCGCCGTGTCGATGGAGGCGCATTATAGGGAGTTCTCCGCAGGCCGCAACCGCTAAATGACAGAAAAATGACTGACTGCTGCATTCCACAGCAAAACCCCGCCTTATACCTTTTTACGCACAGACTTATCCACAATGATACGAAAAAGTAAAAATATGCGAGCGTTGCGCAAACGTTTTCGTTAAAATGCTCGCGCTTCACAAGGATGCCTCGTCAGGTGTGTTAGATGAGTTTTTCACAGGAAAATTCATCTAACGCTCTCTGTAATCGTGAAATCCAGGGGATTTACCATGCAACAACGTCGTCCAGTCCGCCGCGCTCTGCTCAGTGTTTCTGATAAAGCCGGTATCGTCGAATTCGCTCAGGCACTTTCTGCACGTGGCGTAGAGCTGCTTTCTACAGGCGGTACCGCTCGCCTGTTAGCAGATAAAGGTCTGCCGGTAACCGAAGTGTCCGATTACACCGGTTTCCCGGAAATGATGGATGGACGCGTCAAAACCCTGCACCCGAAAGTGCACGGCGGTATTCTGGGCCGTCGCGGTCAGGACGACGGCATTATGGAGCAGCACAATATTGCCCCCATCGACATGGTGGTTGTTAACCTCTACCCGTTCGCCCAGACCGTTGCCCGCGAAGGCTGTTCTCTGGAAGACGCTGTTGAGAATATCGACATCGGCGGCCCGACCATGGTGCGCTCCGCAGCCAAGAACCATAAAGATGTGGCCATCGTGGTAAAGAGTAGTGACTACAACGCCATTATTAATGAGATGGATGCCAACGAAGGGTCCCTGACGCTTGAAACGCGTTTCGATCTCGCCATCAAAGCCTTCGAGCATACCGCCGCCTACGACAGCATGATCGCCAACTACTTCGGTAGCCTGGTACCTGCCTACCACGGTGAAAGCAAAGATCCCTCTGGCCGCTTCCCGCGCACGCTGAACCTGAACTTCATTAAGAAGCAGGATATGCGTTACGGTGAGAACAGCCACCAGCAGGCTGCCTTCTATATAGAAGAAGAGGTAAAAGAAGCCTCTGTAGCGACTGCCCAGCAGGTACAGGGCAAAGCCCTCTCCTATAACAACATTGCCGATACCGACGCCGCGCTGGAATGCGTGAAAGAGTTCAGCGAGCCAGCCTGCGTTATCGTCAAGCACGCCAACCCATGCGGCGTTGCGGTAAGTGCGTCTATTCTGGAAGCTTACGATCGCGCCTACAAAACCGACCCGACCTCCGCGTTCGGCGGCATTATCGCCTTCAACCGCGAGCTGGATGCGGAAACCGCGCAGGCCATCATCTCCCGTCAGTTTGTCGAAGTGATCATCGCGCCATCAGCATCCGAAGAGGCGCTGAAAATCACCGCGGCGAAACAGAACGTGCGCGTACTGGTTTGCGGCCAGTGGGCAGAGCGCGTTCCAGGCCTGGACTTCAAGCGCGTGAACGGCGGGCTGCTGGTTCAGGACCGCGATCTGGGTATGGTGGGCGAAGCCGATCTGCGTGTCGTCACCAAACGTCAGCCAACCGAGCAGGAACTGCGTGACGCGCTGTTCTGCTGGAAAGTGGCGAAGTTCGTGAAATCCAACGCCATCGTCTACGCCAAAGAGAACATGACCATCGGAATAGGCGCAGGCCAGATGAGCCGCGTTTACTCTGCGAAAATCGCGGGTATTAAAGCAGGTGACGAAGGTCTGGAAGTCAAAGGTTCCGCCATGGCCTCTGACGCCTTCTTCCCGTTCCGCGACGGTATCGACGCGGCCGCTGCTGTGGGCATCACCTGTGTGATCCAGCCTGGCGGTTCAATCCGTGATGACGAAGTGATTGCCGCTGCCGACGAGCATGGCATCGCAATGATCTTCACCGACATGCGCCACTTCCGCCATTAATTCCCGGAGCAGAAAATGAAAGTATTAGTGATTGGTAACGGCGGGCGCGAGCACGCCCTGGCGTGGAAAGCAGCGCAGTCTCCGCAGGTTGAAACCGTCTTTGTGGCACCGGGTAACGCCGGGACCGCGCTGGAGCCCGCACTACAGAACGTCGCCATCGGCGTAACCGACATCCCGGCGCTGCTGAGCTTTGCCCAAAACGAGAATATCGATCTGACGATTGTTGGCCCGGAAGCACCGCTGGTGATCGGCGTTGTAGATGCCTTCCGCGCCGCGGGCCTGAAAATTTTCGGCCCAACGGAAGGGGCTGCGCAGCTGGAAGGCTCAAAAGCCTTCACCAAAGATTTTCTCGCGCGTCATAACATCCCGACGGCGGAATATCAGAACTTCACCGAGGTAGAGCCTGCTCTGGCTTACCTGCGTGAAAAAGGCGCGCCGATTGTGATCAAAGCCGACGGCCTGGCTGCCGGGAAAGGCGTTATCGTGGCGATGACCCTCGAAGAAGCGGAAGCCGCCGTGCAGGATATGCTGGCGGGTAACGCCTTTGGCGACGCGGGCCACCGCATCGTGATTGAAGAGTTCCTCGACGGCGAAGAAGCGAGCTTTATCGTGATGGTTGACGGCGAGCACGTTCTGCCGATGGCGACCAGCCAGGATCACAAGCGCGTAGGCAATGCCGACACGGGGCCAAACACCGGCGGGATGGGAGCTTACTCCCCTGCTCCGGTGGTCACTGACGAAGTACACCAGCGCACCATGGACCGCATCATCTGGCCAACCGTGAAGGGGATGGCTGCGGAAGGCAATACCTACACCGGTTTCCTTTACGCAGGCCTGATGATCGACAAGCAGGGTAACCCGAAGGTGATTGAATTCAACTGCCGCTTCGGCGATCCGGAAACCCAGCCGATCATGCTGCGCATGAAGTCCGATCTGGTTGATCTGTGTCTGGCGGCGTGCGAAGGGAAGCTGGACGAGAAAACTTCCGAGTGGGACGAGCGTGCCTCTTTAGGTGTGGTGATTGCTGCGGGTGGCTATCCGGGTAGCTACAACACCGGAGATGAGATCCACGGCCTGCCGCTGGAAGAGATTGACGGTGCGAAGGTGTTCCACGCCGGTACAAAGCTCTCTGACGACGACCGCGTGCTCACCAACGGCGGTCGCGTGCTGTGTGCGACCGCGCTGGGCCAGACCGTGGCAGAGGCGCAGAAGCGCGCCTATGCGCTGATGGCGGATATTCACTGGAATGGCAGCTTCAGCCGCCAGGATATCGGCTATCGTGCCATTGCGCGGGAGCAGGGAGAGTAATTTCACACCCTCACCCTAACCCTCTCCCACAGGGAGAGGGGATTTACGTCAGAAACTCTTCTCTGTCGGCTGCCAGGTGCAGAAATCTTCATTCGCCACCAGCAACAGCTGAGAGCCTTCCGGCGCTTCCAGCCATGCCACACTCACCTCCACAGATGAATGCCGCTGACGACGCTGAATGTGTTCGGTTGCCCAGGATTCAAGCTCAGGCTTCACCGTCTGCCCTTCGCAGGTGGTCACCGTGCCGTCGGCATGCCAGCGCCCCTGGCGCAGCACCACGCGGCCCTGACGCAGCGCATCGCTGGTCTGGCGGAGTTGTTCAGCACGGTAGCGGTAGAGAGCGACCTGATCGCTGGAAAGCTGCTGTTTCAGTCCACTGACCTCATGCTGCATAAAGCTCAGCTCGCCGTGGTCGTCGAAACGCACCTTCACGTGTTCGGGAGTCTTACTGTAGATATTCAGTTCAATGAGCGACAGCGCATCGCCCTGCCAGCGGTATTCTGCGGTCGAGGTGTTGCCGTTATGCCACGGGCTGAATGCGGTGAGCATATGGACTTCATCGCTGGAATCTTTGCGCCAGATCCTGACCGCACCCTGGTTGTCAGCATAGCCGCTGGCGGTAAACGGGGGGAGTGAGGAATCATGGCTACAGGCAGACAGCAACAGTACGCCTGCCAGCGCGAGCGTTCCACGCCAGAATGACAAAAGGGGCGTTGCCGCCCCTTCGTTAAAACTGTTCACTGCCACGCGTCTTACTTAACTGCGTCTTTCAGTGCTTTACCAGAAACAAATGCCGGCACGTTAGCTGCGGCGATTTTGATTTCTTTACCGGTCTGCGGGTTGCGGCCAGTACGCTCAGCGCGGTGGTTCACTTTGAAGGTACCGAAACCAACCAGTTGTACAGCATCGCCTTCTTTCAGAGACTCAGTAATAGCAGCCAGGGTAGATTCCAGAGCAGCTTTAGCCTGCACTTTAGACAGATCAGCCTTGTCCGCAATTACATCAATCAGTTGAGTCTTGTTCATAAGTTATCCTTTCAATGTGTTTATCGCTTGCTAAGCATCGAGTGCGACGAAAATGCCAAAAAAGCACTCTCCTGCATACACGCACCGATAGCCACTTTTTTTCGCCCCCCAAATGTAGACCAGACGGGGGGCGAAAGGGAAGAGTCGAGGAGTGACAAAACAGGCGTTAAATCACGTTTTGTTGTCTCATTGGTTAAAAATTATACCAATATTGCTCTCACCGGCCTCGCGAAGGTCCGCGCGAAGCCCTTTGATCAGCTCAATATCACGTTCTTCACACTCCGCCAGCAGACGGAAAATTTCCCACTGAATATCCCATTCCTGTTCAACCGCCGGGTTAGCACGCAGCTCCTCGTCGGTCATTTCACGGCCTTCCTGGGTCATTTCCAGCATCGCAACGGTGGTAATGGATGCCTTACTGACTTCAATGGCGTGTTCCAGGGTTTCACCGCTCAGACGGGAGTGGATCAGCTCGCTCAACGCCACACAGGCATCAATGGCCGGGTAGACGCCATACAGGTCGAAATCATCCGCAGCCGGAATAGCCTCTTCCAGCTTTTCGAGCTGAGAGTCAAAATTTACCTTCGCATCTTTGACCGTCAGCGTCTCCCAGATTAAATCCAGGATACGACGATAAATCTGGCCTTCGCCAAACGCCGTCTGCTTGCAGAACGCGGCATAGTTGGGATACATGCGCTCGCACAGGCAAGCCATAAACGTCACGTGCTGCCAGCTTTCCAGCTTCTCAAGGCGCAGATGAATCGGGTTTTGTAACATGATGATGTCTCGAATCGAAAATTAGCCGCAGTTTACCTGAATCACGGCTGAATTTCCTGCCAACGAATGAATGCCGGACGTGAAGAGGCCACGGCGTCAGCCCAGCGGGTTGGCTCCGGTAAACGGTAGCCCTTCATACAGCGTTGCACCCACGCCAGTGCGCTATCCATGCTGACCCGATGCCCGGTGGCGATAAACAACGGGTTGCAGCGCGCTTTACTGCGCCAGACCCACGCCAGCTGCTCGCCTTTATGGATAAGCGGCGCCAGCGCGCCCGGTTCGGCAGAGAGCGGCTCAAACGCGCCGCACAGGCGTTTTTTCGCCACGCCGATGGTCGGCACGTCCACCAGCAGACCAAAGTGGCTGGCGACGCCTAAGCGACGCGGATGGGAGATACCATGCCCATCAACAAACAGCAGATCGGGTTTTCGCGAGAGTTGCTCCCACGCGGCCAGCAGCGCGGGATATTCGCGGAAGGAGAGAAAGCCGGGGATATAGGGCATGGTAGTGGCGATACGCGCCACCTTGTACTCCACCAGCTCCAGCGAAGGGTATTTCAGCACCACCATCGCCGCTCGCGTCACTTCACCGCCCTGCTCAAATCCGACGTCCGCCCCGCCAATGTACCGCGGAGGGTCCGTATCCAGACGATCCTCGCGGATCACTGATGAAGCCAGTTCGATTTGCTGAGCGCGTAGCGACGCGAGATCCATAACCACTCCTTACTTATGATACTGGGCAGAAAGCCGATGCACCGCCTCCACAAATACGCCAGCGTGTTCTGGCGGTACATCCTGATGAATACCGTGACCGAGGTTGAAGACGTGGCCTTCGCCCTGGCCGAAACCAGACAGTATAGTCGACACTTCTTCTTCGATACGGGCAGGCTGCGCATAGAGCATGGACGGATCCATGTTGCCCTGGAGCGCCACTTTGTCCCCCACGCGACGGCGCGCATCGGCAATATCGGTGGTCCAGTCGAGGCCCAGCGCGTCGCAGCCGGTGGCCGCCATCGCTTCCAGCCACTGACCGCCGCCTTTGGTAAACAGCGTCACCGGCACGCGACGGCCTTCGTTTTCACGCAGCAGGCCATCGACAATTTTGTGCATGTAGTACAGGGAGAACTGCTGATAATCACGTCCGGTCAGCACGCCGCCCCAGGTGTCGAAAATCATCACCGACTGCGCGCCCGCTTTAATCTGCGCGTTGAGATAGAGCGTGACGCTCTTCGCCAGCTTGTCGAGCAGGGCATGCAGGGCCAGCGGCTCGGCGTACATCATCTTTTTGATGACGGTAAAGGCTTTGCTGCTGCCGCCTTCCACCATGTAGGTGGCCAGCGTCCACGGACTACCGGAGAAGCCAATCAGCGGCACGTCGCCTTTCAGTTCGCGGCGAATGGTGCGCACGGCGTTCATCACATAGCCCAGCTCGCCTTCAGGATCGGGGATCGGCAGCTTATCAACGTCGGCTTTGCTTTTGATCGGAGAGGTAAAACGCGGGCCTTCTCCGGTTTCGAAATAGAGCCCAAGGCCCATCGCATCCGGAATAGTGAGAATGTCCGAAAAAAGAATGGCGGCATCGAGCGGGAAGCGGCGCAGCGGCTGGAGCGTCACTTCACAGGCCAGCTCGGCGTTTTTGCACAGCGACATAAAATCGCCTGCCTGCGCGCGCGTGGCTTTGTACTCTGGCAGATAGCGTCCCGCCTGGCGCATCATCCACACCGGGGTGACATCAACGGGCTGGCGCAGCAGCGCACGCAGATAACGATCGTTCTTCAGTTCGGTCATTTTGCAGTTCCTTATTGCGTCAGTCCGTCAGTGTAACACTACTCATACTCGGCCCGACACATTGCCACGGTATCTTCTATCAGGCGACGCGCCACCGTTCCCGGCGGGGGCAGCAGCGGTAAATCGTCGTAGCGATACCAGTTCGCCTCCAGCAGCTCTTTCTGATCGATAACAATCTCGCCGCTGTCGTATTCCGCCATAAACGCGGTCATCAGGGACATCGGGAACGGCCACGGCTGCGACGTCACATAGCGCAGGTTTTTCACCTTAATGCCGCTCTCCTCCATCACCTCGCGCGCCACCGCCTGTTCCAGCGTTTCGCCGACTTCCACGAACCCGGCGAGGACGGTGTGAATGCCGTTGCGATGGCGGGTATGCTGCGCCAGCAGGATGGAATCATCACGGCGGATGGCGACAATGATGCACGGTGCGATTTGCGGGTAGTAGCGTTCACGGCAGTGGCCGCAGAGCATTGCCCACTCGGTTTTGCTCGGGTGCATGGTGTGGCCGCAGTAGCCGCAGTATTTGTGCGAGCGGTAAAACTCCGCCAGCTGCACGCCGCGCCCCGCCAGCTGGAACAGGCCGACATCCCGATCCAACACCTGACGAACGGATCCCATATCCTGACGACGAGCCAGTTGGATCAACCATACCGGATCGCCCTGCCACTCGCCGATCCGCAGCGCCGGTTGGCCGACGAGATCGAAGATGTCTGCCGCACCGTAGGGTATCTCCCCACCGGGCAGCCATAATTTTTGTTCGTGACTGACGATCCACCAACCCAGATCTGATTTTTCAATAATACGATCCATATCTATTGCACTACCTTCGCTTCACTGACATGTTGTTAGCATTATGGTTACATTTTGGATAAGCAGATCCCATTCTAAACCTTATGGAGTCGACCATGTTAAACCAGCTGGAAAGCCTGACTGAGCGCGTTGGAGGAAGTAACACCCTGGTGGATCGCTGGCTACATGTGCGCAAGCATCTACTCGTGGCGTATTACAATCTGGTTGGTCTTAAGCCTGGCAAAGAATCCTTTATGCGGCTGAATGAAAAAGCGCTGGACGACTTCTGTCAGAGCCTGGTCGACTACCTTTCCGACGGCCATTTCAACCTTTATGAACGCATTATCCGCGAAATGGAAGGGACAACGCCGTATTTAGCGGCCAGCAAACTCTGTCCGCTGCTGGAAGCCAACACCCAGCAGATCATGGACTACTACGATTCCACGCTAGAGAACGCTATCGATCACGATAACTATCTTGAGTTTCAGCAGGCGCTTTCCGACCTTGGCGAAGCGCTGGAAGAGCGATTCACGCTGGAAGACAAGCTCATCGCCCTCGTGCTGGACAACAACCTGAATATCAGCACCAGCGATAACGTTGCGCGCCCTGCTTGAGTTCTTAATCGTTAACGAGTAATTTACAACCATTCGCCCCTCTCACGAGGGGGATTTTTCTTGTCGGAGTGCCCAGTGTGAAAGCACGGGCTGAGACCGTTAATTCGGGATCCGCGGAACCTGATCAGGTTAATACCTGCGAAGGGAACAAGAGTCACACTGCTGTTGTATCGCCCCTGAGGCGATCTTCTCTTGCTTCATCCGTCGTCTGACAAGCCATGTCCTTCACATCTGGAATGAGCTATGTCTACAACAAAACTGACCCGCCGCGAACAGCGCGAACACGCACAACGCTTCATCGACACCCTGGAAGGCACCGCTTTCCCGAACTCAACGCGCATCTACATCACCGGTTCACAGGCTGATATCCGCGTGCCGATGCGCGAAATCCAGCTCAGCCCGACGCTTATCGGCGGCAGCAAAGAAAACCCGCAGTTTGAAGACAACGAAGCCGTGCCGGTGTATGACACCTCCGGCCCGTACGGCGACCCTTCTGTTGCTATCAACGTACAGCAGGGTCTGGCAAAACTGCGCCAGCCGTGGATTGACGCCCGTAACGACTGCGAAGAACTGAGCGTGCGCAGCTCGGCGTATACCAACGCGCGCCTGGCCGACGACGGTCTGGACGCGCTGCGCTTTACCGGCCTGCTGACGCCGAAACGCGCTAAAGCGGGCAAATGCGTCACCCAGCTGCACTACGCGCGCCAGGGTATCGTCACGCCGGAGATGGAGTTCATCGCCATCCGCGAAAACATGGGCCGTGAGCGCATCCGCAGCGAAGTGCTGCGCCACCAGCATCCTGGTGAAGGGTTTGGCGCTCGCCTGCCGGAAAACATCACGCCGGAATTTGTGCGTGACGAAGTGGCCGCCGGGCGCGCCATTATCCCTGCCAACATCAACCACCCGGAATCCGAGCCGATGATTATCGGCCGCAACTTCCTGGTGAAGGTCAACGCCAATATCGGCAACTCAGCGGTGACGTCATCCATCGAAGAAGAGGTGGAAAAGCTGGTCTGGTCGACGCGCTGGGGCGCGGACACGGTGATGGACCTTTCCACGGGCCGTTATATTCACGAAACCCGCGAGTGGATCCTGCGTAACAGCCCGGTGCCGATTGGCACCGTCCCGATTTATCAGGCGCTGGAGAAGGTCAACGGCATCGCCGAAAATCTCACCTGGGAAGCGTTCCGCGACACGCTGCTGGAGCAGGCCGAGCAGGGCGTGGACTACTTCACCATCCACGCGGGCGTGCTGCTGCGCTACGTGCCGATGACGGCGAAACGTCTGACCGGTATCGTCTCACGCGGCGGTTCGATTATGGCGAAATGGTGCCTTTCCCATCATCAGGAAAACTTCCTCTACGAACACTTCCGCGAAATCTGCGAAATTTGCGCCGCGTACGACGTCTCCCTGTCGCTGGGCGACGGCCTGCGTCCTGGCTCCATCCGCGATGCTAACGACGAGGCGCAGTTTGCCGAGCTGCACACGCTGGGCGAGCTGACCAAAATCGCCTGGGAGTACGACGTGCAGGTGATGATTGAAGGCCCGGGCCATGTGCCGATGCAGATGATCCGTCGCAACATGACCGAGGAGCTGGAGCACTGCCACGAAGCACCGTTCTACACCCTGGGGCCGTTGACGACCGATATTGCGCCAGGCTACGACCACTTCACGTCAGGCATTGGCGCGGCGATGATCGGCTGGTTCGGCTGCGCCATGCTCTGCTACGTGACGCCGAAAGAGCACCTCGGGCTGCCAAATAAAGAGGACGTGAAGCAGGGGCTGATCACCTACAAGATTGCCGCCCACGCGGCGGATCTGGCGAAAGGCCATCCGGGCGCGCAAATTCGCGACAACGCCATGTCCAAAGCGCGCTTTGAATTCCGCTGGGAAGACCAGTTTAACCTGGCCCTCGATCCGTTCACCGCCCGCGCCTATCACGACGAAACCCTGCCGCAGGAATCGGGCAAAGTTGCGCACTTCTGCTCCATGTGCGGACCTAAATTCTGCTCGATGAAAATCAGCCAGGAAGTACGCGATTACGCCGCCGCGCAGACCATTGAAGTCGGCATGGCGGACATGTCGGAAACCTTCCGCGCGAAAGGCGGCGAAATCTACCTCAAAAAAGAGGAGGCATAATGTACCAGCCTGATTTCCCCCCTGTCCCCTTCCGCTTAGGGCTTTACCCGGTGGTGGACAGCGTGGCGTGGATCGCCCGCCTGCTGGAAGCTGGCGTTCGCACGATCCAGCTACGCATTAAGGATAAACGCGATGAAGAGGTGGAGGCCGACGTGATCGCCGCTATCGCGCTGGGACGTCGCTACCACGCCCGCCTGTTTATCAACGACTACTGGCGGCTGGCGGTTAAACACCAGGCGTACGGCGTGCATCTGGGACAGGAAGATCTGGAAACGACCGATCTCAACGCGATCCGTGACGCCGGTCTGCGGCTGGGCGTTTCTACCCACGATGATATGGAGATCAACGTGGCGCTGGCGGCCCGCCCCTCTTACATCGCGCTCGGGCACGTTTTCCCAACGAAAACCAAACAGATGCCGTCCGCTCCACAGGGTTTGACGCAGCTGGCGGCCCACGTTAAGCGCCTTGCCGATTACCCCACCGTTGCCATCGGCGGGATCAGCCTTGAACGTGCGCCCGCGGTGCTGGAGACCGGCGTCGGCAGTATCGCCGTCGCCAGCGCTATCACCCAGGCGGCAGACTGGCAGGCCGCCACCGCGCAGCTTTTACAACTGGCAGGAGCAGGTGATGAAAGATCGTGATTTTATGCGTTACAGCCGCCAGATCCTGCTCGAGGATATCGCCATCGAGGGGCAGCAAAAGCTGCTCGCCAGCCGGGTACTGATTGTCGGTCTGGGCGGATTAGGCACCCCCGCCGCGCTGTATCTGGCCGGCGCGGGCGTGGGCACGCTGGTGCTGGCCGATGACGACGAGGTACATCTCAGCAATCTGCAACGGCAAGTTCTCTTTACGACAGAAGATATCAACCAGCCTAAAGCGCACGTTACGCGCCAGCGGCTGAACCAGCTTAACCCCGATATCGAACTGGTCGCACTCCAGACGCGGCTGAGCGGGGAAGATCTGCAACGCGAAGTGGCCCTTGCCGACGTGGTGCTGGACTGTACGGACAATATGGCGACACGTCAGGCCATCAACGCGGCCTGTGTTGCGCAGAACACGCCGCTGATCACCGCCAGCGCGGTCGGTTTCGGTGGGCAAATAATGGTGCTTACGCCGCCGTGGGCACAGGGCTGCTACCGCTGCCTGTGGCCGGACGAGGCTGAACCGGAGCGTAACTGCCGCACGGCAGGCATTCTGGGCCCGGTGGTGGGCGTGATGGGTACTCTTCAGGCGCTGGAGGCCATCAAGTTGCTCAGCGGCATGGAGACAGAACGCAACACGCTGCGGCTGTTCGACGCCCGCTCCAGCGGCTGGCGTCATCTGGCGTTAAACCGTGCCAGCCACTGCCCGGTATGCGGAGGCCGCAATGCGCATTCTGTTTAACGATGAGCCGATGACGTGCGACGACGATCTCACCGTTGCCGCCCTGCTCGACATGCTGCGCCAGCTGAAGCCGGGAACGGCGCTGGCGCTCAATCAACAGATCCTGCCGCGCGAGCGGTGGGAACATCAGCAGGTCAATGAGGGCGACCAGATCCTGCTGTTTCAGGTTATCGCAGGGGGATGAGATGTTACGTATTGCCGACAAAGTCTTTGATTCACATCTGTTTACCGGAACCGGCAAATTCGCCTCCCCGCAACTGATGGTGGATGCCATTCGTGAAAGCGGCAGCCAGCTGGTGACGCTGGCGATGAAGCGCGTGGATTTGCGTCAGCACAACGATGCCATACTTGCGCCGTTACTGGAGGCAGGCGTGACGCTCTTACCGAATACCTCCGGTGCAAAAACGGCCGAGGAAGCAATTTTCGCTGCGCAACTGGCGCGGGAAGCGCTCGGCACCCGCTGGCTGAAGCTGGAAATTCACCCGGACGCCCGCTGGCTGTTGCCCGATCCGATCGAAACCCTGAAAGCGGCAGAGAAGCTGGTGCAGCAGGGATTCACCGTTCTGCCCTACTGTGGTGCCGACCCCGTGCTCTGTAAGCGTCTGGAAGAGGTCGGCTGCGCGGCCGTAATGCCGCTGGGCGCCCCCATTGGCTCCAACCAGGGGCTGGAGACCCGCGCGATGCTGGAAATCATTATTGAGCAGGCGACCGTGCCCGTGGTGGTGGATGCGGGCATCGGCGTACCCAGTCACGCCGCGCAGGCGCTGGAGATAGGGGCCGATGCGGTGCTGGTCAATACCGCGATTGCGGTGGCCGACGACCCGGTGATGATGGCGCGTGCGTTCCGCCTTGCCGTGGAGTCCGGTCTGCTGGCTCGGCAGTCCGGCCCCGGCTCGCGCAGTGTTCAGGCGCAGGCCACCAGCCCGCTGACCGATTTTCTGGAGGCGCTCTGATGGCTACCTTTACCGATCGCTGGCGTCAGCTTAACTGGGACGATATTGCCTTACGCATCAACAGTAAAACCTCTGCGGACGTAGAGCGGGCATTAACAGCCAAACATTTGACGCGCGAGGATTTGATGGCCCTGCTTTCTCCGGCAGCCAGCGCGTACCTTGAACCGATGGCCCAGCGCGCGCAACGCCTCACCCGCCAGCGCTTTGGCAACACGGTGAGCTTTTACGTGCCGCTCTATCTTTCTAATCTGTGCGCCAATGACTGCACCTACTGTGGTTTCTCCATGAGCAACCGTATTAAGCGTAAAACGCTGGATGAGCATGAGATCGCCCGCGAGTGTGCGGCTATTCGTGAGATGGGTTTTGAACATCTCCTGCTGGTGACGGGTGAACATCAGGGCAAAGTGGGGATGGACTATTTTCGCCAGCATCTTCCGGCCATCCGCCGCGAATTTGCCTCGTTGCAAATGGAAGTGCAGCCTCTGTCGCAGGAGGAATATGCGGAGCTGAAAACCCTCGGGCTGGACGGCGTAATGGTTTATCAGGAAACCTACCATGAGGCGACCTATGCCCGGCATCACCTGAAAGGGAAGAAGCAGGATTTCATCTTCCGGCTGGAAACGCCGGACAGGCTGGGGCGCGCCGGTATCGATAAAATTGGGCTGGGCGCGCTTATCGGTCTGTCCGACAGCTGGCGGGTGGACTGCTATATGGTGGCGGAGCATCTGCTGTGGCTACAGCAGCAGTACTGGCAAAGCCGCTATTCCATCTCTTTCCCGCGGCTGCGTCCCTGTACGGGAGGCGTTGAACCCGCCTCGCTGATGGATGAGCGCCAGCTGGTGCAAACCCTGTGTGCATTTCGCCTGTTCGCGCCGGAAGTGGAATTGTCGCTCTCCACGCGTGAATCCCCCGCGTTTCGCGACCGCGCGATCCCGCTGGCGATCAATAACGTCAGCGCCTTTTCCAAAACGCAGCCGGGCGGTTACGCGGACGATCACCCGGAACTGGAACAGTTTGCACCGCACGACGGCCGACGGCCCGAAGCGGTGGCGGAAGCCCTGACTGCACAGGGGCTCCAGCCGGTGTGGAAAGACTGGGATAGCTGGCTGGGAAGAGCCTCGCATTAGCGCTGAAACTGTCTGCAAAAATGCGAAAAGGTTACGAGGCGGCTCGTAAGATCATAACCGGGCGATTGAGGCGATCTGCCCGGTTTTCTTATGCTTTACCACGTCAGCAACGGACGCTGACCAGGGTGAAAATGCTTCTTCCTCGTTTCGCCCTGCCCTCCGCCTCTTAAACAAAATTCAATTGATACAATAAATACGTCGTTTCTTATCTACGCTTAAGATAAATCATCTCGTCGGTAATCGCCTTCTGTATAATTTACTACCAGCAACCGGACAGCGACTATGCTGAGGGTATCGACAGACGCAACGCGTCTACCATCTGGATTGATGTACAACTCATGGCACTCCACAGTAAAAAGCTCTCTTTTACCCGGCCAATTATGGTCAGCTTCGCGGGGATCCTGTTCAGTTTCGCGCTGATCGCCATCCTGGTCATCCTTTCACAGAGAAAGGATTTTCTTGAGGATTATCATAAAATTAATGGTAATTTCACCCATAATCTGGCGGTGAACTATACCGAATCCATCCTGCGAGAAAATGACTATATTCTTGGTCGCGCTGCGATGTACTTCGCCCGTAACGACAGAGTAAATCAGACAATAAATATCGATCCGACACACGGTTTGCAGATGTTGATGCATTTGCAGAACCTGATGCCGACGGTGTCGTCTATCTCTCTGGCGGACACAGAAGGGCGCCATCTGCGCGCGCCGGAAGTGCTGCCAACGGAGAAAAGTAAGTCGTTCGACGCCAGAAGCCGCCCATGGTTTGTCGGGCAAGCGGAAGCCAGCAACTTTCCTCACTACACCCGCCCCTATCTGGACTATTTCACCCAACATCCTACGGTCACTCTTTATAAGCCGGTCATTTCACCGGAAGGCCGTCTGAAGGGCACGCTCGCTTTCCATCTTGATTTAACGTCCATGGGGTATACCCTGCGCCAGATGGTGGCGCCGGTTCAGGGTGAGTTTTTTGTCGTGGAGCGTGACGGCGCCGTTGTGCTGCATCCGGACACGGGGGCGCTCTTTAAGCATTACGTAAGCGAAGCGCTGATGGACAAAATGACCAGCGGCGAAGGCCATCTTTTCGACCCCAAAAGTAAAACCTGGTATTACTACTACTCTTTCACCAATCCGGACTGGTTTGTAATTTATCGGGTCTCCGATACCACGCTTACCGTCATCACCCGGCATGAAACCACCGTCGTCGGCTGGGGATTTGCGCTGGCGGCAATCATCATCATTCTGTTCGGGCTTTACCTTCGTCATGCCTCGCGTTCTGTGCTGATGAACATTATCAATGCCATCAAAACCGGCGACGTCAACCAGGCGCCACGCCTTGAGGCGATGCTCAGCCATACCATTCGAACCAATAAAGAACGCGAGCTGGCCTATGTCCGTCAGGCCACCCATGATGCGCTGACAGGCTGCAAAAATCGCCGTGCGTTCGATAACGATGTGGATGAGCTGCTGACCGCTCATCAACCCTTCGTTCTGGCGCTGATCGACATCGATAACTTCAAATCCATTAACGACACCTGGGGCCACCTGAGCGGGGATATTGTGCTGCGCAACGTGGCGCGGGAAGGTATTCAGATCATGCAGCCGCACCACGTTTCCGTTTACCGCTACGGTGGAGAAGAGTTCGGCGTGATATTCCCGGCCGAGCTGATGAACTCCGCGCACGCGCTACTGGAAGCCTGGCGCACCGCCGTTGAAAAGCGGACCTGGCGGGAAGAGAACCTGCGAGTGACCTTCAGCGCCGGGATGGGAGAGTGGCGCTTCGAACCGCTGGAACAATTTATCGGTAGCGTAGATGAAGCGCTGTATACCGCTAAACAACAGGGTAAAAACCGCATCGTAAGCACGGCCTGCCGATAATACCCTTCCTCAAATTCTGCCCGATCTGACGGGCAGAATGCTCTCCGCTGTAAAATTGTAACCGGTTTCAGGAAAATGCCGATTTCTTTGTGATGCCTGACACACAATCGCGGTAAAGCGGTTGTTGAAGCGGTCTGCACGGGATAATTATCAATAAACACATGTAGATCGAGGCTGACTATGAAGAACATCGTTTTATGCTGTGCAGCGGGAATGTCAACCAGCATGCTGGTTCAACGTATGAAAGATGCCGCGCAGAAAAAAGGAGTCGAAGTAACCATTAAAGCCGTTCCGGTCGCGGAGTTTAAAGATAACATCGCGACGGCTGATATCGTATTACTGGGGCCACAGGTTAAATACGAACAGGCAAAACTCCAGGCGCAGGCCGATCCGCTCGGAAAAAAGGTTGCGGTCATCGACATGATGGATTACGGCATGATGAAAGGTGATGCCGTACTGGAAAAAGCGCTCAAACTTCTGGAGTCATAATGGAAGACTTAGAAACCACGATTATGGAACTGCTGGTCAACGCAGGCGCAGCGCGCAGCGCGGCCCTGACGGCGTTGCAGATGGCGCGAAAAGGCGACTTTGACGAAGCCGAGAAAGCGATGGAAGAATCGCGTGAATATGTAAAACATGCGCATACGATCCAGACGCAGCTTATCGGTCTTGATGAAGGGACCGGGAAACTTCCGGTTAACCTGATCACCGTTCACTCTCAGGATCACCTGATGAACGCGATGGTTATTCAGGATCTGGCGGGCGATATGATTGAGCTTTATCGACGTATCCCGTTAGTGAACTGAAGACATACAGATGTAAAAAAACCCGCCGAGGCGGGTTTTTTATTGTCGGGTGGCGCTACGCTTACCCGACCTGTGATTCATATGCCCGGTAATTTTACCTACCGGGCATCAACGATTACTCGTTGTCGGAACCGCCCAGACCTGCGTTCAGCAGTTCTGCAAGGCTCGCGGATGCATCTTCGGCAGTCACCTGCGGTGCAGCTGGCAGTTCGCCCGCTGCGCGACGGCGCATACGATCCTGGTGGTACGCATAACCGGTACCGGCCGGGATCAGACGACCCACGATAACGTTCTCTTTCAGACCGCGCAGTTCATCACGTTTACCTGCAACAGCCGCTTCGGTCAGGACACGAGTGGTTTCCTGGAACGATGCAGCAGAGATGAAGGACTCGGTTGCCAGAGACGCTTTGGTGATACCCAGCAGATCGCGTGCGAAGGTCGCACCGATTTTGCCGTTCGCTTCCAGATCGCGGTTAGCGATCTTAACGCGTGAGTATTCAACCTGCTCGCCTTCCAGGAAGTCGGAGCTGCCCGCGTTTTCGATGGTTGCTTTACGCAGCATCTGACGAACGATAACTTCAATGTGTTTATCGTTAATCTTAACGCCTTGCAGACGGTATACGTCCTGTACTTCGTTAACAATGTAACGGGTAACAGCATGCACACCACGCAGACGCAGGATGTCGTGCGGCGCTTCTGGACCATCGGAAACCACGTCACCACGTTCTACGCGTTCACCTTCGAACACGTTGAGCTGACGCCACTTAGGAATCATCTCTTCGTACGGCTCGCTGCCATCTACTGGCGTAATAACCAGGCGGCGCTTACCTTTGGTCTCTTTACCGAAGGAGATGATACCGCTGATTTCAGCCAGGATCGCAGGCTCTTTCGGACGACGTGCTTCGAACAGGTCCGCAACGCGTGGCAGACCACCGGTGATGTCCTTGGTACCGCCGGATTCCTGAGGAATACGCGCCAGGGTGTCACCAGAGCTGATCTGTACGCCATCTTCCAGCTGTACAATCGCTTTACCCGGCAGGAAGTACTGCGCAGGCATATCGGTACCAGGGATCAGAACGTCGTTGCCCTGAGCATCAACGATTTTCAGTGCAGGACGCAGATCTTTACCGCCGGTAGTACGTTCAGCAGAATCCAGAACCACCAGAGAAGACAGACCGGTCAGCTCGTCGGTCTGACGAGTAATGGTCTGGCCGTCGATCATGTCAGTGAAGCGGATGAAACCACTTACTTCGGTGATAACCGGCATGGTGTGTGGATCCCAGTTTGCAACGGTTTCACCGCCAGCAACCTGCTCGCCATCACCTTTCGCCATAACCGCACCGTAAGGCACTTTATAGCTCTCTTTGGTACGACCGAATTCGTCGATCAGCTTCAGCTCGGTGTTACGGGAAGTGATAACCAGTTTACCGCTGGAGTTCACAACCGACTTCGCGTTGCTGAGCTTGATGCTACCTTTGTTTTTCACCTGGATGCTGGATTCAGCAGCCGCACGAGATGCCGCACCACCGATGTGGAACGTACGCATCGTCAGCTGTGTACCCGGCTCACCGATGGACTGTGCCGCGATAACGCCGATAGCCTCACCTTTGTTGATGATGTGGCCACGCGCCAGGTCACGACCGTAGCAGTGCGCACACACACCAAAGTCGGTGTCACAGGATACAACGGAACGCACTTTCACGGAGTCAACAGAGTTCGCTTCCAGCAGGTCACACCACTGTTCGTGCAGCAGGGTGTTGCGTGGAACCAGAATGTCTGCGGTGCCCGGCTTCAGAATGTCTTCCGCGGTCACACGACCCAGTACGCGATCGCGCAGCGGCTCTTTAACATCACCACCCTCGATAACCGGGGTCATGGTGATACCTTCGAGGGTGCCACAATCGTCTTCGGTGACGACCAGATCCTGCGCAACGTCAACCAGACGACGCGTCAGATAACCGGAGTTCGCCGTTTTCAGTGCGGTATCCGCCAGACCTTTACGCGCACCGTGCGTGGAGATGAAGTACTGGAGTACGTTCAGACCTTCACGGAAGTTCGCGGTGATTGGCGTTTCGATGATGGAGCCATCTGGCTTCGCCATCAGACCACGCATACCTGCCAGCTGACGAATCTGTGCCGCAGAACCACGAGCACCGGAGTCGGCCATCATGTAGATGCTGTTGAAGGAGACCTGCTGCTCTTCTACGCCGTCACGGTTAATCACGGTTTCGGTTTGCAGGTTATCCATCATCGCTTTAGATACACGATCGTTCGCCGCAGCCCAGATATCGATAACTTTGTTGTAACGTTCGCCTGCGGTTACCAGACCAGACTGGAACTGCTCCTGGATCTCAGCAACTTCAGCTTCCGCTTCAGAGATGATCTCGTGTTTCTTCTCTGGGATGACCATGTCATCGATACCAACAGATGCACCTGAACGCGCAGCATAAGCAAAGCCGGTGTACATTGTCTGGTCAGCGAAGATTACGGTCGGCTTCAGACCCAGAATGCGGTAACAGGTGTTCAGCATTTTGGAGATCGCTTTCTTGCCCAGCGCCTGGTTGACGATGGAGAAAGGCAGACCTTTCGGTACGATCATCCACAGAATGGCACGGCCAACGGTCGTGTCTTTCAGGCTGGTGTGCGCAACGAACTCGCCGTTTTCATCTTTTTCGTATTCGGTGATACGCACTTTAACGCGCGCATGCAGAGAGGCCAGGCCAGCGCGATAAATACGCTCAGCTTCTTTCGGGCCAGTCAGCACCATGCCTTCGCCTTTGGCGTTAACACAGTCACGGGTCATGTAGTACAGACCCAGTACAACGTCCTGAGAAGGAACGATGATAGGTTCACCGTTCGCTGGAGACAGGATGTTGTTGGTAGACATCATCAGCGCACGCGCTTCGAGCTGGGCTTCCAGCGTCAGCGGTACGTGAACAGCCATCTGGTCACCATCGAAGTCGGCGTTATAGGCCGCACAAACCAGCGGGTGCAGCTGGATCGCTTTACCTTCGATCAGAACTGGCTCAAAGGCCTGGATACCCAGACGGTGCAGAGTTGGTGCACGGTTCAGCAGTACCGGGTGTTCGCGGATCACTTCGTCCAGGATATCCCAAACGACAGCTTCTTCACGCTCAACCATTTTCTTCGCGGCTTTGATGGTGGTGGCGAGGCCACGCAGTTCCAGCTTGCCGTAGATGAACGGTTTGAACAGCTCCAGTGCCATCTTCTTCGGCAGACCGCACTGATGCAGACGCAGGTATGGACCTACGGTGATTACAGAACGACCAGAGTAGTCAACACGCTTACCGAGCAGGTTCTGACGGAAACGACCCTGCTTACCTTTGATCATGTCGGCCAAAGATTTCAGAGGACGTTTGTTAGAACCGGTGATCGCACGACCACGACGACCGTTATCCAACAGGGCATCGACTGCTTCCTGAAGCATACGTTTTTCGTTGCGTACGATGATGTCCGGCGCAGCCAGATCCAGCAGACGTTTCAGACGGTTGTTACGGTTGATCACGCGACGGTACAGATCGTTCAGATCCGACGTTGCGAAACGACCACCATCCAGCGGAACCAGCGGACGCAGATCTGGCGGCAGAACCGGCAGAACGGTCAGGATCATCCACTCTGGTTTGTTACCAGACTGAACGAACGCTTCCAGCAGTTTGATACGCTTGGTCAGCTTTTTACGCTTGGTTTCGGAGTTGGTTTCGTTCAGCTCTTCGCGCAGAGTTTCACACTCTTGCTCCAGATCCATGCTCTTCAGCAGGGCCTGGATAGCTTCCGCACCCATCTTCGCGTCGAATTCGTCACCGAACTCTTCCAGCGCGTCCAGATACTGTTCTTCGGTCAGGATCTGGTTACGTTCCAGATTGGTCATCCCGCCTTCGATAACCACATAAGATTCGAAGTACAGAACACGTTCGATATCGCGCAGCGGCATATCCAGCAGCAGACCGATACGGGACGGCAGAGATTTCAGGAACCAGATGTGAGCGGTCGGAGACGCCAGCTCGATGTGGCCCATACGCTCACGGCGTACTTTGGTCTGGGTCACTTCAACGCCGCACTTCTCACAGATCACACCACGGTGTTTCAGGCGCTTGTACTTACCGCACAGGCACTCGTAATCTTTTACTGGCCCGAAAATACGCGCACAGAAAAGGCCGTCACGCTCAGGTTTGAACGTACGGTAGTTAATGGTTTCCGGCTTTTTAACTTCACCGAAAGACCATGAACGGATCATGTCTGGCGAAGCCAGAGCAATTTTGATCGCATCAAACTCTTCGGTTTTAGTTTGCGCTTTCAGAAACTTTAATAAGTCTTTCACGGATTTGCTCCCGTCGGAGTTAGCACACTCTGCTGTCGGGCGTTAACCCGACAGCAGTGACCTGTTTGAGCGAGAATTACTCGTCTTCCAGTTCGATGTTGATACCCAGCGAACGAATCTCTTTCAACAGTACGTTGAAGGATTCTGGCATGCCCGGTTCCATCTGATGGTTGCCGTCTACGATGTTCTTATACATCTTAGTACGACCGTTCACGTCATCAGACTTAACGGTGAGCATTTCCTGCAAGGTGTATGCTGCGCCGTATGCTTCCAGCGCCCACACTTCCATCTCCCCGAAGCGCTGACCACCGAACTGAGCCTTACCACCCAGCGGCTGCTGAGTAACCAGGCTGTAAGAACCGGTAGAACGAGCGTGCATCTTGTCGTCGACCAGGTGGTTCAGTTTCAGCATGTACATGTAACCTACGGTTACCGGACGCTCGAACTGTTCACCGGTACGGCCGTCAAACAGCGTAATCTGACCAGACGTTGGCAGACCACCCAGTTGCAGCAGCTCTTTAATTTCAGCTTCTTTTGCACCGTCGAATACCGGCGTTGCAATTGGCATACCTTTGCGCAGGTTCTCTGCCAGACGCAGCACTTCTTCATCGCTGAAGGTGTTCAGGTCGACTTTCTGACGAACGTCGGTACCCAGATCGTAGGCACGCTGGATGAACTCGCGCAGTTTCGCGACTTCCTGCTGCTGTTTCAGCATGGCGTTGATCTTATCGCCGATACCTTTCGCAGCCATACCCAGGTGGGTTTCCAGAATCTGACCGATGTTCATACGAGACGGTACGCCCAGTGGGTTCAGTACGATATCTACCGGCGTACCGTTAGCATCGTGCGGCATATCTTCGATCGGGTTGATCTTAGAGATAACACCCTTGTTACCGTGACGACCTGCCATCTTATCACCAGGCTGGATCTGACGTTTAACAGCCAGATACACCTTAACAATCTTCAGCACGCCTGGTGCCAGATCGTCGCCCTGAGTGATTTTACGGCGTTTCGCTTCGAGTTTTTTCTCGAACTCGTGTTTCAGTTCGTCATACTGCTCAGCCAGCTGTTCCAGCTGATTCTGTTTCTCTTCGTCGGTCAGGCCCAGTTCCAGCCAGCGATCGCGTGGCAGTTTGTCGAGCTTCTCAGCTTCAACGCCACCGGCAACCAGCACCGCATAGATACGGCTGAACAGACCTGCTTCGAGGATTTGCAGTTCTTCAGACAGGTCTTTCTTAGCCTGTTTGAGCTGCATCTCTTCGATTTCCAGCGCACGCTTATCTTTCTCAACGCCGTCACGAGTGAAGACCTGAACGTCGATAACCGTACCGGAAACACCGTTTGGTACGCGCAGAGAAGAGTCTTTAACGTCAGACGCTTTCTCACCGAAGATTGCACGCAGCAGTTTCTCTTCTGGCGTCAGCTGGGTTTCGCCTTTCGGCGTGACCTTACCAACCAGAATGTCGCCGCCGGTCACTTCCGCACCGATGTAAACAATACCGGATTCATCCAGTTTAGAGAGCGCAGCTTCACCCACGTTCGGGATGTCAGCGGTGATCTCTTCTGGCCCCAGCTTGGTGTCACGGGACACACATGCCAGTTCCTGAATGTGGATGGTGGTGAAACGATCTTCCTGAACCACACGCTCGGAGACGAGGATGGAGTCTTCGAAGTTGTAACCGTTCCACGGCATGAACGCTACGCGCATGTTCTGACCGAGCGCCAGTTCACCGAGGTCGGTGGACGGACCGTCTGCCAGCACGTCGCCGCGCTCAACTGGCTCACCCAGAGACACACATGGCATCTGGTTGATACAGGTGTTCTGGTTAGAACGGGTGTATTTGGTCAGGTTGTAGATGTCGATACCCGCTTCGCCCGGATACATCTCGTCTTCGTTAACTTTGATAACGATACGGGATGCGTCAACGTACTGAACGGTACCGCCACGCTTAGCAACTGCTGTAACACCAGAGTCAACGGCAACAGCACGTTCCATACCGGTACCAACCAGCGGCTTATCAGCACGCAGAGTTGGAACGGCCTGACGTTGCATGTTCGCACCCATCAATGCACGGTTGGCGTCATCGTGTTCCAGGAACGGGATCAGGGACGCACCGACGGATACCACCTGCTGGGTGGATACGTCCATGTAGTCAACCTGGTCGCGGCTGAACAAGCTGGATTCGCCTTTGCTACGGCAGGTAACCAGATCTTCTACAAAGTGGCCTTCGTCATCCAGGTTGGAGTTCGCCTGAGCGATAACGTAGTTGCCTTCTTCAATAGCAGACAGGTAATGAATTTCGTCAGTAACAACACCGTCGGTCACTTTACGATACGGGGTCTCGAGGAAACCGTATTCGTTCGTCTGTGCGTACACGGACAGGGAGTTGATCAGACCGATGTTTGGACCTTCAGGCGTTTCGATTGGACATACGCGACCGTAGTGAGTCGGGTGTACGTCTCGAACTTCAAAGCCTGCGCGTTCACGGGTCAGACCGCCTGGGCCGAGTGCGGAGATACGACGTTTGTGCGTGATCTCAGACAGCGGGTTGTTCTGGTCCATGAACTGAGACAGCTGGCTGGAACCGAAGAACTCTTTCACTGCCGCAGAAATCGGCTTCGCGTTAATCATATCCTGAGGCATCAGGGTATCCAGATCGCCCAGAGACAGACGCTCTTTCACCGCACGCTCTACACGTACCAGGCCAACGCGGAACTGGTTTTCCGCCATTTCGCCTACGGAACGGATACGACGGTTGCCGAGGTGGTCGATATCGTCCACTTCGCCTTTACCGTTACGGATATCGATGAGCTTCTTCATCACTTCAATGATGTCGTCTTTGCTCAGGATACCGGAACCTTCGATCTCGTCGCGCAGCAGAGAACGGTTGAACTTCATACGACCAACCGCGGACAGATCGTAGCGGTCTTCGGAGAAGAACAGGTTCTCGAACAGGCTTTCAGCCGCTTCGCGAGTTGGTGGCTCACCAGGACGCATCATGCGGTAGATTTCGACCAGCGCGCTCAGACGATCGTTGGTTGGGTCGACGCGTACAGTCTCAGAGATGTACGGACCGTGGTCCAGATCGTTGGTGAACAGCGTTTCGATACGTTTGTGGCCAGACTGGCTCAGCTTAGCCAGCAGATCCAGGCTCAGCTCCATGTTCGCCGGGCAGATCAGCTCGCCAGTTGATTCATCAACGTAATCTTTCGCGGCTACTTTTCCTGCAATGTATTCAACCGGAACTTCGATGTGTTTGATATCATCTTTTTCCAGCTGGCGGATGTGGCGCGCGGTGATACGGCGACCTTTTTCCACATACACTTTGCCGTCGGCTTCGATGTCGAACGACGCGGTCTCACCACGCAGACGTTCCGGCACCAACTCCATCTGCAACTTGTTGTCGCGGATTTCAAAGATCACTTTCTCAAAGAACAGGTCCAGGATCTGCTCAGTGGTATAGTTCAGTGCACGCAGAATGATGGTTGCAGGCAGCTTACGACGACGGTCGATACGGACAAACAGGTTGTCTTTTGGATCGAATTCGAAGTCCAGCCATGAACCACGGTAAGGAATGATGCGTGCGTTATACAGTACTTTACCGGAAGAGTGCGTTTTACCTTTATCGCTGTCGAAGAAGACGCCCGGGCTACGGTGCAGCTGGGAAACGATAACACGCTCAGTACCGTTGATAACGAAAGTACCGTTGTCCGTCATGAGTGGAATTTCACCCATGTAGACTTCTTGTTCTTTAATGTCTTTTACAGTGCCTTCCGGCGCTTCGCGCTCGTAGATCACCAGACGCAGTTTTACGCGCAGCGGTGCGGAATAGGTCACGCCACGGATCTGACATTCCTGAACGTCAAACACCGGTTCGCCAAGGCGGTAGCTGACGTACTGCAGCTCGGAATTACCGCTGTAGCTCTGAATCGGGAACACGGAACGGAAGGCTGCTTCCAGGCCGTACTGCCCTTCAGGATCTTGCTCGATAAACTTCTGGAACGAGTCAAGCTGGATAGAAAGGAGATATGGAATGTCCAGAACTTGTGGACGTTTACCAAAATCCTTACGAATACGTTTTTTCTCGGTATAGGAGTAAACCATAGGGTTCCTCAGCTCGCTGACAAGTCGACCCATCTGTCCGACGAAGGGACAGTTTGTGCAACACCATTTTGTGGACCGGAAAATTGAATACTTTCCGCAATACCTGTTGCTATCACGCTTAAACCATTTCATTGCGATTTACACAGAGCGAGCACCCTGTCGCAGTATATTAAGTCGTCGATAGAAACAAGCATTGTCAGGACAACCAGCAGTCAAACAGTGTGAAATGCTGCTGATGCCTTACAGCGCAAAAAGGCTGGTGACTAAAAAGTCACCAGCCATCAGCCTAATTGCTTAGGCTGCAACCAGAAAAGTTGGCTTATTTAACTTCAACTTCAGCGCCAGCTTCTTCCAGAGATTTTTTCAGTGCTTCTGCGTCGTCTTTGCTCACGCCTTCTTTCAGCGCAGCTGGAGCAGATTCTACCAGGTCTTTAGCTTCTTTCAGACCCAGGCCAGTTGCGCCACGTACTGCTTTGATTACAGCAACTTTGTTCGCGCCAGCAGCTTTCAGAATTACGTCGAATTCAGTTTTTTCTTCAGCAGCTTCAGCCGGGCCCGCAGCTACAGCTACAGCAGCAGCAGCAGAAACACCGAATTTTTCTTCCATTGCAGAAACCAGCTCTACAACGTCCATTACGGACATAGCTGCTACTGCTTCAATGATTTGATCTTTAGTGATAGACATTTAAATTGTTCCTGAAAATCAGAATAAGTTTATACGTAAGCAAATGCTTTATAAAGATAACTGCGATTAAGCAGCTTCTTTCGCATCGCGTACAGCAGCCAGAGTGCGAACCAGTTTGCCAGCCGCAGCTTCTTTCATGGTTGCCATCAGGCGTGCAATTGCTTCTTCGTAGGTCGGCAGGGTTGCCAGGCGATCGATTTGCGATGCCGGGATCAACTCACCTTCAAAGGCTGCAGCTTTGACCTCAAATTTTGCATTCGCTTTCGCGAACTCTTTGAACAGACGAGCAGCAGCGCCCGGGTGTTCCATAGAGTATGCAATCAGGGTCGGACCAACAAACGTGTCTTTCAGGCACTCGAACTGAGTACCTTCAACTACGCGACGCAGCAGGGTGTTACGAACAACACGCATGTATACGCCAGCTTCACGACCTGCTTTACGCAGTTCAGTCATTTTGTCTACAGTAACGCCACGGGAATCCGCAACTACTGCAGACAGCGCGCCTTTGGCTACTTCGCTGACTTCAGCAACAATCGCTTGTTTGTCTTGAAGATTTAAAGCCATTAGCTTTGCTCCTGGATGTTTGCCGGAACTCATGTTCCGGAACTCACTTCACTCGACCCAACGGGAAGAGCGTCTTAATACGGTGAGCAGAAACAAGCCAGAGTATTTAAAATAATCTTAGCGTTCTGTCACCGTCTACGCAGGGGATTAAGTTTCTTGCGAAACACCTGCGGTCTTCGACGGAGGCCTGGATAGGCCAGGCTCCAACGAACAATTCTTTTAGCCGCTAACTTTTGTTAGCAAACGTGGGGGTAAGATTGTAGACAAAATCACCGCCCACGTAAAGGCATTAGTTTGCAGCAGCGCTCAGGCCAGCCTGGTCAACTGCAACACCTGCACCCATGGTGGTGGAGATGCTAACTTTCTTGATGTACACGCCTTTCGCCTGAGTTGGTTTTGCTTTTTTCAGCGCAACCAGCAGAGCTTCCAGGTTTTCTTTCAGTTTGTCAGCGTCAAAGTCCACTTTACCGATGGTGGTGTGGATGATGCCGTTTTTGTCGTTACGGTAACGAACCTGACCTGCTTTAGCGTTCTTAACCGCTTCAGCAACGTTAGGCGTTACAGTACCCACTTTCGGGTTTGGCATCAGGCCGCGTGGACCCAGAACCTGGCCCAGCTGGCCAACAACGCGCATTGCATCTGGAGAAGCAATAACAACGTCAAAGTTCATTTCGCCTTTCTTGATCTGATCAGCCAGATCTTCCATACCTACCAGTTCAGCGCCGGCAGCTTTAGCAGCTTCAGCGTTTGCACCCTGAGCAAATACAGCTACGCGTACGGAACGGCCAGTACCGTGTGGCAGTACAGTTGCGCCACGAACGTTCTGATCGGATTTACGAGCGTCGATGCCCAGGTTAACGGCAACGTCAACGCTTTCAACGAACTTAGCAGTTGCCAGTTCTTTCAGCAGAGCGATAGCTTCGTTGATGTCGTACTGTTTGGTCGCATCAACTTTGTCACGGATCACGGACATGCGCTTGGTCAGTTTAGCCATTTCTTAGTCCTCCACTACCAGGCCCATGGAACGTGCAGTACCTTCGATGGAGCGAGTCATCGCTTCAATGTCGGAACCAGTCATGTCGGCAGCTTTGGTCTGCGCGATTTCCTGCAACTGAGCGCGGGAAATTTTACCCACTTTGTCTTTGTTCGGCTTACCGGAACCAGACTTGATGCCCGCTGCTTTCTTCAGCAGAACTGCTGCTGGAGGGGTTTTGGTAACGAAAGTGAAAGAACGGTCAGCGTAAACAGTGATTACAACTGGGATTGGCAGACCTTTTTCCATGGATTCAGTTTTGGCGTTGAACGCTTTACAGAATTCCATGATGTTCACACCCTGCTGACCCAGAGCTGGACCAACTGGTGGACTTGGGTTCGCCATACCTGCTGCAACCTGCAGCTTGACGTAGGCTTGTACTTTCTTAGCCATTCTAAAATCCTCTGATTGGGTAATAACGCCTCAGAGAGGCTCCCCGTGAATAAAATTCGTTTTACGGGCCGGGGCCCATAAAAACAAAAGGCGCGAAATTGTATTCCAATCTCGCGCCCTGTGCAACGATTAAATCGTCGCTTTTTTGATCGCTGCTTAGGCTTTTTCTACCTGAGCAAAGTCCAGCTCTACCGGGGTCGCACGACCAAAGATAGAAACGGAAACTTTCAGGCGGGACTTCTCGTAGTCCACTTCTTCGACGACGCCATTGAAGTCAGCAAACGGACCGTCGTTAACACGAACCATCTCACCCGGTTCAAACAGCGTTTTCGGACGCGGTTTATCACCAACCTGCTGGAGGCGGTTCATAATCGCATCAACTTCTTTGTCGCTGATTGGCGCCGGACGGTCAGATGTGCCGCCGATAAAGCCCATCACGCGTGGTACGCTGCGCACCAGGTGCCAGCTCGCGTCGTTCATCACCATCTGAACCAGCACGTAACCCGGGAAGAATTTACGCTCGCTTTTGCGACGTTGGCCGCCACGGATCTCAACCACTTCTTCGGTCGGAACCATAACTTCGCCAAATAACTCTTCCATATTATGTAATTTGATATGCTCACGCAGCGACGTAGCTACGCGGCCTTCAAAACCGGAAAACGCCTGAACGACGTACCAGCGCTTTTTAGGGGCTTCAGACATCTCAGAACCTCAGGCCAGTGATAAAGGATACCAGGCGAACCAGAATACCATCCAGTCCCCACAGGATCAGTGACATTACAGCGGTTACCGCCGCTACAATCAGCGTGGTGTGCAATGTTTCCTGGCGAGTCGGCCAAATGACCTTGCGGACTTCGGTACGCGCTTCGCGGGCAAACGCAACGGTCGCTTTGCCTTTCGTCGTCAACAGCGCGACACCACCCGCCGCAGCAATCAGAATTACCACTGCAAGCGCGCGTAGCGGCAGCATCATGTCACGATAAAGATAGTTGCCGACAATCGCCACAATCAGCAGCACGGCTACAACTATCCATTTCATCGCTTCCAGGCCGCGCCCGCTCCCTTGAGCTTCGGTATTCGCACTCATAAACCAACCTGTCAGAAGTATTCTACAAACATTTTCACCCCGCGAGCGCGAGGCAAACCAATCGAAATGCTATTCGCTTTTCGTATTATACGCTCTCCGCAGAGCCTGTCTCAGCAATGATTATGACAAAATTAATCACTGATGAGCCAGGTTCTGATGTGAAAGCGTGCAAAAAGGGCATCAAATGATGCCCTTTTATTGCGCATTGCGTCAAATGTTATCAGCGATTAGCCGAGAACTTTAGCAACAACGCCCGCGCCAACGGTACGGCCGCCTTCACGGATTGCGAAACGCAGACCGTCGTCCATCGCGATTGGGTGGATCAGCGTCACAACCATCTTGATGTTGTCGCCTGGCATTACCATCTCTACGCCTTCTGGCAGTTCGATGGTACCGGTCACGTCAGTTGTACGGAAGTAGAACTGTGGACGGTAGCCTTTGAAGAACGGAGTATGACGGCCGCCTTCGTCTTTGGACAGAATGTACACTTCAGATTCGAACTTGGTGTGTGGCTTGATTGAGCCTGGCTTCGCCAGAACCTGACCACGTTCGATTTCTTCACGTTTGATACCACGCAGCAGAACACCAACGTTCTCACCAGCACGGCCTTCGTCCAGCAGTTTGCGGAACATTTCAACGCCAGTACAGGTAGACTTCGCAGTCTCTTTGATACCAACGATTTCAACTTCTTCACCAACTTTGATGATACCGCGCTCTACACGACCGGTAACAACGGTACCACGACCGGAGATGGAGAATACGTCTTCGATTGGCAGCAGGAATGGCTTGTCAATCGCACGCTCTGGTTCTGGGATGTAAGAATCCAGGTAGCCAGCCAGTTCGATGATTTTCGCTTCCCACTCTGCGTCGCCTTCCAGCGCTTTCAGCGCGGAACCACGAACGATTGGAGTGTCGTCGCCTGGGAAATCGTACTGAGACAGCAGTTCACGAACTTCCATCTCTACCAGTTCCAGCAGCTCTTCGTCATCAACCATGTCGCATTTGTTCAGGAACACGATGATGTAAGGAACGCCTACCTGACGACCCAGCAGGATGTGCTCACGAGTCTGAGGCATAGGGCCGTCAGTCGCAGCAACAACCAGGATCGCGCCGTCCATCTGCGCAGCACCGGTGATCATGTTTTTAACATAGTCGGCGTGGCCTGGGCAGTCTACGTGTGCGTAGTGGCGAGTCGGGGTGTCATACTCAACGTGAGAGGTGTTGATGGTGATACCACGAGCTTTTTCTTCTGGTGCGTTATCGATCTGGTCGAAAGCACGAGCAGCACCGCCGTAGGTTTTAGCCAGTACGGTAGTGATTGCAGCGGTCAGCGTTGTTTTACCATGGTCAACGTGGCCGATAGTACCGACGTTAACGTGCGGTTTTGTACGTTCAAACTTTTCTTTAGACATCGATTGTCCCTCTAAGACACGGATAAATCGGTGATATCACCACATCAACCAGGCGAAAATGCCTGAACTGTTGAATACATTTACATTGAAACAGAGAGAAAGGGAGGGAGAAGTGAAGTGGTGCTGATACCCAGAGTCGAACTGGGGACCTCACCCTTACCAAGGGTGCGCTCTACCAACTGAGCCATATCAGCACGTATTGGAGCGGGCAGCGGGAATCGAACCCGCATCATCAGCTTGGAAGGCTGAGGTAATAGCCATTATACGATGCCCGCATCCTGAAACTCGGCTACCCAGTTCTTTCTGTAACAAAAAAAGAGATTTCTCTCTTTTCTGTTCGAGCTGGTCAATTTTTCCAACCAGCTCCGGCGGCGTTGTCGCTGCCAGAAAGTGGTGGTGGGGGAAGGATTCGAACCTTCGAAGTCTGTGACGGCAGATTTACAGTCTGCTCCCTTTGGCCGCTCGGGAACCCCACCGGACTTGATGGTGCCGACTACCGGAATCGAACTGGTGACCTACTGATTACAAGTCAGTTGCTCTACCTACTGAGCTAAGTCGGCATCAAGTAGCGCGCATTCTATGGAGACCTGCGCAGTCATGCAACTAAAAAATTGCATAAAACGTTCTTTCGCTCACATTTTATTCGAAACCAGGGCTAACCGCTGTAAATTCATCCGCTCACGGTTAAAAATTCAACATGAACGCCTGATTTCGGCACGCTATAGCCCCAGGTGATGCCTGCCCGGTTAAGCATCGCTTTCCCATATTTTTTCTTATTATTCCTCTCATCTGGTGTTAACCTCCTGCCCATTGTCCAAAATTAACTATGTGATGAGCCCGCACCCGCCGTTTCGTGATGGTTCACAGAAGCATGCTTATGAGCAAAAAAGAGCAAACGTTAATGACGCCCTATCTTCAGTTTAACCGTAGCCAGTGGGCAGCCCTGCGTGACTCCGTCCCTATGACACTGACGGAAGGTGAAATCGCACGGCTAAAAGGGATAAACGAAGATCTCTCCCTGGAAGAGGTGGCAGAAATCTATCTCCCCCTCTCTCGCTTGCTTAACTTCTATATCAGCTCCAATTTGCGTCGTCAGGCCGTACTGGAACAGTTCCTCGGCACGAACGGTCAACGTATTCCTTATATCATCAGTATTGCGGGCAGCGTGGCAGTGGGTAAAAGTACCACCGCGCGCGTGCTACAGGCGCTGCTGAGCCGCTGGCCGGAACACCGCAGCGTGGAGCTGATCACCACCGACGGCTTCCTGCATCCCAACGAGGTGTTGAAAGAACGCGGCCTGATGAAAAAGAAGGGCTTCCCGCTCTCTTATGATATGCACCGCCTGGTAAAGTTTGTTTCAGATCTAAAATCGGGCGTACCTCACGTTACCGCGCCGGTTTACTCGCATCTGATCTACGACCGCATCCCGGATGGCGACAAAACGGTTGTGCAGCCCGACATCCTGATTCTGGAAGGCTTAAACGTCCTGCAAAGCGGGATGGATTATCCTCACGATCCGCATCATGTGTTTGTCTCTGACTTTGTCGATTTCTCAATTTATGTCGATGCGCCGGAAGATTTGCTGCAACGCTGGTATATCAACCGCTTCCTGAAGTTCCGCGAAGGCGCGTTCACCGACCCGGATTCCTACTTCCACAACTACGCCCAGCTCTCTGAAGAAGAGGCTATCAGCGTGGCGACCGGGCTGTGGAATGAGATCAACTACGTCAACCTCAAAGAGAACATCCTGCCGACGCGCGAACGCGCAAGCCTGATCCTCACCAAGAGTGAGAAACACGCCGTCGACCAGATTCGTTTACGGAAGTAGATCTCAGACGTAAAAAAACCGGCTTAGCGCCGGTTTTTTTATTTATGCCTGCGGCTTTTCGCCGTTTTCATCCTGATCGACTGCGAAGCAGGCCACCAGCTGTCCGCCATAATCCTTCAGCTGTGGCTGCAACTGCGTGCACGGACCGAAGCGGCGACGGCAGCGGGCGTTGAACGCACATCCCGGCGGCGGGTTAAGTGGGCTTGGCAACTCGCCGGTCAGCTTAATGCGCTCCCGGCGGTCATCCGGGTTCAGTCTCGGCGTTGCAGACAGCAGCGCCTGCGTATACGGATGACGCGGGTTAGTAAAGATCTGATCTTTCGTCCCCTTCTCCACGCAGCGTCCCAGATACATCACCATCACCTCATCGGCAATGTGCTCAACCACGGACAGGTCATGGGAGATGAAGACGTACGACAGTCCCAGATCCTGCTGTAAATCCATCATCAGGTTAAGCACCTGCGCACGAACGGACACGTCAAGCGCTGAGACCGGCTCATCGGCAATCACCACGTCCGGGTCAAGCATCAGCCCACGGGCGATGGCAATACGCTGACGCTGACCGCCAGAGAACATATGCGGGTAGCGATCGTAATGCTCGGTTTTAAGCCCCACCTTCGCCATCATCGCCAGCGCTTTTTCACGACGCTGCTCTTTGCTCAGATTGCTGTTAATCAGCAGCGGCTCTTCCAGAATCTGCCCCACTTTTTTACGCGGGTTTAAAGAACCGTACGGGTTCTGGAACACAATCTGGATTTTTTGACGACGCAGCTTCTGCGCCTGCGGATCGTGCTTGAGCAGATCCTGGCCCTGATAGTAAAGCTCGCCGCCGGTTGGAGTTTCGATCATCGTCAGCAGACGGCCCAGCGTGGATTTCCCACAGCCCGACTCCCCGACGACCGCCAGCGTTTTACCGCGTTCAAGACTGAAGGAGACGCCGTCCAGCGCTTTTACCAGGCGCTCGGGGGCAAAAATCCCTTTCTTCACCGGGTAATGTTTTTTCAGGTCGATAGCCTGCAACAGCGGCTGTTGCGTGGTGGCCTCGTGCGTACTCATAGTGTTGGCCTCCCGGCATCATCGAGTGGGTAGTGGCATTTTGACTGCCGACCATCGGCCAGCAGATTCAGCTCTGGCTCCTCGGCGCGGCATTTGTCCGTCGCATACGGGCAGCGCGGATTCAGCAGGCAGCCCTGCGGACGGTCATATTTACCCGGAACCACACCCGGCAGTGACGCCAGACGCGCTTTGTCCTGGGCAAACTCCGGCAGCGCGCGCAGTAACGCCTGCGTATACGGGTGACGCGGCGCGCGGAAGATATCGTGCGAACTTCCGGTCTCCACCACCTGACCCGCGTACATCACGATGATTTTGTGTGCCGCTTCCGCCACCAGCGCCAGGTCGTGCGTAATCAGCACCAGCGCCATATTCTCTTTCTGCTGCAACTCCAGCAGCAGCTCGATGATTTGCGCCTGGATGGTCACGTCCAGCGCGGTAGTTGGTTCATCCGCAATCAGCAGTTTTGGTCGACAGGCAATCGCCATGGCGATCATCACGCGCTGGCTCATCCCGCCGGAAAGCTGGTGCGGGTAAACGTCCAGACGCGATGCCGGGTCAGGTATCCCCACCTGGTTCAGCAGATCGATAGCACGCTGGCGACGGGTTTTCTTATTCCCGCCCTGATGCACCTTAATGGCTTCCATAATCTGGAAACCGACGGTGTAGCATGGGTTCAGGCTGGTCATGGGGTCCTGGAAGATCATCGCCACTTCCGCGCCCACCAGCTGGCGGCGCTGTTTTTCGGAAATGCGCTTCAGATCCTGACCGTTGAACTCCAGATTTTCCGCCATCACGCGGCCGGGGTAGTCAATCAGCCCCATAATCGCCAGCGAACTCACTGACTTACCGGAGCCCGACTCTCCTACAATCCCGACCACTTCGCCCTGATTAACGCTGTAGCTGATGCGGTCCACGGCGCGAAACGGTGTGCCTTCGTCGCCAAAGTGCACGGATAATTTATCTACATTTAATAACGCCATCTCGTGCCTCTTACTGCTTCAGTTTGGGATCAAGTGCATCACGCAGACCGTCACCCATCAGGTTAAATGCCAGCACCGTCAGCAGAATCGCCAGACCCGGGAAGGTGACGACCCACCAGGCGCTTTGCGCGAACTGCAACACGTCGGAGAGCATGGTGCCCCACTCCGGTGTTGGCGGCTGCGCACCCATGCCAAGGAAGCCAAGAGCGGCCATATCAAGAATGGCGTTAGAGAAACCGAGCGACGCCTGAACAATCAGCGGCGCAAGGCAGTTTGGGAAGATATTGATAAACATCTGACGCATAGCACCGGCACCCGCCACGCGAGAGGCGGTAACGTAGTCGCGGTTCACTTCCACCAGCACCGCCGCACGGGTCAGACGCACGTAATGCGGTAGCGCAACAAACGTCAGCGCAAGCGCGGCGTTACCAATCGACGGACCAAAGATCGCCACCAGCACCAGCGCCAGCAGCAGGCTTGGCAATGCCAGCATAATGTCGACGACGCGCATGATGATGTTATCAACAATGCCGCCGAAGTAGCCCGCCACGAGGCCGAGTACGATCCCCATGATCAGCGACAGTACGACAACGAGGCAGCCAACCAGCAGCGACAGGCGTGCGCCGTACATCAGGCGCGACAGCACATCGCGGCCCACGTCGTCGGTGCCCAGCAGGTGCGCCAGGCTTCCGCCGTCCTGCCATGCGGGAGGTGCCAGCAGCGCATCGCGGAACTGATCAGCCGGGTTATACGGCGCAAGGAAGTTCGCAAACACCGCAATCAGGATCATGATGGAAACATACACCAGCCCGACGACCGCGCCTTTGTTGCGCTTGAAGTAGTGCCAGAACTCCTGCATCGGCGTCATTGGCACCGGTGCGGTGACCACTTTATTTTGAGTAACTTGTGACATGATGGCCCCTTACTTCTTATGACGAATACGCGGGTTCACCACGCCGTACAGCAAATCGACCAGCAGGTTGACGAGGATAATCATCGTCGCGACCAGCAGTACACCGCCCTGCACAACCGGATAGTCACGGCGTTGCAGCGCATCAATCAGCCAGCGTCCAAGACCCGGCCAGGAGAAGATGGTTTCGGTCAGGATCGCCCCCGCCAGCAGCGTACCGACCTGCAAACCGATAACGGTTACCACCGGCAGCATAGCGTTACGCAGGGCATGAATGATGATGACGCGCATACGGGTCAGGCCTTTAGCGCGGGCAGTACGAATATAATCCTCGCCCAGCACTTCCAGCATGGAGGAACGGGTCATACGCACGATCACCGCCAGAGGGATGGTGCCCAGCACCATTGCAGGCAGGATCATGTGCGCAACCGCATCAATGAAGTTGCCCTCTTCGCCCCAGATCGCCGTATCAATCAGCATAAAGCCGGTTAACGGGTTGGTGTCGTCAAGGAAAACCATGTCGCTGACGCGTCCGGAGACCGGCGTCAGGTTCCACTGCACCGAGACCAGCATGATCAGCATCATGCCCCACCAGAAGATAGGCATGGAGTAGCCGGTCAGTGCCAGGCCAACAGCGGTGTGGTCGAAAATAGAGCCACGCTTAACGGCAGCCAGTACGCCAACGGGGATCCCTACCGCGGTCGCGAAGATCATGGCGCAGATACCGAGTTCCAGCGTCGCTTTAAAGCGCGGCACGAACTCGTCCCACACCGGAAGACGGCTTTTCAGTGAAATCCCTAAATCGCCGTGCAACACGCCCCAGATATAGTGGAGATACTGCTGCCACATCGGCTTATCAAGGCCGAGTTCAGCCAGCAGTTGCGCATGACGTTCAGGGGAGATACCACGCTCGCCCGCCATAATCATTACCGGGTCACCCGGGATCATATGGACGAAGGCAAAAGTGAGAAGGGTGATACCGATAAACGTCGGGATAACCAGTCCCAGACGTCGGAGGATGAACTGCAACATAACCCGGATTCTCTCTGATGACGCACGCCCAGTGGCGTGACGTCTGTATTGCTCACAAATGTAAATTCCCTCTCCCTGTGGGAGAGGGTTAGGATGAGGGGATGCATGCACGCCCCTCACCCCTGCCCTCTCCCACAGGGAGAGGGAGAACACCCTACTTATTATTCAACAGACACGTTTTCGAAGTGGTGTTTGCCCAGTGGATCAACCACGTAGCCCTTCACTTCTTTACGCACTGGCTCGTACACGGTGGAGTGAGCAACAATCAGCGCCGGAGCCTGATCGTGCATGACAACCTGAGCTTGCTTGTACAGTTCGATACGTTTGTTGTGATCGTCGGTCGCACGCGCCGGCTGGATCAGATCTTCAAACGGCTTGTAGCACCAGCGAGAGTAGTTGGAACCGTCTTTCGCTGCCGCACAGCTGAACAGGGTCGCGAAGAAGTTGTCCGGATCCCCGTTGTCGCCGGTCCAGCCCATCATGACCGCCTGGTGTTCGCCCGCTTTGGCGCGCTTCAGGTACTCGCCCCACTCGTAGGTCACAATCTTGGCCTGTACGCCAATCTTCGCCCAGTCAGCCTGAACCATTTCCGCCATACGACGTGCGTTCGGGTTGTAAGGACGCTGTACCGGCATCGCCCACAGCTCGACGGTGAAGCCTTTGTCCTGGCCCGCTTCTTTCAGCAGCGCTTTCGCTTTCTCAGGATCGTAGGTGTAGTCCTTAATGTCGTCGTTATAGCCCCACATGGTTGGTGGGATCAGGTTCTTGGCCGCAACGCCCGCGCCCTGGTAAACGGCTTTGATGATCGCTTCTTTGTTCACCGCGTAAGTCAGCGCCTGGCGCACTTTCACGTCATCGAACGGTTTCTTCTCGGTGTTGAAGGAGAGATAACCCACGTTCAGGCCCGCCTGCTCCAGCAGGTTGATATTTTTGTCCTGCTTCATGCGCGCGATGTCAGCCGGGTTTGGATACGGCATCACCTGACATTCGTTTTTCTGCAATTTTGCGTAACGCACGGATGCGTCAGGCGTGATGGAGAAGACCAGACGGTCGATCTGCGGCTTGGTGCCCCAGTAGCCCGGGAAGGCTTTATACAGAATACGGGAATCTTTCTGGTACTGAAGCAGCTGGAACGGGCCGGTACCGATTGGGTTCAGGTCCACTTTTTCCGGCGTGCCGGCTTTCAGCATGTTGTCAGCGTACTCTTTAGAGAGAATCGAGGCGAAGTCCATCGCCAGGTCAGCCAGGAATGGCGCTTCCGGACGCGTCAGCACAAACTGAACGGTTTTATCGTCCACTTTTTTCACTTCAGCGATCAGGTCTGGCAGACCCATCCCTTCGAAGTATTCATAGCTGCCGCCAGACACTTTATGGTACGGGTTCTGGGCATTTTTCTGACGGTCGAAGGAGAACACAACGTCATCGGCGTTAAAGTCGCGCGTAGGTTTAAATTCTTTGCTGTCCTGCCACTTCACGCCCTGGCGCAGGTGGAAGGTATAGGTTTTACCGTCTTCGCTGATATCCCACTTTTCAGCCAGGCCAGGAATTACTTCCGTGGTGCCGGTTTTAAATTCAACCAGACGGTTATAGATCGGTACAGAGCTTGCGTCGTAAGTCGTACCAGAGGTAAAGAGCTGTGGGTTAAAGCCTTCCGGAGAGCCTTCAGAACAGTAAACCAGGGTTTTTGCCTGTACGCTTGCTGCAACGGTCATGGCCACCAGGCTCAGACCAAGCTTCAGCATCCCTGACTTCTTCAAGGAAATACTCATTATTGTGCTCCAATGTGATGTTTTGCTTTGTTGTGTTACGCCGCCTGACCTTTATTTATTTTTTACCCGGTCCGGTCGGTGATGCCCGAAGGCGTTAAAAGGGATAGAGAATCCTTTCAGAAGAGCGTTTGAGTTGCAGCGCAGATCCTCCCTGAAATGCCCCTCGTGCCCTACAATCTGTCAACAGAATGTGAAAACGTCAATACAGGTGGCGGGGATTTACGTGGAGTGTGAGAAACCGCAAACAAAGATTAAAAAAACCCTGACCGTGAGTTTTCAGCAGAGAAATTTATGCTACTCGCCATGATGCAGCACAATTATCTTCATATTTCGCAACACTCAGTGATTAAGTTTTATTCAGAATGGGTAAATTTTCTTACAGAATGGTGATTATCTGAGCACTAAATACCGCGAACGTTAAAACGCACAGCGAAAAATGCTGAGGTTATCCATAAGCAACGCGAAAAAAGATCAAACTATATATAAAAAAATACAATGGATTATGTCACAAAACCGCAAACAGGCAGGGGGAAGCAGGGCTAAGGGGTATTTTGAGGACTCGTGCGGGGTAACGCGTTAATGCAAAAAGGGCTAACCTTGCGGTTAGCCCTTTTTAGAATGTGGTCGGCGAGAGAGGATTCGAACCTCCGACCCACTGGTCCCAAACCAGTTGCGCTACCAAGCTGCGCTACTCGCCGAATGCGGAGCGCATCTTACTGCTGAGGTGCGCCCCCGTCAATCCCTTATTTTCAAAAAGCCATTCAACTGGCGATATTCTCGCCAGACCAGCTACTGCGCGGCTTTTGTGGTGTTATCAGGGAGTTTACACCAGTTGTTGTTTTCGTTAATCCCACCGTTCGGTGAGGTATAGCCCAGACAACCCATAATGGTGTCGTACAGCTCAACGTGACGGCGCGGTACCTTGATCTCTGCCTGCTGTTTCAGATGGGCAAACATTTTGGCTTTGTCCGGGTTTTCCAGGTACTTATCCGACATCCACATGATCATCGGCACGCGGAACTGCTCAGGCGGGGCCAGCTTACGCGGCGTACCGTGTAAATGCTCTTTCTCGTTGATGGACTCGCCGTGGTCGGCCGCGTAGATCACAATCGCTTTCTTATCGCGAAGCTGGTCGATCACCCGGCTGAGGAAGGTATCCACATACAGAATCGAGTTATCATAGGCATTGATCAGCTCCTGCTTGCTACAGTTCTTGTTAATGCCGACGCACTCAGGCGTCCATTTGGCGAAATCGCGCGTATAACGCTGATAGTAGCTGTAGTGTGAACCTTTGGTATGCAGAACAATAAGGTGCTTACCCTGCGGATGGTTTTTCAGCGACTGTTCCATCTCAGAGAGCAGCAGCATATCATCAACGTTCTTTCCGCGGTTACGCGGCTCGGCGCCAATCTGCTCGCGGTAGGCGATGTTATCCGCCATGGTGTTGGTGTAGAACCACATCTCACTTTGCATGGCGAACAGATCGGAGCTAAATCCAAGCTGCTTCAGAACAGCAAACACGTTTTGCTCTTTGAGAGTGCGCTGAGGATTATCACTCGCACCGCCCTCACGAACAAACATACAGCGCAACGAAAGCTTCGTGGCGGTATCGCAGGAGTAGCCGCGGTATGCCACCAGGTTCTTTTCCTGCGCCAGTTTCGGGGTGGTATCGCGGTCATAACCGAGAATACCCATATGATCCCAGCGCGTCGTTTCGCCGATAACGAAGACCACGTAAGTATCATCCAGTCCGTCAGCCGGAGCCTGGTAGGTGAACTTTTTGGTCGGGTTAATCAGCGATTTCACATCGCTGGATTCGTCCGCCTGAGCCCAGGCATAGAGACCTAGCGCCGACAGCCAGTTAGACGGCAGATACGAGTTAGCCACCACGCCGCCGTAGCTTGGCATATCTACGCCTGTCGCTTTTTCGATCCGCTTTTGCTGTTTTTCCATCAGGCGAATAGGCGCCCATACCAGCAGACCCGCCAGAAGAACGACGGCGACGTTGCGGATGCGTTGCCCACGGGTACGCAGCTGGCGTAACAGGGTATAGCGACAGGTATTACTCCAGATAAAGAAGAGCGGGATCAGGCAGGTCAAAATCGTCCACATGATGAACCCTTGCCCCACCACCTCTTTCGAGAGGTCGATGTCCGTGGTCATCACCGAGGCCACAATACCGTAGCCAATGACCACATTCATGAATGTCATGTAATAGCTTGCGGCGGCAGAGATAATCACCACCAGCGAGGCCAGAACCTGCCATGTACGTCTGCCAAAAAGCGAGAGCAGACGTAGCAGGAAGAAGGTTGCCAGAATTGAGCCAAACACTTCAATCGCGGCGAAAATCCCGTTTCTTACGGTGAGGTGTTCAAAATAACCTTCCACTCTTCTGAACAGCACCGCGCCATTCAGAAACAAACCGATATAGACAGCCAGCATCAGACACAATCTTTGCTGGGTAAGAGACCTGATATATTTCATGCAAACAACCCTGGGGGAAGGGGTATAAAGACCCGCCGAATCTCATTGAGAAAGCAGACAGAGTAAGTAGGTGCGAGATAAACCGTTATCAGAAACGTCTACAAGCGCGATAAGTAGACCACAGCGAGGAAGAAAAGTGGCAGCAGAGAATGTGAATCGATGAAAATTTTTACAAAATAACAAGTCCGGAAGTGATATTGCGATAAAAAAAGAGGCCCTGCGGCCCCTTTTTATCGAATCATGCATGCGCTTCTTTATAGACCTCGCGTTGCGGCTGACGAATCGTGGTGGACAGCGCCAGTGAAATAATCAGCAAGGCAAATATCACGCAGAATGTCACGTAGAAGCCACCAAACAGCGAGGCAATCAGCGATCCGCAAATACTGCCGATACCGAAGCCGAGATAAATCACACCGTAGTTTTTCGCCAGATTGTTCAGCCCGAAGAACTCGCTCACCAGCGACGGGAAGACGGTAATGGTACCGCCAAAGTTAAAGGCTACGCAGGCTATCGCCGCAAAGAATGTCGCTTCGTTCAGCGGAGCGAACAGCAGCGCTGCCATCCCCACCAGGGAGATCACCTGCCCCAGCGTAATCACACGGATCCTGGCGATTTTGTCAGACAGGATACCCAGTACCAGACGACCCGAGAGGTTAGCGATGGAGATGACCGTTACCGCGTTCGCCGCCGTCGCCGCGTCCAGCTTCACCATTCCCTGCGCGATATCTTTCGCCACGCCGATGACATACAGACCGCTCATGCAGGCCGTCAGGAACATCACCGCCAGCATCCAGTACTGCGGTTTACGCATGGACTGTGCAAGGGTGAAATCATTCTCCACCACACCGTTAACGGTTTTCACTTCCTGCTGCGGCGCGTCTTTCATCAGCGTTGCGCCGAAGAGGATCATCACCAGCACAATCACGCCCCAGATCATAAAGGTTTTCTCAAGCCCCACCGAGGCCAGCAGATGCGCATCGATGAATTTGAAGCCAAGGCTGCCCAGGCCATATGAACCAATGGCAAACGCGGAGATAAGCCCTTTACGCTCCGGGAACCACTTCACGCAGTTAGACAGCGTCAGCAGGTAACCTGCGCCGTCCGCCAGCCCCACCAGCACCCCGGCGCTCAGCCACAGCATCATCAGGTTGTCGGAATATGCCGTCAGGAAGAAGCCCACGCCCAGCAAGATCCCGGAGGCCATGGTTACACGCTTCACGCCGAAGCGCTCCTGAAGTTTGCCCGCCACGGAAGAGGAAATTGCTAACCCAAGACTCAGCAAGCCGAAGGAGAACGCCACCTGGCTTATCGGCGCGCCGAGCTTATCAGACAGGGCGCTGTTAAACAGGCTCCAGGTATAGACCGATCCCAGTGCGAACTGGGTAACGATGGTGCCGAATAGCGTCAGCCAACGCGTGCGGTTATAAGTTGATGTGTTCATGGCAGTGTCCTGCAAGATAAATTAAGGAAATTCGCTGAGGACACGATAAACAAAACCCCATAACACCAGGGGTAAAACGGCATGAAATGCAGGAGAAACGGAATGAAATGCCTGGAAGCGGGAATGAATGACCTTGCCGGAGAAGAAAAAGCTCAAAGGTGAGCGATCACTATCGCTACAGTCCCTGCCGTTATTGTATTAAATATGTTACCGCAGCGTTTAAAAAAGTGACAACCCTTTAAAATTTGGCGCTCAATCCCAGCGTATATAAATATTCTTCTTCAGTTTGCTGGTTATAGCTGATCTTCGCCCAGGGGTGTAAATCACCATACTGCGTATCGACACGCCACCCCAATGAGTTCACGCTGGCATGCCAGAGTGGATCGGTAAGCGACTGCGTGGTGGTTGTATCCTCAAACGCATTCACTGGTGCGGAGGGAGCGCCATCAGTGCGCCACGCCATTACGGGCCCGGTGGTGAAATGTCCCGCCACGGGAAAATTCCAGCCAACGCTCAGAACGGTTTCCGCATCTGAACCGGATGGGTCGTTCAGGGTAAACCCCGCAGCATTCTGCGTGCGGTTAATACGCTCCGCGAGAATATCTTCATAACGAGGTTGGTGATCGGCGTCCCATGTATAGCGTTCCATCGTATTACTTTGAGCATCTGAAACGATATATTCCTGTTGCCACGCAAAAGCGGTGTTACAAAAAAGCAGGCAGACTGAAACACCCACCAGGCCAGAAGCAGCATGGCGACCACTGATTTTTTTTATCATCATCAAAGCGACTCCAGAAAGAGCCGAGTTCGGCGATATATGTCATTGTTCGAAGAGGTATTAGGGCGTATAGCCCTGTATTAACTATTGTCTCTTTAGCAGACACGTCAAGCCGGGCAGATTGAAATTTTTGCGTTTACCGTATCAGGAAGGGAGATGACCTATGCAACGTTGCGGCTGGGTAAGCCAGGATCAGCTTTATATCGATTATCACGACAAGGAATGGGGCGTACCGGAAACCGACGGTAAAAAACTGTTTGAAATGATTTGCCTTGAAGGCCAGCAGGCCGGACTGTCGTGGATCACCGTTCTGAAAAAGCGTGAGAACTATCGCAAAGCCTTCCACCAGTTCGATCCGGCTGCGGTTGCCGCCATGACCGACGACGACGTGGAAAGGCTGGTTCTGGATACCGGTATCATCCGCCATCGCGGTAAAATTCAGGCCATTATTGGTAACGCGCGTGCTTATCTGGCGATGGAGCAAAACGGCGAACCCTTCTCAGCATTCGTCTGGTCGTTTGTGGATAACGAGCCGAAGGTGACGCAGGCCGCCACGCTTGCAGAGATCCCAACGTCGACCCCCGCCTCAGATGCCCTGTCGAAAGCGCTGAAAAAACGCGGCTTTAAGTTTGTGGGCACCACCATCTGTTACTCCTTTATGCAGGCCTGCGGGCTGGTCAATGACCACATTACGGGCTGCTTCTGCCATCCGGAGGGCCACCATGATCCGCAAATGGCAAAGTGAGGACACCGCTCCGCTTTTGAGTCTGTGGCTGGAGAGCACCACCGAGGCGCATCCGTTTATCGACGCAAGTTACTGGCAAGCGAATGAAGCGGTAGTGCGGGATGAATACCTTCCCGCCGCCGAGACCTGGGTCTGGGAAGAAAACGGTACCCTGTGCGGTTTTATCAGCGTCATGCAGTTCCAGTTCGTGGGGGCATTGTTTATCGCCCCGGCGTTCATCGGAAAGGGGATCGGGCGTGCGCTGCTGAACCACGTTCAGCAGCACTATCCGTATTTAACTCTGGAGGTGTATCAGAAAAACGTGCGGGCGGTGAATTTCTATCATGCTCAGGGTTTTCGCATCGAAGACAGCGCCTGGCAGGATGATACCCAACACCCGACGTGGATCATGAGCTGGCAGGCGGATCAAACGCCGTAAGGGTAAGCGCCGGCCCCTCATATTTCTCCACCCATGCCAGCGCCGTATTCCCCGCGCAGCCATTCCCCAGCTTCGAGCTGGGGAGATCTTTGGTCAGCACGTTTACGGCGCCGTTCTTACAAATACCGCCCTCGTCCAGCGCCAGATCCGGCCATGCGCCCTGATGAATGCAGAAAACGCCAGGGCGGATCCCGTCACTCACCACGGCGCCTGCCAGCACCTGCCCGCGCGCGTTCCAGACCCGAACGAGGTCGCCGTGGTTAATCCCCCGCGCCTTTGCGTCATCGCTGTTCAGCGCAATCGGCTCACGACCCGCCACCGCATACTGCTCGCGCAAAGCCGAATAGTTGAGCTGGCTGTGCAGACGATGGGCGGGATGGGCAGACAGCAGCTGAAGCTGCCCCGGCTGCGCATTGCCATGCCATTCGTCCGGCTCCAGCCACGCCGGATGTGGCGGACAGTCCGCGTAGCCAAAGCTGGCGATGCGTTCGCTGTAGATCACAATCTTCCCGCTTTCGGTTTTTAACGGATGATTCTCCGGATCGCGACGGAAGTCAGCAAAGCGCACAAACCGCGCATTCTGCTCGCTTTCCGGCATTTCGAAGAGTTGATTCGCCTCCCAGAACTCAGCGAATGGCGGCAGCGTCACGCCCTGCGCAGCCCCACGCTGGCTGGCAATCTGGTAAAACGTTTCCAGCCATTGCAGATCGGTTTTGCCCTCGGTGAAACGCTCCCGACCGCCCGCTTCCCACATTTCACTCAGGTCGGCAAAGACATCAAAATCATCCCGCGCTTCATCCCGGGGAGCCACGACGCGCTTCATCGGCACCATATGCTGATTACTGTAATCCCCCGTCATGGTGAGATCGTTACGCTCGAACGAGGTCGTGGCGGGCAAAACGATATCGGCATGTTTCGCTGACGCGGTCCAGAAGCACTCCGAGATCACCACCAGCTCCGGTTTCTGCCAGGCGCGGATCAGGCGGTTAGTATCCTGGTGATGGGTGAAGTTGGCCCCACCCGCCCACCAGACAAACTTAATATCCGGGAAATGCCGATCCTGGCCGTTGTGCTGATAAAACCCGCCTGGGTTCTCCAGGGCTTCAACAATGCGTGCCACCGGAATTTTATCTACCGCGTCCACGCCACCCTGCACCGAGCCCTGCATGGAGGCCAGCACCGCGGCTTTTCGCGTCGGGTTGCCGCCGTTAGCAAAGTGATAGGAAAGCCCAAAACCGCCGCCGGTTGTGCCAATCTGCCCGAGCATCGCGGCGAGCGTCACCAGCATCCAGTGCTTCTGCTCGCCAAACTGCTGGCGCTGCATCCCCCAGCCGGACATGAGCATCGTGACACGGCTATGGAATAACGTCGCCAGTTCGCGGATTTTAACGGCATCAACGCCGCAAATCGCCGCAGCCCACTCTGCGGTTTTGGCGATACCGTCGGTTTGTCCCGTCAGGTAGTCGGCAAATTTATCGAAGCCCGTGGTGCAGCGCGCCAGAAATTCCGTATCGTGCCAGCCGTTCTCCACCAGGGTGTGGGCGATGCCCAGCATCATCGCCACGTCGGTGCCCATATGCGGCGCGATCCACTCGGCGCTGTCGCCGAAGAAATCCAGCGTTTCAGAACGCATCGGATCGATACAGATGATGCGCTTGCCGCTTTTGCGCAGCGCATCAAAGTAGGAAACGCCCTGCTCGTCGGACGCATTCCAGGCAATTTTCAGGGTATTGAGCGGGTTGGCGCTCCAGAGCACCACCACCTCCGCATGCTCCAGCACCAGCGGCCAGCTGGTCTGCTGCTGATAAACCTCATTCCCGCCCACGACATACGGCATGATTGCCTGCGCCGCGCCGGTCGAGTAATCGCCCAGATGGCCGGTGTATCCTCCGGCCAGGCTCATATAGCGTTGCAGCAGGGTTGCGGCCTTATGCAGCACGCCGTTCGAGCGCCAGCCATAGGAGCCGGCAAAAATGGACGACGGGCCATAGCTGTCGCGAATGCGTTTATGCTGGGTATGGATCAACGCCAGCGCGTCGTCCCAGCTCACGCGTACGAACTCATCCTGCCCACGAATACCCTGCGGCTTATCCGGTGACGCCAGAAAGCCTTTACGCACCATCGGCCAGCGGACGCGGGTTTTACTGTGTACCTGATCGCGAACGACGGTCTGTAAAGAGTTGAGATGGCGCGAAGGCAAAGCCCCGCGAGACGACAGCACAGTGTCGCCATCGGTTTCGACCAGCATCGGCCCCCAGTGGGCGGCGGTCAGAATGGTTTTTGTTGAGGTGCTCAAAGCGTGCGCTCCTGGTTGCGTGCAGGTGTTTCGGCCTTTCATTGAGGCAGTTTATCGTTTGTGACAAATTTCAGAGTTATACACTGAATTTTCTCCGTATCCGGACGTCATAATCCACTGCCACGTCCATCGTGGCAAAGAATAAAAAGGATTAAGGAAATAAGATGAAAAAACGCGTACTCGTTATTGCCGCTCTGGTGAGCGGCGCACTGGCTGTTTCTGGCTGTACAACCAACCCTTACACCGGTGAACGCGAAGCGGGCAAATCCGGCATTGGCGCGGGTATTGGTTCCCTGGTGGGCGCTGGCGTTGGCGCACTCTCCTCCTCCAAGAAAGATCGCGGCAAAGGTGCGCTGATTGGCGCAGCGGCAGGCGCAGCCCTGGGCGGCGGCGTGGGTTATTACATGGACGTGCAGGAAGCAAAACTGCGTGACAAAATGAAAGGTACGGGCGTGAGCGTGACGCGCAGCGGTGACAACATCATCCTGAACATGCCAAACAACGTGACCTTTGACAGCAGCAGCGCGACGCTGAAACCCGCCGGCGCAAACACCCTGACCGGCGTGGCCGCAGTGCTGAAAGAGTACAATAAAACTGCCGTGAACGTGATTGGCTACACCGACAGCACCGGCAGCCAGGATCTGAACATGCGTCTGTCCCAGCAGCGCGCCGATTCCGTGGCCAGCTCGCTGATCGCCCAGGGCGTAGAAGCGAACCGCATCCGCACCAGCGGCATGGGTCCGGCTAACCCGATCGCCAGCAACAGCACGGCGGAAGGCAAAGCGCAGAACCGCCGCGTTGAGATTACGTTAAGCCCGGTGCAGTAGTTAAAAGCAAAACGGCAACCCCGTTGCCGTTTTTAGTGTTTGCGCCCTCTCCCGTGGGAGAGGGTTGGGGTGAGGACATCAGACCGCAACCTCCGGTAAGCGCAGCGCCACCCGGCAAATAGCTTGATTCGCCAGATTTTCCCGCTAAGGTATTCTCATTAAATTCAGGGAAATCAGCGATGATCAAACCAACCCGGGCCACCATCAGCGACGTGGCGAAAGCCGCCAAAACCGGTAAAACCAGCATTTCACGCTACCTCAACGGCGAGAAACACCTGCTTTCCGATGCGCTGCTGGCGCGAATCGAACAGGCCATTGCCGATCTCGACTACCGTCCCAGCCTGATGGCGCGCGGCCTCAAGCGGGGCCGCACCCGTCTGATTGGCCTCATCATCGCCGATATCACCAACCCCTACTCCGTAAACGTCCTCAGCGGCATCGAAGCGGCATGCCGTGAGAAAGGCTTTACCCCGCTGGTCTGTAACACCAATAACGAGGTTGATCAGGAGCTGCATTACCTCGATCTGCTGCGCAGCTATCAGGTGGAAGGGATTGTGGTGAATGCCGTCGGGATGCGAGAAGAGGGGCTAAATCGTCTGCAACAATCGTCTCTGCCAATGGTGCTTATTGACCGAAAAATCCCGGAATTTGCCTGCGATGTGGTCGGGCTGGATAACACCCAGGCGGCTACCACCGCCACTGAGCACCTGATTGAACAGGGCTTCGAAGCCATTTTATTCCTGAGCGAACCGCTGGGCATGGTTAACACCCGCCGCGACCGCCTGGCGGCATTTCGTGCCACGCTGGCGCGATATCCCGGCGTGATCGCCGAGAATGCCGAAATCCCCCTGCATGAAGCCGGGCAGCTGGATAATACCCTGCGCCAGTTCCATACCCGCCATCGGGGTATGCGCAAGGCGGTGATCTCCGCGAACGGGGCGCTGACGCTTCAGGTTGCCCGCTCGCTTAAACGCATTGGCCTGCACTGGGGCAGCGACATCGGCTTACTCGGCTTTGATGAACTGGAGTGGGCAGAACTTGCTGGCGTAGGCATCACCACCCTCAAACAACCCACCTGGCAGATCGGCTATGCCGCGGTTGAACAAGTGGTTCGCCGCATTGAAGGCACCCGCGACGCCGTACGCGAGCAGGTGTTTTACGGCGAACTGATCGTTCGCGGCTCTACTGCCCGTTAATTTCCCCTTCGTGACAGCGATCATAAATTCAGCATCCCGATCTTTTCTTTGGAACCGGTTCCATCTAGCGTAATACTATCGATTACGCTCTGGAGTCAGGAAATGAGCAGGAAAATTATGGTGGTCACCGCCGCGTATGGTGCGGATCAGGTGCGACAGGCAGGCGGTCAACGGGCAATACTTCCCGTTATTGCCGGCGCAGGAGCTGATGGCGTTGAAATCCGCCGCGAGCTCTTCAGCAACGACGAGTTAATGGCCCTGCCTGCGCTCGGCGAGTCCATTGAACTGCTGGGTTTACTGGCGTGCTACTCCGCCCCGGCCCCCCTGTTTATGCCCGATGGCACCCTCAACACGGATCTCCCGCGCTACCTTAGCGAAGCCAGCGCCCTGAACGCGCTGTGGCTTAAAGTCTCGCTGGGTCATTTCAGCGACAAACAGCCGCTTGAAGCCCTGCGCGCACTGCTGGATGAAAGCGGCATGACGCTGGTGGTGGAAAACGACCAGACCGACTGCGGGCAGCTCGCGCCGATGCAGCGCTTCAAAGCCGCCTGCCGGGTAATGGCGCTACCGGTCACACTGACGTTCGATATGGGCAACTGGCTGTGGGTTGGCGACTCCCCGGAAGAGGCTGCACGTCAGCTGGCTCCCGCCGTGAGCTATATTCATGTCAAGTCCGCAGTCCCGCATAAGGCGCAGTTCCGCGCCGTCGCGCCGGATCAGACCGATTCTCGCTGGCGGGATCTACTTAATCAACTCCCTGCCGATGCGCCACGCGGTATCGAATTTCCGCTGGAAGGGACGGATCTCACCGCCGTCACCCGCCATTACGTCAACCTGCTGCGCGAGGAGTAAACCATGCACAAGACGCTGGATGTCATCACCATTGGCGAGGCCATGGCGATGTTTGTCGCCACCGAAACGGGCGAGCTGAGCGCAGTGGAGTACTTCATTAAACGCGTGGCAGGTGCCGAGCTGAATGTTGCTACCGGCCTTGCGCGGCTGGGGCTGAATGTCGGCTGGGTAAGCCGCGTGGGAAATGACAGCTTTGGCCATTTTATTCTCGACTCACTGAAAAAAGAGGGCATTGATGCCGCAGGCGTGACCCTCGACGGACGCTTCCCGACGGGCTTTCAGCTGAAATCTAAAGTTGAAAATGGAACCGATCCCATCGTGGAGTATTTCCGCAAAGGCTCAGCGGCAAGCCATCTCTCCGTGGATGATTATCACGCCGCGTATTTCTCCTCCGCGCGCCACCTGCACCTGAGCGGCGTGGCGGCGGCGCTCTCGACCAGCTCGTACGATTTACTGGATCACGCGGCTTCGGCAATGAAAGCGCAGGGCAAAACGATCTCTTTCGATCCGAACCTGCGCCCGGTGCTGTGGAAAAGCGAAGCGGAGATGGCTGAGAAACTCAACCGACTGGCGTTTCAGGCGGACTGGGTTCTGCCTGGCATAAAAGAGGGAATGATCCTCACTGGCGAAAGCACGCCCGAAGGCATTGCCGATTTTTACCTCAACAGAGGGGTAAAAGCCGTGGTGCTGAAAACCGGTGCCGACGGCGCATGGTTCAAAACTGCCGACGGTGAGCAAGGCGCTGTCGCTGCGGTAAAAGTCGACAACGTGGTCGATACCGTGGGCGCGGGCGATGGGTTTGCCGTCGGGGTCATCAGCGCTCTGCTGGAGGGCAAACCGCTGTCGCAGGCCGTGGCGCGAGGCAACAAAATTGGTTCGCTGGCGATTCAGGTGCAGGGCGACAGCGAAGGATTACCAACACGAGCAGAGCTCGGCGTCTAAATTCCCTCTCCCTGTGGGAGAGGACCAGGGTGAGGGCAGCAATCCGCACCAGATAATTAAGCCACCGTGTACCCTACAGACAACGGCGGCAACAACCTCAACAACAGAGGCAAGCCTATGAACAGTTCGACCAATGCAGTAAAACGCTGGTGGTACATCATGCCAATCGTGTTTATCACGTACAGCCTGGCGTACCTGGATCGTGCCAACTTCAGTTTCGCATCCGCCGCCGGGATCAACGAAGACCTCGGGATCACCAAAGGGGTCTCCTCCCTGCTGGGTGCCCTCTTCTTCCTGGGTTATTTCTTCTTCCAGATCCCCGGCGCGATTTACGCTGAACGCCGCAGCGTGCGAAAGCTCATTTTCATCTGCCTGATCTTATGGGGTGCCTGTGCGTCGCTTACTGGCGTGGTGAATAACATTCCTGCTCTGGCGGCTATTCGCTTTATTCTCGGCGTGGTTGAGGCGGCCGTCATGCCAGCAATGCTGATTTACATCAGCAACTGGTTCACAAAATCTGAGCGTTCACGTGCTAATACGTTCCTGATACTCGGTAACCCGGTCACCGTGCTGTGGATGTCGGTGGTTTCCGGCTACCTGATCCAGTCCTTCGGCTGGCGCGAGATGTTCATCATCGAAGGGGTTCCCGCGATTATCTGGGCCTTCTGCTGGTGGGTGCTGGTGAAAGATAAGCCAGCCCAAACAAAATGGCTTTCTGAGGAAGAAAAAGCCGCACTCCAGGCGCAGCTGGATAAAGAGCAGCAGGGGCTGAAAGCGGTGCGTAACTACGGTGAAGCCTTCCGCTCCCGGAACGTTATTCTGCTGTGCGCACAGTATTTTACCTGGAGTATTGGCGTGTACGGCTTTGTGCTGTGGCTACCGTCGATTATCCGCAGCGGCGGTGAAAACCTTGGCATGGTGGAAGTGGGCTGGCTGTCATCGGTGCCTTACCTGGCTGCGACCATCGCGATGATTATCGTCTCCTGGGCATCGGACAAGCTGCAAAACCGTAAGCTGTTCGTCTGGCCACTGCTGCTGATCGCTGCTTTTGCCTTCATTGGCTCCTGGGCCGTAGGCGCGAACCACTTCTGGGCTTCGTATACGCTGCTGGTGATTGCGGGTGCGGCCATGTATGCCCCGTATGGTCCGTTCTTTGCCATCATCCCGGAAATGCTGCCGCGTAACGTCGCAGGGGGCGCGATGGCGTTGATCAACAGTATGGGTGCGCTGGGTTCGTTCTTTGGCTCGTGGTTTGTGGGCTATCTGAACGGCGCCACCGGCAGCCCGTCGGCCTCTTACATCTTTATGGGGGTGGCGCTTTTTGCCTCGGTATGGCTTACTCTGATTGTTAAGCCTGCTAATAATCAACAGCTACCCGTCGGCGCACGCCACGCCTGAATCCTTTTAAAATCAACGGAGATTAGCATGAAGCCGTCCGTCATTTTGTACAAAGCACTGCCTGAAGATCTGCAAAAACGCCTGGAGGAACACTTTACCGTTACCCGGGTAAAGAACCTCAGCCCGGAAACCGTGGCGCAGCACGCCGACGCGTTTGCCAGCGCCGAGGGCCTGCTGGGTTCGAGCGAAAAGGTGGATGCAGCGCTGCTGGAGAAAATGCCGAAGCTTCGTGCTACCTCAACCGTTTCGGTGGGATACGACAATTTCGACGTGGATGCGCTAAACGCGCGCAACATCCTGCTGATGCACACGCCGCATGCCCTGACGGAGACCGTCGCCGACACGCTGATGGCGCTGGTGCTCAGTACCGCGCGTCGCGTGGTGGAAGTGGCCGAGCGCGTGAAAGCGGGCGAATGGACGAAAAGCATTGGCCCGGACTGGTTCGGCGTGGACGTTCATGGCAAAACGCTGGGGATTGTTGGGATGGGGCGCATCGGTCTGGCACTGGCACAGCGCGCGCATTTCGGCTTCAACATGCCCATCCTGTATAACGCACGCCGTCACCACACTGAAGCTGAAGAACGTTTCAATGCCCGCTACTGCGAGCTTGATACGCTGTTGCGGGAAGCCGACTTTGTCTGCCTGATTCTGCCGCTGACGGATGAAACGCGTCATCTCATCGGCAAATCGGCGTTTGAAAAGATGAAGAAATCGGCCATTTTCATCAACGCGGGTCGTGGTCCGGTGGTCGATGAGAAGGCGCTGATTGAGGCACTGCAAAACGGTGAGATCCACGCCGCCGGTCTGGACGTGTTTGAACAGGAGCCGCTGCCGGTGGATTCTCCGCTACTGACCATGCCGAACATCGTCGCCCTGCCTCACATCGGCTCTGCCACTCATGAAACACGCTACAATATGGCGGCGACCGCCGTGGATAACCTGATTGCCGCGCTCGGCGGTAAAGTGGATAAGAACTGCGTTAACCCACAGATACAACAGTAGAAACGAAAAAACCCGCCAGAAGGCGGGTTTTTGAATTTTGTGCTACTGGGTTGGAAGCTTACAGGCTTACAACGTTACCAGCTGCTGGGCCTTTAGCGCCGCTTTCGATGGTGAAGGAAACTTTCTGACCTTCATCCAGAGATTTGTAGCCATCGTTCTGGATAGCAGAGAAGTGTACGAACACGTCTTTAGAGCCATCGTCAGGAGTGATGAAGCCGAAACCTTTATCAGCGTTGAACCATTTTACCAGACCAGTCATTTTAGCAGACATAGAAATTACCTTATTAACAAATATATTGTGCCTTCCGGCTTGATGGATTGCGTTACAGATTTTTAAGCGATGAAGGAAGGGTCACTACGAAGGGTATCTATGGATAACAATCTGGACTGCTTTACTAAACTGCTTTAGGTCTGTGTAACAAACCGACGAACATAGTTATACCGATGTGGTAGATGAATGACAAGTGTTATTTTCATCAAGCATAAAAAAAACCCCGCCGAAGCGGGGGTTTTTCTTATTCCGTAGCAGCGACCGCTGCGCTCCAGGCCTGGCTAAAGGCCTGATGCTGGGACGCTAGCGGCCCGATCAGCGCGTTGTACTGGCTCGCCTGCTGGGAGGTCGGGAACTGGATACCGTTAGAGACGAAGCTCACCTGCGTACCTTGTTCACTAATAAAGTCACCCACCTGAACCAGCTGCTGAGTAAAGACCTGCGCCGCCGGGATCAGCGGTTGCAAGGCGTTTGACGGCTTGGTCACGACTTTCTCATACACCTGGTCATAGACCGGTTTGAGATCCTCGCCCTGCTTCAACGCGGAACGCGACGCATCAGCCTGCATTTTGGCATTTTGCAGCTGCTGGCTCAGTACCCCAAGCGCGCCATTTGACTGGCGCAGCGGTTCGCGCTGGGTCATATAATCCTGTGGAACGCGGATGGCATTCACGCTATCCACTACCGGGCGAATACCGGAATCCATCGCCTGGCTTACCTGCTGTGAATAGCCATACAGAATGGCGTAATCCGACACGAATGGACCAAACTGTTTTTTCTGATCCGCAGTCAGCGTTGGTAAACGCTCGCCGCTACGCATCACTGTATTCTGTAGAAAATCGATAAACGCTTTGCGCTGATCGCCTTCTTTATCGAAACACCCACTCAGGCTAACAACCATCAACAACGCCGCAATAGGCGCAAACCAGCGAGAGCAGGACTTTCCTGTCGCCATTTTATTACTCCTTTCACCCAAAAAGCGCACACCGGCACACGCGTGCCCAACGCTGACAAGGATAGTCCAGGTCAGCCTTGCAAGATAGAGTTTTCATGCAAAACGGGTATTCCCGTTTTTGTACTGACTATTTACAAAAAAATACCTGTGCATCCCTACATATGACTAATCAGGTAATTAGCATAACTATCCATATAGCTGAAACGCGTAAAGCGATCGTTATCGCACAATTAATCACAGCCGTGACGATCCTGTGTCTGGTTTAGGGACTATTCTTAACAGGCTCTCTGATGTTCATGATCCCGATGTGTGATTTATGAGGAGTTCTCAATGGAATTAAAAGATCCTGAGTTTGAGCTGCTGAGCAGCCTGGAACAGATTATTTTTAAAGATGTACCGCCGACGGTTACCCTGAATCAAAAGTCCAATCCTTTTAGTGAATTTGAGCGTTTACGCAAAGGATCGGGCCTGAAAACAGATGAATTCGCAAGAGCGATGGGTGTCAGCGTAGCGATGGTGCTGGAGTGGGAGTCAAAACGTGAAAAACCAACCCCAGCCGAGCTAAAGCTGATGCGCCTGATCCAGGCAAACCCTGACCTTCGCAAGCAGTTAGCCTGATAAAGTTTGTTTGCCCCCGCCCTTGCGGGGGCTTGTGTTTACAGACTTTCACATCGCCATCCCGTCTCTTCCCACACCAGTTCATGCGTCAGCTTCAGCCCTGCCAGAAAGGCTTCATCATGCGACACCACCAGCAGCGCGCCGGGGTAATCGGCTAAGGCCGCTTCTATGGCCTGAACAGAGGCCAGATCAAGATGGTTGGTCGGCTCATCCAGAAGCAGCAGTTGCGTTGCCGCTTCACGCCACAATACGCAGGCCAGCGCGGCCTTCAGGCGCTCGCCGCCACTCAGTTCGGCCAGTGGAAGGGTCACTTTCTCTGCGCCCAGCTGAAGCTGCGCTAAACGGGTACGCAACGCCCCCTCTTCGAGCGGCGTATTGCCGAGGCTAAGGTGTGTCATCACCGACTGCGACAGATCCAGCCGGGAAAGATGCTGATCGAGATAAGCACACCTGACGGAGACCTTACAGGTTCCCGTGACAGGGGCGGTTTCGCCCAACATCACTTTCAACAGCGTGGATTTTCCACAGCCGTTCGGCCCGCGTAGCGCCACGCGCATCGGGCCATCCATTCGCCAGTTTATCGAGGAGACAGGCACGTGCGGAAGCACCAGTTCTTCCAGCACCAGCACCTGTTTTCCTTCCGGGATTTCACTGCCCGGCAGGGTAAACATCACCGCGTTCTCCTCTTCAACCCGCTCGCGTGCCTGGTTGACCGCAGCGTTCAGAGCATAATTTTGATCGCTATGCTGTTTTTTCCAGGAACCAATACGCTCTTTCGCCGCCCCTTTGTATTTGACCCGTTCAAACGAGGCGATGTTAAGGCTGTCGACCGTGCGAAGCGTTTTGGCTGAACGCCGCAGGCTGTCGTCATGCTCTTTATGCATACGGGCGCGGGTACGCTTGCGTTCGGTGGCAGCATGCTCCAGCGCGGCGCGGGCAGCCAGCTGCTCAGCATCACGCTGGGTTCGATAGCCAGCATAATTCCCACCGTAGCTGCGCAGGCCCAATGCGCTCAGTTCAAGGATACGCGATACCTGGGCCAGCAACTCACGGTCGTGGGAGGCCACCAGCACCCCGCCCTGATACCGGGAAAGCTGCTCGTAGAACCACACGCGGCCTTGCCTGTCGAGGTGGTTGGTCGGTTCGTCCAGCAGCAGGTAATCAGCATCTGCGGCGAATGCGCCGCACAGCAAGGCACGAATGCGCTCGCCGCCGCTCAGCTCTGCCGCGCGTTTATTCGGGTCAAAAGGGGGAAGTTTTGCAGTGATAAAAGCCTGGCTCAGCCGTTCAGCCAGATCCCAGTAACCATCGAGCGTGTCGAGATCGTCGGGTTCATAATGACCGCTGTCGATGCGCGTGCGCGCCGCAAAGATCGCGTCGTAACCAAGCAGTCCGGCAAGAGTCGTATCCGCAGAAATATCCTGCTGCTGCGCCACATAGACGTGTGTACCAAAGCGCTCAATATGACCGCTGGCGGGTTCATCAACCCCTGCCAGCAGCCGCAGAAGACGTGTTTTACCGCTGCCGTTGCGGCCAACCAGCGCGCACACTGACGCATCCAGAGAAAGATTCAGTGGACCAAAAAGGATATCGCCCGTCGCAAACTGACAGGTGACCTGATGCAAAATAAAAGAGGGGGACTGCGCAAAATGAGCCATAAGCACTCCTGAATGAAATCAAAACATCCCCTGCAGACGCGGTGCGTTGAGCAAGGATCGAAATTCATCAGTCGTGTTTGTTCATTTTTGGGGGGCGCTCCTGAGGGCGAAATTTAACGGGAACAAGAATAACGGCATTGCGCCGCTCATTTCAAGGTTAAATTTTCACCAGGCTATTGCCCGAGCATAAAAAACCCGCCGAAGCGGGTTTCTCAATCAGATAAACGCAAACGCATCGCCAAACAGACGATCTTCCCGCGCGTCACGCTCGTTGCAGAACAGGTCGCGGGCAATTTTTGCCATTTCAAAGCGACCGGCAATGTAGATATCGTGCCCGGCCAGCGTCCCGTGATCCTGCAATACCGCAGTCAGCACCGTACCGCTGCGCCCGCGCCAGCCCTCTTCCGGCTGCTCGACAACCGGCTCAATGCGCAGGTTTGGATGATTCACGCTCAGCGCTTCCAGCTCAGACAGATCGTAAAGATGCTTCTCTTCACGGCCGCCCCAGTAGATGGTGATATCGCGATTCGGGTTGCGCGCCAGCGCGGTCAGCAGAATAGAACGGACATAAGAGAAGCCCGTGCCACCGGCAATCAGGATCAGCGGACGGTCTTCGTCTTCACGCAGCCAGGCCTCGCCATGAGGAATATCGACCACGATTTCACGCTCTTTCAGGATGCGGTCCATCACGGCCATCGCGTACAGGTTAAGCTCAGACGCACCAATATGCAGCTCAATAAATTCCTTCTCTGCTGGCGTTGAGGCCATAGAGAAAGGACGCTTATCACGCTCGTCCATCACGACCATCAGGTACTGACCGGCACGGAATGAGAAGGCCGCTTCAGGAACCAAACGGACGCGATATACGGTGTCGGTAATAGCATCTACCGACGTCACTTTACAGCTTAAGGTTGTCATTCGCTCTCTCTGTCGGGAAGTCTATAGGGCTAAACGGTCTTATTCTGCCTTACCGTTATTCATTATGGCCAGCTCGTCCCAGATCGCGTCAATTCGCGCGGTCACGTCAGGATCTTTTTCGATCGGGCGACCCCATTCACGGTCGGTTTCGCCAGGCCATTTGTTCGTGGCATCCAGTCCCATTTTTGAGCCAAGGCCGGAAACCGGCGAGGCAAAGTCCAGGTAATCTATCGGCGTGTTTTCCACTAACACCGTATCACGCGCCGGATCCATACGCGTGGTGATGGCCCAAATGACGTCATTCCAGTCGCGGGCATTGACGTCATCATCGCAGACGATCACAAACTTGGTATACATAAACTGGCGCAGGAAAGACCATACGCCCATCATCACGCGCTTAGCGTGACCGGCATACTGCTTCTTCATCGTCACCACCGCCAGGCGATACGAACACCCTTCCGGCGGCAGATAAAAATCGACAATTTCCGGGAACTGCTTTTGCAGGATCGGCACGAACACTTCGTTCAGCGCCACGCCAAGCACCGCCGGTTCATCCGGTGGACGGCCGGTATAGGTGGAGTGATAGATGGCATCTTCACGCTGGGTAATGTGGGTGACGGTGAACACCGGGAAGTTATCCACTTCGTTGTAATAGCCGGTGTGGTCGCCGTACGGCCCTTCGGGTGCCAGCTCGCCCTGTTCAATGTAACCTTCCAGCACAATCTCTGCGCTGGCCGGTACTTCCAGGTCATTGGAGATGCACTTCACCACTTCGGTTTTGGTGCCGCGCAGCAGCCCTGCAAAGGCATATTCAGACAGCGTATCAGGAACAGGCGTCACCGCGCCCAGAATGGTTGCCGGATCGGCACCCAGCGCGACGGAAACCGGGAAGCGTTCGCCCGGATGGGCCGCGCACCACTCCTGGAAATCCAGCGCCCCACCGCGATGGGACAACCAGCGCATGATGAGCTTGTTTTTGCCAATCAGCTGCTGGCGGTAAATGCCGAGGTTTTGACGCTCTTTATGCGGCCCACGCGTCACGGTGAGGCCCCAGGTGATCAGCGGTGCGGCATCGTCAGGCCAGCACTGCATGATGGGAATTTTGGTCAGATCCACCGCATCGCCTTCCAGCACTTTTTGCTGGCACGGCGCACCGCGCAGGCGTTTGGTGGGCATGTTCAGCACCTGCTTAAACTGCGGCAGCTTGTCGAACAGGTCGCGGAACCCTTTTGGCGGCTCCGGCTCTTTCAGAAAGGCCAGCAGTTTGCCCACTTCACGTAACGCCGTGACATCTTCCTGTCCCATCCCCAGCGCCACGCGGCGAGGTGTGCCAAACAGGTTGCACAGCACCGGCATGGCGTAGCCTTTTGGGTTTTCAAACAGCAACGCCGGGCCGCCCGCGCGCAGGGTGCGGTCAGCGATTTCTGTCATTTCCAGATACGGATCAACAGGAAGCGTAATGCGTTTGAGTTCGCCCTGCTTTTCCAGCAGCGCCAGGAAGTCGCGTAGATCGTGGTATTTCATGCAGTTAATCATGGCCTCTCTGTAAGCGCTTCATTATACGGCGTAAGACCGCGTGATGCTGTAATTTTGTTAAATTAGCGTGAACTTCCACGACTTACTCTCTTTTTCGCCATTATAATCACCTTAGCGATCCCGCCAGGGTTTTGGTATGCTTGCGCCCCGAACAATGGGAAGAGTGATTATGCAGGCCTGGTATTTACTGTATTGCAAACGCGGGCAACTTCAGCGCGCGCAGGAACATCTTGAACGTCAGTCTGTTAACTGCCTGACACCCGTGATCACGCTTGAAAAAATGCAGCGTGGAAGACGCACGACCGTCAGTGAGCCTCTGTTCCCGAATTACCTGTTCGTTGAGTTCGACCCCGAAGTGATCCACACCACGACGATCAGCGCCACGCGCGGCGTCAGCCATTTTGTGCGTTTTGGCGCCCATCCGGCAAGAGTACCGTCATCGGTTATTCATCAGCTTTCTGTCTACCAGCAGCCTGAAGATATTACCGATCCGGAAACCCCTTATGCTGGCGACAGCGTGGTGATCACCGAAGGCGCCTTTGAAGGCTTACAGGCCATCTTCGCTGAGCCGGACGGTGAAGCGCGCTCCATGCTGCTGCTCAACCTGCTGAATAAAGAGGTGTTGCAGAGCGTTAAAAACACCGATTTCCGCAAAGTTTAGAACTGCACGCCGAACAGACGACGCACGTTATCATCGGTTTGTGCTGCCAGCCACTGCGCATCTTCTCCGCGCCAGTGCGCCACTCGCTCAGCAATATGCCCCAGGTAGGCCGGTTCATTACGTCGTGATGGCGGTTTGGGCTGCATATCCCGGGGCAACAGATACGGCGCATCCGTTTCCAGCAGCAAACGATCGGCCGGGATAACAGGTAACAGCTCACGCAGCTCCAGCCCACGACGCTCATCGCAGACCCAGCCCGTGATACCCAAATACAGCCCGCGGTTCAGGCAGTCCAGCGCTTCCTGACGGGAGCCCGTAAAGCAGTGCAATACCGCGCCCGGCAGTTTCTCCAGCCAGGGTTCCAGAAGCGCCATAAAACGTTCATGCGCATCGCGACAGTGCATAAACACCGGCATCTCCAGCTCTGCTGCCAGCGCAAGCTGGGCGGTAAATGCCTTCTCCTGCTCTTCAGGCGTCGAGAAGTTACGGTTGAAATCAAGTCCGCATTCGCCAATGGCAGCCACTTCTGGCGTTTGTGCCAGACGATGAAGCGTCTCAGCGCTTTCATGCGTCCACTGACTGCTGTCATGAGGATGCACGCCTGCGGTGGACCAGCAGTGTTGATAGCGTTGCGCCAGCTGCCGTGCCTGCTCACTCTCATGCAGATTCGTTCCCGTCAGTAACAGCCCACGCACGCCAGCGGCAAAGGCGCGCGCCACCACCTCATCGTGGTCTTTCGCAAACTGGGCGCTGGTCAGGTTAAGCCCAATATCAAACATACGTATCCCCATATGACAACCGCCCTGACGGGCGGTTGGTTTTATTCTTTAGTGGTCTCTTCAGACGGCTCGTCTTCTTCGTCCCGGGTACGCCCCTTTCCGACGTAGAAACGAGCGAAGAACACGCCGACTTCAAACAGGCAGTACATGGGTATCGCCAGTAAGGTTTGCGAGAAGACGTCCGGTGGCGTTAACAGCATACCTACGACAAATGCCCCCACCAGGATGTACGGGCGCTTCTTACGCAGATCGTCAGGCGTGGTCACCCCCACCCAGCAGAGCAGGACAATTGCTACGGGCACCTCAAAGGCGACACCAAAGGCCATAAACAGCGCCATCACGAAGCTGAGGTAGCTGGCGATGTCCGTCGACACCTGTACCCCTTCCGGTGCGGTATGCGTCAGGAAACCGAAGGCCAGCGGGAAGACAACGAAGTAGGCGAACGCCATGCCGATATAAAACAGCAGCGAACTGGACACCAGCAGCGGAATAACCAGCTTGCGTTCATGCTTGTACAGCGCGGGCGCCACAAATGCCCAGACCTGATACAAAATGACCGGCGCAGAGGCAATCAACGACACCCAGAAGGTCAGCTTGATCGGGGTAAAGAACGGTGAAGCAACGTCTGTTGCAATCATCGTCGCTCCCAGCGGCATCTGTTTAATCAGCGGCGCGGAAACCACCTGATAGATATCGTTGGCAAAATAGACCAGACATAAAAAAATGAGGAAAACCGCAATAATGCAGTTTAACAGGCGTTTACGCAGCTCAATGAGGTGCGTAATAAGCGGTTGAGTATCATCTACTGCCATGTTTACGCTTTATCACTCGACGAGGGGGATGATTCGGAAACGGGCGCGGCGGGTTTTACCTCAGCCGTTTTGACCACGGGCTCTTCCGGCGGTACCTGCTTTTTCACTTCGGGCTCCTGCGGCGATTGCTCTGGCGAAGCAGCCTGATGCTCCGCGCTGGAAGGCGTTACACCCTCGCGCTGCTCTTCGCTACCCTTCACCACCGGATTGTGGATGGTGTTTGCTTCATCGCTCGCCTTCTCAGGATCGTTAATGCTGTAAGAGCGCTTCATGGATTCCGCCGCTTCGCGCAACTCATCCATTGATGCTTTCAGTTCCGGCGTCAGGTTGTCCATGCTCGCCTTTTCAACCTTTTTCAGGCTGTCCTGAAATTCCTGAAGCTTCAGCTCCTGCGCCAGCTCGTTCTGCACGGTAGTTGCCAGCGAGCGAAGCGCCCGCACCCAGCCCACGACGGTTTTCACCGCAACGGGTAAACGCTGCGGCCCCAACACAATCAGACCAATCACAAAGACCAGCAGTAACTCACCAAAACCAATGTCGAACACGAATTACACCTGCTCTTTATCGTGACGTTTAGCCTCTTCCTTTTTGGCTTCGTCCTGCTTATCGGCGATGGATTTAGCGGTAAAATCAGCATCCTGACTGGTTTTTTCCTGCTTATTCTCATCATCGCTCATGGCTTTCTTGAAGCCTTTGATTGACGCGCCCAGGTCGGAACCAATCGATCCGAGTTTTTTCGTGCCAAACAGCAGCACAACGATGACGGCAATGATCACTAACTGCCAGATACTGATACCACCCATGCGTGTTCCCCAGTGATAGATGATTAATTAGTCAGATCGCATTATACGTATGCAATCCCTCGATAGCGACGCTAATTCAGCGCGTTTTTCTCCAGCCAGCAAGCCAGACAACCACACCGGCAGCCATAATCCAGGCTGGCATCATTTCCCAGTCCGGACGATTGATCAACAGCAACGTGCCGCTTATCAGCAGCGTCGCGCCAATTCCGAAGAGATAGCGGGACTGCCCCTGACGCACGCGACTGGATTGAAGCTCGTGCGCGATTTTATCCATGCTGTGCTGAAGGTTCTTGCTCTGACGCAAACTGTCGTAAACCAGTTCAGGAATTTCAGGCATTTTTTCAATCCAGAACGGGCCTTTCTCTTTAAGCGAGCGAACCAGGGCTGGAATACCGACCTGATCCTTAATCCAGGATTCGAGGAACGGTTTCGCGGTTTTCCACAAGTCTAACTGAGGATAGAGCTGGCGGCCTACGCCCTCAACGTAAAGTAATGTTTTCTGAAGTAAAACTAATTGCGGCTGCACTTCCATATTGAAACGGCGTGCGGTGTTGAACAGGTTGAGCAGGACGTGTCCGAAAGAGATCTCCGAGAGCGGCTTTTCAAAAATCGGCTCACAGACGGTGCGGATCGCAAATTCAAACTCTTCCACATTGGTATCTGGCGGAACCCAGCCTGAATCCACGTGCAGCTCGGCCACCTTACGGTAGTCGCGATTGAAGAAAGCGATAAAGTTCTCTGCGAGGTAGCGCTTATCCTCTTTATTCAGCGAGCCGACAATACCGCAGTCGATGCCGATGTATTTCGGATCTTCCGGGTGCTCATAGCTGACGAAAATGTTGCCCGGATGCATGTCTGCATGGAAGAAGCTGTCGCGGAAAACCTGAGTAAAGAAGACTTGCACGCCACGTTCGGCCAGCAGCTTCATGTTGGTGCCCTGTTTTTCCAGCGCCGCCACGTCCGAGACCGGAATACCGTAGATACGTTCCATCACCATCATGTTCTGACTGCAATAGTCAGAATAGACTTCAGGAACATACAGCATCGGGCTGTCTTCAAAGTTTCGACGCAGCTGAATGGCGTTCGCCGATTCACGCAGCAGGTTAAGCTCGTCAATTAGCGTTTTTTCGTATTCCCGTACCACTTCCAGCGGACGCAGACGGCGACCATCCGGCAACAGACGCGGCACCCAGCGAGCCAGGCGATAAATCAGCTTCATGTCTGCTTTGATAACCGGCAGGATATCCGGACGAATCACTTTGATGACCACCTCTTTGCCATTTTCCTTCAGGCGCGCGGTGTGAACCTGCGCAATAGAGGCAGAGGCCAGGGGCTGAATATCGAAATCATCGAACCAGGTCTCGATGGGGATATTGCCCATCGCTTCTTCGATTTGTTTCTTCGCTCTCTCTCCGTCAAACGGAGCGACGCGGTCCTGCAATAGCGCGAGCTGATCGGCAATTTGCGGTGGGAAAAGGTCGCGACGTGTTGAGAGCATCTGTCCAAACTTGATCCAGACCGGGCCCAGCTCCTGTAACGCAAGACGCAGGCGTGCGCCCAGCTCCTGATCCTTATGGCGATTCGGCATCCAGAACAGCGTGCGACGCCAAAGCCGAAGCGGCAGGGTGATACGCATTCTGGGGATAAGCTCGTCGAGCCCGTAGCTCAAAAAGGTGCGAACGATAAAATAGAGGCGCCGAATTTCACCAGGCGTCATTTGCCCTCCAGTTTTTCCAGCCGTTTGGTTAACGCATCAACTGCGCGCTCAACTGCCGCGGTCTCTTCTGCAAACCAGGCGACTTCTAAAGGCCCCGGCGCCATACGCCACTCTTCGGTCAGCACCTCGGCAGCGTAGCGCTGTTGACGGAGCAGACCTTTACGCAGGAAAGCGGAACCCGTGCGCAGCGTTTTGCTTATACCTTCAGCCGCGATGTCGCCGATATAGGGCGCCAGCAGTTCCGCCGGGTCGAATTCAGCCTGATCGCTGAGAGCAACGAAGTTCTGTACCACCTGAATATCGCCCTCGACCTCCAGCTCACCGCTGCGAATAAGCGCCGTCATCTGCTGACGGTCACGCAGTTTTGGCAATACGCTCATGTGCGTAATCACCGAGCAGTCCGCCTCGCCTTCCCACTCCCCCAGAACGTCAAGCTGGCGTTCGCTGAAGACCAGCACAAGCGGCGTCGAGAACTCCTTTAAAACGATGCGCAGCACCTTTCCGTTAAGCCGCTGACGTGCGGTTTTCAGCGCCGGAGCGCGATACAGAAAGGCATTCAGTACATTCTCGATGCCTGCGGTGACTAAGGGTTTAATGGGCACGGGAAACCTCCACTCAGAACTTGTAACCACGATGCAGCGCGACGACACCCGCCGTCATATTGAAGTATTCCACGTTTTCGAACTCCGCATCCTGCATCATCGCTTTCAGCGTGTCCTGATCCGGGTGCATTCGGATGGACTCAGCCAGATAACGGTAACTTTCTGCATCGTTTGCCACCAGCTCGCCGATGCGCGGCAGAACGTGGAAGGAATAGGCATCGTAAGCTTTGCTCAGCGGGTCGATAATCGGTTTAGAAAACTCGAGAACCAGCAGTCGGCCGCCCGGCTTCAGCACGCGGTACATGGAGCGCAGCGCTTTATCTTTATCGGTCACGTTACGCAGACCGAAAGAGATGGTGATGCAGTCGAACGTATTATCCGGGAACGGCAGCGCTTCGGCGTTGGCCTGAACATATTCAACGTTGCCCACCACGCCGATGTTACGCAGCTTTTCGCGTCCCATTTTCAGCATGGAGTCGTTGATATCCGCCAGCACCACGCGGCCGGTTTCGCCAACCAGACGGGAGAATTTAGCGGTCAGATCCCCTGTGCCTCCGGCTAAATCCAGCACCGTTTGTCCACGGCGCACGCCGCTGCAATCAATAGTGAAGCGCTTCCACAAGCGATGAATGCCGAATGACATCAAATCATTCATCACATCGTACTTCGCCGCCACGGAATGAAATACGTGGGCCACCATGTCAGCTTTCTGCGCTTTGGCGACAGTCTGAAAGCCAAAGTGCGTTGTGTCTTGTGAATCGTCAACCATCTCAGAGCCTGCTAATCAGTCAAATGTTCGTGAAGTGTAACAGATTGGGCGCATTTGCCCTACGTTTCAACCACCGTGAAAGAAACGTGCCGGCTGTGCTTCGGGGGATAAATTTGCCGCTAAGCCATTGTCTTCATTGCGGCTATTTTGCTCACCGTCACCTTCACGCAGACGAAACTCTTCGTCCTGAGCCGTAGCCTGCTCCACCAGTTCCGGATTAATCTCGCGTTTAACTTCCACCCCCAGGCTGCGAAACGCCTCCGCCTGCGCCAGCAAATTGCCGCGCCCGGAGGAGAGTTTTTTCATCGCCTGGCGGTAGTTATCCTGCGCGCGCTCGAGGCTTTGCCCCACCGAGGACATATCGTCCACAAACAGCCGCATTTTGTCGTACAGCTTGCTGGCGCGATCGGCAATCTGCTGCGCGTTACGGCTTTGGTGCTCATAGCGCCACAGGTTGGCAATGGTACGTAACGCCACCAGCAGCGTGGTGGGGCTGACCAGCATAATGTTATTTTTCAGCGCTTCGGTGATCAGCTCGGGCTGTCTGTCGAGCGCCAGCAGGAACGCAGGCTCGACCGGAATGAACATCAGCACATAATCCAGCGATCGCAGCCCCGGCAACTGCTGATAATCTTTTCTGCCCAGGAGACGGATATGGTTACGCACGGAGGCGATGTGCTCCTGCAACGCTGTTTCGCGGGTGTAGTCATCTTCCGCGTTGAAGTAGCGCTCATAGGCCACCAGCGTCATTTTGGCGTCGATAACCACATCTTTGCCCTGCGGCAGACGAACAATGACATCCGGCTGCATCCGCGAGCGCGCATCGTTCTCAATGCTGACCTGCGTTTCGTATTCGTATCCTTCGCGCAGACCAGAGGCCTCCAGCACGCGCGTCATGACCACTTCGCCCCAGTTTCCCTGCGCTTTGTTATCACCTTTCAGTGCGCGCGTCAGGTTAACCGCCTCCTGCGCCATCTGCGCATTCAGCTGCTGGAGATTACGAATTTCATGCGCCAGCGTGTGGCGCTCGCGGGCCTCCTGACCAAAGCTGTCCTGTACCTGACGGCGAAAGCCATCCAACTGCTCACGCAGGGGCGTCAGCAGGCTGTTCAGGCTCTGGCGGTTCTGCTCATCCACGCGGCGATTGCTGTGCTCAAAAATGCGGTTCGCGAGGTTCTCAAACTGCTCGCTAAGACGCTGCTCGCTGTTGATCATCTGACGGATTTTGTCTTCGGCGTGCAGTTGGGTGGATTCAAGGCGGGTGGTCACTTCCCGGAGATCGGCCTCCAGCGAGGTGTTGATATCACGCAGATTGCGCAGTTCGTTATTGAGCAGTTCGCACTCGTCGCGCCAGTGGTCACTCAGCGCAAGCTGTTGTTTCGTCGCGCTGAGTTCGGCGACGATCTCCTCGCGCTCTGCCAGCTGTTCGGCTTTCTGCTGCGCATGCTGGTAGCCGGAAATGAGCCAGCCAATCCCCACGCTCACCAGCGCAACTACCGCATAAACCAGGATTGAGATATCCACAATGCCCCCTGCATCCACGTCTAACCCGCACAAAATAGAATTGTGCTGTATGAACGTCCAGTTTGAAAGGGTTTTCCTGCGAGGCGTTACGCAAAAAAGAAAAGGCCGAGCATGTCGGCCTTTTAGCACTGAAGAGAGAATTAGATCAGGCGGCGCGCCGCTTCAACCACGATTTTCACCGCATGGCTTTCAGTCTGCTTCATGGTTTCAGCGTTCGGGATCTCCTGCTGGGTACGGTTGACGATAACGCCCGCCACCATACCGGCACGCAGACCCTGGCTTGCGCACATGGTCAGCAGCGTCGCAGATTCCATTTCGTAGTTCATGACGCCCATCGACTGCCACTCTTCCATGGAGCCTTTGAAACGGCTCACCACGCGACCAGAGAAGGTGTCGTAACGCTCCTGGCCCGGGTAGAAGGTGTCGGAAGAGGCAGTTACGCCCACGTGGGTGGTGGCGCCCACGGACTTCGCGGCTTCAACCAGCGCGGTGGTGCATTCGAAATCGGCCACTCCCGGGAATTCCATCGGTGCAAAGTGCAGGCTTGCCCCGTCCAGACGCACGGAGGCGGTGGTAACCAGCACGTCGCCCACGTTGATGTGCGGCTGAATGGCGCCGGTGGTGCCGATACGCAGGAAAGTACGAATGCCCAGTTGCGCCAGCTCTTCAACGGCGATAGAGGTAGACGGGCCACCAATACCGGTAGAGCACACGATCACCGCTTTACCGTCCAGCTCTGCGCGCCAGGTGGTGAATTCGCGATGGGCTGCCAGCTTAACCGGCTTATCCATCAGCGCGGCGATCTTTTCCACACGCTCAGGATCGCCGGGGACGATAGCAAGCGTAGCCCCTTGTAAATCGTTTTTAGTGAGGCCGAGATGAAAAACATCAGACTTAGACATAGGTGACTCCTCTGTGGGTCGGTTTGTCAGAAGAAGTAAAACGGTACTTTACAGAAGCAATGCGCATCATTTCGTGACACACCTCACCATGAATGAAAATGATTGCAGTTAATTTCCATAAAATAGTGATTCACATCACATTAACAAGTTATATCGCCGGGTGCTGCACAAAAGATAGACGCTATAAGGCACTGTGGGTTGTTAACCTGGTGTCTATATTTATCTTTGCGCTAATCCATTCATTGGTACGGAGAATGCCATGACTGAAAAAACCGGTTTTGCACCTGCTGCGGCCCCGCACGCTTCAACCATCGTCTCAACCCCTGAAGAAGCCATTACCGCAGGCGAGACCTCCATTCCCTCCCAGGGGGAGAACATGCCAGCGTACCACGCGCGGCCAAAATCCGCCGATGGCCCGCTGCCCATCGTGATTGTGGTGCAGGAAATATTTGGCGTTCATGAACATATTCGCGACCTCTGCCGCCGTCTGGCGCTGGAAGGTTACCTGGCCGTTGCGCCGGAACTGTACTTCCGTCAGGGCGATCCGAATGATTACAGCGACATCCCGACGCTGTTCAGCAACCTGGTCAGCAAAGTCCCGGACGCGCAGGTGCTGGCCGATCTCGACCACGTTGCCAGCTGGGCGGCGCGCAACGGTGGCGACCCGCACCGTCTGATGGTGACCGGCTTCTGCTGGGGCGGACGCATTAGCTGGCTGTATGCCGCGCACAATCCGCAGCTGAAAGCCGCTGTGGCCTGGTATGGTAAACTGGTGGGTGAAAAGACTCTGAACTCGCCGAAGCATCCGGTTGATATCGCCACCGATCTCAATGCCCCGGTGTTAGGGCTGTATGGCGGTCAGGATACCGGCATTCCGCTTGATACCGTCGAGACCATGCGCCACGCGCTGCGGGCAGCAAACGCGACGGCGGAGATCGTGGTGTACCCGGATGCGGGACACGCGTTTAATGCCGATTATCGTCCGAGCTATCACGCAGAATCCGCGAAAGATGGCTGGCAAAGAATGCTGGCGTGGTTCAGCCAGTACGGCGGGAAGAAAGCGTAATACAAAAAGCCCGGTGGCGGCTGCGCCAACCGGGCAATCCAGCCCCACTACGCCTGACGCAAATTCTGCGCCGCCTGCACCATGTTCGCCAGCGCCGCGCGGGTTTCAGGCCAGCCGCGGGTTTTCAGGCCGCAGTCCGGGTTTACCCACAGACGTTCCGCCGGGATGCGCCGGGCGGCTTTTCTCAGCAGCGCTTCAATCCACTCCACGCTCGGCACGTTAGGAGAGTGAATGTCGTACACGCCCGGCCCGATTTCGTTCGGGTAGTCGAACTCTTCGAACGACTCCAGCAGCTCCATGTCTGAACGCGAGGTCTCGATGGTGATCACATCGGCGTCGAGCGCGGCAATGGCGTCCATGATGTCGTTAAATTCGCAGTAACACATGTGGGTGTGGATCTGCGTGTCGTCCTTCGCGACGGCCGCGTTGAGGCGGAACGCCTCCACGCCCCACGTCAGATAAGCATCCCAGTCGCTGCGACGCAGCGGCAGGCCTTCACGCAGCGCCGGTTCGTCGATCTGAATGATGCCAATCCCCGCCGCTTCCAGATCCGCCACTTCATCACGCAGCGCCAGGGCGATCTGTTTGGCGATGGTTTCCCGGGATACATCTTCACGCGGGAACGACCAGCAGAGAATGGTCACCGGCCCCGTCAGCATGCCTTTTACCGGTTTGTCGGTCAGAGACTGGGCATACTTCGCCCACTCCACGGTGATCGCTTCCGGGCGGCTGACGTCGCCGATCACCACCGGCGGCTTCACGCAGCGGGAACCGTAGCTTTGCACCCAGCCGTTCTGGGTAAAGACGAAGCCGTCCAGGTGTTCACCGAAGTATTCCACCATATCGTTACGCTCGGCCTCGCCGTGCACCAGCACGTCCAGACCCAGACGTTCCTGCTCGACGATCGCCTGTTTGATGTGTTCCGCAATGCCGGTGCGGTAGTGATTCGCATCCAGATTGCCCTTTTTGAAGTCCAGCCGCAGGCCGCGGATCTCGGTAGTCTGCGGGAAGGAGCCGATGGTTGTGGTCGGCCACGCGGGCAGGTTAAAGCGCGCACGCTGGGCTTCGGCGCGCACTTCATACGGGCTCTGGCGCTGGCTGTCCCGGGCAGTGATGGCCGCCAGACGTTTTTCCACCACAGGGTTATGCACGCGCGTCGAGTGACGGCGCGCCTGGATCGGAGCGCTCCAGTCGGTAATCGCTGCCGTGTCGCCGCTGTTTAGCGCGTCGCGCAGCAGAGCCAGCTCCTCACACTTTTGCAGAGCAAAGGCAAACCAGCTTTTCACCTCAGGGTCGAGTCGGGTCTCCACGCTCAGGTCGATCGGACTGTGCAGCAGGGAACAGGAAGAGGCTACCCACAATTCACGTTTACCGACAATATCCTTAATTTGTGCATATTTCTCAGTGAGATCGGCACGCCAGACGTTACGACCATTCACCAGACCGGCAGAGAGCAGCCACTCCGCAGGCAGACGCTTGTGCAACTCTGCCACATCGTCTTTGCCGTGAACGAGATCAACGTGCAGACCCTGAACCGGCAGCGCGGTAATGGTGTCGAGGTTCGGCGTTACGCCCTCGAAATAGGTGGTCAGCAGCAGCTTCACCTGGCCCGTGAGCGCGTCATACGCCGGTTTGAAGGCATCCAGCCACGCCTGTGGCAGCTCAAGCACCAGCGCCGGTTCATCGATTTGCACCCACTGAATACCGCGTTTGCCGAGCTCGATCAGAACCTGCTTATAAACCGGCAGAATAGCGTTCAGCAGGCTGAGGCGGTCGAACTGCTCGCCTTTCACTTTGCCCAGCCACAGGTAGCTGACCGGCCCCAGCAGCACGGGTTTCACCTGGTGACCCAGTGCCAGCGCTTCGTCCACTTCATCCAGAAGCTGCGTCCAGGTCAGTTTGAACTGCTGGCCCTTAACGAACTCCGGCACCATATAGTGATAGTTAGTGTTAAACCACTTGGTCATTTCCGCCGCTGCCGCTGGCTCACCCGTTGGCGCGCGGCCACGGCCGATGCGGAACAGGGTATCGATATCCACCGATCCATCTTTGTTCTGATGACGAGCCGGCACGTTGCCAAGCAGCAGGCTGGTGGTCAGAACATGGTCGTACCAGGCGAAATCGCCCACCGGCAGCAGGTCTACGCCCGCCTGTTTTTGCTGTTCCCAGTGACGCGCGCGCAGCTCGCGCCCCACCGCCAGCAGTTCTTCGCGGGTGGCGTTACCCGCCCAGTAGCTTTCTTGCGCTTTTTTCAGCTCGCGACGCAGGCCAACGCGAGGGAAACCGAGAGTGTGAGTGCGGATTGTCATGGCATACCCCTTGTAGAAATTCGTTATTTAGACGTCCAGATGTTTACACTTCTATAATTGGCAGGTACTGTATATTCCTCAAGCGCAAAATGTTCATGGCGAAGTGAAGGACTTTCATGATCGAGATAAAACACCTGAAAACGCTACAAGCGTTGCGGAACTGCGGTTCTCTTGCGGCGGCGGCGGCCACGCTGCACCAGACTCAGTCTGCCCTTTCTCACCAGTTCAGCGATCTGGAACAACGCCTTGGCTTTCGTCTTTTTGTGCGTAAGAGCCAGCCTTTGCGCTTTACGCCGCAGGGCGAAATTTTGCTTCAGCTGGCGAACCAGGTGCTGCCGCAGATTGCCAGCGCGTTGCAGTCCTGCAACGAGCCGCAGCAGACCACCCTGCGCATCGCCATTGAGTGTCACAGCTGTATTCAGTGGCTGACCCCCGCGCTTGAGAACTTCCGCCAGAAGTGGCCGCAGGTGGAGATGGACTTCAAATCCGGCGTCACGTTTGATCCGCAGCCGTCGCTTCAGCAGGGTGAGCTGGATCTGGTGATGACCTCAGATATTCTGCCGCGCAGCGGTCTGCACTATTCGCCAATGTTTGATTTTGAGGTGCGTCTGGTGCTGGCCCCGGACCATCCGCTGGCCGCTAAAACGCGTATCACGCCGGAAGATCTGGCAACGGAGACGCTGCTGATTTACCCGGTACAGCGCAGTCGTCTGGATATCTGGCGCCATTTCCTGCAACCCGCGGGCATCAGCCCACAGCTGAAAAGCGTGGATAACACGCTGCTGTTAATTCAGATGGTGGCGGCCAGAATGGGGATTGCGGCGCTGCCGCACTGGGTGGTCGAGACGGTTGAACGCCAGGGTCTGGTGGTCACCAAAACTCTGGGTGAAGGACTGTGGAGCCGGCTGTACGCCGCCGTGCGTGACGGCGAGCAGCGTCAGCCGATTACGGAAGCGTTTATTCGCTCAGCGCGGAACCACGCGTGCGACCATCTTCCGTTTGTGCGGAGCGCGGAGCGACCCAGCGGCGATGTACCCACAGCGAAGCCAGGATCACCGTTCCCCCAATAAGGAAACTCGGCCAGTGCGGCTGCTCCTGCCAGATGGCGAGGTTCACCAGTAGCCCCGCCGGCACGTGCACATTGTTCATGATCCCCAGCGTCCCGGCGTCTACCTGCGTAGCGCCGTAGTTCCACATAAAATAGCCCAGCCCCGACGCCACCACGCCCAGCCAGACCAGAACGCTCCACTGCACGGAGGTAGTCGGCAGCTTTTGCGGATTGCCGAGCAGAAACCACGCCGCTACCGCGACAATCGCCGCGCCCATATAGAACCACGCAAACGCGTTATGCTGCGGCATCGGGCGGGTCTCCATCAGACGTTTGTAACCCACCATCCCGATGGCAAAGCTGATATTAGCGAGCTGGACGAACATCAGCCCGGTCCAGAAGTGATCGCTTACCTTGTCATAGCGAATAATCGCCGCGCCAATGACTGCCAGCGCAGCGCTCAGCAGATATCCCCAGCGCAAACGGCGCCTGCTGAGCAAGTCATAAATCAGCGTGATGTAGAGCGGCGTCAGCACGGTGAAGAGCAGAAATTCCGAGACGGACAGGTAAACGTAGGCCCGGAAGCTGAACAGGTACATGATGCCGAGCTGCATCGCGCCTACCAGCATGTACAGCAGTATCGTTTTTAGCGACTGCCCGCGGGTACGCAGGAACGGCAGGAACACCAGCGCCGCCAGCCCCACGCGCATCAGTACCGAGAAGTAGCTGTCGACCGATCCGGCAAGGTATTCGCCAATCAGACTAAAGGAGAAGGCCCACAGGATAGTGGTGATAATGAGTAGCGCCACAATGCTTGTCTCTCAGAAAGAAGGAGAGGCATTGTAGCGAACTCTTTAGTTGACATCTGAACAATAAACAATCAATTGAAGATTATTCAAGGAACAGTTTGCGCAGATACTTAGGCACGGCGTTATCGCCGTTGGTGCCGATCACTTCCAGCTCCGGGTGCAGATCTTTCAGGCGCTGATGCGCGTTCTGCATGATGCAGCCTTTACCCGCCATGGAGAGCATCTCGGCATCGTTCATGCCATCGCCAAAGGCGATACAGTCTTTCAGATCAAAGCCCAGCCGTTTCGCTACCGCTTCCAGCGCGTGACCTTTGGACACCCCGCCCGCCATCACTTCCAGACAGGTCAGCGTGGAGAAGCTCACGTTCACGCGGTCACCCCAGCGGGCGTTGATCGCCTGCTCCAGCGGCAGTAACTCCTCATGATTTACACAGGTGAAGAATACCTTGCTGATCCCTTCCGGCTCCAGCAGACCCGGCTCGTACAGTGAGTACTGGAATACGGCTTCCTTGAAGAAGCGCATCTCTTCCGGGCGATGGCGGTTCATAAACCACTCGTCGTCGCGGTAAACGTTAGTCACGATATCCGGGTTGTTATGCACAATGCCGAACAAATCGGTGGCGATGTCGCGATCGAGATTGTGGGTAAAAATCAGGTTGCCGTCCGTGTCATGTACGCGCGCACCGTTAGAGGTGATCATGTACGACTTGATCTCCAGGTTATCGCGGATCTGCCCCACGTCCACGTGGTGGCGACCGGTGGCGAACACAAAGTTCACGCCGCGGGCAGTCAGGAGTTTTAGGGTCTCTTTCGCATAAGGCGACAGGGTGTGGTCGGGGGAAAGCAGCGTGCCATCTAAATCAGATGCAACAACCTGGTACATAGGGATTTCAACCTCTGGTGGAAAACAATAATCAGTTATGCCTGTTGAAAAATTCAACAATGGCGTTGAGCGCGACTGAGCGCATAGCGTCCTTTTCAAAAAGGATCTCATGGTACGCACCGTTGATGACCAGCGGTTTACCCCCTTCACAGGGATGGCCCGCAGCGGCGCGAAGTTCACAATAGCGGTCATGCATGCGGTTATCCACCACACGCTCTTCTTCCGCCTGGATCAGGAGCGTCGGCGTGTCATCATCGCCTACGCCCGCCAGCACCTGCTCACCGGCATGAATACCTTCCCGCACCCAGTGCCAGGTGGGGCCGCCGACCCGCAGACGCGGTTCATCGGCATAAAAACGCAGGTTGCGGCGATAACGCTGCCGGCTGTGGGTTAACACGTTGATGGCAAATGGCAATGCCCGCCAGCGTCCTGTTCCGATGGCATAGCCTTCTCGAATGCGCTGATGGCCCTCAGCCCAGTCGAGAAGATGGCGCACCATCCAGTCAGGAAAACGTATCACAATGCCGTACATCGGCGCGGTCAGCGCAATGGCGTCACACTGGTGCTTATGGCGCTGCAAAAACAACGTCGAGATCGCGCCCCCCATGGAGTGGGCAAGAATATAACGCTTGCGCCACGGTCCGGGCTGCACTTCCTGCTGCCAGAACGCGGCCAGATCGTCGACGTAATCGCTGAAGTTATCCACGTGGCCGCGATGGGTATCCGGCAACATCCTGCCAGAAAGCCCCTGCCCGCGATGGTCGATAATTAACACATCAAAGCCCAGATGGAACAGGTCATACGCCAGCTCGGCATATTTGATATAGCTTTCGATGCGCCCGGGGCAGACCACAATCACCCGGTCATTTTTTTCATCACGGAAACGAACGAAGCGTACCGGGATTTCCCCGACGCCCATAAACTCATCTTCCTCACGCTGGCGCCAGAAATCGGTCAGCGGCCCCATGGAGAAAGCAGCAAATGCGTTTTCTCGTGTTTCCCAGTCCTTTTTCTGCTGAAACATTGGGTTTCCACCCCCCGTAATTCAGGGAATATCGTTTTTTTCGTCACCGGTCACAAAATGACTCAACAATAGCGTATTGTGGCATAAAAACAGACGATCCGGGAGTTTCAAATGACCTTCGAATGGTGGTTCGCCTACCTGCTGACATCCATCATCCTCAGCCTTTCACCTGGCTCGGGCGCAATCAACACCATGACCACCTCCATTAATCACGGCTATCGCGGCGCGGCGGCGTCAATCGCCGGTTTACAGACCGGGCTTGGCATTCATATTGTGCTGGTGGGGATTGGTCTGGGCACGCTGTTCTCCCGTTCGGTGCTGGCCTTCGAGGTGTTGAAATGGGCTGGCGCAGCGTATCTTATCTGGCTGGGTATTCAGCAGTGGCGCGCCGCAGGCTCGATTGATCTGCATACGCTCTCCCGGACGCAAACACGCGGCCACCTGTTTAAACGCGCGGTGTTCGTTAACCTGACCAACCCGAAAAGCATCGTGTTCCTCGCCGCCCTGTTCCCGCAGTTTATCGTGCCGCATCAGCCACAGGTGATGCAGTACGTGGTGCTGGGCGCGACCACCATTATTGTCGATATCATTGTGATGATTGGTTACGCGACGCTGGCGCAGCGAATTGCGGCGTGGATCAAAGGGCCTAAACAGATGAAGGCCCTGAACAAAGTCTTTGGTTCGCTGTTTATGCTGGTTGGCGCTCTGCTTGCGTCAGCGCGTCATGCTTAGCGAGAAATGATGAGATGAATGCCGAAGCCGGCGAACAGCGCGCCGGCAAAGCCGTCGATCCACTTCGCGATGCGCTGGTAGCCGCGACGCATCGCCGGTAAGGCAAACAGGCTTGCCACAACGGTAAACCAGGCGAACGTCTCAACAACGATCAGCAGGAAGATCCCCCAGCGCGCGCCCGCGCCGACGTTATCCCCTACAAACAGCGAGAACACAGAGCCGAAGTAGATAATCGCTTTCGGGTTCGCCAGGTTGGTCAGCAGCCCTTTCACAAAGCTACGGCCGCCCGTTGCCAGCTCAACCTTTGGCTCTTCCGGCTTTTTCTCTTCTTTCTTCAGCGCCCCGCGCAGCATCTGGTAGCCCATCCAGCACAGGTACAGACCGCCGCCGACCATGATGATGTTATGCAGCCACGCCATTTTCGCCAGGATCAGGTTCAGACCGAGCAGCGCAACCGCCGCCCAGACCATGACGCCCATGGTAATACCGAGCACACCCATCATTGCCTCTTTGCGGGAGCGGCTGACGGCCGTTTGTGACACGAAGAAAAAGTCAGGGCCAGGGCTCATCAGCGCAACGATGTGCACTAACGCCACGGTGAGAAATAGCATTAACATAATTAGCTCGCGGGGAAATAATACAGTGAGTCACCATCCTGGCACTTTTTCGCCCGGCTGACTACTCCTCATCATCACCATCAGCGTGGGAACGGATGAGCGCTATAAACTCTTTACCAAAGCGCTCCAGCTTACGCGTGCCGACGCCGTTGACGCTGAGCATCTCGCTGGCGCTGAGCGGCATTTGCTCGGCCATCTCGATAAGCGTCGCGTCGTTGAACACCACGTATGGCGGGATGTTCTCTTCATCCGCAATGGCTTTACGCAGCTTACGCAGCTTGGCGAACAGCTTGCGATCGTAGTTACCGCCGTAGGATTTCTGCATCACGCGCGGCTTCAGGGCGACAACGCGCGGAACGGCGAGCTTCAGTTCAACCTCGCCACGCAGGACCGGTCGCGCCGCTTCGGTCAGCTGAAGCGCAGAGTGCTGGGCAATGTTCTGCGTGGCAAAGCCGAGATGGATCAGCTGGCGGATGATACTCACCCAGTGCTCGTGGCTCTGGTCTTTCCCGATGCCATAAACCGGCAGTTTGTCGTGACCCATATCGCGGATACGCTGGTTGTTAGCCCCGCGCAGCACTTCAACGACGTAGCCCATCCCGAAGCGCTGGTTCACGCGTCCGATAGTCGAGAGCGCTTTGCGCGCGTCCATCAGGCCATCGTACTGCTTCGGCGGGTCGAGGCAGATATCGCAGTTGCCGCACGGTGCCTGACGCCCTTCACCAAAGTAGTTGAGCAGCACCAGACGGCGGCAGGTTTGCGCTTCGGCGAAGGCCCCCATCGCGTTAAGCTTGTGCCGTTCGATATCCTGCAACTGCCCCTGCGGTTTCTCCTCGAGACAGCGGCGCAGCCACGCCATATCCGCCGGATCGTAAAACAGCATCGCTTCCGCAGGCAGGCCGTCACGCCCGGCGCGGCCGGTTTCCTGATAGTAGGATTCGATATTGCGCGGAATGTCGAAATGCACCACAAAGCGCACGTTGGGCTTGTTGATCCCCATCCCGAACGCCACCGTTGCGACCACGATTTGCAGGTCGTCGCGCTGGAATTTCTCCTGCACGTCGGCGCGGATATGGTTCTCCAGCCCGGCGTGATAGGCCGCGGCGCTAAAGCCACGGTTTTGCAGACGCGCGGCGGTGTCTTCCACCTTCGCCCGGCTGTTGCAGTAGATGATGCCGGACTTTCCGCGCTGCTCCTGCACGTAGCGTAAGAGCTGATCCAGCGGCTTGAACTTCTCCATCAGCATATAGCGGATGTTCGGGCGGTCGAAGCTGCTGACCTGAATATACGGGTCGTTCAGCCCCAGCAGGCGAACGATGTCCTGACGCGTGGTGTCGTCCGCCGTGGCGGTAAGCGCCATAAACGGCAGCTCGGGGAAGCGCTGACGAAGCTGGCCAAGCGCGGCGTATTCCGGGCGGAAATCGTGCCCCCACTGGGAGATACAGTGCGCTTCATCCACTGCCAGCAGCACCGGATTCCAGTGCGCCAGATGATCGAGGAAGTTGTCCAGCATCAGGCGTTCTGGCGCGATATACAGCAGGCGGATCTGCCCGGTGCGGCACCCGGCCATTACCTCTTGCTGTTGCTCGCGGGTCTGCGTCGAGTTCAGGCAGGCCGCCGCCACGCCGTTGGCAAGCAGCTGGTCGACCTGGTCTTTCATCAGGGAAATAAGGGGCGATACCACGACCGTCAGGCCATTAAGCACCAGCGCGGGCACCTGATAGCAGAGCGATTTACCGCCGCCGGTCGGCATGACCACCAGGCAATCGCGGCCTTCCAGCACGGTTTCAATGATGGTTTCCTGGCCAGGACGGAACTGCTGGTAGCCAAAGGTTTCCTGCAAAACCTGTTTAGCCAGCGATTCCTGATTCAATACTTCCGCCTGCGCCACGTTAACCCCATATGCCAGAAATGAAACAGGCGCTATTTTCAGCGCCTGAGAGAGAAACTTCAACGTTTAACGCAAAAACATTCGAGCAGCTTAGAAAATATCGTTCAGCATGACGCCCACACCGACGCGGGTCTGATTGAAATTGTAGTCGATCAGCGATTCGCCATACCCGCTATACACCTGAGTATAAAGACGAACGTGTTTCGTTACCGGGTAGCTCAGGCCCAGCTCTGCACCGCCGTAGCCGGTATTCCAGTTGTACTGGCCTTTGGCGCTCAGCACCGCGTCACCCAGCTGATAGCCCACTTTAAGCTGATAGTAGCCCATATATTTGGTGATATCCGGGTTGTCATCGGTGCTGCCCACCACGTACCACGGCTTCACTTCCACCATGAAATTGCCGTTCTGCGCCATCAGACGCGTATAGATGCGGTTCCAGCTGCGTGAGGTTGGGTCGGAACGACCGTTGGAATCGTGGTTATAGCCCACCTCCACGTCTCGCAGCGTCCAGCCTGCAAACTCATAATCGGTGGCGAAACCGAGGAACAGCTGCGGTTCATAGTTGGTTTCGCGGAACGGTGAAGATTCCCCGCTGTTGGAGAGCTGCCACCATGACTTCTGCGTGTAAGACGCGCCAAGCACCGAGTTCGGCCCCAGGATGCCGCGCCAGAACGGGAAGGCGAGGCTGAGCTGGAACTTCACCTCATCTTTACGCGCATTATCAGACCAGTTATAGGAGCTTATCGCCTCTTTGTTGAGATCGCTGGTCTGGGTGTAGATCACGTAGTTTGTATCATAAGGGTACAGCGTGAACGGATTGTCATGCTCCTGAAGCATATTGGCGATGATGCTGCCCTTAACGGCAGGTTTATCATGCACCTCTTTGATCGTCGCTTCCTGCGCATATGCTGTGAGGGGCAGCGCAACCGCCGCCAGTAACCAACCCAGATACGTCCGCATCGGTGGTGTTCTCCTGAAATGGTGACATTTAATGAATAGTTTTGTCCGGGCATTCTACAGACTTCTGCGATAACTTCCGCTTCCTCGTTTCTTAAAGTGGCATTCCTTTATCCTGAAGCATAAAATCAACATTTTGTTAACAAAAAGGATGCCACGTCAGATGTCAGCCACACTCACCGCCGAAGAAACCTTAAAGCTCGTGGGCGAGATTTTTGTGTACCACATGCCGTTCAACCGTGCACTGGGTCTTGAGCTGGAGCGATACGAAAAAGACTTCGCTCAGCTGAGTTTCAATAATCAGCCAATGATGGTCGGTAACTGGGCGCAAAGCATTTTGCACGGCGGGGTCATTGCCTCCGCGCTGGACGTGGCGGCCGGTCTGGTGTGCGTGGGTAGCACGCTGACGCGCCATGACACCATCAACGAAGATGAGTTACGCCAGCGCCTGTCGCGCATGGGCACCATCGATTTACGCGTCGACTACCTGCGTCCGGGACGCGGAAACCGCTTCACCTGCACCAGCAGTCTGCTGCGCGCCGGGAATAAAGTTGCCGTCGCCCGCGTTGAGCTGCATAACGAAGAGCAGGTTTATATCGCCAGCGCAACCGCCACTTATATGGTGGGTTGAGACGGCAAATTCGGGTAAAATTACTTCACTTTTTTGTAACGGATTTTCCCGATGGATGCTAAACAGACGCGGCAGGGCGTTTTACTCGCCCTTGCCGCTTATTTTATTTGGGGTATCGCACCGGCGTACTTCAAACTTATCGCCTATGTCCCGGCGGACGAGATCCTCACTCACCGCGTCATCTGGTCGTTTTTCTTCATGATTGCGCTGATGAGTATCAGCCGTCAGTGGTCAGGCGTCAAAACGCTGCTGAAAACCCCGAAGAAGGTCTTCTTGCTCGCTCTCTCTGCGGTGCTGATTGGCGGAAACTGGCTGCTGTTTATCTGGGCGGTGAATAACCATCACATGCTCGAAGCCAGCCTGGGCTACTTTATTAACCCGCTGGTCAATATTTTGCTGGGGATGATTTTCCTTGGTGAGCGCTTTCGCCGGATGCAGTGGGTGGCGGTGATTCTGGCCTTCTGCGGCGTGCTGGTACAGCTGTGGACCTTCGGCTCACTGCCGGTTATCGCCCTGGGGCTAGCGTTCAGCTTTGCGTTTTACGGCCTGGTGCGTAAGAAGATTGCGGTGGAAGCGCAGACGGGAATGCTGTTTGAAACCCTGTGGCTGCTGCCTGTCGCCGCGATCTACCTGTTCGGTATTGCCGACAGCGCCACCAGCCACATGGGCAGCAACCCATGGTCGCTGAACCTGATGCTGATGGCCGCAGGCGTGGTCACAACGATCCCCCTGCTGTGCTTTACCGGCGCGGCAACGCGTCTGCGCCTCTCCACGCTGGGCTTCTTCCAGTACATTGGCCCGACGCTGATGTTCCTGCTGGCGGTGGTGTTTTACGGCGAGGTGCCGGGTGCGGATAAGATGGTGACGTTCGCCTTTATCTGGGTGGCGCTGGCCATCTTTGTTGCGGATGCGATTTATACCCAGCGCAGGGTGCGCAAAGGGCTGTGATGTTGCCCTCACCCTAACCCTCTCCCACAGGGGAGAGGGTTCCCCAGTAATTTGAAAGCAAAAGCGATAACGTTGCCTCAGAATAACTGAGGGCTTTACAGGGATGTTACCTCCGCCCGTCCCCGATAAGCCGGAAGGAATAAGCCGAAGGCACCGCGAAGCGGCGATTTTCCGCCGGAAGCCCGGGTCGCCAGGGTGGTGGCGACTGAGCCACCCTGGCACGTTCACCGGTCATGTCGTGACAGAGTAGCAAGGAACATAAAGTGAACGGAATGACCACCAGAGCCGTATGTTCCCCCTCACCCCAGCCCTCTCCCTCAAGGGAGAGGGCTGGGGTGCAGGCATTATTTTGTGGGGAACCCTCTCCCACAGGGAGAGGGAATTCGATCGTAGGGCGGGTAAGCGCAGCGCCACCCGCCAGATTTTTACAGCCAGTTCTTCCGCTTAAAGTACAGATACGGCGCCAGCCCGGCGAGGATCATAAAGATAATCGCCCCCGGGTAGCCAAAGCTCCACTTCAGTTCCGGCATAAACTCGAAGTTCATCCCGTAGCTGGACGCCACCAGCGTCGGCGGCAGGAACACCACGGACACCACCGAGAAGATCTTGATGATGCGGTTCTGCTCGATGTTGATAAAGCCCATCGCCGCCTGCATCAGGAAGTTGACCTTCTGGAACAGGGATTCGTTGTGCGGCAGCAGGGATTCGATATCGCGTAAGATCTCACGCGCCTGCTCCAGCTGACCGCCCGGCAGACGCGCCTTGCGCACCAGGAAGTTCAGCGCGCGCTGGGTATCCATCAGACACAAACGCACCTTCCAGCCGATATCTTCCAGCTCAGCCAGCGTGGACAACGCTTCGTCGTACTCATCGCCCTGATGGCCTTCCATGATCACGCGGCTCAGCTTTTCCAGGTCGCTGTAGATGTTTTCGATTTCATCCGCCAGCTGTTCGATTTTGGTTTCGAACAGATCCAGCAGCAGCTCATAAGCGTTGCCGTCCATCATCGCCTGGCTGCGGGCACGCATACGGTAGAGACGAAACGCAGGCAGTTCGCGCTCGCGCAGGGTGAACAGGCGGCCATCGCGGATGGTAAACGCCACGGTGGAGTTCCCCGCGTGGTCTTCGGCATCTTCGAAAAAGAAGAAGGAGTGAATGTGCAGGCCGTCTTCGTCTTCAAAAAAACGGGCGGATGCTTCGATGTCTTCCAGTTCCGGGCGTGTCGCCAGGCTTTGCCCCAGTTCAGATTGTACGCGAAGGCGCTCATCGTCGTCCGGCTCGACCAGATCCACCCATACGGCATCAATGAGGGGCTGTGACTCTTCGGCTTCAAGCCGAGTCAGTCGGTTATTTTCGAGTTGAAATGCGCTCAACATGACCGGGACTCCCAATGCAAAAAATATCGGACAGTTCGGTGGGCACACAGAAACAAATTGGGTTTCAGACCATTAAACAGCCTGACTCAGCGCGACGGGAATGATGCAGTCGCTGACAACCACTAAGGCCATCAGCAAGAGGAGATAGCCTTAGGAGTTGTTCCTGGATGACAGGGAATTGAGCCAGTATCTACTGGGTGTGTCCAAGGCGAATGTCCTCTTAGCGTAATCGTGCGCGCATGTTACGCCAGCAATAACTGTGGCGTCAACACGCAACGGAACGCTGAAGGGCATTAATTGACCTTCAACGTATAAGGCTAGCAGATTATTACAAAATAGTGATATTTTTCTGAAAGTTACACACTTTCCAGCTTGGCATAGGCTGCCACCAGCCATTTGATCCCCTGCCCCTGGAACGCTACCTGCAAACGGCTGTGCTCGCCGCTGCCTTCCAGGTTGACGATGGTGCCTTCGCCAAACTTCGAGTGGCGCACGCGCTGGCCCAGCTTGTAACCGGTGTCGGTTTCAGAGATCGGCGAGCCCATACGCTGATGGCTGACCGGACGGCTGATGCTGGCGCGCAGGCGCACCTCTTCCACACACTCTTCCGGCAGTTCGCCGATAAAGCGCGACGGACGGTGATAAACCTCTTTCCCGTACAGGCGGCGAGTTTCCGCGTAGGTCAGGGTCAGTTTCTGCATCGCACGGGTCACGCCCACGTAGGCCAGACGACGCTCCTCTTCCAGACGCCCGCCTTCATCCAGCGACATCTGGCTCGGGAACATCCCCTCTTCCATCCCGACGATGAACACCTGCGGGAACTCCAGACCTTTTGCGGAGTGCAGGGTCATCAGCTGAACCGCATCCTGCCAGGTATCGGCCTGCCCTTCACCCGCCTCCAGCGCGGCGTGAGAGAGGAATGCCTGCAACGGCATCAGGTCTTCGTCTTCTTCGTTGTAGCTGAACTGGCGCGTTGCCGTCACCAGTTCCTCTAAGTTCTCAATACGGGTCTGGCCCTTCTCGCCTTTTTCCTGCTCGTACATGGTGCGCAAGCCGGAATCTTTGATCACCCGGTCGGTCTGGACGTGCAGCGGCATGTCGGCCGTTTCCTGCGCCAGCGCGTCGATTAACTCCAGGAAGCGCTGCAATGCGCTGGCGGCGCGCCCGGCAAGGGCTTTTTCCTGTAACAGCTCGCGGCACGCCTGCCACAACGTGAGCTGACGATCGCGCGAGGCCTGACGCACCACGTCCAGCGTACGATCGCCGATGCCGCGCGTCGGCGTGTTCACCACGCGCTCAAACGCTGCATCGTCGTTACGGTTGGCAATCAGACGCAAATACGAGAGCGCATCTTTGATCTCCTGACGTTCGAAGAAGCGCATACCGCCATAAATGCGGTACGGCATGCTCACCTGCAACAGCGCCTCTTCCAGCACGCGCGACTGGGCGTTGCTGCGATAGAGAATGGCACACTGCTCCAGCGCGCCGCCGTTCTCCTGCCAGGTTTTAATGCGGTTCACCACGAAGCGGGCTTCGTCGAGCTCGTTGAAGGCGCAGTAAATCGAAATCGGTTCGCCGTCGACGCCATCGGTCCACAGCTTTTTACCCAGGCGCCCGTTGTTGTTCTCAATCAGGGCGTTGGCCGCGCTCAGAATGTTGCTGGTAGAACGGTAGTTCTGCTCCAGACGGATGGTTTGCGCGCCGGGGAAATCGTTGAGGAAGCGCTGGATGTTCTCCACCTGCGCGCCGCGCCAGCCGTAGATAGACTGATCGTCATCGCCTACGATCATCACCTTGCCGGTATCCCCGGCCAGCAGGCGGATCCAGGCGTACTGGATGTTGTTGGTATCCTGGAATTCGTCCACCAGGATGTTGGTAAAGCGTTCACGGTAGTGTTGCAGGATATACGGTTTGTTCAGCCACAGCTCGTGGGCGCGCAGCAGCAGCTCGGCGAAATCCACCAGACCGGCGCGATCGCACGCTTCCTGATAGGCCTTGTAGACGTTCTGCCAGGTCTGCTCGACCGGGTTACCGAAGCTCTGAATATGATGCGGACGCAGCCCTTCGTCTTTCTGACCGTTGATGTACCACATCGCCTGACGCGGCGGCCACTGCTTCTCATCGAGGTTCATCGCCTTGATCAGGCGTTTCAGCAAGCGCAGCTGATCTTCGCTGTCGAGGATCTGGAAATCCTGCGGCAGGTTAGCGTCCATATGGTGCGCGCGCAGCAGACGGTGCGCCAGGCCGTGGAAGGTGCCAACCCACATGCCGCCCTGGCTGGTGCCCATCAGCTGCGCGATACGGTGGCGCATCTCCGCCGCCGCCTTGTTGGTGAACGTCACGGCCATAATCGAGTACGGCGAGCAGTTCTCCACGCTCTGTAGCCAGGCGATACGGTGAACCAGCACGCGCGTCTTACCACTGCCCGCTCCAGCCAGTACCAGCAGGTTTGTACGCGAGGCGGCAACCGCGTCACGCTGTTTATCATTAAGGCTGTCGAGCAGGTAAGAAACGTCCATTGGCACCGTCACGTCATGTCGGGCAGGCAAATGTTTCCATTCGCCAAAACCCTGTTAATTTATACAGAACAATTGATGATTATATCAGCGTCGTGAGGGATGCCAACCGTGAAATTTCCACGTGCGGCAGAAGACGGCTATCCGGGGTAGTCATCAGATCGGCATTTTCCGGCTTGATCCAGCAGGCCTGCATGCCGCAGCGGATCGCCCCGGCGACGTCCGTGGTCAGGTCGTCGCCCACGTGCAGGATCTCACCGAGCGGCAAATCCAGTTTTTCCGCTGCCAGATGATACATATCGTTGAACGGCTTCGAGCGTCCGTGCGGGCCCGCGCGCAGCACGAACTGAAAATAGTTCCCCAGACCAAACAGTTCAGGCTGAGCGTTGCCGTTGGTGATGGCCACCAGCGGCCACTTTTCGGCGAGCTTCGCCAGCGTGTCGTGGGTCTCCTGCGGCACGTCGATCCGACTGCGCCATTTGGCGAAGTTTTCCATGGCCGCTTCGGCCCCCGTGGCCGCATCCTGCGCGCTCAGGCCGGCGTTGAGCATCGCCTGCTCAACCGCACGGCGGCGCCATTCGGTCACGTCGTGGTAAATCTCCGGTTCGGTTTCCCGCAGGGACTGACGCAGCTGCTGGAAGTCTTTGTTCTGCATCGCTTTCAGCGCAGGATGGTAGTTCTGCACAAACGCCAGCGACTCCTGCTCGGTACGCAGGATCACCGGGCGGTTATCGTAAAGAGTGTCATCAAGGTCAAACGTCAGGGCTGATATCTGACCGAGTGGGCGGTAAAAACGCATTATTTCCCCCGTTTGGCGCGTGGATGCGCCGCGTCATACACCGAGGCAAGGTGTTGGAAGTCTAAGTGGGTATAGATTTGGGTGGTCGACAGATTCGCGTGACCAAGCAGCTCCTGTACGCCGCGCAGGTCGCCGCTTGATTCCAGCATGTGCGTCGCAAAGGAGTGGCGCAGCTTGTGGGGGTGAACGTGGCTGTTCAGCCCCTGCTTAATGCCCCACTCCGCAAAGCGCTTCTGCACGTTACGCGCCGAGATCCGCTTGCCGAGTTTCGACAGGAACAGCGCATCTTCGTCGGCGCCAAACAGCCCGCGAAGGTCCAGCCAGTGCTCAATCCAGGAGACCGCATTGCGGCCGATCGGCAGGCGGCGCTCTTTGCTGCCCTTGCCCATTACCCACACCTCGCCGGATTCTAGATCGAGGTGCTTTAAGTCGAGGTTCACCAGCTCAGAGAGACGCAGGCCCGCGCCGTACATCACCTCCAGCATCGCGCGGTCGCGCACGGCCAGCGGATCGTTAAGATCGATATCCAGCAGGCGGTTTACGTCGTCGACGTCGATATTTTTCGGCAGATGACGCGGGGCTTTCGGCGTGGCGATCCCTTTTGCCGGGTTGGCTTTCAGACCGCCCTGACTGACCAGCCAGTCGAAGAAACTGCGCAGGGCAGAGAGCCGGAGCGCCAGGCTCGCCGGGCTGAGATTTTTTTTACGGCTACGCACGACGAACCCGCGTACCGTGGCGGCGTCACATTGTTGCCAGCTTTTCAGGCCGATTTCATCGGCAATCTGCATGATGGCATCAAGCTGACGCTGATAGTTGAGCAGCGTAATAGGGCTGAGCTGGCGTTCCATGCCCAGATAGCGCAGAAAGCGGTTGACGTCAGTGGCGAGCAATCCGTCCGTCATACGCGCTCAATCCAGCGCTCCAGCAGCTCAGGCAGCATCAGGGCGATCTCCTGCAACAGTTGCGTGCCCTGCCCCTGTTCATAATGATGCGCGTCGCGGCTGGTAAATAACATCACGCCCAGGTCACCATCGCGCCCCATCAGCGACATCGCCACCGAGCCGATAGCTTTGGCTTCCGGCAGCACCACCAGCAGTTCTGGCCCGTTAAGCGGCCCCAGATAGTGGTGCTCATGGCCCAGACGCTGAATGCGCAGCGGCTCAAACGCCTGACGGCTCAGCGCCAGATGGGTAAACCCGGACGGCGCGCCAATGCGCCAGCGGTCAGGGAAGAGACGGATCGTCGCGCCTGCCAGCCCCAGCTCGCGCGCCCAGCGGTGGAAGCGGTTGAGGAACTCTTCGAGACTGTGCGCGGAAGCCAGACGCGCCTGAAGGTGCAGAAGACGGTAGAACAGGCTTTCGTTATTGCTGGCCTGCTCCATCAGCAGCGTCATGTTCTCTTCGAGCTGATTGATGTGGTTGCGCGAGCGCGCCATGTGCCATTCAACCAGCGACACGGTCTCGCGAACCGGATGCGGCACGCGCATCCGTTCGACGACGCGTGCATTGCGGATAAAAAACTCAGGATTGTGCAGCAGGTAATCCACAACAGCGCTGTCGTCCAGCTCTGATACAGGTTCCCGCAGTTCTTCCCCTGGTTGCTTCATAGATGGATAAACCCGTCATAAACATGTGTCGCCGGGCCAGTCATGTACAGTGGATGACCCGCTCCTTTCCAGGCGATATCAAGACGTCCGCCCGGTAATTCCACGCGAACCTCTTCTGCCAGTAACCCCTGTGAGATACCGACGGCCACCGCCGCACAGGCACCGCTTCCGCAGGCCTGGGTTTCGCCCGCGCCGCGCTCGTAAACCCGCAGGCGAATGTGTTCACGCTTCACCACCTGCATGAAACCGATGTTCGCCCGCTCCGGGAAGCGCTCGTGGCTTTCCAGCACCGGGCCGAGCGTTTCAACCGCCGCGGTTTGCACATCATCCACCTGAATCACGCAGTGCGGGTTACCCATCGAGACGACGCCGCACAATACTGTCTGCTCGGCGGCACGCATAATATAGGTCTTTTCCGCTTTGTTGGCGCGAAACGGCACGGCAGAGGGGTCGAAGTTCGGCTCGCCCATGTTCACGCGCACCAGTTCGTCGTCGGTGACGCTGAGCACCATCCGGCCGTTGGCGGTGCTGACGCGGATATCGCGCTTGTTGGTCAGCCCTTTCAGCCGAACAAAGCGGGCAAAACAGCGCGCGCCGTTGCCGCACTGGGAAACTTCGCTGCCGTCGGCGTTAAAAATGCGGTAGTGAAAGTCCAGGTCAGGATCGTAAGGCGGCTCCACCACCAGCAACTGGTCAAACCCCACGCCCACGTGTCGATCCGCCAGGCGACGGATCAATTCCGGGGAGAAAAAGACATTCTGCGTTACCGCGTCGACGACCATAAAGTCGTTGCCAAGGCCATGCATTTTAGAGAACTGCATCATTTGCTCCATTGCGCGGGTACAGAACGTAATTGTCAGAGATTGACCTGAGTCGGGCCGCCGTTATTGCCGCGATCGTTGGTATCCGGCGTAGATGACTCGATACCACTTTGCACCGGTTTTGTCGGCGGTGGTGCGTTTTTATCCTCTGGCGGGAAGTACAGTGGTCCCTTCAGTCCACAACCGGTCAGGCTAAACAGAGTGACAAGAACGACAAGCGTTCGGAAGACGTTTTTCATGTAGAGGTTGCCCGTAAGTTCAAATCTGTTTCTATCATCGCAGGAGAAGACACAAAAGCAAGAGTTTGCCGCTTTCCTGCAACGGGAATTATTTAGCGTTATACTGCCGCCATCACGAAAAACAGGAATAAAACCATGAACGACAGTGAATTTCATCGCCTTGCCGATACCCTGTGGATGACCATCGAAGAGCGTATCGACGACTGGGACGGCGACAGCGATATCGATTGTGAAATCAACGGCGGGATCCTGACCTTAAGCTTCGAAAACGGCAGCAAGATTATTATTAACCGTCAGGAGCCGCTTCACCAGGTGTGGCTGGCGGCGAAACAGGGCGGCTATCACTTTGATCTGAAAGGTGACGAGTGGGTCTGCGATCGCAGCGGCGAAACGTTCTGGGATCTGCTGGAGCAGGCAGCGACGGCGCAGGCGGGCGAGGACGTGAGTTTCAGGTAGTTGCGTTGCCCGGTGGCGGCTACGCCTTACCGGGCCTACAACGACTCGAACCGTAGGCCGGGTAAGCGTCAGCGCCACCCGGCAACAGCGGCTCAAACCGTAGGCCGGGTAAGCGTCAGCGCCACCCGGCAACAGCGGCTCGGACCGTAGGCCGGGTAAGCGATAGCGCCACCCGGCAACAGCGGCTCAAACGTAGGCCGGGTAAGCGATAGCGCCACCCGGCAACAGCGGCTCAAACGTAGGCCGGGTAAGCGATAGCGCCACCCGGCGAAAAGCCTCAGGAAAAATACTGCTGCAACAGCGGCGCAGTTTCCTGGTTAGCGGGCGCCGCAGGGGTAATCGCCTGCGTACGGAACGGGATCACCTGCGCTCGCCCATCCACATTCACAATCTGGTAGAACTGCGGCAGGTTGAAGTTGATAAAGCTTGAGCCGTAGGTAAAGCGATCGTGCGAGGACGAATAGAAGCGGCTGACGTCGCGCACCAGCTCCTCTTTGCTGCCTTCGCAGTGGTGATACACCTCGGCACGGTTGGTTTCATCCAGAATGTAGATGTTAAACCCGGCGTTATCGCCCGACTCTTCGAAGAAGAACTGAATAATCCCTTCACTCGCAAAGCCATCCACCACCTGCGGCAGCTTAACGTGATTGGTTTCCACCTGAACCGACAGGCCATGCAGTTTGTTGTGTGAAATCGCGCCGTAGAATTCAATGGCGTTTTCCAGCTTCTGCACCGACACGTTCAGGCGCTCAAAGAACAGCCCCCAGGTCTGGCCGGAGACGCGCAGCGCTTTAAAGCGCCCGGTTTCCTGTCGGGTGCTGGAGAGACGCAGTTCGATGCACTCAGACACCAGCTGCTGAACGCGGGTACGAATCAGGCCGCGCAGGTGCTGACTGTAGCAGAACACCTCCACGCTGTCCGGCGGTGCGGCGTCCTGGTGCATCTTGCCGAGGATCGTTTTCAGCGCCTCGATCATCGCCTGCTCGCCGTTAAAGTGCAGGGTACGCACTTCGTTCCACGAGTTGCGGTACAGCAGATCCACGCTGCCCACCAGGCAGTTTTGCTGCTCGCCAAAGCTAAAGACGTCCAGCTTGCGGAAGTCAAAGTGAACCACCTGATTGCGGAAGGCCGCCGTCGGGTCGTATTCCAGGTTGACGATGATCGCCAGATGGCGAATCTCACACGGGCTGTAGAGCGCTTTTGGCGTCGGCGCAGGCAGACGCAGCGGGAAGTGGTGCGAGACATCCGCCACCATCTCCTGCAACTTGGCTAAATCGACCACCTCGTTGCCTTTGATAAACAACCGGGTACGTGAGGTGAGAAGGCCGTTAAACCAGGCCCAGGCCACCAGCTTGTTCAGGTAGCGGTTATATTCCAGCGGCTGATGGCTGATGATCGAATCCATGCTTGGCGCACGGTTGTACAGATACCACCCGGTGCGGTTCGCGCGGCCCGGCGGCACGTAGATAAAGGTCAGATTCGGTTCAGACAGGTCAGGCGAAATCTGTGGGTTAACCAGCGTTACCTTGCCCGGCAACGCTTCAAACGCGGCGTACAGTTTACGGGTCAGCACCCCGATATCCTGTGGGCTGGCAGAAACGCTAAGGTTGTTACGGCGGGCAAAGCGGATCAGGTTGCGGTAGCTCTGCATCATCGCATCAAGCAGTTCGTTGTGCGCCTCACGCACCTGATCGATCTTCCAGTTGGCGCGGTTGTCGAGCATGGCGAGACGCTCTTCGTCCCATCCCCACTCTTTGACTAACTGGCTGACGACTTCACGACGCCAGCCCACGCAGGCGCGTTCGCGGCTCAGTTTTTCACAGACTTTGAGATAGAAACATCGACGCACCAGGTCAAGACGCGTGGCGTCCTCAATGGCTGTCAGGTATTCGGTGACGCGTTCCAGCATCATGCAGTAGGCATCAAGCCCGTAGGAGACGATCTCCCCGTCGTGCAGACGCTGTTTAATATCTTTCGCCAGCAGGCGCGGCGTGGGGTATTCCCAGGAGTAGGCTTCCAGCAGCAGGGTTTTCAGCACCGCTTTGTACGGTGAATCAATGCTCTTATAAAGCTGCCAGAGGCTTGCGCCAAAGTACTCTTCGGCGGACAGGGAGCTCAGGCCGCCCAGATCCAGCCACTCGTTTGGCGTCAGAACGCCCTGCGAGTAAAGCGACATGACGTAGTCGTCATAATTCTCTTCTTCATCGCACGGCACCATATTCCACAGAATACGTTTCCCGGCCAGGCGAACGGCAGTACGGTAAAACTCATCCAGCAACAGGATGTGCTGAGTCGAGCCGCAGTCTTCACCACCCAGACTGCCGCTTTCGTTATGGCGGAAACGGTTTTCATCAATCAGGAAGAAGCTCACTTCCACGCCGAGCGACGCCGCCCAGCTCTCCAGCAGGCTGCATTTACGCTGCAACAGCTGGCGCTCTTCATTGTCGAGCCAGGACTGATGGCAGACCCAGATATCCAGGTCAGAAGAGCAACTTTGCCCAACCGATGACGTGCTGCCCATGGAGTAAACCCCGGTAATCGGCAGCTCGCCTTTCGGCGAATCCTGCGGCGGCATACCACGGTAGAGTTCAAGTTCAGTCAGGTAATGCTGTTGGGTTTCATCAGGCGTGAAGAGGCAAATGCCCTGGGGAACGTTACCATCAAGGTAACCCGGCATCAGCGGATGGTGATAGTGCAACAATGTTGGCAGTAGACTGTATACCTGCTGGAAAGCAGGGCCCATGGCAGCAAGCGCGCGATCCACACGCAATTGATTGATGGCATCCAGTCTCTGTTTCAGAGTCTCAATATAGAGGTACAAGACGTATCGCCTGATGTTTCCGGGTGTCGCACGCCAGTCAGAACACAAAAAGCAGCGGACCCGCAGTATTTCAAAAAATAACCGTTACCCTTTTTTCGCCTTTTGCTTTTCTGGTGGTACAGACGAAAAAATGGTCTAAAACGTGATCAATTTAACACCTTGCCGGTTGACCGTAAAGAAAGATGCGCTACATACAAGTGTAGCACCGTTCTTGACGTGTAAATTCCTGAATACGGCGATGGCTGACGAGTACGCCGCCCTGTCCCTCTCACTCTTCATCAACCGTAAAACTGCCATCCGAGTGTCAACAATGTTAGGATGGTTAGCGATTGATAATGACGGTAACAAGCATGTTAGACAATGTTTTGAGAATTGCCACACGCCAAAGTCCTCTTGCACTCTGGCAGGCACATTATGTTAAGCAGCGCCTGGAAGCCTGCCACACCGGATTACGCGTTGAGCTGGTGCCAATGGTCACGCGTGGCGATGTCATTCTGGATACGCCGCTGGCCAAAGTGGGCGGAAAAGGTCTGTTTGTCAAAGAGCTGGAGCTGGCATTGCTTGAAAACCGCGCCGATATCGCCGTGCATTCGATGAAGGATGTGCCCGTTGAGTTCCCGGAAGGGCTGGGGCTGGTGACCATCTGCGAGCGCGAGGATCCGCGCGATGCGTTTGTCTCTAATCGCTATGACTCGCTCGATGCGTTGCCGGCAGGCAGCGTGGTCGGCACGTCAAGTTTACGCCGCCAGTGTCAGCTGGCTGAACGTCGCCCGGATCTGGTGATCCGTTCGCTGCGCGGGAACGTCGGCACACGCCTTGGCAAGCTGGATAACGGCGACTACGATGCCATTATTCTTGCGGTTGCGGGCCTGAAACGCCTGGGGCTGGAAGAACGCATTCGCGTCGCGTTGCCGCCGGAGCTGTCGCTGCCCGCCGTCGGCCAGGGTGCCGTCGGCATTGAGTGTCGTCTGGTTGATGCGCGCACTCAGGCACTGCTCGCGCCGCTGAATCATGACGATACCGCCGTTCGCGTAAAAGCCGAGCGCGCGATGAATACTCGCCTCGAAGGAGGCTGTCAGGTGCCAATTGGCAGCTATGCTGAATTAACTGACGGTGAGCTGTGGTTGCGTGCGCTGGTTGGCGCGCCGGACGGCTCACAGATGGTTCGCGGTGAACGTCGCGGCAAGCCGCAAGATGCCGAGGCGCTTGGCGTATCGCTGGCGGAAGAGCTGCTGAATAACGGCGCGCGTGAAATTCTGGCTGAGGTCTATAACGGAGAGCCCCCTGCATGAGCATACTTGTCACCCGCCCTTCTCCCGCAGGAGAGCAGTTAGTGAGCCGTCTGCGCGCACTGGGGCAGGTGGCCTGGAGTTTTCCGCTGATTGAATTCTCCCCCGGTCGCGAGCTGCCTGAGCTCGCTGACCAGATGCGTCTCTTGCAGGAAGGCGATCTGCTCTTTGCGCTGTCGCAGCATGCCGTGGAGTTTGCCCATGCGCAGCTGCAACAGCATGCCGTTAGCTGGCCTCACGCCCCCCGCTATTTCGCCATCGGGCGCACCACAGCGCTGGCCTTACATACCGCGAGCGGAATCGATGTTCGTTACCCGTTAGATCGGGAAATCAGCGAAGTCTTGCTACAATTACCTGAATTACAAACCATTGCCGGAAAGCGCGCGCTCATTTTGCGCGGCAACGGTGGCCGCGAACTGCTGGGCGAAACGCTGCGCGAACGCGGCGCAGACGTGACGTTTGTGGAGTGCTATCAGCGCTGTGCGAAACACTATGATGGCGCGGAAGAAGCAATGCGCTGGCACGCCCGCGGTATTAATACGCTGGTGGTCACCAGCGGTGAAATGTTACAACAGCTTTGGTCGCTGATTCCGCTTTGGTATCGCGAAAACTGGTTACTCCGCTGTCGGCTTCTGGTCGTCAGTGAGCGTCTGGCGAACCACGCCCGGGAACTGGGCTGGCAGGATATTCGGATCGCTGAAAACGCCGACAACGATGCGCTGCTGCGCGCATTACAATAACTCTCAAATGGGAAGCCATAATGACGGAACACGAAAAATCCTCCGCCGTGGTTGAAGAGACCAGGGAGACTGTGGACACCACGTCACAGCCAGAGACGACAGACACAACCGTTGAGAAGAAAAACGGCAGCAATAAAACCAGCCTCACGCTGAGCGTGATTGCCATCGCGATTGCGCTGGCCGCAGGCGTGGGTCTCTACGGACTGGTGAAGAAACAAGGCACCAACCAGACGGCCACCAGCGACGCGCTGGTTAACCAAATCACTGCCCTACAGAAAGCGCAGGAGACGCAAAAAGCTGAGCTGGAAGGCGTGATCAAACAGCAGGCTGCCGCCCTCGCCGACGCGAACAGCAAACGTGAAGAGTTGACCAAACAGCTGAGCGAAGTGCAGGAAAAAGTCGCCACAATTTCAGGAACCGATGCCAAAACCTGGCTACTCTCACAGGCCGATTTTCTGGTGAAACTGGCCGGGCGCAAGCTCTGGAGCGATCAGGATGTCACCACCGCCGCCGCGCTGCTGAAAAGCGCCGACGCAAGCCTGGCTGACATGAACGATCCGAGCCTCATCAACGCACGCCGCGCTATTACGGAAGATATCGCCAGCCTGTCTGCGGTTTCTCAGGTCGATTACGACGGTATCATCCTTAAGGTGAATCAGCTCTCGAACCAGATTGATAACCTTCAGCTGGCCGATAACAACGACGATGACTCCCCGATGGATTCCGACGGTACCGAGCTGTCCAGCTCCCTGAGCGAATGGCGTATCAACCTGCAAAAGAGCTGGCAGAACTTTATGGACAGCTTTATTACCATTCGCCGCCGCGATGAAACTGCCGTGCCGCTGCTGGCGCCGAACCAGGACGTCTATCTGCGCGAAAACATTCGTTCCCGCCTGCTGGTGGCTGCCCAGGCCGTACCGCGTCACCAGGAAGAGACCTACAAACAGGCGCTGGATAACGTTTCAACCTGGGTACGTGCTTACTACGATACCAATGACGCCACCACGACCGCGTTCCTTGAGGATATCGACAAGCTGAGCCAGCAAAACATCACCATGAACGTGCCGGACAAGCTGGAAAGCCAGCCGATTCTGGAGAAGCTCATGCAGACGCGCGTGCGTAACCTGCTGGCCCAGCCGGGCGTTCCGGCAGAGCGTCCGGCTGAAGCACCTGCCGCCGCGCCAGCGCCTGAAAGCGCGCCGCAAGGAGAGTAATGATGCTAAAAGTCTTCTTACTCTTCATCCTGCTGATCGCCGGGATTGTACTGGGGCCGATGCTCGCGGGTCACCAGGGTTATGTATTGATCCAGACCGATAACTACAATATCGAAACCAGCGTAACAGGGCTGGTGATTATCCTGATCCTGGGTGTGGTCGTTCTGCTGGCAGTGGAGTGGCTCCTGCGTCGTATTTTCCGTACCGGCGTACATACGCGCGGCTGGTTCGTTGGCCGTAAGCGCCGTCGCGCCCGCAAGCAGACCGAGCAAGCGTTGCTGAAGCTGGCCGAAGGCGACTATCAGCAGGTTGAAAAGCTGATGTCGAAAAATGCCGACCATGCAGAACAGCCGGTTGTTAACTATCTGCTGGCCGCTGAGGCGGCGCAACAGCGAGGCGATGAGGCCCGCGCCAATCAGCATCTTGAACGCGCGTCTGAGCTCTCTACTAAAGATCCGATTCCGGTTGAGATCACCCGCGTTCGTCTGCAACTGGCGCGCAATGAAAACCATGCCGCTCGTCACGGCGTTGACCGTCTGCTGGAAATTACCCCTCGTCATCCGGAAGTGCTGCGTCTTGCTGAGCAGGCATATATTCGGACCGGCGCCTGGGGCTCGCTGCTGGACATTATCCCTTCCATGGCGAAAGCCGACGTGGGCGATGATGAACATCGTGATGAACTTCAGCGTCTGGCCTGGATTGGCCTGATGGATCAGGCGCGCGCCGATCTCGGCAGCGACGGCCTGAAAACCTGGTGGAAAAACCAGAGCCGCAAAACGCGCCAGCAGGTTCCTCTTCAGGTGGCGATGGCAGAACATCTGATTGAGTGTGACGACCATGACACCGCGCAGGAGATCCTCCTCGACGGTCTCAAGCGACAGTATGATGACCGCCTGGTGATGGTCATCCCGCGTCTGAAAACCAACAATCCGGAACAAATTGAAAAAGCACTGCGCCAGCAGATCAAAACCGTGGGCGATCGTCCACTGCTGTGGAGTACGCTGGGCCAGTCTCTGATGAAACACGGCGAGTGGCAGGAGGCGAGTCTCGCCTTCCGCGCTGCGCTGAAGCAACGTCCGGACGCATTTGATTACGCCTGGCTTGCTGATTCGCTGGACAAGCAGCACAAGCCGGAAGAGGCCGCAGCCATGCGCCGTGATGGGCTGTTATTGACGTTGCAAAATAACGGAACGCAGCAGTAATTAACAGGAGGCCAGATGGCCTCCTTTTTTACGCCCATAAAAAAACGCCTGCTATAAAAGCAGGCGTTAAAACAGGTCTGTAAGACAACATACTTGGTGCTTCACTCAACGTTGTGTCCATGGTGTCTGATGAGGCCGAAGCGACATCTGTCAGTGGACGATAAGCACCGTAAACGGCTCTGCGTCATTCCTGAGTTTATGAGGCCTTAAGGCGAACATAAGAGATGGAATGAGCATCTACACGCACATTATTGCATGTAATGTGCCAGGTTTACACGCAGAACTTTTACATCGCGCAACATTTTAAGATAAAAGGAAATTATGCTGTTAAGAACCGCCTGAAGCCATACAACATCGCGCTGAAGGCGGCGATATGTCGTCACCAGGAGACAGGTTAAGAGGTAAAATAATAAATTCTTAAATATTAACGGGTTATATGTCGCTGAATCGCGACAAGGATATAGAGTGTTGTCGGGGAAGGACTACAGGATAAAAAACGCAGAAAACAAAAAACCCCGCCGAAGCGGGGTTCAAAATTGGTCGGCGAGAGAGGATTCGAACCTCCGACCCACTGGTCCCAAACCAGTTGCGCTACCAAGCTGCGCTACTCGCCGATGTACTGCTTTTTTGAATTTTTAGTTCAACTCATTAAAAGTCGTGGTGCGAGGGGGGGGACTTGAACCCCCACGTCCGTAAGAACACTAACACCTGAAGCTAGCGCGTCTACCAATTCCGCCACCTTCGCAATTCACAACTCTTTCAATAATGGGGTGGCTAATGGGATTCGAACCCACGACAACTGGAATCACAATCCAGGGCTCTACCAACTGAGCTATAGCCACCACTGTATTCTTTCACGCGGTTCTGACTACTTCTCAGACCACCGCAGCTCTAGCGCCGGGACTAAAATGGCGCGCCCGACAGGATTCGAACCTGAGACCTCTGCCTCCGGAGGGCAGCGCTCTATCCAGCTGAGCTACGGGCGCTTAGCGCCGTTGCGGGGCTGGATATTACGTACCTCCGTCCCCGCTGTCTAGTGCTTTTTTGAAAAAAATGCGCGTTTGGTTATGGTTTGCACATTTTGCCGCTTATTCCTCCACTTTATGGGCGGAGCCACGGCGGCCCAGGCCAAAAAGTTTATATGCAGCTGTGACGGCAGCCAGGAAGATCATCCCGACAAACAGCGACATGCGGGTATCTTCATTAAAGTACATTCCAATTAATACGCAAATCAGGAACGCCATCGTCAAATAGTTCGCATACGGGAACAGAATGGAGCGGAACGGATGGCTGGCGATCGCTTTTTTGTGCGCCTGTCGGAAACGCAGCTGGCTAATCAAAATGACAAACCACGGTACCATTCCCGGCAGCACGCTGGCGCTATAGACGTAAACAAACACGCGCTGCGGATTCGGGATGATGTAGTTCAGGCAAGAGCCAATCAGCAGAATCACAATCGACACCGCTACGCCCGCCACCGGTACACCCACGCGGGAGACTTTACCCATCACCGCCGGCAGCTGTTTGTTTTGCGAGAGCGCGTAAAGCATACGCCCGCAGCTGTACATCCCGCTGTTACAGCCGGAGAGCGCCGCCGTCAGTACCACAAAGTTGATAATGGCGGCCGCCGCCGTGATGCCAATCTTAGCGAAGGTTAAGACAAACGGGCTGCCGGTGGTGCCGATCTCGTTCCATGGGAAAATGGTCACGATAACGAAGATCGCGCCCACATAGAAAATCAGGATACGCCACAGCACCTTGCCTACCGCGCTACGCAGCGTGACCTGCGGGTTTTTCGCCTCACCTGCGGTAATGCCGATCAGCTCAACGCCCTGATAAGAGGCGACAACGATACAGAGTGCGGTCAGGAAGCCTTTCCAGCCGCCGGCAAAGAAGCCGCCGTGTCCGGTCAGGTTACCGAAACCAATCGCGTGCCCGCCGTTACCGAAACCAAAGAAGATGACACCCAGACCCACAACAATCATCACGATAATGGTGGTGACTTTGATCATCGCAAACCAGAACTCGATTTCACCGTAAAGGCGAACGGCGGCAAGGTTCGCCAGCGCCACAAGCCCTACGGCGATGAGCGCGGGTATCCACTGGGCCATCTCCGGGAACCAGAACTGCACGTAGACCCCGATGGCGGTGATCTCCGAAATCCCGACGGCCATCCACATAAACCAGTACGACCAGGCCGTGAGATAGCCAAAGAACGGGCTCATATAACGGTGGGCGTAAACGGCGAAAGAGCCCGTTACCGGCTCCAGAAACAACATTTCGCCCATTGAGCGCATGATGAAGAAGACGAACAGCCCGGCAATAATATACGCCAGCAGGACGGAAGGCCCCGCCCATTTCAGCGTGCTTGCCGAGCCCATAAACAGGCCAACGCCGATAGTCCCGCCCAGCGCGATCAATTCAATATGTCGAGCTTCCAGCCCACGCTGAAGCTCCGGTTTTTTCTCTGCCATAAATCCTCGGTTGTGTTTGCTGTTTCCCGACTTATTGCCGGGTATTGTTTTGAGGGGTACTGAAATACGGAGCGAATGGTTTCTTAAATTCTGGCAAATGGCAAACAATGCATTAAAAAAATGAATGCATTGTACAGAAATCCAGCAGTTTTACAGGGGGGGCTGCAGCGCGAACAGCAGATCGCGCTGCATATTGATTACATTTTCCCGGTGTAGTGCCAGGCGAGGTAGCGCAGCAGACGAATCTGTCGTTTGATACGCGTCGGTTGAGAGAGCAGGCGGTAGAGCCACTCCAGCCCCAGGTTTTGCCAGACTTTGGGCGCCCGCTTAACGTGGCCGGTAAAGACGTCGTAGGTGCCGCCAACGCCCATATAGAGCGCATCCGGGCTGACCAGACGGCAATCGCGCATCAGAATTTCCTGGCGCGGCGACCCCATGGCGACAGTGACAATTTTCGCCCCGCTGTCGCGCACGCGCTCATATAACGCCTGGCGATCTTCCGGCCTGAAATAGCCATCCTGACTGCCCACGATGTTAACATTCCACTGGCTACGCAGCTTTTGTTCGGTCTGCGCCAACACCTCTGGCTTGCCGCCGATCAAAAATACCGGCGTGCCTTCAGCGCCTGCGCGTTCCATAAGTCGTTCCCAGAGGTCAGCTCCCGCCACGCGAGACACATTAGCGCCTGGAAACTTTTTACGAATTGAACGCACCACGCTTATACCGTCTGCGTATTTAAACTCCGCGGCTTCAATCAGGCTTTTCACTTCCGCATTATCTTCAACCGCCAGCATTTTTTCTGCGTTGATGGCCACCAGCGTGCCCGATTTCATCTGCCCGTCCGCGAACAGGAAATCCAGCGCGTGTTGCATGTCACGCCAGCCAATAAGCTGTAGCCCACGCAGCGCGTAACGCGGGGCTGAAGTTGTATCCGTCATGATAATCCCTACTCAGACTTGCGACAGCGTTGTGCTGCCCTGTGGCTCACGTCTGTGCACAAGCCCTGCACTGTCAAACAACCAGTACAGCAGTTTTGCCAGCAGCAGACAGAGACCGAAAACGACTATAAAGAACACCACGCGTGAGACGAATGAATCAAGCCCCTCGCGCGCCAGAACGATCATATTGAAAATGGCACCGAAACAGAAACTGTGCAAAACAGCGGCTTTGTAGCGGTTGGTCTCTTCATTACCCAGCGTGTACAGCCAGTCGAACCATTTTATGATCAGCCCGACCGCGATCGCGCCAGGCAGGATAAACCACGTTCCGCCCATCACTACCAGCGAGCCAATCAGTGTTGGGGAAATTGCCAGTCCCGAATGGTTGTTCAGCACTTCCCAGGTAAAGTAGTTCGCCGTGTTCAGGACAATACCGGGACGATCGGGCCACAGCCACGTCGGTATAAAGACATAGAAATCGCGAACAATCGGCGCCAGCCCCTGGAATTCGATTTTGTCGTAGTTTTGCAGCAGTAATGCCAGGTTTTCCCACGGCGAGAAGGTATCGCGCGTCAGATACAGGAAGGTATAAAACGCTTCGTCGCCCGCCACGTTCAGCCCGTAGCGCTTCAGCGCCAGCCAGAACATCCCCACAATGCCAAAGACGCCTGCCGCCGCCAGCATCCACAGCGAGATCCAACCGCGAATAATGCCGATAAACAGGAAAATCGCGAAGGCGATAATGATGTTGGCGCGGGTGCCGCCGACGATCATGTAGGTCAGAATGCCAAATGCGACGGTGCTGACCAGGAAGAACAGCCAGGCTTTGCTGTCCTGACGCACGAAAAAGACCACCAGCATCGCCGGAATGAAGAAATAGAAGAAACGCTTGAGCGCGACGCCGGAGACTTCGGCGGAGAAAATCTGGCTATAGGACTGCAACTTAAACAGTAAAAAGCCGTTATGCATGAAGAAAATCGCCACGCTGACGAGGGCGATGGTCATCAGCATAACCCACGTCAGATGGGTTTCTACCCGGTTCATGGTAAACAGCGGACGACGGGGTGTGGTGTCTTTCGCCGCGCGCAGGCGCGTTTTATAGGTGACGTAATACACCGCGTAGAAGCAGGTCGCAGAGAGCAGCGTCTGCAACAAAATTTCCGGCGGAGCGACGCCAACATCAAAGCGGAACACGAGGATGCTGGTCAGCGGGAAGCCAAAGAAAAAGGTCAGCAAAAACAGCAGCGAGAAGAATACGTTGAAGTTAAAACGTACGCGCCGGAATTCAAACCAGGTGAGCGTGGCGATAAACAGCGTGCTCAGCAGCCAGACCACCAGCAAGCCGCTAAATTGCAACTGGCTCATGCGTTGTCTCCTGAAGCAATACGCAGCGCGCGGTGCCACGGCGTGAGATAGTTCGGGCTGAAAAAGTCGATGCTATTTTTATCCACCAGCGTGAGCTGACGCTGCGCTTCCCGTACCACCTCGACATTAAGCGTGTCAGAGGTAAACAGCACCGGAATATGCTGTTCGGCCATGTCCTGCCAGAACGGGTTTTCGCGGTTGAGCACGCACGGTACGCCCGCCTGAATCAGCAGACACAGCGTACCAATCCCCTGCTGACGGGCAAAGATGAAATAGCCCAGATCGCATTTTCGCAGCAGCGCGAGATAGTCATCAAATTCCAGCTTATCGCTGAGAATGTGCAGATTTTCCGCGCTAAACAGCGCAAGCCCCTGCTGGCGAACTTCATCGATGTAGGCGTCGTTATTGGCGGGATAGCCCATCGGCACCACCACGTTCACCGTATCGCCAAACTGCTGATGCACCGCCCGCAGCGCCGCGACATGCTCGTTACTGCGATCGCCGGAATTTCCCACCAGGATAGTCAGTTTACCCTCACGAACCGCGTCATTCGCCAGGGTATTCAGTGCCGGATCCATACGGGTCGGAAAATAGAGCAGTTCCCCGCGAACCTTCGGGTGCTGTTTAGCAAAATAGTTGAGGTCGCCACGGGTAGCAAAAACGCAGCCCACGCGCGCCTGCGCCAGACGACGCAGCGGATAGAAAAGACGGAACTTCCAGCCGTGGGAGACTTCGTAGAGATCCGCTCCCCAGATATGCCAGCTGAACTGGGAAGGTTTTATCCCGCCGCTTAACAGCGCCAGCCACAGCCCGGTATTGAATTGTCCGTGGAAGAAGAAACGCTGGCTTCGGTCCGCTTTGGCTTTCGCGACAACGGCTTTGGTCAGGGCCGCTTTGTCTGGCCAGAAGGTGATGTGCAATGCCGGACACGCCGCGCTCAGGCCGTTATCGCGTCCAACGACCATAAACTCGCGCGCATCGGGCGTGCCGGATGCCAGTTCATCGTTGAAGAACCGCAGAACGGTCTGGTTATGATGCGGGATATCCGATCCCAGTATGTGTATCAGTGCAGTCATGCGCGTTTACGCCAAAGTAAAAATACGCCGCAACAGGCAGCGAAATAAACGATATAAGTTGCCATATAGGCCTGAGCCGCCCCCAGCGCACCGTGGGTGGGGATCAGCCAGTGAGAAAATGCCGTCAGCAGCGTAAACTGGCCGATCTCTGCCAGGATATACAACCGCAGCGAAGCCTTCGCAATCACCAGATAGCCGAAAACGTATGCCCCCACTTTCAGCACATCGCCGACCAGTTGCCAGGCAAACAGATCGCGCATGGCGGTAAACTTCGCCGAAAACAGCAGCCAGATGGCGAAATCACGCAGTAACCAGACGGTAAAGCTGGCGATCGCAACCGCCGGCAATACAAAACGCAGGGAGCGAAAAATCTCGCGGGTAATATCCTGCCTGGAAGTCAGGCGCGATAAGGTTGGCAGTAAATAGACGCTAAAGGAAGCCGTAATAAATTGGAGGTAAGCATCTGAAATGCTGCTCACGCCCTGCCAGATCCCCACTTCATCCCAGCTGTAATGCGCTGCCAGCAGGTTTCGCATCATCACGTAGGCAACGGGAAGCGTTACCGAAGTGATGAGCGCCATCAGGGTAAACTTTCCTAGCTGCCCCGCCAGCATCTTGTCCCACTGCGGTTTCAGGTAATTCAGCGGGACATTGCCTCTGCGCATCAGCATAAACGCTGCCGGAATGACAACGAGCGCAGGCACCAGCGCCAGCCCCAGCAGTGCGCCTTCATAGCCGCCCAGCCGATAGCACAAGTAGTAGGCGATAACGCCGATGATGCTGCCGAGGATCAGCGCCAGCGCATTCCCGGCGGCATCACGGAAGCCTTTCATCAGCGCCAGCAGCAGGTTTGCCCAGGCGATCCCCATCTGAACGAGCGCCACCAGGCGCACCAGCCCCTGATAATGCGTGTGTCCGAACAGTCCCTGGCTGATGGGTGCCGCCGCCAGCAAAAAGACGACGGCCAGCAACGTAGAGAAGCCCAGCACCATAGCAGAGGAGGTGCCCACCACCGTGCGGAGCTTTTCGGCATCGTCATGATGCTGCGCGACGTATTTGGTGACGCCATTGAATATCCCGGCTCCCGCCAGCACGCCAAGCACCGTGACCAGCTGGCGGAAGTTCCCCGCCAGCCCAACGCCTGACGGACCAAATGAGACGGCCAGCAGCTTGACGACCAGTAACCCGGCGCCAATTTTTACAAGCGTGGACGCTGCCGTCCACACCGACGCTTTTGCCAGAGACATATCAGGCGAAATAACTCAGAAGCGAATTGATCACCGTACGCTGGTTCACCGGCGCGAGGTTGTAGAACAGGGGCAGGCGGAGCAGACGTTCGCTCTCTTTGGTGGTGTAGCGGTCTTCACCGGCAAACATCCCGAAGGCTTCGCCCGCCGGGCTGGAGTGCAGCGGAATATAGTGGAATACCGCCATAATTTCCGCCTCTTTCAGCCAGGCAATCAGCTTGCTGCGATCGTCGTTATCGCGCAGCTTGATGTAGAACATGTGAGCGTTGTGGATGCAGTCTGCCGGAATAGTCGGCAGTTCAATACGTCCGGCTTTTGCCAGCGGCTCCAGCGCGTCGTAGTAGGTTTGCCACAGGGAGAGGCGTTGCAGATTGATGCGCTCTGCCGCTTCCAGCTGCGCCCAGAGATACGCGGCCTGCAAATCCGCCATCAGGTAGCTTGAGCCGATATCGCGCCAGGTGTACTTATCCACCTGACCGCGGAAGAACTGGCTGCGGTTGGTCCCTTTTTCACGGATCACTTCCGCACGCTCTACCAGGGCACGATCGTTAATCAGCGTCGCGCCGCCTTCGCCGCCTGCGGTGTAGTTTTTGGTTTCGTGGAAGCTAAAGCAGCCGATATGACCAATGGTGCCCAGCGCGCGCCCTTTGTAGGTGGACATCACGCCCTGCGCGGCGTCTTCCACCACAAACAGGTTGTGCTTTTTAGCGATGGCCATGATGGTGTCCATCTCACAGGCCACGCCCGCGTAATGCACCGGCACAATCGCCCGCGTTTTATCGGTGACCGCCGCTTCAATCAGCGTTTCGTCGATGTTCATAGTATCCGGACGGATATCCACAAACACAATTTTCGCCCCGCGCAGGACAAACGCGTTCGCCGTGGAGACGAAGGTGTAGCTCGGCATGATCACTTCATCGCCGGGCTGGATATCCAGCAACAGCGCCGCCATCTCAAGCGATGCGGTACAGGACGGCGTCAGCAGTACCTTGGCACTGTGAAAACGTTGCTCCATCCACTGCTGACAGCGGCGGGTAAAACCGCCGTCGCCACAGAGCTTGCCGCTGCCCATAGCAGACTGCATGTAATCAAGTTCAGTGCCCACAACGGGAGGCGCGTTAAATGGAATCATCTTGTCACCTGTATAACCAGTAGGCGGTGGCGTCGATGCCGGCACCACTCGCAATATAACGTTTAAGCGCAGCGGTGTTGCCCATCTGGGTTGCGACCCGCAGCGTCGATACCTGTTGTTGCTCCGCCCAGTGCAGCGCCGCCTGCATGAGTTTCTCGCCCATGCCGCGCCCGGCTAACAAACCGATGCGCGCCTCGTGCTCGTTGAGCCTGCGAAGCGAAACAAAACCCTGAATCTGCCCCCCGGCAGTACGGAACACCAGACAGACGTGGTCAAACGTGCCTTTGACCGCATTCTCTATCCACTGGGCATAAAAGCGGCCGCTGTCATCGGGCGCATACCAGGGCGCCCGGAAACGGCTCTGAGCGAAGGCCAGCGCCGCCATCTTACGCAGCGCGGGGATATCCTGCTCCGTTGCAATTTCCGCGCCCGGTGAGGCGTGGAGAGCCACGGTAACAGAGAGATCAACCTCACCCTCGACCAGCCGGAATCCGTGCTGCTGGAGGGCGTCCAGCAGATCGGCGCGGTCCGCCGGGATCTTAGCCTGTACGCGCTGCCAGGCGCTGAAGTCTGCTTCCTGCAACGCAGGGGCATTGTCGCGCAGACGCACTATCGCTGAGGGACGCGCAAAGAATGCGCTTTCCCACTCAAGGGCCTCCAGCACGCCGTTGAGGATACTCAACGCCACACGCCTTTGGTATCAACAACATACTGCTGACGTACGGCATCACCGGAAACCGCTTTGAACGCATTGTGATCCACCAGCAGCACCAGCACATCCGCCGTCGCCAGCGCGTCATCCAGGGCGGTAAGGGTGCAGTGACCGGCAAGTTTTGCCGGCAGCGCATGAATATTCGGCTCAACCACCAGCGTTTCACCGCTGTGCCAGGCAGCGATCATTTCGGCAATTTCCATCGCCGGGCTTTCGCGCAGATCGTCAATATTCGGTTTGAATGCCAGACCAAAGCAGGCAATTTTCAGCTCACTGGCGCGTTTGCCGCTGTCGGCCAGGCAATCCGCGACCGTGGCTTTGACCTGGTTGATGACCCAGTGCGGTTTGTGGTCGTTTACCTCGCGTGCGGTGCGAATCAGGCGTGCCTGTTCCGGGTTCTGCGCCACGATAAACCACGGATCGACCGCGATGCAGTGCCCACCCACGCCCGGCCCCGGCTGAAGGATGTTCACGCGGGGGTGACGGTTGGCAAGGCGAATAAGTTCCCAGACGTTAATCCCCTGATCGGCGCAAATCAACGACAGTTCATTCGCAAACGCGATGTTAACGTCGCGGAAGCTATTTTCGGTCAGTTTGCACATCTCGGCGGTGCGGGAGTTGGTCACCACACATTCGCCTTCAAGGAAAATTTTATACAGCTCGCTGGCGCGCGCGGAGCAGACTGGCGTCATGCCGCCAATCACGCGGTCGTTTTTAATCAGTTCCACCATCACCTGGCCTGGCAGTACGCGCTCAGGGCAGTAGGCGATATTGATATCGGCCTGGTCGCCCGCCTGCTGCGGGAAGCTGAGATCGGGACGCGCCTCGGCCAGCCACTGCGCCATCTGCTCGGTAGCCCCAACAGGTGAAGTGGACTCAAGGATAACCAGCGCCCCTTTCTTCAGCACAGGCGCAATGGATTTTGCCGCCGCCTCGACGTAAACCATGTCAGGCTCATGATCGCCTTTAAAGGGCGTTGGAACCGCAATCAGGTACGCATCGGCTTCTACCGGCGTGGTGCTGGCGCGCAGGAAGCCACCGTCCACCGCCTTTTTCACCACACGATCGAGATCGGGCTCCACGATATGAATTTCGCCACGGTTGATGGTTTCCACCGCGTGCGCGTTGATATCTACGCCAACGACCTGCTTTTGACGAGAGGCAAAGGCCGCCGCAGTAGGCAGCCCGATATAGCCAAGACCAACAACAGAGATGGTAGAAAAACTCATAGCGTTACCCGATTGTGTTTAAGTGCGTGCAAAATACGACCACAAGCCTGCCCGTCACCGTACGGATTGTGGGCCCGGCTCATCGCCTGATACTCTTCATCGTCATGCAGTAAGCGCGTGACCTCTTCGACAATACGACGCGGATCCGTTCCCACCAGACGCACGGTACCGGCAGTAACCGCTTCCGGGCGTTCGGTGGTTTCACGCATCACCAGTACCGGCTTACCGAGGGAGGGCGCCTCTTCCTGAATGCCGCCAGAATCGGTCAGGATCAGCCAGGCGTGGTTCATCAGCCAGACAAATGGCAAATAGTCCTGCGGCTCGATCAGGAGCACGTTTTCAACGTGGCCCAGGATACGGTTGACCGGTTCGCTGACGTTCGGGTTGAGGTGCACCGGATAGACAATCTGCACATCCTCGTTCTGCGCGGCGATTTCAGCCAGCGCGTGGCATATTTGCTCAAAGCCACGGCCAAAGCTTTCGCGGCGGTGGCCCGTCACCAGAATCGTTTTCTTGCCGTTGTTCAGGAACGGATAGCGTGCAGCAAGTTCTGCCTGAAGCTCGCTGTTAGCCAGCACGCGGTCACGCACCCAAATCAGCGCATCAATGACCGTATTGCCGGTGACGAAGATCTTGCTGTCGCTGATATTTTCGCGCAGCAGGTTCTGACGTGAGTTCTCGGTTGGCGCAAAATGGTACATCGCCAGGTGACCGGTGAGCGTACGGTTGGCCTCTTCCGGCCACGGGGAATAGAGATTGCCGGTACGCAGACCCGCTTCAATATGACCAACGGGGATACGCTGATAGAACGCGGCCAGGCTGGTCGCCACGGTGGTGGTGGTGTCGCCGTGCACCAGCACCACATCCGGCTTGAACGACTCCAGAATAGGCTTTAATTCTTGCAGAATACGGCAGGTGATTTCCGTCAGTCCCTGTCCCAGTTTCATTATATTGAGATCGTAAGCCGGGACGATAGAAAAGAGGGTTAAGACCTGATCGAGCATCTCACGGTGCTGGGCAGTCACGCACACTTTCGCTTCAATATCAGGATCTCTGGCCAGCGCATGAACCAGAGGCGCCATCTTGATGGCCTCCGGCCTGGTGCCAAATACGGTTAGTACTTTCACATCGATTCTCTTCGATTAGACGATGAAGGCCGCAGCCTTCATCGTAGACGGCGTTCTTAGTTTGTGCGGCGACGCAATAACGCTACGCCAGCGCCAGTCAGTGCGCCCACAATCCCCCACATAATCATCAGGAATGCGCGACGCGGACTATCGCGTTTTACAGGCTCTTCAGGCGTTCTTAAATAACGATAGGTCTGAAAACGCGGGTCCAGCGTTGGACCGACGTTGAGCGTATTGAGCATGGCGCGGTTTTGGTCGTAATCAAGGTCAAAGTCAGGGCCAACGGCCTGGATATTTTCCAGACGTGCCTGAAGCATTGGGCGACCAAGAAGGAACATTTCTGAATCCGGGAGTTCGTCAGCCGGAACATCCGTTTCGCTACGGGAAATATTGTGCTGTTCCGCAATCTTCAGCGCCTGCTCAATATTATGTACGCGACGGGCGAAGATAGCCTTAGCGACCTCTTCCTGGCGTTTGACCTGCGCTTTCATCTGAATAGTACGCGCAGCCCAGGCGCCTTTCAGCTCGTCATTCAGATGACTGGCCGCGCGCTGGCTGGCAAAAGCAACGTACTGACGCAACAGGTTATTGGCGTCCGGCGCCGTTTCCGCAATCAGCTTCACGCTGTCGCTAACGTTACGGAGCACATCGCCAGGCATAAACTGAATGTTATTAATCAGGTCATCCAGCAGTGCGGCATCCGCTTTGCTGTTACCGACCATGCGCTGCTTGTAATAGTCCGTCTGGGACCAGAAATCGCGACGTGTATCCCACGACGCCAGCTGCATCACAAACTCTTTGTAGGATTCATCCATCACCGAGGCCTGATCCGGGGTCGCCAGATTGGCCTTGATATCAAGATTACGCAGGAATTGCTGCTGGGAGTAGTAGCCTCCAAGCATATTCACCGTTGGTCGGTCTGTGATCGCCGTGGCGCTCCACTCTTGTTTTGCAAAGAAGGTGTAGGCAAGCGCTAACAGCGCGAACCCCAGGGCAATCCCCACAATCCACAGTTTGCCCTGCCATAACACGCGAAACAAACCACGAACATCCAGCTCGTTCTCAGTGCCCACTGATTTCGCTCCCGCCAACGGTTGAGTCATCATAGTCCCGGTTTTACTTAGTTAATGTTGTGTTTTTGCCACTGTTCCGACGCATCCTGCGTTTTAAACGTTTAATAAAACGCGCGACTTTCCATGCACGCTTGATGCAGTAACCGTACATGAAAAATGCTAGCAAGAATAATACCAACATTACCCATTCAGGAATGAAATGTGCGTATTCCGCGGCAACGCCAATCGCAGCCAGAATAGCAGCCGCAAGCGTAATCAACACAAATGCCTGACGAGACGTGAAGCCGGCGCGCATAATCAGGTGATGAATATGCTGCCGATCGGGAGAAAACGGGCTCATCCCTTTACGCAGACGGCGGTACATAATAGCGACCATGTCCATCAGCGGGATGGCGATAATCCAGAGAGCTGTTACCGGGCTGATAGGGTGCGTTTTACCCTGCGTGGTCTCCAGCAAGACCCAGATAACCGTAAAGCCAATCAGGGTACTGCCCGCATCGCCCATAAAGACTTTATAGCGACGCCCTAACACACCCAGATTCAGGCAGATGTAAGGCAGGATGGCGGCAATCATGGCAAAGCACCACATTGACAGGCTGTACTGGCCGTCAAACCATAAGATGATGCCGATAGCGCCAAACGAAACAGAGGACAGCCCACCGAGCAGACCGTCTATACCGTCAACCATGTTAAAGGCGTTGATAGCCGCCCACACGGCAAACAGCGTCAGGAAGAAGCCGAATGGCCCAAGCACCAGCTCCCAGGGACCAAACACGTAGCCCAGGCTTCTTAGATAGAGGCCGCCTACCACCATCATAATGATGCCAATGGCCGCCTGTACCGTCGCGCGGAACTTCACGCTGATATCAAAACGATCATCAAGGGCGCCGACCAGTACCAGCACACCGGCACATGCCAGGTAGAGTGCGGCATGGGGGATATAGTAATCCGCGATCCCGAATGTGAAACAGATGCCTGCGTATACCGAAATACCGCCCACCAGCGGAATAAGCCCCTGATGACGTTTACGGAAGTTCGGTTTGTCCACTAACCCAATTCTTTTTGCTACCTTGCGCGCAATGAACAAAAAACAGGTTGTGAATAAAAAAATACTGATCAGCTCAGTTACAGCAGTGAGTAGATTCACAATGGATTGCTCTCAACAAATGTTAGTCCCGGAAGTATAACCATGAAGCCTCTGCCTCAGAAGGATTAAAGATGGCTCATCACAACTCCCTTTGTATGTTTTTCAATCAATTATTTCTTTGACTGTGCAAACCTTCTTATTGTCGCACCGACAGGTCTAAATTGGGAGTGTGTGGTAATAGCGTATAGTCCATAAATAAAAAACGCCACGTAAAAACGTGGCGTTTACTGGGATTATTTGCGTTACGAGCGTTTCATCATGTCGAAGAAATCGTCGTTCGTTTTGGTCATCGCCAGTTTGTTAATGAGGAATTCCATTGCGTCGATTTCGCCCATTGGATGGATGATTTTACGCAGGATCCACATTTTCTGAAGCTCTTCCTGAGTGGTAAGCAGCTCTTCTTTACGGGTACCGGAACGGTTGTAGTCGATCGCCGGGAAGACGCGTTTTTCTGCGATTTTACGAGAAAGGTGCAGTTCCATGTTGCCTGTACCTTTGAACTCTTCGTAGATAACCTCGTCCATTTTGGAGCCGGTATCGATCAGCGCCGTCGCGATAATGGTCAGGCTACCGCCCTCTTCCACGTTACGCGCCGCACCGAAGAAACGCTTCGGACGATGCAGGGCGTTAGCATCCACACCACCGGTCAGTACTTTACCGGAAGCCGGCACCACGGTGTTGTAGGCACGCGCCAGACGGGTAATGGAGTCGAGCAGGATGATCACGTCTTTCTTGTGCTCAACCAGGCGTTTCGCCTTCTCGATAACCATTTCCGCAACCTGAACGTGGCGAGAAGCAGGCTCGTCGAAGGTAGACGCAACCACTTCCCCTTTCACTAGACGCTGCATCTCGGTCACTTCTTCCGGACGTTCGTCAATCAGCAGCACCATCAGCACACAGTCTGGATGGTTGTAAGCAATGCTCTGCGCGATGTTTTGCAGCAGCATGGTTTTACCGGCTTTTGGCGGCGCCACAATCAGACCACGCTGGCCACGACCAATTGGCGATGCCAGATCCAGCACACGAGCGGTTAAGTCTTCAGTAGACCCGTTACCACGCTCCATGCGCAGACGAGAGTTAGCGTGCAGCGGCGTTAAGTTCTCGAACAGGATCTTATTGCGGGAGTTTTCCGGTTTGTCGTAGTTAACTTCGTTAACCTTCAACAGCGCAAAGTAGCGTTCACCCTCTTTTGGAGGACGAATCTTACCTGAAATGGTGTCACCAGTGCGGAGGTTGAAACGGCGGATTTGGCTAGGGGATACGTAGATGTCGTCAGGGCCGGCGAGGTAGGAGCTGTCTGCGGAGCGGAGGAAACCAAATCCGTCTTGCAGTATCTCCAGCACACCGTCGCCAAAGATATCTTCGCCACTCTTAGCGTGCTGCTTCAGGATGGCGAAAATGATGTCCTGCTTGCGCATACGAGCCTGGTTTTCCAGTCCCATATTTTCGCCGAGAGTGATCAGCTCAGAAACCGGCGTATTCTTTAATTCGGTAAGATTCATAATGGTGTGGGTTCTTAAACTCGGGGTGATTCTCGAACTTAATGTTGTGAATGGTATGGCAGGGTCATCCATGCCTGTTTAGCGGCCATCACCTCATGTCTGTTCGCTGTCTGGTCACAGGGAAAGAACGCAGAACTGAAACGACAAGACGGATTGAGTGACAAGCCCGGAATCTAGCAACTTCACGCACTGTTTAAGTTAACAACGGGAAGTATCGGGTAAAACAAGATTCAAACAACAAGATATGTTTAAAACGTAGTCATAGCTAACTTAGCACGACTAAAGCCGGGCGTCCAGAGCTCGCCGTTAATTAGGCGTTCTGGACGCTCGGCTGAGAAACCTTACGCCAGGTTAGCGTCCAGGAACTCTTTCAGTTGACCTTTGGACAGTGCGCCCACTTTGGTCGCCGCCACGTCACCGTTCTTGAACAGCAGCAGGGTCGGGATGCCACGGATACCGTATTTTGGCGCGGTGCCCGGGTTCTGGTCGATGTTCAGCTTGGCAACGGTCAGTTTGCCCTGATATTCGTCAGCGATTTCATCCAGAATCGGAGCGATCATTTTGCAAGGACCACACCATTCAGCCCAGAAATCAACGAGGATCAGCCCGTCAGCTTTAAGTACGTCCGTGTCAAAACTGTCGTCAGTCAGGTGAATAATTTTATCGCTCATATATAACTCCACAGGAATAAGCCTGGTACGTTGGTTTTGTCTCCACCAACGACGTGTTGATGTCGCATTAACCAACTAAAGGTTGACTTTATTTCACCGGATACGCTTTCGTAAAGCAATAGTAAGCTGATATTCTACCACACTATGAGCAAAACACATTTAACAGAACAGAAGTTTTCCGACTTCGCCCTGCACCCAAAGGTGATCGAAGCCCTTGAAACTAAAGGGTTTCATAACTGCACGCCCATTCAGGCTCTCGCCCTGCCGCTGACGCTGGCCGGTCGCGACGTTGCAGGGCAGGCGCAAACCGGTACTGGCAAAACGATGGCGTTTTTAACGTCAACGTTTCATTATTTACTTTCTCACCCGGCGATTGCAGACCGCAAAGTTAACCAGCCGCGCGCGCTAATTATGGCCCCGACGCGAGAACTGGCGGTACAGATCCACGCAGACGCTGAGCCCCTGGCGCAAGCCACCGGCCTGAAACTTGGCCTGGCCTATGGCGGCGACGGCTACGATAAACAGCTGAAAGTGCTGGAAAGCGGCGTCGATATCCTGATTGGGACCACCGGCCGTCTTATCGACTACGCCAAACAGAACCATATCAACCTCGGCGCAATCCAGGTCGTGGTGCTGGATGAAGCAGACCGCATGTACGATCTGGGCTTCATTAAAGACATCCGCTGGCTGTTCCGCCGTATGCCTGCGGCAAACCAGCGTCTGAACATGCTGTTCTCCGCTACCCTGTCATACCGCGTACGTGAACTCGCATTCGAGCAGATGAACAATGCGGAATATGTGGAAGTAGAACCGGAGCAGAAAACCGGGCACCGCATTAAAGAAGAGCTCTTCTATCCTTCTAATGAAGAGAAAATGCGCCTGCTGCAAACCCTGATCGAAGAAGAGTGGCCGGATCGCGCGATTATCTTCGCGAACACCAAACACCGCTGTGAAGATATCTGGGGTCACCTGGCGGCAGATGGGCACCGTGTGGGCCTGTTGACCGGCGACGTGGCGCAGAAAAAACGCCTGCGCATTCTCGACGAATTTACTCGTGGCGACCTTGATATTCTGGTCGCGACCGACGTGGCGGCCCGTGGCCTGCACATTCCAGCCGTGACGCACGTCTTTAACTATGACCTGCCAGATGACTGTGAAGACTATGTACACCGTATCGGACGTACCGGTCGTGCCGGCGCAAGCGGTCACTCCATCAGCCTTGCGTGTGAAGAGTATGCGCTGAATCTTCCGGCCATTGAGACCTACATCGGTCACTCTATTCCACAGAGCAAATACAATCCGGACGCGCTGTTGAGCGAGCTGCCGCCACCTAAGCGCCTTACCCGTCCACGCTCCGGCAATGGTCCGCGTCGTTCCGGCGGTGCACCGCGTAATCGTCGTCGTTCAGGTTAAAAAATATGCTCAGCTCCACCTCGCTTTATGCGGCAATTGATCTCGGTTCGAATAGTTTTCATATGCTGGTTGTGCGCGAGGTGGCGGGAAGCATACAAACGCTGACGCGCATTAAGCGCAAGGTCCGCCTCGCGGCGGGCCTGAGCAGCGATAATCACCTCTCCCCGGAAGCCATGGAACGTGGCTGGCAGTGTCTGCGTCTGTTTGCAGAACGTTTGCAGGATATCCCGCTCAGTCAAATTCGCGTTGTTGCCACGGCGACTCTTCGTCTGGCGGTTAACGCTGGCGATTTCATTGCCAGAGCACAGGAAATTCTGGGCTGCCCGGTGCAGGTCATCAGCGGTGAAGAAGAAGCGCGTCTGATTTATCAGGGTGTGGCGCATACGACCGGCGGCGACGATCGTCGTCTGGTGGTCGATATCGGTGGCGCCAGTACCGAACTGGTCACGGGCACAGGCGCGCAGGCGACGTCACTGTTCAGCCTGTCGATGGGCTGTGTGACCTGGCTGGAACGCTACTTTACCGATCGAAACCTTGCCAAAGAGAATTTTGACGAGGCGGAAAACGCGGCGCGTGCGGTCCTGCGCCCGGTCATGGACGAACTGCGCTATCACGGCTGGAAAGTGTGTGTCGGCGCGTCCGGAACCGTTCAGGCGTTGCAGGAAATCATGATGGCACAGGGAATGGACGAGCGGATCACGCTTGCCAAACTCCAGCAGCTTAAACAGCGCGCCATCCAGTGTGGTCGTCTGGAAGAGCTTGAAATAGAAGGGCTGACGCTCGAACGCGCGCTGGTTTTCCCCAGTGGGCTCGCCATTCTGATCGCCATTTTTACTGAACTGAATATCCAGTGTATGACCCTGGCAGGCGGTGCGCTGCGCGAAGGTCTGGTCTACGGAATGCTGCACCAGTCGGTCGATCAGGACATCCGTAGCCGTACGCTGCGTAACGTTCAGCGCCGCTTTATTGTTGATATCGACCAGGCACACAGAGTGAGTCAACTGGCGTCACTGTTTGCCGATCAGGTGAAAAAAAGCTGGGATATTGAACCGTTAAGCCGCGATCTACTCCTAAGCGCCTGTGCGCTACATGAAATTGGTCTCAGCGTGGAGTACAAGCAGGCACCGCTGCACGCGGCCTGGCTGGTGCGTAATCTCGATTTGCCGGGCTATACGCCCGCCCAGAAGAAGCTGCTGGCCACCCTGCTGCTAAATCAGACTAACGCCGTCGATCTCTCTTCCCTTCACCAGCAGAACGCTGTACCGCCGCGCGTGGCGGAGCATCTGTGTCGTCTGCTTCGCCTGGCGATCCTGTTTGCCAGCCGGCGTCGTGATGATTTGCTGCCAGCCATTACGCTGGCGGCAGACGATGAGAAACTGACGCTGACGCTACCGGAAAACTGGCTTGAGGATCATCCGCTTGGGGCGGAACTGATTGAGCAGGAGTACCAGTGGCAGAGCTATGTGCACTGGGCGCTTGATGTGAAGTGACCCTTTGAAGCGTGCCGGGTGGCGGCTTCGCCTTACCCGGCCTGCAAATAGTTATCCCTTCTCTTTGGCTTTTGCCAGCATCGCGCGAATGTTTGCCACGTTTGCCTGCCCTTTGTGCATACGCTCTTCAGCGGTAATGACTTTACGCTCCTGCTCCCAGATAAGATCGTCCTGAGGCAACTCCAGCAGAAAACGGCTCGGCTCCGGGCGCACCAGCTCACCATACTGGCGGCGCTCTTTGCACAGCGTAAACGTCAGCTCTTTCTGCGCACGTGTGATCCCCACGTAGGCCAGACGGCGCTCTTCGTCGACGTTATCTTCATCAATGCTGCTCTGGTGCGGCAATAAGCCCTCTTCCATCCCCACCAGATAGACATAGGGGAACTCCAGCCCTTTCGAGGCATGTAACGTCATTAGCTGAACCTGATCGGCCTCTTCTTCGCTTTCGCCGCGCTCCATCATATCGCGCAGCGTGAAGCGGGTGACCACCTGCGTCAGGGTCATGGGCTCGTCAATCTCAGATCCTTCAAGCATTTCGGTCATCCAGCTGAAGAGCTGGTTCACGTTTTTCATCCGCATCTCGGCTGCTTTCGGGCTGGCAGAGGTTTCATACAACCAGGATTCGTAATCAATGCCGTGGATCAGATCGCGTACTGCCGCCACAGGCTCGCGCTCTGCCAGACGCTGCACCTCACCCAGCCAGTGGGTAAAGCGGGTTAAGGCGTCATAGCCGCGCCCGGTCAGGGTCTGGCTCAGCCCCATATCGAAGCTGGCGGTGAACAGGCTTTTGTTGCGGGTCATCGCCCATTCACCCAGTTTTTGCAGCGTCGCAGAGCCAATCTCGCGTTTCGGCGTATTCACGATGCGCAGGAAAGCGCTGTCGTCATCCGGGTTGGTCAGCACGCGCAGATAGGCCAGCAGATCCTTGATTTCGGGACGCGAAAAGAACGACGTACCGCCGGAGATTTTGTAGGGAATGCGGTTCTGCATCAGCATCTTTTCAAAGACGCGCGACTGGTGGTTTCCGCGATAGAGGATCGCGTAATCCTTGTATTCCGTTTTGTTGACGAAGTGATGGGCAATCAGCTCGCCCGTTACGCGCTCCGCTTCGTGCTCTTCGTTGTTGGCGCTGAGCACTTTCAGCTCGGTGCCGTAACCCAGTTCGGAGAACAGGCGCTTCTCAAAGACGTGTGGGTTATTGGCAATCAGGATGTTCGCCGCCTTCAGGATACGCCCGGAGGAACGGTAGTTCTGCTCCAATTTAATCACCTGCAACGCCGGGAAGTCTTTGCTCAGCAGCACCAGGTTTTGCGGACGTGCGCCACGCCAGGAGTAAATCGACTGATCGTCATCGCCTACGACGGTAAAGCGCGCACGCTGCCCTACCAGCAGCTTTACCAGCTCGTACTGGCTGGTGTTGGTATCCTGGTATTCATCCACCAGCAGGTAACGAATTTTGTTCTGCCAGCGCTCGCGTACCTCTTTATTCCGCTGAAGCAGCAGCGTCGGCAGCAGGATCAGATCGTCGAAATCCAGGACGTTGCAGGCTTTCATATGCGCGTCGTACAGACCGTAGCAGTGGGCAAAGATGCGGTCGCGCTCGCCTTTAGCGCTTGCCGCTGCCTGGGCCGGCGTCATCAGATCGTTTTTCCAGTTCGAGATCGTCGAGATCAGCTGTTGCAACAGCACTTTGTCATCTTCGATCAGTCCTTCCGTCAGCTCTTTAAGCAGCGCCACCTGGTCGGTGTCATCAAAGAGAGAAAAGTTGGACTTCATGCCCAGCGCCGCGTATTCGCGCTTGATGATATCCAGACCCAGCGTGTGGAAGGTAGAGATCATCAGCCCGCGCGCCTCTTTACGGCCCAGCGTCTGGCCGACGCGCTCTTTCATCTCACGCGCCGCTTTGTTGGTAAAGGTGACCGCCGCGATATGGCGCGCCTGGTATCCACAACCCCGAATTAAGTGGGCGATTTTGTTGGTGATCACGCGTGTTTTACCGGATCCCGCTCCTGCCAGCACCAGGCAGGGTCCGGTGACGAATTCGACAGCTTGTTGTTGTCCGGGGTTTAAACGCATAAATGGTCACTCAATGAAAGTCGGGAGAGGAGGAAAAACGCGTGGTAGTATACCGACCGTAAACTAGTCGACTCAAGGCACGATCATGGCAAAAACAGCAGCAGCACTGCATATCCTTGTTAAAGAAGAGAAACTGGCACAGGATCTGCTCGAACAGATTAAAAACGGCGCCGACTTCGGCAAACTGGCGAAGAAACACTCGATTTGCCCGTCAGGCAAACGCGGTGGTGACTTAGGCGAGTTCCGCCAGGGCCAGATGGTCCCGGCGTTTGATAAAGTGGTCTTCTCCTGCCCGGTGCTGGAGCCAACTGGCCCTCTGCACACACAATTCGGCTATCACATTATCAAAGTGTTATACCGCAACTAATCAAAAGCCCGGTGCACTGACTCACCGGGCTTTTTTATTTAGGTGTTCCGGCGTTCAGATACCGTCGCCGTATTCGAAGGTGTGATGAATACCGTTGAAGTGCTGATCCATATCCATCGACGGCTTATCGCTGTCTGGCTTACCGACGATGCGCGCCGGGACGCCAGCGGCGGTGGTGTGCGGCGGTACAGGCTGGAGCACAACCGACCCCGCGCCAATCTTCGCGCCGCGTCCGACTTCAATATTGCCGAGGATTTTAGCGCCCGCGCCAATCATCACCCCTTCACGGATTTTCGGATGGCGATCGCCGCTGGTTTTACCGGTACCGCCCAGCGTAACGGATTGCAGGATCGACACGTCATCTTCGATCACCGCCGTTTCACCAACAACAATGCCGGTGGCGTGATCGAGCATGATCCCGCGGCCAATTTTCGCCGCCGGGTGAATATCGACCTGGAAGGTCACGGAAACCTGGTTTTGCAGGAAGATGGCCAGCGCGCGGCGTCCCTCATTCCATAACCAGTGGCCGATGCGGTACGCCTGTAAGGCGTGGAAGCCTTTGAGATACAGTAGCGGCGTGGAGTATTTATCCACCGCCGGGTCTCGCGTGCGCACAGCCTGGATGTCGCAGGCGGCAGAAGCAATCATCTCCGGATCTGCGGCGTAGGCCTCTTCCACCACCTCGCGAATCGCAATAGCAGGCATGATAGGGGAAGCCAGTTTATTGGCGAGCATATAGCTCAGGGCGCTGCCGAGATTTTCGTGCTTAAGTAGCGTCGCGTGATAGAAACTGGCCAGCATGGGCTCACAGTCGGCCAACGCTCGGGCTTCGGCTTTAATATTATTCCAGACGATATCCAGTTCTTCACACGGCATTGCTTGCTCCAGACGATAGTTAATGACCAGCCAGTTCTGCGCTGGCTGGGTCATTCAGGTGACGATACTTCCCGGCTAATTGCTGCTGCGCTCGTCCTTGCGCGCACGACCTAATAAGGTCAATGCTGCCTCGCGCGCATTTTTTCCGCAATACAATACCTGATAAATTTCCTCGGTTATTGGCATTTCAACACCGAAACGGTGCGCCAGTTCGCGAACTTCCTTGGTATTGCGATAGCCTTCAACCACCTGACCAATCTTCTCCTGCGCGCTTTTTACATCGCTGCCCTGTCCGAGCATCATGCCAAAGCGGCGGTTACGCGACTGGTTATCGGTGCAGGTCAGCACCAGGTCGCCCAGCCCTGCCATTCCCATAAAGGTGGCCGGATCGGCACCCAGCGCTTCGCCCAGGCGGGACATTTCGGTCAGGCCACGGGTGATCAGCGCAGTACGCGCATTCGCGCCGAAACCGATGCCGTCAGACATCCCGGCCCCGATGGCAATGACGTTCTTCACCGCGCCGCCCAGCTGCACGCCGATAAAATCGGGGTTGCTGTACACGCGGAAGCTTTTGCCGCAGTGCAGCAGTTGCTGAAGATCGTCGGAAAATGCCTGGTCGGTGGACGCCAGCGAAATCGCCGTCGGCAAGCCCGCAGCCAGCTCTTTGGCAAACGTCGGCCCGGAGATCACCGCCAGCGGGATCGCTGTTCCCAGCGCTTCGCGGGCAACGTCCTGCAACAGACGTCCGGTTTCCGCTTCCAGCCCCTTCGTCGCCCACACAATACGCGCATCCGCACGCATCAGCGGCTTAATCTGACGCAGGACTTCGCCAAACACATGGCTTGGCACCACAATCAAAATATTGCGGCTGGCCGCCAGCGCGGTCGCGAGGTCGCTTTCCAGATACAGGGAGTCAGGGAACGGAACGTCCGGGAGAAACGCCACATTGCAGCGGTCGTGTTGCAACGTCGCGATATGTTTTGGATCGTGGCCCCACAGGACCACGTCGTGACCATTTCTTGCCAGGGTGATGGCAAGAGCGGTGCCGTAAGAGCCGGCACCGATCACAGTCATTGACGCATTAACAGTGCTCATCAGGCATCCTGATGTTGTTCGGCACCTTCGCCAGCCTGCTGCTGTAGATAGTTCATGAACAGCGCATCAAAGTTTACTGGCGCAAGGTTCAGTTGCGGGAATGTACCGCGAGAAACCAGGCTGGTGATGCATTCACGCGCATACGGGAACAGGATGTTCGGGCAGTATGCACCCAGGCAATGCGCCATCTGGTTGCCTTCGATGCCGCCGATGGAGAAGATACCGCCCTGCTGAACTTCGCACAGGAATGCAGTTTCTTCGCCCAGAGAGGCGGTCACGGTGACACGCAGTACGACTTCATACACATCATCCGCCAGCTGGGTGGATGCGGTATCCAGATCAAGTTTAACCTCTGGCTGCCAGTCTTTCTGGAAAACGTGCGGCGCATTTGGCGCTTCGAAAGAGACATCCTTGGTGTAGATGCGCTGGATCTGGAAAGTCATCTCGGTGTTGTTTTGTTCTGACATGGAAAAACCCTTTTTAATTGTCCTAAAGTCTTTAGCTCAGCAGCGGATCGAGTCCGCCACGAGCGTCGAGCGCATACAAGTCATCACAGCCGCCAATGTGCTGCGCATCAATAAAAATCTGTGGAACCGTTGTGCGACCACTGCGTTGGATCATCTCTTCGCGTTTAATCGCGTCACCATCGATCGGCAGTTCCTTGAACGTTACGCCTTTGCTGGACAGCAGCGCTTTCGCTCGGTGGCAGAACGGGCACGTTGCTTTGGTGTAGATCTCAATATTGGCCATCACTTAACTCCTTATTTACCGCGCACTAAAGGAAGATTCTCCCCGCTCCAGCCGGAGATGCCTTCTTTCAGCACCATTACGTTTTCAAAGCCTGCTTTATGCAGTGCGCTGGCAGATTCCTGCGCCTGCATGCCAGTGCCGTCAACAACAATAATCGGCTGGGCTTTATGCTTCTCCAGCTCACCAATGTTGTTCGCTTTAATTTCCGCGGGCAGCAGGTTGATAGCACCTGCGATGTGGCCCTTGCGGAAATCGTCGCGCTGACGCAGATCGACAACCACGGCGTCCTCTTTGTTGATCAGACGTGTCGCTTCACCGCGGGTGATCACCTTAATTTTAGACGTCAGTCCCTTAAATGTGGTGAACAGTACAGCGACCAGCAGGCCAATCCACGCGATGCTCAGAACCGGGTGGCGGCTAACGAATTGCATAATTTCTTGCATGGGGGGTAACAACTCCCGACTAAGTGATTAAAAAAACCAGGACAGGAGTATACCTGTGCGCTGTGGCAAATACAGCCAGCGACATAAAGCTAATCTATTTTCTGCGGCATGCCACGTAAAAAAAGCCTCAAAATGGCCTGAGAACAGCATTGCCCCCGCGCTTTCTTTGATCTTCTGCGGCTATTTTATCGATTCAGCTGTAGTAAAATTACGCAAATTTTTTGTCTCTTGAGCATGAGGTTGTCGCAATGTCGGTTTCTAAAAAACCTATGGTACTGGTGATTCTGGATGGCTATGGCTACCGTGAAGATCAACAGGATAACGCCATTTTCAACGCCAAAACCCCGGTTATGGATGCGCTATGGGCAAAACGTCCCCACACCCTGATTGATGCGTCTGGCCTGGAAGTGGGTCTGCCGGATCGTCAGATGGGCAACTCTGAAGTGGGTCACGTTAACCTGGGTGCGGGCCGTATCGTTTATCAGGACCTGACGCGCCTGGACGTTGAAATCAAAGAACGTACATTCTTTGCCAACCCAACGCTCACCGGAGCGGTTGATAAAGCCGTTGCCGCAGGCAAGGCCGTTCACATTATGGGTCTGCTCTCTGCGGGCGGCGTTCACAGCCACGAAGATCACATCATGGCGATGGTAGAACTGGCCGCCGAGCGCAGTGCGGAAAAAATCTATCTGCACGCCTTCCTGGATGGTCGCGATACGCCGCCACGCAGCGCAAAAGGTTCTCTTAAAGCGTTTGAAGATAAATTTGCCGCACTGGGCAAAGGCCGCGTGGCGTCCATCGTTGGCCGTTACTATGCCATGGACCGTGACAACCGCTGGGACCGCGTTGAGCAAGCCTATGATCTGCTGACCCTGGCAAAAGGTGAGTTCCAGTTCCCGACCGCCGTTGAAGGCCTGGAAGCGGCTTACGCGCGTGATGAAAACGACGAATTTGTGAAGGCAACCGTGATCCGCGCTGAAGGCCAGGCCGATGCCGCCATGGAAGATGGCGATGCGCTGATCTTCATGAACTTCCGTGCTGACCGCGCGCGCGAAATCACCCGCGCCTTCGTCAACAGCGATTTCGACGGTTTCGCCCGTAAGAAAGTGGCGAAGATCGATTTCATCCAGTTGACCGAGTATGCAGCGGATATCAAAGCCCCATGCGCGTATCCACCCGCTTCCCTGGAAAATACCTTCGGCGAGTGGATGGCGAAAAACGATAAAACGCAGTTGCGCATCTCCGAAACTGAGAAGTATGCGCACGTGACCTTCTTCTTTAACGGCGGCGTAGAAGAGCCGTTTAAAGGCGAAGACCGCATCCTGATTAACTCGCCGAAAGTCGCCACTTACGATCTCCAGCCAGAAATGAGCTCTGCGGAGCTGACCGAAAAACTGGTGGCCGCGATCGAAAGCGGTAAATACGACACCATCATCTGTAACTATCCGAATGGCGACATGGTGGGCCACACCGGCGTGATGGAAGCAGCCGTTAAAGCGGTTGAAGCGCTGGACCACTGCGTTGAGCAGGTCGCGAAAGCGGTTGAATCCGTGGGCGGCCAGCTGCTGATCACCGCTGACCACGGTAACGCAGAACAGATGCGTGATCCGGCAACCGGTCAGGCGCATACCGCCCATACCAACCTGCCTGTTCCACTGATTTATGTAGGTGATAAATCAGTGAAAGCTGTGGAAGGCGGCAAGCTTTCCGACATCGCGCCAACCATGTTGTCGCTGATGGGTATGGAAATCCCTGAAGAGATGACTGGCAAGCCGCTGTTCATCGTGGAATAATCGCTCCCCATGAGGGGAAAGGCGATTTTTTCAATCACATGGGTCGTGAAGCCGCTTCGGTTATCAGTCAGACCTCTGCTTTGCGCCAGCGCACTCAGCGCTGGCGTATTGCTGTGCGCCGCATCCGCCCACGCGGATGACCGCGATCAGCTTAAATCCATTCAGGCCGATATCGCCGCCAAAGAGCGTGCGGTACGTCAGCAACAGCAGCAGCGCGCCACCCTGCTCGCCCAGCTTAAAAAGCAGGAAGAGGCCATTTCCGCCGCCGCGCGTAAGCTGCGTGAAACACAAAACACCCTTGCCCAGCTCAATAAGCAAATCGATGAAATGAACGCGTCGATTGCGAAACTGGAGCGTCAGCGCGATGCCCAGGAGCGGAACCTTGCTGCACAGCTTGATGCTGCTTTCCGTCAGGGTGAGCACACAGGCCTTCAGCTGATCCTCAGCGGTGAAGAGAGCCAGCGTGGTCAGCGTTTACAGGCCTATTTCGGCTATCTAAACCAGGCGCGTCAGGAGACCATTGCGCAGCTGAAACAGACGCGCGAAGAAGTCACCACGCAAAAAGCCGAGCTGGAAGAGAAGCAGAGCCAGCAGCAAACGCTGCTCTACGATCAGCAGGCGCAGCAGGAGAAGCTTGAGCAGGCGCGCAATGAGCGTAAGAAGACGCTCGCCGGGCTGGAGTCCTCTATCCAGGCAGGACAAAGCCAGCTGAGCGAAATGCGCGCCAACGAATCCAGACTGCGTAACAGCATTGCCCGGGCAGAAGCCGCGGCCAAAGCGCGCGCCGAAAAAGAAGCGCGCGAAGCGCAGGCGGTGCGTAATAAGCAGCAGGAAGCCTCCCGGAAAGGCACCACCTACAAACCGACTGAAAATGAACGTTCCCTGATGTCGCGTACCGGCGGCCTCGGCTCCCCGCGTGGTCAGGCTTACTGGCCCGTTCGCGGTACGATCCTGCATCGCTATGGCGAACAGTTGCAGGGTGAGCTACGTTGGAAGGGGATCGTTATCGGTGCGTCTGAAGGTAGCGAAGTGAAAGCCATCGCCGATGGCCGCGTGATCCTGGCCGACTGGCTACAGGGTTATGGGCTCGTGGTGGTGGTTGAACACGGTAAAGGCGATATGAGTCTTTACGGCTACAACCAGAGCGCGCTGGTCAGCGTTGGCACCCAGGTGCGCGCGGGTCAACCCATTGCCCTTGTGGGCAGCAGTGGCGGTCAGGGCCGCCCGTCACTCTATTTCGAAATTCGTCGTCAGGGTCAGGCGGTCAATCCACAGCCGTGGTTGGGAAGATAGGTTTTGCTTCAATTTCGTCGAATTGTTGTTTCCGTAGTCAGCGCACTGGCGCTGGCTGCACCGGTTTATGCAGGCAAACTCGCGATTGTGATTGATGACTTCGGTTATCGACCACACTATGAAAATCAGGTGCTGGCGATGCCGCCAGCCATCTCTGTCGCCGTCCTGCCTAATGCGCCTCACGCGCATGAAATGGCGACCAAAGCGCACAATGGCGGCCATCAGGTCCTCATCCATCTGCCAATGGCCCCCCTCAGCAAGCAGCCGCTGGAAAAAGATACCCTGCGCCCGGACATGAGCAGCGACGAGATCGATCGCATCATCCGCGATGCGTACAATAAAGTGCCGTATGCCGTGGGTCTGAATAATCATATGGGCAGCGCGATGACCTCCAGCCTGTACGGTATGCTTAAAGTGATGCAGGCGCTGGAGCGTTACAATCTCTATTTCCTCGACAGCATGACCATCGGCAACAGCCAGGCGATGCGTGCCGCTCAGGGGACAGGTGTAAAAGTCATCAAGCGCAAAGTATTCCTGGACGACTCCCAGAACGAAGCGGATATCCGCGTGCAGTTCAACCGCGCGGTACAGCTGGCGCGCCGTAACGGTTCGGCGATTGCCATTGGGCATCCGCATCCGTCTACCGTTCGCGTTTTGCAGCAAATGTTGCCGGGCTTACCCGCCGATATTACGCTGGTGCGTCCGAGCGATCTGCTCAATGAACCTCAGGTGGATACTTCTCGTCCGGGTAGCGCGCAACCACCCGCAACGCAGCCGCGTAATCCATTCCGCGGCGTGAAGAACTGCACGCTGAAACAGCCGCCTGAACCGGTCTATGCAACCCGCTTCTTCTCGGTGATTGGCGAAAGCATCAGCAGCAGTACACTGGTTAAATATGTCCAGCAACAGTGGCAGGGTTGGGGAAAAAAAGCCTGATCGGCTAACGCCTATTCTGCCAGATAAGAGTCCGACTGCTCTTTTGCAACGGACTCTCTCTTTTCCCGATCCTGATACCAGGCCTTGAAATACTTCAAAAAACTGTACGCCGTGGCATAAAACCCTGTCACCACACCTACTTTGCCCTGACGCCAGGCACCGCTAAACAGATACCATTTGAAAAATGCGCCGATAGCGCTGATCGCGCCGCGACCAAGAGAGGGACGTATCGTCTGATATTGAACCAGGCGAGTAGTATATCCGTTTAATTTATTAAAAAGTTCATGCAGCGAATGAAACGTCTCATGTCTGACATAACCTGGAATACGTTCAGAACGGAGAAAACCTTCAACCTGATCGTCTACTGGCCGGTTATTAAATCGCGACTGCGTACGGTTAAAAAGACGCACCGGATAATCCGGTGATGAGACGGGATAAATCGTTCGGACATTTTCTCCCAAAACAAACCAGTGACGACATATCCGCCACGCCATATCCGGTTCGGGTTCATCGCCCATTTTTAATTTTAAAATAGCATCAACGGTTTCTTGATCGAGTATTTCGTCACTGTCCATGCACAGCACCCAGTCGTTGTGCGCATGGGATACGGCATGGTTCATCTGCTCGCCGTGCCAGCTATATTTTTTGAATATAGGCGACAATCCATAACTCTGGCAAATATATATCGTCGAGTCTGTACTTCCGGAATCCACTATAACGAATTCATCTGCTATTTTTAAAAGAGGAGGAATAACATCGTGCAACGTTCTTTCGGAGTTAAACGTTAATAAGCAGACCGTTATTTTAAACATATTTTCACTCTCTCAATAACGACATAAAATTTTTCACTCATACTATCGAATTGAGAAGAGGCGATTAAAGTCTTAAATCGCACTTTTAAAATAAGCGCGTTTAAAATGTTTTCTTGTAAAAAGACAAAGAAATACAAAAAATCTATTTTATTTCAGTAAATTCTTTATAATGCGGTCAGATGAAGGGTAGCATACGGATTCAGACATGCCGCAAAAACGTAAAATCCTCCTCCTGGACACGGGCAAAGAATGGGGGGGAGGTACCAACAGTATGCTTGAGCTTCTGAAGCGAATCAACCGCGACAAATTCGACATTACCTGTTGTTTTTACAGGGATTATAGTCGTGCTGAAGGTCAAACGATTGGCCAGGTGCTCAATAGCATTAGGATCCCGCTACTCGTTATCCCTCAACGTAAGCAACCGGCATGGGCAAAACTACTGAAAGAAGCGGGACGTGGTCTGCTGTTTTTCTCGCGTTCAGCGCGCAAAGCTTTTACGCGGCATATCGATACCCTGTGGCGCATTCGCCCCAACGTCAGCAAGATCGAGACCATTTTCAGGGAAGGTGGATTCGATACGCTGTATATGAACAACCAGCCAGGCTCTAACGAAGAAGGGTATCTGGCGGGCGCAAACCTGCATGCGCGGATAATCCAGCACTGCCGGATTGAACCGGTGCTGACCCCGCCGCTGGTGAAGCTGGTCAATGCCCATGCCACAAAAATCATCGCCGTCTCGCACGGCGTTGAACGCGTGTTGCTTCAGCATGGCGTCCGGCCAGCGCTGTGTACCACGGTCAACAATGCTATCGACATCCACCAGCCTTTGCCCGACCGACGCGCGATGCGCCAGCGCCTGAACATTGATGACGACACGTTTGTGTTCGGCAGCATTGGCTCGCTAATCCCTCGCAAAGCCAACCACCATACGCTGGAGGCGCTGGCACAGTTCAGCCAGAGGCACCCGCAGGCAAAATGGAAGATGGTGTTGGTCGGTGAAGGGGCGGAGCGCGGCGCACTGGCGGCACAGGCTGACGCGCTGGGTATTGCTGAGCACGTCATTTTTACCGGTTTCCAGAACACGCCTTTTGACTATCTCGCCACCTTTGACGCATTTATTCTGGCCTCGAAGAGCGAAGGCCTGCCGCGCGTCGTGCTGGAGGCGATGCTGCTGAATATTCCCGTGATTGGTTCAAAGGTGACCGGCACGGCAGAATTGATCGATCATGAGTCGACCGGCCTGCTGTTTCCCTGGAGCGACGTGTCGCAACTTGCTCAACATCTGGATAATATCTGGCAGGATCCTGCTCTGCGCGCCCGGCTCGCCGCTGCCGCACACCAGAATGTCTGCAACATGTATGCCATTGAAAGCTATGTTAACGGTGTCGAGGCCGTTCTTGGCGCGCAATAACCAAACGAGAAGAACATGTTTAAATTCCTGAATGCTCGCTACCGCCACATTACCGGGCGTCATAACATTCCTTACGCTTCCCTTCCGGTCACGCGCGATCTCGTTGCGGTGGATTCCATTGTGATCCCGTGTACGGGCGCGGATTTCGTCGAAGAGGCGTTATTGTCAGCGACCTTTGCAGAGCGTTATGCCACCGACGTCAGCGAGATTGTTATCGTCAGCGATCAGCCTGAATCCGCTTTCGGCGAGCTGCCGCCAAAAACCCGCGTTGTTACCCTCACGCTTCCAAAACGTGAAGAAGGTTACCGCTATAAGCAGATCTACCTCAGTCGTCTGGTGAAGCTTAACGCTCCGTTGCAGGCGCGCGGTGAAGGTGTGCTGATGATCGACTCCGATCTCAACCTGCTTAAAATGCCAGAGATCAACATGGCGGATATGCACATCTACTCCAGCTTCCGTCAGGGCAAAATGATTGCCAAGCTGGACGGCGCGCCAGCGGAGAAAGTGCCGGCATATTACAAAGAAACGGTGCGTCCGTATCTGGTCGATCACGTTAACGGCGCGTTTCTTGCCGCCACCAAAAAGACCTGGCGCCGTATCTGCCCGCTGTGGCTGACGCTGTTCCAGGATACCTGGGAGCTGATGGACGACACGCAGCCGCCGACCGATCAGCTGCCGCTCGCTGCGCTGCTGGACATGCTGGATGTAAAAACGGTTAACCTGGGCGACTGGATGAACTGGCCGGTCTCCAAGAAGATCGGCGGTCAGGAAGCCGTTGTGCCGAAAGAGGTGATTGGCGCGCACGGTGGTTTCCCGCTTTCCGAATGGCAGAAGTATCTGGAATCGCCGGATAACAAACTGCTGTTCAAAGGCCAGGATTACACCCGCAAGGTGCGTTACCTGACGGACGAAGAGAAAAAGAATCAGTAAAAAAGGGGCCGCTGGCCCCTTTTTAATTACTTATCCCAGCTCAGGATCACTTTCCCTGACTGGCCGGACCGCATTGCGTCAAAGCCCTGCTGGAACTCATCGATGGAGAAACGGTGAGTGATAATCGGGGACAGATCCAGACCGGACTGGATCAGCGCGGCCATCTTGTACCAGGTTTCGAACATCTCACGGCCATAGATGCCCTTAATGAACAGCCCCTTGAAGATGACTTTGTTCCAGTCAATGGACATATCTGACGGCGGAATACCCAGCATCGCGATACGGCCACCGTGGTTCATGGTGTCGAGCATGGTGCGGAACGCCGGTGGCGCGCCGGACATCTCCAGACCCACGTCAAAGCCTTCGGTCATGCCCAGCTCTTCCATCACATCGGTCAGGCTCTCTTTCGAGACATCCACCGCGCGGGTGACGCCCATTTTGCGCGCCAGCGACAGGCGGTATTCGTTCACGTCGGTGATCACCACGTTGCGCGCACCCACATGCTTCGCCACGGCTGCCGCCATAATGCCGATGGGGCCCGCGCCGGAAACCAGCACGTCTTCACCCACCAGGTCGAAGGAGAGCGCCGTGTGTACCGCGTTGCCGAACGGGTCGAAGATGGAGGCCAGATCGTCAGAGATATTGTCCGGGATTTTGAAGGCGTTAAACGCCGGGATCACCAGGTATTCCGCGAAGCAGCCCGGACGGTTCACGCCCACGCCGACGGTGTTGCGGCACAGGTGGGTACGCCCACCGCGACAGTTACGGCAGTGACCGCAGGTAATGTGGCCTTCACCGGAGACGCGATCGCCAATGTTGAAGCCTTTTACTTCCTGGCCGATACCCACCACTTCGCCGACATATTCGTGACCGACAACCATCGGTACCGGAATGGTTTTCTGCGACCACTGGTCCCAGTTGTAGATGTGAACGTCAGTACCGCAGATGGCGGTTTTACGAATTTTGATCAGCAGATCGTTATGACCGACTTCCGGCTCCGGCACGTCGGTCATCCAAATCCCTTCTTCCGCTTTCAGTTTGGATAACGCTTTCATCATACGTCCTCAGGCAATGACGCCCAGCTGTTTGCCGATGCGGGTAAAGGCTTCCACCGCACGTTCAATTTGTTCAGGCGAGTGCGCCGCAGACATCTGGGTGCGGATACGCGCCTGACCTTTTGGTACCACCGGGAAGAAGAACCCGGTCACGTAAATCCCTTCTTTCTGAAGCTCACGAGCAAATTTCTGCGCGACAACCGCGTCGCCCAGCATCACCGGAATGATCGCGTGATCGGCACCGGCCAGGGTGAATCCTGCGGCACTCATTTTTTCGCGGAACAGGCGGGCGTTAGCCCACAGGCGGTCGCGCAGCTCAGCTCCGGATTCCACCATCTCCAGCACTTTAATGGAGGCAGCCACAATCGCCGGCGCCAGGGAGTTGGAGAACAGATACGGGCGGGATCGCTGGCGCAGCCACTCGACCACCTCTTTACGCGCGGCGGTGTAGCCGCCAGACGCGCCGCCGAGCGCTTTGCCCAGCGTACCGGTGATGATATCCACGCGGCCCATTACGTCGCAGTATTCGTGGGAGCCACGACCGTTTTCGCCGACAAAACCGACCGCGTGAGAGTCATCCACCATCACCAGCGCGTCGTATTTATCCGCCAGATCGCACACGCCCTTCAGGTTGGCGATCACACCGTCCATGGAGAACACGCCGTCGGTGGCGATCAGGACGTGGCGAGCCCCCGCTTCACGGGCCTCTTTCAGGCGCGCTTCCAGCTCCACCATGTCGTTGTTGGCGTAGCGGAAACGCTTCGCTTTGCACAGGCGTACGCCGTCGATGATGGAGGCGTGGTTCAGGGCGTCGGAGATAATCGCGTCTTCTGCGCCGAGCAGGGTCTCAAACAGACCGCCGTTGGCGTCGAAGCAGGAGGAGTACAGAATCGCGTCTTCCATTCCGAGGAAGTTCGCCAGCTTTTGCTCAAGCTGCTTGTGGCTGTCCTGCGTACCGCAGATAAAGCGAACGGAGGCCATACCGAAACCGTGGGTGTCCATGCCGTTTTTCGCCGCGGCAATTAGCTCAGGGTGATTCGCAAGACCTAAATAGTTGTTCGCGCAAAAGTTGATCACATGGCTGCCGTCGGCAACGGTGATGTCCGCCTGCTGGGCAGACGTGATAATACGCTCTTCTTTGAACAACCCTTCCGCACGTGCGGTATCGAGGTCGCTGTTTAACTGTTTGTAAAAATCACCACGCATTGCAATTCTCCAGACTCGGCAAATTTTGGCACATATTACCCAAACCAATAGTTCATGACGAGATGACGCAGTATCTCTTCTCGTTTTTGCAGCATAAATCACGCGTACCCCTGCTGCATATCGGTGAATGGCTGAAGCCTGAGCATTGTGATGATATGATAAAGAGATTAGCGTTCGGGATATTCCCCGACTCATACTTCAAAGGTTACAGTTATGATCATCGTTACTGGCGGCGCGGGCTTTATCGGCAGCAATATTGTTAAGGCCCTCAATGACAAAGGCATCACCGACATTCTGGTGGTGGACAACCTGAAAGACGGCACCAAGTTCGTGAACCTGGTGGATCTGAACATCGCTGACTACATGGATAAAGAAGACTTCCTTATCCAGATTATGGCGGGTGAAGAGTTCGGCGAGATCGAAGCCATCTTCCACGAAGGTGCGTGCTCCTCCACCACCGAGTGGGACGGCAAGTACATGATGGATAACAACTATCAGTACTCCAAAGAGCTCCTGCACTACTGCCTGGAGCGTGAAATTCCGTTCCTGTACGCCTCTTCCGCGGCAACTTACGGTGGGCGCACTTCAGATTTCATCGAATCCCGCGAATATGAGCAGCCGCTGAACGTTTACGGTTACTCCAAGTTCCTGTTTGATGAGTACGTACGTCAGATCCTGCCAGAAGCGAACTCGCAGATTGTCGGCTTCCGCTACTTCAACGTCTACGGGCCGCGCGAAGGCCACAAAGGCAGCATGGCGAGCGTGGCGTTCCACCTGAACACCCAATTAAATAACGGCGAAAGCCCGAAACTGTTCGAAGGCAGCGACGGCTTCAAGCGTGACTTCGTCTACGTGGGCGATGTGGCGGCAGTAAACCTGTGGTTCCTGGAAAATGGCGTGTCCGGCATTTTCAACCTGGGCACCGGCCGCGCGGAATCCTTCCAGGCGGTGGCAGACGCGACGCTGGCGTACCATAAGAAAGGCAGCATCGAGTACATTCCGTTCCCGGATAAGCTGAAAGGCCGCTACCAGGCATTCACCCAGGCGGACCTGACTAACCTGCGCGCCGCAGGCTACGACAAGCCGTTCAAGACCGTTGCCGAAGGCGTAACGGAATATATGGCCTGGCTGAACCGCGACGCATAAGCATGAAAATTCTGGTGATCGGCCCGTCATGGGTGGGCGACATGATGATGTCGCAAAGTCTCTATCGCACGCTCAAGGCGCGTTATCCCCAGGCGATAATCGACGTGATGGCACCCGCATGGTGCCGTCCGCTGTTATCGCGTATGCCGGAAGTGAACGAGGCGATCCCGATGCCGCTCGGACACGGGGCGCTGGAAATCGGTGAACGCCGCAAACTCGGCCACAGCCTGCGCGAGAAACGCTATGACCGCGCGTACGTGCTGCCTAACTCCTTCAAATCCGCCCTTGTGCCCTTCTTTGCGGGCATCCCGCACCGTACCGGCTGGCGCGGTGAAATGCGCTACGGCCTGCTGAACGACGCCCGGGTGCTGGATAAAGAGGCCTGGCCGCTGATGGTGGAGCGCTACGTGGCGCTGGCCTACGACAAAGGCGTGATGCGCAGCGCGAAAGATCTGCCGCAGCCGCTGCTGTGGCCGCAGCTCCAGGTAAGCGATGGGGAGAAATCCCACACCTGCAACGCATTTGGCATTTCGTCCGAACGCCCGATGATTGGGTTTTGCCCTGGCGCAGAATTCGGTCCGGCAAAACGCTGGCCGCACTATCACTATGCAGAGCTGGCGAAACAGCTTATCGACGAAGGCTATCAGATTGTGCTGTTTGGCTCGGCGAAAGATCATGAGGCGGGCAATGAAATTCTCGCCACGCTGAGCACCGAGCAACAGGCATGGTGCCGCAACCTGGCCGGGGAAACGCAACTCGAGCAGGCGGTTATCCTGATTGCCGCCTGTAAGGCCGTGGTCAGTAACGACTCTGGCCTGATGCACGTCGCCGCCGCGCTGGATCGTCCCTTGGTCGCGCTGTATGGCCCAAGCAGCCCGGACTTTACGCCGCCGCTGTCGCACAAGGCGCGCGTGATCCGTTTGATCACCGGCTACCACAAGGTGCGCAAAGGCGATGCCGCAGAAGGTTACCATCAGAGCCTGATCGACATTACCCCGCAGCGTGTTCTCGAAGAACTCAACGCACTGCTGTTGAGTGAAGAAGGATAACGGATGCGGGTATTGATCGTTAAAACCTCCTCAATGGGTGATGTTCTGCATACGCTGCCGTCGCTGACGGACGCCATGCGGGCCATTCCCGGCATCCGTTTTGACTGGGTGGTGGAAGAAGGCTTCGCGCAGATCCCCACCTGGCATGAAGCGGTTGATCGCGTGATCCCGGTGGCCATTCGCCGCTGGCGCAAAGCGTGGTTCTCCGCACCGATTAAAGCCGAACGCAAAGCCTTCCGCGAAGCGGTGCAGGCCCGGCGTTACGACGCGATCGTCGACGCCCAGGGGCTAGTGAAAAGCGCCGCGCTGGTCACGCGTCTGGCGCACGGCGTAAAGCACGGCATGGACTGGCAAACCGCCCGCGAACCGCTGGCGAGCCTGTTCTATAACCGTCGCCACCATATTGCGAAGCAGCAGCACGCCGTGGAACGTACCCGTGAGCTGTTCGCTAAGAGTCTCGGCTATGCAAAACCCGACCTCCAGGGTGACTACGCCATCGCACAGCATTTTCTGCGCGAAACGGACAAGGATAGCGCGCCCTATCTGGTCTTCCTGCATGCCACAACGCGCGACGATAAGCACTGGCCGGAAACGCACTGGAGAAGGCTGATTGAACTAATGCAACCTTGCGGTATCCATATTAAACTCCCGTGGGGCGCTGAACATGAGCGGCAGCGAGCGGAACGTCTGGCAGCAGGTTTTTCCCACGTCGAGGTGTTACCCAAACTCACGCTGGCGCAGGTTGCCGCACAGCTGGCGGGCGCTAACGCCGTCGTTTCTGTGGATACAGGGTTAAGCCATTTAACCGCCGCACTGGATCGTCCTAATATCACGATTTTCGGCCCGACCGATCCGGGGTTGATCGGGGGTTACGGTAAAAACCAGCATCAGATGGTCAGCCCTACGCAACAAACGAAGGATATTAGCGCAGATGCTATTTTTTCATTTTTACAGGGCAGCCATCGGCTTTCCAACAGGGATATTTAACCCATGAGTTATGTATTTCTGCTGATTTTACTCTTTCCGGTGAAACTCATCCGGAAGCTGTTTCGAAAGGACACGGGCAAGAACCTTGTCATTCAGACAGCCAAAATCGGTGACTTTATTAATGCGACGCCTCTTCTGGCATATCTGCAAAAAAGCGATGTGTTGATCAGTCGCAGCGTTGGCGCGCTGGCGAAGCATGATGAGACTATTGAGCAGATCTATTTTATTGAGCAGCATAAGCGCAACCTGTGGCGTAAACTGTGCTTCGCGTGCAGGATCATGAACCGCTACGACAACGTCTACCTGCTACAGCCCAACAGCGTGAACCTCTTTTTTGCCGCCGTCTGCAATGCCAAAAACAAACAGTTTTTAAGCATTTACACGCGCAGGTGGTATCACGGGATTTTCTATCTCGCAGCCGACGGCACCGTTGAGCATGGCAAAAAAACGCTTTCGGTGACGAACTACCTGAAACTGGCCGACCGCTCGCTCACGTGGCAAGACTCTCCCAAGCACGCCACAAAGCCACTCTTCAAGCCGACGACCTGGCCGGCCATTCTTGATAAACCTGGCGTTATCCGCATCGGCATCAGTATTGCGGCGGGCAATAAAGCCAAAACCGTCCCTCCGGTTATCTGGAAGCGGATTGTTGATCAACTCGCTGATTTACCCTGCGAGTTTTATGTCTTCGGCGCGCCAAACGAACAGTCGTGGATGGACGATATCACCCGTCTTTACGGTGACATCCCCAATTTTATCAATCTTATTGGCAAAATTTCGCTGGAAGAGCTTCCCTGGGCCATTTCTAAGATGGACTGCTATATCGCGTCTGACTCGGGGAATGTCTACATCGCAGACGCCGTCGGCGTGCCGGTGGTCCTGCTGTTTGGACCGTGTTGTCACTATGAACAGCGTCCGCTTGGCAATGTGATGCTGATCGGGAATGACGATAACATTTGTTCTTATGTGTTTGAAACGCGCTATTACTTCCCGCAAGAGCGGGAAGCGCTATTCTCTGTCACTGACTCCGCGTTACACGATCTTCAGCAGTTTATCCGTACATTACCAAAAGCCCGCTCACTGGCTAGCGCTACCGACGCTCAAGGAAACTAATTTTTATGGCTTTTTTAAGCGTCATTATTGCTGCGCATAACGCTGAAGCTACGCTGCACGCCACGCTTTCAAGCCTGCTGGCAGCAACCGATCAGGATACTGAAGTCATTATTTTCAATGACAGTTCTGAGGATGCCACGCAGGCAATAATTGAAGAGTGGTCGCCGAAATTTCCTCAGATCATAACGCGCACCGTGAACTTTCGTAACGTAGGCCGGGTAAGAAACAGCGCTGTCGCGCTGGCATCGGGTGAGTATATTACGATGCTCGACAGTGACGATTGCTTAAAGCCGGGCAGCCTCAGGGACGCAATGGCCTACCTGAAAGCGCAACGTCCGGATATGTTACTGACACGTTTGCTTGAGATTCGCGATCCCCGGAGAATGACTTCAGACTGGCAGGGATTTAATCCTGTGCCATTGTCACAACATGAAGCAATTGCTCGTTTCTTACGTCATAAAGACTTTCAGGCACATCTCATTGGCCAGTTTATTCATCGTAGTCTTTACGAGAAAAATCCCATACCTCCGATGTTATGTTATGAGGATTTCGCTGTCTTCCCGGGAATGTTGATGCAATCGAGTAAAATAGCCTATCAGCGCCAGGGGCATTATTATTACATCAAGCGTCGCGACAGTTTGTCGAGCAGTCTGGACGCCAGCAAAATTTCAACGCTTGTCGAATGCACGTTACAGATGGAAAGAACATTTCCGTCACGCTACAAACATCTCGTCAATTGCCACTGGTTTGATATTTACAGCAACCATCGGTCCTGTCTGACAGACCAACAATTGCAGCTCGTGAAACAACGCGTAAAGACCATGTATACATTGTCTTTTTTCCTGTCCACCGATGTTCGTTTTAGCTACAAAAAAAGGGTTATTGAGGCGTTATGGAAAAAATAAAACCACGGCTATATCAACTGACGATCGCTTTAAGCCTCATCTCCTTGATATTGGCTTTAGTCAGTTCTGGGAAGCAAAGAGAATTTTTCTATATCGCTATTTACGTCAGTATTATTGGCCTGGCTTTCGAATATAAAAAAATCACTCTGCGACCTTTTACTATAGCACTGCCCATTCTGCTGATTGGGTTACTTAACCTCGGCTGGTACTTACTCTATGAGTATCATAACGAGGGCCTCAACCTTTACAGCGACTACCTCGGTGCCAGCAAAAAGTTAATTTTAGCGAGTGTCCTGATTTTCTATATCGACCGCTTTAAGTTTTATATCGATAAGGATACCTTCAGGAAATTCTTCTTCTTCGCAACGGCCCTGGGGTTTGTGCTCGCCACAGGGTATGGCTTGTGGCAGGCCTCGCAAGGTATGACTCGCGTTGAGATGGCAATTAACCGTGCCACCGTTTCAGCTTATGTTTATTCTGTCCTGTCACTGGCTTTCGTATACAGTCTTTACCTTCAACAGAACGTGAAGCTGTATGTTGTTGCGGGCTTCACTATATTAATCTCTTACTTCGTCATACTGTTGACGGGGACCCGCGCTGCGATGGGTTTATATCTGCTTCTGGCGATTGTGCTCACGCTTTATCATTTCAGAAAGATTCATCTTAAATCAGCCCTCATCTTTTTATGCATTGTTGCAGGCGTTGTAATCGTTAGCTACAAGCCATTGATTTCGCCAAAAATACAACAAACCCAACGTGAGGTTGAACGTTATCAACAAGGTTTTGACCGCACCTCACTCGGCGCACGTTTTTCGATGTGGACTATCGGGATCGAGAATGGTCTTGCCCATCCGTTAGGGCAATCGCTGGAAGAGCGTGAAGCGTGGACCCGACACTACATTAAAGACGGCCATCCTCACCTTGGCAGTGCACTCGAATACATCAAAGTCCACCTGCATAATGAATTTATTGAGAAATACTCTTTGCAGGGGATCCCCGGCGTAGCGGTAATGCTCTTTTTCTTCGTTTCGATGATTGTGTATGCCCTACGAAACAGAAACGCACTGCTGCTGACGTCGATGCTTCTTTTGCTTTTGTATGGACTGACGGATGTCATACTGCTCAGTTCAGAAGCCTTAATCTTCTTTATGATTTTGTTTGCGCTAAGTACACCTTTCTCACAAACAAAACAGCAATAACAAATATGCCCGCCTGGCGGGCATAACTATTTTTTGTACTGGTAAAACTCCGCCAGCGTCATCCCCACGGTCTTATCTGATAACCAGGTAAAGAGCTGCTCCAGATCCTGATACAGCCCCTCAATCGCGGCCTCGTCTTTAAAAGTAGGGCTCCCGCCAGGCATAAATTCCGACGAATGCAGCATAAACTCCACGTAGTCATTCCCCTGAGCCAGGCACTGCTGCGCAACCTTAATCATCTCCGCCGCATTTCCTCCGGACGGACGTAACCAGTTAACTGACGGAGAACGGTATTTACCGCGCAGACGATCATAACCCTGCTTCAGGGAATTCAGCCATGCCGGGTGTTTATACTGGATGCTCATCGGCACTTCGAGGAGAGGGCTGTTTCCCGGCCGGGAAATGTCGTCTACGTCCAAAAAGTAGGCACGATCGGGAAAATGCTGGTAATTCGTTCCGCCATTACCCTGCGGGGCACCTTTCGCGTTACGCCAGTTCACGCGCGGCGTAACGGAACAATCTACCTGATACCCCAGCTCAATCAGCAACTGGGCGTAACGGCTGTCGAATGCCCAGCGCCCGGCGCGATGGCTGAGCATTTTTGTCTGGAAAGTCTCTTCCAGTAAGCGGGTCATGAAGAGCACTTTCTCACGCATGACCTCGTCTGAAAACTCAATCAGATAAGGCTGCCAGCGCCAGTCATCACCGGTCAGATCGTGTTCCGGAGGGCTATTCCAGGCATGGAGATGCATTCCCACCTCACCCTGGCCGCGGGCTATGACCTCTTTCGCGAACTCAATGAATACCGGTTCGACTGCCATCTCGTAGTTGGTCAGCCAGACGGGCTTAAAGCCGAAGCGTTCACAAAGCGCCTGAAACCGCGCCAGGTAGCGCGCGTTTTCCGTTTTGATCACCCGGTGGTTCTGCCAGAGATTATCCCCTTCGGTATCGATCGTGATGATAAACGCTGGTTTTTTCATAATGAGCCCGCAAGACAAAATAGTTAGCGCTATGTTACGCACGCCCGAAAGCAGGAGTAAACCCTTCCAGGGAAATTCCTGACATTATGGAGAAAGAGTGCAAGTCGTTACCAGGTCTATTAGAATTGCCAATAGTACAACGCCGATAAGATGATGATGAATAACTTACCTGACACGCCTGATTTGCGCATTTTACTGATCAAACTTCGCCATCATGGCGACATGTTACTCACCACCCCCGTCATCAATTCATTACGCCAGAAATGGCCTGAAGCTCAAATCGACGTGCTTCTCTATGAAGAGACGCGAGACATGCTCGCCGCGCATCCGGCAATCGGGACGATCTATGGTATCGATCGTAAATGGAAGCAGCTGGGGACGCTGAAGCACCTGCAAAAAGAGTGGCAGTTGCTTCGTGCTTTACGCGCTCAGCATTATCATCTGGTGATCAATCTTGCCGATCAGTGGCGCAGCGCGATTGTTACCCGCTTCACCGGCGCACCGGTTCGGCTCGGGTTCGCCTTTAACAAGCGCAATAACGCCTTCTGGCGTTTTTGTCACAGTGAACTGGTCTCGGTCGCCAGCCATCAGTCGTTGCACACCGTTGAACAAAATCTCTCCATACTGTCAGCGCTGCCGGTAATGGCCAACCCTACCGTGACCATGGCTTACAGCGTGGATGACTGGCGCCATGCTCACCAAAAGCTGTCGCAAAAGGGCGTGGGAGACCGCTACATCGTTATTCAACCCACTTCACGCTGGTTCTTTAAGTGCTGGGATGAAGGCAAAATGGCGCAAACTATCGCCGCGTTGCAGCAGGACGGCCACACTATCGTCCTCACGGCGGGACCGGATAAGAAAGAGCTGGCGATGATTGACCGCATTCTTGCCGCCTCCCCGCAGACGGGTGTTGTATCGCTGGCAGGGCAGTTAACCCTGCGCCAGCTGGCCTCGCTAATCGATCACGCGATCCTGTTCATTGGCGTTGACTCCGTACCCATGCACATGGCCGCCGCTCTTCAGACGCCCTGCGTGGCGCTGTTTGGCCCGTCAAAATTGACGTTCTGGTCGCCATGGCAGGTTAACGGAGAGGTCATCTGGGCAGGTAACTACGGCCCGCTTCCCAACCCTGACGCCATTGATACAAAAACGACGGAACGTTATCTCGACGCCATCCCCGTTGATACTGTCGTCTCCGCCGCAAGGAGATACCTGCAATGAAGCTTCATCGTCTGGCCATTGTGCGCCAAAAATATCGTCCGGATGGGGGAGCAGAACGTTTTGTCTCCAGGGCACTTACCGCGCTGAGCAATCAAAATCTTGAGCTCAACGTCATCACCCGCGAGTGGCAGGGCGAAAAGCAGGACGACTGGCATATTCATATTTGCGATCCCCGAAAGTGGGGCCGCATCAGCCGTGAGCGCGGCTTTGCACACGCCGCACGCGCGCTGTGGCAGCAACAGCAGTTTGATATTGTCCAGAGCCACGAACGTATTCCGGGCTGCGATATTTACCGCGCCGGGGATGGTGTACATCGACGCTGGCTGCTACAGCGTACGCGTATTCTTCCCGCCTGGCGCGCGAAGCTGCTTATGCACGATCGCTATCACCGCTACGTGATGCACGCAGAACGTGAAATGTACCAGGCTCCCGAGTTGAAAGCCGTTATCTGTAATGCGGAGATGATCAAGCGCGAAATCGTCGAAGACTTTGATATTGACGCAAAAAAGATACATGTGATTTATAATTCAATAGATTCCAGCCGCTTCGTTCCGGCAGAAGAGAGACAACGCGCTGTACTGCGTCAGCAATTTGGCTTACCCGCTGATGCCGTCATTTTCTGCTTCGTGGGTTCAGGGTTTGAACGCAAGGGGCTGGCAAGCGCTATTCGGGCTATAGCAGGAACCTCGGCGTGGCTGGTTGTGGTCGGTCAGGATAAAGCGGAAAGCCGTTATCGCGACCTCGCCCGTTCATTAGGCTGTGAGGGGCAAATCCGTTTCCTGGGGATGCAAAAAGAGACGCTGCCATTTTATCAGCTTTCTGATGGCTTACTGCTGCCGACGCTGTATGATCCTTTCCCTAACGTCATACTTGAAGCAATGGCCTGTGGATTGCCCGTCATTACGTCAGAGAGTTGCGGTGGTTCAGAATTTATTGAGCAAGGCCAGAACGGGTTTTACTGTGATGCACTTGATATCCACACATTGAAGGAGGCCGTCATGTCCATCCCTTCACTGGAAAAAAATAACAATATGGGGCTTGCGGCGCGTGAACGCGTCAGAGAAGCAACCCCTGAAAAACTATCAAGTCAGCTTATTTCGCTTTATCAAAAATTACTGGATTAATAATGCGCATCCTAATGATTATTGATGGTTTACCCGGTGGAGGAGCCGAAAAAACGGTTCTCACCCTCTCCAGCGGACTGACAGAACTGGGGCATCAGGTCACCCTTTTCTCCTTACGGAAGGTGTGCGACTACGCCATTCCGGAAGGCTTCGATTTTCAGATTGTGCAGGATACCTGTAAAAAACCCTGGCGGAAGCTGACCGAGATCCCGCGTCGCGCCCGTTTGCTGGATCGCGCCATCGAGCAGGCAGAACGCAGCGGTAAATTTGATGTCGTCTTCTCACATCTGCATAAAACCGACCGTATCGTGGCGCACAGCCGCGTGCTGGCTCGGGATAAAGTCTGGTTCTGCGTACACGGGATGTTCTCCTTCTCCTATTTGCGCCATCGCAGCGGGCTTTCTCGCTGGTTTAAGCATTATAAAATTCGTCATACCTATGAAAACCGCAACGTGGTGGCGGTATCCGGCGCCGTGCTGCACGATCTGTCTGAAGTCCTCGCGATCCCCCTGCGGCGCAAAGCGGTTATCCATAACCCCTTTGATATCCCTGAAATTCAGCGTCTGGCGGAAGCGCCCTTTGAGATGCAGGGGCAGGATTACATTATCCATGTTGGCCGTTTTCATGAACACAAACGTCACGACAGGCTGCTGCGGGCGTTTGCGCTGAGCAAGATCGACGCATCGCTGGTGTTGATGGGCAAAGGTTCTGACGCGAAAATAAATCAGCTCAAACAGCTTGCCGCTAAGCTGGGAATTGAAAACAAGATCGTCTTCCGCCCGTTCGAAACCAACCCCTACCCGTGGATCAAAGGGGCACGCCTTTTAGTGTTAAGTTCCGACTGCGAAGGTTTTGGTAATGTACTGGTAGAGTCCATTATCTGTCAGACCCCACCGGTGAGTACAAACTGCCCTGGCGGCCCTGCTGAGATCCTTACTGGCCCCCTGGCGCGTGGTCTGACAGCGTTAACCGACGAATCACTGGCGAAAACACTGGCAGAACTGTATGCCTCTCCGCCCGTTGTTGATCGCGAAACGATCGCATCGTTCGGTATCAACGCCATTTGCCAGCAATACATTGCTTTGGTCGACAACCAAAAATAATCAGGTTTCATATGCAAAATTCAGCGCCTTTATTAAGCGTGGTGGTGGCCGTTTATAACGGTGAAGCTTTTCTCGATCAGTTCTTTACCTGCCTTGTAAATCAACACATCGACAGTATGGAAGTCATCATCGTGAATGACGGTTCCACTGACCGCTCGATGCAGATTGTCGAAAAATGGCGCGAACAGCTGCCACAGATGCAGGTTATTGAACAACCTAATCAGGGCGTGTCCATCGCGCGTAATACTGGCCTGGCCGTTGCGACCGGCCAATATCTCTCTTTCCCGGATATTGATGATGTCTTCAAACCCGGCATGTACCAGCGCCTGCTGGATATGGCCGTCACGCAGAATCTGGATGTCGCCACCTGCAATGGCAACTACGTCTGGGAAAATAACAAAAAACCGTCTAGCCCTATTTTCCCTGAAGATAAGCTCGCCTCAACGGGCGTCATGAATGGCGCGGCATGGTTAAAAAAGGCGCTGGATTCACGTAAGTTCCTGCATGTGACCTGGCTGAATATCTATCGTCACGATTTTATTCGTCAGCACGGCTTCCGTTTCGAGCCTGGCCTGCGCCATCAGGATATCCCGTGGACGACTGAGGTGCTGCTTGCCGCAGAACGCGTTCAGTACACCAGCGAACGCTTTTACGACTACTACATTCACTCCGCCTCGGTATCGCACACCCCGGATAATGACGACACGCTGATTCGCTCTGCGCGCCATTATATGAAGATCCTGAAGATGCTTGATGCCATTAACCAGCGCTACCCGGATAAAGTGAAAAATATCCCGGCCTGTTACTGGCAAATCGCTAAAGAGGGTCTGGGAATTATTCATACCTTCGACAACATGAAGGATGAGGCGAAGAAATCAATGATAATCAAAGAGTTCTTCGACACCGGGATCTGGAAGCTCATCTGGAAAAGTGCCAAAAGCCCGCGTTTGCGCTGGCGCCTGGGCCGGCGCTACTTCCGTTTAAAACGGTATCTGGCATAAGAGATAGCTTTAGCACGCTTAAATGCTTAGAATTTCCCGGCCGAAACTAAAAAAACGGATAATCGCTTGGAATTGTTGTATACCGCCCTGCTCTACATCATTCAGCCACTGGTGTGGCTGCGACTGTTGCTTCGTAGCCGTAAAGCGCCTGCGTACCGTAAACGCTGGGCCGAACGTTATGGCTACTGCCGCAATAAAGTGGCGCCGGACGGTATTCTGCTGCATTCCGTGTCAGTCGGGGAAACGCTGGCCGCCATTCCACTGGTGCGTGCCCTGCGCCACCGTTATCCGTCACTGCCCATCACCGTCACCACGATGACGCCAACCGGCTCAGAGCGCGTGATGTCTGCCTTCGGTAAAGACGTGCATCACGTCTACCTGCCGTACGATCTCCCCTGCGCCATGAACCGTTTCCTGAATACCGTGCGCCCTAAACTGGTGATCGTCATGGAAACCGAACTGTGGCCGAATATGATTTCCGCCCTGCATGCCCGTAAAATTCCTTTGGTTATCGCCAACGCGCGTCTGTCGGAACGCTCGGCGAAAGGGTACGGCAAGCTGGGTAAATTTATGCGTCGCCTCCTCAGCAAAATCACGCTGATCGCCGCGCAGAACGAAGAAGATGCCGCGCGCTTTATCGCCCTCGGCCTGAAGCGCAACCAGCTTGCGGTCACGGGTAGCCTGAAGTTCGATATTTCCGTCACCCCTGAACTCGCCGCCCGTGCGGTAACACTGCGTCGTCAGTGGGCGCCGCGTCGCCAGGTCTGGATTGCCACCAGCACCCATGACGGCGAAGAAGCCATTATTCTTCAGGCTCACCGCCAGCTGCTGGAAAAATTCCCTGATTTACTTCTGATTCTGGTTCCTCGCCATCCTGAGCGTTTTAAAGATGCCCGCGAGATGGTGCAAAAAGGCGGTTTCAGCTTCACCCTGCGCAGCAGCGGCGAAATCCCCTCTGGCAGCACGCAGGTGGTGATTGGCGATACGATGGGCGAACTGATGCTGCTGTACGGGATCGCCGATCTTGCTTTCGTTGGCGGAAGCCTGGTGGAGCGCGGTGGTCATAACCCGCTGGAGCCGGCAGCCCACGCCATTCCCGTGCTGATGGGGCCACACACGTTTAACTTCAAAGATATCTGCGCGAAATTGCAGCAAGCCGATGGCTTAATCACCGTGACCGACGCGGATTCGGTGGTCAAAGAGGTCTCTACCCTTCTGACTGACGAAGATTACCGCCTGTGGTACGGTCGTCACGCCGTTGAAGTCCTGCATCAGAACCAGGGGGCGCTGACCCGTCTGCTGCAACTTCTGCAACCTTACCTGCCGCAGCGGAGCCACTAATGTCAACGCGTCTGTCGGTCGTGATGATCGCCAAAAACGCCGCCGACCTGCTTCCGGATTGCCTGGCCTCTGTTGCCTGGGCTGACGAAATCGTCATTCTCGACTCCGGAAGTACGGACAACACGGCGGACGTTGCCCGTGCAGCCGGGGCAAAAGTCTTTACCGACACCGACTGGCAGGGCTACGGTATTCAGCGCCAGCGTGCGCAGGGTTACGCCACGGGCGATTACGTGTTGATGATCGATACCGATGAGCGCGTCACCCCGGAACTCCGACAGGCCATTCAAACGGTGCTTGCCGCGCCACAGCCCGGCGCGGTCTACAGTATCGCGCGTCGTAACTATTTCCTGGGCCGCTTTATGCGCCACAGCGGCTGGTACCCCGACCGCGTGATGCGCCTCTATGCGCGCGAGCGTTATCAGTACAACGACAACCTGGTCCATGAATCTCTGGCCTGCGATGGCGCTCAGGTCATCCCCCTGACGGGCGATCTGCTTCATCTGACCTGCCGCGATTTCGCCAGCTTCCAGCGTAAACAGCTGAACTATGCCACCGCCTGGGCGCAGGAGCGGCATGCGCGCGGCAAGAAGGCCACGCTGACCGGCATCTTCACCCACACGCTGGGCGCGTTTCTGAAAACGCTGCTGCTGCGTGGCGGCGTGCTGGACGGCAAACAGGGCTGGTTACTGGCCGTAGTGAATGCCCAGTATACTTTCAACAAATACACCGAGCTGTGGGCGCTGAACCGCGGCTACTCAGAGAAAACGTGAGCCATGAGCACAAAAGCGATTTATCCGGGTACCTTCGATCCGATCACTAACGGTCATCTTGATATCATCACCCGTGCGGCGTGTATGTTCGACAAGGTGATTCTGGCCATTGCCGCCAGCCCGAGCAAAAAGCCGATGTTCGACCTGAACGAACGCGTGCAGCTTGCCACCGATGCAATTTCGCATCTGTCGAATGTTGAGGTCGTCGGATTCAGCGACTTGATGGCAAACTTTGCCCGTGACCGGCAGGCCAATATCCTGATCCGCGGTCTTCGCGCGGTAGCAGACTTCGAATATGAGATGCAGCTGGCACACATGAACCGCCATCTGATGCCGGAGCTGGAGAGCGTATTCCTGATGCCCTCCAAAGAGTGGTCCTTCATCTCTTCCTCACTGGTGAAAGAGGTGGCGCGCCATCACGGGGACGTTACCCACTTCCTGCCGGTTAACGTCCACCAGGCGTTGATGGAAAAGCTAAAGTAACCCTACTTCTGGCACTGACGGCAGTAAAACGTGGCGCGCTGAGCGTGCTTCGTGGCAATAATCGGCGTCCCGCAGGCTCTGCACGGCTCACCCTTACGGCCATAAACCTGCAACTCCTGCGCAAAATAGCCCGGCTTCCCGTCGCTTTGCAGGAAATCCTTCAGCGTCGTCCCGCCCTGCTCAATTGAGCGCAGCAGTACCGCTTTAATTACTCTGACCAGCAGCTCGCACTCCTGCGCCGACAGCGAGGAGGCCAGCCGATCGGGATGGATCCCGGCGGCAAACAACGATTCGCTGGCATAGATATTTCCCACGCCCACCACCAGCTTGTTATCCATCAGCCAGGGTTTAATCGGGGTTTTCTTTTTCGCGCACTTCTCTTTGAGATAATCCGCGTTAAACGCCTCTGACAGCGGCTCAGGTCCGAGATGCGCCAGCACGTTGTGTCCTTCCAGCTCTTTGGTCCACAGCCATGCGCCAAAGCGACGCGGGTCGGTGTAACGCAGCACTTTGCCGTTACTCATCACCAGATCAACGTGGTCGTGCTTTTCCGCAGGCAACTCTTCGGTGAGGATGCGCAGGCTTCCCGACATGCCCAGATGGATAATGATCCAGCCGTCAGGCAGCTCCAGCAGCAGGTATTTCGCGCGGCGCTGCACGCTCAGGACGGGTTTGTCGCTTAACGCGTGGATCTCATCGGACACCGGCCAGCGCAGACGCCCGTTGCGAACGACAGCATGAAGAATAGTCGCGCCAACCAGATGGGGCTCAATGCCGCGGCGGCTGGTCTCTACCTCTGGTAATTCAGGCATGGTTCCTCCGTTGAGATGCAGAATGCAAAAAACCCCGCAGTTGCGGGGTTTTTCAATACAAGGAGACTAAAATTATTTGATTTTAGCTTCTTTGTACAGTACGTGCTGGCGTACAACTGGATCGAATTTTTTCAGTTCCAGTTTTTCCGGCTTAGTACGTTTGTTCTTCGTGGTGGTGTAGAAGTGACCTGTACCAGCAGAAGAAACCAGCTTGATTTTCTCGCGAATACCTTTAGCCATGATTTATTTCCTCTTTAAGTACTTAGTACTTTTCGCCACGGGCACGCAGTTCGGACAGAACTGTATCGATGCCTTTCTTATCGATTACACGCATACCTTTAGCAGATACGCGCAGGGTGACAAAACGCTTCTCGCTCTCAACCCAGAAACGGTGAGAGTGCAGGTTCGGCAGGAAACGGCGTTTAGTCGCGTTCAGTGCGTGGGAACGGTTGTTACCGGTCACCGGACGCTTGCCAGTAACTTGGCAGACTCGGGACATGTCTATTCTCCAAAAATCAAATTAGCTCGAGCTTCGTATGGGGTATCGGCGCCTCGTCAGGCTTTACAGCCCGGTCATCGCATAGTTCTATTGAACTCTCGATTGCCAGGCCCAAATGCCAAACCCGAGATTCTCAAAGGTGGCGTAGTATACGCTGACTCGGCGGTGTGCTCAAGTCCCGAACAGACAAAGATCCCGATGGATCGCGAGAAAAGGCCTAAATCCAGCCACGTTCGGCAAAAGAAATGTACTCTCCGCGGCCAATTATCAGATGGTCCAGCACACGAATGTCCATGAATTGACAGCATTTGATAATACGTTCGGTAATTGCTTTGTCAGCTCTGCTTGGTTCTGCACAGCCAGAGGGGTGATTATGCGCGAGGATCACGCCGGCTGCATTCACTTTTATCGCTTCCCGCACAATTTCACGCGGATGCACCTCAACGTGACTCAATGTTCCCGAAAAAAGGCGGGTATGTTTCAGTACCCGGTTTTTGTTGTCGAGAAAGATCACCATAAAGATCTCCCGCTCCAGATCGGAGAGCTGGCTTTGCAGAAATTCGCGGGTCATGTCGGGGGTGAGGATCGGGTCTTCTTCCTCCATACGCACGTTGTAAAATCGCCGGGCCAGCTCGGCAATGCCCCGTAGCTGGGCATATTTCGCCACGCCAATGCCCTCAACGTGCGTAAACGCCTCCAGCTCAGCGGTCAGCAATCCATACAGTGAACCGAAATGGTCTATCAGTTCTTTCGCCAGCGTAAATACCGTTTTCCCCGGCGTGCCTGTGCGTAAAAAGAGCGCCAGCAGCTCGTCGTCCTTTAACAACGTGACGCCATGACGCAGCATTTTTTCACGCGGTAGCAGCAGTTCAGTCTCTTCCATGCCCGGCCTCCTTCTGTTTGCCATTATGCTGCCACAGGCAAATTCGGGGTTCGACGCTGGCATTTCGTTCTTGCGTAACGCCTCGCAAAGTGAATTAAGGACATCATCACCCCGTTTTAGGGATTGTGATAAAATGCCCGCTCTCTGGTGAAACCCAACAGGAAAGAATCATGATGAGCCTGGCCGGTAAAAAAATCGTTCTTGGCGTCAGCGGCGGTATTGCTGCCTATAAAACGCCAGACCTGGTGCGCCGTTTGCGCGAGCGCGGGGCCGACGTACGGGTCGCGATCACCGAAGGCGGCAAAGCCTTTATCACCCCCCTGAGCCTGCAAGCCGTCTCGGGATACCCGGTATCCGACAGCCTGCTCGACCCGGCGGCCGAAGCCGCAATGGGCCACATTGAGCTGGGGAAATGGGCCGATCTGGTTATCCTTGCCCCCGCCACGGCAGATTTAATTGCCCGCGTGGCAGCCGGTATGGCGAACGATCTGTTAACGACCATTTGCCTCGCCACGCCTGCGCCCGTCGCGGTTGTGCCCGCAATGAACCAGCAGATGTACCGCAACGCCGCTACCCAGCATAATCTGGACACGCTGGCCTCGCGCGGCCTGCTGATTTGGGGACCGGACAGTGGCAGCCAGGCCTGCGGCGACGTTGGGCCAGGGCGTATGCTCGACCCATTGACGATTGTTGATATGGCCGCCGCCCATTTCTCGCCTGTCAACGATCTGCAACATCTCAACATCATGATTACCGCGGGCCCCACGCGCGAGCCGCTGGATCCGGTGCGTTACATCACCAACCACAGCTCAGGCAAAATGGGCTTTGCGATTGCTGCCGCGGCAGCCAAACGCGGCGCGAACGTCACGCTGGTGAGCGGCCCGGTGTCGCTTACCACCCCTGCGTTTGTGCAGCGTATTGATGTAACGACCGCGCTGGAAATGGAAGCCGCCGTACAGGCACATGCTCAACAGCAGCATATTTTTATCGGCTGTGCGGCCGTCGCTGATTACCGCGCCGAAACCATTGCCGACGCTAAAATTAAAAAGCAAGGTGATGAATTAACAATAAAAATGGTGAAGAACCCGGATATCGTTGCCGGTGTCGCCGCATTGAAAACTCATCGACCTTACGTTGTTGGGTTTGCCGCAGAAACGAATAATGTGGAAGAATATGCCCGGCAAAAACGTACCCGCAAAAACCTCGATTTGATTTGCGCGAACGACGTATCGCTGTCCACGCAAGGATTTAACAGCGACAGCAACGCATTGCACCTTTTCTGGCAGGATGGAGATAAAGTCTTACCGCTTGAGCGCAAAGAACTCCTGGGCCAACACTTACTGGACGAGATCGTTACCCGTTATGATGAAAAAAATCGACGTTAAGATTCTGGACCCGCGCGTTGGCGAGCAATTTCCGCTGCCAACGTATGCCACCTCCGGCTCTGCCGGTCTTGACCTGCGCGCCTGTCTTGATGACGCCGTAGAACTGGCGCCAGGTGCAACGACCCTGATCCCGACCGGGCTGGCGATTCACATTGCTGACCCGTCACTGGCAGCGGTGATCCTGCCGCGCTCTGGCCTGGGCCACAAGCATGGCGTCGTGCTGGGTAATCTGGTCGGCCTGATCGATTCTGACTATCAGGGTCAGCTGATGGTATCCGTCTGGAACCGTGGCCAGGACAGCTTCACCATTGAGCCGGGCGAGCGTATCGCGCAGATGGTGTTTGTACCGGTGGTGCAGGCAGAATTTAACCTGGTGGCAGACTTCGACGCTACCGACCGTGGCGAAGGCGGCTTCGGCCATTCCGGGCGCAAATAACCGCCCGACAAACACGCATCTCACAGCGCCATAATGCAATAACAAACCGCAAACGTCAGTTTGCGGGTCGCTGTGTGGTTGCCAGCCTGACAAGTGCTTATTTTCAGGGGTATTTTGTAACATGGCAGAAAAACAAACCGCGAAAAGGAATCGTCGCGAAGAAATACTTCAATCTCTGGCTCTGATGCTTGAATCCAGCGACGGCAGTCAACGCATCACCACCGCAAAACTGGCGGCCTCTGTGGGCGTGTCAGAGGCGGCGCTGTATCGTCATTTCCCGAGCAAAACCCGGATGTTTGACAGCCTGATCGAGTTTATCGAAGACAGCCTGATCACGCGCATCAACCTGATTCTGAAGGATGAAAAAGACACCAGCACGCGTCTGCGTCTGATTGTGCTGCTGATTCTGGGCTTTGGTGAACGTAACCCGGGTCTGACCCGTATTCTGACCGGCCACGCGCTGATGTTTGAACAGGATCGTCTGCAAGGCCGTATAAACCAGCTTTTTGAGCGTATCGAAGCCCAGCTGCGTCAGGTTCTGCGCGAGAAGAAAATGCGGGAGGGCGAGGGATATAATACGGATGAAACCCTGCTGGCAAGCCAGATCCTGGCATTTTGCGAAGGGATGCTCTCCCGGTTTGTGCGCAGCGAGTTTAAATATCGACCAACGGACGATTTTGACGCCCGCTGGCCGTTAGTGGCTGCTCAGTTACAGTAACGCCATCGCCGGATGGCGGCTGCGCCTTATCCGGCCTACGAACGGGTAGGCCCGGTAAGCGTAGCGCCACCGGGCAATTGAATTATACGCCAAACTCTTCGCGGTATTGACGCACCGCCGCCAGATGATCAGCCATCTCAGGCTTCTCTTCCAGATACGCAATCAGGTCTTTCAGCGTGATAATCGACGTGACCTTGCAGCCATAATCGCGCTCCACTTCCTGAATAGCAGAGATGTCGCCGCGCCCGCGCTCCTGACGATCGAGCGAAATCAGCACACCCGCAAGCGTTGCGCCGTTAGCCTGGATAATCTCCATCGATTCACGGATCGCGGTACCTGCGGTGATCACGTCATCCACCAGCATCACACGCCCCTGCAACGCACTGCCTACCAGATTGCCGCCTTCACCGTGGGTTTTGGCCTCTTTACGGTTAAAGCAGTACGGTACGTCGCGGTCATGGTGCTCCGCCAGCGCTACCGCCGTGGTGGTTGCAATTGGAATGCCTTTGTACGCGGGGCCAAACAGCAGGTCAAAATCAATCCCGGAATCCACCAGCGCTTCGGCATAGAAGCGGCCTAACAGTGCCAGGTCGCGCCCGGTATTAAACAGCCCGGCGTTGAAGAAATACGGGCTTTTACGCCCGGATTTCAGCGTGAACTCGCCAAACTTAAGTACCTGCTTGTTAAGCGCAAACTCAATAAACTGGCGCTGATACGATTTCATGGATTTGCTCCTTTGTCTTTTCAGTCTTACAGGCAAAAAAAAGGCGACTCATTGGTCGCCTTAAAATCAATTTTCTAACGCCGCTTTCTGCGTCGCTACAATAGATTCGATTCCCCCTCGGGCCAACGCCAGCAAGGTGAGCAGTTCTTCGTGAGTGAATGGCTCGCCTTCTGCCGTACCCTGCACTTCAATGATGCGACCATCTTCGGTCATCACCACGTTCATGTCGGTTTCTGCGGCAGAATCTTCAACGTATTCCAGATCGCAAAGCGCCTCGCCGTTAACGATACCAACGGAGACAGCAGCAACCATCCCTTTCATTGGGTTGGTTTTCAGCTTACCGGCGGCAACCAGCTTGTTCAGGGCATCTGCCAGCGCCACACAGGCACCGGTAATAGAGGCCGTACGCGTGCCACCATCGGCCTGGATCACGTCGCAGTCCAGCGTGATGGTGAACTCACCCAGCGTTTTCAGGTCAACCGCGGCGCGGAGCGCACGCGCGATCAGGCGCTGGATCTCCATAGTACGGCCGCCCTGCTTACCTTTTGCCGCTTCACGGGCATTACGGGTATGGGTTGCGCGCGGCAACATACCGTATTCGGCGGTGATCCACCCCTGGCCCTGACCTTTCAGGAAGCGAGGCACGCCCTCTTCAATGGACGCGGTGCAAAGCACCTTGGTGTCACCAAACTCAACCAGCACGGAGCCTTCAGCGTGTTTTGTATAGTTACGGGTCAGGGTGACGGGACGCACCTGGTTGGCGCTACGACCTGCTGGACGCATGATGGATTCTCCGGCTTGAAACGAATGTGGCTGCGCATTATACGGATAAAGGACGCTTATTCCTATCCTGAGAAGCCCCTGAAAGCTATAATCCCCCCATCTCTCCTTTAAAAACGGGAATGTCTATGATCCGCAGTATGACCGCCTACGCCCGGCGTGAAATCAAGGGTAGCTGGGGTAGCGCTACCTGGGAAATGCGCTCGGTAAACCAGCGCTATCTGGAAACGTATTTCCGTATGCCGGAACAGTTCCGCAGCCTGGAGCCTGTGGTGCGTGAGCGTATCCGTACGCGTCTGACCCGCGGGAAAGTGGAATGTAACCTGCGTTTTGAGCCCGACGCCAGCGCGCAGGGTGAACTGATCCTGAACGAAAAGCTGGCAAAACAGCTGGTTAATGCGGCGAACTGGGTCAAAATGCAAAGCGATGAAGGCGAGATCAACCCGGTTGATATTCTGCGCTGGCCTGGCGTGATGGCCGCCGGAGAGCAGGATCTGGACGCGATTACCGCTGAGATCCTGGCTGCACTCGACGGCACGCTGGATGACTTTATCGTTGCCCGTGAAACCGAAGGCCAGGCGCTGAAAGCGATGATTGAGCAACGCCTTGAAGGCGTGAGCGCCGAAGTCGCTAAAGTGCGCGCTCATATGCCAGAAGTGCTGCAATGGCAGCGTGAGCGTCTTGTCGCCAAACTGGAAGAGGCGGAAGTTCAGCTGGAAAACAACCGTCTGGAACAAGAGCTGGTGCTGATGGCGCAGCGTGTGGACGTGGCTGAAGAGCTGGATCGTCTGGAAGCGCACGTTAAAGAGACCTACAACATTCTGAAGAAGAAAGAAGCGGTAGGCCGCCGTCTCGACTTTATGATGCAGGAGTTCAACCGCGAGTCGAACACGCTGGCGTCTAAGTCTATCAATGCAGAGGTAACCAATTCAGCGATTGAGCTGAAGGTCCTGATTGAGCAGATGCGCGAGCAGATCCAGAATATCGAGTAATTCCTTTCAGGGTGGTGTTGCCTCGCACACCACCCATTACTTTTTCTAATCCTTATTTAGCCTTACTTTCTTTTCCTCCCGCCTTATCACAAGCCCGCCAGGCATGCGTTGATAAATTTCTGTAGGGCAAACCCCCTCGCCTTAGAAAATCTCAATCGTGATCTTCCGCACAAATCGCTAATCTCCTCCTCTTCATTCCGGAGGGTTTATGCTGCTTCACATTCTCTATCTTATTGGCATTACCGCAGAAGCCATGACCGGCGCGCTCGCTGCCGGACGTCGCCGTATGGACACCTTCGGCGTGATTATTATTGCCACGGCCACCGCGCTCGGCGGCGGGTCCGTGCGCGATATCCTGCTTGGCCATTATCCGCTCGGCTGGGTAAAAAACCCTGAGTACGTCATTATCGTGGCAACGGCAGCCGTGCTAACCACGATTGTGGCCCCGGTGATGCCTCATCTGCGCCGCGTGTTCCTGGTGCTGGATGCGCTTGGGCTGATTGTTTTTTCCATCATTGGCGCACAAATCGCTCTCGATATGGGTGAAGGCCCGGTTATCGCCACCATTGCTGCCGTGATCACGGGCGTGTTTGGCGGGGTGCTGCGGGATATGTTCTGCAAGCGTATCCCGCTGGTTTTCCAGAAGGAACTGTATGCCGGCATCTTCTTTGCCGCGGCAGTGCTTTATGTCGCCTTGCAGCACTATGTCACCAGCCACGATGTGGTGGTTATCTCCACCCTGCTGTTTGGCTTCACCGCGCGTATGCTGGCATTGCGCCTTAAGCTGGGCCTGCCCGTTTTTCATTACAAACACAATGCGCATTAATGTCAGAACGGGCAGGCGCCGGATAATCAATTACTCGAATAGTTGTAACCGTAGTGATGATAGCCGTAGCCGTAAGCGTTGCTTGCCCGCTTAACGACGCCGTTGAGAATCACCCCTTTGGTATTGACGCCACTCTGCTCCAGACGCTGTACACAGACCAGCATCTCCTTCACGCTGTTCATCCCGAAGCGGGCGACCAGCAGCGTGGTGCCTGCGCGACGACCGACAACAGCCGCGTCGGTGACCGCCAGGATCGGTGGCGTATCGATAATCACCAGATCGTAGCGTTCATTCGCCCAGTCCAGCAGCTGCTGGAAACGCGTATGCATCAGAAGCTCCGCCGGATTAGGGGGGATCTGCCCGCGCACGATGGTATCGAACCCGCCTTTATCGAAGGTCTGAACGCCCTGGGTATACTCCGCCTTACCGGACAACATCTCCGATAAGCCGCAGGTATTGTCGAGCTTAAACAGATCATGGGCATACCCGCGACGCATATCCGCATCAATATAGAGCACTTTCTGGCCCGCCTGCGCCACGACGGCCGCCAGGGTACTGCTGACAAAGGTTTTACCGCTGTCAGGCGTGGCGCCAGAGATCATCAGTATATTGTTCGCTGACTCCATCATCGCAAAATGCAGACTGGTGCGCAGGCCGCGAATCGCCTCCACGGAGAGATCGACCGGGTTATCCGCCGCCAGGAAGGGGATATGTTTGGTCTTATGGCGCAGCCCTGAGGACATAAAGTCTTTTTTGCGCAAACGCATCTTTTTAGCCAGCCATTCCGACAGCGGTACGGTGGCATAGACGTTAATCCCATGCTCCTCCAGCTGCTCCGGCGTTTCAATGCCCATACGCAGCATACTGCGCGCCAGGATCCAGCCCACAGAGACGAACAGACCCAGGAGAACCCCCAGAACGACGACCAGCGCTTTTTTCGGCTTGACTGGCTGCGGCCGGGTCACGGCCGGATCGATAATGCGGACGTTACCAATTGCGCTCGACCGGGCGATGCTCAGCTCCTGTTCGCGGTTAAGCAGCTGCTGGTAGATAACGCGTCCCGACTCCACATCACGGCTCAGGCGCAACACCTCCTGCTGGGTCGACGGCATGGACGATACCCGTTTATTCAGGCGGTTTTTTTCCTGCTCCAGCGTCTGGCGTTTCTCAATCAGCGCCCGGTAGGTGGGGTGATCTTTTTTGTAGAGCTGCGAAATTTCCGCTTCCCGGAAGGTCAGTTCATTGAGCTGATTGTCCGCATTTACAATCTGCTCCAGCACCGCTTTTGCCTCCAGGTTCAGGTCAACGGAGTCATTTTGCTGGCGATAGCGGTTGAGCTTCTCCTCGGCCTGGTCCAGCTCGCTGCGCACCTGCGGAAGCTGCTGCTTCAAAAATTGCAGGCTTTTCGCATCCTGCGCCGCCTGGCGAGCCACGTTCTGTTGTAAATAGTTATCGGCGATGCAGTTAAGCACGCGCGCCATCTCATCGGGATCTTCCCCCGTGATGGTCAGGCCAAGCATCCCACTGTCCTTGCTGCGCTCGCTCACGGAAAAACGCAGCTGTAGCGCGTCAATGGCCTCCAGCTCGCTCAGCTGTGTAATCGTAAATTGCGTACCCGGCTTCGCCTGGATAGCGGCAATGGTAATGGCGATATTCGCCGCGCTCAGCGGCTGTCCCACAACGCCCTGTAACGTCACGTTATCGCCTTCCAGCTGATAGTGGCCCTTCTCGCCGACGGTCAGCGTCAGCTTTTGCGCCCGGCCCGCGACAGGGGGAAGATTGAGCATACTGACATCGACGATGCCAGGCTGTTGCCCGGTGAGTCGCGCCCAGCCGCGTCCGACAAGGGGAAAATAGTTTTCACTTACCTGCGTGCGCAGGTTCAGGTCATCAATCGTTTTACCGAGGATCATGCGCGACTGGAGAAGCTGAAGCTCCGGCGCCGACTCCGGCGAGGAGTCAGGGATGAACTCGCTAAGGTTATTGAGTAGCGCGTTGCCCTGCTTCTGTTCCACCTGTATCAGCGCATCGGCCTGATAAACCGGCGTGGCAAAGAGCGCATAAAGCAGTGCCGCCAGCGTGAACAGCGCGGTAAGGATGAGAATAAATTTTCGGTGGTCGAGCAGCTCACCCAACAGGCGCACCAGATCGATCTCGTTATTCGCGGCAGACGCATCATGGGCGTGAAGGTTATTTGTTGACATAAAACGTAACTATCCCGTGTGATTAACTGAGCCGTTTCGCCCATTCCAGACTGGCCTGCTCCAGCAGCCCATAAACATATTCAAATGCGTCCCGGTTTTTACGGTAGGGGTCCGGGATCTCTTTTCTGCCCGTCCAGTGACCAAAGAGCATCATTTTGCCGCGCGCCTCCGGTGCGATAGCCGTGACCTGCTCGATATGTTCCAGCTCCATCGCCAGAATCAGATCGTAGTCGCGCACCATGGCGGGGGTGAGCCTGCGCGCCACGTGGCCCTCAAGCAGGGTGCCGCGTTCGGCGGCGATCTCTGTCGCCTGTGAATCGGCGGTGCGCCCTTCCAGGCCACAAATTCCCGCTGAATCGACCCGGGCGGCGGGAAGCAGCCGGCGCAGCAGCCGTTCCCCAATGGGAGAGCGGCAGATATTGCCGGTACAGATCACCAGGATGGCGTTAAACGTTAGTTTGGCCATGTTCTGATATATCTCCCTGTTTCAGTCAGGTCATGTACGCCGGTAATGGTCGGCACAAGCTGAGAGATCACGCGGTTCCAGCGCACCAGCGGCGCGGTGGTGACATAGACGATGTCGTAAGGCTCAAGCTGAAATTCGGTGCTCAACACCATCGCGGTGGCATCCCGGGCGTTAAGCTGGTAGACGTTGGCGATTTTGCCGTTCTGCTTGCCCTGCAACGGACGAATCACAAAGATCCCTGTGGCGTCGGCCATATCCTGATTCACGCCCTGCGCATTACCCAGCGCTTCCGCCAGCGTCATGCCGCTACGGTCCATCTTCAGGGTGCTCTGTTTACCCACCTCGCCCATGACAAACACTTTCAGGTCGTCATTACGGGGAATGAAGAGAATATCGCCCGGATAGAGGAGTTTGTTCTGGGTGAGATCGCCGCGCTGCATCAGCGCGTAGAGAGAAATGTGCGTGTCCTGGCCGTTATGGGTCAGCACCACGTGGCGCCAGTCCGCCTCCGACGTCAGGCCGCCTGCCGCATTGATCGCATCCATTATGGTCAGCGGAATGTTAGTGATGGGCTGCTGGCCCGACTTAGCCACTTCGCCCGTCACGTAGGCTTTTTGCGAGCGGAACGCCGCGACGCTGACATCCACCTGCGGGCTCTCAATCACCGAGTCCAGCCGGGCGGCGATCTCATCGCGCACCTGGGCCAGCGTTTTGCCGACGACGCGGATTTTGCCGATATAGGGGTAGAAGATCGTGCCATCGGCATTCACCCAGTTGCCCGTATCGCTGGCGCTACGGTACTGACCTGCGGGGGTGGTCAGCTCCGGGTGGTCCCAGACGGTAACCATCAGCACGTCGCCGACGCCGATGCGATATTGGTAGTTCTGAAGCTGGCGATCCAGTTCAGGATTCGCGCGGGAGTCGACTTTGCCAGGCAGCAACTGCTCCACCAGCCCCGGCGTGAGCGGATAGACGTTGACCATCTTATTCAGATCGTAATTGCTGTCAGGCAGATCGATAATATCTTTGCCCTGGGTGCTAAGTCCCTGGCCCGGTACGATAGTACAACCGCTTAACGCCATCATAGCCAACGCAAGCACGGAAAATTTAACGTTTTTCATTCAGGAAAATCATCTGGTTAAGTAATGCCTGTTTCATCCGGTACTACTGCCCTACCGGGGTTTCGCGTTCTGACGTCATGTCATAGAGCTGATATTTACGGCCTAACGTCTGGCCGCCATCACGCGTGAGAGGTGTCCACGAGACCACCGCCCGGTTGCGATTTGGGCTGATCGTCATCAGATCAAGCGGGATCGAGATGTAGAAGCCTTTGCTGAAGCCACCTTCGCCATAATCCTCTTTCGAGACGTTGGTCAGCGCCGCCCAGGCGCCTACCGTCACGCCGCTGTCGAATCGCTTCGCGACGTCGAGGGTGGCGCCTTTATCCTTCGCCAGGTACTGCCCGACGCTCAGCTTCATCAGCACGCTGTTGAGCTTCGCCGGGTTCCAGTAGGCGGTGATAAATCCGGTTGGCGCGCTGTAGTCGGTGAAGCGCATCATGTCGTCCCAGTCGCGCTGCTTGACGTAGTTCGCATCCACGCCCAGCGCCCAGTCGCTATCAAGCGGGCGCCAGAGCGCCTCTGCTCCCACGCCGCCGTACATGGTTTCGAGGTAGCCGCCATAAATCTGGGCATAGAAGCCGTGCCCCAGCGCATCGACATAGTTGGCCTGTAAGTTGTTGATGTAGACGTCATTGCTGACATAATCGCGAATATGGGTTCTGACGCGCGGCAGGCTGGAGTCAGCGGGAAGCAGCGAGGATTTGAACTTGTCGTAGTTGTTATAGAGGTTGGCGAACACGCCGCCGTCGAGCAGCAGACGATCGGTCAGCCAGTAGCTGGCGCTGGCCATCACCCCCACCTGGAACATATAGAAATCTTCCGGACCGCCCAGCGACTGCGCCAGCGTCGGTTTGACGCTGTAGCTGAAGCGATCGGCGCGAATACGGTAGCCGCGCCCGAACGCTGTAGTATCCACAGGCTCGACGCGCTGCTGTTTGAGCGCCTCCTCCTGGCCGAGCGGCTCTCCCGCCAGCTGTTTGCGCAGGCTGGTGACATCGGTTTGCGTCGTGACCAGCGGCAGATGGTCACGCCGCTGGGTGATAGCGATCGTGTCGACCCCGTCGGGCAGGTTATTGATCAGAATACGGTTGGCGCGATCCACCGCTTCGCGCGGATCGCGATAGCGATACTGTTCGCCGGTCATGTATAAGGTATTGCCGTGCTGAAGAATCTCCGGCGCATCGAAGCCTGCGTTGTACTTAAGCGCGGTGAGCTGGTTTGCCGCCGAGGTATAGTCCAGCGTCTCGCCTGCCGGTGCCGGTTGCCAGGCCGGTTTCGGGTTATCACGCAGCGCGGGGCGCAGATCGTTAAAATTGGTCCGCAGGGTGAAGCCAAACATCAGCGTATTGCCGCGCTCGTAGCTGAGGTTGAGATCGGCCCAGTCGGCAACGCGATAGACCGCCCCCACGTTAATATGGCTCGACTGCTTAATGGAGCCGGCAAAATCATCGGCATAATTGTTGCCGTCATACTCGAGCTTCAGGCGCAGGGGCTGCCAGGACGTCTGATACTGGAGGCCGCCAAACAGCGACGCCGGTCCACGAAACATATCGCTAAAGCTGATATCCCCGGCATCATGTGATTCGCCGCGGGTGCAATACTTATTGTTGTCGTGGCACAGCGGGTTACCCACGTTGTCGCTATTACCGGGATATCCCCAGGCTATTCCAAAGGTAAAATCGACCGGTCCGGCCATTTTACTGGCAACCAGATATTCACCGTCGAACAGGCCGGTGCCCGCAATATCGCGCTTGCCGAGCGCCACCTGCGGCAGGCTATAGTCCTCTTCCCACAGACGAACCTTAAAATCGAACGACTTATCCTTGTAGCTTTGATCGCCGCTGAAATCCTCGTCGCTGCTGTATTTGCGGGTGCGGACGTCGGTATAACGAATCGTCCCTTCCAGCCACGGAAAGAGCACGACCGAAGAGGAGTAAAAACGATACTGGTCGTTATCGCGGTAGTTGACGCTGAATTCCCCTTCCCGACCAAAGCGCGCGTCGGGCATTTGCATCAGGCCGGTGCCGCCAAAGTCGGACTGTGAAGGTCCGGTCGGATCGGGCCAGGTACGCAGCTCCGCGTGGCAGGCAGAAGAGATCGCCAGAGCAAGGCCGCTCAGTAAAAAAAGTTTGTTCATCAGTCAGGTATCCGCCGCGTCAGGAGCGCAACGATTTGCTCATTCAGACCGGTAAAATCGTCCGGCACCGCCCGGGGATCAAACCCCACCCACAGAACAGCGCCCGGCTCTGCTTCAATATGGCGTGCGTTCCAGTACGCCACCGGCGCAACAACCGTACTGCCGTCAGGATCGATAACGGTCACGTTATTCCTGTCGGCGCCAGCCAGCCGCAGCTGCCCCTGTAAGTAATCCCTGATGCTTGCGCCCGGTCGCCAGGCCAGTTTCCCCGGTGTGGCGACCGCCCCCATCAGCGTGACGGTGCGGGGCGCAGGCGAGAGCCACAGATCGTAACGGCCCTCAAGGGAACGATCGCCGCGGGCGTCGGTACGCACGGCGTCTGGATCGAGGCTGACAAACTGCCGCCCGACGATCCGCAGGGAGCGGATCTGTGTAGCGACAGTGCGAATGGTCGCGATCCGCTCGTCATCGGCGCGATTCTGCCAGGCTGAAAGCGACGCCAGCACCTGCTGTTGCGTCTGTTGCGCTCGCCGCGTGGCGGAAGGGGTTGCGATGACAGCGCCCTGCCACCAGACGTTGTTCAGCTGCGGCTGGGTGACCAGCCGGGAGAGCGTATCGGCCTGTCCAGCAGACCACGTTTTGCCCGGCTGATGCACGGTAACGACGCTTGCACATAAGGCGGGCAGGCTGAAGAGAGATAGCCCTACGCCAGGTAACCATTTTCGGAGTCTGTTCATGGGGCGGGCTTCAACATCGTCATGGTGACAGGGAATACGCCCGCGCCGAGCATCTGTTCGCTCTGGCGTACCTGGCCGGTGGCGGAATCAATCCAGAAGGTGTTATGCCAGCGACGATCGAGGCCGTCGGCCTGCACCGTCTCCTGCCAGACCTGACAACGTAGCGTGTTTCCGGCAAGGGTCAGGTTTTCCGTCCCGCTCAGGGAGAAGCGCGAGGTCAGGTGTGCGGAGCGATACCGCCCCTCTTCCTGCCAGCGCACATCGCGCGACCACTGGCTGCCGTCGCGGAGCTGCGGCGTGTGGCGCAGCGGATCGTGCTCAAGGTTGGTTACCTCAAGCAGGTTATAAGGAAGCTTGAGCGTGTGGATAAGGCGACCGTTATGCGTGACGATCATCGCATTATCCTGCGATAACCACTTACTGTTTCCCTGCTCGATGTATCCGAGAACCACCAGGATCCTCGGGCCATTATCCAGACGCAGGTACATGGTTGAGTATGGGAGCACCTGAATCTGCCCGTCCGTTACCGTCACATCCTGGCGCCCGTCCAGGCTGGCGTTAAAGGTCTCAATAATGCTCTGCTGGCTCGGCGTACATCCCTGGATCAGCAGAGTCATGATGAGCAGAATAAACAGTCTCACCAGAAATCCTTGATTAAATAACATTGAAATCAATTAAATACCCGGCTTTGATATCGCCACCGGGTCAAGTCGTTGCGCTGTTCAGCGCAAGGCTATATCGCCTTGCGCACCAGCCTTAGCGGGTAACTGTCGTCGTGGAAGTACCATTGCCTGAGTCATCGCCACTGTCGCTTGCCGCGACAACGGCTAACGTCGCTACGCCGGCAATCGCAGCGGTGGTGACAACAGCGGTTGTCCCAATCGCGCCTGCCGCCAGTCCCCCCGTAGTGCCAGCGGTAGTTCCCACCGTTGCTCCGGTTGTTGTACCGGTTGTTGCTGCGCTGGTGCTACCTGCTTCGGTGGTAGCGCCTATAGCAGGCAGGGCAGTCGCCAGCGTGAGTGCCGTCAGCACTGTACAAAGCGTCCTTTTCATTTTTGGTCCTCATTCAAATGAAGGAAAATATGAGCACCTGGAAACCAGGTCCCGGTTAACGGGCATAAAGCCCGGGGCTGAATTCCGGCCCGACAGGGACGGAAAATCATCCATGTAAAAGCCCTGGGCTCTGAACACCAGCGCATATAAACCGCCAGGATATATTTCGGTACCCTTAATTGCTTCAATTGGAGTTCAGATAGTTAACTCCCTCACGGGGTGCAAAAAGAAAGGAAAACGCAGAAGTGATGCGAAATGCACCCCAGCGGTAACTACCTTAAAAATTTTGGATAAGATAATTCTTATAATAATTTGACGCAATGATTTCCGGCAGAATAAATATGACTAATTGTTAACCAGAAAACACTCAACATATTATTAATAAAATAGTTAAACAACTGAAATTAAAAGCAAAAATACGAACAATACTCAGGCTGCATTGCCTATAACTCCTTCATTCCCGGCTATTGCTCTCGATTAATAGTGATTGAGATCAATTAAGCCGTTCTCTCAAAGAAAATAAAAACGCAAGCAGAGCAAATTCTGAAATTGGGTTCAGGGATAATATTTCCTCAAAATATATTTACCATGAATAATTCATTTATATTCATAATTATTGCGTATATAAACCGCGTCTCATAAATACGCTATTCACGGCAGCGGAAGTGTGCCCCCTCGCCAGTCTGTTCAGGAGCGCACGCAGATTAAAATCCACCGATGTGCTCTGCGGCCAGCCATTTTGCCAGGGCATCAATCTGAGGCTGATGCAGCCAGTTTACGATCTGGCGGGCCTTCTCCTGCCCGACACCCGGCAGCATCCGCCACTCCGCTTCGCTTCGCTGAATCAGCGCCTGCCAGGTGCGATCCCCTGCCGCCCTGAGCGTCGACCGGGCCAGCGGTATTCCCATCGCGGTGATCCAGCGGATAAAAGGTCGCTCCCGCGCCAGGTTAAACTGATGCCACAGCGCAGCGCCATGCGATGCCGATATCCCCGCCGTCGCGGTGAGCTGCGCCTGCGTGAGCTGTAGCCAGGAGAAGAGGTGCTCAAACCGATGCGCCTGATAGAGGGTCCGCCATCCTGATTCGCCCATTCCTTCGATATCTAACGCCTGCCTGGAACTTAGCCACGTCAGCCGGGCAAAAAATTGCTCCATGCACTCCGGGGAGGCATAGAAACAGGTTAAGCCGTTATAGCGCGATGAGGGCGGCTGCGGTTTACGGCGATCCACATTGCGCCACACCACGTTATCCAGCCGGGGAATACCTTGTCCCGCCAGGCTTACCAGCACCTGATCGCCGGGGGCAATATCCAGCCTCTGCCAGCGGTTAACCGACCCTAAGCTGACGCGCTGTACGCGTTTATCGTCGAGCATCAGCGGCTCAAGCTGCGCAATCGCGGTGATCCGCCCGGTACGGCCAACGGTAAAGTGAATCGCTTTGACTTCCGTCACCTGGGCCACAGGAAGGTATTTCCATGCGACGACCCAACTCCCTTCCCCCGGCAGCCATCGCTCGCCCGGCGGCTCTGCCGAGGCGCGAACCACAATGCCATCCGTGGCGAAGGGCAACGAAGCCTTAAACCAAACCGTCCGCTGCGCCTCCACATCAGCCGCGTTTTTAACCGGCACGGTATAGCGGGCCGTCAGGGTAAAACCTGCCTCCGCCAGCGTGGAAAGGCGTGCTTTCATCGCTTTTGGGCCGTCCGGCCAGGCCCAGATAAAAATGCCTGTCTGCTTCAGCGCTGCGCGATCGGTCGCGCGCATCATTGCCCCCGCTACCTTCGCACGCGCGTTCATCCCCCCCATCCGCTGCTGGATATGCCCGTCGCGCAGCAGAAAAAGTTCACCCTGCAACACGCTGTTGGCAAGCGGCCCGGCCAGCGTTTGCGGAATAGCGGGGATCATTCGCGCCTGTGCCGTCCACTCTTCCCCCTGTAAGCCGTCGCCCCGGCTAATCGCCTGCACCAGCTTGCCGTTTTTGTAGACCAGGGTGACCGCAACACCATCCACCTTTGGCTGTACCCAGAGATCCTGCTGCGTCGCCATCCAGCGGCTAAGCGCCTGCTTGCTTTCTACCTTATGCACGCCGGTATGGGCGAAGGGATGTTTCACCGTCCCACTGGCGGCTGGAAGATCGTCGTGCAGCGGTTCATCGTGAAAACAGCGCTGCCACTGTTTTAAGCGGGCGTTAAGCCTGTCGTAAACGTCGTCGCTCACCTCGCTGCGGCCCTGTTTCCAGTAATCATCGTTCCAGCGGGTCAGCTGCGCCTTCAGGGCCGCGATCTCCTGCCCGGCTTTAGCCGGTGACCAGACCGGGCAGATTGCCATCGCCCCGCTGCTTAAGAAGATCATCAGTATGCTTATCCATTTCACCATTATTACCCCTCCCTGTTTTGCGAAGGGTATACCCTGCCCGGGAGCCGCAGACCAGCTGCAAAATTGCATTTTACGAGCGCGCTTCAGCGCATTGTTTTTATTGCAGCAAAAAGAAGGTAAAAGCTGAAAACGGCACGCAAAATTTAATCATCCAGGGGAAAAAGTGTGACAAAGGCTACGTCACACAGCGGCGACGTGTATAATAAGCCCGTATGTAGGACTTCTTCGTTAACACATACAAAAGACTCTCATGGCTCAAGGCACGCTTTATATTGTTTCTGCCCCTAGTGGCGCGGGTAAATCCAGCCTTATTCAGGCACTGTTAAAAACCCAACCGTTGTACGATACGCAGGTTTCTGTTTCTCACACCACGCGAGCACCGCGTCCGGGTGAAGTGCACGGTGAACACTATTTCTTTGTGAATCACGACGAATTCAGAGCGATGATTGGCAGAGACGCGTTTCTTGAACACGCAGAAGTTTTCGGTAACTACTACGGTACTTCGCGTGAAACCATTGAGCAGGTACTGGCGACCGGCGTTAACGTGTTCCTGGATATCGACTGGCAGGGCGCGCAGCAAATTCGTAAGAAAATGCCTGATTCGCGCAGTATCTTTATTTTACCGCCATCGAAAGATGAACTGGATCGCCGCCTGCGTGGTCGCGGCCAGGACAGCGAAGAAGTTATCGCGAAGCGTATGGCGCAGGCAGTTGCAGAAATGAGCCATTACGCGGAATATGATTACCTTATTGTGAATGATGATTTTGATGCCGCGCTGAGCGATCTCAAAACTATCCTTCGCGCAGAACGTCTGCGTATGAGCCGCCAGAAGCAGCGACATGACGCATTAATCACCAAACTGTTGGCAGACTGAACCCACTTTCAGTATCATGCCCAGTCATTTCTTCACCTGTGGAGCATTTTAAGTATGGCACGCGTAACTGTTCAGGACGCTGTAGAGAAAATTGGTAACCGTTTTGACCTGGTGCTGGTCGCCGCGCGTCGCGCTCGTCAGATGCAGGTAGGCGGTAAAGATCCGCTGGTACCGGAAGAAAACGATAAAACCACCGTTATTGCACTTCGCGAAATCGAAGAAGGTCTGATCAACAACCAGATCCTCGACGTGCGTGAGCGCCAGGAGCAGCAAGAGCAGGAAGCCGCTGAATTACAAGCTGTTACCGCTATTGCTGAAGGTCGTCGTTAATTAAACCTGCGGGTCGCCCTTGTATCTGTTTGAAAGCCTGAATCAACTGATTCAAACCTACCTGCCTGAAGACCAGATTAAGCGTCTTCAGCAGGCGTATCTCGTTGCACGTGACGCTCACGAGGGCCAGACACGTTCAAGCGGTGAACCCTATATCACGCACCCGGTAGCGGTGGCCTGTATTCTGGCCGAGATGAAACTCGACTACGAAACGCTGATGGCCGCCCTGCTGCATGACGTGATTGAAGATACCCCTGCCACCTACCAGGACATGGAACAGCTGTTTGGCAAAAGCGTTGCCGAGCTGGTGGAAGGGGTCTCTAAGCTTGATAAGCTGAAATTCCGCGACAAGAAAGAGGCGCAGGCCGAAAACTTCCGCAAGATGATCATGGCGATGGTGCAGGATATCCGCGTCATTCTCATCAAACTGGCTGACCGCACCCACAATATGCGCACGCTGGGCTCACTTCGCCCGGATAAACGTCGCCGCATCGCCCGTGAAACCCTCGAAATTTACAGTCCGCTGGCGCACCGTTTAGGTATTCATCACATTAAAACCGAGCTGGAAGAGCTGGGTTTTGAGGCGTTGTACCCGAACCGCTATCGCGTGATTAAAGAGGTGGTGAAAGCCGCTCGCGGTAACCGTAAAGAGATGATTCAAAAGATCCTCTCTGAAATCGAAGGGCGTTTGCAGGAAGCGGGCATTCCGTGCCGCGTGAGCGGTCGCGAAAAGCATTTGTACTCTATCTACTGCAAAATGGTGCTCAAAGAGCAGCGTTTTCACTCGATCATGGATATCTACGCGTTCCGCGTCATCGTCCACGATTCAGACACCTGTTATCGCGTGCTGGGGCAGATGCACAGCCTGTACAAGCCGCGTCCGGGGCGCGTCAAAGATTACATCGCCATTCCAAAAGCGAACGGATACCAGTCTTTGCACACCTCCATGATTGGCCCGCACGGTGTCCCTGTTGAGGTGCAGATTCGTACCGAAGATATGGATCAGATGGCGGAGATGGGTGTCGCGGCGCACTGGGCTTATAAAGAGCACGGCGGCGAAAGCAGCACCACCGCGCAAATCCGCGCCCAGCGCTGGATGCAGAGCCTGCTGGAGCTGCAACAGAGCGCAGGTAGCTCGTTTGAATTTATCGAGAGCGTTAAATCCGATCTCTTCCCGGATGAGATTTACGTTTTCACGCCGGAAGGGCGCATTGTCGAACTGCCTGCGGGCGCGACACCAGTCGACTTCGCTTACGCCGTGCATACCGATATCGGCCATGCCTGCGTAGGTGCCCGCGTCGACAGGCAGCCTTATCCGCTGTCGCAGCCGCTTTTCAGCGGACAGACGGTGGAGATCATTACCGCGCCGGGGGCACGTCCTAACGCCGCCTGGCTGAACTTTGTCGTGAGCTCAAAAGCGCGCGCAAAAATCCGCCAGCTGCTGAAAAACCTCAAGCGCGACGACTCCGTTAGCCTGGGGCGTCGTCTGCTCAATCACGCGCTGGGTGGCAGCCGCAAACTGGCAGAGATCCCACCAGAAAACATTCAGCATGAGCTGGAGCGTATGAAGCTCGCCTCGCTGGATGACCTGCTGGCAGAGATTGGTCTCGGCAACGCCATGAGCGTGGTCGTGGCGAAGAATCTGCAACAAGGCGAAACGACAGCCGTTCCTGCCACCACGCAAAATCATGGTCACCTGCCGATCAAAGGCGCTGACGGGGTGCTCATCACCTTCGCCAAATGCTGCCGTCCTATCCCGGGCGACCCGATTATTGCGCATGTCAGCCCGGGTAAAGGGCTGGTGATCCACCATGAATCCTGCCGTAACATCCGTGGCTATCAGAAAGAGCCTGAGAAGTTCATGGCGGTCGAGTGGGATAAAGAGACGGCGCAGGAATTTATCACTGAAATCAAGGTGGATATGTTCAACCACCAGGGTGCACTGGCGAACCTGACGGCAGCGATCAACACGGCCTCGTCCAACATTCAAAGCCTGAATACGGAAGAAAAAGATGGCCGCGTTTACAGCGCCTTTATTCGCCTGACCGCCCGTGACCGCGTGCATCTGGCGAATATTATGCGCAAGATCCGCGTGATGCCGGATGTCATTAAAGTCACCCGAAACCGAAACTAGCATTATGAATTCAAAACGTTACGAGCGAATCTGCGAAATGCTCGCCAGGCGTCAGCCTGACCTGACGGTCTGCATGGAGCAGGTCCATAAACCTCATAACGTCTCTGCTATCGTCCGCACCGCAGATGCCGTCGGCGTGCATGAAGTCCACGCCGTCTGGCCAGGCGCACGTATGCGTACCATGGCCTCCACCGCCGCAGGCAGCAACAGCTGGGTATCCGTGAAAACTCACCAGACTATTGGTGAAGCGGTCTCGCACCTGAAAGGGCGTGGCATGCAGGTTCTGGCAACCAACCTCTCTGCTAAAGCCGTGGATTTCCGTGAGATCGACTACACCCGTCCGACCTGTATTTTAATGGGCCAGGAGAAAACGGGGATCACGCAGGAAGCACTGGATTTGGCCGATCGGGACATCATCATTCCAATGATCGGCATGGTCCAGTCACTCAACGTGTCGGTCGCCTCGGCGCTGATCCTGTATGAAGCGCAGCGCCAGCGTCAGAATGCCGGAATGTACGAGCGCAGCAACAGCATGCTGCCGGAAGAGGAGCAGCAGCGCCTGCTGTTTGAAGGTGGCTATCCGGTGCTGGCTCGCGTTGCGAAGCAGAAGAAATTGCCTTACCCCCACGTCAACGCGCAGGGCGAAATTGAAGCCGATGCCGAGTGGTGGTCCACCATGCAGTACGCGGGGTAAATCATGAAAGGCCGCCTGCTGGACGCCATACCGCTCAACAGCCTGACGGGCGTGGGCGCGGCACAAAGCAGTAAACTGGCGAAGATAGGCCTGCACACCGTGCAGGATCTCCTGCTCCACCTCCCCCTGCGTTACGAAGACCGTACCCAGCTTTATAAAATTGGCGATCTGCTGCCCGCTATTTACGCCACCGTTGAAGGGGAAGTGCTGAACTGCAACATCACCTTTGGCGGACGCAGAATGATGACCTGCCAGATCAGCGACGGCACCGGCATTCTCACCATGCGCTTTTTCAACTTCAATGCGGCAATGAAAAACAGCCTTGCCACTGGACGACGCGTACTTGCGTACGGTGAAGCCAAACGGGGCAAATACGGCGCGGAGATGATCCACCCGGAATACCGCGTGCAGGGCGATCTCAGCTCACCTGAGCTACAGGAGACGCTCACGCCGGTCTATCCAACCACTGAAGGCATTAAGCAGGCTACGCTGCGCAAGCTCACCGACCAGGCGCTGGAGCTGCTCGATACCTGCGCCATTAACGAGCTGCTGCCGCCGGAGCTGGCACAGGGCATGATGAGCCTGCCGGAGGCGTTGCGCACCCTGCACCGTCCACCGCCAACGCTTCAGCTTGTTGATTTAGAGAGCGGGAAACACCCCGCCCAACGGCGTCTTATCCTTGAGGAATTACTGGCTCACAACCTGAGCATGCTGGCCCTGCGCGCAGGTGCGCAGCGTTTCCACGCGCAGCCATTAAGCCAGCGTGATGAGCTCAAAGATAAGCTGCTGGCCTCACTGCCGTTTAAACCCACCGGCGCCCAGGCGCGGGTGACTGCCGAGATCGAACGCGATATGGCGCTGGATGTGCCAATGATGCGCCTGGTGCAGGGCGACGTGGGTTCCGGGAAAACGCTGGTCGCCGCGCTGGCCGCTTTGCGCGCCATCGCCCACGGTAAGCAGGTGGCGCTGATGGCACCGACGGAACTGCTGGCCGAGCAGCACGCCAACAATTTCCGGAACTGGTTTGCCCCGCTGGGAATTGAAGTGGGCTGGCTGGCCGGGAAGCAGAAGGGCAAAGCGCGCCTTGCGCAGCAGGAAGCCATTGCCAGCGGGCAGGTGCAGATGATTGTCGGCACGCACGCCATTTTCCAGGAACAGGTGCAGTTTAACGGCCTGGCGCTGGTCATTATCGACGAACAGCACCGCTTTGGTGTTCATCAGCGTCTGGCGCTGTGGGAGAAAGGTCTGCAACAGGGCTTCCACCCGCATCAGCTGATCATGACCGCCACGCCAATACCGCGCACCCTGGCGATGACGGCCTATGCCGATCTGGATACCTCCACCATCGACGAACTCCCCCCGGGCCGTACGCCGGTGACAACGGTCGCCATTCCGGACACGCGCCGCAGCGACATCATTGACCGCGTGCGCAACGCCTGCACCCACGAAGGACGTCAGGCTTACTGGGTCTGTACCCTGATTGAAGAGTCTGAGCTGCTGGAAGCGCAGGCTGCCGAAGCCACGTGGGAAGAGTTAAAGCTCGCCCTGCCGGAGCTGAACGTAGGTCTGGTTCACGGGCGCATGAAGCCTGCCGAGAAGCAGGCGGTGATGCAGTCGTTCAAACAGGGCGAGCTGCATTTGCTGGTCGCGACCACGGTCATCGAAGTGGGCGTGGACGTGCCGAACTCCAGCCTGATGATTATTGAGAACCCGGAGCGCCTGGGCCTGGCGCAGCTCCACCAGCTACGAGGCCGCGTGGGCCGTGGCGCGATCGCCTCTCACTGCGTGCTGCTCTACAAAGCCCCTCTGTCGAAAACCGCGCAGATGCGTTTGCAGGTATTACGCGACAGCAATGACGGCTTCGTCATTGCGCAAAAAGATCTGGAGATCCGCGGCCCGGGCGAACTGCTGGGCACGCGTCAGACGGGTAACGCCGAATTTAAAGTGGCGGATTTATTGCGCGATCAGGCCATGATCCCCGAAGTACAACGCCTTGCGCGTCATATTCATGAACGCTACCCCGAACAGGCGGCAGCGTTAATTGAACGCTGGATGCCGGAAACCGAGCGGTATTCCAACGCCTGACGATCAGCCAAACATCGGCAGCATCAGGTAGAGCTTAATGACCAGCGCGTTGACGATATCAATGAAGAATGCGCCCACCATCGGCACCACCAGAAACGCCATGTGCGACGGGCCGAACCGTTCGGTGATCGCCTGCATATTCGCGATGGCCGTTGGCGTCGCTCCCAGACCAAACCCACAGTGGCCCGCAGCCAGTACCGCCGCATCATAGTTTTTGCCCATCATGCGCCAGGTAACAAAGATGGCATACAGCGCCATGAACACGGCCTGCACCGCCAGGATCGCCACCATCGGCAGCGCCAGCGAGGCCAGTTCCCACAGCTTGAGGCTCATCAGCGCCATCGCCAGGAACAGCGACAGGCTGACGTTCCCCAGCACGGACACTGCACGCTCAAAGACGCGGTAGAAGCCCATCTGCGCCAGACCGTTGCTCAGGATCACCCCGATAAACAGCACGCAGACAAAGGTTGGCAGTTCGAAAGCCGTTCCCGCCAGCCATTGCGCAACGATTTTGCCCACGGTTAGGCAGATGGCAATCATGGCGATGGTTTCAATCATCACCAGCGAGGTGATGCTGCGGCCAACGTCCGGTTTTTCAAATGCTGTCGGCACCATTTCATCGTCTGGCCTGCCTTCCGGCGTGGTGGAGTGTTTCACCAGATAGCGCGCTACCGGGCCGCCAATCAGCCCGCCAAGCACCAGGCCAAAGGTCGCGCAGGCCATTGCCACTTCCGTTGCGTTTTCAAAGCCATAGCGTTCGATGAACAGCTTGCTCCACGCCGCGCCCGTTCCGTGGCCACCTGACAGGGTAATCGACCCCGCCAGCAGACCCATCAGCGGATCCAGCCCCAGCAGCGACGCCATACCGATGCCGATGGCGTTTTGCATCAGCAGCAGACCCACCACAACAATCAGAAACACGCCCAGCACCTTGCCGCCCGAACGCAGGCTTGCGAGGTTAGCGTTCAGGCCGATAGTGGCAAAGAAGGCCAGCATCAACGGATCTTTCAGGGACATATCAAAATCGATTTCCCAGCCCATGCTTTTTTTCAGCACCAGCAGGGCCAGCGCCACCAGCAATCCACCGGCGACAGGTTCAGGAATGGTGTACTTTTTCAGAAAGGAAACACTGTGTACCAGCTTGCGACCAAGCAGAAGAACCAGCGTTGCGGCAACAAGGGTCGACAACGTATCGAGATGAATCATAAAAGGCTCCTGTTATGCGCGTGTTCCATACACACGCGGCGTTATCCTGGGCCGGGTGATGCTCGTCATGAGCCGCCGGCGCGAAAAGTGTAATTTTTTTTTCCTGTTCGTTGTAGAAAACCTGCTCACACCGGCAGATTTTCTCTCTTTTTTTTGCTGGCAATCGTTTGCTTTTACCAGGTGGTCAGCTAAAATGCCCGCTTTTCCACCGTGGGATTGCCGCCGATGTCTGTTAACACTCTGGAGTCTGCTGATGCGCAACCGATTGCGCAGAAGCAAAACAGCGAACTGATTTACCGCCTTGAAGATCGTCCCCCGCTGCCTCAAACCCTGTTTGCCGCCTGCCAGCACCTGCTGGCGATGTTCGTTGCGGTCATCACGCCGGCTCTGCTGATTTGCCAGGCGCTGGGGTTACCGGCGCAGGATACGCAACACATCATCAGTATGTCTCTGTTCGCTTCCGGCGTGGCCTCCATCATTCAAATTAAAGCCTGGGGTCCGGTGGGCTCGGGTTTGCTGTCGATTCAGGGCACCAGCTTTAACTTTGTGGCGCCGCTGATCATGGGCGGTACGGCACTGAAAACCGGCGGCGCAGATGTCCCGACGATGATGGCGGCGCTTTTCGGCACCCTGATGCTGGCAAGCTGCACAGAGATGATCATTTCCCGCGTTCTGCACCTGGCGCGCCGGGTGATCACCCCGCTGGTCTCCGGCGTGGTGGTGATGATTATCGGCCTGTCACTGATCCAGGTGGGTCTGACCTCCATCGGGGGCGGCTACGCGGCAATGAGCGACCATACCTTCGGCGCGCCGAAAAACCTGCTGCTGGCAGGCGTCGTGCTGGCGATCATTATTCTGCTTAACCGCCAGCGTAACCCGTACCTGCGCGTGGCATCGCTGGTGATCGCCATGGCCGCCGGTTACCTGCTGGCGTGGGCGCTGGGCATGCTGCCGGAAAACACCACCCCAACCAACAGCGCGTTGATTACCGTGCCAACGCCGCTCTACTACGGCCTGGGCATTGACTGGAGTCTGCTCCTGCCGCTGATGCTGGTCTTTATGATCACCTCGCTGGAAACCATTGGCGATATCACCGCCACCTCCGACGTGTCCGAGCAGCCGGTCTCCGGCCCGCTGTACATGAAACGTCTGAAAGGCGGCGTGCTGGCGAACGGACTGAACTCGTTTGTCTCGGCGGTGTTCAACACCTTCCCGAACTCCTGCTTCGGCCAGAACAACGGCGTGATCCAGCTGACCGGCGTGGCCAGCCGCTACGTGGGCTTCGTGGTAGCGCTGATGCTGGTGGTCCTCGGCCTGTTCCCGGCGGTAAGCGGGTTTGTGCAGCACATCCCTGAGCCGGTACTGGGCGGCGCGACGCTGGTCATGTTCGGTACCATCGCGGCCTCTGGCGTGCGTATCGTCTCCCGCGAGCCGCTGAACCGCCGCGCAATCATGATTATTGCGCTGTCTCTCGCCGTAGGGCTTGGCGTCTCCCAGCAGCCGATGATTTTGCAGTTTGCCCCGGACTGGGTGAAAAACCTGCTCTCTTCCGGCATCGCCGCGGGCGGTATTACCGCTATCGTGCTGAATCTCATTTTCCCGCCTGAAAAGAACTGATCCCCACACGGCAGGCTGTCAATGCCTGCCGTGACATCTCTTTACACCATTCCCGCCTTGAGCATTGCGCATAAATCGTGCATAACACCCTTATGTGCGTTTCGCGGGAAGGAAGACCATGAAATTTATTGGAAAGCTGCTTATCTATCTTCTGGTAGCCCTGCTCATTGTAGTGCTCGCCTTTTATTTTCTGCTCCAGACCCGCTGGGGCGCATCGCAGGTCAGCAGTTGGATCACGGTGAATACCGATTACGAGCTCAACTTTGACCTGATGGATCACCGCTTTTCATCCCCTTCTCACATCCTTCTGGAAAACGTTACCTTCGGACGAGATGGCAAACCGGCCACGCTGGTCGCTAAAAAAGTGGATATTGGCTTAAGCAGCCGCCAGATCACCGACCCGCTGCATATGGATGCCATCACCCTGTTCGATGGCACGCTGAATTTATCGCCGCAGACGGCGCCGCTGCCGTTCCAGGCCGACCGTCTGCAACTGAATAACATGGCCTTTAACAGCCCGAATACGGAGTGGGATCTCAGTGCGCAAAAGGTGACCGGCGGCGTCAGCCCGTGGCAGCCCGAGGCGGGGAACGTACTCGGGAAAAATGCGCAAATCCAGATGAGCGCCGGGTCGCTCACGCTCAACGGCATACCGGCCAACAACGTGCTGATTCAGGGACAACTCAACGGCAAAGAGGTGGTGCTGAATACCATCGGTGCCGATATGGCGCGCGGCTCGCTGACGGGCTCGGCTCTGCGTAATGCCGACGGTGGCTGGGTTATCAACACCCTACGTCTGAATGAGATCCGCCTGCAAAGCGACAAATCGCTGCTGGATTTCTTCGCCCCTCTCTCCACCCTGCCTTCGTTACAGATTGGGCGGCTGGAAGTGACCGATGCCCGTCTACAGGGGCCAGACTGGGCGGTAACCGACCTCGATCTCAGCCTGCGTAACCTCACCCTGAGTAAAGGTGACTGGCAAAGCCAGGAGGGACGGTTATCCATGAACGCCAGCGAATTTATCTACGGCTCGCTGCATCTGTTTGACCCTATCCTGAATGCGGAATTCTCCCCGCAGGGCATTGCGCTGCGTCAGTTCACCTCCCGCTGGGAAGGGGGCATGGTGCGTACCTCCGGCAACTGGCTGCGCGAGGGTCAGGCGCTGGTGCTGGACGACGTTGCCATTGCCGGGCTGGAATATACGCTTCCGGAAAACTGGAAAACGCTGTGGATGGACCCGCTTCCGGCATGGCTGAACAGCGTGACGCTAAAAAAATTCGGCCTGAGCCGCAACCTGGTGATCGACATCGATCCGGCGTTCCCGTGGCAGATCACCTCCCTCGACGGTTATGGCGCTAATCTGCGGCTGGCGCAGGATCACAAGTGGGGCGTGTGGGGCGGTAACGCAACCCTCAACGGGGCGGCAGCAACCTTTAACCGCGTCGACGTGCGTCGCCCGTCGCTGGCGCTGAATGCCAACGCCGCAACGGTAAATATTACCGATCTGAGCGCCTTTACCGAGAAAGGGATCCTGGAAGCGACCGCCACCGTGTCACAGCTGCCACAGCGACAAACCACCGTGAGCCTGAACGGGCGCGGTGTACCACTCAACGTTATGCAGCAGTGGGGCTGGCCAGCGCTGCCTATTGCGGGCGACGGCAATATTCAGCTCACCGCCAGCGGCAGCGTGCAGGCCAATGCGCCGCTGAAGCCGACGGTGAACGGGAAGCTGAGCGCGGTGAATATGGATAAACAGCAGGTGCAACAGACCATGACCGCCGGGATGGTGTCGACGGTGGCTCCGGCACAGTAAATAGCCGGGTGGCGGCTTCGCCTTACCCGGCCTACGATCTAATGTAGGCCCGGTAAGCGAAGCGCCACCGGGCATTTTTCCAGCTCAGAGGTGAACCACCACCTCATCCCCCTCGGCTTTCACCACCACACCCCATTCGCTGCCCGCATGTGAACCGCCTTTTACGCCGCCGACCTTCTGCACGTTGCGCAAGCATACCGACCAGTTTTGCGCATCTCCCGCGCCGGTAAAGGTCACGACGTCGCCCTGACGTGACGCCTTCAGCGCAAACACTACAGAACCGTCCGCCGCAGGCACTTCACTCACCGCCGTTGCGCCATCGCTCAGGTTAAAGAGCTGGAAGGCCGTCCCCTCGTGCCACGCATAGTCCGGCTTCTGGTTATTATTGCCGAGCGCCAGCAGCGTGTTGTCGCGCACATAGACCGGCAGGCTCTGGAAATCGTGCTGCTGCTTATGCCAGCGGCTACCCTCGATTTCATCGTTGTGCCACAGGTGCGTCCAGCGCCCTTCCGGCAGGTAGAACTGCACGTCGCCCGCCTCGGAGAACACCGGCGCCACCATCATTGAATCCCCCAACATGTACTGGCGGTCGAGGTAATCGCACGCCGGATCGTCCGGGAACTCCAGCATCATCGCCCGCAGCATCGGCGTGCCGAACTCGTGCGCCAGCGCCGCCTGACGATACAGGTACGGCATCAGCTGGCATTTCAGCTGCGTGAAGTGGCGCACCACATCGCAGGACTCGTCATCGTACGCCCACGGCACGCGGTAGGATTTGCTGCCGTGCAGGCGGCTGTGGCTGGAGAACAGCCCGAACGCGCACCAGCGTTTGTAGACGTGCGCCGGAGCGGTGTTTTCGAACCCGCCGATATCGTGGCTCCAGAACCCGAAGCCGGACAGGCCAATCGACAGCCCGCCGCGCAGGCTTTCGGCCATCGATTCGTAGTTGGCGTAGCAGTCGCCACCCCAGTGTACCGGGAACTGTTGCGCACCCACGGAGGCAGAACGGGCAAACAGCACCGCCTCTTCTTCTCCCACCGTCTCTTTCAGCACGTTCCACACCAGTTCGTTGTAGATGTAGGCGTAATGGTTATGCATCTTCTGCGGATCGGAACCGTCAAACCACTGGATCTCCGTCGGGATACGCTCGCCGAAGTCGGTCTTGAAGCAGTCGACGCCGATCTCCACCAGGCCTTTCAGCTTGTCGGCATACCACCGGCACGCGTCCGGGTTGGTGAAGTCGTAGATCGCCAGCCCCGGCTGCCATTTGTCCCACTGCCACAGGGAGCCGTCCGGGCGCTTGAGCAGGTAGCCCTTCTCTTTCAACTCCCGGAAGATCGGCGATTTCTGGCCGATGTACGGGTTGATCCACACGCAGACCTTCAGCCCTTTCTCTTTCAGGCGGCGGATCATGCCTTCCGGATCGGGGAAGGTCACCGGGTCCCACTCGAAGTCGCACCACTGGAAGGCCTTCATCCAGAAGCAGTCGAAGTGGAACACGTGCAGCGGCAGGTCGCGCTCGGCCATGCCGTCGATAAAGCTGTTAACCGTCGCTTCGTCGTAGTTGGTGGTGAACGAGGTGGTCAGCCACAGGCCGAACGACCACGCAGGCGGCAGCGCCGGACGGCCGGTGAAGCGGGTATAGCGGTTCAGCACTTCTTTCGGCGTCGGGCCGTCGATCACGAAGTACTCCAGATACTCCCCTTCCACGCTGAACTGCACTTTGGAGACTTTTTCGGAGCCGACTTCAAACGAGACGTTCTCGGGGTGATTCACCAGCACGCCGTAGCCGCGGTTGGTCAGGTAGAACGGGATGTTTTTGTAGGATTGCTCGGTGCTGGTGCCACCGTCGCGGTTCCAGGTTTCGACCGTCTGGCCGTTGCGCACCAGCGCGGTAAAGCGCTCGCCCAGACCGTAGACCGTTTCGCCCACGCCCAGATCCAGACGTTCGAACACGTAATTGCGGTCGGTATTGCTGTCCTGCACGTAGCCGTTGTTTTTCAGCTGGCTGCCGGTAATGCGCTGGCCGTTACGCAGGAAATCCAGCGCCCAGAACTCGCCTTTGGTGACGCGCACGCTGACGCTGCCGCTTTTCAGCTCGGCAAATTTGGCGTTGTTTTCAATCTCAACTTTTACATCCTTCAGAACGTTCAGCGGATAGTGCGGACCGTTATTCAGCGCACCCTGGAAGTGCTCAATGCGCACCCCGACAATCCCTTCCTGCGGGGCAAACAGGCGCACCGTGAACATCAACGTGTCGAGCTGCCAGGTGCGTTCGCGCACGTCACGCGGCGCCACATACACCACCAGGTCATTGCCCTGCTGCTCCACGTCGAACACCTGCACCGGATAGGTCACATTCAGGCCCGGTTGAATAAGCCAGTTTCCATCACTGATTTTCATGCTTACGTCCTCTTAGTTCTGCAATTCTTTGCTGACCGGCAGGTTTTCAAACTCCTGCTGATTGCGGCGCGCGCCCTGCGCCAGCTCGCGCAGAATTTTGGTCAGGAAAGGGGTTTTCAGCGTGTAGTAGCGCCTGGCGATAATGGCGCTCAGCACGTAGCAGACCGCCGGGGCCAGGGTAAACAGGCCGATAATGATGCTGATGGTCGCGCTGTTCTGGGTTTTGGCTGCCGCGTCGTAGCCGCCGCCTGCCAGCATCCAGCCGATCATCGCCCCGCCCAGCGCCAGGCCAAGCTTCAGCACGAACAGCGTGCCCGCAAAGCTGATGCCGGTCAGTCGTTTGCCGTTGGTCCATTCGCCGTAGTCGACGGTATCGGACATCATTACCCACTGAATCGGCGTCACCAGCTGGTGCAGCACGCCGATAACGAAGATGAAGCCGAACATCAGCACGGTGGCATGCATCGGCACGAAGAACATCGCCACGCTGACCACCGCCAGCGCGGCGTTGGTCCACCAGAAGATGCTGACCTTGCACTTCCAGTCGGTGAGCGGTTTTGCCAGCGCGGAGCCAATCAGGTTGCCGACGCAGTAGGTGGTGAGGAAGGCGACGAACACCTCCGGCGAGCCCATGATCCAGGTGCAGTAGTACATCATCGCGCCGCCGCGCACGCAGACGGCAAGGATGTTGAGGATGGTGAGCACGCCGACGATACGCCATTGGTCGTTTTGCCAGATGTCGCGCAGATCTTCACGCATAGAGGTGGTGCTCGGCGGCACCTGGATGCGCTCTTTGGTGGTGAAGAAGCAGAACGCCAGCATCAGGAACGCGACCACCGACAGCACGGCGATCCCGCCCTGAAAGCCGAATGCCTTATCGTCGCCGCCAATCAGGTTCACCAGCGGCATCATCAGCACCGTGGAGAGCATGCCGCCCGCCGTCGCCAGCACAAAGCGCCAGGACTGGAGGGAGATACGCTGCGTCGGGTCGTTGGTGATCACGCCGCCCAGCGCGCAGTACGGGATATTGACCACGGTATAGAGCAGGGTCAGCAGCGTGTATGTGATGGCGGCGTAAACCATTTTTCCGTTAAGGCTGAGGTCCGGCGTGGTGTAGGCCAGCACGCAGACGATGCCGAACGGAATGGCGCCGAACAAAATCCACGGACGGAACTTGCCCCAGCGGCTGCGGGTGCGGTCGGCAATCAGGCCCATGCACGGGTCGGAGATCGCATCCAGCGCGCGGGCCAGCAGGAACATGGTGCCGACAAACCCGGCGGGAATACCAAAAATATCGGTGTAGAAAAACATCATATAAAGCATGACGTTATCAAAAATGATATGGCTGGCGGCGTCTCCCATGCCGTAGCCAATCTTCTCTTTTACTGACAGTACTTCGCTCATATTTTTATCCTTCACGCTGTAGGGGGCGCTGAGACCGGTTACCGTTTTTTAAACCATTGTTTCAGGAGCGGGTATTGCGTTTTCTGGTTAAGAGATTACGTTTCTTGTTTTTTGTGATCGGGATAAAAGTTGATGAGCACGAAATGCTAACCTGAGGATTTTCTTAGGAATTAACTGAAACAGGGGTGTACAGGTCAAAAGAGAGGTGAAAAAAGTGGTGTGGGGTATGTGGTAAATGTCTGAAAGTAGCTATAATGCGCCCCGCCTCCATGTAGCAATCGAGGCGCGGAAGATCGTCATCTCCGGTGAGGTGGCTGGACTTCAAATCCAGTTGGGGACGCCAGCGTTCCCGGGCAGGTTCGACTCCTGTGATCTTCCGCCAAAAATGCTTTTATTTCATCATAATTCTACTTATCACCAACTCTCCACTAGGTTGGATATCAAACGGTTTTGATCTACTATATTCACTATAAATGCACGTTACATTATCGAAAAATAAACCTGCCAATGTGGATGAAATAATATGGGGTTTTGGCCCAAACTGAATAATTGTAATATTATATTCATTTTTTAAAGGTTGGATTATTTGGCATAAATGTTCAAACGTAATTGATAAACTTGCAATAGGTAGTTTTAAAAGATTACGACCTCCGGACAGTTGATGCTCAATAAAATCTTTATTTATTAACATAGCCTGTGTTTCATAATCTGGTAAAGACCCAGGGGAAGCAATTACGCCAAAAGTTAAATCTGGCTCAAGAAGATTGAAGAAACTTTGTGGCCCTATTTTATCAAATCCTAACATAAAGATAGCACATTTTTTCTTCTTAGTAATTGAAGAACCCTCACAACCAGGCAATATTTTTACATCACCTAATTCAAAATTTAAGAAGTCGTCATTTTTTGGATATTCAGCAGTAGCATAAACCAAATCAATAGTAAGCTTTTTAGAACAAACTTTTAAACAGTAATTTAATATCGCAGCATACCAATTCCTTGACATTGAACTGTAATCAACAATTATTCTAATTTCATTTTTTGTTATTTCCGATATTTTTTTATTTAGAATAGCATAAACTTGTTGAGTATGTGAGTGTTCAAGGTTTACAACAGTTGTTTTAGAGCCCCATTTTTTTTGCAATTTTTCATAGCTTTGTATCCGGCTTCTATTTTGTGAACTTTCATTAAAAGAAAGAATCACAACATCCGCAATTTTCTTTACATTAAGCAACTTTGAAATATAGGTGCAGCGAGGTTCATAACCCAATCCTAGAAATGCAACATCATATTGCGAATCCAGCATCTCGGCTCTCGATAAATCAAGTAATTTAATCTTCATCTTTGAACAACTCCATTTGATCTTCTTCACTCAACAGAGCGTTAGAATTAAAAATATTATGTAATTGGATGGGACGACCTACACGTGGGAACAGATTAAAGTTCGGAGTAAGGCAATTGGCTATTACAAATCGGCCTTCTTTTGATGGGAATAGGGACTTTGCATTTCTATCTTTTTTTACATAAGGATATAGTAACCCTAGATCTACTGCTGTTTTAATACACCCCCATTGTTCTTCCGATATAGAGTTATCTATCCTAAAAGACTGTGGTGTATCACTGCCAAGCTTCTCAACCAAACTTTTTTCTTTAAAATAACCCCCTATTTTATTAATAAACTCAAAAGCTTTAATCCCATCTTTTTCAAATTTAACAACCTCAAGCTCTCTATAGGAGTAACTTTTGATACGTTCGCTTTGGCTTGCATCAGGAATTCTCGTAGACTGATTCTTTAGATTTCCAAGCAAATGATTAAACAGTCTAAAGAGGCGCCTTGGATTACCGTCTGAACAGCGTGATATAATAGCAACTCCAGAATATAATGTTGAGGCAGAGTTGCCTGACTTATTATTATATTCTTCACGCAGGAGAAGCATCCCTCGCAACTTCCTAACTATAGCATCATCAAACTTACCGGGATCGCTAGCTAGTAAAGACTTAGCACGACTGATTGTGTCAGCATTGCAATGTTTTTCAATTAATTGAATGACATATTCGTTTTCGACGATATCAGGTGTTGACTGCGTTAGGATAGATTTTCCAACTAACTGTTCAAGCGTCAAAAAATTTTTATGATGGTATTTCAGCCGATTAACAAATAATTTTTCAGCGAAATCCTGAATGATTTTATCTGAAGCTTGCTGGTTAAGGTGAGATGTACCTAGTTTATCTATATATATATACTCAAGATCGTGTCCTATATTAATATTTGCGGCCACATTTGTATCTAGAGTATGATGTCTATAAGGCATAGTTGTTATTTTAAAGACCAAATCACTCGCTGATCGCATAAATGTGTTAAGCGTTTGATGATGATTTTTTGTTAGAAACTCAGCCTCATCAATGCATACAACCCAACGATTATTCTCTGGTAAAGATAATTTCCTTTTGATTATCCTAGATGCAAATTCAAAAGGTTTAAATAAAGTTGTGTGGAATACTTCGCCTATTCTGGTTTCCTCCACCGTCAAAGCGATTCCCATAGCCTCTTTATTAAATACTAAGTTTTTTCTAAACTCCACTTTCTCGAGTTCGTTTCTAATAAGATTCAAATTATTTAAAGAGTTATTTTCATCTGTAAACCAAGCTTCAGAAATAGCTAGACAAATATCTCGCTCTACAAATAATTGTTCTATCTCATCTTCAATATAAGAGTCGATACAACTCCTGATAGTGTCAAGAAGTTTAGCACATAATGAAAGGTTAAGGCTCCAAATAAAATACTCTTCTTTTTTTAATTCATAGTTATTTAATGAGTTAACCCATTCAACTCTTAATGGAACATAAGTAGCTATGAAATTTTTCTCATCGATAATAGCTTTCGCTTTTGGATAAAAAGAGGCTAGTTTACTTAAATTTTCATGTGCTAACATTTTAACTAGCGCAGTTTTTCCAGATCCTCTGGAACCAAGTATTACTTGATTCTGACTAGTAAAAAGTGCTTCGAATGATTCTGTCCAAATAAATTCATTTGCAAGCTGGTTGGTATTTAAGCCTCTTGCATTTGAATTTTCAAATAATGTACTTAGCTCACTGAAATTCATATTAATTCTCCGCCCATAATAAAACGAAGCTATCATTTTTACTTGGCATTACCTCATACTTTAATTCACTAGAAAGATCATCAACAGCATGAGACAATAACTGTTTATTACAATATCTTAGATTCGGTTCTATTTTTACTAAATCGTGCCACTTAGCGTAATTACTTTTTTCTCTGCAACTTTGTATTATATGGCGAAGTTTAATCTTCAGTTGATTCCTTGAAACCATATAACCGTAATACTCTTCATGGCTAATATGGTCTCTGTCGAAAAGAGAACGCGTCCATTTATGGTTTGTAAAATATGACCAAGAAATTACTTTCCCCCTCGAAAAATTATTCTCGGGACAAAAATCGTGATGTTCAATTAAATGAAAAAAGTTGGCAACTCCATTATGCCAGTCTTTTAACTGAGCAGCAAAACTACCAGCACTTAAAATATTTACAAAAAAACCCTCTGAATCCATTTGAAAGTTATATCGTGGTATATGTTTATGACCATGAACAATGAAGTCGAATTCGTTGTGGCTTGCAAAACGCATAAAATCTTCCGCATTTTTCATTTGACTTAGATCAGGATCTGGAAATGTAGTATCTGTATAATTTTTGGGATGGTGATGTGTTAGTAAAATCCTAAACTTACGTTTATCTTTCGTCCTTAACTCATCCAATTTTGATTGTAACGTTGATAAACATCTAAGGTCTACCTCCCCAAATTTTACTTCTTTATCACAGCTGTCTAGCGCAGAAGAGTTAACACCAACGACGATTAAATCCTCATGTTCCCAAATAGCCGAATATGGATCAGAATAATAGGATGAAAAGGTTGAATTATATAATAAAGAGGAAAAAAAATCATTACTCCGAATATTAGCGTATTTTGCTAAGATGATTTTACTTTTATCAGAATATCTTTCGCTTGCATCTTTTTCCTGTTGCCAATTTCCATCATGATTGCCAGGGACGAAGAAAATATTGTTATCACTTATGTTTAATATATTCTTTATCTCTTTAATCCTTTCAGCTGCAATTTCAAACTCATATGATTCTGCGCGATTTGTGATATCTCCAGCAATTAAAAGATGCGTTGCTGTGATTTTCTCAGCGGTTACTAAGTCTTTAAAGTCCTGTATGAAATTTTCAGTAATAGCTGATGTCCCACTTACTTCAGTACAAAAATCTTTTGCTCTCGCTGTAGTACCCACATGTAGATCACTAATTACCAGTATTTTCATAATTAAACCATCTTCATATATTATACTGTTCAAGTTATTATATATTTATACGTTCATCATTAACCTTTAGGTATTTTACCCCGCAATAATAATTCTTTTCTTGCTAGCTCCTTCAACCAACTTGCGAGGCTCACCCCTTCCTCAGCCGCCACAGCATCCAACTGTTCCTTCAATGCCGGATCAATACGCATCTTAAACTGCGGAGACTGCCCGCCGCCTTTTGGTTTTTTTTCGCGCGATATGATTGACATGAGGCCACCTATCCATCTACTCTGATACATATAGGAGGCCACCTAAACCTCCTGTATTTCAACGCCCCGATGTGCGGGAACACAACCGGAGCGTCTAACCTCACCAACTATCAAGGAGTTGATTATGGCTGATTCGCATTCTACCCCAGACACCGACCAATCCGGAACCGAGCGTTCGTTAATTGTGGGATACCGCCCGAATGTTTTCGACAAATCCACGCCGAAAATCATCCTTTCCGGCAAGTGGCTGCGCGCGGCAGGTTTTGATACAGGACAGCAGGTCACAGTAAAGGTCATGAAAGGATGCATCGTTCTGGTGGCGTATAACGAGCAGGAGCAGCGTTTGCAGGATGATTATAAACGGACGAAAGCAAAGCTTATTGAGATAGAGGACGCGCTTGCAGCGATCCAAATTCCACATGCTGGAAAGCGCCTCGCAAAATCAAATACAAACCACCTGGCTTAACGGCTGTTTCTGGCATACTACCTGCCAGGTGCATTAGATGTGGAGGCGACATGGCAGATAAAGACGTAATCCAATCCCCGACAGGCGAATTTGTTATGTTTGCCAGTGATGATGGAACGGTTCGCATCACATGTCGCTTTGAACATGAAACACTCTGGCTGTCGCAAGCAGCCATTGCGTCTCTTTATCAGGTCACTCCTCAAGCTATTACTCAGCATATTAAAGCTATTTACGAAGAAGGTGAGCTTGAACAAAAAGCAACTTGTAAGGCTTACTTACAAGTTCAGCAAGAAGGTCAGCGCAAGGTCAATCGCAACACACTTCACTATAGCCTGCCCGTCATTCTCGCCATCGGCTATCGTGTCCGGTCCACGCGAGGCACACAGTTCCGCCAGTGGGCCACCCAAACGCTCCAGGAATACCTGGTTAAAGGCTTCGTTATGGACGACGAGCGCCTGAAAAATCCGCCTGTAGGATCTTCCGCCGTCCCTGACTATTTCGATGAAATGCTGGAACGCATTCGCGATATACGTGCCAGCGAACGCCGGGTCTATCTTCGCGTGAGGGAGATTTTCGCATTAGCTGCTGACTATCAGCCGTCGCTCAAAGAAACCACGCAATTCTTTCAGACCATCCAGAATAAACTGCATTTTGCCTGCACTGGGCACACCGCTGCTGAGTTGATTCACCAACGTGCGGACGCCACTCAACCGCATATGGGGCTGACCAGCTATAAAGGCGAAGAAGTCCGTAAAAGCGATGTCACCACCGCAAAAAATTATCTGTCTCAGGATGAGGTGAGCGAGCTTAATCGCGTCGTTAATATGTGGCTCGATTTTGCCGAAGATCAGGCCAAACGCCGCAAGCAGGTATTTTTACGAGACTGGCAAACCAAGCTCGATCAGTTCCTGCAATTCAACGACCGGGACGTTTTAGAAGGCGCAGGAAAAATCAGCAAGAAAGCGGCTGATGAAAAGGCGTGCTCAGAATACATCGAATATGAAAAAAAGCAGCGCCTGCTGAAAGAGGCCGAAGGTGAGAAAGATATTGTCGGCTTATTAAAATGGGATAAGCGGGCTAAGCGCTAATCCCGGTATTTCTGCTCAGCTTCATATGCAACAGCGGAAACGGATTCCCCTGCCCATCCAGTTCTGAACGCCCGACCTGCTCAAACCCCATATGGCGATAAAACGCCACCCCCTGCGGATTCTGCTCGTTCACATCCACTTCATTTACGCCGAATTCTGCAATGGCATATTGCAGCAGCATTTTCCCGATACCCTTCCCCCGGCTCGCATCATCCACAAACAGCATTTCAATGCGATTTTTATCCACGCCCAAAAAGCCGTGAATAATACCCACGTCATCCCGGGCAATCACAACCCTGAGATTAGGCAAATATGCGTTGAGCAATAACGGACGCAGCGCCGCGATATCGCTTTCCTGCAAAAAGCGGTGCGTGGCGCGAACGGACGACTCCCAGACTGCGACGAGGCGTTCAAATTGTGAGGGGTGTGCGGCTTCTATTTTCATGATGATATTCCGGTTGAGTAAAGTTTCAGGGCAGCAATGTAATGATATTCAGCTCTGCGACGTGCGCCACACGCCAGGCGTACAACCATACTCCGTCTGAAAATGACGAATAAAGTGCGCGCAGTCGCTGAACCCCATCCGCTGCGCAATATCCGTCACGCTTTGCTGTGAGTTCTTCAGCAGCCAGCAAGCATAGCGCAGTCTGGCACTGCGGATAAATTCGCGGGCCGTTTTGCCGAATTCTGCGTGGAACAGACGGTTGAGCTGGCGTTCACTCAATGCCACTTCTCGCGCAAGCCCGGCGGTGGTGAGCGGCCGGGTCAGGAACTGTTCTATCAGCATGACGGCGCGGCGCAACCGCGAGTCAGGGATAAGCGCAAAATTCGCCGGACGCGGGGTGGCAATTTCATGCGGAACGAGCGACAAACGCTGACAGGTGGTGCTGGCGATATCATCCCCGGCATGGTCGCGGATAAGCTCAGTTGCCAGCGTCAGGGTGGAAATACCGCCCGGGCAGGTCAGCACATCGCCATCGTCGATGAAATCATACCCTTGCTCAGCATAAACCAGCGGGAAAGCCTGCCGAAATGCATCAAGGTGGAAAGGATGGATGGACGCTCGTCGTTCATTCAGCAATCCTTCCTGTGCGAGGACAAAACTGCCGGTGCCAATGCCAATGAGCGGAACCCCGGCATGGTGGGCATGTGCCAGATACGCTTTATCCCCCTGATACCCTAAGTCCAGATACTGCAATTCACCGCCGATAACAGCAAGGTAGTTAAAACTGTCCGGCGGCGCATGGGGAGAATCCGGTCTCATGATAATCCCCGCATTGCTGATAATCGGGATATCAGGAAATTCACTTATCAGGCTGATTTTAAATGCTAATTTATCCTGAGCTTTCGCTGCATAACGCAGCGCCTCCAGCAACCCGGAGACGGCCAGGAGTGAATAACGGGGCCATAATATCAACCCAATATGCAGACACTTTTCCGGTACTGATTTCCCCCCATCGGAGGAGTCAAATACACTTTTCATTTACTTGCCAAATTTAAAATTAATTACATTATCGCAACATGATCTGTCGCACTTTTTATTTCTAAGGTAATCCTGATATTTTAAATCAAGCATAAATGAGACGGGAGGAAAATATAATGTTTTTCTCGTTTATATCATTCTTTTTTTGAGCCACGACACACATATGTCGGTAATGTTCCTAAGGTAAAGATATAGTTACCATTATGTTGTTCATTGATCCGCATATAAATACTCTTGCCCGGATAGACAAAGAATTGCGGTTCATATTTTTCCAGCCAGCTGTCGTCGACATTATCGTCCGGGAACGTCATATTTTTTTCTGACGTCAGCAAATAGAGATGATCCTGTCTATCCACCCGAAAGGAAATTTTCCTGTCGATGGTTTTACCCGGATCGCTCTTTGCCCGGCCATTCATGCTCAGGGTGCCGAATTTCCCGTCGAAGGTGTAATTCAGCCAGACCGTCAGCGTCTCATCCGGATGGTGCTGGACCAGATTAGCCTGGCATGAAAAAGGCTGAACGTAAGTTCGGTGCCACAGGTAATAGCCCGTCAGCACGCCTGCCGTGACGAGGCCCGTCACGATGATATACAGCATCTGCCGAAAACGAGTCATGCTAGCTATCCTTCAGGAAATAATCAGATATACAGCGGTTCGGCTCTTTCATTGGCCGGTCGCAGCGAATAACCGACGCACGAGGAAGCAGAGCGTACCAGCTGATGTAAACCCAGGGATATTGCGCGCATTCAGCCTTGAATTGTTCCACATAGGTCAGCGCGGAAGCGCGTTCAGCGTGAGTCTGAATGTCGTTCGCAAGATAAACGCGACAGGCTCCGACGGATGCCGCAAAACGGTAATCCTCAACAAAACGGTTTTCTGTGGCGTTCATATATCCCGTCACGCCTGCCCCGGCCAGGACGATCAATAGACCCATGACAACAGCCAGCCAGCGCGTGGGCTTCCTGGCAACAGGCGTTGCTGGCTCGGAGGGTGCAGAGACCTCCTCGATCGCTGGCGCCTCCACACATTGTCCCTCTGCGGGTTGAGGCGCGACGGGTGAAGACTCTCTGACGGTTATTTGCGTGTCGCTTGCCAGCGTCAACCCAATCCGCGGAATGGTAACGATAGGGTCAGTTTCAAAGCCAATCTTTTTGAGCCCTTTGCGCAGGATGGAGATGTTCTGGTAATAGGTATTGGAGGAGACAAGCATGCCGCGGCTTTGCCAGACAATATCAAGGAACTCTTGCTGAGTGACAATCGACCCCGCTCTGTCGATTAATAACAACAGGCATCGGCCTGCTGGCGAATTTAACACAACCACACGGTCAGGATTGTTGATATCACGTAACGTGCTGGCCGCAGGATGAAATTCGACGATATTATTTATAATGTAATGCTTATGCATAGGGGCAGTATGAATTCTCCGGTTAACAGATGTTGAACCTGGGTCACCGCATGTATGGGATGACATTCACGTCGGGATTAATGTGACTGATTAACGTCATGCTGTATATCTTCGCCATTGGCGAAAAATCTTAATTTATATTTCATCCCTTAAGCTTCACTGAACCTGCATAAGAACTCAACCCTTGTAGAATGCGGCTTGCAGAGCCGCTTCATCCGCGATCATCCTCATTATGATGTTTTGTGAAGTGAATTTCCGCTCCACAGAAGTATCTGACTACCGGCAGCATCTCATTTATCAGGGCCTCATCTTTTGGCGCACTCCTCGCCTCTTGACATTGACAAATATCTACATAAAAAAACATTGTACGCCACGGACATGCGTGTCTGAAATATTCAGCACCCTTAAGCCTTAATTTTTCTCAACCTGACCAATATCAATAACTTACATGGTTTTTGTATGCTTTTAAGCCACCTTTCTATCAGTTTTTATCGATGATAACATTCGTAAATTGTTATTCCCCGTCAGCAACTTCACACCCGCACTGACACCAAAAGACAAACTCCTTACAAAACATTTATCAAAGCTAAATTTTCATTAAAAATAGCGGCTATCATAATTTACAGAAAGCGAAGCGGAATAAGACCAATCAGAGGGAAGCGTCGTAACCGGTCTCGATCTTAGTAATTAATACAATTTTAGATTAATTCAGATTACCTCTTTATTGGCCGACGTATAGTAGGCCTACAGTATGCAATACGTCATTGCTTCGAGAATACTGGCGATAACCTTATAAATAATTCGCCTGATTACTATTATAAATCGAGGAATAACATGACGAACAATAGCCAAATAACACAGCATATAACTGTTGCACTGATGGGCGGCGATCATTATGCAAGAAACGGCATTAAAACGTTATTAAGCAGCATCCGCGACGACCTTCACATCATTATCATCGAAGGAGGTTATCAGGAACTGGATAAGGCGCTGTCGTCGATTCGTATCGATATCTTATTTATATCCGGCGCAGAGAAATACCATACAGGGTATGACTCACTGAAATATTTAAAAAAAATCAAAGTCACGCAGCCTGAAGTGATTATCTGCCTGTACTCAACCTCTGCCCATTCCCTGTTATGGGTCCGGGAAGATATTGATGCCTATATCTCGCTACAGAACACGGTTTATCAGTGGCGGATAAAGCTAGCAAAAATGGTCGATAGCCATTATCGGCCCCAAAAGCAGCCAGCGGCGTTATCGCTGACGCCTGGAGAAAGGAGGGTATTAAAAGAACTCAGGAACGGACTGGATATACGTTACATCGCAGAACTGGAGAAACTTTCTTATCGCCGCGTGAGCGCCTTAAAAAGCTCAGCGATAAGGAAACTCGGGCTCAGGAATAAGACAGATTTGCTGGTCTTTTTAACCAGTTAGACCTGCCGCTTTCAGAGCAAATCTCGTAATAAAAAAATCAAGGAACTATGAAATGAAAGCACGCCTTACTTGCCATTCTCTGCTGGCATTAAGCATTGCCGCCCTGCTGCCAGCGGGCTCAGCACTGGCCGCCACCACCAGCGGCGGCACGGTTAACTTCAGCGGTAAAGTGGTGACCTCCGCCTGTGCCATCAGCGCCGGTAGCGCCAATATCGACGTCGACATGGGTGAAGTGCGTACCGCCACGCTGGCTGCCGCAGGCAGTGAAGCCAGTACCGCAAAAGCCTTCTCCATCACCCTGGAAGATTGCGAAATCGCCGATACCTCGGCGTCCACGGAAGATAACCCTATTGCCGCAACGACCGTGGCTATCACCTTCACCGGTACACCGGACAGTACCGATGTGAATAGCCTGGCCGCGGGAGTAAACGGCGGCGCGGGCTCGGCGCAGCATGTCGCTATCCGTCTTTATGACGAACAGGGCAACGTCGTCAGGCTGGGTGAGCCGGCAGCAGCGATCCCCCTGCGTGCGGGGGCGAACACCCTGAACTTCAGCGCGAAATATTACTCCCCACTGGGTAACGCCACGGCGGGTGATGCCAGCGCGGTCGCCACCTACACCGTGACCTATTCGTAATCTTCAGGCCCGGTCTGCTGGCCGGGTCTGACTCAGCTTTCAGGAGACGCACTATGCGCGTAAACACATGGATTTGTCTGGCTGGCACGTTATGTTCATCCGCCGTGTACGCAGGCGGCGTGGGGTTAGGCGCAACGCGGCTGATCTACACCGGCGCGGCTACGCAGACGATGATGCAGGTAAGAAATACCCACCCTGATGCCACGTTTCTGATCCAGTCCTGGATGGAAGACGAGAAAGGGAGCCGTACCAACGACTTCGTCATCACGCCGCCGCTGTACGTCATGAAGCCCGCCAGCGAAAGCGCGGTGAAAATCATGTTCAGCGGCGACGCCCTGCCAGCCGATCGCGAGACGCTGTACTGGATGACGGTCAAAGCTATCCCACAGCAGGTTAAAAACGGTTCCGGCAATTCGCTGCAATTCGCCTCTGCCAACCGCATCAAGGTCTTTTATCGCCCGGAGCGGCTCAGGGAAGGTGCAGGGGAGGCATGGAAAAACCTTGCCGGCGCCTACCGCGCGGGCAAGGTCACGCTGACCAACCCAACGCCGTATTACCTCACCACCATTAACGTGAAAATTGATGGCAGGCCGGTGTCGCCCGTCATGGTGCCGCCGAAATCCAGCGTGACGCTGGCAGACACCTTCAGCCATGCGAGCAGCTTAAGCTACCAGACGATTAACGATTATGGCGCCTGGACGCCCGTCACCCGCACGTCATTGTCCCCATAATAAAAACAGTAAGGCGTGACCACATGAAAATTAAAATCCTGTGCGCCACGGCGATCGCCCTGGTGATTCGGCAAGCCGTGGCTGCCGAAAGCGAGCTGCAATTTAATCCTGCGTTTCTCAACGGCGAGCGCGCCAACAGCGCCGATCTCGCCTGGGTCAACGCCGGGAGCGCATTGCCGCCGGGCGAGTACAATCTTAACGTGTATATCAACACCCAGTTCGCGTTCACAGGTAACGTCACGTTTCGCGTCGCTGAAAACACCGCCGGTGAAGCCCTGCCGTGCCTTACGCCTGCGCAATTCGCCGCACTTGGCATCGACAGCCGTCAGGCTAAAGGGGGTGAGCTGCCGCCTGCGCAGCGCTGCGTTTTTTTAACCCGGTCATTCGCCGATACCCGGTTTGATTTTGACCAGAGGACGCTTACCCTCAACTTCACCGTACCGCAAAGCGCGATGCGCGCTCTGCCGCGCGGGTACGTCAGCCCGGAGAGCTGGGAGTCCGGCATCCCTGCCGCGTGGCTGAACTATGTGGTCAATGGCGCGAATAATGACTACCGGGGCGAGACGCGCACGCGGGAACAACAGCTGTTTGTGAGCCTCAACAGCGGCGCCAACCTGGGCGCATGGCGGCTGCGTGATTTCACCACGTGGACCAAAGAGAGTAACGAGCTCACCCACGTCCAGACCTGGCTACAGCGGGATATCCGCGCCCTGCGTGCCCAGGTTTATGCCGGTGAAACGTTCACCTCATCGCAGGTGTTTGACGCCGTTGGCCTGCGTGGGGTTGCCCTGAAGACCGATGACAATATGTTGCCCGCCAGCCTGAGCGGTTACGCGCCCGAAGTGCGTGGCATCGCGCGCAGCAATGCCACGGTGACGGTTCGCCAGAACGGTAACGTCATCTATCAAACCTCCGTTCCGCCGGGGGCGTTTGTGCTGAAAGATCTCTATCCGACCTCTTCCGGCGGCGATCTCGCGGTCACCATTCAGGAGAGCGACGGTAGCCAGACGCAATACACCCTGCCCTTTGCCAGCGTGCCGAATCTGGTGCGTAACGGTCAGGTCAAATATGCTCTGGGGGCGGGGAAATACCGCCCTGCGGGCAATCAGATCTCGCCCTCCTTCGCGCAGGGCGAGCTGTTCCTGGGCTGGAGATACGGCCTCACGTTTTATGGCGGGGCGCAGTTTTCCGATCGCTACAACGGCCTGGCCTTCGGTATCGGGCAGAATCTCGGCCGCTTTGGCGCCTACTCCCTCGATTTCACCCATGCCCGCAGCCAGCTGGCTGATAACCAGCACTACACCGGTGATTCGGTGCGCCTGCGGTACAGCAAACTGCTGAACGATATCGGTACGCGAGTCAATTTCTTCTCGCTGCGTTACTCAACGGCAGGGTTTTATACCCTCAGCGATACCACTTACAAAGGCATGGCGGGCGGAGCGCCAAAACAGACCGTGGAAGACGATGGCACCGTCACCACTCACTACGACACGGTTTACAACCTGCATATGTCGCGTAAGGCAAAAAATCAGCTGCTGTTGTCGCAGCCGATGGGCGAATACGGCGCGCTGTCGCTGTCCTGGGATCAACAAACCTACTGGAATACGTCAAAAACCACGCAAAGTTTGCAGTTCGCGTGGAACGCGACGTTTCGTAACCTGTCGCTTGGCATCAGCGCCCAGCGTAGCTCTGGCCTGTACGACAACAAGAAAGACAATATCCTCGCGTTGTCCCTGTCGGTGCCGCTGGGTAACCCGGCGCTGTCGACCCGTCTCCGTTTTACCGCTACCCATGCGGATCCCGCTGGCACCACCGCCAGTACCGGTGTCAGTGGTTATCTGCCGGGGCAGGAGAATCTTTTCTATAGCGTCAACCAGCGCTACAGCGCGCAGCAGCACTACGGCGGCGATGCCGCGCTGCAATACGAGGGCGCGTGGGGAGACTATAACCTGGGCTACAGCTACGCCGGTGACTCCCGCAACCTCAGTTACGGGATGAGCGGCGGTGCGGTGCTGCATGAGGATGGTCTGACGCTGAGCCAGCCGCTCGGGAACACCAATATTCTGGTGAAAGCCCCGGGCGCCAGCCATGTCGCCGTGCTCAACCACAAAGGCATCAAAACCGACAGCCGGGGCTATGCGGTGATCCCGTACGCCACGCCGTATCGCGTTAATCAGGTTGCGCTGGATGTCACCACCGTGGGCAATGACGTGGAACTTGAGAACGCCATCGCCAATAAAATCCCCACCGACGGGGCACTGGTTCGCGCCACCCTCACCACGCGTCAGGGGGCAAAAGCGATGTTTATCGTACGTCACGCTAAAGACGTGCTCCCCTTCGGTACGCTGGTCTCGTCAGAGGATGACAAAGCCAGCGGTATCGTCGGCGACGGCGGCAGCGTGTATCTGACCGGCCTGTCAGCGGAGGGAACCTTGCATGCCGTATGGGGGCGCGACAGCGCCCAGCGCTGCACGATCCGCTATGCGTTGAACCCGCAGAATTATCACGCCCGCACCGGGCTTTATTCCCAGGAGGTCATATGTCAGTAACCATCCGGTTCCTCCCCCTGATCCTGCTGATGTTCATCACCGTTCCCGCGCGCGGCTATGACGTGCTGGTTTCCGTGACCGGCAACGTGATCGGCAATACCTGCATTGTCTCGGAAGATTCGAAGGAGCAAAACGTGCCGCTGGGCACCCTCGGCGTGAAGCAATTTAGCGAGGCGGGCGCGGTCAGCAATATCAAAACGCCCTTCACGCTCACCCTTGAAGCGTGCGGCCCCACCTTTGCTGGCGTGAAAATCCGCTTCAGCGGTACGCCGGATGACGAGAACCCGCAGCTTCTGAAAGTCGCTGACGGCGGCGCGACCGGCGTGGCGGTGCAGATTCTGGATAAAGACAGCGTACTTATCCCGCTGGACACCCAAACCGCTGCTTACGGCGCGGCGGGGGATGACAGCGTAAAAATGACCTTCTATGCGCGACTGGCCGCCACGGGTGCGCCGGTCAATGCCGGAGACGTTTCGGCAGTGGCGACCTGGACGACGGAGTATCAATAATGCGTTTACTGTTTTTAGCCCTGTTTTTCATGTCCTCTCAGGCACTTGCCCTCTCCTGGACATCGGATATCACCCTTTCGCCAACGCCTATGTCGTGGTCCGGCCCGGCAGACTCCATCGTGCCTGGAAAGACGATCGGCTCTGAATGGAGCGCCTCTGCGAGCGTCTCGGAAGTGTTCTGGTGCGGCCTGGTATTTACCTGCTCCAAAGGGACGCTGGAGCCGAGCAGCAGTATAACCGCCACCGGCATCACGGTTATTCTTGATGGCGCAAATTACATGGTATTTGAAACGGGCGTGCCCGGCATCGGCTTCATTCTTGGGCTTAAAGATTATAACGGCACCACCTATGTCCCGATGCAGACGGGCATTACGCAGAGCTATCCGGCCGATGGGACTAACGGTTACGCCACCGCACTGGGCTGGTCGGCAAAAGTGACGTTTATCAAGACCGGCGTTCCGCTGAAATCCGGCGTATACCAGACCCCGACCATTAACGCGGCGATCCTGACGGCCTATAACAACGAAGTGAAAACCGCGCAGGTGATCATCAACCCCACCACCATCACGGTGACGGCAAGCGGCTGCACGGTAGGCACGAAAAGCGCCAACGTCGACCTGGGCACCATTGATGTTCACACGCTGCCCAGCGTAGGCAGCACCTCGCCGTCGGGGGAGTTTAACGTCAGCCTGACCTGCGATGAGAACGTGGCGGTTAACGCAGTGATGACCGATCAGACCACACCGTCAAATACCTCGTCGGTCGTGACGCTGACCGGGGACTCCACGGCCTCCGGCATTGGCGTACAGTTTTTCTATAACGGTACCGGGCCGCTTATGATGGGGCCGGACAGCTCGTCCGCAGGTACGACGGGACAGTTTTTCATCCAGACCACCAGCTCGGCACAAACGCTGTCCCTGCCGTTCCAGGCGCAGTACATCCGAACCGGTGAACTGGTCCCCGGCTCGGCCAACGCCCTGGCAAGCATCACCTTTTCGTATCAGTAGGTTAGTGCTTCACCCACACCAGCTGATCGACCCGGAAGCCCAGCTCGCGTGCGGTGTTCAGGTAGTCCTGTTTTACCGCATCCGGAATGGTCGGGGTGCGCGATAAAATCCACAGATAGTCGCGGTTCGGGCCGCTGACCAGCGCGTACTGGTACTTATCATCCAGCTTGATCACGTTATAGCCGCCGTAGAACGGGCCGAAGAACGATACCTTCAGCGCAGCCGTGGTCGGTTCGCCGGTAAAGTACGCCTTTCCTTCGCTCTCATTCCATTTTTTCTTCACCGGATCGTAGCCGCGGTTCAGTACGCTGATACCGCCATCGCTGCGATTGCCGTACGTCGCGGTGACCTGTTCCAGACCGCGCTCGAAGCGATTTTCCAGTCGGGCGACTTCATACCATTTGCCGAGATAGCGGCTGGCATCAAAGCCGGTAATGGGCTGCACGCCTTTCGGCGGCGTGGGAGATTTACAGGCAACCAGCGTCAGCGCAATGGCGACACCGGTAACGACAGGCCATAGCCTCATGAGAACTCCTTTCATTTACGCGGTTGGACGTTAAGTGTAGCGCACCCGTGCGGCGCTTCATCCCGTCGGGGAATATTCGTAGTATATTGAGACAACTCCTTCTCTTCGGATGCAGACATGGCTTACTCCATCGGCGAATTCGCCAGACTCAGCGGCATCACCGCCACCACGCTGCGGGCGTGGCAGCGACGCTATGGCTTGCTCAAACCCGAGCGTACGGACGGCGGCCACCGCCTGTACAGCGATGAGGACGTTCAGCAGGCGCTGAAAATCCTCGACTGGGTAAAAAAAGGCGTACCCATCGGTCAGGTAAAATCACTGCTGGAACGCCCTGCGCCGCGCCGCGCCAATAACTGGCAAACCCTGCAACAGGCCATGCTGCAAAAGTTGCAGGAGGGGAAAATTGAGTCCCTGCGTCAGATGATTTACGACGCCGGACGCGAATACCCAAGGCAAGAGCTGGTCACTAACGTGCTGCGTCCGTTGCGCAGCCAGATATCGGCCAACGTCGCCGCCGCCATGACGCTGCGTGAGATCCTCGACGGCATCCTCATCGCCTATACCTCGTTTTGCCTTGAGGGCGATAAAAAAGCGCCGGGCGATAACATCCTCATCAGCGGCTGGCATCTGAACGACCCCTGTGAGATCTGGCTAGAAGCTCTGACGCGCACCGGCCAGGGCCACCGCATCGACATACTGCCGGTTCCCCCTGCCGCGCTGGCCCCGGAAATTTTCCCGGACCGCAAATGGCTGCTGGTCACCAGCGGTAAACTTACCGCCGTGCGGAAAAAGCAGGTTGCGCAGTGGCAGCAGCAGGTTTCCCTTGAGGTGATTATCCTCTGATTATTTTCTGCTGAGGCAATCTTCACGAAAAGTTGAATATTTTTTCGCACAGCGAGTGCTAACGTTTTCCTGTCACCGACAACTCAACAGGAAAACACGATGAAAAAGACACTCCCTCTGATGATGCTGGCTACAATGGCTTTCGCGCCTGCCGCGTTCAGCGCCCCGGCAGGCACCCTGAGCGTCCACGTTCTGGACCAGCAAACCGGTATGCCGCCAGCGGATGTGGCCGTCACGCTGGAGAAGCAGGAGCAGGACAAGTGGACCCCGATTGCCAGCGGTAAAACCGACCACGACGGGCGCATCAAATCGCTCTATCCGCAGGATCAGGATATGGCGCCTGGCGTGTATAAAGTGACCTTCAAAACCGCCGATTACTTCCACGGTAAAAAGCTGGACTCCTTCTTCCCGGAAGTGCCGGTGCTGTTCACCGTCACCCGCACCAATGAAAAACTGCACATCCCGCTTCTGCTCAGCCAGTACGGTTACTCAACCTACAAGGGCAGCTGATTGCTCTTGATTTTAAAGACGATTTAAAAATAATCCCGCCAATACTTGGACAAATACGCAATGTTGTGTAACTTTTAGGTATGAGATCGGGAGGTGCACACCATGACAACAAAACCTGTGCTGGGTATTAGCGGATGTTTGACCGGTTCCGCCGTTCGCTTTGACGGCGGGCATAAGCGTATGGGCTTTGTGATGGATGAGCTGGCGCAGTGGGTCGCTTTCCGTCCGGTATGCCCTGAAATGGCTATCGGCCTGCCCACGCCTCGTCCGGCGCTGCGTCTGGTGATGACCACCGGCTGCGAGACAGAAATGCGGTTCAGCAAAGCGCCGCACGATGACGTCACGCAGAAGATGGCCGCATTTACGGCAGATTATCTGCCGAAAATCGGCGATCTGGCGGGTTTTATCGTCTGTGCAAAATCGCCCAGCTGCGGCATGGAGCGCGTGCGGCTGTACGACGAAAACGGCAACCGGGGCCGCAAGGAGGGTGTCGGGCTGTTCACCGCCGCCCTCCTTGAAACTTTCCCCTGGCTGCCCGTCGAAGAAGACGGTCGCCTGCACGATCCGGTACTGCGGGAAAACTTTGTTGAGCGCGTTTTCGCTCTCCACGAACTGAACATAATGCGTAAAAATGGCCTGACGCGCCGTGCCCTGCTGGACTTTCACAGCCGCTATAAGCTTCAGCTTCTGGCGCACCATCAGGCAGGCTACCGTGAAATTGGTCCGTTCGTGGCATCACTGCACGAGTGGGACGATCTGGACACGTTTTTCGTGACCTATCGCGACAAGCTGATGACCATCCTGAAAAAACCCGCTTCGCGGAAGAATCACACTAACGTGCTGATGCACATTCAGGGCTATTTCCGTAACCAGCTGAACAGCCGCCAGCGTGGAGAACTGCGGGATGTGATCCTGCATTACCGGGACGGGCTGCTGCCGATCCTCGCGCCGCTGACGCTGCTGAAGCATTATCTGGCTGAATACCCTGACCGGTATCTGATGACGCAAAACTACTTTGATCCCTATCCTGATGATTTGGGTCTGCGTCTGGCCGTTACCTGATAAGAAAGAAGCGAAGGCCCTGTTGACCCACAGAGGCCCAAAGCAGTACCCCGTTTAGACGACACCCTCACTGTCGTCTTTTTTTTGCGCTCAGCGTAGAATACTGTAATTCTGTACAGGTTAAGCGTGCGCAGCGGAGTACCCCGATGATCAAAAATTTGCATATTCAGAACTACCGCTCAATTCGCGATATGTCGCTTGAGCTGGAACAGCTCAATATCGTGTTCGGCCCCAACGGCACCGGAAAATCCAATATTTATAAAGCGATTTATCTGATGCACAGCGCGGCGCAGGGGCAATTCTCCCAGGCGCTGGCGAACGAGGGGGGAATTTTGAAAGTGTTCTGGGCGGGCAAAACCCGCAGCGACCAGCTGCGACGCATGAACCTGGCGGTGGAAACGGAAACCTATGAATATGAGCTTCAGGTCGGGTTCGTGGAAAAGCTGCCCTACCCCTCACAGTTTCAGCTCGATCCGGTGATCAAAGAGGAATCTATCTGGCTCGGCGGACAGCACCGTCGCCCGTCGTCACAGCTGATGAAGCGTAAGAATCAGGCGGTATTCCTGAACAACGTGCATCACGAAAAAGTGACCCACAGCGGTACGCTGTATGAGAACGAGTCGGTGTTCGGTCAGCTCGGTGAACCGCACCTCTACCCCGAAGTGTCGCAGATGCGCGAGTCCCTGCGTAACTGGCGATTTTATCACGAGTTTTCCGTCTCATCCGGCTCGGCGATCCGTGCCCCGCAGGTGGGCTTTCGTTCCCCGGTGCTGGCCAGCGACGGCGCGAACCTGGCCGCCGCGTTTCAGACCATTGTCGAAATTGGCGACGAGCTGCTGCTGATGCGCATTCTCGACCAGGCCTTCCCCGGCTGCGTGTTTTACAGCGACAACACCGGCGGGCGCTTCCGCATGATGATGCAGCGCGAGGGGCTGAGCAGACCGCTGGAACCGGCAGAGTTCTCCGACGGCACGCTGCGTTTTTTGTGCCTGGCGGTGGCGCTGTTAAGCCCGCGCCCTCCCGCATTCATCGCCCTCAACGAACCGGAAAACAGCCTGCATCCGCAGATGCTGCCCGCCCTGGCAAGCCTCATTGCCGAGGCCAGCCGCTATTCGCAGATCTGGCTCACCAGCCATTCGCCGGAGCTGGCGCATTTGATTGAGAAGCACCGATCGTTTTCGCTGTATCAGCTGTCGATGGCGGAGGGGGAGACGAGGATGGAGAGGCTGGGGTAATTGCCAGGTGGCGCTACGCTTACCTGGCCTACTGGCGAGTACGAAACGTCTTGCGCCACTCCGCCGGGCTGACGCCAAAGCGCGCCTTAAACTGCTGCCGATACGTCACCGCTGATAAAAACCCCACCTGCCCGGCGACGTTTTCGATTGGCAGGTTGCCGGACTCCAGCAGGATCTGGCTGCGCCGCAGGCGCTCGGCGGTAAGCCAGTCGGCAACGCTCATGCCCGTCGCCTTGATAAAATGGCGGGTCAGCGTGCGCCGGCTCATCGACACCACTTCCGCAAGAGAGTCCAGGTTATGCGGTTCGGAAATATGCTGCTGAAGGTAGTCAATCAGACAGTTAATCCGCCCATCACGGGTATCTTTCGGCACAGGTTGCGCAATAAACTGCGCCTGCCCGCCCTCTCGGTGCGGCGGGACGATCATCCGGCGGGCAATCTGATTGGCGACGACGCTGCCAAAGCGCTGGCGGATGATATACAAACAGCAGTCGAGCGCGGCGGCGGTACCCGCCGAGGTAATCATATTACCGTCATCCACGTAGAGGGCGTTGATATCCAGTCGGACGTCCGGAAATAGCGACTGGAACTGGCGTTCAAACTCCCAGTGAGTGGCGGCCCGTTTGCCGCTGAGTATGCCCGCATAGCCCAGCACAAACGATCCCAGACACAGCCCAACAATTTCCGCCCCGTTGTCTCTGGCCTGAACCAGGCTGTCGAGCAGCGTCTGAGGCGGGCGCTCCAGAACGTGCTGCCAGTAGGGTACAACCACAATTTCAGCCGATGCGATCGCGGAAAAATCCTGCGTCGCATGCAGGGCAAAACCGTCTTTCGAGTTCAGGAATCCCGGTTTTTCAGCGCAGATCGTGACGTTAAAGCGCTTTTCCCCGGATACCGTGTCGCCAAACAGGATGCAGGGGACGGAGTAGTGGAACGGGCTAAACCCGTCCACCGCGACAATGGCAACGTTAATAAGCGGCATCTGTCTCTCCTGTCCCCTTTAACAGTCAGAATATAACGGTTTCGCCGTCCTGGGGAATGCTCACCGCGTCACCTGCCTCGTTGGCATCAACATACTCGCGCAGCGCGCGGCGGGTCAGCAGGCAGTGGTTGAGAGCTTCCATATGGGTCGCCACGATTTTCGCCTGCGGCAGCAGGAAATGCACGTTAAGCAGATCTTCTTCCCCCATGATAATCGGCCCAAACCCAATGACATGAGCGTAACCGGCGTTGAGCACTACGATATCCGGCTGGTGCTTTTGCAGATCGGCCGCCACCGCATCGCGCCAGATGGTATCCCCTGCGATATAAAGCGTCTTCTCATCGGGATGACGGAACACCACGCCGCAGGCTTCCCCCAGAAACTCTGCCAGCTCCGGCACGGCGTAAGCGCGGTCAGTACCGTGCTGGCCGCCGTGGGTTTTCACTATCCGGATATCGCCGTACGTTGTTTCCCCGGTCATGATCGTCAGGTTGGTAAATCCCTGGCTGCGCAGCAGCGCGGCATCACTATCATTTTGCACGTAGATCGGCTTGCCTTTGGCGATCAGCTCAACGGCGTACTGATCCCAGTGATCGGCATGGGTATGGGTGACGATCACCGCGTCAGCATCCAGAAGCGTTTGAACGTCAACGGGAAGATCGACCATCGGGTTGCGAATATCAGCCCGCGCCGTGCCGGGAAAACCCGGATAAGTGCCTTTTGGCGCCAGCATTGGGTCGATTAAAAAGCGTTTTCCCGCGTAAGTGATCAGCTGGGTGGCATTGCGAATTTGCGTAATGTTCATGGGCTATCCTCCGGTTGGTATGAGAAGGAGAATAGCCCCAGGGTGCCGTTAAGAATGTGGGCTAAAGGGCGATGATCGATGAAATCGGGTCAATCGATAAACCGCTTGCGTACCCTTTCCAGCGGCGCAATCAGCAGATTGATAAGCGGCTTACGATCGATAACGATATCGGCGTTCACCGTCATTCCGCCCATCAGCATGCGCTTTTTCTTGTCCGGGTCGGTAAACCAGGAGGGGACGCGCACTTTAGCCAGGTAGTAGTTCTGCCCCTCCTGGAGCGGGATCAGCGCCGAATGGGCATCAATGTTTACCTCATAGAAATCGGACAGCGTCGCCTCCACGGAACCGTATTTGTCTACGGGCCAGGAGTCGAAGCGCAGCTTGACCTTATCGCCTTTCGCCACGCGCCCCACCCCCGTTGCCGGAACATACAGGTACCCCTCCATCGTCGCCGCGGTATTTTTACGGATCACCACCACCACCTCGCTATTTTGCGTAATGGCCCGGCCAGGCGGGAAGTTAATCGCCACCACGTAACCGTCGGAAGGGGCCAGCATCGCCATGGTGGAACTTCCCCGGCTGGACAGGTTGCGGTCAATTTCGCTGATGCGGTTTTTCACATACAGCTGCTCTTCGCTCAGAGAGTCAATTTGCGACTGGGTGCTGTCGGTCAGGCTGGTTTTTCGTGCCTCAAGCTCAAGAATAGTGCTCTCCTCCAGCGTCAGGTTGAGCTGCGCATTGAGCACATCGTTGTGGCTTTTATCGAGATCCACTTTGGAGACATAGCCCTTCCCGGAGACGGATTTCCACGCCTCGTAGGTGTCGGTGCTGTTTTTTAACAACGCGCGCAGCTTCTTCACCTTATCGCGGGAAACGGCGATCTGCTTGTCAGTGAGAGCCAGCTGCTGCGCCAGATTTTTGCGATACGACGCAATCGAGTCCTCAATGGCCTGGATGCGCTGCTCGCTGCGCTTCTTCTCCGCTTCCATCTGCTGGCGGTCAAACTGCACCACCGAGCCCTGCTTGCCGCCATAGTCCTGTGACACGGTGAACAGCGGATCGTTTTCCTTCACGTACTGACCTGGCCGTACGGCAAAATCCACAAGCGTACCGGACTCTCTGGCGCGGACTTCCACATCGCCCTGCGCCGGGATCAGCACCCCGCGTGCCAGCGTGGTTTCCGAAAAGTTAAAGACAATCGCAAAGACCAGCAGGCAGAGAAAAAAGGTGATGAACAAGGTCAGCACGGCTTTCAGCCGTGGCGCGTTGATGTGATAGCTTTTTGAGAAATGATGCGGGATCAGCGCCCGCCGCTGTCGGCTTCGGTTTTTTAATTTCACGATATGTCATCCATGATAAATCACTGAAAGATCGTCCCATGCACTCCAGAGCGTGGGGGTTTTACGCAGCGCGTTCAGCGTGTCGGCGGCGGCCTGACGGTAATCCTCTGGCGCATACGCCTGACTCTCCAGCCCAAACTCTGCCGCGTGCAGCGAACAGATCGGCAGCAGCGTTCGGACGCTGTAGCCATAGCGCGATAAAAACCGCGTTGAGACATCCGTTAACCACGCCTTTTGATCCCCTGCCTGGGTGGAGAACAGCGGCGCATCCGGCAGGCGTTCGTCCATCAGCAGCACCGTCACCAGGCGGTGAGGGGCGAAAAACGAGCTGGCGCGTCGGCCTTCGTGCGCGGCCATCAGCTTATGCAGCGCAGGGTGACGGGTAATAAACTGAAAGCGCACATCGGCTGGCGCGGTGGCGAGCAGCGCATCCACGATCAGACCAAAGCCCGCCCAGCGCATTCCCAGAAGCAGGGTGCGAGATGAACTGTAAAACGCCTGCTCCTGCGTCCACTGCGCCACGTACGCGTGCAGATCGAAGCGGACGTTGCGCTCCCAAAGCGCGGGCGGGAAGATCTGCTCCACGAAGTTAAACCCGCTCAGCTCATGGGCGTTCTGATGCAGAAAATCAGCCGGGACATCGGTCTCCGGGCAGCGCATAAACTGGCTGTAGTTTTGCGTGATCCGGTTTGCCAGCAGCGTGCGCCCGGCCTGGCGCGCGCAGAGGCGCGCATAGAGACGCGGCAGAAACATCATTGCTCACTCTCCCGCAGGGTGCCGTTTTCCATGGTATAGAGACGCCCCTGGCAGCCCACCACGTCCGGCGAGTGGGTAACAAAAACCAGGCCAATTCCCAGGCTACGCAGGTTCGCCAGCACTTTCTGCGCGGTCGTTTTATCCAGGTTCGCCGTCACTTCGTCACAGAGCAGAAGCTTAGGCTGGCTGTACAGGGCGCGCGCCAGAACCAGACGCTGCATCTCCCCGGCAGAGAAAAAGGTGTTCCCCGGCAGCATCTCCGTTTCGTAGCCGTGCGGCAGCCTGGCGACGACGTGGTCCACCTCCGCCAGCCGACACGCGGCAATGACCTGCTCTTTATCCGGTGCACTGTCAAAGCAGGCGATGTTGTCCAGAATCGAGCCGGTGAAGAGAATATCGTCCGCATGGACGATGCGGATGTGCTGACGCAGCGAGGAAAGATCGCACTCCTCAATGGGGATCTTATTGATCCGCAGCGTGCCAGACGATGCCAGCAGCATGCCGGAGATCAGACGCAGCAGCGTGGTTTTTCCCGACCCGCTCTGGCCCACAATCACCGCTTCTTCGCCCTGCTTCAGGGTCATATTGATATGCTGTAGCGTGGCCTCCCGGCCAGGATAGGCAAATGAGACATCCTCAAATTGCAGACAGACCGGCGAGGTGACAATCCGCTTCCCAAACTGGCTGGTTTCAGAGGGGGCAAACAGCAGGTCGCCCACGCGATCCAGCGGCCCCTTGAGGGCATTTTTGTCCAGCAGCTTCTGCGCCACCTGCACCATGGCATCGGAAAAATAGCGCTTATAGCTGATATAGGCGTAAAGCATCCCGATGCTCATCTGCCCTTCCAGGATCAGCCACGCGCCAAAGCAGACCACCAGCAGCTGCTCGGCATTGATCACCAGCAGCGAAGCCACGTCAAAGCGGGCCAGCAGCCGCTCTTTACGCATCAGCCCGGCGATGTGTTCGCGCTGGGATTTATCCATCACCGCATCCCGGGCCTGCTCCATATTGTTCGCTTTGAGCGTAATGATCCCTTTCTGCGTCTCCACCAGCAGGGATTCATACTGGGCGGTGCGCTCGATGGAGTCATCCACCGCGCGTTGATAGGGGCCGATCAGCGAAAAGCGGATCAGGAAAAACACGCCCATCAGCAGCATCGTCAGCAGCGCAATTTTGACGTTATACAGCAGCATAAACAGCAGGCTGGTGACGGCGATCAGGCTGGAAAAGAGAATTTGCACGTAACCATTGCTGATGAACTCCGCGCAGGCGTGGAGCGATTTTTCAATGGCCAGCACGATGCCCGGCGGGCGCGAGCGGAACCAGCTGGTCTGGGTGCGCAGCATGTAGTGGCGCACGGACTGGCTTAAATCGTCATAGGCAATGTTACGCATCAGGATCTCAAGCAGCTGCTTGAGGAATTTACCGATGACTTCAAAGATAAAGACAATAGCGAAGATCGCGGTGAGCAGGATCACCAGATCGCTGTCGCTGCGGGAAATGGCCTCATCCATAATCAGCTGCACGTAGGTGGGGCTTGCCAGCATGGTGATGAGGGTAAAAATACAGAGCACAAACAGCAGCAGCTGGCGCTGGAACAGGCTCGGGGATTTATTGGCTAACCGGCCAAGCGTGAGCTTTTCATCCGGGGATTTCTTTTCGAAGCACGGCGTGGGCTTAAGCTCAAGAACATAGCCGGAAAAGAGTTTTTCCGCCTCTTTCAGACGGTAACGACGCACGCCGCTGGCCGGGTCGTGAACGGTCACGCTGCGGCTGTCGATCTTCACGATGACCACGAAATGGTTGCCGCGCCAGAAGGCGATGAGCGGCAGCTCAGACGTTTCTATTTCAGTGATTTCGCCTTTAAGCACCCGGCCAGACATATTTTTATCGCTGGCAAGGGTCATCAATTCCGCCATTGAGGTTCCCGCATCGGCGGAAACGGAAATCTCCCGGCGCAGCTGGCTGACAGAGACATGGTGGTCGTAGTGCCCCAACACCATCGCCAGGCAGGCCAGTCCACATTCGGTAAATTCATGCTGGCGAATAACAGGGGTCTTACCCTGTTTTTTATACTGAAAGAGCGAAAACATAATGATCCGTGGCTGAAATAAAAAAATGGCCCGGCAATGCGGGCCATGCGTACAACGTGCTTCTCGCTTAGGCGCTGAAGAAACCGCCGATGAAGCCGCCCACCAGGCCGAACACGCCGCCGATGGTGCCGCCCAGCGCGCCTAACATCTGGCTGCCCGCGTTATAGCCCGCGCTTGCGCCCTGAATAGCGGCAGCAAACGGATCCCAACCACCGATGATGGCCTGTGCTTTTTTGAAATCAATAACTTGCATGAGTCTTTTCCTGTTAACGTGAATTAGTTGTAGCTACCAACCAGCGCACCCAGGAAGCCCATTGCGCCACCCAGAATTCCGCCAACCACACCGCCAACCATGCCCATGATGCTTGCGCCGGTGTCGTAACCCAGCTGTGCACCTTTAACCAGACCAGCGAACGGGTTTAACGCGCCACCGATAATGTCTTTCGCTTCTACGAATGAAATCGCTTTCATTTTTATCTCCTGTAGTGATGGATCTTTAGCATGATGCTAAAGGCTAATTTCCTTTTATGAAGGAAAGCGGTTGCTACGGGCAGGTGGTAAGCGGAATGATTTTATTGCCATAAATAATCATCCGCCTTGCAGCCTGCCCGGCATTATCTATTTCCAGCCGTTGCCCCGGCGGAATATATTTTGAATTGTTGTATTGCGTACTGCACCCGACCGAGGAAACATATTTAAAATAGGTATTCCCTGTATTACTCACCACCCCGTTGCTAAACGCATAATCAAAATGTCGTGTCCATGGACGGACAATCAAAATAGCCTCAAGCGAGACCACCACATCCGACTGGATGCGCTGGCCTTTGCGCGTGATAACCTTTGCCTGGAGCGGCGTCTCGGTGAATTTTACGCGATAGTATCGCTCTTTGTTGTCATGCGGGCCGGTATAATAAAATTTAAAACCCGCGCGTTCACCGCTCCCCAGCGTTAATTGCTTAGGCGAATACATGACTTCGCCGTCTTTTATTTCGGTTTCTTTTCCCTTCTCTTTAGGAACGTCTACCTGAATAAGCGAAACGGTATAATTCTGACGCTCGCTGGTATCGTTTTTTATCGGCTGAAAAACAACTTCTCTTTCGGGAAGAAAATCAATATTCAGACTTTCGATAATTAAAGCATTTGCCCCTGTGGAAATGAAGCAATTTATTGCAAAAATAGCCAGGAATTTTCCAGTCATGGTTGATTAATTCCAGGATGCGCTAACATCTATTCTTCCCTGCGCGGTCACTTCGCCAAACCAGCTATTTCCGTCATAGGTGGTTTTCGATACCGGATTATCCATAACGAACTGGAGGACCAGCGGTGTTTTCCAGAGCCACATATCGGTCACGCCGGAACTCATTTTGTCCCACTCTTCCGCATGGGTGGCCGGCGCCGGGATCGACAGTACTTCGCCTTTACAGTTGTGCGCCATCAGCGTCTGGCTTTTCCCCACCAGCACGTTGCCCGGAATGGGAACCGTGAAGCCGTTGCCGCTAAAGGCGCAGTAGTCCACCCCATTAAGGCTTTGGGTAGGCCCGGTTACTTTTACCGTGACCGCAATCGCCGCATCTTTTTGCGCCCCGCTGTAGGTGATGGTGTAGGGGATCTCAATGGGCGCTTCGCCGATAATACCTTTCCCGGAGCCGCCCAGACCGTCAGGATCGAGGGTGTAATCCGGGTTGTCTGGCACAATCTCCAGCCCGGGCTCGATAGGGTTAATCACCAGGCCGCCCCCCGGCTGGAAGCAGAAATCCGCCGCCAGCGAGCTGTTGCCGGGCGTCAGACACAGGCTGACGATATTGCCAATGTTGCTGCCGTCCCCCGCCTGCGCCACGCTCAGAATTAACGCTTTCGGCAAAAAGATTTTAAGGGACGCTTTGCCGCCGTTTTTCTGCGGCGCTGCAAGGAAGGTGTTCGCCAGGACACGCGTATCGCTCAGGATACCGCCGGAGATACTGTACCAGGTGTTTTCATCGAAGGTCAGCTCGGCGGCAAGCCCGGTGCCGCCGCTCATGTGCGATTGCAGCACGCTGTTGACGCGGGAAGAGGTGAGCGCCAGCCCCCCGTTGTAACCGGAGATATCCTCCCCAACAAACGTGTATTCGAGCAGGTCGCACAGGACGCCAGAGACCGTGTTGCGGGTGTATTTGGTGCAGGTGGCCCCCGTTGATCCATCGACAATCGTCACCTCACCGCTGATCGGGTCAATCCCCAGGTTAAGCGCCCTGGCGTTGGTCATGGTCAGCGTGCCCACCTTGTGAAGCGTATTGGTGGTGGTCACTTTGTTGATGGAGCTGATTTGCGGCGTGGAGGTGATGGTCACTTCATCCCCTGGCGCGGCGTTGAGCAGATAGTTAAAGAACGGATCGCCCAGTACCCAGCGCCCGTATGACGTGCCGGGCTCCATCACCGGCGGCTTAACCACCATCGACGTGTCGGTATAGCTGGTCGTCGGGGTGTACCCCGTGTTGCCGCAGGACGAGGAACACGCCGTCCCTTTGAAGAACGGAGAGGCGCTGGAACCGGTCACCGAAAAGTCGATGGTCAGCGCGCTGCCTGCCGGACCGCTGTAGCTGTTGTCCGGGATGTAAGTGGCGATACCGTTATTCGTTTTCGCACTCAGGGTCGGCCACTCGCGCGAACCGTGTAAAAACGCGGTCGACGTGCTGTTCAGACTAAACAGCCCCGCGCTGTTTCCCGTCCCGTTATTGTCCGGGTTATTAATGGCGAAATAGGGCAGCTCCTGCGCCTGGGCCGCCGCGCTCATCAGCAGTAAATTAAGAGCGAATATCTTTTTCATCGTCACGTTCCTGCGTTCCTTTTGCTTCCTGCCAGACAAAATCGCCTTTGTCGCAGGAGATGTCCCCGAGCCACAGCGCACCGCGGTTAGACTCGATGTCCAGGCGCACTTCGCAGACGCTGTCGTCCGGCGTGGCGATACTCAGGACAGGGTTGTTCTTATCAACGTCGATCACGAAGCGTCCGTCGTTTTCCGTCCGGGTCAGCCCAACGTGGTTTTTGATCTGCATGGCGCCAACCGGGGCCCCGTTTGCATCCACAAGACGACCAAACAGGGTGACGATTTTCTTCACCTGCGGCTTCATCACCACGGTATTACCCGGATAAACCGTGATATGGCGACGCGCATTCGCGCCAATCTCATAGCTTTCCGTACCGGTTTCACTGTTCATCACTTCCAGGTCATAAGCCTGGTATGCCGGCAGCGACAGCCAGGTCTTATCCCCTTTGATGCGTTCTGCCCGGCCGTTAAGCTTCAGGGTCAGCGCTTCATCAGATTTGAGACCGGTACTGACAATCACCCCTGCGCTTTCGGTGCCTTTCCCGGCGGCGATGGCCTCTTTGGACCAGCCCACGCTGCCGTCACTGGTCAGCGTGGAGTTCCAGCCTTTACTCATGCCGCTCTGGACGCTGAGGATGTTGCTGTTCCACGGCGTGTCGAAGTTCACGCTGCCGCCGCCGCTTACGCTGCGATCCTGGCGGCTGTTAAACGCTTTCGAGACGTTGGCGGTAGCCGATTTCAGGTAATCGCCCTCAAACTGGCGGCTGGCGCTGACGTTCAGCGCCGTGCCGGTATCGCGATTGTGGGAAACGCCAACCGACACGGTATTGCCGAGCGGTATGGCGAAATCGAGCATTACGTAACGATCTTTCTCTTCGTAATACCCGTCGTATTTGTTGCGCGACATCCCCACCCGCAGGCGCGCCGTACCGTAGCGACCGGCGTATAACCCCTGGGAGTAGTCCAGCTGATAGCGTTTATAGCGATAGAGGTCGTCTTCCTGACGCATCAGGCTCAGGTTGCCTGCCGAGGGCAGGCCGAATGACGGCAGGCTAAAGGAGGCGCCCCAGGTGTTGCCCTTGCTCTCATAGATATCCAGGAACTTGCCGCTGGAGAGCTGTTCATGGGAGTACCACACCGAGCCGATCTGCCACGGCAGGCTGAGATTCGCCCCATAGTTGGCGCGATACGTTCCGTCGGAGGCGGCCATGGTCTGGGTATTCACCGAGAAATAGCCCGTCAGGTTCAGGGAGGCCCACAGCTCGCTGACGATGTGTTCCCGCATCATGTAGGTAGAGGCGTTCCAGTCGACCATCCCGCTGCGCTTGCTGAACGAGGCTCCCACCAGCGACATGGTGTCTTTATGTTTGGTGTCGTAATCGTAGTAGTAGGTGTTATCCTGCTCGTTTTTGCGTTTCGCGTATTTTTTATAATTGACGACGGATTTATCGCGGCTATACATCCCGCCCCACATCTGCCAGCGCAGCGTTTCCGACACGTTGCTGGAGAACGGTTTATTTACGGTGTACATGCTGCGCGACACGGTGCGGCTTCCGCTCACCACTTCAACTTCGACGCTGTAGATCCCGTAGGGCAGGCTGCTGGTGTCAATTTCATGGTTGCCGACGTCAAAGCGCTGAATGCCGATAAGCTGCCCGTCACGACGAATACGGGCCTCGCCCGCCGTGGGAAAATAGACCACCACCGGCGTCAGAGAGAGCGTGTTATCGCGCTTGCGGGAGTTGGCCTGGTTGCCCATGGAAACGCCGTAGACTTCACCGCCGGAAATCCCGCTGACGCTCGCCAGAGACTGCATCGCCCAGCCGTTCAGCATGCCCGCGGCGTAGCGCATCCCCTGATAGTCGCGCTCCCACATAACCGCGTTCATCTGGGTATCGCTGCTGTTCTCGTTGACGTAGCCAGAGCCGTCGATCAGCACATGATCGACGCCCATTGAGATCCAGTTTCTCGCGTTCAGATAGCCCGACGACCAGCTGTCACCGTAGCCGCTCTCGGTGTGATACGCTCCGAGGTTGTAGGAGAACGTGCCGCTCAGGTCGTCAGACTCCGGCGCATCAATGTCCACCTCACGCGGGCGAATATTCACCCCGTAGTCGCTCTGCGACAGATTCAGCAACAGGCGCATTTTTTTCTGATCCAGTTCGAACGCCGAACCCGCGCTAACCGGAATACGCATCTGGTCATCAAACTGCTTATCGTTAATGCTTTGCAGTAACGCCCGCATCTCTTTTGACAGACGGATGCCGTTATCAGACTCCTGGACCTGAACATCCCTCAGCCCCAGCTTCAGATCTTTTGCAAAGAGCGTCACGTCACCGATACGAACATATTCGCTCGCCGTGCCTTCGTGGTTCCCTTGTTGTGCTGAGTGTGGACGCGTATTCACCAGATAGACGGGAATTTTGATCCCCTGCTCCAGCAGTGCATAAAGCGAGTCGGGAAAACGGTAATTAGCGATAACCACGGAGCTTGAGGCTGCATGCGCAAGCGCGGGCAGCGTGCCGGATGCGCAAGCCATCATCACCGGCAACACTAATTTATTTTTCACCATGCATCCTTACTTAACAGGAATGAACTGTTTCAGGTCCCATATTCCGAGATGAAAATGGTTATCCGTAACGTTGATATCCTCGATAGCGCGCGAGGTCTCTGGCATCAGGTAGAAGTTTTTGCTACACGGCGTGCCGGGGGATTCCGGATTCGGCTTCAGGCAGGTCCCGGTCGCATTGACGCGAAACGAGGTGTTCCCTTTATTGGTTATTTTTCCCGCCACATAGACGAAATCAATCTTCTTATCCCGGGGCTGAACCACCAGAATGGTGCTCACCACCGCACGCGTCATCCCGGTGCCGTTTTTTGGCGAACCGCTGTCCACCTCTTCGCTTACCCCTTCATCCGTGAAGGTAATGCGGTAGTAACGCTCTTTGTTATCGGCGTTCCCGTGATAGTAAAATTTGACGATATTGCTGGTACCGGCGGGCATTACCATGCGCGTGGGCGTCAGCAACAGTTCGTCCACTTTCTCCGGATTAATGACGATCCCTTCATCCATTGGGCTGCTGATCCGCTGTGCGCGAACAGAAACAATACGCACGCTGTCTGCTTCGTTTTTTATTTCCTTGGCGGTGGAGTCAGCATCCGCAGAAATAATGGTGGTGACTTTTCCCACATTAATGGCCAGCGCGGAGGAAGAGATAAATAATAAAAATAAGAAGGTGGATTTGAGGTTAAACATGCTATTTCCCTAAACAGGGGCTTGCGCCCCTGGATCGATCAGGCCTTAGCCCCAGGTTGCGCGGAACGCAACAGACACGGTCCCTTCCCACAGGCTGTTGGTCAGGTCTTTGAACTCTTTCGCAGTACCCGCGTTGTCCTGAGCGGAGTCAACGTAGAAGACGAATTTGTCCTGGCCGGTAATTTCGGTATCTGCCGCCGCGCCTGCGCTGGTGGTCAGGTTCCACAGGCCAGAAGAGACGCCGGTGTTAGAAGAAGAATCAACCAGCGTGGTCCATGCGGTCGATTTCGCCCCCACGGTGCCACCGATAGAGCCCAGGTCGTTACCGCCCCAACGCGCACCCACTTTCAGCTTGGTCGCTTCACCACCCACGCTGAACAGCGTGTTGTTTGAATCGTCGAGGATAGCTTCGAGTTTGAAGCTGGTCGCCGTAGAGTGATCGCCACGGATAGCCACATCAAACAGACCGGTATCGGTGTTGAAAGATTTGGTATTGGCGCTGTAAACGAAGTTCAAAGCACGCGTTGGCGTAACAACCAGATCGGATTCGCTGTCTTTGGTCGCGGTTGCCTGCCAGGTGGCAGAAGCCGTCGTTTCAGCTGCATTAACTGCGCTCAGGGCAGAAACAGACAGCAGGGAGCCCAGAACGATAGCGTTCAGTTTGTTCATTTATTTAGTCCTTCAAAAAAGAATCCACGTGTATAAAAAGGGGAGCCCCTTTTTCGAGGCGGAGTATAGACAGCCGCAAAATAACGAGGCAATACAGAAAAATTCACTCGACGGATAGCAACAATAAAAATATAAATAAATTTCTCGTATCTTATTGTTACGTATTGAGTAAATTACTCAATTTCCCGAGTAATAGATAAATATCGATTTTTCAATAAAGAGAAATATCAGGACGTCGGGACAGCTACACACATCATTACAGGCAACACCAGCCCCTTAATTAACCACGCATGTTTTTTTACGCTGGTAATATAGAAGAAGTTGATATTATCAAGTAACATTTCGTTTACAACGCCATCCGGCGCCGCATCATCTTCAGATTTATTCAGCTTTTTATCCTTAATATAAAAGATATTGCTGCCGTCGACCTTTTCCACGCTGAGCGTGTAATTTCTGTCAATCAGGTAGCTTTTGCCCTCTTTCTTGAGTACGCCTTTATGAATAACCGTCACAACATCTTTGTTGTTAAACAGGAAAAGCGTGGTTAGCGACATATCGGTTGACTCACCCGTGGAATAGGTTTTCCAGGAAATGGTATCTGACTGGCAGCCAAACCCCTCATCCTGCGTTCTGGTAAAATAGACCCATAACAACGCGATGACAGACAGCGCCAGTACGATACTGAACAGTACACTCATTTTAGTCCTTGACATATTTTAACTCCCGGTCAGGCTTCTGTAAGAAATGCAGTTCTTATAATCGTCGATACTGTCCTGCTGATAACAGATGGCCAGGAAATAATTTTCTATCTGCGACTTTTTAAACCTGGAATAGTAAGCATCTGCAACCTGATGTTGACAGTCGATATGTTGACTGGCGATGACCTCTTTTACGTGATTAAAGTAGTGCTGTCGCGGCTGATACATATTCTTATCGATCAGGTATATCGTACACCTGTCCACTTTACCGAGCAGATGCATATCAGAATCTTTCAGGCTCTCGGCATAGGAATCCCGCTGGTGCAACAGTAAAACAGCGGTGCCGGTAACAATAATCAGTAATAACGTGCAGAGAGAAATAAAGAGTCTGTGCAGCGATATTATTTGTTTAGGCGGATCGGCATCTTTCTTATGCGCTAGCGTATCGAATGCTTCAGAGGCAGATTCTTCGCTAAGCGTTGAAATAACCGGCGGCCTGACCGTGTGGTGTTCAATATGCGCGGCAAGGCTAAATCCCTTGCCACGTATCGTTTTTATCAGTAAAGGGTCGCAGCCTAATGTACGAAATGCTTTTCTGATTTCACTTATGGCAACATTCAGACTCACCGAAGAACCAGAGAAACCATGATCCTCCCAGACCTTCTTTATCAGGTCGTCTCTGTCGAGTGTTTTACCATTATTGATGATAAGTTCATAAAGCAGACGACCCGCCTGGTTAGATAACTTAATGGATGACTCTTCCTCTCCATTAATCATGATCATACCGGTGTCGACTTCATAAAGCATTGTAAGATCAATGAGATACTTCATATTATTATTACGCCATTGTTAAATTTTTGTGCATTTGCCAGGCAATAATAAGTCTAAAGTTTGTGTGGTCAAGTCGCGTGATATTAATTGAGAGATGAATTCATAAAGCTTCATTAATTAACGATTATTAAAGCATTAATAAAAATCTTCGAACCAACGCATTTAGGTTAAAACATTAAAAAAAACATACTGACAAGATTATAATCTTAAACTTTAGAAGTTGTTGGAATAATGTTTTGTTATGTACTTTTTTAGTGCAACATAATATCGTCAAAGCATTCTCCCGAGTCGCCATGCGTCTAGCCGGTACATCAGGGACATGTGTAGCCGATTAACATTCATTTTAAATAACACAAATCTTCATGGAGTTTATCATGTTCAAATCGATCATGACCGTATCACTGCTGGCCGCCGCTATTGCCTCTACCAGCGCAGTGGCCGCAGACAATTCGGCGGGTGGTATCATTAACTTTACCGGCGCTATTACCGATACAACCTGTACCATTAACGGCGGTAAAAGCGCGGACTTTACCGTTGCGCTTTCCCCTATTTCGGTAAAAGATGCGGGCACCACGGTTGGCCTGATCACCCGAAATAAAAAATCTATTGCGCTGACGTTCTCTGGTTGCTCACCAGCAGCCGGAACGACCGGTACCCCGCTGAAAGTTTATTTCTCCAGCGCGGATAATATTTCCACTGACGGTAAATACCTGCTGAATAACAGCGTGAACGAAAGCGATGCCAGCGTGGCACGTAATGTCGGCTTTGCGTTAGTGGAGCCAGGTTCGTCTACGCCTATTACCCTGAACCAGCCTTACACGACAAATATTATGGGTACAGCGACCGCGCCAGATTCCGAAACGCTGACGCTGGACGTTTATTACTATAAAACAAACGCCGCTGCCGCCACCGTGGGCGAGTTAACCTCCAACGTAACGTATACCATTTCCTACCTGTAATAGTGATTATTCAGGCTCTGTTTTCGCAGAGCCTGTATTTAAGGTTGCAATCATGCGCAAGGCAATTTTGCTGGCAGGCTTACTGCTAAGCACGGGTCACTCATGGGCCAATATTGTCATTAATGGCACCCGTGTCCTTTATCCTGAAAATAACAAAGAGGTGATCGTCCAGTTAATGAATACGGGCGATGCGCCGGCTCTGGTACAATCCTGGATAGATGACGGTGATATTAATTCCACGCCGGAAACAGCCAATGTGCCGTTTCTGTTGTCGCCGCCGGTGATAAAGGTTAACGAACATAATGGTCAACAGCTTCGTATTAAAAAGCTGCCGTCCAGCTTGCCTGCGGATCGCGAATCCGTCTTTTTCCTGAATGTCCTCGACATTCCGCCCAGACCTGAAAATCTGCAAAACCAGAATACCGTTCAGCTGGCGATTAAATCCCGTATCAAACTTTTTTATCGGCCCGCTGCGCTGAAAGGCACGCTGGATGACGCGGTGGCGAAACTGACGCTCGCCGCCGACGGCGATCGCTTTCGCATTACAAATAACAGTCCGTTCCATATTACGGTCGCCAATATTTCGCTGGGTAAAACGAAATTGCTCCAGGAGTCCCCGATGGTTTCCCCGTTTGGGCAGCTGACGGTCGCCGCCAAAAATACGGTTAAGCGCGGACAGACCTTCCAGCTGATGTATGTGGACGATCTTGGCGCGTATAAAACCCGCACTTTCACCAGTCAGTGATCGGAAAGACTCACCATGAAAATGAAACAAAACAGACTCTGTCTGCTGGCAGTCTGCACGCTTCTGCTTTCGCATAAATCAGGGGCCGTCTCGTTTGATCCCTCCCTGCTTGCTGGCGCATCCGGTGAGTCCGATCTGTCTCGCTTTTCCGAAAACAACGCCATGCCTGCCGGCAGTCAGGAGATGGATATCTACGTAAACGGCAGCTGGAAGGGACGTTATACCGTCATCTACGGCGAGCAGCGTGACGACATCCGCCTTGCCTGGAAAGATGCCCGGTCGCTGGGCATCAACACCACGTCCGTGCCTGCGCCCGCCATTGCGCACGGGCAGGTCCAGCTGCGCGATCTGGTTCAGGGCGGTGAAGTCAAAACCGATACCAGCACCCTGAGTCTGGCGCTTACCGTTCCGCAGGCGGCCGTGCAGCGTACTGAAGAAGGTTACATTGCCCCCCAGTTCTGGGACGAGGGGATCCCGGCGCTGATGCTCTCGTGGAACACGACCTGGTACAACACCCGCGCGAAAGGCACTGCGAAAGACACAAATGATGATTTTTATGCCGGGCTGGATTCCGGCGCCAACCTGTTCGGCTGGCAGTTTCGCGACAGCAGCGCCTGGCGGAAAACCGCCAGCGGAGAGAGTAGCTGGCAGAATAATACCCGCTACCTGCGCCGTCCCCTGGCCTCGCTGAAATCCAACCTGACGCTGGGTGACTTTTATATTCCTGGCGATCTGTTTGATTCCCTGCGCGTGCGCGGCGTGTCGCTGGCGTCGGATATGAAGATGCGCCCAAATTCACAGCAGGGTTTTTCACCGGTGGTTCACGGCGTGGCACGGACGAACGCCCTGGTGAAAGTTATCCAGAATGGCAACGTGATCTATCAGGAGAACGTGCCGCCGGGCCAGTTTACCCTCGACAGCATTCAGCCTACCGGCTCCGCGGGCGATTTGCTGGTGGTGGTGCGTGAGGCGGACGGTTCACAGCAGTCCTTCACGGTGCCGTTTTCCGCCGTGCCCGGGATGCTAAAAGAAGGGGTGAGTCAGTACAGCGTGGTGGCGGGTAAAGTGCACCAGAACACGCTCGATGCCGAACCCGCATTCATGCAGGCCACGCTGCGCTACGGGTTTAATAACCTCATCACCGGGTATACCGGGACGATTATTAGCGATAACTACCAGGCCGGGCTTGTCGGTACCGGGTGGAACCTTCCCTTTGGCGCGGTCTCGTTTGATGTCACCCACGCCAAAACCACCCTACAGGATCGCACCAGCAGCGGTCAGAGTTATCGCGTGTCGTACAGCAAATTTATCGATACCACTGCCACCAACTTCACTCTGGCGGCCTATCGCTATTCCACTAAAGGCTATTACAGCTTCAGCGACGCGCTCTATTCGCGCGAAGGGTATCAGCGCCTGAGAGCGCAGTACGACGACTATGAAGATCGGTTTGGCGTTGCGCCCGACATGTCGCTAAGCACCTGGGACGCCCTGCGCGCGGCGCAGCCCAAGAATACCTTTACGCTTAACCTTAATCAGCGCCTGCTCAATAACTGGGGCACGGTGTTTGTCTCCGGCACACAGCGCGATTACTGGAACTCACAGCAAACCACGCGCGAATATCAGATGGGCTATTCCAACGCCATCGGCCGCGCCAGCTATACCCTGTCGGCCAGCCGGGTACGGAACAGGGACAGTGAAGAAGAGACGCGCCTTTACCTCTCCCTCAGCCTGCCGTTCTCGCTGTTTGATAATAATGCGTGGATCACCTCCAGCCTGACGGCCAGCGATTCGCATTACGAGCAGAGCAATATCAGCATGAGCGGGAACGCGCTGGCGTCGAACCGCCTGAGCTATACCCTCTCCGGCAGTAATGCGCGTGGGGGTAAAAATGCGGCAAGCGTTAACGCCGCGTACCGTTCGAACTTCGCGACACTCGGTGGCTCTTACAGCGAATCCTCCGACTACCGCCAGACCGGGCTCAGCGGACGCGGAAGCCTGGTGGCCTACCCGTGGCACGTTCTCGCCTCAAACGAAACCGGCACAACCATGACTATCGTCGATGCGCCAAAGGCGGAGGGGCTGATGGTGAACGGCGATGAAAGCATTATGACGAACCGCGATGGCGTAGCGCTGGTGCCTTACGCCACCCCGTATCGCAAAAACGCCATTACGTTAACTGAAACGGAAAACAGCGCTGGCGCGGAGGTGATCGGCAATATGGCTAACGTGGCGCCTTATGACGGGGCGGTGAGTTATATCCGCTTCGAAACCGATAAGCGCCAGTCATGGGTACTTCATGCGACGCGCACCGACGGCAAACCGCTGCCGTTTGGCACCGAAGTGCTGGATGAACACGGTGGATCTGTCGGGTATGTCGGCCAGGCCAGCGTACTGTATATCCGTGCTGAACAGCCGCCACGCACGCTCAACGTGCATCTCCGCGGCGGAAAGTGCGAAATCTCCTCCCCGGCCTGGGGGCTGAACAGCTCCTCATCGGTTTGCCATTAATTACGGATTATCAAAATGTTACGATCATTCATGTTCCTGCTCCTCACCAGCATTAGCGGGATGAGCTATGCCACCTGCTCCGGCAGCAGCATCGTTTATGGCACACCGATTACCATTGATTTATCGGATAAGCTGAGCCCGGCCACGCCCACATGGACCGGCAGCTTCACCACCCAGTACAGCGGCTCGTTCAACTGTACGACGGGTAACAGTGAATTTTCTTACACGCCGATCCTGTCGACCGACAGCAAATACGCGACCATCCTCGGGTTCAGCAACAACAAGTATATGGTGCGGGCGGAGATCACCAATCCCCCGGCCAATAAAACCCTGTCAGCCAGCGGTAGCCATACGGCGTCTGAGCTGAACACACCGTTTACGGTTCGCTTCACCCTCGTTAACCAGAGCGGTACCACCCTGACGGGGGATACGGCGAACATGAGCGACGTTCTGTTCGTCAGCGACATGAGCGGGTTATCCATCTGGGAAATCATCACCTGGCCAATCAATCAGGTCATCAAGATAGCGCAGTGGTTATTCAGCGGGTTCAAGTGGCCTTACGACAACCGAGATATGTTTGGTCAACCGATGATCATCAAATACGCGCCGAAACTGACTACCTGTTCCTTTGATAATGCGGGGCTGACCGTGGCGCTGCCGACGCTCGGCATTCCCCAGCTCAGTGCATCCTCACAGCCGGGGCTGACGCCTTTTTCACTGAACATGAGCTGTCAGAACGTCGGGGTTAACGGCAATTCCGATCGGTCAATTGAGATGTTTCTGTCCAGCACGCAGCTGCTCTCAACCGACAGCTCGGTGCTGATCGACAGCAGCAGTAGCGCGGCGCAGGGCGTGGGGCTCCGCCTGATAAAACGTGACGCCCCGCAAACGCCGGTGACCTTCTCTACCTCAACCACCAGCCGTGGCAACGCCACGATGATTTTCAGCGTGGCGGCTGGCGCGGCGCTGGACGAACATTTCACCCTTCCGATGGCGGCGTACTATTACGTGTGGGCGCCCGCCCAGGTGAGCCAGGGTAAGATCAATACATCGGCTACGCTGAATATCATCTATCCCTGATGTGAACTATTCCTCCATCTTTCCAACCGCTTGCACATACTTAATCAGTTCGCTGTGGTTGGAAAGATTCAGCTTTTTCATTGCATTGTGTTTCTGTGTCGCAATGGTACTGACCGAACGGTTTCGATGACGGGCAATCTCCGTCGTTGAAAATCCTTCCACGATAAGATGAAGCACCTCCCACTCTCTGGCCGAGAGGATGGAACGCGCCCGGGAGCCGGACCGCATTACCCGCCTGAGCCACGAAGAGATCGACGGTTTTTGCCCGTCCGCCATGAGCAACGCGGGTAATTCCTTTTTCAGTTCAGTCAATTCATCCTGCTGACTGATGGTTAATTCAAATTTCATCTCCAGAACTTTTTTTAACAGCCCGTAAGGCAGCTCGGGCACCAACAGAACACGCCTGACGTGATGGGTTTTACATAAAGATGTAAAACGGCTGCTGACCTCCGCACTCCACTCTTTATGATTAAGCAGATAATTAAATTCAGTGAAGAAAACATCCACGTTATTATCCGCCACCGCCGCCAGCGCCTGTTCTGTGGAATCGACCTGAGTAATGTTCAGTATGTAATCGGGTAAAAGATCCTGGAGCGCCCGGAATATTATCTCTTTAAATATATTTATTTTGTAAAACACCATTACCCTTACGATACGTTCAGTATTATTCATGTCTTTTCTAAATTCTCGTGACCGGAGGAAAATGATAATAGTTTATGTACTCACCACTCACAACCTCTTCGCGCCAGGATTTTATCCTTCTCAGGCCTAAAAATCTGAACAAGGACATTAAATTCATAGAAAAAATTCTATTTTATTCTGCACGCCGTTTCCCCTCGCAGATAAAGCCCTGTCGATAATCCTGCCACGATCACAATTTTTCTTACAGAAATAGCAGTAAATCACTGAAAAGGCGGTGGATTAACCCCATTAATCAACCTTCTGATGCTTATTATCCGCTCATTTACAGAATAAAAATCTGGCATGAATATTATTAGAAGATTAAAACAATTGCATATACCATTAAAACCATTTTTCAATTTTATCTTCCGCTAATAATTGGCTTCAGCTTTACTCGACGGTTTGTATTGGCTTACATTGATGCCATCGCATCGCGTTATTTAAAAAGTGCTCGCTATTCTTTTAATAAGAGAGTGCGAACCGCCATTTTCTCTTATATGGACTGTTTACTCAGCGAAAGGAGAATGCCAATGCAAAATAAAAAAACAATTCACGTTGCCGTTGTTGACAGCTGCGAATTCACGATGATTGGCCTGCAATCGCTTGGAAAGCGTGAGCCTGATGAAAAACACGACGTTATTTTCCATGGATTTACCCATATCGAAGAACTTGCTATGAGTGAACAACTCTTTGATATCATCATTTATGATCCGTTGAATACGCGTCATTTCCGGGTGACGACGAATGACGACATTCTCTGTATTAAACAGAAACAAATGACAGCGAAGATCTATATCTATTCGTTATCCGCCGGCTATTTGAAATTCAAACATGTTGATGGAGTCATCAGCAAAAGAGTCTCCCTGGGGGATATCAAAGCGCTGTGGCAAATACTGATGAGCCAGACGCCGCAAGAGTCTGGCCGTTACAACGTAGGCATGACGACCCGCTTACGCACCCCGGCGAGGCTGTCCAGCGAGGAGGCAAGCGTATTGCGCGGCTATTCCTGTAATCTCAAAACCAAGCAAATCGCCCGTCAGCTGGGGTGTAACGTCAGGCTGGTTTACTTTTATAAGAACAACGCCATGAACAAGCTTAAGGCCGTGCGTGGCCCCTCGTTTTACCAGAGCATTCGCTGGATCCTGAATTAAAAATTTGACCGTGTGTCGTTTGCCTTTTGTTCCCGTGTCCGCGGGAACCTTTTTTCATTTCCTGAAGGCTGTTCCATGTATACCGTTCTTCCCTCTCCCCTGTTGCAACGTATCTCAGGGCTGCGATTCCAGCCTCTTGTCGATCTTCATTCGGGCCAGGTGTTCGCGCATGAAGTTCTCGTGGAGATCCATAACGTCAATCTTGAGGTGCTGTTTGCCTCGCTGCCCTCGCGCAGCGCGCTGCAAATCTTCTTCTGGCAGGCCAACACCCTGTTACAGATACCCGCCCGGGACGCTTACTGGCTAAACCTTCAGGCAGAACACCTTCTCAACGAACGCGCTATCCGGTTGTTGCTGGCATTACGCCATCAGCAGCGGTTAACGATTGAAATTCAGGATCCCCTCACCATCACACGGCTGAGCGAGGATGAGCAACGTCGCCTTCATGCCACGCTTGTTCGGTTAAAAGAGGCGGGATGGCAAATCTGGCTGGACGATTTAACCCGGGAGTTGGCGGAGGCGTTCGCGCGGCTTGCGCTGCCGCTGGATGGAGTGAAAATTGACCGCTCAGCGCTGCGCGAGCGCGCGCCGCTTGCCCCGTTTGTACAGGAGGTCAGGGCAGGTATCGCGCAATCAATTCTTATAGAAGGCATCGAAAACTCGCGGGATCTGGCGCGCGCCCGCGCGTCCGGCGCACAGTCTGGTCAGGGTTTTCTGTGGCCCGAAAGCCGAACCGATGCCCGCGTAACGCTTTGACGGCCAGCGGAGCGCTGGCCTTTTTACCGGGGCTTACCAGCCCGGCACCGCGCCACCGTTAAAAAGGGTCTCCGCCGCTTTCGCCACTTCCGGCGACTGATAGGACTGGATAAATTCCTTCACGTTTTCGGCGTCTTTGTTCTCTTCACGCGTGACCACAATATTCACGTAGGGTGAGTTTTTGTCTTCGATAAAGACGCTGTCGTGTACCGGAGAAAGCCCCGTTTGCTGGAGATAGGTGGTACTGATGATGGCCACATCCACTTTCGGATCGTCCAGCACGCGCGGCAGCTGCGCCCCTTCCAGCTCCATAATCTGTAAGTTTTTCGGGTTCGCGGTAATATCCAGCGCCGTTGGCAGCAGGCCAACATCCGGTTTAAGGGTAATCAGCTTCTCTTTTTGCAGCAGCAACAGCGCGCGGCCAAGGTTGGTGGGATCGTTTGGAATCGCAATGGTTGCGCCGTCCTTCAGCTCAGAGACCGATTTAATCTTTCGGGAGTAACCCGCCATCGGGAAGACGAAGGTATTGGCCACGGCGACCAGCTTGTAATTGTGCGCCTTGTTATCTTCTGCGAGGAACGGGCGATGCTGGAAGACGTTGGCGTCCAGTTCGCCCTGGTTGGTGGCATCGTTGGGTAGCAGCGAGCCGCTAAAACCCACCAGCTCAACATCCAGACCGTATTTCTCCTTTGCCACCTTTTTGGCGACTTCCGCCACGTCCTGCTCAGCGCCATTGATCACGCCGACTTTAATGTGTCTGGCATCATTGCCGCCCTGATCACAGCCCGCGAGCAGCAGGCCAGTCAGGAGAAGCGCACCCAATCGAAGTTTCACGAGACAGTTCCTTTTGATAGACGTTTTGAAGACTATATCGACAACGAGACGGCAGGCTAAAAAACGAAAAGGAATCAGTAAGACGGTTAAGTTATATGCGGCCTGTTGCCGGGTGGCGCTGCGCTTACCCGGCCTACGTAACGGGCGAAGTGTAGGCCCGGTAAGCGTAGCGCCACGGGCGATGGGCATCAGGCTACGGTAGTCCAGGCGCAAGCAGAACCGCTTCCCTCACGCCTGCCGACGCAGCGGCGCTTCGCGCAAAAACCACGACAGCACAAACGCCAGCACCATAATCCCCGCCGCCAGCATGAATACCGCATGGATCGCCGAGCCGAACGCATCCAGATAGTCCAGACGCAGGGCATCAGGCAGATGGTGTATGGCAACGGGATTAAGTTCGCGCGGCAGTTCCGCCCCTTCCGGCAGCCTGTCGATCAGGCCTGATTGCAGAATATGGGTGAACACCGCGCCAAACAGCGCAACGCCAATCGCCCCGCCAATGGAACGGAACAGCGTCACCCCAGACGTCGCGACGCCGTATTGATCGGCTGACACGCTGTTCTGCACCGCCAGCACCAGCACCTGCATCACCAGTCCCAGCCCCATGCCCAGCACGCCGGTAAACAGGTACAGCTGCCAGGTTGGGGAGGTGATTGAAATGCGCGTCAGTAACACCATCCCCACCACGCCGAGCAGCGTGCCGAGGATCGGGAACAGACGATATTTCCCGGTACGGCTGATGATGCGCCCGCTGATAATGGAGGTGAGCAACAGCCCCCCCATCAGGGGGATCAGCTGCAAACCGGCCTGCGTCGGCGTGGCGTCTTTTACCACCTGTAAATAGAGCGGCAGGAAAGTGACGGAGCCAAACAGCGACATGCCGATAATAAAACCGATCAGGCTACAGAGCAGGAAGCTGCGGTCGCGGAAGAGCGACAGCGGGATAATCGGCTCCCACGCCAGCCGCTCTTCGTAGATAAACCCGGCGATCCCCGTCAGGCCGAAGGCCAGAATGCACCACAGCTGCGGGTCGCTCCATTGGCGGATCGTCCCGCCCTCGGTGGTAAACAGAATGATGCACAGCAACGCCATGCTGAGGTAAATCGCCCCCAGGTAGTCAATCTCATGCTTGCTGCGCCGCGCGCTGCCGTGGAAAACCGCGCCAATCACCAGCAGGGCAAACAGCCCCAGCGGCAGGTTGATGTAGAAAATCCAGCGCCAGGATGCGTGCTGAACGATAAACCCGCCGATCAGCGGCCCTATCACCGTCGCCAGGCCAAACACGCCGCCAAACAACCCCTGATAGCGACCCCGATCGGCAGGCGGGATCACGTCCGCCACGGCAGCCATGCTGATCACCATCAGACCGCCGCCCCCCAGCCCTTGCAGGGCGCGCATCAGCACCAGCTGGGTCATGTTCTGCGCCAGACCGCACAGCGCGGACCCTACAAGAAACAGCACAATCGCGATTTGCAGAACGATTTTTCGGCCAAACAGATCGCCGAATTTGCCATACAGCGGCACCACGATGGTCGAACTGAGGATATAGGCCGTTACCACCCACGAGAGCTTATCCAGCCCGCCCAGCTCACCGACGATGGTCGGCAGCGCGGTGGAGACAATGGTCTGATCCAGCGCCGAGAGCAGCATCACCAGCAGGAGTGCGCTGAACAGCAGCTTAATCGACGGCGCCTTTTTCGCAGGTTGAGTCATTACGTCGGACTCCATAAGACATCACTTGAAATTAATTAATCGTATAATTAATATTTGTGGAAGTGATGAATAAGATCAAGAGATACGGTGACCATGCCAGCACAAAAGGACAATTCTGAACCCCGCCGCCCCGGTCGGCCACGCGGCGGCAAGCGCGTTACCGCCAGCCGTGAACAGCTGCTGGACATCGCCCTGAACCTCTTTTCCCGCCAGGGGATCGCCAATACGTCGTTGAACGCTATTGCCCGCGAAGCAGGCGTGACGCCCGCCATGCTGCACTACTACTTCAACTCCAGAGAACAGTTACTGGATGCGATGATTGAGGAGCGCTTCCTGCCGTTACGCGAGCGGATCGGGGCGATTTTCGCCGACAACCGGGATTCGCCGGTGGATGCCCTGACGGAAATGGTCAGGGTGCTGGCCGAACTGGCGGAAAAGTATCGCTGGTTTGCCCCGCTGTGGATGCAGGAGGTGATTGGCGAGATGCCGGTACTGCGCACCCATTTGCAGGCACGCTTTGGCGATGAGAAATATCACACCACGCTGGCAACCATCAAAGGCTGGCAGCAGGAAGGAAAGCTGAATCCGGCGCTGGCCCCCGAACTGCTGTTCACTACGCTGCTGAGCCTGGTGCTGGTGCCGTTCTCCCGCATGCGCAATGACGAGAGGCTTAGCGCCCTCTCGCCGGAGATCGTGGTGCGCCACGTGTTAGCCGTGATAGGCACCGGGATCGGCGGTTAAAGATGTTTGGTCAGATAGTGTCTCTGCATTCCCTGATAAGGGTAATCCTGCAAGGACATCTGCACCTGATAACCCTGTTTTTCATAAAACGGGCGCGCCTGGAAGCTGACCGTATCCACCAGCGCGTGACGACAGCCTTTGCGACGGGCCTCCTCTTCAGCCGTTTTGATAAGCTGGCTTCCCACGCCCGTTCCCCGCACGCTGTCGCTGACCCACAGATAGTCGATGTTCAGCCAGTCGCCTTTCCGTACGCCGATTAACCCGCCCAGCATGACGCCATTGTCGTCTCGCATATATACGCCAATATCGCCGCCAAACGTCGCCAGATCTAAAAACTGCGCGTTATAGGCTCTTAGCCCCGTTAATAATTCTTCTTTTTCTTCGGCTGTGACATTATCTGTAATGCTCAGATGCATAATTCTCTCCTTATTTTCAGCGCAATCTGAATATCTCACAGCTTAACCTTCATAAAAACTCCTTATTTTCTCCATTGTTTATACCTGGAAATATTCATTCAATATGTAAATAAAAAAAGCCTTTCCAATAGTCTCCGAAAACGTATAATGAGAACGATCATTCTCACTTTTCACGGTAGCCGACAATGAGTACAAAGCTGGAAGAACGACAAAAACTGCGGCAGGACGAAATCATTACCGCCGCGCGCCGCTGCTTTCGCGCCAGTGGATTTCACGCTGCCAGCATGTCGCAGATCGCCAGCGAAGCCAGGCTCAGCGTCGGACAAATCTATCGCTATTTCAGTAACAAAGACGCGATTATTGAAGAGATGATCCGGCGCATTATCGACTCACGTATTGAAGAGATGCAGGGCAAAACCCTGGTTGAAGGGATGCCGCAGGCGCTTGCCTGGCGCCAGACGCTTAACGAAGACGATGACGCGCTGATGCTCGAAATGTCCGCAGAGGCCACGCGCAATCCGCTGGTGGCAAACATGCTGATCGAAGCCGAAGCACGCATGTTCGCCAATGCCTGTGAGCACCTGAAAAAGCAGTTCCCTCACCTGAGCGATGAGCATATTCGCTGCTGCGTGGAGATTACCGCCGTGATGATCGAAGGCACGATTTACCGTCGACTCACGCCTTTAAAAGTACCATCAGAACAATTAGAGCCTATATACCAGAATATTTTAAATATGATTTTCTCTGCGAAGTAATCGCATGTGAATAATTAGCGGAAATAAGTAATTTCCCTTTTTTCATTTCTGGCTCAGCCAGAGATGCGGGATCGCTGTGCTTTTAATTAGCCCTCCTCCCTGTTAAGCGATTAACAGGGCAGGCTTCGTTCACCCTGGAAAAAGATTATGAAAACCATAACAACCTCCATCGCGGCATTACTCCTCCTGACAGGGTGCGATAATGCGCAAACATCTGCTCCTCAACGTCCTCTTCCGGAAGTGGGGATTGTCACCCTCATGAGCCAGCCGGTGTCCGTCGTCAGCGAGCTGACCGGCCGCACCGCCGCCGCAATGAGCGCCGAAGTGCGCCCCCAGGTAGGTGGCATTATCCAGAAGCGCCTGTTCACCGAAGGCGATACGGTCAAGGCCGGGCAGGCGCTGTATCAGATCGATCCTTCCAGCTACCGCGCCGCGTATGATGAAGCCGCCGCCGCACTGAAACAGGCGCAGGCGCTGGTGCAGGCCGACTGCCAGAAAGCCCGGCGTTATGCGCAGCTGGTGAAGGACGACGGCGTATCACGTCAGGATGCGGAAGACGCGAAGTCCACCTGCGCGCAGGACAAGGCCAGCGTCGAGTCAAAGAAAGCCGCGCTGGAAAGCGCCCGCATTAACCTCAACTGGACCACCGTCACCGCGCCGATTGCCGGACGTATCGGCATCTCCTCTGTGACCCCCGGCGCGCTGGTGACCGCCCAGCAGGATACCGCGCTGGCCACCATTCGCGGGCTGGACAGTATGTACGTCGATTTAACCCGTTCCAGCGCCGATCTGCTGCGTTTACGCAAGCAAACCCTCGCCAGCAACAGCGATACGCTGAACGTGTCGTTGATTCTCGAAGACGGCAGCAGCTACAGCGAAAAAGGCCGCCTGGCGCTGACCGAAGTGGCGGTGGATGAGTCTACCGGCTCAGTTACCCTGCGCGCCGTCTTCCCGAACCCGCAGCATCAGCTTCTGCCGGGCATGTTCGTTCGCGCCAGAGTGGATGAAGGCATCATGAATGACGCGATCCTCGCCCCGCAGCAGGGCATCACCCGCGACGCCAAAGGCACCGCCACCGCGCTGGTGGTGAACGCCAGCAACAAGGTGGAGCAGCGTCAGCTCGAAACGGGCGACACCTACGGCGACAAATGGCTGGTGCTGAGCGGTTTGAAGGCGGGCGATAAGCTGATTGTGGAAGGCACCGATAAAGTCACCGCCGGGCAGGAAGTGAAAGCTGAAGAGATGAAAACCAACGGAGGAAACGCCTGATGTTTTCCCGTTTCTTCGTGCGTCGCCCGGTCTTTGCCTGGGTTATCGCCATTCTCATCATGCTCGCCGGAATGCTGGCGATCCGCACGCTGCCCGTTGCGCAGTACCCGGACGTGGCTCCGCCGTCGATCAAAATCTCCGCCACCTATACCGGTGCCTCCGCACAGACGCTGGAAAACAGCGTGACGCAGGTGATCGAGCAGCAGCTCACCGGGCTGGATAACCTGCTCTACTTCACCTCCACCAGCAGCTCGGACGGGTCGGTGAGTATTAACGTCACGTTTGAACAGGGAACCGATCCGGACACCGCTCAGGTACAGGTGCAGAACAAAGTCCAGCAGGCGGAATCGCGCCTGCCGACCGAGGTGCAGCAGTCCGGGATCACCGTCGAAAAATCCCAGAGCAACTTCCTGCTGATCATGGGCGTATATGACAAAACCGACACCGCCAGCAGCTCGGATATCGCCGACTGGCTGGTGAGTAATATGCAGGATCCGCTGGCGCGTGTGGATGGCGTCGGTAGCCTACAGGTGTTCGGTGCAGAATACGCGATGCGCATCTGGCTCGACCCGGCGAAGCTGGCATCGTACTCGCTGATGCCCTCCGACGTGCAGAGCGCGATTGAAGCGCAGAACGTGCAGGTTTCCGCCGGTAAAATCGGCGCGCTGCCCTCGTCGAACGCCCAACAGCTGACCGCCACCGTCCGCGCTCAGTCGCGTCTGCAAACGGTCGATGAGTTCAAAAAGATCATCGTCAAGAGCCAGTCCAACGGTGCGGTGGTGCGCATCAGCGATGTCGCGCGCGTGGAGATGGGCAGCGAAGATTACACCGCCACCGCGAAGCTGAACGGCCACCCGGCGGCGGGTATGGCGGTGATGCTCTCACCGGGCGCCAACGCGCTTAACACCGCCACAGCGGTAAAAGATAAGATCGCCGAGTTCAAAAAGTCGATGCCGGAAGGCTACGATGTGGCCTACCCGAAAGACAGCACCGAGTTCATCAAGATCTCCGTTGAGGACGTGATTCAGACGCTGTTCGAAGCCATTATCCTCGTGGTGGTGGTGATGTACCTGTTCCTGCAAAACATCCGCGCGACGCTGATCCCGGCGCTGGCGGTGCCGGTGGTGCTGCTGGGCACCTTCGGCGTGCTGGCGCTGTTCGGTTACTCCATCAACACCCTGACGCTGTTTGCGATGGTGCTGGCGATAGGGCTTTTGGTGGATGACGCCATCGTAGTGGTGGAAAACGTCGAGCGTATTATGCGCGACGAAGGGCTGCCCGCCCGGGAAGCGACCGAAAAATCGATGGGCGAAATTTCCGGCGCGCTGATCGCCATTGCGCTGGTGCTCTCTGCGGTATTCCTGCCGATGGCCTTCTTCGGCGGCTCTACCGGGGTCATTTACCGCCAGTTCTCGGTCACCATTATTTCGGCGATGTTCCTCTCCGTGGTGGTGGCGCTGACCCTGACGCCCGCGCTGTGCGGCTCGATCCTGAATCACACCGCTCCGCACAAAAAGGGCTTCTTCGGCGCGTTTAACCGCTTCTACAGTAAGACCGAGCACGGCTATCAGAACAAGGTGCTGCGCGCCCTGCGCCGTTCCGGTGGCATGCTGGTGATCTACGCCCTGCTCTGCGGCGCGATGGGGTTCGCCATGCTAAAACTGCCGGGCAGCTTCCTGCCAACCGAAGACCAGGGTGAAATCATGGTGCAGTACACCCTGCCTGCCGGCGCAACCGCGGTGCGTACCGCCGAGGTAAGCCGCCAGGTACGCGAGTGGTTCCTCACCAAAGAGAAAGCCAATACCGACGTGATCTTTACCGTTGAAGGCTTCAGCTTCAGTGGCAGCGGCCAGAACGCCGGGATGGCGTTCGTCTCCCTGAAAAACTGGTCAGAGCGCAAAGGCGAGGAAAACACCGCCCAGGCCATTGCCCTGCGCGCCACGCAGGAGCTGAGCACCATTCGGGATGCCACAATTTTCGCCATGACGCCCCCGGCGGTGGATGGTTTAGGCCAGAGCAACGGCTTTACCTTTGAGCTGATGGCCAGCGGCGGCACCGACCGCGACGCGCTGCTGAAACTGCGTAACCAGCTGATTGGCGAAGCCAACCAGGACAACTCGCTGCACGCCGTGCGCGCCAACGATCTGCCGCAGATGCCGCAGCTTCAGGTGGATATCGATAACAACAAAGCCGTGTCGCTGGGGCTCTCCCTGAGCGATGTTACCGACACCCTCTCCAGCGCCTGGGGCGGCACCTACGTGAACGACTTCATTGACCGTGGCCGCGTGAAAAAGGTCTACATCCAGGGCGACAGTGACTATCGCGCGGTGCCGTCGGATCTTAACAAATGGTATGTGCGCGGCAGCGACAGCACCATGACCCCGTTCTCCGCCTTCGCCACCACCCGCTGGGAGTATGGCCCGGAAAGCCTGGTGCGCTACAACGGCTCGGCGGCGTATGAGATTCAGGGCGAAAACGCCAGCGGCGCCAGCTCCGGTACGGCGATGAGCAAAATGGAGCAGCTGGCGAATAACCTGCCGTCCGGCAGCACCTGGGCATGGAGCGGTTTGTCGTTGCAGGAAAAACTGGCGAGCGGTCAGGCAATGAGCCTCTATGCCCTCTCGATCCTGGTGGTGTTCCTGTGCCTGGCGGCGCTGTATGAGAGCTGGTCGGTGCCCATTTCGGTCATCATGGTGATCCCGCTAGGGGTGCTTGGCGCAGCGGTTGCCGCCTCCCTGCGCGGCCTGAACAACGACGTCTATTTCCAGGTGGCGCTGCTGACCACCATCGGTCTGTCGTCGAAGAACGCCATTCTGATTGTCGAGTTTGCCGAAGCCAAAGTGGCCGAAGGCTACTCCCTGACGCGCGCCGCCCTGCGGGCCGCCCAGACGCGTCTGCGTCCGATCATCATGACCTCGCTGGCGTTTATCGCAGGCGTGACGCCGCTGGCGATTGCCACCGGCGCCGGGGCCAACAGCCGCGTGGCGATCGGTACCGGTATTATCGGCGGGACGCTGGCCGCGACGCTGCTGGCCATCTTCTTTGTTCCTTTATTCTTTGTACTGGTGAAACGTCTGTTCTCCGGTAAGCACGCAAACCGGAGGTCATAATGTTTCGTGTAACCGTATTAACGTTAGCGCTGCTGAGCGCGGGCTGTGTGTCATTAGATCCCACGTATCAGCGCCCGGACGCCCCCGTCCCGGCGACGTTGCCGGGCGCCCATGGCGAAGCCAACGCCGTGGTGAGCCAGTGGCAGCAGGTGATGAATGATGCGCGGTTGAAAAGCGTGGTGACGATGGCGCTCAACAGCAACCGCGACGTGCAAAAAGCGATTGCGGATATCGACGCCGCCCGTGCCCAGTATGGCGAAACGCGCTCGTCCCTGTTCCCGACGGTGGACGCGGAATTGAGCCACACCCGCAGCCGCACGCTGGCGAGCGGCGTCGCGACAAGTGACGAAGCCAACGGCGCGGTCTCCAGTTTCGAACTGGATCTGTTTGGCCGCAACCAGAGCCTGTCGCGTGCCGCGCGTGAAACCTGGCTTGCCAGCGAATTCACCGCGCAGAACACGCGCCTGACGATGGTCAGCGAGCTGACCACGGCGTGGGTGACGCTGGCGGCGGATAACAGCAATCTGGCGCTGGCGAAGTCCACCCTGGAGAGCGCCGCAAACTCGCTCAAGATTGTGAAGCGCCAGCAGGAAGTGGGCGTGGCAGCGGCAACGGACGTCAGTGAAGCGATGGCGGTTTACCAGCAGGCGCGCGCCAGCGTGGCGAGCTACCAGACGCTGGTGATGCAGGACAAAAACGCTCTCAACCTGCTGGCGGGCGATACGGTGCCCGAGAACCTGCTACCCGGCACGCTGGAGAGCCTGAGCGACAACGCCATCACGCTGATCCCGGCGGGCGTCAGCTCCAGCGCGCTGCTGCGTCGTCCGGACATTCAGGAGGCGGAACATAACCTGCTGAGCGCCAACGCCAACATCGGCGCGGCGCGCGCCAACTTCTTCCCGACCATCTCGCTCACCGCCAGCGCGGGCGTCGGCAGCGATTCGCTGTCGTCCCTGTTCAGCCACGGGATGAAGGTCTGGTCGTTTGCACCTTCCATCACCCTGCCGCTGTTCAGCGGCGGCAACAATATGGCGCAGCTGCGCTATGCGGAAGCCGAGAAAAAAGGGTTAATTGCGACCTATGAGAAAACCATCCAGAGCGCGTTCAAGGACGTGGCCGACGCGCTGGCCCGGCGCGAAACGTTGAGTGAACAGCTTGATGCCCAGCGTGAATACGTGGCGGCGGAGCAAAAAACGCTGGATGTGGCGACGCGCAGTTACAAGGCTGGCGCGGGCGATTATCTGACGGTGCTCACCGCGCAGCGGTCGCTGTGGTCGGCGCAGGAATCACTGATTGCCTTGCAGCAAACCGACCTGGAAAACCGCATCACGCTGTGGCAGTCGCTGGGCGGCGGGATTCAGTAACATCACTGCCGGGCGGCGCAACGCTGCCCGGCCATCAGAGTAAATACCTATGGCAAAACTCTCTTTTTCTTTCGCGGCCATCCTTGGCCTGCTGACGGCGATCGGGCCGCTGTGTTCCGATTTTTATCTTCCGGCGCTGCCGGAGATCGCCACCCAGCTCAACACCTCCACAACGCTGACGCAGCTTTCTCTTACCTCGGCGCTGATTGGCCTGGGGCTGGGACAACTCTTTTTCGGCCCGCTAAGCGATCGCATCGGACGTAAAACGCCGCTGCTGTTCTCACTTTTGCTGTTTGTACTGGCTTCAGTGCTTTGTGCCAGCACGCAGAATATTTACGCCCTGATCGGCTGGCGATTTGTGCAGGGCGTTGCCGGGGCGGGCGGCTCCGTACTTGCCCGCTCCATCGCCCGTGATAACTATCATGGCACGATGCTAACGCAGTTTTTTGCCCTACTGATGACGGTCAACGGCATCGCGCCCGTGGTGTCCCCGGTACTCGGTGGCTATATCGCGTCGCATTTCGACTGGCGGATGCTGTTCTGGGTAATGGCAGGGGCGGGTCTGGCGCTGCTGATCGCCAGCCAGCTTTTTATCCGCGAGTCCCTCACAGAGAAACAGGGCGGGGGATCGCTGACGCAAACCGCCAGGACGGTACTTAAAAATCGTCGCTTTATGCGCTACTGCCTGATCCAGGCCTTCATGCTGGCGGGGCTGTTCGCCTATATCGGGGCATCCTCCTTTGTGATGCAAAACGAGTATGGCCTGAGCGCCATGCAGTTCAGCCTGCTGTTCGGTGTGAACGGTATCGGCCTGATCGTCTCAGCGCTGATTTTCTCCCGTCTGGCACGCCGACACCCGGCGGAAGGGTTAATGCAAATAGGTCTGGTTTTGGCCTTAACCTGCGCGGGGCTGACGTTGCTCTTTGCGTGGATGCAGCTTTCCGTTCCGGCACTGATTGCACTCTTTTTCACCGTCGCATTTAACAGCGGGATCAGCACCATTGCGGGTTCAGAAGCGATGAGCGCAGTCGACGCGAAGGAGTCCGGCACAGCGTCAGCCATTCTGGGCATGCTGATGTTTTTATTCGGCGGGATCGCAGCGCCTCTCGCCGGTATCGGCGGAGAAACGATGCTGAAAATGAGTCTCGCGGTGTTAGTAAGCTATGGCATTGCACTGGCGATCGGATCTCGCACGCAGAATGCGTAAATTCATACTTTTGGCTTGAATCGCGTTGATGAATGTAACGATATATTTCAGGGGAAGCATGTGACTTTCAAAGGAGGTTTCGATGAAATCTGCACACCTGGTTTGCCTGCTCGTTTGCCTGATTTTCGCTGCGTTTGTTCACGCGCAGGAGAAGAGCGCTCCGGAGAAAGAGGCCCAGATAAAACAGCAGGTCCTGAAAGATGTTAAGAAAACCTGTACCCCGCAGAAAAAGCAGAGCGATAAGGCCTGGCAGGCGATGATTTTGTCGTCTGAGGCCAATCAGCTGCTGATCAAAAACGCCATCACCGCCGTGAAGCGTGACAACCTGGACGCCTACTGGGATGCAGTAAGTCAGGTGGATTGTATGGAAGATTACTGAGGGTTGAGCGCCGGGTGGCGCTGCGCTTACCCGGCCTACATCACACGTTTAACGCTTCCGCACATCCGGAATAATCAAATCACCGCGCAGAACGTAGGACCCGAGCATCTGCGTTTTCTCTGTCAGCCAGCTCACGATGCGCGCCGCCATGGCGTCCATGGAATACTCAATGGCCGGGATCACCGGAATACCCGGCAGATGCAGCGAACCGCCGAGGCTGAAAACCATGATGTCTTCCGGTACCGATTTATTAAACGCCTGTAACTGCGGGATCACCCGCTGGGCTTCCTGCTCATCCGCCACCAGCAGCGCGTTGAAGTTCAGCGTGGACGCGTTGTTGAGTAATTCCTGAAGCGCAACGGACGATGAAGTCGCGTCCATAAACACGAGGTTGCGATTAAAGGGCAGGAAGTTTTTCTCCAGCGCGTGTTTGTAGCCCAGCAGCACCTGATCGGCAAAGCCGCTGCCGTGCGGGTGGATCAGCGCTATCTGGCGACGCCCCTGGCTGGTGAGATAGTTACAGGCCGTTTCGGCCGCGAACGCGTGATCGAACTGAATGCTGTTGGCGTTATCGGCTTCCATACAGTCGACCAGAATCACGTTGTCCATGTCCACGTCCAGCGGGAAACGCGCGCCAATCACCAGAATGTCATCACATAAGCCGCAGGAGAGTTCTTCAAGGGCGTTCATCACTTCTGTTTTTGTGTGTGCAAAACGCAGCAGCAGATGTTTTTGATGCTGGCTGAGGTGTTTTTCCAGCGCGTACAGGTAACCGGTGGTCTGGTTAATGTTTTCCTGCGCGCAAATCACCCCAATGCAGCCCGTCGACTGGCTGAGCAGCGACTGGGCGATCACGTTGGGACGATAGTTCAGCTCATCCACCGCTTTCAGAACAGCCTGGCGGCTGGCTTCTTTAACGCCACGCGACCCGCTCAACACCCGTGATACCGTGGCTTTGGACACCCCGGCCAGACGCGATACATCGTTGATTGTAGACATCTCTCTCCCCTGTCAGACGCAACTGGCGTCTGTAATTTCCATCACCGCTACGGCTCACATTATAGCCAGAACGGAGTATATCCGTTTCCGTTTTCCATGGAAACCGATTTTCCGTTTCCACTCAATTTGATGCCAAAACAGCCAAATTATGTGACCCACATCCGGTTAATTAGCCTCATAAGTATTGGATCTTGATGGTTATCACACTTCTGTCTTTTATAAATGGAAACCGGTTTCCGTATCATGTCCAATCATCCTCGCAATAACTTTTTACATTTTGAGGATGGTTGTCGATGTTCAAGATTATGCTGTGCTGCTCTGCCGGGATGTCCACCAGCCTGCTGGTCAGCAAAATGATCGATGTTGCAAAAGAACGGGGCTTGCCCGTGAAGATAGATGCGTATGGCGTATCCGAATTTGATACGCAGTTTCCGTACTATCAGGTGGTGCTTCTCGGACCGCAAGTGAAATACATGTTAAAGACGCTCTCAGACAAGGCAGCGACGCAAGGCATTCCGGTGCAGCCCATCGACATGATGGATTACGGCATGCAGCGTGGCGATAAAGTACTGGACTATGCTCTGTCGCTCATCGAAGCGGCACACTAAAAGGTGTTCACATGAGTTCGTTATATCAATCCATGGTCGCGGTGATTGAGCAGTCAATTACGCCGCTGGCCGCGAAGCTCGGTCAGCAAAAGTATGTGATTGCCATCCGCGACGGCTTTACCGCTGCGCTGCCGTTTATGATCATCGGCTCGTTTATGCTGGTGTTTATCTTCCCGCCGTTTTCGGCGGATACCACCAACAGCTTCGCCCGCGGCTGGCTGGATTTCTCCGAGACCTACCGCGAACAGCTGATGCTGCCGTTTAACCTCAGCATGGGCGTGATGACCTTCTTCATCTCGGTGGGGATTGGGGCGAGCCTGGGGCGTCAGTTTAACCTCGATCCGGTGATGTCCGGCCTGCTGGCCTTTATGGCCTTCCTGCTGGTCGCCGCGCCCTATGCCGATGGCAAAATTTCGACCCAGTATCTCTCCGGTCAGGGGATCTTCACTGCGCTTATCACCGCGATCTACTCCACTCGCGTCTATGCGTGGCTGAAACAGAACAACGTCACCATCCGCCTGCCGAAGGAAGTGCCGACCGGCGTGGCGCGTTCGTTTGAGATCCTGATCCCGGTGATGGTGGTGATCGGAACGCTGCACCCGCTGAACCTGTTCATTGAAGCGCAGACCGGGATGATCATCCCGCAGGCGATTATGCACCTGCTGGAGCCGCTGGTGTCGGCGTCTGACTCGCTGCCCGCCATTCTGCTCTCCGTGCTGCTGTGCCAGATCTTCTGGTTCGCTGGTATCCACGGGTCGCTGATTGTCACCGGCATCATGAACCCGTTCTGGATGGCGAACCTCTCTGCAAACCAGGCGGCGCTGGCGGCGGGCGCGGCGCTGCCGCACGTTTATCTGCAAGGTTTCTGGGATCACTACCTGCTGATTGGCGGCGTGGGCTCCACCCTGCCGCTGGCGTTCCTGCTGCTGCGTAGCCGCGTTACCCACCTGCGCACCATCGGCAAAATGGGCGTGGTGCCAAGCTTCTTTAACATCAACGAACCGATTTTGTTCGGCGCACCGATCATCATGAACCCGATGCTGTTTATCCCGTTCGTGTTTGTTCCGCTGGTCAACGCCTGCCTGGCGTACGGCGCAACCAAACTCGGCTGGCTGGCTCAGGTGGTTTCGTTAACCCCGTGGACCACCCCCGCGCCGATTGGCGCCTCGTGGGCGGCGAACTGGGCGCTGAGCCCGGTGGTGATGTGCCTGGTCTGCATGGTGATGTCCGCCCTGATGTACCTGCCGTTCCTGCGCGCCTATGAGCGTACGCTCATCAAAAATGAAGAGCAGAAAGCCCAGGCAACCGTCGGCACCGCTGAAACAGTCAGTAATTAAGTCAAAGAGGAAGGGTCATGAAATACGCATTTCCCGATAACTTCTGGTGGGGCAGCGCAAGCTCCGCTCTCCAGACGGAAGGGACACGAGAGGGTGAAACCACGTGGGATTACTGGTTTGCCCGCGAGCCGAACCGTTTTCACAACGGCGTGGGGCCGCAGCACACCTCCACGTTTTATCAGCACTGGAAAACGGACATTCAGCTGTTAAAGCAGCTGAACCACAACAGCTTTCGTACCTCGATTAGCTGGGCGCGCCTGATCCCTGACGGTATCGGTGAAGTGAACCCGGACGCGGTCGATTTTTACAACCAGGTCATTGATGAGCTGAATGAACAGGGCATCACGCCGTTTTTCACCCTGTTCCATTTCGACATGCCGATGGCGATGCAGGAGATTGGCGGCTGGGAAAACCGCGACGTGGTGGACGCATACGCCCGCTATGCGCAGATGTGCTTCGAGCTGTTTGGCGATCGCGTGCTGCACTGGTTTACCTTCAACGAGCCGATCGTGCCGGTAGAAGGCGGTTATCTGTACGACTTCCACTATCCGAACGTGGTGGATTTTCGTCGGGCAGCCACCGTGGCGTATCACACCGTGCTGGCCCATGCGAAGGCGGTGCAGGCCTACCGCGCCGGGCATTACGCGGGGGAGATTGGCATCGTGCTGAACCTGACGCCGTCATACCCGCGTTCGCAGAATCCGGCAGACGTGAAGGCGGCGCACATAGCGGACCTGATGTTTAACCGCAGCTTCCTCGACCCGGTGCTGCGCGGGGAGTATCCGGCGGACCTGGTGGCATTGCTGAAATCTTACGATCAGCTGCCCGCCTGCAAGCCGGAAGACGGTTTCCTGATTGCGGAAGGGAAAATCGACCTGCTCGGCGTTAACTACTATCAGCCGCGTCGCGTGAAGTGTCGCGACAGCGCGGTGAACCCGCAGGCGCCGTTTATGCCGGAGTGGTTCTTTGATAATTACGAGATGCCGGGCCGTAAGATGAACCCGTACCGCGGCTGGGAAATCTACGCGCCGGGTATTTACGATATTCTGGTTAACCTGCGCGACAATTACGGCAACCCACGCTGCTTTATTTCTGAAAACGGCATGGGCGTCGAAAATGAGCAGCGCTTTATTGAAAATGGCCAGATTAACGATCACTACCGCATCGAGTTTATTTCCGAACATTTAGCCTGGCTGCATAAGGGTATTAGCGAAGGGTGCAATTGTCTTGGTTACCATATGTGGACGTTTATTGATAACTGGTCGTGGTGTAACGCGTATAAAAATCGCTACGGATTTATCCAGCTCGATTTAAAGACGCAGCAGCGCACCATTAAGAAAAGCGGAGAGTGGTTTGCCGCCACCGCCTTAAATAATAGCTTTGATAAAGAGTAATGATGATGATCGCACTAGAAGAAGCCGTAATGGAAATTATCGTCAACGCCGGCCAGTCCCGCAGCCTGTGCTTTGAAGCACTGCACGCGGCGCGTCAGGGCAACATTGACGAGGCCAAAAGCCTGCTGCGCGAAGCCGACGGCTATTCGCGCCAAGCGCACAAGATGCAGACCAAACTGATCGAGCAGGATGCGGGCGAAGGACGTCAGCCGATGACGTTAATCATGGTGCTCGCGCAGGATCATTTAATGAATTCCTTATTAGCGCGTGAATTATCCGAAGAAATTATTCATTTATATCAGAGATAGTCTATGGCGAAATAAATTACTGTAATACCTCTTTACCTTAAATAGAATTCCACTTGTTCTGATGATAGCGACATACTCTGTCAGATCGGAGCGGGATGGTTATTGTCTGAATAAAATTAAACTATATTGAGATAACCATGAATACGATTAAAAAACTTCCATTAACCATGGCGGTTATCGCCGCGCTTTGCCCAATTTCCGTTCTCGCTCAGGAATTCACTCAGGAGCAAATCGACGCCATTGTGGCAAAAGCGGTGGATAAAGCCCTGGCAGAACGTCAGGCCAAAATGGACGCGGCGGTCGCGAAAAAAGCGGACGTGGTGACCGAGCCGCAGAGCGCGGCGCAATCTCCGGATATGGCGATCCCGTTCGGGGTTAAATTTACCGGCTACGCCCGCTACGGCGCGCACTTCCAGGCCGCCGATCAGAAATACGTGGCGGTGGACGGCTCCTACAACGGCGCGTCCGCCATTGGTCGTCTGGGTAACGAAGGCAACGGCGGCGAGTTCCAGCTCTCTAAAGCCTTCAAGGGCGAAAACGGCGCCATCTGGGACATCAACGTGATGATCGACCACTGGGGCGACGAAGTTAACCTCAAGAAAGCCTACGCCGGCGTGACCAACATTATGGCCTCCAACCCGAACGCCTACTTCTGGGCGGGTCGCGACTTCCACCAGCGTCCGCAGCAGGGCATCAACGATTACTTCTGGATGAACCACGACGGTCAGGGCGCCGGGGTGAAGAACTTCGACATCGGCGGCGTGCAGTTTGACGTGGCCGCCGTGGCAGCGGTGGAATCCTGTAGCCCGGAAGTGATGGAGGACGAAGCGAACCCGTCGCGCATCACCTGTACCGGCGGGTCCGGCACGGGCGACAAAGGCAACTACGCCGCGACGTCTAAAATCCACGGTGTGAAGCTCGGTCCGCTGGATCTGGAGCTGTACGCCAACTACGGCTTTGACTCGAAAGCGGTGGAGAGCGACGAACGTCTGAACGCCTGGCAGGGCGGCGTGGTGCTGAGCCACACCAACGACAGCGGCGTGAACAAGGTGATTGCCCGCTACTCCGATAACGCGGACAACAGCGTGTTCAACAAAACCGAGGATCTGACCACGGTCTACGCCAGCTTCGAAGGACTGTACAAATTCACCCAGGCGACGCAGGTGGAGTACCTCCTCGCCTTCCACGACTACGACAACAGCCGCGATAAGACCGACAACCGCAAGAACTACAACGCCATCGTGCGCCCGATGCACTGGTGGAACGACGTTCACTCCACCTGGCTGGAAGCGGGCTGGCAGCACGTGGATTACGACAACGGCGGCGACAACAAGGGCTGGAAGCTGACCCTGTCGCAGAACATGTCTATCGCCATGGGGCCGGAGTTCCGTCCGATGCTGCGCTTCTACGTGACCGGCGGCAAGGTGGATAACGAACGTACCGCGCGCGTGAACAATACCAAAGATGAGACGCTGGACGACTTCAACGTCGGCGCGATGTGGGAGGCGTGGTTCTAGTACAGCGTCGTTTGTTTCGCCCGGCGGCGCTGCGCTTGCACGGGCCTACAAGGTTTTGTAGGCCGGGTAAGCGCAGCGCCACCCGGCAAGATCCCATGTTATGCTACAAAAAAACCAACATAACAGGGGAGAACATGGGTTCCACACGCAAAGGGATGCTCAACGTCCTGATCGCCGCCGTTTTATGGGGCAGTTCCGGGGTTTGCGCGCAGTACATCATGGAGAAAAGCCACATCTCTTCGCCTTACCTGACCATGGTTCGTCTGCTGTTTACCGGCGTGATCCTGCTGACGCTCTCCTTCGTTCACGGCGACAAGATTTTCTCGGTCGTCAAAAACCGCAAAGACGCCCTCAGCCTGCTGTTTTTCTCGCTGGCTGGCGCGCTTACCGTGCAGCTCACCTTCCTGCTGACAATTGAAAAATCCAACGCCGCGACGGCCACCGTGCTCCAGTTTCTGTCGCCGACCATTATCGTGGCATGGTTTGCGCTGGCGCGGAAAACGCGTCCCGGCATATTTGTCTTATCCGCGATTTTCACGTCGCTTGTGGGTACCTTCCTGCTGGTAACCCACGGCGACCCGACGTCGCTCTCCATCTCGCCGGCCGCGCTGTTCTTCGGTATCGCCTCGGCGTTTGCCGCGGCGTTTTATACGACGTACCCGTCGACGCTTATCGCCCGCTACGGCACGCTGCCGATTGTCGGCTGGAGTATGTTGATTGCGGGACTAATGCTGACGCCGTTCTACGCCGGACGCGGCACCACCTTCGTGATCGACGGGGGCCTGCTGCTGGCGTTTTTCTACCTGGTGGTGATAGGTACCGCGCTGACGTTCAGCCTGTATCTGAAAGGCGCACAGATGATCGGCGGGCCGAAGGCGAGCATTCTGAGCTGCGCCGAGCCGCTGAGCAGCGCGCTGCTGTCGGTGGTGTTGCTGGGGGTGGCATTCACCCTGCCGGACTGGCTGGGGACGCTGCTGATTGTGTCGTCGGTGGTGTTGATTTCGATGGATTCGAGAAGACGGGTTCAGACATCGGCGTAGCCTGATGCCCTCACCCCAACCCTCTCCCACGGGAGAGGGAGAAAAGCACTACTTCGCCTTAACCTTCCCCGCCACCAGCAGCGCGGTCAGCAGCATCAGCGTGCCGGAAATTACCAGCGGCGAGGTCAGCCCCAGGTGGTCGAGCGCTACGCCGCCCACCGCCGCGCCGCAGGTATTCGCCAGCTGGATCACCGCCACCTGAATCGACCCGGCTTTTTCCGCCTGATCGGCAAGCGAGCGGGTGATCCACGTCGACCAGCCCACCGGCACCAGCGCAAAGGCAAAGCCCCAGATAATCGCGATCGCCGAAGCCACCCACTTATCGCTGCCCCACAACACCAGCGCCGCGGCGCTGATCGCCAGCACCAGCGGGGCACCCGCCAGCGCCACCTTCAGGGAGCGCTTCAGGAACTGGGACGACAGCGAGGTGCCGACAAAACTGGCGATCCCGAAGCTCAGGAGCACCAGCGTCAGGCCGTCCACGTCAAAGCCCGCCATGGTCATATACACCGGGCGGATATAGGTGAAGAAAGCAAACTGCCCGGCAAAGGCCATGAAGATGGCGGTCATCCCCGCCAGCACGCCCGGGCGCTTCAGCAGCGCGAACATGTTCTGTTTGTGGTGCGCCGCTTCCCCCGGAAGGGACGGCAGCGCCTTCCACACCCAGATAATACACAGCACGCCCATCACCGCCGCCGCGTTAAAGACGTTGCGCCAGCCGATAATTCCACCGAGGAAACTGCCCAGCGGCGCGGCGATCACCAGCGCGATGGAGACCGCGCCGAAGATGACGGACAAGGCTTTTGGCACCGTACGCGCGGGCACCAGGCGCATGGTCAGCGAGGCCGACATCGCCCAGAAGCCGCCTAATCCCAGCCCCAGGCAGGCACGGCCGAGCAGCAGCAGGGTGAAGCTTTCAGCGAAAGAAACCAGCAGGCAGGAGAGCGTCAGCAGCACGCTGAACAGAATGACCACCTTGCGGCGGTCGATGGTGCCGATCGCCTGGGTGATAAACAGGCTGGCGAACATCGCCACAAACGCGGTGACGGTCACGGACTGCCCCGCCACGCCCTCGGAAATGCCCAGATCCTGCGCCATCGGCGTCAGCAGGCTGACCGGCAGGAACTCGACGGTGATCAGGCAGGCGACGCAAAATGCCACGGAGAAAACCGCCGACCAGTTGGGGCGTGAAACCTCTTTGGCCTGCGGTGTAGTCGTGGGCTGGGTATGTTCTGTCATGGCATCACCTGAAGATAAAAACGTGCGGAAAAGTCGCGCAGTTTATCATCAAAAGTGTGACGAATTTAACGTTTCGACAACTTTTGTCGTTTTTTAATGCCGGGCGGCGCTGCGCTTGCGCCGGCCTACGGGCTTGTAGGCCCGGTAAGCAAAGCGCCACCGGGCAAAATTACCCGCGAGCCTTAAGAGCGGCATTCGCTAATCCCACGATCCACTCCTGATGCCCGTTAATCATTGGGTTCGGCACCGTGCGCGCTAATTCCTGCGCCGGCACGCCTTTCTGCGACTCCTGAGTCAGAATGCGCACGCGGTTTCCCGGCAGGTCTTCAAACAGCCAGGCGTGGATCACGTCCAGACGCGAATTTGCATCCCCTTCTACCCAACCGTGCCACGCGATACGCGCGGCTTCGCCCTCCACGGGCGGAACATACTCCGTCACCTGCGCCTCAACCGGGAAGCCAAAGGTGGTGAAGCGGAAGCGGGCGTTGGCGCTCAGCGCCGGGCCGCTGCCGTCGTGAAAACGGATATCTTCGGCGTTGCTGTAGTAGTTCGGCCACAGGGTGGTGTCGTTGAGCTGCGCCCAAATCTCTTTTGCGCTCAGCCCGGCGACGATGATTTCGTTGGAGGCAAAGTTATCGGTGGTGCCGGGCAGGTAGTCGTTCGGCCAGATAATGGCGGATTGTTTCATGGTTCACCTCATCGGTTAGTTGATAAGGTGATGGTGCGCCTGCGGGTGATATAAATCTAATGACGATGCTTTATACTCTTCATCGCGTTTCGTGATATCAGTGCAGGTAAAACACGCCCTCTTCCGGCAGGAAAAGCTGGTTGTAGCGCAGCTGGAAGGCGTTAAGCTCCTGCGGGTCAGGCTCTATCTCGCGCATAAAGCCGAGCGCGAGGCGGATTTGCGCGTCGGTGATCGGCGCGGCCAGACGGGCTTTACGCAGCATGCGGTGCCAGGTATGCAGATTCTCTTCGCTGGCGTCGACGATGCAGACCTGCCAGATCAGCAGCACCTGAGCGGCATTTAGCAGATGCGCCTCGTCGGGGCGTTCAAGATAGCGGATAAACTCATTGCCCGGCGTTTTACCGAACTGGTCAATCATCGACTCGACCGGCATCGGGGTGATCCCCAGCCGCTCGCTTAAACGTTTGATGGCGCGGCGGGAGTCTGAGGTCAGGACACGAAATCCAACCACAAACACCACGGCAAGCGTTGCCAGCATTATCCAGACCATGCGTTCTCCTTAGACTAGCCGCCCATCATAGCGGGAAACGCAGCGCGTCAACAGCGGGCAGCGCCATAATAGTAAACGGAAAAGAGGTGGAAAAACGTCATGAAAGCGGATCTGCGCACGCTGGATCTTAACCTGCTGAAAACGCTGGATGCCCTGCTGGACGAACGCAGCGTCACCCGCGCGGCGGCGCGTCTTGCCCTGACCCAGCCAGCGGTAAGCGGCATGCTTAACCGCCTGCGGGATTACTTTGAAGACCCGCTGTTTATCCGCGCGCCGCACGGCATCGTGCCTACCACCCGGGCGGAAGCAATGGCGGCTCCCGTCAAACGCATTCTGGCAGATATCGACGAGCTGCTTCAGCCGATCGCCTTTGATCCGCTCACCGCAACGTTCACCTTCACGCTTGCCGCGACCGACTACGCCCTGCGCGCGGTCGTCGTGCCGTTTATCGCTGCGCTTAAGGTGCAGGCGCCGGGTATTCGCGTGCGCGTGGTGCCTGTGGAATCTGACCGTCTGGTCAGCCAGCTCGAACAAGGCTCTGTCGACGTGGCGCTGATCACCCCGCACACCACGCCTGACGAGCTTCACAGCCGGGCGCTTTATGATGAACGGTACGTTTGCATGATGCGTGCCGATCATCCGGATGCCGGACAGCCCATGACGTTAGACCGGTTTTGCGCCCTGGAGCATGTGCTGGTCTCTTACGAGGGCGACGGTTTTCGCGGCGTAACGGATGGCGCGCTGGAGAAAACTGGCCGAACGCGGCATGTTGGCTTATCGGTGAGTAACTTTTTAGTCCTGCCGGACGTGCTGGCCCTCAGCGATATGATTGCCGTTGTGCCATCACGCATAGCGGAAAAGCAGACGGGGATGTTCGTCTGCGAGACGCCGGTTCCCGTGCCCGGTTTTACCAAAAGCATGGCCTGGCACGGCAGAACGCACCGCAACCTCGCGCAGGCGTGGCTGCGCGGGCTGTTGCTGGAGACCAGTCAGCGCGCCTGAAGCCCTTTCAGCAGCGCCTCGTGGAAGCGGGCAGGATCCTGCATCTGCGGCGCGTGGCCCATGTCGTTAAATTCAACCAGCGTCGCGTGCGGAATGCGCTTCGCCGTCTCTTTACCCAGCACCGCGTAATTGCCGAGCGTCTTGCGGATCTCCGGTGGGGCGAGATCTTTCCCGATGGCGGTGTTGTCCTTCGTGCCGATCATCAATAATACCGGCATCTTCAGCTCGTTAAATTCATAGACGACCGGCTGGGTATAAATCATGTCGTAGAGCAGCGCCGAGTTCCACGCCACGCGCGCTTTGCCCGGCCCGTTGTTCAGCCCGGCGAGCATGGTGACCCAGCGCTCGTACTCCGGCTTCCACTCCCCGGCGTAGTAGGTGTTTTTCTCGTACTGACGAATGCCGTCGGCGCTGACTTTCAACTCGCGCTGGTACCACTGGTCGACCGTAATATGCGGCACGCCGCGCGCTTTCCAGTCTTCAAGCCCTATTGGGTTCACCATCACCAGCTGCTCCACCTGCTGCGGCCACATCAGCGCGTAGCGGGTCGCCAGCATGCCGCCGGTCGAATGGCCGATGACCGTCACGCGATCGACGCCCAGCGTTTTCAGCAGCGCGTGGGTGTTATCCGCCAGCTGCTGGAAGGTGTACTGATAATGCTCCGGCTTGGTGGATTTGCAGAAGCCGATCTGGTCGGGTGCGATCACGCGATACCCGCTGGCTGAAAGCGCGCGGATCGTGCCGTCCCAGGTACCGGCGCAGAAGTTTTTTCCGTGCATCAGCACCACGGTGCGGCCGTTGGGTTTTTCCGGCTTCACGTCCAGGTAAGCCATATCCAGAGGCTGGTTCTGCGAGGTAAAGGTAAAGTGTTTTACCGGCCAGCCGTAGTCAAAACCTTCCAGCTTCTCGCCGTAGGTGGGGGCATTCGCGGCCATTGCGGGGGAGGCCAGCGCCATCAACAGCGCCAGGCAGGACAATCGTCGGGTCAACATGCAAGCTCTCCGTTAGCAAAAAGGGCTAAGGCTGCACGAAAAGCGGCAGCAAAAAAAACTGTAGAGCATACGGGGGAGCGGGTGTGTAAAGCGGGGTAAAGGTAAAAGGCAGGCCGTGAAAAATAAAAAAGCCCGGCATCACACACCGGGCAAAGAAGTTACCTGCACACTCAGGCTACTTTTAATTTCTGCGCACGATTCTCGCGGCGGATCTTACGCTCTTCCAGCACCGCAACCATCGCCATCAGGACGATACAGCCAATCGCTGCCGCATCCAGCGCGGCAAAGGTGCCCGCCCAGCCGGTGAGGCCGAAAATTGGCGTGCCGTCGGCGATCATGCCCAGACCGAGCTTGGCGAAGCTGTCGCCGATCAGGTAAGCGAAGGTGCCCTTAATCCCATCGGCTGCGCCGATCGCTTTTTTCGGCACAAAGCCAACCGCCGCCACGCCGATCAGCAGTTGCGGACCGAACACCAGGAAGCCGAGCGCAAACAGCGACGCCAGGTAAACGTACTGGTTGCTGGCGTGCTGGTAAACGCCGAGCGTGGCGATAATCAGCGCCAGCGCGACGCAGGCCACCAGCGCGCGACGGCCGTTGGCGAGGTCCGAGAGCCAGCCCCACAGCAGGGTACCGACCAGCGCGCCTACTTCGAACAGGGTGAAGCCCTGAATCGCCACCTCTTTCGAGAGCTTCAGCTCCTGGAAGGCATACACGGTGGACCACTGGTCGATACCGATACGCACCACGTACAGGAAGATGTTCGAGAAGCAGAGCAGCCAGATCACTTTGTTTTTCAGCACGTACTCAACAAAGATCTGCCATTTGGACATCTCGTTTTCTTCGGTCTCTTTGTCCTCCTCGCTGATCTCCTCCCCGAACAGCTCTTCAGCTTTGCCGAGGCCGTAGGATTCCGGGGAATCGCTGCCGTAGCGCAGGCCGATAAAGCCGACAATCAGGGCGATAATCGACGGGAAGATAAACATGCCAATCACGTGGCCGTCGAACAGGTAGTTCGCACCGAACAGCGCCACGCCGGCCGCGCCCGCTCCGCCGAGGTTGTGGGAGATGTTCCACATGCCGAGGTACGAACCCCGCTTGCGGCGCGGCGTCCATTTGGTGATGGTGGAGTAGCTGCACGACCCGCCGGTACTCTGGAAGAAACCGCTCAGGGCGTAGAAGGCGATCATCAGGAACAGGCTGACGGAGCCCGCGCCCATGCTGGCGCTGAAGCCGAGCATACAGATAGCGGAGAGGATCAGCATAAACGGCAGGAACTGCTTGGTATTTTTGCCGTCCGCGTAGTAGGACACAACCGTTTTCCCCACGCCGTAGGTGATGGAGAAGCCCAGGCCAATCATCCCCAGCTGCGTCATGCTCAGCCCGTAGGTGGAGATCATGTCGTTCTGCGCGATGTTAAAGTTTTTGCGGATCAGGTACATGGTCAGGTAGCCGATGAAGACCACCAAATAAGACTGCATGAACGGTTTGAACCACATCTTGCGCCGCACGTCGAGCGGCAGCTCCAGGGTCGGCTTGCGCACCTGATTTAAGAAGGCCAGCATGACTGAGTTACTCCTGAGCTGATTTTTGCAGCATTGTAAAAACCAGCCAGGAGAGATGCCTGAGACAGCGTCCAGGTGAAACCGGGAAAATTTCTTAGTTTTGCGCTTCTCGGCAGCAAAAGGTGAGGCGCGTCACGCTTCGCGCGGTGCCTGCGCGTGCAAAAACGGCAGCAACAGCAGGGCGGAGATGCCCGCCGCGATGGCGATCACCGCGAAGAACCCGCTCCAGTGCCAGACGTCGATCACCCGCGCCAGCGGCCAGCCGGAGAGCGATGCGCCAAGGTAGGCAAACAGCCCGACAAAGCCCGTCGCCGCGCCTGCCGCCTCTTTGTGGGAACACTCCGCCGCCGCCATGCCGATCAGCATCTGCGGGCCAAAGACGAAAAAACCGATGGTGAAGAAGCACGCCGCCTGCATCACGTAGCTGGCGAACGGCATCAGCCACAGCGAGCCGACGGAGAGTAAGATCCCGGCAGCAAAAATCAGGTTCATCGGCCCGCGGTTACCGTTGAACAGCTTATCCGAGCCCCAGCCCGCCACCAGCGCGCCGATAAACCCGCCCAGCTCGAACATCGTCACCGCCGAGTTGGCGGTCACCAGGTCCACGCCGAGCGTCTCGGACATGTACAGGTTGCCCCAGTCGTTGATGGCCGCACGCACCACGTAGACCAGCACGTAGCAGAGCGACAGCAGCCAGATGTACGGGTTTTTCAGCACGTATTTGGTGAGGATCTCCTGGCGGGACAGCCCCGCGCCTTCCTGCTGCTGGGCGATCTCCATCTCGTCGTGCCGCCAGTCGCCCACCGGTGGAAGGCCGACGGTTTGCGGCCTGTCGCGCAGGCGCCAGCAGAGGAACAGCCCGGCGACAATCGCGAGGCCACCGGCAATCATCATCCCCGCGCGCCAGCCGTAGTGCAGCGCCGCCGCGCCGACCACCATCGGGATCAGCGCCCCGCCGACGTTATGCGCGGTATTCCATATCGCCCACCAGCCGCCGCGCTCGTTGCGTGAATACCAGGCGGTGAGCAGGCGGGCGCAGACCGGCGCGCCCCAGCCCTGGAAAAAGGCGTTCAGCGCCCACAGCAGGGCGAAGGCCCACAGCGAGGTGGAGAAGCCAAACAGGATGTTCACCACGCCGGTGGCGATCAGCCCAACGCCCATAAAATAGCGCGCGTTGGAACGGTCGCTGACGATGCCGGAGAAGAACTTCGACAGGCCGTAGGTGATGTAAAACAGCGTCGCCAGCAGGCCGATATCGGTGCGCGTCATCACGCCGCTGGCGAGGATTTCCGGCGCGGCGGCGTTGAAGCTTTTGCGGGTGAAATAGAACAGCGCATAGCCGAGCCAGATGGTAATCAGGATATGGCGACGCCAGTAGCGGTAGCGGGCATCGATTTCCGCTTTGTTGCTTAGCGGGGCGGCGCTGGCGGGGGTTTTAAACATGGTGCGTCCTTAACGGCAAACTGACGCTGACGCGCGTCCCGTGGGTGCAGGAGATGCTCAGCGTGCCGCCCAGCGCCTTTACGCGCTCGCGCATGCCCGCCAGGCCAAACCCCTGCTGGCCGGAGCCCGGCGGCAGGCCGCAGCCGTCGTCTTCAATCACCAGCATCAGGCGCTCGTCCTGCTGCCATCCCTGGATCGTTACCGCGCTGGCGCTGGCGTGCTTGACGATGTTGTTCAGCCCTTCCTGGCAGACGCGGAACAGCGTCACACGCTGGCCTTCACTCAGCGCAGGTTCGTTAATGCGCCAGTCGAGATGGCTGACAATCCCGCGGCTCTCCAGCTCCATCTCGCGCATCAGAGAGCGTATTGCCTGCTCGAGCGAGAGATCGTCAAGCTGGCGCGGGCGCAGCCGCCCTAACAGGCGACGAACGGAATCATAGACGCCCAGCGAAAGCTGTTCGATATGCGCCCCGCCCTGCTTCACGCCCGCGTTTTCTGCCGCCAGGCGCTGAACAATGCCCGCCTGGGTGCGGATGGCGGTGATGGTCTGGCCGATATCATCGTGCAATTCGCGAGCAACCTCCTGGCGCACGCTCTCTTCCGTCTCCAGCAGACGCTCCGCCAGACGGCGGTTGCGCGCCAGCTCGGCTTGGAGGGACTGGTTCAGCTCGCGCAGGCGCTGTATGCCCGCGCCGAGCAGCAGCCCGGTCAGGCTCTGGGCCAGCAGCGAGAGCAGCAGATCTACCGGGTGATCGTGCCAGGTCTGGCTGGCAATCAGCGCGATGGCGTTCATCAGCGTGGCGATCAATGCGCCCTGCCAGCCGTAATGCCAGGCAAGGGCGATGATCGGCAGCGCCAGACAAAACGGCGTGAAGCGTGATAATTCAGCGGGCAGACCAAGCTGCAACCACAGGCTCACCACAAACAGCAGCAGATACCAGATCAGGTGCCGGGCGCGCCAGTTCACCGGCTGGGAGACCAGCGCCGGGCCGAGCGGCTGCCAGACGGTGCTGGTAAGGTAATGCCAGATCACAAGGCAGGTCGGGGCCAGCGTCAGGCCGCCGGTGAGGGTCAGCAGCAGGGCGTTGAGCCCCTCCTTTTCACCCACCCACGGCAGGGACTGCAACAGCGCGGCGGCAATCAGCGCCGCACCCTGACGCAGCAGCGTGCGCCAGTCGCGCTGGTGACGGTAGCGGGAAATCAGGGCGACCGGGATAAGCGTGAGCAGGCTTCCGGTCATCAATAAAGGCAGGTGCGCGAGGGCCACTTCCTGCGCCAGCCAGATCAGCATCAGCCACTCTGCGCCCAGCAGCACCGGCCAGTAGCCGCGCGGGCATTGCAGCATTAGCCCCAGCCGCAGGCCAAAGGGGAACAGCAGCACCGCCAGCTCCGGGCGCTCGACAAGATGCAGGCTGATACTCCACAGACAGAACCACGCGGCGGAGAAGATGAAAAAGCTGGCAACAACGGCGATCAGCCGCGAAAACAGGGAGTTCATTGCCAGCTATCAAACATACGGCGCGCCAGCTCGACATCGTTACTGACGTTGAGTTTTTCCATCAGGTTGGCGCGATGAACGTGAACGGTCTTTGGCGACAGCCCCAGCTCTACGGCAATCTCTTTCACCGACATGCCCTGGGCAAGTTTCTCTGCCACCTGGCGCTCGCGTCTGGTGAGCGGATCCTGCCGTCCCGCCGCCAGCTTGATGGCAATATCCGGCGTCAGGTAGCAGCCGCCGGTGGAGACGGTACGCACGGCGGCAATCAGCTCGTCCGGGCTACAGCGTTTAGAGAGAAACCCGCGCGCCCCCGCGTTGAGCGCCTGCTCGACCAGCGCCGGGCTGTCGTGGACCGAGAGCATGATCGTCGCCATCCCTTTCGGCAGTTGGCTTAACAGCTCCAGCCCGGAGAGGTCCGGCATTGAGATATCGCAGATACAGACCTGCACCCCGCGTCCCGGCAGACCCGCCAGCGCCTCGCGTCCTGAGCCAAACTCGGCCACGACCTGAAAATCCGGTTCGAGGTTTAAAAGCTGGGCAAAGCCGGAGCGAACGATAAGGTGGTCGTCGATAAGGGCGATGGTGGTCATGGTTTGATCCTGATGCGTGAACGCGCCGGATGGCGGCGCAAACGCCTTATCCGGCCTACGTGTAACGTCCTTGCAGGCCGGATAAGCGCAGCGCCATCCGGCAAAAGCCTCTTACCTTAAGTGATTTACTCAAAAAACACCGCAATTTTGTTAAACATGGTGGGATCGGACTGGTTGCGTGCCACTTTGGTGACGTCCTCCAGCTTGTCGATCTGCGCCATCATCTGCTCCAGACGCTGGTCGTCGTTCACCAGTAGCCAGATGCGGCTGTGCTCGCTGCCCTGAATCGGCAGGCACAGAATGCCTTCCACGTTAAACGCCCGACGGGCAAAGAGCCCACAGACGTGGGTCATGACGCCTGGGTGGTTGCGGACGGTGAGTTCCAGAATGACGTTATCACATTGTTTCTGCATGGCTTATTCCCCCACCATCTCAGTATTTGCCGCACCCGGCGGCACCATCGGATACACTTTTTGTTCAGGGTCGATACGCACGTGGATCAGCGCCGGGCCAGGGCGAGAAATCGCATCCTGCAACGCCGCGTGGGCATCTTCTTCGGCGTTCAGATCGCAGGTGTGCAGGCCAAAACCAGCGGCAATCTGCATAAAGTTGATCATCCCCGGATAGGTCGCCGCAAACACGCCCTGCTTGTAGAACAGGCTCTGCTGCTGGTGCACCAGACCCAGCGCCTCGTTGTTCATCAGAATGATTTTGACGTCTAACTGGTTTTCGGCCGCCGTCGCCATCTCCTGAATATTCATCATCAGGCTGCCGTCACCGGAGAAGCAGATCACCTTGCGGTCCGGGTTGGCGAGCGCCGCGCCAACCGCTGCTGGCAGGCCGAAGCCCATGGTGCCAAGGCCGCCGGAGGTCAGCCACTGACGCGGACGGTTCAGCGGATACGCCTGAGCGGTCCACATCTGATGCTGGCCGACGTCGGTGGTGATAATCGCGCTGTCATCCACGCAGGCGGCGACGGCGTTGATAAGACCATAGTGGCTCAGCGGGTCGCCCTCGGTTGGGATAGCGCCCGGGAACTCCCGTTGCAGATCGGCCACCAGCTGGCGCCAGTCGGCGCGGTCGGTTGCCTCCGTCTGCGGGATCAGCTGCGCCAGCACCTCGGCCACGTCGCCCTGGATCGCCACGTGCGGCTGCTTGATTTTACCCAACTCGGCGCGGTCGATATCCACGTGAATGATTTTGGCGTTCGGGCAGAACTGCTCGGTTTTGCCAATCGCCCGGTCATCAAAACGCGCCCCCATAACTATCAGCAAATCCGCCTCTTGCAGGATGTAGTTGGTGCTGCGCGCGCCGTGCATGCCCAGCATGCCGAGAGAGAGCGGGTGCGCTTTTGGCAGCATACCCAGCGCCATCAGGGTCATAGTGGTGGGCAAATTAGCTTTTTCAGCGAACTGGCGGATTTCATCCGCAGCGTTGATCGTCCCGCCGCCCAGATAGAGCACCGGGCGTTTGGCGGCGTTGATCATCGCCGCCGCATCGCGCACGCTCTCAGCGCTGAATTCTGGCGCGGGGGCACGGTCACTCGGCTCCGGCAGAACGTCGATTTCAATTTCTGCGGTCTGGACATCCTTAGGAATGTCTATCCACACCGGGCCCGGGCGGCCAGACTGGGCAATGCGAAACGCATCGCTGATCACCTGAGGCAGCTCGCTGATATCGCGAACTAAATAGTTATGTTTGGTGATGGGGATAGAGATGCCGTAGGTATCGACTTCCTGGAACGCATCGGTGCCGATCATCGAGGACGGTACCTGGCCGGTAATGCAGATCAGCGGAATGGAGTCGAGACGCGCGTCGGCGATGGCGGTCACCAGGTTAGTGGCGCCCGGCCCGCTACAGGCCATACAGACCGCCGGTTTACCCTGGGTACGCGCCATGCCCTGGGCGATAAAGCCTGCGCCCTGCTCGTGGCGCGCCAGCACGTGGCGGATCTGTGTGCTTTGGCTTAACGCATCATACAGCGGCAGTACGGTCCCACCCGGGATGCCCGCAACGGTGGTGATGCCCTGTCGTTCCAGTAAATGAACAATCAGCTGCGCGCCTGTAAAACGCGTCTTGGTGGATGTTGTGCCCGAACTTGCCATGCTCCAGTCCTTTTCTTCTGAGCCAGCCTTCCGGGGAGGGTCCTAAACGAAAAACCCCGCCCGGTTTGCGCCGGCGGGGTTTTGGATTCGTGTGTTGATCCAGTCCCTACGGCGCATTGCCGACGACCACCACCACACGCACGACGACCACTGCGGCAGGTTGCGCAGTTTTTAGTAGGGTCGAAGTGAAGATGGATGAAGTCATTGGGGACCTGTGTTTGGAATCATTGATTGAATTTATACAAACACAGGTTTTCGGATGTGACAATGGAAATATTTTCATCTGCGCAAAAATGCGTCAGGGATCACGTTTTGTTTGTTGGGTGGTGACACTCAATAAAGGGTTTTTACTCACTCAATAAATAACGCAGGTGATACCCCAAATCTGGCCGCCAGCTTTTTAATATGGTTCAGGGTAAGCTGTCTCTGACCATTCAGAACCCGTGAAACCATCGATTTACTACCAATTTCATCCTTAAAATCCGATATCGTCAGATTGTATTGATCCATCAAGGTTCTTAAAACTGCAATTCCGACGGGAAAGGACTCCATCTCCTTGCGTAATGCGACTATCTCTGGCCGATTAGCTTCGTAACGGCTAATTCTGGCGCACACAATATCCAGCAAGGGGCTATTGGGCTCGTTCATAAGGAGATACTCAACCAGCTCAAGCGCATCCTTATAATCTTTCTCGCTCGGCTGTTCACCCAGTAAAGGAACGGCCGCAACAAGGGCGTGCGTAGCTTTCATTGCATCAGCGACGATCATCATTTCTTCCCCTTAGTGCGATGTTTCTCCGTAAAACGGTCATATTCCTTATGAGTAAAAACATGGCGCACATAAAACTTTTGGCTTTCAAAGAATATGAGAGCCACTACTCTGAGATTGTTATTTGCAATATCAATAACATAATGCTTATCAAGATACTTGAAGTTATCCAGCGTTGGGAAAAGTTTTCTCAGTGCAGCGGGCGTCGGGCAGTGGCTCTTTTCAATAACTCGTCCTAAAAAGAGAAGCTCTTCTCTGTGTTGCGGGAACTGGCTTACCGCATCCAAAATTGCCTTCATTGAGATTAAATGCATCCTGCTTGCCTGCCGCGTCCATTGCCATTATGGCAACGATAACACCTGTTGCCAATAAGTCAACGAAGGATACTATTTTCACTTCGTCAGAAAACAAAAAACCCCGCCTAAGCGAGGTTTTTATCAGGGTTTTGCGGTTGGTTGCCGCAGAACACACTGTGTTACGTCAACGCGAAAAGTATACGCGATCGAAGACGAACGCGCAATTCCGGCACGGATTTTGACGTTTTTGAGTATGGATCGCCTTCCAAATTTTGTCCATAAAATACTGTTCATACATACAGTATTTATCTATACTGAGGGTGTTCGCAGTGAGCGAGGGGGCCGCAGTTTACCGGCGCAACGAAGTCCTGGCTGAAACGGGTGGTGCCGTCAGTGCCTTAACCCCTGAAGTGAGCACACTGTGTTACGTCAATCCAGGTGCTGGCCACAGGCGGCGGAAAGGTACGCCAGCATCGTGCTCCTTTTAACCAAAAGGAGACGCGTATGAGCGTCGTGGATATGGTCATACTTGTCCTCAAACTCATTGTTGCTGTATTGCAACTGCTTGATGCTGTCCTGAAATACGTTCGGTGATTCAGGTTCAAGTCGCACCTGAGAGGGGCGGGCAACCGCCCCTCTTTAATAACGAGGGAATGCTATGTCGCGTCTGTTAATTGAGCCCGTCACGCCCGATGAACCCGGGTATATCGCCCTGAAGGCGCAGAGTATCGCGTTGAATTTCAATATGCTGCGCAGGCTGGAAGAGAACTGGCAGCGGGGTGAAAACCGCTTTAACGCGCCGGGTGAAAAACTGCTGGGGGCGTTTCTTAACGGCAGGCTGGTGGGCGTGTGCGGCCTTAATCGCGATCCGTTCAGCCAGCAGCCGCGCGCCGGACGTATTCGTCATCTCTACGTCAGCGAGAAGTGCCGTGGGCAGGGCATAGGCAAACAGCTTTTGACCGTGGTGATGGCGGATGCCAGCATCTGGTTTGATTTTCTTAATACCCATGCGCCGGAAACCGCGTACGGATTTTACCATCGGGCGGGCTTCAGGCTGGTGTCAGACGAACCCCGGGTGACGCACCGCCTTTTTTGCGCAGTGTAAGCGGCTGGCAGCATCGACGGGTGAATGTTACAGTTGGATGACATTTCACCAACCGATACGCCATGACCATCACCGTTTTCTGCATTTTACTGTTCGCCGCACTGCTGCATGCCAGCTGGAACGCCATCGTTAAAGCCGGAACGGATAAACTCTACTCGGCGATCGGAGTCAGCGGTTCAGCCGCGCTTATTGCCCTGATTTTACTGCCCTTCTCTCCTCAGCCAACTGCCGCAAGCTGGCCATATTTGTTCGTCTCCTGTGCGTTACAGGTGGTGTACACCGTGCTGGTAGCGAAGACCTATCAGGTCTCCGACATGAGCCAGACCTACCCCCTTATGCGCGGGACGGCCCCTCTGCTGGTGGCGCTGATCAGCGTATTGGTGCTCGGGGATCATCTCTCCTGGCTTGCCTGGTCCGGCATTGGGGTCATTTGTCTGTCGATTCTGGCCATGGCGATGAACGGCCGCATGCAGTCACGCAAGGGGATCTGGCTGGCGCTGCTGAACGCCTGTTTTATCGCCGGGTATACCCTGGTGGACGGCACCGGTGTGCGACTCTCGGACACTGCGCTGGGCTATACGCTCTGGACCTTCTTCATGAACGGTTTCTGCCTGCTGAGCTGGGCAATGGTGGCGCGGCGTCGCGAAGCGTCCAGCTACCTGCGCCTGCACTGGAAAAAAGGGCTGCTCGGCGGTGTCGGGACGATGGGATCTTACGGTCTGGCACTCTGGGCGATGACCCAGGCACCGCTGGCTGTGGTCGCGGCACTGCGTGAAACCTCTATCCTCTTCGGCGCATTAATCGCATTTGTGCTTTTAAAAGAGAAGGTTGCCGGCCTGCGCATCGCGGCGGCACTGGGTATTGCTGCCGGTGCGGTCCTGCTGCGCCTGGCGTAATTCGCTGGCAACATTAGTTGCCGATCTTGTTTACAAATCCTGCCTTCACGCCTTCTGTCATTCATCACAGTAATGCTTAAATTGTCATCTCTCTGTGGTAGATTCCTCGCGCATTTATGGGAATGCGTAGTCACTTATTCTTTATTTATCTCTTTTGGCAAAAGTATTCAGCGACATGAAAAAGCAACGGAACGTGAACTTATTGTTGATGCTGGTGTTACTGGTGGCCGTCGGGCAGATGGCACAAACCATCTACATTCCGGCGATTGCCGATATGGCAAGAGATCTGAGCGTCCGCGAAGGTGCAGTCCAGAGCGTGATGGCAGCCTATCTGCTGACCTATGGCGTTTCACAGCTGGTTTATGGTCCCCTGTCCGATCGCGTCGGGCGTCGTCCGGTTATTCTGGTGGGCATGAGCATTTTCATGGTAGCGACGGTGATTGCCATTACCACTCACAGCCTGACCGTCCTGATTGCCGCCAGCGCCCTCCAGGGCGTGGGCACCGGCGTCGGCGGGGTTATGGCGCGTACCCTGCCGCGTGATATGTACCAGGGCACACAGCTTCGTCACGCCAACAGTCTGTTAAATATGGGTATTCTGGTCAGCCCGCTGCTGGCCCCGCTGATTGGGGGTCTGCTGGACACCGTCTGGTCCTGGCGCGCCTGTTACGCCTTCCTGCTGGTGCTGTGCATTATTGTCACCTTCAGCATGGCGCGCTGGATGCCGGAAACCCGCCCAAAAGACGCGCCGCGCACGAAGCTCATCGCCAGCTACAAAACGCTGTTCGGTAATGGGTCCTTTACCTGTTATCTGTTGATGCTAATCGGCGGCCTGGCGGGCATTGCGGTGTTTGAAGCCTGTTCCGGCGTGCTGCTGGGCGCAGGCCTTGGCCTGAGCAGTATGGTGGTGAGTATTCTGTTTATACTGCCGATCCCGGCGGCGTTCTTCGGCGCATGGTTCGCCGGACGTCCGAACAAGCGTTTCTCCACGCTGATGTGGCAGTCGGTGATCAGCTGTCTGCTGGCCGGGCTGATGATGTGGATCCCGGGGCTGTTTGACGTGATGTCGGTCTGGACGTTGCTCATCCCGGCGGCGCTGTTCTTCTTCGGCGCGGGCATGCTGTTTCCCCTCGCCACCAGCGGCGCGATGGAGCCGTTCCCGTTCCTCGCAGGCACAGCAGGCGCGCTGGTGGGCGGTTTGCAGAACATCGGTTCCGGCGCGCTGGCCTGGCTTTCGGCTATGATGCCGCAGACCGGGCAGGCGAGTTTAGGCTTACTGATGACCCTGATGGGGCTGCTGATTTTGCTGTGCTGGCTGCCGCTGGCGTCGCGTGTCTCGCATCACGAACAGCCGGTTTAACCGCATGATGGCCCGGCTTCTCGCCGGGCTTTTCACAGACGGGCGCAATCATCGCCTGCAATAGCCGCTCTGGGGCAGGCCGCCACGCCCCCTCTTCCCCGTCATAAAACTGAACATCGGCGTTTATCGCATACGGGATGTTGGCCTGTTGCAGCTCGCACGCCATAAACGTGGCAAACGCCATCTGCGAGGCGGTTGGCGTCAGGCTTTTCGATTCGCCCCCCCCCCAGCCGCCAACCCAGCTCACATGCCCGGTTTTTTGTTGCCAGTGCAGCGCGGCGTTGATTCGGTTACGGATAGCCGCTTTCTCAGCAGCAGTTCCGGACGTCCACGGGTATTTACCGTTCGTTTTCAGCGGGCCCCAGGGGAAAATATGCCACTCCGCCAGCAGGTAATTCTGGCTGTGCGCGGGCAGCTTCAGGCTGGATAAATCCTCCGGCGCGGCGCGCAGACGAGGGGCGATAAAAATCATGCGGCTGGCATCAATGGCGTGAATGTCTTTGATCGCTTTCTCATACACCCGGTTGAGCGAAGCAACGTTGTGGTTGAGCTTGTCCGCCGGTTCGTAGATCAGGTCAAAGCCCAGCAACGGCGAGCGCTGACCAAAATAGTGCGCCACGGCAATCCACCAGTTAATCACCTCTTTTTCGGTATCCGCTTTCGGGTCGTTTTTATATTCATCGGCCTGATAAGCGATGATGGGGATGACGCCGTATTGCTCGCAGGCCTCCACCAGCTTACGCAGGTGAATCAGCCGCGCTTCCGTCGGTTCGCCCGCCACCCGAATACGGACATGGTGTATGCCTTTCGCCTGAAAATCACGGACCACCAGCGGGTCGAACTCGCGGATACCGCGCTCGGTGCGTGCCCAGTCGACATCCATTCCGACGCCCAGCATCTGCGCGTAACGGGCAGCCGTCAGCGGCGGCTCAGCGGCAATCGCCCAGCCGGAAGAGAGTAAGATCGCAGTGGCAATAAAAGGCTTTAACACGGTTTACCCTGGATAAATCAAAAGCATTACCTGTATTTAGCACGCTTTTTCACATTTGGTGTAGAGCGAAAGCGTAATAATTCTTCAACCCGCCAGTTCTCTTAGCCAGCCGATAAAGGCGTCAATTTTCGGCCACTGACGGCCGGGAAGCGTTGAGACGTAATAATGCTGATGGCACTTGAGAGTTTTCCCATCAAAGGGTGCGATCAACTCCCCTCGTTCGAGACGTTTTTGCACCAGCCGCTTTCTCCCCATCGCCACCCCCACATTATTCATGGCCGCGATAATGGCTAAATCAGAGCGATCGAAGCCAATACCCGATGATAACGGCATATTCGCCGCGTAATGCTGCGCCCAGCTCAGCCACTCATCCGTACCGGAATCATTGCTCCAGGCCTGACGGTCGTGCAGTAACGTGCAGTGGCTGAGGTTATGGGGGTTTTTCAGCAGTTCATGCTCCCGGGCATACGCCGGCGAGCAGACGGGCAAAATCTCTTCATCCATCAAAAAGTGATGAGAAAGGTGGTTTGGCGGCGTATCGTCGAAATAGAGCGCCAGATCGATGCCGGTTCGCTGCATGTTGACGTAATCATTACCAGTCAGAATAGTAAGTGAAATCGACGGGTAGCGGCGGGTAAAATCCCCCAGCATCGGCACCAGCCAGCACTGGGCGATCGACGGCCGGGAGTACACCGTTAGCGTACCTGACAGCGCCTGGTTTTTAATATCCAGGATCTCCTGATTCAGGGTGTCGAGGGACGATTTCAGCGTCCAGTAAACGCGCTTGCCTTCCTGCGTCAGCTCCACTTTACGGTGTGAGCGGACAAACAGCTGAATGCCCAGCTCCTCTTCCAGCAGATTTATGCGGTGGCTCACCGCGCTGGGGCTGAGCGACAGCTCCGCCGCCGCCAGCGCGAAGGACTCATGCCGGGCGGCCACTTCAAAGGTGTACATTTTCGACAGTTGCCAGCCGTTTAACAGCCGGTTTCTGCCTTCATTCGCATCGGTCATCACAATTCCCATACGTAATTTCTGCGTTCAGCATACCGCTCAAGAATGAATTTATGTGAACCTAATACGAGTTAAGTGCGCTTTTTAGAGTCCAGTCACTCAGTTGATCCAATCTGGCTCATCTGAACGCCAATTTATATCGTTTGTCAGCCCACGCCGTTTTTTCGTCCAATACCCCCAGATGACATAAGGGTGAGGTGAGATATGGGATCTCAGGTCTGGGTTGTGGCAACGCTGCTTGTCAGCATCGTATTGATTGTTTTAACCATCGTAAAACTGAAGTTTCACCCGTTCCTCGCGCTGCTGCTGGCAAGCTTTTTCGTCGGCGCGATGATGGGGATGAGCCCGCTGGATATGGTGAACGCCATTGAGAGCGGGATTGGCGGTACGCTGGGCTTCCTGGCGGCGGTTATCGGTCTTGGCACTATTCTCGGCAAAATGATGGAAGTCTCCGGCGCGGCAGAGCGCATCGGGATTACATTGCAGCGCTGCCGCTGGTTGTCGGCGGACGTGATTATGGTCCTGGTCGGCCTGATCTGCGGCATTACGCTGTTTGTGGAAGTGGGCGTGGTACTGCTGATCCCGCTGGCGTTTTCCATCGCCAAAAAGACCAACACGTCGCTGCTCAAGCTGGCCATTCCGCTCTGTACCGCACTAATGGCAGTGCACTGCGTGGTGCCTCCGCATCCGGCCGCGCTGTTTGTCACCAATAAATTAGGGGCGGACGTCGGGACGGTGATTGTCTACGGTCTGATGGTGGGCCTGATGGCGTCTCTGGTTGGCGGCCCGCTGTTCCTGAAGCTGCTCGGCGATCGTCTGCCCTATAAGCCGGTTCCGGCGGAATTTTCAGACCTGAAGGTGCGGGAAGAACACACGCTGCCGTCGCTGGGCGCCACGCTGTTCACCGTGCTGCTGCCGATTGCCCTGATGCTGGTGAAAACCATTGCCGAGCTGAACATGGCAAAAGAAGGCTCGCTGTATACCCTGCTGGAGTTTATCGGCAACCCTATCACCGCGATGTTTATCGCCGTGTTTTTTGCCTACTACCTGCTGGGGATCCGCCAGCACATGGGCATGGGCGCAATGCTGACCCATACGGAGCACGGCTTTGGCTCTATCGCCAACATTTTGCTGATTATCGGTGCGGGCGGCGCGTTCAACGCCATCCTTAAAACCAGCGGTCTGGCGGAGACGCTGGCGCATATTCTCTCGAACCTGCATATGCACCCTATCCTTCTCGCCTGGCTGGTGGCACTGGTGCTGCACGCCGCCGTGGGTTCGGCAACGGTAGCGATGATGGGTGCCACGGCGATAGTGGCGCCGATGCTGCCGCTCTACCCGAACGTAAGCCCGGAGATCATCACCATTGCCATCGGGTCCGGCGCTATTGGCTGCACGATCGTGACCGATTCTCTCTTCTGGCTGGTGAAGCAGTATTGCGGCGCGACCCTGAATGAGACCTTCAAATACTATACGACGGCGACGTTTATCGCCTCGGTGCTTGCACTTGGCGGCACATTCCTGCTTTCTTTCATTATCTGAGCGCGAAGAGACGTATTATGGAAAACGCAACTATCACTACTTTAACCGCACAGTTTCCTCTGGTTGAGGATCTGATTGCCCTGAAAGAAACCACCTGGCTTAACCCGCGCACCACGACGCTGGCGGAAGGGTTGCCGTATGTCGGGCTGACGAAAGCCGACGTGGACGACGCGCACGCGCGCCTGAAACGCTTCGCGCCGTATCTGGCGAAAGCGTTCCCGGAAACGGCGGCAACGGGCGGGATTATCGAATCCGACCTGGTCGCGATCCCGGCGATGCAGGCGCGGCTGGAGAAAGAGTCCGGTAAGGCCATTTCAGGCACGCTGCTGCTGAAAAAAGACAGCCATCTGCCGATTTCCGGCTCGATCAAAGCGCGCGGCGGCATCTATGAGGTGCTGACTCATGCGGAGAAACTGGCGCTGGACGCCGGGTTGCTGAGCCTTGAAGACGACTACAGCGTTCTGCTGGAGCCGCGCTTTAAGAACTTCTTCAGCCAGTACAGCATCGCGGTGGGCTCAACCGGCAACCTGGGGATGTCCATCGGCATTATGAGCGCCCGCATTGGCTTTAAGGTGACGGTGCATATGTCCGCCGACGCCCGCGAGTGGAAGAAAGCCAAACTGCGCAGCCACGGCGTGATCGTCGTGGAATATGAGCAGGATTACGGCGTGGCGGTGGAGCAGGGACGCAAAGCGGCGGAAAGCGATCCGAACTGTTTCTTCATTGACGATGAAAACTCCCGTACGCTGTTCCTGGGCTATGCGGTTGCTGGCGAGCGCCTGAAGGCGCAGTTTGCCGAGCAGGGCCGCGTGGTGGATGCCGATCATCCCCTGTACGTCTACCTGCCGTGCGGCGTCGGCGGTGGCCCCGGCGGCGTGGCGTTTGGCCTGAAGCTGGCCTTTGGCGATAACGTCCACTGCTTCTTCGCGGAGCCAACGCACTCACCATGTATGCTGCTGGGCGTTTATACCGGGCTGCACGATGAGATTGCGGTGCAGGATCTGGGCATTGATAACGTGACGGCGGCGGACGGTCTGGCGGTAGGGCGTGCGTCCGGCTTCGTGGGCCGCGCGATGGAGCGCCTGCTCGACGGGTTCTATACCCTCTCCGATCAAAGCATGTACGACATGCTCGGCTGGCTGGCGCAGGAGGAAGGGATTCGCCTGGAGCCGTCGGCGCTGGCGGGGATGGCCGGGCCGCTGCGCGTCGATGCCGATGAGAACGTTACCCACCTGGTGTGGGCGACCGGCGGCGGCATGGTGCCGGAGGATGAGATGGCGAAGTACCTGGCGAAGGGAAACGCCTGATCGTCAGCCGCTCTGCCGCAGCTGTTTCATCAGTTCAGCGGGCGAACGTTGATGCCTGATGAGGTCGCGCATGGCCCGCATGTACGGCGCGCTGTGAAAAAAGAAATCACGGTAGCCCTCGCATAGCACGCTTTTACCGTTCAGGCGATGGCGGGGGCAGTCGCCATTGCACAGGGGAAGAACAGAACACTGCCTACACTCATCCGTGAGCGAATCGTGCTTAATTTCGCCAAATGCACGCGCCGCGGCGGTTTGGTTAAGAACAGATATCGGCATTTGATGAATATTTCCCAGACAGTATTCAGGATAAACATAGTGGTCACATTGATAGAGATCGCCATTGGCCTCTAGTGCAAAGGCATGCCCGCAGCGTTCGGCCAGTGAGCACATCTGTGCGGGATAGCCACTCCAGACGCCCAGCATTGAGTCAAAGAGCTGCACAAAAACGCGCCCCACATCTTCTCTTACCCAGAGGTCGAAGATTGCCTTCAGGAATGTCCCCCACTCCCTGTCACTCACTGATGACGGATTACCCTGCTCTACCAACGGAATAAACTGCAAAAATGGGGTGCCGAGCGCGCGAAGAAAACGGTACACCCGCTCCGGCTGTTGGCTGTTTTGTTGATTGACCACCGTCAGAAGATTGAAAGAAACCTGATGAATACATAGCTTTTCAATGGCTGCGAGAACTTTTTGGTGAGTCGAATTGCCGCGACGGTTAACGCGATAGGCATCGTGCAATTCGGCAGGACCATCGACAGAGATACCTACCAGCCAGTCGTTTTCGCGAAAAAAACGGCACCATTCATCGTTGAGCAGTACGCCGTTAGTCTGAAAAGCGTTCATGATGCGCTTTCCTTTCCCGTGGCGTTGCTGCAACGCCACCACGTTACGAAAAAAATTGATGCCGCACAGCGTGGGTTCACCTCCCTGCCAGGCAAAGTGAACGTCATCATCCGGCTGGGCAGCAATCTGTTGGCAAATAAACGCCTCCAGAGTGGCCTCGCTCATTTGGGGTTGTTCGGGTTTATCGATATAAAAACAGTAACGGCAGTTCAGGTTACAGCGAGAGCTGGCCGGTTTGGCCATCACATGACATCCTGTCATTATTTTTCCTCTATAAAAGAGATAATCTGATGTAAGTGCGTAATAGCAAACAATATAGAGAGGGAGAGAACAGCGACAGCGATCAAAAATTTGTCACGTACGGCTTTAGGTTGTGCGAAATCACCATGCTCAACGTCCATCAGATTACGACTGCGCGTGTAGCGCCAGAGGATAACCGCCACCAGCGCAAGTACCACAAGTGAAATCCAGAATGGAAGCCCCGTGTGGTGCCAGTTGTGTTTAATCGCCAGCGCGATAAGCGCACCGTAGCCCAGTAACGTGCGCAGCCAGGCCAGCGACGTTCGCTCCGGCTGTAGACCTGGGTCGGCCTCACGGCGCGCTTTGCGGCTACCCGACATAGAGCACCAACCCCATCACCACTACGGCAACCACCAGTAATATAGTGCTAATCACAAGCAGGCCGCGGGTGTAGGGTAAATCCTCTTTAAGTCGCATCGCTTTTTCGTTTCGCAGCCAGCGCAGGTAGCCGTAAACCGCCAGCACCCCTGCGAAAAGGCACAGCAGTAATGCCAGCAATTCACGGATCAGTGGCGTAGCGAAATCGGGTGCAAGCTGATCAAGACCCACGCCTGCGGCCAGAAAACCTAGCGCGGTGCGGATCCACGCCAGATATGTGCGTTCATTGGCCAGCGAGAAGCGGTAATCCGGCGCTTCACCGACGCGGGAAATTTTCATCTTGTCTCCTTAAAACTTCTGCTTTTTCTCTTCCACTTTTACCCCCTGCGTGGGCAGTCCGGTGTCGTAATCACGCACCACCGGAGAATAGCCATCTCCCGGCCGCGGACGGAAAGCCCCCATCCAACGAGGGATAGCGTCCGCTCTCCACGGTCGACACGCCCATTGATAGGTACGGAACGGGTCGCGGATTTTATCCATATAATCCAGCAGCGCATCATGCAGCTGATTGCGCTGCTCAGCATAGCGCGGCGAGTCAATCAGATTATGCATCTCGTTTGGATCGTTGCGGCGGTCGTAGAGTTCATCAGTTGTGAACAAGTTCAGCACCAACTTGAATGCATCCGTTACCCAACAGCGTACCGGAATAAATCCGCCAAAGCTGTCATGTTCTATCTCGTAGCGGTTAAATTCCACCATCACTCCGCGCTCTGGCTCTGTCGCCAGAATATTGTCACCCGGCAGGATGTCAGGTTTAGGTATCCCCGCCAGCGCCATCATGGTCGGCAGTAAATCGATATGGCTGACCGGCGTGTCGACTTGCTTCGGTGCGCCCTGTGGGGGGCGTATAATCAACGGGATGCGGGTAATATCGTCGTACATAGCCGCACCTTTGCTGATAAGCCGATGTGCTCCCATCATCTCGCCATGGTCAGAGGTATATATGACCCATGTGTTCTCGCATTGTTCGGGGGTGAGTGCGTTAACCACACGACCAATCTGATCGTCCACAAAGTCATTACAGGCGAAATAAAGCGGGTGATGGTAATACCGGCTGCCATCTTCAACTGGTGACGGCATGGCCTGCGACCAGAGGCGATGATGTACGGGCTTATCCACCAGCGTATCCTGAGCCTTTTCCCCTAAATCGTAGTAAAAGTCCTGATATTTCTCGAGATACTGAACCGGGCATGTGAAGGGATGATGAGGTTCGTCGTAAGAGACCACCATCAAAAAGGGTTCGTCCTCCGGGTGAGGGCGCTGTAAAAAATCGATCGCGCGATTGCTGATGCGGTACGCCCAGGTAAAGGTCTCATCGATATTATTAGCCTGCAATTCCTCTACGCTATTAAGGCCGTTGCGCCACAGATTAATCTGCTCTTCGGTAAGTTCTGCCAGATAGTTAGCGCCGTCAAACCAAAACTCGTCATTCCATTCGGGAGGACAAACGCCGGTGCCAAAATAGTCATGACCATCAAGATGCCATTTACCGATGTAGCAGGTTTGATAGCCCGCATCCTTGAAGTAGCGCCCCATCGTTGAGATGTTCTTGCCTGGTGCAACATTGTTGGTCCACGGTCCGGACTGATTAGCGTAGATCCCGGTGAACAGCCCCGCACGCGCGGGGGTGCAAACAGGGGAGCAGGTATAAGCAGCATTGAAGCGAATCCCCTCTTCCGCAAGCTGATCAATATGGTGGGTGTTCAGGGGTTTACCACTATAACAGCCCACCATATTCGTGGCCTGAGTGTCGGTCATGATGAACAGAAAATTCGGGCGTTTCATGGCTTTTCCTTAACGTCGGAAACATAAACAAGCGAAGGGTTACGGCGCTGACGGATGGCATCGATAATGAGATAAATCACGACCCCTGCGGTGATGGAGTAGCTGACGATGGCAAGCCATTGAGTGGAATACCCCCCAAATTGGGCCAGCCCGGCGTAGACGCCAATCATGGCGAAGAGAATACCCACCGAGGCAATTTTCGCATTACGCCAGGGTGACATGTCCACGGCAAACGCGTCATGGAAGGTAAACGGCGTGTCGCGCGGTTTGAGCCAGCCGATAATCAACATTACCGCCACGTTGATGCAGAACGTGCAGGCCAGAACATAGAGAAAGTGAAAATCGAATTTCACCAGATAATTAATTACGATGTAGCTGCAAATGCCGATAAACAGCGCCACTTTCGCGGCGAGGGCTGGAATGCGCGGGAAGAAAAAGCCCATAATGATGATAGTCACCAGTGGAACGTTATAGATGCCGTTTAGCTGTTTCATCCATGAATAAAGCCCCTCCGGCGCATTGGCAATCCACGGCGCTACTATTACAGATACCACTGCGATAAACAGGCCAAACCGGCGTCCTACCTGCACCAGTCCGTCCGGCGTCGCATCAGGCTTCAGGATGCGACGATAAATTCCCATACTAAAGAGCGTACTGGCACTATTCAGGAACCCGTTGAACGTACTGATAACTGCACCAAATAAAACGGCACCAAAAAAACCCACCAACGGTGTCGGCAGGACTTTGTTGACCAGAGCAGGATAGGCCATGTCCGCACTCGGCAGATCGCTGTACAGGTGGAACGCAATCAGGCCAGGAAGCACCAGAATTAGCGGGTCGAGCATTTTTAACACGGCGGTTAACAAGGCCCCTTTTTGTCCCTCAGCGAGACTTTTCGAGGCCAGCGTTCGCTGCACAATTCCCTGATTCGTACACCAGTAAAAGGTATTCACCAGGATCAGGCCCGTAAACGCCGCGCCGATAGGCAACGGATCGGTGCTTACGCCAATGGAATTTAACTTCTCGGCGTGTACGGTGGTCAGACGCTCAACTCCCTGTAAAAAACTGCCATCCCCCATCACAATCAGACCAAACACGGGTACCAGCAGACCACCGATCACCAGACCAATGCCGTTAATGGAGTCCGCAATCGCCATGGCGCGCATTCCGCCTATAACGGCATACACAATTCCGGCCAGCCCCAGCAGAATGACCAGCAACCAGATGGCTGCGGCCTGCGAAAGTCCAAGCGCATCGCCGACGTGAAACAGGCTATTCAACGCCAGCGCGCCGGAGTAGAGCACAATCGGCAGGAAGCAGACGCCCGTCGCGATAAGAAAACAGAAATCAATAATGATGCGTGTCGTTTTGTCGTAACGCTCTTCCAGAAAATCGGGAATAGTGGCAATACCGCGTTGCAGATACTTCGGCAGGAAGATCAGCGCCAGAAAAATCAACGTAACCGCTGACGTGACCTCCCAGCCCATCACCGACATGCCGCTTTTATAGGCCTGGCCAGACAGACCCACCAGTTGCTCTGTGGACAGGTTGGTCAGCATCAGTGAAGCAGCAATCACTGGCGCTTTCAGCGACCGGCCCGCCAGAAAGTATCCCTGCTGCGAAGCGGTATCCACTTTACGTATCTTCCACCAGGTGATAAACGCCACCAGCAGCGTAAAGGCAATAAAGCTCACAATTTGCTGAATATTCATCTTGTTGCCCTTAATTATGATTATGACCCGGTAGTTCGCTGTACAGAGGAATTTAACGCACCGGACCCAGGCTATTCGATATCTTAAAATACAAGACTGGTTTCCCCATCACGGTAATTTTCTGATAAATTCCGCTACAGGTTGTGGGCATAATTTGCTGACGGGAAATTAAAATGAATGGAAAAATTCAAATTTCGCATGTAAAAAACGAAACAACGTACAATATTCCCTTAGTTCTTGATGAAAGTGTGATCTCAAGCGGAATTTCACTGATCTCACTCTGGCATACGCTAGCCGACGAGAGCTACCGCGTTATCTGGCCTCAGGATAAGAAAAAACCGCTGATTGCTAACTCCTGGGTGGCGGTTTATACCGTGCAAGGGTGCGGGAAAATCAGGCTCAAAGATAATTCTGAAATTATGCTTAATGGAAATAACGTTATATTCTTAAAACCTACCGATATAACGTCGTACTACTGCGACGGTCTGATCTGGGAACAATACTGGATGGAATTCATCCCCACAAACATGATGGAAATCCCTATATTACAAACTGGCATAATTTATAATGGCGACGAGTTTAATAAAGAACTTTCAGAAGTTGCTGAATTACTCGCTTTGCGGTCCCCCATAAAAAATAATTTAGCCGTCGCGTTTCTCACAAAAATTATCTATCAGTGGATTTGTCTTATTTCCGAAAATGGTAGGAAAGATCGGGAACTGCTGCGTCTGGAAAATCTGTTGGCCGAGTTGCACGCCAGTGTGCAAAAGCGCTGGAGCGTCACAGAAATGGCACAGCGGATGCAGTGCAGCGAGCCCTGGCTGCGGCGGATCTTTTTACGATACACGGGTAAAACGCCGAAAGAATATTATCTTGACGCACGCCTCGAACTGGCGCAATCGCTGCTGCGCCAGGAGGGAAATACGGTAAACAAGGTGGCTGACATGCTCAACTTTTTTGATTCGTTTCACTTCAGCAAAGCGTTTAAGAATAAGTTTGGCTATGCGCCGTCGGCGGTCAGCAAGTTTAAGGACCGGCACCTCAATGATGCCGGTCAGGAAAATTAATGCAGTTCCGGCCAGTACTCTTTGTTGGCTTCAATCAGATCGTCCAGAATCGCCTTCGCCACCGACGCGCTCGGTACGGTTTTCGACAGGGTAATCGCCTGCCAGAGTTTCTGATACGAGCGCTGCTCCCAGGCGTCCACCACCAGTTTTTCCACTGCCACCTGCTGGCTCATGAGCCCTTTCTGGAAGTGCGGAATATCACCAACGGTCAGCGGCTCCGGTCCGTTGTGGCCGACCAGACAAGGGATTTCTACCATCGCGTCGGCGTCAAAATTATGGATAGCCCCATTGTTAGGCACAATCAGCAGCATGCGTTCCTGGGTATTAAAGGCGATCGCGGTCGCCAGATCGACGATGTACGACGCATGTTCGTCGATTTCCAGTTCACCGGCAGAAGAATGACCGGCTTCGATAATCGCCCGGCATGAACTGAATACATGCTTCTCACGGTGATCCATCACTTCATTGGCGCGGGTACGCTCCGGGTTGGAATGGGCGACCACATAGTCCGGGAACAGGTAATACTTCAGGTAGGTGTTCGGCATGGTGTCCGGATCCAGCGCCTGTACGTCTTTAGCCTTGGCGAAAGTATCATTCCAGCTCGCTTCAGTATGCGCATCTTCCGAAGGCGGAACATAACCGTTTTTCGCCACGTATTCGCGCAGTTTCGGCATAAGATCGTTGCCGTTCAGATCTTCAATCGACGTCCACCAGCCGAAGTGGTTCAGACCGTAGTAGCGCACGCGCATCTCTTTGCGGTCTTTCAGACCGACGATTTGCGCCATACGTCCTTCAATGCCGATCGGCATGTCGCAGATGTTGAGAATTTTCGCGTTCGGACGCAGGCGGCGCGTGGCTTCCGCGACAATCGCCGCCGGGTTGGAGTAGTTCAGCATCCACGCGTTCGGGGAGTACTGCTCCATGTAATCCACCAACTCCAGCACGCCGCCGATGGAGCGCATGCCGTAGGAGATGCCGCCCGGCCCGCACGTTTCCTGGCCCAACACGCCGTGGCGCAGCGGGATTTTTTCATCTTTTTCACGCATGGGGTATTTGCCCACGCGAATATGCGCCATCACGAAATCCACATCGGTAAAGGCCGCTTCAGGATCGGTGGTGTAACTAAATTCAATCTCCGGCGCCTGCTCCTTAAGGATGATTTTGCACGCCTCGGCGATGATCTCCTGACGTGCTCCGTCATTGTCATAGAACTTCAGCGCACGCAGCGGGAAACGGTCACGGTTGGCTAACAGCATCAGGACGATACCAGGCGTGAATGTACTGCCGCCGCCTGCAATAACAACTGAGAATTTTTTCATGATATAGCCTCTGTCAGAGTGGTTTGTTCGTTTGTTAAAGGGGTTTTCATCAGCGATTCCAGCTGGTCGCGCACCTGAGGAACGTGCAGACCGACAATCACCTGTATGCCGTTGCCGCGCCGCACCACACCGTGTGCGCCCAGGGCTTTGAAGACGTCGTCGCTTTGGGTTTTCGTCATATCCACCAGGGCGATACGCAAGCGGGTGGCGCAGTTATTGATACTTTCGATATTTGCTGCGCCGCCGAGCGCCTGTAAGAACCCAGCAGCCTGCCCGACCTGCTGGCTGGCTGCCGCCGGGGCGGTGGTTTGCCCGCGCGCGGCCTTATAGTCGGCTTTGTTGTAGAGTTTGATTTCGCTCTCTTCCCGGCCCGGCGTTTTGAGATTCAGACGTTCGATAAGCGTTCTGAAGACCACGAAGTAGATCCCGGTGAAGCAGAGGCCGATGCCAATCTGGGTGAATACCGTCGAGGCGTGGTTATGGAACATCGGGATCCAGTTTTGCGGCAGGAACTGGTCCAGCAGACCGCCCCCCATGTTGCCCACCACCCCGAAGGTATACATCACCGTCGCCATCGTTGCGGCCAGCACGGCGTGGATGGCAAACAGCAACGGCGAGATAAACAGGAAGGTGAACTCCAGCGGTTCGGTAATGCCCACCAGCACGGCGGTAAGCGTGGCCGGGATCAGCAGACCTGCCACTTTGACGCGGTTCTCCGGCGACGCGGTATACCAGATAGCCAGCGCAATACCGACTGAGCCAAACACCTTAGAGTTGCCGTGCAGCGCGAATCCGCCCTCCGGGAACAGCGTTTTCAGCGGCACAGTGCTCTGGCTGAATTCCTGAAGGTGCTGTGCCCAGTAGACCTGAATGCCGCCTTCTACCGCAGCCGGGCCGAAGATAAACGGGCCGTAGACAAAGTGGTGTAATCCAGTTGGGATCAGAATGCGTTCCAGGAAGGTATAAACCCATACGCCCAGCGCGCCAGCGGTACGTAGAAAGGCCTGCAACGACTCAATGCCCATCTGCACTTTCGGCCATCCCAGCAGCGTCAGCCAGGCGCAAGGGATCATGACGAAGAACGCGAGGATAACGACAAACGAGGTGCCCTGGAAAATCCCCAGAAAGACCGGCAACGGCTTGTCGAAAAATCGATTGTGGATGGCGGTGACGAGCCCGGAAATGATAATCGCCCCGATGATGCTGGTATCAAGCGTTTTGATTCCGGCAATCATCGCCAGCCCGCTGCCGGCAGTGGGTTCAGCAGAGAAGTCGACGCCAAAGAAGTGACCCCAGGTCATCCCCATCGCGTTGATAAAGTAGTTCCAGGTCAGGAAGCTAATCAGCACCGCCAGACAGGCGCGGCCCTGCGCCTGCTTTGCCAGGCCAATCGGTAAGCCGACAGCAAAAATCAGCGGCATATTACGGAACACCGCCCAGCCGCCCTCTTCGATGATGTGAACAATTTGCGCGAACAGATTATCCGGCGCGGTTAAGGCCTCACCGACAAACAGCGGATTGCGAAGCATGATGGCGATCCCAACCACGATCCCGGCAAAGGGAAACAGCAAAACCGGGGTGAACATGGCGCCGCCAAAACGTTGTATTTGACTGAGCATTTTTAAATCCTCATGAAACAACCTGTAGGGGATAGAGGCCTTTATGGTTTTTTACTGGCCTGAGGTGAGCATAAGAACTTACTGATGCAGCAACATGGTATGCCGCTGCGATTCGTGATCGCATTCATGGTTTTAATTTGACCAATCAGGTCTACTTTTTAAAATAAAAATAGACAAGTTAAGACGTAATCCACGCCATGATGTGCGCAGAGAGGTCTACTGGTGATCTACAAATCAATTGCCGATCGGCTGCGGCTGCGGCTGAATTCCTCGGACTACAACATTGGCAGTCCGTTACCCGGAGAAAAAGCGCTGGCAAAGGAGTTTGGCGTAGCCCGGATGACCATCCGCAAGGCGCTGGATCTGCTGGTAAGCTGGGGGCTGGTTGAACGTCGACACGGCAGCGGGACGTTCGTGGCGCGCAAAGACGTTCATCATGAAACGACTAACCTGACCGGGCTGGTGGAGGTGCTGCGCCAGCAGGGGAAAGAAGTGCAGAGCAAGGTGTTGCAGTTTGAAGTGATGCCCGCGCCGCCCGCTATCGCCAGCCAGCTGCGGATTCAGGTTGATGAGCGGATCTATTTTTCAAGGCGGGTGCGTTACGTGGACGGAAAACCGCTGATGCTGGAGGACAGCTTTATGCCGGTGAAGCTGTTCCGCAATCTTTCCCTGGCGCATCTCGAAGGGTCTAAGTTTGATTACATCGAGAAGGAATGCGGGATCACCATCAGCGGCAACTACGAGAGCCTGACGCCGGTGCTGGCAGATAAACAGCTGGCCGGTTATATGAATGTGCCGGAACAGACGCCGCTGCTGCGCATCACCTCCCTTTCCTACAGCGACAGCGGCGAGTTCCTCAATTATTCCGTGATGTTCCGGAACACCAGCGATTACCAGGTGGACTACCATCTGCGGCGCATCCACCCGGAAGACTTGTTAGCCCATCCCCCAGAACAGCACCGCCAGTAGCTGCGGGGTGATGATGCGCAGAAACATCACCAGCGGATAAACCGTGGCGTAGGACAACGCCGCCGCGCCGCTGGTGGCGTGCAGGTTGTTGGCGAACGCCAGCGCGGGCGGATCGGTCATGGAACCGGCCAGCATGCCGCACAGCGTGAGATAGTTCATTTTAGCGAAGATACGTGCCAGTAATCCGACCGTTATCAGTGGGATAGCGGTAATAAATATGCCGTATCCTACCCAGCTCATCCCTTCGCCGTTCACCAGGGTATCGACAAAATCGCCGCCGGATTTCAGCCCCACCACTGCCAGAAACAGCACGATGCCTAACTCCCGCAGCGCCAGGTTAGCACTCGGCGGCATAAACCAGTAGAGCTTACCGATGGAGCCGATACGCCCGAGGATCAGCGCCATAATGAGCGGCCCGCCTGCCAGACCCAGCTTCAGTGCTACCGGGAAGCCGGGCACGTACAGGGGGATGGAGCCAAGCATGACGCCAAGCCCGACGCCGATAAAGACCGGCAGCATCTGCACCTGCTGGAGTTTTTGCTGGGCGTTGCCTACCATGTCCGCTACGGCATCAATGGATGAGGGACGCCCGACGAGGTTGAGAATATCACCGAATTGCAGGCTGGCATCCTGGCTGGCCACCAGCTCGACACCGGCGCGGTTAAGCCGGGAGATCACCACGTCATAACGCTCTTTAACCTGCAAATCGCGTATTTTCTTGCCCAGGACTTTCTCATTGGTCACTACCACGCGCTCCACGCGCATGTCCGTTCCACGGGTTGAGAGTGAGGTATCCACCTCCTGACCAATCACCAGCCGGGCATTGTTTAAATCCGCCGGTTGCCCTACCAGATGCAGGAGATCACCGTGCTGAATAAGGGTATCCGGTGAAGGCACCATCAGCGTTTCATCACGTTTCAGGCGGGAACAGATAATGGTCGCGCTGTTCAGAATGGGAACATCCTGTATCGCCATATTGTTCAGGTTGGGGTTTTCGACGCGAATGTTGATGGTTTTAATGAGCGCATGGCCGTTGGTCAGCGTGCTTTCATGCTCTTTTGCCTCCTGCTCGACGTTAACGCGGAACAGCACGCGCACCAGCCACATCGAGAGCAAAATACCGCAAATGCCAAACGGATAGGCCATGGCGTAGCTCATCCCCATCTGATCGACGACATCAGCAGGGATACCCAGATCGCGCAGAATTTGCTGGCCCGCCCCGAGCGCGGGCGTATTCGTGACGGCGCCGGAGAAGATGCCCAGCACGACGGGCAGCGGAATCGCGAAGAGTTTATGCAGAATGGCGGTAACCAGCCCACCCATCACGACGATGCCGAAGGCAAAGAGATTAAGGCGTAAACCGGAGACGCGCAGGGAAGCGAAGAAGCCCGGCCCCACCTGAATACCGATGGTATACACAAAGAGGATCAGGCCGAACTCCTGGATGAAATGCAGCATATCGGCGCTGAGCACCCACCCAAGCTGGTCGGCAAAATGGCCGACAAAAATCCCGCCGAACAGCACCCCGCCGATGCCAAATCCGACGCCGCGGATTTTGATATTCCCCAGCCATAGCCCCACTACCGCGACAAGGGCCAACACGCTAACGGTTAACGCGATATCACTCATGATCCACATCCTGTGTATAACCATAGTTATGCTAAGGATTCTCTCAGAGCTGACGGCGGTTGTATGGGCGATGGCGCACAAAAAAGCCCTGCCGGGGCAGGGCTTCATGGCATCTGTGAGCGAGTCGGGTGGCGGCTGCGCCTTACCCGACCTACAGGATCGGCAGGTTTGCCACCCGGCAAAAACGTGGTTTAGCTGTTCAACGCCGGGCGTTCGCTAATGGCGATGCGCTGAGGCGCAATGGCTTCCGGCACGTTACGGGTGAGGTCAATGTTCAGCAGCCCGTTAGTGAACGTCGCGCCAGAAACTTCCATATGGTCTGCCAGGGTAAAGCTCAGGCTAAACGGCTGAGTGACAAGCCCCTGATGCAGCCATTTGGTCTCGGTGTCTGGTTTTTCCGGTGACCCTTTCACGGTCAGGCGCGTACCCTCAAGCTGGATGTCGAGATCTTCCTGGCGGAACCCGGCCAGCGCAAGCGTGATGCGGTAGTGGTTATCATCGCTTTTTTCGATGTTGTACGGTGGAAAGGTCTGCTGTTCGGTTGCGCTTTGCAGCGCGTTAGCCAGTTTGTCAAAACCTATCCACTGACGCAGCAGGGGGGATAAATCGTAGTTACGCATACTAAATCTCCTTCTGAGAAGCGAGTTCGGCACAGTTTAATTTTGTGCACAGTTGTACCTGCAAACCCTTGCGGATTCGCATATGCTCCCGTTACGGCAAGCAAGTTCGGGTGGGCCGCTCACGCGACCCGCGTAATTAGTTGATTTCGATACGACGCGGTTTTTTCTCTTCCGGAATCACACGTTCCAGTTCGATAAACAGCAGGCCGTTCACCAGGTTCGCGCCCTTGACGTGGATGTTCTCAGCCAGCTGGAACTTGCGCTCAAAGTTGCGCTCTGCGATGCCCTGGTAGAGGTAGGTTCGTTCTTTCTGCTCGGCCGTATGGGAGCCTTTCACCACCAGCAGATTGTCCTGCGCGGTGATCTCCAGTTCGCTCTCTGCGAAACCGGCAACAGCAATCGCAATGCGATAGTGGTTTTCGTCAACCAGTTCAACGTTGTAAGGTGGATAGCCGTTGCTCTGGCTCTGGTTGTTTTCTAAGTGGTTGAACAGACGATCGAAACCAATGGCAGAACGGTATAGCGGAGAGAGATCGAAATTACGCATGGATAAATGCTCCTGAAATCAGCGAGAAAATGTAGCCTTCCACCATGGACAGGCTTCTGCTTCCCCGAACACCCATCAGGCGTGTCCGTTATCGGGTTACATTCTTAAAATGGGTCTGGATACGGCCTTTTCAAGACTGTTGATGTGAGATTTTTTTGCACTTTGCTGGTTGTCGCATAGACTCAGGGGCACAGCACAAAGGGTTAAATTGCGATGACGACCACAGTGCGGGAGTTTTGAGCTATCCATTTTGGACGCGCCTCGCTATAACCCTGAGTTGCAGGTCAATGCCGTGCTACTAAAGATGACTGAGTGATGATGAGAAATGTTCTGATTAAGCTGGCGTCGTTCAGCGGGGTTGTTTTACTTTGCGGGTGTTCGAGCGTGATGTCGCACACCGGCGGTAAAGAAGGAACATATCCGGGGACGCGCGCCAGTGCCGCAATGATCTCTGATGATGAGACAAACTGGGGTACCAAATCTCTGGCGATTCTTGATATGCCGTTTACGGCGGTTGCCGATACGCTTCTGCTGCCGTGGGATATGTTCCGCACCGACAGCTCAGTGCGTTCGCGCGTTGAGAAAAGCGAGCAGGAAAAGCTGGCGACCAATTCCGTCATCCCGCCCGCAGAGATGCCTCCACGCTAATTCTGTGCGGTTTCCGTTAGCCACAGCTGGCGGAAACCGTCCTTCTCTTCCATCCATGCAATAAATCGTCCGTCCGGGGAAAACACCACAGCGTCAGCAGACGGCGGATTGCCGTGATCGGACGTCAAAAACGTCACCTCTCCGGTCTGCGCATCGCAGCAGGCAATACGGCCTGCAAGCACAAATCCCAGCCCGTTGCCGGAAGGATGCCAGTTAAAGGCCGACTGAATATCACGCTCAGTGTGGGTCAGCTGACGCGGCTCGCCGCCCTCAGGGGAGATAAGCCACAGCTGCACAACGCCGTTATCGTCCCGCATTAAAAACGCAATCTGCGTCCCCTGCGGATTGCTGCGCACCCAGTGGCGCGGTACGTTCACCAGCCCCGGATACGCCTTCTGATGGGTGAAGGTTAAGCGACGTTGCGTTACGCCCGCAGGCGGCGCGGGCATTGTATCAGGCGTTCCCTGCAACGGCGCATCGCCCGCCCGTTTCCAGCCCTGCTCGTCTTTGGGGAGATCGACAATAAACAGTTCGGGCACTTTCTCGCCTTTCGCAGACACCGTATCGCCGATAAACGCCAGCCTGTCGTTGCCCACCCAGCCCTCTTCATAGGCGCGGTTTACCTCATCGCTGCCCGGTTTCGGGTTCGGCGTTGTACGGCTTACCAGTACGCTCCAGAAGGTGCCGGCATATTCCCGCGGATGGTTCCCCTGTGGGTTTACTGGGCCAAAAGGCGCCGCCACCCCGACGTTACGCAAATCCAGCTGCGGATCGCGCGCGTGCAGCACATGGTCGTTGTAGGTAAAGCTGACGAACTGCCCGTTCGGGCTAAAAACGTGGACGTGGCTGCCGCCACGCAGCGCCCCTGCGGTGTAAGGCGCGGTGATATCCATTGCATCAAGATTGCTCACCTGACCATTGTGCGCAATCACCCCCTGACGATGGTGAAAATCATACTGCCAGTCTGCATCCGGGTTTTTCGGGCCGTGGATAAAAACATATTTGTCCTGCGCCGGATGAACGGTTACCACGCCGACATGCGCGCCGTCAATCGCACGGTAGATCGCCTCAACCTCGCCCGTACTAACATTGACCCGCTCAATGGTTTCACCGGTAAACGACGCGCCGGACGGGCGGACATCATAGACAAGCCACTGGCTGTCTGGCGTCCAGGTGTTGATGTTGGTGAGCTGGTGGTTGCGGGAAGCGAAGGTGATTTGTTTCATGAAAATACCCTGATGCGCGGTTATCGCATCAGGGTAAAACATCCGAAGGGATTAGCCTACTCGTTTAACGTCGCCGACCAGCAGGATGTAGGAGAGCGCCCCGATCAGCGCCACGGCAGAGATATACACCAGAGCCGGACCAAAGCCGTAGTCCTGCGCCAGGTAACCGATGACCAGCGGTACGGTGATCCCGCCCAGGCCGCCAACGAAGTTAAACACGCCACCAGTCAGGCCGATCAGACGCATCGGCGCCAGGGACGACACCAGCGACCAGGTGATGGAGGCAAAACCGTTTCCGAAGAACGCTACCGCCATCAGGGTCATGATCCACACCGGATCGTTGGTGTAGTTCGCTCCCATGATGCAGGTAGAGATCAGCAGTCCGCAGATAATCGGCGTTTTACGCGCAACGCCCAGCGAGAAGCCTTTTTTCACCAGCTTATCCGCCAGCCAGCCCGAGAGCAGGACGCCGAAAAACGCCGCAAGGAAGGGTACGGTGGTCATAAAGCCTGCCTTCAGCGCGGTAATACCTTTTTCCTGGGTCAGATAGTTCGGGAACCAGGTGAGGAAGAACCACAGCGTGGAGGTCACCGCGAACTGTCCCAGATACACGCCCACCAGCTTACGGTGGAAGACCAGCTTCCAGTCCGCTCTGGTCAGCGGCTGGCGCGCCTCTTTTTTCACGGGCGCATCGCCATCCACCAGGCCACCGCCGTCGCGGATGTAGTCCAGTTCGGCTTTGGTGATGCTTTTGGTCAGGCGCGGCGGCTGATAAACCTTAAACCAGATGAGCGACCAGATAATGCCGATCCCGCCGGTGACGATAAACACCCAGTGCCAGCTCAGCAGCTCCTGGATCCAGATTAACAGCGGCGTCAGAAACGCCAGACCAACAAACTGCCCGGAGGTGTAAAAACCAACAGCGGAAGCGCGTTCGTGTTCAGGGAACCAGCTGGTCACCATGCGGTTGTTGGTCGGAAACGCCGGCGCTTCAAACACCCCGGTGATGGCGCGCAGGCCAATCAGCGACATCAGCCCGGTCGCGAAGCCCTGGAACAGGGTCGCCACGGACCAGCCAAAAATAGCGATAAAGTAGGTCAGACGTGAACCCACGCGGTCAAGGAACCAGCCACCAGGGATCTGACAGAGCGTATACAGCCAGGCAAACGCCGAGAAGACGTAGCCCATTTCCGCTTTGGTGATGCCAAACTCTTCCTGAATATGAGCCGATGCCACGGCAAGGTTGGCGCGGTCGACATAACAGATGACCACGGTAATAAAGATCATGATCAGCGTCAGGTAACGACGACGCCCGGTTTTTGCAGCAGTAACTGGAATATCCATCGCAATCTGTCTCCAGATTTTGGGCATAGCGAAGCCGCTCACCATGCCCTGTAATTTACAGAGGGTTATATTTTTTCTATGTACGTTTTTTTTTTGCCCGGTGGCGCTTCGCTTACCGGCCTACGAGAGAGTAGGCCGGATAAGCGTAGCGCCATCCGGCGATTTACCACTCGGCTACGGAACCGTCTTCATGACGCCACAGTGGGTTACGCCAGTCCGGCGCACTTTTACTCAGCTCAATGACTTTGGCTTCGTCGATCTCCACGCCAAGGCCCGGCTTCGTTAACGGTTTAAAGAAACCACCTTCCATGCTGAAGTCTTCTTTGTTTTTCACAAAGTCGAGCAGCTCCGCGCCCTTGTTATAGTGAATGCCCATGCTTTGTTCCTGGAACACCGCATTGCGGGAGACGAAGTCGACGTGCAGGCAGGCCGCCAGCGCAATCGGCCCAAGCGGACAGTGCGGCGCCAGCGCCACATCGTAGGCTTCTGCCATTCCGGCAATTTTGTAGCATTCGGTGATGCCGCCCGCGTGGGAGAGGTCCGGTTGCAGGATCGCAATGCCGCCCGCTTCCAGCACGCGTTTAAACTCGAAGCGCGAGAACATGCGTTCCCCCGCCGCGATGGGAATGTGCGTCTGTTCAGCCAGTTTCGGATAGTATTCCGCCTGCTCGGCCAGCACCGGCTCTTCGATAAACAGCGGGCGATACGGCTCCAGCTCTTTAATCAGCACTTTGGCCATTGGCGCGCTGACGCGGCCGTGGAAATCCAGACCAAACTCAATCTCGTTGCCGAAGGCTTCACGGATTTGCGCCACGGTATTCACCGCCCGGTCTACCGCGCGCGAGTTGTCGATAACGCCCATTTCTTCGCAGCCGTTGAGTTTGAAGGTGTCAAAACCGATGTTGCGCAGTTGCCGGATACCGTCGATCACTTCCGCAGGGCGGTCACCGCCCACCCAGCTGTAGGCTTTGATTTTGTCGCGCACCAGGCCGCCCATTAATTGCCAGACCGGGGCATTGAGCACTTTGCCTTTGATATCCCACAGCGCCTGATCAATACCGGCGATGGCGCTCATCAGAATCGGCCCCCCGCGGTAGAAGCCCGCGCGGTACATCACCTGCCACAGGTCGTTGATGCGCGCCGGATCCTGGCCAATCAGGTATTCGCCCAGCTCGTGCACCGCGGCTTCAACGGTGCGCGCACGGCCTTCAATCACCGGCTCGCCCCAGCCAACCACGCCTTCGTCGGTTTCGATTTTCAGGAACATCCAACGCGGGGGTAAACGGTACGTGGTGAGTTTGGTTATTTTCATTGCACTGCCTCTCGATACGCTTTCACAAATGCTGCCGCCTGCTGTGCGGTACGCTCAACGGGCTGACCGGCACGATAGAGATCGCTGCCCAGCCCCGCGCCCACACAGCCCGCGCTCATCCACTGGCCCAGGTTTTCCGGCGTGACGCCGCCCACGGCAAAGACCGGCACGCTGGCGGGTAAGACCGCTTTCAGCGCTTTGATGTAATCCGGACCAAAGGCCGACGACGGGAAAATTTTGAGAGACTGTGCGCCCGCATCGAGGGCGGCAAAGGCTTCTGTGGCCGTGGCGCAACCCGGGCAGACGGTCATGCCGTAATCCACCGCCCGGCGGATCACCTCGGGGTTGATATTCGGTGTGACGATAAGCTTGCAGCCCATTTTCGCCAGTTCATCCACCTGCTCCGGTTGCAGCACGGTGCCTGCGCCAATCAGCGCCTTATCACCAAACGCCTTCACAACTGCCGGAATGCTTTTTTCCCACTCCGGGGAGTTGAGCGGGATTTCCACCGCGTCGAACCCGGCGTCGATCACCGCGCCAACGTGCGCTAAGGCCTCACCGGGCGTGATACCGCGCAAAATCGCGATCAGGGGAAGTTCAGTTTGCCACTGCATGAGCGATGCTCCTTATGCCTGCCTGAAATGCCGTGTCGCCTTCCACCGCAGCAACATCCCGTCCGATAGCGTGGAACGCCTGGCGGTAACGAGACGTCAGCGATGAACCCGCGACGAGCGTGATGGCCTGCTGCCCGGCGAACGCGTCGCTCAGAGTGGCGACTTCTGCGCCAATCAGCAGGCCGGACAGAAATTCGCTGACCTGTTCGCGCGGGAGATTTCCCAGCACGTGCGAGGCGCGAACCTCAAAAAGTTGCGGCAAAACGGCAGGGGATGCGATCCCGCGCTCAAGCCCGGCGGCAAACGCTTCCGGCGAAGGGGTCTGCTCCGGCAAACCGGCCCCCACCAGCGAATGCTTAAGCAGCAAGTGGTGCAGTTCGCCGGTCATCACGGTGCGGAAATCATGAATTTGCTCAGCATCCGCCTGGACCCATTTGCAGTGCGTCCCGGGCATGACGTAGACAGAAGAAGGAGAAAGGGTGCGCGCCCCGAGCAGCTGCGTCTCTTCGCCGCGCATCACATTATGGTTATCGTCGCGAGAGACGCATAAACCGGGAATAATCCAGACATTGTCGCCAACGGACGTTAACTGCTCGCCAACGGCGGTGAAATGCACCGGAACTGACAGGTAAGGCGCGACCTTCCACCCCACGTTACTGCCGACCATTCCGGCCATCACCACTGGCGTAGTACCGTCGCGCCAGTTTTGTGTCACTTCTGCTAACACCGCTGCGGGGGATTTACCGTTCAGGCGCGTCACACCTGCTTCTGATTGCCTGCTTTCCAGGCACTGCTCACCCTGGTAGAGCCAGGCGCGCAGATTGGTCGATCCCCAGTCAATTGCGATGTAGCGTGATGTCATGTGATTTCCTTCAGCCTTCGTGTCGAGCTGGCGATCATGGTCAGCGCCGCCTGCTCTGCCGCATCGCCGTCCTGATGCCGTATCGCATCGAACAGCGCTTTATGTTCCTGAAGCGTTTTCGGCATGTTGGCCTCATCGCCCATCCAGGTACGTTCAAATACTGCTCGCTGTAGCGAGCTGATCGCCACGCTAAGCTGCTGTAAAACCGGGTTATGCACCGACTGCAATACCGCTTCGTGGTAACGAATGTCCGCTTCGTTGAACGCCTCCCGATTCTGGTTATTGGCGATCATGTCGTTTAAAGCCGACTCAATCTGTGCCAGGTCACCTGACGTTGCGCGCTCTGCCGCCCAGCGGGCGATGGCCGGTTCCACCAGATTTCGGACTTCGCTCATCGCGCCGATGAGCCGTGGGTCGTAGTCGTTTTCCAGCACCCATTGCAGAACATCGGTATCGAGGTAGTTCCACTGGTTACGCGGCGCCACAAACGCGCCGCGATAGCGCTTCATTTCAATCAGCCGCTTCGCCATCAGCGAGCGGAACACTTCCCGAATGATATTGCGCGAGGTTTCAAACTCCTCGCACAGTTCCGCCTCTGCTGGCAGCGGCGAACCGGGAACGTATTTGCCACCCACAATCTGAGTGCCCAGCGTGATGACAATGCGATCGGTTTTATTGAGTGTCATGGAGAGTCCTTGTGCTCTGTAAGTCCATCACTACTTTACCGCGACCGCTGAATTTCGCCTCACTTTTGCAGTACAAACGTGAGGCCTTTCGTCTTTGCCGTGGTGACAATGTAGTACAATCAGTTAATCTTGTACTACAATCCAGATCACAAAAAGAACAATTTGATAAATTCAGGGCCAAAAAAAGCCCCGGTTAATAACCGGGGCTAATCTTTCAAAGCACTTGTTACGACAGAACGAATTTCTCGATCGCCCAGGCAACGCCGTCTTCCAGGTTAGATTTAGTCACGAAGTTCGCCACTTCTTTCACCGACGGGATGGCGTTATCCATCGCCACGCCCATGCCCGCATATTCGATCATCGCAATATCGTTTTCCTGGTCGCCCAGCGCCATGATCTCCTCAGGCTTGATGCCCAGCGCATCGGCAAGCGATTTGACGCCCGTGCCTTTATTGACGCGTTTATCAAGGATTTCGAGGAAGTACGGCGCACTTTTCAGCACGGTGTATTTCTCTTTTACCTCAGCCGGAATGCGTGAGATGGCTTTGTCGAGAACCGCAGGTTCATCAATCATCATCACTTTCAGGAACTGGGTCGCCGGGTCCATTTTCTCCGCTTCGCAGAACACCAGTGGAATGGTTGCAACGTAGGACTCGTGCACCGTGTAGTAGCTGATATCGCGGTTGGCGGTGTAAAGCGTATTGCGATCGAGCGCGTGGAAGTGAGAGCCCACGTCGCGGGAGAGTTTTTCCAGGAAACGGTAGTCATCATAGCTCAGTGCAGTTTGCGCCACCGTGCTGCCATCGGCTGCCTTTTGCACCAGCGCGCCGTTATAGGTGATGCAGTAATCGCCAGGCTGGTTCATGTGCAGCTCTTTCAGGTAACTGTGCACCCCGGCATACGGGCGTCCGGTGGTGAGCACCACGTTCACGCCTTTTTCGCGTGCGGCGGCGATCGCATTTTTAACGGCAGGAGAGATAGTGTGGTCTGGCAGCAGCAGCGTGCCGTCCATATCGATTGCAATGAGTTTGATAGCCATGAGGTCCCCGGGATAAATGAGTGCTACCTCATGCTAACGCGATTAAGCACACAAAAATAGAGCTACCTTGCGCAACAAAAAGCCCCTTTTACGTTTATCCCGGGAACGCGAACTCACTCGCGGGTGAGAACGATTTTGCCAAACGCACCGCGATCCAGATGTTCAAGCGCCTGTTCCAGCTCGTCAAAGCGGTAGCGATGCTCAATCACCGGTTTTAACTCCGTGACATCAACAGCACGGACAAAATCTTCCAGCGCCCGGCGGTGTCCAACCCCAATCCCCTGAATGACGGGAGATTTCAGCAACAGCTCGCTTGCAGGCAGAGAAATTTCTGTCCCGGCCAGCACGCCAATGACCGATATCCGCCCATGAACGGCAACGGCGCGCAGGGAATGTCTCAGGTTCTCCCCACCCACCGTTTCGATAATATGGTCGATGCCGCGATCCTGCGTCAGTGCCAGCGTATTTTCAGCCCAGTCGCCTTTCAGTCGGTTGATGCCCTGGCTGGCCCCCAGCTTTTTGGCCCGCGCCAGTTTTTCATCACTCCCCGACGTAACAATAACTTCTGCGCCGTGCGCTTTTGCTATCTGCAAAGCGAATAGCGCCACACCGCCCGTCCCTTGTACCAGCACCGATTGCCCGGCGCGTAAATGACCGCGCTCCACCAGCGCGAACCATGCGGTAAGCCCCGCGCAAGGAAGCGTGCTGGCCTCAGCGTCATCCAGGCTTTCCGGGGACGCCACCAGCGCGTTTTCACTCACAATCACATATTCGGCCAGTATGCCCTGGAAGTATCCACCGGACGTTTTATAGGGCAAATCGCGCGCGTCTGCCTGCGGCTTGCCGTCGATCCATTCCGGGAAGAAGGTTGAGATGACGCGTGCGCCGGGCTTGAAACGCGTAACGCCTTCGCCGATGCTGTCCACCACGCCTGCCATGTCAGATGCTGGGGTAAACGGGAAGGAAAGCGGAATCGGCATCGTGCCTTCAATCACCATTTTATCCCGGTAGTTGAGCGCAACGGCATTAACCCTTACGCGAACCTCCCCCGGGCCTGGCTGTGGAACAGGCTCCTGAACGAGCCTGAGGCTTTCACGACCAAGGGCATCCATTGACCAGCGTTGCATTGTTTCAGTCATTTTTTTCTCCTGTCATCAGATGATTTTCAGTTCTGACAGTCTACCGTTGACTCAGCGTCGCCAGTGGCGATAAGTTTTCCCTTCATTGATGACCAAATTGACACAATCCGTCCATGACCGATACGCTGAAAGATATTCCCGTTTTCGTTGCCTCCGTTGAGGCAGGAAGTTTTGCCCAGGCCGCCGTCCGTCTGCATTTGTCGCGCTCGGCGGTAGGAAAAAGCATTGCTCGTCTTGAAGAGAGGCTGGGGGTTCGTCTGTTTCATCGGACCACCCGCAGTCAGAGGCTGACCGATAACGGCGCGCTTTTTTATGAACGCTGCCTGCGCGCGCTGGAGGAGATCCGTGGCGCTGAATCGCAGCTTGAAACCGGAAAACATCAGGTCAGCGGTCGGCTGCGTGTTGCCGTGCCGGTGCTGTTTGGTCGCCAGTGTATCGCCCCGCTGCTAATAGAGCTGGCGCAGGAGCATCCCGGGCTTGAGCTTGAAATGTCCTTCAGCGACCGCGTCGTGGATCTCGTGGAAGAAGGGTTTGATATGGCGGTGCGCAATGGCGCTCTGGCTGACAGCAGCGTGCTGGTCGCCAGAAGGCTGGGGGAGCACCGGATGGTTCTGTGCGCCGCGCCGGATTATCTGCTTAAGAATGGCCAGCCGCAAACCGTTGATGATCTACGCCAGCATACGGCCATTAACTACACGCGTGCGGGCAGAGTCCTACCCTGGCAGCTGATGGATTACGATGGCACGTCGCGCACGTTTATTCCCCGCTCATCGCTCAATATGGATGATTTGCAGGCGATCTGCGACGCGGCGCTGGCCGGCCACGGCCTTGCATGGTTACCCTGCTGGATGGTCATTAAAGAAATTCAGCAGGGAGATCTTGTCCCGCTCTTAAAGCAGGCCCCGGATGTACGCTTCGACGTTCATGCCGTCTGGCAGCAGACGCCACACCTGCCGCTAAGGGTAAGAATTGCCATAGATATGCTGGTCAAACGTTTACCGGCAGTGATGTCGCTGGAGTTTCCTGCGTCCATAAAAAAGCCGCGCTGAAGCGCGGCCAGTTATGCTGTCGTAAAGCGACGATTAAATATCGATATTCGCCGCCTTCAGGGCGTTCTCTTCGATGAAGGCGCGACGTGGTTCAACCGCATCGCCCATCAGGGTCGTGAACAGCTGATCCGCTGCGATTGCGTCTTTAACGGTGACGCGCAGCATGCGACGGCTTTCCGGATCCATGGTGGTTTCCCACAGCTGATCCGGGTTCATTTCGCCCAGGCCTTTATAACGCTGAATAGAGAGACCACGACGGGACTCTTTCACCAGCCACTCCAGCGCCTGTTCGAAGCTGGCTACCGGCTGACGACGTTCGCCACGTTCGATAAACGCATCGTCTTCGATCAGACCGCGCAGCTTCTCGCCGAGGGTGCAGATACGACGGTATTCCGGACCGGTCACAAATTCGTGCTCCAGCGGGTAGTCGGTATCGACGCCGTGGGTACGCACGCGGACGATCGGCTCGAACTGCTGCTCAGCGTTCTGCTGGACGTCGAACTTCCACTGGCTGCCATGCTGCTCTTTCTCGTTCAGCTCGCTCACCAGGGCGTTCACCCAGCGGGTGACGGTCTGCTCGTTGCTCAGATCGGCTTCGGTCAGGGTCGGCTGGTAAATCAGCTCTTTCAGCAGCGCTTTTGGATAGCGACGCTCCATACGGCCAATCATTTTCTGCGTGGCGTTGAACTCGGAGACCAGACGCTCCAGCGGCTCACCGGCCAGCGCTGGCGCGCTGGAATTTGCGTGCAGGGTCGCACCATCAAGGGCGATCGCGATTTGGTACTGATCCATCGCGTCGTCATCTTTAATGTACTGTTCCTGCTTGCCTTTCTTCACTTTGTACAGCGGCGGCTGGGCAATGTAGACGTGGCCGCGCTCAACGATTTCCGGCATCTGACGATAGAAGAAGGTCAACAGCAGCGTACGAATGTGCGAGCCGTCGACGTCCGCATCGGTCATGATGATGATGCTGTGATAGCGCAGTTTGTCCGGGTTGTACTCGTCGCGACCAATGCCGCAGCCGAGCGCGGTGATGAGCGTCGCCACTTCCTGAGAAGAGAGCATCTTGTCGAAGCGCGCTTTCTCAACGTTAAGGATTTTACCCTTCAGCGGCAGAATCGCCTGGTTCTTGCGGTTACGGCCCTGCTTCGCAGAACCGCCCGCGGAGTCCCCTTCCACAAGGTACAGTTCAGACAGCGCCGGGTCGCGTTCCTGACAGTCAGCCAGTTTGCCCGGCAGGCCTGCCAGGTCCAGCGCGCCTTTACGACGGGTCATTTCACGCGCTTTACGCGCCGCTTCACGGGCACGCGCCGCATCGATAATTTTACCCACCACGATTTTCGCGTCGGACGGGTTTTCCAGCAGGTATTCGCTCAGCAGTTCGTTCATCTGCTGTTCAACCGCCGATTTCACCTCAGAAGAGACCAGCTTGTCTTTGGTCTGTGAGGAGAACTTCGGATCCGGCACCTTCACGGAGACCACGGCAATCAGGCCTTCACGGGCATCGTCACCGGTGGCGCTGACTTTCGCTTTTTTGCTGTAGCCTTCTTTGTCCATGTAGGCGTTCAGGGTTCGGGTCATCGCCGCGCGGAAGCCCGCCAGGTGCGTACCGCCATCGCGTTGTGGAATGTTGTTGGTGAAGCAGTAGATGTTTTCCTGGAAACCGTCGTTCCACTGCAAGGCCACTTCCACGCCGATACCGTCTTTTTCAGTAGAGAAGTAGAAGATATTCGGGTGAATTGGCGTTTTGTTCTTGTTCAGATACTCAACGAACGCCTTGATACCACCTTCGTAATGGAAGTGGTCTTCTTTGTTGTCGCGTTTGTCGCGCAGACGAATCGACACGCCGGAGTTCAGGAACGACAGTTCACGCAGGCGTTTCGCCAGAATGTCGTACTCGAATTCGGTGACGTTGGTGAAGGTTTCGAGGCTCGGCCAGAAACGCACCATGGTACCGGTTTTATCGGTATCACCCGTGACGGCCAGCGGAGCGTCAGGCACGCCGTGCTGGTAGATCTGACGGTGAATTTTGCCTTCGCGCTGGATAACCAGCTCCAGCTTCTGCGACAGGGCATTTACTACGGATACGCCTACGCCGTGCAGACCGCCGGAAACTTTATAGGAGTTATCATCGAACTTACCGCCTGCGTGCAGAACGGTCATGATGACTTCCGCAGCAGATACGCCCTCTTCCGGGTGAATACCGGTTGGGATACCACGACCGTCATCGGTAACGGACACGGAGTTGTCCGCATGGATCGTGACCACGATGTCTTTACAGTGACCCGCGAGCGCTTCGTCGATAGCGTTATCTACCACCTCGAATACCATGTGGTGCAGACCGGTGCCGTCATCCGTGTCGCCGATATACATACCCGGGCGCTTACGCACCGCATCCAGCCCTTTCAGGACTTTGATACTGGAGGAGTCATAAGAATTCGACATCAACGTTTCTCGCTCATTTCAACTTGGGTTAATCCGTTATTTTACCCTTTTCCACGGTAAACATCTTCGAATTTTCGTCCGACATGTCTATAACGTGTTCAGCGCTAATGGCGCTGACGAAAACCTGCGACTGCGTGGCTTTTAAGCGGCTGGAAAGCAGCCCGCGCCGCGCGTCGTCAAGTTCCGAGGCAAAATCATCTATCAGGTACAGGCAGCGTCGCCCGCTCTCTCGAGTGAGGAACTCCCCCTGCGCCAGGCGCAGCGCGCACATCAGGAGCTTCAGCTGCCCGCGCGACAGCGTGTCTTCCACCGGCGCACCGTCGGCACGAATGCGGAAATCCGCCTTGTGCGGGCCGTGCGCGGTGTAGGTCAACATGCGATCGCGCTCGAAGCTTCTCTCTAACACCTCGGCATAATCCGTCTCTTTTTCCCAGCCACGCTGGAAAGAGAAGGTGAGAGAGAACTCGGGTAAAAACTGTTTGCAGGTGTCGGCCATGTCTTCGGCGATACCTGCGCTGTATTCGGCACGCCAGCGGCTGATTTGTTCCGCAAGAGGGATGAGTTCCATGTCCCACGGACGCAGCTGAGCGTAGCGCGTGACCTGGCGCAATGCGGCGTTACGCTGTTTAAGCAGACGCTTCAGGTTGCTCCAGGCGTTAAAGAAACCGGCTTCATTGTGAAAGCATCCCCAGTCGAGGAACGCTCTTCTGTATTTGGGGCCGCCGTTGAGTAAAGTAAACCCCTCGGGCGTAATCAGCTGCATCGGCATCAGCAACGCCAGCTCCGCCACCTTGTGGCCATCGGTGCCGTCGATACGCACCTTGCTGTCGCCCTGCTTGTCTTTGGTCAGGCCGATGGCGGTTTCCCGCTCTGCGCCCTGCAAACGCCCGTGCAGAACAAAAGATTCCTGCTCGTGGCGAATCACGCGACCAATCTGCAAACTGCGAAACGCCCGGCCATGGCCGAGCGTATAGATGGCTTCCAGCACGCTGGTTTTGCCGCTGCCGTTCGCGCCAACCAGGAAGTTAAAGCCAGGGGATAAAGCGAGATCCGCGCTTTCGATATTGCGAAAGTCGCGGATCAACAGACGGGTGAGCGACATTACAGTCTCATTGGCATGACAACATAGGCAGCCGACTGTGATGCGGCATCTTCAATCTGTACGCTCGAAACGGAGTCAGTCAGCAGGATGCGAACGTTCTCGCATTTCAGTGCATTCAGCACATCCAGCACATAGCTGACGTTGAAGCCGATTTCCATCTCAGCCCCGGCGTAGGTGACGTCCAGAATCTCTTCTGCCTCTTCCTGCTCCGGGTTGTTGGCGGTGATTTTGATCTGGTTTTCACTCACGTACAGACGTACGCCGCGGAATTTCTCGTTGGAGAGAATAGCGGCACGCGCGAACGCCTGCTTGAGGATGTCGCAACCCGCCTCCAGCGTTTTATCCGGGTTCTTCGGCAATACGCGGCGATAATCCGGGAAACGACCGTCTACCAGCTTCGATGTGAAGACAAAATCGCCCACATGGGCACGAATATTGTTGCTGCCAATTTGCACGCGTAGCGGCGTGTCGCCGCCGTCGAGCATACGCATCAGTTCAATCACGCCTTTACGCGGCACGATCACCGAATGGTTCGGCAGTGAATCACCAATCGGCATAGAACAGACCGCCAGACGGTGACCGTCGGTCGCCACGGTACGCAGCTCTTCACCTTCGGTTTCGAACAGCATGCCGTTTAAGTAGTAACGAACGTCCTGATGCGCCATGGAGAACTGCGTGGCTTCAATCAGACGCTTCATCGTCGCCTGCGGCAGGGTAAATTCAACTTCGCTCTGCCAGTCATCCAGGTTCGGGAAGTCCGCAGCGGGCAGCGTGGAGAGGGAGAAACGGCTGCGGCCAGAGCGCACCAGCATGCGGTCGCCCTCCAGCTGCACGGCGATTTCAGCGCCTTCCGGCAGCCCACGGCAAATATCAAAGAATTTACGTGCCGGAACCGTGGTCGCGCCCGCGTCGTGCGGCTGAGTCAGCGTAACGCGCGCGATCATTTCCATTTCCAGATCTGTGCCGGTCAGCGACAGCGTACCGTCCGCGACCTGAAGCAGCAGGTTTCCAAGAATAGGCAGCGTAGGGCGGCCGCCTAATGGGCCACTCACCTGTTGCAGCGGTTTTAATAAATGTTCACGTTCAACGGTAAATTTCATAGCGTCACGATGATAATGTTCTGATTAAATTGGAAAAATCTTCTTTTATGTCGTGGCTTTCTTCGCGTAACTGCTCGATCTTGCGACAGGCGTGCAGCACGGTCGTATGGTCACGGCCACCAAACGCATCACCGATTTCCGGCAGGCTGTGGTTGGTTAGCTCTTTTGCCAGCGCCATCGCCATCTGACGCGGACGCGCCACCGAGCGGGAACGACGTTTAGACAGTAAATCTGCCACTTTGATCTTGTAGTACTCAGCCACCGTCTTCTGAATATTGTCGATAGTGACCAGTTTTTCCTGCAAAGCCAATAAATCGCGCAGCGCTTCACGCACAAAATCGATGGTGATCGCCCGACCGGTGAAGTTGGCGTTGGCGATAACGCGGTTCAGCGCCCCTTCCAGCTCACGCACGTTGGAACGCAGGCGCTTGGCAATGAAGAACGCCACTTCACCCGGCAGGCGAATGTCGTTCTCGTCGGCTTTTTTCATCAGGATCGCGACGCGGGTTTCCAGCTCCGGCGGCTCGATCGCCACGGTCAGGCCCCAGCCGAAGCGGGATTTGAGACGATCTTCAACGCCGTTGATCTCTTTTGGATAACGATCCGAGGTCAGAATGATCTGCTGATTGCCTTCCAGCAGGGCGTTAAAGGTATGGAAAAACTCTTCCTGCGATCGTTCTTTATTGGCAAAGAACTGAATGTCATCGATCAGCAGCGCATCAACGGAACGGTAGTAGCGTTTAAACTCTTCGATCGCATTGTTTTGCAGGGCTTTTACCATGTCCTGAACGAAGCGTTCGGAGTGCATATACACCACTTTGGCATTGGGCTTACGCGCCATAATGCCGTTGCCCACCGCATGCAGCAGGTGCGTTTTACCGAGACCCGTGCCGCCATACAGAAACAGCGGGTTGTAAGCGCCACCGGGGTTATCGGCTACCTGGCGAGCCGCCGCGCGCGCCAGCTGGTTCGACTTACCTTCAACGAAGTTATCGAACGTGTGTTTCACGTTAACGTTAGAGCGGTAGGTAGGCTCAGCGGGGGCCGGAACGTTATCCCAGCCCTGACGAGCCGGTGCAACGCGAGGCGCTGGCGCGGGCGCCGCCTGTGCAGGGGCTGCCACATTGACAACTTCACGAACGGTTTGGGTGACCGGCTTTGTGCCCACTTCAAAACGCAGCTGTGGGGCATCTGACCCGCAGAAATCGTTCAGCAGTCCATTGATGTTATTAAGGTATTTATCCCTTACCCAATCGAGCACGAAACGGTTTGGCGCATACAAAGCCAGCGTGTTATCGCTCAGTTCCGCCTGCAACGGGCGGATCCACATACTGAATTCTGTGGCTGGTAACTCATCCTGCAATCGGGCAAGACACTGCTGCCAAAGCGAAAGTGACAC